>OY969692.1:0-4275449 GCA_963701975.1 uncultured Gammaproteobacteria bacterium
GACGTTGTAGCGATGGCCCTGCTCCGGCTGGTAGGGTCCGTGCGCGCGATAGCCGTAGAGCTGGCCGGGCGTCGTCCCGGTCACATACCCGTGCCAGACCCCGTCGGTGCATTCGCGCAGCGACAGCCGCCGTTCCTGCCGCCCGCCGGGATCGAACAGGCACAGATCCACCCGTTCGGCATCGCCGGCATAGACGGCAAAATTACAGCCCTCGGCATCGGCGGTGGCCCCGAGCGGATAGGCGGTCCCGCGAGTGGGGCTTTCGGCAGGTCGGACGGCATGCACGGCGATCCTCAATGACGATCACCCCCGTGGCGCAACAATACCGTGCCCAGCGGGGGTAGTGTTAGCTCGAGCGAGAACGGCTGCCCGTGCGAAGGCGCGGTGCTGGCCTCCAGCCGGCCGCCATTGCCCAGATTGGAGCCGCCGTAGAGCTCCGAATCAGTATTCAGGATCTCATGCCAGACCCCGGCGCGCGGGGCGCCGAGGCGGTAGTGCAGGCGCGGAACCGGCGTGAAATTGCACACCACGATGACCGGCGCCGAATCGGCGTGGCCCTGGCGGTAATAGGCGTAGATGCTGTTGCTGTAGTCGTCGGCCACGATCCAGCGAAAGCCGGCGCTGTCGCAGTCGAACACGTGCAGCGCCGGCTCCTGCCGATACACCCGATTCAGATCCGCCACCAGCGTCTGCACACCGCGGTGCAACGGATGATCGAGCGCCACCCAGTCGAGTTGGCCATCGTGGTCCCATTCCCAGTCCTGCGCGAATTCGCCGCCCATGAACAGCAATTTCTTTCCGGGCTGGGTCCACATGAAACCGAAGTAGGCGCGCAGGTTCGCGAACCGCTGCCAGGTATCGCCCGACATGCGCCCGATCAGCGAGCCCTTGCCATGCACCACTTCATCGTGCGAGAGCGGCAGCACGAAGCGCTCGGAAAACGCATACAGCAGCCCGAACGTCATGTCGTGGTGGTCGTAGGCGCGATGCACCGGATCGTGCTTCATGTAGCGCAGCGTGTCGTGCATCCACCCCATGTTCCATTTGTACGAGAATCCGAGCCCCCAGTCCCGGGTCGAGCGCGTGACTCCGGGCCAGGCGGTGGATTCCTCGGCAATCACCAGCGCGCCGGGAAATCGCTGCGCCACGGCGTCGTTCAGATAGCGCAGGAAATCGATCGCCTCGATGTTCTCGCGGCCGCCATACTTGTTGGGGATCCATTCGCCTTCGCGGCGCGCGTAATCACGGTAGAGCATCGAGGCGACCGCGTCGACTCGCAGGCCATCGACGTGATAGCGCTCGATCCAGTGCAGCGCGCTCGACACCAGGAATGCGTGCACCTCGCGCCGGCCGAGGTTATAGATCGCAGTGTTCCACTCCTGATGAAAGCCCTCGCGCGGGTCGGTGTGCTCGTACAGCGCGGTGCCGTCGAACTGGGCCAGGCCGTGCGCGTCGGTCGGGAAGTGCCCCGGCACCCAGTCGAGAATCACGCCGATACCCGCGGTGTGACAGCGATCGACGAAACGCGCAAAGGCGGCCGGGTCACCGAACGTGGCCTGCGGCGCATACTGGCTGAGCACCTGGTAGCCCCAGGAACCGCTGAACGGGTGCCCCATCACCGGCAGCAATTCGATGTGCGTGAAGCCCAGCGCGATGACATGGCCGATCAGCTGATCGCCGAGCTCGTCCCAGGTCAGCGGCCGCCAGCCCTGCTCCGCGACGCGACGCCAGGATCCGGCGTGCAGCTCGTAGATCGACAACGGCTGGTTCAGCAGCGCGCCGTTGGCCGCGCGGGCCGCAATCCAATGCTCATCATTCCAGTGAAACGGTGTGGCATCCGGCACCACCGAGGCGGTGCGCGGCGGGGCTTCGATCTGCAGTGCCACCGGATCGGCCTTGAGCGGCAGCAGTCCGTACGGCCCGAGGATTTCGTACTTGTACAGCGTGCCGGTGGGCAGCCGTGGAAGGAACAGCTCCCACACCCCGGCCTCGACCCGCTTGCGCATCGGATGCCGGCGACCGTCCCAGCCGTTGAAGTCGCCCACCACCGATACACGCTGTGCATTCGGCGCCCAGACGGCGAACCGCACCCCGGCAATGCCGTTGATCGTCATCGGCTGTGCGCCGAGGCAGCGGCCCAGTTCCAGGTGGCTGCCTTCCGCGAGCAGATAGATATCGAGGTCGCCCAGCAGCAGACCAAACGAATACGGGTCCTCGGTTTCCTGCACCAGGCCGCTCGGCCAATGGATGCGCAGCAGGTAATCGGCGCCGGAGGGAATCACGCCGGCGAACAGGCCCGGGATCTGCAACGGCTGCAGCGCCGAGAGCAGCGCGCCGTTGCGACCGATCGCCTCGACGCCCAGGGCCGGCGGCAGATAGGCGCGCACCGCGGTGCCGTGCGTCGAGGCGTGGGGACCGAGCACCCCGAACGGGTCGCCACTGCGGCCCTCGGCCAGCGCCTCGAGCGCCAGCGGGTCGCTCAGCAGATCCGGGTCAACGGCTGACGCCGGCTCGGTGAGCCGTTGGTTCCAAATAGCCGGCCCTGTTCCGTCCCGCACGCTTACCCCGAATGACTAGCTGGCGCACTCACATCTGTGCCAGGAGCAACCGCCGCTGGCCAACGGTCCCGAACTTACCACGACACGATGACATGATAGCGCACGCGCCACGGGCCGGGCCTGCGCACCGGCCGACAAGCGCGTCAGACAAAGGCGGAATTGATGCGGCCGGGGGCGCGTCGATGAAGCGCCGGCGCGCTGCGGATCAGGCGTGGCCTGCGCGCCGCCGGACCTGCACTACCGCGTCGCTGCCATCCTGGTAGGCGACGCTGAAGACGTCGAGCGCCGCGAGCGCGGCCGGCAGGTCCTCGGTCGGATCCAGGTCGAAGCTGTCGAAACCGCAGCGCGCGAGGAAGAACAGCTGGTCGCGCTTGATCGCGCCACGCGCGCGCAATTCGCCCGCGTAACGATAACGCTGGCGCAGCAGCCGGGCCTGGGAAAAGCCGCGCCCTTCGCCGATCTTCGGGAACGTCACGACGATCAGGTCGAGCCGCGCCAGGTGCGGTGCCAGCGGTTCGATCTCATCGGCCGGACCGAGCAGGACGGCGGCTCCGGCCGCATCGGCCTGGGCGGCGTTCGGCGCGGCGAGGAATTCCGCGGCCGGCTGCACCGAACGGGCCTGCGGGCCGGCCAGCTCGCCGGGGTAGCAGACATCGTCGGCTACCAGCTCACGCCGCCGTAGCACTCGCCTCATACACCCGCTCCTGAAATGGTTCGATGCCGATGCGCCGCACGGTATCGAGAAACCGCTCATCCTCACCGTGGCGCTCGCGCACGTAGACGTCGAGCAGCCGGGCAATGGTGTCGGCCACCTGGTCTTTCGGCACCGACGGCCCGATCACTTCGCCGAGTGCGGCCGGGGCGGCCGAGGAGCCTCCGATCGTGATCTGGTACCACTCCTTGCCATGCTTATCGACGCCGAGAATGCCGATGTGGCCGATGTGATGGTGACCGCAGGCGTTCATGCAGCCCGACATCTTGATCTCGATCGGGCCCAGGTCGTACAGGTAGTCCAGATCGTCGAAACGCTCGTGAATCTGCTTCGCGATGCCGATCGATCCGGCGTTCGCAAGGCTGCAGAAATCGAGCCCTGGGCAGCAGATCATGTCGGTCAGGGTGCCGATGTTCGGGGTCGCAAGTCCGAGCGCATCGAGCTCGCGCCACACCCCCGGCAGCGCCGATTGCGGCACGTCGGCCAGCACCAGGTTCTGGTCGTGCGTGACGCGCACCATGCCGAAGCTGACGCGATCGGCGAGCCCGGCGAGCGCCTCCATCTGTGCGGCGGTCATGTCGCCGGGAGGCTCGCCGTGCTTCTTCACCGACACGAACACGACGCGATACCCCGGGACCTTGTGCCGGCGCGTGTTGTAGCGCAGCCAGGCGTCATAGGCGGGCGCGCCGCTAGCGGGGGCGCTGCCGCTCGCCGGCAGGCTGCCCTCGAGCCGCAGGTAGGGCGGGGGTGCGAAGAAAGCGCGCATGCGCTCGACCTCATGGGCTTCCAGACGCGGCGCAAACTCGCGACTGGTCTCGAACTCGTGCTCGACCTGGCGGGTGAATTCCTCAACGCCAAGCGCGCGCAGCAGGATCTTGATGCGCGCCTTGTGGATGTTGTCGCGCCGCCCGTGGCGGTTGTAGACGCGCAGGATCGCCTCGAGGTAGGCCAGCAGGTCGGGCTGCGGCAGAAACGCTCGGATGACCTTGCCCAGGATCGGCGTACGGCCGAGGCCGCCGCCGGCCAGGATCTCGAACCCGATCTGCCCGCCCGCACCGCGCCGCAGGCGCACGCCGACGTCGTGAATTTCCACCGCGGCCCGATCCGCCGGGGACGCCGTCACCGCGATCTTGAACTTGCGCGGCAGGTAGCTGAACTCCGGGTGCAGCGCGGCCCACTGCCGGATGATCTCGCAGTACGGCCGCGGATCGGCGAGCTCATCGGACGCCACGCCCGCCAGATGGTCGGCGGTGATGTTGCGGATGCAGTTGCCGCTGGTCTGGATGGCGTGCATCTCGACGGTCGCCAGATCGGCGAGGATATCGGGCACGCGCTCGAGCTGCGGCCAGTTGAACTGGATGTTCTGCCGCGTAGTGAAGTGGCCGTAGCCGCGATCGTAGGTGCGCGCAATGTGCGCCAGCATGCGCAGCTGCACCGTGGACAGCAGCCCGTACGGGATCGAAATGCGCAGCATCGGTGCGAAGCGCTGGATGTACAGCCCGTTGCGCAACCGCAGCGGGCGGAACTCGTCCTCGCTCAGCTCGCCCGCCAGAAAACGCCGGGTCTGGTCCCGGAACTGGGCCACCCGCTCGTTGACCAGGGTCTGGTCGATTTGGTCGTACCGGTACACGCGCCTGCTCGGATCGGCCGGGATTGGCCGAGCGGCTACTCTAAGGTCGCGGCAGCGGCGGATAAACGCGCGCCCGGTTATGACCATGGTGCGGGCTTGTTATATGCGGACCCCGGGGGTCGAGTTACCGCGGTACCCGGGCGGGCGTCGCCAGCCTAGCCGCTGGTCTGCAGGCCGCGAGCGATACCGCTGACGCTCGCCTGCAGCGCCTCGAACAGCTCGCGGTTCTGCCGGCCGCTGGCGCGCCAGCGCTCCAGCAGATCGACCTGCATGAAATGCATCGGGTCGATGTAGGGGTTTCGCAGCAGGATGCCCCGCTGCAGCGTGCGATCGGTGTCCAGCAGCGCCATGCTCTCCTTGATCTCCAGCACCAGCGCGCGACAGCGCTCATACTCCTCGCGCAGCTGCGCGCCATAATGGCGCAGATCCGGCGGCGCCAGCCGGTCATAATGGCCCGCCACGTTCAGGTCGGCGCGCGCCAGCATCGCCTCGATGTCGTCGATCAGGCTGTGAAAGAACGGCCAGCCGCGGTAGCAGCGCCGCAGCAGCTCGATGCCGCGCTCGGCGCGCGCCAACTCCAGGCCGGCGCCGGCGCCGAACCAGGCCGGCAGCATGTGACGGGATTGTGACCAGGCGAGCACCCACAGCGCCGGCCGGATGGCCTCGACGCCGCCGCGTTCGCTGCGCTGCGCCGCGTAGGCGCCGATCTGCATGCGCTCGATGACGTCGATCGGCGTGACCGCGCGAAAGAAATCGAGGAACTGCGGCTGCTCGAAGATCAGCGCAGCGCCACGCCTGGGCGCTGTGGCCGGCCACCAGGCCAACGCACTCGGCCAGCGCGACGCCCTCGCGCACCGCGATGCCGCGCTTCACCGCCAGCGTCGCCAGCGCGAGCGTGCTGAAGGCCCGCTCCAGGGTACGCATCGCGTTCGGCAGCAGGCCGTAGTTCTGGCTGATGCTCTCCCCCTGCTCGGTGAAGCGCAGTACGCCATTGATCGACTCGGCGGGCGCGGCCCGCAGCAGCGCATCGATGCGGCCGCCGCCGCGCGCGATGCTGCCGCCGCGGCTGTAGAACAGAACGTGCTGCTTGTTCGCCTTGCGCAGCGCCTCGGTGAGGTGGCGCTGCGCGCGATAGGCGGCAAAGCGCGAGGCGACCATGCCGCTCTCCTGGTTGCTGTCGGAGAAACCGATCAGCACCGTCTGCAGCCGGCCGCGAGCCTCCAGATGACGTTTGTAGACGCCATCCTCCAGCAATTCACGCGATGACGGCGCCGCAGCGCTCCAGGGTATCGACGCGATCGAACTGTGGCGCCACGTCGAGCGCCACCTCGCCCTTGCTCTTGTCGTAGGCGCCGGCCCAGCGCGCCAGCACCAGCGGCGCGAGCACGTCGTCGGCCTGGGCCACGCCGCTGACGATGTACAGCCCGATGGCTTCGTCGCCGTAGCGATGGCGGCACTGGGTAATGGCATCGAACACCGTGAGCGTGCGCTTGCCGAGCGCATCGAAGCTGCCGGTCGGCCCGATGTCGCGCTCGAGCACCTCCACCAGCCGCACGTGCCGCTCGGCGGCGCTGCGGCCGGTCCAGTCCGGATCATCCAGCCCCTGGGCCAGCACCGCGTGATGCACCGCCGTGTGCGCGCGCACGTCCAGCGTCGCCAGGTGAAAGCCGAACGTATCGATGCGATACAGCAGTCGTCGCACCTGATAGTAGCCAGCGTGCGCGCCGCGGTTGGCGAGCAGGCTCTGCGTGATCAGAGCGATATCGGAGCGGAACTGGGCCGGCTGCTGATAACCGTTGGAACGGCCGTCGTAGGTGGCGTGCAGGCGCTCGGCGATCTGCCCGAGCAGCACCCGATACGGCATGCGATCGTGGCGCGCCGGTGTGATGGCCTGGGCGCCGGGCAGCAGCGTTCGGTACTCCTCGACCCGCCGCATCACGCTGCTGGAGATGCCGATGCGGCTCGCGCTCTGCGACAGCGTCTGCGACAGCTGCAGGCACTCGTCATAGTAGGTATTGATGATGACCTGCTGGGCGCGCGAGAGCGTGTCGCGGATGCTTTTGGCGTGCACATCGGCCGAGGTCTCCATGTCTCCGCCCACCCAGGTGCCGAAGCGCACGATGACCGGCAGCTCGATGGTCTCGGAGCGAGACGCCGTAGAGCTTGCCCAGCGCCGCGGCGATCTCCTGGTAGAACGCCGGGATGATCGGATACAGCACTTCCACCAGGTAGAAGATCGCATGTTCGCGCTCGTCGGCGACCGTGAGGCGTTCGCGCGGATGCTCCTCGGTCTGCCAGTCGGCGCTGACCTCGGTGCGGATGCGATCGAGCAGCGCGCGCTTCTCGTTCGGGGCCAGCGTGGCGTTGTCGCGCTCGAGCAGCCGCCTCGCCATGCGCTGCTGGCGCCGCAGGCTGGTGCGCCGGGTCGACTTCATCGGATGTGCCAGCAGCACCGGCTCGATCGACAGCTGCGCGAGCAACGACAGCACTTCCGGCAGACCCAGGCCCGAGGACTTGAGCTCGGCGAGTGCGTCCTCGACGCCGCCGGGCTGCGGCCGCTCGCTGTCCTGCTGAAAATACTCGCGCCGGCGCCGGATGCGGTGCACCTTCTCGGCCACGTTCACCAGCTGAAACCACGCCGAAAACGCCCGCACCAGCTCGCGCGCCACGCGCGGCGGCCGCCCGCGCACCCGCACCGCGAGCGCCTCGGCGGCGCCGGGCACCCCGGCGCGCCAGCGGCTCGCGGTCAGCCGATCCTGGTCCACCAGCTGCCACAGTTCCTCACCGCCCTGCTCGCGCAGCACATCGTCCATGAGCTGCGCGAGCGCGCGCACGTCTTCCCGCAGCGGGTGATGACGCGTCGGGAACTGGATGTCGTCGTGATCCATGGGGGGCCGGATTCTACCCGAAGCGGAGCCGGCGACCGCCCGAGCCTCGGCCGGGCGCCGGCGCCGGCGCCGACCGCGCTCTACCCGGCCAGCAACACGGCTTCGGCGTGTTCGAGCGCCTCGGGGATACCGTAGATCACCACTATGTCGCCCTCGCGCAGCTCGGTGTCTCCAGCCGGCTCGCGCCCGGTGATGCCGTGGCGGCGGATCGCGGTGAAGGAGACTTCGGCGCCACGATCCCGGATTTCCTGAAGCTGGCGACCGACCGCCCACCCGCCGGGCGGCAGCACCACGGAACGCAGCTGCTCGGCCGACTCCTCGGCATCGGGCTCGAGCGGCGGCAGGCCCGAGCGCGTACGCAGCGTCGCGTAGCGCTGGTTGCGCAGCTGGTCGACCACCCGGCCGACCTGCGCCGCGGGCAGATGCAGCAGCGTGAGCGCCTGCGACACCAGGGTGAGACTCGCTTCGAAGGTCTCGGGGACCACTTCCGTGGCGCCGGCCGCCGACAGTTCGGCCAGTCGCGAGTCGTCCTGGGTGCGCACCAGCACCGGCACGTCGTGGCGCAGGCGGCGCACCGCGCGTGTCACGCTGATCGCGACCGTCGGCTCGGCGAACGTGATGATCACGACGGTCGCCAGATCCAGACCGAGATTTCGCAGCAGCTCCTCGTCGGCACAGTCGCCCCAGACCACCGGCACGCCTGCCTGGCGCGCGCTACGCACGCTGGCCGGATCGAGATCGGCCGCGAGGTACTCGAAGCCCTGGGAATCGAGCACCTGCGCGAGGTGACCACCGACGCGCCCGAACCCGCAGAGGATCACGTGCTCGCGCCGGGCCAGCTCGGTGGTAGCGGCCTGCTCGCGCTCGATCGCCGTGGTCGGCGGACCGTCCTCGCGCAGCAGCAGGCGCGCGATCGGCTTGTTGTAGCGAATGATCAGCGGGCTCACGATCATGCCGAGCACCACCACCGCGAGCAGCAGCTGGGTCGGACGCGCCGGTATCAGGCCGGGCGCGCGCGCCAGCAGCGTCAGCAGCGCGACGCCGAACTCGCCGCCGCCGGCGAGCACCAGCCCGGTACGCAGCGATTTGAACCGGCCGATGCCGAACAGCCGCGTGGTCAGCGCCGACAGCAGCGCCTTGGCCACGATCAGCAGCAGCAGCAGACGCGACAATGCGTGGGAAATCGCCGAACAGCACCTTCAGGTCGAGCAGCATGCCGACCGTGATGTAGAACAGACCCAGCAGCAGTTCGCGATAGGGCCGGATGACGGCGTCGATCTGGTGACGGTATTCGGTCTCGGCGAGCAGCATGCCGGCCAGGAACGCGCCGAGCGCCATCGACAGTCCCGAGCCGCTGGGTGATCCAGGCGGCGGTCAGCACGATCAGCAGCGCCGTGAGCGTGAACAGCTCGCGCAGACGGCTGTGCGCGATTTCATACAGCAGCGGCCGCAGCACGCCAGCGGCCGATCGCGAGCACGGCGATCAGGGCGAGCAGTCCGAGGGCCACCAGCCGCAGCAGCAGCGCCGCGCCGCGACTCCGACTGCCCCTGCGTCAGCACCGTGGCCAGGGCCAGCAGCGGCACGAACGCCAGGTCCTGAAACAGCAGCACCGCGAACGACAGGCGACCGTGCGTGCGGTTGAGCTCGTCCTGATCGCCGAGCTGCTGCAGCACGATCGCCGTGGAGCACATCGCCAGCGCGCCGCCGACCACGATCGCGCTCGGCCAGCCGACGCCGACGGCGTGGGTTGCGAGCGCGCCCGCGCCGCCGACGACGAGCGGTCTGCGCCGAGCCGAGCCCGAACACCTCGCGTCGCATCGCCACCATGCGCGGAAAGGAGAACTCGAGCCCGAGCGTGAACAGCAGGAACACCACGCCGATCTCGGCGATCAGCTCGCGTCTGCGCGCCGTTCGGCAGCACCGCGAATGCGAATCGGACCGAGCAACGATACCGACGATCAGATAGCCCAGGATCGCGGGCAGGCCGATGCGCCGCGCCAGGGCCAGCACCAGCACCGAGGCGAGCAGCAGGATCAGCAGCTGACTGAGCGACTGTACCGGCACACCGCGACGTTACGGCGGCGCGCGCGGCTGTCATCGCTGTGTCCTTAGGGTGGTCTCGCGACGGTGGCGTCGTAGCGATCGAAGCCGTGGATGGCCCGCCGGTAGGCATTGAGACCAGGTTCTCGGCTACCGCATCGGCGCGCGCGTGACAGCAGCATGCGCAGACCACGTCATCGGCCGGCCGCGTCTGATCGTCCGCCAGCAGCTGCTCGATGAAGCCGCCAGACGGCAGACGATCTCATTGACGAAGCGCAGGCGCGCGCCGTCGTGGACCTGATCCACGTTCGCTCCGTAGGTGGTGCGAGCCTCGACCGCCAGCTCGTGCAGGAACACCGCCAGCAGCCGCGCCTGATCGACCGGCTGCAGCTCGCTGAAGTATTCGATTTCGGACTGCAGATTCACGACCATCCGCTCAGGTTGTCGGCACGAACTCGATCGGTTTCGTGGTGGTGATCACCGCCACATCCTTGGGTTCGAACCGGAACAGTTTCACGCGCGCCACGATCTTGCTCTCCAGGTCGGCATTCTTCAGCTCACTGGACACTACGTGGCATTCTGTCACTTCGCCGGACGGGGCGATCGTGAACTCGAGCACAAGTTTGCCCTGCAGATCGGGGCTATCGCGCAGTGCGCGCCCGTACAGGGCATAGATCGCGCCCTTGTTGCGGTCGAACACCAGCGCGATCTCCTCCTCGCTGCGCGACGGCTTGCCGCTGCCGCCCTTGGCGAGACTGCCGCCGGCGCCGGCGGCGACGATGCGCGAATTGACCGCGGTGGTGTCGTGCCCGCTGAGCGAGCCCGCGCCGCGTGCCGAACCCGCGGCTGGCATTGGCGGTGGTCACGATGCCGGCCGAGGCGGCGCCCGCCTTGGAGGCGATCAGCGAGCGCTCGGCGTGGCTGTCCTGGCCGACCGCGCCCTGAAGGTTCTTGGTTTGCCCGAGCGGCGTCAGATCGACGTTCTGCCGCAGATCGGCCAGCTCGTCCTGCAATTTCGAGCAATCCCGAGTTCAGCGCCTTCTTGCGCGCCTCCGCCGTCTTGTCGACCGGCTTCGGCACCGGCACCGGCTTGGTTTCGGGCTTGGGCTTGGGCTGCTCGACCACCGGCGGCGGCGGCTTGGGCTTCTCCTCCACCATCAGCCGCGCCAGGCGCTCGGGCACGGCCTCCGGCGCCTCGGTCAGCTGGGGCAGATGAATGAATGGCAGGATCACCCCGAACAGCAGCAGCAGCAGCAGGCCCGCGGTCAGCAGGCGGCGCAGCCGGCGCTGATCCTCGGGATCGATCTCCCAGGGCAGGTCGTAGCTGACGGTAGTACTCGACGAGCTGCATGCACTTGGTCCTGCATCAGGAAGGCCGCACTGCGCCGGCGCGGCACCGGCTTGTCCTTCTGCAGGACGGCCAGCGAGATGCGGCCATAGTCGGCGTCGGTACAGGTCGCGCATGACTTTCTTCAGCACCTCGTAGGGCAATGCCTTGTCGCCCATCACGGTGATCTCGCGGCTCGGCCAGATCCTCTTCCGTGACCTCCTGACCGACCAGCGTCGGCCGCTTCAGCGCCTCGCGCAGCGGCGCGATGATGTCGCCGTCGGTGGCGCGGATCTCGGCCACCGAGCGCGATCGGCTCGCCCTGCACGTACAGCTCGTCCTTCGTGAGCATCACCACCACGGTCTGCCGCGGCTGCCGCTCCGCGATCGATTGCGGGATCTCGATCGCCTTGGTGTTCTGCAGCACCTCAACGTTGGTCGAGTACACCAGCAGAAACGACACCATCACGCTCAGGATGTCGATCATCGGGATCAGGTTCAGCTCGGCATCGGCACGATGGCGCAGCTGATGCTGCAGCATCCGCCGGGCACGGTTCGACATGCTCATGTGCGCTCTCCGTCATGGTGTTGGTGCCTGCGGCCGGGCTGGCGACGCCGGTCGGCGCCACGGCCGGCGCTGCGCCCGCCGCCATCACCGGGGCGTCGCCGATCGAGATGTCGGGAAACAGCTCGTACTGCAGCACGCTCAGGCCGGCATTGACCTCCAGCACCCGCATCCGGTCCATGACCTGCACCACCGTGTCGTAGGCCGTGTCCGGCTCGAGCAGAATCGTGGCATCGGTCTTGTCGGGGAACTTCGACTTCACCTGCTGCAGATACTACGACAGCGCATCGAAGTCGTAGGCATCGTCCTTGTTCGGGAACGCAGCCAGCGGTCCGGAGTTGCGGTCGCCGACCTGCAGCGTGTCCTTGCGCACGGTCACTTCCAGCTGCAATCCCGGCGGCGGCTCCTGGAACTGCGCATTGGACGGCGGCAGCTTGAGCTCGAGAATCACGGTGCGCGAGAACACCGCGGTCATCAGCAGAAAGGTCACCAGCACGGTGAAGATGTCGATCATCGACACCAGCATCAGCTCGGCGGGCCGCCGCTGATGGCGCATCATTCTGCGGACGCTAGGTGAGCGGCGCATACTCTGGCTCTGAATCGGTCAGTGCTGCGCGCGCGTCAGGCCGCAGCCGGCTGCGGCTGCGGCGCCCGCTCGGTCACGGCGTTGAGGAACTTGACCGAGGCCATCTCCAGGCTGTCGATCAGCTCCGTGGTCTTGGTCTGCAGCACCGCATGGATCAGCAGCAGCGGCACCGCGGTCAGCAGTCCGAAGGCGGTGCAGTTCATCGCCACCGAGATGCTGGCCGAGAGCAGGTTGGCCTTCTCCGCCGGATTGACCGTCGCGACCGCGGCGAAGGCGTTGATCAGGCCGAACACCGTGCCGAGCAGTCCGAGCAGCGTCGCGATATTGGCGAAGGTCGCGATGTAGTGGGTGCGCCTCTCGAGGCGCGGCACGATATCCATCAGGCTCTCTTCCATCGCCTTCTCGATATCCTCGCGCCGGCGCGCCGAGGAGATGCGCGCCAGGCCGTAACTGAGGATCTGGCCGATGGCAGCCGATCGACTTGGAAGTCAGCTGCACCGCCTGGCGGAAGTTGCCCTGCGCCAGTAGTGGCGAGATCTCATTCCACAGCGTGCGGTTGCCCACCGCCGTGATCGTGAGGTAGATCCAGCGTTCGAGCGCGATCGCCAGACCCACCACGAGCACCGCGGCGATCGGGTACATCATCTCCCCGCCGCCCTGGAAGAACCGGACTATGTGACTGAACATATCTATGACTCCCGTGCCATGCCGCTATGGTCTACCTAAGACGTTCAAACTAAAGTGCCGCAAACGTTCGATACCGCGACCTACTTCTCATCCTTGGTTGTTGGCGCCGCCGGGGCTTCGCCCGCGGCTCCAGGCTGTGATCTGGACGACCCTGGCTCACCCTGCAGCGCCGAGTAGTAGCGGTTCTGGCGCTTGAAGACGTCGCGGTCCACCGGCGTCAGCGCCTCGTCGAGCAGGCTGTTGGGCGGCCGACCGCTGAACTCCCCGGGTCCGCCTTGCGCCACGGCACCACGTACATCACCTTCGGCAGCTCGCGATTACCGCTGATCTGGGTGGTGTCGAGCTCGATACGGTCCTTCCCGGCCTTGGGTGCCGCCCCCGGGGTGGCGGGCTTCGCTCCGCCGCCACTCTTGTGACGGCAGCGTTGGCCCCCGGGGCCGCTTTGGCCCCTGGGGAGGCGTTGGCCCCGGGCGCCGCACTGGCTCCGGGCGCCGCACTGGGCCCGGGCGCCGCACTGGCTCCGGAAGCCGCAGTGCTGGCACCGGCGTTGGCGGCGCGCGAATCGCGCGTCTTGCGGGCAGCGGCAGCAGGGGTCGCGCTCGCACCGGCGGCGCCGGACGAGGCATTCACCGGGCTGCTCGTCGGCGCGGCGGCGCTCGAGGTCTGAACACCGGGCTCCAGGTCCTGCTGCGCGCTGACCGAGACAGCGCCGAGGACGAGCCCGAGGGCGGCCAGCGCGGTACTGAATGCTCTCATGTCGGGCCTCCATGATCGGCTGACGCCGCCTCAGGCGCTTGCGGATCGGGCGCGCCGGTCGGTGTCGGCGCCGCCGGCGGCTTGACGCCGGTGCGTGCGCGCAGCTCCGCAATCCACGAGCTGACCGGTTTGTCCTCGGCGGTCAACGCCTTGTAGCGCTCGCATCTCGGGCAGCGCGGCGGCCGGATCACCCAGGTACAGATCGAGCAGTACACCCATGTTCCGATGCGCCGGCGCATAGTCGGGGTCAGCCGCTAGCGCGTGTTCGTAGGCGTCGCGCGCGTCCTGGAATTTGCCTTCCTGTCGCAGCGTCAGGCCCAGCTCGCTCCAGGCCACGGCGCTGGCGGAATCGAGCGTGCTCGCCTGCCGCAGCGCCGCCTCCGACTCCTCGAGCTTGCCTTCACGGCGGGCCAGCAGCCCAAGATCGAGCGCCGGGGTGGCAAAGCCCGGATGTTGCAGCTCGAACTGCTTGAACTCGAGTTCGGCGTCGGTGTCCTTGCCGGCATTGGCCAGATCGATCGCGTGGCGGAAATCCGCCTGGGTCGCACCGTCCGGCGGCGCCACGGCGCCGGCGCCGCGGGCCGCCGGAGCATCGAGCGTGGCCAGCCAGCCCGAGCTGAGCTCGGTTTTACCATAACGCGCCGGCTTGAGCTCGGCGAGCGCGACAAAGCTGTTGCGCACCGACTCGTCGTAGACCCCGTCCTGCGCGCGCTTGGCGTTGATCTCGTGGATCGAGATCGCCTGCTCCTCGAACGGATACGACTGTTCCTCCAGCAGCGAGTTGTACTGCTCGAGCTCCTCGCCCGAGAGCTTCTTCGGTCGCTCGGATGTCATCAGGTCGTGCGCCAGCGTGCGGTAGAGCTCGGCGGTCTCGTAGGTGGCGGCGGTGGTGGTCTCGGCGACCTGGTACGCGGCGACCTCCTTGTAGGCCTGGACCGCCGCATCGAGCGCCTTCTTCTTCGCCACCAGGCTCTGCTTGAGCGGCGCGACCAGCTTGATGGTGCGGAACTGCATCGCGCGCCGGCGCCGCCAGCGCGAGCTGCGCCTTGCGCGGCAAGGTACTTGGTGCGATCGGTGCGCGCCGCGCCGGCGCTCGGCATCGGCCTTCACGATCTCGCGCTGCCAGTAGCGCTGGCGCTCGGCGTCGCCATGCCCGGCCCGCGATGTCCGCTCAGCCGCTCACGCACTTCGATCGCATCCGGCACCGGCGTCGGGTAGTCCCTGACCAGGCGCTCGAGCATCGCTACGCTGCGGGCCGGATTGCCCGATTGCTGGTACAGGTCAGCGGCCTTGGCCAGCGCCTCGTGCACCACCGCCGGGTCCTCGCTGCGGATCGCCGGCGATGCGCTCGAATTCGGCGGCCGCGGGTGCGGCGCGGCCGGCCGCGACATAGGCCACCGCGAGCTTGCGACCGACATCGGCGCTGTACTCGCCCTTGGGATAATCGCGCCGATAGGCCTCGCAGCACCTCGATCGCGCGATGCCACTGCTCGGCGTTGATCAGCGCGGCCGCGGCATCGTATTGCGCGGTCGCGATCACTTCGAGCCCGGCGCCGACGCGCGCCACGCGCAGGAAGTCCTCGGCCGCGCCGCGCCTGGTCGCCGGCCTTGCGCTTGGCTTCGCCCTGCTTGTAGATCGCCGCGGCCAGCCGCTCGGTGATATCGGGTCGCTCGGGATCTTTCGCGGCCGCAACCGCGAGCGCGTGGGTGAACGCGTTTTCGGCCTGGGCAAACTCGCCCTGATTGAAGCTCACCTGGCCGATGATGGTCCAGCCAATGCGCTGCTTGGCGGCATCGACGCTCGGCGTGCGCGCCAGCAGCGCCTGCGCGCTCTGCGCCGCCAGCGTCTGGTCGCCGGCCGCATACAGGTCCTGCGCCGCGCGCGTGAGCACCACCGGCGCTCTCCGGGTGCTTCGGGAAACGTCTGCGCGAACTGCAGCGCCGACGCGGTCGCCTGCTGGTGCGCGGCGCCGCGCGACTCGGGCGGCAGGCCGTCCTCATACTTCTGTTAGGCCACCAGCGCCGCATAGCCGGCCTCGGCCGAATGCGCGTCGCGTCGGATAGTCATAGGCGGTGTGCTCGTATTCGATCGCCGCGTCCGCGTACTGCTTGCTCTCGAACAGCGCATCGGCGAGCAGATAGTTGGTCGCCGCCGAATCCGGCTCGCCTGGAAACGAGCTCAGGTAGGCGCGATACCAGCGCGCCGCGGCGGCGTAGTCCTCGGGCTTTTTGCTCTTCTGCGCGCTCGCGTGGTAGTACTGCGCCACGTCCTTGAGGTTGGTCTTGAGCTCCTCGACCACCTGCGGATAGGCGCGGTGTTCGCGACCCTTCCAGAACGGCGCGTCGAAGCCGTAGCGCTGCACGTACTCGAGCTTGCCATCGAGCATCAGGTCGGCGAAGCCGCCCTTGCGGTAGGCCTCGATCGCGCGTTGGTCAGCAGCGGTGCGTGCTCGTCGACCGGGTCACGGCTGACGAATGCGCGATAGGTAGCGGCCGCATCCTGATAGCGCTGCTTCTCGACGTACAGATCCCCGAGGCGCTGAATACAGCAGCCAGGCGTAGGGCATGTTGCCGCGGTGCCCCGCGAACTCGTCGATCGACTTGGCGCCGTCCAGATAGATGAACGCGATGCTCATGACCCGCAGCGTGTCATCGACCAGCTCGCGATCGGCGCGGCCGAGAGCGTTCCAGTCGCGCATGCGGCCGGCGTCCTTCGGGTCGACCAGGGTCAGGTCGAGCAGGTCGCCGAACGATTTGCAGGCTGTCCTCGTTCTGGCCCTGCTTGAACTGCGACCAGCCGTGCTTGTAGAGGCTCTGGGGGTAGAAGTTCGAGCCGCCGCGGCCACGCGAGAGCACCGCCTCATACGCATGCTGCGCGTCGGCATAGCGACTGATTGGAAAACAGCAGCTCGCCGCGCCGGAACTGCACCTCGGCGGTATCGCGGCTCTGCGGGTAGCGCGCGACGATCAGGTCGAGCGTCGCGAGCGCCTGCTCGCTCTGTCCGGTGGTCTCGTAGGCGCGCGCCAGCTGATAGAGCACCTGATCGTTGCGCGGGTAGTTCGGGTAAGCCTTGAGCAGCGTTGCGTACAGCCGGATGGCCTCGGCGCCCTGTATGTCGAGCTGCGTGACCTCGCTGGCCATGCGCTCGAGCTCGCCTGACTCGAGATTGAGATCACCGAGCCGGCGCAGGGCCTCGGCCCGCAGCTTCGGATCGGTATTCTGCAGATTCAGGAACTGGCGGTAATTCTCCATCGCCTTGGCAGCCCCGCCGCTCGGAACCGCGCTCGGCTGCACCGGCACCGACTTGGCATTCAGATCGCCGATGGTCGGCGCCGGCTTGCTCGGCTGCGCCGCCTGCGCCGCGGGCAGCACCACGACGCACAGCAGCGCCGTGACGTGCCGTTGCAGGCTCCGGCGCAAGCTCGGCATCATCGCTGCTCCGGAGCCGGTGCGGCTTGCGGCGCCGGCGATGGCGCGGCCGGGGGGCTCGGTGCACTCTCACCCGCGCCCGTTCCCGACGAGCTGTCGGCCTGGCTGGCGGCACGGTCGTAGATGTCCGCCAGCGCAAAGCGCGCCTGCACCGCATAGGCGTCGAGTCGCTGCTTCTGCGTGCTGAGCTCGGAAGCCGCCATGTCCTGCAGAAATTCGCTCTGCTTACCCGAGGTGTCGGTCAGTCGCTCGCGAACCGCCTTGATGCGTTCGGCGAGCGCTGCGATGCGCTGCGAGAATTCTCCCGTATTGGTCGGCACCGTGGCCCGGGCGCGCTGCACCCGCACCCACCGGTTCTGCAATTCCTCCAGTGCCGCATCGAGCTCGCGCAGCGCGCGCCGCTGATTGTAGATGCGCTCCTTGAAGGCGGCATCGAGCCGCCAATACAGCGCCCCCTTGATCAGCCGCACCTTATCGGCCGCCGCTTCGCCCTCGATACTCGTGCGGCAGCGTGGCGACCTGCTCCTCCAGTGCTGCGATGCGCGCCCACTGGTCACGCTCCTCGGCGGTGCCGAGCGCCACCACGTCGTTGCCGGTCTCGATGGCATTGAGCCGCGAGTCAACCTCTGCGCGCTGCGCGCGCAGCCGGGTCGGTGCATCGGTCGCGAGCATCGCGTCGGTGCGCGGCAGGCGCTCGGCATAGGCGCGCTCGCGCGTATCGATCATCGCCGCGAATGCCTCCATGCTGTCGTCCCAGCCCGACAGGCCATGCTGCAGGAAATTCAGGTCACGGAAATTCTTCAGGCCCTCCTGGAAATCATTGTCGGCCAGCAGCGCGTACAGGTAGCGCGACTGCGGCGCATCGGGCAGCGTCTTCAGCTGCCAGAACCAGCCATGGCGCGCGTCCTTGTCCTCACCGAGCAGGTCATCGAGCAGGTGGCCATCGTGAATGCGGGCGACGGCGTTATCGAGGTTGTCGGACTCGCTGGCGAACGATTTGAGGGCCGATTCATAGTAGTCGGCTGCCTGTGCCGCGGCATTGAGCTTGCCGTAGGCATAGGGAACCGCCAGATACGACTCCTGTACCGCCGCGTCGAGCAGATTGCGCCGGCGCAGCTCCAGCCACGGCACCAGGGCCGCGTGGTAGTCGCCGAGGGCGGCGTGCGCCCAGCCATCCCCGAGCAGCGCACGGCTCGAATACGGGCCGTCCAGACGCACGCGTTCGAGCGCCGTACGCGCCCGTTCCGGTTTGTCGGCCTGCAGATAGGCGAAACCGAGCGCCAGATTGGCCTTGTCGCGCATCGCGAGCAGCTCATCGCTATCGGTTGCCAGCGTGCCGACCGCCGTCAGGATCGGATCGGCCTCCGGCAGCCGGCCGGCGCGCACCAGCGCGACGCCCAGGTTGAAGCGCGCATAGGCCATCCAGTCGGCCGGGCCCTGCCAGTTCCGGAGCAGCGCGATCGCCTCGTCGTAGCGCTGCTCGCGCATCAGCACATTGACCAGCAGGTGGGTGCGCTCGGCTTCGAGCTGTGCCGACAGCTTGCCCTGGATGCGGTTCAGCGCCTGCTCGCTGCGATCGAAGTAGCCGCGCTCGTACCAGATCTTTCCGAGATAGAACCAGGCCTTGTTGCGCACCCCCTGCGGAATGTTGTCGCCGAGCAGCGTCTCGAAGCGCGACCCGGCCTCGTTGTGCATGCCCAGCTGCAGGTACAGCCCGGCCGCCAGCAGCTGCGCGTCGACCGCATGGTGCGGCATGCGCTGCCACTGGTTGTAGGCCTCGAGCCGCGTCAATGCCTGCAGGCCGGAATCCTCGTCCGCCCAGTAGTGGAACAGCACATCGCCGTAGTGCAGGTCCTGCACCTGGATGCTCGGCAGCTTCTCCGGATCGCTCTTGTGCGCAGCCCAGGCGTGCGGCAGGCCAGCGGCCAGCAGCGCAACAGCCAGTCCCACGGATCGGCGGCCAAGTGTCATGCGCGCGCTATTCCCAGTCCTTGATCTCGAATTCGGGCTGCTGCGCGCGCTCGTGATCGGTGATCTTGACCTCGAGGTATTTGGCGCCGACGCCCTTCTCGAACTTGAGGTTGGCGCCGCGGCGGTAGTAGCGATCGTGCGGACCCTTGCCGTTGAACACCGCCACCAGCTCGTGGCCGCCGGCCTTGAGATTGCCGACGTAGAGACGCTGCACGCCGCCCTTGATCAGCGCCGCCACTTCCCGCGGCGTGTACAGGTAATTGCATGACATCGCGGTTATCGATCTTCAGCGTGATCGAATCGAGCGCGAAGAAATCCCCCACATCCATCGACACGAACACCGCGACCTGGGTATTGGCGGGGAACAGCAGCTCCTCCTCGAGTACGAACAGATCGCGATTCAGGTCGATCACATCCTTCTTGAGATCCTGAACCTGCTGATCGAGCGCACGGGTATCGCTGCCCTCCGAGGTGGTGGCGGCGCCGGCGGGGTTGGCATCCGTGCCGCTGTCGCCGGCCGCCACTGCGCCGGCCGACGCCGCGCCCGTGGCCGGCGCGGGCGCAGGGGCCGGCGCAGGCGAGGCCGGTGCCGCGGCAGCCGCCCGTGCAGGTGCCGGCGCGGGCGCAGGCGCGGCAGCGCGTGCCGGGGTGGCGGGCGTACTGAGACCGGACAGCAACAACAGCAGCAGCAGTGGGCGCGTGCGTGCCGGGCCGGGCAAACGGGGCGGGAACGGTATGTTCATGGCTTGTTATTCATCACAGTGAAATTCATGGCGTCGCGACGGTGTCGTCCAGCAGCGCCCGGATCTGCCCCAAGTAGGAGCTGTCGTCGGCCCGGTCATCGCCGTGCCAGAAGCGCACGATACCGGAGCGATCGATCAGCACGGTCGAGGGCAGACGATCGATTGCATAGCTGCGGCTGACGGCCTTGGCGGTATCGAGCAGCAGCGGAAAGGCTGCGGCATGGGCGCGCGCGTACTGCTCCGCCTGCAGCGGGTCATCGTCCACGCTCACCGCGAGCACCACCAGCCCCGAGGAGCGATAAGTGGCGTAGAGCCGGTCGAGCAGCGCGAGCTGCCTGGCGCAGACACTGCATCGGCTGCTCCAGAAGGAAATGATGACCGCCTGGCCGCGATATTCCGACAACCGCACGTTGCTGCCGACCGCGGCCGGCAGCGCGAAATCCGGCGCTTTCTGGCCGATCAGCCCGGCGGTGGCGACCGCCGCCGTCGTGGCAAGCGCCGCGAGGGCCGCAAGGCCCAGCACTGCGAGCAGGCGGCGACGGATTGTTCGGGTACGATCTGTCATCGCTGCCAATTTGACATCATTCGCCGGCGTACGGCGACTGTCAAACCGTAAATACATGACACCGCTCGCATTTCACTCGCTATGCAGCGAGCGCGATTGTCGTTGTAAACCTGCGGTGCGCGTCGTGGACGGCTGGCAGAGCGGACACGCGGAGGGCGCGCGCGCGGCGGCGCGGCGCCGCGGTCATGTGATCTGGCCGTTGACCACCGATGCCAGCTGGCCAAACGCTATCAGATTGTCGTAACTCGTGGCCGCGCCGAGGCCGGTGGCCTGGCCGCTCGCGTAGGTCATCGTCTGGAACGCGCCCGCCTGACCGTGCAGCGCCATGTAGTTCAGGATCACGGTTTCCGCGAGCAGATTGACCGCATTGGCCGCGGGACTGGAGGTCGAGTTCACCGAGCCGTCGGCGTTGTAGTTGCCGATCTGCTGCATGATCGCCGTCGGTTTGGTTTTGGGATCGAATACCAGCATCAGCGAGGCCGCGGTCGCCGTATTGTCCGCCATCCACATGCCCTTGCCGCGACCATTGACCGAGTTGTCGGGCATGCCGTTCGACACGATCGCGCCATCGCTGAACACGTAGATCATCAGCGGCACGCCCACGCGCGCCGCGTATTCGAGGCAGGCGCCGATGCACTGGCCGGCTTTGAAGTCGCGCTGTTCGCCGGTAGCGCGGGTGCCGTCGTGATAGTCGTAGCCGCCGAGCTCGATGGTACCGGCGCCAGCGTAGCCGTTGATCACCATCTTCATCACCGATGCGGTCGCCAGGAAATCCGAGTCCTGCAGATCGGTGGCGCTGAAGATGCCGCCGGCTGCCGGTGATGTTCGGATCCTGGGTCGGATCGAGCGCCGAGAGCGCGTTGCCGTAGCGGTCTACCAGATACGCCGAATCGACGTAACTGCATTGCACCAGGTTCTTGATCGCCGTGTCCTGGCTGGGAATGTTGGTGCTGACCTGCCCGAGCTTGGCGGCACTGATGCGCTCCACCGACTCGAGCACCTACACCGCATCGGCCTGATTGAGCAGCGCCGACCAGCGATCCGGTGTTGACCAGCCCGGTCACGTCCGAGGGCCGCCGTACCACGGTCGGATTGACGGTCGGATCGATCATGTAGGCCGGCGCCATCGAATTGCCGCCCGAAGCGCGTCGCCTCGGTCCCGATCAGCACCAGCAGGTCGCCGGCGGCGCCCGCCGAGTGAATTCCGTACATCGGATTGTGCGGATTGGTGTCGGTGTCGGTCTGGCTGATCGCCGGAATCACGGCGCCGTTGACATTGTTCATCGTGGTCGACCGCCGCGCGCTGGAAATGCCACGCAGGTAGGCGCTGTCGCTGTGCATCGCGAGCACCGAGCGTGGTGTTCGATGAAGTTGCCGGCGCCCGACCGATGAGTTCGGAATCATGTTGCCCGGCAGGCCGAGCTTGTTGTAGCCGGCCGTGGTGAGAAAATCGAGCTGTCCGCCCGCGCCCCCGACCAGCGCATTGGAGCCCGCGATGTTGCCGCCGCCGGCCAGATCGAACGCGATGAAAGGCACTTTGCCCGCGCCCGCGCGGATATTGCAGGGCGAAGTCACCAGCGCCTGGATGTCCGGCGCGAGCGTCGCATAGGCCTTGCGCGGATTGGCAAACAGGCTGAAGAACGACGACGCGCCGACCACGCGTCGCGCTGGTGCTGAGCATGCCGCGACCGAGAAACTCCCGGCGCGTCACCGGCGGCCGATGATCCAGGTTGCGCAGCGCGTACGGACTTCGGTGGGCGCCTGGATTGATGCTTCTTCATGACGTCGGCCTCTCGATAATCGTCGGTAGGTTGGCTTGGAACACGGCTATTTGATCAGCGTCGTGGCGCTCGACAGCACCGCGGTACACGCCGCCATCGAGATGGTCTGCGTGCGTCCGGTCGGACATGTGCCGCCGCCGCAGGTAGACAGGTTGGTGATCAGGCTGTAGAGCTCCGAGCTCACCGCAGCGGTCGCCGGCTGCGTCGCGATGTTCTGGCCGATCAGATTGCTGATCAGCGGCTGCACCACCAGATCCATGCCGGCGGTGGTCCCGAAGGCGGTGGCCGGCGACAGCATTGAAGTTCATGCCGGGGAAGAATGCCGGTCCCAGCGTCGGATCGCTGCACCAGCGCCTGGCAGTACTGCATCGCGAGCTGCGCGCTCGGCGATCTGCGCACCCGAGCTCACGCTCTGGATGTTGAACACCGTCGGCAGCGCCGGTCTGCACCGACTGGTAGGTGAGTGTCGACCGCTGTGGTGGTCGACGGGACGGTGGTCAGCTTCGACATCGTGGCATTGACTTCATTGAACACGCGCATGCCGATATCGGAGGACGGCCGGCAGGTCCGATCGGCGTCGGCGCGATCGGCGTCGGGGTCGAATAGGTATGGGTATTGCGTTCCGATCTGCGCGAACGTCAGGAAGAACTGGTCGGAGGCCGGCCCGTTCTCCAGCGGAATCACCGTGCCGATCGGCGACAGCAGCTGGCCGGTGGTCGGCGAGTAGTCGCTGCTGTTGACGTTCACGCTCAGCGGAATGTAGGCCTGATCGACCGGCACCTCGGCGCCGTTCACGCCGATGCGGATGCCCGCGATCGGAATCGTTGCTGCTCGGCTTGAAGGTCGGATTGAGGTTGATGAACGTCGGGCGCGCGAACAGGTAGCTGTAGCTGTCGTACTGACTGGCCGTGAACATGATGTACGACTGCGGCGTGTTGATCAGGCTGCTGACATCGAACAACAGGTAGTAGGTTGCACCGACGCCGGCGGCGTAGTTCTGCTGGATCTGCTGCTGCGTCAGCGCCACGTCGTGTACCGCGGCGAAGCGCAGCTGCCCTCCACGGATGATCCCCGGAGGTTTCGTTACCCAGCAGGAAGGCGAAACTGTTGTCCCAGTTGTTGATCGATCCGCCGGTGGTGCTGTCGACGTCGCCGGTGAACACGCCGTTGACGTACAAACGGCGTCCATGGGTCGAATCGTAGGTCATCACCACGTGTTGCAGCGCCGCCTGCGCCAGCTGGTTGTTGACGTTGGTCAACAGGCTGGGGGAGCCGTTCTGGTCGCTGGCGCTGCTGCGTGCGAACGCCTCGTACTGAAATGCGTCCTGGGCCACGGTGAAGTTGCGCAGCTTGTCGCCGCCCGAGTAACTGGCCATATACGCTTTGGTCTGCGTGACGTTCGCCGCATTGACCCACAGCTCGACGCTGTACTGGCCGCTGGCGCTCAACTTGTTATAGAGCTTGGAGCTGGTGCCGGTGCTCGCCTGAGCCCGGCCGTTGGCGCCGAAGCTCACGCCCCAGCCACCGACCCAGGCGGTGTTGCCGCTGAGCGTGAGATCCATGCCCGGATCCACGCCGCTGGTGTCGTAGGCGACGGTGCCGGTGCCTTCCTTGAACTCCCACTTGGCAATGGCGTGCGCATCGTAGCGACCGGCGCCGGAGGCGATCGTGCCCTGCGTGAGCGACAGCGCTTTGGAGATCACCAGCGTCGGATCGACCGGCGATATGGCAATGCCATTCGCCATCGCCTGCAGCGCGGCCAGCATGACCTGGGCGCTGGCCGGGCAGTTCACCGGATTGCCCCAGCAGTTGTGCGACTGCTGCGCCAGGCGTATGTAGAGCATCGAATTGGTCGGCGTATTCAGATCGATCTCGGGCTGCGCCGCGGCGTACGCCTCGGTGAGGCTGGCGCTGGCGAAGTACGGCGACTGCGGTGTGGCCGCGGTATCGGAATGGCAGCGCGCACACCACTGCTGCACCACCGGATAGACCGTGGTGCTGAACAGCGTCGGGTCGGGCGGAAACACCTTGGTCGCACCGACCGTCTGCGACGGCGGCGCGGTCAGCGGGATCTGCGTGCCGGCCGAGGAACCCGAGGCGCCGCCGGCCCAGTTGCTGATCCAGGTCGTGAGGATATCGGCGCAGGCCTGGGGGCTCGACAGCCAGCAGTTATGGCCGCCGCCGACCTTCGTCACCATCAGCGAGGTTTCGGGCTGCGACAGATTGACCACGGTGAGCGCGGCGCTGTAGGCCTGATTGATATCGTCGGAGCGCGCGAACATCGGGCTCTGTCCGCCGGCCTTGTGGCAGTTGCCGCAGCGGTTGCTCGGGGAAATGTTGACCCACAGGTTCGACTCGAACGCCTGCACATCGGCGCTTCCGGGCGCCGGGCCGGTGTAGGTGGCGACCTGCGCCGACGCCTGCAGATTCGGATTCTGCGTGGTCGGCGCGCCGCCGGAACAGGCGCCGAGCAGCAACGCCGCCATCGCTGCCAGCAGTCCGGATACCGTCATTGGTTTCATCGGGGCTTTCACGGCGTGGCCTCCTACTGGCCCATGCAATAGACGGCGGATTCGGCGAATGCCGTCTTCATGTTGTAGTTCGACGAGACGAAGTCGGACGTGATCTTCGCCGCCTGCGCTCGATCGGCCGCATTGCTCGGCGGGCGCAGACACATCGCCTGAAATACTTTTTGGACCTGGCAGTTGGCGAACTGCGTCGAGTTCTCGATTTCCTGGCCGAACGACTTGGCGCCGTTGCCGCTGCCCGGCAGCGAGCTGCTCCAGCCCAGCAGCGCATTCGGGCCGCTGCGCCAGTAATTAATCCAGCTGTCGTCGACCGTGACGTGACCGTAGGGGAAGTTGCCGGTGTTGATGGCGTACTTGCCCTGCACCGCACCCGGGGTATAGACCATCTGGCCGGTGGTCACGTTGAAGTCGTAGTAGGCGAACGCGCCCGCGAGCGCGTCCATCCCGGAATGGCAGCCGATGCAGGTGCTGAGGAACACGCGGCTGTCGCCGCCCGGGGAGCGCGACGGATCCTGGCGGATGCGGTCCGGCGGCCGCGTGATATCCATGATCGTCTGCAGGTCGTGAGCACATGTAGTTGATCATCGTGAACCGCACCATCGCGCGGTTGGTCCCGTTGTAGAAGAACGCCGAGGCCCCGCCGAGCGTGGTCATGACACCCGCGGTCGCGGCCGACGGTATGCCGGTGAGAGCCGACTGCGTCTGCGGCTGCAGCACCTTCGACAGGTCGGCGCCGTTGGTATCCAGATACTGGTAGTGATTGTTGTTGGCCGGTGAATAAGCCGGCGCGCCGGACACGTTGCCGGTGTAGACCAGGTCGGCCGACAGCACGGTGTTGAACGGCACGTTGTCGCGCACCATGCCGATGATGGTCGCGGTGTAGTCGTTCAGCGGCACGAATACCGACTGTGCGCTTGTTGGTCATCGGCGCGGCGAAGTTGCGCAGCGTGACGTTGTAGAAGTTCGGGTCCTGCATCGCGAGCTGCGCCGCGGCCAGCGCGTTGCCGGAACTGATGTCGGTCGACATCTGCGTCAGCACCGATGCGCTCGGCGGCGTGCCGGTGATGCGGCCGAACAGGCGCTCGGCCTGCTCGGTGGAACCTGCGAGCGCCGGTGTCAACGGCTGCAGCGCCGGCAGCAGAGCCATAGCGACTGCGAGCGTCCTGCGCACACCCGATTTGTTTGAGCGGTCGAACATTGCCATGAGCTCCTGCCTGCGTGTCGACTGCAATCTCGTCACGACGAATGGGCGCCATCATAGGCACTAGCGTGCAGCGCGCGTAATGTCGCCGCATGACGACGGTCCGTGCAGTTACGTCAATAGCGCTATGCTGGTCGCCATGAAAACGCCGAGTCGCACCCATGTGCGATCGCCCGAACAAGACGCAACGCACGGTTTGAGGATTGTGCGTCTGCTCTCATATCGCTGCCCCGCAGAGCAGACCGCAAACCACGGGTGAAATCCGTGATGCGGTTCGCGCCGCCAAGATCGAGGATGGAACATAAAATGCGTATGCGTCAGTCGTTCCTGCACGCTGCACTGCCGATCCAACGCCCGGCGCGATGGATTGTGCCCGTGGCGCTGCTCGCTGCGGCAGTGCTCGCGGCCTGCAGCACCAACGGCGGCGGCGGCTCGGTGACCATCGCCAACTCGCAACCGCCCGATTCGCAGACCACCGACTTCGGCATCGTCTATGTCAAGCGCACCGTGCCGAAGGCCCAGGACGACCTGCGGCTGCGCCGCAGCTTCGCGCCACAGGCCGATCTCTATATGCTGAATCCGACCAGCGCCGGCGGCGCCGAGATCAACATCACTGCGCCCGTGACCTCGAAGGCGCCCAAGGGCACGTTCTACGACCTCAAGGATGTCGACGTCGCGAGCGACGGCACGCGGGTCATCTTTGCGATGCGCGGTCCGCTGACAGCCGATGCAGAACGATTGCAATCCGCCGAACTGGAACATCTGGGAATACGTGGTCGCGACCGGCACCCTGCACACGATCCTGCCGACCACGGATCCATCCGGCACCGGCTCGCAATACATCTCACCGCACTATCTGCCGGACGGACGCATCCTGTTTGCCACCACGCGCCAGCTGGGCTCGGGCGCGGTGCTGCTCAATGAGGGCAAGCCGGAGTTCGAGGGGCAGACCGAGGCGAGTCTGGACGAATCGGCGTTCGTGCTGCACGTGATGAATGCCGACGGCACCGGCATGCACCAGATCACCTACAACCAGAGCCACGATATCGATGCCACGGTACTGGCCAACGGCCGCGTGATGTGCAGCCGCTGGGACCATGCCGATGGCAACGAGCGGCATGCATCTCTATACCAGCTAATCCGGACGGCACCGACGTGCAGCTGCTGTACGGCAAGGGCAGCCACAACACTGTCAGCAGCAATCCGGGCGGCGCCGCCAGCTGTCCGGCGGGCGAGGACTGCACGGTGCAGTTCGTGCAGGGCGCGCGAAATGCCCAACGGCAAGGTGCTGGCGCTGGTGCGTCCGTTCACCGAAGCCGACTTCGGCGGCAATCTCGCGATCATCGACGTCAAGAACTACGTCGAGAACAACCAGGCGCTTCCCGGATAACGCCGACAACCTCGGCTATTCGACCACTCTGTTTGCCGAAACTGCCGCCACTGCGAACGCGGTGTTGACGCGGTCGACACCACCAACAACATCCCGGTGATCTCGCCCGGCGGACGCTTCTCCTCGGCGTTTCCGCTGTGGGATGGCAGCGGGCGCATTCTGGTGACCTGGAGCGAGTGCCGGCTGCAGAATACCGGCGGCACCATCCTGCCCTGCACCGCGGCCAATCTGGCCGACACCACGCTCACTGCGGCGCCGGTGCTGTACAGTGCCTGGATGTTCGATCCGGCCGCCAATACGTTCATGCCGATCGTGACGCCGGCAGAAGGGTGTTCGTCACCGAGATCGTGGCGCTGCAGCCGCGCGCGCACCGCCCGCATTACATCAGCGGACAGCTACACCGTGACCACCTCGCCGATCGGCATCATCGACATCCGCAGCGTCTATGACTGGGATGGGGCGGCCTGCAAGCGAACGGCGAGCCGGTCGCGCGGCGGCATCGCCGGCGATGGCACAGACGCCCGCCGATCAGCGCCCGGCGCGCTTTCTGCGGCTGGAGAAGGCGGTCTCGATTCCCCGACAAGGCGCCAGGCAGGCCCTGAATTTCGATCGACAGACCGCGTTCGGCGCGGCCGGCAACTACATGCGCGAGATCCTGGGCTACGTGCCGATCGAACCCGACGGCTCGGTGCGCGTGACGGTACCGGCGAACATGGCATTCCAGGTTTCGGTAGTCGATGCCACCGACCGCGGTGTGGCGTGTCTTCCCGCCGCATCGCACCTGGCTGCAGCTGCTTCCCGGGGAGACGCTCGAGCTGCAATGGCTGTCATCTGCCACCCGCGCAGCAGACACCGGTCGCCGGAGGCAGCTTCTACTCCCACGGCCGCGCCGGGCTGTTCGCCTCCGCCTGGACCGGTGCGACCTCGACCGGTCCATTCCCCGGCACGATGGGCTCGTACACCACCTGTCTCAATGCCGATGGCAGCGGCGAGACCATGGCCGAGGCGCTGGTCGGATGGAATTGCGGTAACGGGCGAACGCGGCCAGCGCCGCGGCCACGCCGAGCGTCAACGTCGTCTTCAACGATCCCTGGTTCGGCGGCGGCGCCGGCAACGAGCCGCTGTTGCTGTCGTACGACGATCCGACTTTCACCACGCCACTGCCGACCGCGCAGACCTGCGCCCTGCCGTCGGGCTGGACTGCGAACTGCCGCGTCGTGATCAACTACCCGACCGCACATTCAGCCGCTGTGGGACAAGGATCCGCGGGGCCAATACCTGCGTCGCCTGCCACAATGCCACCACCGCGGCGACCGGCTACCTGAACCTGGCCGACGGCGCGTCGCCCAACAATGCCAACCAGGACAATGCCTACCAGCAGCTGCTGAATCCGTTCAGCGTCACCACCACCAATCCGACCACTGGAGCGACCGTGACCACCGTGGTGCGTTCGCAGGAATTCATCTCCGGCGATGCTCTCGACTCCCATTTCTTCCAGGTATTCATGCAACGACGCCACGCATATCGGCTTGCTATCTCCCGCTGAGCTGCGGCTGCTGTCAGAATGGGTAGACATTGGCGCCCAGTACTACAACAATCCGTTCGACGCTCCGCCAGCTCCGTAGAATTGAGCTCGCGCTCTGCGTTCGCGCTCTGGTCGGTGTCGCTGGTGGCGACGCCGGCCCGCGCGGCACACGAGCTGCTGCAGCTGTTCGTCACCCAGCCGTACCTGGAGCTGCATACCGGCCCGGGGCGCGGCTATCCGGTCACGCAGGTCGTGGCCCGCGGCGAATCGGTGGACGTGCTGTATCCGCCGCACCGACTGGTTCAAGGTGCGCACCGAGCGCGGCATGGAAGGCTGGGCCTCGGCGCGCGAGCTGACGCTGACCACGATGGCCGACGGCACGCCATTCCGGTTCAACCTCGGCGACCGTGCCGGCTTCGCTCGCATCGCTGGGAGAGCGGGGTATTTGCCGGCGCCTACTCCGGCGCTACGCTGATCTCGGCCTACAGCGCGCTGTCGATCACCGACAATCTCAAGGTCGAGGTCGGCGCTTCGCAGTACCTCGGCAACGTTTCCAACGGCTATCTGGCCGACATCGGCCTGGCGCACGTGTTCATGCCCGAGTGGCGCTTCTCGCCGCTGGTCGACCTGGGCACCGGATATCGATGGGTGTCGACCCAAGGCGATCTTCGCGCAGCCGGTGGATCGCAGCGATGAGATTGGGTTACGTCGGCGTCGGGCTGCGCTTCTACCTGGCACGGCGCTTCTTCCTGCGCGGCGAATATCCGCAAGTACGTAGATGTTCACCAAGACCAATGCCAACGAGGTCAACGAGGAATGGAGACTCGGATTCGGCTTCTTCTACTGAGCATCTGCGATTGCCGCCTGCAGCGGCTGCGCGTCTGATGCATTGGCCATGGCACCGCCAGCCGAGCAAGGCCGCCGCCCGCGGCATCGGCGACCGCGGCGAACCAGCGAGGCCGACACCGCGCCGCCGGCGGTCATCGAGCCGCAGGTCGAGCGGCGCAAGGTCAAGGTGCCGAGGATCCGGGCCAAGAACATCGAGCTCGGCGGCTATTACGGGGAGATTTCAATCCAGGACTTCGGCGCCCAGCCGGTCGCCGGGGCGCGGCTGGACTACCACATCACCGAGGACTTCTTCTTCGAGGCGACCTACGGGCGCGCCAAGGCCGGCAAGACCAGCTTCGAGCTGCTCAGCGGCGATATGCAGCTACTTTCCGATGCTGAGAGACGCTTCACGTATTACAGCCTATCGCTGGGCTACAACTTGCTGCCGGGTGAGATATTCATCGGCCGCAATCTGGCCATGACCAGCGCCCTGTACATGATCGGCGGCATCGGCAACGTCAAATTCGCCGGCGACCAGAACTTCACCGTGAATTTCGGCGCCGGGCTTTCGGGTGCTGCCGACCGACTGGCTGGCGCTGCACATCGACGTGCAGGACCTGGTGTTCGCAGTCCAACGATCATCGGCGTCTATCAGCTGAAGAACAATCTGCAGGCAACGATCGGTGCGACCGTATTCTTCTAGCGCTCTTGCGCCGTGCGCGCTGCGATCGCATTGAATGGAGGCAGTCATGAGAGCTAGAGACTTCGAGGTTTTTCACGTTGATTGCGGGTTTGGCCCTGGCGGGCGCCACCGGCCTGCCGGCCGCGAGCCTCGCCGCCGGCACACCGGCCGCTGCGTTCCAGTTGCCGGCCGCCGCCGGTGACCAGGTCAGCCTCGCGGATCTGAAGGGCCAGGTCGTGCTGATCAACTTCTGGGCCAGCTGGTGCGGTCCCTGTCGCCAGGAAATGCCGGTGCTCGATCAGCTCTATCGCAAATACAAGACCGCGGGATTCACGCTGCTGGGCGTCAACGTCGAGCCCAAATCGGGCGATGCGATCAGCTTCCTGAAGGGGACGCCTGTCTCTTTTCCGATACTGTTCGACCCGCAGAGCAAGGTCAGTACGCTCTATGAGGTCTCCGGCATGCCGAGCACCGTGATCGTGGACCGCAAGGGCAACATCCGCTACGTGCATCACGGCTACAAGCCCGGCGACGAGGGCCAATACCTGGACCAGATCCGCAGCTTGATGCATGAGTGATACCGCGTTGGGAGCGATGATGTCGAACGTTCATGCGTCAGGGATCGCGGGTGTCGGCCTTCGGGGTCGAGTCGGACGGCGCTCCGCTACCAGGCTGCCGGGTGGTGCCGGACTGCTCACGGCACTGGCGCTCGGCGGCCTGCTGCTCGGCGGCTGCAGCCCGATCGAGCCGTGGGTCAAGCCCTATGAACGCGAACATCTCGCCGACCCGATCATGTCGTTCGATCGAAATCCGATCTCCAGCGGCTATCTCGACCATGTGTTCGAGGTGCGCGAGGGGGCCCGCGGCGCCACCGGCAGCGTCGGTGGCGGATGCGGCTGCAACTAGCCCCGCACCACCCGTGAGCGACTACCGGACAGCGCCCGCGTGACGATGCGGCTTCATCTGCCAGCGCGCTGGCTGGCCGCGGCGGCCTTCGGGCTGGGCGCCGTCGGCCACGCCGACGTGCTACCCGAGGATCGCGCCGATGTGCTCTACCATCGCTACGACGGTGGCGGACTGCTCGTGCAGGGACCATCGGTGCTGGTGCGAAAGAAATTCGGCGATTCGCTGTCGGTCTCCTACCAGTACTACGAAGACCTCATTTCCAGCGCTTCGATCGACGTGGTGACGCAGGCGAGCGCCTACAAGGAACAGCGCACGCAGCACAACTTCGGCGTTCAACTACCTGCACGGCAGCACGCTCTACAGCGCCGGCTACATCCGCAGCGATGAGCCCGACTACAAGTCCAACACCGGCTATTTTTCGGTCAGCCAGAGCATGTTTGGCGATCTGACCACCGTATCACTTCGGTTTCACCCAGGGCTGGGACAAGGTCGGAAAGGTGGACCACGGGGTGGTGGTGCGCTCGTTCTCAGCGGACAGCGATCGCCGCAACTGGTCAGGTCGGGCTGTCACAGGTGCTCACCCGCAACCTGCTGCTCGGCCTGAACTTCGAGACCGACGAGAGCGACGGCTACCTGCAGAGTCCGTACCGCGCGGTGCGCTTCGTCGATCCGACGGTCGCGCGCGGCTACAGCTACGGACTGGCGGTCGCCCCGAACACCCGCACCGGCAACGCCGGATCGATGCAGCTCAAGTATTACCTGCCGTGGCACGCCGCGGTCGGAGGCCAACTACCGCCTCTACAGCGACACCTGGGGCATCCTGGCCAACACCATGAAGCTCGGCTACACGCAGCCGCTGTTCGACTGGACGCTGGAGGCGACGGCGCGCTACTACTGGCAGAACCACGCCAATTTCTACAGCGACCTGTACCCCTATCAGAACTCGCAGAATTTCACCTCCCGCGATCGCGAGCTGGCGCAGTTCCACAGTCTGACCCTGGGGCTCGGCGCCAGCTGGGAATTTCATCCGCCCTGGCCGCGCTGGATCGACAAGGGCTCGCTGAATTTCAGCTTCGACCACCTGCGCATCGACTACCAGGACTTCCACAATGTGCTGATCCCGAGCCTGGTCCCGGGCGACGAGCCGCTCTACACGCTCGACGCCAACGTCATGCAGTTCTTTATTTCCTTCTGGTACTGAACGATCATTCGCCTCTTGGGCTCCAATGCCCTGGAGGCGAATCATGACCCGAAACTTTTTCCTGTCGGCGATCCTGGCCACGGCCACGCTCGCAGCCCCTTGCAGCGCGCTGGCGCAGTCCCGCGAGCAGACGCGCGAGGACGCCAGACTGATCACGTCAACCCAGGTGCTCGAGGAGCTGCTGGCGACCCCGGACCAGCGCGTCCCGGACTGGCTGATGCAGCGTGCCTACGGCGTCGCCGTGGTTCCGGAGGTGCTCAAGGGCGCATTCATCTTCGGCGGCCGCTACGGCACCGGTGTCATGACGGTGCGCGATGCTGCGTCGGGGCGGTTCAGCAATCCGATTTTCATCACGCTTGCCGGCGGCAGTGTCGGCTGGCAGGTCGGCGCCACCTCGACCGACGTGGTGCTGGTGTTCGTGACCCCGCGCAGTGTCGAGAACTTCGAGCGCGGCAAGTTCACGCTGGGCGCCGACGCCTCGGTAGCCGCCGGACCGGTCGGTCGCCAGACCGAGGCCGCAGCCGGCGTCGCTGCCGAGATCTACTCATATTCGCGTTCCCGTGGCCTGTTTGCCGGCGTTGCGCTCGACGGCACCGTGATCGCGTTCGATCGCGGCGGCAACCGCGCGTTCTATGGCAATGAGGATGTGACCGCGGCGATGATCACCAGCAACAAGGTCAGCACCCAGTCGGAATCGGCGCGACGCTTCCTGGCGGCCGTCGCCGCCAGTGCCAGCGGCGAGAGTCCGGCGCCGGCGCCGACACCTGCGGCTGCGCCGCCGCCGAATGCCCCCGCGCCTTCCAGCCCGACTCCATCGGGCGACGTCCACACCTTCCCGATGGAGGACTCGCATCCGGGCGGCGAACCGCATTGACCGCGGCGCGAGCCTGAACAGCCCGACCCTGGCAGTCGCTGCCGCCGTGCGCGGCCCGCGCTCATGACTGTGCCGGAGACGGCCGGTGCGGACCACGCGCTGCGCGTCGAAGGCCTGCGCAAGCAGTACGGCGCTACCGTTGCCGTCAACGGCATTTCCTTCAGCGTGCGCGCCGGGGAAATCGTCGGCCTGCTCGGACCCAACGGCGCCGGCAAGACCACCACCATCAACATGGTCCTGGGCGTGCTGCAGCCGAGCGCCGGCGACATCCGCATCGAGGGCATCGACCTGGCCCGCCACCGTTCGCAGGCGCTCGCGCACACCAATTTCGCCGCCGTCTATGCCGCGCTGCCGGGCAACCTGACGGTCTATCAGAATCTGCGATTCTTCAGCCTGATCTATGACGTGCCCCGGGGCTCGGCCCGCATCGAGCAGCTGCTGACGGAGTTCGATCTGCAGCCGCTGCGCGACAGCCGCTGCGGCGTGCTGTCCTCGGGCGAGCAGACGCGGCTGGCGCTGGCAAAGGCGCTGCTGAACCAGCCGCGGCTGCTGCTGCTCGATGAGCCCACCGCGTCGCTCGATCCATCGGCCGCCGATCTGATCCGCTCACGCATCCGCGCGATGGCCAGCCGGACCGGCTGCGGCATTCTCTGGACCTCGCACAACATGTACGAGGTGGAGGAGACCTGCGATCGGGTGCTGTTCCTGTCACGCGGCCGCATTCTGCTGGAAGGCGATCCCCGGGCACTGCCGCATGCCCACGGCGCGGCCTCGCTCGAGGAGCTGTTCATCCGTCTGGCACGCGAGCCGCTTGCGGCCGAGTCGCTGGCGCCGCTGCGCGATGCGAAGCGGTCGACGCGATGAAACTGCGGCCGATTGCCGCAATTGCGTTGCGCCAGTTCTATCTGATGCGCAGCAGCCCGACGCGGGTGCTGCCGATGATCGCCTGGGTCGCGGTCGATATCGTGCTGTGGGGTTTCATCTCGCGCTACCTGAACAGCGTCACCTCCACCGGCATCAATTTCATTTCCAGCCTGCTCGGCGCGGTGTTGTTCTGGGATTTCTTCACGCGGGTGATGCAGGGCGTGACCATGGCGTTTTTCGAGGACGTCTGGTCGCGTAATTTCATCAATGTCTTTGCCACACCGATGCTGATTTCCGAGTACCTGACCGGCCTGGTGCTGACCGGGATCGCCACCAGCCTCGTCGGGCTCGCGGTGATGCTGGTGCTGGCCACCTGGCTGTTCGGACTGCCGTTCTTCTCGCTGGGACTGCTGCTGCTGCCGTTTCTGCTGGTGCTGTTTCTGTTCGGCATCGGGCTCGGCGTGCTCGCCAGTGCCATGGTACTGCGGCTGGGGCCGGCCTCGGAGTGGCTGGTGTGGCCGATCCCTGCGCTGCTGTCGCCGTTCGTCGGCGTGTTCTATCCGCTGTCAACGCTGCCCGCCTGGATGCGCGGCATCGGTCACCTGCTGCCCCCCTCCTACGTGTTTGAAAACATGCGTTCGCTGGTCGGGGGCCACGGCTATTCGGGCAGCGGCCTGCTGCTCGGCATCGGCCTGGCGCTGCTCGACATCCTGCTCGCGGCCTGGTTGTTCACCAGCGTCTATCGCTACGCGGTGCGCAGCGGCCTGCTGGCCCGCTACAGCGCCGAGAGCGTCAGCTGACGGCGGCCTCGGTGAGCAACCTCGGTCTTTATGGTGTCGCGGTGCTGATCTGGGGTTCGACCTGGCTGGCCATCAAGTTCCAGCTCGGCGCGGTGCCGCCGATGGTGTCGGTGGCCTGGCGCTTCGCACTCGCCTCGCTGATGCTGCTGGCGTATTCGGCGCTCAGGCGCAGGCCGCTCGGCTTCAGTGCGCGCGATCACCTGTGGATCGCGCTGCAGGGCGTGCTGTTGTTCGGCCTGAACTACGCGGGTGTCTACCTCGCGGAGCAGTATCTGACCTCGGGGCTGGTCGCGGTCGTGTTCTCGATCGTCGTGTTCCTGAATGCATTCGGCATGCGGCTGTTCTTTTCGATGCCGATCCGGCCGGCCACGATGCTTGCGGCCATCATCGGCGTCGCCGGCGTCACCCTGGTGTTCTGGCCGCAGATGCGCCGTTTTGACAGCTCCGGCGCACAGCTCGACGGCCTGGCGCTGGCGGTCGGCGCCACGGCCGTGGCGTCGCTGGGGAACATGGTGGCCACGCACATCCACCGCCGGCGACTTCCGGTGCTGCAGATCAATGCCTGGTCGATGCTCTACGGCGCGCTGTTCGTTGCCGCACTTGCGTTCGCAACCGGGCAAAGATTCGCGTTCGAGGTCTCGGCGCCGTACATCGCCTCGTTGATCTACCTCGCGCTGTTCGGTTCGGCGCTCGCCTTCGGCGCGTACCTGACGCTGATGCGACGCGTAGGCGCCGACCGCGCCTCCTACGTCGCGGTGGCCGTTCCGGTGGTTGCGCTGGCGCTGTCGGGCGTGTTCGAGCAGCTGCAATGGCAGCTGGCGACCGTTCTGGGCGTCGCGCTGTGCCTGGCGGGCAACCTGCTGATGCTGCGGCGCCGGGCCTGAGCGGCGCGCCAGGCACTGAAGGACGCGCGATGGCAGCCACGATCATCCTCGGCGTCACCGTTGCGGTCAGCCTGCTCGGCCTGTGGGTTGCGCCCTGGGTGGTCGAGCGCAATCTGTTCCGCCCATTCTGGTTTCTGCCGCGCCGGCAGTACTGGACCGCGGTCACGTCCGGCTTCATCCATGCAGACCTCGGGCACCTGCTGTTCAACAGCCTGACCTACTGGTTCTTCGCGTTTCCACTCGAGCGCGTGATCGGAACGGCGCGCTTCGCCGCGCTGTATTGCATCGGCCTCATCGCCAGCAGCACCGGCACCTATTTCAAGCATCGTCGCGACCCGGAGTACGCCTGCCTGGGGGCTTCGGGCGCGATCCTCGCGGTGCTGTTCGCCTCGATCGTGTATTTCCCCCGGCAGTCGATCATGATCATGCCGATCCCGCTGCCGATTCCGGCGCCGCTGTTTGCGGTCGGCTACCTCATCTACACGTTCTACGCCGCGCAGCGGGCGCGCGGCCGCATCAATCATGACGCGCATTTCGACGGTGCACTCGCGGGGCTTGCGTTCGTCGCGCTGACTGACCCGGGGGCCTGGGCCGAGGCGCTGCGGGCGGTCCTGGGCTGAAGCGGGCGGGGAGCGCGTGGGCCGCTGCCTGAAGGCACCGCGCCCACGACATCCGCGCTAGACTCGGCGCGTGGCCGCACAATACCGCCATCCCGGACGCGCCCGTGGCGTCACTGGCCGAAATTTCGTCACGCATGGGCTGCAGCGGGTGATCTGGCAGGATCTGTATCACCTGTTCATGACCGTCAGCTGGCCGCGGATCTTCGCAAGTTTTGCCGCGTTCTTCTTCGTGTTCAACCTGGTGTTTGCGGCCGTCTATTCGCTGCAGGCCGACGACATCGCCAATCCGAACCCGGCGGGTTACTGGGGCCGATTCTTCTTCAGCGTCGAGACCCTGGCGACGGTCGGCTACGGCGACATGCACCCGCAGACGCTGTTCGCGCACGTCGTCGCATCGATCGAGATCTTTGTCGGCCTGATGAGTCTGGCGCTCATCACCGGCATGATGTTCGCGCGCTTCTCGCGACCGACCGCGCGGTTCCTGTTTGCGCGCTATGCGGTCGTGCGGCCGCTGGACGGCCGGCTGACGCTGATGCTGCGCGCAGCCAACGCGCGCCAGAACATCGTGATGGAGGCCGCGGCGCAGCTGCGGTTGCTGCGCGACGAGATCAGCTCCGAGGGCATGCATTTCCGCCGCATCTACGATCTGCCGTTGATCCGCTCCCGCCAGCCGGTGTTCCTGTTCGGCTGGACGCTACTGCATGTGATCGACGCCGCCAGTCCGCTCGCCGGGGCCACGGCGGAATCGCTGAGCGCGGCGCGCGCCTTTCTGCTGCTGACGGTGGTCGGCACCGATGAGACCACGGGCCAGAGCCTGCTGGCGACGCAGGACTATCCGGTGTCGGCGCTGCGCTGGAACCACAGTTTCGCCGACATCCTGACCACGGACGATCAAGGTGTCGATCATTTCGACTACACCCGCTTTCACGACGTCGAGCCGCTGAGTTAGGGCGCGCGGCGTGTCAGTCCGCGCCGCTTTCCCGCGGCACGATATCGACACTCAGGCGTCGCCCGCGCCGCAACAGCTCGAGTGACGTGCACGCCCCGATGTGCGAGTCGATCAGCATCCGATGCAGGTCATCGACGCCGCCGATCCATTGGCCGTCGAAGCGCACCAGCAGGTCACCGGACTCGACCGCGGCCGCGGCCGCGGCCCCGCCGTCGAGCACATTGAGGACGCGCACTGCCGAGAGCTGCGGCAATTCGAAATGCCGGCGCAGCCGTTGCGGTAGCGCGACGGTCTGGCCCGCGATACCGATGCTGGCGCGTCGCACGCGGCCGTGACGCAGCAGCTCGAGCGCCACGCGCTGCACCGTGTCGATGGCGATCGCAAAGCAGATTCCCTGCGCACCGGGAATGATCGCGGTGTTCATGCCGATGACACGTGCCGCCGAGTCCATCAGCGGCCCGCCGGAATTGCCCGGATTGAGGGCGGCGTCGGTCTGGACCACGCCCTCGATCAGGCGGCCGGAGCTGGCGCGCAGCGAGCGGCCGAGCGCGCTCACGACGCCGGCGGTCACCGTGCAGTCGAAGCCGAGCGGGTTGCCGATCGCGATCGCGACCTGCCCGACGCGCAGCGCCTGCGAGCGCCCCAGCGTCAGTGCCGGCAGCGCCGCGCTCACGCGGATCAGTGCGGTATCGGTATGCGCGTCCTCGCCCAGCAGATCGGCCTCGAATTCCTCGCCCCTGACGGTCGCGACGCGCAGCGCGCTCGCTGCATGCACGACGTGGCTGTTGGTGAGGATCAGGCCGTCGGGAGTGAACACGAAACCCGAGGCGCTGCCACCCTGGTTGCCCGGGCCCGACGCGCGCCGGGTGTGGATTGCAACCACCGCGGGCATGGCCGCCTCGGCGACGCTGGTGACGGTGCGCGAGTAGGCATCCAGCAGCGACTCATCGCGCGCCGGGTCGGCGTCGTGCGGCTGCGCCGCAAGTGCATTCATAGGGTCAGCTCTCCGCGTCGCAGCGCCGCGACCACCGCCTCGGCGCGCGTGGCTGCGTCGAGCTTGTCGAGAATCGCTGCAATATGAAATTTCACCGTATTGGGCGACACCTGCAGCTCGCGCGCGATGCCCTTGTTCGAGATTCCCGCCGCCACCAGGGCCAGGACCTCGCGCTCACGCGCGGTCAGCCGCGCCGAACGATGCTCGACGATCGCCTTCATCGTATCGGTAATGGTGGCGCCGCTGCCGACTGCAAGCGCCTCACGGCGAGCGCGGTGCCGGCCGGCTCAGCGGGCGGGCCGGCGCCATTCGGCGACCGTGATCTGGACCGCCTGGGGTTGGCCACCACGGCGCAGGCGCAGCTCGAGCACGCGACCCGGGCTCGATCCGGCAACCTCGGCGGCAAAGGCTTCCACGTCGTCAACCGCGACGTCGTCGACGGCCTCCAGCAGGTCCCCCGGGGCGAGTCCGGCGGCTTCGGCCGGCGACCCGGCTTCGACGCCCGCCACCGCGGCTACGCTGCGCGACTTGCGACTCCAGCGCTCGCGAGTCGCCTCATCGAGCCACAGGGCCTGCAAGCGCAAGCCCAGAAACGGACGTGGCAGGTAGCCGTGCTGTTCGACCGCGACGACGATGCGCTCGATGGTCGAGGCCGGAATGCCGAGCAGACTGCCGCGCGGCCCCGGCACCAGCATGGCCGCGGTGACGCCCGTCAGGTCGGCGACCAGCGCGCCTTCGAAGCGATCGTCGATCGCCGCCTCGAACTCCAGGCGCCGGGCGATGGTGCCACCGCGGCGCGATCGCCACGCGGGTCCCGACACGCGCACGCTGCCGAAGCCGACCAACGCACCGCGCTGGGAGCGGCCGACGATGATCACGCCGCTACCGGCTTCGAGTTCGGCGCCGCCGAGCGTCGCCGCCAGATTCGCAGGCGAGCGGCCGGCCGCGTCTTCGGCCTCGCTGCGCAGCACCGCGACATCGGTCGCCAGGTCGCACGCGATGACGCTCGCGCGCCGTGTGCCGTGCTCCGAGATGACGACGACCTCATCGCTGCCCGCGAGGGCCTCGGCGGCGGTGACGATGAACGGACCGCGCCAATGGATTCCCGACACCGACCGATGGCGCGCGCGCGCAATCGAAACCGCACGCGGGGTCAGTGCGGCCGCCAGCTGGGCGCGCTCGCGCGACCATTGTTGCAAAACGGATGGAGTATTCATGGCGGCCACAGTGCCTGCAGAGGCCGCATCGGGGTACTACCCGAACGGGCGGGTCGAAACCGGGGCGGCATCGTCGCCGAGGCTACCCGGCTCGACGATGCCGCACCGCTTCCCCCCGCATCCCGCAATCGCTCTCGCCTGGCGTGAAGCCCAGCGGTCCCTGGCTTACCCGCCCCTCAAAACCATTGGGCGTCGATTTCTTACCACATCGTTCGCCCTTAATTAGACTGCACTTATTTGTCATGCGTTGTCAAATGGCAGCGACAGGATCGGGAGCGTTTCAGGGGACCGGGTTCAGTGTGCAGGGCCGTGCGCCCGGTCGCGCCGAGGAGATCGCCGGAGCTCGCAGCTTGCCGTGAAAGTCATTTGCAGCCGCGGATGCATCGCATTTGACAACGCGACGCGGGTGGCCGTTATCCTGCGGACGCAAGCAGCGGGCCATGCACAGGACCAGGACTTGAGTAACCCTTCGGAGCCCCTCGGTACGCTCGACGTCGCGCTCGCTCACGCCGCAACGTCTGCTCGAACGGGACCCGGGCCGGGCCGCCGAGCAGGCCGGGGAAATCCTGCGGGTCGTTCCCGGCCACCCGCGCGCGCGCCTGGTCCTCGGCGCAGCGCATCGTCTTGCCGGTCAGACGCAGGCGGCGCTTCGGGTGCTCGAGCCGCTCGCGCGCGAACAGCCGCGTTCCGCCGCCGTGTACCTGGAGCTCGGAGTCGCGCGCGGCGAGGCCGGCCGCGCGCGCGAGGCGGTCGCCGCGTTTTGCCATGCGCTGCAGTTGCAGCCCGACTCGCCGGACGCCTGGCGCCTGCTCGCCGACCAGCGCGACGCGGCGGGCGATCACAGCGGCGCCGACCAGGCCCGCGCCCACTACATCAAGGCGGCCACCCGGGACCCGCGCCTGACGCAAGCCGCGGCCGCGCTGGTCGAGAACCGGCTGCCGGTCGCCGAGGCGCAGCTGCGTGCCCACCTGCAGGCGCATCCGACCGACGTCGCGGCGCTGCGCATGCTGGCCGAAGTCGCCGCGCGGCTGCGCCGCTACCTCGACGCCCAGGGGCTGCTCGAGCGCTGCCTCGAGCTCGCGCCGAGCTTCGACGCCGCGCGCCACAACTACGCCACGGTGCTCAACCGTCAGGGCAAAGCGGCTGCGGCACTGCTGCAGGTCGAGCGGCTGCTGGACAAGGAGCCGCGCAACCCGGGCTACCGCAACCTGCAGGCCGCGATTCTCGCGAATCTCGGCGACTACGCCGAGTCGATCAAGGTCTACGAGAGCGTGCTCGGGGAATTTCCGCGCCAGCCGAAGGTTTGGATGAGCTACGGCCACTCGCTGAAGACGGCTGGCCGCCAGGCCGAGAGCGTCGCGGCCTACCGCCGCGCCATCGGGCTGGAGCCGACACTGGGCGAGGCCTACTGGAGCCTGGCGAATCTCAAGACGTTCCGCTTCTCGGATGCGGATGTGCTTGCGATGCGCGATGCGCTGGCGGACGGCAATCTGGCCGACGATGATCGCCTGCACTTCGAATTCTCGCTCGGCAAGGCGCTCGAGGACGACGCATCCTACGAACAGTCGTTCAGCCATTACGCCGCGGGCAACGCCATTCGCCGGCGCCTACATCCTTACAGCGCGGACGAGAACGCGGCGTTCGTGCGTCGTTCGAAGGCACTCTTCACCCATGATTTCTTCGCGGCGCGCGCGGGGGTCGGGTGCACGGCCCGGGATCCGATCTTCATCATCGGCCTGCCTCGCGCCGGATCGACACTGCTGGAGCAGATTCTGGCGAGCCACTCCCTGGTCGAGGGGACCATGGAGCTGCCGGACATTCCGCAGATCGCACGCGAGCTAGCCGGCCGGAAAGGCGACGACGACGCGCCTTTCCTGCAGGCGGTGGCCACACTGACGAGCGCCGAGCTGCACGCGCTCGGAGAGCGCTATATCGCCGGGACTCGAATTCAGCGCAAGACCGATGCCCCGTTTTTCATCGACAAGATGCCGAATAACTGGCTGCACGTCGGGCTCATTCACCTGATACTGCCGAACGCGCGGATCATCGACGCGCGGCGTCATCCGCTGGGCTGCGGCTTCTCGTGCTTCAAACAGCATTTCGCGCGCGGCCAGAACTTCAGCTATGGACTCGAGGACATCGGCCGCTACTACCGCGACTATGTCGAGCTGATGGCGCATTTCGATGCGGTGTTGCCGGGTCGCATGCACCGGGTGTTCTACGAGACCATGATCGAGGACACCGAAAGCGAGGTGCGGCGGCTGCTGGCCTATTGCGGTCTGCCGTTCGAGCAGGGCTGCCTCAGGTTCTACGAAAACGAGCGGGCGGTGCGCACCGCGAGTTCCGAACAGGTGCGCCAGCCGATCTTCCGCGAGGGCCTCGATCAGTGGCAGCACTACGAACCCTGGCTGGCACCGCTCAAAGCCGCGCTCGGCCCGGTGCTGGCAGCCTATCCACAGGTGCCAGATTCTTTTTGACAATTAACGCCCATGGATTACTCTCAACGGTGATGGGAGCGGCATAAACACCAGCCAAGAGGGTCACCCGATGACTCGTAGCAGACGCCGGAAATTACAGCGTATGCAATCAACTATACGCTCTTCGGTGCTGCGATCGGGCATGCCTGTTGCCTCCGCGCTACTTGCTTCGATGTCCTCGGCCTACGCTGACGAAGATGGCCGATGTCGGCTCCCTTCAAGAGGTCGTCGTCACTGCACAAAAGGTCAGTGAGAACCTGCAGAACGTGCCGCTCGAGCATCGAGGTGCTCGACACCAGGAAGATCGAGCAGCTCGACATCGCCAACCTCGACGACTATGTGAAGTACTCGCCGAGCGTGTCTTATGTGCGCGCGCAGGGTCAGGGCGGCAACGGCCAGCCGGGCACCTCGCATGTCTACATGCGCGGCGTGGTGAGCGGCGGAGATGGCAACCACTCGGGCTCGCAGCCGAGCGTCGGCACCTACTTCGACGAGCAGCCGGTCACGACGATCGACGGTACCGTCGACATGCATATCTACGACGTCGAGCGCATCGAGGTTCTCGAGGGACCGCAGGGCACGCTATACGGCGCGAGTTCGGAAGCCGGAACGATCCGTATCATCAGCAACAAGCCGGACCCGACCAGGTTCGCGGCGGGCTACGACGTCGACCTCAACCAGGTGGACCATGGCGGCACCGGCTGGCAGGTCCAGGGGTTCGTCAACATACCGCTGTCGCCGGTGGCGGCCATCCGCCTGGTAGGCTGGGATGAGCACGATGCCGGCTATATCGACAACGTGGCGGGCACCAACGCGAGCGCATGCATCGTCAACGGTGTTCGAACGTTTCCGACCTGGAGCGGCAACACGTCCAATTCTCCGGGGTGTCCCCCACCGGCCGCGCTGGGCGCCGGCGCCATCAGCAACGCCGGCTACGTCCGCAGCAACTACAACACGGTCGACACCAAGGGCGGCCGCGGGGCGCTCAAGCTCGACATCGGCGACGACTGGACGGTGACACCGAGCTTCATGGGCCAGTCGCTGAATACCAACGGTTTCTTCGGCTATGACCCCGGTGTCGGCGACCTCCAGATCGCGCATTTCGGCCCCGAGAATTCTCAGGATTCGTGGACGCAGACTGCGTTGACGATCGAGGGTAAATTCAGCAACTTTGACCTGGTGTACGCCGGCGGCTACATGAAGCGCGATACGCACTCGATCGCGGACTACAGCGATTACGCGGAATTCTATGATCGCCTGTTCGGATCAGGAGCGTACTGGCTCGGCAATAGCGGCAACCCGATCATGCCGCAGCAACTCGTGGTCCAGCACGGCTACTTCGAGAAGTGGAGTCACGAGCTGCGCCTGAGCACGCCGAAGGATCTGCCCGTCAGGGCGACCGTCGGTCTGTTCATCCAGCGTCAGCTGCACGACATCTTTCAGGATTACGTGATGCCCGGTTACAACTTTGCCAACCCCCTGGGCGGCAATCCCGACGGCTTCGCCACCGATCTGTCCATCCCGGGGTACGACAACACCATCTGGCTCACAGACCAGCAGCGCGTCGATCGTGACAAGGCCGCGTTCCTCCAGGCCACCTGGGATGTGACCTCGCAGCTGTCCCTGAACGCGGGGATCCGGTACTTTGAGTACAAGAACTCGCTGCAGGGTTTTAACGGTTACTCGGCGAATTATTCCTCCACCACCGGAGTGTCGCAGTGTTTTGGCCCACCCTCGACCGCGGGCGCACCGTGCACCGATCTGAACAACACGGTCAGCGACACCGGCACCGTGCCGCGGTTCAATCTGACCTATAAGTTCACGCCGGATCTGATGGCCTACGCCACCTTCTCCAGGGGCTTCCGGCCGGGCGGCGTCAACCGCACCACTCTGGCAGGCATCGGACCCTACCAGCCGGACTTTCTGACCAATTACGAGCTCGGCTGGAAGACGCAATGGTTCGGCCATCGCCTGCGTTGGAATGGCGCGCTGTTCTGGGAAGACTGGAAAAACTTCCAGTTCTCGTTCCTCGGGCCCAGCAGCCTGACCATCATCACCAACGGCGGCAATGCACGCATCCGGGGCATCGAGAACGAGCTCGAATGGGCGGTGACCAACGACTTTCGTCTCAGCACCAACTTCACGTTCCTGGATCCGGTGCTTACCCAGGACTATTGCGGCGAGCAGGGGGTCACGAGCTGTCCGACGCTGCAGACCAACGAGCCGTTCCTGCCGGGCGGCGTGCTCACCGGGCCGCTGGCGCCGAAAGGGACCAACCTGCCGGTCACACCCAAATTCAAGGGCAACCTGGTTGGCCGCTACACCTTTCATACCGTCGGCGGCTGGGATCCGTTCGGCCAGGCATCGCTGGTCTACCAGGCACAGACCGCGCCATTGCTGCGCGTGGACTATACGCAGGTGCTGGGCATGCAGCCGGCGTACGCTCTGGTCGACCTCGCCGGCGGTGTCGAGCGGGAGGGCCTGTCGATCCAGCTGTTCGTGACCAATGTGGCCGACCGCCGTGCCAACCTCACGCGCTTCACGGAGATCAGCCCGGTCCACGACAATCAGGTGTACGTGATCCCCGCGCAGCCGCGCACGATCGCGATCAAGTTCGCGCAGAGGTTCTAGGACCGACCGGCGCGCCGATCCAGCACTCGCGCCGCCCCCCGAGCGCCTACGGCGCTCGATGCTCCAATCCCGCGTCCGCGGCCGAGAGACGCGCGATCGCCGACCAGTCCTGGCCTTCGCCGCCGCGGGCCAGCAGCGTCAGGAAGCGATCGCGCAGCAGGCTGGCGAGCGGCATCGGTACCTGCAGCTGTTCCGCCGCCGCCAGCGTCAGACGGATGTCCTTGAATCCCAATGGCGCGGCGAACCCCGGCGGCTCGTATTTCTGATCGACGATCAGGGCGCCGTAATTCTTGTAGAGCGGAACATTGAACAGCGTGGCGGTCAGCAGGTCCAGATAGGTCCGCCGGTCGATCCCGGCCTTGCTGATCAGTGCCATGGCCTCGCCGAGCGATTCGAGCACCGATGCGATCAGGAAATTGCCGCTGAGCTTGATCAGGTTGGCCGCGCTCGGTTCGACGCCGAGATAGAACACCCTCTGCCCGATGGCACTGAACAGCGGCGCGCACTCCTCCACGGCGGAGCGCGCGCCGGCAGCAACGATGAACAGCTGTGCCGCCGCCGCGGCGTCCGGCCGTCCGAACACCGGCGCGGCGACGAAGCGCTGCCCGGCGGTGGCATGCGCCGCGGCGAGCTGCGCCGACAGGCTGACGCTGATGGTGCTCATGCTCACGTGCAGCGCGCCACGCCCGGCGCTGGCGAGCACGCCGCCGTCGCCGAATACGACGCTACCGACCGCCTCATCGTTTGCGAGCATCGTGATGATGACCTCACCGCGACAGGCATCTGCCACCCGCTTCGCCACCTGCGCGCCCGCTGTCGCCAACGCGCGCGCTTTATCGGCGGAGCGGTTGTAGACCGTGACCTCGTGCCCGGCCTTGACCAGATTGGCCGCCATCGCCGCGCCCATGCGGCCGAGTCCGATGAATCCGACCTTCATGCATGCAGCTCCGGCCGGGTTGGTGGGAATGCCCGGCGTCGAATTTCCCTGGCAGTCAGCCGAGCAATGCTGCGACGTCGGCTTCGATCGATTCGGGTTTGTCCACCGAACCGTAGCGCTTGCGCACCTGGCCGTGCCGGTCGAGCAGGAACTTGGTGAAATTCCACTTGATCGCCTCGCTTCCCAGAATCCCCGGCTGCTGCTGCTTCAGATACCGATACAACGGATGCGTGCGCGCCCCATTGACCTCGATCTTGGCGAACATCGGAAACGTCACGTCGTAACTCAGCGAGCAGAAGCGTTTGATCTCCTGTTCATCGCCGGGCTCCTGCTGTCCGAATTGATCGCACGGAAAGCCCAGCACGCTGAAACCGCTGCTATGTAGCTTGCGGTACAGCGCTTCCAGGCCGGCGTACTGCGGCGTAAAGCCGCATTTGCTGGCCACGTTGACGATCAGCAGGACCTGACCGCGATAGGCGGCGAGGGTCTGCTCAGCGCCGTCAATGGTCCTGACGCTGAAGTCATAGACACTCACGGCAGGCGTGGCGTCAGTGCGCGGTCGCGACATGACTTGCGAGAAAATCGTAGATTCCGGTGTCGCCCATCCGGCGTGCGTTCGCCAGCTCGCCCCCTTTGCTCGAATAGACAACGTTGTTGTCGGCGCTCAGTACCACCACCGCGGGAATGCCCTTCTTGATCGGGTTGCCGTACTGACTGGCGAGATCGAGGTTCTTGTTGAAATTGCCGACGTCGACCTTGACCACCTGGAAGCGCCCGGCAATCAGCGCGCGACTCTTGCCGTTGAGCGCCTTGTCCAGCTCACGGCAATCCGGACACCAGTTGGCGCCAAATACCACCAGCACCTCGCTGCGATCGGCGCGCGCTGCGGCCAGCGCACGCTGCAGTTCCGCGGTCGCATTTGCGCTCTCGTCGTACGGCAGCTCGGCCGCCGGTAGCGCGAGCGCGGCAGCGACCATGACGATCACCGATCCGATACTGCGAAGCATCACCGCTACCTCCCGCTGCAGGCCACTACTGTGCGCAGTCCCGGCGCACCCGTCAACGCCGCAGCGATCGGCCGGCGGCTCGCGGCAGCGCCGCCGCGCTAGGCCTTGGACAGCAGGCGGCGCCAGGGTCCCCAGTAGAAGTTCTCCCAGCCCGTGGTGACCCCCTGATAGTCCTGCTCGGGCACATCGAGATGAACCAGTTCGATGCGGCCCTGGCCGCCCTGCGGAACGAAGGCCAGGATCAGCGTGGAATCCGGATCGGCGTCGCGGAAATGGATCGAGCGCCAGGACTGCACCACCACCAGCGGCGGCCGCACGCACAGCATGGTGCCGCTGATCGCGCCGTCGAAGGCGCGAAAGGCCGCTCCCGGCTCGCTGCCGATTGTGACCGATGCGCCAGTCAGCTGGGCGTGCTTCGCGCCGTCGATGTAGGTCTCGAACAGCGTCGCCGCCGGCGCCGGCAGGAGAATCGATTGGGAAATGACGCTGCGCTTCATCCTGGCTCCCCCTGGTGCAATGCGATCGCCATCGTTCGCGCTTCAGCAACCCGCCCGCCGACGTGCCGGCATCGCCCGTCACCTGTTATGCATCGACTGCACATAGTCATCGGCGGCCGCGACCAGTGCCTGCTTCTCGGACAACAGGAAGCGCGCGGTCTCCATGCCGCGGTCGACATTCGCGGCCATCTCGGCCGGGACGTGCGAGCGCACCCAGGCGTCGAGCTGATCCAGTGGCACACTGTCCCAGAAGTAGGCGGGTACGTACTGCGCGATCATCAGCGGTGCGAAGCTCGGGAACGGTGCTAGCAGTGTGTCGGTATGGTTGCTGAAGATGATCCAGGCCAACTCGTGGTGCTGGCGCGCCAGGCGCAGCACCAGGTCCACGGGCAACTCGCCCGCCTGCGGCGGCAGCTCCCCCGACGACAGTGCGATCTGCGCCACGCGTGACGCGAGCTGCGGATCACGCACGTCGGCCAGGGCGGTGTAATAGCGCTCCCGCTCGGTTTCGTCCGTGGCCTGCTGCGCCATCGCGTGCACCTGGTCGTAAGTCGCGGCGTCCGCGTCGCGCATCACGATCGAGAGTATCAGGGCCTGGTCGTCCGGCCGAACCGCGCCGCGATCCCTGACCAGCGCATCGAAGCGCCGGCGCGCCTGGCCGATCACGTCCGCATCGCCCCAGGCGCCGAGATCGCCGAGCAGGCGGCGGCGCAGCTGCTGCACATCGGGAGTTTCATCGGGCTTCGCGTCCCAGCCCAGCCGATCGGCGGCCGGTTTGAGAATCGAGCGGGCAAAGGCGGCGTACGCGTCGTGTCCGGGCAGGCCGCGCTCGTCATATTCGATCGTTCGCAGCGCCTCGGCGATCTGTTCCCAGGCGCGGCTGTCCAGGCTCGTCCCCATCGCTGACGCCAGCATCAGGTAGCTCGCGAGCGGTTCGGTGCTGGACTCGACCAGCGCCCACTGGTCGTCCAGCAGCGCAATTCGGTCGCCGTCCGGCAGGCTGCCGACGCTGCCGGCATTGACGGCGAACGTGGCCGCATCGTAGCGGCTGCGATAGAAGCCGATCGCCTCTGCATTTACGCTCAGCGGCTCCGCGCATCGGCCGGCCGGCAGCGTCTGGCCGTCGTGCTCGAGCAGCACCGATCGGGGCGCTCCGGCTGCGCCGATGCGCACCTGCAGTGGGATGCGCCACTTCGAGCCGTGGCCATCGGTGCCGCGCAACAGGAAGCGCTGCTGCGACAGCGCGACGGTGCGCGCACCTGCCGGATCGCAGCTGGCCGTCACCGTGACCAGCGGAAATCCCGGTTGCGCGGTCCAATCGGACGCAACCGTCCCGATATCGTGTCCGCTGACCGCGCTCAGCGCATTCCACAGATCGGCCGTCGTCGCATTGGAGAATGCGTGCGCCCTGATGTAGCGGCGCACGCCTGCGCGAAAGGTCGTCGGCCCCAGATAGGCCTCAAACATGCGCAGCACCGCTTCACCCTTGTCGTAGGTGATCTCCGGATCGAATGCATTGTCCGCCTGCAATTCATTGATGACGTGTTGCTGGATCGCATGCGAGGACACGCGCGCGTCGGCTTGCATCGCCTGCTCCTTGCCGGCATCCTCGTTTTCCCACCATTTCCAATTCGGGTGGCGCAGGTCGGCCTCGCGCGCCGCGCTCCAGGATGCGAAGCTCTCATTGAGCCAGATGTCGTCCCACCAGCCCATCGTGACCAGGTCCCCGTTCCACTGGTGCGCCATTTCGTGCGCCTGGATGCTGAATACCTGCTGGCGATCGCCGCTGGTGCTGGCGGGAGTGAGCAGCAGCAGCTGGTCGTGGTAGGTGATGGCTCCCCAGTTCTCCATCGCGCCACCGAAGTCCCCCGGAATTGCGATCGAGTCGAGCTTCGGCAGCGGATAGCGATAGCCGAAATAGTCGTCGTAGTCCGCCAGAATCTGCTGCGCATTGGCCAGTGCCACCTTGCCGTCGGGCTCCTGGCCGCGCACCGCCCAGACACCGAAACGGACGCCGCCGCTGCTGGCACTGATCTGCGCCAGCTCGCCGGCGGAGAATTCGACCAGGTACGAGGGCATGCCCGGCGAGCGCTGAAACGTGACGGTCGCCAGCGCGCCGTGCACGCTGCGCCTGGCGATCGGCATGTTGGACACCGCGGTCCACCGGGCCGGAATCACCGCCGTCAATTGGAAGCGTGCGCGAAACGCCGGTTCGTCCCAACACGGAAACATGCGGCGGGCATCGCTGGACTCCATCTGCGTGGACAGCAGCAGTTCCTGTCCCCCACCCGGGATGGAGTACCGCTGCGCGAACAGGCCGTGCGGCTGCCGCTCGATCTTGCCCCGGTAGGAGAACGTCAGCGTGTGCGGCCCGCTCGGCGCGGCCGCAGCCAGCGTGACCGTGGTCAGCTGCGCGGCATCGTCCGACACCACGGTCTTTGCCGGCTTACCGTCCAGTCGCACGTCGTGCAGGATCTCATTGACGGAGTTGAATATCAGTCTTGCGGTGGCCGCGCGAAACTGCAGCCGGACCGATTCGGTGCCGCTGAAGCTCAGCGTGTCGGCATCGGGCACGATGCGAAGGCGGTACGCGAGCGGCAGCACGTCCTTCGGCAGCCGGCCCGGGGTGGCATCGAACGAGAACGGCGCCGGTGCGGGCGCTGCAGCGCTCATGCCGGGCAGCAGCGGGATCGCCGTTGCCGCCAGCATCAGCACCCATGCTCTCGGGGTCATCCGGCAGCGGGTTTCATGCGAACGAGGGGTGCGAGCCTCGACATGTCAAATCAGCCCCTGACGCGCGGCCGGGACCGCTACTGTGCCATCGGCAGGGCGGGATGGCGAGCGTGCGGTCTCACTGGCGGCCAGCCGGCGAGTGCCTCGCGGGCCGGCGGCAGCGTCGCCCGGGAAGCGCCGGCCCGGGATTTGCCGCCGGCCCTGAACGGGGGCTAGGATTCAGTCGCAGGGAGGGCTGGAAAGCCAACCCAAATAAGCATGAGCGGCCGGGCACGACCCGCGAAATACCACTAAGAATCCGATCGGACGAGGGAGAAGCGCTGTGGATATCAACAAGATCATTACCCGAGCCAAGTCGATACTGCTGGCGCCACGCGCGGAATGGCCGCTGATCGCCGCGGAACCCGACACGGTCGCCGGGCTGTATTCCGGGTACATCATCGTGCTGGCGGCGATCCCGGCGGTCGTCCGCTTCCTGTCGTCCACGCTGATCGGCGTATCGGTACCCTTCCTCGGCTCGTTTCGGGTGCCCATGGCCGCGGGACTCACGACGGCGATCCTGACTTACGTGCTGGCGCTGGTGGGAATTTATGTCGTCGCGCTGATCGTCGATGCGCTCGCGCCCTCCTTCAGCGCCGAGAAGAACCGGGTGCAGGCGCTCAAGGCGGTCGCCTATTCCCACACCGCTTACTGGGTCGCATCGATTATCGGCGTCATTCCCGGCCTCGGCCTGATCGCGGCACTGGCCGGCATCATCTACAGCGTCTATCTGCTGAATATGGGCCTGCCGTTCACGATGAAATGCCCGCCCGACAAGGCCATCGGCTACACCGCCGTATCCATCATCGTGGCCATCATCGTCGGCTGGCTCATGGCAATAGTCGTCGGCTCCGTGGCTGGCCTGGGTCTGGGCATCGGCCACAGGCTCACCGGCTATTCAATGCCGGGTTACTCCCGGCCCAGTGGCGGTGAAGGTGAATTTGCCCCCGGCTCGACCGGAGCCGCGCTGCAGGCCTGGAGCAAGAAGATGGCGGACGCCACCAAGCAGGTGGACGCGGCGCAGAAATCCGGCGATACCAATGCGACGGCGAATGCGGTCGGCCAGATGATCGGTGCCGCAGTCGGCAGCGGCGGCAAGGTCGAATCGCTGGCACCGGATCAGATCAAGCCGTTTCTTCCCGATGCGCTGGCAGGGCTCAAGCGCACGCAGCTCTCGGTCGATCGCAGCGGCGCGCTCGGCGTGCAGATCTCCAAGGCGACGGCGACCTACTCCGATGATGGCCAGCGGCGGCTCAATCTGGAGATCACCGATACCGGATCGCTCAAAGGCCTGGTGGGATTTGCGTCAGGCTGGGCAGGGGTGGAGCAGGACACGGAGACCGACACCGGCTACGACAAGACCTACAAGAGCGGCGGCCAGCTGGTGCACGAGAAATGGGACAGCCGCGGCAGCTTCGGTGAGTACGGCGTGGTGGTCGGCGATCGCTTCTCGGTCAAGGTGTCGGGCAACGCTGCCAGTATCGATGAATTGAAAGCCGCCGTTGCCAGCGTGAATCTCGCCGGCCTCGAAGCCCTGAAGAATCAGGGCGTTCAGGCCAACTGAGCGCCTGCGCGCGCCCTGATCCGAAGCTGCGGGCGCTTCATTTCGCCAGCTGCAGCATGGTCAACACCACCCAGCCCTCGTTGCCGAGCTCGTCGTTGACCTTCCAGAAGACGCCCGACTTGTCGCCGGTCGGATAGAGCATCATCCCGGCATCCAGATCGCGCACGACCTTGGACTTCAGGTCCGGACCGGTATAGAGCTTGCTGGGCTTGGCCACCGTGACGGCCTGCTGAACGTTGTCCGCCTTGGCATCGGGCGCCTGGTTCTTCACATCGTTGACCAGCTTGGTGTAGGCATCCAGGTAGGCCATCGCGACCACCTGCCCGATTTCGGTATTGGAGTAGCTGCTGGCACCCGCGGCGGCGAACCCTCCCATGAATCCGAGACCCCCGCCTCCCATCCAGCCGAGGTCGGTCTTCTTGGCGTGTCCTTCCTCCAGCGCCACCTGCTCGGTCGAGCGCACGTCGGTCAGCGTCAGCACCACGTCCGCGGTCTTGCTCTTGAGGCTGATCCCTCCCAGCACCGCACCAAAGCCGTGACCGATCAGGCCGCCGAGGGCGCCACCCACATTCGTGCCCTTGGCATTGGCGTTGCGGTTAGCGATGTCCGGCACCAGCACGTAGTCGGCGGCCTTCATCTGCCCTTTGCCGATGTTCGAGCCGACACGTTCCTCGCCGCTCGAGGCCAGCTCGCGTTCGGCTTTGGCCGCCGCCAGGCCCTTGCCGCGATCGACCAGCGTGAAGCACTTGGACTGTGCCACGTATATCTTGATGAGCGCCGCGGGCGAATCCAGTTGCATCCCGGTCCACCAGGTGTCTGGTGGCTCGGTCACCGCCAGGGTGGCGAGCTTCTTATCGCAGGTGGGAATCTGAGGCTGCGCATTGGAATCGGCGGCATGGGCCGCAGACAGGCCGAGCGTCGCCGCAACCGAGGCCAGTATCAGCGTGACGGTGTACCGGAGATCCTTGCTGGACATTCTCGCTTCCCTCCCGAGGCTGCGAATTCATGGGCCGTGCCGAGCCGCTTGTGCCGCAATATTACCCTTTGTCGTACCGATCATCACTACCGTCGCGCCTGCCATCGCGGCTCCCGGTCGCGTGCGCCGCGGCGTGCTTGTCTGCGCAATATACCTAGCCAACAATAACGAGAGTTCGGGCATATTCTGTAACAAAACCAACCTGCCTTTTGGCAATGCAACGGGGGAATACCATGGGAAAGCTGGACGGACGGCAGGCGCTGGTCACCGGGGCAGCGCGCGGCATCGGCCGGGAGATCGCCAAGGCGCTCGCAACTGAAGGCGCCAACATCGCCATCAACTATCAGTCGAGCGAGGCCGACGCGGTGTCACTGGCGAAGGAGATCGGCAGCACCGGGCGCAAGACGCTGCTGTTCAAGGGCGATGTCGGTGAGCGAGCGACCTGGACCGCGATGATCGCGAAGATCAAGCAGGATTGGGGACGACTCGACATCCTGGTCAACAATGCCGGCATCACCCGCGACAAGACGCTGCGCAAGATGACCGACGACGACTGGCTGGCGGTGCTGAACACCAATCTCAACGCCTGCTACTTCGGCGTTTCCGCGGCCATGCCGCTGATGCTCGAACAGAAGTACGGCCGGATCATCAATATCAGCTCATTCGTCGGACAGGCCGGCAATTTCGGCCAGGCCAACTACGCGGCCAGCAAGGGCGGCATCATCGCCTTCACCAAGACCGCGGCGCTGGAGCTCGCCAAGTACAACGTGACCTGCAACGCGCTTGCGCCCGGCTTCACGGAAACCAGCATGCTGGCCAAGGTGCCGGAGGCGGTGCGCACGCAGATCCTGGCGCGCATTCCGATGGGACGCTTCGGCCAGCCGGACGAGATCGCGAAGGCGGTGCTGTTCCTGGCAGCCGACGGCGACTACATCACCGGCCAGCAGATCAACGTCAACGGCGGCGTGTACATGTGAGCCGGACCGGTCAGCGCGTCGCGAGCCAGCCGGCGATCGCCGCCGGCACCTCGCGCTGCGCGCGCGCGCTGATGTACATGCCGATGTGGCCGAGGTCGAACTCGAGCGCGGTGTAGTCGGTGCCGCCAACCAGCGATTGCAGCGCGGCGGAGGAAGCGGGCGGCACCAGGTGATCGCGCCTTCCGATCAGGTTCAGGATCGGCGCTGACAGCTCGCGCAGCGTGACCTTGCGACCCGCGATTTCGAGACGGCCCCGCATCAGGCGGTTTTCCTGGTAGAACCACTGCACGAATTCGCCAAAGGCCGCCCCGGCCTGATCCGGGCTGTCGAAGATCCACTGTTCGACCCGCATGAAGTTCTCGATGCGCGCGCGATCCGGAATGCCGGCGAGCAGGTCGACGTATTTCTGCTGTGTCAGCCGAAACGGCATCAGCGACAGGAACAGCTGATTGAGCGTATCACCCGACACATTGCCCTCGCCCACCCAGGCCGCAACATCGATCTTCGCGACCCATTTCGACAGCAGGTCCGAAGGGGTATGGAAGTCCACCGGCGTGACCATCGTGATCAAATTGCGTACCCGCCCTGGATACAGCGCGGCATAGCACAGGCTGAACACGCCGCCCTGGCATACGCCGAGCAGATTCAGTGCGTCGAGCCGCTGCGTATTCAGGATCCATTGGACGCAGCCGCCAAGGTAGTCGTCGATGTAATCGGCCAGCGTCGTGTAGCGATCGGCGCCGTCGGGATAACCCCAATCGATCAGATAGACATCGAGTCCCGCGGCCAGCAGGCCGCGGATCAGCGAGCGATCCTCCTGCAGATCCATCATGTAGGGGCGGTTGACCAGCGCGTACACGATCAGCACGGGTACCTGCCCCGCCGGCCGCGCAATCGGACGGTAGCGATACAGCCGCAGCTTGCCGCTCTGCCAGACCTGCTCCTTGGGCGAGCAGCCGGCGGCGCAATCGCTCGCCGGCGCCGCGTCCAGCCCTGCCCCGCTCACCGTCCTGCCTTGCGGCCGGGCTTGCGGCGTGCGCGCGCCGGCTTCGCCGCCGATGTCTTGGGCGCCGCGGCGGGGCGCGCGCCGCGCGCGGTGGCGCCGGCACGCGCCGCAGGCACCGCGGCACGCAGCTGCGTCTCGACGGCTTTGAGGCGCTGCGCCAGCGTGTTGATCTCGCTGCGCGTCGGCAGATCGAGCAGCTTCGAGGCGTGCTCGATGCTGGCACGCAGTTCCCGACGCCACTGGCTGAGCGCATTGACCCACTCGGCCTGGGCATTGCAGAAGGCTTCGCTGTGGGCGGTGCGCGCGTACGCATCTTCGGCGCAATCGATCCAGTCATCGTAGAGCTTGCGCAACGCCTCCGGGTCGGCCGCGCTGGGCAATGGCGACTGCAGCCGAACCGCGAAATCCGCCGCGGCCTGGCGCAGTGCATCGGACCACAGTCGCTGCAGTCGGCGCTGCGCCTCATCGATACGACGTCCGGCCTCCGCCATGCGCTGCCAGCGCTGCTGATGTTCGCGCATTGGCCCGAGCGCCGGCCAGTCGGCAAACGATGGCTGCTGCACGCCCTCGCCGCTGCCAGCGGCAAATGCGGCACTCCAGGGCAGCCTCGCATCGGCGAACTGATCGCGCAGAAACTCGCCGAAGCTCTGGGCCGCCTCGGCGGCGCCCGGCACCGAACCGCCCGCGGCGGCCTCGAGAAAGCTCTGTGCGGCGGCCTCGAAGCGCTCACCCGCATCGATGAAGGGAGCGAAGCCGAGGCCCGCCTCGCCCGAAGGCCCGGGCTTGCCGCCGGGAGCGGCCGGCGCCCACTGCGCCGCGAATGCGCGCCACTGGCGCCACAGCTCATCCTGCATGATTCGACATCTCGTATGCGTTGCAGCAAGGACCGCGGTTCATCCGCCCCGATCCAGCGAGTGTTCTTGAAACCTTGTAAGTATCTGATCGAATATGCATTGGTACAAATCGCATTGAATTTTTTTCTGGTATGTGCACTGCTCAGTTGTGCATTGCGAAAGCTTAGCCTAGGATCCCGCCCGGTCCCTGGACCTGACTATGCCGCCCCAACGCCTCATCCGAAAGTATTCCAACCGCCGCCTCTATGACACGGCGGCGAGCCGCCATGTGACGCTCGAGGACCTGCGCCAGCTGATCATCGCCGGCGAGAGAATCAAGGTGATCGACGACAAGTCGGGCGACGACCTCACGCGCTCGGTGCTGCTGCAGATCATCTCCGAACAGGAGCAATTCGGTGCGCCGGTGCTCGGCTCGGAACTGCTCGAAATGATCATCCGCTTCCATGGACGTCCGATGCAAGCGCTGCTGAGCCGTTATCTCGAGCAGGCTTTCACGACCATGGTGCGACAGCAGGAATCGATGCAATCCGAGATGGCCAAGGCGCTGCAGACGCCGTTCGCGCCGTTGACCGAACTGACGCGCCGGAACCTGGAGCTATGGGAACAGATGCAGGCGGCGACTCGCGAAGCGTTCACCGGCCACCACGAGGCCACGCCGGCCAGCCAACCGCCCGGCAAGGGTGAAGACGTGCCGCCAAAGGACTCGAAGAAGGACAAGTGACAGATCATGGATCTTCGTAACAAGACGATTGTGGTGACCGGCGCCGGCCGTGGCATCGGCCGCGCGATTGCGCTGCAGCTGGCGCGCCGCGGCGCGAGCCTGGCGCTGTTCGATCTGAATGCGGCCGACCTCGACTCATCGGTTGCGCTGTGTGCCGCCGAATCGGTCCAGGCGCGCGGCTACCGTGTGAACGTCGCCGATGAAGCCGAGGTCGGTGCGGCGCTCGGTGGCGTTGTGACTGACTTCGGTCGGCTCGATGGCCTGGTGAACAATGCCGGCATCGTGCGCGATGCGCTGCTGGTCAAGGTCAAGGATGGTGCCGTTGTGGGGCGCATGTCGATGGAGCAATGGAACGCCGTCATCGCCGTGAATCTCAGCGGCGTGTTCCTGTGCGGCCGCGAAGCCGCGGCGCGCATGATCGAATGCGGCAACGGCGGCGTGATCGTCAATATCTCGAGCATCTCGCGCGCCGGCAATGCCGGTCAGAGCAACTACAGCGCTGCCAAGGCCGGCGTTGAATCGATGAGTGTGGTCTGGGCGAAGGAGCTGGCACGCTATGGCATCCGGGTCGGTGCGGTCGCACCGGGCTTCACGCACACCGACATTCTCGCCACGATGCGCCCGGAGCTGCTCGAGAAGCTGACCGCGCCGGTGCCGCTCAAGCGGCTGGGGCAACCCGAGGAAATCGCCCACGCGGTGCAGTTCATCTTCGAGAACGACTTCTTCACCGGCCGCTGCCTCGACGTGGATGGCGGTCTGCGACTGTAGCAGGGGCGGCTCATACTGCCCCTCTTGCGACGCATCTAAATTGCACCACTTTCCGGTGCAGTACCCGCCTATCTATAATAGTTAATAATAAGAAACAATAAGATATATTCCTTATGGGGTCGCCACCGAGGATACGACGATTTATCTTGCACTGCATACAAAACACGCTATAATCCTCGCCACGGACCCCCAATCAGGAGACTGCCATGACCGACACCACGTTTGATCCCAAGAGCATCCTCGAGGCCTATCGCACCGCTTTCGCGCCGACGCTGAAGGCACAGCAGGAAGGCCTGAAGGCCATCGACCGCGCTGGCCGCTACCAGTACGCGATTGCCGGCGATTACCTGGAGTGGAGCCTGGCCCAGGGCAAGGCGGCGTTTGCCGCGCAGACCCCGGCCGAGTTCGTCTCCAAGCAGATCGAGCTGGCCACCGCGCTGAGCGAGAAACTGCGCGCACGCGTGCAGGAGTTTGTGACGCTGACCACCGATGCGCAGAGCAGCTTCAGCGAAGTGGTCAGCGAAGCGACCGCGAAGGTCGCTGCAGTGACCAGAAAAGCCGCCTGAAGTCGCGGCCCGGCGCCACCCCCCCACTTGAGCGCCGGTCAGCTATCGCCGACTCGCGAATAGCTGGAAAGCGGCCGGCGGGGACGCCGACAGGCGTCCCCGCCGAGCTGTATAGTTGCCCGCACCGCGATGCCGCCAAAACCAAAAGTCCTGGATAATCGGATCAATTCTCGTGCCGGCGCCAGCGACGCGAAGTCGGGCGCTGCAAGCGCCGCGGCCCATCGCCAGCAGACAGCGGCTGAGCCGCCGGGAGCAAGCGCACCGGACCACGCCGAGTTGGCGCGCAGCTTGCGCGCGCAGTTGGCAACCGTAACCGGCGGGCTGGCACCCGAGGTCTATGCGAACGCCTGGTGGGACTGGTATTTACAGCTGGCCAGGCAACCGCCACGGCAGGTACAGTTGATGCAGGATGCGATGTCCAGGGCGCTCGACACCTGGGGCTTCGCGATGCGCGCCGCCACCGGCCAACCGCTACCGCCGGATCATGCCGATGAGCGCTATGGCGGCGAGGCCTGGGCACGCTGGCCCTTCAATGTCTACGCACGCAGCTACCGCAACTACGTGGACTGGTGGCAGAGCGCGCTGTCGGGCGTGAAGGGTGTCGCGCCTGAGACCGAACGCACGCTGGACTTCGTCGGCCGCAACGCGCTCGAGGCCGCCTCACCTGCGAATTACCTGTTGACCAATCCCGAGCTGCTCGAAGCCACGCGCGCCGAACAGGGCGCTAACCTCGTGCGCGGCGTCCGCCATTGGCTCGAGGACATCGAGCGCACCGTCGGCGGCAAGCGATCGGGTACGCCGACCGACCGGTTCGTCGTGGGACGCGACGTCGCAGCCACCCCCGGCAGGGTCGTGCTGCGCAACGAGCTCATCGAGCTGATCCAGTACTCGCCGTCGACCGAGAACGTGTACGCCGAGCCGGTGCTGATCGTCCCGGCGTGGATCATGAAGTACTACATCCTCGATCTGTCACCGGGCAATTCGCTGGTGCGCTACCTGGTCTCGCAGGGCCACACCGTATTCATGGTGTCGTGGAAGAACCCGGACGCCGCCGACCGCGAACTCGGCATGGACGACTATCTGCGGCTCGGTGTGCGCGCGGCAATCGACGCGGTCGCGAGCATCGTGTCCGAGCGCAGGATTCATTCGGTGGGCTACTGCATCGGCGGCACGCTGCTGTCGATCGCGGCCGCAACCCTGGCCGCCGAGGGCGACCAGCGCCTGGCCACGGTATCGCTGCTCGCCGCACAGACCGATTTCAGCGAACCCGGCGAGCTGTCGGTGTTCATCAGCCCGAGTCAGCTCGATATGCTCGAGGCGGCCATGCAACGTAGTGGCGTGCTCAAGAGCGAGCAGATGGGCGCCGCGTTCACGCTGCTGCGCTCGCGCGATCTGCTGTGGACGCCCGCGGTCAACAGCTACCTGCGCGGACAGCGTGCCTCGCCGAACGACCTGATGGCCTGGAATGCCGACGGTACGCGCATGCCGTGCCGCATGCACTCGGAGTACCTGCGCGAGCTGTACCTGAATAACGCGCTCGCGCGTGGCGAATTCCATGCCGCCGGGCGCCGCGTCGACCTGTCCGCCATCGAGCTGCCGATGTTCGTGGTGGGAACCGAGACCGATCACGTGGCGCCGTGGCAGTCGGTGTACAAGGCCCGCGGCCTGACGCGCTCGTCCGACTACACCTTTCTGCTGACCTCGGGCGGCCACAACGCTGGCATCGTCAGCGGTCCGGTGCATCCGCGCCGCCGCCATCGCGTGCGCACCTGGACCAATGCAACCGAGACACCCACGCCGCAGGCCTGGTTTGCGGCCACCGATCCGCATTCCGGCTCATGGTGGCCGACCTGGCAGCGCTGGCTGGCGCAGCACTCCGCGACGGCCCAGGTCGCGCCGCCACCGCTCGGCAATGCCGATGCCGGCTACCCGCCGCTCGACGACGCGCCGGGAAAATACGTTCTGCAGAAATAGCCGCAGGCCGTCGCCCAGCCCCCACCGATGGACAAGGTGTTTATCTCGGCCGAGTCGCTGCTGCGCGATTCGATGGAGCTCGGCAGCAGGGTGGTGCGCAGCGGCTTTCGGCCGACGTTCCTCGTGGCCGTGTGGCGCGGCGGCGCGCCGATCGGCATCACGGTGCAGCAGGTGCTGGAATACCACGGCATCCACGCCGACCACATCGCGATTCGAACCTCGTCCTACGGCGGCATCGACCAGCAGGGCAAGACGGTACGGGTGCATGCGCTGGACTACCTGGTCTCGCGGCTGTCGGCCGAGGACCAGCTGCTGCTGGTCAACGACGTATTCGACACCGGCCTCAGCATGGAGGCGATCGTGAAGGAGCTTGCCGCCCGCTGCCGGCGCAACCTGCCGGAGCAGGTGCGGATCGCGACCGCGTACTACAAGCCCGAACGCAATCGCAGCACGCTCAAGCCGGACTATTACCTGCGGGAAACCAGCCAGTGGCTGGTGTTCCCGCACGAGTTGCAGGGATTGACGCGGCGGGAAATCCTCGATCACAAGCCGGTCGACGCCCGTTTCTTCGATCCCGGCCAGGTGTGAAATCCGGCGTGGCCGAGCGGACCGGGCAATCGCCGGCCGGGTTGCTTAGAATAGGGGCATGAAGTACCTGCACACCATGGTCCGCGTGACCGATCTGGAAGCTTCCCGCAAGTTCTACTGCGATGCGCTCGGGTTGCGCGAAGTGCGGCGCATGGACAACGACAAGGGGCGATTCACGCTGGTGTACCTGGCCGCTCCCGGGGATGACGCTGCCCAGATCGAGCTGACCTACAACTGGGATCCGGAAAGTTATTCGGGCGGCCGCAACTTCGGTCACGTCGCCTACGAAGTGGACGATATCTATGCCACCTGCCGCACGCTGATGCAGCGGGGCGTGACCATCAACCGTCCGCCGCGCGACGGTCGCATGGCGTTCATACGCTCGCCCGACCTGATATCGATCGAGCTGCTGCAGAAAGGTGGTGCGCTGCCACCGCAGGAGCCGTGGGTGTCGATGCCCAGCGTCGGTACCTGGTAGCCGACGCGGACGGCCGCAGCACGCCCGCGCCGGCATCGCGGTCAGGCGCGTCGCTCGACTCTCATCAGCACGTCCTCGCGCGTGCGCAGGTTGATGCGTGCTTCCATTGCGATCGGCCCGGACTGCGCGCAGCGCAGCCGGAACCGCCGCGCCGCGTGGTAGACATGAATGGCCATTTCATAGGTGGCGAACGTCTCGCCGACACAATGGCGCGGTCCGGCCGAGAACGGCAGAAAGGCAAAGCGATGCGCCGCAGATTCCGCGCCGGCCGCGAAGCGCTCGGGTCGAAACGCCTCCGGGTCAGGCCAGTGCCGCGGGTCGCGTTGCACGACATACGGACTCATGAATACGTCGGTGCCTGCGGGCACCTCATAGCCGGCGAGACGGTCGGCATGGACACAGCGCCGGGTCAGCACCCAGACCGGCGGATACAGCCGCAACGCCTCCAGGATCACCTGATGGGTGTAGTGCAGCGCCTCGACCGTCGTCAGCTTGAGGTCGGGCAGCTCGGTGGCGTCAACCTCGGCGTGCAGCTTCGCCTCGACCTCGGGGTGCTGCGACAACAGGTACCACACTGAATTGAGCACCGCCGCGGTGGTCTCGTGCCCGGCGACGATGATCGACATCACCTCATCGATCAGCTCCCGATGCGACATCGCGCTACCGTCGCGCCGGTCGCGCGCAGCCATCATCATCGAGAGCCAGTCGCCATCCGCGCCGGTGGCGGCAGCCTCGCCCGCGCCCGCCGCTTCACGCCGTGAGATCACTTGCTCGACATGCTTGCCGAGCTGGCGGAAACGAAACGCAAAGCGCAGGTCGCGCGCGGCCTCTTCGGTCAGCAGCGCAAACGGATTGGCGCCCAGATCGGCCAGCAGACGATCGAAATCGGCGCCCAGGGTAGCGCGCAGCACCACCTCGAGCGCGCACTCACTGGTCTCGCGCGTGATGTTGAGCGTATCGCCGCTGGCGGCCTTCTCCGCCCAGTTGCCCAGCCGGCGACCATTGACGGCGGCGATCAGCTCACCGAAGCGCTCGACCTGTGAGCGCTGAAACATCGGCTGCATCATGCGGTGCTGGCGCTTCCAGACCTCGCCCTCGCTGACGATGATGCCGTCGCCGACCAGGATCCGGACCCGATCCAGCCCCACCCCGATGGTGTAGCTGCGATGATTGGATACCAGCACACGCTTGATGGTGGCCGGATCGGCCACCACCCAGGTGTCGCTGTTGCGACCGGGCGCATGCACGCGATAGATGTCGCCGAACTGCGCGCCGGCCTCCACCATCCGCTCCAGAGAATCGTCGGTGGATCCGACGTCGAATTGCGCGTGGGCGCACGGCGGAAGCGGATCGTTGTTGTCCGAGGAAGCCATGGAGCCCTTAGCGGAACCGATGGCGCAATATAGCCGACCAACATCGGGAACACCCGCATTTCGCCGCCATCGTTTGCTATCATTCGGCGAGCACGCCACCGCCAGCACTGATCCGCGAACACGCATACGGAAAGCACTGAAGATGAAGAGGTTCGGCGTGCTGTGGTACCGGCCCGGGCAGCGATTGCCGCCACGCCCTGCAATCCTGGGCAGCGCCACGTGCCTGCTGTTGCTCGGCCTGCACTCGGGCGCGGCTTCCGATCCCGGCAACCGCCCTGGCGCCGCTGATCACGCCATCGCCGGCACCCCTGCGTCGGCCGCGGCGGTGCCGGACTCGATGTGGGATCTGTCTGACCTATACGCATCGCCCCAGGCCTGGACCGACGCCCTGGCGCGCGCGCGCGCCGCCGCCGAAGCGCTCGCGGGCTACAAGGGCACACTCGGCGGCAGCGCAGCCGCGATGCTCACGGCGCTCGATGCCATCAGCGCGGTCCGGCGTGAATCGGCGCGTCTGTCGGTGTATGCAAATCTGAAAGCGGATGAGGATCTGCGCATCGCCGCCGGCCAGGAGCGCCGTCAGCAGGCCCAGTCGCTCGAGACGATGATCTCGGAAAAGACCTCGTGGGTCGCGCCGGAGATCGTCGCGCTGGGTACGGACACGGTGCACCGGTTGCTGGCCGAGAGTGCGCCGCTCGCGCAGCGCTTCGATTTCTTCCTCAATGACACGCTGCGCGCGGCCCCGCATACGCTCGGCGACGAGGCCGAGAACGTCCTGGCCGACGCCGGAACGTTCCTGCAGCAGCCGGGCACGGTGCGCGAACTGCTCGCCAACGGTGAGCTGCCGCTGCCGACGGTGACGCTGTCCGACGGCGCCAAGGTGCGCCTCGACCCTGCTGCTTACGAGAAGTACCGGCAGCTTCCCAACCGCGCCGATCGCAAACTGGTATTCGATGCGTTCTGGAGCACCTGGAGCCGGTACCAGGGCACGCTCGGCGCGCTGCTCACGACGCAGGTGATGGGCGATGTCTTCAGCGCCCGGGCGCGCCACTTCGGAAGCTCGCTCGAGGCGGCGCAGTTCGGCGATGACATGCCCGGCGCCGTGTACCGGACGTTGGTCGATGAGACCAATGCCGCGCTGCCCACCTTGCACCGCTACCTGCGCCTGCGCCGGCGATTGCTCGGCATCCGCGGGCCGCTGCGCTATTACGACAACTATCCGCCGATTCTGGCGCTAAAGCCGCTGCCGAGATTCACGGTGGCGGACTCCGAGCACATCACGCTCGAGGCGCTGCAGCCGCTGGGCGAGGACTACCTGCAGTTGCTGCGGCGCGGATTCGAGGGTCGCTGGATGAATGTCGATCCGCACCCGGGCAAGGCCGCCGGTGCCTACATGAGCGGGGCCGCCTACGACGTGCATCCGTACCTGCTGCTCAATCACAACGACGACTATCAGTCATTGTCCACCATCGCGCACGAGTGGGGCCATGCAGTCCACACGCTGCTGTCCAACGCGGCGCAGCCGTTCGAGAAGTCGGGCTATTCGACCTTCATCGCCGAATCGGCCTCGATCGGCAACGAGATGCTGCTCAACGACTACATGGTCGCGCATGCCGGCTCGAAGGCCGCCAAGCTCTATTACCTCGGACTCGGGCTCGATCAGATCCGCTCGACCTTCTTCCGCCAGGTGCAGTTCGCGGAGTTCGAGCTGCGCATTCACGACGAGCTCGAACAGGGTCACGCGCTGTCCGGAGCGCGCATGAGCGAGATCTACTGCGGCCTGCTGCGCAAGTACTACGGCGAGGCATCCGGGGTGACGAGGATCGACCCCGCATACTGCATCGAGTGGGCCTTCGTTCCCCACTTCTATCGCGATTTCTACGTGTACCAGTATGCGACGTCGATGGCCGGCGCTGCCTACATGACCGACGCCATACTGAAGGAGGGTGCTCCAGCGCGTGACCGGTTCCTCAACATGCTGCGAGCCGGCGCCTCGGACTATCCGTACCAGCTCTACAAGCGCGCCGGCATCGACATGGCGACCCCCGCGCCGTATCGCGCATTGGTGGCGCGCATGAACGCCATCATGGATCAGATCGAGGCACTGGAAGCGCACCCGTAGCGCCGCGCGCCCTTGCCGCTACAGGTATGGCAGCATCAGGTGTGCGGCGTTGTCGCGCAGCCGGGACGGCAGCGAGCGCCGGTCGAGATCGGCCTGGGTAATGCGACTGGATTGGTTGGCGGCGATCTTCGCCGTCACCTGCTCGACGATGTCCGAGCGGTACACTTCGAGGTTGATCTCGAAATTCAGCCGGAAGCTGCGCATGTCCCAGTTGGCGCTGCCTATGAAGCACCAGATGCCGTCCACCGCCAGCAGCTTCGAATGATCGAACGGCGCCGGGTGCGTCCAGATGCGGCAGCCGGCCGCCAGCAGCGGCCCGATGTGTGCGCGCATCGCCCAGTCAACCGTCGGATGATTGCTGTGCTCGGGCAGCACCAGGTCGACCGCGACATTGCGCATCGCCGCCAGCGCCAGCGCGGTGATGATGCGATCGTCCGGAAGAAAATAGGGTGTCATGATCTTGATCGACGAGCGCGCGCACGCAATCGCTTCCAGCACCAGCAGCTCGATTTTCTCCAGATCCTGATCGGGACCGGAGGTCACCGCGCGCACCAGGCTGTCGCCGACCGCCTCGAGCTTGGGGAACCAGGCCGGTCCGGTGAGCGCCTCACCGGTGGTGAAGAACCACTGCGCGGCAAATGCCTCGGACAGCTGCGCGACCACCGGTCCCTCGAATCGGAAATGACTGTCGAGCACCGCGTGCCGGGGATGGCGCGCGATGACGTTCTCGGCGCCGATGTTCAATCCGCCAGTGAAGGCGATGCGGCCGTCGACGCTGAGGATCTTGCGGTGGCTGCGCAGATTCAGGAACGGCATGCGCCATGGCAGTACCGAGTGCATGAACCGCGCGGCCGGAATCCCCGCGTGACGCAGCTTGTGATAGCTCGCCGATCGCAGGTAGCCACCGCCGTAGCCATCGATCAGCACGCGTACCTCGGCGCCGCGGCGCCGCGCGCTGCTCAGGGCCGCGATGAATTCGCCGCCCACCTGGTCGGCACGAAAGATGTAACTCGACAGCGCAATACTCGAGGTCGCGGCATGGACGGCGGCGATCATCTGCGGGTACGCGGCGTCACCGTTGGCCAGCATCGTGACGGCATTGCCTGCTTGCACGTTGCGGCGGCTGATGCGGCGGGCCGCGAGCTCGAGACCCGCCAGATGCTCGCAGCCCTGCGGTGCGGGAGACACCCCGACCGAATCATCGGGAGCTGCGACAACCAGGCTGCGGGCCCGCCGCCGCACGCGGTTGATGCCAAGCAACACGTACAGCAGGCTGCCGACGACCGGCGACAGCCAGGCGAGGCCGATCCACGAAACCGCCGACCCGGGATTGCGGTTGTGTGCCAGTACGTGCAGCGTGACACCCGCAGCCAGCGCGAAATGCACGGTCGAGAGCGCGATCGCGGTGAACGAAACCAACTGTGCTGGCATCAGCCCGGCCCCTCCGCACGCCTCAGTTCAGCGACGCCGGCACCGCCCGCAAGCTGCTAGCGCTGCAGCTTGTGTGCGCGCAATTCAGCGTCGGCGAGTTCGATGGAACGCTCAAAATTCCGCATCTCGTAGTAGCGCAGGCGCTTGTACACCGCGTAGTGAGCCGCCATGTAGGCCGCAACCCAGCCGCGAGCGCCGTCCAGCACCGCCAGCCGCAACAGGTAATCCTTGATGAAGGTCAGGATGAATACCCATGGCCACTCGTAGGCCCGGATGCCGCGGCCGCGCTCGCGCCAGTCGAGCGCCTTGAGCTCCGCATACCGCAGATACTTGAGCTCGTGATGCACCAGTGTCGGATTCAGGTAATGCATGAAGGGCGGCTGGAACGTGGCTTCTCCGCCATGGTACTGCAGCGACTCATGCACCCGAGTCTCGCTCCAGCGCGCGCGCTGGCGGTGATAGATCCGCGGCTTTCGCTCGCGCACCATGAGTCGGTACCAGCGCAGCGGCCTGCCCATGAACCAGGCAGTGCGATAGAGCACGCCGACCGCCATGTTCGACGCCAGCAGGGCTGGCAGGCCCCGTTGCAGGGCCTGCGCCAGCTCCGGGGTCAGCGCTTCATCGGCATCGAGTGACAGGATCCAGTCGTTGCTCGCCAGGCCGCTGGCAAAGTTGCGTTGCGCGCCGAATCCGAGCCAGGGCTGATCGACCACCCGCGCCCCGTGGGCCACCGCAATGCTTCGGGTGTCGTCGTCGCTGCCGCAGTCGACCACGATCTTTTCGGCGGCGAAGCTCACGCTGTCGAGGCAGCGCGCGATGTTGGCCGCCTCATTGTAGGTGATGACGATCAGGCTGATGGGAAGCACGGGCGGTGACGACATCGCTATCTCTGGCGGTTCGGGTCGGCGCTCAACGCCGTCTGCCACGCGGTCAGGACCTGCTGCGGGGTAATGTACAGCATCGAGCGCTGTCCTTCGTGCTCTCCGACCAGACATTCGACCACGGCGGTCCTGCCGCGCGGGGCGTACATGAACGGCTCGGTCGTGCCGAACAGCGTGACCACGGCACAGCCCACGGCGGCCGCCAGGTGCGCCGGACCGGTGTCCACCGAGACCATGCCGGTGGCGCCTGCGGCGAGGCCAAGCAGCCTCGGTATCGACAGTTCGTGCACCACATCGTACGCATTGGCGATTCCGGCCAGCCGCAGAATGTGCCGATTGAGCTTCGACTCCTGCGGCACGCCGAGCAGCAGAATCGCATGCTCCGGATGAAGCGCGCGCAGACCGCGCAGCACCTGTGCCCAGTTCTGCTCGGGCCAGTATTTGGAATTGCTGCGGCGGCGGCGCCAGCCGCGGCGCATGGTGCGCTTGTTGCCGGCCTGGATCAGGATCAATTCCCGGCCTGCCCATGGGCGCGACTGCGACCACGCAACCACCTGCGCGCGCTGTGCATCGCTCACGATCAGATCTCCAAACGCATCAGCGGCGGTCAGCGGCAGATCGTCGCCACCGAGCACCGGTGGATTGCGATACGCGAAGCGCAGCCATCGATCACAGAAATGCGACCCGGCCAGCCCCGGCAGGTCCTCGTGATGACACCAGAATTCGGCTGTCCAGCCGGCACGCAGCAGCAGGCTGCAGACCTTGCGATTGTCGTGATCGCACAGCCACGTGGGGCCCGCGCCGCGCGCCCGCAGCGCGCGCACCAGCCGATGCTGCGGCACGCTCAGCCAGTACGGCGGCTTGCGGCCTGCCAGCAGGAAGATGTCGCCGACGCCGGGTTGTCCGTGCAGCAGCGGCCGGGTCCAGTCGGCCGCCGCCAGGACGTCCACCGGCTGGCCGAGGCGCGCGTGCAGGTGGCGGATGGCCGCCGTCAGCATCACCATGTCGCCGAGCGCGCCAAAGCGCACCAGCAAGGGTCGTGGATTCACCGCACATCCACGCCACGCACGGCGCGGCCGATGTCGGCGACGGCATTCTGCACGCGCGCGACGAAGCCCTGCTTGTTGAGCAGGAACCAGCGTCGCGCGGCGGCGCCGATCGCATCGAGCTGCACCGCGCCCAGCCCCAGCGATCGCTCGATCGCCGCCGCCAGCGCGCTCTCATCGAAGCGCGCGATCCGCGCCAGGTTGTGCCGCTCGCCGAGCTGCACGCCGACCAGCACGCCGCGATCGGGTGCGACCAGCTCGCTCATCGGCGGCGCATCGCACGTGAGCGTCACCGCGCCGACACTCATCGCCTCGGCGATGTAATGACCCCAGCCCTCGGCCTCGGACAGGCACAGGTGAAACCGGTGCGAGTTCTGCAGCGTGCGCAGTTCCTGATCGCCCAGGAAACGGCCCTCCCGCACGATGTTCGCGGCCGCAGTCCGGCCGGCCCCCGCGGGCTTGTCCTGCACCACCGTGAGCCGCGGCCATTGCGGGTGTCGCTGCCACAGCGCCACCAGGCGTTCAGTGCCTTTGAGCGGGCTGCGACCGGCGATGTGCAGGAACTGGGGAAGACGCTCGATGCCGTGCTGCAGCCGATCATTGCTGTCGAAACCGATCCGCAGGCAGCGGTGGCCGCGCGCGGCGAACAGCTCCTCGGCCATCGCGGTCTTGGCCCAGATGCGATCGGGGATGTCGAGCATCGCGACGTCGCGGCGATCGGTCCACTCCGGATTGGGTACCAGCACGTTGCAGCGCGCCTGCTGCACGAACTGTGGCCAGATGTGCTCGAGCATGACGTTGAGGTCGAACGCCGGGTGTGCCGCGGGACCGCGCAGCCGGCTGGCACGCATTGCCAGCCGCGCCAGCAGCGATCGGCGACGCTTGCGATCGCGTCGCTCGCACGGGTGCGCCTTCACCTCGCAGCCGCACGCGACCAGAGCGGCGCCGAGCAACTCCAGATCGCGCGACAGTCCGACGCCGTTGGATTTTCCGATCAGCCTGACCCTGAGCGCCGGCGGCTCCGCGGCCGCGTCGTGGCCGTGTGCAGCCATTACCCGCTCCGGCCCGCAGCGTCGCCGTTCGCCGCGACCGCCCGTGGCGCCGGGCGGGTATTGCTGCCGCCCTGGCTCCCGATCCGATGCCCGCACATGCGCCGATCTCCCTGTAAGCGTACCGCTTCTGCCCAGTCTGCCGACGCCTTTGAGTCTAAACTTTCGTGCTCAGACCTGCCCGGGACCGCGCGTGAGCTCGCCGATAGCGCACACGATATGATAGAAGCTGCTGGCCGGCGCAGGCTGCTGCACCCAGCGGCCATCGACCGTCAGCCGGTCATGCCATAAGCCGGGAACTTCGATATCGAGGTAGCGTCGCAGGCCGCGCGCCGCACGCACCGCGACCGTTTCGAAGTCCGGATCGCGCGTCGTTGCCGCCATTCGCACGGCCGCCTTCAACCGCTCGGTCTGCGGCCACAGGCGCGCCTCGCCGTCGTGCACGCTGAAGTCGTCGAGCAGCGCATTGATGGCGACGCCGTCGCGGATGCCGTGGGTCTCGCCGATCTGCACCAGTCTCGTCGCGGCCGCGTACGCGCTGGCGGCCGTGGCGCCGCCCCAGCACAGCAGCAGCCATGCCCATTCAAATTGATGGCCGGGCTCGACGAGCCGGCCCGCAGTGCCGGCCAACGGCAACCAATGCTCATCGAAATGCTCGCGCAGCGCCCCGGTGCCGGCGTCGATGAATCGGCTGAGCGCGAGCGCGACGATCTCGTCCGCCAGCGAGCGCCAGGCGGGATCGTCGTCGACCGAGATCCAGCTCAGCGCCGCCTCGAGCAGATGCATGTGCGGGTTCGACAGCAGCGGCAACGCGTCCGGCACGCCGGAGCCGAATCCGGGTCCGGATCGCTTCAGGCGTGCATGCAGCGTCAAGCGTAGGGCCTGCGCCGCCGCGATCAGCCCGGCTTCAGGCCCGAGCACCCGCGCGCTCTCCGCGAGGGCCAGCAGAACGAACGCCTGCTCGTACAGGAACGCGCGGTCGTCGAGCACGCGGCCGTCAACACCGATCAGGGAGCGATACAGGCCATCGGAGCGCCGGTAATGCGCCAGAAGGTACTCGAGGCCCGCCACCACCAGCCGCTGTGCCTGTTGCGGCTCCCAGCCGAGATTCCCGGCGCGCGCGAACGAGTAGATCTGCCGCGCCTGAACCCGGGCACGGCGTGGCTGATCGGGCGTAGGGCCCGCGGCCGTCAGACTCTCCTCGAATCCGCCATGGACGGTGTCATAGCCCTGGGTTGCCCACAGCGGATAGGCATCGGTCAGCAGCCAGCGCAGCAGGAGTTCTCGCTCGCGCGCCAACGCGCCGCCAACCGCCCCGCGCTCGCTCGGGGCCGCGTCCTCAGTGTGCGGCATTGATCACCATGAATTCAGGTTAACCCGTCTGGCTGTCGGGAGCGACCAGGTCAGTCGTCAGGGGCCGGCCGCCCGCAATCGGGCTGCCCGCCGCGCGACGCGCGGCATCGGTATCGATCGCGAGCGCCAGCGCCCCAAGCGGGCCGGCGCGCGTGCCGAGTCCCGGGGGTCCGATGTAGAGATCGAGGTCGGAGGTGATTTCCGGGATGTCGAGGTAGCCGTTCAGGCTGGTCGCGAAGCACGTACGGATGCGAGGGAACAGATGCGGCTGGGCGTTGAGCACGCCCCCACCGATCAAAATTCGCTGCGGGGCGACCGACACCACCAGAATGTGTGCGAGCTGTCCGAGCGCGTGCGCCACCGTATCCCAGATCGGGCTGTCCTCGGGCAACGCCATCGCCGAGCCACCGCTGCGCGCCTCAATCGCGGGACCCGAAGCGAGACCCTCGACGCAGTCGCCGTGAAAACGGCAGATACCCGGCCACTCGTCGCCAGGGCGGCGCACGACGCGCACGTGGCCAAGCTCCGGGTGGTGGCAACCGAGGAGCGCGCTGCCACCCGCGATCATGCCGACACCGACGCCGGTGCCCACGGTGATATAGGCATAATCGGACAGTCCGCGCGCGCCGCCCCAGCGCCCTTCCGCGATCGCCGCGCCGATCACGTCGGTCGTAAGACCGACCGGCACCGCGAACCCGTTGGCGAAGAAGCCAGCCAGGTCCACGCCGGTCCAGCGCTCCTTCGGTGTGGTGCCGATGCGCCCGTAGGTGCGCGAGCCGCGGCGCAGATCCAGCGGCCCGAACGAGGCCACGCCAATCGCGTCGATCCTGCCGATGCTGCTGTTCCAGCGCCCGAGCACCTCGGCAATCGCGCTGAGGGTCGAGGCGGAATCGCGCGTCGGCACTATCTGCTGCGCGCGGATGTCATCCGGCCCGGTACCCAGGATGCAGACGCACTTGGTGCCTCCCATTTCAACACCGGCGAAGTTGGCTGTCGGCATTACGCGAGTGTTCCCTTGGTCGCTCAAGCCCGCAAGGCATGCGCTTGCCGAGGGCAACTTTGATACGTATATTGTGAACGGTAAAGGTCAGGAGATGGCATTCCTCCTCGAACCGCCTCTTGGCTGATGATGCCTGCATTTTCTCTCATGGGAGGAAGCTGTGGGCACATCGATACACCATCCGTCCGATTCTGGTGAACGACACCTCGAGCACCGTCGCGTGATCGCGCGTGCGATAGCTCGCGTGGCAGCAGTTCTGCCTGCAGGGGAGCTGCCGCGATGACCACGACCTGTTTTCGTGAGCTGTTCGAGGGAATGAAGCAGCGCGCCGCCGCCCACGGGCTCGCGGTGCGCTTCGAGGTCCTGGTCGGCCACCCGGCCGAGCGCATTGTCGAATTCGCCGAAAAGAACCACGTCGATTTCATTGCCCTGGGCAGTCGCGGCAGGATCGATTTCAGCGCTGGGCGCTGGGCTCGGTTTCCCAGCGGGTGACGGCCTACGCGCACTGCCCGGTTGCCGTGGTGCGCTGAAAACGCGATCGACCAGAATCGGCGGACGTCGAAATGACCGCACAGGAGGGGTACGAGAGATGAATCCGGCGGCTATGCTCGCAGTGGGAGGTGGCGCGGTCGTCGGCGCTTGGTTGCGCTGGTGGCTGAGCATGCGCTTGAACCCGGTCTTCCCCACGCTGCCGTTCGGCACCTTGACGGCCAATCTGATTGGTGGCTATGTGATCGGCCTGGCGGTCGGCGCGATCAATCTGGATCTCGGAATTTCGCCGCAGGCGCGGCTGTTTCTGATGACCGGTTTCTGCGGCGGCCTGACGACATTCTCGACCTTCTCCGCGGAGACCTTCGCGCTACTGTCGCGCGGACAGGTCGCCTGGGGCATCGGCGAGATCGCGATTCATGTAGCTGGCTCGTTGTCGGCCACCGCCCTGGGGGTCTTCACGATCGGTCTCGGCCGCCTGATAACGGAAACTTCAACATGACGGCACTCAAACGCGATTGGAAAGCACACAGCCTGGACGGTGTGTATCTGCGTTTTATCGTCCACGAGAACCGCAAGGTCAATGGCTTGATCATGCACGACTGGCTGCTGCGGAAGGCGCAGAAGCTGGGTATTCACGGCGGTTGCGCCTTTCGCGGAATCGCCGGATTCGGTCGCCACGGAATCCTGCACGAGCAGAGCTTCTGGGAGCTAGCCGGCGACCTGCCGGTGGAGATTCGCTTCGTTTGCAGTGAGGAGGAGGCCTACCGCCTGCTCGATGTGGTCGAAGAGGCCAAGCTGTCGATGTTCTACGTAATCTCCCCGACACGCTACGGCATCGCCGGGGCAGAGCGGTCGGAATGGTCGGAAGGCATGCCGCGCTCCGAATAAGCAATGGGTCGCCTCAGTGCACCGTCACGATCCGGGCGTCCGCCGTGTCATGAAGGCGCGGAATATGGCCTGCGCTTCCGCGCTCACCAGACGCTCGGCGAATACCCGGCCCTCGGCGTCGATGACTGACAGCATGCGGGCGTGCTCGCGCATCAGCTTCTTCGTCGCCTGGATCGCCTGCGCTGGCTTGGCCGCGAGCCTCAGGGCCGCGGCGCGTGCGCGCGGCGCGACCTGCTCGGCTGGCAGGGCGTCATTGGCCAGACCGCATTGGACCGCCGCGCGGCCATCGAGGGCTTCCCCGAGCGCGAACAGCGCGAATGCGCGCACGTGGCCGACGCGCGCCGGCAACAACAGACTGGAGGCCGCCTCCGGCACCAGCGCCAGATCGACGAACGGCGTCGAAAAGCTGGCATCCTCGGCGACATAGACCAGATCGCAGTGCAGCAGCATCGTGGTGCCGATGCCGACCGCGCGCCCCCGCACGGCCGCGATCAGCGGCTTATCGAACACCGCCAGCGCGCGCAGGAAGCGGAACACATCGGAGCTCTCGAGCGACTGCCCCGACCCGGCCAGTGCGATGAAATCGCCGATGTCGTTGCCGGCGCAGAAGTCAGCGCCCTCGGCGTCCAGCAGCACCGCCTGCACCGAGGGCTCGGCGCTCGCGAGCTCCAGCCCCGCGAGCAGCGCCTGGTACATCGGGGTCGTGAGCGCGTTCTTCTTCTCCGGCCGCGCCAGCGTCATCGCCAGCAGCCCGGAAGCCCGCTCCATCCGCACATGTTTCGAGGTCTCCATTGCACCATTCCTTCGCCGCGAACGGCCCGTCTCATCGCTGTGTGGCGATCCCTGAGCGGCGGATGCTAGCGCGTACGCGCCTGCCCTGACATCCTGTCGTCCGCCACCGGCCATACAGGAACCGACCATGACGACGCTAGCGGGCAAGACGCTGTTCATCACCGGTGCGTCGCGCGGCATCGGACTTGCAATTGCATTGCGCGCCGCGGCCGATGGCGCCAACGTCGCCATTGCCGCCAAGACCAGTACACCACACCCGAAGCTTCCCGGAACGATCCACACGGCGGCCGAGCAGGTGCGCCAGGCCGGTGGCCAGGCACTGGCGCTCGAGTGCGACATTCGTTTCGAGCAACAGATTGAATCGGCGGTGGCCCGAACCGCCGAGGTGTTTGGCGGCATCGACATCTGCGTCAACAACGCCAGTGCCATCAGTCTCACCCCGACGCTGCAGACCGACGCCAAGCGCTACGATCTGATGCATCAGATCAACGGCCGTGGCACCTTTCTGGTATCGCGCGCCTGCGTTCCGCACCTGCGGCGCGCGGCCAATCCCCACGTTCTGATGCTCTCGCCGCCGTTGAATCTGGTGCCCGCCTGGTTCGCACCCTATCCGGCCTATGCGCTGTCCAAATACTCAATGAGCATCTATGCGATGGCGATGGCCGAGGAATTCCGCCCCGACGGTATCGCCTTCAATACGCTGTGGCCGCGCACCATCATCGCGACCGCGGCGGTGCGCAACCTGCTGGGCGGCGAGGCGGCCATCAGCCGCAGCCGCACGCCCGCCATCGTCGCCGACGCCGCGCACGCGATCCTGATCTGCAACAGCCGCGAATTCACCGGCCGGCATTGCATCGATGAGCAGGTGCTGATCGGCGCCGGGGTCACCGATTTCGAGGCTTATCGCACCGAGCCCGGCACCGGGGCGCTCGCGACCGACCTGTTCGTGGCGTGAGCGCACCCAGGTCATTGTCGGCGCACGACTGGCGCGCACACACTGACATGTCGGAAGCCGGCGTCGCGGCCGACCCCGGCTCGAGCGCCGCGATCGCTCTGGGTCGCAGCGACTTCGCGCAGGCGAACGACGCGCTGGCCAGGGAATGGCTGGTGACCAACGGTCTCGGCGGCTTTGCCAGTGGCACCGTGGCGCAAGCCAATACCCGGCGCTACCACGGGCTGCTGGTTGCGACATTGCGGCCCCCGCTCGAACGTGTGCTGATGCTCGCCAAGGTCAACGCCACAGTCCGCTATCGCGGCGCCGACTGGGCACTGGGCTGCAATGAATTCGCCGACGGCACGCTCGCACCGCGCGGCTATGAGCACCTGTGCGCCTTCAGCATCGCGCTCGGCACGCCGACCTGGACCTATGGGTTCGCGGACGCGATGCTGCTGCAGCGCATCTGGATGGCCCGCGGCAGCAACACGACTTATGTGTCATACACGGTGCTCGCCGCAACGCAAGCAGTGGAGCTCGAGCTGCTGCCACTGTGCACCTATCGCGACTACCATGCACACGGGCGCGGCGGCTGGCCGCTCGATGTCGGGGTCGATGAGCGCAGCTTCGTCATCAATGCCTTTGCCGGAGCACGCCCCTACTCGGTCGCTATCGATCGCGGCGACATCATCGCCGGCGCCGACTGGTATTGGGGATTTCACCATCGCGCGGAAGCCGAGCGTGGCCTGGATGCCGACGAGGACCTGTACCGGCCGGGCACGTTTCGCGTCACGCTCGCCGCGGGCCAGAGCGCCACGCTCATCGCCAGCGCGCAGCCGCACACCGCCGAAGCGCCCAGGGTGTCCTTTCGCAGTGAGATGACACGGCGGCACGCGCTGCAGCGCGCCGCCCCGGACGATGCGCCCGACTGGATCCGGCAGCTGACACTGGCGGCGGATCAGTTCATCGTGGCGCGCGGTGACGGCCTCGCCGCCGACACGGGCACGACGGTCATTGCGGGCTATCCGTGGTTCGGCGATTGGGGTCGCGACACCATGATTGCGCTGCCGGGGCTGACGCTGACCACCGGCCGTGCGGCCGACGCGGCCTCAATACTGCGCACCTTTGGGCTGCATGTGAGCCGGGGCATGTTGCCGAATCGCTTTCCGGACGGCGGCGAGGCTCCGCAATACAACACCGTCGATGCGACGCTGTGGTATTTCCATGCCATCGATGCGTACCTGCAGGCGACGGCCGATCATTCGCTGCTGCGCGATCTGTATCCGACCCTGCAAGGCATCGTCAACTGGCATCGCCGTGGCACGCGCTATGGCATCGGGCTCGATCCGGCTGATGGGCTGCTGCGCGCCGGGGTGGCCGGTGTACAGCTGACCTGGATGGATGCGAAGTACGGCGACTGGGTGGTGACACCGCGCATTGGCAAGGCGGTGGAGATCAATGCGCTGTGGCACTTCGCACTCGAACGGATGAGCGTATGGGCCCGGGCACTCGGCCAGACTGCGGCGGCCGACGGCTTCGCCGGCGAGGCCGGACGCGTGCGTGAATCCTTCAATGCCGCGTTCTGGTCCGACCAGGCCGGCCATCTCTACGATGTGATCGACGGGCCAGTGGGCGAACCCGATGCGCGCGGGCGCCGTGCGGACTCTAGTCTGCGACCCAACCAGGTGTTCGCGGTGTCGCTGACGCCCGGGTTGCTCGATGCGCGCCGCGCCCGCGCGGTGGTGGACTCCTGCAGCCGTGAACTGCTCACGCCGGTCGGATTGCGCAGCCTGTCGCCGCGCCACGCCGATTATTCGGGCCGCTACGCGGGCGGTCCGCGCGAGCGCGACGCGGTCTATCACCAGGGCACCGTCTGGAGCTGGCTGCTCGGTCCGTTCACGCTCGCTCACTACCACGTGTATGCCGACGGCGGGCAGGCATTGGCGCTGCTGGCCGCCCTCGGGCCGCACCTTGCCGAGGCCGGTCTCGGCACCATCAGCGAGATCTTCGACGGCGATGCCCCGTACGCGCCGCGCGGCTGCATTGCCCAGGCGTGGAGCGTCGGGGAGACACTGCGGGCCTGGCACTTCATCTGCGCCGCCGAGGCGCGCCGCCGCGAGCATCCGATCGCGACCTCCGGAGCGTGCCCGTGAGTGGCCACGATGCCGAGCGGCAACGGCTGCGTGGTGTGTGCGCGACCGGCGAGGACTGGAAGAAATGGGGTCCTTACCTGTCGGAGCGCCAGTGGGGCACGGTGCGCGAAGACTACAGCGCCGATGGCACCGCCTGGGAGTATTTCCCGCACGATCACGCACGCAGCCGCGCCTATCGCTGGGGCGAAGATGGACTGGCGGGATTCTGCGATGCGCAGCAGCGCCTGTGCCTCGGCCTGGCGCTCTGGAACCAGCGTGATCCGATTCTCAAGGAACGCCTGTTCGGCCTGACCAATGGCGAAGGTAACCACGGCGAGGACGTCAAGGAGCTGTACTACTACCTCGACGCGACGCCGAGCCATTCCTATCTGAAGATGCTGTACAAGTATCCGCAGGCCGAATTCCCATACGCCGCGCTGGCGCAGGAGAATCGCCGCCGCGGCATCAGTGCGCCGGAGTACGAACTGATCGACACCGGCGTGTTCGATGACGACCGGTACTTCGACGTGACGGTCGAATATGCTCAGGCGGCGCCGGATGATGTTCTGATGCGCGTGACCGTGGACAACCGCGGTCCGCAGGCGGCCGCGCTGCACTTGCTGCCGCAGCTCTGGTTCCGCAACACCTGGAGCTGGGCGGAGAACACGCCGCGGCCGAGCCTGAAGCTCGACGCCCCTGGCATCCTCGCAGCGCGCCACACCGAGCTGGGATCCTACCGCCTGCATTGGGACAACGCGCGCGCCGTGCCGCTGTTCTGCGACAACGACTCCAATCCGGCCAGGCTGTGGAATGACGCCGGTCGCCGGGGCTACTGGAAGGACGCCTTTCACGAGCGGGTCGTGAACGCACGCGAGGATGCGGTCAATCCGAACGCCGAGGGCACCAAGGCCGCGATCTGGTCACGCCACCAGGTGGGGGCGGGAAGCCGGGTACGGCTGCGCCTGCGGCTGCGGCGCGAGGATGCTGCGACTGCCGATGCCGGCGCTGCCTTCGAGGATTTCGACGCAACGTTTGCTGCTCGCCTCCGCGAGGCCGATGAGTTCTACCAGCAACTGCAGCAGGGCGTGGCCGACGAGGACGCGCGCGGCGTTCAGCGCCAGGCCTTCGCCGGCATGATCTGGAGCAAGCAGTTCTTCTACCTCGATATCCCGCAGTGGCTGCGCGGCGATCCTGCCCAGCCGCCGCCGCCCCGGGAGCGTCGGCACGGGCGCAATCGTGAATGGACGCATCTCAACAACGCCGACATCGTCTCGATGCCGGACAAATGGGAGTATCCGTGGTACGCCGCCTGGGATCTGGCCTTTCACTGCATTGCGCTCGCGGATCTGGACGCCGAGTTTGCCAAGGAGCAGCTGCTGCTGCTCACGCGCGAATGGTACATGCACCCCAACGGCCAGATGCCCGCCTACGAGTGGGCCTTCGGCGATGTGAATCCGCCGGTGCATGCCTGGGCGACCTGGCGCGTGTTTCAGATCGATCGCAAGCAGCGCGGCGATGGCGGCGATCTGGAATTTCTCGAACGCGTGTTTCACAAGCTGATGCTGAATTTCACCTGGTGGGTCAACCGCAAGGACGCCGAGGGCCGCAACATCTTTCAGGGCGGATTTCTCGGCCTGGACAACATCGGCGTTTTCGATCGCAGCCGCGCGCTGCCTACCGGGGGCCACATCGATCAGGCCGACGGCACCAGCTGGATGGCAATGTACTGCGCTGAATCTGATGCGCATCGCACTCGAGCTGGCGCAGCACAATCGGGTATACGAGGACATCGCGACCAAGTTCTTCGAGCACTTCCTGCACATCGCCGAGGCCATGAACCACATCGGCGGGGAAGACGGCAGCAGCGACGGCGTCGGCCTGTGGGACGAGCAGGACCAATTCTACTATGACGTGCTGCACCTGCCCGACGGCGCCATGCAGCCGCTCAAGGTGCGCTCGATGGTGGGACTCATTCCGCTGTTCGCCGTCGAGACGCTGGAGCCGGAGCTGCTCGATCGCCTGCCGGACTTCAAGCGCCGTCTCGAATGGTTTCTGGATTACCGCCCGGATCTTGCGGCACTGGTGTCGCACTGGAACGAGGAAGGCCGTGGTCATCGGCGCCTGCTGTCGTTGCTTCGCGGTCACCGCATGAAGCGCCTGCTGCAGCGCATGCTCGACGAGAGCGAGTTTCTGTCCCCGTACGGGATACGCGCCCTGTCGCGCGCACACGCCGACACGCCGTACGTCTACCGGTATCAGGGCATGGAACTCGCAGTGCGCTACCAGCCGGCGGAATCGGACAGCGGCCTGTTCGGCGGCAATTCCAACTGGCGCGGACCGATCTGGTTTCCGGTCAATTTCCTGATCATCGAATCGCTGCAGAAGTTTCATCACTACTACGGCGACGACTTCAAGCTCGAATGCCCGACCGGATCGGGTCGCCTCATGAGCATTCGCGAGGTCGCGAACGAGCTGGCGCGCCGGCTGACGCGCATCTTCCTGCGCGGCGAGCGCGGCTTGCGGCCGGTGCATGCGCAGCATGCGCGTATCCAGCAGGATCCGCATTTTCGCGACCTACTGCTGTTCTACGAGTATTTCGATGGCGACAATGGTCGCGGCGCCGGCGCATCGCACCAGACCGGATGGACCGGTTTGATCGCACGGCTGCTGATGCCGCGGTACACCCCCGGTCTTACCGAATGACGGAGGCCACGATGATCAACTGGTTCTGGGGCCTATCTGAGCTTCGGCGGGGGTATCCGTCTCATCACCGTCGCCGATCCGGACACTACCGTCGGCTGAAGTCCGCCGGGCCGCGTCCGCCGGACCCAGAAATGCGGCCACTGCGCCACCGCCGTGACCGTACTCGGCAGCCACCTTCAGCGCGACCAGCGTCGGCACCGCGATCACGATGCCGGCGATGCCCCACATCCAGCCACCGAACCACACCGCCAGAAAGACCAGCAGCGGATTGAGCTCCAGCCGGCGCCCGACCAGCAACGGCTGCACCACCTGGCCTTCGATCATCGCCAGGCACAGATAGCTCGCAGGAACCGCGATGATCCTGCCGACGCCATCGAAACTCACCAGTGCCACCACCGATAGCACCGCCAGCGTGGTCGCTCCCCCCACATAGGGTATGAAGTTCAGCAGCGCCGCCATCGTGCCCCAGAGAAGCGCATTCGGTACGCCCAGCAGCGTCATGGTCACTCCGGTGGCAATTCCGAGACCGAGATTGATCAGCGCGAGGGTGCCGTAGTAGCGCCCAAGTTCGTTGCGGATCGCATCGATCACGCGCAGCACCTGTACCGCCTGCACGTCGTCCGCGAGCGACGCCGCCATGCGCGCGAGCATCGGCGGGCCGCCGGACAGCAGAAACAAGCTCAGAATCACGACGGTGGCGGTGCTCACCAGCCCCGAGCGCGTCACGCTCAGCACCTCGATGGCGCTGACCGAGCTGGCAATCGCCGGCGCCGCGACCGGGGCGTCCGCACGCTGCGCGCTGCCGCCGGGATTCGCGATCGCGTCGGCACGATTGCCTAGCGTTTCAATCTGGTTCAGCAGCTGTGCGGCCGGATGCAACTTGCGTTCGATCATGTGCAGCGTATGCGGCAGATTCGCGAACCACTGTCGCGCCGGCTCGGCCACAGCGTTGAAGATGATGCCGATGATTGCCAGCAGCACGAACAGCAGCAGAAAGGCCCCGAAGGCGCGCGACAATCCCCGTCTGTGCAGCATATCCACCGTACCCGATAGCACCGTTGCAAACAGCAATGCGAGCGCCACCGGCACGAACACCTCGTGCGCCAGGTACAGCACGGCGGTCACCGCGCAGATCGCCAGGACGACCAGCGCACGCGTCGCGCATCCGGATTGGGCGCCTTCGGGCCGCGCCGATCGAACCAGCGGCTGGTTGGATTTCATGGCCGGTCGTTTCCTCCGGCCGACAGCGTACTTGCATGCATCATTGCAGCGGGTGCTCTTGGCGCACCAATGATTGCCTGACCACGGCGCTGTTAGCATGTAGGAACAGCCCTACGCGCGCGGCCGGTGAAGGAACCGAGCCCGTCATGCAGGCACGCGTAGTCGCCATGACCACGGCCGACCCGTCCACTGCAGGCGCTGCGCCTTGGCCTTTTCAGACCCGTCTGACTTTCACCGCCGCGCGGCGGCGTTAATTTCCGGCCTTCACGCTCCGCTGGCGAAACCGATGACCGATACCTGGAGACGCATTCCCCGTCCGCTGCGATGGCTAGGCGGGTTGCTCGGCGTGTTGTTGCTGATGTTCATCTGCGCCGGCCTGATGGACTGGAACCTGGCGCGCGGTGTAGTGAGCCGCATGGTCTCGCGGCACTTGCATCGGGACGTCCGCATTGACGGCCCATTGCGCGTGCATCTGTTTTCATCCGAGCCCAGCGTGTCGATCGACAACCTTAGCGTCGCCAACCCGGACTGGGCCGGGGGCGGAAGCATGGTGGAATTGCGCCATCTGCAGTTCGCGGTGCAGCTCTCGCAGTTGTTGCTGGGACACCTGGTGCTGCGGACACTGGAGCTCGACCAGCCAAAGGTGTCGCTGCTGCGCGATGCCAAGCAGCGTGCCAACTGGGATTTTGGCAACGCCGGCGCACAGCAGACCCAGCAACCCGCGCGATTGCCGCCGATCCGTCATTTCGCCCTGCGCGGCGGCAGCCTGGACATCAGCGACGCGGCCCGAAGACTCACCTTCAAGGGCACAGTCGCGGCCCATCAGGGCGGTGGCCGCGAAGCATCCGAGCCGTTCCGGCTGGAGGGCCAGGGCACGCTGAACACGGAGCCGTTCAAACTGAGTTTCGAGGGCGGCGCGCTGCTGGATATCGAGCTCGATCGACCGTATCAGTTTCAGATGAAGGTCGATGCCGGCCCGTCCAATGCGTCAATCAGCGGTTCCATCGCCAAGCCGTTCGATCTCGGTGAACTCGACGCCGACATCGAAGTGCAGGGACAGAATCTCGCCAATCTGTACTACCTCACGGGTCTGCCTCTGCCGTTGACCGCTCCGTATCGGGTCACCGCGCACATGCACCGCTCGGGAATGCATTTCGCGCTTGGCGAGATTGCCGGCAAGGTCGGCGGCAGCGACGTGCATGGCCAAGCGAATCTCGACTTCAGCGTCAACGGCCGGGCCACCGTCAAGGCGACGCTGGCTTCAGGATCTCTGAACCTGGCGGATCTCGGAATCGCTCTGGGCGCCGGCGTGCCACAGCAACCCGACACCGCCGCCGCCCCTCAGGTCGCCGCGCCGAACAGCGAACCGATATCTCCGCTGCTGCTGCCAACCTTCAAGTTCAAGTTCAATCAATTCGCGAAGATGGATGCCGCGGTCAACTTCCGCGCCGATTCGGTTCAGACGGAGAAGGTACCGATCGAGGCCGTGACCATCAATCTCAAGCTCGACCACGGCGCGATGGTCATCAAACCGCTCGAATTCGATCTGCCGTTAGGCAGGCTTGCCGGGGAAGTGGACCTTGATGCGCGCAGCAGTCCGCCACTGGCTGCGATCGACCTGCGCCTGACTGACGTGCGCCTGGATCAGTTCAAGAGCAAGACGGCAACGCAGGCCCCGCTAAGCGGGGTCCTGCAGAGTCACGCGCACCTGGAGGGTCGTGGCAATTCCGTGCACGACATCGCGGCGGACTCGAGCGGCACCATCGCGGCGGTGATACCGCAGGGCGAGATTCGCCAGTCGTTCGCCGAACTGACCGGAATCGATGTCCTCAGCGGCCTCGGGCTGCTCTTGAGCGGGGATCAGAAGAACGCCGCCATTCGCTGTGCTGTCGCGGAGTTCCAGGTGAAGGACGGCGACGCTCGAGCCGAGCGCCTCACGATCGACACGCAGCCTGTGTTGATCACGGGCGACGGCCATATCAGTCTGTCGGACGAACAGCTCGATCTGAACGTCGCCGGCAAGCCGAAGCAACTGCGCCTCGCCCGGTTGCGCGCACCGATCAACGTGCGTGGTACGCTGCGGCATCCATCGATCGGCATATCAGCCCCGGGCCTGATCAAACAGGGCGGCGTGGCGGCGGCCGCTGGGGTCCTGCTGACGCCGGTTGCGGCCCTGGTGGCCTTCATCGACCCGGGACTGGCCAAGGACCAGAATTGCGCGGCGCTACTGGGCGGCGCGTCGCAATGAGTCCGTGTTCGCTCGCTTGCCGGCGCGATCAGCAGCCCTGGTGTTGAGCTCACGCGCGTAGCGGCGCTGCGACAGGACATGCGTGAGTTCGGCGCCGAAGAAGAAGATCTGCGATGAGTAGTAGACCCAGACCACCACCACGACCAGCGATCCGGCTTCGCCATACGCCGAACCAATGCCCGCCTTGCCCAGATACAGGCCGATCAGGGATTTTCCGAGACTGAACAGCGCGGCGGTCAGCAGGCCGCCCGTCCAGGAGTATCGCCAATCGGTCGGTGCATCCGGAATATAGTGGAAGATCAGGGCAAACAGGGCGGAAGTGCCGGCCACCGACAGCAGAAAATCGAATCCGTGCAGGATCCATTCCGGCAGCGGCAGCGCACCGCCCATGAATTTTCCCACCGCCGCCAGCGCTGCGCTCAGCAGCAGCGATACCAGCAACAGCAAGCCTATGGCCAGAACGAGCCCGAACGAAAAGAAGCGTTGCCGGATCAACGCCAGGATGCCGCCGGTACTGAACGCGTCCACCTCCCAGATCTTGTTCAGCGCGGATTGCAGCTCGGAGAATACCTGCGAAGCGCCAAACAGCAGCGTCACCAGGCCCAGCGCCGAGGCGATCGAGGTGGCGCGCACGTTTTGCGCGTGCGCGATCATGCTCTGCACCGCGCTGGCGCCGGCGGGCCCGAGCAGGTCCTGAAACTGCAGCAGCACCTGTTCCTGCGCCGCATCCGTTCCGACCACCAATCCGGCCAGCGCGATCGCCAGAATCACCAGCGGAGCCAGCGACAGGACCGCATAGAACGCCAGCGATGCCCCCAACCGCGTGGTCTCGCGGCGGTTGCATTCGAACACGGTCTGTCGCAGCAGTGCCCAGACCGAATTCAGAGTTGTCCGGCCCGCGGCCTCGAGGCGCCGTGAGGCGCGGCGGTGCGCAGCCCGGGTCGCATGTGACACGCCCATCGCTGGAACGTATTGCATGCAGCAGACCCAGGCAGTCCTCCTGCGGCCCGTGCCCTCGTCAGACGGGCATTCATAGTCGGGCGTCCAGATCACCGACACCGCTCCAGCCGCTAGGCGCCGGTGCGTCGCCGCGCCGGCTGCCTCCGTCCGTGTAGGACGGTCAATACCGGTGATCGCGCTGTTGTGACCCGCCGCACTCGCCGCCGTCAGACAACGACGACCGGCATGCGCGGGCGACACTTCGATCGTTTGCCGCTACCGAAGGAGCCCGCCGAATGGAGACGCCCACGCCGCAGCCGATGCCGCAGCCGCCGCACGACCCGATCCCGGCTCCGATCGGCGACCCCCCGCCAGGCCAGCCGCGGGTGAATCCGGCGCCGCAACCCGTGCCCGGAATCTCGCCGGCTGAAGCCGCCGCGATGGTAGCGACGATCCTCCCGTCTCCGGCACTCCGACATCGGCTTCAGACCTACGCTTACAACATCGCACCCTCAGAGGACTGACGATCGTTTCCGACGGTCTGGACCTCCGGCCCGCGACGTGCCGCATCAGCTACGACGATCGTGAGGAGCAACTTCGATGGCCAATCCAATGGCGAAAGATACGGCGCAGCCGCCGCAGGGCGCGCCCATTTCCGACGTGGCGACGCTGCGCCAGCGCGCCCGCGCGCACCTCGAAGACGGCGCGGTGACCCCGAGCTACCCGAAGGACCGGGAAGCGATCATTCAACTGCTCAACCAGGCCCTGGCAACCGAGCTGGTATGCGTGCTGCGCTACAAACGTCACTATTACGCCACCAAGGGGATTCGCGCCAAGGTGGCTGCGGCGGAGTTTCTCGAGCATGCGCAGGACGAACAGCAGCACGCCGAACAGATCGCACAGCGGATCGTACAGCTGGGAGCCAATCCGGACCTGAATCCCTCCACGCTCGCCGCGCGCAGCCACGCCGAGTACGACGAGAGTACCGATCTGGCCGGCATGCTGAGGGCGAATCTGATCGCGGAGCGCGTCGCCATCGAAAGCTACCGGGAAATGATCGCTTATATCGGCGAGCGCGACCCGACCACGCACCGCATGCTCAAGGAAATTCTGGCCAAGGAAGAGGAGCATGCCGAGGACATTGCCGATCTGGCCGATCAGGGCAAGTCCACCTAGCCGCTGCGAGCGTGCGCCGCGCCGCGCAGTCTGCGCTGTCTTGCGGCGCGGATGCGGCGCTACACTGGTTGCGAAGGCAATGATTGCGACGGCTGATCCGCGGCGGGCGCTGCGGCGATGACGTCATGGACAAAGCGCAGCTTCTCGATCGCAGGGGCTGACAGCACAAACGGATACGCGTCAGGCAGTCCCATGCCGCGATTCAGGTTGTTGAGCACATAGGTGACGGGAAACCAATCGGCAATGAGCTGATCGAACTCGACCGTGCGGTCGGCCGTCTGCAGCACGATGTGGTCGAGCACAGGCTCGTTGTCATGCCGCGGCTGCAGTGACAGGCCACAGGCGGCCGCCGTCTCGAGCGTATCCGTGATGTGCAGGTAATGGGCCCAGGTTTCCGCCCAGTCTTCCCACGGGTGGGTGGTCGCGTAGGCACTGACGAAGCGCTGCTGCCAATCAGGCGGCGGGCCGCCGTTGCCGTAATGCGTCTTCAGGGCCTGCGCATAGTCGATGCGCTCATCGCCAAACAACGCGCGGAACGCATCCAGCTGCGAACTGTCGCGGATCAATCGATCCCAGTAGAAATGCCCGATCTCGTGACGAAAGTGGCCCAGCAGGGTGCGGTATGGCTCGTGCAGCTGCACCCGGCGCCGTTCACGCTCGGAGTCGTCTGCCTCGGCAATATTGACCGTGATCAGGCCGGCGTCATGGCCCGTCAGTGCCGGCTTGTCATCCGGGGTGTCTTCGTCGGAACAGAACTGAAACGCCAGTCCATTCTCGGGGTCCTCAGCTTTGCTCTTTACCGGCAGACCCAGCTGCGCAAGACCGTACATGAGGCGGCGCTTTGGAGCTTCGAGCCGCTGCCAGCGCTCGATGGATCCGGGTCGGCTGAGATTCGGGATGATCTGGGTGAGGCGACACGATGCGCACAGCGGATTGGAATCGGCGGCCGGGATCGCCCAGTTGCAGATGCCCTGCTGATTGTAGTTCTGGCACAGCCGGTAGGCACGCCCGCTGGCCTGCGACCAGGGCGAGGTCCAGGTGTCATCCGCTGACGGATCCAGCGATGCCATGGCCTTGAGATCCGGCAGGTACGCCAACAGGCGCTGGCAGCGGGTGCACCGCGTGTTCTCGAAGAACGTTATGTTCTGGCAGTGATCGCAGTGAAATGCTTTCATGTAGGGCGCGCACCGGCCGTGAACTTCAGTCGCGGCGGCAGTGTGCCCCACTCTCCCGCGAGCCCAATAGAGATGAGCGCCAGCGCTCGCGGTAAGGCTACTCCGACACCCGGGCCGCGCACGCCCTCGCGGCCTGGCAAACGGCGTCGGCGCACGTGCGCTATGGTGCGGGCAGCGCCTTCCACGCTTCGATCTCCGCCCGATGCGCGGCGTCATGTTGTGACATGAAACTCGGCATGTCGCACAACGACACCCGCCCGACACCGTCCTGCTGTCCACTGCGATTCCAATCCGCCGCCGCAATGGTTCGCAATCGGGCGAGATTGCGTTGCCGCGCTTCGCGAAACGCGGCCAGACCCGCGGCCAATGAGAGTGAGCGGTAGTGGCGCGCCGCGGCCGCCGCGGCGCCGTCGAAATCCGCCAATCTCGGCTCGGACTCCGACAACAGCCGCTCGATCCGCGATCCAAAGCCCTCACGCTCGAGATCGGCGAGGTGCCAGACCTGTTCCACCGGCGAAAATGCGCCGCCGGGGCCCGGTCGACGCGCCTGCTCCGGGGTCAACGCAAGAAATTCGCGCTCCAGGTAGTGCGGCATGTCTTCCAGCGCCTGCAGCATCGCCTCGCGCCCATGATGAGAAAGTGCCATGTACTGCATAGCGGTTCCTTGCGGCCTTGGTCGATCACCTAGTCTATATTCTCCGGCACCGGCGTCCGGCCGCCGGTGCAGGCCCCGGGAGTCGGTTGCCGCATAAATTTTCCCATAGATTTCAGTCAAATCCGCAGGCCCTGTCCATAGCACTATCATTCCTCCGTGTCGGCGACAATCGCCAGCCTCAAAGGCGGATCCTGCGCGGGCCTGCTGCTCGTGGCCTTCTATTGCGGTGCTCCGGACGCGGCGATCGAGCCGCAGGTCGCACCGCTGCCCGAACAGCAGCCGGAGCAGTTGACCGAAGTGGTCGTGCAGGCCACCGAGCCGCGATTCGTCGCGCCGACTCGCCGGGATCGTATCGGGCGCATCTGGACGCCGGTCTACATCAACGACAAGGGGCCATTCCGCCTGGTGCTCGATTCCGGCGCCAATCATTCCGGCATCATCACGCATGTCGCCGAAGTGCTCGGGCTGCCCTTGAATCAGTCACGGCAGGTCATGTTGCGGGGCGTGACCGGTTCGGCGGCGGTGCCGACCGTACGCATCGACAACCTGACCGTCGGCGACATGACGTTCGGGACCACCGAGCTGCCAATCGTGACCGATGCACTCGGGGGCGCCGACGGCATTCTGGGCACCGACGGCATGTCCGGCCGGCGCATCATGGTGGACTTCCGTCACGATCTGATCACCATTGCACGTTCACACAACGCGCGCGCCGAGGCGGGCTTTCGGACCATTCCGTTCCAACTGGTGCGGAACAACCTGCTGGCGGTCGATGCGACGGTGGGCGGCATCCGCACCAAGGCCATCATCGACACGGGCGGACAGGTGACGATTGCCAATCTGGCTTTGCGCCAGGCACTGGAAGCGCGGTCATCGCGCCTGAAGAGCCGCCCGGACGAGATCATGGGCGTGACGGCCGACGTTCAGCGCGGCGAGTCCGCCCGCACACCGCCCCTTCTGATCGGCACTTCCGATCAGGGCGGCGTCGTCGAAATCCGCTACCACGACGTCACTTTTGGTGACATGCACATATTCGAGCACTGGCATCTGATCAGCGAACCGGTGATGCTGGTCGGAATGGACGCGTTGGGGTTGCTCGATACGCTGATCATCGACTACAAGCGGCACGAGCTGCAGATTCGGATGCACGACGACGTGCCATGAAGCGCTTTGCGTTGGTCACGCACTGGCACCTGGATGCGCCGATCGAGCCGGTGTGGGAGGCACTGTATGCGGTGGAGCACTGGCCGCGCTGGTGGAGATACGTGCGCGCCGTCCAGCAGCTGCGCGAGGGTGACGCATCCGGCGTCGGCGCGCTACGTCGTTACACCTGGACAAGCCGCCTGCCCTATCGGCTCACGTTCGAGATGCGCTCAACGATCGTGGATCGTCCGCACCGCCTGGAGGGCGAGGCGATCGGGGAATTGACCGGCACCGGACGCTGGAGCTTGAGCGAATCCGGCTCCGGTACGCGGGTGCGCTACGACTGGGAGGTGATGACCACCCGTGCCTGGATGAATGCGCTGGCACCATTGCTGGCGCCGGCGTATCGCTGGAATCACGGTCAGGTCATGGCGGCGGGAGGCCGTGGCCTCGCGGCGCATCTGGGCGCGCGACTGCTCACGCAATGAAGTTGCGGCACGGCGCCGAGGTGGCGCGGCCCGTCACGAGGCTGATCCGGCGCCCGGTCCGTCGCGCCGCTATACTGAGCGCCATGATGCGGGTGATCGTCGTCGCGACCGCGTTATTGCTTGTGCACTCGGTGCACGCCCAGGAACCAGCGCGCGACCGGACGGCGGACCCCAGGATCGCCGCCGCCCTGAAGGACATCTCTTCCGCGCGTATCCGCGCCAGCATTGAAAAGCTCGTGAGCTTCGGAACGCGATCCACGCTCTCGGCGCAGGATCCGGCCACGATCGCGGCCGGGCGCGGCATTGGTGCAGCGCGCGAGTGGATCAGGTCGGAATTCGAACGCTACTCGCAGGCCTGCGGCGGATGTCTGGAAGTCAGGACCGACACCTTCACCGAGCAGCCCGCCGAGCGGATTCCGCAGCCGACCGATATCACCAATGTGTATGCGGTGCTGAAGGGATCGGATCCGCAGGCGGCCAACCGCATCGTCCTGGTCACCGGACACTACGATTCGCGCAACAGCGACGTGCTCGACGTCGATGGCGATGCGCCGGGTGCCAACGACGACGGCAGCGGCACGGCGGTGAGCCTGGAATGCGCGCGCGTCCTCAGCCGATTGAAGTTTCCGGCGACCGTCATCTTCCTGACCGTGGCCGGCGAAGAGCAGGGGCTGTATGGCAGCGAGCACTTCGCGCAAACGGCCAGGCAGCAGGATTGGAACATCGACGCGGTGCTCAATAACGACATCGTGGGCGGCAACAAGGATCCGCGCCAGGACCCGGGTATCGTGCGGGTGTTTTCCGAAGGACTGCCGGTAGCCGCCGATGAGCGGCAACTCGGGCAGATCCGCTCGATCGGCGGCGAGAGCGACTCCGCGTCGCGCGAACTGGCCCGGTACGTGGCGGAAACCGCGGCCCGCTACCGGACCGGCGTCAGGCCGCAGCTGATCTTCCGGCTGGACCGGTATCTGCGCGGGGGCGATCACTATTCATTCAATCAGCAGGGATTCGCGGCGGTGCGTCTGACCGAGTATCGGGAGGATTTCAATCGCCAGCATCAGAATGTGCGCCGCGAGAACGACGTCGAGTTCGGAGATCTGCCGAAATTCGTGGACTTCGATTACGTAGCCAGGGTCGCGCGCCTGAATGCCGCAACCTTGGCTTCGCTCGCATCGGCGCCAGCGGCGCCCTCGCGGGTGCGACTGGCGACCGCCCGCCTGGAGAATGATTCAACGCTGGCATGGGAGCCCTCCCCGGGCGCCAGCGCCTACGAGATCCTGTGGCGGGCCACCACAAGCCCCGAATGGGAACACGCGAAGGACGTCGGGAACACCACGACGGCCACGCTCGCAATTTCCAAGGATAACGTGATATTCGCGGTCCGGGCGCTCGACCGCAACGGTCACCGCAGCGTGGCGGCAGTGCCCGGGCCGGAACGATGAAAGACCCGCCCAGGTTATTTCAACAACGCGCGCAGCGATGCCGCGAAGAGCAGGGTCCCGAACAGGCTCAGCGCGATAGCCGGCAGCCAGTTCCAGTACCCGCGGTCGATCCTTGCCGTCGGTTGCGGGGAGTCCTGCAGATAGATCACCGTGACGATCTCGCCGACGCGATGCGAGGGCGGATTGCTGCCGACGCTGTCCCGGAACCGTATGCGCGCGTTAGCCCCAGGGCTGAACTCGACCACCGGATAATAGCTCGGGCTATGGGAGCCGGATGAGATCTCCTGGCTCACGATCTCGCCCGGTGCTCGCCGGCCGCCGGATTGAAGTTGCGCGGTAGCCTCGAGTTCCTGCACCGCGAGCACGAGCAGCGCAATCCCGGCCACCAGCGTAAGCGGCCGAATGATTCGAAGCAGTCGCTGCTGCCCGCGCTGCTGCGTCAGCGCCGCGGGATCCGCCGCAAGCTGCTCGATCTGAAGCAGCGGCTTGGTCGCGAGCGCAGTGGCGCCGCCGGCCGACAGGCGAGTCGAGCCACGCAGCGGATTGGGGGACGGCCGCTCGCCATTGCCCGGCATCGCCTTGCGCCAGCGGGTGAGCGTGTAGATTGCAATCAGCGCCAATACCAGCCACGTTATCGGTGTCAGTGGCCATGCAGTCACGGCGATATAGATCAGCACGGCTGCCACGGCCATGAACACCGCCCCGACGATCTCGGATAGGCAGCTGTCGGCTTCCTCGACGGTATCCGGGTGTTGTGCGAATACCATCAGTCGAACGGTTGCTCCGGTTCGCAATTTCGCCACCGAGCTCGAGCCGGTGTCCGACGTGCCTTCGCGCGCAACTCCGTCCGGCAGCAGAAAACGATACACCGGCGCATAGATCCTTGGCCGCGTCTCTCGCACGCCGATGATTGTCCCCGACACGCGCAGCGCGCGCAGTCGCCAATGAGCCTGGTTGCCCAACAAAAGCGCGCCGAGACCGCCGACGATCGCCCCGCCGGCGAGCATGCCGACCTGGTTCCAGGCGCTCATGACGTCGAAGATCAGCTTGAACATCGTCCGGTTCGGCGCAGTCGATGCCGCTCGCATCCGGTCGCATTCTGATCGCGCGCCGGATGTGAAGCTGTGACCCGCGCGGCACTTTGGCCGGGCGGGACACTGCTCCGGACGGATCGCGCCGTCGCGGGGACCCCTCAGGCCCCCGCGTGCGGCGCGTTACCGGATACCGTAGTCGTCACTGGATGGTGTAGCTGTACGGAATGGCGGCCAGCTCGTCGCCGGTGAACTGGCCATAGGGTGGCACGCCGCCCTCAAAATCATCGACGTACAGGTTGCCGCTCACCACAGTGCCTGAGGGACCCGCGGGTGTAATGGTCACGTTGATGACCGCGGTCTGACCCGGATTGATGGTCAGCGGTTTGAAACCACCGAAGGCAGACGGGTCGAGCGACACCAGCCACAGGTCGCCGGTGGCGCTGGTCACGGCCGGATCAAACTCCTTCATGGTCGCGATCAGCGACATCTGCGCGAAGCCCGCTGGCGCCGGGCCCGAGTACGGTCCGAGCTCGGTCGGCGCGGCGCCCCAGAAGCCCGGTTGCACCGTGCCGTTCGTCGGCGTGTAGGAGCCGGCCGCGTGGTTGGGGGTCGTGGGCGCACCTAAGAGGTCCGGATCGCCCTGGAATGGACCATAGTCGAAGACGATCGGCAGCGTCCCGACCCCATCCACCTGCACGCTCGAGGTCTGGGTCGCCACGATCCACTCCGGATAGCCGGTGTCGCTGGTCGAGCCGAGTGGCAGCGGATAGCCACTGCTGGTCCCCGGGGGCGCCTGCGGCGCGAGCGCAAAGCTCGCCGACGCATTGAGCCGCGCATCGATGAAAAAATCCTCCGGTGCTGAACCGGTGTTCGTGATCGTCACCGGTACGGTAACCGGAACGCCCGCCGGCAGCCGCGTATGCAGGCTGTTGACCAGCCCGTGGGCGCTGACACTGACATCGTCCAGCCGGACGTTGCCGCTGAACGGCTGCGAGATCTCATCCCCGACGACCGGATTGGCGAACTCCACGATCAACGTCCAACTACCGGCGGCCGGGTTCAGCGTATAGGCGGTGAGCGAGGGGCCGCTGGTTCCATCGAGGTTGTTCTGTCCGAACCCGCGAGCGGCACCATCCGGACCGATCAGATACGTGCCGACCGGGTCGCCAGCATCGTTGGTCAGCGACACGTTGGCCATGATGCTGTGGTGTCCGGGGCCGATGCTGAATTGGTAGTACTGGACCTGACCTTCGCCGGGTGGCCGGCCGTTGCCGCCAGTCAGGACGCCATTGAAGCCGCCCCCGTTGGCGAGATTTACCAGGCTGCGCAGCGTCACTGCGATCGAATTGCTCTCGTTGCCCAGCGTGCTGTCGACGCCACCGCCTGACGAGCTCAGCACGATTGATCCCGCCGAATCACCGGGAGACCGCGGCGTCTGCGCACTCACCTGGATGGTCAGACTCTGACCGGGGTTCAGGTAGAACGAGGACGGCGAGACCGACGCAAACGGCACGAACCGCTGGGTCGCGACCCGCCACGGAACGCGTCCGTTGGTGCCGCCGACCGACGCGACGTCACCGAAGATGACGCCGGTCCAGGTCCCGGGCAGCGGCTCGCGAACGTCCACATTGCCGAAATTGCCGACCCCCTGGGGCAGCGAATGTGCGGCGAACCGGCCCTGCGGATCGATCAGGATCAGCCGCACGCGCGCGTTGCCCGCTGCACTCGGCGCCTGGTAGGCGATCGAGGCGGCCAGCCGGTCAGCGCCGTCCGGGACTTTGAACGTGAACAGCGCGTAGTTGTTCTGCAGGCCCTGATAGTTGGCGAATTCAGGGCTGTGGCCGTCGATCAGCGACACCGAGCCGGTCTGCACGTTCTGGTCGGGCCCGAAGGTCCTGCCGTTCGTCTGCACCAATTGGCCGGAGACACCGGTGTTGGTCACCGTCACCGGCCAGCGCTGCGCGCTGCCGGGAGCGCCTACGCCGTCGAGCTGGCTCGCGGACAGCAGCAGCGACTGCCCGACGGCCGGCTGAGATCCATACCGGCTGGTATTGATGGACTCGGCGAGCAGCACAGCCTTGTAGCTGTTGAGCAGGCCGGCACCCTGCTCGGTGGCGGGCGTCCCGAGGTCGGTCGCGGTGCTGGTCAGGATCTGCTTGACCAGCGCCGGGCTCGGCGAGGCGCCATTATGGAACTTGCGGTATGCCTCGATCACCAGTGCTGCCGCGCCGGCCGTCAGCGGTGCCGACAGGCTGGTGCCACCGCTGCTCTCGATGTCGGAGGGTTGCCCCGGGTAGTTGGTACAGTCGGAAAACAACGCGCTGGCGTCGCACGAGGCCCACGCCAGATCACCGGGGGCGACCAGGTCGAGCGTGCCACCGGTCTCGCTATACCCGCCGGAGCTGAGTGAGCTGATGTTGTCGTTCAGCCAGCCGGTGGTCGCGAAATAGCGCGCTGCGGCGTAGTTGGTCTGCGCGTAGAAGCGGAACGTGGTCGATGCTCCCACCGCAATGACGTTCGGATCGGTCGAGGGCGAGCCGAGCGTGCTGGTCGAGCCGGCGTCGCCGGTGGAGACCGTCACCGTCACACCGGCCCTGACCGCCGCTTCGTTGAACTGCTTGGTCACATCGAGCGCCGTAATATCAGGAAACGGATTGGAGCCGAACGACTCGTTCAGCACGTCCACGTGATCGACGGACACCGCGTACTCGATCGCCTCGAGGAAATTCGACTCGGTGGTGAACTCGAAACTGCCGAACACATTCAGCCCAACCAGCGAAGCGCCCGGGGCCATGCCTTCGATGCGCACCTTGCACGCGGAAGGGTCCAGCTGGGCACTGTAGCCACTGACGTTATAGACATGCAGCCCCTGGCCGGCGATCGCGTTGGAGTCGATGAATGCCTCGCCACCGGTGGTGGGCTGACCGGGCCCGTCGCCGCTGAAATCCTGATAATCGATGAACGCCGACTTACCATCCCGGCGGATGAAGTTCACATTGAAGGGATCCACGCCGTCTGCGATGTAGGCGACTTTGACGCCCGCGCCCGTGATGCCGAGGGATCGCGCTGTGTTGGCTTGCGGATCGTCCGAATCAGTGTTCGTGACCTGCAGCGCTTCCGGGTCAAGCTGCACCTTGCCATTGGCCCCGCAGGCGCCGGGAATCACGTTCGCGTTCAATGAGGTATGCACATTCGAGGTGCCGGACGCGGCCGCAGCGGCGACCAGAGGGCGCGGCGCACGGCGGATCAGCACGTCAGGGACCACCTGCGCGACCCCCGGGTTGGCCTTCAGGCGAGCAAGCTCGCCCTCGGACACGGTCGCCGCGAGGGAATTGATCATATGAAAAGACTTGATGCGCGCAGCCTTCACCTGGCCGAGCTCGCGCATCAGCGGGGCTTGATCGCTGGCCGCGTCCGCGCCGGTGAACTGGTTCTTCATGATCACGATTACGGGCCGGCTGGCGTTCTGAGCCAGCTGAGCGGCCAGCTCAGCGGTGAGCGGAGCCGATGGATCCGGTGTCACCGAGGCAGCCGCGGCTTCCGTGGCATCGACCCATCCTGACGTGTTGCCAACCGCCACTGCAACCGCCATGAGCATTGAATACTTGAGACCATTACGCACGGCATTCCCCTTTTGGTTGTGTTTGGCGCTGTTGCGATTGGAGTGGCGCCGGCAATTCGTGCGTCGGGCACCGCGCAAAGCGCAGACAGACTAATTGGCCGTTCGGCCAGATAGCGGATCTCCCCAGTAGACGGCTTTATGCAAAAGTGTTGTCGTCCGCCTTGCCGGCAAACTCTGCACCAAGGCGCAGATGGGGTCAATCGAGCCTGGATCACGGGGCATACGGGTGCCGCAATGTGTCATAAATACACGGCTGGCTGCGCGAGCCCCGCCGTGCCGATGCGGCGGACCCTCCGGCGATGCCCACGGCGGCACCCGACCCCGGTTGCCGTAATATCGAAAGCCGGACAACCTGGTCCCGCCGTGTCTATGCCCGGAGCCGCATGAATTCGAGCGCCGCCGAAGCGCAGATCGCCTCACCGCAGCCTTCCGCGATCGAGCTGGAAGTGCGGCGGATCAGCGAACTGGCGAGCCGCGGGCGCCACGCCGAGGCGCTCGGCGCCGCCGAAACGCTCGCGGTCCAGGTGCCCGAGAACCGCGACGTGCTGCTGCTGATCGCGTTGTGTCAGCGCCATTGCAACCTCGTTCCGCAGGCGCTGGCCACGCTGACGCGCCTCGAGCAGCTGCACCCGCGCTTCAGTCGCCTCTATCAGGAGCGCGGCTCCTGCTACGTCGTGATGCGCGATGCGCCGCGAGCGATCGATGCCTTTCTGCGTGGCGTGAACATCAATCCGGCGCTGCCTGCGAGCTGGTCGATGCTCGAGGGTTTGTACCGCATGTCGGGCCAGCCGGAGAACGCTGTGATGGCGGCTGCGCACGTTGCCACCCTGAGAAATCTGCCCGCCGAGATCGTCCATGCCACGTCGTTGTTCTCCGACGGGGAGCTGCTGCCCGCGGAGAACATCGTGCGCGCCTACCTTCTGCGGCACGGCAACCACGTCGAGGCCATGCGCCTGCTCGCCAGGATCGGGATGGCCCGCGAGGTGCTGGACGACGCCGAGCTGTTGCTCGAGGCGGTCCTGGTACTCGCGCCCGACTACCGCGCCGCGCGCCACGACTATGCGCTGGTGCTGGTTGAGCGCCACAAGTACCTGCAGGCGCGCGAGCAGCTCGAGCAGCTGTTGCAGCTCGAACCGGAGAATCGCCATTACCGCACGCTCTACGCGACCGCGTGCGTCGGACTCGGTGAGCACGAGAAGGCGATTACGCTATATCGCGGGTTGCTGGCCGACGCGGCGGCGGCGCCGGATCTGCATCTGTCGATCGCGCACTCGCTCAAGACCATCGGCCGGAGCGACGAGGCGGTCGCGGCGTACCGCGCCGCCGCCGCCGCCCGGCCGAATTTCGGCGACGCCTACTGGAGTCTCGCGAACCTCAAGACCTATCGCTTCATCGACCAGGAAATCGAGCGCATGCGCAGCGAGGAGGCCGCGCCCGCGACGCCGCTCGTCGATCGCTATCACCTGTGTTTTGCACTCGGCAAGGCGTACGAGGATCGGGCCGAATACCCGCAGTCCTGGCACTACTATGAGCGCGGCAATGCACTGAAGCGTGGCGAAAGCCGCTACCGCCCGGAGGTCATCGAGAACAACACCCGGCTGCAGATCGCCACCTGCACGCGCGATTTCTTTGCGCAGCGGACCGGGTTCGGCGCGCCCGATCCCGATCCGATCTTCATCCTGGGCCTGCCCCGGTCCGGCTCGACGCTGCTCGAGCAGATACTCGCCTCGCATTCGCGGATCGAGGGCACGCAGGAACTGTCCGATGTGCAGCGCATGGTGCTCGAACTTCAGGGGCGCGAGCCCAACCTCGACAACCCGCGCTACCCGGGCGTGCTGGCGAGCATGAAGCCCGAGAACTTTCGCAGGCTCGGCGAGAGATACCTCCATGACACGCGCGTCTATCGGACCGGCAAACCGTACTTCATAGACAAGATGCCGAATAACTTTCGCCACATCGGCCTCATCCACCTGATGCTTCCGAACGCGAAGATCATCGACGCGCGGCGCGAGCCGATGGCCTGCTGCTTCAGCAATCTGAAGCAGCTATTTGCCAACGGACAGGAATTCACCTACAGCGTCGAGGACATCGCGCGCTACTACCGCACCTACCTGGAGCTGATGCAGCACTGGGATGAGGTGTTGCCGGGACGCGTGCTTCGCCTGTGGCACGAGGACGTGGTCGAGGACCTTGAAGGCAGCGTGCGCCGGCTGCTCGATTTCTGCGGCCTGGAGTTCGAACCTGCCTGCGTCGAGTTCTACCGCACCGAACGCAGTATCCGCACCGCCAGCTCGCAGCAGGTTCGCCAGCCGATCTTCCGCGAGGGGCTCGACCAATGGCGGCACTACCAGCCCTGGCTCGGCCCGCTCCGGGACGCGCTGGGCGATGCGCTGGTGCGCTACCGCCGCTAGACCGCAGTCGTGACGCGCCCTGTCCACGCCGCCCTTGGCTGGTCATGCCGCGGGCCGCGACGCCTCCCGGGCCGCGCGCTCGAGCGCGGGCACGAGGTCCGCGACTGAATCGATCACCAGGTCGGCGCCGGCGCCGAGCAGCGCTTTGCGGGCGCTCTCGATGCGGCTGTCGCGCGCCGACGCGGTGAGCGCACGCAGCGCCTCGAGCGACAGACCGAGCGCATTTCCCGAGGCCACTCCGACCGTGAACGCGCCGGCGGCCCTGCCCTCGGCAATCCCCGCCTCCGCGTCATCGACTTTGACCACTCGCGACAGCGGCCAGACGCCCAACTCCGCACATGCCTTGTAGATCATCAGCGGCGACGGCCGGCCCGCCGGCGTCTCGCCGGCGCACACGACATGCTCCGGCGTGTACCCCTGCTCGGCGGCACGCGCCAGCAGCGGCTGCATCATTTCACGCGTATATCCCGTCGAGGAGGCGACCCGAAGCCCTGCCTGGCGCAGCCTGTCGATCGTCTCGCGCGCCCCGGGGATCAGCGCGGATGCGCGCGCCGCGTGCTCACGCATCAACGGCCCGAGACGCGCCATGAGCGTATCGACGTCCGCGGGCGTGGGGTCGCGGCCGTGATGGGCGCGCCATGCCGCCGCGACGGTGGGCTCGAGCAGCAGCGCACGGACATGATCGATTTTCGCCTTGCCCATGTCGCGCCGGGCAGCGGTGGCGTCGATCCGCACGCCTCCGGCGCCAAATGCCTCTATCAGCGCCTTGACCGGCGCCTCGCAGCCGAAGTCGACCATCGTGCCGGCCCAGTCGAGGATCACCAGATCGAAACGGCTCTTGAGGCTCATGTTGTTGCTCCGTCCAAAAGGCTTGAGATCAGTTCCTCACCGATGGCAAACGCAGTGGATGCACCCGAGCCACTGGTGACGATTACCAACCGAACCGGCGGCTCCGGGGCATCGATCAGCACCGGCCGATCAGCGGCGGATGCGTAGGTTCCGACCCAGCGCTCGAGTGTCGGCGGCGGCTCGATTCCAAGCACTGCACGAAACTCGTCGAGTATCAGAGCGTCGATCTCTTCATGCGCGAATGGGTCAGGCGTTGGTGCGTAATGATGGCTGTCCCCGACGATCAGGCTGCCGTCGGCGCTTTGCACCGCGATCAGGTGCACGCCGTGCTTCAGATGGTCCGCCCGTTCGACGGCGAGACGCGCCTTGAGCGGTGCGGCGGCTTCCAGATCGGCGAAACCCGGGTAGCGAATGAGGCTCAGGTCGGACATCAGCGCCCCGGGCAGCTTGAACCCGGGATCGGCCAGGCGCAGCATCTGCAGCTTGCAACGGGTCAGCGCATAGGCGGCCAGCCGTTCCGGATACAGACCGTTGAAGTCGTCGCCGGGACAGACGGCTGCCCGGTGCGCGTACAGCGTGCCGCGCGAGGTGTGCACGGCGGGTATTTCGATGGCCCGAACGACGGTGTTGCGCAGGAACCTGACGCCGTGCCGGCTGGCAAGCCATGCCGCAAGACGCGGAATCGCCTCGCGCGACTCGACGCGCAGTTCGATCGTGCTCTCGAGCACCGCCGCCATCGCGGGCGCCGCCAGCGACGGACAGCGGCGCCGCGCCACCGCCGGACTGAGCAGGCAGCAATCCATGGCCATCTCGGTCGCCATGAACGCCTCGAGTAGGTCCACGGACTCCGGGCGACGCGCGATCATCCACAGCCCGCCGTGAACGACCGGAATGCCGGCGGCGTCAGCCACTTCGCGCCACACCTCGCGGCTGCGCCGCGCCCGCGCCCACATGGATCCTCGTTCCTGACCGGTCACGGTGACGAAACCGAAGTTGCGCACCGAGGCGCCATTGGCCTGGGCATCGCGGTCGATCACGACGATCCGCAGCCCGCGCCGGACAGCGGCCAGGGCCGTCGCGAGCCCGACGATACCAGCGCCGACGACCGCAAGATCAAATCGCTCGGGCAACGGGCTACGCGTCATGACCGGCGCGTGCGCTCTGCTGATGGCGCGCGCGCGCCAGCCACTCGGGATTGATCTGCACTCCCCAGCCGGGCGCGGACGGAATCGTGACGTGGCCGTCGCGGATCGCGAACGGATCGCCGAGGAACAGGCCTTCCTGCCAGGGATAGTAATCCGGCCCCTCGATCGAGAACTCCAGGTACTTGCCCGGATTCGCGATCGCGCCCAGAAGGTGCATCGTGCAGATCGTGACGAGCGAAAGGTTGGCGCTGTGCGGGGTACAGGGCAGGCCGGCATTGGCCGCCATCGCCGCAACCCTGAGCGTGCGGCTCAGCCCGCCCATGTACATCACGTCGGGCTGGACGATGTCGACCGTGCGCGTGTCGATCATGCGGCGCCAGGTCGCCAGGTCCCAGTCCTGCTCGCCGCCGGTCACGTCGAGCTCCAGCGCGTCGGTCACCTGTTTCGTCTGTTCCAGCTCCCAGTAGGGACACGGCTCCTCGAAATGGCCTACCCCTTCGGACTCGAGCAGCCGGCCGACCTCGATCGCGCGCCGCGGCGAGTAACCGCTGTTGGCATCGACCAGCTTCGCGATGCCGTCGCCGAGCGCGCGCGCCACGGTCGGCACGATCGCCTCGGTGCGGCCGGGCCACTGGTCGACGTCGCGACCGCACTCGGCAGCCACGCGCCACTTGAACGCATCGAAGCCCTTCGCATCGCGCAGCCGCAGCAGGCGCTCGGCCTCGGCCTCGGGCGTGATATCGCGTTGCATCGACGAAGCGTAGGCGCGCAGCGGCCGCGGGCGCCCGCCGAGCAGCTCCACGACCGGTTTGCCCGCAACGCGTCCCCGCAGGTCCCACAGAGCCGTGTCCAGACCGGCCAGTGCGCGGCAACGATAGCTGCCGGGATACTTGTGCTCGCGCTCCTCGATGAGGCGCACCAGGCCGTCGATGTCGGTAGCGTCCGCGCCGAGGGCCCACGGCGCGATCTGACGGTGGAAGATTGTCGCAGTGATATCGGCGTTGTAGGTCGAGGTCTGTCCCCAACCCACATCGCCGCTATCGCTCGTGACCCGCACGAAGCAGACGAACTCGTTGGCGAAGGTTTCCAGCTTGCGGATCTTCATAGCGTCTGCGCCAGGCTTGCCCCTCATCCAGCGGCGACCGGCGCCGGTTCGCACCTGCCCGCACGCGCAAGTTCCAGCCCATGACCGTTCGGGCCGGTTTCGCGCCGCCACAGCAGCACCACGGACGCCAGCGCCACGAGGCTCAACAGGCCGAAGAACCACAGCATCGTGGTGTAGCCCGCAGGATTGGCGGGACCCGCGCCGGCCTTGTCGGCCAGCCAGCCGGCGAAGCGGTTGGAGCTCCATAGTCCGACGTTCTGCAGCAGCGTGATGACACCGAGCGCGGTACCCAGACGCCGGGGCTCCACCAGGAAGGTGGTCGCCGGCCAGATGATCGCCGGCACCAGCGAGAAGCTCACGCCCATGAGTATGGTGGAAACCCACGGATTGAGATCCGTGAGGCCGAGCACGATGAACGTGACCGGCATCAGCAGCGTGCCCAGGGTCAGCATCAGGGCACGATGCCCGAAGCGGTCAGCGAGCAGGCCAAAGAACGGTGTCGCGAACACCGCTGCCGCAAACACCCCGGAATTCACGTTCCCGGCCTGCTGCAGCGTCAGCCCCTTGGCATGCTGGAAGTATTCGATCGCATAGGTCTGACGAAACGGAAAGAACACCGCCGCGTACAGCACGTGCAGCCCGAGGATGTACCAGTACGACAGGTCGAATCTCCAGATCCCTGACCAGTTCATTTGCTCCTGCACGATCGGCTGCGGATGCGCCAACGGCACACGCCGTGAATCGAGCAGTCGGTACACGACCGCCGCCACCAGCCCCACGCCGGCGATGCCCGCGCCCAGCCACAACGGCGGCTGCCAGCCCGCGTCGTACAGCGGGCGCGCCCATGACGGCGAGGTATCGAGCGAGAACGAGCCCACGCGGGCAAGGCACAGGAACAGGGCCGTGGCCAGTGCGATCCCGCGGCGCGAAAACCACTGCGCAAGTCCCGCGACCAGCGAGATGAAGATCGCGCCTTCGCTGACGCCGAACACGAAGCGGCCGATCCACATGAGATCATACGGCGTTCCGATCGCAGTCATCACGGCGCCAGCAAAACCTATGAGGGCGGCCACCAGCGTAACGCGAGCCGGCCCGTAGCGATCGATCAGCAGCCCGTTGATCACCGCGAGCGGAATGTTGGGCAGGCTGATGACGGCGGTCAGGCCGCCGATCTGCGACTGCGTGAAGCCGCGCTGGCGGCCGAGCAGATCCGCAATCGGGCCGATCGCATCCGACTCGTAGTAACTGCTGAAGATGGCGATGGCGGCGAGTCCCAGCGCACACCAGCGCAGCGGTGACGTACCACGGCCATCGTCGGCAGCGGTACCGGTCGCGCCGTGGCTCACCGCGCGGCCGCCAGCCGGTCGATGAGCGCGCGGTAATGGGCGAAATCCGGCGTTCGCAGTCCCGGGATCTTGCCCTGGTCGTCCCATTGCCGGACCCGTATCGCTTGGCGGTGGTGCGGCTCAGCCTCGAACGCCGCGATCTCGGCGCTCGACATCGGACCGCCCTGCAGCTTCAGCGTCACGACCGATGCGGGACTCAGCTTGCCGAAGTACGCCGGATCCGTCGCGCACAGATAGCGCTTCGCGCTCACGTGCAGGCGCACCGGTTCGCTGACCTCGGGACCGAAGCGCGCCGCCAGCCATCGGCTGCCGGTCAACTCGTGCTGCGCGTCGGTTTTCCAGTCGGCGAGATCGTCCGCTGCCGCTGCGATCAGGTGACCGACATCGTGCAGCAGCGCCGCGATGATCAGCGCATCGGATGCACCCGAGGCTTGCGCGAAGTACGCGGCCTGCAGTCCGTGCTCGGTCATGCTCACCGCCTCGCCAAAATAGGCGGCAGCGCCGCCCTCGCCGTAGATCGACAGAAGCTCGTCACTGGTGGTCATCGCCGCGCTCCGGGTAGGTCGATCGCGAAAGGCCAGGGGCGCCGCCGACCGTCATGGCATCCGGGTCGCCCGGGCAGCCGCTCTTGCCTCCAGGCCATATAGCCGGCCGGCACCGATCGCGGCGACGAAGCTGATCGCCGCCAACGCCAGAAAGACGCCCTTCCAGCCGAACGCGATCGACACGCGCGCGACCGTGACACCCCCGAGCACCGACCCGAGATAGCCGACGCCGTCAATGATACCGGACGACAGCGCCGCGCCCTGTTTGCCGCCGAAATCGATCGCCAGGGCGCCCCCGAGATAGGAGTACGGACCGAGCAGGCACAGCGCGGTGGTACCGATTGCGGCCAGCGGCAGCAACGGGCCGATGGCGCTCGGCCGCAGCAACGCCAGCGTCAGCAGCGCGACGGCGGTCGCCAGCAGGCCAATAGCCATCACCGCCGGCCGACTGTTGGCGCCCAGGCGATCGCTCAACCAGCCGGTGGCGATCACCGACACGGCACCAACGCCGGGAAACACCGCGCTGGCACTGGCCGCGCCGCTCATGCTGTAACCGAAGTAATCGCGCAGGTACACCGGCGTCCATGTGTTGAACGTCTCGCGCACGATCGTACAGCCGAGCGACAGCAGGCACACCAGCAGGAACGCCCGGCTCTTGAACAGCGGCAACACCAGCGCCGCCACGCTCGCCGGTCTCGCGGCGGAATCGCCGTAGAGATTCTGCGGGTGCGGCAGCGCCTCGGGATAGCCCAGCTCGGTGCGCGACTCGCGCAACAGCACGACGTTGGCGATCAGAAAGAAGCCCGCGACCGCGGCGGCAAGGTAGAACAGGGCGCGCCATCCATAGCCCTCGTGAATCAGCGCGCCCATCCACTGGCGGGCCGCGGCATCACCGATCAGGTAGCTGACACTCAGGATTCCGACGATAGTGCCGTGCGAGGTGAAGTCGAACCACTTGGAGGACACCTTGATGAGTCCGGCCCAGGCAATCGACTGCGTCAGGCGGTTGCCCAGCCATGCGATCGTGAATACCGGCAGCGCCCCGCCCAGCGTGAACAGCACGGTGAACACGGTGGCGCCGCCGAGGCCGATGAGGAAATTCGGCCGGCCACCCCAGAAATCGCCAAGACCGGTGAGGAACAGCTTGCCGATCGCGTAGGCGAACACGCCCAGCGAGGCGATCTGGCCGATGTGTACCAGCGCATCGGCGTGACTGACGCCACGGCGGCCGAGTTCTTCGATCAGCAGCGGCGCTGCCACGGACAGGTCGGCGCGACAGAAGTAGCACGCGGCATAACCGCCGAACAGCAGCACGACGGTCAGGACCTGGCGCGATCTCAGCCGGGGCGCCGATCCGTGAGCCAGATCGCTGCCGTGCGCTCGATCCGTGCTGTCGTGCGTGCCATCATTCATCGGGTGCCTGCCGTGGCGGTCGGGTCATGCAGATCGCTGCACCACCACGGGCAGCGCAGTAGCTCATGTCTTCTGGCCCGGTGGTCGTTCCATTTTCCATGGAAGTGGCAGCTCCGTATATACCACCGCAATCACGTCCCGCGAGATCGGAATGTTGCACTGGGATTACAGCCGGCCCCTTAGGTTCGCGCGAATGCGCGACGCACGCCGGGCGTTGGATCCGCGCCCTGGCACCGGGGCATCGTTATGCGAGCAGCGACTTCAGACAATCGATGGTGCGATCGACCTCGGCAACCGTGTTGTAGTGGGCCAGCCCGATGCGCAGCACGCCTTCGCGCTCGTCCAAGCCCAGGTAGCGAACCGCCTCGTAGGCGTAGTTGTGACCCGACCAGACGTTGATCCCCTGCTGCGCCAGCGCTTTTGCAAGCTGGCTGCTCCGGTGACGCGGATGCGTGATCGAAACCGTCGGCACTCGATCGGCCAGCCGCTTCGGGTCGGAAATACCTTGAATTCGCACGCCCGGGATCCTGGCAAGCTCGTCGATCAGATGCTGCGCGATCGGCATCTCGTACGCACTGGCGGCTTCGTAGGCAGCATCGATCCTGCTGCGCCGGCTGCCGGAACAGCCAACCTGCTCGCCGAGCCGGTCGAAGTAGTCGACCGTCGCGCTGAGCCCGGCGAACAATTCCGTTTGCGGCGTGCCCAATTCGTGCCGCCCCGGCAGATCCATCGGTGCGCAGCGCACGGCATAGGGATAAAGATTGGACAGCGCCGCCTCTCGACCCCACAACGCGCCGAGGTGGGGCCCGAAGAACTTGTAGGAAGAACATGCCAGGAAGTCGCAGCCGAGCGCCTCGACCCCGGCTCTTCGATGCGGCACCAGCTGCACGCCGTCCACGTAGACCAACGCGCCGGCGCTCTTCGCCAGTTGCGTCAGTTCAGCGACCGGATTGATCGATCCGGTCAGATTGCTCGCATAGTTGAGCGCGACCAGTCGGGTCCTGCCATTGAGCAGGGGTTTAAGGTCATCCGGCTCGATACGCCAGGTATCGCGGTTGAACGGCAGCCAGCGAACGGTTACGTCGCGATCCTCCGCGATCCGGACCCATGGCGCTACGTTGCCCTCATGGTCCATGCGCGTGACGACGATTTCGTCACCCGCTCTCCAGGTTCGGCCGAGCGAGCGGGAGATGTGAAACGTCAGCATGGTCATCGACTGACCAAGCACGATTTCGCGACCCGAATGGCCTCCCAGCAGCTCCGCGATGGCGTCGTGCGCCTGTGTCCAGATGGCGTACGCATCCGACGAGGCACTGAAATAGCCGCCGATGTTACTCGCAGCGCCAGTCATCGCCGCAGACACGGCGTCGATGACCTGCCTGGGTACTTGCGTACCGGCCGGGTTGTCGAGGAAAACGGCTGCGGTTTCCAGCCCGGGAAACTGTGCGCGTACCAGCTCGATTGGAAACCTGCCCACCGGCTGCTGCGCAATTAGTCGCGGGGGCGCACGCGCAACAGAGCCTTCGGCGGCTGGATGCGATGACCATTGACAAGAAGTATCTCGGAACCGCTCACATCCGGTCCTTGTGTTTCTGACTTCGTAGAGGCTGTACAATCGTGCAGCCGCGAACATCATTCAAGCCCTGCGACCACACTATGAGCGTCGTCTGCCAACCACACAATCTGCGCCGGCTGCCCAGCAACGTCCCGAAGGCGTACGGCGTGCGTGTCAGTCTTCGCCCGGGCGATCCGTTCCGCAGGATCATGGGCGGCGAGTGGCATCGGACTCATTGGTTCGCGACCAGCGCGGAACGTGACGCCGCGCTCGCCGAGATGAGCCGCAAACACGAATATTCGCGGGTAGGCGACAAGCCGGCGCTGGTCTGGGAAAAGGTCGAGAACCTCGCGGCCAGCCGCGGCCTGTAGGCGCCGCTTCCGGCTCCGACCCGCTCTGAAGCCGCCCCCGCTGTCCGCGCCGGGCCGCCACGTGCGCCGACTTCAAATTCGCACCGCAGCGCGGCAAAATTGCTGGCCGCCTCGGTGGGAGCGAGGAGCATGCTCTGTCGTTCGTTCTCCTCACCTTATCTGTCGATATTCCTCGCCGCGGCCCTGTCCTGGACCATGGCCGCCGGCGCTGCCGCGATCGATGATGTCGCATCGGGCGGCATCGCGAGCGCCGGCAACGCCGCGACCGCCAACACCGATGCGACCGGCAACGCGAGCCTGCGTCGATTCGGGACCGTGTTTGCCCAGCTCGGCATTGGCGATCAGGAGGCACGCGCCTACGTGGTCGGTGCGTCGTGGGACTGGCACTGGCGCAGGCAATTGCGCTTCGGCACGCTGACCGGCTACCTGGAAGCGGCGATCGGGCGCTGGAACACCGGCAAGCCGGGCGCCGCCGCCTGGACGACACAGATCGACGCGACGCCGGTATTTCGCTGGCACCCCAACGGCCGGGCGGCCGTCTGGTTCGGCGAGGTCGGCGTCGGGGGCAACCTCATCGTGCCGCTGTTTCGAGCCGGCCTCAAGCAATTCAGCACCGAATTCAACTTCGGCGACCACATTGCGATCGGGCGCGAGTTCGGCGAGCGCAGCCGGCACGCGCTCGCGGTGCGCATCGAGCATTTCTCCAACGCAGGCATCAACCATCCAAATCCGGGCGAGAATTTCCTGCAGCTTCGATACTCATACCGCTTCTGAGGGCCTGGCAGCGCGACCTGCGCTGCCGGCACTCGCGCTGCCGTTTCAGAAGCTGCGCCCGAGAAACAGGTAGAAGGCCGTGGAACCGGACTCGTCGTAGCCGACCGCAAGATAGGCCGGCCCGATGTAGGTGTCGGCGCCAAAGAACACCGAGAAATCCTTGCGTGTCGCGCCGAAGCTGACGTCGTGCCGGGCAGCCCAGACGTTTCCGGCCTCGAACGAAGTGCCGACGTACGCCGGCACGTCCAGTATCCCCTCGCCGCCGTTGCCGACCTTGCGCAGATAAATCAGGCGCCCGATCGCATATTGGGGTCCTGCCAGGGTTTCGGCCGGCACGCCCGACAGGTTCAGGAAGCCGCCGAGCGGGAAGAAGGTGCGCACGTTGGTTTCGCTGCCGCCGATAGTACTGCCGGCAGTCACCCAGGCGACCAGGGTGTTGCGGGCCCAGGAGTGCGCCGCGCGCCAGTCGAGCGTGAACAGGTCGGTGCCCTGCTCGCCGCCACCGCTGCCTTCGAAGCTGACCTGCGCCAGCAGGGCCTGTCCGGTGTGAGGAAAGTTCACGGCGTTGAGAGTGTCGAAGCCGAAGCGGACGAAGACCTGGTTGACGTCGAAATTCGAGGCCGGAGCACTGACGCCGAGGTCCACGCGCGAGCTGCCGTGGCTATTGAGGGCACCGACGCGCACCTCACCCCAATTACTCAACTCCCGTCCGAAGTCGAGGCCGTAATCCACGCTCGAAACGCGGTACTCGCCCACCTGCCGGTCATTGACCACCTGCGCCACGTCATGGGCCTCGACCTGCGCGTGTGGCGCAATGAAATAGCGTGTCACGTTCGACAGCGGCAGGTAGAGCTCGGTCGCCAGCAGCGGCGCGGTGCCGACCTGCACGTCCCACACCGACTCCGCGCCCAGCGAATTGAGCTCCATGATGTCCAGGCGTCCCGCAGCGTTGAAGGTGGACTGGCCCTTGAAGTCGTCCTGCAGTGCAATGCCGAAGCGCAGATAGTTCGGTCCCCAGGAATTGCGTCGGGCGGAGAAGTCGAGACCGAACTGCCCGAGCGGATTCTGCGCCAGGCGGTAGTCGAGCAATTCGAGGTCGCCACGGCCGTAGAGCGCCCCGACCTCGTCTTTGAGCTGCTCGGGTTCGACCACGCGGCCCTCAAACTGCGAGAACATGTCCTCGATCGGGCGCTGGTAGCTCCCGGAATCGGGCTCGACGCGCACGAACTCGATCTTCGGCAGACCGCTTCTCGCCTGCCTGCGGGCGAGCTGATAGTGCGCGTAGTCCTCATCGGACAGCGCCAGCGCCGCGAGCCGCGTCTCGACCGCCCTGGCGGCAGCGGCGCCGGCATTCACGATCTTCATCGTCTCGGGGAAATCGTACGATGAGAAATCGCCGAGCTGGGGCTTGACCACGATGTCGCTGGGCCCCAGCGTTGCAAGATCGCGCTCGATGTCCTTGCGCAACAGGATCGAGAGCATCTGATTGGTAATGCCCGCCAGTGAATTCAGGCTCTTTCGCGGCTGCAGTGGAAAGCCCGCATCGACCACGATCAGTATGTCCACACCCATCGAGCGAGCGACGTCGATCGGCAGGTTGTCGGCCAGACCGCCGTCGACCAGCAGCTCATGGTTAAATTCCACCGGCGCAAACAGGCCCGGCACCGACATGCTCGCGCGCATCGCGGTGGTCAGATCGCCATCGCCGAGCACGCGCGCGTCTCCGGTCTCCAGATTGGTGGCCACGGCGCGAAAGCGCGTCGGCAACTGATCGAAATTCGTGATTCGCGCCACCGGCAGCGTGAGCTGGCGCAGCGTCTCGGTGAGCATCTGCCCCTGCACCAGGCCTTTGGGAATCACCAGTCTCCTGCCCTGCAAGCCAAGCGGCAGGTTGACCAGGAACTGCCGGTCTTCTTCCTTGCGGCGGTAGTCGAGCTCGGTGCGCGGGGGCCGGTCGCGGAACGCGGCCTGCCAGTCGAGCGACGCCATCGCGTGCTCGATCTCCTCACCCGACAGGCCACTGGCATACAGGCCGCCGACCACGGCGCCCATGCTGGTGCCGGCGATCACGTCCACCGGCACATGCAGCTGATCGAGGATCTTGAGCACCCCGACGTGGGTCGCGCCGCGAGCACCGCCGCCCGAGAGCACCAGCCCAATGCGGGGCCGTGCCGGGGCCGGCGGATTTGCGCCGTCATTGCTCGATGAATCCTGCGCGCCGGCCGTCGCGGCGACGAGCAGCAACGCCGTCAGGACGACTATTCTTGCTATACGCATGCACCGATCGTGGCCGATGGAGCCGCGGCGCCGATCTTAGCACGCGGCTCGGGCGCAACCGGGCTGGCCGGCCGCCTGCTAGCGTGCACGCTACCGCGGCTCGGTCGCAGCCATTAAGCTTGTCTGCATGAGCTCGGCGTTTCTAATCTCGCTCGTCATCCAGGTGCTGTTGATCATTCACTGTATCCGGACCGGTCGCAATTCATTGTGGATCTGGGCAATAGCGCTGCTGCCCCTCGCCGGGCCCGTTGCCTACGTGCTGATCGAGCTTCTGCCGGGGCTGTTTTCCGCCCGCGGCACGCGCCGCGCGGTGCGCGGGGTGCGCAAGGCGCTCGACCCGGAACAGGACCTGCGACGCTACCAGGACGAAGCGCGCCTGATCGGTGACGTCGCGAGCCGCCAGCGCTACGCCGACGAACTGGTGCGCCAGGGGCGCTCGCAGGAGGCCGTCGGAATCTATCGGCAGGCTCTCAGCGGTCTGTACGAATACGATCCCGACTTGCTGCTCGGGCTGGCGCGCGCGCAGTTTGCCAGCGGAGCCTTCAGCGAAGCGCGCTCGACGCTCGACGCGCTGATCGCCCACAATCCGGACTTCCGCTCCCCCGACGGCCACCTGCTGTACGCGCGCGCGCTCGAGGGCGAAGGCAATCGCGACAAGGCCCTCGAGGAATATGCCGCGGTCAGCAAATACTACGCCGGCGCCGAGGCGGCGCTGCGTTACGCGCAGCTGCTGCGCGCCAGCGGCAGGCAGGAGCAGGCACGGCACGTGCTCAGGGAACTGCTGGAGCACGCGCGGCTGGCGCCGCGCCACTATCGCAAGATGCAGCAGGAATGGCTGGCCGGGGCCGAGCGCGAGTTGGCCACGCTGTAGAGGCCGCGGCGGCTTACGATCCGACGGCTGCGTCAGCCGTGCGGACTGCGCCGACTCAAGCCGCGTTGCGGCTGCTGCTGCGTAATGCAGTGCAGATTGCCGCCGCCGAGCAGGATCTCGCGCCCCGGCACGTCAACGATGCGTCGCCGCGGGAACACGCGGCGCAGCACCCGGCGCGCTGCGCCGTCGGTGCGCGAATCCAGCAACGGCAGAATCACCGCGCCGTTGGCAAGATAGAAATTGACGTAGCTGCCGGCGAGGCGCTGTCCCGCGCGCAGGCCGCGGATGGCGTGGCTGGCGTGGATGCCCGCCGCTTCGCGCCGCGTCATGTGCAGCGGTCCCGGTGCGGGCAGCTTGTGCACCCGCAGGCGCCGGCCGCGCGCATCGCGCGCCGCCATCAGCCGCTCCCAGGCGTCGCTCGAGACCCGCTGCTGCGGATCGCGCGGATCATCGCTCCATGTCAGGCAGACTTCCCCGGGACGCGCAAAGCAGGCCAGATTGTCGATGTGACCGGACGTCTCGTCGTCGATCACGCCCTCGCCGAGCCAGATGACACAACTCGCGCCCAGATAACGCTTCAGCACCGTCTCGATCTGCCGCCGAGTCAGCGACGGATTGCGCCGGAGCAGGCTTTGTTCAGTCACCAGCACCGTGCCCTGTCCATCGACATGGACGGCCCCGCCCTCGTTGATGAGCGCGGCGCAGTAACGGTCACATCCCGCGATCTCGAGCACCTTCTGCGCCACGACCTGATCGCGGCGACAATCGCGGTACAGGCCGCCCCAGGCATCAAAGCGCCACTGCACGCCGCGCAGCGCTCCGTCCGCATTGACCACGAAGCTCGGTCCGACATCGCGCATCCAGGCATCGTCACTCGACAGTTCCAGCACCCGCACCGCATCCGGCAGCAGCGAGCGCGCGCGCGCATATTGCTGCGCCGAGGCAGCGACGCTCACCGGCTCGAACCTGGCTATCGCTCTGGCCACCGCGGCAAACGCCTGCTGCGCGGGCTGCGCGCGCCGCCGCCAGTTGTCGGGCCGCTCCGGCCAGAGCATCCAGCAGCCCTCATGGGCCTCGAACTCGCCCGGCATCCAGAAGCCGTCGCGCGCGGGTGTCGATCTCAGGGTGCGGGCCATGATGCCGGGCATTCTAGCAACCCGGGCAGCAAGCCACGGCGCTTGCGCGCGCTGCGCTGTGATAGCATTTCGTCAGCTCTCGCAAGATCGCTGGATCCTCCCATGACCAACCCCAACCCGACTGCCGCCAAGCCGGTCGTGCCCGCTGGCGGCCAGAAGATCTCCGTCAGCAATGGCAAGCTCGTGGTCCCCGAGCGCCCGGTGATCCCATTCATCGAAGGGGATGGCACCGGCCGGGACATCTGGCGCGCCAGCGTGCGCGTACTCGACGCCGCGATTCAAAGCGCCTATGGCGGGCGCCGCAAGATCGAATGGATGGAGGTGTACGCCGGGGAAAAGGCCTTCAATGCCTTCAAGAGCTGGTTGCCCGATGAGACCGTCGCGGCCTGTCGCGAATTCCTGGTCTCGATCAAGGGCCCGCTCACGACGCCGGTCGGTGGCGGCATCCGCTCACTGAACGTCGCACTGCGCCAGCTGCTCGATCTGTATGTCTGCCTGCGTCCGGTGCGCTGGTTCAAGGGCGTACCCTCGCCGGTCAAGGCACCGGAGAAGGTCGACATGGTGATCTTCCGCGAGAACACCGAGGATCTGTATTCCGGCATCGAATTCGAGCAGGGCACCGAGGACAACAGGAAATTTCTCGAACTGCTGAAGACCAATTTCCCGAAGCACTACGCCAAGATCCGCTTTCCCGCCACCAGCGGCATCGGCCTCAAGAACGTCTCGATCGAGGGCACGGAGCGCCTGTTCCGGGCGGCGATCGAATACGCGCTCGCCAACAAGCGCAAGAGCGTGACCATCGTGCACAAGGGCAACATCCTGAAGTTCACCGAAGGCTCGTTTCGCGCCTGGGCCTATGCTCTGGCCGAGCGTGAGTTTTCCGAGCGGGTCTATACCTGGCCGCAATGGGAGCAAACCAAGGCCGCCGCCGGCGAAAAGGCGGCCAATGACGAGCAAAGCGCGGCCCTCAGGGGCGGCAAACTGTTGATCAAGGACGCCATCGCAGATATCACGCTGCAGCAGGTGCTGACGCGCGCCGACGAGTTCGACGTAGTCGCCACGATGAACCTCAACGGCGACTACCTGTCCGATGCACTCGCTGCGCAGGTCGGCGGCATCGGCATTGCACCCGGTGCCAACATCAACTACATGACCGGACATGCCGTGTTCGAAGCCACACACGGCACGGCACCGAAGTATGCGGACCTCGACCAGGTCAATCCGGGTTCCGTGATCCTATCGGGCGAGATGATGCTGCGCTACCTGGGCTGGGTCGAGGCCGCGGACGCCATCATCCGCGCGATGGACAAGACCATCGGCCAGAAGATCGTGACCTACGATTTCGCGCGGCTCATGCAGGGCTCGACCAAGGTCAAGTGCAGCGAGTTCGGCGACGCATTGATCCGCAACCTCTAGCGCGACCGCGCTTCAGGATTTGCGCTGGGCCGGCGGCGGCGGCGCGTACTGGTAGACCCAGGTTTCGGTGAGCGCCTCGCCGTTCAGAGCCAGAAACAACCGCAGGTCGATCGGCTCGGTGCTGTCGTCCGTGGGCTTAAGATCGAACATCGCGCGCCAGCCGCTGATCGAGCGCAGCGGCCGGGCAGAGGTGATTTCTATCTGACCGCGCGAGGCCGTGATCACCGGCTCGACGCGCGCCTCTTCGCCGAGCAGTGAAAAACGTCCGCCGGCAAAATCGACCACGAAACGCCATGAGAAGTACGAGCGTTTCTGGCCAACGACGCCACCGATTCCGTCACGCGTCGCGCGTACCTGGGCGAGCGGGCAGGATGCCGGATTGTAGCGGCACCAGTAGAGCCGATAGCCGAACAGCAGTTCCTGGCCGCGCTGCGGCTTATCGGCCGGGGTCCAGAATGCGACCACGTTGTCGAAGGTTTCGTCAACCGTGGGCAGTTCGACCAGCATCACGGCGCCCTTGCCCCAGCCACTCTTGGGTTCAACCCAGACACTCGGACGCTGGTCATAGAAGACCCCGTCGTCCTGGTAATGATCGAAGTTGCGGTCGCGCTGCATCAGGCCGAAGCCGTGCGGCGACTCGTCGATGAACGAGTTGACCCGCACCGCAGCCGGATTGACCAGTGGTCGCCACAACCATTCGCCGCTGCCGTTGTAGATCTGCAGGCCATCCGAGTCGTGGATCGCAGGTCGCCAGTCGTTGTCGATCCGCCGATCGTTCGGACCATCGAGGAACATGCTGGTCCCGGGCGCGATGCCGAGCCGCTCGATGCTCTTGCGCGGATACAGCGCGGCATCGGTGTCCATCACGATGGTGTCGGCGACATCGATCACGAAACGATAGGCACCGGCAACGCTCGGGGAGTCGAGCAGCCCGTAGACGGTCACCTGGCTCGAGTTCCTGGCCGGACGCTCCAGGTAGTACGCGATGAAATCGGGAAATTCCTCGGGCCGGTCCATGCCGCAGTCGATCGCGAGGCCACGCTGCGACATTCCGTACTGTTTGTCGCCATCGACGGCCCGGAAATACGAAGCGCCCTGGAAGGCCGCCACGTCGCGCGTCCAGTCGGAGTGAAACAGCAGCCGAAAACCCGCAAAACCCAGGTTGGGCGCGAGCTTGCGGGCGTCAACACCGCTCTTGCTGTAGTCGAACATGGCTGCGTCATAGGCCAGTTCCTGCGCGTGTCCATTCTCGACGCTGTAGAGCCGCACCGGTTTGGTGACCGTGAACCCCAGGTGGAAGAATCGAGCCTGGAACCAGACGTCTTCGCCGGCCCACAGCGAGTGATCGTCGCGAAAGCGGATCGCCTGCCATTGGTCCCAGCTGAGCTGCGCGATAGGCGCAGGCAGGACGACGCTGGGCGGCTTGTACGCCGCGGCGGACATCGATCGTGCCAGCCCCTTGAGCTGCGCATAATCGAACGGCTCGGCGGCTCCGAGTCGCTTCAACGGTACAGCCGGCGCCGCTGCCTGCAATCTGCCCGCCAGCGGCAGCGCGCTTGCGGCCAGCGCCGCTCCGGCCTTGAGGAACTGACGTCGAGACATGCGTAGCGATCGAGCAAGCCGTGTGCCGCCATCCGGCGGCGTGCTCATTGTACAGTGCCGCGGGCCCGCTGGAATTGCCGCCGGACGACCGGCCTGACAGCGCGCGGCCCGGCGCGCTATCCTCGATCACTCACCGGGTGGAACGTGACGTGATGCCGGAACTTGCGCCAGAGCGACTCCCCGAGGCGGCCACCGCCGGCGCCGCTGCCGCGTACTCGGGTGCGCTCGAGGGCGATTTCGTACTGAATAATTTTCAATTCCGATCCGGCGAGGCATTGCCCGCGTTGCGCATGCACTACCGCACGCTCGGTGAGCCGCGGCGCGATGGGCACGGCATCGTGCGCAATGCGGTGCTGATCCTTCATGGCACCGGCGGCAGCGGTGAACATTTCCTGGCCCCGGAATTTGCCGGCGAGCTGTTCGGCTCAGGCCAGCCGCTCGACGTCACGCGCTACTTCGTGGTGCTGCCCGATGGCATCGGGCACGGACGGTCGTCCAAGCCCAGCGACGGTCTGCACGCGCGCTTTCCGCGCTTCGGGTACCTCGACATGATCGCGGCACAGTACCGTCTGCTCACTGAAGGCCTGCGCATCGATCACCTGCGGCTGGTCCTGGGCACCTCAATGGGCGGGATGCACACCTGGCTCTGGGGCGAGGATCATCCCGACTTCATGGACGCGCTGCTGCCACTGGCCTCGCTGCCGGCGCAGATCTGCGGCCGCAACCGCGTGTGGCGGCGGATCATCAGCGATGCCATTCGCAACGATCCCGACTGGTGCGGCGGGGAGTATCGCGAACAGCCGCCGAGTCTTGGCACCGCTGCGCAGATCCTGTTCCTGATGGGCAGCAATCCGCTGCTGCGCTGGCAGCAGATGCCAAGCCTGAGAGACAGCGATGCGGTGCTCGATGCGGCCGTGGCCACGGCCCTGACGCAGGCCGATGCCAATGACACGCTCTTTCAGATCGAAGCCTCGCGCGACTACGATCCCGGCCCGCGACTCGAACAGATTCGCGCACCCCTGCTCGCAATCAACTGGGCCGACGACCTGATCAATCCGCCGGAGCTTTCGATAATGGAGCGCGAAATCCGGCGCGTGCCGCACGGGCGCGCAATTCTGATACCGTTCACCGTCGGCAGTCGCGGTCACGATTCCTACATGATGGCCGGGACCTGGCGGCAGCACCTGCTGCAACTGCTCACCAGCGCATCGCAACGATAGCGCTCGCGCCGCGCAGGCCGCGCACAATCTGCCGGCCGGAGGGGTCCCGTCATGTCGTCACGCCGCGCGAGCGCAGCGGGCGGACCACCGCACACGGTGCGCGGTAACAGGAAGCCCTTGTTGCCAAAATTCTGACGTCAATTGGCGACAAGCAGCCAGAATAGGTCGTTGTACCATGGCGCGCTCTGTGATTTCTATGTTACTAGGGGCATCTCAAATCGGAGTGCTCATGCCCGCATCGCCGCGTCGTTGTCGTCTGATTGCAATGCCCCTGCTCGCAGCCTTCGTCGCCGGCTGCGGTAGTGGCACCGTCCCAGTCGTGGCTGGCGGCGGTAATTCGCCGGCCGCTACCGTCGGCAGCAGCGGCAGCAGCGGCAGCAGCAGCGGCGGTGCGACCACCGACGTGCTGACCTACCACTACGACACAATGCGCACCGGTCAGAACCTGACCGAGTCCGTATTGACTCCCGCGAACGTCAACAGCTCGAGCTTTGGACTGCTGCGCCAGTTGGCTGCGGACGGCCTGGTCGATGCGGCACCGCTGGTGGTATCAGGTCTCTCGATTGGCGGCATTGCGCACACCGTCGTCTACGTCGCGACCGAGCACGACAGTGTCTACGCCTACGATGCCGACAGCGGCGCGCTGTTGGCGCACGTCTCATTGCTCGGCGCCGGCGAGACCACCAGCGATGCGCGCGGTTGCGACCAGGTGGTGCCCGAGATCGGCATCTCCTCAACACCGGTGATCGACCGCAGCGCCGGGCCGAATGGCACGTTGTTCGTGGTCGCAATGTCGAAGGACAGCGGCGGCAACTACTACCAGCGGCTGCACGCGCTCGATCTGGCGACGCTCTCCGATCGCATGACGCCGGTTGCAATTCAGGCGACCTATCCGGGCGGCCCCGGCGGCCAGGTCAGCTTCATGCCCGACCAATACAAGGAACGCGGGGCGCTGCTGCTGCTGCAGGGCCAGATATTCACCGTGTGGGCCTCACACTGCGATTCCGGCTCTTACTACGGCTGGATCATCGCCTACAATGAATCCGCCCTGGCCCAGGCTCAGGTACTCAATCTGACGCCCAATGGCGCCCAGGGAGGAATCTGGGACGCGGCTGGCCTGGCGGTCGACAGCAGTGGCGCGCTCTATACACTCCTCGGCAACGGCAGTTTCGATACCACGCTCACCGGCGGCGGTTTTCCTGTGCAGCAGGACTACGGCAATGCCGCGGTCCGGCTATCGCTGACGGGCAGCGCGCTCAGCGTAGCCGACTACTTCGCGCCCTGGGACACTGTTGCGGAATCCCAGGGCGACATCGATCTTGGATCGGGCTCGCCGCTGCTGATTCCCGACCAGACCGATTCGAGCGGCACCACGCGCCACCTGATGCTGGCCGCGGGCAAGGACACCAACCTGTACCTGCTCGATCGCGACAATATGGGCAAGTACAACGGCAATGTCAGCGGCAGCGACGTGATTTATCAGGAGCTCGCCGGCGCGCTGGCACAGGGAGTCTATTCGGCCGCGGTGTATTTCAATGGCAGCATCTACTTCGCCGAGGTCGGCGGTACCCTGAAACAATACGCGCTCCAAGCCGCCCGACTGCCGTCCGCCCCCAGCTCGCAGTCGAGCGTGACCTTTGCCTATCCTGGCGCCTCGCCGTCCATCTCCGGCAACGGCAGCAGCAATGCGATCGTGTGGGCGGTCCAGGGCCAGCCCGGCAGCCCCGCGGTCCTGCACGCCTACAACCCAGCAAATCTCGCGATCGAGTTCTACAACAGCAACCAGGCCGCGAGCGGCCGCGATGCCTTTGGCACCGGTAACAAGTTCATCACGCCGGTGGTCGCCAACGGCAAGGTATTCGTCGGCACGCCGAGTGGCGTCGCGGTGTTCGGCCTGCTCTAGGGACCCTGCGCTTCCAACAGCGCCTTCTGGATATCCTCCAGCAGGTCATCGACGTCCTCCAACCCGATCGACAGCCGCACGGTACCGGGCGCAATGCCGGCCTGGCGCTGCTGTTCCTCGCTCAGGTCGCGGCTGCCGAGCAGCTGTGACGGCATCACCAGCGAATCGGTCGCTCCCAGGCTCGCAGCCATCGCGAACAGCTGCAGCGCCTCGGCAAAGCGGCGCGCGCCATCGGCGCCCGCCCGCAGATCGAAGCTCACCACGGCGCCGAATTCGGCCATCTGCGCGCGCGCCAGCGCGTGACCCGGATGTGCCGGCAGACCCGGATAATGGGTGCGCTCGACCGCCGGGTGGTTCGACAGGAACTCGGCAATCCGCTGTGCGCTCAGGCACTGCGCCCGATAGCGCACGAAGTAGGTCTTCAATCCACGCTGCAGCAGGAAGGCAGCGTGCGGGTCGAGCACGCCGCCGAGCACGGTGAAATCCGGGCGCAGTGTGCGGATCAGGGCCGCGTTGGCGATCACCGCGCCACCCATCACATCGCCGTGCCCGGAGGCGAATTTCGTCAGGCTGTGCAGAAAGATGTCGACATCGTATTGTCCATGCTGATGCATGCCGGCGAACGTGTTGTCGAGCAGCGTCAGGGCGCCGTGCGCGCGCGCCAGCCGGGTGATGGTCGCGATGTCGGCGATCCGGTTGATCGGATTGGTGGGGCTCTCGAATATCACCAGCCTGGTCGGACGCGCCGCGAGCGTGCCTTCGATGCCGCCAAGGTCCTCGATCGACAGCAGCGTGTGGCTGACACCGAATCGGGCGAGCAGCCGGCGGATCAGGTAGCGCGTCGGCGCATAGCTTTCAAGAAAACACAGCACGTGATCGCCTTGCCGCGTGAGCGCCAGCAGCGTCTGCGCGATTGCGCCTACCCCCGACGCGCACACCAGGCAATCATCGCGGCCCTGCAGCTCGGCGAGCGTAAGCTCGAGCGCCCGCGTAGTCGGGTTGGAACTGCGCAGGTAGAAGAAGCCCGGCCGTTCCCCGCTGAGCGCGCGCAGCGTGTCATCGACGGTGTCGAATTCGAACTTGACGGTCTGGTAGACGGGCGCGACCACCGGGCGGTTGCCGGCCGGCACGTCCACCGCCGGCGGGTGATTCACGCGCGTGGATTTCTTCACGGCGGAGTCCTCGAATGTGCGGCCTGCACGGCGCCGGCCGCGGCGGCGTCGCCACGCCGGGCGCGCACGTAGGCCTGCAGCCGCGCAGCGCCTTCATCCAGCGTTTCGTCGCGCTTGGCGAAGCATAGCCGCAGCAAAGTCATGCGCGGCGGTTGCTGGTAGAACACGCTCAACGGGATGCTCGCCACGCGCGCGCGCGTGAGCAGTTCCTCGGCGAACTGCGTATCCGGCGCATCGCTGAGCGCCCCGTAGTCGATCAGCTGGAAGAACGAACCCTCGGCTCGGGGCGCCGACAGCTCGGCCCCAGCCAGCGCGGCGATCAGGCGATCGCGCTTGGCCCCCAGGAAACCGACCAACCCGTCGCCACAATCGGGTCGCTCGCCCAGGTAGCGCGCGATCGCGACCTGCAACGCGGTCGCGATGCTGAAGGTATTGAACTGGTGCACCTTGCGCAGCTCCGTGGTGAGCGCCCGCGGCGCCACCGCGTAACCGACACGCAGTCCGGTTGCCTGCAGCGTCTTGCCGAACGAGAACACCGCCACGGCGCGTTCGCGCAGTTCCGGGTTGGCGAGCACGCTGTGATGGCACTGCCCGTCGAACACCATGTGCTCGTACACCTCGTCCGAGATCAGCTGGATGTCGCGCCCGCGCAGCAGTTCGGCCAGCGTCGCCAGGTCCTGCGCTGTGATGCAGGTGCAGGCCGGGTTGTGCGGTGAGTTGATGATCAGCAGTCGCGTGCGCTCGGTGAGGGCCGCCCTGACGCGCTCCCAGTCGTACCGGAATCGCGGTGGCTGCAGTGGCACGTGAATACACACGCCGCCGGCGAGCTGCACCGCCGGCTCGTAGGAATCATAGGACGGGTCGAACACGATGACCTCGTCGCCGGCGGCGACCAGGGCCTGCACGGTCGAGAAGATCGCCTCGGTGGCACCGAGCGTGACGGTGACCTCCAGATCCGGATCGACGCGCATCGCGTAGCTGCGCTGCAGCTTGGCCGCGATCGCCTCGCGCAGCTGCGGCATGCCGGCCATCGGCGCGTACTGGTTGTACCCTGCCCGCATCGCCTCGTGCACCAGCTCGCCGAGACGCGGGTCGATATCATAGTCGGGAAATCCCTGCCCGAGGTTCACGGCGTGCAGCTCGGCCGCGCGCTGCGACATGATGGTGAAGATCGTGGTGCCGACCCGCGGCAGTTTGCTGCGAACGGTCATGTGAAGGCCAGCACCCCTGACGAGTCCGCGTCAGCGCTGCTGCTGCCGTGCAGCCGCGAACGCCGCTCCGATCACGCCGGCCTGGGCTCCATGGGCCGCGCGACGGATCTTGGCCGGACTCCTGAGCAGACTCCCGAACTGGTCGAAATCCTCGCTGATCGAGCCCCCGATGATGAACAGGTCCGGCCAGAACAGCGCGTGCAGGCGCGCCAGGTAGTCGTTGACGCGCGCGCACCAGCTCGGCCAATCGAGCCGCTCCTCGGTGCGAACGCGTGCCGAGGCCGTCAGCTCCGCGTCCTGGCCGTGGAATTCGAGATGGCCGAACTCGGTATTGGGCACCAGCTCACCGTCGAGGAACAGCGCCGAGCCGATGCCGGTGCCGAACGTCAGCAGTATCACCACGCCTTTGACATTGCATCCGGCGCCGCCCGCCGACATTTCGGCCACTCCGGCCGCATCGGCGTCGTTCAGAAATATCACCGGACGCCCGATCAGCTGCGACAGGCGCGCCCCGCCGGCGCAGCCGATCCAGGATTTATCGACGTTAGCCGCCGTTCGTGCGACACCGCCCTGCACCACCGAGGGAAATGCCAACCCGACCGGACCGCTGGCAGCCAGGTCGCGGTCGATCCGTGCGCAGGCCTGCAGCACGGCCTCCGGTGTCGAGGGCACCGGCGTGCGCAGCGAGTGCAGTCCGGTGGTCAGTGAGCCACGCTCGATGTCCACCAGTCCCGCCTTGATCGAGGAACCGCCGACATCGAGGCCGAGCAGGATAGTGTCCGCCATGGCGCCAACGGGCCCTAAGCCGCCAGTGCCATGCGCATCTCGCGCGCCCGACGTCGCTCGCGATGCTGCACGTACAGCGCCGAGGCTACGACACCGACGGCGACCAGCGACACCATCAGCGTGGCGAGCGCATTCACGTCCGGACTGACACCCAGGCGCACCTTGGAGAATATGACCATTGGCAACGTGCTCGAACCCGGTCCGGCGACGAATTGCGATATCACGACATCATCCCACGATAGGGTGAAGGACAACAGCCAGCCCGACAGCAGCGCGGGGGCGATCAGCGGCAGCGTAATCCGGATGAATACGGTTGCGGGTTTCGCGCCAAGGTCGAGCGCCGCCTCTTCCAGCGACTCGTCGAAGCCCACCAGCCGCGACTGCACGATGACCGCAACGTAGGACAGCGAGAAGCTGATGTGCGCGATTGTTATGGTGGTCACGCCGCGCCCGGCGGGCCAGCCGATCAGCTGCTCCATGGCCACGAACAGCAGCAGCAGCGACAGGCCGGTGATGATCTCAGGCAGCACCAGCGGGGCCGTCGTCAGCGCCGCCAGCAGTCCGCGGCCGCGGAACTGACCAAAGCGCGCCAGCGCGAATCCGGCCATGGTGCCGAGAATCATCGCGCCGGTCGCATTCATGATCGCAATCTTCAGCGACAGCCAGCCGGCGTCGATGATCTGCCGGTTGTGAAACAGCGCTCCATACCACTTGAGGGTCGGCGAATGCACCGCGTCCCACACGGTCACCAGCCGCGAGGCGTTGAACGAATACACGATCATCGACAGGATCGGCACGTACAGGAACGCAAAGCCGAAGGCCAGTATCGTCGGCAGCAGCATCGTACGACGGCGCCTCATGCCGCCGTTCCGAGCTCGCGGCTGCGATAGCGCTGGAAGATCACGATCGGACCGAGCAGGATGATCAGGATCACGATCGCCACCGCGCTGGCGACCGGCCAGTCACGGTTCTCGAAGAACTCGTCCGACAGCACGCGCCCGATCATCAGCTGGTTGGCCGATCCCAGCAGTGTCGGTATGACGTATTCGCCCACTGCCGGTATGAACACCAGCATGGCACCCGCGACCACGCCGGGCACCGATAGCGGCAGGGTGATCCGCACAAACGCCTTCCATGGCGCCGCGCCCAGATCCGCGGCCGCCTCCAGCAGCGTCGCGTCGTGCTTCTCGAGATTGGCGTACAACGGCAGCACCATGAACGGCAGGTACGAGTACACGATGCCTATGTAGACGGCGAACGAGGTGTTGACCATCTGTATCGGGGAGCCGGTCAGGTGCATTGCCTGCAGCAGGTTGTTGATGAGCCCGTCGTCCTTCAGCAGCCCGATCCAGGCATAGATGCGCAGCAGGAACGAGGTCCAGAACGGCAGGATCACCAGCATCAGCAGCAGGCTGCGACGCGCCGGCGCGGCGCGCGCGATCGCCAGCGCCATCGGATAGCCGAGCAGCAGGCAGGCCAGCGTCGACAGCACGGCCACCCGCAGCGAGTACAGGAACGAATCCAGGTACAGCGCGTCGGTGAACAGGAAGTGATAGTTCGCAAAATACAGCCTGATCGCCAGCATCCGGTCGCGCGTCCATTCGATCAATGGCGCATACGGCGGCATCGCCATCAGCACTTCCGAGAACGAGATCTTCAGCACGATCAGGAACGGCACCAGGAAGAACAATACCAGCCACAGCATCGGCACCGCGCTCGCCACCGGCCGGCCGAAGCGCTCCGGGGTCAAATGTTGACGCAGCCGCTGCAGCATGGCGGGCCTTCAGATACTGCCGACTACCGGGCTGGAAGCGTCCCAGCTCAGGTACACCGGCGAGTCGCGGACGAACTGCTCTTCCGGCTTGCGGCTGCTGTTAGCCAGGGTCGCACGCACCTCCCGGCCCGAATCGAGACGCACCAGGAATACCGACAGGTCGCCCAGATAGGCGACTTCCCGGATCACGCCATGCGCCCAGTTGTCGCTCAGCGGCTGCAGCTCACCCCACAGGTGGATCTTCTCGGGCCGCACCGCCACCCACAGCGGCGCCTCCGGCGGCGCACTGATGCCGTGGTCGATCAGCACCGGGGCCGGCAGCTCCGGGCACTGTACCCGGACGAAATCCGGCTCGTCCTCCACCAGGTGGCCGTCGAACAGGTTCACCGAACCGATGAAGTCGGCGACGAAGCGGGTCTGCGGGAATTCGTAGATCTGGCGTGGCGTACCGACCTGGACGATCTCGCCGTGATCCATCACGCCGATGCGCGTCGCCAGCGTCATGGCCTCTTCCTGGTCGTGCGTGACCACCACGAAGGTCACGCCGAGCTGCTGCTGGATGTTGATCAGCTCGAACTGCGTGTGTTCGCGCAGCTTACGGTCCAGGGCCCCCAGCGGCTCATCGAGCAGCAGCAGTTTCGGCCGCTTTACCAGTGCGCGCGCCAGTGCCACGCGCTGCCGCTGCCCGCCCGAGAGCTGGTGCGGCTTGCGCTTCAGATACGGACCCATCTTGACGATATCGAGGATCTCGCCGACGCGGCGCTTGATCTCGGCCTTCGACAGCTGCTCCTGTTCGAGTCCGAAGGCGACGTTGCGCTCCACGGTCATGTGTGGGAACAGTGCATAGGACTGGAACATCATGTTGACCGGTCGCCGGTACGGCGGTATCTCGGCCAGATCCTGGCCGTCGATCAACAGCCGGCCGGAACTCGGGGCTTCGAAGCCGGCGAGCAGCCGCAGCAGCGTGGTCTTGCCGCAGCCGGAGGCGCCCAGCAGGCAGAAGATTTCACCGCGCTCTACGCTCAGGGAGACGTTGTTGACCGCGATGAAATCGTCAAAGCGCTTGCTGACATTCTCGAGCTGCACATAGCTCTGGGCCGGAGCCGTCTTGGACGGTTCTGTGGGCATGGATGGGGTCAGCGCCGGCGGTCAGTGCCCGGTCTTGAAGCGTGTCCAGGTGCGGTTGAGCTCGCGGGTATATGCCACGTCGCGGGCTGCATCGGGCACCAGATGAGCCTTCTGCGCCTCGATCGGATAGACCTCGTGATCGTTATACACGGCCGGATCGACCAGCGGGTAGGCCGCGGCATTGCTGGTGGTGAAGTGCATGGTGCTGGAATTCTTCGCCGCCACCTCGGGCCGCAGCAGGTAGTTGATGAACAGGTGGGCGTTCTTCGGATGCGGCGCGTCAGCCGGAATCGCCAGCATGTCGAAGAACATGAGCGCCCCTTCCCTGGCGATGTTGTACTTGATCTTGAACGGCTTGCCCGCATCGGCGGCGCGGGTGCGCGCCTGCAGGACGTCGCCGCTCCAGCCGAGCGCGAGGCAGATTTCGCCATTGGCCAGGTCCTCGATGTACTTGGAGGAATTGATGTAGCGCACGTACGGGCGAATGGCGAGCAGCACCCTCTCGGCCGCCTGCAGATCATCCAGCGATGCGCTGCTCGGATCCCTGCCCAGGTAGAGCAACGCAGCGCCGACCCCGTCACGGGTGAGTCCAGGATCGACACGCCGCACTTCTGGAAGTTCTTGACGACGTTGGGGTCGAACAGGATCGCAAGGCTGTCGGTCGGCGCATTGGGCATGGCGCTGGCGATCTGCTGCTCGTTGTAGCCGATGCCCGCGGTGCCCCAGAGGTAGTTCACGCCATATTGATTGCCCGGATCGTTCACTTCGATGCGGCGCGTAATGTCGGGATCGAGGTTCTTGAGATTCGGCAGCAGCGATTTGTCGAGCTTCTGGAACACCCCGGCCTGGATCTGTCGCTGCAGGAACGACGCCGAGGGCACCACCACGTCGTAGCCGGTTCTGCCCGCGAGCAGCTTGGTCTCCAGGACCTCGTTCGAGTCGAATACGTCGTAGTTGACCTTGATGCCGTACTCCTTCTCGAAGGCCGGCACGATGGTCGGGTCGATGTAGTCCGACCAGTTATAGACATTGACGATCCGCTCGGCATCCATCGATGCGCCGCTGGCGGCGACCCCGCCCGCGGTGGCCGCGCCCGGGCTGGCGCCTGGCGGCGCCGCCTGTTCCGGGGCCGGCTGGCGGCCGCAGCCGGCAAACAGCAGCACGAGCGCGAGGGCCACGGCCGTGCGCCCCCAATCCGAGGGTCGCGCGATGCAATTCATCGTCACTCTCACGCCAGAAATAATAACCTACGTGCGGCCTGCGCACGCTAGACATTCAGCAGCAGGTGCTCTCGCTCCCAGGAGCTGATCACCTGCAGAAATACCTCATGCTCGGCCTGCTTAACGATCGTATAGGCGGCCACGAACGGATCGCCCAGGATCTGCATCAGCGGCTCGGAGTCGCGCAGCCTGGCCAGCGCCTCATCGAGCGAGCGCGGTAATGAATACGGCATGTCATGTGCGCTGCCCGTGACCGGCTCGGTCGGCTTCAGCCCCTCGGTCATGCCGAGGTAACCGCAGGCGAGCGAGCCGGCGATCGCAATGTAGGGATTGGCGTCGGCGCCGCCGACCCGGTTCTCGACGCGCCGCGCCTCCGGCGGCGACATCGGCACGCGCAGGCCCGCGGTGCGGTTGTCGTAGCCCCACTGCACGTTGATCGGCGCCGACAGATAGCGCGTCATGCGGCGATAGGAATTGACGTTCGGGCAGAACAGCGACATGGCCGCCGGGATGTAGCGCTGCAACCCCGCGATATGCGAGAAGAACAGCGCCGAGGGCGTGCCGTCCGGATTGCTGAAGATGTTCTTGCGGGTCTTCTTGTCGACGATGCTCTGGTGAATGTGCATGGCGCTGCCGGGCTCCTTGGCATGCGGCTTCGCCATGAAGGTGGCGTACATCTTGTGCCGCAGTGCCGCCTCGCGCGCGGTGCGCTTGAACAGGAACGCCTGGTCCGCCAGATCGAGCGCCTCCCCGTGCAGCAGGTTGATTTCCATCTGCGCCGGGCCATCCTCGTGGATCAGCGTATCGATCTCGATGTCCTGCGCCTCGCAGAAGGCGTAGATGTCGTCGAACAACGGATCGAATTCGTTGACCGCGGCAATGCTGTAGGACTGCCGGCCGGGCTCGGCGCGGCCGGAACGGCCCACCGGCGGCTTGAGCTGGTAGTCGGCATCGATGTTCGGCTCGATCAGATAGAACTCGAGCTCCGGGGCGATCACCGGTTCCCAGCCGCGCTGCGCGTACAGATCGAGCACGTGTCGCAGCAGGTGGCGCGGCGCCATCATCACGGGCCGCCCGTCCGAGTAAAAGCAGTCGTGGATCACCTGGGCGGTCGGCTCTGCGGCCCAGGGCACCACCCGCACCGTCTTCGCGTCGGCCTTGAGCACGATGTCGATCTCGGCCGGACTCATCGCCGCGCTGGTGTCGGGCGGATAATCGCCGGTCACCGTCTGCAGGAAGATGCTCTCGGGCAGTCGCATGCCCTCGTCTTCGGCAAATTTCTCGGCCGGCATGATCTTGCCGCGGGCAATGCCCGCCATGTCGGGAATGATCGCCTCGACCTCCGAGATGCCGTGATCGCGAAAGAATTGTTGTATTTCGGTTGCCATAGATCACCTTCATCCTGTCGGCGCGCGGATTGCTCCGCCCGCCGGTGTCGCACTGCGCACCCACTCGCGGATGCGGCGCGCTCAACTGCGCGCGCGGCACGCCGCGCCAAACTCGGCAAACAGCGCACGTGAAAATTCATTGCCCGTGACCCGCCACTCCGGATGCCACTGCAGCGCCAGCGCGAACGCGGGCGCACCCTCGACGCGAAATGCCTCGATCACCCCGTCAGGCGCCCGCGCTTCGACCGCCAGGCCCTGCCCGAGCTCGCGCACCCCCTGGCTGTGCAGGGAATTAACGCGGATCCGATCGGTGCCGGCCAGGCGTCGCAGCACTCCTGCCGGGCTCGAGAGTCACCTCGTGCGCGGGTCCGTACTGATCCTCGAGCGGCTGCTTCGGATTCTCGCGATGATCCAGGTAGCCGGGCACTTCCTGCAGCTTCTGCCACAGCGAACCGCCGAAGGCGACGTTGATCTCCTGAAACCCGCGGCAGATGCCCAGCACCGGCACCCCGGCCTCGACCGCCCTCGGAATCAGCGGCAACGTGGTCTCGTCGCGGTGCGGATCGTGCAGCGTACCGCTGTCGCTCGGCTCGCCGCGATAATGGTGCGGCTCGACGTTCGAAGGGCTGCCCATGAACAGCAATCCATCGAGCGTATCGAGCAACTGTTCGAGCCTGAGCTCACGACCGATCGCCGGTACGATCAGCGGCAGTCCCCCGGCACCGTCGAGCACTGCCGTCAGATACTTCTCACCCACCAGGTGATACGGCTGCTGACCGAGCATGCGCCGGTCGGCCGGAATCCCGATTACAGGACGCTTCGAAGTCATGACGGAGTAATGCACTCGGCGCAGAGCTGTATGGATATACAGATCCGCCAGGGCTCACCTTGTGTTGCGTAACGAGCATTAGACCATAGGCAGCACCCGGCCGTCGCCGCGGCGCTTTGTCATGCAGGCCCCGCAAGGCAGTCGGCGGCATATGTCAAGCTATTGATTCACCGTGACATTTCTGGCAATAGGAAGGGATGAGGATGGACCCATTGCCGGAATACGTTGACAGCTATTACGCCGCGAGCGCTCGCGTCCCGGCGCCTGCCGCGCCGCTCGTGGGAACGCTTGATACGGATGTCTGCGTGGTCGGCGGCGGCATCGCCGGCTGCTCCGCCGCGCTCACGCTCGCGGAACGCGGCTATCGCGTCGCGCTGCTGGAGGCGCAGCGCATCGGCTGGGGCGCTTCGGGCCGCAGCGGCGGACAGGCGATCTTCGGCACTGCGATCGAGCAGGCCGAACTCGAGCAGCTGGTCGGGTTCGAGGACGCGCGCCGCGTCTGGGAGGTCTCGCTCGCGGGGCTTGCTCTGCTGAAGCAGCGCATCGAACGCTATCGCATCGACTGTGACTGGACCAGCGGCTGGATGCTGGCCGCGATCAAGCAGCGCCAGTGGCGGGAGCTGCAGACCTGGCAGGCCGATCTGGCGCAGCGCTACGGCTATACCAGCACGCAGCTGATGAATCGCGCGCAACTGCGCTCGACGCTCGCCACCGCACGCTATATCGGTGCGCTGTACGATTCCAACAGCGGCCACCTGCACCCGCTGCGCTACACGCTCGGTCTGGCGCACGCGGCGGCCCAGGCCGGCGTCGTGATCCACGAAGGCAGCCGCGTGCTGAGCTTCAGCCGGCGCGACGGCAGGATCCGCGCGCGCACCGATACTGGGGCGGTCGACTGCGCCCAGCTCGTTCTGGCCGGCAACGCCTGGCTCGGTGACACCGCGCCGCCGCTGCAGCGCAAGCTCATGAGCATCGGCAGCTATGTGATAGCCACCGAATCACTGGGCGAGCACCGTGCGCGACGGCTGATCGCGAACAATGCGGCGGTGTGCGACGCCAATTGGGTTCTCGATTACTTCCGCCGCTCGAGCGATCATCGGTTGCTGTTCGGCGGACGCGTGAACTACTCGATGCTCGACATGCGCGCCGTGGCGCCGGCAACCCGCAGGCGCATGCTCAAGGTGTTTCCGCAACTGCGCGATACGCGCATCGACTACGCCTGGGGCTGCCTGCTCGACATCACCTTGAACCGCGCGCCGCACTTCGGCCGCCTCGAGCCGGACGTGTATTTCCTGCAGGGCTTTTCCGGTCACGGCATCTCGCTGGCGGGTATCGCCGGAGCGCTCGTGGCCGAGGCCATCGCCGGTACCGCCGAGCGATTTGACGTGTTTGCGCGCATTCCGCATCGCAATTTCCCGGGAGGCATGTTGCTGCGCCGCCCGGCCCTGGCGCTCGCGATGCTCTGGTACCGGCTGCGCGATCTGCTTTAAAGTATCGGTATGAAGCATCTTCTGCTGTCTGTCGCCTGCGCCTTGTGCCTGAGCAGCTGCGGCCTCGCCGGCACCGCCACCAGCACCGCGACCGGAGCTGCCGCGGAAGCCGAGCAGGCGCGCCAGGCAAAGCAGACGGAGGACCGCGTGCGGCAGCAGGCGCAGGACGCCGTGCAGCAGGACGCGGCTCGCCGCGACCAGGCCGAGAAGGACGCGCAGTAGGCCATCGCGCGGCAATCGTGCGCGCCCATCTCGATGCGCGGCTACGCCGGCGCGGCCGAGATCTCGAAACAGCGGTGAATCCGCGGATTGCGCTCGAAATCAAACGACAGCGTCTGAGCTGAAATGTCCACCACCCGCCAGCGCTGTGCAAGCTGTGGGTCAAGGCGGAAGCGCTGCGCATTGGTCGAGAACAGCAGCAGGCCGCCTGGCGCGAGCAGCCGCATGCACTGCCCGATCAGCTCGGGATGATCGCGCTGCACGTCGAGCACCCCCTGCATGCGCTTGGAGTTGGAGAAGGTCGGCGGGTCGAGAAAGACCAGGTCGAATGCCGTGTCCGGCGCGGCGTGTTCCGCGGCTGCGCGCAGCCACTCGCGACAGTCGGCGCGCTCGAGGCGATGCCGCCCGGGATCGAGGCCGTTGAGCCTGAAGTTCTCTGCCGCCCAATCGAGGTAGCGGTTGGACATGTCGATGCTCACGCTGCTGTGCGCACCGCCGCTCGCGGCGTAGACCGTCGCGCTCGCCGTATAGCAGAACAGGTTCAGGAAGCGCACAGCGCGCGCTCTCTCGCGCAGCCGCGCACGTGTCAGGCGATGATCCAGAAACAGCCCGGTATCGAGATAGTCGTCGAGATTCACCAGGAACTTGAGCCCGCCCTCCTCGACCGTGAGCAGTCGCCGCCCGGAGGCCGTGCCGGACGCGTTCTGCTGGCGCTGATACTGATCCGGGCCGCTCTGGCGCCGCCGCAGGCGCATATGAATGCGCTCCGGCGCTACCTGCAGCACCGCCGGCAGGATCGACAGCGCCTCGCGACGTCGCCGGCGTGCCGCCTCGGCATCGATGCTGGCCGGCGCCGCATACTCCTGCACGTGCAGATGTACTGTGTCGGTGCTCGCCACGTGATCAGTCACCAGCACCGCGTAGCGGTCGATCGCAAATGCGTACTCCGGCATGTCGGCGTCGTACAGCCGGTAGCAGCTCACGTGCGCGCGCTGCGCCTGCCGGCTCAGACGCTTGAGGTTCTTTTCCAGCCGATTGGCGAACATCTGCGCGCCCGGACTCGCCGCTGCCGCTGCCTGTTGTTGCCGCCGGGCGGCCTGGACATCCTCGGCGCCTGGTGCACCCAGGTCGATGCGCAGCAGCCTGACCGGGATAGCGCCGTTCCACAGTTCATGCACCCGATAGCTGCGCAACCGCAGCTCGCGCGCGCTCTCGAGGTGCGCGGTCAACACAGCGGCGTCCCAGCCGGCGAAATGCTCGCGCAGCGTCCGGCCGAGCTCCGCATACAGCGTGCGGGCGCCGGCATCGTCCCCCAGCCGCTCGCCGTAGGGCGGATTGGTGCAGACCAATCCGCGCCCGGCGCAGAGCGGCCGCACGCTCGCAACCGGACGGTGCTCGAAGCGAACCAGCGCCGCGACCCCGGCGCGCGCGGCATTGGCGGCGGCGATCGTGAGCGCGCGCTGATCAATGTCGCTGCCGCGGATGACATTGGCGACCTCGGTAGCTTCGCTCGCCCCGGCTTCAGCCTTCAGGCGCTGCCACATCGCGGCATCGTGGCCCCTCCAGCCCAGAAAGCCGAAATAGTCGCGGCGCAATCCCGGCGCCCGCCGCGCCGCGATCATCGCCGCTTCGATCACCAGCGTGCCCGAGCCGCACAGCGGATCGAGGAATTCGGCCGCGCGCTCGGCGGCCTCCGGCCAGCGCGCGCGCAGCAGCACGCCGGCGGCGAGGTTTTCCCGCAGCGGTGCTTCGCCGGCCTCAGTCCGGTAACCGCGCCGATGCAGCCCTTCGCCGGCCAGATCGAGCGACAGCGCCACGCGGGTTCCGCTGGCGTGCGCGTGCAATCGCACTGCCGGCCGCGACAGCTCGACGTCCGGCCGCGCACCGGCGTCATCGCGCAGGCGATCGCAGACTCCGTCCTTCAATCGCAAGGCGCCGAAATGGCTGTGGGTGATGGTCGGATGCACGCCGGTAAACTCGCAGGCAATCGTGCGCGCCGGGTCGATGTGCGCGCTCCAGTCGAAAGCCCGCACCTGGCGGTAGAACTCGTCGGCGCTCGCAGCCTCGAATTCGGCGAGCTGCAGCAGCACGCGACTCGCGGTTCGAGACCACAGGCAGGCGCGATAACCGGTCTCGAGCGTGCCGCTGAACACCACCCCCGCTCTGCGTTCACGCGCGTGCCGCGCGCCGAGCGAGCGCAGCTCGGCGGCGAGCAGGTCGGTCAGGCCGCGCGGCGCCGTGGCGACGAAGGCGAGCTCGGCCGCGCTCAAGCCAGATCGATCCAGGTGGTCTTGAGCTCGGTGTACTTGTCGAAGGCGTGCAGCGACTTGTCGCGGCCGAAGCCCGACTGCTTGAAACCGCCAAACGGAACCGTGATGTCCTCGGCGTCGTAGCAATTGACGTAGACCACGCCGGCACGCAGCACGCGCGCCGCGCGGTGCGCGGTGGTGATATCGCGCGTCCAGATCGCCGCGGCCAGGCCGTAGCTGCTGTCGTTGGCGATGCGCAGCGCCTGGTCCAGGTCGCGGAAACTCAAGGTCGCCAGCACCGGTCCGAAGATCTCCTCGCGCGCGATGCGCATCTGCGGCTGCACGCCGTCGAATATCGTGGGCTCGATATAGCAGCCGCCGCTCTGCTGGCGCACGCGCGCCCCGCCGAGCGCGAGGCGCGCCCCTTCGCTGCGGCCGGATTCGATGTAGTCCAGCACCCGGTGCGTCTGGATCTCGTCGACCATCGCGCCCAGCGTTGTCTGCGGATCGAGTGGATCGCCGGGTGCCATGCCGCGTCCTATGCGGCTGATCTCCTGCAGCAGCGGCTCGCGTACCGACTCGTGCACCAGCAGCCGCGATCCCGCGGAACACATCTCGCCCTGATTGAAGAAGATCGCGGCCGCTGCCGCCCTGGCGGCGCGCGCAAGATCCGGATAGTCGGCCATCACGATGTTGGGCGACTTGCCGCCGCACTCGAGCGATACGCGCTTGAGATTCGACTGCGCCGCGAACTGCATCACCGCCTTGCCGGTCGCGGTCGAGCCGGTGAAGGCGATCGCGTCCACGTCCATGTGCGAGGCCAGGGCCTTGCCGGCCGTCGGGCCAAAGCCGGGTACGACGTTGAACACGCCCGGGGGCACCCCGGCCGCCAGCGCCAGCTCCGCCAGGCGAATCGCGCTCAGCGGCGACTTCTCCGACGGTTTGAGCACCAGCGAATTGCCGGCCGCGAGCACCGGTCCGATCTTCCAGGCCGCCATCAGCATCGGGAAGTTCCACGGCACGATCGCGCCGACCACGCCCATCGGCTCGCGCGTCACCAGCGCCAGGGCCGTGGGGCCGGTAGGCGCGACCTGGTCGTAAATCTTGTCGATCGCCTCCGCGTACCAGCGCAGGCAACGCACCGTGGCCGCGACATCGACCTGGAGGCTGTCGCGGATCGGCTTGCCGACGTCGAGCGTTTCGAGCAGCGCAAGCTCCGCGGTCGCCTGTTCGACCAGATCGGCGAAGCGCAGCAGCACACGCTTGCGCTCGGCCGGCGGCCGATCGGCCCAATCGCGCCGCTCGAAAGCCGCGCGCGCCGCCGCGACCGCGGCATCGACATCCGCGCTGTCACAGGCCGCCACCGCGGCCAGCATGCGGCCGTCGATCGGACTGATGCATTCGAAGGTGGCGCCCGATTGCGCGGGCTTGAGCTCGCCGTTGATCAGCGCACGGCCGTTCGGCCGCAGTGTGCGCGAGCGTTCGTGCCAACTCGCGGCGTCTGCCGGCGGGGGTACATCGTTCATAGGGGCGCCAATCTGGCGCGCGCCCTACGGGCTGTCAATCGCGCGGCCGGGGGGCAGCCGCAACTGATGTGCTCCGGAAAGCCACGGATATTGATGCGTTACACTCCTGATCTGCCGTTCATTATTAGAGTTCATCGCTAATTCACTGGAATGCAACGGAATTGTCACCAGCTGATCCGAGACTAAGTACCCGGCTGCAGGAACCCACAGAGGCTTTCATGTCTGGCCCTCGACCGGCAATTCAGGCGCGTACCGCTTTCATCTCCGACATCCACCTGGGCTCGCGCGATTGCCGCGCGGATCTGGTGCTCGACTTTCTGCACCGGGTTCGACAGCGATGAGCTGATCCTGATCGGCGACATCATCGATCTGTGGAGCCTGCGCCGCAGCTTCTATTGGCCGCAGTCGCACAGTGACGTGCTGCGCACGCTGCTCGGCAAGACCAAGCACGGCACGCGGGTGATCTACGTACCCGGCAATCACGATGAGCAGTTCCGCCAGGTCTGCGGCATGAGCTTCGGAAATCTGGAAATGCACCGCGAGTACGTGCATGAAACGCTGCGCGGTCTGCGGCTGCTGGTGATGCACGGCGACGAGTTCGATGGCGTGGTGCAGTGTAACCGCTGGCTCACCGCGCTCGGCTCCGGCCTGTACGATGTGGTGCTCGGGCTGAACCGCGGGCTCAACGCGCTGCGCCACCGGCTGGGTTACGGCTACTGGTCGCTTGCGGGTTATCTCAAGTGCCGGGTTGGCAACGCGATGAGCTACGTGCGCAGCTTCGAGGCCGCCGCAGCGCACGCGGCGCGCCGCCGCGGACTCGATGGCATCGTCTGCGGCCACATTCATCGGCCCGAGATGGTCGACATCGACGGCGTGCTCTACTGCAACGACGGTGACTGGGTCGACAGCTGCTCGGCGCTGATCGAATCCCGCAGTGGCGAGCTGCAGTTGTGGCATTGGACCGACGCCCGCCTCGAGCAGCCGGTGCTGCAGCGCTCGGGTGGCGTGGCTCGCGCCGCTTAGCGATGTCGCGCAGGGCCGGCGCCCGCGCCGCGGCCGCCGCGCGCATCTCAGGGTCCACTCTTATATATGGGCTGCGGCTGCAGGTCGGGCGATGCGGCCGGCAGTCCGAGCCCCGCACGCAGGCTCGATCGCGCTGCGGCCAGATCGCGCTGGAACCTCAGGTTCTGCAGCAGCAGCTGCGCCGCCACGGTTCCGGCGATGCGCCCGGCTTCCAGGTCGGTCGGAAAATGCGCGCCGAGCACCATCCTGGAGTGCTGGTAGTCGCGATTGCGCGTGAACAGTGCGTCGCGCTGCTCCGGCACCATGGCCGCCAGCAGAATCGCGCACACCGTGCCGAACGTCGCATGACCGCTCGGATAAGAGGAGTGCGCCAGCACTTCGGCGGCCTGGTCCCGCCCGGTGCCGTAACGGGTACCCCCTGCCATCGCGGGTGCCGCGTTCCAGTCCGGCGACATGTCACCCAGGGGCTTGACCTCGCCGCTGTACGCATAGGGCCGCGCGCGCTTCCAGTAGCTCTTGGCCGGCCCCGCAATCGAAGCGCCCTCTCGCGCCGCGCGGTTCAGGAATTCGAGCACCCGGGCATTGCGCGCCGAGGTCAGCCCATCGCCGAGCACATCCGATATGCGCGCGCAGCTCATCTCCACGTCCGCGATCGAGTGCGCCAGCGTGGCGTCGTCGCGCGCAGCGCGCTGCGCATCGAGCACTGCCTGCAGATCGGTTTGCTGCGCCGGCGAATCCGCGGCCGGCGGCGGCGGCAGCAGCGTGACGATATCGACCTGCCCGGGCCTCAGATAGTGCGGTGCCGGCCGCGCCGCCGGCACCGCCGACGGCGCCGCCATACGCTCCGATCGGCTGGCGGCGGGGCTCGCCGCGGCCGCGCCGGCCACCAGCGGGACAGACCCGGCTGCCGCCGTCAGTGCCGCCGCCAGCAGCAGCCATGAGCAGCGGGCGCGGTGCGAGGCTCGGCGCGCAAGTTCACGGGTCATGGACGAACTATGCGGCGCGCGAGCCGTCCGGATCAATCGAACTCGGTCATCAGCGCCGGGTTGCGCCGGTGTTCATACATGCGCGCGATCTGCGCCGGAGTTACGCGCCCGAGCGACAACTCCGGCAGCTGATCGAGACGGAAGAATTCGACCGCGCTGGTCTCCATGCTCGGGCTTGCGGCCCCGCCGATCAGCTCGCAGATGAAGAAGAGCTTATAGATCGAATAGGGATGGCTGCTGACGTTGCCCTGGCGGCGGCGGTCCCAGACCGCAGCGAGCTTCAGCGCCCGGGCTTCGAATCCGGATTCTTCCTGGATCTCGCGCTCGACGCATTCCCGCGCGGTTTGATTCACATCCGCCCAGCCGCCCGGCAGCGTCCAGCGGCCGTCACTGATCTCACGCACCAGCAGGATCCGCTCCTCGCGAAACACGGCTCCGCGAACGTCCACCTTGGGCGTCGGATAGCCGAGGTCCTGCTCGAACAGAGCGCTGATGCGCTCGAGCGGCGCGCCGGAGCCCGACGCCAGCATCTGCACCGCGATCGCGCGCAGCCGCTGATAGCGCTCGAGATCGTACGGATCGTTGGAGAAGCTCAGGCCGGTCTGCGCAATGGCCTGCAGTTCCCGGGCCCATAACAGCCAGTTCGGCTCATCCATCGCATCACCCTTGGCGTTGCCGCGACTCTAGCAGTACAGTCGTCGGGGGCACCAATCGTCGCGCGCAATCCGAGGAGCATTCCCATGAAGCGAACCGCATCGGCCATCTGGTCCGGCGATCTCAAAAGCGGACACGGCGCGCTGGCGACCCACAGCGGAGTGCTGAAGGACACGCCTTACAGCTTTGCGACGCGCTTCGACGGCGCTCAGGGCACCAATCCGGAGGAGCTCATTGCCGCGGCTCACGCCGGCTGCTTCACGATGGCGCTATCGGCAAGTCTCGGCAAGGCGGGGTTCACACCCAAGCGCCTGGCGACGCAGGCAACGGTGTCGCTGGAGTTCGTGGGCGGCACCTGGACCGTGCCCAGCGTGCATCTCGAGAACGAAGCCTGGGTTCCCGGCATCGGTGCGGAACAATTCGCGCAGATCGCGGCCGATGCCAAGGCCAACTGCCCGGTCTCGCGCCTGCTGCGGGCCGAGATCTCACTCAACGCCAAGCTCGAACCCGGCGAGGCCCGATAACGCGCGCGCTGTTCGGTTCGGGCCAGGCAGCGCCGCGGCAGCCAGCACCGGTTCCGGCTGCCGCGGCAAAACGAGCTGCTACGCTCCGGAGCTGCTGCTGCTGCTCGAGCCGCCGCCTTTGTGCTTGTGATGATGGTGGTGGGAGCCGGAGCCAGAAGACCCCGAGGACGAGGAGCTGGCGCCGCCCGAGCTCGAGCTGCCTGCCGCCGCCACGATCACCGGGGCGGCCGACAGGGTCACTGCCAGAATGGTCAGAACTGCAACATTGATCTTCACTGGTCGATCCTTTTCACGAGTGGTTGATGCAAGCGATGCGGGGTGGGAATTCTACTGCGAAATCAGCGCGGAAGCATCAGTTCGGGCCGCCAGCCATCAGCGCCGCAGCTGCTCCTCGTGGGCGCGAAACCATTCGTAGGTCGACGCCAGCCCGGCTTCGAGCGCGATCTTCGGCTGCCAGCCGAGCGCGCTCAGCCGCGAGGTATCGAGCAGCTTGCGCGGCGTACCGTCGGGCTTTGATCGATCGAAGCGCAGCTCACCCCTGAACCCGACCGTATCGGCCACCAGGCGCGCGAGCTCCGCGATGCTGATGTCGGTGCCCCAGCCAACGTTGACCGGGGCCTCGTCACTGTACTGGCGCATCAGAAAGACGCAGGCATCGGCCAGATCATCCACGTGCAGAAACTCGCGCCGCGGCGCGCCGCTGCCCCAGACCTCGACCGCGTCGGCCTGCCGCAGCCTCGCTTCATGGCATTTGCGCAGCAGCGCCGGCAGCACGTGCGAGTCGACCAGGCTGAAATTGTCGCCGGGCCCGTACAGGTTGGTCGGCATCGCGCAGATGGCATCGAACTGGAACTCGCGCCGATAGGCCTGGCACATCTTCAGGCCGGCGATCTTCGCGATCGCATACCACTGATTGGTCGGCTCGAGCGGCCCGGTGAGCAGGCAGTCCTCCGGCATCGGCTGCGGCGCCAGCCGCGGATAGATGCAGCTCGAACCGAGGAACAGCAGCTTGCGCGTGCCGTGACGCTGCGCCGCATCGATGATATTGGTCTGAATCTGCAGATTATCGCGCAGGAACTGCGCCGGGTGGCTGCGATTGGCCTCGATGCCACCGACCTTGGCCGCGGCCAGGAACACGTACTGTGGCCGCTGCTCGGCGAAGAAGCGCTCGACATCCGCCTGCCGCTGCAGATCCAGTTCGCTGCGCGTGCGCAGCAGCAGGCGGTTAGCGCCCTCGGCACGCAGCCGGCGCGCGATCGCGGAGCCGACAAGGCCATTGTGGCCGCAGACGAAGATCGGAGAGTCGAACACGGTGACAGTATGTTACGTAACCGTTACCACACTGTCATTCCGTGACGGGGCGCTGCCCCCGCGGGTATCGCGCCCTCAGCCGACCTTGCCCAGGAAGTCGGGTTTGCCGAGCTTGACGCCCGCGTGACGCAGGATGTCGTAGGCGGTGCTGCTGTGGAAGTACAGGTTCGGCAGCACGAACGTCAGCAGATAGTCCCAGCCGCTGTTGAAATTCAGCGTGTTGTTCGGAAATTTCAGCACCACCGCGCGGCCCTCGGCCCCCTCCAGCTGGCGCGGTTCGAAGCCCTTGACGTAGGCGATCGTCTTGTCGATGCGCTGCTTGAGCTCCGCGAAGCTCGACTCGGTGTCCTCGTACTTCGGCGCTTCGACCGCGGCCAGGCGTGCCATGCAACCCTTGGCGGTATCGGAAACGACCTGCACCTGGCGCGTAAAGGCGAACATATTCGGATACAGCCGCATTCCCAGCAGCACCGCGGGATCTATCTTCTCGCTCTCGGCATGCAGCCGGCCTTTTTCGAGAACCCCCGCCAGGTTTCCGAGTGCGCGCACCAGGACCGGGACCGACGCGTCATGGATAGACAGGCTCATGTCGAAATTCTCCCTCTTCGCTGCTGGCACGCGCGGCGCGTGTGATCTGCTGCGTATCCTGATTCAGGATGATGCCCGCGCGCAAGCCGGGATGATTATCCTCCAGCCTGAGCTCGCTGCCGTGCAGGCGCGCCACCGCGTCGACCAGGCTCAGCCCCAGACCGACGCCGGGCGTACAGCGACTTGCATCGCCGCGGTAGAAGCGCTCGACTGCCCTGCTTCGCTCGCTCTCGGGAATGCCCGGCCCGCTGTCGGCCACCACGATCTCGACACTGCCCTCATTGCTGCGCCGGACGCCGACCGTGATCGTGCCGTGCTCGGGCGTGTACTTGACCGCGTTGTCGATCAGATTGCCGAGCGCCTGGGCCAGCAGCACCGGATCGCCGCGGATCAGCGCCGGCGCGCTGCTCTCCAGGGACAAGGTCGAGCCGCGCAGCTCCGCGGCCGGCTGGTAGAACTCGACCGCCGCGGCGGCAACAGCGGCCACATCCACCGGCACGAAGCCGGAGCGACGCAGCCCGCTGTCGATCTCCGCCAGCCGCAGCAGCGCGTTGAAGATGCGGATGACCCGGTCGACGTCCGCCACCGCGGCATCGATCTCGGCGAAGGTCTGGTCGGCCGACGGCTTGGTCAGCGCCAGCTCCTCGAGGCGCGAGCGCAGCTCGGCCAGCGGTGTGCGCAGGTCGTGCGCGATCGAATTCGACACATTGCGTATGCCGTGCACCAGCTGCTCGATCTGATCGAGCATGCCGTTGATGGTCTGCGACAGCGTGTTGAGCTCATCGGCACTGCGGTGCGTCGGCAGCCGATGACTCAGGTCGCCCTGGATGATCGCCGACACCGTCTGGCGGATGCCGTGAATCCGCGCCATCAATGCGCGCCGGATCAGGATGCCGCCGAAGGCGCCGAGCACCGACAGAATTGCGACCGCGCTCGCCAGCGCGTACCAGAAGCGGTGCTCCAGCGGGGTGTAGCGCGCCATATCGCGACCCACCAGCAGGTGATAGCCTCCGGGCAGGATCGCGTGCACCGCGGCGACATCCGTCATGCGGTTGCCGAGTTCGAGCCGGACCGTGTAGGTGCCGGCCCTGGAGGGAACACTGGCCGGCCAGGCCGCGACATTGCCGGCCAGCGGCTTGAGTGCCGCATCGGCCAGCAACAGCTGGCGCTCGCCGGCAATCTGCATGCCGACGCGGGTATTGATGTAGCTGATCAGCCCGGGTGCGCCCTCGCGCCGGAACACCTCGGTCAGGCGCAGCGCGTCTGACTGCAGGATCTCGTTGCGCCCCTCCTGAATCGTGACTCGCCAGGCGTACCACAGCGGTGCGGCAAACAGCGCCAGCGCCGCCAATCCCAGGCTGATGTAGCCGACCGCCAGCGTCAGGGCTGAGGAGCGCAGGAACTTCACGACGTCGGCCCGTCAGTCATGCGAGGTCAGCGTGTAGCCGGCGTTACGCACCGTACGCAGCAGCGGCCGCTCGAAGTCGGCGTCGATCTTCTGTCGCAGCTTGCTGATGTGCACATCGACCACGTTGGTCTGCGGGTCGAAATGATAGTCCCAGACGTTCTCGAGCAGCATGGTGCGCGTCACCACCTGGTCCGCGTGCCGCATCAGGTACTCGAGCAGTTTGAATTCCCGCGGCTGCAGCGTGAGGCTGCGGTTGCCGCGCGTGACCTTGCGCGTCAGCAGGTCCACCCGCAGATCGGCGACCTCGAGCTTCGTCTGCGCGCTCTCGCCCTGGGCGCGTCGCGTCAGCGCGTCGAGACGCGCCAGCAGCTCGCCGAACGCGAACGGCTTGGTCAGGTAGTCGTCGCCGCCGGCGCGCAACCCGCGAATGCGCTCGTCCACCTCGGATAGCGCGCTCAGGATCAGGATCGGCGTGCGTTTGCCCGACTTGCGCAGCGCTTCGATGATGTCCAGGCCGTCGATGTCGCCGGGCAACATCCGATCCATGATGATGACGTCGTACGGCTCGCTGGCGGCAAGAAACATGCCGTCGCGGCCGTTGGCCGCATGATCGGCGGTATGCCCGGCCTCCTGCAGACCCTTCACCACGAACTGGGTCACGCGTTCATTGTCCTCGACCAGCAGAACCTTCATGACGCTCCCTGGACCAACGGCCCGCCGCGCCCGGCCGCGGCCACCTCCGCTGCGCGTGCATGGCGCCGCTGGCCGGTGAACTGGTCCAGATACAGATAGATCACCGGAGTCGTGAACAGTGTCAAGGCCTGGCTCAGGATCAATCCACCGACCATGGTGTACCCGAGCGGCTGGCGCAGTTCGGAACCGGTGCCATGCTCGAGCATCAGCGGCAGCGCTCCGAGCAGCGCCGCCATGGTCGTCATCATAATCGGCCGGAAGCGCAGCAGACAGGCCTGGCGGATCGAGGCCTCCGGGGACAGATGCTGCTCGCGCTCCGCCTGCAGCGCAAAGTCGACCATCATGATGCCGTTCTTCTTGACGATGCCGATCAGCAGGATGATGCCGATCAGTGCGATCACGGACAGGTCGAAATGGAACAGCAGCAGCATCAGCAGTGCCCCGACACCGGCTGAGGGCAGGGTCGACAGGATGGTCAGCGGATGGATGTAACTCTCGTACAGCATGCCGAGGATGATGTAGACCACGACCAGCGCCGCCAGAATCAGGTAGGGCTGGGTCTTGAGCGAGCTCTGAAACGCCTGCGCCGTGCCCTGGAAGCTCCCGATAATCGCCGACGGCATGCCGATTGACGCCGCCGCCTTGTTGATTGCATTCACCGCGTCGCCCAACGCCACCCCGGGGCCGAGATTGAAAGACAGCGTAACCGCGGGGAACTGACCCTGGTGATTGATCGACAGGAAGGTCACGTGCTGCGTGTCGAATTTGACGAACGTCGACAGTGGTACCATCTGGCCGGTGATCGTCGATTTGACGTAGATCTTCGACAGCGTCTGCGGATCGGCCTGCAGCGACGGCGTGACCTCCAGGATCACGTGGTAGGCATTGAGCTGCGTGAAATACTGCGTCACCTGCCGTTGCCCAAAGGCATCATCCAGAGTCTGGTCGATCAGGGATGGCTGGATGCCAAAACGCGCCGCCTGGTCGCGATCGATGGTCAACGACAGCATTGAGCTGTTGGTCTGCTGATCCGTGGCAACGTCGCGCAGCATCGGCAGCTTCTGCAGCTGCGCCAGCAATCTCGGCGCCCACTCGTTGAGCTCGTTCAGGTCCGCATCCTGCAGCGTATACTGGTACTGCGTACGCGCCAGGCGGCCGCCGACGTTGAGGTCCTGCGCCGCCTGAAGAAACAGGGTCGCGCCCGGCACGTGGGCGATCTTGCGGCGCAATCGGGCGATCACCTCATCGGCGGCGTCCGAGCGCTGGTCGCGCGGTTTCAGACTTACCGCGACGAACCCATTGTCGATCGGGCGACTGCCGCCAATCGCGGTTGCCCAGCTCTCGACGGCCGGATCGCCCGCCAGCACGTCGGTCAGCAGGTGCTGGCGTCGAACCATCTCCTCGAATGAAATGTCCTGCGGTGCATCCGACAGGCCGAGGATGACGCCGGTGTCCTGCTGCGGGAAGAAACCCTTCGGTATCAGCACGTACAGCACGATCGTGAGCGCGACGGTCGCGACGAACGTGATCAGCGTGGCGCGCTGATGCCGCAGCACGAAGTCGAGACCGCGCGTGTAGAGCGAGAGCATCCGGTCGAACCCGGCCTCGATCGCAAGATACAGCCGTCCGTGCTGCGCCTGTTTTTCGTTGCGCAGAAACAGCGCGCACATGGTCGGCGACAGCGTCAGCGCGACGAACGCCGATACCGCGATCGTCATCGTGACCGTGACCGCGAACTCGCGGAACAGTCGCCCGACGATGCCGCCCATCAGCAGCAGCGGGATGAATACCGCCACCAGCGAAATGCTGATTGTCAGGATCGTGAAACCGATCTCGCGCGAGCCCTTGAGCGTCGCCTCGAGCGGCGACATGCCGTCCTCGATGTGCCGGTAGATGTTCTCGAGCATCACGATCGCATCGTCGACCACGAACCCGACCGCAATCGTCAGCGCCATCAGCGACAGGTTGTCGAGGCTGTAGCCGACCACGTACATAAGCGCCGCGGTTCCCAGCAGCGACAGCGGCACGGTGATGCCCGGGATGATCGTTGCCCAGGCGGTGCGCAGGAACAGGAAGATCACCATCACTACCAGCGCGATCGTCAGCATCAGCGTGAATTCCACGTCACGCACCGAGGCGGTGATGGTCGTGGTGCGATCCACCACCTGATCGACCTTGATCGAGGGCGGTACCGACAACAGGATCTGCGGCAGCTGGCGCTTGACTCGTGACACGACGTCGATGACGTTGGCGCCCGCCTGCTTGAACACCAACAGCAAAATGCCGTTCTTGTCGTTCTGCCAGCCGAGCATCTGGACGTTCTCGGGCCCGTCGACCGCCACGCCGATATCGCGGATTCGCACCGGCGCGCCATTCTTGTAGGCGACAATAATGTCGTTCCACGGCGCAGCCTGCAGCAGCTGATCGTTGTCGTAGATCGCGAAACTGTGCAGCTCACCGTTGATCGACCCCTTGGGCGCGTTGACGGTGGCCTGGCCAATGACGGTGGCTACGTCCTCGAGCTGGATGCCGAGGGCGGCGATCTTGGCCGGATCCACCTGCACACGCACCGCGGGCTTGCGCTGGCCGCCGAGCGTCACCGATGCGATGCCGGAAATCTGGGACAATCGCTGCGCGATCACGGTCTCGCAGTAATTGTCCACGGCGGTGAGCGGCATCACGTCGGAGTGCACTGCGAGTATCAGGATCGGCGAATCGGCCGGGTTGACCTTCTTGTAGGTGGGCGGACTCGGCAGGTTCTTCGGCAGCTGCCCGCCGGCGGCATCGATCGCGGTCTGCACGTCCTGGGCGGCGGCGTTGATGTTGCGATCGAGCCCGAACTGCAGCGTGATCTGCGCGGTGCCTAGTACGCTGGTGGAGGTCATCTGCGACAGGCCGGGTATCTGTGCGAACTGGTACTCCAGCGGCGTCGCCACCGAGGAGGCCATGGTTTCAGGGCTCGCACCGGGCAACTGCGCGGACACGAGCAGCGTCGGAAAGTCCACCTGCGGCAGCGGCGCCACCGGCAGCAGCGGGAACGCCACCAGCCCCAGCAGCAGGATGCCGCCCATCAGCAACGAGGTCGCGATCGGGCGCCTGACGAACGGCTCGGAGATGTTCATGGCGCCAGTCGGTGCGCGACCTTGCTCCCCTGTGCGTCGGCGTCCTGCGATGGCGCGGGCGGCGGACCGGCCGCCTCATTGGCCGCCGCAAGGCTGTGTACTGGCGCACCCGGCTGCAGCCGATATTGATTGCTGGTCACGACCCGCTCGCCCGGTTGCAGCCCGTCGGTCACGACCGTGACGCCGCCGCTGTCCTCGGCGGTCTTGATCGGTCGCGCCTCGACCGTGGAGTCCGCCTTGACCACATAGGTGAACAGGCCGTCGGGCCCATGCTCGACCGCGACCGTCGGCAGGGTCACCACGCCCTGTCGTTGCGCCAGCTGCACGCGTACGTTGACGAACTGTCCCGGCCAGAGCGCATTGTACGCGTTGGCGAAAGTCGCCTTCAGGCGCACCGTGCCGGTCGACGGATCGATCTGGTTGTCGACCAGCGTCAGGGTTCCGGTATCGAGCTGCGTGCGATCGTCGCGCGACAGCGCCGCGACGGCGACTTCACCGGCGGCCAGTGCCTGGTTGATCTGCGGCACCGCGTCCTCGGGCAACGTGAACACGATCGAGATCGGCTGGATCTGCGTGACCACGACGATGCCGGTGGTGTCGGCGGCGTGCACGATGTTGCCCGGGTCGACCAGGCGGATGCCGGTGCGGCCCGCGAACGGCGCGGTGATCGTCGCGTACTCGAGCTGCGTGCGCGCATTGTCGATCGTCGCCCGATCGACCTGCAGCTGCGCCTGCAGTTGTGAGACCAGCGCACGCTGCGTATCGAGCACCTGTCGGCTGGTCAGATTCTGCGGGGCCAGCACCTGGTAGCGCTCCAGGTCGCGCTCGGCGCTTTCCAGCTGCGCCTGGTCCTTGGCGAGCGTGCCCCTGGCCTGGTCGAGCGCGGCCTGCAGCGGACGCGGATCGATCTGCGCCAGAAGATCGCCCTTCTTGACCAGCTGACCTTCGACGAAGCCGACACGCTCCAACTGACCGTCGACGCGCGCAGTGATCTTCGCCGTGTAGAACGCCTGCACATTGCCCAGCCCTTCCAGGTACACCGGCACATCGCGGCGCGTCGCCACGGCGGTCTCGACCGCCACCGCAGTCGGGCCTTTGGCCGACCCGGCAGCCGCGGCGGGTTTGCGCGCCAGCCACCCCCAGCCGATTGCGATCAGCAGCACGGCGACGATCCCGAGCAATATCCGGCGATGCCGTGTGGCCGGCGCGCGACCGGGGCCGCCCTCAGGGGCGTTTTCGGGGCGCTTGTCGCCAGAGCCGCTCATGGGGCCGCCTGTGTCTGTCGCCAGCCGCCGCCGAGCGCCTGAAACAGGTCCACCAGCGCCTGCAGGTGCTGATATTTGACCTGCACCAGCGTGTCCTGAGCCGTAAACAGCGCAGTTTCGGTATTGAGCACGGTCAACACGTTGGTGGTGCCGGCCTGCATCTGCAGTTGCGAGAATTCGAACGCGCGACGCGCCTTGTCGACCGCCTGCTGCTGCCGCAGCTCCTGCTCCGAGGTCTGCTGCACCGCTACCAGCGCGTCCTCGACATTGCCGAGCGCGGTCAGCACGGTCTTGTGATAGTCCGACAGCAGCTCGGCGTAACGTGCGCGCGAGTATTCGACCTGGCCACGGCGCGCCCCGGCATCGAATATGTTCTGGGCGACGTCGGCCGTGAGCGCGAACACGCGGCTCTCGGGCAGCAGCAGTGTATTGAGCGCAGTGCTGGCGTAACCGCCGTTCGCGGTCAGGTCGATGCTCGGAAAATACGCGGCCCGCGCCACCGCGATATTGGCGTTGGCCGCCATCAGCAGCGCCTCGGCTTGCGCCACATCCGGACGCCGCGCCAGCAGCTGCGACGGCAGGCCCGCCGTGATCGGCGGCGGCGTGAGCTGCGAGAGGCTGCCCGCGCCGACGTCGATGCCCTCGGGCACCTGGCCCAGCAGGATTGCGAGCGCGTCGATGTTCTGCTGCAACTGCTGCTGCAGCGGAGGAATCGAGGCATTCAGTGTCGCTACCGTCGTGGCCTGCTGCGCCACATCGAGCGCGGTCGCGGTGCCCACATCCTGCTCCAGTTCCAGCGCGCTGAGCACGTGCTGTGCGTTGGCGAGATCGTCGCGCGCGACCTCGAGCCGGTCGTGCTGCTCGAGCACTTCGAAATAGGTGAGCGCCACGCTGGTCACCACGGTGAGCGCAATGGTCTCGCGGTCATAGCGGCTCGCCTGCGCGGCCGCCACCGCAGCGTCGCGCGCGGCACGATTCCTGCCCCAGAAATCGAGCTCGTAGCTGGCGGTCAGTTGCGGTGAGTATTGGTTGTAGGTAATCGGCACTGCGCCGGTGATGGGTCGCTGGCGCTGGCGGCTCGCGCTCGCGCCCGCATCGAGCGTCGGCAGCAGCGCCGCCCCGGCGATGCGTGCCTGCGCGTCCGCCTGGCGTATGCGCGCAATGGCGGCGGCAATGTCGTCGTTGCCGGCCTGAGCGCGTGCGATATAGGCATCGAGCTGCGCCGAGCCAAACCCATGCCACCAGTCGGCCGCGGGCCATTCGGTGTTCGCGTTCGGCAGCGTGTTCTGCCAGCTGGCAGGCGTGGCGACTTGCGGGTGACGATACGCCGGCCCGACGCTGCAGCCGAGCGTAGCGAACCCCAGGCTCAGCAGCAGGCAGGCGTGGCCGGCCTGGATTATCAGGTATTTGGCTGTCACCTGGGGCAGGCTACGGGCCGGGCGATTAAATCGACATGGTCGGAAGATTAAAATCATTTAATGCGCACACGCGGTCACATTTGCGCGCGGCTTCAGCCTTCACGGCCGTGCGCTTGCCGCCTGCTCGATCCGCCGCAGCAGCTGCCGGAAACGATCGATCTCGCGGCCACCGATGCCGGCCAGCAGCTGCGCTTCGTAGGCGCGGGCCAGTGGCACGATGCGACGGTAGAGGCGTTTGCCGCCGGCCGTGATCAGCAGCCGGTGCGAGCGTCCGTCCTGCGGATTGACGAGCCGCCGGACCAGGCGACGGCGCAGCAGACCCTGCGCGGCGCGCATCACCGTCACCTTGTCCATGACCGTGCGACCGCACAGCATCTGCGGCGTCATCGGCCCCTCGTCGGCCAGCACCGCCAGCAGACGCCACTGCGGGTTCTTGAGAGCGAATTGGTGTTCATAGGCCCGGGCGATGTGGCGCGATACCGCGTTGGCCGCTACCGACAGCCGGTACGGCAGAAAGTCCTGCAGGCGCAGTCGCTCCTCGCCGCTACTCGGCATCGCTCTGCGCTCCCGGCGCCGCGCGCGCAAATGATTCCAGCTGCATGCAGTGCCGGTGGATCCGCTGGATGGTCGGGAACGGCTCGAGCGGGCAATTCACGCGCTGCGCATTGAACACCTGCGGGATCAGGCAGCAATCGGCCAGCGTCGGCGTGTCGCCGTAGCAACAGGCCCCGGCACCGCCGCCCTGCTGCAACAGGCGCTCGAGCGCACCGAATCCGAGTGCGATCCAATGGCGCGACCATTCCGCGCGCCCCTGCTCGTCGATCGCCAGTGGCGCCTTCAGGTAGCGCAGTACCCGCAGGTTGTTGAGCGGATGGATGTCACAGGCAATGCTCATCGCCAGCGCGCGCACACGGGCGCGCGCAGCCGCCTCCCGCGGCAGCAGCGCCGGCACCGGATGGGTGTCCTCCAGGTATTCGATGATCGCGAGCGATTGCGTCAGTGCGAACGCGCCGTCCTCGAGCACCGGCACCGACCGCGCGGGATTACGCCCGGCGAATGCCGCCGAGTGCTGTTCGCCGCCGTCTCGCAGCAGGTGTACTGGCACGGCCTGGTACGGCAGGCCCTTGTAGTTGAGCGCGATGCGTACCCGAAAGGCCGCGGAGCTGCGAAAGTACGTGTAGAGCTTCAGCATCGGCGTCGCCTCAATGCGTGCCCGGCAGCACGCGTCCGACCAGCTCGCCGAATCCGACACGCGCCGCCTGCGCGCGCTCGCACCAGCCACGCATGATGACGGCGTCACCGTCCTCGAGGAATCGGCGCGTTTCACCGTCCGGCAATGTCAGCGGCCGCCGCCCGCCCTCCGACAACTCCAGCAGCGACCCTGCCTCGCCGGTCCCCGGGCCCGACTGCGTGCCGGTGCCGAGCAGATCGCCCGGCTGCAGGTTGCAGCCGTTGACGCTGTGATGCGCGACCATCTGCGCGATGCTCCAGTAGGCCTGCCTGAAGTTGCTGTGCGACAGCCGGCAGGGCCCCTGCCCCGCCCGGCGCATCGCTTCGGTCTCGAGCCACACCTCCAGTTGCAGGTCGATCGCGCCGCGCGCGCGCAGATCCTTCGAATCCAGGTACGCGAGCGGTTGCGGATCCCCGGCGGGGCGGATCCACGGCACACGGTACGGCTCGAGGGCTTCGAGCGTCACGATCCAGGGCGAAATGCTGGTGGCGAAATTCTTGCCGAGGAAGGGACCGAGCGGCTGGTATTCCCAGGCCTGCAGGTCGCGCGCCGACCAGTCGTTGAGCAGGCACAGGCCGAACACCTTCGACTCGGCAGCGTCGATGCCAATCGGGGTTCCGAGTGCATTGCCCGATCCGATGAACACGCCGAGCTCGAGCTCGTAGTCGAGTCGCTGGCTGGCCCCGAGGGTCGGCGCCGCGGCCCCGCGCTCCACGATCTGGCCCGACGGGCGCGCAAACGGCTGTCCGGAAATCACGATCGAGGAGCAGCGCCCGTGATAGCCGATCGGCATCCATTTGTAGTTGGGCAACAGTGGCTCGTCGGGACGAAACAGTCGCCCGACCGCGCTCGCGTGATGAATCGAGGTGTAGAAGTCGGTGTAATCGCCGATGCGCGCCGGCAGCGCGTACTGCGCCTGCTGCTGCGACAGCAGGCACGACTGCAATGTCGCCTGCGCAGCCGAGCCCGAGCGCAGCAGCCGCGACAGCGCCAGCCGCAGTGCCGACCAGGCGGGCGGGCCGGCCGCCATCAGCTCGTTCAGTGCCGGCCGGGCCGCCAGCGCCGCAGCTCGCGCACTCGCCGCGCGCTGCTCCACCGATCCGACGAGCGCCGCGCTGAAGGCATCCGCATCCAGGGCCGCGGCCAGGTCCAGTATCTGGTCCCCGATCGCGATGCCGCCGCGAAACGCCTCGTCGCTGCCGGCGCGGTGAAACACGCCGAGCGGCAGGTTCTGCAGCGGAAAATCCGATCCCGGCGCATTGGCCGACGCGACCCAGCTGTGCAGGAGCGGATCGTGGGTCTCGTTCAGTGCCATGGCGGTTCGTCGGCGGGCAGGCTCAGCGCTGCCGCGGATTGAAGTGCTTGGGTAGTCCCTGCCAGCATTCGAAATAATCGTCCTGCAGCAGCGGCGACGCGAGCGCATATGCTGTCGGGCGGATCACGCAGCGCGTCTCGAACATGAACGCCATGGTGCCGGTGATGTGCTGCGGTTGCGTGGTATCGGCGCGGCGGGCGCTGTCGACCGTGGCGGCATCCGGACCGTGGCCGCTCATGCAGTTGTGCAGCGAGGCGCCGCCTGGCAGGAAGCCATCCGCCTTGGCGTCGTACACCCCTTCGATGAGCCCCATGAACTCGCTGGCGACATTGCGATGGAACCATGCCGGGCGGAACGTGTGCTCCATCGCGAGCCAGCGCGGCGGGAAGATCGCGAAATCGACGCCGTCCACTCCCGGTGTATCGGTGATGGACTGCAGCACCAGGAAGATCGACGGATCCGGATGGTCGTAGCTGATCGAACCGATGGTGTTGAAGCGGCGCAGATCGTATTTGTAGGGCGCCAGGTTGCCGCGCCAGGCCACCACATCGAACGGCGAGTGATCCATCGGCGCGGCCCACAGCCGCCCGCAGAATTTCGCGACCAGCTCATGCGGTTCGTCCCGGTCCTCGTACCAGGCGACCGGGGCACGAAAATCGCGCTCGCACGCCAGCCCGTTCGAGCCGATCGGGCCGAGGTCCGGCAGACGAAATGCAGCGCCAAAGTTCTCGCAGACATAGCCGCGCGCGGCGCCCTCGCCCAGCTCGACCCGGAAGCGCAGGCCGCGCGGAATCACCGCGATTTCGAGCGGCGCGACGCTGAGCCGCCCGAGCTCCGTCGTGAGCAGCAGCCATCCCTGCTGCGGCACCAGCAGCAGTTCGCCATCGGCGCTGTAGAACGCGCGCCGCGTCATCGAGCGGTTGGCGGCATAGAGATGGATCGCGCAGCCGTTCTGCGCCTGGGCATCGCCGCTGCCGCCCAGTGTCACGAGGCCCGCGACAAAATCGGTCGGCTCGACCGGAATCGGTAGCGGGCTCCAGCGCAGCTGGTTCGGCGGCGTGATCAGCCCGGAGAAGTCGCTGCAGATGCGGCCCTGGTCCATCGGCCGGAACGGACGATGCGTGACGGCCGGCCGGATGCGGTAGAGCCACGAGCGTCGATTGGCAGCGCGCGGCGCGGTGAACGCGGTTCCGGACAGCTGCTCCGCGTACAGGCCATAAGGCGCGCGCTGCGGTGAATTCTGTTGCGGCAGCGCGCCCGCGAGCGCCTCACTCGAGAAATGATTGCCGAACCCGCTCTGATAGGCGAGCTCGTCGTGCGCACGCGCTGCCGTGTCCGGCGCCACTCCCCCGCCCACACGCGGCTTCACGGCGCGGCTCATGACGCCTTGCCGGCGGCCGGATCGATCGACAGCACGCCGCGGCGCACCTGATCGAGTTCCAGCGACTCGAACAGCGCCTTGAAATTTCCTTCGCCGAAACCTTCATTGCCCTTGCGCTGGATGATCTCGAAGAAACACGGTCCGACCACGTTCTGCGTGAAGATCTGCAGCAGCAGGCCTTGCCCCTGGGTCGGCGCGCCATCGACTAGGATGCGCCGCTCGCGCAGACGCTCGAGCTGCTCGCCGTGGCCGGCAACGCGCGCGTCCAGCGCCTGGTAATACGAGTCGGGCGTCTCCTGGAACCTCACGCCGCGTTCACGCATCCGATCGACCGTCGAGTAGATGTCGTCGGTGCCGAGCGCAACGTGCTGGATGCCCTCGCCCTTGTAGTCGTGCAGGAATTCTTCGATCTGCGACTTGTCGTCCTGGCTCTCGTTGAGCGGAATGCGGATCTTGCCGTCCGGGCTGGTCATGGCCTTCGAGAACAGGCCGGTGGCTTTGCCCTCGATGTCGAAGTAGCGGATCTCGCGGAAGTTGAACACGCGCTGGTAGAAGTCCGCCCAGGTCTTCATGTTCCCTCGATTGACGTTGTGCGTCAGGTGATCGATGTACGTGAGCCCCGCGCCGGCAGCCTGCTCGCGTGCCGCGGCACCGGGAATCGGCACGAAATCCACGTCGTAGATCTCGTGCGCGCCGTAGCGATCCACCAGGTAAAGATACGAGCCGCCGATGCCCTCGATGACCGGGATGTTCAGCTCCATCGGACCGACATACCCGGTGGCCTGGCGGGCGCCGCGCTCGAGCGCGAGCCGCAGCGCGGCGCCCGCGTCGCGCACACGAAACGCCATGGCATTGATCGATGGTCCGTGAGCGCCGCGAAATTCGGCGGCCTGGCCGCGCGGCTCCATGTTCAGGATGAAATCGATGTCGCCCTGCTTGTAGCGCAGCACGTTCTTGGAGCGGTGGCGGGCCACGGCAGTGAATCCCATGGCTTCGAACAGCCGGCCGAGCGCGAGCGGATCGGGACCGGTGAACTCGACGAATTCGAAGCCGTCGGTGCCAAGCGGATTATCGTGCAGATCCTGGCCCATGGATCACCCCCGTGACCTGGGAGCCGGCCGGCTCCCCGCGCCCATTATACACTGGTTTCATTTGTTACTATCAGCCGTCGATCGGCAAGCCGGCATTCTTGACCACCGAGCGCAGCACGAAGCTCGAGTCGACGCGCGCCACGCCGGGCAGCTTGGTCAACACCTTGCTGTGCAGGCGCTCGAAATCGGCCGCGTCGCGTGCCACCACCCGCAGCACGTAATCCGACTCGCCGGTGGTCAGGTCGCACTCGGTGACTTCCGGCACCGCCTGCACCGCCTGCTCGAACGCGCCGAGGTCGCGATCGGTCTGACCCTTGAGCGTGATGCGGATGATGAAGCCGATGGTGATCCCGACCTTCGACGGGTTGAGCATCGCGGTATAGCGTTCGATCACACCGGCCTGTTCCAGCAGGCGCACGCGCCGCAGACAGGCCGATTCGGACAGCCCGACACGCGCCGCGAGCGCCGCATTGGACTGCCTGGAATCCTGCTGCAGCTCACGGAGAATCTTGCGATCTGCACGGTCAAGTAACATATTAAGCGAATATACATTATGTATAAGCAAGAATCTGCCACTTTATGACCTTAATATGGTCTATTTTGCAATCGGATGCCGCAGCGTTGGCTCACAATCATCATCCGGGCGTGCACTACCTCGAACGGGAGAGAAGCAATGCGAATCGGCGTCCCCAAGGAGATCAAGGTCCATGAATACCGCGTCGGGCTGGTCCCGGCCGCGGTACGCGAATTGACCGCCGCGGGGCACCAGCTGCTGGTGCAGAGCGGCGCCGGCGCCGGCATCGATTGCAGCGACGAGGCCTACCGCAATGCCGGTGCCCGGATCGCGCCGACGGCCGAGGCCGTGTTCAGCGACTCACAGATGATCGTCAAGGTGAAGGAACCGCAGCTCGGCGAATGCGCCCGCCTGCGGCGCGACCAGGTGCTGTTCACCTATCTGCACCTGGCGGCGGATCGTCCACAGGCCGAGGCGCTGCTGCAATCGCAGTGCGTGGCGATTGCTTATGAAACCGTGACCGCCGCCGATGGCTCGCTGCCGCTGTTGATGCCGATGAGCGAAGTGGCCGGACGCATGTCGGTCCAGGTGGGCGCCCATTACCTGCAGCAGGGCAACGGCGGCCGCGGCGTGCTGCTGGGCGGCGTGCCTGGCGTGACGCCGGCCAAAGTAGTCGTGATCGGGGCCGGAGTGGCCGGCACCAACGCGATCGAGATGGCGCATGGCCTGCGTGCCGACGTGACCGCGATCGATCGCTCGATCCGTCGCCTACGCGAACTGGACGCGCAATTCCATGGCGCGGTGCGAACGTTGTTTTCGACCGCGGACACGATCGAGCGCGCGCTTGCCGATGCCGATCTGGTGATCGGCGCGGTGTTGCTGCCCGGTGCCGCGGCGCCCAAGGTCGTGACCGGTGCGATGATCAAGCGAATGCGACCCGGATCGGTGGTGATCGACATTGCGATCGATCAGGGCGGCTGCTTTCAGACCAGTCGACCCACGACGCATGCGGCGCCGATCTACGTGGTCGACGGCGTGATTCACTATTGCGTCACCAACATGCCCGGCGCGCTGCCGCGCACCTCAGCCTTCGCGCTCAACAATGCGACCTTGCCCTACGTGAAGGCACTCGCGGACAAGGGTTGGGAGCGCGCGACGGCGGAGGATGCCGGGCTCGCATCCGGCCTGAACATCGTGCACGGAGCGGTGGTACACCCGGCAGTGGCGCACGAACTGGGATTGCCGCGCGCCGCGTAACAGCGGGATAAAAAATGGAGCGGCGCCGTTACCTTGCAAGTTCGGCGCAGTGATGCGGGGGTTGCACCTTTCAGGCCGACCAGGAACCGGATCAACAAGGGCGCCGCCGCTCCACTGGAAATTCAGCGCTCGCCAGCCGTGGCAAGCGATCATGGCGCAGTCAGTATATCCGCAGCCCGAACGCCTCACCATCGTTCCGGCAATGGTTATCGGATATCCCCAACTATCGGCTCGATGGCTCGCGTTCAGCGAGGCCGCCCTGGCACAGGTACTTCAGATCCAGATATTCGTTGATGCCATGGTGTGAGCCTTCGCGCCCCATCCCGGATTGCTTCACACCGCCAAACGGCGCCACGGCGGTGCTGATCAATCCAGTGTTGATGCCGACTATACCGCACTCGAGCGCGCTGGAAACACGCCAGATGCGCCCGACGTCACGCGCATAGAAGTACGCCGCCAGGCCGAATTCTGTGTCGTTCGCCATACAAATCGCTTCCGCCTCGTGTTTAAAGCGAAACAAAGGCGCAACAGGTCCGAATACCTCCTCGCGCGCGAGGCGCATCGTGGGCCGCACATCGGCCAGCACCGTGGGCTCATAGTAGGTGCGTCCGAGTGCGTGCCGGCGGCCGCCAACGATTGCGCGCGCACCCGCAGCGAGTGCGTCGCCGACCAGCGCCTCCACCTTGGTCAGTGCCGGCATGTCGATCAGTGGCCCCTGCTCGATGCCCGCCTCCAGGCCATTGCCGACCTTGAGCCTGCCTACCGCGGCTGCCAGCTTGTTCGCGAACGCCTCGTAGACGCCGTCCTGGACCAGCAGGCGATTCGCGCACACGCAGGTCTGGCCGGTGTTGCGGTATTTCGACACCATGGCTCCTTCCACTGCGGCGTCGATGTCGGCGTCGTCGAACACGATGAACGGTGCGTTGCCGCCGAGCTCGAGCGACATGCGCTTCACGGTCGGCGCGCACTGCGCGGCGAGCGTCCGGCCGGTTTCGGTCGAGCCGGTGAAGCTCAGCTTGCGCACGATTGGGTTGCTGGTGAGCTCGCCGCCGATCGCGCGCGCATCGCCGGTCACGACGCTGCACACCCCCGCCGGCACGCCCGCGCGCGTCGCAAGCTCCACCATGGCGAGCGCCGACAACGGCGTCTGCAGCGCCGGCTTGACGATGATGGTGCAACCGGCGGCCAGCGCCGGCCCCACTTTGCGCGTGATCATCGCCGCGGGGAAATTCCACGGCGTGATCGCGGCACAGACACCCACCGGCTCGCGGATCACGATGATGCGCTTGTCCGCCCATGGCGAGGCGATGACTTCGCCAGCGATGCGACGCGCCTCCTCGGCGAACCATTCGATGAACGATGCCGCATAGCCGATTTCGCCGCGCGACTCGGTCAGCGGCTTGCCCTGTTCGCTGGTCATCAGTCGCGCCAGATCGTCCTGATTCGCGATCATCAGCTCGTACCATCTGCGCAGCACGCGCGCGCGCTCGTCCGCGGTCCTGGCACGCCAGGCAGGAAACGCGCGGCTGGCGGCCTCGATCGCGCGACGCGTTTCGGCGGCGCCGGCATACGGTACCGTGGTCAGCACATCCCCGGTCGCGGGGTTGCGCACCTCGCGCACCGCCCCACCATCGGCGCCTACCCATTGACCGTCGATGAAACACTGGCTCTTGAGCAGACTGGAATCTTTGAGATTCATGTGGGTTCCTGGAGGTTCGCGCATCGCGCACGTGACTTTAGTCAATGATACCGCCCTCGTTCCCCGCCTTGGTACGATCGGCGGAAAACTGCACCGACCGGCGAGCACCGGCCGGGACTGCAGTGGTTCATAATGCTCGGCGGTAATCCACGCGAGACCATGCGAGCCATGAGCAACAATTCGAACTGCGAGCCACCCACTGCTGCAAGCGCCGCGCAGGGCGGGCGCCGCCGCCTGATCCTGCCACACCCGATCGCAACCCTCGGCCGTGCCGAGCCCGAAGCCGAGCGCGAGTACCTGGCGCAGCTCGGTCCCGACTGCGTCTTCATGATGGGCGACAACCCGCTATTGCCGAAGATGCCGGAAAAGCCGCAACTGATGGATTTCTTCCGCTATCGATTCAGCGCGTTCACGCGCGATCATCTGCTGCAAAGCGCCCGGCTGGCGCTGCAAACCGGACTCGAGGAGAAGATCGTTCTCGCCTGCCTGCTGCATGACATCGCGAATGGCGCGCTGATACGCACCGATCACGGCTACTGGGGTGCGCAATTGATTGAGCCCTATGTCAGCGAGGAAGTGAGCTGGGCCGTGCGTTATCACCAGGCCCTGCGCTTCTTTCCGGACGAGTCGGTCGGCTACGGCTATCCGCAGGCCTACCGGGAGTATTTCGGACCCGAGTACCAGCCTTCAGCCTACATACGGCAAGCCTATGAGCAGGCCCGCAGCCATCGCTGGTACATGAGCGCGCGGCTAATCACGCTCAACGACGCCTACGCCTTCGACCCCAACGTGGTGGTTGACCCGGAGGAATTCACCGACATCATCGGCCGGCACTTCCGGCAGCCGGCCGAGGGGCTGGGGTTCGACAATTCACCGGTGGCCCACATGTGGCGCACCATGATCTGGCCCAACAATCTGCTGTAAGGGCCGGCCGAATGCAGCCGCGGCGCTGGAACGGCGGAGCCGGTTCGAGGATCGGGTGGTTCAAGGCCCGGTCTTCTCGAGCTCGTAATCCTTGACGCTGCCGCAATCGGACCCGAGCCATTTGCCTTCCATCGTGCTGTTCACCGTCATGGTCTTGCCACCACGCGTCATTACCATCATGACGGTGCCCGTCACGTGGTCCGGACTGACAACCCGGAAATGCACGTTGGTTGACTGGTTGCGCTCTTCGCTGGAACATTTCCGCTGCGCTTCGAACTCACTGGCCGTGTTGGTGATGACGGTGCTCTGGCAGTCCTTGCCTTCCTCGCTGCCGGCGCTGAAGCCGCGCGAGCGCTTTTCGGGCGTCATGCATTCCTTGAACAGCCGCGGCTGCGCGCCGCGTGCGAGCGCCGCCTGCATCGCGGCCTCGAATTTGGCGCGTTGCTCGGGCGGCAGTTTCTGCAGCTGCTCGTCCGTGATTGGCAGATTGCCGCTCACTTGCGGATGGGTGCCGACTTCCCACAGTCCCAGCTTGACGTTGAGCTGGGGCGTCGCCTCTCCGGCGTGGGTCAGCGCCATGGCTACCCCGCTGGCGCCGAGCACCCACAGAATTACCCATTGCTTGCTCGCCATGACCATTCCTCCGAAAGTGTGGGTTGACTGCGGGCCCGTCGCCAGCCGCGCCATGTTACTCGCTCTGAAATCAATCGAAACCGTCGGTTAGTCGACCTTGGCAGCGTAGCCGTAGCCGAGTATCTCGATCGCAACCACCCGGCCGCTCTCGAAACGCACGCGGCGCATCAGCTTGGTGGGACCGAAATTGTACAGCCACAACTCGACCGGCACCTCGATCAGGGTATTGCCGGCCGCCACGGGCACGCCGTTCACCCAGGCCATCGCCGGCACGAACACCGAGCTGCGCTCGACGTCCGCGGGATTGCCGCACTTGGCGATCACCTGATCGCGCGTGTCGCCGGTGCTGACGAGCGAGGTGCCGCATTGCAAGGCGTCCGCCCGCGCCGACGCGGCGGCCATCGTCAGAATCATCAGCACGATGAGGCGATGCATGGAATACACAGCCTTGCAGTTAAGTGTCGTCGGCGGCGATTGCCGGAATCCTATCCTGCGCAATCATTGCTTCTGGGCCACGACGCGGCCATCGGCGTTCACGAATACGTGATAGCGGTGGCCGTCCTTGCAGGTCGCGATGTTATCGTTGTCGCCCTTGTGAACGACGCTGACCACCTCGCCGCAAGGCAGGCCCAACAGCGCGATCACCGAGGTCAGGTCCTTGGCCAGCGTAGGCGAATCGGCGCCGTTAATCAGCGGTGCCGCGGCCACTGCCGCGGCGGCCATCCACAGTCCGTGTCGTCGGCGCGTATCCACCGTCGTCCTCCACCCCGGGTCTAGAGAGTCGCAAATTTCTGCGGGTCCGCCAGCAGGCCCCAGATCGCCTCTCGGGAGCCGATGATTTCCCTGGCGAGCGCCGGATCACTGTCCTGCAACAGCGCCAGCACCTTCATGACCAGCAGATCATACGACTGGCGCAGTTGCGACAGGGTGATTTTCACCTGGCCCCGATAATAGTCGCGGAACTGGCCCAGCAGGTCATCCACCTGGTTCTTGAGGGCGAGCTTGGTGAACACGCCGATTGCATTGGTGTCGCGTAGCCGCTGCTTGAGCGCCGCGAGGTCCAGCGGTGGCGCCGGTGGCGACGCGACCGGCGCGGGCGGCGCGGGCGGCGCCGATGCGACCGGCGTCACCGCCGCAGCCGCCTCAGGCTTCGAACGCGATGCAACGTCGGTGCCCGATGGTCCGGCCTTGGCCGCGGATGGTGCGGCCGCGGCAGCCGATGCCACCGTGCCTGTCCTGGGATGCACCGCCGATGGGGCGGACGGTCGAGCGGCCGGGCCGGGAACCGCCGGCGCGGCCCGGGTCGCCGCGCTGGTGCCGGTCTCGGGCTCCGGCGGCGCCGGCTGACCGCCTGACGCGGCAGAGTCATCGAGCGTCGTCGCGCTCGCTGCCGACGGCTTCGCGGCTGTCGCGTCGCCGGGGACGCCGGGGCTGGTCGCTGTCGTCGAAGGGGCTGTCGCCTCAGGCTGCACCGGTCCCGTTCCGGCGCAGCCCCAGATCCCAAGCGCGCAGGCAAAGAGTGCACCGGCAGCACCGGCGGCACGCGCTACTGCAGTTGGGTCCCTCCCATCGTCACGCGCTCGTATACCGGGGCGCATACGAAGACAATACCGACCCGTCTGCCGCGCTACTCAGAGCGGATTCACGTGCTTCTCGCGGGTGAAGTGCATGTAGCTCACGCCGATGCCCTGGCGCCAGCCGACGCCGAAGCGCACCGGCGCCAGCGAGATGCCATCGCGTTGCACGTAGTTCATGCCGAAGCCGCCGACAAAATACAGGCTGCCCTCGACGCCCGGGAAGCGCTGGAACAGCGCATCGCTATTGGGCAGGTCGTAGACCAGCACGAACACCTTGACCGCGTTGGCGCCCAGGTCGAAGCCGAGCGACGGGCCCTGCCAGTACACCTTGCGGCCACCGCCGCCTTTATAGACCAGCTCGCCATGCCCGTAGCGCAGCCCGACCGCCACCGCACCGCCGACCTCTTCGCCGCGGATATACGCGATCGGTCGGCCCTTTTCCTTCAGCACCTTGGCCAGCACATCGGACAGCCCCTTGGCACCATTGCTGAAGAAATCCGAAGCAGCCTTGGCGATTTCCTCATCGTCATAGGGCTGGTGATTGCTCGCGGCGGGTTTGCTGTCGGCGGCAGACACTGGCACTGCGGCGGCGATCCCGAGCAGCACGATCAGCATCAGACTTTCGAAGCGACGAATCATGGTCGGACTCTCCTGCAATAATCGGCTCGACGGCGGGCGATGCATCGTTCGATCGAGCCCGGAGCACCGCTGAAAACCGGTTGCCATTATAGGCGTGAGAGCGCCGCGGTTGCGCGACAGCCCCGCCCCGGTTGACGGACTGCGGCGTCAGTCGCCGGCCAGGCCGAACGGGGCGGGCGGTTCGGAGCCATCGCGATTTACCACGCGCTTGGCTTCGGTGATGGCCTTGCGCAAGATCGCGACCAGCGGCGGATCCTGCCCGAGATTCAGATAGCGGTCCGCGGCCTGCAGCACGCGCTCGAGTGGGCCCAGGCGCTGCTGCAATCCGAGCAGAGCGGTCGCGACGCCCTGGGCATCCCGCCCGGCGGCGATCGCGGCTTTCGCCTCCGCCAGCGCGCGGTCGAACTCTGCGGGGCTCTGCCGGACGTCTGGCGGCTCCGGGCGGCCGTCCGGCCGCGAGGCGCTGGCGGCTTCGTCCGGGGGCCGCAGCGCGGCCTGAATGATGTCGGTCGTCGTCAGGACACCGAGCAGCCGCTGCTGATCGTCAACCACCGGCAGCGCATGGATGCCATGGCTTGACATCAGCCTTGCCGCCTCGGACAGCAGCCTGTGCGCCGATATCGTGATGACCGGCTTGCGCACCAGGGTCGCGACGCTCGCGTGCTGGTTCAGATATTGCTCGCTCACGCTAGCGGATTTTGGCAGGAACGCCTGAAGCTTCATCACGTCGGCGGAGCTCAACATGCCGATCACCTGTTGGCCGCTGAGCACCGGCAGGTGATGGATCGGATAGCTCGCGAACAGGCGCAGGATCGTGCTGGCTGGTTGTTCGATGTCGATCGAGACCGTGGCGGTACTCATCAGACGGTCGACGCTTACGTCTTCGAACATAGATATAAAAACAATGACACGCCGGGACATGCCCGGCCATACGCATCAGTGCGTATGGCATGCGCGCTGCACGAGCTTAAAGCTCTACATGGAGTGTTTGTTTTGGATTCGACCCGGGGACCATGCGAATGCGCCTGACCAGCTACACCGACTACTCGCTGCGAGTGCTGATCCGGCTCGCGCTGCGCCCGCGCACGCTCGCGACCATCGCCGAGATCGCGCAGGTCTACGACATCTCCGAACACCATCTGATGAAAGTCGTGCATCAGCTGGGCGTTGCCGGCTACGTCGAGACGATTCGGGGCCGCGGTGGCGGTTTGCGACTTGCCCGGATGCCGGCGCAGATCAATATCGGCGAGGTGGTGCGCCGCATGGAACCGGACTTCGGCCTGGTGGCGTGTTTTCGCAGCGCCGAGACCTGCACCATCGAATCCGCCTGTCATCTGGCGGACGCATTCCGCGCGGCGCTGACCGCATTCCTGCAGGTGCTCGATCGCTACACGCTCGCCGATCTGATTGCGAAACCGGGCCCGCTGTCGGTCCTGCTGCAGATCAAGCCGACGACGCCCCCCGGGCTGCGTCGCCTGAATTGAAATCCACCGGCGGATCAAACTGTCCGGCAATTCTTGACGACACGCGCTGCTACAGGCACCCGCATGCTCGCCGCTCATTACACCGGGATTCGCCTGCTGCACATCGGCTGCGTCGCGCTGTCGGGCAGCCTGTTCACGCTTCGAGGTCTGGCGCGGCTCGGCGGCCTCGCCGTCGCAAACCACCGCGCGGTACGGATCTGCTCGTACCTGATCGACACGACGCTGCTGGGCGCGGCGATACTGCTGATGCTGATTCTGCACCAGTACCCGTTGGTTGACGCCTGGCTGACCGCCAAGGTGCTGTTGTTGGTGCTCTATATCGTGCTCGGCATCGTCGCATTGCGGCGCGGACGCACCCGTCTCGCAACCGGCGTCGCGCTGCTGGCCGCACTGCTGACGTTCGCATGCATGATCGGCGTCGCGATCACCCACCATCCGGCCGGCTGGCTGGTGCTGCTGCGGCGGTAGATCGCAGCGTGTCGAGGAACTGCGCGTCGGCACCTCCCAGGCCCACGGCCCGCGCCCGCACCACCCCATCGCGATCGGCGAGCGTGATCACCGCGGAGTGATTGAAGCTGTGGTCGGGCAGTTCGCGATAGCGAATGCCGAGCGCCGCCGCCAGCAGCCGCACGTCACCGGCGCTGGCCCGGGCGACCACCCAGCGCGGATCATCGATGTGATGCAGCTGCTCGAAGCCCTTGAGCGCGGCCGGCGTATCGCGCAGCGCGTCGAACGACACCATCAGCACCCGGGTACCGGTTCTCTGATCTGGCGTGAGCTGGCCGTCGATTTTCTGAAGATCGGCCGTCAGCAGCGGGCAGATGCTGGTGCAGTGAGTGTAGAACATCGTAACCAGCAACGGCTGCCCGCGCAGGCTCGACAATGCGATGTGCTTCCCGTCCGCGGTCTGGAGCGGAATCTGCAGCCGATACAGCGAGTCGCCGGGCACCTCGGCCGCCTCGAGCATCGCGTGATGATGCGGCGGCATGTTGTCCATGGCGTTCATCTGCGCGCCCGCGATCGATGCTGCGGTCGCCAGCAGGCCGACCAGGGATACCCGGATTGAAGTCTTCATCGCGCTTTCTCCGCAGCACAGCGAAACCCGAGGCTGCGGGCCGTCGACCGGGCCTCCAGCGAGCTCAGGAACGCGATGCGCATCAGGATGGGATAATTTTCGCGGTCCTGCGCGCTCAGCGCGCCGGCTCCGCAGAAGGCAAGCTTGTCGGGATCGCCCTGCGCGCGACTGTCGCCGCTCACCATCAGGGTGCCGAAATCCTCGACCCACTCCCAGATCAGCCCGTGCAGGTCCTGCACGCCGTACAGGTTCGGCGGACCCAGACCAACACGGGCCAACGGTTCGGTGGCGGGCTTTGAATACCAGTCGAGAATGCGTGTGCGCCAGGCGGCGCTCGAGCGTGCGTCGGCAACCTTCTCGTCGGCCGCGGCCGCCAGTTCCCATTCGTACCAATCGGGCAGCCGGCCGCCCGCGGCCGCACAGTAAGCGCGCGCCGCGTACCAGCTCACGCGGGTCACCGGTTGCTCCGGCAGCACGTCATCGCCGAGCTGGTCAGGCGCTGCCCAGTGCGACAGGTATTCAGTGTCGGCAAACAACCCCGCCACCCGGTCGCGGCGCCACTCCGGATGGCTGCCGATGAATGCCAGGAACTGCGCGTTAGTCACCGGGCGCCGGTCGAGCCGCAGCGCCGCGACGTGCACGCGCTTGCGGGTCGGCGACGGGGCGAGCACCGGCGTGAAATCGGCCGGGCCCACCCTGACACGCTCATCGGCCCGCACATGCCCCGGCGCGGCCATCGCGACCGCGACGATCAGCAGGCAGAGGCTCAGGCGATGCGGCCGCATGTCAGTTGGCCGCACCCGCGGGCCGCGCGGTGCTGCTGCGTGTCGTCGCCACTTCCTGTGCCGAGTACCTGAAGCCCTGGTTGCCCCAGGAATGCGTCACATAGGTCAGGATGTTCGCCAGCTCGTCGTCGTTGAGCTGGCTCATCGGTGGCATCACCGAGTTGAACACCTTGCCGTTGACGGTGACCGTGCCGGACAGGCCGTTGAGCACGATGTGCACGGCGCGATGTGGATCCTTGGCGAGCAGATCCGACCCCGCCAGCGGCGGGAACACGCCCTCGATGCCCTGGCCGTTGGGCTGGTGGCAGACCGAGCAGGTGCCATTGAACAGCGCCTCGCCGGCCTTGACCTGCTGCTCGAGCGAGAGCGTCCCCTGCTTCGCCGCGGCTGCCGCCTGGGCGACCACCTTCAGGTCCTTCGCCTTGTCGCCCAGGTACACCGAGTCGATTTCCTTGCCTGAATAGATCGCCTTGTTCTCCGGACCGTCCACCTTGAGGATCGCCAGGGCGCCCTTGTTGAAGGCGCGAAAGATCGAGTGGTCCACCATCACGAAACTGCCGGGTACCACCGTGTGAAATTCCGCGATCGCGGCGCCCCCGGCCGGGATCAGCGTGGTCTGCACGTTCTCCTGGTACATCGTGCCGCCTTCGAACCGGACTCGATCGAATATCTCGCCGATCACATGAAACGACGAGACCAGGTTCGGGCCGCCATTGCCGATGAACAGCCGGACGGTCTGCCCTACCTTGGCCGTCAGCGCGTGGTCGCCGACCAGCGAGTTCTCACTGCCGTTGAACACCACGTACGTCGGCTTCTCGTCGATCGCCTTCTGCATGTCGAACGCCTGCAGACCCTTCTCCCGGTACTTGCCGACCGTATAGAAATCACCCTGCATCACGTAATACTCGTGGTCCACCGGCGTCAGCCCCTCCGGCGGCTCGACCAGCATCAGTCCGTACATGCCATTGCCGATGTGCATGCCGACCGGCGAGGTCGCGCAGTGATACACATAGATGCCGTGGTGCAACGCTTTGAACGTGAACTGGGATTCGTGCCCGGGCGCGGTGAAGCTCGAGGCTGCGCCGCCGCCGGGACCGATGACGCCGTGCAGATCGATGTTGTGCGGCATCTTGTTGTCGGGATGGTTCTTCAGATGAAACTCGACGGTATCCCCCTCGCGTACGCGGATGAAACTGCCGGGCACGGTCCCGCCGAATGTCCAGAACGTGTAGTACACGCCCTCGGAGATCTCCTTCTGTACCTCGCGAATCTCGAGCTCGACGATGACCTTGGCCGGCTGGGTGCGATGCGTCGCTGGCGGCACCTCCGGCGGTGAGGTCAGGACGGCGTGGATCGGCGACCCGACCGGCTCGGTGGATTCCGCCGCTGGGTCGGCCGCGTGCACGATCCCACCCAGCACGACGCCCGCCAGCGCGCCCATCAGCCATCGGATTGCAAGGGTCTTCATGAGTTCACTCCCGGATTCATTAGCAGCGCCCGTTCAACCGGCTTTGCCGTCGGCCCGCGGCGCCCACAGGATCGGCACGTACACATAGAGGAACAGCGCGAACGCGGCGCTCCACAGCGAGGCGCTGATCACGATGACGTTGGCATAGTTGATTCCGGCCACACCTAGGCCGAACACGCGCATCAGTCCCGCCAACAGCAGCAGCAGGTAGGCCAGGGCGATCAGCGGATCCACCACCAGCGGCCGGCCGGTATGCCCAAGCGCCACCCGCGTCATGACGCCAAGAACCATCGTCGCCAGCACGCCGACGGTCAGCGCGTGCAGCCAGAACGCCGAGGCCGCAAAACCAAACAGCAGTGCCGCGCTCTTGAGCGCGAGCCCGACCGGAAGCCAGGCGTAACCCAGATGCAGCACCCATAGGATCGGAAACCGCAGCGTCGCAGGCGTACGCCACTGCAGCAGCCGCGCGCCCTGGATGGCTGCGGCGGCCCCGGCCACGATGCCCGCGGCGCGGCTGCCCGGCCAACGCAGATCCACCAGCGCGATCAGTAACATCACCGCGATCGCGGCCGGGCCGATGCCGCGCCAAGTCCATACCTGCGTGTCACTGCCGGCGGCGCGCAGCGCGCTGGTGGTGAATGCCGGCAGGATGCGGCCACCGATGATCGTGACCAGCAGCAGCGTGATGTCGATCGCGACCAGCAACGCGTGCGCCGCGGTCACCGGATCGTGGCGGGCGAGGCTCCAATGAAACACGCCATTGCAAAGCGCGAGCAGCAGCAACACCCCCAGCAGCGGCGTGTTGCGGTTGCCCGCTCGCAGCAGCGGCGGCGCGAGCAGCGCCGCGAGCACCAGCAGAAACGCGGCATCGACGGCGAATACCAGCAGCGCCGGCCACGAGGCCGAGCATGCGATGAGCACGCGAGCGCTCAGCCATAGCGCCACCAGGACGATCAGTGGAGGCCCGGCGAAGCCGCGGCGGCCGGTCCAGCTCGGCACCGCGGTGAGCAGGAACCCGGCGATTGCCGCGCCGACGAAACCGAACAGCATTTCGTGCGCATGCCACAGGGTCGGCGGCCAGGCGCTGCCCAGCGGCGCCCCGAACACCAGGATTGCGACCCACGCCGGCACCAGCAACAGCGCGGCGATCCCCGCCAACAGGAACGTGAGTCGGAAACCGCTCGCCAATAGCCTGCACTGCATGATCGAGCCATTGCTCCTGGCAACACCCAGGACATCTCCGCGCCGCAGTCACCGCGGCTGGGCGCTGGTCCTTGAAGATGTATCTTAAGGAGAGCTTTCACGGCGCAGTGCCTCGGCTTATACGTACAGGCGCAGGCTGCAGCGCCAGATACTGTCTAGACGCCGGCTCCAGTTATCAATCTTTGCTCCGCCAGCCCGCGGTTGACTGCAGCAACAACTTTGTCCGCCAACGCATTCTTCCCCCAAGCCCACCAAGCCACTTTGGCGACCTTGGACAACGCTGCCTCCCCCTCCATCAATCGTTGGAAGATCGCGTTGGCTCGCCCTTTGATGCCGTCTCTAATGGAACTGGCGTCAAATGCGCCATATGGCCAGCCCGGAAGGGCCTCCTCCGAGCGCATCGCGCCGACGAGCGGAATAATGGGCAACTCCGCGCCTCCCGACGACTGCGGTACCCAATAGGTCTGCGCCCACGGCTTATCACGCCACCCATCGAACAGCGGATTGTCCTCCTTGAGGGTGAAGTGACAGCGCAGGAACTGCTGGCAGTTGCGACGACCCAGCCAATAGTCATGGAGACGATAGCTGCGGCTCAGAAAGCCGGAGAATCCCCCCAAGGCACCGCACGCTATCCACGGTCCCGAATAGTCGTCATTGGCAGGCCCGCCATTAGTGCCCGGCTCCGGACGCACCGGCGCGACCAGAAAGCGACTGTAGACGTCATCGCTCGCTGCTAATGCCAGTTCCCCGGGTTCAAAGCGAGCCTGCTCCTTGTAGACGCCCAGCAACGCGAACAGCGCCTTCTGCAGCGGGACGTCCTGCTCGGATTCGGCGGGCGTCGTGGCGATAACCTGCGGAAACGGATCGATGATGATCACCGCCCTGCTAGCCGTGCTCCCGTCCCGATCGTTGTGCTGCGTCAACCCGCCCGACAACTCCCTGCGCGCCAGCTCGAACGGGTCATTGTCGATACACCCGCCGTCGAAATTGACGAAGTTGTAAGTGGGTTTCTTCTGGGGCGTGCTGTCACTCGGCCAAGCCGGTTGCAAAAGCACGACGGACGCAGGCTGACCAGGGATCCCTGCGGGCAACAGAACCGGCCGATCGTTGTAATCCGACCGATTCCGGGTGAGTTCGCGCGGCCTAAGACCGAAAGGGAAGGCCGCGGACGCAATGGCGGACTGTTTGAAGAGCGGATTCAATGCTGGCTTGGAAAGATCGATTTCATATTCGTACGACCATCCGGGCTCCCGCCTGACCTCCGGTGACGGTCCCATCCCGCCATTTGTAACCGCGAATCGGATGACGTCTCCGTGCGATACCATCCCCTCCTGGTAATTCCCGCCCCCACGAGATTGGTACCCGTACGGCACGCCCGGGATGTTGGTCAGGGTGGCCATCACGCGCAAGTTCTCCGCGAAGTATGCTCGCGGTTCTCCAGCTCTTGGCTTAAGAACCTGATTCCCAATCTGATCTATGATCGTTGTGTCCAAAAGAGAGGCCGGTCGCGCACCGCCCGCCAGGTCCTGCTGCTTGAGCAGCTCTGAAATGTCGATGCGGTTGACCCATGCCGTGAACAGAGGATTGGATGACCCGGTTGTCGTCTCCGAACCAGGCCTCACGGGAGGAAAACGATCGAGCGCATTGGCCGCCACGATCGCGGCAGTCATTGCGCCCGCCGAGGCACCGCTCATCACGCGTAAATTGACGCCGTGGCTGGGTACGCAGTCCGGGTCATCAGCGCGCTGCTGATACCAGGCTTCGAGAGCCTCAAGAAGAAAATCGACCACACCCGCGGTATACGCGCCCGCTGACACGGCGCCCGCCATCGTCAGGCCGATCTCGAAAATCGGTTCAACGCTCTGGTCCATCGAGAAGTCCTCGCCGCAACAGCCGGGTAAATCGGGACGGCGCGCCGCGTATTCAATTGTCTGTCGACACCCCGATGAACGTCCCTACAATCGCATTCGCGCCGCTACAAGAGTTCCGAATAATAGGCGCACTCAGAAAATTCCAATACAAATACGCCTGGGGAGATACCGATGAGACTGTCTACCTTGCTGTCGATCGTCGGAGTGGTAACCATTCTATTTGGTATCGGGTTCGTAGCGGTTCCCGATGCGGTACTTGCGCAATACGGTATCGGCACCCCTGACGCGCATACAATCTTCATGTCGCGCCTTTTTGGCGCAGCGTTGGTCCAGATCGGCCTTCTCGCCTGGGTCGCGCGCAACATCGTCGAGCCTCTGGGTCGCGGGGCGATCGTGCTCTCGGGGTTGACTGGCACGGTGATCGGCTTCCTCGTTGCCCTGCAAGGGCAGATGCACGGGATTGCCAATGCGCTTGGTTGGTCAACGGTAGCGATCTACGCATTGTTCGCAATCGGATTCGCCTACTTTCAGTTCTCCGCGAAATATCCCTGATATCCGCGGGTGCTGCCGGATGGATCGGCGGCCGCCATCGTGCGCTCACCACGCATGTGATGAGCGCCTCTCGCGCTGCGAACGCCCGATCAGAATTGCATCAGAGACTCGTCGTCGCCACCGCTGTTTCCACGCGCGGCGTCTCGCCGCCATCCGGCGAGCGGATGCCCGAGCACTGCAGTTGCAACTGCTCGCCGGAATCCAGTTGGGGCAATCCCATCGCGACCACGCGCGGCATCGCCTCGCGGCAGGCATCCACGCTGGGATAGCCGCCAATCACCTGCGCGTGCGTGATCGCCAGCGTCTGCGCGTTGTACGTGAACTCATACATCACCGCCTGAACGGTGTTGGACGGTGCCGGTTCGGCGCAGAACGCGGACGGACAGGACACTAACGCCAACCAGGGGATTAATCGCTTCACTTTAAACCTCCTATGAGAGATCCCCGCAGGCATTGACCATGCAAAATCCTTGCCGCAACGGCTGCAGGACGCGGCGGTGCATCGAGTGTTGCCTTGCACAACGCCCTGGTGCCTCGAGTCGCGTCGTACGTCAGGCGAGATCCCGCGCAAGGATTTCGTTGACGGCGGCGCTGAACAGTCGATCGTGCAGCGTCACGTCAGCCGCGGTGGATGCGGGTGACATCAGCACCATGTTGTGAAACGGCGTGATCAACACACCGCGATTGAGCAGATACAGATGCAGATAGGCCTCGAGATCCCGATCGAGGCCCGCGTGGGCTGCCGTGCCGTTGGCCGCAGGCTGCGGTTGGAAGCTGTATTCCACACGACAGCCCAGTTGGGTCACATTCCAGGGCAGCCGCCGGGTTCCGATCATCTGCTCTATCGATTCACGCAGTCCGGTCGCCAGCGAAATCATGTGATCGAAGGCCTCAGCCGTCAGCACCTGCTCGAGCGTCGCACGCATCGCGGCGGCCGAGAGCGCATTGCCGGCCAGGGTTCCGCCGACGCCTCCGGTATCTTCGAAGTCGGCATCGTGCTGCAACGCTATCGCGTTCGCGACCTCGGCGCTCATGCCGAGCGCGCCCGACGGGATGCCACCGCCGATGCACTTGCCGATCGTCACCAAGTCCGGCTCCAGATCCCAGAGCTGGGTGCAACCGCCCGGACCGGCTGAAAAGGTGTGGGTCTCGTCGATGATCAGCAGCGTCCCGTAGCGGCGGGTCAGCGTTCTGAGGACTTCGTGGTAGCCCGCCATGGGCAGCACGATCCCCATATTCGTCATCGCAGGCTCGGCCACAACGCAGGCGACGCTTTGGTCGGCGAGCGCTTGTTCGAGCTGCCGGACGTCGTTGAATTCGATGGCGCGGGTGGTCTGGGACGGATCGACCGCGGGCCCGACATTGCCGGGGCGCGAACGTGTCGCGCCACTTGGATCCCGGACGGCAAAGGCCTCGTCCACGGTGCCGTGGTAGCAGTAGCTGAAGACCAGAATCTTCTTACGGCCGGTGATCTGTCGGGCAACGCGCAGCGCGCCGCGGTTCGCGTCGGTCGCCGACAGCGTGAATTGCCAGCGGCTGACGCGAAACCGGCGCGTGAGTTCCTCGGCGGCCCAGATGCTGTCCTGGGTCGGCAGCATCATCGTGATGCCGCGCCCGACCTGCGCCTGAACGGCCTGCACGACGGCAGGCGGGCTGTGCCCGCTCATTGCGCCGGTATCGCCAAGACACAGATCCACGTACGCGTGATCGTCCACGTCCACAATGCGTGAGCCGTTGGCGTGCTTGACGTAGACCGGAAATCCGCCGGGCCAGCGCGCCATCCACGGCATCGGCACGCCACCGAGCATCGAATCGAGCGATCGCTGGTGCAACGCGCGGGACACCGGATGGCGCGCGGCGAACTGCTGCTGCTCGCGCATCGTGAGCTGCCGCAGCCGCTCCCGATCGAGCCGGCTAACGTTGCGCGATTCCGCTGCGTTCGGCTGGATTTCCGGTGGATTGGGCTTCAACGACAAAGGGCCGACCGATCGCGTTGTTCGCGGCGTCTGATCCTATGGTTCAGTCTATCGATGCGAGATTCATCTCTTATGTAACCATTATAGGGTGCGGCAAAGTACCCGGGGAACGCTGCGCATCTCATCGCGGGCCGCTTAAGTGAAATGATGCACCGCCAGCACTCAGTTAAAACCTAGAATCCGGATCAGCCCCCGATGTCATCAACAGACCCGGGCCGTCGTAACCATCGAGAATTAGCATGATCCAGCTTCTGAAATCTTTGCTCGGCGAAACCGCGCGCGAATCTCCTGCGAAGAAGCCCGCGCCCGGCGCGCGATCCAGGCCAGGGCAGGCCGGCGGCGACTATCGAGCAGTCTCGATCGCTTCGACCACCGAGTGCCATGCGGTCGTGAAGGACGGGACCGCCCAGCGCTATCTGTTGCGTGAAGCGCCACGCCTGCCGCTGCCAAACTGCACGATGCCGGCCAGCTGCAGGTGCAGGTTCCGCAAGCATGCCGACCGCCGCGACGGCGATCGTCGCCTGCTCGGCGCGACCGAAACCAACCGCTGGTTTGCAGGCTCCGAGCGCCGTAAGCACGCAGCCCGCAGGGCGACGGCCAACTGACTGGCAGCGCCGGCGTTTGGCGCCGAGCGCGCCGGCCGCTGTGCGGTATCGGCTTTCAGCCCACCCCTTGCTGCGCATCGAACGCGGCCAGCACGCCGCATTGAAACCCCAGGTCATTGATACAACAGATAAAACCATCCGTATTGTCGTCGATCGACATCAGTTATCGACTGCAGGACGAATGTGATATCCAGCGGTTGGACAGAGCAGTCTCGTAACCCCGCGGGGCGGAAGTTGAACATGGTAGTTTGGTGGTCCTTCAGCGTGAATCGTCGATGATGCCGCTGTTCGAAAATGTCGAAATACTGGCGCTGCTGGCCCAGTCCTTCGGGGCAGCGCTGATCGGCCTGCTCTGCCTGATGCTGAATCGGGTGGTGCGCCGCCCCGCGCTGTCGGCGTGGGTACGCGGCTGGCTGGCTCTGTCGGGAGCATTGATCGCGCTGCTGATCGAACAGGCGCTGCCCTCGACCGCGGCCGCAAGCTGGCGAGAACGCTGGCGCTCTACCTGTTCGGGGAATATCTGTTCGGCTATTGGATCATCGAGGGATGCGCGCATTTCGCCGGACGTCACTGGTTGAGCCGGGGGCGAGCGACGCTGTTCGCGCTGCTTGCGGCTTTTTCGGCCGCGATGCCCCAGCTGATCGGCTATGAGTTCCGCGCCGTGTTCATGCTGCAGTCCGCGGCCCTGGCATTGATCTTTGCGACCGCGCTGATTGCGCTGGCGTCGGCACCCAGGCGTACCCTGTACAGCCCGGGCCTGATCGCAATGCGCCTGGCGCTGCTGCTGCTCACCCTCATTTTCCTCGGCTACCTTCCGGTCTTTGGCGCCAACCTGTGGTGGAACCAGCCGCTGCCCATGACGTTGCTGCGGCTGAGCTCCGCCGTGCACCTGGTATTTGAGTTCCTGCTGGGCTTCGGCGGCGCGGTACTGGTTCTGGAACAGAGCCACCATGGGCTGGCACTTCGCAATGACACGCTGAGCGCCGACAACGCCCGATTCCGTTTTCAGGCCGAACGCGATGCGCTGACGAACAGCTACAACCGGCACGCCTTCTTTCAGCTGATCGATGCCCTGAAGGGCGCCGACGCGCCGGCGCGCGGCTCGGTCGCGATGATCGACGTCGACGGGCTCAAGCAGCTCAACGACAGCCTCGGCCATGTACTCGGTGATGCCGCCCTGGTTCGCGTGGCTCAGGCCATCCAGCAGCTGGCACAGCAGGATGACCGGCTGTTCCGCTGGGGCGGGGACGAGTTCCTGCTGGTGGCGCTCAACAAGAGCGCCGCCGCACTGATCGCACAGGCCGATCTGCTCAACCCGGCGCTCGCGGTTCCCGACGCCGTGCCGGTGCAGGTGTCTTACGGGGTGGTCGAATTCGCGACCGCCGAGGAGCTGTCGGATGCGGTCAAGCGTGCGGATCTGGACATGTACGCGCGCAAGCGGGTACGCGCCACCCAGGCCTGATTGGTCGTAAACCCGTCGCGCCGCGGCGCACGCGAAGCCTTGCGGACAAGGAGCTTCATGAACAGCGCAGATTCTGTCCGTGGCTTACCCGCTCACGGACCGAATGGTCCAGAAGTCACTCGCAAGCTGCGGACTGAGCAGATATTCGAATGGCATCATGCAATACCCCTTCAGGCCCCAACCCGTTCCCCAGGAGTTTCGGACGATGAACTGCCGGTTAGCACTGTCGTATCCGACCGCGACGACGCAGTGACCACCGATCGTAGCCTCTCCAGTTCCCGGCATTGGGACAATGCCCGTGTCCGCGACCTCCTGGCTCTCAAAGCTCTCATACACGGTAAATCCGAAGACGAACGGATAGCCCTCGGCCAGACAGCCCTGCATCTGCACGACATTCTGTGCGACACGGGAATAGACGGACACCAGGTCCTGCTTGGCATCATTATAGGCGGCGGCGGGAGGCCGAACCGCAAACTCCTTGATGTCATAGGGCCAGTCTGTCTCGGGTGGCGCCCCGAGCGTGGCGACGGACTTGATGCCATCGCGCACCTGAGCGCCGCTGTCCTGACTGACGGTTCCTTCCATCACCCGTTCGTTGTAGTAGATGAACAGGCGCGACGGTGTAAATTCCTTCGTTCCCTGCTTGCTCTGGTCGAACTCAATGGCCCCCGCAATACCATTGGCCGTGCAGCTGCCCAACTGGCCCTGGTCGTATACGGGCGGGCACCCGGACCTGAGATCCACGGACGGCGGCAATCCTTGCGGAAATCGCATCAATGGCGCGGCGTACATGAAATCACGGGCATCCGGCAGGTCCCGAATCCAGCCGTAACCACCGTGCTCAGACGGTCTGAGGATCGAAAGCCTCGCTAATGGATCGGACCGACCGGCGCCCCGCGATGCCTTTCCGGACAGCCCGCTGTGTGACGTACGCTTCTTCGACTTGGCCATGGTCTGACACTCCAAGAATTGGTTATCGCGCACCTTCGGGTCTGACCCGACGGAGTGATGGGACGACAGTCTGGTGCAATAGCTACGCCTCCAGGCCCTGCCAGACAACTGATATTTGTTACAGGTCTGCCGGCATGCGACTGCGCGCTGCGGTTTGCACGGCCGCATCGCCGTGCGTTGGGCCGTTCGTTCTCGAGTTGATGAATCGGCCACGGGTGGTCAACATAGGAGTACGCATCTTAGACCGCTCTGGTATCGCCGCTGCGACCCCGGGTTTGCATGAACACTAAAGGACCTGATTATTGGTTTCCGGCAAAGCGCTATGGCTGGGGATGGGGTCCACCGGTCAGATGGCAGGGGTGGGTGCTGCTGGTCTCGTGGCTGATCGTATTCTTTTCCGGCGTCGGCTATCTGATTCCGCGTCACGGGTGGCTTCACGTCGCGTTCGCCGCTGCAATGGTAGGTCTGCTGATACTCCTCTGCTATTGGAAAGGAGAGCCGCCGCGCTGGCGTTGGGGAGAGTAACGTCGCCCGCTACCGGACTGTGGGCCGATGCCCTAGTCCGGAATCACGATCCGGTATATGGAGACGCCGTCCACCTCCGCCAGGCGTTCAAGCCTTCCGCTCCGATCCAGATTTGCCACTGCCCGGTACAATCGCGTGACAAACTCGTGATAGTGAGGATTCGCGGCTGCGCCATAGCCTTCGGTCTCGGGGTTCCACGGATAGATTGCCAGCATCGTCACGCCGAGCCCGCTGAATGCCTGCAGAAAATCGTCCGGGGTTACCTGCGACTGAAGATTCCCTTTCTCGGAAATCGGATGAATATGGAAATACGGTCGGTCCAGATACAGGAACGGCTGGACATTCACACCGATGCCCACTTTGTCGTGCTCGGCCATGTGGTGGTTGAGCCAGTCCGCCACCTGCCAGAACGCGACGTGGCGTCGATAAAATTCCGGTGGATCCGAGCTCACCCAGTCGGTGAGGACGGATCGATACTCCTTGACCTCCCTGACCGTGCCGATGATCGTCAGGCCCACTGCCATCACGGCGACGGTTGCCGTTCGCAGTGCCGCAAGCCCGCCGCTGTCGCCGAGCCAGCCAATCACGTTGCCGGGGAGCACGGCTGTGAATGCCGCCGACAGCACCAGCAAGGAAAGCGAGTATCTGGGTTCCCAAAGGCCCAGCGCGAGGGTCATCGCCCAATACGACACGGTAATGAGCGCGAGGAACATGACCTGCCGCGATCGTTCGATCATGATGACGCTCGCCAGGCCGGGCAGGAGCAACAGCACGGGAACATGGCCGAAGCCGTGGAGGAACCGCCCCGCGAACGCCGGCAGGTCGCCGCGCGCCCAGCTCGTATCCGCAGCCCCTCCGAAGGACTCCTTTAGCAGCGCGCTCTGTTCAGGACCAAATGCGTTGCCCGCATGCAGCAGGTCGTTGAAGAACGGAAAGAACGGGTTGTGAAACAGGATCAGATTGCGTGCGTACCACGGAGACGCCCACAGCATCGCGCTGAGCGCAAAGATCGAAAAATCCTTCCACTTATTGCGCGCTGGTAACGGAGTCCACGCCATGAACATTGCCAGGCACGCGGTCAGGCATACTGCAAACTGCAGACTCGAGTACTTGATTCCGACCGCGACGCCCAGAAACATGCCGGCCAGCGCGAGCGACAGCCGCGCCGGGCGCTCCAGGTAGCGAACGCATCCGACGATTGCCAGACACTGGAAAAACGCATTGGCCACGTCGTTCTTGACCATCGGCGTAAACAGCGACACCACCGGCGCACTCATGACCAGGACTGCCGCCAGAGGCCCGCAGACCGCGGGTGCCCCGAGCACCTGGCAGAAAAGCGCTGCTATCACAGCCAGTCCGGCGGCCAGCAAGAGGTTGAGGCACTTCATCGCGCTGGCGCCCTTGAGCACGACCAACGCCGCCGTCGTCAGGGCCTCATAGTTGCCCGGAAACGCGGAATAGGGGCCGTAGCCGTCGTTATAGAAGAAGTGCCCCGCCAGCGCGTAGTCCCGGGGCAGCGCCACCCCGTAAGCAACCTCGTCCCAGGTGTAGGGCGGCACGAAGGCGGCCCACGCCAGAACCGGAACCAGCGGCGCCAGGATCACAATGGTACCGGGAGCTATCGCTAGTCGAAATCTGAATTGCCTGCAGGCAAGGGTCGCGGAAACGATTGCGATCAAAGCGGCCACGAACAGCGACGCCGGGGAGATTCGCCAAAGGAGTCCAGCTACCGAGGTGGCCGTGGCGAACATTCCCACGCACAAGCCCAACAGCAATACCGCAGGCTGCTCCTGTTGCGAGCCTTTCACGTCTGATGGTCTGTCCACGAGATCCCGACACTCTCCTGTCGGCTGCAGCTGCGGCTCCGACGTAACCGGGGTTTGCTCCTATGCAGCTAGGCCGCGTTCGAGCGGGGGTCAGCCAGGCGCAGCACGCCCAGGAAAAATGAGCCGAACATCGCCTGGATACCGGCTATGACCGCAGTTATCGCGGGGATTTCGATCCGCATCAGCTCGACTGGATTCTGTGGACCGAAGGCTGCCCGCTCCCAGTGCAGGAAGGCCAGAGCGCTTCCGATGAGCCCCAACACTACCAGCATCGCGCCCAATATCAGACCGTGTTCCAGGCTGACACGGGAAAGCAGCCTTTCGAAGCGTTGATCCGGTGGCAATAGCCGCAGGCTAATCGCGAAGCTCTTCGCAAAGAAATGAAACATCACGGCTTGAATGCCGAGCAGCACGAACCCGCTTGCGGCCAGCATCGTATGAATATCGAGCTCCACGCCAAGAACCCGCCGGCTGCCCCCGCGCAGCCACAGCAGCAGCAGCACGCCGAGTCCGGCCATCGCGAGCCCCGGATACAGGAACAGCCACCGCGGACAGTAAATCAGCAGAAAGCGCAGATGGCGCCAGCCGTCGCGCCAGGTTCGCAGGTGTGGCGGACGAGTGCGACCGGCTGGCGAAAGCGTCGTCGGAACCTCTGCGATCACCAACCGGTTCAGCGCGGACTTGACGACCATCTCGCTTGCGAACTCCATCCCGGTGGCCTGCAGATCAATTCGGTGAATCGCATCGCGATTGAATCCACGCAATCCGCACTGAAAATCGCCGACCGAGGCATGAAAGAAGAGGCGGCCGAGCAGCGACAGTACCGGGTTACCCAGGTAGCGGTGCAGGAAAGGCATGGCGCCCAGGCGGATTCCTCCTCGAAAGCGATTTCCGATCACGAGATCGGCGCCATCGCGCAGCTTGGCAACAAACTCCCCGAGTGCCCCAAAATCATAGCTGCCGTCGGCATCGCCCATGATGATATGGCCCCCGCGAGCCGCCCTGATTCCGCCCAGCAGCGCACTGCCATAGCCTTTCTGCTCGACCTGCACGACACGCGCACCGAGTTGCGCCGCGATGGCGCGCGATGCATCAGTGCTGCCATTGTCCGCAATCAGGACTTCGCCGGTGATTCCGCTGTCGGCGAGAAAGCCCTGAGCCTTGCTGATGCAATCACCAATTGTTTCCGCCTCATTGAGACAGGGCATCAGGATGGTCAGCTCACACTCTGGTGCCGAGTGATTGTCGTGGACGACCGGCTGCGGGACAGCGCCCATGTTTTTAACCCGTACGGCGAGAGTGCTCTCAGGCAGTCTAGCCGTGAAGCCAAGCCATGACAAAAAAGGACAGCTGCAGTCGGTCGGCGTTCCAACCCGAGCTACGGCGCTAGTGAATGATACGATGTTCCTCTATGCTCCTTGCACCATCGATCCAAGCGGAGCGGCACATTCGCCGAAAGATGGATAATTACCTGATCCGATGGGGCCGCAGGCGCGGGAAGTTGTGGGTGGCGATCGCGCTACCCGGCTTGCTGCTGCACGCACTGATTCCAGTCGGGTTCATGCCGATGTTCGGTCCGAACTTTGGCGTGCGAGTCATGTTATGCGAAGGCTATGCGCCGGTTCCATCGATGACCATGGATAGATCGATGGACATGTCCATGGCCATGCCGATGAAGATACCCGCGCAGCATCCCTCTGGCGGGGAGCCGAGTGCCGGCAGGGACGGCGCGCCCTCCCACCATGACCACAGCCCTTGCCCCTATGGCGCGAGTCCCACGTTCGCTGCGCTGGCGGCAGCGACCGCTCTGCCGGCGTCGGTTCAAGCATCGGCTCGATCGCTGATATCATCCCCACAAGTCGCCCATTTCGAAATCGCGCCCCGCGCACAGTCGCCCCGCGGCCCACCCCTCGAAGTCTGACTCGATTGCGCTCATTGGCTTGACGGCCAATAGGACGCCTCCGTGGGTATGCCACCCGTGGAGGCGTCGGCTCATCCCGACTGTATTCATGGGGAGACTCACATCTTGGGTTCACGTCAGAATGATCGCCGCGCCATCGCCAATCTTGTCGGCTTGCATGCGGCGTCAATTCAGCGGCATATCGCGCCGATACCCCGCACCCTCGCTGCCTGCTTGATGGTTTTCGTCGCGATACCGCTCTACGCCGCCGATGTCGGCGCGGTACGTGGCGTGGTGCACGATGCGCGGCACCAGCCCATCGCGAAGGCCAACGTGCGGTTGCAATCCGCAACCTCGCAGTGGGAGCAGATCACCAGCAGCAACTCGCAAGGCACATTCGCGTTCTCGAGCGTTCCGCTGGGCGACTACGTGCTGAGCGTCTCACGGAGCGATTTCCTCCCGAGCGCGCAGGCCGTCACCGTGACATCGGGCGCTACGCCCGTGGCGCACATTCAACTCCTCGCCGGCCCGACGCTGAGTACCGTAACAGTCGCCGCCCCACGCGACACCACCACGATCAATTCTGCAACTCCGACCACAGTCGTGAACCGTGAGGACATCGAGCGCACGCCCGGTGCAGATCGCAGCAACAGTCTGGCCATGATCACCGACTTTGTCCCGGGTGCTTATGTTGTACATGATCAACTGCACGTGCGCGGCGGACATCAGACGACCTGGGCGGTGGACGGCGTGGAGGTTCCCAACACCAACATTGCCAGCAACCTGGGTCCCCAAATCGATCCGAAGGATATCGATTACCTCGAAGTGCAACGGGGCAGCTATCAGGCAGACCAGGGCGATCGTACCTACGGTGTATTCAATGTCGTACCGCGCACCGGCTTTGAGCGCAATGATGAGGGCGAGCTTGTCGTCAGTGGCGGTAATTTCGGTCAGACAAACGACTACGCAAGCTTTGGCGGCCACAGCGAGCGCTTTGCATACTATGCGAGCGTGAATGGCAATCGCAGTGATCTGGGAATTCAGACACCGGTATCGCAGATCATTCACGATTCGGAGGATGGCTACGGAGCATTCAGCACGCTGATCTTCAATGCCAGCCCGCAGGATCAGTTGCGCCTGGTGATCACAGCCCGGCGTGATGATTACGACATTCCCCATGGTCCGGGCGAATCGACCAACGATATTCAACGCGAAGCCGACGCGTTTGCCATCGCCTCCTGGGTGCACAAGTTCAACGACGACGCAGTACTGACGAGTGCGCTGCTGTATCACTACAACCGCGCCGATCTGGACGGCGCACCCGATGACTTTCCGATCAGCACAACCGATCAGCGCTCATCAACCTATCTTGGCGGCCAGGAGAGCTTGCGTATCCAAGCCGGATGCAATGACCTGAAGGTCGGCATCCTCGGGTTCAGCCAGCACGACAGCGAGCTGTTCGATGTGCTCTTCAATGACGGCAGCAATACGCCGGTGAGCCAGGCTGTGAACCCATCGGGGGCTCTGGTAGCCGCGTATGTCGAGGACACGCTCAAGGTGACGCAGTGGATCACTGCGATGATTGGAGCGCGACAGACCCATTTCTCCGGCAGCGTCGTTGAAAATGCCACCAGTCCGCGTTTGGGAGCGACGCTGCTGCTGCCGCAGCTCGGCTGGATACTGCGCGGCTTCTATGGCCAGTTCTATCAGGCGCCGCCGCTGACGACGCTCTCGGGCCCACTGCTGGCGTTTGCCCGGAACAACAATCTGGGCTTCCTGCCGCTGCGGGGAGAACGAGACAGTGAATATCAGTTCGGTATCACGATTCCGCTCGATAGCTGGACGATTGATGCTGATCATTTCCGGACCAAGGCCACCAACTTTTTCGATCACAGCAACATCGGCAACTCGAATGTCTTCCTGCCTCTCACCATCGACGGTGCTCTGATTCGAGGCTCAGAACTGACGGTACGCTCGCCTCGACTGTGGAATGTCGCTCAGGTACACCTCAGCTATTCGAATCAGAGCGCCTACGGGCGCGGGGCAATCAACGGCGGCTTGACCGATTTCACTCCACCGTCGGGCTATTTCTCCCTCGATCACGATCAGAGAAACACGCTGAATGCCGGGGTTGAGGCCAGGCTTCCGTGGCAGGCGTTTGCGTCGATGGACGTGTACTACGGCTCGGGCTTTTCCAACGGTGAGGGGTCTCCAAGCCACCTGCCGAGCCACGCGGAAGTGAATCTGGCCGCCGGAAAATCATTCATGCACGGCCTGTCGGCCTCCGTGACGGTTCTGAATCTGACCGACCGCCATCTGCTGGTGGACAACAGCCTGACCTTCGGGGGCTTTCACTACAATAACCCGCGAGAAATCTATGCGCAGCTGCGCTATCGGTTTTAGCACCAAAGATCCTGCCGGCACGCAAAGGATCGCAAGAAATCGCAAGTGCTTGATCGGTTGGTGGCTAGGGTGAGACTCGAACGTGTTAGACGCTCTTCTGCATCGGTTGTGCCGCGATGAACTTCCGGCGTCGCCACCAGGGCAATGCTTCCTCGATTAGAAGCAAGCTCCCAGCGGCAGGCGCCGGCCGATAACCCGGAAGCGCTGCCAAAATATCCCGCCAGCCCGGTCCCGCCAGTGCTTTGCGCATTCGCCGAACAGCAGGGTGCACGACATTGACACCGAGACAAACCAGAAAGTAGTTCTCTTCCACCAGCGGGACGAAATGGAGCCCGAACTGGAGGGCAGCTGCTTCGACGCCGACGCCCGCATCCACTACCCCACTGGCCACACACAGCGCCACCGAAACGTGCGTATGTTCAACGTGTTCAAAGTAGCCAGGTAAGCTAGCCGTCTGCAGCCCATGTTCCTGCATCAGGTGATCCACCAGCATACGGGTACCCGATCCGATTTGGCGATTGACGAAGCGCAAACGCTGGCGCGCGAGATCCGGAAACGTGCGCACGATCCCGCTATGTTCTTTGCGCAGCATCAGTCCTTGCACACGCCTCGAACAGGCAATCAACTTATGCACGCCAGGTTTCAGCAACGGCTTGAGCGCCCTGGCGAACACCGGAGCTGCGCCGCGCAACGGCGGTACATGAAATCCGGCGACCAAGCACTCGTGGCTGTTCAATGCGCGTATAGCTTCCACGCTCCCGGTATAGCCGATATCAAGATGCAGATTCGCGGCCGCGGCCACATGCTGCTGCAGAATGGGAAGCGCGATATCGTGGCTTGCTCGGAGCGAAAGCAGCTGATGTCGTTCGTCGCGCGCCTCTACCAGCACACGCGAAAGATCCGACCGCAATGCCTCGATGTGAGGCTGCATGCGGGTGCGAGCTCGCCGCTCGGCCCACAAGAGCTTTTTTGCGAATTCTGTGGGACGCGCTTTTTGACCCTGAGTCCACGTGACCAACGACGAACCCAAAACCTGCTCCCACTTGCGCAGCGAGTCCCAAACGTAGCGATACGACCTGCCGAGATTTCGGGCAGCGTGTCGAATCGAGCCGCCCTCCAGCAGCGCAGCCAACAACTCAAACAGCGGATTCGCAAGCGCTGCACCACGCTGCTGGCCCGGTTCATATGCGTAGCTAAGATGCAGTCCGAGATCCGTCTGGCGCGAGACGGGAGAAGGCTCCGCGCGTGATGCGCCCGAGGTTGATTCCAGGGTACTGGGCGTTTTGCTCCGCATCCATCAACTCTACCGCGTTCGGCGGGGGGGCGCAGCAATCGGCACCGCCGCCTCGTTAGAAGGCCACAGTTTTGGAACTTGACTTCATAATCGCAGACTGATCGAGGCGAGTACGGTACGAGGCGATCCAAGATGTGCCAGCAGACTGCCGGCATTGGCGCCGGTCAGATTGGAGGGCCCGATCGTCGACCAGTAATCACGGTTGGCGATGTTGTCTACACTCAAACGGAAGGTAGCCGGCTTGCTCATGACATTCCAGGTGTAGCGGCCGCCAAGATCAAACAAGCTATAGCCCGCAGCAATCACCGAGTTTGCGTCATTGGCTGGACGGGTACCTGTGAACTGATAATCGAACAGCGCGCTCAGGCCCGGCACCCCCGGTATCTCGTATTCGAACAGGGTATTGCCCTTGACCTTCGGTGCTCCGACAAAGTGCTGATCGTTGGTGGAGGGCAGCGGCGTGTGCTCCAGTCTCGCATCCAGCAGCGTCAACCCACCGTAGACCCGGAGACCTGTGACAATCTCCCCGATGGCCGACAATTCCAACCCCTTGTTCACCTGCAGTCCTGAGATTTTGAACACGTTGTTGGTTGGATCGATGTTGGCGAAGGGTCGCTCAATACGAAAGAGCGCCGCGGTGAATGCGATCTTCGCCAAGTCAGCTTTGTAACCTACTTCGTATTCCTTGCTGCGGTAAGGAGGCAGACTCACGCCGGCATTGGCTGCGGTGCCGGGCGCGAGATCACCTGACTGAAGACTGCTGGTATAGGTGAAGTACGTGGTCATGTTCGCCAGCGGCTTGAACAGGATGCTGCCTGTCGGGCTCACGCCCTGGTTGGAATACTCCGGAAGTTCCGTTCCTTTTGCGCTGTAGTTCTTGACATGAAACCAATCCTGGCTGATACCCGCGCGCAGCGCCCAATAGCGATTGAGACGGATCTCATCACTGATATTGACGCCTTGTTGATACGTGTCTGAGGAATCGTAATTGGCCTGAACGTTGGGTGGTCCGGCGGTCGGCTCGGGGAAGATCATCGGATCGTAGATGCTGGCCGAACCGAGGCGAACACCCGCGGCGCTAGCGGGCGTAATCACAGAAAAGGATCGTGCCTTGTAGCCGGCGGTACCTATCGTCAGATTGTGACCCATGCCCCAGGTCTCGAAGCTGCCGTTCAAGTAGGCCGTATCGCTGACGATCGCAAATCGAGGCGCGAAGCCATTGGCAAACGACGATGTGTAGTTGCCAGCGCTCGAATTCAGGTTGTTGACGGGCGTATTGATATTTCGGGTCGCGTCCTGATTGAGTATGCCCGCCACGAAGTGCCAGTTGGAACTGATTTCATGTTTGATGCGCGCCGTCATGAGCTGCGTCCACAAATCGATGCCGGCATAGCTCTGTCCGTAGCCGACGCGGGTCGGATCTGGTGCTGCAGGCAGTTGTATCTTCTCGCCATAGGTGAACCAGCCCGGGTAGCCCTTGTCGTGTAAGGAGTACTCGCTGTAGTTCAGTTCGAGTACCGTGGATTCCCACGGGCGAATGTCTAGGCCAGCGTCCCCCAAGCCGCGCCGTTGATGGCTCCGATCGACGTAGCCGTCGCCGTTACCGTAGAGAGCATTCACGCGATAACTGAAGATGCCATTCTTGTCGATCGGGCCGCCCAGATCCGCATGCACGGTGCCGATGGCGTCGCTGTTGTAGGTGGCGCTGAGCTCGTTCAGGCGGTAATCGGTCGGCCGCTCGGAAACGAAATTGAACATGCCCGATGGATTGGCGGGGCCGAAGAGCGAACTGGTGGGACCGTTGACGACTTCGATCTGTTGAAACTGTTCCATCGCCATCGCGACGGTGATGAACATGGTCATCCCGTCCAAGCGCGTGTTCTGAAAGTTACCGCCTTGAATGCCGCGCGTCTGGGGTCGCAGAATGTCCGGTCCCTGCTGCTCCTGATAAGCCACCAGCGGCAGGTATTTCGATACATCCTTGAAATTAACCGCTTGCGAGTCCTCGATCAGGTGGAGCGGCAATACGCCGACCGAATAGGGCGCATCCAGTAAAGGGACCGTTCCCAGGGGTCCTAACGAGTCGAGGTGCTCCACGCGATAGTCCTCCGTTTGCTCGCGCGTGGCAGTGATGACGACGGGCGCGGTTGCGACCTGGGATGCCTGGGCTGCCGCGTCAGCAGAGTCCGCCGCTGCTGCGAAGGGCGCATTCAGCAGCGGGGAAATCAAGGCCAGGAAGCAGCCAGGCCACGCTCTGTTCATGCTCGTTCTCTTGGGCGAACTGAGGGGCCACACTGGCCACCCTAGATTGGCCTCGGAAAACTAGCACGCGGCACTGGCGCGAACGATATTACCGTCCACGCATATGTTAGGGCGGGCGGCCAATCAGTCGAGGCGGAAGACGAATCAGGACAGCGTGTCGAATCGATCAGCGCCTGCGTAGCAGATGTAGCGATTCTTGGCGACATGACCGAAGAGCGTCATGCCCAATCTCGAGGCCAGCTCATGGCACATGCCCGTCACGCCTTTGCGGGAAACGATCACCGGGATACCGCTGCACGCGGCCTTCATGATGATCTCAGCGGTCAGGCGGCCCGTGGTGAAAAGAATTTTATCGTCACCGGAAATGCCGTGCAGCGCCATCCATCCGGACACGGTATCGATGGTATTGCGACGGCTGACATCTTCCACGCTGAGCCAGAGTTCACCGCCGCAAAACAACGCGCAACCGTGCACCGAGCCCGCGGTGCAGTAAACCGAGCTCACCTTCGGCACATTCTCGATCACCGACAGCAGCGTGGTCCTGGCGATGCGCCTGGAGGCGCACGCGCGCGTGCTGAGCGCATCGAGCAGCGCGGATCCGCGGCACAGGCCGCCGAACTCGTGGCCCACATGAATGCCTGTCGCGCTCGGAGCGACTTCTCGAGCGTCGCGTCGGCTTACTACAACCGCCGTACCGGACTCCCAATCGACGGCGATCGACTCGAGCGCGCTCACACGTGAGATCACTTGCTGGTTCCAGAGATATCCGAGCACCAGCCACTCGGGACGCCCACCAATCGTCCAGAGTGTTGCGAGTTCACGATCGTCCATCAGAACCGTGAGCCTGCGTTCCACTGGCACCCGTATGGTGCGACGGTCCCCGTACTCATCGAGGATTTCCAATTCGCCCAGCAATTCCTCCGCGGCGCTGCTGAGCAGCGGTGCGTCCACCAGAGGTGCTCGCTCGAGCGCTTCGCGCTGCATCACAATCGCAACGACCGGGCCGGACGTGGTGAGAGCGTCTCTGCGCAAGCTCCGCTTGACTCCTGCGCTCAGAGTGAAGCGCTTCATACCGAGTCCTTCAGCCAACATCCGCTATAATACATGAACAAGCCCGGCCTGAATTTGGTGCCGATCCCGCGTTGAACAGGCGAATATCGACGGCCATTACCCCGAAAATAGCGCAGCAGATGATCGATCGCCGGCTGGCGTCCTATCCCGCCGAGCCGCGCGCGCTCGTGCGCTGTATGGGTCAAACACTGCGCCAGGACGTTTACCCCGAGCGGGACAATCCACCCTTCGATCGCGTCTGCATGGACGGCATCGCCATCGACAGCGAAGCTTTTGGTGCGGGACTGCGCCGCTTCAAAGTGCTGGGCACGCAAGCAGCCGGAGTCCCGCCACTGGCTATTGAGAGTCGCGAGTGTGCCATCGAGGTGATGACCGGCGCCGTGTTACCGGGCGGTACCGACTGCATCATCCCGATGGAGGAGTACGAGCAGATCGACGATGTGGCTGCGGTCCGCTCAGAGGCGAAAAGTGGGCGATATCGCAACGTGCAGCGTCGCGGAGCGGACAGCCCCCTGGGGGTTCCCATGCTCAAGGCGGGCATGCGACTGGGCGCAGCCGAGGTGGCGGTGATCGCTTCGGCAGGCCTGGCAGAGGTACTCGTGAGCAGCCAGCCCAGATTCATGGTGATCTCCACGGGCGATGAGCTCATCGAGCCGGGGCTGCCGATCGCCGACCATTACGTGCGCCGCTCCAACGCCTACGCTGTCGTGGCCGCGCTGCAGAGCCACGGCTTCGAGAAGGTCCAGAACGATCATATTGGCGATGACGAAGGCATGCTGAGCGACCGATTGCAGCAGCACCTGGCACAGCATGACGTGTTGATCCTCAGCGGCGGCGTCTCCAAGGGCAAATTCGACTTGGTGCCGAAAGTCCTCAGGGCACTGGGCGTCGAGGAAGTGTTCCAACAGGTCGCGCAGCAGCCGGGCCGACCGATGTGGTTCGGCATCGGCCCCGCCAACCAGGCGGTTTTCGGCTTGCCTGGCAACCCGGTGTCTACGCTGGTGTGCCTGATTCGCTATGTCGTGCCGGCAGTCGCCTCGGCGATGGGTAGGCGAGCAGCGCCACAGGAGCACATCGCGTTGGCAGCGCCTGCGAGCATCGGACGCGCGGTAAGCTACTTTCTGCCGATCCAGATTCAGCAGGACCAAACCGGCCGGTCGGCGGCCATTCCACGGCGCCCCAATGGACCCGGCGATTTCCTGGCACTCACGGGCACCGACGGCTTTCTCGAACTGCCGCCGAACCTCGAGCCTTTTCCGGAAGGCTACGTGGCGAGCTTGTATCGCTGGTAGCGCCGGCGGGGGAAATTGCTCATTGAGTCGAGCTACCGGAGGGCTGCGCCTGTTCGGCCTGCAACTGTTCCGCAACGGCCGCCAGCTCCAGGCGTGTATTGACGTTGGCAAATGCCTCGGCGCGCGAAAACACCACGCGCTTCGCCCCGACGCGGTCCAGGACCATCCAGGTAGCCGGGTGAGCGCCGTCCGCTAGCGCCTCCTTGACCGTGGCGAGGGCACTGACCGGCCATACAGCGCACAGAGGCTGGCGGCCCTCGGCGGTTTCGGCCATCGCTGCGCCCGCCCCTGCTGCCTCGATCAGGCGGGCAAAAAGATCATCGGGTAACAGCGGCGCATCACAAGGACTGACCGCCAGCGAGCCAACGCCGAGATGCTCAGCCCACATCAACCCTACCTTGACCCCCGCGAGTGGGCCCTGGGCATCGCCGGCCTCATCGTGCAAAACCGCAAGTCCCGAGACCCGCGCCAGAGCCTCGGTCTCAGTTCCGGGACGCGCATTGACGGCCACCGCGGTACAGCTCGCCTGCAATCGCGCCGCTGCCCAGATCAGCAGCGGCCGCCCCGCCAACTCGGCCACGGCCTTCTCGCCGCCAAAGCGCACTGAGCGCCCGCCTGCGATGACGAGTCCGGCCACCCCCCGCCCGGCGCAACTGCTTGAGCTCATTGCAGACATCTGTTCGACCGGCGCGCCATCGGCGCTATGCTGCCCACTATATCGCTTTCCCGAAAGGCCGCTTGCGCATGCTTCATCACCACAGCCGGACAATGTTGGCAGCGCTGGGGCTGGTTGCCCTCGGCAATGGCGCAGCGCCCGGGGTCGCCCATGCACAGGCTGTCGAGGTCTTTGCAGCGGGCAGCCTTCGCGCTGTGGTCACCGATGTGGCCGCGGCGGCCATGAGTTCCTTCCAGATCGAGGTCAAGGCGAGCTTCGGCGGCTCCGGCTCGATGCGTGAACGCATCGAGAAGGAAGAGCCGGCAGACCTGCTGTTATCGGCCGATCTGGGCTCGCCGCGCAAGCTCGAGGCGCAGGGTCGCACGATCGTGCCGGCAGTGGCGTTTGCTCGTAACCGCATGTGTATTGTCGCGCGACGCTCCGAGGGCATCACGACCCGCAACCTGGTTGATCGCCTACTCGCAAAGCGCGTGCGCCTGAAGACTTCCATCCCGATTGCAGATCCCTCCGGGGACTACGCCTGGGCAATCTTCGATCGCGTGGAGGCGTCGCGCCCCGGCGCCGGCGCGGCACTCAAGGAAAAGGCCCAGGCCAGCATGAATCTCACCGCAGCGCCCTCATCACCGAGTCAGAGCGCGGCAGCCGCGTTGTTCCAGTCTGGACAGATCGATGTCTCCATCACCTACTGCAGCGCCTCGGCCGGTCTGCAGAAGGAGTTGCCGGAACTCGTGAGCCTTCCTGTTCCGCCGCAGCTGGACCCGCACCCGGTGTATGGCATCGCCGTGCTCTCGAGCAAGCCGGAGGCGATGCGGATCGCGCTGTTCCTGCTCTCCGAACAAGGTCAGGCGATTATCGCCCGGAACGGCTTGGTGCCGATCAGAGATCCTGTCGGGGCCGCTGTGCAATGAATGACGCGCGAGTGCTTGGGCTGGTGGGCTGGAGTGGATCGGGCAAGACCACGCTGATCGTTCAACTGATTCCGCTGCTGATCCGACGAGGGCTCAAGATCGCGACGCTTAAGCACGCCCACCATGGATTCGACGTCGATCAGCCCGGCAAGGACTCCTACGAACACCGCAAGGCCGGTGCCAGCGAAGTCATCGTGTCTTCCTCGCGGCGCTGGGTGCAGATGCATGAGAACGGCGAGGACGCGGAGGCGACCTTGGCGCAGTTGCTCGCCCGCGTATCGACGTGCGATCTGGTGCTGGTCGAAGGATTCAAGAGCGAGCGACATCCGAAAATGGAAGTGTTTCGCCGGGAAGTCGGCAAGCGGGCACTTCACCCCGACGACTCGCGGATCGTCGCCGTCGCGAGCGATCAGGCCTTTCCGAGTGCACGCATTCCGGTCGTAGACATCAACGATATCCCGGCGGTCGCGGACCTGATCTGCGCCCGCGCCGTCGCGCTCACCGCGGTGCTGGCGGAATTAGAGAGGCCTGCCGTAGCGCTTACCCGTGCCGACCGACATCAATGAGCCGAGGTTAGCTGATATATTGTATTCTAATGCTGGGCGCTTGGCGTAGGCCATGGGCCCCGGCGAGCGGTTCTATATCGATAGATTGGGGTAGAGCCGCGGCTGGAATCCAGTATTGGAGAGCGCTCAGTGACTGAAACCGTAGTTCCACTAGAGAGGATGGGGACCAGCAAGAAGCGTAAGCGCCAAGCCCCTCGCGGCCGAATCGTAGATGAGACAGCGGTTGCTGAAGTGCAAGCATTGGTCGGGCCCGAGCCGCTTCGACATGATCTGCTCATTGAATATCTGCACCTGATCAATGATCGCTACAAGCAGCTCGGGGCTCCTCATCTGGCAGCGTTGGCCAGATTGTTGGGTCTCGCGCAGACCGAGGTCTACGAAGTGGCGACCTTCTATCACCATTTTGACGTAGTGAAAGAGAATCGCGATGGTAGCCTTCCGGCGCCGGCGGTGTTGACGGTACGCGTGTGTGACGGCTTGAGCTGCGAAATGGCAGGTGCGGGCGCGTTGCTTGAGCGGCTGCCCCAAATACTCGGACATGACGTGAAGGTGATCGCCGCCCCGTGCGTAGGGCGCTGCGAGCAAGCGCCGGTTGCGGTAGTGCACCAGCGACCCGTACCTAACGCGACCCTAGAGACCGTACAGCAGACAGTAAAAGCTGGCCGGCTGTTTGACGAGCCAGAAGACTATATCGATTTCGATGCCTACATGGCTGAGGGCGGCTACAAACTATTCCGAGAGTGTATCGAGCATCGACGCGATGTGGAGACGGTCATCAAGACAATGGAGGATTCCGGTCTGCGGGGTCTTGGAGGAGCAGGATTTCCGGCTGGGCGGAAGTGGCGCATTGTCCGTGGAGAACCGGCGCCTCGATTGATGGCTGTCAACATCGATGAAGGCGAGCCGGGAACATTCAAGGATCGAGTCTATCTTGAGCGCGATCCGCATCGATTTCTCGAGGGCATGTTGATTGCCGCGTGGGCGGTCGGGATCTCGGCGATCTATATTTACCTACGTGACGAATACCACGGTTGCCGTGCTCTGTTGGAAGCTGAGCTCGCCAAACTTCAGGCCAATTCTCCGGCACCGTTGCCCAAGATTGAATTACGGCGTGGCGCGGGTGCGTACATCTGCGGCGAAGAATCGGCGATGATCGAATCAATCGAGGGCAAACGCGGCATGCCACGATTGCGCCCGCCATATGTCGCGCAAGTCGGATTATTTGGACGCCCAACCCTTGAGCACAACTTCGAGACTCTCTATTGGGTGCGCCAACTTCTCGAGCAGGGCGCCTCGGCTTTTGCCTCACAAGGCCGCCACGGGCGCAAGGGTTTGCGCAGTTTTTCAGTTTCGGGCCGGGTCAAAGAGCCGGGCGTCAAGCTTGCGCCGGCAGGCATCACGATTCGCGAGCTGATCGATGAATTCTGTGGTGGCATGCAGGACGGACACAGCTTCTACGGCTATCTTCCCGGCGGCGCTTCCGGGGGCATCCTCCCGGCGTCCCAAGGCGACATTCCGCTCGACTTTGACACCCTGCAACCTTACGGCTGTTTCATCGGATCCGCGGCGGTGATTGTGCTTTCCGACCATGATACCGCCAAGGCAGCGGCGCGGAACATGATGCGCTTCTTCGAGCACGAGTCTTGCGGACAATGCACGCCGTGCAGAGCGGGTACGGCAAAAGCGAGTGCGCTGATCGCCGGTGAGCGATGGGATCAGCCGTTGCTAGCCGAACTTTCGCAGGTCATGCGCGATGCGTCCATTTGCGGTCTCGGGCAGGCAGCCCCGAATCCAGTGGACTGCGTGATCAAGTACTTCCCAAACGAATTGAGCTGAGCTGAGGACTACCGTGGACACCGTCACACTTGCGAAGCAGGCGTCGATTCCGCCACCAACCGTGAAGTTCATGCTCGATGGCCGGCAACTCACGGCATCTAACACCGAGACGCTCATCGAGATCGCTGATCGCGAAGGTGTGGAGATACCACGGTTGTGTTACAAGCCGGGAATGAAGGCAGTCGGCAATTGCCGCGCCTGTATGGTTGAAATCAAGGGCGAGCGCGTCCTTGCTCCGGCTTGCTGCCGCGTCGCAATTGACGGCATGGAGGTCACGACCAGCAACGAACGGGCGCGCAAGGCGCAGCATATGGTGATCGAGCTTCTTCAGTCTGACATGCCAGAAAAGGATTACACACGGCACAATGAGTTAGATGACTGGGCAATCAAATTGAAAGTCGGAAAGCCGCGGTTCGCACCGCGACCTGCTGTCGCGCCCGACCTCTCGCATGCAGCCATGGCGGTTAATTTGGACGCGTGCATTCAATGCACGCGGTGTGTAAGAGCTTGTCGGGACGAGCAGATGAACGACGTCATCGGGCTTGCATCCAGAGGTCAGGGCGAGAAGATCGTGTTCGATATGGACGATCCGATGGGAGCGTCCACCTGCGTTGCGTGTGGCGAATGCGTACAGGCGTGTCCGACAGGCGCATTGATGCCGGCGCGGGACGTCGCTCTCTCAATACCGGACAAATCCGTTGATTCGCTTTGCCCGTATTGCGGCGTCGGCTGCCAGCTCACATATCATGTGAAGGATGATCGAATCCTCTACGTCGAGGGTCGCGACGGACCCGCTAATCACGCTCGGTTATGCGTCAAGGGCCGTTACGGATTTGACTACTCTCGGCATCCGCAACGTCTTACCGTGCCCCTGATCCGCCGACCGGATGCGCCGAAGAGCGGCAAATTCGTCATGGATCCGGACAATGTCATGCAGGTGTTTCGCGAGGCAACGTGGGAGGAGGCATTGAGTCTGGCGGGCGGATCTTTGCGAACCCTGCGTGACACATATGGAAAGAAGTCGTTAGCAGGTTTTGGCTCGGCAAAGGGCAGCAACGAGGAGGCGTACCTATTCCAGAAGCTGGTGCGCCTGGGCTTCGGCAGCAACAACGTAGATCACTGTACGCGCCTCTGTCACGCTTCGAGTGTCGCCGCGCTCCTGGAGGGAATCGGCTCTGGAGCGGTCAGTAATCCGGTGATGGACGTAATGCAAGCTTCTGTGGTGCTTCTGATCGGGGCAAATCCCACGGTGAATCACCCCGTGGCCGCCACGTTCATCAAAAACGCAATGCGCAATGGCACAAAGCTCATATTGATGGATCCGCGGCGCAGCGAGTTGGCACGAACCGCGTATCGTTATCTGCAGTTCAAACCTGACACCGACGTTGCACTCCTTAATGCGATGATGCACGTGATTATCGAGGAGAACTTGGTTGACAAGAAATTCATCGCCGACCGCACACTCGGCTATGCGGAGCTTGTGAAGAATGTGGCGGGCTATAGCCCCGAACTGATGGCGCCGATCTGCGGAATCCCGGCCGAGACGATCCGCGAGGTCGCGAGGCTGTATGCGACGAGTTTCCGATCGATGATCTTGTGGGGCATGGGCATTAGCCAGCACATTCATGGCACCGACAATGCTCGCTGTCTAATCGCGCTGGCGCTAATGACCGGTCAGATCGGCAAGCCCGGCACGGGCCTGCATCCGCTTCGCGGTCAAAATAACGTTCAGGGCGCATCGGATGCCGGGTTGATTCCGATGATGTATCCCGATTACCAGCTTGTTGACGATTCGCGAGCGAGAGATCGCTTTGCGAAGGCGTGGGGAGTTTCGGCCGCGCAGCTCGACGACAAGCCGGGGCTCACCGTGGTTGAGGTCATCAAGGGCATCTTGGCGGGGACCGTGAAGGGCATGTACATCATGGGTGAGAATCCCGCGATGAGTGACCCCGATGCCGACCATGCGCGCGAGGCCCTGGCAAAACTGGAAATGCTTGTGGTGCAAGATATTTTCCTCACAGAGACCGGCTATCTCGCCGACGTGATTCTGCCCGCATCGTCTTTTGCAGAGAAAACAGGCACATTCACCAATACCGATCGGTTCGTGCAGTTAGGTCGGCAGGCGCTGAAGCCGCCGGGCAATGCGCGCCAAGATATCGAGATCATCATCGATCTGGCGAATCAGCTCGGGTTGCGCTGGTCCTACGGGACCGGGGAATCGGCGGTTGCAGCAGTGTTTGATGAAATGCGCCGCACGATGCCGAGCATCGGCGGGATTACGTGGGAGCGCCTGCAGGCCGAAGGCAGCGTCACGTATCCCTGCGAGAAGGAAGGGGATCCTGGCGATTCGGTGGTGTTCACGGAATCCTTTCCAACACCCACCGGCAAGGCGCGCTTCGTGCCGGCTGACATTATTCCGGCCGACGAGCGTCCCGACACCGAATACCCAATTGTGCTGATCACGGGTCGTCAGCTCGAGCACTGGCATACCGGCAGCATGACTCGACGCTCGGGAGTATTGGACGCCATCGAGCCCGATCCTGTTGCATCCCTGCACCCTCTGGATCTGTCGGCCCTGGGAGCAAAGCCCGGCGACTTGATCACGATCGCCTCACGGCGCGGAAAGGTTAGTTTGTATGCGAGAGCCGATGAGAGTTCGCCGAGAGGGTCGGTGTTCGTTGCCTTCTGCTTTTACGAGGCTGCGATCAACAAACTCACCAATTCGGCTCTCGATCCGTTCGCGAAGATCCCAGAATTCAAGTACTGTGCCGTGCGCGTCTCGCTCGGCGGCAAGCCTCCGGCACAAGCGAGCTTCGGAGGGGGTCAAATACTGGCGCCGAAAGCACAGGCGGTCGACGCCGAATCTTCGAACACGACAGCCGTGACCTGATATGGCCCGCCCTGTCCACTGGCGCGAGGGTAATTGAAAGCCCGCTCAACATGCCAGCCAGGGGCCCCGGGTAGTCCGGCACTTCGTCGGGCCAGATGAAGACCCCCATGCATCGATAGACGTCAAGATCTCGGTTGGCGTTGATTATCGCTTGCCCAACCTGTGGCAAAAGTCGCATCAGCGCGTGCTGGGCCAACGGTCTACCCCCTTGCGAAGGTTTCGAGGTGCATTGAAACGGCGATGAAAGGGAAGAGTTTACCTTTTGTTTGACCATATCTGAGCTGAGGTAAAACGTTGCGGGCCTGAGTAAACATTGCAGTGCCTTTCCCGTAAGAATCCCACCAACGTGAGTCCCGAGGCAACCGCGAGGCTGACCGCAAGGCTCGAAGGGGCACCGATGGCCGCAAGCATTCCAACGCCAGTGCGCAACGCCTTTTGAACAAGTTCGAAGCTCGCCCTGCCGCTCAATAAAATAATGTGTTCGTTCAGTGGTAGGCGTCTAGCCAGGAGAGTCTCACCAACTAGTTTGTCGAATGCGTTGTGACGCCCCACGTCTTCAGCGACAGTCATTAGATTCCCTGAAAAATCGAATAGTGCCGAGGCATGGATGCCGCCCGTATCGCCGAATTTGGTTTGCGCTTCACGCATACGTTCCGGCAGCCCAAACAACAACTCTAGTTCGATTGCGCGGGTCTCCGCGATGCGTGTAGCTGCGGCTCTAGCAATCGCTGCATCAAGTCCGGTAGTGCCGCACACGCCGCAACTGGAACCAGCCGAGAATCGACGCGTCGCCATTTGGGCTTCCAGTTGCACATTGGGATGAAGGCGTACATTCACCACATTCGGACGGCGGGTACTCGATTCAATAGCGTCAATATCTGTTGCTTGATTGACGATTCCCTCGCCGTACAACAACCCGGCCGCGAGGTATTCATCATCCCCCGGGGTCCTCATCGTCGTCCCGAACGACACGGACTCGACGCCGAGGGCAGGATGGTGCAGCAAGTACTCAAGAGGCGCTTCCACAGCGACGCGATCATCTTTCTCGACATGCGAATCGAGACCTGCACGTACTATATGGACTTTCATCGTACCGCCGGCAACAGGCCGCTCTGCCTTTTCGGATGCGATGAATTCTGCTTTGCTCATGACGCCTATGATAGCGCGCCGAGGTCTTGGCAACGTCTCTTTCAGTTTCTGTGATATAAAATCGGCTCAAATGTCAGGAACTTGTACCAATTCCTCAATCTGCGAGTAAACCTCCCATGTTGGTTCCAGAATCGCGTTGAGGCCTCCCTTAGTGAGGCACACGATGTAATTGCGGCGCAAAGCAGCCGTGTTACATTCGCTAAAGGCGCAGCCAGCCGCGTCGTTGGATCTGATGCAGTATCCCGATAACAAAGGCTAGCCCGACATTCCACAGGGCAAAGGCACAAGAGTCTTTGGCCACAACCCACTGCGTGCCCACTGCGTGCCCACATCGCTGGCCTTTGTGTGAAAAGGTGCGTCGTCGATTTGATATCGGACGGCATCACCTCCGCACCGAGCTTCGCCACTTCCGCCTGGCGGTCAGGATCAGCGGAAATCGTCGCGACCGGTAACCCGCCGGGCGCAACCAGCGCTACTGATGAGAGGTGCTGGTTCATCGGGGGTGCCTCCGCTCCCGCTCAACGCCGTTGAGGATCGTGCTGCCCGGTCGAGCCGAACTATAGGGCCTGCCAATGCCGTCAAGATGTGATGTTTCGGTCAATTGACGAGAAAGGAAAACAGAGCACATGATGGATCTACATTGAAAGTGATCACGTCAAGTGCGCCGACCTATAGCCGTGCGCCCAGGCGCTCAGCGCACGCCTCTTAAGCCACCATGGAAGACGTCTCCGCTCTGCATCTGTTGCTCACCGGCGATCCGACGCTGCTAGCGATCGTGCGGCTATCGCTGGCCGTGAGTCTCAGCGCTTCGTTCCTTGCCGCTGTGATCGGTGTACCGCTCGGCTCGCTGATCGCGCTGACCCGCTTTCGGGGCCGAGAGGCCGTCATCGTCGCCCTCAACGCGCTAATGGGCCTGCCACCCGTGGTCGTGGGACTCGCGGTTTATCTGACACTGTCGCGCTCCGGGCCGCTTGGAGCCTGGGGCCTGCTCTTTACCCCAGCGGCGATGGTCATCGCGCAGACCATCCTGGTGACTCCGATCGTTGCGGCATTGACTCGCCAGACCATCGAGGATCTGTGGGATGAGTACCGCGATGAGCTCACTGCGATGCATGTCGGCCCGCTGCACCGAGTGCGGACACTGATCTGGGACGCGAGATTCTCACTCGTGACCGCATTGCTTGCGGGATTCGGACGGGCGGCGGCCGAAGTCGGCGCGATCATCATCGTGGGCGGCAACATAGAAGGCTTCACGCGCACGATGACCACCGCAATTGCACTGGAAACCTCCAAAGGTAATCTGCAACTGGCGATCGGTCTCGGTATGGTACTCATCACGATCATTGTTATGATCAATGCCCTCGCCTGGGGTGCGCGCCGCGCCAGCGAACGTATCGCGGGATGACTTTGGACGCGTCAGCCTCCGATCTGCCCATCCTGTTCCTGGACGTTGTACTCCTCGGCGGCGGTCAGACCATTCTCGGCCGTCTTTCGATCAGCATCGCACCGGGCGCACCCACGGTCCTGATCGGGCCCAATGGCTCGGGCAAGACGACCCTGCTGCGCGCTGCGATGGGCCTGATCCGTCCCTCGCGCGGGCGTATCACCTGGGGCGGCCACGAGATGCCGTCACCGACGCGCTGCGCCATTGTATTCCAGCGACCAGTGATGCTCCGGCGCAGCGCTGCTGCGAATTTGAGCTATGCCCTCGCCCTCGCCGGTGTGCCGCAGACCCAGCGAGGACGGCGCATCGCAGACTTACTGTCGCTGGTTGGCCTCGCAGGCCTTGAAGACCGTCCAGCGCGACGCCTGTCGGGGGGCGAGCAGCAACGGCTGGCGCTGGCGCGTGCGCTGGCGCGGGACCCAGCGGTTCTATTCCTGGACGAGCCGACCGCGAGCCTCGATCCCGCCGCCACCAAGGCGATTGAGGACATCGTGCGAGCCATCAGTGCGCGCGGTGTCAAGATCGTGATGGCCACGCACGATCTGGGTGAAGCCAAACGGCTGGCCGGGGACATCGTATTGCTGCATCGCGGGTGTGTCATCGAAAGCGGCCCGGCCGACGCATTCTTCGCATCCCCCAGCACCGAGGCCGGCCGGCAATTCGTGTCTGGGGAATTGTTGATCTAGCCGGAGAGGAAGCACATGAGTCAATGGGTCCATGGCCGGCGAGCTCGTATCACCGCCACCGCGCTCGCGCTTGTTATCCTCGGCATCGCATCCTGCACAGCAAAGAATCCATCGATCGTGGTCGCCTCGACCACATCGACGCAGGACTCCGGCCTCTTCGACTATCTGCTGCCGATCGTGAAGGAGAGAACCGGCATAACCGTGAAAATCATTGCCCAAGGCACCGGCCAGGCGCTCGACACGGCGCGGCGCGGCGATGCGGATGTAGTATTCGTGCACGCCAAGCCGGCCGAATTACAATTCCTCGCCGACGGCGAGACCCTCAAGCGCTACCCGGTCATGTACAACGACTTCGTGCTGATCGGACCTAAGAGCGATCCGGCCGGGATTAAGGGTCTGAAGGATGTCGCTGCCGCATTTCGTATCATCAAGGAACGCCAGTCTCCTTTCATTTCTCGCGGCGACCACTCCGGAACGAATATCGCCGAACTCGCCCTCTGGAAGGAAGCTGGCATCGATATCGATAAGGAAGCCGGTCCTTGGTACAAATCGATCGGCCAGGGGATGGGCGCCGCGCTCAACACCGCCAATGCCAGCAATGCCTACGTGCTATCCGACCGAGGTACCTGGATTCACTTCAAGAACAAGGACGACCTACAAATCCTGGTTGAAGGGGACCAACGCATGTTCAACCAGTACGGCGTCATGCTGGTGAACCCGGCCAAGCACCCAAACGTCAAGGCGGCGCTCGGCCAACGGTTTATCGACTATCTGATCTCGCCGGAGGGTCAGCACGACATCGCCAACTACACGATTGATGGTGTGGAATTGTTCTATCCGGATGCCAACGACCCGGGCGCGTAATCTATGCGCTCACGGCTTCATCAATCCCGCCTTGGCGCGCGAGCATCTTCACAGCCGCCTCGCGTTCGGCGTTGCCTGTGGGCTGCGTGATCTCCACATCCACTGGCAGACCCTGACGATGCTCGTCTGATAAGAGAGGTGAGGAGCGTGACGCGAAAAATGATGAGCCCGAAGATCCTTGTATTGGCAGCGCTGTTTACCCTTCCGGCGCCGGCATGGACTGCGTCCGTGGCGGAGCAGCAGCTGGCGGCAGCCCTGGGCGCCAAGCCCGACCTGCAGCACGGAGCGCACCTATTCGACAAAATGTGCGTTGCGTGCCATAACTCCGATGCCGGTGGCCAGCCCAACGGAGACATTCCGGCGATCGCTGGTCAGTACCGGAATGTCGTGCTTCGCCAGCTCGTCAACTTCCATTACGGCAAACGCTGGGATCAGCGAATGGAAGCGATTGCGAGATCGCATTACCTGTCCGGTGCACAGGATCTGGCCGATGTCGCCGCCTATATCAGCGCACTGCCGCGAATCACCGATCCGGGAAGGGGTGATAGACAGCTGCTCGCGCACGGCATACAGGTGTACCAGCGCGAGTGCGCATCCTGTCACGGACCGTCAGGCCAAGGGGATGCGCGAAGAGGCGTGCCTTGGCTTGCGGGACAGCACTACGAATACCTACTGCGGGAGATGTATTACAGCTTTGATCATCGGCGCCCAAATCTGACCAACCATCATGTGTTCTTGGATCGTTTCACACGCCCCGATTATCAGGGCGTAGCCGACTATCTATCGGGCTTAATCTCCCCACCGAGCGACCAATAGAACTTCGTGTCCACGCGGGGATGGGTTGCGATCCGTTCGGGTCCACGACCTCAAGCGAACGTGCGGTCATCGGCTACCGGTCGCTGGCGTGCGGTTCGAGGATCGCAAGTGCTTGATCGATTGGTGGCTAGGGTGAGACTCGAACTCACGACCTCGGCATTATGAGTGCCACGCTCTAACCAGCTGAGCTACCTAGCCATCGGGGGATGCGCATTGTAGGGGCACGGAACCCGACGGTAAACGCCCCCGGCAGGGTCAGGTGCCGCTTTAGGGCGAGACGGTTTTCGCGATCCAGCCCGGCAGGTAGCGCGCCGCGCGCGAGCGTGCCAGCTTGACTGCCATGCTCGTCGCCCGCGCCTGCTGCTCGGCGATCAGGCGAGCGCCGATGCGCGGGCGGAAGAAGTCGGCCCACAGGAATTCCGAGAACGGCGCCTGATCCTTGGCATAGCCGCCGGCCAACCGAACCAGGCCGGCAAGACTGCGATACGGGTCGTTCTGCAGCTTGGTCAGTTTTTTCGGCATCTCGGCGTAGTCGCGCCGGCGCCCACGATGGTCGTAGGGGTGAGTCCAGGCGCGGAATTCCATCGTGCGCCAGAATATCGCCGGCTCGAGCCAGGACAGGTCATCGAGCTTTGCAACCCAGACCTCCTTGAGTCCCTGCTCGATCAGCGCGATGCCGAGATGGTGGTGGTCGACGATGTAGTACGCCCCTTCCAGACCGAGCACCGCCGGAAACACGTGACTCTCCAGCTCCTGGTGGCGCTGCTTCTTCTTGAGCTTCTTCCACTCCGCGGCCTTGAACTCGACTTCGGCATAGCCGACCGAAAACTGCGTCGGGCGCAATTGCGCGAGCTTGGTACGTACCAGGGCGGGATTGCCGGCGTATGGAATCATCGAAATTGTGCTTGAGATAACGGTACACGTCCGCCTGTGATTATATGCTGGGCACAGGCCATTGATACGAGCCAGGCGCGAAATGCTGAAAATGCAATATATGTTCGTTGTTGCCTCGGCCATGCTGGCGTTGTCGGCCATGCGCCTGCAGGCGCAGCCCGCGGCGCCGATCGACGGGCCGGCGGGGTACGAGGTCGCCTGTTCCATACATTCCGAGGCGGGCTACCGCGCGTGCAACGAGCTGCCTTCCGCCCACGCCTGCGACGCCGAGCCCAACTATGCGTCCCGGCCCTCGCAGCAAGCCACCGGCATCACCTTCGCCAACCGCAGCGACGAGCCGGTCAAGATCTATTGGCTGAGCTTCCAGGGCGAGCGCAAATTCTATCAGTACCTGCCGCCCGGTGGTCGGCACACGCAGAAGACCTTCATCGGGCACAACTGGCTCGTGACGACGCTGGCCGGACAGTGCATCGGCATCTTCAAAGCTGCGCCCGAATCGATTGCATTTTTCTAGCAGCTGCGCGGCAGCGGATCATACGTTGAAGCGAAAATGCATCACGTCGCCCTCGCGCACGACGTATTCCTTGCCCTCGAGTCGCAGCCGCCCCGCCTCTCTCGCACCGGCTTCGCCGCGGTAACGCACGTAGTCCTCGAACGCGATCACCTCGGCGCGAATGAAGCCGCGCTCGAAATCGGTATGAATCACTCCCGCGGCCTGCGGCGCCGTGCTGCCGGCGCGCACGGTCCACGCCCGTACTTCTTTCGGACCGGCGGTGAAATAGGTCAGCAGCCCGAGCAGCTCGTAGGCGCCGCGGATCACGCGGTTCAGCCCCGGCTCCTTGAGTCCCAGATCGCGCAGGAACTCGGCGCGCTCGGCCTCCGGCAGCTGTGCGATCTCCGCCTCGATCGCCGCGCACACCGGCACGACCACGGCATGCTCGAGCTTGGCGCGCGTGCGCAACGCGTGCAAATATGCGTTGTCGGCGGCCAGACCGGCTTCGTCGACGTTCGCGATGTAGATCACCGGCTTCGCGGTCAGCAGATGCAGCTCGCGCAGATCGCGCCGCGCCTCGTCGGTCAGGGCTTCCGCGCGCACCGGCTTGCCCTCATTGAGCAGTGCGCGCACGCGCTCGAATAGCTCGCGCTGCTGCACCGCCTTCTTGTCCCCGCTCTTGGCCGCCTTGGTGGCGCGGTCGACCGCCCTTCTCGACCGAGGCCAGGTCGGCAAGCGCCAGCTCGGTATTGATGGTCTCGAGATCCGACAATGGGTCGATGCGACCGGCCACGTGCACGATGTCGTCGTTCTCGAAGCAGCGCACCACGTGCGCGATAGCGTCAACCTCGCGGATGTGAGCGAGGAACTGGTTACCGAGGCCTTCGCCCTGGGAGGCCCCCTTCACCAGGCCGGCGATATCGACGAACTCCACCGCGGTCGGCAGGATCTTCTCCGGATGCACGATCTCGGCGAGCTGCTCGAGCCGCTCATCCGGCACCGGCACGACGCCGACGTTCGGATCGATGGTGCAGAACGGATAGTTCTCCGCCGCGATCTGCGCGCGCGTCAGCGCATTGAACAGCGTGGACTTGCCGACGTTCGGCAGTCCGACGATCCCGCATTGGATGGGCATCAACGCGCTCCTGGAAAAATGAACTACGTGAGATCGGGAATCACGCAGAGGTGTGGAACTACAGGGAGAATTCTAATGATAAAAACTTCTCCCTGTAGTTCCACACCTCTATGCGATCACCAAACACACCCCGCTCCGATTTCGCGGAGCGCTAGCTGCTCTCGGAAGCGGCATCGCCGGCGTTGCGACTGTGCAGCGACAGCATCGCCTTCTGCGCCCCTGCGCGCAGCAGCTCCGGCACGATCTCGAGCGCACGCGCCAGCGCCTCATCGATTGCCTGCTGCTCCGCCGGCGTCGGCCGATCGAGCACCGCATCGAGCACCAGGTCCTTCGATCCCGGGTGCCCTACCCCCAGGCGCAGCCGCCAGAAGTCTGCCCCGATGTGCGCGATCACATCGCGCAGGCCGTTGTGGCCGCCGTGGCCGCCGCCTTGCTTGAGCCGCGCGACGCCGGGCGGCAGGTCGATCTCATCGTGCACCACCAGGATTTCGGCCGGCGCAATGCGATAGAAGTTCGCGACCGCGGCCACCGGTGCGCCGCTTCGATTCATGAACGAGGTCGGCTTGAGCAGCCACAGCTCGGTGTCGGCAATCGCGATGCGCGCCAGTTCCGTATGCTGCTTCGCGTCCTGGCGCCAGCTGCCGTGCGAGCGCGCCGCGAGCGCATCGACGAACCACCAGCCCGCATTGTGGCGCGTGCGCGCGTACTCGCGTCCCGGATTGCCCAGGCCGACGATGAGCTTAAGAGGAAGTCCCGCCACGACACGACGACCAGAGAAGCGTCCGGATCACGAAGCCGTCTGCAGCTGGCAATCACCCGGATGTGTTGAACCTAGTGCGCATTTTTAATTACAAAAAATGCGCACTAGGTTCAACACATCCAGGCGACTCCCTCCGTCAGCGGACTCGCGCCCCTGGCTACTTCTTGCCTTCCTTCTTGGCGCGGCTTCCTTCTTGGCCTCTTCCTTCTTCGGCTCTTCCTTCTTGCCGGCCGCCGCCGCACCCTCGGCGCAGGCGCAGCACCGGCCGCGGCCGCCGGCGCGCAGCCGCCGCGCCTTCCGCCGCCGCAGCCACTGCCTCCGGCTAGCTCGGCGACACGCGGGCTGTGCACCGAGACCACCGGCGGATTGCGATGCGCGAGCTCCGGGATCGTCACGCCACCGGGCAGCGGGATGTCCTTCAGGTACAGCGTCTCGTTGAGGTTCATGGCGACAGGTCGAGCTCCAGGAACTCCGGCAGATCCTCTGGCAGGCAGCTGACCTCCACGTCCTGGATCAGGTGGGCACGATGCCGCCCTGGGTCTTCACGCCCGGCGCCACGGCTTCACCCTTGAAGTGTATCGGCAGACGAATTTTCAGCTTCTCATTCTCCAGCACGCGCTGCAGATCCACGTGCACGACGGCATTGCGCGCCGGATGCATCTGCACGTCGCGCACGATCGCCGGCTGCGCCTGGGTGTCGAGATTGACGCTGATGATCGATGAATAGAACTTCTCGTTGTCGATCAGCGTCAGCAGCTGCTGATGATCGAGCGTGACGTTCTGCGGCTCGCCCGGCCGCCATAGAGAATCGCGGGGACCTTGCCGGCACGACGCAGGCGGCGGCTCGCACCTTTGCCCTGATCGTGACGCGAGTCCGCGCCGACTTGAAACGTAATACGCATTTTCATACTCCTGACAGTTCACGACTACGGACGCGCACCGCGACCAGTGCGCCGTCCACCCTTCGAATCACATCGAAATCTAATCGATATACAGCGAGCTCACCGACTCCTCGTCGCGGATGCGGCGGATGGTCTCGGCCAGCAGCGAGGCCACCGACAGCTGGCGGATGCGCGCGCATTCCGCGCCGCCTGCGACAGCGGAATGGTATCGGTCACTACCAGCTCGTCGAGCGCCGACTTGGCGATGCGCTCCACCGCGCCGCCCGAGAGCACCGCATGCGTCGATGTAGGCGACGACCTTGAGCGCGCCCTCCTCCTTCAGCGCCTGCGCCGCGAGGCACAGCGTGCCGGCGGTATCGACCATGTCGTCGATCAGCACGCAGGTCTTGCCGTCGACCTCGCCGATGATGTTCATGACCTTCGACTCATTCGGCCGCGGGCGGCGCTTGTCGATGATCGCCAGATCCGCATCGTCGAGCCGCTTGGCGAACGCGCGCGCGCGCACCACGCCGCCGACATCGGGCGAGACCACGATCAGGTTCGGATAGCCCTGGCGCCAGACATCGCCGAGCAGCACCGGCGAGCCATACACATTGTCGACCGGTATGTCGAAGAACCCCTGGATCTGATCCGAATGCAGATCGAGCGTCAGCAACCGGTCGACGCCCGACGCTGCCGATCATGTCGGCGACCAGCTTGGCCGTGATCGCCGAGCGCGTGGCGCGCGGCCGCCGGTCCTGGCGCGCATATCCGAAGTACGGCACCACCGCCGTGATGCGCGCCGCCGAGGCGCGGCGGCAGGCATCGACCATCACCAGCAGCTCCATCAGATGATCGTTCGCGGGCGGACAGGTCGGCTGCACGATGAACACATCGCGCCCGCGCACGTTCTCCATGATCTCGATGTTGACTTCGCCGTCGCTGAAGCGACCGACGATGGCGCGGCCCACGGGCAGATCGCAGGTGACGCGCGATGTCATGCGCCAGCGCGGGATTGGCATTGCCGCGTGAACAGTGCCAGCGTTTCCGAGTCCACGATCTAAGGTTCCTTGGTAGCCGTGCCGATCATTCAGTCGTCAGTCATGGTGGCTGGGGTGGAAGGATTCGAACCTCCGAATGGCGGGATCAAAACCCGCTGCCTTACCACTTGGCGACACCCCAGCAGTCATCCGCTCGAGCCGTGCAGATCAACCGCGCTGCCGCAAGCCATCGCAGTGCAGACGGCGAGCGGTTCAGTCCGCGCGCAACAAAACTGTTCCAGCGATCCGGAACCCGCGCCGCGATGCGCTCCGCGTCCTCGGCACGCTCAAAGCCCGCAAACATGCAGGCCCCGGTGCCGCTCATGCGGGCCGCGACCGCGCTGCCGTGCGCGTCGATCTGCGCGCGCAGCCAATCGAGCGCCTGCGCGACCTCGGGTAGCGCGCGCGCATACTACCGGCTCGAACACATTGACGGCGCGGCTTTCGGAAAAGGCGCGTATTGTGATGATGGCAGAATTTCGTGTCAATTCAGGGGCCTGGAACATCTCAGCGGTATTCACGCCGACTCCGGGGTGAATCACCAGAAACCAGCGTCGCGGCAGCTCCATGGCAGTCAGCCGCTCGCCGCGACCCTCCCCCCAGGCGGAGCTGCCGTGAACGAACACCGGCACGTCCGCCCCCAGCGCGACGCCGAGCTGCGCAAGCTCGGGCAGGCCGAGATCGCACCGCCAGAGCGCATTGAGCGCCAGCAGGACGCTGGCGGCATCCGAGCTGCCGCCGCCGAGCCCGCCGCCGGGCGGAATATGTTTAATGACATGGACGTCGGCACCCAGGGCGCGTCCCGGTGCGCTGCTGCAGCGCGCGGGCGGCGCGCACTGCGAGGTCTTCCTCTGGCGACGACCTCGGGCAGGCCGGCCTGGCGGATGATCTGGCCGTCTGCGCGCACCGCCAGCCCAATCCGGTCGCAGCGATCGATCAGCTGGAAGATCGTCTGCAGATCGTGATAGCCGTCGGGGCGCCGCCCGACGATATGCAGAAACAGGTTGAGTTTGGCCGGCGCCGGCCACCAGGTCAGCTCACTCATCGCTGCCGCCCCAGGATCACAGCTGCCAGCGGTCGATCACGACCCGCAGCCGCAGCGATCCGCGCGTCACGGTGAGGCGGCGCGGCAACCACTGCTGCTGCACCCGCGCATATTCCGCGTAATCGACCTGCCATCCCTCCTGCTGCAGTCGCGCCAGTCGCTGCTGCGCGTCGAGCGACTGCTGTGCGCTCGTCGCAGGATCGCTGGCACCCAGAATCCAGTAACCGCAGGCTGCCGAGCGGGGGCTCGAACCCAAGTGTCGCACGCAGCTCATCGCTGGCGGCCGTGCTGTCGAGCGTCACACCCTTGCTGGTCGTGACGCTGCAGATTCTCCGCCGTCTGTTCGATATGGGCGGCGCCGAAACCCAGCGGCGCCGACAGGTCGATCGTCGCCCGATCGTCCTGCTGCTGCCAGCGCAGGCCGGCGCTGAAACCCATCGTTGCCGGTTGACGCGGCCAGCCGCCCCTGCAGTTCGAAGTGGCTGGTGGCCTGCAGCGCGGCCAGGCGCTGCGCCCAGGGCGTGGGAGCGGGCGCCGCCGGTGGCAGCGTCGCACAGGCGCCGAGCAGCAGCGTGCACAGCAGAAGCGGCAGCGCAGCGGCCGACCGCGCGACCGTCGGCGGCGTCGCCGCGCCGTCACGCCCGTGCCGGCCGCGCATGCGTTTCAGATCGAAGTGCCCGTGCCCTGGAGCGATAGCGACGGCACACCGGCGCGGTGTTGGGCGGCCTTGACCAGCGCATTGTCGGGATCGACCAGCAGCGCCCGGTTCCAGGTCTCGCGCGCCTTGGCCTTGTCACCCAGCGCCCACAGCACCTCACCCCAATGCGCGCCAATGTCGCCGTCCTGATCCAGCCGGAACGCGCGTTCGAGCAGCGGTAGCGCCGCCTGCGGCAGGCCGCGCCGGTACTGCAGCCAGCCGAAACTGTCGAGGATGGCCGGATTGTCGGGCTCGGCTTTGAGCGCGGCGCCGATCAGCCGTTCCGCGCGCGACAGCTCCCGATTGTGATCGGCCAGAATGAATCCCAGCGCATTGCTGATCGCGCTGTCCTGCGGGCGGTCGCGATACAGGGCCTCGAGCTGCGCAATCGCGGCGTCGGTGCGGCCGGCCTTCTCCAGCAGAATCGCCTTCTGGTAGAGCACATCCGGATGGCCCGGAAAGCGCGCCAGCGCGTCATCCATGCGCGCCAGTGCCTGGTTGGCCTCGCCGCCGTTGGACAGCAGCTGCGCCTGTGCGATTTCGGCCTCGAGGCGCGCGGGCGGCGTCGCGTCTTCCTTGGCTTGCAGCAGCTCCAGCGCGTCGGTGCGCTGGCCCTGCTTATAGAGAATGGTCGCCGCACGGCTGCGCGCGGCCGGCTCGAGCGCGGTGCCGGCAAGCATCTGGTAGCCATGCAGCGCGGTCGCGGTCTCGCCGCGGCGCTCGGCGATCGCCGACAGGTAATACACCGCAATGCCGGAGGATTCCGGATCCTTGACCAGCGCCGAGAACACGCTCTGAGCCTCGTCGTAGTCGCCGCGCTCGAAAGCCAGCAAGCCGAGACGTCGATCGGCCTGCGTGCGCAGCCCGGCGTTATCGCGCAGCCCCTCGAGCGCCATGCGCGCCTCGCGCTCGCGACCCAGCAGGATCAGCACGTCGGCAGCCGCGAAGCTCTGATCCTTGGGCGCCGCAGTGCGCGCGGCGCCCGCTGCGGCCACCGCCTGCTCTGCTTCGCCGAGGCCCGCATGCGCGCGCGCCAGCAGCAGCTGCGTCGGGGCACGCTCGGCACCGGCGCTCAGCGCACGCTGTCCGTACTGCAGCGCCTCGCGATAGTTCCAGCCATCGAATGCGAGGCTCGCCAGTGCGAGCTGTCCGCGGCCGCTCTGCAGCCGCGGCGCCTGCGCGCCGCGCAGCATCGCCAGCGTCGCCGGCACACCGGCCTCCACGGCCACCTGGCTGAGCTGCTCGGCGATGTTGTCATCGCCCGCGGCCGCGCCAGCCCCTGCCGTGCCGCCGCCGCGGCCCGCCTCGCCGCGCGGGGCACCCTTGCCAGCGGTGCCGCCGCCACTCCTGATCCAGTCCTCGAAGGCGCTGCGGGCATCATCGATCTTGTACAAGCCCAGGTCGGCCCGCATCGCAGCGCGCAGCGCCGCGGGGTCGGATGGGGTCAGTTGCCGCCAGCGGGCGGCCGCCCGCTCGGCCGCCTGGTACTGCCCGCAGTCGAGCGCGACGCCGGCGGCACGCTCCGCGAGCTTGGGATCGCTCATTCGCTGCGCTGCAATAGTGTAGTTCGCGGCCGCGCGACCGCAGTCGTCGCGTTGCAGCGCAATCTCGGCGGTCATGATCAGCGCGTTGGAATCTTCGACCTCGCGCAGGCTGGTCGACGACGCCCGGGCAGCCGCAAGCGGCGCGCAGACCAGCGCGACACCGATCAGCACCTGCACGACAGCACGGAGGAGGTGACGAGGCTGCATGGCCGTTAGACTATAGCTGAAGATGAAAGATTCGATCCGCCAAAAGCTCGAAAAATCCGAGCAGCGCTTTGAGGAGCTGGGCCACCTGCTCGCCGACCCCGAAATCATCGGAAAACCCCAGCAATTCCGGGATTTATCGGTCGAATATGCACGCCTGCAGCCTACCGCTGCGGCGTTCGCCGACTATCGGCGACTCGAGCAGGAGCTCGCCAGCGCACGCGACATGCTGACCGACGCGGATTCCGACATGCGCTCGCTCGGCGAGGAGGAACTGGCGGCGGTCAGGCAGCGCCTGGAGCAGCGCGCTGCCGAGCTGCAACGCCTGCTGCTGCCGCGCGATGCGCGCGATCAGGGCAATATCTTTCTCGAGATCCGGGCCGGCACCGGTGGCGATGAGGCCGCGATCTTCGCCGGCGACCTGCTGCGCATGTACAGCCGCTATGCCGAATCGCAGGGCTGGCAGGTGGAGACCCTGAGCGAGAGCCCGGGCGAGCATGGCGGCTACCGCGAGGTGATCTGCCGGATCGTCGGTCGCGGTGCGTTCTCGAGGCTCAAGTTCGAATCCGGCACCCACCGCGTGCAGCGCGTGCCGGCCACCGAGGCCCAGGGACGCATCCATACCTCCGCGGTCACGGTCGCAATCCTGCCGGAACTCGACGAGATCGAGAAAGTCGAGATCAACCCCGCCGACCTGCGCATCGACACCTATCGTGCCTCGGGCGCCGGTGGCCAACACGTCAACAAGACCGACTCGGCCATCCGGATCACGCATCTGCCGAGCGGCATCGTCGTGGAATGCCAGGACGAACGCTCGCAGCACAAGAACCGATCGCGCGCGATGTCGCTGCTGGCAGCGCGACTGCTGGCCGCCGAGCAGGCCAAGCAGCTCGCCGCGCAGGCGCAGTCACGCAAGCTGCAGGTCGGCAGCGGCGATCGCTCCGAGCGCATCCGCACCTATAATTTTCCGCAGGGGCGCGTGACCGACCATCGCATCAACCTGACGCTGTACCGCCTGGACGACATCATGCAGGGGCGCATCGATGAGCTGCTCGAGGCGCTGCAGCAGGAATATCAGGCGGAACTGCTGGCCGCGGAATGAAGCGTCAGCGCCAGCGCGCTGAAGTACACGCAACCGATTGCCCCGATGCCGACCGTGACCGAGGCCACGATCGCCTGCACTGCCGAACCCTCGCCGACCAGCAGCGCCGCCACGATGCTCAGCACCGCAGCCGCCGCCAGCGAGCAGATGATCACCACCAGCACCGCAATCACGAGGGTCGCGAGCACCTTCCACCAGTTGGGCAGCACCAGCTGCACGCAGCGCACCAGCGCCGCGTACGGATTGAGATCCTCGAACAGCAGCACCGGCAGCAGCACCAGGTAGCACACCAGCAGGAATATCCCCGGCAGAATCAGCAACGTGAAGCCGACGAACAGGCTCAGCTGCGCCAGGATCCAGCCCAGCACGATCGCCGGCAGGCGCCGCGCCGCGACGGTGAGCTCTGCCGGGGCATCGACCGGGGCGCCGCTCGCAAACGCGCGCTGCCGCAACATCATCGCGCTGACGATGAACAGCGTCACGGCCGAGGCTATGAAACCCAGCAGCCAGTACCGGACATCGGCCGGCACGCCGTGTTCGAGCGAGTGCCCGCTCGCGACCCAGTAGAAGTTCGGGATCTCCAGGCACAGCACCCCGAGCATCGCAAATGGCAGGCACTTGAGCAGCGTCGTCCGGAACAGCTCCGTGGCCGCATCGAGCAGGGCGCTGACGCTGGCGTCGGGCCGAGGCGGCTTCGATGCGGTCATAATGTCTCCATCATGGGGCAATCCGGCAATGTACCAGACCCCGCGGATCACGCGGATCACGCGGATCACGCCCAGCACGCGGATCGCCCGGATCGCGCGCAGCGCGTAGCCGACCCGGGCACGGTGCGTGCTCTGCTCGAGCATGGCTGGGCGCAGCTCGCCGGCAACAGCGAATCGGCGCGGCTGGACGCCGAGCTGCTGCTCGCCCACGCGTTGCATCAGCCGCGCAGTTATCTGCAGGCACACGATGACGAACGCGTCGAGGCAGCCACGATTGCGCGCTACGAGGCATTGCTGGCCCGCTGCGTCCGAGGCGAACCACTGGCCTATCTGACCGGCGAGCGCGAGTTCTGGTCGTTGCCGCTCGCGGTGACGCCGGATGTGCTGATTCCACGGCCGGAGACCGAGCTTGCGGTCGAGCGTTGCCTGGCGCTGCGCGGGGCCGATCCGGCCGCCGTCGCCGATCTCGGGACCGGCTCGGGCGCGATTGCACTGGCACTGGCGGTCGAGCGGCCGCAGTGGCGCATCCTCGCCACCGACTGCGCCGCCGGCGCGCTGCAGGTGGCGCGCGCCAACGCACAGCGCCTTGGCGTTCACAATCTCCAGTTCCTGCAAAGCGACTGGTTCGCAGCGCTCACCGGGCGCGCGTTTGACCTGATCGTGAGCAATCCGCCGTATGTCGCGGCGGCCGATCCGGCACTGCAGGCGTTGCGCTACGAGCCCGCCGAGGCACTGAGCCCCGGGCCCAGCGGCATGGAGGCGCTGCGCCGGATTGCGCAGCAGGCCAGCGCCTATCTGCTGCCCGAGGGCTGGCTGGTACTCGAACACGGCGCGTCACAGGCGGCCGAGCTGGCACACGCGCTTGTGGGCGCAGGCTATGCTCGCGTACGCTGCCATCCCGATCTTGCCGGTTTCGACCGCGTGACCGAGGCACAATGGCCCGAAGGGAACCGCACCCGGGAAGTGAGATTATGAGGAACACACCGATGGTTCGATTCGAGACTTCCCACGGCGGATTCACCGTGGAGCTATACGACGAGGACGCGCCGCAGACGGTCGAGAATTTCCTGCGCTACGTCGACGATCAGTTTTTCGACGGCACCATATTTCATCGCATCGTGCCGGGCTTCGTGATCCAGGGGGGTGGGCTCACGGCCGACTACGTGCAGAAGAAGACCCGCCCGCCGGTACGCAACGAGGCCGCCAACGGCGTTCGCAACGAGCGCGGCACGCTGTCGATGGCGCGCACCGACGAGATCCACAGCGCCACCTCGCAGTTCTTCGTCAACCTGGCGAACAACGATTTTCTCGACCAGCGACCCGGCCAGTACGGCTATGCGGTGTTCGGTCGCATCGCCGAAGGCATGGACGTGATCGATCGCATCGCCAAGCTCGCTACCGGCCGCCGCAAGGGCCATGCCGATGCGCCGCTGGAAGACGTCGTGATCAACTCGGCGCGGCGCGTGCCGGCGGCCCAATAGGCGGCCGCTGCCGGTTCGACCCCCGTCCCGCGACGATGCCCAGGGCGCAGCGCAACGGCGCTGAGCAGCCGCGTAGCGGCCGGCGCCGCCGCGGCCTGTTGTATCGCAGCGGTCGCGCGCTGGCCATCACGCTGCTCGGCGCGCTGCTGCTGCTGGCCGCGCTCGTGCTGGCGCTGCGCTGGATCGAACCGCCCACCAGCGCCTTCATGCTCACGGCGCGGATCCAGGCGATGCTCGCTGGCGAGCACGACTATCACACCGAGTATCACTGGGTAGCGCTGGAGCAGATCTCGCCGCAGGCGGCGATCGCGGTAATCGCCGCCGAAGACCAGCAGTTTCCATTCCATGCCGGATTCGATTTCAAATCGATCCGCGAGGCGGTGCGCGCGCACGAGCGCGGCCACAAGCTGCGCGGCGCGAGCACCATCACGCAGCAGGTGGCAAAGAATCTGTTCCTGTGGCCGGGCCGCAGCTTCGTGCGCAAGGGCCTCGAGGCGCTGCTCACGGTGATGATCGAGACCCTGTGGCCCAAGGAGCGCATCCTCGAGGTGTATCTGAACATCGTCGAGTTCGGCCGTGGCATCTACGGCGTCGAGGCCGCGGCACGCCAATTCTTCCACGAGAGCGCGCTGCGGCTCACGCGCTCGCAGGCCGCGCTGCTCGCGGTGGTGCTGCCCAACCCGCGCCGCCTGCACGTCGATGCGCCGTCGAGCTACGTGCTCGCCCAGCGCGACTGGACGCTCAAGCAGATGGCAGACCTCGGCGGCCCGGCCTACCTGCGGGAGATCGAGCCGCCGTAGGAACCGGCAGGTGCCGGGCGGCGTTGGCTCACCGGCATGCGTGGCCGCCAGGCGCCCGACGGTTGCAATGGCGGCCCGGCTGACGCACCCTGCCGCGCAGCAATGCTTCATTGCAGGCTGCGATCCAGGGGCGCATGAACACTGAATCGGACCGTTCGGTCACAGCCGCGGCCTCCGTCAGGATCGTGGCGTCGACCCGCGAACGCCAGTACCGCTACTACGATTTCTTCATGGCGGCGTATGTTTGCATTCTGCTGTGCGCCAACCTGATCGGCCCGGCGAAGCTGTCAACCGTGCACGTGCCGATCATCGGCGGGGTGACGTTCCTGGCCGGCGTGCTGTTCTTTCCGCTGTCCTATATCTTCGGCGATATCCTGACCGAGGTGTACGGCTATGCCCGTGACCGGCGCGTGGTCTGGGCCGGATTTGGAGCCCTGGGCTTTGCCGCGCTCATGGCGTCCGTGATCGTCGCGCTTCCGCCGGCGCCGCAGTGGCGCGATCACCAGGCGGCGGTCGAGACCATCTTCGGCAACACCCCGCGCATCGTCGCGGCCTCGATCATCGCATTCTGGTGCGGCTCGTTCGTCAACAGCTTCGTGATGGCGAAAATGAAGATCTGGAGCAACGGCCGCTGGCTCTGGACCCGCACCGTCGGCTCGACGCTGTGCGGCGAGCTGGTCGATACCGCGCTGTTCTATTCAATAGCCTTCTACGGGATATGGGACAATGCCACGCTCGAGGGTGCGCTGGTGACGCAGTACGTGCTCAAGAGCGGCTGGGAGATCGTGATGACGCCGGTGACCTACCGCATCGTCGGGTTCCTGAAGCGCGCCGAGCAGGAAGACTATTACGACTGGGACACGGACTTCACGCCGTTCTCGCTCCGGACCTGACTGCGGCGCGCGCCTCAGCCTGCACCGGGGCCGCTGGCGCGCGCAAATCCGTCGCTCGCAGCCAGGAACTTCGCGGCGATGGCGGCCAGCACCGCCGAGCCGCGCGCCATCACGCTCTCGTCGATGACCATGCGGTTGGAATGCAGCCCGCAGCAACTGCGCCAATCGCTGCCTTCCGCCGCGGCGCCCAGGAAGAACATCGCGCCCGGCACCTTTTCCAGCACGTAGGAGAAATCCTCCGCACCCATGACCGGTTCGGGCGCCGTACGCCAGCTCTCCGCACCGTAGCAGTCCTCGACCACGCTGCGGCCGAGCTGCACCGCCCGGCGGTCGCAGCGCGTCACCGGAAAGCCCTGCTCGATCTCGACCTGCGCCAGCGCGCCGTGCGCCGCGGCGATGCCTTCAGCCAGCGTGCGCAGACCGGCCTGCACCGCGGCGCGGTTGTGCGCCGACAGGGTACGGATGGTACCGAGCAGCGATGCGCTCTCGGGGATCACGTTGTCGGTCGTTCCGGCCTCGATGCGCGCGATCGTGACGACCACCGGATCCGACACCGGCATGCGCCGTGTCACGAATGACTGGATCGCACCGACGATCTCACAGGCAATCGGCACCGGATCCAGCGCATCGTGCGGCATCGAGGCGTGCCCGCCCCGGCCCTTGACCAGGATCCGGATGGTATCGGCGGATGCCAGCAATGGGCCTTCGCGACCGGTGAACACGCCGTGCGGAGCATTCGGAAACACATGCAGCGCGAACGCGGCGTCGGGCAGCGGGTCGAGCAGCCCATCCTCGAGCATGAAGCGCGCCCCATGCCAGCCTTCCTCGCCGGGCTGGAACATGAACAGCACCGTGCCCGGCAGTTCGCGGCGTCGCGCGCACAGCAGGCGGGCCGCGCCGACCAGCATCGCAACATGGCTGTCGTGCCCGCAGGCGTGCATCGCCCCCGGATCGCGCGAAGCGAACGCCAGCCCGGTGTCCTCGTGCAGCGGCAGGGCGTCGGTGTCGCCACGCAGCAGCACCGCGCGTCCTTCGGCATTGCCACGAAGCACGGCGACCAGGCCGGTCGTCGAAGGGCCCCGTCGCAACTCCAGCGGCAGTCCCTCGAGGGCCGCGATGATCTTGGCCGCGGTCTTCGGCGTTCGCAGTCCGAGCTCGGGCTCGGCATGAATCGCGCGACGCAGCGTCACCAGCTCGGGCAGCAGCGCGACTGCCTCCTTCGGCCAGGGTGTCATGAGATCTCCACGGGTGAATCTGCGACCAGAGAACGCAGCGCGCGCGGTGCCGACTCGCGCATCGCGAGCATCGCGAGCCCGCCGATGACGAGCGCTGTGGTGACATACCAGGCGGGCGCCAGCGGGCTGGCGGTCGCACCGATCAGCCACTGGATGATGAACTGCGTCGAGCCGCCGAATACCGCGATCGCCACCGCATACAGCACGCCGAGTGCGCCGGAGCGGACGCTGCGCGGCAGCGACTCGGTGATCGCGGCCAACGCCGGCACTGCGGCCACCCAGCCGAGCGTGCTCATCACGGCCGTGGCGGCGTATACCACCGACACCGTGCGCAGCTGATTCATCGCAGTGAAACTGGGCACCGCCAGTAACGCCAGCAGCAACACGGCGGCGAGCATCACCGGCTTGCGCCCGATTCGATCGGACAGCAGTCCGCTGACCGGACAGACGAGCACGCCGCACAGTCCGTTGATGACCGTCGCCCCGAACGCAATACCGGCAGCAAGCTTCAGGCTATCCTGGGCGTAGGTCGTCATGTAGCCGCGCACGTAGGTCGCGATCGTCATCGCGCCCAACACCAGCAGGCTCAGCACGATCAACTGTACCGGCACGCGCGCTGCCACCGCGCTGGCGCCGACGCGTTCGGGCTGGTGCAAGGTCTCCGGCAGACGCCGCCGAAGATACAAGCCGACCGGGATTACCGTCGCTCCGATCAGGAACGCGACCCGCCAGCCCCAGACATCGAGCGCCACCGTTGATAGCGAGCGCGACAGCATGAATCCGACCACGCCGGCGATCAGGATCGCAAGACCCTGTGACGCCATCTGCACCGCGACGTAGAGCCCGCGGCGCGACACCGGCGCGGCCTCGAGCAGGAACGCGGTCGAGGGCCCGACCTCACCGCCGAGCGCAAAGCCCTGCAGCAGCCGGAAGATCAGCAGCAGGAGCGGCGCGCCGATGCCAATCTCGGCATAGGAAGGGGTCAATGCCAGCCCGAGGATGGCAAGGCCCATCAGCGTGAACGACAGCATCATCGCCGCCCTGCGGCCGGCGCGGTCGCCGTACGAGCCGATCACGACACCGCCGAGCGGCCGCGTGACGAAACCGACGCCGAAGGTCGCCAGCGAATACAGCAGCCCATGCGAGGTCTGCTGTGGCGGGAAGAACGTGTGACCGATCTGGATCGCGAAGAACGAGAACGTCAGGAAGTCATAGAATTCCAGCGCATTGCCACTGGCGACGGCCAGTACGTGGCGCATCGGCAGATCGCCCCGCCCGGGCTGCCGGCTGACTTCCACAGTGCTTGCGACCAAGGGCTTCACCCACCGCTGCGAGGTTGCGCGTACCGGGCGGCAAGCCTACCTGAATCGGCGCCACCGGCGCACCATCGGTGGGTCTTCGGCAGCGGAATTAGTCAACGTGGTTGTTCGCTACTATGATGCCCGCAGATCAACGCAGGTCGACGCCTCGCGCGAGCCGTCCGCTCTACATTGCCTGTCGTCGATCGGTCGTTGAGCCGGGGTACTTGGGCATCAAAGGATCGGAGAATTCTATGCAGCAAGCTGTACGCAAATATCTGTCGGCCCTCGAAGCGGGCGACGCCGAGAAGGCCGCGTCGCTGTTCGTGCCCGATGGCTGGGTCCAGTCACCGTTCCTGGGCCGGTTGCCGGTGCGCGACTTCGTGACCAAGGTGTCGCACGCCTCGACTCACTCGAAGCTGACGGTGTACGACGTACTGGTCAGCGCCGAAGGGCATCTGCGGGCCGTGGCCTACTATCTCTACGACTGGTCGCTCAAGGACGGCTCGAATGTGGCGTTCGATTGCGCGGATGTGTTCAATTTCGATCCGAATACCGGCCGCATCCAGTCCATCGTGCTGGTCTACGATACGAGTCCGGTGCGCGACGTGGTCGAGCACAAGTACCCGTGACACTCAGGAATTGACGGCACACCAGGGAGCGACTGGGTGCCGTCGCCGAGATATCTAATATCTAGAGAATTTTTGTTAACAAAAATTCTCTAGATATTAGATATCTCAGTGCGATACCGGGCCACTCCCTGGTCATGCGGCCTAGTTCAACGAGTGAGGCGCCTCTGGGCTCGACCCCTCGGCGAACAGACGTTCCACATCGATCGGATCGAACCGAAACGGGCGGCCGCAGAATTCACAGGTGACGGTCACGGCGTCCTGCTCGGCGAGGATGCTGCGCAGCTCGTCCGCTCCGAGCGAGCGCAGCAGCCCGGCGACCCGGGCCTCGCTGCAGCGGCAGGCAAAACGGACCGGTGCGCCGATGAACAGCCGGCAATCGTGCTCACCGCAGATGCGCTGGAGCACCTGCTCCGCGGTCGCGAGCCGCAGCAGCGGCGCACCGAGCCCGGCCAGGCGAGCCTGCAGGTCTTCCCAGACGCCCTGGGACACGGCTGCGAGCGCTTCGCCCTCGGCGCTCGCGGCCGGAATCTTCTGCAGCAGCACGCCGGCAGCCGTGGCGCCATCAGCCGCCAGCGCGATGCGCGTCGGCAACTGCTCCGAGGTGGCAAAATAGTTTTCCAGGCAGCCGGCAAGGCTCGCGCCCTCGAGCGAGACGATGCCCTGGTAGCGCGCGGCGCGCTCCTCGGCCTCGATGGTGACGGTCAGCCGGCCGTCGCCGACCAGTTGCCGGAAGTCCACCGCTGCGTCGATACCCGGCGCCGCGCGCGCCACCGCGCGGATCGCAAATTCATGCGTGCACTGCGCCACCAGCAGATTCACCAGCCCGTCGCCCGCAAGCTGCAGCGTCAGCGTGCCTTGGAATTTCAGCGTCGCCGCCAGCAGCACCGATGCGGTGACGGCTTCACCGAGCAGCGCCTCGACCGCCGCCGGGTAGCGGTGGTAGCTGCGCAATTCGCGCCAGGCCCCGTCGAGCCTGATCCAGAAGCCGCGGACCGGGTGACGTTCGAGGATGAAGCGCCGCAGTTCGCCGTCACTGCTTGCCAGCACTTCAGCCACCGAGCTTCTTTTTCAGCAGCTCGTTGAGGCGCGCCGGGTTGGCCTTTCCCTGGGTGGCCTTCATCGCCTGTCCGACGAAAAACCCGAACAGCTTGTCCTTGCCGGAGCGGTACTGCGCGAGCTGCGTCGGATTGGCCGCGATCACCGCATCGATCGCGGCTTCGATCGCCGACTCATCGGTGATCTGGCGCAGCCCGCGCGCCTCGATGATCGCATCGGCTTCCCTGCCCTCGCTCCACATCGCCTCGAGCACATCCTTGGCGATCTTGCCCGAAATGGTGTTGTCGGCGATGCGCCTGATCAGCCCGGAGAGCGCCGGGGCGTTCACGCGGCTGGCAGTGATCTCGAGTCCGTCGCGATTGAGCAGCCCGGCGAGCTCGCCCATCACCGTGTTGGCCACCAGCTTCGGGCTGACCGTAACGTCGGGATGGCCGCGCAGCTCGAGTATCACGGTCTCGAAGTAATCGGCCAGCTCGGCGCTGGCGGTGAGCACCCCGGCATCGTAGGCCGACAGGTCATAGTCCTTTCGCAGCCGCTGCGCCTTCTGATCGGGCAGCTCCGGGAGGCTTGCGGCCACGGTGTCGATGTAGAGCTGATCGATCTCCACCGGCAGCAGGTCGGGATCCGGGAAATAGCGATAATCGTTGGCTTCTTCCTTGGAGCGCATCGATCGCGTCTCGCCGCGGTCCGCGTCGTACAGCCGCGTCTCCTGCACCACTTGGCCACCGCCCTCGAGCAGCTCGATCTGGCGCGCAACTTCGTAGTTGATCGCCTTTTCGACGAAGCGGAATGAGTTGAGGTTCTTGATCTCGGCGCGGGTGCCGAACTTTTCGGCGCCGCGCCGGCGCACCGAGACGTTGGCGTCGCAGCGGAACGAGCCCTCCTGCATGTTGCCGTCGCAGATCCCGAGGTAGCGCACCAGCGTATGGATCTTCTTCAGATAGGCAACAGCTTCCTTGGCCGAGCGCATCGCCGGTTCGGAGACGATCTCGATCAACGGGGTACCGGCCCGGTTCAGATCGACGCCGGTCAGGCCCGCGAGCCCCTCGTGCAGCGACTTGCCCGCATCCTCCTCCAGGTGCGCGCGCGTGACGTCGATGTGCTTGATGCTGCCGTCGTCGAGCACGATAGCGACGGCGCCGCCACAGACGATCGGCAGCTCATACTGGCTGATCTGGTAGCCCTTTGGCAGGTCGGGATAGAAGTAGTTCTTGCGCGCGAAGATCGAGCGACGCATCACGCGCGCATTGATCGCGAGCCCGAATTTCACCGCCATGCGCACCGCCTCGGCATTGAGCACGGGCAGCACTCCGGGATATGCCAGATCGATCAGATCGGCCTGCGCATTGGGCGCCGCCCCGTAGGCGGTGGCGGAGCCGGAGAAGATCTTCGAGCGCGTCGACAGCTGGGCGTGGATCTCGAGCCCGATGACGGTTTCCCATTCCATCAGGCGAACCCCGGCGGCGCGCGCAGATGCCAATCGGTCTCGAGCTGGTAGCGATGCGCGACGTTCAGTAGCCGCTCCTCGCCAAAATGCGGACCGATGATCTGCAGGCCGACCGGCAGCCCCTGCGTCAGGCCGCATGGCACCGAGATCGCCGGCAGGCCCGCAAGATTCGCGCCGATCGTATAGATATCGTTCAGGTACATGGTCACCGGATCGCTGGTCTTGGCGCCGAGCTCGAACGCCGCGGTCGGGGTGGTCGGTCCGATCACGACGTCGACCTCGTGGAACGCATGCTCGAAGTCGTTGCTGATCAACTGCCGCACGCGCTGCGCCTTCAGGTAGAAGGCGTCGTAGTAACCGGCCGAGAGCACGTAGGTGCCGGTCATGATGCGGCGCTTGACCTCGGCGCCGAATCCCTCGCCGCGCGAGCGCTGGTACAGATCCAGCAGGTCGCGGGGATTCTCGCAGCGATGGCCGTAGCGCACGCCGTCGAAACGCGCCAGGTTCGAGGAGCATTCCGCCGGCGCCACCACGTAGTAGGTCGGCACCGACAGCGGCAGATGCGGCAGGCTGACGTCCTTGATCACCGCGCCCTGGGAGCGCAGCAGCTCGAGCGCGGCGCGGATGTGCTGCTCGATCTCGGCATCCAGTCCCTTGTCGAAGAACTCCTTCAACACCCCGATCTTCAGCCCCTTGAGCGGCTGTTCGAGCGCGGCGCTGTAGTCGGGTACCGGCAATTCGACGCTGGTCGAATCGCGCTCATCGAACCCGGCCATCGCAGCGAGCAGCAGCGCCGCGTCCGCGGCGCTGCGTGTGATCACACCGCCCTGGTCCAGGCTGGAGGCGAACGCGATCATTCCAAAGCGCGACACCCGGCCGTAGGTCGGCTTGAGACCGGTGACCCCGCACAGGGCCGCCGGCTGGCGGATCGAACCACCGGTGTCAGTCGCCGTGGCCGCCGGCGCCAGGCGCGCGGCCACCGCCGCCGCCGAGCCGCCGGAGGAGCCGCCGGGCACGCGCCTGGTGTCCCAGGGATTGCGCACCGGACCGAAGAAGCTGGTCTCATTGGAGGAGCCCATCGCGAACTCGTCCATATTGGTCTTGCCGAGCATCACGACGCCGGCCGCCCGCAGCCGCTCGACCACCGTGGCATCGTACGGCGAGACAAAATTCGCCAGCATCCGCGAACCGCAGCTGGTCTTCTCACCGCGGGTACAGAAGATGTCCTTGTGGGCGATCGGCACGCCGGTCAGCGGCCCGGCATCTTTGCCGCGAAGCCGCACGTCGGCCCGGGCTGCTTCGGCCAGCGCTGCCTCGGCGGTGATGCTGATGAACGCATTGAGCGTATCCTGGTGCCGCGTGACGCGCTCGAGAAGGGCGTGCGTCAGCTCGACGCTCGAGACCTGGCGCGAGCGCAGCGCGGCAGCCAGCTCGGTCACGCTCTTATCGTGCAAAGCGCTCATTCGATCACTCGGGGAACCAGGTAGAGCCCAGCCTCGACCTGAGGGGCATTGCGCTGGTAGAGCTCGTGCCGGTCGGTCTCGGTGATGGCATCGGGCCGCAAGCGCTGGCGCTGCCCCGGCAATGGGTGCGCCATCGGCTCGACCTGGCTGGTGTCGGCACGATCGAGCTCGCCGACCAGCCCCATAATGCGCGACAGCCCTTCCACGTAGACCGGAATCTCCTGCTCGCTCAGCGCAAGACGCGCCAAGCGGGCGATGTTCTCGATATCGCTGCGATTGAGGCTCATGTGAAACGGTTTGGATTTCGCAGAAAAAACAGCGCGAAATCATACACCTCGCCTTGTGGAATGTCCTCTCGGTTGCTAGATTAGCGCGCGCTTTTGGGACGCCCGTTCAACAGCCAAGAAGGTCGGCCGCTCACATGTTCAAACGCCTGCGCGGCTATTTCTCCAGCGATCTGTCGATCGACCTGGGAACCGCCAATACGCTGATCTACGTGCGTGACAGGGGCATTGTTCTCAATGAACCCTCGGTGGTCGCGGTGCAGGACGAGCCGTTGCGCGGCGGCAAGGTCATCGTCGCCGTCGGCGCCGACGCCAAGGCCATGCTGGGCCGCACGCCAGGCCACATTACCGCGGTGCGCCCGATGAAGGACGGCGTCATCGCCGACTTCACCTACACCGAGAAGATGCTCCAGTACTTCATCAACAAGGTGCACGGCAACCGTTTCCTGAAGCCCTCGCCGCGCGTGCTGGTGTGCGTGCCGTTCGGCTCGACCCAGGTCGAGCGCCGCGCGATCCGCGAGTCGGCCGAGGGCGCCGGCGCGCGCAACGTCGGCATCGTCAGCGAACCGATGGCCGCCGCGGTGGGCGCGGGCCTGCCGGTACAGGAGGCGCGCGGCTCGATGGTGCTCGATATCGGCGGTGGCACCAGCGAAGTCGCGGTGATATCGCTCAACGGCATCGTCTACGCCAACTCGGCCCGCATCGGCGGCGACCGCTTCGACGATGCGATCATGAACTACGTGCGCCGTAACTACGGCATCCTGATCGGCGAGGCCACGGCCGAGCGCATCAAGATCGAGATCGGCTCGGCTTATCCCGGTCAGCAGGTGCGTGAGCTGTCGGTCAAGGGCCGCAACCTCTCGGAGGGCGTGCCGCGCAGCTTCACGCTCAACAGCAACGAGATCCTCGAAGCGCTGCAGGAGCCGCTGCAAGGCATCGTCAGCGCGGTCAAGCAGGCGCTGGAACAGACCCCGCCCGAGCTTGGCGCCGACGTCGCCGAGCGCGGCATCGTCCTCACCGGCGGCGGTGCGCTGCTGCGCGACATCGACAAGCTGTTGATGGAGGAGACCGGTTTACCGGTGATGGTCGCCGACGATCCGCTGACCTGCGTCGCGCGCGGCGGCGGGCGCATCCTCGAGCTGATGGACCAGATGGGGCCCGGACATTTCGGCTTGGAATAACAGCACTGGACCTGGCGCTAAGCCGACCTACGGCATTCGACGGCTTGCCGCGCGCAGCGCCGTACATGCCCACTAGTCGCGCAAGCCGCTAGGCGCCGGCCCATGGCGGTCTTCGGCACCGACGTCGATCGACCCCTGTACGGTCGTGGACCGTCGGTCGGGCTGCGCTTCACCGTCTACGCCATCCTGTCGATCGTGCTGATGTACTACGACCAGCACGGCCACTGGGTGCAGCGCCTGCGCTATGCGCTCGACGCCGCGGCCTACCCGGTGCAGGTCGCGGTCAGCTCACCGCGCGCCGCCTGGAACTACCTCACGCAGAGTTTCCAGACCCGCGACGAGCTGCGCACCGAGAACAGGCGCTTGCACGATCAGCTACTGGCTCTTGAGATGAGCGTCGTGCGCCAGGATGCGCTTGAGCAGGAAAATGCCGAGCTGCGGGGCCTGCGCGCCGCGCTGCCGCCGTTCATCAGGAAATGGCAGCTGGCGGAGATCATCAGCGTCGAGACCAATCCGCTGCGCCAGCGCGTCGTCATCAACAAAGGCGCGGCCAACGGCGTGGTGGTCAGCCAGGCGGTGGTCGACGGCAGCGGCGTGCTCGGCCAGGTCGCCCGGGTCGGCCCCTGGAGTGCCGAGGTGATCCTGGTCACCGATCCGGAGCATGCGATCCCGGTCGAAGTGGTCCGCAACAGCCTGCGCTCGATTGCCGTGGGCTCCGGCAATACCGGCGAGCTGCTGCTGCCCTACCTGGCGGTCAATTCCGACATCAAGAGCGGCGATCTGCTGGTGAGCTCGGGGCTCGGCGGGGTGTTCCCCTCGGGCCTGCCGGTCGCGCGCATCACCGGCATACGGCGCGAGAGCAATCAGCTGCTGGCGCAGGTGCGCGCCCAGCCGCTCGCCCACGTCGAGCGCGACCGCGAGGTGGTGTTGCTGCAGTTCGAACCGTCGCATCCGGCCGCGCCGGCGCCGACACCGCCGATCGCGCCCGAAGCGGCACCGGCGCCCAAGCCGGCGCCGAAGATTGTCGACCCGGACGAATGACTACGGCAGCGCAGCGCCGAGCCCCATGAGCGACCGCCATCCACGCCTGGTCGTGCTCACCACCACGATCATCGCGATGGTGTTCACCGTCGTGCCGCTGCCCACCTGGCTCGCGATCGTGCGTCCGGCGTTCCTGGTGCTCGCGGTGCTCTACTGGTCGATCATGATTCCGCGCGCCGGCGGGCTGCTGCTGGGCTATGCCGGCGGGCTGGCGCTCGACGTGTTGCAGGGCTCGCTGCTGGGCGAGCACGCGCTGGCGCTGGCGTTCGTGACCTACCTGGCGATCCGCCTGCACCTGATGATGCGAGCCAAGCCACTGTTTGAGCAGTCGCTGTTTGTGTTTGCCGCGCTGATGGTTTATGAGTTCCTGTTGTGGGTGATCGATGGCTGGAGCGGCCATCCGCTGTCGACACCGGCACGCTGGGTGCACACGGTGACCGGCGGCCTGGTCTGGCCGCTGGTCGTCGGGATCCTCGGCCGCTTCCGCACATCGCGCTAGACACCCAGGCTTCAGGGCCGTTCGCAGACACCGGCAAAGGTTAGTACCGAAGTACCCGTGGACCCACGCGTTCGCATCAAGGATCAATGGAACGAGCAGCGCATCTTCACGCAGCGCACGCTCGGGGCCGTGGTTGTCATCGCCGTCATGGTGCTGACGCTGATCGGCCGCCTGACCTACCTGCAGGTGCTGCGGCATGATTACTATGTGGAGCTGTCGCAGGGCAACCGGGTGCGGCTCGATCCGATCCCGGCGAGCCGCGGCCTGATCTTCGACCGCAACGGCAAGGTGCTGGCCGACAACGAGCCGGCCTACCAGCTGGAACTGATCCGCGAGCAGGTGCCGGATCTCAACGACACTCTCAGGCGCCTGACCGCTCTCGGGCTGATCGATCGCGATGAGCTCGAAGATACGCGTCGCATAATCTTCTCGCGCCGCACCTTCGACAGCGTACCGGTGCGGCTGCGGCTCACTGACGAGGAAATCGGGCGTTTTGCGGTGCATCGCTACCAGTTCCCCGGTGTCGATCTCGCCACCCGCCAGACGCGGCACTATCCGTATGGCCAGCTCGGCGTGCATGCGCTCGGCTACGTCAGCGCGATCAGCGTGCAGGACCTCGAGCACATTGACCGCGTGACCTACGCCGGCACCACGCTGATCGGCAAGCTTGGGATCGAGAGCACTTATGAGCGTCCGTTGCACGGCAAGAATGGGTATCGCGAGATCCTGGTCAACGCGCAGGGCCGTTCGGTGCAGCGCGAGGGCGCGTTCGCGCCGGATCTGCATTCGCAACCGCCGGTCGCGGGCGATGACCTGGTGCTGTCGATCGATCTGGCGACGCAGCAGGCGGCCGAGGACGCGCTTGCGGATCATCGCGGCGCGGTGGTCGCGATCGACCCGACCAACGGCGATGTTCTGGCACTCGCGAGCCGGCCCGGTTTCGACCCGGCCGCCTTTGCCCGCGGCCTGTCGCGCAGCGAGTACACCGCGCTGGCTGATGATATCGACAAGCCGCTGTTCAACCGCGCGCTGCGCGGCACCTACCCCTCCGGCTCGACCATCAAGCCGGTGATCGCGCTGGCGGCACTGACCTACCATGTGGTGGATCCGACCCGGCAGGAATTCTGTGCCGGCGTGTTCCACCTGCCCGGCAGCAGCCACCTGTATCGAGAAGGCAAGGGCGGCAAGCACGGCTACGTCGACCTGGAACGCGCCATCGCCAAGTCCTGCGATGTCTACTTCTACGGACTGGCGGCGACCATCGGCGCCGAGCACATCGCCGATTTCATGGCGCCGTTCGGCTATGGCCAGCTCACCGGCATCGACATCGGCGGCGAGAAGCCCGGGCTGCTGCCCTCGCCCGAGTGGAAGCGCAAGGCGTTCAAGCGTCCTCAGGACCAGATCTGGTTCCCGGGCGAAACCGTCAATTTCGGCGTCGGCCAGGGCTATCTGCTGGTCACCCCGCTGCAGCTCGCGCACGTGGCCGCGGTACTGGCCGAGCGCGGCAAGAGCTTCCGGCCGCGCCTGGTCACCGGTGTGCGCGACCTCGACGGCAACGTCAAGCCGAACCCACCGGTGCAGCTGCCTTCGATCGACAACGTCAGCGATGCTGCCTGGGACCTGGTACTGCGCGGCATGCAGGGCGCGGCCACCTACGGCACCGCCGCGGCGATCAGCAAGGGTGCAAGCTACGCCATCGCCGGCAAGACCGGCACCGCCCAGGTGTTCACGGTCGGCGCAGAACGAGAAGTACGTCGAGAAGAACGTGGCCGAGCGACTGCGTGACCACGCCTGGTTCATCGCGTTTGCGCCGGCGGAGGCGCCGCGCATCGCGGTCGCGGTGCTGGTCGAGAACGGCGGCTTCGGCGCCAGCGCGGCCGCGCCGATCGCACGCAAGGTCATGGACGCCTATCTGCTGCACGAGACTACTTCCCCGGCGAATGAGATCGCCACGCCCGAGAGCCACGGCCAGTGATTGAAGATACCGGCTACGCGCGCACGCGCCGCACGCTCTCCTCGACCGCAAACCTGCTGTCGGCGCTGAATCTGGACGGGCCGCTGCTCGTGGGGCTGGGACTGCTCGCCCTCTACGGCCTGGCGATTCTCTACAGCGCCTCGGGCCAGAGCGTCGACACGATCCTGCGCACGCTGATGCGGCTGGCGCTCGGCGCGGCGGCGATGCTGGCACTGACGCACGCAAGTCCGAATTTCCTGCGCCGCCTGTCGCCGTGGATCTACGTCATCGGTGTGGTGCTGCTGATGGTGGTGGAGCTCACCGGCGTGATCGGCAAGGGTGCACAGCGCTGGCTCAACCTGGGCGTCGTTCGCTTTCAGCCCTCCGAGGTGATGAAGCTGGCGGTGCCGATGCTCGCCGCCTGGTACCTGCACGACCGCCCGCTGCCGCCGGACTGGCGCGCGATGCTGATGCTGGCGGTGATCATCTTCCTGCCGGCCGGGATGGTGGCGATACAGCCCGATCTCGGCACCGCGGCGCTGATCGCCGCCAGCGGCGCACTGCTGGTGCTGATGGCCGGCCTGTCGCTGCGCATCGTGATCGTGTTGCTGCTGCTGGCCGTGGGCGGCGCGGTGGCCGGCTGGCATTTCCTGCACGACTACCAGCGCGAGCGCGTGCTGACATTTCTCAATCCCGCAGACCGATCCGCTCGGCGCCGGCTATCACATCATCCAGAGCCAGATCGCGCTTGGTTCCGGCGGCGTGTTCGGCAAGGGCTGGATGCACGGCAGTCAGGCGCAGCTGCAGTTCCTGCCCGAACGCTCCACCGATTTCATCTTCGCCGTGGTCGGCGAGGAATTCGGGCTGATCGGCCTGCTGCTGCTGCTGGCCCTGTACCTGTTCATCGTCGCGCGCTCGGTCTGGCTCGCGATGCAGACCAATGACACCTATTCGAGGCTGCTGGCGTTGAGCCTCGCGCTGACTTTCTTCGTCTATGTATTCATCAATGCCGGCATGGTGAGCGGGCTGCTGCCGGTCGTCGGCGTGCCGCTGCCGCTGGTCAGCTACGGCGGCACCTCGGTCGTCACGCTGCTGGCGGGGTTCGGTATCCTGATGGGCCTGTACTCGCACCGTAAGCTGGTCGGCTCGTGATGGGAAACCCGATGCGACCGACCTGGATACTCCTGACGGCGCTCGCCGTGGGCGCGACCCCGGCGGCGATGGCGCAAAACCCGGCCGATGCGCTCGCGGCGGCCGTCTCGCCGATACCCGCAGCTGCAGCCGCATCCGCATCCGCACCCACACCCGAACCTGAATCGGCGGCACCGGCACCGGCTGCGACAGGCTCGACGACGTCGGCGTCGACACCAGCGTCCACTCCGGCGCCGACGACCGCCCCGCCACTTGCCGCCGAATCCGCGGTCACCGACTTCTCGCACTTTGACCTGGCGCGACCGGAGATCCACGGCTACATCGAACAGGCTCGTGGCGCAGGGCTTCGATCGCGATCGCGTCTCGGCGCTGCTCGCCGCCGCCGAACCGCAGCCGAAGATCATCGATGCGATCACCCGGCCGGCCGAGAAGACGCTGCAGTGGTGGGAGTATCGCGCGCGCGTCGTGACGCCGGCGCGCATCGATGCCGGCGTGCAGCTCTGGCGTGAGCACAAGGAGCTGCTCGATCAGATCGCGACGCGAATACCAGGTGTCGCCCGAATATCTGATTGCGGTGCTCGGCGTCGAGACCCGGTACGGGCGCGTGACCGGCCGCTACCGCGTGATCGATGCGCTCGCGACGCTGGCGTTCGACTACCCGCCGCGATCGAGCTATTTCCGCAAGGAGCTGACCGAGTTCCTGCTGCTCGCGCGCGAGGAGAAGTCTCGATCCGCTGAGCGTTCGCGGCTCCTATGCCGGCGCGATGGGAGCGCTGCAGTTCATGCCCTCGAGCTACCGCCGTTTCGCGGTCAGCGAGCAGCACGCGGCGCATCGCGACCTGTGGGGCGATTGGGGCGACATCTTCGCCAGCACCGCCAACTACCTGCACCAGTCCGGCTGGCAGTTCGGCGCCCCGGTCCTGGCCGAAGCGCAGCTGCCGCCCGATCTGAGCCTGATGCCGCCCGAGCACCTGACGCTCACCGATACGCTCGGCAGTCTGCGCGCCCATGGCCTGACGGTCGCGAGCGAGCTGCCGGATGACACACCGGCGGTGCTGCTGGCCGCGCCGCAGGCGGAAGCCAATGGTTACCGCGTCGGATTTCAGAACTTCCTACGTGATCACGCGCTATAACAGCAGCCCGCTGTATGCCATGGCGGTCTACGACCTCGCGCAGGCGATCGGCCACCAGGTCGCGCAGGAGGCCGCGCTTTGAGGGTGCGCCCCCGCGCAGCGCTGGCGGCCGGGTTGCGCGCGCTGCCGGCAGCCGTGCTGCTGCTGGCTGCCTGTGCGCATGCGCCACCTCGTCCGGGTCCCGCGCATCCGCCGGCCGCGCCGGCGACGGTGTTGCCGCGCAATGCCCCGGACGTGTATCGGATCCCGGACGCGGTACCACGCGATGAGCCGCGCAGCGCATTGGGCAATCCGCCGTTCTATTACGTGGGCGCCCACCGCTATGTGGTGCTTGCCAAGCGCCGCGGCTACGTCGAGCGCGGCATCGCCTCGTGGTACGGCACGGAGTTTCACGGGCTGCACACCTCGACCGGCGAATCCTACGACATGTTCGCGATGACCGGCGCGCACAAGACCCTGCCGCTGCCGTGCTACGCGCGGGTGACCAACCTCTCCAATGGCCGCAGCGTCGTGGTACGCATCAACGATCGCGGTCCATTCGTCGCCAACCGCATCATCGATCTGTCATACTCCGCCGCCGCGCGGCTCGACATGATTCGCAACGGCACCGCATTCGTTCAGGTCGAAGTACTGACACCGGCCGCGCCGACGCTGACCGCATCGATGCCGGTCAGTACGCAGGCGGCCCAGGCAGCCCGCGTGGGCGTCAGCAGCGTACCGGCTGTCGGAACCAGCACTGCCGGCCGCGCGCGCCGGAGGCGGCGACAGGGGCTGCGGCTGCGACCGGCCCGGCCACAGCGCCGGCGCCAGGCGGCACCTTCTTCATTCAGGTAGGCGCCTACGCGAAGGCGGAGAACGCCAACGGTGCCGTGCGAAAGCTGCGCGCGGCGGGCCTCGAGAATGTATTCACACTCGCCCCCGACGCCCGCCAGCCGCTGCAGCGCGTGCGCGTCGGTCCAATCGCGAGCGTGCAGCAGTTCGATACATTGATCGAGCGCTTGCGCAGACTCGGCTTTCCCAACGCAAGGCTCGCACAAGATTGAAATCAGCCGTTACACTTGCGCATTAGCCCGTCGAGGGACCCCTCGCGCATGAAGTTCTCCGCCCCGCTCGCCTGCTCCTGCCTGCTGCCGCTGTTGCTCGCGCCGATGGCGCTCGCGGCGACTCACAAGCATCACGCCAAGGCCGCCCCGGCCAGTCCGGCAGCCGATGCGCCGGCCGCTACGGCCAACGCGGCGCCTGCCGCAACGCCCGCAGGGGCGAGCGGGATCCCCAGTGCGCCGGATGTTGACGCGCGCGCCTACATCCTGGTCGACTACACCAGCGGTCAGGCGCTCGCGCAGCGCAACGCCGATGCCCGCATGGAGCCCGCGAGCCTGACCAAGCTCATGACCTGCTACGTGGTGTTCCAGGCGCTCAAGGCCGGCACGCTCAAGCTGGACGATCCGGTCACCATCAGCGAGCACGCCTGGCGTGCCGAGGGCTCGCGGACCTTCGTGCAGGTTGGCAGCAAGGTGCCGGCGGAAGTACTCATCAAGGGCATGATCGTGCAGTCCGGCAACGACGCCACCATCGCGCTGGCCGAGCGCGTGGGCGGAACCGAGGCCGCGTTTGCCCAGCTCATGAACGACTATGCTCGGCGCCTCGGGATGACCAACACCCACTTCGACGACAGCAGTGGGCTGCCCGCGCCCACTCACTACACCACCGCACACGACATGGCACTGCTCGCGAGCGCCCTGGTGCGCGACTTTCCCGAGTACTATCCGTGGTTCTCGATCCGCGAATTCGTCTGGAACAGCATCAAGCAGGACAACCGCAATGGCCTGCTCGAGCGCGATCCGTCGGTCGACGGCATGAAGACCGGTCACACCGACACCGCCGGCTACTGTCTGGTGACATCGGCCAAGCGGCAGGACATGCGCCTGATCTCGGTGGTGTTCGGCTCCAACAGCATCAAGGGCCGCGAGGACGCGAGCGCCGCGCTGATCAACTACGGTTTCACATTCTATGAGACCGTCAATGTCAAGCGGCGCGGCACCGCGGTCCTCAAACCGCGCGTCTACAAGGCCGCCGAGGAGTTCTACAGCGTCGGCCCCGCGACCGACATCAACATCGTCGTGCCCCGCGGTCAGGCCGGCAGCATCATGACCACGGCGACGGTACAGACCCGATTGATCGCACCGCTGAGCACCAACACGCAGGTCGGTCAGTTGCAGGTCGTCGTGGGCGGCAAGCCGGTCACCTCGGTGCCGCTCTATCCGATCGCCAACGTGCCCGAGGGCGGGCTCTGGAGCCGGCTCAGCGACACCGTGCTGCTCTGGTTCCAGAAGTAGCGGCGCGCATGGCCGAGCCGCTGCCGACCTGCTATCTCAATGGCAGCCTGATGCCGCTGCGCGAGGCGCGCGTCTCGCCGCTCGATCGCAGCTTTCTCTTCGGCGACGGCGTTTACGAGGTCATTCCCGCCCGTGACGGTCAGGCGCGGCGGCTGCCATCGAATCTGGCGCGCCTGGCGCGCAGCCTGCACGAGCTGCGCATCCGCAATCCGCACAGCGCCGCGCAATGGACCGGCATCGTCGAGCGGCTGATCGCGGCGAACGGCGGCGGCGACATCTATGTCTACCTGCAGGTGTCGCGCGGCGCCGAATACGGTCGCAACCATGCGCCGCTGCCGGACATCGAACCGACCGTGTTCGGATTCTGTGCGCCGCTGCCACTGCCGTCGGCGGAGGTGCTGGCACGCGGGGTCAGCTGCATCACCGGCCTGGACACGCGCTGGGCACGCTGCGATATCAAATCGGTCGCGCTGCTGGCCAACGTGCTGCTGCGCCAGCAGGCCGTCGACGCCGGGGCCGGCGAGATCATCCTGCTGCGTGATGGCCATCTGACCGAGGCCAGTGCCTCCAGCGTGCAGGTCATCATCGATGGTGAGATCCGCACGCCGCCGAATTCGCCCCAGCTGCTGCCGGGCACCACCCGCAGCCTGATCGAGGAACTCGCCGACCAGCACGGGATACCACGGCGCCTCGTCGTGGTGTCGGAATCCGAGCTGCGCTCGGCCGATGAGTTGTGGCTGACCGCAGCGACCCGCGGTGTCATCGCGGTGACCACGCTCGATGGCCGGCCGGTCGGCAATGGGCAGCCCGGCCCGCTATGGCGCCGGATGCATCAATTGATCGAGACCTACTGGGCCGGTTGAGGCCGACCCAGCCCGCGGCCATCAGCCGCCCGCTCCGCCACCGCGCAGATTGGCGCCGAGCTGATCCAGCAGCACGCCCGTGCCGCGCTCGCGCCCGCCGCCGTCGTCGAAGTCGTCGAGAAACGCGGCCTGCTCGGTGAACACCAGGCGCGTGCCGGCGCCCGCGCGCTTGAATTCGACGGTGGCCAGCGACACCGAGATACGCCTGTCATTGAGATGCATGTCGTAGCTGTAGATGATGCGCTGGTCTGGCACGATGTCGAGGTAGCAGGCATCAAAGGCGCTCACCACGCCGCCCTTATGAGTGCCGCGCAGGCGTTCGCGCCCGCCGATGCGGAAGTCGAATTCACGCTCTTGCTGCTTCCAGCCCTCGGGGCCGACGAACCAGCGTGCCTTGGCCTGTGGCTGTGCCCAGGCCGCGAACACGGCGCCTGGCGCCGCGCCGTAGCTGCGCTCGATGACGAAAGTCGCGTGCGTAACAGATCGGTCGGCCATGGTTCACCCCGTTGGCTTCGTTGGCTGCGGACGTTCGAGCAGGTACTCGCCGAGACGGTCGAAGTGCCGCTCCCAGAGCGTGCGCCGCTCGCTGATCCAGCGTTCTGCGGCGCGCAGTCCGCTCGGCTCGATGCAGCAGCTGCGCACGCGGCCGCTCTTGCGGCTACGCACCAGACCGCTGTCCTCCAGCACCTGCAAATGCTGCACCACGGCCGGCAGCGACATCGCCAGCGGCCGCGCCAGCTCGCTGACCGAGGCCGGTCCGCGGCACAGGCGCGCCAGCATCAGCCGCCGCGTGGGATCGGCCAGCGCCTGAAACAGGCGATCGAGCGCTGCCGTATTGTTAAGCATATGCTTAAGTATTGCGCAAAAGCCGCGCCTGTCAAGCATCGGCAGGGACGGGGTCAGCAGCGCCGATGTGGCGTCGAATCGCGCCTGGCTCCGGTGCGCCCTGCGGCGCCGCTGCTACTTCATGGTCGGCATCACGAAATCGGCACGCACCGTCTCGGCCTCGGGCCAGCGCTGCGTGACCGTCTTGAGCCGCGTGTAGAAGCGGAAACCCTCGGCGCCGTACGCATGATGATCGCCGAACATCGAATGGCGCCAGCCGCCGAAACTGTGGAACGCCATCGGCACGGGAATCGGCACGTTGACGCCGACCATGCCGACCTCGACCTCGGCCGCGAACGCGCGCGCGATCGCGCCGCTCTGGGTGAATACCGCCGTGCCGTTGGCATACTCGTGCGCGTTGATGAGCTCGATCGCAGCACGATAGTCGGGCACGCGCACCACGCTGAGCACCGGGCCGAAGATCTCCTCGCGATAGATGCGCATGTCGGGGCGCACCGCGTCGAACAGCGTCGGCCCGAGGAAGAAACCGTCCGTCTGCGACGCGCTGTGCGCGCGGCCGTCCAGCACCAGCCTCGCACCCTCGCGGATCCCGACGTCGATGTATTCACGCACCCGCGCCAGCGCTGCCGGCGTGACCAGTGGACCCATCTCGACACCCGGCTGATCCGAAGGCCCCACCCGCAGGTGCGCCAGCCGCTGCCTGAGTCGCTCGATCAGCGCATCCGCGACGCCGTCGCCCACCGCCACCGCGACCGAAATCGCCATACAGCGCTCGCCGGCCGAGCCGTAGGCAGCGCCGATCAGCGCCTCGCTGGCCGCGCCCAGGTCCGCATCCGGCATGACCACCATGTGGTTTTTGGCCCCACCGAGCGCCTGCACGCGCTTGCCGGCAGCGACGCCGCGCCCCTGCAGGTAGCGCGCCACCGGCGTCGAACCCACGAAACTCACCGCCGCCACCTGCGGGTGATCCAGCAGCGCGTCGACCGCGAGCTTGTCGCCGTGGATCACGTTGAGCACGCCATCCGGCAGGCCGGCCTCCGCCAGCAGCTCGGCCAGCAGTACCGATGCGGACGGGTCGCGCTCCGATGGTTTGAGCACGAAGCTGTTGCCACAGACCAGTGCGATCGGAAACATCCACATCGGCACCATCGCCGGAAAATTGAACGGCGTGATGCCGGCCACCACCCCCAGCGGCTGGCGCAGGCTGAAGCTGTCCACCCCGCGGCCGACACTGTCGCTGAACTCGCCTTTCAGCAGCTGCGGGGCGCCGCACGCGAATTCCACCACTTCGGCGCCGCGCGTGACTTCCCCGAGCGCATCATCGATCGTCTTGCCATGCTCCTCCGAGATGATGCGCGCGATGCGCTTGGCGTCACGATCCAGCAGTTCCTTGAAACGGAACATCACGCGCGCCCGGCGCAGCACCGTCTGTCGCGACCAGTCGGGAAATGCGCGCGCCGCACTGGCGATTGCACGATCGACTTCGGCCGCGGTCGCGAGGTTGACCTCGCGTGCGACCCGGCCGAGCGATGGATTGTAGACCGCGGAGGCGCGCCCGCTTCCCGGCACGCGCTTGCCGTCGATCCAATGGGAAATCGTCGCCGGCGCCGTCATCGGCTGTTGGCTGGCGGGCACGTTCATGGCAACCCCCGTGTTCTAGTCGGCCGCAATGGCGCGCAGTGTGCGCCGTACACTCTCGATCATCGAGCGGATCTCGTCTTCGGTCGAGATGAACGGCGGCGCCAGGCCGATGGTATCGCCCATGATGCGCAGCAGTACGCCCTCGTCCAGTCCGCGCTCGAACGCGCGCTGACCGCGCTCGCCGGGCCGGCCTGCATACGGCTCGAGCTCAACCGCGGCGGCCAGGCCGATGTTGCGTATGTCTGCGACCTGCGGTTCGCCGCGCAGCGTATGCACCGCATTCTCCAGCAGGCCCGACAGTTCGGCGGCGCGTCCGATCAGTTGATCGTCGGTCATCGCGTCGAGCGATGCGTGGGCGGCGGCCACCGCCAGCGGGTGACCGGAATAGGTGTAGCCGTGAAAGAATTCGATCACGTGCTCCGGCCCGGTCATGAAGGCGTCATAGATCTCCTGCCGCGCCAGCACTCCTCCCATCGGCACCACGCCGTTGGTGATCGCCTTCGCAAACGTGGTCAGATCCGGCTGCACGCCGAAGAACTGCGAAGCGAACGGCGTACCCAGTCGGCCGAACCCGGTGATGACCTCGTCGAAGATCAGCAGAATGCCGTGCTTGCTGCAGATCTCGCGCAGTCGCTCCAGATAATCGCGCGGCGGAACGATCAGGCCGGTCGAGCCCTGCACCGGCTCGACGATGACCGCGGCGATGGTGGAGGCATCGTGCAGCCCCACCAGTCGCTCCAGATCCTCGGCCAGATGCGCGCCCCATTGCGGCTGGCCGCGGCTGAAGCGCATGTCCTTGGGCGAATAGGTATGCGGCAGGTGATCGACCCCGGGCATCATCATCGATGCGAACATCTTGCGGTTGGCGACCATGCCGCCGACCGAGATGCCTCCGAGTCCGACCCCGTGATAGCCGCGTTCGCGCCCGATCACCCGGGTGCGCGTCGCCTCGCCTCGCACCCGGTGATAGCCGATCGCGATCTTCAGTGCGGTGTCCACCGCCTCCGAGCCGGAATTGGCGAAGAACACGCGGTCGTTCGGCCGCCCGGCGAACGCGGCGATGCGGGCCGCCAGCTCAAACGCGGGCTCGTGGCCGAGCTGGAAGCCCGGACTGTAGTCGAGCCGCTGCACCTGCTCGGTCACGGCACGAACGATGCGCGGATGCGAATGACCGAGCGGGGTGCACCACAGCCCGGACAGGCAATCGAATACCCGCCTCTGGTCGGCGAACGTGTAATAGGCGCCGGCCGCGCTTGCGATCATGCGCGGCCGGGCCTTGAAGCGCCGGTTATGCGTGAATGGCATCCACCACGACTGCAGCGGATCGATTGCGCCTGAAGGTTCGCTGGCGCCGGCGATGGCGAGTTTCGGGTTCATGGCGCTAAGGTGGCACGTACCGCAGCTTCGGGCCAGACACGGCCCTGGCGCAACCGGGCTATACTGTACTGATTAAACCTACAGTACGGAAGATGGGATCGCGTCGTCCAACATCGCTCCGCGGCCTGGTGGCGCGCATCGCCGATGAGCTTAAATTCCAGATTCAGTCCGGCGGCCTGCCGCCCGGCGCGCGCCTGCCATCGGTGCGGCAGCTGGCGCGTGAGCGCAGGATCAGCCCGTTCAGCGCCGCCGAGATCTACAACGCGCTGGTCGCGGCCGCGGTGGTCGAAGCGCGCGCCGGTTCGGGATATTTCGTACCGCGTCCGCGGCGGCGCGCAGGCGCCGGCGCGCCGGGTCAGGAATTCCCGTCCGACTCGGTCTGGGAGCGGCGGCGCGAGGCGAGCGCCGGTCCGATCGAGGTTGATGCCGGCTGCGGCTGGCTGCCCGGCGGATGGCTGCATGAGGACGGCGTGCGAGCCGCGATGCGCGCACTCGCGCGGCAGCCGAATCTGCGCCTGCAGGGTTACGGCAATCCGCTCGGGCTGGCCGAATTGCGGGCCCATATTGCAAGGTTGCTGGAACTGCGCGGCATCAGCGCGCGCGAGGATCGAATCGTACTGACACAGGGCGCCAGCCAGGCACTCGACCTGGTGGTGCGCGAGTGCCTGCGGCCGGGAGCTGCCGCGATCGTCGAGGATCCGGGCTACCCGCCGCTGTTCGAGTTGCTGCGCTATCGCGGCGTGCAGATGCTGAGCGTGCCGCGCACCGACAGCGGCCCGGATACCCACAGCCTCGCCCGGCTGCTGAAACGCCGGCGCGTGCATTGCCTGTTTACCAATACCAGTTTCCACAACCCGACCGGGACCACCACCAGCTCGGCCACCGCGCACCGGCTCCTGCAGCTCGCCGACCGCCACGACCTGACGATCGTCGAGGACGATATCTTTGCCGAGCTGGCTTCGCCCGCACAGCCGACGCTGGCGGGGCTGGATGAGCTGCGGCGCGTGATCTACGTGTCGAGTTTCTCGAAGACCCTGTCGCCGGCATTGCGCGCCGGTTTCCTGGTGGCGCCCGCGGCCTGGGCGCCGCGACTGGCGCGCGCCAAGGTGATGACCTCTCTGGGTTCGAGCGAGCTGCTGGAGCAGCTGGTGCTGCAGATCCTGACGCATGGCCGCTACCGCCGTCACCTCAAGCGCCTGCAGGAGCGCCTGGCTGCCGCGCACGCGCGCGTGGGGCAGATGCTCGAGGCCAGGGGAGTGGAGCTGGCGTTCCGGCCGCAGTCGGGCCTGTTCCTCTGGGCCAGGCTGCCCTCGAAGGATTCGGTCGGCAAGCTGTGGCGGCGCGCGCTGAGCGGCGGCGTACTGCTCGCGCCGGGCGAACTGTTCCGGCCCGATGGGCGCGTCACCGCGCAGTGGCGATTCAATGTCGCGCACTGCGACGCGCCGGCACTGTATCGATTCCTCGAAACGCTGTGACCGCCCGCGCGGCTATGCCCGGCTCGAAAAATACTGCTGCAGCGACGCGACGCCGAGCCGCTGTGCCTCGAACAGGCTCTCGAGGTGCTCGCGTGAGTTGACCAGGCCGCGCGCCCGCAACACCCCGCCGCTGTCGATCAGCGCCGCGAATGGCAGGCGGTTCACCTGGTAGCTCAGTCCGAGCGACGGCGACACCACATAGGCAAAGTCGCCCAGCTCGTGCTCGCGCACGAATTGCCGCTGCTCCGCCGGATCGCCATCGCTGGCCAGGATCACGTCGAGCCAGTCCCGCTCCTGATAGCGGCTCGATCGGACCACCGGCAGCAGTGTCTTGCACACCGGACAGGTCGGCGAGACGAACAGCACCAGGGTGCTCTTGCCATCGGCACGCGCGGCGCCGATGCGCAGTGCGCGCCCCTCCAGGTCCACCGCGTTGACCACGGCCACCGGCTCGCCGACGGCCGGCCCGCGATTGATCATCAGCGCGCCGGCCGGCGCGATGCGCTCGTGCAGCACGCCGAGCTGGCGCGTGAGCGCGAGCAGCACCAGCACCAGGCACACCACCACCACCCACAGCGCAATGTTGGAGATCGCCAACGCGGTCACGATGCGCCTCGATCGCCGGCGCCTGGCGAGCGTGCGAGCTCGCCGAGCAGGCCCTCGGCGCAACGATACAGCAGCGTCATCGCCACCAACCCGAAGCCCAGCGTCACACCATCGGTCCATTCGAGGACGCGGGCATTCCACGGCAGCATCGCCAGCGCGAGCACCATCGCCAGCAACAGATTGCGCCACACCATCCACGCTGCGATCGGGCGCCGCTCATCCGGGCCACCGCAACCGCAGGCGATCGCATCGCGCCCCGCCCGCAGATTGAGCGCGATCGCGAGCGCGTAGCCCAGCAGCAGTGCCGCGCCCGCTGCAGCCGCGGCCGTGCGCAACGCCGGCGGCAGCAAACCCGCCGCGATCGCGAGTTCCAGCAACGGCACCAGCCACGCGACCCGCCAGCGGTTGAACGCGGCTGGCAGACCGTAGCCGGCAAAGATCTGGGAAAACCTCTCCAGGTCGCGCAATTTGTGACTGGCGGCGCTCGCGAACAGCACCATGAAGCAACTGACGATGAGGCTGCCAAGGGCCGGGTCGAGCACAACAGCTCGGTTCATGAATCATTGCTCAATCGTATGGCTGCAACATGTTTGCAAGGGATTTCTCAGACCGCTTCCGCCACCAGCCGGCGCGCCGTCGCCGAGCGCAGCATCGATACCGCGGCGTAACTTACCACGACGATCACCACCCATCGCAGCACCGCCAACGGCAGTTGCTTCACGACGTACACGGCCAGCAGCACGCCGACCGCGCCCCCGAGCACCAGGCCGATCGACGGTCCCCATGCGAAGCGGCCGGACTTGAGGAAGCGCAACCCGGCCACCGGCTGCACGATACCGCAGGTACCCATCATGATCGGGAACGCGGCCAGAGGATGCAGGCCGAGCAGCGACAGCAGAACCACGCTCGGCGCGTAGTTGCCGATACCGATGGTCAGCAGCGCGCCGAGCGCGAAGTTGGCCGCCACCGCAACCGGAAAGCGCCAGCCGCTGAGCGCCATCGCAGTGCCTCCGGCGGGAAACGCGCCCAGATTGGCCATCGCGAAGAACACCGCGGCCGTCAGCAGCGCCATGCCCATGCCGATCTGGATCGCGCGCCGTGGCAGCCGGCCCACCACACCGGCCCCGAGCCAGGCGCCGACGGTTGCGCTCGCAACCATGGTCGCCAGCAGCACCGGTTCCACCGCGACCACGGTGGTGAAGATCACGGTCTCCATGAAGGCGGCCGCATTGTGTCCGACGTTGAGGGTTCCCGGGATCAGCTCATCCGCGGGATTACCGCGCAGCTTGTAGATCGCCGTGGTCGGGGCAAATGATCCGATGCCCAGCGCATCGAAGAAGTCGGTGACGAAACCGGTGAGCACATCACCCACGGTCGGACGTTCGCGATCAGCGCGGCGGCGACCGTTCTGCACCCAGGCCGCCACGAATGCCAGGTTGACGATCACCAGCGCCGTCAGCAGCGCGATCTTGGGCAGGCTCATGCATCCCTCCACGGCCTGGCGAGGCGACTGCCGGCGCGTGCCAGTGCCGCGCGCAGCTGCAGGTATTCGACCGCCAGTCGTACGCCGATCCGGCTGAAGCGATGCAGCGGCATCGGTCGCAGCGCGGTGATCGGAAAACCAAGCTCCTCGGCCGATACGCCGTTGATCCGTCGGGCCAGCACCCGACCCATGACCGTCGCCATCGCCACGCCTCGGCCGTTGTAGCCCAGGCCCGCCAGCAGGCCGGGCGCAAGCTCGTGCAGATGCGGCAGGTGATCGCTGGTCATCGCCACCAGTCCGCCCCAATGGTAGTCGTATCGCACGCCGCGCAGCTGCGGAAATATCTCCTGCACCGCGCGGTAATGATGGCGCGCCGCGGTTGCCACCGGCGTATTGCCGAAGAATCCGCGCGAACCCATCACCAGCCGCCCGTCGCTGCTGAGCCGGAAGTAGCGCAGCAGCGGCCAGGTATCAGACGCCCCCTGACGCTGCGGCAGGATGGAGTCCCGCAGTGGCGACGGCAGCGGTTCGGTCGCCACCTGGAACGAAGGCACCGCCACCACGCTTCGGCGCAGTGCGTCCGCCAGCGCGCCGGTATAGGCGTTGGTGGTCAGAACCCCCACCGGGGCGTTGACCTGCCCGCGCGCCGTGTACACGCGCCACTGTCCGCCGGTGTGCTCGAGGCGCGTGGCTTCGCTGCGAGTGAAGATGCGGCCGCCGAGGCGTTCCACGGCCCGCGCCAATCCGCCCAGGTACGAGCGCGGCTGCAGCGTGCCGCCGCGGCGGTCGATCCAGCCGCCGCTATAGCGCTGCGAGCCGATCAGCTGGCCCATCTGCCGGCGGTCGAGCAGCTCCACCGGCGCCCCGCGCCGCTGCCACTGCTCGACACGGGCGCGGATCGGCGTCAGCGCCGACTCGGAGGTCGCGGGCTGGATCCAGCCGCTACGCGTGGCATCGCAGTCGATCTGGTATTTCTGGATCAGGCCGAACACCAGGTCGGGTCCGGAGCCCACGGTCTCGACCAGCTGTGCGCCCGGCCCCGCGCCGAACATCCGCTCCAGGGTATCCGGGTCGTGCTTGACTCCCGCGATGACCTGTCCGCCATTGAGTCCCGAGCCGCCCTCGCCCAGCTCCGCGGCCTCGAGCACCACCACGTCGATGCCGGACTCGCGCAAGTGCAGCGCGGCCGACAGCCCGGTATACCCGCCCCCGATGATCACGACTTCAGCCCGGGCCGAACCGCGAAGTTCCGGCAAGGTGCAAGCCGGCGTCGCCGTTGCCCCCCAGAGCGACTGCATCCACTACCCCGTATGGCCCACCGCCGTATCCGACGTATACTACTCGATAATCGATAAGGTCATATCGATGCCAGGCCGCGGCTGCACCGGCGGCCCGCGCCGCCATTCGCGGCCCGGGCAGTGCGCGCAATGGTTTGGCGCGTGCCCCCGGCTTCGCCTATGATCCGGACCGGTCGCGCGCAGTGCAGGGAGCTATCGATGCGCACATTGCAGTTTCGCGCCGCACTGCTGGCAATGCTCGTGCATGGCAGTGCATCGGCGGCGCTGGCGCCAGAGCAGATGTCGGTCGAAGCCCTGCCGGCGAAGAGCGCTCACTGGGTGTACGTGGTTGACGAGGCGTTCTTCAACGAGATCGATTCGCGCGTCCGGCTGTTCGATGGCGACAGCTACCGCCACCTGGGCCAGATCGATGCCGGCTTCACCCCCGGCGTGATCCTGTCGCCGGACGGCAAGACCACTGCCGTGGCGACCACCTACTTTGCGCGCGGCGGCCATGGCGCGCGTACCGACGTGGTGGAATTCACCGACAACTCGACGCTGGAGATCGCCGGCGAGGTCGTGCTGCCGCCCAAGCGCGCACAGTATGAGCCGATGTATTTCGACCTCGGCTACAGCACCGACAGCCGCTTCCTGTATGTGGCCTATATCACGCCGGCCGCCTCCTTCGGCGTGCTCGATCCGGCGGCCAGGACCGTGCTCGGGGAGATCGATACCGCCGGTTGCGTGCTGGTCATTCCATCCGGCCCCAATCGCGTCTCCTCGCTGTGCGACAGTGGCCGCCTGCTGACCGTGACGCTGGACCCGCAGGGCCGCGAGGCCTCGCGCGCGCTGTCCGACCCATGGTTCGATCCGGACACCGATCCGGTATTCGCACAGGGCGTGCCGACCTCGAATGGCTATGCGTTCCTTTCATTTCTGGGTCAGGTGCACGAAGTCGATTTCTCGGGACCGCAGCCGTCGATCCACACGCCGTGGTCATTGGTCAGCGCGACCGAGCGCGGACACTGGCGGCCCGGCGGCACGCAGATTGCGGCAATTCACTGCAAGCTCGGGCGATTGTACGTGCCGATGCACCGCGGCGTCGAAGGCTCGCATAAGGACGGCGGCACCGAGATCTGGGTATTCGATCTCAATACGCACCGGCGCCTGGCCCGCTGGCCGATCGCGCCATTGAAGATCGGCGCGGTGACCGCCGTGCAGGTATCGCAGGATGAGTCGCCGCTGCTGTTTGCCGCCAGCGATCGCGGCTGGGTCGAGGTGTTCGATGCGCTGACCGGCCAGCTGCGCCACGTCGATAAGAACCTCGGCCAGACTCCCTGGATGTTTCTGAATCCCTGAGGCGAACGCGATGCACCCGCTCGACCGCTTGTTCGAAAAGTCTTCACGCTCGCTGGCGCAGCGCACCTCGCGGCGCAGCTTCGTCGCCGTTCTGGGCCAGGTCCTGACCGGCACGATTCTGCTGCCGTTGCTGCCGATCGATCGTGTCAATCGCGCGGCGGCCGCAAACGCGCCCGATAGCGAAGGCGTGGCGCCCCCCAAAGGGGCCAAGACGGCCGCCGCAGCCGCGCGCAAGGCGGCGATCGACGACCCGCAGGCCTGCGAATACTGGAAATACTGCGCGATCGACGGCTTCCTGTGCTCGTGCTGCGGTGGCAGTGCGAACTCCTGCCCGCCCGGCGCGGCGATGTCGCCGATCTCATGGATCGGCACCTGCCACAATCCCGGCGACGGCCGCGACTACATCGTCTCGTACAACGATTGCTGCGGTAAGGCCAGCTGCGGCAACTGCGCCTGCAACCGCAACGAGCGCGAGAAGCCGGTGTACCGGCTGTCGCGCAACAATGACATCAACTGGTGCATGGCCAATGACAACACCAACTACCACTGCACGGTGTCGGTAATCCTCGGTCCGGCCGGGCCGTGAGACGATGGCGATGGCCGGAGCGCACCGCGCCGTGGGACCGATCCTGCTCGCACTGGCCGCAATGCTCGGCGTCAGCGCCAGCGCGCTGGCCAGCCCGCGCGAGGACTACATGCTGCAATGCATGGGGTGCCACGGCGCCAGCGCCGAGGGCGTGCGCGGCAAGGTGCCACCGCTGGCGCACACGCTGATCCAGTTCATGCGCAGCCCGGCCGGTCGCAGCTACGTGCTGCGCGTGCCCGGTGCGTCGAACTCGATGCTCAGCGATGCACAACTGGCCGAGGTGCTGAACTGGATTGCGTCGCGCTTCGGCACCGAACCGCTGCCGGCCGCGACGCCGGCGTTCACGACGCAGGAGGTCGCGGCCCAGCGGCACGCGCCGATGGCCGCGGTGCAGGCGACGCGCCGTGAGGTGCTGAAGGAGCTGGCAGCAACCGGCTCCGCGCCCGCGGAGGATTACTGATTATCGGTCGCGCAGTTCGGATTACGATAGAGCATGTCGCGGGCGGTCGCGGCTTCGGGGGGCGGATCGAGCCGCGCGGCCAGCCAGGGGGCAACGAGCACTACATTGGCCACCGCGCGGACCTCTGCCGCACCAATCGCGGGCAGCGCGAGCGGCAAAGGCCGGGTTCGAGCGCACAAGAACTCACCCGGCACCGCATTTGCAGTGGCACTCTAATTGCTTGAGCATTGAACAAAAGTTGAGCACAAATCAAACGATGGGGAGATGCACCATGCGCGCAATCAGCAACAACCGGACGCCGGCCCGATTCCCGCGAGCTCGCAGCTGGCACGCCACGGCATGGGCGTTGCTGCCTCTGCTGGCGTGCTCGGCGCCCAGCGGCGTGCTGGCCGAAGAGGGCGAAGCTGCCACGGCCGAGATCGGCCAGTTGCAGGAGATCGTGGTCACCTCGACGCGACGCGAGGAATCCCTGAGCAAGGTCCCGATCAGCGTCACGGCGCTGACGCAGGAGGACATGGACGCCAAGGGTGTCAAGGACATCGCGGATGTCGTGCGCTTCACTCCCGGGATCGCGATCGACAACTCCGGCACCAACAACATTTCGATCCGCGGCATCTCTTCGACCGGCGGCGCCGGCACCACCGGCATCTACATCGACGATACGCCGATACAAATACGCGGGCTGGCATTCAATCCTGATGACGCGCTGCCGAAATCGTTCGATATCGACCGGGTCGAGGTGCTGCGCGGACCGCAGGGCACGCTGTTTGGCGCCGGTTCCGAAGGCGGCACGGTGCGCTATATCACCACCGCGCCGAGCCTGGTGAAGACCAGCATCTACGGCCGCGGCGAACTGTCGTTCACGCAGAGCGGGGAACCGAGCTACGAGGCGGGCATCGCCGCCGGCGGTCCGATCATCGACGGTACCTTCGGTGCGCGTGCCACGGTCTGGTACCGGCGTGACGGCGGCTGGATCGACCGCGTCGATCCAACCGCGGCCGATCCGCAGAACGCCGTCGTCGACAAGAACGCGAACCATGGCGAGACGCTGCTGGTGAGGCTCGCGGGCCTGTGGAAGCCGAGCGAGCAGTGGTCGGTGACGCCGGGCATCTACTACCAGAACCGCGAGGTGCACGACATCAACAACTATTGGCCGATCTACTCCAATCCGGGCAGCGACCACTACGTCAGCGCCGATCCGAACGCACGCAATACGCCCGACAAGTTCTATCTGCCCTCGCTCAAGATTGAGGGCGATTTCGACGCCTTTCACCTGATCTCGAATACGTCGTACTATCACCGGCAGGAGCAGACCGGTTACGAGGGCACGCTATACAACCTGGGTTTCTACCAGTCGTTCGCCGGCCTTGCGAGCCCGCTGCTCGACAGCGCCGGGATTCATCTGGGAGGTTTCACTCCCGACATTACCAACTACCGCTCACCCTCCACGATCGACAACACCCAGCAGAACGTCACCGAGGAAATCCGGGCGGTCTCGAGCGATCCGGGCGCGAAGTTCATCTGGACCACCGGCGTGTTCTTCAGCTCCGATCGCCAGACCTACCTCGAGCAGATTCACGATCCGATGCTGAACGACTTCTGGGAGGCGGTCGCGGGCGTGCCCTACACCGACGTGTTCACCGATGCCAATGGCAATCCGGTGCCCTATGTCGCGGCGTTCCCGAACGACTCGTATTTCCTGAATATCCATGCGCGCGACCAGCAGCTGGCCTGGTTTGGCGAGGGTACCTACGCGATCACCGATACGCTGAAGGCGACCGTGGGGCTGCGCTACTCGAGAACCGAGTACTCGTTCAATACCCTGACCGGGGGACCGCAGCTGTTCCAGGCCCCGGCCGCGAACAGCGGCGACAAGAAGGAGAATTCCTTCACCCCGCGGGTGAGCCTCGCGTACCAGATGGATCCGAACAACCTGTTCTACACCACCTATGCCAAGGGCTTCCGCCCCGGCGGTGCCAATAATCCGGTGCCGCAGGCCGCTTGTTCCCAGGACTTCGCGAACTTCGGCATCACGGCCTCCCCGGCGACCTACAACTCCGACACCGTGGACAGCTACGAGATCGGCGCCAAGAACAACTTCGCTAACCGCGTCCGGATTGCGAGCAGCATCTATTACATCCGCTGGCACAACATCCAGCAGACCGTGATCCCCCCGATCTGCCAGATCTCGTTCATCGCCAACCTCGGCGAGGCGACCGCCAAGGGCGCGGACATCCAGGCCGAGATTGCGGCCACCAGCGCTTTCGCCATCGAATTGACCGCCGGCTACACCGAGGCGCGCTACTCGCAGGACTCCCGGTTCTCGCCGTCACAGCAGACGCCGATCGTGGCCTCGGGCGATTCCATCTCCGGCCAGAGCAGCGAAACCGGCGGCGGCCGGCCCGCGGCACCGCTCACGGCGTCGATCGGCCTGCAGTACAAGTTCAGCGCCTTTGCCCACGAGTCATTCGTGCGTGCTGACGACGAGTACGAGGGGCGCTCACGCTGGAACCCGCCGAATCAGGATCCGAACACGCTGCAGTTCAACTTCCAGAACTTCACTTTGGCGTCGACCAACTTTCTGTCGCTGCGCGGCGGCATGAACTTCGGTGAGCTGTCGGTCGAGACCTTCATCGACAACCTAACGGACACGCATGCGCTGACGGACTACAACTTCACGATCTATCCGGGCGTCGGTAGCAGCCTGCTGCGGGCCTACAGCTTTCGCCCGCGCACCTTCGGAGTGACGTTCATCTACCGCAAGTGAGCGGGGCGCGTCAGGCCTTGATGCCGCGGCTGACCGGCAGGCTGCGAATGCGCTTGCCGATCGCGGCATACACCGCGTTGCAGACCGCGGCGGCGATGCAGGCGGTGCCGGTCTCGCCGACGCCGCCGGGCTCTTCGGCGCTGGCGATCAGGTGCGTCTCTATGGCCGGCGCCTCGGACAGGCGCTGCACCCGGTAGTCGTTGAAATTGCTCTGCTGTACGCGGCCGTTGGCGATCGTGACTTCGCCGTGCAGCGCGGCGCTCAATCCGAACACGACCCCGCCCTCGAGCTGCGCATGGATGGTGTCCGGATTGATCGTCTGGCCGCAATCGATCGCGCATACGACCCGATGTACGCGCACCTGCAGGTCGTCCGTCACGCTGACCTCGGCGATCTGCGTCAGGTAACTGCCGAATGCGAACTGCAGCGACACGCCGCGGCCATGTCGCGCCGGCAGCGGCTTGCCCCAGCCAGCGTGCGCAGCGGCCGCGTCCAGCACCGCGATCATGCGCGGATCCTTCAGCAGCGTGCGCCGGTACTGCACCGGGTCGCGCTGTGCGGCCGCCGCCAGCTCATCGATGAAACTCTCGACCACGAATACGCTGCGGGTCGGGCCGACACCACGCCACCACGAGGTCGGCACGCCCTTGGGTTCGCAGCGTGCGAAGCTGACCTGCATGTTCGGGAATGGATAGATCGTGTTCGCGGCCGCCTCCACCGCGTCGTCATCGACGTCGTTCTTGAGCGGCTCGCCGTAATAGACCGCCGTGACCGCGGAGCCGGCGATCGTGTGCATCCACGCGATCGGCAGGCCGTTCGCATCGAGCCCGGCGCGCAGCCGATCGGCGTAACAGGGGCGGTACCGGTCGTGCTGGATGTCCTGCTCGCGTGACCAGAGCACCTTGACCGGCCCCTGCACGTGACGCGCGATGCGCGCGGCGATCACGACGCCATCGACCTCGAGCCGCCGGCCGAAGCCGCCCCCGATGAGTTGATTGTGCAGCTGGATCTGCGATCGCTTGAGGCCGAGGTCGGCGAGTTTGACCACCGCGCGATCCGGCGCCTGATTGCCGACCCAGATCTCGCAGCCGCCGTCGTGCCAATGTACCGTGCAGTTCATCGGTTCCATGGTCGCGTGTGCCAGGAACGGCTGATGATAGACCGCCTCGATTCGCGTGCTCGCCCGTGCCATCGCAGCGGCCGGATCGCCGGTATTGCGAGCCGTGGCGCCCTGATCGCGTACCGCCGCATCCAGCGCCGCGACGATCATCCCCTGCTGCACCGAGCCGTTCGGCCCGTCGTTCCACTGCGGTTGCAGTGCCGCGAGTCCCTTGAGCGCGGTCCAGGTATTGTCGGCGACGACCGCCACCAGATCGCCTTCGTTGACCACCTGTTGCACCCCGTGCAGCGCGAGCGCCGCGGCCGAGTTCAACGGCCGCACCACGGTGCCGCCCTGCACCGGCGAGATGGCAACCGCGGCGAAGCGCAGTCCGGGCAGCGTGACGTCGATGCCGAAGGTGGCACTGCCATTGACCTTCGCCGGTCCGTCGAGCCGTGCCGTGTTGCGGCCGATGAGCTTGAATTCCGCGGCGGGCTTGAGCTTCGGGTCCTTCGGCGCCGGCAGGCGTGCTGCCCTCGTCGCCAGCGCGCCGTAACCCAGGCGCCGGCCACTGGCAGCGTGAATCACCGTGGCCGCCTCGGCGTGGCAAGCGCCGCTCGCTACGCCCCAGGTTTGTGCCGCCGCCGTGATCAGCATCATGCGCGCCGTGGCCCCGGCGCGGCGCAGCGGCAGCCAGCAATCGCGAATCGAAGTCGAGCCGCCGGTCTCTTGCAGGCCGTCGACCCCATAGACGGTCGCATCCGGTGGCGCCGCTTCCAGCTGTACCTGATCCAGGCCGACCTCGAGTTCCTCGGCGATCAGCATCGGCAGCGAGGTATAGGTCCCCTGTCCCATTTCGACCTTCGGCATGATCAGCGTGATGCTGCCGTCCGGCCTGATGCGCACATAAGCATTGAATACCGAGCCCGCGGCGGCGGCCGCGCCCGCGCGCGAGCCCGGCAGCGCGACCCCGAGCAGCAATCCGCCGCCGACCAGCGCCGACACCTGCACGAAATGCCGTTGACTCAGCCCCGGCGATCGATCCTGGTTCATGCGTTATGCCAGTCGCGGACCCGTCATGGCAGCACCGTGGCCGGACGGCCGACGCGACGGCGGCGCAGCGCCGCGTACGCCAGGAACACCACGATGAGTGTGACCAGGCTGAAGTATAAGTCCTGCTGCTGCCCCGGCGTCACCGCCATCGCCGCCACCACGGCGGTGAAACCGACGACCGTCGCATAGCTGGCCCATGGAAACAGCCACATCGTCAGTGCCGGGGTCGGTTCGCCGCGTCGCTCGCGCTCGCGGCGCAGCTGGATCTGCGCCAGAGCGATGAGAATGTAGATGAATACCATCAGCGCCCCCGAGGCGTTCTGCAGGAAGGCGAACACCCGGTGCGGTGACAGGGTTGCCGAGAGTATGCCGATGACACCGGCGATGGCGCCGATGTAGACCGATCTGATGGGCACATGCCGCGCGTTGACCTTGACCAGCCATTGCGGCGCGTCGCCGTGCGCCGCCAGCAGGAACATCACCCGCGAGCATACGTAGAAAGCGGAGTTCAGGCATGACAGCACGGCGGTCAGGATGACCGCGCTCATCGCCGTGCTGGCCCAGCGGAAATTCATCGTGCTCAGCGCCAGCGTGAACGGCGATTCGCCCGGGTGCACCGCGGTCCACGGCACGGCCGCTACGATCAGGGAGATGGACAGCACGTAGAAGATCAGGATGCGAACGATGACCGAGGTCGTCAGCCTTGCCACGGCGCGCGCCGGCTCCGCCGACTCGGCCGCGGCCACGGTCGCGATCTCGGCGCCAGTCAGTGCAAACAGGACCGTGACCGCGGTCGCCAGCACCGATATCGGCCCGCTCGGCATGAAGCCGCCGTAGCGGGTGAGGTTGCCCAGTGTCGGGCCTTGCGGCGAACTCCATCCAAATACGTAAGCGGCGGTGAGCGCGATGAAGACGATGATCGCCGAGACCTTGATCGACGCGAACCAGAATTCGAACTCGCCGTACGAGCGGGCTGACATCATGTTGACCGCGGTCATCACCGCCATCAGTCCGAGACCGAGCTGCCACGGCGGCAGCGGCAGCCATTGGTGCAGGATGTTCGCCCCGGCAATCGCCTCCACCGGCACCACGATGATCCAGAAATACCAGTACAGCCAGCCGCAGACGAAGCCCGCCCAGGGCCCGAGGCCGACGCGGGCAAACTCGGTGAACGAACTGGTCGTCGGCAATGCAACGGCCATCTCGCCCAGCATGCGCATCACCAGCAGGATCAGCACCCCGGTCAGCAGGTAACTGAAGACGGCCGCCGGGCCGGTGGCCGCGATCGCGACGCTGCTGCCCACGAACAGCCCGGCACCGATGATGCCGCCGATCGATATCATCGCGACATGTCGCGGCCGCAGCGAACGACTGAGCTGATGTGACAAGGCTTACCTCCGCTACGGTCGATCGATCGATAATCGATAGGGTCGAATCGATTGTGCGGCCACCCTAGGGCAGCCAAACGCCGTCCGTCAAGCGCGCTGCTTCATTGCCGCGGCTTCGATTCCGTGGCCTGATGCCGCGCGCGCAGTCTCGAGCAGCAGCGGCGAGAGCTTGGCGCGCAGTTCAGCGAGAGTCCAGCGACTCGTTGGCCCGGAGATGTTGATCGCACCGACCGGCCGGCCGTCATCGCCGAGCACCGCCGCGGCGATGGTCAGGTCGCCGCGGTAGCACTCCTGATTGGACCACGCGTAGCCGGATTCGCGGGCGGCGGCGATCAGCCTGAGAATCTGCTTCGAGTCGGTGATGGTGTGCGGGGTCAGCGCGCGCAGCGTCGATGCGCGCAGGATCCGCTGCGCCTCGGCCCGCGGCAGCGCCGACAGATAGGCGCGTCCGGCCGCCGTGCAGTACATCGGCAGGCGGCGGCCGATCGGCATATGGATGAAGAATCGCTTATGGCTCGGGAAACGCGCGATGAACACCATGTCGGTGCCATCCGGTTCGGACAGGTTGACCGACTCGCCGCAGGCCTGGTTCAGGTCGATCAGGTGCGTGGTGGCATGCTCGATGAGCGGGTGGCTCGCGAAATAGGCGTGGGCGATGCCGAGCACGCGCGCCGCCAGCACCCAGCGGCCGCTGCGCGGCTCGCGCTTGAGGTAACCCAGGCGCTCGAGCGTGTGCGTACAGCGCTGCGCCGAACTCTTGGTCATGCCGGCGGCCGAGGCGATCTCGCCCAGGTTCAGCGTGCGTCGTTCGGCGCTGAAGGCGCCAAGAATGGCGAACGCCTTCTCGACCGAGCGGTTGAACAGCGGGTCGCTGGCGATGTCCACCAGCTTGGCCGGCGTCGTTGCCGCAATACCAGCCCTCGCTGGCGCCTGCGGCGACGATTTCGCTGTGCGCTTCAATGCGGTGGCCTCGAAGAGTCGATCGCGTGCTCCCGAAGGATGGGGTGGTCGCTACCGGCGCGGCTGCATCGGAAAGTATACAGATACGCTCCCCGGCGGCGGCGTGCGCCGTCCGCGCAGCACTATCCGGCTGACGGTCCGACCGGCGTTTTGCCCCACCGACGAACTTCGCCTATGCTTATCGGATGTTGTTGTCCGCCTGCACGATGCGCGCCACCCAATCATCCCCGTCCGGGGCGGTTCGGTCGTGCTGGCGTTGATAACCGCAACCTAGCAGCACCGAAAGGCCCCGCCGGCGACGGACGGGGCCTTCGTGTTTCTACCCGCTCGTTGCTCCGGCTCATGACACCAGGAGTAACGAGTCATGTTCCCCTCCATCAGTGCGCATCTTGCGCTCAAAGGCCTGGCGATCGGGTTCTCGATCGCCGCGCCGGTCGGCCCGGTCGGGCTGCTGTGCATTCGGCGCGCGGTGGCAGACGGCGCGCGGGCCGGCTTCGTCTGCGGCCTGGGCGCCGCGAGCGCAGACGCCGCCTACGCGTTGACCGGTGGATTTGCGTTGACCGCAGTGGCCAGCTGGCTGGTCCGGGAACAGCGCTGGCTCGGTCTCGCCGGCGGCCTGTTCCTGATCTGTCTGGGCCTGCATACGCTCGGCACCAAGCCGGCACATGCTGCGGCCGCGCCCGCCGGCCGCAGCGCGCTCTCGGCCTACGGTTCGACGATGCTGCTGACCCTGGCGAACCCGATGACGATCATGTCGTTCGCGGCCGTGTTCGCCGGTCTCGGCGCCGCCGACGCGGCGAGCTACGCGGCCGCGGCAACGCTCGTCGCCGGAGTCTTCGCCGGCTCGGCGCTCTGGTGGTTGCTACTGAGCGGTATCTGCGGCCGGGCGCGGCGACGCATCGGCGCCGGCGCCATGCGGCTGCTCAACCGCGGCTGCGGTCTGGTGCTCGTGGCGTTCGGCTGCTATGCAATCGCCGGCGCCGTGCGCGCCGTGATCTAGACCCGGCGCGAGCCAGCCGCGCATCAGGCGCCGGCGATGCGCCCGCGGAACAGGAAATAGACCGCCGCCAGGATGCACAGCGCCGCCCACAGGTAGTCCAGCTTCAGTGGCTCCTTCATATAGAAAAATGCGAACGGCACGAACACCGACAGCGTGATGACTTCCTGCAGGATCTTGAGCTGCGCCACATTCAGCACGGTGAAGCCGATGCGGTTGGCCGGGACCTGCAGCAGGTATTCGAACAGCGCAATGCCCCAGCTCACGAAGGCGGCGACGAGCCAGGGCTTGTGATACAGCTCCTTGAGGTGCGCATACCACGCGAACGTCATGAAGATGTTGCTCAGGCACAGCAGCCCGGCGGTAATGGCAATGGTCTGCATGATCAATGATTCCGTTCGATTGCGGGACGGCTTCTCACGGTGGCGGCATCGGCACAAAATGCGGCTGGCTCTCCACGCGCGCGATCCAGCTTCGCACCGCCGGGAAGCGCTGCAGCTCGAAGCCGCCATCGGCGGCGGCGTGCGTATAGGCGTACAGCGCGATATCGGCGATGCCATAGGCGTCGTTCGACGAAGAAGCGGCCGTGGACCAGATGCTGCTCCATCACCGCCAGTGCCTGGTAGCCGCGCTGATGCAACCGCGGCAATTCGCTGCGCCGCGCATCGTGCGCGGGCAGCATGGTGCAGATAAAGCGCGCGACCGCGATATAGGGTTCGTGACTGTATTGCTCGAAGAACATCCATTGCAGCGCCTGGGCACGCGCGAGCCGGTGTTGCGGCCAGAACGCCGAGCCTTCGGCCAGGTACACCAGGATCGCGTTGGACTCCGCCAGATAGCGCCCGGGCTCATACTCCAGCGTCGGCACGCGCCCATTGGGATTCCTCGACAGGAACTCCGGCTGACGCGTCACCCCGGTCCGCACATCGATCTCGATCCACTCGTACGGCAGCCGCAGCTGCTCACTGAGCAGCCGCACCTTGTAGCAGTTACCCGAGCTCGACATGCCGTAGACCCGTGGCAGGTTCATCAGCGACTCTCCTCGTAGGGGCGCCCCCGTCCCAGCGGAAACTGCTGCTCCCAGTTCCTGCCGTCGATGCGCTCGATGCGCATGCCGGTCACGGTGCCGTCATCCAGGCAGCGTGCATTCACGCTGTAGCCGTCCGGGTGCGAACGCGGCACGTAGAATGACTTGACGCCGCACACCGAGCAGAACAGATGCTTCGCCGTACCGGTATTGAATTGATAGCTGGTCAGATGTTCGCTGCCCGACAGCAGCCGGAAACGCGACTGCGGCACGGTCAGGTGCAGATAGCCCGACTTGGCGCAGATCGAGCAGTTACAGTCCGAGACATCGATTTGCGCGGGCGCCTGGATTTCGAACCGAACGCGGCCGCAGTGGCAGCCGCCGGCATGGCGGATCATTGCTGTCATGGACTTACCTCCTCTCGGGTAGCCGCGCCATCGCGCGGATGCCGCTCAGCCGCGCGCTCCCTGGTGCTGCGCCGCGGCCTTGCGCAACAGCCGCGCGAGATACCAGACGATCACCACGTTGAGCACCAGGGTCGCCCCGATCGCGACGCGTCGGCCCGGCGGCCGCGTGACCAGCTCCCACAGCTCGAATGGGATCAGCGAGCTGGTGGCAATCACGGTCAGCCACTCGGCCCAGGCGCGGCGCAGCCACAGGCCGGTGCCCTCGGCGAGGACTACCGCCGTATAGGCCACGGTGACCGCGAAGAAAATCTGGATCTTCTTGGCACCGAGCCCCTCGACCCAGGCTAACGCCCGCATCAGCAGCTTGCGTTCGAGGCGGTCATCGCTCAGGTCTGCCGACCAGTTGTACAGCCGTTCCACCAGCGCCGCATCCAGCAGGCGGTGCACGCCGTAACTGGTCGCGATCAGCAGCAGCGCCTTGCCGAATTTCAGCAGCGCGATCAGCCGCAGGCCGTCGAACTTGCGCGGCTTCGCCGCCGGTGGCGCAGCGTCGATCGGGCTTTGCGACTCCGATTCCATGCCTGCGCTCAGATTTCGACCGGGGTGTCGCTGCGCGCGCCCCATTCGCTCCAGGAACCGTCGTACAGCGCCCCCATCGGCCAGCCGGCCACTTCGAGTCCAAGGTTCAGCACCGCCGCCGTCAGTCCGGAGCCGCAGCTGGTCACCACCGCCGTGCGCTCGTCGATGCCGCGCGCCGCGAACCGCGCGCGCAGCTGCTCGGCGGGCAGCAGGGTCTGATCGGCACCCAGCAATTCGGTGAACGGCAGGCTGCGGCCGCCGGGCACGTGCCCCGAGCGCACGCCCGCGCGCGGCTCCGGCACGCGCGCATGGAAACGGTCGGCCGAGCGCGCATCGAGCAGCACCTCGCGCCTGGATTGCAGGTTGGCCAGCACATCGCCGAGCCCGCGCAGATGGCGAACATTCAGGCTGGCACGAAACTCGGCCGCCACCGGCACGCGTCCTGGCCCCTGCTCGAGCGTGCGGCCTTCACGGTGCCACTTCGGCAGACCGCCATCGAGCACGGCGCTGCGCTCGTGGCCGAACAGACGCATCAGCCACCAGCCGCGCGCCGAGGAAAACATCCCTTTCTGATCGTAGAACACTACCCGGCTGGCAGCCGAGACGCCGAGCGCGCCGACCATGCGCTCGAACTGCGCTGCGGTCGGCACCATGTGCGGCAGTGCCGACTCGGTATCGGCAACTGCATCGATGTCGAACAACAGCGCGCCGGGAATATGACCGAGTCGATATTCGGCTCGTGGGTCGCGCCGCTCCGCGGGCATGTACCAGCTGGCATCGAACACGACCAGGTCGCTCGACGGCAACTGCGATGCCAGCCACTCGGTACTCACCAATGCCTTCAAGCCCCCACTCCTATGCCGACAGGCAGCAGTGCCGACCGGCTGCGCAGACCTCGAACCGAATTCTACCCGTCACGGCGGCAGCCTACGACCGCCGGTGAACGGGTCGTAGTGCTGCTGCGCCAGCGCCGCCCACGCGGCCGCGCCCAGATGCTCGAGACGGAAATAGACCCGGGGCTTGTTCGGGTCGGTGGCCAGCGTGAATCCCGTGGGCGTCGCGGCCGTGCTGCTCGCGTAATAGCCGCCGTTCGCGCTGCGCTCGCCATCGATAGCGACGCGCAGCGCGCGCGCGCGCTCCGGCTGGTGCAGCAGCTCGAACAACAGCGCGACCTGCGCGGTACCCTCGATCCACAGCCCGCCGCCGGCCTCGCTGTAGGCATAGCCCGACTCGAAGCGCAGCCGGCGCTCGATGGTCTGCAGTACCGAGCCATGCTGTGCAACGGCCCCCGGCAACGCCAACAGCGGCCAGACCTGGGCGTCCAGCGCCAGCAGCGGATTCTCCGTCGCCCCATCCTCGGCGGTGCCCACCGCGAAGCAGCCGCAATCGTCGCTCCACATCGCCGCGACGAGCCTGGCTGCGCCGTCCGCACGCTGCTGCCAATGCGCATCCCCGGTCGCGCGCGCCAGCCATCCGAAGGCCGCGGCCAGATCGGTGTTGTGTTCAGTGGACTTCCACCCCAGGCGTTGCGGCGCGGGTTCATTGCCGAAGTAGCCGCCGATGAATCCGCCGGCGCCGCGCGTGTCGAGCGTGCCCTCGACCCAGCGCGCCAGGCGCAGTGCGCCGTCGCGATAGTGCGCATCGCCGCTCGCCACCTGCAGCGTCAGCAACGCCAGCATCGCCCAGGCCATGTTGCCGCTGTCACTGCCGGCCTGATAACCATCCTCGAGCCAGCGCTGCGCCTTGCGATCCCACCAACCCGCGAGTCTGAGCGGCTCGGCGCGGATCGCCCCGGCCGCATAGCCATTGCGCAGCCGGCCATCGTGCCAGTAGCGATCGTGGTCGAGCGCCAGCAGCAGCGCGTCGCCGATGCGGCGGCCGAGCGCGACCTGTCCGCAGGCGACCAGGGCGATCGCCGCGACCGCGTTGTCGTAGGTGAAGGCTGCCGCGCTCAGAGCACCGCTGTGCTCGCTCGGGTAGCTCGGCAGCAATACCGCCCCCGGCGGTTGCGTCGCCATCGACTGAGTCAGGTATGCACAGGCGGATGGCGGGGCCGGCGCCGCCTGCGCTCCCGTGCTCAGCCCCGCCAGCATCAGGCTCGCGGGCAATGCAACACGCGTGCCGCAACGGTGGCGCGGCGCTCGCAGCTGAGCGGGCGGCAGTGACTTCAAGGGCTAGATCATCTCCAGCGGTCGCTTTGCACTCGGCGGCGGAAACGCCTGGTCGATCTGGCGCAGCTCCTCAGCGCTCAGCCGCAGCTGCCCCGCCTGCAGATTCTCCTCGATGCGCGCCGCCTCGACCGACTTCGGGATGGCGATCACGTCCGGCTCACGCAGGCACCAGGCGAGCGCAACCTGCGCGGCGCTGGCGTGCCGCTCGCGGCCCAGCTGCGCCAGCAATGGGTGCCGCGCCAGCGAACCGCGCCCGAGCGGTGAATACGCCATCGTTGGGATGGCGTGTTCGCGCTGGAACGGCAGCAGCTCGAATTCAATGCCGCGCGCCTCGGCGCAGTAATAGAGCTGATTGCACCAGGTGCTCGCGCCAAGCCCGAGGCTCCTCTCCGCCTGCAGCCATCGCTGCAGCTCGCCGAGATCGAGGTTGCTGACGCCGAAATGGCGGATCAGTCCCCGCTGCATCAGGTCGTCGAAGCCGCGCAGCGTCTCGCTGAACGGATGCGGACCCGGCCAATGCAGCAGGTACAGATCGAGGTAGTCACATCCCATGCGCCCGATCGAGGCTTCACACGCGCGCGCGGTGCCGCTGCGCGAGGCATTGGACGGCAGCACCTTGCTGACGATGTGCAGCTCGGCGCGCCGCGCGGCGCCGAATGCCTTGAGCGCGCTGCCGACGACGCGCTCCGCGCCCCCGTCGGCATACATCTCAGCCGTGTCGAGCACGCGGTAGCCGACGTCGAGCGCGTGCTTCACCGCGGCGATCTCGCGCTTGCGCGCGGCCGCGGAGACGCCCATCTCCCAGGTTCCAAGGCCGATACGGCCCGGAAAATGCGTTGCCGTTGCGGGCACGGTCATGGCTCGATGTCCTCGTTCAGCCCGAAGCCTCGAGCATAGCGCGAATAAAAAAAGGCCCGGATCGCTCCGGGCCTTTGTTCGCATTGAGCGAATCGCGTGCCGGTTACCAGCGACCGCCGCCGCCGCCAGCGCCGCCGCTGTTGCCGCCGTTGCCGCCGCCGCCGCCGCGGAAGCCTCCGCCGCCCGGACGGCCGCCGCCGCCGGTGCGCGGCTTGTCCTGCGCTTCATTGACGCGCAACGGACGGCCATTCATCGAATAGCCGTTCAGGCTCTGGATCGCACGAGCCGCATCGGCCTGGCTCATTTCGACGAATCCAAAGCCCCGCGGCCGGCCGGTCTCGCGATCGGTCGGCAGGGATACCGCTTCGACGGTGCCATGCTGCGAGAACAGTGCGCGCACGTCGGCCTCACTGGCTGTAAACGGCAGGTTACCCACATAGATCTTCGCCATAAAAATCACACTCTCCAGAACAGTTCGACCATTGCAGGTCGTAGGAAACGGCAGGAACAGCAGCCGAGGTCAGGGAGAGGGCGTCTCACGAGCCGTCGAAGCGTAGATCCTGTCACCTCGATCGCAGGCGATTCGGGGCCCGGAAGATGCAACACCGAATGTCAACGATCACCTCTCAGTGTAACACAGGCGCTTGAATTCCAAGCGCGCTGCCTGTAGTAGGGATGCACCTTCGCACCCGTCGCGTCCCATGGCGGCGCAACATGGCGACATATGACGAGCAACGGACCGCAACGCGTTAAATTCCCCTGCGACTACCCGATCAAGGTCATGGTGCGAGTCGAGGACGGCGTGCGCGGCCACGTCGATGCGATCGTCGAACAGCACGCCGGACCGCTCGATCGCACCGGGGTGACCGAACGATCGTCGGCTCAGGGCAATTTCCTGGGGATCACTTATGTCATCCGCGCGCGCAGCGAGGATCAGATTGCGCAGCTGTTCGCGGCGCTCAAGCTCTGCCCCCAGGTGATGCTGGTGCTGTAGCGGCGGACTGACCGTCCGGCCGCAAACCGTTACGCGCGGCGAAGTGCTCAGCGCCCGGTTCGGTACAGCAGCGCGCTCGCCGCCAGGTTGAACAATCCCAGCAGCAGCCCGCCGAGGAGCGCTGCGCGGAAGCTCTCGATATGCAATCCCGGGACGATCGCGCCGGTCAGCATCAGCATCAGTGCGTTGATGACGATCAGGAACAGCCCCAGGGTCAGGATCGTGATCGGCAGCGTCACGATGATCAGGATCGGCCGCACCAGAAAATTCACCAGTCCCAGCACCAGCGCCGCCAGCAGCGCATACCCGAAGTCCACGATCTGAATGCCGTGAACAATCTGACTGACGAGCCACAGCAGCAGCGCGCTTACGAGCAGGTGAGTCAGCAGTTTCGTCATCGGAACGTGGATCGTAGCACCTCGGGCGCCGCCCGGCGCCGCCGGCTCGATCGCCGAGCGCCCTGATCGCTCCGGGCCACGGGCCGCGACTGATGGGGCGGGATCGATTCCCACGCCGCTATGTCACCGCGCACGGCCCGGAAGGCCGGATGCGGCTGCGGTACCGCCGCTGCCGGCAGCCGCGCAAGCCAGCCGGGCGCGCGGATCCTGAGTTTGCGCCGCAGATGCTCCAGCTCGTACTGCAGCTGGCCCCGCGTGACCGGCAACGGCTCGATCGGCCCGCTGCGACCGATCTTGCGCGCGTCGAAACGGTATCCGCGCCGCACGGCCTCCGCCTGCACTGCGCGCAGATAGCGGGCGATGGCGCAGCGCGGTGCGGACGATCCGGCGAATCGCTGCAGTTGCGGATGATGCTGATAGCCGCGGGTCTGGCCGCGCAGCACCGCCTGCGCGAGCAACCCCTCGCGCCATAGCGCTACCAGGCCGCGCGCGTCGAGATATTTCGGATGCAGCGACCACAGGCGCATGCTGCTTGCGTGCTCAGCGCGCCGCGCTCAGGGCCACTGCCGGGCTTCATGCGCGAAATTCGGTGACTGGCTGCGCACGACGCAGAAACGATGACCGGTCGGTGCCTGCATCACCCACCAGGATCTCACCTGGGCGACGCGCGTGGCCCCGAGCGCCTCGAGGCGCCGCACCTCGGCCTCGATGTCGTCGGTCTCGATGTCGAGGTGGACCCGACTCGGATGCGTCACGGACTGCACCTCGATGTCGAGCCGGCCGAGCGGATCGGTCAGAGCAACGTACTTGTCGGCCTCCTCGGGTGGCAACTGCCGCTGCTCCATGCCGAGGGCGCGACCCCAGAAGTCCGCGGCACTCCCCAGGTCCGGCGTCTGGCAGTCGATGATGAAACCGCCCAGTCTGCTCTTGTGCATGCAGTCCTTCGATGGCGTTTTGGTGCAGGGTGTGTTGCCGAACCACCGCGCGCATTGTGCATACCCGGTGGCTTTAGGTGATTGTAGCTCACGGCGCGGCGCTGAATCACGATTGCGCCGGACGGTGCGGCGACCGTGGCACGGCTGCGCAGTGCGCCAGAACCGCCTAGCGCTTGAGGGCCAGGATCACGACTCCCGCGCCGACCATCATGATGCCGATCCACTCGCGCACCGACGGGCGCTCGGCCAGGAACAGGTAGGCGAAAATCGCGACCAGCACCAGGCTGAACTTGTCCACCGGTGCGACTTTCGAGGCTTCGCCCAGCTTGAGCGCTCTGAAGTAGCAGACCCAGGACGCTCCGGTGGCAAGGCCCGACAGCACCAGGAACGACCAGGTTCTCGATCCCAGCGCCGCGGGGTTGCTCCATTTACCGGTGACGGCCACGAAGCAGGCCAGCGCCACGATGATGACCGCGGTTCTGATCAGTGTGGCCAGGTCCGAATCGACCCCCTGCAGGCCGACCTTGGCAAACACGGCGGTCAACGCGGCAAAGACCGCTGACAGAATTGCCCACGCAAACCACGACGATGATTGCGTCACGAGCATCCTCGTCTACGCCGGCGCACCGCGATGCCTCCGGCGCCGCCTCATCCGGCTGTGGTCCCCGGCGCGGATGCGCCGACTCGGGACTGCGCAAACTGCGGCCGGTCATCGTCGATGCTGACCCACGGCAGCTTGTCTTCAACCCAGATATGGATCTCCGGCACCAGCGCGCCCGGGTCGTCGAGGCTCGACAGGGTCAGGTCGATCTCGCCACCGCGCTCATCATGACGGTAGGTGAGCGACGTGCCGCAGTCGGCGCAGAAACCTCGCGTGACCTTCGGCGAGGAGCGGAACTGCGCCAACCGGCCTCGCACGATCGCGAAATCATCCACGGCGAAAGTTCCCCACGGCACCATCGGTGCGCCGATCGCGCGCCGGCAGCTGGTGCAGTGGCAGAAGCAGAGGTTCGTGGCCTCGCCTGCGGCCCGATAGCGCACGCGGCCACAGATACATCCTCCGGCATAACTGATCACTTCCATCGCTCGCCTTCCTTGTGTCCGCCACCGCCGCTACGCACCCACTGTCGCACTCGGCGCATCAGCGCCGGCCGAGAACCAGCGATCGATATGCGCGAGCGCGTCCTCGAGCGAGGATAGCGTCATGTAAGCCGAGGCGAAATCATGGGCCTTGAGGTCGGGCACCACCACTACGCTCAGCCCCGCGCGGTGCGCGGCGAGGGCACCGTGATCGCTGTCCTCGAAGGCCAGGCATCGCGCCGGCGGCACCCCGAGGCGCTCGGCTGCCAGCAGGTACACGGCCGGATCGGGCTTGCTGCGCAGCACCTCGTCCCCGCCGGCGACCGCCTGAAAGAAATCGAGCGCACCAACGCTCGCCAGCCGGCGACGCACTTCGTCCGCCTGAGTCGAGGACGCCACCGCGCACGGCACGCGCCGCTGCCGCAGCAGCACCAGCAGTTCCAGGGCTCCCGGCTTGAGAGGAAATACCACCCCCGGCTGTGCGGCGAGGCTGGCACGCGCGCGCGCGCGCACCAGTTGAAATCCCTCGTGACCGCCCAGCAGTGCGGTAAGCGTGGCACGGGAATCGTCAGCCCCGCAGCCCACGACCAGCAGGAAATCGGGCTCGGAAAGCCTCAGGCCCTCCTGCTGCGCTGCTGCAATCCAGGCCTGCATGATCACCCGCTCGGAGTCGAGCAGCAGGCCATCCAGATCGAAGATCGCGGCGCCGAACACGGTCAGTGAGAACGATGGATCACTGGCGGGGGCTCGTCACGGCGGCGCTTCGCGGACCGGGGCCCGTATCGCCTTCTCGAATCGGACCGCATCGAGCATGCCGCGATAGTAGTTGGCGAGTCGCTCGACCTGCGTGTAGCCGTGCTTCTGATAGAACGCGATCGCGGCCGGGTTGTCCGAGCGTGCCTCCACCCGGATGCGTTCGATGCCGGCGGTATCGGCGCATTTCTCGAGCCATGCGAGCAGATCGGTCGCGATGCCGCGCTGGCGCTGCGCCGGGTGCACCGCCAGCAGCGCCAGGTGAGCCGTGTGCTCGCCGTAGTGCATGATCGCGAATCCGATCACGGCGTCCGAGGGGCGAATGATCGCGACGTTGGTGGACTGGTCCCGAATCGCAGCGGCAATGCGGGTCGGCGTCCAACTCCATCCGAGACCGTGTTCGATGTACTGCCTGGACATCTCGGCAATCGCCGGCGCATCGACGGCCCTCGCCAGTCTTATGCCAGCTGTCACCATCGCGGCTACCGCTCCCCGGTGGCCATCAGCGCATGCCGCCAATGCCCGCGCTTCGAGTCCCTGGAATCACTCGCCGGGCTCGTAGATCACGTAGATCTTCTTCGTCGGCTCGACGACTTCCCATGTTCCGATGAAGCCCCGGGGTATCACCACGCTGTCGCCGGCCGATAGCGTCATCGCATTGCCGGCGCTGTCGGCAATGATGCTGGTACCCTGCAGGATCTGGCAATACTCCTCCTCGGTGTAGGACACGCGCCATTTGCCGATCTCGCTGTGCCAGACGCCGGCGAAGAACTTTCCGCTGGCGTCGGCATAGTGCTTCCAGACGCATTGCCTGGGATTGCCGGCAACCAGCTTTTCAGCCGGCAGGAAGTACTCTTCGGCCTGTGCACTCGCGAAGTCGAACTTGTGCGCGAAGCACGGGTTCATCGCACGCCTCCGCGGCCGGCCTGGCGCGACGCGTCAGGCATCGGCTTCACCGCTCTTCGGACCCCAGGACACTGCCCCGGCGCGCCACGGCCGCGCCGCAGCCCGCGGGCCGGTAAACGCGCTGCGCTGACGGGGGATTATCGGCCAGTTTCGCCGCCGGGCGCCGTGGCCGCACCACCAGTTCGCCGCCGCAATTGGGACACTTCCCGGCCAGGATGCCGTCGGCGCAGGACGCGCAGAAAGTGCATTCGAACGAGCAGATGCGCGCGGCCGTGGACTGCGGCGGCAGATCGACGTTGCAGCATTCGCAATTGGGTCGCAGTTGCAGCATCAGCACGGCTCCCTGGTACCGATCGCCGGTTCGCTATCAGCTATGGCGGCTGCCGATCGTTCGGCGGCTCGCCCGCCCGGTGCAATGGTACACACATGCCGGCGCGCCTGAAACGCAGTTGACGGCAGCGGTCGTCTGCCGGGTTGAGTCGGTGCCGGAAGACACCAGGGCCACGGCAGCCTGCCTGCGACCGCCGCTGGCAGCGCGGCACAAGCCATCCGTTCGTTATATCGCATTACTAATTCCCGTCCCCGAAAACCGTACCGATCGTGCTGCAGGCAAGCGGCAAGCTGTCGCCGTTTGGCGACGTATGCCGCGGCGGACACTTTGTCAGCGCAATCGTTTCGGGATCAACTGGCCTCGCACTGAAAGGGCAAACCCGCCGTGAGGCGGGGACGCAAAGCCTCCGGTCTTAGGTCCGATAGCGACATGAGATAGCGGGGTTGCCGGCAGGCGGGGAATGCAAGCGCATCGCCTCGCCTGACGTCAACACCGTCTCCTCCCGCCGTTCGGTACGCCTGTCGCCGGAGCGCTCTCAAGGGTTTCAACCTGATAGCGAGGCGAATTGATAATGCATACCGGACGAAACAGGGGATTGGTGCGCCACGGCCTGGCTGCTTTGACCTTCACACTGGCTCTGGCCGGCACCCGCATCGCGGGTGCGACCACGGCAAGCACTTCCGCCAGCGGCACCACGATTCCGTCGGTCAGCCAGATTGTTGACAGCGGACACAATATCTGGACCGTCGCCGGTGGCGTCATCTACGAGAATGGCAAGGCCGCCGGCTACTCGGCCAACGTGGTGCTGCTGCTCTTTTCCAGCGGCACGGTCTATCAGGAGAACAAGAGCTGCCGATGGTGGGCCTGGAATGGCAGCACGTGGGTCGCCACCAACAACCCTTCCCCGACGACGATGAGCGCCTGCTCGAACGCTTCGGCCAACGACACCATGATCCCCTCGGCGAGCCAGATCGTGGACGGTGCCGGTAATGTCTGGACCGTGGCCGGCGGCGTGGTTTACGAGAATGGCAAGGCCGCGGGCTATTCGGCCAACGTGATCCGGCTGCTCTACTCGGGCGCCACGGTCTATCAGCAGAACAAACTCTGCCTGTGGTGGTCGTGGAATGGCAGCAAGTGGCTCGCGACGACCAATCCGGCCCCCGGCGTCACGCCGGCCTGCCCGGCCACGCCGGCTGCCTCTTCCCCGGTAGCGAGCGCCACGGGGAGCCCGAAGCCGGTTCCCACGCCAGCCTCGACGCCAGCCTCCACGCCAGCCCCGGCACCAGCCCCGACGCCAGCCCCGGCACCAGCCCCGGCCCCGACCCCGGCCTCGAGCTCCACCGTCACCCCCAGCGGAAACTTCGGCATCCAGGTGAAGGGCAATCATTTCGTGAGCAGCCTGGACGGCAGCGTGCTGCACCTGGTGGGCTCCAACGTCTCGGGGCTCGAGGGCGGTGCGGGTAACTCCCCACGGGTGTGGGGCGGATTTTCCGGCACCAGCGTCGCTCAGTGGAAGACCATCGCCTCCACCTGGGGCATCAACATCATCCGCCTGCCGATCAACTCCTATGACTGGCTCAACATCGTGTGCGTGGACCCGGGCAGCGGCAATGCCGCCTCCTCCTACTCCTCCAACGGCAACGGCACCTACACCCCTGATCCCAAGGGCATCTTCCACGGCATCGTCGCACAGACCGTGGCCAACCTCACCGCGGCGGGCCTGTACGTGATCCTCGACCTGCACTGGGATGCCCCCAACAACGCCGCCGGTCAGCCGCAGTGCCCGGTCGGCCAGCCCGCCTTTGCCGGCTCCGATCATGCGCTCGACTTCTGGAGCTCGATCGCCACCACCTTCCAGGGCAACCCGGCCGTGATGTTTGAGCTGTTCAATGAGCCCTTCGGCGACGGCGTGTACGGCGATAGCGTCAACAATGTCGCGCCAGGACCCGATGCATTGCTGATGCGCGACGGCGGGCTGCTCGCGCCGTTCCACATGCAGAACAACCCGGCGGGCAATACCGATCTCATCCTCAACCACGGGGGCCAGGCCCCGGTCGCCGGCAAACAGGCGATGATCAATGCGATCCGCGCCACCGGAGCCACCAACGTCATCCTCGACTCCCCGATCTGGTGGGCCGGCGAGATCGAGACCTGGCTGGCCGCCAAGCCGACCGATCCGCTCGGACAGCTGGCAGTCGCCTGGCATATCTACGGCTACAACAAAGGCCCGGCCCCCGCGCTCAACGTCCTGGCGAAGGGCTATCCGATCATGATTACCGAGAACGAGGGTTTCGATGCCGCCCTCGACGGCGGCCGCAGCTCGAATGGCTACGCCTGGGCGGCCGCCAATGACATCGGCTGCCTCCAGTGGGGCTGGAACAACTGGGGGGGCGCATCCAATCTCCAAGCCCTGGTGAGCACCAACCCCTGGAGTGCCGGCGGGGCTCCGCTGCCCTAGTCCTCAATCTCAGCCCTGATCGGCAGCAGCATCGCGCCTCAACAACCTCCCGCGCCGCGCTGCCGCCCCTTCCCCGTCTCGCCCCGCGTACCGCGGGGCTTTTTTTTGGGGCGGCCGGCACTGATGATGTCGTGCAGATAACCGATGCAGTCCGGACAGATCATCGCCCTGCGCGATGCGACCATGCCCGGAGCCTCTGCGGCGGTCGTCTCGCAGAAGGCACAGACCAGTGCAATGCTGTCGGTGGCCGGCGCGGTTGGATCGGTGCGGCAGAGCTGCGGCGCGGCAGCCTGCTCGGAATCCACCAGCCGGACCTCCACCGCGTCCCCGGCCGATAGTGCCGCGGCGAGCCAACGGGCGTCGGCCACCGGTTGATCCGGCGGCAGCACCGAGCCTGCAACTTCGAGCCAGCCCTCCTTGAGCGTCGGGTAGAGCGAGATCGTGGCATTGATCACTTCGGCCGCCGCCACGCCGGCCAGCACTCGCCGCTGACCGTTGACGCTGACCTGCAGGCAGATCACGACGGCGTTCGCGCCAGCATCGCGGCCAGCACCGGCGCGAGCTCGATCGCCACCTGCGCCACGCTGCCCGGTCCGCCGAGGCTCGCGAGCTGCGTCATTTCCAGTCCCGCGTAGCCGCAGGGATTGATGCGCCGGAACGGCTCCAGATCCATGCCGACGTTCAGTGCCAGCCCGTGGTAGCTGCCGCCGCGGCGGATGCGCAGGCCAACGCTCGCGAGCTTGCGTGCGCCCACGTACACCCCCGGTGCACGGGCGCGGCATTCCGCCCGAATGCCAAAGCGTGCTGCGTAGTCGATCACCGCGCGTTCCAGTGCGGTCACCAGGTCGCGGATGCCGAGGCGCGCCCGGCGCAGGTCGATCAGCGGATAGATCACGAGCTGGCCCGGTCCGTGATAAGTCACCTGCCCGCCGCGATCGATCTGCACCACCGGAATATCGCCCGGCGCGAGCAGGTGCGACCGATCGGCGTTCATGCCGAGCGTGAAGACCGGATCGTGCTCGAGCAGCCAGATCTGATCCGGCGTCGCCGCGTCGCGCTGCTCGGTAAAGCGCTGCATCGCGCGCCAGGTCGGCTCGTAGGGCACCCGCCCGAGCCATCTGGCCGCCGCGGCCGTGATCGGTGCCGGTATCGCGTCGGGTCCGGCCGCCGCACTCGTGGCCGCAGCCGCGCCGGCAGCGCCACCGCGTCCGATCGCTGACGGCTGCGCGTTCACGGCGCAGTGCCGGCCACGCCGGCAGCGTCGGCCGGGGCGCCGAGTCCGACGTTATTGCCCGCGAGCACCTGCTCGGCGCGATAGCTGGAACGCACCAGCGGACCGGATACGCACTCACGGAAACCGCGCGTCAGCCCCCAGGCGCGATAGCGCTGGAACTCATCGGGCGTGACGAACCGCTGCACCGCGCAGATGATTCACCGTCGGCCGCAGATACTGGCCGAGCGTGAGGATATCGACGCTGATGGCGCGCAGATCATCCATGCACTGCGCGATCTCCTCGTCGGTCTCGCCGATGCCCGAGCATCAGGCTGGTCTTGGTGAGCACGCCGGGCCGATGTCGCTTGGCATGGGCGAGCACCGCGAGCGTCTGCTCATAGCCGGCACGCGGGTCGCGCACCGGGTGGGTGAGCCGGCGCACCGTCTCGACGTTCTGCGCGAACACCTCCGGCCCCGACGTCGAGCACCGTGCTCGACGTCGCGCAGCACGCCCTGGAAATCCGGCGTCAGCGCCTCGACCGCGGTATCCGGCTCGTGCTGCTTGATCGCGCGGATGCAGGCGGCGTAATGCGCGGCGCCGCCGTCGGCCAGATCGTCGCGATTGACCGAGGTCAGCACCACGTACCTGAGCCGCATCAGCGCGACGCTGGCCGCGACGTGTTGCGGGTTCCTCGGCGTCGAGCCAGCCGCGCGGATTGCCGGTGTCCACGGCGCAGAAGCGGCAGGCGCGCGTGCACACCGCGCCCATCAGCATGATCGTCGCAGTGCCGGCGTTCCAGCATTCGCCGATGTTCGGGCACTTGGCCTCCTCGCACACCGTCGCGAGCCGGTGCTCGCGCACCGTACGGCGCACGAACTCGTAGCCCGCGCCGACCGCAAGCGGCGCCCGCAGCCAGCGCGGCTTGCCGGCCAGGCCGGCCCGATCGGCGACGCCTGTCGCTTTATGCCGTCCTTGATCGCCGTAAAGCCCTGCGGCGTCTGATATTTCTGACCACTGCGCACGCCGTTGGCCGCAGCGGATTCCGCGGCGGCACCCGCGCCCTCACTCGCACCGGCGTTCACCCGGGGCCGCCGGCAGCGGCGTCGATCACGACCGGGATGCCCTTCAGGTTGCTCATCGCGGTCATTGAAGCGCGGCCAGCCGCTCGATGCGTGCCGACGTCGCTCCAGGCGCCGCGATATAGCTGGCCATGCAGCCGCCGTGCAGCCATCGCGCGCTGGAGCAGCGGCAGCAGCGGAAATCTGCCCGGGCTGCAGCCCTCGAACAGTTCCGGGCGGTACAACCCGATGCCCGAATAGGTCCAGCGCGTACCGCCATGTTCGCTGCACCCGGCCGTCGAGCAGCGCGAAATCGCCCTGCGGGATGCTGCACCGGATTGGCGACCAGCACCAGCTGCGCCAGCGCCTCGGGAGCGATCTGGAGCGCCGCGAAATCGAACTCGGTGAATACATCGGCGTTCACGACCAGGAATGGCTGCGGCGCCGAGCCACGGCAAGCGCCTGGAAGATTCCGCCGCCGGTCTCGAGTGCCTCGCCGCCTTCGTCGCTGTAGTGGATCCGCAGCTTCCACTTGCGCCCCGTCGCCGAGCGCGGCGCGGATCTGTCCGCCGAGCCAGGCAAGGTTGATCACCACCTGCCGGACGCCGAGGCGCGCCAGCTTTTCGAGGTGATAGACGATCAGCGGTTTGCCGCGAACCTCAGCAGCGGCTTCGGCACCTGGTCGGTCAGCGGGCGCATGCGCTCGCCGCGTCCGGCGGCCAGCACCATCGCGCTGGTGATGCTCACGGCCGCTCCGCCGCGAGCGCGCGCGCGTTGGCGGGGCCGAACGCCGGCACGATGCGCCGCTGCAGCCATGCCTGAAGCCCCGCAGCTCGGTAAAGCGCCGTGCCGCTTGCAGCACGTACTCGAGCGTGCGCGGCAGATCCGGCAGATAGCCGCGCTTGCCGTCGCGATACCACAGGCGCGCGAAGATGCCGAGGACCTTGATGTGACGCTGCAGTCCGATCAGATCGAACCAGCGCAGGAACTCGAGCTCGCTCGAGCCGGCCAGTTCGGCGGCGCTGCGCAGCAGGCGCGCCCGGTAGCCGCTGCACCCAGTGCTCCACCTGGGCGCGCGGCCAGTCGATGTAGCAGTCCTTCAGCAGCGATACCAGGTCGTAGCCGACCGCGCCGGCGAGCGCATCCTGGAAATCGATGATGCCGGGATTGCGGTTTGGCAACCGCATCAGGTTGCGCGAATGATAGTCACGATGCACGAACACCTGCGGCTGCGCCAGCGATTGCACGGTCAGGAACTCGAAGCTCTCGGCCAGCAGCGCGCGGTCCGCGTCGTCCAGCGTCAGCTGCAGATGGCGCTCGCAGAACCACGCCGGCATCAGCGCCATCTCGCGCTCGAGCGCGGCTCGATCATAGGGCGGCAGCGCTCGCGCGGCTTCACGACCGCGCACCTGGATGCGCAGCAGCGCGTCGAGCGCATCGGCATACAGCCGGTCGGCATCGGTCGCCGGCGCGCAACCAGGTCAGATACGGCTGCGACCCGAGGTCCTCGAGCAGCACCAGGCCGCGCACGTCGTCGGTCGCGTGGATGTGCGGCACGTGCACGTCGCAGCGCTCAAGCAGCGCCGCGACCCTGAGGAACGGTCCGATGTCTTCCTTGTCCGGCGGGGCGTCCATCACCACGCGCGTCAGGCCGTCCTCGCTCCAGGCGCGAAAGTAGCGTCGGAAGCTGGCGTCCGCCGAGGCCGGTTCCAGCCGCGTGAGGCGAAAGCCCAGCTCCCTGGTCAGCCAGTCCCGGATCTGCTCGACGCGCGCATCGCTGCCCGTCATTAAACGCTTGCTTCCTCTTCAGCCGCACCCTCGGTGAAGCACGACCGCGGCCGTGGCACCAGTCATTATAATGACCGCCCACATGATTGCCCCCCCGCACCTGCGCGCGCTTCTGGGTGCAGCGCTTTGCTGTGCCCCGGTGCTCGCCGTGCAGGCCGCGGATGCGCCGGCGAGCGCGGTCGATGCGCCGACCGCGTCGCGGTGCGCGCCGTCCCCGGAGGACAGCGCGCTGCCACTGCTCGCGTCCGCGGCGGCAGGCACGACCGGCGCGGCCGGCAGCACGCCCGACGCGCACAGAGATCCCGGCGTCGCGCGGCTCGGCGCCGACATCGTCAGCACCTCGGATCAGCTCACCACCAGCGCCGATGGCCAGACCGAACTCACCGGCAATGTCGACGTGCATCTGGGCGAGCGGGAAATACAGGCGGACAAGCTCCTCTACGACCGCAACAACAACAGCCTCAGCGTCAGCGGCCGCGTGCGCTTCCACGACCCGGTGGTGCTGGTGCAGGGCGACACCGGGCGCTACGGTGATGACGGCGCGCTGTTCAACCACGCCCAGTTCCAGCTGTTGCAACAGTCCGGACACGGCAGTGCCGACCAGATCTCGATGACGCCGAGCAACGTCATCACGCTGCGCAAGGTCACCTACACCAGCTGTCCGCCGCCGCGCGCCACCTGGCAGATCCGCGCGCGCGAGCTGCGCCTGGACACGGCCGCCGGTGAGGGCGTCGGCCGCGACGCGGTCGTGGCCATCGAGGGCATCCCGATCGCATACCTGCCGTGGATCTCGTTCCCGCTCAACGACGCGCGCAAGAGCGGCTTCCTGTTTCCGGAGGTCAGCACCTCGAGCCGCAACGGCGGCATGCTCGCCGCGCCGTGGTACTGGAACATCGCTCCGAACCAGGACGCCACGTTCACCCCGACCTACTACTCCTACCGTGGTCTCGACATGGGCGCGCAGTACCGCTTCCTGAGCGCCATCGACCGCGGCAGCATCGATGCCAGTTACCTGCCGAGCGATCACCTGTACCGCCAGGACCGCAGCTACGTACGCTTCCTCGACCGACTGCAGCTGCCGCAGAATACCCGGGTCGACGCCAACGTCACGAGCGTCAGCGATACCGAGTATTTCGAGGATTTCAGCCAGGGCTCGGAGTCGACCAGTACCCCGTTCCTGGCGCGCAGCGTCGCCATCAGCCACCGCGACGACATCTGGAACCTGCGTGCCCAGGTGCTGGGCTTTCAGACCCTGGACAATACGCTGCCGGACTCCGGGCTCGACAATGAACGGCCCTACACTCAGCTGCCGCGCGTGACCGCCTCGGGACAATGGTCTCCACAGCGATGGCCGCTGGTGCTCACCAGCCTCGACAGCGAACTGGTGAACTTCACGCGCTCGGTCGGCAACTCCTGCAGCTGCGCCCAGGGCGCCTGCAGCAGCTGCAACCCGCCGCCATGCACGGTGGCGTCGACCGTGGGCAACGCGGCGCCCTGGGCCTGCGTCAGCGGCTGGCGATTCGATGCCAGGCCGCAGATCGGGCTCGATATCTCCGCACCCGGCTACTTCTTTCGCCCGAGCATCGCCTGGGATCTGACGCAGTACTCGCTGCGCGACAGCGGCACGCCCGACAGTTCGCCGCAGCGCAGCCTGCCGATTGTGGATGTCGATACCGGCCTGCAGTTCGAACGGCTCGCCGGCTCCGGCGGCCTGCGCACCATGACGCTCGAGCCGCGGCTGATGTACCTGTACATACCGTATCGGGATCAGACCCAGTTGCCGGTGTTCGACACCTCGATTCCGGACCTGAACACGATCGAGCTGTTTCGCCCTAATCGCTTCGTCGGCATCGATCGCATCGGCGATGCCAATCAGCTCACGGTCGGCCTGACCACCAAGTGGTTCGAGAATTCGAGCGGAGCGCGCTACCTGAGCGCCACCATCGGTCAAAGCGTGTATTTCCAGCCGCCGCGCGTCACGCTGCCGCAGCCCGCACTATCGCTGCCGCCCTCGGCGCTCACGCTGCAGCAACAGCAGCAGATCACGCCGGCAGACGAGTTGGTCCAGCCGCGCGCCACCTCGAGCCTGATCGCTGAGGTCAACCTGACCGCCTACCGCCACTGGAACCTGCAATTGGATGTGGGCTCCAACCCGGCCGTCTCGAGCGTCCAGCAGGCCGAAGTGCTGGTGCAATACCTCGCCAACAACAAGCAGGTGGTCAACGTCGGCTACCTGTTCCGCGAGGGCGTAGTGCAACAGGTCGATACGTCCGCCGCCTGGCCGATCAGCAGCCGCTGGGCCGCCTACGCGCGCGCGGTGTATTCGCTGCTGGATCGCGCGCCGATCGAGAATTTTGCCGGTTTCCAGTATCGCGGTGCCTGCTGGAGCATCCGGGCCGTGGCGCAAAGCTCGGTCGTCACCCGCACCGGTCAGCGCGACACCGGCGTGTCGTTGCAGCTGGAACTCACGGGTCTGTCGAATGTCGGAAGTGGCATCGGCACCGGAAGCGGCGTGAGCACTTTCCTTGAGCAGTCGATTCGGGGATACTCCGCCTCCGCCACCCGGCCCTAGAATCCGCTTAAACCTTTGAGGCCAAAGAGAATTTAATGCGCTGCAGCGTCTGTCTTCCGTCCGCTTGCCTGACCCTGTTCGCGCTGCTCGCGGCGCCGGTCGCCGATGCCGGAAAGGAGCTGTCGAGCAACGGCGTGCTGCTCGATCGGGTGGTGGCGGTGGTCAATGACGGCGTGGTGCTGCAAAGCGAACTCGATAACCAGACGCGCGAGATCGAGGCGCGGCTGCGTGCTCAGCACGTGGCCCTGCCACCCGAGGCGGTGCTGCGCCAGCAGGTGCTCGACCGGCTGGTGCAGGAAGAGATCCAGCAGCAGCATGCCGATCGCGCCGGCATCAAGGTCTCCGACGAGCAGGTCAACGCCGCGCTCGAGGACATCGCCTCGCGCCAGAAGATGAAGCTGGAGCAGCTGCCCGAGAAGCTCGCCGCCGACGGCGTCGACTACGCCGAGTATCGCATCGAGCTCAAGCGCGAGATCGCGCGCCAGATTCTGCGCCAGCGCGACGTCGTGCAGCGCATCGTCGTCACCCCGCGCGAGCTCGATCAGTACCTCGAGCACCAGAAGAAGACCGCCTCGGCGGCCAACGAATACAACGTCGCGCATATCCTGATCGCGGTGGCGCAGGACGCGAAGCCGGCGCAACTCGCGCAAGCAAGCAAGCTCGCGCACGATATCGACGATCGCGCGCACAACGGCGAGGATTTCGGCGCGCTCGCGGTCACCTATTCGCAGAGCGAGAGTGCGCTGGAAGGTGGCTCGATCGGCTGGCGCAAAGGTACCGAGCTGCCGACCTTCCTGGCCGATGTGATCGCGCGCATGCAACCCGGCGAGGTCAGCGAGGTGCTGCAGACGCCGAGCGGCTTTCACATCGTGAAACTGCTGGCGACGCGCGCGGCCGGCGGCCCGCAGATCGTGCAGCAGGTGCACCTGCGCCACATCCTGGTCAAGCCGACCGAGATCGAGGACGACGCCACGGTGCAGCAGAAGCTCCAGCGCTGGCGCGAGCAGGTCGTCTCGGGCAAGGAGGATTTCGCCGTGTTCGCCAAGACCTACTCGCAGGATACCAGCTCGGCGGTCAACGGCGGCGATCTGGGCTGGTCCGAAGCCAGCGTGTTCGTGCCGGAGTTCGCCGCCGTGGTCGCGAGCCTCAAGGAAGGCGAGATCAGCCAGCCGTTCCGCACCCAGTACGGCTGGCATATCGTGCAGCTGCTCGGGCATCGGGATTTCGACAACACCAACGAGGCCGCCCGCGAGCGCGCATTCCAGGCATTGCGCGACAGCCGGGTCGAGGAAGCCACGGAGCTGTGGCTGCAGCAGATTCGCGACGAAGCCTACGTCGAACTGCGGCTGTAGACACGACCGATCGCGATGCTGGCCCCGCCCGCGTTGACCGTCGCCGAGCCACGCGCAACCGTGGCAGCGACGCGACCGATCGCGCTGACCGCGGGCGAACCCGCCGGAATCGGCCCGGATCTGTGCCTGGTGGCCGCCGGCAAGCCGCGCAGCGCGCCGCTGGTATGCCTCGCCGATCGCGAGCTGCTCGCCGCGCGGGCGCGGCGCCTCAATCTGAAGATCGATTTTTCGGATTATCGCCCCGGCGGCGAGATCCAGTACGCGGCCGGCGCCCTCACGGTGCTGCATCAACCGCTCGCGGCCGTGTGCGTCGCCGGACGGCTCGAGCTCAGGAACGCGCGCGCGGTGCTGGCCCTGATCGACCGCGCCGTGGACGGCTGCCTTGCGGGCGAGTTCGCGGCGATGGTGACCGCTCCGGTGCAGAAAAGCCTGATCAACCAGGCCGGGGTGCCCTTCATGGGACACACCGAGTACATCGCCGAGCGCACCCACTCACCGCTGCCGGTGATGATGCTGACGGCGCGTGCACTGCGGGTCGCGCTGGCGACCACCCACCTGCCGCTGCGCGCGGTCAGCGACGCGCTGACCACCGAGAGGCTGCTGCAGATCATGCACATCCTGGCCCAGGACCTGGCGCGCAACTGGCGCCTGCCGCAGCCGCGCATCGGGGTCTGCGGCCTGAATCCGCACGCCGGCGAGAGCGGTCACCTGGGTGACGAAGAGCTGCGCATCATCGCCCCCGCAATCGATCAGGCGCGTGCCGCGGGCCTGGCGGTCGACGGCCCGTGGCCGGCCGATACGCTGTTCGTGCCGAGCCATCTGGCGCACTACGACGTGGTTCTCGCGATGTATCACGACCAGGGCCTGCCGGTGCTCAAGCACGCCGGCTTCGGTCACGCGGTCAACGTCACCCTGGGGCTGCCGATCGTGCGCACCTCGGTCGATCACGGCACCGCACTCGACCTGGCGGGAAGCGGCCGGGCCGATCCGGGCAGCCTGCTCGCCGCGATCGAGCTCGCCGCGCGGCTGGGCTCGAACCATGCCTCTTCGCAGGAGCGCGTCTGAGCGTTCCGCACGGCCGCGCCCGCAAGCGCTTCGGCCAGCATTTCCTGCATGACCCGACGGTCATCGCGCGCATCGTGGGCGCCATCGACCTGAAGCCGGGGGACGCCGCGGTCGAGATCGGGCCCGGCCGGGGAGCGCTGACGCAGCGGTTGCTGCAGGCGGCCGGGGCGCTCGACGCGATCGAGATCGATCGCGACCTCGCCGCGCTGCTGCGCGGCCGCTATTCGCGACCAGCCGCGCTTCGTGCTGCACGAGGCCGATGCCCTGCAGGTGGACTGGCGCGCGCTGGCCGCGGCGCGCGGCGCGCGACTGCGCCTGATCGGCAACCTGCCATACAACATATCGACGCCGCTGCTATTTCGGGTACTGGCGGCCGCCGACGCGATCCTCGACATGCATTTCATGCTGCAGCGGGAGGTCGTGGACCGGATCCTGGCCGCGCCGGGCACCGCCGCCTACGGCCGCCTGACGGTCATGCTCGCGCCGCGGGTCGCCGCCTCGCGTGTGATCGACGTCGGCGCGGGCGCCTTTCGCCCGGTGCCGCAAGGTCGCATCGAGCGTGGTGCGGCTGGTCGTGCTCGATGCCGTGCCCGACTGGGCCTCGTCCCCGCTGTACGCCGAGGTCGTGACGGCGGCCTTCGGGCAGCGGCGCAAGACCCTGCGCAACGCCCTGAGCCGCTACCTGTCGGCGCCGCAGATCGACGCGCTGGGCATCGACCCGGGGCGGCGCGCGGAGACCCTGACGCCGATGCAGTTCGGCGCGCTGGCGCAGGCGGCCGCCGCTGTGCTTCACTAATGGGCAGCAGCCACGGCCCAAGTGCTGCCCGACCGGAGCCGAGCATGACCGCCTACCGCCGCATCCTGGCCGCCGTCGACCTGACCCAGGACAGCCGCGCGGTCGCCGGCCGCGCCTGCGAGATCGCGCGCGCCAGCAACGGCGCGGTGCGGCTGCTGCACGTGCTCGAGCTCATGCCGATCGAACCGATGAGCGATTCGCTGCTGCCGGTGGTGCAGGTCGACGAGCAGATGATGGCGCGCGCCCGCGCGCAGATGCAGGCGCTGGCGCGCGAGCTCGGATTGCCGTCGGAGGCCGGCAGCGTCGAGGCCGGCAGCGCCAAGAGCGAGATTCTGCGCTATGCGCGCGAGCAGAACAGCGACCTGATCGTGCTCGGCTGTCGCGAACGCCACGGGCTGTCGATACTGCTCCACCGCACCGAGGACTCGGTGCTGCACGGCGCGCCCTGTGACGTGCTGGCGGTGCGGGTACGATGAATGAACCCACCGCCGCGGACATGAGCAGCGTGCGCCACCAGCATCAGCATCGATGTCGAGACCACCTATCTCGACGATCAGTCCGAACCGCGCGAACAGCGCTATGTGTTCGCCTACACGATCACGATCCGCAACGAGGGCGAAGTGCCGGCGAAGCTGTTGACCCGCCATTGGATCATCACCGATGCCAACGGCCGGGTGCAGGAAGTGCGCGGCGACGGTGTCGTCGGCGAGCAACCCTACCTCAAGCCCGGACAGGGCTTTCGCTACTCGAGCGGCGCGGTGCTCGAAACGCCGGTCGGCACCATGCAGGGCAGCTACCAGATGATCGCCGACGACGGCGCGCAGTTCGACGCGCCGATTCCGGCGTTTCGACTCGCGATGCCCGGCATGCTGCATTGAGCGCTCGCAGCGCGCGTTGAGCATCCATGGCGCGCTGGGCGGTCGGCGACGTGCAGGGCTGCTGCGACGAACTCGAACAGCTGCTCGCGCGCATTCGCTTCTCCAGCGACCGCGACCGGCTGTGGTTCGTCGGCGACCTGGTCAACCGCGGGCCGCAAATCGCTGCAGGCGCTGCGGCTGGTGCGCGCTCTGGGCGACAATGCGGTCTGCGTGCTCGGTAACCACGATCTGCACCTGCTGGCGGTCGGGCTGGTGGGCGAGAAGCTGCGCAAAAGCGATACGCTCGGCGCGATTCTGGCGGCACGCGATCGCGACGCGCTGCTGGAATGGCTGCTGCTGCGGCCGCTGGCACACGCGGAACCCGATCACGATGAGCTGCTGGTGCATGCCGGTCTGGTGCCGCAATGGAGCGTGCCACTGGCGCTGCAGCTGGCGGCCGAGGTGCAGCAGGCGCTGCGCGATGAGCCGCGCTCGCTGCTGTCGGGCATGTACGGGGATCAGCCCGAGCGCTGGCAAGCGACACTCGCCGGCATCGACCGACTGCGCTTCACGGTCAATGTGCTGACGCGGCTGCGATTCTGCACGCCCGACGGGCGCGTGGATTTCAGGCAGAAGGGCAAGCCGGACTCGGCTCCCAGGCCGTGGCTGCCGTGGTTCAGGGTGCCGCAGCGTGCCAGCCGTGAACGGCCGATCGTGTTCGGTCACTGGTCGGCGCTTGGCTTCTACCGGGATGCGGGCCTGCTCGGCCTCGACACCGGCTGCGTCTGGGGTGGCGAGCTCACCGCGGTCAATCTCGATGATCCGCAAGCCCCGCCGGTCAGTGTGCCGAGTCTGCAGCCACGCTCCATCGAATCGTGATCTGCGCGGTATCGGCCTGATAGGCGCCCGGCGCGAGCTTGAGCAGCAGCGGCGCGCCCTGTGATGGCACCTCAAAGGCCACACGCTGCGCCGCCAGCACCTCCAGGCGGCCGATGCTGCCGGGCTGCACGCGAAATTCCATTCGCACCGGCCAGCCGAGTGCCTTGATCGGCGTGAGGGTCGCCCCTCCCTCGCCGTTGACCGACGACAGGTCGAGCAGCAGCGTATTGCGATCCCAATACTGCGTGATCGTCGCCGCGTTCGCGGACGCATCCGGCGCGATCGTGAGCTGATGCACCGGCTGCGGCGGCGGCGGCGGCCGCCGCATCCACGGCCAGTGCATCGCGCAGGCCGAAGCGCTCAGCGACAGCATCGCGAGCAGCGCAAATCTGCGGCAGCTGCCGCTGCCGGGCATGTGGTTCATCATGATCGCATAACGTCCGCGCCTCGCCAGCTTCGGGCAATACGCTTACCATACGCGAAGTAAGCCAGCCTTGGATATTGTCGGAAATCATCGACATGCCCGCTCTGATGCCCATCAATTTCAGGCAGTGGATCGACGCCAACCGTCATCTGCTGCGCCCGCCGGTCGGCAACAAGCTGGTCTACCAGGACGGAGAATTCATCATCATGGTGGTCGGCGGCCCGAACGCGCGCAAGGATTTCCACGTTGACCCGGCGGAGGAGTTCTTCTATCAGCTCGAGGGCGAGATGGTCCTGCGCGTGGTCGAGGATGGTCGCATCGTCGACCTGCCGATCCGCGCCGGCGAGATTCTGCTGCTGCCGCCGCAGGTGCCGCACTCGCCGCAACGCGCCGCCAACTCGGTCGGTCTGGTGATCGAGCGACGCCGCCGTGCCGGCGAACTCGACGGCCTGCAATGGTATTGCGAACGCTGCGGGCAGCTTCTCTACCAGGAATTCTTTGCGCTGACCGACATCGAAACGCAGTTCCCGCCGGTATTCAATCGTTTCTTCGGCACCCTGTCGCTGCGCACCTGCAGGCACTGCCGCGCTGTCATGGAACCGCCGCCGCCGGCGGGCGCACATGGCTCGCAATGAGCGTGCGCAGTGGGCGCAACTGCACATCGATGGCGTAACGCTGCTCGCTGACCTGGCGGCCGGCAGCAGCCTCGCACGCCTGCTCGAATTCGTCGGTCCGCAGCTGCGCTGCTTCGGCGCCACTGCCGCCAGCAGCAAGCCGCTGGTGGTCGGCGACTTCACCGGCCGCGTCGATGCCGGCGCGAGCTGTAACTGCAGCGTGCTGACGCTGACGCCGCATGCCAACGGCACTCACACCGAAGGCGTCGGGCATCTGACGGCCGAGCGGGTCGACGTGCAAGGCATCATTCCGGGGCGCCTGCTGATTGCGGCGCTGGCCAGCGTCGAGCCCGAGCTCGCCGGCGACAGCAGCGAGGGCAGCTCGCCGGCGCCGCGCGCCGACGACCTGCTGATCACGCGCGGCGCGCTCGAGCGCGCCTGGCCGCCGGTGCTGGCGCCGCGGCTGAGGGCGCGCGCCGCGGTGATCCGCACCCTGCCAAACGAGCGCGACAAGTTCTCGGAAGAGCGCGCCGCCGCGGCGCCGTTCCTGTCGCGCGAGGCCGCCACCTGGCTGGTCGAGCTCGGCATCGAGCATCTGGTGCTCGACGTGCCTTCCGCCGACCGCAGCAGCGACGGCGGCGAGCTCACCGCACACCGCATCTTCTTCGGTCTGCCGCGCGCCGGGCGCGACGTGCTCGGGGCGCAGCGACCCAAGAGCACGATCACCGAGCTGGCCTATGTCCCCGATGCCGTCACCGATGGCTGGTACTTTCTGTCGCTGCATTCCCCGGCCATCGCTGGCGATGCGGTACCGTCGCGGCCGATGCTCTATCCGCTGCGCACACTATGAAACGCAACGCCAGCCGCACGCCGGGGTCGCCGTCCGACGGCGCGCTGCCCGCGGCGCTGCAAGGCCGGCTCGACTGGGCGCGCGCGCAGGATGCGGCCGATGCGCTTGCGCCGATGCGCGAGCGCTTCGCCATGCCACGCGGCGACGACGGCCGGTCGCTGGTGTATCTCTGTGGCCACTCGCTCGGGCTGGCCCCGGTCGCGGCGCGCTCGATGATCCAGGCCGAGGTCGAGGACTGGGAGCGGCTTGGAGTCCTGGGGCACGAGCAGGCGCGCACTGCCTGGATCGGCTATGCCGAACGGCTGCAGCAGATGCTGGCGCAGCTCGCCGGCGCTGAGCCGCAGGAAGTGGTCGCGATGAACTCGCTCACCGTCAATCTGCACCTGCTGCTGGCGAGCTTCTATCGGCCGCTTGGCCGACGCCGTGCGATCCTGATCGAGGCCGGCGCATTCTCCTCCGACCGGCACGCCGTGGCCTCGCAGATCCGCTGGCATGGCTTCGACCCGGCGTCCGAGCTGATCGAACTCGCGCCGCTGCCGGGCGAGGATCTGATTCGCATCGAAGACATCGAGGCCTGCATCGCGCAACAGGCCTCGCGCCTGGCGCTGGTGCTGTGGCCCGGCGTGCAGTACCGCACCGGACAGCTGTTCGATCTGCGCCGCATCGCGCGCGCGGCCCGTGCCGCCGGCTGCAACGTGGGTTTCGACCTGGCGCATGCGATCGGCAACGTGCCGCTGGCGCTGCACGCCGACGATGCTGACTTCGCGGTCTGGTGCAGCTACAAATACCTGAACGCCGGTCCCGGCGCGATCGGCGGCGCCTTCGTGCACCAACGGCATCTGCAGGGCGGCGAGCTGCCGCAGCTGCACGGCTGGTGGGGGCACGACGCGGCCACACGCTTCGAGATGTCCCCGGACTTCGTGGCCGCGCGCGGCGCTGCCGCCTGGGCGCTGAGCAATCCGCCGATTTTCTCCGCCGCGCCGCTGCGCGCCTCGCTGCCGCTGTTCGCCGAGACCGGCATCGCGGCATTGCGCCGCAAATCGCTCGCGCTCACGGCCTGGCTGGAATCGCTGCTGCAGGAGCTGGCGGGCGGGCGCCTCGCGATCGTCACCGGCACCGACCCGGCGCAGCGCGGCTGCCAGTTGTCGCTGCGCCTCGGCAGCGGTGCAGCGCACGGCCTTTCGGTGTCCGAGGCGCTGGCGCGGCGCGGCGTGGTCTGCGACGCTCGCCAGCCCGACATCATCCGCCTCGCTCCGGTGCCGCTGTACAACAGCTTCGAAGACGTGTTGCGCGGCGCCTGGGCACTCGCCCAACTGCTGCAGCCGCAGCGTTGATGCCAGGACGCGCCACGCCGATGCCGCAGTTCACGATCATCGGCGCCGGCCCGGTCGGAGCCCTGATGGGGCTGATGCTGGCACACCGCGCTCAGCGCGTGCGCCTCATCGAACGACGGCCCGATCCGCGCACCGCGGCGCCGGAACGCGGCCGTTCGATCAATCTGGCGCTGGCGGCGCGCGGCCTGCTCGCGCTCGAGCAGGCAGGTGTGTCGGATCGCATCGCGCCGCGGATGATCGCGATGCCGGGCAGGATGCTGCACGATGAGCACGCGGCGCTGCAGTTCCTGCCCTACGGCCAGAACGAGCGCGAGGTGATCCATGCGATCGGCCGCGAGCCGCTGAACCGGCTGCTGATCGAGGCGGTGGCCGCACATCCAAACATCGAACTGCGCTTCAACACGCGCTGCATCGACCTGGACCCGCAGGCCGGCACGCTGCAGCTGCGCGATGAGCCGGACGGCAGCACGCGCAGCGAGTCGTTCGAGGTCCTGCTGGCCGCCGACGGCGCCGGCTCCGCAGTGCGCGCCGCACTGGTCGCCCGCGCACTGAGCCGCGCCGAGGAGCGGCCACTGGCGCACGACTACAAGGAGTTGCTGATTCCGGCCGCCGGGCGCGGCACCCCGGCCGGATATGCGTTCGAGCCGCATGCGCTGCACATCTGGCCGCGTGGCGGTTTCATGCTGATCGCTCTGCCCAATACCGACCGCAGCTTTACCGCCACGCTGTTCCTGCCGCGCCGGGGCGATCCGGGTTTCGATCGCCTCGGTGACGGCGCGGCGGTGCGCGCATTCTTCCAGCGCCAGTTCGCCGACGCGGCAGCCGTGATGCCCGACCTGGAGCAGCAGTTTGCGCTGCATCCGCAAAGCCAGCTCGGCACCGTGTACTGCCAGGGCTGGCAGGTGGCAGGCCGCGTGCTGCTGCTCGGCGATGCGGCACACGCGATCGTGCCATTCCACGGTCAGGGCCTGAACTGCGGCTTCGAGGATTGTCGCGTGCTCGATCGCCTGCTCGCCGCTCGCGGCGACGCTGCAGGTGCGCTGGCCGAGTTCGAGCGCCAGCGCCGGCCCGACACCGACGCCATTGCCGAGATGGCGCTGGAGAACTACGTCGAGATGCGCGACGGCGTGCGCTCTGCGCAGTTCGCACAGCGCCAGCGGCTCGCCACCGAGCTGGAGCGGGAATTTCCCGGCCGCTTCATCCGGCGCTACTCGATGGTGATGTTTCATCCGGAGATTCCCTACGCCGAGGCGCAGCGGCGCGGCGCCCGGCAGGAGCAGCTGCTCGACACGCTGGTGGAGCGCTTCGGCTACGATCTGTCGCAGCCGGGCGCGCATGCCTGCGCCGAGCGGCTGCTCGATGCCGCGCGACCGTGATGGCCGGTAACGCTGCGGCCGCGGTGCCGTGCCCGCAGTGATCAGCTCGGAGCAGTGAACGTGCCGTTCATCCTCAAGTACTGCAAGACGCTGCTGAAGAATGTGGTGCTGCCACCGGCCGGCCCGCTGCTGCTCGCGATCACCGGTGCGCTGCTGCTGCGACGCCGTCCGCGGCTGGCGCGGCTGCTGCTGGCGCTGGGACTCGGCTCGCTGTGGCTGCTGTCGCTGCCGGTCGTAGCCGACGCGCTCACGCGCCTGAGCGAGCATTACCCGGCGCTGGACCTGGCCCAGCCGACACAGGCTCAGGCGATCGTGATCCTGGGCGGCGGCGGCCAGCGCAGCTATGCGCCCGAATACGGCGGCCCGGCCGCGGAGCCCCTGCTGCTCGAGCGGCTCGCCTACGGTGCCTATGTGGCCCGTCGCACCGGCCTGCCGGTCCTGGTTACCGGCTTCGGCATCGAGGCCACCGCGATGCGCGATACGCTGGCGCGCAATTTTGGGATCACGGTGCGCTGGGTTGACGATCGCGCCTACGATACCTTCGAGAATGCCCACAATTCAGCCCAGCTGCTGCGCGCAGACGGCGTGCGCCGCATCGTGCTGGTGACCAGAGCGACGCAGCTGTGGCGCGCGAGCCATGAATTCGCCGCGACCGGCCTGGAGGTGGTGCCGGCGCCGGCTGGCGTGCTGGCGCTGCGCGAGGAAGGTGTGTTGCGCTACCTGCCGGACAGCAAGGCGATGCAGCGCTCCTATGATGCGACCTACGAGCTGCTCGGTGAGGCGGTGCGACGATTGCTGTGGGCGACGCACCTGCGCCGGCAATGAATGGCCAGGCGCCACCCGGCACGCGGGCGAGCAGGCGGCGGTAGGTATGTCCCGAGCACCTAGGCGGATGACGGGTGAATCGCATAGGACTCGAGCGAGAAGTCGGCCGTCCAGCGCCGCAATTGATCGGCCTCGACCGGCCGGCAAAAGAAGTACCCTTGAATTTCGGTGCAGCCCATCGCCAACAGTGCTTCGGCCTGCTCTTTCGCGTCCACGCCCTCGGCCACGGTCTTGATGCCAAGAGAGCGCGCGAGCGAAATCGTTGCCGCGATCACGCTGCGAGTACGCGCCGACTCGATCATTCTGATCACGAAGGAACGATCGATCTTCAGCGCATGGATCGGCATGCTCGCAAGATAGCTCAGAGACGAATAGCCGGTGCCGAAGTCGTCGATCGACACCAGTACGCCCTGATCCCTGAGCCGGCCGAGCAGTTCCTGGCCCTTCGACGGCTCCTCCATCAATGTGGTCTCGGTAATTTCGAGCTCCAGTAACTGCGGTTGGAGATCCCAGGTTCGCAGCGAATCCGCGACCCGATCCAGTAAATCCGGATCGCTGAAACCGTGCACCGATACATTGACCGCCACCGGCATGTCGAAGTGCTGCTCGCGCCATTGGTTGCACTGATGCATGGCCGCGTCCAGAACGTAGTAGGTCAGCGGCTTGATCAAGCCGGTTTGTTCCGCGACTCTTATGAACTCGGCCGGCGGGATGAGACCGCGTTGTGGATGCTGCCAGCGGACCAGGGCTTCGACACCGGATACCCTGCCGGAGCGGATATCCACCTTCGGCTGGTAATGCAATATGAGCTGCTTCGTCTCGATCGCCGCGCGCAGTTCGCTGATGAGCGCGAGGTAACGCGGACCTTCCGATTCAGCGGGGCCCTGGTACAGCACAAATGCGGTGCCGGTTGTCCTCGCATGCCGTGCGGCAATGCCGCTGCGCAACAGCAGGGTTTCCGGGTCGAGTCCGTGTCCGGGAGCCATGGAGGCGCCGATGCGCATCTGTACGCTGATCGGGATTCCCGCTTGTTGGAACGGCCGGATCAGCGCCTGTTCGATCCGATGGGCGCAATCCCGCGCGTCGGCGGAGTCGGCATCGCTGAGCAGCACGGCAAATTCCTCGCCGCCGATCCTCGCCAGCAGCTCACCGCGTCGCATCGCGGCCTGCAGGCGGCCGGCAAGTTGCCGCAGCACTTCGTCTGCCTGGCGCACGCCGATGCCGGCCTGGATCTCGTCGAAGCGAATCACGATCAAGGTCAGAAGCGCGAGCTGCGATTTCCTGGAACCCAGCTCCGCGGCGGCCTGCGCCAGGGCTTCCATCAGCCGGGTGTGATTGGGCAGGTCGGTCAGTGTGTCGAAATAGGCGAGGTGCGCGATCCTTTCCTCGGCGCGCCGGTGCTGCGCGCGAGCGCGCAGCGTGACAATGCCGAAGGCGAGGTCATCGGCCAGTTCCATCAACAACCGAAGCTCCTCCAGGTCGAATGAGGCCGGCTCGGCCGCGTATATCATCAGCGCCCCGAAGCAGCCCGATGAATCCTTGAGCGGCAGCGCGATCGAGGACTCGTAGCCGTATTGCAGCGCGTTGTCGCGCCACTCAGCCACCTGAGGGTTGGTGCGGAAATTCTGGTTCACCTGCACCGTACCGGTCCGGATCGCCATCCCCGTGGGGCCGCTGCCACTGGCTGCTTGCCCCCAAGTGATGTGGGCGCGGTCCAGATAGCCGTCACCAAAACCGGCCTGCGCCACCGGACGCACCGTTCTGGCGTCGTCCTGCAGCGCGAACCCCACCCACGCCATGCGGTATCCGCCCAGCTCCACGCACAACCGGCAGATCGCCTGCAGCAGTGCGGGCTCCTCGTCCATGTGGATCAGCTCTGAGTTCACCGCGCTCAGCACGCGCAGCGCGCGGTTCATCCTGCGCAACGCGGTCTCGGCGCGCTTGCGCTCAGTTATGTCGTACAGCGTGGAGCGGCTCATCACGAATCGCCCGCGCCTGTCGGTCACGGCGGTAGCACTCAGCAGAACGGAGAATACTGTGCCGTCGGTGCGCACCAGCTCGAATTCCAGATTTTCGACCAGGCGGAGAGTCTTCAGGATGGAAAACTGGCGCTCGAACAGCGGCAGGTTCGCCGGACTGAGCAGATCCTGGAAGCGCAGCTTTCCCAGGACCTCCTCGCGGGTACGCCCAAGCCAGCGCAGTTCGGTGTCGTTGATCCTGACGAGCACACCGTTTTCGTCCAGCGAGTGGTAGCCGCAGGGTGCATTGTTGTAGAGGTCGTCCGCCTCCGCGATGGCACCTCGCAGGGCGCGCTTCTCCGCGACATGCTTGGTGATATCCCGGGTGCTTACGAGTATCCCGCCGACGCTGGGCGTCTGAGTGTAGTTCTTCGCCAGCGTTTCTATCACGTGCAGCGACCCGTCCTTGTGCCGGTAGCGCAGCTTGGCTGCGACGATGTCGCTGCTGACCAGCAATCTAGCTAGGTCCTCGCGCCCGGAGGCACGGTCATCCGGGTGAACGAAATCCAGGAACGGCCGCCCGATGACATCGATCGGCAGGTAACCCAGGACCCGCGCCACTGCCGGACTGACGTACATTATGTTGCCGTTCAGTTCGAGGACCGCAACAAAATCGGGAGCCAGTTCCGTCAGCGCGCGGAAGCTGTCACCGGCTCGATCGGGCAGCGACGCTGCATTGTCAATCATGGCTGGACGGTCAAGTGGTGGGCCATTTCCTGACCCACAATCGGTGTCGGCCTCATACTCGGCGTCATCCTGACTTTGCTGCCAGTAGTGTAAAGCCGTGCGCCACGCACGGTACCCTGTCATTTTTGACAGCTATGCTGTCTTGCCGCGTGCCGCTGAGGTCTCGCGCGCTGCCGAATTGGCGTGCTCAGAAATTGCAGCCCCGGAGGTACTGTGCCTCACCAATCGATGCTGATGTCGCGATCGCGAGCCAGGTCATCGCACGCCGGCCTGATCTGCACACTGGCATGCGCCGCTGTGGTGGCCCGCGGCTACGCCGATGAGGTCTACAAGACGGTCGACGCCTCCGGCCACGTGGTGTATTCCGATCATCCGACGTCACAAGCGGCGCAGAAACTGTCGGTGCCGGTCACGCAACCGGATCCGAACGAAGCGGCCCGACTTGCCAAGCAGCGCCAGCTCGAAAACGCCGAATATGCGCAGCGCAGCCGCCAGGAGAACGACGATCAGAGCCGGCAGGCCGCGCAGGCGAAGCAGGATGCCGCGCGCTGTAGCGCGGCGCGCGATCGTTACTTCTCGATCAAGGATGTCAGGCGCATATTCCGGCTGGACGCCGACGGCAACCGGGTGTTCTATTCCGACCAGGAAGCCGACGCGATGCGGGCCGCCGCCAAGCAGGCAATGGAGCAGGCGTGCCCGTAGCGGCGCCGGCGACAGGCGGCCGGAACTGAAGTGATGCCGCGCTGGCTGCACACCCTTTGCTGGTCGATCGGCCTCGCGCTGGGCGCATGCAGCCCGATCCTGCAGGCGCAATCCCTGTACAAGTATCGCGACCCCAGCGGTGCCTGGGTGTACACCGATCGGCAGCCGCCGGCCGGCACCACGACGCAGACGATCACGGTCGATCTGGAAGCCAAGGCCCCGCGCATCACGGTCGAGCAGAACGTCGATGGCCAGCAGCTGCGCTTACTGGCGATCAACGACTGTGGCTGCGAGGCCGAATATATGCTTCGGATCACCAGCCCCGGCAACGTCGCCGTGCCGGCAAGCGACGGCGCCGGAACGTACCACGCGGCGCTGCCGCCACATTCGCGGCAGGCGTTGCTGACCGCAGCCTTCGCCGGGCCGGACGTCGTCGGCTTTCACATGTCCTGGCGCGCGGTCCTCGGCGCCCCCGGGGCGACGCATCGGCCACACGAACCGTATCGCGTCCCATTTGCCCTCGGAGCGAGCTTCCGCGTCACGCAGGCCTATCCGACGCGCGTCACGCACGTCACCCCCGATTCCGAGTACGCGGTGGACCTGGCAGTGCCGGACGGCACACCGATCTATGCGGCAAGAGAAGGCACCGTCATCAACGTGCGGCACGACTTCTTTCGCGGCGCACCCGATGCGGCATTGCTGGACCAGGCCAATATGGTCGAGATCCTGCATGACGACGGCACCATTGCCATATACGCGCACCTTCATTGGCAATCGATCCGGGTGCAGCCGGGCCAGAGCGTGAGCCGCGGCCAGTACATTGCCGACTCCGGCAACACCGGCCTCACCACCGGCCCGCACCTGCACTTCGCGGTCATCCGCAACGCCGGCATGCGCGCCGAGTCGGTGCCGGTGCAATTCACCGGCGCCGGCGGCTCGCCGGTCACGCCGCAGACCGGAACGATGCTGACCGCCTACTGAAGTCGCTCAGGCGGGCTGGTCGCGCTCCAGCGTCACAAAACTCATCGCGTAGGCATGGCGCGCATCGGCCGCGTGCGTCACCGGGTCGCTCGCGCGCCAGGCGGAAAAATCCCGCAGCGGAAACCGGATGTCGCCCTCGACCACCGCCTGCACCCGCGTCAGATAGATGCGCGTCGCCAGCGGCAGCGCCAGCGCATACACCTGGGCACCGCCAATGACACACAGCTCCGCCGCGCCGGCAGCGAGCGCGCGGGCCTGTTCCACGCTGCGCACGTATTCCACGCCGGCCTCGGGCCCGCTGGCAGCGCGACTCAGCACCAGATTGCGCCTGCCCGGCAGCGGCTTGCCGATCGAGTCGAAGGTCCGATGCCCCATCAGCACCGGCTTGCCGAAGGTCACGACCTTGAAGTACTTGAGATCATCGGGCAGATGCCACGGCAGCCCGCCGTCCTTGCCGATCACGCCGTTTTCGGCCATCGCGACCACCAGGGCCACGCGCGGGGCCAACTCGGGCGGCGTTGAATCAGGATGGGCCATGTCACAGCTCGACCTGCGTGGCCAGCACGATCACGCGCCGCTCGGGCATGCGAAAGAACTCCGCAGCCTGCGCGCTGCGCCGCTGCATCCAGGCAAACAGGCGTCGCCGCAGGCCCTCATAGCCGCCGCGCTGCCGCGGCACCACCAGGTGCCAGCCGAGGAAGAACGAGCAGTCCTGCGCAAACAGCTTCAGTCCACGGGCACGGCATTGCTTCAGTGCCAGGCTGACGTCCGGCGTCTCCATGAATCCGAAGCGCGCGGTGACAGAGTAGACCTCGGGCATCAGCGTTTCGATGCGCACACGGTCGGCCGGGTCCTGGCGCGGCGCGCGCGCGATATCCATGTTCAGGAACACGATGCGCTCGTGCGCGACATGGTTGTGCTCGAGGTTGCGCATCAGTGCGGTCGGCACGTACATTGGATCGCTCGCCAGAAACACCGCGGTCCCGGGCACGCGCGCGACACCTTCGAGCAGCTTCGGCAGCTGCGACAGCGGCACCGCCACGGCACGCAGCGCGCTGCGCAGCAGCCGCCGGCCGCTGCGCCACACCATGAACAGACTGAACATCATCAACGCGAGTGTCAGCGGCACCCACGCGCCCTGGGAGAACTTGGTCATGTTGCCGACCAGATACACCAGGTCAACGCACATCAGCGGACCGAACACGCCGGCGACCTGCCAGCGGCGCCAGCGCCATTGCGAGACCGCGAGCTGCATGCCCAGCAGCGTGGTGATGAACATGGTGCCCGCGACCGCCGCGCCGTACGCGGCGCCAAGCGCCTCCGAGGTGCGGAAACTCAGCACGAACATGCACACCGCGGCCAGCACGATCCAGTTCACGACCGGTACGTAGATCTGGCAGTGCTCGTGCGCCGAGGTCTGCGTGATGCGCAGTCGCGGCAGCAGGTCGAGCTGGATGCACTGGCGCGTGACCGAGAATGCGCCGGTGATCGTCGCCTGCGAGGCGATGATCGTGGCCGCGGTCGCGAGCAGCACCATCAGCGGCAGCCACGCCGCCGGAATCAGCTGGTAGAGCGGCAGGTGCGCGGCCGCGGGGTCGCCCAGGATCCGGGCGCCCTGGCCGAAATAGTTCATCACCAGCGCCGGCCAGACCAGCGTGAACCACGCGACGCGCACCGGCTTCTTGCCGAAGTGGCCCATGTCGGCGTAGAGCGCTTCGCCGCCGGTCATGGCCAGGAACACGCCGCCGAGGATCCCGAGCGACAGGCCGGGCCGATGTCCGAGCAGCAGCAGCGCATACGACGGGCTCATCGCCACCAGCACGGAAGGATTCTTCAGCAGCGCCGCCAACCCCGAGATCGCCAGCACCAGGAACCACACCAGCATGATCGGGCCGAACAGTCGCCCGACACGCTCGGTACCGCGGCTCTGGATCGCGAACAGCGCGATCATGATGATCAGCGTCACCGGCACCACGGCACGGCCGGTGTCGGGACTCAGGTTCTGCAGCCCTTCCACGGCGCTCAGCACCGAGATGGCCGGCGTGATCAACGCATCGCAGTAGAACAGCGCCGCGCCGAGCGCCGCCAGCACCACGATGACGCGTTGCCAGCGATTGCCGGCTGCCAGGGTCCTCTGCACCAGGGCGAACAGCGACAGGATGCCGCCCTCGCCCTCATTGTCGGCGCGCATGATCAGTACTACGTATTTGAGCGTGACGACGACCAGCAGGCTCCAGAAGATCAGCGACAGCACGCCCAGCACCGCCATGCGGTCGGTCGGCGCGCCGGCAGCGGTCAGCGAAGCCTCGAGCGCGTACAGCGGGCTGGTGCCGATATCGCCGTAAACCACGCCCATCGCGCCGATCACGGCCGTGGGCGACAGCCGCGGCGCTTTCATGGCGGCCTGCCAGGGCGCGTGCCGCGGACGCGTGGCGTCGCCGCCCGCCGGGCGGACAGGCGGCGTTTGGGCGGCCACAACATCGTGCCACGGCAGCGCTGTGCGCCACAGCGGCAGGCATAGATATCGTCGACGTTCGCGGGGTCGGTGCGATCGCGCCCGATCTGGTAGTCGTAGGTCAGTTCCTCGCCTGGCCGGATGGTGCGGGTGGCTTCGATGAAGACGCGACGATCCTCGATCACCGATTCGCAGTTCGGATCGCAGGAATGATTGATGAAACGGGCATCGTTGCCATTCGCACCGCCGTCGATGACCACGTTGCGGTCGACGATGAACAGAAACGTATGATTGTCGTTGATGTCCTTATGCTCGTAGCGCCGATCCGCCTGCCGGTGCGACACCCGGTCGCCAAGGTACTCGATGATCCGCGTGCCCTTGCGGATGCGGCGCAGCGCGAACACCCCGCGGCCATGAACGCGCGAGCGGCGCACGCGCATCATCCCCGGTCGCGCCGGGATCGCCGCCACGACCTTCGGACGCCGCGCGGGCTGCTGCGGCCGCTTGCTGCGGCTGCGCTTCTTGGTGCGTCGATTCATACCGCGACACGCGCGCGAATCGCAGGATGAAACTGATAGTTCATGAACTCGAAGTCCTCGTACTGGTAATCGAAGATGCTGTCCGGGCGGCGCCGGATCCGCAGCTGCGGCGCCGGCAGCGGCGTGCGCGACAGCTGCAGCTCGACCTGCTGCAGATGGGTCAGGTACAGGTGGCAATCCCCGCCGGTCCAGATGAACTCGCCCGGGGCAAGGTCACACTGCTGCGCGAACATGCAGGTCAGCAGCGCATAGGATGCGATGTTGAATGGCACGCCGAGAAAAACGTCGGCGCTGCGCTGATAGAGCTGGCATGAGAGTTTTCCGGCCGCGACGTGGAACTGGAACAGTACATGGCACGGAGCCAGTGCCATGCGCTCGAGCTCACCGACATTCCAGGCGCTCACCAGCAGGCGGCGCGAATCCGGATTGGAGCGAAGCTGCTGCACCACGGCGCTGATCTGGTCGATCTGGCGCCCGTCGGCGGCGCCCCAGCTGCGCCATTGCTTGCCATAGACCGGCCCGAGCTCGCCGCGTTCATCCGCCCACTCGTCCCAGATCGTCACGCCATGCTCGTGCAGGTAGCGCACGTTGGTCTCGCCGCGCAGGAACCACAGCAGCTCGTAGATCACCGAAGGCAGGTGAATCTTCTTGGTGGTGAGCAGCGGAAAGCCGGCCCCGAGGTCGAAGCGCAGCTGCTGCGCGAACAGCGACAATGTACCGGTGCCGGTGCGATCGTCCTTGCGAACACCGCGCTCGCGCACTGCGCGCATCAGCTCCAGGTACGGTTTCATTGCGCCGGCAAGAAATTACCGGAGGGCGTAGGCCGGCGGTAGGCGGCGACCCACAGCCCGATGCCCACCAGCAGCATCGGCAGCGACAGCAGCTGCCCCATCGTGAGCCAGCCGAATGCGAGGTAGCCGATTCCGACGTCGGGCTCGCGCACGAACTCGACCAGCATGCGCGCGATCGAATAACAGATCAGGAACAGTGCCGACGGGGCAAAGCGCGGTCGCGGGCGGCTGGTGAACCACCACATGATCGTGAACAGCACCAGGCCCTCGAGCGTCGCCTCATACAGCTGCGAGGGGTGACGCGCGACCGCCGGCCCGCCGTTCGGATCCGGCACCAGCATCGCCCACGGCACGTCGGTGGGCCGGCCCCAGAGCTCGCCATTGATGAAATTGCCCAGGCGCCCGAAGAACAGGCCGACACCGGGCAGCGGCGCGGCGAAGTCGTACACGTCGAAGGCATGACGAGCGCGCTGGCGGCCGAATACCCAGGCTGCCACCAGCACCCCCAGCATGCCGCCATGGAACGACATGCCTCCTTCCCAGATCTTGATCGGGTACGCCCAGTCCCCGCGCCACAGCGGCATGCCGTAGAACAGTACATAACCGATGCGACCGCCAAGGATCACGCCGAGCATCGCGTAGAACAGGAAATCATCCACATCAACCGCCGTCCAGGTCGAGCCCGGCTGCGCAGCCCGGCGGCGTGCGAGCCACCAGGCCCCCGCAAAGCCCACCAGGTACATGACGCCGTACCAGTGGATATGCAGCGGTCCGATGCTCAGGGCAATCGGATCGATGTTCGGATAACGAAGCATTTTGGGAATTCTACCGGGTTGTACCCATGGCCGCTGCCGCGTTCGCGCGCGTGACCCGGGCAGCGCGCGGCCGAGGCGCGTCTCACTCGCGGGTGACGCGGCAGAAAAAAGCCTTCAGGTAACGCGTCTCGGCAATCGCCGGGTGCACCGGATGATCGAACGCCTGACCGCCGCTGTAGATCACCTGCACGAAGCGGCTGGTGTTGCGGGCCGCCGACTGAATCAGCCCCAGCAGCTCGTCGGCGCCCAGATGGTACGAGCACGAGCAGCTGACCAGCAGTGCATCGCGCTCGAGCAGACGCATCGCAATCTGGTTGAGCTTGCGGTAGGCGGCCTGGCCGCGCGCGATGTCCTTCCTGCGCTTGATGAACGCCGGCGGGTCGAGCACGATCGCATCGAAGCGCTCGCCGCGGCGCACCAGCTCGTCGAGAACCTCGAACACGTCGCCGCGCTGTGTACCCACCGTGACGCCGTTGGCGGCGGCGTTGCGCACCGCGACCCCGAGTGCGGCTTCCGAGGAATCCACGCACAGCGCCTCGCGCGCACCGCGTGTCAGGGCCATGATCGCCCAGGCGCCGGCATAGCTGCAGACGTCGAGCACGCGCGCGCCGGGGGAGATCAGCCGCCGCCACTGTTCGCGATTGCCGCTCTGGTCGTAGAACCAGCCGGTCTTCTGCGCCGGCGGCCAGCGGTGCGCTGAAGCTCAGGCCCTGCTCGAGCACCTGCAGTTCATCGGGGGCGCGTCCGATCGGTGTCAGCAGCTGGCGCGGCAGCTGCTCGAGCTCGCGCGCGCCGCCGTCGTTCTTCCACACCATCACGCGCGGCGCAAGCACGCCGCTGACGGCGGCCTCGATTTCGCCGCGCCAGCGCCTCCATGCCCGCGGTCGCGATCTGGCCCGACCACGATGTCGCCATAACGGTCCAGCACCAGGCCCGGCAGGCCGTCGGACTCGCCGAACACCACGCGGTAGTACGGCGCCGCGTAGATGCGCTCGCGCAGCGCCAGCGCCACCTTGAGGCGATGTTCCAGCCACGAGCGGTCCGGAGGATGCACCGGACTGCGGCTCAGGATGCGGGCGCAGATCAGGGCGTGCGGATTGACGTAGGCGTAGCCCAGGAACATGATCGCGGTCGGACAGCACGCGCGCCACTGCGCCCGACGGCGAACCCGGTCAGCGGCGTGGCGTCGTTATCCACCTCGTTGGAGAACACCCACAGATGCCCGGCGCGCAGCCGCCGGTCTTCGCCGCGCTTGAGGCGCAGAACCGGCAGCTCCACGGCCGCGCTCGGCGCACCGGATTCCTCGCCATCGACTGGCATCGAGCTCGGGGGGCGATCCATTATAGTGACGCGCCATTTTACTGGAAATCAGCGGCGGGCCCATGGACAAACGCACGGCGCAGTCGGTCAACCGCCTCGCGGATCGAAACCAGCCCGTATCTGCGCCAGCACGCGCACAACCCGGTCGACTGGTATCCGTGGGGCGCCCGAGGCGCTCGGGCGCGCCCGGGTCGAGCGCAAGCCGATCCTGCTGTCGATCGGCTATGCGGCCTGCCACTGGTGCCACGTGATGGCGCACGAATCGTTCGAGGATGCGGCCACCGCGGCGGCGATGAACCAGCTGTACATCAACATCAAGGTCGACCGCGAGGAGCGTCCCGACCTCGATCGGCTGTATCAGCTCTCGCACCAGATGCTGACCGGCCGCGGCGGCGGTTGGCCGTTGACGATGTTTCTGATGCACGACGATCAGCGGCCGTTCTTCGGCGGCACCTATTTCCCGCGCGAAGCGCGCTTCGGTCTGCCGGCGTTTCGCGACCTGCTGTCGCAGGTCGCCGCCTACTACCGCGAGCACCTCGAACGAGCTGCGGGTGCCGGCCGCCCAGATCGTCTCGGCGCTGCAGGATCTCAATCCCGCCCCGGCCACCGCGGCGGCGCTGACGGCCGAGCCGCTGGCCGCATGCCGCGCGCGGCTCGAGCAGAGCTTCGATCGCGAATACGGCGGCTTCGGCGCGGCGCCCGAAGTTTCCGCACGTGCCGGGCCTGGCGCGCCTGCTGCGCGACTGGCACGCGAGCGCGCGACACAGCGCGCCCGACCTGCAGGCGCTGTACATGTGCGACGCTGACGCCTGACGCGCATGGCCGAAGGCGGCCTGTTCGACCAGCTCGGCGGAGGCTTCTATCGCTACTCGGTCGATGCACGCTGGGAGATCCCCCACTTCGAGAAGATGCTGTACGACAACGCTCTGTTGCTCGCGGTCTACGCCGAGGCGGCTGCGCGCCACCGGCGAGCGGCTGTTCGGCGACACCGTCGCGCGTACCGCGGAATGGATGCTGCGCGAGCTGCGCGGCGGTGCCGCCGCCGGTGGCGGGGACGCCCACGGCGCGCTGTACTCGAGCCTCGACGCCGACTCGGAAGGCCACGAAGGCCGCTTCTACGTCTGGCAGCGTGAAGCGGTGCAGCAGGCGCTCTCGAGCACGGAATGGAACGCGTTCGCGCCGCGCTTCGGACTCGATCGGCCCGCCCAACTTCGAGGGCCAGTGGCACCTGTGCGTGCGCTCGAGCCTCGAATCCATCGCCGAGACGCAGCAGTTGGCGATCGACGCGGTGCGCGACACGCTGCGGCGCGCGTGCGACAAACTGCTGCAACTGCGCGCTCTGCGGGTGCGTCCCGGCCTCGACGACAAGGTGCTCGCGAGCTGGAACGCACTGGCGATTGCAGGCCTTGCGACCGCCGCACGCTGCCTCGCCAGCGATGACTGCGCCGCTGGCTGCCACCGCGGCGCTGCGTTATCTGCGCCGCGTGCACTGGCGCGATGGGCGGCTGCTGGCGAGCAGCGCGCGCGGCGAGGCGCGCCTGGCGGCCTACCTCGACGACTACGCGTTTCTGCTCGACGCGATTCTGGAGCTCGCAAGCGTGCGCTTCAGCGCCGACGAGCTGGCGTGGGCCGGCGAGCTCGCCGAGGTCATGCTGCGTCACTTCGAGGACCGCGACGCCGGCGGATTCTTCTTCACGGCGGACGATCACGAAGCGCTGATCAGCCGGCCCAAGTCGTTCAGTGACGACGCCATACCGGCCGGCAACGCGATCGCCGCGCGCGCGCTGCTGCGGCTCGGCTATCTGCTCGGCGAGCCGCGCTATCTGCAGGCCGCCGAGCGCACGCTGCGCGCCGCGTGGCCGGCGCTGCTCAAATACCCGGACGCCCACGCCTCGATGCTGCATGCGCTCGAGGACTACCTGCAGCCGCCTCAGATCGTGATTCTGCGCGGCCCCGCGGCCGCCATCGAGCCGTGGCGGCGCGAGCTCAATGCGGTATTCGCACCGCGCCGCTGGACGCTCGCGGTCCCGGCCGACGCGACCGGCCTGCCGCCAGCGATCGCCTCCAAGCCCGCCGCCGATGGCGCGCTCGCCTATGTCTGTCGCGGCACGCAATGCAGCGCGCCCATCGACTCGTTGGCCGCGCTGACCCGGGAGCTCGACCGCTGACGCGACCCACGGGCCGTCGGCCGTCGGTCTGAGTATTGTCCTTGGGCGGCGTATAATGATCGGCCGATCGTGCCCACTCCCGATGGCCCGTAACCCGCGAAGATTGCTGGCGATGCCGGTGCAACGTCTCGATCATGTGCAGCTGGCGATGCCTCCGGGCGGTGAGGACCGGGCGCGCGAGTTCTATCAGGGCATGCTCGGAATCCCCGAGATTCCCAAGCCGCCGGACCTGGCCAGGCGGGGCGGATGCTGGTTTGAGCGCGGCGAGCTGAAGGTTCATCTGGGCGTCGAACAGCAGTTCCGCCCGGCACGCAAGGCTCATCCGGGCTTCATCGTCTCGGACCTGGCAGGGATGGTGGAGCGATTTCGAGCCGGCGGCTACACGTTGAGCGAAGACGGATCCGTAGCCGGCCGCCTGCGCGTGTTCGTGGACGACCCGTTCGGCAATCGCATCGAACTGATCGAGCCGATGGCCGGCTGAGCATTCACCGGCCGTGGCGCTGGCCCCGGCCTGCACTGCCCGATCAGCGCTATGGTGACCGCACCGACCGCCATCCTTGCAGCCCTGATCGCGGCACTGCTGTTCGGCGCCAGCACGCCGTTGGCAAAACTGCTGCTGGGCGAGGTGCCGCCGATATTGCTCGCCGGCCTGCTGTACCTGGGCAGCGGGCTCGGGCTATGGCTGATCCGCCTGGCGCGCGATCGCGGCCTCGTGGCCCCGGGGCTGCCAGCCCGCGAGTGGCCCTGGCTTCTCGCGGCCATCGCCGCGGGCGGCGTGCTCGGTCCGCTGCTGCTGATGTACGGGCTGACCCGCAGTTCCGCGGGAAACGCCTCGCTGCTGCTGAATCTGGAGGCGGTATTCACCGCGTTGCTCGCGTGGATCGTGTTTCGCGAAAACGCCGACCGGCGCGTGGTCCTGGGCATGGCACTGATCGTGGCCGGCGGAGCGCTGCTGGCGTGGTCGCCGGGCGCCCTGATGCAGGGTGGCGCGGGCGGTGCAATCGCGATCGCCGGCGCCGGCATCAGCAACTGCACACTCGCGATCGGGCTCGGCGCGAGCCTGCCGCGCCTGCCGCTGATCGGCGCCGCGATGGTCGTCGGGCTGGTGGGCTATGGCGTGAGCCTGGTGCTGTACGTGCTGGCTCTGCGCGGACTCGGTTCTGCGCGCACCGGCGCTTACTTCTCGACCGCGCCGTTCCTGGGCGCGGTCGTGGCCATCATCGCACTGCGCGAGCCGACTTCGGGCGTGTTCTGACTGTCGGCGCTGCTGATGGCCGCCGGGGTCTGGCTGCACCTGCTCGAGCGACACGAACATGAACACAGCCATGAGGCGCTGGCGCACACGCACCCTCACGTGCACGACGCACATCATACGCATGAGCACGATTTCGCCTGGGACGGCACCGAACCGCATTCGCACCCGCATGCCCACGCACCCCTCAGGCATCGTCATCGGCACTATCCAGACCTGCACCACCGCCATCGTCACTGACGGGCGAACCAGGCACACGCGGTGCGAGTTGGCGAGCGCGCTGCGATCATCCCCAGTGACGCGCGGCGCGCACCAGGAACATCACGCCGAGCACGGCGAACAGCGCGCACGCGGTATAGTGAATCGCCTTGAGCGGCAGGCGATGCGCAAACGCGTTACCGAGAAAGATCACCGGCATATTGGCAAGCAGCATGCCGCAGGTGGTGCCGCCGACCACCGCGAGCAGGTTGGAGTACGCCGCGGCCAGTGCGACCGCGGCGATCTGCGTCTTGTCGCCGATCTCGGCGACGAAGAATGCGACCAGCGTGGCCATGAACGCGCCGGCGTTGCTCACCGAAGTCGCCTGCGGATCGAGCGTGTCGGGCTTGAGGGTCCACAATGCCATCGCGATCATGCTCACGCCGACGACAGCATCGAGCAGCGCCGTGCTCAACTGGCGCCCAAACCACATGCCGATCAATCCGGCGACACCATGATTGACCAGCGTCGCGCACAGCACCCCGGCAGCGATCGGCCAGGGTTTGCGAAAGCGCGCGGCCAGGACCAGCGCCAGCAGCTGCGTGCGATCGCCCATCTCTGCGGTGGCGACACTGGCCAGGGACACGAGAAAGGCTTCCATCGGGGCAACGCTCCGCAGCCGGTGGCCCGCTGCTGCGGCCCGGCCCGGGCCGGGCCGGGCCGTCGCGGCGCCGGCCCGATCGTATCGTACCTGTCGGCTGGCGCTGCGGCAGTCCCATCAGACCGGCGCGCCCGAGTTGTCGGGCCGGCGCGCCCGCCGCCGCGCTTTTTCGTGGCCGTTGGTCTAGAATTGCCCGCCACGATGTCCATCCGGACAGCGTAATAATCGCAATGAATACGGGGGAACAGCCATCATGATTCGCCATCGACAAGCATTGGTATACGTGGCCGCCTGCGCCATCGCCGCATTCGCCGTGAATGCCAGCGCGGACAATTCGCAGCAGACCAAGATGACGACCTGCAACGCCGAGGCCAAGTCGAAGAACCTGTCCGGCGATGATCGCAAAGCGTACATGAAGACCTGCCTCAGCAACGCACCGGCGGCCGCGCCCGCCGCTCCGCTGAACAGTCAGCAGCAGAAGATGAAGGACTGCAATGCCAATGCAAAGACGCAGGGACTCACGGGCGATGCGCGCAAGCAGTTCATGAGCAGCTGCCTCAAGGGTTCCTGATCATGGGACTGCTGGACGGACTGCTCGGCGGGGCAGTCGGCGCCGAAATGGCCACGGTCGTCAATCAGCTGATCGAGAAGCACGGCGGAGTGGGCGGAATCGTCAGCCAGCTGCAGCAGCAGGGACTCGGCGCCACCGTCAATTCCTGGATCAGCGCCGGCCCCAATCAGCCGATCTCGCCCGATCAGGTGCACCAGGCCTTTGGCCCGGAAGTGATCCGTGAGCTGGCGGCCAAGACCGGAATGACCCCGCAGGATCTGGCGCAGAAGCTGTCGCAAGTGCTGCCGCAGGTGATCGACAAACTCACGCCGGCCGGCACCGTAGCACCGCGCTGACGCGCTCGAGCGCCGGCGGGCAGGGGCTGTCTATTCGACCCCGCCGGCGTCCCCGGGGCGCCGATTCACCGCCACCACGGTGGCCTTCGGAAAAAAGTTGAATTCCGAAGCGCTCGCCCAGGTGTAGGCCCCCATCGCGCGGCCGACGATCAGGTCGCCCGCTTTGAGCTCGGGCAGCATCAGGTTCTCGGCGATGACGTCGATGCTGTCGCAGGTCGGCCCGGCCAGCACCGACGGCAGGTGCGGCTCGGCCTGGCGCAGCGATTCCACCGGATAGCGCGCATGATCGTACAGCTGACCGCTATACGAACCGTACAGCCCGTCGTCGAGGTAGTACCACCAGTGGCCCTCACGGCGCGCGCGCCCCATCACGGTCGCGACGCCGATCGCCGCAGGACCTGCGATGAAGCGCCCCGGTTCGGCAATCACCCGCACGCGCTTGGGCAGCCTCGCCAGCGCCGAGCGGATCGGGGCGCAGAAATGCCGAATATCGACCGCGTGCTGCAGGTAGTCGATCGGAAAGCCGCCACCGATATCGAGCGTATCGAGCGTGCCGAGCCGCGCGCGTCGTGCCATCGCCAGCAGCCGCGTGCACGCCTCGATCGCCTCGACGTGCTTGAGCGCATCGGCCGCCTGCGAACCGACGTGGAACGAAAATCCCTGAACGTCGACGCCGAGCGAGGCCGCGAGACTCGCCAGCGCCAGGGCGTCCTCCGGGTCGCAGCCGAACTTGCGCGACAGATCGCATACGGCGCCGGGGTTGCGGAACGACACGCGCAGCAGCAGCGCTGCGCGTTCGCCGTAGGGCTTGAACTTGCGCACCTCATCGACGTTGTCGGCGACAAATGTGCGCACGCCGAATTCGAGCGCATTGCGAATGTCCTGCGGACGCTTGATCGGATGGCTGTGGATGCAGCGCTGCGGATCCACCCCGAGCGACTGCAGCAGCAGCACCTCACCGGTGGTCGCCAGATCGAGCCAGCCGCCTGCCTCCACGATGGTGCGTACCACCGCCGGATGTGGCAGCGGCTTGAGCGCATAGTGCAGGTCAACGCCCGGCAGCGCCTGGCGCAATTTCCGATACTGCGAGCGCACGCGCGCGCAATCGACGATCAGCAGCGGCGAGCCGAACTCGCGCACCAGCCGGCGGATTTGCTCGGGCTGGAATGGATCGATCGAACGTGGCATCAGCCCGGCACGCCGATCGCGACCGAATCGTTGTCGTTGGTCTGCTCACTGGCGGCGGCCGCGCCGGCGCGGCGCAGGCGGTCGTAAGCGGCGTCCCAGCGCTCCTCCGCCGGCACCTGCTGCACCAGGATGCGGGCGCAGCCGGCCTTGTCGAGCGTGCGCAGATGCGCGTACAGATCGTGCGCATAGGCGTCGGGACGCTGCCCGCCATTGATCCAGGTGGTCAACCGGTAGGTGCTCATCGGCGGATGCATCGCCAGCACCCCGACCCGCACCCCGCTCTCGGTCAATGAGGCGACCAGTGTCTCGAGTTCATCCCCGGGAACGACCGACAGCGGCGTCGTCGGCGCGTAATGCGCGCCGCCACTGCCGGGCACGCGCGGGGTCAGCGCCGTGGTCTCGGTCAGCACCTCGCCGACCACCTGCTCGAGCTGCGACAGCGTCACAGCGCCGGGGCGCAGCAGCTGCACCTTGCCGTCCAGGCAGGCGACGATGGTCGACTCGATTCCGAGCTTGCAGTCGCCGCCATCGAGAATTACCCGCACCGCGGCGCCGAACTCCTCGCGCACGTGTTCGGCCCGCGTCGGGCTCACCCGTCCGTAGCGGTTCGCCGACGGCGCGGCGATACCGCCACCGAACGCCGTCAGCAGCTGCTGCGCCATCGGGTGCGCCGGGACCCGCACCGCCACGGTATCCTGCCCGCCCGTGACCAGGCGATGCACGTTCTCTGCCCGCGGCAGCACCAGCGTGAGAGGCCCGGGCCAGAAGCGTTCGGCCAGCCTGGTCGCCGCCTCGGGCACGTCGCGCGCCCAGCGCGTCAGGTATCGCAGGCTGTCGATGTGCACGATCAGCGGATGGGTGGTCGGCCGGCCCTTGAGCTCAAACACCCGCCGCAGCGCGGCCGGATAGGCCGCATGGGCCCCCAGCCCGTAGACGGTCTCAGTCGGGAATGCAACCGGCTCGCCGTCACGCAGTGCCTGCACGGCGGTCGCAAGCTCGATCGGTGTAGCGCGGACAATTCTGGCCATGGTACCGATTGTACCGGCGCCCGACGCTATTCGAGCGAATGTCGCTCCCAGCCGGCGGCGGTGCGCTGCAGCTCGTAGGCGGGCCAATAGTGCCGATCGAGCTTCAACGTGATCATTTCCGGGGCCCCATTCCAGCCCAAGGTCTTGATTCGCAGCGACGAGCGGTCCGGCCGCCCGCTCACCTGCCGCAGGAATACATCAAGATCGGGCGTCGGCTGACCATCGACCTCGACGATGCGCCGGCCCGGCACCAGCCCGTAGCGCGCGGCCGGGGAGCCGAACTGGAAATATGCGATGTAGACCCCTTCGGGCGGAATGCCGCGCTGCGCGCTGATGGCGCGATGCGGCGCCTGTAGCGTCGCGCCAGCCCATTGCACCACGCGCTCGACATCGCTGCCCGAGAGCGTCGCCGTCTTTACCATAAGGTTCTTCTCGCCATCGCCCCGCCAGATGGTCGCGGTGACGACGTCCTTGTTCGCGACCGCGAGCTCGACATCGCGAAACTGCGTCACCGGTTTGTCGTCGACCGCCAGCAGCAGGTCTCCGGGTTGCAGCACGCGGGCGGCGTCGCTTCCGGCAACCAGTCGCGCCACGCCCAGCACCTCGCGTGCCGACGGATTGGCCTTTTCGATGCGCAGTGCCCAGGCGTCGCTCAGTCCCAGTCGGCGCGCGCTCGAGAGCGACTGCGGCGTGAACTCCGCCTCCAGCGAATGCAGTGGCCGGCCCTGGCGCACGATGTCGAGCGTCTCGGCCACCAGGTCGCTCGATACGCCGCGGTTCTCCTGCACCAGCTCACGACCGTTGTCCGAGGCGAAGCTCGCCCACAGGCCGCGCACCCGCCCGACATCATCGGCCAGCACGCCGACGAAGTCGTCCGGCGCGTTCACCAGCGAGGCGACCTCGAGATTGCTTTCGCGAAACTGCACCGAACGCGACAGCGGCAGCTGCAGCGGATCGATATCGGCGATGCTGGTAATGCGCGACTTGAGCTCGCCGTTGCCGTCCAGTCCGACCACGTTGACGGTCTCGCCGGGTTTCAGCGGCGACGTATCGAGCCGGGCTGCGCGTACCGGGGTGGTGCCGATGAGCTTCGGATCGTAATGAATGACCGCGAGATTGTGCAGCGGATGCAGGTACACGATCTCGCCGGGAATCTCGATGGTGCCGGCGAACGTCAGCCGCACGTCGCCGATCGACACCGGCACGGTATTGCGGTCGGTGATGATCAGCCCGCGCTCGGCGTCGATGATCAGTCCGGCGCCGTGATAGTTGCGCTCGGTGACGCCCGATACCGCATATGGCATGTCGAACGTGATGTACACCAGCGACGGGGCGATCGCAGCTGCATACTTGTCCTCGACGCGCGGCAGCTGCGCCGAGGCCGGCGCCGGCAGTTCCACCTTGGCGGCCGCCGGCAGATCGGTGCACGGCCAGTAGCCGATGCGATCGTCGCGCTGGCACTGGCGCGCCGGGAACCAGCGCCGGTCGATGCGTATCGAGCGCAACTGGCTGGTGTTGGGGTCGTCGATGGTCACATAGCGCACGGTCACGCGCTCGCCGTCACCCAGCTCGCTCACCGCGGCGGTGAAATCCGCGAGGGTCTCAATCTTCTTCGAATTCAGCTCGGTGATGATCGCGCCGCGCGGTACTGCCGCGGCATCGAAGATGTAGCCCGATGCGGCGACGAACACCCCGCGCACCGGGCGATGAAACGCCCGCGCCTCCTGGTACGACAGCGTATGCACCACACCGTCGCCGATCTCGAGGAAGGCGGCCGGCGTGATCGAGTCCAGGTCGTCCACCTTGAGCCTGGCGGTATACAGCACGCCGCCGCGCTGCAGCTGCAGTTCGACCGGAGCGCCGACGCTGTCGTCGAGCACCGCCTCCAGCGGCTCGAAGCGTGTCACCAGTTGCCCGTTGACACGCACCAGGATGTCCCCCGGTTCCAGCACACCGTCGCTGGCCGATCCCGGCTGCACGTCCCAGACCACCATCATGCCGGTGCCCTCAGGCTGGGCCTTGCGGGCTTCGGCCTCGGTGCTGCTCTGCAGACCCAGGCGACGCAATTCATCGTAGGGGCGGTAGCGAAATTCCGTCTCCAGCGTGCCGCGGGTGACCGGCTTGCCCTGCTGGATCAGCTGCAGCGCGCGCCGCACGCGTTCGAGCGGCAGGTAGAAACTCGATGCCGCGCCGCTGGCGCCGCCGGCGTTCAGCGCCACCACGCGGCCGTGGATATCGATCACCGGTGAGCCCGAGGAGCCGCCCGAAGTGCCGGAGGCCGCCTGGAGGTAGAACGTATTGAAATCGTTGTAACGGCCGACGCCGTAGTCGGGCGCTTCGCGATCGAGCCGTGCCAGGGTTCCGGCGAGGATCGACAGTTGCTCCCCGGCGTTGTTGCCCACGACGCGGATCTCGCGTCCCACCTGCGCCGCTTGCGGCGCCAGCGGCAGCGCCTTCGGGCTGATGAACCGCAGCTTGCCGGGCTCATAGTGATAGATGCCGAAGTCATGCACCGGATCACGATAGACCGGGTACAGCTGCACCTCCTCACGATTCAGGAACGTCGCCTCCGCGGTCACCGGACCGGGCGTCACCACGTGACGGTTCGTCAGGATGAGCCCGCGTTCGGCGTCGATCACGAAGCCGGTCGCCTGCGCCGAGGTGTTGCGCTCGGTATCGAACGAGCGCGCCTGATCGATCTGGATCGCCACCACACTGCCGGCGATGCGCTCGAGCGTCGCCGCCCAGTCGGCCGCGGAAGCCTCCTCGCCGGCGGCCACCGGCACCGCGGTGGGCGGCTTCGGTGGCGCGGCGGGCGCGCTCGGCGCGCTCTCGGCCGGCGGTGGCGTTGCCACCGCAGCGGGGGCGGCCGGCGCGGCTGCGGACGACACGGATGGCGCGCGTGGCGCGGGCGGCGCCGCCGCCAGCGCCGCCGACGCGATCAGCGCCGCACAGGTCGCCAGAGCCCGGAGCTTGCATGTCATAGTGAATATCCAAAGTCGGCGCGGAAGCGGTCGCGAAACTCGTCCGCACTGAAGTGATGCTGCTGTGTGCCGTGATGCTCGATCTTGATCGCCGCCAGCAACGCCGCCACGCGTCCGGTCGTGTCCCAGTCCAGTCCGTGCTCCAGACCGAACAGCAGTCCGGCCCGATAGGCATCGCCACACCCGGTCGGATCGGCAATGCGCGCCGTCCTCGCCACCGGGATTTCGCGCCGATGGCCGTCGGCATAGATCCAGGAGCCTTCGGCGCCGCGCGTGACGATCAGCGCCTGCACGTGGGTCGCAATCTCGCCGAGCGACCAGCCGGTGCGCTCCGCCAGCAGGCTTGCCTCATAGTCGTTGACCGCAACCCAGGTCGCGCGGGCGATGAACTCGCGCAGCTCGTCCTGGCCGAACATCGGCAGTCCCTGGCCCGGATCGAAGATGAACGGCACCGCGGCGGCCGCAAACTGCTCGGCGTGCTCGATCATCCCCTGCCGGCCGTCGGGTGCCACGATTCCAAGCCGGACACCGCTACTGTCACTGACCTGATTCAGGTGCGAATAGTTCATCGCCCCCGGATGAAAAGCGGTGATCTGGTTGTTCTCCAGGTCGGTCGTGATGTACGCCTGGGCGGTGAACTGGTCCTCGATCACACGCACATGCGTGAGCGGCAGGCTCCGGCGCTCGAGCCAATCGGCGTAGGGCGCGAAGTCGTGCCCCACGCTCGCCATGATCAGGCCGTCACCGCCGAGCAGCCTCAGGTTGTAGGCGACATTGCCGGCACAGCCGCCGAAATTGCGCCGCATCGAGGGCACCAGGAACGACACGTTCAGCACGTGCAATCGGTCGGGCAGGATGTGATCGCGAAATCTGCCATCGAACACCATGACCGTGTCATAGGCCATCGAACCACAGATCAGTGCAGTCATCGCAATCCCCTGTAGGCAAGTGTTGGTTCCCGGCCCGGCCCGTGCCCGCCGCCGCTCGCCCGGACGCAGCGCGACCCGTCACGGGCGCCCGGTCAGCACCAGCAGCCAGATCACCCCCAGCAGGATGAACGACAGCAGCACCGCCGCCGAGCCGATATCCTTGGCGAGCCCCGCTAGCTCGTGGCGTTCGAGCCCGATGCGGTCCACCGTTGCCTCGATCGCGCTGTTGAGCAGCTCGACGATCAGGATCAGCAGTACCGGCGCGCTGAGCAGCGCGCGCTCGACGCCGCTGCGTCCGAGCCAAAGCCCGAGCGGCAGGGCCACGCAGGCGAACAACAGCTCCTGGCGAAACGCCTGCTCCTCGCGAAACGCGCCGGCCAGGCCCTTCGCGCTGGAGACGAAGGCACGCGTCATGCGGCCCAGGCCCTGGAGCTTCTCGCGCCGTGTCACGCGGATGGTTCCTGGTAGATCAGGTTCAGCTCGCGCGCGGCGCGCACGTCGTCCAGCCGACGCACCGGCAGCTTGTGCGGAGCGCCATGCAGCTGCCCGGGATCCTGCTGCGCCTCGCGCAGAATCTGCGCCATCGCGACAACGAACGCATCGAGTGTCTGCTTGCTCTCGGTTTCGGTGGGCTCGATCAGCAGGCACTCGCTGATGAGCATCGGAAAGTACGTCGTGGGCGCATGAAAGCCCAGGTCGAGCAGCCGCTTGGCCACGTCCATCGCCGACACGCCGTAGTCCTGCTCGGCGCGCTTGAGCGTGATGATGAATTCATGGCTCGCGCGCCGCTGCGGGTACGCGGCCTCGAAGCCGATCTGCTGCAGCCGCGCCGACAGGTAGTTGGCATTCAACGTGGCATATTCGCCGACGCGGCGCATGCCCTCGCGACCGAGCATGCGCATGTAGACGTAGGCGCGCAGCAGCACCCCGGCATTGCCGCCGAAGCTCGTGAGCCGGCCGATCGACTGCGGCAGATCACGCTCACCGAGCCAGCGATACAGCGGCTGCTCGGCACCGCGATCGCGTTCGGCGTCGGGCTCGCGCGCGACGATCGGCAGCGGCAGGAACGGCAGCAGCCGCGCCGACACGCCGACCGCGCCCGCGCCCGGCCCGCCGCCGCCGTGCGGTGTCGAGAACGTCTTGTGCAGATTCATGTGAATCACATCGAAACCCATGTCGCCGGGGCGCACCTTGCCGAGAATGGCGTTGAGGTTGGCCCCGTCGTAGTACAGCAGGCCGCCGGCGTCGTGAACGATGCGCGCGACCTCCTCGATGCGCCGCTCGAACACGCCGAGCGTCGATGGGTTGGTCAACATGATGCCCGCGGTCTTCGGGCCCACTGCCGCGCGCAGCGCTTCCAGGTCGGCGTCGCCGTCGGCGCCGACCGCGACCTCGCGCGCGATGCAACCGCACATGGTCGCGGTGGCCGGATTGGTGCCATGCGCGGCCTGCGGCACGATGATCTCATTGCGCGCCAGGTCGCCGCGCAGCCGGTGATAGGCGCGAATCATCGCCACACCGGCAAACTCCCCGTGCGCACCGGCCAGCGGGCTCAACGCTACGCCGCGCATGCCGGTGATGGCCTTGAGCATTTCCTGCAGCTCGTACATGCAGGCGAGGAATCCCTGGCCATGCTCGATCGGCGCGAGCGGATGGCGCCCCAGAAACTCCGGCAGCAGGGCCGCGGCATTGCAGGCCCTGGGGTTGTACTTCATGGTGCAGGAGCCGAGCGGATAGAAATGCGTGTCGATCGAGAAGTTCAGCTGCGACAGGCGCGTGTAGTGGCGTACCGCATCGAGTTCGCTGACCTCGGGCAGCAGCGGCCGGCGGCGCCGTCGCAGCGCTTGCGGGAGCGCGTCCGCCGCAGTTGCCGCCGCGGCCGGCGGCCATTGGCCGCGCGCGCCGCGGCCTGGGCGCGAATACTCGAAGATCAGCTTCTCGCGCAGCGGCAGTGCCATGGCCTAGCCTGTGCTCGGGCGTCGCATCGTCTAGGCCGCGCGCGCCGGGCGCAGCGTCTCGGACAGGGCGCGCGCGAAGCTCTCGATGTCGGTGCTGCTCTTGGTCTCGGTCGCGCACACCAGCAGCGCCGGGCCAAGCTCCGGGTAGTGATCGATCAGGTCGAGACCGCCCTGGATACCGCGCTTGGCCAGCGCCGCGAGCACCGCGCGCCACCGGCCTATCCAGCGACAACACCGCCTCGTGAAAACACGGGCGGGTGAATACCCGGCGCACGCCGGCGATCCCGGTCAGTGCCCGCACCAGTTCCTCGGTGCGCGCGATCGAAGTCGCGGCCACGCGCTCCAGGCCCTCCGCGCCCATCAGCGACAGGTACAGCGTGCCGGCCATCATCAGCAGGCCCTGGTTGGTGCAGATGTTCGAGGTCGCCTTGGCGCGCCGGATATGCTGCTCACGCGCCTGCAGCGTCAGCGCGAAACCCGGCCGGCCGTCGGCATCGACCGTGGCACCGACGATGCGCCCCGGCATCTGCCGCACGTGCTGCATGCGCGTGGTCATGAAGCCGAAGTACGGGCCGCCCGAGGACAGCGGGCAGCCGAGCGGCTGGCCATCGCCGACGACGATGTCCGCGCCGGTCGCGCCCCATTCCCCAGGCGGCTTGAGCAGCGCCAGCGAGGTCGGGTTCACCACCGCGATCACCAGCGCCTCGCGCGCGTGCGCCCAGTCGGTCAGCGCATCAACCTCCTCGATCACGCCGAAGAAATTCGGTTGCTGGATCACCATCGCGGTGAAGTCCTGCGACTCATGCGCGCCGAGCGCCTCGAGAGTCAGATGGCCCGTGTCGCGCGCATAAGGCATGGTCTCGAAGATCAGGCCCTGGTTCAGCGCGGTCGCGAGCGTGACCGCGCGATAGTGCGGATGCAGGCTGCGCGGCAGCAGGATGCGCGCCGCCTTCGAGCGCCGGTTGGCACGCACTGCCATCAGGCAGGCTTCGGCCACTGCGGTCGCGCCGTCGTACAGCGATGCGTTCGAGACCTGCATGCCGGTCAGGCTTGCCATCATGCTCTGGAACTCGTAGATCGACTGCAGCGTACCCTGACTGGCTTCGGCCTGGTAAGGCGTGTAGGCGCTGTAGAACTCGCCGCGCGTGATCGTGGACCAGACCGCCGCAGGGATGTGGTGCTCGTAGGCGCCGGCGCCGATGAAGCATAACGGCCGTCCGTCGGCTCGTGCGCGCGCCGCCATCAGCTGCATCACCTCGAGCTCGCTCAGGGCCGCGGGCAGTTCATCCAGCGACTGCACCCGCAGATGCGGCGGTATCTCGTCGAACAGGTCCTCGATGCTCGGCGCGCCGATGGCCGCGAGCATCTCGCGTTCGTCCTCATCGGTGTGCGGAATGAAGGGCATTCGGGTGCTTCAACCTTCGGCGGCGAGCGCCTGATAGTCGAGCGCCGACAGCAACTCCGGGGCGGCGCCCTGGACCGTGGGTTTGAGCCGCATGATCCAGCCGCGGCCATACGGATCCTGGTTGATCAGCTCCGGCGCCCCGGTCAGCTGCGAATTGACCGCCACCACGGTGCCGGCCAGCGGCGCGTAGATGTCGGAGGCGGCCTTGACCGACTCGACCACCGCGCAGGCCTCCCCGGCGGACAGGCTGCGGCCGACCTCGGGCAGTTCGACGAATACCAGGTCGCCGAGCGACTCCTGCGCGTGATCACTGATGCCGACCTCGACGTTGCCGTCGGGCAACGACTTGAGCCATTCGTGGCTGCGCGTGTATTTGAGCTCTGCCGGAATCCTGCTCATTTATGCCGCTCCTTCCGAGCACCGGTCCGAACCATCACGCGGGCCGATGCGTCACGATCTACACCTGGATCAGAGCGCGGCCGTGGCGCACGAACGGTGGACGCACCGTCTGCGCCGGGAGCAGCCGGCCGCGCACCTCGACCTGCACCGAGGTCCCGGTCGGCGTCGGTACCCGCGCCAGGCCGATCGAGCGCGCCAGTGTCGGCGAATACGTGCCGCTCGTGACCTCGCCCTCGCCCACGCCCGACACGATGATGCGCTGATGGCTGCGCAGCACCGCCCGATCCTCGAGCACCAGGCCGACCCGCTTGCGTTCGCTGCCGTGCGCGCGCACCGCTTCAAGCGCCGGGCGACCGATGAACTGGCGCTCGCTCGGCTCGAACGCCACGGTCCAGGCCAGGCCCGACTCGAGCGGGTGGGTGCGCTCGTCCATGTCGTTGCCGTAGAGATTCATGCCGGCCTCCAGCCGCAGCGTATCCCGGGCCCCGAGGCCGCACGAGCGTACGCCGGCCGCATTCAGGTTCTGCCAGAGTTTTCCGGCATCGCCGGCCGGCAGCATGATCTCGAAGCCATCCTCACCGGTATAGCCGGTACGCGCCATGAACCAGTCCATGATCTGCGCGCCCTGAAACGGCTGCAGCGCCATCGCAGCGGCGGCGGCCGGGGCTGGCAGCAGCATCGCGATGCGCTCCCGTGCCTGCGGGCCCTGGACGGCGAGCATCGCCAGATCGCGGCGCACCAGCAGCCGGACGTCGCAGCTACCCGCGTGGGCGCCGATCCACGCCAGGTCGCGCTCGCGCCTGCCGGCATTGACCACCAGCCGGAAATGATCGTCGCCGAGGCAATAGGCAATCAGATCGTCGATCACCCCGCCCTGCTCATTGAGCATGCAGCTGTAGAGGGCGCTGCCCGCGACCTTGAGCCGGCCGACGTCATTGGCCAGCAGCTGCGACAGCAGCGCGCGTGTGCGCGCGCCGATCAGATCCACGACGCACATGTGGGAGACATCGAACACCCCGGCCGCGTTGCGCACCGCATGGTGCTCCTCGATCTGTGAGCCGTAGGCGACCGGCATATCCCAGCCGCCGAAATCGACCATGCGCGCCCCGAGCGCCACATGCAGGTCATATAAACAGGTGTGCCTGCCCAGACTCGCTCTCCGCTGTGCCGTCCCGCTGCGTGCGTTCCTGCCCGCGGACCCGCGGCGGTGAGCATCCCGGCTGTTATCAACGGGTAACGCGAATCATAACAGCGAGCGCCGCTTCCCCACTACGTTTTGCCTTTACAATAGGCACATGGTACGCAATCGCCACCCGAGTCTGCCGGTCAAGGTTGCCGGCATTACGATCGGCGGTCAGGCACCGATCGTGGTGCAGTCGATGACCAACACCGACACCGCCGACGTCGAGTCCACCGCGCGCCAGGTGCAGCAGCTGGCCGCCGCCGGCTCCGAGCTGGTGCGCATCACGGTCAACACCGCCGAGGCCGCCGCGGCGGTGCCGCGCATCGGCGAGCGGCTGCGAGCAGCTGCGCTGCAACGTGCCGCTGATCGGCGACTTCCACTTCAACGGCCACAAGCTGCTGCAGGACCATCCGGACTGCGCTGCGGCGCTCGCCAAGTACCGCATCAATCCGGGCAACGTCGGGCGCGGCAGCAAGCGTGACCCGCAGTTCGCCGAGATGATCGAGATCGCCTGCCGCAACGACAAGCCGGTGCGCATCGGCGTCAATTGGGGCAGTCTCGACCAGGACCTGCTGGTGCGACTGATGGATGAGAACAGCCGCCGCAGCGAGCCCCAGTCCGCGCAGGAAGTGATGCGCGATGCGATCGTGCGCTCCGCGCTCGACATCGGCTGCCCGCGCCGTGGAGCTCGGCCTGGCGCGCGATCGGATCGTGCTCTCGGCCAAGGTCAGCGCGGTGCAGGACCTGGTGGCGGTGTACACCGAGCTTGCATCGCGCTGCGAATTCCCGCTGCACCTCGGCCTCACCGAGGCCGGCATGGGCTCCAAGGGCATCGTCGCCTCCTCGGCCGCGATGGCCATCCTGCTGCAGCAGGGCATCGGCGACACCATTCGCGTTTCGCTGACCCCGGAGCCCGACGGCGATCGCACGCGCGAGGTCATCGTTGCGCAGGAGCTGCTGCAGACCATGGGGCTGCGCTCGTTCACGCCGCTGGTGACCGCGTGCCCGGGGTGCGGCCGCACCACCAGCACCTATTTCCAGACCCTGGCCGATCGCATCCAGCGCCATCTGCGCGAGCGCATGCCGGGTTGGCGCAGCATCTACCACGGGGTCGAGGACATGACCGTGGCGGTGATGGGCTGCGTCGTCAACGGCCCGGGCGAGAGCAAGCACGCCAACATCGGCATCAGCCTGCCCGGCACCGGCGAGCGCCCGGTCGCGCCGGTGTACGAGGACGGCGCGAAGACCGTGACGCTCAAGGGCGAGCACATCGCCGAGGAATTCCAGGAGCTGGTAGAGCAGTACGTCGCGCGCACCTATGCGCGCAGGGTCCAGAGCTGAAGGAAGCCGCCGCCATGAACGAGCTGGTTGAACGCCGCTGCAAGCCCTGCGAAGGCAAGGTCGCCGCCTACACCGGCCAGCAGGCCGCGGCCGAGCTCAAGCAGCTCTCGCCCGACTGGCATCTGATCGAAGATGGCAAGGCCATCAAGCGCGAATTTGCGTTTCGCGACTTCTACCGCACCATGAGCTTCGTCAACGCGCTGGCGCATGTCGCCAACATCGAGGACCACCATCCGGATCTCGAGGTCGGCTACAACTACTGCCGCGTGCGCTACTCCACCCACGCCATCGGCGGGCTGTCGGAGAACGACTTCATCTGCGCCGCGAAGATCGACCGGATTCCGAGCAAGTGAGCTGCTGGAAGGCTACGCGATCGTAGCGCGCGCCAGGCGCGGCAGCTCGCCGGCCGTGCCCAGAGCCTGGCGCGCGAACGCCCGCTTGAGCGTAGCGCTTCGATTGACCAGCGACAGACTGCGATCGAGCAGCCAGGCGATCGGACCGAAGTCGGCGCCAAAGCCGCTCTGGAACGTGCTCATCGCCGCGTCCATGAGCAGATTGTGCGTGCGCCGCTGCTGCTCGTAGCCGCGCAGCAGGCGCAGCGCGCCCGGATCTTCGCGCTGCGCCGTGGCCCGCGCCACCGCCTCGCATAGCGCCGCTGCATCGAGCAACCCGAGGTTCGCGCCCTGGCCCGCGAGCGGATGGATCACGTGCGCCGCATCGCCGATCAGCGCACAGCGCGGCGCGACGTACGAGCTGCGCTGCCATGCTGCGCAGTGGAAAGCTGGCGCGCTCGCTCAGCAGCGTCATCGCCCCGAGCACCTCACCGGCGGCGACCTGCAGGCGCTCGCCGAACTGCGCGCCGTCGCACGCGGTGAGCTCCGGCGCCAGCGCCTCATCCACCGACCAGACGATCGAGCAGCTGCCGTCGAACAGCGGCAGGAACGCGAGCGGTCCGGTCGGCAGAAATCTCTGCCAGGCGGTGTTCTCATGCGCTCGCTCGCTGCGCACGGTCGCGACGATCGCGCGCTGGTGGTAGTCGTGCGTGCGCACCGCAATGCCGGCGCATTCGCGCACCGGCGAGTGCGCGCCATCGGCGCCGACCAGCAGCCGCGCGGCGAGCTCACGTCCATCGCTGCACTGCAAGCGCACGCCGTCGGCGTCGATGCGGGCGCTCGCCAGCTGCGCCGCGATCAGGCTGCCGCCGGCCGCGCGGAAACTGCTCGATGCAGGCGCGCAGCAGCGCGCCGTTCTCGACGATGAAGCCGAGATTCGGCTCGCCGATGTCGGCGGCGTCGAAGCACAGTCCCGACTCGCTCCCGGGGGTGTTCGACAGATGCCAGACGCGCATGCGCTCGTAAGGGCACAGCCGCGCCAGGTCGAGCCGCGGCCAGGCGTCGCCAGCGCGCAGCACCCGCTCACTGGCGCGCGAGATCGCCACCACGCGCAGCTCCGGCGGCGCATCCGGAGCGCTCGCGCCGGGCAGCTCGCCCGCCAGCAACGCGATGCGCTGCGGCTCGATGCCGCCGTGGCGCGCCAGCAGCGCCGCCGCGCAGGCGCCGGCCAGCCCGCCGCCGACGATCGCGATGTCATAGGCGGCCGTCACGGCTGCAGCGGCAGCCCACGTGACAGACGCGGCAGCGCGCGGCCGAAGCCCCAGCTCAGGCGCGACAGTGCGCGCTTGGCCGGATGGCTCAGGTCGAACAGCAGCAGCCCGAGGTCGCGGGCCGCGATCGCGCCTGCGCGCTGGGTACGAAACAGTTTCACCAGCTGGTCGGTGAAGCCAATCATGCCGCGCCGGTCGGCCGCGCGCTGCCCGGCGAACTGCGCCAGCAGCTGCTCTGCCCCGGGATCGTCCGCCGCGGCGATCAGTTCGGCGAGCATCGCTGCGTCGCGCAGTCCGAGATTGAAGCCCTGAGCGGCCACTGGATGCAGTGCCTGCGCGGCATTGCCGATCAGCGCCACGCGCCGGCCGCTCAGGCTTTGTGCGCTCACCAGCGACAGCGGGTAGCTGGCGCGCCGGCCGACCTGGAGGATTTGACCCGCGCGCCAGCCGAAGCTTTGCTGCAACGCCTGGCAGAATTCGGCGTCGCCGGCATCGCGCATGACGGGCGCACGCTCGGGCGCCAGGGTCCACACCACCGTATACGCCCCATCGGCCCGCGGCAGCAGCGCCAGTGGACCGCTCGCGGTAAAGCGCTCATAGGCAATGCCGCGGGCACTGCGCTCGGTCCTGACGTTGGCCACCAACGCCACCTGCTGGTAATCGCGCTCGCTCGAGTCGATGCCCGCGGCCTGCCTGACCAGCGAATGCGCACCGTCGGCGGCGACCACGAGCCGCGCCTGCACCAGACTGTGCTCGCCCGTATCGTCCTCGCCAGGCTGCGCTTGCCCGACCGGCTCGCTGCTCACGCGCAGCTGCGCCCACTCGGGCCCGAGCTCGACCGCCGTCACGCGCGCCGGACTGCGCAGCTCGACGCGCTCGGCGCGGGCCAGCGCGCGCCACAGCGCCGCGCCCAGCTGGCGGTTGCTGATCGTGTAGCCGAATGCCGCGAGTTCGTGCTCGGCCGCGCTGAGCCTCGCAAAGCCGAAGTGTCCGGCGTCCGAAATGTGGATCTCGCGTATCGCGGCCGCGTCGGCCGCGATCTGGTGCCAGATCCCGAGGGTACTGAGGATCTGCCGCGCGCCGTTGCCCAGCGCGGTGCTGCGATCATCGAAGCTCGGCTGCGTGGCGCTGTCGACGGCCACCGCCTCGATCAGCAGGATCCTCAGCCGCGTGCCAGCCAGCGCCAGCGCCAGGCTCGCCCCGACCATGCCGCCGCCGACGATTGCAACGTCACAGCGGTACGCGGCCGGCGATTTCACGCGGCGGCCATCAACGCTTCGATCTCGTCCGGCGCCTTGGGCGCATCGTCGGTCAGCACCTCGCATCCGTGACGCGTGACCACGACATCGTCCTCGATGCGCACGCCGATGTTCCAGAAGCGCCGCGACACTGCGCGGGTGCCGGCTGCGATGTAGACCCCGGGCTCGACGGTCAGCACCATGCCCGGCTCGAACACCCGCCATTCATCGCCGACCTTGTAGTCGCCGACATCGTGCACGTCCATGCCGAGCCAGTGGCCGGTGCGGTGCATGAAGAACGCCTTGTAGGCGCCCGAGCGGATCAGGTGCGGCAGCGGCCCCTTGAGCAGTCCCAGGCGCTTGAGCCCCTGGGTGATCGCCCGCACCGCGGCTTCGTGCGGCTGGTCCCAGGAATTGCCGGGTTTGACCTTGGCGATCGCCGCACGCTGTGCCTCGAGCACCACCTCGTACACCGCGCGCTGCTCGCTGCTGAAGCGGCCGCCGACCGGGTAGGTGCGCGTGATGTCGGAGGCGTAGTAGCCGTATTCGCAGCCGGCATCCACCAGCAGCAGATCGCCATCGTTGAGACGCGCGCTGTTGTCGCGGTAGTGCAGTACGCAGGAGTTGGGGCCGCCGCCGACGATCGGGTGATAGGAAACGTCGGCGCCGTGCCGGTTGAACTCGTGCAGCAGCTCGGCCATGACCTCGTATTCCATGCGTCCGGGCCGGCAGAAGCGCATCGCGCGCACGTGGGCGCCGGCGGCGATCTCGCCCGAGCGGCGCATCAGCTTCAGCTCGGCCCGGCTCTTGAACAGCCGCATGTCGTGCAGCACGTGATCGAGCGCCACGAACTCCTGTGGCGGATGCATGCCGCTGCGCGCCTGCGAGCGCAGCCGGTTGACCCAGCCGACCACGCGCTGGTCGAATTCCTGGATCAGACCCATGGTGTAGTAGACGCGCGAGCGCTTCTCGAGCAGGCCCGGCAGGATCTCGTCGATATCGGCGATCGGAAAGGCATCGTCGGCGCCATACTCCTCGACCGCGCCCGCGGGACCCGCGCGCCGGCCATCCCAGATCTCGCGTTCGCGGTTGCGCTCGCGCACGAACAGCACGTATTGCGCCGCCTCGCGCCCCGGGATCAGAACCGCCACCGCCTCCGGCTCATCGAAGCCGGTCAGGTAATGGAAATCGCTGTCCTGGCGGTAGTTGTACTCGACATCGTTGTTTCGCTGTCGCACCGGCGCCGCCGGCAGGATTGCGATCGCATCGCCGCCCATCAGGCGCATCAGCTGGGTACGGCGGCGCGCGAATTCAACTTTGACTGGATCGGCCATGAATGCCTCGGTGGCGGATTGCTGGTTGGAAGTCGGGAAGTACCGCGGCTACGCGGTCTAGTGCAGCACGTGTCCGGGCGGCAGGTTGCGCTCGCGCAGCGGCTCGAGCTCATCGAACACCAGCTGCACCCCCACGCGCACGAACTCCGTCAGCTCCGCCAGAGCCGATTCATTCGCCTCTTCGCCGTCGCTGGCATCGACGCCGGCACGCGTGATCTCGGTCAGATCGCGGACGATTTCGCCCAGTTCCCCGGGCAGGTGCTGCGGATCGGCGGCGCCGCTGGTGCCCAGCCCGTACAGGAACCCGGTGCACCACGCGGTCAGCGCCTGGGTTCGCTCCTCGATCGGGCGGTCATCCCCGGGGATCAGCAGGTCGAAGTCCATGCCGTGCCCGGTCAGCGCCGCGACCGTGCCCTCATACAGCGCCTGCAGGGCCGGATCGGCGTCGGCAGTGCCGCGGCTGCCGTCCGGCAGGATCTCGGCCAGCCAGTCCTCGAGGCGGTAGGGCACCAGCGCACATAATGCCCCGGCGAGTGTGCCATGTGCCTCCGCCGGGTCGGCCAGCGCGTGCGAAGCGGCCAGCGTTCGCTGGATTTGCGAATAATCGTGATGCGTGGGCACGTCAAAATGGTATGCAGCATTCGTATCGGCCGCAACCTTGGCCGATACACCCCCATTTTCATTGACCGATGTGTCCGCGCGGAACTATAGTTTTGCCATGGCAGAATCCAAGGCTACCGGGGCGATCGATCTAGAACTCAAACGCCTCGAGAAACGCATCGATGAGCTGCTCACCACAGTGCAGCAGATCAAGGAAGAAAATCGTGCGCTGCGTCAGCGGCAGGAAACGCTCGCCGCCGAGAAGACCTCGCTGCTGAATCGCAACGAGCAGGTGCGCACGCGCGTCGAGGCCATGATCGGGCGTCTCAAGGCGATGGAACACAGCGCATGACCGAGTCGCGCGAGGCCATACGCCCGCTGAGCGTGCGCATTCTGGAGAAGGAATACATCGTCGCCTGCGGCCCGAACGAGCGTACCGAACTGCTCGACAGCGCCGAGATTCTCAACAGGACGCATGCGAGAGATCCGCGACAGCGGCAAGATTGCAGGCCTCGACCGGATAGCGGTCATGGCGGCGCTGAACCTGGCACACGAGGTGCTCAAGCTGCGCGCTCGCGACAACGGTCTCGAGCACGATACCGGCCATCGCATCAAGGCGCTGCGCGAGCGGGTCGAATCGGCGCTGGAAAAGGGCCAACAGCTCGAACTGTGATCGAAGTCTGCGGACTCGACCAATCCGGGGACAGTCGCTCGAGGTTTGGTGTACAGTGGCTTCAAGCGTCGCCTGCGGTGTTCGACAATCGGGCTGGGTTACCTCTCGACCCTAATTGAAACACCCAAGGGATCGATAGCCTTGCTGACAGCACTGTGCAGGTCTGCCATGCAGCAGAAAGCCTTACCTGTCGCAGGTGATCCCACTTGTTGCTCCGGTCGAGAGCAACGGTCCGTACCGGCATCTGCGGGTGACGCCCCTGAATTCCCTCACGAGTAGCGCCGCGCAGCGCTGCCAGCGTCATCGGCAGCACCGGTGACGCCCGTCGCGGCATCCGGCGCCGGCTTCGGGCCTGCCGCGCCGAACTGACGCCGGCGCAACGCGCGGCAGCCGCCCGCGCCATCGCGGCTCACGTTGCCGCTACCCGCTGGCTGCGTGGCGCGCGCGCCATCGGCCTGTATGCATCGATCGGCACCGAAGTCGATACCGGACCATTGCGGGCGCTGGCCGCCCGGCGCAACTGCCCGGTCTACCTGCCGCGCATCGTCGATTACCGCTACCGCCGCATGGTGTTCGCACGCGACGCCGGCGTACTGCCGGCGATCAGCCGGCTCGGCATCCCCGAGCCCGATGCGCTGCGCACCATCCCCGCGCGCGCCCTGTCGGTGGTGCTGCTGCCGGTACTCGGATTCGATCGCCATGGCACCCGGCTCGGTACCGGCGGCGGCTACTACGATCGGCTGTTCGCGTATCGGCGCCATCGGCATAGCTGGCACCGGCCGCTGCTCGTGGGCATCGCCTATCAGTGCCAGCAACTGCCACTGATCGAGCGCGGCAGCCATGACGTTCCACTCGATGCGGTGGTGACCGAAGCCGGGGTATCGGCGTTCACCGGCGCCGCCCGGTAGGAGCGCGAGCGATGCGGCACTGGCTCCTGAAGAGCGAACCCTCGACCTTCGGCATCGATGATCTGCAGGCCGCTCCTCGCAAGCGCACCCGCTGGGATGGGGTGCGCAATTACCAGGCGCGCAACTTCATCCGCGACCAGATCAGCAAGGGCGATGAGGCCTTCCTGTATCACTCCAGCTGCGAGGTTCCCGGCGTGGTCGCGATCGTCCAGGTGGTACGCGGCGCCTATCCGGATCCAACCGCGCTCGATCGGCGCGACCCGCACTACGATGCCGCCAGCAGCGCGCAGTCGCCGCGCTGGTTCGCGTTCGATATACAGCTGAAACGCCGATTGAAGCGTGTGATTGCGCTGGCGGAGCTGCAAGCGCATGCACACGATGAGTTGGCTTCGATGATGATCCTGCGCGCGGGCAATCGCCTGTCGGTCACGCCGATCGAAGACGCGCATTGGCGATTCATCCTCGCACTCGAGTGATGTGGAACCAGATGTGAGACAGATCACAGTCGCGTGCGCCACTACTCGCTTGCTTGTAATTTTGCAACGCGTGTATATACTCGGGCCCCGGACTAACCTGACATGGAGATATAGTCATGGCGAAAGCAAAGAAGAAGGCCAAAAAGAAAGCTTCGAAAAAGAAGTAAGGCCTTCATATACGGCGGGCTTGGATCACCTCCTCGCTCGCCGTACCTCAAGCTTCAAACAGTGCCCGCGTACGCGGGCACTGTCGCATCTGAGGCCTGATCCTCCGATCAACCGATGACCGAGCCATCCGCACCTGTCTCCGACCCGGGGCCGATCAAGAAGCAGCACGCGGCGCGCGCCTCGCTCGCGATGTTGCGCGACGACATGATCCTCGGCGTCGGCACCGGCTCCACCGTCAATGCGTTCATCGAACAGCTCGGCGCCGAAGGCTGGGCGTCGCGGCTGCGCGGCGCGGTGTCGAGCTCTGAAGGCACCAGCGAAAGGCTGCGAGCGCATGGCATACGGCTGCTGGATTTGAATGAGGTGCCTGATCTGCCGCTCTACATCGACGGGGCGGACGAAGCCACCCGCACCCGGGCGCTGATCAAGGGCGGCGGCGCCGCATTGACGCGCGAGAAGATCATCGCCGCCGCAGCCGAGCGCTTTGTCTGCATCATGGATGACGGCAAGCTGGTCGACACCCTCGGCCGCTTCCCATTGCCGGTGGAGGTGATTCCGATGGCGCGCAGCTATGTCGCCCGCAGGCTGAGCGAATTCGGCGGCCGGGCGCTATGGCGTCAGGGCACCACGACCGACAACGGAAACCACATCCTCGACGTGCACGATCTGTCGATCACCGATCCGGTGTCGATGGAGGCGGACATCAATCAGATCACGGGGGTGGTGATGGTCGGACTGTTTGCCGCGCGCCCGGCTGATCTGCTGATCGTCGGGGCGCTGAACGGCGTTGAATTCATCTGAGCTGCGCCCGGGCGTGAGCGCTGCGCCAGGCGCGAGCGCATGACGGTCCGGCAGCCAGTACCTGCTCAGCGATCGATAGTCGCCATCATCCACTCGGCGTAGCGCTTGCCCGAGACCTTGCCCGGCGCCATGGCGTCATCGAGCGCCTTCATCTGTGCTGGATCAAGCCTGATGGATGCGGCGGCCACGTTCTCTTCAAGATACTTCCTGCGCTTGGTACCCGGGATCGGCACGATGCCGGCGCCCTGGTGCAACAGCCAGGCAAGCGCAATCTGTCCGGGCTTCGCCTGCTTGACGGCGGCCAGATCGCGCACGATGCGCGCCGCCTGCATGTTGGCGTCGTAGTTCGCACCCTGATAGCGCGGATCGGTGCGCCGGTAATCGCCTTCCGGATAGTCCTCAGCGCGCTGGACCTCGCCGGTCAGAAAGCCGCGGCCGAGCGGAGAGAACGGCACCAGGCCGATGCCGAGCTCACGCAGTACCGGCAGCACGTCGCGTTCCAGATTCCGCTCCCATAACGAGTATTCACTCTGTACCGCCGACACCGGATGCACCGCATGGGCGCGGCGGATGTTGGCGACGCCGGCCTCGGACAGACCGAAAAATCGCACTTTGCCCTGCCTCACCAGGTCAGCGACCGTGCGCGCCACGTCTTCGATCGGCACGGCTGGATCGATGCGGTGCTGATAGAGCAGGTCGATATGGTCGGTGCCGAGCCGCTGCAGCGAGGCTTCCACCACCTCGCGGATATGATCGGGGCGGCTATCTCTTTCCCCATTGCCCAGCTTTGCGCCCTCCAGGCGGAAACCGAACTTGGTGGCGATCACCACCTTGTCGCGCCGGCCCTTGAGCGCCCGGCCGAGCAGTTGCTCGTTGGTGAACGGCCCATAGGCCTCGGCCGTGTCGAGGAACGTGCATCCCAGTTCGATCGCGCGATGCAGGGTGGCGATCGACTCGGCTTCATCCGCCGGGCCGTAGGATTGGCTCATGCCCATGCAGCCCAGGCCAATCGCCGATACCTCCAGCCCCTGGCGGCCAAGCTTGCGAGTGCTCAAGGTCATCGAGGGTGTGCTCGCGTGTGATCCGGGAGTGGCAAAACAGTCTGGCCGGCGGATCGGCGCCGCCGGTCATCGGTGCGCCCGAAAAGTGGCTGGGGGACTAGGATTCGAACCTAGGTTAGCGGAGTCAGAGTCCGCGGTCCTACCACTAGACGATCCCCCAGCAGTATTAACGCTTCGAGTACTGCGTGCCGCGACGGGCCTTGCGGCGACCCACCTTCTTGCGTTCCACTTCACGCGCATCGCGCGTCACGAAGCCGGCCTGGCGCAGCGGCTTGCGCAGCGCCTCATCATAACGAATCAGGGCACGCGCGATGCCGTGCCGGATCGCGCCGGCCTGGCCGGTGATGCCTCCGCCCCTGACCTGCACGTTGATATCGAACTTGGAGGTGAGCTGCACCACCTCGAGTGGCTGGCGCACGATCATCCGGCCGGTCTCGCGACCGAAGAATTCATCGATCGGACGCTCATTGATAGTGATGCGGCCGGTGCCGGGCTGCATATAGACGCGCGCAGCGGCGCTCTTGCGCCGGCCGGTGCCGTAATTCGCGGTGGCTGCCATGTATCTTCCTGTCAGATTTCGAGCGGTTTTGGCTGCTGCGCCGCATGCGGGTGCTTGCCGCCAGCGAACACGTGCAGCTTGCGGAACATGCGGCGGCCGAGCGTGGTCTTCGGCAGCATGCCCTTGATCGCGAACTCGAGCGCTCGTTCCGGGTGCTCTTTGAGCAGTTTCCCGAGCGCAATCGATTTGAGATTGCCCAGATAGCCGGTGTGGTGGTGGTAGATCTTGTCGTCGAGCTTGTTGCCGGTGACCGCGATCATCTCGGCATTGAGCACGACGATGTGATCGCCCATGTCCACGTGCGGGCTGTAGTCGGCCTTGTGCTTGCCCTTGAGCCGCAGTGCAATCCGGGACGCCAGGCGACCCAGGGTTTTTCCACTAGCATCAACAACATACCAATCGCCGCGCACGGTCGCCGGCTGGGCGAATTCGGTCTTCATCATGGTCACTTCGGCCCGCAGCGCGGACCGTCCCGAGAATGGAATTTGAAAAGGCGCGGAAGTCTACTCAAGGACCCCGAGCTTTGCAAAATTCCGCTCGCCTGCGCGGTCCCGCTTGGGGCAGCGCGACCCCCCCTCCGGGCAGGCCGCCCGCTGACGGCCGCCACGCGGTCGCGCTGACGGCGGCGGGGCGGGCAGGCGCAAGGCCCGGGTGCGCCTGCGCAAGGTCCGGATCGGGGCTTGCGCGCCGATCTGACATATAATGTGCCAATGCTGGCCGGCAACGTGCTCGATTCGGTGCTCAATGTGGCAGACGAGGCGCTGCGCACGCTGTTTGCCCCGGCGCAGAGCGCCCGCCAGCCGTCACTGCCGCCCGACTCCCCGCTCACCGATGCCGAAAAACGCCACGCCGCCGGGCTGATGCGCGTCAATCATGCCGGCGAGGTAGCGGCTCAGGGCCTGTATCGCGGCCAGGCCGCGATGTCCGCCGGCGGCAGCACCCGTGATTTCATGCGTCGCGCCGCGAGCGAGGAAGGCGATCATCTGGCGTGGTGCGAGGCCCGTTTGCACGAGCTCGATTCGCGCCCGAGCCGTCTCAATCCGATCTGGTACCTGGGCTCGTTCGTGATCGGCGCCGCCGCGGCGGTGTTCGGCGACAAGCTCAGCCTCGGCTTCGTGACCGAAACCGAACGCCAGGTCGAGGGTCACCTCGCGAGCCATCTGGAGCGCCTGCCGGCCAACGATCAACGCAGCCGCCAGATCGTGGAGCTCATGAAGACCGACGAGGCGGCGCACGCGCAGGCGGCGCGGGCGGCCGGAGCGGTGGCGCTTCCTAGCCCGCTCCCGACGCTGATGCGAGTGGCCGCACGGGTCATGACCGGAACCGCGTACTGGTTGTGAGCACGCCGTCCGGTGAAAACCGTCCCTTGCGGCCGGCACGGTTTGGGCATAAAAAGCCCGCTGCAACCATCGAATCATCATTGAACGAAGGCCATAAAAATATGGAAGAGAATGTCAGACCGTTGAGCGACATTCCTGCTATCAATCGGTTCCTGAGCTATTGCCGCATCCGCACGGTGCCTTCCAAGACCGTGCTGATCCATGCCGGCGACCTGCCTGATGTTCTCTACTACATCATCAGCGGCTCGGTCGAAGTGATGATCGAGGACGAGGAGGGCAACGAGATGGTGCTTGCCTACCTCAACAAGGGCCAGTTTTTCGGCGAAATGGGGCTGTTCTACGAGCAGCCCACCCGCAGCGCATGGGTGCGCACCCGCAACGCCTGCGAGCTCGCCGAGATGACCTACCCACGCTTCCGCCAGGTCGCCACCGAGAGCCCGGGACTGATCTTCGAGCTCGCCACGCAGCTCGCCACGCGCCTGGACCGTACCAACCGCAAGCTCGGGGACCTGGCGTTCGTCGACGTCACCGGCCGTGTCGCCCATGCGATCACCAGCCTGTGCGACGAGCCCGATGCGATGACGCATCCCGAGGGCATGCAGATCAAGGTTTCGCGCCAGGAACTGTCGCGGCTGGTCGGCTGCTCACGCGAGATGGCCGGCCGGGTGCTCAAGGTGCTCGAAGACCAGGGCCTGCTGCGCGCCACCGGCAAGACCATCGTGGTGTTCAACGCCCGGCCGAAGATGAAGACCCGGCCGGTGATCGTGCCCGCCAAGCCCACCAAGGACAAGCCGATCGCCGCGCCGAAACCGGCGTTCGACGATGACGATGACGACGACGAGGAAGACGAGGAGGCTTGACCGGCGCGCGATGCGCGCTGATCACGGCTGGCGTGGTTGGGCGAGGGCCGCGCGCATCGCGGCGATGGTCGCCGCGTAATTCCTGCTGCCGAAGATCGCCGATCCGGCGACAAAGGTGTCGGCGCCGGCCCTGGCCGCCGCGGCGATGTTGTCCACCTTGATGCCGCCATCAATCTCGATGCGAATTCTGCGCTCGCTGGCCGTGATGCGCCGGCGCACCTCGGCGAGCTTCGGCAGCACGCCGTCGATGAACTGCTGGCCCCCGAAACCCGGATTCACCGACATCAGCAGTACCAGATCGAGCTTATCGAGCGTGTAGTCGAGCCAGTCGAGCGGCGTTGCCGGGTTGAACACCAGCCCGGGCTTGCAGCCATGCTCACGGATCAGGTGGATGGTTCGATCCACGTGTTCGCTGGCCTCGGGATGAAAACTGATGTAGCTCGCGCCCGCGGCGGCGAAATCCGGCACGATGCGATCGACCGGGCGCACCATCAGGTGCACGTCGATCGGCACCGACACGCCGCGCCGGTGCAGCGCCTCGCATACCACGGGTCCGACGGTCAGGTTCGGCACGTAGTGGTTATCCATCACGTCGAAGTGGATCAGATCCGCGCCGGCCGCGATCACCGCATCGACCTCTTCGCCCAGGCGCGCGAAGTCGGCCGACAGGATCGACGGCGCGATCCAGTGGGCGCGCTGGCCGTCGCTCGGACCGGATGGCTTGCTCATGCGGCTAGTCTAGCAGCCCGGTGGCGCCGCCTAGCGCATCCCCCTGCGCTCCCGGATCAGCTCGTAGGCGGCCTGGATCTGCTGCGTGCGTTCCTTGGCGCGCTCGAGCATCGATGGCGGCAGGCCGTTGGCCTTGAGCTTGTCCGGATGATTCCGACTCATCTGCCGGCGGTACGCCTTGACGATCTCCTGATCCGACATCTGCGGCGTGGCTTCCAGCAGGCTGTAGGCCTGCGCGATGCGCTCGTTGCTGCTCGCGGCGGCCCCCGAAGCCGCCCCGCCGGCACTGCCGTCCCCACCCGCGTAGCCGCCGCCCGCCGATGCCCCGTGACGAAAACGCAGCAGGTTCTCCAGTCGCGCAAAGTCCATGGCGGACAGCCCGAGCAGCATCGCCACGCGCTGCAGCCGCGCGCGCGGCACCGCCGACAGGCCGTTGCCCGCGAGCGACGCCTGCAGCTGGATCTCGACGAAGAACTGGGCCAGGTCCGGATAGCGCCCAATCGAGGCGCGCAGGCGCGCCAGCGCCGCGTCGAGGTTGAAGTCCGGCTGCTTGCCCTCGGTGAAATAGCCGATCGCGGCCTGGATCTGCGGCGGCTGCAGGTGCAGCGCATGCATCACTGCACGCGCCGAGGCGATCTCCTGCTCGGTGACGCGGCCGTCGGCCTTGGCAATGTGCCCCATGACCCGAAACGTGGTCGGGAAAAACAGCTCGTTGACCAGCCTCGGGTCCGGACCGCCACCGAACATTGCCGGGCTGATCTGGCCGGTGTCGAACAGATGGCCGATGATCACGCCGATCAGCGCGCCGACCGGGCCGAGCACCAGCAGGCCGAGCGTGCCTCCGATGATTTTGCCTCCCCAGTTCATGAATGGCGTCGCTGTTGCGCTGTGCTCATCATTGATTCCTCCAACCCCATGGGTGGCCCGGAACCCGTTGGGTTCCCGGGCGCTGACTGCGCCGCTGCCGCGCGTCTGCCGACGCGCTCGGCACGGCTTGCCGCCGCGCTCGTGGCTGTCCCTTGACCCCGCTGCAGTGCGGGCGGCAAGATGCGCGGCCTTTTCACGCGCCCGGTATGGTAGCAAGCCTTGGCCACGACTCCCGGCACGGTTGCCGAAACCGCGATCTACGAGACTGACCTGCCAGGCCTGACGCGGCTGCATCGGGGCAAGGTCCGCGACCTCTACGCGATCGATGACGATCGCATGCTGATGATCGCGACCGATCGGCTGTCGGCGTTCGACGTCGTGCTGCCGGATCCGATTCCGGGCAAAGGCCGCGTGCTGAATGAGATCTCACTGTTCTGGTTCGCCCGCACGGCCCATATCGTGCCCAATCATCTGACCGGCCTGCCGCTGAGCTTCGCGGTCCGTGACCTCGAGCAGCGCAAGCGGCTCGAGGGCCGCGCCGTGATCGTGCGGCGCCTGCGTGCGCTGCCGATCGAGGCCGTGGTGCGCGGCTACCTGATCGGCTCGGGCTGGAACGACTATCGGGCCGGCGGCAGCATCTGTGGCATCGCGCTGCCGCCCGGACTGCAACAGGCCGAGGCGCTGCCGACGCCGATCTTCACGCCCGCGACCAAGGCGGCGCGCGGCGAGCACGATCAGAACATCTCGTTCGAAGCCACCGCGACCCTGATCGGCGCGCCGCTTGCAGCCGCGGTGCGCGATACCGCGCTCGCGCTCTACCGCTATGCCTCCGAGCACGCGCGCGCGCGCGGCATCATCATCGCCGATACCAAGTTCGAGTTCGGTGTCGACCAGGATGGCCGGCTGACGCTGATCGACGAGGTCCTGACACCCGATTCATCGCGTTTCTGGCCCGCCGATACCTGGAAGCTGGGCACCAGCCCGCCCTCGTTCGACAAACAGTTCGTGCGCGACTACCTGGAAACCCTGCCCTGGGACAAGCGCCCACCCGGCCCGCACCTGCCGCGCGAGATCATCGAGCGCACCAGCGAGAAATATCGCGAAGCACTGCGCCGGCTGACCAGCCCCTAGGCGCATGCGCGCCACGCCGGACATGCGCGCCGCCGCCGAGACTCCCTGGACTCGCCTGCGCCGCCTGCCGGATCAGCTGCTGTTCGGTCCGGCGGCCGAGCAGCCGGGCGCCTTCGGCCTGCTGCTGCGTGTCGCGCGCTATCCCTACGCACTGCTGCGCGACCTCGCGGGTGGCAAGCTCAATCTGCATGCCATGGGCCTGGTATACGCCAGCCTGCTCGCGATCATTCCGCTGCTCGCCTTCAGCTTCGGAATTCTCCGGGGCTTCAACGCCCAGGGCGTACTGCAGCCGCTGGTGCACGACTTCTTCGGACCGATGGGCAGCGCCGCCGACGAGCTCACCGCACGCGTCATGGACTTTGCCAACACCGTGCGCGGCGGCCTGGTCGGTTCGGTCGGTCTGGCGCTGCTGATCTGGACGCTGATCAGTACCATGAAGAAGATCGAGGACGGCTTCAACTTCGTCTGGCACGTGGACGTACCGCGCAACTTCGCGCGCCGGCTGGCCGAGTACGTGTCGCTGCTGATCATCGGTCCGGTGCTGCTCGCCGCGATCATCGGGCTGTCGCGTCTGGCGGCCGAGAGCGAGCCGGTGCGGATCCTGTCGGCGCTGCCGCTGATGGTGCGCGTGGTCGCGCTGGCGCTGAGCCTGGCGCCGTACGTGATCGCCTCCGGGCTGCTGACCCTGATCTACATGGTGGTGCCGAACACGCAGGTGCGGTTTGGCCCGGCACTCGCGGGCGGCATCGCCGCCGGCATTCTCTGGGCGGCGACCGGCCGCTTCTTCACGCTGTTCGTGCTCTATTCCTCGCGCCTCACGGTGGTCTACGCCGGATTCGCGATCATCATCGCCGCGCTGGTCTGGACCTACCTCAACTGGATCATCCTGCTGATCGGTGCCCAGGTCTCGTTTTATGCGCAGAATCCGAGCTATCTGCGCGTCGGGCTGCACGAGCCGCGCCTGTCATGCGCGGACACCGAGCGGCTCGCGCTCGGCATCATGTACCTGGTCGCCGAGCGCTATCGCTCCGGCGGCGAGCGCCTGACGATTCCGGTGCTGGCCGCCCGGCTGGGCTATCCGGACATTTCGGTCGCGCGGCTGTGCGCAACGCTCGAAGCCGCGGGCTTCCTGGCGGCGACGGCCGATGAATCGCTGCTGCCGGGACGCGATATCGCGCAGATCCCGGTGGTTGCGATCATCATGGCGGCGCGCACGCACAGCAGCGGCATCATCCGCAGCGCGGTGTCGACGCCGCCGGCGGTGCTGAAGCTGTGCATCGAGCTCGAAAGCGCCTGGCAGCAGCATCGGGCCGGGCTGTCGCTCAGCGAGTTCCTGGACCCGCCGATGCTCCCCGGGCCCGGCCGCAAGAGCTGATGGCGTGTGCCGATTGCGCTGCCCGCCACGATTGCAGCATACCAATGAGCACGCAACGAATACGGGTAACGCAGGGAGGGATGGGACTATAGGATCCGTTTTTCATTGCGAAAAACGGATCCTATAGTCCCATCCCTCGATTCGCTGCCAATCATCGTGGCGATCATTCTCCTGCGATCGTCATGGCCTCGATCAGCACCGAGCCGGTGCGCACCGCGCCCTGCACGTCGACGTCACTGCCGACGGCGACGATCGAACGCAGCATCTCGCGCAGGTTGCCGGCGATCGTGACCTCATGCACCGGATACGCGATCGCGCCGTTCTCGACCCAGAAGCCGCTCGCGCCGCGCGAGTAGTCGCCGGTGACGCCATTGACGCCCTGGCCCATCAGCTCGGTCAGGTACAGCCCGGTGCCCATGCGCTGCAGCAGTTGCTCGAAGCTGCCGGTCTGCCCCGAGCTCACCAGCAGATTGTGGATACCGCCGGCATTGCCGGTGCTCTTCAGTCCGAGCTTGCGCGCCGAGTAGCTGCCGAGCACGTAGCCCTGCAATACCCCGGCGCCGACCAGCTCGCGATCCCGGGTGGCCACGCCCTCGGCATCGAACGGACTGCTCGCCAGACCCTGCAGCAGATGCGGCCGTTCGATGATGTTCAGATAGGACGGAAACACCGTCTCTCCGGCCGCATTGAGCAGAAACGAGGAGCGACGATACTGACTGGTGCCGCTGATGGCGCCGATGAAATGGCCGAACAGTCCGCGCGCGAGCTCCGGTGCGTACAGCACCGGAGCTCGCCGCGTCGTCAGCCGCCGTGCGCCCAGGCGACGCAACGCGCGCTGCGCCGCCCGCTTGCCGATCGCGCTGGCCGGCTCGAGCGCGGCGGGGTTGCGGGCCACGGTAAACCAATAGTCGCGCTGCATGTCCTGGCGCTCCTGCGCCACCAGCGCACAGCTCACGGAATGGCTGGTGCTCGGAAAACCGGCCAGGAACCCCTGGCTGTTACCGTGTACCCGCACGCCGCTGTGCGTCGTGACCGTGGCGCCCTCCGAATTCTTGAGTCGCGGATCGCAGCCCAGGCCTGCCGCCTCGCACTCGCGCGCCAGCTGCACCGCCTGCTCGGGCTCGATGTGCCACGGATGATAAAGATCCAGATCCGGAATCTCGCGCGCCAGAGCTTCCGGATCGGGCAGTCCGGCGCAGTCATCCGCGGCGGTGTGCTGCGCGATCGCCGACGCCTTCACCACCGTTTCGCGCACCGCCGCGGGCCGCAGATCCGCCGTGCTCGCCGAGCCCTTCGACTTGCCGAAGTAGACCGTCACCGACAGGCCACGATCCCGATGGTATTCGATGGTGTCGACCTCGCCCAACCGCACCGTGACCGTCAGGCCGCGCTGCAGACTGACGTCGGCCTCGGCCTGGCTCGCCCCCGTGCTTTCTGCCTCGCTGAGCGCACCGGCGACCACTTCCCTGAGTTCACCGAGCCTCGAGGCATCGACCTGCTGCGCCATCCTTCAGATTCCTTGTTGCCGGTGATCGTGCCTGAGGCACCAAGTCGGGGCCTGTGCCATGATTTCAGCTTCGATTGTAACAGCGCGCGGCGGCGCGCCTGACCGGCTTGAGGAGTCTTTCTGGGCAAACCCCGATCGAGCGCTGGCAAGGCAGCGGCGCCCCCTGCCGCGGCCGGGCGCAGCGCACATGGCGGTGATACCGATGCCGAGCGCGGCGATGACGGGTTCGAGCGCCCCAGTCGCTCGGCGCGCAAGCGCGCGGCGGAGGCGCTGCAGCGGCTGGGAGTGGCGCTCACGCGGCTGCGGCCGGCGCAGTTGCGGCAGCTGCAGCTGCCGGAAACCCTGTTCGAGGCGGTACTCGAGGCCCAGCGGCTGCGCAGCCGCGTCGCCCTCGCTCGCCAGCGCCAATACATCGGCCGCCTGATGCGCGAGGTCGATGCGGAACCGATCGAGCGCGCGCTCGCGGCGTTCTCGCGCAGCGGTGATGCTAAAATGCCTCGATGAAAGCCCTCGTTGGCATCATCATGGGGTCGTCTTCCGATTGGGAGACGATGAGTGCGGCAGCCGAAACGCTCACCAGACTGGCGATCGCACATGAGGCGCGCGTGGTCTCGGCACACCGCACGCCCGATCTGCTGTTCGAATACGCCTCGAGCGCTGCCGCGCGCGGGCTCGAGGTGCTGATCGCCGGAGCCGGCGGCGCGGCCCACCTGCCCGGCATGACCGCCGCCAAGACCAGCTTGCCGGTGCTGGGTGTCCCGGTGCAGTCGCGTGCGCTCAACGGCCTCGACTCGCTGCTGTCGATCGTGCAGATGCCCGCCGGTGTTCCGGTCGCGACTTTTGCCATCGGCAGTGCGGGCGCCACCAACGCCGCCTTGTTCGCGGCCGCGATCCTGGCGCCACGCTACCCGGAGATTGCGCGTGCCTTGCAGCATCAACGCGACGCACAGACCGCGGCCGTGCTCTCCAAGCCCGACCCGCGCACGCCATGACGCAGGGCCGCTAGCTCCATGACTATCGGCATCGTGGGCGCCGGCCAGCTCGGCCAGATGCTCGCGCTCGCAGGCTACCCGCTCGGACTGGATTTCCTGTTCTTCGACCGCAGCGCCGACACGCCCGCCGGCCGCATTGCACCGCTGCTGGCGGGCGAATTCCACGATCAGGCGCTGCTCGCCGAGCTCGCCCGCCGCAGCGATGTCATCAGCTTCGACTGGGAAAACATCAGCGTCGAGGCGCTGCGCCAGGCGGCGCGCGGCACACGCATCGCACCGCCGCTCAAAGCCCTGAGCGTCGCCCAGGATCGGCTCGCCGAGAAGCGCTGTTTCCAGCGCCTGTCGATCCCGACCACGCGTTTCGCCGCGGTCGACAGCCGCGGCTCGCTGGCGCGCGCGCTGGAACACGTCGGCCTGCCCGGGGTTCTCAAGACCCGGCGCTTCGGCTACGACGGCAAGGGCCAGTACGTACTGCGCAGCCGCGCCGATCTCGAGCCGGCCTGGGACGCGCTCGGCAGTGCGCCGCTGCTGTACGAGGAATTCGTGCCGTTCGACTACGAGGTGTCGATCATCGGCGCGCGCGCCCGCTCGGGCGCGATCGCGGTCTATCCGCTGAACCGCAACTATCATGTCGATGGCATCCTGCGCCTGACGATTGCCCCGTGGGCGGCGCCGCGCCTGGCGCGCGCCGCGCAGCGCAGCCTCAGACGAGTGCTCGAGGACTTCAATTACGTCGGCGTACTCGCGATCGAGTTCTTCGTGCAGCGCGGGCGACTGCTCGCGAATGAAATGGCTCCACGGGTGCACAACTCGGGTCACTGGACCATCGAAGGCGCGATCACCAGCCAGTTCGAGAACCACGTGCGTGCGATCTCCGGCCTGCCGCTCGGTGACCCTGCGCCGCGTGGCCATGCGGCGATGATCAACCTGATCGGAGCCATGCCGCAGGCGCGCCGTTTCCTGAGCCAGTCCGGCCTGCATTGGCACGACTACGGCAAGGAACCACGTCACGGTCGCAAAGCTCGGCCATTGCACCATCAATCGAACCGAGCGCCTCGCGTCGCACGGCGCGCGCCAGGGAGCTGCTGCCACGGCTCTATCCGCAACTGGCACTCAGGCCGTAGTATCATTTCGGCGTCATGAACCTGGAGCTGTTCAAACTCAGGGAACTGCCGTTCCGGCTCAGTCCGGATCCGCAGTTCCTCTATCTGAGCAAGGCCCACGCGCGCGCCAAGGCGTACATGGAATCGACCGTGTGGTTCGCCGACGGCTTCGTCGTGATCACCGGCGAGATCGGCTGCGGCAAGACCACGCTGATCGAGACCTTCCTGGAGGAACTCCAGAACGACGTGATCGTCGCGCAGATCAACCAGACTCAGGTGTCGTCGATCGAGTTCCTGCAGTCGGTGCTGGTGCAGTTCGGCTTCAAGCCATTCAAGATGAAGAAGGCCGAGCTGCTCGCGACGCTCAACGACTATCTGGTCGAGCAGTACAACGCCGGCCGCAAGCTGGTGCTGGTGATCGACGAGGCGCAGAACCTAACCTCGACGCGTGCTCGAGGAGGTGCGGCTGCTCTCGGGCATCGAGACGCACGAAGGAAAAGGTGCTGCGCATCATCCTCGCCGGGCAGCCCGAGCTCAACGACAAGCTCGATGCGCCCGAGCTCGAGCAGCTCGCGCAGCGCATCCGCCTGCGCTTTCATCTGCCGGCGCTCACCAGCATCGAGATGCGCGCCTACATCCTGCACCGGCTCGAGGTCGCCGGCTCGCAGGGCCGCGAGATCTTTGCCAACGACACGTTCGAGCTCATCTTCCGCTACACCGGCGGCGTGCCGCGGCTGATCAACACGCTGTGCGACACCGCGATGCTCGCCGCGTCGAACAACGAATCGCGACACGGTGCAGCCGCGAGGACGTCAGCGCTGCGATCGAGGAACTGCAGTGGCAGCGAGTACTCGTCGCGCACCGGCACGCGCCTGATGCGACTGCGCGCTGATTCGCCTGCGGAACAAGGCAGCGGCGACCCGCGCGCCCGCGCGCGAAATGACGCCGACGCGCCGCTGGCGCGCATCCTGCTCGCCACCGGTGGCCGCACGGTCAGCGAGCGAGCGCTCTACCCGGGACGGCTGATCATCGGCCGCACCTCCGCCAACGATCTGCAGATCGAGAGCCGCTTCGTGAGCCGCCATCACTGCCAGATCGTCACCACTGCCCAGAGCTGCGTGATCGAGGATCTCAACAGCACCAACGGCATCTTCCTGCACTCCAAGCGCGTGCGCTACCACAACCTCAACGACGGCGACGTCGTGATGATCGGGCAGCACGAACTGCTCTACATCGATGAGCGCGGCCAGCACCGCGGGTCGGGCGAGCGCGAGCCCCATGCCGCTTCCTCGACGATGGGCGAGCAGTCGTCGGCAGACACCGGCACCTGAAGTCCGCTCGGGGCGCTCAGCGCCTCTCGGGCCCGCCTAGCGGCTCGTCATCGCCATCGACGCCGGTCGGTCCGTTGTGCGACCAGTACTCGGCGCGCGTGGCCCGAAAGTCGCGCCGCCGCAACCAGATGACCGCCCCGCCCACCAGGCCGAGCGTTCCGGCGATGAGCAGCAGCACCGAAAGCAATCCCGAATGCAGTCGATGGCTCGCCGCAGCCAGCAGCGCGCCGGCCAGGGCATACAGCCACGGCAGACTTTCATAGACCGGCTTGGGTAATTGCAAGCGCCCTCCTGAAGACGCCTGCCGGTGTCAGGCGGTCCCGCCCACCGTGAGTCCATCGATGCGCAGCGTCGGCTGACCAACACCGACCGGCACGCTCTGGCCTTCCTTGCCGCACACGCCGATGCCGTCGTCGAGCTTCAGATCGTTGCCGACCATGCCCACGCGCGTGAGCACATCCGGGCCGTTGCCGACCAGCGTGGCGCCCTTGATCGGCGCGCCGACGCGGCCGTTCTCGATCAGATAGGCCTCGCTGGCCGAAAACACGAACTTGCCCGAGGTGATATCGACCTGGCCGCCGCCGAAATTGACCGCGTAGATGCCGCGCTGCACCGACGCGAGTGATCTCGCCCGGATCGTATCGGACCGGGGCGCATGTAGGTGTTGGTCATGCGCGGCATCGTGACATGCGCGAACGATTCGCGGCGGCCGTTGCCGGTGGACTGCCCGCCCATCAGCCGCGCGTTGAGACGGTCCTGCATGTAGCCGCGCAGCATGCCGTCCTCGATCAGCGTCGTGCACTGGGTGGGCGTGCCCTCGTCATCGATATTCAGCGAGCCGCGACGCGACGCGAGCGTGCCATCGTCGACGACGGTGCAGCCCGGTGCCGCGACGCGCTCGCCGATGCGGTTGCTGAAGGCCGAAGTGCCCTTGCGATTGAAATCGCCCTCGAGCCCGTGGCCAATCGCCTCGTGCAGCAGCACGCCGGGCCAGCCCGGGCCCAGCACCACGGTCATGGTCCCGGCCGGAGCCGGCACCGCCGTCAAGGTTTACCAGCGCCTGACGCACCGCCTCGCGCGCCAGCGCCAGCGGCCGATCCCTGGCCACCAGCTCATCGAGCGTGTAGCGGCCACCGCATCCGGCATAGCCCTGCTCGCGCCGGCCGTTCTGCTCCACCAGCACCGTCACGTTCATGCGCACCAGCGGCCGCACGTCGGCGGCCAGAACACCGTGGCTGCTGGCCACCAGAATCAGCTCGTGCTCGGCGTGCACGCTGGCCATGCACCTGCACTACCCGTGGATCCATGCGGCGCGTCTCGCGATCGACGCGCTCGAGCCACGCGATCTTCTCCTCGTCCTTGAGACTCAGCAGCGGGTCGGTCGGCAGATAGAGCTTGTGGGCCGCCGTCGGCCGCCACGCCTGCAGCGCGCCGGCGCCGCCGACCACGGCGATCGCACGCGCCGCCCGCGCCGCCTCTTCGAGCGCCGGCAGCATGATCTCGTCCGAGTAGGCAAAGCCGGTCTTCTCGCCCGCCATTGCGCGCACGCCGACACCCTGCTCGATGCTCGAATGGCCTTCCTTGACGATGCCGTCCTCGAGCGCCCAGCTCTCCTCGCGCGACAGCTGGAAATACAGGTCGGCGGAGTCCACGGCCGAGCCCAGCACCAGGCCGAGCGCGTGCTCGACGCGGCCGACATCCAGGCCTGCGGGCGCAAGGATGCCCTCGCGCGCGTAGCGCAGCGGGTCGAAGCTGACGGCGGTGCTGGAAGCTGACATTGATGGCCTATTGACGCTCACAAAAGCCGATGCGTCAAGGCGGGAAAATTACGCCGCGTTTCGGCCTGCGCCGCCAGGTCCAGCTCCGCAACCACCACGCCGACGCCGCCAGTCAGGCGCGACAGCACCGTCCCCCAATAGTCCACGATCAGGCTGTCCCCGTAGGTCTCGCGTCCGCTGGCGTGGCGCCCCCATTGCGCCGCCGCAACCACGTAACTGAGATTCTCGATGGCCCTGGCGCGCAGCAGCGTCTCCCAGTGCGCGCGCCCGGTCGGCACCGTAAACGCCGACGGTACTGCTGAACCATTGCGCTCCGGCCGAGGACAGCTGCCGGTACAGCTCCGGAAAGCGCACGTCATAGCACACCGACAGGCCCAGCAGCCCCGCCGGCGTCGGCACCAGCACCGCCTGCGTGCCCGCAGCGATGTTCCTCGATTCGCGGTAGCTCTCGGCGCGTCCCGGTATATCGACGTCGAACAGATGCATCTTGTCGTAGCGCCCCGCCCGACGGCCGTCATCGGCATACACCAGGCAGGCGGCAGCGACCCGCCCGCCGGGCTCCTGCGCGATCGGCGTGGTGCCGCCCACGATCCATAGTCCGAGCGCGCGCGCCTGCTGCGACAGAAAGCTCTGCACCGGCCCGTCGCCGTCGGGTTCCGCGATGGCGCGCTTGTCCACATCATGCAGGCCCATGAACGAGAAGTTCTCCGGCAGCACCGCCACGCGCGCGCCGGACGCACGCGCCTGATCGAGCAGGCGCGCGGCCACGTCGAGATTCACCGCCACTTCCGCGGCCGAGGTCATCTGCAGCGCGGCTACCTTGACCGGCTCATTGGATGTTATCGACGTCATCGCTGCCTCCTCGTTCGGCCGGTCCGGGGCAGGCGCGCGCGCTTACCGCCGCTCGCCCGGCGCCGCTCGCCACAGCGGCACGCCCGCCTCGCTCAGCAATCTGGCAGTCTCGAACAGCGGCAATCCCACCACGCCCGAGTAGCTGCCGCGCAGCTCCTCGATGAACGCCGCACCCAGTCCCTGGATCGCATAGCCTCCGGCCTTGTCGCGCGGCTCACCGCTGTCCCAGTAGGCCGCGCATTCGCGCGTGCTCAGGACCCGGAAACGCACCTCGCTGCGCGACAGCGCGCACTGCACGCCATTCTCACTCGCCAGTGCCACCGCCGACAGCACCCGGTGCCAGCGCCCCGAGAGCCGCGCCAGCATCGCCAGCGCATCACTGCGATCGCGCGGCTTGCCGAGCAGATCGTCATCGACCACCACTGCCGTGTCCGCACCGAGCACCGCGACGGCGCGCACGGTGGCGCCACCGGCGAGCGCACCCGCGACCGCCGCCAGCGCTGCCTGCACTTCCAGCGCCTTGGCCGTGGCCAGCCGCCGTACGCAGTCCTCGATCGGCTCGCCATCGGCGCGCCGCTCGTCGACCTGCGCCGGCACCACGCGGTGCGGCACGCCGATCTGCGCCAGCAGCTCAGTGCGGCGCGGCGACGCCGAGGCCAGGATCACGACCGGTGCGCTCTCAGGCTCACTCACGATGATACGGATGTCCCGCCAGCAGTGTTGCGGCCCGATAGATCTGCTCGGCCAGCACCACGCGCACCAATCCATGCGGCAGCGTCAATCGCGACAACGACCAGCGAAAATCCCCGCGCGCCAGCACCTCCTCGGCCAGTCCGTCCGGTCCGCCGATGATGAATGCCAGGTCGCGCCCCGATGCGCGCCGTTGCTCGAGCCAATGCGACAGCTCGAACGTGCTGCGCTCGCTGCCGCGCTCATCGAGCGCCACCACGAAATCGCGCGGCGCCAGCAGTGCCAGGATGCGCTGCGCCTCCGCGGCCATCGCAGCGTGCGCGGCGCCGCCGCATTGCCTGCGGCTCGCGGTCGGCAGTTCGATGAGCTCGAGCTTCCACAGCCCGCGCATGCGCCGCCAGTAGTCGTTGAATGCCGCGTCCACCCAGTCCGGCATGCGCGTGCCGATGGCAATCAGTCGCAGTCGCATGGGCGCGTGTTACCGCCGGCGGGTTTCAGCCCCGGGCGGCGCGGGCAGCCTGCCGCTGACGGCCCGGCACGGCGAGCGCCTCAATGCGCCGCGGCCCGAGGCGCGGCGCGGCGGCGCGATCCGCTGCTGCTGGCGGCGCGGCGCGGCGGCGCGGCCGGGGCCTCCCACAGCTGCTCGATCGAATAGAACTCGCGTACCCGCGGCAGCATCACGTGCAGCAGCACATCCTGCAGGTCCAGCAGTACCCATTCGCCGTCGCGCTGGCCCTCCACTCCGAGCGGCCGGCGCCCCGCCTCACGTGCCTTTTCGAGCACGCGTTGCGCGATTGCGCGCACATGGCGGTCGGAAGTGCCGGAGGCCACGATCATGGCGTCGGCGATGTCGGTCAATCCGCGCACATCCAGTAATTTGATGTTGACTGCCTTCATCTCATCCAGCGCCGCGAGCACGAGTTTTTCGAGCACGGAGTTGCGTCGCGGTGCGCGGCGCGGGCGAGCGAGTGTGGTCATGCGCGTCGGTTCAGCCTCCCTGACGATTATGCGCAGCATAACACCCGGTGCGCGCGATGAGGTCGCGCACCGCATCCGGCACCAGGTAGCGCAGGTCCTGGCCGGACATAATCAGGGCTCGCAGATCGGTCGACGCGATCTCGAGCTGCGTCACCGCGCGCACGTAGATCCGCCCGGCAGCCGAGACATGCAGGTCGCGCACGCTGCCGGTACCGCGATCGACCATGACTTCGCCCAGCGGCCCGGTGATCGGCGCCTTCCAGCCGGGCCGATGCGCGACCACCACGTGGCTGAGCTCGAAGATCTCCCGCCAGCGGTGCCAGGTCGGCATGCCGAGAAACGCATCCATGCCGAGCAGCAGGCACAGCGAACGCGCCGGGTGTTCGGCGCGCAGCTCGGTCAGCGTATCGATCGAATATGACACGCCGCTGCGACGGATCTCGCGATCATCGACGGTAAAGCCCGGCTGCCCTGCCACCGCCTCGCGCACCATCTCGAGCCGCAGGTCGCTGGCGGCCAGCGGGTCGGCGCGATGCGGTGGATTGCCGGTCGGCAGGAACCGCACCTGCGCGAGCTTCAGCGCCTGCAGCAGCTCGAAGGCAGTGCGCAGGTGCCCGTAGTGGATCGGATCGAAGGTGCCGCCGAAGATGCCAATCGGTTCTGTCATGTGCGCGCCAAGTCTGGTGGCCGACGCTGCGTTGCGCAAGCCGCGCCCACCTGCCGGCTGCTGCCCGCACCACGGCCGAGCCGCGCACCGCGCCCGGTCAGCCGGCGGTTGCCTTCACCAACGGCAAGGTCCGCACTCCGACCAGCTCGACGGCCAGCAGCGCCAGCTCGTCCCAGGCATCCCCTGGGCTCAGGCCCTTGGCCATGCGGTCGGCACGTCCGGCGCGCAGCCCCAGCCGCGCGAACGACAGCCGCTGCGTTGCGCGACCGCCCGGCGCCGCGCCCGCCTGCTGCGCCCGCAGCTCGCGCACCAGCGCCCACAGCACCAGCACCGGTTCGGCGCCCTCGGCCCGAAGTCCGCCGAGGATGCGCAGCGCGCGCGCGGCATCAGCGCCGCGCACCGCCTCGCCGAGCTGGAACACGTCGAACCGGGCGCTGTCGGCGCTGCCGGCCGCGACTTCGGCCACGCCGACGGTCGCGCCCCGCGGCAACAGCATCGCCAGCTTGTCGATCTCCTGGCGCGCAGCCAGCAGATTGCCCTCGCTGCGCTCGGCGAGCAGTGCCAGCGCATCCGGCGTCGCGCTCAACCCGGCTGCCGTGAATCGCGAGCGCAGCCACTGCGCCAGGCGCGCGCGCTCCACCGGCCGGATCGGCAGCCAGGCGCCGCGCTGCTGCACTGCCTGTACCCATTCCGAGCCCTGCGCGTCACGCTCGAGCGCATCGGTGATGATCATCACCAGCAGGTCCTCGCCCGCCGCCTCGAACAGCCGCAGCAGCGCCGCGGCGCCGGTGACGCCGGGTTTGCCGCCTGGCATGCGGATCTCCACGATCCGGCGCGCGGCAAACAGCGACAGTGCCTGCGCCGCCTGCCGCACCTCGTCCCACACCGCGCTGCTGCGCTCGATGAAGAACACCTCCCGCTCCGCGAAGCCGAGCGCGCGCGCCCGCGCCCGAATCGCGTCGCCCGCCTCGCCCACCAGCAGCGGCTCGTCACCCGACAGCAGGTAGACCGGCAACAGCCGCTCGGCCAGCTGCGCGCTCAATCCCTCGAGCGTGAGCTTCACCGGCGGTGGCTCCTGCTGCTCTGATGCCTCATTGCCGTTCGATCCTGCATCGCGCTGTTGTGCTCCATCATGACGATATCTTAAGCTGACCGGGAGTTTCGACACTGACCGGGCCGTGCCCCATGCCCACCCTGTTCGAGCGGATCATCAGCGGCGAGCTGCCGGCGACCATCGTGCACAAGGACGAGCGCGTCACTGCGTTTCGCGATATTCACCCGCGCGCGCCGACGCATATATTGATCATCCCCAACAAGCCGATCCCGACGGCCAACGACATTGCCCGCGAGGATGAGTCGCTGGTCGGTCACATGATCCTGGTGGCGGCGCAGCTGGCGCGCGCCGAAGGCATCGCCGAAAGCGGCTATCGCCTGATCATCAACTGCAACCGTGACAGCGGCATGGAGGTCGCCCACCTGCACGTGCACCTGCTCGGCGGCAAGCCGCTCGGGCCGATGGTCTCGGTTTGAGGCGACGCCCGGCACGCAGCACCAGCGCCGCCAAACGCGCGCCCGGTGCCAGGCAGACGCGTGCGGCCAGGCGCAATGCGGCTGCCCCGCGGGCCGCGGGCAGCCGGCGATCCGCCGGTGCCGTCGCGGTCGCGGCGGCCAAGCCGGCCGTCGCCAGCGCGCTGTACCCGGCGATCCGCCCGTTCCACAAGGCACACCTGCGCGTCTCGAAGCTGCACGAGCTGTACTACGAGGAAAGCGGCAACCCGAAAGGCAAGCCGGTGGTGTTCCTGCACGGCGGTCCCGGAGGCGGCACCGATCCGGCGATGCGGCGCTTCTTCGATCCGAAGGGCTATCGCATCGTGCTGCTCGATCAGCGCGGCTGCGGCGCCAGCCGCCCGCATGCCGAGCTGCGCGAAAACGGCACCTGGGAGCTGGTCAGCGACCTCGAGACGCTGCGCGCCCATCTGGGGCTCGAGCGCTGGATGGTGTTCGGCGGGTCCTGGGGCTCGACGCTGGCGCTGGCGTACGCGCAGCGTCACCCCGAGCGCGTCACCGAGCTGGTGCTGCGCGGTATCTTCCTGCTGCGCCGTACCGAGCTCGAGTGGTTCTATCAGGATCCACTGGGCGCGGGGTCGATCTTCCCCGATCTGTGGGAGCAATATGTCGCGCCGATCCCGCCCGAGGAGCGCGCGGACCTGATGCAGGCGTACTACCGGCGGCTGACCTCCGAGGACGCCGCAACGCGCGCTACCGCCGCGCGCGCCTGGACGACCTGGGAGGGCGCGACCAGCTTTCTGCGCACCAACCCGGCCTACGTCGCCAAGTTCGAGAACCCGGATTACGCCGCGGCGTTCGCCCGCATCGAGGCGCATTACTTCGTCAATCGCGGCTTTCTCGACAGCGACGACCAGCTGCTGCGCGACGTCGAGCGCATTCGCCACATCCCCGCGGTGATCGTCCAGGGCCGCTACGACATCGTCTGTCCGATGCGCAGCGCCTGGGACCTGCACCGCGCGTGGCCCGAGGCCGAGCTGCGCATCGTGCCCGATGCCGGCCACTCGGCTTTCGAAGCTGCGATCACGCGCGAGCTGGTCGCGGCCACGGACCGCCTGCTGCTGCGTGCGCGCCGCAGCAGCCGCTAGCCGTTGCCGCCGCGGCTTCCGAGGTCAGTCGCGCAATAGTCCGGTCGGCCGCGAGCGCTCGTCGATGAGGCCGCGCTCGAGCAGCCACGAGCGAGCGTCCCCGGCATCCTGCTCGAACCAGGCCCGGGCGGTGCCCAGACGAAAACTGTAGCCCCACCGATCCATATCGTCATAGATCTGCTCGCGCGCGACTCCGGCCAGGCCGTCGGCCAGCAGGATCTGCAGGTAGCACACCGCGCTTTCCTCGGCATCATCGCCGCCGGCATCGCGGTACAGGCCGGCACGGCGCTCCGGCGTCATGCAGATGTAGTGCGCCGCCTCGTGCAGGATCGAGTGCAGCGGCGTATCGAGGCGCGCAAATAGCACGCTGCCGTGAAGTCCGGCCTCGCTCTCGCCCCAGTAGGAGCCCGGGATCGGCTCGGCCGCGGCCACCAGTCGCAGATCCAGCCCGTAGCCGGCCAGCAGCCGTGTCACTGCGCGGCGATCGGTGGTGGAGAGCAGCAGCATGCCGAGGTTCCGCCACACCGTTGCGCATCAGTGCAGCCCGCCGCTCGAGGCGCCGGACAGGCTCGACAGGCGGCGCATCACCACGCTCACCAGGTCGTTGGCGAGGGCTTCGCTGAGGATCGACTTCTCGCGCTCCTTCGCCAGCAACGCGCTTTCGCTGTAGCTGTAGTCGCGCACCAGCTGGTGTTCCTCCGGGGCGATCAGTTCGTGGCCGGTGGCGCTCACCGAGAACTTCACCGTGTACGTCAGTTCATATTCGGTCGGCACGTTCAGCGTCGACACCGTGAGAATCCGCTCGGCCGGGCTATCGGTGATGACGTGGATCACCGCGACCGAATCATCATTGCCGTCCTGGTCGATGCGCGTGCCCGCGGCCAACAGCGACTTGCGCAACCCGAAATAGAAATCCGACTGGGTGTCCGATGCGTCGATGCGCACCACGGCCAGCGACGGCGGCAGCGGCGCGCTGCCTTCCAGCCGAAAGCCGCAGCCTGTTATCAGGCTGGCCACCGTCAGGCTGGCCAGCATCAGGCCGGCCACTACCAGGCCGGGCACCATCAGGCGCGCGGCCATCAGGCCCGCCGCCCGCGGGCTTGTCCCCCGGCTGGCGGCGTGCCGGGTCATATCACCAGGTTCACCAGCTTGTCCGGCACGTGCACCGCACGGCGCACCGGCTTGCCGGCGATGAAGCGCTGCACGTCCGGATCGGCCAGCGCGGCGTCCACTGCAAGCTCGCGCTGCGCACCCGCGGGCAGCTGCACGCGGCCGCGCAACTTGCCGTTGACCTGCACGATCAGCTCCACCAGGGCCTGTGCCAGCGCATCGCGGTCCGGCTCCGGCCAGCGCTCATCGATCACCGCGCGTGGCGTGCCCGAGCGCGTGCCACAGCGCATGACAGATGTGCGGCACCATCGGGGACAGCGCCAGCACCGCGATATCCAGCGCCTCCTGACGCACGGCCCGCGCGCCATCGCCGCTCTCCTGAAAGTGGCCCACGGCATTGAGCAGCTCCATCACGGCGGCAATCGCGGTGTTGAAGGTGCGGCGACGCGCGATGTCCACCGTGACCTTGGCCAGCGTCTGGTGCGCCGATCGGCGCAACTCGCGCGCGCCCGCCGACAGCGTGGCAGGCTGCAGCGGCGGCACCGGGCCGGCGGCCGCGCCGTCGACGTGATCGTGGACCGCCTTCCACAGCCGACGCAGGAAGCGGTACTGGCCCTGCACGCCGTCATCCGACCACTCCAGCGACTGCTCGGGCGGTGCCGCGAACATCATGAACAGGCGCGCGGTATCGGCGCCATACTTCTCGACCAGCGTCTGCGGATCGACGCCGTTGTTCTTCGACTTCGACATGGTGCCGAGGCCGCCGTACTCGACCGGCAGCTGATCCACCAGCAGCACCGCCGCCGATGCGCGCTCCGCCGGCGTCGAAGCGCGCCTCGACCTCGGCCGGATTGAGGAACTGCCTGCGGCCATGCTCCGGGGCGCGGTAGTAGATGTGGTTGAGCACCATGCCCTGCGTCAGCAGCCGCGCGAACGGCTCCGACAGCTCGACCAGTCCCAGATCGCGCATCGCGCGGGTCCAGAACCGCGAATACAGCAGGTGCAGGATCGCGTGCTCGATGCCGCCGATGTACTGATCGACCGGCAGCCAGTAGCCTGACCCGCTCATCGACCGGGGCCGCGCCCTGGTCGGCACTGGCGAAGCGCAGGAAATACCACGACGAATCGACGAAGGTATCCATGGTGTCGGTCTCGCGCCGCGCCGCGCGACCGCATTTCGGGCACGGCGTATTGACGAACGCGGCATCGCGCAGCAGCGGATTGCCGCTGCCGTCGGGCACCAGGTTCTCGGGCAGCACCACCGGCAGCTGCTCGTCCGGCACCGGCACCTCGCCGCACCGCTCGCAGTGGATCAGCGGAATGGGACAGCCCCAGTAGCGCTGGCGCGAGATACCCCAATCGCGCAAGCGCCACTGCACGCGCTTTCGGCCCAGGCCGTTGCGCTCGAGCGCCGCCGCGATCGCATCGATCGCCACGCGCGAATCCAGGCCGGAGAATTCCCCCGAATCGACCAGCACGCCGGGCTCGGAGTAGGCACTGTGCCATTGCCCGCCCGCGTCCTCGTAGCCGCCGCTCGCGGGCTTCACCACCGTGCGAATGGCGATGCCATGGCGCTGCGCGAATTCGAAGTCGCGCTCATCGTGCGCCGGCACACCCATGACCGCGCCCTCGCCATAGGCCATGAGCACGTAGTTCGCGACCCAGATCTCGATCGCCTCGCCGGTGAACGGATGGCGCACGTGCAAACCGGTCGGCATGCCGCGCTTGGGCGCCGTGGCGAGGTCGGCCTCCATGGTGCTGCCGCGGCGGCACTCATCGACGAAGGCGGCCAGCGCGGCGCTGCGGGTGGCCGCGGCAGCAGCCAGCGCATGCTCGGCCGAGACCGCGACGAACGTGACGCCGAACAACGTGTCCGCGCGCGTCGTGAACACCTTCAGCGCGCCATCGGCGCCGAGCTGCGCGCGGGTGTCGCGGTCGTACGGAAACGCCAGCTCCACGCCCTCGCTGCGTCCGATCCAGTGCGCCTGCATGACGCGCACGCGCTCGGGCCAGCCGGGCAGCTGATCGAGCGCTGCGAGCAGCTCCTGCGCGTAGGCGGTGATGCGCAGGTAGTACATCGGAATCTCGCGCTTCTCGATCAGCGCGCCGGTGCGCCAGCCGCGGCCGTCGATCACCTGCTCGTTCGCCAGCACCGTCTTGTCGACCGGGTCCCAGTTCACGACGCCGGTCTTCTTGTAGGCGATGCCGCGCTCGAGCATGCGCAGGAACAGCCACTGGTTCCAGCGGTAATAGCCCGGGTCGCAGGTCGCAAGCTCGCGTTTCCAGTCGATCGCGAATCCGAGCGAGCGCAGCTGCCGGCGCATATGGGAGATGTTGTCGCGGGTCCACCTGGCCGGCGGCACGCCATTGGCGATCGCCGCGTTCTCCGCCGGCAGCCCGAACGCGTCCCAGCCCATCGGTTGCAGCACGTTGCAGCCCTGCATGCGCATGAAGCGCGCCAGCACGTCGCCGATGGTGTAGTTGCGCACGTGTCCCATGTGCAGCCGTCCCGACGGGTAGGGAAACATGGACAGGCAGTAGTATTTCTGCCGGCTCGCATCCTCGCGCGCCAGGTATGAGCCCTGCTGTTCCCAATAGGCCTGCGCCGCCTGTTCCACCGCGGCGGGGTCGTATCGCTCCTGCATCAGGCAAGAATACACGAGCGCGCCCCCGGTGCCGTAGCACCGGGCGTGCGCGCCGCGATCATTGCTTCAGCTCATTGCAGCGTGATCGTGACGATCGACTGCTGGCCCTCGCGCTGGATCAGCAGCGTCGCCTCGTGGCCGGCATTCTTGACCGCCTGTTCGAAGGTCGCGATCGAGTCGATCTTGGTGCGATTGATGCTCAGGATCACATCGCCGCCGCGCAGCCCGGACTCGGCCGCGGGCCCCTTGGCGTTCACGACCACGATGTTGCCGCGGGCCTTGAGCTGGGACTTCTCGGCCGCCGACAGCGCGCGCACCGACAGGCCGATGCGATTGTTCACCGTGGCCGCGGCCTCGCCCTCGTCGCCGCCGCCGCCGCCACCACCGCCGCGGCGCAGACTCGCCTCACTGGTCTTGTCCTTGAGTTCCTCGACCGTGACGCTGATGCGCTTGACCGCCTTGTCGCGCCACACCTCGAGCTGCGCCGCCTGGCCGGGCTTGATCTCCGCGATCATCGCCGGCAATTGCTCGGAGGTTTCCACCGGCTTGCCATTGACGCTGAGGATGATGTCGAGCGGCTCGATGCCGGCCTTGTCGGCCGGGCCGCCGGACTCCACCGAGGCCACCGCGGCGCCGCGCGGACGCTCCAGCCCGAGGTTTTCGGCCGTTGCCGCAGTCACCTCCTGGATGGTCACGCCGATGCGTCCGCGGCTCACGTGCCCGCTCTTGATCAGCTGATCGGCGACGTTGCTCGCAACATCGATCGGGATCGCAAATGAGATGCCCTCATAGCCGCCGCTGCGGCTGTAGATCTGCGAATTGATGCCGACCACCTCACCGCTGAGGTTGAACAGCGGGCCGCCGGAATTGCCTGGATTCACTGCAACGTCGGTCTGGATGAACGGCACGTAGCCGTTGCCGCCGCCTTCGGCGCCGCCGACGTTGCCGCGGGCGGTGGCACTGACCACGCCTGCGGTAACCGAGTTCTCGAAGCCGAACGGCGAACCGATCGCGAGCACCCATTGCCCGGGCCGCAGCTTGTTGGAGTCGCCGAGGCGCACCACCGGCAGATCGCCCTTGGCGTTGATCTTGATCACGGCCACGTCGGTGCGCTCATCCTGGCCCACCACCTTGGCGTCGAATTCGCGCCGATCGGTGAGCTTCACGGTGATCTTCGAGGAGTTGCCGACGACGTGGGTATTGGTCAGGATGTAGCCGTCCGGACTGATGATGAAACCGGAACCGATACCGCGCACCGGCGCGAAATTTCGCGGCTGTGGCATGTTCGGACGCGGCAGCCCGAAGCGCCGGAAGAAGTCGTTGAACGGATCGTCCGAGTCCTCCTCGCTGTCGTCCGAACCCTGCGCGCTCGGCGCCTTCTGCACCACCTGCACGTTGACCACGGCGGAACCGACCTGCGCCACCAGGTCGGCAAAATCGGGCAGGCCGCGCTGGGCTGCCGCGGTCGCCGCCGGGCTGGGCGAGACCGCGGCGGTGGGCACCATTCCGGACTTGGCCGGATCGACGCTGGACGCAGCGGTGGAGGACTGCGGCGAGCAGGCCGCAAACAACGTAACGAGTGCGGTGGCGCCCAGCAGACGCGGCCCCACGACCTGATTCGACATAAGGGATCTACTCCGAGCGATAGCTACAACTGGTCAATCATAGACCGGAAGCTTCAGTCCCGGTTCCGTCAGGAATGGAGGCGTTTGACGCCGGCGGCCAGGCCCGCGCCCAGCAGGCTCAGCAGCACGATAAGCCAGTTTCCGACCCGGGCATAGGGTGGTAGACCCAGACGCGGCTGGACGGTTCCGCGCAGCACCGTGGGCCGGAATTGCGCGGCTTGCGCCAGCACCTCGCCGTGCGCGCCCACCAGTGCCGAGATGCCATCATTGGCGGCCCGCAACAGCGGTCGCTGCGCCTCGATGGCGCGCATGCGGGCAATCTGGAAATGCTGGTGGCGCGCCCACGAATGTCCGAACCAGGCATCGTTGGTCACGTTGACCAGCAGGCCGGCGCTGGCCAGCGCCGGCAGATTGGCGCTGCCGTAGGCATCCTCATAGCAGATGCCGAGAGCCAGGCGCGTGCCGCCGGCGGCCACCGTGGGCTGCCTGACCGGTCCCGGCGTGAAGTCCGAGTACGGCAGGTTCATGAACTCGAGCCAGGAGCGGATGAAGCCGGGCACCGGAAAATACTCCGAGAACGGCACCAGGTGGTGCTTGTCGTAGAAGCTGACCTTGTCCGCGAGCGTCAGGATCGAGTTGTAGTACTTATCGTTCTCGTCGACGCGCAGGATGCCCATCACGATATCCGAGCCATGTTGGCGCGCCTCGGAATATTCCTGCCCGAGATAGTGCGCGATCTCATTGGCCAGCTGCGGCAGCGCGGCCTCGGGCCAGATGATCAGGCGCGCACCGAGCGCCTGCTGGTTGAGCTGCGTATACAGCTCGCGCGTCGGCTCGACGTTGTCGGCCTGCCATTTAAGATCCTGCGGCACCGCGCCCTGCAGAATCGCGACGCTGATCGGCGGCGCGGCAGGGTGCGTCCAGTCAACGCGGCCGAGCGCCGCGCCGAGCGGCCACGGCAGCAGCAACAGTGCCGCGGCCAGAATGCGCACCGCGCCGCTGCCGCGCAGCAGTGCCAGCAGCGCACCGGCGCCCACCAGCAGCAGGCCCGACAAGCCGTAGATCCCGATGACCGGCGCGAATCCCGCCAGGGCGGTGTCGGTCTGCGTGTAGCCGAGCGATAGCCAGGGAAAGCCCGACATGAACCAGCCGCGCCACCACTCGATCAGCAGCCAGATCGACGGCAGGCCCACGAGCCAGCGCCATGGGCCGCTCGCAGGCAGCGCCCGCACCGCCAGCCACCCGAGCAGCGCGTGGTAGGCTGCCATGATCGCGACCAGCGCCAGCGGCAGCCCCAGGCCGAGCCACAGCGGCGCCTGCGCGACGTCATGGATGCTGATGTAGAGCCACCACACGCCGAAACCAAAGGTGCCGGCGCCGAACCAGAAACCGCTCCAGGCCGCGCGCCGCGCGCTGCTGCCTTCCCACAGCCACATCAACAGCGCCGGACACAGGATCGCGAGCGGCCAGAGATCGAGCGGCGCGAACGCACAGGTCAGCAGCGCGCCGGCAGCCAGCGCCGTGGCATACACCAGCAGCCCCTGGCGCAGCTCGTCATGGCTGCCCGCGGCGCCCACCACGGCCGCGCCGGCGCCGGCGGTCGCCGCCGATGCCCGCGGCACGCTCACTCGGTATGCGCCGTGGGCTCGAATCGTGCCGGCACCGTCACCCGCAGGCTGTCGATGCGACGGCGATCGGCGCGCTGCACGCGAAACTCGAATTCGCCGAGCGCCACGCTCTCGCCGCGGCGCGGCATGCGCCCGAACTGCTTCATCACCAGCCCGGCCACGGTGTCGAACTCCTCCTCCGGCAGCTCGGAATGGAAGTACTGGTTGAACTCGCCGATGCGGGTGCTGCCGCGCACGCTGAACTGGCGCTCGGCCTCGCGCCGGATGTTCTGATCGTCCTCGACGTCGAATTCGTCGTCGATGTCGCCGACGATCTGTTCGATCACATCCTCGATGGTCACGAGCCCGGCGACACCGCTGTATTCGTCGACCACGATGGCCATGTGGTTGCGATTGCCGCGAAACTCCTTGAGCAGCACGTTCAGGCGCTTGGATTCGGGCACGAACACCACCGGCCGCAGGTATTCGCGCATGTCGAATTTGGACGGCTTGGCGCCGGCAAACAGCCGCAGCAGATCCTTCGCCAGCAGAATACCCACCACGTCATCGCGATCGTCGTCGAGCACCGGAAAGCGCGAGTGGCCGGACTCGACCACGGCCGGCAGGATGCGCGCGATCGGATCGTCGCGGTGCACGCACACCATCTGTACCCGCGGAATCATGATGTCGCGCACCTGCAGATCGGCGACCGCGAGCACGCCCTCGAGCATCGCGAAGGCGTCGGCATCGAGCACGCCGCGCTGCTGCGACTCGGCCAGCATCTCCACCAGCTGCGCCCGATCCCTCACGCCGGCTGCCAGCGTTCGCGTAAAGCGCGCGCGCCAGCGCCCGCTGACGCCGGTGCGCGCGCCGTCCGGATTGTCCTTAGCCATGCCTGCGCCTGCTCCCGTGGTCGTCGCTAGCCGGATCGGCGCGCCCGGGCGCTTCGGCCCCGGTAGGGATTGGCGACGCCGAGGCCGCGCAGCACGCGGATCTCGCGTCGCTCCATGCGCTGCGCGTCCTCGGTGCGTTCATGGTCGTAGCCCGCGAGATGCAGCACGCCGTGCACCACCAAATGCGCCCAGTGGGCGCGGGCGCGCTTGTGCTGGGCCCGCGCCTCGGCGCGCAGCACCGACGGACAGATCACCAGGTCGCCCAGCAGCCCCGAGGCGGTGCCGGGCGGCGGCGGAAATGACAGCACGTTGGTCGGCCGGTCGTGGCCGCGATAGCGCGCATTGAGGGCGCGGCTCGCCGCCGGGCCGACCAGCAGCACCGAGAGCTCGCGACCGGCGGCGCGCGCACCGAGCGCCGCGGCCGCCCAGCGCTGGAAGTCGCGCACGCTGGGCAACCAGCCGCCACGTACCCGGCGCACGATGCCGACCGCCGGCAACGGCGGCCTCATGGCTCACGGGCCATCTCATGCGACTCGTAGGCCTGCACGATCCGCTGTACCAGCGGATGACGCACGACGTCGCCGGCGTCGAAGAACGTGAAGGCAACCCCCGCGACGCCCCGCAGGATCAGCTGCGCATGCTGCAGGCCGGACATGCGCCCGCTCGGCAGATCGGTCTGCGTCAGGTCGCCGGTCACCACCGCGCGCGCGCCGAAGCCAATGCGCGTCAGGAACATCTTCATCTGCTCGATGGTGGTGTTCTGGGCTTCATCCAGAATGATGAAGGATTCATTGAGCGAGCGGCCGCGCATGAACGCCAGCGGCGCCACCTCGATCGCATTGCGCTCGATGAAGCGGCCCACGCGCTCAAAGCCCATCATCTCGTAGAGCGCGTCGTACATCGGCCGCAAATACGGATCGACCTTCTGCGCCATGTCGCCGGGCAGGAATCCGAGCCGTTCGCCAGCCTCGACCGCCGGCCGCACCAGCACGATGCGGCGCACGCGCTCGGACAGCAGCGCCTCGACCGCGCAGGCGACCGCCAGATAAGTCTTGCCGGTGCCGGCCGGTCCGATACCGAAGCTCAGATCGTGGTGCTGGATGTTGGCCAGGTATTCGCGCTGATGCGCGCCGCGCGCCCGCACGATGCCGCGGCGCCCGGGACCTGCGCCCTCCACCTCGTGCTCGCCCTCCGGTCCGGCGGGCGCGAGCGCGACCACGGCATCGCGATCGGCGCCGGCGCCATTGGCGTCACCCACGCCAGCGGTGCTGCCATTGCGATCGTTGGCATGCTCGACCAGGCTCAGGTGCACCTGTTCGGCCGTGAGCTCGTGGTGCTTGGTCTGCGCGAACAGGTCACGCAGCACCGCCTCGGTCGAGGCCGCACGCGCGCCCCTGATCCGAAATGCATGGCCGCGGCGCCGGATCTGCACCCCGAGGCGCGATTCCACCAGCCGCAGATGCGCATCGAGCGGTCCGCACAGGCTTGCAAGGCGCGCGTTATCGGCCGGCTCGAGAGCGAATTCGCGCGCTGCGGAGTTGCCGGGTCTCACGCGGCCTCGAGCTCGCGCAGCAGGCGGCCGCGCAGCGAGTGCGGGCGCGCCTCGGTGACCGTGACATCGACGAAGCGCTGCAGCAGCGAGCACGGCCCCGGGAAATTGATCCAGCGGTTGTTCTCGGTGCGCCCCGCCAGCTCGCCCTGGCCCTTCTTGGCGCCGCGCTCGACCAGCACGCGCTGCACGCTGCCGACCATGCGGCGGCTGATCGTCAATGCCTGCGCGTCGAGCTGGGCCTGCAGCCGTGCGAGTCGCTGCTGCTTGGCCGGCAGCGGCACCTCATCGGGCAGCGAGGCCGCCGGCGTGCCGGGGCGACGGCTGTAGAGAAAGCAGAATGACTGGTCGAACGGCACCTCGGCCGCGAGCGCCAGCGTGGCCTGGAAATCGCGCTCGGTCTCGCCCGGAAAGCCGACGATGATATCGGTGGAGATCGCGATGTCGGGCCGCACGGCGCGTAGCCGGCGGATGCGCTGCTTGTACTCGAGCGCCGTATAGCCGCGCTTCATCAGCGCCAGCACGCGATCCGATCCGCTCTGCACCGGCAGGTGCAGGTGATTGGCCAGCTGCGGCACGTTCGCGTAGGCCTCCACCAGGCTGTCACTGAATTCGAGCGGATGCGAGGTGGTGAATCGGATGCGCTGCACGCCCGGGATCGCCGCGACGTGATGAATCAGCGTCGCCAGATCCACTCTCGCGCCATCCGCCATCGCTCCGGCATAGGCGTTGACGTTCTGCCCCAGCAGCAGGATCTCGCCGACGCCCTGGCGCGCGAGCGTCCGCACCTCCTCGAGCACCGCATCGAACGGCCGGCTGACCTCATCGCCGCGCGTATAGGGCACCACGCAGAAGCTGCAGTACTTGCTGCAGCCTTCCATCACCGACACGTAAGCGCGCGCGCCCTGCGCCCGTGGCGCGGGCAGGCAGTCGAACTTCTCGATTTCCGGAAAGCTCACGTCGACCACGGTGCGGCCGCCGGACTTGAGCTGCCCGATCATCTGTGGCAGGCGGTGAATCGTCTGCGGCCCGAACACCAGATCGACGAACGGGGCCCGCCGGCTGATCGCCTCGCCCTCCTGACTGGCTACGCAGCCGCCGACGCCAATGATCATTTCGGGTCGCAGCTGTTTGAGCTCACGCCACTCGCCCAGCAGCGAGTACACCTTGTCCTGCGCCTTCTCGCGTACCGAGCAGGTGTTCATCAGCAGCACGTCGGCCTGCGCCGGGTCCTCGGTCACGGAAAGTCCCAGCGTCGAGCGCAGCACGTCCGCCATACGCGCGGAGTCGTACTCGTTCATCTGGCAACCGAAGGTCTTGATGTAGAAGAGGCCGGTCATGGATTGGCGGGATTGGACAGGCAAGGGTAGCGGTTTTGGCCCGTGCAGGGAACGCGCCGCACGTCATCCCTGCGCATCGGGCGACAAACCCTTGAAAATCAATTGATTAGATCGAAGACCCCACCCTTCCCAGGCCATGGCGGCCACGTGCAGGGAGGCGGCATCGACTGTGAGCGCATTCAAACGGTTAGCCGAGTTTTTCGTAATGAAAGACTCGGCTAACTGTTTGAATGCGTTGAGCGTGGTATCGGATCCCTGGGCCCGATTCGCTGCGTCCTAGAAAGGGATATCGTCGTCGAAGTCATCGCGCGACGCCCCGGCGCCGCCGGCCGCAGTCTCGGCGTGCTCGGGGCGAGGCGTGCGGCTCACTGGAACCGCCCATGCCGCCGCCACCGGCACCGCCGCCCGCACCGCCACGGCCTCCGAGCATCTGCATATCGTTGGCCACGATCTCGGTCGTGTAGCGGTCGCGGCCTTCCTTGTCCTGCCACTTGCGAGTGCGCAGTCGGCCCTCAATATAGACTTGAGAGCCCTTGCGCAGGTACTCGGCGGCGATCTCGCCCAGGCGGCCGAACAGGGCCACGTTGTGCCACTCGGTGCGTTCCTGCTGCTCGCCGGATTGCTTGTCCTTCCAGCTCTCGGTGGTCGCCACCCGCATATTGGCGACCGTCATGCCCGAGGGCATCGCCCGCGTCTCCGGATCCGCCCCGAGATGACCGATGAGGATGACTTTGTTGATGCCGCGCGCCATGTGCTGCCCCTGATTGGATTTGCCTGCCCCGATGGACCGCGGACTCGCGGGTCCGGCCGGGCCGTGAAGGATAGCGGCATTGTAGTGTTTTTGAGCGCAGGCCGCCGCTGCGTTTATAGTGGTTGTTTGCGTCATTTGACCCGCCGGCAATCGAAGGAGCCGTGTATGCAGACGATCCGCATCCGCGGTGCCCGCACCCACAACCTGCGCAACATCGATCTCGATCTGCCGCGCGAGCGGCTGATCGTGATCACCGGGCTGTCGGGTTCGGGCAAGTCCTCGCTCGCGTTCGACACGCTGTACGCGGAGGGCCAGCGCCGCTATGTCGAGTCGCTGTCGGCCTACGCGCGCCAGTTCCTGTCGATGATGGACAAGCCGGACGTGGACAGCATCGAAGGTCTGTCGCCGGCGATCGCGATCGAGCAGAAAACCGGCTCGCATAACCCGCGCTCCACCGTCGGCACGGTCACCGAGATCTACGACTACCTGCGGCTGCTGTACGCCCGCGCCGGGGTGCCGCGCTGTCCGCATCACGGCATCGATCTGGCGGCCCAGACGGTCAGCCAGATGGTCGATCAGGTGCTGCGGGCCCCGGGCGGGGAGCTGGCGCTGCTGCTCGCACCGCTGATCGACGAGCGTCGCGGCGAGCATGCGCAGCTGCTCGGCAAGCTCGCGGGGCAGGGCTTCGTGCGCGTGCGCATCGATGGGGTGGTGCTACGAGATCGATGCGGTGCCGACGCTCGATCCGAAGCGCAAGCACACGCATCGAGGCGGTGGTGGATCGCTTCCGCGTGCGCCCCGAGGCCGGCCAGCGGCTGGCCGAGTCGTTCGAGACCGCCATCCGGCTCAGTCAGGGCGTCGTGCGCGTGGTGTTCCCGGACAGCGCGGCGCTGGGCGCGATGCTGTTTTCCAGCCGCCATGCCTGCCCCGAGTGCGGCTTCTCGGTGCCGCCGCTCGAGCCGCGCATGTTCTCGTTCAACAACCCCGCCGGCGCCTGCCCGACCTGCGACGGGCTGGGCTACCAGGAATTCTTCGACCCGGAGCGCGTCGTGGTGCATCCGCACCTGTCGCTCGCGGGCGGCGCCGTGCGTGGCTGGGACCGGCGCAACGCGCATTATTTCCAGATGCTGCAGTCGCTCGCGCGCCATTACCAGTTCGACGTCGAGACCCCCTGGATCGAGCTCGATGAGCGGGTGCAGCGGCGTGCTGCTCTATGGCAGCGGCGAGGAGCAGATCGAGTTTCGCTACAAGGAGGGCGCCGGCACTGCGCGCAAACGCCACGCATTCGAGGGCATCGTGCCCAATCTCGAGCGCCGCTTTCGCGAGACCGACTCGCAGGCGGTACGCGATGAGCTGCGCAAGTACCTCGGGACCCGGCCATGCATCGGCTGCGGCGGCGCGCGCCTGAACGAGGCCGCGCGCTCGGTGCTGATCGAGGGCCGCAATCTGGCCGAGATCACGCGTCTGACGGTCGGGCAGGCGCGCGAGTATTTCGCGCAGCTCGCGCTGCCGGGTTGGCGCGCCGAAGTCGCCGCGCGCATCGTACGCGAGGTCAGCGAGCGGCTGCGCTTCCTGGTCGATGTCGGTCTCGACTACCTGGGCCTCGATCGCGCCGCCGGCACGCTGTCCGGCGGCGAGGCTCAGCGCATACGTCTCGCCAGCCAGGTCGGCTCGGGCCTGACCGGCGTGATGTATATCCTCGATGAGCCATCGATCGGGCTGCATCAGCGCGACAACGAGCGCCTGCTGGGTACGCTGAAGCGGCTGCGCGACCTGGGCAACACCGTGATCGTGGTCGAGCATGACGCCGACGCGATCCGGGCCGCCGACCACGTGGTCGACCTGGGCCCCGGAGCCGGCGCGCATGGCGGCCTGGTGGTCGCCCAGGGCACCCCGGCACAGATCGAGGCCGATGCCTGCTCGCTCACCGGCGCGTATCTGTCGGGGCGCGAGCTCATTCCGTTGCCCGAGCGACGGCGCAGCCCGCAGCGTGAGCAGTGGATCACGATCCGCGGCGCGCGCGGCAACAACCTGCGCAACGTCACGGTCGCACTGCCGGTGGGGCTGCTGACCTGCGTAACCGGGGTGTCGGGCTCGGGCAAATCCACGCTGGTGGACGATACGCTATTCCGCCACGCGGCCGCGCAGCTCAATGATGCCAGCGCCGATGGCGCGGGGGAGTGCGATGAGATCGAGGGTCTGAAACGCTTCGAGCGCGTGATCGAGATCGACCAGAACCCGATCGGGCGCACGCCACGCTCCAATCCGGCGACCTATACCGGCCTGTTCACAATCATCCGCGAGCTGTTCGCCGCGGTGCCCGAGGCCCGCGCCCGCGGCTATGACGCCGGCCGCTTCAGCTTCAACGTCAAGGGCGGGCGCTGCGAGGCCTGCCAGGGCGACGGCCTCATTCGCGTCGAGATGCATTTCCTGCCTGACGTCTACGTGCCGTGCGATGTCTGCCGCGGGCGGCGTTACAACCGCGAGACGCTCGAGATCCTCTACCGCGGCCGCAATATCCACGAAGTGCTCGACACCACGGTAGAGGACGCGCTGAAGCTGTTCGAGAACCTGCCCGCGGCCGCCGTGAAGCTGCGCACGCTGATCGAGGTCGGCCTGTCCTACGTGCGCCTGGGGCAGAACGCCACGACGCTCTCGGGAGGCGAGGCGCAACGGGTGAAACTGGCGCGCGAGCTCGCCAAGCGTGGCACCGGGCGCACGCTCTACATCCTCGACGAGCCCACCACCGGATTGCACTTCCACGACATCGCGCAGCTGCTGCACGTACTGCACCAGCTGCGCGACGCCGGCAATACGCTGGTGGTGATCGAGCACAATCTCGACGTCATCAAGACCGCCGACTACGTGATCGATCTGGGTCCTGAAGGCGGTGACCGCGGCGGCCGAGTGGTGGCGGCCGGCACGCCGGAACAGATCTGCGAGGTGCCGGAGTCGATCACCGGCCAGTACCTGAAGCCGCTGCTGCGCGCGCCCCGCGCGCCAGCCCTCAAGACGCAAGTCCTCAACGAGCCCGCCGCGATCCGGACTCGAAGCGCTGGTGGACCTCGCCGTTGACGATGCGCTCCTGGTACTTGCTGCCGGTGTAGGCCGCGACCACGCGGCGCCAGAACTTCACCGCGGCTGTATTGAGCAGGTGCTCGGTGATCAGCCACTGGCCGGTGAAGCGGTCCAGCAGCAGCCGCACGGCCTGGGCCCCAATGCCACGCCGCCGCCAAGGACGCGCGATGAAGAACTCGGCCATGGAATACTCGGGGGTGGCGCTCGGCGGCGCCGGCGCTCCGCCCGCCGCGGCCATGCCGACGCCGACCGACTGGCGCAGCCTCTGGTTGACCATCGCAAAACCGGCGCGCTCATCGCCATAGAGGATGGTCATGATCTGCGCGTTCGGATCGGCGTACCAGCGCACCAGCTGATCGGGCACGCGGTGGCCGATTTCGCCGAGCGCAGGGAAGATACCGGTGGCCGAGGGCGCCAGATCGTTGAGGTAATCGCGGTAGACGCTCTCGATCCAGCGGCGATCGTCGCGCGCACTACGACTGTCTCTGACGCTGACCTGGTTCATCGCTGACTGCCCTGAAAAGCCTGCCGATCGTTTGCTGTGAGCCTGGCCCCTGCCCGACATCACACTGTACGCCTAACCCGGCGGTGACACACCGCGGCGCCCCGAGGTGCCACCGTCCGGCCCAATAAACAGGAAAGCCCGGCCGACCGGAGGCCTCCGGTCTGCTCGGGCTTTCCCGCGAGCTCGAAGCTCGTCGGCCTTGAATCAAGTCCGCCTTACTTGGGCGGGCTCGACGGCGCCATCGCGCCGCTGCTGCTGGTTGCGGCCGGAGCGGCCATTGCGCCGCTGCTGCTGCTGTCGGCGGGCATCGCCGGGGCCGGAGCCGCCGCTGGTGCCGCGGGCGGAGGCGCGCTTTCCGAGCAGGCGGTGAGCATGACCGCCGCTGCGGCAAGAGCGCTGAGAGCAAGCTTTGTATTCATCGATGAATCCCCAAATTTGTATGAAATAACCGTGCTGATCGGATCAGTGCAAACTAGTTTGTCGGGGGCCCGTAGCTCCCGAAGCATGAATTCTATAGATTCTCCCGCATATTTTAAACTGCCGCGCTGCGGGAACAGCCGCTGTGAACGTCGGCAGCGCTGTAGTCGCAGGCATTGCAGCGGCCCGAACCGGCGCGGCGCGCGCATCACAGGCGCGGGAGCGACGCTCAGCGCTTGGCGAGCAGGTCGCGGATCTCGGTCAGCAGCTGTTCCTCGCGGGAGGGTGCCGGCGGTGGCGGCGCGGCGGCGGGCTGGGGCTTCTTCAGGCGATTGATGCCCCGAAGCGCCAGGAACAGCACCAACGCGATGATCAGGAAATCGAAGATGCTCTGCAGGAACACCCCGTAGGTGATGGCGACGGGCTTACCGGCCGGGTCCGTCCCCAGAGCCAGCGCCAGATCGGTGAAATTGAAGCCGCCGATCAGTCTGCCGAGCACCGGCATGATCACGTTGCCGACCATCGAGGACACGATCTTGCCGAACGCGGCGCCGACAATGACGCCGACCGCCATATCGACCACGTTCCCCTTCATCGCGAATTCTTTGAACTCTGACGCCAGGCTCATTGCAGATCCTCCCTATCGCTATCCGAACACCGATTCCGGCTGCACGGGCTGTCAAGGCCCCGGCAGCGTAGGCGACGCCGGGTCCGAACGCCACCGGCTGCGCCAGGGATGTCTGGCCGCGATCTACGCCGCAGCCACCTTCTTCTTGCGCGTGCGCTTCTTCTTGGGGCTTTCCCCGGCGGCCGCCGCGGCCGGCTCCGACGCCTTCTTGGTCGCCTTCTTCTTGCGGGCGCGACCCGGCTTTCCGGCCTTCTGATCGCCGTCTGCCGTGACCGCGGCGCCGCCCGGCCCATCCACCAGCTGCATCAGCGCCATCGGCGCCGCATCGCCGGGGCGCGGCAGCATGTGCAGGATGCGGGTATAGCCGCCCGCACGGGCCTTGAAGCGCTTGCCGAGGTCATCGAACAGCTTGCTCACCACCAGGACATCGCGCAGCCGCGCAAACGCCAGACGCCGGCGCGCTTCGCTGTCGGTCTTGGCCAGCGTGATCAGCGGCTCGACCACGCGCCGCAGTTCCTTGGCTTTCGGCAGCGTGGTGCGGATGGTCTCATGCCGCAGCAGCGAGGCCGCCATATTGCGCAGCATCGCGTGGCGGTGCGGGCTGTTGCGGGACAGTTGGCGGCCGGAAAGCTTATGACGCATGTCTACTCTCTCAATCCAATGGGCTGATCAACGCAGCCGGCATCATCCGGCAGCCGTGGGCGCACGGCGCGCGGCGCATGCCGGGGCTCAAATCAGCCCGCTGCTGCTCTCCTCGTCGTGCCGCAGGCCGGCCGGCGGCCAGCCCTCGAGCCGCATGCCGAGCATCAGGCCGTGGCTCTGCAGCACTTCCTTGATCTCGGTGAGCGACTTCTTGCCGAGGTTCGGCGTGCGCAGCAGCTCGACCTCGGTCCGCTGCACCAGATCACCGATGTAGTGGATGTTCTCGGCCTTGAGGCAGTTGGCGCTGCGCACGGTGAGCTCCAGCTCATCCACCGGCCGCAGCAGGATCGGATCGAACTGCATCTCGGTGGTCTTGGCCACCGCCTCGTCCTCGCCCTGCAGATCCACGAACACCGACAGCTGGTCCTTGAGGATGCCGCCGGCGCGACGGATCGCCTCCTCGGGCTCGATGGTGCCATTGGTCTCGATGTCGATGATCAGCTTGTCCAGATCGGTGCGCTGCTCGACGCGCGCGGCTTCGACCGAATAGGTCACGCGACGCACCGGGCTGAAGGAGGCATCGAGCAGCAGGCGGCCGATCGGACGGCTCTGCTCCTCGAACGCAACGCGCTGCACCGCCGGGCGATAGCCGCGGCCGCGCTCGATCTTGAGCTGCATGTTGAGCTCGCCGGCCTTGGTCAGGTTGGCGATGACGAAATCCGGATTCACCACTTCGATGTCGTGATCGGTCTGAATGTCGCCCGCGGTCACCGGCCCCGGGCCCTTCTTGTGCAGCCGCAGCTCGGCGCTGTTGCGCGCGTGCATGCGCATCGCGACCGACTTCAGGTTCAGCAGGACGTCGACCACGTCCTCCTGCACGCCCTCGATGCTGGTGTACTCGTGCAGCACGCCGTCGATCTCGACCTCGGTGATCGCGGCCCCAGGCATCGAGGACAGCAGCACGCGCCGCAGCGCATTGCCCAGCGTATGGCCAAATCCGCGCTCGAACGGCTCGATCACCACGCGCGCCTGGCGCGGGGCCACTGGCTGCACCTTGACGACACGGGGCTTCAGGAATTCGGAAACTGATGCTTGCATACGGCTACACCCCAAACTGCAAAAATGGACTCATCGATGCGCTGCGAGCCGCTCGCGGCCCGACCCACCGATCACTTCGAATACAACTCCACGACCAGGTTCTCGTTGATGTCCGGCAGCACCTCGTCGCGCCCCGGCACCGCCTTGAACACGCCGCGAAACTCCTTGTCGCTGACCTCGAGCCACTCGGGAAAGCCGACCTGCGTCGCCACCGCGAGCGCACTCTGGATGCGCAGCTGCTTGCGCGCCTTCTCGCGGATCTCGATCACGTCGCCGGCCTTGCACTGGTAGGAGGGAATCGTGACCACCTGGCCGTTGACATTGACCGACTTGTGGGCGACCAGCTGGCGCGCCTCGGCGCGCGTGGCCGCAAAACCCATGCGATAGACCACGTTGTCGAGCCGGCACTCGAGCAGCTTGAGCAGCGTCTCGCCGGTGGCGCCGGTGCGCCGCGCCGCCGCCTGGTAGTAGTTGCGGAACTGGCGCTCGAGCACGCCGTACATGCGGCGCAGCTTCTGCTTCTCGCGCAGCTGCATGCCGTAGTCCGACAGCCGCTGCCGCCGCTCGCCCTTGATGCCGCCGGGGGGCACCTGCAGCTTGCACTTGCTCTCGAGCGGCTTGGCGCCGCTCTTGAGGAACAGATCCGTGCCCTCGCGCCGCGCGAGCTTGCAGGTTGGACCGAGATAACGCGCCATGGTTCGTTGCTTCCTTCGCCGCCGTTAGACGCGACGCTTCTTGGGGGGGCGGCAGCCGTTGTGCGGGATCGGCGTGACGTCCGAGATGCTCGTGATCTTCAGGCCGCAGGCGTTGAGCGCGCGCACCGCCGACTCGCGCCCCGGACCCGGTCCGGCGACCCGCACCTCGACGTTCTTCACGCCGTGCTCCTGCGCGGCAGTTCCGGCCTTCTCGGCCGCCACCTGGGCGGCAAACGGCGTGCTCTTGCGCGAGCCTCGGAATCCGCAGCCGCCCGAGGTCGCCCACGACAGCGTGTTGCCCTGCCGATCGGTGATCGTGATGATCGTGTTGTTGAACGATGCATGCACGTGAGCGATCGCGTCGAGCACGTTCTTGCGCGCCTTCTTGGGCTTCTTGGCCGCGGCGGCGGCGGCCGTGCTCTGCTGCTGCGGTGTCTTCTGATCAGCCATAAATGTGGTCGCCTGTGTCGATTCTCAAGGTCAAAAACTGTCGCGCTGGACGGTGCGTTCCGCCATCAGGCCTTGCCCGGCGGTGCGTTGAGCTTCACGGCCTGCTTGCGCGGGCCCTTGCGCGTGCGCGCATTGGTGCGGGTGCGCTGTCCGCGCACCGGCAGCCCCTTGCGATGCCGCAGGCCCCGCCAGGTGCCTAAGTCCATCAGTCGCTTGATGTTCATGGACACTTCGCGGCGCAGATCGCCCTCGACCGGCCACTTGGCGATCTGCGAGCGGATCGCGGCGACCTCGGCCTCCGTCAGATCCTTGACCTTGGTGCTCGGCGTGATGCCCGCGCCTTCGCAGATCGCGAGCGCGCGCGCGCGGCCGATGCCATAGATGTGCGTGAGCCCGATGCTCACGTGCTTGTTCATCGGGATATTGATGCCGGCTATGCGTGCCATGACTTTGCGCTACCTCAACCTGAATTCATGTCGGCCATGTGGACGGCTCAGCCCTGGCGCTGCTTGTGGCGTGCATCGGTGCTGCAGATCACGTAGACCACGCCGCGGCGCCGCACGATCTTGCAGTTCTTGCAGATTTTCTTGACTGACGGACGTACTTTCATCGCACACCTGCGCTTGCAACCATTGCTATCAAAAGGCTAGCCCCGCGCGGAGCCGCTCGGCCGCCGCCCAGCAGATTCGCCTTCTTCATCAGACCCGGATAGTGGTGCGACATCAGGTGCGCCTGCAGCTGCGCCATGAAGTCCATCACCACGACGACCACGATCAGCAGCGAGGTACCGCCGAACTGGAACGGCACGCCCTGCGAGGACACCAGGAACTCGGGCACCAGGCAGACCGCCATGATGTAGAGCGCGCCCCAGAGCGTCAGGCGAGTCAGCACCTTGTCGATGTACTCGCCGGTCTGCTGCCCGGGGCGGATGCCGGGAATGAAGGCCCCCGACTTCTTCAGATTATCCGCGGTTTCGCGCGAATTGAACACCAGCGCGGTATAGAAGAAGCAGAAGAAGACGATCAGCGCCGCGTACAGCACCAGGTGCAGCGGCTGGCCGTAGCCGAGCGAGGTCGAGATGTTCTGCAGCACCTCGCTGAGCTTGGAGTCGGGATTGGAGCCGAAGAAGCTCGCGATCGTCGCCGGAAACAGCAACAGGCTCGAGGCAAAGATCGGCGGAATCACGCCCGACATGTTGAGCTTGAACGGCAGGTGGCTGCTCTGGCCGGCATACATGCGCCGGCCGACCTGCCGCTTGGCGTAGTTGACCGTGATGCGCCGCTGCGCGCGCTCGACGTAGACGCAGAAGCCCGTCACGCCGATCACGATGCCGATCAGCAGGATCGCGAACAGCGGGTTCATCTCCCCGGTAGCTGACCGACTCGAAGGTGCGGCCGATCGCGCCGGGCATGCCGGCGACGATGCCAGACAGGATCAGCATCGAGATGCCGTTGCCGATGCCGCGCTCGGTGATCTGCTCGCCGAGCCACATCAGGAACATGGTGCCGGTGGTCATCGTGATCGTGGCCGGCAGCAGCCACTCGAGCGGGCCCCTGGCCAGCGTCATGCCGCCGTTCTGCAGCGCCACCGCGGCACCAAACGACTGGAACAGCGCCAGCCCGACGGTGCAATAGCGCGTCAGCTGGGTGATGCGGCGACGGCCCGACTCGCCTTCCTTGCGCGCTTCCATCAGCGACGGCACCACCATCGAGAGCATCTGGATGATGATCGAGGCCGAGATGTAGGGCATCACGCCCATCGCAAAGATCGACAGGCGCTGCAGCGCTCCGCCCGAGAAGCTGTTGACGATACCCAGGATCGTGTTCGACTGGTCATTGAAATAGCGCGCCACGGCCTCCGGGTTGATGCCCGGGACCGGAATGAAGGTGCCGACCCGATACACGACCAGCGCGCCGACCAGGAACAGCAGGCGGCTGCGGATCTCGCCTTGCCTGCCGGCCTCGGCCAGCGCAGCGGCCGGATTGGTGAGGGCGGAATTGGCCACGTCAGTCCTCGAACCTGCCGCCGGCGGCAGTGATCGCCGCACGCGCGCCCTTGGTGGCCGCGATGCCCTTGAGGGTCACCGCCTTCTTGAGTTCGCCCGACAGCACGACCTTGGCCTGCTCGGCGCCGGCCGGCACGATGCCCGCCTTCTTGAGCGCGGCCAGGTCGATCACCCCGGCCTCGAGCCCGGACAGCTCGTGCAGCCGCACTTCGGCGCGGGTGGCCTTCATCGCCGAGCGGAAGCCGACCTTCGGCAGGCGGCGCTGCAGCGGCATCTGGCCGCCCTCGAACCCGACCTTGTGGTAGCCGCCCTTGCGCGCGCGCTGGCCCTTGACGCCGCGGCCGCAGGTCTTGCCCTGGCCGCTTGACGCGCCGCGACCGACGCGCAGCCGCGGCCGGCGCGAGCCGGCGTTCGGCTTGATGTTGTTCAGACGCATGTCAGTTCTGCTCCACTTTCAGCAGGTGGCCGGCCGCGTGGATCATGCCGCGGTTCTCCGCCGTGTCGGCGATCGTGACGCTCTGGTGTCAGCCGCCGCAGACCGAGGCCGCGCACCGAGGCGGCGATGTTCCTGAGCTGCCCGTGCACGCTGCGCGTGAGCGTGACCGTGACCAGCTTGCTGGCGGCTGTGGTGCTGTTCTTGCTGGCGGACATCAGGTGCTCCCGAGAATGTCTTCGACGCTCTTGCCGCGCTTGGCCGCGATGTCTTCGGGCGAGCGCACGTTGGCGAGCGCATTGACGGTCGCGCGCACCACATTGATCGGATTGCGCGAACCGTAGCTCTTGGCGAGCACGTTGCGCACGCCGGCGCACTCGAGCACCGCGCGCATGCCGCCGCCGGCGATCACGCCGGTGCCTTCCGAGGCCGGCAGCATGAACACGCGCGTCGCGCCGTGCGCGCCGCGGATCGCGTAGTGCAGCGTGTCGTTGCGCAGGCTGACGTTGACCATGTTCTTGCGCGCCTGCGCCATCGCCTTCGAGATCGCGACCGGCACCTCGCGCGCCTTGCCAAAGCCGAAGCCGACGCGGCCGGCGCCGTCGCCGACCACGGTCAGCGCGGTGAAGCCGAACTGGCGGCCGCCCTTGACGACCTTGGCGGTGCGGTTGACGGCCACGAGCTTCTCGACCAGCTCATCGGCGCTCTGCGATTTTTCCATTCTTGCCATAGTGATTCGCCTCTAGAACTCGAGCCCGGCTTCGCGCGCCGCCTCGGCCAGCGCCTTCACGCGGCCGTGATATTGAAAGCCGGCGCGATCGAACGCCACCCGCGTGATGCCGGCGGCCTTGGCGCGCTCGGCGATGCTGCGGCCGACGCTCTTCGCGGCCTCGATGTTGCCGGTACCCTTGAGGCCCTGCGGCCACGTCCTTCTGCAGGGTCGAAGCGGTGGCCAGCACGCGCTCGCCCTTGCCGTCGAACACCTGCGCATAGATGTGGCGCGGCGTGCGGTGCACGGTCAGGCGCGCGATCTTGAGGGCGCGGATCTGGGCCCGGGCCTTGATGGCGCGGCGCTGGCGCCGCTGTTTCTTGGTGATGTTCATCGGTATGCCTCGCCGCGCTACTTCTTCTTGCCTTCCTTCAGGCTGATCTGTTCATCCGAGTAGCGCACGCCCTTGCCCTTGTAGGGCTCGGGTGGCCGGATGTGGCGGATCTCCGCCGCGGTCTGACCCACCTTCTGCACGTCGGTGCCCTTGATCAGGATCTCCGTCTGGCTCGGCGTCTCGATCGTGATGCCTTCCGGTATCGGATAGGCCACCGGGTGCGAGAAGCCGAGCGTCAGGTTCAGGACCTTGCCGGACACCTGCGGCTCGAAAGCCGACGCCGACCAGCTCGAGCTTGCGCTCGTAGCCCGCGGCTCACGCCGGTGACCATGTTGGCCAGGTGCGCGCGTACCGAGCCGGCGCGTCATGCGCGCCTGGCTCGCTGCCCTCGTACTTGACCGACAGCTTCTTGTCCTGCTGCTGAACCGACACGCCCGGTCCGAGCGGCAGCGACAGCGTGCCCTTGGCGCCCTTGACGGTCACGGCACCGGCGCCGACGCTCACGGTCACCCCGCTGGGCAGGTCGATGATTCGATTGGCAACTCTGGACATTTTCAGCTCACCTCGAAGTCAACGCGCGCGCGCATCAGGCGACGATGCACAGCACTTCGCCGCCCTGGCCGATCGCATGCGCCGCCTTGTCGGTCATCACGCCCTTGGGCGTGGACACGATCACGGTGCCCATGCCGCCGAGCACGCGCGGAATCTCGTTCTTGCCGCGGTAGATGCGCAGGCCCGGACGGCTCACGCGCTCGATGCGGTCGATCACCGGACGGCCGTCGTAGTACTTCAGGTCGATCGTCAGCACCGGCTTGCCGTCGTCGCTGGGACAGGCTGAAGTCGGCGATGTAACCCTCGTCCTTGAGCACCTTGAGGATCGCGGTCTTCAGCTTCGAAGACGCGACCGTGACGCTCGGACTTGCGCGCGGACTGGCCGTTGCGGATGCGGGTCAGCAGATCGGCGATCGGATCGGTCATGCTCATCGTTACAGCTCCTACCAGCTCGCCTTGCCGAGTCCTGGAATCTCGCCGCGCATGGCGACTTCGCGGATCTTGACGCGGGCCAGTCCGAACTTGCGGTACACGCCGCGCGAGCGGCCGGTGATCGCGCAGCGATTGCGCTGGCGGCTCTTGGGCTGCGTCGCGCGGCTGCTGCTGCAGGGCGGCCTGCGCCGCGGCGCGCTGCTCGGGCGTTGACTTCGGGCTGCGAATGAGCTCCTTCAGCTGCGCCCGCTTGGTCGCATACTTCTTCGCCACCCGTTCCCGCCGCTGCTCGCGCTCTACCATGTTGGTCTTGGCCATACCGTTTCCTTGAACCCGTCTGCCCTAATGCTACTTGCGGAACGGGAAGCTGAATGCTTCCAGCAATGCCCGGCCGCTGCTTGTTGTCGCGCGCCGTGGTCGTGATCGTGATATCCATGCCGCGCAACTGATCGATCGTGTCGTACTGGATCTCGGGGAAGATGATCTGCTCGCGCACGCCCATGCTGTAGTTGCCGCGGCCATCGAAGCCGCGCGGCGACAGGCCGCGGAAGTCGCGGATGCGCGGCATCGCGACGCTGATCAGGCGGTCGAGGAACTCGTACATGCGCGCGCCGCGCAGCGTCACCTTGCAGCCGATCGGCAGGCCTTCGCGCACCTTGAAGGCCGCGATCGCCTTCTTGGCCTTGCAGATCTGCGGCTTCTGGCCGGTGATCTTGGTCAGGTCGCCGACCGCCGCATCCATGACCTTGCGGTCGGCGACGGCCTCGCCCACGCCCATGTTCACCGTGATCTTCGTGATCCGCGGTACTTCCATCGGATTGGACAGCTTCAGGTCGGCGCGCAGCTGCGGCACCACCTTGCTGTGATAGAACTCTTGTAACCTTGCTTTCTCTGCCATTTCCGTTACCCGCTCGCCGTAGCGCGCAGCGCCTTCTAGGCGTCGATCATCTCGCCGTTGGACTTGAAGAAACGCACCTTCTTGCCGTCGGCCAGGCGCTTGACGCCGACCCGATCGGCCTTCTTGGTGCCCGGGTTCCACAGCGCGACCTTGGACAGCGGCAGCGGCATCTCCTTCTCGATGATGCCGCCGGGCTGGTTGGCCTGCGGATTCGGCCTTGGTGTGGCGCTTCACGCGATTGACGTTCTCGACCAGCACCTGGCTGCCCTCGAGCACGCCGATCACGGCGCCGCGCCGGCCCTTGTCACGGCCCGATAGCACCACCACCTGATCGCCTTTCCTGATCTTTTCCATATCTGCTCCGCTCACCGCTGACCGCCTCACAGCACCTCGGGCGCCAGCGAAATGATCTTCATGAACTGCGCGGTGCGCAGCTCGCGCGTCACCGGCCCGAAGATGCGGGTGCCGATCGGCTCGAGCTTGTTGGTCAGCAGCACCGCTGCATTGCCGTCGAACTTGATCAGCGAGCCGTCCGCGCGGCGCACGCCGAGGCGGGTACGCACCACGACCGCATCGTAGACCTCGCCCTTCTTGACCTTGCCGCGCGGGATCGCGTCCTTGACGCTGACCTTGATGACGTCGCCGACGGTCGCGTAGCGGCGGCGCGTGCCGCCGAGCACCTTGATGCACATCAGGGTGCGCGCGCCGCTGTTGTCGGCGGCGTTGAGCAGTGGTGCGCATTTGAATCATGGCGGTCGTTTCCTCTTTGCTGCCGGCATCCGGCTTTAGGCCGGGCGTCGCGCGCTCGACGATCGCGAGCAGCCGCCAGGACTTGTGCCGCGACAGCGGCCGGCACGGCGTGATCGACACCGTGTCGCCCTCGCGCGCCTCGTTGTTCTCGTCGTGCGCCAGCAGCTTGGTGGTGCGGCGGACGAACTTGCCGTAGGTCGGATGGCGCACGACGCGCTCGATCGCCACCGCGATGGTCTTGTCCATCTTGTTGCTGACGACCTGTCCGGTCAGCGTGCGCACCGCCTTGCCGGCGTCCGTGGTCCCCGTGCTCATCACTTGCCTCCAGCGCGCAGCGCGCGCTGCACCGTCTTCACGCGCGCAATGTTCTTGCGCACCTTGCCGAACTGGTCGGGCTTGACCGCCTGACCGGTGGCGCGCTGCAGGCGCAGCGCGAACTGTTCCTTACGCAGCGACATGAGCTCGTTCTGCAGCTCCAGCGCCGACTTCTTGCGCAACTCGCTGGCTTTCATCAGCGCACCTGTCGCTTCACGAAGGTGGTGGACACCGACAGCTTGGCGCCCGGCCAGGCGGAACGCCTCGCGCGCGATCTCCTCGCTGACGCCTTCCATCTCGAACAGCACCTTGCCGGGCTTGACCTTGGCGATCCAGTACTCGACGTTGCCCTTGCCGCTGCCCATGCGCACCTCGAGCGGCTTCTTGCTGATCGGCACGTCCGGAAACACCCGGATCCAGATCTGGCCGCCGCGCTTGACGTAGCGCGCCATCGCGCGCCGCGCCGCCTCGATCTCGCGCGCGGTCATGCGGGCGCGGTCGGTGGCCTTGAGGCCGAAGTCGCCGAACGCCACGGTGCTGCCGCGCAGCGCCAGGCCGCCGTTGTGGCCCTTGAACTGCTTGCGGTACTTGGTTCGTTTTGGTTGCAGCATGTTTCGCTACGCCTCAGGCGGCACCCTCGGCGCCGGCGCGCAGCCGCGCCCGCCGCGGCGGCTATCGCCGGGGCCGCGGCGGCCGGAGTCGCCGGCGGCGGCGGCGGTCTCGGCCGCGACCGCGGCCGGCTCGGCCGCCTGGCGCTCGAGCTGCGCCTGGTCGAATACCTCGCCCTTGAAGATCCACACCTTGATGCCGATCACGCCGTAGGTGGTGCGCGCCTCGGCCAGGCCGTAGTCGATGTCGGCGCGGAAGGTATGCAGCGGAATGCGCCCCTCCCGATACCACTCGGTGCGCGCAATCTCGGAGCCGTTCAGGCGGCCCGACATGCGCACCTTGATGCCCAGCGCGCCGCTGCGCATGGTGCTCATCACCGCGCGCTTCATCGCGCGGCGGAACATCACGCGCTTCTCGATCTGCTGCGCGATGCTCTCGGCGACCAGCTGCGCATCGAGCTCGGGCTTGCGGATCTCGGAGATGTTCAGCCGCACGTCGAGCATCGCCATGCCCAGCAGCTTCGCGGTCTCGGCGCGCAGCTTCTCGATATCCTCGCCCTTCTTGCCGATCACGATGCCGGGACGCGCGGTCTGGATCGTGATGTTGACCTTCTTGGCCGCCCGCTCGATCATGATGCGGCTCACGGAGGCGTCGGCCAGCTTCTTCTTCAGGAACTCGCGCACGCGAAAGTCGGTGTGCACCAGCAGCGGAAACTGCTTCTTCGATGCATACCACTTCGAGGTCCAGTCGCGCGTGATGCCCAGGCGTATGCCGAGCGGATTGACTTTCTGGCCCATTGGCTAGTCCTTCTTGCCGTCGCCGACTTCGAGCGTGATGTGGCTGTTGCGCTTGACGATGCGGTTGCCGCGCCCCTTGGCGCGCGCCGCGAAGCGCTTGAGCATCGGCGCGGTATCGATCTCGATGCGCGTCACCTTGAGCTCGTCGATATCCGCGCCGAGATTGTTCTCGGCGTTGGCGATCGCCGATTCCAGCACCTTGCAGCACCAGTCGCGCGCCCTTCTTCGGCATGAATTTCAGGGTCGCAGCGCGTTGCCCACGCCCTTGCCACGCACGGTGTCGGCCACCAGCCGGCATTTCTGCGGCGAGATGCGCGCATAGCGCAATCGTGCGGTTACCTGCATCGCATTACTCCGTGGTGGTGGTTACTTTGCGGTCGCCGGAATGCGACTTGAACAGGCGCGTCGGGGAGAACTCGCCGAGCTTGTGGCCCACCATGTTCTCGGTCACCAGCACCGGAATGTGCTGCCGGCCGTTGTGAATCGCGAGCGTCAGGCCGACCATGTCGGGCACGACCATCGAGCGGCGCGACCAGGTCTTGATCGGCCGGCGATCGCTCTTCTGCACGGCGGTCTGCACCTTCTTGGCCAGGTGCAGATCCACGAACGGTCCTTTCTTCAACGAACGCGGCACGCTTAGTTCCTCCGCTGCACGATCATGTTGCTGGTGCGCTTGTTACGGCGGGTCTTCTTGCCCTTGGTGTTCCATCCCCAGGGCGACACCGGGTGCGGGTTGCCCTGGCCGGACTTGCCCTCACCGCCGCCGTGCGGGTGATCGACCGGATTCATCGCCAGGCCGCGCACCGTCGGGCGTACGCCGATCCAGCGCAGCGCACCCGCCTTGCCGTACTTGCGCAGGTTGTGCTCGTCGTTGCTGAGCTCGCCGAGCGTCGCGCGGCAGTCGATGTGCACCTTGCGCGTCTCGCCGGACTTGAGCCGGATGAAGGCATGCACGCCCTCGCGCGAGGTGTACTGCGCCGAGCCGCCGGCGCTGCGCGCCAGCTGGCCGCCGCGGCCGGGCTTGAGTTCGATGTTGTGCACCACCGAGCCGACCGGGATGTGGCGCAGCGCCATCGCGTTGCCGGGCCTGATCGGCGCCTCGCTGCCCGAACGCAGCTCGTCGCCGTCCCTGACCCCCTTGGGGGCGAGGATGTAGCGACGCTCGCCGTCGGCGTACAGCAGCAGCGCGATGTGCGCGGTGCGATTCGGATCGTATTCGATGCGCTCGACCACGGCACCGACGCCGTCCTTGTCGCGCCGGAAGTCGATCAGGCGGTACTTCTGGCGCGAACCGCCGCCGATGTGACGCGTGGTGATGCGGCCGAAGTGATTGCGCGCGCCGGTCTTGCCCTGCGCAACGGTCAGCGGCTCGTACGGGCCACCCTTGTACAGATGGCTCTTGCTGATACGCACCTGGAAGCGCGTACCGGGCGATGTGGGCTTGAGTTTAACCAGGGCCATGTGGGCTCATCCTTTGCGCGATCAGCGCTTGGCCTGCGACTGGGCCTGCGCCTCGTAGTCGATGCTCTGGCCGGCTGCCAGGCGCACGTAGGCCTTCTTCCAGTCCTGCGTGCGGCCGCTGCGCGCGCCGAAGCGACGCTTCTTGCCCGACTCGTTGAGTACCTGCACGCCCTCGACCTTGACCTCGAACATCAGTTCCACCGCGCGGCGCACGTCGGTGCGGGTCGCATCGCGGCGCACGCGGAACGCGTACTGGTTGCGCTCCTGCAGCCCGAGCGAGCTCTTCTCGGTCACGTGCGGCGCGAGCAGCACGTTCATCAGGCCTTCCTTGCCGAGCGGCTTGCGCGTCGCGGTCATTGCAGGCGCTCCTCGAGCATTTTTACGGCGCCGACGGTCGCCAGCACCTTGTCGTGGCGCGCCAGGCTCACCGGATTGATGGCCGATGCCGCCAGCAGTTCCACGTTCGGCAGGTTGCGCGCCGCCAGCGTGAGCTTCTCGTCGGCCGCCTCGACGATGATCAGCACGTCCTCGAGCGCGAGCGACTTGAGCTGCTGCAGCAGCAGCTTGGTCTTAGGCTTGTCGACCGCGAACGAGGCCGTCACCACCAGCCGATCCTGGCGCACCAGCTCCGAGAGCATCGAGCGGATCGCGCCGCGATACATCTTGCGATTGACCTTCTGGGTGAAATCACGCGGCTGCGCGGCAAAGGTGCGCCCGCCGCCGACCCAGATCGGGCTGCGGATCGAGCCGGCGCGCGCCGACCCGGTGCCCTTCTGGGCGTGCGGCTTCTTGCCGCCGCCGCGAACCTCGGCCCGGGTCTTCTGCGCCTTGGTGCCCGAACGGCCGGCCGCCAGGTACGCATTGACCACCTGGAACACCAGCGACGGGTTGTAGGCGTGGCCGAAGTTCTCGTCGGACACGGCGAGCTCGGCACCGCCATTGGCAACTTTGAGCTTCATGGCGATGACTTCTTGTGAGGCTGAACGGTCTTGCGCGCCGCACGGCGCAGCGCCTTCACCGAGGCGCGGACCACCACGTCGCCGCCTTCCGAGCCCGGCACGGCGCCGCGAATCAGCAGCAGATTGCGCTTGGTATCCACGCCGACGACCTTGAGGTTCTCAGTGGTGCGGCGGATCACGCCCATGTGGCCCGACATGCGCTTGCCTGGAAACACGCGACCCGGGGTCTGGCGCTGGCCGATCGAGCCGGGCACCCGATGCGACACCGAGGCGCCGTGCGAGGCCATGCCGCCCGCGAAATTGTGACGCTTCATGACGCCGGCGTAGCCCTTGCCGATGGTCACGCCGGTGACATCGACGGCCTGGCCCTCGGTGAACAGGTCGACCTTGAGCTCGCTGCCGGGCTTGAGGTCGGCATTGTCGTCGCCGCCCAGACGAAATTCGATCAGCCCGCGACCCGGCTCGACCTTGGCCTTGGCAAAGTGACCCGCAGCCGCCTTGCTCAGCAGCTGCGGACGACGCTTGCCGAAGCTGACCTGCACCGCGCGATAGCCGTCGGTCTCGACCGACTTGACCTGGGTTACGCGGTTCGGCAGCGCCTCGACCACGGTCACGGGCACGGATTCACCCGCGTCCGTGAAGATGCGCGTCATGCCGCACTTGCGGCCGACCAGACCAATAGCCATGACACTTCCTCTCAATGGGCGCGCACCGCGCGGGCGCGAGCCGACTCATTTGCAGGTATGACTACAGGAGGGCAGCGCACAAGGCGCCGTTGCTCTCGAGTGGTCTTGGCCGCAACTGAGCCGGCCAACCTCGCCCGATCAATCCGCCCCGATTGTCGATCAGGGCAGGGCCGCCGAAAGCCGCTTCGAAGGCAGTTCAGGCGGGTGGAAAAAGGCCGCGCAGTATAGCAGTTTGACCCTTCAGTTCAACCGGATCTGTACGTCCACGCCGGCCGGCAATTCCAGGCGCATCAGTGCATCCACGGTCTTGTCGGTCGGGTTCATGATGTCCATCAGCCGCTTGTGGGTGCGCAGCTCGTACTGGTCACGCGCGTCCTTGTCGCCGTGCGGCGAGATCAGCAGCGTGAAGCGCTCCATCTTGGTCGGCAGCGGCACCGGGCCACGCACGGTTGCGCCGGTCCGGCGCGCCGTATCGACGATTTCCCTCGCCGAGTTGTCGATCAGGCGATGGTCGAACGCCTTCAGCCTGATGCGGATGTTCTGGTTAGCCATGGTCCACTACCTTTGACAGTCGTTACTTGAGAACCTTCGACACCACGCCGGAGCCGACGGTGCGGCCGCCCTCGCGGATCGCAAAGCGCAGCCCGTCCTCCATCGCTATCGGGGCGATCAGCTCCACGGTCATCTTGATGTTGTCCCCGGGCATCACCATCTCGGTGTTGCCCGGCAACTCGATCATCCCGGTCACGTCCGTGGTGCGAAAGTAGAACTGCGGCCGATAGCCCTTGAAAAACGGCGTGTGCCGCCCGCCTTCCTCCTTCGTCAGCACGTACACCTCACACTCAAACTGCGTGTGCGGGGTGATCGACCCGGGCTTGGCCAGCACCTGACCGCGCTCGACCTCCTCGCGCTTGGTGCCGCGCAGCAGCACCCCCACGTTGTCCCCCGCTCGCCCCTCATCCAGCAGCTTGCGGAACATCTCCACCCCGGTGCAGATCGTCTTGCTCGTGGGCCTCAACCCGATGATCTCCACCTCATCGTTCACCTTCACGATCCCGCGCTCGATGCGCCCGGTCACCACCGTGCCGCGCCCGGATATCGAAAACACATCCTCCACCGGCATCAAAAACGGCTTCTCAATATCGCGCTTGGGCACCGGAATGAAACTGTCCATCGCCTCCACCAGCTTGATCACCGCCGGCACCCCAATCTCGCTCTTGTCCCCCTCCAGCGCCTTGAGCGCCGAGCCAATGACAATCGGGGTCTTGTCGCCAGGAAACTTGTACGTCGTGAGCAGCTCGCGCACCTCCATCTCCACCAGCTCCAGCAGCTCCTTGTCATCCACCATGTCGGCCTTGTTCATGAACACCACGATGTAGGGCACCCCCACCTGGCGCGCCAGCAATATGTGCTCGCGCGTCTGCGGCATCGGTCCGTCCGCCGCCGATACCACCAGTATCGCCCCGTCCATCTGCGCCGCTCCCGTGATCATGTTCTTCACGTAGTCCGCATGCCCCGGACAGTCCACGTGCGCGTAGTGCCGGTTCTTGCTCTGATACTCCACATGCGCCGTGGAAATCGTGATCCCGCGCGCCTTCTCCTCCGGCGCCTTGTCAATCTGGTCGTACGCCACAAACGTGCCGCCGTTGGTCTCGGCCATCACCTTGGTCAGCGCCGCCGTCAGCGTCGTCTTGCCATGATCCACATGCCCGATCGTCCCCACGTTCACGTGCGGCTTGGTGCGCTCAAATTTTTCCTTGGACATACACGTAACCTCTAGATCTCGCTATCTACACGCAATCGCCGCCTCGAGCATTGCCGAGTCGGCCAACAACTGGTACCTGCCGATATGGCAGCGATCACTTCTTAATGATCGTCTCCGCAATGTTCGCCGGCACTTCCATGTACTTGGCGAACTCCATCGTGAACGTCGCGCGCCCCTGGCTCATCGAGCGCACCGTGGTCGCGTACTGGAACATCTCGGCCAACGGCACTTCGGCGGTGACGGTCTTGCCCGCCGGAGTGTCCTCCATGCTCATGATCTGTCCGCGCCGGCGATTCAGGTCGCCGATCACGTCGCCCATGTAGTCCTCGGGCGTCACCACTTCGACCTTCATGATCGGCTCCAGGATCACCGGCTTGGCGCGCCGGAAACCGTCCTTGAAGCCGAAGATCGCCGCCATGCGAAACGAGATCTCGTCCGAGTCGACGTCGTGGTAGGAACCGTCGATCAGCGTGACCTTCACATCGACGACCGGATAGCCCGCCATGACGCCGGTCTCGCAGGCCTCCTTGACGCCCTTCTCGACCGCCGGAATGAATTCGCGCGGCACGGTGCCACCGACGATGCCGTTCTTGAATTCATTGCCCTTGCCGGTCTCGTTCGGCTCGATCTTGAGCCACACGTGGCCGTACTGACCGCGGCCGCCGGACTGCTTGACGTGCTTGCCTTCGGACTCGACCGTGCCGCGAATGGTCTCGCGATAGGCCACCTGCGGTTTGCCGACGTTGGCCTCGACCTTGAACTCGCGCTTCATGCGATCGACGATGATCTCGAGGTGCAGCTCGCCCATGCCGGCGATCAGCGTCTGGCCCGACTCCTCGTCGGTGGAGACGCGGAATGACGGGTCTTCCTTCGCCAGGCGCTGCAACGCCATGCCCATCTTCTCCTGGTCGGCCTTGGTCTTGGGCTCGACCGCGACCTGGATCACCGGGATCGGGATCACCATCTTCTCGAGCGTGATGACCTTGTCGAGGTCGCACAGCGTATCCCCGGTGATCACGTCCTTGAGGCCGACCGCCGCGGCGATATCCCCGGCGCGCACCTCCTTGATCTCGCCGCGCTCGTTGGCATGCATCTGCAGCAGGCGGCCGATGCGCTCCTTGCGGTCCTTGGTCGGCACGTACACGGTGTCGCCCGAGTTCAGCGTGCCAGAGTAAACGCGAAAGAACGTCAGGTTGCCGACGAACGGGTCGTTGAGGATCTTGAACGCCAGCGCGGCGAACGGCTCATTGTCGTCGGCCTTGCGCGTGATCGGCTCGCCGTCCGGGTCGATGCCCTTGACGTCCGGCATGTCGATCGGCGAGGGCATGAACTCGATCACCGCATCGAGCAGCGCCTGCACGCCCTTGTTCTTGAACGCCGAGCCGCAGGTGCACAGCACGATTTCGTTCTTGATGGCGCGCGCCCTGAGGCCGCGCTTGATCTCGTCCTGCGTCAGCGGCTCACCCTCGAGGTACTTGTGCAGCAATTCATCATCGCCTTCGGCCGCTGCCTCGATCATCTTGGCGCGCTGCGCCTCGCACTCGGCCCGCAGCGCCGACGGTATATCCCGGTACTCGAACTTCATGCCCTGGGTTTCCATGTCCCAGTAGATCGCCTTCATCTTGACGAGGTCGACCACGCCCTCGAAGTCGTCCTCGGCGCCGATCGGCAGCTGAATCGGCACCGGGTTGGCGCGCAGCCGGGTGCGGATCATGTCCACGCAGCGCAGGAAGTTCGCGCCGGCCCGGTCCATCTTGTTGACGAACGCGATGCGCGGCACGGCATAGCGGTTCATCTGCCGCCAGACGGTCTCCGACTGCGGCTGCACGCCCGCGACCGAATCGAACAGGGCCACGGCGCTGTCGAGTACGCGCAGCGAGCGCTCGACCTCGATGGTGAAGTCGACGTGTCCCGGCGTATCGATGATGTTGATGCGGTGCTCGGGGAAGGTCTTGTCCATGCCCTTCCAGAAGCACGTGGTCGCGGCCGAGGTGATCGTGATGCCGCGCTCCTGCTCCTGTTCCATGTAGTCCATGACCGCCGCCCCGTCATGCACCTCGCCGATCTTGTGCGACACGCCGGTGTAGAACAGGATGCGCTCGGTCGCGGTCGTCTTTCCGGCGTCGATATGCGCCGAGATGCCGATGTTCCGGTAGCGCTCAATGGGCGTGACGCGTGCCAAGATTTCCTCCTGTGAAGTCCCGCGGAACGGCTTACCAGCGGTAGTGCGCGAAGGCCTTGTTGGCCTCCGCCATGCGGTGCGTGTCCTCGCGCTTGCGCACCGCCGCGCCGCGGTTCTCGGCCGCATCGAGCAGTTCGTGCGCCAGGCGGAACGCCATCGACTTCTCGCTGCGTTCGCGCGCCGCCTCGATCACCCAGCGCATCGCCAGCGTCTGGCGGCGGCTGGCGCGCACCTCGACCGGCACCTGGTAGGTCGCGCCGCCGACGCGGCGTGACTTCACCTCGACCACGGGTTTGACGTTGTCGAGCGCCTGCGAGAGCAGCTCGAGCGCCTCGGCACCCTGGCGGCCGGTCTTCTCGGCAATGCGCTCCACGGCCCCATAGAGAATGTGCTCGGCGGCCGACTTCTTGCCGCTGTGCATCACGACGTTCATGAACTTCGCCAGCATCTCGCTGTTGAATTTCGGGTCCGGCAGAATGGTGCGGCTCGGGGCCGCGGCGCGACGGGACATGGTTGGCTACCTCGTTATTTCTTCGGCCGCTTGGCGCCGTACTTCGACCGGCCCTGCTTGCGATTGCCGACGCCGGCACAGTCGAGCGTGCCGCGCACCGTGTGATAACGCACGCCCGGCAGGTCCTTGACGCGACCGCCGCGGATCAGCACCACCGAGTGCTCCTGCAGATTGTGGCCCTCGCCGCCGATGTAGCTCGACACCTCGTAGCCGTTGGTCAGGCGCACGCGCGCGACCTTGCGCAACGCCGAGTTCGGCTTCTTCGGCGTAGTGGTGTAGACGCGCGTGCACACACCGCGCTTCTGCGGCGACGCACCGAGTGCCGGGACCTTGGTCTTCTCGGCTTTGGACTGGCGCGGCTGACGAATCAACTGACCGGTGGTGGCCATTCAAACTCCAGCATTCTCAGATCGAATGATGATGCGGCGTATGAGAAGCGCCGGGCCGTCCCCTGAGAGGGGACGGCCCGGCGTCTCGAATCACGGTTTGGCGGCCGGGCCGTCGTTGGGCCGGACCGACAAAGGCCGGCGATTCTAGGTAGCGAACCGTGTTTAGTCAACGTCTTGCTGCCGCGCAGCAAGTGTCTCCAGGCGCGCCGCGGCCTCGATCCAGGCGCTTTCGACCCCCTGGATCCGCTTGCTGAGCTGCGCCTGTTGCTGCATCAGCTCGGCGAGCCGCTTGCGATCAGTCGCGGACTGCGCCGGCGGCAGCGCCAGTTCGCGCTCGATCTCGCTGCGCCGGGCCAGCAGCCGCTCCAGCTCCCGCTCCTGCTCGGCCAGCGCCGCCTTCATCGGTCCCAGGGCTGCACGCTGCTCGGCCTGCGCCCGCTTGCGCTGTTTGCGCGCGTCAGGCGTGGTGGCATCGCCGGGGGCCGCCGCCGGGCCGCCGCCGGTCGCGAGCCAGCGCGCATAGTCCTCGAGGTCGCCGTCGAACGGCGTCACGTGGCGCTGATGCACCAGCAGCAGTTCATCGGCGACCACGCGCAGCAGGTGCCGGTCGTGCGACACCAGCACGACCGCGCCCTCGTACTCCTGCAGCGCAACCGCCAGCGCCTGGCGCATCTCCAGGTCGAGGTGATTGGTCGGCTCATCGAGCAGCAGCAGGTTAGGCCGCTGGTAGGCCAGCAGCGCGAGCACCAGCCGCGCCTTCTCGCCGCCGGAAAACGGAGCCACCGGCTCGAACACGCGATCACCCCGGAAACCGAACCCGGCCAGAAAGTCTCGCAGGTCGGCCTCAGGCGAGCGCCTGCCTGCGGCCTCGCTCAGCGCGCTCAGGTGCTGCAGCGGGGAGTCCGCGACGCGCAACTGCTCGAGCTGATGCTGCGCGAAGTAGCCGATGCGCAGGTCCCGGGCCTCGGTGCGGGTGCCCGAGAGTGCCACCAGAACGCCCGCCAGCAGCTTCATCACCGTGGACTTGCCGGCACCGTTGCGACCCAGCAGCGCCAGCCGGTCGCCCGGCCCGATGGTCAGGCTGAGACCTTCGATCACGGGGCGGCCGTCATAGCCGGCCGCCTGCTGTTCGAGTGCCAGCAGCGGGCGCGGCAGCTTGTCGGGTCGTGCGAACGAAAATTCGAAGGCGCTGTCCACATGCGCCGGCGCGATGCGCTGCATACGTTCGAGCGCCTTGAGGCGGCTCTGCGCCTGGCGCGCCTTGCTGGCCTTGGCGCGGAAGCGCTCAACGAACGATTCCATGTGCCGGATCTCGCGCTGCTGGCGCGCGTACAGCGCCGCCTGCTGCGACAATTCGGTGGCCCGTTGTTCCTCGAACGAGGAGTAATTGCCGCGATACGCATGCACCTGGCCGTGCTCGATGTTCACGATCCGATCCACCACGCGATCGAGAAATTCGCGGTCGTGCGAGATCATCAGCAGCGTGCCCGGATAGGCGGTGAGCCAGCCCTCGAGCCAGACGATCGCATCCAGGTCGAGGTGATTGGTCGGCTCATCGAGCAGCAGCAGGTCGGAACGGCACATCAGCGCCTGCGCGACATTCAACCGCACGCGCCAGCCACCCGAGAACGCACTGACCGGGCGCCGCTCGTCGTCGCTCACGAAGCCCAGCCCGTGCATCAGCTGCGCGGCGCGGCTCGCCGCGTCGTAGCCGCCGATGCCCGCGTAACGGCCGTGCAGCTCGCCCAGGCGCACCCCGTCATCGGCCTGCTCGGCGTCGCTAAGCGCACGCTCGATCGCGCGCAGTTCCGCGTCGCCGTCGAGCACGAACTCGATCGCCTCGCGCTCGCTCGCCGCGAGCTCCTGCGACACATGCGCCACCGAGAGCTGCGCGGGCATGTCGAAGCTGCCGACCTCGGGCGTCAGTTCGCCGCGCACCAGCGCCAGCAGGCTCGACTTGCCGCTGCCGTTCTCGCCAGTGACCCCGACCTTCTCGCCGCGGAACAGGCTGAAGGTGGCACCGGTGAACAGCAGCCGCTTGCCGCGGCGCAGGCTCAGGTTCGAAAAGTTGAGCATGACGGGGCGCGCAGGGTATAGACCGACGCGACCCCCATCAAGGCCTGGGAGCGGCCTTCAGGGCGGTGCGCGGACCGCGATGGGTCGGTTACTGCGGCGGATGCAGAATCGGGAGTTTCTGCGTATCGCCGCTGGCGGCGTACAGAGCCTGCAGATCCTGGTAGATGGTCTGCTGATGGGCCCCGGCGAGCATGTGGTCGCGCAGGATCTTGAGCTGGTAGCGCAGGTACGGCAACAGCGCGCTCATCGGCGCGACCTCGCCGGCCTGTTCGGCCAGCAGCGAATCGCAATAGGCGCGATAGTATTCGGCGTAGGCGCCCTCGTACTTCTCCAGCGCCTCGCAGAAGGCTTCATCGCCGAGCACCACCTGGCACAGCGAGTCGGTGCACAGCAGGCTGCAGGCGGAGCTCACGTAGGCCTCGTGCTCGCGCACCAGCGAGCGCCCGTAGGATTGCTGGGCCCCGAACAGCGCCCGGATCAGCTGGCGGCGCGCCAGACCCGTCACGTGGCGGTCGCGCAGATACTCGAACGGCGCCTTGCGGTGCAGCGTCAGGAACGCGACCTTGCGCAGCTCGATCGGCGCGGTCTGCCGCGGGGCCGCGGCCACGGTCTGCATCAGCCGGCCATGCGTGTGCTCCCAGCTGCGATACAGCTGCACATTCTCGAGCAGGCGCGAGGCGAGCTGCGCCTCACTGGTGGCGCCGGAACGCGCGGTGAGGGTCAGGTGGCGCTCCGAATATTCCATCAGCCGCGCCGCGTTCCAACGAGGTGGTGCCGCGCGTTGATTCGAAGCTGCAGCCGAATTGGGCATAATGCGAAGCCTGCCCAGGTGGAGTGAGACCTGCGACTCATAATGTCGCATTCCGCGCGTTGCATCAACGGCTGTGACACCTGTCATCGCAAAATCTTATGGTCCCGCTTGCATCGCATTCGCATCAGGTCGATGCGAGCGCCGCACCCTCGAGCCGCTTCGACATAACGCGCTCGAAGAAAGCGCGCTAACAGCGCATGCGCACGATGGAAATCGTCACGATCACTCTCAGCGCGAGTCGCTCTGAAATTCCGCAGCGCAGCGGCTCACGCGCCGCTGCGCCACGAAATCCCCGCCGCTCCACGACCAGCGCGGACGGGCTTCGCCCGCCGCGGACTAGCCTGCGGCGCTCTCTTCCTCGCCGACGCTGACATCGTCCATGTCGCCGACCGCGCCGCCGACGTCCATGAAGCTGCGCCGCCCGCTCTCGTCGAGCTTGCGCCGCCGGTGCGCGTGGGCCGCAAAGCCGGTGCCCGCCGGAATCAGCCGGCCGACGATGACGTTCTCCTTCAGGCCGCGCAGGTCATCCTTCAGACCGCGCACCGCCGCTTCGGTCAGCACGCGCGTGGTCTCCTGGAACGAGGCCGCCGAGATGAACGACTCGGTCGCGAGCGAGGCCTTGGTGATGCCCAGCAGCACCGGCTGCAGCCGCGCCGCCTGCTTGCCGTCGGTCTCGATCCGATCATTGATGTCGAGCGCGCGCGAGCGGTCGATCTGCTCACCGCGCAGCAGGCTGGTCTCCCCGGCGGCGACCACTTCGGTCTTGCGCAGCATCTGGCGGATGATCACCTCGATGTGCTTGTCGTTGATCTTGACGCCCTGCAGCCGGTAGACGTCCTGGATCTCGCGCACCAGGTAGTTCGCCAGCGCCTCGACGCCCTGCAGCCGCAGGATGTCGTGCGGATTGGGCTCGCCATCGGCGATCACCTCACCGCGCTCCACGGTCTCGCCTTCGAACACGTTGAGCTGGCGCCACTTCGGGATCAGCTCCTCGTACTTCTCGCCGTCGTCGCTGGTGATGACCAGCCGGCGCTTGCCCTTGGTCTCCTTGCCGAAGCTCACGGTGCCGCTCTTCTCGGCCAGGATCGCCGGATCCTTCGGCTTTCTGGCCTCGAACAGATCGGCCACCCGCGGCAGACCGCCGGTGATATCACGCGTCTTGGACGATTCCTGCGGGATGCGCGCGATGATGTCGCCGACCGACACCTTGGCGCCGTCCTCGAGGTTCACCAGCGCGCCCATCGGCAGCGTATACACCGCCGGAATGTTGGTATGCGCGAAGGTGACTTCCTTGCCCTTGGCATTGAGCAGCTTGATGGTCGGACGCAGGTCCTTGCCGCCGCGCTGCTTGGAATCGAGCATCACGGTGCTGGACAGTCCGGTCACCTCATCGACCTGCGTCGCCACGGTCAGGCCGTCGACGAAGTCCTGGAACTTGATGAAACCCGCGACCTCGGTCACCACCGGGTGGGTGTGCGGATCCCAGGTGGCCACCACCTGTCCGCCCGTGACCTTGGCGCCTTCCTTTGAGTTGATGGTCGCACCATACGGGATCTTGTAGCGCTCGCGCTCGCGGCCGAACTCGTCGACCACGCCGATCTCGCCCGAGCGCGACACCGCAACCAGGTGCCCCTTCTCGTGCTCCACGGTCTTGATGCGGTGGAAACGAAGAGTACCCTTGTTGCGGATCTCCACGCTGCTGGCCGCCGCGGCCCGGGAGGCCGCGCCGCCGATGTGGAAGGTGCGCATCGTGAGCTGCGTGCCGGGCTCGCCGATCGACTGCGCCGCGATCACCCCGACCGCCTCGCCGATGTTGATCAGCCGGCCACGCGCCAGATCGCGTCCGTAGCAGTTGGAGCACACGCCGTAGCGCGTGGTGCAGGTGATCGGGGAGCGCACCTGGATCTGGTCGACGCCCTCCTGCTCGAGCAGCCGCACCGCCTGCTCATCGAGCAGCGTGCCGGCGGCCACCAGCACCTCCTCCTTGCCGGGCTTCTGCACGTCGGTCGCGACCACGCGGCCGAGCACACGCTCGCCGAGGCCCTCGACCACGTCGCCGCCTTCGACCAGCGGCGCCATCGCCAGCCCGTTGGTGGTGCCGCAATCCTCTTCGGTCACCACCAGGTCCTGCGCGACGTCGACCAGGCGACGGGTCAGGTAGCCCGAGTTCGCGGTCTTGAGCGCCGTATCGGCCAGACCCTTGCGCGCGCCGTGCGTCGAGATGAAGTACTGCAGCACGTTCAGGCCTTCACGGAAGTTCGCCGTGATCGGCGTCTCGATGATCGAGCCGTCGGGCTTGGCCATCAGGCCACGCATGCCCGCGAGCTGGCGGATCTGCGCTGCCGAGCCGCGGGCGCCCGAGTCGGCCATCATGAAGATCGAGTTGAACGACTTCTGCCGGTGCTGCGCCCCCTTGCTGTCGGTCGCCTCCTCGGTGCCGAGCTTCTCCATCATCGCCTTGGCGACCTGGTCGTTGGCCCGCGACCAGATGTCGACCACCTTGTTGTAGCGCTCGCCGTTGGTTACCAGGCCCGAGGAGTACTGCTCCTGGATCTCCTTGACCTCGCGATCGGCCGCCGCCACCAGCTTGGTCTTCTGCTCCGGAATCACGATGTCGTCGATGCCGAAGGACACCGCGGAGCGCGTTGCGTAATGAAATCCCATATACATCAGCTGATCGGCGAAGATCACGGTCTCCTTCAGACCCAGCGCGCGATAGCAGGCGTTGATGCAGGCCGAGATCACCTTCTTGGTCATGTCCTGGTTGATCAGGTCGAACGGCAGGCCGCGCGGCAGGATCTCCGACAGCAGTGCGCGCCCGATCGTGGTCGCCACCAGGCGCCGGCGCGGCTTCAGCGCGCCGTTGTCCATCACATACTCGCGCAGGCGCACCTTGATGCGCGCCTGCAGGTCGACCGTGCGACTCTCATAGGCGCGATGCGCTTCCTGCACGTCGGTGAAGAACATGCCTTCGCCGGTCGCCCCGATGCGCTCGCGCGTCAGGTAGTACAGGCCGAGCACCACGTCCTGTGAGGGCACGATGATCGGATCGCCGTTGGCCGGCGACAGGATGTTGTTCGACGACATCATCAGTGCCCGTGCCTCGAGCTGCGCTTCCAGCGACAGCGGCACGTGCACCGCCATCTGGTCGCCGTCGAAGTCGGCGTTGAACGCGGTGCACACCAGCGGGTGCAGCTGGATCGCCTTGCCCTCGATCAGCACCGGTTCGAACGCCTGGATCCCCAGGCGGTGCAGCGTCGGTGCGCGGTTGAGCAGCACCGGATGCTCGCGGATCACCTCTTCGAGAATGTCCCAGACCTCCGGCCCCTCGCGCTCGACCAGGCGCTTGGCCGCCTTGATGGTCGAGGCCTCGCCGCGCAGCTGCAGCTTGTGGAAAATGAACGGCTTGAACAGCTCGAGTGCCATCTTCTTCGGCAGCCCGCACTGGTGCAGGCGCAGCGTCGGGCCCACGACGATGACCGAGCGGCCCGAGTAGTCCACGCGCTTGCCGAGCAGGTTCTGACGAAACCGCCCCTGCTTGCCCTTGATCATGTCGGCCAGCGACTTGAGCGGCCGGCGGTTGGTGCCGGTGATCGCGCGTCCACGGCGGCCGTTGTCGAGCAGCGCATCGACCGCTTCCTGCAGCATGCGCTTCTCGTTGCGCACGATGATGTCGGGGGCCGACAGCTCGAGCAGCCGGCGCAGGCGGTTATTGCGGTTGATGACGCGGCGGTACAGGTCGTTCAGATCCGAGGTCGCAAAGCGGCCGCCATCGAGCGGCACCAGCGGCCGCAGGTCCGGCGGCAGCACCGGCAGCACGGTCATGACCATCCACTCGGACTTGTTGCCCGACTCGATGAACGATTCGATCAGCTTCAGGCGCTTGGACAGGCGCTTGAGCTTGGTCTCGGAGGCGGTGGCGCCCATGTCCTCGCGCACCTTGATGACCTCGGCCTTGAGGTCCATCGTGCGCAGCAGCTCGTACACGGCCTCGGCGCCCATGCGCGCATCGAATTCATCGCCATGCTCCTCGATCGCCTCGAGGTACATCTCGTCGGTCAGCAGCTGGCCGCGCTGCATCGGCGTCATGCCCGGATCGATCACGACGAAGGCTTCGAAATACAGCACGCGCTCGATCTCGCGCAGCGTCATGTCGAGCATCAGGCCGATGCGCGAAGGCAGCGACTTGAGGAACCAGATGTGCGCCACCGGGCTGGCGAGCTCGATGTGACCCATGCGCTCGCGGCGCACCTTGGACTGCGTGACTTCGACGCCGCACTTCTCGCACACCACGCCGCGGTGCTTCAGGCGCTTGTACTTGCCGCACAGGCACTCGTAGTCCTTGACCGGCCCGAAGATCTTGGCGCAGAACAGCCCGTCCCGCTCCGGCTTGAAGGTGCGGTAGTTGATGGTCTCGGGCTTGCGGACCTCGCCATAGGACCAGGCCCGGATCATCTCCGGCGAGGCCAGGCCGATCTTGATCGAGTCGAAATGCTCGACCGGGGCCTGTTGCTTGAAGAGCTTGAGTAGATCTTTCATTGCGTTCCACCTTAAGGCGTGAGCCTCAGTCCTGCTCGAGTTCCATGTTGATGCCGAGCGAACGGATTTCCTTGACCAGGACGTTGAAGGACTCGGGCATACCGGCCTTCATTTCATGGTTGCCATCGACGATGCTCTTGTACATCGCGGTGCGGCCGACGGTGTCGTCGGACTTGACCGTGAGCATCTCCTGCAGCGTGTACGCGGCGCCGTAGGCCTCGAGCGCCCAGACCTCCATCTCGCCGAAGCGCTGGCCGCCGAACTGCGCCTTGCCGCCGAGCGGCTGCTGCGTGACCAGGCTGTACGGCCCGGTCGAGCGCGCATGCATCTTGTCGTCAACCAGGTGGTTGAGCTTGAGCATGTACATGTAGCCCACGCTCACCTGGCGGTCGAAGCGCTCACCGGTGCGCCCGTCGTAGAGCCAGGTCTGGCCCGACAGCGGCACTTCCGCCAGCGCCAGCAGGCCCTTGATGTCCTTCTCGCTGGCGCCATCGAACACCGGGGTCGCCATCGGCACACCGTCCTTCAGGTTGTGCGCCAGTTCCGCGATCTCCTTGTCAGTCAGCTCATCGAGATGCTCCTTCTGGCCGCCGGTCTCGTTGTAGATCTTCGCCAGGAAGCCGCGCATCTCGCGCGCATCGGCCTGCGCCTCGATCATGCGGCCGATCTTCAGGCCCAGTCCCTTCGCCGCCCAGCCGAGGTGGGTCTCGAGCACCTGGCCGACGTTCATGCGCGAGGGCACTCCGAGGGGATTCAGCACGATATCGACCGGCGTGCCGTCCTCGAGGTACGGCATATCCTCCACCGGCACGATGGTCGAGATCACGCCCTTGTTGCCGTGGCGTCCGGCCATCTTGTCGCCGGGCTGCACGCGACGCTTGACCGCCAGGTACACCTTGACCATCTTCAGCACGCCCGGGGCGAGATCGTCGCCCGCGGTGATCTTGGCGCGCTTCTCCTCCAGGCGCTTCTCGAACGCCTTCTGCTGCGTCTGCAGCCGCTCGGCGCTGGCCTCGAGCTGCCCGTTGGCCTCATCGTCATCGAGCCGGATCTGGAACCACTCCTCGCGCGGCTGGCTGTCCAGATACTCGGCCGTGATCTGCGTGCCGGGCTTGAGCTTCTTCGAGCCGCCCGCGGCGGTGTGATTGAGCAGCATGCCGCGCACGCGCTGGTACAGGTCCTCCTCGAGAATGCGGCGCTGATCCTGCAGGTCCTTGCGCACCCGCTCGATCTCGGCCTTCTCGATCGACTGGGCGCGCGAATCCTTCTCGATGCCGTCGCGGGTGAACACGCGCACGTCGATCACGGTGCCGTCCATGCCGGGCGGCACCCGCAGCGAGGTGTCCTTCACGTCGGAGGCCTTCTCGCCAAAGATGGCCCGCAGCAGCTTCTCCTCCGGGGTCAGCTGCGTCTCGCCCTTGGGCGTGACCTTGCCGACCAGGATGTCGCCGGCCCGCACCTCGGCGCCGATGAACGCGATCCCCGCCTCATCGAGCTTGGCGAGCGCGGCATCGCCGACGTTGGGGATGTCGGCCGAGATCTCCTCCGGCCCGAGCTTGGTGTCGCGCGCGACGCAGGTCAGCTCCTCGATGTGGATGGTCGTGAAGCGGTCCTCCTGCACCACGCGCTCGGAGATCAGGATCGAATCCTCGAAGTTGTAGCCGTTCCACGGCATGAACGCGACCAGCATGTTCTGGCCGAGCGCGAGTTCCCCGAGATGCGTTGACGGGCCGTCGGCCAGCACGTCGCCGCGCGCGATCGAATCCCCGGCATTGACCAGCGGGCGCTGGTTGATGCAGGTGTTCTGGTTCGAGCGCGTGTACTTGGTCAGGTTGTAGATATCCACACCCGGCTCGCCGGCCAGCGTCTCATCGTCGTTGACCCGCACCACGATGCGCGAGGCATCGACCGAGTCGACCATGCCGCCACGACGGCCGACCACGGCCACGCCGGAGTCGATCGCAACCGGGCGCTCCATGCCGGTACCCACCAGCGGCGTCTGCGAACGCAGCGTCGGCACCGCCTGACGCTGCATGTTCGAGCCCATCAGCGCGCGGTTGGCGTCGTCGTGCTCGAGGAACGGGATCAGGGATGCGGCTACCGAGACGATCTGCTTCGGCGACACGTCCATGTAGTTGATGCGCTCGCGCGGCATCAGCGTGAATTCGCTCTGGTAGCGGCAGCTCACCAGCTCGTCACCGAGCTCGCCGCCGGCGCCGGTCTTCGCATTGGCCTGCGCGATCGCGAACTCGCCCTCCTCGATCGCCGACAGGAAATCGATGCGATCGGTCACGCGACCGTTCTCCACGCGCCGGTAGGGCGTTTCGAGGAAGCCGTACTGGTTGGTGCGCGCATAGACCGACAACGAGTTGATCAGTCCGATGTTCGGGCCTTCCGGGGTCTCGATCGGGCACACGCGCCCGTAGTGCGTCGGGTGCACGTCGCGCACCTCGAAGCCGGCGCGCTCGCGCGTCAGGCCGCCCGGGCCGAGCGCCGAGACGCGCCGCTTGTGCGTGACTTCGGACAGCGGATTGTTCTGGTCCATGAACTGCGACAGCTGCGAGGAGCCGAAGAATTCCTTGACGGCGGCGGCCACCGGCTTGGCATTGATCATCTCCTGCGGCATCAGCGGCTCGGACTCGGCGATCGTCAGACGCTCCTTGACCGCGCGCTCGACCCGCACCAGACCGACACGGAACGCATTCTCGGCCATCTCCCCGACACTGCGCACGCGGCGGTTGCCGAGGTGATCGATGTCATCGACCGTGCCGTTGCCGTTGCGGATGTCGATCAGCACCTTGAGCACGTCGAGGATGTCGTCCTTCGACAGGATCTGCGAGCCGGTGATCTCCTTGCGGCCGACGCGGCGGTTGAACTTCATGCGGCCCACGCCCGAGAGGTCGTAGCGCTCGAGGTTGAAGAACAGGTTGTTGAACAGGTTCTCGGCCGCATCCTTGGTCGGCGGCTCACCGGGACGCATCATGCGGTAGATCTCGACCAGCGCCTCCAGGCGCGTCTTGGTCGGATCGATGCGCAGCGTGTCCGAGATGTACGGGCCGCGATCCAGATCGTTGGTGTAAAGAGTGTGGATCTCGCTGATCCCGGCCTCGACCAGCTTCTGCAGGCTGGCCGCGGTCAGCACCTCGTTGGCCTTGGCGATGATCTCGCCGCTGTCGGTGTTGACCACGTCGTGCGCCAGCACCTTGCCCTGCAGGTACTCGCGCGGAACCGGCAGCTGCTTGACGCCCGAATCCTCGAGCTGGCGCACGTGGCGGGCAGTGATGCGCCGGCCTTCCTCGACGATCACCTGGTCGCCGATGCGCAGCTCGAAGGTCGCGGTCTCGCCGCGCAGGCGCTGCGGCACCAGCCGCATGGCCGTGGATTCCTTGCCGAGGGTGAAGGTGTTCTTCTCGAAGAAGGTATCGAGGATGTCGCTCTCGCTCATGCCGAGTGCGCGCAGGATGATGGTCACCGGGAGCTTGCGCCGCCGATCGATGCGCGCGAACACGCAGTCCTTCGGGTCGAACTCGAAGTCGAGCCACGAGCCACGGTAGGGAATGATGCGAGCCGAGAACAACAGCTTCCCTGACGAATGGGTCTTGCCGCGGTCGTGATCGAAGAACACGCCCGGCGAGCGATGCAGCTGCGAGACGATCACGCGCTCGGTGCCATTGACGATGAAGGTGCCGTTGTCGGTCATCAGCGGCAACTCGCCGAGATAGACCTCCTGCTCGCGCACGTCCTTGATGGGTTTCTTGGCGCCGGCGGCTTCCTTGTCGTAGACCACCAGCCGCACTTTCACGCGCAGCGGCGCCGCATAGGTCAGGCCGCGCAGCTGGCACTCCTTGACGTCGAACACCGGCTCGCCGAGCCGGTAGTTGACGTACTCGAGCACCGCGTTGCCGGAGTAACTCGAGATCGGAAACACGCTCCTGAATGCCGCATGCAGACCGGTGACCAGGCGGGCATCCTCGGGCACCTGCGCCTGGAGGAAGCTGCGGTAGGAATCGAGCTGTATCGCCAGCAGGTAGGGCACCTCGAGAATGCTCTGCTGCCTGCCGAAGTTCTTGCGGATACGCTTCTTTTCGGTAAATGAATAAGCCATCGTGTCACCCTCTCAAAGGCATGCATGCACGCATGCGCGAAAAGCGCAATGCGCGCGCGCGGGGGCGCTGCCGTTGCTGTCCGGCATCACTCCCGCGCACGTACGCGGTGCGGGATTCCAGGGCCTGCGCCCCGATCCCAGGTCGGCGCCGGGAAGCTATTTGACTTCCACCTTGGCGCCGACTTCTTCGAGCTTCTTCTTGATGTTCTCGACGTCGGCCTTGGCCACGGCTTCCTTGACGGTCGCGGGCGCACCCTCGACCAGGTCCTTGGCTTCCTTCAGGCCCAGACCGGTGATCTCGCGGATCACCTTGATCACGGTCACTTTCTTGTCGGCCGGATACTCCTTGAGCGTCACGGTGAACTCGGTCTGCTCCTCGACCGGAGCCGCCGCCGCGCCCGCCACCGGACCCGCCGCCACCGCCACCGGGGCCGCCGCGGTCACGCCGAACTTCTTTTCCATGTCGGCGATCAGCTCGACCACCTCGATGATGCTCATCTTGCCAATCGCGTCGAGGATCTCGTCTTTCGATACAGCCATTGTCGTCTCCTGAAATACGTTGTTGAAATCAGATCAGGCCGCCTGGGCCTGCTTCTGATCGCGCACCGCAGCGAGCGTGCGCACCAGCTTCGATGGTGTCGCGGCCAGCGTGCCGACGAGCTTCTGGATCGGCGCCCGCATGACGCCCATCAGCATCGCCAGCGCCTGTTCGCGCGTGGGCAGACTCGCGACCTGGTCCAGTTGTTTCGCCGACAGCAGTTGCCCGCCGAGCGATACCGCCGTCGCGACCAGCTTGTCGTTGTCCTTCGAGAAGGCCTTGACCACGCGCGCGGCTGCGCCCGGATCATCCTTCGAGAAGGCCAGCACCAGCGGGCCCTTGAGCACCGGACCCAGGCACTCGAACGAAGTGCCAGCCACGGCTTTGCGCGCCAGCGTGTTCTTGACCACGCGCATGTACACGCCCGCCGCCCGCGCCTTCGAACGCAGCTCTGTCATCTGCGTCACGCTCAAGCCGCGGTACTCGGCAGCGACCACGGACTGAGCCTTGGCCGCCACTTCACTGACCTCGGCCACCAGCGCCTTCTTATCTTCCAGGTTAAGAGCCATTCAAAACCTCCTGGCCTTGAAGATCACCCGGGACCACCGTTACCCGGCAGCCCCAACTCGGAACGCGCCTTGCGGCACGACGTTCCACCCGTAGACGGTGATCCTCACCAGGGACGACCCTGGCGCAAGGTGTCACCATCATCTGCGCAGGCAGTCATTGAGAATCTCACTCGGGAACTCCCGACGGATTCGCCTGCGGTCTTCGATGATGGCCGGCAATGAAGCGCCGGCCCGCACCAAACCAAAAAAAACCCGAGCGCCCGCGGCTACAGCCCCAGGCTCGCCTGATCCACCGCGATCCCCGGCCCCATGGTCGAGGACACGGTGATCCGCTTGACGTAAATTCCCTTTGACGCCGCCGGCTTCGCCTTCTGCAGGTCGGTGAGCAGCGCCACCAGGTTCTCCTTGAGAGCGCTGGCTTCGAAATTCGCGCGACCGATCGTCGCGTGCACGATGCCGGCCTTGTCCACGCGGTAGCGCACCTGGCCGGCCTTGGCGTTTCTGACCGCGCCCGCCACATCAGGCGTCACGGTTCCGACCTTCGGGTTCGGCATCAATCCGCGCGGCCCCAGGATCTGGCCCAGCTGTCCGACCACGCGCATCGCGTCGGGGCTGGCGATCACGACGTCGAAATTGATCTCGCCGGCCTTGACCTTCTCCGCCAGGTCCTCGAGCCCCACGATATCGGCGCCTGCGGCACGCGCCGCATCCTGATTCTTGCCGCCGGTGAACACCGCGACCCGCACCGTCTTGCCGGTGCCATGCGGCATCACGGTCGAGCCGCGAACCTGCTGGTCCGACTTGCTGGCGTCGATGCCGAGATTGACCGCCGCGTCGACCGACTCGGGAAACTTCGCGGTCGCAAATTCCTTGAGCAGCGCCAACGCCTCGTCCACCGGGTAGTGCCTGCCCGGCGTGAGCTTGGCTTTCCAGGCCTGGGCGCGCTTGGCTGTCGCGGGCATGTCAGAGGCCCTCCACGTCGACGCCCATGCTGCGCGCACTGCCGGCGATGGTGCGCACCGCAGCAGCCAAGTCCGCGGCCGTCAGGTCCGGCTGCTTGGCCTTGGCGATCTCCTCGATCTGCGCGCGCGTAATCTTGCCAACCTTGGCGGTATTGGGGGTGCCACTGCCTTTTTCAATGCCGATCGCCTTGCGGATCAGCACCGAGGCGGGCGGCGTCTTCATGATGAACGTGAAGCTGCGGTCCGAGTACACCGTAATCACAGTGGGTATCGGCAGCCCCTTCTCCAGCTTGCCGGTCTGCGCATTGAATTGCTTGCAGAACTCCATGATGTTCACGCCCTGCTGACCGAGCGCCGGCCCGATCGGCGGCGAGGGGTTGGCAGCGCCCGCGGGCACCTGCAGCTTGATATACGCCCTGGACTTTCTTCGCCATGTCTCATCGTCCTTTCGGGTTCCGGCGCCGTTAGGCTCCCCGATTGTTACCGTCTCCAGAAGCCAAACGTGGCTCCCCGATTGAATTGCCTAGACCTTCTCGACCTGCGAGAAATCGAGCTCCACCGGCGTCGAGCGGCCGAGAATCTGCACCGCAACCTGCAAGCGGTTCTTCTCGTAGTTCACGCTCTCGACCACGCCGTTGAAATCATTGAACGGGCCGTGCACCACGCGCACCACCTGCCCCGGCTCAAACAGCACCTTCGGACGCGGCTTGTCCACGCCCTCCTCGACGCGCTGCAGGATCCGCGTCGCCTCCTTCTCGGAGATCGGCGCCGGCTTGTCGCTGGTGCCGCCGATGAAGCCGAGCACCTTGGGCACGTCGCGCACCAGGTGCCAGGTCTGCTCGTCCATCTCCATCTGCACCAGCACGTAGCCCGGATAGAACTTGCGCTCGCTGCGCCGCTTCTGTCCGTCGCGCATCTCGACCACTTCCTCGGTCGGCACCAGGATCTCGCCGAACCTCGCCTCGAGCCCGTCGCGCTTGATGCGATCCTTGAGCGCCTCGGCGACGCGGTGCTCGAAATTCGAATAGGCATGGACCACGTACCAACGCAATGCCACGGTCAGCCCCCCTGCCCGGTCAACAATCGAGTGGCCCAGGACAGGAACACGTCCAGCACCCAGAAGAACGTGCCCGCGACGATCACGAAACAGGAACACCGCCAGCCGTCGTCATGCCGGTTTCCTGACGGTTCGGCCACACCACCTTGCGCAGCTCGACGCGCGAGTCGACCACGAACGACCAGAACGCCTGGCCGCGCGGCGATGAGCCGAACACGCACCGCGGCCAGTGCGACGCCGGCAACCACCGACAGCCCAGCGCAGCCAGTCGGCCTGCGCGCGCAGCACATAGAACGCGACGATGCCGCCGAGCACCAGCAGGATCGCCACCACGAGCTTGGCGGTGTCGGCGCCGCCGCCGGCATCTTGATCGTGGAACCGCTTCATTCATCGAGTTGATCGCCGTCCGCTAAAGTCCAACATCTGCATCACCGAGAGCTGGCAGGCCAGGAGGGAATCGAACCCCCAACCTGCGGTTTTGGAGACCGCCGCTCTGCCAATTGAGCTACTGGCCTGCTGTGATCACTTCAGTATCTTCGACACCACGCCGGCGCCGACGGTGCGGCCGCCCTCGCGGATCGCAAAGCGCAGCCCCTCCTCCATCGCGATCGGGGCGATCAGCTCCACGGTCATCTTGATGTTGTCCCCCGGCATCACCATCTCGGTGTTGCCCGGCAACTCGATCATCCCGGTCACGTCCGTGGTGCGAAAGTAAAACTGCGGCCGATAGCCCTTGAAGAACGGCGTGTGCCGCCCGCCTTCCTCCTTCGTCAGCACGTACACCTCACACTCAAACTGCGTGTGCGGGGTGATGACTGCCGGGCTTGGCCAGCACCTGCCCGCGCTCGACCTCCTCGCGCTTGGTGCCGCGCAGCAGCACCCCCACGTTGTCCCCCGCCTCGCCCCTCATCCAGCAGCTTGCGGAACATCTCCACCCCGGTGCAGATCGTCTTGCTCGTCGGCCTCAACCCGATGATCTCCACCTCATCGTTCACCTTCACGATCCCGCGCTCGATGCGCCCGGTCACCACCGTGCCGCGCCCGGAGATCGAAAACACATCCTCCACCGGCATCAAAAACGGCTTGTCAATATCGCGCTTGGGCACCGGAATGAAACTGTCCATCTCCTCCACCAGCTTCATCACCGCCGGCACCCCAATCTCGCTCTTGTCCCCCTCCAGCGCCTTGAGCGCCGAGCCAATGACAATCGGGGTCTTGTCGCCAGGAAACTTGTACGTCGTGAGCAGCTCGCGCACCTCCATCTCCACCAGCTCCAGCAGCTCCTTGTCATCCACCATGTCGGCCTTGTTCATGAACACCACGATGTAGGGCACCCCCACCTGGCGCGCCAGCAATATGTGCTCGCGCGTCTGCGGCATCGGCCCGTCCGCCGCCGATACCACCAAAATCGCCCCGTCCATCTGCGCCGCTCCCGTGATCATGTTCTTCACGTAGTCGGCATGCCCCGGACAGTCCACGTGCGCGTAGTGCCGGTTCTTGCTCTGATACTCCACATGCGCCGTGGAAATCGTGATCCCGCGCGCCTTCTCCTCCGGCGCCTTGTCAATCTGGTCGTACGCCACAAACGTGCCGCCGTTGGTCTCGGCCATCACCTTCGTCAGCGCCGCCGTCAGCGTCGTCTTGCCATGATCCACATGCCCGATCGTCCCCACGTTCACGTGCGGCTTGGTGCGCTCAAATTTTTCTTTCGACACGACTGACTCCTCATGACCTGCTGACGACCTTGACTACGAACTTACTGGAGCCCACGACCGGGATCGAACCGGTGACCTCGTCCTTACCAAGGACGTGCTCTACCAACTGAGCTACGTGGGCGGACGGCACCCATGGCCTGCGAAGCCTGCCGCTGTCCGCCGCGGCTGGTAATCACTGGCTCAAGCTAAATGGAGCGGGTGATGGGAATCGAACCCACGTCATCAGCTTGGAAGGCTGAGGTTCTACCATTGAACTACACCCGCCTGGTGATGACGCCGAAGTACTCAATCCCGACCACTGCAATCTGCCCGGCTTTTCGATCCGCCCCCTCTTGGTGGAGGGGGTAGGATTCGAACCTACGAAGGCGTAAGCCGGCAGATTTACAGTCTGCTCCCGTTGGCCGCTTGGGTACCCCTCCGCGAAAAACGAGCCGCGTATTCTGATTTCCGTTGGCGGGCCTGTCAATGCAGATTCCGGGCCAATTGAACGCTCATTCAGGCCCGACCGGGCCATTGAACCTCACCGCGGGGTATCAACCGGGACCAAATCAGTGTGTCGGGCCCCTTCGGGTCGCTTCGGGCTGCCCTGGCGGCTGAGATCGGGCCGAATTTGTGCGCTGCCCGCCGCCCGCCTAGAGTCCACGTGAATTCAGATAGTGATCGACCGCACTGCGCACCGCGGACGCCATCTCCGGCGCACTGAAGAAATCCAGGTCGAGGTTACCGAACTCATCCAGCCGCGCCCGCACCCGCAGCGCATAGCTCTTGCCCCGATACGTGGCAGTGAAATCCCAGACCCGCGAGACCTCGGGCGGCAGCGCGTCGATCTGCCCGGCCACCCGTTCCGCGTCCTTGCGGACAAAGCCGGCGCTGTAGAGCTTGGCCACCTGCCGCAACACCGCCGCGGCGTGCTTGACCTCAAAACTGCTGCTGATGCGCACCAGCGCCGGAAGGTCCGCCGCCGGCGGAGTCGGCGTCGGAGCCGCTTCCGGGGACGAGGCAGCGGGCGCGGTTGCCGGCGCGGCTGCCGGCGGGGATTGGTCGGCCGTGGCGGGAACCTGGGCTGCCACCGGCCCTGCGAGCATCAGTCCGAGGGCCAGGCGCACATATATAGAGCGGCCGATCACAACCGTGCCGCTTCGGACTCGGCCATCCGGCGCGATTGCCCGGGACGCAGATCCCGCGGCAGGCGCACCGAACCGTAGCGCAAGCGCGTCAGGCGCATGACCTCGAAGCCGCCCGCCTGCCACAGCCGCCGCACCTCGCGGTTGCGGCCCTCATGCAGCACCACCCGAAACGAGGCCTGTCCCGTTTCGGCGTCGTCGCCGCGCGCGGGCTCGATGCGGTCGAAGCGCGCCGGTCCGTCCTCCAGCATCACTCCCTGACGCAGCCGGGCCAGGACGGCCGCACCCGGCGCGCCGCGCACGCGCACCAGGTATTCGCGCTCGACCTCCGACGATGGATGCATCAGCCGATGCGCCAGCGCGCCGTCGGTGGTGAACAGCAGCAGTCCGGTGGTGTTGACATCGAGCCGGCCGATCACGATCCAGCGGCCGGCACGCGGCGCGCGGCAGTCGTTCGAACACCGTGGGCCGTCCCTGATGGATCGGCGCGCGTGGTCACCTCACCCATGGGTTTATGGTAGATCAGCACCTCGCGCGCACTGGCCGCGCCGTCGCGCAGCGGCAGCGGTGCGCCATCGAGGCGGATGTCGGCGCCGACCCCAGCGCGCTCACCGAGCGCCGCGACACGCCCATCCACCGTGAGGCGCCCGGCGCGGATCCACTGCTCGATCTGCCGCCTCGATCCGTGACCGGCCGCGGCCAGCAGCTTCTGCAGCCGCTCGCTCACCGCCGCCGTTCATCGCGAAGGCAGCGAGATCTTGCGAAACAGCTCCGCCTGGCTGTCCAGATCGCGTGCCTCAATCGCCCGATCGACCAGCCGCCGCGTCAGATGCGGGCCGAACAGCTGGATGAAGTCGTAGCCAAAATTGCGCAGCAGCGTGCCGCGTCGAAAGCCGATCCAGGTGGTGTGGATCGGAAACAGGTGCGAGGCATCGATGATGGCGAAATCGCTGTCCTGCGCCGGGTCCATCGCGACGCTGGCGACGATGCCGACCCCGAGCCCCAGCCGCACGTAGGTCTTGATGACGTCGGAATCGCGCGCGGTGAGGGCTACTTTCGGGCGTCAGGCCCTCGCGCGCAAACACCGTGTGCAGCGACGACGATCCGGTAAAGCTGAACACATAGGTGACCAGCGGATACTGCGCCAGGTCCTGGATGGTCACGCGCTCGAGTTTCGCCAGCGGATGATGGCGCAGCACGATGATCTGGCGATACCAGCGATACACGGGCAGCAGTACCAGCCCCGGGAACAGCCCCTCCGAGCCGGTGGCGATCGCAAGCTGCACGCGATCGGTCGCCACCATCTCGCCGATCTGCTCCGAGGTGCCCTGGTGCAGGTGCAGCTCGACCTCCGGGTAGCGCTCGCGAAACGCATGCACCACCGGCGGCAGCACGTAACGCGCCTGGGTGTGGGTGGTCGCAATCGACAGGGTGCCGCGATTGTCCTGGTTCAGGTCGGCGGCCACGGCCTTGAGACTGTCGATTTCGGCCAGTGCACGATTGGCATACTCGAGCACCTTGGCGCCCTGCGGGGTCACGCGCGAGAATGCGCGGCCCTCGCGCACGAACAGGTCGAAGCCGAGCTCGCGCTCCAGCGCCTTGAGCGCGCGGCTGATCGCCGGCTGCGAGGTGCCGAGCGCCGATCGCCGCGTGCGTAACCGACAGGCCATGGCGCGCAATTGCGACGGCGTATTGCAGCTGATGGAAGTTCAGCTAAGTCACGGCCGCTGAAATCTGCCGGCGGAAGTAACTAATGCGGCACGAGTAGGGCCGACCTAATCATAACAATTCGTTATCAAAAAATGGCCGCTTACTTATCGATAAGCCGCGGGCGAGGGGGCTACAGTGCCAGGCCTCTACCTGGGGCGTTGGGGGTTGGCGCGCCCATGATTTACGAGAACATCCTCGGCACCATCGGCCGCACGCCGATCGTCCGCATCGGGCACCTGGCGCCGCCCGGCATCACGATGTACGTCAAGTGCGAGTTCTTCAATCCCGGCGCCTCGGTCAAGGACCGCCTGGCGATCGCGATCATCGAGGACGCAGAAGCCCGCGGCGCGCTCAAGCCCGGCCAGACGGTCGTCGAAGCGACCTCCGGCAACACCGGCATCGCCCTGGCGATGGTGTGCGCCGCCAAGGGCTACCCGTTCGTCGCGGTGATGGTCGAAACCTTCTCGGTCGAGCGCCGCAAGATCATGCGCATGTTCGGCGCGCGCGTGATCCTGACCCCGGCGGCCGAGCGCGGCACCGGCATGGTACGCAAGGCCGAGGAGCTCGCGCAAAAGCACGGCTGGTTCCTCGCGCGGCAGTTCGAGAACCCCGCCAATCCCGCCTATCACCGCAATACCACCGGCCCGGAGATCCTGTCGGATTTCGCGGGCAGGCGACTCGACTACTTCGTGACCGGCTGGGGCACCGGCGGCACGCTGACGGGCGCCGGCGAGATGATCCGGCTGGCGCGGCCCGATGTACAGATCATCGCCGCCGAGCCCGAGGCGGCCGCGATGCTGTCGGGCAAGCCGTTCACGCCGCACAAGATCCAGGGCTGGACGCCGGACTTCGTGCCCGCGGTGCTCAACCGCGAGTGTCCCGCACCGCGTCGTCACGGTCAGCGACGCCGAGTCGATCGAGACGGCGCGCGCACTGGCGCGCAAGGAGGGCATCTTCTGCGGCATTTCCGTCGGGCGCCACGTTCTGCGGCAGCGCTCAAGGTGGCGCGCGAGGCCGGCGAGCGGCGCGGTGGTGCTCGCGATGCTGCCCGACACCGGCGAGCGCTATCTGTCCACGGCGCTGTTCGAGGGAATCACCGATGGCTCGGATCCGGAACCCTGAAGCTCGGAGCGGCACAGCGCCCGTCGCGAGCGCGATGCGCTTCCCGCGGCCGGCGAGTTCTGTCCCGTATGAGCGAACCGCTCGGCGTGCGCGCTGCCCGATCCGTTCACGCTCTACCGCGGCGGCGTGCTGCACCAGGCTCGCATCGCCTATGAGTCCTGGGGCCAGCTCAACGCCGCGCGCGACAACGCCGTGCTGCTGTTTACCGGGCTGTCGCCCTCGGCCCACGCAGCCGCGACCGAGCGCGATCCTGCCCCGGGCTGGTGGCAGCGCATGATCGGACCCGGCCTCGCGCTGGACACGCGGCGCTATTTCATCGTCTGCGTGAATTCGCTCGGCAGCTGCTTCGGCTCGACCGGCGCCGCATCGATCAATCCGGCCACCGGCGAGCGCTATCGGCTCGAGTTCCCCGAGATTGCGGTCGAAGACATCGCGCGAGCCGGCTACGAGACCGTGCGCTCGCTCGGCATCGAGCGGCTCGACTGCCGTGATCGGCGCGTCGCTCGGCGGCATGTCGGTGCTGGCGTTCGCCACGCAGTTTCCGCACGCCGCGCGCCGGCTGATCAGCATCTCGGGCAGCCCGCGGCCTCGCCGTTCGCGATTGCGCTGCGCTCGGTGCAGCGGGAGGCGATTCTGCGCGACCCGGATTGGCAGGGCGGCCACTATGCGCCCGAGCATCCGCCGCGCAGCGGCCTGCGCGTCGCGCGCAAGCTCGGCACCATCACCTATCGCTCGGCCGCCGAATGGCGCGAGCGCTTCGGCCGCGAGCCGATCGCCGGCAATACCCGCACCGTGAGCGCGTTCGCGCCGCACTTCGCGGTCGAGGGTTATCTGCGAAGCACAGGCCGAGCGCTTCACGCGCATCTTCGATGCCAACTGCTATCTGTACCTGTCGAGCGCGATGGATCGCTTCGATCTGGCCGAGCACGGCGGCAGCTATCGCCGCCGCATTGCGCGAGGTCAGCGCCGAGGCGGTGCTGGTGATCGGCGTCGAGAGCGACTATGCTGTTTCGCGATCCAGGAACAGGCAGCGATCGCCGAGGCGTTCCAGCAGAATGCCAAGGCACATCCGCTTCGCCCGCCTGCCCTCGCTCGAGGGTCACGACGCGTTTCTGGTCGATATCCCGCGCTTCGACGCTGAAATCCGCCGGTTCCTCGCCTAGCCGCCGCAACCCGCCGCGGCTCGGCGGCGAGCGCTGGATTGACGTCAGGCGCGCAGGCGCCGACACCGCACCGCGGCGTTAATCGTCGGTGGTGCGCCCCAGCCTCCCTTGCGCAATCAGTCAGTTAGCGCGCCATCGCCCCCCGGTGGGCAACCCCACCGGCTCGCCACGCAGTTCACGGACAGATCAGTCCCCGATGTATTAGAATATCGTTTGTAGTACGAACTATATGAAGAACGTACTTTAACAGACAGGAGAGCAAGCGATGAGCGGGTTGAACCTCAAGACGGAAACAGCCGCTGTGCGCAGCGCAGACCGGCTGGACGGCATGCCAGCATTGCCGGGCGCGGCCGCGACGGCTGCCGACACACGCCAGGGCGAGCGCGGCTCGGCGCCGCGCCGCCGCTTCGGCGCGACGCGCATGCTGCAGCCGTTCGATGACGGTCTGCGCCTGTTCCGGGTGTACTGACCGCAGGGACGATACCGAGGCGCCAGCGTCGGCTGCGCTGATCGCCGCGACTATCCCGATTGCAGACGAGCCCGCACGCGAACCGGCGCTGTCAAGTGCCGCATCCAGTCCGGCCTCCGTAGCGTCGCCGCAATAGTCTGGTGCTTATGTCAGGATTTGCCTACCGGCCGGCGGCTAAAATTCCCGCCCGATTAATGTTGAGTCACGTTGGCAAGCGCGGACAACGAGGCATAATAGACACACGGCTGAGATTGCCATGATGCCGCTCTCAGTTTGGTCGCAAATGCGCTGGCGGTTTGGGGGCTATGGATGGAACGACGACTGCATACGCGCCACCGGGCGCGCACTACGGTCTACATACTTCTCCCGGATGGCCAGCGTCGCCTGTGCCGGGCGGTCAACCTGAGCGCGACCGGCGTTTTCATCCGCACCGCGGGTTTGGGGCTGCGCAAAGGCCAGCAGGTCAGTCTCGCCTTCGCGATCGATCTCGGTGCAGTGACCAAGCTGCATCGCCGGACCGCAGTGGTCGCGCACGTCTCCGGCGGCGGCACCGGCTTGATGATGGACGCGTTCGCCGCGACGCGCTGACAGCACCACCGGGCTCGGCGAGCCAAGCGCCGTAGGCCAAGTCTGACCGCCCGATGTGGCGGCGTGTGCCTCGTAAATCCCACGTTCATCCAGCGCGGCGCCTGCGACTGCACGGCGATAGTTTCGATTGGGCCGGGGCCGCAAGCGCTTTTTCCGAGCGCGAATGGGTAGGTCAACGCCGGGCTGCGACGTGCGTTATGTTGATGTAAGCGACTGATTCTCGGCCAGGATTAAGCTTTATTCATCAGCGCTGTCGGGCTGAACAATCCGGGGGTCGGGACAGTCGTATAATCGACCGGGCGCAAATCGCGAGCTTCGCGGCTGTGCCGGACGGAGGACGATCATGAAGACCCTGGGTTCAATAGCCTACGGCGCGATCCTCACCGTGTTTGCCCTTACCGCTTCTCCGGTGTTTGCCAACGGCGGCCATGGCGGCGGGGGCGGCGGCGGCGGAGGTCACGGCGGCGGAGGTCACGGCTTCTCGGGCGGACATTCCTTCGGCGGTCGCGGCTTCTCCGCAGGTCATGGCTTTTCCGGCGCGCATTCCTTTGCGGCTCCGCACGGCTTCGCCGGCGCGAGCTTCGGTGGAGCCCACATCGCGGCGGCCGCGCCCGCGTATCACGCGGGCTACGCGGTGAACAACGGTCGCGCTGGCGGCGGCGGATATGCACGCCCCGGGGGCGCATATGCACGTCCCGGCGTCGGCTACGCCGGCCATGGCGGCTACGCCGGCCGTGGCGGCTACGCCGGCCGTGGCGGCTACGCCGGCCGTGGCGGCTACTACGGCCGTTGGGGCGGCGGCTATTGGCACGGCGGTTACTGGCCGCCCGTCTTCTGGGGTGCGGGCTTTGCCTGGTTCCTGCCGGTGCTGCCGGCGTTCTGCGCAACCTACTGGTGGAACTCGGTGCCCTACTACTACTACAACGATGTCTATTACACCTACGATCCGGCTGCCAGTGGCTATATCGTGACCACGCCGCCCCCGGCCGCGGATGCTGAGGCCGCAGCGGGCGACAACGCCGGTGCCGGTCCCGCACCCAGCGCGCCCGCCGGAAACAATGGGCTGTACGCCTACCCGAAGAACGGTCAGAGCGACGAGCAGCAGTCGATCGACCGCCGCGAGTGCGCGCAGTGGGCAGCCTCGCAGACCGGCTCGGACCCGACAGCCGCGGGCGGTCCCGATTATCTGCGGGCGGAGTCGGCCTGCCTGCAGGGCCGCGGCTACAGCGTGAACTGACCGCACCGGTCACCTTCGCGACGGGAACGACTGGTCGTCACCGCCTTGAGCGCGCGTAGCACTGCCGGCGGCGCCGGTGCCGCCGGCAAGCCTACTTAAACAGGCGTCGATGGCTATAATTTGGGCGTGTCCTTGCGCCAGGTGTACCACCGTCCCGCGGCCGAGCTGATCGGCTGCGCCGATTGCGGACTCGTGCAGGTTCTTCCGCCGGTACCGGCCGACGCGATCGCCGAGTGCCGCCGCTGCCGGCGCAGCTTCGCAGCCCCAACGCGCGGCAGCATCGATACCGCACTGGCACTGACCGTTTCTGCGCTGCTGCTGTTATTCCCCGCTGCCGTGTTACCGCTGATGCGTGTCACGTCATTCGGCGTGCAGCGACGCAACAGCCTGTCCACCGGCGTCGAGGCGCTCTGGAACGACGGCTTCAGCTCGCTTGCCGCGGCCGTGTTCCTGTTCAGCATCGCCATCCCGTTCATCTACCTGGGACTGATGACCTGGGTGCTGGGCGGCCTGCGCTTCGGGGCGGAGGCACCGCTCGGCAGGCTGTTTCGCTGGACCGCGGCCCTGCGCTCGTGGGTCATGATCGAGGTCTACTTGGTCGGCTGCTGCGTCGCGTACACACGCCTGCAGAATCCGTCGGCAGCGTCGGAGTCGGCCTCGGGGGCTGGTGCCTGATCGCGGCAACGCTCGCCACGGTACTGGCTGCGATCACGCTCGATGAGCAATCGGTGTGGGACGCACTGTCGCCGCACAGCCCGCTGACCAGCCCCCGACAGCCGATCTGCTGCGCCACCTGCGAGCTGATGATCGATGCGGCGCGCGAACACAGCGCCTGTCCGCGCTGCGGCGCGCGCATCCGTCGACGCAAGCCCGATACGCATGCGGCGCACGCTGGCACTCGTGATCACCGGCTTCCTGCTGTATCTGCCGGCGAACCTGCTGCCGGTGCTGAGCATCGATCACTTCGGACGCCATGAACCGAACACGATCCTCGGCGGCGTGCACGAGCTGATCACCGCCGGGCTGTGGCCGCTGGCCGATCATCGTGTTCACTGCCAGCATCGTCGTACCGCTGATGAAACTCTTCGGCCTGAGCCTGATGCTGCTGATGACGCAGCTTGCGCTCCCGGCGCTGGCTGGTCGGCCGCACGCGCCTGTTTCGCCTGATCGATCTCATCGGGCGCTGGTCGAACATCGACGTGTTCATGATCTCGATACTGGTCGCACTGGTGCAGTTCGGAACCCTGACCAGCGTGCATCCCGAACCGGGCGCGATAGCGTTCGCCGCGGTGGTGATCATCACGATGCTGGCCTCGAGCGGCTTCGACCCCCGCGTGATGTGGGATGCCGCCGGTAGCGCGGCATGAGCGCTCAGGGCGAGGAGCCGCCACCGAATGCCAGCCTGCGGCCCCGCCGATGGTTTTCCTGGGTCTGGCTGGTGCCGGCGGTCGCCGCCGCGATCGTGATCGGACTTGCAATTCGAGCGTCTCGAGGATCGCGGACCGCTGATCACAATATCGTTCAACGACGCCGAAGGCCTGCAGGCGGGCGAGACCAAGGTGCGACACAAGGACGTCGACCTGGGCACGGTCGAGTCCGTGTACCTGACGCCCGACATGTCGCGCGTGATCGTGCGTGCGCGCATGCGCCGTTCCGCGACCGAGCATCTGACCGCGGAGACACGCTTCTGGATCGTGCGGCCGCGCGTCGGCTTCGGTGGCATCTCGGGATTGTCGACGCTCGTGTCCGGCGCCTACATCGAAATGTATCCGGGCGATGGCGAGCCGCGAGCGCAGCTTCGTCGGCATCGACGAGCCGCCGGCGCTCATCCCGGACACGCCGGGACGCTCGTTCACGCTGCACGCGAACGACCTGGGATCGCTCGTCGGCGGTTCGCAGATTTCCTATCGTGGCGTGCCGGTAGGCGAGGTCGAGGGCTTCGCGCTCGACCGCCAGCACCATCAGATCGAGGTCTACGCCTTCATCCGCTCACCGTACGAGACGCTGGTGACATCCCGAAACGCGCTTCTGGAACTCAGGCGGCGTCGATGTCTCGCTCGGGGTGCAGGGTCTGCGCTTTCGCGCCTCGTCCTGGCGGCAGCTGATCTCCGGCGGCGTCTCGTTCGACACCCCCGACTCCGCGCTCGCGAGTCCCGCGAGTGCGGCGGGGTCGGAATTCCGGCTGTACGACAACCAGGACGATGCCGGGCAGGATCCACGTGGCCCGACGCTGGTCTACCGCGTGCAGTTCCGCGGCGCGGCCGCCGGCGGCGTGGGGCCCGGCACCGTGGTGCAGCTGCTGGGCTTCGGGGTCGGCCAGGTGACCGCGGCGCGGCTGCAATATCGACGACGCCACGCAGTCGATGCTCACGACGCGTCACGCTGCAGATCGATCCGAGCCGGATCGAGATCTTGCATCGCGCACAAGGAGGCGGTGGCCGACTTGGCCGCGGCGTTCGGTGCGCGGCTGGAGAAACTGGTCGCACAGGGACTGCGTGCCCACGTGACCTCGGCGAACTTCCTGACCGGCGTCAAGGTGATCTCGCTCGACATGGTGCGCGACGCCCCGCCGGCGCGCGTCGCCCAGGTGGACGGTTACGCGCAGCTTCCCAGCGGTACCTCCACCGATCTGGCCGATATCCTCGCGAGCGTCAAGAGCGTGCTGCGTCGTATCGATACCGTGACCGCGGATCCTGCGCTCGGACACGCAGTCAAGGAGCTCGATCGCACGCTGACCAATCTCGATCGCCTGACCACCGATATCGAACCGCAGATCAAACCGCTGCTGGACAGCCTGCGCGAGACCTCCGAGGCCGCGCAGCGCACGATCCAGGCGGCGGATCACATGCTGGGCACCAGCGCGTCCGGCGGTACCGATCTGCCGCGCCTGATCCGCGAGCTCACGGAGGCGGCGCGCTCGATCCGTGCACTGACCGACTACCTGGATCAGCATCCCGAAGCCCTGATCCGCGGCCGCAGGGGAGACGATCAATGACCCGGATGGGGTGGCGAAGCCTGGCGTTGTTCGCGTGCTGCGGAGCGCTGTTCGGCTGCGGATCGAGCCCGCCGATCCGCTTCTATATCCTCAATGAGATCGCGCCCGCGACGCCGCTGCAGGCGGCGCCGATGACCGCGCCGGCGGCGACGCACCCGGCTCCGGTGCGCGTCGAGCCGGTGGCGATCGCGCCGGAACTCGATCGCCCCGAGCTCGTGAGCCGCACCGGACCAAACCGCGTGCACGTCGCCGGCTCACAGCGCTGGGCCGCGCCGCTGGCCGAGCAGATACGCCGGGTCCTGTCCGACGACCTGTCGGCGCGCCTACCACCCGGTCTGGTGACCGATCCGAACGAGCCGGCGACCACCGAGCCGCGTCGCCTGCTGACGGTAGCGATCGCGGAGTTCTACGGCGACGACAGCTGCACCGTGAGCCTGCGCGCAAGCTGGTCGATGACCAATCCGCACGCGGCAACCCAGCGTGGATCCGAACACGTCGAGCTGCCGGCGAGCGCGTCCTGTCCCGGCGAGCTGCCGGCGGCGATGAGCCGCGCACTGGCGCTGCTGTCCGACCGGCTCGCGGCGCTGATCGCCGGGGAATGACCGGAATAGACCGTCTGCGGCTGGTGCCGGCAGAGAGATTTGAACTCCCGACCAACGGTTTACAAAACCGCTGCTCTACCACTGAGCTATGCCGGCGTCCGTGAAGCGAATCGGCGCGGATTTTATCAGCCAGCCGCGGCTTTGGCCGGACAGTCGATCACCTGCAGACCGGCAACGTTCTGCAACAGCTTGGGCGAAAGGTCCGGGTCGGACGCCTTCAGATCCACGTCGAGCCAGTGCACGCTGACGCTGCGCTGGTGCAGGTCCAGCACCGGCTTGAAGCCGAGTGCGCGCACCTGTTCGGCGCGGCGCACGGCGTGCGTCTGATCGCTGAAGAAGCCGACCGACACGCGATCCGACTGCTCCGGTTGGGTCATCGAGGCGGCGTCGTGAATGCCCGCGGCATTGAGACGCGCCAGGACACCACGCTGGGCGGCGGAGGTGAGTTCGGGGATGTATACCCAATAGCCGTCGGCGACGCTCGAATCCACGCTGCGATCGCGCGGCTGCCAGCCGTGCGTCCGCAGGCTGTCGGTCGCGGCAGCGGCCGCAGTGGCGTCGGCAAATGGACCAATGCTGCGGCAACGCGTCGGCGAGGCAGCGCTGGGCGGGGGCAGTTTCACCAGCTCCAGCAACGGCGCGGCCGCAGCCGCCGGCTTCGCGACCGCCGGTTCCGGTGGCCGGCCGACCCAGTGCGACCAGGCGAGGAACGCCAGATTCACGAACAACAGCGCCAGGAAAAGGTTACGCACGCGGCGATTTTATTCGATCCGGCGCAGCCGCGTCGGCGGCGAGGACCGCAAGGCCGCGCAGCACCAGGTCGTCCTCACGCCGGAAGCGGCCGCGCAGCAGTGGCGTGATCGCGTCGGCCGCACCGCCGGCGACGATGAGCCGCGCCGGACCCCCGAGCTGCGCGCGTGCCTGGCTCAGGGCGTGCTCGATCAGCGCCGCACAGGCGTGGCGACTGCCTTCAACCAGCGCGTCGTGCGTGTCGCGCGCGAACAGGGTGGTGACCCGCGCCGGGTTCGCGGGCGCTGGCGCGCCGACCGCACTGCGAGCGCGTGCACCGGGCACGGCCAGCGCGCCAAACGCGAGATCGAAGCTGCGTGCCGCCTGCCGGCCGCCTGCGCGACGACGGATTCCGGCGGTCCGCTCTAGCAGCGACTCGATCATGAGCCGCGGCCCGGGCACCATGCAGCCGCCCCGATGGCGGCCGCCGGCATCGAGCAGGTCGATCGTCATCGCGGTGCCGAGACCGACGATGCACAGATTCCGGCCTGGGTGCTCGTGACGCGCACCGATGAGTCCGACCCAGCGATCGGCCCCGAGCCGCCAGGTGTCGCGATAGGCGTTGCGGACCCCTGCGGCGGCGACCTGGCTGCGCGCGAACTGCGGTGCGGGCAACCCCAGCTGCCTGCAGGCCGCGCGGATGCGGCGTTCCACGGCGGCACCGGCCACATTGCAGGCACAGATCAGCTCGGGAGATCCGGCCGCCCTGAACAACCGCGACCAGGCAGCCAGCGAGCGCAGCGCAGGGATTTCCACCGCACCCTGGGCGGCAAACGGCCGCGCGCGCCGATAACGCTCGCGCAGCAGCGCCCATTTGAGCCGCGAATTGCCGACATCTAGCAGCAGCAGCTTCATGGCGCGACACGCGCCGAAACTTCACCAGTGACAAAGCGCTGCAATCCCTCGCAGGTTTGCAGGCACAGCGCGCCACTGCTGTCGATGCCGCGCGCATGGCCGGTGACGCTCGCGCCATCGGAGCTGATCACCACCGACTTGCCGGCCAGTGCGTCAGCCGAGCGCCACTCGGAGGCAAAAGCGCCGAAGCCGTCGCGCTCGAACTGCTCGAGTCCGGCGACCATCGAGCCGATCAGAGCGGCCGCGAGGCGATTGCGGTCGGGATGGGTCACGCCCAGCGCGATGAGGTCCGCGGCCTGCGTTCCGCTGGCAGCCACCTGGCGCAGCACCGCGGCACCGAGCGCGACGTTCAATCCGAGCCCGATCACGACGTACGCCGGACCGCCGGCCTCGGCGCGCAATTCGATCAGGATGCCGCCGAGCTTGGAGGCGCCGACCACCAGGTCATTGGGCCATTTGAGCGCAGCCCCGGTGACGCCCAGCTGCGCCAGGGCGCGCAGCATGCAGACGCCGATGGCCAGACTGAGCGCGCTGATGTCACGCGGCAGCGAGGCGAAGCACCAGCTGATCGACAGACAGATCGCGCCGCCGGGCGGGGCGAACCAGGTTCGGGCGCGCCGGCCGCGGCCGGCGGTCTGGTATTCCGCCGTCAGAAAATCGAACTGCCCTGCAGTCGGCGTCTCGCGCTGCAAAAGATCGGTATTGGTCGAGCCCGTGCGCCAGGCGCACTGTCCGGTGCGCAACCGGGCCGCCACCGCGCGCGGCAGCAGCCTGACGATGCGATCGCGTTCGAGCAGCGCGGTCGCCGCCGGCAGGCGATAGCCCCGATTCGGCACCGCGTGCACGGTCACGCCGAGCAGGCGCAGCGCGGCAATCGCTTTCCAGATGGCATTGCGGCTCACGCGGCACTCGCCGGCCAGCTGGGTACCCGAATGAAATCGCCCATCCGAGAGCAGGCCGTAGACGCGCCTGGGTAGTGGCTCGGGCACGCTCACGCCCTAGGCCTCCGGCACTTCGGCCAGCATGCAGCGCACGCTGCCGCCGCCCACTGCTTCGATGGTCGGCACCGCGGCCGCAACCACGGTATCGACGCAGCTTCGCAGCCTTTCCCAGGCCTGACGTCCCGGGAGCTGCAGCGCCGAACGTGCCCGCTCCGACAGCAGCAGTACCGAGCGCGGGCTGCCGTCGCGGGCCCCGCCGCGCAGCTCGAGGATATTGGCGGCGAAATCCGCCATCGCCGGCGCACTGATCACCACGATGTCGCGGCCGCTGTCGCGCAGCCGTCGCAGCACCCGAGCCCGGTCATGCTCGACGATCGCATCGGCACACACGACTGCCCAGCGCGCGCCAATGCTCATCAACACGTTGGTGTGATACAGCGGCACGCCGTCGCTGCCATGCGCATCGAACAGCACCGGGTCGTAGTTCATCAGCTTCGACCATTCCCGGACCACCGATTCATCGGTGCGTGCGGACCGGCAGGCGTAGGCGACTCGTTGCACGTGATCGAGTACCAGGCTGCCGGTGCCTTCCAGCATGCGCCCGTGTTGTTCGTAATCGCGCAGATCAATCAGCCGGCGGCGACGAAAGCCGAGTCCCATCTCGACCGCGGCCAGCACCTCGGTGCGCCGTTCGGCGCGGCGATTCGACGCCTGCATCGGATAGAGCACCACCGTACCATCACGGTGGAAGCTGACCCAGTTGTTCGGAAATACCGCATCGGGCTTGACCGGCTCGGAGCTGTCGTCGACCACGCACACGCGCACCCCCGCTGCCTCGATGCTCGCGCACAGGGCATCGAATTCACTGCGGGCACGCGCGGCCGGATCGGGCAACGTACCGGGCTGCTGGAAGCGGTTGCTGGACGCGGTCTGGCTGTTGTAGCCGAAGCGCGCAGGGCGCACGAGCAGCACCCCCGGCGCGCATTGCGCCGAGGCGAGATCGGAGTTCGCCTTCACGGAGTCGGTGAACCGGCGCTGAGCATCAGGTGGGCACATATGTCGAACAGGCGCGGATGATACTTCAGCCGCGCCAGCGCCGTGCGGTTGCAATCGGACTTTAAGGAGCATAGTTTTTATCGCACTACTCCATGCGCGCGGGGACGTGATTCATGCAAAAGCCGATCTGGTGGGCCGCCGGGGCCGTGATTCTGATCAGCGCCGCGGTCCTGTTTTTTTCGTGGCGTGCGCACCGGCAGGCACCGCCGCCGGCCGCTGCCACGACGGTCGCGCCCGAACCCGCCGTACCGGCCATCCGCAATCCTTTGCCGGAAAGCCCCAGCGCCGCGCCGCCGTTGCCCGCGCTCGATGAAAGCGATAGCGCGTTTCACGATGCACTCGCCGACCTGATGGGCAAGCCCGCCGTCGATCGCATCTTCAAGCCGGAGCTGCTGGTGCGCCATATCGTGGTTTCGATCGATAACCTGTCGCGCCGGCATCTGGCCGTGGAACTGCGGCCGACCAAGCCGCTGGCTGGTGCATTCATCGCCACCGGCAACGATCAGCACGGCACGATCGATGCTGCCAACTATCAGCGCTATGTCCCGTATGTGCAGATGGTGCAGGCGATCGACATGAAGCGGCTCGCGGCGATCTATGTACGCTTCTATCCGCTGTTCCAGCAGGCCTATCAGAGCCTCGGCTATCCGAACGGCTACTTCAACGACCGGCTGGTGGTCACGATCGACAACCTGCTGGCGACACCCGACATCACGACCGACATCTCCCTGGTGCGCCCCAATGTGATGTACCAGTTCGCCGACCCGAAGCTCGAGGAGCTTTCGGCCGGGCAGAAGCTGCTGCTGCGCATGGGTCCGGCCAACGCCGCGATCATCAAGGTGAAACTGCGCGAGCTGCGCGCACAGATCGCCGATCGCACCCGGGACGCCGACCGCTCACGTGATGCCACGACCTCCGCGGCCGGCGCCTCCTCGGGTGGCCGCTAGGGCGGGCGCTTCAGGTACGCTTCAGGGCGGTCCATTCAGCAGATTCGATGGCGAATACTGGTCGGTCAGCACCCGCGCGCTCGGGTCCCAGTCGGGACGCGTCGAAAACCTTGCCAGCACCGACTGCGGCGTGAAGCCGTAGGGCTCGAACGTCGTCGCAAAGCGGCGGCTGTTGCGCGTGGCTTCGTCGATCGATGGCAGCGCTGCGTTCGATGCCAGGATGACGCGATTGCCGCTCCTCAGGTTGTAGAACGTGCCGAACACGCTGCTGTAGGTCACCGATTCGTTCTGGTAGAGGCGGCTGGATGAAAAGGTATTGGCCGCGACGATGCCGCCAGGCTGCAGCAGCGAGCGCACCTCCGTCAGGAATTCGCGCGTCAGCATGTGCTCGGGGATGTACTGGTGCTCGTAGGCGTCCAGCATGATCAGCTCGTAGCGCTTGCTGCCCCGCAGGCTCGCCCGCACATAGGCGCGGCCATCCTGCACCGTCAGATGAACGCGCTCATCGGTGCGGAACCCGAAGTACTGCTGCGCGACCGCGACCACGGACGGATCGATCTCGACCACGTCGATATCGGCGCCCGGCAGCAGCTTTTCGAGGGTACGCGGCAGCGTGCCGCCGCCCAGACCGATGACCAGGATGCTGTGCGGTTCCGGTTTGAGAAACAGCGCGCCGAGCATCATCTGCGTGTACTCGAATACCAGCCGGTACGGCTGCTTCAGATCGATGCAGGTCTGGCGCCCGATCGCGCATAGCTTGGTGAAACACAGGCAACGGGTATTGTCGTCCTCGTAGACCAGCACCTCGCGATACAGCGAGCGTTCGGAGTGGATCAGGCGTTGTGTCGCCGCCGGGGCCACGCTCGCCAGCAGCAGGCCGACGGCCCACGGCCAGCCTTGCCGCCATCGCCGTCCGCTCACGCGTCAACCGCGGCCGGTTGCAGCCAGGCAATTACGCCGATGACGACCGACACGCCCAGCATCAGCAGCAGGATCTGGTTCACCTCGAGGTACAGCACCAGGTAGAAAGAGGTCAGGATGGTGCCCGCGGCGCTGCCGAACGTGGAGACGAAATACAGCTTGCCGGCGAGATGGCCGGCGCTGGCACGATCCGCCACCAGCAGACGCACTGCATAAGGCGACACCATGCCGGAGACGCAGGTCGGCAGCAGGAACAGCAATGCGGCCGCGGCCAGCGAGCCGAAGCGCGGATCGCTGATCAGCATCGACAGATGATCGAGCAGGCTGTCGCCCCAGAGCAGGATCGGCAGTGCCGTCACCGCGGCGGCCAGCAGGATCGCCGCCAGGCGCTTCAGGCTCGGCGCATGCAGCGAGGCGCGCCCGCCCCACAGATAGCCGAGTGACAGTGCCAGCATGAACACCGTGATGATCGCGCCCCAGACGTAGATGCTGCTGCCGAAGTACGGCGCCAGCAGGCGCCCGCCGAGCAGCTCGATGCCCATGACGAAATACCCCGACCAGCCGGCGATCAGGTAGAGCAGCCCACGGTACATCGGCCAAGTCTAGCGCGCGGCACCGATTCCGCGCCGCCGATTCGTTTGACAGCCTCGGCGCCCGTCACTAGTGTTTGCGCAGCGCCTTGCCGCAGAACCATCGGCGTATTCACCGGTCCTAAGGCCTCGATGCCGCAAACCCCTGCCCCGCCACGCCACTCGCTCGCATCCGCGCTGATTGCGATGCTGACACTGACGCTGGGCGCGGGCTGCAGTACCGTGACGGCGACCGCGCCCGCCCATCCGCTCGTGACCGGTCACTGGCAGCTGGACAGGTCGGCCAGCGACCTGGTGGACACGAAAGTCTCCGCCGCGGTGTCCGACTGGGAGGCAACGCTGCGCAAGCGCAGCGGCGATGCTGTCGTCAACAACGGCTCCGCCGGCTACGGCGGCCATCGTGGCGGCCGTGGCGGAGCCGGAGGCGGTGCACAGGGCGGCAGTGGCGCCGGCGCCGACAGCACCGGCGAGGAGTTCGATGCCTTCCGGCCGCTGGGGCCGGATTTTCCCGAGATTCGCCGGCGCCTGGTGCAGGTCTTGACTCCCCCGGCCAGCCTGCAGCTCGATACCGGCAGCGACTACGTGCGCATCGCCTCCGACAGCTTGCCGCCGCGCGACTACCATCCCGACGAGGAGTTTTCGCGCATCGACGAATACGGCACCGCGAAGATCGATTCCGGCTGGGCCGGCAACGCGTTCGAGCTGCAAGCGCATTACACGAGCCGCGCGACTCTGGTCGAGCGCTATGAAGTGGATCCGCGCACCGATACCCTCACGGTGACCTATCACCTGCGCGATCCGATGGTTGGGAAGATCGACCTCAGCAGCGTCTATCATCGCGGCTGACGGGGCGCCTGCGCCGCCGCGCTGGCGCAAATGCCGCTACAGCGCTGAGTTGTCGGTCTCGCCGGTGCGGATGCGAATCACGCGCTGCAGGTCACTGACAAAAATCTTGCCGTCGCCGACCTTGCCGGTCTTGGCCGTCTTGACGATCGCATCGATGACCTGGTCCACCAGCTCGGTGCGCACCGCGATGTCAACGCGCGCCTTCGGCACGAAATCGACCACATACTCGGCGCCCCGATACAGCTCGGTATGTCCGCGCTGGCGGCCGAAGCCCTTGACCTCGGTCACGGTCATGCCGGACACGCCGAGCTCCGAGAGCGCCGCGCGCACTTCATCCAGCTTGAACGGTTTGATGATCGCGGTGATCAGTTTCATGCCCGACTCTCCGTTTCCTTCGCCCCGATATTATCAGCTTGCGCCATCCATCTGGGACTGGGTGTAGTTGGTGAGGCCCACCCGGTCTATCAGATCGAGCTGCGTCTCCAGCCAATCGATGTGCTCTTCTTCGGACTGGAGAATGCGCTCGAACAGCTCGCGCGACACGAAATCGCCGAGCCGCTCGCAGTCCGTGATCGCGGCTTTCAGATCGACATGCGCAGCACGCTCGAGCTTCAGATCGCAGTCTAGGATCTCCGGCACCGTTTCCCCGATCAGCAGTTTTCCAAGATCCTGCAGGTTCGGCAGGCCTTCGAGAAACAGGATGCGCTCGATCAGCCGGTCGGCGTGTTTCATCTCGTCGACCGACTCCTCGTACTCGTGCTGGCGCAGGCGTTTGAGGCCCCAATTGCCGTACATGCGCGAGTGCAGGAAGTATTGATTGATTGCGGTGAGTTCGTTCTTGAGCACCGTATTGAGGTGCTGCACGATTCTGAGGTCGCCTTTCATAGCTGGCTCCGGCTAACGTGCCGATCGGCAACGACTGCCCAAACAGCCGACAGCCTAGCACCGTGCACCGGCGGCAGGTTCGGGATACTTGGGGCAGCAGGAAAGGCCCCGCCGGACTGGCGGGCACGCAATCTCAACGAGGGGATATATCGACTGGACCGCTACGCCGCAACGGCGCTTGAGCTGACCGCGCTCGTTCGCTGGCTCTCGCGAATCACCTCGCGGGCGCTGTCTTCGCAGCGACCGCAACAGCCGCCGACCGGAAGCTGCATCTGGACTTCGCCCAGGGTGCGCGCTCCCTGCTCGACGACGCGGGCAATCTGGCGATCGGTAATGCCGTGACAAACGCAGACGTACATCGCGAATTCGGTCCTGCCAGGCACGCGCCTGATGCTGAAACTGGACGGATCAAGCCTACATGCAAATGCGAATGATTGTCAATAAGGTTTACCATAAGCCAGCTATTCAACAACGCGGACCTCGAGCCGCTGCGCCTGCCGTCCAGCCCTCATTCGACCAGATGAAACCGGACTCGCACCTTGTCGTCGACCTCGTCGTTCCATTCCTTGGAGCCGATGTTGAAATAGGCGCGCGAGATCTCGAAGGCGCCCTCGAACACCATCGGCGTGCCCGCGGCCCCGACCGTCGCGGTCACCGGCACCGTCAGCGTCTGCGTCTTGCCCTTGAGCGTAAACGTCCCCGTAGCGTCGAAGTGCCCGGGCGCACCCGGTTTGACGGAAGTCGAAATGAAGCTCGCCTTGGGATAGGTGCCGCTGTCCAGCCACTCCTTCTTGCGCACCTCCGCGTTGTAGTCCGAGGAACCCAGATCGATGCTGCCGGTATCGACCTCGAGCGCCGCCTTGGCGGCGCCGGGCTGCGCGACGTTGTAGTCGATGCGTCCGTTGAATTTCTTCAGCGGCGCATCCACAGGCACGTTCTCCTCCTTGAAGGTCGCAATGATACTGCTCTTGGACGCATTCACGGTCGGATCGCCGGCCGCCGCCGCGACGAAGGCGACGGTCAGCGCGATCGTACTGATCAACCCCAGCGGATGGCGTTTCATCGAGGGCTCCTTACGAGCGGTGCCAGGCGAGAATGCGCCTGAGCGTCCGATCGTGATCGACAAAGTGGTGTTTCAGCGCGGCGGCCGCGTGCAGCAGCACCACGTAGAACAGCGTCCAGGCGAGGAAAGCGTGCACCTGGACCAGCACTTTGGCCAGATCCGAGTTCTTCGACACCAGGTCCGGCAGCTTCCAGAGCTTCAGGTACACCACCGGGTAGCCCGAGGCCGAGCTGTAGAGCCAGCCAAGGATCGGTGTCGCGATCATCAGCAGGTACAGCAGCCAATGGCTGGCATGGGCGCCAATGCGCTGCCAGCGCGCCATCGGCTCGTACGGCGGTGCCGGATGGGTCAGGCGCCAGATCAGCCGTATCAGCACCAGGCCGAGCACCGTGATGCCGATCCATTTGTGATATGAATAGAGCCGCAGCTTTTTCGGGCTCATGTGCAGATCCGTCATGGTGGCGCCCAGCGTAAAGCCGGCGGTGATCAGCAGCACCATGAACCAATGGAGTGCGACGGCGGTACGGGTGTAGACAGGGCCGGGCTGCACGGAAATCCTTTCTTATTCAGCGACCCCTGTCGCCTGCCCTTGCATGGTAGTAACTGGCGCCTATCGGGTCAAAGACGCGCCGCGGCGGGTCATTCCTACGTCCGGATGCAGCGCACACCGACAGCGCGATGAACGAATGGGGGTAGATAATTCGATCCCCGGGACTACAGGGGCACCCCATGCGTAGCAAATTCTTCGCTTTTGAAATCACCGCTGCGGTGCTCCTGCCGGGCTTCATGGCAATGCCCGCCATGGCGGCGGATCCCGCGATCCCCGATAACTCGGCCTCGGACACGGCGCCCATCCTGCAGCCCGAAGATGCCAACACGCCGACCGCCCCTGCCGACGACACGGACGATCTTCAGGTCACCGCGCAGATCAGCAGCGCGCTGAACGGCGATGACTCCCTGTCGGCGCGTGCCCGCAGTGTGACGATCGCAACCAACCCGGACGCGGTCGTGCTGCGCGGCTCGGTCTCGAGCGCGGAAAGGGACCGGATCGAGTCTCTGGCGGAACAATTTGCCGGCACCCGACAGGTCGTCAATCAACTGCTGGTGAGGGATATGTAGATCCCCGGCAGCGCTGCGCCTGCGCGTCGTCGGCAATCGGCACAGCACAACCGCTCCGCCGCCGGCGGGCACTCACGGACGCAGATGAGCAGCCTGAAATCCCTGTGCGCGCTGGCCTTGACCCTGGTGCTGATGGGCTGCCTTCCCGGCTGCGCGGTGTACCGGAAATGCGGCTTCAGTGGCTGTCCGGGCGATGCGCAGATCACCGCCGAGGTGCAGCGGCTGTTCGACCAACACCCGGAGCTCGGACCTCCCAATCTGACGCGGGTGGATACGCTCGATCGCGTGGTGTATCTGACCGGTCGGGTCGGCACGGAATACCAGCGCGAGCTCGCGGAGGCGGTGGCGCGCGAGGCCCGAGGTCCGGCGAAGGTGGTCAACTCGATCGCCCTGGACTATGAGGGCAGATGATGAGGGACCCCGCGCGACACTGCCGCGCTGTAGGACCGCGCTCACGGGTCGTCGCGACCGTCGCCCACGGGCCGTTCGACCTTTAAGCCCACAGACCCGATTGGTCGCTTCGCCTAGCCTGTGGCGCAAGCATGTGTCGCATTGACCGGTCTACCCATGAAGGGTCGGGTTGGATCGTTGGATCGGAAATGCAGCACGTGAAATTGCCGCGACGCGTTGCGCGCGCGGCACGTGACGGACCATCCAACCAACAGGGGTGTACTTATGAAATTGACCTATATGACCTCGCTGGCCTGCGCGTCCTTGCTCCTCGGCTCTGCGATCGCCAGCGCGCAGAACTCATCGAATTATTCGAGCAATCCCAATTCTTCGTCGGCTCAACAGGGAACGTCGGAAATGCCCAGCCCAGGTTCCGGGCAGAAGGGCAACGATCTGGATACGTCGTCGAAAAATCCCCAGGTAAATACCAAGTCACCCTCTCCGCCGGCGGTCGGGCAGGACAAGAGCACGGGCAACGACATGATGAACCCGAAGGACAGCGCCAGCGGGAGCACCAGGCAAGCCAGCGCGTCGCGTCCGGACTTCGGCACCCTGGACAAGAAGAACAAGGGCAAGTTGACTGCTGCTGATGTCAGGAGCAATCGATGGCTCAGCAAGAACTTCGCCAAGTGCGACACGGACCATGACGGCACACTGGACCGGACTGAGTACGAGAGCTGCCACTGACGGATTCCAGCAGCGACGACACACTGCCAGGACGGCGGAAGGAGAGAGGTCCCGGTACCAGAGTACCGGGACCTTTTCGTGCCCCGGCCAACCCCCGATCGGGCGTTGCATCTCTTCGGAGGAATATCGGCGACGTCGCGGCACGGCCAATACCCCAATCTCAGTGTCCGGCGATTTTTCGTCTTCAAAGGCGCCACCGGCGCGCCGCGCTCGGTGCGGCACTGGATTGCGATGCCCCCGGCAGAACCCGGCACGATGCGAAATTACTTCACACGGTCGAATTCATGACTTGACATAAAAATAAAACCATTTTGCTCAGCGCACACACCGGCTGGCGCAACCGGTTCGGTGTGTCACAATGCCTCAAGTGCGCACAGCGGGGCATCGGGAAGCGATCAGCACCGCCCCGACGCGCCGGCGTTCACACCAAGCGCCGAACATGGTACAGGACGGGGTCTGCGGCAACTATACGGTCGCTCTCAGCATGGACGATCTCGCACGCGCGACTCCCGACGAAGTGCTGCCTGCGACGCAGTTGAGCGAATTCATTCGCTTCTGCGAACATGCCGCCTCACGGCGGTTCGTCGATTACATCCAGTTTGAGACATTTGCGATCCAGAACTATCGGCAGTTCTGGCGTTGCTTCCTCGACTGGTCCGGAATCGTCTACAGCGGCGATCCTGATCCCGTGAGCACCGCCGAGGACTGCGAGCACGCCGAGTTCTTTCCGGGGCTGCGACTCAATCTGGTCGAGAACCTGCTGCCCATTCGCGACGCTGCGGATGCGGCCCGACCCGCCCTCACCTCGCTCGCCCCCGGTCGGGATCGCGTACGCCTGACTCGCGGCGAGTTACGCAACCGCGTCAACCGACTTGCCTCCTCGCTGCAGTCACTCGGGGTCTCGCCGGAATGGCGCATCGCGATGGTAGCCCAGAGTGACCACGCTGCTGTCACCGCGACACTCGCCGCAGCAGCGCTCGGAATTCTGGTCGCATCGGGATCGAGCGATCTCTCCGGCGAAGCCAACCTTGCGCGCCTGGCCGCATTCCAGCCAGACCTGCTCTTCTGTCACTTGCAGAGCCCCTTCGAGTCCGTAGCGCGGAAGCTGCGCGAGCTAGTCTCACATCTGGTCGCCTCGCTGCCTTCGTTGCGGCTGATCGTCGCGCTGGATGCGGACGAGGCACCGGTCGGGTGGCGGGGCCCATTTTATTCAATCGACAGCCTGATCGCTGCGGGACGGGACACGACCTCATGGCCGCGACACCCTTTTAACCAGCCTTACACTGTCCTCTTCACGTCCGGTACCAGCGGGCCACCGCGCGGCATCATGCACGCCATGGGTGGCCCACTACTTGAACATCTCAAGACCCTCCGGCTGCACTACGATCTGCGGCCCTCGGACAAGATCTTCTGGCAGGCCTCTACTGCCTGGGTGATCTGGCGGCTTCAGCTGTCGATGCTCGCCGTCGGGGCGGAGATCGTACTCAACAGCGCGCCGGTGTCACACCCGGAGACCCTGTGGAAAATTGTCGCGGATGAGGCGATCACCTTCTTCGGGACAACGCCGGCTTATTTGAAGCTGTGTGAACAGCACGGCTTCTCGCCGCGAAGTCACTTCGAGTTCAGAGCGCTCCGCTCCGTCATAGCCTCGGGGTCGCTCCTCGAGGAAGCGCGTCAAGCCTGGGTGCGGTCGGCAGTAAAACCGCTGACCGCGCGATCGGGTTACGGATCCACCGAAGCGTATACAGCCGTGCTGCTGGCGAATCCCAATCTTCCTGACCATCCCGGTCAGTTACAGTCGCGCAGCCTCGGGCTCGACGTACGCGTGGTACGGCAGGGCGAGAGCAGCTTCCCGAAGCCGGTCGGGGAACTGATCATAGCGAATCCATTTCCCTCCCGACCGATCGGGTACCTCGACGATCCGGGCGGAGTGCGCTTTCATGCGGACTATTTCGTCCGCAACTCCCCCTACTGGAGCCAGGGCGATTTCGCCGAATTCACGCCTGAGGGGGGCGCGCGGATCCTCGGACGCTGTGACTCCGTCATGAATATCCGTGGTATCAGGATCGGCCCCGGCGAGATCTACCACGTCTTGCGCGACGTGCCGGAAATTGGCACCGCGATTGCGGTCGCCCAGACCAGCGACACCCCGGGCGGCGAGCGCCTCATACTGTTTGTAGTGCTCCAGAAGGGCCTCGAACTGACCGAGAGCCTGAGGCTAAGAATCAAGGATCACATCCGCGTCCGTCTATCGGCCACGTACGTTCCCGAGATAGTCGCTCAGGTCTCCGCGTTGCCGATGACTCACAACGGCAAGCTATCCGAGCGAAGCACCGCGGATGCCGTAAATGGCCGGCCCGTGGCCAACCGCAGCGCGCTCAGCAATCCCGAATGTCTGGCGGAGATCGCCTCTCACTCCGCTTTGCGGCGGATCGAGGCGCCGCTGACGACCCGTGAGGTCGCGGAGCCGGCGTCGCAGTCCGTGGAATTGATCGTTCAGACCATCTGGGAGCGGGTGCTCGGTCGACGACCAATCGGCCGCGACGAGAATTTCTTTGATGTCGGCGGCGATTCAGTGAGAGCGATGGAAGTTTTCGCGCTGCTTGAGCGCGCCCTCGGGACGAGTCTACCGATCTCGATTCTTCATCAGGCAGCGACCATCGCCAAGCTATCCAACCTGATTGAGCAGCATGTAGTGCCGTCAGCTGATACGCTCGTGCTGCTCGGCGAGAATTCCGGACCGCAGCCCTTCTTCATGGTGCACGGTATCGGCGGGCACGTCATGGAGTTGCGGTCTCTGCTGCGCGCTGTTGACCACCCGGGGCCGATCTACGGCGTGCAGGCTCGCGGCGTCGCGGGCGACGTGCAGCCGCTGCGCAGCGTGGACGAAATGGCTCGAACCTACCTCGGAGCCATCCGAGCGCTACAACCACGAGGGCCGTATTTGATCGGTGGATACTCGCTGGGCGGCCTCGTGGCTCTGGAAATGGCGCGTATTTTGCTCGCGGAAGGCGAGCGGGTTCTTCCTTTGCCGTTATTGGATACATTGATCGAACCGAAATATTGGCGAACGTCGGTCTGGCTGAAGATGCTCTGGTATAGGCTGCACGTACTCTTCGCAGACATCCGTGGCGCCGGGCCGCGCGAATTCCTCCGCATTGGCGTCTCGCGCTTCACGGCTCTGGTGGAGCATTTCGTGCGTCGCTACGACACCGACGTGCGCCGCCGGTTTGCGATGTTTTACGATGAGCGCGAGGAGTTGCCGCCGACGCAGTGGGCGGTCAAGGAAGCAGGCATTGAGGCGGTGGCGGCGTACGCCACCCCGCGCTTCCTCGATCACCCGGTACACTTTTTCAAGGCAGCCGATGGACCGCACAATTGGTGCGACCCCGCCACGATCTGGTCGCCTTATGTGCGCAGCATCAAGGTTACAGTGGTCCCCGGTAATCACTACAGCATGCTGATGCCACCTGATCGCGACGCGCTAGCAGAGGCGCTGACGGGGTTTCTGCGTACGGCGGCGCAGGCGTAGCAACATAGACGTGCGGAATCGGGTAGGGGGTGAGCTTGCGCTCACCGCCCTCCCACACCACCGGACGTGCGGTTCCGCATCCGGCGGTTCAACTTAGACTCTGGAGTCGCTGATGGGTACCCAGCAGCGAGACCAGCCCCTTGTGCGTGAAGTACTTGGCCGGCAAGGCGTGGTTCATGTGGAATGCACCAGCATTCCACCACGGACCCTGACCATTGCGGGCGCTGTGGAACGCACGCTCGACATCCAATCCCAAGGCACGGAGCTTCCGGGCTCGAGAGGCTGGACGCTTCCATTGTCGCCACAGCAGGCAACGCAACCGCCGCCGGACCCAGCTGCGTATTCCGGTCGATCGTGACCGCTCATTCCGAATTGACGTGACCGGGGATTCCGAATTCGCGTGACCGCGGATTCCGATTTGGCGTGGATTTTAGGGGTCGATCGGAACGGCGGCAACGGCGGTTCGAGGCTGACCGCAGCTGAAGTGCTCAAGGGGATACCCTCGCCGGTTTTGGTAGGCGGAGAGGGTCGATGCCGACACGAGCACTGAGCATGCGCAGGTAGTGCAACGATTTCTTCGCACATTTGTTAGCGGTAGCCCGGTCTGGTCTTCAGGCTGCTGCCTCCTGGTGAACGGGGTTGAGTAGCGTCTCCATCGCAAGATAGCGTCGCTTTCCCCAGCGCGTTGATGCGATGTGGCGCAGTCGCGCGGCCACGAGCATCAACGCGCTGTGACCGTCCGGAAAGGCGCCGACAACGCGCGTGCGGCGGCGGATCTCGCGGATGATGCGCTCGAGCGGATTGTTCGTTCGGATCTGACGCCAGTGATTGCTCGGGAATGCAAAATACGTGAGCGTCTCGTGGCCTTTGCCAGCGACGAGCTCCGCGGCTTTGGGCAGGCGCATCGCCTTGAGCTTCGTCACGACCTCCTGGATCTTCGCCAGCGCACAGACGCGATCCTCCTGGGCATGAATGGCCTTGAGCATACGCGCGACCTCGGCGACTTTGCCGTTGGGTACATGGCTGAAGACGTTGCGATACCAGTGAACGGTGCAGCGCTGCCATTGCGCGTCGGCGAAGAGCTCCGTAGCGGCCTCGACGAGCCCCAAACAGGCGTCGGAAATGATCAATCTCACGCCCGATAGACCACGCTCCTTGAGATAGCGCAGGAAGCCTCTCCAGCCCTCCAGATCTTCCTTCTGGCCCTCGGCGACACCGAGGATTTGCCGGAAACCATCGGCGCCGACGCCGATCGCCACGAGCACCGAGACATTGCGCACTTCCCCGGCCCAGCTGCGCTTGAGCACCACGCCGTCGAGATACAGATACGGGAACTCACCCTCGATCCGGCGCGTGCGCCAGGCCTCGATATGCCGGTAGATCTTCTGGTTCAGCCGGCTGACCGTGCCCGAGCTGACCCGAGTGCCCCAGAGCGCTTCCGTAATGTCCTCGACTCGCCGCACCGAGACTCCCGCCAGGTACATCTCGACCAGTGCTTCCTCGACGGATGCCTCCCGTCAACGATAGCGCTCAATGATCGCGGTCTCAAACGGCAGACTGCGCAGCTTCGGAACCTTCAACTGAACCTCGCCCGCCTTGGTCTCGAGCTTGCGCTCGTAGTGACCGGCTCGGGTATCGACCCGATCGGCTGAACGCTCATATCGCCCGGCTCCGCAGATCGCATCTGCTTCAGCCTCCAGCAGTCCGTTGAGCGTCTCCTCCACGCTGCTACGCACCGCCTCATCGATATGCCCTCGTAACTGCTGCTCGTCAACCCGGATCGCGCCGGCGAGCGCTTCGGTTGTATCCTCTGTCATGGGGTGGCCCTTTTCGTCTGGGTTGATGGAAGTGTGGTAACTGCCATTGAACCAGACCGGGGCCACCGCCTTCAAAAGTGCGAAACTTACGTTACGTCATCCATGCGCAAGATCCGAGAACTGATCCGACTGAAGTACCAGGCACGCCTCTCGCACGAGCAGATTGCCGGGGCGCTGGCGATCTCCAAGGGCGTGGTGGCCAAGTATGTCGGTCGCATCGAGCGCGCCGGCCTTGAGCCTGGGGAGTGGCCTCTGCTGACTTCTGCTAACGCCTCCGAGAACCTCTCGATCCCCGTAGCACAGCGGCACGCTTGCAGATCTCCCCGGGTATTGCGCACCCACCTTCACGCTTATGCGCGTCGGATCTACGGCACCGTGTTCCGTACATGAATCGGGCTTCACATTTTCTTGCCTGCTTGCCCCGCGGTGCCGCCTCTATCCGCTTCCTGTTCGTCGCGCCAGCGGATGACGTAACGTAAGTTTCGCACTTTTGAAGGCGGTGGCCCCGGTCTGGTTCAATGGCAGTTACCACACTTCCATCAACCCAGACGAAAAGGGCCACCCCATGACAGAGGATACAACCGAAGCGCTCGCCGGCGCGATCCGGGTTGACGAGCAGCAGTTACGAGGGCATATCGATGAGGCGGTGCGTAGCAGCGTGGAGGAGACGCTCAACGGACTGCTGGAGGCTGAAGCAGATGCGATCTGCGGAGCCGGGCGATATGAGCGTTCAGCCGATCGGGTCGATACCCGAGCCGGTCACTACGAGCGCAAGCTCGAGACCAAGGCGGGCGAGGTTCAGTTGAAGGTTCCGAAGCTGCGCAGTCTGCCGTTTGAGACCGCGATCATTGAGCGCTATCGTCAACGGGAGGCATCCGTCGAGGAAGCACTGGTCGAGATGTACCTGGCGGGAGTCTCGGTGCGGCGAGTCGAGGACATTACGGAAGCGCTCTGGGGCACTCGGGTCAGCTCGGGCACGGTCAGCCGGCTGAACCAGAAGATCTACCGGCATATCGAGGCCTGGCGCACGCGCCGGATCGAGGGTGAGTTCCCGTATCTGTATCTCGACGGCGTGGTGCTCAAGCGCAGCTGGGCCGGGGAAGTGCGCAATGTCTCGGTGCTCGTGGCGATCGGCGTCGGCGCCGATGGTTTCCGGCAAATCCTCGGTGTCGCCGAGGGCCAGAAGGAAGATCTGGAGGGCTGGAGAGGCTTCCTGCGCTATCTCAAGGAGCGTGGTCTATCGGGCGTGAGATTGATCATTTCCGACGCCTGTTTGGGGCTCGTCGAGGCCGCTACGGAGCTCTTCGCCGACGCGCAATGGCAGCGCTGCACCGTTCACTGGTATCGCAACGTCTTCAGCCATGTACCCAACGGCAAAGTCGCCGAGGTCGCGCGTATGCTCAAGGCCATTCATGCCCAGGAGGATCGCGTCTGTGCGCTGGCGAAGATCCAGGAGGTCGTGACGAAGCTCAAGGCGATGCGCCTGCCCAAAGCCGCGGAGCTCGTCGCTGGCAAAGGCCACGAGACGCTCACGTATTTTGCATTCCCGAGCAATCACTGGCGTCAGATCCGAACGAACAATCCGCTCGAGCGCATCATCCGCGAGATCCGCCGCCGCACGCGCGTTGTCGGCGCCTTTCCGGACGGTCACAGCGCGTTGATGCTCGTGGCCGCGCGACTGCGCCACATCGCATCAACGCGCTGGGGAAAGCGACGCTATCTTGCGATGGAGACGCTACTCAACCCCGTTCACCAGGAGGCAGCAGCCTGAAGACCAGACCGGGCTACCGCTAACAAATGTGCGAAGAAATCGTTGCACTACCCGCCAGCGCTTCGCTTCCGGCTTCCTTCCGACTCCCGGTCACCCGGGAAACCGTTGCCTTTCGCTAACACTTGCCCATGTCGGCTGTGTAGAGGACTTTCACCTCCAAGTGAGTGCGCCCTGCCGGGCGCACAAGAGAAAAGGCCCCGGTACTGTCGTACCGGGGCCTTGCTGCATGAGGAGCCTGGCAGTGACCTACTCTGGCATGGCTTGCGGCCACACTACCATCGGCGCAGGGCGTTTTCACTTCCGAGTTCGGAATGGGATCGGGTGGTTCCCGCTCGCTATGGCCGCCAGGCAAACCGGAAAACTCTTTGTTCGGACGCTTGTCGCGTTCGCCGATGCTCCGGACCTGAGTCCGAAAGAATCAGCTTCGATGCATCATCCTCTCGGCTGCAAACGCCTTGAGGTTATATGGTCAAGTCTCACGGGCAATTAGTACCGGTTAGCTGAGTGCATTACTGCACGTACACACCCGGCCTATCAACCACGTAGTCTTCGTGGGCCCTTTAGGGGAGTCGAGCTCCCAGGGAGATCTAGTCTTGGGGGGGGCTTCCCGCTTAGATGCTTTCAGCGGTTATCCCGTCCGTATATAGCTACCCGGCAGTGCCACTGGCGTGACAACCGGAACACCAGAGATACGTCCATCCCGGTCCTCTCGTACTAAGGACAGCTCACCCTCAAATCTCCAACGGCTACGGAAGATAGGGACCAAACTGTCTCACGCATGTAATTCCATCATTTCTGATGGCATGGACTATACCTTCATCCTCTGCTCGCGGCAGAGGAGACTGGCGTGTTAGCCGCCGGCAAAACCAGCGACTCTCTCCTTATTGGATCAGTCTCTAGAGGGGCAAGATAACCTTGTGATTTCAGGTGAACTTCAACTATCGCAGAGGTGATCGTCCGCTTCTTTGAATAATTGATGTCCTGAAATCGATCGACCAGCTGACACAACGAAATCAATTTCGTCGCATCGCCTGCCAAAGGAAATTTGCTCAGGATCTCCAAGCCCAGCCTCACATGCTCCTTCTTCAGTCGCACGTAAGGCTGTAAGAGCTCCAAGATCCTTCGAACTTCCTTCGACTCTACAATCGTATAGTCGCTGATCCCGGTCTTACGGCGTCGGATATACCCGGCTGAGAACTGCTGCTTCAACCAGACGAGAATGTGTTCATTCTCGGTCTTCTGGTAGAAAGCGATCGAAGTTCTAACCTGGAATCCGAGGCAGTAGTCCTTCTTTCTAATAAGCTGAAAGAAAATACTGCCGTCACCGTCCAGAAATCCTGCGATATAAGCAAGGATTGTAGGGTCCAACATTACCCGCCTTCCCTCGGTATTGCCCTTTGGAGCAGTTTGCACTCCAGTAGGGTTTCACCGATATGAGCCAGTTAAATTATTCCAGGAATTGCTTCCTGGCAACGCAGTGTTGTCTACGTTTTGAACCCAGCTCGCGTACCACTTTAATCGGCGAACAGCCGAACCCTTGGGACCTGCTACAGCCCCAGGATGTGATGAGCCGACATCGAGGTGCCAAACTCCTCCGTCGATGTGGACTCTTGGGAGGAATAAGCCTGTTATCCCCGGAGTACCTTTTATCCGTTGAGCGATGGCCCTTCCATACAGAACCACCGGATCACTATGACCTGCTTTCGCACCTGCTCGACATGTACGTCTCGCAGTTAAGCACGCTTATGCCATTGCACTCTGTGCGCGATGACCGACCGCGCTGAGCGTACCTTTGCACTCCTCCGTTACTCTTTGGGAGGAGACCGCCCCAGTCAAACTACCCACCATACATTGTTCCCGACCCGGATTACGGGCCAAGGTTAGAACTCCGAACTTATCAGGGTGGTATTTCAAGGTTGCCTCCATGAGAGCTAGCGCCCCCACTTCAAAGGCTCCCACCTATCCTACACAAACAAGGTCAAAGTTCAGTGTAAAGCTGTAGTAAAGGTTCACGGGGTCTTTCCGTCTTTCCGCAGCTACGCCGCATCTTCACAGCGATTTCAACTTCACTGAGTCTCGGGTCGAGACAGTGTGGCCAGCGTTACGCCATTCGTGCAGGTCGGAACTTCATGATCTCCACGGTTTCCCGTGGCATAGACTATACGTTCACCTGATCGCAGCAGTTTGAGTTCACTGTCGCTGTTGATGATCAGGGCCGGCGTGTTATGGCCTTTCGGCCATCCAGGGATCTCATCCCCTGAGTCGTTACGGGGACTCGAATCGCTTCGAGTCTTACCCTCGGTATTGCCCGCGACACACCTGCATGAGGTGCCGGTAGGGTTTCACCGATTTGAGCCGGTTGAATGGAACGGTGTTGCCACCGCCCCGGGCAATGCTACTTACCCGACAAGGAATTTCGCTACCTTAGGACCGTTCTTACTGTTACACCAACACGCATATCTGCCGTGTTTGTGGAGTAATGCATTGCGCATCACCCCTGCATGTCGCCATGCAGATCGGACTATCTCATCTCTCCGAAAAGAGAGCCTGGCGTATAGTCTCTGAGGATTCCGGCGTTCGCCGGTCTTTCCTGCTGATTGTCCGCACCCTTGGATTGTCACTGTCACCCTCTGTCTTTCGACTTTCCGGTGACGAGTACCAGGGGATACTCGGAGTTTCCAGCATATAGCCAAGTTTATTTACGTAACTACAACGTGTGGTCCTTAATCAAACACTATCAAGACACCCTGCGAGCTCAACTGTTTCCGTTCTATCTCTATAGTTACGGCCGCCGTTTACCGGGGCTTCGATCAGGAGCTTCGCCTTGCGGCTGACCCCATCAATTAACCTTCCGGCACCGGGCAGGCGTCAGACCCTATACATCCACTTACGTGTTAGCAGAGTCCTGTGTTTTTGGTAAACAGTCGCAGCCACCGATTACCTGCGGCCTGGTACAGCTTCCGGAGCAAGTCCGGTCACCATATCAGGCATACCTTCTTCCGAAGTTACGGTATCAATTTGCAGAGTTCCTTAACCCGAGTTCTCTCAAGCGCCTTGGGAGATTATCTCCCCACCCACCAGTGTCGGTTTGCGGTACGGTCGTCGATCATCTGAAGCTTAGAGGCTTTTCCTGGAAGCGTGGCATCAATCACTTCGGAGACCGAAGTCTCCTAGTACTCAGTTCTCGGGGATAGCTCACCTCCGGATTTACCGGGAGATGACCCCTACGGCCTTGAACGGCACTGCTGCCGCTGATCTAGCCTTCTCCGTCACCCCATCGCAATGATCGCCGGTGCTGGAATATTAACCAGCTTTCCATCGACTACACCTTTCGGTCTCGCCTTAGGAACCGACTCACCCTCAGCCGATTAACGTGGCTCAGGAAACCTTGGGTTTACGGCGAGCGGGTTTTTCACCCGCTTTAACGTTACTCATGTCAGCATTCGCACTTCCGATACCTCCAGCATGCCTCGCAGCACACCTTCACAGGCGTACGGAACGCTCCCCTACCGCGTGCATTGCTGCACACCCATAGCTTCGGTACTCGGCTTGAGCCCCGTTAAATCTTCCGCGCGAGCCGACTAGACCAGTGAGCTATTACGCTTTCTTTAAAGGATGGCTGCTTCTAAGCCAACCTCCTGGCTGTCTATGCCTTCTCACATCGTTTACCACTTAGCCGAAATTTTGGGACCTTAGCTGATGGTCTGGGTTTTTTCCCTTTTCACAATGGACGTTAGCACCCACTGTGTGTCTCCCGGACTGTACTTCGAGGTATTCGGAGTTTGCATAGGGTTGGTAGGCCGAGATGGCCCCCTTCTCTAAACAGTGCTCTACCCCCTCGAGTAATCGTCCGAGGCACTACCTAAATAGCTTTCGGGGAGAACCAGCTATCGCCAGCCTTGATTAGCCTTTCACTCCTATCCACACCTCATCGACGCACTATTGCAACAGTGGTTCGTTCGGGCCTCCAGCAGGTGTTACCCTGCCTTCACCCTGGACATGGATAGATCGACTGGCTTCGGGTCTATTCCCAGCGACTGTGGCGCCCTATTAAGACTCGGTTTCCCTACGGCTCCCCTACACGGTTAGCCTTGCCACTGAAAATAACTCGCTGACCCATTATACAAAAGGTACGCCGTCACCGCTTGCGCCGGCTCCGACTGCTTGTACGCATACGGTTTCAGGTTCTATTTCACTCCCCTCACCGGGGTTCTTTTCGCCTTTCCCTCACGGTACTGGTTCACTATCGGTCGGTAGAGAGTATTTAGCCTTCGAGGATGGTCCCCCGATGTTCAGACAGGATTGCACGTGTCCCGCCCTACTCTTTGTCGCTCACCGCTTTGGTCTTTCATCTACAGGGCTATCACCTGCTATGGCCAGACTTTCCAGACTGTTCGACTAGACCTCGTCGGATTACCACGACTGGGCTGGTCCCCTTTCGCTCGCCACTACTCAGGGAATCTCGGTTGATTTCTTTTCCTCCGGTTACTGAGATGTTTCAATTCACCGGGTTTGCTTCTTCAGCCTATGAATTCAGCTGAAGATAGAGCCGAAGCTCTGGGTTTCCCCATTCGGACATCGCCGGGTCGAAGCTTGTTTGCCAGCTCCCCGACGCTTTTCGCAGGCTACCACGTCCTTCATCGCCTTCTACCGCCTAGGCATCCACCATATGCGCTTATTCACTTGACCATATAACCCCAAGGAGTCTGGGGGTTATTTCTTAGCTGATTTCTCATCACATACATGCGAACGCGACATCTTCAAGCAATAAAAACAATACAAAATCATCTCGCTTGAAAACTTAGCGTCAAAACAAAGAATTTCCGGATTGTTAAAGAGCAGCACGGCTTCATGCTCACCGTGCGATCGAAAGATTGCTCTGGCAGTCAGCGTTGCGGCCGGTCAGAACAATCTCAACATCGCACCCGTGCGGTTTCCTGAATGGTGTCGGCGACTAGAGCTGGTGGAGCCAGCCGGGATCGAACCGGCGACCTCCTGCTTGCAAAGCAGGCGCTCTCCCAGCTGAGCTATGGCCCCAGCCTTGGTTGGTGGGTCTGGGAGGAGTTGCACCCCCGACCTCACCCTTATCAGGGGTGCGCTCTAACTAACTGAGCTACAGACCCAAGCTGCAGCCCATAAAGTATCAGCGTTTTGACCAGGGAGCTATGGGGCCGCTTCCTTCAGGAATCCAGGCAGGTAACTTGTGTGGGAACTCGCGCCGACTTGTCTTCTGTTTGCGAGTCTCTGAAAGGAGGTGATCCAGCCGCACGTTCCCGTACGGCTACCTTGTTACGACTTCACCCCAGTCATTGACCACACCGTGGTAGGCGCCATCCTTGCGGTTAGGCTACCTGCTTCTGGTGCAGTCAACTCCCATGGTGTGACGGGCGGTGTGTACAAGACCCGGGAACGTATTCACCGCAGCAATGCTGATCTGCGATTACTAGCGATTCCGACTTCACGGAGTCGAGTTGCAGACTCCGATCCGGACTACGACAGGCTTTCTGGGATTGGCTCCCGCTCGCGCGTTGGCTTCCCTCTGTACCTGCCATTGTAGCACGTGTGTAGCCCTGGCCATAAAGGCCATGATGACTTGACGTCATCCCCACCTTCCTCCGGTTTGTCACCGGCGGTCTCCTTAGAGTTCCCAACTAAATGATGGCAACTAAGGACAAGGGTTGCGCTCGTTGCGGGACTTAACCCAACATCTCACGACACGAGCTGACGACAGCCATGCAGCACCTGTCTTACGGTTCCCGAAGGCACTCCCGCATCTCTGCAGAATTCCGTAGATGTCAAGGCCAGGTAAGGTTCTTCGCGTTGCATCGAATTAAACCACATGCTCCACCGCTTGTGCGGGTCCCCGTCAATTCCTTTGAGTTTCAACCTTGCGGCCGTACTCCCCAGGCGGAGAACTTAGCGCGTTAGCTACGACACTGGGAGGCTTACCCTCTCAACGTCTAGTTCTCATCGTTTATGGCGTGGACTACCAGGGTATCTAATCCTGTTTGCTCCCCACGCTTTCGTGCCTGAACGTCGGTGCTGGACCAGGAAGCCGCTTTCGCCACTGATGTTCCTTCCGATATCTACGCATTTCACCGCTACACCGGAAATTCCGCTTCCCTCTTCCGCACCCAAGCCTTGCAGTTTCGAATGCAATTCCCAGGTTGAGCCCGGGGATTTCACATCCGACTTACGAAACCGTCTACGCACGCTTTACGCCCAGTAATTCCGATTAACGCTCGCACCCTCTGTATTACCGCGGCTGCTGGCACAGAGTTAGCCGGTGCTTTTTCTGTGGGTTAGGTCAAGACCCAGGGGTATTAGCCCTGAGCTTTTCATCCCCACTAAAAGTGCTTTACAACCCGCAGGCCTTCTTCACACACGCGGCGTCGCTGGATCAGGGTTGCCCCCATTGTCCAATATTCCCCACTGCTGCCTCCCGTAGGAGTCTGGGCCGTGTCTCAGTCCCAGTGTGGCTGGTCGTCCTCTCAGACCAGCTACGGATTGTCGCCTTGGTAGGCCGTTACCCTACCAACTAGCTAATCCGACTTCGGCTCATCCAATAGCGCGAGGTCTTACGATCCCCCGCTTTCACCCGTAGGTCGTATGCGGCATTAGCCAACCTTTCGGTTGGTTATTCCCCACTACTGGGCAGATTCCGAAGCATTACTCACCCGTTCGCCGCTCGTCAGCATGTATTGCTCACCTGTTACCGCTCGACTTGCATGTGTTAGGCACGCCGCCAGCGTTCAATCTGAGCCAGGATCAAACTCTTCACTTAAATGTCTTGAGTCTTCAAGTGATGAATGATTCAAAGGCCCAACTTACTATTGCTGGACTTTTGGTCACTCGGTCAATGGCATCCAAAGGACGTATCAACGCGAGTTCCCACACAAGTTACCTGCCAAATTTTTAAAGAGCAGCTGCGGCGCTTAGTCCGCAACAGATCCGCGGCCGCGAGGGGCCGCAGAAAGGGCCGGGAAGTATAGCCCTGCGGCCATTCCCGTCAACATAAGTAGTCAGCGCTAGTCCGCTTCGGTCCCCGTCGCGCGGGAACCTTAGATAGGCTCGAAGCTGAGGGCGCGCATTATAGGGGGAGAACCGACCCTGTCAACGAGTTGTCACGAATATATTCGTGCACTCGCAAGTGCCCGAAAGCGTTCAGTTTTTTTCCAGGGCCACGCGGACGAAGCGGCGCGGGCCAAGCTGCACGATGTGGGTTGCCCCGACGTTCAGCCGCGTCGCAGCATCGGTAACCTTTTCGCCGTCGATCCGCACCGCACCTTCCGCGATCTTGCGGCGCGCCTCCGAGCCGCTGGCGGCCAGACCAGCGGCGGTCAGCACCGCGGCCAGGCTCAGCGCCCCTTGCGGGGCCGCCACCCTGGTCACGGGCAGGTCGGTCGGCAGTGTTTTTTGCGCAAAACGCGCCTGGAACTGGGCCTGGGCGGCTCTGCGCGGCCGCCAAGTCGTGGAATCGCGTGACGATCTCCGCCGCCAGCTCGAATTTGACGTCGCGCGGGTTGCGACCCTGCTCGACCGCGGCCTTGAGCGCCTGCGATCTCGCCCAGCGGCCGGAAGCTCAGCAGCTCGAAATAGCGCCACATCAGCTCATCGGAGATCGACATCAGCTTGCCGAACATGTCGTCGGCGGCATCGTTGATCGCGACGTAATTGCCGAGCGATTTGGACATCTTGTTGATGCCATCGAGGCCTTCGAGCAGCGGCATCGTCAACACCACCTGCGGCTCCTGGCCGTAGTGTTGCTGCAGCGCCCGGCCCACCAGCAGGTTGAATTTCTGGTCGGTGCCGCCGAGCTCGACATCGGCTTGCAGCGCCACCGAGTCATAGCCCTGCACCAGCGGGTAGAGAAATTCGTGGATCGCGATCGGCTGATCGCTCTTGTAGCGCTTGGAGAAGTCGTCGCGCTCGAGCATGCGCGCAACCGTGTGCTGGGCGGCGATTTCGATCAGCCCCGCGGCACTCATCGGACCAAACCAGCGCGAGTTGAAATCGATGCGGGTCTTTGCGGGGTCCAGGATGCGGAAGATCTGCTGCTCGTAGGTCCGGGCGTTGGCCTGCACCTCTTCGGGCGTCAGCCGCGGGCGGGTCGCGTTGCGCCCGGTCGGATCGCCGATCAGCCCGGTGAAATCGCCGATCAGGAAGATCACTTCGTGCCCGAACTGCTGGAACTGGCGCATCTTGTTGATCAGCACGGTATGGCCGAGGTGCAGATCCGGCGCGGTGGGGTCGAAGCCCGCCTTGACCTTGAGCGGCTGCCCGCGCCCGAGCTTGCTCGCGAGCTCGGCGGGCAGCAGCAGATCCTGCGCGCCGCGGGCCAGCTCGGCCATCTGTTCCTGGATGCGTTCGTTGTCTGCACTCATATCGATCGCGTAACTGTAGCAGGATGCGCGAGCGCCGCCGCCCTCAGCCCGGCACCGTCGCCTTGCCTTCGCGTAGAGTAGAGCCCATGACGCTGTACCTTGGCCTGATGTCCGGCACCAGCATGGACGGCATCGACGCGGCCCTGCTCGAAATCGACGACCAGGGCATGCGCCTGCTGTCGGCCGGGCGCCGCGACTGGCCGCCGTCGCTGCAGCGCCGGCTGCGTCGCGCGGCCGAGGACTACCAGCACATCAGGCCTGGTCGAGCTCGGGCAGCTCGATACCGCCGTGGGCGGGAATTTGCGCTCGCGGCCGAGCAGCTGCTGCGGGCCAACTCGTTGGCGGCCAGCGCGGTGCGCGCGATCGGCAGTCACGGTCAGACCGTGCTGCATCAGCCTCGGGGCGAAGCACCGTTCACGCTGCAGATCGGCGATCCCAATGTCATCGCCGAGCGCCTCGGCATCGATGTCGTCGCGCGATTTTCGCCGCCGCGATCTCGCGGCCGGCGGCGAAGGCGCGCCGCTGATGCCGGCATTTCATGCCGCGGCGTTCGGTGTACCGGGCGAGGCCCGGGCCGTGGTCAATATCGGCGGCATTGCCAACGTGACGCTGCTGCACCGCCGACGGCGGCGTCACCGGCTTCGACACCGGCCCGGGTAATTGCCTGCTCGATGCCTGGGCGCGCCGCCATCTGCGCCACGCCTACGATGCCAACGGCGCCTGGGCGGCGACCGGCACCGTGCAGCAGGTGCTGCTCGAGCGCCTGCTCGCGGATGCCTATTTTTCGCGGCCGGCCCCCAAGAGCACCGGCCGCGAGACCTTCAGCGACGACTGGCTCGACCGCGCGCTCGCTGGGCTGGCGCTGCCGCCGGCCGACGTGCAGGCCACGCTCGCCGAGCTGACCGCGCGCAGCATCGCCGACGGCCTGCGGGTGGCCAGCCGAAACGGTGGCCCGGGCCGGTCCCGGTACCGATCCCAAGCGCGTCCTGATCTGCGGCGGCGGCGCCTTGAATGCCGACCTGATGGCGCGCCTGGCGCGCGCGCTGCCGCGATCCGCGGTGGACACGACCGCCGCGGCTGCGGCATCGCGCCGGAACACGTCGAAGCGGCGGGTTTCGCCTGGCTGGCGCATCGCTATGTGTGCGGATTGGCGGGGAATTTGCCCGCCGTGACCGGCGCTCGCCACCCGGTGCCGCTCGGGGCCCTCTACCGCGGGGGCCTGCTGTAACACGATCTGGGCCAGCCGGCGGCTAGAATGGCCGCTCCATGGCAACAAAACGCGCGCCGCGCGCCCGCAAGATCGCCCAGGCCGCAATCCATGGACCAGCCCGCTCTGCGTTCACCGCAGAATTTCATCAACCGCGAGCTGTCGTCGCTCGAGTTCAATCAGCGCGTGCTGGCGCAGAGCCTCGATCCGCGCGTGCCGCTGCTCGAGCGGCTCAAGTTCCTGTGCATCTCCTCGAGCAACCTGGATGAATTCTTCGAGATCCGGGTCGCGGGCCTGAAGCAGCTGCTCGAGCTCGGTTCCACCCAGGTCGGCCCCGACGGGCTGGCATCGCCGATCAGCTCGCGGCGATCCATGAGCGCGCGACCGCGCTGGTGCACGATCAGTACGCCTGCCTGAACGAGGTGCTGCTGCCGGCGCTCGCCGCGGCCGGCATCGAGGTACTGGACGAGGAGGACTGGGACGCGGCCACGCGCACAGTGGGTCGAGCATCACTTCGCGGCCGAAGTCGAACCGGTCCTGAGCCCGCTCGGGCTCGATCCGGCGCGCCCCTTTCCGCGCATCCAGAACAAGAGCCTGAATTTCATCGTGCGCCTGTCGGGCAAGGACGCCTATGGCCGCGACAGCGAGCTCGCGATCGTGCAGGCGCCGCGCTCGCTGCCGCGCATCGTGGCGCTGCCGGACGGCGGCGGCCGCGGCCGCTTCGTCGCGCTGTCGACCATCGTCGAGGCGTTCGTGGCGCACCTGTTCGAGGGCGTGCAGGTGCTCGGCTGTTACCAGTTCCGGCTCACCCGCAACAGCGACCTGTTCGTCGACGACGAGGAAGTCGATGACCTGCGGCGCGCGCTCGAAGGCGAGCTCGCGCAGCGTCGCTACGGCGCCGCGGTGCGGCTCGAGACCGCCGCGAACTGCCCGGCCGACATGGTCGAGTTCCTGCTGCAGCAGTTCGCGCTCACGCCGCTCGATTGCTACCAGGTCCCGGGGCCGGTCAATCTCAATCGCTTCTCGGCGATCTACGACCTGGCGCAGCGCTCCGACCTGAAGTATCCGCCGTTCACGCCCGGGCTGCCGGCGCGCCTGGTCGGAGCGACCGACCTGTTCGCGGTGATCCGCCAGCGCGACGTGCTGCTGCATCATCCGTATCGCAGCTTCGGTCCGGTGATGGATCTGCTGCGCCAGGCCGCCAGCCGACCCGGGCGTGCTCGCGATCAAGCAGACGCTCTATCGCACCGGCGACAACTCGCCGATCGTCGATGCGCTGGTCGCGGCGGCGATGGCGGACAAGGACGTCACGGTCATCATCGAGCTGCGCGCGCGCTTCGACGAGGAAGCCAACATCGAGCTGTCCACGCGGCTGCAGGAAGCCGGCGCGCACGTGATGTACGGAGTCGTCGGTTACAAGACCCACGCCAAGATGACGCTGGTGGTGCGCCGCGAAGCCGACGGCATACGCCGCTACTGCCACCTCGGCACCGGCAACTACCATCCGAAGACCGCCCGCAGCTACACCGACTACGGGCTGTTCACCTGCGACGAGGACATCGGCTCCGATGTGCACGAGATCTTCCTGCAGCTGACCAGTCTCACGCGCACCTCGAAGCTGCGACGGCTGTTGCAGTCGCCATTTCAATCTGCATGAGGCGGTTCAGACGCTGATCGAGCGCGAGAGCGCCCATGCGCAGGCGGGCAAGGATGCCCGCATCATCGTCAAGCTCAACGCACTGGTGGACCCGCAGACGATCGAGACGCTGTACCGCGCCTCGCACAGCGGCGTGCGCATCGATCTGATCATCCGCGGGGTCTGCGCCGTGCGCCCCGGCATTCCGGGTGTCTCGGACAACATCCGGGTGGTGTCGATCGTCGGCCGCTTCCTCGAGCACTCGCGCGTGTACTGGTTCGAGAACGGCGGCTCGCCGGAACTGTACCTGTCGAGCGCGGACTGGATGGAGCGCAACTTCTTCCGGCGCGTCGAGATCGCGTTTCCGGTGCTGCACAAGAGCCACCGCGACCGCATCTTCAAGGATCTGGAGACCTACCTGGCGGACAACACCAACGCCTGGGAACTGCAGGCCGACGGCGCTTACCGGCGCCTGAGCTTCGATCATTCGTCACCGAGCGATTCGCAGGCGCAGCTGCTCGAGCGCTACGCCGGTGTCCCGGTGCCGCCGCCGCAATAGTCGGCCACCCTGCGCCCGGGCGGACTAACCGGCGCGATTGCCCGAGAACACCCGCAGCCGGATCCGGTGCGGGCGCAGGAACTCGATCTCGAGCTGCAGATCGGCGACTGTCAGCGGGTGCTCCCTGAGCCAGCGCGCCGGAAAGCGCAGTTCCAGCGTTGCGCCGCGCGCGCCCAGCTCGATGTTCGGCAGAGCCACCGCGCTGCGGCCACGATGCAGCAGCACGGCCAGCCGCAGCAGCACGATCAGGTGCATCGCACGCCGATCCCACGGCGGAATGAGATCCTCCAGCCCCTGCAGCGACAGCTTGCGCCGATGGCCCCCGACGAGCCGCGCCAGCAGCTGCTGCTCCTCGCGCGCGAACCCCGGCATGTCGGCGTTCTCCAGCAGGTAGGCGCCATGGCGGTGATAGCCGTTGTGGGCGACGTCGAGTCCGATCTCGTGCAGCCGGCGGCCCACTTCAGGCTCAGCTCGGCCAGCGGGTCGCCGAGCTCCCACGGCTCGCTCACCTGCGACAGGAACTGCAGTGCGGTGGCCTCGACCCGTTCGGCCTGCTCGAGATCGACATGGTAGCGGCGCTGCATCGAGCTGACGGTGCGTTCGCGCGCATCCGAGCGCGTCATGCGGCCGACCATGTCGTACAGCAGGCCATCGCGCAGCGCGCCTTCGACGAAGCGCAGCTGTTGGATGCCGAGCGCGTCGATGATCTCGGTCAGGATCGCAACGCCGCCCGGAAATACCGGCCGCCGCTCGTCGGTCACCGCATCGAGATCGAGCTCGCGGGTATGGCCGACCTCGGACAGCCGGTGCAGCAACAACTCGTTGCCGGCCGGCGTGATGGCGCTGGCGGCCGGATCGAGCTGGCGGATGCTGTCGGCGATCGCGCGAATGGTTCCGGAGCTGCCGAACGCGCGCGACCAGCCGCGGCGCAGGAACGCCGCCTGGATTGGTTCGAGCTCCAGCCGTGCCGCCAACCGAGCGCGCTCGATGCGCTTGGGCGACAGGCGGCCATCGCCGAAGTAGCGCTGGCTGAGCGAGACGCAGCCGACCTGCAGACTCTCCATCTCCAGCGGCTCGAAACGCTCTCCGATGATCAGCTCGGTGCTGCCGCCGCCGATATCGATCACCAGCCGGCGCCCATCTTCGCTCGGCAGATTGTTCGACACGCCGGAATAGATCAGCCGCGCCTCCTCCATGCCGGAGACGATTTCGATCGGGAAACCGAGTGCCTCGCGCGCGCGCTCCAGGAACGCCTGCTTGCGCCGCGCCACGCGCAGCGCGTTGGTACCCACGACGCGCACGTTGCTCGCATGCATGTCGCGCAGCCGCTGGCCGAAGCGCTGCAGGCAGGCGAGCGCGCGGACCGCGGCATCCTTATCGAGCCGTCCGTCGTCGGTGATGCCGGCGGCCAGGCGCACCATCTCGCGCAGCCGGTCGATGATGACCAGCTGGCCGTGCGAATAACGCGCGACCACCATGTGAAAGCTGTTGGATCCGAGGTCGACCGCCGCGATGACTTCGTCGGTGGCCGGGCCACCCCGACTCATCGCCACGGCAGTCGCCGGTGCGGTGGGCTGACCGCCCGGCTCATAGCCGGCCGATGACAGGATGCCGTGGTCTGGGTACCCGGCTCATGCGCATGCGAGTCAGGTGTCGCCGGAGAAGCGTCAGACGCTGAACGATGACCCGCATCCGCAGGTGGTCTGGGCACTCGGGTTGCGGATCACGAACTGCGCGCCGTCGAGATTGTCGCGGAAATCGATTTCGGCGCCGCTCAGGTACTGGAAGCTCATCGGGTCGATCAACAGCTTCACGCCCTGGTTCTCGATGCAGGTGTCGCCATCCTGAATCTGTTCGTCGAACTCGAAGCCGTATTGCAGACCGGAGCAGCCGCCACCCTGCACGAACACACGCAACATCAGGTTCGGATTGCCCTCACCGGCAATCAGCTCGCTGACCTTGCGGGCCGCAGCATCGGTAAAGAGCAGCGGCGCCTCGCCGGACGTGAGGGCAGGTGCTGTCGCTATGTCGTTCATATTCAAGAGTGTAGGCGTGCGGGCCGGGTTCGTCCAGTGTCCGCCCGAGCGGCGCAGGCGCGAGGCTGCAGAACTGAGACGCGCTCGAAAGGCCGGATTGTGTCAGGCGCGGCAACACCTGATTTCAGTGCGAGCGGCGGCGCCGGCAGGCGTCCTCCGCCGATTCATCCTCCGCAGCCGCCGAATCGATAGGAATCATCAACGTGGGCGAATCGTCCTCGGGGGAAGCGCTGGACGCGGTGACGGCCGTGTCGGCCACCGCCGTACGTGCGCGCTGTGCCACGGGCTCGCCCTGCAGATATCGCAGCGCAATCTCCGCCTGCACCGGCTCGCTGAAGAAATTCCCCTGGCCGAACTCGCAGCCCATCTTGCGCAGGGTATCGGCAGCCGCCTCCGTCTCGACGATCTCGGCGATCGCGGTCAGTCCCATGCTCGAGGCCATCTGCAGCATCGCCGGCATCATTCCGCTGTTGACCCGATCGGTTGACGTGCGCGTGACGGCTGGCCGATCGATCTTCACGTAGTCGAGCGGAAACAGCTGCAGGTAGTTCAGCGACGAGAACCCGGTGCCGAAATCGTCGAGCATCAGACCGACGCCCAGCCCGTGCAGTCGTTCCAGCGCTTCACGCGCGACACCGACGTTGCTGATCAACGAGGTTTCGGTGACCTCGAACTTGAGCGCCGCGGCGGGCACGCCGGTCTGCTGCAGCACCAGCGCGACATAGTCGCTGAGGTCCGGATCGCGCAATGCCGAGGCCGACAGATTGATGCTCAGATAGAACTGCGCCTGCGGCAGAATCCGGCGCCACTGCGCCGCCAGCATGCACACGCGCAGTATGATGCGGCGCGTGATGTCGACCATCAGGCCCGCTTCCTCCGCGATCGCCAGAAACTTTTCGGGCATCACCATGCCTTCCACCGGATGTCGCCAGCGCAGCAGCGCCTCCGCACCCACCATGCGATAGTGATTCAGATCGACGATCGGCTGAAACAGCAGCCGCAGGTCGTTCTGCTTCAGCGCCAGATGCAGGTCGGCCTCCAGGTTCACCAGATCTGCCGCGTCCCCGCCCATGGCCGGCGCATACAGAATCACTCGTCTTGTTTCGTGCTTCTTGGCCACGGAAAGCGCGATGTCGGCCTCGCGCAGCACGTCTTCCGCGCGCGCCGTCCCGGAGTCCACGCAGGTCAGTCCCATGCTCGCGGACACGCCCAGCCGATGCCGGCGCAGCTCGAACGGCGCCTGCAGCGCATCCTGCAGCACCCCCGCAAACGCAATGGCCGCCTCGGGAAACGCGACGTCCAGAATCAACAGGGCGAACTGATCCCCGCCCCAGCGCGCGAGCACGCACTCGAGGGCCGCCGCGGCCTTGGCAAAGCGCCGCGCCGCCTGCACCATGAGTTCATCGCCGACCGTGTGACCCAGCGTGTCGTTGATCAGCTTGAAGCGTGTAATGTCGATCAGGATGACGCCGATGCGCTGTCGTTGCCGGGTCCTGACTTCGCGCAACGCGCGGTCGAGCTGGTTGACGAAATAGCGTCGGTTCGGCAGACCGGTGAAGCCGTCGTGATAGCGCGCGTGGTCGATGCTCTTCTGCAGCTCGCGGCGCTTCTCGGTCTCTGAGCTGAGCTGCTCGCGCATTGCGTGCAACCGCTGCCGGTAGATCGACAGCGCGGCTCGCAGCCGTTGCCGGCTGTGCGCCAGGTCGTAGGCGCCGAACGCCAGCAGCCACGCCAGTACCGCCAGCACGCCGATCTCGGTGGCGATCTCGGCCGCCGGGTACCAGCCGGCGCGTGGCCGCAGTGCGATCTGCAGGTAGCTGGCGGCAACGGCTGGCGAGAATCCGGACGGCAGACGGATTACAACCGCGACCGGGGCGGCGAGCGGCGCCGCGCTCGAGCTGACGAAGGTGCGCGATTGCCCGCTGCCGGGGTCGGTCTGAGCGAGCGCGAAGTCGTAGCCGCCATTCACGACACGCCCGAGGTGGATCGAGGCCAGCAGCTGATCCAGGTCCGTATAGACGACTGACCAGCCGGCAATCGCCGTGGCAGCGCTCGCAGCCGACGGCACGATCGGCACCAGCGCCGCAATCACCCATTGGCTGCCCTGGCGCGTCGGGCCGAGCACACTTGGAGTCGCGGCGGCCCGCTGTGCCGATGACCACTCGCTGAGAATCCCGTTCACCACGGTCGGCGAGGATTCATCGGAGGCAACCGCGATTCCGTCGGCCGATATCCAGAACGCGCGGTGCACCGGAATGATCGAGGCCAGTGGCTGCGGCGCGTCGCGCGCTGACATCGCGGCCGCGGCACGCGCCGCCTGCTGCGTCGCAAGTTCAGTCAGCGACTGCAGTTGCGATTCGATGGCGCGGGCGGTCGCGGTTGCTTGCGTGAGCGCCGCCTGATGCGCGCGCTGCGCATGCTGCTGCACACTCAGTTCGATGAGTCTGGCGCCGGCCAGCAGCACCACCAGCAGCACCACGCCGGCGGGCAGCCAGCCGCTGTGGCGGCTCAGGAACGCGGGCTTCATCGGGCTTGCCCGCCGGTCCGCAGATCCAGCAGGTAGCTCAGCGTCAGGATTGCGCGCCGGGTTCCGGCCAGATCCTGGTAATCCGCCACCAGCGTCAACTTGCCGTGCGACATCGGCATCGACAGGCCGACGAAGCCCTCGTTGAGACGTTTGCCGGGCTGCACGAACCCGGTTTCCAGATTCAGCACGGCCGGTGAGGCGGGGCCGAAGGCGCCCCCGGCGAGCCAGTTCACGCGCGCCGAATACTTATCGATGCGCACCGACAGCAGCTTGGTGCCGAGGTTGCCACCCACCGTATAGGCGTACGCCAGCGTCGTCAGCAGCTGCGGGCTCCACGCCAGCGACGCACCGAGCTTGGGCAGATTGCCGTGAGCGCTGCCGATGTCGAACTGCCGATCCTCGAGTTGCAGCGAGAAGCGCGGCCCGATCGATTGCACCGCGCCTGCCGCCTCCACCGAGTAGCCGAACCGGTGCGTGCCGATGTCCCCCGCGCCTTGGTGAGCCTCGGCGTAGAGGTTGAGTCTGTCGCCGGCCGAGCCGAACCCGCTCGATGCGCTCAGGGAGCCGAACGTCCAGTGGGCATTCGCCAGCTGCTCGTATTCGACCTCGGCATCGGTGAGCGTCGCGGGCGTAAAGTTGTGCAGCCAGCCGGCCGAGGCGCCGCCGCCACCGTGATCACCCGACAGCCTGGAGCCGTTGGCGCTGAAGGCCAGGCGGTCATCGGTGGGGTCATCTGCTGCGCCGGCAACGTCCGCACCGACCGTGCCGGCCAGCAACAACCAAAGCGCCGCCGCGCGCGCTCTCATCGTGTACTCACCAGCATCCGGGTACCCATGGTGGCGTCGAGTGCGGCCTGCTCGGCGAGCTGCGTTCTCGCGACTGGAACAGACGCGATCACATAAATCGGCTCTTCCTCGCCCGGCAGCACCACCGTGGAGCTCGTTACCTGGTAGATCCGCGGCGATATCTCCAGATGCATCTTGCGACGGCTGGCGACTCCGGGATGCCACCACGGACCGTCGCTCCCGGACTGTGGCACCAGCGAGGCGGCGTTGATACCAATCGCGACGCCGGCAAACAGCCCGGCCGCCGGCCGGTTGAACGCCAGCACCTGGCCGCGTGCGTCGACGATGAGCGCGGCCTGTTCGGCCGCATCCAGCGCCGCCCTGACGGCGAACACCTCGGTGACGTCCTCGATCAGGACCAGCGCAAATCTTCGCCCTCTCTGCGACAGGTGGTGCACGCGCACGTGCGTGATCCGCAGCTCGTTGCCGACGCGAACCACAGCGTGCGGCACCATTCCATCCTCCGCGACGATCAGCTCCTGCACGGTTTCGGGGTACGACAGGCGGATCGCAGCGAACAGATTGCGACCGGCGATCGGCGCATCGTCGGCGCAGAAGCGCTGGGTCGCGTATTCGCTGGCACAGACCACCTGCAGCGTATCGGCGTCGACCAGCACGGCAGCCAGCGGCAACTGCTCGATCAGCATCGCCCACAGTTCCTGTCCACGCGCGGCCTCCTCGCGCGCGACCGTGGCGTGCGTATGGAGTCGTTCGAAGATCGTGCCGAGGTATTCCGCCGCGACCGCGCAGGCGAGCAGCAGCACCGCGAACACCTGCAGCAGCACCACGAAATAACTGGCCGGCGCGTAGAAACCGGAGAACGGAACACTGACCGGGGCGGTACGGCCGTCGAACAGGCTGGCGAGCCACGCGCCGCCGGCGCCAAGTCCGTTGGCATACCAGCGCAGTTCCGGAACCTCGGCATACGCCCCAGCCATGACGATGGCCACCGCGGCCACGGCGCTCAGATACGGCTGCCAGCGCGACAGGAAGATCGCACCGATCACCGGCAACGCAAACACCGACAGGAACAGCGGGTTCTGCAGGCCGCCCGCGTGCTGCCAAATGAACCCGATGATCAGCACGCCCACGAGGTGCAGCGTCAACAGTGCCCGATGACGCCATCGCGTCGGCACCCGCGTCGGCCCCGCCAGCGCGGTGAACACCATATGGATCGCGCCCAGCGCCAGCAGGCCGAAGGATACGGCGCTCAGCTGCAGCTCGAAGCCGCTCAGGAACCACGGCATTCCGATCGCGATCAGGATCGCGAAGATCGACAGCAGCCAGATGTCGTCCAGCAGATGCACCCGCGGGTCGTCCCAGACCAAGCGCGGCAGCAGCTGCGTGGCGTCGCTGTCTTTCATTGTCGCGCCTGCGCCAGCCGTCTGGCGTCGCCGGGGGCGACGGTGGCGGCGCCGGCACCCGGGGCGGCGGCGCCAAAGCTGTTGTTGTCGAGAAACGGGTGTGCCTGCACCTTGGGCCCGGTCGCCGGCTGGAAGCTCTCGACGTGCAACGCCAGCGCGTGCGGCCGCAACACCTGGTTCTTGCGCAGGATCGGTGAGTCGCCGACCACGTCGATGCCGTTGAACTTCGGCTCGATGATCATGTTCTCGACCGCCGTGCTGGGCGCATTCGCATCGCCGAGCACGAACGCGATGCCGTAGCCGCAGTTGTGCACGCGGTTATTGCGCACCAGCGTGTCGGCCGACCCGCGCACCATGATGCCGTAGGCCGCCAGGCCGTCGATCTCGTTGTTGTCGATGATCGCGCCGCGGGCATTCTCGGCAACGATACCCATCGCGTCCCCGCCGCTGATGCGGTTGCCGCGGATCGCCGCCGCTGCGCCGACCAGGTGAATGGCGGCCTCGCGCGAATTGGTGAATTCGTTGCGCTCGACCAGGACCGGGATGTTTCCGGCCACGATCCCGGTGTGCTCGCCGGCAAAGCGGTTGTCGTGCACGCTGATCGGATCACCACGCGCCGCGCCGTCGCCGCCGACGACCCACAGCGCCGCGTCCCTGTCTTCCGTGAAGGCGTTCTGGTCCACGATCGTGTGCTGACCGGCAGCCGCGAACCGGATCGCGAGCCGGTCCCGGATGAACTGATTGCGCTCGAGCAGCGTGTCGCTGGCGTTTTCTGCGACGTCGACACCGACGTCGCATGCTTCGATGGTCGTGGACTGCAGGTGAAATCGCACTGCGCGCACCAGCACCGCCGCCGCGGGACAGCTCACGATGTGCAGCCCGTCGATGGACGTGTCGGGGCCGCCGACATCGAACACCGGCCCCGCGGCCAGGGCATGCGCATCGATCTCGGTGCCGGGCGGCTGTCCCTTCAGGCTGACACCGTGCGGATTGACCAGCGGTGGCAGCGGCGTTTCCAGAGCGATTTTCGCGACCTGGATCGACACCGTAGCGCGCGCACCGGCACCGGCGACGATGAACAGGGCCTCGCGCAGCGTTCCCGGTCCGCGATCGGCGCCGTTGGTGACGTTGATCACGGTGCTGGCATTGCCCGGAAGTGGCTGTGCGCGCCGGTTCTGGTACCAGCGACCGAGCAGCAGCACCGCGCCGAGCAGCACGAACCCGCCGATGGCCAGCGCGGATCGCCCCCTCAGGCGCATCGTGCTTCCCCCGTGCCCGCTCGCTGCAGGACGAACACCGCATGCCAGGAGCGTTCGGCGGCGCAACGGCCCAGCAGCACATCAATCGGCATCGACAACGCGGTCGCGAGCGCCAGCGCGGCCATCGAGAGCCGGCGCGGCAACCGCGGCAGATGCGGCAGCAGCCGGGTTCGAAACGGCGACGGATCCACGCCGGTGATCGCCCGCAGCTGCAGCCCGCACTGATCGAACATCCGCAGATAGTCGCTGCGCTGGCGTGCCTGGAACACGCTCGAATCGCAGCTGCCGGTCGAGATGGGTCGGCGCCGCCTCCAGCAGAATCATGTGGCCGGCCGCTTCAAGGTGGGCGCACATGCGGTGCAAGCGCGGCGCGCACACGATTGCGAATCGAGCATGTGCTGCAACACCGTCACGCCCAGCACCAGGTCGAACCGTTCACCGATGTCCAGCAGCGCCGAGGTCCTGGACCAGGAAGCGGCATCGGCCGGCAACGCCGGCGGCGGCCGCGCGCCGCTGTGCCTCGGCGATCATGGTGGGGCTCAGATCGATGCCAGTGACTTGCGGCGCCGCGCGCGGCCAGCAGCCGGCTCCAGCGCCCGACGCCGCAGCCGACATCCAGCACCCGCGTTCCGGGAGCGACCTGCAGCCACGGTGCCAGTGCCAGGCGCTGGGTGCAGATGGATCGCGCGGTTGTAGAACTCCGGCATGCCGTAGGCGCACACCGCGGCAAGGCCGTCGCCTTCGGCGGCGAAGCGGCGCGCCCGGTCCTCCCAGTAGGCGTCGGGACGGTAAACTGCGGCGCGCGCACGCCACGGACGTTCACGCGGCCCCCCGCATCGATGCCGGTGAATTCTCGGTCGGCTCGCCGACCCGAGGGCGCGGTTCGTAGTGATCCCGGTACAGTCGGCGGCGCCACAGCTTGAGTGAAATCCAGTTGCCGAAGCCCACCGTCATCGGCGCGATGTGCGCGATCGCGTAGAACAGGTACAGCGGCACCACCGGCGCGATGTAGCTGCGCTCGCTGCGTGGGCACGTGGTGAACAGCGCGATCACCCCGAGCGCCAGGTAACTGCCGACCGCGCCGGTGAAGTAGGCGGGATTGGTCCAGCACGCCGGCGGTCAGCCAGTTGCCCAGCAGCAGCCGGTCAGGCCACTGGCGAAGCTGACCACCAGCAGCGTCGCGCTCACCATCTTGGCCACGTGCAGCGCCAGCGACAGCACGCCGACGTAGACGATGAAATGATAGGTGGCGAACGGCGACTGCCGACCGATGCGCCAGATCCTGCCGAAGCGCTCGGTGTAGACCTTGAGCAGCCCGTGGTACCAGCCGACGCGCTGCGAGAACCATCTGGCGGGTGATCCGGGTCCCTCGGTGCTGACCACCAGGCGGCCGTCGTAATAGATGCGCTCGCCCTGGCTGAGCAGAATGAAGGCGTTTTCCAGGTCCTCGGCGTACACCGACAGTGAATGCTGCTGCAGCGCGCGTTGCAGCGCGTCGCGGCGGTACAGCGATACCCCGGAGGTGATGCTGAAGTCGGCAAGACTCGCGCGCCCGATGCGGAATGCGAGCGCGTATTCGAACGCCTGGAAGCGCGCCAGGAATCCATCCGGCTCGATCATGATGCGCGGGCAGGCCGCCGCCGCGCCGGACTGCTGGAAATCGCTGACGAAGCGCTCCAGGTCGATGCTGCTGCCGGCGTTGCGCCCGCGGATGCGGATGTCCGGATCGACCACCATGCACGGTCGCGATGTGCAGCGGCAGTCGCTCCAGCAAGCCGCGCAATGCGCCCGGTTTGCGGCGGTTGATGCCGTCGTCCGAGCAGCGCCATCCCGCCTGGCGCAGCCGCGCGACGGTGTTGTCGGTCGAGCCATCGCTGATGAGCCAGACGCGGTCGCGATACGGCCCGAATGCCTCCATGAAGTCCTCCAGGTCGTCCTCGAGATTGAACACCGAGGCGATGATCGCGTACGGCGCCGGCGGCACGATCCGTCGCGCGCCGCCGCGGCAGCGCGGCGGCGAGGTTGATCGACAGATTGCGGTTGTCATCGCCGTCGCGGTCGGTCGCGGTATGCCGGCGGCGCATGTAAAGGCGCAGCGCGAGATCGAGCGCATCGGTATAGACGATCAGATTGGCCAGTCCATAGACCAGCAGCGAGACATTCGCCGTCGCCATGCTCGCCGCCGACAGAGCGATCCAGCCCGCGAGCAGCACGCACACGGCAATAGGCGCGAGCACGGCCCATGATCGCTGAGTCTTCATCGACGGCACAGCGACGGCTGTCCTGGCCGTCACCCTGCTGAGCGGTGGGAGCCGCGCGTGCAGCTCGGCGCGCACCTCGCGTTCATCGGCGATCGGCATGTCGTGCGCGGCCATGACCGGCAACGAGCACAGGATCCACACCAGCGAGCGCACCCGCGAAGGCACATGCGCCGCGCAGTCCTCGAGCGAGTCCATCGTCCGCTCGAACTGCCGCTCGATCTGCAGTATCGCCGCGCTCACGACCGGATCGAGCGGCAGGATCTTGGCGGCCTGGTCCCACTGCGACGTTCGTTCCCGCGACGCGGCGACGGATCGAGGTCGTGTACGGCAGCAGCGACTCGATCCTGCGCCAGCGCCGCGCCAGAGAACGGAATCACGTACGGATACATCCCGATCTCGCATCCGCGCAGCAGCCAGCGGTAGCGCCTGGCGCAGCGTCTCGGCGACGTCCTGCAGGCGGCGATCGCGGCGAGCTCAGGATCAGGTCGAGGAACGGGGTGATGCCCGCGGCGAGCGCCGACGACAGCATCGGCTCGATGTGAGGGTGGATGTGCGCCTTGTTGAATTCAGCGAGCACGTCGCGCGAGAAGCTCTCGATGCCGAAGCCGAGCACCCGGAATCCGGCGCGCCGCATCGCCGTCAGGCGCTCGGCCGACATCGCATCGATGCGGTTGGTGCTGATGAACTGCAGCTCGCGCGGGATGTCGCCGCGCTTGCTTGGCCGCGACGATCGCCTCGCACAGCGGCAGGATCGCGGCTGATCGCGGGTGAAGGCGAAGATGTCGTCCTGAAAGATGATCGTGCGGGTGGCCGGTTGCGACCGCGACGATCCGCTCGATCATGCGCAGGCACTCGTCGGCATCGAGCCGCGCGAGTGCCGCCGACGCTACCCTGGGCCTCGTGCAGAAAGTTGGTCGCCGAGCAGAAGGTGCAGGCCATCGGGCAATAGTTGAGCGTGATCAGGCGCACCGAGCGGATCTCCGCCAGCTGCGCTTCGCGCGCGGCTTTCGTGGGCAGCGTGCCGACCCGGTAGGCGTTCTCGAGCCGCTCCCAGTAGGCTGCGATACGGCATCTGCTCGTAAGGGATGCTGAAGATCGCGTCGCGCAGCTCGCGCGCGATCGAGCGCTGGCTGCGTATAGCGCGACACCTTGCCATCGGCAGCCGCGTTGCGCGGTGCCGCGATATCGCGTGCAGGGGCGCGCCTCGGCTGCATCCGATCGGCCAGCTCGAGCAGCGGCCGTTCCCCCTCGCCGAGCACCACCAGATCGAACGGACCGAGATCGAACATCAGTTCCGGCCGAAAGGTCGCCTCCATCCCGCCGGCCACGATCAGCGCCCGGGGCGCGACACGGCGCGCGATGATGCGCCAGCTCCAGATCAAATCGCAGCGTCATGCCGGTGGTGGAGATGCCGATGACGTCCCACGGCTCGCGCCGCAGTTCGCGCTCCAACGCGCGCTGCGGCGATCCGACGCAGCAGTTCGGATCGAATACCTCGCGCCGCCACACCCGCGGCGGCCAGCACACCGGCAAGACGCCAGACACCGAGCGGCGGCGCCAGAAACGTGTATTCGCCGCAATGCGGATCGTACGGGCCGATCAGCAGAAACCTTGCCGATTGCGCGCTCATGTTGCCGGGACGATATCGCGCGTCCAGCGGCAAGGCCACAGATTGCAAGGGAAAATTCCGCGTCCAAGGAAATTTTTTTGGCAGAATTTTCCGGGCGCGCGCGACGGCATCCTGGCCTATGCGCGGTCGCGTTTATGTGCCGCAGCAGTGTCGGGGTCTTCCGATTGACAAATTGCAAACTGCGGCTTTCGACTTTACGGTACAGAGCCCGCACCCCGCGCGGACCTGTAACGCCTGGCGCATCGCCGCTGCAGCAACCACGACTTGACGGCCGCCTTCGAATGCAGACTTGATGTAGGCCACATGCACACTGATCCGGTATGCGGCATGACCGTTGCCGCGGACGCCGCCAAATCGTGCGAGCACCAGGGCACACGCTATTACTTCTGCTCGCAGGGCTGCCTGAGCAGATTCCGCGCAGACGCGGCCCGGTATCTGCAAGCGACCGGATCGTCTGCGGCCGCTGCCGCTGCCGTCGACGTGCACGGCGGTGCGGACGCTTCCTATACCTGCCCGATGCATCCGGAAGTTCGGCACCGAGGTCCGGGCGCCTGCCCGATCTGCGGCATGGGGCTCGAACCGCGGGTCCAGACGCTCGACCAGGATCACGCCGAGCTCGACGACATGACGCGACGCCTTGGCTTCGGTGCCGTGCTGACGCTGCCGGTGCTGCTGCTGGGCATGGGTGAGGTCGTGCCCGCGTTGAATGTGCAACGCTGGCTCGCCCCGGCAGCCGCCGGATGGCTGCAGGCGCTGCTGGCGACGCCGGTCGTCTGGGGCGCCGGCTGGCCGCTGTTCGCGCGCGCCTGGCATTCATTCCGCCACTGGCAGCTGAACATGTTCAGCCTGATCGGGCTCGGTACCGGCGCCGCGTGGCTGTTCAGTGCGATCGCGCTGCTGTTCCCGGCGCTGCTGCCGCAGGCGTTCAAGATGCACGGCGAGCCGCCGCTGTACTTCGAGTCGGCTGCCATGATTACGACGTTGGTGCTGCTGGGCCAGGTGCTGGAACTGCGCGCCCGTGCGCGCACCGGCAGCGCGATCCGGTCGCTGCTGGCACTGGCGCCGAACAGCGCCGTGCGCATCGATGCCGCCGGTCGCGATCAGACCGTTGCGGTCGAACAGGTGCATCCCGGCGATCGGCTGCGGATCCGGCCGGGCGAGAAGCTGCCGGTGGATGGCGAGCTGCTCGAAGGCCGCTCGAGCGTCGATGAATCGATGCTCAGCGGCGAAGCCATGCCGCTCGAAAAGACACCCGGCTCGAAGCTGCGCGCCGGCACCCTGAATCAGAGCGGTGCGTTCATCATGCGCGCCGAGCAGGTCGGCAGCGACACCCTGCTGGCGCAGATCGTTCGCATGGTCAGCGACGCCGCTCGCTCGCGCGCACCGATCCAGAAGCTTGCCGACCGCGTCTCCGCCTGGTTCGTACCGGGCGTGATCGGCTGCGCAATCGCTGCCTTCGCGGTCTGGGCCAGCGTCGGGCCGCCGCCAGCCCTGGCGCATGCGCTGGTGGTTGCAGTGACGGTGCTCATCATTGCCTGTCCGTGCGCACTCGGCCTGGCAACGCCGATCTCGATCATGGTGGGCGTCGGCCGCGGCGCCCAGCAAGGCGTGCTGATCAAGGACGCGCAAGCGCTGCAGCTCATGGAGCAAGTCGACACGATCGTGCTCGACAAGACCGGCACCATCACCGAGGGGCGTCCGCGCGTGCAGCGGGTGGTCGCGGCGCCGGCGTACCGGGACAGCGACGTGCTGGCCTACGCTGCCGCGCTCGAGCGCGCCAGCGAACATCCGCTGGCGCGCGCGATTGTGGAGCACGCCACGGCAGACGCGGTGGCTGAGCTGCAGGTCGCGCGCTTCGAATCGGTGACCGGTCAGGGCGTGCGCGGCACCGTGGCCGGACTCGAGGCGGCCTTGGGTAACGAACGGCTGATGAAAACCTGCGGTATCGACATCGCAACCTCCGACCCGAACGTAGCGGCTGCACGCGCCGCCGGTGAGACGCTGATGTTCCTGGCGCTCAACGGGCGTTACGCCGGCTTCATCGGCGTAGCCGACGCGGTCAAGCCGCACGCGCAGCAGGCGGTGGCGGAATTGAAGGCGCAGGGACTGCGTATCGTTCTGCTGACCGGAGACAACCTCGCCGCCGCGACTGCAGTGGCGCGCTTCACCGGCATCGACGAAGTGCAGGCCGGTGTGCTGCCGCAGGACAAGTACCGTCATGTCGAGACGCTGCAACTGCAGGGACGCAGCGTTGCGATGGCGGGCGACGGCATCAACGATGCCCCGGCACTGGCCCAGGCGCAGGTCGGCATCGCCATGGGCACCGGCACCGACATTGCGATGAACAGTGCGCGCATCGTGCTCGTCAAGGGCGATCTGCGCGGCATCCTGCAGGCGCGTCGGCTCAGCCGCCGCACGATGCGCAACATACGCCAGAACCTGTTCTTCGCCTTCGTCTACAACTTCATCGGCGTGCCGCTCGCCGCCGGCGTGCTCTATCCGGCTTTCGGGGTGCTGCTCAATCCGATGATCGCCAGCGCCGCGATGGCGCTCAGTTCCGTGTCGGTGATTGCGAACGCGCTGCGGCTGCGCGCCACTGCGCGCAATCGCTCCGCCGGACGATGAGCTTCGCCACCGATCACTGCCGGCGCCGCTGCAGCTCCTCGAGCTTGAGCTTCAGCTGTTCGAGCTTCTGCCCGGCCTCGCCGAGCTTTCCGGCAGCAGTCAGCTGCTGGTAATCCGACAGGTCGCGCGCCGCATCGGAGATCAGCGCGTTGACATCCTGCGCACGAGTCCGATTCTCGCCCGCTCCCGGCAGCGCGCCGGGGGCCGCGGCCCCGCTCGGGCCCGGCGCGGGGGTCGCGGCGGTCGCGGCGGTCGCGGCGGTCGCGGCCGGCGACGGCGGCGGCGATGAACCCTGGCTGCTCAGCGTCGAGGGGGCGTCGCCGAACAGCGCGGCCATCGCCGCCTCGAAGGTCGGTCCGTAGGCCAGGCGGTCCTGGACCGCGAGCACCACCAGCCGCAGTTCGGGCATCGGGCTGCGTTCGGCCTGCAGATAGATCGGCTCGGCGTACAGCAGCGCGCGACCGATCGGGATCACGATCAGACTGCCGCGTCGCACGTGCGAGCCCTGCTGGTTCCACAGCGTCAGTTGTCCCGAGAGCTGTGCGTTCTGATCGATGCGCGCCTCGATCTGCAGCGGCCCGTCGATCAGTCGCGTCTTGGGAAAATCGTAGACCACCGCCTGGCCGTAATGTTCGCCGTCGCTGCGGCCCGCGATCCAGCCGATCAGATTGTTCCGATTGGCCGGTGTAAACGGCATGATGCCGATGAATTCGGTAGCGCGCTCGCCCGGCAGCGTCATCAGCACGAAGTTAGGCTCGGTCGTCTGCTGCCGTTGCTCGGTACTGCCGATCTCGGTGGCGACGGTCCACAGGTCCTCTCGGTTGTAGAACACGTCGGGGTTGGTCATGTGGTAGAGACCGAACACCGCCGCCTGCACAGCGAGCATCAGCTCCGGGTAGCGCACGTGCTGGCGCAGCGCCGCGGGCATCGCCGATGCTTCGGCGAACAGGCTCGGAAACACGCTGCGATACGCCGCGATGATGGGGTCCTGTGTGTCGAACACGTAGAACGTGGTCGCGCCGGTGTAGGCGTCGATTACCACCTTGACGCTGTTGCGGATGTAATTGATCGGGTCGCCGGCGAGCCGATAGCGCCGCGCGTACGGATAGGTCGATGAAGTGGTGAAGGCGTCCATGAGCCAGTAGATGCGGCCGTCCTCGCCCACCACCACGTACGGATCCGGATCCAGCGTCAGGAACGGCGCCAGCTCCTGCACGCGCTCGCGCAGGTTGCGACGCATCAGCAATCGACTATCCGCAGTCACATCGTCGCTGAACGGCAGCTTGGTGAGATCCCCGCGGTCATAGGCAATCAGGGTACGGCGCAGCAGGCCGCCGAGGCGGATGCCACCATCGCCCTCGTATGAGGTCAGGTTGTTGCTCTCGCCCTGCGGGAAGTTGAACTCCTTCTGCCGCGTGTTGACATAGACGTCGGTATTGGTCAGCTCACCGAAGTAGATTTCCGGCCGCGTGACCTTGATCTCGGGCAGCGTGCTCTGGATCGGCATGTTGCTGAGCACCAGCGTCGGCAGCCCTTCCGGCGTGAAGCCATTGACCGGATTCATCGTGACGCCGTAGCCGTGGGTGTAGATCAGCTTCTCATTGATCCAATTGCGGCTGCTGGCGGGCAGCTTCTCCACGTTGAGCTCACGCGTCGCCAGCATCATCTGCCGCACCGAGCCGCCGACCGTGTAGCGATCGATGTCGATGTCGGGAAAGTCGTAATAGGTCCGGATCTCCTGGATCTGCCGCAGCGTGTCCTGCAGCGCGCGCCAATCCCACAGCCGGATGTTGCCGAGCGTGGTCTGATTATTGGCCGCGTCGAGCGCGGCCACTGCGGTCTCGGCAGGGAACGGGTGCGGCTCGATGCGATCGAGCGCGTAAGCGCGGCGCGTCATCTCGATGTTGTGCTCGATGAACGGCCGCTCGCGCACCAACTGATTAGGCTTGACGATGAATCCGCTGACGTACCCGCCGATGAGACTGACGATCAGGTAGCACACCACCGCCGGGGCAGCCGAAACCAGCAGCCGTCGCGGCTGCGGCGCGCTGATCGCGCCAGACACGGCGATCGCCGCACCCACGATGAGCGCCGCGCACACCACCAGCATCCCGGCCAGCGTGACGTGTGCATCGGTGTAGCCGACGCCGGCAAAGATCGCGTTATCCTCGAACAGCCGCTCGTAGCGCCCGAGGTAGGTGCGCAGCGCCAGCAGCAGCAGCAGTACCGCGACCGCGACCGCCAGCCCGCGCGACAGCCGTGCCTGCGCAGCGCCAAAACCGCGCTCGATCACGCCGCGCGCCCGCGCGGTCGCGACCAGGAACAGCCCCGCGATCAGGCAGCCGATCACGGCCAGCGTCAGCAGCCAGCCGGCCACCAGCTGCCAGGCCGGCAGCGTGAACAGGTAGAAGTCCAGCGGCCGCCCGAAGATCGGGTCGGGCGCGGAGGCCGCGGGCGGCGCATGCCAGTAGAGCGCAAACGTCGTCCAGTTCGCCATCATGCCCGCGCCGTTGGCGACCGCGATCACCAGCGACAGCCCGAGTGCCACCAGATTGATCACCGGCTCGACCGGCAGCTGTACCCACTGGCGGTTGACCATGATCCGGCCGCCGATCAGCTCGTCGAGACGAGCGGGCTTCAGCGCCAGGAACGCGCCATAGATCGCCACGAAGGTGAGCAGTGCAAAGACCGCGAACATCGCGGCCTGCAGGTTGAGCCGGGTCCAGAACACGGCCGCGTAGCCCAGCGAGTCGAACCAGAGCGCATCCACGTAATACGAGACGATCGTGCCACCGCCGAGCAGCACCGCGGCCACCACCGCCAGCACCACCAGGCCGGTGCGCCGCCGGCGGGGTGGCGCATCGTGGCCGATGGCGCGGGGACGGCCGTTGCTTGGCTGAATCATGGTAGCTGTCCGCGGCGCGGGTCGCCCCGCCGCTGCTGGTGATACGCGTCGACCCGTGCAAGCTAACGCGTTTCGATGACCGGTACTAGCCGCCGGCGTCGATAGCGCGCGAACCGGCTCCTCCCCGCCCGGTCTAAGGGGAATAGACGCTCGTCAGCAGCGCGGTCACCGACAACACCGCGACCATCAGGGCGTATTCGATCGCGATGGTCCGCCGCAATGCCGTCAGCGCCGTCAGCGCCGTCGATGGCGATGATGACTCCCCGGCCGCCAGCGCCGGCACCGCGCGCCACCGATTCCACGCCGCCAGCAGCAGCAGCAGCACGAACGCGCCCAATTTGCCGAGCAGCAGCAATCCGTACACGGCGCGCCACCCCGCCGGCGTGGGAATCAGGATCAGCGCCATCGTCAAGCCGGCGACACCGATCCACGGCACCAGCGTGCCGGCCACGGCCGAGAAGCGTTGCAGGATCACCGTCGCTTCGCGCAGCGTCTCGCGCCGGATGCACAGCAGCAGCGGCAGCAACGCGCCGAACCAGAACGCGACCAGCAGCAGATGCAGGCACAGCAGCGCTGCCAGCAACGCGCGCGGGGAGTGCTCGCTGGTGTGGCCGGTGAGCGCAGCCGCGCAGGCCGCGATGACCGCGCCGATGCCAGCTACGCTCGCCGGCGGCAGGTTGCGCCGCGCGAGCCCGAAGGCAACCAGCGACAGTCCGATGATCTGCAGTACGGCGGCGTTGCCCCCGCTGCCGCTCCACGCGAGCCGTTGCAGCGCCGGATCGAGCAGGCCGGCATAGCCGTCGGCCATGCGCGCGCCCTCGAGGCCGCGCTGCGCGGCGAGCAGCAGCAGACCGGCCAATGCCGCATCCCTACCGAGTCGGCGGATGTCATGCCCGGCCTGGGCCAGCCGTGAGCCGAACAGGGCCAGAAAAATCACCGCGCCCGAGGCCTGGAACAGGCTGACGAACGCCAGTGCCCGCACCACCACCGAGAGCTGGTCAGGGTTCACGGATCCGGAACATGATGCTGCCGGACATGATGTGCCCGTCCTCGCTCAGCACCCGGTAGCTCAGGACATAGTTGCCGGGGGCGAGGGGCGGCGCCGGAATCAGCCAGCGCGCGCTCGGCGGCCCCTGCAGCCCGGCGATCCTGCGCGGCGGCTCAGCGTCCTTCTGCAGGCTCAGCACCGTCAGCCGCGTGGCCTCGTTGAACAGCAGCATGAAGCTCGCGGGCGGCTGCACCAGGACACTGTCGTTCGCGGGCGTGGCTTCCACCAGGTGCGCATGCGCGCCGGCGAGCCGCGGCCACAGCGCAAGCATCAGCAGCGCAATCCCGCAGATTCGGTTCACGATCGATCGCCTCCGGAATGTGACGGTATCAGTACCAGAACCGAACCCCGGCGAGCCACTGCCATTCCCCGCTGCCCGATCCGGCTGCGCCAGATCGCTGCGCGATCACGCCGGATGCGCGCCTCCACGCGAGCCCGAGGTACGGCGCCAGCTCGCGGCGAATTTCATAGCGCAGCCGCAGCCCGGTGTCAACATCCGCCAGACCCGCGCCCTGCCCGCGCGCCCGGTCCGCGCGGGAATAGCCGTTGAGCTCGAGCTCGGGCTGCAGGATCAGGCGTTGCGTGAGCCGCAGGTCGCTCTCGGCCTTGACGCGGACCGCCAGGCTGCCGGCGCCGCCGACGTAGGCGGTGGCCTCGACGTCGATCCAATACGGCGCCAGTCCCTGCACCCCGAGCGCTGCCCAGCCCTTGCCGGATCCGCCGCCGAAATCGTAGCGCGCACCGGCCTGCAGGCTCCACCATCGGGTGACGATGCGGTCCCATAGCAGATCGGCTCGGCCTTGCGCGGTGGCGCCGGACGACCAGTTGCCTTCGCTCCTGACCCACAGCTTGTCGTAATCATCGCCGTACCAGCCCTGCGCATCCCAGACGCCGGCGCGCGCGCCGCCACCATCGCGCAACTCCCCCTGGTCCACGAGCAGCCGGCCGACGCGGCTCGCATCGTTCATGTCCATCATTTGCGTCATCTGCGCATAGCGCATCTCGGGCATCACATCGACGGGCGGCGCCGGCGGCACATGTTCGGCCGTGCTCGCTGCCGCTTCGTCGTCCGCCATCGCGGCCGAGCTCAGCGCCAGCACGATCGCGAGCGGCCAGGCGCGGCCGCGCTGCATGGCGAGCGGGGTAACGCGGATCGTCACCGTGGCGCATCATTCGGTTGCGCCGCCACCACGACTTCGCGAAACATCCCGGCCTCCATGTGATAGAGCAGGTGGCAGTGATAGGCCCAGCGGCCGAGCGCATCGGCGGTCACGCGATAGCTCAGGCGCTGCCCGGGCTGCACGGTCACGGTGTGTTTGCGCAGCTGAAACGCGCCGTGCGCATCCTCCACTTCGCTCCACATGCCGTGCAGGTGTATCGGATGCGTCATCATCGTGTCGTTGACGAGCACGATCCGCAGGCGCTCGCCGTAGCGCAATTGCAGCGGCCGGCTTTGCGAGAACTTGCGGCCGTCGAACGACCACATGTAGCGCTGCATGTGCCCGGTCAAGTGCAGTTCGATCTCGCGCTGCGGCTCGCGCGCATCGATCGCGCCGCCGAGCGTGTGCAGCTCGCCATAGGTGAGCACGTGGCGGCCGTTGTCGCGCAAACCGACGCCGGGGTCGTCCAGCCGCGGCTGCGGGGCGGCGGCGAGCATATCGACGCCGGGCCCGAAGTCGGGCGCGGGCTGCCGCGCAGCCGCGCTGGTCGCGGCGCCGTGGGTCATTCCGGCCATGCCGGGCATGTCCGGCATCTCCGCCGTTGCGCCCATCGCCATGCCCATGTCGGCCATGCTCAGCCGCGGCCGCGAAACCGGTGGTGGCACGTCGGCCTGCATGCCGGGCCGCGGTGCCAGCGTGCCGCGCGCGTAGCCGCTGCGGTCCATGGCCTGCGCGAATATCGTGTAGGCACGATCGTCCGCCGGCTGCACGATCACGTCGTAGACTTCAGCCGTTCCGATGCGAAACTCCTCGACGCTCACCGGCTCCACGTCCTGTCCATCGGCCGCAACGACGGTCATCGCCAGGCCCGGGATGCGCACGTCGAAAAAACTCATCGAAGAACCGTTGATGAAGCGCAGACGCACGTGCTCACCGCGGCTGAACAGTCCGGTCCAGTTGGCGCTCGGCGTGGCACCGTTCATCAGGTAGGTATAGGTAGCCCCTGAGACGTCGAGCAGATCGGTCCGATCCATGCGCATGCGCGCCCACATGCCCCAGTTCGCCAGGGTCTCGCGCGCGCCCTGGCGCGCGAGGTCGGCGCCCAGATCCTGCGCGGTAAGTTGCTGATAGTTGAAATAGTCGCTCTGGCGCTTGAGGGTGGCGTAGATATGCTCCGGGTCCAGGTCGCTCCAGTCCGACAGCAGCACGATGTAGTCCCGCTCGCAGCGATGGCGCTCGCCGGCGCGTGGCTCGATCACGATCGGCCCGTACAGCCCGGTCTGCTCCTGGAATCGCGAGTGCGAGTGATACCAGTAGGTGCCGTGCTGGTTGACCGCGAAGCGGTAGACGAAGGTTTCTCCGGGCGCGATTCCGGCAAAGCTCAGGCCCGGCACACCGTCCATGTCAGCCGGCACGATCATCCCGTGCCAGTGAATCGAGCTGCGCACCCGCAGCCGATTGGTGACGCGCAGCATCACCGCGTCGCCTTCGCGCCAGCGCAGCAGCGGCGCCGGAACCTGGCCGTTGACCGCCGTCGCCACGCGCGCGGCACCGGTGAAATTCACCGCCAGCTCGTCAATCGACAGATCGAACTGCGAGCCCGACAGCACCTTCGGTGCCGTCGCCATCGTGCGGCCCAACAGGCTCCCGGTGCCGAGCAGCAGCGCCCCACCGGCAATGCCTTGCACGAAACGCCGCCGCGACCGCTGCGTGCCTTGGCGCGCGGACATGCGCATGTCGGATCGGTCAGTCCGCCTTCGCGGCCGCCGGCTGGTCGTTGCGCGGCACCAGCTTGCCGCTGATCTCGGCGCCCAGCGCCATCTCGATGACGCCGTAGTGCACATTGCCGCGCACCCGGGCCTTGCCGCCCAGAACCACGCGTTCCATCCCGAAGATATCGCCGTTGACCCGGCCGTTGAGCACCACCTGCGGTGCCTCGACCGAGCCGTCGATCACGCCGTGCTCGCTGACCGAGAGCGAGGCGGCAGCCCCGGTCGTGGCGCGTACGCTGCCGGTGACGCGGCCGTCGATATGCAGGCCGCCGGCGAACTCGACGTCGCCCTGCACGCTCGCGCTCCTGCCGATCAGCGTATCGATCCGGCCCAACGTCTCTTTGTCGCGTCGCTTGAACATGCAGCTCCCCTGCGCGCGCCTTTAGCTTGGATCAACCGACCAGACGAACGTGCGCCGGTACGGTGTCATGCCCTTGCGCTCGGGTCGGACTTCGATCGTCACGCGGTCAGGTTTGAAATCAGCCGGCAGTGTAACCGGCTGGTCGATGCCGGTGGTGTAGCGAAAATTGAATCCGAGCTCGTTCTTGCCGCCGGTCAATGATGCCAGGTCGGCACTGGCCGGTCCGCCGTCGCGCGTTCCCTCAACCGTGATCCCGAGCGCGCCGCTGATCGGCTCTCCGGGTCGCTGCAGGCGACTCAGGCTGAAACGCAACGCGAATTTCTGTGTCCCCGGCAGGGGTGCGATGTGAAACTGCTGCACCCCGACGGTCACCGTGTCCTGCTGACCTGGCTGCGCCAGCATGCCGCGATAGAACTCGACATCCTGCTGCTGGTGCTCGACCTGCGCCTGCAGCTCACCGATGGTACGCGCCAGCTCCGAGCGCTCCCGCACCTCGGCCACGCGCCCTTCCTCGGCGGTCGCCAGCTTCACCCGGGTCTCGCGCTCGGTCTGCTGCAGCTGTCCGATCTGCTGCTGCAGCGCGTCGCGCTCGGCCGCTGCCTGCATCGCATCGTAGCCCGCCTTGTAGCGGCCGAGCTCGAATGCGACGTAGAGCGCCAGGCCACTGAGCAGCACCAGCATGGCGAAGGTGATCCAGCGGCGGGCGGGCGCGTAGGTGCGGACGACCAGTCTGCCCGGGATTTCCATCGGCGTCGGGGGGGCTCAAGACGCCGTCGGGACTGCTGGCGCGAGCGCTTCGGGGCGCTGGCGCCACCACGCCGGATAGGGCGGCGGTCCGCCGGGAAAGGCCAGCGGCCCGAGCTCGTGCAGGGCACGCGTGTAGACCGCGCGTTTGAAGTAGATCACTTCGCGTACCGGCTGCCAGTAGTCCACCCAGCGCCAGCGGTCGAATTCGGGTTGTGGCGTCAGGTCGAATCGGAAGCGGGTATCCGGCTGGCGCAGCCGCAGCAGAAACCAGCGCTGCTTCTGGCCCAGGCACACCGGCTGCACGTTATGACGCACATAACGCGAGGGCAGGCGATAGCGCAGCCAGTGGCGCGTGCGGCCGATGATCTGGACCGCGCCGGCCGCCACCCCGATCTCCTCCATCAGCTCCCGAAACAGCGATTCCTCCTCGGTTTCGCCCTGGCGCATGCCCCCCTGGGGAAACTGCCAGCCACGGCCGCCGCTCCGGCGCGCGATGAACAGCTGGCCGTCCCCGGACATCAGCATGATTCCGACATTGGCGCGAAAACCGTCGCGATCGATGACATCGCTCATGGGACACTTTTACCCCGCCGGCGCTGGGCGCTCAAGCCACGAACCGGGTGGATGCGACGTGCATCCGGTACGCTACGGCCATGATGCGAACCCAGTACTGGTGGGGGCTGGCCGGGCTGGCCGCGCTGGCCACAGTCACCTTTTGCGCGGCGCTGCTGATTGGCTCGGCCGGCCTGTCCACCGGTGCCGCAGTGCGGGCGCTATTCGGCGGCGGCGACGAATTCAGCCGCATGATCGTGCAGACGGTGCGGCTGCCGCGCGCAATCGCGGGCTTTGCGGTCGGGAGCCTGCTGGCGCTGGCGGGGGTGCTGCTGCAGGCGCTGTTTCGCAATCCGCTCGCCGACCCGCTGGTGCTCGGCGTCTCCGGCGGCGCGGCGATTGGCGCCCTGGTCGGCATGCTGAGCGGGGCCGGTATCGCGGCTATGCACGCCTATGCGACCGCCGGTGGCACGCTGATCGCCCTGGCCGTGCTGCTGCTGGCCCGGGGCGGGGGCGCGACTCGACTGCTCCTGTGCGGGGTCGTGCTCGCCAGCGCCTGCGGGGCGGTGCTCACGGTACTGCTGACGCTGGCCGACAACAGCCAGCTGCGCGGCATGGTGTTCTGGCTGGCCGGCGATCTGAGCTGGACCCAGCGCCCATCGCTGCTGCTTGCGGCCACCGCCGTCACGCTGATTGCCGCGCTGATTGGCGGCCGCTGGCTCAATGTACTGGGCGCCGGGGAGCTGCGCAGCGCCACGGTGGGTATTCCGGCCGGGGCCGCGCGCCTCGGCGTGTTCGCCGCCAGCGCCGCGCTGACCTCGATTGCCGTGATCGGCGGCGGCATGATCGGCTTCGTCGGCCTGATCGCGCCGCACCTGGTGCGCCTGGGACTCAACACCAGCGATCATCGCGTGGTCGCCCCGGCAGCCGCCCTGGCCGGCGGTACACTGCTGTGCCTGGCCGATCTGATCGGCCGTAGCGCGGCTGGCGCGCGCGAATTGCCGGTCGGCGCGGTCATGGCGCTGATCGGTGCCCCGGTGTTCCTCGTCCTGCTGCGGCGGCAGACGCGCTGAGCCCGCCGCGGTGCGCGGCCCGGCGCCGCCGGCCGGTCAGACCCGCCGCGCGCTGCTGTCGCGCCGCCCCTTTACATATTCATGTCCCTGGCGCATCAGCGCCGTGAACCGGTCCTGGTTGCCGGAGGCCACCGCGCTGCGTACCGCGTCCACCGCGCGCGCCAGCGCATCGAGCGATTCAGCACCGTAGTCGTTGAGATGCTGGATCTCGTAATACAGCTCCGGGCTCTCCTCGGCCACGGCACTCGCGATGTCGAACTGCGCGTCGAAGGTGGTACTGGAGAGCTGCACCAGGCGCGGCGCCGCCTCCCCGCTCTCGGCCAACGCGGTGAAGAACGCGATATTGAGCGCGTGCGACAAGCCGAGCACGTAGGCGATCAGCCGGTCGTGTTCGTCGAGTCCCATGACCACCTGCTCGGCCATCGTCGGCGCGAACAGAGCGCGCGCCTGTGCCAGCGCGTCGGCATTGCCCAGGTCGATGAAGATCACGTGCCGGCCCGACAGCAGTTCGGTGTCGGGTCCGAACATCGGATGAATCGAGGTGACCGCGACGCCGGCGTTGCGCAGGGCTGTGAGTCCGGCGCGCAGCGGTGATTTGAGCGAACCCAGATCAAACACCACGCCGCGCGGCCGGCGCTGCGCGAGCTGCTGCAGGATGGTGTTGGTAGCGCCCAGCGGCGCGGCCACCACGATGAAATCGTGCGTCAACGGTGACACCTGCCAGTCGGCGATCGACCGCATCGCGCCCGGCACGGCCTTCGGATCCGCGACCTCGACATCGAAGCCCTGCGAACTCAGGAACTGAGCGAACCAGGCGCCCATCTTGCCGGCGCCGCCGATCACCAGCGCGCTGCGGCCGCTGCCGCGGCCGTGTGCGGCGACGCTGGCCTGCTCCTGGGTGGTGAGCGAGGAGCGGATCAGCAGCCGTATCACGGTCTCGGCGACCTCGGGCGACACGCCGATCGCCTCGGCGTTGCTGCGCGCTCCGAGGATCACGTCGCGTTCGCGCGCATAGTCGCGCGTCGGATAACCGGTGGTGCGCTTGACGCGCGCGATCTCGCGGCTCGTGGCCTGCCTGTCGGCGATGATCTGCAGCAGTCGTCGATCCAGCTCATCGAGATGCCGGCGTAGCTCGTCGAGCGTCATTACGAAATCCTGTCGCAGTGAACGGTGCGTCTTTTTATAGGCAGTGCGACCGGCTCGCAAGTCGAACGCGAACCGGCAGCCCGGGCCGGTGCATGTCGGGCGCGGGGCGGCTACCATGCATGCATGCCGCTTCATAAGGAACACCTTCCCGAGCCGCTGCCGGCCGAGCCGCTGCTGCTGGTCGCGGATTGGCTGATGCGCGCCACGCGCGACGCGGTGCAACCGAACCCGAACGCGATGGTGCTGGCCACGGTGGATGCGCAGGGCGCACCTTCGGCGCGCGTCGTGCTGTGCAAGGAGATCCGGCCCGATGCCGGATACCTGACCTTCTTCACCAACTATCTGTCGCGCAAGGGTGCCGACCTGTCCGTCAACGCGCGTGCCGCGGTAGTCATGTACTGGGACGCGCTGCACCGGCAGGTGCGCATCGAAGGACGCGTGACGCCGACCACCGCGGCCGAAAGCGACGCCTATTTCGCATCGCGCGCCTGGCAGAGCCGCATTGGGGCCTGGGCCAGCGAGCAGAGCGCACCGATCACGGCGCGCGCCGATCTCGTCCGGGCGACCGACGCCGCGGCGCAGCGCTTCGGCACGCCCACGCCGACCCGAAGCGACGACGCGGCGCCGGATCCGGGCATCGCGATTCCGCGCCCACCACACTGGGGCGGTTATCACCTGTGGGTGCAGGCGGTCGAGCTCTGGGTCGAAGGCGCGGCGCGGCTGCACGATCGGGCGCGCTGGACCCGCACACTGGAGCCGGAGGCCGGCGGCTTCAAGGGCGGGCGCTGGAGCGCGACGCGGTTGCAGCCCTAGAGGGTCTCGCCATCGACGCGCTCGAACCATCGCTGGCTGCCGACGCCGTGTCGATCCTCGCCGGCGGACGCGTGCTGGTGCACAACCTGTCGCTCACCGTGCGGCGCGGCGAATTCCTCGCGGTGCTCGGACGCAATGGCAGCGGCAAGACGCTCACGCTGCACGCGCTCGCGGGGCTCAATCCCGCGCACCGCGGCCACGTGCTGCTCGACGGCGAGGATCTGCGCACGCTGTCGCGCCGCCGGATCGCGCGCCGCCTGGGATTGCTGCTGCAGGATCGGGAGGAGTCGTTGGCGCTGAGTGCGCTCGAATCGGCCCTGATCGGGCGCCATCCGCACCTCGAGTTCTGGCAGCGCGAGGGCGCGCAGGACCTGGCGATTGCGCAGGCGGCGCTGCAGCGCGTGGGACTCGCCGACTGCGCGCACCGTTCGGTCGCGACGCTCTCGGGCGGCGAACAGCGCCGCGCCGCGATGGCGTCGCTGCTGGCGCAGCAGCCGCAGATCTACCTGCTCGATGAACCGACCAATCATCTCGATCCGCACCACCAGATCGAGGTGCTCGACGTGTTTCGCGGACTGTGCCGCGACGGCGCCAGCGTGGTCGCGACGCTGCACGATCCGACGCTCGCCGAGCGCTATGCCGACCGCGCGCTGCTGCTCTACGGCGACGGTCGCTACCGCCTCGGCCCGGTCGCCGAGGTGCTCACGGCCGAAGAGCTCTCGGCGCTGTACCTGACGCCGATCTGCGAGATCGGGTCGCCGCCGCGGCGCGCGTTCATCGCCGCATAGCCTCGAGTATCGGCGCGTGCAGCGCGCCGTTGGTCGCCAGCACGGTGGTGCTCTCGAGCGTGATCTCGGCGCCGGCAAGGTCGGTGACGCTGCCGCCGGCCTCGCGCACGATCACCGTCAGCGCCGCGATGTCGAGGATGTTGATGTCGGATTCGAGCACGGCGTCGAGCGCACCGCGCGCGAGCAGGTGGTAGTGCAGAAAGTCCCCATAGCCACGCAGCCGATTGACCCGTCCCACCAGTGCGCCGAAGCGCGACCAGTCGGCACTCGATGCCGCCAGCGATTTGAGGTTCCCGGTGAACAGGATCGCGCCGCCGAGATCGTTCACGGCACTGACCCTGAGCGGCTGACCGTCCAGGAACGCCCCGCCGCCCTGCTCGGCCCATGCCATCTCGCCGTAGGCCGAGGCGCAGGACACCCCGAGCACCAGCCGCCCGCCGCGCAGCAGTGCGATCTGGGTCGAGAAGAACGGGCACTCGCGCACGAACGACTTGGTGCCGTCGATCGGATCGACCAGCCAGATATTGTCAGCATCCATCGCGTGCCGGCCGGTCTCCTCGCCGCAGAAACCGTAGTCCGGGAAGCGCGCGCGCAACACCTGGCGGATCGCGGTCTCGGCGCGCAGGTCGGCCTCGGTGACCGGCGACTTGTCGGCCTTGATCGTGACCTCGAGGTTGCGCCGGTACAGTCCCTGGATCACCTCGGCAGCGGCGCGCGCCGCCTCGATCGCCGCCTGCAGTTCCTGCGATGCCATGAGCGTGCTATGGCTTGCCGTGCTGATAGGGACAATGGCGGCAGCCGCTGCCACAGCAGTAGCCGCGCCGCAGGTGGTAGGCGGCGGTAAATACCATGCGAGCGCCCTCGCGGTAGAAATCCCCGTCCCGCAGCGCCGGCGGCGGCGCCGATGCGGCGTCGGCACCGGCTTGCGCCCTGGCCGCATCGGGTCGATCCACGGGTAGCGTCGTCTTCATCGCGCTCGCATCCTATACGCGTTGACAGCGGCGGCCGCGCTTGCCTAAAGTCCAGCCCTCGTTCAGGTGCTCGGGAAGCCGGTGACGCGCGATCTTCGCGCCAGTCCGGCGCTGCCCCCGCAACGGTAAGCGATACGACACTGCATCAGTAGCCACTGCGCCGCAAGGTGTGGGAAGGCGATGCAACTGGCCCGCCAAGGGCCGCGTGCGCAAGCCCGGAGACCGGCCTGTCGAGCTTGTTCCCAGTCGCGCGGTGGGCGTCTCGGGCTGGCGTCGTGCGCCTTCCCTGTCATCCCTTCGGGCGTTCCGGGTGTCAACCGCTTCGGACCATGCGGGCGTGCATGGAAGGGCTGCGCCAATGATCGCTCCTCGTACCGCGATGACTATCGCCCTGCTCGTGCCCGGACTCGTGATTAACGCTGCGCGCGCCGACGACGATGCGGCCGCCGGCCCGGCCGCAGCCGCCGATCTGCAGCAGGTCGTGGTCACGGCCACACGCACCGCGCAGCCGCTCGGCAAGACCGGCAGCTCGATGTCGGTGATCAGCGCTGCGGACCTCGAGCTGCGTCAGACGCTGACCGTGACCGACGTGCTCGCGCAAACCCCGGGCCTGACCGTGTCGCGCAACGGCGGCCCCGGGCAGAGCACCAGCCTGTACATCCGCGGCGCGGAGCCAGGTGAGTCGCTGGTGCTGATCGACGGCATTCGCATCAACGATCCGAGCGCGCCCGACGGCGAGGCCATCCTCGGCGATCTGCTGAGCAACGATATCGATCGCATCGAGGTGCTGCGCGGGCCCCAGTCCACGCTCTACGGCAGCGACGCCATCGGCGGCGTGGTCAATATCCTGACGCAGCGCGGAGCCGCCGGCCCGCTGTCGCTGCGCGTCGAGGCCCAGGGCGGAACCTTCGATAGCCGGCGCTACAACATTGCCGCCAACGGCACAGATGGCGCAGTTGATTATGGCGCCGCGGTGAACTACTTCGACACGCGCGGTATCTCCGCAGCCGATGCGCACAACGGCAATTCCGAACCCGACGGCAATGTGAATCTCGGTGCCACCGCGAACCTGCGCATCCACGCCACCGAGCAGATCAGCCTCGACCTGCGCGGTTTCTATCTGCGCTCGCATACCGACATTGACGGCTTTCCGCCGCCGACCTACACCTTCCGCGACGATCCGGAGTTCGGCGAGAACTATCTGCGGGCCGGCTACGCCGCCGTCAATGCCTCGCTGTTCACGGGCCACCTGAGCCAGCGAGTCGCCATCCTCGCCAGCGACAGCGATCGCCGATTCTTCGGCGTTTTCGATCCGACCACCTTCGCGTTCTCGCCGGCGGAGAATTTCTATGCCGAAGGCGGCGCCACCCGCATCGAGTACCAGGGCGTGGTCGAGTTCAATGCCGCGAATGAACTGACCTACGGCGCCGAACGGCAACTCAGCACCTTGACGACCGACAGCCTGCCCGATTTTGGCAGCGGCCCGACCACCGGTCGCGACCGGGTGACCGGCTACTACGGGGAATGGCAAAGCACGCTGGCGCGCCAGCTGACCGTGACCGGCGGTGTGCGCTATGACGATGATCACGAGTTCGGCAGCCATACGACGGCCAAGATCGCCGGCGCCTGGCAGCTATTGCAGGGCGCGACGATCCTGCGCGCCAACTACGGCGGCGGCTTCAAGGCGCCGACGCTCTACCAGCTGTTCTCGCCGTATTCGAATCCGGCGCAGACGCTGAAACCGGAGACTTCCGACGGCTGGGAGGTCGGCGCGGATCAGCTGCTGATGGATAGACTGCTGCGCGCCTCGCTGACCTACTTCGATCGCCACGAGCAGAATGCGATCGACTTCTTCGACTGTTTCGCCGAACTCACCCCCGTGGGAGCGTGCCTGCTGCGCCAGGCCGTCGGCGGCTACTACTACAACGTCGGCCGGTCGCGCTCAACCGGCTACGAGGCGGAAGTCGTGGCGCGGAGCGGCAACACTCTCAACGGCTGGATCAACTATACGAATCTGCGGGCGATCGATCAGCTCAGCGGCCTGGAACTGGCGCGCCGGCCGCATGTCTCGGCCAATGTCGGACTGACCTGGACTCCGCAGCGCGGCAGCTCGCTCGGCGCCAGCCTCAGCTACGTCGGCGCGCGTTTTGACGATGCGGCCAACACCGTACCGCTCGCGAGCGCGACGAGCGTCAACGTGTTCGCCAGCCACGCGCTGTCGGCGCACCTGCAGGTGTTCGGGCGGGTCGAGAACCTGTTCGACAACACCAGCGAGCCGGTATTCGGCTATGGCGCCGTCACCCGCGGCTACTTCGCCGGCCTGCGTGCCACGCTGTAGCGGCATCACGCTGTAGTAGAGTAGTCGCCATGGGCCATCGGCTGTCGAAGATCGTGACGCGCACCGGCGATGACGGCACCACCGGACTCGGCGACGGCACCCGCGTTTCCAAGGATGCGCTGCGCGTGGAGGCGATGGGCAGCGTCGATGAGCTCAACTGTGCACTCGGCGTGGTGGTATCCGGCGGGGTGCCGATCGGGACCGCCCGGGACTGCCTGATCGAGGTCCAGCACGACCTGTTCGATCTGGGCGGCGAGCTGGCCATTCCCGGATCGCGGCTGATCGAACCGGCGCGCGTGGCGTGGCTCGAGGCGCACGCCGAGCAATTCAATGCCGCGCTGCCGCCGCTCAAGGAATTCGTGCTGCCCGGCGGCGGCTCCGCCGCTGCGGCCTGTCACGTGGCGCGCGCCGTGTGCCGCCGCGCCGAGCGCCGCTGCTGGGCGCTCGCCCGCACCGAACCCGTGGGCAGCTCGGCGCTGCACTACCTCAACCGCCTGTCGGACCTGTTGTTCGTACTGGCCCGGGCGCTCGCACGTGCGCAAGGCGGCAGTGAGCCGCTGTGGCAGCGCACACGGGGCAAGGGCTCCGATCCGGACGGCTCAGGCCAGCAGCGATCGTAGCCGCGGCCAGTCGAACGCCGGCCCGGGGTCGGTCTTGCGGCCGGGCGCGATATCGCTGTGGCCCACCACGCGCTGCACGCTCAGGCTCGGATATGCAATGCACAGCGCCCGGATCAATCCGGCCAGCGAGCGGTACTGAGGCTCGGCGTACGCGATCTGGTCCGACCCTTCGAGCTCGATACCGACGGAAAAATCATTGCAGGCGCTGCGCCCCTGGTAGCTCGACTCCCCGGCATGCCAGGCGCGCGCGCCAAACGGCACGTACTGCGTGATCTCGCCGCGGCGACGGATCACCGCGTGCGCCGACACCCGCAGCGTGGCGATGGCGGCGAATTCAGGGTGCGCGGCGGCAGGCAGGTTGCCGGTGAACAGCCGATCGATCCACGGGCCACCGAATTCCCCTGGCGGCAGGCTGATGCCATGCACGACGATCAGCGACGGCAGCGCTTGGGCGGGGCGCTGATCGAAGTGCGGCGACAGCACCTGGCGCACGTCGAGCAGCAGCCCGGTCGGCGCATCAATATCGAGCATCTCATGCATCACGGCCTCGCATGATGCCAAAATGCGCGCATGAGCACAGTGACCAATTCCTCCCTCGCCGCGCGCGACCTGCGGCACGTCTGGCATCCGTGCACGCAGATGAAAGACCACGAGGCGCACCCGCCAATCCCGGTGCGGCGTGCCCAGGGTGTCTGGCTCGAGGATTTCGACGGCCGGCGCTACCTCGACGCGATCAGCTCCTGGTGGGTCAACCTGTTCGGCCACGCGCATCCGCGCATCAACGCGGCCATCGGCGCGCAGCTGCAGCAGTTCGAACACGTGATGCTGGCCGGGTTCACGCATGAGCCCGCGATCGCGCTGGCCGAGGATCTGATGCGCATCACGCCGGCCGGGCTGTCGCGCTGCTTCTACGCCGACAGCGGCTCGGCCGCAATCGAGGTGGCGCTCAAGATGAGCTTCCACTACTGGCAGAACCAGGGCCAGCCGCGCAAGCGCTGCTTCGTCACGCTCGGCAACTCTTACCACGGCGAGACCCTGGGCGCGCTCGCGGTGGGCAACGTCGAGCTCTACAAGAGCACCTATGCGCCGCTGCTGATGGACGTGCTGACGGTGCCGTCGCCTGACTGCTACGCGCGTGAACCCGGCGTGAGCTGGGCCGAGCACACGCAGCGCAAATTCGCGCTGATGCAGACCGCGCTCGAGCGTTACGCCGAGGATATCGCCGCGGTGGTGATCGAGCCGCTGGTGCAGTGCGCCGGCGGCATGCGCATGTACGACCCGGTCTACCTGTCGCTGCTGCGCGCCGCCTGCGATCGCTACGGCGTGCACCTGATCGCCGATGAGATCGCGGTCGGCTTCGGCCGCACCGGCACCATGTTCGCGTGCGAGCAGGCGCGCATCTGCCCGGATTTCCTGTGCCTGTCCAAGGGCCTGACTGGCGGTTACCTGCCGCTGTCGGTGGTGCTGACCAGCGAATCGGTCTATCAGGCGTTCTACGCCGAGTTCAGCGCGCAGCGCGCATTCCTGCATTCCCACAGCTACACCGGCAACGCGCTGGGTTGCGCGGCGGCACGCGCAACGCTCGCAATCTTCGGCAACGGGCCGGTGCTCGAGACCAACCAGCGCCTGGCCGCTCACCTGCGCGAGCGCCTGGCGCCGCTCATCGATCACCCGCAGGTGGCCGACGTGCGGCAGACCGGCATGATCGCGGCGATCGAATTCGTGCGCGACAAGGCGACGCGCGAGCCGTGGCCGTGGCAGGAGCGCCGCGGCCTGGTGGTGCACCGGCACGCGCTCGAGCGCGGCGTGCTGCTGCGGCCGATCGGCAGCGTGGTTTATTTCATGCCGCCCTACGTCATCACGCCGTCCGAGATCGACCTGATGGTCGAGGTGGCGATCGAAGGCATCGACCGGGCATGCGCCTGACGCGCTGCTACGTGCCGCCGCCGCTGCAGCCCGGGGATACCAGGCTGCTGCCGCAGCAGGTCTCGACCCACGTGGCGCGCGTGCTGCGCTCGCGCGCCGGCGATGCGCTCACGCTGTTCGACGGGCGTGGCGGCGAATACGCCGCCTGCATCGTCGCGATCGAGCGTCGCGGGGTGCGCGTTCGCATCGACGCGCACCGCGCCATCGAGCGCGAGTCCCCGCTCAGCGTGACGCTGCTGCCGGGGCTGGCGCGCGCGGAGCGCATGGATTTCATCGTGCAGAAGGCCACGGAGCTGGGCGTCACCGCGATCGTAGCGTGGCCCGGCGAGCGCAGCGTGGTACGGCTGGATGCCCCGGGGCTGGCGCGACGCTGCGAGCATTGGCACGCGGTGGCGATCAGCGCCTGCGAACAGTGCGGGCGCAATCGCGTGCCGTCGGTGCGGGTCGCCCCCGATCTGGCCGGCGCCTGTGCCCAGGCCGATGCCAGGAGCCTGCGTCTGCTGCTCGCCCCGGAGGCCGAGCGGACCCTGATCTCCTGCGCGCAGCAGGCGTCGGGCGTCGCTCTGCTGGTCGGCCCGGAGGGCGGATTCGGCGAGCAGGAGCTGTCACTGGCAGCGCAGCGGGGTTTCCAGCCCTGCCGCCTGGGACCGCGGGTGTTGCGCGCGGAGACCGCGCCGCTGGCGGCGCTGGCGGCGCTGCAGGCGGTCGCGGGCGATTTTCCGGGCTGAGCGCAGCTGCGCCCGACGCCTGGGCGCGCCGCGCCAGCTCACGAGCGCCGAATCCGACGTCGAGGCAGCTGGCCGCCTTGGCGCTGGCGATCTGCGGTCGCGAAAGTGTCAGGGTGGTCATGGCGTTATCCGGTGGCTGGCCGGTTTTAGGGCATGCTTGCAGGATGTCGGACGCTGCCATCGAGGTGTTCCGCTCCGCGCGTCGCGCGCCGTGCGACGAGCGTGCATTCGTGCTGGCCGCTATCGGAATCCCAGGCACGATCCATTTCGATGGCCTGCAGTTCGTGCTGCAGGTTAGTTCGGACGAGGCGACGCGCGCGGCGAGCCAACTGGCACAGTACGAGCTGGAGCGCCGCCCGGTTGCGCCGCTGCCGCCGGCGCCGCCGCTACACCCCTATGCCTGGGCCGGTTGCATCGTCTATGTCGTGACGTTGGTGACGATCGGGCTGGTGGTGTCGAACGGCTGGGCGCGGCTCGACGCATTCGACGTCGGCGTGCTCGACGCCGCTCGCGTGCAGAGCGGGCAATGGTGGCGCGCGTGGACCGCGTTGACGCTGCACCTGGACGGTGCTCATCTCGCCGCAAATATCGCGGCCGGCGTCTGGTTCTGCTACCTCGCGGCCGCCCAGATCGGCAGCGGCAGCGCCTGGTTCCTGATCGTGACCGGAGCGGCCTGCGCCAACCTGCTCGAGGCGCTGCTCGGGCCGCCCACGCACCTGTCGGTGGGCGCCTCGACGGCGGTATTCACCGCACTGGGATTACTGGCGGCCCATTCGTGGCGGCTGCGGGCTTCCCACACGCAGCGCTGGGCGGTGCGCTGGGCTCCGCTGGTCGGCGGCGTGGTGCTGTTGGGATGGTTCGGCGCCGGCGGCGGCGGCGAGGATTCCAGCGCCGTCGAGCAGATCGACATCGTCGCCCACGCTGCAGGTTTCCTGGTCGGCGGCGTGCTCGGCGCGCTCGCGGCGCTGCCGCGGGCGCGCCAACTCCTCGCTCGCGTACCGCAATGGCTGTCGGGTCTGGCGGCACTGGCATCGATAGCGATCGCATGGGCGTGCGCGCTGGCCAGCTGATGCCGCTCGCCGGCGACCCCCCGCCTAGCCGATCACATGGTCGATCAGCAGCCGCACCGATTTACGCTCGTGCGCATTCACCGCCACGACCGCGCTCTGGAAATCCCCGGGCTGCGGCGTGGCCGTGCCGCTGCGAGACACTCGTGCCTCCACGGTCACGGCGCCCGCGGTCAACAGTTTGCGATCCGGGACCATGGCGCTTGCGTCGTCGAGACTGAAGCGCACCGGCCACTGGCCGGTCGTCGTTCGCATGACCGCGACTGGAGGCCCGGGCAAACCGACCGCTTTCGCAACGACGAACAGCGTGAGGCCCGCGGGCACTTTGGACTTCAGAGCGTCGGCGAGCTCGACCTCGCCTTCGAGCCTCGCCGGCTCTGCAGCCGCGGTGGCGGCCTGCGGCGGGGCCTGGTCCGAGGCGGAGTCCTTCGGGTTTGCGCTGCCCAGCGTGGCGGGCAGATGGTGCGATCTTGCGCTGCTCGCGTCGGCAGCCCGGCCCATATAGTCGTAGGTCTGCGCCAGCAGCTCCCAGTCGGCGTCGCTGCCGCCCTGCGTGGCGAGTCGGCGCTCCAGTCGCCCCAGCATCTCGTTCATCGATCCTGCGGGCTGTGGCGGACCTGACTCAGGCGCGGCCGCAGCGGCATGCGCTGTGACATCGGTGTCCCCCACGTGCGTGGGTGCGGTCGGCGTCGGGGTCGGGCTCACCAGCCAGGCAAACACGCCGATCGCCAGCACGACGATCAGGGCCCCAACGATGAACGAAGGTCGGAGGACCGCCCCCAACGTGCGGCGATTCAATCTTGTCAGCAGGGGTTTCAGCAGCCACGCGGCCGAGGCAGCGCACAGGATACCGGCGAGGAACCAACCGAGATCGCGTGCACTGATCATCCGGCATCGCGTTCCGGCATGAACGAGGTCTCATCGGCGATCATGATCTCGAGTCGCTCCAGGTCGGGCACCAGCGGCGTCTCGTTGAGCATGCGCACCTGGCACAGCACCGGCGTGCGTTCGGAGAAGCTGCGTGAATTGTCCGGCCGCACGACATCGTTGCTGACGCGCACCAGCTGTGGAAACCCCTGGGATACGATCGCGATGTAGCCGGACTCGGCCCGGCCGGCGAGCGCATGAAACACCACGATGCGCGAGCGATTGTTGGTCAGCGGTATCATCAGGCCGCAGGCGCCCTCGAACGACACCAGCGGCAGCGAGCGTGCATTCCAGTTCACCTGTCCGAGGTACCAGGGCGGAGCGTTCTCCATCGGCGCCGGCGTCTGGTAGCCGATCACCTCGGCCACGCAGGCCCGTGGCACCAGCAGTCGCGCGTCCGCCAGCGGAATCAACAGGCTGTAGACCTCGGCAATGCGCTCGGTCATCGGCCGGCGCCTGAGGCACGTCGCGCACGGCGCTGCGCCACCAGGGGCGTGATCGCGTCGATCAGCTGGCTCTCCTGATAGGGCTTGCCGAGATAGTCATCGACGCCCAGCTCGATCGCCCGGGCACGATGCTTCTCACCGACGCGCGAGGTGATCATGATGATCGGCACGTCGCGCAGCCGCGGGTCGTTGCGCACGTGCGCGGCCACCTCGTAGCCGTCCATGCGCGGCATCTCGATGTCGAGCAGGATCACATCCGGGCACGTTCTCGGCCAGCAGCGCCACCGCGTCCATGCCGTCGCGCGCGGTCATCACTCGCATGCCGTTGCGCTCGAGCAGTCGCTGCGTCACGCGGCGCACCGTGATCGAGTCGTCCACCACCAACACGAATGTGCGCCGGTCGACGCTGATCGCGCGTAATGGTCGGTCCCGCGCGGCCCCGCCACTCGGCGCGCACCAGCGCGCCGATGTCAAGGATGATCACGATGCGCCCATCGCCGAGCATCGTCGCGCCGGAAATGCCGCGGATGCCGGAGATCTGCGGCCCGACCGGCTTGACCACGATCTCGCGGCTGCCGATCAGTTCATCGGCCACCAGCCCGGTCGAATGCTCGCCGGCACGCACCAGTACCACCGGAATCGTCACGTCCTGCTCCGGCAGCGGCGAGGCTTCGATGCCCACGTACAGCGGCAACGGCTGCAGGCGGTATTTCTGGCCACCATGGCTGAAGCTGGCGCTGTCGGAGCGCAGGTGCGTCATCACCTCGTCGCGCGTCAGGCGCACCACGCCCTCCACGGTCGGCAGCGGCAGCGCGTAATACTCATCGCCGGTGCGCACCACCAGCGCATGGCTGATCGCGAGCGTGAACGGCAGGCGGATCGTGAAGCGCGTGCCGCGGCCCGGCGTCGCTCTCCATGTGCAGCGCCCCGCCGAGCTTCTTGACCTCGACGGCGACCACGTCCATGCCGACACCGCGGCCGGCCTGATGCGTCACCGAACCGGCGGTCGAGAAGCCGGGCTCGAGCACCAGCTGCATGACGTCCTCATCCGACAGCGTCTGATTGGGTCGGATCAGCCCCAGTTCGAGCCCCTTGGCGCGGATCGCCGCCAGGTTCATGCCGGCGCCATCGTCGCGCACCTCAACGATGACCTCGGCGCCCTCGCGCCTCAGGCTCAGATGAATGTGCCCGATCTCATCCTTGCCGGCCGCGATCCGATCGGCGGGCGACTCGATGCCGTGCACCACGGCATTGCGCAGCATGTGCTCGAACGGTGGCAGCATCCGCTCGAGCACCTGCCGGTCGAGCTCGCCCGAAGCGCCCTCGACCACCAGCTCGGCGCGCTTACCGGTTTCGCTGGCGGCCTGGCGCACGATGCGCGCCAGGCGCTGAACATGGCGCTGCACCGAGACCATGCGGGTGCGCATCAAACCGTTCTGCAGCTCGGTGACGGTACGCGACTGCTCCTGCAGCAGGTTCTGCGCCTCCGCGACCAGGCTCTCGAGCAGTCCCTGAATGCTGGCGACGTCGCTGGCCGACTCAGCCAGTGCGCGCGAGAACTGCTGGATCGACGAATAGCGGTCCAGTTCGAGCGGGTCGAACTCCTGGCGGTGACCCGCTTCGTTCTCGTGCCGGTGCAGGATCTGTGCTTCGGTCTCCATCTCGAGCTTGCGCAGCTGCTCTTTGAGTCGGGTCACGGTGCGCGACAGCTCGCCGAGGTTGAATTCGATCGACCCGAGCTGCTGCTCCAGTCGCGCGCGCGAAATGCTGACCTCACCGGCGTTGTTGAGCAGCTGGTCGAGGAGCTCGGCGCTGACCCGCGCCATGTCGACGCGGTCGGCCGCAACGACCGGCTCACGTCCGGGCGGCAACGGCGCCGCGGCCGCGGGCTGCTCGGCTGCCATTGCGGGCGCCTCGGCCACCGGCTCGGGTGCCGCCAGCTCGACCGCCGGCGCCGGCGGTTCGAACTCGGCCACGGCCATCACCAATGTGGCGTCCAGCGGTTCCGCCGAGGCCATGGGCATGGGCTCTGGCGGCATCGGCGGCGCGGGCACCTCGGGCTGCATCGGCACCGCGCTCGGTTCCATGGCCGCCGGCGCTGCCGCCAATGCCTCGTGATCGATCTCGATCAGGTGTTCCACATCGATCGCGGCCGGGGCAATCTGTGCTTCCGGCAGCCGCGGCAATTCCAGCGTGGGTACCGCGGGCGGCGGCTCCGGTTCGACCGCCGGCGCGGCGGCTTGCGCGGCGACGATCGGCTCCGGCGGCGCGGCCGCCTCGATCGGGGCGGCCGCCTCTGGCGCCGGCCTCTCACCGCCCGCAACCGACTGGATGCGTGCGATCAGCGCGGGAGCGTGGGCCGCGGGCCGGCCCGAGGCGATCGTCTCGCGCATGCGCGCCAGTTCATCGAGCGCCTCCTGCGCCACGTCGCGTGCGCTTTCGTCGGCGCTGGCAAGGCCGACCTCGATCCGACCGACCAGGCTTTCCAGCTCGTGCGCGAGCTCGCCCATCGCGGTGATGCCGGCCATGCGTGCGCCGCCCTTGAGCGTATGCAGCGGGCGGCGCAGTGCCGCCACCAGATCGGCCTCCCCAGGCGATGCGTTCCAGGCCGCCAGCGCCGATTCCGCGGATTCCAGCAGCTCGACCGCCTCTTCGCTGAAGATCGCGGCGATCTCCGGGTCGAAGTCCGCGCGGTCCGCTTCGCTCGCGTGCGCCGGCGCCGCGGGCGGCTTGATCGGCGCGGCGGGCGGCGGCGGCGCCAGCCGTGTGGCGGCCGGCGCACTCGATACTGCCATCGGTTCCGGCGTCGAGGCCGGCGGTTCCGCCAGCATCGGCGGCACCGGCAGGCTGATGCTGCTGCGGCCCGCCAGCTCATTGGCCTCGGCGATGCGTCGATCCAGATCCAGCTCGGCTCGCGCGATGCGGCCGCGCAGCGTGTCGTGCATCACGAAGAAGCCGGTGCCTTCATCGAGGTGGCCGGCGACCGCTTCCATCGCGACCATGCAATCGCCGAGCAGCATCAGATCCGAATCATCCAGGCCGACTCCGCTATCGAACGACTTGCGCAGCCAGTGATTCATCGGTTCGGCCAGGCGTATGCCGTGGCGCGCCTCCGCCATGGTCGAGCTGCCGACCAGCGTATGGCAGGCGCGATAGACCTCTTCGGGCAGCACGTGCGGCGCCGCCGGTGCGCCGCTCGCGGGCAACCAGGCACGCACGGTGCCGACGTGACTCGCGGTCTCGCGGGCATAGATCTCGCGCAGGGCGGCATCGGGCTCGGAGCTCGCAGACTGCGCAGTCGCGGGTTCCGCGGCTGCCGGTTCCACGCCAGCGAGTTTCGCGACGGCGGCCGGCGAGGTCGCGGCCGCCGGCACCGGCGGGACGCCGGCGGGGACCGTCGGCTTGGGCAGCGCGCTCACCGGCGATGCGCCGGCCGCAGCCACCTCGGCAAGCCGGGCTGCACCCTGACCTGCGAGCGTCGCGGCCGTGACGGTGGACGAGGCGGCTGCGAGCTCCTCGCGGCCGCTCGCGAGCGCATGCGCGCGTGCCGCCAGCGGCGCCAGGTCGGTGCGTTCGCCACTTCCGGATTCGAGTTCCGCGACCAGCTGCGGCAGCGCCGCGATGGCCGCGCGCAGGGTCTGCAGCACCGGCGGCGAGCGCTGCAGCGTGCCGTCGAGAATGCGATTGAGCAGGTTCTCGATCGCCCAGGCAAAATCACTGATGGCGCGCGCATTGACCATGCGGCCGCTGCCCTTGAGCGTGTGGAACGAGCGCCGCACGATCAGCAGCGCTTCATTCTCGAGCGGATTGTGGTCCCAGATCGGAAACTGCTGCTCGATCTTGGCCAGCTCCTCGCTTGGCTTCCTCGACGAACAGCCGGATCAGGTCCGGATCCGGTAACGTCTCGTCGTGTGCGGGGCTCGCTGCGGCCGCGGCCAGCACCGGCGGCGCCGTCGACGGCAGCTCGAGCCGGCGTATGTCGGTGGTGTCCCCCGGCGGCGGCGGCGGCCGGTCGATCAGCAGCGTCTTGGCGTAGGTGCCGGTGGTGGCCGCAGTGACCGTGGGCAGCACGCGTTCGGGCGCGCGCTTGAGCGCATCGAGGCAGGCGCGCGCATTGTCGAGCATGTACCACGGATCGCTGCGCCCGGCCTGCAGCGTCTCGATGTAGTACTCGAGGCTGACGATCGCGTCGGCCAGGCGGTCCAGGTATTCAGGTGCCAGGCTGGTGCCGCCGGGCTGCATCACGCGTTTCAGGTGCTGCGTGATCTCCTCGATGATCTCGACCGCGCGCGATCTTGCCGAGCATCAGCAGGCCGGCGTTGATGCCGCGCATCAGCTCCGGCCAATTGTCGAATCCGGCGGCGTCGAGCGTGCCGCTGACGTTCTGCGCGACGTATTCCTTGATGCGCGCGAGATTGACCACGCACTCGCGCAGCACCGCGCCCTGCACCTGCTGGAAGTCCTGATCCGGCGATTCACCGCCGGCGGCGCGCATCCTTGTCGCGCGGCAGGATCAGGCCGACCAGCTCGTCGTCCAGGTGATCCTCGACCTTGATCAGGCCCGCGGCCACCTGTACCAGCGCCGCCTCGCCGCTGGCCTCGGTGCCGGCGACGATGCCCTCGAGCTTGGCGGTCGCCTCCTGCACGCGGCTGCGCAATTCGCCCAGGCCGAGCACGCCGAGCGTGTCGCCGATCTTCTTCAGCAGCGCGACCTGCGGCACCAGCTCTTCGGCCTGGCCGCCGCCGCGCCGCACGTAGATATCCATCACGTCCTTGACCTTCGACAGATCCTCGCGGATCGCCGCGGCCACGGTATGCATGAGCTTGATCGACGGCGCGGACAGGTTCTCGCGCTCCTGCTCGATCGATTCGTCGACCGGCAGCAGCTCGTTGAGGCGGAACGAGGCGCGCACCGCAGCGACCCGCGGGCCGCCGCTGGTCGGAGCGCGCGATGTAGTACAGCAGGTTGTTGAGCAGTTCGACCGGCGGGTGCTGCGCGTAGCGCGCCTCGCCCTGGTCGAACAGCCGCTTCATCTCGCGATCGGCCAGCCCGAGCAGTCGCTTGACCGAGATGCTGCTGTCGATGCCGTTCTCGCGCAGCGATTCGATCAGTGCGCCGACCACCCACCACAGCTGGAACACCGGCTGGGTGGCGGCGACCTGCTCCAGACGGGTCGCGACCGCGGCCATGATCTCGAGGTTCTGTTCGGCGCGCTCCCCGCGTATCCAGCCGATCAGGCCGGTCTGGAAGCGCGCGCGCAGGCGTCGCGCCCACTGCGCGACCGACAGCGGCGGCTCGCCCGGCGCCGGCGCCGCCGGCTGCGCCTGGCGATCGGACTTGAGATTGAGCAGCAGCAGCGTGCCTTCCGACAGCAGCGCGCTGCCGCGCACCGCGCGCAGATCGTTCAACAGCGGCAGCAGCACCAGCGCCAGTCGCGGCCGCCGGCGAGCACGCGCTCGAGGTAGCCGGGCAGCTGCACCATCGCAGCGCATCAGCGCATCGAGCGCCTCGGCCTGATTCTTGCGCTCGGCGCCCAGGCCGATCAGGTAGCGCGCCACCTGCTCCATTTCCTCCGCCAGCAGCGCCGCGCCATAGATCTCGAGCAGGCGCAGCACGCCCTGCACCTGGTGCAGCTCATGGCGGCACCGCTCGAGCAGCTCCGATGTTGCCGGGCTGCTCGACGTGCGCCTCGAGCGCGCTGCGGCCATCGGCCAGCGCCACGCCGATCTCGCGCGCGACGGTGTGCAGTGTTTGCGTGGCCAGCTCAGTCATGCTGCAGGTTCATTGGCTGACGGCGCGACACGTCAGGAGCCGCCGAGCACTTTGACCTTGGGGTTCGCATAGGCCCCGCCGCTGGCGCCGCGGTCGCACGCCGCGGCGACGACTACGGCGCGGCAGCCGCTCACTGCCGGCTTCGCGGGCTGGGCAGCTGTTCCGGATCCGTCAGCGCGCGATGCATGCCGGTCAGTGTCGGAGCCGCCGGGCAGGCGAAAGCCGGTGATCGACTTGCGCAGCGCCGCCGACAGGTCGGCGAGCTTGGCGATCGCCTGCGAGGTGGCGCTGGTCGAATCGGCCGACTGCGCACTGATCTCGCGCAGCACCTGCATGTTGCGCGCGATGTTCTGCGCCGCGGCGGACTGACTGCGCGCGCTGGCGGATATGTTCTGCACCAGGCTGGCGATCTGATTCGACACCTGCTCGATCTCCTGCAGCGCGGCGCCGGCATTCTCCGCCAGCAGCGCGCCGCCGACCACATCGGTGGTGCTGCGCTCCATCGACACGACCGCTTCATTGGTATCGGTCTGGATCGTGCGCACCAGCACCTCGATCTGCTTGGTGGCATTGGCGGCGCGTTCGGCCAGGCGCTGCACCTCGTCGGCCACGACCGCGAAACCGCGGCCGGCCTCGCCGGCCATCGACGCCTGGATCGAGGCGTTGAGCGCGAGAATGTTGGTCTGCTCGGCGATATCGCTGATCAGCTCGACGATGTTGCCGATCTCCTGCGAGCTCTCGCCGAGCCGCTTGATGCGCTTGCTGGTCTCCTGGATCGTCTCGCGGATCGTGTTCATGCCATCGATGGTCCGGCGCACCGCATCACCGCCCTTGTGCGCCACGTCGACCGAATGGCGAGCCACATCGGCAGCCCGCTCGGCATTGCCCGAGACCTCCTCGATCGACGACGCCATGGCGCCGATCGACTCGGTCGCCGACCCGATCTGCTTCGACTGCGCGTTGCTGGCGCGCGCCAGGTGCGAGGCCAGCGCCTGCGTCTGCCGGGCAGCGCCATCGAGCTGGATTCCGGACTGGCTGATGGTCGTGACGAGCTTGCGCAGCGCCTCGACCGCGTAGTTGACCGAATCGGCGATGGCGCCGGTGATGTCCTCGGTCACGGTCGCCTGCACGGTCAGATCGCCTTCGGCGAGGCTCGACATCTCGTCGAGCAGCCGCATGATGGCCTGCTGATTGCGTTCGCTCTCGATGCGCTGCGCCTCGGCCACGCGCTGCGCCCGCGCCGCCAGCTCGGCTGCGCGGCGCAGGTGCGAGAACAGCATTCCGATCGGCAGCAGCGCGAGCAACGCCAGCAGCGCCGGCACCGCAGCCGCCGCGGCAGGCAGGTGCAGCAGCGTAGACACCACGCTGCCGAGCGCCGCCAGCAGCACCAGCACCAGGGCGATCATGGCCAGGCGCTGCGGCCGGCCGGCGCGGTTGGTCGGGACGGCGTCGCTCATGCGCTGGCCTCGGCAAAGGCAGGGTCCTCGACCAGCGCGCGCAGGCCGAGCACCGGCCATTGCTCGTTGCCGCGCCGGAACGAGCCGGCGATGTAGCGCTCGCAGCGCACGATGGTGGGCGGCACATCGGCGGTGAACTCGGAGTCGGCGAAGCGGCGGAAGCCGAGCACCTCGTCGACCACCAGACCGGCCGGAATATCGCGGTGATTGACCACCACGCACGCGCGACGCGCGTGCATGCGGCGTCGGCGCCGCTGCCGAGATAGGCGCGCAGGTCGATGATCGGCAGCAGCTGGCCGCGCACGTTGGCCAGTCCCAGGATCCAGCTCTTGGCGCCGGGCACCCGCGTGAGCGGTGCCGGCACGCCCAGCACTTCGCGTGCTTCCTCGCGCGCCACCAGGTAAAGCTCCCCGGCCATCCGCAGCGCCACTCCCACCCACTCGCCCGCCTGCGCCGCGTCGCTGGCGGCGCTCGCGGTCACCGCGCGGCCGCGACGCTCGAGCTCGGCTAGGAGCTCGAACGGCCGATCACGCAGACTCTTGAGCGCTACCGCCTCCTGCATGTCAGGCGGCAAGCGTCGCCTGTGCCTTCTCGACCAGTTGGTCGGGTGACACCGGCTTGATCATATAGTCGACCGCCCCCTGCCGTAATCCCCAGACGCGGTCGGCCTCCTGGCCCTTGGAGGTCACCATCACGATCGGAATCGCCTGCGTGTCGGGGTCGTTCAGCAGCGTGCGCGTGGCCTGGTAGCCGTTGACTCCCGGCATCACGATATCCATGAAGATCAGATCCGGATGCATCTGACGCGCGAGCCGCACGCCCTCCGCGCCATCGGCGGCGACCGCGGTACGGTAGCCGTGGCGCTCCAGCGCCTTCTGCATCACGTGCACTTCGGTCGGCGAATCATCCACGATGAGGATCAATGCCATGGCGTCATCTCCCGACATGCGACTCGATCGCACTCAGCAGCTCGTCTTTGGTGAATGGCTTGGTCAGGTAGTGCTCCGACCCGACGATGCGTCCGCGGGCGCGATCGAACAGACCGTCCTTGGAGGACAGCATGATCACCGGAATGGAGCGGAACACCTTATTGTGTTTGATCAGCGCACAGGTCTGATACCCGTCGAGCCGCGGCATCATGATATCGACGAACACGATGTCCGGCTGGTGGTCGGCGATCTTGGCGAGCGCATCGAACCCATCGACTGCGGTGAACACCTCGCAGCCCTCTTTGGCCAGCAGCGTCTCCGCCGTGCGGCGGATGGTCTTGCTGTCGTCGATGACGAGGACCTTCAGACCCTTGAGCGTCGAGCCGCCGCCTGGCGTGGCCGACCCGGTCCGCTCCTCTGCTGTCGATCCCATGCTCAAAAACCTCCGGAACAGCCCGCCAGTTGAGGCCTGTAAAACCCTGCACGCGCTGCCCCCACGTACGCGTAATTAGCGTCGTGTTTTAACATATCGGCTCACCCCCGGCTATGCCGCCTCCGTCACGTTTTTGAGAGCCCAAATGCGCGTCCCGGAACATAATCTTGCGAACTGAGGTTCCAAGGTGCGCTGCGGCGCGGGTTTTGGCATCAAGGAGCGATGATGGGCACCAATGTTCGCCTGGCCGTGGTCATGGACCCGATCGAGCGCATCAAGTTCGCCAAGGACACGACGCTGGCGATGCTGCTGGCCGCGCAGGCGCGCGGCTGGACGCTGCACTACCTCGAGCCGGCGCGACCTGCGGCTGCGTGACGGCGTGGCCGAGGGCCGGGCGCGGCCGCTGTCGGTCAAGGCCGATCCGCAGCAGTGGCACACGCTCGGCCCGCCGACGGTGGAGCCGCTGGCCGCCTTCGACGTGCTCCTGATGCGCAAGGATCCGCCGTTCGATACCGAATACATCTATACTGACCTATATCCTCGAACGCGCCGAAGCTCGCCGGGGCGCTGGTGGTCAACCGCCCGCGCGGCCTGCGCGACATGAACGAGAAGGTCTACACGGCGTGGTTCCCGCAATGCTGTGCGCCCACGCTGGTCACGCGCGACATGCAGGAGATGGCGGCGTTCGCGAGCCGGTACGGCAAGGTCGTCTGCAAGCCGCTGCACAGCATGGGCGGGCACTCGATCTTCGTGCTCGAATCCGGCGACAAGAATGCGCGCGTGGTCTTCGAGACGCTCACCGGGGACGGGCAGCCGGTTCGCGATCGTGCAGAAGTACCTGCCCGACATCGTGGTCGGCGGCGATGCGCGCGTGCTGCTGATCGACGGCGAGCCGGTACCCTATGCACTCGCGCGCATCCCGGATGCCGCGGACAACCGCGGCAATCTCGCCGCCGGGGCCACCGGCGTCGGTCGCGCGCTCAACGAGCGCGAGCGCTGGCTGTGCCAGCAGATCGGGCCGGCGCTGAGTGCGGCCGGCATGCTGTTCGTCGGGCTGGATGTCATCGGCGGCTACGTCACCGAGATCAACGTCACCAGTCCCACCGGCGTACGCGAGCTCGACCGCCAGTTCGGTCTCGATATCGGCGGCCTGCTGATGAGCGCCATCGAGCGGCGTCTGTCGAGTCGCGCACGCTGAGCGCGCCGGCCGGCGGCTATACTCGCCGGCGTGACCGCGGTAACTGAGCTCAAGCACGGCACGCCCGGCGTTGCAGCTGCGCGAGGGCCGCGCGCCGGTCGGCGAGCGGCTCACGGCGATGCTGTTCCTGGCTGCCCTGCTGCACGCAATCGTGATCCTCGGACTGACGTTTGCCAGCGCCGGGCACGGCGGCGCCGGTGATTCGCCCCAGCTGGACGTGATGCTGGTGACCAACGAAGTCCCCGAGGCGCAATCCAACGACCGGGCGGTCTACCTGGCGCAGCGTACGCAGCTCGGCAGCGGCAACACCGACGTGCCGCAGCGCGTCGGCCAGCCCGGCAAGCCGCGGCGCTCCTGAGCCGCGCCCCGATAGCGGCCGCGGCAGCGCCAGCGCCGGCGGCGCCAACCACTTCGACAAGCCGGTGCTCGCCAGCAGCGCTCCCAGCTCGGACATCCGCTACATCGGTGAGGCGGCGGCGGCGGCGGCCGACGCCATGCCTGAGTTCATCGGCGACACCCCCGGCGAGCCCCGCAGTGGCCACGGCGATGCGGTCGAGCTGCTGCTGCGGGGCAAGTCCAACGGCGAGCACTGGGTCACGCCCGACACCCGCGCCTCCACGCTCGCACCATACCTGGCGGCCTGGAAGCGCAAGGTCGAGCGGGTCGGCAACGCTGAACCTGCCCTCGGCCGTGCGCAATGCCGGCTTGTCGGGCGGCCCGGTCGTGGAGGTCGAAATCAGCGCCAGCGGCCGCCTGCAGCACGCGAGTGTGCGCCGCAGCAGCGGCAAAGGCGCCCTCGATGAGGCGGCGCTGACGATTCTGCGGCTCGCCACCCCATTCGAGCCGTTTCCACCCGAGCTGGCCACCCAGTACGCGCAGTTGCGCTTTGCTTATCAGTGGGATTTCGTCGCCGGATCGCTGCAATCGGGCGCTGTGACCGTATCGTCAGATACGCCACCGGGACCTTGAGAGCCCGCGGAGCTGCCCGCATACTGCAATTCATGGGCGCTGCGGATTCCTTAGCCAATCATCTGCTGATTGCGATGCCCTCCCTGTCGGACGGCAACTTCGCCCAGACGGTCGCACTGGTGTGCGAACACAGCGATCGCGGCGCCCTGGGCATCGTGCTCAACAAGCCGATGGGGATGAAGCTAGGCGACGTCATGGCGCAGATGAAGCTCGAGCCGTCCGACATCCGTATCAGCGAGCAGCCGGTGCTGCGCGGTGGCCCGGTGCATACCGATCGTGGCTTCGTGCTGCATCGGCCGGGCGGCTCCTGGGATTCCACCCACCGCGTCTCCGACAACGTGCAGGTCACGACCTCGCGCGACGTGCTGGCCGCGATTGCGCGCGGTGAGGGCCCGCATGGTGCCTTCGTGGCGCTGGGCTATGCCGGCTGGGACGCCGGGCAGCTCGAACGCGAAATGCTCGACAACGCCTGGCTGAGCCTGCCGATCGATGAGCGCATCGTGTTCGAACTGCCGTTCGAGGACCGCTGGCAGGCGGCCTGGCAGCTGCTCGGCGTGGACAGTTCACGCGTCAGCTTCACCGCGGGCCATGCCTGAGGCGCAAGCCCAGGTCGTTCTGGCCTTCGATTTCGGTCTACGTCGCATTGGAGTCGCCTCGGGCGACACGCTGAGCGCCACCGCTGCGCCGCGCGTGCGCGGTGCGCGTGACTCCCCAAGGCATCGACTGGCCGGCCATCGAGCGGCTGTTGTGCGAGTACCAGCCCGACCTGTTGGTCGTGGGCAGCCCGCACCATGCCGACGGCTCGCCGTCCAGCCTGGGCGCGCGCGCCGACCAGTTCGCGGCGGCGCTGGGCGGCACGTGCCCGGCGTCCGGTGCATCGCGCCGACGAATACGCCTCCTCGATCGAGGCCGCCGATGAGCTCAGGCGACAGCGCGCCAGCGGCCAGCGCCGCCGCCGGGTGCAACATGCTGACATCGACAGCGCCGCAGCCGCTATCATTCTGGAACGATGGCTCCGGGGTGAAGGTCGCATTGATGATTGAGCAACGGCGCGCAGACGGCTCGCTGCGTCACCTGATCACGCTGGAGGACCTGCGCCGTGACGAGATCGAGTCGCTGCTGCGGCGTTCGCAGCACTTCGCCCGCGCCATCGGTGAGCGGCCGCCGACCGGCCGCGCGCTCCAGGGCGTGACCATCGCGAATCTGTTCACCGAACCCTCCACACGCACGCGCGTGTCGTTCGAGCTCGCGGGCCGGCGCCTCGGTGCCGAAGTGGTCAATCTCGAGCTGCAGCTGTCGTCGCGCGTCAAGGGCGAGAGCATGCTCGATACCATCTTCACGCTGCAGGCGCTGCACTTCGACGTGTTCGTGATCCGCGACGCCGAGCCCGGCGTGCTCGCCCACGTTTCCTCGCACGTCGCCCCCGGCGTCAGCGTGCTCTCGGCCGGTGAGGCCCATCTGTCGCATCCGACGCAGGGGCTGCTCGATGCGCTGACGGTACGCCAGCACAAGGGCCGCATCGAGCCGCTCACCATCGCGATCGTCGGCGACATCCGCCACTCGCGCGTCGCGCGCTCGGCCTATCAGAGTATTTCGCATCCTGCAGGCGCGCGAGATCCGCATCGTGGCGCCCGCGGCGCTGATGCCCGAAGCGCATGAATTCTCAGGCTGCCCGCGCTTCGAGACACTCGAGCAGGGACTGGAAGGGGTCGATGTGGTGATGATGCTGCGCATCCAGAAGGAGCGCTTTGCCGACACCGAGATCCCCGACGGCGAGGAGTATTTCACGCGCTACGGGCTGACGCCGGCGCGCCTGGCGCGCGCGCGTCCCGACGCGATCGTGATGCATCCGCAGCCGATGAACCGCGGCGTCGAAATCGCCTCCGACATCGCCGACGGCCCGCAGTCGGTGATCCGCGCCCAGGTCAGCAACGGCGTTGCGGTGCGCATGGCGGTGCTCGAGAGCGTCGCCGGCAGACTGGCGGCGTGAGCGTCCGACTGTCATCGGATGCTGCCGCGGGCGGCGCGGCCGGCAGCATCCCCGCGCACGCGCATCGCGGCCGCATCGTGCTCGAAGACGCGCCGGTGCTCGCGCACAGCCACTTCGAGGGCGAGCAGCACGTACTGCGCCTGCAGTCGCCGCGCTGCGCGCAGCGGGCCACTCCCGGCAGCTTCGTGCATCTGCGCTGCGCCGCGGACCTGCCGATGCGCCGGCCGCTGTCGATCATGCGCGCCGACCCCGACGCTGGCTGGATCGAGCTGCTCTACAAGGTGGTCGGGCCCGGCACGCGGGCCCTGTCGCGCGCCGAGCCGCCACAGCGGTTGAGCGTGCTCGGCCCGATCGGCCAGGGCTTCGTGCTGCACCCCGAGCGCGCGCGCGTGCTCGCGATCGGCGGCGGGGTCGGCATTCCGCCGATGGTGTTCCTGGCCGATCGGCTGCGTGCCCGCACCGACGCGGCCTGGAAGCCACTGGTGCTGATGGGCTCGGAGGTGCCGTTCCCGTTTCGTGTGCGTCCCTCGACCATCATGATCCCCGGCATCCCGGACGCGGCGATCGGCTGCATGCCGCTGCTCGATGAATGGGGCGTGCCCTCGCGACTGGCCTCGCTCGCGGGCTATGCCGGCTGTTTCGACGGCTACGTGACCGCGCTGGCGCGCGCCTGGCTCGCGGCGCTGCCGGCGGCGGCGCTCGCCGCGACCGAGATCTTCGCCTGCGGCCCGACGCCGATGCTGGCGGCGACCGCCCGGCTCGCGCGCGAGTTCCAGTTGCCATGCCAGGTCGCGCTCGAGGAATTCATGGTATGCGCGGTCGGCGGCTGCGCCGGCTGTGCGGTGGCGGTGCAGACCCCTGCCGGGCCGGCGATGAAGCGTGTGTGCGTGGACGGGCCGGTGTTCGAGGCCAACGCGGTGTTCCCGCCTTAAGTTCGACCGGCGTGCGCCGTGCGGCGGTTGCCCGGACACCACAGCAACGAGCCGGCTTGACGCCCGACAGAGCAGCGGCCTACGCTCGATGCGGCGCTGCTGCGGCAGCATAAGAATAAGCTCTAAGGACAGGGGTCAATTGCCATGCGTGGATTTTTCGCCATTCTTGCTCTCACTGCTGCCGGATGCCTGTGCGCCACCACGGCGCTCGCGCAGACCAAGGTCACCGGAACCCAATTGTGTGCCAAGCCCGATCCGCAGCTGATCGTCCCGGTGGGCGATCACCCGGGCCATGCGCTGGGCGTGCTGCGTTTCAAATGCGAGTGGACCACGCCGATGCAGATCGGGTCGGACAGCAGCAAGGACGGCGAGAACGTAGAGACGGTGGAAATCAGCGGCAATAGCGCCCGCGCCAGCGGCCGGCACGTCTCGACCATGCAGAGCGGCGATAAGGGGTTCGTGTCGTACACGGGTACGGAGACACTGAAGGACGGCGCGCTGGTGGCATCCAAAGGGACCTGGGCCTACACCGGCGGCACCGGCAAGCTCAAGGGCATCAAGGGCAAGGGCAGCTTCACCTGCAGGCCATCGGGGGACGGCGTCAGCTGTGACATCGAGGGAGACTATGAGCTCACGAGCACGCGCGGTGTCAGAATCGTAAGATAGCGGCTGCGAGCTGGCGACCGCGCGCGCTTCGCTCAGGATAATCGCCGGCCGCTGCGGCCGGCCGAAACCAGTCAGCGGACCTTAGCCGAAATTGATTTTGGCCTCGAGATTGGTGCGCGAATCAGCGTAGCGACAGCGCTTCCTCCAGGCTGATGCGCCCGTCCTGGTAGAGCCTGTGCAGCGAGGCATCGAAGCTGAACACCTCCTTGTCGCTGCTCTGCATGATCGATTCCTTGATGCCCGGTGACGTCGCCGCGCTTGATCAGCTCGGAGATGTGCGGCGTGTTGAGCATGACCTCGACCGCCGCGACGCGCTTGTTGTCCACCCCCATGACCAGCCGCTGCGCCAGCATCGCGCGCAGGTATTGCGAGAGATCCAGGGTGACCTGCTTGTGCTGGTCGAGCGGGAACATGTTGATGACGCGGTCGAACATCTCGGCGCAGTTGTTGGCGTGCAGGGTGGCGAGCACCAGGTGTCCGGTACCGGCCAGGTTGATGGCCGCCTGCATGCTCTCGCGATCGCGGATCTCGCCGATCAGGATCACGTCGGGCGCGGCGCGCATCACGCCACGCAGCGCGCGTTCGTAGCTCTTGGTATCGAGGCCGACCTCGCGCTGATTGATGATCGAGCGCTTGTTGGCGTGCAGGAACTCGATCGGATCCTCGATCGTGACGATGTGATCGGACGCATTCTCGTTGCGGTGGTTGATCATCGCAGCCAGCGTGGTGGACTTTCCCGAGCCGGTCGCCCCGACCAGCAGAATCAGGCCGCGCTTGAGCATCGACAGTTCGGTCAGCGTTTCGGGCAGACCGAGCGAATCCAGCCGCGGCATGTCGGCGGTGATGTAGCGCAGCACCATCGCCGGGTAACCGCGCTGATAGAAGATATTGACGCGAAAGCGCCCCAGCCCCGGCTCGGAGATCGCGAAATCGATCTCCAGCTCGCGCTGCAGCGTCTCGATCTGCTGCGGGGTCATCAGGCCGAAGCAGATCGAGCGCACCGCCTGCGGCGGCAGCACCTGCTTGTTGATCGGGAAGATCTGGCCTTCGATCTTGATCTTGATCGGCGCATTCGACGTGAAGAACAGGTCCGACGCCTTGCGCTCGACCATCAGCTTGAACAGCGGCTTGGTATTGACCGCCGGCTGCGACTCGCTGCCGGTCATCTCGAGCGGATCTGCTGCCATGGCGAACCCTAGAAACTCTTGCCTTCGACTTCTTCGGCGATGCTGAGGTCGCCGTCGGACTCGACTGGTTTGTTTTCGCGCTTGCTCTCGAGCTTCACGCGCAATCGCAGCTCGTTCTTCGAATCCGAATTGCGCAGCGCATCCTCATACGAGATATGACCCTGCTCGTACAGCTCGAACAGCGCCTGGTCGAAAGTCTTCATGCCGAGGCGGGTCGAGCGCGACATGACCTCCTTGATCTTGGCCACCTCGCCGCGGAAGATCAGGTCCTGGATCAGCGGCGAATTGAGCATGATTTCCATCGCGGCGATGCGGCCGGCGCCGGCTTCGCGCGGAATCAGGCGCTGCGAGATCAAGGCCCGGATATTGAGTGACAGATCCATCAGCAGCTGCTCGCGGCGCTCTTCGGGAAAGAAGTTGATGATGCGGTCGAGCGCCTGGTTCGAGCTGTTGGCGTGCAACGTCGCCAGCACCAGGTGGCCGGTCTCGGCGAACTGAATGCCATACTCCATCGTCTCGCGATCGCGGATTTCCCCGATCAGGATGACGTCGGGCGCCTGCCGCAGGGTGTTCTTGAGCGCGGCGTGCCAGGATTCGGTATCGACCCCGACCTCGCGGTGCGTGATTACGCAACCCTTGTGCTGATGCACGTACTCGACCGGGTCCTCGATGGTGACGATATGGCCGCGGGTCTTGTCGTTGCGGTAGCCGAGCATCGACGCCAGCGTGGTGGACTTGCCCGAGCCGGTACCACCGACCACCATCACCAGGCCGCGCTTCGACAGCACCACTTCCTTGAGGATCGGGGGCAGATCGAGCTCCTCGAACGACGGAATCTTGGCGTTGATCATCCGGATGACGCAGCCGATGTAACCCTGCTGCACGAACGCGCTGACGCGAAAGCGACCGATGCCGGGCGGCGCAATCGCGAAATTGCATTCCTTGGTGGCGTCGAATTCCTTGGTCTGCCGGTCGTTCATGATCGCCCGCACCAGCATGCTCGACTGCTCGGAGGTCAGGGCGCGCTCCATCTGCGGCCGGATCTCGCCATCGACCTTGATCGCCGGTGGAAAATTCGCGGTGATGAACAGGTCCGACGCAGTCTTTTCAACGACGCGCTTGAGCAGTTCCTGCATCAGTTTGATGGCTTGGTCGCGATCCATGACAGCCTCGTTAGTGCGCGCGCCTGTCCCCGTGCGGCAGCGCTGTTACATCGCGTCCTTGTTCTGTGCCTTGTAACGCGCCTCTTCCTTGCTCACGACACCCTTCGCGACCAGCTCGTTCAGGCACTGATCCAGGGTCTGCATGCCGGCCGACTGCCCGGTCTGGATCGAAGAATACATCTGAGCAATCTTGCCTTCCCGGATCAGGTTACGGATCGCAGGCGTGCCGATCATGATCTCGTGCGCGGCCACACGGCCGCCGCCGGTGCGCTTGAGCAGGGTCTGCGAGATCACGGCGCGCAGCGACTCCGACAGCATCGAGCGCACCATGTCCTTCTCCTCGCCCGGGAACACATCGACCACGCGATCGATGGTCTTGGCGGCCGAACTGGTGTGCAGGGTGCCGAATACCAGGTGGCCGGTCTCGGCGGCGGTCAGCGCCAGGCGAATGGTCTCCAGGTCGCGCATTTCGCCGACCAATACGATATCCGGGTCCTCGCGCAGCGCCGAGCGCAGCGCTTCGCTGAACCCGAGGGTGTCTCGCTTGACTTCGCGCTGGTTGATCAGGCAACGCTTCGACTCATGTACGAATTCGATCGGGTCCTCGATCGTGATGATGTGATCGGGACGATTGTCGTTGCAGTAGTCGACCATGCCGGCCAGCGTGGTGGACTTGCCCGATCCGGTCGGGCCGGTGACCAGCACCAGGCCGCGCGGCAGCATGCACAGATCGCGAAAGATCTTCGGCGCCGCCAGGTCGTCCAGGCTCAGGATGGTCGACGGAATGTTGCGGAATACAGCGCCGGCGCCGCGGTTCTGGTTGAAGGCGTTGACGCGGAAGCGCGCCAGCTTCGGGATCTCGAACGAAAAATCGGTCTCGAAGAACTCCTCGTAGGCCTTGCGCTGCTTGTCGTTCATGATGTCATACACCATGGCGTGCACTTCCTTGTGGGTAAGTGCCGGCATGTTGATGCGTTTGATATCGCCGTCAACGCGAATCATCGGCGGCACGCCCGCCGACAGATGAAGATCGGACGCGTTATTCTTGACAGCGAACGCCAGCAGTTGCGCAATGTCGACAGCCATTCGGGTTCTCGCTTCATCCCGCTGGTGACAGCGGCCGGCCCGACGCAGTATAGCGGAGGTACTCGATCACCAATATGTTAATCGCTCCGCAGATTTCGCCAGTTGACGCCGTGATCGCGGCGAATTTGCGCTCGGTGCGCTCCGAGATCGCCGCTGCGGCCGCAGCCGCACACCGGACTGAGGAGTCGGTCACACTGGTGGCGGTCAGCAAGGGCCACGGCGCGGGGCTGGTGCGCGCCGCAGCTGCCTGCGGCGTGAGCGATTTCGGCGAAAGCTACCTGCAGGAGGCGCTGCCAAAAATTGACGCGCTGCGCGAGCTGAAGCTCACCTGGCATTTCATCGGCCGTATCCAGGCGAATAAGAGCGCATCGATCGCGCAAGCGTTCGACTGGGTTCATGGGGTCGATCGGCTTAAGGTAGCCGAACGGCTGTCGGCGCAGCGCCCGCACTACGCCGCACCGCTGCAGCTGTGCATCCAGGTCAATGTTTCCGGGGACAGCGCCAAGGCCGGAGTCGAGCCCGCGGCGGCGCCCGAGCTGGCGCTTGCCGTGCGGACATTGCCGCGGCTGCGGCTGCGCGGCCTGATGTGCATCCTGCAGGCCGGCCAGAGTGCGCGGGACAACCGTCACGCCTTCCACGCCGTGGAACTGCTGTTGCAGCAGATCAATTCCCAGGGCGTCGGCCTCGATACGCTGTCGATGGGCATGAGTGCCGACTATCGTGAGGCGATTCAGCAGGGCGCGACGCTGGTCCGGATCGGGACGGCGATCTTCGGTCCGCGAGCGGACAGCGCGCCGGACACCGCTGGCTGACGATGGCGCCGGCGCCGCACGGCCAAAATCAGGCGGGCGGAGCCGCGCGCCTTGGATAGAATGCGGCCGATGCAGCCCAGAGAACTGGCCGGAATCGCATTCATAGGCGGCGGCAACATGGCTCGCGCCCTGATCGCGGGCCTGCTGCGCCAGGCCGTGCCCGCGCAGCGGATCCGCGTCGGTGAGCCGCTGGCCGAGGCGCGGGTGGCGCTGCAGCGCGAGTGGGCCGTCGCCGCCAGCGCCGACAACGCCGACGCGGTCCGCGGTGCCGATCTGGTGGTGCTGGCCGTGAAGCCACAGCAGGCTGGCAGCGCATTGCGCGGCCTGCGCGCAGCCCTGCTCGAGCGCCACCCGGTGGTGCTGTCGATTGCCGCGGGCCTGCGCATCGCGGATCTGGCGCGCGCTTGTCCGCCGGGGATCGCCGATGATGCGCGCGATGCCCAACCGGCCGGCGCTGCTCGGAGCCGGCGTCACCGGTCTGTACGCACCGCCGTCGGTACCAGCCGCGCAGCGGGCGATCGCCGAGCTGGTCGGCGCGGCGGCCGGGCGCGCGGTCTGGCTGCGCACCGAAGCCGAGCTCGACGATCGTCACCGCCCTGTCCGGCAGCGGTCCGGCCTACTTCTTCCTGCTCGCCGAACAGATGGCGCAGGCCGCGCAGTCGCTGGGGCTGGAACAGGATACGGCCGCCCTGCTGGCGGCCGAAACGCTGCACGGGGCCGGCCTGCTGGCGCACCAGGGCACGCCACTGGCCGAGCAGCGCGCCGCCGTGACCTCCCGGGGCGGAACCACCGAGGCGGCGCTTCGCGTGCTGCAGGAGGGCGGATTCGGGGCCCTGGTTGCACGCGCGCTGCAGGCGGCGAGCGCGCGCAGCGTCGAGCTCGCCGATATGCTGAGCGATGCGGCGCACACCGACAGCCCATGACAGCCGCGCCGAAAGCCACCGCCCTGAGAGCCAATCGATGGCCGCACTGATCTATTTGATTGAGACGCTGCTGTCGCTGTGCCTGATCGCGGTGCTGCTGCGGCTGCTGCTGCAGTGGTCGCGCGCCGACTTCCGCAATCCGCTGGCGCGCTCGATCGTGCATCTGACCAATCCGATCATCGTACCGCTGCGCCGCTTGTTGCCCGCGATCGGGCGGCTGGACACGGCCTCCTGCGTCGCGGTGGCCGTGTTCGCGCTGCTGCAGGTATCGGTGGCGTGGCTGCTCAGCGGCCTGGGCCCGCCCCCGGCCCTGATCTGGCTGCGGCTGGCGGCCATCGAAATCCTGCGTACCACGCTGTGGACCTACTTCTTCGCGATCATGACCTACGCGCTGCTGTCGCTGATCGCGCCCGGCACCTACTCTCCGGCACAAGGTCTGCTGGTGTCGCTGTGCGAGCCGGTGCTGCGGCCGTTCCGGCGCGTGATTCCGCCGCTTGGCGGACTCGATCTGGTCGCCGCTGTGGGCCTGCATCGTGATTCAAATGCTATTGATTCTGCTGCGTTGACGCGCACAGTTGCGACGCAGCGTTGATACGCGCCGCACCGTCGGCGCCACCGCCCCAGACGCGCAATGCGCGCGGGCCTATAAAAAAAGGCATTTGCGCGGTGCCTGTTACCGAAAAAACATTTGCGTTGGCGCAGCGGTATGCTATGTTGCGCGCCGTTTCACACAGCTTTTGTTCCTTTCGCGCCGATCGGGACTGACGTTACGCTTACAATTCCAGGAGATTCGCCAATGGCAAAAAAAGGTGGGGCACCGACCAAGTCGGAAATTCTGGCCCAGATTTCCAAGGACTCGGAACTTTCCCGCAAGCAGGTGAGTGAAGTGTTCGAGTCACTCAACGGCATCATCAAGAAGAGCCTGCGCGGCAACGGCCTGTTCACCCTTCCCGGGCTGCTCAAGCTGAAGGTGGTCAAGCGCCCGGCGACCAAGTCGCGCGAAGGCATCAACCCCTTCACCGGTGAGAAGATGACGTTCAAGGCAAAACCGGCCAGCAAGAAGGTGCGCGCGCTGCCATTGAAGAACCTGAAGTCGATGGTGAACTGATCCCGCTGAGGTTCGCCTCGATCTAAGCGAACTGCTTTAAGGAAGCCCGGTAAGGCTACGCTTTGCCGGGTTTCTTCGTCTCGAGCCTCGACGCCGTGGCAACGCCTTCGGTGGCGGCCAGAAACCCGAATGCGGCATCGCGCAACTCGGGCAGCCGGCGATGAAAGAAATGCCCCGCGCCGGGCAACACCACCAGTTGCGGAGGCGGCTGAAAGCGTGCAGCGAATGCCTCGACCGCGCCACAGTCGACGACTTCGTCGGCCTCACCCTGGACGATCAGCCACGGACAGCGCGGCGGGGCGATCGAGTCGGCCCCGGCGCTCATCACCGCTGGTGCCACGCTGATCAGCCGGACCGGTGCGGTCGCGGCCGCCGCACGCAGACTCACCAGCGCGCCGAAGGAAAAACCCGCCAGCGTGAGCGCGCCGTGCGGCCAGCGCGCCCTGCCCGCGGCGACGACCGCCAGCGCATCCTGGGTCTCACCGCGACCGTCATCGTAACTGCCGGCGCTGGCGCCCACGCCACGGTAGTTGAAGCGCAATGTAGACAGGCCGCACTCCTGGCAGGCCCGTGCCAGGGTGTGCACCACCTTGTTGTGCATGGTTCCGCCATGCAGCGGGTGTGGATGACAGATCACGGCGAAGCCCGCGGGCTCCGGGCGCTGCGGGTCGTCCGGCTGCGGCTGTTCCAGCAGCGCCTCGAGCACGCCCGCCGGACCGTCGATCAACAGCGCTTCGGCGCGCGGCGGACGGAAACTCAAGGCTTCGGTGCGCCCGAGAACCCGAGCGCCGCCGAATTGATGCAGTAGCGCAGTCCGGACGGATTCGGCCCGTCGTCAAACACGTGGCCCAGGTGGGCGCCGCAGCCCGCACAGGTCACTTCGGTACGTGTCATGCCGTGCGAGCCGTCCACATGGGTGCGCACACGGTCAGCCGCGAGCGGCAGCCAGAAGCTGGGCCAGCCGGAGCCCGAATCGTACTTGGTGTCGGAGCTGAACAGCTCCTGGCCGCAACAAACGCAGCTATAGACACCGGTGTCCTTGTTGTAGGCGTACTTGCCGGTGAACGCTGGCTCGGTGCCTTTCTTCTGAGTCACGTGGTACTGCAGCGGCGTCAGCCGGGCGCGCAGCTGCGCATCATCGGGCGGTTCAGTGCTCATCGCTACACCCTCGGGTTGTGTGCTTGCACTTCACCAAGGTTAGCGCAAAGTCTGCGGGGCTGTCAGCGCCGGCCCGGTCAAGGCAGCGCGGTGCTGGGGCTCCGGCGCCGCTCAGGCAGCGTCCGCTGCACCGGCAGCGCCGCCGGCGCTCTTGGCGGCCGCCGCGCCCGGATCCGCCGCGGCCTCGGCGTGCGCCGCCACCAGCCGCACCAGCAGATGGTTCAGCCGCCGACTGAAGTCGGCCGGGTTCGCAACCTGCCCTTCCTCGGTCATCGTTGCCTGATCGTAGAGCAGCAGCGCGAGCTCCTGAAACTCATCCGCCTTCCGGATCGTGTCCATGTGGCGGACCAGCGGGTGCGCGACGTTGAGCTCCAGCGCGGCCTTGCCGGCGGGCGGCGCCTGGCCATTGGCGGCCAGCACGCGCCGCATCTGCGCCGACAGCTCGCCCTCCGCGTGCACCAGCACCGCCGGGGAATCACGCAGCCGCTCACTGACCCGGACTTCGATCACCCGGTCGCCGAGCGCGTCCTTGAAGCGCTTCAGCAGCGCCTTGTTTTCCTTGCGCTCCTCGTCGATGCGCGCGCGCTCAGCCTGATCGGCCAGGCCACCGAGCTCGAGGTCGCCTCTCGATGCGTCCTTGAAGCGCTTGCCCTCGAATTCGCTGACCTGGCCGATGACCCATTCATCGATGCGATCGGCCATCAGCAGCACTTCCACGCCCTTCTGCCTGAGCAGTTCGAGGTATGGGCTCTCGCGCGCACTATCGAGGGTGTCGGCGACGATGTAATAGATGCGCTGCTGGCCCGGACGCATACGGCTGACATAGTCGGCCAGGCTCACGGTCTCATCGTTGGCGGCACTGGCGGTGCTGGCGAAGCGCAGCAGCGGCAGCAGCCGCTCGCGATTGCCCGGATCCTCGCTCAGGCCCTCCTTGAGCACCCGGCCAAATTCGCGCCAGAACTGCGCGTACTTTTCGGTCTCGTCCTTGGCCAGCCGCGCCAGCAGCTCCAGTGCGCGCCGCGTCACGGCCGCACGCATCGCCTCGACCTCGTGATCCTGCTGCAGCAGCTCGCGTGAGACGTTCAGCGGCAGGTCGTTCGAATCGATGATGCCTTTGACGAAGCGCAGGTACAGCGGCAGGAACTGCTCGGCGTCGTCCATGATGAACACCCGCCGCACGTACAGCTTCAGCCCGCGCGCCGCCTCACGCTGCCACAGATCGAACGGCGCGCGCGCCGGGATGTACAGCAGGCTGGTGTACTCGCGCTTGCCCTCGACCCGGTTGTGGCTCCAGGCCAGCGGCTCGGCGCCGTCGTGCGCGATGTGGCCGTACAGGTCGCGGTATTCCTCGTCCTTGATGTCGCTGCGCGGCCGCGTCCACAGCGCCTGCGCCTGGTTGACATCCTCGTAGTCGAGCGTCGCGGCGCCCTGCTTCTGCATGCGCACCGGAAATGCGATGTGATCGGAGTAGCGGCGCACCAGCGCTCGCAGCCGGATCGGATCGGCGAACTCCGTGGCGTCCGCCTTCAGATGCAGCACCACGCTGGTGCCGCGCTCGGCGCGCGTGATGGTCTCGACCGTGAATTGCCCGTCGGCGCTCGACTCCCAGCGCACCGCCTCCTCGGGCGCGGCGTCCGCCCGGCGCGACAGCACCTCGACGCGGTCGGCGACGATGAATGCCGAATAGAACCCGACACCGAACTGGCCGATGAGCTGCGCATCCTTCTGCTGATCGCCGGTCAGACGCTTGAAGAACTCGGCGGTGCCGGACTTGGCAATGGTGCCCAGATGCGTGACCGCCTCCTCGCGACTCATGCCGACGCCGTGATCGCGAATGGTCAGGGTCGCGCCCTTCGGATCGGTGTCGATCCAGATTGCGAGATCGCTATCCTTGCCGAGCAGCTGCGGATTTGACAGTGCGAGAAAGCGCAGCTTGTCGTTGGCATCGGACGCGTTGGAGATCAGCTCGCGCAGGAAGATATCCCTGTGGCTGTACAGGGAGTGGATCATCAGGTTCAGCAGTTCGCGGACTTCAGCCTGAAAGCCCAGCGTTTCGCGCGCACTCGACATTGGTCCACCGCCTCCGGTCTGGGAAAGCGGTGGTATAGGGCCTCAGCGCTAAGGTTTCAAGTCATCGAGCGGCCCAGCAGATGCCGGGCGGCATTCAGCCAGTCGTCCATCTCGTCCCAGAGCAGTAGAAATACTTCCAAGGGGGGCATCCGCGTTACAGGCTGTGATGCTCATGCTAGGGAGCGCGCTCCGGGCACGCCGTGTTACGGCTCACACGCCGCTCGATGCGCCGCGCCTTTGGTTGGATCCGTGAACCGCGCAGCAGCTCTCGCACAATATGACACTGGCTTCTCAAATCTGATCGCCTCGCTTGCGGTGCAGCCGGCCGATGCGTAAATTCGGGAAAGACATAATATTTTGGTTGGACAGGGATCGACATGCAGCGCATCGTCGTGCTAAACCCCAAGGGCGGTTCCGGCAAGACAACCATCGCCATCAATCTCGCGAGCCACTACGCTCTGCATGGTCAGCGCCCGGTATTGATGGATTATGACCCGCAGGGTTCATCCGCCCGCTGGGTCCACAAGCGCGAAAAGACCCAGGCGCGTGTCCACCTCATCAAGGCATTCGAGCGCGACCCGCGCGTCACGCGCACATTCCAGCTGCGCATCCCGGACGGCACCGGTCGCGTCATCGTCGATACGCCGGCCGCGATCGAGGCGCAGGAAATGCCCGAGCTGACGCGCACGGCCGACAAGATACTGGTCCCGGTGCTGCCCTCGGACATCGACATCCATGCCTGCTCGCGCTGCGTGCAGAACCTGCTGCTGATCGCCAAGGTGCAACGCAACGACCATCGCCTCGGGATCATCGCCAATCGCGTGCGCCGCAATACCCTCATCTATCAGTCGCTGTCCCGATTTCTGAACACGCTCGGCATCCCGATCGTCGCGACGCTGGCCGATTCGCAGAATTATGTGCGCGGGGCCGAGCAGGGACTGGGGCTGGAGGAGATGAAGCCGTATCAGGTCGCGCACGACCTGGCGGCGTGGCAGTCGTTGCTCGATTGGCTGGAGCTGCCGTCCCAGCGCAGCAACGTGCCGGCGGCCGGCAGCGCGACAGCGAACGGCGCGGCGGTAAATGGCGTGGCGGTGAATGGCGTCACGGTCACGGGCATGGCGCCGGCGGCACGCCGCGCCTGAGAGCTTCCGGGTCCTTCAGACCCTCAGGGCTTCGCGTCCTCGGCGAGCCAGTCGTGGCGCACCTTGTCCGCCCAATTCTTGTAGTTCGACCAGGTATAGAGATTGCGGGTAATCGCCGCGTGACGCGTGCGGGTGCGCTGCATGTGCTCGAGCCAGCGGGCGTAGGCTTCCGCGCCGCTCGGGGGCGGCAGTGTGCGCGCCAGGGCCTCTTCCGCGGTCTCGACCTTCGATTCGTCCTTGCTCATCGTGGTGCACTCCCTATGCTCAAGAGCCTAGGGCGACACGATCACGCTCGACAGGAACTGGGTCACAGCCAATCTGAACGGGCAGCGTCGCGCCTCGCAGTCCGGCCGCCAGCCAGATCGAGCCTGCGCAACGGTTAAATGCGCTTCGCGGCAGATCTGGTCAGTTAGCGTCGGATCCTGTCCGATGTGGTCGCATACGCTCGCAATCGGCGCCTTGCGGCCGCCGGCGCGAGCCGGCGGTCACGCCACCAGGCGGTAGCAGGGGCGATAGGCGCTTCCGGGCAGCTTCATGCGTCCCTGGGCAACGAACGCGGTCAGCAGTTCATCCAGCAGCCGCATGATATCGGCGTCGCCCGCGAGCTCGTACGGTCCCAGCTGCTCGATCGCGGCGACGCCATTCTCCTTGACGTTACCGGTCACGATTCCCGAGAACGCGCGGCGCAGGTTGGCGGCCAGCCGGTGCACCGGCTGCGCCCGGTGCAGTTCCAGTGCGCGCATCGACGCGTGCGTGACCGTGAACGGCTGCTGCAGCTCGTACGGCACGCGCAGCAGCCAGTTGTAATTGTACGAGTCGTTCTGCTTGCGACGGAATTCGCGCACCTGCTCGAAGCCCTGCACCATGTAGCGCGCGACGGCGGCCGGATTGTCGATGATGACCTTGAGCCGCGTGAGCGCGCCGCCGCCGAGCGTGCCTTCGATGAAGTGCGCGATGCGGTCGAAATAGGCGGCGCTGGCGCGCGGCCCGGTAAGCACCACCGGCAGCGGCTGCTGCGCGTTGGCCGGATCGAGCAGCACGCCGAGCAGGTACAGGATCTCCTCGGCCGTACCGACACCGCCGGGAAACACGACGATCCCGTGCCCCAGGCGCAGGAAGGCCTCGAGCCGCTTTTCGATGTCCGGCATGATGACCAGCTGGTTGACGATCGCGTTCGGCGGCTCGGCGGCAATGATGCCGGGCTCGGTGACGCCGAGAAACCGGCCATGTGTGATGCGTTGCTTGGCGTGCCCCACGCCGGCGCCCTTCATCGGCGCCTTCATCGCGCCCGGGCCGCAACCGGTACAGACATCGAGTGCCCGCAGGCCGAATTCGTAGCCGACGCGCTTCGCATAGCGATATTCGGCGTCGCCGATCGAGTGACCGCCCCAGCACACCACCAGATTGGGCCGCGTCTTGACGTCCAGCACGCGCGCGTTGCGCAGGATATGAAACACCGCATTGGTGATCGAGGCCGGATCGGTGCTGTCCAGCCGTCCGGCGCTGATGATCTCATTCGAGGTGTAGATGATGTCGCGCAGCACCGCGAACAGGTGCTCCTTGATACCGTGAATCATCTGGCCGTCGACGAACGCCGCCGCCGGCGCGTTGGTGATCTCGAGCTTGATGCCCCAGGCGTGACGCACGATCTGCACGTCGAAGTCGCGGTAGTACTCGAAGATCTCCTTGGCATTGTCGGATTCGCTGCCGGAATTGAGTACCGCCAGCGCGCAGTTGCGAAACAGCGTGTACAGGCCGGTATTGCTGGTATCGAGCAGCTTCTCGATCTCGGCCTGCGACAGCGTCTCGAGGCTGCCGCGCGGTCCGACGCGCGCGTCGACCGATTCGGCGATGACGACGTTGCTACTGGTCTCCCCGGTCGTGGCTGCGCTGCCGCGCTGTGCGCCGCCGGCTTTGGCGCCAGCAGCGGCCTGCGGAGCGGAAGGGACGGCGCTCAAGGCAGGATTTGGATCGGTGTGTTGTCCTGCGACCATCAGCCACAGCTCCACCATGTCGGAATTCGACATGGCTATGCAGCCATCGGTCCAGTCAGCGGCGGCGTAATAATCAGGCGGATGGCGCTGATAATTCGGCAGGCCGTGCACCATGATCGAGCCGCCCGCGTCCACGTGATCGCGCCGCGCTCGGCGCAGGTCCTCGGCATTCGGGTAGGACACCTGGATCGAGAGGAAATAGTCGCTGTGCGAATTGCGGCGCGTGAGCTGATAGTGTCCTTCCGGCGTGCGAAAGTCACCGGCGCGCTCCTTGGGGCCTTCGGGAATCAGGCCCAGAGCGACCCGGAAGCTGCGCAGCACCTCGCCGCGACGCATCAGGTAGAGTCGGCGCTCCGATTTGCGCACCACCACCTCATCGGCGATGGGCAGCGCGGCCGACACGGTGGAAGCCGTCGTGGCCGGCGCCAGACTCGAGGCCCCGCCGCTCGCCACGCCCGAGGGCGGCGCGACCACGCTCGCCACGGATTGGGTGGCCATGCTGTCCGGGCCATCGGCGTAGCCCGCGCCTGCGGCAGCCAGCAGCAGCGGGACGGTTATGAGTGCGGCGACTCGCATTGCCGCAAATTATAGGCACGACGGTTTTCAAGCGCGAGCGTGCAGGGTTCACAAGGCCGAGACATCTTCCACCTTGGGCAGCGAAATCTGCGTGCCGGGGCGCAAATCCCCGAAATCCAGATCCGGGTTGTACTGCTGCAACAGCCACACCGGCACCTTCAGCGACTTCTGGGTAATGCTCCACAGGGAGTCGCCGCGACGCGCAATATAGACCTCGGTCCCGGCGATGCGATGCGATGCAAAATAGGCTGCCTGCAGGCGCTCATGATAATCGCGCCGGCGCTCCTCGAACTGCTCATGCGTGCTGGTGGAGAATTCGAGCTTGACGCGCCGCCCCATGACCACCGGGGTACGTCCGCGCAGATGATTGATGACCCGCAGCCGCGATGCGGAGGTGCCGAGCCAGTCGGCGTAGTGTCCGAGCGTTTCGGCAGCCACCACCCGGATGCTGCCATCGGCGGCGACCGAGTAATCCACCGGATCAGCCGATCCGGGGCCGGTCGCACCCGGCACCAGCTGCGGGCCCTCGGCCTGGGCCTGGGCCTTCGACACCGGTTCGGTCCGTGCCGCCAGTTTCTTCGCGGCTGCGACCGCGGCATCGTCCTCCTGGCTCTCCTGTACCGCAGCCTGCGCCGCCGCGACCGTCGCGGCCGTGGCCAGCGTTTCTGGCTCCGCCGCGGCCGCCACCAGGCGCAACCGCTGACCCTCGTAGATGTCATCCTGATCCTGCATCGAATTGAGAGCCATCAGCTTCCTCACCGACACGCCGGTGCGCGCCGCAATCGACTCGGTGGTGTCGCCAGCCTGCACGAAGTAGTACTGCGAGCTGTCGGGGCCGCCGGAAGCGGCATCCAGCAAGCCGCCGCTCACTGCCGGTGCCATCGCGACCAACGGCATCGCGACGGCCGCAGCGGACGGGGCGGGCGGCGCGGATGCGGCGACCGCTACGCTGGTGGCCGCGGCCATCAGCGAAGATGCGGGCGCAGCCGCCGTGGCAGCAGCGATCGTCACCGGCGCGCTGGCTGCAGCCGTGGCTGGGGCGCTGGCGGCGGCAACGCTCGCCGTGGCCGCAATGGCGGCAGCCGTGGCGACGCGACCTTTCGGCAGGGAGCTGATCTGGGCGACCGTGACGGCCTGCGAGGCACTCAGGCGCTGCGCCAGCAGTTCCGAGGTCCACTTGGACCCGGTCCCCGGCAGTCGCAGCACATAGCCGGCCGGCACCACGCGCTGCCCGCTCCACACGGCCGGCCGCAGTGCCGGATTGAGGCTGCGCAGAGTCTCGCGATCGACACCGAGCGCACGCACCAGCGTGCCGAGGCTGGCGGTCGCGGGCATCTTCAGCTCGCTGAATCCGCCTTCGCTGCTGCGCGCGAGGCCGCCGAAGTACTTCTCCGGGTTCTGCGCGATCGTGAGCGCCGCCAGGAACGAGACGTAGAAATTGCGCGACGCGAAGCCGAAGGTCGGACTGTGATACTCGCGCACGATGCGCACGATGTCGTCGGTGCCCAGCAGGTCGCGGGCGCGTCGCATGCCCTCGGCCCCGTGGTTATAGGCCGTGATCGCCAGCGGCCAGCTGCCGAGCAGGCGGTAGTTGTAGCTCAGCAGTTGGGCCGCGGCCTCGGTCTCGCGGTATGGATCGAGCCGCTCGTCCACCGCGGCGTCGATGCGCAGGAACCGCCGGCCGGTCGAGCGCATGAACTGCCACAGGCCCGCGGCCCCGACCTTCGAGTAGGCGTAGGGATCGAACGAGGATTCCACATGCGGCAGCGCGGCGATCTCGGCCGGTAAGCCGAGGTTGGCGAGCACTTCCCCTATATGGGTCTCCCAGGCGCCGGCACGCACCAGGCCGGCACGAAAGCGGTCCGACTGCCCGAGCTGGAAGCGAACATCGGAGGCGGCGGCCTCCAGCTGAGCCGGCGTAGCATCGTCGCCCCAGAGCGCGCGCACCCGCCGTTCCTCATCGTCGCGCGGCTCGGCGCCGTGCGCCAGGCGCCCGAGTATGTCCTCAAAGCGCTCGCGCTCGGTGTCGACCTTGCGTGCACGCTCCGGGGACGGCGTGTCGGCATCGAAATGCAGCGTCTCGTAGACGACCGAGAGCCGGTGCTGATCGTGGATCAGGCCTTCGTTGGTCGATACCTGGGTGTAGACGCGAAGCCAGAACTGCACGTCCGGCTCGAGCTCGGGCGGTCGGGGCAACAGGTCTTGCGCGGCGGTCGCGAGACGCGACAGGAACATCAGGGCGCACAGCAGCAGCAGACGTTTCATTGAATCAGTGACGTTATGGGACCCCACCCCTTGGAGTACGCAGCAGATGATATGTCAGAACGCGACGGTAAAAAATGCGCCGCATCACAGATGCGGCGCCGAGCGCGGATGACAGTTGGTTACCGGCGGCAAGTCAGGCGGAGCATTCAAAGCCCAGAGCGTATCTTTGTAATCAAAAATGCGCTCTGGGCTTTGAATGCTCCCAACGGCTTGCCTCCGATGTGGCGGCATATCAGCCGCTGATCTGCAGGACCCGACTCAGACCGTGCGAGTCCGATTCGAGCTGCCGTTCTTGCAGGGCTACAAACGGAAGACCGTTATCGGCATCGGAGGGTCAAAGGCGTCGTTTTACGAGATCACGCTCGCTCCCGTCAGTCGTGCCGACTTATGTCACCTCCGAGGCTCCGAGGCAACTAACCAAGGCAAGCGATTGTGAACTGCGCACGCGATGAACCGCACAATTCCTTCACCAGACACTCGATGCAGAACTCGACAGATCGCACACTGCTCGTTCATCCGACGAAAGCCGCAGGGAATTATGAATGCGCTACGACGGTGTTGGCATTTAGTATTCCCAGCTCTATGTTCATCGGTCCAGGCCATCAATGGCCGCCGAAGAGTCCTGACTGAACGCTTCAGATTTGGAATCGCCTCGCGCCTGGTGGTCGCCTTCATTGGCGTCGGCGCACTAGTACTGGCAGCCAACTTCATCGTTGAACAAGGCGTCCTAATTGAAAAGACGACGCAGATAACCCGAATCGCGCCGCCATCAGCCATTGCCGCAGCGCAGCCCGTGGTCGCGCCGCCGCTCGCGGTCACTATTGAGCCGCGTGTAGTGACTTCCGACCCGCTGATGTTAGCGCTCGATCGCTATGGCCGTGCCGTGCAGGATCGCATCGGAACCAATACGCAGCAGGCTGAGGCGGACTATCAACGGTCGTTGTCGGACCTGGACAGTGCCTGCCGCGCTTTCATTGCTCAAGCCGTGTCGATTTCCGGGAAGTCTTTCCTGAAGCTCGCTTCCAGCATCAACGTCTACAAGGAACACGGCAGCGATCTTGTCCTGATGGCTGACAACCGTCGGGCCGTGCTGAGCCAGTATTCGACGCTCTTTGAGGATTTGTACGCGCGCGTCAATGACTCGGTGAAAGGCGCCTGGAAGATCTTCGGCCGAGTCGTCGCGCGACAGTCGCTGCTGCAGTTGAGCGCCGATTTTGATGGACTTCGACGCGGTTCCACCGCCCTGGCCTCAGCGGATAATGTGGAAGCCCCCGAGATGGCACCGCTGTTGAAGACGGAAGAAGCGATCGTAGAGAATCTTGCGACCAATCAAAGCGGTTTCAGGCAGTCAGAGGGCGATCGATGGTATACCGGCATGCGCGACGATGTCGCGCGGCTGGTTGCTCTGCGCGGATCTCTACTGCAGTTGAACAATCAACTGCACGTCGGATCGCATGATTTTGCCGAAGAAGCGGCGAGCATTGCGGCAATCGTTCCCGGTAAAGTCGAGCCGCCCCCCATTGCCGTCGCTCTCCAGAGAAAGGAAGATGGCAATGAGAATGGTACAAACACCGCCCTGAACCCCCCGTCGATAGCCGCGCTGACAGCTGCAGTATCCGCTCCTGCCTTCGTAGAGACGCATTCCGTCACTACACTGCCTCCTAAGTATCACGAGAAGCGCGTTCTAATTGCATGGATCAGCATTGGTGTCTTCATCCTTTTGATCTCTATCGCTCTCGGAACCGTGCTGAGCGTTGTGGGGCCCGTACGCCGCCTGCGTGATGCGACTACGCGGCTGGCAAGAGGGGACACCGCAGTGCGCGTCCTGCGCGGCGGAATCAAAGAACTTGATACGCTCGCGGTCGCATTCAACGCCATGGCTGATGAACTCGCAACAGCCAAGGCCGCCGCTCGCGAGTACCAACAAGGTCTCGAAGCGAAGGTGGCGGAGCGCACGCGCCAATTGCAAGATCTGGCAGAGCACGACCCTTTGACCGGTCTGCCGAATCGGCGGGAGCTTTTCATCCTGCTTAACGCCGCCATCGAGCGCGCTCGAAGCGAGAGTTACCTTGTGGGAGTCCTGTTCCTGGATATCGACAACTTCAAATATCTTAATGACAGTATGGGGCACGCGTTCGGCGATCGCGTGCTAGTGAGTTTGGCGCAGCGCTTGCAGGAGGTTACTCGGGCCTTCGGTTTTGCAACGAGACTGGGCGGCGATGAATTCACTGTTGTGTTCGAGCGTGCGGAGAGCATAGAGGACATCAGGTTGGCCGGATTAACTGTCGTGCAAGCGTTCCAGAAGCCACTATCCGTTGACGGTCGTGATCTCATCGTCAGCATTAGCGTCGGAGCTAGCATTTATCCCGACCATGAGCAGAACGCTGAGGCGCTATTGAAGGCAGCCGACGCCGCGCTGTTTCGCGCCAAAGCCTTGGGCCGCAGTCAGTTATATGTCTTCACTCCCGAGCTGCTCGAAGCTGCGGCAGCGAAATTCTCGACGGAACAAGGTCTCCGCCGCGCCATAGAACGGGGAGACTTTGAACTCGTATTCCAACCGGAAGTAAATGCCGAGACCCTCGAGACCGCCCTGGTAGAGGCATTGATTCGCTGGCGGCTGCCAGACGGCAGTTTTACCACTCCCGATCAGTTTCTGGCGCTTGCCGAAGAGTCCGGTCTGATCATCGAAATCAGCGACTGGGTACTTCGTTCTGCGATTGAAGCCGCGTCCCATTGGCATCACGGCGCGTGGCCCGAGGCGCGCGTCGCCATCAATGTTTCGCCGCGTGAATTGTTCGATAATCGCTTCGCGGACCGTCTATGCGAGCTATTGCAAGAGCACCGCCTGCCGGCGCGTTGCATCGAGATTGAGCTGACAGAATCCGTCTTGCAGACCGGGGCGGTTACCATTGACGCGCTCAAACGTCTGCGTGCCCACGGCGTTGCCATCGCCCTGGACGATTTCGGTACTGGTTATTCCTCGCTTGCCTCCTTGGAGCAACTTCCGCTTAGCCGCGTGAAGTTGGATCGTAGCTTGATCGCTGGAATCGATACCAGCCCACGCTCGGCGGCGATCGCGCGCGCCATAATTAGCATGTGTCAGGGCTTAGGACTTGAGATCACCGCCGAGGGCGTCGAGCGGCCCGAGCAGTTCGCCCTGCTGCTGGGTTACCCTGGGATGTACCTACAGGGCTATTTGCTCGCGCATCCTGTGTCCCGCGACGACGTAGTGGCCACCATGGTCAATGTCGCCACGCGTTCGCAGGAGCTCTTGCTGCGATCGCAAATCACCGGATCTGCAAACGTGCGCGAGTTGTCGCCGGGTTCATTGCTCCGATTGCCAAGAGCCGGATAGGCAGATCTCTGTCAGGCGCGCCATCAACCGCATTTGGATTCACCACAGTTCAGGCAGGTCATGCAGCCGTCCATCATCACCACGGCTGCCGTGCTGCACTTGCTGCACAACTGCGCGCCTTCGGGAAAATGCGACTTCGAGAAAGCATCCTGCTGGCTCTTGCGCGCCTCGAACTCGGCACGCTTCTCCTCGATCAGCTTCTTCTGATGCGCATCGAGCTCGGTCTTGCGCATCAGGCCGATGCTCTGCAGGTGCTTCTCGATCACGTAGCCGAGCTCGGCGATGATCGACGGCATGAACTTGCCGCCCGGCTGCCAGTAGCCGCCGCGCGGATCGAACACCGCCTTGAGCTCATCGACCAGGAATGCGACGTCGCCGCCCTTGCGGAACACCGCCGAGATGATGCGCGTCAGCGCGACGATCCACTGGAAGTGATCCAGGTTCTTCGAGTTGATGAAGATCTCGAACGGGCGGCGCTGCTCGTACTCGGTGCCCTCGTTGAGCACGATGTCGTTGATCGTCACGTACATCGCGTGATCCGAAACCGGCGTCTTGATCTTGTAGGTCGAGCCGATCAGCATCTCCGGACGCTGGATCTCCTCGTGCATGCGGATGACCTTGGCGGTGCGGCCATCGCGGCTGTGCGCCAGCTCCTCCCGGCGGCGCGAGGTTCTTCGCGGCTTCCTTGTCCTCCGGCTTCTGTACGCGGTACTTGACGATGCGCTTGTCGATGCGTGTGCTGCTCATGTTCAGAACTTCCCGTAGTAGCCTTCCTTCAAGGCGTCAAACAGATTGGCGGCGCTGTGCGTCTCGCCGTCGTACTCGATCTCCTCGTCGCCGCGCGCACTCGATCTCGGTGCCATCCTCGAGCGTGAACACATAGATCGTGTTCTTGAGGTCATCCTCCTTGACCAGCACGCCCTGAAACGCCTCCGGGTTGAAACGAAAGGTGGTGCAGCCCTTCAGTCCCTGCTCGTGCGCATATAGATAGATGCCCTTGAACTGCTCGTAGGGGAAATTGGTCGGCACGTTGGCGGTCTTGGAGATCGACGAGTCGATCCACTTCTGCGATGCGGCCTGGATATCCACGTGCTGGCGCGGCGTCACTTCATCGGCGGCGGTAAAGTAATCCGGCAGCGCCTCCGCCTCGCTGGTCGCTCCGGGCATGGCGCGCGGATTGACCAGCTCGCGATAGGCCAGCAGTTCGAACGAGAACACGTCAACCTTTTCCTTGGTCTTGCGACCCGACCGGATCACGTTGCGGAAGTAGTGGTGCGCGAACGATGGCTCGATGCCGTTACTGGCGTTGTTCGCCAGCGACAGCGAGATGGTTCCGGTCGGCGCAATCGAGCTGTGATGCGTGAAGCGCGCACCGATTTGCGCGAGCTGCTCGACCAGCTGCGGCGCCACCTCGGCGATGCGCTGCATGTAGCGGCTGTAGCGCGCGTGCAGCAGCCGCCCCGGAATCTTCGCGCCGGGCTTCCAGCCGTCGCGCGCCATCTCCGGACGCTTGCGCAGCATTTCCCTGGTCACCGTGAACTCCTCGTTCATGATCGGCGCCGGTCCCTTCTCGCGCGCCAGCTCGAGCGCGGTCTCCCAGCCCGCGAGCGCCATCTCGCGCGACACGTCCTCGGTGAACTTCACCGATTCGCACGAGCCGTACTTCATGCCGAGCAGCGTGATGGTCGAGCCCAGTCCGAGGAACCCCATGCCGTGACGGCGCTTGCGCTCGATCTCGTGCCGCTGCCGCTCGAGCGGCAGGCCGTTGATCTCGACCACGTTGTCGAGCATGCGCGTGAACACGCGTACCACGTCGCGATACTCATCCCAATCGAAACGGGCCTGTGGCGTGAACGGCTCGCGCACGAAGCGCGTAAGGTTCACCGAACCCAACAAACAGGCCCCATAGGGCGGCAGACCCTGCTCTCCACATGGGTTGGTGGCGCGGATGTTCTCGCACCACCAGTTGTTGTTCATCTCGTTCATGCGGTCAATCAACACGAATCCCGGCTCGGCAAAATCATAGGTGGAGGACATGATCACGTCCCACATGCGCCGCGCCGGCACGGTCTTGTAGACCTTGCAGGCCACCAGGCCTTCCTCGTTGACCACGTAGCCTTCGTGCGACGGCCATTCACGCCAGACGAAATGCTGCGGGTCGTTCAGGTCCGGCTTGTCGGCCTCGCACTCGCGGCGCCCGATCGGGAATGCCAGCTTCCACTCGCGATCCTCGCGCACCGCCTGCATGAACTCGTCGGTGATCAGCAGCGACAGGTTGAACTGGCGCAGCCGGCCGTTCTCGCGCTTGGCGCGCACGAAATCCATCGCGTCGGGATGGCCGACGTCGAACGTGCCCATCTGCGCGCCACGCCGGCCGCCGGCCGAGGACACCGTGAAGCACATCTTGTCGTAGATATCCATGAACGACAGCGGACCCGAGGTATAGGCACCGGCGCCCGAGACATAAGCGCCGCGCGGCCGCAGCGTCGAGAATTCGTAGCCGATGCCGCAGCCGGCCTTGAGGGTGAGTCCCGCCTCGTGCACCTTGCTGAGGATATCGTCCATCGAATCGCGGATCGTGCCCGACACCGTGCAGTTGATGGTGGAGGTTGACGGCTTGTGCTCCCAGGCGCCGGCATTCGAGGTCACGCGCCCCGCAGGAATCGCGCCATGGCGCAGCGCCCACAGAAACTGCTCATACCAGCGCTCGCGGATGTCCTCGCGCTCGACGTCGGCCAGCGCGCGGGCGACGCGTTTATAAGTGTCGTCCATGCTGCGGTCGATCGGCTCGCCGTCTTTCGCACTGAGCCGGTACTTCTTATCCCAGATATCCAGCGAGGCTTCCTGGAACGGGATCGTATTGATGTCGTTGGTGACGAGTTTCACAACGGAATTCATGGTGGCGGCGGCTCCCCTTTTCCGCAGAATCGAGCCCACACTCAAGACCGGCCCTGCTACAAGATCTAGTTGTGTGGAGGGCGGAGACTAATCAAGCGAGGACGCCGTCGTCAAGATTATGCAACATTTTTTTACGGGCATTTAAATATAGTAAAATCAATGTGATAGGAAACATATGCCTGTACTTTCATTAGCAGAAAACTTGGCGACCGGCGGCCCGGTTGCCAGCCGGCTCCGATCAATAGGTTGTGTCCACCGCCCATGCACCGGCGCTGCACAGCGCACCCACAGGCTATCCACAGCCGCACCGTCCTGATGGCCTCTACCGCCGGACTTGAAACGGCGCACTCCAGCTCCAACTCTAGGTGCAAGCAGTCGGGTCGCGTGGCGGCCCGCGGCCCCTAACCCCCATCGGAGAAGGACAATGGTACTTGTACGTTATGAGCCCTGGAGCGCGGTGGAGCGCCTCCATCGACAGTTTGGTCAGATCTTTGCCCGCAATTTTGACGCCCCGGCCGCGAACGGCGATGCCGCAACGACCGGCGACGAGAACGCGGTGAATTGGATCCCGTCGGTCAACGTGTTCGAGCAGCCCGACAGCTTCCTCGTCCGCGCCGATCTGCCGGGTGTCGAACCAAAGGACATTCAGATCACAGCCGACAAGGGCGTGCTGAGCGTGACCGGCGAGCGTCGTCTGGAGCGGCCGGATGACAACTCCGGTGCGCGCTTCGAGCGCGTCGAAGGCCGGTTCCTGCGGCGCTTCACGCTCCCGGAGAACGTGAACACCGATGATATCCGTGCCCGCCACCTCAATGGCGTGCTCGAGGTGACCATTCCGAAGGTCGCGGCTCCGGAGCCGAAACGGGTCAGTATCGAGACCCATTGATCGCTGGGTGGCGTTGTGCGGTACTGCGCCTCATGCAGTACCGCACCGCGCCGGCCGTCCGAGCATGAGCGTCCTGATGCCGGCGTTCGAGCGGCCGCGGACCATCTGCATCGCAGGCGGCACCGGCTTCGTCGGCCAGGAGCTGATCTTCCGGCTCGCGCGCGCGGGCCATACGCTGCGCGTGCTGACGCGCTCGAGAAGCCATGGGGACGATCTGCTGACTTTGCCGAGCGTCGAGCTCGTGGCCGGCGATGTCTACAGTCCGGACTTCCTTCGCCGCGGCATCGACGGCTGCGACGCCGTCGTCAACCTGGTCGGGATCCTCAACGAGCGCGGTTTCAGCGGTGCGGGATTTCGCCGCGCGCACGTCGAATTCACCGCCGGGCTGCTGCGCGCGATCGCCCAGACGCGCGTGCCGCGATTGCTGCACATGAGCGCGCTCAACGCCGATGCCGGGCGCGGCCGCAGCCACTACCTGCGCACCAAGGGCGAAGCCGAAGCCCTGGTGCGCGCTGCCGGTGCCGGCCTCGATTGGACCATCTTCCGGCCTTCGGTGATCTTCGGGCCGCGCGATTCCCTGACCAATCGCTTCGCCCGGCTGCTGCGTGTGACGATGGGGCGGCTGCCATTGGCACGTGCCGGTGCGCGCTTCGCGCCGATCTACGTCGGTGATGTGACCGCAGCCTTCAGCCAGGCGCTGCGCGGCGGTGCCACCAGTCACCAGAGCTATGACCTGTGCGGCCCGGAAGTGCTGACGCTGGAGCAGATCGTGCGCCTCACGGCCGAGGCGGCCCAGGTGCCGTGCCACCTCTACCGGCTACCCGACGCGCTGGCGCGGTTCCAGGCCGCGATCATGCAGTTCCTGCCCGGCAAGCCGTTCTCCACCGACAACTACCGCTCGCTGCTGACCGACAGCGTATGCGAGCGCGATGGCGCCGGTCAGCTCGGCCTGGCCACCGCGAGCCTCAGTGCGCTTGCGCCTTCATGGCTGGCGCCGAAGTCGCACACCCTGCCGCGCACCGCACATTGATCGTCCACGCCCGCCTGCAGGCACCGGCTGCGCATCAGCGCGGTGCTGCATCGGCGCACAGCGCGCGGCGGGCCGCCGCATCGCCGCGCATCCGTTTGACCGCCGCATAGAACGCCGACAGGTTGCCGGCGTTCGCATCCAGCAGGCGCTGAAAGCCCGGCACGCAGTCGAAATAGGTGCCGATCGAGGCCAGATGCGCGTTGTTGAGACCATCGGCGATCCACTGGTCGTAGCCGGTGCGCAGCTCGAACTGCCGTTCCAGTGCCAGCACCTGCTCGCCGGTGGCCACGAGAATCCCGTGCTTGCGATCGCGCCGCTGCTCCAGCGGCAGCGGCGGCGCCGATGCGTACAGCGTTGCCAGCCGCCGGCGCCCGTCGGCAAACGCCTCGACGATCAACTGCTCGGCGTGGCGTCGCTCCAGGTATTCCTGCAGCTCGACGCTGCGGCCGCGCGCCGCCAGCCAGCGTCGCAGCCCCTCCTGCTCCACGCTCACCGCGAATGATTCATTGAACTCGGTGTCGCCATGCACGTAGACCAGCTGATGCGCGAGCTCGTGAAAGATGGTGGACACCAGCTCCAGATCGCCGTACCGGAGCATCGTGTTGAGCACCGGGTCGGCAAAATGACCCAGCGTCGAGTAGGCCGTCACGCCCCCGACCATCACGTCGTTGCCGCGCGCCGCCAGCGCCGCGGCCATCCTGCGCGCGTCCGCCTCACGGAAATAGCCGCGGTAGCTCAGACAGCCGGTGAACGGGAAGCACCAGCGCTGCGGCTCGACCGAAAACTCCGGCGTTGCCACCACATTCCAGACCACGTAGGGGCGCTTCAGGTCGCTGTAGCTGCGATAGCTGCGGTTGTCCGGCAGCCCCAGGTCACTGCTGGCGAAATCACGCGCGTCCTGCACCACGCGCAGCCGGGCCTTGAGCTGCTCGCTGGCACCCGGATCGGCGATCACCTGCTCGATCGGTCGGCGCGCACGCATCAACCGCCACTGTCCCTGCGCTGCCTGCGTCAGGTAGCCGATCGCGCATCCCGGCAGCGAGGCGCCGATCAGCGCGGCTGCCAGCAATCGCGTCTTCAGTGCGGCGAGGCTGCGGGTCTCGGTTAACATGCGTTGCCATGCAAGTGTATCTGGTGGGCGGTGCGATCAGGGATGAGCTGCTTGGCCTGCCCGTGCCCGAGCGTGACTGGGTCGTGGTCGGAGCAACGCCCGAAGAGCTGCAGCGCGCCGGATATCGCGCGGTCGGACGCGAATTCCCGGTGTTTCTGCACCCGGAAACCGGCGAGGAATACGCGCTGGCGCGCCTGGAGCGCAAGACCGGTCCCGGCTACCGCGGCTTCGAGACACGGTTCTCGCCCGAGGTCACGCTCGAGCAGGATCTGCAGCGTCGCGATCTGACCATCAATGCGATGGCCCGCGCTCTGGATGGCACTCTGGTCGACCCCTATGGCGGTCGGCGCGATCTCGGGCAGCGCCTGCTGCGCCATGTGTCGCCGGCGTTTATCGAGGATCCGGTGCGCGTGCTGCGTGTGGCCCGATTTGCCGCGCGCCTGGCCGCGCTCGGCTTCACCGTCGCGCCCGAGACCGGCGAGCTGATGCGGCGCATGGTCCAGCAGGGTGAGATCAGCGCCCTGGTGCCCGAACGGGTGTGGCGCGAGATGCAGCGCGCGCTCGGCGAGACCAGTCCCGAAGTGTTCTTCGACGTCCTGCAGGACTGCGGCGCGCTGGCGGTGCTGCTGCCGGAGCTGCACTGGGGCACGCAGTCGCGCTCGGCCCTGCAACGTGCCGCGCGCATCAGTGCCGAGCCGTCGGTGCGCCTCGCCGTGCTGCTGGCGGACGTGGCGCCGGAAAAGATCGGGGCATTGTGCGATCGGCTGCGTGTGCCTAACGACTATCGCGAGCTCGCGCTGCTGACCGCGCGCCTGCACCAACGTATCGCGAACGCGGCCGCCCTCGACGCGGCCGGTTTGCTCGAGCTGCTCGAAGCCGCCGATGCGTTCCGCCGGCCGGATCGCTTCGGGCTGCTGATGCACGCGACGCAGGCGCGCTGTGACACCGACGACGCCCTGCACTCAGCAATCGCGGTCGCCCTCGTCACTGCTGCTGGCGTGACCGTGCCGCCCGAGCAGCTCGCGCAGTTGAAGGGCATTGCGATCGCCGCCGCCTATCGTGCCGCGCGCATCGAGCGGCTGCAGCAGCTTCAAAGCGAGAGCCGTAGGTCCTGATACGCGAACCCGCGCAGCGGCACATCCAGCGCGCGCGTCAGTGCCATGACCTTGAAGGTCTCCCCCATTTCACCCGGCAGCAGCAGCTGCCGCGCCTGCGATGCCAATCGCGCGTGCTCCAGCGTCGCCTCACTGGTCGCCAGATCGGCCTCGATCCCGTTGGCCAGCAGGAACGCCGCCTGCGTGCAGTAGCCCGCGACCGCGAGCGCGGCGGCATCAGCCGCTTCGGCCACGCGCGTGAAGTCGACCCACGCGGTGATGTCCTGCAGCCCCGGATGCAACAGTGCATCCTGGTGCGCGCGGTGACGGAAATGACAGCGCAGCGTGCCGCCCGAGCGCTGCGGGTGATAGTACTCACGCCGTCCGAGACCATAGTCGATGATCAGGGCCGCGCCGCGGCCGAGCGCCGCGCCGATCGCGGCGATCCACGGCTCGAGCATCGGGCACAGCTCGGAAACGTAGCCGGGTGCAGCCGCCAGCGAGCCGGCAATCCGGGCGATCTCGGCGCGCAACGGCGCGTCGGCGCTGCGCTCGGCCTCGCATAGATCGCCCTGCGCCGATAGCGCGACGCCGCGCTCGAGCGGCTCACCGGCAGTGATCACGAAGCGCTTGAACGGCAGCGCATCGGCGACTTCGTTCGCCAGAATAACCCCCGAGATCGGCTCCGCAGGCAGTGTGTCGAGCCATCGCACGCGTGCACGCAGCGCTTCCGGCAGACTCGACAGGCGCTGCTTAGCGCGCGCACTCAGGTCGGCACTGATCTCGAGGATGTCATAGTGCCGCGGCAGCGATCCGAGTTCGCACAGCGTCGCGAGCACGCCGGCAGCCAGCGCACCGGTGCCGGCGCCGAGCTCAAGCACATCGCCACCGCCAGTCAGCTGCAGTACTTCGGCGCACTGGCGCGCCACGCAGCGGCCGAACAGCCCCGACACCTCCGGCGCGGTGACGAAATCCCCGCCGCGGCCAAGCTTCTGGCTGCCGGCGCTGTAGTAGCCCAGACCCGGCGCGTACAGCACGATGCGCAGATAGTCGTCGAACGCCAGCCAGCCGCCGCGGGTCGTAATCGCATCGCGCACCGCCTGCAGCACCGCGGCTGCCTGACGGGCTTCGTCCGGCAGCAATGGCGGCAGCATTGAGACTGCATCGCCCGGCGTCATAAGCTGCGCCCATGGTAACCACGCCCTACGAGCCGCCGGCGGCGTCCGGCATCGAGCGCAGTCAGCGCCTCGCGGGGCGCACGGCGCTGGTCACCGGGGGCGCCCGGCGCATCGGCGCCGGCATCGTGCGTGCGCTGCATGGCGCCGGGGCCCAGGTCGTGATCCACTGTCACCGCTCGCTCGCCGCCGCGCGCGCGCTCGCGGCGGAACTGGAGGCCGCGCGCGCTGGCTCCACCGCCGTGATTGCCTGCGACCTGCTTGATGTGGCGGCGCTGCCCGGACTGATCTCGAACGCCTGCGAGCGCTTTGGCTCGCTGCACCTGCTGGTCAATAACGCATCGACGTTCTATCCGACACCGCTCGGCTGCATCACTCTGGCCCAGTGGGATGATCTGCTCGGCACCAATCTGCGCGCACCGCTGCTGCTGGCCCAGGCGGCGGCGCCGGAACTGCGGCGCACGCAGGGCGCGCTGCTGAACATCGTCGATATCCACGGCCTGCGGCCGCTGCGCGATCATGCGGTCTACAGCGTGGCCAAGGCCGGACTGATCATGCTCACGCGCGCGCTGGCGCGCGAGCTTGCCCCGGAGGTGCGTGTCAACGCCATCGCCCCCGGCCCGGTGCTCTGGCCGGATGCGCCGATGCCGGAGGAACGCAAGCAGGAGATCATCGAGCGCACTCCGCTGCATCGACGCGGCTCGCCCGATGACATCGCGCGGGCGGTGTTGTTTTTCGCCAGCGAAGCCCCGTTCGTGACCGGCCAGATCCTGGCGGTCGACGGCGGTCGCAGCATCGCCTGGTAAGCCCGGCCCGCGTCGCGCCAGGCTCGCCGCCGCGCGCGCAGCGGCTCAGGCGCCATTGAGATCGAGCTCCAGCGGCGTGAGCACATGCTCCGACTGCGGAAACTGGCACCAGAGCTCGCCGATCGTCGGACCCGATGGCGGGTAGAGGCACTCGGGCGCGAGCTCGGCCAGCGGCCCGAGCATGTAGACGCGCCGCAGCAGATCCCGCCGCGGCAGCGTATAGCCAGGGCCGGTGCCGACCAAATCGCCGTAGAGCAGCAGGTCCAGATCCATTTTGCGCGGCTCCCACTTCGGATCGGCGCGCGCGCGCCCGCATTGCACCTCGATCTCTCGCAGCAGCGGCAGCAGTGCCCCGACCGGCAGCGTCGTGGTAAAGCCGGCCACGGCATTGTAGAAATCCGGGCCCTCGAAGCCGAACGCCGGATTGCGATAGCAGCGTGAAAAGCGGGTATCGCGGAAACGCTGCTTGAGCGCACACGCGGCCTGCAGCATGCGTTCGGCCGGATCGAGATTGCTCCCGATCGCGACATAGGCCTGCACCATCTAGGCCGCCCTGGCCAGCTGCACGGCCGGGATCGGGTGCACGGCCAGGTTCATCAGCGTGCTCATCGGCCCGGCGCCGCGCCCGGCGTGTTCGCGGCGGCCGCGAGCTGCGAGCGCCGCCGCTCGATGCAAACCCCGACGTCGCTCGAATGGCGGATCGCTCCTGGCTTGTTGATGCTGACGCGCACCCATTCGAGCGGAAACTCCGCCAGCAGCAGCAGTGCCACGCCATGAGCCAGCGACTCGACCAGCTGGAACCGCGAGGTCTGCACCCAGCCGAGCACGCGCTTGGCGACGCTCTTGTAATCCACCGTGTCGCCGACGGCATCGTTGCGCGCGGCGCGCTCGCAGTCACAGGGCAGCTCCAGGTCGATCACCACGGTCTGCGGCGCACGCCGCTCCCAGTCGACGAAACCGATGATGCACTCCGTGGTCAGCCCACGCAGAAAGATGCGATCTTCCCCGTCATGCTCGCTCATGCGCAAAGTGTAGCCATTACGCTGGCCGCTGGCGCAGTTTCCCCGGCGGCCGCAGCTCCGACAGCGGCCAGCGCGCCCGCACCTCGATGCCGCCGCTGCTGTATTCGCCCGCGCGTAGCCGCTGCAGGCCCGCCACCGCGATCATCGCCGCATTGTCGGTGCAGAACTCGATCCGCGGGAAGTAGACCCGGGCCCCGAGCGCCGCCGCCTCGCCGGTCAGACGCGCGCGCAGCTCGCGATTGGCACCGACACCGCCGGCCACCACCAGCGCGCGGTGGCCGGTGTGATCCAACGCCCGCAACGCCTTGGCGCATAGTGTCGCGACGATCGCATCCTGCACCGCGTGCGCCACGTCGGCGCGCTCCTGGTCGGACAGCGCGCCGGCGCGCACAGTCTGCATCACCGCGGTCTTGAGCCCGGAGAAGCTGAATTCGAAGCCGGGCCGGTCCAGCATGGGCCGCGGAAACGAATACTGGCCGGCTCTTCCGGCCGCGGCCAGCTGCGCCAGCTCCGGGCCACCCGGATACGGCAGCCCGAGCAGCTTCGCGCTCTTGTCGAAGGCCTCGCCCGCCGCGTCGTCGCGCGTCTGCCCGAGCATCCGGTAGTCGCCGACGCCCGCCACCTCGATCAGCATCGTATGTCCACCGGAAACCAGCAGCGCAACGTGCGGGAATGGCGGCGGCGGGGTCTCCAGCATCGGCGCCAGCAGGTGACCTTCCAGATGGTGCACACCGATCGCCGGCACCCTCCAGCCGAAACTGAGCGCACGCGCCAGCGCCGCGCCGGTCAGCAGCGCGCCGACCAGTCCGGGGCCGGCGGTGTAGGCAACGCCTTCAATCTGCGATGCGCTGGTCGCGGCGGCATCCAGGGCGGTGCGCAGCAGCGGCAGCAGGCGGCGCAGGTGATCGCGCGAGGCAAGCTCCGGGACCACGCCACCGAAAGCGCGATGCAGATCAATCTGGCTCCACAGCTCATGTGCCAGCAGCCCGCGCTGCTGGTCGAGCACCGCCACCGCGCTCTCGTCACAGGAGGTTTCAATGGCCAGAATGCGCATGATTGCCCGGCGCTTTGCCTTTTGGCCGCACTCTCTTTAGAATCGCGGCCCTTGCCCTGGCGGCAGGGAACAAAAAGCGCTTTATAATCAAGAGGTTGGTATTTCGATGCCGAGTGTGCGAGTACGCGAGAACGAGTATTTCGACGCCGCCTTGCGGCGCTTCAAACGGGCCTGCGAGAAGGCAGGCGTTCTCGCCGAGCTGCGACGGCGCGAATTCTACGAAAAGCCCACCCAGGAACGAAAACGCAAAAAGGCCGCCGCCGTCAAGCGGCACATGAAGCGCGTGTCCCGCGACTTCGCCCGCCCCGCCCGCTGATCCTTTGAGTGCACGCCCGGGCCCGCTGCCTGCATCAACCGTCGCTTTCCCGAATCGGGGAGCGTAGCCGATGAGCCTCAAGGAACGCATCCAGGACGACATGAAGGCCGCAATGCGATCGGGTGAAAAGGATCGCCTCGGCTGCATTCGTCTGATCCTGGCCGCGGTCAAGCAGCGTGAAGTCGATGAGCGCATCAGCCTCGACGATACGCAGCTGATCAGCGTACTCGAAAAGATGGGCAAGCAGCGCCGCGAATCGATCGCGCAGTTCCAGGCCGGCGGTCGCGCCGATCTGGTGGCGAAGGAAAATGCGGAGCTCGCGATCATCAATGCCTATCTGCCGGCACCGCTCGGCGACACCGAGCTCGATACCCTGATCAACGAGGCGATCGCGCAGAGCGGCGCCACTTCGATCAAGGACATGGGCAAGGTCATGGCGCTGATCAAATCGAAGGCCCAGGGCCGGGCCGACATGGCCGCGGTCGGGACGCGCATCAAGGCACGCCTTTCCTGAAAGTTGCCCTAGACTAACGGCCAGTATGGCCGGTCGGATCCCGCAAGCCTTTATCGATGAGCTGATCGCCCGCGCCGATATCGTGGAGATCATCGGCAGCCGCGTGCCGCTGAAGCGTGCCGGCCGCGAATACAAGGCCTGCTGCCCGTTCCACGACGAGAAGACGCCGTCATTCTGGGTCAGCCCCGACAAACAGTTCTACCATTGCTTCGGTTGCGGCGCGCATGGCACTGCGCTGGGCTTCCTGATGGAGTACGACCGCCTGCCGTTTCCCGAAGCGGTCGAGGATCTGGCCGGCCGGCTTGGCCTGAGCGTGCCGCACGAGGCCGGCGGCGCGTCCGGCTCCCCGGCTGCCGGTGGCGCCGCGGGCGGCGCGGTCGGCGCCGATGACACCGCTCCGCTGTACCAGCTGCTGGCGAAGGTCGCGGATTTCTATGCCTCGAACCTGCAACGCAGCGAGCGCGCCCACGCGTACGCCGTGCAGCGTGGCCTCACGCCCGAGATCATCGAGCGCTTTCGCATCGGGTACGCGAGCGATTCCTGGAACGAGCTGCTGCGCCGATTCGGCGCCCGGCAGCCCGACCAGCGCGCACTGCACGCAACCGGGCTGATCATCGAGCGCGATCGCGGCGGCGGCAGCGACGGCGGCGGCAGCGACGGTCACTACGATCGCTTCCGCGACCGCCTGATGTTTCCGATCCGGGATACGCGCGGCCGTGTGATCGCCTTCGGCGGCCGCGTGCTCGGCGCCGCGGAACCGAAATACCTCAACTCTCCCGAGACCGTGCTGTTTCACAAGGGCAAGGAGCTGTACGGCCTCTACGAAACGCGACTGGCGCGCCGGCCCCTGCAGCGCCTGCTGGTGGTCGAGGGGTATATGGACGTGGTGCGCCTGCATCAGGCGGGAGTCACCGACGCGGTGGCGACACTCGGCACGGCAACCACTGCCGAACACCTGCACCGCGCGTTCCGCCTGGTGAGCGAGGTGGTGTTCTGTTTCGACGGCGATCGCGCGGGTCGAGCGGCCGCATGGCGTGCGCTGCTGCAGGCATTGCCGGAAGCGCGCGCAGGCCGCGAGATGCGATTCCTGTTCCTACCCGAGGGTGAGGACCCCGATTCGCTGGTCGGACGCGAGGGCGGCGAGTGCTTCCAGGCGCGGCTCGACACGGCGCTGCCGTTGTCCGAGTACCTGGTGGCGCAACTGGGTGAACAGGCCGACGTCAGCCACGCGGATGGCAAGGCGCACTTCGTGGCGCTGGCCCGGCCGCTGCTGGAGAAGATCGCCCCGGGCGTGTATCGCGAGTTGCTGCTCGATCGCGTGGCCGCGGCCATCGGCCTGCCGGCCGAGCGGCTGCAGCAGTGGCTGGCCGAACCGGACAGCGCAACCCCGGTGCGCGCCCGCGAGGCCCCATCCGCGCGCGCTGCTCGTCCGACGCCACGGCCGCTCGGCCGCGGCAGCCTGGTGACGCAGGCGATCACGCTGCTGCTGCATTTCCCGGCCGCGGCGGCCGCGGTGCCCGAGCCACAGCGCATCGAGCTTGCGCGCATGAACCAGCCCGGCGTCGCGACGCTGCTGGCGCTGCTCGAGCAGCTCGGTGCCGCCCCGGCCGCGACGATGGCACAGACGCTGGAGCGCTGGCGGGATCGTCCTGAATACCGCCGACTGTGCGAGCTGGGGGCCAGCGAGCCGCTGGTGCCCGACCAGGCGGCTGCCGGCCAGGAACTGCGTCAGGCGGTCGCTCGCCTGATCGATCTGGAACTGCGCCGCAGGCTCGACGTGCTGATCGAGAAGGCGCGCGCCCAGCCGCTCGACGAGTCGGAGAAACTGGAACTTCAGGCGCTCACGGTTGCCCAAAGCAGGGTTGGAGGCCGGTGACGGTTCCGGGGCATCCAACCTTCGAGCGCAGCGGAAGCACCTAGATCCAAGGCTGCCCGGCATCGGGTGGCCGGCGTGCAGCGAGCGTGCGCCCCGAGCGTATGCCAAGGGCAGGTGCGCGAACGGGGCAGATTACGTTCAAGTCCTGAGCCGGGTGGCCGTTATCATGGATAGGCCCTTGAATACTGGCACCCGCGTATCAATTCTGGTTATCATATTCAACTTTTCCATGAACGATCCCCAATGACCGCAGCCCTTCGTTGCCAAGCGACGGAAGTGGGGCTGTTTTGTCTGAAACTCGAGTCCTGGAAGCACCCCTAGAGACCCTATGACACGCAAGCCGCCGACGAAGCCTGCCCCGCCCGCCCGCAAACCTGCCGCGCGTGGCGCGGCTGCGGCCGCCAGTAGCGCGCATCGCAAGAGCGCTCCGGTACCGTCGCGTCGCGTCGCGGCCGCAGCCGCTAAATCGGCCGAGCCGCATGCCAAGTCGAGCGATCTGCACGCCAGGAAGGCAGCGCCCACGCCAAAACCGACCGCGGCCCACGAGAAAGCTGCTGCATCGCACAAGGGGACGCCGCACGCGGGCGCAGCCCACGCGGAGCCGCGCCGCGGCAACGGCCTGCCCGAAGACCGCCAATCGCAGCTCAAGCTGCTGATCGCCCGCGGCAAAGAGCAGGGCTACCTGACCTACGCGCAGGTCAACGACCACCTGCCGGCCGAGATCGTCGATCCGGAGCAGATCGAAGGCATCGTCAACACCATCAACGACATGGGCATTCCGGTGTACGAGAAGGCACCGGACACCGAGTCGCTGCTCGCCAGTGAGCCGAGCTCGCCGGCCGACGATGAGGCGATCGAGGAAGCCGCCGCCGCGCTGGCCGCGCTCGATGCCGAGCTTGGTCGCACCACCGATCCGGTGCGCATGTACATGCGCGAGATGGGCACGGTCGAGCTGCTGACCCGCGAAGGCGAGATCCGCATCGCCAAGCGCATCGAGGAAGGCCTGGACGCGGTGCGCACCGCGCTCGCCAAGTACCCGGCCACGCACGAGCACCTGCTGAAGACCTACGAGCTGGTCAAGGCCGGCCAGGCGCGCCTGATCGACCTGGTGGTCGGTTTCATCGATCCGAATGCGCCCGACGTGATCGCGCAGCCGCAGAATCCGACCAAGATCGAGCTCGAGACCGTCGCCGAGGAAAAGGACGACGAAGCCGAAGACGCCGATGACAGCGAAGAGGAGGCGATCGATACCGGTCCGGATCCGCTGGAAGTCGCGCGCCGCATGGGCTCGATCCAGAAGCTGCACCAGCAGGTGCTGGCGTCGATCGCCAAGCTCGGGGCTGACGATCCCAAGACCCAGAAGCTGCGCAAGAGGCTCGCCGGCGAGTTCATGGAGCTCAAGCTCTCGCCGCGCATGTTCGATGCCCTGACCGATCAGCTGCGCACGCATATCAATGAGATCCGGCAGATCGAGAAGGAAATCATGATCATCGCGGTGCGCGACTCCGGCATGCCGCGCAAGGATTTCATCGCGACCTTCCCGAAGAACGAGACCAGCGCGCGCTGGCTGGCCAAGCACGTGAAGGCCGGCAAGAAGTATTCGGCGCCACTGGCGCGGCTGAAGGACGAGATCGAGCGCCGGCAGAAGAAACTGATGGATGTCGAGCAGCGGCATCACCTCTCGATCAACGACATCAAGGAGATCAACCGCGAGGTCTCGATCGGCGAGGCCAAGGCGCGGCGCGCGAAGAAGGAAATGGTGGAGGCGAACCTGCGCCTGGTGATTTCGATCGCCAAGAAGTACACCAATCGCGGCCTGCAGTTCCTGGATCTGATCCAGGAGGGCAACATCGGCCTGATGAAGGCGGTCGACAAGTTCGAATACCGCCGCGGCTACAAATTCTCGACCTATGCGACCTGGTGGATACGCCAGGCGATCACGCGCTCGATCGCCGATCAGGCGCGCACCATCCGCATCCCGGTGCACATGATCGAGACCATCAACAAGCTGAACCGCATCTCGCGGCAGATGCTGCAGGAGATGGGGCGCGAGCCCACGCCGGAAGAGCTGGCGGTGCGCATGGAGATGCCGGAAGACAAGGTGCGCAAGGTGCTCAAGATCGCCAAAGAGCCGATCTCGATGGAGACGCCGATCGGCGATGACGAGGATTCGCATCTGGGGGATTTCATCGAGGACCAGTCGGTGGCCTCGCCGATCGACCAGGCGACGATGGAGTCGCTGCGCGAGACCACGCACTCGGTGCTGGCCCAGCTCACGCCGCGCGAGGCCAAGGTGCTGCGCATGCGCTTCGGTATCGACATGAACACCGATCACACGCTCGAGGAAGTCGGCAAGCAGTTCGACGTCACGCGCGAGCGCATCCGCCAGATCGAAGCCAAGGCGCTGCGCAAATTGCGCCATCCGAGCCGCAGCGAGCAGCTGCGCAGCTTCCTGATGGACGATTAGAAGCATCGAGCGGCGCTTTGCGCGCCGCGCGATGTGACGGCTGCTAAGCCTTGACCGGTCCAGCCATGCGTCGCGCCGACTGCGCTGCGCTGGCATCGGCCGCCGGATTGCCGGCTTCCACCACCTGACCAGCCTCTGCTCGCCGCTTGCGCGCCGACGCCAGCGAGGCGAGCAGCCGTGCTTCGCCGGCCGGCAGGCCGCAACGCGTGGCGATTTCCTCAGGCCGCAGGCCATGCGACGCCAGCGTGGCGGCGCTGGTGTAGACGTTGATCGCAGGCGCTGGTGCATCGACACCCTCGTCGGCGGGGCGCTCGGCGGGCAGCGCGCGCACCGTCGGCGCAGCCGCCTGCGCCGGCGCAACGTCGGCGTATGCCTGTGCCTCGAGCGACTGCTGCGTATCCGAGCGCACCAGATCGAGCTGTTCGAATATCCGCGCCAGGCCTCCATCCATCGATCGGCGCAGCCGCGCGATCGCGCGCAGCTCGAGCAGGACCACCAGACCCAGGGTCAGCACCGCGGCGGCGAGCGCCGTCTGCGAGACTTCATGTAACACCATCACGCTCAAGGCCTCCTGCGGGGCGGATGCGTCAGCATCCTGACGTTGCCGGCCACGACAGCCGGCGATATCGGGAAGCGAGCAGAATCCGTGCCAGTCGCCATCGCCGGCATCGGCGGTCCGCCGGGAACATCATCCTCGCCGGCCGACCGGTCAAGGTTGCGCACTGCGTCACACATTGTCCGGCCGGTCGCGGCCACGACGCCTGCCTTCAGGGTCGGCCGTCGCCGCCGCCGGCGCGACTGAAGATCAGCACTTCAACGCGGCGGTTGGCGTTGCGGCCCGCCGCCGTGGCGTTCGCCATCGCCGGTCGGAACTCGCCGTAGCCGACCACGGCCAGGCGCTGGGCTGCGATGCCGCGATCCATGAACAGGTGCACCACGCTGGCTGCGCGTGCCGCGGACAGCTCCCAGTTCGACGGGAAAGCCGTGGTATTGATCGGCCGGTCGTCGGTATGGCCTTCAACGCGGATCGCGTTCGGAAACGGTTTGAGCGTGTCGGCCAGGCGCTGCAGCGCGGCAATGGCCGGCCCGGAAAGCCGGGCGACGCCGCTGCCGAACAGAATGTCGGTGCTGATGTCGACGGCGACCCAGGATTCGTAGCGACGCACGCGCACGCTGCCGGAGGCGATCAGCGGCGACAGCGCGACGCTGACCTGGTCGGCCACCTGGTTGAGCTCCGCGGACGAGGTGTCATCGGCCTCGGTTGGGGCAGGCGCCGCATCAGTGCCCTGCGCCGGCTGAGCCGAGGCTGGTGCCGGCGCCACCGGCACTTGCATCGCGTGACGGATCGGCAGGCTGGCCGTGATCATGCGCCGGACCTGCGTCAGGGGCAGCTGCTCGATCGGCTGCACATGCGCGCCGCCGACGTCGATCGGCTGCGGCGAGTGCGGCGCGCCGCTGAAGGCTTCATTGAGGGAATCCGACAGCACCCGGTACTTGCCCTCGTTGACCGTCGACATCGCATACATGACCACGAAGAACGCCAGCAGCAGGGTGACGAGATCGCCGTAGGGAATCGCCCAGGCCTCGTGATTGTCGTGATCGTCGTGCCGTCTGCGTCGTGCCATGAGTCTCTCCCGCTGCTGCCCCGGCTCAATGCAGGAACCCGAGCAGCTTGCCTTCGATGATGCGCGGATTCTCGCCCTGCGCGATCGCGATCAGGCCCTCGAGTCTGCATCTCGTGCATGTGGCTTCGCGTCTGCACCGCCTGCTTGAGCTTGTTGGCCACCGGCAGAAAGAACAGGTTCGCCATGCCGATGCCGTATACCGTTGCAGTGAACGCCGCGGCGATGCCGTGGCCGAGCTTGGACGGATCGTTCAGATTCTGCATCACGGCCATCAGGCCGAGCACCGCGCCGATGATGCCGAGCGTCGGCGAATACACGCCCATGCCCTCGAATACCTTCGCGGCGCGCAGGTCCGCCGCCTCGCGCGCGTGCATGTCGAACTCGAGGGTGCTGCGGATGGTGTCGGGCTCGCTGCCGTCGACCACCAGCTGCAGCCCCTTGCGCAGGAACACATCCGGCTCGCCTTCGAGCAGCGCCTCGAGCCCGAGCAGCCCCTGCCGGCGCGAGATGTTGCTCCAGTCGATGATCTTCCTGATCAGCCGTGCCGGCTCGTAGATCGGTGGCCGCAGTATCCACGGAAACAGCGTCAGTGCCCGCTTCATCACGTCCATCGGCGTCTGCACGCAGATGGCCGCGACCGTGCCGACCACCACGATCATGAAGGCGGCAGCCGATACCAGCGCGTGCACCCCGGCGCCCTTGAGTATGGCGCCCACGATGATCGCAACGGCGGCGAGCAGCAGGCCGGAGACGCTGAGGATGTCCACCAGCCGGACCCTAGTTGCGCCACTCGGTCAGCTGCGCCTTCAGGCGCAGCAGCGCCTGTCCGTGCAGCTGGCACACGCGCGATTCGGTGACCTTCAGCACCGCGCCGATCTCCTTGAGATTCAGCTCCTGCTCGTAATACAGCGACAGCACCAGGCGCTCGCGCTCCGGCAGCACCTGGATCGCATCGATGATGGCCTGGCGCATCGACTGATCGAGCGCATTGGCCTCGGGATCGGGTGCGCCATCGGCGAGGCGATCGAGGGTGGAGTCGTCGCCGTCATCGGCGTCGTTCAGGCGCAGCAGCTGGCAGCCGAGGCGTCCTGCACGATGCGCTGATATTCCGGCAACGATACGCCCATGTGTGCTGCGACGTCGGACTCGCTGGCCTCCGCGCCGCGCTGCGCCTCCACTTCGCGCAGCGCCAGCGCCGCCGCGCGCGCCTTGCGGTGCACCGAGCGCGGCGCCCAGTCGAGCTTGCGCAGCGCATCGAGCATCGCGCCGCGAATGCGGATGCCGGCATAGGTCTCAAAGCTGGCGCCGCGCCCCTGGGTATAGTTCTGCGCGGCCTCGAGCAGGCCCATCATGCCGGCCTGCATCAGATCCTCGACCTCGACCTGCGGCGGCAGACGTCCGGCCAGATGATAGGCAATGCGCTTGACCAGATCGGCGTGCTTGCGCACCAGCACGTCCATATCCGCCGCCGGCTGGGCGCTGGCATAGGCGCGGGCGCCGCTGTTCATTTCAGCACCCTCAGCTGCGGCGCCGGGCGCCGCAGCATGCGCTCGAAGAAGAATTCCAGCCGGCCGCTCGGACCCGCAGGGCAGCGGCCAGCGGCTCGCCGCGTCGCGCCAGCCGACTGAACGCCTGTGCGGCCGGGCTCATCGGAAACGCCTCCAGCACCGCTCGCTGCGCCTGCACCGACTTTTGCAGCGCGCCGTCCTCGGGAATCTCGCCGACGAAATCGAGCGCCACCTCGAGATATCGATCGGTCACGCGCTGCAGGCGCCGAAACACGCTCTCGCCCTGGCCGGCGCTGGCGCGTCATGTTGGCGAGCACGCGAAAATGGCGCACGCCGTGCGTCGCGGCTCAGCACCTTGATCAGCGCGTAGGTGTCGGTCAGCGAGGTCGGCTCGTCGCGCAGCACCAGCAGCACCTGCTGCGCCGACTGGCAGAACTGCAGCACCGATTCGCCAATGCCGGCGCGCAGTATCGACGATCAGTACGTCGAGCGAGCCGGGCAGTGCGCTGAATGCCTGCACGATGGCCGCCCTGCTCGGTCGCGTTCAGCGCCGCCATGCGCTGCCACACCCGAGGCTGCTGGCACCACCCGCACCCCCGAGGGGGTCTCGCACGAATCATCTCTTCGAGCCGGCGCTCGCCATTGCAGCACGTGCTCGAGCGTGCAGCGCGGCGTCAGTCCGAGCAGCACATCGACGTTGGCCAGTCCAAGATCGCCGTCGAGCAGCATCGCCGTGCGACCGGCCTGGGCGAACGCGGTTGCAAGATTCACCGCCACCGATGTCTTGCCGGTGCCGCCCTTGCCGCCGGTCACGGCGATGACCTGCACCGGCGATGGCACGAGCTCTCGTGGCACGGAGCGTCAGGCTGCGGCATGAACGTTGCCTCCGTAGCGGCGGGCGAGCAGGTCGTCGTCGGCGCAGGTCTCGCGCCTGGCGCGCGAGCTCGATGCCGCGCACGACCAGCTGATGCGCGCGCGCCGGCCGCAGATCATCGGGAATGCGCGGGCCCTCGCTGCAGTAGGCGACCGGCAACTGCGAGCGCGCCAGCGCCGACAGCACCCCGCCCAGGCTTACCGCCTCATCGATCCGCGTCAGCACGCAGCAGGTGCGACAGTCCCGGGCCGAAGTTGTCGACCGTATCGTCGATCACGCCGGCCTGGGCGCTCGAAGGCAGCACCAGCATCGCCTGCAGTGCCGTGCAGCGCTGCGCGCAGCGCGCGATACTGCGCGGCTGCGGCCAGGTCGCGGCTCGCCGCTCCCGGCGTATCGATCAGGATCATCCGCCCCGGCAGCGCCTCGATGCGCGTCGCCAGCCCACTCAGGCCGACCGGCGTCTCGACGCGCACGCCGAGCAGCCGGCCGAGGCTGCGCAGTTGCTCGTGCGAGCCGAGGCGCTCGTCATCGGCGCGAGATCAGCACCAGATTGGCGGCGTCGTGCTCGAGCACGTAGCGCGCGGCGAGCTTGGAGAGCGTGCTGGTCTTGCCGCTGCCCGGTGGTCCGATCAGCATCAGCGCACCGCTGCGCTGCACCGGCGGCTCGCACATCGTGGATGCGCCGCGCCAGCATCGCGTACGGCATGCGCTGCAGCTGTTCGTTGCTGATGCCGGCGGGCAGGTCGCCGATGATCTGCAGTGCCAGCGTGCGATCCAGACCGAGGCTCGCCAGCTCCGCGAGTGCGCGTGCCTTGAGCGGCTCGCGCCGCGTGAAATCGTTCCAGGCCAGCGCCGCCACCTGCTGCTCGAGCAGCGCGCGCAGGCTGCGCAGTTCCTCGCCGACCGAGCGGTCATCGCCCGGCGATCGATGCTCATTGCCCGGGCGGCTGTCGCCGGCGGGCAGGTCCTCGCTGCCCGACGACGCGCCCGCGAACAGACTGCCGAACGGCGCCGGCTCGTCGGCCGCGGCCACGGACGGCGCACGCGCGGCGGCGGCGCTGCTCGCGGCCATCTCGATCGCCTCGCGCTCCAGCTCCTGCAGTGCCGCGCGCTCGAGCTGCTTGAGCGCCGCGGTCTCGGCCAGCGTGCCCTGGCCGGCGGCCAGCTCCAGATCGACCGCCGCGCAGACTTCAACGCCCTGCGCGGTGGCACGACTGCTCAGGATCACCGCGTCGGGTCCCTGCTCTTCGCGGATCGCCCGCAGCGCGTTGCGCATGTCGGCCGCCAGGTAACGCTTGATCTTCATCAGCGCTGCATCTCCAGCTCACTAGCGACCGACCGCCGCCACCAGGCGGACGCGGCGGTTGTCGGGAATCTCATTCCAAGCCAGCACGTGCAGGCCCGGCACCGTCGCGCGCGTGAAGCGCGCCAGGGTGGTTCGCAGTTGCGGCGCCACCATCAGCACTGCGGGCTCGCCCGAGGCCTCCTGGCGCGCCTGCCGATTCCGCGAGCCGCGCCTGCAGACGCTCTGCCAGTCCCGGCTCGAGTGCGGCATTGCCGCCGCTCTGGCCTTGCAGAGCTGCTCTGCAGCAGCTGCTCGAGCTCCGGCTCGAGCGTGATCACGGGCAGCTCGGCGCCGCTGCCGACGATGTCCTGCACGATCTGGCGGCCGAGTGCGATGCGCACCTGCGCCTGCAGGACCTGCGGATCCTGCGTGCGCGGCGCGTGCTCGGCCAGCGTCTCGACGATCGCGCGCAGATTGCGGATCGGCACGCGCTCGGCCAGCAGGCCCTGCAGCACGCGCACCACCACGCCGAGCGACAGCGTCTTCGGCACCAGATCCTCGACCAGCCGCGGCGCGGTCTTGGCCAGGCCATTGAGCAGCTGCTGCACTTCCTCATGGCCCAGCAGCTCGTGCGCGTGCGTCTGAATGACACTGCTCAGGTGCGTTGCGATGACGGTGCTGGCATCGACCACCGTGTAGCCGAGGGTCTGCGCATGCTCGCGGTTGGCGGGCTCGATCCAGATCGCTTCCATGCCGAAGGCCGGATCGCGCGTCTCGATGCCCGGCGGTTTGCCGAACACGCGGCCCGGATTGATCGCGAGCTCGCGATCGGGATAGACCACGCCATCGGCGATCGCGACGCCGGCCAGGCTGATGCGATAGGCATTCGGCGCCAGCTCGAGGTTGTCGCGGATGTGCACCGACTGCACCAGGAAGCCCAGCTCCTGCGACAGCTTGCGGCGTACGCCGCGGATTCGCGCCAGCAGTTCCCCGCCCTGCGACTTGTCGACCAGCGGCACCAGCCGGAAGCCCACTTCCAGTCCGATCAGATCCACCGGCTGCACATCGTCCCACGACAGCTCGCGCTGCTCGGCGGTCTACCGGGGCCGGCCGTGCCGGCGTGACGAGCGCCGCGGCAGCCGCGCTGCGCTGCGCGCGACGCTGCAGATACCAGGCGCCGACGCCGCAGGCGCCGCCGAACAGCAGGAACGCAACGTTCGGCATACCCGGGAATCAGGCCCATGACGCACGAGCAGACTGCCGGCGACGGCCAGGCCGCGCGGCTGCCGCGAACAGCTGCTTGGTCAGCTCGCCGCCGAGGTCCTGGGCACGCGACATGCGGGTGACGATGATCGCGACACCGGTCGACAGCAGCAGCGCCGGGATCTGCGCCACCAGGCCGTCGCCGATCGTCAGCAGCGTGTACACGCGCGCGGCATCGGAGAAGCCGAGACCGTGGCTCAGCGTGCCGATCGCCAGACCGCCGACGATGTTGATGATCAGGATCAGGATGCCCGCGGTGGCGTCGCCGCGCACGAATTTGCTGGCACCGTCCATGGAGCCGTAGAAATCCGCCTCCGAGCGCACTTCCGCGCGCCGTGCCCGCGCTTCATCCTGATTGATCAGGCCGGCATTCAGATCGGAGTCGATCGCCATCTGCTTGCCCGGCATCGCATCCAGGGTGAAGCGCGCACTGACCTCGGAGATGCGGCCGGCGCCCTTGGTCACCACCACGAAATTGATGATCGTCAGGATCGCGAACACGACGATGCCGACCGCGTAGTTGCCGCCGACCACGAACTGGCCGAAGGCCTCGATGACGTGGCCGGCGGCCGCGGTGCCTTCATGGCCGTGAAGCAGCACCACGCGGGTCGAGGCGACGTTGAGCGCCAGGCGCAGCAGGGTCGCGAGCAGCAGCACGGTCGGGAAGATTCCGAAATCGAGCGGCCGGGAGACGTTGACCACCGCCATGACCACCAGCACCGACAGCGCAATGTTGAACGTGAACAGCACGTCGAGCGCCAATGGCGGCAGCGGCAACACCACCATCGCCAGCACCGCCAGCAGCAACAGCGGCGCGCCGATGCCCCGCTGCAGCAGCTTCAGCAGCAGGCTCCACGACGGGGCCGCGGCGGCCTCGGGGTTGTTGATTGCAAGCTCAGCCATGTTTCCCAAAGGAGCAATTCTTGTGCCGGCGCGAAGCGACAAATTCCCGGCGCGCCCAAACACTTGAGTAACGCGACGCGCATCACAGAATTGGCCCGCCAATCACTCTTCCGGCAGCTCGATCTTCGGCGGCACGGGTGGCGGCGCGCCGCGACGCCGCGCGGTGCGCAACTGGTAGACATAAACCAGCACCCTGGCGACCGCGGCATACAGGTGCGCCGGAATCTCGTCGCCCGAGCTCGCAGCTGGCGTGCAGCGCGCGCGCCAGCGGCGGCGCCTCGACCAGCGGCCACCTTGTGCTCGCGCGGCGATCTCGCGGATGCGCTGTGCGATCAGGTCCCGGCCCTTCGCCACCACGATCGGCGCGCGCATGCGCTCGTCGTCGTAGCGCAGCGCCACCGCGTAGTGCGTCGGGTTGGTGATCACGACGTCCGCCTTCGGCACCTCCTGCATCATGCGTTTGCGCGCCAGCATCTGCTGCACCCGGCGCACGCGCGACTTGATCTCGGGACTGCCCTCGCTCTCCTTGTTCTCGTCGCGGATCTCCTGGCGGCTCATGCGCAGCGACTTGTGGTACTGCCAGACCGCCAGCGGCACATCGACCAACGCGATCACACCGAGCGCGCCGCCGAGCGCGATCAGCGCCGTGCCCACCAGCGACAGCGCGCGTCCGATCGCAACCTGGGTCGGCTCGGTGGCCAGACCTGAAAAGCTGTGGAACTGGTGGCGCAGCAGAGCCAGCGCAACCACGGCCACGACCATGAAGCGCGCCATCGATTTTGCCGAGCTCGATCACGCCGCTGCATCGAGAACACCCGCGCCAGGCCGGTCGACCGGATTGAGCCGGTCGAACTTCGGCACCAGCGCCTGGCCGCTGAAGGTCCAGCCCGCCGATCGCCAGCGGCGCCAGCACCGAGGCTGCCAGCAGCAGTCCCAGCAGCGGCGCCGCAGCCATCAGGCCACGCGCCGCGGCGTGCTCGAACTGCAGCAGCATCTGCGCGTTGTCGAGCGCCTCCGCCGACCGGATCGACAGCCCATCGCGCATGATCGCCAGCAGCCGACTGCCGGTCAGGGAACCCAGCCCCGACAGGCCCAGTCCGCCGGTCAGCACCACGGCCGCGGCGCGCCAGGTCGCGCGAGCGCGGCGACCTGGCCTTTGGCGCGCGCATCATCCAGCCGCTTTTGTGTCGGACTCTCTGTCCGTTCGCGATCGTCGTCCTCGGCCACGGCGCTGCTCCTAGGAGGTGCCGCTCAGCGCCCGCAGGAACTGGAACGCCGAGTTCAGCATGGTCCACGAACGCGACCTGCATGCTGGGCAGTCCGAGCCATATCACCACCAGACCGAACACCAGCGTCACCGGCAGGCCGACCGCGAACAGATTCAGGCCGGCGCCGCGCGGCTGGTGACGCCGAAGGCGAGATTGATCACCAGCAGCGCCGTCATGCCCGGTAACGCGACGCGCACCGCGCCGACGAACATCTGGGTGCCCCAATCCGCCAGCGACTGCAGCGCCTGCGGCGACAGCCCGCTCGGTCCGACCGGCAGGCCGTGGAAACTTGCTACCAGCGTCTCGATCAGCGCCAGATGTGCCATCAAGCGCGATGAATGTCAGCGAGCCAAGCACGACATACAGTTGCCCGAGCGCCGGCGTCTCGACCGCCGCGCAACGGATCGATATTGAACGCCAGGCCAAGTCCCATGCCGTTGGCCAGCAACTGTCCGCCCGAGGTTGAGCGCGTCGAACATCAACTGCAGCGCAAATCCCATCGCCACCCCGATGAGGATCTGCTGCACGGTGGTGATGACGCCGTCGGCCGACAGCAGCGTCAGGCCCTGCACCGGCGGAATCATCGGCAGCGCCACCAGCGTGAGTGCGCCGGCGAGCACGATGCGCAGTCGCGGCGGCACGTAGCTCGCGCCGAACAGCGGCGCCACCATCAGACAGGCGCCGATGCGCAGGAACGGCCAGAACGCGACGCCGATCCAGCTCTCGATCTGGGAGTAAGTGAAGACCGGCATGGTCGCGTTTACGCCGCCAGTTGGTGCGTGCCGTATGCGACGTCAGCCGATCAGTGACGGGATGCTTTCGATCAGCATGCGCGTGTAGCTCGACGAGTTGCTTGAGCATCCAGGGGCCCGCGATCACCATTGCCGCGGCCATCCCGATCAGTTTCGGAATGAACGACAGCGTCATTTCGTTGATCTGCGTGGCGGCCTGGAAGATGCCGACCAGCAGGCCGACCACCAGGGCGACCAGCAGCAGCGGTGCCGCGAGCATCATGGTCATCTCGAGCGCGCGCTGGCCAATGCGTCATTACTGTGTCGGGTGTCATGCGGTGCTCTGCGTGGCGCTGGTTGGCGGGGTGGGCCGGACTCAGTGGTAGAAGCTCGAAGCGAGCGAGCCCATCACCAGCGTCCAGCCGTCCACCAGCACGAACAGCATGAGCTTGAACGGCAACGAGATCAGCACCGGCGACAGCATCATCATGCCCATCGACATCAGTACGCTCGCGACCACCAGGTCGATGATCACGAATGGAATGAACAGCAGGAAGCCGATCTGGAAGGCGGTCTTGAGCTCGCTGGTGACGAATGCCGGCGCCAGGATCGTCAGCGGCACCTCCTGCGGAGTCGCATATCCCTTGCCGCCGGACATGCGCACGAAGGCCGCGATGTCACTCTCGCGCGTCTGCTCGAGCATGAAGGTCTTGAGCGGCGCGACGCCGCGCTCGAGTGCTGCGGTGGTATCGATGGTGCCCGCCATGTAGGGCGTGACCGCATCGGTGCGGATCTTGTCGATCACCGGCGACATCACGAACAGCGTCAGGAACAGCGCCAGGCCGAGCAGCACCTGATTCGGCGGCGATTGCCCGGCGCCGATCGCCTGTCGCAGGATCGACAGCACGATGATGATGCGCGTGAATGCCGTCATCATCAGCAACGCCGCCGGCAGCAGCGTGATCGCCGTCATCAGCGCCAGCAGCTGGATCGTCAGCGTATAGGTCTGTCCGCCGCCGCTGTTCTGGACCGCGAATGCGGGGATGCCCGGCATCGCCCCGGCCGCGGCGCCCGCGGCGGCGTGCGCCATCATCGGCAGCAGCAGCAGCGCCGGCAATAGCATCCGCACCAGGGCGGGATGCAGGCGCTGGCGCGGCATCGACGGTTCGACGCTCATTTGCCGAGGCTCTTGAGCAGCAGGGACTTGAACGTGGGCCGGTCGGCGCCCTCGCCCGCCGGCGCTGCGCCGGACGGCGGGGTCGATGCGACCTCCAGCGGCGTGGACTTTTCGAGTACGTGCAGCGTGCGCACGTTGCCGGGCGCCACGCCGATCAGCAACCGGCAGTCGCCGACCCGCAGCAGCACCGCGCGCTCGCGCGCGCCGAGTGACAGTTGCGCCAACAGTTCCAGACTGGAACCGCCGCCGCCGCTGAAGCTGCGCATGCGCCGCGCCAGCCAGGCGGCTGCGAGCACCGCGGCCAGCACCACCAGCAGTGCCAGGATCACCCTCAGCAGACCGCCGGCGGGACTCGGCGGCAACTGCTGCACCGGGGCGGCAAATGGGGTTGCCGAGGCGGCATACAGCAGGCTGTTCGCGCCGCCGATCGCCGTCAACAGGCCGAGCGAAAGCGCGGCACGGCGCGCGGCGAAGCGTCGGACAGTAGCGTTCAAGAGATGGCGGCTCCGAGGGATTTCCTTGGTACGGGCGAACAGGAGCAACGCCCATGCCACCGACGACGCGATGCGGCTAAGTCGTTCTGCTGATTTGGTTTGCGGCCGATTCCCCGATGTGAACCGGATCACACGCTGCGGCCAATGCCGGATATTTGGCGCCCGCGTGCGCGAGCGCGAAAGCACGCGCGCGCCGTCGCCACGCGCCGACAAAGCGGGCGCAATCGCATGCTTTCCTGCCGCCGCGTCAACCGATCCGATAGCCGGCCGCTCTGCTCCCCACAACCTGCAGCCGCACGGCTGCCGCGCTCACGGGTCTTATGGAAAATTCAACGGAGGCAAGGTCATGAAACTCACGATGCTTCGATATGCCGCGTGCGCTGCGATGGCGGCAGCAATCGCCGCCTGCGGCTCCGGCTCATCATCGATGAGCCCTTCAGACACCACGACGGCGCAATCCGCCAACGTACCGCTGATCGTGAGCGATGCGTCCGCCGACGACTGGGCACTGGTCGGCGTCAAGATCCTGAGCATCGCGCTGGTGCCGCAGGGCGGCGGCAGTAACGTAACGGTGTTCACGGCGGCCGCGGATGCGCCGTACCTGAATCTCGAGCAGCTCGATGATCTCGGTGAGATTCTGGGCAATGTCTCGGTACCGGTGGGCACCTACACCGGCGCAGTGATCAGCGTCGGGGGCAATCCCGGCGATGTGTTGCTGACCGTGGCGGCCGACCCCGAGGCCGGGTTCGCCGGCGCGGCCGGTTCGAGCATCCCGTCCTCCAGCATCCAGATCCAGCACACGCGGGGCAGCGGCTCCAGTCTCACGGTGCCGATCGACGTCAGCTTCGATTCGCCGCTGGTGGTGAATTCGAGCGGCACGCCGAATGGCGCGCTCGAACTGGAATTCGACCTGTCGCATCCGGCCTTCATCGTCGGCCATCAGCCGCCTAGTGCCGGCACGACGCTGTGGGCGGTCAATTTCACCGGGCCGGTACGCCGCCATCCGATCGCCGACATCACGCGCCTGGTGCTGCGTCACATGTACGGCAACGTGATGTCGGTGGCGAACGACGGCTCGTCGATCACGATCACCAAGGACTACCCGTTGCTGCCGGTCGCCTCGCCGGAGACCGCCGTGGCGAGCACGCAGCAGCTGACGATTCTGGTCGACAGCACCAATGGCACGCTGTTCTATGACGTTGACGCCAAGACCAGCACTACGATCACGAGCTTCTCCAGCGAGAGCAACCTGGCCGGCAAGTACGTGCGCATCGCGGCCCGGTACCAGCAGAATGGCACTCTGGTTGCGACCCGGATCTGGGCCAGCAGCACCTTTGCCGATGTCTGGCTGAGCCCCGAGGGCCACGTGCTGCACGCGAACACCACCACCCAGGTGATCTGGGTCACCAACGAATCGGGCGTGGGCGTGCCGCTGCTCATCGATGCCAACACGCAGTTCTACTTCCGTCAGCCGTGGTCCGCGGTGGCGGATGCGACGCCGATCGGCACCGGCACGGCGTTCCTCGACGCCGGCAACCTGGTGCGCGGTTTCAAGGTGCACGCCAGCGTGGTCGATCCGCTGGCCACACCGCTGGTAGCCCAGAGCATCGACATCGAGACCGCGGCCTACTCGGGTGCCGTCTCGATGGCGAATTCGAGCGCCTTCACCTACACGCACGACTACCCGCATGTGGCCGATGACTATGTGTTCACGCTCGACTACATCAATCCGAACAGCCCCAATGGCGTGGACTCCAGCGGCAACCCGATCATGGGGTTCAAGTACTGGAACTTCGCCTTTCCGACGCTGTTGACCGATGGCACCGCGGCGGTCGCGGACTTCATTGCCGCGACCAACGGTACGGTCAGCTTCGGCGGCGGTGCGGCCCCGATCGCCGCGGTCGGCCTGAGCGACGCGACCTGGGCCGACCCGGCGAACCCGACCGGATGGAGCGCACCGTGGACGGTGCTGCTGCCGGTGCCGGTACCGCTGGCGTCGGTCGCGACCGGCGTCGCCGGCAACAGCTTCACGATCACCGTGCCCAGTGGCACGCAAGCGGTGACGGTGGACTTCAGCACCACAAGCGGCTCGGCGACCCTGGTCTACCAGGTCGATCGCAGCGGCAATATCGTGACGGTGAGTCCGGTGGACATCACCACGAGCAGCGGCCTGAGCAGCTTCACCAATGGTCTCACGGCCGGCACGCCGGTCAAGATCTACGGCATCGCGCAGGCCGATGGCACGCTCAAGGGTTACGTCATCACCTACTTCACCGGCATGGCGCCGATGAGCTGACGCCGACCCGCCGCTGACACACGAACCAGGGTCAACTGCCCGAATCTCAGCCCCGACGGTCGCAGACCGTTCGGGGCTCCTTTTTGAACACTGGCGTTTACGACGCGGCGCCAGCGTAACAAAATGCCGTGGTGACTCAACGCACCGGAAGCGCCGATCTGCCGCTGCATGGCGGCCAGGTGCCGTCGTGGCTGTCCGCGCGCATGGCTGCGCTTGGGCGCGTGATGAGCGAGGCGATCGTGCACCATTACGGCCGCGACGAGCTGCTGCGACGGCTTGCCCATCCGTTCTGGTTTCAATCCTTTGGCGCCGTCATGGGCATGGACTGGCACTCCTCGGGTATCACCACCAGTGTCGTGGCGGCGCTGCAGCGGGGCCTGGCGCCAATCCGGCGCGAGCTCGGAATCTACGTCTGCGGCGGCAAGGGCCTGCGCGCCCGCGAGACTCCGGCGCAGCTGGCCCGGCTCGGTGATGAGACCGGCGTCGACGCCACCGCGTTGACGCACGCCAGCCGGCTGGTGGCAAAGATCGACTCTGCAGCGGTCCAGGACGGCTTCGACCTGTATCTGCACGCGTTCATCGCGACCTCTGCCGGCCAATGGTGCGTGGTGCAGCAGGGCATGAACGAACGCCGGCGCGAGGCGCGACGCTATCACTGGCTGTCGGAGCAGCTCGATGGTTTCCTCGATTCCCCGCACGCCGCGATCGAGGGGCGCCATCAGGGCGTCATCGTCAATCTTGCCGATGCACGCGCCGCGCGTAACCGCAGCACCAGCCTCGAGCTGGTGCTTGGCGGTCCGGATCGCACCGTCGCGATGTTGCGCCAGCTGCGCGCGGCCAGCGGGCCGGCGCTCGAGCTGTTCGCGCACTCCGATGCGCAGATCGAGCCCCACCGGCAGCTGCCGCACCTGCAGATGCCCTGGCATCATGAGGTGCGGGCATCGGACGTGGTACTGCGGCGATTGCACGGCGCGCTCGCCGCAGCGGCCGAGCGCGGACCAAAGGATTTCTGTGACTTACTGCTGACCCCGGGCGTCGGTGCGCGCACCGTGGCGTCCCTGGCACTGGTCGCGGAAGTGATCCATGGGGCGCCGTCTCGTTTCTCCGACCCGGCGCGGTTCTCGATGGCTCACGGCGGCAAGGACGGACATCCGTTCCCGGTGCCGCTCGCGGTCTACGATCAGACCATCCGCGTGCTCAAGCAGGCGGTGGTGTCCGCGCGGCTGGGTAATGACGACAAGCTGTCGGCCATCGCACGGCTCGACCTGCAGGCGCGCTGGCTCGAACGTGCGGCGGCGGGCCCGAGCTTCGAGGACTGGACGGCCAACGAGCGCGCGCGCTCAGCGCAGTATGGCGGCAGGACGGTTTGAAGCGGCGTCGCGCGATCCGGCGCCGGCTTGGAGCGGTCTGCGCAGCCTGGCGGCTAACCGAGCGCCGCCTGCAGCGTTTCGATCTCGGTCTGCGACTCGAGCATGATGCGTACGATCGCCGAGTCGGTAAGTCCCATCGCCGTCGCGGCCGGCATCCTGGCAAGCGCCGCATCATCGGCCGCGTTGCTCGCCATCTGCGCCGCCAGCGTCACCGCAACGATCAGCAGGTCCTGCAGGTCGGCCGGTCCGCCGTGGGAGCGCTCGACATCGAGCTGCCCGCCGACCGCCAGCGCGATGTCCTCCGGCAGCTTCCAGTTCTCGATCAGCGCCTGGCCGATGCCCGGGTGCCAGTCGCGCACCACCGGGTCGTCGACGTGCACCGGGCCCGCCCCCTTGGGCGCGCGCGCAATGATGTACACCTTGCCGATGTTATGCAGCAGACCGGCCAGCAGCGCCTCATCGGGCCGCATCTGGCGCGATTCCTTCGCCATTGCGTGCGCCAGCGCCGCCACCCGCACGCCTTCCTGCCACAATTTCTCCAGATCCGCGCGGATGTGCGCGAGGTCGCCCGCATGGCGCAATTGCGCGGTTGCATATGCCAACGCCGCGGCGCGAATGCTGTCGTGACCGATGCGGGTAATGGCAACCTTCAGGTCGGTCACGCGCGATCCGCCGCGGTGCAACAGCGTCGAGTTGGCCATTGTGAGGATGCGCGCGGCCAGGCCGGCGTCCGAGCTGACCACCCGCGCGATGCGCTCACTGGTGATGTCGTCGTTGCTCAGCGCGTGCTGCACGCGCGCGGCGGCATCCGGAAACGAGGGCAGATCAACCCGGCCCGCAGACAATTCCTTGGCCAGAGCGCTCAAAAACTCGAATGGCGTTCCGGTGGCCTTGGAGGCCGCGGGCTGCGAACCGATCATCGCTGACACGATGGACTTCTCCGAAAATCAACTTCCGCCTGTAGTATCGGCAGGCGGCTGGCCTTTCTTGAGGCCGGCTACTTCAATTGTCGAATCCGCTCGGCCGGGCTGATCACGTCGGTCAGGCGAATGCCGAACTTGTCGTTGACCACGACCACCTCTCCGTGGGCAATCAGTGTGCCGTTCACGAATATGTCCAACGGCTCTCCGGTCGCCCGGTCGAGTTCGACCACCGAGCCCTGGTTGAGCTGCAGCAGATTGCGGATGCTGATCCGGCTGCGCCCGACCTCCATCGACAGTGTGACCGGAATATCCAGCACCACGTCGAGATTCAGCTCACGGTTTGCTCCGACATCGGGCGCATCCGGCTTCAGATTGCCCAGCGGTGCCGGCTGAGGCTCGGCCACCACGCTCGCTGTCACAGTGCTCATAGCTTTCCACCTATTACGACATTACTTAACACCGGCGGTTTGTGCCGTGAAACGCGCTGTGTGACCTTGACCGCCTGCTGTCCGCGCGAGGCGCCGTAGCTGCCGCGCAGCACGGGCACGCCCTCCGCATACAGGGTCACGTTGCCGTCGAAATCACACGGAATGACGTCGCCGGGCTTGAGATCCACCAGCCGTCCGAGCGTCAGCGAGGTTCGGGCCAGCACCGGCGCCAGATCGACCTCGGCCTCCTCGATTTCCTCGCGCAGCGCACGGGTCCAGCTCTCGTCGCGATCCATCCGATCGCTCTGCATGCCGGAATCGAGCTGATCGCGAATCGGCTCGATCATCGAGTACGGCATGGTCACATGCAGCTCGCCGCCGCCGCCTTCGATCTCGACCTTGAACGAGGTCACGACCACGATCTCGGACGGGCTGACGATGTTGGCGAAGTGCGGATTGATCTCGGAATTCAGATAGTCGATGTTGATCTTCGCGACGATGTCCCACGCTTCGATCACATCGGCAAACGCCTGGCGCAGCACCATCTGGATGATGCGGCCCTCGGTCATGGTGAATTCGCGGCCTTCGATCTTGGCGTAGCGGCCGTTGCCGCCGAAGAAATTGTCCACGATGGCAAATACCAGCGTGGCATCGAGCACCAGCAGCGCGGTACCGCGCAGCGGGTTGATCCGGATCAGATTCAGGCTCGACGGCACGTGCAGATTCTGGGTGTATTCGCTGAATTTCATCACCTTCACGGGCGCGACGCCGATCTCCGGCGTGCGGCGGATCATGTTGAACAGTCCGATGCGAAACAGCCGCGCGAAGCGATCGTTGATCATCTCGAGCGTGGGCATGCGACCGCGCACCAGGCGCACCTGCGTCGCAATATCGTACGGGCGAACTTCGCCGGGATTCTCCGGCGGCGCGGTCGGTACGGCGCCGTCGTCGACACCCCGCAGCAGGGCGTCGATCTCATCCTGATTGAGGACTTCGGCGCCCATGCTACTGGATCACGAAGCTGGTGAAGTAGACCGCTTCGACGAGCTGACCCTTGCCGCCCTCGCTGTCGAGCACTTTGCGGATGCTGGCGAGCGTCGCCGCGCGCAGCTTCTCCTTGCCTTCCAAGGTCATCAGCGTCGCGTTGTCCTGGCCCGAAAACAGCATCACCAGGTCGTTGCGCACCGCCGGCTCGGTATTCTTCAGCGTCTCGATCACCGACACGTCGCGCGACATCGCCTCTACCGTCACCTGCAGGTAGCGCGAGCTGCCTTCACCGCCGAAATTGACGACGAATGCAGGATCGAACTTGTAGTAGATCGGGGCTGAGTGCGGCGCCGCTGGCTTGGCCGCGGCAGCCGCCGCGCCATTGGCTGCAGCGGCGCCGTCGCTATCGGCCTTGGGCTTCAAGGCGAACCAGGCCCCGCCGGCGCCGCCAAGCACGACGACGGCGATGACGAGATAGGTCAGCTTGCCCAGCTTCTTCCTGGGCTTGATCGGCTGCACGTTCGGTGCGGATTCCTTCTTGGCGGGTTCAGAGGCCATGTTCGATGGTACTCACAGCAATGGTGACGGTTTCAATGATGGCGCTTACTTAGCAGAGCAAACGTTATGCCAGCGCCAGTTTGCAGATAACGACGGAAAACTGTCGCTGCGGGGGCGCACATTCATACGTACTCATCGACCAACCCGGGCGCGTGCGCGGTCGTGACTGCGACCGGCTCGACAGTTTGCGCATCGGCGAAGCCCGGCCGGCGCATCGGCGCGGCGGACTGCGACCCCGGTCGCGGATCCTGCTGCACGTTGGTCTGGCCGAGAGTCAGCCCACTGCTGGCGAAAATCTCGCGCAGTCGCGGCACGGTCTGCTCCAGCGCAGCGCGGGTCTCGGCGTGCGTTGCGTGGAAGCTCACATTGACCTGCGCCTGGCGCACGTCGATGTGCACCTCAATCGGTCCGAGATGCTCGGGCGAGACTCGCAGCGTCGCACTCTGCACGTCGTGGTTGACGAACCAATGCACCTGCGACGCCATTGCATGCGGCCAGTTCGGATCGGAGACCGGCAGCGCGATGGCGCCCTGGGTGACCGGCGGGCTGGGCGCAGGCGCAAGGCTGCGCGCCAGATCGCTCAGGCCCGCCGGGCTCGACACGCCCGGTGGTTGCACGGGCGGCGTATCTGGGTTTGCGGCCTTGGCCGGAACCGGCACCGGGGCGTCGGGCAATGCACCGCGCGAGGCCTCGCGCAGTGCCGGCGCGTCGGCCGGTGCCGGCGACGGTGCCCCCGATGCCGCTGCCGCCAGCGGGTCGGCGCGGTCGGGCAACGCCGCCGCCTGCATTGGCGCCGCCTGAGCCACGCCGCTGGCAACGATTGCCGTTAACTTGCTGTCCGCTGCGCTCGCCGCGGCGCTGCCCGGGTCGTCCCGGGCGCCGCCCGCGGCCGCGCCAGCGCCGACCTGCAGGCCGCTGGCGGCGATCAGCATCGCCAGCGCCACCGGATCGTTCGGCGGAGGCGATCCGGGCGTGACGCCGTCGGTGCGCGCGCCACCGCCGCTCTTGACGCTGCCGTTGCCACCCGGCGCCGCATCGACCTGATCGGGTGCGGCCAGGTTCGCATGCGCCCCGCCCCGGCTGTCCGCCCGCGCCGTGGCGCTGAACGGGGATGTGCTGAGCGTTGGGGTGCTGAGCGATGGGGTGCCCGGCTGCGGCGTGCGCGGCGGCGCGCCGCTCGCAGCCGCTGCATTTGCTGCTCTGCTGTTGCCGGCTGCCGCTGTGCGAGTGCGGCAATCGGCACTGACAGCGCTGCCGGCGGTGCCGTCAGTGGTGCCCGGGCCCGTGGTGGCGCCACTCGGCTCGCTCGCACAGTCATCGGCCTGGCCGTCCGCCTGCGCGGCTTCGGCCATCGCCGAGGAAAAGCGCGGGATCGACTCCGGCGTCGACCCGGGGCCGGATCCCGAACCGGACGCGGGGCCCGACGAGCGGCGTGAACCGCCCGGCCCGCCGATGCCGCCGGAGCCCGCAGCCACGTTACCCGCGGCCAGCGCCGCGCCCGCGCTGCCGCCGGCATTGGCGCCGGGGTTCGGGCTCGGGCTTGCGGAAGATGCTGTGGAGACTTTGGCTGACATCAGCGTGCACCGCGCACACGCTGGGCGCGCTCGTCGGATTCCTTCTGCATGCGGCGGTCCTCCTGCTTCTGGTCCTCGAAGCGCACGTTCGCGATCACTTTGCGCACCGCGCTGTTGCGCGCGGCCGCTTCGAGCCAGCGGGCGCGGACGCGCTCGCACTCCGATTGCAGCTGTGCCTGCACGCCCTCCTGCTGTCGCACGGCCTCGCTCAGTCGCGCGATGAAGGTCTGGTAGTCGCGCATGCCGCTGACACCGATGCCGGCGGCGGCGCGCCGTTGGAACATGTCCCGGTATTCGCTCAGATAGCGCTGCAGCTCGACGCAGCGCTGCTGGGCTTCCGCCAGGCGCGCTTGCGCGCCGGCGAGTTGCACTGCGCATTTCCGCTCCGCGTCTTCCGCCAGTACGCCTACCGGCTCCAGCCGTTTCGCTCGTTTCACTTAGATCCTCACTTTGATCTAGGAGCGCTCGCGGACGCTTCCGTCATCGTCGCCGCCGAGCTGCGCGACGCTGCGCTCGAGACTCACGCGCTCGTGCATGTCCTGGCGCAGAAAGCTCTCGATCTGCGGCCAGCGCGCGATCGCCCCATCGATGCGCGGATCGCTGCCGCGCTGGTAGGCGCCGATGGTGATCAGATCCCGGTTGTGTTCATACAGCGCCGTCGATCTGCCGCAGACGACGCGCGAGCTCGAGTTGCGGCTCGGGAACGATGTCGTGCATGACGCGACTGACCGACGCTTCCACATCGATGGCCGGATAGCGGCCGCCGTCGGCGATGCGGCGCGCCAGCACGATGTGGCCGTCGAGAATCGCGCGCGCGGCGTCGACGATCGGATCGTTCTGATCGTCGCCCTCGGCCAGCACCGTGTAGAAGGCGGTGATCGAGCCCTCGCCGGCGACGCCGTTGCCGGCGCGCTCGACCAGTTGCGGCAGGCGCGCGAATACCGACGGCGGATAGCCCTTGGTCGCCGGCGCCTCGCCGATCGCCAGCGCGATCTCGCGCTGCGCCTGCGCGAAGCGCGTCAGCGAATCCATGATCAGCAGCACGTTCTGGCCGCGGTCGCGAAAGTATTCCGCGATCGCGGTCGCGAGCCAGGCGCCGTGCAGCCGCATCAGCGGCGGATAGTCGGCCGGCGTCGCGACCACCACCGAGCGCGCCAGACCCGTCGCGGCCGAGGATGCGCTCGATGAATTCCTTCACCTCGCGTCCGCGCTCGCCGATCAGCCCGACGACGATCACGTCGGCCGCGGTATAGCGCGCCATCATGCCGAGCAGCACGCTCTTGCCGACGCCGCTGCCGGCGAACAGGCCGATGCGCTGGCCGCGCCCGACGCGTCAGCAGTCCGTTGATCGCGCGCACGCCGACATCGAGCGGCTGCGTGATCGGCTGGCGCAGCAGTGGATTGATCGGACTGCCGGTGAGACGCACGCTGGCTGTCGGTCTCGATCGGCCCCAGGCCGTCGAGCGGCTGGCACGGCGCCATCGACGACCCGACCGAGCAGTTTCGGGCCCACGCGCACCGTGCCGGCATGCGTGCGCGGCAGCACGCGCGCGTTGGGCTTGAGTCCGTGCAGATCGCCGGTCGGCATCAGGTACAGCCGCTCGCCGGCGAAGCCGACCACTTCGGCCTCGATATGGCTGATCGTCGGCGCTGACGATCTCGCAGCGATCGCCCACCGCCGCCTGACAGCCGGCCGCCTCGAGCGTCAGCCCGACCATGCGCGTCAGGCGCCCGGCCACGACCGGCGGCGGCACCTGCGGTCAGGCGCTGCTGACAGCTGCGCCAGCGCGTGCGTCCAGCGCTGCGCGGCCGGCGCGATAGATCGGATTCATGCACGGCTCGCCTCGCGCTGCGGCGCCGCGCTCGTCGCCCAGCACGGCGGCGATGGCCGCGCCGAGGCGCTGCTCGACGCGTGCGTCGATGGTCGAAGTCTCGCTGGTGACGCGGCAGCCGCCGCGCGCGCAGCATCGGATCCTCGATGATGCTCCAGGCGCGCTCGCTGGTGGCTTCCGCCAGCCGCGAGCGCACCAGCGTCGGCGTCCTCCGGATGCAGATGCACGCGCACGTCGCGCGCCGTAGCCGGCAGCAGCGACACCGTTTCGCGAATAACGCGCGATGATCTCGTCGGGATGCAGCTTGAGCTCGCGGCGCACGACGTGGCGCGCGATCGCGCCGGCAAGCGTACGCGAGCTGCCGCTGCACCTGCTCGTCGAGCTCGGCGATCGGCTCGGCCATGAAATCCAGGATCGAGCCGAGCTGCTGCACGCGGCGTTCGATCTCCGCGCTGGCCGCCTGCTGCTCCTGCTGCGCGGCTGCGAGGCCGGCCTGCGCGCCCGTCGGCGTAGCCCCTGTCCCAGGCCTCGCGCTCGATCGCATCCAGGTCGGCGCACGGCGGCGGCGCGCGACAGCACCGGCCCGTCGATCGGCGGCAGATGCCCACACCGCGGCGAGCGACGGCGCTCAGACATATTGCCTCTCCGCCCTTGCCGCCGAGCGACAGCCGGCCTTCCTCGGCCATGCGCTCGCGCGGTCATCAGGATTTCCTTCTGTGCGGCTTCGACTTCGGACAGCCGCACCGGGCCCTTGGCCTCCAGGTCGTCCTTCATCATCTGTGCGGCGCGCTCCGACATGTTCTTGAAGAACTTCTGCTTCAGCTTCTCGTCGGCCGCCTTGAGCGCGATGATCAGCTTGTCGCCGGGCACCTCGCGCAGCAGTTCCTGCATGCCGCGATCGTCGACCTCGATCAGGTCCTCGAACACGAACATCAGATCCTGCAGCTTCTGGCTCAGCGGCTCGTCGATCTTGGCGATCTGAGTCATGATCGTCGCCTTCCTGCGCGGTGCCGACCAGATTGAGGATCTCGGCGGCCGCCTTCGGGCCGCCGAAGCCGCCGGTGGTCTTGGTGCCACTGTTGCCGGAGAACTGCTTCTCCAGCACCTCATCGAGTTCATTCAGCGCGGTCGGATGCACGCCATCGAGCGTCGCGATGCGCATCAGGATCTCGGCGCGCATGTTCTGCGGGCAGATGCGTCAGGACCTCTGCCGCCTGATCCGGCTCCAGGTAGGACAGCACGATCGAGATGATCTGCGGATGCTCATGAGCGCAGCATCTCGGCGACCGCGCTTGCGCCTCCATCCACTTGAGGGCTTCGAGCCCGCGACTGCTGCGGCCGCGCAGAATTCGGTCGATGACGCCGCCGGCCTTGTCGGCACCGAGCGCCTCGATCAGCACCTTGCGGATGTATTCGTCGTTGCCGACACCGAACGAAGTCTGCTGCTCGACCGAGGTGGAAAAGGTCGCCAGCACGCCCGAGACCTCTTCGCGCGAACACCGAGACAGCTGCGCCATCGCGGCGCCGACGCGCTGCACGTCCTTGGCGCCGAGGTGCCGCAGCACCTGCGCGGCGTCCTGCTCGCCCAGCGCGAGCAGCAGGATCGCCGCCCGGTCGACGCCCGAGCGCGTCATCTGGCCATCACTCATTGTTCGCCCACCCAGGTCTTCACGACCTGAGCGACGCGCTTCGGATCCTGCGTGACCAGTCCGCGCGCCTGCACCAGCTGCTGCTCATACGCCAGCGGCTGACCGGGTACCGCCGGGGTCACCCCTCGTTCTTCCGGTGGACCGGCGCCGGCTGCCAGCAGCCCCGGCGCCGGCGCGGCCAGGGCGTGCGTGGACAGGTTCTTGATCAGCGGCCGCAGCACTCCCAGGGCGAGCGCCACCAGCACCAGGGCGCCGAGGACCAGGCGCACCAGGCTCTGCAGCCAGGGCCGCTGCCACAGCGGCACGACTTCCGGCTTCAGGGTATCGACGACCTGCGGCTGCAGCGGCTGATTGACGACATTGACGCTGTCGCCGCGCGCCTCATCGAAGCCGACGGCGTCCTTGACCAGGCGCGTGATGTCCTCGATCTCCGCTTTGGTGAGCGGGCGCTCGCGTGGCTTTGCCGTCGGCGGCCCACCTGGCGCACGTTGTCCACCAGCACCGCCACCGTGACGCGCTTGACGCGTCCGGCCGGCTGGCGCGAGTAGCTGACGGTGCGATCGATCTCGTAATTGCGCGTGCTCTGCTTGGACGAGTTCTCCGGCGTCGCGCTGGCAGCCGCAGGCGGCGGCGGCCGCGGCTGGCCGCAGTGGCGCTGGCCGCCGGCGGCGCCCGCGGCGGTGCCCGGCGGCTTGCTGGTGCTGCGCCGCGGGCTTGGCCGCGGCGACCGCGCCGCCGGCGGGCGGCTGGTTGGTCAATGCGCCCGGAATGCCGCCGTTGGCGGCGCCGCCCGAGCGTGAGTTCTCCTCCGAGCTCTGTTCGCTGCGCACCACGGCGCTGTCGGGCTTGTACTGCTCATGCGCCTCTTCAGTCGCGCCTGAGTCCAGATCCACCGTGACCTGTGCGCGCACGCGGCCGTCGCCTACCAGCGGCGAGATCAGCTGCTCGATGTGCTCGATGTAGATGTCTTCGACGCGGTGCGCGGCCTCGAACTGCTCGGCGGCGATTGCGGCCTCGCGAATTCTTCGGCGACGACAGCAGCCGGCCCTGCTGGTCGACCACGGTCACGTTATCCGAGTCGAGCTCCGGGATGCTCGATGCCACCAGATGCACGATCGCCGAGACCTGCTCGGACTGCAGCCGGTGTCCCGGCCGCAGCTGCAGCAGCACCGAGGCGCTGGCCGGACGCCGATCGCGCACGAACGCCGACTGCTGCGGCAATGCCAGGTGAATGCGCGCTGCCTCCACCGCCTGCAGCGATGAGATCGTGCGCGCCAGCTCGCTCTCCAGCGCGTACTGATAGCGCGCGTTCTCCATGAACTGGCTGACGCCGAAGCCCGGGTCCTTGTTGATCATTTCGAGGCTGGCGTTCTTGCCCTGCGGCAGTCCCTGCGCGGCGAGCTGCAGCCGCGCGTCGTGCACCCGCTCGGCTGGCACCATGATCGCGCCGCTGGCGTTGTCGAGCTTGTATTCGATTGCCGGCGGTCTGCAGCGCCTGCACCACGCTGCTGGCATCGGAGTCCGACAGGTTGCCGTACAGCAGGCTCCAGTTCGGACCGCGCCACCACAGCACCACGGTGACGCCGGCGGCCACCGCGGCGGCGATGCCCAGCAGCAGCAGCAGCGGCCGTAGATTGAGGCCATTCCGGCCGTACATCACCGCAGTCTGATTATTGGCCATAAGCTGTTTCCATCACCCGATCAGATCGTCATGTTCATGATGTCCTGGTACACGCTCACCAGGCGGTTACGTACTTCGGTCAGCGCGCGAAACGACACCGAGGCCTTCTGGCTCTCGATCATCACGCGCGCCAGGTCGACCCCGGAATCGCCGCGCTCCCAGGCATCGGCCAGTGCACTGGCAGTCTGCTGGGTACGATTGACCGAATCGATGCCCTGTTTGAGCAGATCGCCGAAGGCGGGGCCGGTCGTCGCACCGGCGGCGCCCGGCGCGATCGCCGATGTCTGCGAGGGCGGCTTGATGCCCGCCCCGGCCTGCGCCGACAGCGAGCGAATCTGGGCCAGAACCTGATCGATCGCGAGGTTGCTCATGCCGCGCTCCCGGTCGCCTGCACCTCATCCGACAAGTCGACTCCGGCGGCGCGCAGCCGCGCAAGCTTGTAGCGCAGCGTGCGAGCGCTGATGCCGAGCTCCTCGGCCGCGCTGGCGCGACTGGCGTGAGCGCGCAGCGCCTTCAGAATGGTGATCCGTTCCGCCAGCGCCACCGAGTCGGCCAGCGCACCGCCCGCGCCGGACTCATCCGGGTTGGCCGGTAACGCGACGACGCCTGGCATCTCGGGCGGCGCAGCCACGGATGTGGCCGCGACAGCGATCGGGCGAATCTCGGCCACCGGCGGCTCGAACACGATATGGGCGGCGCGGATCAGGTCGCTTTCGCACAGCACCAGCGCCCGCTGCATGACGTTCTCGAGCTCACGCACGTTGCCGGGCCAGTCATAGGTCAGCAGCAGCTGGGCTGCATCGGGCAGCAGCGCCGGGATGCGCGCCCCGGGCTTGCAATGCGAGGCCAGCAGGCGCATCGCCAGCGGCAGCACATCGTCACGCCGTGCCCGCAGCGGCAGCGGCGTCAGCGGAAACACGTTCAACCGGTAGTACAGGTCCTCGCGGAAACGCCCGCTGGCGACGTCGCTGCGAAGGTTGCGGTTGGTGGTGGCGATGACGCGCACGTCGAGCGCGATCGTCTGTCGGCCGCCGAGGCGCTCGACCTCGCGTTCCTGCAGCACGCGCAACAGCTTGGCCTGCAGCGCCATCGGCATCTCGGATATCTCATCCAGCAACAGCGTGCCGCCCTGGGCCTGTTCGAACTTGCCCGCATGGGCTGCTTGCGCGCCGGTGAACGCGCCGCGCTCCCAGCCGAACAGCGTCGCCTCCAGCATGGTCTCGGGAATCGCGGCGCAGTTGACCGCGACGAATGGCTGCGCGCAGCGCAGTGAATGGCGATGGATATAGCGCGCCAGCACTTCCTTGCCGGTACCGGACTCGCCGGCGATCAGCACGGTGCATTCGCTGCGCGCGACGCGGCGCGCCAGCTCGATCAGCCGCGTGGAGGACTCGGCGCAGGCCACGGGCTCTTGAACGTGCATTGGAACTGTCATTGCCTCTTCAACTTCGTCATACCGACGAAGACAGGAGCAATTTGCGTGCCGCCCCCCGATCTGTGACGAACCTCACGGCTGCGGCAAGCGGTTGCCGCGGCAACGTCAAGATTCCGACGCCAGATCGCCATCCACGAGCGAGTACTTGCGCAGCTTCTCCACCAGCGTGGTACGACGCAGGCCCAACAGCCGCGCGGCCTGTGCCACGGTGCCCTCGGCCGCCTGCATCGCCTGCACGATCAGCCGCTGCTCGAGCGACTCGAGGTAGTTGCGCAGGTCGAAATCCTTCGGAATCTGTTGGAGCAGGGCATCGGCCAGCCGCGGATCCATCGACGGCAGCTCCTCATCGTCCTCCGCGTCGCTGCCGGCGTCGCCGCCCTGGCGCGTCGTGGCGCCTTGCGGTGCGCTGGCCGGCAGGCGCGCGAGCTTGCCCGGCGCATCGCGCGACAGTGCCTCGAGCGCGGGCGCGAGCACGGTCATCGCGGGCGCCGAGGCAATCATGCCCTCGTGCGCATCGGTGGCGGCGGCCGCATCCCAATCGAGCCGGCCGGTAGCGCGAGGGCAGATCAGCGATCGTCACCGGCCGCGCGCCGCACTGGATCGACATGCGCTCGATCAGGTTGCCGAGCTCACGCACGTTCCCGGGCCAGCGGTAGGCCTTCAGCGCCTCGATCGTGGCGGCGGTGAACTGCACGCGCGGGCGGCCCGCGGCGCTGATGCGCTGCGCCAGATCGCTGATCAGCAGCGGCAGATCCTCGCCGCGCTCGCGCAGCGGCGGCATCTCGATCGGCACCACGTTGAGCCGATAGAACAGGTCCTCGCGAAAGGTACGCTTGGCGATCGACTCTTCCAGATTCTGGTGCGTTGCCGCGATGATGCGCACGTCACAACGCTGCGAGATGCAGCTGCCGACGCGCTCGAACACGCGCTCCTGCAGCACCCGCAGCAATTTCACCTGCATGGTGGGATTCATGTCGCCGATCTCGTCGAGGAATATCGTACCGCCCTCGGCGATCTCGAACCGGCCCTTGCGGGTGGCCAGCGCCCCGGTGAATGCACCCTTTTCGTGGCCGAACAATTCGCTCTCGAGCAGGTCGGCCGGGATTGCCCCGCAGTTGATCGGCACGAATGCGCGCTGCCGTCGCGGCGACGCCTCGTGAATCGCACGCGCGACCACTTCCTTGCCGGTGCCGGATTCGCCGAGGATCAGAACGTTGCTGTCGAATGCCGCGACCTGGGCGATCACGTGATTGACGTGGCGGATGACCGCCGAATGGCCGGTGGGCAGGATTACCTCGCTCGACGCCGCTGTGTCATGCGCACGGCGTGCATCGGCGCTCACGAACTCCCCCGTCAACGTGGCTCTTTCCGCCATGAAGATTATGTTTCCCTGTGAAACTCGTCGGGAAACAGCGTAGCGGTGGGGTTATGCAATGAAGAGTGATTTGGTCACATCCGCGTTGTGCAACGCGTCGCACATTCTCCTGCCCTGCAGCACGTTATGTCCGCGCCTTGCGAACATCGGCGATGTGACGCCGGTGCCGCACGAACGCAAGCCGCTGAATCAACTCAGCGACTCCCGGTGACAGGCCCGGAAAAGCCACCTTCGCCAGGCTGCCCTGCACCGAGGTCACCTGCGCCGGCAGTTCCAGCGGTTGCGGCAATGAGCTGCGCAGCTGCACGCGCAGCAGACCGTGGGCGCCCACGGCCGGTGTCTGGCCGACGCAGGTCCAGGAAGCACCGAGGCTGTTGAACACGATCGTGGTGGCCGGCGGCATGCGTTCCTTCGACACCAGCTTCGCCAGCAGCTGCATCACCAGGTTGAGCTTGAAATCGAGCCGGGCGATCTCGCCCGCGAGCGGTCCGAGATCCTCATTCTTGTCGCGTGCCGGATGCTCCTCGACCGCGACACAGGCCTGCAGCAGCAACAGATTGGCCTCCTCCAGACCGAGCAGCTCGAAGCGATCCGGCGGCTCCCACAGCGCCATCCACTGCACCGGCAGTATGTCCTGATAAGCGAGCTCGTTATCGAGCACGACTGTATCGGCGCCGTCGTACATAGTGGCTCCCTGGCCGGGCAGCATGCGGACTGAAGGCCGCGGCAGCGCGTATTCTACGCGCTCGGAGGCACTGCCCGCGTCGATTGCCGCACCTCGGGTCCGATGGCGACCCAGGCGCTGCGAATCTCGGCCAGCAGGCTCAGCACTTCGGAGATGCAGCCGACGTTGCTCTCGACGTTGGCGCGCGCCAGCTGGCGCATCATGTAGTCGTAGAGGTCGCTCAGGTTCTGCGCGATCGCGCCGCCCCGGGCCATGTCGAGACAACCGCGCAACTCCGCGATGATGCTGATGCAGCTGTGCAGCAGCTTCGCCTTGCGCACGATCTCGCCATGCTCGATGCAGCCCCGCGCCGTGGTCATGCGCTCTACCGCGGCATCCATCAGCATCAACACCAGACCGTGCGGATCAGAGTTGGCTACACCACCGTGCACCGACACGCTCTGGTAAGCCGCCAGCTTGGAATTTCGCGCATACTGGCTCACGCCGCCGTACTCCATCACTTCCCGATGGTCCAATTAACGGCCGCAGCGACGTTAACTTTAGCCGCACGGCGCGCGCGGCCGGCCGCGCTAGGCGTTGGCCTTGCCCTGCACCGTCGGCAGGATGGCGAACTGCTGCGTCAGATAAGCGGAGGTGGTCTGCAACGAGGACAGCAGCGTATTCAAGGCCGTGTACTGCTGCGTCAGGCTTGCCGTCAGCGCGCTCATCTGCCCATTGAGGGTATCTTCCTGCTTGGTAAGCGCATTTTCCTGCGATACCAGGGTGCTGCTGCTGGCAGCGATCGCCCCGGTGCTGCCCAGCGCGTTGGTGAGCCGGGAGTTGAGCGAGCTGGCCACCCCGCCGGTGCTGCTGAACAGCTGACTGACGGCGCTGAAGTTGGTCGACAGCGCATTCGACAACGTGGCGTTGTTGACGCTGAGCGTGCCGTCGGAATTGGTCGTGATGCCGATGCTCGCCAGCGTGTTGTAGGTCGAGGAGCCGGTATTGACCACGCTGTAGAGCGCCTGCTGGATCTGGTTCTTGGCGCCGGACAGCAGCGCGTTGCCGAGCATCGGACCGGCGGTCCCGGTGGCCGCGTCGTAACTGCCGAGCGGTGCCAGCGCGTTCACCAGCGTGTTGTAGGCGGTGACGAAAGTGCTGATATTGGTCGCGATCGACGCCGTGTCGTTGCCCACGCTCAACGTGGGGGTGCCGGTAGTCGGCGCCAGCAGCGTCAGCGTCACGCCGCCCAGCGCGTTGTTGACGGTGTTGCTGGGGCTGGTGTAGCCGACACCGGAGATGCTGAAGACTGCATCCAGCGGTTGCGCTTCCTGCGTGTAATTGCCGACATTGCCGGTGCCGTAGGTCAGGGCGGCCAGGCCATTGCCGGCATCGGTCTCGGTGACCTGAATCTTGTTGGCGGCGCCGGTCAGCGACGATGACAGCACCAGGTGGGCGCCATCGGTACCGGTCAGCACCGTTGCGGCGATCCCTGGATTGCCGGCCGCACCATTGATGGCCGCGGCGATGCCCGCCAGGGTATTGTCGGTACCGTCGATGGTGACGTTGAAGCTGGTGCTGCCGAGCGTGAGCTGCAGCGTGCCGGTGCCCACCACCGCATTGGCACCACCGATGAACGGATTCGACAGCAGCTGCTGCGCCTGTGCCAGCGACGTGACCGACACGTTGTAGGTGCCGGCCACTGCGCCCGAGCTCGCGGTCGCCGTGAACGCCGTCGGCGCGGTACTGCTCGCGGTCTGCACATCGAACGCGCTCGGCGTATCGAGCACGCCGAGCGATGACTGGAACGTCGACAGCGCGCCTTTGAGCGTGCCGATGGCGGAAATCTGCGTGGTCACCGCCTGCGTCTGCGCGGCGATCAGCGCATCCTGGGGCGCGCGCGTCGCGGCGACCAGCTGCGAGACCAGCGAGCTGACGTTGATGACCGAGCCGCCGGCCGCCTGAGCACTCGAGCTGCCCGCGATCGAGACCGGCGCCGTCGTCGCCGAGGTACTCGAAGTGCTCGAAGTGCTCGTGGTCATGGCTGGCTATTCATACGAGACGTGCAAAAAAAACCGAGGGTGGGCGCTTCGCAGCGCCCACCCGTCGGTGCTTGATCAAGAACCCTAGACTCGAGATCCATGATCCCGCATTACGGCAGCTTCTGGAGCAGCGTCAATATGTTCTGCGGAACCGTATTGGCCTGCGCCACCATCGCCGTGCCAGCCTGCTGAAGAATCTGGGCTTTCGACAGATTCGAGGTGGCCTGAGCGTAGTCGGTGTCCTGGATCGAGCTGCGCGCGCTGCTCAGATTGGTCGCATCCGTGTTCAGGCCCGCGATCGCGGCCGTGAAACGATTCTGATAGGCGCCGAGCTGCGCACCCGTGGTCGCCAGCTGCTGCAGCGCCGCGTCGATCTGCACCAACACTTTGTTGGAGTTATCGACGGTCGTCACATCAGCGGTGTCGAGGTGGCTGGTCGGAGCGGCCACCGTGGCCGCAGTCAGATCGTAGGCCGCGTTCACGCCGAGCGTGGCGAGACTCTCCGTGCCCACGTCAACCGCGCCAGCCGTATACGCGACTGCCACAGCCGCAGCCGTGTTGCTGGTGCTGCTCAGATCGATTCCCGTGGCGCCCACGGTTGCAATCAGGCCGCCATCTGAGCCTGACAGCTGGTTGATCGCCGCCGCAACGGTCGCCGCATCGGTCGCGGCCACGCCAGTGAACGTCATCAGGCTGGTGGTATGGGCCACACCATTGCCATCGGTAATCGTCAGCGTGCCGGTATCGCCCGCTGTTGCACCGGTGCCGGCAGCGGTACCCGCCGAGGTATACAGCCCGCCGATACTGTTGCTGTTCGCGCTCGCGACCGACGATACCGTAATCGTCTGGCCGGCATTCGCGCCCACCTGGAAGGTGGCGCCCTGGAACGTGCCGTCGAGCAGGTTCACGCCGTTGAACTGGGTGTTGGTCGCCACGTTGTTGACGTCGGCCATCAGCTGCTGGAACTGCGTGTTCAGATCCGCGCGGTCCTGGGTGCTGTTGGTGGCGTTCAGTGACTGCACCGCGAGGTCGCGCATCGTCTGCAGGTCGCTGGTGATCTCCGACAGCGCGCCCGAGGCGGTCTGCGCCAACGACACGCCATCGCTGGCGTTATTGGCAGCCTGGTTGAGGCCGTTGATCTGTGAAGTCATGCCCTGCGTGATCGCGTAACCGGCAGCGTTGTCGGCCGCCGTGTTGATGCGCAGACCCGAGGACAGCTGAGCCAGCGCGGTGGACAATTGACTGCCCGAAGACGACAGGCTGCCCTGCGCGACCAGCGAGTTGATGTTCGTGTTTAGGACGAGTGACATTGCCTTTACTCCGTAATGTTTAGGTCCGACGCCGGACGCCCGTCCGTCGCGATGCGACCCACTGGCCGCATCTGTTCATGCCCTGTATCGGTGACTCGCGTGTCAACTTGAGCTGGGACGCCGGGGATTGGTGAAAGTGTGGTGCCGATCACAATCCACTGCTGAATGCCGGCTGAATGACCCGAATTGCAGCGTCGATGCACGGTCAGAAGCTCAGATACTTGAACAGCGACAGCTGCGAAATGGCCGCATACGACTGCTCGGCGGCCTGCAAACCGACCATCTGCTGATTCAGGGTCGTCACCGCTGAGGCGTAGTCGACATCCTGCAGTCCGGACTTCTGGGTGGTCAGCGCGGTGCTGGAGGCGGTGTTGGTGGTGCTCTGCGAGGTCAGCATATTGAGCCGTCCGCCGACGCTGGCCGATACCGTGGACAGGTGATTGATGACCTGGTCGATATTGGTCAGCGCACTGGCGACGCTGGTTGCCAGTTGCGCCTTGCTGGCCGCCGTATCGGCGGGTTGCGTCAGGGCCGTGGCCAGCTGCGTCAGCGTGGCAAACATGCTCTGCTGGCCGCTGGGCGCGACCTGGAACGAATCTCCGGTGGCCGGCGAGCCGGTCACCGTCATCTGCACACCGGCGAACTGGATCGCGGTGCCGGAGGTATAGGTGCCGTTCGGCACGATGGTCGCGCCGGTGGTGTTGTCCGTCACCGTATAGGTGCTCGGACTGGTGAAGCTCACGGTGTAGTTGTCCGGCACCCACTGCGCCGGGCTGACCACCGAGCCGGTGTCGATGCTGCCGCTGCCGGTATTGCCGGGGTTGGCCGCGGTGATGAACGTGCCGTTGCCGGCCGGGATGTTCATGAACGCGGTGGCGCCGGTATCGCTGTCGGCCACACTCTGATTGCCGCTGATCTGGATCAGGCGGTTGCCGGCGTCACCCTGGTAGCTGACGTTACCGCTGCCGTCGGTCGCGAACGGCTCCGTTTGCGCCGCGTAGCCCGAGAACAGGTACTCGCCGTTGGAATCCTTGGTGTTGGCGGTGCCCAGCAACGCCTGGATCTGCGTCTGGATCTGGGTCGCAATCTGCGCGCGGTTACTGTCGTTGAGCGTGGCATCGCCGGCCTGCACCGCCAGGTCGCGAATGCTCTGCAGGGTCGTGGTCGCGCTCGACAGCGAGCTCTCCTCGAGCGACAGCCGCGTTTGCGCCGACTGCAGGTTGCTGCCGTACTGAGTGAGCTGCGACAGCTGCGTTGACAGCTGCACGATCTGCGAGGCCGCGACCGGGTTGTCCGCGGCCGTCTGCACCGCCAGTCCGGTCGCTACCTGGTTCTGCGTTTTCTGCAGCGCACTCGATTGATTGTCGATCGTCAGGATCGCCTGCGAGGTGATTTCCGAGGTTGAGATGCGCATGGATCAGGCCTGCACTGCGGATAGGAGCGATGTGAATAGGGTCGAGGCGACCTTGATCACCTCGGCGGCCGCCTGATAGGCCTGCTGGTATTTCACCAGGTTGGCGGCCTCTTCATCGAGGTTGACGCCGGAGACACTCTGCTGCGCATTGGTGGCATCGGTCAGTACCGCCTGCTGCGCGGTGGCGCCGGTCTGCGCCTGACTGGTCTGGATGCCGATGTTGGTGACCAGCTGATTGACCGTGCCGTTGATCGACGTGGTGCCGCCGATCAGGGGCTGATCGAGCAGGCCGGTCATCACGGTCAGATTGCGGTTGTCGCCGGTGCCGCTGCCATTGTCGTTGATCGCGAAGCTGTCCCCGGCCGCGGGCGCGCCCGACACCGTCACCTGCATGCCGTTGAACGTGATCGGCGTGCCGGAGGTATAGGCGCCGTTGCCGACCACCGCACCGGTGCTGTCGGTGACCTGATAGGTCGTGGCGTTGGTAAAGGTCAGCGTGTAATTGCCGCGCACCCAGCTGGCACTGTTGGGCACCGACCCCTGGTCGATGCTGCCGCTGCCGGTGTTGCTGCTGCTGGCCGCGGTCAGTAGCGGCGCGGCGGCCGCCAGCTGGCTCGGATTGGTCAGTAGCACCTGCATGCCGGATACGGCGCCACTGGTCGGCTGGATCTCGTAGCTGTCGCCGGCCTGGGCGCCGGCGCCGACCACGATCGACAGGCCGTCGGCGCTGAACGGACTGGCCACGGTGCCCGCGCCGCTCAATGCCACGCTGGCGCCGGAGCTCGCATTGGTCAGGCTCCAGTTGGCGCCGTCGTACTTGAGAATGTAGTTGTCGGCAGTAATGGCGTTGGCATTGCTGACCGTTGCAGTGACCGCGCCGGTGCCGGCATTGCCGCTGTTGGGCAGCACCTGGACGGCCCCGACGGAAAATATCGGCTGCCCGGGATTGCCGGACTGATCCAGTCCGGCCGCATTCTGTGCGTTCATTGCACTGGTGAGCACCACGGCGACCTGGCCCAGACTGTTGCGCGCCGGCTCGAGCATCTGGCTGCGAAACTGCAGCGTTCCCCCGAGCGTGCCGCCGGTGACCTGCTGCGTCACGTCCACCGGACCCGCGGCCGTGGTCAGCGCCAGATCGTCCTGTGACGCATCGTAGGGATTCGCGATCGTCGATAGTCCGGCCGCGGTGGTGCCGGTGACCAGCGTCTGTCCGGCGCCTAAGTAGATATTGACCGACCCATCCGCCTGCTGCGTGGTAGTCACGTTGGCAAATGTGGCCAGCTGATTGATCAGCTGGTTGCGCTGATCCAGCAGGCTGTTCGGTGCCTGCATGCTCGGGGAGGTCTGCGCCATGATCTGCTTGTTCAGGGCAGCGATACTCTGCGCCAGCGATGTGACCTGACTGGCATCGCTGGTCAACTGCGCGTTGGCCTGTGAGTTCAGATTCTGCAGGCTGGTATTGTCGCTCTGCAGATTGCTCACCAGCTGCTGCGCCTGGCTCAGGAACGCCTGCCGCGAAGCCGACGAGGTCGGCGCATTGGCCACGGTCTGCAGCGCGGCCGTCAGGCTCTGCAGCTGCGAGGCCAGTCCATTGGTGGTGCTGCCGAGCACATTGTCCACCTGCGCCGCCTGGGTGGCGAAACCGTTGAGCTGGTTGTAGGCACTGGTGGCCGTCACCACCTGCGAGGCGACGGTCTGGTCATAGCTGCGCTGAACGTCATTGACCGCAACGCCGGCGCCGATCGACACGTTGCCGATGTACGGACCCGGCACGCTGACCAGATTGACGCTCTCGCGGCTGTATCCGGGCGTGTTCGCGTTGGAAATGTTGTTGCTGGTGGTATCCAGTGCCTGCTGGAACGCCAGCAGGCCGGATACGCCCGTGCTCAGCATGTCGCCCATGATCTCTCCTGCATGGCACCAGCTTCGACGCGCTCCACGCCGACTCTGCGTTTATGGTTGTCGGCGGCGCGACTCATGACTTGAGCGCTGCCGCGCGCAGTTGCCGCAGCGTCGCCACGGTCGCGACCAGTTTATTTACATAATCGGGATCGGTCGCATAGCCGCCGCGCTGCAGCCCGCTGGCAAATGCTTGCACGTTCGATCCCGCGCCGAGCGCGTTGGCATATCGCGGACTGTTGCGCAGCAATGAGACATAATCACCGACGCTCTGGGCTGCGTCGCCATAGCTGCGAAATGCCGCCCGGGTGCTGCTCGGGGTGCCCTGATCATATTCGGTGGTGTTCGCCTGTACGGAGGCGCCGCGCCACGACTCGCCCGCCTTGACCCCGAACAGGTTGGAACTGCTGCGCCCGCTGGAGTCGGCCGGTATGTTGCGGCCCCAGCCGGTCTCGAGCGCGGCCTGAGCAATCAAGGTATCCGGCGCCACGCCCAGGCGGTTGCCGGCGCTCTGTGCCAGCGGCTCGAGTGAACGCACGAACTCGGCGCGCTGGCTACTTCCGATCTTGTCGCCGCCGGCAGGAGCGGACGACGCCGGGAGTGCGGCGTTGGCGCCGCTGGTGGGTGTAGCCGCCGACGCCTGCGCGGCCTGCGCACGCGTGAGCTGCTGCATCAACAGGTTGGCGAGCCCCAGACCCTTGCCATGCGCCATCTGCAATGCGAGCTGCTGGTCGTACATCTCCTGATAGGTCTGCGTCTCCTGGCTGTCGCCCAGGCCACCGCCGAGGGAAGCCTCGCGCATTGACTTCAACATCATGGCGGTGAACAGACCCTCGAACTGCCGTGCAGCCTCGCGCAGCGCCTGCGGGTCCTGGCGCGCTGCGGAGGCACGCAGCCGGTCCAGTCCCTGGAAGTCGGCGTAGAAGCTCGGTGCGACAGTCGGGGGCGTGGCGCTCATGCGATCAGATCACGATCAGTTCCGCGTGCAGCGCGCCGGCTTCCCGCAACGCCTCGAGTATTGCCACCAGGTCGCCCGGAGCCGCGCCGACCTGATTGACCGCACGCACGATCTCATCGAGATTCACGCCGGCGTTGAACACGAACATGCGCGCCTCGGGCTGACTGATCGAAATATCCGAACGCGGCGTAACGGTGGTGGTGCCCTGGCTGAACGCGTTGGGCTGGCTGACATCGTTGCGCTCGGTGATCGTCACCGACAGCGAACCATGCGCGACCGCCGCCGGCGTCACGCGTACGCGTGAGCCGATCACGACGGTGCCGGTGCGCGAATTGATGATCACGCGTGCCGGGGCATCGCCCGGCTCGATCTCCAGCTCCTGCAGCACCGACACGAAGGCAATGCGTTGATTGGCCTCTGCCGGCGCCGTGACCTTGACCGACACCGCATCGAGCGCCACCGCGGTATCGCCGCCGAGTGTCTTGTTGATCACCTCACTCAGATGGGTCGCGGAAGTGAAGTCCGGCGTATTCAGGTTGAGCATCACGAACGGCTGGGTGGCGAAGTTGCTGTGCACTTCGCGCTCCACCGTGGCGCCATTGGGCACGCGGCCACCGCTCGGAACGTTCACGCTCACGCGCGAGCCGTCCTTGCCGGAGACGCCGAAGCCGGCGACCACGACGCTGCCCTGGGCCATGGCATAGACCTCGCCGTCGGCACCGCGCAGCGGTGTCATCAGCAGGTCGCCGCCGCGCAGGCTCGAGGCATTGCCGATCGTGCCAACGGTGACGTCGATCGTCTGACCGACCTTGATGAACGGCGGCAACTGCGCGGTCACCGTGACCGCCGCGACGTTCTTGAGCTGCGGTATGACGTTGGCGGGAATCGTGACGCCGAATTTCTCCAGCATGTTCAGAATGCTCTGCACCGTGAACGGAGTCTGCGTGGTCTGATCACCGGTGCCATCCAGCCCGACCACGAGTCCGTAGCCGACCAGCTGGTTGCTGCGCACCCCGGAGACCACCGCGAGATCCTTGATGCGCTCGGCCGGCGCGAGCGCCGGCAGCAGCCCCAGGGCGATCACGAAGCTGAACAGGCTGAAGCGCAATCTGTGCATATGTGGTGCCATGGCTAGAACGGCATGTAAGGCGAATCGAAGAAGCGCGCGAGCCAGGACTTGGTGTTTGCATCCGCCAGCGTGCCCTGGCCGCCATAGGAAATGCTGGCATCGGCAACCGCATACGAGGGCACGATGTTGTTGGGCCCGATGTCCATCGGGCGCACGATGCCCTGGATCTGGACGTATTCGCGCCCCTGATTGAGCGTGAGCCATTTCTGGCCGCGCACCAGCAGATTGCCGTTGGCGAGCCGTTTGGCCACCGTCACCGAGATATAGCCGCTCAGCTGGTTGCTCTGCGCGCTGGTGCCTTCACCGTCGAAGGCACTGCTGTCCGCCAGTGAGCCGCTCAGCACGTTCCTGCCGTGAATCGTCAGAGCACCGCCCAGGATGTTGGCACCCGGCAGCGTGGCCGTGGTGTTCTTCTTGCTCGTGGTGACGGCGCTCTTGGACGCGTTGGTGGCCTCCTGCAGCTGGATCGTCAGGATGTCGCCGACGCGGCGCGCCACGGCGTTATCAAACAGCGCCTGATCGTGTCCGGCCTGGTAGATCGCGCCATTCTCAGCGCCGGGCGCGGCAATCTCCTCGGGCAAGGTCGAGGCGAAGTCGCTTTTCGGCGGATGCTGCGCGTGACAGCCGGCCAGGCCGGCCACGATGGCGAGCAGGCCGAGGTATCGCGCAGCGCGGCGCGCACCGGCGCCCGCGCGGCATGTCATCGAACCATCGCCGGCCGTCACAGCGACTGACTCAGGTACTGCAGCATCTGATCCGTGGTCTGGATCGCCTTGCTGTCCATCTCATAGGCGCGCTGCGTCTCGATCATGCTCACCATTTCCTCGACCACATCGACATTGGAGCTTTCGGTGGCACCCTGCTGCAGCGTGCCCATGCCCGACAGTCCGGGATTGGCCGGTCTGTGCCGTGCCGCTGGCGGCCGATGGCACCAGCAGGTTCTGGCCCAGCGGCTGCAGGCCGGCCTCGTTGACGAAATTGGCGAGCTGCAGCGTGCCAACGGTAGTCGGCGCGGTCTGTCCGGCCACCAGCACGCTGACGGTGCCATCGGTGCCGATCGTGACCGACTGCGTGCCCTGCGGGATGGTGATCGCCGGCTGCACCACATAGCCACTGGCTGTCACCAGCTGACCGGTGGCACTGGTCTGGAAGCTGCCGTCGCGGGTATAGGCCAGCGTGCCGTCGGGCGTCAGCACCTGAAAGAAGCCGCGGCCGTTGATCGCCAGATCGAGCGAGTTGCCGGTCTGGTTGACGTTGCCCTGGGTGTAGAGCTTTTCGGTCGACACCAGCTGCACGCCGGTACCGAGGTTCAAGCCGGTGGGAGCGAGCGTGTTCTGCGTGGTCGATCCGCCCACCTGGCGCACGTTCTGGTAGTAGCAGATCCTGGAACACCGCGCGGCGCTTCTTGTAGCCGGTGGTATTGACGTTGGCGAGGTTGTTGGCAATCACCGCCATCTTGGTTTGCTGGGCATCGAGCCCGGTCTTCGCTGCCCATAGTGCGCTGATTCATGGCTTGATAGTTCCTGTCGTGGGGTTAACTGCTGGTGTCAACAGCTTGGTCGAGGACGCGTCATTGTCTTCGGCGGCCTTCATCGACTTGAGCTGCATGTCGTAGTTGCGCGCCAGCTCGATCATGTTGGTCATCGTGGCGGCGATGTTGACGTTGCTGGATTCCAGCGTGCCCGGCATGAGCTGCACGCTGGCGTCCGCGACAGCATCGCCACCGCTCTTCAGTCGAAACAGCCCGCCGTCGCTGCGCTCGAGCGTGTCAGCTCGGCGGATTCACCAGCTTGATGCGTCCGACAGTCGAGATGGTCGCCGGCGTCTGACCGAGCGGAACGATCGATACCGAGCCGTCGTGCCCGATGGAGATCGAGGTGTACGGCGGCACCGATGATCGGACCGGAATCGCCGAGCACCGGATAGCCGGTGGCGGTCATCAATTGCCCGGTCGGGATCCACGTGCAGATCCCCGGCCCGCGTATACGCCTCGTTGCCCTGCGGTCCCTGCACCGCAATCCAGCCCTGGCCCTTGCACCGCCACATCGAGCTCGCGGCCGGTCTGCTGCAGCGTGCCGCCGCTGGCATCCCAGCCGGCGGTGTGGTCGGTGGCGTAGGCCCGCGAAGGCAAGCCCGCGCCCGGCACCTGCTCGGTCTGGAACGCCGACAGATCGGCGCGAAAGCCGATGGTGCTGGCGTTCGCCAGGTTGTGGTTGTTGGTGGTCTGGGCGCGCAGGGTTTCCTTCGCGCCGGACATGGCCACATATACGAGACGGTCCATGCGGCAGCGGCTTCCTTAACGGCTTAACCGCTGGGTCGGAATGCTGGATCACGGTCTGGGTGATCTGATTCTCGGTCGAGATCATCTCGCGCGTTGGCCTGGAAGGCGCGCTGCGCGGTGATCATGTTGACCAGCTGCGCGGTGATATCGACGTTGGATTCCTCGAGCGAACCCGGACTCGATCTGGCCGAAGCCGGCGCGTGCCCGCCTGCCCATACAGCGCCTGGCCCGAGCCGAAGGTCTGCGCCCAGATTGGTGTTGCCGAGCTGCTGCCAGACCCTGCTGATCGGCGAAATTGGCCACCGCGACCTGACCGAGCTGCACCGACTGGCCGTTGGTGTACTGCGCCTGACCACGCCGGCGGTACTGATGAGATGCCGCTGAGCGTGCCGGTGGTGAAGCCGTTCTGCTGGATCGAGCTCACGGCGAACGCATTGCCGTACTGCGTGGTCTTGCTGAAATTGAAATTCAACGCCAGCGGATTGGCGCCGGTGGTCGGGGTGTAGGGACCGAAGGCGATATCACCGTTGGCCGGCGTCGGTCAGCGCGCCGTTGGCGGAGAACGTCAGTCCCTGCGCCGCGCCCACTGCCTGGCCGTCGACCGTCAGGTACGCATTCCACTGGTTCGGGGCGCCCGCCTGGGCGAAATACACCGTCGCGGTATGCGCCGCGCCGAGCGAGTCGTAGACCGTCGCGGTGGTGGAGTTGTTGTAGCTGGTGGGGTCGGTCGGGTCGAACACCGGATTGGCCGGCGCCGCGGCATTGGCCGGCAGATCGAGCGTCAGATTGACGTTCTGGGACGCCACCGGCGCGCTGTCGCCAGCCGTGACTTGCAGCGGGATGGTCGAGCTGGTGTTGAAGCCGCCGTTGGCGGTGGGTGCATAGACCTGCAGCGTCTGGCCCTGTGGATTGACCACCGTGCCAGTGGCGTCGGTCGAGAAATCGCCCGAGCGCGTGTACGCAAGTCCGTTGCTGCTGCCGACGGTAAAGAAGCCGTTGCCGCTGATCGCAAGGTTCAGATTATTGCCGGTGGTCTGGATCGAGCCTTGCGAAAAATCCTGCGCGACAGCCGCGACCTGCACACCGTTGCCGATGGCATCGGCGGCGACGCCGTTCTGCGAGCTGGCAAACAGATCGGAAAACTCGGTCACCGACTGCTTGAACCCGGTGGTATTCGAATTCGCGATGTTGTTGGATACGACGTTCAGATCCGCCTGTGCGGCGTCGATACCAGTCAATGCGGTGCCAAATGACATGTGGAAGGCTCCTGTTCGGAAAGATTGGGTATTAGATGGGTCTCAATCGACCTGTTGAATGCTGGCGAGCGAAATCGAGCCGAGCTGCGGCGTGTTCACCGTGACCCCGCTGCCGCCCGGGTTGAGCGAGATGCTCGATACGGTGCCGGCCAGATAGGTCGGGGCGGCCACCGAGGCACCGTTGACGTTCGCGATCGCCTGAAAGCTGTAGCTGCCGGAGGGCGCGGCGGCACCGTTCAGCATGCTGCCGTCCCAGGAAAATGCGGACATTCCTGCGCCGGCGCCGAGAGTGATCTGCTGCACCATCTGGCCGCTGCTGTTGGTGACGTTCACCACCACACTGCTGGTCCCGGTCGGTGCCTGCACCGCGCCCGTCATCGTCTGGCCGGCGGTGAATTGTGCCGCGCTCGCCTGCGTCAGCACCGAATGGCCGACCAGGCCGGCACTCGCCAGCGCCTGGTTCGACAGCAGCGTGGAGCTCAACGTGGACAGCGAGCTCTGCATCGCATCGATGCCCGAGACGGTACCGAACTGCGCCAGCTGGGTGACGAAGGTTGACGGATCGAGTGGCTGCGACGGGTCCTGATTCTTGAGCTGCGCGGTCATCAGCGTCAGAAAGTCGTTCACGCTCAGCGCTGACACCGAGGCCGCGGCCGCCGCGGCCGCCGCGGTATTGTTCGCGTTGGTCGAGTTGGTCTGGCTGCTGTTGTTGGTTACGTTGGAAACGGTCATGCGGTTGCTCCGTAATTAGGCGGTCACTGGCCGAGCTTGAGGGTGTCGAGCATCAGATTGCGGGCGGTGTTCATGACTTCGACGTTGTTCTGATAGGAACGCGAGGCCGAAATCATGTCGGTCATTTCCTCGACCACGTTGACGTTGGGCCCGTAGACATAGCCGTCAGCATTGGCCAGCGGGTTGCTCGGGTCGTAGCGCGTCTCGGGCGCCGCGGTGTTGTTGACCACGCCGAGCACCTTGACGCTGGCGCTGGCCTGTTCCGCGGTACTGCCGGCCGCGGCGCCAAGCGCCTGCGCCTGCACCGACTGGAACACCGGGTGCTTGGCCTGATAGACCTGGCTCGGATCACCGCTGACGCTGTCGGCATTGGCCAGGTTGCTGGCGACGGTGTTGAGCCTGACGGACTCGGCGCTCATGCCCGAGCCGGCGATGTCGAATACTTTGAATGACGACATGGGGTGTGCCTTTGCGTTACTGGCCGACGATCGCAGTCATCAATTCCTTGAGACGCGCATTCAGAAAGGTGAGCGTGGCCTGATAGCGCACCGAGTTTTCGGCGAAGGCCGCCTGCTCGAGCTGCGAATCAACGGTGTTGCCATCGAGCGATGGGGCCATCGGCACCCGATACTTGAGATTGGCGCCGGCACCCCCATCGGGGCTGTCGACGCCTGGTGCCGGCAGGTGCGCGGCGTTGGTGGTGGCTACCGCGAGCGTACCGCTGCTGCTAGGGCTGTTGCCGCCGCCGGCCGCGGCCAGGGCAGCCTTGAAATCGATATCGCGCGCCTTGTAGTTCGGCGTATCGGCGTTGGCCAGGTTGGCGGCCAGCAGCTCGGTGCGCTGTGCTTCCAGCGTCAATGCCTGTGCATGTACGCCCAGATAGCTGTCCAAGTTCAGTGCCATGCCGCCCTCGTGCAGAAGTTCACTCGGGAGTGCAGGAGCAAGGCTTGTGCCACGGGGCGGCCGGACAGCCGATCGGGGCCAAATGTGTGATGCGATGCCGTTCAGCGAACCAAACGGCTCGAGGGTGCGCGCCCGCGGCGGCAAGCTGTTGCCGCCGAGCGGCCATGCGCGGCCGCTGTGCGCAGCGGCGCACGACACTCGAGCGCTACCTCGGCGTTATCGACCGCCCGGCTTCGGGCTTGAGTGTCAGAAATCCGACGTGGCGCCGTGGCACGGCAATTGCTCCCTGCCATGGCAGGACATTGCTCTGCCAGGACATGAAAGAGAGAGACATGACATCGATGCAACGGCCGGGATCGGTATGGATATGGCTGAGTCTGGCAGCCGCCAGTGCCACCGTGGCGGCCCCGGTGGCCGACATCGCCTCGCTCCAGAGTGCGGCCGAGCAAGCGGTGCGGCACGAGATCGCGCATGCCGACGGCCAGGTCATCGTGCACGCGCAGAACCTCGATCCGCGTTTGCGCCTGGCTGACTGCGATCAGCCGTTGACGGCGGCCATTGCCGGCGACGGACAGGTCCGCGCGCATACCACGGTCGCGGTACGCTGCGAGGGCGCGGTCCGATGGACAATCTATCTGAGTGTGACCATTGACTCGGAATTCTCCGTGCTGGTGGCCAAACATGCGATGGCCCGCGATGCCGAGCTCAGTGCGCTCGACTTCGAGCTGACGGCGCGGCGTCTGCCCGGCCTGACCACGGATTATGTAACCAATCCGCAGCTTCTCGCGGGCCAGCGTCTGCGTCAGGGCCTGGCCAGTGGCCAGGCCTTGAGCCTCGAGGCCCTGACGCCGAGCAATGTGATCCATCGTGGCCAACAGGTCACGTTGATCTCCGGATCCGGCGGCTTCCAGGTGCGCATGAGCGCGGTCGCGCTGTCCGATGGGCGCGTCGCCGACCGCATCCGGGTGCAGAATATGAGCTCGCAGCGCGTGGTCGAGGGCATCGTGCGCTCGGACAGCGTGGTCGAAGTCCCGTTATGACAAGCCCCGGCCCTAAAGATTGAGCGGCACTGGCCGATATTGCCTGCAAGGACCTCTAGGAGAACGTCGTGGCAGACCGCATCAAAGGACTGGATAGTGGCTCCGTCGGTGCCAGCAGCAGTGGCGCCCCGATCGAGCAGATACGTGCCAGCACCGCGGTCAGCAGCCCGACGAGCGCACCCCAGCCGAGCGTGGACAGTGTGAACATCACCGACACTGCACGTCGTTTATTGGCGCTGTCACAGGCGGTGCACGACACGCCTGAGGTCGATTCTCTGCGCGTTGCGGCGCTGCAGCAGTCGATCGGCAACGGCCAGTACAGCATCAGTCCGGATCGCATCGCCGATCGGCTGATTCAGATGGAGCAGGACCTGCGTGGCGCGCAGTAACCCGTTGCCATGAGCCTGCAACGCGCCGACGTTCACGAGCATCTGACCCGGATTCTCGACCAGGAGTCGCGGCTTCTCACCGAGCTGGAAGCGCTGCTGCGCGAGGAAACCGCGATCCTGCGGCACGATGACGTCGAGGCAATCGCGCAGATCGGCTCCAAGCGCCAGCGCTGCGTCGAGGCGCTGACGCGGCTGGACGGCGAACGCGCCGATAGCTGCCGCATGCTCTCGTTCGGGCACGGACGCGGCGCGCTCACCAAGCTCTACGAGTGGAGCGACTCCAGCGGCGCGCTCAACGCGCGCTGGCTCGCGAACCTTGAGATTGCGCGGCGCTGCCAGCAGCTCAACGATGCCAATGGCGCCGTCGTCACCGCCAAGCTGTCGCGCGTGCAGCAGCTGCTGCGAGTGATCCGGGGCACGTCGGCGGCGCCGGTCTACAGCGCACGCGGCAGTCGCCCGGGCGCACTCGGGTCGCGCGATTTCGGTCGCGCCTAGATAATCCTCACGGCGCCCAGTACACCGACAGCGGCACCCGTTGCTGCCGCAGCAGTGCGCGCACCGGCATCTGCTCCACCGGACCCGCCAGAGCGGCCCGCTCGTAGGTGCTCCACTTGCCGTCGCCGAGGATCAGCAGTCCGACGCGCCGCGCGTCGAGCAACGCACTCATATTCAGGCTGATGCGCGTGCGCGGTGAGCTTGGAGCGAGCATCGCGACGCACGCGGGCGGCGCCAGCGGATCGAGCGCCGCATCCAGCCCGGGCGAATCCGGGAACAACGAGGCGGTGTGACCGTCATCACCCATGCCGAGCAACACGTAGTCGAACGGCCTCGGTAGCCGCGCGATCGCCAACCAGCTGCTCACGGCCGCCGCCTGCGGCGGCGCATCGGAACTCTTCAGTCCGATGAAATCGGCGCTCGCAGCCGCATTGCGCAGCAGGTGCTCGCGCACCAGGCGCTCGTTGCTGTCAGGGCTCGTGGCCGCGACCCAGCGCTCGTCGGTCAGCGTGATGCCGACGCGGTGCCAGTCGAGCGCGACGGTCGAGAGTTGCTCGAACAGCGCCAGCGGCGAGCGCCCGCCCGCAACCGCCAGGCTCGCGCGCCGACCGGCCTGCAACGCGGCCTGCAGCGACGCGACGATGTCGGATGCGAGCGCCTGGGTCAGCGCCGCCGTGTCGGGAAAGCGGCGCGCGCGCGCGTCAGATTTCGCCGTGCCAGGCATAGCCATCGCGCCCGATCAGCGAACTGGCCGCCGCGGGGCCCCAGCTGCCGGCGGTGTAGCTCTTGGGGCGCTCGTCGGACTGCAGCCACGCGTCGCGCACCGGGTCGATCCAGCGCCACGCGACGTCGAGCTCATCGCGGCGCATGAACAGCGTCAGATTGCCCTTGATGACGTCGGTCAGCAGTCGCTCATAGGCGTCGAGCTGTGGCGTCTTGGCGCTCTCGGCCATGTCGAGCCGCAGGTCCACCGGACGCAATCGCATGGTCTCGCCGGGATTCTTCGCCAGGATCGTGAGCGTGATCGAGTCGCGCGGCTGCAGCGAGATCACCAGCCGGTTCGCGCCCGCCGAGGGTGCACGCTCGAAGATCGAATGCGGCACGTCCTCGAAGTTGATCACGATATCGGCCACCTGCTCCTGCAGGCGCTTGCCGGTGCGCAGATAGAACGGCACCCCGGCCCAGCGCCAGGTGTCGATCTGCGCCTTGAGCGCTACGTAGGTCTCGGTGATGCTGTCGGGCGCAATGCCGCGCTCCTCGAGATAGCCCACGACCGGTGCGCCCTTGACCGCGCCGGCACGGTACTGCCCGCGCACCACGTTGGCGGCGACATCGGCGCCCTCGAGCGGCCTGAGCGCGCGCAGCACCTTGAGCTTCTCGTCCCGGACCGCGTCGGGATGGTTCGATACCGGCGGCTCCATCGCCATGATGCACAGCAGCTGCAGCATGTGATTCTGCACCATGTCGCGCAGCGCGCCAGTCTGATCGTAGAACGCCCCGCGACCCTCGACACCGAGCTCTTCGGCGACCGTGATCTGCACATGGCGTATCCGGCCGCGGCGCCACAGCGGCTCGAACAGGCTGTTGCCGAAGCGCAGCGCCAGCAGATTCTGCACCGCCTCCTTGCCCAGATAATGATCGATGCGGTAGATCCGGCGCTCGGGAAAGATCGTGCCGACATTCTCGTTGATGTTGTCGGCCGAGGCGCGGTCCTGGCCCAGCGGCTTCTCCAGCACGACACGCGCTCCGGGCGTCACCAGCTGCGCCGACGCTAGATTGCGGCAGATGGTCTCGAACAGCGCCGGCGCGGTCGACAGGAAGAACACCCGCACCTCGGCCGGATTGTTCGCCAGCTTGGCCGCGAGCTTCTGGTAGTCGGCCGGATTGGTGGCGTCCACGCCGAGGTAGTCGAGACTGCGGCTGAAGGTGGTCCAGCGCGCCGCGTCGAGGCCCGCGGGCAGGTACTTCTTGCTGCTCTCCTCGACCTGCGCCAGGTAGTCATCGCGCTCGATGCTGGAGCGTGCGACGCTCACAATGCGTGCATGTGCGGGGAACTGCCCCGCAAGGTAGCGTCGGAACAGCGCCGGCAGCAGCTTGCGCATCGCCAGATCGCCAGTCCCTCCGAACAGCACCAGATCGAAATCCGGAAGCTTCGCCACCGTCGAACGATCCTTGGAAGAAGAAGCCAAGCGCACTCCTTTATATAGTCACATCCGCGCCAGCCTGTACTATATTCCGGAAGACAGCCTATGCGCGTACCGCACCCGTGACCCAGCACAAATTTCCCATGGCGCCACTCGATCCGCGCGTCGCACGAGTGACCGAGCGCATCCGGACGCGCAGTCAGCATGGCCGACGGGAGTACCTCGGACGCATGCAGACGGCGCGCAGCGGCGGGGCCGCGCGCGGCGGGCTCGGCTGCGCCAATTTCGCGCACGGCTTCGCGGCCGCCAACCCGGGGGACAAAGACGCGCTACGCGCCCTGGTCTGGCCCAACATTGCCATTGTATCTGCGTACAACGACATGCTGTCGGCGCACCAGCCGCTCGAGCGTTTTCCGGCGCTGATCAAGATGGCGGCGCGCGAGGCCGGCGCGGTGGCGCAGTTCGCCGGCGGCGTGCCGGCGATGTGCGACGGCGTCACGCAGGGCCTGCCCGGCATGGAACTGTCGCTGTTCAGCCGCGACGTGATCGCGATGGCTACCGCGGTGGCGCTGTCGCACGACATGTTCGACGCCGCGCTGTGTCTCGGTGTGTGCGACAAGATCGTGCCCGGACTGCTGATCGGCGCGCTGTCCTTCGGTCAGCTGCCGGTGATCTTTGTGCCCGGCGGCCCGATGCCCTCCGGCATCGCCAACCAGGAAAAAGCGCGGGTGCGCCAGCTCTATGCCCAGGGCAAGGCCGACCGCCAGCAACTGCTCGAATCCGAGGCCGGCAGCTATCACGCGCCCGGCACCTGCACCTTCTACGGCACCGCCAACAGCAACCAGATGCTGATGGAGGTGATGGGCCTGCATCTGCCCGGCTCGGCGTTCGTGCCGCCGAACACGCCGCTGCGCGACGCCCTCACGCGCGCCGCGGCACGGCGCGTCGCCGCGATTACGGCGCTCGGCCCGCATTACCTGCCGCTCTGCGCCACCATCGATGAACGTGCGATCGTCAACGCCATCGTCGGCCTGCTCGCCACCGGCGGTTCCACCAATCACACCATCCACCTGGTGGCGATCGCACGCGCGGCCGGGATTGCGATCAACTGGGACGATTTCAGTGATCTGTCATGCGCCGTGCCGCTGCTGGCGCGCATCTATCCGAACGGCAGCGCCGACGTGAATCATTTCCAGGCCGCCGGCGGCACCGGCTTCTTGATTCGCGAGCTGCTCGGCGCCGGGTTGATGCATGCCGATGTCCAGACCGTCATGGGCACCGGCCTCGCAGCCTACGCCGAGGAGCCGGTGCTGATCGAGGGCGAACTGCGATGGCAGCCCGCACCTGACCGCAGCGGCGATCGCAGCGTGTTGCGCACGGCTGCGGATCCGTTCAGCCCCGACGGCGGGCTGAAGCTGCTGCGTGGCAATCTGGGGCGCGCCGTGATCAAGACCTCGGCGGTCGCGGCCGAGCACCGCGTCATCGAGGCCCCGGCGCGCGTGTTCGACGATCAGGCCGCCGTGTCGGCCGCGTTCGCCGCCGGCACGCTCGATCGCGACGTGGTCGTGGTGGTGCGCTTCCAGGGACCGCGCGCGAACGGCATGCCGGAGTTGCACGCGCTGACGCCGCCGCTGGCGGTGCTGCAGAAACGCGGCCATCGGGTCGCGCTGGTGACCGACGGCCGCATGTCGGGCGCGTCCGGCAGCGTGCCGGCCGCGATTCACGTTTGCCCCGAGTGCCTGCACGGCGGTCCGCTCGCGCGCGTGCGCGATGGCGACATCATCCGGCTCGACAGTATCTCCGGCACGCTCGAGGCCCAGGTACCCCAGGACAGCTGGGCGCGGCGCGAGTTGCCGCAGCCGTCGTTGTCGGGCAATGCGCACGGCATGGGCCGGGAGTTATTCGCGACCTTTCGCGCGGCGGCCGGCGATGCCGAATCCGGCGCGCTGAGCTGCTACGCATGAGCGCGGCCGACATGCCGTCGCATGACGAGGCCGGGAGATGCGGCGCGCACACGGCGGGCACAGGCGCGACAGCCACGCGCGCGCGCCCGATGCGCGAGATCATGGCGATCTCGGCGGTGATTCCGGTGCTGACCATCCAGCGGCTCGAGCACGCGGTGCCGCTCGCCGAAGCGCTGGTGCGCGGCGGACTGCGGGTGCTGGAGGTCACGCTGCGAACCGCCTGCGCGCTCGAGGCGATCGGCGCGATGCGCGCCGCGGTGCCCGATGCCATCGTCGGCGCCGGCACGCTGACCCGGGCGCGCGATTTCAGCGACTGCGCCGCGGCTGGCGCGCAATTCGGCGTCACGCCGGGGCTGACCGCGGAACTGGCCGCGGCCGCGGCACTGGCGCGCTTTCCCCTGTTGCCCGGAGTCATGACGCCGACCGAGCTGATCGCCGCGCGCGCGGCGGGCTTTGACGCCTGCAAGCTGTTTCCAGCGCAACAGGCCGGCGGCGTCGGCATGCTCAAGGCCCTCGGCGGACCGTTTCCGGATCACGTGTTCTGCCCGACCGGCGGCGTGACCCGTGCCAACGCCGCTGAATTCCTGGCGTTGCCGAACGTGCTGTGCGTCGGCGGCTCGTGGATCACTCCGCCCGCGGCGCTGGCTGCGCTCGACTGGGCTACGATCGAGTCGCTGGCGCGCGACGCGGCGGGCTTGCGCACCGGCCGGTCCTGAAGCGCCGGGAATTCAGGTATGCTTACCGACCTCGGTTGTCGCGGCAGGGGCCCTGCAAGGCCGTACGTGTGAAGTCCATGGCAGCACTGAACCGGTTACGACGCTCGCCGTTGCGGCGGCTGATCGCACTGATCGCCGTGTTCGCGGTGTTCAGCGCCGGGCTCGCCCAAGCCGCGCATTTTCATAAGGACCAGAGCGCGCGCGGGGCCGAGACGCACCTGCAGTGCCTGCTGTGCATGCATGCCGATCGCTGGGCGGGACCGCCCGAGCTGCCCCAGCAGACCGGACCGACGCTGGCCATCAGCACGCCGATCGCGCCGCTCAGCGCGGCACAGCCGGGCCGGCTTGTTGCCGATTTCTACGACGCCCGCGGCCCACCCCTGATCTGATCCTGTCCTCCCGCCGTTGGGCGGGCTCCCGACAATTGCCCGCGCCCCACGGCTCGCCCCCGTATGGCTCGCTTTGGCTTACACAGGATCAGATCCATGTCATTTCCGATATCCCGTATCACGTTGACCGCGGCGGCGCCGCTGTTGCTCGCAGCGCCGGCGCTGCGTGCAGCGGACCACCCGGAGACCACCACCATCGCGGCCACGGTCGACACCGCGACGTCGGTGGCGAGCCCCGACAGCACGCTGCCGACGATCGTCGTGACCGCGCAGCTGCTCAATGAGAAGCGCGCCGGCATCGAGACCCAGACCGGCGCCTCGACCTACACCATCGACGATGCCGCGATTGCGGCAACACCCGGCGCGGATAACACGCTGCTGAACCAGGTAATCATGCAGGCGCCCGACGTGGCGCAGGACTCCTTCGGCCAGTTTCACGTGCGTGGCGATCACAACGATCTGCAGTACCGCCTGAACGGCATCATCCTGCCCGAAGGCATCAGCGTGTTCGGCCAATCGCTGAGCCCGCGGCTGATCTCCTCGCTCAAGTTGATTACCGGTGCGCTGCCGGCGGAGTACGGCCTGCGTACCGCCGGCATCATCGACATGACCACCAAGAGCGGTCTGCTCGATCCGGGTGGCTCGATCTCGGTCTATGGCGGCAGCCACGGTACCTTCCAGCCGAGTTTCGAATACGGCGGCAACTCCGGCAATCTGAATTACTTCGTGTCCGGCGACATGCTGCGCAACGATCTGGGCATCGAGTCGCCCGATGGCAGCTCCAATCCGATCCACGACCATTCGACTCAATATCACGGCTTCGGCTATTTCGAGGACATCCTGGATGCCGACAATCGTCTGTCGTTGATCCTCGGCACTTCCAACGACAGCTTCCAGATTCCGGACCTGAACGGCCTGCAGCCGGGCCTCGGCCTGAACGTCAACGGCCAGACCGCGTTTCCGAGCCAGGATCTGAACGAGAACCAGCGCGAACTGACCAGCTACGCGATCCTGAGCTGGCAGCACGCCGCGGATGCGCTCGACTGGCAGAGCTCGCTGAGTGGCCGCTATTCCAGCCTGACCTTCGAGCCCGACCCGATCGGCGACCTGCTCTACAACGGCATCTCACAGTGGGCGTACAAGCGTGACGACGCGCTCGGCTGGCAGACCGATGCCGCCTACAGGCTCAACGACGCGCATACCATACGCGGCGGCTGGTACCTGCAGCACGACAGCGCGATCAGCACCACCGCCTCGCTGGTGCTGCCCAGCAACGTCGGGCCGCCCGCCAACCAGGTGCCATCGTCGATTCCCGACAATGGCTCGCAGACGCAATGGATCGAGAGCCTGTACCTGCAGGATGAATGGCAGATCGCCGCGCCGCTCACGCTCAATTACGGCCTGCGCGCCGATCACTACAACGCCTACTCGAGCGGCAGTCAGCTCAGTCCGCGCGTCAATGTCGTCTGGAAGCCCTGGGGCGGAACCACGCTGCATGCCGGGTATTCCCGCTACTTCACGCCGCCGCCATTCGAGCTGATCGCCAGCGAGACGATCTCCAAGTTCGCCAATAGCAGCGCCGCTCCGGCGGTGCTCGCCGACACGGCGCCGATGGCCGAGCGGGCCAACTACTTCGATGCCGGCGTGGAGCAGAAGCTGCTCGACGGCCTGACGCTGGGCGTCGACAGCTACTACCGCCGCTCGCAGAATCTGATCGACGAAGGCCAATTCGGCGCACCGATCATTCTCACGCCGTTCAATTACCTCAAGGGCAAGATCGAGGGCGTCGAGTTCACCGGCAACTATGTCAGCAAGACCTTCTCCGCCTATGCCAACCTGTCGTTCCAGACCGCGATCGGGCGCCACATCGAATCGGCTCAGTTCAATTTCTCGCCGGATGATCTGGCGTACATCACCGACAACTACATTCACCTCGATCATGAACAGCGGGTCAACGCCTCGGCGGGTGCATCGTATCTATGGGACGGCACCCGCTTCAGCGCCGACATGCTATTCGGCAGCGGCCTGCGGGCGGATGCGATTCAACCGGACGGCAGTTCCATCCCCAACGGAACCCACCTGCCCACCTACGCGCAGGTCAATCTCGGCGTCAGTCACGCGTTCGAACTGCGCGGCACTGGCGCGCTGACGGCGCGCTTCGACGTGATCAACCTATTCGACAAGATCTACCAGATCAGAAACGGCACCGGCGTCGGGGTCGGCGCACCGCAATTCGGCCCGCGGCGCGGCCTGTTTGTCGGATTGTCGAAGGCGCTTTGAGGCCGGCCGGCAGCGGCGACGGCCACCGGCCCGGGGCAGCCGTCAGGTTGCGCTGTGCGGCAGAACCTCTACGGTAATATGGGAGAGAATCTTGTAGCGGGCCAGCCGCTCACGGTAGTAGTGCGCGTGCCGCGGTTTGCTGGTCACCACGCAGATGATGGCCGCGAGGTGTCCCGGACCGACGCGCCACAGGTGCAGGTCGGTCAGCCGGTCGCCCTCCTCCTCGATGGTCGCGCGCAGATTCTCGGCCAGCTTTGGGTCCGGATTCATGTCGAGCAGGATGGTCCCGGTATCGCGGACCAGGCCATAGGACCAGCTTGCGATCACGCATGCTCCGACGATGCCCGCCAGCGGATCCATCCACAGCCAGCCAAACGAGCGCGCCAGCACCAGCCCCACGATCACCAGTATCGATACCGCGGCATCGGCGGCGACGTGAATGATCGCGGCGCGCATGTTGTTGTCTCGGTGTGCGCCGGCGGAGCCGTGCTGGTGTTCGGCAAACTCCGCGCGGTACTGCGTTCCGGAGCCGATGCGCACGATGGCGGTGAAGCTATGCGGCTCCGGTATCTCCTCGACCGACTCCAGGAACTCGCCCCGGGGCCGCATTGCGAACAGCTGACGGGCGCCGTCCGGCCGCAGCGTCTCGATCGTGGCGACCCCGGCCTGCAGCCGTGCCGGGTCGCTGGCGCGCAACCGGAAGCGCGGCGGGACACGGTCTTCGTGGACCGCCAGGTACAGCTCGCCGCCGCCGGCCGCGATCGTGTGCTCTTCGGCGCCGGCAGCGTGCGGCTGGGCATCGCCTCCATGGTGGTGATGGTGGGCATCGCTGCCGCTGAGCAGCCAGGCGCTGGTGATGTTTACCGCCAGTCCCAGCCCGGCGATCGGAATCGCTTCGGCGAAATGAATCGCGACCGGCTGCAGCAGGCGCGCAATCGACTCGTAGCCGATCAGCAGCGCGATCATCGCCAGGATGACGGCGCTGGTGAAGCCGGCCAGGTCCCCGAGCTTGCCGGTGCCAAAGCTGAAGCGCGTGTCATGGGCATGCCCGCGTGAGTAGCTGTACGCGAGTGCCGCGAGCAGCAATGCGCCGGCATGCGTGCTCATGTGCAGACCGTCGGCCACCAGTGCGATCGATCCGAACAGCAGCCCACCGGTGATTTCGGCTGTCATCATGAGGCCGCACAATACGATCACGGCCCAGGTGCGGCGTTCGCTGCGCTCATGGTCGGCGGCCAGAAACACATGACTATGCCCGTGCATCGGACCGCCAGCGGCATATGTAATCATGCGATGCCCCTACTTGAGGTAGGCGTGAAAAACCTCGACCAGCTGGTCCGCCGCGCCGGTGCCCGGCGCCCCGCGCCTGCGGTCGGCATCCACCAGGTGAGTACGAACGTGATCCTCCAGCACTTCGGCCATCAGGCCGGAAGTGGCACCGCGCACGCCCGCGATCAGGTGCATCACGGTTTCGCAGCCAGCCTCCGCTTGCAGCGCGCGCTCGATGGCGTCCACCTGACCACGGATACGCCGTATCCGGGCCAGCAGCTTGTGCTTTTCGCGAATGGTGTGCGACATGGCGTGAGTATATCAGCCGATAGGATAGGGGGGTACCCTATCTGCCCGGCGGGTTGACTGCGCTGCATCGCCAGCTTCGCGGGCGCGCACGGTCCGCAGTCGGGGCCGGGCAGCGTGCGCGAGCCGATGCGGGCCGGGTCGCGGCCCGTTCGCCGCCAGTCGAGGGGGCTCTATAGCAACGCCAGCCGCCCCTGTATAGTCGCCCGATCCCCGATGCCGCTGAACGACGAGGATGTCCGATGCCGGTAGTGCTCAAGGTGTTCGTGCTGGCGATGGTGCAGGGATTGTGCGAGCTGCTTCCGGTTTCAAGCTCGGCGCACGTGATCGTTGCCGAGAAGCTGATGGGACTCGATCCCACGACACCGGCGATGACGTTCCTGCTGGTGATGCTTCACACCGGCACCATGCTGGCGGTGATCGTCTACTTCTGGAATACCTGGCGCACGCGCTTCTTTTCGTCCAGAGCGGCCTTCGGGTCATTCGCGCGCAACCTGGTCGCGGCCACTGCCTGCACCGGCATTGTCGGCCTCGGGCTGATGTTGCTGATCGAACGCGGCGTGCTGCACGGCGCACCGGGCGCGGCGGTCGAGCAGCTGTTCGGCAACATGACGCTGATCGCCATCGCGCTCGCAACGGTCGGTGCGATGATCATCTGGTCCGGATTGCGGCCCGCGGGAGCGAACGAGAAAATCTCGCTGCTGCTGTCCGACTCGATCTGGATCGGAACGGTGCAGGGGCTGTGTCTGCCCTTCCGGGGCTTCTCGCGCTCCGGCGCCACGATTTCCACCGGGCTGTTGCGGGGCCTGCGCAAGGATCTGCTGGAGGACTTCAGTTTCGCGCTGGCCGTGGTGCTGACCCCACCGGTGATCGCGCGCGAAGGCCTGCGGCTGCTGCACGCGCAGCCGCTGGCGGGCGGCGCGAGCGAGGGCCTCGGACCGCTCTGGCCGTGCCTGGCGGGCATGCTGCTGAGCTTTGTCGCGGGCTGGCTGGCATTGAAATGGCTGTCGCGATGGCTCGAGCACGGGCGCTGGCACCTGTTCGGCTATTACTGCCTGTTCGCCGCGGTCGCGGTGTATATCACCGGCCAGCTGCTGCCCGCTCCGGCCGTCTGAGGGCTCAACGCGTCGCGCGAACCGGCCCGCCCCGCCCCGACAACCCGCGGCCCGGCCGCTGCGCAACGGGCCTCGCGTCCTTGCACGGGCGTTCTATAATTCATCGTCGATATTAAATGTTGTTAACCAATCAATGATTTACGAATAGTCCGGTTAACTATCGCGCGGGTCGAATGTCCACGTAAGCGCGTCGCGCTTCCCTGGTCGAGACGGAACAACACATGAGCCTACAACCTTCGCCGAGCGAAGCCGAGCACGGTGCCCCCGGCGAGCCCGAGCCTCGCCGACGCAAGGTGATCTGGTGGATCATCGGCGGCCTGCTGCTGCTGGCGCTGATCGTGCTGGGCGCGCGTTATCGCGCCGCCACTCCGGCCAACTCCGGGCGCGCCGGCCTGAACGGTCCGTTGACGGTCGGGGTCGCCACTGCCGCCACCGGCGACGTACCGATCACGATCAACGCGCTCGGCACGGTGACGCCGCTGGCAACCGTCACCATCCATCCGCAGATCAACGGGCCGCTGATCAAGATCGCCTTCACCGAAGGTCAGATGGTCAAGCACGGCGACCTGCTGGTGCAGATCGACCCGCGTCCGTATCAGGCTGCCCGCGACCAGGCCGCCGGCCAGCTGCAGCGCGACCTGGCCATGCTCGGCAACGCCAAGGTCGATCTCGAGCGCTATAAGACGCTGCTGGCGCAGAACTCAGTTTCCGATCAGACCTACACCACGCAGGTGGCCACGGTTGCGCAGAATGAGGCCACGGTCGCGGCCGACCGCGCGGCGCTCGAAGCCGCGCAGCTCAATCTCGACTATTGCCGCATCACCTCGCCGGTGGCCGGCCTGGTGGGACTGCGCCAGGTGGACATCGGCAATCTGATGCAGGCGAGCACCACCACCATCGCCGTCGTGACGCAGCTGCAGCCGATGTCGGTGCTGTTCACCGTCCCGGAGGACAGCCTGCGCAACATCCTGCAGCGCCTGCGGGCCGGCCAGAAGCTCGCGGTCGACGCCTTTGACCGCAGCCTGACCAGCAAGATTGCCAGCGGCACGCTGTCCAATGCCGACAACCAGATCGACACCACGACCGGCACGCTCAAGCTGCGGGCGATGTTCGACAACACGAATTTCGAAATGTTTCCGAACCAGTTCGTCAACGTGCGGTTGCTGCTCGATACCTTGCACGGCGTGATCGTCGTGCCCGGTGCGGCCATGCAGCAGGGCGCCTCGGGCAGCTATGTCTACGTGGTCAACGCCGACAGCACCGTGAGCCTGCGCGCGGTCACGGCCGGTGCCTCCAGTGGCGATCTGGTATCGATCACGAAGGGCGTGCAGGCCGGCGAGCGCGTGGTCGTGGACGGTGCCGACCAGTTGCGCGACGGCGCGCATGTGGTCGTACCGGAGCAGCCGCTGCCACCGGAACCGCATCGAGCAGCGGTGCCTACGCGCAGCGCCACGGCGCGGTTTCCGGCAGCAGTGGCGCTGTTGGCGGCTACGGTAGCAGCGGCAGCGGCGGCACCAGCAGTGGTGCCAGCAGCGGCGGCCATCATCGGCACCAGCCGAGCGCCGGCAGCGCCGACGGGGCGCCGTCGCCCTGATCGCCCGCGCCGAACCATGAATCCGTCACGCCCTTTTGTCCTCAGGCCAGTCGCGACCTCGCTGCTGATGGCGGCGATCCTGATCGTGGGCGGCATCGGCTACCTGTTCCTGCCGCTGTCGGCGCTGCCCGAAGTCGACTATCCGACCATCCAGGTGCAGACCTTCCTGCCGGGGGCGAGCCCCGAGGTCATGACCTCGACAGTCAGCGCGCCGCTGGAGCGCCAGTTCGGCCAGATGCCGGGCCTCAAGGAGATGTCCTCGCGCAGCTCCGCCGGCGCCTCGGTGATCACGCTGCAGTTCGAGCTGAGCGCTCAACATCGATATCGCCGAACAGGAGGTGCAGGCGGCGATCAATGCCGCCTCCAACCTGCTGCCGCAGAGCCTGCCCGCGCCGCCGATCTACGCCAAGGTCAATCCCGCCGACGCGCCGATCATGACGCTCGCCGCGACCTCCAACTCGATGCCGATCACCCAGATCGAGGACCTGGCCGACACCCGCATCGCGCAGAAGATCTCGCAGATTTCCGGCGTCGGCCTGGTCAGCATCAACGGCGCCCAGCGTCCGGCGGTGCGCATCCAGGCCAACCTGCAGGCGCTGGCCGCCTACGGCCTGAACATCGATGATCTGCGCACCACGATCGTCGAACGCCAATTCCAATGCGCCCAAGGGCAGCTTCGACGGCACCGCGCGCTCGTATTCGATCGACGCCAACGACCAGATCTCGAGCGCCGAACAGTACGGCAACATCATCGTCGCCTATCGCAACGACAGCCCGGTGCGCCTGTCGGATATCGCCACCGTGACGCAGAGTGCGGAGAACAACAAGCTCGCCAGCTGGATGAACTCGACGCCGGCCATCCTGATCAACGTGCAGCGCCAGCCCGGCGCCAACGTGATCGCCGTGGTCAACCAGATCCGCAAGCAGCTGCCGGACATCCGCAGCTCGATGCCCGCCAACGTCGACGTCGCGGTGCTGTACCGACCGCACCAACACGATCCGCGCCTCGGTCAACGACGTGCAGTTCGAGCTGTCGCTCGCGGTCGCGCTGGTGGTGCTGGTGATCTTCCTGTTCCTGCGCAACGTCCCGGCGACCGTCATCCCGAGCCTGTCGGTGCCGCTGTCGCTGATCGGCACCTTCGCAGTCATGTATCTGAGCGGCTTCAGCCTCAACAACCTGTCGCTGATGGCGTTGACGATCGGCTCGGGATTCGTGGTTGACGATGCGATCGTGATGATCGAGAACATCTCGCGCTACATCGAGAAGGGCGAGAAGCCGCTGGCGGCTGCCCTCAGGGGCTCGGAGCGAGATCGGCTTCACCATCGTATCGCTGACCGTATCGCTGATCGCGGTGCTGATTCCGCTGCTGTTCATGAGCGAGGTGGTCGGGCGGCTGTTCCGTGAATTCGCCATCACGCTGTCGATCTCGATCCTGATCTCGGCGGTCGTATCGCTGACGCTGGTGCCGATGCTGTGCGCCAAGATGCTGCGCACGCGCGCGCAGACCGAGGCGCGCGGGCAAAGCGCGATTGCGCGCCAGGCCGAGCGCGCGTTCCAGCGCCTGATCGCGCAGTACGACCGGCTGTTGATCCGCGTGCTCGAGCATCAGGGGCTGGTGCTGTGGATCGCCACCGGCACCGTGGTGCTGACGGTGCTGCTCTACATCGTGATTCCCAAGGGTTTCTTCCCGGTGCAGGATACCGGCATCCTGCAGGGCACGACCGAGGGCGCGCCGTCGGTGTCATTCGCCGCGATGATCGACCGGCAGCAGGCGCTCGCCGAGCTCATCCTGCACGACCCGGACGTCGACAGCCTGTCGTCATTCGTCGGCATCGACGGCACCAACACCACGCTCAACAACGGCCGCTATCTGATCAACCTCAAGCCCAAGGATCAGCGCAGCGACAGCATCGTGCAGACCATGGCGCGCCTGAGCGATGCCGCGCGCGGCGTCAGCGGCATCAAGCTGTATCTGCAGCCGGTGCAGGACCTGACCATCGATTCGACCGTCGGGTCGCGCGCAGTATCAGTTCATCCTCGGCGCCGCCAGCAGCAGCATCCTTCGGCCGTGGGTGCCGAAGCTGCTCGAGCGGCTGCAGCGCGCCCCGGAGCTCGCCAACGTCTCGACCAACTTCGTCGACAGCGGCCTGACCGTGCAGATCGACATCGATCGCGATACCGCCGCGCGCTTTGGCGTGACCGCCGCCACGATCGATAACGCGCTGTATGACGCCTTCGGCCAACGCATCGTCTCGACCATCTACACCCAGTCGAACGAATATCGCGTGATCATGGAGGGCGACCCGAAGCTGCAGATGCTCGACCGATTCGCTCAACGACATCTACGTGCCGTCCGCCACTTCCGCCGGCGGCGGCCAGGTGCCGCTGGGCTCGATTGCGCGCATCTCGGTGCGCGAGGCGCCGCTGGAGATCGATCATCTGGGCCAGTTCCCGGCCGCGCATGTTCTCGTTCGATGTCGCACCCTCGGCCTCGCTCGAGAATGCGGTGGACGCGATCCGCGCCGCCGAACACGACAGCGGCATACCGGCGAGCATCTCGACCACGTTCGAGGGTGCGGCACTGGCGTTCCAGTCGTCGCTGCGCAACGAGGTGCTGCTGATTCTGGCCGCGATCGTCACGGTCTACATCGTGCTCGGCGTGCTGTACGAGAGCTACATCCATCCGCTGACGATCCTGTCGACACTGCCATCCGCCGGCATCGGCGCGCTGCTGGCGCTGATGATCGCCGGGCTCGATCTCAACATCATCTCGATCATCGGCATCATTCTGCTGATCGGAATCGTCAAGAAGAACGCCATCATGATGATCGACTTCGCGCTCACCGCCGAGCGCGAAGGAGGCAAGTCGCCGCGCGATGCGATCCACGAGGCGGCGCTGCTGCGTTTCCGCCCGATCCTGATGACCACGGTGGCCGCGCTGTTTGCCGCACTGCCGCTGATGCTCGGCGTCGGCACCGGATCGGAACTGCGCGCGCCGCTCGGCATCTCGATCGTCGGCGGATTGCTGGTGAGCCAGCTGCTGACCCTGTTCACGACGCCGGTGATCTACCTGTTTTTCGACCGCGCTGGCCGCCCGGGTGCGCCAGCGCCGCGCAGCGCCGGCTCAGGCCGACGAAGGGCGCGCGGCGCCCGCGAACCCGGGCCGGCTCCGCAGGCGCACTGAGCCGGCCATGAGCAGACCGTGAGCATCTCCGCGCCCTTCATCCGCCGACCGGTCGCCACGACGCTGCTGACGATCGGGCTGGCGCTGGCCGGAGGCGTGGCGTTCTTCCTGCTGCCGGTCGTCGCCGTTGCCCAACGTCGACATACCGACCATCGTGGTATCGGCCACGTTGCCGGGTGCGAGCCCGCAGACGGTCGCGACCAGCGTCACGACGCCGCTGGAACGGCACCTCGGCACGATCGCCGGCGTCAGCGAGATGACCTCGCAGAGCGCCGTCGGCAGCTCCAGTATCGTGCTGCAGTTCGACTTGAGCCGCAACATCGACGGCGCGGCGCGCGACGTGGAGGCCGCGATCCAGGCCGCGCGCGTCGACCTGCCGACCTCGCTGCGCAGCAATCCGACCTACCGCAAGCTCAATCCATCCGACGCTCCGGTCATGATCCTGGCGTTGACCTCCGACACGCTGACCGGCGGGCAGATCTACGACTCCGCCTCGACCATCATGCAGCAGAAGCTGCTGCAGGTGCAGGGCATCGGCGACGTCACGATCGGCGGCAGCTCGCTGCCGGCGGTGCGCGTCGAACTCAATCCGCGCGCACTGTTCAAGTACGGCATCGGTCTCGAGGACGTGCGCGCGGCGCTCTCGGCCGCCAATGCCAACAGCCCCAAGGGCGGCAATCGATCTCGGCAGCCAGCGCTACCAGATCTACGTCAACGACACCGCCAAGCGCGCGGCCGAATACCAGTCGCTGATCGTCGCCTACCGCAACAACCGCCGTGTCGGCTGCAGGACGTCGCCACGGTCAGCGACGGGGTCGAGAACGTTCGCAATCTCGGGCTCGCCGACGGCAAGCCCGCGGTGCTGCTGGTGCTGCACCGCCAGCCGGGCGCGAACGTCATCGACGTCGTCGATCGCATCCGCGCGCTGCTGCCGGAGCTGCAGGCCTCGATTCCGGCCAGCATCCGCATCATCCAGACCAACGATCGCACCGAGACCATTCGCGCATCGCTGCGCGACGTCGAACGCACGCTGGTGATCGCGGTCGCGCTGGTGGTACTGGTGGTATTCGTCACGTTGCGCAATGCGCGCGCGGCGCTGGTGCCGAGCGTCGCGGTGCCGCTGTCGCTGATCGGTACCTTCGGCGCGATGTACCTGCTCGGCTTCAGCCTCGACAACCTGTCGCTGATGGCGCTCACGGTCGCCACCGGCTTCGTGGTCGATGACGCGATCGTCGTGCTGGAGAACATCTCGCGCCACGTCGAGCAAGGCATGTCGCGCGTTCAGGCCGCGCTGCTAGGCGCGCGCGAGGTCGGCTTCACGGTGCTGGCGATGAGCCTGTCGCTGATCGCGGTGTTCCTGCCGATCCTGCTGATGGGCGGCATCGTCGGCCGCACCTTCCGTGAATTCGCGCTGACGCTGTCGGTCGCGATCCTGATCTCGCTGGTGGTATCGCTGACGACGACGCCGATGATGTGCGCCCAGGTGCTGCGTCGCCAGCGCGGTTCGCAGGGCAGCTTCATGCGCCTGTCCGAGCGCGGCTTCGACGCGATGCGCGTCTTCTACGGGCGCACGCTGCGGGTCGCCCTCGATCCTATCCACGCACGGTGATGATCGTGCTGGGCATCACCGTGGCGCTTAACGTCTACCTGTACGCAAAGATCCCCAAGGGATTCTTTCCGCAGCAGGACACCGGGACGCTGACCGGGAACCTGCGCGCCGATCAGAGCATTTCGTTCCAGGCCATGGCACAGAAGCTGCGCAGCGTGATGGCGATCGTGCAGGCGGATCCGGCGGTGCAAGGACGTGGTCGGCTTCACCGGCGGCGGTGGCGGCCCGGGGCGGCGCCACCAACACCGCCAATATCTTCCTCGGACTGAAGCCGCTGTCGCGAGCGCAAGGTCAACAGCGACCGCGTGATCGCCCGGCTGCGCGTCAAGCTCGCCAACATCACCGGCGTGCGCGCTGTACCTGCAGGCGGTCCAGGACATCCGCGCCGGCGGCCGGCAGAGCAATTCGCAGTATCAGTACACCATCCTGAGCGATGACCTGGCGCAGCTCAATCAATGGACGCCCAGGATCACCGAGGCGCTGAAGACGGTACCGCAACTGCTCGACGTCAATTCCGATCGCCAGGACAACGGCCTCGATGTTGCCCTCAATATCGATCGCGACACCGCGGCACGCCTGGGCGTCAACCTGACGGAGATCGACAACACGCTGTACGACGCATTCGGACAGCGTCAGGTGTCGACCATCTACAACGACATGAACCAGTATCACGTCGTGATGGAAGTCGACCCGAGCTTCTGGCAGAGCCCCGAGACGCTCAAGGAGGTCTGGGTCAGCACCTCCGGTGGCGCGCTCAGCGGCACGCAGTCCACCGCGGGCGCCGTCGGCGCGTTCAGTGCGTCGTCAGCCGCGGGCCGCAGCAGCGCGTCTGCCGCCAGCACCAGTGCCAGCGCCACGACCAATACCGCTAGCACGATCGCTGCCGGCAGCTCGAACAGCATGGCAGCCCGGGCAGCGCCAGCAGCACCAGCGCCAGCAGCAGCACCAGTAGCAGCGTGTCGCAGGCACCGGCATCTGCGGCGCAGAATCTGCAGCTCAATCAGCTCGCCAACAGCGGCCGCGGCGGCGCCTCGACCGGCGCCTCGATCGCGACCAGCGCCGAGACCACGGTGCCACTGGCTGCGTTCACGAACTATGGACCGAAGACCACGCCGCTCGCGATCAATCACCAGGGACCGTTCGTCGCGACTACCTTCTCATTCAATCTGCCCGAAGGCGAATCGCTCAGCACGGCATCGGCGCAATCCAGCGCACGATGCAGGCGATCTGCATGTGCCGATCTCGGTGCATGGCTCGTTCTGCCGGCACGGCGCAGGTGTTCCAGCAATCGCTCGCGAACGAACCCTGGCTGATCCTCGCCGCGATCGTCGCCGTCTACATCGTGCTCGGGGTCCTGTATGAGAGCTACGTGCATCCGATCACGATCCTCTCCACCCTTCCCTCAGCCGGCGTCGGCGCCGTGCTGGCGCTGCTGCTGTTTGGCACCGAGTTCAGCCTGATCGCGCTGATCGGCGTGATCCTGCTGATCGGCATCGTCAAGAAGAACGCCATCATGATGATCGATGTCGCGCTCGATACCCAGCGCCAGCGCAACCTCGATGCGCGCACCGCGATCTATGATGCCTGCCTGCTGCGCTTCCGCCCGATCATGATGACCACGCTCGCCGCACTGCTGGGCGCGGTACCGCTGGCCGTGACCACCGGCAGCGGCGCGGAGATGCGCCAGCCGCTCGGCATTTCCATCGTCGGCGGCTTGATCTTCAGCCAGGTGCTGACGCTCTATACCACCCCGGTGGTCTATATCTATCTGGACCGATTCCGCCTGTGGTTGCGCGGCCTCGGCGGGCGGCGCGCGCGGCCCACGATCGGCGGGCCGGCCATGCAGCCAGGTCCATGACGCCATTGCGGCCGCACCAGGGTTCGTTGCCGCCGCGGCCGGTGGCGCGCCCGGTGGCGCGCCCGGCGGCGCGCGCGGCTACGCTGGCGCTGACGCTGGCGCTGGCCGCCTGTGCAGTCGGCCCCAACTATCATCGCCCGACGGCTGCCGATGCCCCCGCCTTCAAGGAAGAGCAGGGCTGGAAGCCCGCGACGCCGGGCGAGATCAGCAGCGACCAACCGTGGTGGTCGATTTATGACGATTCGGTGCTCGATGCTCTGGAACGGCAGGTCGAGGTCTCCAATCAGACGCTGAAGGCCAACGAAGCGGCGTATCGGTCGGCGGTGGCGGCGATCGGCGTGGACCGCGGCACGCTGTTCCCCTCGGTGTCGGTCAACGCCGGCGCGACCCGAAGCCATAGCGCCAACGGCTTCAGTCAGGCGATTACGACCTCCTCCGGCGCGGCCGTCACGACTGGGGTCGGCGGCGGCAAGCACACCATCTACAGCGCCGGAGCCCAGGCGAACTGGTCGATCGATGTCTGGGGACGCATCCGTCGCCTGGTCGAATCGGATGTCGCCAAGGCGCAGGCGAGCGCCGCCGATGTCGCCGCCGCGCGCCTGTCGGCCCAGATCACGCTGGCGCAGGATTATTTCCAGCTGCGCGCCGCCGATGAGCAGATGCGGCTCTACCAGACCGAGATCGAGGCTTTCAAGAGTGCGCTCACGATCACCCAGAACCAGGTCAAGGCCGGCATCACGACATTGGCGGACGTGTACGCGGCCGAGACGCAGCTCGAGAGCACGCAGGCGTCGGCGGTCAACGTGCAACTCACGCGCGCCAAGTTCGAGCATGCGATCGCGGTATTGACCGGCAAGCCGCCGTCGGATCTCGCGATCGACCAGGGCGGCTTTGCCAGCACCGTGCCGGTAGTCCCGGTCGGCGTGCCGTCCGCACTGCTCGCAGCGGCGTCCCGACATCGCCGCGGCCGAGCGCAGCGTGGCGAGCGCCAACGCACTGATCGGGGTCGCCGAGGCGGCATGGTTTCCGAGCCTGACGCTCACCGGAACCTACGGCTTTACCTCCAATGTGTTGCCGGGACTGCTCAAGACCGGCAACTCGCTGTGGTCCTTCGGACCGTCGCTGGCCGAGAACGTCTTCAATGGCGGCGCTACGCTGTCACAGAATCGCGAGGCGCGAGCCAACTACGATCAGGCCGTCGCGACCTATCGCCAGACCGTGCTGGCGGCGTTCCAATCGGTGGAGGACGATCTGGTGACCTTGCGCGTGCTCGAGCAGCAGGGAGAACTACAGAACTCCGCGGTCAGGGACGCGCGGCTGTCCGAGCAGCTGACGCTCAACCAATACAAATCCGGCATCGTCGCCTATTCGAGCGTCATCACGGCGCAGACCGCCCGATTGGTCGACGAGATCAGCCTGCTCAGCATTCAGAGTCAGCGGCTGGTCGTCGAGCGTCGATCTGATTTCGCAGCTGGGTGGCGGCTGGGACGCGGCACAGCTCAATCAATCTGATCGAGGTGTGCCGTCTCATTGACGCGCAGCACCCGCACCTGCGTGCCGTCGAGCAGCACCTCACTGATTCCGCACGGCTGTTGTTGCAGCACCCAATAGGCCGATAGCGGCTGCTGCAGCAACTGCAGCAGCAGTGCACGGTTGACGCTGTCGTGGCCGACCAGCACCACCGTGTCGCCGCCATGGCGTGCGAGCACATCGATCAATACACCGGCCACGCGCGCCACCAGATCCTGCAGCGATTCACCCCCGGAAAGCGCATCAGCTGCGGCGCACCGTGCCAGCGCGCGACCAATTCCGGCAGCGCGGCGCGTACCTCGGCGACCGCTTTCCCCTGCCAGTCCCCGTAGTCGATATCGCTCAGCGCCTCGAGCGCAGCGCTCGATACGGCGCAGGCCGATGCGATCGCGGCCGCGGTATGCACGCAGCGCTGCAGGGGACTGGTATAGACGGCGTTGACGCGCCAATGCGTGGCGATGCGACGCGCGGTGGCCTGCGCCTGTCGCCGGCCGAGCGCGGTCAGCGCAATGTCCGAGCGTCCGCGGAAGCTCTCGGGCTCGATGCCCTCGACATGGCCGTGCCGGATCAGCAGCAGGCGGGTCATGCTACTTGCCAAGCGGCACCGAAATCCTTGAGCATCAGCCTTAGCCCCCAAGGGATCACACCCGGAACAACCCCATGATCTGGCAGGGACTGGCCGTCGGCATCGGCGCCGCGCTAGGCGCACTGCTGCGCTGGCGTCTCGGCGCCTGGCTGAACCCGGTATTTCCCACGATACCATTCGGCACGCTGGCCTCCAATCTGATCGGCGGCTTCATCATGGGGCTGTGCATGGAGTACTTCAGTCGTTCGGCGGCGGTGCCTCCGGAAATGCGGCTTGCCGTGACCACCGGTTTCCTCGGGGGACTGACGACCTTCTCGACGTTCTCGGCCGAGACCACGGCGCTGCTGCTGCGCCGTGACCTGCCGTGGTCGGCCGCCATCATCGGGGCGCATCTGATCGGGTCGCTGCTACTGACCGTCGCCGGCGTATATTGTGTGCGGCTGATGCTCGGTCTGAGGGGAATCGCATGAAGGCGACAGTGCTGCGGCTGTACATGCACGAAAGCCGCCGTTTCCGCGGCATGCTGCTTTACGAATGGCTGCTGGAGCAGTCCCGCAGACTCGGGGTCCATGGCGGCTCGGCATTTCGCGCGGTCGCCGGCTACGGGCGGCATGGGGTGCTGCACGAACAGAACTACTTCGAGCTCGCCGGCGAGTTGCCCGTCGTCACGGAGTTCATCGTCAGTGAAGCCGATGCGCAGCGCATCGTCGCACTGGTGCGCAGGGAGAATATCGACCTGGTCTACGCCTGTTGGCCAGCGGAGTATTCCGCGACCAGCGCACCGAACGTGCCGACCGCACCGACTGCACCGGGCGCACCAAGCCCGCCGGGTACCATCCCGAACGCATCCCCGGGCGGTACGGTGTAGCCCGCCGCCATCGGCGCCCACCGCGGCTTCGAGAAGACCGGACTCAGATCCAATCGGGTTCCTGGCCCGGCTTCCACTTGATGTTGCAGCCGACACTTGGAATCTGTTCCTTGATCGTACGGCCGGCCAGCGCGGCATCGGTGGCGGCCCGCAGATCCGCGCCGCTCACAGGCTCTCGGTTGCCCGGCCGGCTGGCGTCGAACTGCCCCCGATATACCAGGCGACGCGCCTGATCGAATAGAAACAGATCCGGGGTACACACGGCCTGGTAGGCCTTGGCCACCGCCTGCGACGCATCGTAGAGATACGGGAAGACAAAGCCCCTCTGCGTCGCGAGCTTCGCCATATTCGCCGGACTGTCGTCCGGATAGCGGCTGGCGTCGTTGCAGTTGATCGCCACCATTGCGACACCGCGCGGCTGGTAGTCACGTGCAAACTGTGCCAGGCCGTCGACGATATGTTTCACATAGGGACAGTGATTGCAGATGAAGGCGACCAGCAGAACCTTGGCGTCGGCGAAATCCTCGAGACGGTAGTTCCTGCCGGCCGGGTCGGGCAGCGAGAAACCCGGCGCGGCGGTGCCGAGCGACAACATGCGCGACTGCGTCATGACCATGCGGCGACTCCCGATGCGATTGACGACCGATAGGGCTCGCCTGCACATTACCCGCGCGTTTTCCCCGCGACAAGGTTCAGGCCGCGTCGGACCACAACGGATACAAGGGAGCGACGTGATGGCGCAACAGGCAATGATCCCGACGGCTTTGCACCAGCTGCCGGCGACCCCCAGGACCGTGCACTGGGGTTACTTCGACGCCGCACTCGCACCGGCGTTGCACGTGCGCAGTGGCGATCTGATACTCGCCGAGGCGATCACGCATCGTGCCGGCGACGCGCCCGAGCTGATGATGGATGAGACTATCCAGCGGCTGTATCGCGAGATTCCGGCCGCCGATCGCCGACCGGGCGTACACATCATGACGGGTCCGATCTTCGTCGAGGGCGCACGGCCCGGGGACATGCTCGAGGTGCGCTATCTGCAGATGACGCCCAGGATGGACTACGGCTCCAACCTGGCCGCCAGCTGGGGCTATCTGTATCAGGAGCTCGCCGCCAGGGAGCGCGTAACCATCTACCGCATCGACCGGCGCAGCAATCAGGCCGCGGGTCTGTACGGCTACGATTTCGAGGCGAGAGATCGCACACCCGGATTGATCATTCACTGCCCTGAATGCGATCGCCAGAGTGCACTGGAAGGTGTGCGCGTGCCGATGCGACCGCATCTGGGAACCGCCGGCGTCGCCCCCGACGTGGCGGGCCGTGTCTCGACGATTCCGCCTGGCAGGCACGGGGGCAATATCGACAACTGGCGCATCGGCGCCGGCAGCACCATGTACTACCCGGTCGCGGTCGATGGCGGGCTGTTTTCGGTCGGCGATCCGCACGTCTCGCAGGGCGACGGCGAGCTGTCAGGCACCGCGATCGAAGCATCGCTGAACGTGCTGTTCCAGATCGTGCTGCGCAGGGATTTCAGCTTCCCGTCACCGCTGCTCGAGGCTCCGGATTGCTGGATCGTGCACGGCTTCGATGAGGATCTGGAACAGGCCATGCGCAATGCCGCACTCGACATGCTGCAGTTGCTCACCGAACATCAGCGGCTGTCGCGCAACGACGCCTATTCGTTGATGAGCGTCGCCGCCGACTTCGGCGTCACCCAGGTAGTCGATGGCCGTAAGGGAATTCACGTGCGCATCGCCCGCGGGATGTTTCCACCGCGTTAGTCGCAACGCAGGTGCGATCCGGGAGCCGACGCGCCGCTAGCTGCGCTTCGACACCTCGATCCACAACGCATCGCTGACGAACGATCCGTCGGCGGCGACGGCAAAGTAGTCGCGGGCCTCCGCCGGCAGGTCGTCAAGCACCGTCCTTAGCGCCTCGACTCGCCGAGCCGGCGTCGCAATGCGGCGCACCCAGCTGTCGAATTCGAGCGGCAATTTCCACGAATCGCTGACCGCGCGCGTGAGCTCCGGCAGGGTCAGCATCGAGCGCCATTCGGAGGCGCGATAGTTACGTACGTGCGACATGTCGCGCAGCAACTCGAGCGTCTGCAACGTCGTGTCGAGCAGCGCCGCCTCCGGCGCGACCACATCGATGATCACCAGCGTGCCGCCGGGGCGCAGCACGCGCACCATCTCGGCCACCGCCGCCGGCACCGACGGCCAGTGATGTGCCGAGTAGCGCGTAGCGATCAGTTCGAACACGGCGTCGTCGAACGGCAGCTGCTCGGCCGCCGCGCGCCGGGTCTCGATGACCGGGTGGCCGCGGGCCTTGGCTTCGCGCTCGACTACGGCGAGCATCGGCTCCGAAGGATCGCAGGCGATGAGGCTGCTCACGCCGCCGCGCGCGAGCGCAAATGCCGCGTGTCCGGCGCCGCAGCCCAGATCCAGCGCCCGCGCAGGTCGCAGCCGCCGGGCGAGGGCCTCGAGCCGATCCAGATCGGCGCCCCTCGCATGCACGCTGCTGACGAGATAGTTCGCGGCGGTATCGCCGAACTGACGCACTGCAAGGTGGCGCTGATCCATTGTTCCCTTCAATTCATTCCAGTGGCGCCTCGGCGAGCCGCGCTCCGGCGACGGCCGGCACGCGGCGCGGGCGCAGCAGCTGCCACTGTCCTAACAACACCAGCGCGACGCCGGCCAGCGTGGCCGCAGGCCAGCGCTTGCCCTCGAACAATGTTGACATCATCATCGCGAGCAGCGGTGTCAGCGCCAGTATGTATGAGGCCATCGTATAGCCGCGCCGGCGCGCCAGGCCGAAGTACAGACTGAACGCCAGAACCGAGCCGACCAGCGCCAGATAGCACAACGATAGTACATAGCGCGGCGTCACCTCGAAAGCCCAGTGCTTGCCGGTCACGGTCGCGTACAGCGCCAGCGCCAGCGCGCCATATGCCATGGCCCATGCGGTCGAGGCCGTCAGCGGCGCACCGGCCTGCTCGCCGCGATAGGCAAATACATTGCCGATGGCACAGAACAGCACCGCACCGAAGGCAAGCGCGAGTCCGATTACGGTGCCGATGTCGAGCCTGGACTGCGCGATCTCGCCCCACGACAGCAGTGCGACGCCGCCCGCACCCAGGGCGGCGGCAATCCAGGCGTAGCGCGGCGCGCGGCGGCCGAGCAGCAGCCGGAAGGTGACCAGGTTGACGAACGCCAGGGTCGCGAAGATCAGTGCCACCAGGCCCGACACGATCCGCAGCTCCGCCGAATAGGTCAACGCGTAGTCAAAGGCGAACGTGAAGACACCGACGCCCGCCGCCGCCGCGTGCTGCCGCAGCGTGAGTCGCACCGGTTCGCCCCGGCGCCGTGCCCAAAGCGCCAGCACCAGCGACGCCGCCGAGAAGCGGTAGACCAGGGACACCACCGGATCCACGATGCCCAGCTGCAGCGTGATCGTGAACCAGGTCGCGCCCCAGATCAGCGCACAGATCGCGACCGCGGCGAGGTCGAGGATCGATGGGTTGACGCGCGCCCGCATGTTCAATGCACCATGCCCGGCATGTCCGGCATGTCAGCCGATTCATCGGGCCGACGCACTTCGAACGGCACCGTAAGGGCTGCGGCATCCGCAAACCTCAGCGTGATCGCGACGCGATCCCCAGGCTGCAGCGCCTTTTTCGGTCGCTCGAGCATCAGGTGATAGCCCTGGGCGGCGAACTGCAGGCTCGAATGCGCCGCAACGATGATCTGATCCACCGGCTGCATGCGGGCAGTGCCCGCCACATTGAGGCTGCGATGCAGCGACACGACGCCGTACTCCGGGCACGAAGCCGCGACCAGCCTGATCGGTTGATCAGTGGTGTTGACCAGCGTGACGTAACCGCCCGCCGGAAGGTCGCCCGGCAACCACCGGATCCAGGCGTCCCTGGCCTGGAGTGCAGGCGACGGTTGGGCGCCGGGCACAACGGCAACCCAGCCGATCCCGCTCAGCAATCCGGCGGCGAGGAATCGGCGCCTAAAGTGCATAGTACGCTCCGATCGCAGCGGTGAGCGTGCACCCACACGACGGCCATCCTAATGTTATTTTCAGCCAGCCGCACGGCGGGCTCGCAGGTGCGCGCGCCACGGGCGCGACCGCGCTGGGCCTGCGGCGCGGCGTGTCGGAGCAGTTGAATGGGGAGACCATGCGCATTCATTCGTCGTGCGTCATCGTGCTGATGGCCGCATCGATGGCCGGCCCGGACCCGGCTGTCGCCGCCACGATGCAGGCCGCGGTGATCAGCCCGGGCAGGATTCAACTGCGCGACGTCGCCCGCCCGGTCGCAGGCCCCGGGCAGGTGCTGGTGAGAATCCGCTACGCCGGCGTCAATCCGGGCGACTGGAAAATTGCTGCAGGCTCCGCCGAGGACCCGACCGCGACCGAAGTGGCGGGCACCGGCGCGCGCCCAGCCAGCCCCGAGCAGGCTGCGTTGCCGATCCCCGGATTCGATGGTTCAGGAGTGATCGCAGCGCTCGGGCCGGGCGTCACCGGCTTCAGGATCGGCGATCCCGTGATCGTCTGGTCGCAGGCGCGCGGTACCTATGCGCAGTACGTCGCCGTGCCTGCGGGTACGATCGCGCTGAAGCCCGAGGGCCTGTCGTTCGCCGAGGCTGCCGGCGTTGCGCACTCGGGCCTGGCAGCCTGGAACCTGCTGATCGATCAGGCCAGGCTGCGGCCGGGCCAGAGCGTGCTGGTGCTCGGAGGCGCCGGCGGCGTGGGGTCAGCGGCGGTACAGATCGCGAAGAACAGGGGCGCGCACGTGATTGCCACCGCGTCGGCGCGCAATGCCGCGTATCTCAAGGGCCTCGGAGCCGACACGGTCATCGACTACAGTGCGCAGCACTTCGAGGACCAGCTGCGCGACATCGACGTGGCGATCGATACGGTGGACCTCGATAACGCCTACCGCGCGCTCTCCGTGGTCCGGCGCGGAGGCTATCTGGTCTCCTCGGTCGGGCTGCCGGCAGCGGCGCAATGTGCGGCACGCGGCGTGATCTGCGCGCGCCGCACCTTCAGTGGCACGCCGATTCGGCTCGCGTTGCGGCAGATCGTCGACTGGTCCCGGGCCGGAAGCTTCAAGGTGAACGTCGACCGCACCTTTGAGTTCCGCGATGTTCTCCAGGCCTGGCAATACAGCCAGGCCGGCCATACCCGCGGCAAGTCCGTCATCCGGATAAGCGACTGAAAACAACCGTCTGGATCGTGCCTCGGGTGTCTCCATGCGGCGACAATCAGCGCTCACGGTTCGCCGCTGGCAGCCGAACTTTGGCATAGTGAGCTTCGTCTCACGGTCGCCCGCAAAAATCTGCCACACTGCCAACATTCGAATTCAGGAAGCCTCCGAACCCTCCGTGAAACCCGACAATTCCCGCGCCGCGCTCGCCGCCAGCCTGTTCGGTCTGTTCGGCGCCGTGGCGCTGCAGGCACCGGCGCTGGCACATCTGGGCGGAGACATTGATTCGGTCGGCGCCGATCGAGACGCTCTGCGTGCCGAGCTGCACACCACCCCGATGCAGCAGTACGACCTGCATGAAATCAGCACGGCGAGCGGCACCGTGGTGCATGAGTACGCGACTCGGCAGGGCACGGTATTCGCAGTCACCTGGCAGGGGCCGTTGCCGCCGGATCTGCGCCAGCTGTTTGGCAGTTACTACGACAAGTACCAGAGTACGGCCGCGGCCCGCGTCCGACCGGGCATGCATCGGCAGCTGAACATCGCTGCCGGCGACCTGGTGGTGCAGTCGAGCGGTCACCTGCGCGCGTTTCGCGGCAGGGCTTATGTCCCAAGCCTGGTACCCGCCGGCGTATCCGTCGTCGATCTGCAATAGCGAGGCGATTGCATGAGCCAGCGCTTTCGTTGGATCGTTTTGCTCGGCCTGTGTGCGCTTGCTGGCTGCGGCGGCACAAGCCAGCCTCAGGTCTCCAGCGGCACCTCGAGCAGCGGTAGCTCGAGCAGCAGCAGCTCGAGCACCAGCTCCGGCGCGAGCAGCAGCTCGAGCAGCTCCAGCGGCGCAGCCGTCGCCAATGTCGTCACGGTCACCGTCAATGCCGGGCCCGCCGCGGCGAACGGCGGCACCTTCAATATTCCGTACGCGAGCGTCACGCTGTGCAGTCCCGGTACCAGCACCTGCGCGACCATCGACAATGTGCTGGTCGATACCGGTTCCTATGGCCTGCGCATCATGGCCTCGGCGCTGCAGGCCGCCGGCCTGTCCCTGACCCCGACGCCTGACCCCGCCAATGCGAGCAACAGTATCGCCGAGTGCCTGCCGTTTGCCGACGGCTACACCTGGGGACCGCTGACCACGGCCGACGTTCGCATGGCCGGTGAGCTCGCGAGCAACCTGTCGGTCAATATCATCGATGACAGCGGCTCGTATGCGGCGACGGTGCCCACCAGCTGCAAGAATATGATTGCCAACAGCATGTCGCTGAGTTCCGTCGCCGCCTTCGACGCCAATGGCGTACTCGGCGTCGGCGTGTTCGATCAGGATTGCGGTGCGTCCTGCGCCGAGTGTGCCACCTTCAATGGTGGCTGCACCGGCACGAACGACATCTACTACAGCTGCAATACCGCCAACAATAGCTGCAACTTCACTCCGGTCGCGCTGACGGCGCAGGTGCGAAATCCGGTGGCGCTGTTCGCCGCCGACAACAACGGCGTGATCCTGCAGCTGCAGGCGGTACCCGTGGCCGGCCAGACCACGGCAAGCGGTACGCTGACCTTCGGCATAGCGACGCAAAGCAACAACGGCCTGGGCAGCGCGACCGTATTCACCGCCGACAATGTTGGGAATTTCACCACGGTGTTCAACAGCCAGACGCTCGGCAGCAGCTTCATCGATTCAGGTTCCAATGGCCTGTACTTTCCGGACAGCAGTATTCCGGCGTGCAAGAACACGCCTTCGAATCCGACCGCCAGCGATTTCTACTGCCCGTCGTCACCGCAGATGCTGTCGGCCACCAACCAGGGCCACAATGGCAGCAGCAAACCCGTGTCATTCGAGATCACCAGCCTGACCAACCTCAATGGCAGTTTCTACGCGGCCCCGACCATCGGCGGTCCGGCCGGCGCCAGTCTTCCGTCCGCATTCGACTGGGGGCTGCCGTTCTTCTATGGCCGCAGCGTCTACACGGCCATTGACGGCATGCCGGCCGGCAACGCTACCGGTCCCTACTACGCCTATTGAGCCGCGGCCGTTGAATCGGCGGCACCCGGGGTTGACTGCCGTCTATTCGCGGCGCTCGCTGTCGAGCCCGCGCATCTGCTCCTCCCCATAGCGCTCACCGGCCACGGCCGAATCCGGCACCGCGGCGCCGATGCGTTGCAGATCGGCGCCGCTCAGCACCAACTGCGTCGCGGCCAGCGACTCGGACAGCTGGCTGCGCCGGCGCGCACCGATCACCGCTACCAGCGACGGCGCTCGCGCCAGCACCCAGGCGATCGCCAGCTGCGATGCCGTGACGCCTTTCTCGGCGGCCAGTTGCTGCAGCGGCGCCAGCAACGCACGATTGCGCTGCAGGTTGTCGCCGCGGAAGCGCGGCAGATGCGCGCGCAGATCCGCCGCTTCGCTCGGGCGCGCACCGCTGATCAGTCCGCGCGACAGCACGCCGTAGGCGGTGATGCCGATACCGAGTTGCTGCAGCAGCGGGAGGATCCTTGTCTCGGGCCCGCGGCTCAGCAATGAGTACTCGATCTGCAGGTCACTGATCGGATGCACCGCATGGGCACGGCGAATCGTGGTCACGCCGACTTCGGACAGGCCGATGTGGCGTACATAGCCGGCCTTGACCAGATCCGCCATGGCCCCGATGACCTCTTCGATCGGGACCTGGGGATCGAGCCGGGCCGGCCGGTAGATGTCCAGATACTCGACCTTGAGCCGCTTGAGGCTGTAGGCCGCAAAGTTCCTGATCGCAATCGGCCGCGCGTCGAAGCCGCCCCAGCCGCCGTCGGGCGTGCGCAGCGCGCCGAACTTGACCGACAGCAGCACGCGGTCGCGCCGCCCGGCGATCGCGCGCGCGATCAGCATTTCATTGTGACCGCTGCCATAGAAATCGCCGGTGTCGAGCACGCTCACGCCGGCGTCGAGCGCCGCGTGGATGGTGGCGATGCTCTCGGTATCGTCCGACGCACCGTACATGCCGGACATGCCCATGCACCCCAGCGCCAGCGGAAATACCCGTGGCCCGGCGTTGCCGAGCTGGCGCGCGGCGGCCATGGACGACGACGTCGCTGTCACCGCAGCGCTCCTGGCGAAGGCAGCAGCGGGATGCCGATGATCAGCGCATGCAGGCGCCAGATGACCAGTGCGTACACTGCGCCGCCGAGCACCAGCGCAATCGCGTCATTGTAACGCGATGGCGGCGCGCCGGGCGGCGGCGGCGCGACGCGCCGTTTGAGCGATATACGGTCGGCGACCGCCCAGACCAGGAAGCTGCCGAACAGCAGCAGGTCGGCGAGCGTGCCATTGGCCAGCAGGTGCGCCGTCGCCCAGATCTTGGTCGCCGCGAGCATCGGGTGCCTGGTCGCGGTGCGGATTCTTCCGGGCAGGTAGGCCGCGAACAGCAGCGGAAAGACCGGCAACATCATCAGCCAGGTCAGCGCGTGCAACCATGCCGGCGAGACGTACAGCACCACCGGCGAGCGTCGTGCCTGCGCAAAGCCGAGCACGATCAGTGTCAACCCGGCGGCGCTGATCAGCGAGTACGCCGCCTTCCACGCGCCGGCGCGCAGATGCATCATCATGCGATCGCGCCAGCGCGGGGCGATGATGGCGACCGAATGTGGCCCGAAGAACAGGATCAGCCCGGCAATGAGCATCAGCATCGCGCAGTCCTCGCTGTCACGCCCCGAGCATCCGGTGTCGCTGCAATGCGCCCCCGGGCAATCGCCGATAGCGCGCGCGCAGCAGCCGCGCGCTCGTTTCGCAGCCGACACGAAGTGATAGCATCGCGCCGGCTGATGGTAAGGCAATTGACGGGAGAGCATGCATGGCTGAGAGGCATTCGGGTCGGCTTTCGCTGGCGCTGGCCGCTATCGCCGCTGGCACACTGACGCTCGCAAGCGCTGCCGTGGCCACAGATGGCGCGTTCGCGCTCCACAGCCCCGCGGTGGCGCCCAACAGCACGCTGCCGAACGATCAGGTCTATAGCGGCTTTGGCTGCAGTGGCCGGAACATTTCGCCCGCGCTCGCCTGGAGCGGCGCACCAAAGGGCACCAGGAGCTTCGCGATCACGGTCTATGACCCGGATGCGCCGACCGGGTCGGGCTGGTGGCACTGGTTGGTCTATGACATCCCGGCCAACGTGAGCGAATTGCCGACGGGTGCCGGCAGTGCCGGCGGCACGCTGCCGGCAGGCGCGGTGCAGGGTCACACCGATTTCGGAACTGCGGGGTTTGGCGGGGCCTGCCCGCCGGCCGGCGACAAGCCCCATCGCTATATCTTCACGGTCTACGCGCTCAAGTCCGAGAAGATCGACGTGCCGGACGGGGCCAGCGCGGCCATGGTGGGCTTCATGATCCATGCCAACACGCTGGCGAAGGCCAGCATCACGGCGCACTACGGTCGCTGACCGGTCGCTGACCGGTCGCAGTGATGCCGATGCCGCCGCCTGCTGTCGTCGAGATCCGCAAGCTCGAGGTGCACGCCGACGGGCGCGGCGCGGTGTTCGAGCCGCTCGAACCGGTGCTGCTGGCCGGTTGGCGCAACGTGCACGCCGTGGTGACGGATCCTGGAATGATCCGCGGCAATCATCGCCATCCACGCGGCACCGAAGTGACCGCGGTGCTCGGACCCGCGCTGGTGCGCTATCGCAGCGGCGGGCAGATCGAAGAACGGCACGTGCCGCTCGGGGAAGCCTGGCGCTTCGTGTTTCCTCCGGGGACCGCGCATGCCTTCAGGAACACCGGAACGAAGCCGACGGTGCTGGTGTCGTTCAACACCGAAGAACACGATCCCGCGCGGCCGGATGCGGAGCGCGAAGTGCTCATTGCCCCCTGACGGCGCGGCCGTCGTTGCGCTCGCCGCGCGCCATGCTCAGCGCGTCTGATCGCGCTGCGGCGGCAGCGGTGGGCGCCCTGCTTGTCTGGGTCAGCGCCCTTGGCGCCGCTGCTGCCTCGCCGGGCCCGACCGCTGCGCCGGGCGCGAGCCTCGCCGGCAGCGCGCCGGCCGTGGCGCGCACCCTGCGCAGCCACGGCTGTGGCGGTCACGTCGGCATCGGCACGGTGCTGCGAGACAACCGCACCCTGAACGCCGCCGCGTTGCAATGGTCGCGCGGCGCCAATCTCAAGTCCGCGGTCGAGCAGTCTGGTTACCGCGAGCAACGGTCCGCCGCGCTGCATGTCAGCGGCGATGCGTCCGCGATACAGCGGGCACTGACCGGCAGGCTCTGCGCCGAACTCACCGACCCGAGCTACGTCGATCTCGGCAGCTTCCAGCGTGGCCACGACATCTGGATCATCATCGCGGCGCCATTCGCGCCGCCGGTTCGCTCCGATGCCGACGCGATCGCACGGGAGCTGCTGCTGCGAATCAATCGCGCGCGCGCGCTGCCGCGGCGCTGCGGCAGCCGGACGTTCGCGGCAGCAGCACCGCTGCAGGCGAGTCCGCTGCTGCGTCTCGCGGCCGAAGCGCACGCACAGGACATGCTCAGCCACGACTACTTCGCCCACGAGGGCCACGACGGCAGCACGCCGGCGCAGCGCGTCACGGCCACCGGCTATCACTACCAGATCGTCGGCGAAAATATTGCCTCGGGGCCGCAGACCGCGGCCGATGCGGTCGCGGGCTGGCTTGCGAGTCCGGCGCATTGCGAGAACATCATGGACCCGCGCTTCCGTGAATCAGGCATCGCGTACGCTGCCAGCGGCAGCGGTACGCCGCGCATCTATTGGGTGCAGGAATTCGCCGCACCGCGCTGACGCCGGCACCAACTAGCCGCGCGGCTGCGGCACGACGCGCAGATACGGCTTCAGTTCCTTCCAGCCAGAAGGGAATAGCCGGTTCGCATCGTCGTTGCTGACCGACGGGACGATGATCACATCCTCGCCCTGCTGCCAGTTCGCCGGCGTCGCCACCTTGAACTTGTCGGTGAGCTGCAGCGAATCGATCACCCGCAGGATCTCGTCGAAGTTGCGGCCAGTGCTGGCCGGATAGTTGACCGTGAGCCGGATCTTCCTGTTCGGATCGATCACGAACACGCTGCGCACGGTGAAACGGTCGCTCGCATTCGGATGAATCATGCCGTAGAGCTTCGCCACTTCCATCTGCGGGTCGGCGATCATGGGAAAATCCACCGTGGCGTGCTGGGTCTGCTCGATGTCGCGCTTCCAGCCGACGTGGTCCTCGAGCGAGTCGACCGACAGTCCGATCACCTTGACGCCGCGCTTTTCGAATTCGCCCTTGAGCTTGGCGGTCACGCCGAGCTCCGTGGTGCACACCGGCGTGTAATCCTTCGGATGCGAAAACAGCACGCCCCAGGACTTGCCGAGCCACTGGTGAAACCTGATCTTGCCGACGGTGCTGTCGGCCTCGAAATCCGGTGCGATATCGCCGAGTTGTAGCGCCATGACACACTCCTTGGATGAGCAGGACTGCCGCTGGGATTGCGTCATCGAGTCTATGTCAGCCGGCAGTGATGATGCTGTGACAAGCAGATAACACTGTGGTTCACAGCGATCGGCGGACCCGGAGCGAAGCCGCGCCGTGGAGGAATCGGCGCTGGCGCGTGAACGGTGCGCTCCGGGCGTCAGCCCCGCCGGGCGATCTCGAGCAGTTGTGCGATCAGATGCCGCGTTGCCGCTGCGCCCAGCGCAGCGCGCAGCGCGCGTTGCTCGCGCCCATGCGCCCGGCGCGCACGCACCAGCAGGCGCACGCCGGTTGCGGTGAGTTGCAGGCGCTGGGTGCGTCGATCGAGCGCGAAGCGCCGCCGTTGTACCAGCCCGCGCCGCTCGAAGCCGCGCAGCAGCGGCGCGAAATTCGCCTTCTGCAGGCCCAGCACGCGACAGGCATCGGTGGCGCGCAGGCCCGGATTTCGATCAATGACGATCAGCGCGGCGAACTGCCCTGGCTTCAGGTCGAAGCGGGACAGTAGCCTGGCCGAACGCGCGGATACCGCGAGTTGGGCCAGTCGCAGCGCATGGTCGAGATGGCCGCTCAGCCGTCCCAGGCTGACGTGAGGGCGGCGCTCAGTGCCGTTGCCCGCGCCGCGGCCTTCGGCCGCGGCCGGGCGCTTGCGCGCGCGTTGTGCGCCAGGCGGTCGCCGCCTGCCGGGGTTCACACTCACGCCGATTTCTTCCCGCTGTCACGATGACGGCGACCATGATCGATACGATCGCAGGCATGCGCAAGCGCCGTGACGATGCGCTAAGCTGCCCTCGCGCGCCTCACGCCGGGCTGCGCGCCCTGGAGCAGCTGTGGCACAGTACTCGGCCGACGTCATCTGGGAACGGGGCGAGGCGGTGTTCACCGACAACCGCTACTCCCGCAGACACCGCTGGCGCTTCGATGGCGGCCTCGAGGTGCCGGGCTCGTCCTCGCCGCACTCGGTGCCGGTGCCGTTGTCGGATCCGGCCGCGATCGACCCCGAAGAGGCGTTCGTCGCCGCGCTGTCGAGCTGCCACATGCTCTGGTTTCTGTCCATTGCCGCGAAACGCGGGTTCCGGATCGATCGTTATCGCGACCAGGCCAGCGGAATCATGGAGAGGAATGCCGATGGCAGGTGGTGCATCAGCACGGTGACGCTGCGTCCCGAGGCGCAGTTTTCGGGCAAGCCGCTGCCTACGCGCGAGCAGACCGAAGCGATGCACCATCGCGCCCATGAAGAGTGCTACATCGCGCACTCGGTAAGCGCGCAGATCCGCATCGAGCCGGTATGGAGCAGCGACACGGCGGCCGGGACGTCCGCAGTCACATGAAGCACGCCGCCGGGCGCTAGAACAATGACAGCTCGGCCGGCAGGGCTGCCGGCGCGATCTCGAGCGCTGCCGAATCGCTGCGCACCAGACCCGCGACCTTGACGCCGAGCAGGCGCAGACGGCGCTCGAGCGGCGCGCGCTTCAGGCACAGCCCGGCTGTGCGCCGGATCAGCGCGGCATCGTTGGTATAGCCGTCGATGGTCTGGTCGCGCGTGGCGCGCTGAAAATTGTCATAGCGCAGCTTGACGCCGATGGTCTTGCCGACGTAGCCGTGGCGCTGCAGATCGCCGGCCACCTGCTCGCACAGTGCGGTGAACAATCCGCGCAATTCGGCCCGATCGCGCACCGCGTGCAGATCGCGCTCGAAGGTGGTCTCGCGGCTCATCGACACCGGCTCGCTCTCGGTCACCACCGGCCGCTCGTCCCAACCCCAGGCGGCCTGGTACATCCAGCTACCCTGGTTGCGGCCGAAGTGCTGCACCAGCCAACCGCGCTCGCAGCGCGCCAGTTCACCGATGCTGCCGATGCCGAGCTGCTCGAGCCGTGCGCTCATGCGCGGGCCGATGCCATGGATGCGCCGGCAGGGCAGCGGCCAGATCCGTTGCGCCAGTTCCGACTCATAGACGATCGAGATGCCATTCGGCTTCTGGAACTCACTCGCCATCTTGGCGATCAGCTTGTTTGGTGCCACGCCGATCGAGCAGGTCAGGCCGGTGCGCTCGTAGATGGCACGCTGGATGCGAAGCGCGAGCGTCCTGCCGCCCATCTCAGTGCCACCCCCGGCGGCACCGAAGTCGATATAGACCTCGTCGACCCCGCGATCCTCGACCACCGGCGCCAGTTCGGCGATCACGGCCTTGAACAGCCGTGAATACCGCCGGTACTCGTCGAAATCCACCGGCAACAGAATTGCATCCGGACACAGCCGTGCGGCATTCATCAGTCCCATCGCCGAATGCACCCCGAACGCCCGCGCCGCATAGGTCGCGGTCGTCACCACGCCGCGACCGACGTAGTCGCGCAGTCGTGCATGCTGACCGGGCGCGGCATCGGCCGGACCGAGACGCCGTCGGCTGCCGCCAATCACCACCGGAAGTCCGCGCAGTTCCGGGTAGCGCAGCAGCTCGACCGACGCATAGAACGCGTCCATGTCCAGGTGCGCGATGCGGCGAATCCCCGGCATCGGTGGGTTCTCAGTCATGCGGCGCCGATGATAGGCGCATCGGCGCGCGGGCGCCAAAGGCCGGGTTCTGCGAGCTTTTGCGAACGTTGAGCAAATCTCAACGCGACATGAGCGCTTTGCAATCCGGCCACGGCACGCCCGCGCATCCTGTCTGCCAGCTCTTTCACGCAGAACAGGAGATCCACATGTCCACCATCGCCAAATTCCTGCTGGCTAGTCTCGCGGCATTGCTGCTGTGCGCCGGTGAGGGCGCACTGTTCGCGGCCGATACGGCTGGCGCCGGCTCGCAGCGCTCGATCAGCGTGCGCTACGCGGATCTGAATCTGGATCGGCCCGCGCACGGCGCGGCCTCTACCACCGGATCGCGGCCGCCGCCGGCGGCACCTGCGGCGCACGCGATCTGACGGTGTCGGAACTGGTCCCGCCCGATTACCGGCCCTGCATCCGCGCCGCGATCGCTCAGGCCGTGGCGCAGGTGGATCGCCCCGCCGTCAGCGCTTACCATGAACGGCAGATGGCGCTCGCGGCCCGGCGCGAGCCGACGATTGCGCAGCGCCAGCGCGCGGGAGTGGGAGCATCGCCGCCCAGAAGCACGCAAGATCGATCCGCACGCGGCCCGCCGCGCGCCGCTCGTCGCCTCCGTCCGTGCGCAGGCTGCCGTTGGGCAGCCTGCGCGTGTTCATTGCGGTCGCCCACCACCTGAATTTCACGCGCGCGGCCGACGCCCTCGGGGTCAGCACCAGCGCGGCGAGCCTTCAGATCCGCTCGCTCGAGGAGTACCTGTCGCGGCCGCTGTTCCGCCGCGACGGCCGCCAGGTGCATCTGACCGCCGAGGGTGCGGCGTTGTTGCCGCGGGTTCGCGAGGCGCTGGAGCAGCTCGAGCACGCGGTTGATGACGTGCGCCGCGACCGGAGCGCCGGTCCGCTGCGAGTCAGCACCATCGCCTCGTTCCTGCAGCAGTGGATGCTGCCGCGTCTGGAACGTTTCCGCGTCAGCCACCCCGAGGTGGACCTGCACCTGCATGCTTCCGATCAGCCGGTGGATTTCGTGCGCGAGGATTTTCACGCCGCGGTGCGCTTCGGCAAAGGCGGCTATGCGAACCTGCGCAGCGAAAAGCTGCTGGATGAATGGGTGCTGCCGGTGTGTTCGCCGGCGCTCTACCGCAAGTTCGGCCCGCTGCGCGCCGCCGACGACCTGCGCCGTTACCCGCTCCTGCACAGCGTCAGCGAACCCTGGACAATGTGGCTGTTCGATGGGCGCGGCGCGCAGGAGGCGGGCGGGCTGCGCGGGGCCGTGTTCGATGCCTCGGTGGCGGTGGTACGCATGGCGGTACAGGGTGCGGGGCTGGTGCTCGCTCGATGGAGCCTGGTCGCTGATGAAATCGCCGCCGGCGTGCTGGTGCGTGCCAGCTCGCGGGCGCTGCAGTTAGAGGAAGGCTACTGGCTGGTCTGTCCAGCCCGGGCCCAGGGGTTGCCCGCCGTCAAGGCGTTCATGCAATGGATCCGCACGGAGGCGGCGAGATTTGCGCTGCCGGACAACGATCGCACCGGGCCCGCCGCAGGTTCAGAAAGGGCCTAATTGTATCGTTATTGAAACATTCATCGGGCCGACTGCACTGGAATCGCCATATTCAGAAACGATGTCCCCATCCCGCGAGATGTGGAAGCCAGTCGGACCACCGGCGGGTTCAGGCCCGAGCCGGCGGCTGCTCGCTCGCGGCGCGGTCACTGATGGCCTCCTGTACCCACGCCCACGCGAACATCAGCGGCAGGGTCAGCGCCAACAGCGGCAACAGCAGCAGTGGAATCGCAACACGCGTAATCATTGTGGGCTCCTCATGCGAGCGCATTCTGGACCCGAGCCGCTGAACGGAGACTGAAGCACGCACGCTCGACGCTACCGCACCACGCCGCGTCACCGTCAGCAGTGACTGACACCGCGTCAGCCCGGCATGCGATCTCGATCGGTCAACCGAGCGGCCGGACCAAGCGTTGACAAAACCAGTACGGGCCGATGAGATTCGCCCGCCTGGCGACACCGACAACTGGTGCCGCGGCCTGGGCCAGGCTTTCAGTTTTGGCATCTTTAAGGAGTACCGAGTAATGACGCGCAAACTCTGGCTCGCGACCCTGGGGCTCGCTGCGGCGGCAAGCATCGCACCGGCGGTCGGCTCAGCGGCCGTCGATATCGAGATTGACGTAGCACCGCCGCCGCCGCGGGTCGAAGTGGTCCCGGCGCCGCGTCCGGGTTACGTCTGGGCGCCCGGATACTGGGCATGGCGGGGTCATCGTCACGTTTGGGTGGGTGGGCACTGGCTCGTCGAACGTCGCGGCTTTCATTGGGTCCCCGACGCCTGGGTTGGCAACGGGCCGCACTTTCATTACGCGCCCGGGCACTGGGAGCGCTGAAGCGGCCCGCCCTTCCGGATCAAGCGCTGGCCATCGCTCCCGCGTGCGGCCGTGCTGAGCCGCGTTCGCACGTGGTGGAATTTCCGGCGCGCCGTGCTCGACGCCTCGCGGGTGGACTTGACCCACCCTGGCAGCGAGAAGGACGTCGTACTGCTGCCGTGCTGGCGGCGCCCCGAATTCCTGTGGCATTGTCTGGATAACCTGACCCGTGCCGAAGGCATCGGCGCGGTGCACGTGCTGTTCAGGCCCGATACCGGGTTCTCCCCCGACAATCTCGAGGTCATCCGCTCGTTCGCCGACCGGCTCGCGAGTTACGAGATTCATCTGCCGGTTCCCTGCCCGTTCCGGCGTACCAAGCAGAGCGCCAATCTGCTGCTCGGGTACCTGCGGGCCGCCACCGCAGCGAACCGCTTCGTCTTCCTGGTCGAAGAAGACATCATGGTCGCGCGTGATTTCTTTCGCTGGCACCGCGCCGTGCATGCCGCCGCCGGTGCGCTGTTCTGCTCGATCAGCGTGAAGAATCCGAACCGCACCGTGAACCTTCCCGACGAGCTCGAGGGTTACTATCTGAGCAGCGGGGATTTCTGCTCGACCGGGGTGTGCTTCGACAAGCACGTACTGCAAACGATGATCGCGCCGCACGTGAATATCGCGTATTTTCGTCAACCCAAGAAATACATCCGCCGGCATTTTCCCGCGAGTGCGGTCGGCCTGGGATTCGTCGAGCAGGACGGCCTGATACGCCGCATTCAGGAGCAGTCGCGGCAACCGATCGCGTACCCGTGCGTGCCGCGCGCCTTCCACGCCGGTTACTATGGCTACAACCGTCCCGGTGGTCTCGAGGGGTCGATGCAGGAACGCGTGCAAAGGCTCGCAGATACCATCTACCAGCCGGCGGCGATGCGCGCCGGCGCCACAGCGCAGCAGATTGAAAGCTGTGCGCCGGTCGAGCTCGATCTGGCCGCGTGGAGCCTTCAGCGCCGGATTGAGGTCCCATGACGGGCCGCTGGAGCCTTAACCTGCGCTATTGCCTGTCGCGGGTGAAGAACCGCGGCTACGGCCTGGGCAACGAGTTGCTGCCGTGGGCGCGAGCTTTCCTCGCCTCGCAGGTGCTGAACGCCAGGCTGCTGCCGCCCGCTTTCGGAATGAACCGGCGCGCCTATTGGCGACACTTTCATACCCCGCCGGATGATTGGATCTATCACCGCGCGCTCGAATACCTGTTGCCGGTGGTCGAGTTCACCGAATCGGACTACCTGGCGCACGGCGGCGGCGACGTGGTGAGCGCCCTCCACGGCTTCGCCGACGCCCATCGCCTGCACCGGCGGCGCGCCTACGTGCTGGTGACGCACGGACTCTGGGGCGGCTACCACCACGTGCAGGCGGCGCGCGACTTCATCCACTGCACGCTCTATCAGAGCCGCTATGCCGCGAACAACCTGCTGCAACTGCGCGGGCGCATCGATCCGCACAAGCTGATCGTGGGCATGCACGTGCGGCTCGGCGACTTCTCGCCCGCAGCCAGCATACCCGACTATCACCGCGCCGCGAACATCTCGCTGCCGATCGAATGGCTGTGCGCACTCGCGCGCGCGCTCGATCGCGCGCTCGGCGATGGCTGGCAGCTGCTGCTGATCACCGACGGCTCCGAGGAGCAGCTGCGCCCGCTCACCGATCAATGGCACTGCATCACGACCAACGATCTTGGGCCCGGTGACTGCTCGGACGTGCTGGCGCTGGCGGGCGCTGACCTGCTGGTATGCTCGATGTCGTCATTCAGCACGCTCGCGGCCTTTCTGTCGGATTCGCCATATCTGTGGTTTCTGCCGAACCTGTACCGCCACCCGCAGGGGGCCTACTCCCTGGGCGATTACGATGCCGAGCGCGACAAACCCGGCAGCCCGACACGGGCTGCCCTGGAGCAGCTGGCGCTGCTGCCGGCCGACACCCTGCCCCGCGGCGTGGGCGTGGGCCTGGACGGTGAGATTCCCGCCGCGCTGATCCAGTCGGCGGTGCGGCGTCAGCAGTCGCGGCGCTGGGAATCGGACCTGGTTCGTTCCGGCGTGGTCCGGGCGAGCGATCGATAGCCGCCCGACAGCTCAGCCGGTCTGGGCCAGTCCGGCGCGGGTGAGCTTGCGCAGCAGCGCATTGCGCGCCTGCCACTGCTGATGCGGCGGCATTTCCCGGTGGAACTGCACTTCGCCGGTGGCATAGGTCGCGACCGTGACCCCGTCCTGCAATAGCAGCCGGTTGCCTGCAAGCGCAGCCAGTCGCGGGCCGGGCGTGACGATACCAGCCAGGTTGAGCGGATCGGCTCCGCTCAGCGCAACGAAGGCGCCATCGGCCGCGCGCTTGCGGATCGCGCGCAGCGCACCGACCGCTTCGGGCAGCGCGTACTGCTCGCCGCTCACGCCGGCCACGAAGCGGCCGCCGCGGATAGCCCCTGCGCCTCGAGCCGACGATAGGGCACGCAGCAGCTGGTGCCACGGCGGCAGCCATTCGGCTTCGCGCGCTCAGCAGGCGCCGGAACACCACGCCATAACGGCGCAGCAGCAGCCAGGCGAGCGCCTCGAGCGCATCGTCCGCCCCCACGGCGGCGGCGCCGGAGCTGCGCCATCGAACGGCGCACCAGGCTCCAGCGCCCGGCCTCGGCGAGGCCGAACAGGTCAGCGCGCCGTCCGCGCGCGCCAGCTTGCGCTTGCGCTGCATCGGCAGCAGCAGCGCGCGCAGGCCGGCGAAGCTGTCGGCGCTCGCGAGCCCCGCCGCCACCAGCTCCGCCCAGAGCACCTTCGCGCCTGCGCCGGCAGCAGCCCGGCGCCCTGCACTATCTCGTCGAAGAACGAGGCGCCATGGCGCTGCAGAAACTCGGCCATCGCGCGCGCATCGGCCGAGAGCTGTGTCTGCGGCTCGGGCTGGCGCGCTTCCGACAGCTGCTGCCATAGCGCGCGATGCTTGCGCGTCAGCAGCGCAATCGGCGTGGCGCGCACCGGCCGCTGCCGGCAGCTCGTGCGGCGGCTCCAGGCGCGCCCAGAAGGCACGCCCCGACAGACACAGACTGTCGAGCCAGGCGCCGTCGTAGTCGCTTGCAGCCGCGCGGGCAGCACATCGCTCTCCCACGCGATCGCGGCGATTTCGAAAGCCTTCGAGCTGCTCGATCATGCGCTCAAGGCTGGCCGACGCCCTCCGGCCGCGGCTGCGCGGTCACGCCCTGCCAGTCGAGCAGGAAGCGCATGAAATCGCCGCTCGACGACCGGCTCGATCTCGGCGCGCAACGACTTGATCGTGTAGCGATGAATGCGCGCCAGCAGCCGCCGCTCGCACCATTCGAGCTCGCTGGCGCCGCGGCGTGAAGTGCCCGCGCATCACGAATCCTTCGGCCTCGAGCGCGATCAGCGCAGTCTCGATCGCGAGCCGACGGCTGCGCCAGCATGCGCGCGAGCGCCTGCGCGCTGGTCGGCCCGATCGCCTGCAGGCGCCCGCGCAGCAGCTCGCGCAGTGCGTCGGCCGGCTCCCAGCGCGGCTCGCGTAGTCCGCGGGTATCTCGCAGCGCTGGCGTGGTCACGCCCGGCACGTACAGCGCCCGGATCATCGGCAGCTGCTCGGCGGCGACCCAGAACCGGCGCTGCGCTGCGGTGCAGCTCGCGTCGCGCGGCGCTACTCGACCAGCACGGCGAACGGCGCTGCGAGCTGCGCACCGGCGTCGCACTCGGGGTCCAGTGATCACGCCGAGCAGCATCAGTGCATCGTGCAGCTCATCGGCCGTCTCGGCACCCGGCCACGCCTCGCTGCGCACCGCCGCGATCGCCGCCGCATCGAGCTGTCCGAACTGCGCGGCGGATCTCCGGATCGAGCCAGCGCCGCGCCGCCACCGCCTGCGTGCGCCGCTCCTCGAGCGGCGCGTCGTCCAGATAGGCGTAGGGACGGGCGCTGCAGAATCTCCTGTGCCAGCGGCGAGGGCTGCGGCAGATCGCGCGCGATCACCTGCACCTCGCCGCGCTCGATCGCGCGCAGCAGCGTGATCAGCCCGTCGACTGTCCATCGCTTCATGCAGGCTGTCGAACACGGTCTGGCGCACCAGCGGATGGTCGGGAATCTCACGCTCGCCGCTCAGGTTTTCGGCGCACGCCAGCTGATCGGGAAACACCACCGCGATCAGGTCTTCCGCCGCCATGCGCTGCAGTGGCGCGGGCGTCTTCTTGCCGGCGCGCGAGCGGCGGATGGCCAGTGAGATGGTCGCGTTCCAGCGCCAGCGGGTGCTGAACAGAGGTGCATCGAGCAGCGCCTGGATCAACAGCGGCTCGACGCTGGCGCTGTGGAGAAATCGCGGCACCTGCTGCGAGCTCGAAGCTGTGGGTCTCGCCGAGCGACAGCACGATCGCGTCCTCGGTCGCGGCCGCCTGCAGCTCGAAGTTGAAGGCGCGGCAGAAGCGCTTGCGCAGCGCCAGGCCGAAGGCGCGGTTGATGCGGGCACCGAACGGCGCATGGATCACCAGGTGCATGTCGCCGGCCTCATCGAAGAAGCGCTCGATGATGACCCGCCGCTGCGTCGGCAATTGGCCGAGCACCGCCTTGGCCGCCGCCAGGTATTCCACCAGCTGGCGCGCCGCCGCCTGATCGAGCTGGTGGCGCTGCATCGCCTGTTCGATGCTGCGCGCGATGGTCGCCGCGTCGATCAGCGGCAGCGAGGCATCGATCTCGCGCGCGCAGGTCCGATACCGCCGCCGAGAGTTCGGCGCTGCGTGCCGGGGCTTCGCCGAGCCAGAACGGCAGCGTCGGCGCCTGACCCTTGGCGTCCTCGACCCGCACGCGCCCGGCCTCGACCCGCAGGATGCGATAGGAGCAGTTGCCGAGCTGAAACACGTCGCCGGCCAGGCTCTCGACTGCGAAATCCTCGTTCAAGGTACCGATGAACGTGCCGCTCGGCTCGAGCACCACCTGGTAGTCGGCATTGTCCGGGATGGCGCCGCCGCAGGTGATCGCGGTCAGGCGCGCGCCGCGGCGTGCGCGTACGCGGCGATTGACCGCGTCGCGGTGCAGATAGGCGCTCTGGCGGCCGCGGCGCGTGCTGACGCCGTCGGCCGAGCATCCGCAGCACCTGCGTCGAAGTCCGGGCGCGCCAGTGCGCGATAGGGCCACGCGCGCCGCACCAGAGCATACAGCTCGTCCTCGCCATACTCGCGCGCGCTGACCTCGGCCACCAGCTGCTGCGCCAGCACATCGAGCGGCTGCGGCGGAATGCTCAGGGCATCGAGCTCACCGGCACGCACCGCATCGAGCAGCGCGGTGCACTCGACCAGGTCGTCGCGGCTGAGGGGAAACAGCCGGCCCTTGGGTACGCCGCGGATTGCGTGATTGGCCCGGCCGACTCGCTGCAGCAAGGTGGCGATCGAGCGGGGCGTACCGAGCTGGCACACCAGTTCGACCTCGCCGATGTCGATGCCCAGCTCGAGCGACGCGGTCGCCACCAGCGCGCGCAGGGTGCCGCTCTTGAGGCGTTGCTCGGCATCGCAGGCGCTGCTCCTTTGCCAGGCTGCCGTGATGTGCAGCGACATGATCCTCGCCAATGCGCTCGCTCAGATGCCGCGTGACGCGCTCGACCATGCGACGCGTGTTGGCGAAGATCAGTGTCGTGCGGTGCTGTTCGACCAGCCGAGCGAGCTGGTCGTAGAGGTTTTCCCAGACCTCGTTCGACATGATCGGCTCGAGCGGCGCATCCGGCAGCACCAGCGCCAGATCGCGCCCGCGAACATGGCCGCTGTCGATGATCACGCAGTCCGATGCGGCATCATCCACCGCGTCAGCGCCGCTCGTGAGGGCGCCTGGCCGTACACCGACCAGGAATCGGGCCACGTCTTCGATCGGCTTCTGGGTCGCCGACAGGCCGATCCGCTGCGGCGGCCGGCCGCACAGCTGCGCCAGTCGCTCGAGCGTGAGCGCCAGATGCGCGCCGCGCTTGCTCGGCGCCACCGCGTGAATCTCATCCACGATCACCGCCCGGGTCGTGGCCAGCATCCGCCGGCCCGACTCACTGGTCAGCAACAGGTACAGCGACTCCGGCGTGGTCACTAGGATGTGCGGCGGCGAGCGGCGCATAGCGGCGCGTTCGGCCGGTGAAGTATCCCCGGTGCGGACCTGCGCGCGAATGGGCGGCGCGGTCAGGCCGAGCGCTGCCAGTTCGGCCGCGATGCCTGCGAGCGGCAGCTCGAGGTTGCGCCGGATGTCGTTCGACAGCGCTTTGAGCGGGGAAACATAGACCACCTGCGTCGCATCGGCGAGCTCACCGGCCAGCCCCTGGCGCACCAGTGCGTCGATCGCGGCCAGGAACGCCGCCAGCGTCTTGCCCGATCCGGTGGGTGCGGCAATCAGCGCGTCACGCCCGCTGGCGATCGCGGGCCACGCGGCCAGCTGCGGCGCGGTCGGCAGCGAAAATTGTCTCGTGAACCAGCTGGCGACCGCCGGGTGGAAATTCTCAAGGGGCATGAGCGCAGTCTACGCCCAGTCGCCACAGCTGGCACAGGGCGATCGACGGCGCAGGCGCCGTGGCGGCAGCGCTATACTGCTTGCCCCGGGTCGGCTCTGCCACAGGCATGCAGGAATCCTCTTACACGCTGTTTCAGACCGCGATCGGCGCCTGCGGCATCGCCTGGGGCGCGCGCGGCATCGTGGCACTGCAGCTGCCCGAGGGCAGCGAATCGGCCACGCGTGCGCGCCTGCTGCGCGCCCACGGCGCAGCCTGCCTGCAACCCCCTGCCGCCGAGATCCGACGCGTCATCGACGACATCGTCGGCCTGCTCGCCGGCGAGCCGCGCGATCTGCAGCACGCGCGGCTCGACCTCACGGCGGTGCCGCCCTTTCACCGCCGCGTCTATGCGATCGTGCGCCAGATCGCTCCGGGCCGTACCCTCGCCTATGGCGAGGTGGCCGCGCTGTGCGGCGACCGCCACGCTGCGCGCGCAGTCGGGCAGGCAATGGCGCGCAATCCGTTCCCGATCATCGTGCCGTGTCACCGCGTGCTGGCGGCGGGCGGCGCCAGCGGCGGCTTCTCCGCCCGCGGCGGAGTGAGCACCAAGCTTCGGCTGCTCGCGATCGAAGGCGCCATGCCCGCGCCGGTAGCCGGCGCTGCGCGCAATCTGTCGCTGGCGTTCTGATTCGCGCTACGCCCGGAATGCGAGACGTCTCTGACAACGCCGCGCCGGCCCTGCGGTCGGCGCGACGCCCCGTTGCCTTGCCGCCATGAACCGGATGAGCCTGCATGCGGTGGCGGCGCATCGGTGGCGGTACGCGTCGCTGCTCACGCTGGTGCTCGCCGGCATGATGGCCGGCGAGCGCGCTGTGGGCGCCGAACCGACGACTGCCGCCGCCGCACCCGCCAACCCGGTCGTGGCGCCGGACCTGTCGGGTGAGCTCGCAAGGTTCAAGCGCGTGCACATGCCGTTCGATGCCACGGCCCTGAATGCCCGCGAGCGCAGGATGGTCGGCAAGCTGGTGGCAGCCGGTCGCTATCTGGACCGTATCTACTGGCAGCAGAGCGACCCGGACGGGCTGGGGCTGTATCGGCAGCTGCGGGGCAGGACCAGCGCCGAGGCCCAGGACCTGCGTCGTTTCCTGCGCATCAATGGCAGCCGTTACGATCTGATCCGCAACAATGCCCCGTTCGTCGGCACGACGCCCCTGCCACCGGGCCGCAATCTGTATCCCGCCGACCTGACGCGCGCGCAGTTCGAGAGTTACGTTGCGGCCCACCCCGAAGACAGGACTGCGCTGTACGATTCGCGCTCGATCATTCGGCGCAAGGGCGCGGTGCTCGAAGCCGTGCCCTATCACGTCGCCTACCGGCAGTGGCTGCAGCCGATGGCGGAGCTGCTGCGTGAGGCCGCCGCGCTGTCGGACGATGCGGCATTCGCAAACTATCTGCGCCTGCGCGCCGATGCGCTGCTCAGCGACGACTACTACCGGAGCGATCTGGCGTGGCTCGATCTGGACAGTCCCGAGATCGACCTGATCTTCGCGCCCTATGAGACCTATCTGGATGACCTACTCGGAGTCAGGACGTCCTATGGCGCCGCGGTGCTGATTCGCAATGACGTCGAAAGCCACAAGCTGGATCTCTACCAGCAATACCTCCCCGATATCCAGGACGCGCTGCCGCTCGCGGCCGAAGACCGGCCGTCGAAGAAGGGCTTGCGCTCGCCGATGGAGATCGTGGACGCGCCATTCCGGGCCGGGGACCTGCGCCACGGCTACCAGGCGGTGGCGGACAATCTGCCCAACGATCCGCGGGTACACGAACAGCGCGGTTCGAAGAAGATCTTCTTCAAGAACTTCATGGACGCACGCGTGGACCAGGTGATTCTGCCGATCGCGCAGCGGCTGCTGACGACTGATCAGGCGGTGCAGGCCTCGGCCGAAGGCTATCTTACGACCACGATCATGCATGAGATCGCGCACGGTCTCGGCCCGGCGTTCGCGCGCCCGGGCGGCGGCAAGCAGGATATCCGCGCCGCGATCGGCGCCGCCTACTCGGGACTCGAAGAGGCCAAGGCCGATATCGTCGGTCTGTTCGGCCTCAAGTGGCTGGTCGATCATGGGATCATTGCCCCGGAAAAACTCAACGGTTGTTACATCTCCCATGTGGCCGGCATCTTGCGCACCGTCCGCTTTGGCATCGCCGAGGCGCATGGCCGCGCCGAGATGATGGAATTCAATTACTTCGCTGCGCGCGCTGTCCTCGCGCGCGATCCGGCCACCGGCCGCTACCGCATCGAACTCGATCGCATGCCGGGTGCGGTCGCCGATCTGGCCCGGGAACTGCTGCTACAGGAGGCAAGCGGGGACCGGGCACGCACCGAAGCCTGGTTTGTCCGGTACGGTTCCATGCCCGCCGAGCTGGGCCGGGCACTCGAGGCGGCGCACGACGTGCCGGTGGATATCGATCCCGAGTCGGATTTCGCCGAGGATTAGCGGCGGGGCGTGCGGGGCGCTATCGGCGGGGCGATCACCTGGCAACCGGAAGGCAGCAGGACCGGCCCGCACAAATTGTGCCGTCGCGGCAGAAAGCCCTAAGATGCGCATCCCCAAGATCCCCGGAGAACTCCCGATGCATCCATTGAAACTGGCGGCCACGGCCTCTTTCATGTCGGTCGCCCTCACTAGCGCTGCGTTCGCGGCGCCGGTGGCCTTTACCAGCGACGCGAATCACACCTTCGTGCGCTTCTCGTACAACCATTTGGGATTCTCGACCCAGGAATCGCGCTTCAACACCGTCAAGGCCACCGTGAACTACGACCCGGCCGCCAGGACGGCGTCGGTGGATGTCGTCATCGACGCCAAGTCGGTCGATACCGGCTCGGATCTGTTCAATGGACACATTCAGGGCGCCGACTATCTCGATACCACGGAATTTCCCACCGCCACCTTCAAGTCAACGTCGATCAAGTTCAACGGCGACACGCCGGCCAGCATCGAGGGTAATCTGACCGTCAAGGGCGTCACCAAGCCGGTGACCCTGACCGTGACGTCATTCAAGCACGGGATGAACATGATGAAGAAAGACGCGATCGGGGCGGACGCCACCGCCACCGTCAAGCGCTCGGAGTTCAACATGGGCAAGGCGGTGCCGTTGGTCGGCGACGAGGTCACGCTGGAAGTTGTGATCGAAGCCGCCGCTCCCTGACGGCCGGCGCGATCCGGTAGCGGCGCGCAGCGACCGGCTCGCGTCGCTTCCACATCACTGCGGCGCTTCGGAAAGCGCGCCGGCGACCTGCACGCCGGCACCAGCACCCGCCCCCGGATTGCCAAACCGATCACGCTCCGCGGTGAGCGCATGCGCGCGCGCGCGCCAGAGTGTGAACTGCGGCGTCGCGATGACACTGGGTGTGGGCAACGCTAATCGGGTCATGTATCGACAGATCGGCTGCCCGCCGCTCGGACCTTCGATTATGCGCATCAAGGCAACAGTTCACAGGGCCGGGCGCGGCGCGCCCGGTGCCGGCGTAGCGCTGGCGGGCATCGCGTTGTACGCCGTAGTCGGCGGCTGGAGCCGCTCGGCCGCGTCAGCCGACATGACGGTCACGGTGCTCGACAGTGCCGGCCACGGCGTCGCCGGTATCGTGCTCGTCGCGCAGTCCGACACCGTCCCGACCGATAAGCACGTGATGCGCGCCGCGACCATGGATCAGCAGCACATGCAGTTCGTGCCCCGGATACTCGTGATCCAGACCGGGACCGGGGTGGACTTCCCGAACAGCGACCAGATCCAGCACCAGGTCTACTCGTTTTCGGCCGCGAAGACCTTCAAGCTGTCGCTGTATGCGGGTCACAAGTATCCGCCGGTCGTATTCGACCACCCGGGCCTGGTGACCCTGGGGTGCAACATTCATGACGGCATGATTGGTTACATCTATGTAACCGACTCGCCATTCTTCGGGCGCAGCGATGATTCGGGTCAGCTGCTGCTGCATGGCCTGCCGGGCGGAAGCTACACGCTGACCGCGTGGCATCCGCAGATGCAGGAACCCGGCGGCAGCTCACTGCAGTTGCGCCTGACGCTCGCCGACAACAGCCATCCGACACCGGTATTCCGTCTGACCCGTCCGCTGAAAGCCGAAGCGATCCACGATGGGGACAAACGGTGGGCCGACTACTGATCCGGGTGGTGCTGCGGGCAGCGCTGCTGGCGACTTGCCTGTCGCCGCGGCTGCCGGCGGCGGCGGCGTCCGATTTCTCCGCAGTGATCGACTTGCGCGCGGTTGCCGCCGACGGCCAACCCTCGTTCCTGAACGGCGGCCTCGGTGAGTTGCGCTTCGACCAGCAACACGACGGCGCGCGCGTCGGCAGCATTTCGATTGACTATCATCACGACTTCTTCGACATCGTTCACTTCACCGCGAATGCGTTCAGCTACGCGGACCATGACCGCAGCCCGCTGGACCTGACGGAGTTCTATGCCGAAATCCGCCCCTTCCCATGGAACAGCTGGCGCTCGCGCCTGAAGGTTGGCGCTTTCTACGCGCCGATATCGCTCGAGAACCGGCTGCCGGGCTGGCGCAGCGCCTATTCACTGTCGCCTTCGGCCATCAACACCTGGATCGGCGAGGAATTGCGCACCATCGGGGCCGAGTACGATCTTGACTGGCTCGGCCGCCAGCGCGGGCATGACTGGGAACTCGGTCTGACGACCGCCGCCTACGGCTGCAACGACTTCTCGGGCGCGGTGATCTCGGTCAGTGGCTGGTCGATACACGACCGCCAGACCACGCTGTTCGGACGCATCGGTGAGCCCGGTGCCGGTCTGATATCGGGACTGCGCGAGTTTCATCGCGATGAGGACCAGCGCCTCGGCTACTACGCGGGCGGCAACGCGAAATACCTCGACACGCTCGAGCTGCGGGTTCTGCACTACGACAACCGCGCCAATCCGAATACCTTCTCATACGCACTGAACGATTTCGCCTGGCGTACGCTGTTCAACAGCGCCGGCGCGCGCTGGACGCCCACGGATCGGTGGACCGTGATCGCACAATGGCTGGCCGGCACGACACTCACCGGTGACTCGGCCTTCAATGACGCCGTACTGACCGATTACTACGGTTTCGAATTCCACTCGGCCTTCGTGCTGGTCAGCTGGCAACGCAGCGCCGACCGATGGTCCGTACGCTACGACGGCTTCGAGATGCACCAGCGGCAATCGGATGACTTCTTCAACAGCGATCGCGGTCACGCCTGGACGCTGGCGTATCAGCGCGAACTGAGCCGGCACTGGAGCGTGATCGTGGAAGCGCTGCAGATCGACAGCCGGCTCGCGATGCGCGCGCAGATCGGTGAGCCGGTGTCCGCGGTGGAACGTGAGCTGCAGCTGGCGGTACGGCTGCAGCTGTAGCCGCCGGCGACCCCTAGCTCAGCGAGCTGTCGGGGCCTGATATCACGCGCGGTTCGCTCGGTCTGCGGATCTCGACGCGCACCTCACCGCAACTTAGCATCGGCGAGCCGTCCGCGGGCACGGTGCGCACCCTCACCTGGCGCGCCCAGGTGACCGCAAGCTCATCGAAGCGTCGATCGCCCGAAGAGGCCATGACATCGGCGCTGAGGATGCTGCGGTCCGGAGCGACACACACCTTGACGATGGCGACTTCACCCGGGGTGAAGCGCGGTGCTGCCACGACGAACGATACCGGCGCATCGTCGAACGGCGGCAGCGCAACCCGCTTCGGGGGCTCCGGCCGTGCACGTGCAGCGCAACCTCCGAGCGTAGCGATACACATTGCGATGAGGATAGCGGTCCGCATCGAATACCCGCGCGCGTCGCAGCACCGGCTGCAGCTGACCGCACCATGATACGCCGGTCAGCCCGTGGGGACTGAAAACGACGCAAAATCATGTCGTTGCGATGCCGGCGGGTGAGGCCGGCCCGGCCCGCCAGGCCGCGCATGCTCAGCGCTTGCGCAGGCTGAGAATGTAGCGTGACACGGCTGCTTTTTCGTCCCTGGTCAGCATCTGATCGGGCATGGTCATCGGAACGGTCTTCATGTCCCAGTGCGTGGTCCCGATGAAGTGCTCCAGGGACTTCTCGCTGGTTGTCGGCCGATTGGCGATATCGTAAAAGCTCGGCGTCGGCAACTGTCGCAGGGGCGGCAGGTCCTGGTCGCTGGCGACCACGTGACACGCCGAGCACTGCTGGCGCGCCAGTTTCTCGCCGCGAGCCACCGCATCGCGCGCCGGCTCCCCGGCGCTGGCGCACACGCCGTAAAGTGCGAACAACACCAGGGCCACCCGGCCAGCGGGTCGCCGAAGACCGTTCCTCGTCTGCGCCGTGCCTGATGTCATACCTGTTGCCTGCCGGTGGGCCATGGAGGGTCCTCGATGTGCAGAGCTTACGATATCCGGATTCGGCGCGAGCATAGTGCGTGCAACGAGGCACAATTGCCATCCTGCCATGGCATCCGAGGCTGACGCATCATGACTAACGCGCTGCACATCGCCTGCCCGCATTGCGGTGCGGTGAACCGGGTGCCCGGCGCTCGCCTCGAGCAGGCACCGAAATGCGGACAATGCCATCAGGCGTTGTTCACCGGACATCCGGTCGCGCTGACCGGCGAGCGCTTCCCGACGCACCTCAATCGTGATGATATCCCACTACTGGTGGATTTCTGGGCGCCCTGGTGCGGGCCATGTCTGATGATGGCTCCGCAATACGTCCAGGCCGCCGCATTGCTGGAACCGCGGGTACGGCTGGCGAAGGTGGACACCGATGCCGAGCCGGCGCTCGGCGCTCAATTCAATATCCGCAGCATACCCACCCTGGTGCTGTTCAAAGGCGGCCGCGAGGTGGCCCGCCAGTCGGGTGCGATGGGCAGTGCCGACATCGTGCGCTGGGTGCAAAACCGGACCTGAACGACGCTGCCGCCGGCCACGATGCGGAAAACGCGTATTTCGAACCGGGTGCCCGCGGTCCTATAAAGATCACGTTCGTAACCGAACCGCTGCGACGGCAGACGGGCTAGGAGATTGTGATGAAGACGGATATACAGCTACGGCGCGACGTCGAGGCCCAGCTCGACTGGGATCCACGCTTCGACTCGACAGGAATCGGCGTGGCGGTCAAGAACGGCGTGATCTCGCTGTCGGGTCATGTGGCGTCGTACGCGGATCGATGGGCCGCTCAGGACGCGGCGCAATCCGTCGCCGGAGTAAAGGCGATCGCCAATGAACTGGCCGTGAATCTCGGCTCGGATGCCCAGCGCAGCGACCCGGAGCTCGCGGAAGCCGTGGTGAATGCACTCAATGGAAACGTGTCGATTCCCAGCGCCGGCATCAAGGTTGTCGTGCACGACGGCTGGGTCACGCTGAGCGGGGAGGTGAGCTACTGGTATCAGCGCGAAGCTACCGAGAGGACGGTCACTCACCTGCGGGGCGTCAAGGGCCTGGCGAACGACATCACGATCAAGCCCCAGGCATCGGTCGCGGACGTCAAGGCCAAGATCGAAGACGCTTTCCGGCGTCATGCCAGCCTGGATGCGAATAAGATCCGTGTGCAGACTGCCGACGGCACTGTGACCCTGGAAGGCGAGGTCAATTCCTGGCAGGAGCGACAACACGCGGCAGCGGCCGCGTGGGCCGCGCCCGGTGTATCGGTCGTCAAGGACCATCTGAGCGTGCGCTCATAGGGCGCACACTTCAGGGCGTGCGGCCGCCGGCGGACGGGGCGAGCCCGGACAGGTAGTCGGCCACGCCCTCGAATTCGGGGCGCGTGAAACGATCCAGCAACGACAGATGCCCGGCCAGATTCGGTCGCCGGTGATCGAAAGTGTAGTACATCTCGCGCAGCAGATACTCGTAGTGCTGCCCGGCCAGCCACGGTATGGCCTTCTGCTGATCGCCTTCTGCCGACGGACCGTGGCAGGACGCACACAGTTGCTGATAGACCTTCAGGCCGTGATCGAGACGCTCGCCGTTGCCCCTGCCGGGGTCGGTTATTCGCGGCAGCGCGCTGATATATGCCGCGATGTCGGCCAGATCCTGCGCATTGGCGAGGTAATGCGATTTGGCAATTCCCTCCATGCGCACGTCCCAGCGCTTGCCGTAATGAAAGTCGATCAGCTGGCGCACCAGCACATTGCGATACTGGCCGGCAATCGCCGGCACGTCGCCATTGCGCGAGCCGCCCCCGTCGGAGGCATGGCAGGCCACGCATACTTTGAACAGGCTCTCGCCATGCTGCAGGTCCGGCTGGGCGCGCAGCGCCGAATCGCGCTGCTGCTGCGCCGTGGACGCCGCCGATGCAAGCGCCGGTAGCAGCAACAGCGCTGCGCCGGTCAGCATCGTCAGCATCGTTCGAAGTCCCATCAGTGCCCTCGCGATGATTTGCAGATGATTTCTCGCCCGCCTCGAGTGTGGCCGCCATACGTATATAGCGCAGTCAACACCGGTAGGTACATGTGCGAATCGCCGACTCCGTCGCATGACCTTAGAGTCACTGCGCATATCAAAGGAGATTGTGTCATGAGCCTAATTCGCTGGGAACCGTTTACAGGCATGGACGAGGCGTTCAATCGTCTTCTTGGTTCGTCTGCTCGCTGGACGCTGCCGGAGAGCCGTGGTGGTTCGCGCTTCGAGTGGGCACCCTCGGTGGACATCAGTGAGACCGAGAAGGAGTACCTGATACGCGCCGAATTGCCCGCCGTAAAGAAGGAAGATCTCCAGATCACCTTCGACGACGGCCTGCTGACCCTGAGCGGTGAGCGCCTGCAGAAGCAGGAAGACAAGACCGAGAAGTTCCATCGCATCGAGAGCGTCCACGGCAAGTTTTCGCGCAGCTTCACGCTGCCCGAGAGCGTCAACTCCGCGCACATCAATGCGGAATCGAAGGACGGTGTGGTGACGATCCACGTACCGAAGATGACGACCGAGGCCAGGAAGCCGGTCGAGATCAAGGTACAGTAGCGGGGCGACTGCTCGCGCTTGGGTTAGCGTCAGCGGGTGCGACCGCGCAAGGAGAAGTCCATGAGTATTAGATTGTCGCACGCTGCCAAGTCGGCGCCCCGCGGCAGGGCTGATGTTCCGAATCCAGCGGCCGGTGCGCGCCGTCCGTCGAGGCTCCTGAGCCCCGAGGTCAGACGCGATATCATTGCGCAGACTGCGTATTTTCGCTCCGAGCAGCGCGGCTTCGAACGAGGCCACGAGCTCGAGGACTGGCTGGCGGCGGAGGCCGAGGTTGACGCGGCACTGGCAATCGGGCTGCCCTCGGCGGAATGAGCGGTGCCTGACGACCTGTTCGACCCGGTTCAACTCGGCCCTTATCGGCTATCGAACCGCGTCGCGATGGCGCCGCTGACGCGAAGTCGCGCCAACGCTGACGGCACCGCCACCGCGATGATGGCGCAGTATTACCAGCAGCGCGCGTCGGCGGGCCTGATCATCGCCGAGGGAACCAACATCTCGCCGCAGGCACGCGGCTATGCTCTGACGCCGGGCCTCTACAGCGCCTCGCAGATCAACGCCTGGCAGCCAGTCACCGCGGCGGTTCATGCCGGCGGCGGCCGGGTGTTCGTGCAGCTATGGCACGTCGGGCGCATCTCCCACCCTTCGCTGCAGCCAGATGGCGCGCTGCCGGTTGCGCCATCGGCGATCCGGCCGGAGGCCACCGCCTACACGGCCGCCGGCTTCCAGCCGTGCGTGACACCGCGGGCGCTGGCAACGTCGGAGCTGCCGGGCATCATCGAGCAGTATCGCAGCGCGGCCCGCAATGCCTTGACGGCGGGATTCGACGGCGTGGAGATTCATGCGGCCAATGGCTACCTGATCGAGCAGTTCCTGCGCGACAACACCAACCAGCGTACCGACGAGTACGGCGGTTCGCGGGCCAATCGCGCGCGCCTGCTGTGCGAGATCACCGAGGCGGTGGTGGCCGTGTGCGGCCACGGGCGGGTGGGCGTTCGTCTGTCCCCGTTGAGTCCGGTGAATGGCAGCGGCCGGGACAGCGATCCGCAGAGCACCTACTCGCACGTGGTGGATCGTCTCAACGCGTTCGATCTTGCTTACCTGCACGTGATCGAGGGAGCCACCCAGGGCGCGCGCGAAGTCCCCGGCGGGTTTGATCTGCAGGTTTTGCGTCGGGCGTTCAGGGGTCTCTACATCGCAAACAACGGCTACGACCTGCAGCTGGCACGGCAAGCGCGCCAGCACGGGCTGGCAGACCTGATCGCGTTCGGCCGCTTGTACATCGCGAATCCCGACCTGGTGGAGCGCCTGCGCGCCGGTGTGCCGCTGAACGTGCCTGACCGCGAAACCTTCTTCGGCGGCGGCAGACGCGGTTACACCGACTATCCGTTCCATCCGTCAGCCAGCCTGCACGCGCCCGAAATGGCGGTATAGACTGCGATCAACGGGGCGTCATCGCCCCGCCGATCGACCCCGCTTCATTGCATGAATCAGTCCGCGCGCATGCCGGCCATCTTCGTCGGACACGGCAATCCGATGAATGCGCTGGCGCGCAACCAGTACACGGAAGGCTGGCGCGAGCTTGGCATCAGCCTGCCCAGACCGCGCGCGATCGTGTGCGTGTCGGCGCACTGGTACGTGCCGAGGGTGGCCGTGACCGCGATGGCGCGGCCGCGCACGATCCACGACTTCGGCGGCTTTCCCCCGGAACTGTACCAGGTCACCTATCCGGCGCCCGGCTCGCCCGAACTGGCACGGCGTATCGGCGAGCTCCTGGCTCCCGCGGCGGTCGAGCTCGACCAGAGCTGGGGACTCGACCATGGCACCTGGTCGGTGCTGATGCATGTCTATCCTGACGCCTCGATTCCCGTGGTCCAGCTGAGCATCGATGATGCCAGGGACGCAGCGGCTCACCATGCGATCGCGCAGCGACTGGCGCCGTTGCGCGAGGAAGGCGTTCTCATTGTCGGCAGCGGCAATATCGTGCACAACCTGCATGCCTATGCCTGGGGCGATCACTCCGCCGCCCCGTACGACTGGGCACTGCGATTCGATCGGCTGACGCGACAGCTGCTCATCAAGGCAGATTTTGCGCCGCTGATCGACTACGAGTCGTTGGGTCGCGACGCGTTGCTGGCTGCGCCGACCCCCGATCATTACCTGCCGCTGCTCTATGTCATTGCGCAGCGGCAGGCGGACGAATCGGTCAGCTTTCCGGTCGACGGATTCGACGGCGGCTCGATCTCGATGCTCTCGGTTCGCATCGGCTAGCGCCGGCGCCGGGCGCGATGAAGACGCTGTTTCTCATCCGCCATGCCAAGTCGCGTCGGGATGACCCGGCGCTTGCCGATCAGCAACGACCGCTGACCGGGCGCGGCCGGCGCAACGCGTCGGACATCGGCCAGCGACTGGCGAAGCGCGCCCCGAAGCCGGACCTGATGCTGTCGAGTCCGGCGCTGCGCGCGTTGCAGACCGCCCGGCTGATGGCCCGGCGACTCGGCTACAAGCGCAAGCACATCGTCGTGGACGAGCGCCTCTACGCCTGCAGCGCGGCCGATCTGCTGCGGGTGATTCATCAGCTCGATGACCGTCTCAAGCGCGTGATGCTGTTCGGTCACAATCCGGAATTGACCGGCCTGGCGCGGCGCTTCTCGCGCGACATCACTCATCTGCCGACCTGCGCGGTCGCCAGGTTCCAGTTCGACGTGAAGTCGTGGTCGGACATAGGCCGGGGCTCGCTGGTCAGCGTCGCGCTCGACCGTGCTGAGCGCTCGCCCGATGATGACGCCCGTTAACCTGCGGGCACGCCCGACCGGTGCTATGTTCACGCTCCATGGACGATCACCGACTGCTGGAGTTCATCGGGCGGCATCCACGCCTGTTCATTCTGACCGGCGCCGGCTGCAGCACCGAATCCGGCATTCCTGACTACCGCGACGCGGATGGCGGCTGGAAGCGCCCGGCGCCCGTGACGTTGCAGGCATTCATGGGCGAGCCGGCAACCCGCCGACGCTACTGGGCGCGCAGCCTGGTCGGCTGGGAGCGCCTGCGCGGCGCGCGACCCAACGATGCCCATCGGGCGCTGGCGCGCCTGCAGCAACAGGATCGGGTCGAGTGCCTGGTGACCCAGAATGTGGATCGCCTGCATCAGGCCGCCGGCAGCGCAGATGCGATCGATCTGCATGGCAGGATCGATCTGGTGCGATGCATGAACTGCCAGCAGCGACGACCGCGCGAACAGCTGCAGGTGCAGCTGCTGAGGCTCAATCCGGCCTGGGCCAGACTCGAAGCGCTGCAGGCGCCCGATGGCGACGCCGATCTTGAAGCGCTGGATTTCTCGAGCTTCGAAGTTCCAGCCTGCGCGCTGTGTGGCGGCGTGCTGAAGCCGGACGTGGTGTTCTTCGGCGAGAGCGTCCCGCAGGATCGGGTGCAGAGTTCGATGCAGCACCTGCTGCACTCGGATGCGATGCTGGTGGTCGGCTCCTCGCTGATGCTGTACTCCGGCTATCGTTTCGCGCAGGCGGCAGCACGGGCGGGCAAACCGATCGCCGCCGTCAATCTCGGCCGCACGCGCGCCGATGCGCTGCTGATGCTGAAGGTGACCCGGCCGTGCTCGGCGGCGCTGTCCTTCCTGCTGCCGCTCGGGGACGGCGTGGAGCCGCGGCACGCGCGCGGATCCAAAGCAGCGCCGTGATCGAGTCGAGCTCCGCGGGCGCGATGCTAGACGATCCTGGGGCTGCGGCCGCCATGGCGCGGGACCACGATGTCCTGCTGTGCCATGCGCGGGTCAATCGGTGCGCGATTCCTGAATTCTGGAGTGGGCGAATCCGGGCGTAGCCTCCTCGGCCTCCGGCACGAGTCTCGCCTGCAGCATCCTCAGCGCTGTGGCCGGATCATCCGCGTACTGGAACAGACCGAGTTCCTCCGGATCGATCATTCCATGACGCACCAGGGCGTCGAAATTGATGATCTCGTTCCAGTAGCTGGTTCCGTAGAGAATCACCGGGATCGGGCGCTCGAGCTTTCGTGTTTCCGCGAGGGTCAGGATCTCGGTGAGTTCATCGAGCGTGCCGAAACCGCCGGGAAACACCACCAGCGCGCGCGCCAGATGTGCGAACCACAGCTTGCGCATGAAGAAATAATGGAATTCGAACGTCAGATCGTGCGTCACGTAGGCGTTGGGCTGCTGTTCGTGCGGCAGGCTGATGTTGAGCCCGATGGTCCTGCCCCCGGCCTCCGAGGCGCCTCGATTGGCCGCTTCCATGATCCCGCCGCCGCCCCCGGAACAGACCACGTAGCGATGGCTGTGCGATGACAGACCCTTGGACCAGAGCGTGAGCAGACGCGCGAGCTCGCGCGCCTGCTGATAGTAGCGACCGAGAGGGCCATCGGGCGCGAGGCGCGCCGATCCGAAGAACACGATGGTGTCGTGAATACGGGCGCGGCGAAAGCGCTGCAGAGGCTCCAGGTATTCGGCGAGGATGCGCAGCGGCCGACCGTCCTCGCCGGTCAGGAAGTCCTTATCCTCATAGGCGAGATGGAATTGCGGGGTGCTGTTGGTTTGCATGGTGCTATGGTTGACGTTCGAAATCGATGAAGCCGCGCTCGACATTGGTATCCACCAGCGTCACCTGCACGTGATCGCCGACGTCGATACCCTCGAAACCACGGACGAGCTTGCCCTCCGCAGTCGGCGCGCGGATCCGGACCCAGGTTCCCTTGTCCGAGGCGCCGGTGACGATCGCGTCGAAGCGCTGACCGATGCGCGAAGACAATAGCAGTGCGGCCGCCGACTTGCGCAGCTGCCGCTCCACCTTCGCGGCGTTGTCTTCCTGGGCCGTACAGTGAGCGGCCATGGCCCGCAGCTGCGGCTCATCGTACGGCGCCGGGCGGCGCTCGAGCGCGGCCTTGAGCAGGCGCTGCATGATGATATCGGGGAATCGGCGGTTGGGAGCGGTCGAGTGCGAGTAGTCCCCGACCGCCAGCCCGAAATGTCCCGGCGTCGTCTGGCCGGGCGACTCGAGCGCATATTCGCCGCGGCCCAACAGCTTGATGACCGCCAGGCTGAGATCGGCAAAGCGCGCGGGATCGCTCTGCCGGCGCCTGAGCAGAAACTCGCTGAGCGCCTGCGCACTCGGCGCGGCCGGCAGCCGGTCGCCACTGCCGGCGGCCAGCGCAGCGATCCGGTCCCATCGCTTCGGAATCGGCAGCACCCGCCGCAGCGAGGGCAATCCGCGGCTCGCAAGATACCTGGCGGCGACCCCATTGGCGGCGATCATGAAATCCTCGATCAGGTCCTTGGCGCGGTTGCGCTCCTCGGGACGCAGGTCCGTCAGCAACTCGCCGTCAAACACCGCCCGGGCCTCGATGGTATCGAGATCCAGTGCGCCGTGCGCGTGCCGCAGGCGCTTGAGCGCGCCGGCGACTGCATCCTGCAGGCGCAGCTGCTCATCGAGTCCGGGGACGGCGGCGAGCGCCGGCGGCGCGGGGCCTGTGCCGGCAAGCCACGCCGCGACGCTGTTGTAGGCGAGCTTGGCGCGATTCACCACCACGGCGCGATAGACATCGGAAGCAGTCACGGCGCCACCGGCGTCCACCGTCATCTCGATGACGATCGCAAGGCGCTCCTGGCCCTGGCCGAGCGATGTCAGGTTGGTGGACAGCTTCTCGGGCAGCATCGGAAAGATCTGCGCCACCGTGTATACCGACGTGGTGTTGCCGCGGGCGTGATCGTCGATCGGCGAGCCGCGCTGCACGATGGCGTCAACGTCGGCGATGGCGACCAGTATCTTCGCGCTCCCAGCCGATAGCGTCTGGGCGACCGAGAGCTGATCGAGGTCGCGCGAGTCATCGTTGTCGATCGAGGCCCACAGCAAGCCCCGCAGATCCCGCACCGCCGTGCCGGCCTCCCGGGCAGCCGCCGTGATCGAGTTCGCCTGCGCCGCTGCCGCCGGCGAGAACTCCGGCAGCAGATGCCGCTCGAGCATCGCGCAGCGGGCGATCTGCCGAAGCTGCTGCAGGCCCGATCGGTCCACGAGATTCATCGGCCGATGATACTGCGGGCCGGCGGCGCCGACGCGCGCTGCTGCGCCAACCGGGCGCCGAGCGCGTTCAGCGCCCGGCGTTCGCGAGGATTTGACGTAGCAGCTGCGCCGCCAGCGCGAACATGACCAGCGCTACCGAGCTGTCCAGAATCTGCCAGGCGCGCGGACGCGCGAACATCGGGCTGAGCCAGCGGGCGCCGAATCCGAGCGCGGCAAACCACGTGCCGCTGGCGAGCCCAGCGCCGGCGACGAACCATGGCCTGAGACCGGGCGGTTCGCGCGCTCCGATCGAGCCCATCAGCAGCACGGTATCCAGATACACGTGCGGGTTCAGCAGCGTGAAGCCGGCAATCTGGGCGATCGCCTGCGGCAGCGACAGCGGTCCGATGCCCAGCGCGCTGTCCAGTCGCTGCGGTCGCGCGGCGCGCCGCAGCGCGAACACGCCGTAGCACGTCAGAAAGACTGCGCCCGACAGCGTCAGCAGCATCAACAGCCGGGCCGATGAGCCGAGCACGCGCGCCAGTCCACCCACCCCGGCGCCGATCAGCAGCAGATCGGCGAGCGCGCAGAACAGCACGATCGCGCCGACGTGCTCGCGCCGCAGTCCCTGGCGCAGCACAAAGGCGTTCTGCGCGCCAATCGCCACGATCAGTGTCGCGCTCAGGGCAAATCCGGTCGAGAAAGCCGACGGCAGCATGCAGCCAAGTCTGGCTTTCGATGTAGCATTTAGTACAGTTAAATCTCCTGCATCAACTTAAGGAATTCTTAGATATGCTGGACTATCCATCGCTGGCGGCGGTGGCGGCCGTGGTGCGCGAGGGGAGCTTTGATCGGGCCGCGCGCGTGCTGAACGTCACCGCATCGGCGGTGTCGCAGCGCGTGAAGCTGCTGGAGGAGCGGCTGGGCAGCGTGCTGGTGGTGCGTGGTCAGCCCTGCACCGCCACCGACGCCGGGCGGCTGCTGTGCCGGCATGTCGAGCGTGTGGGTATGCTCGAGCAGGACTTGCAGCTCGCGCTGCCGAAGCTGGCACCGGACACCGACCACGGCGGCCGCGTGACGCTGCGTGTGGCGGTAAACGCCGACAGCCTGGGCACCTGGTTCGTCGGCGCGATGGCGGACTTCGTGCGCCGCGAACCGGCGCTGCTCGACGTGGCGCTCGACGATGAGACGCACACCGCCGAGTGGCTGCGCACGTCGGAAGTACTGGCGGCGGTGACCGCCGGCACCCGCGTCGTCCAGGGTTGCAATCGCATCGCGTTGGGCCGTCTGCGCTATGTCGCAGTCGCGAGCCCAGCCTTCGTGCGCCGGTATTTTTCCGCCGGCGTCAGCGCAGCGGCGCTCGCACGGGCGCCGCGCCTGACCTTCAACCGCAAGGATCGTCTGCAGGCGCAGTGGATCCGCGCGGTATTTCGGCGGCCGGTGGACACGCCGACCCACTGGCTGCCATCGACGCAGGCTTTCGTTGACGCGAGCAGTGCCGGCATGGGCTGGGGGATGAACCCGGTGCCGCTGGTGGCGTCAAAACTTCGGGCCGGAACGCTGGTCGAACTGGTGCCGGGGCGGAGCCTGGCGGTGGCGCTGTATTGGCAGTACGCGCGGCTGCCGGTACCGATGCTCGATCGGTTGACCGGCGCTGTCATCGCCACAGCCCGCGTTGCGTTAGATCAATAGCGGGTGCGCGACCGGCGCGTCACGCGCCCTGGCGCGAGCGACCTCAACCGACGGCGCGGCGTGCGGCACATACCTGCGAGGCCTGCGAGAAGCGGGGCGGAGCGGCGGGCAAGCTGATGAAGAGCGCATCAGGGTTACTGCTGTTGTTGTGCCTGACGCGCGTGCACGCGGCGGACAGCTATCGCCTGGACGCGGTCAACACCCGGATTTCATTCAATATTCAGCACCTTGGCGTGCTCTGGGTGAGCGCGCGATTCCCGCAGTTCAGCGGCGACTTCGTGCTCGACCGCAACGGGGCTGCGAGCCGGGTGGACGTCAACGTGCAGATGGCTTCGGTGGACTGCACCGACCCGCGCTGGAATGGCCGGCTGCGCTCGGCCGAGTGGCTCGACGTGGAACATTACCCGCAGATGACGTTCCACTCGACCCAGGTCGAATTCGATGGTGACGGTCAGGCGCACGCCACCGGGGAGCTGACCCTGCACGGTGTCACCCGGAGCGTGAGCCTCGGCATCAGCGGCCTGAGCTGCCTGAATCCGGGGGTAGCGGGCGACCGTTGCGGCTTCGTCGCCCACGCCCGCGTCAGGCGCTCCGACTACGGTTTTGCCCATGGATTCTGGACCGGTGGCGACCTGGTGGACATCGAGATCAGCGGCATCGGGGTGCGGGGCCAAGCCGCGGTGCAGGCTTCGGTAAGATAGCCCAGCCCGAGGTCAACATCGGCCTGCTACGGCAGGCCTACGATCACCCGTAAACGGCGGCGCGCCGCGCCCGGCTGGACGATCGGCGCTGGGCGTTTCAGGCGGCTTCGGTCGCGCACACGAACAGCTGCGCCGGCGGCAGATTGCGCCGTTCGAAGCTGCGACGCACATCGCCGAAGGTGCGCTGCAGGACCGGCAGCACCCGGCTGGTGAACTGGTACACCAGGAAGGCCCCGCCGGGTTCGAGTGCGGCCCTGCTCTTGGCGACGATGTCGGCGCGCACACGCTCCGGCATGCTACCGAGCGGAATGCCGGAGATGATGTAACCGGCCAGCGGCAGTCCGAGCCGCTGCAGCACTGCCTGCACCTGCGCCGCGGAGTCGTGCACCACGTGCAGGCGAGGATCCGGCAACGACGTCTGCAGGAAGCGTACGAACGCGCTGTTGGTCTCGATAGCGACCAAATCGGCGTCCGGATGCATGCGGCGCAGGATCTCGCCAGTAATGGTGCCCACCCCGGGACCATATTCCACGATGACCCGGGCACGCTCCCAGTCGATCGGCTCGAGCACCTGGTTCACCAGGAAGCGCGAACTGGGAATGATCGAGCCCAGCATGTACGGGTGCCGGAGAAAATTACCGGCAAACAGCAGCATTTCGGCGGTCCGCGATCGGGTCTTCTTTTTCATGGCGAGTCTCACGCGTCGAAAGATTCGTTGAATCAAATGCACCGCGCCGTGAATGGTCCGGCGGCGGCACTGTAAACGTGGCCTCCCCCGCGGCGAGCAGATACTCCCGCGGGCTCTCGCTGCCCGATCGCTACCCCTGGTGCAATTCGAGCCTTTGAAGAATCTTAAGGGATTCAAGGGCTCATTGCTACGAGCGGGATGGGGTCGGCGGCCATCAGGCCGGCACGCCGACCCACCGGGCGCTCATCTGCCACAGAGACTCCTGCAGTTGCACGTCATCCGCAAGCGGCGCCACGGGCTGCACAGCCTGATCTTCGTCGAAGTAACATCCACTGATGCCGGCGACTTTGTCCGACAAAGCAAGGTACAGGCTGGTGCGCGCGCCGCGTTCGGCATCGAAGATCACGCGGCTGATCAGCGGCTTCACGACGCGCAGCCACCGCGGCAGCAGATTGGTCGCGACCACGCCCGGATGCAGGCAATTGGCGCAGATGCGCGTGCCCGACCAGCGACGCGCCAGCGCAAGAGTATGCAGCACGTTGGCGAGCTTCGACTGGGCGTAAGCCGCCGTGGCACGGTAGCGTGCGCGCGGATTGGTGATCCGGTCGAAGTCGAGCCGGCCGCGGTAGTGGATCCTGGAGGCGACATTGATCACGCGCGCGCTCTCGCTCAGCCGATCGGACAACAATGCGGTAAGCAGGTACGGACCGAGATGATTGGTGGCGAAGGTGAGCTCGAAGCCATCGATCGACATCCGGTGCCGGCTGCTGACCATGCCCGCATTGTTGATCAGCAGGCCGATCGCGCCGAACCTGGCGCGAACCGCTGCGGCACTCGCGCGCACCGAGGCCAGCGAGGCCAGATCGCACGCCACGACATGAACGGCCGCAGCCGGCAGTTGCCGCACGATCTCATCGCGCGCCGCCTGCCCGGCGCGAACGTCACGGCACAGCATGACGACCGTTCGACCGGCCCTGGCCAGCTCGCGGCTGGTCACGCGCCCGATGCCGTGCGTCGTACCCGTGATGACGGCCACCTCGCTCATCGGTCAGGGTGCCAGCCTGAGCAGGGGCTCGCCCATGCGAATGACGCTTCCCTGCCGCAGATCCTCGCACAGCGCGACGTCCTCGGGCGCGAACGCGATGATGGTGGAGCCATGCTGAAACCAGCCCATCTCCTGCCCCTTGAGCAGCGATGTGTCGCACGCAATCGTATTGGGCCCGCGATATCTCAAATGCAGCAGCACATCCAGAAAGTGCAGGCGCACGCTCGCCACCAGGATGGCCGCCACCGGCACCAGCGTGAGCAATTGGCCCGAAGGCGAGAGCCGGCAGCGGATGACGGCGCGCTCATTCTTGCAGAACAATCGCTCGATGCGCTTGAGCGCGATCGGATTGACGTTCCAGGTGTCTCCCGAAATGTAGGTGACCTGCTCGACCCGACAGTCGTACGGGGCGTGGAAGCGGTGATACATGCCGGAGGTGAGGCGCAGCGTGACGTACGATCCCTTGAGGTAGCTGCGGACCAGTTCCTCGTCGGCCAGCAGATCCATCAGCGTGTAGGGAAATCCCTTGGCCTGCAGCAACGACCCGGCGGCCACCGGACCCAGCGCGCCGATGATGGCATCACAAGGGCTCACCAGGACGGCCGGATCGGGGTCGACGCGTCGCGCGCCCTCCTTGAGCTCGCGCGTGAAGCAGTCGTGCAGGCTTCTGAAGCGCGTGGTGCGCGCCTCGCTCAGGTCCAGCTCCGAGAACAGCCGCCAGACGGTGATGCAGAACCTGCACACCAGCGGCTGTTCAATCCGGCTCAACCAGCCGACAAATAGCGTCAACCAGCGGCGCGGCAGACGGTTGGTCAGCAGGAAATTCAGGTTCTCCTGCTGCACCAGCCTGGAAATAATCGAACGGGGCGTCATCGAACTGTCACCAAACCGCAATAGTTTGCGAGCCGGTCCCCCCGCAGGCGAGCACATTCATGCTTTGGTACGTTGGCGGCACGTTGGCATTGTTGATCCTGCTGCACCAGGCGCGGCTCAGGCTGGCATTGTCGCGGGCGAAACACGGTTCGTTGACCGGGCATGCCCGCCTGGCGCGACGCATTGCGGCGCTCGTGCCGTACTACGAGTACGACCAGGGGCGGTTTTTCAGCGCCGATGACGCCCCGGCCGAGGTCGCGGCGCGGCGGCGCGCCGGATTCGAGCAGCTGGCCGCGTTGTACTCCGAGCGCTATCGCAACAGCGCCGCCCTCACGGCGCAGGTCGAGGAGGCGGTCTCGGACCTGCAGTTCACGGCTCGCTACCGGGTGCCGTTCCAGTTCAGCCACCTGGTGCGCGAGCGGCTGCACGGCGGCGCTTTCCTGCGGTCCTCGTCGGGCACCACCGTGACCGATCTGGACGGCAATAGCTTCTTCGATCTGAGCGGCTCCTACGGCGTGAATCTGTTCGGCTACGACTTCTACAAGGAATGCATCGAGCGTGGCAGTGAGCGCGTGCGCGAGCTCGGGCCGGTGCTGGGCGCGTACCATCCGGTCCTGGCCTACAACGTGCAGCGCCTGCGCGAGATTTCCGGTCTCGACGAGGTGTCGCTTCACATGTCGGGCACCGAGGCGGTGATGCAGGCCGTGCGCCTCGCGCGCTATCACACCGGGCGCAAGTACCTGGTGCGCTTCTGCGGCGCCTACCACGGATGGTGGGGCGATGTTCAGCCGGGGGTCGGCAACCCGCTCGCCGCGCGCGAGACCTACACGCTGAAGGACATGGACGAGGCTACGCTGCGGGTCCTGCGCGGCCGCCGGGACATTGCCTGCGTGCTGGTGAACCCGGTGCAATCCATGCACCCGAACGCCAGCGCGCCGGGTGATTCCGCGCTGATCGACAGCGGACGCAGTGCGCATTTCGATCGTGCGGCGTACAGCGCGTGGCTGGCGAAGCTGCGCACGGTGTGCTCCGAGAACAACATCGCGCTGATCTTCGATGAGGTATTCGTGGGATTCCGCCTCGCCAAGGGAGGCGCCCAGGAGTATTTCGGCGTGCGCGCCGACATGGTGACCTACGGCAAGACGCTCGGCGGCGGCCTGCCGGTGGGCGTGGTCTGTGGCCGCGCCGACCTGATGAGGCGGTTCCGCGAGGATCGGCCGGCGGACGTGTGCATTGCGCGCGGCACGTTCAATTCGCATCCGTACGTCATGGGCGCGATGCATGAGTTCCTGCAGCGCCTCGAGAGCGAGCCGATCCGCGCGATCTACCGTGACCTGGACGAAGTATGGAACCGGCGCGCCCGTCAGCTCAACGAGCGCCTGCATGCGGCACGAGTGCCCGTTCAAATTTCACATCTCTCGTCCATCTGGACCCTCAACTACCTGCGGCCGTCGCGCTACAACTGGATGTTCCAGTATTACCTGCGCGCGGCCGGCCTCGCGCTCAGCTGGGTGGGCACAGGTCGTCTCATCTTCAGCCTCAACTACACCGACGCCGACTTCGACGCGGTCACCGAGCGGATCCTGTCGGCGGCCGCGTCGATGCTGCGCGATGGCTGGTGGTGGGAAGGCCCGGCGCTGACCAACAAGGCCATCAGGCGGCGTGTGCTGCGCGAGCTGCTTCAGGCACGCTGGGACACCTCCTCCATCGGGTCGATCATTTCACCGCGCAGCAGGTACAGCGGCGCCCGGTAGTAGAGCATGACATCGTGGAACGGGTCGGTGATGATCTTGGTGAGCCAGACGAGGCCGGTCTGCACGTCCTTTTGAAAGAACAGTTGCACGGTGCGAAACGCCAGTGCGCCCAGGCCCAGGCTCAGCCACACCTGGCCGACGTGCCGCAGGAACACCCCGTCGCCCGCGGACTGCGGCAAGATGCCGAACAGCGTGGGATCCACCCACAGCACCAGCGGCGACAGCGCCCAAAGGGACAGCAGCACGATTTTTCTCCTGAGGTTGTAGCCGACCTTGATGTCCTCCTTGTGTTCGTGCGTGGCGTGGTTGATCTCGTCGTATCCCTTCGGCTCGAAGAAGAAATGACCCGCCTGTCGGGTCACCATCGCCACCAGCCAGCCGATCATCGCGGAGGCTACGGGATTGGTAAAGATGGTCCAATACGCGGCCAGGAAGCTCAGCGCGCTCACCAGGTGCAGCGACTGGTTGATGCGGCTGTGGTGGTAGTAGCGATGGTCATCCCATCGCTGGGTCTTCAGCGCTTCAAGGAAGCTTTGCATTCGGATTCCTTTGAGTTGACCGCCCTCAAGCACGGGCATGAAGCAAATATATGAGAATGATGACCAGAACATGACAGTCGCGCCACAAGCGCAGCGGATGTGATGCAAATCACCGGCCCGGGTGCCCCGACCGGGCCATCGGCGCAGTATCGCCATCGCGGGCGGGCAATGGCATCCGGGAGCCTTCCCGCGCAAGAAAATCTTTGCAATTCATTCATCGCGTCGTCACATGACGCGGGGATGATCGCCCGCGCACCAAGCTACCGCCGGAGGAGCATTGGGGATCGAAGCACGGCCTTCAGTCGAACGCGCGACTTCAGTCAAAGCGCACGCCGCATGAGGATCATGATCGTCAGCGATGCGTGGTTCCCCCAGACCAACGGCGTCGTCAACACACTGGCCCAGACCGCAGCCTGGCTCGGCCGCTTCGGCCACGAGGTACGACTCGCGACTCCGCGCGACTATCGCACCGTACCGTGCCCGACCTATCCGGAGATCCGCATCGCGGTGCTGCCGCAGCGCAAGCTCGCGCGCAGTATCGAGGCGTTCCGGCCGCAGGCGCTGCACATTGCGACCGAGGGCCCGCTCGGTCTGTGCGCGCGACGCTACTGCATCAGCCATGGGCTGCACTTCACCAGCTCCTATCACACGCAGTTCCCGCAATACCTGCGCTCGCGGCTGCCGATTCCGCTGGCCGCGTCGTACGCGCTGCTGCGCTGGTTTCATGGCGCCGCGCAGAGCTGCATGATCAGTACCCAGGGGGTCCACAGCCAACTCGCCGCGCGCGGCTTCCGCAACCTGGTGCGCTGGCGGCGTGGCGTCGACACGCAATTGTTCCAGCCGCGGCACAAGGACTTCCTGAAGCTGGCGCGTCCGATCGCGGCCTATGTGGGACGCGTTGCAGTTGAAAAGAATGTTGCCGCATTCCTGCGGATGCCCTGGAGCGGCACCAAGCTGGTGATCGGCGACGGGCCCGAGCGGCCACGGCTGCAGGCACAGTATCCCGACGCCGTCTACGCGGGTTTTCGCTTCGGCGAGGACCTGGCGGCTCACCTGGCCGCGGCCGATGTGATGGTGTTTCCGAGCCTTACCGACACGTTCGGCCTGGTCAATCTCGAGGCCATGGCGTGCGGCGTGCCGGTGGCTGCGTTTCCGGTCACCGGCCCGATCGACGTCGTTCAGGACGGCGTCACCGGAGCGCTCGATACCGATCTTGCGCGCGCCGCTGAGCGCGCGCTGCGCATCGATCCGCGCGCGTGTCGCGAGCGCGCGCTGCAGTCGAGCTGGGATGCCTGCAGCCGCGAGTTCGAGAGCCACCTCGTGGCCTGCCGCCCGAGCCCCGTCGCCCGGCCGAAGCGATCGCATTCGATCGCCCGGCGCGCTACCACCTGAAGCGCTCGCGGGCCGCTGCACGCGCAACGATTGGTGCAGCGCCGCGAAGCAGCGCGATTCTCACACAGCCGCGTACAGAAAACACTCGCGCGCGTGGTCGTTGACGACGCCGACGGCCTGCAGGTAGGCGTAGACGATCGTGCTACCTACGAATCGAAAGCCGCGCTGCTTGAGGTCCCTGGAGATGCGGTCGCTGAGCGCAGTGCGGGCCGGAACCGTCCTGGCAGTGCGCGGCCGCTTGACCGGGCGGCCATCGACGAACGACCACAGATAGCGGTCGAATGAGCCGAATTCCCGCTGCACCTCGATGACGGCGCGCGCATTGCTGACCGTGGAATCGATCTTCAGGCGGTTGCGCACGATGCCCGGATCCTGCAGCAACGCGGCCTTGCGCCCCGCATCGAACCGCGCCACCTTCCTCGGATCGAACCGCGCAAACGCCTTCTGGTAGTTGGCGCGCTTGCGCAGGATTGTTGACCACGAGAGCCCTGCCTGCGCACCCTCCAGCGTCAGCATTTCGAACAGCAGCCGATCGTCGTGCACCGGTCGTCCCCATTCCCGGTCGTGATATCGGATGTATTCCGGGTCGCCGTCTCGCGCCCAGCTGCAGCGCTTCTTTTTGACCTCTTCAGGCTTGAGCTTCATTCCGCGACCCTCGAACCTCACGCCCGATAAGCTCTGGAATTGATGGGAGAAATACATCGGGGGTAATAGGTACTTCCCCGAATAGGCGCATTGCGCTGCGCGGTTGTTCAATTGTGCCATCCGTGAATCCGCCCGAAGGGAGAACAATAGTGAACTTTAGCGCTCGAATTGCGGTAATCGCCCCGATGATCGGAGTCGCAGCATTGCTGCTTGCGCAGCCTGCCGGTGCAGTCGATGAGACGGCAGCGAGGGAACTGGCACGCGCCAACAACTGCTTCAAGTGCCATTCGGTATCGAAAGACAAGGATGGCCCCGCATACCAGAAGGTTGCCGAGAAGTACAAGGGTAAACCCGAGGCTGAAGAGAAGTTGATCCACCATATCACCTCCGGCGAGAAGGCCAAATTCCCGGACGGACACGAGGAGGATCACAAGATCGTGAAGACCGATCCGCCCAACGACATGGCACAGATCAAGAACCTGGTCGATTGGGTCCTGGCGCAATAGGAGTCTTCTGGGTCGTGCCGATCGAGATCTGCGCGAGCACCATGCGAAGTGGGGAGTGAATGCATCATGAAAACCACGACAATCTCATCGATCGCGTGTGTGCTCATGCTCGGGCTCGGAGCAGCGGCGGCAACGGCCGCTGCAGACGCGCCGCCGGATGCAGGTCAGGCCGCTGCGGCTCCAGCTCCCGCTGCTGCAGCGCCGGCCATGGGTGGAATGGCGCAGGATGCGCTCAAGAAAGATCAGGTCTGTACCCGCTGCCATGATGAGAGCGAGACCAAACCCATTCTTTCGATCTATCAGAGCAAGCACGGCGTCCGAGGCGACGCGCGCACGCCGACGTGCCAGTCATGTCACGGTGAGAGCGAGAAGCATCTGCACGGTGATCCGAACGTTCACGGCCGTGCGCCGCCTGATGTGGTCTTCAATAAAGGCACCTATGCGGTGACCGATGAGAAGGCGCGCGCCGGCCAGTGCCTGACCTGCCACAAGGGCACCAATCGCACCCGCTGGGAAGGTGGGGCGCATCAGGCCAACGGCATGGCATGCAATGACTGCCATACGATCCACCTGCCGGCCGATCCATTGCTCGCGCGGCGCACGCAGCAGGAAGTGTGCTTTACCTGTCACAAGGAACAGCGCGCCGATACCCTGAAGGTTTCGACGCACCCGATCGACGCCGGCAAGATGGTGTGTTCGGACTGCCACAATCCGCACGGCGCGGCCGGGCCGAAACTGCTCAAGATGAACACGGTCAACGAGACCTGCTGGCAGTGCCACGCCGACAAGCGCGGTCCGTTCCTGTGGGAGCATCAACCGGCGGTCGAAGACTGCACCAACTGCCATACGCCACATGGTTCGAACATCACGCCACTGCTGAAGTCGCGCCCGCCGTTCCTGTGCCAGGAATGTCATGACGGCCCGCACAACTCCAAGAGTCCGGTCGGGCCCAATGCGGGCGGCTTCCAGAACGGGCTGTCGCGGGAGAACGCTGCCGGGACCGGGCTGATCTTCCCGAGCACACAGGCAGCGGCGCGCGGCTGCATGAACTGCCATGCCATGGTTCACGGTTCGAATGATCCTGCCGGTGCGTTCCTGCACCGTTAGCAAGGAGGGGCTGAAAATGAAAGCGCGCGACGGTAAATTCCCCACGAATCTCGTATCACTCGCTGTGCGGGTGGCGATGCTGGCCGCGATTGCCGCGCCAGCCATCGCCCTGGCGCAGGATGCCGGCAACGACGATGTCACGGCGTTGACCATGCCGACGAATTACGTGCAAGCCGGTGGCCAGTACAACTCCAATGCCTCAGACAAGTTCGGCGAGTACAACGGACTGTCTACCAAGGGTCCGACCTTTCTCGGAGATTTCAGCCTTGCGGGCGGTGACGCCTACGGGCCCGGCACCGGCACGATGCGTTACGGATTGAGCGGCGCTGACCTCGGGACGACATCCGGTTCGGTCTTCGGCTCGGTCAGCGACCAGGGCAAGTGGAATCTCGGCTTCGGCTATGACTCGCTGCGCCACCAGCTGACCGACAGCTATCAGACGCCGTTTCAGGGCAGCGTCGGTGGCAATAATTTTACCTTGCCGAGCAACTTTGGCGTCATCGACACCGCCTTCAAGCCAGCAGGCTTTGCGACCGCCCCGGGCAGCAATCATCTGACCGCGGTGCAGCAGAATGACTTTCATTCCGAGGATATCTATAGCGACCGGAAGAACATGTCGCTCTCGGCCGGTTATCGTTTCAATCCGAACTGGGACGCGAAGTTCGACTTCAATCACCTGGGACAGGACGGAGCAAAACTGCTCGGGATCGCCGGCGATCAGGTCAACAGCCCGGTCGGCTCGACTTACACCTGGGCCGGTCAGACGCCGCTGGTACTGCCCAACCCGACCGACTATACGACCGATACGGTCAAAATGGCGCTGAATTGGGTCGGGGCCAGGTCGTTCGCAACCTTGAGCTATTACGGATCGATCTTCTCCGACAGCTATAGCAGCGTATCGTTTAACAATCCGTTCATGAAAGCGCCGGCGACAGTGGCCACGGGGACCGTGTCAGCCTTTCCAACCGACTCGGTTAGCACCTTTCCGAGCAACATGCTCAACCAGGTGAACCTGACGGGCGGCTATAACCTGCCAGCGAGCACCAAGATCGCCGGGGGCATTTCCTATGCGCGCAACGAGCAGGGCGACACTTATCCCGGCACCGGCAACATCGGCCTGACTCCGTTGGGATTGCCTGAAGGCTCGCTCCATGGCCTGGTCCAGATCGAGCACCTGGATCTGAGGCTGACCAACCAGTCCTGGAGGCCGCTGCTGCTCGAGGCGGGCGTGAAATTCAATGAGCGCAACAACGAAACCTCATCCAATGCCTATACGTTCAATACCATCAACGAGGCCGCCAACCAGTCGGAAACATCGATCAACGCTCCAATGAGCAACAAGAAGACTCAGGTCGATGTCAGCGGCGATTACCACTTCCTCGGCCGCCAGCATCTGACGCTGGGATATGAATACGATGACACCAAGCGCTGGTGCAACAATGTCCAAGCGAACAATGCGCAGGGCAGCCTGAATGCAGCGGCGACCGGGGGTTGGGCGGCCTACACGGCTGCCACCTGCGCCCAGGTGCCTGACACCAAAGAGGACAAAGTCACGGTCAATTATCGACTCGGCCTCAGCGGCGGCTTGAACTTCAATGCCGGCTACAGCTACTCGTGGCGCAAGGCCGATCTGAGCCCGACGTTCTACAATCCGATGCAGGCTGTCGACAACCCGGCCGGGTCCGGAGCCAGCGCTGAAGGGTATGAGGTGCTTGGCTTCGTGTCGTTCTTCGAGGCATCCCGTCACGAGCAGCTGGTCAAGGCGGGTGCGAATTGGCAACCGACCGATAAGTTATCCCTCAGCGTCAATGGTCGCTATCGCGACGATCACTATGCCGATCTGACGTACGGTGTGCAGCACGGGGATACCGGGAGCGCGAATTTCGACTCCAGTTACAACTTCAACGACCGCAGATCAGTGTCGTTGTACGCAAGTTATCAGGCTTCATCCAGGTTTATGACCAATCTCTATAAGGTCACGGCCAGCGCCGCCAGCGCTACCGCTCTGAATGGAGTCGCCGGAGAGACCTGGTCCAACGGCCAGCAGGAATCCGACACCACCATTGGTTTCGGCGCCCGCCAGGATGGCCTAGTTTCCGGCAAGCTGGATCTGTCGGCGGACGTGAGCTACTCGTTGGGCAACAGCTACTACAACACGTCCCCATTCTTCGGCTCCGATCTGGAAGGCAATACCTGCAGCGCCGGCTTCTACCTGACCTGCGGCTCGGTGCCGACGATCAAGAACAGCACGCTGCGAGTGCAAGTCAACGGCAGCTATCAGCTCACCAAGGCCGGTCGAACTGATCGTCGGCTACATCTTCCAGCACCTTTCGTCGGATGACTACTTATACAATGCGTATCAGTACGGCTACACGCCGGCCACGATGCTGCCGACCAATCAGCAGTCGCCGAGCTACGAGCTAAGCGCAATATTCATCGCCTATCGCTACAGTTTCCGATAGGCATTTGCGGCCAGCGGCGACTTCAGGAGCAGCAGGAGAGCGATAGAGTATGCCTGACGAAAGCCCCTCCTCCGGCTCGGCCCCCGCCCCTGGAGCGCTCAAGCGCTGCTGGCGTGCTCTGCGAAGGCCCAGCGTGAAATACTCCTTTCTCGGCATCGCGTCGCTGTTCTTCGTGCTCGGCATCATCTTCTGGGGCGGCTTCAACACCGGCCTGGAGGCCACCAATAAGCTCGAGTTCTGCATCTCCTGCCATGAGATGCGCGACAACGTCTACCAGGAATACAAGAAGACCATTCACTTCAGCAACCGCACCGGCGTGCGCGCCATCTGCTCCGACTGTCATGTGCCGCACGACTGGACCCACAAGCTGATTCGCAAGGCCAAAGCGTCGATGGAGGTGTGGGGCAAGATTACCGGCACGATCGACACCCGGGAGAAGTTCGAAGCCAACCGCATGCGCCTGGCAACCATCGAATGGGCGCGCATGAAGGAGACTGGCTCACGCGAATGCCGCAACTGCCACAACTTCGACGCCATGAGCAGTGAAATGCAGAAGCAGACCGTCTATCAGAAGCACATGGGGGCGAAGGCCTCGGGACAGACCTGCATCGACTGCCACAAGGGTATCGCCCATCACCTGCCCAAGGAATACAGAGAGCCGGACGAGGACTGAATCGGCCGGTTCAGCCGGAACCAGTCGTACCCATCCGGCGCTGCAGGTACTGCACACAGCGATCGACACTCGCCAGTTCGCGAAAGTCTGCGTCCGGAACGTCGATGCCCAGTTCCTTCTTCAGAGCGATCGCGAAGTGCAGTGTGTCCATGGAGTCGAAGTCAACCTGGTCGCGAAGTGCGAGACCCGGTAGCAGTTGTGCCGGGTCGATATCCGGTGCAACCCCAACGAGAACTCTGATGACACGTTCTTTCAGGGATTCATTCACAACTCACCCGGTGTGGCAAGCAACGTGGCTATGCGCATCAGGAAGCGCGCGCCGCGGCGGCCGTCCGTGACGCGATGATCGGCGGCCAGAGTGAGGGTCAAGAGCGGCCGAATTGTCAGTTGTCCGTCGTTGACCCACGGGCGCTCGGCGAGCCGACCGGCACCGACGATCGCCACCTGGTCCGGAAAGATGATCGGGTAGACAGCATCCACGCCTTCGTCGCCGAGGCTGGTGAGGGTGATGACCGGCAGACCGAGCTCGGAGCTGCGCAGATGCCCGCTGCGGGCGCGTGCTACCAGGTCCGTCAGTTCGTGCATCAGTGCGCTCAAATCCTTGGTCGCGGCGCTGAGAAGCGCGGGCGCCGAGAGGCCGCCGCCACGCTGCGCAACCGCGAAGCCGACGTGAATGTCAGTGGCGGCTTCGAATTGCCCGTTGCGATAGAAGCCTGCAAATCCGGGGATTTCGGCGGCAGCGCGCGCCACCGCCTTGATGATCAGGACCGAATATAACAGGCGGTCTTCGACCGGACGAGCGGCGTTGGACCGCTCCAGCCAGGCGCGCGCCGGTGCGAAATCGATGGTCTGTGTCAGGTAATAGTGCGGAATCTCGCGTTTGGCGCGCGTCATGGAGGCGGCGATGGCGCGGCGCATGGCGGCCTGAGCGCGATCAGCGCCGGACTGCGCTGCGGCTGGCGCCGCGCCTGCCGTCGCCGCTGCGCCCGCTCTTCTGGAGGCCGCGGCGGCTTCCACGTCAGCGATAGTGAGCGGCCCACCGGCATACGCGCCACTCAGCTCCTCGATCGACAGGCCCAATTCTTCCGCACGCCGCCGAGCCGCGGGTGAGATCTTGACGCGGTGTGCCCCGGGTGCCGGAGCAGCTGCCGGCACGGCCGCAACAGTCTCCGGGCCCCCAGTTCTCACAGGGCTGGCCGGCAACGGGGCTGCAGCGGTTGGCGCGGGCGCGCTTCCTGGCGCGGGCTGCGGCGCCTCGCCGGAGAACAAGGCCAGGGCCGTGCCGACGGGAACCAGTGTCCCAGGCTCCACCAGCAGCCGCTCCACGCTGCCTTCGTGAAAGGCTTCAACGTCGATGATGCCCTTCTCGGTCTCCACCAGCGCGACCACCTGCCCGCGTTTGATCTGGTCGCCGGGCGCGATGCGCCATTCGACCAGCGTCCCCTCGGTCATATCGGCGCCGAGGGCCGGCATGCGAAATTCGGTTGTCATTGCGCGCGGCCGCTGGCCGGTGTGTGCTGACTGTCGTCGGGGTTGCGACCGCAGAGCCGCAGCACGGCGTCCACGATCCGTGCCGGGTTCGGCAGCGCCGCTTCCTCCAGATGCTTCGGGTATGGGATCGGCACCTCAGCGGTGCAGACGCGCGCCACCGGTGCATCGAGCTCGTAGAAGGCTTGCTCCATGATGCGCGCTGCAATCTCCGCGGACAGGCCACCACTGCGCCAACCTTCATCGACGATAACCGCACGGCGGCAGCGGGCCACCGATGCCATGATGGCGGCATCGTCGAGCGGACGCAGGGTCCTGAGATCGACCACTTCGGCTTCGATGCCGTGCGCTGCCAGCTGTTGAGCCGCCTCGAGGCTGCGGTGCAGACTCGCGCCGTAAGTCAGCAGGCACACATCGCGACCACTGCGACGGACCGCGGCGTGATCGAGGTCAACGGGCGGCGCGGGCGCAGCCAGCGCCGCCTCGAAGTTGTACAAGCCCACATGCTCGAATATCAGCACCGGATCCGGGCAGGCCAGCGCGGGGGCCAGCATACCGCGCGCATCTTCCAGAGTGGCGGGGGTGACGATGCGCAAACCAGGAATGTGCGCATACCAGCCTTCCAGGCTGTGGGAGTGCTGGGCGGCCAGCTGCCGGCCCGCACCCGTGGCCATGCGGATTACCAGCGGCACATTGAACTGACCGCCTGACATGTGACTGAGGGTCGCGGCGTTGTTGAGAATCTGGTCGAGTGCCAACAGGCTGAAATTAACCGTCATGATCTCGACGATCGGCCGCATCCCGCCGAGTGCCGCGCCAATGCCGGCACCGACAAATGCCGACTCGGACAGCGGGGTGTCGCGGATGCGCTCCTCACCGAATTCGGCGAGCAGGCCCTTGCTGACCGCATAGCAGCCGCCGTACCGACCCACGTCCTCGCCCATCAGGAACACACGCGGATCGCCCTGCAACGCTTCGCGCAGCCCCTGCCGCACCGCTTCGCGGTAGGTCGACCGCACCGCCGTGCCGGGAGTGCTCATTGCCGCGGAGCCTCAAAATACACGTACCGCGTCAATTCCTCGACCGGCTCCCATTCCGAGTGCTCGGCGAAGTCCACCGCCGCATCGACCTCGCGATCGGCTTCTTTTTCGAGGCGCTGATAGTCCTCTTCGGTCATCAGGCCGGCCGCTTTGAAGCGGGTGGTGAAGCTGATGAGAGGCCCTTGTTTGCGCCACTGCTCGACCTGGGCGCGGTCGCGGTACAGCTGCGCATCGAACATCGAGTGGGCCCGCAACCGGTAGGTGAGCAGTTCGAGGAACTCAGGGCCTTTGCCGGCGCGGATCGCCGCAGCAGCCTGCGCCACCGCCGACTGAACGGCCAGCACGTCCATGCCGTCGACCCTGCTCGAGCGCATCCGGTAGCTGGCGGCCTTCAGGTGCAGGTCGGTCTCGGATTCAGAGCGTTCGAGGGCCGTGCCCATCGCGTATTGATTGTTCTCGCACAGGAACAGCAGCGGCAATTGCCACAGCGCCGCCAGGTTCATCGACTCGTGAAACTCGCCTTCGGCCACTGCGCCTTCACCGAAGAAGCAGGCCGTCACACCGCTGTGGCGCTGCATTTTGTCGGCCAGGGCCAGCCCGACGGCTATCGGCAGTCCCGCGGCGACGATGGCATTGCCGCCATAGAACCGTGCCGCCTTGCTGAAAATATGCATGGAGCCGCCGCGGCCACCACTGGTTCCGGTGCGTTTGCCGTACAGTTCCGCCATCACCGCGTCCATCGGCACGCCGCGGGCCAGTGCATGGCCATGCTCGCGGTAGGTCGCGACGATGGCGTCTTGTGGTGTGAGTGCCTGCATCGCACCGACCGCAATCGCTTCCTCGCCGTTGTACAGGTGCAGAAACCCGCGGATCTTCTCGTTTTGATACAGCTCGGCGCAGCGTTCCTCGAATTGGCGGATGCGCAGCATCTGCTTGAGCAGATGCAGCACTTGCTCGCGCGTAGGTGCTGGCGCCGGTGCGACCGCGCGGGGGGCGTCCGGCTCGTTCGCCGGCGGCGACGCGCCGGTAGTGCTCATGCACCGGTCTCCAGGGTCGACAGGTCACCCTCGGGCAGGCCGAGTTCGCGCGCGCGCAGCAGGCGGCGCATGATCTTGCCGCTGCGCGTGCGCGGCAGCGCCTCGACCACGACGATCTCGCGCGGCGCGACCGCCGCGCCAAGGCTCTTGCGGGCATGCGAGAGCAAAGCGCGCGACAGCGCCTCGTCATTGGTCACGCCCGGTTTGAGTTCCACAAAAGCCTTGACCGCCTGGTAGATCAGCGGGTCCGGTACGCCGATCACCGCAGCCTGTGCCACTGCCGGGTGCTGCATCAGCGCGCTTTCCACTTCGAATGGGCTGATCAGATGGCCGGCCGACTTGATGACGTCGTCCGCGCGTCCGATGAACCAGTAATAGCCGTCGGAATCGCGGCGTGCGAGATCGCCGGTGAGATACCAGCCGTTCTTGAAGCAGGCCGCGTAGCGTTCCGGATCGTTGAGATAGCCGCGGAACATCGAAGGCCAGCCGGGCCTGAGCGCCAACTCGCCCACCTGATCGGGTTGCTCCAGGGCCGCGACGGTACCGTCCTCGCGCCGCTCAACCACGCCCGCCTCGACACCCGGCAGGGGTCGCCCCATGGAGCCGGGCCGGATATCCATGCAGGCATAGTTGGCGACCATGATCGCGCCGGTCTCGGTCTGCCACCAGTTGTCGTGGAACGGCATTCCAAGATGCTCCGCACCCCAGATGACCGCCTCTGGATTGAGTGGCTCGCCCACGCTACCGAGAAAGCGCAGCGCCTTGAAGTCACGTCCCACCAGGGGTTCATGCCCGGCCTTCATCAGCATGCGGATTGCGGTGGGCGCCGTGTACCAGACGCTGACCCGCTCGCGCTCCAGGATCGTATACCAGCGCTGCACGTCGAATTCTTCGCTATCGACGATCGCCGGCACGCCACAGGCGAGCGGCCCGATGATGCCATACGCGGTGCCGGTCACCCAGCCAGGATCAGCCGTGCACCAGTAGACGTCCTCGGGATGCAGATCCAGCGCAATCCTGGCGCCCAGGTATTGCGCGATGACGGCGGCGTGCACGTGCACCACGCCTTTAGGTTTGCCCGTGGTGCCGCTGGTGAAGTGCAGCAGCGCCGGATCCTCGCTGCGAGTCGCGGCGAGCGTGGCGTGCTCGCTTTGTTGATCGATCAGCGCATGAAAATCGGTCGTTCCCGGGGGCAGCTCCAGCTCCGGGGCAGTGCGGACCAGCAGCACATGGCGAAGTTCGGGCAGCGCAGCGCGAATCGGGGCGATCTTGCGTCGGTACAACAGATCCGTGGTTACCAGTACCCGTACCGCGCCGAGACTGAGCCGCGCCTTGGCCGGCTCCGGGCCGAACGCCGAGAACAGCGGGCAGTAGCTGCAGCCGGATTTCAGAGCGCCGAGCGCCGTCACGTACAGCTCCGGCAGCCGGCCCATGAAGCTTGCAACCACCGCACCGCGGGGAACTTCGATTGCGCCGAGAGCATTGACGAAGCGGTTGACGATCGCAGCCAGCTGCCGGTATGTGAGCGGTACCGCGTGCAGCTCCTGATCGATGATCCGTAATGCCACTCGATCCGCGTTTGCGCCGCGTGCGTGGCGATCCAGCGCGATCTCCGCGATGTTCAGCGCGCCGCCGGGGCTAGCCTCGAGTTCCTTCCACACGCTGTCCCAGCTAAACGAGCGCAGCCACTCGGAGTAGCTCGTCATATTGGGCGTCAGTCGTTGACCCCCGCCCGCAGCTTTGTAGACTAGGGGGCTCATGTCTGGTGCCGCTGAGACTAAGCGCAGAAGCCAGTTCGAGTAGATACGTACTTTCCGTGAGCCCGTTGCGTTCTTCTATCACTACAAGGATTGCGGACCGCGCGATTTGATCGTCAACTGCCGCGGTCGAATCGCGGTCAGTTCAAACTTAAGCATCTGATCGTGCAGGCAAAATGACATTGCAATGTGGGTTCTGTTGTATCGAGCAGCGACTGGTGCAGATCGGTTGGGTTTCGACTAATTGACCGTTGAGTCGCCGCTCATCATTCTGAACGCAAGAATTCTTCACACTGCTCATCAGGCAACTCTTGGGCAAACAGGCGTGGAGACATAGGGGGCCGCGGCTCGACGGCAGTAGAGGCACAATCATGAACACCCTCTGGATCGTTCTGCTGAGTGCAGTAACCATCTATCTGGCGTACAACTACTACGCCAAGCGCATCGACCGGAACGTCATCCAAGCCGACCGCAAGCGGGCGACGCCGGCCAGGATGTACATGGACGGCGTCGACTTCATGCCGACCAGCCGCAACATTCTTTTCGGGTATCACTTCAAGGCGATCGCGGCCGCCGGGCCTATCGTGGGTCCAATCACCGCCGCGAATCTCTGGGGGTGGTCGCCCGCGTTGGCCTGGCTGATCCTGGGGGTCAGCTTCATCGGCTGGGCCAGCGACTACTCCGCCATCATGGTCGCGGTGCGTAACGACGGGAACAGCCTGTCGGCGATCGCGCACCGGCTCATCGCTCCGCGGACGCGCACGATTCTGTTCGTGTTCATCTTCTTTTATCTGATGCTGCTGGCCGGCGCATTTGTCGGGATCCTGGCGGCCATTCTGTCGGCGCGCCCGGACGTCCCGTTCGGCATCGTGATGCTTGCCCTGATGGGACTGCTCGCCGGCCAGATGATGTACCGCTGGAAGATGGGGATTATCGGCGTCACGTTCCTGGTCGTTGCCCTCACGCTCGGCGGCATGGCGGCCGGACCGATGGGACAGCACCGGGACGAGCACGGCGCGCTGGTGAACGGCCCGGTGGCGGCCCTGGTAGCGCTGGGTGAACTACACGGTGGACGGTATCAGCAGCCATCGGCCGCTGTTCACGCTCGAGGACCCAACGCTGTCGGATCCGAGGATCCCGGCGCCGAGGCAAGGACGGTGCGCGCCCGACCACGCCCACCTTCGACGCGGCCACCGGCCTGCTCAAGACGCTGCCGAATTACCTGCTGTGGACGCTGTTCCTGTTCGTGTTCAGCTACCTGGGGGCCAATCTACCGATCTGGCGGTTCGCGCAGCCGGTGAACTACATCGGCTTTTGGATCACGCTGGTGACCATCCTGCTGAGCGCAGTGGGGATGGTGGTCGCACCGCTCCTCGGCACCAGGGATATGGGGGGCAACCTCATCGGCACGTTCGCGTTGCCCGCCCTCAAGGGCTTCGGCTTTGGGTTCGAGGCAGGCAAGGCGTGGCAGCCACTATGGCCGATGCTATTCGTGACCATTGCGTGCGGCGCTATCTCGGGCTGGCACTCGCTCGTCGGTTCGGTGGGGACCGCACGCCAGCTCGAATACGAGACCGACGGGCTACCGGTCGGCGCCGGCGCGATGTTCGCCGAGAACTCGCTGGCGCTGTTGTCGCTGACCGCCGTCTCCATCGCCGGTGTCGGCGGCGGCGGCGGCCGGTTCGCGATGGGGGTGGGCAAGCTCGTATACGCCGGAACCTTCGGGCTCGTGCCCGAGATCTTCGGCACCGCGCTCGGATTCGGCACGTTCGTGATGATCGTGCTCACGGTAACGCAGCTGGTCTTCCGTGTGATGCGTGTGACGCTCACCGAGTGGGTCGGCGACGACATCCCGGCGGTGCGCAACATGCACGTGTCGAGCGTGATCTCGATGCTCCTCACGCTCGCGCTCGTGCTCACCGGCACCTGGGTCTACCTCTGGCAGATGTTCGGCGCGTCCAACCAGCTGATGGCGGCCCTGGGCCTGCTCGTGGTGGCGGTGTGGCTCAAGTCGGAGAAGCGCAACCCGACCTATGCCCTGCGTGCCGATGGTCTTCATGTACGTGACCACCTGGCCGCCACCGCCATTACGGCGTGGAATCTCTACGCAACGATCGCGGCGAACCCGAAGATGACGGGGCTGCCCGTAGCGGGTGCCTGGGCCATGATTACGGTCTCCGCGCTCCTGTTCGTGGCGGCCGTCCTCATCGGCTGGGACGGATACAAGGCCTACGTCCGTCACGGCGCGACACCCGCGGCGCCGGCGCCGCGTCCGGCCGCGGCGCCGCGGCGTGACCTAAGCTGTACCGGACCGTGTCAGGGGAATGCGCGTTCGGCGAGGGCATGCACGGCTTCGAAGAAGTCGCGCGCGGGCTTCCGGCGATCGGGGAGCACCACATGGAGCTGGAAGTTCGGCCCGGCTACGCGCGCACCGACAACCGCCGCACCGCCAGCCCGGCGCGCTGGGCCAACGCCAGGAGGACGTCGGCGTGTGCCAGCGCCGCAGCGCTTGCATGATGCACGACCACGGCGCCGGGCGTCACCTCCTGTCGCACCAGCCACTCCCGCGGCACGCGCCGAAGCGCGTCGCGCCCGGACCAGCTCATCGGATCGAGCGCTTCGAATTCGACCGCCGGGACTCGCGCAGCGCGCCGCGGACGATGAGCGTGTCGCGGCGGCCACGGCTGCGGCCGAGTGCCCATATCCAGGGTACATCGCGCGGTTCGAGGAAGATCACCACCGTCACGCCGGCGAACGGGGCTTTGCCATCGCGGATCACCATCTCGACCGCGGTGGAGCCCAGCCAGCGCACGGTGGTGCGCTCGCCGAGCGCCGGCAGGCCGCCCTGCATCCAGCGCATCAGTGCGCGTCCCTTGCGGACGTTCCAGATGGTCCCGGCGGCGAACCAGGCCACGACCGCGACCGCGGCGATTCCGATGAGTTCCGTCATCGCGGACGGGAACGATAGCACGCGCGTCGCCCGCGGATGGAGGCACGCTCTGCGCGAGTTCCTCTACGGCATGTCCGGCTACGAGATCACGCAGCAGGCGCTGGAGATCCGCGCCTCGATGGAGACGCTGTTCATCCTCGGCGTGTTCGGCGACATGCTCGGCGTGCCGATCCTGCCGCCGTATTACGGGCTGCGCCTGCTGCCCTGGGTGGTGCCGCAGATCGAGACCTGGAAGCGCCGCGTCGCTGCGGGAGCGCGAGTTGGGCAGCGACCACGAGCATCACCTGCACGGCTTGTGAAGGGGAGACTACGATGACCGAGCAAGACAAGGCAGCGCCGCGGAAGAGCGTGTGGCAGGCCATCACGCGAAACCGTCTACGGCATGGCCGCGCACGACATGAGCCGCGCGGCTCTGCGTACGCGCGCGTCGATGGAGCACCTCTTCATCCTCATCACGATGGGCGACCTGCTCGGCATTCCGATCCTGCCGCCTTATTACAGTCTGCGGCTCCTGCCCTATGTGGTACCGCAGATCGCGACGTGGAAGCGGCGCATGTTGCGCGAGAAGGACGTCGCGGACGCGATGTTCTAGGAGGCGGTTTTGGCACTCAAGGACGTTTTCCTGCAGCACCCCGAGCGCCGCTACATCATGTTCGGCGGCAAGGGCGGGCTTGGCAAGACCACCTTCTCCGCAGCGGCGGCGTACTGGCTCGCGAGCCAGGGCAAGAAGGTGCTGGTGTTCTCGGTGGACCCCCAGGCGTCGCTCACCGACATATTCAAGCGCGACATCTTCGGCAAGGGGCCGGTACCCATCATGGACAACCTCTGGGCCCAGGAGATCGACGCGGACAGCCACATCCGCGCCTACCAGCAGCAGATCCGTCAGAAGATCCTGGACATGTACGGGCTGCCCGCCGTGCCCGAGGAGATCGAGAACTACATCCAGGCGGCGAGCGCCGAGCCGGCGATGGAGGAAAGCGCAATTTTCGATGCCGTCGTGGACGTGGTCATGACCGGCAACTTCGACTATTACATCTACGATCTCGTTCCTCTCGGTCACGCGCTCTATTACCTGTCGATGGCAAAGGTCTACGACGAATGGATCAACAAGATCACCAAACTGCGGGAGGAGATGCGCGAATACGAGGAGATGGTGAGCCGGCTGCGGCGCGAGAAGGAGACTGAGCAGGACCAGATCCTGCAGGAGCTGCTCTACATCAAGAACCGCATCAATACGTCGGCCGGAATCCTCACTGACAAGACCAAGACGGGCTTCTTCTTCGTGGTGACCCCGGAGGCCATGATCATCGACGACACGCAGAAGGCGGCCAAGATGTTCGCGCAGTTCAACGTACCGGTCGCCGGCTACGTCGTGAACCGGGTTATCCCGCACGAGCTGCTGAGCCAGAACATCCCGGAGTATCTGCGCCCCGCACGATGCAACCGGCACCTGCGCGACGTGCGGTCGGCCTTTGGCGACCAGGTGATGGCGCTGGTGCCGGAGATGGAGCACGACGTTACCGGGCTGCCGATGATCGAGAAGCTGGCCGCAATCATGTTCGCCTAGCGGAGAGCCGATGTGCCAAACATCACGATGCCAATGGGCCGGCATTTGCGCGAGCACCCGGCACTGAAGTACCTGTTCTTCGGCGGCAAGGGTGGCGTGGGCAAGACGGTGTTCGCCGGCGCCGCCGCCATCGGGCTTGCCCGCCAGGGCCGCCGGACGCTGCTCGTGTCCACGAACCCTGTACACAGCCTGACCAGCCTGTTCGGCCAGGACATGCTCGGCAAGCACGTCGCCGTCCAGGACGTGCCCAACCTCTGGGCCTACGAGATCGACACCCGGCAGAGCATCGAGCAAAAGAAGGTGGAGATCCGGGAGAAGATCCGGTGGTTCCTCAAGTTCGCCGACATCACCACCAAGGCCGACGACTTCGTTGAGACGGCAACGATGAACCCCGCGTTCGAAGAGTCGGCGATGTTCGAGAACATGATCGACGTCATGTTCAAGAACGAATACGACGTATACGTGTTCGACACCGCGCCCGCCGCCAACGCGAGACGCCTGCTCGGCATGTCGAAGGTGTACTCGCTGTGGGTCAACAAGATGCTCAAGAGCCGCGATGAAGCGCGCAGCCTTCGGGAGTTGCTCTCGTTCACGAAGAAAAAGGAGGCGGACCCGCTGCTGGACTACCTCGTCTCGTTCCGCGACCGGATGGAACACGCGCGCGTGCTTCTCACAGACCCCGCGCTCACGGCGTTCTACTTCGTGACGCTACCCGAGGCGCTGCCGATCGCGGTGGTCACGCGCTTCATGCAGTGGTTCAAGGACTTCGGGATCCCGGTGGGCGGCGTGTTGGTCAACATGGTCATGGATCCCGAGTCGGCCGGCCCGGACACCGCCGAGTTCGTCAGGAACCGTGTAACAATGCAGCAGGAGCACATGCGGACGATCTGGCGGGAGTTCGACGACAGCGTCCGCGCGGTGGTGCCGCTGTTCGAAACCGAGATCCGCGGCGTGCCGATGCTCCAGCGACTGTGCGACGCCATCTTCGTGGACGATGGCGCCAAGCCTGCGGCCGGTGACACCGCCGGCGCCGTGCGGACGGCATGGGCCTCATATGGAGAGTCAATGACCAAGGTGGTTCGCAACCCCATTACTGATCTTCGCGGCGCATCCCGCATGGCGGTCGATGCGATCACCGGCATCACCGGCCTCGTGGAGGCGATGCATAGCAGCATCGCGGAGAGACCGACCAGGCTCGCCGGCCCAATCCTGGGCGGCGCAGTGACCGGCGCTGTTTCGGGCGTCTACAAGTGCATTCGCGGCGTCACGCGTGCGGTCGGCGGCGGCATCGACCTTGCACTCGGCGCCGTGGCACCCGTGCTGGGCCATATCGAGTCTTCCCCTCCGCGCGAATCCGTGATTGCGGCGCTGAACGGCGTGCTGGGCGATTACCTCGCCGAAAGCGGTAATCCGCTCGCGCTCGCGATGCATCTGCGCCGCGAGGGCAAGCCGCTCGAGCTGACGCGCGAGGGGCTCGCCGCTGCGATTCCGGTTCCGAGCTCCAAGCTGCTCCTACTCGTGCATGGGCTTTGCCGCAATGAGCGGCGCTGGGAGCGCGATGGGCATGACCACGGCGCCAAACTCGCCCGCGATCTCGCCTACACGGCCGCCTATCTGCGCTACAACACCGGCCTGCATATCTCGACCAACGGGCGCGCGCTGGCGCAGGTCCTCGAAGCTTTGGTGGCCGAGTGGCCGGTCCCACTCAACGAGGTGTCCATCCTCGCGCACAGCATGGGCGGTCTCGTGGCGCGCAGTGCCCATCACTATGCGTCAGCGGCGGGTTACGTGTGGCCCCGCAAGTTGCGCAAACTCGTGTTTCTCGGCACACCGCATCACGGCGCCCCGTTCGAGCGTGCTGGCCATCGGATCGACCTGCTGTTGGAGAGGACACGCTACACGGCGCCGCTCGCGCTTCTGGGGAAAGTGCGCAGCGCAGGCATCACGGATCTGCGTCACGGCTACGTGCTCGAGGAGGACTGGAAGGGGCACGATCGCTTTGCGAATCGCGCCGATTCACGCCGTCCCCTGCCGCTTCCCAAGCGCGTACAGTGCTACGCCATCGCCGCAGCGCTCGGGCATGCACCGGCATCCCGCCGCGATCAAGTGATCGGCGACGGGCTCGTTCCCCTCCCGAGCGCGCTCGGGGAGCATCCTGATTCGCGGCTCAAGCTGGCTTTCCCGCGATCGCACCAGTGGACGGCCAGGGGCACGAGCCATATGGGCCTGCTGCTGCCGGGCCGGGTGTACGAGCGGATTCGCAATTGGTTCGGCGAGTGATGCGGCGGTCCTCGAACCCCAGCATTGAAACAGAACCTCGCTTCCCCGGGTACCGAGGTATCTGCATCAGAAGTCGCCGTCCGCCGATACGCGATCGAAAAGCGATCCATGAGTCGGTTACCCGCTGTCGCATCCCTGGTGCCAGGCGCGCGCGAACTCCTGACGCAATTCATCTTCTCGCCCGAGGTAGCGCGGCGAGAAATGAAACGGCACCGCCGACCTGACTGCAGCGGCCCGGGCAATCTCGCCGGCCGCCCGCGCAGTCAGATGCGCTTTACGTTCAGCATGTTCCCGGTCTGCATCGAGAAATACGGCTTCGATGAACAGCAGATCGGCCCCTCGTACGAAGCCAGCGAGAGCAGCTCGGTTGCGGTCGTTGTCGGCTACATCGGTGACATAACAGACTTTTTGTCCGGGTAGGAACTCCAGGACGTCCTGCTTGAGCTCCCCCAGTGCAATGGTTCGGTCATAGGAACCATCGCGCGTCCGCCAGTGAACCCTGATCGGGGTGTTGTCCGGCGCGCCGGCGCGCACTTTTCTCTTGAGCTCGGTCAGCCACGGGCCGGTCGGCAGCCGCAGCTCCTGCAGGCGGTTCTTCCACACGTTGATGTGCACGCTCTCCTCGAATGCAAATGCGAGGGAGGTGATGTCGTGATGCTCGAGCGGTATGGTTCGCACCCGAAACAGCGGAGCTTCCAGCAGCACTCCCTCACCAGCCTTGGTGCCTGGCGCTGCCTCGCGCTCGAACCGGGCTCGGCTGCGAAACCGGGCACGCTGCACGTTTCCTAGCCGGTCGATCTCGTGCGCGATGATGACGAAGTCGGTCTGGTAATTCTGGACCAGATTCCAGGTGTACGAGCCGAGTTTGTGTTCGAGCTGTGCTATGAATCTCGAAGGGCCGTACAGGGTGACTCCGGTGTCGCGTCCCAGACAGACTCGCAGCAGGTGATCGAACCCGGAGAAGTGATCCATGTGCGTGTGCGAGACAAATATGTCGCTGATGCGCAGCAGCTTGCGCGTCGGCAGCGCGGCGATGTCGCCGATATCGAACAGGATTGCGCGGCGTTCGAACTTCAGGTCAATGTAGACGCCCGGATCGCCGAACGTTCGATTGGTGAGCTGTGCATGGAAGCTGGGCCGCATGCCACTGAGAATATCATCGGCTTTGCATGGGCCGCCGGGTACCGCCGCTGTCGCACGGTCATACAGATGTCCGATGCCCCCGAACCATGTGCTGGCAGGCATTGAATTGCCGTCATACACCCAGAAGGAGATATTGGGCCCGGTAGGATTCGAACCTACGACCAAGGGATTATGAGTCCCCTGCACTAACCGCTGTGCTACAGGCCCGTCGCGAGGCGGGCAATCTTAACCCATCGGCCGCACCGTGCCGCGATCGACTGAAGCGACCTTGGCCCTTCAGACAGGCTATCGCGCAGCCTCGGTGCTCAGGCCGCGCTCAGGAATGCATCACAGCTGGCGCGCGCCGGCTCTGCTTCCGGAATCTTCACGCAGATCTCCTGCATGCGCGCGTGCAGGCTCTGCAGCACATCGGCGTGCTGGCCCCTGGAGGCATCGTTCCAAGCGCGCAGCTCGCGATCGAGCGTCTCGAGACGCACACGCGCGCGACGGTAGATGCGGTCGGGGCCATCGAGCTCCGCCAGCACCGCGGCTCCGGCCTGCTGGATGCGCGCGCTGTCATTGGGCGTCATGCGCAGCAGCCCGCTCAGGTACAGCTGTCCCCATTGAAAGCGGGTCGCGGTGCCCTGCGATTCGCGATAGGCCTGCTCCAGCAGGCCGACCGCCTCGTCTCTCTGCCCCATCTTTTCCGCGATCCCCGCCAGGTCGGCCTCGAAGTAATACGGCACGCTCGATCGCGCCATCTCGGCCTTGGCGATCTGGTAGGCCTTCGGATACTGGCCGGTGTCCTCCAGAATGTTCAGCGAGGCGTTGACCAGCCCGGACCGCAGGTACGGGTTCTGTTCGGTATCGAGCGCGCTGTCGATGCGCATGTTCGCGGCCGCCACGGCATCGGCCGGCAGCTTGTCCTTCGGACCGCCGAGCGCCTTGAGCGCACGCAGTTTCGCGTCGATGCAACCGAGCTGATCGGCCTCGGCGTAGCGCGCGTCGTCGGCGGCCGCATCCATCGTCGCCGCATAGCTGTTGCGCAGCGCCAGCGCGAACTTCGCGCCGCGCGCCCGCACCGCCTTGAAGAAGCTGTCATCGAGAATCTGCAGCGCATCGGCGCTCGGGACAGCGAGCCTCGGTTGCGCGAGGATGCCGGCCACCTGGTCGGTCAGTGACACCAGCCGCGCCGAGGGCGCCGCCTTCGGCGCATCGAGTGCATCGCTCTCAGCATTGGCGGCGTAGTAGCTCGCAAAGATGCCGAGCCTGGCGCGCTCGAGCGACAGGTCTGCCGGACAGTGGGCCGCCGCCACCGCAAGCTGATCGGCGCGCGCGCCATAGGTTGACTGATCGAGCGTGTCGAGCTCCCAGGAGTTGTAGGCGAGCCGCCGGCAGTCGTCGGCGGAGAGCTGTTTACCGCCCGCAGCGGCCTGCAGCAGCGCATTGGCCGGCTGCACGTCTTCCAGCGCCGTATCGAGTATTGCGGCGTACTGCGAGACATCGTGGCCGGCGCCGAGCCGAATGATCTCGTGCTGCTCGGGATCGAGCACGACGATCGTCGGATAGCCCTGGATACCGAATTGCTCGCCCCACTTCTGCGCGCCGTCGTCATCGCCGTCGAGATAGACTGGCAGAAACAGATGGCTCTTGGCGATGAAGTCGGGTCGGGAGAACACCTTGGACTTGAGCGTGTGGCAGAACGGGCACCATTCGGCGCCCCAGTAGATCAGCACCGGACGGTTCTCGCGCTTGGCGACGATGAATGCACCCTGCAGGCTGCCGTCGAACCAGGCGATGTCGCGCGGTTCATTCGCGTGGGTGGCGTGCTGGGCGTGCGGCGGCTGCGATCGCTGGCAGCCGGCGAGCAGCAGCAGCAGGCCCAGGCAGATCCGACGTGCGCGCATGAGCTTCGAAGCCTCCATATCCGCCCCCGCCGGCGTCAAGTAACCTTCATAGAATACAGCATCGAATCGGCGCTCCCGTTAACCAAAGTTCATACACGCATCGGCTGCCGGCGCGCCGGGTGCAATGCGCATCACTTGGGTGCGGACTTGCCGGGCTTGCGGCGCGCAGCGCGCGTCGGCAGTGCATTCAGCGGGTTGTCCGGCCAATGGTGCTTCGGATAGCGGCCACGCATGTCCTTGCGCACCTCGAGGTAGCTGCTGCGCCAGAATCCGGCCAGATCGCGCGTGATCTGCACCGGCCGCTGGGCCGGCGACAGCAGCTTGAAGGTCACCGGCACCGCGCCGTCGCCGATGCGCGGGGTTTCCGTCAGCCCGAACACTTCCTGCAGCCGGACCGAGATGCACGGTGCCTGCACGTCGGCATAGTCGATGCGGATACGCGAGCCGCTCGGCACCACCAGTTCACGCGGCGCCAGCACCTCGAGCGCGCGCTGCTGTGCGCCGCTGAGGCGGCCACGCAGCGCCTCGGACAGCGCTACGCGCGCGAGCTGTTCGCGGCGCGTGATCCCGGAAAGATACGGCGCCAGCCACTGCGCAAGGCTCACCGCCAGCGCCTCATCGTCGCTGGCCGGCCAATCGCCCAGGTCGCGGCGGTTCAGCGCGCGCACGAACTCCATACGTGCCTGCAGGCCGCGGCTGTCCGCATCCCACGGCAATGCCTCGATGCCGAGCTGGCGGACACCCTCGAGCATCGCTCCGATGGCGCGCTCATCATCGGACGCGGGCCGCTGCGTGTCCTCCAGCAGCAGCGCCTCGAGCCGGCGCACGCGTCGCGCCAGCACTGCGCCTTCACGCACATCCCATCCAAAGCGCGACTCGGTCACGATGTGCGCCTCGAACAGTCGTTCGAGCAGCGCCCGCGTCACCGGTGCGGCCAGGTCGATCCGTGCTTCGCGCTCGCGATCGTCGAGCTCCACCGCGACGATGAACTGCTCGCGCGCCAGCGACACCGCACCGGCGAACGCTGCGCCGCGACCATTGGCGAGCAGGTAGCGCCCCTCGCCGCCGTCGCGGCGCTGCCCGATTCGGTCCGGAAACGCCAGCGCCAGCAGCGCGCCGGTCAGTTCCGGCAGCGCAATCGCCCTGCGGCCGGCCGGCGCGGTGCGCGGCAGCGCACGCACGGCCGCCTCGAGCGCGCGCGCACTGCGCTGCACGCGCTCGAGCAGATGCCGATCCGCGCCGGTCACGCCGGACTCGCCTTGCAGCAGCTCCAGGCGCGAGCGGATGTCCGGATCGTGGCGCGCGGGAGCGGCGCCCCGGCGCAGCAGATCGCGCTCCGACAGCAACGCCGCGAGCTGCGCGGCGAGCGTGGCCGCATCAAGGCTGCGGGCGGCGAGCAGCATATGCGCCAGCCGCGGATGCACCGGTAGCCGTGCCATGTCGCGACCCAGCGCCGTCATGCGCCCTTGCGCATTCAGCGCATCGAGCCGCGCGAGCAGCATGCGTGCCTGCTGCAGCGTCGCCGCCGGCGGTGCATCGAGCCACTGCAGATGCGCCGCATCGTTGACGCCCCAGCGCGCCAGCTCCAGCGCCAGCGGCGCAAGATCCGCTTCCAGAATCTCGGGTGTCGTCGCCGGCGTCAGGCTCGCGTGCGCACCCTCGCTCCACAACCGGTAGCAGATCCCGGGCGCGACGCGCCCGGCGCGTCCGGCGCGCTGCTCGCTCGAGGCACGGGAGATGCGCATGAGTTCCAGGCGGCTCATCCCCGTCGCCGGATCGAACTGCGAGCGGCGCACCAGGCCCGAATCCACCACGGCCGTGACCCCGGGAATGGTCAGACTGGTCTCGGCGATATTGGTCGCCAGCACCAGCTTGCGGCGGCCGGCGGCGGCCGGCGCCAGCACCGCATCCTGTGCCGCGGCACTCATGTCGCCATACAGCGGCAGCAGCTGCACATCCGCCGGCAGCCCCGCCTCGAGCAGCAACGCCTCGGCGCGCCGGATCTCGCCGGCACCGGGCAGGAACACCAGCACGTCGCCGGCCGTCTCGCCAAGCGCGCGGCGCACGCCGGCCGCCACCAGGCGCTCGAGCGATTCCGCGGCGGCAAAGCCTGCGCCGGGCGAACCCGGCGCCTCCGGCAGCGAAGGCAATCCTCGTCCCAGATAGCGCAGCTCCACCGGGAACGAGCGGCCCGGCACGCTGACCACCTCCGCATCGCCCAGCAGCGATGCGACGCGTGCGCCGTCGAGCGTCGCCGACATGACCAGCACCCGAAACGCCGCGCCCAGCTCGCGCCGCGCATCGAGCGCGAATGCCAGCCCCAGATCGGCCGCAAGGCTGCGCTCGTGGTATTCGTCGAAGATCAGGCAGGCGACCTGCTCGAGCGCGGGATCCTCCTGCAGCAGCCGAGTCAGTACGCCCTCGGTGACCACTTCGATGCGGGTGGCGCGCGATACGCGCGTGTCGAGCCGCATGCGATAGCCGACCGTATCGCCGATGCGCTCGCCGAGCAGTGAGGCCATCCGGGCGGCCACCGCGCGTGCCGCCAGGCGGCGCGGCTCGAGCATCAGAATCTTGCGGCCGCCGATGAACTCGTCGTGCAGCAGCGCCAGCGGCACCAGCGTGCTCTTGCCGGCGCCGGTGGGCGCCTGCAGCACCGCGTCGCGATGCCGGGCAAAGGCGGCGCGCAGCGCGACGGCGAGCGGATGCGAACCGCCGGCGCCGACGGCTGTCGCTTCACTTGGCAAACAGCTCCTTGACCCCGCCGGAGATCAGCACCGAGATGTCGAGCAGCACGCGCGGCAGCGCCAGGCCCCCGGGCGAGGCCAGGTACTTGGACTCCCATACCGGATTGAATTTCGCCTTGTACCTGCGCAACCCGTCGAAGTTGTAAAAGTGCTCGCCGTAGCGGAATACGAAATTGCCCACGCGGTGCCACGCGGGCGCGAGCGGATGCTGCTCGAGGCCTGCGAGCGGTGCCATGCCCAGATTGAGCCAGCGATAGCCCTGGGCACGACCCCACAGCATCAGTTCCACGAACAGAAAATCCATCGCGCCCCGGGGTGCGTCCGGACCGAAGCGCATCAGATCGACCGCAATCTCCTCGCCGGTACCGGCGATCCACAGACTCGCGAACGCCACCAGGTCCTGGCCACAGCGCACCACGGCCACCGGAAAGTTGCCGATGTAGTCCTGTGAGAACGCCCCGACCGAGAAGCTCTTCTCCGCCACCGCCTTGTCCTGGAGCCAGGCGTCCGAGACCGCCTGCAGCTTCGGCAGCAGCGCCGGGAGCTGCTGCGGCGGCAGCACCTCGAATGTGGCGCCATCGCGCTCGGCGCGCCGGCGCTGGGTGCGCAGTTCCGCGCGCGCGCTGCCCTCGAGCGAGAAGTCGGACAGCGACACCCGCGCCTCCTCGCCGAGCTTCATCACTGCGAGCCCCAGGTCGACATACAGCGGCAGGCGCTCGGCGCTGACCTGGTAGAACACGGTCCAGCCGGCGTGGCGATCCGACAGCTCGCGAAAGCGCCACACCAGCTCCTCCTGCGCGTCGCGCGCACCGATCGGATCGCCGAGCGCCACCCAGCTGCGGCCATTGATCTGGTACATCAGGAACGCGTCGCAGGCGGCGCTGAACAGCAGCCGCTTGTCGCCGCTCAGCACCGCGTTCGCCAGCGCCTGCGAGCAGCCCGCGATCAGGCCGCGTGCGTGCGCAAGATCCTCGACCGAGGCGACACCCGGCTCGGGACGCGCCGGACGCAGCAGGTTCATCGCCAGAAAAGCCGCCGCCAGCAGCACCACCAGCAGCGAGGCGCGCAGCATGCGCGGCGCATCGGCTTCGAACGCGAACGTCCACCACAGCGAGTGCGAATAGTCGACATGCCGATAGGCGAAGAAGCCGATCCAGATCGCGGTCGAGATCACGATCGCAAGACTCACGATCCACATCGGCGTGAAGCGCTGCGCCAGGATCTGCGCGGGCCGGTAGAACGCGCGCCGGCCGAGCCACAGCACCAGCAGCACCAGTCCCAGGATCAGCGCCTGCTCGATTTCCAGACCCCGCAGCAGCGAGACGATCATGCCGGCCGCGAGCAGCCACACGGTGAGCTGGTAGGCCGCGGCCAGTCGGCGAAACAGCGCCCGCGCCAGGATCAGCAGCGCCAGGCCGATCACGCTGCCGGCCAGGTGCGACAGTTCCAGCACCGTGAGCGGCAGGAAGTCGCGCAGCACCGACAGCCGCTGATCGATGCTCGGGGTCGCGCCCGATACCAGCAGCAGGAAGCCTGCGAGGAACACCAGCGCACCGCTGACCTGCGGCACCATCGGCGCGATGTAGGCCGCCGCCAGCTGCTCGATGCGCGCCAGCGTCGGGCGCTGGCTGCGCACCTCCTGGCCACCGAACAGCACCGCGGCCACCAGCAGTGGCAGCACGTAGTAGACCGCGCGCCAGGCGAGCAGCGATCCGAGCAGCTGGTCCGCCGGCACGCCCGGCAACGCCAGCACGATCAGCGATTCGAACACACCGAGGCCGCCCGGCACGTGGCTGATGACCCCGGCGACGATCGCGGTCGAATAGGCGCCGGCAAACGGCAGCAGCCCGACGCTACCGGGCGGCAACAGCAGCCAAAGCACCAGGGCCGACAGCGCCAGATCAACCACGGCCAGCACGATCTGCGGCAGCGCGACCGACGGTGCCGGGGCTCGCAGCGCCCAGCCACGCAGCTCGATCTCGCGCGGACCGACCAGAGACCACAGCGCGTACCCGCCGATCATCGCCAGCAGCAGCGCGCCCAGCGCCTGGACGATGTGATGGTTCAGATGCGGCGGGCTCACGCCTTGGTGCGGCGCGAAAAGGAACGACACGCCCGCGAGCGCGCCCAGCCCGATCGCGGTCGTTACCGCACAGAAGCCGGCCACGGTGGCGACGTCGGCCGCGTTCAGCCCGGCCGACGCATACAGGCGGTAGCGTACCGCTGCGCCAGTGAAGGCGGCGATGCCGAAGTTATGACCGAAGGAATAGGCAATGAACGAGGTGAATACCGTGCGGCCATACGCGACCGCCTTGCCGAGATAGCGCAATGCCAGCACGTCGTAGAACCCGAGCAGCCAGTAGCTGGCGGCCGTACAGGCCACGGCCGCAGCGATCGCCGACTCCGGAATCGCGCGCAGGCGTCCCACCACGTTCGAGAAGCGAAACTGCTCGAGTTCGCGGTGCAGCGCGATGCCGACGCCGACGAACACCAGCAGCGACAACCCCGGCAGCAGCCAGCGTCGCCACGTCTCGCGCCAATCCGGTGCAGCTCGCGCCTTGTCCATCGCGCTGATGGTCTCTACGCGTCGTCGCCTGCGGCCGTGCCGGGGCTCAACGCGATCGCCGCCGTGCACCAGCCGATGATCAATGCCACGCCACCGATGGGCGTGAGCACGCCGAGCAGCCGCGGCGCGCCGGCGAGAATCAGGTACAGGCTGCCGCAGAACAGCAGCACGCCTGCGAACAGCAGCCAGCCGGCGGCAAGCAACGCGCGCCGTGGCAGGCGATCGAGCAGCACGCCCAGTGCCAGCAGACCCAGGGCGTGGAAGAACTGGTAGTGCAGCGCGGTCTGCAGCACCTCGTAGCGATCCACGCTCAGGCGCTGTTTGAGCGCGTGCGCTGCCAGCGCGCCGATCAGCGTGGCCACAGCGAGCAGCAGCGCCGCGAGCCGACAGAACCGCCTGGCCTGCGCCTGCATCGCTTCAATGTCGATCGCGGTGCGACTTGCGGCTCGACGCCGGTGCCCGCGACCGCGCCTGCGAAGGCACGCGCGGCAGGCCGGTGTGCTGGGTGCGAATCGGCCGCGTCACCGCAGCCACGGAGCCCCGGACGCCGGCAACGCGCGCGCCGGACGGCCGTGCGCCGGTCCCCGGCGGCTGGTACGCGGGCACCAGCTGCGCGCGGCGGCTGCCGATCAGATCCGCGCGCCCCATGCGCCGCAACGCCTCGCGCAACAGCGGCCAGTTGTTCGGATCGTGGTAGCGCAGAAACGCCTTGTGCAGCCGGCGCACGCGCAGCCCGCGTGGAATGATGACCGCCTCGCTGCCGCGCGTGACTCGCTTCAGCGGGTTCTTGCCGCTGTGGTACATCGCGGTCGCGGTGGCCATCGGCGAGGGCAGGAACGCCTGCACCTGATCAGCGCGAAAACCATTGCGCTTGAGCCACAACGCGAGCTCAAGCATGTCCTCATCGCTCGTGCCCGGATGGGCGGCGATGAAATACGGGATCAGGTATTGCTCCTTGCCTGCCTCCTTCGAGTAACGCTCGAACAGCTGCTGGAACCGGTAATAGGTGCCGACCCCCGGCTTCATCATCTTCGACAGCGGCCCTTCGCGCACGTGCTCGGGGGCGATCTTCAGATAGCCGCCGACATGGTGCTGCGCGAGTTCGCGCACGTACTCGGGCGACTCGATCGCAAGATCGTAGCGTACCCCCGAGGCGATCAGGACCTTCTTGATGCCGGGCAGCGCGCGCGCCTTGCGGTACAGCTCGATCAGCGGCGCATGGTCGGTGTCGAGATTGGGGCAGATGCCCGGATAGACGCACGACGGCCGGCGGCAGGCGCTTTCAATCTCGCGGCTCCTGCAGGCCAGGCGATACATGTTGGCGGTCGGGCCGCCCAGATCGGAGATCACGCCGGTGAAGCCGGGCACCCGGTCGCGAATCTGCTCGATCTCGCGCAGCACCGATTGTTCCGAGCGGCTCTGGATGATGCGGCCCTCGTGCTCGGTGATCGAGCAGAAGCTGCAGCCGCCGAAGCAGCCGCGCTGGATCGCGACCGAGAAGCGAATCATCTTGTAGGCGGGGATGGCGGCATCGGCGTACGACGGATGTGGCCGGCGCTGGAACGGCAGGTCGTAGATCCAGTCCATCTCCACCGTCGTCAACGGCACCGGTGGCGGGTTGAGCCACACGTCCTGGTTGCCGTGCGCCTGCACCAGTGCGCGGGCATTGCCCGGATTGGACTCCAGGTGCAGGATGCGCGAGGCGTGCGCGTACAGCACCACATCGGCCGCGACCTGTTCGTACGCAGGCATGCGGATGACGCTGCGCTCACGATCCACGTTGCGCACGCGGCGCACGAAGCGCACCACCTGCGCACCGTCGGCGCCGACCGCAGCGGCCGTGGCCGCCGGCTCGGTCGGGGTCGGGCTCATCGCATAGGGATCGACCGGCGGTACGAGCGGACCAGGCGCATCCAGATGCGTCGAGTCGATCTCGATCCAGTTCCCGGCCGCCGCGCCGCGCACGAACGAGGTGCCGCGCACGTCGTGGATGTCGCCGATGCGCTCGCCGGCGGCGAGCCGCCGCGCAATCTCGATGATCGCCCGCTCGCCATTGCCATAGACCAGAAGGTCCGCCTTGGCATCCAGCAGGATCGAGCGCCGCACCTTCTCCGACCAGTAGTCGAAATGCGCAATGCGGCGCAGCGATGCCTCGATGCCGCCGATCACGATTGGCACCTCGCGGTAAGCCTCGCGCGCGCGCTGCGCGTAGACGATCACCGCGCGATCGGGACGCTTGCCGGCGGCGCCGCCGGGTGTATAGGCGTCGTCGCTGCGTACCCGCCGGTCGGCGGTATAACGATTGACCAGCGAGTCCATGTTGCCGGCCGTGATGCCGAAGAACAACCGTGGCGCGCCGAGCGCTCGCAGCGCCTCGGCACTGTGCCAGTCGGGTTGCGCGATCATGCCGACGCGCAATCCCTGCGCCTCGAGCACGCGGCCGATGATCGCCATGCCGAAACTCGGATGATCCACGTAGGCATCGCCGGTCACGATGATGACGTCGCACTGTTGCCAGCCGAGCGCGTGCATTTCCTCGCGCGACATCGGCAGGAATGGCGCGGCCGGGCGCGCGCACGGCGGCGCTTCGCTCAGTAGCGCAGCACGGCCAGCGGGGTGCAGATCGGGGACGGCGGGCATGGTCGCGCATTATAGACGGCTGCCGAAGCCAATAGCTTCGCCGCCGGGCGGGGCCGCTTGACCGACATGGTAAAATTACGACAATCATGAGCCGAAATGCGCATGACGCGATCGTCGTGCGCGGCGCGCGTCAGAACAACCTCCGCAATCTGGATCTCGACCTGCCCCTGAACCAGCTGATCGTGGTCACGGGCGTGTCCGGGTCCGGCAAGTCCTCGCTGGTGTTCGACACCCTGTATGCCGAGGGTCAGCGACGCTATGTCGAGACGTTCTCGCCCTACGCGCGCCAGTTCCTCGACCGCATGGACAAGCCGCAGGTGGATCGCATCGAGCGCATTCCTCCGGCGATCGCGATCGACCAGGTCAACCCGGTGCGCACCTCGCGCTCGACCGTCGGCACCATGACCGAGATCAACGACCACCTGAAGCTGCTGTACGCGCGCGCCGCACGGCTGCACTGCCGCCGCTGCGGCCGGTTGGTACGGCGCGACAGCGCGCAGAGCATCGCCGACGCGCTGCCCGCGGCACTCGCCGGTCTCGAGCAGCCGCTGCTGCTGGTGTGCTTCCCGGTACCGCTGCCGCCGAAGATGAAGCTGGCCGAGCTGCGCACCGAGCTCGAGAAGCTCGGCTACGTGCGCATCCATGAGGAGCAGCCGCAGCTGCTGACCGTGATCCAGGATCGGCTGCGGCTCGATACCCAGGATCGCAGCCGCCTGGTGGAAGCACTCGAGGCCGCGCTGCGCTCGGGGCACGGCCGCGCGAGCGTGCACGTGCTCGACACGCCCGGCCGCGAGCGCACGGTGCTGCGCTACTCGAGCGATCTGCACTGTGCCGAATGCGACCTGCACTACCAGGATGCGACCCAGGGCCTGTTCTCGTTCAATTCCCCGATCGGTGCCTGCGACACCTGCCGCGGCTTCGGCCGCGTGATCGGGATCGACTATGGCCTGGTGGTTCCCGACCACGGCAAGTCGCTTGCCGGCGGCGCGGTGCGTCCCTGGCAGACGCCGTCGTACAAGGAATGTCAGGACGATCTGCTGCGCTTTGCGAAAAAGCGCGGCATCCCCGTCACGACGCCGTGGCGCGAGCTGTCGGAGCGCGATCAGCAATGGGTGATCGAGGGCGAGGGACCGTGGGAGAAGAAGGTCTGGTACGGCGCGCGCCGCTTCTTCGACTGGCTCGAGACCAAAGCCTACAAGATGCATATTCGCGTACTGCTGTCGAAGTACCGCAGCTACACCTTGTGTCCGGGCTGCCAGGGAGCGCGCCTGAAGCCCGATGCATTGCTGTGGCGGCTGGGCACGGACGTCGATGGCGCGCTCGCCGGCGCCAGCGCAGGAGCGCCGGGGCTGGCGATCCACCAGGTGATGCAGCTGTCGATCGAGCGCTGCCGCGAGTTCTTCCAGCAGTTGTCGCTGCCCCAACCGCTCGACCAGGCCGCCGATCTGCTGCTCGGCGAGCTGCGCACCCGCCTGAAATTCCTGTGCGACGTCGGCCTGGGTTACCTGACCCTCGATCGCCAGTCACGCACGCTCTCGGGCGGCGAAGTCCAGCGTATCAACCTGACCACCGCGCTCGGGACATCCCTGGTCAATACCTTGTTCGTGCTCGATGAGCCGTCGATCGGCCTGCATCCGCGCGACATGCGGCGCGTGATCGACGTGATGAAGCGGCTGCGCGACGCGGGCAACACGTTGCTGGTGGTCGAGCACGATCCACAGATCATGATCGAGGCCGATCGCATCCTCGATCTGGGACCCGGCGCCGGCGAGCACGGCGGCGACATCGTCTGCTACGGCACGCCGGCCGAGGTGATGGCGCACCCGCACTCGGCGACCGGCGCCTGGCTCGCGGGCCGTCGCAGCCTGCCGCCGCTGCGCGCGAGCGCATCCGCCGGCGCCGCCGCCGCCGCCGCCGCCGGTGCGATCCGCCTGCGTGGCGCCGCCGAGCACAATCTCAGGCAGATCGATGTCGAGATGCCGCTGCATCGATTGGTGTGCCTGACCGGGGTGTCCGGCTCCGGCAAATCGACGCTGGTGCAGGATGTTCTCTACCCGGCGCTGCAAAAGGCGCACGGCAAACCGACCGAGGCGCCGGGGCGCTTCGAGCGCACTCGAAGGCGCCGAGCTGATCGAGGCGGCGGTGCTGATTGATCAGACTCCGATCGGCCGCACCACGCGCTCCAATCCGGCGAGCTATGTCGGCGCTTTCGATGAGATCCGCGCGCGCTTTGCCGCCGAGCCCGAGGCGAAGCTGCGTAGATACACCGCCGGCACGTTCAGCTTCAATTCCGGCAACGGGCGCTGCCCGGCCTGCAGCGGCAATGGCTTCGAGCACGTCGAGATGCAGTTTCTGTCGGACGTCTATCTGCGCTGCGGCGAGTGCCAGGGCAGCCGGTACCGCCCCGAGACGCTGCAGATCCGCATCGCGGGCGCGAATGCACGCCGCAGCAACGTCGCCGAGGTGCTCGCGATGACCGCCACCGAGGCGCTCGCGTTCTTCGCCGACCAGCCGGCGGTGTGCGCGCGGCTGCAGCCGCTGGTGGACGTCGGGCTGGACTACGTGCGGCTCGGTCAGCCGGTGCCGACGCTCTCGGGCGGCGAGGCGCAGCGCCTGAAGCTCGCGGGACATCTGGCGGATGCGGGGCTGGTACGCCCCAAAGCGCGCAGCGGCGGTGGTGAACGCAGCAATCGCGGCAAGCTGCTGATCTTCGATGAGCCGACCACGGGCCTGCATTTCGAGGACATCGCGCGGCTGGTGCATGCGTTCGGACTGCTGCTCAGGGCCGGCCATTCGCTGCTGGTGATCGAGCACAACCTGGACGTGATCCGGGCAGCCGACTGGGTCATCGATCTGGGGCCCGAGGGCGGCGAACGCGGCGGCGAGCTGATAGCCGCCGGCACACCGGCCGACCTGATGCGCGAACCGCGGTCGCATACCGGCCGCGCGCTCGCCCAATACGCGGCCGCAACCACGGCGGTGGCGGCCGTGTCCGAGCCCGCGGCCACGTATGCCCGCGCCGTGACCGCATCTGACCATGGCAGCGTAGTGGTACGTGGAGCTCGCGAGCACAACCTCAAGAACGTGGACGTCGAGATTCCACGCGACCGCTTCACCGTGATCACCGGTGTCTCGGGCTCGGGCAAATCAACCCTCGCATTCGATATCCTGTTCAACGAGGGTCAGCGCCGCTACCTCGAATCCCTGAACGCTTACGCGCGCCAGTTCGTGCAGCCCGCGGCGCGGCCGGATCTCGACGCCATCTACGGCATCCCGCCGACGGTCGCGATCGAGCAGCGCGCCAGCCGCGGGGGCCTCAAGAGCACGGTCGCGACCCTGACCGAGATCTATCATTTCCTGCGCCTGATCTACGTGCGGCTGGGCACGCAGTACTGCCCCGACTGCGAGGTCGCGATCGCGCCGCAAAGCGCCGAGTCGATCGTGGCGCAGCTGCTGAGGACGCATCGCGGCCAGACGATCCGGTTGTTGGCGCCGCTGATCGCGCATCGCAAGGGTCACTATCGCGAGCTCGCCCGTTGGGCGGCTGCGCGCGGCGCCACGCTGCTGCGCGTCGACGGACGCTTTGTCCCGACCGATCCGTTCCCGAGCCTGAAGCGTTTCGTGGAACATAGCATCGAGCTGCCGATCGCCGAGGTGGCGTGCACGCAGCGCCAGGAAGCGGCGCTGCGCACCGCAGTGGACGGCGCGCTCGAGCTGGGCAAGGGCGTCGTGCACGCGCTCGCGCCTTCCGGCGAGAGCGAGATCTTTTCCGCGCGCCGCGCCTGCCCCGGCTGCGGTCGCGGCTTTCCCGAGCCCGATCCGCGGCTGCTGTCGTTCAATTCCAGCCAGGGATGGTGCGAGCAGTGCTACGGCACCGGTGTGCGGGTCGAGAGCTTCGAGCCCGATCAGACCGGCGAGGAAGCCCGGTGGTCGGCGAGCGCGCCCGAGTCGGGCAACGGCGCCGCGGCGCCACCCTGCCCGGGCTGCCAGGGCGCGCGCCTGAATCCGGTGGCACTGCATCTGCGCTTTCACGAGCGCTCGATCGCCGAGCTGACCGCGCTGCCGATCGGTGAGCTGCGCGCCGTGTTCGCACAGCTGCGCCTCGGCGCGCGCGCGAACGCGATCGCCCGCGATGCGCTCGCGGAGATCGACAGCCGGCTCAGGTTTCTCGAGCGCGTTGGCCTGGGCTACCTGGCGCTCGATCGCGCCGCGCCGACGCTCTCGGGCGGCGAGGCGCAGCGCATCCGCCTGGCCGCGCAGCTCGGCTCCAATCTGCAGGGCGTGTGCTACGTGCTCGACGAGCCGACGATCGGCCTGCATCCGCGCGACAACGCGGTGCTGCTCGACGCGCTCGAGCAGCTGGCGGCCGCCGGCAACACTCTGGTGGTGGTCGAGCACGACGAGGACACGATCCGGCGTGCCGATCACATCATCGATCTGGGACCCGGCGCCGGCGTGCGCGGCGGACGCGTGGTGGCCGCCGGCAGCGCGCGCGCCCTGCAACGTAATCCCGACTCGGTCACCGGGCGTTTCCTCGCGCGACCGCTGCGTCACCCGGCCACTCCACGCCGCGCCACCAACGGCCGCAGCGAGGCGCTCGAGATCGAGGCGGCGAGTCTGCACAACCTGCGCGACATCGACGTGCGCCTGCCGCTGGGCCGGCTGGTGGTCGTGACCGGCGTGTCCGGGTCCGGCAAGTCATCGCTGGCGCGCGACGTGCTCTACGCCAACCTGCGCGCGCTGGTGAACGCCGGGTCGCGCGCGCCGCTGGTCGGCGCCCGGGCGCTGCGCGGGGCCGAGCAGATCGGCCGGGTGCTCGAGGTCGATCAGACGCCGATCGGCCGCACGCCGCGCTCCTGTACCGCGACCTATGTCGGGTTCTGGGACGATATTCGCCGCGTGTTCGCCGGCACCAGCGAGGCGCGCGTGCGCGGCTACGACGCCGGCCGCTTCTCGTTCAATACCAGCGGCGGACGTTGCCCGGATTGCGAGGGTGCAGGCATCCGCACCATCGAGATGAGCTTCCTGCCGGACGTCAAGGTGCTGTGCGAGCGCTGCGGCGGCAAGCGCTTCGATCGCGAGACGCTCGAGATTCAATGGCGTGGCCGTTCGGTCGGCGACGTGCTGGCGATGAATGTCGAGGAGGCCGCGGAATTCTTTGCTGCACATCCGCGCATCGCGCGGCCGCTGACACTGCTCGCCGACGTTGGCCTGGGTTATCTGACCCTCGGGCAACCGAGTCCGACACTGTCGGGCGGCGAAGCCCAGCGCATCAAGCTGGTCGCGGAGCTGGCGCGCCTCACGCAGTCGCTGCGCGGACGGCCTGCGCGCACGCTCTATGTGCTCGATGAGCCGACCGTGGGACTGCACATGGCGGACGTCGAGAAGCTGATCGCGGTGCTGCACCGGCTGGTCGACGCCGGTCACTCAGTGGTCGTGATCGAGCACAACCTGGACGTCATGGCCGAGGCGGACTGGATCATCGACCTGGGCCCGGAAGCCGGCGCGGGCGGCGGGCGCGTCGTTGCGGCCGGCCCGCCGGCGGCAATTGCGGCCCGCGAGGCACGCTCGCATACTGGCGCAGCGCTGGCGCGCTTCCTGCGCGAGCGCGCGGCCTGAAGGAGCCGCCGGTACGGCGGGTAGCGATCATGGCCCACGACCTGGTCTGCTGGAAATGCGGCGCCGATCTGTCGGCCCTGACCCTGCCGCTGTCGCGTCGCGATGAATGCGCGCGCTGTCGCGCCGAGCTGCACGTGTGCCGCATGTGCGTCGACTACGACGAGCATGTCGCCAAGAAATGCCGCGAACCGATTGCCGAAGAGGTCAACGACAAGACCCGCGCCAATTTCTGCGATTACTTCAAGCCGCGCCCGGGTGCCTATCTGGCGCCGGACACCGGCGCCGCGGAACGTGCGCGCGCCGAGCTGGCGAGGCTGTTCGGCGCCAAGTCCTAGTCGCTCACGATCGGCCGCGCCGAACTGTAGGTCGGCCGGTTGTATTCGACGTCCTCGTTGGACGGCCGGAACGGCCGGCGAAACAGGCACTCGAGCCATCCCCGCCAGCGTGCATAGCCGAGCGTATGCGGCGCCTGGCCGGCGTTGGCCGGAATCTCGATCGTGACGCTGCCGTCATCGTGCCTTCCTGCAACGACCCAGCCCAGCTGCTCGTAGACCAGCCGAAAGTCGCCGCGCTCCACCGGCAGCAACTGCGGCGTCGCCCGCCAGAAGTCCGATCCCGGGGCATTCAGAAATGCCAGCACCAGCGAGCGCAGTCCCCACTGACAGCTGCCCGGACCGCTGTAGTAGTCGACGAAGCGCAGGTCGGTGCGGTAATACCCCTGGGTCAGCGCACCATCCTGCAACACTCCGTGCGCCACGAAGTGCCGCCACACGAGATCGAGCGCATGGCGAGCCAGTCCCGGGCCGACCTGCCGGTCATCGAGCAGGTTCTCGGCCAGCAACGGCACCGGCACGGCCGTTCGATAGCAGATGCTGCGTCCCATCATCGGCACGCCCTCGGTGGCGATCAGGTGCGCGGTGATATCGGCTGACTGCGCCAGGCCGGCACGGATGAAGTCGCGGTCGAACTGTGGATCGATCAATGTGATCCAGAACAACTCATAGCTCATGCCCCAGGTGTTGTAGAAATCCGCTCCCTTGGGCGGATCGGCGAACCAGCCATTGCTCAGGTAATTCCGTTTGAACTTCTGGTAGTTTGCATTTCCGGCCGGGTCCGTGCCGGCAACGTCCAGCGAGCGCAGCACGACGTCCACCGTGACTGAAAACAGCAGCCAGATGTTGTCGGGTGTCTTGAGGCCATCGACCTGGCGCAGCCAGGCCGCTACCTGAGCCCGTTGTGATGGATCCAGCTGCTGCCAGATCTGCGCGCGCGTCATCCAGACGATGCGCGCCACATCGCTCGCTTCGACGATACGCGGATCCCAGCTCCTGATCCGGCCCCAGTAGCCGCGCGAATTCGGATCGGTTCCCGCCAGGATCCCACGCCGCAGGTAGGCGACCAGATCGACCGACTTGCCGCTCGCATCCACGATCGACGGGTCGCGACCCGAGGCGATCCAGGCTGCCAGCAGCGTGCCGGTTCGGTCGAAGCCCTCGAGTCCATTGTTGGCATAGCCGCTGACGCCGGCGGCTCCCGGATAATGAATGCGTGAGCCCGAGTCATCGGTGAACCTTATCGCGCCGGACAGGAAGTAGCGGAACAGCGCCTGATAGCGCTGCTCATCCGCCTCGGAATGCGACAGGAATTCGCTCTTGGTGGTGAGCTCGGCAACGCCCTCCGCGGTGGAGGCAGGGATGAAGCGCTCCCAGCCGGGCGCGGAATAGCGATGCAGCAGCGCGGCGTAGAGCAAAGCCGCGCCGGCGACACCGACGGCGAACAGGGCGACACGCCGAGCTACCCGATTCGCCATGACGACAGTCTTCCGTAGCCAGAGTCAGCCCCAGCAAACTATCAGAGCCGCTTGGCTGCGCCAACGGTGCGGCGGGCATTGCTCCCGACAATCCAGCCTAGTTGCCGATGCGCTCCGACAGGCGCTCGAACAGCCGGCCCAGTCGCGAAGCCTTGTTCTTGGCCGGTTTCGGCCGCGCCAACGCCGTTCCGGAGTCGTTGATCAGCGGCCCGCGGCCATCGTCCATCTTGAGCTCGCCGGCCCCGAGGATCTCGAGCGTTTCCTCGAGCGTCATCGGTTTGGCCCGGGCGCGACCACTCACTCCAGTCTGCGTCCGCAGCTTGGCGCGCTTGCCGGGAGCGGCGCGTGGAGGTCGCGGGTTGCCGCTGCCCGGCTTGGCAGCCGGCAACGCAGCCCGTGCGGTGTCCTCGATGAATTCGAACCCGGTCTTCGCCGGCACTGCGGCCGCCTCGACCTTGGCAGCCGGCTCGGCCTGGGCAGACGTCTCGGCCTGGGCAGACGTCTCGGCCTTCGCGGGCGCATCGGCCGCGGTCGCAGGCCGTGCGGCCGCGAGCTTCGCGCGCTCGCGCTCGCGCGCAGTCACCGGAACCACCGACACGGTCGAGAACTCCGAACGGACATAGTGCGCAACCTGCTTGGCCGACACAGCATCGGTGAAGAAGCCCAGGCGCAGCCCGTACCAGCGGCGCCCGTCCCGATTGCCTTCCGCGCCATAGAGCGTGTACGCGCTGAAAATCGCCAGCTGCGGCACCTGCGCCATATCCATCGGCTGCACCGACCACATCAACTGCACTGCGTAGTACGGCGTCGCGCTGCGCGCGCCGGGATCATCCGCCGTGGGCAGCTTGCGCGTGTCGCCGAGATCCGCTGCCGGCGTCGCCATCAACACCGTAGTAGCGGTGGCGGTGCCCGTCGTGGCAGGGGCGGTTGCGTGCGGCTCGCGTTCCAGTACCGCCAGTACGCCGCTGCCGCTGATCTCGGGGGCGCTTTCGTCCGCTCGGCCGGTCGCGCGCGCAGCCGAATGACCAGTGGTTGCGCTGGCGGCCGGCCGCAGCTGCGGAATGGGGCGCAGCAGCGGCGCTCGCTCGCTGGTGTCCTCGAGTGAAGCGATCGCGGCACGGACATTGTTGAACGAGCGTGCCGCAGCCAGCTCCGGCTTCTGGCCCTGGGCCTCGGGCAGGCGACGGCCCGGGTCAGGCACCAGGGCCAGGGTGGCGGTGTCGGACGCGGTCGATTTCGCACTCGGCGCCGGCACACTGGCCTCGAGCGTCGCCGACACCGTGGCAACGGCCGCGGGTTCACGGGCCGGCAGCGCCGGTGCCGCGGCGAGCGGTGTCGGCGCGCTGACCGGCGCCGGCACGGGCGCAACGACGCCCGGTGCCGCGGCCGCGGGCTCGGACAGCAGTCGATCGAGCTGCGCCGGAGCGACCTGCGGGGCGGTGGACGGTGGCCCGCTCGCGTGGGCCTGAGCGGCGGCGGCGCGCAGCCGCTGGCCGGGCGCCAGCCCGGCCCAGGCACCGGGATAGATTTCACGCACGATGTCGAGCAGCTTCTCGGCCTCTTCCTGCGTGTCGAAATATCCCATGTGCAAACGAAAGCGCTCGCGCGACTCTTCGCGCCGGCGCGAGACGAAGAAAGAAAAGCGCTTCAGTCCTGCGTGATCGGGCGGCGTGAGCGCCACCGGCGAGGTAGACGAGCACAGATTGATCACGAAGGCGTTGTGTGGAGCATGGCCGGGCAGTGTCGCGCCCTGCGTCTCAGTGGAGTGCTCCGCGGAAGTTGCCTGCTGCATTGCTCTATATCCCCGATGCCGAATGATCACCCAGGTATCGGCACCGAAACATGCAGCGCAGCTGACACCGAACCCGAGGTCGCCTTTGCGGCGCGCTCGTTGGCTCTGTGGCAACCCCGCTATCCCTAGCATGTCTTGGGACCGGTGGCTTTGCGTCCCTGCCTTGCGACAGGTTTGCTCTTCAAGTCACGGTTTCAGTCTGACACTTTTCAGCGACACGTCAAGGTCGTATTGAACGCAATTTCAGACGCTGACGCAGATCACAGGGCCGGGCACGAATTGTTAAATTGTGTCGCGGCGCGTCAGCCAGCGGCGCGCCGCAGCAAAGACGTCGAACCGCTTCGCTGCGCGAGCTGCTCGGTGACGTCGGCAACATTGAGCGGCCGCGCAAGCACGAAGCCCTGCGCCACGTCGCAACCGCGCTGGCGCAGAAAATCGAGCTGCGGCAGCGTCTCCACGCCTTCGGCCACGACCTGCTTGCCGAGCGCATGCGCCATATCGATGATCGTCGCCAGCAGTGTGGCCGCCTGATAGTTATCGGGCACTTCGCTCACAAACGAGCGATCGATCTTGATCGCGTCAACCGGATGCTGGCGCAGGTAGTTCAGCGACGAGTAGCCGGTGCCGAAGTCATCCAGCGCAACGCGTACCCCGAGCGTCGCCAGATTGCGCAGCGCCAGCCGCGCTTCTTCTTCGGCGAATACCGTCTCGGTTACCTCGAGCTCGAGAATCTGCGGCGGAAGATCCATGCGTTGCAGCGTGTCGCTCACCAGCTGCACGAACTCGCCGGCACGCAGCTGCTGCACCGACACATTGAGCGCCAGGCGCGCTGGCGCGATGCCCTCCTCGCGCCAGATCGCCAGCTGGCGACAGGCGCTCTCGAGCACCCAGGTGCCGATCTCCACCATCAGCCCGCATTGCTCGGCCGCCGGCACGAAGTCCTTCGGAAAGCGCAGCCCTTCCCGCGGGTGCTGCCAGCGCAGCAGCGCTTCCAGCCCTGCCAGTTCGCCGTTCTGCAGGGCGTATTGCGGCTGATAGTACAGCGCGAACTCGCGCCGGCGCACCGCGCGGAACAGTCCGCTCTCTGCCAGCTGCACCGACGCGCGCGCCATCTTGCCGTCGAAGAACACGGCACGCGAGCGGCCGCCGTCCTTGGCCTGATACATGGCCAGGTCGGCGTTGCGCAGCAGCTCCTCGATGGTGTTGCCGTCTTCGGGGAAGCGCGTGATGCCAATGCTCGCCCGCACCTGGTGATCGCGCCCGCCGATGCTGACCGGGCGCTGCAACGATTCAATGATGCGCTGGGCAATCTCGTTGGCCGCCTCGGCCGACGTCACCTGGCGCAGGATCACGGTGAATTCATCCCCGCCGAGCCGCGCCACGGTATCGCCTTCCTTGACGCAGGAGCGCAGACGCTGCGCGACGATGGTCAGCAGCTGATCTCCGGCGCTGTGGCCAACGGTATCATTGACGCGCTTGAAGTGATCGAGGTCAACGTACAGCAGCGCGCCTCGCACCGAGCCGTCGTTCGCACCCGCGAGCTCCTGCGCCAGCCGGTCGCGAAACAGCACGCGATTCGGCAACGAGGTCAGCGAGTCGAAGTGCGCCTGGCGGTACAGCCGTGCATCGCAATCCTGGTTGGACAGCGCGATCTGCAGGCGCGCAGTGCACTGGGCGCCGTAGCGCACCAGATCCTCCGACGGCTGCACGATGCCCTGGTAGCCGACCGACAGCATCGCCGCGACCTCGCTGCCGGCATAGATCGGCCACACGTGGCAGTGCTCGGCGCCGCGCTCACGCAGCGGCGCGAGAAAGCTGTAGCGTTCCAGATGATGCGGCTGGACCTCGATACCCTGCGGCGCGTCCTGTACTGACAGCGTGGTCTCTTGCTCGAGATTGATGCGGCTCACCGGACAGATCGCGCCGTCGGCTCCGGCCACGAACGAGCGCGCGTGCCCCGGCGCATCGCGATCGAGCAACGCCACCGCCGCAACCTGCGCCGAGGTCAGCGCGCACACGCGCAGCAGGATCGGCTCGATCGACTGCTCCAGATCCTTGGATTCCAGCAGCAGCCGATCGATCGCGGCCAGCTGCTCCTGCGCGCTCCATCTGCTCTCGAGGGCCGTGACCGCAAGGTTGTAGGACTGCGCGACGGCGCGCGGGGTGTCGGCGGCGCCGTGCAGATTGACACGGTCAAACTGCCCGTGTCGCAGTGCTGCCAGGGCCGCGTCGAGCCGCATCAACACCGGCTGCCAGCGGCCGCACAGGTACCAGGTTGCGAGGCCGACGGCGAGCGCGCCGAGCAGCAGCAGCGGCAACAGGTCGTTGATGAACGACAGCGCCGCCGGGCCCGCCGGCGAGAGCTTGCCGTAGACCACGATATTCCAGGCCGCGCCACTGAGGCGCGCGGACTGGACATCGATTCGGACCAGCGCGCCGCGCCAGGCCGCGCCGCCTTGTTGCCAGTCGCGCAGCGCCGATCGTCCCTGGGCGTGCTCGGCGATGGCGCTGCGCGCGAACATCCGCACCAGCTCCGGTGGCAGCGCCGTGCCCTCTAACACCACGTGCCCGGACGCATCGACCACCGCCATCGAGTCCTGGTTCGGCAGTTCCTCCGCGCCCTGCCACAGCCAGCCCGGATCGAATTCGAACAACGCGATCTGCGGCGAGTTGGCGGCGCTGACCAGGTGCAACAGGTAGATGCTGGTATGGCCCGCCTGCGGGGCCACGACCTCGAGCAGGCTCTGGCCGGCCTGGAGCTTGAGCCGATCGCCGGGGCCGATGGCCGCCATCGCGGCAATCGGATCGGACCGGCCATCGTCGGCGCGCGCCGGCTCTTTGAGGGGAACCAGCACCACGCCATCGAAGGCATCGGTGGTCAGCATGCGCTCGCGCAGCAGCACACCGCCGCTGCCGGCGTCGGCCGACGTCAGGTAACGCACCATCGCATCGGCCAGTTCCAGCCGGCCGCGCAGCTCGCGCGAGAAACTCCGCGCGCTGCCGTCGATCCGGTCGGTGACGATGCCATTGCGGTCGGTGACGATCTCGTGGATCCGGATCCAGCTCGCGGCGACCAGTACGGTCAGGGCGCTAAACGCGATGACCAGCGCCATGCGCCGCCACATCAATGACGGCTTACGCTTTGCTGCGGCATTCATGAAGTAACAGGCTGGCTGGCGGTGGGAATGAGCTGCGGTAGCGTGTCTGTAACTTTGGATTTAACGACACTGCAGCAGCGCAATTCAGTGTCTTAGCGCAAATTCCCCGCATCGCATCAGCGGTGAAAGTGCGAATTACGTCACAGACACGCCGGTTCCCTCGTTGCTCGTTCGGCCCGCCAGATTGAGGATGCCGTCGAAGGTATAGCGATACAGGCCCCGACGACCGCTGCGCGCGGCTCCGACCATCGCCGCGGCGACGGTCTCGGCCGGGATTGCGCGAAAGCGCGACCAGCCGCCCAGCAACAGCGGATTCACCAGGTGCATCGCCAATTGCGCGCTCAGCTCGAGCAAGCGCAGGTCGCGGCGGCTGCCCAGCAGCAGCGAGGGCTGCAGGATATCGAGCGCGCGGAAGCGCAGTCCCTCGAGCGCCTTCTCCATCTCACCCTTGACGCGCAGATAAAAATTCTTCGAGGCCGAGTTGGCGCCAAGCGCCGACACCACTACCAGCCGTTCCGCGCCGCAGCCGAGCGCGAGCTGCGCGAATTCGATTACCAGGTCGCGATCGACGGCGCGAAATGCCGACTGGCTGCCGGCCTCGCGCATCGTGGTGCCGAGGCAGCAGAAGGCATCGTGGCACTGCAGGCCCTTGAGCTGCGCCTGCAGTGAGGCCTCGAAGCGCACCACCCGATTGGCCATGCGTGGATGATCGAACGGCAGCGGCCGGCGCGACAACGCATGCACCCGGGCGTACTGCGGTCCCTGCAACAGCAGCCGCAGCAGCTGGCCTCCGACCATCCCGCTGCCGCCGGCAACGAGCGCGATCCTCCCTGGGCTTTCAGCCATGCGTCGAGCTTAAGGTCGTGCGTCGCGGAATTCCACACGCAATTCACAGCGGCAACGAGATCTGACCGCCGCGTGCCGGGGGTCGAAAGTTCTCCCTCGAGAGTTCACGCATCCGGCCCATCGACAATCCGTTGCGCCTGCAGGCCAGCGCGAATCGATCGCGCAGCAGCTGCGCCCAGGCGCCGCTGCCGACCATCCGGCTGCCGAAACGTGGGTCGTTTTCGCGGCCGTCGCGCGCGCCGCGGATCAGGGACATCACGTGCTCGGCGCGCTCGGGCAGGTGCTCGTCCAGCCAGGCGCGGAACAGTGCCTTGAGTTCGTGCGGCAGGCGCAGCAGCACATACCCGGCGCGCATGGCGCCCCTGGCGGCGATCGCGGCCACGATGTCCTCGACCTCGCAGTCGTTGACCGCCGGGATGATCGGCGCCACCAGCACGCCGGTCGGCACGCCGGCCGCCACCAGTTCCTGCACCACGCGCAGCCGCGCCGCCGGCGACGCCGCGCGCGGCTCGAGCTTGCGCTTCAGCTCGGCATCGAGGCTGGTGATGCTGACGAACACGTGGACCAGCTGGTCGCGGGCCAGCGAGCGCAGCAGATCCAGATCGCGCAGGATCAGCGTGCCCTTGGTGATCAGGCTCAGCGGATGGCGCGTGCGCTCGAGCACCTCGAGCAGCGAGCGCGTCACCTTGAGCTCACGCTCCAGCGGCTGATACGGATCGGTGTTGGCACCGATGGTGATCGGCTTGGGCACGTAGCCGCGCGCGCCGAGCTCCTGTTCGAGCAGCCGCGCTGCATCGGCCTTGTAGAAGATCTTGGTCTCGAAATCGATGCCCGGGGAAAGGTCCATGTAGGCGTGGCTCGGGCGGGCGTAGCAGTTGTGACTGACCACGCCGTTGGCGATGAAATCCTCGGTGCCAGTAGCGATGTCGTAGAGCCGCATCGCGCCGGACAGCGGCTCGATCCGCTCGACCCCGAGCGCCGTGTCGCTCTTGACGGGCTGACCGGAGATGTCGCGCTTACGCGTAATCGCGGGATCCACGCTATGAAGGAAGCGCAGGTGCTCGCGTAGCCCTCCGACAACGCGCACGACGTCGACGGGTCTGCTGCCTGCGCGCGCCACATGCTCGACAATGAAACTGAAATCCAGGGCCCGCAGAGACGCGCCGATCCAGCCGATGATCTCGGGATTGGTATTGCAGATACGCAGAATCCCGCCGCTGTAACTGCCCTCGGCATCGAACATCCCGGCCAGGAATCCGCTGCGCCACGAGCGGGTCGCTGTAGCGGGCCATGCGATCAGCTCGCGAACCCGTGCCACTGCGTCGATCGCATCGGTGTGAATTGCAGGCATCGCCCGACGGTTGGCCGAAGCGGCACAAACCGCGAAGCGCTCGGGCTCGATGTTCGCGATTCGCAGCCACCGCCGGGCGCGTTGCAATGCTTCGCCGTCGCATGACGCCGGACGGAATTGGTGCCGCGGGCTATGACCTCGGCCGACACGGAAATCGGAGTGCTCACCGGGCATCCCATCGCCGCGAATCAGGCCGCAAAGATAGCCGCGACGATAGTCCTCGTCCTGCGCCGGCGGCGCGGTAAGCGCACCGGTGCCCATCAGCTTGTCTCCGGTGGTGAGGTGTGGCCGGCGGCCTGTGCCGCACCGCGTCCCGGTTACGAATTTCCAGCCGCGCCGCGTCAGCAGGCGATGGTCTGAGCCGGCGACCAGCACGCTGCCGTCCTCGAGTGTCAGTCGATGCGCGGGTTTGATGACACTCCAGTGAGCGAGCACCTGGGTTCGTATATAGCGTCGATGCCAGCCGTTGCGGACCGTTCCGTAGATCGCGTCACCGGCCCGAATAGCTTCGAGGGGCCGCGTGGTGCCATCCGCCATCAGGATCGGTGTGTCCCCCGACAGGCAGTAGGGGCAACCGTGTTCGCATCCCCGGTACGGGTTGATCGACTGCTCGAATGGAATGTCGGGCGAATCGTTGCGCGTGATGATCGAGCGCGCGGCCTCGGGACGGACCTGGGTCGCGATCGAGTCCGGCAGCTCGTCGCGATACCAACCATCGTCTACCGCCTCGATTGCGGGCTTGAGGAACCGCGGCTGCGGATTCCCGAGCGCGCCCCGCCCCTTGTAGGCTGCCATGAAAGATACTGTACATACATACAGTATCTGCGTAAACCCCCTTGTTAAATCAACAGCCTGCCGCTGCCCCGATCGGCTGCCGTCCGCGCTCGCCGGTCATGGCGCCAGGAACATCCGATAGGCCGCGTTCGCGCTCTCGTCGATATAGGGATAGTGCAGCTCCTGCAGGTGCAGCAGGAAATCGGCGCGCTCGGCCTTGGGTACCTGGATACCGGCCAGCACCCGGCCGTAGTCGGAACCGTGATTGCGGTAATGAAACAGGCTGATGTTCCACGACGTTCCGATGGACTTCAGAAACCGCAGCAGCGCCCCAGGCCGCTCCGGGAATTCGAAGCGATACAGCAGCTCGTCGATCGCCGCGTCGCCACCGGGCGCCTGCGTGCCCGCGGCGTGCACGGCTGGTGCATGGCTGAGCGGCGTATGGCTGGCCGGCGTATGGCTGGCCGGTGCGTGGCTGGCCGGGGCATGGATCCCCGGGGCGTGCCCGCCGACCATGTAGCGCACGTGCAGCTTCGCGACCTCGTTGCCGCTCATGTCTAGAACCTGGTAGCCAGCGCCGCGCAGCTGAGCGATCACCGCGTTGGCCTCGTCGTGACCGTGGCCGAGCGCGAAGCCGACGAATACGCGGGCGCACTCGCTGCCGCTGAAGCGGTAATTGAACTCGGTGATGCTGCGCTGGCCGAGCGCCTCGCAGAACTGCAGGAAGCTGCCGGGTCGTTCCGGGATCTCCACGGCCAGCAGCGCCTCGCGCTCGGCGCCCAGATCGGCACGCTCGGCCACGTGCCGCAGTCGATCGAAATTCATGTTGGCGCCGCTGTTGATCGCGATCAGACGCTGGTCGCGCGCGCCGCTGCCGCTGCGCTGCAGGTAGCGCTTGATGCCGGCCACCGCGAGCGCGCCGGCCGGCTCGGAGATCGCGCGGGTGTCCTCGAAAATGTCCTGGATCGCGGCGCAGATCTCATCGGTATCGACCAGCACGATTTCGTCCACGTAGCGCCGCGTGAGCTCGAAATTCTCCTCGCCCACCCGGCGCACGGCGACGCCGTCGGCAAAGATGCCGACGCGCTCAAGCGTCACGCGCTTGCCGGCCTGCAGCGACTGGTACATCGCGGCGGCATCCTCCGGCTCCACGCCGATGATCCTGACGCGCGGATACAGCTGCTTGACGTAGGCGGCAATGCCCGCGATCAGGCCACCACCGCCCACCGGCACGAAGATCGCATCGAACTCGCCGCCGGTCTGACGCACGATTTCCATGCCGATCGTGCCCTGGCCGGCGATCACGTCCGGATCGTCGAACGGATGCACGAACACCATGTGGCGTTCGCGCGCCAGCGTCAGTGCATGCTCGTAGGCGCTGTCGTAGATGTCTCCGTGCAGCACCACCTCCGCGCCGAGATCCATCACCGCCTGCACCTTGATCGACGGCGTGGTCTGCGGCATCACGATCAGCGCCGGCACCGCGCGCTTGCGCGCCGCGAGCGCCACGCCCTGCGCGTGATTGCCGGCCGAGGCGCAGATCACCCCGCGCGCCGCGGTCGCCGCCGACAGGTGAGCGATCTTGTTGTAGGCGCCGCGCAGCTTGAACGAGAACACCGGCTGCAAGTCTTCGCGCTTGAGCAGAATCCGATGGCCGAGCCGGCGCGACAGCCGCGGGGCGGCATCCAGCGGCGACTCTATCGCGACGTCGTAGACGCGCGCCTTGAGTACGCGCTGCAGATAGTCGTCGGGCATCGAATGGGGAAACCTGGACTCCAGGCGGTGAAGCTTAAGCTATCCGCCGCCCGCGGCACAGCCGGCCGCTTTCGCGACCGGGCCGCCGCGCCCGGCTGCGCCAACCGTCCGGGCTGAAGTCAGCCGGCGCGATCCTGCGACCCGCGCTCGGGCGCCGGCCTGATCACGAAGCGGAACTCGCTCTTGCCAAGCGTCACGATGTCGCCTTCCTTGAGAGTGCGGCGATTGACGCGCTCCGAATTGACGTAGGTACCGTTGGTGCTGCTGAGGTCCTCGATCACCGTCTTGTTCCCGTACAGCAGCACCACCGCATGGTGCCGGCTGATGAAATCTGCATCGATGCGCAGATCATTGTCGGGCGTGCGCCCGATGGTGGTGCGCCGGCCGAGCAACTGGACGATGCCGGTTTCCCCCTGCGTGCGCACCAGCATGCGCGTCGGCTCGGCGTCCCCGAGGTGCTCGAGATTCTGCTGAATGTTGCCCAGCACCGCCGCGCTGCTCGCGGTCGCAGCCTCGAGTCGGTTGATCAGCGCCTCGCGCTGTTCGAGCGATCCGCGCACCACATGCAGCTGCGCGTGCAATTCGGCGATCTGTTGCCCCTGCGAGCGAAGTTCTTCCTCGAGCGTGGCGTGGCGCTCGAGCGCAGCCTGCTCGGCCGCCGCCGCGGCCACCTGCTGCTGCTCCTGCTCGGTGCGCAGCGCGCTCGTTTCCGCCTCCAGCTGCTTCACCCGTGCCTGCTCGGCGTGCAGCTGCGCGAGCAGCTCCTCCTCGCGTGCGGCGTGCAGCTGGATGCGCTCCGCGATCTCACGCTCCAGCGCCGCCTGGCGCTGGCCGCGCTGGCTGATCAGCGCCTCGCGGTCTCCGAGCATCGATTCGAAGACCTGGCGGCGGCCCTCGACGTTCTGCAGATTCTCGCGGAAACGCTCGGCCAGGGCGCGCGCCTGCGCCAGGTCGGACTCGAGCGTGCGCAGTCTTCGCGACTGTGCCTGACGTTCCCTGAGTGCGGCGCTGGCCGAAGCATCGTGCGATTCGATCGCGGCTTGAGCTGCCGTGGCTTCGTCGCGCGCTGCCTTGAGGTCGGCGCGCAGCCGGTCGCGCTCAGCAGTGACCGCCGCGTATTCGCCGCCGACCGTCGCGTTCTGCGACTCGAGCTCGGCGATGCGGCGGTCACGCAGCCCGACTTCGCGCTCGAACATCGACAGCTGCTCGCTCTTGCGATTGAGCAGCTGCTCGAGCTCGCGCAGGTTGGTCGTCAGATTGACGAGATTCTGTTCCAGCTGGCCGCGACTCTCGGTGACCGAGGCCAGATCGGAGCGCAGCGCGCCGATCTCCGCGTCGCGCAGGCTCTGTTCGAGTCGCAGCTCATGAGTCGCATCGTCCGGGCGGGCCCTGTCGACCGCGGCTGGCCGAGCGGCCGCGGAGTCGCGGTTCGGGCTCGGCGCACGCGCAACGCCCGGCGCCGCCGACCAGGTGTCGGTGGCGCCCAGTGGGTCATCGGCGCCGGTCAGATTGGCGGCGCCCGGCAGGATCGGCAGCTCGGCGGTCTCTTCCAGGTCCACCGGGGTCGAGGTTTCGTGTTGCTTGGCCATCAGATCACCGTGAACCGGCGAGCCTACGCCAGGCCCAGAAACTGTCGTAACTGCCCGGCCTGGCGCTCGAGGTCAACGCCCTCGTGCCCGCTGGCTTCGGTCGCTCGCAGATCGATCACCAGCGACGGCTGGCGCAGCAGGCGGACCTCGCTTCGCACCGATTCGGTATCCGGCGACAGCACCACGCGGCCGACCTGGGTCGGGCGCTGCTGGGCCATCGCGAGCGCGATCGCGACCCCGCTCTCGTGCGCCAGCAGATCGATATGCCGCAGCAGCATCGAGTCGATCAGGTCGCCAAGCGCGGCGGCCAGGTCGGCGCTGGTCGCGTGCACGGGTACCGGATCGGATTCGCCGCATCCCGGCAGATCGGGCGCGTACACGCAGCGATCGCGGCCCAGCGGCTTGAGCAGTGGGCGAAAGAACCGTCCCGAGCCCGGTGCGCCGGCGATGCACAGCAGCGGCGTCGCCTCGTCAAAGCCGCCACCGGCCGGAATCGCGTAATGCACGTGCAGCTGGCCATAACGGCAATCGAAGTAGGCGCGGCGTACGCGCGGTTCGGAGGGAACGGGAAACGCGGCACGTTGAGCTCTGGTCATGCGGTAGGTCACCCTTGAACTTGTGAGGCATACGCCGCTCATCTGCGGCGCGGGACACACTGTTGGCGGCCCATGCCTGTCGACGGGGGCATTATTGCCGAATGCGCCTGCCCGCCATGCGACCCACTACCCAACTTCAGCGATCACCCGGGCCGCCTGGCGGCGTCGGGCGGGGCCGGGCGGGGGCGCCGCCGCGCCCGCGCAGCCGCCGAGCGCGCCGGCGTCCCATGCGTCGCCGGCGTCGCATCGATCGCGCCATGGCCGGGGCGCAGTGAGTTGACATAATGCACCTGGATTATGTTACTGGCTTGCTAGCCTCGATCGGAATCGGCATGCAGGTAGTGCAGGAACCGATGCAGCAGCGGGGCGAACACGATCGCGGTCGTCGCCAGCACGGCGATGCCCGAGTACAGCGCGTAGCTTGCCGCAAAGAACTTTCCGGCCCAGGTATCCGGAGCGGCAATCGGCCCCATGCCGGACAGGATCATCGCGGCATTCTCGTAGGCATCGATCCAGCTGAGTCCGACCAGGCCGTGGTAGCCCGCCATGCCGATCATCAGCGAGATCCCTATCAGGGCCAGACCGATCGCCGCGCTGAACGCCACGCGCCGCAAGAACCGCGGCCATCGCAGCAGCGGCTGCGACAATCGCTCGTATTTACCCGGTCGTTGCAAGACGACTCCGCCAGCAGTCACCGGCGCTCATTGTAGGCCCGGCGTCCGCCCGGTTTCATCGCCGGACTTGGAGCGTGCTAGGCCGCACCAAACTGCTTGAACCAGCCCAGCATCTGGCTCCACGCAGCCTTCGCATCCTCGGCGTTGTAGCTCGGGCGGTAGTCGGCGTTGAAGCCGTGCTCGGCGTCCGGAAATACCACCAGTTCGTTCTTGAACTTCGAGTTCTCGAGCGCCGCGCGCATCTGCTCGATGCTCTCCGGTGTGATGCCGCGATCCTTGCCGCCATAGAACGCGATCACCGGCGCCTTGAGCTCGGCGACGACGTCGATCGGATAGTGCGGTTGCAGCTCGGTCGCATCCCCGACCAGCCGACCGTACCAGGCCGCGCCGGCCTTGAGCCCCGGATTGTGCGCGGCATACAGCCACACGATGCGGCCGCCCCAGCAGAAGCCGGTAATCGAGAGCTTGCTGGTGTTCGCCTTGCCGGAGGCGCGCGCGTAGGCCACGCAGGCATCGAGATCGGACATGACCTGCGCATCCGGCACCTGCTGCACGATCGGCATCAGTGCCTTGATATCGGTCAAGTTGTGCACGTCGCCCTGGCGCGCGTACAGCTCGGCGCTGATCGCGAAGTAGCCCAGCTTCGCCAGCCGCCGGCACAGGTCCTTGATATGCTCGTGCACGCCGAACACTTCCTGTACCACCAGCACGGTCGGAAAACCGCTGCCTCTGGCGGGCATTGCGCGATAACCCGGCAGCAGCACATCGTTCGTCGGGACCTTGATTTCGCCGGCCGTAAGGCCCGCAGTGTCGGTGGTGATCACGCTCTGCGCATTCACCGGCTGCACGGCCAGCGCAAACCCGGACGCGAGTGCGGTGACCACCAGTTCGCGGCGAGAGAATTCGAGCGGCGGCATGACGTTACGTACGTCCGGATGATAGTTGGCGGCCACGTGATTTCCCCTCGGGTGCCGGAACACGGCCGCTACTGTGCAACGATCGGGATCGCGGCCGCAACCCGGGCGAGCATGCTGCCCGATGGATCCCGGAAGGAGGAATCGGCCTGTTGACGCAGTGCGGCGAGGGATGTTCGGATGATCTGATGGCCGCCCTGCGTCTGCTGGTATTCGCGATCGTGCTCTGCGGCGCCTGCGGGCCGCTGGCGGCGCAAATCAGCAACTACAGTCCGAACAATTCGCCGGCAGTGACCGAACGGCAGCCCGTCGGCCCGCTGCCGACCGATGAGCAACTCGAAGCCGCGGGCGCGCGCATCGGCGCCATCGAGATCGATACCATCCAGATTTTCGATCTGACCGACCCCGAGGACAATAACTGGCTGTTTCGCACCGCGGATCACCTGCACAAGGGCACGCGGGTATCGGCGATCGCCGCGCAGCTGCTGTTTCGCAGAGGCGATCGGTATTCGCGTCGCCTGCTCGATGAGACGGCGCGCAACATTCGCCTGAATTCCTCGTTTCTGCGCGAGCCGGTGATCCGTCCGATCCGCTACCACGACGGCGTGGTCGATATCCTGGTCATCACCCACGACGTCTGGACCCTGCAGCCGGGTGTCAATTTCAGCCGCAGCGGCGGCACCAACACCACCGGCGTCGATATCTCCGACGCCAACATCTTTGGGTTCGGCAAGTACCTCGAGGTCGGCCACGGCCAGAATGTCGATCGCAGCTCGCACCTATCTGAGTTGGGCCGACCCGAACGTCTGGGGCAGCCATTGGATCGATGGCGCGCTGTATTCGAGAAACTCCGACGGCACCGTGTGGGGCGTCGGCACCGGCCTGCCGTTCTATTCGCTCGAAGCCCGAAGCGACGGCGGTGTCGACATCGGCGACAACCACAGCATCTTCACCCGCTACCGCCTCGGTCAGCATTACGATGCCTACGACGATTGACCGAACACCGCCGATCTGTACATCGGCGAGTGCGCTGCGTGTCGACCGATCTGTGGACCGAGCGGCTGCTGCTCGGCTGGCGGGTCGATCGCAGCCAATTCGGCGCTGCGCCCGCGCAGACGCCCGCTGGTGGCGCCGCTGCCGCAGGACCGCAATCTGTCGTACCCGTTCGCGCGCATGCAATGGATCGAGAATAGCTATGACGACCATGCGCAATCTCGACCTGATCGCCCGCACCGAGGATGTGCATTTCGGCCTCGATGCCAGTGTCGGACTCGGCGTGGCGACGCCGGCCTTCGGCTCCGACCGCAACTCGGTGCTGGCCGATACCGAGATCAACTACGGCTGGCAGCTTCGGCGACACGCAGCTGTTGTTTCTGAGCAGCCGCCTGGCCTCGCGCTTCGAGGACGGCGCGCTGCATGACGCGATCGTCACCTGGACCTCACAGCTATTACCTGGCCACCAGTGAATACACGCCGCATGCTGGTGCGCTTCAGTCGGCGATGCCGGCCACGATCTCGACGGCGATCACACGCTGCGACTCGGCGGCGATACCGGCCTGCGCGGCTATCCGCTGCGCTATCAGAATGGCAATCAGCGCGCGCTGTTCACGATCGAGGAGCGGCTATATACGAACTATTTTCTGTTTCGTCTGGTCAACCTCGGTGCCGCGGCGTTCTATGACATGGGCCGCACCTGGGGCACGACGCCGGTGCCCACGCCGCAGCTCGGCCTGCTCAAGGATGCGGGAGTGGGTCTGCGGCTCGGCAATGCAGCGCTCGTCGTTCGGCAGCGTGATCCACATCGATCTGGCCATGCCGCTGGACCGCCCGCCGAGCAACCGTCCGCCGACCATCAATTCGCTGCAGTTCCTGGTGAGCACGCAGCAGAGCTTCTGATGCGCGGCCGCCAGTCCGGCCGGCCGGGTAGCGGCGGCGGCTTTGCCCTGGACGCTTTAGAACATGCCCGAGGGGTCGACCTCGCCCGGGGCGGCATCCTGCGGCCGCGCTGCGATGAATTCGCCGGTGATCATGGCGTCGTAGCCCAGGCCCGGACCGACCATCGGATAGACGCCGGCGTCCGGATCGATGATGACCTCGAGGAACGCCGGACCGCGGAAGCCCAGGAACTCGGCGACCATCGCCGGCACGTCCTGCTTGCGATCGAGGCGCCGCGCCCACTGGAAGCCATCGGCGCTCGCGGCGCGGATGAAGTCCTTCTTGTGCAGCGACTTGTCGCTGCCCGACAGCCGGCCCTTGAAGAACAGCTTCTGCCACTGCTTGACCATGCCGTCGCCGAAGTTGTTCAGCACCACGACCTTGACCGGCAGATCGTAGGTGGTCACGGTCTCGAGCTCGCCGATGTTCATGCGGATGCTGGCGTCGCCGTCGAAGTCGATGACCAGCCGGCCGGGATTGGCGACCTGCGCGCCGATCGCCGCCGGCAGGCCGAAGCCCATCGTGCCCATGCTGCCGGAGGTCAGCCACAGCCGCGGCTCGCGGAAATCGAACATCTGCGCCGCCCACATCTGGTGCTGGCCGACGCCGGTCGCGATGATGGCCTCGCCGCGCGTGTGCCGGTTGATCTCCTCGATCACGTAGTGCGGCTGCACCAGCTCGCTGTCGCGGTCGTAGTTCATCGCGTGCGCGCCGCTTGAGCTCGGCGCAGTGCGGCGCGCCAGGCGCGAGAAATCGGCGCTGGAACCCGCTGCGCGCGCGCTGCGCGATCAGCGCACGCAGCGCCTCCGGCAGCAGGCCGACATGGCTCCAGTGCGCGCTCTTGACCTTGTTGATCTCGGCCTGGTCGATGTCGAGGTGCGCGATGCGCCGCGCATTGCGCGCGAACTTGCGCGGATCGCCGGCGACGCGATCATCGAAGCGCGCGCCCACCGCGATCAGGAAATCGCAGTCGTCGACCGCATAGTTGGCGAACGCGGCGCCGTGCATGCCGAGCATGCGCATCGACAGCGGATCGGTGGTATCGATGGCGCCGATGCCCATCAGCGTCGTGACCACCGGGATGCCGAAGGTGCTGCGCGAACTCGGGCAGCGCCGCCGGCGGCCTCGCCGTTGATGACGCCGCCACCGGCATAGATCAGCGGCCGCTTCGATTCCGCCAGCAGCTGCAGGAACTTCGCCGCCGCCGGCTCGGCCAGCGTGCTCGCGGTCAGCTCGCGCAGTCGCGCCCGGTAGCCGGGGATCGGCAGCTGGCCCTCGCCCTGGAACACACCGAGCGCGGTCTGCACGTCCTTCGGGATGTCGACCACCACCGGGCCCGGCCGGCCGGTGCGGGCGATCTCGAACGCCGTGCGCATGGTCGCCTCCAGGCGCGTCGGCTCGGTCACCAGGAACACGTGCTTGGCGATCGACCCCATGAGCGCGGCCACCGGCGCTTCCTGGAACGCGTCGGTGCCGATCGCGGCGCGGGCGACCTGGCCGCAGATCACGACGATCGGCACCGAGTCGGCCATGCAGTCGCGCACCGGCGTCACCGTGTTGGTGGCGCCCGGTCCGGAGGTCACCAGGCACACCCCGACCCGGCCGCTGGCGCGCGCGTAGCCGGCCGCCATGAAGCCCGCCCCCTGCTCATTGGCCGGGACGATCAGCGGCAGCTGGCGGCCACCGCAGCTCTTCTGCGCCTCGTTGAAGGTGAAGATGGCATCGTAGGTCGGCAGGATGGCGCCGCCGCTGTAGCCGAAAATGGCGTCGACGCCCTCATCGGCCAGCACCTGGACGATCATCTCCGCACCCGTCATGGCCTTGCCGGCCAGGGGGTGTTTGCTTGCAGGCGCGATGGTTGCGAGGTCGTTCATGGGGCAATTTCCGGTTTCAGAATAGCCGAGCCGACCGCCAATTGGCTATTCTGGGTAGCCCGGCGGCACCTTGAGCACTCATGCGACACATCATCGGCATTCTGCTGCAGAACGAGGCCGGCGCACTGACCCGCGTCGCGGGCATGTTTTCCACTCGCGGCTACAACATCGAATCGCTGTCGGTGGCGCCGACCGACGATCCGACGGTATCGCGCCTGACGCTGGTGACCAGCGGCTCGGAAGCCGTCATCCAGCAGATCGCGAACCAGCTGAAGAAGCTGGTCGACGTCGTCAGCGTTGACGACATGACCCGCGGCGAGCACATCGAGCGCGAGCTGGTGCTGCTGAAGCTGCGCATCGAGCCGTCGCGTCGCGACGCGGTGCGCGGCTACGTGGTGCGCACCGGCGGGCGGGTACTCGACCCTTCGAGCGAATGCTTCATCGTCGAACTGCTCGGCAGCGAGGCCGAGATCAACGGCTTCATGCGCGAGCTGGCGACCCACGCCGAGCTGTTCGAGGTGGTGCGCAGCGGCGCGCTCGGCATCAGCCGCAGCCCGCGTTCCCTGCGCGTGGTGAGTAAGGACTCTTAGCTACCCCCGAGAGGGAGTCACCACTCCCGGGATCAGGATGCTGGCTCCGACCGTGCGCCGCATCTCCAGGTCGCTGTGCGCCTGCGCGGCATCGGCCAGCGCGTAGCGCTGGCCGATGTGCACATGCAATTTCCTTGCGCGCACCAGCGCGAACATCGCGCGCGCGGCGACTTCGAGTTCGCGGCGGGTGGCGATGTAGTCGAACAGCGACGGCCGCGTGAGGAACAGCGATCCGCGGCGCGCGAGCTCGAGCGGCGCAATCGCCGGTGGCGGACCCGAGGCGTTGCCGAAGCTCACCATCATGCCGCGCGGCCGCAGGCACGCCAGCGACTCGGCAAACGTATCCTTGCCGACCGAGTCGTACACCACATCGGCCATGCGGCCACGCGTGTAGCTGCGCACCGACTCGACGATGTCGTCGCGCCCGGCCAGGAACACCTGATGACAGCCCTGCCGCTTCGCCATCGCCAGCTTGGCCTCGGCGCCGACGATGCCCATGACCTTGGCGCCCAGCAGCCGGGCCCACTGCGTCAGCAGCGAACCGACGCCTCCGGCGGCGGCATGGATCAGCACGTAATCGCCGCGGCGCACCCGATAGGTGCGACGCAGCAAATATTCGGCCGTCAGCCCCTTGAGCATCAGGGCCGCAGCCTGCTCATCGCTGATGCCAGGCCCTAGCCTGACCACGTGGTCCGCAGCAATGTTGCGGTACTCGCTGTAGGCGCCGGCCGCCCCCAGGACGTAGGCCACGCGCTGGCCGAGCCGCAAGCCGCGTACCCCGGGCCCGAGCGCGACCACCACGCCGGCGGCCTCGCGGCCGGGCGTTTCCGGAAGCGGGCGCGGATACAGGCCACTGCGATCGTAGATGTCGATGAAATTCACGCCGATCGCGGTGTGACGCAGCTGCAGTTGGCCCCGGGCCGGGGCAGGCAGTTCCAGGCGCTCCCACTTGAGCACGTCGGCGCTGCCGTGCTCGTGAAACACAATCGCATTGGAGAATTCGGACCGCATGCGGCACTCTTCAATGAAAGGTGCGGCCGGAATCCACCGCCTTCGGGCCCGCCGGCGACCGCACCCTTCGGGTCGGGCGGGACATTATTCCACTATTCTTAGAGCGCCGCGTTATCGGTCTCACCGGTGCGGATGCGGATCACGCGATCGATCTCGGTAATGAAGATCTTGCCATCGCCGACCTTGCCGGTCTTGGCAGCCTTGAGCACCGCCTCGACGACCTGGTCGACCAGCTCGGCGCGGACCGCGACTTCGACCCGCGTCTTCGGCACGAAATCGACCACATACTCGGCGCCGCGGTAAAGTTCGGTATGGCCGCGCTGCCGGCCGAATCCCTTGACCTCGGTGACGGTCATGCCCGAGACGCCGATCTCCGACAGTGCGGCCCGGACGTCATCGAGTTTGAACGGTTTGATAATTGCCGTAATCAGTTTCATACAAGAGCTCCCGCCTCCATTCTTGTTGGTTGCGCCACTATCGCGAAACAAAAGTGCACCTTTCGTGCCATGGCGCACCGCCCCAATTGTGCCGCGTGAGCGCCATTACTGCCCGCCGGCCAGCGGCCATGGCACCAAATCGGCGCTCAACACCCCGGGTTACGCCCGCGGATAGTGCTTGCCGCGGCCGGTGCGTGGCCCACATTAGCGCAATACCACCAGCAGGTCCTTGGCATCGATCTGGGCGGCCGGCTGGACCAGCACTTCGGCCACCTCCCCTTCGACCTCGGCGCGCACCGCTGCCTCCATTTTCATCGCTTCGATGGTCACCAGGACATCGCCGCGCCTGATCTTCTGTCCCACCGCGACGCTGACCGTCGCCACCGAACCCGGCATGGGCGCGCCGATGTGGCGCGGATTGCCCGGATCGATCTTGCGCGGCGGGGCCCGTTTGGGCGTCTGGCTGCGATCCGTGACGCGGATCGAACGCGGCTGGCCGTTGAGCTCGAAGAACACGGTTCGGGTACCGTCTTCATGCGGGTCACTGCGCGTCACATAGCGCACGATCAGGGTCTTGCCGCGTTCCAGGTCGACACTGATCTCCTGTCCGGGCTCCATGCCATAGAAGAACACCGGGGTCGGCAGGATTGCGACATCACTGTAGCGCCGGCGGTCCGCGGCATACTCGAGGAACACCTTCGGATACATCAGGTAGGAGGCGAACTGCCGGTCGGTCACCGGCCGCGCAACCCGTTCGCTGACCTCGGCACGCAGCTGCTCGAGATCGGCCGGCGGCGATTCCAGCCCGGGCCGGTGTTTCAGCGGTGCGACGCCCTGCAGGACCTTGCGCTGCAGCTGCGTCGGAAAACCGCCGTACGGCTGACCCAGATCGCCGCGAAACAGCTGCACCACCGACTCGGGAAAGGCGACCGCCACGTCCGGATCGAGCACCGCTGCGCGCGTCAGCCCGTTGGTAACCATCAGCAGTGCCATGTCGCCGACGACTTTGGAGGTCGGCGTCACCTTCACGATGTCGCCAAACATGTCGTTGACTTCGGCGTAGGCGCGGGCGACCTCCGGCCAGCGCGTATCGTCGATGCCGAGCGCGCGCGCCTGCTCGCGCAGATTGGTGTACTGGCCTCCCGGCATGCCATGCACGTAGACCTCCGAAGTGCCGGCACGGTTATCGCTTTCGAACGCGGCGTAGCCCTGGCGCACCTGCTCCCAGTAGTGCGCCACGGCGCGCAGCTGCGCGCCGTCGAGCCCCGGGTCGCGCGGGCTGTAGCGCAGCGCGGCCGCGATCGAGCCGAGGTTCGGCTGCGAGGTCAGGCCGCTCATCGAGTCCATCGCACCGTCCACGGCATCGGCTCCGGCGGCAATCGCCGCAAATACGCTGGCGGCCGCGATGCCGCTGGTGTCGTGGGTGTGGAAATGCACCGGCAGGCCGGTCTCATCCCTGAGCGCCTTGACCAGGTCGTAGGCCGCACGCGGCTGGCACAGTCCGGCCATGTCCTTGATGCCGATGATATGGGTGCCGGCGCTCTTGAGCTCGCGCGCCAGCCGCACATAGTAGTCGAGCGTGTACTTGCGCTCGTTCGGATTGCAGATGTTGCCGGTGTAGCAGATCGACGCCTCGCACAGCCGTCCGCTCTCCAGCACCGCGTCGATCGCCACGCGCATGTTCTCGACCCAATTCAGCGAGTCGAACAGCCGGAACAGATCGATACCGGCGGCGGCCGCCTGGCGCACGAAGTACTGCACGACGTTGTCGGGGTAGTTGGTGTAGCCGACGGCGTTGGCGGAACGCAGCAGCATCTGCAGCAGCAGATTCGGCATCGCCTCGCGCAAGCGCTCGAGCCGTTCCCAGGGATCCTCCTTCAGATAGCGCATCGCCACGTCGAAAGTGGCTCCGCCCCAGCACTCGACCGAAAACAGCTGCGGCAGCAGCGCCGCATAGGCGGGCGCGACCGCCAGCATGTCGATGGTGCGCATCCGCGTGGCCAGCAGCGACTGGTGTGCATCGCGCATCGTGGTGTCGGTCAGCAGTACGCGCTCTTCGGAGCGCATCCATTGCGCGAACCGCTCGGGGCCGAGCTGATCGAGGCGCTGCTTGGTGCCAGCGGGCGGCGCTGCGCCGCGCACCACCCCGGCGGGCAGCCGCGGCGGGCGCAGCAGCGTCAGCCGCGCAGGCACTGCGCGGCCTTTGATCTGTGGATTGCCGTTGACCACGGTGTCGGCGAGGAAGCTCAGGATGCGCGTGGCTCGGTCGCGCCGCACCGGCGAGGTGAACAGCTCCGGCGTCTGATCGATGAAGCGCGTGGTGTATTCGCCGCGCTCGAAACTCGGGTGGGTGATGATCTGGTCGAGGAAGCGCAGGTTGGTGGTGACGCCGCGAACGCGAAACTCCCACAGCGCCCGGTGCATGCGCGCGATGGTCTCCGCCGGCGTCGGCGCCCACGTGGTCACCTTCACCAGCAGCGAGTCGTACCAGCGCGTGATGATCGCGCCGGTATAGGCGGTGCCGGCATCGAGCCGCACGCCGAAGCCGGCCGAACTGCGGTAGGCGGTGATGCGGCCGTAGTCCGGGGTGAAGTTGTTCTCCGGATCCTCGGTGGTCACCCGGCATTGCAGCGCGTGCGAATGGATACGGATCTGGTCCTGGGGCGGCACTCCGCTTGCCGCATCACCGATGCGGGCGCCGTCGGCGATGCGGATCTGCGCCTTGACCAGGTCGATGCCGGTGGCGCACTCGGTCACCGTGTGCTCGACCTGGATGCGCGGGTTGACCTCGATGAAGTAGAACTGGCCGCTGTCCGCGTCCTGCAGGAACTCGACCGTGCCGGCATTGCCGTAGTTCGCGGCACGGCCGATCGACAGCGCGGCCGCACACAGGGCCGAGCGCTCGGCATCGGTGAGAAACACCGCCGGCGCGCGCTCGACCACCTTCTGGTTGCGCCGCTGCACCGTGCAGTCGCGTTCGTACAGGTGCACCAGATTGCCGTGGCTGTCGCCGAGGAGCTGTACCTCCAGATGGCGCGCGCGTTGCACCAGGCGCTCGAGGTAGACCTCGTCGTTGCCGAACGCGGCGCGGGCCTCGCGCCGCGCGACCGGCAGCAGCTCGGCCAGCTGCGTGTCGTTCTCGATTACCCGCATGCCGCGTCCGCCGCCGCCCCAACTGGCCTTGAGCATCAGCGGGTAGCCGACCTGCCGCGCCAGGCCGCGGCACTCATCGATCCCGGCCGGCAGCGGCGGCGTCGCCGGCATCACCGGCACCCCGGCCGCGACCGCCAGATGGCGCGCGGCGACCTTGTTGCCCAGCACCCGCATCGTGTCGGGGCTCGGGCCGATGAAGATGATGCCCGCGGCGGCACACTGCGCGGCGAATTCCGGGTTTTCGGACAGAAAACCGTAGCCCGGATGGATCGCATCCACGCGCGCCTCGCGCGCGACGCGCAGGATGTCCGCGACATCGAGGTAGGCATCGATCGCGCCCCGGCCCTCGCCCACCAGGTAGGCTTCGTCGGCCTTGGTACGGTGCAGACTGAATCGATCTTCCTGCGAGTAGATCGCGACCGTCGGGATCGCCAGCTCGTTGGCGGCGCGCATCACCCGCACCGCGATCTCGCCGCGATTGGCGACCAGCAGCCGATGAATCCTCTGCAGCACCCGTGTTTCTCCCGTCGGGGCAGCGCTGGCCTGCAATTCTAGTGCCGCGGGCGCCGCTGCGGTCGCGCGGTTCAATTGGCCAGATAGGCCGCCAGGTATTCCTCGAAGCTGCCTCGTTGTGATGTCTCGATCGCGCGTTGCTCCTCGAGCGACTCCCGCACTTCGGCCTCGAACTCGCGCCAGCGCGCATCATCGCGCGGGAACGCGCCGAGCATCTGCTCCTTGTGGGCGCGCGACAGGCGCAGCACCAGCGCGGTGAAGCCCTGGCCGGATGCGCGCAGATCGCGCAGCAGCCGTGCCGAAGGCGTCTGCTCGACATTTTCCAGCTTCGCCTGCTGCTCCCGCAGCGTCGCGCTGTAGGGCCGCTGCGGATGCCCGGCGTCGAGCAGTTCGCACACCGCCTGCATCGATTCCAGCAGTTCGGCCGCCCAGCTGTGCATCGGCAGCGTGCGCCCATCGCGCTCCAGCGTCAGTCCCGGTGCGCGCCCGAAGCGCGCCACGCGCAGATGATTGCGGTCGATGGCTTCCTCCTCGGCGCTGTCGATCGGCGGGCTGGTCTTGAACAGCAGCAGCAGGCAGAAGGCTTCCAGGAAGTACAGCTTGCGCAGATTGACGCCGACCGGATCGTAGGCGCTGTTGTCGAGCGTCCGCACCTCGACATACTCGACCCCGGCCCGCGCCAGCGCGTGGATGGTGCGCTCGCCGGCGCGCAGCGTGCGCTTCGGGCGCACGTAGCTGTAGTACTCGTTCTCGATCTGCAGCACATTGCCCGACAGCTGCCGGTACTCGCCGTCGACCTTCACGCCCAGCGCGGCGAATGCCGGGTGCGGCTGGCTGACCGCGCGGCGCAGGTCGCGCAGGTACTCCTCGAGCGTGTTGAACGACACCGCCGCCTGGCTGCGGTTGCGATAGCCGATGTCGCTCATGCGCAGCGAGGTCGCATCCGGTCCGATCAGGGTGTCGGTTCCCAGCGGCGTGAGTTGCGCGTCCTGGCGGCCCTGCAGAAACGAGCGACACAGCGCCGGTGACACGCCGAACAGGTACGACACGATCCAGCCATGGCGGCGGTAATTGCGCAGCAGGTCGAAATAGCGCGCCGAGACGAATTCCTGGCTGCTGCCGCGCGACTGGCAGATCTCGGCATACAGCGGCCAGAACTGCTCCGGCACCGAATAATTGAAATGCACGCCGGAGATGGCCTGCATCATGCCGCCGTAGCGGACCAGCAGCCCGTGCCGGTAGATATATTTGACCCGCCCCTGGTACGAGTCGCCGTAGCGCGCGATCGGCACCGCCTGATCGCCGCCCAGGATCGCAGGGCATCGAGGTGGCCCACAGCAGCTCCTCGCCCGAGGTGCGCATAGACGAACTGATGCAGGTCGCCGAGATACTGCAGCAGCGCTTCGTTGTCGTTGAAGGTCGGCGTGACCAGCTCGATCAGCGCTTCCGAATAGTCGGTCGTGATGTGCGGATTGGTCAGCGACGAGCCGAGCGCAACGCGGATGCGGCGTCTGCGCGACGTGACCGTCGGGTGTCACACGCAGCGATTCGCGCTCGAGCCCGCGCCGGCCGCGTGCGATCAGCCGTTGCTCGCGACTGTTCACCAGCGCGGCGAGCCGGCGCTCGTACACGCGATCGACCCCGATCCCCGCCATCACCCCTCCCTTGACCGCACCCTCGCGCCGCCTGATCCAGCTGCCGCCGTCCGGTCACTCCGGCCGCCCGGCCAGGTCCGCGCCGCGACCCGGCATCTTGCCTGTCCGGCCCGCAATGCCGCAATGCAAGCTCATATACCCGGCTGCCATGAGCGTGGGCATCATGAGTGACCGCGCCGGTCCGGGCGTGGCATTCTAGGAGGTAAGCCGGAGCGTGCAGATGGCCGCGGCCACGTCGCAGACACGCGCAAGACAACGGAGATCCAATCCATGCAGATCGGAGCCACGACCAGACGCGTCGCCATCATCGGCGGGGTCCGCACCCCGTTCGCGCGCTCGCACGGCGCCTACGCCGGCACCGACAATCAGGAACTGCTGACCGCCTCGCTGCGCGCGCTGGTCGAGCGCTTCGATCTGCAGGGGCAACGCCTCGGCGACGTGATCGGTGGCGCGGTCATCAAGCATGCCAAGGACTACAACCTGACGCGCGAATCGCTGCTGTCGACCGGCCTCGATCCGCAGACCCCCGGGCTCGACGTGCAGCGTGCCTGCGGCACCAGTCTCGAGGCGGCCATCCTGGTCGCCAACAAGATTGCGCTGGGCCAGATCGACGCCGGTATCGCCGCCGGCGTCGACAACCTGAGCGACCCGCCGGTGGTGTATCCGCGATCCTTTCAGCAGCTGCTGCTGCGCAGCGGCGCGCGGCCGCAGCTTCGGCGCAGCGCACCCGGCCCTGGCTGGGGCTGCGCCCGCGCGATCTGAAGCCGGTACTGCCGGCGGTGGTCGAGCCGCGCACCGGCCTGTCGATGGGCCAGAGTTGCGAGCTCATGGTCAAGACCTGGAACATCACCCGCGAGGAGCAGGATCAGCTCGCCTACGACAGTCACGTCAAGGCGGCCGCGGCCTGGCGCGAGGGCTTCTACGACGACCTGGTGGTGCCGTTCCACGACCTGAAGAGCGACAACAACGTTCGCGCCGACACCTCGCTCGACAAACTCGCCAAGCTCGGCCGGTGTTCGACGTCAGACGGCGGCAGTCTCACCGCCGGCAACAGCACGCCGCTGACCGACGGCTCGGCCGCCCTGCTGCTGGCCTCGGAGCAGTGGGCCGCGCAACACAAGCTGCCGGTGCTGGCCTACCTGCGCGCCGGCAAGACCTGGGCGGTGGATTTCGCCAGCGGCAAGGAGGGGCTGCTGATGGCGCCGGCGTACGCCGTGGCCGCGATTCTCAAGGACACGGGTCTGACGCTGCAGGACTTCGATTACTACGAGATCCACGAGGCGTTCGCCGCCGTGCCGCTGTGCCTGTTCAAGGCCTGGGAGTCGGCCGATTACTGCCGCGAACGGCTCGGGCTGCCGGGGCCGCTGGGCGCGATCGACAACTCGAGGCTCAACGTCAAGGGCGGCAGCGTCGCGATCGGGCACCCATTCGCCGCCACCGGTGCCCGCATTCTCGCGGTGCTGAGCAAACTGCTGTCGCTCGATCCGCAAGCCAAGCGCGGCATCGCATCGGCCTGTACCGCCGGCGGCATGGGCGTGACCGCGATCCTGGAGCGTGCGTGAGCCAATACGAGACGCTGATGGCGCGCGACGGCCATGACGTTCACCACCTATATCGCCAAGCCCCCCGCACGGGCCCGCGGCGCGGTGGTGATCGTGCAGGAGATCTTCGGCCTGTCGCCCTGGGTCCTGCGCGTGGCTGACAGCTATGCGGCCGAGGGCTACCTGACGGTGGCGCCGGCGCTGTTCGATCGCATCCGGCGCAATCTGGTGCTCGGTTATTCGCCGCCGGAGATGCAGCAGGCGATGGGCTATCGCAAGCAGATCGACACCTCCAAGGCGGTGCTCGATATCGCCGCGGCCGCGGCGATGGCCCGCCACGTCGGCCGGGTCGCGGTCATCGGCTTCTGCTGGGGTGGCCTGCTGGCCTGGGCGGCGGCCAGCGAACTGCCGCTGGGTGCCGCGGTCTGCTACTACGGCGCCGGCATTCCCGATCTGCTGCCCAAGGTGCCGGCCTGTCCGACCATGCTGCATTTCGGCGAGCACGACAAGAGCATCCCGATGAGCGATGTTGATCGACTGCGCGACGCCTATCCGCAGGGTGTCTACCATCTGTATCCCGCCGGCCACGCATTCGCGAACGATGACCGCCCGGATCACTATGACGCCGAGGCCACTGCGCTGGCGCGCTCGCGCACCGACGCCTTCCTGGCGCAGCACATCGGCTGAAGGCAGGACGGCCGCTGCGATGCGCGCGACCGCATGAGCGACTCGACGCCCCCGCCGGCCGGCACGGCTGCGGCAGGCGGCGTCGGCGTGCTGCTGGTCAACACCGGCACGCCCGATGAGCCGCGCAGCGGCGCCGTCGGCAGCTTCCTGCGCCGCTTTCTGTCCGATCGGCGCGTGGTCGAGCTGCCGCGCCTGCTGTGGTTGCCGCTGCTGTACGGCCTGGTGGTGCCGCTGCGCGCCCCGCGCAGCGCGCGCAAGTACCGCCAGATCTGGCAGCGCGAAGGCTCGCCGCTGCTGCTCAACACTTCGAAATTGCGTGATGCGCTCGAGCGCGAGCTGACCGCATTGCGGGGCAATGTGCGGGTGGAACAGGCCTTTCTGTATTCCGCGCCGTACGTGCGCGACAGCCTCGAGGCGCTGCGCAACGCCGGCATCCGCCGGCTGCTCGTGTTGCCGCTGTTTCCGCAGAGCAGCGGCAGTACCACCGGCGCCGTCTACGACCAGGCGGCGGCGGCGCTGCGCAGCTGGCGCGCGCTGCCCGAGCTGCGTTACATCGCCGGCTATCACGCGGACACCGGTTACATCGGCGCGCTCGCCGCGAGCCTCGGTGAGCACTGGCGACTGCACGGACGCAGCGGCCATGTGCTGCTGTCATTTCACGGCATTCCTCAGTCGTACGTCGCCCGTGGCGATCGCTACGCCGATGAATGCCGCCAGACCGCGGCGCAGCTGGCGGCGGCGCTCGATCTGGCACCGCGCGACTGGAGCCTGAGCTTTCAATCGCGCTTCGGCGCCAACCGCTGGCTGACCCCGGCCACCGATCGGAGCCTGCGCGAGCTGCCTCGCCGCGGCATTCGCGCCGTCACGGTGCTGTGTCCGGGATTCGCGGCCGACTGCCTGGAGACGCTCGAGGAGATCGCGCTCGGCGGCCGCGACATCTTCCTGCACGCCGGCGGCGAGCGCTTCGACTACGTGCCGGCGCTCAACGGCCGCGCCGATCACGCCGGCGCACTGGCACGGCTGATCCTGCGCAGCTGTGCCGACTGGCCGGCGGCCGCAGGCCCCGCCGGGCTGCTGCGCTGACGGCGCCGTGCCGATGTCGAGCCGCTGATGTTCGGTCGCCTGCTGGAGCTCGGCATCGCCACGCCCGACATCGCCGCGTCGGTGCAATTCTATGAGCGCCTGGGCTTCAGGCAGCTGATCACCGGCGATGCCTGGTCGCATCGCTACGGCGTGCTCGGCGACGGAAGAATTCACCTTGGCCTGCATGAGCGCACCACGCCCTCGCCGGCGCTGACGTTCGTGTTGCCGCAGCTGGCGCATTCGCAGCGGCGCCTGCGCGCCGCGGGCTTCGAACCGGAGCTGGCCGCCCTCGGCGAAGACGGCCTGCATCAGCTGCGACTGCGCGACCCGGGCGGACACGCGGTAATGCTGCTCGAGGCACGCACCTATTCGCCGGCGGCTCCCGGCACGGCGCTGCAATCGCTGTGCGGCTATTTTTCGCATTTGAGTCTGCCGCAGGCCGACTACGCGGCGGCGCGCGTATTCTGGGAGCGCGCAGGATTCGTGGCGCTGGCGGAGGAAGATCAGCCATTTGCGCATCTGCCGTTGACCAGCGATCACCTCGATCTGGGATTTCATCAGCGCCGCACCTTCGATGCGCCGCTGCTGGTGTTCGAATGCGCCGACCTGCAGGTCAATCTCGCGCGACTGCGCGAGCGCGGGATATCGCCGTCAGCGCCGCTGCCGCGCGGCCTCAGCAACGGGCGCAGCGCCCTGATCGAGGCGCCCGAGGGCACCGCGCTGCTGCTGCTGCAGGCGATCGATTGACGCACGGCGTAATCGCGCCTCAGTCACTGGCGCGCTGCGCCACCAGCCGATAGCGCACGTGCATGCGATCGGCGACGCGCAGCGCGCCGAGCGCCACGCTGTAGGGCGTCAGGCCGAGCTGGGAGTGCGTCAGATCGAATTCACCGCTCGCGATCAGCTGATCGGCCGAGCGCTGCAGCGCCAGCGGCAGCTCGACCACTACCGTGTGATCGCGTACCGTGATGCGTGCGCCCAGGTGCAGGCCGTCGGCATCGTTGCGGATCTGCTCCGATTGCAGCTGGATCGACGGGTAGTGCGCTGCATCGAGCAGCTGCGCGCCGAGCAGGTGATCGCGCGTGCCGGCTATGGCCTCCTGGTCGAGCTGCGTCTGGAACTCCGCGCCTTGCGCGCCGCGCAGCTGCGGATCGTCGACGCTCAGTGCATCGACTGGAAACTGCAGATGCCAGTGGCTTTGCACCGGATCGTCCGCCGCTACGATCTCACCGGACAGTTGCCGCACGGCCACGACATGGTTGTGTCCGAGGTTGGCCAGGCGACCGTCGCGATACACCAGGATCAACACTTCGGATCGCTCCCCGTCGATCCGGTAACGCATGGCGCCGGCAGGCACTGCGGGCGCGGTAACGGCGCTCGGCGGTGCCGCCCGCGCACGCACGCCCGGCACGTGCTGGCACGCGGCCAGGCCCAGGGCCGCCACAATCAGTGCCAGGCCAGGCGCAACGCGTGTCAGCGCGCGCCACACGGCGGCGCCAGCAGCCGGCGTGAGTGGTAGCTGCAACCGGCTATATGCGACCATAGGCCTATCCGTACAAACCGGGGGGCCCGCCAACGGCCGCCGCGCATTAAAATACGTTTTTACCAACCCAACTGGCCTGAAGACAGGCCGAAAAGGATGCACCGATGAGCGAACCCATCTCCCATTCACGTCGCGACGCCCTGAAGCAGTTTGTGATGCTGTGTGGCGCGGCCGGTGCGCTGCGATCGGCGCAGGCGGCGGAGCTGCCGCACCTGTCGCCGACCGATCCGACCGCGCAGGCTCTGGCCTACCACGACGATGCCAAGACGGTCGATGCCAAACAGTTTCCCACCTATCAGCCCGGCCAGATGTGCAGCACCTGTCTGCAGCTGCAGGGTAATGCCGGTGACGCCTGGCGGCCGTGCAATATCTTCGCTGGCAAGCTGGTGAACGCAAACGGTTGGTGCAAGGTCTGGGTAAAGAAAGCCTGAGAAGCCAAGCCGTCAGCAGCACGTCATCGCGACCGGCTCAGCCGCCGCCCGTCGCGCGCGCCAGGCGCTCGGCCTGGCGGCGCAGCAGGCTGCCGAAGCCATGGACATCGCAAAACGCGGCGACCCGTTCCAGATCCGGGGCGCGTCGCCGCAGATCGGCGGTCGCGAGCCGCGCTCCGGCCGCATCGATCGGTGCATCGCAGACAATGCGGGTCAGCGAGCGCGCCAGATAGGCTGCTTCGCGATGTAATCTCAGGCGCTCGGGCAATGCCGCGGCACCGCGCAGCGGCAGGCCGACGATCGCATCGAGCCGCTCGAACAGTTCGTCGAGGCTGGCGAACAGGCCCATCAGCGCCGCGGCCGTCTTCGCACCGACGCCCGGCACGCCCGGCACGTTGTCGACGCTGTCACCGCGCAGTGCCAGGTAGTCAGCCATGCGCTCGGGCGGCACGCCAAAGCGCGCCGCGATCTGCTCGTAGCGATACTCCGCGGCGCCGCCGTAATCCCAGAACACGTCGCCGGGCCAGATCAGCTGCGCCAGGTCCTTGTCCCGGGACACCACGGTCACCGGCAGTCCGTCGTCGCGACAGCGTTGCGCCAGGGTGCCGATCAGGTCATCGGCCTCGTAGCGGTCACTGGCGAATTCGGCCACTCCGAGGTGCCGGCAGAACTCGCGGCACAGCGCAAATTGGCGCCTGAGCGCGTCGGGCGCAGCTTCGCGATTGGCCTTGTACGGCGGGTAGAGCTTCTGGCGAAAGCCATTGCCGTGGCTCTCGTCGAACGCCACCGCGACATAGCGTGGCTGGCGCCGTTCGAGCAGGTCACCCAGGAAACACGCGAATCCATACAGCGCCTGGGTCGGATTGCCGTCGCTGTCGGCGATTTCGGGCGGCAGCGAATGCCAGGCGCGGAATACATAGACTGAGGCATCGATGAGGTAGACCACGAGCCTTCGGGCTTGGTGGACTTCAGCCGAGCCAGCGCGCGATTCGATCGTGCAGCGGACTGTGACGCGGGAAGTGCGCCAGCAGGTATTCCATCTGGTCGGCCAGCACGCGCCGCCCCTTCAGAAAGATGTACTCGGCATAGGTCGGCGTGAATGGCACCGCGATCAGCTGCATCCTCGCCTGTTCGGGCGTGCGCCAGGCCTTCTCGTTGTTGCAGCGGCGGCAGGCCGCGACCACGTTGGTCCAGACATCGAGGCCGCCCTGGCTGAACGGGCGCACGTGATCGCGCGACAGCTCGCGGCTGGCAAAACGGCCAGCGCAATACATGCACAGGTAGGCGTCGCGCCGGAACAGCGTTTCGTTGTTGAGCGGCGGCAGGTAGTCGTGGCGGGTATTGCCGGGATTGCCGGTGTGGCCGACGGTGGCGATGATCGAGCTGACCTCGAGCATCGTGCGCCGGCCGCTGCGGGCGTTGACACCGCCGTAGAGCCGATACAGCAGCGAACCGCAGGTGTAGGCGATCTGCTCCTGGTGATAGAGCCGGGCCGCCTCGCGGTAGTCGATCCATTCGAGCGGCATGCCGGCCACATCCGTGCGCAGCACCATCTGCGACAGTCCGTGGGGCGCGCTATGCGGCAGCAGGAGCGTCAGCTCGGACTCGTCGTGCACCATATCGGCTCTCATGATCTGTAAGATACGGCAGGGTTATGCGAGAATTCAACGATTAAGGATTGTACCGTGCGCGCTCTCCAGCGCGTGCATCGGCCCCGTAGACCGGTGGCTACTGTAGGGAGATCACTATGCCAGTCACGATCGGCGGGCTTCGGGAGCGCGCGAGCGGGGAAACGCGCGTCAGTCTGGTCCCCGAGATCGCCGACAAGCTCGCCGCACTGGGAGCGCGGGTACTGCTGGAACGCGGTGCCGGTATCAGCGCCCAATTCCCGGATGCGCTGTACAAGAAGGTCGAATGGGCCGACAGCGCCGAGGCGGTACTCGCGGCGGCCGATATCCTGTTGACCGTGCAGCCACCGACGATCAGCCAGATCCAGGGGCTCAGGCCCGGCGCGGTGGTGATCGGCTTCATGCAGCCGCACGCGCAGGCGGATATGGTGCGCGCGCTGCGCGACCGGCAAATCACGGCGTTCGCGATGGAACTGGTACCGCGCATCTCGCGCGCCCAGTCGATGGATGCGCTGTCCTCGCAGGCCGCGATCGCCGGCTACAAGGCCGCGCTGATTGCCGCCAATACGCTCGATCGGTTCCTGCCGATGCTGACCACTGCGGCCGGCACCATCCGGCCGGCGAAGGTGCTGATCATCGGCGTCGGCGTCGCCGGCCTGCAGGCAATCGCCACCGCCAAGCGGCTGGGCGCGGTGGTCGAGGCCTACGACGTGCGCAGCGCCACCCGCGAGCAGGTCAAGTCCCTCGGCGCCAAGTTCGTCGAGACCGGCGTCTCGGCCGAGGGCAGCGGCGGCTACGCGCGCGAACTCACCGAAGAGGAAAAGGCCAAGCAGCAGGCAGTGCTCGACGCGCGCATCGCGCTCGCCGACGCCGTGATCTCGACCGCCGCGATCCCGGGGCGGCGCGCTCCGCGCATCATCACGCGCGCCGCGGTCGAGCGCATGAAGGCCGGCGCGGTCATCGTCGACATGGCGGCCGAGTCCGGCGGCAATTGCGAGCTCACGCAGGCCGGACAGACGGTGCTGCATCAGGGCGTGAAGATCGTCGGCCCGGTGAATCTGCCGGCGCAGCTGGCGTTTCATGCCAGCGAGATGTACGCGCGCAACCTCTTCAACTTTCTCAAGCCGGCGCTCGGCAAGGACGCTGCGCTGGCGATCGACTGGCAGGACGAGGTGTTCGCACAATCGTGCCTGACGCACGCCGGCGCAATCAAACACGAACCCACGCGCAAGCTGGTGGAGGGCACATGACCGGAATCGTCGCACTGTACATTTTCATGCTGGCCGCATTCACCGGCTACGAGGTGATCGCGCGCGTGCCGGTGATCCTGCACACGCCGCTGATGTCGGGATCGAACTTCGTGCACGGCATCGTGCTGGTCGGCGCGATGGTCGCGCTCGGCGCAGCGACCACGCCGCTCGAGAAGGGCATCGGCTTCATCGGCGTGCTGCTCGCCGCCGGCAACGCGGTCGGCGGCTACGCGGTCACCGAGCGCATGCTCGAGATGTTCAAATCGAGCGGCGCCAGGGGCGGCAAGGGCGGCGGTGCCAAGGGGACGCACTGATGGACCTTCACTTCAGCGCCGACGCGCTGATCCAGGCGAGCTACCTGGTCACCGCGTTCCTGTTCATCATGGGCCTGAAGCGCATGAGCTCGCCGGTGACGGCGCGCAGCGGCATCCTCTGGGCCGGCGCCGGCATGCTGGTGGCGACACTGGCAACGTTCTTCTACCCCGGCATGAGCAACTATCCGCTGATCATCATCGCGGTGGTGATCGGTCGGCGGTGGCATGGATCAGCGGCCGGCGCGTCGCGATGACCGACATGCCGCAGATGATCGCGCTCTACAACGGCATGGGCGGCGGTGCCGCGGCGGCGATCGCCGCGGTCGAGCTGTATCGCGGCGGTCAGCAGAGCACGGCGGGCGTCGCGCTGGCCGTGGTCGGCGGCATCATCGGCGCGGTGTCCTTCAGCGGCAGCCTGATCGCGTTCGGCAAGCTGCAGGGGTTGATCCGCCGCTCGCTGCGCTTCGGCGGCCAGCAACTGCTCAATCTGCTGGTACTCGCCGCCGCGCTGGTGCTCGGCGCGCTCGTGGTCTGCGGCATCAATGCGACCCCCGCCGTGGTCAGCGGCCTGTTCGCGATGGCGCTGCTGCTCGGCCTGTCGATGACGCTGCCGATCGGCGGCGCCGACATGCCGGTCGTGATCTCGCTGTACAACGCGCTGACCGGACTGGCGGTCGCGTTCGAAGGCTTCGTGCTCGGCAACGCCGCGATGATCATCGCCGGCACCGTGGTCGGCTCGGCCGGCACCTTGCTGACGCAGCTGATGGCCAAGGCGATGAACCGCTCGCTCGGCAATGTGCTGTTCTCCGGCTTCGGCGACACCGGCGCGGCCGCCGCCGGCGCCGCGGTCACCGGCAGCCTCAAGCCGATCGAAGCCGCCGACGCCGGCGTCATGATGGCGTTCGCGCAGAAGGTGATCGTGGTGCCGGGCTACGGCATGGCCGTGGCCCAGGCCCAGCACAAGGTCTGGGAGCTGTGCCAGCTGCTGATCGATCGCGGCGTCACGGTGCGCTTCGCGATCCATCCGGTCGCCGGCCGCATGCCCGGCCACATGAACGTGCTGCTGGCCGAGGCCGGCGTACCGTACGACCTGATCGCGGACCTGGACGAGATCAACGCGGAATTCGAGACCGCGGACGTCGCGCTGATCATCGGCGCCAACGACGTAGTGAATCCGGTGGCGCGCAACGACAAGTCGAGCCCGATCTACGGCATGCCGATTCTGAATGCCGACAAGGCCAAGAATGTCATCGTGATCAAGCGCGGCCAGGGCGCGGGCTTCTCCGGCATCGAGAATGCTCTGTTCTACCTCGACAACACGCGCATGCTCTACGGCGACGGTCAGGCCGCGGCCGCGGCGCTGATCGGCGCGGTGAAGTCGGTCTGATCGCCCGGCGGCGGCGCTTGCTAGCGGCGGAAGCGCTGCAGGCGCTGCTCGCGCTGATGCTGCAGCATCTGTTGCCGCTGTTGCGGCGTGGCCCGCAGCCAGCGCTCGCGCAGCTGCGCCCGCTGCTGCGGTGGCAGGCGGGAAAAGAAGCGGAAGTTCTGTCGAACCGCCTGCTGCTGTTCCGGCGGCAGGCTTTGGAAGCGCTGCCAGCGCTGTCGGATCAGCGCCCGCTGCTCGGGTGGCAGGCGCTGCCAGGTCTGGAATCGTTCACGCGCAAAGCTGCGCTGCTCCGGCGTCATCGACAGCCAGCGCGATGCGCCGCGCGCCAGGGCCTGCTGGCGCGGTGGCGGCAGGCTGTCCCACTGCCCCTGGAAGCGCCCGAGCAACTGCTGCTGCGGCGCTGACAGCGACGACCAGGTGACGCCATCGGCGGGCGGCGGCGTCTGCGCCCCGCTCGGAGCCGCGGCCACCAGCAGCACGCTCGCCAATAGCGCGTACAGCCGGCTCATGGTCGACCTACCGGCGTGCCGGAATCGGACGGCGCGTTGCGCTGTGGCGGAGGCGCAGGCGTGGGCGGCGGGGTGGCGGCGGGCGGTGGGACCGCGGTGGCCGGCGTCGAGGGTTCGGTCGCACCGGGTCGGCCGGGCGCCGTGGCGCGCCGCGCGACCTGATCAATGTCGGTGCGCGCCAGGTAGTCCTGCCAGTTCTTGTCCTCGGAGTCCACCGAGCCAAGGAACTCGAGCAGACCGTCGTCGACCGGATCATCGGCCGCAAGCCCGATCCGCAGCATCGCGAGGGCAGTCAAGCCAAGGACCACGGCGCCAGCACGGATCCTCACGATCCGACCGCCGGCGCCGTAGCGCCGGCGGCTTCGGTGGCTGCCCATTCATAAAAATCATAGTCCACGTCCTGATCGCCATTGAGCGGCATCGCATCGTTGTCGCTCAACAATTCGATGTCTTCCAGGCCGCCACTCGGCACCGGGTTCTCCAGCGCGCTCCTGCCGTGCGGCCCATAGACCAGCAGCAGCGCCAGCACGGCGGCCACCGCCGCACCGGCCGGCACCCACCGGCGCGCCCACGACTGTCCATGCGCCTGCCGCGCCGCCAGGGCCGCATGGCGTGCCTGCGTCAGACGCGAACGCACGGCGCCGGGCAACTCGTCGGCGCTCTGCAGCAGCAGCGCGCGCGCGCGCTGCTCGAATTCGCTGCGGCCGACCTCGCGCTCTTCGCCGTTCATGTTCGGAACTCTCCAAGCTTGGCGCGCAGCGCCTGCAGCGCGCGAAAATAATGCGTCTTGACGCTACCCTGCGAACATTTCATCGCTGCCGCGGTCTGCGCGACATCGAGGCCCTCGAAATTACGCAGCAGGAACGCCTGGCGCTGACGGGCCGGTAGCGCTCCAATCGCCTGCTCCAGCACCGCCATCGCCTGGTCCGACTCCAGTTGTGCCAGCGGCTGCGGGGCACGGTCCGCTGCCTGATCGATCGGATCGGCAGCGTCCTCTTCATCGTCCGCCCGCCACGGCAGAAACGCCATCACGCGGCCGCGCACATTGCGCCGCCGCTGAACATCCCGAATGCGATTCTCCAGAATGCGGTAGAACAGCGGCTTCCATTCCTCGGACGGGCGCGATGCATAGCGCGTGCTGAGCTGTAGCATCGCGTCCTGTACCACGTCGAGCGCATCCGCTTCATGCCGCAGCGCGATCTGTGCGATCCTGAATGCCTTGCGCTCCACGCTCGCCAAAAACGTTTCGAGCGAGCGCGCGGCATCCTGGGTCGTATCACGCAAATGGGCCTTCCCGGGCGGGATCAGTTCAGCCGTTTGAGCATCAAGACTAGCAAAGGCAACCATGCAACGGCATCCACCTGTCGGAGGCAACCTACATTGGCGTACAACGGGCTGGCGATGGCTTTGGTTGACATCCGTTCGGCCCGCGCACCGGGTGAAGCGAAGGCCGTGAAATCATCCACTTGGCGCACAGAGAATGCATTTATTCGAGTATCCACACTACCCGGACCTGGCGCAAATGCCGCGCTTTCGATGTAAGTGACTGATCATAATGCGCATTCCGAGCCAATTTCCGGCAGCTCAGACGCGCGCTCGGGGCATCACGCGACGACCGGGCACTCGCCGCCGCCACGGCTGTCCACAGACTTATCCACAATGACCCTGGACCGCGGCGCCGCGGCTTCGGGCGTGCTGCGGATCGCGATCGATGCGCCACTGCGCAGCCCGTTCGATTACCTGCCTCCTGCCGGCCTACAGCCCAGCGAGGTGCCGCTGGGGGTGCGGGTACGGGTTCCGGTCGGGCAACGCGAGGCCATCGGCGTCGTCGTCGATCACGCCGACCAGCCCTCGGTCCGCGCGAGCGCGCTCAAGTCGGTGCACGAAGTGCTCGACGCGACACCGGTGCTCGATGCCGCGCTGATGCAACTACTGCGCTGGACCGCCGACTACTACCACCATCCGCTTGGCGAGGTGATCGCCGCCGCGTTGCCCAAGGCCCTGCGCGACGGGGCGCCGGCCATGGCGCGGGTCGAGCGCTGGCGCGCCACCGCGGCGGGACTGCAGGCGCTGGCGCAGGAGCGGGCACGCCGCGCGCCCAGGCAGCAGGCGTTGCTCGCGCTGCTGGCGGGCAGCAGCGCCGGCATGGCCGCCGCGACGATCGTGCAGCGGCTCGGCCGCTGGCGCGAGCCGGCGCGCGCGCTGGCGGAGCGCGGATGGATCGAAAGCCTCGAGATCGGCACGTCCGCCAGCGCGCCGTGGGCCGCGCCCGAGCCAGGCGATGGCCCGGCGCAGCCGGTTGCGAGCCCGGGTGCCGCACCCGACACGCCGGCATTGACCAGCGCGCAGAGTGCGGCCGTGGCGCAGATCGAGGCCACGACCGGCCAGTACGCGGCCTGGGTGCTGCAGGGCGCGACCGGCAGTGGCAAGACCGAGGTCTACCTGCAATGCGCGGCGCGCACGCTGGCTCGCGGCGGCGGCGTCCTGGTGCTGGTGCCCGAGATCGGGCTGACGCCGCAGCTGGTGCAACGGTTTCGCGAACGCCTGAACGTCAACATCGCCGTGCTGCACTCCGGATTGAGCGATGCCGAGCGCCTGGCGGCGTGGCGCAGTGCGCGCACCGGGCAGGCGCGTGCGGTGCTCGGAACGCGCTCGGCGGTGTTTGCGCCGCTGCCCGGGCTCGGCCTGATCGTGGTCGACGAGGAACATGACAGCTCCTACAAGCAGCACGAGGGGGGCTGCCGCTATTCGGCGCGCGATCTGGCCGTGGTGCGCGCGCAGCAGAACGCGGTCCCGGTAGTGCTCGGTTCGGCCACGCCGGCCTTCGAGACGCTGCACAACCTGCAGCGCCGGGCGCTACCGCGCGCTGGCGCTGCCGCGCCGCGCCGATCAGGCGCTGGCGCCGCGGCTCGCGTTGGTGGATCTGCGCGCGCATGCCGTGCATCAGGGCCTGTCGACGCCGGTGATCGATGCGATCGGCCGGCACCTGGCCGCGCTCGGGCAGGTGCTGGTGTTCATCAATCGGCGCGGCTATGCGCCGACGCTGCTCTGCACGGCCTGCGGCTGGATCGCTCCCTGTCACGCCTGCGATGCGCGCCTGACGGTGCATCGGGCCAGCGGCCAGCTGCGCTGCCACCATTGCGGGGCCATCGAGGCGCTGCCCGAGCGCTGCCTACGCTGCGGCTTTTCGGTCAAGCCGGTCGGACAGGGCACCGAGCGGGTCGAGGAGACGCTGCGTGAGCGCTTTCCGGGCGAGCCGCTGCTGCGGCTCGATCGCGACACCGCGTCGCGACCGCAGGAGCTCGAAGCGATCATCGGCCGCGTGCTGTCGGGCGAGGCGCGCATCGTGGTCGGCACCCAGATGGTCACCAAGGGCCATCATTTCCCGGGCATTTCGCTGGTCGTGGTGCTGAATGCCGACCAGGGGCTGTTCAGCACCGACTTCCGCGCTGCCGAGCGCCTCGCGCAGACCATCGTGCAGGTCGCGGGGCGCGCCGGTCGCGAGCGCAACCGCGGCGAGGTGTTGATCCAGACCGAATATCCGGACCATCCGTTGCTGCAGAGCCTGCTGTCGGGCGGCTACGAGGGCTTCGCGGCGGTCGCGCTGGCCGAGCGCGCGGCCGCGCGCTGGCCGCCGTTCGGCCGGCTGGCGGTGCTGCGTGCATCGACACGCACCAGCGGCGGCGCACTCGATTTCCTGGCCGCAGCGCGGCAGCTGGCGCCGGCGGCACGCGCCGTGCGCCTGCTCGGCCCGGTGGCCGCGGCGATGGCGCGCCGCGCCGGGCGCTATCACGCACAGCTGCTGATCGAAAGCGCTGAGCGCGGCCCGCTGCATCGCTTCATCGACGAGTGGCTGCCGCAGGTCGAGACCCTGGCGCGCACGCAGCGCGTGCGCTATGCGCTCGATGTCGACCCGATCGATATCCAGTGAGACTCTGCGGTTAGACTCGCCGCCGCCTCCACGCCTTGAGGATCGATCGAATTGAAGAGCCAGCTCGAGCGTCTGCTCGCGGACGCGCTGAGGACCCTGACCGGCACGCTGCTGCCGCATGCCGTCGATCCGGACTGGATCAGCGTCGAGCGCGCGCGCGATGCCAGCCACGGCGATTATGCGAGCAACATCGCGCTGCGGCTGGCGAAGCGGTGGGCCAGCCGCCGCGCAAGCTCGCCGAGGCGATCGTCGCGGCGTTGCCGCCCAGCCCGTTGGTCGCGCGCGCCGAGGTGGCGGGCGCCGGGTTCATCAACTTCCATCTGGTGCGCGATGCCCACAGCACGCGTGCTGCGCCAGGTGCTCGAGCGCGGCGAGCGCTACGGCCTGAGTGATGCTGCACGCGGCGAGCGCGTGATCCTGGAGTTCGTGTCGGCCAATCCGACCGGGCCGCTGCACGTCGGACACGGCCGCCAGGCCGCCTACGGCGCGACGCTCGGCAATCTGCTGCGCGCCACCGGCCACGACGTGCACCGCGAGTACTACATCAACGATGCCGGCCGGCAGATGGACATCCTCACGCTCAGCACCTGGCTGCGCTACCTGGAGCGCTGCGGCGAGGCGCTGCCGTTCCCATCCAACGGCTATCGCGGCGATTATGTGCACGCTATCGCCGCGCAGCTCGAGCAGCGCCGTGGCCGCGAGCTGCTGCGTGCGGCCGCGCAGGTACTGGCCGATCTGCCGGCCGATGCCCCGGCCGGCGACAAGGAGCAATACATCGATGCGCTGATCGCGCGCATGCGCGCGCTGCTCGGCAGCGGCGGCTTCGACGCAGGTGCTGGAGCTGGCGCTGGCCGTGATGCTGGCAGACATCCGCGACGATCTGACCGCCTTCGGCGTCGAGTTCGACCGCTGGTACTCGGAGCGCGAGCTGGCGCGCAGCGGCGCGGTCGAGCATGCGCTCGAGAAGCTCGAGGCGCGTGGAGCGCTGTATCGCAAGGACGGCGCGGTGTGGTTTCGCGCCAGCCGGTTCGGCGACGATGAGGATCGAGTGCTGGTGCGCGCCAACGGCCAGAAGACCTACTTCGCGCCCGACATCGCCTACCACCTGCAGAAGCGCGAGCGCGGCTTTGCGCGCCTGATCGACGTGCTGGGCGCGGATCACCACGGCTACGTGGCGCGGGTGCGCGGCGCGCTGGTCGCGATGGGCGAGCCGGGCGACAGCCTCGAGGCCTGCCTGATCCAGTTCGTCAGCCTGTTTCGCGGCGGGCAGAAGATGCCGATGGGCAAGCGCGAGGCGACAGTTCGTCACGCTGCGCCAGCTGCGCGAGGAGGTCGGCAACGATGCCTGCCGGCTGTTCTATCTGATGCGCAGTCACGATCAGCCGCTCGATTTCGATCTCGAGCTGGCGAAATCGCGCACCAACGAGAACCCGGTCTACTACATCCAGTATGCGCATGCCCGCGTCGCGAGCGTGATGAAGCAGCTCGAGGCGCGCGCAACTCCAGTACGATGCGGCCATGGCGTCGGAGCATCTGCCGCGGCTCGACAGTCCGCACGAGCAGGCGGTGCTGCGCGAGCTGGCGCGCTATCCGGAGGTGGTGCTGCAGGCGGCAGCCGCGCGCGCGCCGCACGCGCTGGTGCATTACCTGCGCGAGCTCGCGAACAGCTTTCACACCTGGTACAACGCCGCGACCTTCATCGTCGAGGAAGCGCCGCTGCGCAACGCGCGCCTGGCGCTCGCGCTCGGCGTGCGCCAGGTGGTGCGCAACGGGCTCGGTCTGCTCGGCGTGTCGGCGCCGGAGAGCATGTGAGGGGCCAGCGCCTCACCGGCCGCGACTACAAGCGCGCGCGGCGCGCGGGCTTCGGCCTGGATCTGGGGCAGCTGCGGTGTTCGCGACCGGTCTCGCGGTCGGACTGTGCGTCGCCGGCCTGGTCTATGTTGCCGACCATCACGCGCCCGATGCCGCGACCGAGGCGCAGCGGCCCACGCCGCGCAACCGCAGCGCGGATGCCGGGGCGGCCGAGGGCGGCGCCGCGGCCGGCGCCGATGCCGCTGCGGGCGCGGCCGGCAGCGAAGGCAAGTACGACTTCTACCAGATGCTGCCGAAGTTCGAGGTGGTGGTGCCGGAGAAGGAGCGCGGCAGCCGGGTGGCGCCCGCCGCGCAGATCGACCGGCCCGGCATCTATTTCCTGCAGGTCGGCTCCTACCGCGACGCCGACGTCGCCGAGCGCATCCATGCGCAGCTCGCCAAGCTCGGCATCGATGCCACGGTGCAGCGCGTCGCGGTCGACAGCGACGTCTGGCATCGCGTGCGCATCGGCCCGATCCGGGATCTCGCGCAGCTGAACCGGCTGCGCCAGCAGCTGCAGCGAGCGATCTGGATTCGCTGGTGATCCGCGTCGATCAATAGCGCGCAGGTTCCACTGTTCGCGCCTGATGGCCAGTCGCAGCCCCGCATTCGGCCTCGATCACCCGGCGTGAAGCCTGTGCGCGCTGGCAACCGCTCTCAACGGCCGGCGCCTGACGCAGGCTGCGTGCCTGGTGAATGTACCCGAGAACGCGGCTACTGCCCGCCGGGTGAGAAGAACGGCACGCGCGTGCTGCTGAATGCCGGCATGGCCTCGCATCGATCGGTGAGCGCGGTCAATCGCGGATAGGCCATGGCCAAATCGAGCCGCGGCAGCGAGTCGCGCAGGAACGTGAAGGCGCAGCCGACCGTGATGTCGGCCTGGCTCATGGCGCTGCCAATGAGCCAAGGTTGGGATGCGCGAGCCTCGCAGTGGCGCTCGATCGCGGCCAGCCCGCCGTGCATCTGCGTGCGGCAGCGCTCGAGCCAGGGCTCGTGGCGCTTGTCGGACGGGCGAAACGCGTGCTCGTAGACCTGTTCGCGGCCCTTTTCGGCGGCGCCGATCGCCAGCGCCATCTGCCTCAGGGCCTCGCGACGCTGCGCGCCGCGCGCCGGCAGCAGCGCCCGGGCCGGGCCGACGCGCTCGTCCAGGTAATCGAGGATTGCGGCCGATTCGCACAGCACCTCGCCGTCGTCGAGCACCAGCGTGGGCACGCGGCCCAGCGGGTTGTACGCCCGGATGCGATCGAAGTCCCTACCGACCGACCAGTCGGCGTGTTCAAAGCCGAAATCGAGCAGCTGCATGCTGACGGCCACGCGCCGCACGAACGGCGAGTCGAACATGCCGATCAGCAGCACCGCGGGTCATTCCTCGGCCCCGTGGCCGATCTCGATGCCGAGCGAGCGCAGCTTGCGATACAGGTGCGTGCGCTCCATGTCCACGCGCTTGGCGAGCAGGCCGACCTTGCCATTGCACAGCATCAGCTGCTGCTGCAGATAGGCGCGCTCGAACTGCTCGCGCGCCTCGCGCAGCGGCAGCGCCAGCAGGTCGTGCTTGACCAGCGGCTCATCGGCCGGCGTCTGCGCCGACAGCTCGCGCTCGACTTCCTCCAGCCCGATCTCCTCCGGGCCGCTGTTGAGCAGGAAGCGCCGCGTCAGATTGCGCAGCTCGCGCACGTTGTCGGGCCAGGGGTAGTTGCGCAGCCGGTTCTGCGCCGCGACGCTGAAGCGGCGAAAGCGCAGGCCCTCGGTCTCGGTCAGCGCATCGACATAATGGCGCAGCAGCTCCGGCACATCCTCCGCGTAGTCGCGCAGCGAGGGCACGCGCACCATCAGCACCGACAGCTGCGCGTACAGATCGCGCCGGAAGTCCTCGGTCAGCACGCGGTTGACGATGCCGGGGCGCGCCGAGGAGATGATGCGGGTCTCCAGCGCCACCGGCTCACCGCCGCCGCTGCGCGTGAAGCGACCGCTCTCGAGCAGGCCGCTGAGCAGACGCTGCGTCGACTCCGGCAGGTCCTCGATGTCGCCGAGGAACAGCGTGCCCTTGCGCGCCTGCTCGAGCCGCCCGGGCTGCGCGGCGTCGACGCCCAGCAGGGTCGCAGCCGCGTTGTCCTCGCGCAGCGTGCGGCTGTCGACCACCACGAACGGGCCGGCGGCGGTCGGTCCGGACTGATGGACGAATCGCGCCAGCTGCTCGCGATCGGTGCCCGACTCGCCCAGCAGCAGCAACGGCGCGCTGTAGGCCGCCAGGCGTGCCAGCTCGCTGCGCAGCTGCGTGACCGCCCGGCTGCGCCCAACCGGCGCCATGAGGGCAGATGCGCCGGCGCTGACGAATTTGCCGCTCGGGCGCCGCGACCTGCGCATCGAGCGCGCGCTCGACGGTGCGCAGCAGCTTGGCCAGCGACAGTGGCTTTTCGACGAAGTCATAGGCGCCGAGGCGGGTGGCCTCCACCGCGGTCTCGACCGTGCCATGCCCGGACATCATCACCACCGGGCAGGCATCGCTGGCCTCGTTCGACCATTCGCGCAGCAACGTGATGCCATCGGTATCGGGCATCCAGATGTCGAGCAGCACCAGATCGGGCGTCTGGCGCGCGCGCGCGGCGCGCGCCTGGCCCGCATCGGCTGCCACCTCGACCTCGTAGCCCTCTTCGGTGAGGATCTCCTGCAGCAGGCGACGGATGTCCGATTCGTCATCCACCACCAGAATCTTGCTGGCATTCATGCTCGCTCCCTCCGCATTTCCATGCGTCGTTCCCCCCCGGCAAGCAAGGTCCTATCCTGATCGCTGACCGGCAGAAAGACCACTATTCTCGCCCCGCCCTCCGGCCGGTTCTCCGCCTCGATGCGCCCGCCGTGCTCTTCGACGATTCGTTTCACGATGGCCAGGCCGAGGCCGGTGCCGCGCGGCTTGCCGCTGACATACGGATCGAACAGGCGGCCGAGGATCTCCTTCCTGAATCCGGGACCGTTGTCGCGCACACAGATTACAGCGGTAGCCGCCCCCTCTGCACGTTGTTGCAGCGTACTGATCTCGACGCAGCCGTGCTCGATGCCCGCCAGGGCCTCGATGCCGTTGGTGATCAGATTTGCCAGAATCTGGCGCACCCGGCCCCGGTCGGCTTCGATTTCGGGCAGCATCGGATCCAGGTCGAGCCGGATCTCGATGGACGGATCCTGCAGCCGATACAGCTCGGCGACCTCGGTGACCAGCTGGTTCAGGTTGAAGTGCTGCAGCTTCACGTCCGGCGCCCGTGCATATTCCGAGAACGCGTTGACCATCTGCTTCATCGCATCGACCTGCTGCACGATGGTGTGCGTGGCGCGCTCGAGCAGCTGCGCATCCTCGGCGTTCATGCCGCCGAGCAGCTTGCGCCGCAGCCGCTCGGCCGACAGCTGAATCGGCGTCAGCGGGTTCTTGATCTCGTGCGCGAGCCGCCGCGCCACCTCGCCCCAGGCCGCATCGCGCTGGGCCGCGAGCAACGCGGTGATATCGTCAAATACGATCACCACCCCGCCCTGCTCGCGCTCATCGGGCAGGCGCGTGCAGGCCCACAGCAGCACGCGCTCGCCGGCCTCACCGGGCAACGTCAGCTGCTCGCGCCACTCATCCCAGCCCGACGGTCAGGCGCGCGCGCAGCTCGGCGATGAAGGTCGCAAAGCGCGCGGTCCCGGCCGGCAGCTGCGTCAGGCGCTGGCCCGCGGCGCCCTCGAAGCTGCTGCCCAGGATCGTGCCGGCCGATTGGTTCGCGCTGTGCAGCGTCAGCTCGCGATCGGTGACGATGACGCCGGTCGACAGTCGCGACAGGATGATGGCGAGTCGCTCGCGCTCGCGCTCCACCGCCTGGCGGCTGCGCATCGCCTCCTCGCTCGCGCGCCGCAGCCGCTTGGTCATGTCGTTGAACGAATGCACCAGAAAGCCCATCTCGTCGCGCGACGGCAGCGGCAGGCGCGTGCCGAAGATCGCCCTTGCCGACCGCGCGCGTGCCGGCGATCAGATCCTGCACCGGTCGCGTGAGCCGCTGCGCCGAGTAGATCGCCCCATAGATCGCCGCCAGCAGCGTCAGCAGCACCACCAGCGTCAGGGTCAGCCGGAAGCTGATCTTCAGCGGCTCGCGCACCGCCGACAGATCGCCGTACTGCGAGGACGTACGCTGCACGGCCTCGGCCAGCGCCGAGAGCTCCTGCGGCACCTCGTAGTGGATCAGCACGTAGCGTCGACCGGCGTGCGCCGAGACCGCGTCCAGGATCGGCGCCGCGGTTTCGATGGTGTATTGGCCGTTGGCGAGCGGATTCAGGCTGACGTAACTGCGTCCGGCGGCCAGCTGCAGCGCCACTTCCGGCGGCGATGGCGCCGGCTGCTGCGTCAGCGGCGTGGCGCTGCTGACCGCGGCGGCGCGGCCGTAGGCGTCGTACACCGATGATCTCTTTCGCTTCGGTGGCGCGCCGTTCCTCGTCGAGCCGCTGCAGCAGCGCAGCTCCCTGCAGCTCGCGCAGCGAGCGCGCCAGGATCTCGGTGCGCCGCGCCTGCTCGCGCAGCCGCAGATCCAGCGCCGAGCGCGACAGCACCACGGCATCGTTCAGCCCCTGCTTGATCTCGACGCGAAACCAGCTGTCGATGCCGCGGTTGATGAAATCGAGCGAGAACAGATACACGATCAGCAGCGGCGCGATCACCAGCGCGCCGAACATCAGCACCGTGCGCATCGCCAGGCGCGAGCCCGGCACGTGGTCGCGAAAGTCGCGGTACAGCTGCCAGAGCTTGCGCGTCAGCAGCACCATCAGCGCAACCGCGCCGCAGATGTTGACCAGCAGGATCCATGGCTGCCAGCGCGAGAATTGCGCCGAATTCTCCACACTGCCCGCGAGCAGCAGCAGCGCGCCGACGCCGGCAGTGAACGCCGCCGCGGTCAGCACCCGCACGCCGAGGTGCCTTATAGGGTGAGAATCCATGTGTACCAGTCGCTGGTGCGATGCCAGTCGTCGGTCCAGAACACCAGTGCACGCAGCGCATCGGGCATGCGGCCGCGGCGCACGCCAGCGCGCACCGCCACCTCCCAGGGCGCCTCTCCGCGCAGCTGCGACTCCACCAGGATCGGCAGATCCTCGATGCGGCCGAGCTTGTCGAGCGCCGCCTCGAGGGTCGGAAAGCTCTCCTGCTCGACCCCCGCCTCATCGCGCAGCACGTAGCGGTCGGTGACGGCGTGATAGGTCAGTTCGCGCCGCAGCGTCGTCTCGAGCAGCGTGGCGTCGAACCACAGCCGCCGGTGGTGGCTGATGATCACGTCCAGGTCGAATGCCAGCGTCACCCCGTCATGCAGAGCAGTGCGGATGCGATCGTTGATCGGGTAATCGATGTGCGCGCTGAGCTGCAGCACGCCGTGATCGACCACGACGAACGCCGAGCGAATCTGGAAGTCGCCCGCGAGCGGGCCGGCGCTGCGCACCCCGCGCGGAGCTAGCAGCGCGCCCAGCAGCACCAGAGCGACGCCTAATCTGCTGATCGTTTGCACGGATACCTTAAAAGGCAAAAACGGTTGCGGTCGTCGTCGAGGCGCTGTCGAAGAGCGCGGCGCTTCTAACTCACGCCTCTAAGTCACTGTCAGACAAGCATAATAGAAGCCATCGGTCTGCGCCGCATTCCCCGGCAGCAGCTGCACCCCGGTGGACCGCTCGATCAGCTGCGCCGGCAGGCTGGTCCCGTCCGGCACCGGATACGGCAGCGGCAGCGCCCGTGCCCGCGGCACCGCCGCCAGCACCGCCTCGACTATGCGCTCATTTTCCGCCGGCAGTACCGAGCAGGTCGAGTACAGCAGCCGGCCACCGGGCCGGAGCAGCTGCAGGCAGCGCTCGAGCATGCGCCGCTGCGTGGCGGGCCAGCGCGCCGATGTCATCGGCGCCGGCGCAGCAACTTGATGTCGGGATGGCGCCGGATGACGCCGGTGGCCGAGCACGGCGCATCGAGCAGGATGCGATCGAACGGCCTCCCCGTTCCACCAGCGCGGATCCTCGCGCAGGTCCGCGGTGACCAGCTGTGCCTGGCGATGCAGCCGCTGCAGATTCTGCGCAATGCGCTGCAGCGCGCGTCATCGATGTCCACCGCGGTCAGCGCGATGTCCCCATCCACGGCCTCGAGCAGCGCGCCGGTCTTGCCGCCCGGTGCCGCGCAGGCATCGAGCACGCGCTCGCCGGGCCGGACGCCCGAGCAGCGCACAGGCGAGCTGCGCGCCCGCATCCTGCACCGATACCCAGCCCTCGCTGAAACCGGGCAGCTCGCTGACCGCGACCGGCTTGTCCAGCACCACCGCGCCCGGCAGCCACGTCACGGCTCGCGCGCTCTGTCCGCCGGCCGCGAGTCGCTCCAGGTAGGCCGCGCGCGTGATGCGCGAGGTGATCCACGCGCAGGCTCATCGGCGGATGTTCATTGTTCGCATCGATGATCTGCTGCCAATGCTGCGGCCACTCGGTGCGCAGCACCTGCAGCAGCCACGCCGGATGCGCACACTCGGCGGCCGGATCCCGCTGCGAGCGCGCCAGCAGTGCGTCGCGCTCGCGCAGGAATCGGCGCAGCAGCGCGTTGACCAGCCCGGCCGCACGCGCCTGCCGCAGCAGCCGGGCTGCGTCAACCGCCGAGGACACGATGACCTCGGGCGGATTGCGCGAGTATTCGAGCTGGTGCAGCGCCACCGCGAGCAGCGCGCGCAGCGGCGGCGAGAGCCGCTGGCCGGCGATCAGCGTCGACACGATCGCCTCGAGCCGCCAGTACCAGCGCAGCGCCCCGAGGGTGACGGCGCGGACTGCCGGGCGCTGCTCGGGCGATGCGGCGGCGTGCTCCAGCGCGTCATCGGCCGAGCGTCCCGCGAAGGCCACCGCGGCAAGCGCGCGCGTTGCCCCGGCGAGCACGCTCGCGGCCGGATTCGCTCGCGCCGTCTTCACCCGAAACTTGACCCGGCCAGAGCCTGTCCGCTGGCAAATTCGCGCGCCGTGACGATGCGTCGGCCCGCCAGCTGCAGCTTGGCCAGCGCCAGCTGGCCCTGGCCGCACTGGACCCGCAGCTGCTCATGCTCCAGGCCCAGGATTTCGCCGGGTCGCCCGCACCGCGGCCCCCGTGCCTGGCCCACCCCCGGGTGTCTGCCAGACACGTGCCTCCCAGATGCGCAGCTGCTGCTGCGTGCCAGCGTGTCTCGGCAACCGGCCATGGATTGAAGGCCCGTACCTGACGTGCGATGTGCCTCGGCATCGAGCCGCCAGTCGATCAGCGCGTCGCGCCTTGTCGATCTTCGCGGCGTAGGTAACCCCTTGATCAGGTTGAGGCTTCGGGCGCAGCAGGCCGCTTTGCGCCTGTTCGAGCGTGGCGAGCAGCAGCTGTGCACCGAGCACCGCGAGGCGCTGCTGCAGTTGCTGCGCGTTCTCATCCGGCGCAATCGGCACGCGCTGCTGAGCCAGGATCGGCTCCGGTGTCGAGGCCGGCCTCCATCTGCATGATCGTGACTCCGCTCTCGGCATCGCCGGCGAGGATGCGCGCGCTGGATCGGTGCTGCACCGCGCCAACGCGGCAGCAGCGAGGCATGCACGTTGATGCATCCCAGCCGCGGCAGTGCCAGCATCGCCGGCGGCAGGATCAGGCCGTAGGCGACCACGACCAGCAGATCCGGCGCCCCAGCGCTCGAGCGAGCCGCGCTGCCTCGCGGCTTTCGAGCCTCGGCGGGCTGCCACAGCGGCAGACCCAGCTCCTGCGCCAGCGCGCTTGACCGGGCTGGCCCTGGAGTGCGCGGCCGCGGCCAGCCGGCCGGTCAGGCTGCGTGAGTACTCCGACCAGCACGGTGCGGGGAGTCCGCCAGCGCACGCAGCGTCGGCACCGCGAATTCCGGCGTGCCGGCAAATGCGATGCGCAGCATGCGTCATATGACGCGCGCGGCCGCGCGCGCTGGCCGGCTTGACGGCCCCGCTGGCGCGCTCGCGGCGCTCTTTTTCGAGCTTGCGGCGGATGCGCTCGCGCTTGAGTCTGGACAGATAGTCGACGAACAGCTTGCCGGCCAGATGATCCATCTCATGCTGCAGGCACACCGCGGCCAGGCCGGTCGAGCTCGCGCTCGAACGGCACGCCGTCGGCATCCTGCGCGCGCACCCGGACGCGCGCCGCGCGCTCGACTTGCTCGAAGACGTTCGGCACCGACAGGCAACCCTCCTCGCGATACTTCGACGCCGTCGCGCTCGAGGATGCTCGGGTTGATATAGACCTGCGGCTGGTTCTTCTCGGTGCTGACGTCCATCACGAGCAGCTGGCGGTGCACGTTGACCTGCGTGGCGGCCAGCCCGATGCCGGGGGCCGCGTACATGGTCTGCGAGCATGTCGGCGATCAGCTGCTTGAGCGCGGCATCGAACTGCTGCACCGGCGCTGCGCGGGTGCGCAGCCGGGGATCCGGAAATTCCAGTATGGGCAGCAAGGCCATCAATCCGCTCTCTATACGCTCTCTATCAGTTCTTAATCGTGGGGAAATATGCCAAGATTTCAAGGATCAGAGACTAATTGACCCGCGACGTGACCCAGTGCACAAAGTTGGCAATTAACCATGTGCGTTTACTCGCCCTTAAGTTTATAACAGCTGTGCGAGAAGGCCCTACCCGATCCCAAGAGGCAGCAGGGATGTATCTGAACCAAGCTTTCGGTATCCGACAGGCTGTGCTGGCCTGTGCCACTCTCATGGGACTGCTGGCCGTCAGCGGCTGCGCCATGCTTCATCGCGGCGAGCAGGCCGCCGCAGCCCCGCCGCCCGTGGCCCAGCCGGCCGAGACCACGGCCGCGCCGGAGCCGCAGACGGTCACCGAGGCCGTCGGCGAGGCGCCCGATGAGGCCGGCACGACTACCGTGATCAGCGATGCGGGATCGGCACTGAAACCCAGTGCGCCCAAGAGCTACGTGGTGCGGCGCGGCGATACGCTCTGGGGCATCGCCAATATCGTTTTTGCGCGATCCCTGGCTGTGGCCGGAGATCTGGTACTGAATCCCGATATTCAGAACCCGCACCGGATCTATCCGGGCGACACCGTGCGCCTGGCGCTCGGGGCGACGGCCGTACCGCGCTCGAGGTCGTGCGCGGTGGCGGCGGCGCCGCGACCCGCCTGGAGCCGATGCTGCGCAGCGTGCCCCTCGAGGGACCGATCGCAACCATCCCGTATTCGATGATTGCCGCTTTTCTGTCGCGGCCCGGCGTGCTGACCGGCGATGAAGTCAAAGCCGCGCCCTACATCGTCGCGCTGCGCGACGATCATCAGATTGCCGGCGCCGGCCATGACCTGTACGTCAAGAAACTCGACGGCGAAGCCGGCGCGCGCTACAGCGTGATGCACGTCGATGAGCCGCTGCTCGACCCGCAGAGCGGTCGCAAGCTGGGCTATCTTGCGATCTACACCGGCACCGCGCAGCTCACCCGCCCCGGAATCGTTGCCCGGGCCACGCTGACCGATTCGGCGCGCGAGACACTGCAGGGCGACGTGCTGGTCGCCGAAGACAACAGCCCGACGAGCGATTTCGCACCACATGCACCCGCACGGCCGGTCGACGGCAGCATCATCGCGGTGGTCAACAACGTGCTGCTCGCCGGGCAGTACGACGTGGTCGCGATCAACCGCGGCTCGCAGGATGGCCTGGAGCGCGGCTCGGTGCTCACGGTGAATCTGGCCGGGGAGCAGGTCGATGACTTCTGCGCCAAGATCGAGGGCGAGAGCACCTGCTGGGCACACCACACCCAGTGGCTGCCGGACGAGAGCTCCGGCACGCTGCTGGTGTTCAAGACCTACGAGCGCATGAGCTATGCGCTGATCCTCAGCGACATCGTGCCGATCAATATCGGCGATCGCGTACGTAATCCTTAAGACAGCGCACGCCGCCGCGCCGACCGTCGGCGGCGCGAAACGCAAGCCTCGAAATCCGGTGTCCGTGGGACGATAGCCGCATCGGCGTGCCGCGCGTGCTGCTCTATGCTTGCCTCGCGTGGACGTGCTCGACATGCAACTTGCGCTCGGCCATGCGCCCGGGCTCACCGCTGCACGGCTGCGCCGCGCGCTGGCCGCGATCGACGCTGCGGCGGCGGCCTCATCCGGGCTGCAGGCCCTGTTCGGGCTGTGCCGCAGCAGCCTTGCGTCCCTCGGCTTTCCCGCCGCGGCCGTCGCCGCGCTGCAGTCGCCCGACCGGGCGCGCATCGCCGCCGAGCGTCGATGGATCGAGAGCGAGCGCATCCACCTGATTGACGCCGCCCATGCGCTGTATCCGCCGCTGCTGGCGCAGGCCCGCGGCGCGCCCGCGCTGCTGTACGTGAAGGGCGATGCCGATTGCCTGGGCTTGCCGCAGCTGGCGATGGTGGGCAGCCGCCATCCCACGCTGCCGGGCCAGCGCACCGCGCGCGCGTTCGCGGCGTCGTTGTCGCAGGCCGGGTTGACGATCACCAGCGGGCTGGCGGCCGGCATCGATGCGGCCAGCCACGAGGGCGCGCTCGAAGCCGGCGGGCGAACCGTCGCGGTGCTCGGCAGCGGCATCGACGCGATCTACCCGCGCGAGCACCGCGCGCTCGCGGCGCGCATCGCGGCCCAGGGGGCGCTGGTGAGCGAGCATCCGCCCGGATCGCCGCCGCTGCGCGCGCATTTTCCGCGCCGCAACCGCATCATCAGCGGACTGGCGCTGGGCGCACTGGTGGTCGAGGCGGCGCGCCACAGCGGTTCGTTGATCACGGCGCGGCTGGCCGCGCGAACAGGGCCGGGAGGTGTTCGCGATCCCGGGCTCGATCCACAATCCGCTGAGCCGCGGCTGCCACGCCCTGATCCGCAGCGGCGCCAAGCTGGTCGAAAGCGCCGACGACGTGCTCAGCGGGCTCGGATTTACGTTTGAAAAACAAAGTGCTTACGAAGCCGCCGGCAAGCGCTGCCGCAGGCATCCGGTTGGACAAGGACTACAAAATCCTGTTAGATGCCCTTGCGTTTGAGCCGGCCAGCCTCGATATGCTGGTCGAGCGAACCGGACTTCCAAGCCAATCCGTGGCCTCCATGTTGCTGTTTCTGGAGCTCGAGGACGTCGTGGGATTGCATTCGGGCGGCCGCTACCTGCGCCTGTAGCCGCGGCCGGTCCAGCTAACGCGTGGCCGCGCGCATCGTGAAACGAAAGTGACCATGGAAAACAGCGTTTTCGACATTCTGATCTACGTTTTCGACCGCTATATGCTCGAGGAGCTGCCGGCGAGCGCCGAGCGCGAAACCCTTGCGCGCGATCTGGAGAGCGCCGGTTTCGGTGAGGCCAATGTCGAGCGTGCGCTCGACTGGCTGGCCGACCTGGCGGCGGAGCGCGAGCGCCCGAGCCTGCGCGGTGACGGTACCTTCCGGGTGTTCGCGCCGCAGGAGCTCGCGCGGCTCGACCCGCAGTGCCGCGGGCTGCTGGTGTCGCTCGAGGCCGGCGGAATACTCTCGGCCAGCCAACGCGAGATCGTGATCGATCGGTTGCTGGCGCTCGATACCGACGAGCTCGATCTGGAGCAGGTCAAATGGGTGGTGCTGATGGTCTTATCGAGCCAACCTGGCCAGGAACTCGCCTATGCGAGGATGGAAGATCTGGTATTTGATGTACCGCATCACGACCCGCATTGAGGCTTGGCTCAAGGTCTAGGCAACTTCCCGCGGCTTGTCCGCGGTTTTTCGTTTTTGGCTGCTTCACATGGTAGTGGCATGGCTGACAATCTGGTTATCGTCGAATCTCCGGCCAAAGCGCGGACCATCAAGAAATACCTCGGCAGGGACTTCGAGGTGCTGGCCTCGTACGGCCACGTGCGCGATCTGGTGCCGAAGGAAGGAGCGGTCGACCCCGACGACGGCTTTGCGATGCAGTACCAGCTGGTCGAGCGCAATGAGCGCCATGTCGACGCCATCGCCAAGGCGCTGAAGAAAGCCAAGGCGCTGCACCTGGCGACCGACCCGGATCGCGAGGGCGAGGCGATCGCCTGGCACCTGTACGAGATCCTCAAGCAGCGCGGCGAGCTGAAGCTGCAAGCAGGTGCATCGCGTCGTGTTTCACGAGATCACGCGCAATGCGATGCGCGAAGCGGTGGCCTCGCCGCGCGACCTGTCGCTCGACCTGGTCAACGCGCAGCAGGCGCGCCGCGCGCTCGATTACCTGGTCGGCTTCAATCTGTCGCCGCTGCTGTGGAAGAAGGTGCGGCGCGGGCTGTCCGCCGGCCGGGTGCAGAGCCCCGCGCTGCGCATGATCTGCGAGCGCGAAGCAGAGATCGCCGCGTTCGTGCCGCGCGAGTACTGGAGCATCGATGCCGTCGGCGAGCACTCGGCGCAGTCGTTTCCGCTGAAGCTGATCGAATTCCGCGGCAGCAAGGTCGAGCAGTTCAGCTTCACCAACGAGGCAGTCGCGCGCGACGCCGAGCAGACGCTGCAGCGGCCGCCGGGCCGGATCGGCGCGCTGCACCGTGCTGCAGGTCGATCGCAAGCAGCGCCGGCGCAATCCGGCGCCGCCGTTCACCACCTCGACGCTGCAGCAGGAAGCCTCGCGCAAGCTCGGCTTCTCGGCCCAGCGCACCATGCGCCTGGCGCAGCAGCTGTATGAAGGGGTCGATATCGGCGAAGGCAACGTCGGCCTGATCACCTACATGCGCACCGACTCGGTGTCGCTGGCCGCCGAGGCGGTGCAGGAGATCCGCGCGGTGATCGCGCGCCTGTACGGGCCAGCAGCGGTGGCCGAGGAAGTGCGCGTCTACAAGACCAAATCGAAGAATGCGCAGGAAGCGCACGAGGCGATCCGGCCGACTTCGGCCAGCGATCGTTCCGGCGGACATCGAGCGTCACCTGGATCCCGACCAGTACAAGCTCTATGCGCTGATCTGGAAGCGCGCCGTCGCCTGCCAGATGGCGCACGCGGTGTTCGACACGGTCGCGGTGGACATGCTGGCGGGCCCCGACGGGCCGCAGCGCCACGTGCTGCGCGCCAACGGCTCGACGCTGGTCACGCCGGGATACATCGCGGTCTACCAGGAAGGCCGCGACGATGCGACCGACGACGAGGGCGATCAGGTGCTGCCGTCGATGCAGGTCGGTGACGCCGTCAAGCTGCTCAGCGTGCAGCCCCAGCAGCATTTCACCGAGCCGCCACCGCGATTCACCGAGGCTTCGCTGGTCAAGGCGCTCGAGGAGCACGGCATCGGACGGCCCTCGACCTATGCGTCAATCATTTCGACGCTGCGCGACCGCGAATACGTCGAGATCGAGAATCGCCGCTTCACCGCGACCGACATCGGCAAGATCGTCAACCGCTTCCTGACCCAGCACTTCCACCGCTACGTCGAATATGGCTTCACCGCCGCGATGGAGGACGAGCTCGACGCGGTGGCGCGCGGCGAGGAGCCCTGGACCACGCCGCTGTCGAAGTTCTGGAAGCCGTTCATCCGCCAGGTGGAAACCATCGAGAAGACCGTCACGCGCGAACAGGTGGCGCAGGCGCGCGATCTCGGCCGCGACGAGGCCAGCGGCAAACCGATGAGCGTACGCATGGGCCGCTTCGGCCCGTTCGTGCAGATCGGTACCAAGGACGACGCGGAGAAACCGCGCTTTGCCGGCCTGCGCCCCGGCCAGAAGATGGACACGATCACGCGCGAACAGGCGCTGGCGCTGTTCGTGCTGCCGCGCACGCTCGGCAGCACTGCCGAAGGCGAACCGATCCTCGCCAATGTCGGCCGCTTCGGCCCCTACATCAAGTACGGCAGCAAATACGTATCGCTCAAGGACGACGACCCGTACACCGTCACGCTCGAGCGCGCGCTCGAATGCATCCGCGCCAAGCAGATCGCCGACGCCAATCGCATCATCCAGGATTTCGGCGTCGAGGGCATCCAGGTGCTCAACGGCCGGTACGGGCCCTACATCAGCAACAGCGAGAAGAATGCTCGCATTCCGAAGGACCGCGATCCCAAGACACTGACGCTGGAGGAGTGCCGTGCACTGCTGGCGGCTGCGCCGGCGCGCCCGCTGCGAGGCCGCGGCCGCTTCGCGGCGAAGAAGGCGGCCAACAAGCCGGCAGCGAAATCCGAAGCCTCGCCCGGTGTGGCGCCGGCAGGGAAACCCGCAAGCCGCCGCCACCGCGCCGCCGCGCCGCGGCCGAGCACCGCTGCAACGACCCGGGGCGCGGCACCGAAGACCGCCAAGAGAAAGGCGAGCGCTGCCAGACCGGCGCTGCGGCCAGGCGCCAAAGCCGCGGGCCGTTCCGCCGGCCGGCCGGGCGCGAAACCCGCCGCGGCCAAGGCGTCGCCGAAGCCTGCCACGCGCCCCGCCGGCCGATCCTCGGGAACGAAGAAGGCCGCGGGCGCGGCCTGAGCCGCATCCGGCGCGCCGGCCGCGCGCGCTGCAGGCCGCGCTGCAGGCCGCGCCGCATCGACGGCCGCAGGCAGGCGCAAGATGAGACTATGATCGCCGGGCGTCACACGCATGAAATACCGCCACAGCTTCCATGCCGGAAACTTCGCCGACGTGCACAAGCACGTGGCGTTGCTGGCATTGCTGCGCGCGCTGCAGAAGAAGGACAAGGGGTTCCTGTTCCTCGACACCCACGCCGGCGCCGGCCGCTATGACCTCGCCGGGCCGGAGACGCATCGCGGCGCCGAGGCGCGCCACGGCATCATCGCGTTGGCCGCCGCCGCCGCGCCCGAGGCCGCGGAGATCAGGGACTACCTCGCGGCGGTCGCGGCGTTGCGCACCGGCATCGGCGATCCGCATGCCTATCCCGGCTCACCGTGGCTCGCGGCGCACACGCTGCGCGCGCAGGATCGCGGCATCTGCTGGGAGATCCTGCCGGCCGAGTGCCGCGCGCTCGAGCGCGCGCTCGGCGGTTTCCGCCGCATGCGCGCCGACTGTGCCGATGGCTATCAGCAGCTGCGCGCGGTGCTGCCGCCACGCGAGCGCCGCTGCCTGCTGCTGATCGATCCGCCGTACGAGAATCCGGCCGCGGAGCTGGAGCAGGCGACGCAGGCGCTGGTGAGCAGCCTGCAGCGGCTGGCGAACTGCGTGATCATGCTGTGGTACCCGATCAAGGACGAGCGCACGCTCGCACCCTGGCTCGCGCGCGTCGAACAGGCGCTGACGGTGCCCACGTTGAGCCTGGAACTTTGGATCTATCCGCGCGACTCGCGCGTCGGCCTGAACGGTTCGGGCCTGCTGCTGGTGAATCCGCCGTACCAGTTCGGGCAACGAGCGTTGCTGTGGCAGCCGGAGCTGCAGGGGCTGCTCGACCGGACGCAGCACGGCGGCAGCGCCGCGCAATGGCTGGTGCGCGATTCCGGCGTCGATCATGTCAGCGCCTGACCGCTACGCGGTAATCGGTCATCCGATCGCGCACAGCCGCTCGCCCGAGATCCACGCCCTGTTCGCCCGGCAGACTCATCAGCGCATGACCTATAGCGCGCTCGATGTGGCACCGGAGGACCTGGCGCCGCGGGTGCGCGAGTTCTTCGCCACCGGCGGCCGCGGTCTGAACGTCACGGTGCCGCACAAGCAGGCCGTGATCGCCCTGACCGACAGTCTGAGCGCGCGCGCGCGCACCGCAGGAGCCGCCAACACCATCCTGTGCGACGCGGCAGGCAATCTGCTCGCGGACAATACCGACGGTGCCGGCCTGGTGCGCGATCTGACGCACAACCTGCATATTGGCGTGCGCGCGCGCCGCGTGCTGCTGGCCGGCGCGGGCGGTGCCGCGCGCGGCGTGCTCGCACCGCTGCTGCAGCTCGAGCCGCGCGAACTGGTCATCGCCAACCGCGGCGCCGAGAGAGCGCGCGCGCTGGCGAGCGCATTCGCAGCGATGGGACCGGTGCGCGGCAGCGGTTTTGATGAACTCGATGGCTCGTGCTTCGATCTGATCATCAACGCGACCGCGGCCGGGCTGCAGGCACAGGTTGCGCCACTGCCGCCGGCCGTGATCGGCCCGACGACGATCTGCTACGATTTGCTCTATGCCGACGGCGACACCCATTTCATGCGTTGGGCGCGCGAGCACGGCGCTGCGCAGGCCTACATGGGACTTGGCATGCTGGTCGAGCAGGCCGCCGAGTCGTTTCGTCTGTGGCGCGGCGTGCGACCGGACACCGCACCGGTGCTGGCAGCGCTCGCAGCCCGGCTCGCGCACTGAACGGCAAGCCCGGCTCGCCCGGCGGCCGCTGCGCTGGCTTGCAGCGCTGCTGCTCGGCCTCGGCGCCGTCGTCGCGGACGCGGCCGCACCGGCCGACACCGCGCCCCCGGAGGCGGTCCCGCGCCCCGGCCGACGCCGCGCTGATGTCACTGGCCGATGATTTCCTCGATAACTTCTACTTTCCGGAAAATCCCAGCGCCGCCACCGCCGCCGGCATTCACCGCTACGACGATCGGCTCGAGGATTACCGCCGCGCCGACGTCGACCGGCAGATCGCAGCGCTGCAGCGCTACCAGCGCCGCTTCGAAGCCGTCGACCCTTCGGCGCTGTCCGAGCGCGTACGCGGCAATCGCGAGCTGCTGCTGTCAGACATCCGCGGCAGCCTGCTGACGCTGCAGACCATCAGGCCATGGCAGAAGAATCCCGATTTCTATTCCTCCGGCATCACCGCCAGTGCGTTCACCATCATGGAACGCGAATTCGCGCCGGCGAACGAACGCCTGCGGCTGCTGTGCGCGCGCGAGAAGCGCATGCCGGCCGCGCTGCGCGCCGCCCGCGTCAACCTGCGCAACCCGCCGCGGATCTTCACCGCAGATCGCGATCGAGCAGCTGCCCGGCATCGTCGAGCTTCTACCAGCACGACCTGCCGGGCGCATTCGCTGCCGCGGACGATGCCGCAGTCAGGCGCGAGTTCGCTGCGGTCAACGCGCGCGTGATCGCGGCGCTGCAGGGCTATCAGCGCTGGCTGACGCACGTGCTGCTGCCGCGCTCGCACGGGGAGTTTCGCCTCGGTGCCGCAACCTTCCGCGCCAAGCTGCGCTACGACGAGATGGTGGACACGCCGCTGGATCGGCTGCTCGAGATCGGCATGGCGGACCTGCGCGCGCAACCAGGCCGAATTCGCGCGCGTGGCGCACGAACTCGAGCCGGACAAGAGCCCGCAGCAGGTTCTCGCGGAGCTGGCAGCCGATCATCCCGAGCCGGCCAGGTTGCTGCGACAGCTTTCGCGCTACCTTCAACGGCCTGGTCGCTTCATCACCGAGCATCAGATCGTGACGATGCCGTCGGACGTGCGACCGATCGTGCGCGAGACCCCGCCGTTCATGCGCGCAACCACGTTCGCGTCGATGGACACGCCGGGACCGTTCGAGACCGTGGCGCAGGAAGCCTATTTCAACGTCACGTTGCCGGAGCCGGGCTGGGACCGCAGAAGACCGCCGGATTCATGGCGCAGTTCAATTACCCGGTCGATCAGCAACGTCGCGGTGCATGAGGCCTATCCGGGACACTACATGCAGTTCCTGTGGATGCACCGCCTCGATGATCGCGTCCGCAAGCTATTCGGTGCCAACAGCAACGCCGAAGGCTGGGCGCACTACTGCGAGCAGATGATGCTCGATGAGGGCTACGGCAACCGGGCACCGGCGCCAGCGATGAACATCAGTCGAAGCTGCTGCGTCTGGGCCAGCTGCAGGATGCGCTGCTGCGCGACGCGCGCTACATCGTTGGCATCGAGCTGCACACCGGCCACATGACGCTCGGGCAAGGCGATCGATTTCTTCGTCGAAGCAGGGCTACCAGTCACGCGAGGTCGGCGAGATCGAAACCAAGCGCGGTACCTCCGATGCCGACCTATCTCTACTACACGCTCGGCAAGCTGCAGATCCTGAAGCTGCGCGCCGATCTGCAGGCCCGCGAGGGCAGCAATTTTCGGCTCAAGGATTTCCATGATGCGTTCATGCAGCAGGGCTTTCCGCCGATCAGGATCGTGCGGCGGGCGCTGCTGCACGACGACTCGCCGACCCTTTGAGGCCGGCAGCGCACTGGCGCAGTTTCAGCGCTGGTTCATGTTCGTCCGACGACACTGAGCGCACGTTCGGCGCTGTCGCCCGCTCGGGGATTGCGCCGCGCCGACGCCTTTGGGAGTTGCCTCGTGCATGCATGTCGCCACAGATTCATCAGTGCGGTTGCCGCCCTGGCGCTGGGACTGACGGCGGGCGCGGCGGCGCTGGCACAGCAGGATGCCGACGATCAGCCGGCGGCGGGCGAGCTGGACCCGCCGACGCGGGCGGCGCGGCTCAGCTACGTTGAGGGCGCGGTGTCGGTGCAGCCCGCGGGCGCGGGCGACTGGACGGCGGCGACGATCAACCGACCGCTGACGACCGGGGATCAGCTGTGGAGCGACCGCGATTCGCTCGCCGAGATCCAGTTCGGCTCCGCCACCATGACCCTGGCCGACAGCAGCAGCCTGTCGGTGCTCGACCTCGGCGATCAGGCGGTGCAGCTGCAGCTCAGTGCCGGCACTGCGAATATCGTATTGCGCGATCCGGGGGCGGCCGGCTCGTTCGAGATCGATGCGCCCAACGCCGCAGTGTCCCTGGTGCGGCCGGGCTCCTATCGCATCGGCGTCAACGCCGCGGGCAACACCACCGTCGGGATGCGCGACGGCCAGGCACAGGTTGTCAGCAGCAGCGGCGAGACCGTCAATCTGCGCGGCGGCCAGGCCGCGCAGTTCAGCCCCGAGGGCGGCATCGACGTGGCGGCGCTGGGGCCGCCCGACGAATTCGAGCGCTGGTGCGCGCAGCGCGCAGCGCGCTGGGCCGGCAACCAGTACGCGGCCCAGTACGTCTCGAGCGATGTCGTGGGCGCGCAGGACCTGGACGATTACGGCGAATGGCGCCAGGAACCGGATTTCGGCTACGTCTGGTATCCCACCCGCATCGCGCCCGACTGGGCGCCGTATCGATATGGCCGCTGGCTGTGGGTATCACCGTGGGGTTGGACCTGGGTCAACAGCGCACCCTGGGGATATGCGCCGTTTCATTATGGCCGCTGGGCGTATCTGCGGCAGCGTTGGTGCTGGGTGCCCGCCCCGGCGCGCAGCCATGCGGTGTATGCGCCGGCGCTGGTCGCGTGGGTGGGCGGCACGGCGGCCGGTGTCGCGGTCGGCGCCGGACCGGGCGTCGGCTGGTTGCCGCTGGCGCCAGGGGAAGTCTACCTGCCCGGCTATCGCGTCAGTACGCGCTACCTGCGCAACGTCAACGTCACCAACACCACGATCGTCAACAACACCTACATCACCAGCGTCTACCAGAATCCGCAGCTGCAGAGCCGCTATGCCAACCGCGACGCGCCCCGCGCGCTCACCGTGGTGTCGCAGCAGAACTTCGCGTCCGGGCATTCCATCGCCGGTCATGCGCTGGCGCCGCCACCCCAGTGGCAGGGCGCCACCGCGACGCCGCGGCCGCCGGAGATCGTGCCGGCACGCCAGAGCGTGCTCGGGCCCGGCGGCCAGACCGCGGTAAAGCGACCGTCGATCGCGATCCTGAATCGTCCGGTGATCGCCCGACGCCCGCCACCGCCGCCGCCGCCGTCCATCGACCGCCAGTTTGACGCGATGCGCGCCAATGGCGGCCACGCGTTGCCGCCGGCGCAGCTGCAGCAGCTGCGTGTCCCCGAGAGCCCGCGCTCGCAGGTGCTGCTGCCGCCACCGCGCAAGGTACCGTTTGGGGTGCCTGCGCCGCCGGCCGCCGCGGCGCCGGAGCTGCGCGAGTCGCCGTTTACGCCGGGGCTTGCTCCACGACCGGGCACGCCAGGCACGGCCGCTCCGCCGACCCTGCGCACGACACCCTTGGCTCCGCAGACGCCTTCGCCGCGGGCGTCACCGGGAAGACCGGTCATGCCCGTCCCACCGGGCACATCGGTAACGCCGGCGGTACCGGCGACGCCCACGCCGCCCGCGAACGACCGGCGCTACATCCCGGAGCGACCACCGCAGTATCAGGTGCCACCGCAGGCGCGCCCGCCGGTACAGATGTCGCAGCCGAAGACGGCGCTTCCGCCGCCCCCGCCCCCACCCGCTGCACCGCCGGTTCAGCCACTGCCCAAGGGCAAGCCGGCTGCGCCGGCCGATCGGCCGCCGGCGGCTCGCCGGGGCGAGCCGCCCTGAGCGAGACGAGCTCAGAACGGCGGGTCGAGCCAGCCGTCGTCGCCGTCGATCAGGCGCTGGGCTTCGCGTGGGCCCCAGGAGCCGCGCGCATACTCATAGACCGGCGTGACATCGCCGAGGACCGGATCGACGACGGCCCACTGCGCCTCGATCGCATCCTGGCGCCCGAACAGTCCCGGATCGCCGTGTAGCGCATCACCGAGCAGCCGCTCGTAAGGGGTCAGCGCATCGCCGGGCTGGCGCGTCACGATCAGTTCGACGTCCTCACCGGCCATGCGCTCGCCGGGCACCTTCACCCGCATCCCGAGGGCAATCAGCACCTCGCGATTGAGCTGTCAGGCGCAGGTGGCTCGACAGGCTCGGCACCAGTTCGCCGAACACCTCGCGTGGCGGACGCCGAAATTCCACCACCACCTCGGTGCAGGTCGCCGGCAGGCATTTGCCGGCGCGGATGTAGAACGGCACATCGGCCCAGCGCCAGCTGTCCACGTACAGCCGGACCGCGGCATAGGTCTCGACCTGCGAGTTCTCCGCGACGCCCGTCCTCGGCACGATAACCGCGGTACTGGCCGCGCACCACGGTGCTGGCATCGAGCGGTCGGATCGCGCGCAGCACCCGCGACTTCTCGTCGCGCAGCGCGCCGGAGGCGTCGTGCAGTGGCGCGTCCATGATCACGTTGCTGAGCACCTGCAGCAGGTGATTCTGGATCACATCGCGAATGGCGCCGGCTTCCTCGTAGAACTTGCCGCGACCGCGCACGTCGAAGTCCTCCGCCATCGTGATCTGGACGCTGCGGATGTAGTTGCGGTTCCAGATCGGCTCCAGGAACGCGTTGGTGAAGCGCGTGTACAGGATGTTCTGCACCGGCTCCTTGCCGAGGTAGTGATCGATGCGGAAGATCGATTCCTCGGGAAAGAACTGGTGCAGGATCGCATTGAGCTCGCGCGCCGATTTCAGATCGCGGCCGAACGGCTTCTCCAGCACCACGCGCGCATTGCTCGGCGCAGTTGGCGGCGGCCAGCCCGCCGATGACGGTCGCAAACACGCTCGGTGGTATCGCCAGGTAATGCAGCGGCGCGCGCGCGTCGCCCAGTGCCTCGCGCAGCTGGGTGAAGGTGGCGGCTTCGCGATAGTCGCCATCGACATAGCGCATCAGCGCTGCCAGCTGCGTGAATAGCTGCTCGTCGTAAGTGACCGTGCTCCTTGATCGAGGCGCGCGCGCGCTCGATCAGCTGCTCCGCGTCCAGCCCGATCGGCCGACACCGACGATCGGGGCCTGCGAGATGTCCGCGTCGCACCAGCGCCTGCAGCGCCGGAAAGATCTGCTTGTAGGCCAGATCGCCGGTGGCGCCGAAGAATACAAACGCGTCGGAGTGCTGCGCGTCCACGGCGCTTGCCGCTCAGGCTGGCAGGCGCTAGCGGGCCGTTCCGTGATGCCCGCCGAAGCCCAGGCGCATGGCCGACAGGGTGCGGTTGGCGAACTCGGCTTCACCGCGCGAGCTGAAGCGCGCAAACAAGCGCGGTCGCGAGCACCGGGACCGGCACGCCGGCCTCGATCGCCGCCTCGACGGTCCAGCGGCCCTCGCCCGAATCGGCGACGTGACCGGCGAAATTCTCCAGCCCGGGCTCTCGGCCAGCTGGCCGGCGAGCAGATCGAGCAGCCAGGAGCTCACGACACTGCCGTGTCGCCATAGCTCGGCGATCTGGTCGAGCTTCACGCTGATCTCGCGCGGCAGCAGTGCGCGCGGTCGGGGCGGTCTCGGCGTCCGCGACTCGAGTCTGCGCCGGCTCGCCGGCCCGGTGCAGCAGATTGAAACCTTCCGCATAGGCCGCCATCAGTCCGTACTCGATGCCGTTGTGAACCATCTTGACGAAATGCCCGGCGCCGCTCGATCCAACGTGCAGATAGCCGCGCGCGGCGGTACTGGCGGTGCAGGCTGGCGGTGCCGCGTGCTCTGCGCCAGCGCCGACAGGATCGGTTCGACATGGTGCACGGCCTGCGTCATCGCCGCCGACCATCAGGCAGTAGCCGCGCTCCAGGCCCCACAGGCCGCCACTGGTGCCGACGTCGAGATAGCGCACGCCGCGCGTCCTGAGCTGCTGTTCGCGCCGCATGTCGTCGCCGTAGTACGAGTTGCCGCCGTCGATCAGGATGTCCCCGGCACTCAGCGCCGGTCCGAGCGTCTGCAGCAATGAGTCCACCACCGCGGCCGGCACCATCAGCCAGACCACGCGCGGCGCGGGCAGTTTGGCCACCAGGTCGGTGCGCGGACGCGGCCGCGGATCGCGCCATCGCCGGCAAGCGCCTTCACCGCGGCGTCGCTGTGATCGAACACTACGCAGCTGTGTCCCGCCCGGGCAAGGCGGCGGACCATGTTCGATCCCATGCGCCCCAGACCAATCATTCCGATTTTCACGGGGATTCCTCTCGCTAGATGCTAGATGGCACTGGCCACGCTCGCGGGCACCGGCCAGCGGTGCACCGATGCCATGCATCAGAGCACAAAAAGCGCTGGCGGGAAATTGCCGAAAGTCTGACGCGGGCGGCTGACGTTCAGGCGACCGCGCTGGAGGCGCGCTCGGCGACCGTCACGCGATTGCGTCCGGCCGTCTTCGATTGATACAGCGCGCGATCGGCGCGCGCAATCATCGCCTCGAACTGCTCGTTGTCGCTACCGGTGGCGACTCCGAGCGACACCGTGACGTTGCCAATGCTCTCGTCGGTGTCGGCGCGGCGGATCTTGCCGTGCTCGACCGCAGCGCGGATGCGCTCGGCCAGCTCGACGCCCCCGGCGCTCGATGTATGGGACAGCAGCACCGCAAACTCCTCGCCGCCGATGCGGGCGATCGGGCCGCGTTCGCCGATGCAGCCGCGCAGCACGTTGGCCACCGCGACGATGACCTTGTCGCCAAGCAGATGGCCGTGAGCATCGTTGATGGCCTTGAAATGATCAATGTCAACGATCAGCAGCGTGCAGCCCCGCAGGCTGCCGTGGCTGACGCGCTGCATCTGCTGGTCGAAGCCGCGGCGGTTCAACAGCCCCGTCAAAGGGTCGGTCAGCGCCAGGCCCTGCACCAGTTCGAGCTCGCCGCGCAGCCGTTCGACTTCCTCCGAGCTCTTCTTCAGATGCTCGTGGTACATGCCGGTCTTGACGCGCACGCGCGTGGTCTCGCCGATCAGCGATTCGACCACCTGGTTGAGCGTGTCCTTGCCGATGTCGTCGCGCAGCTGCTCGCGATAGCCATCCAGCTCGTTGCCATACTGCTCCACTTCCTGGCCGGCCTCGACCGCCACGCCATCGACGTGCTCGATCATGCGCGCGATCTCGCAGCGCATGCGAGCCGAGGAGTCGATGTCGCGCATCGCCACGTGCGCATCGAACAGCACCTCGATATCGCGGTCGGTCAGCGCCTTGGATTGCGCCAGCCGGGCATCGACCGCGGCTCGCAGCGCGCGATTCCAGCCGGCGGCATACTCGTACCAGACGCTGTAGCTCAGCGGATGAAAGCCGGCGGAATGCCGCGCCATCAGCGGTAACACCATCCTCAGCAATTCGGCGGATTGCTCGCGCGTCTCTTTATACCGCATTGCACAATGGCCCCTGCCGCCATCTCTAGAGTGGCGCTATAGTGAACCGATTATCTACACAATACTGTGCTGGCGATAGAGGATCCGACGCGGGAGTCGGGGGTTGGCGCCGGCCGCGGCCGTCAGTCGAATGACGTGCCGCTGACCTCGAACAGCCGGTACTGCCAGTAATCGAGCTGCGAGGCATCGGCATACACGTCGACATTGCTGGTGTACTCGGTGCCGCCGGACGCGCGGTTGTACCACAGGGTATCGAACCAGGAGAGCGCATCGTTGCCCGCCGGCGCGGCGTTCGGCAGCTCGGCGATGAAGGCGGCGGCAAGGTTGAAATCGTCGAGATCGCGCCGGCTCAGCTCCGCGGTTCCGACCATGAGCCAGCAGCGCTCGGCGCTGCGAATCAGCGCGAAGCCGGGGCTGAACTGCTCCCCGTGCGTGCGGTACCAGCGCACCCGGACCGCGCCGTCGCTGGCCGCGAGCAGCTCGGAGGCCACCTCACGGTTGGGCAGCCCCGAGCGCTCGTAGCCATAGCCGTCCTTGCCCGGATCGAGCAGTACCCGCACCGTCGCGCCACGCCATGCCGCGTCGATCAGTGCACGCACCAGCTCGCGCTGCGACAGGTACAACGCCGCGATATCGATGCTGTCATGCCTGCCCGCGGCGCCGATGCGCTCGAGCAGTGCCTCGGCGATCGGGGCCTCGCTCACCACCCGCGCGCGCGCAACGTCCACGCCCGGAGTGCCCGCAATGCGATCGCGCTGCCGCTCCAGCAGGCGCTGCGAGCGCTCCTGCATCGCGCCGCCGCTCCAGCCGGAGAACTGGGCAACGACGAACTCGGACTCCAGCAGCGGCTCGAGCGCCTCGCCGCTCAGATGCAGCGCCACCGCCGAGTGCAGCGCGGCCTCGGCATTCAGCGGCCGCGAAAGGACGCAGGCCGGCAAGGCCATCGGCGCCATCATCGGCGATCAGCAGCTGCCGGTGGCTGCGCTGATAGCCCTGGGTGCGACCCCACAGCCCATCGACACCCCCGACGGTCCGACGCCGAGCGGGTTGGGCCATGCGCCGCTGGCGGCGATCGGACTCCACCAGCGGCAGCACAGCTGCCAGGCGGCGACGAAGGCCGCATTGGGTGCGCGCAGCCGGCCGACGTCGACCGCGACCACGGCGATGCCGGCCTGATGCAGTCGCTCCAGCATCGACTGCCCGGCACGCATCTGTACGCTCGCCGGATCGATCAGCAACAGGATCTGCAGGCCGGGGTGTTCCTGCCTGGCCTGCACCAGCGCGTCGGTCAGGGGCGCCGCGAGTCGGGGAGGCCGCGCGCAGCCGCGGGGCCAGCGGCCCGGCGGCGGGCAGATCTCCGAACAGGCCGGTGTCGAGCACCAGGAAATCGCGCGCCTGCGAAACCATATGCAGCAGTTCGGCATCGATCTGCCGCTCGTTCAGGGGCGCGCCGGTGGCGTCGGCCGCCGCGAGGTCGCGCAGGAAGTGCAGATCGTGGGCCGGCAGGCTGTGCCACGCCCCCGCGATGTGCACGCCCGGGGGCAGGCGCTTCTGCGTTTGCCACACCGCCATGGCAACCCACGCGAGCAGCAACGCTGCGGCCAGCAGCCGCAGTAGCCAGCGGATCGGAAACGCGCGCATGCGCGCATTGTGCCTGCGCGGCGCTGCAAAGAGGTGAGAACGCCCCTTAGCGGCTCAGGCCGATATTGGCTGCGCTGCCGCCGTCGATGCCGGCAGCAGATTGCCAAAGGCCGGCTGGCCGGCCTGCTGCTGCTGCAGCAGATGCAGCAGATCATCGATGCTGCGCGCCTGTCCGAACAGCTGGCCCTGGGCGAAATTGCAGCGGCTGGCGTGCAGGAATTCCAGCTGGCGCACCGACTCGACCCCCTCGGCCACGACTTCCATCCCGAGGCTGTGGCCCATGTCGATGATGGTCCGGACCAGCACCGCATCGGCAGGATCGTCGGCGGCGTCGCGCACGAACGATTGGTCGATCTTCAGGGTGCCGATCGGGAACTGCTGCAGCGCTGACAGCGAGGAATAACCGGTGCCGAAATCGTCGATCGACAGGTGCAGCCCCATGTCGTGCAGCTGATTGAGCATCTGCACCGTGCGGCGCGGATCGGCCATCAGCGTGGTCTCGGTGATCTCCAGCTCCAGGTTGCGCGTCGGCACCTCATGGCGCTCGAACACCGAGCGGCAATTGAGAATGAAGCTCGCCTGCTTGAGCTGCTTGAGCGACAGGTTGAGCGAGATGCGTCCCGGATCGGTGATGTGCCGGCGCAGCGCGCGGAAATCCATGCACACGCGCTCGAGCACCCATTCGCCGATGGCGCTGATCAGATTGTTCTCTTCCGCGATCGGAATGAACTGCGCCGGCGGGATGTCGCCATGCCCCGGCAGCCGCCAGCGCAGCAGTGCCTCGGCGCCGACCACGCGGCCGTCGCGCAGGTCCACCTTCGGCTGGTAGCGCACCACGAATTCATCGCGCTCGACCGCGCGGCGCAGCTTGCTCTTGAGCATCAGCCGCTCGACCGCGGCGGCGTTCATCTCCGGGGAGTAGAAAGCGTAGGTATTGCCGCCGTTCTGCTTCGAGTAGTACATCGCGGCATCGGCGTTGCGGATCAGGTCGATCACGTTCTCGGCATCGCGCGGGCACAGCGCGATGCCGATGCTGACGGTCAGAAAGACTTCCTGCTGGTTGATGTGGAACGCCTCGCCGGCCGCGTGCAGCACCGTGCGCGCGAGCTGCGCGACCTGGCCCCCGGCCTCCTCGGCGTCCTCGCTGACACTGTCCACGAACAGCGCAAACTCATCACCGGCCAGACGGCCCAGAACCGCCTCGGTATTCAGCACCCGCGTCAGGCGCTCGGTCAGCACCTCGAGCACGCGATCGCCCGAGGCATGGCCGAAGGTGTCGTTGACCTCCTTGAAACGGTCCATGTCGACGTACAGCATCGCCACGCCGTGACCGCTGCGCCGCGAACGCGCTATCGCCTGCTGCAGCAGGTGCTGGAACTGCATCCGGTTGGGAATCTTGGTCAGCGCGTCATAGCGCGCGAGGTAGCGGATGCGCCGCTCGGCGCGCTTGCGCTCGGTGATGTCGCGCGCGACGTAGATCTCGCCCTCGAACTCCGGATCCTCGGTGGCCACGGTCGAGCCCACGAATGACACCGGTATGGTCTGGCCGGCGCGGGTGCGCAGCACCGTCTCGCCGGCATCGCGCGCGACCTGCAGCGGGTCGGGACCGAGCTTGTCGCCCTGATCGAGCAGCGTCACCAGGTTCTTGCCGATCAGCTCGTCGTCACCGTAGCCGGTCAGCTGGCAGGCGGCGTCGTTGGCAATGCGCACGCTGCCGCCGGGCGCGGTCACGAACACCGCATCGGTCATGCTGTTGAGCACGCTGTGCAGGTAATTGCGGGTGAAGGTGGTGTTGCGCAGCGCCAGGCGCATGTTTTCGAACGCGTGCTCCAGCTCTCCGATCTTGTCGCTGCGGGTGCTCACCAGCGCCTGGCGAAACTCACCCCGGCTGATCTGCTCAGCCGCGCCAATCAGCCCTCGGACCGCGCGATCCAGGCGCTGGCGCTGGCGCCAGGACCAGAATCCGGGGAGCATCACCGCGAACGCCGCGAACAATGCCGACAGCAGCAGGATCGACAACGGCATGTCGTAGCTTCGAGCGAGGTAGCCCAGCAGCGCCGCCACCCCCAGGAAGAGGCTGCAAAGGATCAGCATCAGGTATTTGAATTGCGGCCCGTGCATCCGACGTCCATGAATAATTAACATTAGAATAATGCCGTATGTACGCCGCCGCGGCTACCAAAAATGTCGGTTCTTAGTGCCGAGCAGCTTACCGGCCGGGTGCGCAGCCACGTGCTCGATTCACCGGAATTGGGCTGCATCCTGCACCCGCAGGCGACGGCCGCGTTCCGCGGGCTGCGCGCCGCTGCCGCCAAGATTGACATAGATCTGGCCGTCGTCTCCAGCTTTCGCAGCTTCGGGCACCAGTTGACCATCTGGAACGACAAATTCCACGGCCGGCGGCCGTTGCTCGACGCAGCGGGGCGGTCGCTGGACCGTGCCGCGCTCACCGAGGCCGAACTGGTGCGCGCCATCCTGCTCTGGTCGGCCCTGCCGGGGGCCAGCCGCCACCATTGGGGCACCGAGATCGACCTGATAGACCGGGCCGCGCTGCCCCGCGGGCAGCGGCCGCAGCTGCTCGCTGCCGAATATGCCCCGGGCGGGGTATTCGAGCGGCTCGGCGCCTGGCTGCCGCAGCACTGCGAGGACTACGGGTTCTTCCTGCCGTACGAGCGTGACCGCGGGGGCGTGCAGCCCGAGCCGTGGCACCTGAGCTTTGCGCCGGTTGCGGGCGCCGCACTGCCGGCGCTGACGCTCGAGGTCCTGGCTGCGGCGCTGGCCGGGGCTGACCTGGCGGGGTCGGCCGTGGTGCTCGGGCAGCTGCCCGACATTCACGCGCGTTATGTCTGCGCCGTATCGCAGCCCGGCGCGGCGGCGCTGGCCGCCACGCGGCTCAATCCTGCAGCCAGGCCTTCTTGAAGTAGCCCAGCATCAGGCTGCGCACGCGGCCGAGCGTATTCGGATCGGCGGCATGCAGCGGGGGATTTCGCCGCAGCAGCCGCCAGCTTTCGCTGCGCAGGACCTGTTCCAGGTATTGCATATTGCGGTCGATCGCCTCGATGTAGGGGTTGCGGCCGTCGAACAGGATCTCCAGGTAGCGATAGGCCGCGCCGAAGCGATTGTCGAGCCGCGCGGCCCGGGTGTTGGCCACGAACGCCGGCGTCTGGCGCAGCAGGTCCAGGCCCGAGGCATAGCGCACCTCGTGCGCCCCGTCCGAGCTGGACAGCGCCACGCCGCCGAGCACGAATTCCGGGTACAGCCGGTCGCGACACTTCTCCAGATAACAGCGGTCGGCCATCTGCGCAATCATGTCCGCGGTGCCGAGCAGATGCCCCAGCGCGGTGTCGCGCGCGTCGTGGGTCACGATCTGGTCGAACGGGCGCTCGTAGCCGGTGAAATGGATGATCTGCGCGGCGACGTCGGCCCATTGCGGCAGGCCGATCTGCGGCAGGTAGTGCGACAGGAACTCGGCGCCGCGGCTGACGTGATTGCGCGTGAATTCGGCCCCGTTGGCCTGCTCGCGATCGCTGCTGCGTCGCAGGTAACCCACATCGTGAAACAGCGCCAAAATCACCCCGGCGGCGCCCCGCTCGCAGGTCAGCTGGCGCTCGGTCTCGACCTGACGCTCATAGCCGGCGAGCAACCGCGCCATCGCCAGCGTGACATCGAGCGTGTGCTGACGGTCGTGATAGACGGTATCGACGCCGGCATAGCCGGGCATGCGGCCGGCGAACAGCGCATCGAAATCGGCGAACGCCCGCTCGAGCGGCGCGAGCTGCATATCCGGCCAGGTCGACAGCAGCAGCTCCCCGACCGCCTGCAGCACTGCCTGTGGTGAGCTCACCCTTACCGTATTCGTGATGTCGTAGTCGCTGCGGCGGATGCTGGGCATGTCTGCGCCAAGGTCTCGAGTTGCTCTAATCGTCGCTGGGCAGCGCCGTAATTCGAGCCAGTCTAGGCCAGCGCGCTCGGCTGCACCTGCGACGCGGCGCACACTTTGAGGACATTCGACACCGGCCGGCCGGCGGCGCGCGGGCGCCGCAGCTGCGGGCCATATGTCAAAGCTGGCGATGACCGGTGCGCGATCGGATGGCTCGCTCGGCGCTGCGCGATCGATACCACGACCCGTGCAGCGCCCCGCGACCCACGCCTGCGGGTCGCGTACGTCGCGATCCTCGGGCGCGATGTTGAAACCGGCCCGCAGCTCGCCGCCAGCACGCGCCGCTGCGCATCGTCAAAGCTCGGGATCTCGATGACGGTCTCGCTCAGCGGCGCGCGTGCCAGGATCGCAACCCCGTTGTAGGTCTTCTGGCCGTTGAACATCACCCGATAGGCCGCGGCCTCGATCTCGGCCGCCGGGAATGCCGCATCGGGCAGCTTGGTCTCCTGCAGCGCGACGATGTCGGGCCGGTTGGCGCCGAGCCAGTCGAGCAGCTGCGCCAGGCGCACGCGCAGCGAATTGACGTTCCAGGTGGCGATATGCATCGGCCAACAATACTGCCCGGATGCCAGTGCGCGCGAGAATGGGCCGCGATCAGAACGGTGCCGGGCGATCAATCGTGGCCAGCCTGTGGATGGCGCGTCGCCTCCGCTGGGGGCCGGGACAGGCGAACCTGTCCCGGTCTCTCTCCTATGACTTTCCGCAATACCGGATCAGAACTTGTAGTACGCCTCGAACCAGCCCTGATAGGTCTTCGGCACCAGCTGCGCACCCGCCAGCTTGTCCGGATCGTCATAGCGGCCTTCAACCCGAAACTCGAAGTTCTTGGTCGGGTCGTAGCCGAAGGTCAGCGTGACCTCCTTCAGCTTCTGCGAGCTGCCGCCGGCATAGGTCGCCGGATCAAAGTTCGCCGTCAGGTAGCCATCGCTGTCGTCGAAGTACTCGCCGCGCAGCGATACGCGCCACTGGTCATTGATCGCATAGTTCGCGTACCCCGCGACGCCCCACCAGGAGGCCGACGGCGTGACCGAGGTGCTCTGCACCGTGCCGTAGTCAACGCTGCCCACCAGACTCAACGCCGAGGTCGCATTCCAGGTCAGCACGGTATCGAACAGTCCGATATTGGCCTTGACCGGTGAGACGGCGCCCGGATAGGCGCTGTTGTCGCGGCCGTAGTAGCCCTGCAGCGTCCAGGTGAGCGCCTTGGACGGCGTGAAGCTCACGCCGGCCTCGAGCGTCTTGTCCGAGCCGTTCGCCGTGTCCTGGCTGAAGGTCCAGCCGTTGTTGATGCCCACGATCAGACTGACCTGATCGCTGGCCGCGTACGTGGCGCGCACACCGGTGTGCGTGACCGGCTCATAGGCGAACAGGATGGAGCGCGTCGTGTTGGTGTTGCCCACCGGCGCGGCCACTTCCGCACCAGCCAGGGTCGCAAACTTGCCGACCTGCAGCGTCAGTGGACCGGTGATGTACTGCGCGAAGGCCTGCAGCAGGTACAAATTCGTTGAACGTGGCACCCGTTCCCGGCGGGATGCTGCCATAGCCGGTCGCCGCGTACGGGTTTTGCCCGGCCACGACGTTGACCAGCGCGCCGAATCCCGAGGTCGGCTGCTTGGCCAGCGTAAACGCCGCCTGTTGCAGCGCGAACGTGTTGTAGTCGTTGCTGGTGGTGTCATTGTGCTGGTAGTTGAAGGTCCCATCGACGTAGCCCGTGAGGGCGATGCCTGAGCCATCCAGGATATCGGCAACGCTGGGTACGGCTGGCTTCGCCGGAGCAGCCTCGTCTGCGGCCGCTACGCCCGCCAGGGCCAACATGAATATCGAAATGACGGCCACTCTCGACCGATAAATGCGCATTTGTGCCTCCGTGTTGCCAGATGATCGAATGGCGGCGTTCCACACGCGCGCCGCGCCGCCGGCGCTTCAACTTGCGGCGTCGAATCGATGCTCATCGCTACGGGCGCAAAGGTAGGCAGCTCGGCATAAAATTGTCGTAAAGGATTTCCCGGCGGCCGGTCCGAACGCTGCGGCCGTAACAACGCCAAATCATGTCGCTCAAGGGCGGCTGAATTGCAGTTGTTCGATTACCGGCCCCATGGCGAGGGCCGGTACAAATGTCAGCGCGCCGACCACGAGCACCGTGCCGATCAAGAGGCTGATGAACAGCGGCCCGTGGGTTGGCAGCGTTGCCGATCCGGGCGGCCGGCGCTTCTTGGCGGCCAGAGAGCCGGCGATGGCCATCACCGCTACCATCGGAACGAAGCGCCCGAGCCACATCGCCACGCCCAGCATGGCGTTGTAGTAAGGGGTATTGGCTGACAGACCCGCAAACGCGCTGCCGTTGTTATTGGCCGCAGATGAGAAGGCGTAGAGGATCTCCGAGAAACCATGGGCGCCAGGATTGCCGACACCGCGAATCCCAGTCGCACACAGCACCGAGATTGCCGTTCCGGTAAGCACCACTAACGGCGCTGCCAGGATCACGATCGAAGCCATCTTTAGTTCGAAGGCTTCAATGCGCTTGCCGAGAAACTCCGGTGCACGCCCGATCATCAACGAGGCAACGAATACGCCAATGATCGCGTACACCAGCATGCCATACAGTCCCGATCCGGGTCCGCCGAAGATCACCTCGCCCAGCTGCATGAGTAGCATTGGCACCAGGCCGCCGATGGGCGTGAACGAGTCGTGCATCGAATTGACGGCGCCATCGCCGCCACTGGTCGTCACGGTCGCGAACAGCGCCGAGGACGCGACGCCGAAGCGCGTCTCCTTGCCTTCCATGTTGCCGCCAGCCTGTCCCGGTCCCCAGCGCTGATCGACGCCGAGTGAGCTCGCATATGCGGAGCCTGCTTGTTCCGCCTGGATTGCCACGACACTCATGCATGCGAACACCAGCGCCATCGCCACGAACATTGCCCAGCCCTGGCGTCGACTGCCGACCGCCATCCCAAAGGTGTGACAGAGCGCGGCCGGGACTAGCAGGATCGCGAGCATTTCCAGGAAGTTGCTGAGTGGCGTTGGGTTGGCGTAAGGGTGTGCGCTGTTGGCATTGAAGAAACCACCGCCATCACCGCTCAGCAGGGCGATCGCGGTTTGCGAACTCACCGGTCCCATCGGCAACACTTGGGTACGGGCCGTTGCCGTTGGCGTGACCGCCGGTGCCTGCACGTCAGGCAGCGGATTGCCCGACGCGTCAAGCCTCGGTTGGTGGTAGGTCACGGGCTCCAGCAGCACAGCGTCTCGATTGGGACTGAAATTCTGCATGCCCCCCTGTGAGATCAACGCAATCGCCAGCAGCAGCGACAGCGGCAGCAGTACGTACAGCGTGGCCCGGGTCAGGTCCGCCCAGACATTGCCGACTGTGCCGGAATCCGCGCGGCAAAATCCGCGCAGCAGCGCCATCAGGACCGCGATTCCGCTGGCGCCCGAGACGAACGACTGCACGCCGATCCCCAGCATTTGTGTCAGGTAGCTGAGTGTCGTTTCGCCCGCATACCCCTGCCAACTGGTGTTTGAAGCAAAACTAACCGCGGTATTGAAGGCACTATCGGCCGTGACGGCTCCAAAGTGCGATGGATTGAATGGCAGCCAGCCTTGCAGGCGCTGCAGTACATACAGCATGAGTGCGCCTAGCCCGTTAATGATCACCAGGTGCAAGGCGTAGACGCTCCAACCCATCTGCGTGCGCTGATCCACCCCGGCGACGCGATAAAACGCTCGTTCCACCGGCCCGAGTACGCGCGCTATCGGGGTCGCGACATCCTGCATCACGCGGTGGAGATACACGCCCAGCGGCACTGCGAGCAGCGCCAGCACCGCAATGAACAGTGCCACTTGACCGTACGCGTACGCATTCACCACCTTCCCTCCCAGGGCTGACTACCCTTCACCCACGGGAGAGATGTCCATCCCAGGTGGTGCAGATGCGGCGCGACCGGAAGAGTGCCCGGCCCGATCAGGTGCAGCCAGCCGAGGCCTTTCGCGGGATCCGAGCGCTCCATACGCGGCGTTCGACCGCGGCGTGTCGGCGGCGGCGGCTCGCCGCGGCTCAAGGTGCAGTGGGTATCGGCCGGCGGGGTATGCACCGCCCCTGGCCGGATTGAAATGAATCGATGTCCATTGATGTTCCGACGGGAGCCAAGATAAGCACCTCCGCATAAATTCGTCATAAAGGTTTCCCCCCGCAGAGTGCTAAGGATCGGCGCCGGTGCGCGGGCTTGCAGCATTGCATGCAGGGCGTATCACCAGGGCCGGAATGCCCGCGCCCCGGGTGGTACGTATCTTTACGACTTCTTTATGCAGTCGCGCCGCAGAATAGTGCCGCTCTTCCGGAAGGAGACTGCCATGGATCTGTGGTTTGTTGGCCTGATCGTCGTGCTCGCGGGACTGACCTGGGGCGGCATCGTTCTGTGCGAACGGCTGCTGGTGCGGCCATGACGACGCTGTATTGGATCGCCCTGGTCATCACGCTGGGGCTACTCGGCTACCTCGTCTACGCAATGCTCAAAGCGGAGAACTTCTGAAATGAGCGCCAATGGTTGGCTGCAGCTCGCGATCTATGTGATCGTGCTGCTGCTGTTGGTCAAGCCTCTGGGCCTGTACATGGCCGGAGTATTCAATGGCACCGGCGCGGTGACGCGCTGGTTCGGCCCGATCGAGCGCGGCGTCTACAGGCTGTGCCGCGTCGACGCTGAAGCTTCGATGAGCTGGAAGCACTACGCGCTTGCCGTGCTGGCATTCAACGCCCTTGGGGCGCTCGCGGTGTATGCGCTGCAGCGCCTGCAGGCCTATCTGCCGTGGAACCCGCAGCAGATGAGCGCGGTCTCGGCCGACTCCTCGTTCAATACCGCGGTGAGCTTCGCCACCAACACCAACTGGCAGGGCTACGGCGGCGAGTCGACCATGAGCTATCTGACGCAGATGCTCGCGCTCGGGGTACAGAATTTCCTCTCGGCAGCGACCGGAATCGCGGTGCTCGTCGCCATGATCCGCGGCTTTACGCTCAAGCAGGCCAAGCAGATCGGCAGCTTCTGGGTCGATCTGACGCGCACCACTTTATACATTCTGCTGCCACTCGCGTTCATTCTCGCGGTCGCGCTGGTCGGCCAGGGCGTCGTGCAGAGTTTCCGACCCTATGAGACCGCGACGCTGGTCAATCCGATCACAGTCCAGGAGCCGGTGACCGACGCGGCCGGCAATCCGGTGAAGGACGAGAAGGGCAACCCCGAAACCAAGCCCGTCAAGGTAGACACGCAGACGATCCCGCTCGGGCCCGCGGCCAGCCAGATCGCGATCAAGCAGCTCGGCACCAATGGCGGCGGCTTCTTCAACGTCAACTCGGCGCACCCATTTGAGAATCCGACGCCGCTGAGTGATTTCCTCGAGCTGCTCGCGATCCTGCTGATCCCGGCTGCGCTGTGCTACAGCTTTGGCTGCCTGGTGGGCGACCGGCGCCAGGGCTGGGCGCTGCTCGCAGCCATGTTGGTGATATGGCTGCCGCTGCTGGGGCTGACCGCGTGGGCGGAAGGGCGCAGCAATCCGGCCTATCCGGCCGCGGTCGCGCAGGCGCCTTCGGCGCAGCAGTCCGGCGGCAACATGGAGGGCAAGGAAGCCCGTTTCGGCGTCGCCGACTCGGCGCTGTGGGCGGCCGCCACCACCGCCGCCTCCAACGGCTCGGTCAACTCGATGCACGACTCCTTCACGCCCGTCGGCGGACTGATCCCGATGTGGCTGATCCAGCTCGGTGAAGTGATCTTCGGCGGCGTCGGCTCAGGTCTGTACGGCATGCTGGTGTTCGCCATCATTGCCGTGTTCATCGCCGGGCTGATGGTCGGACGAACGCCCGAGTACCTGGGTAAGAAGCTCGAGGCGTTCGAGATGAAGATGGCCTCGCTGGTGATCCTGATCCCGCCGTTCTTCGCGCTGGTGCTGACCGCGATCGCGGTGTCGCTGGCGGCCGGCCGCGCCGGAACGGCCAATCCGGGGGCGCACGGCTTTTCGGAGATTCTCTACGGGTTCTCTTCGGCGGCCGGCAACAACGGCAGTGCGTTTGCGGGCCTGTCGGCCAATACGCCGTTCTACAACACGCTGCTCGGCATCGACATGTGGGTTTCGCGCTACTGGCTCGTGGTGCCGGTGCTCGCCATCGCGGGCAGCCTTGCCGCAAAGAAGCACGTCCCCGCCGGCGCCGGCACGCTGGGAACGCACACGCCGCTGTTCGTGGTGCTGCTTGCCTCGACCGTGCTGATCGTCGGCGCGCTGGCGTTCTTTCCGGCGCTGGCGCTTGGACCGATCGTCGAGGAACTGCAGTTCCTGGCGCACTGATTTAGATAGATCTCTTGCTCATTGACCTGAAACCTCCGAGGACCGCAATGACTACCGCTGCCCGCGTTCGTCCGCTGTTCGATCCGCCGCTGGTCAATGCGGCGATCAGGGAATCGTTCATCAAGCTGGCGCCCTGGGTGCAGTGGCGCAATCCGGTGATGTTCGTGGTGCTGGTCGGAAGCCTGCTCATCACCGGTCTGTGGCTGGCGCAGCTCGGCGGCGGATTGAGTTCCGAAGGCCGCCCCTGGTTCGTATTCGCGATCGCGCTGTGGCTGTGGGCGACGCTGCTGTTCGCCAATTTCGCCGAGAGCCTCGCCGAAGGACGCGGCAAGGCGCAGGCGGCAGCACTGCGATCGAGCAAGCGCGACACCACGGCGCGCCGTTTTCCCAACGGCCGTACCGAGCAGCCGTACGAGAGCGTGCCCTCGAGCAGCCTCAAGCGTGGCGATGTGGTGCTGGTCGAAGCCGGCGACACGATTCCGGGCGATGGCGAGGTCATTCAGGGCACGGCTTCGGTCGATGAGAGTGCGATCACCGGCGAGTCCGCACCGGTGATCCGTGAGGCTGGCGGCGACCGCTCGGCGGTGACCGGCGGCACGCGGCTGCTGTCGGACACGCTGCACATCCGCATCTCCGCCAATCCCGGCGAGGCCTTTATCGATCGCATGATCGCGATGGTCGAGGGCGCCAAGCGCCAACGCACGCCCAACGAGATCGCGCTCGCGATCCTGCTGGCCGGCCTGACCGTGATCTTTCTCAAGACCACCGCGACGCTGCTGCCGTACTCGATCTATAGCGTGGCCACCGCCGGCCAGGGCGCGCCGATCTCGATCACGGTGCTGGTAGCGCTGCTGGTGTGCCTGATTCCGACCACCATCGGCGGACTGCTGTCGGCGATCGGCATCGCCGGCATGGACCGCATGATCCAGGCCAACGTGATCGCGACCTCGGGCCGCGCGGTCGAGGCGGCCGGCGACGTCGACGTGCTGCTGCTCGACAAGACCGGCACCATCACGCTCGGCAACCGCCTCGCCTCGCGCTTCATTCCTGCCTCCGGTGTCAGCCTTGCTGACCTGGCCGACGCGGCACAGCTGGCGTCGCTGGCCGACGAGACGCCCGAAGGCCGCTCGATCGTCAGTACTCGCCAAGCAACAGCATGGCATTCGCGGCCGCGACGTGCAGGCGCTCGGAGCGCAGTTCATCGCCTTCAGCGCCCAGACCCGGATGAGCGGAGTGGACTTCGAAGGCCGGCGTATCCGCAAGGGCGCGGCCGACGCAATCAGCCAGTGGCTGACCGAACAGGGCGGTGCGGTGCCGCCGGACCTGCAGCGCGCGGTCGAGACCGTGGCGCGGCAGGGTGCCACGCCGCTGGTGGTCGCCGACGGCGCGCGCGCGCTCGGCGTGGTCGAGCTCAAGGACATCGTCAAAGGAGGTATTCGCGAGCGCTTCGCGGAGCTGCGCCGCATGGGCATTCGCACCGTCATGATCACCGGCGATAACAAGCTCACCGCCGCCGCGATCGCCGCCGAGGCCGGCGTCGATGACTTTCTCGCCGAAGCGACGCCCGAGGCCAAGCTGAAGTTGATTCGCGAGCATCAGGCGCAGGGCCGCCTGGTCGCGATGTGCGGTGATGGCACCAACGACGCTCCGGCGCTGGCGCAGGCCGACGTGGCGGTGGCGATGAATACCGGCACGCAGGCGGCCAAAGAGGCCGGCAACATGGTCGATCTCGACTCCAATCCGACCAAGCTGATCGAGGTGGTCGAGGTCGGCAAGCAGATGCTGATCACCCGCGGCTCGCTGACGACGTTCAGCATCGCCAACGACGTCGCCAAATACTTTGCGATCATCCCGGCGGCCTTCGCGACCACCTATCCGCAGCTCAACACGCTCAACATCATGCACCTGGCGAGCCCGAACAGCGCGATCCTCTCGGCCGTGATCTTCAATGCGCTGATCATCATCGCGCTGATCCCGCTGGCGCTGCGCGGCGTGCGCTACCGCCCGGTGGGCGCCGAGGCACTGCTGCGGCGCAATCTGCTGATCTACGGCCTGGGCGGCGTCATCGTGCCGTTCATCGGCATCAAGCTGATCGACCTGGTGCTGGTCGCGTTACATCTGGTCTGAGGGGTGACTGCCATGTCCAAAATCCTGCTGCCCTCGCTGCTGACCCTGTTGGTATTCAGCGTGCTGACGGGCCTCATCTATCCGTTCGCGGTCACCGGCATAGCTGCCGTCTGCTGTGCGCGCCAGGCGCAGGGCTCATTGATCCGTCAGGACGATCGACTGGTCGGCTCATCGCTCCTGGGCCAGCCGTTCGATGACCCGAAGTACTTCTGGCCGCGTCCTTCGGCGACGACACCGCAGCCATACAACGGTGCCAGCTCCGCCGGCTCGAACCTGGGGCCGACCAACCCGGCGCAGATCGACGCGGTCAAGGCGCAGCTCGCGGCCCTGCAGCAGGCTGATCCCGACAACAAGATGCCGGTGCCGGTGGATCTCGTAACCGCGTCGGGCAGCGGACTGGACCCGCACATCAGCCCGGCTGGTGCCGAATACCAGCTCACGCGCGTGGCGCATGCGCGCGGTCTCGATCCACAGAAAGTGCGCGGCCTGGTCGCCGCGCATACCGAAGGGCGCCAGTGGGGGATCTTCGGCGAGCCTCGGGTCAACGTGCTGGAGCTCAACCTCGCGCTCGATGCGCTGCATTGAGTCCGGGCGGGTGCGGCCGCGCATTACAGCCATCGTATCAGCGGGTATAGTCAATCGATCGAACTCTTGGGTCCCGATGCGCGCACACTAGTCAGGGATGAACGATAACCGGCCCGATCCGGACCTGCTGCTCGCCCAGGTGCAGCAGAGCGAGGCGCGCGCGCTGCGCGGACGCCTGACCATCTTCTTTGGCGCCAATGCGGGCGTCGGCAAGAGCTACTCGATGCTCGAGGCCGCGCAGCGGCGCCGCGCCGAAGGAGTGGACGTCGTCGTCGGCTACGTCGAGCTGCATGGCCGGCAGGAGACCGAGCGGCTGCTCGCCGGGCTCGAACAGCTGCCGCCGCTGATCATGAATTTCGGCAACACCACGCGCCGCGAATTCGACCTGGACGGCGCGCTGGCGCGCAAGCCGCGCCTGATACTGGTCGACGAGCTCGCTCACACCAACATCAGCGGCGGTGATCCGCCACCGCGCCATGAGAAGCGCTGGCAGGACGTCGAGGAGCTGCTCGATGCCGGCATCGACGTGTTCACCACCCTCAACGTGCAACACCTGGAATCCCTCAGCGACGTGGTCTGGCAGATCACCGGCGTGCGTCAGCTCGAGACCCTGCCGGATCGCGTGTTCGACGAGGCCGACGAGGTCAAGCTGGTCGACATCACGCCCGACGACCTGCTGCAGCGCCTGCGTGAAGGGCGCGTGTACATCTCGCAACAGGCCGAGCGCGCGCTCCAGAACTTCTTCCGCAAGGGCAACCTGATCGCGCTGCGCGAACTGGCGCTGCGCAAGACCGCCGATCGCGTCGATCTCGCGATGCGCGATTACCGGCAGGAGAAGGCGGTGCGCGGCGCCTGGGCCGCATGCGAGCGCGTGCTGGTGGCGGTCGGCCCGGACGCGCAGGCCGAGCGGCTGGTTCGCGCCGGCAAGCGCACCGCGGACCGGCTCGATGCCGAATGGCTGGTGGTATTCGTCGAGACGCCGAACCTGCTGCGCCTGTCCGAGCAGGAACGCAATCGCCGCATTGCGATCCTGCGGCTGGCGGAATCGCTGGGCGCCGAGGCGATCACGCTCGGCGGCTCATCGGCGGCGGCCGAGCTGCTCGCCTACGCGCGCACGCGCAATGTCACGCGCATCCTGGTCGGCACTTCCAATCGCCCGCGCTGGCGGCGACTGTTGCGGGCGTCGACCACCGATGAGCTGGTCGATGCCAGCCGCGACATCGATGTGCTGGTGATCGCGCGCAATGTCGGCGACTCGCCGGCCATCCCCGGCCACGCTCCCGACACCGTGCTGTCAACCGACTCCGGCAAGGCTCGCTGGCCGCGCTATCTGCTGGCGCTGCTGGCCACGCTGGTCGCCACCGGCGTGTGCTGGGTGTTCCACAGCCTGTATCCCAGGCTCGGGCAGGCCAATCTGGTGATGATCTACCTGTTGACCACGGCGCTGGTCGCGGTCTATGGCGGCCGTCGCGCCGCAATCCTGAGCTCGGTGCTCGGAGTCGCCGCGTTCGACTTCATGTTCGTGCCGCCGCAGTTCACGTTCGCGGTCAGCGACGTGCAGTACTTCATCACCTTCGGGATCATGCTGGTGGTCGCGCTGATCATCGGCAATCTGAATGCCAGCGTGCGCCAGCAGGCGCGCATCGCCGGCTATCGCGAGCGCCGCACGGCGCTGCTCTACGCGATGAGCCGGCAGCTCGCGATGGCGCGCGGCCGCGACGAGATGGCCGAGGTGGCGGTGCGGCATGTGAGCCAGGTGTTCGCCAGCCGCGCGGTGCTGCTGTTCGCCGACGAACAGGGCCACGTGGTCTATCCGCGGGCACCCCGGCTCGACCTGTCCTACACCGGCGCCGACCTCGGGGTCGCGCAATGGGTGTTCGATCATCGCAAGCCCGCCGGCATGGGTACCGATACGCTGACCGGCTCGGCCGGACTGTATCTGCCGCTCGCCGGCGGCGAGCGCGCGTTCGGCGTGCTCGCGGTGCTGCCGGAGAATCCGCGGCGCGTCACCCTGCCGGAGCAGTACCGGCTGCTCGAGACATTCGCGGCCCAGATCGGACTGGCACTGGAGCGCGCCGATTTCGCCGCCCACGCGCAGGCGGCCGGGGTACGCGCCGAGACCGAAGCGATCCGCAACGCGCTGCTGGCGTCGATCTCGCATGACCTGCGCACGCCGCTGGCCACCATCGCCGGCGGCGCCGCCACGCTCGCCGGCAATCTCGATGCGTTGAGCGATGCCGATCGGCGGGCGCTGGCGGGCTCGGTGAGCGAGGAGGCGACGCACATGAGCGAGCGCATCACCACGCTGCTCGACCTGGTGCGGCTCGAGACCGGGGCGATCCAGCCGCGCTTCGACCTGTATGCGCTCGACGAGCTCGTGGGTTCGGTGCTGCACCGGCTCGATCAGCGCCTGCGCCGCCACCGCGTGCGTATCGAGCTGCCCGAATCATTGCCGCTGCTGCGCGTCGACGGGCGCCTGATCGAGCAGGTGCTCGAGAACCTGCTCGACAACGCCGCCAAGTACACCCCTGCGGGCAGCGAGATCCGCATCAGTGCGCAGCCGCTGTCGCGCCAGGTCGAAGTCAGCATCGAGGACGATGGGCCCGGCCTCGCCACCGCCGATCCTGAGATCCTGTTCGAGAAGTTCCAGCGCGGTGCGCCGGAGGGTGCCGTCGGCGGCATCGGACTCGGACTCGCGATCTGCCGCACCATCCTTGGCCTGCACAAGGGCCGTATCTGGGCCGAGAACCGCGCGCCCCACGGCGCCGCGTTCCGCTTCACGGTGCCGTTGCCGCCGAGCGCGCCGGAGGCCGGCTCGCCGCCGGAATCCCGCGGGTTGCCGGCCGCGCGATGACGCACGCGAGCCGGGCGGTGCTGGTGGTCGAGGACGAGCCGCAGCTGCGGCGGGTGCTGCGCACGCTGCTCGAACTGGAGAATTTCCGCGTCATCGAAGCCGAAAACGCCGAGCGCGGACTGGTGGAGGCACGCACCCACAAGCCCGACCTGCTGATCGTCGACCTGGGGTTGCCGGATCGGGATGGCACCGTTGTGATCACCGGCGTGCGCAGCTGGTCGCGGGTGCCGATCATCGTGCTGTCGGCGCGCAGTGACGAGTCGGACAAGGTCGCGGCGCTCGAGGCCGGCGCCGATGACTACATCACCAAGCCGTTCGGCGCGCGCGAACTCAGTGCCCGCGTGCAGGTTGCGCTGCGCCACACCGCCAGCGCCGGCGCCGCCGGCGCGAGGCTGCAGATCGGCGTCTGGAGCATCGACCTGAAGGCGCGCACCACGCGCGACGATGGCGGGCGCGAGCTGCACCTGACGCCGACCGAATACCGCCTGCTGGAGGTGCTCGCGCAGCATATCGGCCTGGTGGTGACGCACCGCACGCTGCTGCAGCAGGTCTGGGGACCGGGCAGTGCCGAGCAGAAGCACTACCTGCGCGTCTACATGAAGCAGCTGCGTTCCAAGCTCGAACCCGATCCCACGCGGCCGTGCTGGCTGCTCACGGAGACCGGGGTCGGCTACCGCCTGGCGCAGCGCGACGAAGCCAGACCGAGCGCGCCCTGAGCAACCGCCCGGCAGGGGCGCGAGCCGATGCCGAAACGCCAAGTTCCGGACCGCTCGAACGCATTTGCCTCTAGACTGCGGCATTCGAGGTGGCGCCACCCATGGCACGACCCACGCAAGGAGCAGACGACATGAGCAAGGGCATCGATCGGAAGAAGGAGACCAAGAAGAAACCGGCCATGAGCCTGATGGAGAAGCGGGCCGCCAAGGCCGAAAAGAAGAAGCACAGGTAGTGCCGGCCGGACGACTGACGCAGGCACGGCCCGCCCCCCGCGCCCGCTCGACTCGAGCGGGCTTCTCGCCGGCAGCAGCGCCGCCGCCGCGCCCTGATCACGCCTGATGAAAATTCCCAAGGGCCTGCAGCCACTGGTGGATGACGGCAAGATCGACGCGGTGCTGCGACAGCTCAAGAGCGGCAAGGAAGCCGCGGTCTACGTCGTCGCCTGTGGCGATGCGGTGCGCTGCGCCAAGGTCTACAAGGACGCTGAGCACCGCGGCTTTCACAAGCTCGCGGCCTACCAGGAAGGCCGTAAGGCGCGCGGCAGCCGCGATGCACGCGCGCTGGCCAGGCGTGGCCGCCACGGCCGCCGCATGCAGGATGCGGAGTGGACCAATGCCGAGGTCACGGCGCTGTACCGGCTCGCGCACGCCGGCGTGCGCGTACCCACCCCTTACGGCGTCTATGATCGCGTGCTGTTGATGGAACTCGTGGTCGATGCGTTCGGCAACCCCGCGCCGCGCCTCAACGACGTCGTGATGAGCGCGCAGCAGGCGCGGCTGTGGCACGCGTTCGCGATGGCACAGATCGTGCGCATGCTCTGCGCCGGCCTGATCCATGGCGACCTGTCCGAATACAACCTGCTGCTGGATGCCGATGGGCCGGTGATCATCGATCTGCCGCAGGCAGTGAACGCCGCGAGCAACAACAATGCTTTCAGCATGCTCGAGCGCGATGTCAATAACATGCGCGCGGCATTCGCGCGCGCCGCGCCGGAACTGCTCGACACCAGCTACGCGCAGGAGATCTGGACGCTCTACCAGGCGAGCGCGCTGAGGCCGGACACGGCGCTCACCGGCCGCTTCACCCGCGACCTCGCCGGGGCGGATCTGGACGCCGTGCTCGACCAGATCGAGGACGCGCGCCGCGAAGCCGAGGCGCGGCAGCGCGGTCGCGAGCACACCGAGCCGGTCTGAGGCGGCTTCAGACCGCTCACCGGCACTGCATCCTTCAGCCGCCACCGATCAGGCGCACCTCGCGCTGCGGATACGGGATCGAGATGCCGCGGCGGCGGCAGGTCTCGACCACGGCCAGGCTGAGCTCACCGACCACCGGAACGTAGTCTTCGACCGCCACCCACGGTTTCAGCGCGATCTGTACCATCGAGTCGGCGAGCGCAGCGATCTGCACCACCGGCGCCGGGTCGCGCAGCACCCGGGTATTGGCGGCGACCAGCTCGCGGATGGCGGCGATCGCCTGCGCCAGGTCAACTTCGTAGCCGACGCCCACCTTGACCTCGGCCTGCCGGATCTGCCCGTAGTTGTGCAGTATCTCTCCGACCAGCTTTCGGTTCGGCACGATCACGCGCGAGCGATCCAGGTGCAGCAGCGTAGTGCTGAAGATCGTGATCAGCTGCACCTGGCCCTGCACGCCGACGATCTCGATGTATTCGCCGACCCGGAACGGCTTGGTGAAGATGATCGTGAGGCCGGCAATCACGTTGCTGAGGATGCCCTGCGTGGCCAGGGCGATGCCGGCACCGGCGATGCTCAGGCCCGCAATCAGCGGCAGCAGCTCCACGCCGAGGTTCTGCAGCGCGAGGATCGCGAACAACGCAAACACCGCAACGCGCAGCAGCCGCACCAGCAGCAGCCGCACCGGCGGCTCGAGCTCGAAGCGCTCCAGCCCACGCGCGGCCGACCCCCCGATCCAGCGCGCGGCCATGATCCCCGCCACCAGGATGAGCACGGCGACCAGGATCTTCGGACCGAAGCGCAGCGCCATGTCGAGCAGCTGGTCCTTGGCATGGTTGATGGTGTCCAGATTGGCTTCCATGGTGTTGTCTCCCCGGGTCAGGTCCGCATTGTAGCGGGGAGCGCAGGCCACCGGCGCCGCGCAGCTGCCGTCACACACCGCGGTCGTGATGTCGTGATAATGTCGCGATCGCGGGTTGTGCGGAGAGCGGCTGGGTTGATGCGTGTACACCGTCTGATCGCGACTGGCGCGTCGCTGCTGGTGTCGGCGGCGCTCGCGGCCCCGATCGCCGCCCCGATCGCGCCGGTGAGTTTCGGCGGGCCGCTGTACCCGCCGGCCGGGCTGGACATGTCGGCAATGGACTCGTCGGTCAAGCCTGGCGACGATTTCTTTCAGCATTGCAACGGCGCCTGGCTTGCGCGCGCCACCATCCCCCCCGACCGCCCGTACATGACCGAAGCGCAGCTGATGCGCGAGCGCACCGAGGCGCAACTGCGCGCCATTCTCGAAGGCGCCGCCGCGCACTCCGGCCACGTACCGACCTCGCTCGAAGGCAAGGTCGGCGCGTTCTACAACTCATTCATGAACGAGCAGCGACTCGAGGCGCTGGGGACGCGGCCGCTGGCGCGCGAGCTCGACGCCATCCGTTCCAGCCGCACGCGCGCGCAGCTCGCGGCGCTGATGGGGCAGTCGACCTCGGGATTCGAGGGCACATTCTTCCGGGTGGGTATCGATGTCGACCTGATGGACACCGGGCACTACGCGGTCTACCTGCAGCAGGCCGGACTGACGCTGCCCGATCGCGACTACTACCTGAAGCCCGAGCTGGCCGAGAAGAAGCGCCAGTTCGGCGACTACGTTGAGCGACTGCTGACCCTGAGCGGCTGGCCCGCGGCGCACAAGCATGCCGCGGCGATCGTTGCGCTCGAGAGCCGCATCGCGCAAGCCAGCTGGAGCAAGGCCGAGCGGCGCGACCTGGCGAAGACCTATAACCCGTTCACCCCGGCGCAGCTGCAGGCGTTCGCTCCGGGATTCTCCTGGAGCGCGTTTCTGCAGGGTGCCGGACTTGCCGCCAAGACCCGGGTGGTGGTCGCGGAGAGGAGCGCGTTCCCGAGGATTGCGCGCATCTTCGCCGACAGCCCGCTCGACACACTCAAGGCCTGGCTGGCATTCACGGTGGCCGACTCGGCGTCGCCGTACCTGACCCGTGCGTTCGGCGAGGCCCATTTCGCCCTGCACCAGCAGGTGCTGCTCGGAATCCAGCAGCGCTCGCCGCGCTGGAAGCAGGGCATCGACGCGGTCGCGGGCGGCGACTGCGTGTCGGATCCGGCCAGCTGCTTCGGCACGCTCAATTGGGCAGTCGGCCAGCTGTACAGCGCACGCTATTTTCCCGCCGACACCAAAGCCGCGATCGAATCGCTGGTGGAGCAGCTGGTACGCGCCTTTCGCGGCCGCATCGAGCGCGTCGACTGGATGGGGGAGGCGACGCGGGCCGAGGCGCTGCGCAAGCTCGACACCTACGTCGTCAAGGTCGGATACCCGCAGACGCCGCGCGATTATTCCGCAGTCGTGATTCGCTACGACGATCTGCTCGGCAACGTACGCCGGGCGGCGGCGGCGGATTATGCATTCTATCTGCGCCGCAGCGACCGGCCGGTCGACACCCGCGACTGGGTACTGACGCCGCAGACCGTGGATGCCTACAACGGTGCGCTGCGCGATATCGTGTTCCCGGCAGCGATCCTGCAGCCCCCGTACTTCGATCCCAGCGCCGATGCGGCCGTGAACTTCGGCGCCATCGGCGCCGTCATCGGCCACGAGCTGACCCACGGTTTCGACGATCAGGGGCGCGCGCTCGACGCCGGTGGAGCGTTGCGCGACTGGTGGACCGACGCCGACGCCAGCGCGTTCAAGGCACGGGCCGCAGTGCTGGGCGCGCAGTACGCAGGCTATGAGCCGGTTCCGGGACTGCACATCAATCCGGACCTGACCATGGGCGAGAACATTGCCGATCTCGGCGGCCTGGCGATCGCGCTGGATGCCTATCACGCGTCGCTGAATCAGGAGCCGGCCCCCGACATCGACGGCCTGACCGGCGACCAGCGATTCTTTCTGGCGTTCGCACAGATGTGGCGCGGCACGGCGCGCGAGGACTACATCCGCCGGCTCACGATCAGCGACCCGCACTCCTATCGCAGCTTCCGGGTCAACGGCGTGGTGCGCAACATCGACGCCTGGTATGCGGCCTTCGGTGTCGAGCCCGGTGACGCGCTGTACGTGGAGCCGGAGCAGCGCGCGCGGATCTGGTAGTGCGCGCGGCTGGTGGACTACAGATGCACGCTGACGATGGGCACGCAGAAACTCTCTGACTGCTCGGTGTCGTGCGTCGAGCCCACCTGACCATGCTCGGCGTTCGCAAGTTCGCGCGAGCCGCCCTCGGGGGCGCAGCCACGCTGGCGGAGGCCGGCCTGGAAGCAGTGGGCGTACCGAGACCTGCGACACTGCTCATTCTCGGTCACATGCGCAGCGGCTCGACCCTGCTGCTCCATTTGCTGATGACCAATCCCGAGATATCGGCGGTCGGCGAACGCGGCAAGGTGTATGCGTGCCGCGCCGACTTGGCGCGGCTGCACATCGCGGCGCGGCTGGCGCATGGATTGCCCGTCCGGCATCTGCGATACGTGGCCGATCAGGTCAATCACGATCATCTGACGCCGGATGCGTGCTTGCTCCGGCAAGCTGAAATTCGCATTCTGTTCCTGCTGCGTCAGCCGCAAGCGACCATTGCCAGCATCGTCGAGCTCTATCGGCGCTATCACCCGCTGCCCTGGTCGGTACCCCGGGCGGTCGACTACTACGTCCAGCGCCTCCAGACCCTGGCGAGACTCGGGGCAGCACCGCCGAACCGGACGAGTGCTGCGCTCATTCGCTACGAGGATCTGACCGCACGGCCGGACGAGACACTCGAGGCATTGCGACGGTTTCTGCAACTTGCGCACGGATTCTCGCAAACGTACTCGATCCACCGGTTCACTCGCACGCGTGGTGATCCGGGCTCCCATATCACCACCGGCCGAATCCTGCCGAGCACTGCTGGCGCAGCGCTCGATCTCAGCGAATCCGAGTCGGAACGCATCACAAATGCGTACGCGCAGTGCAGCGCCGCGCTCGAGCCGTTCGCGTTGTCATCGCTTGGCGCGTGATCACTTCGGGCCAGCCGCCGGCGAGGACCCTGGTGCCGGAAAGTCCAGCACATTCGAGCTGTAGGTCTCGATCACTTCGCTGACGGGCGTGCCATCGGACAAGCTCAGAAGCGCCCGGTGTTCCAGGACGTGGGCCGGTACGCTCAGCTCGCCGCCGCCCTGGTTCGCGGCCACCGGGCCCATCTCCCAGCCCTCGGGCAGCGGCTGCCACAGCAAGCGTGCCGAGATCGTATGGCGCTGGAAGTGCAGCGCCTGTACCGCCCGGCCGAACGGCGTATCGGTGGTCTCCAGAAGCCGGTTCATGTCCGGCGTGAGCCGCGCCGGCACGTACCAGTTGTCCGCCTCCGACAGCAGTACGGCACCACACCGCAAGCGCACCCGGCGGTAGCGCACCGGATCGGTCGCGGTGACGCCCAGCTCGCGGCGCTGCCGCTCGCTCGGCGGCTGGTCGACGCCGGGCACGCGTTCGGCAACGATCCGGGCCGGCGACGCCAGCCGATGGCTGTCGCACCAGCGTTCCAGCGTCAGCGTGGCGCTGTCGTGGCTCAACAGATCGGCGTTGAGTGTCTGCAGCAGCGCCACCGCCTCGACCCGCGCGAGAAAATTGTCCGGCCAATCGTGCCGGCCGGACGCGGGCGTATCGTCAGCGCGCAGCACTGCGGCGCACAGCAGCAATGCAACCGGCAGTGCGCAGCTTCGGACGACATCGATCCTCACCGCTGCGCTCCGCAGCACTGCCTCAGGCCGCGATACCGTACTGCTTGAGCAGCGCAGCGACCTGCGGCTTGCGGCCGCGAAACTCGACGAACGCCTCGAGCGCATCGCGGCTGCCGCCGCGCGACAGGATGCTGTCGAGAAAACGCTTCGCCGTGGCGCGATCGAACGCACCGCGCTCGACAAAGGCGGCAAAGGCATCGGCCGCCAGCACCTCCGCCCATTTGTAGCTGTAATAGCCGGCGGCATAGCCGCCGGCAAAGATATGGCCGAAGGCGTGCGGGTAGCGATTCCACTCCGGCACCGGCACCACCGAAACTTCCTGCCGCACTTGGCTGAGGATCGGGTACACGCGCCCGCCGCGTACCGGATCGTATTCCGCGTGCAGCCGCATATCCAGCAGCGCGAACTCCACCTGCCGCAGAGTCTGCAGCCCGGCCTGGAAGCTGCGGGTCGCGATCAGCTGGCGCTGCTTGTCGGCCGGGATCGGCGTGCCGTCGCGCACGTGGGCCGAGATGCGATTCAGCACCTCGCTCTGCCAGGCGTAGTTCTCCATGAACTGGCTGGGCAGTTCGATTGCGTCCCAGGCGACGCCGTTGATGCCGGCAAGGCTCGGGTAGTTCACGCGCGTGAGCATGTGGTGCAAGCCGTGCCCGAATTCATGGAACAGCGTCACCACGTCATCGTGTGTGAGCTGTGCCGGCCGATGATCCGATGGCGGCATGGAATTGCATACCAGGTAGGCGACCGGAAGAATCGTGCGCCCATTGAGCGCCTTGCGGCCGACGCAGTCGTCCATCCAGGCGCCGCTGCGCTTGTGCGGCCGGGCATACGCGTCCAGGTAGAAGCTGGCCACCGGCGCATCGGTCGGGCTCTGCACCTCGAAGTAGCGCACGTCCGGGTGCCATACCGGCACCCCGGTGCGCTCGCGGATGCGCACATCGAACAGCTTTTCCGCGACTTCGAACAGGCCCGCAAGCACCCGCGGCAACGGCAGGTAGTCGCGCAACTCCTCCTGCGTCACCGAGTAGCGGCTCTGCTGCAGGCGCTCGGAATAGAACGTGACGTCCCAGGCATTGAGCTTGCGGCCCGCGAACAGTTCGAGCTCGGCGAATTCCGCGGCACCGGCCGGCCTGGCGGTGCGCGCCAGCTCGCGCAGGAACTCCATCACCTCCGGTACCGTGCGCGCCATGCGGTTGGCGAGCGCATAGTCGGCGTAGTTGTTGAAATCGACCAGCCGTGCGGCTTCATGCCGCAGCCGCAGTATGTCGTCCATCACCGCGGTATTGTCGAACTTGCCGTTGGCAGCGCCGGGCCCCTGATCGGATGCGCGCGTCGACCAGGCCTCGTAGAACACCCGCCGCAGGCTTTCCGACTCGCCGTCGGTCATGACCGCGATGTACGTCGGCTGGTCCAGACCAAACACCCAGCCGCCCGCCCCCTTCTCCTGCGCCCGCCGCCGCGCCTGCTCGACAATCGCGTCGTTGATGCCGACCAGCTGGCCGCGATCGCTGACGTGATAGGTCCAGGCATTGGTGGCATCGAGCACGTTTTCGTCGAACTTCGCCGACAGCCGCGACAGCTCCATCATCACGGCCTTGAAGCGCGCCTTGCGCGGCGCGTCCAGGGCGACTCCGGCGAGACGAAAATCGCGCAGCGCGTGCTCGATCACCTCGCGCTGCACGGAATCGAGCCCGGCGCCCTCGCGTTCGGAAATCTGCGCATAGGCGCGATACAGCCGCTCGCTCTGCGCCAGATCGGTGTGGTATTCGGACAGCATCGGCAGGCAGGCGTTGTACGCTGCACGCAGCGGCTCGGAGTTCATGACCGCGTTCAGGTGCCCGATCGGCGACCAGACCCGGCTCAGCCGATGGCGCAGCTCTTCGAGCGGCTCCACCACCGTGCTGAAGCCCGGATCGGCCGCCGCCTCGATCTGCGCCACGCGCGCGCGCTGCTCCGCGATCACCCGCGACATGGCCGGTTCGACGTGTTCCGGCCGGATCGCGTCGAAACGCGGCAGCGGCGTGTCTTCGAGCAGCGGGTTGTCTGGCTTGGCAGCGGACATCGATGGCACCTTCGGCATGGCAGGCGTGCATTTTGCCATGAGCGGCCGGTGTAACATGGGCATTTTGCGGCATCGATCCGCGCGAGGTTGCGACCAATGGCTTCCGACTATGACCTGATCGTGATCGGCGGCGGCAGCGGCGGACTGGCGTGTGCCCAGCGCGCCGCCGAGCATGGGGCCCGGGCGCTGGTGGTGGAAATGGGCCGCCTCGGAGGCACCTGCGTCAATGTCGGCTGCGTGCCGAAGAAGGTCATGTGGAATGCCGGCGAGCTGGCGCACGCGCTGCGCGACGCGGCCGGCTACGGCTTCGATGTCTCGGCGTACCGGCACGACTGGGCACTGCTGCGGCAGATGCGCGACGAGTTCATCACCCGTCTCAACGCGATCTACGAGCGCAACCTCATCAAGCGCCAGGTCGAGCTGCTGCGCGGCCATGCGCGGCTGCTGACGCCGCAATCGATACAGGTCGGCGAGCGGGTGCTGTCGGCCGGCAGCATCGTGATCGCAACCGGTGGCCGTCCGGTGGTACCGCGGCTGCCCGGCGCCGCGCTTGGCATCACCTCCGACGGATTCTTCGAGCTCGGCGCGCGCCCGGACAGCGTGGCCGTGGTCGGCAGCGGTTACGTCGCCGCGGAGCTCAGCGGAATCTTCTCGGCACTGGGCTCGCGTACCACCGTGGTGCTGCGGCACGAGCGCATCCTGCGCAGCTTCGATGCGATGCTCGGCGACTCGCTGATGCAGATCATGCGCGAGGAAGGTATCGACATCGCCACCGGCGCGGTACCAAAGTCATTGACGCGCAACGCCGCCGGGCTGCTCGAGCTCACGGTCGAGGACGGCCGCGTGCTCGGCCACTTCGATTGCCTGATCTGGGCGGTGGGCCGCGCGCCGAGGACGGTGGACATGGGATTGGAGAAGCTGGGCGTGAGCGTCGACTGGATGGGACATGTCATCACCGATGACCTGCAGCAGACCAATCTGCAGCATCTCTATGCCATCGGTGATGTGACGCCGCGAGCGGCCCTGACGCCGGTCGCCATCGCCGCCGGCCGGCGGCTGTCGGATCGGCTGTTCGGCGGGCAGGCGGGACGCAAGCTGGACTATGAGAACATTCCGTCGGTGGTGTTCAGCCATCCCCCGGTCGGCAGCGTGGGCCTGTCCGAGGACGATGCCCGGGCGCGCTATGGCGACACGGTCAGGGTATTCACGTCCACCTTCATGCCGATGTACCACGTGCTCACGACGCGCAAGCCGCGCGAGCACATGAAGATGATCACCGCCGGCCCGACACAGAAGATCGTCGGCATCCATGTCATTGGCGAGGGCGCGGACGAAATGCTGCAGGGCTTTGCGGTGGCGCTGCGCATGGGCGCGACCAAGGCCGACTTCGACGACACCGTCGCGATTCATCCGACCAGTGCCGAAGAGATGGTGACCATGCGCTGACCGCATCGCTGCAGGTTCAGCCCTTGCCTGCGCGACTTCTGGTCATCGTGGAATTTCCGCCACCGCCAGCGTGAAGGTCTGCACCACATGCAGGTCCGGCCGCCGCAGCGCATATTCCGGACTGTGCGGATCACACAGCCGTGCCAGTTGATCGAAATCCTGGGCGGACAGGTATGGCCGCAGCCGCTCGCCCCAGGTATCGCGGAAGATGACGTCCCGCAGATAGTTCTCGCTCGCGGCATCCAGTGGCGAGGTGCGCTCGAGCGTTGAGGTGCGCACGCTGACGTTTGCCAGCTCAGCGCCCCGCAGCCAACCCAGCAGCGAGCGCACCGCGGTCAGGTCGAGCTCGCTCAGGCCGTAGCGATCACGGTAGTACTGGCGCACCGCTTCGGTGGTGAGCCGTTCGAGCCGCGCGTCCCACGCGAACAGCATATCCGGCAGCAACGAGCTCTGGCCGAGGGCAATGCGGCCGCGCGGCCGCAGCAGCGCGGCCAGAGACCGTACGCCGGCGAGCGGATCGCGCAGATGATTGATGGTATTCACCGACCAGATCAGATCGAATGCGCCGCCGCGCAACGGCGCTCGCATCAGGTCGGCCTGCAGCACCAGTGCCGAGGGCGCCGCATTGGCCCGGGCCATCGTTGCATGGGCCGCCGCGAGCTCGATGCCGATGACCGCGCCGTCCTTGCCGACCGCATCGGCCAGCCAGGCCAGGGCCTCGCCGGTCCCACAGCCGACGTCGAGCACGCGCATCCCCGGCTGCAGTCCCAGGCTCTCGATGGCGGCTCGCAGCTCGGGCTGCGCAAACGCGTTGAATTGCCTCAGCTTGCCCGAATAGTCGCGTGCTGCCGTGTCACCCAGCAGTCCGGCCTGCGCGGTCGCGTCATGCTCCGTGAGCCTCTTCATTCCAGTGCCCTAAATATCCGACCTCAGGCCATGTTCTGCGCCGCTGAAGCAACCAAAGCTCTTCCAGGAGGCACTTATAGCGAGTGTGCTGTCCAGCTCAGGTGCCGGCCCTCCCGATGAATGATCGCAACGCGGCAGCAGAATCACGACCGGCGGCCTGAGCCGTCGGTGCCGTTGACGTGGAGAAACCAATGGCTCGCGCCGGTGCGTTTGACAGATAGGCATGCGGGAACGACGCGGATGCTAACACGCCGAGTTGCCATCCCATGCGGCGGCGCATCAATTGCCGCCTGCAGGCAGTGAATTCCGTGCCCGCTGCCGCGGATGATCGGCGGCTTCAACAGCTGCCGCTGGTCACGCTGTATCTGACCGAGCGCTGCAATTCACGCTGTGTGACCTGCGATTACTGGCGCCACGGCAGGTCGGACATGAGCCTCGAACTGGTCTCGCGGTTGCTGCCAAGCCTCACGCGGCTGCAAACCCAGGTGGCGCTGATATCGGGCGGGGAGCCGCTGCTGCATCCGGAGTGGGCGCAGATGGCGCAGCTGCTCAAGGCAAGCGGCTTGCGGGTCTGGCTGCTGACCTCCGGTCTTTCGCTGGCCAAGCATGCGGCTCGTGCTTCGCAGTTGTTCGAAGCAATGACGGTGTCGCTCGATGGGGTCAACGCCGAGACCTACGCCGCAATCCGGGGTTTGAATGCGTTCGAGCGGGTGTGTGCAGGAATTGGTGCCGCTGCGAGTACCGGTGTGCCCGTCGGCGTGCGAGTCACCGTCCAGGCTGCGAACTACCGGCAGCTTCCGGAGTTCATCGAGCTGGCGCGGCGGCTGGGCGCCCACCAGGTCTCGTTTGTGGCCGTCGACGTCGCCAACCCCCATGCGTTTGGCCGAGTGGACGGCGTCATGCCGGATCTCGCTCTGCAGCTGCGCGACCTGCCCGAGCTCGAGCAGATTCTATGCCGCGTGGAGCGCGACCATGCTGAGGACTTTCGCTCCGGCTTCATCGCGGAGAGTCCACGCAGGCTGCGGCGCATCCACCAGTACTTTGCAGCGGTCTGCGGGGCGGGTGCGTTTCCCCCGGTGCACTGCAACGCGCCCGAGTTCTCCGCCGTGATCGACGCGAGAGGTCGAGTCAACCCGTGTTTCTTCATTCCCGGACCGATCGGCGCGCGAGCGCAGGACGAGCTTGGAGTCGTTCTGAACGGCGACTCGATGCTCGCGTTGCGCGAAGACATTGGCGCCGGAGCTCGCTCCGAATGTGCGACCTGCGTCTGCTCGCTGTGGCGTGAACCGGGCCGTCGCGCTGCCGCTGACTTCCTGCCGCGCCGGAACGCAAATGCTTGATCTGACGCAGGCACGTCCGGTGCTGTCGACGCAGGATTCGCTGCGCCCCGCGCGCCTTGCCTGGTTCGAGCGCCTCGCGGGCAGGCTGATGACCGCCGTCTACCGGCTCGCAGGCAAAGACCGATACGATGACTTCCGACTGGAGTGGGTGCACGAGGCGCCGTTCATCGTGACGCCGAGCGTGTTCAATCCCAAGGTCCCCCGCACCGGCGAGTTCCTCGCGGCCCAGATCGATTCGCGGCTCGTGGACGCCGATTCGGAGGTGCTGGACATGGGCACCGGGTCCGGAGTGTGCGCGGTGCTTGCCGCCAGGCACGCACGCCGCGTTGTGGCGGTGGACATCAACATGGCCGCCGTGCGCTGCGCCGGCATCAACGCGCTGCTGAACAATCTCGAACACAAGGTTGACATACGCCATGGCGACCTGTTCGAGCCCGTGGCTGCACAGCGCTTCGATCTCGTGCTGTTCAACCCGCCATTCCTGCAGGGCACCCCGCGAGATGATCGCGATCGTGCCTGGCGCTCGAACGACGTCGCGGAGCGATTCGCAGCCGGTCTTGGCAGTCACCTGAAGCCGGGCGGATCCGCGCTCGTGCTGCTGTTGACCTTCGGCGATGCGATGCTCTTTCTCGACGGATTTCGCAGACACGGATTTTCCATCGCGCTGTGGGCCGAGCGCCGGTTCGTCAACGAGAAGCTGGCAGTCTTCAGGCTCATGCTGCCGAACCCGCAGAAGGCACCATGATGGATGCGCCGGCTGCGGGGAACAGTGCAACGACGGGTGCGCCGCGCAAGGACCGTCGGCACAAGGTCGTGCTCTACAATCCTCAGGCGGTATTCTTCACGATGCCGCTGGCACTGCTGGCCATCGGCTCTGAGCTCGATCCGGACGTCTACGAGATCATCACGATCGACGGACGTCTGGATGCGCACGCGGAAGACACCGTGCGATCCCATATCGATGGCGCGCTGTGCCTCGGCGTTACCGTACTGACGGGGGCTCCCATCTCCGATGCGCTGCGGATATCGCGCGCGGCGAAGCGGGCGCGGCCCGATCTGCCGGTGGTCTGGGGCGGGTGGCATCCGTCGATGTTCGCGCGCGAGTGTCTGCTCGAGCCCTCGGTCGACGTCACGGTGCGCGGGCAGGGCGAAGCGACGTTCGCGGACATCGTGCGTCGCCTGGCCGAAGGCCGCACACTCCAAGGGTGCGCCGGATGCACCGTGCGGCTCCCCGACGGCACCATCCACGACAATCCGCCGCGACCGCTGGCGCCGGTTGACAAGTTTCGCGCGCACGATTACCGACTGATTCCGGTGGAGCGCTACTTCGAGCTCAAGGGCAAGCGGCAGCTCGACTACATCTCCTCACAGGGCTGCAACTTCCGGTGTGCGTTCTGCTCGGACCCGTTCGTCTATGGCCGCAAGTGGGTCGGGCTCGAGCCGACGCGGATGGCGATCAGACTGAAGCAGCTCTGGGACCAGTACCATTTCAATGACGTCAACTTCCAGGATGAGACGTTCTTCACGAAGCGCGACCGCGTCCAGTCGCTCGCCGACCGGATCGTCGAGTCCGGCATGAGGATCACCTGGGCGGCGACCATGCGGGCCGATCAGGGAATCCGCATGACCGACGAGGTCTGGGCGCGATGCAAGCAGTCCGGCCTGCGCCGCCTGCTGGTCGGCGTGGAGTCCGGGTCGAACGAGATGCTGAAGCGCATCCGCAAGGACATCAAGATCGAGCAGGTGTTCCAGACCGCGGAGAAGATGCTCAAGTACGACATCGCCGGCCATTTCCCGTTCATCGTCGGGTTCCCGGACGAAAGCGACGCGAGCATTCAGGCCACGCTCGACTGCGCCAAGAAGTTGCGGTCGCTCAGCCCGGACTTCCTGACCCCGATCTACTACTTCAAGCCGTATCCGGGCAGCGAACTCGTGATTGAAGCCGTCGCCCGCGGCTTTCGCCTGCCCGAGACACTCGAGGCATGGGCGCAATTCGACTACGTGGCGGGAATGCCCGGCCCCTGGGTGTCGCCGGAGAAGTTCAGGCTGATCGAGCGCTTCAAGTTCTTCCACGAGCTGGCCTGGAAACGGATGTCGCGCGACAAGGCCCTGCTGCAGCAACTCGCGCGTTACCGCTGCAGCACCGACAACTATCGATGGCCGTTCGAGATGCTGTTCACACGCTGGATTCTGCCGGTCCAGAGGCTCTCATGACGGCCCCGCAGCGCATCCTGCTCATCAACCCGACGATCACGGCGCGGCGGCACGCCCGATTTCCGCTCGCGGTCATGAGCCTGTCCGCGTCGCTCGAGGGCAGGCACAGACCGACCATCATCGACGGCAATGTCGATCGCGACTTCGTCTCCACGGCCGCACGCGCCGTCGATGAAGGGCTGGCCGACTGCGTGGGCGTTACCGTCATGGGGGGACCGCAGCTCAGTGCGGCGATCGCGGTCTCGAGAGCAATCCGCGAGAAGCGGCCTGATGTGCCGATCATCTGGGGTGGCGCCTTTCCGACCGTATGCCCCGAAGCGACGTTGAATGCGCCTTACGTCGACTACGCCGTCAGGTCGCAGGGCGAGGACACGCTCGCCGAACTGCTGGATGCGCTTGCTGCGCATCGCACCGAAGCGCTTGACTCGATTGCCGGGTTGAGCTGGCGTCGCGACGGTCACGGCGTGCACAACAGGGAACGCGCGTTTTCCGCGTCCAGCCTCAATCGGATGCTGCCCTACGGCAGTCTGGAAAACCCGCAGCAATATCTGACCCGGACCTATCTCGGCCGGCGCACCGCCGGCTACCAGGCTGCCCTGGGTTGCAGGTTTCGCTGCACATTCTGCGGAGTCGCCGCGATGTTTCGCGGCAAGACGGCGTTGCCGCCGGCGGCGCGGCTCGAGCAGGATCTGGAATTTCTGAAGAATCGACTCGGCGTGGATGGCATCCAGTTCTACGACCACAACTTCTTCGATCGTGAAGTGGACATGGTGCCGCTGCTCGACGTCATGGCGAAATTCGAGCTGCCATGGTGGTGCTTCGCGCGTTCCGACGCTCTGGTGAATCTGTCGCAAGCCTCCTGGGCACTGGTGAGGAAGAGCCGCTTGCGCATGGCATACATCGGTGCCGAGTCCCCGAGCGATTGGCTGCTGCACGATATCCGCAAAGGCACGCGCTCCGACCAGACCCTGGCAGCGATCGAGGCATGTCGCAGCCACGGAGTGGTTCCGGAGCTGTCGTTCATGCTGGCGCCGCCGCAGGACCCCGAGGGTGAGACCGAGAGAACGTTCGAGTTCATTCGCATGATCAAGCGCATGCATCCGGCAACGGAAGTCATGATCTACATCTACACTCCGCTGCCTCAGCGCCACGACAGCAGGAATGTGGCCGCCGTGCGCCTGCAGAGCGAGCTGCGCGATTGCGCAGGCAGACCCGTCGTGTTTCCGCGTAGCGCGGATGAATGGGCCGAGCCGCAGTGGCGGGCTTACTGGTGCCACCAGGATGCACCCTGGCTGTCTGCGCGCCTGCGACGGCGAATTGTCGATTTCACGACGGTGTTGGGCTGCAGATTTCCGACCATCATGGACATCCGCGCCTCTTCCTGGGGCAAATCCGCGCTGCGGGCGCTGGCCTCCTGGCGCTATCGATTCAAGCGCTACGATGACCCCTGGGAACTGCGCCTCTCGAGGAAACTGATCCGTCAATGGGACCCACGTGTCATGAGCTTGTGACCATCATGCCGCGCCAGTTGCCACACGTCGTACAGATCAGCTTCTTCAACGATCCTCAGGGACGCTCGCCGGCGCAGCTGCTGGACGCATGGCCTACTCTGGTTGATGTCGCCGAAGCCGCATCCCGACCCGGCATTCGCGTATCGGTTGTCCAGGCGTGTTCGCACTCCGAGCGCCTGGCACGCGCTGGCGTGCATTACTACTTCCAGCCATTCGGCGACGCGCCGGCGAGCGGCGGGTCCGCTACCGCATTCCGCGAATTGCTGCGCCAGCTGTCGCCAGACGTTTTTCACGTTCACGGCCTCGGCTTTCCCCGGCATGTGCTGGCACTGGCCGCGCTTGCCCCGGGGATTCCAATCATCCTGCAGGATCATGCGAACGGCGCACCGCGAGGCTGGCGGCGGCCACTATGGCGGCGCGGCATGGCGGCCGCAGCGGGAATTGCATTTTGCGCGTTGGGGCAGGCGCAAGCCTTCGCCCGGGCTGGCCTGGTACACCCGGCGACGCGTCTGTACGAGGTCCCGGAGTCCACCAGCCGCTTTGCGCCCGGGGACCGACAACAGGCGCGCGCCACGACCGGCGTCGAGGGCGAGCCGGCCGTTTTGTGGGTCGGGCACCTGGATGCCAACAAGGATCCGCTGACTGTCCTTGCGGGTATCAGTGCCGCAGCCCGCGCATTGCCGCGATTGCAGCTGTACTGCTGCTTCGGAGCCGCGCCGCTGCTGCGCGAGGTTCAGGATCGGATCGCAACCGATGGGCATCTGCGCCACAGGGTGCACCTGCTCGGGCGTGTCCCACACGAAAGGATCGAGTCGCTGATGCGGGCGGCTGATCTGTTCGTCCTCGGCAGCCACCGGGAAGGCAGCGGCTATTCCCTGATCGAAGCGCTCGCCTGTGGATTGCCGCCGGTGGTCACGGATATCCAGTCGTTTCGTTCGCTGACCGGCTCCGGCGCGGTGGGAATGCTGTGGCCATGCGACGATCCACGCGCGCTGTGCGAAGCATTGCGGTCGATCGCGGGGCAGCTTGACAGCCCGATGCGCTGCGCCGTGCGTGCTCATTTCGATCGCGAGCTGTCGTTCGACGCGCTGGGCCGGAAGCTCGCGGCCATGTATGAGGATGTGCTGCAGCGAACACGCAGCTCTCAGGTTTCGAAGACTCGGCCTGAAGAGAGCACGGCGCTGCGGGCGCATTAGGAGCTGCCGCGATGTCGCCGGCCGTGTCGATCATTCTGCCTGCCTACAATCGCCTGGAATACCTTCCGCCCGCGATCGAATCGGTATTCGCACAAAGCTTCACGCAGTGGGAACTGATCATCGCGGACGACGGCTCGGACGCCGCCACCCGAGCGTACCTGCAATCACTCGATGATCCGCGCGTCAAGGTGATCTGGCTGGCGCACACCGGCAGACCATCGGTAGTGAGCAATGTCGCGCTGCGCCAGGCGCGCGGCGAGTATGTCGCTTTTCTGGACTCGGACGATCTGTGGCTGCCCGGGAAGCTTGAGATTCAGCTTGCCTCGCTGCGCCGTCACCCCGCGCGCAGGTGGAGTTACACCAGGTTCGCTCTGGTGGATGGATCAGGTCGTCCGATCGTCTCGGCGCACGTCACACACTGGCCGGCCCCGGCGGGCTGGATCCTGGAAAGGCTGCTGCGGGAGGGAACCGTGATCGCGCTTCCGAGCGTCGTGGTATCGCGGCAGCTGCTGGAGCAGCTGGGGGCATTCGATGAAGAGCTGGTCATGTGTTACGACGACGAGCTTTGGTTCCGGCTGGCCGCGCACAGCGAAATCGATGGCATCGATGAGCCGCTGACGCTGATACGTCGTCACGCCCAGCACTCCGGCAGCGACATCATCGCCTGGCGCGATCGCAGACGGGTATTCGACAAGGCGCTGCGTGCGGGCGGCGGTCATCTGGATCCGATCCTGCGCAAGCTGCGCGCGCAGATGTCCGCGGGACTGGCGCGAAGCCAGGCGGCGTCGGGACAGCGGCTCGCCGCGCTCGGCACTCTACTGGCGAGCGTGCCGCACTCATGGCGCTGCCCCAAGGATTGGCTCAGAGCGCTGGCGGCAACGACGCGCGCCTGTGCGCCGGCTGCGTTACGAGCCCTGGTTCGCAGCTACCGCCACCGCCACCGGATCCAAAGCGCATGAGCCCATTGGTTGAGTTCTGGGGCATCCTGACAGCGCCACAACGGCGCAGCGTAGTGGCGGCGCAGGCCATTTCGATTGCCATGGCCTTTTCCACCATCATCGGGATGGCGGCAATCGCCCCGTTCTTCGCGGTGCTCGGTGACCCGCGCCTGATCGATCGTTTCGAGCCGTTGCACCGGATGTACCTCCACGGCGGGTTTACCAACCAGCATGGTTTCCTGGTGGTGCTCGGGTTGGTGTTCATTGGGGTGATGCTGCTGGCCAATCTGATCAACGTGTCGGGTTGCCTGGCGATGAATCGCCTGGCGCTGCGCATCGGCACCGAGCTGCAAACGACCTTGTTCGCAGATTACCTGTCACGCCCGTACTGCTTTCACACCACCACCAACAGCACGACGCTGTTCAACAACGTGGTGCACGAGCCGGCCCGCGTGACCAGCGGCATGCTGCAACAGGCCTTTACGCTGGTTACCAACCTGGTGACGGCAGTGTTCATCATCCTCTCGATCCTGGTGGTGAAGCCCGCGATTGCCGTCGCGATGATCGCCGGGCTGGCCGGGGGCTATGCCCTGATCTACCTCATCGTGCGCGACCGACTGCTGCGCTTTGGACATGCCCAGTCGCGCTTCGCGACCGAACAGTCGCGGGTTGTCATCGAGAGCCTGGGAGCCGTCAAGGAGATCATCCTGCTGCAAGTCCAGGATTTCTTCCGCGACCGATTCGCGCGGGCCAGCGGATCGTTCGCGCGCGCCGCCTCGCACAGTCAGTTCGTCGCGCAGACTCCGCGATACATCATGGAATGCGTCGCCGCGGCGGGCCTGGTCGGTCTGGCGCTGGTGCTGGGCATTGGCGAGGGTGGAGTCGGTCCGCGGCTGGGACAGCTGACGTTCCTGGCATTCGCCGCGTATCGCCTGCTGCCGACGCTGCAACAGGTGTTCGCCGCGATCGTCAGAATCCGCGCCGATCGCGCGGCGCTTGCGCTGATTGCGCCGGATCTGCAGCGGGCGCGAAGCGCAACGCCGGCCACCGCCACGGCAAACGCCTCGAGGGGGCGCGGCGAGTGGCACGGCCGACCGCGTCATGAAATAAGGCTCACCGACGTGTCGTTCCGCTACGCGGCGGATCAACCCTGGGCGCTCAACGGCGTGTCGCTGTGCATTCCGGCGCGGGCCGCGATCGGCATCGTCGGTGCCAACGGCTCCGGCAAGACCACGCTGGTGGACCTGATCGCCGGGTTGCTGGTGCCCGCGGCCGGCGCGGTATCAGTCGATGGCAATGCGCTCGACGATTCCAATCGCGCGGCCTGGCAGTCCCGGATCGCCTACGTGCCGCAAACCATCTCGTTGCTGGACACGAGCATTGCACAGAACATCGCGCTGGGAGTTCCGGCCGCGGCCATCGATCGAACGCGACTGCTCGAGGCAGCGCGGCTGGCGCAACTGGAGGATTTCATCAGTACGCTGCCGGAGGGGTACGACCACAGGATTGGCGAGCGAGGCATCGGGTTGAGCGGCGGCCGGCGACAGAGAATCGGCATTGCCCGCGCCTTGTACCGGGAAGCATCGGTGCTGCTGCTGGACGAGGCCACCAATGCCCTGGATGGTCTGACCGAGCAGGAGTTGATGGCAACGCTGGAACGGCTGCGCGGCCGCTACACGACCATCCTGATTGCGCACCGGATGAGCAGCGTGCGCTCGTGTGACGTGATCTACCAGCTCGAAAACGGCAGGCGCACCGGTGACGGAAGCTATGAAGGGTTGCTGAAGAGCTCGGAAGCCTTCCGGCGAATGGTTGGCGCCCACTGAAGCGGCATTGAGCCATGCTTCCCGACACGTGGCCATGCCCGGCGCCAGGCGTCGAAGCGACGCGAGTCGCCTCGCGGCCGGCACGGGTTCGCGACGTTTCGGTGGCGTATCGGCCCGATATCGATGGGCTGCGCGCCGTGGCCGTCGGACTGGTCGTTGCCTACCACGCCCTGCCGAAGTATCGGGGCGGCGGCTTCATCGGCGTGGATGTGTTCTTCGTCATCTCCGGTTATCTGATCACACAGATCATTCTGAGCGGTTTGCAGGCGGGGACCTTCAGTCTCGGCGCATTCTATCAACGCCGCGTGCGGCGCATCGTGCCGGCGCTGCTGGTGGTTCTGGCGGCATGCACCCTGTTCGGCTGGTTCACACTGTATTCCGAGCAGCTGCAATGGCTCGGCAGATCGATCGCATGGTGCGCATCATTTCTGGCGAACGTGTTCTTCGCGCAGACAGGCGCCGGCTACTTTGATAAAGGCACCGAGTCGGCGCCGCTGCTGCACCTCTGGTCGCTCGGGGTAGAGGAGCAATTCTACTTCGGCTGGCCCGTGCTGCTGCTGCTGGCTGTGCGCTACGGCATGACGATGCGCGTGTTGGTCGTCGTGACCGCCATTTCCCTGGCGATCAGTATCTGGGGCATCTGGCATGCGCCGATACGGTACTTCTACCTGCCCACATCCAGAGCATGGGAGCTGGCCGTGGGAGGCATGCTGGCCGCCTGGCGACCGGCCAAACGCGTGATGTCCGGCGCAGATACGCGCTCGCGCGGCAGCTTGCGCGGATACGCCGTGCTGGCCGGTTCGGTCGCGGGAACGGCGCTGCTTGCCGCGGTAGTGGCGTTTTCCGATGCGGACCGGACGCCTCCCGCCATATCCAGTGTCATTGCGACCGCCGGCGCGGCGCTCCTCATCTCGGCGGGACCGCTCGCGCCGGTGAATCGACTCATTCTGAGCAGCGCGCCGATGACATTCGTCGGACGGATCAGTTATCCGCTGTACCTGTGGCACTGGCCGCTGTTCTCGTTCGTGCGGATTGTCCTCGGGCATGCCGCGCCGCTTGCCGTGACGGCAGCCACGCTCGTCATCGCATTCGGCGCCGCCTACGCCACCAATCGATGGGTGGAGACGCCGATACGCTACGGCATGCCGGTGCGCAGGACGGTACCGGGATTGCTCGCCGGACTGGCGATCTTCGCCGTGGCGGGAGCGGCTTTGGGCGCGCATTGGATTCCGGGCCGATTATCGGGACCGGCCTTCACGGCATGGGACGAAGCGCTAGCCGACAGGCACTATTCCGACGGACCGAATTCCGGCGGGCGCCGTGAATTCCCGACACGGACGCTGCCGGGTCGAGCCGATCGCAAGGCGCTGTTCATCGGCGACTCGCACATGCAACAGTATTGGCCGCGCGTCGCGCGCGTGGTCGAATCGCAGGCCGATACCGCACGATCGGCGATATTAGTCACGTATTATCAATGTCCCCCCCTGCCCGGCATCAACAGCGTCTCGCGCGGGCGGGACTGCCCGGGCTTCTTCCACTACGCGATGGAACAGGCTTCTCGACCCGACGTCGACACCGTGGTGTTCGGTGCCTTCTGGGAATGGTATCTGCTGGGAGAGTATTCGATCGAGGACTCCGTGCAGCGTATCTATCGGGTACAAGATCCCGCCCGAACGCCGCTGCAGCTCGACTCGCCCGGCACGCAGATCGTCCTGGAACAATTCCGAACTACGGTCGCGAGGCTGGTAGCGAGCGGCCGCAGGGTATTCATCGTGCTGTCGAATCCGACCTCGCCGAGGTTCGATCCAGCCTCGATGTTGCCACCACAATTGCGGCTGTCGCTGCATTTTCCCCGACGTATCGAGGTAGACGGCGGACGGCGCGTCGACGCCGGAGCGTTCGAGTCGTTCGTGACGCCGCTGATGGGCCGATTGCGCAACATCGCCACGCAGACCGGCGCGATAGCCATCGATCCGCGCGCCACGCTGTGCGACGGCGCGCTCTGTCCGGCGACCAGCGCGGACGGCATGCCGCTGTATATTGACTCCAACCACCTGCGGGCGAGCTATTCACGCGAGCGGGCGTCGTTCGTGGATGAGATGCTGCTGGGCGCGGGAGCTCGCTGATCTGCGCCGTCGTGGCTGCCGATTTCCCGCTTCTCGAACAGCAGAAACATGAAGCGACCTGTGGCCAGGCGCAGCCAGGCGTAGCGGCCGCCGAGGGTGATGTCGATGCCGGCGTCATGTCGCCCCCGGTGGCGCGGCAATCCCCGGAAAACGCGCGTCAACTCGAAATAGGGCACGCCCTGTCGCGCGAAATCGGCCAGCCGCCGCCGGGTAATGGCGGCCTGGGCGCCGGCCACGGAATAATGGCCGACGCGCCACAGCCGCATGCAATTTCGCCACCACCAGCGGTATTTCAGGTCACCGATGAAGCAGGGATTGAGCACACTCACGAGCACTTTCCCGTCCGGCAACGTGAGCGCATGGAATTTTTCAAACAAAGTCTTGAGGTCTGCGATCAGATTGAGCGGCGCGAAGTTCGAGGTAATGAGGGACACGCGCTGCCCGCCATTGACCGCGTTGCAGGCCAGGAACTGGGGATAGCTGCCGGCGTCGAGCGTGATTCGCCCCGCCTCGATCAGCTCGCGGCAGCGGATCGCGAAGTACTCGCGCATTTCCGGGTCGACGTCATACGCTCCGACCGTGAAGCCGCGCTCGGCATAGACGCGTGCGTCGATTCCCGTCCCCGCACCGAAGTCAAACAGCGCGGCGCCAGGTGGCGCAATGCTCAAGACCAGATCCTGAAATGCCGAGCGGGCGCGACGATCCGACTCCAAGGCCGATATCGCCCGGTCGTATTCTCCACCTACCACCAGCCTCGAGCTTTGCGCGCTGATTGCCATGCGGTCGCGCCTAGCGTTTTGTCATCACGATCAGGAAATGATCGCCGACGTTGTGCAGCAACGGCCAACCGGCCACGCGTCGATCCAGACGCCACAAGCGCTGGTGCCAGCGTGGGTGACGCTCGCGCACCCAGCTCAAGTATGGCGGCGGCGCGAACAGGCACAGCCCGCGAAAGTGGCTGAGCGCGAACTCGCGCCTGAAGGCATGAAAGAACTCGCGCGGCCGGTAGTAGTGGGTCCAGATGGTGCGCTTGTTCATGCTCACCGGCACGAAGCCGCGCGCAAAGCGCAGCTTCACCCGCGCCCACTGACGCCGCCGCAGGTAGTGCGCAATCTCCCACGGACACACGCGGCCGATCACGCTGAACACCAGCGCACCGCCGGGCCTGAGCAGCCGCGCGCACTCACGGGATACCTCGGCCAGATCGGGAGCGCAATTGAGCGGACCGAGATTGGAATAGGCGCCGTCGTAGCTGCCCGCGCCGTTCAGGCGGCAGAGCTGCTGTGCGCCCAGCGCGATCGCCTGCACGCGCGGCTGCAGTCGTTCGCGCGCCGCGCGATCGTCGGTCCGCCGCACCATCTGCGGCGACCAGTCGGTGGCAGTGATCTGGTGTCCAAGGCGCGCCATGCGTACGGCGTCCAGACCGGTTCCACAGCCGATGTCGATCAATCGGCTGCCAGGGGCGAAGGTGGCATCGAGCCAGCGCCACATCTCCGCACGCATGTCCTGAATCAGAAGATTGTTGCCGCGCGGCCCGTCATAGTCGGCGGCGACACTGTCGAACGCGTCCTGCGTCTCGCGCAATCGCGGCTCGCTGCAATCCGAAGCCGCCGTCAATGGGATGGGTGATCGGTCCATGGGAAGCCGACCGAAGCCTGTCAGACTTTGATGGAGCGGACAACGGCCGAAACGACCTTTCTGCGCCTGCCATGGCCCTTTCAAACCATTCGGTTCCGGACCGGTACTCACCCAGATGATGCGCATCGCGCTGGTAGTACCGGGAGGGGTTGATCGATCGGGCGAGTACCGCGTGATCCCTGCGCTGCTGGCTCTGATCGCGCGGCTGTCGGCGCAAGACGATGTTCACGTATTCGCCTTGAGACAGGAGCCTGAGGCCTGTGACTGGGATCTGGCGGGGGCTCGCATCCACAACATCGGCTCGCGTCACACCCGTCTGCGGGCGCTGCTCGCGATAGGGGCGGTACATCGCGCCTCGCCGTTCAGCGTCGTACATGCCATCTGGTCCGGCGCCTGCGGCGAGATTGCGGTGACGGCGGCAAGGATCCTTGGCATTCCAAGCGTGGTCCATGTGGCCGGCGGCGAGCTGGTGGCACTGCGGGAGATCGGCTACGGCGGCCGGCTGAACTGGCACGGACGCGTGCGCGAAGCGCTGGTGCTGCGCGGCGCGTCCGCCGTCACCGCAGCGAGTAGCTGCATGATCCAGGCGCTGGCGCAGCTGGGTGTGCCAGCACAGCGCCTGCCGCTCGGCGTCGATCTCGCCAGGTGGCCAACGAGAAATCCGGCGCAGCGCGAGCCCGGCCGGCTGGCGAGACTGATCCAGGTCGCCAGTCTCAATCGGGTCAAGGATCAAACCACCCTGCTGCGCGCGCTTGCCGTTCTGGCCCGATCCGGCGTGCGCTTCGAGGCAGATGTCGTCGGCGAGGATACGCTGCACGGCGAGATCCAGGCGCTGGCGGGACAATACGGGCTGTCCCGGCAGGTCAGATTCCGTGGCTTTCTGACCCAACGGCAATTGCGTCCGGTGGTGGAGGCAGCGGACCTGATGATCGTCTCGTCGCGCCATGAGGCCGGCCCACTGGCGATGCTGGAGGCCGCCGTGGCCGGAGTGCCGACGGTGGGAACTGCCGTCGGGCATGTCGCGGAATGGGCGCCGGAAGCTGCGATCGCGGTACCGGTCGGCGATCCGGTCGCCCTCGCCGGCGCCATCAGGCGGCTGCTCGCCGACGAACACCTGCGCCTCGGCATCGCTCGCGAGGCTCTGAGGCGCGCCACGCGCGAAGACGCCGATTTCACCGCCGCGCGCTTTCAGGCCGTCTACTCGAGCCTGCGCGGCCGCCGCCGATAGGCTCGCCGGCCGGCGCGGGCCGGTTGCGCCGGACAGCGCCGCGCATCGGATAAAACCGTCAGTACGGCCGCCGGCACCTACCGATGTGACGACTCTCATTCGCACCGCTCAAGCGGCCTCGGCTGTGCTCTGCATCTGGCTGTGTGCCTGCTCGGGCAGTGGCGTTGGCCTCGACAGCAGCGGACAGCCGCTGAACGGATCGAGCTCGGGCGGCCCGGTGCCGTTGTCCGCCAACTTCGACGCCATACAAGCCAACGTGTTCACACCGATCTGTTCGGTGTGCCACATCGGCGCCACCGCCCCGCAAGGCCTGATGCTGGATGCGACGCACAGCTACAACCTGCTGGTGAATATCCCCAGCACCGAGGTGCCGAGCCTCGATCGCGTCAAGCCGGGCGACCCGACCAACAGTTACATCATCCAGAAGCTCCAAGGGCATGCCGCGGTCGGCGCACAGATGCCGCTCGGCGAAACGCCGCTACCCGCGAGCACCATCGCCTTCATCGTCCAGTGGATCACCGACGGCGCGCAGCCGGGAGCGTCGGCCGGCACGATGGCGGCGGCGGATTTCCGCATCGCCTCGGTGGCGCCGGAAGACCGGGACGTGCTGCCCGTGCCGCCCACCAGGATCGTGGTCGGATTCACGCGCGAGCTGGATGCCACGCGCGTCGATACCACCGCAGTGCGCCTGGAACGCAGCGTTGCTGCCGCCGGAGCCGAGTCGACGATCGCGGTCGCCATCGATCCGTCGGTGCCGGCGGCCAATCCGCGCGCGCTGCTGCTGACGCCGCGCGCGCCGTTGATGGCCGGCGACTATCAGATCGTGCTCAGTGGCCAGCCCGGTGCCGGGCTCAGCGCCCGCGATGGCCAGGCCCTCGCCGCGCTGCCAGCAGCCGGCGCCAACGGCGATCAAATCATCAGCCGATTCACCGTGGCCGCCACACCATGACGACTCCTGGTCGCGCGGCACGCCGCCGCATCGCGCCGCTGCTGCTTGCGCTGGCGTGCGTGGCATGGGCCGGCCCGCGCGTGGCGGTGGCGGAGCCGTATCTCGCCGTGCAGCAGGGCTACAAATGCGTCGCCTGCCATGTCAATCCGACCGGCGGCGGCCTGCGCAACACCTTCGGTCTGGTGTTCGCCGAGAACGTGATGCCAGCCACCACCCTTCCCGCCAATGCGCCCGTGTGGCTCGGACAGGTACTGCAGGACATCGTGCGCGTCGGCGGCGACCTGAGAACCGACTGGTCACGCACCACGGTGCCGCAATCGCCGTCGCAGCAGCAGTTTGCGCTCGAACAGTTCCGGATGTATGCGGATGTCACGCTGATCCCCAGCCGGCTGGGCCTGTACGTCGATGAGCAGGTTGCGCCCGGCGCCGCACAGACCATGGAGGCGTACGCGCGCTACGGCGACACCTCGGACTGGTATCTCAAGGCCGGCCGCTTCTATCTGCCATTCGGCTGGCGCCTGCAGGACCAGACCGCGTTGGTGCGCACCGCCACCGGCATCAACATGACGACCCCGGACAACGGCATCGAATTCGGCCTGGAGCGTGCGAACTGGTCGGGACAGCTCGACCTGACGAACGGATCCGCCAATGCGGGCGGTGGCTCCGGCTACCAGGTCACGGGTCAGCTGGTGCGCGTGCAATCGATATGGCGCGTTGGCGTGGCCAGTGCATTCACCAAGGCCAACGCCGGCAATCGGCAGATGTACGGTGTGTTCGCCGGCGTCAAGACCGGACCCATCGCCTGGCTCGGCGAAGCGGACCTGGTGCGGCAAGCCGGATTTCCCAACGGTACGCGCAGCATGATTCCGGCCCTGGCGGAAGCGGACTGGGCGATCTGCAGAGGCAACAATCTCAAGCTGACCTACGAATTCTACGATCCGGAACGCACTGTCGCGAACAATGGCCAGACGCGCTGGAGCGCGGTGTACGAGCTCACGCCGATCCCGTTCCTGCAGGCGCGGGTCGGATTCCGGCGCTATCAGGGCATTCCACAGAACAACCTGCAGAACCAGACCTTCGGCTTTGCCGAAGTGCATCTGTTCCTCTAGCGGCGCGGCAGCCCCGCAATATCACGGCCCGAGCAATGCTGTCCATCGTGGTTGCGCATTCGTACTTTCTGCGCTTCGACCGCAAGCAGCTCGAGCGCGCCAAGCCGTATCCGCCGCTGGCGACGCTGCAGGTGGCATCGGGCCTGCGCCAGGCCGGGCACGCGGTGCGCGTGTTCGACGCGATGCTGGCCGAGGGGCTGGAGGAATACCAGCAGCTGTTGCGCGACGCGAGCCCGCAGCTGGTGCTGCTGTACGAGGACAGCTTCAATTTCCTGAGCAAGATGTGCCTGCAGCGCATGCGCGCGGCGAGTTGCCAGATGATCGGCCTGGCATGCGCCGCCGGCGCCCGGGTAATCGCCGTCGGGTCCGATGCGTCGGATGCACCGGAGCCGTACCTGGACGCCGGAGCTGACGCGGTGCTGATCGGCGAAGGGCTGCCAGCGCTGCGGGTGCTCACTGCGCGACTGGACACCAATCCGCGGCTCACGGTGACGCAGCTGATCGAAGGCCAGGCGGGCGTAGCCGCGATCGCGAACGGCCGGCTGGCGGTGAGCCGCGGCGCCAAGCCGGCCGCCGATGCGCAGGCGCTCGGGTCACCGGCCTGGGACCTGATCGACATGCAACGCTATCGCACCCTGTGGATGCGATCGCATGGTTACTTCAGCCTGAACATGGCGGCCTCGCGCGGTTGTTCGTTTCGCTGCAACTGGTGCTCCAAGCCGATCTGGGGTAACCGCTATCTGCAGCGTGGTGCACGCGAGGTCGCCGCGGAAATGACCGAGCTGAAGCGGCAGTTCCGGCCCGACCACGTCTGGTTTGCCGATGACATCTTCGGGTTTCGCGTCGATTGGATCGGCGAATTCGCGCAGGCCACCCATGCGGCGGGCGGTGCGATCCCGTTCAGCATTCAGACACGCGCCGATCTGATCAGCGTCGCGATGGCACGCGCCCTGGCCGAAGCCGGTTGCGCCGAAGCCTGGATCGGCGCCGAGAGCGGCAGCCAGCGGGTGCTGAATGCGATGAACAAGGGCATCACGGTCGAGGAGATCCTCAGCGCGCGCGCGCGCCTGAAGGCCGAGAATATCCGGGTCGGTTTCTTCATTCAGATCGGCTATCTGGGCGAGCGGCTGGAGGACATTCTGGCGACGCGCGACCTGATCGACCGGGCGCGCCCCGACGACGTCGGCGTCAGCGTCTCCTATCCCCTGCCCGGCACGCCATTCTACGACCAGGTGAAGGCGCAGCTCGGCACCAAGACCCATTGGGACGAGAGCGATGATCTGGAAATGATGTTCCATGGAACGTATCGCTCCGATTTCTATCGCACGGTCCGCCAACTGCTGCACGACCAGGTGTCGGCGCAGCAAGCAAATGCGGCGCAGCGCGCCGAAGACTGCCGCCGGGCGACATTGTCGCTGCAGCAGAGATGGAACAACCTGATCAGCAGCGAACAGCGGTACCGGCGCCACGACGATGCCGCCCCGGATGCCGGCATCGCGCTGTCGGTGTGAAATGATCAAGCTGCCGCCGCTGCCCCATATGGAGCTTGCCCTGCGGCAGGCGACCGAGTTGTTCGCCGCCGAGCTGGCGCGGCCAGGCAGCGCGAGTCCGAACTGGACCGAGTTCGAGTGGAGCATGGCCCGTGCCGCCGCTGTTCTGCAGGGCGTCACACCGCTGCTGGCGGATGTGTTGCGCTGGCGCGGTCCCGTGGAATGGCAGCGATTCCTCAGCCAGCAGCGGATTCACACCGCTGTCCGGCATCAGCGCATACTGGCGCTGCTGGCGCGCATCGACGAGCATGCGCGCCGCTCGGGCCTCGCGATCGTGCCGCTCAAGGGAGCGGCCCTGCATCAGCTGGGCGTCTACTCGGGCGGTGAGCGGCCGATGGCCGACATGGACCTGCTGGTGGTGGAAGCCGAGCTTCCGCGGGTGACCCAGATACTGCACGAGCTCGGGTACCTGAATACCTCTGTCAGCTGGAAGGAACGCGAGTTCGAGCCGGCGCAGCAGGCCACAGCCGTCGTGCAAGCGGCCGCCGCCGGTTTCGGCGAACACGCCGACCGTCCGATCAAGATCGATCTGCACACCCGGGTCGCTGAGCGGCTGCCGCTGCGCATAGCGGATGTCTCGGCACTGATTCATCCGCCGCAGCCGCATCCGGGCCTGAACAGCTATCCGTCGGTCGCGGCGTTGTTCGCCCATCTGCTGCTGCACGCCGCCGGCAACATGGTGGGGTGCGCACTGCGGCTGATCCAGCTGCATGACCTGGCGTTGCTGGCAGCGCGCATGCGCACCGATGATTGGGCGCGGCTGCTGGCGTTCCGGTGCGATCGGGCACCTTGGTGGGCGGTGCCGCCATTGGAATTAGTGGCGCGCTACTACCCGCAAGCCATACCGGGCGACGTGCTCGCGACACTCAGACCGGACTGCCCGCGTCGATTGCGAGACATGTCCCGACGCCAGCGGCTCTCGGACGTCTCGCTGGCGAACATCAGGATCGAGGCCTTTCCGGGCATCAGCTGGTCGAATTCGATCTCCGAAAGGCTCACCTACATGCGCGATAGGATCCTACCGAGCCGGGAGCTGCTCGCGATGCGCGTGGCGCAGCGCGCGCAGACGTGGGCGACGGCCAGCCCCTGGTCGCAGCAGTCATAGGGCCGGCGCATCTGGCGCTGGGTCGTCAGCCGCCCGCTACGGCCGTCGTCAATGCACACCGTGTACGCCGCACTGGAAACTCCAGCAATCCGCGCAGTGCCTCGACCGCCACGCGCGGATGAGAACCCCGGCGCAACTCGAAGGCCCTGACGCCCGCGAGATTGGTTCCGAGCCGGCGCCATCCTCGCTGGCCGGCAGCGTACGGTTGCAGCGCGGCAAGTCTTGCCGCCACCGTGCGCGCAGGAACTGGCAGCAGCAGGCGGCGGTCACTGGCGCTGCTCGTCGAGAGGAATACGACGGCGTGGATGGTCAGTGGCGCGGCGGCGAGCCGGAATCCCGGACGACGCAGGTCGAGTTCGTACTTCTCCGCGCCGCTGCGGCGCCGGATCATCGGTGAGCTGCGTATCCGGTCGGCACTGCGGTGGCCCCGCAGAAGACGCAGGCCCTGCGGGTGCAGGTGCAGGAAGTTGGCAATTCCGGTCGCCATCAGTCCATCGGGGCTGACAAAGACGCTGTCCTCGGACAGCAGTTCCAGGCCTTGCAGCAGGCAATGCAGCGCCATCGTGGATTTGCCGGCGCCGCTGTCGCCCATCAGCAGCAGTCCGCGACCCTCGCAACCGACCGCGGCGGCGTGCAGGGGCAGCAGACCCTGCGCGCGCGCGGCCAGCACGTACACGGCGAACTCGATCAGTTCGTAGCGGGCGTGATAGGCATGGCGCAGCATGTCGCGGGAAATGACGACCAGGGCGGAGCCCTGCGCCGGCGAAATGACGGCCATGTTCGACTCATCGATCGCACCACACAGGACCGCCGGACCGGAGAAGGTCTTCAGCGGCGGCGGCTCCGGCCCCGATCTGCGCTGCTCGCGGCGCGTCAACTGCAATCGGACCCGCAGGCGCGGTGTCCCGGTCCCCAGCCGATGACGCGGCAGGCCGGCGAAGGCCTGATCGACCAGTCGCAGCAACTGCGCACTATCGCTTTCGAATCGGATCGGCGCGCCAAGCAGGTGCAGGCTCCGATGGTGCCGCACCGCCGATCGCTCGCCAAAGGGATCGGTAATGGGATCGACTGCCGGCCGCATCGCGCAGCGGCGCATTCACTGCATCGCGGCGGCGGTCGAGACCGCACGCGCCGGCTGGGTGCAATCGTACTTGGGCTGTACCGCGGCGAGGGCGGCGCAGATGTTGATCCGATCGCCATGCTCGTCACGCGTGCGGGTGCGCTCGAGCACGGCGAACAACGCCGTCGCATCGAGCTTCGGTGCCAGTGCCCGCAGCAGTGCAATCGCCCCGGTGACATGCGCGGCGGCGAACGAGGAGCCGGTGGCAAAATCGTAGCGGCCGGCGGGTGCCAGGCTCAGGATGTCGCGCCCCGGGGCATAGAGCACCGCGGTCGATGTGCTGGTTGCGCCAGTCTGGTCAACCGCGATGACGCCGGGTATGCCGAGCGGGAATCCATCGAGCCGCCCGCCTTCCGGTACCGCGCCGACGAATACCATGCCGCGTCGCTGGCCGTAGCTCACCAGTTGCCCCAGCAGTGGATCGGCCGGTCCGCCGAGGCTCAGGTTAACGATCTGCGCGCGCGCTTCGATGGCGGCTCCGAGGGCCAGCGCGAGCGTGAAGGAATTGCACTGCGCTTCGAGGCCCTGGGGCCGCTGCGGCTGGCAGGCCTTGTAGATCTGCAGCCGCACCGACGGCGCCACGCCGACGATGCCGAGGTTGTTGTTGGCATCGGCGCCGATGATGCCGGCAACCCCGGTGCCGTGCCGGTCGGATGCGAACGAAGCCATGTCATCGTCGATGAAATTGTGCGTGAGCGCGACGCGCCCGGCGAGATCCGGATGGCTCACATCGACTCCGGTGTCGATGATCGCGACGCTCACGCCCTCGCCGCGCGACCATTGCTGTGCCGCGCCCGCCTCAATGGCGGCAAAGCCGTGTTGCAGCCCGATATAAGGATCGTTGTAGGCGCTGATCGCGAGGCTGCCGCTGCCCGGGCCAAACACGGCCGGGCCGGCATGGCTGCCCAGCGCATCGAACAGTTGCAGCGGCTGCGCCAGGCGCACGCGTCGATCGGCCGCCAGCGAGCGCAGCACGGCAGCGCGGTCGGCCTGCGGCGACAACTCGAACACCAGGCACTGCACGTGCAGCGGCGCGATCGGCCACTCACGCACTTCGCGCAGGTCATAGTCGCGCCCCAATGCTGCGCTGATCGCTCGCGCCTGGTCGCTCACCGTGTAGGGACCGATCAGGTCATAGCCGTGGGGCGTGGATCCGGGCTCGCTCAGCACCGCGCCGCCATCGTTGGCTATCGTCACCAGGATCAGCCGGTCGGCCGACGCATTCAGACCGGCGCCGGCCAGGTTCGGGGCCGGCAGTCGCGACGATGTGGCGCAACCGGCCAGCGCCGCCAGCAGCGCGGCGAGGATCGCCGTCGTCCGAGCCGGTTGCCTGCGCGCTGGAGTGCTCATGGCCGCTGCAGCGCTACGGCGGCCCTGCGAGGGCTTCGGCAAAGCGTACTTCGGAATTGCTTCGAAGCTCACGCAGTGCCGCCTCGGTCGCTGCGCGATCCGAGTCGCGGGCCGGCCCCAGTGTCCAGACTCCAACATCGCTGGGTCCGGAGCGCACCTGCAGCCTGGCCGCGGCCAGCATCGCCTGAAGCTGCGCGATCGTGACTTCGGGTGCGAACACGACCCGGATCGTGCCCGGCGACGACGCGGCTTCGGTCGCCGACAGCGTGCGATAGACGGCCGCGGAAGCCGCCAGCGATGCCGGTGCGCCCGGCCGCGACCACCAGGCGGCGCCGAGCGCCCCGAGCCCGATCGCCTGAACTACCACCGCGGCGACCAACCACGGCATCCAGGAAACGCCGCCGCCGCGGGCGCGTCGCTGTACGGCGTGCACCTGCGCGTCCGGCTCCGCGGCACTGTCGAGTCGGCTGCGCAGCCGCTCCCAGGCACTGCGCCCATCGGTTTCCGCAGTGCTGTCCAGCGCCATGGCCGCCTGCAGCTGGCGCTGAAACTCGAGCTCCGCGCGGCAGTCGGCGCAACTCTCGAGATGCGCCTGCACCGCGCGCTGCTCCGACTCCGGCGCACTGCCATTGACGATCCAGGGAATCAGATCCCAGGCCTGCCGGTGTGTCGATGGCGTATCGCTCATCACGTCTGACTCCCAGCCCGGTGTTTCGCATCGGCGAATCCGCCGAGCTTGGGCAGCAGATTTCGAAGCTTGATGCGCGCCTGGAACATGCGTGCTTTCACCGTGTTGACCGGGCAATTCATGATCGTCGCGATTTCCTCGCACGAGTGGCCGACAAAGTACGCCAGTTCGAGCGTCGCACGTTGCTCGAACGGCAGCGTCGCCAGGCCATGCCGCAGCCATTCACCGCGCTCTTCGACCGCGGCGCTGTCGGTCATCTGCAGCTCCGCCGGCATCGCCAGCGCCAACGCTTCGGCCGAGGCATCGCTGTTACGCCGCAAGGCTTTCAGTGCGCAGCGCCAGGCAATCCCCATGATCCAGGTCGAGACCCGCGAATCGCCGCGAAATTCAACGGCTTTGCGCCAGACGATCCAGAAGGTGTCGTTGATCGCCTCTTCCAGCGCATCGCGCTGCGAGCTCAGACGCGACAGAAACTGCAGCAGCCGCCGGTGGTACTCAAGGTAAAGATGTTCGAGCGCGCGGCTGTCCTGTGCTGCAACCCGTTGCAGCAGCTCGCGATCGAGCCGGTCATCTCGCACCGGCATGGGCTTCGGCGTAGCAGGAAACGACATCGCTGTTGGCCTCGGGCGCAGCATGGCCCTCAGCACTATGTGCCGCAAGCCTGTAAAAAGGTTGTAACGTGCGCGCGGCAGGCAGGCACGGCGGTCGTCAGAACAGCCAGAACACGCTCAGTACCGCCCGATCGCCGGCATCATGCTCGAAATGATCTCTTGCGGTCCCGTCGGTGCCGACATAACGCAGGTCAAAGGCCCAGGATCGCCACCGACGCTGCAGGCCGGCACTCCAATAGGCATAGCCGGTACCGATCTGATGCTGCAGGTCGTAGTAGCCGACGCCGGCCGTGGCGGACAGAGCGTACGGCAATGGCTGGCGCGCAGCCAACTCGTAGCAGAACGCCGCACCGCTGCCGTAGTTGCCCTGGTAGTCGGCGGAGTAGGTATCGGGCGAGCCGATCACGGTCAGGACCAGCCGCTCACGCCACGCGAACGACAGCCCCAATTCGTCATAGTCGTAGCGCGTCCGATGCGGATTGCCGGGATAGTCGTAATGGCGCAGCGTAACCTGGTCGGTCCAGTCCTCGCCCATCCGATACTGGTAGCCGGCATAGGCGATCAGCTCGGCCCCCGCAGCCGCCTCGTGGCCGCGCCTGACGCCGCCTGCCGACAAACCACCGTACCATTGACCCAGCACATCGTGCAGATCGACCTGCGGGGACAGCTGACCGTCGTTGAGCGTCAGCCCGCGAAATACATCGTCCGTGGCCAGACCCAGGGCGCCTCCCACGCCTTGGGCCTGTCCCAGTCGGGCGGCCAGCAACAGCAGCACGGCCAGCCACATGCATCGGCCATGAATGCCCCAGCCCCATACGTTGAGTTCTGCTTGCAGTCAGCTAACCTTCGCTCTCGCCCCAATGCCAACGCCGATCGCGCATCAGCGACGTACATTGCCGCGCCACGACGGCCCCATCAACCTCACGGCTGCGTTGCTGCCGGCAATGCTGCATTGGAAGCCAGCTGCGCCAGGGCGTCCCCGGTGGCACGCTCGAACGCTGCAACCACCGCCTGCATGCGATCGGCGTCCGACCGGACCTGGCTGTCGGCGATGAAGCTGACCGCGCCATCGCGTTGGCCGCGCCTTCCCAGGGTGCCGATCAACGACACATGCACCGTCGGCGGCCCGCCACCGCGGTAGTCGGCCTCGAAGTGCCGCAGCTCCAGGCTCAGCACGTAATCGGCAGCGAACGGCCCGGCGTCCGATTCGACCATCGCAAAGCGGTGCGCTGCACGCAACGTCTCGATCGCCAGCGTCTGCAGCATGATGGGTGCGGCCGCGGCCCAGCGTGCGCCGCGGTAGTAGTCCAGCCGCTGTCCCGGATACAGCACGACGATGCCGTCGCCCGCCAGTCCCGGGGCAGCCAGCGGCAGCAGGACCTGGACGGTGCCGGAGCTTCGCGCCGGCGCGGCCGGCGCGGCGGCCGGCGGTTGCAGCACATACACCTGCACTGCCGGCAGGTTGCTGCGCAGTCCGCCGCTGCAGCCGGCCAGCAGCAGCAGCAGCGCCCATGGCAGCCGTGCGGCGCGGCGCTGCCGGATCGATCGCTCCGATCGCGCGATCTTCATGGCGGTATCAACACGCCGCCGGCCGCCGGCTGGTAGAGCAGCTGCGACGGATTGTCGCGCAGGCTGCGCGACAGCTCGCGGATCTCCTGGGCCGCCGCGCGGCTGTCGCGCAGCAGCAGGTCGATCTGCGGCAGGTCGCCGCGCACGAAGCCGGTGAGCTGCTCGCGATTTTCGCGCGACGAAGGCGTCCAGACTGCCGCTGGCGCGCTCCAGATTGTCGCTGGTCGCACGCAGCTTTTGCACCGCAGCGACGATGTCGACGCTCGCGTTGCGCGTGGCGCCGTGAATGTTGTCAATCACCTGGTCCGCATCGTCGAGGGTCGCGCGCAGCTTATCCACCAGGCGGTCCAGGTTGCCCGCGGTGTGCGGCAGCTGTGCCGAGGCCTTGTCGAGGTTGGCCACCATATGCTCCAGGCCGGCGATGTTCTTGTCCGACAGGATCCGTGTCGATCGATCGACCAGCCCATTCAGCCGCGCCGTCAGCTCCGGCAGGCTGCTCAGGAACAGATCGAAGTCCGAATGCGCCGAGCGGATCACCGGATAACGATCGCTCGGCACTCCGGCCAGAATGCGCCGGCCGGTGTCATCGGCGCGCTGCTGCTGCAGATCGATGTACAGCAGGCCGGTCACGCCCTGCAGCGACAATTGCGCCAGGGTGCGCTCCGAGATCGGCGTGGTGGCGTCGATGTCGGCGATCACCTGGACGCGATTGGCGGAGCGCGGATCGATGCGGATGCGAATCACGCGGCCGACTTCCACGCCCAGATAGCGCACCGGGCCGCCCTCCGACAGCCCGCTGACGCTGCCGTCAAAATAGATCTCGTAGCGCACATAGGTGCGGTGCTCGATGCTGGACGAGTACCAGTAGACGAACAGGAACCCCATCACCAGCACCAGCAGTACGAAGCTGCCGACCGCGAGGTAGTTGGCTTCACGCTCCATGCTGCCTCCGGCGCACGCTCGCCCGCTCGCCCTGGAAGTAGGCTTTGATCCAGGGATGCGGGTTGTTCACGATCGCCTCGAGCGTGCCGCTGATCATCTTGCCGTCGACGATCACGCCCACCCGGCTGCAGGTGCGGAAGATGGTGTCCAGATCGTGCGTAATCATCACCACGGTGAGCTTCAGTTCGCGATGCAGGTAAATCAACAGTTCGTCGAACGCCGCCGCACTGATCGGGTCGAGGCCGGAAGTCGGCTCGTCGAGGAACAGCAGCAGTGGATCGAGTGCCAGCGCGCGCGCCAGCGCCGCGCGCTTGATCATGCCACCGGACAGCTGTGCTGGATACTTGCGGGCGGCGTCCGCCGGCAGTCCGACCAGCTGCACCTTGACCAGGGCAAGCTCGTCGAGCGCACGCGCCGTGAGCTGCAGATGCTCGAGCATCGGCAACTGCACGTTCTGGCGCACGTCGAGCGAGCTGAACAGCGCACCTTGCTGGAAGGTCACGCCATAGCTGGCCTTCAGCGTATGCAGTTCTGCGGCGCTCATGCTGCCGAGCTCGCGGCCGAGAAAACGTACGCTGCCGGCATTGGGCTTGCGCAGGCCGAGGATGGTACGCAGCAGCACCGACTTGCCGGAGCCCGAGCCGCCGATGATGCCGAATACCTCGCCCTCGTATACCTGCATGTCGACGCCCTGGTGCACCACCTGGGCGCCGAAGCGGTTGACTACGCCCTGCACCTCCAGCAGCGTGCGCATCAGATGTCGATCTCCATGAACAGTACCGCGAACAGCGCATCGACCAGGATCACGAAGAAGATCGACTGCACCACCGCGAGCGTGGTCAGCCGGCCCAGTTCGCGTGACGAGCCGCGCACGCACAGGCCGTTGTAGCAGCCGCAGATCGCGATCAGGCAGGCGAATACCGGCGCCTTCATCATGCCGACCCAGAACGTGGTGCTGGCGATCGCGCCCTGGGCGCGGTGCAGGTACTGCGCCAGCGGCATGTGCAGCAGCGAGTGGCACAGCAGGCCGCCGCCGACCAGGCCGATGATGTCGGCCACCAGGGTGAGCAGCGGCAGCGCGATCACCAGGCCGAGCAGCCGCGGCAGCACCAGCACCTCGATCGGATCGACGCCGATCGCATACAGTGCATCGACTTCCTCGTTGAGCTGCATGGCGCCGATCTCGGCGGCGAAGGCGCTGCCGGAGCGGCCGGCGACGATGATCGCGGTGAGCAGCACCCCGAGCTCGCGCAGCACGCCGACCGTCACCAGGTCGACCACGAAGATGTCGGCGCCGAACTTGCGCAGCTGCTGCGCCCCCATGTAGGCCAGGATCACGCTGATCAGGAACGCGATCAGCGACACGATCGGGACCGCGGTGTAGCCGGTGTCGTAGACATGGCGCGCAATCGACACCGGCCGCAGCCGCAGGCGCGACAGCGCGCGCATGAACGCGACCGTGATGCGCCCGAGGAAACTCAGGCCGAGGGTGATGCTGTCGAAACCAAGCAGCACGCGCCGTCCCAGGCCTTCGACCGCCTGGGCCGGACCGGGCCATTCGATCACGTGGGTCTGCAGCGTAATGTCGCCGCTCTTGCAGCGCTCCACCAGAGCGAGCGCGGAGGGCTCGGTGCCCTGGAACTGAACGCTCGCGCCACCGGCGCGCGCCCGGTTGAGGAAATCGCGCAGCAGCCACGCCCCGGTCAGATCGACCTCTGCGTGCCCGGGGTCGATCACGATCCGGCGCAGGCCGGCGATATCGACGGCGGCGAGCTCAGCCTCGATCGCCGCGAACCGCGGCGCGCGCCAGTCGCCGCCGAGTTCCAGGTTCAGCTCATCCGCAGTGCGCCGCGCGGTCAGGTACATGCGGCGGTGGTTCGGTTCAGGGCAAGGTCTTGTGCGTGCCGTCGCACAGCGGCGGCTTGGCGGAATGCTTGCAGGCGCAGAAGTAGACCCGGCCGCTGCGCTCGGCAGCGTACGCCACCGGCGTGAACCCGCTGCCCTTATGGGCGCCGCTGCAGAACGGCTGCGTGGTTGACAGGCCGCAACTGCACCAGTAATAAGTCCTGCCGGCCTCGACGTCCACGGCGATCGGCCCACGCCCGGCCACGGTCGGCTGGTTCATGACGGCTCCATACGCACTGCAAGTTCGTGGCCGACGATGCTAGCAGTGTTCCTGGGTCGCTGGCGCACGCGACGCGCTCGCAGGCCCGGGTGTCGGGCCGGCGGGTGGCTGCAGCAGTTGCTCGACGGACAGGCCCAGGCGCGCGATGGTCGCGCGCACCTTCGGCCATTCGCTCGCAAGAAAGCGCCGACGCTCGTTGGTGAGCAGCGCGGCCGCGGCCCCGGCGCTCAGATACAGGCCGAGGCCGCGGCGCTTTTCCACCAGCTGCTCGTCGAGCAGCTGCCGGTAGCCCTTGAGCACGGTCAGCGGGTTGAGGCGAAACTCGGCGGCGACCTGGCGCACCGACGGCAGCGGATCGCCCTCCTTGAGCGCGCCCTCGAGGATCATCGCGACCACGCGATCGCGCAGCTGGCGATAGATCGGCTGACCTGCCTCCCAATGGCTGTCGCTGCTCACGTGTTGGTTCCCGGCATCCTCGGCATCCTCGGCATCCGGGGCCGCCCCCATGGGCCGCCTGCAGATATAGTGTTCTATTTGACTATATCACTGGAGCCGGGTCAGCTGCCGGACTGGAGCTTGCCGGGCAGGCTGGGGTCACTAGAATCAGCGCTCTTTTTTTTGTCCCGGAGCCCTCATGAAACCGCCCCTGAACGTTGCCATCACCGGCGCCGCCGGCCAAATCGGATACGCGCTGGCGTTTCGGATCGCCTCGGGGGCGATGCTCGGGGCCGATCAGCCGATCAACCTGCACCTGCTCGAAATCACGCCGGCGCTGCCCACGCTCGGCGGTGTCGTGATGGAACTGCACGACTGCGCGTTCCCGACGCTGAACAAGGTGGTCGCGACCGACGATGCGCGGGTGGCATTCCGCGATTGCCAGGTCGCGCTGCTGGTGGGCGCACGGCCGCGCGGGCCCGGCATGGAGCGCAAGGACCTGCTGCTCGCCAATGCACAGATCTTCTCCGCGCAGGGCAAGGCACTCGATGCGGTCGCCGACCGGACACTGCGCGTGCTGGTGGTCGGCAATCCGGCCAATACCAATGCACTGATTGCCAGCCGCAATGCGCCCGGCCTCGAGCGGCGCGCCTTCACTGCCATGACGCGCCTGGATCACAACCGGGCGCTGTCGCAGCTGGCCGAGAAGGCCGGCGTGCACGTCACCGATGTCAGGCGCCTTGCGATCTGGGGCAATCACTCATCGACCCAGTACCCAGACGTCAGTCACGCGCTGATCAAGGGCAAGCCGGCCCGTGGCCTGGTCGACCAGCGATGGCTCGAGGAGCATTTCATCCCTAGCGTGCAGCAGCGCGGCGCCGCGGTCATCAAGGCGCGCGGCTCCTCGTCGGCGGCATCCGCCGCCTCGGCCGCGATCGATCACGTGCGCACCTGGATGCTCGGCACCGCCGAGGGCGACTGGACCAGCATGGCCATTGCTTCGGATGGCAGCTACGGGATCGCGGAAGGCCTGATCTACTCGCACCCGGTAACCTGCAGCAACGGCGTCTATCGGATCGTGCCGGGGCTGTCGATCGACGATTTCAGCCGCCAGCGCATGGAATTGAGCGCCGCGGAGCTGCGCGAGGAGCGCGACGGCGTGCGCGAGCTGCTAGGCAGCTGAAGCGCGGCAGCGCGCAAGGGGATATAGTTCCATCGCGCGACGAGTTCCATTGCAGACAGGGGCGAACCCATGATTGGCGCCATCATCACCGTATTGTTCATCGTCGCGGTGCTGTATCTCGCATACCGGCGCCTGCCGCTGTTTTCCTTCACCATCGCCTTTACGGTACTGCTGCTCGCGTATAGCGCTCTCGGGGCTCCCGCCGGCTTGTGGCAGGGCCTGCTGTGGCTGCTGCTGGCGGGTTTCTGGCTGCTGAACCTGCGTCCGCTGCGCATCGCGCTGATCAGCCGGCCGTTCATGCGGGCCTACCGACGCCTGCTGCCCCCGATGTCCGATACCGAGCGCGACGCGCTCGAGGCCGGCACGGTATGGTGGGAAGGCGAGCTGTTCACGGGCAATCCCGACTGGCGCAAATTGCACGGCGCCGCGCCGCCACGGCTTTCGGCCGAGGAACAGGCGTTTCTCGACGGCCCGTGCGAGACGCTGTGCCGGATGATCGATGACTTCGACATCACGCACCGGCGCGGCGACATGCCGCCGCAGGTGTGGGCGTACATCAAGTCGCAGCGCTTCTTTGCGATGATCATCCCGAAACGCTACGGCGGACTCGAGTTCTCGACCTATGCGCATTCGTGCGTGCTGGTCAAACTCGCGGGCCGCAGCGTGACCTGCGCTTCCACGGTCGCAGTGCCGAATTCGCTCGGCCCGGCGGAACTGTTGCTGCACTACGGTACCGAGGAGCAGAAGAATCACTATCTGCCGCGGCTCGCGCGCGGCGAGGACGTTCCGTGTTTCGCGCTGACCGGACCGCGGGTCGGCTCGGATGCGGCGGCGATTCCGGACACCGGCGTGGTCTGCCGCGGCCTGTGGCAGGGGCGGCCGGTCATCGGGCTGAAGCTCAATTTCTCCAAGCGCTACATCACGCTCGCGCCGGTGGCGACCGTGGTCGGGCTGGCGTTTCGCATGTTCGATCCCGAGCATCTGCTCGGCGACAAGGTTGACATCGGAATCACCTGCGCGTTGATACCGCACGATACGCCCGGGATCGAGATCGGGCGGCGCCATCTGCCACTCAACATCGCATTCCAGAACGGACCGGTCCACGGCCGCGATGTGTTCGTGCCGCTCGACTGCATCATCGGCGGCCTGAAGATGGCAGGTAGCGGCTGGCGCATGCTGGTGCAGCAGCTGTCGGTGGGCCGCTGCATTTCACTGCCGGGCAATGCCACCGGCGGGGCGCTGGCGGGAATCTTCGCCACCGGCGCCTACGCGCGTGTGCGCCGGCAGTTCAATACCCCGATCGGCCGCTTCGAGGGCGTCGAGCAGGTGATCGCGCGCATGGTCGGCCTGGGCTACATCATGGACGCGGCGCGCAGCGTCACCACCGCGGCGATCGACAACGGCGAGAAGCCCGCGGTACCGGCCGCGATCCTGAAATACCACGTCACCGAGATGGGGCGTCGTGTCGGCAACGACGCGATGGATATACAGGGCGGCAAGGGCATCATGCTCGGGCCGAACAACTATCTCGGACGCGGCTATCAGTCGATCCCGATCGCGATCACGGTCGAGGGCGCCAACATCCTCACGCGCAACCTGATCATCTTCGGCCAGGGTGCGATCCGCTGCCATCCGTTCGTACTGCGTGAGATGAACGCGGTGCGCGACGCGGATCGCAGGCGTGGGGTGGCCGAATTCGATCGCGCGCTGTTCGGCCATATCGGCTTCACGATCTCCAATGCGGTGCGATCATTGCTGATGGCGCTGAGTCTCGCGCGCCTGCATCGCGTGCCGGAATCGGGGCCCACCCGGCGCTACTACCAGCACATCGTGCGCTTCAGTGCCTCGTTCGCGTTCGCCACCGATGTCGCGATGCTGACGCTGGGTGGATACCTGAAAAAGAAGGAGACCATCTCGGCGCGCCTCGGCGACGTGCTGTCGATGATGTACCTGGCCTCCATGGTGCTCAAGCACCACGAGAACGAGGGTCAGCCCGCCGAGGAGCTGCCGATCGTCGAATGGGCCTGCCGCGAGCTGCTGTATCAGGCCCAGGAGCAGCTGCACAGCGTGCTGCGCAATTTCCCCAACCGCGCGCTGGCCGCGATGATGCGGCTGTTGATCTTCCCGCGCGGCCTGACCTACTTCGCTCCGGCCGACCGGCTCGGGCGCCGCGTGGCCGACCTGGTACTCAACAACACCGCCACGCGCGCGCGACTGTGCCGCCTGGTCTACCGCACCGCAGAACCGGGCAACCCGCTCGGTGCCCTGCAGCAGGCGCTCGAGCTCGCCACGGCAGCCGAGCCGCTGGAGCGCAAACTGCGGGTGGAAGGCCAGAAGACCGGGCGGCTGAGCGCGCTCGACCTGCCCGGACAGATCGAACAGGCGCATGCACTCGGCATCCTGTCCGACGCGGAAGCGCAACTGCTGGCCGACTACGATCGGCTCATCATGCAAATTATCGATGTCGATGATTTCTCACCCGAAGAGCTCGGGCAGGTCCCGGACAGAACATTTCCGCGCGCGCTCGCTCCAACCCTCGAAGGAGATCAGACATGCGTGTCCTGACCGTGCTGCTGGCCCTGGCCTGCCCTGCTGCGATGGCCGATCAGACGCCTGCGCCCGCGGGCGCCGCGGTCTACAACGCCGACTATACGCACACGCCGTTCGTAGCCAACGTGGCCTCGAGCAGGATCACGATCACGGTGACCAAGTGACGGCGACGCGGATGAACTGACGCGGCCCCAATGTACCTGGCGTTCTTTGGCATTGCGGAAAAGCCGTTTGCGATCACCCCGGACCCGCGCTATCTGTACCTGAGCGCGCGCCATGCGGATGCGCTCGCCCATCTGGTGTACGGCATCAACGAGGCCGGCGGCTTCATCCAACTCACCGGCGAGGTCGGTACTGGCAAGACCACCACCATTCGTTCGCTGCTGGCGCGCGCGCCGAAGAACGCCGAGATCGCGCTGATTCTCAATCCGCGGCTGTCGCCGGGCGAGTTCCTGCTGGCGCTGTGCGAGGAGCTCGGCATGGGCGCGGACGACAGCGTCGCAGGCAACACCAAGGAGCTGGTGGACCTGCTGAATCGCTACCTGCTGCGGGCGCACGCGCAGGGACGGCGCGTCGTGCTGATCGTCGACGAGGCGCAGAATCTCACGCCCGAGCTGCTCGAGCACATCCGGCTGCTGACCAATCTCGAGACCGAGACGCAGAAGCTGCTGCAGATCATCCTCATCGGCCAGCCCGAGCTGCGTAAGCTGCTCGCGCGCGAGGATCTGCGACAGCTGGCCCAGCGCATCACCGGCCGTTACCACCTCGATCCGCTGTCGCGCCAGGAGACCGCGGCCTACGTACGCCACCGAATGCGGGTTGCGGGCGCTACCGCCGATGTCTTCACGCGCGGCGCACTGCGCGAGGTCTACAACGTGAGCCGTGGCATTCCGCGCGTCATCAACATCATCTGCGATCGGGCACTGCTCGGCGCCTATACCCAGGATCTGCACCAGGTGCCCGCCGCGCTGGTGCGCCGCGCCGCGGCCGAAGTGTTCGACCAGGAGCTGGCGCCGCGCTGGATGCCGCTGGCCATCGGCGCGATGGCGGTCGCGGTGCTGCTCGGCAGCGGCGCGCTGCTGTGGCGCTACCTGCCGGGTCGGGCGCCGCCTGCTCACGCGGGCGCGAACGCGGTCCCGGTGGCCGCCGAACCACCCGCTGCTGCCGCTGCGGCCGCGGCGCCCCCGGCGGTCGCTCCCACCGTTGCCCCGGTGGTGCCGGGCGCCGATGCCGCCAGCAGTGCCTCGGACGGCACGCCCGTGCCGGCCGCGGTGCCGCCCGCGATGCCGGCCGCGGCGCCCGCCCCCGCCGCGCCGACCTCAGCCATCACGGCACCACCCCCGACCTTTGCCCAGTTGCTGGCGATGAACCGCAACAGCACCGACACCGACACCGCCTTCACGCAGCTGCTCGGCCTGTGGCAGGCCGGCTACATCCCCGGCAAGATCGATGGCTGCAGCCAGGCGCTGGCCCAGGGGCTGCGCTGCCTGATGCAGCGCGGTTCGCTGGCGGAGTTGCGAATGCTCAACCGACCGGCCATCCTGATGCTCAGCGATGAGGCAGGCACGCCCAGTCAGGTCGTGCTGCGGGCGCTCGGAGACGACACGGCGCAGGTGCAGATCGGCAACCAGAGCGCGACCGTCGGGGTCGCGGAGCTGACACGCTACTGGTTCGGCGACTTTGTGCTGCTGTGGCGTCCGGGCGCGAAGGACGTTCGCGACTTGAGTGCCGGCATGCGTGGGGCACCGGTGCGCCGGCTGCGCGAGCAGCTCAATCGCTGGAGCGGCGACCTCAGCGGCGCCTCGACCAGCGATGAATACGATGGGAGCCTGGTGAAATTGGTCGAACGGTTTCAGCGCGCCAATCGTCTCGCGGTGGACGGCGTCGCCGGCATTGAAACGCAGGTCGCACTCGATGCCGTGCTGGCGGCCCCTGATTCGCCGCTGTTGCAGCCGCGAACGGCGCAACAGGCGTTGACTCGAGGCGGCTGATGTCCCTGATTCTCGACGCGCTGAAGAAATCCGAGGCCGAACGCCAGCGGCAAAGCGGGCCGACGCTGCTGGAGGTACGCGTGACGCAGCCGCGGCGCCGTTACCCCGGCTGGGTGATCGCCGTGGTCGCATTGCTCGCGGTCAACCTGCTGCTGCTGCTCGCGTTCATGCTGCATCGGCCCGCAAGCCCACCGCTCGAGCGTGCGCCGCCGCCCGCCGCGGCGCCGTCGGCGGCCGCGGCATCGCCGCCAGCCGCAACGGCGGCACCCGTCGCGAGCGCACTGCCGGCCGCCGTGGCGCCGGTGGTCAACCGGCCCGCCACCCTGGCGGGCGCCGACGTGTCGGCGCCGATCGCCGGCGGCCCCGAGCCGGCGGTCGGGCCGTTCCTGCAGCCCGGGGCGGGCCTCGAGGCCTCGGACGGTGCGGGCAATCCCGCCGACGATGAGCCGGCGGTGCTGCCGGGGGGTGCCGGCGCGCGGCCCGAGCGCGCCAGCGCCGGCCGCTACGCTGAGCTGCCGAGTTTCAGCGACGTCGCTGGCGACCTGCCGGCGCTGCGGCTCGACCTGCACGTGTTCGGCGCGCGCGCGCGCGATCGCTACGCACTGATCAACATGCACCGGGTTCGGGAAGGGGATGTGTTGCCGGAGGGGCCGCGGGTGCTCGCGATCACCCGCGAAGGGGTGGCACTCGACTACCGCGGCCAGGAGTTCATGCTTCGCCCGCAGTAGCGAGCTTGGCTTCCTTGAGCAGGCTCTGCAGCTCGAACAGCGGATCGGCGACCTGCTCCGGCGTCGGCGACAGGCCGTGATCGAGCAGCCGCTTGGCCTGCATGTGATCCTGGATGCGGTTCAGCGAATCGACCGCGATCAGCCGGCCGGCGCGGAAATAGAATGCCGAGAACGCCGGTTTGGCCAGGTCCCCGCGCGTCACGACCTGATCGTAGCCGTGGCTCAGGCCGACCATCTGCAGCTTGATGTCGAACTGGTCGGACCAGAACCAGGGCGCGGCGCGAAACGGCCGCTCGCGCCCCATCAGAGCCGCCGCAGCCGATTTTCCCTGCTCCACGGCGCCCTGCACCGACTCGAGCCGCAACAACCGGCCGTCGGGAAGTCGGCGCGCTGTACAGTCCCCGGCTGCGACCATCGCAGCATCGCTGGTGCGCGAGCAATCATCGACGATGATGCCGCGCTCGCAGGCCAGGCCGGCCGCCGCGGCGAGCCGATCATCCGGTTCCACGCCGATGCCGACCACCACACAGCCGGCCGCGTATTCGCGGCCAGACGCGCTGCGTACCGCCTCGACCCCAGCGCCGCGTCCGACCAGCTCGGTCACCTGGGCACCGAACACCAGCTCGACGCCATGCGCGCGATGCACGCGCTCGAAAGCCTCCGAGACGATCGGCGCGGTGACCCGCGACATCAGTCGCGGCAGTCCTTCGAGCACCGTGACCGGGGCGCCGAGCTTGCTCGCGGCCGCGGCCACCTCCAGCCCGATGAAACCGCCGCCGATGACGACCACCGGGCGAGCCTCGGCCGCGCAGTGGCGAATCGCCGCCGCGATCGCGGCCGAGTCGGCGATCGAGCGCAGGCTCAGCACCCCGCCGAGCGATGCGCCCGGCACCGGCAGCGTGCGCGCCCGCGACCCGGTCGCCAGCGCGAGCTTGGAGTAGGCCAGCCGCTCTCCGTCCGCGAGCCGCAGCTCGCCTGCAGCGCGATCGATTTCGGCCACGCGGCTACCAAGCTTCAGTTCGATCTTGCGCCGCACCAGCGACTCGGCGCCGCGCAGCCACAGCGCTGTCATCGCGCCGGCCTCGATCAGCCACTTTTTGGACAGCGGTGGCCGCTGGTAGGGCGGATGCGGCTCATCGCCGATCAGCAGCAGCCGCTCGCCGTAGCCCTCCTGGCGCAGCGATTCCGCAATCTGAACGCCGGCCTGGCCGGCGCCAACGATCAGGATGGGTGCCCGGGATTGCACGAATTAAGCCCCTGTATGCTCAGCTCTGACGGTCTGGAAACTCTACGGTCAGCCCGTCGAGCGCCGGCTCGACGATCAACTGACAGGACAGCCGGCTGTTGGGGCGTCGTTCCGCGGCCACATTGCCCAGCATCAGGCGCTCATCATCCGAGGGCGGCTTGAGTTTGTCCATCCAGGTCTCCTGCACGTAGCAATGACAGGTCGCGCACGCGCAGTTACCCCCGCACTGTGCCTCGATGCCCTCGAGCCCGGCATCCATCGCGGCGCGCATCACACTAGTGCCGACCGGCACCTGCAGCGTGCGTGCGCGCCCGTCGGGTTCGATATACGTGACTTCCGGCATGGGTTTCGTGGCGGGGCGATCGCGGACAGCTAGTGTAGCCGGACACGGCAGGCCCGCGAGCCACCTGCGCCGCACGGCCAGGCGTGGCCCAAGACATTGGATTCTTGTATTTTTCCCTGTCGCCGACGTGCCGCACCCGGATCGGCCACTGCGGCGAGTCCGGATCCTCCGGTTGTCGAATCGACAGTGAACCAAAAGTACAAATTCCAATGAATTCCGTCCATTCCCTCGGCGGCGAGAAGCCTTAGTCTGAAGCGCCGGGCTTCGTGCGTGGCGCGTCGCTCTCGGAGGAGCCATGTCCAGAATTCAAGTCGCCATCATCGGCGCGGGACCGTCCGGGCTGCTGCTGTCCCAGCTGCTGCACACGCGCGGCATCGAATCGATCGTGCTCGAGCGGCACACGCGCGAATACGTCGAGGCGCGCATCCGTGCGGGCCTGCTCGAGTGGGGCACGGTCGAGCTGCTGAACGAAGCCGGTGTCGGCGCACGCATGATGCGCGAAGGGCTCGCGCACGACGGCGTCGAACTCGCCTTCGACGGCCACGCGCAGCGCATCGACCTTAAGCGTCTTACCGGCCAGCGAGTGATGGTCTATGGCCAGACGGAGATACAAAAGGACCTGGCGGATGCGCGTGCCGCTTCAGGCGGCCGTATCGTGTGGGAAGCGAAGGATGTTGCAATCCATGACTTTGGCGGCCCCCGACCCCGGGTGACCTACACCCTGGGCGCCCAGCGCCACGAGCTCGAGTGCGAATTCGTCGCCGGTTGCGATGGTTACCATGGCGTCGCGCGCGCCAGCATTCCAAAGGACCGGATCGCGCTGCACGAACGCATCTACCCGTTTGGCTGGCTCGGCATCCTCGCGGATACTCCCCCGATTGCCGAAGAGCTGGTCTATGCCAACCACGCGCGCGGCTTCTCGCTGTGCAGCATGCGCTCGCGAACCCGCAGCCGCTATTACCTGCAGTGCCCGCTCGAGGACAGCATCGACAGCTGGCCCGACCAGCGTTTCTGGGACGAGCTGCGCGTGCGTCTGCCCGAAAAGTATCGCTCGCGCCTGATTACCGGCCCCTCGATTGAGAAGAGCATCGCTCCGCTGCGCAGCTTTGTCGCCGAGCCGATGCGCTTCGGCCGACTGTTCCTGGTCGGCGACGCAGCGCACATCGTTCCGCCGACCGGTGCAAAAGGACTGAATCTCGCGGCCGCCGACGTCCGGGTGCTGTTCGAAGCGCTGGTCGAGTACTACCGCGCAAGCCGCGAGACCCTGCTCGGCGAATACTCCTCGCGCGCGCTCGCGCGCGTTTGGAAAGCCACGCGGTTCTCGTGGTGGTTCACGACACTGATGCACACATTTTCCGACGATAGCTTTGCCCGCAAGATCCAGCTTGCCGAGCTCGAATACATCGCCGAGTCCCCAGCGGCCGCCACCGCTTTCGCTGAAAACTATGTCGGCCTCAGGTTTTAGGAACGGCCAGTAGAAAAATCCAAGTTCCTGCGAATTTCGTCCATGTACCCGCACGACCCGCACGGCTACCCTCGGTTGCGCGCGCTGCGATGGCGCCATCGCTTGCCATCACGATTCGACGCTGGCGATCACGGGGGCGGAACACGGTTCGGTTCAGACAGCCGCTGACATCGACGGGAAATAGCGACGCGCATAAAAACGAAATTTCGAATTCGGACACCAGGGGGCGGTGCATGAATATCAGAGCATGGTGCGTGTTGGGTGCGGCAAGCCTACTGCTACCGCTGGCTGCGTTCGCTCAGACCTCGGCAGGTCCGGCCGCCGGCACGCTGGAAGAGGTTGTCGTTACTGCCGAAAAACGCAGCGAAAACATCCAGGAAGTGCCGATCGCCATCACGGCCTTCTCGGAATCCGACCTGCGCGCCAAGGGCGCTACCGATATCCACAGCCTGTCCACGTTGACGCCCAACGTCAATCTCGACGCAGGGTCGCCGTTCTCGGGCTCAAACTCAGTCCTGTCGGCCTCGATTCGCGGTATCGGCCAGGACGACTTCGCCTTCAATCTCGATCCGGGCGTCGGCGTCTATGTCGACGGCGTCTATTTCGCGCGCACCGTCGGCGCGAACCAGAATCTGCTCGATGTCGAACGCATTGAGGTGCTGAATGGCCCGCAGGGCACGCTGTTTGGCCGCAATACCATCGGTGGGGCCATCAGCATTGTCACCCGCACGCCCGGCGACCAGCTGGCGGGGCAGGCTCAGGTGAGCGGCGGCAGTTATAACCGGCGCGACATCGCGCTGATGGCGGATATTCCGCTGGCCAGCAATCTGCTCACGACATTCACCTTCTCCAGCGAGTTCCGGGACGGGTATCAGAAGCGCATCGCGTACCCGTCCCCGACGCCATACGTCTCCGATCCGGTGGGTGCGATGCACAGTTCCGGAACCGAAGCTTTTGACACCCAGGGCGGTGAGAATCAGCAGGTCGCGCGCGCCAAGTTCCTATGGAAAGCGTCCGACTCGCTGACCGCGACGCTGTCGCTCGACTGGACGCATACCAACCAACCTTCCACGGCAAGTACCGTGTTGCAGACGATTACCTCGGGTCCCAGCGCCATCTTCGGCGCGATCTACAATGCCTGCCTGCTCGGCATTCCATTCGCGCCGACCGCCGCGCTGGTGTGCGGCCCACGCAATACCGTGGGGACTGCGCTGTGGCAGGCGAATCTGAACCCGGCCTCCATGCGCCTGCTGTATGGCCCTGCGGTGACCAACACCGGCAACATCGATACCACCTACGCCACCGGACAGAATTTCGACAAACTCGATGCCTACGGCGGGGCGCTCACCGCCGAGTGGACACTCAATCCGTCCTTCACGCTGCGCTCCATCACCGGCTGGCGACGACTGCATTGGACCCCGGGTCTGGATGCCGACGGCTCACCGATCGATTTCTTCGAATTGAGCTTCGCCGAAGGTCAGCATCAGATTTCCGAGGAAGTGCAGCTGGTTGGAGACCTGCTGGACTCCAAATTGAAGCTCGTCGGCGGCCTCTACTATTTCAACGAAGGCGGCTATATCCACGACTATGTGACCTTCGGCGGCGGCCTGCTGCAGGTTGATGGCCCCAACACGCTCGACACCACTTCGTATGCCGGGTATCTGCACCTGGATTACAAGCTGACGGACAAGATTGGGCTGACGCTCGGCGGCCGCGAGTCCGCCGACCGCAAGACATTTACCGGAGGACAGCAGGATCTGAATGGGTTCTTCTACAGATTGATCGGCGGCTGCTACGCAGGCTATCCCGCCAATCCGAGCCTGGCGTGCCAACAGACACTGGCCGGCGCCGGCTTTGGATTCCCGAGCGCCGCCAATCCCTACCAGGTCTACCCGCTGGGCGAGAATCATCAGAACTTCACCCAGTTCACGCCCACCGCAGGTCTCCAGTATCACTTCGACCCAAGCCTGATGGCGTACGCTTCCTACGCCAAGGGCTTCAAGACCGGCGGCTGGACCACGCGACTCACGGCGCCGCTGCCGCCCGGTTCCCCTGCACAGTCGTTTGGGCCGGAAACCGATCAGACCTATGAAGTGGGATTCAAATCCGAATGGCTCGATCGGCAATTGATCGTCAACGCCGCGGCGTTCTACAGCCTGTATGACGGCATCCAGTTGACCTACCAGATCAGTACCTCACCGGTGACCCAGAACGCCGGTAACGCGACCATAAAGGGGCTCGAGCTGCAAACGCAGTCGCGCCTGGGTGAGCATTTCTCGCTGTCCGGCAACCTGGGCTATATGGACGCCTACTACCGCACCATCAACCCGGCAGCGGCCCCGTTTACCGGCCGCGATCTGCCGAAGACGCCGCGCCTGAAGATATCGGTCAGTCCGGACGCACACACCACCATCGCCAACGGCGCGACGCTGCGGCTGGCCGCCGATTACTCGCACACCAGCCATCTGTTCAACGATGTTCAGAACACGCCGCTGCTGGCCCGCCCGGACGTCGACATGGTCAATGTGTGGACCAGCATCGTTTCCGCAACTGGCAGGATTACCTTCACGGTCGGGGGAACCAATCTGACCGATAAGCGCTACATCACCACCGGACAGCCGCAGATCGCAGGTGGCGTTATTTTTGGCACCTACAACCCGCCGCGCGAGTGGTATGCGACGCTCGGCATCAAGTACTGACGACGGCTGCAGCCGCGTGGCCGCGGGCCGGACTTGAGTCGCGGCTGCGATCGATGGACGACGTCGCGAGAAACTTGTACTTTCCGATCATGCCACCGCGCCTGAACCCTCGCGGAACGTCGAGCGAGCGGGGAGACGTCCCGGCGTTTTTTCTCTACGGCGAGCCGCTGCGGGCGCCGGATGCGCGCACGGTTCACGTCGAAACCATCGCTGCGCGCAGCAGTCTGCATGACTGGAAGATCCGCGCCCACCGCCACCGCGACCTGCACCAGGTCCTGATCGTCTGGCGCGGACCGATCGAGGCGCAGCTGGACGGCGCGAATGCGAGCCTGCGCGGTCCCGCGTTCGTGATCGTGCCCCCGCTGACGGTGCATTCGTTCCAATTCGGAAGACAGACCGACGGCCTGGTGGTCACGTTCGCGGCCGGACTGGCACGCGAGATATTCCGCGCTGCGAACGGCCTGGGCGAGATCCTGGACCGGCCGGCCGCGGCCGGCTTGCGGCGCACCCAGCTCGCCGCCACCGACCTCAAGGCGCTGGCGACGATGCTGCTGAGAGAGTCGTCGCGCGCGGCTGCCGGCCGCGACAGCGCGCTGCACGGGCTGCTCACGACGCTGCTGACCAACGTGGTGCGGATCGCGGAAGGCAGCGCGATTCAGGCCCCGAGTGCGGCCAATCGCGAGCGCGAGCTGGTCGCGCACTTCAGGCAGTTAGTCGAGCGCTGTTATCGCGGTCACCTGGGCCTGCGCGCCTATGCGCGCGAGCTCGGCACCTCGGAGACCACGCTGCGCAAGGCCTGTGTGCGCGTCGCCGGCCAGTCGCCGACGCAGCTGGTGCACGCACGCATGCTGATCGAGGCGGAGCGCCAGCTGCGCTACACCGGGATGTCGATCACGCAGGTCGCCTACTATCTGGGTTTCGATGACCCGGCCTATTTCAGCCGTTTCTTTGCCAGGGGCATGGGGGCCTCGCCGCGCAGCTTCCGGCGCAGCACCGGCACTACCACCTGATCGGCCGCCGCCGGCGGTGGCAGCGGCGCGCCGCTCAGCCTGACCGCGGGTTGCTCAGCTCCTTGCGATACAGGATCCAGTCCTGCATCGGGCGCGCGCCAAAGCGCCGATAGAACTCGATCGCCGACTCGTTCCAGTCGAGCACCGCCCACTCCAGGCGGCCGCAGCCGAGCTCGCGCGCCCGCTGCTCGAGCGCCGTGAGCAGCGCCAGGCCGATGCCGCGGCCGCGATGCGCCGGACGCACGAACAGATCCTCCAGGTACAGCCCCGGGCGACACAGGAAGGTCGAATAATTGAAGAAGTACAGCGCGAAACCGGCTCCGGCGCCGTCCCATTCCGCAACCAGCGCGTGGGCGTAGCGCGGCTCGCCAAACAGGTGACGATGCAAATCATTGATATCGCCAACCATCTTGTGGCGCAGCCGCTCGTAGTCGGCCAGCTCCCCGATCAGCTCGAACAGCAGCGGCACATCCGCCGCTTCGGCGGCACGCAGGCGTAACATCGCCGTTCTCCTGTCAGGTGAGGCGCGTCACATTATCGGTGGAACGGGACCGAGTGCGTCACAGTTTCCCCGCTGCCCCCGACAGCCGCCATTGTCCGCATCGACAGACAGCATACAGTCCGTGGGATCACGCGATATTCTGCCCCAAACTGTTGAAATCACGGAGTCGGATGAAACCGCGAGCTGCCCCCCCGGACCCCGCTGCGGAGCCTGCCGTCGCGAGCGAGCGCGCAGCTGCGGCGGCCGTCGCCGCGGCGCCGGCTGGCGGCAGTCCCGAGGCATCGCCGCCCGCGCCCGCCAGCCGCGCGTCGCTGGCGATCGTGGCGCTGTCGGAGGATCCGCTGCTGCTCGAAGCGCTGACGCTCGCCGCGATCAACCACGCCGCCGTCGTCACCTCACCCTCCGCCGACCGCTTCGCCGACCAGCTGGTCGCAAACGCGGCGGCCGTGGCGCTGATCGATGCCGCGGCCGCCCCGACGCCACTCGAGGGCTTCATCGCCACGGTACATCAGCAGTTCCCGCAGCTGCTGCTGCTGCTGGCCGGACCGGCCTCGCTGCAGAACCAGTTCGCCGCGCAGCTGGCCGACGGTACGCTGTTCCGATTCGCCCACAAGCCCGCGTCGGCCCAGCGCCTGAAGCTGTTCGTGGATGCGGCGCTGGTGCGCCGGCAGACGATGCTGGATCAGGCCCTGGGGGTGGCGCGTCCGAAGGGTCCTGCCGTGCCGCGCCCGGTTCGACCAGAACCCGTTCGAACGCGCCGGTCGCGCCCGCCCGCTGTGGCTGATGACCTCGATTCTCGTGGCGCTGGTCGCGTTCGCCATGGGCGCGGCGCTCTGGTATCGCTCGCCGCCCGGCGCGGCGCCGGCCACGCTGCCGCCCAGTGCGCCGCCCGTGACCTCTAATTCCACGGCTGCCAACGCCGCGCCAACCCAGGCTGCACGCGCCGCCCAGGCGGCGCAGGATGCCGAGGCCGAACGCGATGCGATCGATCGCGCGGCGGCGGAGCGGGCCGAGCGTGACCGTCTGATCAGCGACAGCGAAGCCCGCGCCGCCGCGCTGGCCGAACAGGTCAAGCGCACCGCCATCGGTGCGCGTTCCGATCAGGCGCACGTCTATGTGCAGTTGGCGCAGAAACGCCTCGCGAGCGGCGCGCTGCTCGAGCCGGCAGACGACAGTGCCCACAGCTACCTGCAGGCGGCGATCGCCCTCGCCCCGGACGATGCCGAGGTGCGTGCGGTGTCGGTCGCCCTGGGCGATGCGCTGATTGCGAAGCTGCGCGCCGCCCTGGCCGCCGGCGACGTGGACTCCGCCACGCGCTGGCTGGCCGCCTGTCGCGACTACCGCGTGAACGAGGGAACGCTGGAGCAGCTGAGCACGCAGCTTGCCGGCCTGCAACGCACCCGCAGTGCACACGCCGAGCAGCTGCAGGCCTGGCAGCGCGCCTTCGAGCAGCGCCTTGCCGACGGGCAGCTGCTCGAGCCCGCGGATGACGGTGCGCTCGCCCAGTACCGGCATCTCAAGGCAGCCGATCCCGACAATGCGGCGCTGCCGACCATGCTGCACTCGCTGCGCAGCGCGCTGGCCGCCGACGTACAGGCGCGGCTGGCGCGCAACGACCTCGCCGGCGCGGACCAACAGTTGCAGGCGGCATCGGCCGCAGGGCTGGACGGCGATGAGCTCGCGAGCGCTGCGGCGGCGCTGCAGCGGGCGCAGCAGGCGGCGGCTCCTGAGGTCATCCCCGAAGCCCGGCTGCAGCGAGCGCACTTCGTGACGCCGGACTATCCGCCGGATGCCCTGGCGAAGGCCGTCAGCGGCTCGGTCGAGCTTGAATTCACCGTCACGCCCGCGGGCGATGTCGCCGACATCCAGGTGCTCTCGTCCGAGCCGCGCGGCGTGTTCGAGAAGGCGGCGATCGCCGCGCTGTCGCAGAGCCGCTACCACCCGCTCGAACACGATGGCGTCGCCGTCGCGACGCGCGCCCGCCTGCGCCTGCGGTTCAAGCCATGAACGCTCCGGCCTCGAACGCCCGCCTGCTGATCGTCGCTGCCGAGCGCGAGCTGCGCACCTGGCTGCGCCATCACATCGAGATTCTGTGGCCCGATGCCACAGTCGAGGAGATGGAGTCGACCGAGCTGCCGGCGCGCGCGGCCGAGCTGACCACCAAGTCGTTCGACCTGATGGTGCTCGGCGCGCACTGCGGTGATGCCCCCGAGGATGCGGCCACCGGCCTGGAGGCGCTGCGCCTGTTCCAGCGGCGCGATGACACGCCGCCGATCGTCGTCATCGCCTCGGGCGGCAACGAGCTGAGCGCGGTGCGGGCGCTGCGGCTGGGCGCGACCGACTACCTGCCACGGACCCTGCTCAACGCACAGCGGCTCGCGACCGCGTTGCGCCTGGCGCTGCGCGCGCGGCGACGGGTCGCGGCGCCGCGTCCTTTGCCGGCCAGGGCGCTGCCGCGCCGCATCGATCCGTCGCTCCTGGACCTGCCGCAGTACGCCATCCTGCACAAGCTCGGCGAATCCTCGCGCGCCGCGGTCTACTTCGCCTACAGCCTCACACTGGGCCGCAACATCGCGCTCAAGATCAGCAAGCCGAGCGCCGAGGGGGCGGAGGAGTCGCGTGAGTTCGCGCGCGAGTACGCCGCCATCAGCGCCGTGCACCATCGCTCGGTGGTGGAGATCTACGACTACGGATTTCACGCCGGACGCGAATTCATCGCGATGGAATACTTTCCCTGCGGCGATCTGAAGACGCGCCTGCAGCAGCCGATGAGCGTGAGCGAGAGCCTGGGCTACGCGCTGCGCATCTGCGGGGCGCTGCGCGTGATCCACGCCGCGGGCCTGATTCATCGCGACCTGAAGCCGCCGAACGTGATGCTGCGCGAAGACGGCTCGGTGGTGCTGATCGATTTCGGGATCGCCAAGGGCCTCGAGGCCACCGGCCGCAGCACCGCGCTCGGCGTGCTGCGCGGCTCCCCGTACTACATGAGTCCGGAGCAGGCGCAGGGCGTTCCGCTCGATGCGCGCAGCGATCTGTACAGCGTCGGCGTCATGCTGTTCGAGATGCTGACCGGGACCAAACCCTATGTCGGCAACAGCGCCGTGGAAGTCATGCAGCAGCACGTGCACGGGTCGCGTGCGCCGCTGTCGGGCGAGCTGGCGGCGCTCGAGCCGCTGCTCGAGGGGCTGATGGCACGCGATCGCGGCCGGCGCTTTCCCGACGCCGTGGCCGCCCACGCGGCGATCAAGGCTGCGATCGACGAGCGCATCGCACACGGCGCACCGGTCGATGCCGAGGCCAGCGAGTCATGAGCGATTCCACCATCCAGTCGATGCCGCAGGCGCTGCTGGTCGAGATCGAAACGCTGCGCGACCAGCGCGACCTGTACCGCTCGCTGCTGCTGTCGGAACTCGCGCCGCTGGCGGCCTGGATGGCGCACGCGCTGGAGACCGTCGAGCGCATCCGCGCGGCGCTGCGCATGACGACGCGCGACGAGGGCGCTTTTCGCGGCAAGATCGAACGCCTGCAGCACGAATTGTCCTCGCTCAGCGAGGCGATGCTCGGCCTGCACCTGCCCAGCGTCGGTTCGCGCGTGGCGAGCGCGCAGGCCGCGCTGCACGCGATCGAACTGCGGGCGGACATCAGCGGCAACGACCTGCTGCCGGCCATGGTGACGCTCGAGGAGCTGTGCAGCCATATTCTGATCGCGGCCGACTGCGCCGCGGTGCATCTGCCGCCCGCGGACGACGACGGCGCCGAAGAGCTCGACGGCACGCAGCAGCGCGCGCAGCCGAAGTTCGTCGAAGCGCTGCAACAGCTGAGCGACAAATTCTCGGGCGAGCAGGGCAAGCGCGTGGCACTGGTCACGATGGGCCTGGAGGACATCCCCGAGCCCTGGATCAGCACCCTGTTCGATCTGCTCGGCCAGCTGCTGCGCAACTCGATCGAGCACGGGATCGAGCCGCCGGCACAGCGCGCCGAACGCGGCAAGCCTGAAATCGGCACGCTGGTGGTCGAGTTCATCGACCGCGGCGCGCAGGGTTTCGACCTGAACATGCAGGATGATGGCGCCGGACTCGACGCCGAACGGATCGCTGAAGTTGCGGTCAGACTCGGCCTACTGAGCGCGGAGGCGGCCAAGACGATTGATCCGCCGCGCCTCGCGAGCGTGATCTTCCAACCCGGCGTCACCACCGCAAAAAATGCCGCGCGGCGCGGCCTCGGGCTGCAGATCGTGCGCGATCACGTGCATCGGCTGGGCGGGCGGCTGCAGGTCGCGGCCAAGCGCGGTCAGTTCACGCGCTATCGGATTTCCTTTCCGCCGCTGTCAGACGCCGAGCTGTCCGCCGAGCAGCCCGCTTGACACCAATCTGACATGCCGCTGCAATGCAGTTTCCCGGTGCGGGAACCGCCATGCAGCTCGTCGACACGACAGTTTTTTTCTCGCCGACCAGCGGTGGGGTCAAGCGCTATCTGAGCGCCAAGCATGCCTGGCTCGCGGCCCGCGGCGCCCACCGGCATTCGATACTGGTGCCCGGCAGTTGCACCCGCCTGCGTCCCGGCGACATCAGCACCATCGCCGGCATACCGCTGCCGTTCACCTTCAATTACCGGTTGCCGCTGTCGGCGCGCACCTGGACCCGCATGCTGTATGCGCTCGAGCCCGACCTGATCGAAGCCGGCGACGTGTTTCATCCGGCCTGGTGCGCGGCGCACGTGGCGCGCGCGCGCAATATCCCGCTGGTCGCCTTCTTCCATTCGCACCTGGCGCATGTGCTTGCCCGTCGCTTCGGCGCCGGCGTCGAACGGGTGATCACGCGCTACGTGCGCCACGTATACGCGAAGTTCGATCTGGTGCTGGCCCCGAGCCACCAGATGTGCGCCTATCTCGCCCGGCTCGGCGTCGCGCGCAGCGTTTATCAGCCGCTGGGCGTGGACACCGGGATATTCTCGCCGGCGCGGCGCACGCTCGATCTGCGCCGGCAGCTCGGGCTGCCCGACGATGCGCGCCTGCTGGTGTTCGCGGGCCGATTTTCCGAGGAGAAGAACCTGCATGTGCTGCGCGAGGCGATGGCGCTGCTGGGCAGGCCGTATCACCTGCTGCTGATCGGCGGCGGGCGCAGCGCACGCCCGAGCCACAATGTGAGCATGATTCCGTATCGGCGCGACAGCATCGAGCTGGCCCAGTGGCTCGCCTCCGCCGACGCGCTGGTGCACGCGGGCAGCAGCGAAACCTTCGGACTGGTGATCGTCGAGGCGATGGCGTGCGGCCGGCCGGTGGTCGCAGTGCGCGCCGGCGCAGTGCCCGAGCTGGTGGACGAACGGGTCGGCGAACTGGCCGAGCCGGAGAGCGCGACGGGCATGGCGCGGGCGATCCGCCGGCTCTACGAGCGCGACCTGGATGCGCTGGGTGCGTGCGCGCGTGCACGCGCGCTGCAGCGCTTCACCTGGTCGCATGTGCTGCAGCTGCAGCTCGCCAGCTACGCCAGCGTGTTCGGCTGGTCGCGCAGCGCCGGCGGCGTGCGCCCCGCGATGGAGCTGGATTTGCAGGGTCCTTAGAAGCCCGCGCGCCCCCGGCGTTCGCTACGGCGCGCACTCGTAGATGGTCATGCCGCCGCGCGCATCACCGGCCGCCAGGCGGGTGCCGTCGCGCGAGAATCGCAGCAGCGTACAGTCGTCGGCCAGCAGATGCGCATCCTGCGGCTCGTTCGCGGCGCCGATGCGCCACAGCAGCAGCCGCCGGTCGCGCGCCGCCGACACCAGCCAGCTGCCGCTGGGCCGGAATGCCAGCGCCGTGATGCGCTCGGAATGCGCCTGCAGCTCGGTCGGGCGCATCGCATCCGCGCCCTTGCCGCCGAAATCCCACACCACCAGCGCCGTGCCGGCCGCGGCCGCGAGAAATCTTCCGCTGGCGCTCCAGCCGGTCGCGACCACCTTGGCGCCCAGCCCCGGCAGCTCGGCCTCGTTGTCGCTGGCGACATACCACAGGTGCACGCTGCCATCCTGCATGCCGCAGGCGAGCACTCGGCCGTCGGCGTTCCAGCTTGCGGTCAGGCAGGCGCCGCGCCACGGGTAGTCGCGCGACTGCGGCTGCGGCTCGAGCCGATGCAGCCGCATGCCACCATTGCCCACCGCGGCGATCTCCCGCCGCTTGGGGCGCCAGGCCAGCGCCGCGATCGCACCGGCGTGGCCGGCGAAATGATGCCGCGCCTCCCCGTGCTGATCGAACAGGTGCAGCGCGCGTCCGGTGGCCACTGCGAGCAGCCGCCCGTTGTCGGCGAAAGCGAGCTGCTCACTCCATTCGTTGCCGCGCTGGATCGGCTTTGCCTCGAGCGAACGCGCATCCCACAGCAGCACGCTGCCGTCCTGCCCGGAGGTAGCGAATAAACCGCCCGCGCTCTGCCACGCCACGGCCAGCACGCCGCCCTGGTGGCGGCCGATGGGCTGCGGTGCGCCGGGCACGGCGACGGGCAGCAGCAGCACCGCGCCTTCGCCGCCGGCGATCGCCAGGCTGCGGCCGTCGCCCGACCAGGCTGCATCGACCGGGTAGTCGCCGAGCTCGATGCGCTCCTGGGGCCGCAGGCGGCCGGGCGCGGCGCTCATGCGACGCAGGATTCGAAGCCGGCCTCGAGCTCATGGCGGTCGAGATTGCGGCCGATGAATACCAGCCGGCTGCGGCGCGCCCCCTGGTCGCTCCAGGGGCGTTCGAGCTGGCCATCGAACACCATGTGCACGCCGTGGAACACGTAGCGCCGGCTCTCGCCCTTGAGATTGAGCACGCCCTTCATGCGCAGGATGTCGGCACCACGGCTCTGCAGCAGATACGACAGCCAGTCGTTGACCTTGGAGGCATCGAGCGCGCGCGCATCGGTCAGCCCGATGGATCCCACGGCAAGGTCGTGATGATGCGAACCGAACTCGCGCTGCCGCAGCGGCGCGGCTGCGTGCAGATGCAGGCCGAACTCGACCGGCGCATGCTCGGTGAACAGCGCCCAGCATCCGGCCTGGGCGATCTCGAGCTGGAACTGCGCATGCGGCGCGAGCTGCAGCCGGTAACGCCGCTGCGGGCCGAGCACGGCTCCAGGCGCGGCCGCCACCGGCTCGCTCTCGAACAGCGCGGTCGCGGTCTCGAGCAGTGCCTCGATCGAGCCGGTCGACTCATCGACGGCCGGCAGCATCACCAGATCGACCTGCGACAGCGCCTGGCCCGGCTGGTGCGCATGCGCCTGCCCGTGTTCGTGCTCGTGCTCGTGCTCGTGCTCGTGGGCGCCGGTATGCAGCACCTGGCGTCCCGGCGACAACCGATAGAGCCCGGCCCATTCGAACGGGCGTGCCGGTTCGAGGAACGCGCTGTCGAGCGCGAGCGCGCGCTCCAGGTCGAACGCGCCCAGGCCCAGCACACGTTCGAGCGGCACGTCGGCCTTGCGGCTGTGAATCACCGCGGCGGTGGCGCTGATGCTGCGTACCCGGCGCTCGATGCGCTCGAGCGCAGCCGCGTCGACCAGGTCGGTCTTGTTGAGCAGGATCACATCGGCAAACGCGATCTGCTCGAGCGCGATCGGACTGTTCTCGAGCGAGTGCTCGATGTGGCGTGCGTCGACCAGCGTCACGATGGCGTCGAGCGAGAAGTGTTCCTTGAGTTCCTCGTCGATGAAGAACGTCTGCGCGACCGGGCCTGGGTCGGCCAGGCCGGTGGTTTCGATCAGGATTGAATCGAAGCGGTCACGCCGTTTGCGCAGCTGGCCGAGGATCCGGATCAGGTCGCCGCGCACGGTGCAGCAGATGCAGCCGTTACTGGTCTCGAAGATCTCCTCGTCGGCACCGATCACCAGTTCGTGGTCCACGCCGACCTCGCCGAATTCATTTTCGATCACGGCGATGCGCTTGCCATGATTCTCGGACAGGATGCGATTGACCAGGGTGGTCTTGCCGGCGCCGAGAAATCCCGTGAGCACCGTGACCGGAATGCGCGCCGTCATGTGGAGCCTCGAATCATCCTGAGCAGCAGTGCGGCCTTCGGAATACGCAGCACCGTCAGCAGCAATGACCAGCCGACGCGCAGTCGCAGCGGCACGCGCACCGGCGGCACCGCAGCGAAGAACGCCGCCGCCGCGTCACGGTGCAGCTGCACGCTGCGCGCCGGGAATTCGAGCTGCAGCCCGGCGCTCTCGATGCGATAGCGCCGGGGGGCGACGGCGGTGAGCTCGATCACCCGGGCGTCGCGCAGCGCCGGCGGCAGCGTCACGGTGCCGGTGCCGCTGAACAGCACTTCGGTCAAACCGCTGCGGGCAGGCTGCATGCCGCGGGCGCAGCCGCGCAGCACCAGCTGCCCGGCGCCATCGGCGGATTCGCACTGCACGGCGCCGGCGAACGCGATCAATTCGCCGCGGCCCGCCGCGAGCGTGCTCACGCCGCGGCGTCCAGGTTCCACAGCGTCAGCGGCAGATCGCGCTTGACCCACATGCCGCAGCCGAGCGGCCGGAATTGCACCGACAGCTCGCGCCGGTACCAGCTGCCGGGGCGCAGCCCCGGGATGCGGTGGGTGCGGGTGCGATCGCAGTTGTCGCGCCAGTCTTCGCGCGTCAGCGCGCCGAAGTACAGTGCGCCGCGGCACAGCCTCGCCAGGTTCTCGATCGCGCGCTGCGCGGCGGCCGCGGACAGGTACTGCAGCACGTCGTAGCAGACCACCAGATCGAAGCGCTCGCGCGTGCGGAAGGTTTCGATCGAGCCCTGCAGCCAGCCATAGCGCTGGCACAGATAGTCGCTGAACTCGAGCCCGGTATAACGGGCGCGTTTCAGGCCGCGCAGCAGCGGCGCACGCAGCAGGCCCACCCCGCAGCCGGCGTCCAGGATCTTGCCGACCGGCAAGCCGATATAGTCCACACAACCGGTGATCAGCCGCGCACGGGCGCCCATCTCGGCCCGGGTGGTGACGGCGGTGCGGCGATTGAAGTAGAACCGCTGGTAATACGCGAAATCAAAAGCCATGGATCGATCCGCCGCCGCCGCTTGAGGTACACTGGGAATCCCCATTGTACCGGCCGGACGGCACGCCCCGACAGGCTTTGCAACCAAGCCTGCCATTTGCGACCCCCATGAGCACTGCGCTACGACAATCCACGGTGCGCGGCCGCGCGCCCGCGGTCGGCTTCGTCAGCCTCGGCTGCCCCAAGGCCCTGGTGGACTCGGAGCGGCTGATCACCGAGCTCAAGACCCGCGGTTACGCGATTGCCGCCGGCTACGCCGATGCCGACCTGGTGGTGGTCAATACCTGCGGTTTCATCGACGCGGCCATCGATGAGTCGCTGCAGGCGATCGGCGAAGCGCTGCATCAGAACGGCCGCGTGCTCGTGACCGGCTGCCTCGGTGCCAATCCGCAGCGCATCCTCGAGCGCCACCCGAAGGTGCTGGGCGTCACCGGCCCGCACGCCTACGAGCGGGTGATCGCGGCCGTCAACCAGCACCTGCCGCAGCCGCATGATCCGTTCATCGACCTGGTGCCGCCGCAGGGCATCCGTCTCACGCCCCGCCACTACGCGTATCTGAAGATCTCCGAAGGCTGCAACAACCGCTGCAGCTTCTGCATCATTCCATCGCTGCGCGGCGCGCTGACCAGCCGCCCGCTCGATGAGGTGATGCGCGAGGCCGAAGCGCTGGTGAGCGCCGGCGTCAAGGAGCTGCTGGTCATCTCGCAGGACACCAGCGCCTATGGCAGCGACATCCGCTATCGCGGCGTGCACTGGCGCGGGCAGCCGTATGACTCCCGGTTCCTCGACCTGGTGCGGGCGCTGGGCACTCTCGGGGTCTGGGTCCGCCTGCATTACGTTTATCCGTACCCGCACGTCGACGCGATCATGCCGCTGATGAGCGATCACGGCGTGTTGCCCTATCTCGACATCCCGTTCCAGCACGCGAGCCCCGCGGTGCTCAAGCGCATGCGCCGGCCCGCGCATGCCGAGAACACGCTGCGTCGGATCGAGTCCTGGCGCGCACAGCGGCCGGACCTGACCCTGCGCAGCACCTTCATCGTCGGCTTTCCGGGCGAGTCCGAGGCCGAGTTCGAGCAGCTGCTGACCTGGCTCGATGCCGCCGGACTCGACCGCGTCGGCTGTTTCAAGTACTCGCCGGTCGAGGGCGCCGCGGCCAATGCGATTGCCGATCCGGTCCCCGAGCCGATCAAGCAGGAGCGCTATCAGCGCTTCATGCACAAGGCCGGGCAGATCAGCGCCGCGCGACTCGCCGCGCGCGTCGGTCGGGGCTGTCGCGTGCTGATCGATGCGATCGAGGACGGTGTCGCGATCGCGCGCAGCGCCGGGGATGCGCCGGAGATCGACGGCGTGGTGCGGATTCGCGGCGCCGCCCGCTTGAAGGTCGGAGACTTTGCCGCAGTCGAGATTACCTCGGCGGGCACCTACGATCTCGAGGCCAGGCGCAGCGCCGCCTAGTGCGATGCTCATCAGCCTGAAAAGCAGGACATTCAAAGTATCACCGGGGAACAACGGCGCTTTCTGGCAGCAGGTTGCGGACGGTACCTGGGAATCGGACACGTTCGCGATTTTTGACCGGTTCCTCGATCGGCAGCACTCCTATCTCGACATCGGCGCCTGGATCGGCCCCACGCTGCTGTATGGATGCCAGCTCGCGAAGTCCGCTTATGGTGTGGAACCCGATCCGCTGGCCTTCGCCGAGCTCGAGCGCAATATCGAGCTGAACCGGCCCACGACCGATAACGTTCGGGTGCTCAACGTATGCATAGCGCCGAAGTCGGGTGCAGTGGCCTTCGGCAGCCGCGGCCAGGGCGGCGATTCAACTTCGAGCCTGCTGTTCGGCGCAAAGAAGACGCACTGGACCGTGAAAGGGATGTCGTTCGATGATTTCATCCGCGAGAGCAACATCAGCGAGTGCAATTTCATCAAGATGGATATCGAGGGCGGCGAATACGCGATCCTGCCGACCATGGTGGATTACCTGAAGTTGCATCGCCCGACGCTGCATCTTTCGCTGCATCCGTGCTATCTGAAGATGCGTCCCCTGGGGTGGATCGGCCGGGTGATCGCCCGCGTCGCCGGGACGCGCAGGATCACCCGGTGTACCGCCTTCTACCGGCATATCTATGACCATAACGGGCGGGAATTGACACCGCTGCGCCTGTTGTGGCTGTGCCGCGCAAAGATCACGATGGATATCGTGCTGACAGATTCGGACTGGAGCGCGGCGGCACCACAGTTTCGGTCGTGATCCGGTTCGCGAGACCCGGGGCGCGCCCCAAGGCGCACGCGTCAGCCGCGTGCATCCGGCGGCGCCGCCTTGCCGGCGCCGGCCCCGGAACTGCTCGAGCTGCTCAAACCGCTCGAGCCGCCCGCGGCTGCGGCAGCGGTGCGCTCGGCATTCGCCTGCGATCGCGCCCCGGGACGCTCGGCCGTGATCCAGACCGCCAGGTCCCAGGCGTTGTGGATGCCGATGAACAGCAGCGCCAGCGCCACGGCGCCGATGAGGTAGAGCGCCGACTGAGTGTGGTGCAGCAGCCGCATGGCGGCTGCCAGCAGAACCAGATAGCACAGCGAAGGCGCCAGGGCGTTCCAGATCCAGTCCTCCAGCATCGGCCGGTAGTCGTGTCGTCCACGGTACATGCGCCAGGTGGTCGTGGCGGCATAGGCTGTCAGCACGCCCCCGGTGACGATCATGCAGATCAGCAGACTTTCCGTGGTGTGTCCGGGGATGCACAGCAGCGCGGCGATCCACAGCGCCGAACCAAAATGCATCACGATCGGCGTGATAAAGGTGCGCAGGCCCGATAGCCGCACCATATTTGCGTCCGACGCCAGCGCAATCACGACGAATGTGAGCCCCGTGAGCCCGGCCGCGGACGATCCGACGATGACATAGAAGTTGTTCCAGCCCTCGAGGGACGGCAACGGTTCTGGCATTCGTGGATTCTAGCGCGCGGCGGCTATAATCGGCCCCATTCCCGGGGGTTTGTATTCGATCTGCTCGTGGAGGGCGACGATGAGCACGTTCAAGCTCAATGGCCGCGAGGTATCAGTGGACGCGCCGGCGGACATGCCGCTGCTGTGGGCACTGCGCGACGAGCTCGGCATGACCGGCACCAAGTACGGCTGCGGCATGTCGCTGTGCGGTGCCTGTACCGTGCAGCTGGACGGCCGCGCGATCCGATCGTGCGTCACACCGCTGGCCGCGGTGCAGGGCAAGCACGTGACGACCATCGAAGCGGTGGCCGCCGACCCGGTCGGCAGGGCGGTGCAGAGCGCGTGGCGCAAGCTCGACGTCGTGCAATGCGGCTACTGCCAGTCCGGTCAGATGATGTCGGCCGTGGCACTGCTGCGCCGCCAGCGACGACCCAGTGACGCCGATATCGACGCGGCCATGAGTGGCAACGTATGCCGATGCGCCACCTATGTGCGCATTCGCGCCGCGATCCATGAAGCGGCGCAAGCCCTGAGCGCCTGAAGGCCCCTCATCCGGAGCACCCGCATGCGAATTCCTGACACCACCCGCGACGCTGCCGCAGACCAGCAGGCGCCGCGCGCCGGGCGCCCATCCCGCCGGCAGTTTCTGCGCCAGGCCGGCGGCCTTACGCTCAGTTTCTATCTCGCACCCCAGCTGTCGCTGGCAGCCGCACGGCGCGCGGCCGGCGCCGATTCGGCGGCCGTGTTCGCGCCCAACGCGTTCGTGCGCATCGCGGCCGACGACAGTGTCACCGTCGTCTCCAAGCACCTGGAAATGGGCCAGGGTGCATTCACCGGACTGGCGACCCTGCTGGCGGAGGAGCTCGACGCCGACTGGCACCAGGTGCACGTCGAAGGCGCGCCGGCCGACGCCAAGCGCTACGCCAATCTGCTGATTGGCATGCAGCTCACCGGCGGCAGCACCGCGATGGCGAATTCACACGAGCAGATGCGCATGGCCGGCGCCACCGCGCGCGCGATGCTGGTCGCGGCCGCCGCGCAGCACTGGCGGGTGCCGGCGGACAGCATCACGGTCGATAGCGGCGTCGTGATGCACCGGCCTTCCGGCCGCAAGGCGCGTTTCGGCTCGCTGGTCCGGGCCGCCGCGGCGCAGCCGCTCCCGGGCGACGTCAAGCTCAAGGACCCCGCGCACTTCAAACTGATCGGCAACCCGCGCCTGCCGCGCAAGGACAGCTTTGCCAAGACCAACGGCAGCGCGGTCTTTACCCAGGATTTCAAGCTGCCGGGCATGCTGGTGGCCGTGCCGGCGCATCCGCCGCGCTTCGGGGCCACGGTCCGCAGCTTCGATGCCGGCCGCGCCAAGGCCATCGCGGGGGTGGTCGATGTGGTGCAGTTTCCCGGCAGCTCGACCTCATTCGGCGGCGTCGCGGTGCTGGCGCGCAATACCTGGGTCGCCAAGCAGGGCCGTGATGCGCTCACGATCCAATGGGACGAATCCCAGGCATTCAGCCAGAGCAGCGCGGATATCCTGGCGGGTTATCGCAGCCGCGCCGATCAGCCCGGCGCGCTGGTCAAGAATCAGGGCGATACTGCGGCGGCGCTCGCCGCCGGCGCAAAGGTGATCGACGCCGACTACGAATTCCCCTACCTGGCCCATGCATCGATGGAGCCGCTCAATTGCCTGGTGCGGCTGAGCGACGGGCGCTGCGAGATCTGGAACGGCGAGCAGATGCACACCGCCGACCAGGCGGCGGTCGCCAGACTGCTCGATCTGAAGCCCGAGCAGGTCGAGATCATGCAGCTCTATGCGGGCGGCAGCTTCGGCCGCCGCGCGAATCCGATGGCCGATTACGTGCTCGAAGCGGTCGCGATTACGCGCGCGGCGCAGCTTCAGGGCCATCGGGTTCCGATCAAGATGGTCTGGATGCGCGAGGACGATACCCGCGGCGGTTATTACCGCCCGGCGTACCTGCACCGCATCCGCGGTGCCGTGGACCAGCAGGGTGGGCTGCTCGCCTGGCAGCAGCGCATTGTCGGCCAGTCGATCATCAAGGGCTCGCCGTTCGAACCGTTCATGATCAAGAACGGCATCGACCCGACCTCGACCGAGGGCTCGGCCGAGCCCTACGAAATCCCCAACCTTCGCATCGAACTGCACACGCCGGACGACATCGGGGTACCGGTGCAATGGTGGCGCTCGGTGGGCCACACGCACACCGCGTTCGCCACCGAATGCATGATCGATGAGCTGGCGAGCGCGGCCGGCAAGGATCCGTACGAGTTTCGCCGCGCGCTGCTCGCAGCCGATCCGCGTCATCTTGCGGTGCTGGAGCTGGCGGTCGCCCGGTCGGGATGGGGCTCAGCACTCCCGGCCGGCGCCGACGGCGCGCGCCGTGGCCGCGGCATCGCGCTGCATGAGTCGTTCAACAGCTACGTCTGCGAAGTCGCGGAAGTCACGGTCAGCGCGGACAACAAGCTGCGCGTCAACCGCGTGGTGTGCGCGGTGGATTGCGGTCTCGCGATCAACCCGGACGTGATCCGGGCACAGATGGAAGGCGGCATCGGTTACGGGCTGGCCGCGGCGCTGCACAGCGCGATCACGCTCAAGGACGGCCAGATCGAGCAGGCGAACTTCGATCAATACCCGCCGCTGCGCATCAACGAGATGCCCTCGATCGAGGTATACATCGTGCCGTTCAACGGAAAAGCCGACCGGCGTCGGCGAGCCGGGCACCGCGCCGATCGCCCCGGCGCTCGCGAACGCGATCTTTGCCGCCACCGGCAAGCGCATCCGGCGGCTGCCGATCGCCGATCAGCTGAGCACCTGAGCACCTGAGCACCTGAGCATACGGGCACCTGAGCTTCCGGGATGATCTCGCGGGCATGGAGCGGGAGATCGAGACGCTGTGAACGCACCGATGGGGCCGCTGTTGACTTCCAAGGTGCACGAGGCGCTGCTCGCGGCGCGAGCCGCAGGAGCAACCCGGCTGAGCTGCTCGCTCGACCTCGATCGCTCCACGACGACGGTCGAGCTGCGCGCCGACTCCTGGACCTGGGATCAGCGGCCATTTCCGTTCCTTAGCCGCTGCAAGGAGCGCACGATCTACCACTGGGCCGACACCGGCTTTGAGCCGGTGGCGCGCTTCACCGGCGCGCTGATCAAGCTGGTGCCGACCGAATGGGGACCGCCGACATTCGAGATTGACGGCATAAAGATGCTGCCCACCGCCCGCGTCTCCCCTTACGCGGATGCCGAACGCAAGGTCGGCCTGATCGCACCGGGCGGCAAGCTGATCCTCGACACCTGCGGCGGGCTGGGCTATTTCGCCGCCTGGTGTCTGCACGGCCTGGCGCGTCACGTGTACTCGTACGAGTGCAATCCCGATGTGCTCTGGCTACGCAGCCTGAACCCGTGGTCGCCCGACAATCGCTGGTCGCCGGAGCACGGCGGTGCGCTGACACTGACCGTCGGGGACATCGCCGAGCGCATCGCCTCGTTGCCGGCCGAGTCGGTCGACGCAATCTTGCACGACCCGCCGCGCTTCGGCATCGCCGGTCAACTGTACTCACAAGTGTTCTATGACCAGCTGGCCCGCGTGCTCAGGCGCCGGGGCCGACTGTTTCACTACACCGGAAGCCCCAACAAGCTCAGCAGCGGCCGTGATTTTGCCAACGAAGTGGCGACTCGATTGAGGCATGCCGGGTTCGCCGCCGAACTGAGCGGCGACGGGGTCCTGGCGCAGAAGACAAGAAGCGCATAGCGCGAGGATGCGACGCCGTCACCCAGTCTGCTAGCCTGTTGCCCCCGGCCGCAAACGGCTTAGGTACCCCACGGGTTCAGTCCGCCGATGACCGCTCAACGCACCCTGAGGCTCATGACGCGCTACAGCGCCTGGGCTAACCGGCTGGTGTTCGAGGCGGCGATGAAGCTTCCGGCCGAGGAGCTGACGCGCGAGCGCCCGGGGCCCTTCAGGAACATCGTTCACACGCTGAACCACGTCTACATGGTCTGCCAGATCTTCCAGGCGCATCTCGAAGGCCGCGAACACGGTTTCACCGCACGCAACAGCGCACCGCCGCCGCTGGATGCGCTGTGCAGCGTGCAGCGCGCGATCGACGATTGGTACATCGCCTTCAGTGACACCGTCGACGCCGGCGCGCTCGAGCAGGTTGTTCACTTCCGGTTCGTCGGCGGCGGCGACGGCGCGATGACACGCGGCGAAATGGTGCTGCACGTGGTCAATCACAGCACCTACCACCGGGGCTTCGTCGCCGATCACTTCAATCAAATCCCGGTTCGCCCGCCGACCACCGACCTTCCGGTATTCCTGCGCGACGCGCGGCCGGCGCTCGGGTAGCACTGCAGCCTGACCGCCCGGCAACGGCCAGCTAGTTGGGCGTCGCTGAGGCCGCGCTCGCCGACCGGTGCTCCTGCGCCCGGATCCAATCGTCGGTGCGCGACTCCAGCAGGTCGAGCGGCAGCACGCCGCCGTTGAGCATCTCGTCATGGAAGCTGCGGATGTCGAACTTCGGACCGAGCTGCTTCCTGGCGCGCTCACGCAGTTCGCGAAACTCCAGCTGGCCGAGCTTGTAGGACAGCGCCTGCGCCGGCCAGGCGATGTAGCGATCGGTTTCCGACTGGATCGTGGGTTCGTCGACCGCGCCGGATTGACGCATGAAGTCGACCACCCGCTCGCGGCTCCAGCCATCGGAGTGGATGCCGGTATCCACGACCAGGCGCACCGCTCGAAACAGTTCGCTGGAGAGGCGGCCGTAGTCGCTGACCGGATCCTGATAGAAACCGACCTCCTTGCCGAGCTGCTCCGCGTACAGCGCCCAGCCCTCGACGTAGCCCGAGTTGCCGCCGTGCTGGCGAAACTTCGGCAGCCCGGTCAGTTGCTGCGCCACCGACAGCTGCATGTGGTGTCCCGGAATACCCTCGTGATAGGCGATGGCTTCGTCGCTGATCAGCGTGCGGTGCGCGAAATTGGAGGTCGCCACGACCACGCGGCCCGGTCGTTTGCCATCCGGCGTGCCGGTCTGATAGTGGGTTGCCATCGCCGACTGGAACTCGGGGATCGCCTCGACCGTCACCGGCGATCCGGGGATGAATCCGAACAGCTCGGGCAGCTTCGGCTGCATCTGCGCGATGTACTTGCGAAAGTCGTCGACGATCTGCTCGGCCGAGACCGGCCGGTATTTGGGGTTGGTCTTGAGCCACTCGCGAAACGATGCCAGATCAGCGAAGCCTTCCTGGTGCGCAATGAGCAGCATCTCGGCCTCGATGCGCTCGATCTCGCGCAGTCCGATTCGGTGAATCTGGGCCGGTGTCAGGTTGGTGATGGTGGTTCGGCTGTGGATGTCGTTCAGATAGCGGCGTGCCCCGCCGGGCAGCGAGGTGATGGCCAGCGTGGTGCGACCGTGCGGTGCGTATTCGGTGGCGATGAAGCTGCCAAAGGCCTGATAGGCCGGCAGCACCTCGTTGATCACCGCGTCGTTGATGGCGTTGGTCAGGCGCTGCTGCTCCTCGCTCGGGATGCTGGCCGGAAATCTCGCCGTGGGCAGCAGGAACGGGTCGGCCGCAACGACGCCCTGGCACTGCGTGGGCACCTTCTCGAGCAGGAAGCGTACCGGCATCAGGTGGTCCTTCATGCCTTGCCGCAGCACCTCCTCGGTCTGCGCGAATACGCGCGGGATCTGATGCAGTCGGCTGATGTAGTCCTCGTACTGCTGCACGGAATCGAAGGGAACCGCGAGCGGCAGATCGGCCAGGCGCAGGTGTGGCCCCTCCATCTGGCTCACCGGCATCTCGTACTCCTTGAACTCAAAGTTTTCGATGCGCTGACTGAGCACGCGCAGCAGCACTCGGTGCGATAGCGCGTCCTGCTCGGCAAAGCCGGTGGTCGGGATGGCGTTCAGGCGCGCCAGAAAATCCTGATCGCTGGCGTGCTCGCTGCTGAGCGCTGCGAGCGAACGCTCGTCGAGGCGATCGTTGTAGCGATAATCCCCGTACGACGTCGCAAGCTCGGGGTGCATCTTCAGCTCGTGCTGATACTCCTCCTCGAACAGCGCGTTCTGGGCGGCCACTCGCGCTTCCACCGGAGCGCTGGGGGGAGCGAGCGATGCACAGGCGGCGAGGCCGCAGGCGGCGACGGCCAGGGCCAGCAGTTCTTTGCGCATGGCACACAAGGTTAGCACAGGGAGCGCTGCGGCCACGGCGCCGGGCGAGCCGGGCTTTGAGGGTATACTGCAACGGATGACCGGCCCGTGCGCTTGAAAATCGCAGCCTACATCGGAGGTCTGCTGGGCCTGGCGTTGCTGGTCACGCTGCTGGTGCGCGCAGACTTCACCGCGATGCTGCAGACGCTGGCGATCGGCGGCTGGCGGCTGCTGTGGTTGGTCCCGTACCGCGCATTGTATTTTCTGCTGTACGCGCTCGGCTGGCTGTTGCTGCTGCGCCCCTACGATGCACAGCGGCGCGCGGGCCTCGGTTACGTGTTCTGGGTCACGTCGGTGCGCGAGGCGATCGACCGCCTGCTGCCGGTCGCCAGCGTTGGTGGCGGCGTGGCAGGAATCCGCCTGTTGCGATGGCGTGGACTCGCGGCGGCCCCCGTCAGTGCCACCGTGATCGTGGAAATCGTGCTGACGCTGAGCGTGATGTACCTGTTCACCGCCGTGGGCCTGCTGCTGCTGCTGAACCTCAGGGCAACCGGCCTGGAATACCGCCACGTCCTGCTGACGTTCCTGTGCACCCTGCCGATACCGGCGGTAACCGCGCTGGTGCTGCGTTACGGCTCGGTGTTCCAGCGGCTGCATGGCCTGATGGCACCGCTGGTGGGCGCCGGCGTTCTGGCTGATGGAGCCGTCGCGCTGGATCACGAGCTGCGCGCCTGCCTGCGCCGGGGCTGGACGCTGCTCGGCGCGGGCAGCCTGCAGTTCGCGGCGTTCTTCTCCGGATCGTTCGAAGTCTGGGTCGTGCTGCGCCTGTGCGGACACCCGGTGGGCGCCAGCGTGGCGGTCGTGCTCGAGAGCATGACGCAAGCGATGCGCCATCTGGCATTCGTGGTACCGGCCGGCCTCGGTGTGCAGGAGGCGGGCCTGGTCCTGTTCGGGCAGCTGCTGGGCATCAGCGGCGAACTGGCGCTGGCCGTGTCGATGGCCAAGCGCCTGCGCGAAGTCGTTTGCGGCCTGCCGTCACTGCTGTCCTGGCAATGGGCCGAGGGCCGGCGACTGCGCCGAACGGCGCAGGACCCATCCTGAAGCGGCGGCGCTTGATCGGCCGAGACCGGGCGAATGCCCGGCCGCCCCCGGGAATCCGTGTGAGTTTTTGAGTACAGTACGGCTCAACACCAAATCCTGCGAGGCTCCGCTGGGCACTTGCCGTGTTCCGGCAGTGCATGTGCCACGGAGAGGCCGATGCCCCTGATTCACGCGCACGCGCTCATCACGCTCATTGGCCTGGCCGGCCTGGCGGTGGCGGCCGGCTACGCGGTGCTGGCCCTGCTCGCCGTGCTGGTCTGGCAACGACGCCACGCGGCCACAGATGCGGTGGCGGCGCCCGCGGTGACGATCCTCAAGCCGTTATGCGGCGCCGAGCCCGGTCTGTACGAAAACCTGCGCTCGTTCTGCGAGCAGCGCTACCCGCAATTTCAGCTCGTGTTCGGCGTGCGCGATCCGGCGGATCCCGCGCTCGCGGTGGTGAGGCGCCTGATGGTCGAATTCCCGTCGCTGCCGATGGATCTGGTGATCAATCCGCAGCAGCACGGCAACAACGCCAAGATCAGCAACCTGATCAACATCCTCGAGCGCGCACGCCATGATTTTCTGGTGATCGCCGACAGCGATGCCGTGGTCGAAGCGGACTATCTGGGCGTGGTAACCGCGCCGCTGATGAACCCCGAGATTGGCCTGGTCACGTGCCTGTACCACAGCATGCCGACGCCGCGGATCTGCTCGCGTCTGGGCGCGATGTACGTCAACGAGTGGTATATGCCGTCGGTACTGCTGGCGTGGCTGTTCGGCTACCAGGGCTACGCCTCCGGCCAGACGCTGTGCCTGCGGCGCGAGACGCTGCAGGCGATCGGCGGCCTGCAGGCGATGGCGGACCATCTTGCCGACGATCACCGGATGGGCGAGCTGGTGCGCGCACGGGGACTGCGGATCGTGTTGTCGCCCTATGTGGTCAAGGCGGAGCACAACGAAGCGGGCCTGGACTCGCTGATTCGTCACGAGGTGCGCTGGATGCGCACGATACAGGTGCTTCGGCCGCGCAGCTTTCGCCTGATCTTCCTGAGTTTCAGCGTGCCACTGGCGGTCATCGGCCTGCTGCTGCTGGCGAGCGCTCAGTCGGTGTCGCTGGTTGCATGGGCGCTTTTCGGCGCCACGCTGATCGCGCGGCTGGGATTGTATTTTGTGCACCGTCTGCGCGGCGATCGCCCATTGCTGGCGGACCTGTGGCTGCTGCCCGCGCGCGAGGTGCTGATCTGCTGGGTCTGGTGCCACAGCTTCTTCGCTTCCCGCATCACCTGGCGGGGCAGCCAGTTCGACGTCAACGCCGGCGGCATCATGCGCAGGCTGTCCTGAAGCGCCCGCAGGCCCTGCGGTCGTCGTTTCCACCCGATCAATCAGCAAGGACACGGTTTGAGTCTCGACCGGAGAATCATCGCTGTTGTGACCGGGGTGGTGCAGGCGAGCCGCCGTCATGCGCTCGCGCTGGTGGTCCCGATCGTTGCCGCTGCGGCCGTGATCGGGGTGCTGACGGCGCGCCACATCGGCATCGACACCGACACCGAGAAGCTGTTCTCGCCGACGCTCGCGTGGCGGCGCGCGGAGGCGGAAATGGACCGCGCTTTTCCGCAGAACACGAACCTGCTCGCCCTGATCGTCAACGGCGCCACGCCCGATCAGGCCGAGGACGCGGCGGCGGTGCTGGCGCGCCGACTGGCCGCCGAGCCTGACCTGTTCCAGGACGTGCGCCAGCCCGACGGCGGCCCGTTCTTTCAGAAGAACGGCCTGCTGTTCCTGTCGCGCGCGGACGTGCAGAGCTTCGCCGACACCATCATCGCGGCGCAGCCGATGCTCGGCACGTTGGCCGCTGACCCGAGCCCGCGCGGCGTGTTCGATGCGCTCGATCTGCTGGCGCAGGGACCACTGAATGGCGCGATTTCGGTGGACGAGCTCACCCGGCCGTTCCGCGCCGTGGCGCGCGCAGTCGATGCCGCCGTCGACGGCCGCTACCAGCCGCTGTCGTGGCAGCAGTTGCTGAGCGACCGAAAACCGCTGGCGCGTGAGATGCGCCGCGTGGTGCTGGCGCGGCCGGCGCTCAACTACGGGGTGATCGAGCCGGCGCGGCGCGCGATCGAGGCCGCGCACGCCGCGGCGCAGGCCGAAGGCTTTGTGCCCGAGCGCGGGGTGCGGGTACGCGCGACCGGCCCGGCGGCGCTGTCGGACGATCAGCTCGCGGCCCTCAAGGAGGGCGCCGGCATTGCCGCGGCGGCCGCGCTCGGCCTGTTGGTATTCTGGCTCATACTGGCGTTGCGGTCGCTGCGCACCGCCGCCGCGATCCTGATCACGCTGGCGATCGGGTTGGTCGCCTGCGTCGGCTTTGCGGTCGGCGTGGTCGGCCCGTTCAATCCGATCTCGGTGGCGTTTGCGCCGTTGTTCATCGGCATCGCGATCGATTTCGGCATTCAGTTCAGCGTCCGCTACGCGGCCGAACGCGAGCTTAGCCCGGGCGTTGCCGATGCATTCCAAAAGACCGCCGCGGGCGTGGGCCTGCCGCTGGTCGTCGCAGGCGCGGCCACCGCCGCTGGCTTCCTGGCGCTGTTTCCAACCGAGTATCGCGGCATGTCCGATCTCGGGCTGATCGCCGGCGCCGGCATGCTGATCGCGCTGGCGCTCAATCTGACGCTGCTGCCGGCGCTGCTGACGCTGTTTCGCTCGCGCGGCTTCAAGGAGGCCGGCGGGCTGGCGAGCGCGGCGCCGCTGGACCGATTCCTGATCCGCCACCGCGGCCGGGTCATGGCCGTGGCGGGCGTGGCCGCCGCGCTCTCGGCCGTCGCGCTCACCGGGCTGCGTTTCGATTTCGATCCGATCAACCTGGAGAATCCCAAATCGGAATCGGTGCAGACGCTGTTCGACCTGATGCGGGACCCCGACACCTCGCCGTACTCGCTCGACCTGCTCACCGGCTCTGCGGACAGCGCAGCCGATCTGGCGAGGCGCGGCGCAGCGTTGCCCGAGGTCAGTCAGGCGATCTGGATCGGCAGCTTCGTCCCCGAGGACCAGCGCGCCAAGCTCGACATCCTCGCGGATGCGCGCGACCTGCTCGGGCCGACCCTGTCGCCGGTCTCGGTCAAGCCCGATCCGAGCCCGCAGGAAGTGCTCGACGCGGCCGCGCGCTGCGCCACCGATGTCGGCAAGCTGGCCGCGCGCGCAGATCCGGCCTCGGCGGAGCTGAGCGCGGCGCTCGGTCGCGCGCTGGCGCGTGGCCCGGCCATCGTGCCGATGCTCGCCGCCAACCTGTCCCAGGGCGTGACCCGCAGGCTCGAGGACATGAGGCTCACGCTGCAGGCTGCGCCGGTGTCGCTCGATACGATCCCGCCCGAGCTCAAGCGCGACTGGGTGGCCGCGGACGGACGCCATCGCATCGAGATCTTTCCGAAGGGTGACGCGCGCGATCCGAACGTGCTGCGCCGATTCGTCACCGCGGTGCGCGCTATAGCGCCCGACGCCAGCGGCATGCCGATCGGGATCCAGGAGTCCGCCCGGACCGTGATCCGCGCCTTCGCGGTCGCCGGATGCATCGCGACTGCGGCCATCACGCTGCTGCTCGCGGTGGTACTGCGCCGGATGCGCGACATCGCGGCGGTGCTCGGGCCGCTGCTGCTGGCCGGCCTGCTGACGCTCGCCACGACGGTGCCGGCCGGCATTCCGCTCAATTTCGCCAACATCGTCACGCTGCCGCTGCTGCTGGGGATCGGCGTTGCGTTCGACATCTACTTCGTCCTGAGGTGGCGCGCCGGCGAGCCCGGTCTGCTGCGCTCGCCGACCGCGCGCGCGGTCGTGTTCAGTGCCGTCACGACCGGAACGGCCTTTGGGAGCCTGGCGCTCTCGAAGTCACCGGGCATGGCCGACATGGGCAAGCTGCTGAGTCTCGGCCTGTTCTACACGCTGATCTGCACGCTGTTCGTGCTGCCTGCCCTGTTGGGAGTCGCACCGGCCGCCGCCGCTGCGAAGCTCGAATGAGAGTCGCCGCAGTGGCCTGCGCCGCGCTGTGCCTCGTGATCGCCGGATGCGCGACGCCACCGAGCGACCCGGCTGCGCTGGCCGCCTTCAAGGCCAACAACGATCCGCTCGAGCCCATGAATCGCAGGATCTTCGCCTTCAACATGGCCCTCGACCGGGCGGTGTTGAAGCCGGTCGCCAGGACTTACGTTGCGGTGGTCCCGGCTGCAGGACGCACCGGGATTCACAATTTTCTGGACAACCTGCACGACCCGGTGGTGTTTGCCAACAACGTGCTGCAGGGCCAGTTCAGGCGCGCGGGCACGACAGCCGGCCGGTTCGTGATGAACAGTACGCTCGGCCTGGCGGGACTGCTGGACGTCGCCAGCCGGCATGGTCTGATGAGCCAAACCGGCGATTTCGGGCAGACGCTCTACGTCTGGGGTATTCACGAGGGTCCGTACCTGATGCTGCCGCTGTTCGGTCCATCGAATCCCCGTGATGGCGTCGGCACCGCCGCCGACATTTTCAGTGACCCGTGGATCTACCTGACGTCGCAGATCGAGTACCAGACCGCGATCGCAATCTCCAGGGCGGTGCTCGGCGGCATCGATCTGCGGGCCCGCAACCTCGATTCGCTGGACGAGATTCAGCGCGAGGCGGTGGATTTCTATGCGTCGATCCGCAGCCTGTACCGTCAAAATCGCGCCGCCGAGCTGCGCCATGGCGCACCGGCGCTGACGCCGGTGTTCGAGAACCTGTACGACGACCCGGCGTCCGACGAGGGATCGAGCCGCCCCTAGGCTAGTTGGCGAGCGACGCGGTCTTCTGCTGCAGCATGCGAATCAGCGCCGCGGCGCCGCCGTCGCGCAGCGTCGAGGAATACTCCGAGCGTCGCTCCGCCATCTCGCTGACGGTGCCGTTCAAGAGAACGTCGATGATCCGCAGCCCCTGCGGTTGCGCCCGCAACAGGTAATCGAGCTCCACCGGATCACCATCATGAGGCACGAGCTTGGTATGCACGATGGTGTCGCCGCTCGGCAGCGTCGACGTGGCGGGGTCCACCGTGAAACGCTCGCCCGAATAGTCCTTGAAGCGGCTGGCGTAGGTCGCTACGGTGTAATTGCTGAAGGCGTCCACCAGGCCCTGCTGGTCGTCCGCGCTCAAGCTTCGCCACGGCGGCCCAACGACCACGCGGGTCATGAACGCCAGATCGTAGTCGCGGCGCAGTTCCGGCTCGAGCGCCTTCACGCGACCGGCAAAGCCGAGCGCCGGCCCCTGTTTCATGACCTTGAGCAGAGCGTCGTAGAGCGACTGCGCAACGGCCTGCGGTCCCGCTTCGGCAGACACGGCCGGTCCGTGGAAAACCACCAAAGCAACGGCGCAAATCAGAATGGATACCCGGCGCACGAACATCGACCCTCACCCCTGCAACAAAAATTCAGCGACTGAACCAGGAGGCTTTCGGTCCGGGCCGGCCACACCCGTGGTCACAGATTCGACGGCTGCAGTCGGCTCGAAATCCGCTGCGCGTAAGGCTCATTGGAAGCTTCGCGCTGCGCGACAAAGATACGGCAAGTACTTACAGACGACCATAGCTGTGCCCTGCACGCTGTCCCTGAAGCCCATAAAGGGGGGCAAGCGGCTGCATCGAGTCCCATCGATCAGTCCTCAGCTGAGCTGCCGTGAGCGTTTACAGGCATATCTTTGACTACTTCCCCGACGCCTTGCTCGTCATCGATGCCGCGGGGCGCATCACAGCACTAAACGCGCAGGCAGAACTGATGTCTGGCTATCGGGCGAATGAGCTGATCGGCCGTGCCATTGAGACCTTCATTCCCGAAGGCTTTGCTCAATGCCGCGCGCAGATACGGCCCCGCTCCGTTGCCAGAGCAAGCTTCGCACCGATGGCAGCAGAGTTCCAGTCCCGCGTCCGTCGCAACGACCAGACCGAGTTGCAGGCCGACATCACGCTGAGTCCGACTGGGCCGGGAACAGAGAGCGCTGTCTTCTGCGTGGTACGCAACACCGCCGAACAACGGCGCATTGGAGAGACTTTCAAGGAGCTGCTGGAATCGGCGCCGGATGCGATGCTGGTTGTCGATGCGAGCGGGCTGATCGTGCTGGTGAATTCCCAGGTGGAGGCACTGTTCGGCTATTCCCGGGCCGAGCTCATGGGACGACCGATGGAGATGCTCGTGCCGGCGCAGCTACGAGATCGGCATGCACTGCATCGCGGTCAGTTCTTCGAGCGGCCGCATGGGCGGCCGATGGGCACGGGTCTGGAGCTGTGCGGACTGCGAAAGGACGGAACGGAGTTTCGCATCGAGATCTCGCTCAGCCCACTGCAGACCAAGGAGGGAGTGCTCGCCATCAGCGCGATCCGCGATATCAGTGCCCAGGAGGCACTGCGCGGAAGTGACGTCAAGCTCCGCGGCCTCTACGAGCTATCGCCGTTGGGCATCGCGCTGACTGACATGTCCGGCCGGTACATCGAGTTCAACGCGGCGTTCGAGCGCATCTGCGGGTATTCGGCCGAGGAACTGAAGAAGCTCGACTACTGGACGCTCACTCCAAAGAAATACTCAGCCAATGAGGCGCAACAGCTCAACCTGTTGCAATCCGCCGGTCACTATGGCCCCTATGAGAAGGAATACATCCGCAAGGACGGCAGTCGAATTCCGATACGGCTCAACGGAATGCTGATCACCAACAGCAGGGGTGAGCAATACATCTGGTCGATCATCGAAGACATCAGTGACAGGAAGCGCATCGAGGAGAATCTGCGCATTGCAGCCACCGCATTCGAAGCTCAGGTAGGCATTCTGGTCACCGATGCCGACGGCAGGATCTTGCGGGTCAACAAGTCGTTCGCTGCAACGACGGGCTATTCGACCGAGGACCTCGCGGGGCAGACCCCGCGCGCGCTCAAATCCGGCCGCCATGATTCAGCGTTCTATGCAGCGATGTGGCAGGCCATTGACCGCTCAGGAACCTGGCAGGGTGAGATTTGGAACCGCCGCAAGAATGGGGAGATCTTTCCGACTTGGCTGACGATCACCGCGGTCAAGGCGGCGGACCATGTCGTGACCCACTACGTGGGGACGCAGACCGACATCAGCGAAATCAAGCAGGCCGAGGACGAGATCAAGACGCTAGCCTTCTACGACCCGCTGACACACCTGCCCAACCGGCGACTGCTGCTCGACCGCCTGCATCAGGCGTTGGCACATGGAAATCGCAGCCAGGCACGAAGCGCGCTGTTGCTCATCGACCTGGACAATTTCAAGACGCTCAACGATTCGCTTGGACACGACAGGGGCGACTTGCTGCTGCAACAGGTCGCAGCGCGTCTATCGATGGGTGTGCGGGAATCCGACACCGTGGCCCGCCTCGGTGGCGATGAGTTCGTGATCATGCTCGAAGAGCTCAGCCGCGACTCCGACGAAGCCGCTGCCAGGGCCGAAATTGTCGCCGAGAAGGTCATTGCCGCGCTTAATCAGCGCTACGATCTCAACGGTCAGGAATATCACAGCACCGCGAGTATCGGCGTGACTGTCTTTGGCTCGCATGACTATCCGGTGGAGGAGCTGCTCAAGCAGGCCGATCTGGCCATGTATCAGGCCAAGGCCGGTGGCCGTAACGCTGTGCGTTTCTTCGACCCGCAGATGCAGGCCGCCGTAGCCGCCCGCATGGGCCTGGAGGCCGATCTGCATCAGGCGGTTCGCGAGCAGCAATTCGTTCTCTACTATCAGGCCCAGGTGGACGGCGGCAACCGTGTAACTGGAGCCGAGGTCCTGCTTCGCTGGCCCCATGCAACGCGTGGTCTGGTGATGCCGGGCGCCTTCATGGCGCTGGCCGAGGAAACCGGCCTGATCGTGCCATTGGGGACCTGGGTGCTGGAGTCGGCCTGCGCACGACTGGCATCCTGGGCCTCGCATGCAGACACCGCAGACCTCGTCCTGTCGGTCAATGTCAGCATCCAGCAGGTGCGCAAAGCGAACTTCGTCGAGCTGGTGCAAGCGATAGTGCATCGCACGGGCGCCGATCCGCGCAGGCTCAAACTGGAGCTCACCGAGAGTCTGCTGATGGCTGACGTCGATGACACGATATCCAAAATGCTCGCTCTGAAGGCCAAAGGCGTGAGCTTCGCTCTGGACGATTTCGGTACCGGCTACTCCTGCCTTTCATACCTGAAGCGCTTGCCGCTGCAGGAGTTGAAGATCGACCGATCGTTCGTAAGAGATGTTCTCACCGACCCCAGCGGCGCCGTGATCGCAAAGGCCATAATGGCACTTGCGCGCAGTCTCGGGTTGGCGGTCATTGCCGAGGGCGTGGAACAGGAGGAGCAGAGAGAGTTCCTGGCCCAGAATGGCTGCGATGCCTATCAGGGTTACCTGATCAGCCGACCGGTGCCGCTGGAGGAATTTGAACGCCTGGTACACACGATGCGGATTCCGGTGCACGCCGATGCGCCGGAGATCGAGTGAACTCACGCAAAGGCTGGTTGCGCGCCATCTGACGCACGCTCACGGTGGCCTTTGTTGGGCAGCACCGATTGCAGCAACGTGATGGCCAAGGTCTGCTTGTTTTTGCCAATTCTTATCTTGATCTTTATCATCCGGAGCCGAACCTGCGGAGGACGTCCATGGCGCATCATATGAACATCGGACTTTGCTTGGCGGCTGCTCTGCTGATCGGCAGTGGCGCGGGCATGGCGGCCGAGGAGGCGCATCACGGCGGCGCTGAGCGCCCTGCGGCGCGCGCGCCAGCGCCACACGGCGAACCGCATCAAGGCCCGCAAGGCTATCAGCGCGTCGCTGAGCCGAAAGGCTGGAATGCCCGACCGAGTACCGTGGATCGCGCAACCTATCAGCACAACTTCCAGGCCGCGCGCAGCTTCAGAATCGGGCCGTACCATCGTCCTGCCGGCTGGACGGCGCATCGCTGGACCTACGGTGAGATCCTGCCGCGCGCCTTCTGGGCGGCGCCCTACGTGCTGGCGGACTACTGGCTGTTTGCCCTCGAGGTGCCGCCCGCCGGCTATGAGTGGGTGCGCGACGGCAACGACGCACTGCTGGTGAGCACGGATACTGGCGAGATCCTGCAGGTCGAGTACGGAGTGTTTGCCTAGAAGCTGGACGACTCGAGCGGTTACGTTGCCGGCGAGGTCGCACGGCGGCAATGCGGCTCTGGAAGGAATCTGATCGCTGCAGCACGCGCGACACGTAATTGTGCATCGCCGCCGTAATCGGCTGCATCATTTCGCGCTCCACCACGTACGCCCGGGCAGTCGCCGAACGAGGAGGACCTCGCAGCACGCGCGCTCGATCGCACCCTGGTCACGACGGGAGCCGTACTGCTGCCCTCGGGCTTGCTCGAAGTCGAGCCGGAGTTCCTCTACGTAAGAAGTGAGCAGAGCGCGCCCGGGACCTTCACCGACGCGGCTGGCGCGGTGTACGTCTCCGAGCAGCGTCTCAATCAGGACGTCGTGACCGCAGCGGCGCAAGTAATTGGCCCAGTCATTTCCGCAACGGTCTTGGCGGCTTCAATGAGCCCTTCCGCGGAGAGTGGAGTTGTTGCCCGCGCCTTCACGCGCCTTATAGAACATCCGAATGCCATACCCGCGTTGCCTCACGGCTGCGCCGATCCCATCTAAACCCGCCCCGAGCAGTAGCGCCCCGGTACCCACGCACACGGCCAGCGATAGCGCGAGCAGGCCGAGCAGCGCTCTGCACGAGCGGGTCATGGCGGCCCATTTCCTTAAGGTCCGATCGGAACTGATGAAACTAGACCAGTTGCGTTCCGAGGGTATATTGGCGGCCGCCCGAAGTCACAACCCACGCGCACCACGCCACTGCCCGCAGATGAGCACGGACCCGGTCCCCTTCGTTCCCATGACGCGCTTCGCCCCGAGCCCGACCGGCCTGCTGCACCTGGGCCACGCGTTCGCAGCCCTCAGAGCCTGCGAAGCGGCCCACGGCGCGCCCATCCTGCTGCGCATCGAGGATCTGGACTGGGGCCGCGCGCGCGCCGAGTACGACAGCGCGCTGCGCGAGGATCTCGCCTGGCTCGGGCTGCGCTGGCACGAGCCGGTGCTGCGGCAATCCACGCGCGCCGACGCCTATCGCGTCGCGCTCGCCAGGCTCGAGCAGGCGGGGCTCGTCTATCCGTGTTTCTGCTCGCGCCGGGACATCGTGCAGGAGATCGCGCGCGCGGCCGAGGCACCGCAAGGACCCGACGGCCCGCTATACCCGGGCACCTGTCGCTCACTCTCGCCACAGCAGCGCGACCGGCGCCTGTCGCGCGGCGAAAAGTTCGCGTTGCGGCTAGACGCCGCGAAGGCCGCCGCTGCCAGCGCCGGGCTCACTTTCACCGAAACCGGCGCCGGACCGGGCGGCGAGCACGGCGAGATCCGCGTCGAGCCCACCCGGCTCGGCGACGTCGTGCTCTCGCGCGACGAGCTGCCGGCGGCGTATCACCTGGCGGTGGTAGTGGACGACGCCTTCCAGGGCGTGACGCTGGTCACGCGCGGAAACGATCTGTTCGGCGCCACGCACGTGCAGCGGCTGCTGCAATCGGTGCTCGGACTGCCGGCCCCGCGCTATGCGCACCACCGCCTGATCCTCGATACCGACGGCCGCAAGCTCTCCAAGCGCGAGCACGCGACCACACTGCGAAGTCTGCGCGACGCCGGGCACAGCGCGGCGGATATCCGCCGCGGCCTAGGGGTATAAGGACGCTCGCGCTGCCCTCATGGCGCTTTCATGCATCTGTGTGCCGTCGGCGCTGACAGCAGCAGCCGTCGCCATCCTGGACCCTGGAGCCTGGAGCCTGGAGCCTGGAGCCGATGATCCGCTAGAATCCTGGCCGATCTGCAAGCCAGATGGGGTCGTGCCGCTGTCGCTCAAGGAGACAATCCATGCCGAAGGCGTACTGGATCGCTTGCTACCGGGAGATCACCCAGCCCGACAAGCTCGCCGCTTACGCCAAGCTCGCATTGCCTGCGATTGAGGCGGGTGGTGGCAAGTTTCTGGCACGCGGCACGGCGGCGCAGGCCTATGAGGCTGGGGTGCGCGAGCGCACCGTATTGATTGAATTCGATTCCGTCGATCAGGCCATCGCCGTTCACGACAGCGCGGCCTATCGCGCGGCGCTCGCCGCCTTGGGCGCCGGGGCGGTCAGGGATCTGCGCATCGTTGCGGGCGTCTGAAAGCCCCCGCTTGTTCCTATCGCCGCATCCGAACATTGCGGTGCGCACGCGGGACGTGGCACAAACACGGGGTCGGGCCGGACCATGGATGATGTGGGAGCACACCGGCGCTCGACGGGAGATTGAACGATGAAGACGACTCTGGCGCTCGATGATGACGTGGCGAGCCGGCTCGAGACCGAAGCCAGCCGAAGCGGTCAACCATTCGAACAGCTCGCGAACGAATACCTGCGGGTGGCGCTGGCGCAGCGCAAGGCCCTGCAGTTGGGCGGCTTCGCCGCTGAGCAGTCGAGCGGAAGCGTTCAGCAAAAGGGATGATGCTGGGGTGAGAAGACGGCCCGGATTTGGCGCTCAGGGCGGCCGCGTCGCCTGCATCGAGGAGCGCGCGCTGAAGCGTTCGAACCAGGCCGCCGTTCCGGGACACTGCTCTCTCCAGGAGAGCGAGGCGTACCGGTAGTCGAGGTAGCCGAGCGCGCAGCCCACCGCAATCGTGCCCACGTCGATCCGGTCGGCGAAGCTTCGGCACCTTCGCTCGAGCTCGGCGAGACCGCAGCGCACCTTGTCGATCTGCCCGGCAGTCCATTCCGGCCAGCGCAAAGGCTCAGGACGCAAGGCCGTCTCGTAGCGCGCCAGAACCGCCGCATCCGTCATGCCGTCGCCGAGAGACTGCTCGACCAGCGCCTGCCACAGCGCAGCTCTCTGCTTTGGGATGAGGCGCCCGTCGCCGAGCGAATTCAAATACTCGCAAATGACTCGGCTGTCGTAGAACGCGTTGCCGTCATCGGCGATCAGCGTCGGCGCCTTGCCCAGCGGGTTATGGGCGACGATCGCTGCGTCGCGGTTGACTGGATGGGGTGAAGCCGTGACGAGTTCGATGCGTTCACGCAGGCCCAACTCGTGCGCGGCCACCAGGCATTTCCGCACGAACGGGGACGTAGGGCTGTAATAGAGTCTCATGCGATGTCGGTCTACTCGACCGTCACGCTCTTGGCGAGGTTGCGCGGTTGATCGACATCGGTGCCCTTGAGGATCGCGACGTGATAGGCCAGCAGCTGCAGCGGGATGGTGTAGACGATCGGCGCCTGGAAATCGGCGACGTGCTTGGGCATCTGGATGACGTGCACGCCGTCGCTCGACTCGACGCCGGCATCCGGGTCGGCGAACACGTACAGCTCGCCGCCGCGCGCCCGCACCTCCATCAGGTTGGACTTGAGCTTCTCGAGCAGCTCGTTGTTCGGCGCCACCGCGACCACCGGCATGTCGGCATCGACCAGCGCCAGCGGCCCGTGCTTGAGCTCGCCGGCGGCATAGGCTTCGGCGTGGATATAGGAGATTTCCTTGAGCTTGAGCGCGCCTTCCATCGCGATCGCGTGCATCGTGCCGCGGCCGAGGAACAGCGCATGATGGCTTGTCGGCGAAACGCAGCGCCAGCCGGTGGATCACCGGATCGAGCTCGAGCGTCTTTTCCAGCAGCGCCGGCAGCTCGATCAGGCGCGTGACCAGCGTGCGCTCGCGCTCAGGATCGGAGCCGTTATGGCGCGCCAGCGCGATGGTCAGCATCGACAGCGCCGTGAGCTGCGTGGTGAAGGCCTTGGTCGAGGCGACGCCGATCTCCGGTCCCGCACGCGTGAGCATCACCAGTTCGGATTCGCGCACCAGTGAGCTCTCGGGGGCGTTGCAGATCGCGAGCGTGGACAGGTAGCCGTTGCGCCGCGCCATGCGCAGCGCCGCTAGCGTGTCGGCGGTCTCGCCCGACTGTGAAATCGACACGAACAGCGAATCCTTCGGCACCACGGGGTTGCGGTAGCGATACTCGCTCGCGATCTCCACCCGGCACGGGATGCGGCAGATCTGTTCGATAAGATAGCTTGCGACCACGCCGGCGTGATAGCTGGTGCCGCAGGCCACGATATGCACCGCTTCGACGCGCTCGAAGATTGCCGCCGCCGCCGGTCCGAATGCGGCCTCGAGCAACCGGCCGTTGGCGACCCGCTCCTGCAGCGTGTTGCCGACCGCGCGCGGCTGCTCGTGGATCTCCTTGAGCATGAAGTGCCGGTACTGGCCCTTCTCGGCGGCGTCGGCCGTGAGCTCGCTGTCCTTCACCGGCCGATCGGCACTGTTGCCGTCGCGATCGATCACGCGCACGCCGTTGCGCTGGATTTCCGCCACGTCGCCTTCATCGAGGAAGATGAAGCGGCGGGTCACCGGCAGCAGCGCCGCGACGTCGGAGGCGACGAAGTTTTCCTCCACGCCCAGGCCCAGCACCACCGGACAGCCCATGCGCGCGACGATGATGCGCTCCGGATCGGCCTCGCTGACGATCGCCAGCGCATAGGCGCCCTCGAGCTCGGCCACCGTGGCGCGCACCGCCTTGAACAGATCGCCGAGCTTCGCCAGGTTGAAATGCACGCGGTGCGCGACCACCTCGGTGTCGGTCTCGGAGCTGAACTGGTAGCCCGCATGCTTGAGGTCTTCGCGCAGCTCCTCGTAGTTCTCGATGATGCCGTTGTGGACGATCGCCAGGCCGTCGCGCGACACGTGCGGATGGGCGTTGCGCTCGCTGGGCACGCCGTGCGTGGCCCAGCGCGTGTGGGCGATGCCGACGCGCCCGACGATCGGCATCTGCGCCAGCGCCTGCTCGAGCGCGCGCACCTTGCCGACGGTGCGCAGGCGCTGCAGATGGCCGGTAGCGTCGAGCACCGCGATGCCGGCCGAGTCATAGCCGCGGTATTCGAGCCGCTTGAGCCCCTCGATCAGGATCGGAACGACGTTCCGGTCCGTAACGCCGCCGACTATTCCGCACATGACTTGACGTGTTCCTCGCGCTTCTTCAGGACTTGGGCGGGTTCTTGCGCGGCCGCTGCCACTGCTCGATGGTGACCTGGCGCGCCCTCGCCAGCGTCAGCTTGTCCGCCGGCACGTCGCTGGTGATGGTGGATCCCGCGCCGATGGTGGCGTTGTCACCGATCTTCACCGGCGCCACCAGCATCGCGCCCGAGCCGATGAAGGCGCCCGAGCCGATCTCGGTGCGCCATTTGTTCGCCCCATCGTAGTTGCAGGTGATCGTGCCGGCGCCGACGTTGACGGCACTGCCGACCTTCGAATCGCCGACGTAGCTCAGATGATTCACCTTGCTGCCCGCGCCGATCTCGCTGTTCTTGACCTCGACGAAATTTCCCAGGTGCACGCCGTCGGCGATACGCACCTTCGGGCGCATGCGCGTAAACGGTCCGATCTGGCAGTCGCCGCCGATGTGCGCATCCTGCAGCACGCAGTTGGCATACAGCACGGTGCGCGCACCGACCTCCACGTTGGTGAGCACGCAGTTCGGGCCGATGCGCACGCCGTCGGCGAGCGTCACCGGACCCTGCAGCACCACGTTGACGTCGAGCACGACGTCGCGTCCGACGGTAACGGCGCCGCGAATATCGATGCGCGCCGGATCGATCAGGGTCACGCCCTGCGTCATCAGCGCTCGCGCGCGCCGGCGGCGATACTCCGCCTCGGCCAGCGCCAGCTGCAGCCTGTCATTCACGCCCTGCACTTCCGCGGCATCGGCGGCTTCGATGGTGGCGATGTGCAGCTTCTGCCGCACCGCCATGCCGACGATGTCGGTCAGGTAGTACTCGCTTTGCGCATTGCGCGGCCGCAGGCGCGCGAGCCAGGCCTTGAGGAAGCGCGCACTCGCGACCAGCACTCCGGTGTTGACCTCGTGGATACGCCGCTGGCTGGCACTGGCATCGCATTCCTCGACGATGCGCCGCAGCTGACCGCGAGCGTCGCGCACCACGCGGCCGTAGCCGCTCGGATCCGCCAGCCGCGCGGTCAGCAGCGCGACGCTGCGCGCATCCGATCGCGCCAGCAGCCCGCGCAGCGTTTCGGGCAGCAGCAACGGTACGTCCCCATACAGCACCAGCACCTGATGCGAGTCGGGAATGTCCGGCATCGCCTGCTGCAGGGCGTCCCCGGTGCCGAGTTGTTCCGACTGCAGCGACCAGCGCAGCCGTCCATCATCGAACAGTTCGCGTACGCGCTCGCCGCCGTGTCCATAGACGACATGGATCGAGGCGGGAGTGAGGCTTGCGGCCAGCTCGAGCACGTGCGCGAGCATCGGCACCCCGGCGAGCGGCTGCAGCACCTTCGGAACGTCCGACTGCATGCGCTTGCCCTGGCCCGCGGCCAGGATCACGATCGACAGCGGCGCGGCCGTCGGTACGGCCTGTGGCGCGGCCCTGGATTGCTTGCGCGGCATTGCGAAATTGTATCAGTTTGACCGAATCGGACGTGATTCCGTCGCCGCTGATGCGCGTGCGAGCGCGCTCATCGGGCGGCGCGCCCGAGGGTGCGGATGGGAATGAAATTGTGACCGACCGCTCAATTTGGCCCCCAACGACATCTGCCCGATGTCGCCACGCGGGACTGTATCAGCGCGGTACGCTTCAGCCTTTGATCTTGCGCAATCTTTCGATCAATTTAAGCTGCGCGATCGCGCGCGCAAGCTCCGCCAGAGCTTCGGCCTGGGTGATCTTGTCGACATGGCTGGCGAGTGCCTGCTCGGCGCGCGCCCGGGCCGCCACCGCCGCCGCTTCATCGAGATCCCGGGCGCGCACCGCGGTATCGGCCAGCACCGTGACCTTCTTCGGCTGGACCTCGAGCGCGCCACCGCCGACATAGAAGAAATGCTCCTCGCCCTCCGGCGACTGCACGCGTACCTCGCCGGGCTTGAGCAACGTCAGCAGCGGCGCGTGCCGCGGCGTGACGCCGATCTCGCCTTCGGAAGCCGGCAGGAACACCATGCGCGCCTCGCCGGCGAAGATCTCGCCTTCGGCGCTCACGATGTCGACGTGGATGGTGTTGTCCATTACTGCAGCGTCTTGGCCTTCTCGACCGCCTCATCGATGGTGCCGACCATGTAGAAGGCCTGCTCCGGCAACGAATCGTATTGGCCCTCGATGATGCCGCGGAAGCCGCGGATGGTCTCCTTGAGCGGCACGATCTTGCCGTCCTGGCCGGTGAACACCTTGGCGACGTTGAACGGCTGCGACAGGAAGCGCTGCATCTTGCGCGCCCGGTACACCGACAGCCGGTCCTCTTCCGACAGCTCGTCCATGCCGAGGATCGCGATGATGTCCTGCAGCTCCTTGTAACGCTGCAGCACCGCCTGCACCGCGCGCGCGGTGTCGTAGTGCTCCTCGCCGACCACCAGCGGGTCGAGCTGGCGGCTGGTGGAGTCGAGCGGGTTCACGGCCGGGTAGATGCCCAGCGCCGCGATCTGCGCGATCGAGCACCACGGTGGCATCGAGGTGGGCAAACGTGGTCGCAGGCGACGGGTCGGTCAGGTCGTCGGCAGGCACGTACACCGCCTGGATCGAGGTGATCGAGCCGGTCTTGGTGGAAGTGATGCGCTCCTGCAGCACACCCATCTCCTCGGCCAGCGTCGGCTGGTAGCCAACCGCGGACGGCATGCGGCCGAGCAGCGCCGAGACCTCGGTGCCGGCGAGCGTGTAACGATAGATGTTGTCGACGAAGAACAGGATGTCGCGCCCGCGGCCGCTGGCCTGCTTCTCGTCGCGAAAGTACTCGGCCATCGTCAGGCCGGTCAGCGCCACCCGCAGGCGATTGCCCGGCGGCTCATTCATCTGGCCGTAAACCATCGCAACCTTGGAGTTCGACAACGTGTCCTTGTCGATGACCCCGGACTCGATCATCTCGTGATAGAAATCGTTGCCCTCACGGGTGCGCTCGCCGACGCCGGCGAACACCGACAGTCCGGAATACTGCTTGGCGATGTTGTTGATGAGCTCGAGCATGTTGACGGTCTTGCCGACGCCGGCGCCGCCGAACAGGCCGACCTTGCCGCCCTTGGCGAACGGCACCAGCAGGTCGATGACCTTGATGCCGGTCACCAGCAGATCCTGGCCGCCGGCCTGCTCCTCGTAGCTCGGCGCCGGCCGATGGATCGGCAGCCGCTCCTTGCACTTCACCGGGCCGCGGTTGTCCTGCGGCTCGCCCGAGCACATCCATGATGCGGCCGAGCGTGCCCTCACCGACCGGCACCATGATCGCCGCGCCGGTGGACTCCACCGCCAGGCCGCGCTTGAGCCCTTCGGACGGGCCCATCGCGATGGTGCGCACCACGCCGTCGCCGAGCTGCTGCTGCACTTCCAGCGTCAGATCGGGATCGACCAGCTTCAGCGCTTCATAGACCATCGGGATCGCCTCGCGTGGAAACTCCACGTCGACGACTGCGCCGATGATCTGCGTGATCTTGCCCGTAGCCATGTTCACCACCTTGCGCGCACCCGCGGTGCGCCGTTCAACCTTGCCCTGCTATAACCTCAGACGGCCGCCGCGCCGCCGACGATTTCCGCCAGCTCCTTCGTGATCGCCGCCTGCCGTGCCTTGTTGTAGACCAGCTGCAGCTCGCTGATGAGCTTGCCGGCGTTGTCGGCCGCGCTCTTCATCGCCACCATGCGCGCCGCCATCTCGGAGGCGACGTTCTCGACCGCGCCCTGATAGACCTGGGATTCGATGTAGCGCATCAGCAGCCCGTCGAGGATGTCGCTGGCTGCCGGCTCGTAGATGTAGTCCCAGCGTTCCTGCAGCCCGGAGTCGCCTTCCGCTATTGCCGGAATCGGCAGCAGCTGCAGTACCTGCGGCCGCTGCGACATGGTGTTGAGGAACTGCGCATGCACCAGGAACAGCCGATCCAGGCGACCTTCGCGGTAGGCGTCGAGCATCACCTTGACGGTGCCGATCAGGTCGCGCACGTGCGGCCGGTCGCCCAGCGAGGTCACGCTTGCGAGCAGCGGCAGCTCCAGCCGCCGGAAGAAGGCCAGCGCCTTGCTGCCGATCACGCATACGCTCACGCTCGCACCCTTGCCCTGCCACTCGCGAATCAGCTGCAGCGACGCCTTGAACACGTTGGCGTTGAGCGCGCCGCACAGGCCGCGGTCGGTGGAGACGACGACGATGCCAACCGACCTGGTCTCGCGCTGGATCAGGAACGGATGGCGAAAGTCGGGGTTGGCCTCGTTCAGGTGACTGATCACGGTGCGCGCCTTGGCGGCGTAGGGCCGCGCCGCACGCATGCGCTCCTGCGCCCGGCGCATCTTGCTGGCCGCGACCATCTCCATCGCCTTGGTGATCTTCTGCGTGCTCTTGACGCTGGCGATCTTGCTGCGGATTTCCTTGGTGCCTGGCATCGCTCGCGCACTCGTCAGTAGGCGCCGGTGGCCATGAAGTCGTCGCAGATCTGCTTCAGCGTCGCCTCGTGCTTCTTGAGCGTCGGCTCGGCGTTGATGGCATCGAGCGCCGCGCGGTGGCTGGAGCGCGCGAAGCCCTGCAGTGCAGCCTCGAATTCCACCACCTTCTTGCGGTCGATCTTGTCCATGTAGCCGTTGTTCACGGCATAGATCGACAGCGCCATCTCGCGCCACCGACATCGGCGCGTATTGGCGCTGCTTCATCACCTCGGTCACGCGCTGGCCGCGCTCGAGCTGGCGCCGGGTCGCATCGTCGAGGTCCGAGGCGAACTGCGAGAACGCCGCGAGCTCGCGGTACTGCGCCAGCGCCAGGCGGATGCCGCCCCCGAGGCGCTTGATGATATCGGTCTGCGCCGCGCCACCGACGCGCGACACCGAGATGCCGGCATTCATCGCCGGCCGGATGCCGGCGTTGAACAGATCGGATTCGAGGAAGATCTGTCCGTCGGTGATCGAGATCACGTTGGTGGGCACGAACGCAGTGACGTCGCCCGCCTGCGTCTCGATGATCGGCAGCCCGGTCAGCGAACCGGTGCGGCCCTTGACGCGGCCCTTGCTGGCCTGCTCGACGTACTCTTCATTGACGCGCGCCGAGCGCTCGAGCAGGCGCGAGTGCAGGTAGAACACGTCGCCCGGAAAGGCCTCGCGACCCGGCGGCCGGCGCAGCAGCAGCGAGATCTGCCGATAGGCGACCGCCTGCTTGGACAGATCGTCGTAGATGATCAGCGCATCCTCGCCCTCGTCCATGAAGTACTCGCCCATGGTCACGCCGGCGTAGGCGGACAGGTACTGCAGCGACGGCGGGCTCGAGGCCGAGGCTGCCACCACGATCGTGTGCGCCATCGCGCCGTGCTCCTCGAGCTTGCGCACCACGTTGGCGATCGAGGATTGCTTCTGTCCGATCGCGACGTAGATGCACTTAATGCCGGAGGACTTCTGGTTGATGATGGTGTCGATCGCGAGCGCAGTCTTGCCGGTCTGGCGATCGCCGATGATCAGCTCGCGCTGGCCGCGGCCGATCGGCACCATCGCGTCGATCGCCTTGTAACCGGTCTGCACCGGCTGGCTGACCGACTTGCGGTAGATCACGCCCGGCGCCACGCGCTCGATCGGCGCCGTCGCCTTGGCGTTCAGCGGCCCCTTGCCGTCGATCGGAACGCCGAGGCCGTCGACCACGCGACCGAGCAGCTCCGGTCCCACCGGCACCTCGAGGATGCGGCCCGTGGTCTTGACCGTGTCGCCTTCCTTGATCGTCTTGTAGTCGCCGAGCACCACCGCGCCGACGCTGTCCTGCTCGAGGTTGAGCGCCAGGCCGAACAGCGAGCCCGGGAATTCGATCATCTCGCCGTAGCGCACGTCCGCCAGGCCGTGGATGCGGCAGATGCCGTCGGTCACCGATACCACGATGCCGATGTTGCGGGCCTCGGCGGCTGACTGGAAGCGCTCGATGCGCTGCTTGATCAGGTCGCTGATTTCGGATGGCTTGATGGACATGGCAAGGATCCTTGAAATGTAAGTGTCAGGCGCCGCTCATCGCCGCGCCCAGGCGCTCGATGCGCCCGCGCAGCGAGCCGTCGACCACGAAATCCCCATGACGCACGATCGCGCCGCCGACCAGCGATCGATCCACCTGCGGATGCAGGCGCACTGCGCGTCCCAGGCGCCGCTCGAGCGCCGCCTGCAGCTTGTTCGACTGCTCGGCGCTGAGCTCCTGCGCTGAAATCACCTCGACGTCCGCGATGCGCTCGGCCTCGGCGCGCAGCGCTTCGAACTGCGAGGCGATCTCGGGCAGCAGCCGCAGCCGGCGGTTGTCGGCCAGCAGCTGCAGGAAATTGCGCTGCTGAACCCGCAGCGGTGTGTCGGGCCCGGCGGCACTGGCGATTCCGAGCAGCACGTCGACCAGCTCGGTCACCGGCACGCGCGGATTGCCGATCAGCGGCAGCACCTGCGGATCCTGCACCACCGCTGCGGCGCGCTCGAGAAACACGCCCCAGTCGGCACGCGCCGGCGCCGCGGCGTTGGCAAACGCAGCGCGGGCGTAGGGGCGGGCGGTGGTGGCGAGCTCTGCCATGGGGTGTCTCTACTGCGCCCGCCGCTCAGCCACGCGCGATGTCATCGGTCAGGCGCTCGAGCAATCTGGCATGCGTCGCCGGGTCGATCTCGTGCTCGACCAGCTGTGACGCGGCCTTTACCACCAGCGTTCCGAATTCACGCCGCAGCTGCTCGCTGGCCCGTACGCTCTCGTTGCCGACCTCGGCCTGGGCCGCGGCCAGCAGCCGCTCGCCTTCGGCGCGGGCCGCCTGCTTGGCGGCCTCGAGGGTCTCGGTCGAACGGCGCTGCGCCTGCTCATCGACCGCTCGCGCGCGCTCGCGCGCCTCGCGCAGGATCTGATCCGCGCTCTCGCTCGCCTGCTGCAACTGCTTCTGGCCGGCTTCAGCCGCGGCCAGACCTTCGGCGATCTTCTTGTAACGCTCATTGATCGGCGTGGCGAGCATCGGCACCACCACCTTGGCGATGAACCAGAGCATGATCAGGAAGACGATGATCTGCCCGATGAACGTGGCATTAATATCCATGGTCCCCTAACTCCACAAAGCGCCCGGCGGGCCTGGCCTGCCGGCCGCACCGCCGGTGCGACATCAAGCCGGCTTCAGCCACCACTGACCTTGGACAGCAGCGGATTGGCGCTGGCGAAGTACAGCGCCAGACCGACGCCGATCAGGAACGCCGCGTCGATCAGGCCGACCAGCAGGAACATCTTGGTCTGCAGCATCGGCGTGAGTTCCGGCTGGCGCGCGGCGGACTCGAGAAACTTCGAGCCCATCACGCCGATGCCGATACAGGCGCCGGCGGCACCCAGTCCGATCATGAGTCCGACACCCACCGCCGTGTGGGACTGAATGAGAGCGATTGCGTCCATGGTTGTTTGAGTCTCCTGTCAAATCCGAACAAAGCGCGCGTACTAGTGGTGCTCTTCTGCCATCGCGATGTAAACGATCGGCAGCACCATGAAGATGTAGGCTTGCAGCAGCACTATCAAGATGTGGAAGATCGCCCAGACGGCGCCGAATAGAATCTGCATCAGTGCCAGGCCCAGGCTGCCCCAGGTCAGGCCGGTGACGGCCAGGCCGAGCAGCGCGATCAGTATGAACAGCAGCTCGCCGGCGTACATGTTGCCGTACAACCGCATGCCGAGCGATACCGGCTTGGCGAGCAATTCGATGAAATTGAGCACGATATTGAACGGCATGAACCAGATGCCAAACGGCGCGGCGGCCCATTCGTGCAGATAGCCACCGACGCCCTTGGCGCGGATCGCGAAGATGATCACCATCAGCAGCACGACGATGGCCTCGGCGATGGTGCCGTTGAGATCGGAGGTCGGCAGCACGCGCCAGAACTTCACGCCGAACGCGCTGGCCACATGTCCCGGCAGATCGACCGGCAGCAGGTCCATCGTGTTCATCGCGACCACCCACGTGAACAACGTCAGCGCGAGCGCGGTCATGAAACGCCGATCGCCCGGATAGATGTCACTGACCTGCTGGTCAACCCAGTCGTAGACGAATTCGACGAACGCCGCGAGCCCGGTGGGCGCGGCATCACGGCTCAAGCGCCGCGCGGCGATCCACAGCACCAGACTGACCGCAATCGCCAGCAGCGCCGACATGAACAGGGTGTCGACGTGCCAGGTCCAGAACCCCGTGCCCACCTTGAGGTGGGTGAGGTGATGCGCGATGTAGTCGGTCGGCGACTCGCCGTGCTCAGCAGCCATCTAGCCTTCAGGTCCTTTGAGGCTTACGCCTCCACTCCCAATGCGCGTGCGCGGCACCGCTGCGAACGGCACCCACCAGAACACCACCAGCGTCGCCAGGTAAGCGCTCAGCAGCGCCGGCCACGATACCTGCGGCATGCGCGCCGCGAGCACGAACAACGCCACCGTCAAAGCCACCTTGACGAGTTGTCCCAGGTACAGCTGTCCGAGCGCACGCCCGGGCGTGCGCGCCGGCTGCAACGCCTTGAACGTCATATACATGTTGGCGACCACGCCGGTGAGCGCCCCGGCCAGCGCCGAGAAACATGCAAAACGTCCCCAGACCAGCAGACACACCAGCGCCACCGCGGCGCCCGCGCCGGTCTGCACGAGCAGGATACGGCTGGCCAGGGGCCGGATGTCGGAATCGCTGCTCGTTGGCACGGCGTGACTTCCGGACCACCAGATCGACACCCGCCGGACTTCATCCTGCGTCCAGGGAGTGCCTTCGCTTTTACTTATCCGGCAACTAGTTACAGCCCGCCGCGACAAGCGGGCGCGATTATAGAGACGAAGACTGGCAGCTTCAAGAAATGTGCTGGAAATGACTCAGGATGCCGTCGAGCTCATCGAGGCTGTGATAGCGGATCACCAGCCGGCCATGGCCCTGCCGCGCATGCTCGATGCTGACGCGGGCGCCGAGCTTCTCGGCCAGCTCATCTTCAAGTCGCTGAATGTTTGGATCAATTGCGACCGCCGGGCGCCCGGCGGCGGGCGGCGCCGGTTCGATCATGCGACGCACCAAGTTCTCCGCCTCGCGCACCGACAGCCCCTTGCCGGCCACCAGGGCTGCCACCTCGATCTGCTGGCGGCGCTGCGGCAGGCCGAGCAGCGCACGCGCATGGCCCATCTCCAGTTCGCGTTTTTCGACCCGCTCGCAGACTTCGGGCGGCAGCTCCAGCAGCCGCAGCAGGTTGCTGACCGCCGCGCGCGAGCGTCCGACTGCGTCGGCCGCCTGCTGATGCGTGAGCCCGAATTCGGAGATCAGTCGTTCGAGCGCGCGCCCTTCCTCGAGTGGATTCAGATCCTCGCGCTGGATGTTCTCGATCAGCGCCATCGCGATCACGGCGTCATCGGCCACGCGACGGATCACCGCCGGAATCTCGCTCAGGCCGGCCTGCTGCGCCGCGCGCCAGCGCCGCTCACCGGCGATGATTTCGTAGCGCTGCACGCCGTGCTCATCAGGCTCGCCGATCGGCCGCACCACGATCGGCTGCACCACGCCCTGGGCACGGATCGAGTCGGCGAGCGCGCCCAGGGTCTCCGGCCGCATGTCCATGCGCGGCTGATAGCGGCCACGTTGCAGCAGATCGAGCGGCAGGCGCGTGAGCGACTGGTCCGGATGCCCCGCCGCCGTCGCAGCGGCCGCGGCCGGCGTCGCCGCGGTGTGCGGCCTGGCCTGTCCGAGCAGATCGGCGAGCCCGCGGCCCAGCGTCGGCTTCTTCGGTGTCATGCGTGGATGATAGCGCGCGCTTTAGCGCACCGGTTCCACCGCCGGGGCGGCTGCAGCATCGCCGAGCCCGCCGGCGCTGCGCGGGGTCGCGGCGTGACCGATCTCTTCACGCCGCAGCATCTCGCCGGCCAGTGCGAGGTACGCGAGTGCGCCGCGCGAATCCGGGTCGTGCACCAGCGCCGGCTTGCCAAAGCTCGGCGCCTCCGCCAGCTTGATGTTGCGCGGCACGACGGTGCGAAACACTTTATCGCCGAAGTGCATCATCAGCTGTGCGGCAACCTCCACCGCGAGATTGTTCCGCGCATCGTACATGGTGCGCAGAATGCCTTCGATCTCGAGCGTGTCGTTCGCAGTCGCGCGGATCTGCTCGATGGTCGCGACCAGCGATGACAGGCCCTCGAGCGCGTAATACTCGCATTGCATCGGTATCAGCACGCTGTCGGCCGCTACCAGCGCATTGACCGTGAGCATGTTGAGCGCCGGCGGACAGTCGATCAGCAGCAGATCGTAGTCGCCGCGGATCGGCTCGAGCGCACTGCGCAACCGCTGCTCGCGACCGCTCGCCAACCCGATCATGCGCACCTCGGCCGCCGTCAGATCCTGGTTGGCGGGCAGCACGGCCAGCGGACTGTGCGCCTCGCTGTGGCCGATCGGTCCGACGCTCACCACGGCCTGCGCGGCGGTGCACTCACCGAGCAGCACTTCGCAGGTTCCGCGCGCGATTGACGACTTGTCGATGCCGAAGCCGGTGGTGGCATTGCCCTGCGGATCCATGTCGATCAGCAGCACGCGGCGGCGCATCGCGGCAAAGGACGCAGCGAGATTCACGGCGGTCGTTGTTTTCCCCACCCCCCCTTTCTGATTGGCGACCGCGATGACGCGCTTCATGACGCCATTAGTCTAGCCGTTGACGGCCCCGGACTACAGGTAAACTGTGGTCATGAAGTTGATCTCCGGAATCATCGTGGCCGCCGTGTTCGCGGTCATGACTTTCGGTGTGTGGGGCTACCTGAATCGTCCCGAGAGCGAGCCGCCCTGGCCCGCCCATATTCAGGGTATCGCCTTCTCCCCCTATGCCGCGGATCAGAATCCGTTCGGCCGCAAGGACGTTCCGTCGGTGCAGCAGATCGAATCCGATCTGAAGCTGCTCGCCAACAAGACCTATGCGGTGCGCACCTACTCGGTGCTGGGCACGCTCGGCCGGATTCCGGAGCTGGCCGCGAAACACAATATCAGCGTGGCGCTCGGCGTGCAGCTGAGCCGTGACAAGGCCGAGAGCGAGCAGGAGCTGCGTACCGGGATCGCGCTGGCGCACGATCATCGCAACATCGTGCGCGTGCTGGTGGGCAACGAAGTGCTGTTGCGCGGTGACCTGTCGGTCGCCGAGCTGTCGGCCTACCTGGATCGCGCCCGGGCCGCGATCCGCCAGCCGGTGGGTTACGCCGACACCTGGGCCACGTGGCTCAAGAACCCGGAGATCGCCCGGCACGTGGACTTCATCTCAGTGCACCTGTTTCCGTACTGGGAGGGCGTCAACGTCGAATCCGCGGTCGATTTCTGCTTTCGCGAGCTCAAGGCGGTGCAGGCCGCGTATCCGAAGAAGCCGGTGATCATCGGCGAGATCGGCTGGCCGTCCGAGGGGCGGATCCGCGCCGGTGCCGTCGCCTCGGTGTCGAACGAGGCGCTGTTCCTGCGGCGGTTCCTGGCGCGGGCCGACAAGGAGGGCGAGCGCTACTACATCATGGAAGCGTTCGACCAGCCCTGGAAAGCGCGCGATGAGGGCGCGGTCGGCGCCTACTGGGGCATCTACGACGTCAACCGGCAGCCGAAGTTCGAATTCGTCGCGCCGATCGTGCGCATTCCCGAGTGGCACATGCTGGCCGCGATCTCGGTGACCCTGGCGCTGCTGATGCTCGGCGTGTTCTACATGCACAGCGGATCACTGCGTACCGTCGGGCGCTCGCTGCTTGCGACCGTCGTCTATGCCGCGGCCACCATCACCGTGTGGGTGGTCTACGATTACACCCAGCAGTATCTGACGCCGACCTCGCTGGTGGTCGGCTCGCTGCTGATTCTCGGGATGCTGGGCGTGGTCGCGGTACTGTTCGCGGAGGCGCACGAGTGGGCCGAGGCCCACTGGACCGGCGCCCACGTGCGGCTGTTCGATCCATCGTGCGGCGGCCGGCCATCGCAGCGCAAGGTGTCGATCCACGTGCCGGCGTACAACGAGCCGCCGGATATGCTGATCGAGACGCTCGATGCACTCGCGCGCCTGAACTACCCGAACTATGAAGTGCTCGTGATCGACAACAACACGCGCGATGAGGCCACGTGGCGCCCGGTCGAGGCCCATTGCCGCAGGCTCGGCCAGCGCTTCCGCTTCTTTCACATCGCGCCGCTGGCCGGGTTCAAGGCCGGCGCGCTCAACTACGCGCTCACCAAGACCGCCCCGGACGCCGAAGTCATCGCCGTGATCGACAGCGACTACAAGGTCGAACCGGACTGGCTGCTGGATCTGATGCCGGCGTTCGACAACCCGCGCATCGCGATCGTGCAGGCGCCGCAGGACTACCGCGACGAGCGCGACAACGCGTTCAAGGCCATGTGCTACGCCGAGTACCGCGGCTTCTTCTATATCGGCATGATCACGCGCAACGAGCGCAATGCGATCATCCAGCACGGCACCATGACGCTGGTGCGGCGCTACGTGCTCTCGGCTGTCGGTGGCTGGGCCGAATGGTGCATCACCGAGGATGCCGAGCTCGGCCTGCGCGTGTTCGAGGCCGGCTACGAGGCGGTCTACATCGTGCGCAGCTACGGGCGCGGCCTGATGCCCGACACCTTCATCGACTACAAGCGCCAGCGCTTCCGCTGGGCCTATGGCGCGATGCAGATACTGCGCCATCATGCCGCTGCATTGCTGCGGCCGTCGCACAGCGCGCTGACCTCCGGGCAGCGCTATCACTTCATCGCCGGCTGGCTGCCCTGGATCGCCGACGGCTTCAATCTGCTGTTCAACATGGCTGCAATCGGCTGGTCGATCGCGATGATCCTCGCGCCGCAGAAGGTCGATCCGCCGCTGCTGGTATTCTCGGTGCTGCCGCTGTCGCTGTTCACGTTCAAGCTGGTGAAGCTGGTGCACCTGTACACGCACCGCGTCGGCATGAACGTGCGCCAGACCGCGGCCGCGGCGATTTCGGGCCTGGCGCTCGCGCACACCATCGGGCTGGCGGTGCTCAAGGGGCTGCTGACCCGCAACGAACCGTTCTTCCGCACGCCCAAGCACAGCGCACCGCACCGCTTTTCCTCGGCCGTCGCCGCCGCGCGCGAAGAGAGCCTGCTGATGATCGCACTGTGGTGCTGCGCGATCGGCATCCGCACCATCCCGAAAGAGATGGCGAGCCCCGACCTGACGGTGTGGCTCGTGGCGTTGCTGATCCAGTCGATTCAGTATGCAGCCGCGCTGCTGGTGTCGCTCGCGAGCGCTTTCAACATTCCCGCATCGCTGCTCGGCGCGCGCCCGGCCGCCGTCACAGAGCCCGCGGCACAAGCCTGAGAATATGGCGTTCGGCGCCGAGTCCGGGGATTGAGACCGCGCGTACATGCTCGAGCTGCCAGCCTCGGGGCAGCTTGGCAAGCTCATCGGCCGGGTAGCGGCCCTTGAGCGCCAGCACCCGCGTTGCAGGGCCGGTCAGGCCGCGCACGCTCTCGAGCAGGTCCGGCAGCGCGGCGTAGGCGCGCGCGATCACGGTGTCGAAGGGCGCCGCGGGCGCCAGGGTCTCGACCCGCGCCTGCAGCGGCGTGACGTTGCCCAGCTGTAATTTTCGTACCGCGTGCGTCACGAAACGGATCTTCTTGGCCACCGAGTCGATCAGCGTGAAGGCGCGCTGCGGCGATGCCAGCGCGAGCGGCAGTCCCGGGAAGCCGGCGCCGGTGCCGACGTCGGCGATGCGCGTACCGGCCAGATCCACGTGTGCGCTCAGGCTGTCGAGCAGATGACCCCGGATCATCGCGCCACGCTCGGTGATCGCGGTCAGGTTGTAGCTGCGATTCCAGATCGCGAGCTCATCGAGCAGCTGCAGCGCGCGCGCCGCCTGCCCGGCCGACAGCGCGACGCCGAGCGCCCCGGCAGCGTCGATCAGCTGCTGCTGCTCGCTGCTCGCCTGCTCACTGCTCATCCGGTGGCTCCTCGGCCGGCGCGGCAGGCACGCGTGTCGCCCGCGGTGCGCTTCCGATCAGGCCGGGACCGGGCCGATGCGCACCACGGTGCGGCCGATCACGCTGCCCTTGAGGAAGGAGTCGAATGCGCCCGGCAGCTCGGCCAGCGCGATGCTGCGGGTCACGATCCGATCCAGATGCCGTGGCTTCAGGTCGGTCGACAGGCGCGCCCAGACCGCCATGCGGATGTCGCGTGGCGCGGCCGATGAATTCACGCCGAGCAGGCTGACACCGCGCAGAATGAACGGCATCACCGTGGTATGCAGCTCGGCGCTGGCCGCGAGCCCGATGCTCGCGACATTGCCGCCGTCGTGCGTGGTCGCGAGCAGCCACGCCAGCGTATCGCCGCCGGCGTTGTCGATGGCCCCGCCCCAGCGCGCGGACTCCAGCGGCTGCTTGCCGACGGTGAGCTCGCCGCGCAGCAGCAGCTGGGTCGCGCCCAGCGAGCGCAGGTAGCTTTCCGATTCCGGTTTGCCGGTCAGCGCGACCACCTCGTAGCCTTTGGCCGCGAGCATGTCGATCGCCAGCGAGCCGACCCCGCCGGTCGCGCCGGTCACGACCACCGGCCCCATCGAGGGTTTCTGGCCGTTGATCTCCATGCGCATGATCGCGCGACCGGCAGCGAAACCGGCGGTACCGAGCGCCATGGCCGAGACGGCATCGAGACCGGCCGGCATTGCCACCACGGCCGATGCCGGTACGCGCGCGAATTGCGCATAGCCGCCATCGCGGGTCTCCGACAGCCCGCAGCCGGTCACCAGCACGGCGTCGCCCGGCCGGAAGGCCGCATCGGCCGACCGCTCGACGCTGCCCGCGAGATCGATCCCGCCCACCAGCGGATAGCGTCGCAGGATCCGCCCGGCACCGGTCGCCGCCAGCGCATCCTTGTAGTTGATGCTCGAGTGCGACACGCGGATCACGACTTCGCCCGCCGACAGATCATCGAGCGTGAGCTGCTCGAAGCGCGCTTCGATGCGCGCATCGCGTTGATGGATTCGGTAGGCGCTGAAGCGCTCAGACATCGGGAGTCCCCCAGGGTGATGGCGCCGGACACGCTTTGCGTGTTCCGCTGCTGTGGCCAATGAGGCACCATACCAATGGCATGCTGCATTTCAACCTTGACTTGAGGCGAAGCGCCCGGCGCACCCTCGCCGGCTGCAATCTTCCCACGCTGATGCTGCTGGCGCTTGGCTGCGAAGCGCTGCACGCGCAGCAGGCAGCGCCGGCCACGCCGCCCGCAGCGCCGGCACCGATCCAGTCATCCGCGCAAACCCCGCCATCACCCCAGCTGCTGCCGCACCCGAACGCTCTGACGCGCGACGGCCTTGCCGCTGCAGACCCGGCCGTGGCCGAGAGCCTGCCGCGTTATCTCGAGTCGCGTGCGGCCCGGTTCGTCAACTGGCTGCTCGACGGCAGCATGCTGATTGCAACGCGCTTTGGCGACACCGAACAGATCCATCGGGTGCGCGCTGCGCTGGCGATGCGCGAGCAGCTCAGCTTCGCGCCCGGCGGCATCGCCGCCGGCGCCGCGCGGCCCTACGCCAGCGATGCGTTCGCCTATCTGGAATGGCATGGTGGCGGCGACAGCAGTCAATTGTTCCTGCAGCGGCTGGCCGATCATTCGCTCATGCCGCTGACCGACGGCGCTTACCGCGACGGCGCTGCGCTCTGGGCGCACGACGGCAAGCACATCGCGTTCGCGAGCAATCGCCGCAACGGCACCGACGTCGATATCTACGTGCTCGACACCGAGGACGCCGCTGCCACGCCGCAACTGGTGGTCGGTGGTGCGGGCAATCGCTGGTGCGCCTACGACTGGTCGATCGACGACAAACGGCTGCTGCTCGGCCGCGAGCTGCCGCGCGGGGAAACGCCGCCCGGCCCACAGGCGGCCGGCGTCACCGACGCGGCCGGGAGGCCTGAGAGCGATCTGTATATCGCCGACGTCGGCAGCGGCGAGGTCAGCGCGATCGCGCTCGCCGGGGCGGCCCCGGATCATGCGGCGGCTGCCCGCAGGAAGAAGCAGGCCGACAAGGCCGGCACCCCTGCCGCCGCCGTGCGCGTGCGCCACGCGCTGTTCGCGACCGATGGCCGCGGCATCGTGCTGCTGACCGGCCACGGCGCACCGGCCAATGGCACGCCGGGCGGCGCGGCACCGTTCCAACGCCTCGGATACCTCGATCTCGGCACCCACGAGTGGCGCGAGCTCAGCACCGACTCGAGCCACGATGTCGAGCGCTTCGACCGCAGCCCGGATGGTCGCTATGTCGCCTATACGGTCAACGATGCCGGCAACAGCCGTCTGATGCTGATCGACCAGCAGCGCAGGCTCGATCTGACCGTGGCCGCGCTGCCCGCCGGCATCATCAGCACGCTCAAGTTCGATCCGACCGGCAAGCGCCTCGCGCTGACGCTCGAATCCTCGCGCTCACCGCCCGATGTCTACGTGCTCGAGCCCGACACCCAGGTGTTGACGCGCTGGACGCAAAGCGAGGTCGGACCGCTCGATGCGGAGGCCTTCGTCACGCCGCAACTGCTGCACTTTCCGACCTGGGACCGCATCGAGGGTCAGCCGCGGCAGCTGACGGCACTGGTCTATCGACCGCCGCCGCCCAGTGCCGGAGCGACCCAGGCCGGTCCGCGACCGGTGCTGGTGTGGCTGTGCGGTGGCGGCGGCGGGCAGTGCCGGCCGGGCTTCAATCCGTTTCTGCAATGGCTCGTCAAAGAGCTCGGCGTCGTCGTGGTGGCGCCGAATGTGCGCGGTTCCGCCGGTTCGGGCCGCGACCTTCTCCAAGCCGGTCAGGGAGCACTGCGCGACGACACCGTGCGCGACATCGGCTCGCTGCTGGTCTGGATCGATCTGCAGCACGACCTGGACCGCAACCGCGTGGCCCTGCTGGGCGAGGGTTACGGCGCTTATCTGGCACTGCAATCGCTGGCCGATTACGGCGATCGGCTGCGCGGGGGCATTGCGGCGTTCCCGCCGCCGCTCTCGGGCCTGGTGAATGGCGCAGCGATTCGCCGCCCGCTGCTGCTGGTGCAGGGGCTGAACAATCCGGCCGTACCGGCCTACCAGATGGAACAGCTGCGCTCGCGCCTGCGCGCCGACGGTGTCGAGGTGCAATACCTTGCGGCCGCGCAGGAAGCCGGGGGTTTCACGCGCCGACAAAGCCGCGACGCCTACCGCGACGCGGCCGCCAATTTCCTCGCGCAGTTACTGCGCTGACAGGATCGACAGGCGCCGCGGCTCGGTGCGCAGCGGCGGAGTCTGGTGCGAATAGAACTCCGCGATCTGCTGAATCTCGGGCTCGGTCACGCTGCTCATGAAGCTCGGCATCACCGGGTTCTTGCGATCCCCCTTCTTATATTCGTCGAGCGCCCGCGCCAGGTAGTCGGCATGCTGGCCGGCCAGCGTCGGATAGCTGCCCATGACACCGACGCCGTTCGTGCCGTGACAGGCCACGCACAGCTGCGCCACCTTGGGCGGCGGGGTGCCCACCGTCGGGGCGCTGGGAGCGAGCACGCTAGCGGCGAAATAGGTCGCGATGTCCTCGATGTCCTGGTCGGACAGCGACGCCGCCTGCTGGTGCATGGTGCCGTGCGAGCGCTCGCCGCTGCGATATTCCTTGAGCGCCGCGATCAGGTACTCGGGGTGCTGCCCGGCCAGCTCCGGTACGCTGTAGGTCGGGTAGACGTTCTTGTAGCCCTCGATGCCGTGGCAGCCGAGGCAGGTATAGGACAGCTCCTTGCCGCGAGCCGCGTCGCCGCCTGCGAACGCGGTGCCGCCGAGACCCGGCACGGCGATGATGAGCAGACTTACGAGGACGCTACGGCAGGACAACGGCATACCGACTCCGGCTGAAACTTGATGAATAATATTGCCCTGTTGGGCACAAAACGGGCCTAAAACGGGCGCAAAGTGTACGGGCTGATGCGCGCTTTTACCACAGCATGATCGCATTGATTCAGCGCGTTGCCGAGGCCAGCGTGCGGATCGACGGGCGCTTGAGCGCGGAAATCGGCCCGGGCCTGCTGGCGCTGATCGGCATCGTGCGCGGCGACGATACGGCCAGCGCCGACCGGCTGCTGCAGCGAGTGCTCGACCTGCGGGTGTTTGCCGACGCAGCCGGTCGCATGAACCTGAGCCTGCGGCAGGTCTGCGGCGGCCTGCTGCTGGTGCCACAGTTCACGCTCGCGGCCGACACCGACGGCGGCAACCGCCCGGGATTCAGCAGCGCCGCGCCCAGCGCTGAAGCCGCGGCCCTGTTTGATTATGTTGCGGGTCGGGCGCGCGCCGCACATCCCGAAGTCGCCAGCGGCGTGTTCGGCGCTCACATGCAGGTGTCACTCGTCAACGACGGACCGGTGACGTTCTGGCTCGAGACCTGACGGCATAGCGCAAGCGTGACGCAAGGCCAGGAATTCCTTGAGCACCAGTTAGTTGTGGGACCCCAAATGGCCTATCATTGCCACCTTGGCCTGCGACGGCCCCCAAGGCTTGACCGGAGCGCTCCATGGATCTGTTCGCCCCCAAACACCTGCTGCTCATCCTGCTGATCGTGTTGCTGGTCTTCGGCGGCAAGAAGATCAAGACGCTGGGATCCGACCTCGGCTCGGCGTTCCGCGGCTTCAAGAAGGCGATGAATGAGGGCGAGACCGAAGAGCCGGCCAAGCAGATCCAGGCGCCGGCGGCCAAGGATGCCGAGTTTCCCGATGTGGCCTCGACCAAGCCCGAGCACGGCAGCGAAAACAAGAACGCACCGCGCGCCTGAGGGCGGCACTTAGGGCTCACCGTACGCGATGTTCGGGATCGACTTTTCCGAAATTCTGGTGATCTTCGGTATCGCGCTGGTGGTGCTGGGGCCGGAAAAGCTGCCCCGGCTGGCCCGGACCGTCGGCCGCTGGGTCGGGCGCGCCCGCGCGATGGCGCGACAGTTCCGCGAGCAGCTCGAGCAGGAGGCCGACGCGTTGCAGCGTAGTGCCGAGCTGCGCACGCCATCGGGCAGTGCATCGGGCGCCGCCGGTTCCGCGACCTCTGCGCAGCCGCAGGCCGCACCGCCCCCGGACGTTGCCGTTGCCACCGCCACGCCCGCCCCCGACCCTGACGAGCAACCGGCGTCGCCGCCGGCGGAACCCCATGAGCGAGGACGATGATCCGCTGCCGGAAGGCACGCTGATCTCGCATCTGCTCGAGCTGCGCTCGCGGCTGCTGCGGGCATTCATCGCGGTGCTGATCGCGTTCCTGCCCTGCGCCTATTACTCCAATGCGATTTTCGATTTCCTGTCCACGCCGCTGGTGGCGAAACTGCCGCCGGGCCAGAAGCTGATTGCCACGACCGTCACCGCGACCTTCACCGCGCCGCTGAAACTCGCGTTCGTCGCCGGGCTGCTGATCGCGGCGCCGTACGTGCTGTTCCAGATCTGGGCGTTCGTCGCCCCCGGCCTGTACCGGCGCGAAAAGCGCTTCGCGGTGCCGCTGCTGGTGTCGGCGATCCTGCTGTTCTACATCGGGGTTGCGTTCTCCTATTTCCTGGTGTTCCCGCTGGTGTTCCGCTTCTTCATCGCCACCACGCCGCACAACGTGATGCTGATGGCGGATGTCTCGAACTACCTGCAGTTCGCGCTGACGCTGTTCGTCGCGTTCGGCGTGGCGTTCGAGACTCCGGTGGCGGTGGTGCTGCTGGTGCTCACCAACCTGGTCACGCTGCAGAAGCTGCGGGCGATGCGCGGCTACGTGCTGATCATCGTATTCATCATCGCGGCGATCCTGACACCGCCCGACGTGCTGTCGCAGACCGCGATGGCGGTGCCGATGTACCTGCTGTACGAGGGCGGGATCGTGTTTGCCGCCATCCTGAGCCGCAGCAGCGCCGCCGCCGAAACAAGAGAACAGGAATCCGTTTGAGCCCGGCGCCCGGCCGCACGATCCTGGGCCATCCGGCGGGCCTCGCGACGCTGTTCTTCATTGAGATGTGGGAGCGCTTGAGCTTCTACGGCATGCGCGCGCTGCTGATCCTGTTCCTGGTAGATCAGGTGGCGCACGGCGGCCTCGGGCTCGACGACCGCACGGCGGCTGCCATCTACGGCCTGTACGGGGCAGGCGCCTACCTGGCCTGCCTGCCCGGAGGATGGATCGGCGATCGGCTGCTCGGCAGCCAGCGCGCGGTGCTGCTCGGCGGCATCGTGATCGCACTCGGGCACCTGCTGCTCGGACTGGCGCCCTCGACCGCGGTGTTCTTCCTCGGCCTGCTGGTGATCGTGATCGGCACCGGACTGCTCAAGCCCAACGCCACCGCGATCGTCGCGCAGCTGTACCCCGAAGGCGGCGCCCGGCGCGATGCCGGTTTCACGATCTATTACATCGGCATCAACGTCGGGGCAACCCTGGGTCCGCTGATTGCGGGCCTGCTCGCGGCGCGCTACGGCTGGCCCGCCGGGTTCATGACCGCCGCGGTCGGCATGACGCTCGGCGTGCTGCAGTATCTGCGCGGGCGCAGGCTGCTCGGGGATGCCGGTCTGGCGCCGATGTCGCACGCGAGCGATGCCACGCGCACCGCGGCCGCGCCGCGCGCCGCGTGGCGCTGGATTGCACTCGCGCTCGCGCTGCTGTTGGCACTCGTGGTACTGCTGTGGAGCGGGCTGCTGCCGGTTGCCCCGGTGGCGCTGCAGGCGGTCTCGACCCAGACGATCCTCGCGATCACGGTCCTGTACTTCGCCTATCTGCTGTTCGCGGCCGGGCTCACACCCACCGAGCGCCGGCGGGTGCTCGCGGTCGTGGTGCTGTTCATCGCCTCGGTGCTGTTCTGGGCCGGTTATGAGCAGACCGGCTCGTCGCTGAACCTGTTCGCCGAGCGCTACACCGACCGCCACCTGTACGGCTGGAACATGCCGGCGAGCTGGTTCCAGTCGCTCAACCCGGTGCTCATCGTGGTGTTCGGCCCGATGTTTTCAGCCCTTTGGGTGCTGCTGGCGCGCCGCCGTCTCGAGCCCTCGACCTCGCTGAAATTCATCCTCGGCCTGCTGGCAATCGCCGCCGGATTCCTCGTGATGGCGGCCGCCGCGCACCTGGTGGCCGCAGGCCAGCTGGTCGGCATGGGCTGGCTCAGTGCGACCTACCTGCTGCATACCTGGGGCGAGCTGGCCTCGAGCCCGGTCGGCCTGAGCGCGGTCAGCAAGCTGGTGCCGCCGAGGTTCGTCAGCCAGAGCCTCGGCGTCTGGTTCGTGAGCCTATCGGCCGGTAATCTGATCGCCGGCCGCATTGCCGGTGATTTCGATGCGGCGAATCTTGCAGCGATGCCGGGCCAGTTCATGTCGATCGTCTGGTTCTGCAGCATCAGCGCCGCGCTGCTGGCGCTGATGCTGCCCGTGATGCGGCGCTGGTCGGCCGGAGTACAGTAGCTCGCTAGCGCGATCGGGAGATCACTCGTGTCGGACAGCATCGACTCGGCCAGCGCCGCGATCCGCGGCGCGCCACCCATCGCGGGCTTGATGCCGGCGCCGCAGCTCACGCTGCGCGCGGTGTTACTGGCGGTGGTTCTCGCGGCACTGATGGGTGCGGCCAACACCTACCTCGGCCTGTTCGCCGGCATGACCATCGCCTCGGCGATTCCATCCGCCGTGGTGTCGATGGCGGTGCTCAAGATGCTCGGCCACGGCGGTATCCTCGAGAACAACATCGTCCAGACCGGCGGCTCGGCCGGGCAATCCACCGCCACCGGCGTCATTTTCACCACGCCCGCGCTGGTGATGCTCGGCGCCTGGCACGACTATCGCTATGGCTGGGTGTTCGCGTTCGCCGCGCTCGGCGGCGTGCTCGGCGTGCTGTTCTCGGTGCCGCTGCGCCGGGCGCTGATCATTGAGCAGAAGCTGCCGTTTCCGGAAGGCACCGCGGCCGCGGAGGTGCTGCGCGCCGGCGCCGATCCGACCCATGGCGCCAAGCTGCTGTCGCTCGCGGCCGCGGCGGGTGCGGTACTGAAGCTCGCGGCCGCCAATGGCCTGCAGCTGATCCCGGATGCCGCGGTCGCGGCCAGGTTCGTCGGTCGCGGCATCGCCTACGCGAGCACCAACCTGTCGCCGGCGCTGCTCGGCGTCGGCTACATCTGCGGCTCGAACGTCGGCATCGTGATGCTCGCGGGCGGCATCATTTCGTGGAATATCGCGATACCGATCTACAGCAGCTGGTTTCTCTCCGCCGATCCGGTCATGGCCGCGAAGGTGGCGGCGCTGGGCGCGGCCGATGCCGCCGGCACGATCTGGTCGCAGCAGATCCGATTTCTCGGAGTCGGCGCGATGCTGCTGGGCGGCATCTGGACGCTGGTGTCGCTGCGCGGCTCGCTGCTCGCCGGCGTCAGGAGCGGCTTTGCCGCCACGCGGCGTGCGCGCGCGGCAGGCGCGGCGGCAGAGATCCCAGACACCGAACGCGACCTGCCGATGAAGTACGTGCTCACCGGGGTGGTGCTCGCGTCGCTGCCGCTGATGCTGATGTATCACTCGGTGGTCGGCAGCTTCCTGGTCAGCGTGCCGATGACGCTGGCGATGATCGTGCTGGCGTTCCTGTTCTGCTCGGTGTCGGGCTACATGGCCGGCCTGGTCGGCAGCTCCAACGACCCGGTGTCCGGCATGATCATCTCCACCATCCTGGCCGCCTCGGCCATGCTGCTGGTATTGACGCATGGCAATGCCGTCGTCGGACCGGTGGCGGCGGTGATGATCGGGGCCGCGGTGTGCTGCGCATTGTCGATCGCGGGCGACAACGTGCAGGATCTGAAGTGCGGCCAGCTGGTCGGCGCGACGCCGTGGCGACAGCAGCTGATGCTGTGCATCGGCGCAGTCACCTGCGCCACGGTGCTCGCGCCGGTGCTGAATCTGCTCAATCACGCCTACGGCATCGGCGTGCCGGATGCCGCGCACCCGCACCCGCTGCTGGCGCCGCAGGCGACCATGATGGCCGCGGTATCGCGCGGCCTGTTCGGCGGCCGGCTGCCGTGGACCATCATCGTCGTCGGGGCAGGCATCGGACTGGTCGTGATCCTGATCGACGAATGGCTGCGCTCGCGCGGCCGCAAATTCCGCACGCCGGTGCTCGCCGTGGCGGTCGGCATCTACCTGCCACTCGACATCTCGGTCCCGATCTTCATCGGCGGTATGCTGTCGCATTTCGCGGCCCGGCGGCGCACCAGCGGCGGCACCGAAAGCCTCGCCGGGCGCGGCATGCTGTTCGCGGCCGGCATGATCGCCGGCGAATCCCTGACCGGCGTGGTGCTCGCGATCCCGATCGTCGCCTCGGGCCGGGCCGACGTGCTGGCACTGCCCGCATCGATGCGCCTCGGAGCGCTGCCGTCGGGGCAGATCCTCGGTCTGGCAATGTACGTGGCGCTGGCCTGGCTGCTGTACCGCATAGCCAGCCGCAGCGAGGAGTGACGGCGTGGCGATGGACGGCGACGGCGACGGCCGCGCTGCGAAAGTGGCTACTTCTTCTTCGGCGCGGGCGGCGGCTGCGCGCCGGCCGGCCGGCCCGCTGCCGGCTCCAGTGAAACCTTGAGCCGCAGCAGCGCGCGCTCCCAGCCGCCGCGCAGTCGCAGATACAGCGCGTCCCAGGCGTGGCCGTCGGGAATGCCTGAGCCGAGCAGCCGCAGGACCGTCAGCACACCGCTTTTCCCGGGCGCGGCGGGGTCGCTTTGCAGCAGAAAGTCATCGACGATCACCGTGTCTTCGTCCGGCATCCCGGGCAGCGGCATGTAGATCAGCCGCAGCCGGCGCGGCGGCAGGTAGATATCAATGTGGGCCTCGCGCGCCAGGTCGCCGTCGAGCGGCAGCCAGAAGCTGCCGCCTTCGCGCGCATCCACGCGTGCCTGCGGAGTGCACCAGCGCGCCAGCCGCGCCGGATCGATCAGCGACTGCCAGACCTCGTCGATCCCGGCGCGAATGTCGACCCGGTGCGCATAACCGCGAGTATCCGCCATGAGGTGCCGTGCCTTACGAACTGCTGCTGGCGCCGCGACTGCCACGCTCGCGCAGCGCCACCACCAGCAGCGGCAGCAGCGATGCGGCGATCACCAGCAGCGTCACGACGCCGAAATTGTTCCTGACCACGGGTAGATTGCCGAAAGCAAAGCCGCCGAACAAGAACAACGCCACCCACGAGACGCCGCCGCAAATGTTGAACGCCTGGAAGCGCAGGTACGGCATATGGCCGATGCCGGCAACGAACGGCGCGAAGGTGCGCACGATCGGCGTGAATCGCGACAGCAGCACGGTCAGGCCACCGTGCCGGAGAAAATAGGCTTCGGTACGCTGCAGGTGGGCGAGCTTGAAAAACCGGTAACGGCCGCTGAAGGCGCGCTGGCCCAGCGCGCGGCCGATCGCATAGTTGACCGAGTTGCCGGCGATCGCGGCCGCCGCGAGCAGAACGAACGCCCAGCCCACGCTCAGGCTGCTGCTCCGGTCCACGGCTGCCAGCGCGCCCACGCCAAACAGCAGCGAATCGCCGGGCAGAAACGGCGTCACCACCAGACCGGTCTCGGCAAAGATGATCCCGAACAGGACCGCGTAGATCCACGCGTCGTACAGTGCCAGCAGCTCGACCAGGTGGCGATCGAGGTGCAGCACCAGGTCGGCCGCCGTATGCAGCAGGCCCATGCCGGCCTAGGCTGGCATCAGCGCTGCGCCGTGGCGGCGCTGACGCGCCCCGCCACCAGGCCCGCTTGCGGATTCAGCGCCTGCAATGCGATCGCGACCTGCGGATCGCGCTGTGCCAGCGTCGGTGAGCCGCCGTCCGGCCCGGTCCAGGTCCGCCGGCGGCTGCTTCCGGGCCCTCGAGCACCATGTCGGGAACGATGCCGACGCCATTGATCGAGATGCCCGCGGGCGTGAAGTAGCGTGAGGTCGTGATCTTGAGCGCCTGACCGTCTGCCAGCGGCATGATGGTCTGCACCGAGCCCTTGCCATAGGTGCGACGGCCGATCAGCGCCGCCCGGTGATTGTCATGCAGCGCGGCGGCCAGGATTTCCGAGGCCGAGGCCGAGCCGCCATTGACCAGCACCACCAGTCGGGCGCCGTGGCTGATATCGCCCGGCTTGGCCTCGATGCGAAACTGCGCATCCTCGGTCGCGACCCTCGGCGCTGACGATGGTGCCGTGGTCGAGGAAATCATCGGCGATCTGCACCGCCGCATCGAGCACGCCGCCCGGATTGTTGCGCAGATCGATGATGAAGCCCTCGAGCTTCCTGGCTGCTGCGTGCGCTCGAGCCTGGCCACGGCCTGTTCGAGCTCGCTGGCGGTGGTGTCGGTGAAGCTGCTGATGCGCAGGTAGCCGTAGTCCGGCGTCAGCAGCTCGGCCGCGACGCTGCGCAACTGCACGTGCGCGCGCTCGACCTGGAACTCAAGCAGGGACGGGGAACCCTCGCGATGCACCGCGAGGCGGATCGGGCTGCCCTCGGGTCCGCGCATGCGCGCGATCGCTGCATCCAGGTCCTGCGGGTCCACCGGGACACCGTCGATCCTGACGATGATGTCGCCGGTCTGGATGCCGGCGCGCTCGGCGGGTGAGCCCGGCCATGCGCTTCACCACGCTGACGCCGCCCTTGCCGGGGACCACCTCGACGCCAATGCCGGCGTAGGTGCCGCTGGTGCTGACCTTCATGTCCTCGAATTCGTCCGGGCTCAGGAACGTCGAATGATCGTCCAGCGCCTCGACCATGCCGCGGATGGCATTCTGGATCAGCTGATGGTCGTCGACCGGATCAACGTAGTTCTCGCGCACACGCTGGATCACTTCGGCCAGCAGCCGCGCATCCTTCCAGGGCAGGTCGGCCCCGGTCGCGGCGGCGGATGAGGCGGCGGACGCGGGGCTGTGCTCCGCGGCGACCCGCGAGGCCACCGAGAGCGACAAGCCGAGCAGCAGACCTACGGTCAGGGCGAGAACCAGGCGGGCGCGCGGCGACATGAGCTCAGATAGTACAAGGCCGCGGCCGCGGACCCAAATGAAGCCGTGGCGCACCGCCCGGCAGTGAGTGACGGCCGAGCGCCGCCGCCGATGCCACCCTGGTGCTCACGCTGCGTTGGCGTTCGCCGGCCAGACGCCGCTCGGATGCGCGGCGGCCGCGTACAGCGGCAACTCGGCGACCACGTCCACCAGCGGCACCGGCCGGCCGATCGCAAAGCCCTGGCCATAGTCCACGCCCAGGGCGGTGATGCGGCTGCGAATCTCGTCGGTCTCGACGTACTCGGCCACGGTCGTCATCGACATGGAGCGCGCGAGCTGCGCGATCGCCTGCACCATCGATTCGGCGCGCGAGTCCTTGAGCACGTCGCGCACGAAGCTGCCATCGATCTTGAGCATGCCGATCGGCAGCGTGCGCAGATACGCCAGCGAGCTCAGGCCGGTGCCGAAATCATCCAGCGCGATGTTGCAGCCGAGCTTGCGCAGCCGCGCGCATCAGCTGCTCGGCGCGCGTTCAGGTTGCCGATGGCCGCACTCTCGGTCAGCTCGAAGCACAGCAGCGCCGGGTTCAGTCCGCTGCTCTCGATCATGCGCGCGACGTGCTCGGTGAAATCGGCGTCCTGCAGCGACTGGCCGGAGAAGTTGATCGCGAACACGATCTGGCTGGCGCGCAGCAGCTCGGCGTGCGGCTTGAGCATCTCGAGCGCACGCTTGATCACCCAGCGGTCGAGCGTCGGCATCAGCTGGTAGCGCTGCGCTGCTGACATGAAATGGTCGGGGCCCACGATCTCGCCGTTCTCGCCGATCATGCGCAGCAGGATCTCGAAGTGCGGCGCGTCCTTCGTGGTCGCCTAGCGGCACGATCAGCTGCGCGTTGAGCTCGAGCCGGTCCTCAGCGATCGCGGCGCGCAGGTCGGCGATCAGATTGATGTCGGTGAAGCGGCGCACGATGCTCTCGTCCGCCTCCTGATACACCTCGACGCGATTGCGGCCGCGGTCATTGGCGGCCTTGCAGGCGGTCTCCGCGGCAGCGAACGCATGCACGAATTCCTTCGAGCACGGATCGACCGCCGACACGCCGATGCTGACCGAGACCGGCATCTTGCCATCGCCGAACACGGCGCCGAGGTCCTCGGCGCCGATGCGCAGCGCCTCGGCGAACTTGCGCGGCATCCTGCAGCGCTGCCGGCAGCAGGATCGCGAAGCGATCGCCCGAGATGCGCGCCGCGATCGCGCCCGGGCGGCAGACGGCTGCGGATCAGCTCGCCGAGCTGGGCGATCACGCGATCGCCCATGTGCATGCCGTAGTTGTCGTTGATCACGTGCATGCGGTTGATGTCGATCGACAATGCGCTCCAGCAGCGGTGCGTGCCGGTGGCGGTGTCGGAGACGACGCCCTCCTGCAGCAGGCTGCCGACGCGCTGCTCGAACGCCGGGCGGGTCAGCAGGCTGGTCAGCGCGTCATAGCTGTGGCCGATGATCGGTGCGACACGCGGCTCGCCAGCAGCTCGGTGAGCCGGGCGTAGTGCGATGTGAATTCGGGGGCCGATTCGGTGCGAAACAGCGCCAGCACGCCCATCGTGTTGCCATCGGAGCGCAGCACCGGGCACGCCAGCACGCGGTAGGCGTTGGTGACGCTGCCGGTGGTCAGCAGCATGCGGTTGACGATGGTAGCCTTGCGTCGCATCTGCGCCATCGACAGCAGATGCCGATGCGCCTTGGCGAGCAGCGAGGTGTCGATCGGCGATTCGGCGGATAGCCTGCACCAGCGCAATGCCTTTCTCGGGCACGATCAGCGCCGACAGGCCGACCTTCAGATGCTCGGTGGCGCGGGTGACGATGGCCTTGAAATCCCCGGCGCTCTCGGGCTTGTTGTGCGCTCGCCGGTGATCGACAGCAGCATCTCCAGATCCATGTCCTGCTCGAGCAGCGAGCTGTGCAGGTTCAGGATCTCGTCGCGTGCCAGCAGCTCACGGCGCAGACACTCGATCGCCGGGCTTTACCAGCGCCTGCACCAGCGAGAATCCGCGCTGCTCGGCCTCGCCGTTGCCGGGCTTGAAGCAGATCGCCACCACCGCGAACGGCGTCGGGTCCGCGCCGTCGTCGCGGCGCAGCCAGAACAGATAGCTCGGCTCGTTGCCGGCCATGCGATGCTCGCCGTTGCTGGCCGGATCGCTCTGGGCGTTGCGAATGGCCTCGGGCACCAGCTTCATCAAGGACGGCTCGACCGACATCTCGGTGGACCAATGCAGCTCACCGGCGGCATTGAAGACGCTCAGGCTGTTCATGCGCGGCAATAGAGCGCGCATCAGCTGAGCGTAGGGCTCCAACGATGGATCGGCGACTGCCGGCCGCCCGGCCACGGGTGTATTCATGCGTTCTCGCAATTCTGTGTGCACAGCATCGCCGCCCAAGCGACCATAATCCTTGACGGATGTCGCTTTTCCCTGAAGCAATCCGAGATCGAGCACTCACTGGCCGGCCGATGGTGGCGGCGGGCCTGTCAGCGGGGCTTTTCGGGGGTCCTCAGGGGGCCGAAACCGCCCCGCGGGCAAGGCCGCGGGGCGCCTGGTGCTGCGCTCAACGGGAGGGGTTCCTGAGCTTGAACCAGGGGGTCGGGTCGACCGGTCTGCCGGACCGGCGGATCTCGAAATACAGCTCCGGCGAGGCCCGGCCGCCGGTATCCCCGGCCGCGGCGATCGGCTCGCCGGCCCCGACCGGCTCCCCCGCCGCCTTGAGCAGCCGGTCATTGTGGCCGTAGAGGCTCAGGTAGCCCTCGCCGTGATCGACGATCACGAGTAAGCCCAGGCCGGGCAGCCAGTCCGCGTATACCACGCGCCCGGCCGCCACCGCGCTGACCGGCGCATCGCGCTCGGTGGCGATGACCAGCCCTTCCCATTTGACGCCGCTCGCGCGCTTGTCGCCGAACTGCGCCGTCACCCGGCCGGCGACCGGCCACGCCAGCTGGCCGCGTGAGCGGCCGAACGCGGTGGCATTGTCGGGCGGCGCGACCGATTTCAACGAGCGGTTGAGCTCCTTGAGCAGTCCCTCCAGGTCAGCCTGCTGGCTCTTGAGCCGCGCCAGGCGCAGCGACCGCGTATGCGCCGCAGCCGTCAGGCTGGCCAGCACCTGTTGCCGGTCGTTGCGGGCACGCTCGAGCTGCTGCAACTGTCGCTGCTGCGCCGCCCTGAGCGTCGAGAGCTCGCTCTGCTGCCGCGCAAGCTCGGTATCGAGCTCATCCAGCCGCTGCACGTGCGCCTGGATGGTCGCTATCTGATCGGCACGGGCACGACCGAAGTAGCCGTAATAGGCGAACAGCCGCTCGCTGTGCAGCGGATCCTGCTGATTGAGCAGCAGCTTCAGTGGCTCCTCGCGCCCGATCATGTAGGCGACGCGCAGCTGACCGGCGAGCGCCGCACGCTCGCTCACCAGCGCCTGCTGCTGCTGCATCCGGTCCTGGGCCAGTGCCGCGCGGCGTGCACTGCGATCGGCCAGCTCGCGGTTGGCACGGCCGAGCTCGCCGCGCGCCTGACCGAGCGAGAGTTCCGCGGCGCGCAGGGTCCCCGACAGCCGGTCCCGCTCGAGCGCATCGCGGCTGACCTGCGCCGTGATGCGCTCGATCTTCTCGCGCAGCGACCGCAGCTCGGCTTCGGTCTTTGCCGGCGCTGCGGCATGGAGCGCCACCGGCGGCCCGAGCAGGAACGCGACCAGAAGCGCAGTCGGGGCCAGGTAACGGGAGCGCATATCGTCCGGGGGTGCAGTGAGCGTCGAACACGAGTATTTCACGCCGGCCCGCGCGCCGTCTGCAGCGCCCTCGATCGCGACGTTTCCGCTTCGGCCCTGCCTTCGCGCCCGACCCGGTATAATGAGCGGCCCGCTCTACCCGGAGTGCGTCGTTTAGCGCAATGGACCGATTGCTCGAATATTCCAGCCACCATCCCTGGCTTGCGGCGCTCGCGCTGGCGGCCGCGGCGGCGGTTCTCGCCTACGAGCTGCGGCTGCGCGCCCAGAGCTTCGCGGCGCTCGCGCCCCAGGACGCGATCCGGCTGATGAACCAGGGCGCCACGGTGCTCGACCTGCGCGCATCCCAGGCCTTCGAGGAAGGTCACATCAGCGGCGCACGCCATTTCGACCCGGCGCAGATCGCGGCCGGTGCCGACGCGCTCAGGAAGTACAAGGAGCGCCCGCTGATCGTGTATTGCGACCGCGGTACCACCGCCGCCGCCACGGTGCGCGCCCTCACGCAGCAGGGCTTCACCAAGGTGTTCAATCTGCGCGGCGGCATCACGGCCTGGCGCGCGGAGAACCTGCCGCTGGCACGTGAATGAGCGAAGCGCAGAAACCGAGCGGCGCGCACGTGCTGATGTACTCGAAATCCTGGTGCCCGTACTGTGAGAGCGCGCGCGCGTTACTCAACCGCAAGGGCGTCGCGTTCGAGGAAATCGACATCGAGGCCCGCCCCGAGCAGCGCGCGGCGATGATCGAGCGCAGCGGCGGTGCGTACACCGTGCCGCAGATTTTCATCGGCGAACGCCATGTCGGCGGCTCGGACGAGCTGTACGAGCTCGATGCGGCCGGTGGCCTGGATCCGCTGCTGCAGCAGCGCTGACGCAGCGCGCAGTTCGCCGGTTTCCGCAACGATCCGGAACGCCCCAAGCAGGAAGGTTTACGACATATGGCCACCGACCAAGCCCCCGCCGCGACCGATACCGCGGCATCCTCGATCACTCTGGCGCTGCAAGGCGTGTACCTGAAGGACTGCTCGTTCGAGTCGCCGCAGGGCCCGCGGGGCAACGGCGAATGGAATCCGCAGATCTCGCTCGATTTGAACACCAGCGTGCAACCGCTCGCCGGCGACGTGCGCGAGGTGGTGCTGACCATCACGGTGTCGGCGAAACAGGCCGAGCAGACCCTATTCCTGGTCGAGGTCAAGCAGGCCGGCGTGTTCGTGATGCAAAATCTGTCCGCCGACGAATTCAAACGCGCGGTCGGCAGCGTCTGCCCCAGCGTGCTGTTTCCCTATGCGCGCGCGATGGTGTCACAGCTCGTGAGCCAGGGCGGCTTTCCGCAGCTGCTGCTACCACCGGTGAACTTCGACGCGCTGTATGCCAACTCGTTGAACGAAGGCGCTAACGCGACCCGGAACTAGGAACCGGTGCCATGCCGGCGAGCGCCTTTGCCCATGCCGATATCGCCGTGCTCGGCGCCGGTTCGTGGGGCACCGCGCTCGCGATCCAGTGCGCGCGTGCCGGGCGGCCGGCGCGGCTATGGGGCCGGGATCGCGCCCACATCGCGGCGATGAGCGCCGAGCGCAGCAACCAGCGCTACCTGCCCGACGTCCGCTTCCCCGATAGCCTGCAACTGAGCGCTGATCTGGCTGAGGTGATCGAGGGCGTCGACGACGTGCTGATCGCCGTGCCGAGCCACGGCTTTCGGGACATGCTGACCCGGCTCAAGCCGCTGCTGCCGTCCGCCACTCGCCTGTGCTGGGCGACCAAGGGCTTCGAGCTCGACAGCGGCAAGCTGCCCAATGAGGTGGCGCACGAGGTACTGGGCTCCGGCCGCGCCGTCGCCGTGCTCTCCGGACCGACGTTCGCGGCCGAAGTCGGCGCCGGCCTGCCGACTGCGATGACCATTGCCTCGCCCGACGCCGCTTATGCCGAGATCCTCGCGCACGATCTGTCCTCGACGACTTTTCGTGCCTATACCTCGACCGACATCACCGGTGTCGAGGTCGGCGGCGCGGTCAAGAACGTGCTCGCGATCGGTGCCGGCCTGTCGGACGGCCTGGGCTTCGGCGCCAACACGCGCATCGCGCTGATCACGCGCGGCCTGGTCGAGATGATGCGCCTCGGGGTGGCGCTGGGCGCGCGCCGCGAGACCTTCATGGGGCTCGCCGGTCTCGGCGACCTGGTGCTCACCTGTACCGACGATCATTCGCGCAACCGCCGCTTCGGTCTGGCGCTGGCCCAGGGCGCCGGCGCGGCGCGCGCATTGGCGCAGATCGGGCAGGTGGTCGAGGGCTACCACGCCGCCGCGGCACTGCGGCGCGTTGCCGCTCGCGAGCACGTGGTGATGCCGATCGCCGAGGGGATCTATGGCGTGCTGTATGAGCATCTGCCGGCCGAACAGCGTGGTGCGCGGACTGATGATGCGGCCGATCAGGCCGGAGTTCGACTAGCCCGATGGGTCCGCCCCGACCGTGGTCGCGAAACCGCTCTGGCGCCAGGCCTCGTACACCACCACGGCGACCGCATTGGCCAGGTTGAGGCTGCGATTGCCCGGGCACATCGGGATCCGGATGCGCCGCTCCCGCGGCTGCGCCTGCAGCAGCTCGGTCGGCAGCCCGCGCGTTTCCGGACCGAACAGAAACGCGTCCCCGGGCCGGTATTGCGCCTCGCTGTAGCAGCCACCGCCGCCGGTCTCGACCGCAAACACCCGTGCCTGTGACAGCCGCGCCAGGCAGGCGGCCAGGTCAGGGTAACGGCGCAGGATCGCAAGTTCCGCATAGTCGAGACCCGCGCGCCGCACCGAGCCTCGGTCGAGCTCGAACCCGAGCGGCTCAATCAGGTGCAGCGCGCAGCCGGTATTGGCGCACAGCCGGATGATGTTGCCGGTGTTCGGCGGGATCTCGGGCTGGTAGAGAATCACGTGAAACACCGCGCTAGCCTAAGCGATCGCCGTGATGCATTGTTACGCCCGACCGGCAAGGCGATAATCGAGCGATGAACGCCTCCAGCGCCGTGACTGCCGCAGCGCCATCGACGGCACCGTCGCTGGCGCTGCGCTTCTGCGGGCTCGAGCTCTCATCGCCGATCGTGCTGCTGTCCGGATGCGTCGGCTTCGGCGAGGAATACACCCGCGTCGAGGGCTTCAGCAATCGCGACGCGGGCGCCATCGTGCTCAAGGGCACCACCGCTGCGCCACGGCTGGGCAATGCACCGCACCGCGTCTACGAAACGCCCGCCGGCATGCTCAACGCGATCGGCCTGCAGAATCCCGGCGTCGATCATGTGGTGAGCAGGATCCTGCCGACGCTCGACTTCAGCGAAACCCGTTTCATCGCCAACGTGTGCGGCTCGACCATCGACGAGTACGTCGAAGTCACGCGCCGCTTCGACGATTCCCCCATCGATGCGATCGAAATCAACATCTCGTGCCCGAACATCAAACAGGGCGGCGTGCATTTCGGCAATGTGCCCGAGATGTCGGCGCGAGTGGTCGAAGCCTGCCGCCGTGTCACCCGCAAACCGCTGATCACCAAGCTGTCACCGAACCAGACCGATATCCGCCAGAACGCACGCGCCTGCATCGAAGCTGGCACCGATGCTTTCGCGGTCATCAATACCGTGACCGGCATGGCGGTGGACATAGCCGCGCGCCGACCGGTCCTCGGCAACGGCCAGGGCGGGCTCTCGGGCCCGGCGATCAAGCCGATCGCGCTGCTCAAGGTGCGGGAAGTCTACGAAGTCGCCGCCCCGAAGCGCATTCCGATCATCGGTCAGGGCGGTATTGCCAGCGTCCAGGACGCACTCGAGTTCATGATCGCCGGCGCCACGGCGATCGGTCTCGGCACCGCGCTGTTCTACGACCCGCTGTTGTGCAAGAGCATCAACTCCGGGCTCGCGCAATATCTCGGCGCGCAGGCCTTGAGCTCGGTGACGCAGCTGGTCGGTACACTGGATATGGACGTGCGCGCCGCCGGCGCCGCCTGTTAATCTGGCCCCATGAGCATCGCCGAAGAACTCGAGCGGCTGCAGAGCCTGCGCGACCGCGGCGCGATCAGCGACGAGGAATTTGCGCGCGCCAAGTCGCAGGTGCTCGGTGAGACTGCCAGCTCGCGTACCGGCACCCACAGCTCATTCTTGCATCAGCTTGCGCGCTCGCGCAGCGACCGCATCATCGGCGGGGTGTGCGGCGGACTGGGCAAGAGCACCGACCTGCCGTCGTGGGCCTGGCGCGTGATCTTCTGCCTGACACTGCTGTATTTCGGCGCCGGCCTGCTGCTCTACATCCTGCTGTGGATCTTCCTGCCGCAGGCACCGTAGCTCGCTGGCGGCGCCGCGGACGACGGTCGCGATAGCCGGCTCGGGACCTAGCGGCGTGGCAGCTCGTCCCCGGTGTCATCGCCGCCAACGACGGTGGACGCCCCGGGAACCGGCAGGCCGACGGCGCGCTCGACGATGAAGCGCGGCCGGCGCTTGGTCTCCATATAGATCTTGCCGATGTACTCACCGAGCACGCCGATCGAGAGAATCTGCACGCCGCCAATGAAGGTGATCGGCAGCACGGTCGAAGCCCAGCCCGGCACTGCCGATGGATTGGTGACCGCGACGATCAGGACCCAGACGCTGACCGCGAGCGCAAACAGCGACGTCAGCAGTCCAAGTACCGAAATCACGCGCAGCGGCACCGCCGAGAACGACGTGATGCCGTCGAGCGCCAGCGCCCCCATGCGCGACAGCGAGTACTTGGTCGAGCCGGCGATGCGTTCGCGCCGATCGTAGACCACCTGCGCCGAGCGCAAACCGATCAGCCGCACGATACCACGCAGGAACAGGTTGACTTCGCCGTACTGGCGCAGGATCTCCACTGCGCGGCGGCTCATCAAACGGTAGTCGGCATGATTGTCGATGAGGTCGACACCAAGCCGGCGCATCAGCGCGTAGAAGCCGGCCGCGGTCATGCGCTTCAGGCGGGTATCGCTCGCGCGCAGGCCGCGCACGCCGTATACGATATCGTGGCCCTGCTGGTAGAAGTCGAGCATCTGCGGGATCACCGTCAGGTCGTCCTGCAGATCCGCATCGATGCTGATCAGCACATCGCCGGGCGCGATGGTCAGCCCGGCGAGCAGCGCGTGCTGGTGGCCCACGTTGCGCGACAAGAGCAGCCCGCCAACGCGGCCCGGGTGCGCGTGCGCGAGCCGCTCGATCAGGGCCCAGGTCCGATCAGTGCTGCCGTCGTTGACGAACAGCACCAGGCTGCGGGGTCCGCAGCGCCCGATTTCGCGCTGCTGCTCGATCAGCGCGAGCAGCGCCGTCGCGGTGTCCGCGACCACCAGCTCCTCGTTGTGGCACGGCACGACGAACGTCACCGCCGGGTACTCGGGCACAGTGAGGGCGGCGCCGGCGCTGTCGAGCGCGCTCATGCGCTGGCCAGCAGGTACAGGCCGGCCAGCACCAGCAGCACGCCGCCGCCAGCCTTGAGCGTGAGGGTTTCCCCGAGCGTCAGCACCGCACCGAGGTACACCAGGACGAAGGTCAGCGCGGTGAAGGCGTAGACCATCACCAGCTTTTCCTTCGACAGCACGTAGATCCACAGGACCGTGCCGCACAGGTACAGCAGCAGCCCGATCGCTATCGGGGTGTTGAGGAATTCCGCCGCGTGGGTCCGGTGCTGCGCGCCGACCTTCAGCAGCAGCTGACCACCGGCGGCGGCCAGCGATGCGGCCAGCAGCATCAGGATCGATGATGGCGTCATGTGCCCCGCCTGGCACGTTCCTTGATGCGGGCGATCGCCGTCATCAGAGCCACCGGCATGCGCCTCACCAACTGCTTTCGGATCCGGTAGCTCAGCGGCGCGAGGTCAGGCACCGGACGGCTTTCCGGGAGCACACTGGCCTGCAGGACTGCACTCAGACGCGCCACCCGCTCGCGGCTCGCGTACAGCAGCGTGTTGTAGCGATACCAGCGGTCGATCTCCGGATCGGAAACAATGCGCGGCCGCAGGAAATCCAGTGCCAGGTAGCCACGGCGCGCGAACAGCATTCGCCAGTAGTCATAGCTGCGTTCGTTGACATGCTCGTGACCGCCCTGGCCGGGCGGCGCGGCCGAAAAAACGATGGTCTCCCCGTGACGCGTCAGGCTGTCGATCAGCGCTTCGGCGCCGCTTGCGGGCAGGTGTTCGGCCACCTCGAGGCACTGGACCACGCTGAAGCTGCGCCCAAGATCGAATGGTTGCGCCAAATCATGTGCGCAAAAGCGTTCGGGCGCAAACAGCAGCTTGCCGCGATCGACGTAGGCTCCATCGACTCCGAACACGTCGTCCACGCCGCGACGCTGCCACACCGCCAGCCATGCGCCCTGGCCGCAGCCGACATCGAGCACCGAATCCGTGGACAGCTGCTGCTGCAGCAGCGGCACGATGCGCTCAGCGGCCGCGCGGGCGCTGGCATTGACGTACTCGAAGAATCTGGCGTCGTAGGAGGACATTTCCTGAGGGCTGCCCGTGCCCTGGCCGGTACCCCTGCGGCCGTAGAGCACGATCGCAGCCGCGACCAGCAGTGGATCGATCGGCTTGCGGTAACGGCCCTCGATGATGCCATCGCGCTGCACGGCCAGCGACAGCAGCATGCCGAGCGCACATGCCGGCAGCAGCCATTCCCGGCCCCGGAAGCCGCGACGCACGACGCCGCACGCGACCATGAGCATCAGCGGCGGCCACAGCCAGCGCGTCCACACGGTCGCGAGACCGCTGAGCGAATTCGGATCGTTGTCGGGCCAGCTCTGGCCGAACAGCAGGTAGAGCAGGTTTTCCCGGTACTGCCGCCACCACGGAAAGGTGCGTGCGGCCTGCACCCGCTGCTTCTCCTCGATCCAGGTCGCGCGGCCACGCGACACATCGATCCGGATCGCGACCGTGCCGCGCCGGTCGGTGGTCCAGTCGGAGAACGGGTAGAACGTCGGATTGTAGAAACTCGGCGTTCCGAAGCCCCAGCCGCCAAGCGCTCCGGCATCGATACTGATGTCGTGCTTGCCGCTCGCACTGTAGATCTGGGACAGGTAGAGATTTCCGAGCGGTGCAAAGAAGCCGAGCGTCGCGCGGGCGTGCAGCCCGGCCGGCAGCGCCACGATGGCGAATGCGGCCAGCGCTGTGGCCGCCTTGGCGAGTCGCTGGCGCTGCGTGACCCACAGCGTCGCCAGGCACAGTGCGGCCATCGGCAACGCGATGCTGCGCGTGAACAGCGCGCACACCCAGAGTGCGCTCGCCAGCGCGAACGCGCCTGCGGTGCGCTTGCGCGCCGCGCGAAAGGTCGCCCAGAAAGCGAAGCCGGTCAGCGTCAGCAGCAGCGTCTCGGTCATGAAATAGGCGTAGATGCCGATGAACGCCGGCACCAGGCCGATGATCAACCCTCCGGTAAGCGCCTGGGCCCGGGGCAGCAGTTCGCGCAGCGCGCGGTACCAGCCGTAGGGCATCGCGGCACACAACAGCCCGCAGGCGAGCACGATGCTCGGGGGATCGTCGTCGCTCAGGGAGCGCAGCAGATAGATCCATAGCTGATACAGGAACGGGTCGCCGGCACCGATCAGGTCCGGGACGAGGAACCGAGCGCCGTTGGACCAGTGCCGGGCGGGATCGGAGAACAGGTGTGCCAGCGGCGAATCGAAGAACGGGAACAGCAGCCGGCACAGCACCACCACGCCGAAGGCCCAACGCAGCCAGTGCTCGGTGCGCGCTTGCTGTGACGGCGGGTCGGTGAGAATCGGCGCAGTGGGCTCACGCATCAGGGCGTCGTTGTCAATCGTGAGTGATCAAGGGTAGCAGAACCCCATCGGCGGCATGGCACAATGGCCTCATGGCCGACCTGATCAATCGAACGGAGCATTGATGGCGAGTGCGCACGCGATGCTGCCGCCGTCGGCAACGCATGCAGGCGTCGCCTGGGCGGGCGTTGCGGCCATGCTGGCGGCCGTCGCGGTGCTGAATTTCTATCCGCTGTTCGACCAGATTGCGTACCTCGCTCTGGTGGTGATGGGCTGCTCCGCGCTGGGTATCTTCCTGCCGGATCTGCTGTGGCAGAAGGTGCAGCGGCGCTCGCTCGCGGTAACGCCGGCGGACGGCAACTGGCGGCGCGTGGGCGTCAAGTGCGTCGGCCTCGCCGGCAGCCTCGGCTTCATCGCACTGCTGTACTGGCTGTTTCCCGAGTACTACCAGGGCCACGATTTCTACGGCAACTACTACACGGCAATCGAGGTGCTGCTGCCGGCGTGGGCCGTGCTTGCCCCGCCGTACCTCTATTGGGTCGATCGGCGGCTGGCGCAGCCGCTGGATGGTCTGTGGCAGACCGGCCGGCTGCTGCTCGGGCGCTGGCACGGCCTGGATCCGAAGCTGATCGGACAGCATCTGCTCGGTTGGCTGGTGAAGGGTTTCTTCCTGCCGCTGATGTTCACCTACTTCTGCGACAACCTGAACAAGCTGCTGCACTACGACCTGAATCTGCTGCACAACTTCCAGGGCGTCTACGATTGGGCCTACTTCTTCATGTACTTCATCGACGTGAGCCTGGTGTCGATGACCTACCTGATGTCACTCAAGGCCACCGACACGCACATCCGCTCCACCGAGCCCAGCGCGCTCGGCTGGGTCAGCGCGCTGGTGTGCTATCAGCCGTTCTGGTCGCTGATCAGCCGGCAGTACATCGACTACGACACCGGCCTGTCGTGGGGCGCGTGGTTCAGCGGCACGCCGTGGTTGTACGACCTGTGGGGCTGCCTGATCCTGTTCCTGGTGGCGGTCTATGTCTGGGCAACCATCGCCTTCGGCGCGCGCTTCTCGAACCTGACTCATCGCGGCATCATCACCAACGGCCCCTATCGCTACACCAAGCATCCGGCATATCTGGCGAAGAATCTGTCGTGGTGGCTGATCTCGACGCCGTTCATGCTCACCGGCGGCCTCGAGGCCACGCTGCGCCGCTGCCTGCTGCTGGTGCTGCTCAACCTGATCTACTACCTGCGGGCCAAGACCGAGGAGCGGCACCTGGCGCTCGATCCCGTCTACCAGCGCTACGTGGAATGGATCGATGCCCACGGCTTGCTGCGTGGACTCAATCGGATTGCGGTCATCGGACCGCTGGCGCGCTGGCGCCTGCGCTTTGCCACCTACACGCCGCCGACGCCGTTCAGCGATCAGGCCTGATGCCGGCCGGGCCATCCAGCCGCAGCTCGCGCGCGGGCGGCTCGTGCAGCTGCCGCTGGTGCAGCTGCCGCTCGCGCAGCCACAGCGTGCGCGTCGGGTAGGCGAACTCGATGCCTTCGGCGGCAAACGAGCGCAGGATCTCACGATTCACCTGATCCTGAGCGGCGGTCGGATTGCGCGCCGGGGTGTTCTCGACGAAGAAGCAGACCTCGTACAGCAGCGCCGATTCGCCCAGCTCGCGCAACATGCAATGCACGAAGCGCGTGCCCGCATAGGCGGCAACCGCCGCGGCCACCAGCTTCGGCACCAGTTCCAGTTTCTCTAGCGGCGTGTCGTAGGCCAGGGATAGCGTGAACAGCGCGCGCCGCTCGCTCGCGCGCCCCAGGTTGCGCACGCGGCTCTTGAGCAGGTCGGCATTGGCGATGATGATCTGCTCGCCGGTGACGCTGCGCAGCCGCGTGCTCTTGATGCCGATCTGTTCCACGGCGCCTTCGAAAGTATCGACACGCAGCGTGTCGCCGATGACGAACGGCTTGTCGAGCGCGATCGACAGCGACGCAAACAGGTCGCCGAGGATCGCCTGCACCGCCAGTGCGATCGCGATGCCCCCGACACCGAGCCCGGCGACCAGCGGCCCGACGTTGATGCCCACGTTCTCCATCGCCAGCAGCGCGACGATGACCCAGATGATGAGTCCCAGGACGAACAGGACGACATCCATGGTGCCGGACAGGCGTGCATCGCCGGCACGCATCTCGTGCCGGTGCAGCATGAAGCGGGCCGCCGCGGCGCTCCAGATGCCGATCTGCAGCCAGCAACCCACGACGATTGCGACCTGGAAGGCCTGGTCAACGCGCATCGGTAACGTCAGGATGCGCTCGGCCGCGTACAGCGCGACGATCCACAGCACCACTCGGCTGGTGCGGTCCGCGAGGTGCGCGATCAGTGCCACGGCCAGCGGCAGATCACGACCGGCGTAGCGCTGGCGGCGCGCGCGCAGGAAGCTGCGGATCACCGGCAGCACCGTGAAGGTCAGCAGGAACGCCGCCCCGGCGTACAGCCAGGCGGCCGGGCTGTTATCGATCAGCGTCTGGTGAGCGAGTTCGGGGAGGTTCGACATAGGCGGTCGGGGATGATAACAACACCGCCGATGTCCTGGCGCGCCGGGCGCGCCGCTACGCCTGCGCGGCGGGCGGCGGCGCGAGAATAACAGTGAGACTGGATGTCCAGGACATCGGCGCTGTCGCCTCAGTCCTGGTCGTCGATGTCGTCCATCCCCAGCTCCTTGAGCTTGCGCGTCAGCGTATTGCGTCCCCAGCCCAGGAGCTTCGCGGCTTCCTGTCGATGGCCCTGGGTATGCCGCAGCGCCACGCGTATCAGGGTGCGCTCGAACGCAGGCAGCGCATCGTCGAGCAGCGGCCGCGGCGGTGCCAGCGACTGCCGGTCGGCCCAGGTGGCCAGCGCACCGGTCCAGTCCTGCTCGGTCGGGGCGCTCGATACCGCACCGATGATCTCCGGCGGCAGATCTTCCGCGCGGATCTCGTTGCCCGGTGCCAGCACCGTGAGTCGGCGGCACAGGTTCACCAGCTCGCGCACGTTGCCCGGCCAGGAATAGGCGCTGAGCTTCTCGCTCGCATCGGCGGTCAACGTCTTCGGCTCGACGCCGAGTTCCTGCGCGGCGATGCGCATGTAGTGCTCGAGCAGGTCCGGCACGTCCTCGCGCCGAGCTCGCAGCGGCGGCAGCTCGATACGAATCACGTTGAGACGATGGAACAGGTCCTCGCGAAACAGTCCCTGGCGCACCCGTTCCTCGAGATTCTGGTGAGTCGCCGCGATCACCCGCACATCGACGCGGATCGGGGTCTGGCCGCCAACGCGGTAGAACTCGCCTTCAGCCAGCACGCGCAGCAGCCGTGTCTGCAGCGAAGTCGACATGTCGCCGATCTCATCGAGGAACAGCGAGCCGCCATCGGCCTGCTCGAAGCGGCCGCGGCGCAGGCTGTCGGCCCCGGTGAACGCTCCCTTCTCGTGGCCGAACAGCTCGGACTCGAGCAGCTCGGCCGGAATCGCCGAGGTGTTGAGCGCGATGAACGGCTTGTTGGCACGCGGGCTGTGCTCGTGCAGCGCGCGCGCCGCGAGCTCCTTGCCGGTTCCGGAATCGCCGGTGATCAGCACGTTCACGCTCGAGCGCGACAGTCGGCCGATGGCGCGAAACACCTGCTGCATCGCGGGTGCACGACCCAGCAGATCCGGGATCGTCGGTGTCAGCGCGCTGGCGGCCTCGCCGCTGCGCACACCGGCGGCCGCGGCGCGCTTGACGAGGTCGACCGCCTGATCGATATCGAACGGCTTTGCCAGGTATTCAAACGCCCCGCTCTCATAGGCCGACACCGCGCTGCCCAGGTCCGAGTACGCGGTCATCACGATGACCGGCAGCTCCGGATGGGCGTCGTGCACCCGGCGCAGCAGGTCGAGTCCCGACTGTCCGGACATCCGGATGTCGGTGATCAACACATCCGGTGTGTCATTGCGCAGCGCCGCCAGCGCCGGCTCCGCCGCATCAAACGCCTTCGGCAGCATGCCGCCGTTCTTCAGCGCCCGTTCCAGTACCCAGCGGATCGAGGTATCGTCGTCGACCAGCCAGACACGCAGAGGTTGTGCATTCATTCGGTGCCCTCGAGCGGCAATAACAGAGAGAATACGGTGCAGCCCGGACGGCTCTCGAACTCGACGATGCCGCGATGCCGCGTCACGAGATCCTGGGCCACTGCCAGTCCCAAGCCGGTGCCGTTAGGGCGGCTGGTGACCAGCGGATAAAACACGCTTCGATACAGCTCCGGCGGTACGCCGTGGCCGTTGTCCTCGATCTGAATGTTGGCCACCAGGCGATGGCGCTCGGTGCCGATGTTGATGTTCGACAGTACGCGCGTACGCAGCGTGACGCGGCCGCCGACCGGATCCACCGCCTGCAGGGCGTTGCGCGCGACGTTGAGCAGCGCCTGGATGATCTCATTGCGATCGAATTGCCCGCTGGGCAGGCTTGGATCGTAGTCGCGATCGATCACCACGCCCGGTGGCGCCTCGCTGCGCAGCAGGTGGAACACGTGCTCGCACAGCTCGTGTATGTTGACCAGCGTCATCTGCGGCGGGCGCGAAGGCCCGAGCATGCTGTCCACCAGCGCGCGCAGCCGATCGGCTTCGTTGATGATGACCGTGGTGTATTCCTTGAGCGCGCCGTTATGCAGCTCGCGATCGAGAAGCTGAGCCGCGCCGCGCAGGCCGCCGAGCGGATTCTTGATCTCGTGCGCGAGCTGGCGAATCATCAGCCGGCTGCCATCGAGCCGCGAAAGCATTTCGCTCTCGCGCGTGATTCTCTGCCGCGTCCTGGCGTCGGCGAGCTCGAGCAGAAGGTGCGTTCCGGTGACCTGGCCTTCGAGCGGCGTCGCGGTCACGTCCACCACCACCGGATCGCGTTTTCCCGCCAGGCCGATCGGCGTCAGCAGGATCTCGTGGCCGGCACAGGTCTCATTGCGCGCCAGCGAGCGGCGCAGGATGCCGTCGAGCGCCATCGGGTCGGCAAACAGCTCCGTGATCGGACGGCCGCGGGCCTTGTTCAGCCCGACTGCGAGCAGATCCTGCGCGCCGACGTTGGCATAGACCACGCACAGGTGGCCATCGAGCACCACCACGCCGGTTGACAGGACGTCGAGCAGATCGGCCGGGTCGAAATGCGACAGTGGCGACGGTGAAAATTGCTCAATCGCCACCGCGCGCCTCCGGCAGGGCGCATCGTCGCGGCGCGAGCCTGGGCCTCAGTGCTTCGGTACGGGCGAGGCGGGGGAATACATGGAGGGGCGCTGCACGTAGAACGTGACCGGCGCGGAATGGCAGACCGTCCTGCCATCGACGTCGCGCACCGACGCGGTGAGCGTATGGGCGCCGCGCTCGGGCCCCGGCACCTGATAGCTCCCACCGCCGGGTGTCGTCGGGGCGAGCGCTACCCCATCGAAGGTCACCGTGAGCTGGTCCCCAGGCCGAAGCCCCGGAGCGAGCTGCACCGCAACCGGAACCGAATCGGGAGCGAACAACGACGCATCGGCCGCCGGGTCGGTGATCGCGCAGGATTGATACGGTGAGCCCGCCTCGGCCGGCGCGAGCGGCCTGTCCGGCGCTGCGCTCGACGCCGCCGCTCGCGGCGCGGCCGGCGGCGGTGGCGGCGCCTGATAGGTTTGCGCCGAGGGCAACTGGATCACCTGCGCTCCCGGCTGCGGCGTATCCGAGTAATGCACCACGCCCTGGGCGTCGACCCAGCGGTAGGTGGTCTTGCCCTGCGCCGCGGCATTGCCGCTCGGGGTCAGCGGGGCCAGGGATGCCAGCGCGGCCAGCACGGCCAGCATCGGCAACAGAACGGCTGAGACGAGGCGTTTCATCGGCTGCAAGCATAGCCCCGGCGGGGCCCGCTGACACCCAAAAACCTCGTTCGGTGCGGCTTGCACATGGCCGGGTTATGACTGCCGCGGATTCCGCGCCTCGTCTCACGTGTACCTCAGACGCTGTAGTACATGTCGAACTCGACCGGATGGGTGGTCATGCGCACGCGCGTGACTTCCTGCATCTTCAGGCCGATATAGGCATCGATCACGTCGTCGGTGAACACCCCGCCGCGCTTGAGAAACTCCCGGTCCCGATCCAGGTGCTCGAGCGCCATGTCCAGCGAGTGGCACACCGTCGGGATGTGCTTGGCCTCCTCGGGCTCCAGGTCGTACAGGTCCTTGTCCGAGGGCTCCCCGGGGTGAATCTTGTTCTGAATCCCGTCCAACCCCGCCATCATCATCGCCGCAAACGCAAAGTACGGATTGGCGCTCGAATCGGGAAAGCGCACCTCGATGCGCCGCGCCTTCGGGCTCGACACCCACGGCACCCGGATCGAGGCCGAGCGGTTGCGCGCCGAGTAGGCCAGCATCACCGGGGCCTCAAAGCCCGGCACCAGGCGCTTGTAGCTGTTGGTGGTCGCATTGGTCAGCGCGTTGATCGCCTTGGCGTGCTTGATGATCCCGCCGATGTAATACAGGCACGTCTCGGACAGCCCCGCGTACTTGTCACCGGCAAAAATGTTCCTCCCCTCCTTGGACAGCGACTGGTGCACGTGCATGCCGCTGCCGTTGTCGCCCACCAGCGGCTTGGGCATGAACGTCACGCTCTTGCCGTAGTTGGCTCCCACGTTCAGCAGCGCGTACTTCAGGATCTGAACCTCATCGGCCTTCTTCACCAGCGTGTTGGCCCCAATGCCAATCTCGGCCTGCCCTGCGGTGGCCACCTCGTGGTGATGCACCTCCACCACCAGCCCCATCTCCTCGCACGCCTTGCACATCGCGGCACGAATGTCCTGAAAGGCATCCACCGGCGGCACCGGAAAATACCCGCCCTTGACCCCGGGCCGATGCCCCTTGTTGCCCTCCTCGTAGCTGGTCTGGGAGTTCCACGACCCCTGGATCGAATCAATCTCGTAGAACGCGCTGCGCAGGTCCGATCCCCAGCGCACGCTGTCAAAAATGAAAAACTCGTTCTCCGGCCCGAACAGCGCCGAATCGGCTATCCCGGTGGACTTCAAATAGCCTTCCGCGCGCTTGCCCAGCGAGCGCGGATCGCGCTCATAGCCCTGCATCGTCGCCGGCTCGATCACATCGCAGCGAATGTCCACCGTGCTGTCTTCGAAAAACGGATCAATCACCGCCGTGGAGGCATCCGGCAGCAAAATCATGTCCGACTCGTTGATCCCCTTCCAACCCGCTATCGAGGAGCCGTCAAACATCTTGCCCTCGACAAAAAATTCCTCCGTCACGTAGCGCGACGGAATGCTCACGTGCTGCTCCTTGCCCCGGGTGTCCGTAAAACGCAAATCCGCCCACTTCACCTCTTTCTCTTTGATCATTTTCACAACATCACTGGAACTCATACCGCCTCCATTAGTGGATCGTTCTTCTACAAGCTGATCATCATCGCTGGGCCCCGCTTTACTGCACTGACCATGCCAATCATGGATCAGTACAATTCGCAAGTTAATCAGTAGCTTAGGAAATATCCGCACGCCGCCGGGCAGGCCATCGCACTAGTATAGTGCATATGACATATGAACGCCCTATTTCTGTGCATAGACATTCGCATGTTTGCCCCGTGACAGGGCGAATGGCACTGCCGCAACAGACAGTTGCCCGGACGGGCGTACCGCGCGGGGAGCTCGAGCGAGTCGGTTGAGCGCCGCGCGGCGGCGGGCGATGTTCACCCGACGGCTCGCTTATACTCGCGCCTGCCTCAGACCTCCCGATCCTGATGAAAACCACGAAGTTAGGCACTCCGCCCCGCACTTTTCAGGAGCTCATCTTCACGTTGCAGCGCTACTGGTCCGAGCGCGGCTGCGTGGTCCTGCAGCCCTACGACATGGAAGTCGGTGCCGGTACGTTTCACACCGCGACTTTCCTGCGCTCGATCGGCCCTGAGCCCTGGAGCGCGGCCTACGTGCAGCCCTCGCGCCGCCCGACCGACGGCCGCTATGGCCAGAACCCGTTCCGGCTACAGCACTACTACCAGTTCCAGGTGACAATCAAACCCTCTCCACCCGACATCCTCGAGCTCTATCTCGACAGCCTGCGGGCCCTGGGATTCGATCCTCGCGTGCACGACGTGCGTTTCGTCGAGGACAACTGGGAGTCGCCGACGCTCGGTGCCTGGGGGCTGGGCTGGGAAGTCTGGCTCAACGGCATGGAGGTCACGCAGTTCACCTACTTCCAGCAGGTCGGTGGACTCGATTGCCGGCCGGTCACCGGCGAGATCACCTATGGGCTCGAGCGTCTGGCGATGTACCTGCAGGGCGTCGAGAGCATCTTCGACCTGGTCTGGACCGAAGGCCCGCAGGGACGCGTCACCTATCGCGACGTGTTCCATCAGAACGAAGTCGAGCAGTCGAAGTACAATTTTGATTACGCCAACGTTCCAGTGCTGTTGCGGCATTTCGACGAGCACGAGCAGGCCTGCAACGATCTGCTGGCCGCGAAGCTGCCGCTGCCGGCCTATGAGCAGGTGCTCAAGGCCTCGCACATTTTCAACCTGCTGGACGCGCGCCGCGCCATTTCGGTGACCGAGCGCGCGCGTTTCATCCTGCGAGTGCGCACGCTGGCACGCGCAGTCGCGCAAGCCTATTACGCGAGCCGGGAAGCGCTCGGTTTCCCGATGCTGCGCGACGCTGGCGCCGTAGCCCCTGTCGCCGCGAGCCTCGAGGGCGCGCTGGCCGTCGACGAGGCGCGGGCGTGAGCGTCGCGGCAGCGCGCGTGCGCATCGAGCGTCGCGACCTGCTGATCGAGCTCGGCACCGAGGAATTGCCGCCGAAGTCACTGCGTACGCTCGAGCTGGCCTTTGCCGAAGCCTTGCGCACGCGCCTGATGCAGGCGGGACTGACGGTACCGGCGATCGAGTCCTACGCCACGCCAAGACGACTCGCGGTGCAGATCCGCCGGCTCGCGATCAGGCCGCCCGATCAGCTCATCAAGCGCCGCGGGCCGCCGCTCGCCGCGAGCTTCGATGCCACCGGCGCGCCGACCCGTGCCGCGACCGCCTTCGCCCAGAGCTGCGGGGTGGCCCTCGAGGCGCTCGGGCGCGAGCACGACGTCAAGGGCAACCAGTACCTGAACTTCGAGGGCTTGCGGAGCGGCGCGCCGACCGTGACGCTGCTGCCGGGACTGGTGCAGCAGAGCCTGGACGCGCTGCCGATCCCGAAGCGCATGCGCTGGGCCGCCGGCGAGGCGCAGTTCGTGCGGCCGGTGCACTGGCTGCTGATGCTGTACGGCCGCGAGGTGGTGCCGGCATCGGTGCTCGGCGTCGCATCCGGTGCGGTTAGTTTCGGCCATCGCTTCATGGGCTCGGGCAAGCCGCTGCGCATCGGCTCGCCCGCGAGCTACGCGCGCACGCTGCTGACGCGCGGCAAGGTGGTGGCCGGATTCGAAGCGCGCCGCGCCAGCATCCGCGCACAGGTCGAGCAGCTCGCGTCGGGGCTTGGCGGGCGCGCGATCCTCAGCGATGCGCTGCTCGATGAAGTCACGGCGATGGTGGAATGGCCGGTGGCGCTGGCCGGGCAGTTCGAGACGCGCTTCCTGACGCTGCCGCGCGAAGTCCTGATCTCGACGCTGCAGGAGCATCAGCGTTACTTCGCGATCGAGAACGATCGTGGCCTGCTGCCGTGGTTCATCACGATCAGCAATATCGACAGTCCGGATCCCGAGGTGGTGCGTGCCGGCAACGAGCGCGTGGTTCGCCCGCGGCTGGCCGATGCGGGCTTCTTCTGGGAGCAGGATCGCAAGCAGCCGCTGTCGGAGCGTCGCGCCGGCCTGGACGGGGTGACTTTCCAGGCACAGCTCGGCTCGCTGGGCGCGCGCACCGACCGCGTCGCTGTTCTCGCCGCCGGCATCGGCGCGCAGCTCGGCGCCGACGAGAGCGAGACCACGCGCGCCGCCCAGCTCGCCAAGTGCGACCTGCTCACGGCGATGGTCGGGGAGTTTCCGGACCTGCAGGGCGTCATGGGCAGCTATTACGCGCTCGCCGATGGCGAGGCGCCGCGGGTCGCCGAGGCGATCCGCGAGCACTATCTGCCGCGCGGCGCCGGCGATGCCCTGCCGGGCTCGAGCGTCGGCGATGCCGTCGCCCTGGCCGACAAGCTCGATACGCTCGCCGGCATATTCGCCACCGGTCAGAAGCCGACCGGCACGCGCGATCCGTTCGGCCTGCGACGCGCTGCCATCGGCGTGCTGCGCATCGTGCTCGAGCATCGTCTGGAGCTGAATCTGATCGAGCTGATCGAACGCGCCGTCAGGCTGCAGCCGCTCGCCGGCATCGAGCAGCAGGGCGAGCGCATCGGCGCCGAGATCTACGACTTCGTGATCGAGCGCGCACGCGCACAGTATCTCGAACGCGCCTCCGACAACGGCATCAGCACCGAGATGTTCGATGCGGTGCTCGCGACCCGGCCGGCATCGTTGCTGGATTTCGATGCCCGGCTGCACGCGCTGGTCGGATTCGTCGCGCGGCCGGAAGGCGCGAGCCTCGCGGCCGCCAACAAACGCATCGCAAACATTCTGCGCAAATCCGAGGCGGCGCCGGCGAACGCGGCTACGGCAGCAGCGCCGCCGGCGGTCAACTCCGGGCTGCTGCGCGAGGACGCCGAGCGCGAACTGCATCAGGCGTTGCGCTCGCTGCGCGAGCTCGTGGTGATGGCGGTCACCGCGCGTGACTATGCGCGCGCGCTGGACCTGCTCGCCGGCCTGCGGCCGCAGGTCGACGCCTTCTTCGATCGCGTGCTGGTCAACGATCCCGACGCCGCGCTGCGCAGCAACCGACTCGCCCTGCTGGGTGAGTTGCGCGCGCTGTTCTGCGGCATCGCCGATCTGTCGCGCCTGCCGGGTTGATTGCATTGTCGAGCAAGGCACGCCGCGCGCGCGCGATCGAGCCGTGGCAGCTGATCGGCTCGCTGGTGTTCACGGCGTTTTTCATGCTGTGGACGTTCGTCTACGCGATCTTCTTCGTGATCGCCTGCGTGTTTCTGCCTTACCGCGGCCGCTTCGAGCTGGCGCGCGTCTGGGCGCGCGTGATCCTCGCGGTGCTGCGCTGGACCTGCCGGCTCGACTATCGGGTCGAAGGCCGCGAGCGGCTGCCACCCGGCAATCACATCGCGCTGATGAAACATTCCTCGAGCTGGGAAACGGTCGCGCAGACGCTACTGCTGCCGCCGCACGTGTGGGTGCTCAAGCGCGAGCTGACCTGGATACCCTTCGTCGGCTGGGGCATTCGCCAGCTGCGCGCGATCGCGATCAATCGCGAAGCCGGCCCGGCGGCGGTGCGAAACGTGATCGACCAGGGCAAGGCGCGGCTGGCCGAGGGAGAATGGATCGTGATCTTTCCGGAAGGCACACGCATGCCGCCCGGCGAGACCCGCAAGTACGGCATCAGCGGCGCGCTGCTCGCATCGGAAACCGGCAAGCTGGTGGTGCCGGTGGCACACGATTCCGGGTACTACTGGCCGCGCCGCGGCCTGTGGAAGAAACCCGGCACGATTCGCGTCATCATTGGCCCGCCTATTGAGGCCGCCGGCCGCAATCCGCGCGAGATCAACGCGCAAGCGCAGGCATGGATCGAGGAACACTCGACGCATTCGGCCACACCGGCGCCGGAGCGCGGCACACAGCCGAGAGCGGATAGTTAGCTCACGAGGATACCTGTCAGCCCTTGGCCGCTTTGACCTGTTTCTGGCTGGCGCCGGTGTGGCCGAACAGGTGCCGGCGCTCGTCCTCCGTGATCTGCGCGCGGTCGCGCTGATACGGCGCGGTCACGCCTTCGTAGGTCCTGATGGTCGCCGGACGCGCGGCGATGACCCGAAACCAGCGCTTCAGATGCGGGAAATCGTCGAGATCCTGGCCCTGCGGCTGATACGGCACGATCCATGGATAGCAGGCCATGTCGGCGATCGAATAATTGCCGGCGAGGAACTCGCGGTCCGCCAGCCGCGTGTTCATCACGCCGTAGAGCCGGTGCACCTCGTTGGTGTAGCGCTCGATCGCGTACGGCAGTTCGGTGGGCGCATAGACCCTGAAGTGCCCGTTCTGGCCAGACATCGGCCCCAGGCCGCCGACCTGCCAGAACAGCCACTGCAGCACATCCGCGCGGCCGCGCACATCGGCCGGGATGAATCGGCCAGCTTTCTCGGCCAGGTACAGCAGCATTGCGCCGGATTCGAACAGCGACAGCGGCGCGCCACCGCCTGGCGGCTCGTGATCGACCAGCGCGGGAATCCGGTTGTTCGGCGAGATCTTCAGGAACTCGGGCCGATGCTGCTCGCCCTTGCCGATATCCACCGGAATGGCCCGATACGGCAACCGGGCTTCCTCCAGAAACAGCTTGAGCTTCAGACCATTGGGCGTCGGCCAGAAATATAGATCGATCATCAATCTCTCCTCGCGCCGTGGTCGGGTCTCAGGATCCCGAAGGCAACGCCGGATGCTGCAGCAGGTGCGGGCAGTGAAGCTGTCGGACGACGCCGGATTCCGCGGTGGCGGCGCCGGAGCTACGGCTGCGGTGGGTTCTCCTTGAGCCAGCGCATGGCCATGTGCACGCGGGTGCGGCCACTCGGATGATCGAACAGCACGATCTCCTCGAGCGGGCCCGGCTCGAGCTTGCGATAGGTTGCCAGGCGCATCGCTACCGATGCGAACGCTTGCGGTTCACGGGCGGCATTCAGTCCGAAGATGTCCGCTTCGCTCTCGGCGCTTCGAATGATCGAATTGCTGGCCGGTGTCGCGAGCAATCCCAGGATCGACAGCAGCGCGAGCGCGAGCGGCAGGCCGGCGACATCGGCGCGGTTCCTGACACCCAGACGCGGGCCCCAGCGCCGCAGTGCCTCATCGAAGCCGAAGTGCAGCAGCAGCAATCCGATCAATGACAGCAGTCCCAGGTAGATCACGTGCCGCCAGACGTGGTGCAGCACGTAGTGCCCCATCTCGTGCGCCATTACCGCGCGGATCTCGGGCAGGCTGGTGTTGTTCAGCAGGTTGTCGTTGAGCGCGATGCGCGTGGTACCGAGCGCGCCGGAGACGTTGGCGCTGATGCGCGTGGTCTGCTTGGAGGCATTGAAGACGTAGACGTTGTCGGCCGGAATACCGTTGGCACGCGCCAGCGACAGAATCGAGTCGCGCGTCGGACCGGCAGGCAGAGGCTTGTACTCGTTGAACAGCGGCTCGATGAATACCGGTGCGATGACAATCACGACCAGCGCCGACAATGTCACGAGGCCGGCACCCCAGGCCCACCAGACGCCGCCGGCGCGACGCACTACCCAGTACAGCAGCGCGATGAACGGGGCCCCGAGTACGATGGTGATCGCGAGCGAAATGCAGAGCTCGCCGAACCAGGGCAGGAAGCTCTGCGTCGCCAGGCCATACTGGTGCTCGCGAAAGTAATCCCGATAGATCGTCAACGGCAGCGACAGCAGCCAGATCAGCAGCAGGTAGCCGACCGCGTACAGCAGCGTCTGCAAACCGCGGTGCGCCGTCACCCGCTCGGTCCAGTCGCGCAGTCGCGCCGAGCGTCCACCGGACATCAGCCAGGCGGCGATACCGAGGCCCCAAAGCAGATTCCACAGCAGCAGCCAATAGCCGCCTTCGAAATAGGCGTTCGACTGCGTGCGCTGCGCCGCGGACAGCGTCTCGAGCCAGGCCTGGGTCGCACTGTTGACGTCGAACGACGGCGACCATTGTGCGGCGTCAGGTATCTGCATGGCAGTGGCGGCGCAGGTGCGCGGTCAGGCGGGCGACACGGTCAGTCGTCGGCGCGCAGGCAGCGCCGCGCGATCGAGCGCCCGGGGGTGGCCGGCAGCCACCCCCGGGCAGACAGTACGACTACTGGCAGGCCTTGCCGTGATCGGGGCGATTACCCTGCGCCTTCGCATCGGCTTCGGACATGTAGGCGCCGTTCTTGGTCTTGCCGTACCAGCGATCGGACGGGCAGTGATACACCTTGCTGTTCTTGTTGACCCAGACCATGCCGGGGCCGCCGCCGGGGGCCGCGGTCGCAGCCGGCATCGAGCTGCTGGTGCTGCTCGTGGTGGTCTTCGGTGCAGTGGTCACGCTCTTCGACGGGGCAGTCGGCGCAGCAGCGGCTGGCGCGCTCGGCGCAGCCGCCGCCGGAGCCGGGGTGCTCGCCGCGCTGCCGCCACTGGCGCCGCTCTCCGAGGCGTACCAGGTCTTGATGCCCTTGTGACCGTGGCAGGCGCCCTTCTTGGTCGCGTTGGTCCAATAGGTCCCGTCCTTGCACAGGCCCGTGGCTCCGGCCGGCGCGCCGGCCGGCACCTGGGCAAAGCTCGTCACAGCCAGCAACAGGCCTGCCAGCAGCGTCGTGGTTTGAATCCTTCTCATCATGAGTCTGTCTCCGTTGGCGATATTATCGATCGGCCGCCGCCCACCCTGGCGGTATGGCCGAAAACTGCCAGTGAATCTGGCGGGCGCAGACTCTAATGCAGTGTCCGATACAGTGCTACCGCATCGATGCACACTCGCCGGTCCCCCGGACCGCGTTCGGCAACGGTTCGTGGACCGCCCAGCTGGTTCGCCCCGGGCAGGCTTCGCGATAGATCTGCTCGGTCAGAGGCGACGGCACGGTATCAAAATGGCGCGACAGCATCGCGCGGCAGCGCAGGAACGCGGCCGCAACGGCCGACGACTGTCCCTCGAGCGCAAGACATCGCATCAGTCCCCGATGCACCTCCTCCGAGGTAGCATCGGCCTCGAGCGCCATCAGATACAGGTCGATCCCCGACTGGGTGTCGCCGATGCGCTCGTAGCCCTGGCCGAGCTGCAGCACCGCACGAATGAACGTGCGGCGCAGGCGCTGGCGCGCCTCAGATGCCAATGCGTGTTCGGCGTCGCTCAGGAACATGCCGCGATAGAAGCGCAGCGCCCAGAGCAATTCGGTCGGGTCGCTGGCTTGCGCGACCGCATGCTCGAAGGCCCAGGCATCGACCCAGCACGCCTCCGGATCGAGCGCAACGCGCGTGGAATCCACGATCACGGACGATTTGCGCTGCAGCAGCTTGCGCAATTGCAGCACCGTCGCGTACAGCGCCTTGACGGCAGACCATTGCTCGAGTTCCGGCCACAGCGATTGCTTCAGGGCGTCCTGGCTCACACCGCTCCTGCCCCCTGACAGCAAGGCCTTGAGCAGCACCAGCGGTTTGCGCGGCGCCTTGAAGACGAAGCGCAGCGGCGCGCCGTCGAGCACGATCTCGAAGCGGCCCAAGGTGTAGATGTTGATCGGTCGCGAATCCGCGGTTTGCATGGTCATGGAACGCGCTCTCCCCTGTGTTGGCGTACAGCAGCGGTGTACGAATTCGCGCCGTCTCAGTCCTCAGGGATTTCTGAAGAATTGCTCAAGCATTTCTCAGCACAGGAAAATCAGTCGCTTACGGCACTGTTGGGGGCGGCATATACTCATCACCGGTTGGGCGAGGCAGACGATGACGGGCCAATCACGAGCGCTGCAAATTGGCGACTGGGTCGTCGATCCTGATACCGATACCGTCGCCCGCGGCGGCGAGCGAGCCAAGCTCGAGCCGCGCGCGATGCGCCTGCTGTTATTGCTCGCGCAGACCCCCGGGGTTGTAATCAGTGTCGATCGGATGCTCAACGAAGTCTGGCCGGGCGTGATCGTCGGGCCGGCATCCGTCTACCAGGCAGTGTCGCAGCTGCGCCGGCTTCTGGGCGACACCGATCCTGAGCCGACCTACATCGCGACCGTCCCGCGCAAGGGCTATCGACTGATCGCCCCAGTGCAGCCGCTGCCCGCGCCGGGCGCGCCTGCTCCGGCCGCGGCGGCAATGGCGTCTCCCGCGCTGGCGGGCGCCGCGCCGTCGGCGATGCCGAAGCCATCGGCGGTACCGAGGCTGCCGCCGTTGCTGCTGGCCGGCGCGTCGCTGGTGGCGCTGCTGGCGCTCGCGGCGATGCTGTGGCGGCCGGTGCAGCGCCATTTCGCGGTGATCCCGCCCGCGCCGTCGATCGTCGTGTTGCCGTTCATCGACATGACCGAGAGCCGGCAGGATCAGTCATTCTGCGACGGTCTGACCGAGGAGCTGTCGAACTGGCTGGCGCAGATTCCGACGCTGCGCGTCGTCGCGCGGACCTCGGCCTTCGCTTATCGCGGCAGGGATGTCGACGTTCGTACCATCGGCAAGGAGCTTGGCGCCAGCCACGTGCTGGAGGGATCGCTGCGCCGCTCGGGAAATCAGCTTCGCATCACCGCGCAGCTGGTCAGTACCCGCGATGGCTTTCATTTGTGGTCGGCGAACTTCGACCGCCCGATCGACGACGTGGTGAAAGTGCAGGAGGAGATTGCGCGCTCGGTGGCGGACAATCTGGAGATCCGCCTGACCGAACAGTCGGGGCAGGGCTTCGCCGCGCGGCGCGGCGGCAGCCCGCAGGCCTATCAGCTATACCTGCTGGCGCGCCATCACCAGCATGAGCTCACCCGCGACGGCAATGATCGCGCGATCGAGCTCTACCAGCAGGCGGTGGCGCTCGACGATCGATTCGCACTCGCGTATGCGGGGCTCGCATCAGCCTTCATCAATCAGTCCTATCTCAACGGTCTGTCCGTGGCCGATGTCGCCAGCAAGGCCGAGCCGGTGCTCGCGACCGCGCTGCGGCTGGATCGGGACCTGCCCGACATCTACACCGCTCGCGGTGCCCTGCGCAGCGATCAGGGACGCAATGACGAGGCGCTGCGCGATCTGCGGCACGCCATCGATCTGAATCCGAACGACAGCGAAGCGCTGGCGGAGATGGGATACCTTTTCATCTACAACGCGCAGCCGCGCGATGCGCTGGCCAGTTACGGCGCCGCCGCCACGCTCGATCCGCTGAACTTCAACCTGCATGCGCGCCGCTGTATCGCGTTTGCCGACATGGCGCGCTTCGACGAGGCAGAGCTGGCGTGCAGCCATGCGCGCGCGCTGGCGCCGGACACATCCTGGGCGTATGTCGCGAGCAGCTGGCTGGAGTGGGCTCGGGGACGCATCGATGAAGCGCTCAAGTGGAACGCGCTGGCACTGAAGGCCAGCCCGAACGAATTCACGCTGTACAAGGATCGCAGCAACCTGCTGTTGACGCTGGGCCTTGCGCCCGCGGCGCGCGGCTCGCTCGAACAGGCGCGCGCCACTGCACCCAGCGAGGAGGCGGTGGCGGTACGCCTGGCGCTGGTCAGCTATTACGAGGGCGGCGCGCCGGCGCTGCGAAGCCAGCTGGCGAACGCGCGCTTCGATGCCTCGGCGCATGCCGATACCCTGCTGCTGGCGGCGCGCCTGCAGCTACTGCTGCATGATGCGGCGGCCGCCAGGCGGCTGCTCGAGCAGGCCCTGGCGGCGCCGGATCTGGGCCGTGACACGCTCGACAATGCGTGGATCGAACGCGAAGGTGACTCGAACGAGCTGACGATGGCGATCAGCGAGCTCTGGAGCGACGATCGGACATCGGCTGTGCGGCGGCTCGATGCCCTGACGGCGCGACTTGCGCGCATGACGCAGGCGGGCATCGAGCGTTACGGAGTCTACAAGCTTCGCGCCGAGGTGCTGGCGCTGCGCGGCGACGCCGATGGCGCGATGCTTGCTCTGCAGCACGCGGCCGACCTCGGCTGGCGCGACGCGCTGCAGGCCGAGCACGATCCGGCGTTCGCATCGCTGCGGGAGCGCGGCGACTATCGGGTGCTGATCGAGCGCCTGAACCAGCAGAACCTGCAGATGCAGCCGAAGCTTGGCTCCCCAGCCAGCTGACGAACAGCGCACGCGCCCGGGTTCGGGCAGACGTCACCGGGCGACACCGATCGGCCGCTGCCGGTTCGGCAGTTACCGCTTTATTGGTGCGGGCCGGGGTCGGTAGCTTCGGTATGGAAAGTGCCACCGATCTTGTGTTTGTTCAGCTTCGCCGTCATGAGCCTGAGGACCGCTTCGATGTCGAGCAGCGACTGCTGGACCGAGCGGCCCTGCGGCCATTTGGCCGACGTCAGCACCGCTTCGACCTGACCGGCAATACCAGTTGACTGAGACATGCAGTTACTCCCGATATCGCGCCGATGAACGGCGCCTTCAGATATCCAGATTTGCCACTGACAGCGCGTTCTTCTCGATGAACTCGCGCCGCGGCTCGACCTGATCGCCCATCAGCGTGGTGAAGATCTCATCGGATGCGACCGCATCCTCGATGCGCACCTGCAGCAGCCGGCGCGTCGCCGGGTTGATGGTGGTCTCCCACAGCTGTTCGGGATTCATCTCGCCAAGGCCCTTGTAACGCTGGATCGTCTGGCCCTTGCGCGCCTGCTCGAACAGCCAGTTCATCGCCTGCTTGAACGCGCCGACCTCTTCACGCTCGTTGCCGCGAGTGACATAGGCGCCCTCGCCGACCAGTCCCGCCAGCGTGCGCGCAAGCTCCGCGATGCGCTGGTATTCGGCCGACTCGAAGAACTCCCGGTGCAGCATCTTCTCGGTGACCATGCCGTGCTCGGTCTTGCGCACCACGATGCGCGGCGGATGCCCATCCGTTGCGGCGCGCAGCTCGAGCTGGAAACTGCGCCGCCCGTCACCGCGCGCATTGAGCCGCGACTCGAGCTCCGCGGCCCAGCCGCGCAGAAAGGCGGCGTTATCGCTGTCGCCGGGCTTGACCTGGGGAATGTAGATCATCTGCTCCAGCAGGCGTTCGTCATAGCGGCGCGACCAGCGGCGGATGATCGCCTGTACTTCCATGTAGCGCCGCGCCAGCATCTCCAGTGCCGAGCCGCGCAGCGGTTCAGCGCTGGCATTCACGTGCAGCGCCGCATCCTCGAGAGCGCTGTTGAGCAGCAGTGCATTGAGCTCGTTGTCGTCCTTGACGTACAACTCCTGCTTGCCGCGCTTGATCTTGTAGAGCGGCGGCTGCGCGATGTAGACATGTCCGCGTTCGATCAGCAGCGGAATCTGCCGGTAGAAGAAGGTCAGCAACAGGGTGCGTATGTGCGAACCATCGACATCGGCATCGGTATTTTTCGCTGCAATTCCCCCAAAACCGCAAATGAAGTTTTCATCCTCTTCGACCGAGAAATCGTAAACATTACCGTTCGAAGCTTCTACGGGTGTAATCGAGGCAATCGGCAAGGCAACCAGATCACCGTCGATTACATCGAAGCCCCGACGGCGCGGATAGTCAGCAGCAGCGATCTTGTCTTCTACCGTGCTGGCGCCAGCGTGATCGCACCACACGGTTCGTATCCTAGCCAAGTCGTCGTTCGCCGAAACGACTATCTGCCAATGCCGATTGGTAGTTTTGAAAACCTGCTCGCCGCATCGTTGCGATACTCTGCCGGCATCAATCTCATGAATGGACGGAACGGCCCCAAAGGTAGCGAGCAGATATGAAACACCACTGGCGATCTCGCGCGATGAGGTGCTGAACACAATTTTCCCGCCCGTCGCGCAGCCATCACCAAGCAGATACCCGCGCAGAAATGCCAACCTCAGCGGCTCGGTCACGTTGAATATCAGGTCGGGAATTCGTTTGCTGAGAGAGTTGACGCCGCAAAAGCCAAAGATATGCTGCCACGCCAAGGCCGCAACGCGATTGATGAGCTTCAGCTCTCCAGCGCCTCGTTTGATGGGGTAGCTCTTGGGCGGCACCCCGAAGACATGGGTAATTGCCGCGGCCATTTCCTCCATGAACCGCACATTGCTCTTGCCTATACAAAGGCGCACGCCGTTACGATCAGAACACGACCCCTCGGCCAGATAGAAGCCTAGCAATTTCATGAGCTCTGAATCGACGCGCACGAATCGTCTGACGCTTTGTTCACCGTAGTGCTCCGGCGTCAGCTCCAGATCGTCGCGATCCGCAAGCCACTCAAGATCCTCCGCCTCCAGAGCTGACAGTCGCACATAGTTCCGAACCCGATTGCAGGGCGAACCCCGATACTGCTCGTCCCAAACGCGTTCGAGTCGGCTTGGTCCCACAGTCACCTGTTGCATGACGGCAGCCACGTTGGCACCAAGCACTTCAAGATACGACTGGAAATGGGGCAAGGTTGGACGAGAAGCGCCCTTCTCCCAGGCGTAGAAGGTCACAGGTTGCCGAATCCCAATCCTGCGGCACAGCTCCACGTTACTGACGCCGCTAGCGCGGCGCAAAGCGGCCAGCTCCTTTCGTACTTCGACGGGAAATTCCACGCGTGGCGCAGAGAACTCCGGTCGATCGGCGTATTCCTTGGTGACGCGAGCCTTGAACCAATCCTCTACAGCTGGTCCCCGGACCCAAATCTGATCACGCGCCTCCGGAACTTGATGGAGCGCTCGCAAGAGGTCGATGCGGTCCGGCGCATCTTCCGGCAGACGGATGGTTCTCGGCGCTACCAGACGGTCTCCAACCTGCAGCTCGCTGCCCTGCTTGAGGCGAATCTCTCCATTGTCCTGAACAAAAACACTATGGCTGGCGGTTACGCGAATCGAACGCCCATAGGCCGTCTTGACCTCATAAAGAACCTCGTCTACGGGATGTCGAATAACGCCCTTGATCGGACGGAACCGCACGAGATGATCATCTAGCCCGAAGCAAAGCACGTCGCCGAGTTGGTCCCTCACGCGGCGCGTGACGCCCTTCTCATCAGCAGAAATCCCCTCTAGCGCTGCATCGATAAATGTCCCAACCGTCGTCATGCGCACGCCACGCTGTTCGTCGCGGACGAACACATGTTCATTGCCATCCACGCTCATGATGATGATGCGGTGATAGCGCAGTTTGTCGATGTCGAAATCTTCGCGACCGATGCCGCAGCCGAGCGCGGTGATCAGCGTGCCGACCTCGGCCGATGACAGCATCTTGTCGAAGCGCGCCTTCTCGACGTTGAGGATCTTGCCCTTGAGCGGCAGGATCGCCTGGGTGCGACGATCGCGGCCCTGCTTGGCCGATCCGCCGGCCGAGTCGCCCTCGACGATGAAGATCTCGGACAGCGCCGGATCCTTCTCCTGACAATCGGCGAGCTTGCCGGGCAGGCCCGCGATATCGAGCACGCCCTTGCGGCGCGTCATCTCGCGCGCCTTGCGCGCGGCTTCGCGGGCACGGGCGGCTTCGATGATCTTGGCGACGATCGCGCGCGCTTCCTGTGGATGCTCGAGCAGGAACTCACTGAGCTTCTGCGCCACCGCGGTCTCCACCAGGCCCTTGACCTCGGAGGACACCAGCTTGTCCTTGGTCTGCGAGGAGAACTTCGGATCCGGCAGTTTCACCGACAGGATCGCCGTCAGCCCCTCGCGCGCATCATCGCCGGTGGTCGCGATCTTCTCTTTCTTCGCAACCGATTCCTTCTCGATGTAGTCGTTGAGCGTACGCGTGAGCGCAGCGCGAAAACCCGACAGATGCGTGCCGCCGTCCTTCTGTGGAATGTTATTGGTGTAGCAGTACATGCTCTCCTGGTAGGAGTCGTTCCACTGCAGCGCCACCTCGACGGTCGCGCTGCCTTCCTGGGTGCGAAACCAAAACACCGACTCGTGGATCGGCGTGCGCGAGCGGTTCAGATGCTTGACGAACGCCTGCAGGCCGCCGTCGTGCGCAAACACGTCGGACCGGTTCTCGCGCTCATCGATCAGTTCGATGCGCACGCCGGCGTTCAGGAACGACAGCTCGCGCAGTCGCTTGGCCAGCGTGTCGTAGTTGAACTGGATGTTGGTAAAGATCTGCGAGGACGGCCGGAAGCGGATCGTGGTACCGCGCTCAGGTGTAGGGCCGACCACGGCCAGCGCCGCCATCGGCTCGCCCAGGTGATATTCCTGGCGGTACATGAAGCCGTCGCGGCTGACGGTCAGCTGCAGATAGTCGGACAGCGCATTGACCACCGACACCCCGACGCCATGCAGGCCGCCGGAGACCTTGTACGAGGTATCGTCGAACTTACCGCCCGAGTGCAGCACGGTCATGATGACCTCGGCCGCCGAACGGCCTTCCTCGGGGTGGATATCGACCGGGATACCGCGGCCGTTGTCCGAAACCGTTACCGATTCATCGGCATGAACCGTGACCACGACGCGGTCGCAATGGCCGGCCAACGACTCGTCCACAGAGTTGTCGACGACCTCGAAAACCATGTGGTGCAGACCGCTGCCGTCATCGGTATCACCGATGTACATTCCGGGTCTTTTGCGCACTGCATCAAGACCCTTTAAGACCTTGATTTTGCTGGAATCGTAGACGTCCGCTGAGGTCATGAAAGGGCTCGCATTTTCATCCTTTCATTATAGCTGTTTTGACCTCCTTATGTTCCACGTGAAACACCCGGTCTGGTGGGCCCAAGGGCGTGTCTTCGGCGCGCAGCGCGGTCACGACCAACTGGCCTCCAAGCTGCCCGACAGCGGCCAGCAACGCCTCCGTATGAACTCGGTCAAGCTCCGCAGCCGGGTCGTCGAGCAGCAACGTTGGCGCGCGCCCGGCCGCTTCCGCCACATAGCGCGACATCGTCAAGGCCATCGCCGCGCCGAGCAGCTTCTGCTGGCCGCGGGACACCAGCTCACGTGCCGGTCGCCCCTCGAGTCTCAACAGGACGTCGAAACGATGCGGGCCGTAGGTGGTACTGCCCCGCTCCCGGTCCCGAATCGCATGGGCCGTCAGCGATGCCGCGAGATCCTGGTCGCGGCTCCAGCCCTGGAAATAGGCCAGCGACACGGGGACGGCACCCAAATCCTTCAGCGCGCCGATCCAATAGGGTTGCAGAGCGTCGATCAGCCGCGCCCGTGCGAAGCTCAGCAGCTGCCCGAGACGGACCAGCTCGCCATCCCAGAGCGACGCGTTGGCGCCACAGCGAAGCGCCGCGTTGCGCTGTCGCAGCGCCCGGCTATAGGCCTGCCAATGCTGGACGAAATTTGGTTCCACGTGGAACACCGCCCAGTCGAGCCATCGGCGTCGCTGAACGGGGCTATCCTCGACCAGGCGATGGATTCCGGGATCGATGACCTGGACCGGGAACAGCTCGGACAGCTCTGCCAGGGAATCGACCAGACGAGCATCGATCCGAACCTCCAGGCCCTGCTGCCGGCTGCAGCCGATTCCGATTCCATGGCTGACACTGGCCGGCGCATCGACGCGCCCGAACACCCGCAGGCTCGCTGCTCCCTGCCGGATCAACTGTTCCGTATGACGCGTGCGGAACGATCGCCCGCGCCCCAGCAGGTAGATCGCCTCCAGCAGCGAGGTCTTGCCCGAACCGTTGGGCCCGATGATCAAATTCCGTCGCGGATGCAGCGCCAGCTGCGCCGCCGGCAAGCAGCGCAGATCCTCGAGCCGCAGCTCGGCGAGGCTCATCCTGGCATCGCGGCCTAGAGCCGCATCGGCATGACGACGTACTTGACCGTGTTATCGCCGGGTTTGCGGATCAAACAGCTGCTATTGGCGTCAGTGAGGCCAACCTCGACGGTGTCGGCCTCGATCGCAGCGAGGGCATCGAGCAGATAACTGACATTGAACCCGATCTCGATCTCCTCCCCGGTGAATTCGACCTCGAGCTGATCCTCCGCCTCCTCCTGCTCCGGGTTATGTGCCTGCACGGTCAGCAGTCCCGGCGCAAACGTGAGCCGGACACCCCGGTATTTCTCGTTCGACAGGATCGATGTGCGCTGCAGGGTCGCGCGCATCGCCTCGCGAGGTGCCGTCATCAGGCGTGGCGGCTGCGCCGGGATCACGCGGCCATATTCCGGGAACTTGCCGTCAATGAGCTTCGAAGTGAAGCGAACTTCGCCGATCTGGACGCGAATGTGATTGCTTCCGATCGCGATCTCGATGTCCCCTTCGCCGTCAAGCAGGCGCTGCAGCTCGAGCACGCCCTTGCGCGGCAGGATGATCTGCTGCAGCTCGCGTGCCTTACCGCCCAGCTCGACCTCGCACCAGGACAGTCGATGGCCGTCGGTGGCGACCGCACGCAGCGCCTTGCCATCGGTCTCGAGCAGCGTGCCGTTGAGGTAATAGCGCACGTCCTGCTGCGCCATTGCGAAATGCGTCTTGTCGATCAGGCGCCGGCAGTCGTGGGCGCGGATCTTGAGCGTGTGCTGCGCATTGATGTCCTCGATCACCGGAAATTCACTCGCGGGCAGGCTCGAGAGCGAGAAGCGGCTGCGGCCGCCGCGCAGCACGACTTTCTCGCCTTCGCGCGCCACGGTCATATTGGTCTTATCGGGTAACGTGCGCACGATGTCGAGCAGCTTGCGTCCCGGCACGGTGATGTCGCCGGGCTGCTGCACGCTGACTTCCGCCGCGGCAACCAGCTCCACCTCCAGATCGGTACCGGTGATGCACAGGCGATTGTCGCGCGCAGCAAGCATGACATTCGAGAGGATCGGCATCGTTTGCCGTCGCTCGACCACGCCGATGACGCTCTGCAGAGCCTCGAGCAGATGTTCGCGCGTCGCGGAGACTTTCATTGCAGCTGCGTCCTTTGATCTCTTAAGTATTCTTTCTTAGATGAAGAACAATGACAGATATTAAGCCTGTGAACAGTGCGAAAAACAGCGTCACCGGTGTCAATTGATGCTCGCCAGCAGACGTTTCGCATAGCGTCGCGACTCTAACAACTGAGATGGCTGCCTGTGCGTGGACTGTGGGTAACCTTATCCACAAATTCCTCAACAGGAAACTCACCTCATCCCGTCAGGGTTCTCAACAGGTTTGTGTAGTCTTCCTGCATGCGCTGCTCGATGTCGCGCAGCTCCTTGATTCGCTTGCACGCATGCATCACGGTGGTGTGATCGCGACCGCCGAATGCATCCCCGATCTCGGGCAGGCTGTGACTGGTGAGTTCCTTGGCCAGCGCCATCGCGACCTGGCGCGGACGCGCGACCGAGCGGCTGCGTCGCTTCGACAGCAGATCCGCTACGCGCACCTTGTAATAGTCGGCCACGGTCTTCTGGATGTTCTCCACCGTGATGAGCCGCGCCTGCATCGACAGCAGGTCCTTCAGTGCCTCTTTGGTGAATTCGAGCGTGATCGGGTGGCCGGTAAAGCGTGAATTCGCGATCACGCGGCGCAGCGCGCCCTCGAGCTCGCGTACGTTGGAGCGAATGCGCTTGGCGATGAAGAACGCGACCTCCTCGGGCAGCTCCACGCCGACGGCCAGGGCCTTGCCGATCAGGATCGCGACACTGGTCTCGAGCTCGGGCGGCTCGATTGCGACCGTGAGCCCCCAGCCAAAGCGCGATTTCAGACGCTCCTCGAGCCCCTCGACCTCGCGCGGATAGCGATCGCAGGTCAGGATCACCTGGTGATGGCCCTCGAGCAGCGCATTGAAGGTATGAAAGAACTCTTCCTGCGAGTGCTCCTTGCCAGCGAAGAACTGGATGTCGTCGATCAGCAGCGCGTGCAGCGAGCGATAGGCGGTCTTGAAATCGTTGATGCGGTTGTGCTGCAGGGCCCGGACCATGTCGCTGACGAAGCGCTCCGAATGCACGTACGCGACCCGCGCCTCCTTGTCGCGCGCGGTAATCATATGCCCGATCGCGTGCATCAGATGGGTCTTGCCCAGGCCGACGCCGCCGTAGATGAACAGCGGGTTATAGGCCCGGCCCGGATTGCCCGCGACCTGCAGCGCCGCAGCCTTGGCGAAATGGTTGCTCTTGCCTTCGACGAAGCCCTCGAATGTAAAGTCGGGATTGAGCGGTACCCCGACCGCCTGGGCCGCGGGGCTCTTCATGGCCCGGACCGCGGCAACTCCTGCCGTGGCCGTCACGGTGCTGGGCGCAGCCGGACGCGATCCCACCTCGACCGTGATCGCCGCCGGTTCCGGAAGCCCGAAGTCGCGCAACAGCTGGCCGAGTCTGGCCAGCAGGTTGCTGCGCACCCAATCGACCACGAACCGGTTGGGCGCGAGCAGGTGCAGGGCGTCATCGCCTTCCAGCGATTGCAGCGGTTTGACCCAGGTGTTGAACTGCTGCTCGGGCAGCTCGGTTTCGAGCGCACGCACGCAGCGTGACCACAGCGACGCTTCCAACGACATGCTTCCCGGGAAAAGGGCCGAAAGTCTATACCGAGCCTCGGGGCGCCGGAAGCATTTGTCAGCAGCGCTCGTATTGACACGCCCGGCTGCGCTGCGTACCCTGCCGAGCCGTTTTTCGGTTCGGTTTTCAGGGCCTTGAAATCATGAAACGTACCTATCAGCCGAGCAAGGTGCGCCGAGCACGCACGCACGGATTTCGGGCCCGCATGGCCACCAAGAGCGGTCGCAGGGTGCTTGCCCGCCGGCGTGCAAAGGGTCGTAAGCGTCTGACGCCTTGACCAGCCGGCCGCTGCGGTGATGACAGCCGCGCCCACGCGATCCGCCGCCACACCGAGTCTGCGGTTGCCGCGCGAGCGGCGCATGCGGCGGCTCGCCGAATTCAAGCAGGTGTACGCGGCCGGCAAACGGCTTGGCAACGAGTTCTTCACGGTCAGCGCACATGCCAATGGCTTACCCTGTGCCCGCCTCGGCATGTCGATCGCGGCACGAATCCTGCGCCGGGCTGTCAACCGTAATCGTCTGCGGCGTCTGATCCGAGAGAGCTTTCGAGTGCATCAGCTGAGCCTCCCGCCGTTCGATATCGTGATTGGCGCGCGTGCGGGCGTGCTTGCCGCGGACAACGCCCGACTGCGCTCGGCGCTGGAGAGACTTTGGCTAAAGATATCGGCGACATGCGTCATCTCATCGTCTGGCTGATTCGAGCCTATCAGCTCCTCATCAGCCCGCTGCTCGGTGCGCGCTGCCGCTTCCATCCGTCGTGCTCGCAGTACGCGCTCGAAGCGGTGAGCGAGCACGGCAGCCTGCGCGGCGGCGCGCTGGCACTGCGGCGGCTCGCGCGCTGCCACCCCTTCCATCCCGGCGGTTACGATCCGGTGCCGCCGCTCCGGGCGCCCGGGTGCGGGGCTCCTGCCCGCGGTTCCAGCTCCAGCCCCGGTTCCGACGCCGCACAGGCCTGCCATGCCCACGACCTTTAATCTGCGTATCACCCTGTGGGTGCTGCTCGGCATGTCGCTGTTCCTGAACTACCAGATGTGGATGCACGACTACCCCGAGGTGGTAGCGACGTCCCCAACCAGTGCCGGCACCTCGCCGTCGGCGCCGCTCGACAGCACCGTGCCGAACGCCAGCCTGCCGGCGAGCGGCGCCAGCTCGGGCGCCGTCGCGGGTGCCCCCAGCGCTGGCGCCGGCACCACTGCCGCGAGCAGTGCGGTCGCCACCCCGGATGTCGCGCACGCGCTGGTCAACGACGCGCCGCTGGCACCGAGCGTGCACGTGATCACCGACGTGCTCGACGCCGAGGTCAGCCTCGCGGGCGGCGAGCTGCGGCGCGTGGATCTGCTGGCCTATCCGCGGGCCAAGAACACGCCGGACGTGCCGGTGCGGCTGCTCAACCGCGATGCCCCCGATTCGCTGTTCGTGCTGCAGAGCGGGCTGGCGCCGGTCAACGATGAATTCGCGCCGACCCACCAGGCGCTCTATCAAAGCGCCGCGCACGAACTGCGCCTTGCGCCGGGCCAGGACGAGATCAAGCTGCCGCTCAGCTGGAGCGACGGCCACGGCGTGACCGTGACCAAGACGCTGAGCTTCCATCGCGGGCAATACCAGATCGGCCTCGACTATCAGATCCGCAATGGCACCGCGGCGCCGTGGAGCTTTGCGCCCTACGCGCAGATCCTGCGCTACAACGCGCCGGTCGAGCGCTCGTACTTCCGGCCCGACAGCTACGCGTTCAAGGGACCGGCGATCTATGACGGGGTCAAGTACCAGAAGTTCGACATCCAGAAAAGCGTGGCGCTCGATCAGTCGATCAAGGGCGGCTGGCTGGCAGCGCTGCAGCATCATTTCGTCGCCGCGATCGTGCCCCCGGCCGACGCGAGCTATCGCTACCAGCTGCTGACGCAGGGTAATGAGTTCCTGCTCAAGGCCCAGGGACCGACCGAGGTGGTGCCGCCCGGAGGCGAAGCCGACACCCACGAAACCCTGTTCGTCGGGCCGAAGATTCAGACGCAGCTCGACGCCGCGCAGTCGCACCTGGATCTGGTCGCCGACTACGGCACGCTGCGGATCATCGCCACGCCGCTGTTCTGGCTGCTCAATCGCGTGCATTCGCTGGTGGGCAACTGGGGCTTCGCGATCATCATCGTCACGATGCTGCTCAAGCTGCTGTTCTATCCGCTCGCCGAAGCCAGCGGGCGTTCGATGGCGAAGATGAAGGCGCTCGCGCCGCGGCTCAACAACCTGCGCGAGACCTACAAGGACGATCGCGAGAAGCTCAATCGCGCCATGATGGAGCTGTACAAGCGTGAGAAGGTCAATCCGCTGGCCGGCTGCCTGCCGATGCTGATCCAGATCCCGGTATTCCTGGCGTTCTACTGGGTGCTGCGCGACAGCGTCGAGCTGCGCCAGGCCCCGTTCATGCTGTGGATCAACGACCTGTCGGCCAAGGATCCCCTGTTCGTTCTGCCGGCGATCATGGCGGCGGCGATGTTCGTGCAGTACAAGATCAATCCGCAGGTCGGCGATCCGGCGCAGCAGAAGATCTTCATGATCATGCCGCTCGCAATGTCGGTCACGTTCGCGTTCTTCCCGGCGGGCCTGGTGCTGTACTGGGTCACCAATACGGTCCTGTCGATCCTGCAGCAGTGGAACATCAACCGTCGCATCGAGGCCGCGCTGCGCGCCAGGCGGTGAGCGACACCATCGTCGCGGCCGCGACGCCGCCGGGTCGCGGCGGCATCGCCATCGTGCGCATCTCCGGTGCGGCAACGGTGCAGATCGCCGCCAGCCTGCTCGGCGCGCTGCCGCCGCCGCGGGTCGCCACCGCGGCACAATTTCGCGGCGGCGACGGTGAGGCGATCGATCACGGCCTGGCGCTGTACTTCCCGGAGCCGCACTCCTATACCGGCGAGCACGTACTCGAGCTGCACGGGCACGGCAGCCCGGTGCTGGTCGAGGCCCTGACCCGCCGGCTGCTCGAGCTCGGCGCGCGACGCGCGCAGCCCGGTGAGTTCACGCAGCGCGCCTACCTTCATGGCAAGCTCGATCTGGCCCAGGCTGAAGCCGTCGCCGACCTGATCGATGCCGCTTCCGAAGCTGCAGCGCGCGCCGCGATGCGCTCGCTCGACGGTGAATTCTCCGCTCGCGTGCGCTCGGTCGGCCAGACACTGAGCGAGCTGCGCACCCAGGTCGAGGCGGCGATTGATTTCGCCGACGAGAACATCGAGGCACTGTCCGACTCCTCGCTCCAGGCACGGCTCGAAATGGCCCGAAGCGAGCTTGCGGCGCTGCGCTGCGCGAGCCGCCAGGGACGACTGCTGACCGAAGGCATGACAGTGGTGATCGCCGGCCGGCCCAACGCCGGCAAGTCGAGCCTGCTCAACCGGCTGGCCGGTCACGATGCTGCGATCGTGACGGCGACGCCCGGCACGACGCGCGACCTGGTGCGCGAGCGGATCCTGCTCGACGGCATGCCGCTGCATGTGCTCGACACCGCCGGGCTGCGCGCTGCGGGCGATGCGATCGAAGCCGAAGGCATCCGCCGCGCGCGCGCCGCGATGGCAGCCGCCGACCGCATCCTGTTCGTGATCGACGCGGTCGCCGATCCGCAGGCGAGGGGCTATCTCGAGGAGCGCGAGGGGCTGCCGGCCGGTGTGCCGCTGACGCTGGTGTTCAACAAGATCGACCTGGTCACGAACGGTGCGCTGCCGGTCATCGCGGCGGCGGCCGGCGGGTGGTCCGGGGTGACGCTGCTGCGGCTATCGGCCCTGACCGGTGAAGGCTTTGGGTTGCTCGCGGCACACCTCAAGGCCAGCGTCGGGTTCGAGCCCGAAGGAGCCGGCGCGCTGTCGGCGCGCGCCCGCCACCTCGAGGCACTGGCGCGGGTCGACGCCTCGATCACCGACGCGGCGCGACTGCTGAGCGCGCGCCAGGCGCCGGAACTGGTGGCCGAGGAGTTGCGCCGCGCCCAGCTCGCGCTCGGGGATATTCTCGGCGCCGAGAGCTCGGACGAGCTGCTCGGGCGCATCTTCGCGCGCTTCTGCATCGGGAAATGACCGGCGCATCGGACGGCGCTTTGGATCTCAATAGAAACAATGAAGCGAACTCATCGCAGATAGTGACCGACTACTGAAACATTGGCCCGGTCCACAGCTCGATATTTGCGTGCGCGCGGACTCAATCGCACACTTGCCCGCCCCATGCGCTACGCCCAGTCTTTCGATGTCATCGTCGTCGGTGGCGGCCACGCCGGCACCGAAGCGGCGCTGGCGGCTGCGCGCATGGGCCAGGCGACGCTGCTGCTGACGCAGAGCATCGAGACGCTCGGCGCGATGAGCTGCAATCCGGCAATCGGCGGTATCGGCAAAGGGCATCTGGTGCGCGAGATCGATGCGCTCGGCGGTGCGATGGCGCGCGCGGCCGATGTCGCCGGCATCCAGTTTCGCACGCTCAACGCCAGCAAGGGTCCGGCGGTGCGCGCCACCCGTGCCCAGGCCGACCGATCGCTGTACAAACGGGCGATTCGCCGGCAGCTCGAGAACCAGCCGGGGCTGTCGCTGTTCCAGCAGGAAGCCGCCGACCTCGTGATCGAGGGCGGGCGCGTGCGCGGCGTGGTCACGATGACCGGCATCGCGTTCGAGGCCGCGAGCGTGGTGCTCACGGTCGGCACTTTCCTCGCCGGTCGCATTCATGTGGGGCTCGATCACTACGCGGCCGGCCGCGCCGGTGACCCGCCGTCGATGCGCCTGGCGCACCGGCTGCGCGAGATCGCCCCGCGTGCAGCGCGCCTCAAGACCGGCACGCCGCCCCGCATCGACGGCCGCAGCATCGACTACAGCGCGCTCGCGGTGCAGTACAGCGATGAGCCGCTGCCGGTGTTCTCGTTTCTCGGCCGCGCGCGCGAGCATCCGCGCCAGCTGCCCTGCCACATTACCCATACCAACGAGCGCACGCACCAGATCATCCGCGCGGCGTTCGATCGCTCGCCGATGTTCACCGGGGCGATCGCAGGGGTCGGCCCGCGCTACTGTCCGTCGGTCGAGGACAAGGTACATCGCTTTGCCGACAAGGCATCGCACCAGGTGTTCATCGAACCCGAAGGTCTCGACACGCACGAGGTCTATCCCAACGGGATCTCGACCAGCCTGCCGTTCGATGTGCAGCAGGCGCTGGTGCACAGCATCCGCGGCTTCGAGCACGCCCACCTGACGCGGCCCGGCTACGCGATCGAATATGATTTCTTCGATCCACGCGATCTCAACGCCTGGCTCGAAACCAAGAGCGTCGGCGGTCTGTTCTTCGCCGGACAGATCAACGGCACCACCGGTTACGAGGAGGCTGCCGCCCAGGGCCTGCTCGCCGGCGTCAACGCGGCGCTTGCGCGCCGCGATGCGCCGCCCTGGGTGCCCGCGCGCAGCGAGGCCTATCTCGGCGTGCTGGTCGACGACCTGGTCACACGCGGGACCAGTGAGCCGTACCGCATGTTCACCAGTCGCGCCGAGCACCGTCTGCTGCTGCGCGAGGATAACGCCGACGCGCGCCTGACGGCGCGCGGCCGCGAGCTCGGCCTGGTTGACGACGAGCGCTGGGCTCTGTTCGACGCCAAGCAGAACGCCATCGCCTCGGAACTGGCGCGGCTGCAGTCGCGGCGGTTCAAGCCGGGCCAGATACCCGAAGACTGGGCACAGCGCGTGCTCGGCGGGCCGCCACCGGTACGCGAGCTCAGCGCGTTCGAGCTGCTGCGCAGGCCCGAGGTCGGCTACCAGGCGCTGATCGAGCTCGACCCCGGGATCGCAATCGGCCCGCAGCCGGATGATCGGCTGGCGGCGCAGGTGCTGCGCGACCTGGAGGTCCAGGCGAGCTATGCCGGCTACATCGAACGCGCTGCGCAGGAGATCGAACGCACGCGGGTCCAGGAGCACACGCCGCTGCCGCAGGATCTGGACTACGCATCGCTCGCGGGCCTGTCGAACGAGGTCCGTCAGCAGCTGGCCGCGGTGCGGCCCGCGACGCTGGGCCAGGCCGCCCGCGTCCCGGGGGTAACCGCGGCCGCCGTGTCGATCCTGCTGGTGCACCTGCGCCGCCGCGGCGCGAGCGTGGCTGCAACGGGGGCGGCGGGGAAGCGCCGGTCCGGTGCGGCGGCCGCCAGCGTGGGCGGCGGCGGGGGGCAAATCGAGCCTTAAGTCGCCTGCCCGACCGTTCCGGAACGGATAGCGCTAAGATCGACGCCACAAGGATCGTCGCGAGAAGGGGGTGTCATGGCCATCGTATCGCAGCTACTGAAGCAGAAGGGTCGAGTCATTCATAGCGTCGCGCCCGACGCGCCGGTCCTGGAAGCGATCCGGCTGATGGCGGAACACAGCGTCGGCGCACTGCTGGTCATGCAGGGCGAGCAGCTGGTCGGCGTCGTGTCGGAACGCGACTACGCCCGCAAAGTGATCCTGAAGGGCCGCTCGTCGAACGAGACCCCGGTGCGGCAGATCATGAGCTCGCCGGTGCTGACCGTACGCCCCGATCAATCGGTGCATGACTGCATGCGCATCATGACCGAGAACCGCTTCCGCCATTTGCCGGTGGTCGATGCCAGCGGCGTGATCGGCGTGCTGTCGATCGGCGACCTGGTGCGCGTGGTGCTCGAGGAGCAGCAGCGCACGATCGCCGAGCTCGAGCAGTACATCCACAGCTAGCGGGGCGCCGGCGCGCGCACGGCGCGCCTGCGCAAGCGCGCTATTTGCGCCAGAATGTCGGCGTGAACAGCACCGCGAACGTGATGATCTCGATGCGGCCCAGAAACATCGCTGCGATGCAGGTCCAGGCCTGGAAGTCGTTCAGCGCGCCGTAATTGCGGCCTGGGCCGACCACATTGAGCCCCGGCCCCACGTTGTTGATGCAGGCGACGATGGCCGAGAACGCGGAAATGAAGTCCAGGCCCGAGATCAGCAGCGCGAACACCAGCGCCACGATGGTGACGAAATACAGGAATATGAACGCGAGCACCGCGTACACGACGCCGTTCGGCACCACCTGACCGGAGATCTTCAGCGGCGCGACCGCCTGCGGGTGCACCAGCGTAAACATCTCGCGCAGCGACTGCTTCATCAGGATCAGCGAGCGCACCATCTTGATGCCGCCGCCGGTGGAGCCGGTATTGGCGCACAGGCAGCTCAGGAACAGCATCCACATCGGGGCGAACATCGGCCAGCTGCCGTAATCGGCCGTCACGAATCCGCTGGTGGTGGCGATCGATATCACATTGAACGCCGCAAAGCGCAGCGAGCTGAACGGCGTCGCATACACGGCATTGAAGTCGAGGAACACCGCAATGAGGACGCAGCTGCCGAGGATCAGCAGCAGCATCCAGCGCGTTTCCGGGTCGCGCCGATAGGCGTCGAAGTCGCCCTTGCGCAGCGCGGTGAAATGGGTGGCGAAATTCATCGCCGCGATCAGCATGAAGATCATCAGCACGAATTCGATCATCGGTGAGTCGAAATAGCCGATGCTGGCGTCGTGGGTCGAGAACGCGCCGAGCGACATCGCGGAAAAGGCGTGGCAGATCGCATCGAACAGCGACATGCCGGCGGCCCAAAGGGCGAGCGCGCAGGCAACCGTCATGCCGGCATAGACGAACCACAGCGTGCGCGCGGTCTCGGTGATGCGCGGTGCGAGCTTCGCATCCTTGACGGGGCCCGGCGCGCCGGCGCGGTACAGCTGCATGCCGCCGACCCCGAGCAGCGGCAGGATTGCGACCGCCAGCACGATGATGCCCATGCCGCCGAGCCAGCTCAGTGCATGGCGCCACAGGTTGATGCTGTGCGGCAGGTGATCCAGTCCGGTGAGGACCGTGGCCCCGGTGGTCGACAGGCCCGACATCGACTCGAAGTAGGCCTTGGTGAAGGACAGCCCGGGCAGGTCGATCAGCAGCGGCACGGCCGCAAAGGCCGCCAGCAGCAGAACGCTCAGGGTCACGAGCAGATAGGCGTCGCGCGACTTGAGGTCGTAGCGGAAGCGCTGCGTGGCCACGCGCAGCAGCAGGCCGCCGAGCAGCGCAATGCCCGCCCCCGCCAGGAAGCCGCGCAGCGACGAGAGCTCGCCGAAGATCAGCGCGGTGAGCACCGGCAACAGGTAGAACAGCGCGAACCAGGTCAGCAGCGAGCCGAAGATACTCAATACGCCGAGCAGCGAGCGCATTGCCTGCTTTCCTAGGCTTCGGTCTGGAACAGCCGCTCGACCGCATCGATGTGCCGCCGATCGGTGAGAAAGATGATCACATGATCCTCGGTTTCGAACTTGGTGTCGTGATGCGCCATGATGACGTTCTCACCGCGCACGATCGCGACGATGCTCGCGCCCGAGGGCAGCTTGATCTGCTCGAGGCGGCGACCCACGACCTGCGAGCGCTCCTCGCTGCCATGAACCACGGCCTCGATCGCCTCGGCGGCGCCGCGCCGCAGCGAATGCACGCGCACCACGTCGCCGCGCCGCACGTGCGCCAGCAGCGACCCGATGGTGATGGTCTGCGGGGAAATCACGATGTCGATGCTGTGGTTCTCCATCAGCTCGCCATAGGACGGCCGGTTGATCAGCGCCATCACGCGCTTGGCGCCGAGCCGCTTGGCCAGCATCGCCGACAGCACGTTGGCCTCCTCGGAGTTGGTCAGCGCGGCGAATACGTCGGCGCTGTCGATGTTCTCCTCCACCAGCAGTTCCTCGTCGGCGGCATCCCCGTTGAGCACGATGGTGTTCTCGAGCAGCTCGGAGATGCGGCGCGCGCGGCGCGGATCGCGCTCGATCAGCTTGACCTGATTGCTCTTCTCGAGCGTGCGCGCCAGCCGGAAGCCGATGTTGCCGCCGCCCGCGATCACCAGGCGGCGCACCGGATCCTCGCTGCGGCGAAGCTCTGCCATCACGCGGCGCAGGTCATCCGATGCCGCGACGAAGAAGATCTCGTCGTTTTCCTCGACTACGGTATCGCCGGCCGGGGGCACGTGCCGGTCGTTGCGGTAGATCGCCGCCACCCGGGCTTCGGTATCGGGCAGGTGCTCGCGCAGCGTGCGCAGCTCCCGGCCGACCAGCAGCCCATCGCGCCGCGCGCGCACGCCGACCAGCTGCACCCGGCCGTCGGCGAAGTCCACCACCTGCAGTGCGCCCGGATACGACAACAGTCGCGCGATGTATTCGGTCACCAGCTGTTCCGGGCTGATCCACACGTCGACCGCCAGCGCCCCCTCGGTAAACAGCTGCGTGCGGGTGGTGTATTCAGGCGCGCGCACGCGCGCGATCTTGGTCGGCGTGCGGTAGAGCGCGTGCGCGATCTCGCAGGCAACGATGTTGACTTCGTCGCTGTTGGTCAGCGCGACCAGCACGTCGGTGTCGGCAATGCCGGCGGCCTCGAGCACGGTCGGATACGAGGCGTGCCCGCCCACCGCGCGCACGTCGAGCCGGTCCTGCAGCTCGCGCAGGATATCCTCGTTGGTGTCGACCACGGTGACTTCGTTGGCCGGTTCGCGCGACAGGTGGTACGCGGCGGTGCGGCCTACCTGGCCGGCGCCCAGAATCAGGATCTTCATCAGCGCTTGCGCTCCGTCGCTACATCACTTCCAGATTCGCGTATTGCAGCATGAGCCATTTGGAGCCCTGCTGCTCGAAATTCACCTGCACGCGCGCGTGCGGCCCCTGGCCTTCGACCGTCAGCACCACGCCCTCGCCGAACTTGCCGTGGCGTACGCGGGTGCCCAGGCGCATGCCGTCACTCAGGGGTTCCATCAGCGCTGAGCGGCCGAGCGCGCGCGCCGAGCCGGGCGCGGTCATGGCTGATGGCGGCGCATGCGCGACGCGGATGCGCGGCCGCACTTCCTCGATCAGCGCCGGCGGGATTTCCTGAACGAATCGCGACGGCGAGTTGTAGCTGTCCACGCCGTGCAGCCGCCGCTGCTCGGCATAGGTGAAATACAGCTGCTTCATCGCGCGCGTCATGCCGACATAGCACAGGCGACGCTCCTCTTCGAGCCCGTCGAGGTCATTGATCGAACGCTGGTGCGGAAACAGGCCGTCTTCGAGGCCGCACAGGAACACCAGCGGAAATTCCAGCCCCTTGGCGCTGTGCAGCGTCATCATCTGCACGCAGTCCTCCCAGGCATCGCCCTGGGTCTCGCCGGATTCGAGCACCGCATGCGCCAGAAAGCTCTGCAGCGGCGGCAGGTCGCCCTCGGGCTCGTAGCCGCGCGCGGCGCTGACCAGCTCATTGAGGTTCTCGACCCGCGCCTCGCCCCGATCGGCCTTGTCCTTCTGATGATGGTCGATCAGGCCGCTGCCGTTGATCACGTGATCGACCTGCTCGTGCAGCGGCAGATCCGCGATCGAGATCGCGGTCGCGAGCTGTTCGATCAGCTGCATGAAGCCGAGCAGCGCGCCCGCGGCACGGCCGCCTTCCCCGGCTGCCACCGCCGCCCCGGCCGCGCGCCACAGCGAGCTGCCGGCGCCGCGCGCGGCTTCGCGGATGGCGTCGATGGTCTTGCTGCCGATGCCGCGCGGCGGCAGGTTCACGATGCGTTCGAACGACGCATCATCGTCGCGATTGGCGATCAGTCGCAGATACGCCAGCGCATCCTTGATCTCAGCGCGCTCGAAGAAGCGCAGGCCGCCGTAGACCCGGTAGGGCACGCGCGCGATGATCAGCGCCTCCTCGAAACTGCGCGATTGCGCGTTCGAGCGGTACAGGATCGCTGCCTCGCGGCGCAGGCCCCCGCGCTGCGTCCACTCCAGGATGCGCGTGACCACGAAATCGGCCTCGTCGCGCTCGTTGTACGCCGCGTACAGCTTGACGCGATCGCCGCCCGGCGTGCTGGTCCAGAGCGTCTTGCCGAGCCGGCCGGAGTTGTTGGCGATCAGTGCGTTGGCGGCATCGAGAATCGCGCTGGTGGAACGGTAGTTCTGCTCCAGCCGGTACAGCCTGGCCTGCGGGAAATCCTCGCGGAACTGATGCAGGTTCTCCACCCGCGCGCCGCGGAACCGGTATATGGACTGGTCGTCATCGCCGACCACGAACGGCGCGCCCTCGGAGCCGACCAGCAGGCGGATCCAGGCGTACTGGATCGAATTGGTGTCCTGGAACTCATCGACCAGCACGTGGCGGAAGCGCGCCCGATAGTGGCGCAGCAGATCCGGCTGGTCGCGCCACAGCTCGAATGCGCGCAGCAGCAGCTCGGCGAAGTCGATCACGCCCGAGCGCGCGCAGGCCTCCTCGTACTGCTCGTACAGCTTGATCAGCTGCAGCTGCGTCGGATCGCCCCCGCCGTGCACGTGCTTGGGCCGGCGGCCTTCATCCTTGTGCTTGTTGATGAAGTACTGCACCTCGCGCGGCACCCAGCGGTTCTCATCGAGGTTCTGGGCGCGCTTAGCAGTTTCTTGATCAGCCGCAGCTGATCCTCGGCGTCCACGATCTGGAAGCCCTGCGACAGTCCGGCTTCGCGCCAATGCAGGCGCAGCAGCCGATGCGCAATGCCGTGGAAGGTACCGAGCCAGAGCGCCGAGCCTGAAATGCCGAGCAGCTGTTCGACCCGGCTGCGCATCTCGCCGGCCGCCTTGTTGGTGAAGGTCACGGCGAGGATGCCGTGCGGCGATACGCCTTCGATCTGGATCAACCAGGCGATGCGGTGGATCAGCACGCGGGTCTTGCCGCTGCCGGCGCCGGCAAGCACCAGCACCGGCCCGAGCGGTGCCGTCACGGCTTCGCGCTGGGCGTCGTTCAATGGGTTGAGGATGGGGGAGAGGTCCATGAGGGCCGCGAATTCTACCCCAGCCGGTACGAGGGCTGCCGCACCGGATTTCGCCCCGCTACCAGCGGTTACGCAGCTCGCGCAGCGCGAGGAATATTTCGCGCGGGGCCGGAGCGGCGCCCCAGTCGGGCCGGACGCGTCGCAGCTCGGCGATCAGTTCGGGGCTGTCGAGCCGGAAGAACACGTTGAACTGCCGTTCTTCGGCCAGTGTCGTGACCGGCATGGCTTCGGCCGCCAGGTCGGCGCAGCGCTTGAGCATGTTGCGGGCGGCCAGGTTCGATGGTTCGCGGTCAAGCGTAAAATCCAAATTCCGCAGCAGGTATTCGTGGCCGGGGAACACCCGCGTCGCAACCGGCAGCTGCGACAGGCAGCCGGCGAAGGTGTCATACAGCAACAGCGGGTCCCCGCCGTGCAGGCAATTGCCCGCGCCGGCATTGAACAGGGTATCGCCGGAGAACAGCGCCGGCGGCTGCTCGCCGCGCTGTTGCGCGTACAGGCACAGATGCGCCCGGGTGTGACCGGGCGTGTCGAGGCAACGCAACTGCACCGAGCGACCGATGCGAACCACGTCGCCGTCCTTCAGTCCATGGGTGACGCCGCCGATGCGTTCCGCGGCGGCCGCGTGTGCCAGCACCGGCGCACCCGTGGCCGCGACCATCGCAGCGTTGCCGCCGGTATGGTCGCCGTGCTCATGCGTATTGAAGATCTGGCGGATGCGCCAGCCGAGTTCCTGTGCGCGTCGCAGGCAGGCATCGGCATTGAGCGGATCGACCGCGAGCGCCTCGCCGGTCTCGCTGCAGGCGATCAGGTAATGGAAGTTGCGGCCGCGGTTGGCCGCCCATACACGTTCGATCAGCATCGCAAGCCCCTTGTCGTACGGCGGCGCGAGCGGATTTCACTGTCCGTCGCGTGTGTCCGGATGAGACAATAACAGGCTGATGCAGCGCGCTGTCATCTCCTTCATCGGCGGTCCGGCCGGCCGGGGCGCCGGCAACACCGGCGCTCGTATCGCCTGCTGCATCACCGGCTGCAGCGCCCGGCGCACTGGCTGAAGGGTGCCGGCACACGCGGTCTATATCGTGCTGTTTGCGGCGCTGATGCACGCCGGCTGGAATGCCATCGTCAAGGGCGGTGGCGACAAACTGTTGAGCGCGGTGCTGATCACGAGCGCCGCCGCGCTGATTGCCGCCGTGGTATTGCCGTTCCTGGCCCCGCCGGCGCGCGCGAGCTGGCCCTTCATCGCCGCCTCGGTGGCGCTGCAGATCCTTTACTACGCGCTGCTCGCCGCGGCCTATCGCGGCGGTGACCTGAGCCACGCCTACCCGATCATGCGCGGCACCGCGCCGCTGATGGTGGCTGCGGTCAGCGCCTGGCTGATCGGCGAGCCGGTGACGGTCGCGCGCTGGCTCGGGATCGGGCTGATCTGCGCCGGCGTGCTCGGGCTTGCCGCGCACCGGCCCGCGCACAACCGGGCGCACAGCACGCATCCGGCGCATCCCGGGCATGCCGAACAGGCCGCGCGGCATCGTTCCGTCACTGCGCTCGCGCTCGCCAATGCCGTCGTGATCGCCGGCTACACGGTCATCGATGGCCTGGGCGTGCGGCGCTCCGGCGCGCCGGTGGCCTATACGCTGTGGATCTTCCTGCTCACGGGGATCGAGTTGCTGCTGTGGGGATGGATCTGGCGACGGCGTGAATTCGGCGCCTACCTGCGCGGTCAATGGCCGCAGGGCCTCGCTGGCGGCGCCGGTACCGTGCTCTCTTATACTCTGGCGCTCTGGGCCATGACCGTGGCACCGGTGGCCCTGGTCGCGGCGCTGCGCGAGACCTCGATCCTGTTCGCGACCGTGATCTCAGCGCTGCTGCTCAAGGAGCGGGTGACGTTGCAGCGCGCCGGCTGCATCGGCCTGATCGTCGCCGGCGCCTGGGCGCTGCGGCTCGCCTGACGAACAGCTAGAGGGCGGTCGGCAGGTAGTGATCCAGCAGCAGCGCCAGGAACAGCCACATCAGATAGGTGATCGAGTAGCGGAACATGCGCATCGGCAGCTCGTCGCGGGCTGCGAACTTGAGCAGCAGCGCCAGCCACAGGAAGCGCGCGTCGAGCACCAGCGCCGCGCCCAGGTAGATCAGACCGCTCATGCCGGTCATGTACGGCAGCAGCGTGACCACGCACAGGATCACGGTGTAGAGCAACACGTGCAGCCGCGTGAACTCGACGCCATGGGTCACCGGCAGCATCGGGATATCGGCCTTGGCGTAATCGTGCCGCCGCGCGATCGCGAGTGCCCAGAAATGCGGTGGCGTCCATGCAAAGATGATCAGGAACAGCAGCAGCGCCTGCGGATCGATGTGGTTGGTCACCGCCACCCAGCCGAGCACCGGTGGCGCGGCGCCCGCGGCGCCGCCGATCACGATGTTCTGCGGCGTCGCGCGCTTCAGCCACACCGTGTACACCACCGCGTAGACGATCAGCGACGCGAATGTCAGCGTCGCGGTCAGCGCGTTCACGAAGGCGACCAGAATCAGCATCGAGGCGAGGCCCAGCAGCAGCGCGAACACCAGCGCCTGCCTTGGGGCGAGGTGACCCGAGGGCAGCGGCCGCTTGCGGGTGCGCCCCATGCGCGCATCGATGCGCCGGTCGAGGATGTGATTGATGGTAGCGGCCGAGGCGGCCGACAGCGCGATGCCGAGGTTGCCGAAGATCAGCGCATCGAGCGGCGGCAGGCCGCGCGCTGCGAGCAGCGTGCCGACTACGGCGGTCAGCACGATCAGCGCGACCACGCGCGGCTTGGTCAGCTCGAGGTAGTCGCGCCAGCTGGCGCTGGCCGCGAGAGTCTGGATGTCGGGCTGGCTCATGGGCAGTGGCTGCGAAGCTTATCCGGCAAAAGTTTCAGGCCCCGACGGCGGTCGCAAGTAGCGGTTGAGCGCCAGGGTCGCCAACAATAACAGGGCGGCGCCGGCATTGTGCGCCGTCGCGAGCCACAGCGGAAAGCCGCGCAGCACCATCGCGACGCCAATCGTCAATTGCAACAGCAACAACCCCAGCAGCAGGCCGCCGGCGGCGGCCGGACGGCCATGCAGGCGCAGCGCCGCAAGTGCCGCCGTCAGCAGCACCAGGCTCACCGCCAGCGCGCCGAGACGGTGGCTTAGATGGATCGCGACCCGGGCCGGATTGTCGAGCACGCCGCCCTCGTAGTTGATTCCCAAACCGCGCCAGAGTACGTAGGCCGATCTGAAATCGGCCTGCGGCCACCAGCGGCCCTGGCAGGTCGGCAGGTCCGGGCAGGCGATCGCCGCGTAGTTGCTGCTGGTCCAGCCGCCGAGCGCGATCTGCAGGGCGAGCGTCATGAGCCCCGCGAGTGCCAGCCGGCGGGCAACGGCGCGGCCAGCGCCGGTCACGACGGTCGGCTGGCTGCGCTCGCCGCGGCGCCTCAGCCCGAGCGTCAGCACCAGCCACCACAGCAGCGACAGTGTCGTGAAGCCGAACAGCAGGTGCAGGCTCACGATCAGCGGTTTGAGCTGCCAGGTCACGGTCAGCCTGCCGAGCAGGCCCTGCAGAATCACGATCGCGGGCAGCGCCATCACCAGCCCGCTCGGCACGATGCGTTCGCGCCGCCACGCGATGCCCATCGCCGCGAGGACAATGATCAGGGCGCCGAGCGTGCCGGCCGCATAGCGGTGCAGCATCTCGCGCCAGGCCTTGCCGACATCCAGCGGTCGGCCCGCCAGCGGCGCGCTCGCGGTGCGCTCATCGGCCGCCGCGCCGTTCGGCGTCAGATGTCCGTAACAGCCCGGCCAGTCGGGACAGCCCAGGCCGGCGTTGCTCAGCCGTACGTAGGCGCCGAGCACGACTACGCCGAGGCAGAGCGAAAATGCGGCTATCGCGACGGCGCGGAACAGGCCTGCGTGACTCATGGCGCGCACGTCAGCCGATGTGCGAGAGATCGAGCAGTTTCTTGATGTCGTCGCGCAGCCCCTTCGGATCCTGATGGGCATCGTAACGCATCACCAGATTGCCGCGCGGATCGACGATGAAGATCGTCGATGCCCGGCGCTCCGGCGGGAACTGCGCCAGCAGCGCGGCGCCCGCGGCATCGTCGGCATTCAACGTAATCAACCCCGGCTGCTCGCGCGCGAGGTAGTCGCGATCGCAGCAATTCGCGCTGGCCAGGAATACGCGCTGCAGACGCGGGATCAGGTGGCCGAGCCCGAGATGCGTCTGGCGCATGTAATGGAGCGTGTCGCGGCATTCGGGATCGCAATCGCCGCGACCGACATAAACCAGCGACCACTTGCCGCCCGGCACGCCGGCGGCGGCGAGCGGCAAGGCGCGTGGCGGCTCGATCAGGACGCCGTGATTGGTACGGCCCGCGGGACGCCAGCCCGATCCGTAGTAGAGCACGAACGACAGCAGCAGCGGCGCGAAGAACAGCAGTGCCAGCAGCAGCAGCATGCGGCGCCTCGACTGCGCCGCCGGCGCGGCCGGGCTCAACGCTCGCCCCGGTGCCAGTTCATGTAGCCATACAGCAGCAGCGCCAGCGCGGCGAATGCCCACCACTGGATCGCGTACGACAGATGGCGCGCCGGTCCGATGCCGGTCGGCCGCCAGTCGCGCACGAACCCGGCGGGCTCGCCGGGATTGAGCAGCAGCTGGCGGCTCTGCAGCGGCTGACCGAGCGCGGCCGACAGATCGGCCATGGTCGGAAAGCTCGTGAGCCTCGGCCAGGGCGCGTCCGGCGCCGGTGGCACATGGCCCAGCGCGATGCCCGCGACCGGCAGGTCATCCAGCCGCCCGCCGGGCGCCTGCGCTGCCGCTGAGTCGAGCGCTACGTCGGGCAGCTGCCGGCGGCTGGCAGTCAGCGGTACCCAGCCGCGATTGACGATCACCGTACGGCCGTCGATCAGGCGCAGCGGAGTCAGCACTTCGTACCCGGGCCGGGCGTTGTGCGAGATATTGTCGAGCAGAAACTGGTGCTCGCCGTCATAGCGCCCGCGCAGCCGCACCTGTGCATAGCGCGGCAGTGCCGAGGTCGAGCGCGCGCCGAGCTCTTCCATCGACTGCGCGCCGGCGCCAAATTCGCCGGCGAGTACACGCTTCTGTTCGGCGCGGTGCCATTGCCAGCGCCCGAGGCTGACGAACAGCGCGACCGCCGCGAACGTCAGCAGCGTCATCGGCCAGCTCGCGGACCAGCGGAATCGGCCGAATTCGAGTGTCAGCGGCAAGCCTGGTGCTCCTTCAGTGCGGCGCGCATTGTGCCGGCCGGGCGCCGACGAGTACAGGCTTGCGCTGGCGCTGCCCTTATACTGCAGCGATGGAGTTGATCCGCATACTGGTCGTCGGGCTGCTGGCCGCGATCATCGCGAGCCTCGGCATCGCGCTGTACCATCTGTTCAACCGGCCGCGGCGACTCGAGGAAGTTGCTGCGTGCGTTGACGATTCGCATCCTGCTGTCGATCGTGCTGTTCGCGCTGCTGATGATTGCGTGGCGCGCCGGTCTGATCACCCCGCACGGCCTGGGACAGTAAAGCAGCGCCTGCCGTTTCTGCGGGTGACCACCGGTTCAGCAGGCCTGATTACTCGGTGACCTGTATCGAGGAGATGAAATACTCGGTCTCCCCGAAGCAGGAGCTCGGAAGCCACTTGTGCTGCTCGTAGTGCAGCGCGACGCGCTTTCCCATGCTGGCATTGATCTTGGCGGCGATATCGTCCTGCGGCACGGTGAAATAGAACTTCTCCGCCACCGTTCCGGGCATCGTGACCATCGCCATTTCGCCTTCCCAGGTCTTGCAGAACCAGCCCTTGTGAGACAGCTTCTGCACGAAACCGGCGCGCTCGCCGGTCGAGTAGGACCAGTGCAACGCGAGCCACGAGTAGCCCGCCAGGCCGGCGATCGCCAGGATCAGGAAGATCAGGAGTGCTTTTATCATCGTCGCTGCTACCAGTCGTCGCTGCCACCAGCTGCAGTTGCCCAACGCCGCTGACGGACCTTAACAAAGCCCCGGGACTGTCACTGCGGGCGCCAGCCGCGCCGCGATCAGATTATGCCTCGAATGGGCAGCGCCGTGGCCTGCTCTGGGAGCCGCCCGGGCGGCGGCGTACACTGGCCTGCCGAGCTTAAGACACAACGGCCCGTGATGGAACGCTCCACCCACGCATCGATCCCGACACGCACCGATTCCCGACCACGCATCGATCCCGGACGGCGATGGCCCCGCGGCTGAGCACACGTCGATGCGCGCATTGCTGCGCGAGACCGCGGAGCGCGCGAGCACCTACCTGGAATCGCTGCACCATCGCGCGGTGGCGCCCAGTGCCGAGGCGGTCGCGGCGTTGGAGCGGTTGCAGCCGAGCCTGCCCGAGCAGGCTTGCGACCCGCGGCACACGCTGGCGCAGCTCGATGAGATCGTGTCGCCCGCGACGATGGCGATGGCCGGACCGCGCTTCTTTGGCTTCGTGATCGGCGGCTCGCTGCCGGCGGCGCTGGCTGCGAACTGGCTGGCCGCGACCTGGGACCAGAACTGCGCCTTTGACAGCATCACCCCCGGTGTGGCGCGGCTGGAACGGATCGCACTGCGCTGGCTGATCGAGCTGTTCGATCTGCCGCGGCACAGTGCGGCCGGCTTCGTCACCGGAGCGACGGTTGCCAATTTCACGGCGCTGGCCGCGGCCCGGCACGCGGTGCTGGCCCGCGAGGGGTGGAATGTCGAGGCCGATGGGCTGTTCGGGGCGCCCGAGATCAGCGTGATCGCGGGCGAGGAGGCGCACCCGACGCTGCTGAAGTCGCTTGGCATGCTGGGGCTGGGCCGCTCGCGCATCGTGCGGCTGCCGGTCGATGGCCAGGGGCGCATGCGAGCCGACGCGCTGCCGGCGATCTGCGCTCCGACCATCGTTTGCCTGCAGGCCGGCAACGTCAACACCGGCGCCTTCGATCCGTTCGGGCCGCTGATCGAATGGGCGCATCGCGGCGGTGCCTGGGTGCATGTCGATGGCGCCTTCGGCCTGTGGGCCAAGGCCGCCCCGTCGCTGCGGCATCTGGTCGAGCACATCGAGCAGGCCGATTCCTGGGCCACCGACGCACACAAGTGGCTGAACGTACCGTACGACAGCGGTCTGGCGCTGGTGCGCGAGCCGCACTCGCTGCAGGCCGCGATGGCCATCACCGCCGAGTACCTGCCGCAGCCGGGCGGCGAGCGCAATCCGAGCGACTTCACGCCGGAGTTGTCGCGGCGCGGGCGCGGTGTCGAAGTCTGGGCGGCACTGCATACCCTCGGCCGTGCCGGTCTGGCGCAGATGATCGAACGTAACTGCCGCCAGGCGCGCCGCTTTGCCGCCGGGCTGTCCGCCGCGGGCTACACGGTGCTCAATCAGGTGGTGTTGAACCAGGTGCTGGTGTCGTTCGGGGACCCGGAGCGCACGCGCCGCGTGGTGGCGCGGCTGCAGGCCGACGGCACCTGCTGGTGCGGTATCAGCGTCTGGCAGGGCCACACCGCGATGCGCATCAGCGTCAGCAACTGGTCGACCGCCGACACCGACGTCGAACAATGCCTCGAGGCGATGCTGCTCGCAGCCGCGTGCGCCTAGCGTCGGCTGCTTTCGATCAGCCCCACAGCTTTTTCGATGCGATCCGGGCGCCTTCGACCATCGCCGCAAGCTTCAGGTAGGCGATCTCCGGCTCGACCGGTCCGAAACCGGCGAAGGTGCCGAAGCCGCAATCCGTCCCGGCAATGACGCGCTCGCGTCCGACGATGTTCGCAAAGCGTTCGATCCGTTCCGCCACCAGCAGCGGATGTTCGATGTAGTTGGTGGTGGTCGCGAGCACGCCGGGGATCAGGATCTTGTCGTCCGGGATGGCTGCGTCCCGGAACACGGCCCACTCGTGCGCGTGACGCGGATTGGCGGCCTCGAACAGCAACGCCTGCGGTTTGGCCTTGAGCACGACCGGCAGCAGTCGCTGCATCGGTACGTCGTGATGGTGCGGGCCTTCGTAGTTTCCCCAGCACACGTGCATTCGCACGCGGTTCGCCGGCACGTTGCGCAGCGCATGGTTCAGCACCTCGATGTGCCGCGCGGCCAGCCGCTCGAATTCCTCCACCGAGCGGTTGCGATACATCGTGTGGCGCCCCATCGCCAGATCGGGCGCGTCGATCTGCAGCAGGATGCCGGCCTGCACGATCGCCTCGTACTCGCTGCGCAGCGCCTCGGCGAGTGCAACCAGGTAGTCGTCCTGAGTACGGTAGTAATCGTTCGGTTGAAACAAGGCGACGACGCCGGGAGAGGCTGCGTTGATGAATGCGTCGGCGGTAGGCGCAGCCTTGATGGCCGCCTGCATGTTGCGCAGATCCGCCCGCAGCGGCTCGGCGTCCCGCAGCTTGACCTCGCCGATGCAGCGCGGCCGCCGGTATTTGGCCGTCGAGCCGCGCTCCGCCAGCTTGGTCAGAAGTCCTGGAAATTCGACCAGATCCTGCCCCGGCTCGCGCGCTGTGTCGCCGCCGAAGCCCGAGAAGCGCTGTGCGATGTAGGTCGCGTAGCTGATCTTGCTCATCTCTCCGTCGCTGACCACATCGATGCCGATCGCCGCCTGCCGGCGCACCACCTCTGCCACCGCGTCCGCGATCACCGCAGCATCGGCCAGCGCGTCCACGCTGTCGCCGCGCTCGCGCGCGAACAGCACATCGGTCACGGCCTGGCTGCGCGGCAGGCTGCCGACGTGCGTGGTCAGGATCCGATCGGTGCTGGTACGCATGCTTGCCTCCCGCCGTCAGCGGTACACGTTGTTCGAGTTGGAATGGACTCGGTAGGGCGCGGCAAGCCTCGGCGGCCGTTGCCGTGCGTCAAGCCTGCATCAGCGCCGCTGCGCGCGCGGGCCTCAACCGGAAGTCGTAGCTTACCGTGTAGAACGGCCCGTCCATGCGCTCGCCGTTGGGACCGGTGCCCGGAGGGTGGCGTTCGAATTTCGCCACCAGCGATTCCTTCATCCCGAACACGGCATCGGAATCCAGGTACTGGCTGTCGGCAACGAACAGGTGCGTGGTCACCGGCAAGTGTTCGGCCGCTGAGACGATCATGTGGATGTGGCCGGGGCGAAACGGATGGCGCCCCATCTTGCGCAGCATGCGTCCGACCGGCCCATCGGTCGGAACCGGATAGAACGTCGGCCTGATCGAGCGAAACCAGTAACGCCCTTGCGCGTCGGTCCGGATCCGCCCGCGCGCCTTCATCTGCGTCTCCCCGGGCAGCTGCATGTCGTAGTTGCCCTCACCATCGCCCGACCAGATGTCCAGCAGCGCGTTCTCGAGCGGCCGGCCATCCACGCTGAGCACCCGTCCGGAATAGAACGTCGGCTCGCCCTTGACCCCTTCGGCAAGATTGCTGCCGCGCGGCAGATCGGGAGCGCCCTCCCAATAGAACGGACCCTGCACCGTGGATTCGACGCTGCCCTGGCCCGCGGGGTGGTTGAGGGTGATGACGAGCACCGACACACCCAGCGTGTCCGACAGCAGGATGAACTCCTGGCGCTTGTCGGTGCAGGTCTGGCCGACGTCGGTGAGAAACTGAATCGCCGTGAGCCATTCGGGCTCGGTCAGCTTCACTTCCCGGACAAAGTCGTGCAGATGGGTGATCAGCGCCGTCATGACGCGCTTGAAGCGCGGGTCGTCGCATTCGGCGAGGCGCCCGATCACGGCCTGGGTAATGCTCTTCTCATCGAACTCGCGCATGGTGTTCACCCGGCGCCCGAACTACCGAACAGTCGGGCAGATACGGCGGTCAGCGGTAGGTATTGTTCGATGTGTGATTCCCCGCCAGCCACCGCTTCAGCTCCTGGTGCGCATCGGCCCGCCGGTCGTGTGAGATCTTGTCCGCTTCGGGATGATCGCGCGTGAATTCGAGAATCAGCCCGTTGGGATCCGCAACATAGACCGAGCGGCAGTAGCCGTGTTCCAGCACATAGGTGCCCGGTGGCTTGATGCCCGCGGCGGCAATGCGCTTCTCGATGGCGGCCTGAGTCTCCGCGTCTACGGCGAGCGCAATGTGATGAAACGGCGACGCCGGCATCTTCGGCCCGAATTCCTCCTGGTCCTTGGGGTCCTCGAACTGGAAGAAGGCGAGGGCGCCGCCGTCGGCCATGGCGAAGAAGGTGTGGCAGTAGGTGCGCACCTTGCCGAACAGCTCGTCCGACTCGCACCAGGTTGCCACCAGCGGCATGCCGATGACGTCCTCGTAGAACTGGCGCGTCTTCTCCAGATCACGCGAGACGTAGGCGTTGTGATGCAGCCGGAGCGGAAGCTTGTGTGACTGGGCCATGGCGCAATTCCCTCGCATCAGAACTTGAACGTGAAATCGATCCCGTAGCGGCGCGGCAGGGCTCGCCAGAGGAACCCGCCCGGGGAGTACTCGGCATTGTAGATCTTGTTGGTGAGATTCTTCGACCAGGCCGTGACCGTCCAGCGCTCGGCCTCGACGCCGGCCCGCAGGTCGATCAGATTCACCGGGTCGCGCGAGGTCGAATCTTGTGGATCCCACCAGGTGCGGCCGATCAGCTGATAGTCCAGGCGCAACACACCGGTGAGATCTCCGCCGAGCCCCTCGTGGGCCTGGAAGCCGGCATTCACGGTGTCCTGCGTCAGCAGTGGCGGCTTGTTGCCGATCACCGTGGGATCCTGCATCGCGGTGATCTTGCCGTCGTTATAGCCGTAGTTGGCGTACAGGTCGAGCCAGTTGGTCGCTCTCGCAGTCAGCTCGAGCTCGCCGCCCTTGTACCAGGCGTCGAGGTTGCCCAGATTCTGCGTCCCGGTCACGTTATCGAAGAAGAAGAAATAGCCGTTGTGCGACTGCGTGTAGTACAGCGCTAGATTTGCGCTCATCCGCCGATCGAAAAACTGGCTCTTGGCGCCGACTTCCCAAGTATTGGCGATCTCGGCCTGAAAGATATCATGCACGCCCAGCTTGCCTTCGGATGCCGCTACCGCGCCTACGCCGGTCTGGTTGAAGCCGCCGCTGCGGAACCCGCGGCTCCAGCCGCCATAGAAGGTCAGATCGTCAGTCGGCTTATAGCGCAGCGTGCCCTTGGGCTGCGCGGCGTCAAACGTCTGCGTGCGCACCTCACCGGTGTGCGCGGTACCGAGCGTGGCGGCGGGCAGGAAGGCAGTGGGCGTATCGGTGGTGTTCTGGCGCTCATCCCGGTCGTAGCGGATCGCCGCATCGAGTTCCCACTGCTTGTTGAACTCGTAGGTCGCGTCGCCGAACACTGCCCACGCATTGTTGTTCTGAGAGTCCGACAGGAACGTGGCGTTGGTGTTGGTCGCGAACGGATTGCTCGGGTCGACCAGCGGGGTCTCGTACACGGCCGGGACGCCCTGTCCGCGGTCAAAAATGTTGTCGGTGGAGATGAAGCGCTGCGTGTGGATGAAATACGCGCCCGCGATCCACGAGAAGCCGCCGATCTTGTTCGAGGTGAAGCGCAGCTCCTCGCTTTCGGTCTTCTCGTAAATGAACTGGCTCTGGCTCTCCCCGGCCGGCCCGCCATTGGCAGCCGGGATACCGGCGAAGAAGAAGTTGTAGGCGATGGAGTTCTTGATCGGCCGGAAATCGTAGGCATCCCCGGTGTCGATCTCCTTGGTGAAGTTGTAGTCCGAGACCGAGGTGAAGGTCCCGTAACCCGGACTGAAATCGAGCTTGAGCGCGATATCCGTGATGTCGCGGTAGTCGGTACCGAGGTTTTGGTCCTGGATCGGGCTGGTGATGTCGTTCGCGTTCGGCGGCGTGCCAAATGGGTTCGCCGGCGGCTGGAAGCTGCTGAACGGATTTGATTCCTGGAGACGTGGAATGACGTAATAGTAGGCGGTGGTGTCGACCCGGTCGCGATACGCGCGCAGGTCCGCGCTCCATTGATCGCTGGGCTTCCACAGCAGCCGCAGCCGCCCGGAGTAATCCTTATACGGGTCGGCCTTGCGACCCAGATTGGTGTTCTCCAGATAGCCGTCCGTGTTGTAGAAATTGAGCGAAGCCCGATAGCGCAGCGTGCCGGCGGCGTCGATCGGGCCGCTGACGGCGACCTGGGCCTTTTCCGACACGCCGTTGCCGACGCCGACCTTGCCTTCCCCTTCAAAGTGGTCGGACAGGTCGGCGGTGTTGATGATGATCGCGCCGCCGATGGCGTTGCGCCCGTAGAGCGCGCCCTGCGGACCCTTGAGCACTTCGATCTGCTTGATGTCGGACAGCTCCTGGTCGAACTCGTAGGGATTGGGCTCCAGCACGCCGTCGACCAGTACCGCGACCGACGGCTCGCTGTTGCGCGCCTGCGAGATGCCGCGCACGGTGATGAAGGAGTTGCCGACGTTCTGCACCTCGACCAGGGTCATGTTCGGCACCATCGCGACGAAGTCGCGCGGCGATTCGATTCCCGCCGACTTGATCGCCTGCTCGGTGAAGGCGTCCTCCGCCACCGGCACGTTCAGCAGCGATTCCTCGCGCTTGCGCGCCGTGACGACGATCTCCTCCAGCTCGTCGGATTCCGCCGCGAGCACCGGTTCGGCCGCAAGGATAGCGCCCACGGCTGCCGCCACCAGCGGGGAGATTCGAAGCATTGGAGTATTCATAGGAGACCCCCTGTCTCAGGTTATTAGGATTTCGCGGGCTCGGCGTTGGCCTGCTCGCGTTCAAGCTGTGAACGGACCATTTGCGCGCCGGCGACCATGGCCTGCAACTTGCCGAACGCGACCTCGCGTGGCAGGTACTTCATGCCGCAGTCGGGCGCGACGATGACATCGGCGGCATTGACGAAAGGCAGTGCCCGGCGGATGCGGCTGGCAACCAGGCCCGGGGATTCGACCTCGTTGGTCGACAGGTCGATCACGCCGAGGATGATCTTCTTGCCCGGCAGCGTCTTGAGTACCGCGCAGTCGAGATTGGACTGCGCGGTCTCGATCGATATCTGCCGGCAGCTGCACTCGGCGAGCTCCGACAGGAACGAATAGCCGGAAGGCCGCGAATGAATGATGGCCGCGTAGCCGAAGCAGATGTGCACGGCGGTAGTGCCGCTAATGCCATCGAGCGCACGGTTGAGCGCCTGCAGCCCGAACTCGCGCGCTTCCTGCGGGCGCGCCTGCATGTAGGGCTCGTCGATCTGCACCACATCGGCGCCGGCATCGAACAGGTCCCGGATCTCGGCATTGACCGCGGCCGCGTAGTCCATCGCGGCGAGCTGGCGGCTGCCGCCGTAGAAGTCGATCTGCGCCTGCTGCGCCATCGTGAACGGACCCGGCACGGTGACCTTGACGTGCCGCTGGGTGTGGCGGCGCAGGAATTCCAGGTCGCCGACCTCGACCGGGTGGCGGCGCCGGATCGGGCCGACCACGCGCGGCACCGGGTTCGGGTGGCCGCTGCGATCGAGCGCGGTGCCGGGATTGTCCAGATCGACGCCGTCGAGCGCGGTCGCAAAGCGGTTGGAGTAGCTCTCGCGCCGGATCTCGCCGTCGGTGATGATGTCGAGTCCGGCCTCTTCCTGCGCCTTGATCGCCATGATGGTCGCGTCTTCCTGGGCTTCGGCGAGGTACGCCTCGGGCACGCGCCACAGCTCGAGCGCGCGCACGCGCGGCGGGAATCGTCCCGCGAGCTTCGCGCGGTCGATCAGCCACTCCGGCTGCGGATAGCTTCCTACCAATGTCGTCGGAAACAGCATGCTTGCCTCAATCGACGTCGGCGGCCACGGCGCGGGCCGGGCTGGGCCAGGCGGCGCCGCTGGCAATCTCGGCCCGGATGACCGCACCGTGCTCGTTCAGCAGCGGCGCCGGGCGCACCGAGCGCGCGCGCACGCCGCCGAACTGCACCGCGGGACGCACCGCACGCTTGGCACCGTGCGGCGGCTCGATCGGGACGATCAGTCCGAGGTGTTCGACCTGCGGGTCCTTCACCACATCATCGATGCGATTGATCGGCGCGTACGGCACGTCGTGCTTCTGCAGGCGCTCGACCCAGTGCGCGAGCGGCGCTCGCGAGAAGCGCGCATCGAGCTCCAGACGCAATGCCGGGTACTCGGCGATGCGGTTCAGCCGCGTGTTGAAGCGCGGATCGCTCGCCAGCTCCGGCGCCTCCAGCGCCGCCACCAGTCCGGTCCAGAACTTCTCGAGCGAGGACAGATGGATCGCGATCAGGCGCTGGTCGGCGGTGTGCAGGATGTAGGCCTGGGCCAGTCGCGGCCGGTCCGCCGAGGTCGGCGTCTCACCGAGCGCGAAGTAGGCGGCGAACGGCTCGACCGCAAAGTGGGCCATGGCCTCGAGCATCGACACCTCGACCAGCCGGCCGCGGTTGGTGCGGCCGCGCTCGACCAGCGCGCCGAGAATGCCGTAGGCGGCATACAGGCCGGTGATCGCGTCGGCGAGCGCCGGCCCCAGGAACTGCGGCCGCTGATAATCCACCACCACGCTCAGGAAGCCGCTCAGCGCCTGGGCCACCGAGTCATAGCTGGGCCGGTCGGTGTACGGGCCCGAGGATCCGAAGCCGCTGATCGAGCAGTAGACCAGGCGCGGATTGATCTCGTGCAGCCGCTTGACGCCGACGCCGAGGCGCTCGACGGTCCCGGGCCGGAAGTTCTGGATGAACACGTCGGCTTCGCGCACCATGCGCTCGAACAGCGCGTGGTCCTGCGCGTTCTTGAGATCGAGCGCGAGGCTGCGTTTATTGCGGTTGTAGGCCTGGAAGTGCGGCGAGTACTGCCCGCCCTGATAGGCGCGATACGGATCGCCTTCGGGGCTTTCGATCTTGATGACGTCGGCGCCGAGATCCGCGAGCATCATCCCGGCACACGGGCCGGTGATGAACGTGCCCTGCTCGACGACGCGAACGCCCGCCAGCGTGTCGATCATGCGCGCACCCTTTGGAGCAGCTCACTCATCGTTGGTGGCCACGAAACCGGCGGGCGCCGCGCCGTCGTAGTCGATCGCCTTGGCGGCCGCGTGCGACAGCACGAAGCCGATCGGCCGTTGCTGTTCCTCGAGCAGGTGAGCGATCAGGCTCGCGGTGCGGGCCAGGATCGGGACGCCCTTCATCGCCCCCAGCGGGAAGCCAACGTCGAGCAACACCGCGGGAATCGCGCCGGAGACGTTGAGCGAGAGCGGCCGGCCGATGAGCTGCGGCAGCAGCCGCTCGACCGTGTGCGCGATCTCGGCATGACGGCCGGATGATCCGGCCTCGCTCGCGACCTGGAACAGGCGGCGCGCGCGTGGATCGGCCTGCTTGTGCAATGGATGACCATAGCCCGGGATCGGGCGAGCGGCCGCACGGTACTCGCCAACGACCTGGGTAACGGCGGCCTCGATGGCCGCGCCCGCGGCCATCTGCGCTGCAACCTCCGCGAACAACCTGCCAGCGGCCTCGGCCGAACCGAGAATCACCGAACCGCAACCAAGGATGCCGGCGGCAACGGCTCCCTGCAGCGATTCGGGCGCCGCGGCCAGCGTCATGCGGCTGGCCTGCACGCTGGGCACCAGGCCGTGCTCCGCGATGGCGACCAGCGTTGCATCGAGCACGCGCCGCTGCGCCGGCGTGGGCAGCACCCCGGTGAGCAGCAGCCAGAAGTGCTCGCTGAAGCCGATGTTGCCGATCAACGTTGCGGCGAGATCGTGGCCACGCACCAGGATCGTGTCCTGATTGGAGGTCGAAATCGCGGAGCTGCGCTGGTCCTGCCGACCAATCTTCAAGCTGGTCCCCCTAATCTTTTTCGCATATCGAATACGACGTCGATATGCGAAACAATATTGGACTGCGGCCGGTGGTCGCGTCAAGGATGAGGGCAGCGCCCTTCCAGCTTTTCGGATATCGAAATAGACTGACACCGATGATACAAGCGCATGAAGACGGCGGCGCCGCACCGCGAAGCGATGGGCGGCCTGTCGAAGGGACTGGCGGTGATCCGCGCATTCTCCAGCGATCACGCGGCGCTGACCCTCAGTGACATCGCGCGCAGCGCCGGGATTCCGGCCGCGACGGCCCGCCGTTGCCTGCTGACGCTGGAGGAACTGGGCTACGTCACCCGCAATGGCCGCAATTTTCTGCTGCGGCCGAAGGTGCTGGAGCTGGGCGCCGCCTACCTGGAGTCCATGAACATCGAGCACGTCACCAGGACTCATCTGGAGGAACTGGCGCGCAACACGGCCGATTCGGCCGCACTGTGTGTCCTGGACGGCGTGGAGATCGTGTACGTCGCGCGTGCATCGGTGCGCACGCTGGTGCGCCTCGAGGCCCATGTGGGGAGCCGTTTTCCGGCGCATGCGACCTCCACCGGACGCGTGCTGCTGGCGGGCGTGAGCCCGGAACGTCTGCAGCGCTACTTTCAGACCGCCCGATTCGAGGCATTGACGGACCGCACCGTGACCGATCCGGCCCGGCTGGCGCAGCTCATCGACGGCGCCCGGCGCAGCGGCTATTCGGTGGTCGAAGACGAGCTTGCCTATGGAGTCATCGCACTGGCGGTTCCGGTGTTCGATCAGCAGCGCAGAGTGGTGGCGGCGCTCAACACCTCGAGCCACTCACGCCGCATCAGCAAGGCGAAACTGGTGCGCGAGCGACTGAAGATGCTGCAGCAGGTCAGCCACCAGATCTCGGCCGATCTCGCCACGGCTCCGTGGCTGTCGCTCAGCGCCCAGGTGTGACACGCCGGGGGCGCTGCGGCGCGCGATCTTGACGCCCCCCGGGGACGGCCTGTAGCCTGAAAGCGAAAACATTTTCGCAATGCGAAGGATTCCCTTGCCGTCAGCGATCGCGAATCCGCGCCCTGACAAGATGCCTGCCCACGCCACCGACCGCTATTTCACGGCCGACGGTGCCCGCCTGCGCTACCGCGACGAGGGCATCGGTCCGGCGGTGCTGCTGGTGCACGGCTGGGCGCTCGATCTGGAGATGTGGGACGGGCTTGCCAGCGCGCTGCGCGCAGAGTTCCGGGTGCTGCGCCTGGACCGACGCGGCTTCGGACTGTCTTCCGGCCGCCCGGACGTCGAGCGCGACGCCGCGGACCTGGACGCCTTGTGGCGTCATCTCGCGCTCGCCGAGGTGGCCTTGCTCGGGATGTCGCAGGGCGCGCGCGCGGTATTGCGACTGGCAATGCGCGCAGACCGGAGAATCTCCTGCCTGGTGCTCGATGGCCCACCGGATCTGGATCGTGGCGCGGTCCGCGAGGACGATGCAGCCTACGGCGATGTGCCGCTGGGCCGCTATCGCGCACTGGTTCGCACCGGGGGCATCGAGGCGTTTCGCCGCGAATGGGCCACGCACCCGCTGATGCGGTTGCGGACCGTCGAGCCTGACGCGCACCGGCTGCTGGATGCGATCCTCAGGCGCTACCCGGGGAGCGATCTGCTGGAATGCGCCGCCGAGGCGTCGCCGCCTGAGCTGCGCGTGCGCCCGGAGGACATTGCGACGCCGGCGCTGGTGATCACCGGCGAACATGACCTGGAGGGCCGGCGGCAGGCCGCGGACACACTGGCGCGCCGCTTGCCCACGGCGGAGCGGGCCGTCATAACCGGCGCGGGCCACCTGCCGAACCTCGACAATCCGGTCGCGTACAACGATCGCGTACGGGCATTTCTGAAGCGTCATACTGGCGCACCGATCTAGTCGAGGGTGGTCCGGAGTAAGCTTTCATGGCAAGCGTTCTCGTTCTCTATTACAGCAGCTACGGACACATCGAAATCATGGCGCGCGCCCAGGCAGAGGGCGCGGCTCGTGTTGCGGGAACCCGCGTGGTCGTCAAGCGGGTGCCTGAGCTGGTGCCCCCGGAGATCTGCCGGGCGTCGGGATTCGTGCTGGACCAGGCGGCGGACATCGCGGTGCCCGACGAGCTCGCACAGTACGATGGCATCATCTTCGGCACCCCGACGCGATTTGGAAACATGGCCGCGCAAATGAGGAACTTTCTCGACCAGACCGGCGCGCTCTGGGGCCAGGGTGCGTTGGTTGGCAAAGTGGGCAGCGTGTTCTGCAGCACCGCGAGTCAGCATGGAGGCCAGGAAACCACCATCACCTCGTTCCATTCGACGCTGTTACACCACGGGATGGTCATCGTCGGACTGCCCTACACGTTCAAAGACCTCACGACGATGCGCGAAGTCAGCGGCGGCACCCCGTATGGAGCCAGCAGCATCACCGGCGCCGGGCCCGAAGCGCGCATGCCGAGCGATCTTGAGTTGGAGATGTGCCGCTATCAAGGTGAGCACATGACTCGCATCACGACCCGGCTCGTCGCCGGTGCGAGCGCCGCTTAGCGCTTCCCTCCTTCCAGGCGCGGCGCTGCGCCGTGCCGTTCGACGATGGCAAAGTCACCGATGCCCGGCTCGCTCAGCGATGCGAAGATCGTCAACAGCTGGCGCGCCAATGCAGAAGCCTGGACCGAGGCGGTGCGCGCGCAGCGCATCGAGAGCCGCGCGCTGGTCACCGATGGCGCGATCGTCGAGGCAGTGCTGAGCCGATCGCCGCGCTCGGTGTTCGACATCGGCTGCGGTGAAGGCTGGCTTGGCCGCGCACTCAGCGCCCACGGCGTGAAGGTGATGGGCGTCGATGTCGTGCCGAGCCTGATCGCCCGGGCGCGCTCGGCCGGTGGCGGCGAGTTTCGCGTCGCCTCCTACGAACAGGTCGCCGCCGCTGACCTGCCGTTCACCGCGGACGTTGCGGTATGCAATTTCTCGCTGCTCGGAGAGGAATCGGTCAACACGCTGGTGGCCGCGGTGCCGTCGCTGCTCGAGGCCGGCGGCGCTTTCATCATTCAGACCCTGCATCCGATCGTCGCCTGCGGCGAGCGGCCCTACCAGGAGGGCTGGCGGGAAGGGTCCTGGGGCGGCATCCTTGACGATCTCACCGACCCGGCGCCCTGGTACTTCCGCACGCTCGGGGGCTGGCTGGCGCTCCTCACCCGGCACCGATTGCAGCTTCTGGAGCTGCGTGAACCGCTGGATCCGCGCACCGGCCGGCCGGCCTCGGTAATTTTTATTGCCGCCGTGACGGACTGTGCAAAAGCCGGGGAGCAATCGCCTTAATATCACGTGACAGCAGGTCACTTGCGATGCCAAAGCGAACCTATCGGCTGCGAATAGAACCGTGGAGCGCGGTCAGGATCGCCCCTGACGCCGAGGCCTGTCCCAAGGCCACGGCGCTGCAGAACAAGCGCTTCCTGGCGCGCGATGCACCGGCGCTGCCGCTCAAGGGCTGCACGCGCTCGGCGGCCTGCAAGTGCGCCTACCGTCACTATGCCGATCGCCGTGCCGGCCCGCGTCGTGACGCCGCGCCGGTCGCTGCCCGCCCGCTGCGCGCTGCGCCAGAGCGGCGCGCCGCCCGCGGTCGCCGCGGCTCCGACTAGATCCGCCGGCGCCGAATCGCGCCGATACCCGCCGAACCCACGCCCGGCTCCGAGCCTGCCAAGCCGTGGCAGGCGCGGTGCAGGTGCGCGTCATTTGTGGAACGATAGCCATGGCCGTGGGTCGCGGTGAGCTTCAGGCGAAAATCATGATGGCTGTGCTGATCGGCAGCGCGTACCTGGGACTCGCTGCCCTGGCGGCGCTGGCGGCTCCGCCGGCGTCGGCCGCCGCGAGCGAGGCCGCCGCGCCGATCTCCGGCATCGAACTGCAGTACGCCGACGACAGCGTGCGCCTGCAGGACGATTTCTACCGGCACGTCAACGGCAAGTGGCTCGCGAGCACGCAGATCCCGCCCGACATGAGCAGCTACGACTCCTGGCACCAGCTCGACGACGACGCGCGCGCGCAGCTGCACGGCATCGTCGTTGGTCTGCTCGGAGCCGCCGATCCCGCGGACCCCGACCAGCAGAAGATCGCGGATCTGTACGCAAGCTTCATGGACGAGGAAGCGCTCGAACGGCTGGCCTTGACGCCGCTCGACCCGCGAATTCGCTCGCATCGCGGCACTGCGCAGCAAGCAGCAGGTCGCGGCGCTGATGGCGCACTTCAACCGGATCGGCGTGCCGGCTCCCTTTTCACCGTACGTGCACCAGGATGCCAAGGATTCGACCCGGTACGTGTTCGATCTGAGCCAGGATGGCCTGGGGATGCCGGACCGCGACTACTACCTGCTGAATGACCGGCAACTCGATGCAGGAGCGCCTGCTCGTACCTGCGGCACGTGGAGAAGATGCTGCAGCTGGCCGGCGACGTTCAGGCGGCAACGCACGCCCGGGACATCCTCGCGCTCGAGACCGAGCTGGCGCAGGCGCAATGGACCAAGGTCGAGAATCGCGATCCGGTGAAGACCTACAACAAGGTCGCGTTCGCTGGAGCTTCCGAAGCTCGCTCCCGGCTATGACTGGAATGGCGTACCTGCGCGCTGCGGGCGTAGCGGGCAAGACCGACTACCTGGTGATCGAGCCAGCCCAGCTACCTGCACGCCTTCAGCAGGATTCTGGCGCAGACGCCGCTGTCGAGTGTGGAGGATCTATTTTCGCTGGCACCTGCTCAACGAATTTGCGCCCTACCTCGAGCAGGCAGTTCGTCGACGAGCGCTTCTGCGTTCTACGGCACTGCGCTGCGCGGCATCCCGCAGAATCAAGCCGCGCTGGAAGCGCGGCATCGATCTGGTCGAGGAATCGATCGGCGAAGCGCTCGGCCGGATCTACGTCGCGAGGTATTTCCCGCCCGCAGTCCAAGGCGCGCATGGACCAGCTGGTGCAGAACCTGCTGGCCGCCTACCGCGCCGATATCGACACGCTCGACTGGATGGAGCCCGGCCACGCGCGAGAAGGCGCAGGCGAAGCTCGCAAAGTTCACGCCCAAGATCGGCTACCCGGCGAAGTGGCGCGACTACAGCGCGCTCACGATCCGCAGGGACGATCTTGTCGGCAACGTGATGCGGGCGCGAGCTGTTCGAGTACGAGCGCAACCTCAACAAGCTCGGCAAGCCGATCGATCGCGGCGAGTGGGGCATGACGCCGCAGACCGTCAACGCCTACTACAACCCCGAGATGAACGAAATCGTGTTCCCGGCCGCGATGCTGCAGCCGCCGTTCTTCAATCCCGGTGCGGACGATGCGGTGAACTACGGCGCCATCGGCGCGGTGATCGGCCACGAGATCAGCCACGGCTTCGACGACAAGGGCAGCCAGTACGACGGCGACGGCAACCTGCTCGGCACGCCCGGCTGGTTCAGCCCGGCCGACTACGAGAAGTTCAAGGCCAAGACCCACGCGCTGGTCGCGCAGTACGGCGCCCGCGAGCCGGTGCCCGGCTTTCACGTCAACGGCGAGCTGACGCTGGGCGAGAACATCGCCGACAACTCGGGCCTGGCCATCGCCTACAAGGCCTACCAGCTCTCGCTCGGCGGCCGCCCGGCGCCGGTGATCGACGGCCTCACCGGCGATCAGCGCTTCTACATGGGCTGGGCGCAGGCCTGGCGCGAGAAGATCGCGGGAAAGCGAGACCATTCTGGAGATCAAGACCGATCCGCATTCGCCGGAGATGTATCGCGGCAGCCTGCCGCTGATGAACCAGCCGCCGTTCTACCAAGCGTTCGACGTCAAGCCGGGAGACGGCATGTACCTGCCTCCGGAGAAGCGCGTCAGTCTCTGGTAGGCGCGGTTGCGAGGGCTTTCAGCGCTCGAGCGCAATCACGGCGACGTCAACGTAGAGGCCTGCGTCGGGCGGGCCGAAATAGCTGCCGGCCACCGGCGACACCACCTCGGGCCGGCGTGCCACGGCCACGGCAATGTGCTTGCTGCCCGCGAGCTCGGCGAGCGTCGGATCGAACCCCTTCCAGCCCGCGCCCGGAAGATAGACCTCGGCCCAGGCATGGGTCGCGCCGCTGCCGGAATGCGGCACGTCCAGGTAGCCGCTGACAAATCGCGCCGCCAGCCCCAGGCAGCGCGCCGCGAGCATGAACAGGCTGGCAAAGTCGCGGCACGAGCCCGCGCCACGCGCGAGCGTCTCGGCGGCCGTCTGGACACCCGGATATTCGCGCGCCTGATACTGCAGGGTCTGCCTGATGTCGACGCACAGCCGCTGCAGCAGGCTGTAGGTCTGGATCTGCTCGCCGAAGTGCCAGCGCTGGCCGAGCCAGTCGCGCAGCGCCTCCTGCTCGACCGGTGCCTGCGCGTGGACCAGGTACGGCCGCAATACCGCGGCCGTGTCGGCGTCGTAGCGGAACGGATAATTCACGGCCTCTTCGGCGACCACGAAATCCAGCGGCGCCTCGTCGAAATGCTGCACGACGACTTCGCTGTCGATGACGAGCTGCGTCGCAGGCAGCGCGAAGTTCGCGATCGCTACCGAATTGTCATAGATATCGCGCAGCCAGTGCACCGTGGCTGGCGGTGAGGTCTCGAGTCGCGAGGATTCGATATGAACTTCGTGGCCTTCCCGTGGGCGCAGCAGCAGCCGGTGCGGGCCCAGTCGCACCGTGCCGGCAAACTCATAGCGAGTGCGATGGATGATCCGCAGGCGTCGCATCAGCGCGCGGCGGGCGGCGGAAGCGCCTCTATCCCCGCGCGGCCTGCAAGCGTCGGCGCAGCTTCACGATCTCGGCGCGCAGCACGGCATTCTGCGCTCGCGCACTGTGCTGTCCCCACCAGAAGAAAGCGCAGGCCAGCACCAGTATCACGGATGAACTTTGAAGCCACACTGAATCTGCCTCCTCAGGACGCCGGCAGCGGCGAGCCGCACGATCGTGTGCCTGCAAGTTTACCGCCTAACCATGCGCAGCGCGGCTATTTGTTAAGCTTCTGATCTGATGGATGGTCTGCCTACCCCGCGTCGCTACCTGGCAATCCTGGCGATCTCATTTGGTACCGCGCTGGCGGTGATCGATGGCTCGGTGGTGACGGTCGCGCTGCCGACGCTGGCCCACGACCTGGGCGTGCACCCCTCGACGGCGGTGCTGGTGGTGACCGTGTATCAGCTGGTCCTGGTGATGACGCTGCTGCCGTTCTCGGCGCTCGGCAGCCGCATCGGCCTGCGCCGGCTGTACCAGTACGGGCAGCTCGCCTTCCTGGTGTCGACCATCCTGTGCTTCTTCGCCAGGAACATCGCGTTTCTGCTGGTGGCGCGCTCGATCCAGGCGCTCGGCGCCGGAGCTGCCCTGAGCGTTTCGAGCGCACTGATCCGCTCGACTTATCCGGCGCGCCAGCTCGGTCGCGGGCTCGGCATCGGCAACGTGGTGGTCGCCAGCTCGAACGCGCTCGCCCCGACGCTCGGCGGACTGGTGCTGTCGGTGGCGTCCTGGCCGTGGATCTTCGCCGCCGCCTCGCCGCTGGCGCTGCTGTCGCTGCTGCTCGGCCGGCGCGCGCTGCCCGAACCGATCCCGCGTGACGATCCCTATGACGTGCTCGCCGCGGTGCTGTGCGCACTCACCTTCGGGCTGATCATCTCCGGGCTCGAGAGCGCGGTGCACGGCGGCTCGCCGGCGCTGGCGGCGGCGATGATCGGCGCCGGCGCAGTGATTGCCGTCGTGTTCGTGCGGCGCGAACTGGAATCGAAGATACCCATCCTGCCAGTCGATCTGCTGATGAAGCCGGTACTCGGACTGTCGGCGCTCGGAGGCCTGTTGGCGTTCATCGCGTCGATGACCGTGGTGCTGTCGCTGCCGTTCCGTCTGCAACAGCATTACGGCTTCCTGCCGGAGGAGGTCGGAGCGATGATCACCCCATGGCCGCTGGCCATCATGCTGGTCGGCCCGCTGGCCGGAGTGCTGTCGGATCGGTTTCCAGCCGGCATCCTCGGCGGCATCGGCATGGCGATCGCAACCACCGCGCTGCTGTTGCTTGCGTTCCTGCCCGCGCAGCTGTCGCACTTCGATCTGGTCTGGCGCATGGCACTGTCAGGCGCAGGCTTTGGCCTGTTTCTGGTGCCGAACGCGCGGCTGATCGTGCAATCGGCGCCGCACGAGCGGGCGGCGTCGGCCGGCGGGCTGATATCGACCACGCGCTTGACCGGTCAGACGCTCGGGGCGACGTTGCTGGCCGCGCTGCTGTCGCTCGGCGTCGGCGCGGGACCGGCGCCGGGGGTGCTGGCCGCCGCGCTGGCGGTGCTCGCCGGAATCTGCAGCCTGGCGCGCCTGCGCTCGACGCTCAGCGAGCAGCGCGTCCGCAAGCCGCTCATCCGCGGCAGCTGACCGCCTCTATGCGCCGATCGCAGACGCGATCTCGAAGCGCTGCTCGACCTGGCCGGACAGTGCGCCGGATGCATCCCAGGTCCATTCGCTGAATTGCACGCCGCCGCGCCGGTCCATCAGCACGATGCTCGAGCAACGCGTGCCGTATTCGGGCGCTCGAATGAACGCGCTCGACAGCAGCCGCTCCCACTCCAGGCTCACGCCGGTGCGCGGCAGCTGCGCATCGTCGGCCTGGCGCTCATCGCGCAGCAGCTCGAGCAGCGCTCGCTCATCCGGCAGGCGCGCCAGTGCTGCGCCGAGCGCCGATTTGGCCGCGCGCACTTTCGGCCACGGCGTATCGAGCAGGTGATTCGACAGCGCGTAGACGCCCGGCTCCAACACCCGGCCATCGCCGGGCACGCTCTCGAACACCGCCAGGCGTTCGCCGTCGCTGAACACCAGATTGAAGGCATTGTAGTTGCCGGCCGTGCGGCGCAACTGCTGCAGCTGCTGCTCGACCGGCAGCCGGGCGCTCAGCGTTGCCGGCACCAGCTCGCCGCGACTCGGGGCATCGCGCTGCGGGCGCGCCGGATCGCGGTAATTGGTCAGCGCTGCGAACCGGCCATCGCGCGCGATGCCGAGCCAGGTACCGCCGGCGCTCAGGTCGCGCCCGGCCAGGATCTGCGGCGCCTGCCACCAGGCCGCCGGCGCTGCCGCACGTGCATGGAATTCGTCGCGGTTGGCGGCCAGCACCAGCGGGTACTGCGCATGCGCGCGCCACGCCACCAGGATCAGGCACATTGGCGCGCACCCGGCACCACGCCAGCCGGCGCCGCGCGCGTGCTGCACGGGTTCATGGTGTCGCGGCGCCGAACGTATCGCAGTCGGCGACACGGCCGTTCGCCAGCCCGCGCTTGAACCATCCGACGCGTTGTGCGCTGGTGCCGTGAGTGAAGGTTTCGGGCACGACGCGGCCCTGCTGCGCGCGTTGCAGCGCGTCGTCGCCGATGTGCGAAGCGGCGTTGAGCGCCGATTCGATGTCACCCTGCTCGAGCCAGTGTTTCTCGGCTTGCGCATGGAAGGCCCACACGCCGGCGAAGCAGTCGGCCTGCAGTTCCACGCGCACCGAAGTGGCATTGGCCAGCGTCCGGTTCTCGCGCTCGCGCAGCGCCTCGACTTTCGCGGTGGTGCCGAGCAGATTCTGCACGTGATGACCCACCTCGTGCGCAATCACATAGGCCTGCGCGAAGTCGCCGGGCGAGCCGAGCTGGTTGCGCAGCGTCTGATAGAAGCCCAGGTCGATGTAGACCTTGCGATCCTGCGCACAGTAGAACGGGCCCATTGCGCTCTGGCCGGTGCCGCACGCGGTCGGTATCGCGTCGCGGAACAGGACCAGGTGCGGCCGCTCGTAGGTGCCGCCGGATTGCGCGAACAGCTCGCCCCAGACGTCCTCGGTGCTTGCAAGAATCGTGGACACGAAGTTCGCCAGCGTGTCGCCCGGCGGGGGTTTTTGCGCAGCTTCGCCTGGCGCGGGTGCGGTCGCGGTATTGTCGCCGCTGAGCAGCCCCAGGACCGTCATCGGATTCACCCCGAACAGCCAGCTGCCGAGCAGCACGATCACGACGCCGCCCAGGCCGAGGTGAATGCCGCCGAAACGCATACCGCCGCCGCCCGAATCGTCGCGACGATCCTCGACGTTGTCGCTCTCGCGGTTGTCCTGCCAACGCATGTCTGTCTCCGACCGTGGTACGGGCCCTATTCCGGGACGACGACGGGGTACTACGAAGTCCTGCGCGCGCGGCCGGCTTCGTCAAGTCAATGAGTCAATGAGCCTGTGGCAAATCAGTGAGCCCGCGGCCGATCGAAATCGAAGAACGCGTGCGCCGCCCGCAGATACGACCTCGGAGCCTCCTCGAAAAATAGCAGCGAGGTTCCGGTCGTGAAGCAATACAGCTTGCCGTCCTCATCGTGCCAGTTCATCGAGCAGTCGGTCTTGATGTGTTTGCCGGCGGCCAGTCCCACCGGATCCTCGTTGGCGAATTCACCATGCATCGGGGTCGGGGGTACCACCGCCTTCCAGATACCTCCGGTTGCGCTGCGGTCAACGGCGAAAGCGCTCGGATTGGCCACGAACAGGCTGGCGAGCAGTACAAGGCACCCAAGCAGGTGCTGGTGGGCGAAGGCTTTCATTCCAGCTCTCCCGGATGAAGGCGATGTCGATCCAATAGTCTGCCGCAAGCTGGATTTCCTGTCGAACCCGACCGGTGCGTGCGTGCGTGCCGGCGCTGCGCGCTCAGCCGACTGCCTTGTTCTGCGCCAGCAGCTTCTCGCCCTGCTCCTGGAAGCGCTTGTAGGCGCTTCGCTGCGAGAGCCGTCCGAGATAATTCTGGAACGACGCACGTGGCTCGAGGGCCTTGGTCATCAAGCCAAAGCCTATCTGCGAGCCGATGTAGACATCGGCGGCACTGAATCGATCATGCAGGATGTAAGGCCCGGGAGTGATGGCCTTCTCCAGCGTATCGATCACGTCCTCGTAACGCCCGTAGCCCAGGGCGGAAGTTTTCTCCGGGGCCGGGCGCGCCAGCATCCGGTCGATCAGCGCGGCGTCAACACATGCGGCGCCAAAGAACATCCAGCGCAGGTAGGTGCCGCGTGCCGGATCGTCCCAGCGCGGCGACAGCCCCGCGGCCGGGAACGCATCGGCGATGTAGGCGCAGATCGCGCCGGTTTCGGTGACCGCCACGCCCCGATGCACGATCGCGGGCAGCTTGCCCATCGGATTGACCGCGAGAAACGCCGGCTTCTTGTGCGCACCCTGCTGCAGGTCGACGAACTCGATGCGATACGGGGCGCCGGCTTCCTCCAGCATCCAGTGCACCATGCGCGCACGTGACATCGGGTTGTGATAGAAAATGATTTCGTCGCTCATCGATGCCCCATTGACTGCGATCCTGGCCGCGACCTTAGCACCGCATCGCAAGGGGCTCAAACCTCGCGGATCAGGCCGGGTGGTTCGTGACGAATACGTTACCGGGCGCGGTGGCAATTACCTATCGACCGCTGCACGGGTCGCGTTGACAATCAATGGCGCATAGCCCTAGCGCGCGACGCCGGTTACGGCAATCATGAACCAGGCCACCGATAGGGATCCGCTGTCTCCAAAGCCAGCTGCAGGCGATTTCGCTGCCGCGCCGGTGGTCAGGTTGCGCGATGTCGTCAAGATCTACGATGACGACGGCCTGAAAGTGACGGCTATCGCCGGCATGAGCTTCGAGATCCCGGGCCAGCGCTTTGCGATGATCGTCGGACCGTCCGGCAGCGGCAAGACGACGCTGCTCAATCTGATCGGCTGCATCGACACCCCAACGCTCGGGCACATCGAGGTGTGTGGCCAGGATCTGGCGGCACTGCCGGACAATGCGATCACCGATTTTCGCTCGCGCAACATTGCCTTCATCTTTCAGAACTTCAATTTGTTTCCGGTCCTGTCGGCCTACGAAAACGTCGAATATCCGCTGCTGCTGCTCGGCCTGGGGGCGGCCGAGCGGCGCGAGCGCACCATGGCGCTGCTGGAATCCGTCGGGCTCGCCGAGCACCAGGCGCATCGTCCCAATCAGCTGAGCGGCGGCCAGAAGCAACGCGTGGCCATCGCGCGCGCGCTGGTCAAGCGCCCCGGGCTGGTGCTCGCCGATGAGCCCACGGCGAACCTCGACAGTCATACCGGGGCTCAGATCATCGCTCTGATGCACCGCGTGCAGCGCGAGCAGGCGGTGAGCTTCATTTTCTCGACCCATGACCCGCAGCTGATCTCGCACGCCGAGCAGACCTACTCGATCCGCGACGGCAGATTGGTGGAGAGCCGCTCGGAGAGCGCGTCGTGATGCTGTTCAAGATTGCGTTCCGGAACATTCTGCGCAATTCCCGCCGCTCCGTGATGACCATGTCGGCGGTTGCCGTAGGGGCGATCGCCCTGATCCTGTTCGGCGAATTCATGGCCTATCTGACCACCGCGTTCCAGACCAGCCTGGTGCAGACGGGCCATCTGTCGATCTTCCGCGCGGGCTATTTCGACTTCGGTGCCGGCAATCCCGCGGCCTATGGCATCGGCGACTACCAGTCCGTCGAGAAATTGATTCAGGACGATCCGATACTCAAGCCACTGGTGCTGGTGGTCACACCCACGGTGCGGCTGTTCGGTCTTGCGGGCAACTTCGACATCGATGCATCGACGACGTTTCTTGGCCTGGGTGTCGTCCCGTCCGATCGGGAACGCATGCGCCAATGGGACGAATACGACATCGTGCGCGACTGGCACCGCCCGGCGACGGCCAATGGCCTGAGCGACGATGATCCGACGCGCGGCGTGGTCGGGGTGGGGCTGGCGCGTGTCCTTGGCCTGTGCCAGAAGCTCGGGATTGCCGATTGCCCGGCACTGCCTGCGGCAGCGGCGCCTTCGATGCCGGACGCCGCGCCGATGCGCGCCGACCTGAGCGAGCTGTCGCAGCGCGATCGTGATCCGGGCCAGCCACAGTCCCAGGGCGCCGGTCCGCGCATCGATCTGCTGGCCGCGACAGCCGGCGGCGCACCGAATGTATTGAGCCTCTACGTGAGTCAGGCCGAGCGTCAGGGCATCAAGGAGCTCGACGATACCTTCATCGCGATGCATTTCGCGCTGGCGCAGCACCTGCTCTACGGCCGCGGCGAACCCAAGGCCACTGCCATCGTGCTGCAGCTGCGCCGCACCGAAGACATTGCGCAAACGCGCGCCCGGCTGATCGCGCTCTTCAGGCAGCATCAGCTCGACCTCGAGGTGCGCGACTTTGCCGAGTTGCAGCCCCAATACAATCAGGTCATCGGCCTGTTCGGTGCAATCTTCTTCTTCATCGCCGCCGTGATGGGGGTGATCGTGCTGTTTACCATCGTCAACACGATGAGCATGAGCGTGATGGAACGGACCAATGAGATCGGGACCGCGCGTGCCATGGGCGTGCGGCGCAGCGGTATCCGCCGTCAATTCCTGATCGAGGGCTGGCTGCTTGGACTGATCGGTGCAACCGCAGGAATCATCCTGGCCGCAGTGATTGCCATAGGGGTCAATCACGCCGGCCTCACCTGGATACCGCCCGGGCGCGCGGCCCCGATTCCCCTGCAGGTGTTGACCTCCGGCGTTGGAATGCTGGTCGGCGCGGTCTGGCTCGGGCTGCTGTCGATGGCGACCATCGCCGCGCTGGTCCCGGCCAACCGTGCCGCGCGCATGCCGGTAGTCGATGCCCTGCGGCACGTATGAGCGGGTCGATCGGCAGCATCCGGATCGCTCGTCTCGCCGCAGCGCTATGCGCGCTCTCGGCCAGCGTCGCGGCTGCGCAGATGCCTGCACAGAGGCCCGCAGCGCCGACCATGACGGCGCAGCAGATGGTGACCGAAGCTGACCGCGTGCGTAACCCGCAACAGCCGTTCCGGCTCACGGATACGCTGGTGGAGTACCGGTCCGGCACGGCGCGCGACCGCGTGGTGCTGGTGGTGTACGCGCGCGAAGACAAGCAAACGCTGCAATACAACAATCTGGTGCGCTACGCCGAGCCGCCGCGCGACGCCGGCAAGCTGGTGCTGCTGCATGGGACCAGCATGTGGTTCTATGACCCGGCCTCCAAAGCGAGCGTGCGCATTTCGCCGCAGCAGCGGCTGCTGGGACAGGCATCCGACGGCGATGTCGTCACCGCGAACCTCGCCCGGGACTACAGCTCGAAGCTGGTCGGCGCCGAGACGCTGCAGGACGCCGATCGCAACGAGCGCAGCTGCTGGCATCTCGACATGGCGGCCGCCACGCCGGAGGCGGTCTACAGCCGCATCGAGTACTGGCTGGAGCAAGGCACGTTTCGGCCGGTCAAGGGCAAGTTCTACTCCGACAGCGGCCGGCTGCTGAAAATCGCGTACTTTCACAACTATCAGCAGCAGCTCGGCGGCGTGCGCCCGACCGAGACGATCATCATCGATGCCGTGGACTCGAATCTCGTGACCACGATGACGACTACCGACTATCGGTTCGAGGAGATTCCCGACGCCTGGTTCCAGCGGGACTTCCTGCCGCGCCTCAAGGTGGAGTGATGCGCGTTGCGGGCGGCGCGTGGCTGGCGCTGGTCCTATCGGTCGCAGGCGCTGCGCCGCTGTGCGCACAGGAGAACAACGATATCGATCTCATTCCCGGGAGCATCCAGAACCGTGCACCGGAGCAACCCGCAGAACAGGCGCCAGCGCCCGCAGTGCCGCCGGGCGCACATGGAAGGTACTATGTCGAGGATGCCCTGACGGGGTCGTCGCTGCGCAGCGACCTGGCCGTGCCGCTGCCCGCCCCGGCGCCGTCGGATTGGGAAAATCGCACCAGCTTCGACATCGCCGATCAGTGGAATCTGGGTGCGCACCTGACGGCTACGCTGAGCGACCGATTCAATCTCACGGAGGAGAATGCCGTCGGTGTCGCATCGGACCACGTGGTGCGCAACGATTTTCGCGAGGGTTACATCACCTGGGAGGCGCTGACGCGCACCTACCTGGAAGCCGGCCGGATCAATCTGAGAAACGGGATCGCGCTGGGATTCAACCCGACCGACTTCTTCAAGACCAGGACCTTGCTCGATCAGGCATCGCTGGATCCGTCGGTCGTTCGAGAGGACCGGCTGGGCACGCTGATGCTGCGCGCGCAGAGCATTTGGGCTGGCGGCTCGGCCAGTGTCGCCATCGCGCCGAAACTGTACGCGCCAACGCCGCTTACTCTCGGGATCCCGTACGGCCTGGGAGCGAAATTGGATCACACCAACGCCGCCAACCGCCTGCTGGGCAGCCTCAATTTCGACATCGCCGATCTCAGTCCGCAGCTGCTGATATACCGTGAAGGAGCTCAGACCTTCTTCGGCGCTAATCTCTCCCACCCGATTGGCCAAAGCGTCGTTGCCTATGCCGAGTGGGCCGGCGGCACTCAGCAAGGCCTGGTTGCGCAGGCCCTGGCCTACGGCATACGCACGGCAACGCTGCCGGCCGATATCCCCGTGCTGCCTCCGAGCGACACCCGCGAGGCGTTCCGCAGCGACCTCGCGCTAGGGGCGTCGTGGTCGGGCGCGGCGAAGATTACGCTCAATCTCGAATACCACTACCACCAGGCAGGACTGTCCGGACAGGACGTGCGCAATTGGTTCAACGCCGGCAGCGCACAACGCAATGAGCTGCCGGTCACCGGTGAGCTGTGGTACCTGCGCGGCTTTGCCAGCGACCAGCAACAGCCATGGGTCCGCCAGCAGCTGTTCCTGCGGGCCGACTGGATCGATGCGCTGATCCCTCACCTGGAGATTTCCGGCTTCGCGTTCATCGATCTCTACGATGCCTCGAGCCTCACTCAGGTTTCAGCGAACTACTTTCTGTCGGATGCCTGGACCGTCGGGGCTTACGCCAGCGCCAACGTCGGCAATGCGAGATCTGAGCGCGGCAGTGCTCCGCAGGCCGCCAGCATCATCATCCGAGTGCTGCGGTATTTCTGAGCCTGATGCCGCACCCGGTTCGGGGCACGCGAGGTGGTTGCGAAACGCGTCCGTCGCAGCCAGGATTTGCGATACTGAGCCGGTGCCAGCGCATCCTGAGGCGTCATCCATGCTCAACCGAATGCCGTTCGCAACCCCGTTCATGGCGATGCTCGTCGCGCTGCTGGCGCTGCTGCGCCCGGTGGTCGCTCCGGCCGCGCCAGCCAAGGTCGATCCCGCGCTGAGCGCGGCGGTCGCGAGCCCGGTGAGGCTGCCGGCTGCGGTCGCACGCGATCCGGTGCGTCATCCGGTCGAGGAGCTGACATTCTTCGGCCTGACGTCGAAACAGACGGTGGTCGAGCTCTGGCCCGGTGGCGGCTACTGGACCGACATTCTTGCGCCGTACCTCGCCGCGCACGGTCATTTCTACGTGGCGCTGCCGGCGCCGGGCGATGCCGAGGAGGACGCTTCGGCGGCGCGCTGGCGTGCGCGCTTCACGGCGCAGCCGCGAGCACTACGGCGCCATCGCCCAGACCACGCTCGGCCCGGGCGCGTTCGACATTGCTCCGCCCGGCTCGGCCGATCTGGTGCTGACGTTCCGCAACCTGCACAACTGGATGTATGGCGGCTACGCGGGCCAGGCTCTGGCCGCCTGCTTTCGTGCGCTCAAACCCGGGGGTGTTTTCGGCATCGAGGAGCATCGCGGCCGCGCCGACCGGCCGCAGGATCCGAAGGCGAAGGACGGCTATGTGCGCCAGGACTACGCAATCGCGCTGGCGCAGCAGGCCGGCTTCAAGCTGATCGGCTCGTCCGAGATGCTGGCGAATCCGCGCGACACCAAGGACTGGGTGGACGGGGTCTGGACGCTGCCGCCGACGCTGTCGCAGGGCGACAAGGATCGCGAACGCTACATCGCGGTAGGCGAGGCCGACAATTTCGTGCTCAAGTTCCGCAAGCCGCGGCACTGAATCCGGGCACGGCCGGGACGGAAGCAAGTAGCGCTCCCTGGCGGTCAGACACGAGCGGCGCCAAGCCGCTTTTTCTCGACCCGCGCGCTGAACCTCGCGTAGTCGATCAGCGTGCGCTCATGCAGGCCGGCAGCGATTGGTTCGACCTCATCGCGACACGATACGCGAAAGCGAAACACGCGGCCCCGAACCTCGATCAGCTCCACCTCCGCGCTGACCCTCATCCCGACCGGCGTGGCAGCGATGTGGCTGACGTCGATATGCGTTCCGACGCTGCGCTCGCCCGGCGCCAGATGCGGCCGCAGCAGCTCGATGCAGGTCCATTCGACGAAGCCGACCAGGAACGCGGTGGCGAACACCGGCGGCATGTCGATGAAGCTCGGGAACGATCGGGAAACCGCGGGCACGGTCAGCAGATCGTCGATGCGCAGGGTCTGCGCGTGGCGCAGACCCGGTTTCAATTTCGGGTTCATGCCGCCAGTCTAAGCTCCTAGCAGCTGATTCCCACCGAACGCCGGCGCCGATCCGGTCTACTCGGGAAACTGCGCCGCTGCTATCCGCTGCTCGACCGACACCTCTGCGGCGCCGGATGAATGCCGGCGGCAAACATCCTCGAGCCAGGTGCCGTGCTGGGAGTCGGGCTTGCGTTCACAGTGCGCGATCAGCAGCGCGGTGAATTGCTGCTTGAACTGCTGGCGCGGAAAGGCCGCGAGCACCTCGGCCAGCTGCCGGTCATCGAGCTGCCCCTGCTCCGGCCCGTAGACATCCACGCCGGCGCCGATGGCGACCAGCATCGCCTCCGGTCCCTGCCGCGCCGTGAGAGCCCACTTCCCGTCGTGCATTTCCACCGCGTGCCAGACCCGATCGCCCTCGGCGGAGGGACGGTGCCGCTGCCGCATGAATTTCTCCGCCGCATCGGCGCCGTCGATCTCGAACGAGCCCCGCGCGGACTCAAATGGCGGCAGCAGGCCGAGATCATGCAGGGCCGAGGCTACGAACGCGGTTTCGGCTCGATAGGCGAGCCGTCGGCGCTGCAGCAGCAGGGCGCCGAACAGGAAGGTGCGCATGCAATGATTGAACAGGAATTCCGGACAGCTCTGGCGCGCAAACGCGGCGGCATCCCGCGCCAGCCGCGAGCGCGGCAGCGGCACGCCGGCCACCGCCGCGGGCAGAGCCGCTGTCGGCGCCAGCTCGGCGGCCACGGCGAGCCGCGCCAGCAGCGCACTCGCTGCGGTCAGCTGGATCAGCGCTCGCCGGTGCATGCGGCCCTGGCCTCGGCTCCGGTCCGCCGATCAAGCGACGCGATGACGAGAACGACGATCACGGCGGCGCTGAACTTCAGCCGGGACGCGACACCGGCCGATCCACGGCGCGCACCGTGTAGCCGCCGGATTTTTCATCAGCCTGCAATTCGAGGAAACCGCGCTTCTGCGCTTCGGCCAGCAGCTCGTTGAACGAACGAAATCCATGCGCGCGCTCGTTGAAACCCGGATGCCGCCGCTTGATGGCCTGCTTGATCATCGAGCCCCAGATCGGTTCGTTCTCGCCGCGTTCCTCGGCCACCGCCTCCAATGTCTCGACCACCAGATCGAGCGCATCGCCGCGGTCCGGCCCCTTGTTCTCGGCGCTCTTCTCGCCGTTGCCGGCCGGGCTGGCCGCGCTGGCCGCCGCCGCCGTGCGTCGGCGCGCCTTGGACGGCTCCTTGCGCACCAGGTCGTCGTAATAGATGAACTCGTCGCAATTGTTGATGAACAGGTCGGAGGTCGAGTTCTTGACCCCGACGCCGATCACGGTCTTGTCGTTTTCGCGCAGTTTGCTCACCAGCGGCGAGAAGTCCGAGTCGCCGCTGATGATCACGAAGGTGTCGACATGGCCCTTGGTGTAGCACAGGTCGAGCGCATCCACGACCATGCGGATGTCGGCCGAGTTCTTGCCCGACTGGCGCACGTGCGGGATCTCGATCAGCTCGAACGCGGCCTCGTGCAGGCCGCGCTTGAAGTCCTTGTAGCGATCGAAATCGCAGTAGGCCTTCTTGACCACGATGTGCCCCTTGAGCAGCAGCCGCTCGAGCACCTTCTGGATGTCGAAGCTGGGGTAGCTGGCGTCGCGCGCCCCGAGGGCGATGTTCTCCAGATCGAGGAACACGGCCATCGTGGTATCGGTCGTCCTGACGTTCATTCGGTTTTCCATGGCGGGAATCATGACCTCTTCGCGCGCTCATGGCGAGCAGCCGAGGCGGCCGGACAGCGCCCGGTCTGCTGCCGGACCGCCCGCTCAATTCCCGGTTACGGGAAATCCTGCAGCGCGGTGAACGTACCCGGCGCCGACGCGCTTTGCAGCAGCACGCCGGGGCCGTTGGTGATCACGCCGTTGACGACCGGATGCGACACCCCGGTGGCGATGACGATATCGACCAGCCCGTCGCCATTGACGTCGGCAATCGCGATCTGGTTGGCGTTCTGCACCGCGTAGCTGGCGTCGGCCAGAAACGTGCCCTTGGCGGCCGGATTCTGCAGCAACACGTCGACCGCGGCGCTTCCGCCAATGATGATGTCCGGCAGCCCGTCCCCATTCACGTCGGCCACCACGATCGCCTGGGCCGCGCTGCCAGCGGCTATCGGGTAGTTCGCTGCGAGGAGGAACTGGCCGGGATTGGCCGCATCCTGCAGCAGCACCGACACGGTCGGCGCGGCGCCGCCCGGCGGCCCCGGGTCGGTGATGATCAGGTCCTTCAGCCCATCGCCATTGACGTCGGCGATCGCGATCAGATTGGCGCCCTGGTTGGACGGATTCGGGGTCGGCGTGAATACCGAGACCGGCGCGGCATAGGTGCTCGCCGCGGCCGCCCCGGTATGCATCAGCACCTTGACCCCCACATTGTCGGTCAACGCGATATCCGGAATGCCGTCACCGTTGAGATCGCCGACCGCGACCCAGTTGGCGCCGCCGGAATACAGCGCGATCGGCGCGGCAAAGGTACCCGGGGAGGTCTGCAGGAACAACGAGACGTTGTAGTCTGCCGAAACGAGGTCCGGCAGACCATCGCCATTCATGTCGCCGATCGCCACCTGCGAGGCGCCGGGGGAAGACAGCACCAGCGGCGGATTGAAGGTCCCCGGGCTCTGCAGATTGTTGAACGAGACCGCGAGCGCACCGTCGTCAAAGCTCGCCGCGACGATGTCGGGCAGGCCGTCGCCGTTGAGGTCGGCCGCAGCAAGGAACAGCGGGTTGTCCGCGTCGCTGCTGAGGACCGGCGCGGCGAATGCGCCGGCCGCGGTCGCCAGATACGCCTTGAGGTTGCCCGGGAAGGGCGGACCCCCCATGAACACGGTGCTCGTCTGTACGATCGAGGGCAGAGCATTGCCCTTGAAATTGCCGGCGACCAATCCGTAAGAGACTTCGTAGGGGCTGTAGTTGTTGTAGTTGTTGTTGTAACCGCAGTGATCGCAGTTGCCGTAGCCGCCGCAGCTCGCCAGCAGCGCGCTCAGCGCCACGATGCCGGGCAGCAGCACCCAGGGGCGCAGCGACCCCGGGCTCGGATCCAGCGCTTCACTGCGTTGACCGGGCCACCCGTGCATTTCGGTGAGTTGTCCCATGAAAGTTCTCCCCGGCAACCGCCCCGGCGTGCCGACCCCGATAAGCGGCTAGAACGATTGAAGTCCCGTCGCGTTGACCGGATGGGGTCGGCTGTGGCGCTGCCGCGACCGCGCTCGACCCGGCCAGGCCCAATGTCATCATAACGCCGTGGCCCGCCGGGTGGCGCCGCCTCGAGAGCGCGAGGCCGGCCACGGCGCCAGGATCTGCCGCGAGGCGGAACGGTACGGGGTGGGCTTGACCGGATCCGCCGCTGAAAGAGGCTATTGGTACAGGTAAGATACTATCAGTCGTCAAATAGCGAATGCTATGGCTTGTTTTGAGACAGTAATGCGCCACGCGCGCCGGGTGCGACTGCCGCTGGTCGAAGCGCAAGACCCTCGCGGGCGCGCGGGCGGATTGACCTCCTATATTTAAAAACATATAAAGGAGCGTGCCTGAAACCAAAGCGCAGCGAAGTGCATCCGCGAGTCGAGGACGACATCGCGGCGCTGCTGACAGGCCCGCGGGCACTGCGCGACAGTGCCGCGCGCGGCTGGGCGCTGGTGCATGACGGCTGGCTGCGCGACGGGTTGCCGCCGGAACTCTCCAGGCCGAACGCGCGGCGCAATGGCTTCGAGCTCACGGTGCTGGACGCGTTTCACTGCACGCTGGTATTCGGCTGGCGTGCGCGCGATCAGCGCCTGGTGCTGTTTGCGATGACGGCGCTGGCGCGGGATCAGAGTGCCACGCAGGTCATCGAGCGGTTCAAGGAGCGCATCGAGGGCTACCGATGAGCAGACGGTCGAATTCGACCACCGAAGTGTCGACCCGGATTCTCGAGCGGATCGAGCGCGACCCGGTTGCGCGCGCTGCCTACGATGCCCAGGCCGCGCTGGTGGCGCTCGGGCGCAAATTGCGCGCGGCGCGGTTGGCGCTCGGTGCCACGCAGGCCGAGGTGGCCAGGCGCGCCGGCATGACGCAGGCGGAGCTGAGCAGGCTGGAGAACGGCCTGCTTGCCAACGGCGTGACCTACACCACGCTGTCGCAGCTGTCCCAGGTGCTGCGGCACGAGGTCGTGCTGCAACCCGCCAAAGGCGCTGCGCGCGCTAGCGCCGTTCGCGCGCGCGCGCGCGAGCCACGCGCCGCCGCACGCGCCCGCGCGTCCCGGGCGCGACCGCTGACGTGACCGCGCTCCGATGAACGCACCCGCCGTCGCCGCCAGCGCCTGTTCGTTATCCGGTGCCGTGCTGCTCACCTGGCCGGCGCTGCGGGTCGGGCGCGTGCTCAATCGTGCCGCGCGCATGGCGAGCGGCGCCGAGCGTGCGGTCGACGCCGTGAGCGCGAACATCTTCCGGCGTTTCCAGGCCGCGTATGCACACGACACCTGGCGCCGGTCCGATCAGCGGCTGCTGTGGGCCGGCCTGGTCGCGACCCTGCTGGGCGGCGCGCTCGATATCTATTCCAGGATATCCATTCCAAATTGAGCACTTAGTGGCCGCGCGGTGCGCTCGCGCGAGCCCCGGCGCAATGTGACCCGGTTCTCGATTCTCCGGCCCAGCGCCCGCTTCTCCGGTCATTGTTAAGGAAATTGCGGGCTTGCCGCCAGCACGCGGCCGATAGCCTCATATAACGTTGATCACAGTGTGTTTTTACAGCCCGATAGACCATGTCAGCAACAACAATCAACGAATCAGTGCTGCAGTTCCAGGGGTACCCGCGACGGCGCGTGCTCATCATCGATGATGATCCGGCCTTTACGTTGCTGGCCAGCGAGACGCTGCAGCAGGCGGGTTTCGATGCCACGATCGCCAGCAACAGCCGCGATGCGCTCTGCGCCTTCGAGCGAGAAAAGCCCGACCTGGTGCTGCTCGACGTCGAACTGCCGGGCAGCAACGGCTTTGAGCTGTGCGCCACGCTGCGCCTGCTGAGCCCCGGGGTCGATGTACCGATCGTGATGGTCACCGGCCACGACGACACCGCGTCGATCGCGCAGGCCTATCAGGTCGGCGCCACCGACTTCATCCACAAGCCGGTGCTGTGGCCGACGCTGCCGCATCGCGTCGGATTCATACTGCGCGCCCGCGACAACATGCGTGCGCTGCAGCTAAGCGAGCAGAAGAACCGGGCGCTGCTGCAGGCGCTGCCCGATACGATATTCATCGTCGGTCGCGACGGGGTGCTGCTGGAACACATCACCGGCGATGACAGGCGCAACGGCGCAAGCCTGGTCGGCAAGCAGCTGGAACAGATCTTGCCGGCCGGCGTGGCGCGCGCGGCGCGGCAGGCCGTCGGCGGCATCAGCCGCTCGGAGCTCAGCACATATGAATTCGGCTACGGTCGTGGCAAGGATCAGCGCTCATTCGAGGCGCGACTGCGTCCCCAATCCGACGGCACGCTGCTGATCATTACCCGAGACACCACCGAGCGGCAGAAGGCCAAGGCCCGGATCGAATATCTTGCGTATTACGATATTCTGACCGGCCTTCCGAACCGGCAGCAATTCGTGCGCGAGGCCGGCGGCGCAATTCGGGCCGCCAGACAGAACGGCCAGATGATGGCGCTGCTGTACCTCGACCTCGACCGCTTCAAGCGCATCAACGACAACCTCGGCCATTCCGTGGGCGACGCGTTGCTGAAGAACGTCGCGCGCCGGCTGGAGCAGAGCGCCCGCCCTCCCGACACGGCATCGCCGCCCGCCGACACCGAGCGGCGCGCGCAGGCGCGCGTGGCGCGCCTGGGCGGCGATGAATTCGTGGTGCTGCTGACCGGGCTGAGCGATGAGGCTCAGACCGCGACGGTCGCCAACCGCATACGCCATTCGCTGGCGGAGCCGCTCGACTGCGGCGGACATCGCCTGGTCGTGACGCCGAGCATCGGCATCGCGCTGTTTCCCCAGGACGGAACCGATATCGAGGACCTGCTGGTCAAAGCCGATATGGCAATGTACCAGGCCAAGGACCAGGGCCGAAACGGCTACGCGTTCTACGGCCATTCGATGGCAGTGCGCTCGCTCGGCCGCCTCGAACTGGAGAACGATCTCAGGAGCGCGTTTCAGAACGGCGAATTCCAGATCTACTACCAGCCCAAGATCGATCTCGCGAGCGGCAAGATCATCGGCGTCGAGGCCCTGCTGCGCTGGCAGCACGCGACCCGCGGATGGATTGCCCCTGACGCCTTCATCCCGGTGGCGGAGGAAACCGGGCTGATCGCCGAGCTCGGCGACTGGGTAATCCACCAGTGCTGCAAGCAGCTCAGCGCCTGGGACGCCGAAGGCCTGGGATATCTGACCATCGCCGTCAACGTCTCGGTGCAGCAATTCGCGCGCGCGGACTTCGTGGAGTCAGTGCTGCGCGTGCTTTACCAATACGGGGTCAAGCCGGAACAGCTCGAGCTGGAGATCACCGAAAGCCTGTTGATGCGCAACGTCGATGACACCACCGCCTGCATGAAGCGATTTCGCGCCGCCGGCGTCACGCTGTCGATCGACGACTTCGGAACCGGCTACTCCTCGCTGGGGTATCTGCGGCAGTTTCCGGTCGATGCGCTGAAGATCGACCGCTCGTTCGTCAAGGATCTGCACACCAGCGATGACGACGCGGCCATCTGCGCCGCCATCATCGCCATGGCGCGCGAGCTCGAGCTCAAAGTGATCGCCGAAGGCGTCGCCAATGCCGAGCAGCTGGAATTCCTGCGCGCGCACGGCTGCGATCAGGCCCAGGGCTACCTGATCAGCGAGCCGATTCCTGCGGCCGCCCTCGAGTACTTGCTGCGCGACGCGCACCATGGCGGCAGTGATCAGGACGCATCCGCCAGCGCGACCAGGCAGGACGTCGAGTCGTGATGCAATGGGTGGGCAACCTGTCGCTGGGCTCGAAGCTGCGCGTCATCGTGGTGTACGCGGCCGCAGTCGCGGCTGTGATCGCGTGCATATTGTATGCGTGCGGGCAGTTGCTGTCGCTACGCGACAGCCAGGCTCAACAGCTGCTGCGGATGGTGAGCGCGGTGGGGGAGACCGCGGCGGCCCCGCTGCAGCAGTCCAATCGCGCGCTTGCGCGCAGGTTGCTCGGATCGCTGCACGCCGACTCCGACATCCGGGCGGTGGCGCTGTTCGATGCCGCGGGCAACGTCGTAGCGGACGTGGCGTTCGGGGCGGAGACCGAACCGACCTCGGAACGGCTGCGCTCCTGGTCCATCGATGCGGCGGGACGCGCCACGCAGGCGATCCGGTTCACCAGCCTGATGAACGTACAGCTGCAGGCTCCGGTCCTGCTCGCGGGCCAGCGGATCGGCACGATCCACGTCGATGCGAAACTGACGCGGATCTACGGGCAATTGCCCGGAACTCCGGGTCACATGCTGATGGGCTTGCTGCTGGCGCTGGTCGTCGCCTATGCGCTCTCGATCCGCCTGCAGCGTTTCATTTCGGCACCGATCCGCGACTTGGCGCAGGTCGCGCGCAATGTGTGCTCGAGCAAGAATTTCTCGATCCGCGCACGCAAGCAGGTTGACGACGACTTCGGCGCGCTGATCGACGATTTCAACGAGATGCTGGCCGAACTCGAACGCCGGGACCTGACGCTGCGGATCCACCAGAACGAGCTGGAAAAACGCGTGCGCGAGCGCACCGTGAGCCTGGATGCTGCAGTGGCCGAAGCGCGGGAGGCGCTGCAGCGGGCCGAAAAGGCGAGCCGCGCAAAGAGCGAATTCCTGGCGCGGATGAGCCATGAGATTCGCACGCCGATGAACGGCGTGCTAGGCATGGCGGAGCTGCTGCGCCATTCGACCACGCTGGATGCGCGCCAGCGCCGTTATGCCGCGACGATTCATCAATCCGGCAGCGCGCTGCTCGACATCATCAACGACATCCTCGATTTTTCGAAGATCGAGGCCGGCAAGCTCGAGCTCGACGTTGCTGCGTTCTGTCTGCGCGACATCGTTGAAGACGCGGTTGACATTCTCGCCGAGCGCGCCCACAGCAAGGGCCTGGAGCTGGTGTGCGATATACCGGCGGAACTTGCGACGCGGGTGTGCGGCGATGGCCAGCGGCTGCGTCAGGTGATCATCAATCTGATCAGCAATGCGGTGAAATTCACCGAGCGCGGGGAAGTCAAGATCACCGTGCGCTACGAAGGATCGGGCCTGATCAATTCGGTGTTCCGGTTCGAGGTGAAGGATACCGGCATCGGCATCAAGCCGGAGAATTGCGCGGCGATCTTCGAGCAGTTCGCGCAGGAGGACAGCTCGACCACGCGCCAGTACGGCGGCACCGGGCTCGGTCTGGCGATCTGCAAGCAGCTGGTGGAGCTGATGGGCGGGCAGATCGGCGTCTCGAGCACACCTGGAATCGGCTCGACGTTCTTTTTCTCGGTGCCGCTGTCCGCCGATCCGACCGCCGAGCGCGAGCGGCGCACCACGGTTCTGAACCGTACCCGCATGCTGATCATTGACGACAACTCGACCAACCGCGAGATCCTGCGCCATCACCTTGTGAGCTGGGGCGTGGTGGTCAGGGAGGCGCGCTCGGGCGCGGAAGCTCTGGAGATCCTCGACAAGGCGCTGGCCGGTCAATTCGATGTCCTGATCCTCGACGGACAGATGCCGGACATGAAAGGAGCGGCGCTGGTCTCGACGATCCGGTCGCGGCCGCAATCGGCCGGCATCCCGATGCTGATGATGAGCTCGGCGCTGTCGAGCGCGCCGCTGGCGGACAACGCGGCGGACGGCGCCACTGCGTGGCTGAGCAAGCCGGTACGCCGGGCACAACTGCACGCCTGCCTGGCCTCGCTCGTGACCCACCAGTCGCTGGGCGCCGATGCCGCCAACGATGCCTCGAAGCAGAATTCCCCGGGGGCCACGCGGGTCGCAGCCAAAGGGTCACGCATCCGCCGGGTTCTGCTGGTCGAGGACAACCCGGTGAACCAGGAAGTCGCGCAGGCGATGCTGCAGGAACTGGGCATCGAAGCCGTGAGCGCCTGGAGCGGCGAGGAAGCGCTCGAGAAACTCGCCGTGGATCGCTATGAAGTGGTGCTGATGGACTGCCAGATGCCGAAGCTGGACGGCTACGCGACCACCAGCCGGTTCCGCGAATGGGAGAAGGAACAGCAGCGTTCGCGCACTCCGATCGTGGCGCTGACCGCGAACGCACTGACCGGGGACGCCGAGAAATGCTTCGCCGCGGGGATGGATCGTTACCTGAGCAAGCCGTTTACCAGCGAGCAGCTGTTTCAGGTGCTCGAGTCCTGCGCGCCCGACAACGTGGCGGCAGATCCAGAACCCAGAGCCTCGGATGCGGTGCTGGACCGACAGGCGCTGGGGCGCATCCGGGCACTGCACCGGCCGGGCGGCCCGAACCTGCTTGCCAAAGTGCTTGGGATCTATTCTTCGAGCTCGCTCGCCCTCACCGAAGCGCTTCGTACCGCGACCGCCTCCAATGACTGCGAGGGCATCCGGCAGGCAGCGCACGCCCTGAAGTCGAGCAGTGCCAACGTGGGCGCGATGGTATTTGCAGACCTGTGCAAGGACGTGGAAGTGGCCGCCGCGGAAGGCAAGCTGGATGGTGCGCGGGTGCTGGTCGACGGTCTGCTGGCGGAACACAAGAAGGTGATGCTGGCGCTCGAAGCACAGAATATCGCCGCCTGAGCCGCGGTGCGGGTTTACCTCGCTGCGCTCTCCAATTAAGGTAGGCGAGCGGGTCGGTACACGATCCGCCGCAGAATCGCCTCAGGGGAGTATCAAGCATGAGATTTCGTACCGTGACGTTGCTGCTGGCCACTGCCATGCTGCTCGGCGCCGATATTGGCCTGGCCGCGGATCAGGCCGAGCCGGCCCCGAACCCGCTCGATGCCGTTCCCGACAAGATGCCGTTCAGCGTGCCGTACGGTGCGCCGATCTCGCTGCAGCGTGCGCAGGCCGTGGCACAGGCAGCCGTAGCCGAGGCCGCCAAGCGCGGCTGGCAGATCAACGTCGCAGTGGTCGACTCCGGCGCCAACCTGGTCACTTTCATGCGCATGGATGGCGCCCAGCTCGCCTCGATTGCAATCTCCGAGCACAAGGCGCGCACCGCGGTGAAATATCGGCGGCCGACCAAAGCATTCGAAGACGCCATTCAGAAGGCCGATTTCAAGTACATCCTGACGCTGGACGACATCATCGCCTCGCGGGGCGGCATTCCGCTGCTCGAGGACGGCAAGATCATCGGCGCGGTCGGCTGTTCCGGCGGTACCGGTTCGCAGGACGAAGTGGCCTGCGCCGCCGCGGCCGCGACGATCAACAAGTAGACGACGGTCCGCGGGGTGCGCCTGAGCGGGCGCGCTATAGCGGCAGCGCAGCCCTCACCGGCGTGCCTACGACCTGGGCGTGCGTCATCACGCCGGTGTGCCGATTGATCGTGACCAGGATCATCACCTGATGGACGGAATCGGTTGCGGCCGGTTGTTGTTGCTTGTCGGCAACGAGCGGCGTCGTGCCATTGATAATCCAACGAGCACGCTGCGAGTGTCAGAGTCCGCCCATTCCAGCAGCGCACGGCCGCGCATCGTGCGGTAAGCGGTCCGGTGGTCTTCGCAGGCGCGCCATCCGATGGGGCCTGCTACCGGTCAGAGGCTATCGTCGCAGCAACCAGAGTAGCAGCGACAGCACGATCGATACGATGATCGAGGTCGTGATCGGCAGATAAAGATCCATGCCGGGGCGGTGGATGGCGATGTCGCCCGGCAGCCGGCCAAGCCCAAGGCGCGTGATCAGCGGCCACAGCAGACCGAGCACGATCAGGATGACGCCACAGGTGATCAGCCAGTTTCTCATCGACGCCTTCCGGGCACTGCGTGGCATACTCATCGCGTCGGGACCAGCGCGAGCTTACGGGTTCCGTGCGATCTGCGGTACCCACCAGCGATGCCTGACCCATACGACCTGAAGCGATTCGTGGACGCCCAGGCCGGCGTGTTCGAACAGGTCGTGGCCGAACTGCGTTCGGGCCAGAAGACCTCGCACTGGATGTGGTTCGTGTTTCCGCAACTTCGCGGGCTCGGCTCGAGCGGGCTGGCCAGGCGGTTTGCGATTTCCTCGCTGGCGGAGGCCCGGGCGTATCTGCAACACCCGCTGCTGGGGGACCGGCTCAGGCAGTGTGCGCGCCTGGCGGTTGACGCCAACCGGCCGTCGGTTACGCAGCTGTTCGCGCCGCCCGACGATTTGAAATTCCGCTCATCGATGACGTTGTTCCTGCAGGCTGGTCCGGACCAACGCGTGTTCCAGGACGCGCTGGACCGGTACTTTGGCGGTGCCCCGGATCAACTGACGCTCGAGCTGCTCGGAGCCTCGCACCAGTAAGCCTGCGCTGCGCCCGGCAGCACAGCGGTCACGGAAGATGCGGTACGATTTGCCGATGGGCATCTGTCGATCGGTCTCGATAGCCATTGTGGGCGCCGCCGTGGGCGTCGCGTTTGCAACGGGCGTGCTGGCGCCCGTCCTGGCCGCGCCCGCTCCGGCCGCGTCGGCTCCGGCCGCGTCGGCCCCAGCCGCGTCCGCCCCCGTCGCGTCCGCCCCCGTCGCTACAGCTGCGAGCGCTCATGTCTCCGTGCTGACCGGCGAGCAGGTGGTGCAGATCCTGGACGAAACGGTCGATTGGTATCGGACACTGGGCGCTCAGCAACAGACCGCCAGTCAACCGAGTGATCTGCTGATCCTCTATGCCAACCAGCAGACGGCGACTCAGGTGGTCGAACTGGCGTTCGAGATTGCGCGGGCCAATGCGGAGCTGCTGAGCAGCGAGGCGAGCAGCGCGCAATCGGGCGGCGACGGCGCCTCGTCGCTGCAGAATCTGGAGGCGCTGCAGAAGAAATTGCAGGCGCAGCACCAAGCCCTCCAGGCCGAAATGGATGAGGATCGGCGGCAGCTGGCCGCGGCGTCGAAGGGCGGCAAGAGCGATCTGGAGGAGAAACTGTCGGAGCTGCAAAGTGAGCTCGCCATGGTTGACGCGAGAGCGAACCTGCTCGACACGATGGCCCAGTTCGTCAGCCAGAGTGATGACAAGACGGCGGGTGCCAACGCGCTGAAGGCACACATCGACGCGATTGCGGCTTCGGTTCCGTCGACTGCGATCGCGGCCGCGCCCGCGCCGGCCACGACCAGCCCGGCGGCGGCGGCGGGCAAGACGCCGGCAGCGTCCGTGCCGGCGGTGTACTCCGGCAATGGCAATGCCTCGGCGCGCGTGGGCATCTGGGATCTCGCTGGCAATGCGCTGCGGCTGTCGGAGAAGATCAGCACGATCGACACGGTCGATCGCGGCACCGCAGCGCTGGCGGCAACGTTCCAGAAGATCCGCGCGCAGCCGCTCGAGCAACTCCAGCAGCTCACGGCCCGCAGCGACGCGCTGGCGAGCCAGGCTGACAACGCCCATGGCGCGGCGCTGAAGGCGGTGCGCGACCAGCTCGATACCCTGGCCTGGCTGTTCAAGCAGACCTCGGCAATCCTGCTGCCGCTGAGCAAGGAGGGGGTGCTGCTGCAGCAGTATCGCCACAACCTGAAGAAGTGGCGGGAAGCCGTCGAGCATCAATCCGGGGAGGCCAGGACCGCGCTTGCGATCCGCGTGGGGATCCTGCTGGGGATGCTGGCAATCGTGTTCGCGGGCGCCGAGTTGTGGCGGCGCGCGGTGCTTCGCTATACCCACGATCCGCACCGCAGATACCAGCTGCTGTTGCTGCGCAATGTGACGCTCTGGACGCTGGTGGTCGTCATCCTGGCCCTCACGTTCGTCACGGAATTGAGCTCGTTTGCGACCTTCGCCGGACTGCTGACCGCCGGGGTGGCGGTCGCGATGCAGAGCGTGCTGGTGTCGATCGTCGGCTATTTCTTCCTGATCGGAAAATACGGTATCCGTGTCGGCGACCGGGTACAGATCGGCAACGTGACCGGCGAGGTCATCGACCTGGGACTGGTCCGGATGCATCTGATGGAGCTCAACCCGCAAGGGCCGCTCGGAGCGACCGGCAGGGTGGTCGCGTTTGCGAACTCGATCGTGTTCCAGTCCTCGGGCGGAATGTTCAAACAGATTCCCGGAGTGAACTTCGCCTGGCATGAAACGACGCTGAGTCTGCCCGCGGGGTGCGACTACGTGGCGCTGAAGGACAAGCTGCAGGCGGCGGTGAGCGCGGTGGTCAAGGAGTATCGCGAGGAGATCGTGCGCCAGACCCGGCAGATCGAGAAGACCACGGCCTCCAGTTCGGTCGGTGACGCGATGCCGCAGGTGCAACTGCACTTCACGACGGCCGGCGTCGAGGCGCAGGTGCGCTATCCGGTAGAGCTGCAGCGCGCGGCCGAGATCGACGAACGGGTATCGAGCGAGCTCATGAAGGTGATTGCCGGCAGCAAGAGCTGAAATGCTGAACGAGCGGCTAAACTCGGACTTCTCGCAGCGCGTGGTGATCGCGACCGATGGGCTGCCGTGGATTGCATCGCCGCAGCATGGGGTCGAGCGCCGGCCGCTCGACCGCATCGGAGGCGAGGTCGCGCGCGCGACCTCGCTGGTGCGCTATGCGCCGCACAGCATCTTCCCGCCGCACGATCATGCGCTTGGGGAGGAATTCCTGGTGCTCGAAGGAATATTCTCCGACGAGCATGGTGACTACCCGCCGGGAAGCTACGTGCGCAACCCGCCCGGAAGCCACCACCGTCCGCGAACGGAGCCCGGCTGCATCATCCTGGTCAAGCTCAGACAGATGCCATTGACCGAGAAGCACCGTACGGTCGTGGACACCAAGTCGGCGCGCTGGCAGCGAGGAGAGGTCGATGGGCACACGTGCCTGCTGCTCTATGCCGCGGGCGCCGCGGCGGAGCGGGTGACGATGGAGCGGCTGAGCGCCGGGACGATGCTGGCACCGGCGGATTGTCCGGGCGGCGAGGAGATCTTCGTGCTGAGCGGTGAGTTGCTCGATGAGCATGGGGTGTACGGCGCCGGAAGCTGGATCCGCAACCCGCCGGGCCATCGGCGCATGCTGAGCTCGCGCCGCGGAGCGACCTATTGGGTGAAGCGCGGGCATCTGCGCGCGGCGTAGACTCCCCCGCTCTAGAGCCTGCGCTGCGAGCCGGTGGAGCGCAGTCGCGGCATTTCCAGCGCCGTGCGCAGGAACGCAAATGCGTCCGCCGCGGGCATCGGCCGCGCGATCAGGTAGCCCTGGATCGCGCTGCAGTGCTCCTGCGCGAGAAACTGCCACTGCTCCTGCGTCTCGACGCCTTCGGCCACCACCTCGAGCCCGAGGGCCCGCCCCAGCGCGATCGTCGCCCGGCACAGCGCCGCGTCGTACGGGTCCGCCGCGCAATCGGTCACCAGCGTGCGGTCGATCTTCAGGCAGTCGACGTTCAGCAGCTTCAGGCGTGACAGCGAGGAGTGACCGGTCCCGAAATCGTCGATCGACAGGCGCACCCCGAGCGCCTTGAGCCGCGCCAGATGCCGCTCGGTGATCTCCGGCGACTTCATCGCGTCGGATTCGGTGATCTCGAGCTCCAGCAAGCTGGCCGGGATTCCGGTGGCTGACAGGACCGAGGCGATGCGTTCCGGCAGCGTGTCGCGCACCAGCTGCAATGGCGAGAGGTTTACCGACAGCCGCAACGGCTCGCCGCCATCATCGAGCCAGGTGCGAAGGCCGGCGCATGCGGTTTCCAGGACCCACTGGCCAATCGGCTCGATCAGCCCGGTCTCTTCCGCGATCGAAATGAACAGCGCAGGGGCGATCAGGCCGCGGGTCGGATGATCCCAGCGCACCAGCGCTTCGAATCCGGTCGGGCGGCCGCTGATGGTGTCCACCCGCGGCTGGTAGTGCAGCACCAGCTCGCGCCGTTCGACCGCACCACGCAGCTCGACCTCGAGCGCCAGGCGCTCGACGCTGTCGAGCATCGATGCTTCGAACAGGCGGTACGAATCACCGCCCTGGTCCTTGGCCGCGTACATCGCGACGTCGGCGTGTTGCAGCAGCGTCGAGCCATCGGTGCCATCGCGCGGCGATATCGCCACCCCGACGCTCGCGCAGGTGTAGATGACGCGCCCGGGCAGTTCGATATTGCCACCCAGCTGCCTGAACACGTTCGCGACGATGCCCTCGAGATCGACGTCCCCCTTGGGCTCGGAGATCACGACCACGAACTCATCGCCGCCGAGTCGCGCGACGAGGTCGGATTCCCGGACGCTGCCGCGTATGCGGCGGGCGACCTCGGTCAGCAGCTTGTCGCCGACGTCATGCCCGAGCGTGTCGTTCACGTGCTTGAAGCGGTCCAGGTCGATCAGGATCACCGCGCAGCGCGTGCCGGTCTGTCCGGCGTTGGCCAGAAGCTCGTCCAATTTCGCCCGGAAGCCCAACCGGTTGGCAAGCCCGGTGAGCGGATCGTGATAGGCGAGATAGGAGATCTCCCGCTCCGAGCGCCGCAGCTCCTCGCGGATGCGCACCTGCTCGGTGATATCGGCCTGGATGCAAATCCATCCGCGCAGCTCTCCGTGCGCACCGAGCAGGGGTCGCGCATCGGTGTCGAGCCACCATTCGCGGCCGTCCTTGCCGCGAACGAGTATCTGGAACCGGATGCCGCACCGCGCCTGGAATGCCTCGCGGACGCGCGCCACCGTGGCCGCATCGGTGCCCTCGAAATAGAGCAGGTCGCTGGTGTGCCGCCCGATGGCTTCTTCGCGCGTGTACCCGGTCAGGCGCGTGAAACTCTCATTGACCCAAAGCAGACGGCGCTGCGCATCGTTGATCGTGACCGAGTAGCCGGTCAGAGGCGCCACCAGCGACACCCAATCCGCATCGACGGCATCGGCCGTGCCGATGCCATCGCTGGCCGCCGTGCGGCCCGACCACAGCTGCCAGGCGAGCACCCACGGCGCGGCGAACAGCAGCGTCAACGCGCCAAACTGCATCGCGCTCCACCAGACTCCGGCACCCGCCGCATGCGCGCTCAGCACCATCGCCAGCACCACGCTCAGCAGAGCGCTCGCGGCCGCAATCAGCCACCGGCGCAGCAGCGCGCGGCCGGGCCGGCCCGAGTACGGCGCGACCGGGCCGCCGGCCCTGCCGTGGCGGGCGGCCTCGCGCGGAACCGGGTCCTGGTTGCTGATGACCATATAATTTAGAGTGGGCGCAAGGATCGACTTCGTCTATGACCGGCATAACAATTTATCAAGCCGGGGCCGCCACTTCGGGTGTGCGCAGGCCGCTGCAACTGCTCGATGCCGGCGAGCTGGTGCGCGCGTGGCAACAGCCGTCACGGGCCACGCCGCGCGCCTGTGACGTGCGGCACACTATGGCCAGGCATTAGATTCGCGGTGCGCGGCTTGCAGGACGGCTGTTGCTGCACGACAGTACGCCGTGGCAGGCGCAGGCCAACCTGAAAAATCCATGCGTGGGGAGAACCAATGAATATCAGAAAGCTGCAGCAGGGTCTGAAGTATCGCGGTCGCGTCGAGGCGGTACGCCAGACCTATCACGTATTCGAGGCATCGGACTATTACTTCGTTCTGTCGTTCTCGCTGTCGAAGACGCGCCGCGGGTCGGGATATTTCAACGTCGTCAACCGGGCAGCGGTCAACTATGTGCAGGGCCACCTCGGCGGCAGGAATGGCGTCACCGCCAAGGACGCGCTCGCCGCGGCGCGACGCACCAGGCATATTCCGACCAGCCTGATGGCGTTGAACATTCTCTACGTGCTGGTCGGGCTCGGCCAGGCGAGGATCATGCGCTCAGGCGAGCACCGGCAATTGTTCTTCGCGGTGCGCAAGCGGCGCGTGCCGGCCTAGATCCCGGTGGTTCAGGACAGGCCGACGACATTACCCTGGTCGTCGATGTCGATCTTGACCGCCGAGGGAACCTTCGGCAGGCCCGGCATGGTCATGATGTCGCCGCAGATCATCACGATGAATTCGGCGCCGGCGGCCAGTTTCACTTCGCGAACGTTGACCGTGTGCCCCGACGGGGCGCCCACAGCCGACGGGTCGGTCGAGAAGGAATACTGCGTCTTCGCCACGCACACCGGGAAGTGACCGTAGCCCGAGTCCTGCAGCTGTCGGATCTGCTCCCGGACCTTGCGATCGGCGCTGATATCGGCGGCGCCGTAGATCTTGGTGGCGATCGCCTTCATCTTGTCCCACAGGGGCAGTGACTCCTCGTACACGAACGTCATGGTCGAGGGCTGGCGGTCGACGATTTCCGCGACGGTGCGCGCCAGCTCGGTCGCGCCGGCCGATCCGTCGGCCCAGTGGCGCGCCAGCACCACCGGCGCGCCGTGCGCGGCCATTTTCGATTTCAGCAGCGCGATCTCCGCCTCGGTATCGAAGGTGAAGTGATTGATCGCAACCACACACGGCAGGCCGTAATGCCTGCGCACGTTGTCGACGTGGCGTTCCAGGTTGGTGATCCCCTGCTCCAGCACCGCCAGGTTTTCCTTGTTCACGTCCCTGAGATGGCTGCCGCCGTGGTACTTGAGCGCCCGCAGTGTGGCGACGATGACGGCCGCCGATGGTCGCAGTCCCGACTTGCGGCATTTGATGTCGATGAACTTCTCGGCCCCGAGGTCGGCGCCGAAGCCGGCTTCGGTGACGACATAGTCGGCGAGCTTGAGCGCGGTGCGCGTCGCCAGCACCGAATTGCAGCCATGGGCGATGTTGGCGAACGGCCCGCCGTGGACGAACGCGGGGTTTCCCTCGAGGGTCTGTACCAGGTTCGGCTTCAGCGCGTCCCTGAGCAGCACCGTCATCGCGCCGTGGGCCGCGAGCTCGCGCGCGTGCACCGGCTTGAAGTGGGAGGTGTAGCCGACCACGATGTTGCCGAGCCGGTTCTTCAGATCGGCGAGGCTGGTGGCGAGGCACAGGATTGCCATGACCTCGGAGGCCACGACGATGCTGAAGCTGTCCTGGCGCGGAAAACCATTGCTCGGGCCGCCGAGCGAAACCGTGATGTCGCGCAGCGCCCGGTCGTTCATATCCATCACCCGCTGCCAGGTGATGCGGCGCACGTCGATCCCGAGGTCGTTGCCGTGGTGGATGTGGTTGTCGAGCAGTGCCGCGAGCAGGTTGTTGGCGAGCGCGATCGCATTGAAATCGCCGGTGAAGTGCAGGTTGATGTCCTCCATCGGCACGACCTGGGCGTGACCGCCACCGGTGGCGCCGCCCTTCATGCCGAACACCGGCCCGAGGCTCGGCTCACGCAGGCAGATGGCGGTCTTGCGGCCAATGCGGTTCAACGCATCGCCGAGGCCGATCGTCGTCGTGGTCTTGCCCTCGCCGGCCGGCGTCGGGCTGATCGCGGTCACCAGGATCAGCTTGCCATCGGGCCGGGATTTCAGGCTGTCGAGAAACTCGAAACCGATCTTCGCCTTGAAGTGGCCAAAGCTCTCGAGGCTCGAGCGAGGAATTCCTAGCTTCTCGGCGATTGCGGTGATCGGCTCGAGGGTCGCCCGCTGGGCAATTTCAATATCCGAAAGCACTGATCGGTCTCCCGTTGCGTCAGATCGATGTGTCGGTGACAAGGCCTCCGTGTCGGCAGGACTTGCCGGCAAGCTGGATGCCACCGTCGGTGTAGCGTCATTTTGTCAATTTGTGTTGCCCTTGACGTCACTAAATGCGACCCACCCGCACCCTGCAAGGCCGCATGCTCCGGCACCGGCGGCAGATGCCGGCCGCGGCCGCCGCACGTCAGTTAACTAAAATCCTAGCGGCATCAATGTGTTGGAATGACTGAGGCTAGCGATCCGAGGAAAATGGCGCGACCGCTTCCGCTTTGAACGTCGGCAGCGTTCGGACGCTGCGAATCACCGGCAGGCGCCACGCGACCAGCGCGAGCGACAGGCCCGTGACCCCGGCAAAGCCGAGCGAGGCGCGCAGCCCATAGTGTTCGCCCAGCCAACCGCCCCACAATGCCCCGGGTCCGGCAGGCAGCAGAATCAGCCAGCGCATGGTGCTGGTCATGCGACCGAGCATTGGGCCCGGCGTGACCGATTGGCGCAACGCCAGGAAGTTGATGAAGATGAACACCGCGCCCATGCCGTACATCAGCAGCATCACCGGGAACGCGGCGACGCCATAGACATTCAGCGGAGCGAGCGCGAGCAGCAGCCAGCCGGCACCGCATAATCCGAAGCCGGACACCAGAAGCGGACCGGGGCCGAAGCGACGCGCCAACCGATGACCGACGGCACTGGCGACAATCGTGCCCACGCCGAGCGCCACGTAGCTCAGGCCGACGCCGCGCTCGGACAGGCCCAGTGAACGCGTGGCGAACAGAATCTGTACCACGGTGGCGGCCTGGCCGCACAGCTGAAAGGTGCCGACGCAGCTCGCCATAGTGACCAGCAACGGGTGACTGCGCACGAAGTCCAGACCTTCTCGCATTGCAGGCCAGAACGGCGTGTTGGTCTGGCTCGGGGTCTCCTTCACCGGCACGCCGCGCAGGATCGAGGCCGATATCAGCAGCAGGAAGGCATCGGCGAGCAGCGCCAGCGGCGCGCCAGTGAGCTTGATCAGCGCGCCCGCAGCCCCGGGCCCCGAGACTTCGGCGGTCGACTGCGCCAGCGCGTTCTTGGCGTGCGCCTCGACCAGTCGTTGACGCGGCACGATCTGGGTGAGCACCACCTGTGCCGCGCTGCCGGCGGTGGTATTGACCGCGCCGATCACGAAGCCGACCACGTACAGCCAGGAGATCGACAATGCGTTCAGCCACCATGCGATCGGCACGGTCGCGACCGCACCGGCGACGGAAAGCTCGCCGATCACGTATACCGGCAGCTTGCGTACGCGATCGAGCCAAACCCCGGTCGGCAGGGAGAACAGCACGAACGGCACGATCTCCATCGCCGTGAGGAAACCCATCTGCGTCGGGGAGGCCTGCAGCAGCACTGCCGCGGTCAGCGGCAGCGCGAGCAGCGTCACCTGTCCGCCGAACGAGGAGATCAGGATCGAGGTCCACAGGCGCCGATAGGTCGCGTCGCGCAACAGATCGGTCGAAGCGAGCGCGAAGCGGCGGGAAAGTGCAGTCACTGCCGTGATTTCCGACTCTCAAATTCTCATTCTAATGGGTAAACGCGGGCTGCCTGCCCGGTCAGTACATCGAATGGATGCGATGGTTGACTTGAATGCCGCCTGGTAGCAAAAGGAGCCGCTTGATGAGCGCACAAGCAACACGCCAGGGACCGGGCCCGGGTTCCGCACCGGTACGCGTCCTGTTCGTGTGCATGGGCAATATCTGCCGCTCGCCGATGGCGGAGGCGGTGTTCCGCTCGCTGGCGCAACGCACTTACCCCGATCTGGCCGTTGATGCCGATTCCGCCGGAACTCACGGCTATCACGCAGGCCACCCTCCGGACGAGCGCGCGCAGCGCGTGGCACGTGCGCACGGAATCGACCTGTCGGCACTGCGCGCGCGTCAGCTGGTGGTGCAGGATTTTGTCCGCTTCGATCACATCCTGGTGATGGATCGTCAGAATCGCGCGGCCGCCCTGGCGCTCGCTCCGCCTGAGCTGCGTCATCGCGTGCGGCTATTGCTCGACTACGCACCGCAGCTGGGATTGCGCGAGATCCCCGATCCGTACGGTGGTGAGCTGTCGGACTTCGAGCGCACGTTTCATCTTTCGGAGCAGGCGGCTCGGGGTCTGCTGCAGGCGCTGGCGGCCCAGGCGCGCCTGCCCGACCCGGGCCGATGAAGGTAAAACGCGGCCAAGCGCTACTCGTTGACGTTCGCCTCGTCGGCGGGGCCGCGGCGGCGCGCGCGCGCGAAACCACGGCGTCCGCCCTGGAAGAATTCCAGAAAGCTGCGTGCCTCGGCACTGGTGAAACTGCCCCGCTGCAGCGTCGATGCGGCAATCTCGCGCAGGTTGCCCACCGGCGTACTGAGCACGCGGAACGCGCGTTTGATCTCGTCCACTGCCTCGCGCGGCAATCCGCGCCGCCGCAGGCCCACGATATTCAGGCCGATCACGGCATTGCGCTCCGTGGCCAGCGCAAACGGCGCGATGTCACGCGAGATGCGCGCGCCGCCCCCGATCATGACGCCCTCGCCGATGCGGCAGAACTGGTGGATCACGGCGCCGCCGCCGAGAAAGGCGCGATCGCCGACCTGCACGTGCCCGGCCAGCTGCACTGCATTGGCGATCACCACGCGGCTGCCGATCCGGCAATCATGCGCCACATGGCAGGCCGCCATCAGAAAGCAGTCGGGGCCGATCTCGGTGGCGGTGCCGGCCCGGGTGGCCCGGCTGATCGTGACGTGTTCGCGAACGACGGTACGCGCGCCGATGCGAACGCCCGACTGCGTGCCGGCGTCGAAGCTCAGGTCCTGCGGATCGCCGCCGATCACGGCGAATGGGTGCACCACGACGCCCTCGGCGAGCTCGCAATGGCGCGTGATCAGGGCGTAGGCATGGATGACGCAGCCGGCGCCGAGCCGGGCACCTTCCTGGATCAGGGCAGTCGGATGAATCTGCATCGTCCGGTCGGTTCCCGCGTCCTTTCGGGGGGCGCAATCCTCTAGCGCCCCGGCGGGCTGCGCACCCGCTGCGTGAGCCACCACATCTGACGCCTGGCGCGGCCGATCGCGCGTCGTCAGAGCCAGTACACGAAGATGAACAGCCCCAACCAGACCACGTCCACGAAGTGCCAGTACCAGGCCACGCCCTCGAACGCGAAGTGATGTTTCGGCGTGAAGTGACCGCGCCAGACGCGCAGCCAGATGATCACCAGCATGATCGCGCCGATGGTCACGTGCAGGCCGTGGAACCCGGTCAGCATGAAGAACGTCGATCCGTAGATGCCGGTGGAGAGCCGCAGGCCCAGTTCCCGGTAGGCCTCGCCGTACTCGTGTATCTGAAAACCGACGAAGGTGAAGCCCAGCAGGAAGGTGCACGCCAGCCAGAATTTCAACGCGCCGCGGTGACCGGACCTGAGCGCATGGTGCGCGAGTGTGACGGTCAGTCCGCTGGTGAGCAGGATCGCGGTGTTGAGCGCCGGGATACCGAAGGCTGGAATCACGTCGAAGGTGCCGTCGGCGCGGCCGCCGACATGCGCCGGACCGTTGGTCGGCCACGCCGGATTGAAGTTCTTCCACAGCAACAGCTTGTTCAGCAGCTTGACGCCTTCGCCGCCGGCCCACGGCACCGAGAAGTTCCGGGCGTAGAACAGCGCGCCGAAGAACGCCGCGAAGAACATCACTTCCGAGAAGATGAACCAGATCATTCCCATGCGGAACGAGCGGTCAACCTGCGCGCTGTCGTATGCGCCCTGCTGATTCTCGCCGATGACAGTGCCGAACCAGCAGAAGAACATCGTGATCAGCAGCAGCGCTCCCGGGATCAGGACCCAGCCGCCGGCCCATTCATTGAGATAGGACGCGCCGCCGAGCATCAGACAGAACAGCGCCACCGAGCCGAGAATCGGCCACGGACTGTTGTGCGGCAGGTAGTACTTGGTGGAATCCGCGTGCGCGTGCGTGTCTGACATTAGTCTCTATCCTGTGGTGGAACTCGCGCGGTCAACCGGGATTGGCGGCGCGATCGGGAACATCGTAGAACGTATAGGCCAGGGTCAGGTGCTCGACATATCCGGGCATCCCGGGGTCGACGAAGAAGCGCACCGGCAGCACCCGCTGCTCGTCGCGCTTGAAGGACTGCGGCGAGAAACAGAAGCATTCGGTCTTGTGAAACCAGGCGGCGATCTTCGACGGCACGATGTCCGGCACCGCCTGCGCGGTGGTGTCGTGTCCGGTGAGATTGTGCGCAAAGAAGTCAGCCTCGTAGAGCTGGCCTGGATGCACCTGGATGGTTTTTGTGATCGGACGGAACTCCCAGTTGCCGACGCTCGGCAGATTGGCAATGAAGTCGATGGTCAGCGTCCGATTCTGCTCGATCGACCCGGTTCCCTGCGCGTAGGCGCGCGTGAGGCTCTTCTGGTTGCCGAGCCCGGTGATCGAGCACAGCACGTCGTACAGCGGTACCAGCGCAAAACCGAACGCGAAGCTGCCGGCCACGAACAGCGCCAGCTTGAACACCAGGCCGCGGTGCTGACCCGTAGTCTTACCCCCGCTGCTCATTTGTGGCCGTGCAGCACCGAAAAGAGAATGAAGCCGATATAGAACGCCAGCACGATCAGGCCCAGCAGCAGCGCGCTGCGCCGCACCCGACGGCGCTGTGCGGGGTCCATCTGGATTTTTGCCTGTGTGCTCATGCGAATGGCCGAGCCGGCGCCCTAGTGATCGACCCCGGCTCCGTGCTGAGGAATGCCGTGCTCGAGCACCGCCATGCTCGGCGCTTCGACCCAGCTGTGGTACGGCGCCGGCGAGGGCAGCTCCCACTCCAGCCCATGCGCGCTCTCCCACACCTGCTCGGTGGCCTTGACGCCGCCGCGGGCGCACTGCCAGATCAGGTACGGGAACAGCAGCTGCGACAGGCCGAAGCCGAAGCCGCCGATCGAGGACACCATGTTCCAGTCCGCGAACTGCGTCGCGTAGTCCGGAATGCGGCGCGGCATGCCGGCCAGACCCAGGAAGTGCTGCGGGAAGAACAGCACGTTGACGAAGATCGCCGACAGCCAGAAGTGCCACTTGGCGAGCGTCATGTTGTACATGTGGCCGGTCCATTTCGGCAGCCAGTAGTACACCGCCCCCATGATCGCGAAGATCGCGCCGGGCACCAGCACGTAGTGGAAATGCGCGACCACGAAATAGGTGTCCTGGTACTGGAAGTCGGCCGGCGCGATCGCAAGCATCAGGCCCGAGAAGCCGCCGATCGAGAACAGGAACAGGAACGCGATCGCCCACAGCATCGGCGGCTCGAAACGCACCGAGCCGCGCCACATCGTGGTCGACCAGTTGAACACCTTCACGCCGGTCGGGATCGAGATCAGCATGGTCGAGAGCATGAAGAACAGCTCGCTCGACAGCGGCATGCCGACCGTGAACATGTGGTGCGCCCAGACGATGAACGACAGGAACGCGATCGACGCGGTCGCATACACCATCGCGTCGTAGCCGAACAACGGCTTGCGCGAGAACGTCGGGATGATTTCCGAGACGATGCCGAAGGCCGGCAGGATCATGATGTAGACCTCGGGATGCCCGAAGAACCAGAAGATGTGCTGGAACATCACCGGATCGCCGCCACCGGCGGCATTGAAGAAACTGGTGCCGAAGTAGTGATCGGTCAGCAGCATGGTCACCGCGCCTGCGAGCACCGGCATCGCCGCGATCAGCAGGTAGGCCGTGATCAGCCAGGTCCAGACGAACAGCGGCATGCGCAGCAGCGTCATGCCGGGCGCGCGCATGTTCATGATCGTCACGATGACGTTGATCGCGCCCATGATCGAGGAGGCGCCCATCAGATGGACCGCGAAGATCATCAGCGGCAGCGCGGCGCCGGTCTGCAGCGTCAGCGGCGGATACATGGTCCAGCCGCCGGCCGGGCCGCCGCCGGGCACGAACAGCGAGGACAGCAGCAGCGTGAAGGCGAACGGGAGGATCCAGAAGCTGAAGTTGTTCATGCGCGGCAGCGCCATGTCGGGCGCGCCGAGCTGCATCGGGATCATCCAGTTGGCCAGGCCGACGAATCCCGGCATCACCGCGCCGAAGATCATGACCAGCGCGTGCATCGTGGTCATGGTGTTGAACAGCGACGGATCGAGAAACTGCAGACCGGGCTTGAACAGCTCGGCGCGGATCAGCATCGCAAACGAGCCGCCGATGAAGAACATGATGCAGCTGAACACCAGGTACAGCGTGCCGATGTCCTTGTGATTGGTGGTGGTGAGCCAGCGGTTCCAGAAGCCGTGCGGCTTGTGATCATGCTCGTCATGCGCGGCTGCGCTGTGTTCAATGTTGGCCATTAATTGTCTCGCTGCAGTGAAATGCTTGCTGGTGAACGGAGCCGTCAGCGCCCGGTCAGCCGGCGCCGGGTCGGGCGCGCGGCGCCGTCGCCTGGCTGGTGGTGGTCGTGCTCGCCGATTCGCCCGGGGTGGTCGCGGCCGGCTGCTTGAGCGCGGCCTGCTGCGCCTTGAGCCACTGGTCGAAGTCCGCCTTGCTCTTGACCTCGAGCACGATCGGCATGAAGCCGTGGTCGCGGCCGCAGAGCTCGGCGCATTGCCCGCGATAGGTGCCGGTCTTGTCGGCATCGATGTCGAACCAGGCCTCGTTGATGAAGCCCGGGATCGCGTCCTTCTTGATCGCGAGCGCCGGCACCCACCAGGAATGGATCACGTCGTTGGCGGTGATCAGCACCCGTACCTTGACGCCGGCCGGCACCACCAGCGGATGATCGACCTCGAGCAGATAGTTCGGCACCGAGAACGGATCGACGCCTGAGTCGAGCTGGCGCGCGCGATTGCTGTCGCGGGCCAGCGTGGACAGGACGGTGACGCCGGTGTCGGCGTATTCGTAGCCCCACTTCCACTGATAGCCGGTGACGCGGATCGTGAGGTCGGTGGCGACCGGATCCTCGGTCTGCACCAGCACCCGTGCGGCCGGCACCGCCATGCTGATCAGGATCAGCACCGGCACCAGGGTCCAGATGATCTCGATGCGGTTGCTGTGCAGGAAATGCTGGTCGGCGACCGCGCCCTTGGATTTGCGGAAATGCACCATCGAGTAAATCATGAAACCGAACACGACGATCGCGATGGCGACGCACCACCAGAACATCAGCATGTGCAGCGCGTAGATCTTGCGCGACATGTCGCTGATGCCCGGCGTCATGTTCAGCGTCCAGGCCGCGTGCGCGCAGGGCGCGGCCAGCGACATGGTGCCGGCGACCAGGGCGGTGGTCAGTAGTCGGGAGATTTTGGTCATCATTCTGCTGTTACACCTTCGGGCGCAATTTCCAGGGGCGGCGATTCATTGATACGACCTACCGAACGCATCAGCCGCCCGGCCAATGCCCGCCGTTCCTCTTCGGTCAGGAATCCGCCGACCTCGTACGAGCGGCCATGCGACTCTATCGTCAGGCGGCTGGGATGCAGGTGCGTGTCGGAGCGGCGCAGTTTAACCTGCGCCCAGTGCCGCGGAAACACGACTTGCTCGCGGCCGTCGCGCCGCCGCGTCTCCACCACCACCCGCTCTTCCGTCACCGTGATGGTCTGTCGATCGTGGCGGCGCTGCAAGCTCGCCCGCAGCGCCCAGCCGAGCACCAGCATTTCCAGGCCCGCGAACGGGAATATCGGCCACAGGCCCTTGAGGGCCATCGCCAGCGCAATCGAGAATGACACCAGGCAGATGCTGGCGAAGAACAGCGCCGCGCCCCGCGGCGTGAGCGAGCAATTCGGCGACAGCTGGATCGTCAAGACATTGTCCCCTTCAAGACCTGTCCTCAAGCGCCGGGCGGGTGAACGCCGCATCATACGAAGCAGTCATTTCCATCGCAAGGTCAAAGACTTAAGCAGCGAGCCGCGGCGGCGCCTGCGGGGCTCGAATGCATCAGCGCCGTCAGCGGTCGAACAGCGCCGCGACCGCGCCAGCGACGTGGCTGGCATCGCCAGATCGGTCGATCGAGTACGGCAGCAACGCGAGCCTTGGCACACCGAGCAGCGATTCGAGCGTAGCGAGGTTCTCTTCGAGCGCGGGCATGTCCGGCGAGAGCACGCTGCCGATCCAGCCGGCGAGCCTGAGGTTCGACATGCCGATCGCCTGGACCGAGAGCAGCGCATGGTTCAGACAGCCCAGGCGCAAACCGACCGTCAGCACGACCGGCAGTTCGAGCCGCTGTGCGATGTCGGCCATCGTGCCGTACTCGCCGATCGGTGCATACCAGCCACCGGTGCCTTCCACGACCACCGCTTCGCAGCGTGCGGCGAGCCGTTCGTAGGCGGCGGCAATGCGTTCCGGCTCGATCCGCACCCCGGCGCGTGCGGCGGCGATGTGCGGCGACACACCCCAGTCCAGACAGTAGGGATTGATGTCGACGCGATCACAATCAGGCGGCGATAATGCTGCAATCGAGACGACATCGTCGTTGATCATGTCGCCTACCGCATAGAAGCCCGCGAAGACCGCAAGCTCCGTCGCGCGCAGCGCGCGGCAGCCCGTGGCCACCGGTTTCATGCCGCTCGCCTTCACGCCCCGGGCCTGCAGCGCGGCCAGCAGCGCGATGGTCACCCGCGTCTTGCCGACATCGGTATCGGTGCCGGCGATGAATACCCCGCCACTCACCGCCGTGCCTTGCCCAGCGCGGCAACTGGCACCACGAACTCGCCGGGCGATGCCGGCTCGCCCGGCCCGCGCGCCTGATCCGCGGCGCCGAAGGCGGCGCCGTAGATCACCTCGAACGTGGCCGGCAAACCCGATGCGGTGCGCCGCTGCTCGTAGGTCGAGATCATGCGCTGCAGCCGCGAGCGGCTGGTCAGGCCGCGCGCTCGCGCAGCCGCCGCGTTGGTCGCGCCGATGCGCTTGAGCTCGTTCATCAGGGCGTAGACATCGGGGTAGGTCAGCCGATGCTGTTCGATGTCCATGACCGGCTCGAGCAGCCCGGCGTGCATCAGCGCCTCGCCCAGTTGCGGCATATCGGGGAACTGACTGACGTGTGCAGCATGGTCGACGCTCTCCCAGGCCAGGCGCAGCTCCTTCAGTGTATCGGGACCGAAGCTGGAGAACACGAATACCCCGCCGGGTTTGAGGACGCGCGCGAGCTCGCGAAATACCTGCTCGGGCCGATCGCACCATTGCAGCATCAGGTTGCTGAAGATCAGCTCGACACTGCGACTGGCCAGCGGCAGGGCATGGGCATCCGCGCACACCCGCGCGAACGGCCGGCGTCGCCAGCGCGGGCGCGCTGCAACCCTGAGCATGCCGGGGGCGAGGTCGAGCGCGATCACGCGCGCCGGCGCAAAACGACGCCGCAACGCGAGCGACGCCGGGCAGGTGCCGGCCCCCAGGTCGAGAATCCAGCGTGGCTCGAGCGCGAAATACCTCAGCCGCTCGAGCAGCTCGGCGCGCACCTGCTGCTGCAGCTGCGCCGCGGCGTCATAGCCGGCCGCGGCGCGATCGAATGAGCGGGCCAGCGCCCGCCGGTCGAGCGCGAAGCGGCTCAGCCGCGGGTCCATCGGCGGCGGATCGCTCATGGCGAGCACCGCGGGTCGGAGTGGTGGCGCGGCCGCTGGTCCTCCCGCGTGAATGCGAGCAGCGCGTCGCTGACCTGCGCCGCGTGCGAGAGAAACGGCGCGTGGCCGGCGCGCTCGATCTGCAGCAGCTGGGCCCGCGGCAGCAGCTGTGCGAGCGCCTGTGCGGCCTGCGGCGGCGTCACGCGGTCATATTCCCCGGCGATCACCAGCGCGGGCACGTCGATACGCCGCGCGAGCTCGCGCAGGTCATTGTGCTCGAGCAGTGCCAGGCCCGCGCGCAGCGCCTCCGGCTCAGCCCTGCCGTGCTGCTGCGCGCCCTGCAGGATCGCACGCACCGCGGCGGCATTGGCGCTGCCGCGCACCAGCAGCTCGACGAAATCGGCGATGGTTGCCGCGGCGTCGCGTTCGAGCCGCTCGGTGAACTGCTGCAGCGTCGCGGCGGGCAGGCCGTGCGGCCAGTCGGTCGCACGCACGAAGCGCGGGCTGCTCGCGATCAGCACCACGCGGCGCACGCCCAGCGCGGGCTGCGCGGCGAGCTGCAGTGCGAATTGTCCGCCGAGCGACCAGCCCGCCAGCGTCGCGCCGCGAGGCAGCATCGCTGCGAGCGCGGCGAGTTGCTGTTGCGCGCAGGCGTGCGCCGGCCACGGGCTGCGGCCATGTCCCGGCAGATCGATCGCAGTGACCGGATGGTGCTGCCCGAGCGCAGCGCGCAGGCCATCGAACACCCGCAGGTTCATGCCCCAGCCGTGCAGCAATACCACCGGCCCTGCGAGGGCGCGGGCGCCGGCGAGAGCACCAGCACCGTGCTCGCCGCCGCTGCGCTCGCTATAGAGCGCTGGCTCTGGATGCGCCGAGCTCACGCGGCGCTCCGTTCACGCCACAGCCGACCCAGGGTTTCTGCCAGCGCATCGACGTGCTGTTCGTGATGCGCGGCCGACAACGTGATGCGCAGCCGCGCGCTTCCCGCCGGCACGGTCGGCGGTCGGATGGCTGCGACCCAGAAGCCGGCGTTCATCAGCGCCTGGCTCAACGCGAGCGCCCGCGCAGACTCGCCGACGACCAACGGCTGGATCGGTGTCGCCGATGCCGACAACGGCAGTCCGAGCGTCGCCGCCGCCGCGCGAAATCGCAGCGTCAGCCCATGCAGCCGCTCGCGCCGCCAGTTCTCCTCCCGCGCCAGCCGCAAGGCGGCGCGGCTGGCCGCGGCCACCGCCGGGGGCAGTGCAGTCGTATAGATATAGGTGCGCGCGCGCTGAATCAGGTAGTCGATCAGCGTGGGCTCGCCGGCGACGAACGCGCCGAAGGCTCCGAACGCTTTCCCGAGCGTGCCCACCAGAATCGGTACCGAGGCTGCCGCGACGCCGCTGTGCTCGAGGCTGCCGCGGCCGGTGGCGCCGATCACGCCGAGGCCGTGCGCATCATCGACCATCAGCGCGGTGCCGTGACGGGCCGCGAGGGCTGCCAGCGCGGGGAGCGGTGCGAGATCGCCATCCATGCTGAACACGCCGTCGGTCACGATCAGCGTCGCCGCGCCGTGTGCTGCCGGCAGCAGCTCTGCGGCGTGCGCCGGATCGCCGTGGGTATAGCGGCGCAGCCGGGCGCCCGAGAGCCGCGCGGCATCGAGCAGCGAGGCGTGATTCCAGCGGTCCGCGAGCACCAGGTCATGCCGGTCGGTGAGCGCGCTGATCACGCCGAGATTGGCCATGTAGCCGCTCGAGAACAGCAGCGCGCGCGGCCGTCCGGTGAAGGTCGCCAGCTCCTCCTCGAGCGCGTGGTGCTCGAGCGAGTGACCGCTGACCAGGTGCGCCGCCCCGGCTCCGAAACCGAAGCGATTCATCGCTTCGCTCGCGGCGCGGATCAGCGCCGGATGGTGGCTCAAGCCGAGGTAGTCGTTACTGCAGAAATTGCGCAGCAGGCGGCCACCGACCCGGACCGCGGTCGGGTCGCCCGGTTCGGGGAACGCTTCGACCATCCGGCGGCGCCTTCGAGCGTGCTGTGCCTCGAATGCTGCCAGCTGGCGCGCGAGCCATTGAGGATCAACCGGCACCAGGCACAGCCGCGGCGCCCTCGGCCCGGATGCCGAGCCGCGCCAGCAGCGCGCGGTCGTGCTCGACCTCGGGATTACCGGTGGTCAGCAGCTTCTCGCCGTAGAAAATCGAGTTGGCGCCGGCCAGAAACGCGAGCGCCTGCAGCTCATCGCTCATCGTGCTGCGACCGGCCGAGAGCCGCACGTGCGCCTTTGGAATCATCACGCGCGCCGCGGCGATGGTGCGGACAAAATCCAGCGGATCCACCTCCGCGGCCTGCGCCAGCGGCGTGCCCGGCACCCGCACCAGCTGGTTGATCGGCACGCTCTCGGGCTGCTGCGGCAGGTTCGCCAGCGTGCGCAGCATCTGCGCCCGGTCGCGCACCGTCTCGCCCATCCCGATGATGCCGCCGCAGCACACGTTCATGCCGGCCGCACGCACCGCCGCGAGCGTATCGAGCCGCTCCTGATAGCTGCGCGTCGAGATGACCTGGCCGTAGAACTCCTCGGAGCTGTCGAGGTTGTGATTGTAGTAATCGAGGCCCGCATCCTTGAGCTGCTGCGCCTGCTCGCGGCTCAGCATCCCGAGCGTCGCGCAGGTCTCGAGTCCGAGCGCACGCACCTCGCGCACCATCAGCGCGATCTTCTCGAGCTGCTTGCGCCTGGGCGAACGGTAGGCGGCTCCCATGCAGAAGCGCGTGGCGCCGGCGGCACGCGCGGCGCGCGCCCGCTCCAGCACCTGCGGCAACGGCATCAGCACGTCGGCCTCGACCCCGGTCTGATAGCGCACGCTCTGCGGACAGTAGGCGCAGTCCTCGGGGCAGCCTCCGGTCTTGATCGACAGCAGGGTGCTCATCTGCACCGTGTTCGGCGGATGCCAGGCGCGGTGCACCCGCTGCGCGGCGTACAGCAGATCGGTGAACGGCAGCGCGAACAGCGCTTCGGCCTGATCGAGCGTCCAGTCGTGGCGCGGCTCGATGCCGATGTCGATGGTCTGGCCGTTGGTCCCGTCTGGCATATGGGGGGCTCGCGCTGGAGAATTGCGGGCCGATCTTGGTAGGCGCCATCGGCCGTGTCAACTTACAGAGACATTCTGGGTTGACGGTTGATCGGTTTCTGGCCTATCGACCCGCGGCTACGGACGAGGCTCGTTGCGTATTGAAAATCAATCGTTCACGGGCCATAGCCTGTCATTTGTTACAGGTGCGCGCAGGATGCTGAAGCAGATAGCCTGCGCGAAAAGGGGCTGGCATGCGGGGTAGTAACCCGCGATACTCGAACGCTACCAGGCATGTTCGCGGGTCAGTGCCGGTGTTAACGAGCGGAACCGTGATCGATGCCGCGGACCGGGCCGGCGCAATGCGGTGAAGTGACCGATCATGGTCGTGTCTCTGAAGGTCCTTGCTCCCAGCGCTTTGCTGACCGGCATCTCTGGTCCGCTTCGGGTTGGCCCGTTGGCGGCGAGCGTCTTGCCGCCGCCTGCACTGTCGGTCATCGTTCCGACCTATAACGAGGCGCGCAACATCGGCGAGCTCGTGCGTCGCCTCAGTGCATTGCTCGAGCGACTACCCGGCAACGACTACGAGATCATCGTGGTCGATGACGACAGTGCCGACCGAACCTGGGAGCTGGCGCTGGATCTGAGCCGGCAATTTCCCAAACTTCGAGTCCTGAGACGCACGCAGGAGCGCGGTCTGTCCACGGCCGTGATCCGCGGCTGGCAGGCAGCGCGTTCCGAGGTACTCGCGGTCATCGATGCGGATCTGCAGCACCCGCCCGAGATCGTGCTGAATCTGTGGGAGCAGATCGTGCGCGGCGCCGACCTGGCAGTGGCGAGCCGTCACGTTGAGGGCGGCGGGGTCAGCGATTGGAGCCTGCGCCGTCGCGTGGTGTCGCGAACCGCGCAGATCCTCGGACTCGCGATGCTGCCTGGCGTGGTAGGCCGGGTCAGCGACCCGATGAGCGGCTACTTCATGTTCAGGCGCTCGTGTGTGCAGGACCTGGACCTCAATCCACTGGGTTATAAGATTCTGATTGAGATCCTCGGGCGCGGCCGCGTGCGCTGGATCAGCGAAGTGCCCTACGTGTTCGGTGAGCGCACGCAGGGCGGCAGCAAGGTCACCGCCAGGGTCTACGTCGATTACCTGCGCCATCTGATTCGTCTGCGGCTGTCGAGGCTACCGATTGGTCGTTTTGCACGCTTTGCCGTCGTGGGATTCAGTGGCCTGATCGTCGATATGGGACTGTTGTTCCTGCTGAGCGATCCGACCATGCTGGGATGGGGGCTGACTCGCAGCAAGTTGCTCGCTGCCGAGACCGCCATCATCAACAACTTTCTGTGGAACGATCACTGGACGTTCGCTGATCTGTCAAGAAATCAGCGTATCTTTTCCCAGAGAATCCGACGCTTTGCCAAGTTCCAGCTAATCTGTCTGGCAGGGCTGGTGTTCAACACGCTGCTGCTGAATCTGGAATTCAACCGATTGGGCATGAACCGGTACCTCGCCAATCTGATCGCGATTGGAGTCGTCACCGGATGGAACTTCTGGCTGAACCTCAAGCTGAGCTGGCGCGTCACCTCAACCTGAGACCTTTCCCGCTGTATGCGTGCCGCGGCCGCCCCGATAGCCATGCCAACACAATCTGCTGAACCTGCGACCGGCCCCCAGCACCAGTCATGGGCGGCGCTCATGCTCAATCGCATGACGGAGCTGCTGAATTCCGAGACACCCGGCAGCTACCGGGCATTTGCGATGGTGCTGCTGGGGATCTCTGCGGTCATCGTCATCACGCTGATCACGCTGGGGGCGCCGCCGTTTGGCGACCCCTGGGATGTCATGGCGATGCTCGATGCCGGTTGGCGGATCATCTGCGGACAGGTGCCGCACACCGATTTTCACAATCCGATTGGCGCGCTGACCTACCTGCTGGTGGCATTCGGCATGCGAGTTGCCGCACCGTTGACCTCGGCCATCACTTACGGGGTCGCGCTGCTGTATGTGGTGATGCTGCCATGGGCCTGGACGCTCGCCAGCCGGCGCCTGCCGGCTGCAGTGGCGTTCGCGTTGGTGCTGTTCCTCGGCTTTCTGCTGGCGGCACCGCGTCCCCTGGGTTCTCCGATTCATTGGACCAGTTATGCGATGTTGTATAACCGCGAAGGCTACGTATTCCTGTCGCTGCTGCTGTTGAGTCTGTTCATCGAGGCCAGAAACGTCGGCCGCTTCCCCGCAAACCTCGGCGGCCTGTCCAACGGCCTGCTGCTGGGCCTGATGCTGTATTGCAAGATTACGTACTTCATCTTTGGCATCGGTTCGGTGCTGTTCGCTATGGCGCTGAAGCGCCGCAGCTGGGCCATGCTGCCCGGCGTGCTGGCGGGCATCGCGCTGGTTGGTGGCTTGTTTGCACTGCTGATGCACATCGATGCGCGCGCCTATCTGGCGGACATCGCCGTCGCCGGACAATCACAGTCGCTTGCCAAGCGGGTGCACCTGATGCTGCTGGACGCCGTGGGCAGTGCCGTCGCCGCCTATCCGGTGATGTTGTGCCTGGTCATCTGGGAGTGGACCCGAACCGAGATCAAGGCGCTGGCGCCCATCGGGGCAGGTCCGCTGATCCTAGCCTTGTGGATCGCGGCGATTGCGCTCGGGATAGCTTCAGGCAACGCGGAGCAGCACGGTGCGGTAGAAGACCCGCTCTATTTCACTGCCGGCATCCTGGTCATCGAGCTGTATCGGCGACACAGCGCCGGGCAATTGCGCACCTCGGACGGCCCGGCGCAGCTGGCGTACACGGTCTCGTTACTCGTGCTGCTGCCGTTCGTCGCCTGGCCGATTCTATATCGGGACGTGGCGGCATTCGGCTACGCGGCCGAATGGAATCTGCTGGAGCGTCGCGACTTCGAGTCCTCGCGGCGCTTTCACTCAGCCGCCCTGGCGGATTTTCATGTCCCTGCCACCGCAACCTTCATCGGTTCCTATTGGCCCGCGCGCGATCATCCAGCCGGCATCAACGACGGCATCGATCTGCTGCGACGGCACCTGCAGCCGGGCGATCGAGTGACGACGATAGCCTTCATCAATCCGTTCTCATTCGCGCTCGGGCTGCAGCCGGCGCGCGACGGGCCGCAGTGGTGGGATCTGAACTTCGACTTCGATGAGAACCACCATCCCACCGCCGAGAGCTTCCTCGGATCCGCAACGCTGGTCATGATCCCGAGACGGACTGATCCTGCCCAGTGGGACTTCGAAACGGTTGATCTGCTGCTCCGGCTCTATGGTGACTACCTGCAGTCGCATTTCGAACTGCTCGAAGTCTCTGATCATTGGATATTGTATCGACGACGTCCCTGAGGGCATCCTGCGGCACACCGAGCCGCCGGCCTCTGCGCTGCAGCTACGCGAGGTCACCTGCGATCGCCCGATGCCGGGCCTAGCGCGAAGAGTATTCGAGCACCACCCCGGCAAATATCGCGAAGCCGAAGTAGCGGTTGTTCTCGAACGCCCTGAAGCAGGCAGCGGGCTCGCGATGGCGGATCAGCCACTGCTGCCATAGAAAACAGCAGGCGCCCGCGATCAGCCCGGCGTCGTAGGCATCGCCGAATTTCAGCGTCCGGCCGACCAGCAGCAGCGCAAACAGCATCATGAGTTGCATTGCGCCGATCATGAAACGGTCCAGGTCGGCGAACAGGATCGCGCTCGAGCGCACCCCGATGCGCAGGTCATCCTCGCGATCGACCATCGCGTACATCGTGTCGTAGACGCCGGCCCAGAGGATTGCCGCCACCAGCATCAGCCAGCCGACGCGCGGCACCGTCGCCTGGGTTGCGGCAAAGGCCATCGGCACCGCCCAGCCGAAGCACAGGCCCAGGTACAGCTGCGGCAGCGGGAAGAAGCGCTTGAGCAGCGGGTAGGTGATGGTCAACCCGGCACCGATGAACGCCAGCCGCACGGTCAGCGCATTCAGCTGCAGCACCAGTACCAACGCCGCCACCACCAGCACCCCGAACAGCGCGAGGGCTTCCGGCGGGGATATCAGGCGTGCCGCCAGCGGTCGCGAGCGCGTGCGCTTGACGTGCGGATCGATATTCCGATCCGCCAGGTCATTGACGATGCAGCCGGCGCTGCGCATCAGCACTGCGCCGGCGACAAAAATTGCGAGCAGCCGGCGCTGCGGACGCCCGTCGGCAGCGATCCATAGCGCCCACAGCATCGGCCACACCAGCAGATAGGTGCCGATCGGTCGATCCAGGCGCAGCAGCTGCGCGAACGCGCGCAGCCGCCGCAGCGGCCAGGCGGGTCGTGGCGCCTCGTCTGTGTCGGCGGCGGCCACCGGGGCCGCATCTTGCGTTGCTGGCGGCGCCGCTGCTGCCGCGGGCTCCGATGATTTCGGACCAGCGGCCGCCGATGTGGTTGCTGCAGCGGGTGCAGCCGGCGCTGCGGTCGCTAGCGCGGGGCGTGCCGGGGTCGCCGCGACCCGCCCAGCCGGCTGCGCGCCCCGTGCGGGACGCGCCGCCGTGCGCGGAGGAGGCACGGCAAATCGACCGGTTGGTGCGGCGGTGGCGGCCGCAGGCGAGGGCGCCGGGCCGGGTGTCGCGGCCGTTCGCATGGGCAGGCGATTGCGCGGCGGTGCCGGCGCTGCTGCGCGCGCCGCCGATGTGGCGGGTGGCGCCGCGGGGCGTTCCGCAGCGCTGGCCGCAGCGGCTGCGGGCGCGGCCGAGACCGCAGCTGTGGCAGGTTCAGGGGACCGTGCCGGTGTGACAGACACCTCGGGGGCTGCGGATGCCGAGCCGGCGGCGGGCGGTGCGGGCGATGTCGCTGACGCCGGCGAGCCGCCCGTCTCCGGCAGCAGCGCCAGCTCGATCTGCCGATCACCCGACACGGCCATATTGCTCCCGCTCGCCGATCCAGCGTGCTCTCAGTGCCTCGACGCGCTCGGGCATGGCCTGCAACATCTGCGCCGCAGCGGCCCGCACCTCGTCCAGCAGATCGGAGTCGCGCGCCAGATCGGCCACACGCAGCTGGGCGAGACCGGTCTGCCGCCGCCCCAGCAGCTCGCCCGGACCGCGCAGCTCGAGGTCGCGGCGCGCGATGCGAAAGCCGTCGTTGGTTTCGCGGATGGCTGCGAGCCGCGCGCGCGCCATCTCCGACAGCGGCGAGCGATACAGCAGCACGCAACTGCTCTCGTGCACGCCGCGCCCGACGCGGCCGCGCAGCTGATGCAACTGTGCGAGCCCCATGCGTTCGGCATTCTCGATCACCATCAGGCTCGCATTCGGGACGTCAACACCGACCTCGATGACGGTGGTCGCCACCAGCAGCTGCACCTCGCCACCGGCGAAGCGCTGCATGATGCGGTCCTTCTGCTTCGAGGGCATGCGCCCATGCAACAGCTCGATGCGGTGCGCCGGCAGCGCCTCGGCCAGCGCGGCGGCGGTCTCTTCGGCGGCGCTGGCGGCGAGCTCCTCGGATTCCTCGATCAGCGGGCACACCCAATAAGCCTGGCGGCCGGCCCGGCAAGCCTCGTCGATTCGTGCAACGATCGCGGCGCGCTTTTCCTCCGGGACCACCACCGTGCGCACCGGGGTCCGTCCCGGCGGCAACTCATCGACGATCGAGACGTCCAGATCTGCGTACAGCGTCATGGCGAGCGTTCGCGGTATCGGCGTCGCGCTCATGATCAGCTGGTGCGGGGTGCGCTCCCCGGGGCTCCGCGGCGCGCCGCCCTTGGCGGCCAGTTGCAGTCGTTGCTGCACGCCGAAGCGATGCTGCTCATCGATGATCGCAAGCCCGAGATTGCTGAATCGCACATCTTCCTGGAACAGCGCGTGCGTGCCGACGCACAGCTGTGCGCTGCCCGCGGCGGCGGCCTGCAGCGCCGCGCGGCGCGTGCGCGCCGGTTGCGATCCGGTGAGCAGGCTCACGGTTACGCCGAGCGGATCGAACCACTGCATCAGCGAGCGGGCGTGCTGTTCGGCCAGCAGTTCGGTCGGCGCCATGAACGCCACCTGCGCTCCGCTGCCGATCGCACGCGCGGCCGCGGCCGCCGCGATCACGGTCTTGCCGCAGCCGACGTCGCCCTGCACCAGCCTCGCCATCGGCGTGGTGACGGCCAGGTCGCGCTCGACCTCGTCGAGCACGCGCCGCTGCGCGCTGGTCAGGCTGAACGGTAGTGCCGCCAGCAACCGCGACTCGAGCCCGAGCGCATCGGGCAGCGCCGCGGCGCGGTCGCGCCGCATGCGCCGGCGCAGCTCCATCAGCGACAGCTGGTGCGCCAGCAATTCCTCGAATGCCAGACGCCGCTGCGCCGGGTGGCGGCCCGTGGTCAGGTCCGCCAGCTGGGTACCGACCGGAGGGCGATGCACGAACTGCAACGCCGCACACAAGGTCGGCAGCCCGGTGCGCTCCAGCAGGCTTTCGGGCAGCAGCTCGGCGACCCCGCTCGTGGCCAGCGCCTGCAGTGCGCGATCCACCAGCGCGCGCAGCCGCCCCTGCGTCAGGCCTTCGGTGGCCGGGTAGATCGGCGTCAGGGTCTGCGGCAGTGCCTCGCCCAGGCCGACGATGCGACGGTACTCGGGATGCACGATCTCGAGTCCCAGCGGGCCGCGTCGTACCTCGCCGTGGCAGCGCAGCCGCGTGCCGCGCGCCAGGCCTTCGCGCTGGGCGTTCGAAAAATAGAAGAATCGCAGCGTCAGCGACCCGGATCCATCGGCCAGCCGCACCAGCAGCGTACGGCGGCGCCGGAATACGATCTCGGCCAGCAGCACCTCGCCTTCGACCACGGCGCGCATGCCGGGCTGCAGTGCGCCGATCGGCACCACGCGGGTTCGGTCCTCGTAGCGCAGCGGCAGCACGAACAGGATGTCCTGCGGCTGCTCGACACCGAGGCGCGCGAGCTTCGGCGCCAGCGCGCCGCTCACCGCTTCAGGCTGCGGCAACGCGCGCTTCAGGCGAGGCTGAGTATGCACTCCACTTCAACCCGCGCACCGCGCGGCAGCGACGCGACCCCGATCGCGGCGCGCGCCGGATAGGGCTCGCTGAAATAGGTCGCCATGATCTCGTTGACCTTCGGAAAGTGCGCCAGGTCGGTCAGGAACACACTCAGCTTCACGATGCTCGCGAGCGAGCCGCCGGCGGCCTGCGCGATCGCGGCGATGTTATCGAACACCCGGCGGATCTCGGCTTCGATGTCGCCTGCGACCAGCTGGCCGCTGGCCGGATCCAGCGGGATCTGTCCGGAGACATAGACGGTATCGCCGACGCGGACCGCCTGCGAGTAGGTGCCGATCGCCTTGGGCGCCTGAGACGTATGGATGATCTGTCGCTGCATGGTATTACCGGGCTTGCATCAGGATTGACGGTTCATGGTCGGCGGCCGTCGGGCCGGCGGTCAACCATCTTCGTATTTGCCGTCGTCGGCATGGGCGCGTTCATGCGCGTGCGTCGAGATGGTGCGCACGGTGCGCAACACGTCGGGCATGCGCCGCACCACCCGCATCACCCGCGCCAGGTGCTTGCGGTCCGCCACCTCGAGCACGAACACCAGCACCGAGGTCTCGGCATCGCGCTGTTCGATGGTGACATGGATGACGTTGGTCTGCGTGCCGGCAATGGCGGCCGAGACCGCTGCGAGCACCCCCATGCGGTTCACGGTCTCGATGCGGATCTCCGACAGGAACTGCCGGCCGGGCTTGTGCTGCCAGGTCACCGGCAGCCATTTCTCCGGCCGCTTGCGGTAATCCTCGACGTTGGAGCAGGTCTCGCGGTGGATCACGATGCCGCGTCCGGTGCTCATGAACGCCAGTATCGGATCGTTCGGCAGCGGATAGCAGCAGTGCGCGTAGCTGACCAGCAGCCCCTCGGTACCCGCAACCGCGAGCGGGGCGGCCGGTGCGCCCGGTCCACGCGGCCCGGCCGCGTCGCCGTTGGCGACCTCGTCGCGCTCGCCCGGCAGCAGGCGGCGCGCCACCAGCGGGGCGAGGCGCTCGCCGAGCCCGATCTTCTCGAACAGCTCGTTGTTCTCCCTGAGCCCGAACTCGTGCAGCGCCGAGCGCAGCGCCGCCGGGTCGATTGCGTCGAGCTTCAGATCGAATTCCGCCAGCGCCTGCACCAGCAGGCGCCGGCCGAGTTCGACGGCCTCGCCGCGGCGCAGCGTCTTGAGATAATGCCGGATCGCCGAGCGCGCCTTTGCGGTCACGACGAAACTGACCCACGAGGGGTTCGGCGTCGCACCCTTGGCGGTGATGATCTGTACCGTCTGGCCGTTGCGCAGCACGGTGCGCAGCGGCGTGAGCCGCCGATCGATCTTGGCCGCAACGCAGCGGTTGCCGATGTCGGTGTGCACCGCATAGGCGAAGTCGACCACCGTGGCGCCGCGCGGCAAGCGCAGGATTTCGCCTCGTGGCGTGAACACGTAGACCTTGTCGGGGAACAGGTCGACCTTGACGCTCTCGATGAACTCCTCGGAGTTGCCGCCCTCCTCCATCTCGACCAGGTTCGACAGCCACTTGCGGGCGCGCTCCTGCTGCGCCGAGCCCTCGAGCTCGCCCTCCTTGTATTTCCAGTGCGCGGCGATGCCGGACTCGGCCACCCGATCCATGTCCTCGGTGCGGATCTGCACCTCGATCGGCACCCCGTTGGGCCCGAACAGGGTGGTGTGCAGCGACTGGTAGCCGTTGATGCGCGGGATGGCAATGTAGTCCTTGAACCGCCCGGGCATCGGCTTGTAGACGCTGTGCACGACGCCGAGCGCCCGATAGCAGGTGTCCACCGAATCGATGGTGATGCGCAGGCCGTAGACGTCGACGATCTCCGACAGCATCGCGCGCTTGCGCAGCATCTTGCGGTAGATGCTGAACAGATGCTTCTCGCGCCCTTCGACCCTGCCTACGATCGAGGCCTTCTTCAGCGCCGCCTCGAGCTGCGCCCGGATCTTGTTGAGAAACTCCTTCTGATTGCCGCGGGCGCGCTTGAGTGCCCGCTCGATCACGCGATAGCGTTGCGGATAGAGCGTGCGAAAGCCCAGATCCTCGAGCTCGAGCTTCATTGCGTACAGTCCGAGCCGCTCGGCCACCGGGGCGTAGATGTCGAGCGTCTCGCGGGCGATCGAGCGGCGCTTGGCCGGTGCCAGCGCGTCGATGGTGCGCAGGTTGTGCATCCGGTCGGCGAGCTTGACCAGTATCACGCGCAGGTCCCGCACCATCGCCAGCAGCATCTTGCGGAAGTTCTCCGCCTGCGCCTCCTCACGGTTCTTGAAGCGGATCTGATCGAGCTTGGTCACCCCATCGACGATCTCCGCCACATCCTGTCCGAAGCGCGCGGCGATGTCGGCCTTGGCGATCGGGGTGTCTTCGATGACGTCGTGCAGAATGGCACCGACGATGGTGTCGGCGTCCAGGTGCAGGTCGGCGAGAATTTCGGCGGCCGCGACCGGGTGCGTGATGTAGGGTTCGCCCGAGACGCGCTTCTGGCCCTGATGGGCGGCGGCGCCGAACTCGGCGGCCTCGCGGATGCGCTCGACCTGGTCGTGCGGCAGGTAGGTGGCGACCTTAGTCAGCAGCTCCTTGACACCCGGAGTGCCGCGTTTCGCGCCGGGCAGCAACCCCAAGAGCGAAGACGCATAATCCACAGCCGCCTCGGGTGCGAGCCCTCAGTGCTCTAGAGCTCGCGATCGATCAGCCCGAATTGCGGCGCGCGGAAGGTCGCTTCGTTGTCGGCGTCGGGCACGATCGATTCCTGCCGCGGCTCGGGCTCGCGCAGCATCTCGGGCGTGATGTTGCCGGCGGCAATCTCTCTGAGCGCGACGACCGTGACCTTGTCGTTCTCGATCGGCACGGTCGGCTCGGCACCGTTGGCAAGACGCCGTGCGCGCTGACTGGCGAGCAGCACCAGCTGAAACAGGTTATCGACATTCTGCAGACAGTCTTCGACGGTTACACGAGCCATGGGATTGAGATTTCCTGAAAATACCGGGGGTTGCCCGCCGAGTGTACTGCATTGGCGCTCGCTCGCGCCAGCGGCGCTCCCGTGTCCGGATCCGGCGGCGTCTTTGCCGCTGGCGAGGCTAACGCACCAGGGTCGCGATCAACGGCTTGAGCTCGGACCGGTTGGAGCGCAGCTCGCCGCCGCTGCCGTCAAGGATATTGCCCACGTCCCTGGCCGCCTGGTCGAAACGGTCGTTGACCACCACGAAGTCGAATTCGTCGTAGTGCGACATGTCGGTCGAGGCATCGGCGAGGCGGCGCACGATGGTCTCGGCACTGTCGGTGCGGCGCTCGCGCAGGCGCTGCTCGAGCGCGGCGCGTGTCGGCGGCAGGATGAAGATGCTGGTGCTGTCGGGCATCGCGCGGCGCACCTGGCGTGCCCCCTGCCAGTCGATCTCGAGCAGCACGTCCTTGCCGGCCGCGAGCTTGTCACGCACCTGCGCCGCGCCGGTGCCGTAGAAGTTGTCGAACACCTGCGCATGCTCGAGGAACGCGTTCTGCTGCGATCAGCTCGTGGAACCGGGCCGGCGTGACGAAATGGTAATCGCGCCCCTCGACCTCATTGGCGCGCGGCTTGCGGGTCGTGTGCGACACCGACACCGTCAGGTTCGGCCGGGCGGCGAGCAGGCTGGTCACCAGGCTGGTCTTGCCAGCGCCCGACGGCGCGGAAATGACGAATAATTTACCCATCCCGGTCCGAGCGCTCACTCGATGTTCTGCACCTGCTCGCGCATCTGCTCGATCAGGACCTTCATCTCGACCGCGGTGCGGGTGGTCTCGAGGTCCTGCGACTTCGACGACAGCGTATTGGCCTCGCGGTTGAACTCCTGCATCAGGAAATCGAGCCGGCGCCCGGCCGGCTCATCACCGGCGAGCGTGCGCGCGGTCTCGACCAGGTGCCCGTCCAGGCGGTCCAGCTCCTCGGCGACATCGAACCGCTGCAGCATCAGCAGGATCTCCTGCTCGACGCGGTCCTGATCGACCTGGGCGCCGAGCTCGCGCAGCCGCTCCTCGAAGCGTTGCCGGATCCGGGCGTGGACTTCGGGCAATCGGGCGCGCACCGAGCCGACCATGCCCGCGAGCGCGGCGCAGCGCTGGCGGATCAGCGCCGCCAGGCGCTCGCCCTCGCGCACCCGCGCGCGCGCCAGCTCGGTCAGGGTCTCGGCGAACAGCGCTCGCGCCGCCTGCATCAGCGCCTCGGAGTCGGTGCCGTCCTCGCGCAGGATGCCCGGGAAACGCAGCAGCTCGATCAGATCGACCTGCGAGCGTCCGGGAATCGCCGCCGACAACTCATTGACCCGCGCCAGCAGCCGCTCCAGCGCCTGCTGATCGACCTCCAGCCGTGCCGCGCCGGCCGGCAGCGAGCGCTGCTGCAGCGTGCAGTCAACTTTGCCGCGCCGCAGTTCCCGCGCGATCGCCTGGCGCAGCTCCGGCTCGAGCGCGCGGCAATTGTCCGGCAGACGCAGCGTCGCATCCAGGAAGCGGTGGTTGACGCTGCGGATTTCGCACACGAGTGCGCCGAGAGGGCCGGCGAATTCTCGTCGGGCAAAACCCGTCATGCTTGCGATCATTACTAGGAGATATTGGTGTATAAAGCGCGGCGAAGTTTAGCGTAAAGCCTCGGAGCTCGCTTGCGGGTCGAATATGCAGAACTCAGCCTTAAGGGCGGACGCGATTCCAACCAGGATCGCACCAGCGTCGCCGTGGCCGAGGAGGCTGCGCTGCTGATCGCGTGCGACGGCATGGGCGGTCACGCCGAGGGCGAGCGCGCCGCCGAGGTCGCGCAGCAGACGGTGGTCGAGCGCTTCTGGCAAACGCCGCAGCCGCTGCTCGATCCGCTCGGATTTCTGCACCTGGCCCTCGGCGCCGCCCATGCCAACGTGGTCGCGCTGGCGCCGAAGCTGCCGATCGAGATGCGGCCGCGTGCCACCTGCGCGGTCTGCATCGTGCAGCAGACTTCGGCTTACTGGGCGCATGTCGGCGACAGCCGCGTGTACCATCTGCGCGGTGGCCAGCTGCGCGAGCGCACGCGCGATCACAGCCATGTCGAGCTGCTGATGCGCGAGGGCGTGATCAGCGCCGGCCAGATGCAGAATCACCCGATGCGCAACTTCGTCGAATCGTGCCTCGGTGGGGAAACGCTGCTGCCGGAGATGGCGCTCAATCCGCGCCGCTCGCTGCTGCCCGGCGATGTGCTGCTGGTGTGTACCGATGGCTTCTGGGGCAACCTCGACGAGAAGGTGATTGCGGGCGCATTCTCGACCCTCGGACTGTCGCTGCAGGATACGCTGGCGGCGCTGGCGGCCCAGGCGGTGCTCAACGCCGGCGGTGGCAGCGACAATACCTCAGTCGCGGCGGTGCGGTTCCTCGAATAGCGACCTGGAACGGGAGAATTGCCTGAACAAACCTTCGCGCCGGAACGGCCGCGGTGCTGATGCACTTCGACCGGTGCGCTTCACGCGCCACTTCACCTGCCACGCCGAGGGCTCGGTGCTGGTCGAGTTTGGCGATACCCGCGTGCTGTGTACCGCCAGTGTCGATGAGGGCGTGCCGCCGTTCCTGCGCGGCAAGGGCCAGGGCTGGGTGACCGCCGAATACGGCATGTTGCCGCGCGCCACACACACGCGCAGTCCGCGCGAAGCCGCGCGCGGCAAGCAGTCGGGCCGCACCCAGGAGATCCAGCGCCTGATCGGCCGCTCGCTGCGTGCGGCGGTCGATCTTGCAGGACTCGGCGAGCGTACCCTGACCATCGACTGCGATGTGCTGCAGGCCGATGGCGGCACGCGCACGGCGGCGATCACCGGCGCCTACCTGGCGCTGGCCGACGCCTGCGAGTGCCTGCGCGCGCGCGGGCAGCTGTCCGAGGTCCCACTGCACGGGCAGGTCGCCGCGGTGTCCGTCGGCATCGTGCGCGGCGTGCCGATGCTGGATCTCGACTACGGCGAGGATTCCGAGGCAGAGACCGACATGAATGTGGTGATGAACAATGGCGGCGCTTTCATCGAAGTGCAGGGAACGGCCGAAGGGCATGCGTTTCGTCGCCATGAGCTCGACGCGCTGCTCAATCTGGCCGCGAGCGGCATCGGCGAGCTGTGTTCGCTGCAGAGCCAGGCGCTGGAGTCCTAGCGGCAAACCTTCCGTGCACGCAAACACCAGCTCCCCGAAACTGGTACTGGCCACGGCCAATGCGGGCAAGCAGCGCGAGCTCGCCGCGCTGCTCGGGCCGCTGGGTGTCACGCTGCTACTGCAGTCGGCGCTTGGCATCGACAGCATCGAGGAGACCGGCGCGACGTTGGAGGCCAATGCGCTGCTCAAGGCGCGGCACGCGGCGCGCCGCAGCGGCCTGCCGGCGCTCGCCGACGACTCCGGACTCGAGGTGGACGCGCTCGAGGGCCGGCCCGGTGTCCGGTCGGCGCGCTACGCCGGCCCCGCGGCCACCGATCAGGACAACAACGCGCGGTTGCTCTGCGAGCTCGCCGATGTACCTCCGCCGCGGCGCGGCGCGCGCTATCGTTGTGTGCTGGCGCTGGTGCGCTCGGCCGAGGATGAGGCGCCGATGATCGTCAGCGGCAGCTGGGAAGGGCGGATTGCCGCTGCCCCGTCGGGCGGCGGCGGCTTTGGCTACGACCCGCTGTTCGTACCCGAGGGCCACGAGCGCACTGTGGCCGAGCTGCCCGCGGCGCAGAAGAATGCCCTGAGCCACCGCGGCAAGGCACTGGCCGCGCTGCTCGCGCAGTTGAAGCGCAATCCGTTGTAACGCTGCCGCGAGGAGCCCTTGGACCCCAAGCCCACATTGCCGCCGCTGTCGCTGTACGTGCATTTTCCGTGGTGCGTGCGCAAGTGTCCGTACTGCGATTTCAACTCGCACACGCTGCGGGGGGCGCTGCCCGAGACCGACTATGTGGATGCGCTGCTGCGCGACCTGGCGGTGCAGGCGTCCGACGCCCAGGGGCGCGCGCTGCAGAGCATATTCCTCGGCGGCGGCACGCCGAGCCTGTTCTCCCCCGCGGCCCTGGCGCGCCTGCTCGCCGGCGTGCGCGCGCGGCTGGAGCTGGCGGCCGACGTGGAGGTCACACTCGAGGCCAATCCCGGCACGGTCGAACGCGGGCGCTTCTCCGACTACCGCGCGGTCGGCATCACGCGCGTGTCGCTGGGCGCCCAGAGCTTCGATCCCGAGCAGCTGCAGCGCCTGGGCCGGATTCACACGGCGGGGGACAGCGCGCGCGCCGCCGAGGAGCTGTGGGCCGCGGGTCTGCTCAACTTCAATCTCGACCTGATGTACGGCCTGCCGCGGCAGAGCGTGGCGCAGGCGCTGGCCGATGTCGAGTGCGCGCTGGCGCTGGAACCGGCGCATCTATCGCACTACCAGCTGACGCTCGAGCCCGGTACGGTGTTCGCGGGCCGGCCGCCGGACGGCATGCCCGATACCGATCTCTGCGCGGACATGCAGCTCGCCTGCCAGCAACGGCTGGCCGCGGCGCGCTACCTGCAGTACGAAGTCTCGGCTTATGCGCGCCCCGGCAAGCGCTGCCGCCACAATCTCAACTACTGGCAGTTCGGCGACTACCTGGGCATCGGCGCGGGCGCGCATGGCAAATGCAGCCGCATCGCACACGGGGAACTCGTGATCGAGCGCAGCCTGCGGCCGCGCGAGCCGCGACGCTACCTGGCGAGCCTCGGGGACAAGGCCGCGCCCGCGACCGCGCCGATGACGGCGTCCGCTGCGGCAACGGCGCCGGCAACGCTGTCGGCGGGTGCGGCCCGCGGCGGCCCCGAGCGCCGCGCGGTGCCGGCGGCCGAGCTGCCGTTTGAATACCTGCTCAATGCGCTGCGGCTGAACGAGGGCTTCGAGGAGCGCGATTTCGAGGCGCTTACCGGGGTTCAGCTCGCTGCCGTCCGCAGCACTCTGGAGCAGGCACTGCGGCGTGGGCTGATGCAACGCGCCGGGACACGCTGGCGCGCAACCGCGCAGGGCTTCAACTTTCTCAATGACCTGCTCGCGCAGTTCCTGCCGCCGGCCACGGTTAGCGGTCAAAATTTTCCTGTAACGGCCGACGCTTGGCGCTAGCCTCGCCGTGTTATGCACAGCACTGCCGGGCGAAGCGGGACAGTTACGCAAATTAGCCGATTACGTCTTATTTTATTCATACAGCGCGATGATAGGCGCATAACTAATTGATTTTATAGGGTGAAACATATTGGTCATTTTTTGTTCAAGTCGGTATTTTCGCGCATTTAGCCTGCCTGCGACCGTGCCACAAAGCGTTTACACACAGAGTTATCCACAGAATCTGTGGATAATCGCCGGGCTCCCGCGTCCATGCCGCCACCAGCGTGGCGCGCTTGCGGCGGCGCTGCCAGGGCCTGCTTGTCGAGCCGCGCGCTTGGGGCTAGACTGCGCGCCCTTTTTTCCAGCCCGCCTTGCAAATCGGCCGGCTCGCCCTCACGGTCATGCAGGAAGTGAACGACATGAAAGCCTCGATCCATCCCGAGTACAAAGAAATTACGGTGACCTGCAGCTGCGGTAACACCTTCAAGACGCGCTCGACCGTAGGCCACGATCTGAACCTCGACGTCTGCTCGAACTGCCACCCGTTCTATACCGGCAAACAGAAAATGGTGGACACGGCCGGCCGCGTCGACAAATTTCGCAAGAAGTACGCCGGCATCGCCGGAACCCGCTAAAGCGTTTGCCGCCGAAGGCGCCGGCGCTGTCGCCGCAGCGGCTGCTGGCGCGCGCCGCTGGTGCCTTGATTCCGCGCGCAGCCCATGTAACGCTCCCGCGCTGACCGCCGCGTTCTGCGGCGGTTCGAGACTTAGGACCGCAGCGGATGGCCAGCAAGAATTTCGAGCTCAAGAATCCGGAGTCGGGCCTGACCACGTCGCTGCCGGTGCGCAGCGGCAGCATCGGTCCCGACGTTCTCGACATCTCCAATGTCAACCGCGATCACGGCGTCTTTACCTACGATCCGGCGTTCGCCGTCACCGCTTCCTGCGACAGCAAGATCACCTATATCGACGGCGATGCCGGCGTGCTGCTCTACCGCGGCTATCCGGTGGAACAACTGGCCGAGAAGAGCACCTTCATGGAGGTCGCCTATCTGCTGATCTACGGCGAGCTGCCGAGCGCGAAGCAGCTGTACGAATTCTCCGACAGCATCAGCCGCCACACGATGATCAACGAATCACTGCTGCGATTCTTCAACGGGTTTCATCACAACGCGCATCCGATGGCGATGGTATCGGCCGTGGTGGCGTCGATGTCGGCGTTCTATCACGACTCGACCGACATCCACGATCCGCATCACCGCGAGATCTTTGCGCATCGGATTGTGGCCAAGCTGCCGACCATCGCGGCCGCGGCCCACAAGCACTCGGTGGGCCAGCCATTCGTCTATCCGCGCAACGATCTCGACTACTGCTCGAACATGCTCAGCATGTTCTTTGCCGTGCCCTGCGAGAGCTACGCGGTCGATCCGGTCGCCGCGCGTGCGCTCGATCTGCTGTTCATCCTGCATGCCGATCACGAGCAGAATGCCAGCACCTCGACCGTGCGCCTCGCGGGCAGCACCGGCACCAGTCCCTATGCCGCCATCTCGTGTGGGGTCGCGGCGCTGTGGGGTCCGGCGCACGGCGGCGCCAACGAGGCGGTGCTGGCGATGCTGGAGCAGATCGGGCGGGTCGAGAACATCCCGAAGTACCTGGGCATGGTCAAGGACAAGTCGAGCCATTTCCGGCTGATGGGATTCGGTCACCGCGTCTACAAGAACTTCGATCCGCGCGCCAAGATCATCCGCGAGACCTGCCACCAGGTGCTCACCAAGCTCGGCCGCAAGGACAATCCGCTGTTCGAACTGGCGCTGCGGCTGGAGGACATCGCGCTCAAGGACGAGTACTTCGTTTCGCGCAAGCTGTATCCGAACGTCGACTTCTATTCCGGCATCATCTACAGCGCGCTCGGGATTCCGCGCTCGATGTACACGGTGATGTTCGCGATCGCGCGCACGGTTGGCTGGGTCGCGCACTGGCTCGAGATGATCAGCGATCCGAACATGCGCATCAGCCGTCCGAGGCAGCTCTACACCGGGCCGGGGCGCCGCGACTACGTGCCGGCCGCCCAACGCAAGACTGCTTGAGGGATCGTCAGAGGGACGCCACGCAACCGATGAAGTTATAGAAGCGTATGGCGCAATTTTGTTATCAAAATTGCGCCATACGCTTCTATAACTTCGCGCGATGCGCTGCTTCTCCCTGGCTACCCCTCGAGCAGCGTCTCGAGCTCGGCGGTGTCGGCACGCCGCATCGGCTTGCCATCGACCGGGCTGACCGGTGCCTGCCGGATGCCATCGAGCGGGAACACGGTGGCCTCGACCCGGCGGTTCCGCACGGCGAAGCGCAGTCCCGGATATGCCTTGGTGCGCTCGGCGTCGAGCCGCACGCGCCGCTCGGTGACCTCGTGCGCAATACCCCGGTCCATGAGCTGCAGCGCCACGTTCTCCGGGCAATCGGCAAACAGATGCAGCTGAATGTCCGCGTGCGCGGTCGCGGTGCCGGTGAGCACCGGCCCGACCAGGCGCGGCTCGAACTGCGACAGGCCCTGCATCGCCTGCAACGCGGCACGGCGTTGTTCCTGCAGGCTCTGCTCATGGCTGCCGGCATCGAACAGGCGCTGATACTCGGCCAGCGCATCTTCAATCTCGGTGTTGCGCGGCAGTGCGCTGCTGTCGGCGACGCCGAGACGCTCGGCAGCCTTGCGCTTGGCGGTCAGAAAGTCGTGGATACCATGCTGGGCCATGATGCGCGCGGCCTCCTGGGCGAGCGCGCGGCGCAGGTTGCCGTTGCGAGGTGAAGCGCGGCGGTTCATAGGTCGGTACCCCCGTGGCGGTCCGTCAACGCAGGCTCTAGCCTATCAAAACAACGGCTCCGCATTGCCGGGCACGGTCTGCGGACCGCCGCCCGGCGGCGAATTGATGGTGCTGGCGGCCAGCGGCAGATGGTCTTCCATGAACGTCTCATATATCGCATCGGCATCGTTCGCTCCAGCCAGAGCGCCGGTTTTCGGCGAGATGCGCAGGCTCACGAGCCCCGGCGGCAGCGGTCGCGGGCGATCCGGCTGTCCGCGCAAGGCCTCGCGCATGAAATTGACCCAGATCGGCACCGCGGTGCGGCTGCCTTCCTCGCCCTCGCCGAGCGGCCGCTCGAGATCGAAGCCGACCCAGACGCTCGCGACGATATTGCGATTGAAGCCATTGAACCAGGTGTCTTTCGCCTCATTGGTGGTGCCGGTCTTGCCCGAGATGTCCTGGCGGTGCAGCGCCATGCCGGCACGGATGCCGGTGCCGCGCTTGATCACATCGGCCATCATGTCGTCCATGATCCACAGGTTCTGCGGCGAGATCACGCGCGGGGCGATGCGTTGTGGCGCGATCAGCGGCGGCAGCTCATCCGCCGGGGCGTGGTCCAGGTCACCGCCGGTCCCGCCGGCGGCGCCGGCAGCGTTTGCGGCGGCCGCCGCCGCAGCGCTTGCCGCGTAGGTGGCGCCCACCGGGCCGCTCGCATCGGTGCCCGCGGCGCTCGGTGCGCCGGGCGGTGCCCCTGCCGCAGCCGCGGTCGACGTTGCCCCGCTGCCGGCCGCCGTCAGCGCCGCATCGCAGCTGTCACAGACCACCGTCGGTTTGGCCTGGTAGACCACCTGACCCGAGGCGTCCTCGATCCGATCGAGAAAATACGACTCGACCCGGTAACCACCGTTCGCGAACACCGCGTACCCGGTGGCCATCTGCAGCGGTGTGGCCGGCAGGCTGCCGAGTGCGATGGTCATGTCCTTGGGCATGTCGTCGGGGTCGAAACCGAATTTCGCCGCGTAGTTGATCGCGGTGTCGACCCCGAGCTGGCGCACCACGCGCACCGTGACCAGGTTGCGCGAATGCACCAGCGCTTCGCGCAGGCGGGTCGGCCCGGAGAAGCTCTTCTCATTGTTCTCCGGCCGCCAGATCTTCTCCTGGCCGCTGTCGTCGTACACGATCGGCGCATCCATCACGATGGTCGCGGGCGTGAAGCCGTTCTCCAGCGCGGCGGAGTACAGGAACGGCTTGAACCCGGAACCAGGCTGGCGCCGCGCCTGGGTGACGCGATTGAACTTGTTGTCGAAGTAATCAAACCCGCCAACCAGCGCCGCAATGGCACCGTCGTTCGGATCGAGCGCGACCAGGGCACCCTGCGCCTCCGGCAGCTGCGCGAGTGCGGCCACGCCGTGGCCGTTGCTGACGACATAGACCACGTCGCCGCGCTGCACGACGTCTTCGGCGTGCTTGGGTGCCGCGCCGACGCGGGTATCGGAGATCCGCCGGTGAGCCCACGACAGGCCGTCCCAGTCGATCTGGGCGAATCCGGTCGAGCGGATATAGACGCGCGCAGCCATCGGCGCCACCGACATCACCAGCGCCGGGCGCAGGCCGCCGACCTCGGGGATGTCGGCCATCGCGGCATCGAGCTTCGCGGGCGCGGCGCGATCATCGAGCGTGACCTGCTTGAGCGGGCCGCGATAGCCGTGGCGGCGGTCGTATTCGATCAGGCCGATGCGCACCGCGCGATTGGCCGCGGTCTGCAGCCGCCCGTCGATCGTGGTGTAGACGCGGTAGCCCTGGTTCACCGCATCGTCGCCATAGCGGCTGACGAGCTCGGCGCGCGCCATCTCGGCGACGTAGGGGGCCTCGACGTCGTACTGGATCCCGTGATCGCGCGCCTCGACCGGCTCTTCTCCGGCGCGCTGCGCGGTCGCAGCGTCGATGTAGTTGAGCTTCTGCATCTGCGTGAGCACATAGTGGCGGCGTACCTGCGCGGCCTTCGGATTGGTGATCGGATTGAAGCGCGAGGGCGCCTGCGGAATGCCCGCGAGCGTGGCCGCCTCGGCCACCGAGAGCTGATCGAGCGGCTTGCCGAAATAGGTTTCCGCGGCCGCAGCCACCCCATAGGAGCGCTGGCCGAGGAAGATCACGTTCAGGTACGTGATCAGGATCTGCTCCTTGCTGAACTCGTGTTCCATGCGGTAGGTGAGAAATATTTCCTGCAGCTTGCGCCGGATGGTCTTGTCGAAGCTCAGGAACATGTTGCGCGCCGCCTGCATCGTGATGGTGCTCGCGCCCTGCGAGAAATCGCCGGAAGTCAGATCGACCACGGCCGCGCGCAGCACGCCGCTGTAGTCGAAGCCGTGGTGGGTGAAGAAGCGCTGGTCTTCGGCCGCGACGAAGGCCTCGCGCACCAGCACCGGCACGTCGTCATAGGCAACCGGCACGCGGCGTTTCTCGCCGATCTGCGCGATCAGCTCGCCGCTGCGGGTGAAGATGCGCAGTGGCACCGGTATGCTGCCACTGCGCATCGCATCAACCGTCGGCAGCGACGGTGACAGATAGATGTAGCTCGCGATCAGCGCATAGGCGGCCAGTCCGGCCAGTCCGATGCACGCCGCCAAGACCAGGGTTACTACCCGAAAAGTGCCTATCTTCAGCAAATGAGCCTCAATTCTCCGCTAACGTCGGCTTTCTTGCCGAGCGGAGGCCGGATTGATGACCCCCGCGGGCGGGGGGCGACATGTCGGCCAGCCGCCAGCATAGCTCGCACTGCCATAACGGCGCAGGTCGCGCAGAACACCGCCGATTCATCAGTGTGGAACTTAGACCTCCATCACGCCTGACGATTCCGCCGGCAGTTTAAGGTTAAGGCGTGCGCGGCCGTAACAGTGCCGCAGCCATCAGCGGATTGGCGTTCTGGCTGGTATAAATTTCTGACATAATGAGACAGGGTCGTCCTAAAACGCGCGTAGCCTACTGAAAGGTCTCAAAAAAGTGTTTCTACTGTCGCGTAAGTACCGCCAGCTGCTCGGCCTGGACATCACCACCTCGTCGATCAAGCTCATCGAGCTGTCGATGGCGGGTGGCCAGTACCGGGTCGAGTCCTATGCGGCCGAACCGACTCCGACCAACGCGATGAATGAGAAGACCCTGGTCGATCCGGAGGCCGTGGGCGAGGCCATCCGCCGCGCCGTCAAGCGCTCCGGGGCCAAGAGCCACGAAGTGGCGATCGCGATCAGCGGCGACGCCGCGATTACCAAGGTGATCCAGATGCCGCGCGGCCTGCGCGATTCCGATCTCGAGGCCCAGGTCGAAATGCAGGCCGACCAGTACATTCCGTTCCCGATGGATGAGGTCAGCTACGATTTCGAGGTGCTCGGCCAGTCCGAGAAGGACAACGACTCGGTCGATGTGCTGCTGGTGGCTTCCCGCAGCGAGAACGTCGAGCAGCGCCGCGCTGCGGTGGCCGCCGCGGGACTGACCGCGCGCATCGTGGATGTCGAGGCGTTCGCGCTCGAAAACGCCTGCCGCCTGATGACGCATCAGATGCCCGACGGCGGCATCGATCACACCGTCGCGGTGATCGACTTCGGCGCCAGCAACACCACGTTCAGCGTGCTGCGCAATCTCAAGGTCGTCTATACGCGCGATTTCGCATTCGGCGGCCAGCAGCTCACCGAAGAGATCATGCGCACCTACGGGCTGTCGATGGAGGAGGCCGGGCGCGCCAAGAAGGAGGGCGGTCTGCCGGGTAATTTCCAGGCCGAAGTGCTCGACCCGTTCATCGACGACATGACGCAGCAGGTGAGCCGTTCGCTGCAGTTCTACCTCGCTTCCGGCAGCGGCCGCGAACAGCCGGACAAGATCCTGATCTGCGGCGGCTGCGCCAACATCGCCGGCGTGGCCGACGTGGTGCAGAGCCGCGTCGGCATCAGCGCCGAGCGCGGTGATCCGCTGGGGCAGATGAAACTGTCCTCGCGTGCGCGCGCCCAGGCAGTGCAGCGCGACGCCACCGCTTTGCTGACCGCCTGCGGCCTCGCCCTGCGGAGCTTTGACTAATGCCTCGTATTAATCTGCTTCCCTGGCGCGACCAGCAGCGTCGCGATCGGAAACTGGCCTTTTTCGTCGCGCTCGGGGGCGCGGTGGCGCTGGCCGCAATCGCGGCGTTCATCGCCTACCTGCTGCTTGGCTCGATGATCGACGCGCAGGAGCATCGCAACGAGCGGCTGCGCGCGCAGATCAAGGTGCTCGACAAGCAGATCGAGGAGATCAACGATCTCGACGCGCAGAAGCAGAAGTTCATCTCGCGCATGCAGATCATCGAGAAGCTGCAGCGCTCGCGGCCCGAGGTGGTGCATCTGTTCGACGAGCTGGTCAAGGAGATGCCCGATGGCACCTATCTGACCTCGGTCAAACAGACCGGCACCAAGCTCAAGCTCGACGGCGTGGCGCAATCCTCCACGCGCGTGTCGGCGCTGATGCGCAACATCTCGGCCTCGCAGTGGCTGCGTAATCCGGAGCTCGAGGTGGTCCAGACCAAGTCCGATACCGCCGGCAGCAGCTTCGTGCTCGATGCCGAGCAGGTGAGCCTGCCCAGCGCGGACGACGCCGGCCCGCCCAAGCGGCCGGTGCGAGCCGTCTCCGGGAGCAGCAAATGAGCGTGCTCGACGAACTGCGCTCGCTCGACCCGCGTGATCCGGGACGCTGGCCGTTGGCGGTGCGCGCGGCCGTGGTCGCGATCTGTTTCGTCGCGGTTGCGATCGGGCTGATCTACGTATTCGTCTGGCAGGACCGGATGCCGGAGCTGCAGCAGCGCGAAGATACCGAGCAGCAGCTGCGCAATGAGTTCAGGACCAAGCACGCCAAGGCCATCAACCTGCCGGTCTACAAGCAGCAACTCGCCGATATCGAGAAGTCGTTTGGTGCGCTGCTGCGGCAGCTGCCGAGCAAGACCGAAGTGCCGAATCTGCTGGTGGATATCTCGCAGACCGGACTGGCGGCCGCATTGGAGGAGAAGTTGTTTCAGCCCGGACAGGAAGTGAAGAAGGACTTCTACGCCGAGCTGCCGATCCATATCCAGCTCACCGGCAGCTACCACGAATTCGGCGCGTTCGTCAGCGGGATCGCGGCCCTGCCGCGCATCGTCACGCTGCACGACATCCAGATCACACCGATCAGCAAGGACAAGTCAGCGGCCTACGATCAGCTGCAGCTCGATCTGACCGCCAAGACCTACCGGTACCTCGACGACGATGAAGTGGCAGCGGCAGAAGCCGAGAAGCGCAAGGCCGAGCAGGCCAAGCGCCACGGCGCGGGAAGCTAGCGATGAGTCAATCACACAACGACGCCGCACCACGCCCGATGGCGCGCCTGGCAGTGTTCGCGGCGCTGCTCGCGGGTGTGCTGGCCGGTTGCAGCGGTCGCGATGCGGATCTCGATCGCTTCATCGACGCCACCAAGAAGGAGCCCGGCGGGCGCGTCGAGCCGCTGCCGGAAGTCAAGCCGTATGAGGCCTTCAACTACACCGATCAGGAAATGCGCTCGCCATTCGTGCCGGGCGGCTCCGGCGGGCTCAATGCCGGCCTGCGCCCCGACAGCAAGCGCAATCGCGAGTTCCTCGAACAGTTCTCGCTCGACACGCTGAAAATGGTCGGCACGCTGAATCTGGGCGGTAACCACTACGGCCTGGTCGCGACCAAGGATGGCCGAGTGCATCGCGTAGTCGTCGGCGAACATCTCGGAACCAATGACGGCAAGATCACCGATATCACGCCTTCAAAGATCGCTTTGGTAGAGATCATTCCCGACGGACTGGGCGGCTACATCGAACGTCCCGCGGCTCTGGGGTTGAACGAGTGATCGGCAGGGAGACACATCGAATGAAATGGTCCATCCTTCACACGCTGCGGGAACGCATGACCTGGCTGGCTCTCGCCTGCGCCGCGGGCATGCTCGTGGCCATCAGCGCGCGCGCCGCGGATGCGGCGCCCGCCGGCGCGGCAGCGGCCCCGAATACCCTGCAGACCATCAACGTCCAGACGCTGAGCGGCAATCAGCTGCAGCTGACGCTGCACCTGTCGGGACCGGCGCCGGAGCCGCTGACCTTCACGATCGACAAGCCGGCGCGCATTTCCCTCGACCTGCCGAATACCGCGCTGGCGCTGCCGTCGCGCCGCATCGACGTCGGTTCGGCCGGCGTTGACACCGTGCTCGCCGCCGAGGCCAATGGCCGCACGCGCGTGGTGCTGAATCTCGATCAGCAGCTGCCGTATCAGACCCGTGTCAACGGCAACGACATCGTGGTGCTGGTGGGCGCGGTGGCCGACACGCATGCCGCCGCCAGGAATGCCGGCGCCGCAGCCCCGCACGCCGCGACCGCCGCAGCGGGCGCTGGCCGCTCGATCAAGAGCATCGACTTCCGCCGCGGCGAGAGCGGCAGCGGGCGGCTGGTCGTGCGCCTGTCCGATCCGCGTACGCCGATCGATCTGAAGCAGCAGGGTTCGCAGATTCTGGTGGACTTCGCCGGCACCGCTCTGCCGAGCAGCCTCACGCGCCGCTACGACACGATGGATTTCGGCACCCCGGTCACCGGGTTCGATGCCGAGCGCGTCAATGGCGACACCCGCATCGTGATCAGTGCCAGCGGCAACTTCGAACAGCTCGCGTACCAGTCCGACGACCAGTATGTGGTCGAGGTGTCGCCGGTGCGCAAGGCCGAGACCGCCAATCCCGCCGACCAGAAGAAGGAATACAAGGGCGAGCGCCTGACGCTCAATTTCCAGGACATCGAGACACGCGCGGTGCTGCAGCTGCTGGCCGACGCCAGCGGCCAGAACATCGTGGTGAGCGACAGCGTGCAGGGCAGCGTGACGCTGCGGCTGCAGAATGTACCGTGGGACCAGGCGCTTGACATCGTGCTGCGCACCAAGGGTCTCGACAAGCGCCAGGAGGGCAACGTGATCATCGTGGCGCCGGCCGACGAGCTGGCCGCGCGCGAGAAGGCGGATCTGTCGGCCAAGAAGGACATCCAGGCGCTCGAGCCGCTGCGCACCGAGTACCTGCAGGTCAACTACGCCAAGGCCTCGGATGTCGCCAAGCTGCTCAAGGGCACGACCGGCACCGCGGCCGGCAATGCCGTGCTGTCCTCGCGCGGCAGCGTCTCGGTCGATGACCGGACCAACACTCTGCTGTTGCAGGACACCGCGGACCGGCTCGCGGACGTTCGTCGGCTGGTGACTTTGCTCGACATCCCGGTCAAGCAGGTGCTGATCGAGGCGCGCATCGTGATCGTCACCAATGACTTCGAGCGCGACCTCGGGGCGCGTTTCGGGGTAACCGCGACGCGTGCCAATGGCACCAACGGACTGTATGAGACCACCGGCACCGCGGCCGGCACCGATACCGGCATCGGCTCAGCGCTGAGCAATCTGGCCACCAACGGCACCGTTTACCCGGTCAGCATCCCGACCGGTGCCACCGCGGCCAATCGCTACAACGTCAATCTGCCGGTGGCGACTCCGGCGGGCAGCATCGCGCTGGGCATTCTCGGCTCGGACTTCCTGGTCGACCTGGAGCTGTCCGCGGCGCAGGTCGAAAACCGCGGCACGGTCGTATCCTCGCCGCGCGTGATCACGGCCAATCAAAAGGAGGCGTCGATCGAGCAGGGTGTGGAAATTCCCTACCAGCAGTCGGCATCGAGCGGTGCGACCACGATCGATTTCAAGAAGGCGGTGCTGTCGCTCAAGGTCAAGCCGCTGATCACGCCGGACAACCGCATCATTCTCGACCTCACGGTCTCCGATGACAGCGTTGGCCAGGTCGTCGTGGCCTCCGGTGGCGTCAACGTGCCCTCGATCAATACCCGCACCATCGAGACCCAGGTGGTGCTCGGCGACGGCCAGACCGTGGTGCTCGGCGGCATCCTGGAGACCACGCAGAGCCTGCAGGCCACCAAGGTGCCCTGGCTGGGCGACGTCCCGGGTCTGGGAAACCTGTTCAAACAGACCACTCGCAAGGATGACAAGGATGAGCTGCTGATCTTCGTCACGCCGAAGATCCTCCGGGAAGGGGTCAGCGTCAATTGATCGCCGGCCGCGGGAGCAGGCCGACGACACACAGACCGACAGTTCAGGTGAACACGATGCGAAAATATGGAATTCCGGTGGCCTTGGTTGCGCTTGCGCTCGGCGGCTGCGGCGGCGGCGGCAGCAGCTCGTTCGCGACCTTGGGCTCCTCCTCCGGCACGACCAGCAGCGGTGGTGGCAGCAGCACCAGCAGCAGCGGCACCACCACCACGACCTATTCGATGGGTAACGGCAGCGGCAGCAGCTTCCATGCCGGGGTGATTGGCCTGTCGAGCAATTCGCTGTCCGCCGGCGGCACGGCCAGCCTGAGCGTGACGATCGTCAACAAGACCGGAACGCTCTACACGGCGCTGCCGGTCACCGTCACCTTCAATTCACCCTGCATTGCCCAGGGACTGGCAACGATTGCAGCCGCCGCACCCAGCACCGCGGGGACCACGGCCGATACCGTCGTGACCACCAGCGGCAACGCGACCGCGACCTACACCGCCAAGGGATGCAGTCCCTCGGACGTCATTACCGCGACGGCGCTCGTCGCCAGTTCGAGTCTGATGGCGACCGGCACGATCACGGTTGCTTCAGCCACGGTCGGCTCGATTCAATTCGTATCCGCCACGCCGTCCACGATCGGATTGAAGGGCACGGGTCTGAATGAGACCTCCACCGTGGTCTTCAAGGTGGTGGATTCCACCGGCGGCCCGCGGCCGGGTGTGCCGGTCAACTTCTCGCTGAGTACGACTGTCGGCGGAATCACGCTGTCGCCGACACCGGCCACCTCCGGGGCTGACGGCACCGTGCAGACCGTCGTCAGCTCGGGTACTGCCCACACGACGGTGACAGTCACGGCATCGATTGCCTCGCCGGCGATCAGCACCCAGTCCGGCATATTGGCGGTCACCACGGGACTTCCGACATCCAAGGCGTTTTCGATCGCGACCGTCGGCTGCCCCAACGTCGAAGCGTTCAACATTGACGGGATCGTCGTTCCGCTGGTGGTACGTCTGTCGGATCGTTACCAGAACCCGGCGCCGGACGGCACCGCGGTGGCATTCACCACCAACGGCGGTCAGGTCGGCGGCAATTGCGTGACCGGCGGCGGTACCGGCAGCTGCACGGTGAACTGGGTCAGTGCCAATCCGCGGCCCACGCCGAGTGACCACCCGCCGTCGCTGCGTGCCGGGCGCACGACCGTGCTGGCGACGGCCATCGGCGAAGAGTCATTCACCGATACCAACGGCAACGGCTTCTACGATGCGGGCGAGCCGTTCTCCGACCTGGGTGAGCCGTATCGGGATGACAATGAAAATGCCACGTATGATCTAGGCGAATACTTCCTCGATTTCGATCAGAATCAGATGTGGACGCCGCCCAGCGGCACCTTCAAGGGAATCACCTGCACCGGCAATACGCCGGGTTCCACCTGCAGCACGACGACCTGGGCAATCGGTGCGCAGCTCAGAATCATCATGTCGCAGGGATCGCCCGGGCAGGTTCAGCCCGCCGGTGGCACGACACTGCCGACGCTGGCTTTGAGCGGCACCAATAACTACACGTTCCTGTTTCAGGACGCGAACCTGAATCCGTTGCCGGCGGGCACGACGATATCAGCGGCGGCGATCGGCACCGGCCTGACCGTCAATGCACCGAACAGCTTTACCGTGCCCTGCACCACCGACCCGACATCGTATACGTTCAGCGTCAGCGCCAGCTCCACCGCCGTGTCGGGCAGTCTGACGGTCACCGTGACCAGTCCGGGCGGTGCTGGAACGGGCGGTCTCGTCACCGTACTTTCCTACCCAATACCCGTGATGTGACGCAACCGCCACAGACGGTTACTGGCTTCGCACGTGCTCACAGCGGCCGCCTTCGGGCGGCCGCGTTCGTGAGTGGACCTCGGCATCGAGCAGAGGCCATGACCGGATCCCGCCGTCCAGGATAGCGACGGCAGTCGCCCGTCCTGCATAGCCATGCGAATACTTCTGGTCGAAGACGATGGGCTGGTGGCTGACGCCGTCGTTCGCGGCCTGTCACAGGCGGGCTTCAAGGTGGAGCATGCCGGCAGCGCCGAGCATGCGCGCCTGCTGCTGCGTACCGAACATTTCGACCTGGCGGTGGTCGATATCGGCTTGCCGGCGGCGGACGGCCTGACGTTGCTGCAGGAGCTGCGCGGCGCAGGCTTGGCTACGCCGGTGCTGATCCTGACCGCGCGCTATGCGCTGCAGGAAAAAATCCGCGCCTTCGACCTGGGCGCCGACGATTTCCTGATGAAGCCGTTCGAACAAGCCGAGCTGGCGGCCCGCTGCCGGGCGCTGATCCGCCGCGCCAGCCAGGTGCCGAGCGGCGCGCTCAAGCTCGGCCGCCTGCAGATCGATCTGCTCGGACACCAGCTGCAGATCGACGGCGCGGCGGTCGAACTGACCAAGCGCGAGTGGCTGGTGCTCGAGAGCCTGGCGCACAACGTCGGGCGGGTCGTGACCAAGGAGCGGCTGCTGCAGGCGCTCGCAGGCTGGGAGCAGGACCTGACGGCGAACGCCGTGGAAACCCACGTATCGCGGCTGCGCGCAAAACTGGGCGATGCGGCCGTGATTCGCACGGTGCGCGGGCTCGGGTACCGGCTCGATGAGATGGCGGGGCGCGGCCCATGATGACGATTCGCCGGCGCCTGCTGCTGCTGCTGCTGCCGGCCCTGGCGATCCTGATGCTGCTCGGCGGTCTGGCCGACTATTGGATCGCGCTCGCCACCACCCGCAACGCCTACGATCAGGCCCTGGCCAGCGCCGCGATCGCCGCTGCGGCCTCCCTGCATGTCGAGGATGGCAAGCTGCAGATCGGCGCGGCGCAGCGCGCGGCGGTCACGCGGCGTGCGGATGCCGAGGGCAGCGCGCTGTATTCGATCACCGGCCCGACCGGTGAGCTGATCGCAGGCTCGGCGCAATTGCCGGCGGCTGGGCCCGCCGGCGGCGCGCGTGCCGACAGCGTGACATTCCGCGATGCCGAGTTTCAGGGGCTGAAGCTGCGGGTGGCGAGCGTGCGCAGCCGGACCGAGACGGGACCGGTCACGGTCACGGTCGCCGAAACGCTGCAACGGCGCGCGGGCACGCAGCGCGTGATGCTGCTGGGAAAGCTGCTGGTGGACTTTGCCGAGCTCGACGTCACGCTGCTGCTGATATGGATCGGGATCTACTTCGGTCTGCGTCCGCTGTCGCGCCTGCGCGAGCGCGTCGAGGAGCAGTCAAGCGGTACGCTGCAGCGCTTCAATGAAGCCGATGCTCCGGGAGAGCTGCGCCCCCTGATCCTGGCGCTGAATCACCTGCTGGAACTGCGTCACGATGCGGCGCTATCGCAGCGACGCTTCGTGGCAGATGCCGCGCATCAGATGCGCACGCCGGTGGCCGGGCTGCTGGCGCAGCTGGAGCTGCTGCTGCAGGCTCCTGCGGCCGCAGCGGTGCAGAGCGAGCTCAAGGCGATCAATCGGGGGGTGCAGCAACTGGCCCATACCGCCAACCAGCTGCTCGCCCTGGCCCGGGCGGAGCCGGTATCCGCGGTCGGCGAGGGCTTCAAGCCGGTGGCGCTGCGGCCGCTGGTCGAGCAGCTGGTCGAGCGCAACATCGATCGCGCGGTGAATGCGGGCCTGGACCTGGGCGCCGACGCTCAGGCCGCGCAGGTGCGAGGCGACGCATGGCTGCTGGAGGACCTGCTGGGCAATCTGGTGGACAATGCGCTCAAGTACACCCCTGCCGGCGGCCACGTCACCGTGCGCAGCGGCATCGATCAGGGGCATCCCTTCATTGAGGTCGAGGACGACGGGCCGGGCATTGCCGAGCAGGAGCGACTGCGCGTGCGCGAACGCTTCTACCGCCCGGCGGGCTCGCCCGGAACGGGCTGCGGACTGGGTCTGGCGATCGTCAACGAGATCGCCCGCGCCCACAGCGCGAGCTTCACCATCGGCGGGCCGGTGCAAGGCACGGGCGCGCGCATGCGCGTGCGCTTCCCGGCAGCGACATAACGCGGATCTGTGAAACGGCTCGCAGTTTCCGAAGGTTGCCGCGCGCAGAGCCTCGATAGTCAGGCTGGCGCAAGCTTGTCTGCCTAGTCTGTCCGCCATGGGAATTGCGCTCAAAGTCCAGCCACGCCGGCGCTACAGCTCGGGCATCACGATGCTCGAGCTGATCACGGTCATGACGCTCGCCGCGATTCTGATGGCGATCGGCGTGCCGTCCTACCGCTACGTGACCACGGCCAATCGCATTTCGGCCGAAGTCAACGGCCTGGTCGGCGACCTGCAGTACGCGCGTGCGGAGGCCATCAAGGAAGGCGCCAACGTGGTGGCGTGCGCTTCCACCGATGGCGCGACCTGCAACAACACCAATACCTGGCAGAACGGCTGGGTGGTCTGCTCCGATGTCAACAACAATGGCAGTTGCGACGCCGGCGAACCGATCTATCGCGTTCAGAAGGCCTTTCTGAGCACCGACACCTTTATCGCCGACAACAACATCACGGCGCTGCTGTTCAACCGGGAAGGTTTTGCGGTCGCCCTGCCCGGCATCGTGACGATCACCCTGCACAGCACGCCCGCGATCACATCGTTCACGCGCTGCATCGCGCTGAGTGCGGTCGGTACCGCGAGCGTGCAGCAATCTGGCACGGGGAACTGCACATGATGCGCCGCCCGCATCCGCGATCGGCTGCTACGCGCTGCACCACCGCGGGCTTCAGCCTGATCGAGGTCCTGGTCGCCCTGATCATCATTTCGATTGGGTTGCTGGGCATCGCCAAGTTGCAGGCGGTGGCGCTCTCCAACACCGGCACGGCGGGCAAGCGCTCGCTGGCGGCCGTGGAGGCGGCCAGTATCGCCTCGGCGATGCACGCTGATCGCGCCTATTGGTCCCCGACGTTGACCCTCCAGACCGCTAACCTTGCCGGCGCCACCGTCTCCAGCCCCACTGACGCCGCTCTGGCCACGGGCACCGACTGTTCGCTGGTGAGCCCCTGTACGCCGGTGCAAATGGCGGCCTACGACCTGACGACCGTCGCGCTGTCGTTGCAGGCGGTATTGCCCAACTATCAGGGAACGATCTCCTGTCCGGCACATGCCGGCACTGCCCCGACGGTCTGCACCATTACGCTGACCTGGGCTGAGTCGGCGGTTGGCGCCAACGCCCAGGGTGTGCAGGTCGGCGCGGCGCTCGCCGCCATCCAGCAGCCCGTATACGTGATGTACGTAGAGCCATGAACCATCCGACCGCCACCCCGTCGCATCGAGTGCCCCGCTGTCAGGGCTTCACGCTGGTCGAGCTGCTGGTCTCGGTGCTGCTCGCCGTGTTCCTGCTCGGCGGTGTGATGACCATCGTGCAGGACACGCGCCGTGCGAGCGGCTCGCAGACCCAGTCCACACAACTGCAGGACGGCGTGCGGCTGGCGATGACCGTGCTCACCGACGTGATTCAGACGGCGGGCTACTATTCCGATCCGCTGTTTTCGACGCCCAACGCCTCGCTGCCCGGCGCCGGGGTATTCGTGGCCGGGCAATCGGTGAGCGGCACCGGCGCATTCAACGCGGCCTCCCCGGGCGATACCATCTCGGTGCGTTATCAGACCGCCAACGGCGACGGCATCCTGAACTGCGGCGGTACCTCGAATACCAGTGGTGGGAACCAAGTCTTCGTCAACGCCTTCAGCATCGATGCTCAGGGCGATCTTCAGTGCACCCTGACCGCAGGGGGAGTCGTCGGAGCTCCGATCGTGCTGATCCCGGCGGTCACCACCGCGACCTTCCCGTTGAAGATCACCCGGCTGCAGATCCTGTATGGCGTGCAGACCAATGTCGCCGCCGGCAACCAGTGCGCCGACAGCTATCTGGATGCGACCCAGGTCTCGGCCAAGACCATCAATGGGCAGACTGCGTGGAACTACGTCGTCTCGGTGCGCGTCACGCTGTACTTCACCAATCCCCTGGGCGGGGCGGACCTGCCGTTTACACGCGTGATTGGCGTGATGAACAAGATGGGCGTCGTTACCTGATCGGGTGGCCAGACATGAGTGACATGAAACGACTGCTTCGTGCGCGCACCGCCGCTTCCACCCAGCGCGGCATGGTGCTGATCTCCAGCCTGCTGCTGCTGATGATCGTGACGATCTTCGCCATCAGCATGTTCCGCAGCTTCGGCATCGAGGAGCGAATCGCAGGCAACACGCGCGACAAGGAACGCGCGCGCGCCGCGGCGTTGACCGCGCTGCAGTACGCGGAGTGGTGGATCACGCAGAACAACTGGGCCAATGCGGGCAGTTGCGGAGCGGCATTACTGAACGCCAATGCCGGTCAGGGCCAGGTATGCCTGAAGGGCAGCGGTCTGATCAACATGGTGGCGAACGTCACGACCGTTCCATGGACCAACGGCGCCACGGAAGTCGGCACGACCTACACGCCGCCCGCGATGAATACGACCAATTCCGCGAACCCCGACTACTACTACCGGGCGCCGCGCTTCTATATCTCCTACGTCAGCAATTTCAACCATGTCGTGAGCTGCGGCAACCTCTATCAGATCGACGCCTGGGGCAACGGCACCAGTCCCAACACCGTAGCGGTGGTCGAGAGCATGTTCGAGGTTACCTGGAACAGCTGCAGCGCCAACGGACCCTGAGGCTTGCACCTATGAACGCGAAATTTTCGGTACGGATAGTCGCTGCGGCGCTGGTCGCTCTCACTCCGGTCGCGGCGTGGGCGCAGCTGCAGGTGAAGGACACCTTCACCGGTGCAGCGTCAACCTTCAACTGGCAGGCGTTCAATGGCGCCTGCCTGACCGCCGGCAACAACACCGGCAATATCCCGGCGTGCTCCGGCCTGGCGTACTACGGCGGCGAAGCGCTGGTGGGCGGCTTCAGCGGAGCTCTGCCCGACCCGGTCGGCAACGGTGCGCTGCGCTTCACCAATGGCTTCCCCGGCGGGTATGCGCAGAATGGCGCGATCGTCTCCAACTTCACCTTCCCGACCGGGCAGGGCCTGCACGTCACGTTCACCACGACGACCTATCGCGGTGATTCCGGCGGCGCCGGCAAGGATGGCGCGGACGGCATCAGCTTCTACCTGATGGATGGCGCCCAGCCGGCCGGCATCGGCGCGTGGGGCGGCAGCCTGGCGTACAGCTGCTCGAACAGCAACACGCCGCACGATGGTCTCATCGGCGGCTACCTCGGCCTGGGCATCGATGAGTTCGGCAACTTCCTGAACGGCACCAAGCTCGAGCCCGGCTATGCCGGCGGCAACGTCGCGACCGGCGACAATACGGCGCTGGGCTACGGCTATCATCCGGGTCGCATCGGCTTGCGCGGCGCGGGCAGTGTCGCCTTCAGTACACTGCACGCGCTCAACTCCGCCTATTACCCGGCGACGCTATCCGCCGCCAATCAGCAGGCCGCGGTGCAGAACACCTGCAGCTCGGGTGTCCTGTGGAACTATTCCAATCCTGCCAGTCCGGTGAAGACCGCGACGGCGGTGGCGGATTACGCGCCGATCCTCAATGCCTACAAGGAACTGCCGGCGGGATTCCAGATCGCCAACGAGAGCGCGATGACGCGCGGCGCTGCGACGCCGATCACCTATGACCTGAAGATCACACCGGCGGGATTGTTGAGCCTTTCGTACAGCTACAACGGCGGCGCCAGTCAGATCGTGATCAACAGTCAGGACATCACCGCGTCGAACGGCGCGCTGCCGGCGAGCTTTCGCTTCGGCTTTGCCGGCTCCACCGGCGGTGATACCAACATTCACGAGATCCTGTGCTTCAGGGCGGTGCCGTTCGAGCAGTCGTCGAGCTCGGCGGGTCTCAATCAGCAAGAGGCGTCGCAGGTGAACACCGGCACGCAGGTGTACCTGGCATTCTTCGACCCGAGCAACTGGTCCGGGTCGCTGACGTCGCAGAGCGTGCTCTATAACTCGGCGACCCAGACGGTCAGCATCAATCCAGTGGCCAACTGGGATGCGTCCTGCGTCCTGACGGGTGTTGCCACCGGCAAGACCTGCAACGCCACCGGGGTCAGCGGGGCCACGGCGGCAGAAGCGCCGGGCGCTCGCAACATCATTACCTTCAACGGCACCAAGGGCGTTGCGTTCGAGTGGGCCAGTCTGACCGCGGCTCAACAGGCTGCGCTCGACGTCGGAGACGCGGCTCCGATCAATGCCAACCGGCTGAACTACCTGCGCGGCGATCGCACCAACGAGCAGAATGCGCTCGGCGTCGGGCTGTTTGGCGCGCGCGTGAGCGTGCTGGCCGACATCGTGGATTCCAGCCCGACGCCGGTGGGTCCGCCGACCCTGCCTTACCCGCCGACGTGGTCGGACTTCCTGGTCAGCGGCCCGAGCCTGCCGGAGAACAGCGGCCAGACCTACCCGGCCTACGCGTTGGCTCAACAGGGGCGCCTGAACGTGGTCTATGCGGGCGCCAATGACGGCCTGCTGCACGCGTTCCGGTCCGGCTCGTTCGACGCCAACGGCAATTTTGTCAGCGGCGGCAGCACCCCGAACGATGGTTATGAAGTGCTGGCCTACATGCCGGGCGCGCTGCTGCAGAGTGCCGGGGCCGGCACCGGCGGCTGCGCCAACCTGAACGCCACCGGGTCGGTGGTTCAGAACATCCACGGCATGACGCCCGCGATCGGTGCCAATGCGACCTGCGTGCAGGCGGCCCTGGACTATTCGAACATCCAGTACGGCCACAATTTCTTCGTCGATGGGACGCCGGGTAGCGGCGACCTGTTCTACAACAATGCGTGGCATACCTGGCTCGTGGGCGGCCTCGGGCCTGGCGGCGCTGCGATCTACGCGCTCGATGTCAGCAATCCGTCGAGCTTCACCGAGAGCAACGCCGCCGGCATCGTCGTCGGTGAATGGACCTCGGCAACGATCAGCTGCACCAACGTCGCCAACTGCGGCAACAACCTGGGCAACACCTACGGCACGCCGCAGATCCGGCGCTTCCACAACGGCATGTGGGGCGCGGTGTTCGGCAATGGCTTCGGCAGCGCCAGCGGCGATGCCGGTATCTTCGTGATGACCGTCGATTCGAGCAGCGGCGCCCGCACGTTCTATTACCTCAGCGCCGGCAAGGCGGGCAAGTCCGACGGCATCGCCTACGCAGCCCCGGCAGATCTCGATGGCGATCACATCGTGGACTATGTGTACGCCGGCGACCTGCTCGGCAACGTCTGGCGCTTCGACCTGACCAGCAGCAATCCGGCGCTGTGGGCCCTGTCTTCGGCAACCCCGCTGTTCACCACGGCTGCCGGCCAGCCGATCACGACCCAGGTGGTGCCGCTGGTCACCACGCAGACCACGTCGCTGCCGCGAGTCATGGTCGCTTTCGGCACCGGCCGCCAGTTCCCGTTGACCAACGCTTCCCCGACCACGTACTCGACCGGCTCTCAGGCTCTGTACGGCATCTGGGACTGGAACATGAGCAGCTGGAACGGCAAGTCATCGCAGCAGTTCGCCAGCCTGACAGCGCCGCAATCGGTCACCACCGGCACGCTTGCGACGCAGAGCGTGCTTGGGACCTTTACCTCGAGCGCCGGCAACCAGTTCCGTACCATCAGCAGCAATCCGGTATGCTGGAGCGGTTCGACCACCTGCGGCAGCGGCAACACCCAGTTTGGCTGGGTACTGGCTCTGCCCGGCGCCGCCGAGCAGGTGATTTTCAATCCGACGCTGCAGCTCGGCGTGTTCCTGGTGAACACCACGATTCCGCCCGCCACCGATCCGTATCAGTGCCTGGCGGCGACCACCTCGGGCTGGACCTTCGGCATAGCGCCGAGCAACGGCGGCACTTTCAATACCTCCACCTTCGGTGACACCGTCAACAATTTCGTCACCTACAACAACCAGGTCGTCGGCGCCGAGTACACCAACGGCACCGGCAGTACCTCGGTGGTGCTCGCCGGCGGACACAGCTTCCTGGTCATGCAGACCAGCTCGCCGGGCAGCAGCGGCGGTAGCAGCGGCAGCGGCAGCAGCAGTGGCAGCAGCAGCGGCGGCACCACCGCCTCCGGCACGGCACTGCCGTTCAATGGACCCAATCCGCACAGCTCCCGTGTCACCTGGGTCGAGCGACGTTGAGACGTTGACAGGAAACGCCCCATGAAAGCCAGCCATCTTGCATCCGCCATCGAGCCGTCGCCGGGGTTCAGCCTGATCGAGCTCATGATCGTGCTCGCGATCGGGGCGCTGCTGGCAGCGATCGCGCTGCCGATGTACACCAAGCAGGTGCAACATTCGCGGCGCGTGGAGGCACGTACCGCGCTGCTGGACATTGCCGGACGCGAGGAACGCTATCTGAGCGTCTCGGGCAGCTACACCACGCTGCCGGCCAATCTCGGCTATGCGGCCGGCGCGCCGGCGTTTCCGATGGCGGTCGGCAGCGGCTACTACCAGGTCAACGTCGCCGTGGCGGTGCCCGCGGCTCCCAACCCGCCGACGTACACCGTGTCCGCGACCCCGACTGCCGGCTCGAGTCAGCTCAAAGACCTCCAATGCCTGTACTTCAGCGTCAACAACACCGGCAAGCAGTTCTCGTCCGCCACCGGCGCCGCCGGCGCCGATACTTCGGCCACCTGCTGGCAGTAGGCTGGCACTGCAGGCTCGACGGCGGCGCGTGACCGCCGCCAGGCAAGCCCGATATGATGTGCTGCGCGGCACGCGAAGCACCGGATGCTCGGCAAGCACAGTATCTTTCTGATCGGTCCGATGGGCTCGGGCAAGACCGCGGTGGCCAGGTGCCTGGCGCGGCTGCTCGACCAGCCGTTCTTCGATAGCGACCACGAGATCGAGCAGCGCAGCGGCGCCGACGTACCGCTGATCTTCGAGCGCGAGGGGGAGGCGGGCTTCCGCCGCCGCGAGCGCGAGGTCATCGCCGAACTCACCAGCCGCCCGCGCATCGTGCTCGCGACCGGCGGCGGCGCGATCCTCGACCCGGACAATCGCCGCGACCTCGCCGGCCGCGGCTGGGTGGTCTATCTCGAGACTTCGATCGCGCAGCAGGCCGAGCGTGCCGGTCGCACGCGTCACCGGCCGTTGTTGCACGGGGCTGATCCGATGCTGCGTCTCGAGGAGCTGATGCGCGTGCGCGAGCCGCTGTATCGCGAAATCGCCGACCTGCGGTTGCCGACCGATCGGCGGCGGGTACGCTCGGTGGCCGAGCGCATTGCGCAGGAGTACCGGGCGATGCTGCGTCGGCCGGCGCCGACTGCCCAGCATCCCTAACCGATCTGCTGCCGCTACCGCTCTCACAGTGGTTCCGATAGAACATCGGACGGCCGCCGGCGGTCGGCGCCGGGCGATCGAAGTATACTGCTCGGCGCAATGCACACCGTCACCGTCGCCTTGAGCGAGCGCTCCTATCCGATCCTGATCGGCGCCGGGCTGCTGCGCTCGCGCGAGCTGCTCGGCACCTACGTGGCCGGGCGCGACGCGGTGCTGATCAGCAACACCGTGGTCGGGCCGCTGTACGCCGAGCCGCTCAAGCAGCAGCTTGCGGCACGACGCGTGGTGGAAGTGATCCTGCCCGACGGTGAGCAGCACAAGACGCTCGGCACCGCGAGCCGCGTGTTCGACGTGATGATTGCCAATCGCGTGGGGCGCGACGCGGTGGTGCTGGCGCTGGGCGGCGGGGTCATCGGCGATCTGGCCGGCTTCGTCGCCGCCTGCTATCAGCGCGGCATCGACCTGGTGCAGATCCCGACCACGCTGCTCGCGGACGTGGATTCCTCGGTGGGCGGCAAGACCGCCGTCAATCACCCGGGCGGCAAGAACATGATCGGCGCGTTTCACCAGCCGCGCGCCGTGATCGCCGACACCGACCTGCTGCAGAGCCTGCCGGATCGCGAGCTGCGCGCGGGACTGGCCGAGGTCATCAAGTACGGACTGATCTGCGACCCGGCGTTCTTCGACTGGATCGAGGCCAACATCGACGCGCTGCTGGCGCGCTCGTCTGAGGCCCTGAGCCTGGCGATCCACCGCTCATGCCAGATCAAGGCCCAGATCGTCGCCCGCGATGAGCGCGAACAGGGGGAGCGCGCGCTGCTCAATCTCGGCCACACTTTCGGTCACGCGATCGAATCGGCGACCGGCTACGTGGAATGGCAGCACGGCGAGGCCGTCGGCACCGGCATGCTGATGGCCGCGGAGATGTCGCAGCGGCTGGGCAATCTCGATGCCTCGGTGGTGGCGCGCCTGCGCGCGCTGCTGCAGCGGGCCGGTCTGCCGGTCGAGCCGCCGCGTATCGGCGCCGCGCGCGCGTTCGACTACATGCGCGTGGACAAGAAGGTGCATGCCGGCCGGGTGCGACTGGTGCTGCTGGCGGGGCTCGGCCGCGCGGTCGTGACCAGCGACTATCCGGACGCCGCGCTGCGCGACACGCTGGCGGCGCATTTCGGATGACCGGCGGCGGTCTGGCGCCCTACGCCGCGGACGATGCGCTCAGCCGCGGCCGCCGCCATGCCGAGCCGCCGCCGCAGTATCGCAGCGAGTTTCAGCGCGACCGCGATCGCATCATCCACTCCAACGCGTTCCGGCGCCTGGCCTACAAGACCCAGGTGTTCGTCAATCACGAAGGCGACCTGTTCCGCACGCGCGTGACCCACTCGATCGAGGTGGCGCAGATCGGCCGCTCGATCGCGCGCGCGCTCTCGCTCAACGAGACCCTCACCGAAGCCATCGCGCTGGCGCACGATCTGGGCCACACGCCGTTCGGCCACGCGGGCCAGGATGCGCTCAACGAATGCATGCGTGACTACGGCGGCTTCGAGCACAATCTGCAATCGCTGCGCACGGTCGATGAGCTCGAGGAACGCTACGCACTGTTCCCGGGCCTGAACCTGACCTTCGAATGCCGCGAGGGCATTCTGAAGCACTGCGCGCTGGCCAAGGCGCGCGAGCTCGGCGATGTCGGTGAGCGCTTCGTGCAGCGGCGGCAGCCGGGCCTCGAGGCGCAGCTCGCCAACCTCGCCGACGAGATCGCCTATAACAATCATGACGTCGACGATGGCATCCGGGCCGGACTGATCACGCTGGAGGAGGCCGCGCAGGTGCCGCTGGTGCAGCGCCAGTTCGACCAGGTGATGCGACTGCATCCGGATCTGCAGGGCCGGCGTCGCGTGCACGAGACGGTGCGGCGCATGGTCAACGCGGTGGTGATCGACGTGATCGAGTCGAGCCTGGAACGCATCCGCCGGGCGCAGCCGCGCGACATCGACGCGGTGCGCGCGCTCGGCGAGCCATTGATCGGCATGAGTGATGCGATGCGCGAGCAGCACCTGGAGCTCAAGCGGTTCCTGCGCGAGCAGGTGTACCGGCACCAGCGCGTGCTGCGGATGACCACCAAGGCCAAGCGCGTGCTGAGTGCGTTGTTCAACGCCTTCATGGATGAGATCAAGCTGATGCCGGCGGAGCATCGCGACACGGCGCAGCGCGCCGAGCAGCGCGACGGCGTGGCCGGCCGCGCCCGCACCGTGGCCGATTATGTCGCCGGCATGACCGATCGCTATGCGATCATCGAGTACCGCCGCCTGTTCGACCCGGCCGAGCGCACCTAGGAACAGATGATAGAATCGTTGCGCGCGCGCCGATCGCTGCCGGCAAGCAAGAATCGTGGAGATGCAGATGCGCACTGAAACGGCCGCCCGGGAACGACTGATCGTGGCCCTGGACGTCGACACGCTGCCGGAGGCGCTGGCGATCGTCAGCGGCCTGGGCAACGACGTCAGCTTCTACAAGGTGGGCCTGCAGTTGTTCATGGCCGGCGGGCTCGACATCGTCCGGCGCATCGTCGAGCAGGGCAAGAAAGTGTTCCTGGATCTGAAGATCGACGACACGCCGCGCACCATTCAGGAGGCGGTCCGGGTCAGCGCGATCGATGGCGTCGAATTCTTCACGCTGCAGGGCAATGCCCAGACCGTGCGCGCCGCGAAGGCGGGCCGCGCGTCGCGACGGCTCCAAAGTTTCTGCAGGTAACGTATCTGTCGAGTTGGGATACATCAGATCTGCTGGAGCATCTGCACATCGATCCGGGCTCGGACAAGGCCTCGATCGACGATCAGGTCGTGAACCGCGCGCGGCGCATCCTGGAATCCGGCTGCGATGGTGTGATCGCCTCGGGCAGTTCCGTGAGCCGGCTGCGGCGTGAATTTCCCAGCCTGCTGATCGTCACGCCCGGCATCCGGCCGTCCGGCAGCAGCAGCGATGATCACAAGCGCTCGATGACGCCGTTTGAAGCCATCCGGGCCGGGGCCGACTACCTGGTCGTGGGCCGGCCGATCCGCGCCTCGAGCGACCCAAAGGGCGCCGCGCACCGCATCCAGGAAGAGATCGAACAGGCGCTGCGCGGCCAGGCGGCCTGAGCCGCGGGTGATGCGCGATCTGCCGGCCCGCTACTTGGCGCTCTTGGTCGTGTACCAGATTTGCGGTGCGCCCTTGACGCCCGACTTCTCCATCGCGGCCTTCAGCTGCGCCGAGGCGGCAAATGCCTTGGCCTTATCCAGGCTGTGAAAATCGTGAATCACCGTCACGTCATTCGGATTCTCGGTGGATTGATACACCGCCTGATACGTGACCCCTAGTTTCTTCTGGGTCGCTGCAAAGCTGTCGTAGACCTTTCTCCAGGCGCCATAGTCCGCGACTTCATGGCGCACGAACATTCGCACGTCCGCGGCGCGCGCCACCCCGATGGCGCCGAGCAGTGCCACCGCCGCGATCGCGGCAGCCAACCAGTTCCTGATCTTCATTCGGGTACCCTCCCTGTCGTTCGAGCGCGGGCATGTTACCGCATCGCGTAGTCCCATTCCTCGACGGCGCTTCGCAGCAGCGCGGCACGGTCCTCGGCCAGCAGGTAGCGCTCGCGGATCAGGCCATCGAGGGCGGCGCTGTAGCGCTTCAGGTAGTCAGCCTTGTCGCGGTAGCGCTCGCTCACCGACAGCCGCGGGTCGCCCGAGAGCTGCCGCGTTGCGGCGTCCTTTGCAAACGGCAGGAACGAGCCCTCGAAGGACACGCGCTGGTCCGGGGCCCCGATCGCGGGGTCGCGCAGATTCCACGGCGTGTAGGTCGCGAGCGGCGCGGAGAACTCCGGCAGACGGATCCCGCCACGTTCGTTCCCGTCCTGATCCACTTGTGGCACCAGCACCGGAAACGCCTGGCCGAGGGTCGGTGGCTGCAGCTCCTGTACGCCTTGGCGAAAGCGTGGACCGAAGTCGATGCGCCAGGCCTGGCTCGGATCGTGCGGCGCGCCGCTCCCGGGGATGTTCGGAAAGGCGTATTGCCCGACCGGTACCAGTGTGCCGTCATCGATGCGCGGGTACCGACTGGGCGGCGGCGGAGTCGCCGCGCGCAGCCAGGCGTCCATGTTGGCGATCATCGCGCGCCAGAAGTACTTCACCGGCAGCGGGCTCTCCGGCTGCTGGCCGAGCAGATCGGCGTCGCCCCGGGCGGGCGGCCACCCGCCACTGAAGTGCTGCAGGCCGGTAAAATGATAGACGCGCACGCTCGGCGACAGCGCGATGTCGCGCTGCCCGTCGGCGCTGGTCGTGATCAGCGCTGCGACCCGCCCCCAGTATTCGTAACTGGTATTGGACAGGAACAGCTTCGGCACCGCGCGCTGCTCGATCGCTCGAACCAGCAGCCCATCGCGCTGCCCCGTGACCGGATCGGCCTCGGGGAGGTCGGTGAATGGAAACATGTCCGTAGGAAAGGCGATCGACGAGGTTGGTTGCGCGTCGCGCGAGGGCTGAGCGAACCGGACATTGAAGCTGCCGCGGCCCGCCCCCGCGACGTGCGCGAGCACGCCGTCGAGCGCGATTCGGCCGTGTTCATCCGCATCGAAGCCCTGGTAGAGCATGTCTCGCAGGAATCGCCCATCCTGCGAGATGCCCGCGCCGATCACGCGGCGCGCGCTCACGATCGCCCGCGGCGAGTGCTTGACGTAGGAAGCGAAGTCGCGCACCGCGGCGAATCCGAGGCCGGCGACGACCGGATCGGCCACCGCATAGATGTACTCGTAGATCTGTCCGGCCTTGAAGCCGCCGTCCAGGTGGATATGGCGCCGGCTCGGTTCCAGACGGCCGTTGGTCACGTGGGCAAAACTCCACTGGTCGCGTGGAATCAGCACTCGTTCTGCAGCAGGTGATGCGCGCACCGTGAGGCTATTGCGCGGGTCATCCGGCGCTGCCACCGGATATTCGGCGCCGCCAATCGTGCCGATGATCAGGTGTCCGAGCGGTATGTCCTCCATCGCCTGCGGCGGCATCACGTCGCCCCGAATCAGGCCGGTCATGGTTTGGCCGTGATCGCGGGCGATCGGGGCATACAGTCGCAGCGCGCTGCGGCCGCTCGCATCCCACTGCCAGCCCAGCGATGCGAACGAGTAACCGTTGCGCAGCAGCCAGCCGTCGCCTGCGTCCGCAGCCACGTCGTGGTCGCCGCCGTCAACGATCCGCACGATGCCCGACCGTCCGCGATTGGGAACCTCGAGCAGCAGCGTGCCGTTGCCCTTCGCGGCATCCTTCGGCCGCAGGATCATCACGTCGGCCGAAAACTCGACCGCACCGTCCTTCAGGTTGACCGCGTCGGCCAGATCGACGATCGACCGGTTACGCGGATTCGCGACCGGCACTGCAAAGATCACGCGTCCGGTGATGCGCTCGTAGGCGCCAGTGCGCTCGAAGCCGACGCCGCCGAGGACATCCTCACGCGAGGTCACCTCGACGCGCAGCACGTGGCCGTAGGCGGCGCTCGCGCACAGCAGCGCGGCCGCGATCAGCGTGCCGACGCGGCCGAACCCCGACACCGGATGCTTCACGGGCTGAGCGCCGCCCGGCTCTGGGCCAGCTGGTCGCGCAGCTCACGCCGCAGGATCTTGCCGACGTTGGTCTTGGGCAGCTGGTCGCGGAAGTGGATCGCCACCGGGCGCTTGTACGCGGTCAGGTACTGGTGCGCGTAATCCTTCACCGCCTGCTCGGTCAGCGAGGCATCCTTGCGCACCACGAACAGCGCCACCACCTCGCCGGAATGTTCATCCGACTGTGCCACCGCGGCCACTTCGAGCACGCCGGGACAGGCCGCGATCACGTCCTCGACCTCGTTCGGATACACCTTGAAGCCCGAGACGATGATCATGTCCTTCTTGCGATCCTCGATGTACACGAAGCCGCGCTCATCGAAGCGGCCGATGTCCCCGGTACGCAGCCAGCCTTCCGGCAACATGACCTTGTCGGTCTCTTCGGGCCGCTGCCAGTAGCCGCGCATCACCTGGGGACCGCGCAGACAGATCTCGCCGACGGCGCCGATCGGCAGCGGCCGGCCCTCATCATCGCGGATCGTGATCTCGGTGGACGGTACCGGCAGCCCGATCGAGCCGTCGAACTCCTGAGCGGGGGCCAGCTTGGTGACGCAGCCGACCGGGGACGATTCGGTCAATCCCCAGCCCTGGCTCAGGACGCATCCGGTCAGCTCCTTCCAGCGCGTCGCGACCGCCTTCTGCAGCGCCATGCCGCCGGCCAGCGTGACCACCAGATGCGAGAAATCGAGCTGCTCGAAACCCGGCGTGTGCATCAGCGCGTTGAACAGCGTGTTCACGCCCAGGAAGAACATCGGCGGATGCCGGCGCAGCTCCTTGACGAATCCAACGAAGTCGCGCGGGTTGGCGATCAGCAGGCCGGTGCCGCCGAGGGAGGCGAACAGCCAGCAGTTTCCCGTGAGCGAGAAGATGTGATAGAGCGGCAGCGCGCACACGAAGCTCACGCGATCGAGCGCCACCTGCTGGAACCAGGCGCGCGCCTGCAGGATGTTGGCCACGATATTGCCGTGGGTGAGCATCGCGCCCTTGGCGACGCCGGTGGTGCCGCCGGTGTACTGCAGGTAGGCAAGATCGTTGCGGTCCAGCGTGACCGGCAACAGCTGCAGGTCGCGCCCTTGAGCCAGCACCTGCCGAAAGCCATGCGCCTCGGGAATCAGCCAGGGCGGCACCTTTTTCTGGACATGGCGCAGCACGAAGTTGGTGATCATGCTCTTGGGCCAGTCGAGCAGGTCGCCGACACCGGTGACGATTACCTGGCGTACCCTGGTCTCCGGCAACGCCTGCTCGAGCGTGGCCGCGAAGTTCTCGAGCACGACCACCGCGACCGCTCCCGAATCCTTGAGCTGATGCTCGAGCTCGCTGGCGGTGTAGAGCGGATTGGTATTGACCACCGTGAGCCCGGCGCGCAGCGCACCGAACATCGCAACCGGATACTGCAGCAGATTCGGCAGCATGATCGCGATGCGGTCCCCGCTCTTGAGCCCGGCGCGCAGCTGCAGCCAGGCACCGAATGCGCGCGAGCGCTCATCGAGCTCGCGGTAGGTCATCGCGGTGCCCATGCTGTGATAGGCAATCCGATCCGCATAACGGCTGCACGCGTCCTCGATCAGCGACTTCAGCGATTCGATCTCGAACGGATCGATGTCGGCGGGGACTGCGGGCGGATACTGCGATAACCAGAACCTGTCCATGCTCGCAATCCCCTCTAATAGTTCTCTGTCTACTGCCAGTTCTCTATCTACTGCGTCCGCGGCGCGCCGGTCGGCCGCTCGCCCGCCCGTCCGGCGCCCGTCGATGGGGCGCCAGCCGGTGCCGTGGCCGCGCGCAGCAACGGCTCTAGTTTGGGCCAGACATTGTCCAGCAACAACGGCTGGCCGGCTTCGGTCGGATGCAGCCCGTCCGGCTGCATCAGCGCCGGGTTGAGCGCCACCTGATCGAGCAGGAACGGCACCAGGGCGAGCTTGTGCGCGGCCGCGAGCGCGCTGTACATGTTCTGGAACCCGCTGGTATAGCGCTCGCCATAGTTCGGCGGCATGCGCATGCCCAGCAGCAGCACGGTCACGCCGCGCGCGCGCGCCAGCGAGATCATCTTCTCGAGATTGTCGCGGGTGCCATCGAGCGGCAGGCCGCGCAGGCCGTCGTTGGCGCCGAGCTCGAGCACCAGAATGCGTGGCTGCTGCACGTCGAGCGCGTGCGGCAGCCGGGCCACGCCGCCCGCGGTGGTCTCGCCGCTGACGCTGGCGTTTATCACCCGGAATCCGTACCCTAACTGCGAGATCTTGCGTGCCAGCAAGCTCACCCAGCCCTGTTCGACATGGATGCCGTAGCCGGCGCTGAGGCTGTCGCCAAACACCAGGATGACCGGCAATGGCGGCTGCGCGTGCAGCGCCGGCGCCGCCGGCGCGAGCAGCAGTGCCAACAGGATAACCATGACGCGTGACATCGTTCTTGAAGCCCGGAACCTGAGCAAGCAGGTTAGCAGCCCGGAAGGCCCGCTGACCATCGTGCGCGACGTCTCGTTCACCGTCACGCGCGGCGAGTCGGTCGCGCTCGTGGGCCCTTCCGGTGCCGGCAAGTCCACGTTGCTGGCGTTGCTCGCGGGCCTGGACCTGCCGACTTCCGGCGAGGTGCTGCTCGCGGGCGAGCGCCTCGGCGCGCTCGATGAAGACGGCCGCGCACGGCTGCGCGCCGAGCGGGTCGGCTTCGTATTCCAGTCGTTTCATCTGCTGCCGTCGCTGACCGCGCTCGAGAACGTGATGCTGCCGCTGGAACTGGCCGGACGCGCCGATGCTCGCCCGGTGGCCGGCAGGATGCTCGAGCGGGTCGGGCTGGCCGCGCGGCTGGGCCATTATCCGCGCCAGCTCTCGGGCGGTGAGCAGCAGCGCGTGGCGCTGGCGCGCGCCTCGGTCGGCACGCCGACGGTGCTGTTCGCCGACGAGCCGACCGGCAATCTTGACACCGCGACCGGCGAGCGCATCGCGCAGCTGCTGTTCGAGCTCAACCAAGGCTCGGAAACGACCCTGGTTCTGGTGACGCACGAAGCGGCGCTGGCGGCACGCTGTGCGCGCGTGCTGTCGATGGAGGCGGGCGCGCTGATTCGCGACGCCAGCGCCAGCGCCCATGCCAACGCTGGCGCTACGCTTCGCCATGCGTAGCCTCAAGCTGGCGCTGCGCGCACTGCGCCGTGAATGGCGCTCCGGCGAGCTCGCGGTGCTGTGGCTGTCGCTGACCATCGCCGTGGCCGCGCTCAGCGGCGTTGGTTTTCTGGTCGATCGCATCGGTCGCGCGGTAGAGCTGCAGGCCAGCGAGGTGCTGGCCGCGGATCTGCGCGTGGAGTCCGATGAGCCGATCGGCCCGGACGAGGCGGCGCAGGCCACGCAGCTGGGACTGACGACCGCGCGCCTGACCATGACGCTGTCGGCGATCTTCGACGGCGATGCCAACCAGCTCGCGAACGTGCGCGCGGTCAGTGCCGGCTATCCGCTGCGCGGTCACCTGAGCATCGCCGATCGACCGTTTGCGGCCGGCACCGTCACCGCCGCGATCCCGGCGAGCGGCGAAGCCTGGCCCGACTCGCGGCTGGCCGCGGCGCTCGGCGCGACGCTCGGCAGCGAGCTCAGCGTCGGCACACGCTCGCTGCGCGTCACGCGCATCCTGATCTCGCGCCCCGATCAGAGCTCGACCTTCGTCGAATTCGCCTCGGCACTGCTGATCAACGATGCCGACCTTGCGTCGACCCGACTGATCCAGCCGGGCAGCCGGATGCGCTACGTGCTGCTGCTCAGCGGCAGCAGCCCACAGCTGGATGCGTTTCGCCGCTGGCACCAGCTGCACGCACCGCGCCATGAGCGTGTCGAGGATGTCGCAGATGCCAGTCCGCAGATCGGCGACGCCAGTCAGCGTGCGGCGCGGTTCCTGGCGCTCGCGAGCCTGGTCGCGGTGCTGCTGTGCGCGGTGGCGATCGCGATGAGCGCACGCAGCTACGTGCGCCGTCACCTGGATGCGGTCGCGCTGATGAAAACCCTCGGCGCCTCGCGCCGCCTGGTGCTCGCGGTCAACCTGTGGCAACTGCTGCTGCTGGCGGCGGTGGCGAGCGCGCTGGGCGCGGCGGCCGGCTGGGTGACGCAGCTGTGGCTGGTGCGGGTGCTGCAGGGGCTGCTGCGCGCCGACCTGCCGCCGGCAGGCCCGTGGCCGGCCCTGGTTGGCTTCGTCATTGCGCTCGCGGTGCTCGCTGGCTTCGCGCTGCCGTCGCTGCTGCAGCTCACCCGGGTGCCGGCGCTGCGCGTGCTGCGACGCGACGCCGGGCCGCCGGCGCTGAGTTTCCTGGGCGCGGCAGCGCCGTTGCTGCTCGCGATCGCCGGCGTGGTCTACGGCGCGCTCGGCGAGCTTTGGTTGAGCCTGTGGTTCCTGCTGGGCCTCGCCGCGGCGGGGCTCGCACTCGGTGGCGCCGGCGCGCTGCTGGTGCGCGCCGCGGCGCGGGTACGCGGCTCTGCCGGGGTGGCCTGGCGCTACGGCATCGCGAATCTTGCCCGCCGGCGCGCCGAGAGCGTCACCCAGATCGTGGCGTTTGGGCTCGGCATCATGCTGCTGCTGGCGCTGGCGATCCTGCGCGATGACCTGGTCACCGACTGGCGCGCGAGCCTTCCGGCCGACGTGCCGAATTATTTCTTCGTCAACATTCCGACCGATCAGCGCGCCGACTTCGAGCGCGACCTGAGCGCGCAGGGGGCGCATCTCACGCGCATGCTGCCGATGATCCGCGGCCGCCTGGTCACGATCAACCAGCAGCCGCTGTCGTCGCTGCATTTCCCGGGGATGCGCGGCCGTAACTTCGCCGACCGCGAGCAGAACCTGACCTGGGCCAGCGAGCTCGGTGACGACAACCGCATCGTCGAGGGCCATTGGTGGACCGCGGCCGACCAGGGCAAGCCGCTGGTGTCGCTGGCGGTCGAGTACCAGCAGTCGCTGGGGCTGAAGCTAGGCGATCGGCTGCAATTCGATGTCGGTGGCGAGCACTACGACGTCACGGTCGCGAGCTTCCGGCGCGTCAAATGGGACAGCTTCCGGCCGAATTTCTTCGTGATGTTCCCGCCCGGCCTGCTCGATGCGAGCGCCGGCACCTACATGACCAGCGCGTACCTGGAACCGACCAGCGGCGCGATGGCGCAGCTGGTGCATCGCTTCCCGGGGGTGTCGATCTTCAATGTCGGGGATCTGCTGGCGCAGATTCGCGCGGTGGTCAACAAGGCCGTCACCGCGGTGCAGACGGTATTCCTGTTCACACTGCTGGCCGGGCTCACGCTGTTGCTCGCCGCGGTGCAGGCGAGCCGCGAAGAGCGGCTGTACGAGACCGCGATCCTGCGCGTGCTCGGTGCGCGCCACACGATGATCCTCGCGAGCGTGCTGGCCGAGTTCTCGCTGCTGGGTGCGGTGGCCGGCCTGCTCGCCGCGACCGGTGCCTCGCTCGGCGGCGCGTGGCTCGCGCATGCCCTGGACCTGAAGTACCGTTTCAATGCCGGTCTGTGGATCGTGGGCGTGCTGGGCGCGGTGCTGGTGGTCGGCGTGGCCGGCTGGATCTCGACGCGCTCGGTGGTGCGGGTCGCGCCGCGAACGGTGCTGTACTGAGGGTTCAGTCACCGTCGCTTCTCGCCGCATCGATCAGCGCCCGATGCCCTTCCTCGGGAGCGCACAGCGCAGCGCACACCTTGGCTTAACGAAGCCTTAACGAGCACGGATTCCTGCGTCATCGCATAGTCATCGGTAACAACGCAAAGAACATTCGTTGTTCAGGTTTGCAGGCACTCACCGTGCCCGCAAATGAAAGCAGGGCGTTATCAACAAGATACCTGCCCTTCGAGCCTTGCGGCGTAGGTCTGCGCGAAGCGGGGTTTTCTATTGCGCTTATGGGTGGCGGGAATCGAGGGCGGGTAAAACATTCCCGTCACCATCCACCAACTGAGAGCCCAACATGATGAACTCCAATCCGACCAGCAAGATCGTAGTTGGCCTTGGCCTCGCCGTGGTCTTCGGCTTCGGGGTGTCGGTATTCGCCGTGCGTGCCAAGCACGAAGCCCAGGTCGCGCGCGATGCCGCGGCTGCTGCGGTGGCTGCTCCGACCGATCAGAATGCGACCAGCGGCACAGCGCTACCTCAGAGCGCGGCCGCCCAAACGCCGACTGATCAGGCGGCGACTGCCTCGAGCGCGCCGCCGGCCGTTGCACCTGGTGTTGCCCCGACTCCAGTCGCTGCAACCGCTGCAGCTGCCAGCAACGTCGCGAAGGACGACGCCGGCACCGGGACCAGCGACCAGTCCAAGCCGGGCAAGTCGAAGGCCTCTGACCGTGCCGATCGCCACGTCGCCAAGACGCGCAACAGCGGTGAGGCTCCCGGCACACGGGTCGCGTCCGCTGCCAATCAGGTGCCTGCACAGAGCGGGCAGGAAGTGGCGGTGAGTGACGCTGCGCCCGCGACCAGCAGTGGAGCGGCCGCGTCAGACAGTCAGATCACGGCCAACGTGAAGTCTGAGATTGCGACGGCCGCGCCCAACAGCAATGTGAACGTTACGACAACGAACGGCGTTGTCGCGCTGACCGGATCTGTACCGAGCCAGGATGCAGTCGATCAGGCCAGCCAAGCCGCCCAGCGAGTCGTCGGCGTCAAGCATGTCGATGCCTCCGCGCTGACGGTCAGCAATCAATAACTGCAGCTGTTCTGCTCAAGGACCGGTGTGGCGATCACATCGCTCATCGGTCCTTTGCTCGACGTGGCCGGCCAGGGCTCGCGGGTAGATCAGCGCCACTGAGGCTGAAGGCGCGACGGACTTCAGTCGGCCAGCGGATTCGGGCGTACCTGAAATTGCACCACCAGCGGCTTCGTCCCCTTGCCATCTTCTTTGAGCCAGGGCGTGCGATCCCCGCTCGTGACCCAGATCCCGCGGCCTTTCCAGCCCGCGCTCGCATCATCAATGCGGCCCTCGAGGCCTTTGGCATAAAACCCGAGCGGATACGGAATGCGCAGCGTGACGAACCGATCATCGACCAGCGCGTGCAGGCCGTCGAACAGATTGCCGGTCGCGATCGGTACGTTGGCCCCCAGTCCCAGCGTGTCATGTTGGTCAACCCAGGTGTAGTAGCTCGACTCGACGCTCAGCTGCGGCACGTCGGCGAACGCCGGACCGGGCAGGCGATAGAGACGCCAACCTTCCAGACAATGATCGCCGGTCGCTGCCGGCCCGTTCAGCGGGCCCTTGCACCGGCGGCGGTCGAACCGCCCAAGATGACCGCTGCCCAGCGACACCCATACCACCCCGTCGCGGTCGATATCTGCGCCGCGCACGCCGAATCCGGGAGCCGGCACGTTGTAGATCTCCGACAGCATGGTGTGCGGATCGAAACGGATGATCGCACCGGGGTAACGGAACGCGACCGAGCCCCAGACGGATCCGTCGGCAGGACTCGGCATGACCGCGTAGAAACCTGCGGCCAGGCGAGTGTCCAGCTTGGGATCGCCGGGTTGACCGGGCTCGCTCCAGGGCCCGAGCTTGCCGTCACCGTTCGTGTCCAGGACCACGGGCGCCCAATGTTGAGCGCTCGCCGCATCGCCGGTCTGGTCGAACTGCTTGGTGTCGAACCACCCGATGACCTCACCGCCGCCGCTGGTCCAGAGCGTGTGATGTTCGTCATCGGCGAACTGCAGATGGTGCGTGCTGAAGCAGGTGTCGACGAAGGTGTACTTCCCACTCTTCGGCTCGTAGATCGCGAGCTGGCGCTCCGAGCGTTCGGTGGGAAACAGCCTGGCGGACGGATGATCCGATCCACTGCGGCAGATCGCAGGATTCGAAGGCCCCCGGATGCGCGCCGTGTACCAGACGCGCCCCCGATCATCGAGCATCGGATTATGCGCGATGACCTTGCTGTCCCAGATCCGCTCATCGCCCCAGTACGGCGAGGTAGCCACGATCGGATCATCGTGAGTCGTGGGCGTGTCGAGGTCGCGCACCGGTGCTTTGAACGTCGTCGCCACGTTACGTAGCGGATCCAGAATCGGCAACTGATCGGTGCTCAATTCGGGCGCGCCGTACAGCGGACCATGGCCGTTGACGGTGGGATGGTTGCGGTTCGTGCCTGACAGATCGTGCAGATAGGTGTTGGGAGACCCCCAGTCGCGCACCGTAGCGACGATGTTGCGCTCGAGACCTTGCGGCCGCGCAGGCACCGCTGCCGGCAGCTCGCCAGCCGCGATGCGGTCGGTCCAGTCCGCGAGGTACTTGATCGGGATGCCCTGGAGTACGCCCATGGCGATGCTCACCATCTGCGAGCCTGCCTGGCCGGACTGGATGCGCCGCGCCCAGGCTTCCTCGGACGACTTGAATGTCCCCAGGGCCGGCTCGAGCGTGCGGGTGGCAAGATTGCCGAGTTGATGACAGCCGATGCAGCCCATGTTCTTGATCCACATCTGATAGGCGTTGAGTCCGCCGGGCAGGCGGGCCGTTTCCGCTTCGGTGGGCATTTTCATCATCGCGTACCAGTAGGCCGCGGGATAAACCTTGGCCGCGGTGGCCGCATCGCTCGCCACGAGCGCCGACAGGTTGACGCGATGGCCCGGCGCACTGGCGACCTTGGGTGAGTCGGCCAGTCCGTAGCCTCGCACCCAGAGGCTGTAATTCGCCCGCGGAAGGTCCGGCACCAGATACCGGCCCCGCTCGTCGGTGACCACAATGCGCGCAAACCGTGTTGGCAGGTCGTGCGTCTCCGCAATGACCCAGACCCCGGCTTCCGGCCCGTGGGCGCTGGTTACCACGCCGCCAATGTCATTGGCGTTGATCCTGAGCTCCTGCGGATTGGGTCGCGACCATGCCCCCGATGCGCTGAGCAGCAGCAGCGCAGCGCCCGCGGCGAGGCGGAATGCGCACAGGTTCGGCCGCTGCATCCGATCCATGTTTCAACCTTGCGAGCACGCGATCGGCGAGCATAGCGTTCGAGTCGCTCCCGCGCCATCTACCCTGGAACTGGGGAGTGTCTCAAGTTGACCCACTCCGGCCGGTCGCGAACGGCAGCTGCCGGGGCGAGAATTTTGCGACCTATGGGCGCGTACCGTCCTGCCGAAGACGCGCGCTTTAACGGCCTGAAGCGACTAGCGCTCTGAGTGGGCGGCCCACCCTTCCCCGGCCAGAGTTCCTGCCCATGTGCCCAAAAAAGCTCCCGCGATTATATCGCTGAGAAAGTGCCAGTCCCCAACGAGCAATAGACCAGCGGCAAGCAGGAGCAGCGCGGCAAGAGGCCAGATGCTGGCTTTATAGAGCCTCATGAAAACGCCCGCAAACGCTCCTGCCAATGCCATGTGGCCTGACGGAAAGCTGCTGTTTTCGGATCCCATCCAAAGATTGAAGCTATGTCTGGCGCCGTGTATTACATCTGTAGGGTTTGGAACCCCGAAGAATACTTTCAGCACGTGATCGTTGACGACGTAGGCACACATCGAGGCTAGGCAGGCAATCGCCAAAGTCTCTCCGAATACCGAGATACGGCCTCTCACCAAGCGTGCAAGGACCATGAACAAGATCACCGCCGACTCCGCAGACAAAATGACAGCAGCTCCGAAGGCGTCATTCAATGGGCTCAGATGACGACTGGCGTTCCAGAAGCGCAGCGCGGTCGGCACATCAATGCGCACGAACAAAAAAGCGACTACTGCTGCGCAGGCCACCAACGATAGGGCCCAGATCCGCATGACAACAGCAACACGCTTCAAGATGAGGACTCCCTTTCGCAAAAGCCGACGTTACGGGATCGGGTTGAACGTTGATCGCCGCATGTGAATTACTGTAGCAGACAGGACCGCGGTCCCTGGGACCGGCAGGGGGTGGTCGCGACCACCAGCCGCGATTACAGCCGGAAGAAAGCTTAGCCTCGGGCGGCAGTAAGCGGCAGAACCTGGGTGGAGTTTTGGAGGCTTCTGATTCTCGCGGAGAATGCCGAGCGCTTGACTAAGCGTACGTGGTGAAGAAATCCAAGTGGCCAGCTAGGGTGGCGGGAGTTGACCCCTTCGAGACGGTCACGATCGGCAGCTATCAGGCATTGCAATTGCCGCGCCGATCCTGTCCTACTGTCCTACTGCTGCTTCAGAGCACACGGTTTGAGTTCTATTGACAATGCATGCACTTCCGAGGCGCCGACGTTCTCGAGCGAATGACTCAGGCCTTCACGCCATGTCAAGTCACCAGGCTTCAGATTGAGCTCGGTCACGATGCCGTCGGGCGACGTACTTCGCATCTGTCCGCCTGCGAGTATGTATACGAGCCCGGGTGGGTGCGAGTGCATTGGGTCCTTAACGCCCGGCTTGGCGCGGTACTCATAAACTCGGACGCGGTCGTTTTCGAACCGGGCGGTGTAGAGTTGCGGCGAGAGCTTGAGCGGGTCCATCTCTGTCTGTGCGATGGCTACGGTCGCGATCGCAGTGGCGGCTCCGAAGACCGATCCGCAGAAAAAGAGCGCGGTAGTGTTCACGTTACATCCTCAGATAGGAACAAGGCTTACTGACAGCAAAGGACGCTTATTGGCCGACTCCTTTCTGTACAGTGACTCCGAGCGACCGAGCGTATGGCCACTTTCGGGAACGCTGAGCAGCTAGTCAACCGGCCGGTTTTGGCCGGGAGCAGCGGTAAGTAATCGGTAAGCGCTGGCTGGCTGACCCGTTCCCGTCAGTCGTGACTAGCCGGTATCGGGCGATGATTCCGATCTCATCTGCGACGAGAACGACGTCAAATGCCCAAAAAATACCGCCACCTGTGACGCCGCTGCTGCTTGCGGAACACTGCTTCACGCCGCTCATCTATCCCGCGCACCTGAAATACGTTCTTCGCCAAATCGATCCCGAATATGCTCAGTCCGCGCTGAGTAGGCTTGGTCGTCAATTCGGCAATGCCGGTATCACGTACAGGCCCGCGGTGCGGCCGACGGGTGTGGACGTGCCGTCGGCGTTGCTCTGGAGGAGAAGAACCTCGTACGGCTGGCCGGGACTGAGTTCTGAAGCGTAGGCCTCGGCCTCGCCGCAGGGCGGGTCGGCGCCGCCGCCACCCGGAGTCTTGAGCCAGTAGCCGATCAAATTAGCGTTGTCCTGGGTCAGCTGGCTGTTGGGTGTGCCGGTGGCGAAGATTCCAATCCAGCTGTTGGCTATGCGCGCCCCCGGGGGCAGGCAGTAGCGCACGATGGGATTTGCGCCATAGCGCACGCCGACATTGGCGGGGTCGCCGCCGCTCGCGGAGGCACCGACGATCTCCACGCCCGGATACTTTTCGCTCACGAGTGGCAGCGGCAGGACGTTGACCATCATCGGCGCCTGGTTGGGCATCAGCGTGCCATGGCGCAGCCAGACGCCGTAAACGCCCGGCGCCAGATGCTTCGTCGGGATAGAAACCGTCCTTCCATCGCCTTCGAAGCCGTAGGTCCTAGACGCAGCCGTGGGCACCTCGCCCAGCGGCTCGATGTCGACACCGGTGACGGCGTCCACGCCTGCGGGCAACACCATCGTGAGTGGCTCGCCCCACTGCACCGCAGCCGACGTAGTCGCGGTGCCGAATGTATCGGCGATGCTGCCGCGGGTTGACACCGATGGCGTCGGCCAAAGTCGAGCATCCGCCCCGCCGTCGTGTGACGGTGCACCGGCAAACACGTCATTCACGGGCATGCCAAAGGTGTCGAATTGTCCTAGGTCGCCCACGCCGAGCGCGCTCTCGATGGTGCGCAGCAGATCGTACCCGTCGACATGCTCGCGCAGGACCGTGCCTGCCTTGAGCAAGCCCGGCGAACCTACCAGTATTGTTGGGATGTGGTTATCGGGCCAGCCCCAACCGTCGGCCTCGTCCCAGGTCAGGATCAGCAGCGAGCGGGAATTCTTCCACGCCGCCGATTCGATCAACGGTTGCAGGGTCGATCGCAAGAACTCGTCTTGCTTGGTGTTGGAAAAGCCAACGTCGTAGTTCTCGTACCACGCCCCTTCGCCGTCCCACCAGTTGTCCGCCGCCAGCCAGGCGAAATCCGGTAACGTGTTGCTCGCGATTGCAGTTTTGAAGTCGGCAAGGTCGCGCAGAGCGGCGTCGCAGCGGACAGGATCGCCGATCACGTTCTGGAACTGAACGAAGGGCTCATCGTCCGGGGAGAAGGATGCCCGTCCTTGCCCCACAGAGTTCAGGTTGCATGGAGTTCCCATGAACTGGACGTATCCCTTCCAGTGCTTACCGCGGGCTTGCAGCAAGTCCCCCAGATGGGGAGCGGGAAGATCGAAATCGGGGTAGTAGGTCGGGCCATAGACAAAGGTGTTGCCGGCAACCATGGCGACATAGTTTTGGTCACTGGGATGGTAGGTCGCCCACATATTGTTCAGGACTACGCCCTTGCCGACCAGCGATGCCACGAAGGGCATCCGCGCATCTGCAGTAACAGTGGTTCCATTGATGTGGAACACATCTGCGTAGTTGGTGTTTTCCATCATCAACACATATACGTGGTCGAGCGTCGGGACGCGCGAGGGCGGTGGCGTCGCAGCTGCGGGGGCAAGGCCGTGGACATTGCCGTTGAGAGTCAGGCTGAGATTGTCAGCATAGGCGTTGTGAAAGGAGGCCATGCCACTCAGGAACTGTACAGTGACCACAATCCGCCGCGTGTCGACGGGCACGAGCCCGTCGACATCGCGCGCCACAAGGCCGGTGGCATAGTTGCGCGCCTGCGCATCGGCATCGGAGATCACGACCGGGTCGCCAGTGGCGTTGCCCTCGCCGTCGACAAAGACCGCGGTCAGGATTGCGCGCTCGGGACGGTCGCGCCAGCCGCCCAGCCAGCCAGACAGGTGGAACCCGACTGTGCGGCGGTCGATGGCCGCCGCCGCGGCAGCCACGTCCACCACCTGCTCCATCTCGGTATCGGCGCCCGGCGCGCCGAATAGCGCCTGACCGGCACGCAAGTTCGTCGGCAGGACAGGCGTCTCCCCGGCAAGACCGAAAGCGCTATAGCAAAGCACGCTTGCGGCGCCGCGCAGCACGCGCCATCCTGGTATCGACGTCTGGGCGTCCCAGTCATTGGTGCAATGTTTCAACTCAGCGTCACCGTTGATCAGGAGGTTGTGCGTTGTTTCGCCGGCGCTCGCGGACGTCGCTAGCATCCCGACCGCCACGGCACCAGCGGCGATACGAAAGAAATACGATGTCATGCGGAACATTCCTATGCCCCAAGGCTGAGCAGTGATTCGCCCCATCGAACGGAGCGGAAGAGCGGCGCATTCCCGGACGCGCAGACCTGTCGTCAACTTCTCAGCGTCCCTTATTTGTATATTTCTATCAGAGCGACATGACACGTTCGTTATTCCTCAATGCGATCAAGCCTTGGGGATTCCAGCCGGGAAAATGCGCTGCTACTTCTTCGGCAACCGACTTCTCGTAAGAGCACCGGCATCACAGCCTTGGCGTCACCAATAAGCTCGGACGATGGGGTCCGCGTAGCGAGCGGCTGCCTCTACGCCGCGTGGCGCCAACCCCTCGCTGCCTCCTGCAGTGGTAGATATGTTCCGGGAAGCTGTTTGCTTTGGCAACAAACGGCTAGTCGGCGGCGGGAACGGCTGTACATGGACGCCCCCACTTGACCAAGCTTTCAGTTCATGAGGGCTAAAAGGATCAGATTGCAACCGTACATTCGGACTTTTGCTGCGGCCTGAGCCGCTGTCCCTGATGGAGTTTGGCTGATTGGCTCCCTATCGCTTTCTCGCACTCGAAGTGCTGCAGCCGTTCTGGGTTTAGCCAACCACGGTCTTACCTGTTTTGCCATCACTGCGTGATCGCCTGAGCAATCGGTGGTGTGTTCTCCTGTGCTGCCGTTCTTGCCAGTAATTCAGCGGATCATGCGGCCATGCGCGTTGGCATATAGTCGGCTTTAAATTCGCGCCCATGGGCGAGCATCGCCCACACGGTGCGTACGTTCTTGTTGGCCAGCTGCCACCGCGGCGATATTCGGATGCCGACGCTGGAGCAGATTGGTCAACCATCCATTGGTGTTATCGACCTTGTTCTTTGCCGCCAGGATGGCCGAGCGCGCCCGCATGGATCAGCAGCGTGCGCAAGTCACGCATCGCCAGCGTTTGCTCATCCCCAGCAGCGTTGGCTTGCCGCCGCTGGAGCTTTGGCGTGGAACCAGGCCCCAGCCAGGTCGCGACGAGACTTGCCGGCCATTGTCAAAGCTGTGCGCATCTGACGATCGATGCGACCAGTGCGCTCGCAGCCAGAGGGCCGATCGCCCGGGATCTTCTCGAGCTTGCGGCTGAGCTCGCTGTTGCGGTGCCAGGCGATAATCTCCCGCTCGAACTCCTGCATTTGCCGATCCAGCTCCTTCAGATGCTTGGTCAAGCGATCGATCAGGTGGCGAAATGGCACCGGTAGTTCATTGCTCGCATCCTCGAGGATCTCGAGGCACTCGCTTGGCGACATTGATGATCCCTTAGGGGATGACCAATCCAAACTCGCCCAACAGACGCACGGATCTGATTGGCCTGCGCTGAACGGGCCTTCACAAAACCCTGGCGCACTCGATGCACCGACAATATCGCCTGTTGCTCGATGCTCTTCACCGGCACGAAGCGCATGTTAGGCCGACCCACCGCCTCACAGATCGCTTCGGCATCGGCGACATCATTTTTATTCGTCTTCACGTAAGGCTTAACAAACTGCGGTGCAATAAGCCGTACCGTATGTCCAAAGCGCTGCAGCGTACGGGCCCAGTGATGCGCACTGGCGCAGGCCTCGATCCCAATCACACACGGCGGCAAATTTCCAAAAAATACGGCTACTTGCGCTCGTCGCAGCTGCTTGCCCAGTACCGCCTTACCCCGTTCATCGATCCCATGCACTTGGAACACGTTCTTCGCCAAATCAATCCCGACCGTTGTAATCTTCATGGCGGACGCTCCTATCCATTTAAGTGGCTACATGAGCACTTCCACTTTGGCACGTTGATGCCGTTTAGCGGTGGGGGCGTCCATCCCATTGCTTTCAGGCTGTCAATTCCGGGTCCTGACCGACCGAATTTGGCCGTCAACGGACGTCAAACTGAGACGCTGCCTGGAACTGCGAGCTGGTACTTAAGAAGAGCCGCAGCCGATGAGAGTGCGACGCAGATTCTGCCTGGCGGGATGACAGCCACGAGCGCCACAACTACGCGCGGCGCGACGCCGGCGCGCGTTCAGTGCGCGAAGCTGATCGTGGTCCAGGCCTGCGGCTCGGGCTCACCGCGCCAGTTCAGGCCTTCGATGGTCAGCTGATAATCGCCCGGGCCGAGCGCCGTGCTGTTGAGCTCGATGTGCAGGTTGCCGTTGGAGTCGCGCTGCACGTTGTGCAGCACACCGACCCGTCCCTGATCGATGCGATCGATGGTGACGCGAAACGCGGTGAACTGCGACCACGACAGATCGAACTTCAGGTCCGCCATCTGCGCATCGTGGCCGCCGATCCTGACCAGGCTGCTGCGCGATGGTCCGGCGCGGCTCGGAATCACGGTGATCGAGCGCGTGGACTTGGCCGGATCGAGCGGCTGCGATGCCGCGCGCTGCTGCAGGCTGGCGAGCGAGCGCTCGCGTGCGGCCACCCGGTCCTGGAGCACCACGCAGGCGACTGCCAGGCCCAATGCCAGCGCCGCGGTGCCGATCAGCACCGGCAATCGTTCCCACCAGCGCTTGGCGCGCTCCTCCCACGGCGCCGCACGGCCGCTGGCGTCGAGCAGGCGCACCGCGGCACTGATCCGATCGGTCAATCCGATCTGATCGATCAGTTCGGGATGCTCATGACAGAAGCGCTCGAAATCCAGCGCGCCAGCGACCGGCATGCGGCCGCCGATGTAGCGCTCGACGATGTGATTGCGGGCGATGAAATCGCGGTCCATGCAGGGCGCCGCGTCGGAGGCCTTCGCCAGCGACGGCACGGGAATATCCGGTGCGGCGGGGCGGCGGGGCGAGGCTGGCATGTGCATATCGTGCCGGGCGGGGGGACCGAGGCGCCGGTGCCAGCTCACAGTTTGCCGGCGGCCGGCGCGCCAGGATCGCGAATCGCGTCACAATATCGATCCTCCCCCCGACCCGTCTTGCGCTATGTTGTGGCCTTGCGCGTAGCCTTGCCATGGTGGTGCAGGCGATTGACAAAATCGGACAAAAACCAACCAGATAAGGGCAAACGGGCCGGCGAGGTGCGGCACGATTCGCGCGGCCATGCCGTGTGGCATTGGGCGACCGAAACGGCCCGCCATGCGGCGATCTCGACCTCGCAGCTGCTGCGCCGACTGGACGTGTCAGGCTTATCGCTCGAAGACGAGCAGCCGCCGCCGGCACCGGACAAGGCGGCTTCCGGTAAGTCCGAACCACGCCAGGCAGGGACCACCCAGGCAGGGACCACCCAGGCAGGGGCGTTCAACGAAGGCCGCTGGTGCGGGCGATTTGAAGCTGGCCGCGACCGGGCGCTCGGGTCGCGCGCGCGGCTATAACCCTTACGATGGCTCCACGGTGCGGCCGCCCCCGGCGGCGAAGAAGCAGCCCGCGGCTTCGAAGCCTGCCCGTACCTCCTGGTGGCGGCGGCTGTTCCAGCGGCGCTGACGCCGCGCTGACGCGACGCCGAAGCGGCGCGCGATCGTCGACCCTCGCGTAGACTTGAGCCCCCGTCATCACTCTGCGCTGTCCCTACCATGTACCAGGCACCGATCAAGGATCTGCACTTCGTGCTCGACGAGCTGCTCGGCGTTGCAAGCCTGGCAGCGCTGCCGCGCTACCATGAATTCTCGAGCGAGCTGGCCGCCTCGGTGCTCGAAGAGGCGGCGCGATTCGCGCAGGACGTGCTGGCGCCGATCAATCGCCTCGGCGATGACGTCGGCGCGAGCTTTCGCGATGGTGCCGTCCTTATGCCGCCGCAGTTTCGCGCCGCTTATAAGCAGTACACCGAAGGCGGCTGGACCTCGCTCACCGCGGCGCCGGAGTTCGGTGGCCAGGGCGCGCCGCTGGTGCTTGCGGTCGCCGTGGAGGAACTCGGCTTCGGTGCCAATGTGGCTTTCATGCTGTGTCCGTTGCTGGCGCGCGGCGCGGGCGATGCACTCGAGGCGGTGGCCTCACGACAGCTGCAGGCGCAACTGCTGCCGAAGATGGTGCAGGGTGAGTGGACCGGCACCATGAACCTGACCGAGCCGCAAGCCGGTTCGGACCTGGCCGCGATCCGCACGCGGGCAACCCCCGAGGCCGATCATTATCGCCTGCGCGGCCAGAAGATCTTCATCACCTATGGCGAGCACGATCTGGCACCGAACATCGTGCACCTGGTGCTGGCGCGCATCGATGGCGCGCCCGCCGGCACCAAGGGTATTTCGCTGTTCGCGGTGCCCAAGTTCGTGCTCAACGCCGATGGCAGTCTCGGTGAGCCGAACGATCTGCGGTGCGTCTCGATCGAGCACAAGCTCGGTATCCATGCGAGCCCGACCTGCGTGATGTCCTATGGCGATCGCGGCGGCGCGATCGGCTACCTGATCGGTGAGCCGCATCACGGCCTCGAATACATGTTCATCATGATGAACTCCGCGCGTCTCTCGGTCGGCGTGCAGGGCGTCGGCCTGGCCGAGCTCGCGCTGCAGCAGGCCAACGAGTGGGCGCGCAACCGCATCCAGGGCCGCCCGGCCGGCAGCGAGGCGTCATCCGCCGTCACCATCGCGCACCATCCCGATGTGCGCCGCATGCTGCTGACCCTGAAGGCCAACGTCGAGGCGATGCGCGCGCTGGCGCTCTATGCCGCGCTGGAGCTCGACCGCGGACGCGCCGAGCCCGACGAGGCACGGCGCGCCGCCGCGTTGATGCGCGGCGAGCTGCTGATCCCGATCGTCAAGGGTTGGTGCACCGAGCAGGCCACGGAGCTGGCGTCACTGGCGATCCAGGTGCACGGCGGCATGGGCTTCATCGAGGAGACCGGCGTCGCGCAGACGTTGCGCGATGCGCGCATCACCTCGATCTACGAGGGCACCACCGGGATTCAGGCCAACGACCTGGTTGGCCGCAAGCTCGGCCGCGATCGCGGCGCGGCGATGACCGCGCTGCTCAGCGACACGATGCGCGAGCTGAATGATCTGAAGGGCAGCGACCCGACGATCCGCAGTGCGCGCAACGCGACCATCGAGGCCATCACGATGCTGCGCGATGCGACCGAGGTGCTGCGCCAGCAGAGCGCCGAGACACCTGCGCGCGCCTATGCGGTGGCGGTGCCTTACCTGCACCTGTGCGGCCGCGTGCTCGGCGGTGCACTGATGGCGCGCAGCGCCGCGATCGCGGCCGCCCGGCTGGCTGCCGGCAGCGGCGATCAGAAGTTCTACCGTGCCAAGCTGCAGACGGCGCGATTCTACGCCGAGTACCTGCTGCCGCAGTCGCTGAGCCTGTTGCGCGTCATCAAATCGGGCGGCGCCTGCGTGGCAGACGCCGATCCGGAGCTGCTGTAGCGCGCCGCGCCGGCGCGACCTGCAGGGCCCGCGTGGTCTAGGCGTCGGTGGCGGCGGCGCCGAGCACCGGCACCATGTTGGCGAGCAGGAATTCGACGAACTGACGAATGGCCGGTGACGCGGCGCGCTCGGCCGCGTACACCGCCTGCAGCCGCAGCGGTGCGGCAACCGACCAGTCCGGCAGCACGCGCTCGAGCTTGCCGAGCGCGAGCCCCTGGCGGCACAGAAACTCGGGTAACACGCCGATGCCCAAGCCGGCCGCCGTGCTCGAGTGCACCAGCGCCGGATCGTTGACCTGCAGCGCGGGCCGCAAATGGACCTGCTGCTCCTCGCCGTCGCGCTGTCGCGTGTCGCGAGGATTGCCCTCGCGTCGCAGTCGCAGCAGGCCGAACTCCGCGCCGGCGTCCGCGCCGGTCTCGAGCGCACGCAGCACGCTGTGATCGGCGAGCTGCGCCGGGGTCTTCGGGCGCCCGTGACGGGCGAGGTAGGCCGGCGTCGCGCACAGCAGCAGCGGCGGATTGCCGAGCGCGGTGCGCGTCAGCGACGGCAGCGCTCGGGCGGCCACCGCCGCAGTGTCATTGCAGACCAGCAGGTCCCAGTCCTCGCCCGGACTCGACGGCAGCGCGTCGATCACGACGACCTGCAGCTCGAAGCCGGGGTAGCGCTCCAGGAAGCGCGGTATCAGCGGCGTGACCAGCAGCCGACCGTAACCCGGATCGACGATCACACGCAGCCGGCGCTCGCTGGCCGCGGCGGGTGCGAAGCGCGCCGTGACCGCCTCGACCTCGGCCAGCAGGCGCTGACTGTGCGGGCGCAGCAGCGTGCCGGCCGGCGTCAAGGCGACCCGGCGCGTGGTGCGCGTCAGCAGCCGCGTGCCGAGCCGGCGTTCGAGGCTTAAAATGGCGCGGCTGACCGCGACTTTCGGCACCCCAAGGGCGCGCGCGGCGGCCGTGAAGGACTTGAACTCGCTGACGTACGCGAACGCCGCCATTTCCGATGCGAGCCACATATTGTTTCCCTATTAGCCCATCCAGCGCGCTCTGACGGGAATACTGTACCGAAAATGGAACAATGACAAGCATGCAGCGTATCCCCGAGCCGGAACTCATGGATGATCCTGCCCAGGCGCTGGCCTATGCGCAGGCCGACTTCAGCGCCTCGCACGGCGCGCGGGTGGTGATGTTTCGCCGCCTGTTTCCGCAGCTGCAGCTGAGCGGTCCGGTGCTCGATCTGGGCTGCGGCTCGGGCGACGTGCTGCTGCGCTTTGCGCGCGCGTTTCCGGCGGCGCGCTTCATCGGCGTGGACGGCTCATGGCCGATGCTCGATCTCGCCCAGCGCGCGCTCGACGCGGAGCCCGAGCTGCGCGACCGCGTGCTGCTGCAGTACGGAATCATCCCGCAGTGCGCGCTGCCCGACGAGCCCTGGCAGCTCATCATGAGCCACAGCCTGCTGCACCAGCTGCACCAACCGCAGGTACTGTGGCGCACGATGACCGACCGCGGCGACAGCGGTTGCGCGGTGTTCGTCGCCGACCTGCGCCGTCCGCCGAGCGAGGCCGAGGCGCGTCGCCTGGTGCGCTCGACCTCGAAGGATGAGCCCGAGATCCTGCAGCGGGACTTTTTTAATTCGCTGTGCGCGGCGTACGAGCCGGATGAGGTGCGCGAGCAGCTGGCCGTCGCGGGCTTGAGCCACCTGCAGGTGAGGCTAGAGGAGCCGTATCACCTGAGCATCTCGGGAGTGCTGTAACCGGGAGCGAAAACTTCAAATGGCGGGAAATACCTGAGAGGTGCGATGCTAAAAGGGGGAATTTCTATAATTAAAAATTCCACCCTTTAGCATCGCACCTCTTATCTGACTGCCGCCTTTCGAAGGTTCCCGTTGTCGGTTGCGGTGGTCAGACCGGGTTCTCGAGGCTGAACATCTCATTGGCGTCGTCGTAGGCAAATGCCTCGGCATAGCGCGCCAGGCTGATCACCGCGCGCAGGGTCTGCTCGGCATCGTTTTCGCCCATGAAGTCCTCGAGCTCGTCGATGAAGCGGCTCTTGCGCGCGGCGTGCGAAGCGCGCTCATCGAGCACGCGGCGGATGTGGGCCGCGAGCGGCACGTAGTTGAGCAGATGGCGCGCGAAGATCTGCTTGCGCACGTTCAGGTCGGAGTTGGCGAAGGCCACGCCCTCGGGCGTGAGGCGGATGTCGCCGGCCTCGACTTCGGCAAAGCGCATCATCTGCAGCGTCTCGGCCACCGGGAACAGCTCGTCGATCTCCATCTGCAGGTCGGACGCGATCTTGGGCAGATCGGCGGTGCCGTTGTACGGCGGCGCTGCCACCGTCTCGACCAGGCCGGCGAGCAGGTTCGAGGACACGCGCGGCAGCACGCTGCCGATACCCATGCCCGGAAAGCGCTCCTTATGCGTGCTGGCTGCGGCGCCGGAGCGACGCGATGTCATCTCCACATAGATGCGCTCGACCAGCTCTCGGAACTTCGGGTCCAGGCGCTTGCGCGGCTGCGGCAGCGTGACGTCGATCTCGCTGAGGATGCGCCCCGGATTGCTGCCGAACACCAGGATGCGGTCGCACATCAGCACCGCCTCCTCGATGTTGTGCGTGACCAGGATCACGCCCTTGATCGGCATCTGGCCTTCGGCCCAGAGGTCGAGGAAGTCGGTGCGCAGCGTCTCGGCGGTCAGCACGTCGAGGGCCGAGAACGGCTCGTCCATCAGCAGGATGTCCGGATGCACCACCAGCGCGCGGGCGAAGCCGACGCGCTGGCGCATGCCGCCCGAGAGCTCGCGCGGATAGGCCGATTCGAAGCCGTCGAGTCCGATCAGGTCGATCGCGGCCAGCGAGCGCTTGCGGATCGCCGCCTTCTCCATATGCTGCGCCTCGAGTCCGAGGGCGACGTTCTCGAATACCGTGAGCCACGGGAACAGCGCGAAGCTCTGGAACACCATCGCGATTCCGGAGGCACACCCCGCGATCGGCTCGCCGCGAAATGCCAGCGTGCCGGCGCTCGGCTCGGCCAGCCCCGCAATCAGCCGCAGCAGTGTCGATTTGCCGGATCCCGAGCGCCCGAGCAGGCCCACGATCTGACCGGCCGACAGCGTCAGGTTGACGCCATCGAGCACCAGCAGCTCCCCGCCATCGGGCTTGGGAAAGGTCTTGCGGATGTTGGCGCACGACAGCAGCTGCGCGGTCGCGAGTTCCGGTGCGGTGTTCATAGTGCCTCCAACGCTCAGCTCAGTCGATATTTGCGCTCGGCGAAATAGTACAACGGCCGCCAGAACACGCGATTGATCGCGACCACGAACAGGCTCATGGTCGCGATGCCGAGAATGATGCGATGAAAGTCGCCGGCGGTGGTGGCCTCGGCAATGTAGGCGCCGAGGCCGTGCGCTTTGACCTGCACGTTACGCCAGCTCGCAAGCTCGGCGACGATGGCCGCGTTCCACGAACCGCCCGAGGCGGTGATCGCCCCGGTCACGTAATAGGGCAGCACGCCGGGCAGCGCGACCCTGCGCCACCACAATGGTCCACTGACACCGAGGTTCGCCGCCGCGTAGCGCAGCTCGGTCGGCATCGCGGAAGCCCCCGCGATCACGTTAAACAGAATGTACCACTGGGTGCCGAGGATCATCAGCGGGCTGAGCCAGATGTCGGGATTGAGCTTCCAGCTCACGATGCCGAACACCGCGACCGGGAACAGCAGGTTGGCTGGAAACGCCGCCAGAAACTGCGCCACCGGCTGCACGATCTGGGTCGCGCGCGGTCGCAATCCGACCCAGATGCCGATCGGCACCCACACCACGCTCGCCAGGGCGATCAGCACCATGACCCGCAGCATGGTCAGCGCCGCCAGGCCCGCGACCTCGCCCGCTTCGCGCCAGCTGGTCTCCCCGATCAGCGTGTGCGCGATGCGCCACACTGCGAACGCGACCAGCAGCACCAGCAACGAAAACCACAGCAGATCGGCGCGACGGCCGACACGCGTCGCGGTGGCGGTCGCGGTCAGCAGCAGCTGTGGCCGCGGCGCCTTGCGGCTGGACCAGCGGATGAAGGCGTCAAACAGCACCCGCAGCGCGCTCATCAGCCGCGAGCGCTGCATCATGGTCAGCGCCCAGGATTCCGGCACCTGGCCGCCCTGCTCCTGGTCGAGACGGAAGCGATCGCCCCACACCACCAGCGGCCGGAAGATCAGCTGGTCGTACAGCAGGATCACGACCAACATGGTCACGATCGCCCAGCCGATCGCGCGCAGCGAGCCCTGCTGGATCGCGAGTGCGATGTAGGAGCCGACCCCCGGCAGCGCGATGCTGGTGTTGCCGACGCTGATTGCCTCCGACGCCACCACGAAAAACCAGCTGCCCGACATCGACATCATCATGTTCCACAGCAGCGCCGGCATCGCGAACGGCACCTCGAGCCGCCAGAAGCGCATCCACGGCGTCAGACGGAACGACTCGGCGCACTCCTCCAGCTCGTGTGGCACCGTGCGCAGCGACTGATAGAAGCTGAACGCCATGTTCCAGGCCTGGCTGGTGAAAATCGCAAAGATCGCGGCGAATTCCGCCCCCAGCACGCGGCCAGGCACCAGCGACATGAAGAACACCACCGTGATCGAGATGAATCCCAGGATCGGCACCGACTGCAGGATGTCGAGTATCGGCACCAGCAGTTTCTCGGCCCGGACGCTCTTGGCGGCCCAGGTGGCGTAGGTGAACGTGAACAGCAGCGACAGCGCCAGGGCCGCGAACATGCGCAGCGTGGTGCGCGCGGCGTAGAACGGCAGGTTGACCGGATCGAGCGACAGCGGCGCTGCCGACAGCTTGGCCAGCGGCTCGAACAGGCCGCGGCTGGCCTCGGCGAAGAAGGTCAGTACTCCGATCACGACCACGATCGCAATCAGGTCCCAGCGCGTGGCCAGATCGCGTACGAACGCAAAAGGTTGGAATCGGTTCGCCATGGACTACTTCGGTTGTCAGGGCTGCCGCGGGCCGCACATCGGCCGCACGCCGCCGCAGCGGCTCGCATGTTCGCGCGCAAGCGGGCCGCCCAGGCCACTCCTTACTGTCATCGGTCGAAAGAAAAAGAGCGCGTGCCCGCAGGCGCCCGCACCGTTAGTTTTGCATCGCTATCTTACAATTTATGCGCCACCCGGCGAGCGCGATCGGTAGGCGCGCGGCGGGTCGCTCAGGCGATTCAGATACACGCGCCGCTGACCGATGCTCAGGCGGTGCCAGTCGATCTTGCGGCCGAGCTCGCGGCGCAAGCCGGCATCGGTCACATAGCTGCTGATGCCGTGGCGCGCGCTCAGGCCGGAGCGCAGCCGGCGGGTGCCGCCCCGATCCAGCAGATCGATCAGCGCCGCGGCGACCGCCTCGCTGCGCGGCAGCTCGCTGTGCTCGCAGCGCAGGCTGTAGCTCGCTACACCGGGCAGCGTCGCGCAGCTGCTCGCCACCGTGCCATCGCCGGCCGAGCTGACCTGGTAGCGAAACTGCGCGCCGCGCCGCTCGATCCCGGTGACGGTGCGCTGTCCGGTGCCCACGATCGAGAAGAAGCGCGCATCGGGCGCCGCCAGCGCTGCGGCGAAGCCGCGGGCCGAGCGCAGCAGCCTCGGGTCCGGCCGCGCCCCGCCTGAGGGCCAGCAGTCCGGATCGAACAGGTCGAGCGCCGCGCCGGCGGCGGGCAGCAGCTGATACAGGCTCTTGAAGCCACGGAATGCCAGGCGCGTGAGGCTGTCGGCATCATGCACGCGATCGATGGCCGCGAGCCGGCCGACGATCGGGTAGGTTGCGCGCAGCGCCTGGACGGCCGCGATCGAGCCGCCGTGCGGCGCACCCATCCCGATCAGATGCGTGATGCGCCCGGCGCCGGCGCCATACTGGGCGAGCGCGGCGCGTGCCAGCAGCGCACCCATGCTGTGACCGATCAGCGCGAGTTCCTCGGCGTTGTCGCCCGCCAGTCGTTCGGCCAGCGCGCGCCCGGAGGCCAGCACGTCGTCGCGCCAGTCATAGTCGTACAGCACGATCTCAAAACCGGCCGCCGCGAGCCGCAGCTTCAGCGCCAGATAGCTGTAGACGATCGCCCCGAGCGGCTGCACCGGATGCCGCGGCGACCTGGCGCCGATCGGGCGCGGCCAGCGCAGCTCGGTCAGCCGACCCTGCACGATGTCGGTGGGGTCGATCCACAGCAGATCGGGCGGCTGTCCCGCCCCACGCGGCCGCCCGAGCTGCGAGCCGAGGATTCCAGGCAGCAGATAGATCTTCAACGCGCGACGCCGCCGGCGCCGGCGTTTCGCGGCCACGCACTTGCGGGCGAGCGCGGCCAGAGTCGCGTATTCGTTTCCGCCCAGATACGCCGCCAGCTCGCGCCGGTGGGCGCCGAGCGCGAGCGCACGCTCGAGCTCGGCTTCGGGCCAGCACATGCGGTCGTACACCGAGATCTCGCCGGCGCGGCTCATCGGCAGCGCCTCAAGCCGACGACTTCACGGCGCGCGCCCGCTCGAGCGGGGCGCATCACGACGTCGCCGGCGCATGCAGGCCACTGTGGCGCGCGATCTGGTCGCAGACGGCGGCGATCATCGCGGTGCGCGCGCTGCTCTTGCGCCACACGGCACCGATCCGGCGGCTCGGCGCCGGCCGCGCAAAGGGGCGTACCGCCAGGCCCTTGGCGGCACCGTAGGCGCCATGCACCGCCAATGCGGGCAGCAGCGTGACGCCGGCGCCGGTGGCGACCATCTGCCGCAGTGTCTCCAGACTGGTGGCACGAAAGTCCTGCTTTTCGTGTATGCCGCTGCGGCTGCAGATCGCGAGCGCCTGGTCGCGCAGGCAGTGCCCGTCCTCGAGCAGCAGCAGCGTCTCGCCGTTGAGATCCTCGGCGCGCAGCTGCGCGCGCGCGGCCAGCCGATGCGCGGCCGGCAATGCTGCAACGAACGGCTCCTCGTACAGCACCCGCGTCGCCAGGCCCTCGGCCTGCACCGGCAGCGCCAGGATACCGACATCGATATCGCCGTTGTGCAGCCGCTCCAGCATCGGCCCGGTCTGGTACTCGAACAGCAGCAGCTCGAGCCGCGGGAGCGCCTTGCGGATCTTGAGCGCGACCAGCGGCAGCAGGTACGGACCGACCGTCGGCAGCAGCGCCAGGCGCAGCTCCCCGGCAAGCGGATCGCGCCGCGTCTTCGCCAGGCCGACGATCGCATCCGCGCTCTCGAGCATGCTGCGCGCGCGCGCCGTGATTTCCTCGCCGGCGGCCGTCAGCGCCACGCGGCGCGGCTGGCGCTCGATCAACTGCACGCCGAGGTAGAGCTCCAGCTTGCGCAGCTGCGCCGACAGCGTCGGCTGGCTGACGAAGCACTTGGCCGCGGCACGACCGAAGTGGCGGGTATCGGCGAGCGCCACCAGGTAACGCAGGTCCTTGAGCTTCAGATCCGGCATGGCAATTCAATACATGGCATCTATCGGCATTATAAAGTCAATTGATTGGACGATGGAACCCCGCGCATCGCAGGATGCGCGCATGGACCCGCGGGCGCGCGCGCTGCAGGGCCGCAGCAAGATCAAGTGTTCCCACTGATGCAATTCGGAGGTTCGACATGTTGGGTATTGGACAGAAATTTCCCGCCTACGCGCTGACCGGGGTGGTGTCAAACGACCCCGCCAGGGCATTCCAGCAGTTCAGCAGCATCGATCAGGCCGGCAAATGGCAGGTGGTGTTCTTCTGGCCGAAGGACTTTACGTTTGTCTGCCCGACGGAGATTGCCGCGTTCGGCAAGCTGAACCGCGAGTTCACCGACCGTGGCGCGCAGGTGTTCGGTGTCAGTACCGACAACGAGTATGTGCACCTGGCGTGGCGCAAGGAGAAGGAGGAGCTGCGCAATCTGCCGTTCCCGATGCTCTCGGACATCAAACGCGAGCTGACCGGCGCGCTCGGCATTCTCGACGCGCAAGCCGGCGTGGCGCAGCGCGCGGCCTACATCGTCGATCCGCAGGGCGTGATCCGCTTCGTCTATGTGACCGATCTGTCGGTCGGCCGCAACCCGGCGGAAGTGCTGCGCGTGCTCGATGCGCTGCAGACCGATGAGCTGTGCCCGTGCAACTGGCAGAAGGGTCAGGACACCCTCAAGGCAGCGTAAGCCATGCAAAGCACCACACTGGAGCGGATCCGGGATGCGATCCCGGACTATGCGCGCGATCTCAAGCTCAATCTGGGCAGCGTGCTCACAACCGCGGGCGCCCCGGGCCTGAGCGAGCCGCAGATCTGGGCGGTGGCGCTGGCGACGGCGATCGCCTCGCGCAATGCCGCGTTCACGCGCGGCATCGAGGCGGCCGCCGGCGAGCACCTGGACGCCGCCCACCTGCAGGCGGCGCGCGCGGCGGCCGCCATCATGGGGATGAACAACATCTACTACCGCTTCCTGCATCTGGTCGAAGACGCCGAGTACCAGAGCATGCCTGCTCGATTACGGATGAACATCCTCGCCAACCCCGGCATCGACAAGCTCGATTTCGAGCTGCTGTCGCTCGCGGTCTCGGCGGTCAACGGCTGCGGGCTGTGCATCAGCTCGCACCAGAAGAAGCTGCGCGCTCACGGCTACAGCCGCGAGATGATCCAGAGCGCAGTGCGCATCGCCGCGACGGTGCATGCGGCCGCCGGGGTGCTGGAGTACGCCGAGGCCAGCAGCGCGGCGACACCCGCCGCCGAGGCGGCCTGAGGCTCGGCGCGCCTTCTCAGGCGAGCGTCACGGTGTCGCCGTGGCTGGCGATGGCGGCGGCAGCCCCATCGCCTGAAACAACGCCGCCGTGTCGATCAGGCGCGCAGCGCTGTCCTGAAGCTCGGACAGGGTGGCGCTGCGCCAGCGCTGCTCGCTCGCCAGGCTCGCCGGGTACGACACCGCTCCGAGCTGGTAGCGGCTGTGGTTCTCGCTGAATGACTGCTGGGCGGCGGCGGCGGCGAGCTGCGCGGACTGCAGCGCCAGGGCGTCCTGGTTCAGCGCGGTCAGCGTGTCGGCGACATTCTGGAACGCATTGAGCACGGTCTGCCGATACTGCGCCAGGCTGGCGTCGTAGTTGGCCGCCGCCGCCTTGCGCTGCGCGAGCAGCGCGCCACCGTGAAAGATCGGCTGCGTCAGCATCGCGCCCGCGCTCCAGACCGCCGTCTGCGGGGTGAACAGCGAAGCGCTCTGGAAGGTCGCGGAGCCGAACGATGCGGACAGCGCGATCCGCGGAAACAGGTTTGCGGTCGCCACGCCCAGCTGCGCCGCGGCGACGTGGACCGAGGCTTCGGCCGCGAGCACGTCAGGGCGCTGCTGCAGCAGGTCGGACGGCACGCTGACCGGCACATCGGCCGGTAACTGCAACTGCGACAGCGACAGTGCAGCCGGCGCCTGATCCGGCGTGCGGCCCATCAGCACGGCGAGCGCATGGCGGGCGCGCAGCGCCTGGGTGCGCTGCGACGGCAACGAAGCGTCGATCGCCGCAGCGTTCTGCTGCGCCACGAGCACATCGTCATGCGAGGCGGCCCCGGTGCGATACGCTCGCTCAGCCAGATCCGCCTGCTCATGCGCCAGCTGCGCAAGCCGCTCGTTGATCGAGAGCGCCTCGGCGAGCGCCGAGGCATTGACCGCGCCAATGACGATGTTGGCAGCGAGCGCGCGGCGCGCCGCGGACAGCTGATAGGACTGCAGATCCAGCTGCGCGGCCGCGCCGCGGATGCCGTAGCGCACCGCACCCGACAGATCGAAGGTGTAGCTCAGGCTGAGCTCGCCGGCGTAGACGTCGTAGAGATTGGTGGGCGGCCCGATGCCCGGCAGCCCGATCGCGCGCTGGCGGCTGACCTGGCCGCCGGCGTCGATCGAGGGCAGCACCGAATCGCCGACCTGCGCCCGGAACTGCTGGTGCACCGCTTCCACGGTATGGCGTAGCGCGTCGAGCGAGGCATTGTGGCGCAGGCCTTCATCGACCCAGGCGTCGAGGGTTTCCGACCCGTACAGCCGCCACCATTGCGGCAGCGGCGGCGCGCCCGCGTCGAAGCGCTGCGCGATGCCGGCGGCCGCGACCGTGGCATCGGGCGGCGCCTCGGCCGCATAACCGGCGCTCGCCGCCGGCGCCGTCGGTTTGCCGCGCGGCGCGAGCGCGCAGCCGGGCAGCAGCAGCACGGCAAGCGCGAACAGGCCGGGCAGCGCTCGACGCAGCCGCCGCCTGCGATGCGGGCCAACAAGCACGGTGCGGTTCACGAGCTCACCTCCGGGCGCGGCTCATCGGAGCGCACGCGAAACCAGGCCGCGTACAGCGCCGGCAGAAAGAACAGCGTCAGCACCGTGGCCACCGTGATGCCGCCCATCAGCGCGGTGGCCATCGGCCCGAAGAAGTTACTGCGCAGCAACGGCGTCAGCGCCAGCACCGCCGCCGCCGCGGTCAGCGTGATCGGCCGGAAGCGTCGCACTGTTGCGTCGACGATCGCATGCCAGCGCTCGTGCCCGGCGCGGATGTCCTGTTCGATCTGGTCGAGCAGGATCACCGAGTTGCGCATGATGATGCCGAACATCGCGATGGTACCGAGCATCGCGACGAAACCGAATGGCTTGCCGAACAGCAGCAGCGAGCCGATCACGCCGATCAGGCCGAGCGGCGCCGTCAGCACCACGATCAGCGTGCGGCTGAAGCGCTGCAGCTGGATCATCAGCAGCGTCAGCACCGCAATCAGCAGCAGCGGCATCTGCGCGTTGATCGAGCCCTGCGCCTTCTGATTCTCCTCCACCGGTCCGCCGACCTGGATGTGATAGCCGACCGGCAGGGCGCTGCGCAGCGCACGCAGTTTGCCGTCGATCGCGTTGGTGAGGTCGAGACCCTGCACGCCGTTGCGCGTTTCGGCCTGCACGGTGATCGAGGGCTGGCGGTCGCGCTCCCAGATCACGGCATACTCCAGAGCGTAGCGCACGCGGCCGAGCTGCCCGAGCGGGATCGCCTCGCCGCCGGGGGTCGGGATCGAGAGCTGCTCGATCTGATCCGGATTCACGCGCTCGCTGCCCGGTGCACGCAGATCAATCGGAATCAGCTTGTCGCGCTCGCGATACTTGCTGGTGGTGTATCCGGACAGGCTCATGTCGAGGAAGTTCGCGACATCCTGCGACGTGATGCCCAGCTGGCGCGCCCTGACCTGGTCGATTTCGAAGCGCACCGAACGCTCGGCCGGCTCGTCCCAATCGAACTGCACGTTACGCGTGCCGCGCTCGGCGCGCATGATCGCGGCCACCTGTTCGGCGATGCCGCGCACCGTCGCGATGTCGTCGCCGTTGACGCGAAACTGCACCGGATATCCGACCGGCGGCCCGCTCTCGAGACGACTGATGCGGCTGCGCACCGCGGTGAAGTCGCGCGCCAACAGGCGGTCGAGATACTGCGCCAGCTGCTCGCGCCGCTCGACGTCCCTGGCGGTAATCACGAACTGCGCGAAGTTGGGCTGGCTCAGTTGCTGATCCAGCGGCAGGTAGAAGCGCGGCGCCCCGCTGCCGACGAAGCTGGCGTAGTTGCTGATCTCGGGGCGGCCCCGGATCGCGGCCTCGAAGCGCTTCACCTGGGCGAGCGAGGCGTCGATTGACGCCCCTTCCGGCAAGCGCAGGTCCACCAGCAGCTCCGGCCGGTCGGAGCTCGGGAAGAACTGCCGCGGCACCAGCGCGAAGCCGGCCAGTGAAATCACGAACAGCACCAGCACCAGCCCGAGCACCAGAAAGCGGCGCCGCAGGCAGAAGTCGACCCAACCGCGAAAGCGGCGGTAGAACGCGGTGTCGTAGATGTCGGGCTCGCCCTGATGGTGGACGATCGCCGCCGCCGGGGCCGCTCGAGAGCGGCGCGGCAGCGCTCGCCGCCACCATTCGCCGCCGGATGGCGCGCGTCGGGGCTGTTCCGGCAGCAGGTGATAGCCGAGCAGCGGAATCACGACCACCGCGGCCAGCCACGACAGCAGCAGCGCGATCGCCGAGACCTCGAAGATGGACCGCGTGTATTCGCCGGTGCTCGACTTCGCGAGTGCGATCGGCAGGAAACCCGACACCGTGACCAGCGTGCCGGTCAGCATCGGAAACGCGGTGCTGCGGTACGCGAACGCGGCGGCGCGCACCCGGCTCCAGCCCTGCTCGAGCTTCACCGACATCATCTCGACCGCGATGATCGCATCGTCCACGAGCAGCCCGAGTCCCAGGATCAGCGTGCCGAGCGACACCTTGTCCAGACCGATGCCGAACAGCTGCATGAACAGCGCCGTGGCCGCCAGCACGAACGGAATCGAGATCACCACCACCAGGCCGGTGCGCAATCCCAGGCTCAGCAGGCTGACCAGCAGCACGATCGCGATCGCTTCGGCCACCGACTCGAGGAAGTCGTCGACCGAATGCGAGACCGCGCGCGGCATGCTGGTGACCTCGGCCAGCTTCAATCCGGCCGGCAGACGCTGCTGCAGCCGCTCGGTCGCGCGCTCGAGTGCCTTGCCGAGCTGGATCACATCGCCGCCGGGCTGCATCGAGACGCCGATGCCCAGCACCGGCTGCCCCATGAAGCGCATCTGCGGTCCGGCCGGATCGTCGTAGCCGCGTCGAATGGTCGCGATGTCGCCCAGACGCAAGCTCTGGTTGTTGATCCGCAGCAGCGTGTCGCCGATGGCCTCGGGACTGTCGAGCTGGCCGCTGGGCCGGACGAACACCCGGTCATCGGCGGTGGCCAGCACGCCGGCAGCGGCCACCGCGTTCTGTTGCCCGATCGCCTGCGCAATCTGCTGCGGACTGATGCCGAGCTTGGACAGCCGGGCGTTCGCAAGCTCGATGTAGATGCGCTGATTCTGGTCGCCAAAATAGTCCACCTTGGCGACGCCGGGCACCTGCAGCAGTTCGACCCGCAGCTGATCGGCGTAGTCATGCAGTTGCGCCGGCGTGAAGCCATCGCCCTCGAGCGCATAGAGATTGGTGTAGACATCACCGAATTCGTCGTTGAAATACGGTCCCTGCACGCCCGCGGGCAGCTGGTAGGCCATGTCGCCGACCTTCTTGCGCACCTGGTACCAGGTCTCGGGCACGCGTGCGGCCGGCGCGGAATCCTTGATGTTGAAGAAGATCAGCGATTCGCCGGGGCGCGAGTAGCTGCGCAGGAAGTCGATCAGCGGCGTCTCCTGCAGCTTGCGCGCGATGCGGTCGGTGACCTGTTCCTGCACCTGCCTGGCGTCGGCGCCGGGCCAGTAGGTCTGGATCACCATGACCTTGAAGGTGAACGGCGGGTCCTCCGACTGCGACAGACCGCGGTACGAGAGCATGCCGAACAGCGCCACCAACGCCATCAGGAAGAACACCAGCGGCTGGTGCCGCAGCGCCCAGGCCGACAGGTTGAAGCCCGCCGGCTCATCCGGCGAGCTCACCACGGGGGCCGCCGGGCTGCCGGCAGCGCCGCCCGCGACGCCGCCGGGCGCCTCGCTCATAGCGGCGCATCCTCGGCGTGCGGCGGGGCGACCGGCTCGACCTTCTCGCCAGCCGCCACGGCATGCACGCCCTGCATCACCACGCGCTCGCCGGGATTCACACCGCCACTGAGCAGCACGTCGCGCTCGCCGTAGCGGCGCACGGTCACGGGTCGCAGCTCCAATCGGGAATCGGCTGGCCGTACCACCCAGACCGCCGGTTGTTCCTTGTCGTGAAACAGCGCGGTGGCGGGGATGCGCAGATCGCGGGCGCTGCCGGCGCTCGCTTCGAGCGCGACTTCGGCCGTCATTCCCAGCGGCAGCGCCTGCGCATCCTCGCCGAGCGTGAGCTTGATGCGATAGGTGCGCGCCTGCGGATCGGCGGCCGGGGAGATCTCGCGTACGCGCGCCGCATAGCTCCGGCCCGGCAGCGCCGGCAGACTCACGGTCGCGGCCTGGCCCACCGACACTCCGGCCAGTTGTGCCTCCGGCACGCCGAGCACGACGTCGCGTTCACCCGACCAGGCAAAACCGAATACCGTCTGCCCGGCTGCGAGCACCTGACCGACCTCGGCCTGCTGACTGGTGATGGTGCCGTCGTGATCGGCCGCGAGCGTGTTGTAGCTCCATTGCGCCTGCGCCAGCGCCAGCTGTTGCCGCGCCTGATCGCGCGCCGCCAGCGCCGAGGCATAGGCGTCGCGGGTCTGATCGAGCTGCAGCTGGCTGATCAGGTTCTGCGCGCTCTGGGCTTCGTCGCGGTCGCGCGTCAGCAAAGCGAACGCCAGGCGATGCTCGGCGGCATCGAGCGCGGCCTGTGCCGAGGCGCGCATCTTCGCGGCATCGGCATCATCGAGCCGCGCCAGCACCTGACCCTTCCTGACCCGATCGCCGAGCCGCGCGTCGCGGACCAGTAATTGCCCGGCGACCCGAAACGACAGCGGCATCTCGTAGCGCGCATGCACCTCGCCGGGAAAGCGCGCGCTGACGGAAGCATCGACCGCCTGTACCGGCAGTGCGATCACCGCTCGCGCCGGCTCGGTCGCGCCAGGCCCGCGTCCGCACCCCGACAGCAGCGCCAGCGCGGCGGCAAGCATCGCAGCGCCGGGGCGGGAACGTCTGAAAGCGCCGGTGGCGCGCACTCCGGGCTCGTTCATGCTTTTACTCCTGCTGCAGCAACCACCGCCGCGACTTGCCCGATCGTGCGGCCAACCGGGGCGATCCGCCGCTGCCGCCATTGATTCACGATTGAATTCTAATACCTACTGGTATCTGAAATCAAACCGGTATTCCAATTCCATTGCGGCGGACGTGGTATCATTAAGGAATGGCTCGCAAAAGACTCACCCGCGAGGAGAGCCGGGAGCTCACCCGCTCGCGCCTGCTCGAAGCCGGCGCGGTGATTATCGCCAAGCACGGGCTGAACGGCGCCAGCGTGGAGGATATTGCCGCGCACGCCGGCTACACACGCGGCGCGTTCCATTCGAACTTTCGCAGCAAGACCGATCTGTTCATCGAGTTGCTCAAGCGCGACCACCAGGACGTGCAGCAGGGTTTGCAGCAGATCCTGGGCGCGGGCCTGTCGAGCGAGGACCTGCAGCGACAGCTGCGGCTGTTCTACAGCGAGGTCTATCGCGGCAACATCAGCTACGTGTTGTGGGCCGAAGCGCGGCTGCAGGCGCTGCGTGATGCGCGCTTTCGTGCACGCCTGGCGGCATTGCTGCTCGAGAAGCGCGACATGATCGCCTATTTCATCACCCAGTTCTGCGAGCTGATGCGGACACCGCCACCGGCGCCGGCCGGTGATCTGGCGTTCGCGACCATGGCGCTGATCGATGGCATGCGCTTCTACAACGCGTGCATGCCGGGTGAACTGCCCGATGCCAAGGCGCAGGCCGTGCTCGGCACCATCTTCGCCGCGACCTTCTTCGATTGAGCGGGGCCCGGCGGCATCTGGCGGGGCTGCTGTGCGCGTTCGCGTGGCTGGCGCCGGTCAGCGCCGCGCCGGCCGCCGAGGCGCACCCGTTGCGGCTGCAGGATGACGATCAGCATGTGCTCGAACTCGCGCGGCCCGCGCAACGCATCGTGAGCCTGGCCCCCGGGGCGACCGCGATGCTGTTTGCGGCCGGCGCGGGCGATCGTGTGATCGGCACCAGCGATTATTCCAACGAGCCCGCGGCTGCCAAGGCGATCGAGCGCGTCGGCGACAGCCAGAGTTTTGACCTCGAGCGCATCCTCGCGCTGCACCCCGATGTCGTCGTGGTGTGGGGCGGCGGTACCTCGCAGATCCAGCTGGCGCGCCTCGAAGGCGTCGGGCTGCGCATCTATCGCCACCGCGTGACGCGGCTCGACGATATGCCATCGAGCCTGTTGCGGCTGGGGCGCCTGGCCGGCACCGAGCCGCAGGCACAGGCAGCCGCAGCCAGAGCTGGCCGAGCGCATTGCCGCTCTGCGCAATCGCTATCGGCAGGCCGCGCCCGCCAGGGTGCTGATCCAGGTGTGGGATCGACCGATCTATACGGTCGGCCGCGCCGAAATCATGAGCGACGTGATCAACGCCTGCGGCTACCGCAACGTCTACGAGGATCTCGCCGATCCGGGGCCCGCGGTGACGCTCGAGTCGGTACTCGCGCGCGACCCGGACATCATCCTGGCGCTGGCACCCGATGAGCGCTCCGGGCGCGACTGGGTGGCCGACTGGCGCGCGTATCCTTCGATGCGCGCAGTGCGTTCGGGGCGGGTCCTGGCCTGGACCGACCAGCGCCTGAGCCGCCTCGGGCCGAGCATCGTCGATGCGGCCGAGGATCTGTGCGCGGCGCTGCGGCACTGAGGCGGTGCTGCGGCACCAGAGCCATAAGCCCGGGTTATAAGCAGTGATACGGACGCGTCGCAACCGGATCGGCGCGTAGCATCTCATTTGGCTTCGGACAATCAATGTCCGAACGGCCGTGTCATTGGGGCAAGAACGGGGAGAGCTATATGAACATCGGTGAACTGTGTCGGCGCGAGGTGGTCACCGCGGTCGCGTCCGATGAGCTGCTTGCGGCAGTGAAGCTGATGCGGGCCAAGCACGTCGGCTATCTGGTGGTCGTCGAGATGGATCTTAGGGATCAGCTGGCCAGGCCGGTCGGCGTTCTGAGCGACCGGGACATCGTGGTCGGCGTGGTCGCAAGCGACGCGGACGTGCGCTCGCTGCGGGTAGGGGACGTCATGACGCAACGGCCGGTGACGGCATTGGAGAGCGATCCGCTGACGACCGCCCTGAACCGGATGCGCGGAGCGGGCGTCAGGCGCCTACCCGTCGTAGGTAGCCTCGGGCAACTGGTGGGGGTGGTGTCGCTCGACGATGTGCTGGCCCACCTTGCCGGGGAGCTGGAGACCGTCGCGGGAGCGATCGGCAGAGAGCAACGGTTCGAAGCCGCGCTGCGCCCCTGAAAGTCTGGGGCTGCGGCTCGCGGCTCGAACGCCTCAGGAGAGCACGTGCACCGTGCTGGCCTGCGGCCCCTGATCGCCGGCTTCCTCGGCGAAGCGCACCTCGGTGCCGGTGGTAAGAGCGTCGAACGGACGACCCAGAACGCTGTTGCGGTGAAAGTAGATCAGCCGCCCATCCTCGGCCTGAATGCGACCGAAGCCCTCGTGATCATAGAGTTCGCAGATCCGGCCGTGCGGCAATCCCACGTGCGCCTTGACCTCGCGCCGGTGCCGGCGCTCGTAGTCGGCGAGCCTGCGGCGCGCGGCACGGAACGCGTCGCGCAACGCGACGTATGGATCCTCGTGGGCATGGCTGCCCGGATGCGCCCGTTGAATGGCGATATGCGCACCCGGGACGGTGATGTCGAGATTGATATTGAATAGACGGCCCTGATTCTGATGCTTGTGCGGTTCTTCCACGGTCACGTGGCAGTGCATGATGTGGGCGCTGAAACGCTCCAACCTTGCCGCGAGCTCGCGGATTCTTGCTTCCAGGGCGGGCGATGCTTCGGCATCGCGAAATGTTATTTGCAGTGGCAGTTGCATTCCTCCTCCTAGCCTGGCGTACGCGAGCCATCCTCGCCTGCCGCCGGGCGGCGTGGAATACGAGTATCTACATACAGAGGAAAGGTGCCGCGGCTTGAGTCGAGCGGCCCCGAACCGAGACCGCGGCCAATTCGAGCCTCAGTCACACTCACGATCGAGGCCGCAGCATGCTTGCGCGCGCGCCGGCAGGCGCGCTCCGGATTGGTCACGATTGACAATGACCCCCTCACGCGCCTGCGTGCGAAACAGGGTGCAGCCTTTGAGCCCCAGCTCGAATGCGGACTCCAGAATGCGCGTCGCATCGTCCCGAGGGCTATCGGCCGCGAGCGAGATGGTTTTCGATATCGCCCCGTCGATATAGGGCTGCAGAGCGGCCTGCATGGCCAGCTGATCGACGGGAGCGATGCTGCCACCGTCGATGAACGGACCCGGCAAAGGCCGTGCCTCGGCCTGCCGGGCGCGCCAGAGCACGCAGGCATGGTCGGTCGTCTGAAAAAGATGATCCTTTCCATCCGCATCGTGCACCCGCCGCAACGACTCGATGCCGTAGATTGGTTCAATCCCGCTGCTCACATTGTGCGCGAGCAGACTGATGCTTCCGGCCGGGGCAATCGCGGTGAGATGGCTGTTGCGGATGCCGTGGAGCCGGATCGCCGCGCGCATCGCCTCAGGCAGCGCCAGCAGGAAGGGTCGCGCCAGATAGCGCTCCACATCGAGCGCCGGGAAGGGCCCTCTTTGCGCGGCCAACTCGATCGACGCCTGGTACGACTCATCGCGTATCAGCTGCATCACGTGCGCCGCCTGACGTCGCGCCGCTGCGCTGTCGTAGCGCAGGCCGAGCATCGCGAGCGCATCAGCCAGGCCGGTGATGCCGATTCCAATCCGGCGAGACTGCGCCGCTTGCAGTTGCTGACGGGCCACCGGAAAGCGCGAAATGTCGATGACGTTGTCGAGCATGCGCACCGCTACTCGGACGGTCTCCCGGATCACATCCTCGGCCAGGTGCGCCGCCGGCGTGAAGGCGCCCACCACGAAGGCGGTGAGGTTGATCGATCCCAGGTTACAGGCCCCGTAAGCGGGTAACGGTTCTTCAGCGCACGGATTGGTGGCGCTGAGCGTTTCGCAATAGCCGAGATTATTCATGCTGTTGATCCGGTCGATGAACAGCACGCCGGGTTCGGCACTGTCGTACGCGGCTTCGCACAGACGAGCCCACAAGGCGCGCGCGCGCGTGGTCTTGTGGACACGGCAGCCGGTTGGGACGTCGCTGCCACTCCAGGCGCGTTCGAGTCGGTCGGCCTCGGGATTCGCGGCTTCGAGCCCGTCGGGCTCGGGAAACACCAGCGGCCACTCAGCGTCGCGGCGCACGGCCTGCATGAACGCGTCCGTGACCAGCACGGACAGGTTGAAATGCTGCAATATGCCTGGCCGCCGCTTGGCGCCGATGAACTCCTCAATATCCGGGTGATCGCAGCGCAGGGTTGCCATCATGGCGCCGCGACGGGCTCCGGTAGACAGAATCGTCGCGCACATCGCATCCCAGACGTGCATGAATGAGATCGGGCCGGATGCGATCGTGCCGCTCGTTGCCGCGCGGCTACCACGCGGCCGCAGCGTCGAGAAGTCGTAGCCGACTCCGCCGCCCTGCTGCATCGTGAGCGCGCCATCCTTCAGAGCATCGAAGATGCCCTCGATCGAGTCGTCGATCGCGCCCATGACGAAGCAATTGAACAGCGTAACGCGCCGGCTGGTGCCCGCGCCCGCGAGGATACGGCCACCCGGCAGAAAGCGGTATTCGCGCAGGACCTTGCAGAAAGCGCTGGTGCCACTGCTGCGGCTCGGATTCGATCGCGGCCAGCGCGCTGGCGACCCGCCTCCAGGTGTCCTCGATTCCATCCTCGGGTGGCCGAGCCTGCAGATCACGGTAGCGCGTCTCCCAGACGAAACGGGCAAGTCGCGCATTGGCGGCGTCATGGGGCGATGTGGAATTCAGGGCATCCATGCAGCCCTCGCAGTGGCGAGCGCGTGCGGCGGCGTCTGGCGAAGAGTGACCCGATCAGCCGCCCGCGAATCGCGGTGCCGCAGGCAGCGGCGGCGGATGCTCGACGTCGTTCTGCGCGCGCCGATCGTCGACCGCATGACCCGGGTCGAAGCCGCCCGCATCGGCGGGCGCGCCTTCGGCCTCAGCGATCATTCCTTGCCGCTCCCCGGGCTCGATGAAGGCTGGCGCCTGCGGGGTTGCGGTGGCCGCAAAACTCGCCGGGCCGCGTACCGGCGGAAGCTGACGATGTCGCGCCCCGCGATGCTGGCGTCTGGGCGCGCGAGGGTTTGGTTTGCTCATACTGTCCTCCATCCGCCCCGATACTTGTCCCCGGCCTGGTGCAAGTCGATTCGAGAAAATACCTATGTTGGCGGCTACCCGCTGCTGGTGCCCAAGCGCACCGGCGTGCGTCGCCGCCCTCAGTGGGGCGCCGGTGCTGCAGCGCTGCCAGCGCCGCCGAGCAGCGCGCTCAGCGCGGCGCGATCCAGGACCTCGTTGCGCAGCAAGGCCTGCGCAAGGGCCTCCAGTTGCTCGCGCCGGGCGACCAGCGTCTCGTGCACCCGCCGTTCGGCTTGCTGCAGCAGCGTGCGGACCTCGTCGTCGATCGCCTGGGCGGTACTTTCACTGTACACAGCAGCGCGCTGGGTTCCCGGCGCCTCGGGCAGATAGCGCGCACTACCCGCATCCTCCAGACTCGCCGGACCGAGCGCCTCGCTCATGCCATAGCGCGTGATCATCTGCCGCGCGAGGTCGGTGGCGCGCTGCAAGTCATCCTGCGCGCCGGTCGAGACTTCGTGATAGACCAGCAGCTCGGCGCCGCGCCCGCCAAGCAGCACGTCGAGGCGGTCGAGCAGTTCGCCGCGCTTGAGCAGGTAGCGGTCTTCGGTTGGTTGCTGCTGCGTGAATCCGAGGGCGCCGACACCCCGGGGAATGATCGAGACCTTCGAGACCTTGTCGGCCGTGGGGCGTGATTCCGCCACCAGCGCGTGACCGGCTTCATGATAGGCGACGGTCTCTTTCTCCTTCGGATTCATCACCCGGCTCTTCTTCTCGAGTCCCGCAACGACACGCTCGATCGCCTGATCGAAGTCGCTCATCTCGACCGCCTGCTTGTTGCTGCGGGCGGCGCGTAGCGCCGCCTCATTGACGATGTTGGCCAGATCCGCACCGGCAAATCCGGCGGTCTTGCCGGCCACCGCCGCCAGGTCCACGTCCGGTCCGAGCGTGAGCCTCTTGGCATGCACGCGCAGGATCTGCTCCCGACCCTTGATGTCCGGGCGATCCAGCGCGACCTGCCGGTCAAAGCGCCCCGGGCGCAACAGCGCCGGATCCAGGATCTCAGGCCGATTGGTCGCCGCCATGATGATGACGCCGCTCTTGGTATCGAATCCGTCCATCTGCACCAGCAACTGGTTCAGGGTCTGCTCGCGCTCATCATTGCTGGCGATGCCACCGATGCCGCGTGCCTTGCCGAGCGCGTCCAGTTCATCGATGAAGATGATGCAGGGGGCGAGGCTCTCGGCCTGCTGGAACAGGTCGCGCACGCGCGCGGCCCCGACGCCGACGAACATCTCGACGAACTCCGAGCCACTGATCGACAGGAAGGCGACACCGGCCTCTCCGGCCACGGCCTTGGCGAGCAAGGTCTTGCCGGTACCGGGCGCGCCGACGATCAGCACTCCCTTCGGAATCTGCCCGCCGAGTCGCCGATAGCGCTCCGGGTTCTTCAGGAAGTCCACGACTTCCATCAGCTCGTCCTTCGCTTCATCGATTCCGGCCACATCGGCGAAGCGCACACCGGTCTCCTTCTGCACGAACACCTTGGCCTTGCTCTTGCCGATGTCCATCAGTCCGCCGAGCTGGCCGCCGCTCATGCGACGCATGAGCAGGCCCCAGATGACGAAAAAGATCAGCGCCGGGGCGACCCATCCGATCAGCGTCGACAGCCAGCGGTTTTCGACCTGACCCGAGAACCGCACCTTGGCGGCCTGCAGGTCGGGCACCAGATCGGAATCCGGGACGCGCGCGGTCACGAACGGGTGCTTCTCGAGGTTGTCATGGGGCAGTGATTTCCAGACCTCTGCGGGCAGCACGGCATCGGCGCCACGCAGATCGACGGTCCCCGAAATGCTGTCGTCGCTGATCAGGACCTCGCTGACCTTGCCGGCGCGCAGCAGCGTCTTGAAATCGCTGTAGGCCAGCGTCTCCACGTGGCGCGTGAACAGCACGCTCTGCAGCGCCAGCATCAGCACCATGACCGCGACGAAATACCAAAGGGAGAAATGCTGGCGGGTATCCATCGGCTGGCCGCGGCGTCTAGCGTTTGACAGCTCGCGTCATCAGGAACGACTGGTGCACGCGATTGCGAGCGAAGTAGCGCTCAGCCAGGGCCTCGACCTGCGCGCGAAACGCGGCCAGGCGCTGCGGCTCGTTGCGCAGGCTTTCAACGACCTTCATGAGCGGGGCTGCCGTACGCTCCATGTTGGCGCAATAGTGCTTCGGACTCAGGGCCGGGATGCGCATTTCATCCTGGTTGAACTCGATGTCTGTGACGGCATCCCCGAGTCGCTGACGCACGACGTTGGGATCGCCCCACGCCGGGGGCGCAGCCGGCACCGCACCCTGCGGCACGGGCAGGTAGCTGCCGATGATGGTGAACATGCGCCCAATGATGAGCTCGGGCGGCCAGGTCGAGAATGCCAGCCGGCCCCCCGGTTTGAGCACCCGCAGCATCTCTGCAACCGCGCTCTCGGGGCGCGGCGCAAACATGTGACCAAATTGGCTGAGCACGACATCGAAGCTCGAATCCGCATAGGGCATCGCCTCGACGTCGCCCTCGTTGAAGGTGATATCAGCACCGATCAGCGCAGCGCTGCTTCGCGCCTCCTGCAGCAACACCGGCGACAGATCCAGTGCACTGACGCGTGCTCCGCGGCGGACGGCGGTGATCGCAACGACGCCGGTTCCACAGGCGGCATCGAGCACGGCCTGCCCCGGCTGGACAGCAGCGAACTCGACCAGTGAGGCGGCGGCGGTGGTCGTGAACGTGGCCAGCGGCGAGAACACCGCCCATCCCTCGCGTTGCGCCGCCTTGAACTGTGCGAACGGATCTGTAGACATCGATCACCCCGGGGAAGTGTGGATGCGTATGCCGTGGCGCATCGAGCATCGATGCGGGAGCGACCCCTACCAGGGGACTTCCTGGCCATTGTAGCTGTAAAACCGCCCGGCTTTCTCCGCCGACAACGTCTCGATGTAGGTAACCAGCGTGCGCGCGCTCTCCGCCGGCGTCAGTGACGGCGTGCTGTTCGGTGCACTGGCCTGCGCCGTGGCAGCGCGGTATTCGCGCTGCATGTCGGTCTCCACCGGCCCCGGTGTCACGATGCCGACCAGGATGCCACGGCTACGCACATCGTTCTGCAGGATGCGCATGGCCATGTTGAGCGCGCTCTTGCTCATGGCGTAGTAGTAATTGCCATGCGCCTGCTGCGCCTGCCACAGTGATCCCAGGCCGCTCGTGATGGCGATGATTTTCTTCTGCCGGCCAGCCGCAAGATTGTCGAGCAATGCCTGCGAAACCCGCAGGGGTGCGTAGCTGTTGACCCTCATCGCCTGCTCGAATGCGACGGCATCGAGCGTCCCGAGCTGCTGGCTGCTCAGGCCGCCGAAGATGCCGGCGTTGTTGACCAGCACATCGATGGGGTGACCCCGATACCTGGCTGCGAGTCCATCGATGGCGCTATCGTCGGCAACATCGAGACTTTCAATGGTCACCGCGTGATGGCTGGCAGCGAACTCCTGCAGCGCGCTCGCGTGTGCCGGATCACGACAGGTCGCCACGACCTTCCATCCCCGATCGGCAAATTCCTGCACCAGCGCAAGTCCAATCCCCCGATCCGAGCCGGTGATCAGGACCACGGCAGCCGGGTTCTTCGCCTCGACCCGGGCCGGCTCGTCGGCCCGGGCAGCCCCGCACGGCGCCATCGCAATCACCAGTGAGGCCAGCAGGTATCGCATCGCAGTTCTCCAAAGGGTCGGGCCGGACCTATTCAACCACGGCACACCGATGGCCAATCCTCGTCTTGACGGCTAGAGGGGCCGCTGGCCATACTCTCACGCTATGTCTGCCAATGTCCTGTCCGCCGGCCGCTGGTGGTGGCGCAGCTCCCCTCGTGGAGTGGGCGCTGGACGTTGCTGCATGTCTTAAACCGAATCTAAAGGTACAAGCCAACTCCAGAACCCATCTCCGGAAGCCTCCGGGATGGGTTTTTTTATGATCATGAAACCGCCGTTCGACATTGCCGGCGACTTCGACACCCCGGTGTCGGCGTTCGCCAAACTCGCGCCGTTCGAGCCGCGCTTCCTGCTCGAGAGCGTCGAGGGCGGCGAGCGCCTCGGGCGCTATTCCTTCATCGGCTTCGGCGATGTGTTGCAGGTGCGGCTGGATGAGCAGGTGTTCGTGCTCGGCGAGGAGCGACGGGCGGTGCCGCGCACGCAGGCCGAGCTGCTCGATGGCCTGCGCGCCGCCTTGAGGCGCCTGCCGCTGCCGACGCCGGCGCTGGGCCAGGTGCCGCTCGCGGGCGGCCTGGTCGGCTTTACTTCGTACGACGTGGTGCGCTTCTTCGAGCGCCTGCCGCAGCGCCTGCCGGTGCTGACCGGGGTGCCGCTGCTGCACTATGTGGCGCCGCGTTCGCTGCTGGTGTTCGACCATGTCAGTCGCGGGATCGCGCTGCTGCACGCCGGCAGCGATGCCGAGCGCGAGTCGCTGCGCCGCGAGGTGATCCGCGCGCTGCGCGGTGCGGTGCCGTTCATCCGTTCGGGCGGCGGCTTCAGCGCGCCGACCCCGGCGCTCACGCGCGATGACTACATCGCCGGGGTGCTGCGCGCGCAGGAGTACATCGCCGCGGGCGATGTCTACCAGCTGGTGCTGTCATCGCGCTTTGCGGGCCGGCATGCGCTCGATCCGTTCCAGGTGTATCGCGCGCTGCGGCTGATCAATCCCTCGCCGTACATGTACTTCTGCCGGCTCGGCGCGCTCACCGTGGTGGGCTCCTCGCCCGAGGCGCTGGTCAAGCTCAATCGCGGCCATGCCGAGCTGCGACCGATCGCCGGCACGCGGCCGCGCAATGATGAGCCGGAAGTCGATGCACGGCTCGAGGCCGAGCTGCGCGCCGACATCAAGGAGAATGCCGAGCACGTGATGCTGGTGGACCTGGCGCGCAACGACCTGGGCCGCGTCGCCTGCGCCGGCAGCGTGCGGGTCGAACCGTATCGCTCGATCGAGCGCTACAGCCACGTGATGCATATCGTCAGCGGCGTGCGCGGAGAGCTCGCATCAGAGCGCGATGCGTTCGACCTGTTTGCCGCGACCTTCCCGGCCGGCACGCTGGTCGGGGCGCCGAAGGTGCGCGCGATGGAGATCATCGAGGAGCTCGAGCCGGTGCGGCGCGGCCTGTACGGCGGCACCATCGGGTACTTTGGCGCCCAGGGCGACATGGATCAGGCGATCACGATACGCACGCTGGTGTTTCACGGCGATGAGTTCAGCTACCAGGCCGGCGCCGGCCTGGTGGCCGACAGCAAACCGGCGGCCGAGCATGACGAGGTGCTCGCCAAGAGCGCGGCACTGCTCGGGGCACTGAAACTTGCCGAGGAAGGGCTGTGAGCGCGCGACTGCTGCTGATCGATAACTACGATTCCTTCACCTATAACCTGGTGCAGGCGTTCCTGGTGCTGGGCGCCGACGTGCGCGTCTATCGCAACGACGCCATCACGATCGATGCAGGCGCGCGCGCTGGCCCCGACGCACCTGTGCATCTCGCCCGGCCCGGGCACGCCGCAGCGCGCCGGCGTGTCGATGGCGATGGTGCGCGCCTTCGCGGGCGAAATCCCGGTGTTGGGCGTTTGTCTCGGCCACCAATCGATCGTCGAGGTGTTCGGCGGCAAGGTGGTGCGCGCCGGCCGCCTGATGCACGGCAAGACCTCGTCGATCGAGCATGACCAGCGCGGTGTGTTCGAGCAGATCGCGGTCGGCTGCGAGGTCGGCCGCTATCACTCGCTGATCGCAGAACCCGCCTCGATGCCGAGCGAGCTCGAGGTCAGCGCCCGCACCCCGGAGGGGGAGATCATGGGCGTGCGGCACCGCCAGCTCACGGTCGAGGGCGTGCAGTTTCATCCCGAGAGCGTGCTGACGCCGCAAGGGCCGGCGATGATGGCGAACTTCCTGCGCTTCTCCGGCGGCGAGCGCCGCGGCGATTGACGGACACCAGCATGGCGGACGTGGAGTTGCTGCGCGCGCTGCTCGATCGGCTGCTCGAGGGCGAGAACCTTTCGCAAGCCGACGCCGCGGAACTGCTCGTGGCGCTGACCGCGCATGATCTGGCGCCGGCGCTGGCCGGCGCGCTGCTGGCGGCGCTGCGCGCCAAGGGCGTCAGCGCCGATGAGCTGCGCGGGTTCGCTGGCGCGATGCGCGCACTGGCACGCCGGCCGCAGCTGCCGCCGCTCACCGATGCCATCGACATCGTCGGCACCGGCGGTGATCGCTCCGGCAGCCTGAATCTGTCGACCGGGGCCGCGCTGCTGACGGCCGCTTGCGGCCTGAGCGTGGTCAAGCACGGCAACCGCGCGATCTCGAGCCGCGCCGGCAGCGCCGACGTGCTGCAGGCGCTGGGGCTGCCGCTGCCGCTGGACGAGGCGGCCGCGGGCCGCTGCTTCGCGGAGCTCGGGTTCACGTTTTTGTTTGCACCGTACTATCACCCCGCCACCAGGAGCATCGCCCCGGTGCGCGCGGCGCTGGGTGTACGCACCGTGTTCAACATCCTCGGACCGCTGAGCAACCCCGCGGATCCGCCGTATCTCGTGATCGGCGCCTTCAACACTGCGACCGCCGAGCTGATCGCGCAGGCGCTGGTCGGCAGCGGCATCAAGCGCGCTTTCGTGATTCATGGGGCCGATGGCTGGGATGAGCCGACACCGATCGGCGGCTTCGTGCTGTTCGACGTCGGTGTCCACGGCGTGCGCTGCGAGCAGCGCACGCCGGCCGACTATGGGCTGCCGCTGTGCGAAGCCGGTGCGCTGGCCGGGGCCGATGCCGCCTACAACGCTCTCGAGCTCAGACGCGTGTTCGACGGCGGCGGCGGTGCGGCACATCGGCATGCGCTGCTGCTCGGCGCCGCGCTGGCGCTGGAGGTCTCCGGCCACGAGTCCGCGCCCATGGCGGCGGTGGCGCGCGCGGCGCAGGCGATCGATGGCGGTGCGGCCGCCGATCTGCTGTTGCGCCTCGAGCAGTTCGGCGCCGAAGAACAGCGCCGGGCAGGCCGCAGCGCATGAGCGAGGATTTCCTGCACACGATGGCGCAGGCGAGCCGCGAGCGCGTGGCACGCGCGCTCGCGATTTGCGGGCTGCGGGAACTTCAGGCCCGGGCTCTCGCGCTGCCCGCGGCACCGAAGCTCAAGCTGTCGGGCGGCTTCGACCTGATCGCCGAGGTCAAGCTGCGCTCGCCCGCGGCCGGACTGCTGCAGCAGGAGGGCGAGGACATCGGCGCACGCGTGGCCGCGTACGCGGACGCCGGCGCCGCGGCGATCTCGGTGCTGACCGAGCCGAGCCGCTTCGATGGGGCGCTGTCGCATCTGACGCGCGCGGTGCAGGGGCTCGCTGGCCGCATTCCGGTCATGCGCAAGGATTTCCTGGTCGATGCCTACCAGGTGTACGAGGCGCGCGCGGCGGGAGCGGGCGGGGTGCTGATCATTCTGCGGATGCTGAAGCGAGCCGAGCTCGAGGCACTGATCGAGGCGGCGGCGCAGCTCGGGCTGTTTGCGCTGCTGGAAGCCTTCGACCAGGCGGACCTGCAACTGGCCGCCGAGCTGGTGCGCGCGTTTGGTGCGCGCGCCACGCTCCTGGTCGGCGTGAATTGCCGCGATCTCGTCACGCTCAAGGTGGTCCCGGGGCGGCTCGAGGCGCTCGCGCCACGGCTGCCGCGCGATGTCGCGCGCGTGGCCGAAAGCGGCGTCGCGAACGGCGCTGATGCGGCGCGGGTGGCCGAGGCTGGCTACGAGGTCGCGCTGGTGGGCAGCGCGCTGATGCAATCCGCCGATCCGCTCGGGCTTGCGGCCACGATGCTCTCGGCCGGGCGCGCTGCCGCGGGCGCGCGCACGTGAGGCGGCCATGTGGCTGAAGATCTGCGGCGTGACCACTCGCGAGGCGGTGGAGGCGGCGCTGGAGGCGCGGGTCCACGCGATCGGGTTCGTGTTCTCGCCGTCGGTACGGCGGCTCGAGCCGGCGCAGGCGGCGCAACTGGCCGCGCGGGCGCGCGGGCGGGTCGCGCTGATCGCGGTGACCGCGCAGGCCGAGCAGCGACTGATCGATGACATCGTGCGCCTGTTCCGGCCCGACGCGCTGCAGGCGGACCTGGCGGACTTCGAGCGCCTGCGGCTGCCCAAGACGCTGGCGCGGTTGCCGGTACTGCGCTCGGCGCTGCCGGCCGGCACCGCGGCGCCGCCCCGGCTGCTGTTCGAGGGCGCACGCAGCGGCAGCGGCACCGTGGCGGACTGGCACCTCGCCGCGAGCCTCGCAGGCACGAGCGAGCTGATACTGGCCGGCGGTCTCAACGCGCACAATGTCGAGCAGGCAATTCGCGCCGTGCGGCCCCATGGCGTCGATGTCTCGAGCGGTGTCGAATCCTCGCCCGGGCGCAAGAGTGCCGACAAGATCGCGGAATTCGTCGACGCCGCAACCGCGGCATTTGAAGGAATGGATCATGATGAACCCTGACACGGTGGCGCAACACGAGCGCATGCTCTCGGATCTGCTGGCGGGCCGTTACCCGGACGATCGCGGGCGCTATGGTCCGTTTGGCGGCCGCTATGTACCGGAGACCCTGATTCCGGCGCACGAACGGCTCGAACGCGGCGCGCGCCGCTGGCTGGCGGATCCCGAATTTCAAGCCGAGCTGAATCGCGAGCTGCGCGATTGGGTCGGACGGCCCACCGCGCTCAGTCCCGCGCCGCACCTGTCGAAGCGCTGGGGTGCCGAGGTCTGGCTCAAGCGCGAGGATCTGGCGCACACCGGGGCGCACAAGATCAACAATGCGCTCGGGCAGGCGCTGCTCGCACGCCGGCTCGGCGCCAAGCGCATCGTCGCCGAGACCGGCGCCGGCCAGCATGGCGTCGCGAGCGCGGCGGCTTGCGCCCGCGTCGGCCTGCCGTGCACGGTCTACATGGGCGAGGTCGACATGCAGCGCCAGGCGCCGAACGTCGGCCGCATGAAACTGCTCGGCGCCACGGTGGTACCGGTCACCAGCGGTGATCGCACGCTGCGCGCGGCGATCGACGAGGCGCTGCGCGACTGGGTGTCCGATCCGACCAGCACCTATTATCTGCTGGGCTCTGCGGTCGGCGGTCATCCGTATCCGTACATCGTGCGCGAGCTGCAGTCGGTGATCGGCCGCGAGGCGCGCGCGCAGATCCTGGAGCGCGCCGGCGCGCTGCCCGATGCGCTGCTCGCCTGCGTCGGCGGCGGCTCGAATGCGATCGGCCTGTTTCACGCGTTCCTCGCCGATCGCAGCGTCACGATCATCGGTGTCGAGGCCGGCGGCCGCGGTTCGGGGCTGGGCGACAATGCAGCCACGCTGGTCTATGGCCGGCCGGGGGTGCTGCACGGCAGCTATTCAATGCTGCTGCAGGATCGGGACGGGCAGATCCAGGAGACGCATTCGGTGTCCGCGGGCCTGGATTATCCGGGCGTGGGCCCGGAGCACTCGCTGCTGAGCCTGATCGGGCGCGTGCGCTACGAAGCCGCAACCGATGCGGAGTCGCTCGCGGCGGTGCGCGAGTGCTGCGAATCCGAGGGGATCCTGCCGGCGATCGAGAGCGCGCACGCACTGGCCGGCGCCCGCCGTTGGGCCGGCTCGCATCCGGGCGCGCGCATCCTGGTCGGTGTCTCGGGGCGCGGCGACAAGGACATGCAGACGCTGACCCAGGCGCTGCTGGGGCCGCGCGCGGAAGGGCAGCCATGACGGCGGCCTCGAGCCCCGCGGGCGTTGCGCCGCGCGAGCGCATCGTGTCGGCGCTGCGCGCCGCGGCCAAGCACGGTCAGCCGGCGCTGGTGGCGTTCCTGACCGCGGGATTCCCGAGCCGCGAGCAGTTCCGCGAGCATCTGGCGGCGATTGCCAGCGAGGCCGATGTGGTCGAGATCGGCGTGCCGTTCTCCGACCCGATGGCGGACGGGGTGACGATCCAGCGCGCGAGCGAGCAGGCGTTGCGCGCCGGGGTGAGCCTCGGCTGGATACTGGAGCAGCTCGGGTCGATGCCGCCGCTGGCCACTCCGCTGCTGCTGATGAGCTACATGAACCCGCTGCTGGCCTTCGGGCTGCCGGCCCTGGCCGAGCGCGCCGCGCGCGTCGGTGTCTGCGGTTTCATCGTGCCGGATCTGCCGTTCGATGAAAGCGAGGAGCTGCGTGTGGCGCTGGCGCCGCACGCTCTGGCGCTGGTGCAGATGGTGACTCCGGTGACGCCCCCCGAGCGGCTCGCGAAGGTGGCCGGCGCCAGCCAGGGGTTCGTCTACGCGGTCACGATGACCGGCACCACCGGCCACAGTGTTGCCGCGCCGAAGGACATCGCCGAGTATCTCGAGCGCGTGCGCGCGGCGGCGAGCGTGCCGGTGTGCGCCGGCTTCGGCATCCGCACGCGCGAGCAGATCGAGGCGCTGCGCGGCATGGTGGACGGCGTGATCGTCGGCTCGGCCCTGGTCGAGGTGCTCGAACGCGGTGAATCGCCACAGCGCTGGCTCGCCGCCCTGCGGCCACCGCGCCGCTAAAGGACGCTACTTTCGTCGATCAAGCACCGGAGGTCACGCGTTGCCGAGCCTTACCGTCGAGGAGCGATTCTGCGGCCCACCCGGCTGTGCCAACGGCGGCTACTTCGCCGGGCTGCTGTCGCAGTTCTCGCAGCAACTGGTGCGGGTGCGGCTGGAACGGCCGATCCCACTGCAGGTGCCGCTCGAGGTGCAGAGCGATGACAGCGGTGCGCTGCAACTGACGCACGGTGGGCAGATTCTGGCGCGCGCCCAGCCGGTCGTGTTCGAGCTCGCGGTGCCAGCGGCACCGGATTATCTGCAGGCCCTCGACGCGTCACGCCATTTCATCGGCTTCGGCCGGCACGCGTTTCCGAACTGTTTCGTCTGCGGCCCCGATCGCACGCGCGGTGACGGGCTGCGCATCTTTGCCGGAGCGCTTCCCGGGCATGAGCAGGTGGCCGCGACCTGGGTCCCGGACCTATCGCTCGCGGGGCACGATGGCAAGGTGCGGCCGGAGTTCATGAGCGCTGCGCTCGACTGCCCCGGTTATTTCGCGGCCCGCAGCGACGGCGTGGCGATGCTGCTCGGCGAATTCACCGTGCATGTCGATCGCTGCGTGCATGTCGACGAGCCGTGCATCGTGATCGGCTGGCGGATTGGCATCACCGGCCGAAAATACGAGGTCGGCACCGCGCTGTTCGACTATGACGGGGATCTTTGCGCGCGGGCGCGCGCACTGTGGATCGAGCCCAAGTCGGGCATCGTGCGCGAACTGTAGATTCGCGGGGCGCTTCAGTCCTCGCCATGGTGGTCGTGATCGCGATTGTCATGGTGCTCGTGATCATGCTCATGCTCATGGCCATGGCCCGGATCACGACGCACGTAGCCCGGCTCGTACTCCGCGGATCGCACGAAATACACCGGGCGGTCACAGGCGTGGTATTCGCGGCAGTGCTCACGCCAATGCCGGGCATGCTCCGGTGGCACGTGCAGGTAGACGGGCGGCGGCGCGACCGCGTACGGGACCGGCTCGATCACCATCGGATGGGCGTACACCAGCGGTGGCGGCGGATTGTTGCCGAGCTGCACCTGGCCGTAGACGCCCGGCGCAATCTGTCCGGAAACAATCACACCGATGTTCAGGTCGCCGGCGCGGCAGGCGCCCGTGCCCGCGACCACCATGGCTACGACCGAGCTCAGGAGCCAGTGACGCATATCAACACCTCGGGGCGAATGGCCTAAGAGGGTTGAAAATCTATCGCAGCGATCTGCGCCCGATTCGGACGGCCGTCGCAATTTTCAAAATGCCTCCCCCGCGTTGCCAAGGATTAGAGCAGCCCTGCGCAAAGCGCGGGAGAAACTGTCGTCGATTGACGACGGTCGAGCGCCCGGACCTATCACTCGTTTGTCACCGCGCCGCCACTGCATTGTCATCGCGCTCGCTCCTAGTATCGACCGCAGTGCTCAGGCAATGACGTCGGAACAGGAGACTCAAGCGATGGCAACTCTGTGTGTTGGCGAAATCGACGGTTCAGCTCCACTGCTGCGCGAGTGGCTCGGCGGCGACTGGGCGCTGCTGTTCTCGCACCCGGAGGATTTTCAGGATCAGGGGCTGGAACGCGATCGATGGCTTACGATCCTGCGCGATGAGTTTCGTGCGCGCGGGGTGCGACCGGCCGCCTGTCGCCGAGCCGCCGGCGACGCCGACGACAGCTGGGTCGGAGAACTGATCTGCGATCACCGCCTGCTGCGGCTCGGGGCGGGCGCGAGCGCCGTCGCGAGCGGCGATCCGATCGACATCGCGGCGCGCAGTCTGCGCGACGAGATCCTGACGCTGGCGCCGCGCTTCGTTCTGATCATCGACGAGAACCTGCAGCGTCGCGGCGTGCTCAAATACAGCGCCGGCCGCACCACGGTTTCCCCACTCGATCTGCTGGCGTCGATCGACGCATTTCGCCGCCGCACGCCGGCACGCGCCGTGGCGCCGCAGCGGCGTCTTCGTGTGCCGGCCGCCGCCGCGATCGCCAACGGTCGATCCAGCGTGAGCGTGCGCACGGGCGCGAGCGACAACGCGGCTACATAGCGAAACAAGAATTCGTCATGGCAAATCGCTATTGGACCGTTCCCGTCCACCCTGTCTATCTTCGGTCCGCTGCACCGGCCGACTGGGGCGTTGATGCCTCCGCCCGGCCACCGCAGCCCTACGAATAACGGCGACGAGTAACGGCAAGCGGAGCGGTCATGACGGAAATCGCACAGGTTCAGGTGGGGGGCGTCCGGCGCGAGTCGCTTTGGGCCGATTTCATCCGCAAGGACGACTGGTGGGCGATCTGGATCGGGCTGGGCCTGGTCGTGGTTGCGGCCGGCCTGGTCGCCAGCGGCACCAGCCTCAAATGGCTGGCGGTGGCGCCGCAGAAGTGGAGCCACTGGCCCGATGCCATCGCCCAGCTCAAGACCCATGCGCTGCAGTACCTGGCGCTGTTCGCGCTGTGGGCGACGCTGTTCGGGATTGGCGTCCGTGCGCTCGGCTACCGACTGTCGCGCTTCCTGCCGGTGTTCGCGCTGGTCTACGTGGTCTCACTCGGCATTTATCTGCTGGGCCAATGGGACCAGGCCTCGCACTACAACCTCGAGCCGCCGCTGGTCGCCCTGGTGCTCGGTCTCGCGGTGGCCAATACCGTCGGCGTACCCGCCTGGACCGATGCCGGTCTGCGGGTCGAGCTCTATATAAAGACCGGCATCGTGCTGCTCGGGGCGGGCCTGCCCTTGACCCTGATTGCCTGGGCGGGGCCGGTCGCGATCGTGCAGGCGGCGGTCGTCTCGCTGGTGACTTTCGGCGTGATCTATTTCACCGCCATCCGTCTGGGACTGGACCGCCGTCTGGCCGCCACCCTCGGAACCGGGGGTGCGGTCTGCGGCGTGTCCGGCGCAATCGCCACCGCGGGCGCGGTCGGCGCCCGCAAGGAGCAGGCCTCGATTGCGATTTCACTGGTGATCTTCTGGGCGATTCTCGCGATCTTCATCCTGCCGCTGCTGGCGCGCGCGCTGCAGCTGCCGACCGGCGTGGCCGGCGCGTGGATCGGCACCTCCGAGTTTGCCGATGCGGCCGGCCTGGCCGCGGCACAGGCCTACGGCGGTTACGCCGGTCACGTGGCCGGGATCACGGGCAGCCCGGATGCTGCGGTCAACGCGTTCACGCTGATGAAAGTCATCGGTCGCGACGTCTGGATCGGGGTCTGGGCGTTCGTGCTGTCGATCGTCGCGACCACGCGCTGGCAGGCCACCGGCATCCAGTCCAAGCCCAACGTCGCCGAGATCTGGCGGCGCTTTCCGAAGTTCGTGCTCGGCTTCCTGATCGCCTCGGCGATCGTGACCGTGATCTCGATCGGCTACAGCTACGCCGACTACAAGAAAGTCGTGCAGCCCTCGCTGGTGGCCCCGCTGCAGGCGCTGCGCGTCTGGGCGTTCACGTTCACGTTCCTCGCGATCGGCCTGACGACGCGCTTTCGCGAGTTCGTCAGCGGCGGTGCCAAGCCGTTCTACGCCTTCACCGCCGGCGTCGCGGTCAACATTCTGCTCGGCTACATCCTGTCGACGCAGGTGTTCGTGGGCTTCTGGACACGGTTCGGTCAGTGAGCGACTGGGCGCCGATGCACTGGAGCGCGGCGCGCGAACCCGCGCCGCTGAATCGTACGGCGCCAGAAGAGCGCTGCGGCAGCTGTCGGTATTTCTGCCAGGCACCGCACGAGATCGAGTCGCAGCTGCCGGGCCTGAAGAGCCTCGGATCGGTGTTCGCCTCGGTGCGAGCCTCCGACGGCCTGTGCCGACTACACGATCGTTATCTCGGCGCATCGAGTCGCTGCGCTCACTACGAGTCTTAAGATCTAACCGGTAGTCGAGATCTGGCCGCGACGACGCGAGCGCTCCAGGCGGGATGATCCGAGCCGCCGCTCCGGGCGGGGCGGCCAATCGGGCAGCGAAGAGCCTGCCGGGGCACGGCGCTCGCGCCTGCCCTGGCGCGATGCCGGGGCCAGACGCGCATATTCGGTTGGGCTCTTGCGCATGTAGCGCCGGAACATGCGGGCGAAATAGGACGCATCGGTAAAGCCGGCGGCGATCGCCACGCGGGTGACCGAGGCGTTCGGCATCTTCAGCAGCTTGCATGCGGTTTCGATGCGCAGCCGCGTCACATAGTCGCGGCAGCTGCAGCCGAAGGTGCGGTGAAACAGGCGGCTGAAACTGTAGCGACTCATGCCGCAGGCGCGCGCGAGTTGCGCGATGCGCAGCCGGTTGGTGTGATCGCGCCGGATGTTCTCCACGATCCGTTCCATGACCGCCTTCTCGGCATCCCCGCGGGCCAGTCCCTGCGACACCGGCAATATCGTGCCCGGTCGTTCGATCTGGCGGCCCATCGGCTCACGGCGCGACAGCAGCTTGGCGAGCTGCAGCAGATTGGCTTTCAGTTCGCGCAGTGGCACTGGTTTTACCAGGTAATTCCAGACGCGCGCGCGGAACGCCCATACAGCCAGGTCCTCGCTGTGGGTCTCGGTGAACATCAGGATCGGTACGCCGGAGTGCAGGCGCTTGACGCTCTGGAGCAATTGCAGATCGATCGCGGTGGGTTCCTGGAAATCGAATACCACCGCGTTGGCCTGCGTCTTGTTGAGTGCGGCCAGCGCGCGGCTCGACACGCAGGTGCTGACGGTGCACAGGCGCCGGCATTCTTCCAGCAGTTCAGCTCCACAGTTGTTGGTGGAACACGAAATCCAAAGCACACGCAGCGCGCCTGTCACTTAGATCCCTGCATCAGTCACTTTTGTGCAGGTAACTGTCTTTATCTGGCGCCGAAAAGTCAAAGGCTATTTCGCGCACGCTTGGCTATGTCAAATGCGCACAAAGGTGCTCAAGCGGCGCACAAACGTTCTCGCCAGTGCCGGCGGAATCGCCTAAGTTCGAGCGGCCACAGCGCTTCGACTGGCTGCAGAAGCAGTGAGCACGAGAGTCTGGGGAAACCGTAGAGAAACTAACGGCTTGTCACAATCTATAGATGAGGTGACTCAAGTGAAGAAGCTTATCGCTGCATTTTTGAAGGACGAGGAAGGTTTGACGATGGTCGAGTACGCGATCGCGGGCTCGCTGGTAGCCGCCGCGTCCGTCCTCGTATTCACCAATCTGGGCCAGGCAGTCGTCGCCAAGATCACAACGCTCGCTGCTGATGTAAACGGCGGCGGCGGTGGGGGCGGCGGCGGCGGGGGCGGGGGACGCTGAACACCTAGAGGATCGTCGCCACTCCCGGAGGAAGCCGAGGCTGGGCACCGCAGTGCGGTGCGCCAGACTTGGAATACGGAATCGGTTGGAAACATCCGGCTGCAGCGTGCCCGCTGCCAGCCGCGGTTGACTGCTGCCTTCGTTTGATCGTCACACGGCATGGAGTAACGGGTGTGAAAGCATCGTTGGTTCGCCTCCGCGACACGGATAGGGCGCTCGTCACCGAGGCGGGCGCTGAGCCGCGGGAAATGCCCTGATGCATAGCTTCGTCGATCCGTTGTTGCTGTCGGCGATACTGCTGACGGCGGCTTACAGTGATCTGCGGCGGAACCGCATCCCGAATTGGCTGAGCCTGCTCGGTCTGGTCGTAGGCGTCGGGCTGCAGGTCGCTGCGAATGGAGCCCAGGGGCTGCTCTCGGGCGCGCTCGGAGCCCTGGTCGGCCTGGCTTGCTTCGCCCCGTTCTATCTGGTGCGCGCGATGGGGGCCGGTGACGTCAAACTGCTGGCGGCCGTTGGCTCCTTCATGGGTCCCGAGGGCGCGTTCATCGCCGCGCTGTGTTCACTGCTGGCCGGCGGCGCGGCCGCGATCGGCTACGTCGCCTGGTGCGTCGTGCGCGCATCGATCAGCACCCTGGTGCACGAAGGACTCGCGGCCGTGACTACCTCGGCATTCGTTGCCGCCCGCATTGCGCGACGCGATCGATTGCCGTTCGCGCTGCCGATCGCCGTCGGCGGCATGGCCGCCTGGTGGAATCAGGTTGAATCCTCGGGTGGGAGCATTTGGCTGGGAGGGGGCCATACATGAGCGCGATCAACAGCGCCGTGACTGACCTGATCGGGCCGGTCATGACCCGCCTGATCGGGATCGCGCCGCGGCCAGTGAGCCTGGAAGCCAGCGGGCTGGCCCCCGAGATGCTCGCGGACCTGACGCTCAAGCACCTGCTGCGCGCCGGTTCGCTCACCAGTAGCGCACTCGGCGAGCGCCTCGGCTTGGCGGGCCCGGTGATGGAGCCGATCGTACAGTTCCTGCGGCAGGAGGGACGATTGCAGCTGCAATCGCGCGCCGGTTTCGATCACGAGGTGCGCCTGGCGCTCACCGAGCGCGGCGGCCAGAGCGCGCAGGATGCGCTGCGGCGTTGCGGATACGTGGGCCCGGCGCCGGTGCCGCTCGAGACCTATGCCAACGTGGCGCGCGCGCAGGCCATACGCCGCCGCAGCCTTGCGCGCGACACCGTGACGCACTCGTTCCGCGACATCATCATGGCGGAAGACCTGTGCGACCGGCTCGGGGTCGCGATGGGTTCCGGCCGCGCGATCTTCATCTATGGACCGGCCGGCAGTGGCAAGACCTACATCGCATCGCGATTGATCGCCGCGCTGCCCGGCGAGGTGCTGATTCCGCACGCCGTCGTGGTCAACGACAAGATCATTCGCGTGTTCGATGCCACGGTGCACGAGCAGATCGAACTGCTGGAGGGCAACCGGCGGCTGCTGCTGGCGCAGGGATTCGATGCGCGCTTCGCGCTGTGCGAGCGACCGATGATCGTGGTCGGCGGCGAGCTGACGATGGAGATGCTGGACGTGCAGTTCGTGCCCGCCACGGGCGAGTACAACGCGCCGTTGCAGATGAAGGCCAACGGCGGCGTGCTGGTGATCGACGATCTGGGACGGCAGCGGTTCGTGCCGCAGCGGCTGTTCGACCGCTGGATCGTCCCGCTCGAACAGCAGATCGATCATCTGGCGGCCGGGGCCGATGCGCTGTTCGCCACGCCGTGCGATGCGGTGATCGTATTTGCGACCAACCTGGATCCGACCGAGCTGGCCGACGAGGCGGTGCACCGGCGCCTTGGCTACAAGATCCAGCTCGGGCCGCTGTCGATCGAGCTCTATACCCGCGTCTGGACCGCGGTGTGTGAAGAGATGGGGGTGCCGTTCGATCAGAAGCTGCTCAACTACGCGCTGAGCAAGCTGTATCCGCCGTCGGGGCGGCTGCTGCTGGCCTGCCACCCGCGCGATCTGATCTGCATGGCGCTCGACAAGGCCGCCTACGACGAACGCGGCACTCGATTCGACGTCGAGGATCTGCGCTGGGCCTGGAAGAACTATTTCCTGCCGAACATGGCCGGCGACGAAGCCGCGGCACCGAGGTAACTATGGCGCGAGGCAGAGGTCCCGTCCTGATCGTGTCTTCGTTGCTGCTCGCGGGCGGTGCGGCGTGGATGGCGAACAAATGGATCGCGGCGCGCGCCATGCCGGTCCAGGCAGGCGGCTCGACCCGCATCCTGACGGCGGCAATGAGCGTGCCCCTCGGCACCCAGATCAGCTCGCGGCATGTATCGAGCATGCGAGATGATCCCGGGTCAGGAGCCGGCGGGCAGCTTCCACGACGAAAAGGAGGTCGATGGCAAGGTGACGGCGGTCAACGTCCAGGCAGGCCAGCTGTTGCTGGCGTCGATGTTCACCAAGGAGGGCGAAAGCGCGCTGGCGGCCACCGTCGAGAAGGACAAGCGCGCGGTCACGGTGCGCGTCGATGACGTGGTCGGGGTCGCGGGCTTTCTGCTGCCGGGTAATCGCGTCAACGTGGTCGCGACCCGCAGTGATCGCAACGGCATCGTGACGTCCGAGACCATACTCAGCAACATCAAGGTGCTCGCCGTCGATCAGACCGCCGCGACCAACTCCAGCGAGCCGGTGGTGGTGCGCGCGGTGACGCTCGAGGTGTCGCCGGAAGAGGCCGAAACGCTGCTCAAAGGCAAGGCGGCAGGCTCGATCCAGCTCGCGCTGCGCAATCCGCTCGATGACAGCGACGCGCGCCACAAGGTCGTCCCCGAGCCGGTCAAGACCGTCGCCAAATTACCCGAGCGCGTTCCCGCCCCGGCGCGCGATCCAGCGATCACCGTGATCCGCGGCACCAGCGTTGCCCACGAGGCGGAGCGCGAATAAGCCCTATGTCGCGTCAGGGAGGAACGATCCGAATGAAAACAACGGGATCAGCGCGGCGGCGAATCGGGCGACTGACGCTGCTCGCAGCGGGCTTGATCTGCAGCAGCGCCTACGCGCAGACGCCGGCTCCGGTGCCGCGGCCGCCGGCGGTGGCGCAGCCGCCGCTGGTTTCGGGCGGTGCCACGATCGATCTGGCGGTGCCGCTGTACCAGTCGAAAGTGGTCGCGGTCGCCACGGCGGCCAACCGGATCTCGGTCGCCAGTCCGGATATCGCCGACATCGTCGTGATTTCGCCGACCGAGCTGTACGTGCTCGGCAAGGACCTCGGCACCACCAACGTGCTGCTGTGGGACCGGGAGAATCACCTGATCGGCGCGATCAATGTCGAAGTGCAGCATGACCTGAACAGCCTCAAGCGCAAGTACGCCGAGCTGCTTCCCGGCCAGGACATCGAGGTGCGCGCGGCGCAACGCTCGATCGTGCTGTCCGGCCGCGTCACCGACGCGGAAACGCTGAGTGCGGCGCAACGCATCGCGGAGACCTACCTGGTGCAGGTACAGAGCGCCAGGCAGAGCAGCGCATCCCAGCAGGGTTCGCAGCCCCGGCGCGACGACAAGACGGTCGGTGGAGTGATCAATCTGCTGCAGGTGGGCGGCACGCAGCAGGTCATGATCGAGATCAAGGTCGCCGAGATTGCACGCACCGAGGTCAAGCGGCTGGATGCGCAGTTCAACTCGTTTGCTCAGGGTCTCGGGCATTGGACCGCGGGCGGCGTCAATGGCGGTGCGACCTTTCCGAACGCGATCTTCCTGCCGCAGAACGCGAATATACCGATCTTCACCAATTCGGCGCAGTACGGCCCGGCGATCGACGAGTTCCAGCCGACCACGATGGCGATTCAGAACCAGGGCCTGTTCGCGAGCTTCCTGGACAAGAACTTCCTGTTCAATCTGGCGCTCGATGCCGCCACCCAGGAAGGCCTCGCCCGCATCCTCGCCGAGCCGACGCTGACGACGCTGAGCGGCCAGGAGGCGGATCTGGTCGAGGGGGGCTCGTTCCCAATCCCGGTGCCGCAGGCCCTGAATACCGTGACCATCGATTTCAAGACCTTCGGCATCGAGGTGAAGTTTCTGCCGGTGGTGCTCAACAGCGGCCACATCAATCTGAAGCTGAACATCAGCGTCAGCGAGCTGTCGAGCGCCAACACCGTGCAGCTGGGGGTCGCCGGCAGCTCGAGCGTGTTCGTGATTCCGTCGCTGACCCAGCGCAGCGCCACGGGCGTGGTGGAACTCAGCGATGGACAGACCATCGGCCTCGCGGGGCTGCTGGATGAGACCACGACCACGCTGGTGAACAAGTTCCCGGGGCTGGGCTCGATCCCGGTGCTGGGCGCGCTGTTTCGCAGCCAGAACTACCAGAAGGGTGAAACCGAGCTGGTGATCCTGGTGACGCCGCGCCTGGCGCAGGCGCTGCCGGTCGGCCAGGCTCGCCTGCCCACCGACTCGTACATCGAGCCGTCGGATTGGGATTACTTCGGGCGCGGCCGGCTGGAAGGCACCGCGCCGAAGACGCCCGCCGCGGACGCGAGCACCAAGTAATGACTCACAGGAAGGACAGCATCATGCGTCACCTCGCATTGGCGGCGGCAGCGGCCGGGCTGGCCCTGGGCGGCTGCGCCCAGACGCCGCTCGAAGCCGACTACGGCAATTCGGTCCGGCAGATGCAGAAGTACCAGGTGTACGACCGCAGGACGCTGTTCAAGCCCAGCGCCGCACCGGTCGAAGGCGCCGATCCCGAGATGATCAACCTGGCGTTGCAGTCGCTGCGCACCGAAAGAGTGGATCGGTCGCAGATTCAGCAACCGATGACCATCAACATCGGCGGTCAGAACGGGCAGTAGCCACGATGGCACGCAAGCACGAACGCGGGGCGACGCTGGTGCTGGTAGTGGTCGGCATGCTGGCGCTGCTCGCGATGGCAGGGCTGGCGATCGACACCGCGCACGTGCTGCTCAACAAGTCGCGCCTGCAGAGCGCGCTCGACGCCGCGGCGCTGGCAGCCGCGAAGGTGCTGGACCAGACCGCCTCGCCAGCCCAGGCGAGTGCGGCCGCCAGCGGCGAGTTCACGCTGAACCTCGCGCAGTATCCGGAACTGCAGAGCGCGATCGGCGGGGGTGTTGCGCTGACGACCGAGTATTCGTCGACGCTCATCCCGTTCGCCGCCGGCACCACGCCCGCGGCGTTCGTGCGCGCTTCGCTCACCGGCTTCAGGACCTCGATGAGCCTGGTGTCGGTGCTGGGTATCACTTCGATCACGGTCGCGGGAAATGCCGTCGCCGGCCCGAGTCCGGCCGTGCGGCAGGCCTGCAACATCGTGCCGGTCCCAATCTGTGCGAATCCCGGCGGCGGCGGCCCGTTGTACGGCTATGCGGTTGACCAGGTGGTCGGCCTCAACCAGCTGACGGGTGCCGTCGTCGGACCCGGTAACTACGGTGTGCTCGCCCTCGGCGGTAACGCCAGCACCAAGCTCGCGGGCGATTACAACACCTGCGCCACGGTGGGTCAGAATGTCGCAACCGAAGGCGGCGTCGCCTCCGTCGAGATCTCGCAGGGCATCAATACGCGGTTCAACCAGTACCAGGGGCCGGTGTCGCCCGCCCAGTACCCGCCCGACGTGATCAACAGCGCCGCGCATCAAACCAATCTGACGACCGACGCGCGCGGCAATATCACGCAGGGCGGCAGGGTGGTCACCACGGCCAATCAGCTCACATTCAACTATGCCGACTACGCCGCGCTGGTCGCGGCCGGGAACTACGACACCCAACCGTTGCCCCGGGGCCAGGGCGGATTCGGCCGCCGCATCATCGCAGCGCCGATGGCCGACTGTGCCGGCGCGGGCGGCGGCGGGGGCAACGTCCGTGTGCTGGGTTTCGCCTGCGTGTTCCTGCTGCAGCCACTGTCCGGCACCGGCAAGAACGTCATCTACGGTCAGGTCATCAAGACCTGCGATGCCGGCGGCCGGCCCGGGGCAGGCTCCGGCGCCATCGGACCGCACGTGATCGAGTTGTACAAGAGCGCCGGGAGCCCGGATTCATGAGCCGCGCGCCTGCTCGTCGTGCGCGGTACCAACGGCAGCGCGGCCTCGCGATGGTCGAGCTCACGATCACGGCGCCGGTGCTGCTGCTGCTGATGTGCGGCACGGTCGAGTTCGGCGAATACCTGATTCAGTACAGCACGCTCAATGATTCGGTGCGCAACGCCGCGCGCCACGTGGCCGGGGCGGCGCTCAACGGAACCGACGACCGGCTGGTAACGGGCGGGGCCTGGAGCACGCTGGCGGCCCAGGGCCAGAACCTGGCGGTGTACGGCAACGTGGCCGGGGCGGGCGCCGCGCTGCTACCCGGGCTCACGACCGGGCAGATCGCAGTGACGGAGAACACCGCGACCAACGACATCACCGTGACGGCCGCGTACCCGTATCAATCGGTGTTCGGAGCGCTGATGCCGGACTTCCTGGGCGGGAACTTCGCGACCAACTTCACGCTGTCGATCTCGACCACGATGAGGGCGCTATGAAGACAATGCGTGGAGTCTACACGGTCGAGTTCGCGATCACCGCCTCGCTGCTGATGATCCTGCTGTTCGCCTGCATCGAATTCGGCCGCGGCGTCTACACCTTTGCGGCCTTGAATGAAGGCACCCGCCGCGCCGCGCGTCTCGCCGCCGTCTGCCCGGTCAACGACCCGGCGATTGTCAACGCGGTGAACTTCCTCGGAGTCGCGGGGTTCAACAACGCCAACGTCAACCTAACCTATCTCGACGCCAACGGTGCCTCGCTGGGCGCAACGCCGGCGCTGGGCAACGTGGCTTACGTGCGCGTGAGCGTGGTCGGCTTCACCGTGCCGCTGTCGATCCCATTCGTGAGCCCGACGCTGGTCTCGCCGCCGTTCTCGGTCACGCTGCCGGCCGAAAGCCTCGGGCTGTCGAATACCGGGGCCTCCACGCCATGCTGACGCACGTGCTCATTGCGGGCCGCAGCGCCAGCGCGCTCGAGAAGCTGCAGACGTATCTGCACGGCGTGCCGGGGATCGACGTGCGCGTGCACGTGATCGCCAACGGCCACGGCGATCTGCTGAAGGGCGTCGATTTTGCGCCGGATATCGTGCTGCTGCACTTCGAGGCGAACCGTACCGCGGAGCTGTCGGACTGGGCCGCGCGCCCGGCAGAGGGTCGGCCGACGCTGATCGTCGTCGGACCGGGCGGTCACGCCGAGGCCACACGGCTGGCGATCCGCAGCGGCGCGCGCGATTTCCTGCCCGAGCCGGTCGACCGCGCCGACCTGATCGCTTCGGTGCAGCAGGTGTGCGCGGAACTGCGCGCGCAGGCGACCCAGCGGCGCGGTGTGATCCACGCGTTCGTGGGGGCCGCGGGCGGAGTCGGCAGCTCGTTCATCGCCGCGAACATCGCGCATATGCTGGCGGCGCACGCGCGGCGCCGCACGGCACTGGTCAACCTCGACCTGAACTTCGCCCCGACCGCGCACCACCTGAACCTGGCGTCGCAGCGCGGCCTGCTCGAGGCCCTGGAAGAGGTGGCGTCGCTCGACCAGGATGCGCTGGAGGGGTTTGGCTCGCGCCACGCGAGCGGCCTGCAATTGTACTGCTCGACCGCGCAGCACGCCGTGCCCAGCAATGATGTGCGCACCGACCGGCTGGCCGCGTTCATCGCACTGCTCGGAGGGCTCAATCAGGACGTCGTGATCGACGTACCGCATGCGATCGACAACCTGACCGCCAACGCCTTCGGCATCGCGGCGGAGATCTACATCGTGCTGCAACAATCGACCCTGCACGTGCGCAACGCGACGCGCCTGATCCGGATCCTGCGCGACGAGCTGGCGGTCCCGCCGCATCGGCTGCGCATCCTGGTCAACCGCTACGCCAAGAGCGCGCTGCTGCAGCTCGACGACATCAGCCGCGCGCTCGGCCTGGAGGTCACCGCCACGATCCCGAGTCACTATCAGCGTGCGCTCGAGAGCTCCGATGCCGGAGTGCCGCTGTACGAGGCCGACCGTGGCGCGGCGATCACCGCTGCGCTGCTGGGGATCGTCACCGAGATGACCGGCGCCAAGGCCGCGCGACCCGGGCTGTTGCGGCGCGCGCTACCCGCATTCCTACGGAGTTGAGCATGACCACGAGTAGCAGTCTGAAGGATCGCCTGGGGATCGAAAGCGACGGCGAGAGCGCCCGCGATCGACTGCGGGTGCTCACGGCGCTGGAGCTGGAGTGGAAACAGCGCATCTACGACCGGCTGCTCGAGGTCGCGGATCTCACGATCCTGAGCTCGCTCGACAAGCGCAAGGCGGGCACGCAGATCCGGGAGATCACGCAGCGCTTGTTCACCGAACAGGGCGCACCGCTGGCATTGCCGCAGCGCCAGTTGCTGGCACGCTGCATCGAGGATGAGGTGCTGGGCCTGGGTCCGCTGGAGCCGCTGCTCAGCGATCCCACGATATCCGACATCCTGGTCAACGGCGCCAAGTCGGTGTATGTCGAGCGCCGCGGCAAGCTGGAGCAGACCCCGGTGACGTTTCACGACGATGCGCACCTGATGAACATCATCGATCGCATCGTCTCGGCCGTCGGCCGCCGGGTCGACGAATCCACGCCGATGGTGGACGCGCGCCTGGCCGATGGCTCGCGCGTTCACGCGATCATCCCGCCCCTCGCCATCGACGGCCCGATGCTCTCGATCCGGCGCTTCGCGGTCGAACGCCTCGGGATGGCCGATCTGCTGCGCCTCGGTACGCTGACCGAGCCGGTGGCGAAGGTGCTGGAGGCGATCGTACTGGGGCGGCTCAACGTCGTGATCTCGGGCGGCACCGGCGCCGGCAAGACCACGATGCTCAACGTGCTGTCGGGCTACATTCCGCCCACCGAACGCATCGTCACGATCGAGGACTCCGCCGAGCTGCAGCTGCAGCAACCGCACGTGGTGCGGCTGGAAACGCGGCCACCCAACATCGAGGGCAAGGGCGAGGTCTCGCAGCGCGAGCTGGTGCGCAACAGCCTGCGCATGCGGCCGGATCGCATCGTCGTCGGCGAGGTGCGTGGCGCCGAGGCGCTCGACATGCTGCAGGCGATGAACACCGGTCACGACGGCTCGCTCACGACGATCCATGCGAATACGCCGCGCGATGCGCTCGGGCGCATCGAGACCATGGTGTCGATGACCGGCATTTCATTCCCGATGCGGGCGCTGCGTGCCCAGATCGCCTCCGCGGTCAATATCGTCATCCAGGTGCAGCGCGCCGAGGACGGCCGCCGGCGCATCATCAGCCTGCAGGAGATCAGCGGCATGGAGGGTGACATCGTCACGATGTCGGAGCTGTTCACCTACCGCCGCTTCGGCGTGGACGCCGAGGGCAACATCCACGGCAGGCTCGAGGCCACCGGCGTGGTGCCGGCGTTGCATCAGCGGCTGATGATGCGCGGCATCGATCTACCGGTCAGCGTGTTCGCGCTGCCAGCCAAGCCGCGCTAGCCACCAGGAGCCAGGCATGGGCAGCACGGTCGTCGTTACCTTCCTCGTGGTGGTGTTCATCGCGGTGTTTCTGCTGATGCTGGGGCTGACGACGTCGGCGAGCAGCGAATCGCGGACGCGTCGCATATTGCGCCGCCGGCTGGAGCGCATCGGCGCCGACGCGCACCAGGACATCGCTTCGATCCTGCGCGAAAAGTACCTGACCTCGCTGTCGCCGCTGGAACGGCGGCTCGAAGAGCTGCCATGGATGGAAAAGCTGGCCGAGATCAATGAGCAGGCCGGGCGCGTCACCCCGGCGTATCGCGTGGTTGTCAGCTCGCTGCTGCTCGGTTGCTGCGGCGGGCTGCTGACCGCGGCGCTGCTGCGCAGCGGTTTCGCCGGATTGATCGCCGCGGTGATCGGACTGGCGGCGCCGTACCTGCAACTGTCGATGCAGCGTCGCCGCCGTCTCGACAAGATCGAGGAGCAGTTGCCGGATGCGATCGATGTGATCAAGCGCGCGCTGCGCGCCGGTCATCCGTTCAACGCCGCGATCAAGCTGGTGGCCGAGGACATGGATCAGCCGATCGCGCATGAATTCGAGCTGACGTTCTCCGATCTCAACTACGGCAATGACGTGCGCCGCGCGATGCTCGGGCTGCTCACGCGGGTGCCGAGCGTGACCGTGATGGCGCTGATCACGTCGGTGCTGGTGCAGCGCGACACCGGTGGCAACCTGGCGGAGATCCTGGACCAGATCGCGAAGATCGTGCGCAGCCGGTTTCGGTTCGAACGCAGGGTGCGCTCGCTCTCGGCCGAAGGCCGCATGTCCGCCTGGGTGCTGGCGCTGGTGCCGGTTGGACTGGTCGCGCTGCTGTCCGTGGCCTCGCCGGACTACCTGCCGGTGCTGCTGAAGCACCCGACCGGCCACAAGCTGCTCTATGGAGCCGGCGTGCTGGCGGTGGTCGGCGTGCTGTGGATCCGGCGCATCATTCAGATCGAGGTGTAGTCGCCATGCTGGAGCAATTGCGCAGCAGCCTGTCCTCCGGCCAGCCGATCCTGATTACGATCGCGACCGGCCTGGCGGCGCTGCTGTTGTTCTGGGGCGTGGCGGCGGTGATCGGCCGGCGGCTCGATCCGGCGCGGCGGCGCCTGCGGCAGATCGCGGGCGCCGGCGATGAGCCAGCGGGCGACGGCCTGGGCCAGATCCTATCGGGGGTGCTGCAGCCGGTCGAGCGCTTCGTGCTGCCACAGGGCGCGGAACGTGAAGGCACGCGGCAGCGATTGCTGTTTGCCGGTTACCGCTCGCCATCGGCCGTGGCGACCTTTTATGCCACGAAGCTCGCCGTGTCGGCGCTGCTGGTGGTGGGCTGGTTCGCCATCGCGTCGTTCCTGCCGCGACTGAGCGGCGGGCGTGTCACCTTCATTGCGCTGGCGGTGTGCTTCTTCGGCATGCTGCTGCCGAGCATCTGGCTCGATCGCAAGGTGAAGCTGCGGCAGAAGCTGTTGCGCGACGGATTTCCGGACGCGCTCGACCTGCTCAATGTCTGCGTGGAATCCGGTCTCGGCCTGGCGCAGGCGCTGCAGCGGGTCGCGGACGAACTGGACGTCAGCCATCCGGAGCTCGGCAGCGAGATCGCGCAGGTGACGGCGCAGATGCGCGCCGGCGTCGACCGCGAGACCGCACTGCGCGGACTGGCGACCCGCACCGGCCTCGACGACATCCGCGGCTTGGTGAGCCTGCTGGCGCAGACGCTGCGCTTCGGCACCGGCATCTCGGACGCGCTGCGGGTCTACTCGGAGGAATTTCGCGACAAGCGCATGCAGCGTGCCGAAGAGGCCGCGGCCGAGATCGGAACCAAGCTGATCTTTCCGCTGGTCATCTGCCTGTTTCCATCGTTCTTCGTCGTGGCGATCGGCCCGGCAGTCATTCGACTCAGTGAGGCGTTCGGTGGCATGGTCAAATAAGTCTCTGGCGATTCTGGCCGCAGCGCCGCTGCTGCTGCTGCTTACCGGTTGCGCGGCCACCACCGGCACGCGCGCGGAGCGCAATGCGACCACGTCGGTCGCAGCGGCCGCACCGGCACCGGCGGCGCAGACCGCCCCGACCACGGCGGGCGCGCCGGCCGCGTCGTCGTCCGCGAGCATGGGGACGCAGACCAAGCCGGCCAAGCCGATCACTTCGGACTCGGCTGCGGATGCCAAGACGTTTGCCGAGGCCGTGAAGCGCGGCGACAAGGCGTGGCAGGCGAACGAGCTGGATCGCGCGGTGTATTACTACGTGCTGGCGCTGGAGCGCTCGCCGCAGGACGCGGCAACGCTGGCCAAGATCGGCGCCATCAAGCAGCAGCGCGGCGAAACTGCGCTGGCCGAGAAGGCATTCGAGATGGCGCACACGGCCCAGCCCGACGAGCCGCGTATCGCCGAGCGCCTGGCGCAGCTGTACATGCAGCAGGCCAAGGTGGACAGCGCGGCGCGGATCTACGGCGAGGTGCTCGCGTCGCATCCGCAGCGTGCCCGCTCGCTCGACGGCATGGGCGAGGTCTGCATCCTGCGCGCCGAGTACGTGCAGTCGATCCCGTATTTCGACCAGGCGCTGCAGGCCGACAAGCCGGACGCGGCCAGCGTGCTGACCCACCGCGGCTACGCCAAGCTGCGCGCGCAGGATCTGGCGGGCGCCGAGGCCGACCTGCGGGCCGCGCTGGCGGTGACGCCGAGGCCGGATGCCTATCGATATCTGGCCGACCTGCAGGTGCGTCAGCATGACAACGCCGGAGCGTTCGCGAGCCTGCTCAAGATCATGGACAGCGCGCACGCCTACAACGAGATCGGCGTGGTGCTGCTGGCCATGAACAGCTACGGCGACTCCCGTACCTACTTTGCCAAGGCGATCAGCGCCTCGCCGACCTGGTACCAGGAGGCGCAGAGCAACCTGGAGCTGGCGGAAGAGCATCTGAAGAGCCCGGCCGTTGCGGCGGGCGCGGCGCAGTAACGGCGCCGCCGGGAAACGAGGGGAGATCCGATGTACTGGCGCGTCATGATGGTCCCGATGCTGCTGATTGGCCTGGGCACGGCGACGACCGCGCACGCGGTCGGAGTCACCACCTATGGAACCGGACTCAAGACCTGCGGGGCGTATCTTGAGGCCAGGGAGCAGCAGAATGCCGATGAGGTGGCGTTCGTCAACTGGCTGAGCGGCTACCTGTCGGGCGTGAATGCGACTTCGAGCCGCACCAACAACATCCTGGCGGACTCGAATCTCAAGGGCGCCGTGTACTGGGTCGGCAAGTACTGCCGCACGCATCCGGCGGCGGCGTACTCCGCGGCCGCGTTCGCGCTGCTGATGGGCGCGAGCGCATCGACCGCGACGCACGCGGCCGAGCCGGTGACCTACGGCGCCGGGTTCAAGACCTGCGACAAGTATCTGGATGCCCGCGAGCTGCGCAACACCGACGAGATGGCGTTCGTCAACTGGCTGGGCGGCTATCTCTCGGGCGTGAACGCGATCTCGAAGAGCACCCGCAACGTGCTCGGGACATCCGATCTGACCGGCGCGATCTACTGGCTCGACCAGTATTGCCGCGAGCATGCCCCGGCGCGCTTCGCCGCGGCCGCGGATGCGCGCGTGGCCGCCGGCGTCACGGCGGTCGCTGAAGCCACGCCGCCGTCCAGGCGCTGAGTCCGCCGAGACCGATCAGCGCGCCGGCCCACCCGGGGTAGAGCCGCAGGCCGAACCACAGCACCGCCGCGAGCAGCAGCGCGGAGCCGACCAGGATGCGATCGCTGCGCCGGCTGTGCTCGGCGAGCTCGGCGCGCAGCTGCTCGATGCCGCGCGTCTCGACCGGCAGGCGCAGCTGTCCGTCCTGCGCGCGCTCGATCGCGCGCCGCGCCAGCGGCGGCAGCGCCTTGAAGATCTCGAGCGCATCGGGCAGGCCGCGGCGCAGCTCGCGCAGCACGTTGCGCGGCCGCACGCGCTCGCGCATCCAGCGCCGCAGGACCGGGCTTGCGGTCTGCCAGATGTCCAGCTCGGGATAGAGCTGGCGGCCCAGGCCCTCGACGTTCAGCAGCGTCTTCTGCAGCAGCAGCAGCTGCGGCTGGATCTGGCCGTCGAAGCGCCGCAGTGCCTCGAACAGCCGCAGCAGCACGGTGCCGAAAGAGATCTCCTTGAGCGGCCGGTCGAAGATCGGCTCGCAGATGGTGCGCACCGCCGATTCCATCTCGTCCACGCGCGTGTCGGGCGGCACCCAGCCGGACTGCAGGTGCAGCGTCGCGACGCGGCGATAATCGCGATCGAACACCGCCAGGAAGTTCTCGGCCAGGTAGCGCTGATCGCGCAGGTCGAGCGTGCCGACGATACCGAAATCCACCGCCGCGTAGCGCGGCTGCGCCGGATCGTCCAGCAGCACGAAGATGTTGCCCGGATGCATGTCGGCATGGAAGAAGTTGTGGCGGAACACCTGCGTGAAGAAGATCTCGACGCCGTTTTCCGCCAGCCGCCGGAAGTCGGTGCCGAGCTCGCGCAGCCGCGCGATGTCGCCGATCGGCACGCCGCGAATGCGCTCCATCACCAGCACGTCCGCCCGGCAGTGATCCCAGTGGATCTCGGGCACGTACAGCAGCGGCGAGCCGGCGAAATTGCGCCGCAGCTGCGAGGCGTTCGCGGCCTCGCGCATCAGGTCGAGCTCGTCGAGCACGGTCTTCTCGTACTCGCGCACGATCTCGAGCGGCTTCAGGCGCCGGCTCGGCACCCACCAGCGCTCGGCCATGCCGGCGATCGTGTAGAGCACCTCGACGTCGAGCGCGATCATCGCCTTCATGCCGGGCCGCAGCACCTTGACGATCACGTCGCGGCCGTCGGCGAGCGTGGCGGCGTGCACCTGCGCGATCGAGGCGGCGGCGAGCGGGGTTTCCTCGAATGCGCACAGGTGCTGGTCCAGCGGCTCGCCGTAGGCGCGCTCGATCATCGCGCGCGCCACCGCGCCCGGGAACGGCGGCACGTTGTCCTGCAGCTGCGCGAGCTCGTCGGCGATGTCGCTCGGCAGCAGGTCGCGCCGCGTGGACAGCGTCTGGCCGAACTTGACGAAGATCGGGCCGAGCTCCTCGAGCGCGAGCCGCAGCCGCGCGCCACGCGTCAGGTCCGAGCCGCGCTGGAACCAGGTCCAGGGCGAGATGAAGAACACGAACCGCAGCGGCCGATACAGATGAGTCGCGCGGACAAAATCATCCAGCCGGTGGCGCACCAGCACGCGTTCGATCTGGATCAGCCGGGCGAGGACGCGCAGGCGCATCAGCGTGATCGCATCAGGGCGGTTCCGGCTCGCCGGTGAGCACCTGGGTGCGTTGCTCCGCGAGCTGCAGCCGCGCATCGAGGCGATCGAGCTGCTCGCGCAGCTGTTCGACGCCGCGCAGGTAGTGCTCGGCCTCGGGCCGCGACACCAGGTCGCCGGTTTCGTGCGCCAGGTACTCGGCGAGGTTGCGTACCGAGGTCCAGGCGGCGGTGCGGGTCCAGTCGGCCGCGGCGCGCAGGCCGCGCATCGCCAGATGCGCGCCGGGTCGGCCGAGCACGCGCCCCAGTCCGGCTTCCAGGTCGGGGCGCAGCAACCCTCCGAGCTCGCGAAACTGCTGCGCGATCTCGGCATCGCCTTCGATGCGCACGTCGCCGCGCCGGATCACCGCCTGCGCATCCGCGTCCGCGAGCGCCACGAGCGCCAGCAGTGACAGCGGCGCGCCGACGATGGTCGCATCCGCCTCGCCGGCCGGGAACGCCTTGAGCGCGCGGCCGGTGGACTCGACCACGACGCGCAACGAGGTGCCGCGGCTATGGATCGCCAGCCGTTTTCCCTGCAGGCTCGCCAGGATCGTGGCGGCGCGCGGCGAATCGGTGATCGCCCGCGCCACGGCTCGATCGAGCAGTTGCTCGATCACGACCTGCCCCGGCCCGCTCACGGTCAGTACCGGTAACCGCGGTGGAGGGCCACGATGCCACCCATCAGGTTGTGATAGCGGCAGCTCGCCAGTCCCGCGGCCTGCATCATCGAGAGCAGCTGCTCCTGGTCCGGATGGCGCCGGATCGACTCGGCCAGGTAGCGGTAACTCTCGGCGTCACCCGCGACCGCGCGTCCCAGCCAGGGCAGCACGTTGAACGAATACAGATCGTACAGGCGGCCCAGCGGCTCGATGACCGGCTTGGAGAACTCGAGCACCAGCAGCTGGCCGCCGGGCTTGAGCACGCGCTGCATCGAGGCCAGCGCGGCCGCCTTGTCGGTCACGTTGCGCAGGCCAAAGCCGATCGTGACGCAGTCAAAGCTGGCATCGGCAAATGGCAGCCGCTCGGCGTCGGCCCGGACATAACCGACATTGGCGACCAGCGCGCGGTCGGTCAGGCGGTCGCGACCGTGCTGCAGCATGCGCTCGTTGATGTCGGCCAGTACGACCAGGCCCGATGGTCCGACCTGGTGGGCGAGCCCTGCGGCGATATCGCCGGTCCCGCCGGCAATATCGAGCGCACGCTCGCCGGGCCGCAGGCCGGTCAGTGACAGCGTAAATTGCTTCCACAGCCGGTGGGCGCCGGCCGACATCAGGTCGTTCATCAGGTCATAGCGGTCAGCGACCGAGTCGAACACCGCGCGCACGCGCCGGGCCTTGTCCCGCCAGGGCACGCGCTGGAAACCGAAGTCGGTGCTGCCGGGGCTGTTTTGACTCATTGCCATACCATAATAGAAGTGGGTGACCATTCTAGCTGCCGCCAGCCCCCGGCTGGCAGCGGGCGCGGGCACGGTAGAGGCCGTGGCGGCGTCGCGTATGGAAAGGACCAGATTGGTCTTAATAGGTACGCCAGCCTGATATTCCGTGTATCTAGACTGGGTCAAAAATGCTGGCAATCTGGTCTGAGTTCCCCCAGAATCCCGCCCCGGTTGCTGGCCCAAAAGGCCTCAACCGAGTGGGGGTCTTGTGAAGATTTGGCCGGGTGAAGTCGCCCGGCCTTTCTTTTTTGGGCGACGAGAATCATCTGGCCAGCGCATCGTGCGGCGCGCCCTGCCAACCCGGTTTGCCGCTATCGCGGCGGCCTCGAGCGTGCGACCCGCGCCAGATACGCAGACCATTTCTGTTCGCGCTGCGCGCCGAGCTCGTGCAGGTATTTCCAGGTGTACAGCCCGGTGTCGTGGCCGTCGTCGAAGATCAGCTTCACTGCATACTGTCCGATCGGCTCGACCGCGCGCACCACCACGTTCTGCTTGTCAACCACCAGCACCCCTTCGCCTTCGCCATGGCCGCGTACCTCGGCCGAAGGCGAGTGCACGCGCAGATATTCGAACGGCAGCTCGAAGCGGCTGCCGTCGTCGAATGTGACTTCGAGCACGCGCGAGCGCTGCCGCAGTTTGATTTCGGTGGCACGGATATCCGACATACCCTTATCGCATCCGGACGGGGGTTTTGTTATACAGGGTAATGACAGGTTGATCGCGGAGAAACATGATTCCGACTGATACTGCGCATCCGGATTATTACCATCGCGTCGTGGATTGTCAGTGGGCCTGCCCGGCGCATACCGATGTGCCGGAGTACATTCGGCTGATTGCGCAGGGCCGCTACACCGACGCCTACCTGCTGAACCGCCAGTCGAACGTCTTCCCCGGCATTCTCGGCCGTGTCTGCGACCGGCCGTGCGAGCCGGCCTGCCGCCGCACCCGCGTCGAGGACAAGCCGGTCGCGATCTGCCGACTCAAGCGCGTCGCGGCCGACCTCAAGGGCGAGCTTGCCGGCCTGCTGCCGCAGGCCGCGCCGGTTGCCAACGGCAAGCGCATCGCCTGCATCGGTGCCGGACCGGCTTCGCTCACCGTTGCGAACGACCTGGCGCCGCTTGGCTACGAGGTCACGATCTTCGAACAGAATGCCGTGCCCGGCGGCCTGATGCGCAGCAACATCCCGTCGTTCCGTCTGCCGCAGAGCGTGCTCGACGAGGAGATCGGGATGATCCTCGACATGGGCGTGACGCTGCGACTGTCCTCGCCGGTCACGAGCCTGCGCGAGCTGCTCGAGCGCGGCGGGTTCGATGCGGTGTTCGTCGGCTCGGGCGCGCCCAAGGGCAAGGAGCTCGAGCTTCCCGGGCGTCACGACACCGACCGCATCCATATCGGCATCACCTGGCTCGAGTCGGTGGCCTTCGGCCACATCGGCTCCATCGGCGAACGGGTGCTGATCATCGGCGTCGGCAACACCGCGATGGACTGCTGCCGCAGCTCGCTGCGCCTCGGCGCCAGCAGCGTCAAGGTGATGGCGCGCAAGCCGCGCGGCTTCTTCAAGGCCTCGGCCTGGGAGCTCGAGGATGCGGAGGAGGAGAACGTCGAGATCATCGTCAATCATTCGCCCAAGGCGTTCGTGATCGAGGACGGCCGGCTCACCGGCATGCTGTTCGAGGAGATGGAGTACGAGCTGGAAGCCGGCGCCATCAAGCGCGAGCGCGTGATCGGCGAGGTCGTGATCGGCTGCGACGACGTGATCCTCGCGATCGGCCAGGAGAACGCGTTTCCGTGGATCGAGCGCGACCTCGGCCTTGCCTTCGGCAAATGGGACCAGCCGGTGGTGGATCCGGTGAGCTTTCCAGTCGACACTGCCGCAGGTGTTCTTCGGCGGTGATGCCGCGCAGGGTCCGAAGAACATCATCTGGGCGGTCGAGCACGGCCATCAGGCCGCGCTGTCGATCCACAACCACTGCAGCGGCGCATCGGTGAACGATCGCCCGGCGCGCGCGGTGACGCTGTCGAGCCGCAAGATGGGCATGCACGAGTGGTCGTACAAGAACGACTACGCGCCGCTCGAGCGGCGGCTGATGCCGCACGTGTCGCTCAAGGAGCGCTTCAAGAAGCTCAACATCGAGGTCGAGCTCGGCTTCAGCGCCGAGCAGGCCGCGCAGGAGGCGCAGCGCTGCCTCAACTGCGACATCCAGACCGTGTTCGAGGCCAAGCTGTGCATCGAGTGCGACGCCTGCATCGACATCTGTCCGGTCGACTGCCTGACGATCACGGCCGGCGGCGATGAGGCCGAGCTGCGCGGCCGGCTGCGTGCGCCGGCGCTCGAGCCGACCCAGCCGCTGTTCGTCTCGACGCCGCTGCCACAGACCGCGCGCGTGATGGTCAAGGACGAGAACCTGTGCGTGCACTGCGGGCTGTGCGCCGAGCGCTGTCCGACCGCGGCCTGGGACATGCAGAAATCGACGATACACTGGCCGCAGGCCGCCGATGGGGGTCCTTCATGCCGGGCACCAAAGCTCAAGACCGCGTAAACGATTTCGTCCTCGGATCGCGACCGTGAACGGCACCGGCTCGGCCAGCGCCAACGGACTGCTGATGAAGGCGATCTTTCGCAGCGGCGTGCCGGTCGTGGGCAAGAATTATTTCCCGTCCAACATCCAGGGGCTGCCGACCTGGTACGAGATCCGGATCACCCGCGATGGACACCGCGGCCGCGCCGGGCACACCGACCTGATGGTCGCGCTCAATGCCGAGACCTATGCGCGCGACCTGGCCGAGGTGGCGTCGGGCGGTTACTTCATCTACGACTCGACCTGGCCGCGCCCGGCGCTGCTGATGCGCGACGATGTCACGGTGCTCGGCGTGCCGCTGGCACGGCTCTGCAACGACAACTTCCAGGGCGTGCGCACCCGCATCCTGATGAAGAACATCTGCTACGCCGGCGTGCTCGCGGCGCTGTGCAACCTGGACCTGGAGGTGATCCGCGCGCTGCTGGCCGAGACCTACTCGAAGAAGCCGAAGCTGCTGGACGCCAACATGAAGGCGATCCAGCTCGGCTACGACTATGCGCGCGAGCATTTCAGCTGCCCGCTGCCGCTGCGGGTCGAGAAGATGGATGCTCACGGCCGGCCAGATCGTGATCGACGGCAATACCGCGGCGGCGCTCGGCTGCGTGTACGCCGGCGCCACCGTTGGCGCCTGGTATCCGATCACGCCGTCGACCTCGCTGATGGATGCCTTCCACGGCTTCTGCGAGCAGATGCGGGTCGATCGGGAGAGCGGCCGCAGGAACTACATCATGATCCAGGCCGAGGACGAGCTGGCCTCGATCGGCATGGTGATCGGCGCGAACTGGAACGGCGCGCGGGCGTTCACCGCGACTTCGGGCCCGGGCCTGTCGCTGATGCAGGAATTCCTCGGGCTGGCCTATTACGCCGAGGTGCCTGCGGTGGTGTTCGATATCCAGCGCGTCGGCCCGTCCACCGGCATGCCGACGCGCACCCAGCAGTGCGACCTGCAGTCGGCCGCCTATGCCTCGCATGGCGATACCCGCCAGGTGTGCCTGTATCCGGCCAATCCGGAGGAATGCTTCGAGTTCGCGGTCAAGGCGTTCGACCTGGCGGAGCGGCTGCAGACCCCGGTGCTGGTGCTGTCGGATCTGGACATCGGCATGAACGACTGGATGTGCCCGGAGTTCAAGTGGGATCAGAACTACCAGCCCGACCGCGGCAAGGTGCTCGACGCCGAGCAGCTGCAGAAGACCGATCACTTCTGGCGTTACTACGATCACGACAACGACGGCATCCCGCAGCGCACGCTGCCCGGCGTGCATCCGAAGGGGGCCTACTTCGCGCGCGGCTCGGGTCACTCGCAATATGGCCGCTACACCGAGGACTCGAAGGAATACCAGGTGGTGGTCGACCGGCTGCGCAAGAAATGGCTCACCGCCGCGCGGCTGGTGCCCCGGTCGGTGGTCGAGCGCTCCGAGATCAAGACCGAAATCGGCATCGTGTCGGTCGGCAGCTGCGATGCCGCGGTGCGCGAGGCGCGGCTGCGGCTCGCGGCGCAGGCCGTTCACACCGACTACCTGCGGGTGCGCGGCTTTCCGTTCAGCGACGACGTCGAGACCTTCATGCAGGCGCATCGCATCAACTTCGTGGTCGAGCAGAACCGCGATGCGCAGCTGCGCTCGCTGTTGATCCTGGAGACCGGTATCGAGAAGTCCAGGATGCGCTCGATCCTGCACTACAACGGCATGCCGATCCCGGCCAGCTACGTCTACGACGGCGTCGCCTCCGTGATCACGCCGGAACGCCCGGCGGCAAAGCTGGTCGGATGAACAGGCGCGCCCGGATCAGACACGTGCACGCTCGCTGGAGATCCCCATGACGTTCATGGCCAAACCGAAAATCGCCCGTCCCGAAATGCCGCGCAACGCGCTCGGACTGACGCGGCGCGACTACGAAGGCGTCAACTCCACGCTGTGCGCCGGCTGCGGCCACGACTCGATCACCGCAGCGATCGTCGAGGCCTGCTGGCTCGATGCCGTCAGGCCGCAGGACGTGGTCAAGCTCTCGGGCATCGGCTGCTCGTCGAAGACCACCGCGTACTTCGTCGGCGGCGGCCACGGCTTCAACTCGGTGCACGGCCGCATGCCCTCGATCGCGACCGGCGCCAGCGCTGCCAACCGCGCGCTCACCTACATCGGCGTGTCCGGCGACGGCGACACGCTGTCGATCGGGCTCGGCCAGTTCTGTCATGCGATTCGCCGCAATCTCAACATGGTGTACGTGATCGAGAACAACGGCGTCTACGGGCTCACCAAGGGCCAGTTCTCGGCCTCGGCCGACATCGGCAGCCGGGCCAAGAAGGGCGAGGTCAACAACCAGCCACCGATCGACCCGGTGCAGCTGGCGATCACGCTCGGCGTCTCGTTCGTCGCCCGCAGCTTCTCCGGCGACAAGGCGCAGCTGGTGCCGCTGCTGCAGGCCGCAATGCATCACCAGGGGTTCTCGCTGCTCGACGTGATCTCGCCGTGCGTGACCTTCAATGACCACGAAGGCTCGACCCGCAGCTACGCCTATACGCGCGAGCACTACGAGGAAGTGGTGCACACCGACTTCGTGCCGCCGGCGCAGGAGATCGCGGTCGAGTATGCGGCGGGCGAGGCGCTGCCGGTCAGCATGCACGACGGCAGCCGGGTGCTGCTGCGCAAGGTCGATGCGCAGTACGATGCGACTGATCGCGCGGTGGCGCTCGAGACCATCCAGCAGCGCCTGAAGCACAACGAGTACCTGACCGGGCTGCTGTATATCGGCAGCGACCAGCCCGAGCTGCACGCCCTGAATGCCACGCCCGATCTGCCGCTGAACCAGATTCCCTACGCCAAGCTCAACCCCGGCCCTCAGGCGCTGGCGAACACGCTGGCGAAATTTCGCTGATCAAGTGGCTGGCCATGGGGGCCATGGGCGCCATGGTCGTGGCGCTGCTCGCCACGGCCGGCTACCTGGTGCACACCCGCGCCCCGCGCAGCGAGGACACGACGCAGTTCGGGCGCGTGCGCCTGTATCCCGCGTGGCTGCGGACCCGGGGGTTCATCTACCTGTTCTCCGACGCCCGCGGCTGGAGTGCGGCGCAGGAGGGCGCGGCGCGCGATTTCGCGCGCGAGGGCTACCTCGTGGTCGGCATCGACTCGCGCGAATTCCTCAACTGGGCCGGCAGCAAGCCGCCGAGCGACTGCCTCTACATGCCCGGGCTGCTCGAGGATTACAGCCGCGCGCAGCAGCGCGCGGCGGATAACGCGCAGTATCTGCCCCCGCTGCTGCTCGGGCGCGACCTCGGCGCCACCTTCGTCTACATGGCGCAGCTGCAGTCGCCGCCGACCGCGTTCGACGCGGCCGTCGCGATCGATCCGTCGAACCAGATCGAGCTGCAGCGGCCGTTCTGCGACCACCCGGCGGCGGCGGCCGCCGCGATCGGCAGCGGCCAGACCATCCGGGCGGAACACCTGGGTGCGAACGTGCCGGCACGGGTGCTGCTCGATCGCACCGCGACGCCAGGCGAGCGCGAATTCGTCATGAGTATCCCGGGGAATGCGCCCGGCGCGGTGGTCGAGGGCGCGACATTGCATGACACCTATCGCGCGGCGCTTGCGAGCATCGCGGCCGAGCGCGCTGCGAGCGGCGTCGGCGACCTGCCGCTGGCCGAGGTGCCGGCCGGCGAGCCGCAGCGCGACGCCTTCGCGATCCTGTACTCGGGCGACGGCGGCTGGCGCGACCTGGACCGCACGCTGGCCGGCGTGCTCGCCACCAAGGGGATGAGCGTCGTCGGCGTCGATGTGCTGCGCTATTACTGGACGCAGAAAGCGCCGGCCGTGGCCGCGAACGACCTGGCACGCATCATGCGCTACTACCAGCAGCGCTGGCAGCGCCGGAAGGTGGTGCTGATCGGCTTCTCGTTCGGGGCCGATGTGCTCCCCTTCCTGATCAGCCGCCTGCCGGCCGAGCTGCGCGCCGACGTCAGCCTGGTGTCGTTGCTCTCGCCCGAGCGGCACACCGCGTTCGAAGTCGAGACCACCGGCTGGCTCGGCGTGCACAACAACGCCGGCATGCCGATCGCGCCCGAGCTGCAGAAGCTCGCCGGCGTTCATCTGCAGTGCATCTACGGCCGGGATGAGGCCGCCGACAGCCTCTGCACCACCCCTGCCGCCGCGGCGGTCGGCGCCGCGGTGCTGGCCAAGAGCGGCAGTCATCATTTCGACCAGAACTACAACCAGCTCGCCGATGACATCCTGGCGGCGCTGCCATGAGACGCGCTGCAATGCGCTGGCGGTCACTGCGGCGAGCGGCGCTGCTTTTGGCCATGCCGGCAGCGCTGCTGTCCGGGCTGCTGCTGGGCGGCCTGGTCCCAGGCACCGCGCACGCGGTGGCGCAGCCGACCCGCTGGCACTGGGCGGTGATCCATGGCCACCGGATGTATTACGCGGTGCGCGGCAACGGACCGACGCTGGTGCTGCTGCACGGCGGCGGCGATTCGGGCGAGCATTCGTTCGAGCGGCAGCTCGATGTGTTCCTGCAGCACCATCGGATCATTGCGCCCGACCAGGTTGGCCAGGGACATACCCCCGACGTGCCGGGGCCGCTGAGCTATACCTCGATGGCCCAGGACACGGCGACCCTGCTGACGTCGCTGAAGCTTGCGCGCGTCAACGTGGTCGGCTTCAGCGACGGCGGCATCCTCGCGCTGATGCTCGCAGTGCGACACCCCGAGCTGGTGCGGCGGCTGGTGATCAGCGGGGTCAACATCGCCCCCGAGGGCCTGACCGCGGAGGAGCTGCGGGGACTGCGCGATGCGCAGACCAAGACGCCGACGACCATCGCTGAAAAACTTGCAAAGCTGTGGCTGACCTCGCCGACCGAAAGCGAGCTCAGCCTCGCGATGCTCGCGCAGATCGACCGGCCGGTGCTGGTGATCTCGGGCGACCGCGATGCGATCACGCTCGAGCATACGCTGCAGATATTTCACGCGTTGCCGCATGCCGAACTCTGCGTGTTGCCGGGCACCGATCACGCGACCTTCTCGGGGCGCCCGGACTGGCTCAACCCGATCATCAGCGAGTTCCTCGATCGGCCCGAGGTCCCAGCCGCGGCCGCGGCCGCGCACTGACCGGGCACTGGCCGCGCCGACTCGACGCCGCTGGCAGGGCGCGGCCACGTCGCGCAATGGCGACGTCGCGATTAACAAACGTGAACAAACAGTGACATCGCGGAACTTCGCGCTGCGCATGCCGTCAGTCGAAGAGCAACCGACAGCGCGCAAGCGCGCATTGATTGGAGGTCCACGTGAACCGACCCTACCTGCTGGCTCAGCCGCCCAGCGCAGTACCGGCCCTGTCGCCGCGCTCGCGACCGCATCGGCCGCGGCTGCGGACCAGCGACCCGGCGGTGCGGGCGATGAACGACTTCCAGCAGGATCCGCCGGGCACGGTGCCGGAGGACGCCGGGCTCGAGGAGATCATCGACCACATGTTCCGGCTCGGCGTGCGCGCATTCCTGGTGGTGCACGAGCGCACGGTGACCGGCGTCATCACCGCCGAGGATGCCAGCATGGCGCGCCGCGCACGACTGCACGCGGACGGCGCCGGTGGCGCGCTGCGTGCCGCCGACGTCATGACTTCGTCGCTCGACGTGCCGGCCATCGACTACCAGACCCTTCGCGACTCGCGCATCAGCGACCTGCTCGAAATCTTCGAGGGCACGGGCGTGCGCTACCTGGTGGTGCTGCAGACCGAGACCGCGACCTGGAGCACCGTGCGCGGGCTGATTCATCGCCAGCGGCTGGAGCTCCAGCTGCGGCGCGCCTAGGGGAGCGCGAGCGAGCGAAGGCGGATCCACATCCGGCTGGCGCGCGTTGCCGCAATACGTTTATTGTTCGGTCCCTGCGAGGCCTTGAGGGGACCGTATGACGATGCTGGGTACGCCGCTGTCGGCGTCGGCGCTGCGCGTGATGCTGCTGGGGGCGGGCGAGCTCGGCAAGGAGGTCGCGATCGAACTGCAGCGCTTCGGCTGCGAGGTGATCGCGGTCGACCGCTACGCCAACGCCCCGGCGATGCAGCTGGCCCATCGCGCGCACGTGATCGACATGCTCGACGGCGCCGCGCTGCGCGCGCTGGTGGAGCGCGAGCGTCCGCGGCTGATCGTGCCGGAGATCGAAGCCATCGCAACGCCGATGCTGCTGCAGCTCGAGGCCGAAGGCTTTACCGTGATTCCAACCGCGCGCGCCGCGCGGCTGACGATGGATCGCGAAGGCATCCGCCGGCTGGCGGCCGAGGAGCTCCAGCTCGCGACCTCGCCGTATCGGTTTGCCGGCACCGAGACCGAATACCGCGCCGCGATCGCCGAGATCGGCCTGCCCTGCGTGGTCAAGCCGGTGATGAGTTCCTCGGGCAAGGGCCAGAGCCTGGTACGCGAGCCGTCCGGGATCGATGCAGCCTGGCGCTACGCGCAGCGCGGCGGCCGCGCCGGCGCCGGCCGGGTGATCGTCGAGGGCTTGGTGCGCTTTGACTACGAGATCACGCTGCTGACGGTGCGGCACCGCGCGGGCACCAGCTTCTGCGAACCGATCGGCCATCTGCAGATCGACGGCGACTACCGCGAATCGTGGCAGCCGCAGCCAATGACTGCGGCGGCGCTGGCGCGCTCGCAGCAAATGGCGGAGGCGATCACCGCCAATCTGGGTGGCAGCGGCATCTTCGGCGTGGAGCTCTTCATCGCCGGCGATGAGGTCTGGTTCAGCGAGGTGTCGCCGCGACCGCACGACACCGGGCTGGTTACGCTGATCTCGCAGGACCTGTCCGAGTTCGCGCTGCACGCGCGGGCCATTCTCGGATTACCGATCCCGGTGATCCGCCAGCGCGGTCCGGCCGCCTCGTGCGCGCTGCTGGTCGACGGTGACTCGGCCAATATCCGCTACGGCAACGTCGATCGCGCGCTGCTCGAGCCCGATACCGCGCTGCGGTTGTTCGGCAAGCCGGAAGTACGTGGTCACCGCCGCATGGGAGTGTCGCTGGCGCTGGGCGCGACCATCGAGCAGGCGCGCGCGAAGGCGCGCGCGATGACCGAGATCCTGCGTGCCGGCGTACAGCTCGACTAGCTGTGCCGACCCACCCGTGCCCGAGCTGCCGGATATCACGCTCTACCTCGACGCGCTCGGCGAACGCATCCATGGCGCTCGCCTCGAGCGCGTCATCCTTGTCAATCCGTTCCTGCTGCGCACCGCGACCCCGCCGCCGGCCAGTGCCGCCGGGCGGCGCGTCGAGCGCCTGCGACGCATCGGCAAGCGCATCGCGATCGGGCTCGAGGGCCAGCTGTGGCTGGTGCTGCACCTGATGATCGCCGGTCGCCTGCACTGGTACGCGCGCGGGCAGAAGGTCAGCGGGCGCTCCGCGCTCGCGCGCTTCGAATTCGACAGCGGCACCCTGACCCTGACCGAGGCCGGCAGCAAGCGGCGCGCCTCGCTGCATGTGCTGGCCGGTGAGGCCGAACTCGAGCGCATCGATCCGGGCGGGCTCGAGATCGATGGCGCCGACCCGGGCGCATTTCGCGCACGCCTGATGCTGGAGAATCACACGTTGAAGCGTGCCCTGACCGATCCGCGGCTGTTTGCCGGCATCGGCAATGCCTACTCGGACGAGATCCTGCATCGCGCGCGACTGTCACCGCTCACGCTGACGCACAAGCTGCACGCCGGCGAGATCGCGCGGCTGTTCGAGGCCGCGCGCGCGACGCTCGAGGAGTGGACTGCGCGTCTGCGCGCGGCCGGCGGCGCGAGCTTTCCCGAGGGCGTAACGGCGTTTCGTCCCGGCATGGCGGTGCACGGGCGCTTTGGCCAGCCGTGCCCGGTGTGTGGCACCCCGGTGCAGCGCATTCGTTACGCCGACAACGAGACCAACTACTGCCCGCGCTGCCAGACCGAAGGCCGCGTGCTGGCCGATCGCGCGCTTTCGCGGCTGCTCAAGGACGACTGGCCGAAGACCGCCGATGAGCTCGAGCGCCTGCGCGCGCGGCCGGCAGCACAGACGCAGGGGGTAGATCGCAGATGAGCAATTCGATCAGCCGGTGGCGTTCGAATGGGGTGCGGGTCGTGCGCGCCAACGAGCTGGACGCGAGTACCGCACAGACCCTGGGCATGCAGCGTCGCGCCGCGATCACGACTGAGCGCACCGGGGCGACCAAACTGTGGGCCGGCACGGTGACCGTCGAGGCCAAAGCCAGGACCGGGGCGCACCATCATGGCGACCTGGAGAGCGTCATCTATGTCGTCAACGGCGTGGCGCGCCTGCGTTGGGGCGATCGGCTGGAATTCGTCGCCGAAGCCGGGCCGGGGGATTTCATCTACGTGCCGCCGTTTGTTCCGCATCAGGAGATCAACGCCAGCGAGGAGCTGCAACTGCACTGCGTGCTGGCGCGCAGCGGTCAGACCGGTCTGGTCTACAACCTCGACATCGAGCCGGTCGAGGTGCCCGAGATGGTCCGCTGGATCGACGACCTGCATAGTTGAGCGTCGGAGTCGGCTGCGATGCGCAGCAATATGCGCTGCCGGGCAAGATGGATCCTGCCGGGCGCTGTTACACTGCCATGGCTCAACTGTCACCGCAGGGCGAGGCATGAACGCAGCAAGGCTCCTCGCGATCGTATTGATCGCAGCCGGGGTACTGGGGCTCCTCTATCACGGTTTTACCTACACCAAGGCTTCGCACGAGGCGAAGATCGGATCGCTGGAGCTGTCGCTGCAGCACAAGGAAACCGTGGACGTGCCAAATTGGCTGGGCGTCGGCGCCATCGTCGCCGGCGTGGGGCTGCTGCTGTTCGGCGGTCGCAAGTCCTGAGCGCGGGCAATTGCCGGCGCCGGCGCCGCCTCTGATCAAGCGCTCCCGGCTGATGCCCCCGGAGCCCGTACCCGCGGGCCTGGCACGTGAGCGTCTGGCCGTCGCGCTGGCCGCCCTCGCGGTGCTGCTGACGCGCCTGCCCTGGATTGGCAGCGGCTACGGCTCGGATCCCGACGGCTATCGCGTGGTGATCGCGGCGCGGCAGATCGCGCGCACCGGCGTCTACGAAGCCTCGCGGCTCCCCGGCTATCCACTCTACGAATACCTGACCGCGCTCAGTGCGACCGCGGCGCCATGGGTGTCGAACGCGGTCACGGCGCTGCTGAGCGTCGTGGCGTTCGTCTGCTTCGCGCTGATCGCACGTGAGCTCGGTGTGCGCCGCTATCTGCTGCTCGCGCTCGCCTTCGCGATGACCCCGGTGATCTACCTCAGCAGCTGCTGCACGCTCGACTACATCCCGGCCCTCGCGGGCCAGCTTGCCGCGACCTACGCGGTGCTGCGTCGCCGGCCGGTGCTCGCGGGCCTGCTGCTGGGCCTGGCCGTCGGCTGTCGCATCACCGCCGGCGCACTGGCGTTGCCGCTGTGCCTGTGGATGCTGCTGACGGCGGCGCCGCGGCCGGCGCGGCGCCAGTGCCTCGCATTCGGAATCACGCTGCTCGCCGTCAGCTCGCTGTGTTTCGTGCCGGTGTGGCGCCGCTATGGTGCGGAGTTCTTCGCCTTCTACGACAACGGCTGGTATCCGCCGCTCGATGTGGTGGCGACGCGCGCGTTGCCGCTGGTGTGGGGGCCGCTGGGACTGGCGGCGCTGGTGCTGCTGCTGTGCGCGGCCCCCGCGTACGCGGGCTTCAGCCGCCGGGCGCTCGGCGCGGCGCGCACGCGCAGCGCGCTGCTGCTGGCGGGCACAGCGATAGCGCTGTACCTGATCGCGTTCCTGCGCCTGCCGGACGAGGCCGGTTACCTGGTGCCGGCGGTGCCGTTCGTGCTGCTCTCGATCGCGCTGCTGACGCCGCCCTGGGCCGTCAACGCGCTGGCGGTGGCGCTGCTGCTGTCGTCGTGGATCGGTTGGAATGAAGCACGGCCGGGCCTCGATGGGCCGATCGTCGAGGATCACCGGGTGCGCGAGTCGCAGCAGCGCTCGACGGCCGCGGTGATCGATGCGGTCGCCCGGCTGCCGGGACGTGCCACCATCGTATCCGGCTGGGTGTTGCCGCGCATCACGCTGGCGCTCGGCGGTGTGCGCGAGGGGCCGCATCAGTTCATCTACCTGGTCGAGGATCCCGGCGACTACCAGCACTACGTGGCCGAAGGTTGGGATCTGTACTACCTGCCCGGCGTGGATCTGTATGAATCGCAGGCCCATGACCTGGAACTCTCGGAACTGGGGGCGCGTCAGCTCGCGGTGCCGCGTGAACGCCAGCGACCGGCGTCCACCGGGGAATGACGCGCGGCGCGTCGCCCGCTCGGCGCGCTGCGCTCGCGGGGCTGGAATCGCCGGGCCGGAATCACTAGACTGCGCGCGCGCTGCATGGGCGCACCGGCAAATTCAGGAGTACAGCCAAGTGGGCAAAGGTGATCGCAAGACCCGTCGCGGCAAGATCTATCGCGGCTCATTCGGCAAGACCCGGCCGAAGGATCCGGATAAGGACAAGAAGAAGACGACGACCCCTGGCAAGCCCGGCACTTCCAGGAAGTAGCCCGAGGACAGGCTGCGGGGGACGGCGCGAAACGCAGCTGGGACCTGGCGATCCGGGCCGGTCGCCTCAAGCTGGGACCGGATGAATAGTGGTTCGGTCGCGATCGTGACGTGTGGCCGGTCAAGCGCTCGCTGCGTACCAACAACGGCAGGCCGCTCTGGGTGATTGAGCCTGGAGGTGGGTCAGAAATGATCCGGGACGCACGATGACGTTTCGTACTGAACGTACCTGTTCAAGGCGCGCGCTCAGCGCACTGGTCTTGACGCTGGTCATGGCTGGCTGCGGCCAGCATGACGCCGCAGAGACAGCCGCCACGGGTTCCGGAGCGCCCGGCACGGCAAGCACATTGCCGGTGAGCGAGGAAAAGGTACTGAATGTCTATAACTGGTCGGATCTCATCGATCCGTCGGTGCTACCCGCATTCGAGAAGCAATACGGAATCAAGGTGAACTACGATGTCTTCGATTCGCTCGAGGTCCTCGAAACCAAACTACTGACCGGCAGAACCGGCTACGACGTGGTGGGACCGTCGGGAGCGTTCATTCAGCATCAGATTCAAGCCGGCATCTACCAGAAGCTCGACAAGTCGTTGCTGCCGAACCTCGCCAACCTCGATGTGGATCTGAATCGCAGGGTCGAAGTGAATGACCCTGGCAATCAATACGGCGTCATCTACCTTTGGGGGACGTTGGGCCTCGGTTACAACGTGGAAAAGATCGCAGCAGCGCTGCCGGCCGCGCCGGTAGACAGTTTCGCCATGTTGTACGACCCGAATGTCATCAGGCATTTCAAGGACTGCGGCGTGCTGCTGGTCGACGCCCCCGATCAGGTGGTCGAAACGGTACTTCTGTATCTCGGCAAGGATCCCAATAGCGAGTCGCTGGCAGATCTGAAGGCGGCGGAACAGGTACTGCTCTCGATCCGGCCCTATGTGCGTTACATTGACTCCTCCCGGGACATCGAAACCCTGGCCAACTCGGAGATCTGCCTGGCGCTCGGGTGGAACACTGATGTGGGTCAGGCACGTTCGCGTGTGAAGGAAACAGGCCGGAGTACCAGGTTGGAATACACGGTGCCCAGGGAAGGGGCGATGACGTGGTTCAGCCTGCTCGCGATTCCTGCCGATGCGCCTCATCCCAGGAACGCCCATATGTTCATCAACTACCTGCTGCGTCCCGATGTGGCCGCGAAGAATTCGAGCACGTTGCGCTCCGCGACCGGCAACATGCCGGCATACCAGCTGGTCGATCCTGCTGTCCAAAACGATAGCAGCGTGTACCTCAGCGAGGAGCAAAGGGCCCACTTGCACCCGATTCCCTCACATAGCCAATCATTCACGCGCGAGCTCAATCGGACCTGGACCCGATTCAAGACCGGGCGATGAGGGAACGGACAGCAACGGTGCGTCAGGATAGGGGCAATACCAACAGGGCCGCCGGTCTCACGGACGCACGTCGAGTTCGACGCACGTGCATATGGAGCGGGATTCTTGCATGCGTTGCGGCGCTGGCAATTGCGGGCTGCGGCCAGCATGAGCCGGCGGCGACCGCCGCGGCCAGCCCGGCAGCGGGCTCAACGGCGACTTCCCCTCCCAAGCCCGAAGAGAAGGTACTGAACATCAGCAACTGGGCCGACTACATCGATCCGTCGGTGGTACCAGCGTTCGAGCGAGAGTTCGGCGTCAAGGTGAACTACGATTTCTTCGATTCGAATGACGCGCTGGAAACGAAGCTCCTGGGGGGCAAGACCGGCCTCGACATCGTCGTGCCAGCGGCGACCTACCTGCAGCGTCAGATTCCAGCGGGGGTATACCAGAAGCTCGACAAGGCCTTGCTGCCGAACCTCAGCAATCTCGACGCGGGCTTAAGCCGGAGCGTCGAGGTGAACGATCCCGGCAATCAATACGGAGTGATTTACGTCTGGGGAACGGCCGGCATAGCCTACGATAAGCAGAAGATCGCAGCGGCCATGCCAACCGCGCCGCTGGACAGCTTCGCGCTGCTATTCGATCCGAGCGTCAGCAAGCACTTCAAGGATTGCGGCGCGCTGATTCTCGATGCTCCCGAAGTCGTGGTGGAAAGCGTGCTGCTGTATCTCGGCAAAGACCCGAACAGCGAGTCACTCGGGGATCTGAAGGCCGCCGAAAACGTGCTGCTATCGATAAGACCGTACGTGCGTCACGTCGATTCCTCCCGTGCAATCGAGGCACTGGCCAGCGGTGAGATCTGCATAGCGTTCGTCTGGAGCAGTGACGTCGGCCAGGTGCGATCGCGCGCCAGGGAGGCGGGCCGCAATGCCGACTTCGGCTATGTGCCGTCGAAGGAGGGGACGATGATGTACTTCGATATGCTGGCAATCCCAGCGGACGCTCCCCACCCCGCGAATGCACATCTGTTCATCAGTTACATGCTGCGACCTGATGTGGCCGCGAGGAACTCCAGTGCGGTGCATGTCGCTACCGGGAATGCAGCGGCCTACAAACTCGTCGATCCGGCAGTCTATAACGATAGCGACGTGTATCCGCGCGATGAGCAGCGACTTCGCTTCCACCCGATGGGATCGCACAGCCAGGCTTACCTGCGCGAGCTCAATCGGACATGGACCCGATTCAAGACCGGGCGATGAGGGCGTTCTGGAAGTCATGCCGAGAGCACTACCGATGAAGATCATCGATGTCACGCTGACCCTGTTCACCTGGGATGGAATCCCCCCGGTCAACTACGGACCGAACATCCGCCTGGGCGGCTGCTCGACGCTCGGGCTGCTGGCCATCGTCACGGACGCCGGCATTACGGGACATGCGTTCCTCGGTGGCGCGAATCGCGGAGCGGAGAGCGAAGGCCGCAGCCTCATCGATGCGCTGAAACCGCTGCTGATCGGACAGGACCCGCTCGATCGCGAGCGCCTCAATCAAAGCCTGTGGCGCCGGGGCCGACTCACCCTGGTCAGGGCGATCGGCGCCGTGGACGTGGCGCTCTGGGACCTGGCGGGAAAAGCCGCGGACTTGCCGATTCACCAGCTGCTCGGAACCTACCGCCACAGCCTACCGGCGTACGCCAGTTCGCAGGCGTTCGCGACGATCGATGAGTACTGCGACCAGGCATTGCACTACAAGTCACTGGGTTGGCGAGCCTACAAGATTCATCCGCCGCATCCCTGGCAGAAGGACATCAAGGTCTGTGCCGCGGTGCGCGCGGCGGTCGGCGACGACTACCCGCTGATGCTCGATGCCACCTGGGGATACGACTATCCGACGGCAGTGCGCGTCGGCCGGGCGATCCAGGATCTGGGCTTTCATTGGTTCGAAGATCCGTTGTCGGAATGGAACATTCACGGCTACCAGAAATTGCGGCAGCAACTGCACATTCCGCTGATGGCAACCGAACTGCCGTTCGCGGGACTCGATCAATACGCGCCCTGGATTCTGGGGCAGGCGACCGACTTTCTGCGCGGCGACGTCTGCTTCAAGGGGGGCATTACCACCTGCATCAAGACCGCGCACCTGGCCGAGGCCTTCGGCATGAACTACGAGATTCATCACGGCAGCAACTCGCTCAACAACGTCGCCTGCCTGCATCTGGCGATGGCGATCAGCAATTGCGAATACTTCGAAGTGCTGCTGCCGGATGCAGCCAATAAGTTCGGGCTCATCGAAGACATCGAGGTCGACCGCGAGGGCCTGGTGCACGCACCAACCGGCCCCGGTCTCGGAGCGCGCCTCGATTTCGAGCGCATCCAGCACAACACCCAGACGGTCCTTTCGTGAACCGCATGACCAGGCTGATTGACTTTTCAATTGCTGTAGTCGGTTTCGCCAGCCTCGCCGGCTGCGCGCTCGACCGGATGCCGGACTCGCCCCGGATCGTCTCCGACAGCTATCTGATTCCGGCGGCCGATGCGGGCATCCGGTTATATATCCGCAACAAGCATCCGCAGGCAATGAAGACGTTCAGCCCCGAGCGTACCGTGATCTACGTGAACGGGACTACGCAGGCCAGCGAGACCACGTTCGACCTGCCGCTGGACGGCTCTTCCTGGATGGACTACATCGCGGCACGCGGTTACGACGTGTACCTGGTCGATCTGCGGGGCTACGGCGGCTCCACGCGCCCGCCGGAGATGGACCAGCCGGCGGCCGACCATGGGGCCATCGTGCGCACCGATACCGCCCTCAGGGATCTTGCAACGGCGATCGATCACGTGCTGGCGCGCCGCGCGCTCGATCGCCTCGACGTCATCGGGTGGTCGTGGGGGGCCACGATCGCAGGGGCCTATGCGGCCGGGCACAACGACAAGGTCAACCGGCTGGTGCTGTACGCGCCGCAATGGATCCGGCAGGGAGGAACCGTGGGAGGTCCGGGCGCGCTCGGCGCCTATCAGGCCTGGACCGTCCAGCAAGGTCGGGAACGCCTGCAGGCCGGCACGCCGGAGGACAGGAAAGACGAGGTGTTTCCACCGGCCTGGTTCAGGCAATGGTCGACGGCGGCGCTGGCAACCGATCCGGTGGGGGCAGCGATGGATCCGCCCGTGGTCCGGACACCGAACGGATCACTGCAGGACATCCGCGACTATTGGTTCGCCGGCAAGCCCTATTGGGATCCGGCACGGGTCACGGCGCCGACGCTGGTGGCGCGCGGCGAGTGGGATGGGGTCACGACCCTGGCCGACACGCTCGGCGTCTTCAACGCGCTGTCGAACACACGCTTCAAACGCCTGGTCGTGGTCGGCGCAGGCTCCCACATGGTCTTCATCGAGAAGCATCGGGAGCAGCTGTTCCGCGAGGTGCAGCTGTTCCTGGACGAGGCGCCACCGCCGCGATGATACGGTCGGTGCGCGCCGCGGGGATGCCGGCAGGGGGTGCTCTCGGCGAGTGCGAGCTACTTGAGCTCGATCTCCAGGAACCGGAATTCGAACGCGTTGACGTTGATGACGTCGTGACTGATGCCGGCCGGGCGCGCATAGGACACGCCGGCCTGCAGCTGGACATCGCGCGTTCCGGTGGCCTCCTCGAGGCGCAGCGTCCCGCTCGTCATCGGCACCACCACATAGTCGTAGGCGTGCACGTGGTGGCCGCTCGCGGCTCCCGGCGCGAAACACCACTGCTTGACGATCACACGCTCGTTGTCGATCTGGACCGATGACGTCGCTTTGGTTGCCATGTCCCCCGTCTCCCGGCCGTCAGCTGCCTGACCCGCGCACCGCGCGGGCCTTGCTACAGGATGTAGCGACTTAAGTCCTCGTCCTTCGCCAGCGTCGCCAGGTGCTGATCGACGTACTGCGCGTCGACCGTCAGGCTCGGCGCGCCGCGCTGGTCGGCGTCGTACGAGATGGTCTCGAGCAGCCGCTCCATCACGGTGTGCAGGCGCCGCGCGCCGATATTCTCGGTGCGCTCGTTCACCTGGCAGGCGATTTCGGCGATGCGGCGCACGCCGTCGGGCGTGAATTCCAGCGCCACCTGCTCGGTGCCGAGCAGCGCTCGGTACTGCGCGGTGAGCGACGCGTCCGGCTCGGTCAGGATGCGCACGAAGTCCTCGACCTTGAGCGAGTCGAGCTCCACCCGGATCGGGAAGCGGCCCTGCAGCTCCGGTATCAGGTCGGACGGCTTGGAGGTATGAAATGCGCCCGATGCGATGAACAGCACGTGATCGGTCTTCAGCGAGCCGTACTTGGTATTGACGGTGCAGCCCTCGACCAGCGGCAGCAGGTCGCGCTGCACGCCCTCGCGTGACACGTCGGCGCCGAGCGTCTCCTGCCGGCGCGTGATCTTGTCGATCTCGTCGATGAACACGATGCCGTTCTGCTCGGCGTTGAGCAGCGCGCGCGCCTTGAGCTCCTCCTCGTTGATGAGCTTGGCGGCCTCTTCCTCGATCATGATCTTGACCGCTTCGCGCACCTTCACGCGCCGCGTGCGCGTGCGGTTGCCGCCCAGGCCGGCCAGCATCGACTGCAGCTGCTGCTGCATCTCCTCCATGCCCGGGGGCGCCATGATCTCGACCCCCATCGGCATGCGCGCGCACCTCGATCTCGACCTCGCGCTCGTCGATCTCGCCGCGCGCGAGCATGTCGCGCAGCTTGTTGCGCGTTTCGGCATCGCGCGGCTGTGCCGGCTCGTCGGTCGAGAAGCCCAGCATGCGCGGCTTGGGCAGCAGCGCATCGAGCACGCGATCGATCGCGGCTTCGCGTGCGCCGTCACGCACGCGCGCGAGCTCCTGCTCGCGCGTCATCTTGACCGCGACGTCGGCCAGTTCCTTGATGATCGAATCGACCTCGCGCCCGACATAGCCGACCTCGGTGAACTTGGTGGCTTCGACCTTCACGAACGGCGCCTGCGCCAGGCGCGCGAGCCGCCGTGCGATCTCGGTCTTGCCGACGCCGGTCGGCCCGATCATCAGGATGTTCTTGGGCGTGATCTCCTGGCGCATCGGCTCCTCGACCTGCATGCGCCGCCAGCGATTGCGCAGCGCGATCGCCACCGCGCGCTTGGCCGCGGCCTGGCCGACGATGTGCTTGTCGAGTTCCTGGACGATGGCGCGCGGGGTCATGCGCGCAGCTCCTCGATCGCCAGGTTGCGGTTGGTGTAGATGCAGATATCGGCCGCGATGCCGAGCGCGCGCTCGACGATGGTGCGCGCATCGAGCTCGGTCGATTTCGAGCAGGGCGCGCGCGGCGGCCTGCGCATACGGGCCGCCCGAGCCGATCGCAGCCGCGGCGTGCTCCGGCTCGATGACGTCGCCATTGCCCGAAATGATGAACAGGTTCTGCGGATCACCAACCAGCAGCAGCGCCTCGAGGCGGCGCAGATAGCGGTCGGCGCGCCAGTCCTTCGCCAGCTCGATCGCGGCGCGCGTCAGATTGCCGTATTTCTCGAGCTTGCCTTCGAAGCGCTCGAACAGCGTGAAGGCATCGGCGGTGCCGCCGGCGAAGCCGGCCAGCACCTTGCCGTTGGACAGGCGCCGCACTTTGCGCGCGTTGGCCTTCATGACGGTATTGCCGAGCGTCACCTGGCCGTCGCCGCCGAGCACGACCGTGCCCTCGCGCCGCACCGCCAGAATCGTCGTTGAGTGGGGATCGAAGTTGTTGTTCATTGGTGTGGGCTCAACCGCGGCGTTTGGCGCGCGGATGCGCCTGGTCGTATGTGCTGGGCCAGATGCTGGAAATCAAGATGGGTATAGACCTGCGTGGTGCTGATGTTGGCGTGGCCCAGCAGCTCCTGTACGCCACGCAAATCCCGACTGGATTCAAGCAGATGGGTCGCAAACGAATGCCGGAACATGTGCGGGTGCAGGTGCTGCGGCAGACCCGCGGCCCGGGCCCGCGCCGCCACCCGCAGCTGCACCGCGCGCGCACCGAGCGGTGCGCCGCTGCGGCCGACAAACACCGCCTGCTGGTCGGCAGCGGCCAGTGCGGCGCGCGCGGCGAGCCACAGCCGCAGCGCCTTGGCCGCCATCGAGCCCACCGGCGCAATGCGCTCCTTGCGGCCCTTGCCGAGCACCCGCACCTGGCCGGTCTTGAGGTCCAGATCCCGCAGCTTCAAGCCCGTCAGCTCCGCGAGCCGCAGGCCGCTGGAGTAGAACAGCTCCATCAGCGCCAGATCGCGCACTTCCAGCGCATTGCCGGCCGGCTGGGCGAGCAGCTGCGCCATCTGATCGACGTCGAGCGTGGACGGCAGCCGCCTGGCCGCCTTCGGCGCGCGCACCTCGAGCGCGGGGTTGCGCGATACCGCGCCTTCACGCTGCAGGAAGCCGAAGAAGGTTCTTACGGCGGCGAGCCGGCGCTGGATGCTGCGGCCGCCCAGTCCACGCGCATGGCTGCGTGCGGCAAAGGCCCGGATGTGCTGATGGTCGAGCTCGCTGCCAGTGCGTCAGGCCGGTGCGATGGCACCAGTCGCGCAATGCCTCGAGGTCGTGCCGGTAGGCCGAGAGCGTGTGCACCGACAGACGTCGCTCGGTGCCGAGATAGCGCTCGAACCGCGCCAGCCACTCGAGCGCCTGCGGTGTCATCGGCTCCGGCCGCGGCACGCGCGGAGCCAGGCGCCGGCGGCTCAGACGCGCGCCAGCGCGTCGGTGATCAGCTCGCCCATGCGCCACAGGAACTCGGTGCTCATGCCGGGATGGAAGCGGTCGCGATCGACGCTGCCGAGTGCCAGCAGACCCACCGCTGGCTGGCCGCCGAGCGGGATCAGCGCCACCGAGCCGATGTTCGGCGCTTCCACACCGAACAGGAATTCGCGCTGGCTGTCGCGGATCTGGCCGCAGCGCGGCTTGCAGGCCGCGAACAGGCTGTCGAAGCTGCGAAACGCCGGATCGTCGGCGGCCACGCGGCGCAGGAAGCACTGCGGCGTCTCCTCCTCGTCCGCGACGCTCGCGGATGCGAGCACCAATACCGTGTGGAAGGTATCGAAGTCCTCGCGCAGGCTGGCTTCGATCTCGGCGATCGCGGGGCCGGCACCGCTGGTGCGCAGCAGGCGGCGCGTGAAGCGATGGATCTTCTCGGCCAGCACATTGTTGGCGCGCGCGACGCTCACGAACTCGGCCAGCTTCTGGTCCTGGGTCAGGATCTTCTCGCGCAGCACCTCGACCTGGCGCTCGATCAGCGACACGGTCGAGCCATTGCGCGGGTGCTGCAGCCGCAGGCGCGACAGCAGCTGCGGGTGGCGCTCGAAGAAGTCGGCATTGTGATGCAGGTACTGCACGACCGCCTGCTCCTCGATCGCCTCGGCAGCAATTCCGCGCAGCTGATTGCTCGTCATCCTCGGTGTCTCCGCTAGATGGCGCCAGAAGTCCCAGGACCCGGTGCGTTCGCTTCCGATCTCATCGCCGTGCTCTAGATCTCGACGCGTCCTTCGAAAGCCTGCTGTGCCGGGCCGGTCAGCCAGATCGACTGGCCGGGACCGTCCCAGTGTACGCTCAACGTGCCGCCGGGCACACGTACCCCGACGTCTGCGGCCGAGCAGCCCAAGGCTGCGCCCGACCGCGACCGCGGCACAGGCGCCGGTGCCGCAGGCCAGGGTCTCGCCGACCCCGCGCTCGTACACGCGCAGCCGTATCTGCCCGGCGTCCCTGATCTGCATGAAGCCGACATTGACCTGGCGCGGAAAATGCGGGTTGCTCTGCAACGCACGGCCGATGCGCTCGACCGGCGCGCTCTCGACGGCCTCGACCCGCAGCACCGCGTGCGGATTACCCAGCGACACCGCGCCGAACTCGATGCTCTCGCCGGCCAGCGCGAGCGTGTAGGTCGCGCTCGGGGCGGGCGCATCGAATGGCAGCGATGCCGGATCGAAATTCGGCACGCCCATGTCCACCGAGACGCGGCCATCATCCAGCACGCGCGCGTTCAGCACGCCGCCGACGCTGTCCATCGTCAGGGTGCCGTTGTGAGCAAGGCCGCGCCGATGCAGCAGCGCCGCGACACAGCGTGCGCCGTTGCCGCACTGCTCGACTTCTCCGCCATCGGCGTTGAAGACCCGATAGAACACGTCGGTATCGCGGCGGCGGGGTGGCAGCAGCACCAGGGCCTGATCGAAGCCGATGCCGCCATGGCGGTCGGCGAGCGCGCGCCATTGCTCGGCGGTTGGCAGCGGGGCGTCGGCCGGCAGATTCAGCACAATGAAGTCATTGCCCAGGCCGTGCATCTTGGTGAAATCGATGCGCATGCCCGGCAGGATACTCGATCCCGCCATGCGCGACCGCGGGTGCCGGTACGGGCGCGCAGCGCGGGCTACTGCCCCTTGCAGGCCGCGTCCATCTCTTCTTTATTCGCCAGGCGCTGCTTGACGGCCTCGTCATCGGTCAGGAAATCGCGTGAGCCATCCGCGGCCGTCTTGTAGAGCCGGCGCGCCTGTACCGACTGGTTGTAGATGTCGGTGGCCTTCTTGCACTGGTCGGCACGTGTCTGAGCGACGTCGTTCTGCACCGCGCGGGCCGCGGCTTCCTGCTCGAGCTGCTGGTGCACCTGATCGCCGCTCTGCGCGACCGTGCTCGCCTTCGGAGCGCTGCTCGCCGCGGGACTCGCCGATGGCTGGACCGGCACGCGCTGGTTGGTCATGCGCACCAGCTGGGCTCCCGGGGTGGGGGTATCGCTGTACTGCACGTGCCCCTGGGCATCGACCGAGCGATAAACGTCGGCCTGGGCTGCGCTGAGCGGCAGCCCGATCAGAATGGCGATCGCGATGGCACGGCGCATGGTCGGATCTCCGGCTCGGTAATCCAAGTATCAGGCCAGACTCTACGGCGGCGGGGTGACCTGTGTCACATTCAATAGCGGATCGCGCCGCACGGTCAAATGGCGCAGACCGATGGAGACCTTGGTGGGCAGGGTCGGTTACGGGCGGATCAATCGTCCGGCCGATCGAGGCCCCGGCCGGCCCGTCAGCCAGCCGGGACGCGGTGAGCTCGCTGCCAGCCGGTCACTCGAGGCGCTCGCCGTGCTGCGTGATGTCGAGCCCTTCGCGCTCCTCGTCGGCGGTCACGCGCAGCCCGATCACCAAGTCGATCACCTTGAGGATGATCAGGCTCATGACGAAGCTCCACACCAGCGTGGCGGTCACGCCCTTGAGCTGCAGCAGCACGCTGCCGGTGGCGCCGCTGATCTCCTTGCTCACCAGTGCTCCGGTGAGCAGCGCACCGACGATGCCGCCGATGCAGTGCACCCCGAAGGCGTCGAGCGAGTCGTCATAGCCGAATGCCCGCTTGACCGAGGTCGAGGAGATGAAACAGATCACGCCCGCGGCCACCCCGATGATCACCGATGAGTCCGGGCCGACGAAGCCGGAGGCCGGCGTGATCGCCACCAGCCCGGCGACCGCCCCCGAGCAGATGCCCAGCACGCTCGGCTTACCCTTGACCAGCCACTCGGTGAACATCCACGCCAGCGCCGCCGCCGCCGTGGCAATGTGCGTGGCCGCAAAGGCCATGCCCGCCCGCCCGTCCGAGGCCACCGCCGAGCCGGCGTTGAAGCCGAACCAGCCCACCCACAGCAGCGAGGCCCCCACCACGGTGAGCGTCAGGTTGTACGGGGCCATCGACTCCTTGCCCAGTCCCTGGCGCTTGCCGAGCATCAGCGCGGTGGCAAGACCGGCGATACCGGCATTGATGTGCACCACGGTGCCGCCGGCGAAGTCCAGCTGCGTGGCGGCAAACCAGCCCGAGGGCTCCCACATCCAGTGCGCCACCGGGCAGTACACCAGCAGCAGCCACAGTCCCATGAACCACATCATGGCCGAGAACTTCATGCGCTCGGCGAACGAGCCGCAGATCAGCGCCGGGGTGATGATCGCAAAGGTCGCCTGGAACATCGCGTACACGGTCTCCGGGATGGTCAATCCCAGGTGCGAGACCGAGAGCTTGGAATCATCGTGCATGTAGACCACGCCGTTGAGGAAGGCGCGGCCGAAACCGCCCAGATACGGCGTGCTGCCCGGGGTGAAGGCGAGCGAATAGCCGATCACCCACCACAGGATCGTCACCAGGCAGGTGATCGCAAAGCTCTGCATCAGCGTGGCGAGGATGTTCTTCTTGCGCACCATGCCGGCGTAGAACAGCGCCAGGCCCGGGATGGTCATCATCAGCACCAGCGCGGTGGAGGTGAGCATCCAGGCGGTGTCCCCGGAGTTGATATCCGAGAACTTGACGATGGTCGGCTCGGTCGGCGCTGCCGCCGCGGGCGCTGCGGCCGCAGCCGCCTCGCCGCCGGCCGCGGCCGGTGCGGCCGGCGCCGCCGCCGCCGGAGCCTCATCGGCCCATGCCCCGACTGGGGTGGCACACAGCACCAGCGCCAGCACCGCGGCCGCGAGCGCCCCGCTGAACGCCCGCGCGGCTGTCCGCAGCCGTGCCGGCCACCGGCTTGTCTTGAGCTTGTTCGTGAGATTGATTTGCATGCCCATCGCTTGCGACTCCCAGCTTCTTCAGTAGTACTTATGTGGCCGCGGTGCCGGTTTCCCCGGTCCGGATCCGGATTGCCTGCTCGAGCTCGCCGACGAGGATGCGTCCGTCGCCAGTCCGACCGGTCCTGGAGACATTTGCAATCGCCTCGAGCACCGGCTCGACGATGGCATCATCGACGGCGATCTCGACCTTGGCTCGCGGTCCAAATTGTGCTTCATAGACCTCGGTGACGGTCACGCCCTGAACGCCAAGCTGAGCGATCGCCTGCCGCAGCTCGTCCAGCTTGAATGGCCGCACGACCGCGGTGATCATTTTCATGATGTACATTTCGCAACGATCGAGCCTTGAATCCGGAGGTGCCGCGGTTTTACCGGTGCGCGTATTCTTGGAGTGTCCATGAATGCCCGCTGGAGCCTAGGTGCAGAAACTGTGCCAGTCATAAGTGGGTAATTCCGCGGCCTGGGCCCGCTGCCGGGCGTGAGCACGCACTATTATGGACGCTGCGATGTTGACTGGTGGGCCGTTTCGGGGCATCCGGCACCCCGCGCCCTCGCCGGGCGGGGTGAGCCGCCTCAAGGAGACAGCAATGGAGAACCTGCGTATCGAGGACATCGCTCGGCGGCTGTTCGAGGGCCTGCCTGAGGCGGCGCGCGTCATGCGGCGCGACATCGAGAGCAACTTTCGCGCCGTGCTGCAGTCGAGCCTGGGCAAGCTCGACCTGAGCACGCGCGAGGAATTCGAGGTGCAGAGCAAGGTGCTCGAGCGCACGCGCGCTCGCATCGGGGAGCTCGAGCTGCGCATCGTCGCGCTGGAGAAACGCCTCACCGAGCTGGAAGAGGCGATTCCGCCGATCTCCGACTAGTGCGGCGCACCGGCCTTCGGTGCGCCCGGGACGCGATGTCGCTACCAGCTGGCTCGGCTGTGAGCCTGGCGAGAATCCTGAGTCGCGCCCAGCTGGGCCTCGAGGCGCCGCTGGTGCAGGTGGAGCTGCACGTCGGCCGCGGCCTGCCAGCCTTTGCGATCGTCGGACTGCCCGCGCCGGTGGTGCGCGAGAGCCGCGAGCGCGTGCGCGCAGCGCTGCTCAACTCTGGCTATGAATTCCCGAACGGCCGCATCACGGTCAATCTGGCGCCGGTCGAGCTGTCGAAGCAGGGAGGCCGCTTCGATCTGCCGATCGCGCTGGGCCTGCTGATCGCGAGCGGCCAGCTGCCGGCGCCGCGGCGCGCCTTCGAGTGCTAAGGCGAGCTCGGCCTGGCCGGGGAGCTCAAACCGGTCAGCGGGCTGTTTCTGGCGGCGCTGCATGCCGGCAGGGACGATCATGCGTTGATCGTGCCGGCGGCGAATGCCAGCGAGGTCGCCCTGAGTGGCCACGCCGCGGCCTACGGCGCGATGAGCCTGCGCGAGGCCGCCGCGCAGCTCGCCCGACGTGCCGGCAGCGAGCCGGGGCGTTGGTGCGATGGCGGCTTACCCGATGAGCGGCTGGCCCACGGCAATTCCACGGTAAGCAGCGCCCCGGCGGCGTTGCTGGGCGACGTGGCGGGGCAGTGGCAGGCCAAGCGTGCACTGATCATCGCGGCTGCGGGCGGTCATAGCCTGCTAATTGCGTTTACCTCCTTCCCTGTTCCGGTCAGTATGCCGGCCGGGCGAGCGGCGTTATAATTGGCGGTGTTCTCTGGGGGCGGGGAATGCTGGACGGCAAGCGCAAGCTGACGGTGTACTTCGACAGCCATCGGGCGGTGGATAAATATCGTTGTCATCGTTGCAAGTGGGTCTACAGTTGCCCGACGTTTGAATCGAGTCCTGAGCTAGCACTCGTTAAATGCCCTCATTGCGCCGTCGAGGTGGATGTCGCTGTGGCCGCTGAACCTGTGGCCGAATATGTCGGGTGGTGCCGTGTTTGAATTGTCGCCAGAGCGGCGCGCACCCGGGGCGGCAGGGCATGTAAGGCATTTGATCGCCTGCGGAGGGCGGCCTGTTGGCGCTCGATGCGCACACTCACACGGCACGGCATATGCCGGATACCTGATTTAGCCCGATCAGGCACGGATCAGGCGTCAGGCATGATCCTCCGCGCGGTCAGCGCACCACCCGCTGATATATCACCAGACCTCAAACCGGCAGAGACGAGCCCGATTCGCGGCGCCGGGCTGTCCGGCCGAGGCGTGCATCGGCTGCTCGCCCTCGGGCGCACGATCGCGGATCTGGCCGGCAGCGAGCGCATCGAACCGCCGCATCTGGCCGAGGCGATCCAGCTGCGCCGGCCGTTGCCGGGGAATTGACGGCGCTGGGTTGGACGGCGCGCTTACTGCGCCAGCGAGACCATGTAATCGACGCCCTGCTTGATGAGGTCGTCGGGCAGATCGGTGCGGCCGCCCTTGGCCGGCATCACGCCGCTCTTGCCGCTGAAGCCATTGAGTGCGTGCTGGTAGAGCGTCGCCTTGCCTTCGGCCAGGCGCGGACCCCAGGCCGATTTGTCCCCTGCCTTGGGCGCACCGGCCAGGCCGGTGCCGTGGCAGGTCTTGCAGACTGCCTCGAACAGTTCGGCACCGTTCTTCGGTACCGCCGCCGCCGGGGCGGCGGCGGCGCCCGCGGGCGCCTTGATCGCCATCGCCGAATTGTCCTGGCCGGCGACGGCCTCCTGCGCCATCGGCCCGGCATTGCGCTGCAGGCTTGCGAGGTAGATCGGGTCCTTGTAGACGTCGACCTCCTGCGTGCGGCTGGCCACCGCGCGCGCCAGCGCGAACAACAGGATGGTGATGGCCACCAGGATGCCGATCACGAGGCTGAAAACGGTGATGAACTGGGAGTCCTGCTTGCTCACGTGCGCCAACCGGTATTGTTGTAGGGAGTCGCGAATTATAGCCTAAGGCGGCGCCGTTGCTGTGGGTCGCGGTGCGCCCGATGATCCGGCTGCACGAAAATACCACGGTGCTCTCGAGGCCGGCCGGCACTACCTGGCTTTGCGCAGGGTCAGATTGATGCGATATCGGCCGGTGAGTGCGTGTTCGCCCTCGGCCAGTGGCGCGACACCGTGGAACGCCAGGCGCTGGCGGCCGCCCCAGACCACGACGTCGCCATGGAGCAGCGCGACGCGCCGTGCGGGATCGGTGCGACGCAGGCCTCCGAACAGGAACCATGCGGGCAGTCCCAGCGACAATGACACCACCGGCGCGTCCAGATCGCGCTCGTTGCGGTCCTGGTGCAGACTCAGCCGCGTGCCGGGCGCGTAACGATTGACCAGGCAGGCGTCGGGCTCGAAGCCGGCGAAGCCGGCGGCGGCGGCGGCGCGCGCCGCCAGCGCGCGCAGCTCCCCGGGCATCGGCGGCCACGGCCGGCCGCTGTCGGGATCGAGCGCCTCATAGCGGTAGCCGCCACGGTCGCTGATCCAGCCGACCTCGCCGCAATTGGTCATCGCGACCGACATGCGCTGGCCGCCGGGCGTCAGCATGTGGCGCCACGGCGCCGCGGCGATCACCGGCTGCAACGCTGCGAATATGGCCGGCGCCTGCTCGCTGGCGCCCCCCGGCAGCAGCACCGCATCCTCGGCGATGCGCTCGAGCGGCGCCCGCGGCAGCAGCGATGCGGTCCGCAGGTCCTCGCGCCGCGGTCGTGCGCGCGTGCTCACAGCGCGTCGTGGAACACGATGCCGAGCGTAAAGCGCTCGCCCGCGTGCACTTTGCTGACGCCATGGCGCATCGTCAGGCGATGCGCGCCGCGCGCGCCCTGGCCGGGCCGGTAGCGGCTGGCGAACACCACCGCATCGCCGCGCTCGAGTGCGACCACCTCGACCCGCGACTGAGCGCGCGGCCGCTGCTCGGTCAGCACGAATTCTCCGCCCCGAAAATCAGTCTGCGGCGATGACAGCAACAGCGTGAGCTGCAGAGGAAACACCTGCTCGCCGTACAGGTCCTGGTGCAGGCAGTTGTAATCGCCGCTCGCATAGCGCAGCAGCAGCGGTGTCGGCCGCGTCTGGCCGGCGCGGTGACAGCGCTCGAGAAACTCGCCGTGCTCGGGCGGGAACCGCGGCTCGAGCTGCAGCCGCTGGTGCCAGCGATTGGCGATCGTCGCGAGCGGTGGATACAGCGCGGCACGCAGCGCCGCCACCAGCGGCGGCAGCGGATAGGCGAAGTACTGGTATTCCCCGCGGCCGAACCCATGCTGGGCCATCACGATGCGGCTGCGAAACAGCGTCGCGTTCGCATAACAGCCGGCGAGCGCGGCGCACTCGGGGGCCGACAACAGCGCCGGCAAGCGCGCGCTGCCGGTCGCGTCGAGCTCGGCTGCGAGCTGCGGCCAGCGCAGCTGCGCGAGGCGCTCGCCGAGCGATGCGCCCGCGCTGCGCGCAGCGAGCACGCTCATCGCATGCGTGCCTCGCGTTCGAGCAGCGCGCGCTTGCGGCTGACGCCCCAGCGATAGCCGCTGAGCGAACCGTCGCTGCGGATCACGCGGTGGCAGGGAATCGCGACCGCGAGCGGGTTGGCGGCGACCGCACCGGCCACCGCGCGCACCGACCCGGGCAACCCCAGGCGGCGGGCGATCTCGGCGTAGCTCACCGTGGTGCCCGGCCGGATCCGGCGCAGCGCCTGCCAGACGCGGTGCTGAAACGCGGTACCGCGCAGATCGAGCGGCAGATCCAGGCCGCTCGCGGGCGCTTCGACCAGTCCGGCGACCTGCGCGACCAGGCGTTCGAATGTGCGATCGCCGCCGATCAACCGGGCTTTGGGGAAGCGGTCCTGAAGATCGCGCAGCAGCGCCGCCGCGTCATCGCCCAGCAGGATCGCGCAGATGCCGATATCGGTCGCAGCGACCAGGAGCGAGCCGAGCGAGCATTGACCGAGCGCGAAGCGAATGCTCGCGCCGTCACCGCCGGCGCGGTAGCGGCTCGGCGTCATGCCGAGCGCTGCGCCGCTGCCGGCATAGAAGCGTCCATTGGAGCCGAAACCGGCGTCGTAGATCGCGCCGGTCACGTCGCCGCCACGCAGCAGCTGATCGCGCACGCGCCGCGCACGCTGCGCGCTGACATAGGCCTTGGGTGTCATGCCGGTATGACGCTTGAACAGGCGATGGAAATGAAACCGGCTCAGGCCCGCTTCGCTCGCAAGCGTCGCAAGATCAGGCATGCTCTCCGCCAGGTCGATCCGGCGGCACGCGCGCGCGATGATCGCGGCCTGCCGCTGCGCAAGTCCCGGCCCTTCCGGGTGACAGCGCTTGCAGGGGCGAAAGCCCGCACCCTCGGCGGCCTGCGCGCTGTCGAAGAAGCGCACGTTGCGGCGCAGTGCACGCCGCGCAGCGCACGACGGACGGCAGTACACCCCCGTGGTCCGCACCGCGTAATAAAAGGCTCCATCGGCATCGCTCTCGCGCCGCACAACCGCCGCCCAGCGTTGGGCGTCGCTGGCAAAGCGCGCAACGTTGCGTGACTGCGGTGGTATCGGGGTTGCTGGCATCGACTGGCTGTCCATCGGCGGGTCCTCCTCGATTGGCGTGGCGGCGCGGGATCGACCGCGCGTGGTGCCTATCGTGCGACCAGGCGGCCGGCGCGGCACTCCGCCTCTTGCTTTCGAATTCGACTGCGGCCGCTGACTGGACATGGATGCCGGCATCAGGAGGTTTTTGGTGAAATGGCGCGCCCGGCGGGATTCGAACCCACGACCTGCAGCTTCGGAGGCTGCCACTCTATCCAGCTGAGCTACGGGCGCACGTTGCGCGCGGCGCGCAAGATTACCGCAAGCGCGGCGGCCAACGCGAACTCAGTGGTGCTTTTCGCTCGCCGCCAGGTCGTCGGTCAGCTGCATCAGGTTCGCCTGACTGCCGGCCATGCCGACGTCGCTGACGTACTTGCCGGCGATCACCATGTCCGGAACGCCCTCGATGCGGTAGCGGCGCACCAGGTCGTCGGCCCGCTGCAGGTTGGCCTGGACAGCGAAGGAATTGTAGGCACTGAGGAACTCGGCCTCGCTGATGCCGTTGGCCTTGGCGAAGCGCAGCTGATCCTGCAGCGTTGCCTTGTCGTCACCGGCCACGTACAGCGCATCCTGCTGCTGGTGAATCTGGTCGAATACCTTGCTGTGCAGTTCCTCGAGCTTGCCGAGGGCCTGCAGCGTGTAGAACAGCCGCGCATGGGCGCGGTGCACCTCGCCCCAGGTCACCGGCACGCGCACGAAATCGATATACGCCGGCTTGTTCTTGCGCCAGCTCTCGATATACGGATCGAGCGCATTGCAGTGCGGGCAGCCGTACCAGAACATCTCGATGACTTCGACCTTGCCGGGAGGCGAGTCGGTCGGCTGGGCCGGCGACAGCACCTTGTAGTTGGTGCCGGCGACCCACTTGCCCGCGGGCAGCTGGCCTTCGGCCGGCAACGCGGCGACGCGCTCGAGCGCGACCTCGCTGCTGTCGGTGCCCTTGCCGGTGTCGGCTCCTTCCTGCTGTGTCTTGGCCGCAACCGCGACATCGCTGGCGCTCGCCGCGGAGGCTGCCGCCGCGGTCGCAGCGGCGGCGGCACTCGGCGCGGGCTCCGCGATCGTGGCCGGCTGGGCGGCGGCGGGGTTGGCGCCGGCGGCGGGGGCCTGGCTCGCTTCACGGCCGCAAGCGCTCAGGCTGGCCGCGAGCAGCAACAGCGCGACGTAGGGCTTCATTGGCTTGACTCAGCGCATGCCTTGGACATACGAGGCGAGGTTGCGAATGTCCTCGGCCGTCAGGCGGGTCGCGATCGTATGCATGATCTCGGCGTTGGGTCCGCCGCTGCTCTCGCCCTTGTCGTTACGCGTATAGCGCTTGTCCGCGGCGTATTCGCTGAGCTGCTGCTGGGTATAGACCGCCTGCTGGGCACGCAGCTCCGGAAAGCCCGCGGCCGGATTGCCGCGTCCGACGGGCCCGTGGCAGGCCATGCAGGCCGGGATGTTGCGCGCGCGATCCCCGCCACGGTAGAGCCTCTCCCCGGCCTGCCAGTAGGACGGGTCGGCCTCGAGACCCGATGGGGTCTGCTGCGAGAAATACGCCGCAAGATCCTGCCATGTCCTGCTCGCTCAAGCCGGCCGCCATCGGCGGCATCACGTTGCTGGGATCAACGCGCGTCTTGTCGTGAAACTCCTTGAGCTGGGTCTCGATGTAGGCGGCGTTCTGGCCGGCCAGACGCGGCCACTGCGGGTTGACGCTGTTGCCATTGGGGCCGTGGCAGGCGACGCAGACTGCCGACTTGGCGGCGCCCGCCTCGGCCGAGCCGGCGGCCAATGCGATCGGTGTGGAGCAGGCGGCGAGCGTCAACCCAATCCAGCGCAGCATCGGCATCATTTGCAGTCTGCTCCCGTCCAACGGCAGTTTTTCTTTGCACAGCAAAGGGATCAAAGAATTGTACACTAGCCGCCGCGGCTCGCGTGCCCGGTCGGCGACCGGGGCCAAAGCGCATCGCCCAAGCGTTTCATCCCAGCCACTGCCGGGTGCAGTACACCGCGTGAGCGTCTACCCCAGCGCGCAGTTTCTCCTGAGCGCGGCAAACCCCGCCCAGTTTCCGGCCGACAGCGGCGCCGAAGTCGCCATCGCCGGCCGTTCCAACGCCGGTAAGTCGAGCGCGATCAACGCCATCACGTCGCGGCGTGCGCTGGCACGCACCAGCAAGATGCCCGGCCGCACGCGGCTGTTGAATTTCTTCGAGCTCTCGCCCGGCCGGCGGCTGGTGGACCTGCCGGGCTACGGCTTCGCCGAGGGCCCGCCCGCGGAGCGCGATCACTGGGCGCGGCTGATCGATGCGCTGGCGGTGCGCGAAGCCTTCCGGGGACTGCTGCTGGTGGTGGACGCGCGCCGCGGCCTGCTGCCGGGGGATCTGCAACTGCTGGCGTGGGCCGAGGGTATCGAGCGGCCGGTGCACGTGCTGCTGTCCAAGGCCGACCAGCTCAAGCGCGCCGAGGCGCGGACACTGCTGGCCCGCTGCCAGGCGCAGCTGATCGATCGGGCGTCGGTGCAGCTGTTCTCGGCTCACGAAGGGCTGGGGCTCGACGAGGCGCGCGGCGTGATCGATGAGTGGCTGGCAGCCGCCATTGGCGGCGCTAGGGTTCGTCCAAAGAAAAGGCCCCGGTAGTCCTAAAGTTAGGGGGGACTGCCGGGGCCCAGAGCAAACCCGGCGCGGGTCTCTACGCGCCGGATTCTTACCCGCTTTAGGGAGGGAAGCGGGGAGTGCTATACACTCGTTAGGTTGGAGGCGCCGAACCCGGGGAAAGTTTCAAGCCGCGCGTGAAATTTAATTAATTTTTAAATCAATGACTTGAGTTGCCTCGCGTAGCGCCGCCGCTACAGAAATGTCCAAGTCATCCCCACCGAGGCCAGGCTCATCGTGCTGGCCCCGGAAATGCTGTAGCGCTGGTATTCGAGCCGCGCCCCGAGACTGCCCCAGTGCATGCCCGCACCGAAGCCGTAGGCCGGATCCGTGCCGGTGCGCCGATAGCCCCGAAAGGGCGAGGTCACATTGGTGCGCCAGTTCATCAGGCCGACCCGGCCGAACAGGTCCACCAGTGGGATCGGCAGGAATCCCAGAGCGGACAGTCCCACCCCATAGGTGTCGGCGTAATTGACCCCGGCGCTCGCGCGGCCGAAGCCGACGTAGTTCACTTCCCCGGCCAGCAGCTCGATCGGACGCCAGCCGACCGCGGCCTGATAACCGACATTGTCGGCGCTGACGTTGTACGCGCTCGGTTCGAAGCGCTCATCGGATCGGCCGATGGAGCCACCGATATACACGCCGGTGTTATCGGCGAGCGCCGTACCTGCCGGAAGCGCCGCCGTTGACATCAGCGCCAGAAGCAACCATCGGTTCCCAGGCATGGCGATCTCCCGCGCTAGTGCGCCTCGTCCCAGTTCATCCCGCTGCCGACTTCGACCTTCAGACGGCACCGCACAGCTGCGCCGCACCGCTCATGCGCGCGCTGACTTCGCGCGCCGCCAGTCGGCCAGGAAATCCTCGCGCACCTCGAGCACCAGCTCATCGTGCACCTGCATGATCAGTCGCGCGGGCACTTCCGGGCGCTGGCACCAGGCGTCGATCGAGATCATCGCGCGCTTGATGATGTCGGCCGCCGTGCCCTGCATCGGCGCATTGATCGCGCTGCGCTCGGCATACTGCTGCAGCTGGCGGTTGCGCGAACCGATCTCCGGCAGGTACAGCCGCCGGCCGAACACGGTCTCGCACGTAGCCGTCGCGTCGTGCCTGCTCGCGCGTGGCCTCCATGTAGCGCCGCACGCCCGGATAGCGCGCGAAATACAGCTCGACGTAGCTCTGCGCCGCGCCGCGCGCGCACGCCGAGCTGACGCGCCAGACCGAAGGCCGACATGCCATAGATCAGGCCGAAGTTGATCGCCTTGGCCGAGCGGCGCTGATCGGCGGACACCTGCTCGAGCGCCACGCCGAACACCTCCGCGGCGGTGGCCTGGTGGATGTCGCGATCCTCGGCGAAGGCGCGCAGCAGACCCTCGTCACCCGGACAGGTGCGCCATGATGCGCAGCTCGATCTGCGAGTAGTCGGCCGCGAGCAGGCGGTGGCCCGGCGCGCGCGATGAAGGCCTGGCGGATGCGGCGGCCTTCGGGGCTGCGGATCGGAATGTTCTGCAGGTTCGGATCGGTCGAGGACAGCCGGCCGGTCGCCGCGACCGCCTGGTGGTAGCAGGTGTGCACCCGGCCGGTGGCCGGATTGATCTGTTCCGGCAGCTTCTCGGTGTAGGTCGAGCGCAGCTTGGCCAGCCCGCGATACTGCGAGGATCAGCTTCGGCAGCGGATAATCGGCCGCGAGTTCCTCGAGCACGTCCTCGGCCGGTGGAGGGCGTGCCGGTCGGGGTCTTGCGCAGCACCGGCAGTCCGCAGCCGCTCGAACAGGATCTGCTGCAGCTGCTTGGGCGATTCCAGATTGAACGGCGCACCGGCCTCGGTATGCGCGTCCGCCTCGATCTCGCGCATGCGCGCCGCGAGCTCGCCGCTCTGCGTGTGCAGCATGCGCGCGATCGATCAGCACGCCGTGGCGCTCCATGCGCTGCAGCACCGGCACCAGCGGCTGCTCGATCTCCTGGTACAGCGCGCGACGAGCGCCGGCTGCTGTTCGAGCTGCGGCCACAGCACGCGATGCAGCCGCAGCGTCACGTCGGCGTCCTCCGCCGAGTATTCGGCGGCGCGCTCGACGCTGACCTGGTTGAAGCTGATCTGCTTGGCGCCCTTGCCGGCGACGTCTTCGAAATGAATCGTGCGCAGGCCCAGGAAGCGCTCGGCCATCGAGTCCATGTCGTGGCGGGTCGCGGTGCTGTTGAGCACGTAGGATTCGAGCATGGTGTCGAAGCGCTGGCCGCGCAGGTGTATGCCGTGATTCTCGAGCACGTGGATGTCGAACTTCAGATGCTGGCCGAGCTTGCCGTGCGTGCGGTCTTCGAGCAGCGGCCGCAGCGCTTCGAGCACCCGGGCGCGATCGAGCTGCGGCGGCGCGCCTGCGTAGTCGTGCGCCAGCGGCACGTAGGCGGCATGTCCGGGCTCGATGCAGAACGACACGCCGACGATCTCGGTGCGCATGTAATCCAGACTCGTGGTCTCGGTGTCGAACGCGAACAGCTCCGCGGCCTCGAGCGCTTGGATCCAGCGCGACAGCGCCTCCCAATCGAGGACGGTCTCGTAGTGCCGCGGCACGCTCGCCAAGGCCGCGGCCGCCGGATCCGCGGGCGGCGGCAGATCGCTGCCCGGTGCCAGGTGGTCGTTCGGCGCGGGGAAGGTGGTGCCGATGCCGCCGGCGTCGCAGCCGCCGATGCCGCCGATGGCTTGGCGGCCGCCGCTGCACCCGCGTCGCCCGCGCCGCCGCCCGCAGCCGCGGCCGTGCTGGCCTCCAGTTGCTGCAGCATCGAGCGCAGTTCGAGCCGGCGATACAGTGCGCGCAGCCGCGTCGGCGTCGGCCGCTCGCCGCACCAGCCCGGCTGCATCGAGCGGCAGATCCAGATCGGTGCGGATGGTGGCCAGCTGGCGCGACAGTGCCAGCGTCGTCAGCCCCGCGCGCAGGTTCTCGCCGACCTTGCCGGTGATCTCGGCCGCATGGGCCAGCAGCGCATCGAGCGTGCCGTACTGGTTGAGCCACTTGGCGGCGGTCTTCGGGCCGACCTTGTCGATGCCCGGAATGTTGTCCGAGCTGTCACCGACCAGCGCCAGGTAGTCGATGATCTGTTCCGGAAACACGTCGAACTTGGCCTTGACGCCGGCGCGATCGAGCACCGTGCCGCTCATCGTGTTCACCAAGCGTGATGCGCTCGCTGACCAGCTGCGCCATGTCCTTGTCGCCGGTCGAGATCAGCACCTGCTGGCCGGCAGCGGCGGCGCGGCGGGCCAGCGTGCCGATCACGTCGTCGGCTTCGACCCCGGGGATCCGCAGCAGCGGCAGGCCGAGCGCGTCGACCGCCTCGAGCACCGGATCGATCTGCGACGCGCAGATCGTCGGGCATCGGCGCGCGATGCGCCTTGTATTCGGCGAACAGCTCATCGCGGAAGGTCTTGCCCGGCGCATCGAACACCACCCCGATATGCGGCGGCTCGAACTCGCGCAGGAACTTCAACAGCATCGCCAGCACGCCGTGTACGGCGCCGGTCGGCACGCCGGCTGAATTCGTCAGCGGCGGCAGCGCATGAAACGCCCGGTACAGATAGGACGAGGCGTCGATCAACACCAGTTCGGGTCGTGCGGGCAGGGGCATGGACACGCACGATAAGCCAGCCGCCCTCGCGACGCACCTGATGGTGAGCGGTGTGCGGGGGCGACGCTGCGCGCTAGGCGGCGGGCAGGCGCGCGAAGACGGCCTCGGCCGAGCCGGGTGGCGACAGGTCGAAGACCTCATCGAGCAGTGCGGCAAATTGCGCGGCCGTGCTCGCCGTCCGCTCGACTACCCGCCCGTCGCGGTGCCGCTCGATGAGCCGCGCGTTCGACAGCGTGTAGCGTGCCTCGTCGGTCAGCCGCTGCACCAGCAGCGATTTGGTGAACCAGATCTGCGGGTGGGATGAGGTGTACCAGTTGGCCATCTCATAGTCGGCAGGCAGCTGCGCATCGAGCCCGAACAGGTACATGTTCTGCCAACCCGCGCCCAGACGCGTGGAGAGCATGAAATCCCCGTTGAGCCGGGTCAGCCGATAGGTCGCCGCCGCGGTTGGCTGCTCCACCTCGGCCTGCAGCTTCAACGGTGCGTCCAGCAGCTGCGCTCCGAAGCCGACGTCGGCGAGGTACGGCCCCTCGGGCAGATCCACCTTGAGCAGCATATGACCGCGCGGCCCGAGTGGCCGCTCGGGCGGAGCCATCCAGCGCACGCGCGCGGCCAGGCCGGTGACCGCATAGCCCAGGCTCTCGAGCGCGGCCTTGAGCAGGCTGTTGTGCTCGAAGCAGTAGCCACCGCGGCGGCTGCCGACCAGCTTGGCCTGCAACGACGCCAGATCGAGGGCGACCGGGCGGCCGAGCAGGGGATCCAGGTTTTCGAACGCGATTGCGCTGACGTGCCTGGCATGGATGGCCGCGAGCGTTGCCAGATCCGGTGTGGTGCGGCCGGCATAGCCGATGCGATCGAAATAGGCGTCGAGATCGAAAGCGCCGGACATGGTCCGCTCCGCGGTCGGTCGGTGTCGTGAGGTTAGCCCAAGACCAGCCGCCCGTCCTGCAGCGCGCCCTGATCCGGTGGGCCCTGCTGCTTCCAGTAATCGATCAGGCCAAGGCGCCGGGTGAAGTCGCCGAAACGCGGATCGAGGCGAAACGCACGCAGCTCGGGCAGCCACAGCGGCGACAGGTTCACGGCATTCAGGATGCCGGTGCGCTCGAACACAGCCAGCATTCGTTCGCCGATCTGAAACGCATCGTCCAGGGCACCCAGCATCGCGTACCAGTTGAGCGACAGCATGATCATCGGCCAGGCCTCCATGACCGCGGCATCGCCGGTCCGGTTCAACGCACGCAGAGCGGTGATCGCTTTGCTCGTCTGCCGGGCATCGCCGAGCGCGCCGAATACCAGCCGAACCACGTCGCGGCCCTGTTCAAGAATCGCGGCCGGAATCGTGTGCAGCATGTGATCAGCGGCCTCGGCATAGCGCCCGGCCGCACGCGCGGCCTGGGAACGCAAAATCGGCAGCGGCACCTGCTGTTCTCCGAATCCCAGGTCGACGGCCATGCGTGCGTAGCGCGCGGCCTCGGCATCGCGACCGGTCAGCGAACAGAATCCGGCCAGGTTGATCGTGGTCCCGGGAGTCGCCGGCGCCAGGCGAAAGCCCTCGCTCGACTGCTCGAACGCCTGCTGCATCTTTCCGACCGGCCCGAGTACGAACAATGCAAATGACGCCCGCGTCAACGCCTCGGCCGGATCGAGCGCGATCGCGCGCTGAAACGAGGCTTCCGCCGCGACCCATTGGCCCCGGGTCCCTCGCAGCGCACCGAGCAATGCATGCGCGTCGGCCAGATCGGGGTCGAGGGCGAGCGCGTGCTCCACCGAGCGCTGCGCCTCGAACAGAATTTCCGGTCCCTGCACGCCCAGCGAGAACTGAAAGTTCTGGATCGCACCGAGCATGGCGTAGGCGCGGGCAAAGCTGCGATCGTGCTCGAGGCTGCGCTCGAGCAGCGCCAGCGCCGCCTTGCCCCAATCGGCGCGGGTGCCTGCTCCGCCGAACCAGATCGCGCGCGACTGCAGATACAGTCGATAAGCCTCGACATCTTTTGTCGGCGGCTCCTGTCGCAGTGGCGCCGTCCGCTCCCCGCCCAGGCTGATCCGCAGCGCCTGCACGATGGCACCGGCCAGTTCGTCCTGCAGCTGGAACACGTCCGCAAACTGCCGATCGTAGGTCTGCGACCAGACGTGAAAGCCGGTATCGGCCTCCACCAGCTGCGCGGTGACGCGAATGCGCTCGCCGGCGCTGCGCACGCTGCCCTCGAGCAGCATGCTGACGCCGAGGTCACGGGCGATCTGGCGCACATCGACATTGCGGCCCTTGTAGGCGAACGAGGAGGTGCGCGCCGGCACCTTGAGCCCCGGAACGCGGGCGAGCAGATGAATCAGCTCCTCGGCGATGCCATCCCCGAAGTAATCCTTTTCCGGATCGCTCGAGAAACTCGCGAACGGCAGCACGGCGATCGACGCCCGGTTGCCAGGACTGGGGACAGCTGTCGGCGTCGGCGTCGGCGTCGCTGCCGGCGCCGGTGCGGGCTCCGGCATGTCCGCAGGTAGCTCGGGTGTGCGCGTCCCCGTCGCTTGCGTGACCGCGGCCACGAACTGATAACCGCGACCCGGCACGGTCACGATCAGGCGCCGCTCGTCGCCGCCGTCGAGTGCCCGGCGCAGCGCCGAAATCACCTGGTTGAGGTTGTTCTCCTCGACCACCACGTTCGGCCAGATGGCCTGCAGCAGCGTGGCTTTGTCGAGCAGCTCGCCGGGATGCCGCACCAGGTACAGCAATGCATCGAAGGCCTTGGGCGTGAGCTCGATCGGCCGGCCGTCGGTGCGCGAGGTCAGGCGGCGCTGCGCGGCGGCGAGCCGGAAGCCGGAAAATTCATAGACCCCGCCCGTTGCGCGGCCATCGTCCATGAGCCCACCTGATTCAGCGCAATTCAGAAAGCTTCAATCGGGCGCCAAAGCTTCTTCAGAACCCTTGGATCATTCTAGGCCCCATGCGAAAACCGGGCTAGGGCCAACACTCGAAGCGCCGGACGCGATGGCAACGACACCTCAAGGAGTACGCAAATGTCTGATCTCACGACCGTATTGCCGCCCGAACTGGCCGATATCGGACTGGTCGCGCTCGCCGATCCCGACTTCTGCGAGCGCCTGCTGGCCACACTGGCTCGCACCAGCGCCGAGGAGCCACCAGCCCGCGGCGCCGAGCCGGGCGCGCAGAACACCTGCTGCCTGGCAGCCTGACGGCGCGACCTCATCGTACGACGCACTGATTCGTCAGCCGCGCAAGGTGCCCGTCATGGTTCCGTTCTACGCCGTGGAAACACAGCTGCCGCCGCCGCTGCGGCCCATCGTCAGCGCCTATCTGAATACGCTGTGCGTGTGGATCGGGCGCTGCATGCAGGTCGTTGCCGAGGCCGGCATCGCCGATGCGCTCGGCGACGAGCCACGCAGCGCCGCGCAGCTGGCCGCGGCGACGCACTGCCATGCCGAGAGCCTGGACCGGATGCTGCGGCTGCTCGCCGCGGTCGGTGTGTACGAGCGAGCGCCCGATGGCCGCTACGCCCACTCGGCGGCATCGCGGCTGATGCGTGCCGATCATCCGGCATCGGCAGCGAGTGTGGCCCGGCTGCTGAACGGCCCGCTGTACCAGGCCGCACTGGCACGCCTCGATCATTCGCTGCGCAGCGGCGAGACCGCCATCGGCGAGATTGCGCCGGCCGGGATCTTTCCGTACCTCGCGGACCACCCGCAAGAGGCCGCGCATTTCCACGCCGCGATGAGCGCGATGACGTCCCAGAGCAACGCGGCCTTGCTCGCGAGCTACGATTTCAGCCGCTACGCCACGATTGCCGACATCGGCGGCGGCGAGGGGCGCCTGATCGGCGCGATCCTGGAGCGCGCGCCGCAGGCCCGAGGCCTGCTGGTTGACCTGCCCGAAGTGCTGGCACGCGCCGCGGGCGCGACGCACCAGCGGCTACGCCGCATTGCCGGCAATTTTCTGCGCGATGAGCTGCCGCAGGCGCAGCTGTATCTGCTCAAGTACATCCTGCATGACTGGTGCGATGCGCAGGTACGCGAGATCCTGCAGCGTATCCGCCGCGCGGGTGGCATTGGGGCGAAGCTCGTCATCGCCGAGGCGTTCGTCACCGAGGACGCCGGCTTCACGGTGTCGAAGCTGATGGACGTCGGCATGCTCGCCGTGCTCGGCGGCCGCGAGCGCACGCGCTCGCAGCACGAGACGCTGCTCGTGGCGTGCGGTTTTCGCGTGACGGCGTTCGAAGCCACACCCGATCCGGCGCTTGCGATCCTGGAAGCCGAGGCCGTGTGACGGTCCCGGCGCCACCGGATGCTATGATCGATTCCTGCACGGAATCGAACCAGGTGAAACGGTGGCGCGGCGGTGTGATGCCTGCCGGCTGCGCGCATCGGCGGGGCGTGGACCATGGGATCCGACCCACAAGCGAGCGAGCACAGGAGCAGGCGCGGGGCCGCGTCGTTCCTGCCGCTGAAGTTCAGCGCGGTGTCGTGGCGGGATCTTGCCGAGACGCTCGGGCCGATCGCGCTGGTCAGCGCAGCCGCCATTTTCCTGGCGCTGCACTTTGTGCGCCCGGCTCCGCCGCATACGCTGACGATGAGCAGCGGGCCCAAGGGCAGCACCTTTGAAACCATGGCCGAGCGCTACCAGAAGATCCTGGCGCACAACGGCATCGAACTCAAAATCATCCATTCCGAAGGCTCGCTCGACAACCTGAACCGGCTGTGCGACGCGCATTCGGGCGTGGATATCGGGCTGGTGCAATCCGGAGTCTCCACCTGCGGGGATGGCAGCAACGTGGAGTCGCTCGGCAGCATGTTCTATGTGCCGCTGACGATCTTCTATCGCGACGCCAAGCCGATGCAGCGTCTATCGGAGCTGCGCTCCAAGCGCATCGCGATCGGTCCGGAGGGCAGCGGCACCCGCGCGCTGGCGCTGGCATTGCTGAAGGCCAATGAGATCGAGCCGCAGGGGACGACGCAGCTGCTGAACCTGGAAGGCGAGGCGGCCATGAACGCGTTGCTGAACCAGCAGGCGGAGGCGGTTTTCCTGACCGGGGACTCAGCCTCGCCAGCATTCATCCGCGAAATGCTGCACACGGCCGGTATCCGTCTGTTCGATTTCCCGCAAGCCGACGCCTACGTGCGGCGCTTTCCCTATCTGAACAAACTGGTGGTGCCGGCCGGCGCGTTCGATCTGGGCGAGAATCTGCCGCGCGCCGACATCAACATGCTGGCGCCGACCGTCGAGCTGCTGGCGCATTCCGACCTGCACCCGGCGCTGTCCGACCTGCTGCTGGAAGCGGCGTTCCAGGTGCATGGTCATGCCACGCTGCTGCAATCGGCCGGTCAGTTTCCGACGACGCTGGCGCACGACTTTCCGATCAGCACCGAGGCGGCACGCTATTACAAATCGGGCAATAAGGCCTTCGCCTACCGCTACCTGCCGTTCTGGCTGGCGAGCCTGGTCGATCGGGCGCTGGTCGTGCTGGTGCCGATACTGGTGGTCGTGATCCCCGGGTTTCGATTGCTGCCGCAACTGTACGGTTGGCGCATCAGGAGCCGCATCCACCGCCGCTACGGCGAACTGATGGCGCTCGAGCGCGAGTCGCTGGGTGAGCTCACGGAGGAACGGCGGGCGGCGCTGCTCGATCGGCTCGAGGCAATCGAGAAGTCGGTGATCTCGCGCAGGATGCCCAGCTCACACGCCGACCAGCTCTACGTGCTGCGCGAGCACATCGGGCTCGCACGCGAGCACCTGAGCCGATCCGCGGCAGCGACCGAGGTGCCCTCGACGAGGGCGCCCTGACGCGGCGGGCGCTGGCCAGCGCACTGCGGCGGGATCGTCCGGCGGCGAGATCAGGGAGGGTGACGCGCACGCCCGAGCAGATAGCCCGCGGCGAACGGCAGGCCGAGCAGCACCAGCGCCAGGGCGATGGCCACGAACATGGCCTCGCGCACCAGCCGGCGCGCCTCCTCGCCGGCCTGGCGAATGACCTGATCGGCAATGCGCGCGGCGTCGGCGGTGATCGCGGCGCGCTCGACATCGACCGCCTGCACCGTGGCCCGACGCTCATCGCTGACCGAGGCGGACAGCGTCCTGCCCTCGGTGTGCAGCTCGCCCATGATCTCGGCCCAGGAGGCATTGAAGCGCGTGCGAACATCGCGCACCACCCCCTGAACCAGGCCCGGCGTCTCATCGGCGATCACCTGCAGTGCCGCCAGGCGCTCATCCAGGCGCTGCAGCCCAGTCTGCAATTCCTTGGCACTCAGCCCGGACTCCTGCACCGCCAGCTGGCCCCTCCACAGCACCTGCGAAGGGCCGGTGTCGCCGTACATGCGCAGCAGGTCGCCCGCGTTCGCCAGCGCCTCGGGGACCGTGCCGAGCGAATCCACCAGCCGGACCTGGGCGCCGGTGTTGTGGATCCAGAGATCCACGATCGACGCGCGTGCGAACTCGAGGCTTTGCAGCGGGTTCTCGTGTGCGTAGCCCTCGACGAACCGCTGGTCGAATTCGAACTCGTCGCGTGGCAGCAGCTGCCGTGCCAGCTCCTCGGCCTGTGCTGCCAGGTCGGTGGCGAGCGTCACCGCCAGCGGCTGCTGGCCCGCGAACAGGTTGCGTCCCGCGCCATTGGCCAGGTACTGCTTCATCTGCAGCGACAACGCCCATGTGTCCAGCAGTCCCATCATCGGCGCGATCTGGCTCGCGGCACGCTCGCTGTTATCCGACGCGGCAATCTTCCAGCGCAGCGCGTTGAGGCGCGCCGCCGGATCCTCAGTGCCGGCGGAGATGCGATCGGCGGTCTGCACTACGGCGGCGATGAAGTGCGCGGAATACTCGTGCGTCAGGATGCGTGCGTTGAGATCACGCGTGGACAGCGGCTTTTCCGGACTCTTCAGCGAGACCAGCGAGCAGCTCGCGAGGCTCGCGATCAGCGCCGCCGACGCCGCCAGACGCAGCCGCCGGCACAGCCCGCCGGCGCCGCCGGCGGAGGATCGTTCAGCGCGAGACAGGCGGTGTGTTGGCACGCCAGGGCATCCTAATAGTGTCAGCCGCAGAGCAGTTGCCCGGCGCGCAGCTCGCAGTTGTCCGGCGGCCCGTACGCATTCCAGTAGTCGAACAGCGCCAGTCGCCGGCACAGCAGCTGGAAGCGCGGATCACGGCGGAACGCGAGCATCTCCGGCATCCACAGGAAACCCCAGGCCATGCCGATGGTGCCGAAGCGCGCGAAGTGGTCCAGTGACTGCGAAACCAGAGCGAACGCCTGGTCGAGCGCGCCCAGCTGCGTGTACCACAGCATGAAGCGTCGTTGCATCAACTGCGTCATCGCGCCCTGATCCGAGTGAGCGTGCAGCCGCTCCAATGCCTCGATCTGTGGGCGAACGTCGCTGCGGTCACGCAGTACCCGGAACTGCTGGCGCACCGTCTCGTCGCCGCCGTCGGCTGCAACCTCGGGGGGCAGGCCGGCCACCGCCAATTCCGCCGCCTGGTCGAAGTGCCCGTCGCGGATCTCCAGCTGAGCCAGGATATCCTGCAGCGGTCCGGCCGTGCGCGGAACACCGAGCTCTGCGGCGAGCTCGGCGTAGCGGCGTGCGGGTTCGGCCTGATTCAGAATCATGTGCGCGACCGCGAGATTGAGCAGTGGTCCGAGCAGCGCCGGCGCCAGGCGATGCGCCTGCAGCGACGAATTCGCATAGCTGCGCAGCAAGCCAACGGTCGCGAGCAGATGCATGCCGTAGGCCTGATGCGTCGATGGATCGTTGTCGTCGCGGGCCAGCGCCTCACGAAATCGCTCCTGCGCGCTGACCCATTTTCCCTGCGCGCTGTAGATGACGCCGAGCGCGGCGTGCGTGGCGCCGAGACTCGAATCGATCGCCAGGCTCGCGAGGATGTCGCGTTCCGAATCCGCCAGCGTACCGGGCAAACGAACGTCCAGAGCGATCGCCGTGGCCCGCATGGCCGCAATTGCGCTGTGAGCACGCGCGAAATCTGGATCGCGCTCGATGGCTCGTTCCATCAAGCGCACGGCCCGCGGTATGCCTTCGTATGGAGACATTCGCCCCTGCAGCGACATCGCCTGCAGATAGAGCTGATAGGCCTCCGGGTCGCGCGTCGGCGGCTCGTGCAGCGAGCCGCCGGCGGTCTTGCCATCCAGAGTCAGGCGCAGGGTCTCGACGATCGCGAACGCCAAATCGTCCTGAAGCTTGAACAGATCCCCCAGCTCGCGATCGTACTGCTGCGACCACAGGTGGAAGCCGTTGTTGCCGTCGATCAGCTGTGCGCTGACACGGATGCGCTCGCCGGCGCTGCGCACACTGCCTTCCAGCACGGCGCTGACGTCGAGATCGCGCGCGATCTGTCGCAGGTCGATGCTGCGGCCCTTGTAAGCAAACGACGACGTGCGTGATGGGACCTTGAGGCCCGGAATGCGAGCCAGGGTGTGGATCAATTCCTCGGCGAGGCCGTCGCTGATGTAATCCCGGGCGGGATCGCCGGTCAGATTGGCAAACGGCAGTACCGCGATGGATCGGTAGGTGGCGGGCCGGGGTGTCGGAGGCGGCGAAGCCGCCGACTGCGGGCTGGCGGGCTGACTACGCGCACCGTCGGCCGGAAGCGCGCTGGCCAGCCGCACATCGGCGACGAAGCGATAGCCTCGGCCGGGTTCAGTCACGATGAAGCGGTGCTCGCCGGGGCGCTCACCGAGCGAACGGCGGATCGCCGAAATGCTCTGATTGAGACTGTTCTCCTCGACCACGAGGTTGGGCCAGATGGCCTTCATCAGATCGGTCTTGCCGATCAGTTCACCGCGCCGCTCGATCAGATAGAGCAGAGTGTCGAATGCCTTCGGAACCAGCGGAATCGGCCGACCGTCCGCGCTGCTGATCAGCCGTCGTTGCTGCGGATCGAGCCGGAATTCGCTGAATTCGTAGAAATGTCGCGTCCCTGCGTCGCCCATGATCTTCCACCGGGAGATTCGGATGAGAGCAGCCGCCTGCAAGCGATTCTTCAGCAGACATAATTCTACCCCGTCCGCGCGGTCAACGATCCGGCATCTGGCGCGCTCATCCGGTCAGGCGCTGGCTCGCGCCTGCAGACCTTGAGGGTGCCCCGTGTCGTTGGATCACGCCGCCGCCATTGCCGCCAATCGCTTCGGCCTGGGCGCCAGGCCCGGCGATCTCGACCTCATGGGCAGCGACGCACGCGGTTGGCTCGAGGCTCAGCTGCACGGCCCGGCGCCGCTGCTGCAAGCTGCGGGTCTGCGAGCGTCGGCGGACATCCTCAAGGATGCGGCGGCCCTGCGACAGCAGATTCAGGCGCTGCGACGCCATGCGCCGCTCGGCGCCGATACGGCTGCCGCGACGGCGACGACGCCGGCAAGCACTGCGAGCGAGGCGCTGGCGGCGATCATGCGCCTGCCGGCGCTGTACCGGCCGGTCTACCTCGCCGAAGTCCAGGCGCGCCTGCGCAACGCGGTGGCGAGCGAGCGCCCGTGGGTCGAACGGCTGGTGTACTTCTGGAGCAATCATTTTGCGGTGTCGGTTGACAAGCTGGCGGTGCTCGGCATCGCCGGCAGTCTCGAGCGTGAGGCGATCCGGCCGCACGTGCTCGGCAATTTCCGTGAGCTGCTGCTCGCGGTGGAACAGCACCCGGCGATGTTGCTGTATCTGGACAACCAGCGCTCGGTCGGACCGACTTCGGTGCTGGCGCAGCGCGCGGCCCGCCGCGAACGCACGCTCGGGTTGAACGAGAATCTGGCGCGCGAAATTCTCGAGCTGCATACGCTCGGTGTCGATGCCGGCTATACCCAGGCCGACGTCACCAGCTTTGCCAAGGTACTGACGGGCTGGTCGCTCGGCGGTGGCGAAGGCGCCGGGCCGATGCAGGCCGGCGTGACCGGAGAGTTCCTGTTCCGGCCGCTGCTGCACGAGCCCGGCGCGCAGACGGTGTTTCACCGCCGCTACGATCAGGCCGAGCAGGCCCAGGGGCGCGCGGTGCTGAACGATCTGGCGCTGGCGAGCCCGACGGCGCGGCATATCGCCACCAAGCTCGCACGTCACTTCATTGCCGATGATCCGCCGCCGGAGGCCGTGGCGCGCATCGCCAAGGCGTTCGAGCGCAGCGGCGGGGACCTGCCGCAGGTCTACCGCGCGCTGATCGCATGCGAGCAAGCCTGGCAGACGCCGCTGGCGAAATACAAGACGCCGCAGGACTATGTGATCTCGATCTATCGCGGCCTGCAGCTGCCGGTCGCGGACGGACCGCGATCGATCGGGGCTTTCAACCTGCTCGGCCAGCGTCCGTTCGGGCCCGGCTCGCCCGCCGGCTGGCCCGATCGCAGCGACGACTGGGACGGCGCGTCCGCGCTGATGAAGCGCATTGAATTCGCCGATAGCGTCGCGCAGCGGCTCGGCGGCACACGCGCGATCGCCGAGCTCGGTGCGCAGCTGCTGGGCAGCAACTACAGCGATGAGACGCGCGTGAGTCTGCAGCGCTCCGCCAGCGACGCGCAGGCCATGACACTGCTGCTGACGGCTCCGGAATTCCTGCGACGATGAGGCCATGCCGATGCATCGCTATCAGCTGATCGATCGACGCTCGCTGCTGAAGCTCGGGGTGGCCGCCAGCGCGGCCGCACTGGCCGCGCGCTACAGCTTTGCGGCGCCGGCCGCCGGCCCGTCGCGCTTCGTGTTCGTGATCCTGCGCGGCGCGCTCGACGGGCTGTCGGCGGTGCCGCCGTATGCCGATCCGGACTATGCGCGCCTGCGCGGCGAGCTCGCGATTGCCGCGCCGGGGGCCACCGATGGAGCGCTGGCGCTCGATGGATTCTTCGGTCTCAACCCCGGATTGTCCTTTCTGCACCAAGCCTATGCTGCACGCGAACTGCTGGTGATGCCGGCCGTTGCCACCGCCTACCGTGAACGTTCGCACTTCGACGGCCAGGACGTGCTCGAGAGCGGCATGACGCAGCCGCACGCCACCCCGACCGGATGGCTCAATCGTGCCCTGGTGAACCTGCCAGCGAGCAATCGGCGTGGCCGCGAGAGTGGCGTGGCGCTGGCACAGAACGTCCCGCTGGTGCTGCGCGGATCCGCCGAGGTGGCGTCGTGGTCGCCCTCGGTGCTGCCCGATCTCGACGACGACACGCTGCGGCGCATTGCCGATCGCTACGCCAGCGATCCGCTGCTGGCGCGTCGCCTGGCCGAGGCGCTCGCCACTGGCCGTCAGGCCGAACAGGTGCCGGCGCCGACGATGGCGAGCGACGCCGGGGACGCGCAGGCGATGCGCCCGGCCGCTCGATCGACCGCGGATCGCTACCTCGAGACCGTGCGCACCGCCGCCGGCTTCCTGCGTCGCGACGATGGTCCGGCGGTGGCCGTGTTCGACACCACGGGTTGGGACACGCATTTCAACGAGGGCGGCGCGCAGGGACAGCTGCGCACGCGCCTGACGGTGCTCGATCAGGGCCTGCGCATGCTGAAGGACACGCTGGCGGATGTCTGGCCGCGAACCGTGGTGCTGCTCGCCACCGAGTTTGGCCGCACCGCGGCAGCCAATGGCACACGCGGCACCGATCACGGCACGGCCAGCGCCGCGTTGCTGCTCGGCGGCGCGGTCGCGGGTGGGCGCGTGCTGGCGGACTGGCCGGGATTGTCGTCGCGGGCGCTGTATCAGCAGCGCGACCTGAAACCGACGCTCGATCTGCGCTCGGTGATGAAGAGCGTGCTGCACGAGCACCTGCAGATCAGCGCGGGCGCGCTGGATCATGACGTGTTTCCGGACAGTGCCGCCGCGCCCTACGTCGCCGGGCTGCTGCGCCGCCGCGAAGCCTGATCGCAAACTACGGTTGAGCGATTTCCCGGCTGCAACGGCGCGCGTTCACGGGGCCTGTCCTGATACCGGGGGCTGCGGCGCGTGAGCCGCACGGCAGCCGTGACGTGCCCCGACGAAGCCCTGGAACTGCTCACGCTGCTCGGGCGTCATCTGTTCCCAGCGCTCGCGCAGGCGCTGGCGCCAATGCCCGCCGCCCCCGCGAAGGCCACCGAACAGGAGGCGCGACAGCACCAGCAGCGCCAGTGCCTGCAGATAGGTCACCGGATGGAAGCCCGTTACCGCGGGGACCACCCAGTTCCAGAGCGACATCACCACGTAGCCAACGACGGTAACCGCGACCGCGGCAAAGACCAGAAATTTAAGACCCCTGATAACCCAAAATCGCTTCATGACGGCATCCTCTAGGTGTCGAATTCCGAACGAATGTCCTCGAGCCGTTGACGCAGATGGCGAACGGCGGCGTGTTTACGGCCGAGCAGCGTGTTCAGGGCAACGCCGGTCTCGGCAGCGAGTTCCTTGAAAGAGCGTCCGTCCAGCTCGTGCGCGATGAACACGTCGCGTTGCTGCGCTGGCAGCTCATCGAGCGCCGCGACCAGCTCCTCGGCAAGCACCCCGCGCACGTAAGCGGCCTCCGGGCCCGAATCGGCGGGTGCAAGCCAGTCCTCGAGCACGCCCGAGGATTCGGGGGAGGAGTCGACGGCCGCGGGGCCGGATGCATCGCGCAGCGAGCTGCGGCGAGAGCGCGCCCGGAACCGATCAATGATGCGGTTGCGGGCCACCCGCATCAGCCAGGCGGCCAGGTGCTCGACCGGCTGCAGCAGGCGGTAGGCGGAGACGAGTTCGAGAAACGTGTCCTGCACGATATCCTCGACCTCGCCCAGGTCGGCGACTTGTCGGCGCACGAACGCGCGCAGACGGGGCCCCTGGGTAGCCACCGCGGCCGCGATTCGCGAGTTGTCCTCGAGCGTCATTCGGGGGACTGCCAGTGCACCGTCCATACCAGGATAGACGCTCGAACCGATGAAATATTGCCCGCGCCATCGGGCGGGACGGGGGGGTGAGGGCAACGCCGCATCGGGCACAGGTGCGCTGATCATCCCGGCCCTTGCGAAGTCCGCCCGCGCCGCTAGCATGGCGATCCCGCGCGCGAGCTTGGAGAGTCCGATGAAACTGTACTACATGGCCGGCGCCTGCTCGCTGGCTTCACTGATTTCCTTGTACGAATCAGGGGTCAAGTTCGAGACGGCGGTGCTCGAGCGCAAGAACCGCAGGACCTCGGACGGTCTGCAGTACGAGCAGGTCAATTCAAAGGGCTATGTGCCGGCGCTCAAGCTGGATGACGGGCAGGTGCTCACGGAGAACGTCGCGGTGCTGCTCTACATTGCGGACCGCAACCCGGCGGCCAGGCTCGCGCCCGCCGGTGGCACGCTCGAGCGCTATCGACTCATCGAGTGGCTGGCGTTCATCAATTCCGAGATTCACAAGAACTTCTCGCCGCTGTTCAATCCGGCCGCGGGCGAGGAGACCCGGCAGTACATGCGCGGCAATCTTGCCAAGCGCCTCGACTGGCTCAACACGGCGCTGGGCTCGAAGGCCTATCTGCTGGGCGATACCTTCACGGTCGCGGACGCGTATCTGTTCGTGGTTCTGGGCTGGTCCGGTCACGCGGGCATCGATCTTGCGAAATGGGCGAACCTCAAGCGCTATCACGACGAGCTGGCAAAACGCCCCACGGTGGTCAGCGCGATGAAGGCCGAGGGCCTGATCAAATAATCCTCGGCGCGCGTGGCTTTGGTGCGCGCTGCGGCCCGCGGATCCCTGCTCGCGCAGGTCAGGACGGCGCGGCGGGAGCCGGCGCGGGCGGCGCCGCATCCGGGGCCGGTGTGCCTTGCGGTTGCTGCGTCGGGGGCACCTTGGATTTCTTCTGGCTCGGCAGGTAGAGCTGTCCCTTCTGACCGCAGGCGCTCAGCGTTGCGCCGCCGACCGCCACCGCGATCAGCGCCAGCCACAGTACGCTGCGCGCCGCCGCTCTCACGCCGGTGCACCAGGCTGCGGCATCGCCCGACCGTCGCGCAGCGTCAGCCAGCCGCGCACGATGCGATAGATCACCCACAGGCCGACCAGCCCGAAGCCGAACAGGCCGATCAGGAAGCCGAGTCCGGCCAGCAGCACCAGCGGCATCGCGATGATCAGCGTCACGGCGATCCACAGCCACGCGAACCAGAAGGTGCGGATCTGCCAGCGGAAGTGGGATTCGAGCCAGCTACCGCGGGTCTCGGAGCGGCGCGCGTAGTTCATGATCACCGCGATGATCGACGGCAGGCCGACGACGAACCGCCAGGCCACCAGATGCGTGGTCAGCACGGCGCTCAGCACCGACAGCGAGTGCAGCGCGTAGATCCAGTGGGTGTACTCGATCAGGCCGCGCAGCGGGCTGTCGCTCGCAGTCGGCGGGTTGATGGCCGTGTTCGGCTCGGCGTCCATAGCGATCAGTCCTTGCGCAGGTAGCGCGCCGCCACCCTCTGATAGGCTTCGCGAAAGGGTATGCCTTCCTTGACGACCAGCGCAAAGGCTTCTTCGGTCGCGTGCACGGCCGGATCGAGGCGGATGCGCTCAGGGCGGAATCTTAGCGCGTCGAGCCCGGCCGCCACGATGTCGAGCGTCTGCGAGCCGATATCGATGCCACGGAACAGCGGAAACTTCAGCAGCTGCAGGTCGCGCTGGTAGCCCGACGGCAGCTTGGCGCAGATCGACAGCGCTTCGGTCAGGCAGGCGAGTGCGGTGGCGCTGCGCGCCCGCACCAGTTCGAACAGGTCGGGGTTGCGCTTCTGCGGCATGATCGACGAGCCGGTGGTGAACGCATCGGGCAGGTCGACGAACGCGAATTCCTGGGTGTAGAACAGCAGCAGATCGGCGGCCAGGCGCCCGAGGTCCTGCAGCAACAGCGCCAGCTCGAACAGCAGCTGCGCCTCGGCCTTGCCGCGCGAGAGCTGTACCGCGGTGACCGGCTCCTGGGTGCGCTCGAATCCGAGCGCGCGCGTGGTCGCCTCGCGATCGAGCGGCAGCCCCGGCGTGCCATAGCCGGCCGCCGAGCCGAGCGGATTGGCCTCGAGGCGCCGCAGCACGCTGCCGATGCCGCCGGCATCATCGCGCAGCTCGGCGGCGTAGCCGCCGGCCCACAGACCCACCGAGCTCGGCATCGCCTGCTGCATATGGGTATAGCCCGGCAGCGCCGTTGCGCCCTGGCGCTGTGCCAGGCGATCGAGCGCCGCGGCCACGGCCTGCGCACCGGCTTCGAGCTGCGCGATCGCATCGCGCAGATACAGCCGCAGTGCCGTGAGCACCTGGTCGTTGCGCGAGCGTCCGAGATGGATGCGCCCGCCGGCGGCACCGATGCGCGCGGTCAGCCGCCGTTCCAGCGCCGTCTGGCCATCCTCGTCGCCGAGCTCGATCTGCCACAGCCCGCGCTGGTGCTCCTCGCCGATGGCCGTGAGTGCGTCGCGTATCAGTTCCAGGTCCTGCGCCGACAGCAGTCGCTGTGAATGCAGCATCTCGGCGTGGGCGATCGAGGCGCGCACGTCGTAGGGCACCAGCCGCGCATCGAGCGCGAAGTCCTCGCCGGCGGTGTAGTGCAGCACCCGCGCATCGAGCGCCGTGCCCTTGTCCCACAGCCGTGTCATGTGCTGCCCTGCTGCTCGGCCGGCGTGAGTGCGTTGACGTCGGCCACGATCAGCGTGCCGGTGCCCTCATTGGTGAACACCTCGGCGAGGATGCTGTCGGTGGCGGTGTACGAGATCACGTGCACCCGGCGCACGCCGCCGCGAATCGCGTGCTCGATCGCCTTGCTCTTGGGCAGCATGCCGTCGAGGATGCGGCCTTCATGGCGCAGGCGATGCAGTCCGGCGAGGTCGGTATAGGAGATGATCGACGAGGGATCGTCGACGCGCTCGAGGATGCCGGGAGCGCCGGTGCACAGGATCAGCTTCTCGGCGCCGAGCGCGGCGCCGATCGCCGCGGCCACCGTGTCGGCATTGATGTTGAGCAGCGTGCCCTTGTCATCGGCCGACAGCGGGCTGATGACCGGCATGATGCCGTTGTCCAGATGCTGGCGGATCACGCTGACGTCGACCGAGTCGATGTCGCCGACGAAACCGTAATCCACCGCTTCGACGTGACCGCCGACATGCACCGGCGGCCGCCGGTGCGCACGGATCAGTCCGGCATCGACGCCCGAGAGCCCGACGGCGCTGATTTCCAGATCACGGCAGATGGCGAGGATGCGGGTATTGATCAGGCCGTTGAGCACCATGGAGGTGGCATCGATCGACTTCTCGTCGGTGATGCGCCGGCCCTCGACCATGCGCGTCGGCACGCCCAGCGCCTCGGTCAGCTCGGTCAGCTGCGGGCCGCCACCGTGCACCATCACCACGCGCACGCCCAGGTAGTGCAGGATCGCGAGCTGCTCGATCAGCGCGTGGGTGAGCGCCGCGTCACCGAACACCGCGCCGCCCGCCTTGACGACGAAGATCTTGCCCTTGTAGAGGCGGATGTACGGCGCGGCATTGCGCAGCGCGCGGATCATCGCAGCGTGGTCGGATCGATGCAGGATCATGTCGCTCGTGGTTACTCCGTGGGCTTGAGCAGTCGGTACAGCACCGCCATCTGCGCCGGCAGGCGGTTGTAGGCCTGTCGCAGCACCACGCTGCGCGGGCCATCCAGCAGGCTGTCGGCGATCGCGACATTACGCCGCACCGGCAGGCAATGCATCAGCCGGCAATCCTCGCGCGCCTGCGAGAACCAGGATTCGTCGAGGCACCAGTCCCTGAGGCCGCGCCGCGCCGAAAGGTCCGCCGCTTCGTTGCCGTAGTCTGCGGTGCCGGCCCATTCCTTCGCGTACACCACGTGCGCACCCTCGAGCGCCTCGCGCCGATCACTGCTCTCGCGCAGCGAGCCGCCGGCCGCGACGGCCGCGCGCTGCGCCTTGTCCATGACCGGTCCCGGCAGCGCAAAGCCCTCGGGCCGCAGCACCACGACCTCCATGCCGCGCATCGCCGCCATGTGCACCGTTGCCGCCGGCACCGCGAGCGGCAGGCCGCGCGGATGCCAGGCCCAGCTGAGCACGAACTTGCCCCGGCGTGCGACACCGAGCTCATCGAGCGTTTTCCAGTCGGCCAGCGACTGGCACGGATGGTTGATCGCGGATTCGAGATTGATCAGCGGCTTGTCGACCAGGCTCGCCATCGCGGCGAACTTGCGCTCGCCCAGGTCCGCGGCCAGGTCCTTGCCGTCGGCAAACGCACGGATGCCGAGCGCATCGCAGTAGGAGGCGAGGACCGGTACCCCTTCGCGCAGATGCTCGGCCGCGATGCCGTCCATCACCACACCGTCGCGCGACTCCATCTGCCAGGTGCCGCTGCCCGGGGTGATCACGAATGAGCTGCCGCCGAGTCGCGCCATGCCGCTCTGGAACGAGGCCAGCGTGCGCAGTGACGGGTTCATGAACAGCAACCCGAGCACCTTGCCGGCCAGCGCGTGCGGCTCCGGTCGCGTCTCCAGCCGCCGTGCAAGCTCGAGCAGCGACAGCAGCTCGTCACGGGAAAAATCGGCCAGGTCGATGAATCGTCGCATCGCCGATCTTCAGGCGCCGATGTCGAGCAACGCGGCGCGCAGCAGCTCGACGTGCGCGGCTTCGAGCACGTAGGGCGGCAACAGTCGCAGGATGCCCGGGTCGGCGCTGGTGCCGGCGAGAATGCCGCGTTCGAGCAGTGCGGCGTGAATCAGCGAAGCCGGCCTGGCTGTGCGCAGGCCGATCAGCAGCCCGGCGCCCTGATGGGCGATCACCGGTCCGACCAGGCAGCGGCTGCGGATCAGCGCCGAGATAGTGCGCACGCGCTCGAGCAACTGCTCGGACTCGATCGCCTCGATCACCGCCTCGATCACCGCACAGGCCATCGGTCCGCCGCCGAAGGTGGTGCCGAGCGCATCGAGCTTCACCGCCGCGCTGACCCGCGGCGACATCAGCAGCGCCGCGCACGGAAAGCCGGCGCCCAGCGCCTTGGCGGTCGTGATCATGTCCGGCTGCACGCGGTAGAGCCCGGCCGCGAACGGCTCACCGACCCGGCCCATGCCGCACTGGACCTCATCGAAGATCAGCAGTGCGCCGGTCTCATCGCAGCGCGCGCGCAGCGCCTGCAGGAACGGCGCGCCGAGGTCGAACGCGCCGCCGACACCCTGCACCGGCTCGACGATGACCGCCGCGGTATGCTCACCGATCTGGCTCGCCACCGCGGCCGCGTCCCGGCGCGGGATGAAGCTGACGTCGAACGGCGTGCGCGGAAAGCCGTACCACTTCGCGGCCGCGCCCCAGGTGATTGCGCCGGCGGCGGCGGTGCGGCCGTGGAACGAATGCTCGATCGCCGCGACGTGCGTGCGACGAGTGATCGTGAAGGCCATCTTGAGCGCGTTTTCGTTCGCCTCCGCGCCGCTGTTGACGAAGAACACGCTGTTGAAGTCAAGGCCGGAGAACCGGATCAGGCGCTGCGCGGCGCGCACCCGCACGTCCACCGGCACGGCGTTGCTCTGAAAGCTCAATGAGCGCGCCTGCTCGGTCAGCGCGCGCGTCCACAGCGGGTGCCCGTAGCCGAGCGCCGCCACCGCATGCCCGCCGTACAGATCGAGCACGCGGCGGCCATCGCGGGTGTGCAGCCACACGCCCTCGGCGCTGACCACCGGCAGCGGATACTGCGCGAACACCGGTGCGAGGAAATCGGGTATCGCAGGCGCCGGCGCCGGCCCTGGCTTGGACGATGATGTGGGCTGCGCGCTCACGTGTACTCCTTGATGAGGGATCGTATCCAGAGTGCATTTTTCATAACGAAAAATGCACTCTGGATGCGATCCCTCGTGAATGATGTGCGCATGAGCGTACGGCCTGCTCTAAGTCCAGCCGAGCGCCGGCGCCGTGAGGCCGGCGGTTTCCGCCAGCCCATAGAGCCGGTTCATCCACTGCACCGCGCCGCCGGCTGCGCCCTTGTTCAGGTTATCGATCGCGCACATCACCGCGAGCGTGCGGCCATCGCTGACCGCGGACAGCCGCGCGTAGTTGCTGCCGGCCACCTCCTTGACGCGCGGCGGCGCATCGCCGACGCGCACGAACGGCGAGTCGGCATAGTATTCGCGCAGCGCGCCGACGATCTGCGCGCTGTCGCGCGCGCTGCGCAGGCGCGCCTGCACCGTGGCGTGAATGCCGCGCGCGAACGGGCCGGAGTGCGGCACGAACGCGATCTGCGCCTCGATGCCGGTGGCCGCGAGCGCGCAGGCCCTGATCTCGGGGGCATGCCGGTGCGCGAGCACGTTGTAGGCATACAGATCGCTGTGGCGCAGCGGATGGTGCGTGCCCTCGCCGGGCTTGCGGCCCGAGCCGGTGCTGCCGGTGACCGCGGCGATGTACAGCTCGGGCTGTGGTCAGATTCAGGGCCAGCAGCGGCACGCAGGCGAGCAGCGCCGCGGTCGCGAAGCAGCCCGGGTGCGCCACGTGCGGGGTCGCGAGTGAGCGCAGATGTTCCGGCAGCGCGCAGCTGAAGGACTCGAGGCGCGCCGGCGCGCCATGCGCGTGCCCGTAGACCTGCTCATAGGCTGCCGCCGAGCGGTAGCGAAAGTCGGCCGAGATGTCGACCACGCGCGGCGCGCGGCCCGCGGCCTCGGATTTTGTCAGCAGCGCATCGATCAGTGCGGCCGCAGCGCCATGCGGTGCGGCCGAGAAGATGGCGGTCGAGTCCTCGCGCTCGACGACGGCCTCGATCTCGGCCTGAGACTGGAAGCGCAGATCCGGAAACACGCTGGCCAGATGGCCGAACGCCTGCGCCACCGGTTCCCCGGGCCGGCTGTCCGACATGCATGCCGGCGAGCGAGAACTGCGGGTGGCCGCCGATCAGGCGCAGCAGCTCGCCGGCCACATAGCCGGTGCCGCCGAGCACGACGGCGGGAATCGATCGCCGCGCCTCGCGTGCCCGGCGCATCAGTCCGCGGCTCCGGCCGCCTGCCGTGCCTGGCCGCCGACGCCGATCGCATCGATCACGTGATCGCCCAGCGCGGCCGCATCGCTCAGCGCGTTGAAGGCCGCAACCTGCATCTGCTGCCGGATGATCTCGATGCCGACCTGGTTGTCGGTCGACGGGCCGGTCACCACGCAGGGCTCGACCTGGAAGCGCTCGCGCAGCAGTTTCACGCCGCCCCAGGCGGCGACCGGATCGTTGGCCGACAGCACCACGGCGCTCAGCGCACGCCGGATGTCGGGGCACTCGAGAATCGCATCGACGCCGTAGGTGCCGAGCAGCCCGTCGCCGAGCTCGAATACGATCACATCGGGCTTGCCGGCCGACAGCTCGCTCAGCATCGTGCGCGTGAGTGCCGGGCCGGTGCGCGAGGTCGTGGTGACGACACCGAGGTCGGTGAAGATCATCGTGCGCCGGGCACCGGCGTCCTGGAACGCGAGGATGTCACGGCGCAGCGACACGCCGGTCGCCTTGAAGGCATCGACGGTCAGGCCGCGGTGGCGCATGCGGCCGACGATGGCCGCGGCGGCGGCGGTCTTGCCGGCCTCCATGCAGGTGCCGGCGAGCGCCACCACCGGCACGCCGCGGGTGTCGAGCGTGGCGTTGAAATCGAGCGGCCGCAGGCCGACGCGCGCCGGCACGCCGATGCGCTCGCCGAGATACGGGAACTGCAGCACCACTCCGAGCACCCGGCAATCGAACGGCTTGCCCTTGTCCGCGGTCTCCGAGTCGCAGATGCCCATCACCCCGCCGATGTTGAGCATCTGGATGACATCGCCGGGCTTGAGCTCGCTCGGCACGTGGCCCGAATAGCCGAACAGCGCGCGCCGCGGGCCGAGCGCACCGACCACGATGTCGCCCTTGCCGACCTTGGCCATGCGGCCGCTGGTCAGCTCCAGGGTGTTGTAGGTGGACTTGTTGTTGAGCACCTCGGCGACGATGACCACGCCTTCCTCGGCCGGGATGTCGTTCGACAGCCGCAGCTCCTGGCCGAGCGCACACGCCTGCGTGACCGAGGCGATCTTGTCGACCATCACGGTCTTCATGGCCGCCTCGCCGGTGTCGCCGGCGCCGCTGCTGCGGGCGGCGTGGACGGGGTCGCGGCCAGCTGCGCGGCGGCTTCGCCGGCGCGCCGGTGGAACACGCCGGTCAGCGCGACGATCTTGGAGAAGCCGAGCGCGTCGGTCGCGCTCCATTCGCCGGCGGCCTCGCCGTAGACGCCCTTGGAGGCGGCCATCAGCGAGTACGGCGACTCCACGCCCTCGACGAACAGCGAGCCCGGGCGCAGCAGCAGATGCACCTCGCCGCTGACCCGCTCCTGCGACGACAGCAGCAGCGCCTCGATGTCGCGGCACACCGGATCGAGCAGCTGGCCTTCGTGCACCAGGTCGCCGTAGGGTTGCGCGACCGATTCCTTGATGCGCTGCTGGCGCGGCGTGAGCACCAGCTTCTCGAGCTCGCGGTGCGCGGTGAGCAGCGCGTCGGCCGCGGGCGCTTCGAACGCCACCCGCCCCTTGGTGCCGATGATGGTGTCGCCCAGATGAATGCCGCGACCGATGCCGAACGGCGCCGTCAGGGACTCGAGCCGTTCGATCAGCTCGACCGCGGCCATCGCGTGGCCATCGAGCGCCACCGGGCGGCCGCGCTCGAAGCGGATGTGGTGCCGCTCGGGCGCGCTTGGCCGCGTGAACGCATCGCGCGAGAGCACCCAGGCCTCATCGGGAATGCTGCCGCTCGAGGTCAGCGTCTCCTTGCCGCCGATGGTCACGCCCCACAGTCCGCGATTGATCGAATAGGCGGCGCCGAACGGCGGCACCGGCAGCGAGCGCTGCTGCAGGTATTCCAGCTCCTCGCTGCGCTTGAACGCCCGGTCGCGCACCGGCGCCAGCACCTCGAGGTCCGGCGCCAGCGTGCGCAGCGCCACTTCGAACCGAACCTGGTCGTTGCCGGCGGCGGTGCAGCCGTGCGCGATCATGTTGCTGCCGAGCGTGCGCGCCATGCGCGCGATGGTCTGCGCCTGCATCACGCGCTCGGCGCCGACGCACAGCGGATAGAGCTGGCCGCGGCGCACGTTGCCCATGATCAGGAAGCGCAGCACCTGCTCGAAGTAATCGGCGCGCGCATCGACCTGGTGGTGCGCGATGGCGCCGAGCGCGGCCGAGCGCTCGCGCAGCAGCCTGGCTGCCGCAGCGTCGATGCCGCCGGTGTCCACCGTCACGGTGATGATCGGCCGCTGATAGTTCTCCGCCACCCACGGCACCAGGAACGAGGTGTCCAGGCCGCCGGAATAGGCCAGCACGATGGGCGTCTCGCCCGCCTTGAGGGTCTGCTTCATGGGAAATCTCAGCTGCGGAACAGGGTATGGAGTCGGTCGATCAGTCGCCGCTGCGCGCGGCCGTCCGCAGTGGCAATGAAGATGGTGTCGTCGCCGGAGATCGTGCCGACGACCTCCGGCCATTCGGCTTTGTCCACCGCAACGGCGACGCTGGGCGCCGCGCCGATGCTGGTCTTGATGACGGTGATCGATGAGCCAGCCGGTCGCACCGCGCGCACGAACGGCGCCAGCGCGCCGAAATCCCCATTGGCGCGCGAGATCTCATCCGGTGGCACCAGGTAGCGGCCGCTCGCCTTGAGCACGCCGAGCTCGCGCAGGTCGCGGCTCACCGAGGACTGCGTGACCTCGAAGCCGTCGCGGCGCAGCAGCTGCGCCAGGTCGCTCTGACGGCGCACGACGCCGCTGCGCAGGATGCGCAGGATCGCGTTGCGTCGCTCGAAATGGTGGCGGTCGGTCAGCATGGCAGCCCGTGCATAAATTTTCCGAAGTATGCATAAAAATGCAGCCAGTGGCAAGGGCGGGGCGCCCGCGGTCGCCTGCCGCGCACCGCCCGGTGCCCCCGGGCGGCCCGGGGACGGTGCGCGCGCCGCCCGGCGCGGTCCCGAAGAGCCACTGCCTACATTCACACTACCGGGGGCTGATCGCTTCAGTTATCTTGTGTACACACGGGCGCGATAAAATCCAATCACGCGCGAAAAACAAGGGGTATGTCATGGCACAGGGAAGCATTCACGGTCGATTCGTGTGGCAGGAACTGATGACCGAGGACACCGCGGCCGCGGCGACCTTCTATTCCAAGGTTGTCGGCTGGCATGCGCAGCCTTCCGCCGCCGACCCGAGCTACACCCAATTCGGGATCGGCAGCGGCTCCTACGCCGGCATGATGCGCCTGCCGGAGGCGGCACGTGCCATGGGGGCGAAACCGCAATGGCTGCCGTACATCGGGGTGACCGACGTCGAGGCGACCGCGGCGTCGATCGAGCGCCTCGGCGGCCACGTCAAGAAGCCGGGTGCCGACATCCCGACGGTCGGGCGGTTTGCGATCCTGACCGACCCGCAGGGTGCCACCTTTGCGATCTTCAAGCCGGCGCAGGGCAGCATGGGCAGCGGCTCGAGCGAGACTCCGCTCGGCGGCTTCTCCTGGCTGGAGCTCGCGACCACCGACAACGAGGCCGCGGCCGAGTTCTACGGCAAGGTGTTCGGCTGGCAGGCGATGCATCGCATGGACATGGGCCCGCAGGGGACCTACCTGATCTTCGGGTCCGACGGCGCGCAGCGCGGCGGCATGTACAAGCTGCACCCGGACCGCTCGCCGGTGCCTTACTGGCTGCCGTATGCGTCGGTGCCCAGCGCCGATGCCGCCGGCGCCGCGGCCAGCGCGGCCGGCGGTCGCGTCATCACCGGCCCGATGGACGTGCCGGGCGGCGGCCGCATCGTGCAGATCACCGACCCGAGCGGCGCGATGTTCGCGCTGCATTCGGTCGCAGCCGCCAAGCCGGCAGCGCCGAGCAAACCCGCCGCCAAGCCGGCCGCTGCGAAGCCGGAGGTAAAGCCTGCCGCGGCCAAGCCTGCCGCGGCCACGCCCGCCGCGGCCAAACCCGCGCCCGCCAAGGCACCGGCAGCGCCCAGCACGCCGGCGCCCAAGCCGGCCGCCGCCAAGCCGGCGGCACCCAAGCCGGCGGCCCAAGCCGGCAGCACCCAAGAAAGCGGCGGCCAAGAAGAAGGCGGCCAAAAAGAAGGCGGCGCCGAAAAAGGCGGCGGCCAAGAAGAAACCGGCGGCCAAGAAGAAGCCGGCCAAGAAGGCATCGCGCAGGAAGAGCGCGGCCAGGTCGGCGCGCAAACCGGCGCGCAAGGCGGCCCGCAAGTCCGGTGCCGGCAAGCGCAAGGCTGGCAAGGCGCGGCGCAAGAAATAACGGCCCGTGAGAGCGGCCGGGCGCACCTGCCCGGCCGCTCACGCCGCACTACCTTTCGATCGTGAACACCAGGTCGGCACTGCGCTGGGTGCCGCCTTCGGTCTTGATGGTCCAGTGATCGCCGATCGTATAGCGCATCTTGACGGTATTGATGGCCTCGACCAGGCCGACGCCGTAGCTGACGTACAGGCGCGGTGACAGGTAGCGCCCCAGCACCAGCGAGGTCTCGTTGGTCATGTCCTGCTCGACGCCGGCCTCGATGTCGAAGCGGCCGCCGACCTGCTGCGCCAGGATCGCCCCGCCCTGCATCAGCGCATCGGAGCGACCGGCGTTGGAACGCGCGGCCGGATCGGTCGAATTCTGCAGGCTCTCGAGCGAGCCGCCGGCGAGCAGCAGCGAGACGATCTGCGACTGCGCCACCTCGGGATCGGAAAAGAACGTCATGCGCGGGGCGCGCAGCGTGCCGCGCACGTTGACCCCGGCCGTGATGTCCGGAAATTTCTTGACCGCGCGCAGATCCAGCCCCGGATCGCTGATCAGGCCATTGCTGAACAGCAGCCGTCCGCGCTGGATGTCGAGATTGCGGCCATAGGCGAGATACTTGCCTTCCTCGACCTTGAGCTCGCCGCTGCCGCGATTGATGCCGGTGTCATCGGAGGTTACGGTGATGCTGCCCGAGAGGCGGCCGGACAGGCCCTGGGTATTGACGCTGACGCGATCGCCCAGCACCAGCGTGATATCGCTGAACACCTTGATCTGGGCTTCGCGCACCGGAACATCGGCGCCGACGATCACCTCATCGCCCGAGGGCAGCACCGCCTTGGTCAGGTTGGCCGGCTCGATGCGCGCATACGGCAGCGTGACCTGGCCGTGCAGATCGATGCGCCGCCCGTCTAGGTGCAGCGCGACGTCGGGCGAGGCGTCGACCCGCGCCTCCGGAATGTTGAGCACGCGCAGATCCGAGCCGACCAGATGCAGATCGCCGTACGGCAGCCCGTGCTGCCAGCGCAGTTGGCCGTCGACGCTCGCGTGACCGTCGGGCCCCGCCAGCGTCGTCCCATCGATCGTCAGCGTATCGTCGGCGAGCCGCGCGGTGAAATTCACTGCGCGCAGCGACAGATTGACCTGATAGGCGTCGAGCTGTCCGTCGATCAGCTTGAGCTCACCGGCCAATCGCGGCGCGGCGGCCGAACCCGACAGCGTCAGCTGCCCGGTCAGGCGCCCGCTGGCACGATCGATCGGCGAGACGTAGGCACTGATGAATCCAACCGCATGGGTGTCGAGCCCGAGCTCTCCGGACAGCGGCCAGTCGTGCCAGTCCGCATCGAGGCCGCGCGCGCTGATGCGGCCGCTCATGCTGCCGGCGTTGCCGGCATCGAGGGCCAGCTCGCCCGACAGCTCGTGTGCAGTGATCTGCGCGCTCACGGTGCCGGTCCCGAGATCGAGCGTCTCGATGCGCCCGTTGGCGAAATGCCGGTGGATCGCGGCGCTGCTGAGCTGCGCGCGCACGCTGCCGCGCCAGGGCTCGCCCGCAGCGCCCTCGGCATCGACTCCGATGCTCAGCGTGCCGTCGTAGTCGGTGCCGGAGCTCAGCCCGGCGGTCATCGCGCGCATTGACAGATCGCTCGCGCGCAGCGCAAGACTGCGCTGCGTCGCATCCATCCCCATCCAGGCGCACAGGTGCGCCTGCTGGTCGTGCAGGCAGGATTGATCCAGACGGATGCGCTCGGCGGACACCAGCAGCTGCGTCGGCGCATCGAGGCTCATGTGCAGGTGCGCCTGATTGGACAGGTCCGCGCTGGCAATGCGCGCCTGCCACTGCCCCGCGGCGTAGTGCGCGCCGCCGCGCACCGCCAGGGTCAGTCCTTCGGCGTGGGCCTCGAGGTTGAGGCGATGTTCGGCGGTGGCGCCCTCCAGGCGCAGCGTGAGCTCATCGAGCCGGCGACCGGCCATCTGCAGGCCCTGCAGTTGCAGCGTCGAGTCGGCGCGCGCCGAGCCGTGCGGATCGAAATCGACGTTCGCATCGAGCGCGGCGAGCTGCACGCCCATCCAATCGATAGCGCGCCCCTGGGCGCTGGCGACCAGCGTCGGGTCGTGCAGATCCCCGCGCACATTGCCGTGGGCGCGCAAGCTGCCACGAGCGCCGGGGCTGAACAGCCCGAGATCGGCGGCCTCGAGCGCGAATCTCAGATCGAGCGCGGCGCCCGCGCGGCCGTCGAGCTCGATGCGGGTGGCGCCGAGCTGCAACCGCACGTCGCTGAACAGCCAGTCCGCGCCGCGGTGCGCGATCTGCGCATGACCGGCGGCGCGCTGCCCGCGCAGTGTCCCCGAGAGCTCGCTGATGTTCGCCTCGAGCTCGCTGTGTGCGTGGTAGCCGCGCCCGCTCGCGCTGATCATCGCATTGAGCCGTCCGGCGATGCCGGGACGCAGCTGCGCCACATCCAGATCGCTGATGCGCCCCTGCACGCGCCAGGCCGCCGCCGGCGCCCAGCGCAGCTCGCCGCGCAGCTGCGAGCTGGCGCCCCAGGCCGCCACCTCGGCATCGTCTGCGGTCAACGCGTCACGGGCCAGCCGGCCGCGCAGCGCGATCTGCAGCGGCGGTGCGGCGGCGGCGCGCAACTGGCCCTGCACGGTCAGCGCGTACGGCCGCTGCCCCTGCAGCGTGTAGCTGCCGCGCTCGCTATGGATCGGCGCATCGGACGCAGCCAGCGGCCAGCGAAACTGCGTCCATTCCCCGCGCAGATCCAGGCGCGGGCCTCCGGCCATCACGGTCACGCTGCCTTGCGCATCGGCGATCGCCCCCGAGGCGGCATGCCGCAGGCGCAGGCGCGAGATCGTCAGCACGCGGGCGTGATAGAGGCCGCTGAATTCGGCATCGAGTGCCCCGGCAGCCAGTCCCGGAGGCTCGATCCTTCCCTGGGCACGAAAGCCGCTGCGATCGCCCTCGAGCGCGAGGCTCGCGGTGATCACCCCGAGCGCATGGCCCGCGTTCCATGCCGCGAGCTCGAAGCGCCGCACCTGCGATTGGCCACGCCAGCGCCAATGGCTGGTCAGATCCCGGATCTCACCGTGGAAAACCGCCATGAACGGCTCGGTGACGTCGGCATCGAGCGCCAGCTGCGCCAGATCGCCGCTGAGGCGCGCATTGATGGTCCAGGCCGGCTGGCCCGGCGGCTGCGCGTCGATGTGCAGCACGCCGGCGAGCCCGATGGGCTGCGCCGCCAGCACGTCACCGCTGGTGCGCGAATGCGTGCCGTTGTAGTCGAAAGCGCCCGAGTACAGGTGCACCACCTGGGGATAGACCGTGCCGGTGGCACTGACCGCGGTGCCATCGAATTCCTGACCACTGATCGTGATCAGCTGCCAGCGCTGCGCATCGACCTGACCGACATCGATGTGCATCAGCGGTGGCAGAAAGTGCGGGGTCCAGGTCCCGACCTCGCCGACGCGCGGCAGCGCGTGCACCAGCAGCCGCCCCATGTGCAGCTGCGGCACCCGGATCGTGCGCCAGGCCAGCGGCAGGATCGCGAGCCGGCCGCTGGCGTCCTCGACCTCGATATGCGCGCGGCGGTGATCAATCACCACCAGGTCCACGTGCAGGCCGTGGGCGAGCGTGCCGCTGACGCCGCGCAGCGTGATCTGCAGCGGGCCGAGGCGGCCATTGAGCGCCCGGGCCACGACCGCCAGTCCGCTCTGCGTGTACGCCAGGTAGTACAGCGCCGCCAGCGGCAGCGCCAGCAGCAACCACGGCACCCAGACCAGGTGAATCAGGTGACGGAGCTTCATTCTGGGGATAATGCCGCTGTTTGGAGGCAAACGCTCGGAGAGAGTGAACTATAGAGTGCGATTTTGTTAATCAAAATCGCACTCTATAGTTCGCTTTCTCTTAGCGGCTGCGGCCGAACGGCGGACATAGCACCCCGAACAGGCGACGCCGCCTGATTCGCCTCTAGAGTTTGGGCGAGATGTTCAGGTGCAGCCGCGGCCCTGGCAGGTGATTGAAGCCCGGCGCCCGCAGCGCCTGTGCGACATCGACGCCCACGGTGACCACCGGCAGCCGCAGCCGAAAGCCGAGCCCGACCGAATAGGCGAGCGGATCGGTGAACCGGTCGATCGCATTGCCGCCATCGAAGAACGCCGCGATGCCGAAATTGCGCGGCAGGTCGCGCTCGAGCTCCACGGTCGCGCTCACCAGATCGCGGCCGCCGATCTTGGCCGGCCGGGGTGGGATCAGCGCGCCCGTGTTCGGATTGCGGCCGGGCGGGGTAAAGGCAATCGGTGACAGATCGTCGTACGCGAAGCCACGCACGCTGCGGTCGCCGCCGGCGAAGAAGCGGTACTGGGCGGGCAGGTCCTCCACGTTGCTGACGCTCGAGGCACCGAGCTCGGAGCGCAGCAGCAGATGCCACTGCGGGGTGAAGTCGACCACGCGCTCGCCCTGCAGATCCAGCCGCAGGAAGTTGGCGCGTGCGCCCAGCGACGTGCCTGAGCCCTGCAGCTGCGCGTACAGTCCGCGGCTGAACAGCGCTTCGCCCAGGTAGCCTTCCGGGACCGAGGCGAACACGATGCTCGGGACCACGAGGTTGTCCACGCGCCGGCCTTCAATCGGATCGGTGGTGATCGTGTGGACCAGCGCGGTGGACAGGATCCGCTGCCAGTTGCCGCTGATCCGGGTGATGCTCGGCGCGAACGCGATCTGCGAGCCGATGACGTCGTCGCCGTAGTCGGCCTCCTGGCCCTGCAGGTCGAGCGACAGCTTCTCGAGCGCCGGATCGCCGACCGGGATGTCATAGCGGGCATCGAACAGCTGCTCGATCTGCGACAGCTCCATCTGCACCCGAAAGCGATGGCCGTAGCTGTTCACGCGCGGCACGGTCCAGGCCGCGGTGCCACGAACGCCGGTATCGGTGCCATAACCGGCGCCGAACGAATAGCCGCGACGGGCATTGCTGGCGCGGATCGTGATCGGCACGCGGTGCTGGACCGGATCGCGCTCGCCGGCCTGCACCTCGACCGTGGAGTAGTACTGGCTGTCATCGAGCGCGAACTGGGTGCGCAGCAGCTCGAGCGCGTTGTAGGGCTCGCCTTCGCGGTAGCGCAGGAAGCGGCGCACCTGGCTGTCGCGCACCGCGTTCTGCTCGATGGTCGTGGCGCCGAAGAAGTAGCGTTCGCCGGTGTCGAGCTCGAGGTAGATGTTGGCCTTGAGCGTACCGAGATCGACCTGCATCTCACTGCGCAGCATGCGCGCGTCGAGATAGCCGTAGGTCGCGGCCGCGCGTTCCAGGCTGCCCTTGTATTGTTCGTAAGTCGCGTGGCTGAGGCGCTCGCCGCTGCGCAGCGGCGGCGCCGCGGTCAGGCGCTTGAACACCTCGTCGCCGGCCCCAGGGCCGTCGATGCGCACGCTGACGTGATCGATCAGCACCGGCGCGCCGGGCTCGATGGCGATCTTCACGTGCCAGTGCCGATCCTTGTCGGGGCCGGAGATCGTGGCGTTGACGCGCGGCTGGTAGTAGCCGTAGGGCCGCAGCGCCGAGCGCACCTCATCGTCGATGCGATTGTAGAGGCGCTGCACGGCGTCCGGCTCGATGCGGTCGCGGTCCTTGTAGCGCTCCAGGCTCAGCAGCGCGAGTACGTTGCGGCGCACGTCACCCTCCACCCCCTCGAGCTCGATGCGAATGTCGGCCATCGCCGGACGCAGCGCCGACAGCAGCACAGCGAGCAGGAGCCACGCGGCCGGGGGCCAGCGCCGGGGTGCGAGAGGGGGCATCGATGATCGAAGCGGGTTGTTGACGACTTGCGTTCCCGACCTGTTCGCTTAATCGGTGGATGCGGGTTCGTTCGCCCGCTCGAATGAAATTCAGGTCCGTGTCAGTCCGGGCCTGGCTCGGCGCGCGTCTGCTCCCGGATCCAGGACTCGATCAGGCGCCGCGCAATCGTATGCGGCGGCGGCAACAGCGATTCACCGGCCTCGCGCAGCTGCTCGAGCTCGAACCAGCGAGCATCCTCGAGCTCGCTGTCGAGCTGCACCGGCTGCTCGGGCGCATGCGCATGAAAGCCGAGCATCAGCGAGGCCGGAAACGGCCAGGGTTGCGAGGCGAAATAGCGCACCCAGGTGACCCGGGCGCCGGTCTCCTCCTCGACCTCGCGCGCGACCGCATCCTCCAGGCTCTCCCCGGCCTCGACGAACCCGGCCAGCGCCGAATAGCGCCCCGGGGCCCAGTTGCGCTGGCGCCCGAGCAATGCGCGCCGCCCGTCGGTCACCAGCACGATGATCGCCGGATCGATGCGCGGAAAGAACTCGGCACCGCAGCTGCTGCGGGTGCAGGCGAGCAGGTGGCCGGCGTTGCGCGGTGCGGTCGGCGCCCCGCACACGCCGCAGTGCCGGTGCCGCGAGCGCCATATCAGCAGCGCGCGGGCGTAGGCCAGCAGCTGCGCCTGGTCCTCCGGAAACAGTGCCACCAGCGCGCGCAGCTCCTCAAAACTCGCGCCCGGCACCGACAGTGCGATCTCGGGCGGCAGGTCCACCAGCACGCAGCGATGGCCGTGAAACCAGCCGAGCAGCACCTGATGCGAGGCATCGAGTGCAGCGATCGCCGCGTGCTCGGGGCCGACGAACGCGATGCGTGGCTGCGGCTCGCGCTGCACCAGATGCGTGGTGCCGCGCGATACCAGGTAGCGCGTGTTCGGATCGGCGCGCGCCAGCTCGATCCAGCCGGGCTCGTGCCGCGCCTCGGCGCGACGCTGCAGGTGGGCCGACACGGTGCGGTACGAGATCGGCGGGGCGCTCATGGATCGCCAGTCTTGCAGACCGCGCAGCGATGCGGCAACCCCGGCGCGAGGCGCCGGCAGGGGCGGTGCGCTACGCGGCGCCCGCCGGCGTCGGCGCGCCGGTCGCCGCGCTGACCCCCGCCGGATCCGTCGGCGTCGCCGCTGCGCGGGTTCCCTGCGCATGATCGGCAGCTTCAGCTCGACCAGTGACCGAGTGTTGTTAAGAGCGGCTGCGGCAATCCCTTATCAACAGCGCCGTTTGTGTCCCTTAGAGTGAAATATAGCTGCTGGGTGCTCTGCGCACGGCTTGCCCCACGGAAGGGAGTTGAACATGAAGTGCGGTGACCGCATGAGGCGCTCCATCCTGATCTGCGCACTGGGCCTCGCGGCCGCGAACTGCGGTGGAGGTGGCGGAGGCGGCGGAGGCGGCGGAGCGTCGGTGACGACGCCGGTGATCTCCAGTCTGAGCTATTCCCCTACCGTGGCGCGCGTCGGCAGCGGAATCGTGACCGTCAATGGCACGATTCAATTTTCGGACTCGGGCGGGGATCTGGCGAATTTCACTCTGGTCGTCCTCGATGCCAGCGGCAGGCAGGTGGACAGCGTCACAACCCAGATTCAGGGCGCCAATGGCCAGACTTCCGGAACGATTGCAGGAGCCGTGCAGCTGGACAGCAGTGTTGCAGGCGTCTTCACGATCGAGGTCTCGGTGACGGATCGCGCCGGCGCAAAGTCCAATCAGCTCAGCGGCACGTTTCAGATTGTCGCAGTCTCGAGCCAGGCCACACTGGTGAGCCAGACGGGCCCGGATCCGGGCTTGCTGAACGCCCTCAACGGTACGTTGTACTGGGCGGAGAGCGGAGAGGAGGCCGTGCGCAGTATTTCTACTGCGGGCGGCAGCATCAGCACGCTCGCGACCAGAATGCGGGCTGCCCTTTCCTTCACGTTCAGCGGATCCGATACGATCTGGCTCGATACCGGGACACCGTCGGGCGCTTGCACCAGCGTGCGGGAGCTGAAGCGCACGACGGCGGCCGGCATCACCAGCCTGCTCGCAAGCGGCTCGGCCTGCGGCAGCGGCGCGACCAGCGATGATCTGGTCGCGATCGGCGGCACGGTCTACTGGCTCACGTCGACCACCAGCCCCGATACCTACCTGATCAATGCGACGCCGCTCAATGGCGGGGCAACCACGGCGGTGGCCACCACCGGCGCACCCGTGGTGGCACTGATCGGATTCGGCGGGACGCTTTACTGGATGGAGACCGATCCTTCCAGCGGCAACAGCACGATCCGCAGCCTGGCGGGAGCCGGAGCTTCGATCAACACGGTCGCGAGCGGCTTTGCATCGTACGGCCCCACGTTTGCCGTCGACAGCTCGGCCGTCTACTACAACAGCGCTCCCGACCTGGCGCTGAACGCACAGCCGCTGGCCGGTGGCGCCGCAGTGGTGCTGAGCTCGCCGGTTCGCGCGACAAAGCTCGTCGCGGCCGGCGGCAATCTCGTCTGGGCAGATCTCAACAGCGTGCAGACGATCCCCACGAGCGGGGGGGCGACCAGCACGCTGGCAACCTTCAGCCCCATGGGGTCAGTGAGCGAGCTGGTGTTCGACGGGACGCAAGTGTACTGGTCGCAGAGCGTGGCTGGCCCGACCATCAGCAGCGTACCCCAAGCGGGCGGTGGCATCAGTACCGTCTACCAAGGCGGCTTAGTCGATCACCTGACCCTAGATGCCTCGTCACGACTCAACTGGCGCGAGGACTTCGGCTCGAACTTCGGCTCGGGATGCGGCCGTATCGGGCGGCTGCCCGTTTCCAGTGGTCCTGCCGAGACCGTGGTCGCGGGTGTTTCGAGCCCCGGGCTCCTCCTGGCAACAGCGAGCGGGCTGCTGGTCGCCGATCTGTCGTGCGTCAAGCTCATTCCACTCGCCGGTGGCATGCCCAGCATCGTCGCGGCCGGACAGTCGACGATTGCCGGCCTGACTGCCGATGACACGAGCGTCTATTGGGTCAACGCCTCCGGCTCGGTCAACAAGGCGCCGATCAGCGGCGGCGCTGTGACGCCACTGACGAGTGCAGGCGCCGCATCCGCTCTGCCGCCGGCCCCTGGGACAATGCGGCTCGCGCCAAATGGCAATCTGTACTGGGTGGCGGACAGTCAGACCGTGCTGGGCGCACCCGCAGCGACCCCGAGCCTGAATCCAACCGTGATTGCGCAGGGCCTCACCGGTGTCACGGATTTGGCAGTGGGTGCGACGAGCGTGTACATCAGCGACCAGTCCGCGATCCTTAAGGCGTCGCTCGATGGTAGCAGCGCCCCGACCACCCTGATCGATGGCGCCGCTTCACATCTAACGCTCGACGGTGCAACGCTGTACTGGACGGGGCTGGGCGGCAGCACGCTGGGCGGCGGTGCAATCAAAAGAGCGGGCGTCAACGGCAGCTCCGCCAGCGAATTGATCGAGTTCGACAATGGCGGCGGTGCCGGTCCATTCGCACTGGATTCGACGTCGGTCTACTTTATCGAGTCGGGCGTGCCCAATGTGAGCGTGCCCGACATCAGAAAGACGCCGAAGTGACGAGCAACCGCTGCGAACTTCGGGCCGTTGACAAGCAGCATCGAGCATCCCGAGAGGCTGAAATCCATACCAGCCGCCTCACCAAGCGAGCTCCTGGGGAGCTCAGGGGGTTGAACCTTCACAGCTAGGCCGCGCCCGCCGGCGTCGGCGCTGTGCCGATCGGCGCACTGAGGCCGCCGGCGGATCCGCCGGCATCGCCGCTGCGCTGCTCCCCGGCGCATGATCGGCGGCGCACAGCGGACAACGCGGGGCCCGCAGCGACCAGCGATCGACGATCAGCGCGGCGCCGCAGTCGCGACAGCCGCCGAGGACCAGCTCATCGCCCCGGACCAGCGTCGTCAGCAGGAACACCGCATGCTCGAACGAGATCACGCCCTCGGGAATCAGGCCGCGATAGGCCGTGTAGGCCTGGCACAGCAGCTCAGCGCGCGGCAGGCACGGCAGCGAGCGGGCGAGCTCGGGCGGCGGCGCGTGCGGCAGCGCGCCGAGCAGCCGATACAGGCTCGCCAGCAGCGCGGCCTCCTGACGCGCCCGGCCGGTGCGCATGAAGAATGCCGCCTGCTGCGGCGATTTGCCGCGATGGCGCGTCAACGTCGTGCCGCCGCCGTCACACAGATACGAGCGGTAGAGCTTGCGGATGCGATCGTCACTCAGGCCGGTCCACGCGCGGATGGTGTGGGTGCGGGCCTCGTGGCGGATGAATTGCAGGGCGATGTCGAAGCGCTGCCGGTCGCGGCTGTAGCGATCATCTGAAATGCGCATGATGCCTCCCTATGCGGCCATAATCTGTGGAATGTTACCAGTCACAGATTTAGTATGAATATGACAGATATCTGCCGGGGCTCCAAGCCCGGTTGCGGCAGGATATTTCTCCCGATTCTGGAGGAATGCGATGTTCGAGGAATTGCATCCGGCGCCGGTCAGCGGCGCCTGGGACAGTGCGCTGCTCGATCCGGTGGCGGAAATCAACGAGCAGATGCTCGAGTGCCTGCGGCGCATGGCCGCCGACGATGCGGCGCCGCCCGAGAGCGGCGCGCCGCGACTGGTGACGTTGCTGCGCGAGGATTGGCGGCGCGTCGATGCGAAGGCGCAGCGCCGGCTGTCAGCGTGCCCGTGCCTGCTGCTCGACGCGGGCTTCGCGCAGCCGCAGCGCTGGCAGGCGCTGGCGTGCCCGGGGGTGATGGAGGCGGGTGTTCGCGGCGGCTACTTCAGCGGCCGCGGCGGCGTTGCGCTGGTGCGCCGTACGCTGGTATTCGCCTGGCACCTGGCGCGCTCCAATCGCCTCGGGGCGCGCCTGATCCTCGGCATGAGCGCGCCGGCGGCCGAGCGCGTCGCGGCGAGCCGGCTTGCAGACCTGGAGGCGGTTGCCGAACTCGCCCCCGACTGGATCGTGCCGCGCTGGGAACGCCAGCCGAATGTCTGGCGGCAGCTGCTGGGCGCGGCCTGCCGCGGCCAGCCGCTGTTGCTGCGCCAAGCGCAGCTGCGCGGGCTGCAGCTGCTGGCGCGCGCGGCGGGCACGCGCGGCGCGAGCGATGGGGCCTGAAGCGCGCAGGGCTCGCGGTATGTTAACTTCGTTCGCTTCAAACCGAACGATTGGCCACAGCAGCCCATGTATGCGCTTTCGACCCGTGCCCTCACCAAGACCTACCACAACGGCGTGCACGCGCTGCGCGGCGTCGACCTGGATGTGGATCAGGGGGATTTCTTCGCGCTGCTGGGGCCGAACGGTGCCGGCAAGACCACGCTGATCGGCATCATCACCTCGCTGGTCAACAAGAGCAGCGGCACCGCCAGCGTGTTCGGGCACGACATCGACCGCGATCTGGAGCGCGCCAAGTCGTGCATCGGCGTGGTGCCGCAGGAGATCAACTTCAACCAGTTCGAAACCCCGCTGACGATCGTGATCAACCAGGCCGGCTTCTACGGCATCGCGCGCCCCGAAGCGCGGCGGCGCGCCGAGCGCTACCTGAAGCAGCTGCAGCTCTGGGACAAGCGCAACGGCGCGGCGCGCGGGCTGTCGGGCGGCATGAAGCGCCGCCTGATGATCGCGCGCGCGCTGATGCACGAGCCGCGGCTGCTGATCCTGGATGAACCGACCGCCGGGGTGGACATCGAGGTGCGGCGCTCGATGTGGGAGTTCCTGCGCGACATCAACCAGCGCGGCACCACCATCATCCTGACGACACACTACCTGGAGGAGGCCGAGAACCTGTGCCGCAATATCGCGATCATCGACAAGGGCAACATCGTCGAGCGCGACCACATGGCCAATCTGCTGCTGCGGCTGCACACCGAGACGTTCGTGTTCAACACCCGCAATCCGGTGGCCGAAGCGCCCGGGCTCGAGGGCTTCACGCTGCGGCGGGTGGATGATCACACCCTCGAGGCCGACGTCTCGAAGGAGCAGAATCTCAACGAGCTGTTCGCGCGGCTCACGGTGCTCGGCATCGAGGTGCTGAGCATGCGCAACAAGGTCAATCGGCTCGAGGAGATCTTCATGCGGCTGGTCGAGAACCGGGGCCACGATGCTTGAGCGCAGCGCGCTGCCGGCGAGCGTACCGGCCGAGACCTCGATGGCCGCGATCCGCTGGATCGGCTTTCAGACCATCGTCATTCGCGAATACGGCCGCATCGTGCGCATCTGGGGCCAGACCCTGGTGCCCGCGGTGGTCACCGCGACGCTGTATTTCGTGATCTTCGGCAGCCTGATCGGCGCCCGGGTCGGACCGATGGCCGGCTTCTCCTACAAGCAGTACATCGCCCCCGGCCTGATCATGATGCAGATCATCCAGGTGTCGTACGCCAACGTCGTGTCCTCGTTCTTCGGCGCCAAGTTCGGCAAGCACGTCGAGGAGCTGCTGGTCTCGCCGCTGCCGAACTGGATCATCGTCGCCGGCTACACCGTCGGCGGGCTGCTGCGCGGCATGATGGTCGGCGCGGTGGTGCTGCTGGTGTCGCTGGTGTTCGCGCGGCTGCCGGTCGCGCACCTGCCGGCGCTGGTCGCCGCGGCGCTGCTGAGCTCGATCGTGTTCTCGCTGGCCGGCTTCATCAATGCGATCTTCGCGCGCAATTTCGACCAGGTGAACTGGATCCCGACCTTCATCCTGACACCGCTGAACTACTTCGGCGGCGTGTTCTATTCGGTGTCGATGCTGCCGCTGTGGGCGCAGAAGGTCTCGCTCGCCAATCCGATCCTGCATATGGTCAATGCGTTTCGCTACGGCTTTCTCGGGACCTCGGACGTGCACGTGCAGTTCGCGTTCGTGCTGATGCTGGGGCTCGCGGCGGCACTGTTCGCGATGGCGGTGCTGCTGTTGCACCGCGGAGTCGGAACCCGCGACTGAACGCACGCTCTCGGTGCGCTGAGCCGCTATAATCAATGGCTTGTCATGCAATCTTCACATGACAGTCATATGTTTGCAGGGCGCAACTTCTAGCCTGGGGCGATGAACCGTGCCCAACTCATCATGGCTCGCTTTGATATTGCCGAGTACCGGCTGTGCCGGCGCCTGAATCGCGGCGCGGCATCAAGCTGGCTGCGCGCTCTGCTGCAGCTCGCGAGCCGGCTCGGCGACGGAGTCGCCTGGTACGCGCTGGTCGCCGCGCTGCCGCTGATCTATGGCAGGGCCGCGCTGCGGCCGGCGATCGGCATGGCCGTCACCGGCATCGTCGGGCTGCTCATCTACCGCTGGCTCAAGCACGCACTGGTGCGCGAGCGGCCGTTCATCCGCCATCCCGGCATCACGCTGGCGATGCCGCCGCTGGATCGCTACAGCTTCCCTTCGGGCCACACGCTGCACGCGGTGGCGTTCACCTGGCAGGCGGTGGCGAATTTCCCCGAGCTCGCCTGGGTACTGATCCCGCTCGCGAGCCTGATCGCCGCCTCGCGCGTGGTGCTCGGGCTGCACTATCCGAGCGATGTGCTGGCCGGCGGTGCGATCGGTATGGCGCTCGCCCTGCCTGCGCTTTATCTCTTTTAGCCCGCGGCACTGCATGACGCGCCAGCGGATGCGGGTGCTGTTCATCTCCGACGTCTATTTCCCGCGCGTCAACGGCGTTTCCACTTCGATCCGCACCTTCCGCGCCGACCTGCGCGACATCGGCGTTGACAGCGTGCTGGTAGCGCCGGGTTACGGCCCGGCTGCGGGCGACGCCGCAGCGGGCGCGGCGGCCGATGAACCGCCTTCTGGAGCTGCGACGTCGGTCGCCGCGATTGCCGATGAACCTGGCGTGCTCCGGGTCGCGTCCGGCGGCGTGCCGCGCGATCCGGAGGACCGGCGGATGAAATTCGGCGCGCTGCGCCGCTGCCTGGATCAGCTGCAGTCGCAGCAGTTCGACCTGGTTCACATTCATACGCCGTTTCTGGCGCACTACGCCGGCGTGCGCTTTGCCGCGCGCAAGGCGATTCCGGTGATCGCGACCTATCACACGTTCTTCGAAGAGTATCTGCACCACTACGTGCCGATGCTGCCGCGACGCATCGGCCGCGCGCTGGCGCGACGCTTCACGCTGTCGCAGTGCGCGCAGCTGGATGCGATCGTCGCGCCGTCCGCGCCGATGCGCGCGCTGCTGCTCGCCTATGGCGTGACCCAGCGCATCGACGTCGTTCCGACCGGATTGCCCGCGGATCGCTACCTGCCGGGCGATGGCGCGCGATTCCGCGCCGCGTTCGGTATCGCCGCCGACCGGCCGCTGCTGTTGTACGTCGGGCGCGTGGCGCACGAGAAGAACATCGAGTTCCTGCTGCAGGCCTTCGTCGCGCTGCGTCGTCGCCGCCCCGGCGTGATGCTCGCGATCGCCGGCGAGGGCCCGGCCCGCGAGCACCTGCAGTCGAAGGTGACGCGTCTGGGGCTGGCGCCGGACGTGCAGTTCATCGGCTACCTCGATCGCGAGCGCGGGCTCGCCGACTGCTATGCGGCGGCCGACGTGTTCGTGTTCGCCTCGCGCACCGAAACGCAGGGACTGGTGCTGCTCGAGGCGCTCGCCCAGGGCCGCCCGGTGGTGTCGACCGCGCACCTGGGCACGGCCTCGATCCTGCAGAGCGGCTGCGGCGCGCGTGTGGCCCCCGAGAAACCCGACGTGTTCGCGCAGGCCATCGGCGACATCCTGGACGATCCGGTGCGCGCGGCACGCCTGTCGGCGCAGGCGCGTGCCTACGCGCAGACCTGGTCGTCGAACCTGATGGCCTGGCGGCTGGCCGAGCTGTATCGCGAGCTGACTCTGCAGCGCGAGCCGGCAGCGATCGTCGCGGCCTAGAGACAGCCCCGAGCAGCCCGTCGGGTGCCTGCTTGCGCTAAGATCGCGCAAGGCAGTGCGGCGGGCGGATGGGCATGACGGCAAGACGGGCGCTGGTGGTCGATGATTCCAAGTCCGCGCGAGCATTCCTGACGCGGGTTCTCGAGCGCTACGAGCTCTCGGTCGACGGCGTCGAATCGGCCGAACAGGCGATCGACTATCTGAACAGCCAGCGCCCCGACGTGATCTTCATGGATCACCTGATGCCCGGGATGGATGGCTTCCAGGCGGTGCAGGCGATCAAGAACAATCCGCGCACCGCCACCATCCCGATCATGATGTATACCTCGCAGGAGGGTGAGCTGTACCTGAGCCAGGCGCGCGCGCTGGGAGCGATCGGTGTGCTGCCGAAGCAGATCAAGCACGCCGACGTATCGAAGGTGCTCGATCAGCTGCACCTGCTCGGCGCGCCCAAGCCGGAACACGAGCTCGCGACCATTCAGGTGCACGAGCTGCCGCGCGATACCGCGCCGCCACCCGACACGACCGTCGAACGCCGCGCTCCCAACCGGCCGAACGCCCCGCCGCTGCCGGCGGACCAGCGCCTGGTATTCGAAGGCATGCTCGCGCACCACATGCTCGACGTGCGCCGTTTCATCGTCGACAGCCTGGAGTCGAGTGCCGACCGGATCGTCGGCGACGTGCGGCTGGCGATGCAGGACCAGGGGCCACCGAGCGCGGCCGCAGCCTCCAGCAGCGCGCGCGGCGGGGAATGGCGGCTGTGGCTCGCCGTGGCCGCCGTGGCCGCGGCGCTGCTGCTCGGCCTCGAGTGGTCGCGGCAGCGTGGCGCCGCCGATGCGCTCGCCGCGCAGCTCGCGAAGACCCAGCAGCAGCTCGCCGACTCGCAGCAGAGCCTGCTGTCGCTGCAGGCCGCGGATGCCGCGGCGGCGTCCAGCGCCGCGGCGCCCGTCAATGAGGCCGGCTCGGTACCCGCCGACGGCGTACGTGCGATGTCGATGCTCGAGCCGGTGCCGTTCGGCGAGACACCGCTGGCGGGCGCCAGGCTGGAGGTGATCTCGGGGCTGCTGTCGCGACTGAACGCTCAGGGCTTTCACGGCGTGGTGCAGGTTCGCAGCATCCCGGGGCGCTTCTGCACCGTGACCGGCCCGGGCGGCACGCCGGTGCTCGCGGGCGATGCGCTGCTGTATTCGCGCTGCGAGTCGGTCGGCAATCCGCGCGACGACAACGCCTCGGCGAGCCAGCGCCAATCGGTCGCGTTCGCCAACATGGTCGCGACGGCACGGCAGAGCGCCGGCGGCAGGATCGATGTGCAGATCAGCGCCGGTAGTTCCGACGAGACCGTGACCCCGTATCCGCCGGTCAGCGACACGCTGACCGCCGGGGAATGGAACCGCGTCGCGTCGGCGAATAACCGCGTCGAAGTGCATTGGCAGCCGGCCCACTGAACTATCAACCACCGGGGGTCCTGCGCAGCGGGCATCTGCAGACGGTGCTCGGCAGCGTCTGGCCAGTCACATGGCTGATCCGACGCCGCGCCGCGCGCCTGCGCGCGCTGTCACAGGAGCTGCTGCTCGATTGCGGCGATGGCGTGACGCTGCAGGCATTCCTGAGCCGCGCCGATGAGCCCGCAGCGCGCGCCGCCGGGTCCGGCGCGGCCCGAGCGCACGCCGCGCCGACGACTGCTGCGCGCCGGGTCGCGGTGCTGCTGCACGGCTGGGAGGGCAGTGCCGAGGCGAGTTACGTGCTCTCGCTCGGCAGCCTGCTGCTCGCGCACGGCTTCGACGTGGTGCGGCTCAACCTGCGCGATCATGGCGCGACCCACCATCTGAATCGCGAGATCTTTCACTCCTGCCGGCTGTCGGACGTCGTCGGTGCGATGCATGCGCTCTCGCAGCGCTTTGCCGATGCCCGGCTGTACCTGGCCGGCTTCTCCCTCGGCGGCAATTTCATGCTGCGGGTCGCGGCCGACGCGCAGGCGCCGGCGGCGGTCGCGGGCGCGGTCGCGGTCTCCCCGGTGCTCGATCCGGAGGCGACGCTCGAGGCGCTCGAGCGCGGGCCGGCGATCTACCGCCGCTCATTCCTGCGGCGCTGGTCACGCTCGTTGCGACTCAAGCAGCGCGCCTGGCCCGGCGTGCACGATTTCAATGCGATACGACGACTGCGGCAGTTGCGCGCGATGACGGCCGGGCTGGTCGCGCAGCACACCGATTTTCCAAAGCTCGAGGACTACCTGTCCGGTTATGCGGTGACCGGCGATCGGCTCGCGACGCTGCGCGTGCCGGCCAGCCTGCTGCTGGCCGAGGACGACCCGATCGTCCCGGCGACCGATCTGACGCGGCTCGCGGCGTCATCGCAGCTCACGGTCGCCTGTACCCGCTATGGCGGTCACTGCGGATTCGCGGTCGGGGTCGCGGGTCCGAGCGCGGCCGACCGCTTCGTGCTCGATCAGTTCGAGCGGTTCGAGCGCGATGGGACGGGAAATTGATGCGGCAGCCGACCCCCCCAGTATCATTAGCCAACGAACCAAGGGAGCGGCCGGGGAGATTCCATTGACGCATTCCAGGTACCCGAGACGAGTCGTCACCGGTCATGATGGCAGCGGCAAATCGATCGTTCTCTCGGATGGCCCGCCCCCGCAGCATCATGCGATGAAGGGCCCGGCAATCGGCGCGGATTTCTACGAGATCTGGAGCAGCCGCAGTCCGGTGCCGCGGCTGACCTCGACGCAAGCGCAGGAACCCAATGAGCGTGACTTCTCGATCATGCCGGTCTCGGGTCATCTGCTGCGCATCATCGAGATCTATCCGCCGCAGCAGGGTGGCAAGCGCACCGTAATGCATCGCACCCAGACGCTCGACTATGTCGTGGTGATCGAGGGCGAGATCGTTCTGGTGCTCGACCACAGCGAATTGGTGCTGACAAAGGGCGACGTCGTCGTTCAGCGTGGCACCGATCACGCCTGGGAGAATCGTTCAGAGGCCGTGGCGCGCGTGGCGTTCTTCCACATCGCTGCTGAATTCAGTGAGGAGTTGCTCGCCAAGCTGCCCAAGCCGCTGGAGCTGATGCGCTGACGCGAGGTGAGCGGACAGGGGTGTGCATCGATGTCGGTCCCGGCGCATGTGAATGTGGTCATCATCGGCGGCGGGGTCGCGGGCTGCTCGATCGCCTATCACCTGACGAAAATCGGCGTGACCGACGTCGTGCTGCTCGAGCGCCGGCAGCTGACCTGCGGCACCACCTGGCATGCCGCTGGACTGGTCGGGCAGCTTCGCGCCACGCGCAATCTCACGGAGCTGGCAAAGTACACGGCGCAGCTGTATCGGTCGCTGGAAGCGGAAACCGGACATGCGACCGGCTTCAAGCAGAACGGCTCGGTCAGCGTTGCCAGGACCGCGGCGCGTTTCGAAGAGTTGAAGCGCGGTGCCTCGATGGGCAAGACCTTCGGCCTTGCGGTCGAGGTCCTCACCCCCGGCGCGGTCAAGGAGCGCTGGCCGCTGCTGCAGGTCGATGACATCGTTGGCGGCATCTTCCTGCCGGCGGACGGGCAGACCAACCCGATCGACACCACGCAGGCGCTGGCCCGGGGCGCCCGAAACCGGGGGGCGCGCATCATCGAGAATACCCGCGTGCTCGGCATCCGCGTGGTGCAGGGACGCGCCGCCGGGGTCGAGACCGACGCGGGCTACATCCGCGCTGACACCGTGGTGCTGTGCGCCGGCATGTGGTCGCACCGGCTGGCCGCCGCCGCCGGCGTCGCGGTACCGCTGCATGCCGCCGAGCACTTTTACATCGTCACCGAGCCGATTCACGGGTTGCCTTCGGGATTGCCGGTGCTGCGCGTGCCGGATGAGTGCGCCTATTACAAGGAGGACGCCGGCAAGCTGCTGCTCGGCTGCTTTGAGCCGATGGCCAAGCCCTGGGGCATGAATGGAATACCGGAGGATTTCTGCTTCGACACGCTGCCGGAAGACATCGCGCACTTCGAACCGATCCTGAACGCCGCCGCGCAGCGCGTGCCGGTGCTCGCCGATACCGGCATCCAGCTGTTCTTCAACGGCCCGGAAAGTTTCACGCCGGATAATCGCTACTACCTCGGTGAAACCCCTGAGGTCGCGGACCTGTTCGTTGCCACCGGCTTCAACTCGGTGGGCATTGCCGCCAGCGGCGGCGCCGGCAAGGTGCTCGCCCAGTGGATTCGGGATCGGCGGCCGCCCATGGATCTGGCGGATGTCGACATCCGCCGGGCGATGCCGTTCCAGGCCAACCGCCGCTACCTGCACGATCGCACCGTCGAGACGCTCGGCCTGCTGTACGCGATGCACTGGCCGCACTACCAGTACACGAGCGCGCGCGGTGCGCGGCGCTCACCGCTGCATGATCGGCTGATCGGCGCCGGTGCCTGCATGGGCGAGAGCGCCGGCTGGGAGCGGCCGATGTGGTATGCGGCTGCCGGGACCGCGCCGCGCTACCACTACTCCTATGGCCGTCAGAACTGGTTCGAGGCCTGCCGTGCCGAGTGCCTGGCGGTGCGCGACCGGGTGGCGCTGTTCGATCAGAGCAGCTTCGCGAAATTCCTGGTGCAGGGCGCGGATGCCTGCGCGATCCTCAATCGCATGTCGAGTGCCGATATCGACGTGCCCGCCGGCCGAATCGTCTACACGCAGTGGCTCAACGAGCGCGGCGGCATCGAGGCTGACCTGACGATCGCGCGCCTGGCCGACTGCGAGTTCATGGTGGTGACCTCGGCGATCTGCCAGACGCGCGATCTCGCCTGGCTCAAACGCTGCATCGGCGCTGCCGACTCGGCACGCTGCTGGGCGACGGATGTGACCGCGGGCGTGGCGATGCTCGGGATCATGGGACCTGCGAGCCGCGAGCTGCTGCAGACGCTGTCGGGAGCGGACCTCGGCAACGTGGCCCATCCCTTTGGCCACTGGCGCGAGCTCGAGATCGGCTATGCGCGGGTGCGCGCGAGCCGGATCAGCTACGTCGGCGAGCTCGGCTGGGAGCTGTCGGTGTCGGCCGAGTCGTGCGCCGATGTCTACCAGCGCCTGGTCGATGCCGGCAGCCCATTCGGGCTGGCGCACGCCGGCTACCATGCGATGGCCTCGTGCCGTGTGGAGAAGGGCTACCGCCACTGGGGCCACGACATCGCCGATGAAGACACGCCGCTCGAGAGCGGACTTGGCTTCACCCTCGCCTGGGACAAGCCCGGCGGCTTTACCGGGCGCGAGGCGCTGCTGCGGCAACGCTCGCAGGGCGCTTTGCCGAAGCGGCTGGTGCAGGTGATGCTCGACGATGACTCGCCGGCGGCGCCGCTGCTCTATCACGAGGAGCCCATCCTGCGCGATGGCCTGGTGGTCGGCTCGGTCAGATCGGGCGCCTGGGGCCATCGGCTCGGCAAGTCGATCGGTATGGGCTATGTGCACGCGAGCGCGGGGGTGACCCGTGAGTGGCTGGAGTGCGGCCGCTGGCAGGTCGAGGTGGCCTGCGAGCGCCATGCTGCCCGCGTTCAGCTAGCGCCCTGGTACGATCCGAGCAACCAACGGATCAAGCGCTGACGCGGTTGTCGATGAAGGCTCACGCGCGTGTGGTGGTGATCGGTGGCGGCGCGGTCGGATGCAGCGCGCTGTATCATCTGACGCAGCTCGGGATCACCGATGCCGTGCTCATCGAGCGCGATGAGCTGACGGCGGGCTCGACCTGGCACGCGGCCGGCAACTGCCCGAATTTTTCCACCGCCTGGAACCTGATCAAGCTGCAGCGCTACAGCACGCGGCTGTATGCGCGACTGGCGCAGCAGGTCGGGCACGACATCAACTACCACGTCACCGGCAGCATCCGTCTGGCGCATACGCCTGATCGGGTCGATGAGTTCAAGCACGTGATCTCCCAGGCGCGCGCGCAGGGCATCGAATTCGAGCTGCTCGGTCCCGCCGAGATCGCGGCGCGCCACCCGTTCCTGAAGACCGATGGAATACGTGCGGGCCTCTACGATCCATACGACGGTGACATCGATCCGGCGCAGCTCACGCTGGCGCTCGCCAAAGGCGCGCGCGATGCCGGGGCACAGATTTTCCGCCACACGCGCGTGACCGCCCTGGCGCGCAGCCCTTCGGGCGAATGGTCGGTCGTCACCGATCGCGGCACGATCCGCACCGAGTCGGTGATCAACGCGGCCGGCTATCGCGGCGGCGAGGTCGCGGCGATGGTCGGCGAGTATCTGCCGATGGTCACGCTGTCGCATCAGTACCTGGTGACCGAGGACATTGCGGAACTGGTGGCGCGCGGCGCGGCTCGCCTGCCGCTGCTGCGCGATCCTGACGTCAGCTACTACCTGCGACAGGAGCGGCAGGGGCTGATTCTCGGCCCTTACGAGTGGCAGCCGACGGCGCCGTGGCCGGAGCGGATCCCCGAGGATTTTGCCCGGCAGCTGTTCAGCGATGACCTCGGGCGGCTCGAGCAATACATCGAGGCTGCGTGTGCCCGGGTGCCGATCCTCGGGACGGTCGGGATCAAGACGGTCATCAACGGCCCCATTCCTTACGCGCCGGATGGCAACCCGCTGATGGGACCGGCGCCGGGGGCGCCTGGATTATTCCATTGCTGCGCGTTCACCTTCGGCATCGTCCAGGCCGGCGGCGCGGGCAAGGTGATCGCCGAATGGGTCGCGCGCGGGCAGCCGGAGTGGGACCTGTGGCCACTCGATTCGCGGCGTTATGCGCAGTATGCCAATCACAAGTTCACGCTTGCCAAGGCGCTGGAAACCTACCGGCATGAATACGCCATCGGCTATCCGGTCGAGGAGCGCCCGGGCGGCAGACCGGCCAGGACCTCACCGGTGTATCAGCGCCTCAAGGACAAGGGTGCGCGCTTTGGCGCACGTGGCGGCTGGGAACGGGCGGTGTATTTTCCTGCGGCGCAAGATCCGCCACTGCAGCCGCAAGCCTCGTTCCGGCGGCCTGGCTGGCACGCGGCCGTCGAGCGCGAATGCCAGGCGGTGCAGGAGCGCGTCGCGGTTCTCGACCTGCCGGGCTTCAGCCGGTTTGAGCTCACCGGGCCCGGCGTCGCGGCCTGGCTCGAGCGGATGGTTGCCGGGGCCGTGCCGCGGCCGGGACGCACGGCACTGGGCTACTTCTGCAATGCCAGCGGCGGCATCGTCACCGAGATGACGATCACGAGCCTCGCGCCCGACCGCTACTGGCTGATCGGTGCCGCGGCGGGCGAGCGCCACGATGAACATTGGCTGCGCGAGCACCTGCCGGCCAACGCAGCGGGCGTCAGGATCGACAACCTGTCGGCAGGCTACGGTACGCTGATCGTGGCGGGACCGAAGTCGCGCGACTTGCTGTCCAGACTCACCACCACCGACTTGAGTAATGACGCCTTTCCGTGGCTTGCCGTGCGCACGATCGAGATCGGTTCGGCCAGGGCGCGGGCACTGCGGGTCAACTACGTGGGCGAGCTGGGCTGGGAGTTGCACCTGCCGGTCGAGCATCTGCTGTCGGTGTATGACCTACTGTGGGAAGCGGGCGAGGCATTCGGCATCGGCGACTTTGGGCTGTACGCGATGGATAGCCTGCGGCTGGAAAAATGCTACCGGGCGTGGAAGACCGATCTGACGACCGACTACACGCCGTTCATGGCCTCGCTCGAGCGATTCGTCAGGCTCGACAAGCCGGATGGCTTCCTGGGTCAGGAGGCGCTCAGGCGTGAAGCAGTGGCCGGACCGCGCGAGCGGTTTGTGCCGTTGCTGGTCGATGCCGCGGATGCCGATGCCTCCGCGGTCTCCATTGTGTATGCGCGCGATGCCATGGTGGGCCTCGTGACCTCCGGCGGTTTTGGCTACCGGCTGAAGCGAAGCATTGCGCTCGCCTATGTGCGATCGGATCTTGCGGTGGCAGGCACCGAGCTTGAAGTCGAGATCCTCGGCAACCGGCGCCGTGCGGTCGTTGCTCGCGAGCCGCTGTATGACCCGAACAACCTGCGCCTGCGGGGTTGATATGACAGCCGACGACCCGGGCAAGGAGAACGCTCTGTTGGCGGCGTACCGGGCAGCTCATTACCAGGTGACCGGCACCCCGGCGCCGTTCGTGTTGCGTATCGGACAGCGCTCGCCGGAGCTCGCCGCGGTGCAGCTCGCGCACCATGTCAACTGCTCGGCGTTTGTCACGGCCTGGAACCCCGACAGTGTTGCTCAGCCAGAAGCCGTCAATCGCGCGGCTCAGCAGCGGCTCGAGACGCAGCTCTCCGCGATGGGTCTCACGCTGCTGGCCGGCTTCGGTGGCGATCCTTCGGGACAATGGCCTGGTGAGCCCAGCGTTCTGGCGCTTGGATTGTCGCGCAGCGAAGCCGAGCGAGTCGGGCGGGTGTTCGGTCAGCGAGCCATCGTGTGGAGTGGAGAGACTGCCGTTCCCGAGCTTGTGGTCCTGAGAGCAGGTGAGTCGTGAATTCCCGGGATTGCAATTTCGGCAAATCGCAACCTGTCCAAGATCAATCGTAGTTCTCCCAGTTCTGGATAAGTCTTATCCAGTAGAACGGAACGACGATCACGGCAACGATAAACGCCAGCGTATACACCAGCAGGTTGCCAGGTTTATCACAACCCTCCATGTAACACAGGACGACGATGGCGCTGCTGTCCTGGTTACCGAGCGCAATATCATCGGGCCCCGGGGACTGCGACATCACCAGGAAGGATCGTTTGATGGGAAGCGTCCAATTGTAGGGAAATTTCTTGAGCATGGTGGCCTGGTCGATCTGCAGCGAGTACACATATTGCGGTGACTTTCCGCCGACGATGTGATCGAGCTCGAGGATCGTTGCCTGCTTCTCGACACCGAACTCTACGAATCGACGCGCGTGCAGGAAATCGTCGAACAACCACGCGGCGCAGACCAACGTCAGGGCGGAGCCGCACAGCAGCGTAAGCAGTTGTTTGTAGCGCCATGTCATCTCTGCAAATCAAATCAGATCGCTGGTGAGATTGCGACCGTTGGATCGGTAACTGCGAGCCGCGTCTCACCCGTCCTAACCCCGCTGCATGTCGCCATCAATGGGGATCACCTGACCGGAGATCGATTTCGCGGCGTCGGATGCAAGGAACACGGCCAGCGCGGCGATGTCCTTCGGGTCCACCAGTCGTTTGAGCGACTGATTGGTCATCGCGATGCGGCGCACCTCGTCGATCGACTGCCCGCTCACCTGGGCCCGTCCCTGGAACACACGCTCGGCGCGCTCGCCGTCAACCGCGCCAGGTGCAATGGCGTTTACCCGGATACCATACTCTCCGAGCTCGATGGACAGTGTCTTGGTCAAGCCGATCAGCGCCCACTTGGTCGCCGCGTAAGGACTGCGATTGGGATAGCCGAACCGTCCCGCCGCCGAAGACATGTTGATCACCGAGCCGCGACCGGAACGGATGAGATGAGGGATAGCATTGCGCGTCACGTCGAAGGTGCCGGTCAGGTTCACGCGCAGCACGGCGTCCCAGTCCGCCGGATCGAGCTCCTGCACCGGCTTCGTCGGCCCGCCGATCCCAGCATTGTTTACCAGCACGTCGAGCCCGCCCAGGCGGGCAACGGCGTCGGCGACCATCGCCGTGACAGCCTCGCGGTCGCCGACGTCGCAGAGGCGTGTGAGCAGGCCCGGCATTTCGCCGGCCGCGCGTTCCAGGCCGGCGCCATCGATGTCGCAGATGCAGACGCGCGCCTGCGCGGCGTGAAAAGCGCGCGCGATTGCCAGGCCGATGCCCGAAGCGCCAGCCGTGATCAGAACCCTGGTCATGCGAAAGGCGCTCCGGTGAAGGATCTACGATGATTGTAGGCGATCGGTTGAGCAATACTGCGAGCCTCGCGAATCATCATAGGCGCGCTCGCGGCCCGGGGGGGACGTCTAGCAACTTCCGCTTCGGGTCAACCGCAGGCATAGCCTGGTCAACCGTCGCTGACCGGCCAGAAGCGGGCAATTCGCGGTGCCGAACGCCTTCCGGTTTGCGGTCATTCGCAAAGCGAATCATTGGTCGCATTTTTCTGCTGTGTGCTCTTTGCGAATGTTTGACGAACCTAGAATCAAGTGGTCTATTGTGTGTGAGCGGACGCAAGGAGAGCGCACATGTTATTGGACATGTTTGTCGCATTTTATTACGACGTTTCGGGCGTCTAACTAATACTTAGATGGCCAAGAAATACCCGGGACACAGAACGTCTGTGGCATCAACACAGGAAAAGTTCCGATGATTGAACCCAATCCGTTCGAGACGCTGCGACAGATCGCGGGCGGTTACTGCTTGTCGCGGGGCCTGCACGTCGTCGCCAACCTAGCCATCGCCGACAAGCTGGACGAGACCCCTCGAACCGCCGCCGAACTGGCAGTGTCGGTCGGCGCCCACCCAGAGGCACTGGGCCGCGTCCTGCGGCTTCTTTCCGCGCACGGCGTGTTCGAATCTTGCGATGGCAAGTTCCGCCACTCGCCGGCGTCTCGGATGTTGCGCACCGATCATCCACAGTCCATGCGCGATTACGTGCGGATGTGGGGCTTGCCACCATTCTGGGCGTCCTTCGGGGAGATGGAACAGTGCGTACGCACCGGCCTTTCGGTGGGGGACAAGGTGATCCCGGGCGGCCTCTGGGCTTACTTCGCACAGAACCCGGATGCTAACGCCATATTCAACGCGACCATGGTGACCAAGGCGCGCACCCAAATCGCCGGCGTTCTTGCCTCCTACGACTTCTCGGGGTTCAATCTGATTGGCGACATCGGCGGTGGGCGCGGTCACCTGTTGAGCGCCTTGCTGGAGCGTGTGCCAACCGCAAAGGGGGTGCTGTTCGATTTGCCGCACGTGGTCAAGGACGACGCTGGCGCGGTGTCGCCGCGACTTACAAGGCAGGCCGGGGATTTTTTCAAGGACAAGCTGCCGGTCTGCGATGCCTACCTGGTGATGGAAGTCATCCACGACTGGAGCGACGCCGAGTCCGTCTCGATCCTCAAAGCGATCCGGCGGGCGGCGCCGTTGCACGCCAAGCTCCTGCTGATTGAAGAAATGGTTCCTGACGACCCCGGCCCGGCATGGTCAAAGATGCTGGACATCCACATGCTCGCCCTGATTGGCGGAAAGCAACGCACGCGGCAGGAATACCAGGCGCTATTTGATGCGGCAGGTTTCTCATTCAAACGTGAGATTGACACTGGCGCAGGCGTCTCAATTCTAGAGGCCGTCTAACAAACGGATCGAACGGATCGAATGAATTGACGGCGCAGAAGGTGACGTTCGCGACCGGCGGCTTGAGGTAGGAAGCGACCTTCGACCGATCCGCGAGGCTGAGGGTCGCTGACCGGCCAAACCCGGACGGTCATGGTGCCGAAATGGATGCCAGGAAGCGGCCACTCGCATTCGTTAGTCACCACCAAGTACGGCCTTTGATGAATTAGATAGTCAGCCGACATTTTCGAACGCAAGGCCCGCGTACTGCTCGGCGAGTGCAACCTGGGCGTGATGCGAGGATTTCAGATACTCCAGCTCGTACTCCTGAGCCCGCTGGTCGAAGTCACTGGCGCCGGGAAAGCGGTGCAGCAAAGTTGTCAGGTACCACGAGACGCGCACTGAGCTCCAGACCCGGCGCAGCGCCATATCGCTGTAGCTGTCGAGCAGATCCGTCGAGCCCTGGCTGTAAAACGCCGCGAGCGCGCGCGCAAGGTAGAAGACGTCGGATACCGCTAGGTTCAGACCCTTGGCACCCGTAGGCGGGACAACGTGGGCCGCGTCACCTGCGAGGAATAGACGGCCGTGGCGCATCGGTTCAGCCACGTAGCTGCGCAGCGGTGCGATCGACTTCTCGATCGAAGGCCCAGTGACGATGGCCTCAGCCAGCTCTCGCGGATAGCGCGCCTTGAGTTCAGTCCAGAAGCGATCGTCCGACCAGTCCTGAATCTTGGCGTCGAGTGACACCTGAATATAGTAGCGACTGAGGATCGGGCTACGGGCCGAGGCCAATGCGAAACCACGAGGGTGATTCGCGTAAATAATGTCCGGCAACGGTGGCGTCTGCGACAGGATGCCCAGCCACCCGAACGGGTAGACCTTCTCGAACTCGTTCAGCACGGTGTGCGGGATAGCCTTGCGGGAGACACCGTGGAAGCCATCGCAACCGGCAATGAAATCGCAGCTCAGCCGCATGGCCTCGCTGCCTTGCTTGAACGTGACTTGGGGGCGATCCGTGGTCACATCCGTCAGCTGCACATCCTCGGCTTCGGTCAGCATATTGGCACTGCGCCGGTCGGCGGCTGCGAACAGATCCTCCTGAATGCTGGTCTGCCCGTAGGTCATGAATCGCTTACCAACATGCTTGGCGACGTCGATAAAAAAGCCGCTGCGCCCAGCCCAGACGATCTTCATGCCATCGTGCGGCTGGCCCTCGCGGTCCAGCCGCCCGGACAGGCCGTTTTCCCGCAGCACGTCCACGGTGCCTTGCTCAAGCACCCCCGCGCGGATGCGCGACAGTACGTGGGTACGACTATGCTTTTCGAGCACCACGCTCGCGACTCCACGTCGGTGCAGCATTTCGGACAGCAGTAGCCCCGCCGGGCCGGCGCCGATGATCGCTACCTGCGTTCTAATGTCTTTGCTCCTTTACGACACTGCTGTAACTATACGACTCGGAGCTGTATTCCGCGCAGGTCCGTTCATCCGTGTGATTCAGGTTCGACGGCGAACGGGTCAGGGGAATGGGCTGGGATCGTGCGTGACTGGTCTGCCCGAGAGCCGCCAGCGGCCAACGTCAGCTGCGGGTCAACACTACCCGTTGGACGGTCGCCCGTGGGAACGTGACCTCAATGGCCGTCTGGAGCGGATCATGGGCGGCAGGCGGCCAGGAACCTCCACTGGTAGCTCCGACATGGCTGCCACTCAGCTGTCGTTCACGGTGCGCGCTAACACAGCCCAGACACTGGCGCTACTCGCCCAGGGGGTCGAGCGCGAAGACGTGAGGCACATTCCCACACAGGGGGGCATTTCATGGGTAAGCGATCAGAGAATGATGGTAGGCGCCTGGTCTGGGTCTGGGCCATTTTGACTACGAGCGTTAATTTATGGCGGGAATCAATCCGCGATTCGGTTTTCTTATCGTACGTCCATCGTCAAGGAACAAATCTCATGAAGAAAATATCCTGCCGCACGTTTGGCGCCGCGCTGATGCATGCCTTCTACACCGCTGCCATAACCCCTGCGCTCGCCATGGATCCTGCCTGCAATCAGCTCAAGGCCGCCACGCAAGTGCTGAGGACGATGCCATTCCACATCTACATGACGGAAACGCAGAGCTTCACGAACCCTAACATGGCGAAGGCGGCCGGTCAGATCGGCATGGGCGGCACCAAGCAGTCGGAGGAAATCTCTACTGGCAAGAACATCTATGTGATGACCCGCGGCAAATGGGTCGACATGCAGACCAGCTTCGCGGCCATGGAGCAGGGCAAGGACTCCGACCCGGACACCAAGAAGGCCATGGAGGAAAGCAAGTGCAAAGCGCTCCCGGATGAAGCGATGTACGGCCAGCCGGCCAGCGTCTATCTCCAGAGCACCCCGGCGCTGGGGATCGAGACGAAGCTCTGGATATCGAAAACCACGAATCTGCCGGTCCGCGTGGACACGACCAATGACCAGGGGGCGATGAAGATGTTGACGGTGTCGCGTTACGAATATAGCGGCGTGCAGGCGCCGGCGCACGCGATGACGATGACGGACATGGTCAAGTCCAGCGGCGGGCGTTAGAACAAGCGCACATTGCGACGGTAGCTGCCGTTCACGACTGGCAGTATCGGCTAGAAGCCGCCATTCCTCGGGCTCGATCCGCTTCTCTTAAGCGGCCACTCCGGTGCATTATTCCGGTACGGGGACCGATCGCATATGCGCAGGAACTGCTCCAAGCCTCCCGAAGTTCAGAATCTCCCGAGCGCTGCCCGCGCAAGGGTGATTTCCTTGGCTTTGGCCTGATCGGGTGGGAATCCGTACAGGTGCATATCCAGAACGGCGCTGCCTTTCTTCACCTGCAAGGTGCAGATCGTCCCGACCGTGCTGAACACGGCCTCGTCCCCGAGTCCGTCAACAGAGGTGCGGGTGATCTGCCGCATCTGTTCCCTCAGTGCCTTGGTCTGCTCCCAAGCGCTGGCGCTTAGAAAGCCGAGTGTGAGTCTCTTGTTGTGACTGTCGGATGACTGTCCAGAGACATCCCATTCGCAGAGCGTGGCCACTACGTGCTTGGCACTTGCTGAATTCGCACCCAGTGCAGCACTAACCTCCTCTTGATTGAGCACCGAGCACGGATCCTTGGGTGGTTCGAAGGCACCTGCCCGCAGTGGAGCTACGAGCACCGCAACAGACGCCAAGCTTCTAACGAGCGCCATCATACTCATCGGCATCAATTTCATGGTTGTCTCTCTCACATGTTGGTAGGCGCCGCCCGGTTACAGCAACCTACCGGGTCAGCACAAACCCCGCATCTGAACAGTAAGCCATTCGACGCCGGATCACGTGCTATCCCGCTTCGAGTCACTGAATTATCGTACACCGGGTCCCGAGGTACGATGCAAGCGATCAACCAATCAGCCATCGTATGGCTGATGGCGGCAGCGAATGTCCGAATCCTCATACCTGGCTGGCTTCTGCGTATCCCGATCAGGTCAGCCGTACGCGAGGTCGGTGCTCTGTCCGACTTCGATGATATATCCGTCAGGATCGCGGATGTAGCAGCGCGTCTCACCGTACTTGGGGATCGGCTCCGTGATGAACTCCGCCCCTCGACTTTTCCACAACTCATAGCACGCTTGAATATCCGCAACGCGGAAATTCATAAAGCTGTTGATGTGATTCGGGTCGGGGACGCTGAGCGTTACCGTCGGTTTATCCGGGGTCGGTCCGCCTCCTACGTTCAGAATCATCCAGATATTGGCAAGCTGAAGGTACCCCGGCGCGTTGCCATCACCCAGGCTCAGAATGCGAGCGCCGAAGACCTTTTCGTAATAGCGGGCCGATCGCTCGATGTTAGCGACGGTAAGAAAATGCGCGATGCTGATCCCCTCTCGCGGGGGCATCTCATAACTCTTTTGCTCGATTTGTACGCTGTTCATTGACGACTCCACTTCCGAATCGACCAGTATCACGGGTTGCACTACCTTCATTGTCTGACACGATAGCTGACGTTCGCGACAGTCAGCAACGGGCAACAGCGGGCATAGCCGAGCCGACCGTCGCTGACCGGCCACTAGCCGACGATTCCGTGGGCAAATCGGCTACCCGAAAGCTGTCGTTGGCATTAGCCCGCTCAAGGTCAACGGACCTGCGGCTCGAATCGCCGACCGTCAACGCCGTCAGCGGAACGGCCGTCTGCAGGGATGAGGTCAGTCAGCGGGCTTTTCCGCCCGCACGAAGGCACTCAGGAACTTGCCGTCAACCTCCGGGCCGATGACGGCTGCGTCCAGCCCACTGGCGGCCAAGAACTCCTTGGCGTCCTCAACACGGTAGATCCGCGTTGGCGCCACGTTGATCTTCGCGAACCCCGCCTCGGCCAGCTTCTCGCGATACACCTGTTCGTCGAGAGCACCCGCGACGCAACCGACCCAGGCGAGTACGCTCTGCCGGATCTCGGGCCGAATCTCGCCACGCGTGACGACGTCCGATACCGCAAATCGCCCACCGGGTCTCAACACGCGGAATGCCTCACGCAGCACCTGGTCCTTGTCCGCCGACAGGTTGATCACGCAGTTCGAGATGATCACGTCCACCGAGGCGTCCGGTAATGGGATGTGCTCGATCTCGCCCTTGAGAAACTCAACGTTGGTTGCGCCGGCCTTGCGCTTGTTCTCGTTCGCCAGCGCCAGCATGTCGTCCGTCATGTCTAGCCCGTAGGCCTTGCCGATCGGCCCGACGCGCTTCGCCGACAGCAGCACATCGATGCCACCGCCCGAGCCGAGGTCAAGCACGACCTCGCCCGGCTTCAACTCCGCGAGCGCGGTCGGGTTTCCGCAGCCTAGAGATGCGAGCACCGCCGCTTCGGGTAAGTCGCTGGTCTGCGCAAAGTCGTACAAGTTCGACGTGATCGGATCACAGCAAGAGGGCGCCCCGCCACAGCACGACGCCTCCGCCTTGGTAGCAATGACCTTGCGCGCGGCCTCGCCGTACTTTTCCTTCACGACCTGCTGGATGTCGGTGCTGCTCATCTTGGCCTCCTTATCTTCTCAGGCCGCGCCTGCCGTCGGCCTGGCTCCGGTGCCGCTAAACCAGCGTTGCTGTAAGCGGAGCGCGACGTTGACCAGCGCGATCATCACCGGGACTTCCACCAGTGGGCCGATGACGGCTGCGAACGCAACCCCGGAGTTGATCCCGTAAACCGCGACCGCCACCGCGATCGCGAGCTCGAAGTTGTTGCTCGCCGCCGTGAACGACAGGGTTGTGCACTTCGGATAACTGGCACCCGCGCGCCGCCCCATTGCGAACGACACCAGAAACATCACTACGAAGTAGATCAGTAACGGGATGGCGATGCGCACGACATCCATCGGAATCGTGACGATCAGCTTGCCCTTGAGGCTGAACATCACGACGATGGTGAACAGCAGCGCCACCAGCGTGATCGGGCTGATCAGCGGCACGAAGCGCCGGTGGTACCAGTCCTTCGTGACGAAGCGGAGCATCACCACGCGCGTAAGCACTCCGGCAATGCAGGGGATGCCGAGGTAGATGAAGACGCTCTTCGCGATTTGCCCGATCGAGATGTCCACGACGGATCCGTGCAGACCGAACATCGGCGGCAGCACCGTCACAAAGAGCCAAGCATAGAGGCTGTAGAACAGCACCTGAAAGATGGAGTTGAACGCGACCAGCCCGGCTGCGTACTCGGTCAACCCGCACGCCAACTCGTTCCAGACGATCACCATGGCAATGCAGCGGGCAAGCCCGATCAGGATCAGCCCGACCATGTACTCGGGCTTGTCGGGCAGGAAAGTGATCGCGAGCCCGAACATGAGTACCGGCCCGACCACCCAGTTCTGCACCAGCGACAACGTGAGGACCTTGCGGTCTCGGAATACGTCGGGCAGGTCCTCGTAGCGCACCTTCGCGAAAGGCGGATACATCATCAGGATCAGCCCGAGCGCGATCGGTACGTTCGTGGTTCCGACGCTGAACGAATCGACAAACGCCTCCACGCCCGGCGCGAACCAGCCGATGCCGATGCCGAGCGCCATGGCCGAGAAGATCCAGACCGTCAGGTAGCGGTCCAGGAATGAGAGCTTGCTCGCGACCGTACTCATGACGCCTGGCTCCTACGAGCGCGAAATGTCGAGAAGCGCGGCCTGCGGCGCCGCGTCATCCATCGACTCCATCGATAATCGAAGGAGCTGTAGCATCCGGTAGCCGATGGCCTTGCGGGTGATCTCGAACGCCGCGCGCCGGGCAGCTTCGTCGCCCGGTGGGTTGGACGGGCCTGGGTAGCGCCAGTGCACTTTCCGGGACTGCCGGGCCAGATCGGGCAGGGTTCGCTGGCAGCGCTGTGGCAGACCGTGATCACGATGCGCATCCTTGGCGCGTCGGCGCCGGCAAACTCCTCCCAGCTCTCGCTGCCGACGCCCGCGGTTGAGATACCGGCGTCGGCAAGGACCGTTAGCGCCACAGGGTTGATCCGGCCGCTCGGCGCGCCGAGATCGGGCATCAGATCGAACTCAAGCCCAGACCAATACAGGCGGCGCTGAACCACATGGTATGTCACGTGATGCGCGGCGCGCTGCCGCCAAGGCTCTCGCAGGCGCGGCGCAGGCGCTGCTCCGCCGAGTCGGCCACGTCCTTGACCTCGGGCCTTTCGACCAAGTGCACCATAATCTGCGGGTCGAGGAAGCCGACCACCACGCGATCAGGTGCTTCCTCGCGCACGATCACGTTGCACGGCAACAGCAGGCCGATGTCGGGCACTGCCTGGAGTGCCTGGTGCGCCAGCGGCGGATTGCACGCGCCCAGAATGCGGTACGGCGGCATATCCACGCCGAGCTTCTCCTTCATCGCCTGCTGCACGTTGATGTCGCTCAGGATACCGAAGCCTTCGGCTTTCAGTGCTGCGATGGTCTTGGAAAGCGCTTGGTCAAACGATGTTCCGATGAGAGTGGTGGTGAATCCGTACATGGGGAATCTCAGTGATGTGATTGGCTGGGTTCATGCTTGAGCTGCCGTACGCCTATTCGTTTCGCTGACCAGTTTGGACAGCTCAGCGAATCCGATCGGCGGGACAGTCAACCAAGGAACGGTGAAGTTGCGTGTCGCCAGTCCCTTAGACATGCGTTCCATCTGTTTGTGTTCACCTGCCAGTCGGGCCGACAGCAATGGGTCGCGTGTGCCGGCCGCCAGAACGCTTTTGTTGAGCACCCAAGCATAGGGCTCGATGCCGGCGCGGCGGAGGTCGTCCTGCAGGGCTGCGGCCTGCGTAACTGGGGTCACTTCCGGCAACGTCACCAGAATGATCTTCGTGTACGCAGCGTCCTGCAGCCTCATCAAAGGCGTGACGATGTGCCCAGCGCCGTGCCCTTCGAACTCCCGCATCATTTGCCGGTGGTAGGCGCCTGTAGCATCCATGAGCAGCAGTGAGTGTCCGGTGGGTGCGGTGTCCAGCACCACGAAGGCGCTGCGCCCTTCGCTGACGATGCGCGAGAAGGCGTGGAACACCGCAACTTCCTCGGTACACGGAGAGCCCAGGTCTTCCAGCAACAACGCTTGTTCCTGGGCGTCAAGACCGGGTGATTTGGCCGCCATGATCTTGTCAACGTAGCGCTGCGTTTCGACCTTCGGGTCGATGCGGCTCACACTCAAACCAGAGACCTCCCCGTCCAGCGTTCCTGCAAGGTGCGCTGCCGGATCGGTGGTGCTCAGGTGTACGGTCTTGCCGCGCTGGATCAGTCCAAGGGCCAACGCGGCGGCCACCGTCGTCTTGCCGACGCCGCCTTTGCCCATCACCATGATCAAACCATGACTGGCGGCAGACAGTTCGTCGGCTAACGCGTCCAAGCCCTGAAGTTGCTGGACGCGGTGCACAGCCGCGGCTTCGCCAGGTGCGATTGGGTCCACGCCGACGGATAGCAGCGCACGCAAGGCGGGCAAGCCGACTGTGTCGAAGGCCCGCAGTGGCACGCGGTCCTGCGGCAAGGCACGCAATGACTGGGGCACTTCAGCGAGCGCTTGCTGCCCCAAGGCTTCGATGGCACACGCCACCGCGTCCGAACGCTCGCTGGCGTGAAACACGCCATTGATCGCCAGGCGCTGGTTGTTCAAGCCCAGCGAACGCAACTCTTCCGAAGTCCGTGCCGCTTCGTCCATCGCGCCTTTGTCCGGCCGAGTCACGAGGATCACGGTGGTTTGGGTTGGATCGCTCAAGGCGTCAAGTGCAGCCTTGAAGCGCACCTCCTGCATCTTCAGTCCCGAATGCGGCCCCAGGCAGGAGGCTCCGCGATCGTTGCCGTTCAGAAATCCACTCCATGCCTTGGGCAGGCTGAGCAGGCGCAAGGTGTGCCCCGTCGGTGCCGTGTCGAAGATAATGTGATCGTAGTGTTCGGCATCGTCGGACAAGAGGGCAGCGAACTCGTCGAAGGAGGCGATTTCCGTGGTGCAGGCCCCCGACAATTGTTCGCGAACGGTCGAGACTTCGGTTTCGCTGGCACCGACGCCCATCTGCGCGAGGACACGCTGCCGATAAGACTCGGCCGCCGTGTCAGGATCGATATTCAGGACCGAAAGACCGGGAGCGCCACGTACAGGCATGGGTGTGTTGCGAAGTTCGATCCCCAGCATCTCATCCAGGTTCGAAGCCGCGTCGGTGCTGACCAACAGCACCTTCTTGCCTGCGTCCGCCAGGGTCAGGGCCGCCGCGGCCGACAGCGACGTTTTCCCAACGCCGCCTTTGCCAGTGAAGAACAGATGTCGTGTCGGCTTGCTCAGAAATCCCATGGGGCCTGGCTTCAGCCATCCTTGAATTTCGTCATGCGATGGCAGGCCGCCGCTGTGCACGGTCTTGCCGTCGATGATTACGGCGGGCGTCGCGTGGATACCTTGCCGCTGTATCTCTTCGGGATTCTGAACCTTGGTGATCTCAACCGCGACACCTAAGTCTCGGGCGACCCGCTCGATCATGCCGATCGTGACTCGGCACTTGCTGCACCCCGATCCCAGGACTTTGATTTCCATCTTGATGACCTAACGCCGCAATCGATCGACATGAGGCAACAAGTAGTATGTGCATATCTAATCCCAGTTCCCAATAGCGGATCGCCGCAATAGTAGGCAACGGGTCCGGGACGATCGGGCGCTTCGTTTTCTTCCAGGTCTACCAGGTGATCGACGGCAACGGCTACCGACCGGTCGAGTGCCACCGGCGAGATAACTCGGTGATTTCGCTGCTGGAAAATGCTTAAGCGCCGACTTTCACCAGCAGTGTCTGGCGATGAGTCTAGGCGGCGTCTGGGAAGCTCTTCTACACCATGCTGAAAGTGACAATCGAGGTCATCGGTTGGGTCGCGGCCGCTCTAATGCTGTCGGCGTACCTGCTGCTGACCACAGGCAAGGTTACGGCGTCGTCGAAGCTGTATCAGTGGTTCAATGTGCTCTCGGGTGCGGGTTTCATCATCAATAATGGTTGGAACGGCGCCTACCCATCCGCCGCGATAAACGTCGTTTGGATGTGCATCGGCCTCTACGGGGTGGCCAAGGTCTCCGCCACTGTTACGCGAGCTTGACGTCGGTGACTGAACGGGCCCTCGCCGGAGGCTTTGCTGCCTGCGATGTCACCGACTCGAAGACTGGGCGCATCAACTCGTTATGAGCGCGCCGAACCGCCAGCGACCGAACAGGTGGCCGCGATCGTGGATTTCACGCCGGATGGGGATACGGGTAAGGGGACGCGCGAGGCGGCGGCGACGCACGCCACCTACATTGCGATGCCCGAAAGCTGCCGGTCGCGAGCGGCAGCTCGGGGTCAATGAGGCCCTGTCGCGAACCCTGCGTAATTCAGTTCTGTTAAGTAGACTGCATACGCATCTCGGCCTAGCGAGCACCCGCTTCCGGCCGGTAGCCGCGGCCGCGGGCGGCCATGCGGCGTCCCGCCGCACGCAGGATCCAGGGCGCAAACCGCTCGATGGCAACGAGCAGCTTGCCGTGACCTGTAATAATCGCTTCAGCGCGCCGGGCGGCGACCGCCCGCAGGATCTGGCGGCAGGCCCGCTCGGTGTCGACCACGAGCCATGCCGGCATCGGATCCGGTGCCTCGGCATGGAAGCGGTCCGAATTATCCACCCTGCGGATATTACTGGCGACGAATCCTGGGCTGATGAGCGTCACGCACACGCCCGCCCGTGCAAACTCCGGGGCGATCGAGCGCGCGAGTGCGCGTATCGCAAACTTGCTCATGCAGTAGGGCGAGTTGCCCGGAGTCGCGCAGTAGCCGGCGACGCTGCCGATGATTACGACGTTGCCTCGTCGGCGACCAATCTCGGTTTGGCAGGCCTTGAGCGTGCGCAGCACGCCGAAGACGTTGGTCTCGAACTGCCGGCGGTAGTCAGCCAGCTCCAGTCGATCAAAGTTACCAACGACACCAAAGCCAGCGTTGGCGAATATCACGTCGAGCTTCGAGAAGCCGCTCACGGCATCGGCGACCGCCCGCTCCGGATCACCATCGCGCGTCACGTCGCAGACCGAAATGACAGGACGCACGGCGCCGGCGCTCACCAATTCATCAGCGAGCGCCGCGAGCAACTCGGCGCGGCGAGCGGCGAGCGTGAGCTGCGCGCCGGCAGCACCGAGTTGCAAGGCCAGAGTGCGACCAATGCCGGACGATGCGCCGGTGATCAGGACTGATTTGCCGCGGAAGAAACTGTTGTGGTTCATGGACCTCGGCGCTCCCTAAACGTCCCTCTCGGGTGCAAGTGCTAATTCTGTCCCTGATCCTCGATCCAATCCTGATTCTATTGGCGCTGGCGGGACTACTAAGCGCATTCGGCTGGACACGGTCGCTTTTCCGGTAGGTCCGGCACAGCGACAGAACCTGGCGTGTCTTGCGGCTGCAAAGCGGACGGTGACCACAGTCCGCTTGGGGTCCAGGTCTGACCGTAGAGCCAGCGAAGCCGGCGATTCTGTGCCGAACGGGTAGAATCGGCCGCCAGCCATCAGCCCGCCGACGGGAGCATCCATCGCGACCGGGTGAGGGACTGATACGTGAAGGAGGACAGAATGGGCACGAGAGTCGGCTACCAGCGCCCGGACGGCGGCAACGTGAACGGCTACCTCGCCGAGGGCTCGGGCGGCGCAGCTGCGCCGGGCATCGTGGTAATCCAGGAGTGGTGGGGACTCAACGACCAGATTCGGGGCGTTGCCGACAAGCTCGCGGCGGCGGGTTACCGGGTGCTGGTGCCGGATCTTTATCGCGGTAAGGTCGCGCTCGAGGCGAACGAAGCCGAGCATCTGATGCAAGGCCTCGACTTCGCGGTGGCTGCGGGCCAGGACGTGCGCGGCGCAGTGCAGTATCTGAAGGCCACGGGCAGCACCAAGGTTGGCGTCACCGGGTTCTGCATGGGCGGCGCGCTTACGCTGCTTGCGGCGGTCAACGTGCCGGAGGCGGATGCTGCGGTCGTTTGGTACGGCTACCCGCCGCTCGAATACGTGGACGCGACACGGATCCGGCTGCCGCTGATGGGCCACTGGGCGACCGAGGACACGGCGTTTCCGATCGCCAAGGTTGACCAGCTGGAGAAGAAACTGCTCGATGCGAAGGTCAGGTTCGAGTTCCACCGTTACCACGCAAAGCACGCCTTCGCAAACGAGACCGTGGACTCGAAGAAGCTACCGTTCCTGAAGCACGATGCAGCGGCAGCGGAGCTTGCCTGGCGCCGCACGATGGAGTTCTTCGCGAGGCACCTGAAGTAACGGTGCAGTCGCTTTGCCGTCCGGCCGGCACGCTCGTCTGGTCATCGGTTCGCTTGAGCATCCACACGATGTCATATAGGTTGGTGGAAGGATGGCGGCTTACCCCACGCCAGCAAGCGAACGAAGCGGAGGCTCAAGTGAAATGCCCTAAATGCAGCGTGGACCTGCAGCCAACGATACGGCACAAGATAAAGGTCAACTACTGTCAGTCCTGTGAGGGAATGTGGCTCGAGCACGATGAACTCCAAGAACTGGAGGATGAGGCCTTTGACTTCGGCGATCGCTGGAAGGGAACTTTGGTTTTCAGCTCAGCCGCGACGACTCACAAGTGCCCAGAATGCACCGCTCTCCTACAGAGGTTCAGGTACCGATTTTACGATCTGGAGATGGAGTTCTGTCCGAACCGACATGGCTACTGGCTCGATCATGACGAGGACACAAGAGTCTTGGAACTGATGAAAAGAGAAGAGGCGGATCTCCAACGAAAACTGCTTGCAGAGGACAAGTGGACCGCGACTTTAAGACACATGCGCTCTCCCTCCTTTTTCAGCAAACTGCGGGATCTTTTTCACAAATAGTCTTCAGGCGCCGATCGGGCCATGAGCGGCCGTGGAGCGCCGGGCTGCCCAGGGTACGACCCGGGCGTTGCGCCCAAGACGGAGATCTTTCGCGACAAGCAGGCGCAGCCTCGAGGACTCGCCGACGGGGATCAGGGGCTAGACGTTGACGGTGAGAGATTGACGTTTGGTTTGAAACACAAGGTGCCGAGGATCGTCTGCAGCCTCGACAACTTTATATTCGTATTCAAGGATGTTTCCGGTCAGAAGGATTTTTCGCGCATAGATCCCAAAGAAACACGGATCGTATCCGCATCGCATGCCGAGGCCGTACCGATCAATTCTGGTCGGCCATGCAGCATATTTGCGGGATTTCTTATAGATGAGTTGTGCGCGGATAGAGCAAAAACGATCGACATAGAGTTGTTCCAGGTACGCAGCAACGTTTCGCGCCGGCCGACGCGGCGAAAGAATGGACAGCAGAGTGCATGCCGGTCGGTTGGACGACTGTTCGAAGAGTACCCAGCCAGTACCGTGATTGATCGCCGCTGGATGGGGCCGTCGGGTGCCCGACGCTGCGGTCAGCAGGCAATGCAAATCAGTCGGGTCCTGATGAAGCAGCACTAAAGAATCACTGCCTCAGACGTCTTGGTCTGTCATCGGATTCCATCGCCGCCGGCGCTCGCCCGAATTATCTCGCATCAAACCGCAAAAACCCTAGCTGTTCCCGACGGGGATGTCTGTACGGTAGCGCACGTAGAGGCCATCGGCTACACAAACCGCGCCGACCCGCTATTTCCCAGAGCCGCTCTGTCGCTGACGGCCAGAACCGGCCGCTGGCGGCCTGATGTTGGCTGCCAAAAAGCCGACAGTCGTGGTCGCTTTACGCAAAATGGGACAGGATATGCTTCACCCGCTAGGTTAGCTGTGATGAGCGGCAGCTCTAAATCAAGTTAGCTGCCATGGAGAGCGCTGAATGACGGTCGAATCTGCGCAGGCGTTCTTGTTGTGGTGCCTCGTCGTCAATTACGGAATTCTGCTTCTGTGGTTGCTCGTGTTTTGGTTTGGCCACGACTGGATGTTCAGGCTCCACAATCGGTGGTTTCTTTTATCGAAGGAACGCTTCGACGGCATTCACTATGCATCCATGGCCGCATACAAACTTGGGATTGTTCTCTTGAATCTGACCCCATACGTTGCGCTTCGGCTAATCGGCCTCCATGCCAGCTAACCATGGTTGGTTATCCGCGTCATGAACTGCTCTTCTAAATCCAGTTAGGTCGCATGACCAACCTCCCTATTGTCTCTACCGCGTCGAGCCACCGAGCAGGAACTGAGTTGCTTCACGCCACCAATTCTCGTCAACTCCCAAGATCCAATCGTTGTGTTCGGCTCCGCTTATTACCTTAAGGCGCTTCGGTGCCGACAACGACTCGTACAGCGCCCTACCAAAGCGTGCGGGCACAATGCTGTCCCGCTCGGCAAGGGCCACCAGTACCGGACGATCGAATGAAGCGAGATGTGCAACGCTGTCGTAGCGGTCCCGCAGCAGCCAGCCGACGGGCAGCCACGCAAAGTGGTGGGCAGCAACGTTCACGAGCCGATCCCAGGGCGTAATGAGGATCAGCCCGGCGATCTTGTCGCGTTGATGCGATCCGGCCGCCGCTGCGACGCCGGCACCGAGCGACTCGCCGACCAGAAGCAGGGGAGCGCCGTACAACTGGTGGGCGCGCAGGATCGCCTGTTCAGCATCATCGACCAGATGCCGCTCGCCCAGTGGGCCTTCGCGCGGACCATAGCCCGGGTACTCGGCAAGAATCACCCGCAGGCCCAGTTTTGTCAGCGCGGTGGCGTAGTACTCGCGTTGACCCGCATGCCCGGCATTGCCATGAAAGACGATTACGCTGCCCCGCAAGGCGCCGGCGGGCTCCGCAACGAGGCCCCGAAACTCGTACGGTGTCGGCCACGCGCTGAGTCGTTGGGAGACCAGGTTTGCGACCGTGGCCTTCTCTGGAAAATACAGCAGGCGATCCTGGAGCATGGTCGGCCAAGAGCGGAAATCCGACCGGGCAAATTGCCGGACGGAAAGCAAACATTCAGATCGGGTAAGTTGACTGCCTTGCTATGGCAATCGAACTACAGGCGTCAAATTAAGTATAGCCCGAAATCTCACCACAAAGAGTTCTGGGCCTCAGCCGCAATCCTTAGGTACTTCCCGAGGTTGCGGCCTCGGCAAGAGCGCGAAGATCCTTATGACTGTCCGGCTTGCCTGCTGATGTCTGGTCGGGGCGCATGCTCGGCGGCAAGCGAGTTGAGGACCACCGCGAGAGGCTGCGGTTGACCAAAGACGTAACCCTGACCGTGCGTCACACCGATTGCCAGGAGGCGCTCATACACGGCCTCAGACTCGACGAACTCGGCGACGGTGTCCAATTGAAGTTCGTGCGCAATCGTCATGACCGCCTCAATCATCGCATCGGAGCTCGAATTGCTGAGCAGGTCCCGGACAAAGACTCCATCGATCTTGACGGTGGAGACCGCCAGTTCCTTCAGGTACGCAAGCGAGGACAGCCCGGTCCCGAAATCATCGAGTGAAAAACGGCATCCCAACGCTGTCATCCGGGAAATAAACCGTTTCGCGATCGCGAAGTTGCCGATGGCGGCGCTTTCGGTGATTTCCAGGGCAATCCATCGGGGCGGGATTCCAGAGCTCTTTAGTTTCGAGCGTGCGAAGTCTGCGAATTCGGAATCCCCCAGGGACTGTCCGGAGACGTTGATCGAGAACGAGACCTTCCATGATTCGAGTTGCTCAACGTACGGCTGCAGCTCGCTCAGCATCTGACTGAGGACCCAACGATCGAGCTTGGGAAGAAACTGATAACGCGAGGCGGCGGAGAAAAACGTGCGGGGAGAAAGGGCGTGGCCGTCTGGAGCTTTCATGCGCACGAGCAGCTCGTAGGACGTGGGCCGGCGGCGGTCCTTAAGGGGAACGATGGGCTGTGCGAACAGCATAAAGCGGCCAGCGTCCAGAGCTTCGACAACGGTGCGAAACACACCCAAGTCGTCGTAGCGGCGCACCAGGCTCTCGTCCGAAGCGGAGAAGAGCTCAACGCGGTTGCGCCCGCGGTCCTTCGCTGCCTTGCATGCGCTCTCGGCCGCGGCCAGTCCGTGATCCAGTGTAACGTCGTCCGCCATAGCGGCCACACCGATACTCATTGTGATCTGTACGCCGGTTCCGGCATCGAGAGCAGGCAGGTGTTCGATGGCCCCGCGGAGTTGGTCGGCCCACGCGCGCGCCTGGTTAAGGGTACAGTTCTCGAGCTGCGCGACAAAGCGATCGCCCCCGAGCCGACTCACGAGGCTGCCTTCGGGCATCCCGGAGCCCTCCCAACATCGCGCAACGCCGCTCAGTACTCGATCGCCACATGCAAAGCCAAAGAGGTCGTTGATCATATGCAGCTGATCGATGTCGCCATAGATCAGGCACCGCGCAATCTTGGGACCGTGCATCAGGCGCCGGGCGACGGCCTTCTCAAAGGCCTGTCGGCTCAACAACCCGGTGACTTTGTCGCAACTGACCTCGATCAACTCCAGCAGTCGGCTCGCAAGCTTCGCGTGCAGCAGTATGTCGGCACTCTCAAACGGTGCCGCTTCGCTCGGGCGATAAGCAATCAATACGCCCAACACAGTACTGCGGTGCTTGATCGGCGTGCCCATGACTCTGAACGGGATTCGATCCTGGACCCCTTCGAAGCGGGCTCTATTGAGGATCACGGTGGTTCCCTTGGAACGGACCTCCGGCCATAAGTAGTCGTTGGCCAACGCTGTTAGTGCGTGAGATTGTGCAACAGGCAGCTCTTTCGACCCGATACATCGGTCAACATGCCATGCGGGGACCATCAACAGCGTCGCGTCACAGTTGGCGTGCCGATGGAACGCGGCGATCAGAGAATCGATGTCATCGACGGCCAGGTCTTCGCCATCCTTGATGTGACTGGCGTCGTGCAGCCCCGCGAACTCACTGGTCTCCGACGGAGTTGATGCGCGAGTCGAGTTCCTGAGCGAAGCCAGCATCTCCGCTAGCAATGCCAGCACCGGCGCGACGCGCTGGCTGACTTTAGCGAGGGAGTCAGCCTTCTTTCGCGACGGCTGACCGGGCGATGAAATTGCCAGAATACCGACGATGGCACCGTGATGATTGCGTAGCCACAGGAAGTGAACGGAACTTCCCCCCGCCGCGGTGGCAACACCCGGCTCGTCTGCCGTGGCCGGCACGCGCGGCGGACCGGCGAGGCCGGTCATTGCCGCGGCGATTTCGTTGCGGGCCTGCGAGCCGGACGTCCACACTAGATCCCAAGATGGGCCCAACACGCCAACCGATTGAGCCCGGGGAACCAGCGACTGAACAATCTGAGCACAGTGGCGAAAAAAAGAATCCGTGACGGAGTTCACAGACGGACCTGAGAGGCAGGACGTGCCTTGGCGCGGATATTGATCGACCCGCTGCCGGAAGGCGCGGAATCCGTTCACAGTAATCCGGGCTGTCACATAATGGAAAGACTGCTGACCCTGCAAAGGCGACGCATAAAACAAGCGATTCTGGAGCATGTTCCGGCCAAGAGCGGAAAGCCGACCCGTCAAATTGCCGGCCGGAACGCAAACATTCAGATCGGGTGAGCGCAGCGCCCCGACAATGCTGTCTTCATCCGCTCCTCAGGCGGTCGGGTCGCCGGATTTGACCTTGTCGATCCATTCCGTGACGCCGATGGTGCCGAGTTTGCCCGCCCGCTCGCGGTCCGGCTCTGACAACACGTCTTGGATCTCGGCGACGCGCTTCCATTCGGCCAGCGGAGACGGCTATTGGCGACCGGCGGGTAGGGTCGCTCCGGGCGGAGGAACGGCGTCGTCGCGTTGGGTCGGGAGTCGGAATCTCGCTGGGCGCGAGATCAGTGCAATGCGCACATCAGGCCAGTAGCCGCGCCGCCGTTTGAATCGTGATCCAGACTCCCCATGCCAGCGGCAGTCCCACCGCCAGCCAAACGCATACGGCGGCGGCGGCCGCGGCTGATGGCATCAGCGTGCGATGCGGTGCGCGCGCCGCGCTGCCGACGTCGTGGCGCAGTTCGTCACGAAGCTTTGCCATCTCCTCGAGCGTCATGAAGTGACGGCGGTGCACCGGTCGGACCAGAAAGTTGCAAACCAGACCCACGCAGAGCAGCCCAGCGAGCAGATAGAAAGCCAGGTCATACGAGCGCGTTATGCTCTGCGCATGCTGCACGGCGCGGTCTCGAATCGCGCTGATCAGCAGCGGACCAATGACGCCGGCGGTGGACCATGCGGTCAGCACGCGCCCCTGGATGGCGCCGACCATCTCGCTGCCGAAGAGGTCCGCCACATACGCTGGCATCACAGCGAAGGCGCCGCCAAACATCGACATGATGATGCAGAACCCGATCACGAACAGGGCGATGTGTCCGGTGGCACCCAGTGTGGGCAACAGTGCGTACAGCGGAATGGCCAGCAGGAAGAACAGCCGAAACGTCTTGCGCCGTCCGATCCGGTCGGATAGTACGGCCCACAGGAAGCGGCCGCTGATGTTGAGCAGCGACAACAGCCCGGTGAAGCCGACGGCGATCAAGGCAATTTGCGCCCGTTGATCGACGTTGAGCTGCTCGATGCCGACATCGAGGCCGAGCAGTCGACCACCAAAAATTTCCTGCAGCATCGGCGATGCCAGCGACAGCACACCGATCCCCGCGCTGACGATGGTGCACAGCACTGCCCAAAGGCACCAGAACGCACTGGTTTTCCAGGCCTTCGATACATGCACGCTGCGAAGCACGACGGTGGAGTCGGGTTGTGGCGGACTCCAGCCCTGCGGATGCCAGCCGCGGGCCGGCAATCGATATCCGAACGCGCCACCGAGCATGAAGACGGCGTAGATGACGGCCAACGACAGGAACGTAGCGGCGACGCCCTGGTCGTTCGACGTCTGGAAATGCCGCATCAGCGTGACAGCGAGCGGTGCACCGATCATTGCGCCGCCCCCAAATCCCATGACCGCCATGCCGGTCGCGAGGCCGCGGCGATCCGGAAACCAGCGGATGAGGATCGATACCGGGGAGATATACCCCAATCCGAGTCCGATGCCGCCTATGATTCCGGTGCCGAGCCAGAGCAACCACAATTGGTGGATTCGGATGGCCAGCGAGCCCAGTGCCAGACCGCCGCACCAGCAAAGCGCGGACAGCACGGCGGCCTTGCGCGGTCCCACGCGCTCCACCCAGTCGCCCCAAACGGCCGCCGCGATGCCGAGCACTGCCGTAAATAGCACGAAGGTGATGTTCAGCGCGTTGACGCGCCAGTTGCAGCTGGCCGTCAACATGTCGATCCAGCTCATGTCCGCGGAACAGAGCGCTGTGCCTGGCAAATCTTTCGACAGTGGGAGCCAGAACACCGAGAACCCATAGGCCATCCCGATGCTCAGATGGATCGCAAGCGCCGCGGGCGGCACCAACCAGCGATTGAACCGCGGCCCCGCGATCATGCGGCGCTTATCGAGCCAACCCAGGTGCGATCCAACAGCCGGACCATCCCCGGACTTACGGCGTTCGAGTTGCGCCAAAGATAGGTCCTCAAATGTGGGGTGCGAAGCCCCACCAGCGGACGTGCCGTACTTGGAGGCCGAACCTGATTTCGGCGGGCTACGGCAAAACTTGAATGCTTATTTCAGGGCGTCAACGCAAACGCCGGCGCAAATTAGTTTTCGTGCGCATTGCGAGAACGGCTGCGTATTGTCAACAACAGGCTTACTGATAGCTGCCATTCGCGCTACTGATAGTGGAGCGGGGCGTCAAAGCACGGCCTGATGGTCTCACGTTCGAGCCTCGTGGCAGGTGTCAGCGGGACCGTGCTCAGGCAGTCGGGTCGCCGGACTTGACCTTGTCGATCCATTCCGTGACGCCGATGGTGCCGAGTTTGCGCGCGCGCTCCCGGTCCGGCTCCGACAACACGTCTTGGATCTCGGCGACGCGCTTCCATTCGGCCAGCGGCGTTTCGCAGGCCTCGCGCGGTACATAGCGCGAAGGCGAGATCTTCTGGTGACGGTGGATATAGCGCGGGCAGTTCTGCCACAGTTCGGAAAGGGTAACCCGCACGATCATGTCGGCCTCCTTGTAAGCCGACATCAACGGATCGTCGCGCGACACAGTGGCCGCGCCCTGCACGCGTACGCGGTGCGGGCGCTCGAAAGACATGAACAACATGCCCACTTGCCTGTTCTGCGCCAGGTTGCCCATCGAGAAGAACATGCCGTTGCCGTCGTAGCTCGGAAACACCAGCGTCTTGCTGTCGACGATCCTGACGAAGCCCGAGTCGCCGCCCTTGTAGGAGACCGTGGGTCGGCCGTTGTGATCGACCGTTGACAGGAAGAACATGTCCTGGCTTTCTATGAAAGCCTTCTCATCATCGCCGAACTCCGTCTTCATCGCGATCTGCTCGATGCGATCTGCCAGGCTGCGCGTGCCGAACTCGTCCTGAAAGATGCGATGCTGCTCCCCGTAGATTCTGCTCATTACTTAAGCTCTCTTGTTTTCCGGTGTTGGCTGATAGCGAGAATAGACCAGCCCTGAGGCAACTGCACGCAGCGCGTGGTTGCAAGCCGGTCCGGCTTGGGGGGGCGGCTCATATTGCGCGGACGCAAGTGTCAGTCCGATCCCGGTCGCGACGGTGCGAAGGATAGCGAGTCGGCGCGCTTGATCTCCTCCGTCGCCAGGACGCCTGGGTCCGTCAGATACGCCGCGGCGAAGTCAACGGCATCGCTGCCCCAGAACAGCTGTTCGTCAATGCCGAAGGTAGGGACACCAAAGACTCCCTTGCGCGCAGCCTGTTGCGTGCACTCGCGCAGCGTGTTCTTCACGCTGGAGTCGCCGAGGCGCTCCCGATGCACGCCGAGGGTCCCAGCCAGGGCTTCGATGACGACCGGATCGGCAGGATCCGCCGCAGTAGTCCATAAGGCCGTGAAGATCGCGCGAATCGCCTCAGCAGAATTTCCCGCGGCAGTTGACAGGCGCAGGAACGGCAGTGAATTGAATGGATGAGCAGCCGGCATACGAAACGGGACATTGTTCTGCTTCGCCCACCAGATGCACGAGCGGTAAGTCCAGATTCGTTTGGGAGCAATTTCTACCGGGCCCTTCTGTCCCCAGTGTTTCAACAGTGCGGCGAACAGGACCGGTTGATAGCGCAGATGGGCGTCGGCAGGCAGGCGCGCCAGCGAGTGGAGCCCCAGGTACGCATACGGCGAAATGAAGTCAAAGTACCAAGGTGACGTCACGCATGCTTCGATCCCCGTGACCTCGCGCAGTGCTGAATTCTACGGCTGGAGACGGCCATTGGCGACCGGCGGGCAGGGGGCCAAGGGCGGGTCAGCCGGCCGAGCGCTCCCCTTAGGTCGCCTGGTTCTGCTCAGTCTTCGACGGGCAGCTGAACTGAAAACTCGCTGCCCTGTCCTATTCCAGCACTCATCGCCGCCACGTTGCCGCCGTGCATTTCCACAAGCATGCGTACTAGTGCGAGCCCAATACCAAGCCCCGGTCGGTAGTGCCGCGCAGGCGGATCAGCTTGCATGAAAAGATCAAAGATGTGTGGGAGTGTTTCCGCTGCGATGCCGATGCCGGAGTCGCGAACGTTCACAACGGCGTAGCCGCCGCGCACCTGCAGTGACAGTGCCAGATCTCCACCCGGATCGGTGTATTTGAAGGCATTAGCCAGCAGATTGTCGAAGACTTGTTGCAGCCGCGTTGGGTCGGCTTGGAGCCAAACCGGCGCGTCGGGCAGAGTGATCAGCAAACGGTGGCCGAGCGGTTGCAGCTCGGAGTCCATGGTTTCGATGGCCTGTTGCAACACAACGCGCAGATCGATCCGCTCGCGCTGCAGACACAACTGGCCGCGCGAAATGCTAGAAACATCCATCAGGTCGGCGGTCAGTCGGATGATGTGGCGTACCTGTCGTTCGATCAGCGCATGCAGGCGCTGTTGTACTTGGAGCTCTTGTCCGGCATGACATTTCAGAATACCGACCGCATTTTCAATAGCGCTAAGGGGGCTGCGCAGCTCATGGCACAGCGTGGCCAGAAATTCATCCTTGCGGCGCAGCTCGGTCAGCAGCTTATCGACTTGCGACGGCAGTAGGCGCGTAAGCGACGGTTGTACTACGTCGGACGAACTGTCGGCCGCGTGCGCACCGTTGAATTCCTCCGACACCGTATGTGCTGGTGTGTGATTCCTTTCCATCGGTACTACCTCGCTCTGACGATCGGTCTGCCTTGCCCGCAGGTCTTACATATAGCGGAGCAAACAGCGTGTGTTCGAATCGTCGGCAATCAACGACAACAGTTCGCCGCAGATATGTTCTTCCGAAGCGCTGCAGTGCACGCGTGATCTTCGAGACCGGCCTCGATTTTGATGCCATTGAAAGTGCAGATAGCCGGCAGCACTGCTTGAACCATTAGACATATGATCTTGAGCCAGTATGTGTGCGACGGGCAGGCCCCACTTGTGCTGGATTGTGCGTGCTAGCGCACACTGCGGAGCGTTGACTGTGAATTGCGACACTCCGACACTGGTCGCGCACACAGTGACAAGGGCAAACCCGTCGAAAGGCGGGGACGCAAAGCCACCGGTCTAAGGGCGTAACGGTCTAAGACAGCGGGGTTACCGCCTCCCACTCCCGAGTGCGAGCGTGCAACCCGCCTGCTTCAGATCTCGCGCTTTCCCGGTCGTGACTCGAACCGTGCGCTAAGGGGAGCGTTATGACAGCAACACATTCCGGCGGCTCGTCGAGTTCCGCAATTGCAGGATGCGCGGCGCAGACAGGGGCGGGCCCGTTCATGCTCACATTGTGCCGATTGGATTCGCGCGCCTCCATACGGCTACCGCGATCGCCGCACCTAAAGCCATTCATATTTTTCAGGAGTCGTTCGCGCCGTCCCGACGGCAGTGAACGGCTCTACCTTCACATGGGCTATTTCGCAACTCTGACCGATGCCCAGAAATGGGCGCAACTCATGCGCGCCGCCTACCCGAACGCGATTGCGACTCTCGTGCCCGAAACGCTTCTACGACAACCCAATCCCGCCGTTCCCACCCTGCGACCTGCTGACGGGCCGAGAACGGCTGCTGCCGCAGCGACTCAAGAGTGGGCGCCGGCCGAAGACCTATTATTGACCGATACGCAGGTGCTAGCGATTCTCGAGACGCGCCGCGTCACCCCTATCCAGGACAAGACTGTTGAGAGGAACGGCGCCCAGATCTCGCTGCTCGGCCCCGAGGATACGGGTACACGACGGGCCTTGAAGGAGGCTGTCGTTCAAGGTGCACCGGTCTCTTTTGCCGTCCAGCTGCACCGGTCCGCGCGGCCAATCGATCTCACCAGCGTGCCAGCTCTTTCTATATTCCAGGCATTTACGCTGTATGCGACCGAAGGTTGCTGCGATGGACGTTCCTGGTGTTGCCTTCGCTTGGGTTTCTTCAGTGATGCGATCGCGGCCAAGCAAGTCGCCTACTATGTGCGCCCGAGCTTCTCCTCCGCAGCCGTGGTGCCGGTTACGGAGCAGGAATGCACGCGCGCAAACGAGACCCTCATACACATGTCTGCTCTTGCAGATCCGGTGCAGCAACGTATCGACCCGGCGCTCGATTCTGACCGGACGCGCCCGAATCGCGCTTCGTTCGCAGCTGCAGCGACGCGTCCCGCACCAGCAAGGACCGTCAAAACGTCCTCTTCCACCTCGAAGCCGGGGTCGAGCACCTCATCCAAAGGTACGAAAAACCGAGCTCCCGAGGCCTCGCGAGGCCGCACCGAAACCCTCGAGGAGACACTCGAGCAGCTCGCCGCGCGTGAAATGTGGACCGATGATGACTCTCTCAGTGACACCGGCGTACGTCATCTGAAGGTTGAGTTTCAAAAGCGTACTTGAGCTCGCTTGCCAGGGATTGTCGACCTAGCGGAGCGACCGGTAGCGCAACCGTAGCGAACTTGGATTGACTTCAATGCCGTGGTGAACCACTCGGTCAAGGACGAGTGCGCCCCTGCCGTGCAGGCCCGTAGGGATCTAGCGCCGCTCGAGCGGATTCGGCACCCCGCCGCGCGCCAGCCAGGAGGCGGTGCCGATGGCCAGTCCCGCGAGCGCGCCGAGCGCGGCCAGAATGAAGATCGCATTGGGGCCAAAGCTCGCCTCGAGCCAGGGCAGCGCCACCGCCACCGCGGCACCGGCCGCGAACGCACCGCCGATCAGCGTGCCCAGCGTGCGCCGGCGCATGCGCAGATAACCGGCGTCGAGCTCGGCCAGCCGCTCGCGCTGTTCGCGCTCCAGCCGCGCCCGCCCGCTGGCGCGGCCGCTGCTCGATTCACGCGCCCGCACCAGCGCCGCCTGCAGCTGCGCGTGAAAGGCGGGCGGCAGCGCCGGGGCGGCGAGCACGCGCGCGAGCGCGCTGTCCAGCGCGCGTTCGCGCGGATCCTCGGCAGCACCGGTCGCATCGGTCGTCATCGGCTCGTCTCCAGCCAGTGGCGCGGGTCGTCCAGGCCACGGCGTCGCAACTGTTCGGTCAGCGCCGCGCGCGCGCGGTGCAGGTTCGTCTTGACCGTGCCTTCGGGCATGCCGAGCATGTTCGCCACCTCGCCGACCGAACGGTCCTCATAATAGAACAGCGTCAGCGTGCGCCGGTAGCGCTCCGGCAGCAGCTCGACCAGCTCACGCAGCAGCATGAGCTGATCGTCCGGCTCGATCGCCGGACTGGCCAGTGCCTGCGCCTCGGACTCGACCTCCGGATCGCTCAGCGAGGCCAGATCGCGCCGGCGCTCGAGCGCGCTCAGGCAGCGATTGCGCGTGATTGCATAGATCCAGGTGGACAGCGACGCGCGCTGATCGTAGCTTGCCAGCGCCTTCCAGATCCGCACCAGACTCTCCTGCGCGACGTCCTGCGCTGCGCTCGGCTCGCGCAGCAGCGTGCAGCACAGCCGATACACCTTGCCCTGGTAGCGCGTGAGCAGCAGCTCGAACGCACGCTCATGCGCGCCGCTTTGCAGCAGCGCGACAATGTCGCGGTCCTGGGGCGCGGCGTCGGCCGGCGCTGGCTGCATCTGCAATACCTCGCTCCTTATTACCCGCGCTGCGCCCGATCGGTTTCAACGACCGGCCCCGACCGCCCTTGAAACCGTTTGGCCGCCGCCGGGGTATCAAGCTGCGTGTAACCCATCCAGCACGAGGACCTGACCATGATCGACGATCCGAACGGAGTGGCCGCCATCATCGCCGCCAGTGGCGGCTCGCACGATATCGTTCCCATCGTCGGCATGCTGATCCCGATCATCGCGATCGTGATGGGCCTGGGCATCGGCATGCTCAAGCTCTACCTGGACTACCGCAAGAAGCGCGAGCTGATCCAGCTGCACCACGCCCAGCGCATGGCGGCGATCGAAAAAGGCATTGAGCTGCCGTCGTTGCCGCCGGAATTCTTCCAGGAGTATCGCCGGGCTCCCGTGACCGCGGCGACCTACCTGCGCCGTGGCCTGATGTGGCTGCTGATCGGCATCGCCGTGACCGCAGCCATGTTCGCGCGGCACGAGAACAGCGCCTGGTGGGGCCTGGTCCCGGTGGCGGTTGGCCTGGCGTATCTGCTGTCCTATCGGTTCACCGTGCGCGACCAGCAAGCGCCCGACGAGCAGCCCCCGCGCCAGCCGTCCTGAGCGTTCCCCGTCAGGCATGGATCTACCGATCAGCGCATCGGTCGGGCAGGTCATTGGTTTTGATTTTCTCACTTTCAGGAGCACCGAAATGAGCACAGCACCTGGACATGTTCATCGTCGCATCGGGGCTGCCGTGGCCGCGGTGGCGGCGGTCGTCGTCACCACCTACGGCATCGCCGACGGCATCCGACCGCAAGCCCACCACGCGCCCCCGAGCGTCAAGGTCGGCTACGCTGGCCTGGACCTGTCGCAGCCGCAGGGCGCGCAGTTGCTCTATCGTCGATTGCAGCAGGCCTCGTCGAAGGTCTGCGGACGCATCGATCAGGTCGATGTCGCGAGCTACCCGCGCTGGGAGCAATGCTACGACGGCGCCTTGCGCCGCGCCGTTCAGCAGATCAATGCACCCGAATTGCTGGCAGTCTATTCGCAGCACGCAGGGCATGCGCGCAGTGCCGGTTGAAGAGCGATCGATGGATCAGCCCGCGCTCAGCGCCGCCTCGAACCGGGCTCGCCGCGCCGTCAGCGCGGCGCGCTGCGCGCCCGGTAGCTCATCGGGATCAAAGCGCGCCAGCGCCGCCGTCCGCGCGTCGCGCCCGCGGCCATCGCCGGGCCGCCTCGGCTCGGTCAGCGTGGCATCGGACAGGTTGGGATCGGCCAGGGCGGGATCGGCCAGGGTGGGATCGGCCAGGGTGGCGACGCCGAGGACACTGGCTTCCTGCGCGCCGCGCAGCAGCGGCGCGCCGAGCAGCGCCGCCAGGCGCCGGCAGAGCCAGTCCGAGCGTGACAGGCCGCCGCTGGCGATCACGCGCGCGATCGACCCGCCGTGAGCGGCCATCCGGTCAAAATTGATCGCGACCAGAAACGCGATGCTCTCGACCACCGCCGCGAATCGCTCCAGCGTCGCGCCCTCGCCGATGAAGTACGAGCGCTGCTGCGCGCGCCAGAACGGCGAGCCCAGCCCGCCGATACCATTGATGTAGACCGGCAATGCAGCGCCCGCCGGTAGCTGCTCGAGCTCGCGCCACAGCGAGGGCTCCGGCACGAGCGAGTCGGCCACGAAGCGGCTGATCGCAGCGCCGGCGCCGTTGACCGTGCCTTCCAGGCTGTAGAGCGCATGCTCAGGATCCGACAGCAGCACGCTCCCCAGCAGCGGCGCGGCAGCGGTCGGACGAACCTCGAGGGGCCGCTGCAGGAACGCGCCGGTGCCGAGGTTGATGTACACGCACGCGCTGTCGGGTGCGCCGAAGGCGAACGGAATCGCGGACTGATCGCCGGTGACGGCGCGCAGTTCAATGGGCCGGGCGCCGGCGGCGGCCTCGCCGAGCCGCAGCGCCCCGTAGCGGGTGCGCGTCGGCGTGCAGGCGGGGAGCCAGTCGCGCTCGATACCGAACAGTTGCAGCAGCTCGGCCGACCAGTCGCGCGTGGCGCTATCAAACAGCAGCGTGCGCGACGCATTGGCCGGATCGGCCAGCGCCGCGCCGCTGCTCAGGCGCATCGCAAGATAGGCCGCGAGCGGTGCGAGGATGAGCTCGCCGCGCTGGCGCGAGCGCTGCACGGCGGGCAGATGCTCCAGGCACCAGCGCATCTTGCCGACGCCGTAGTGCGGCGACAGCGGCAGGCCGGTCAGCTCGGTAATGCGTGCCGAGTGCGGTGCGAATGAGGCCAGCCAGGGCTCGTTGCGCCGATCCTGCCACGAGATCGCGCTCGACAGCGCGGCGCCCGAGCCGCGCTCGAAGCAGACGATCGTGGAGCGCTGGGTGGCCAGTCCCGCGGCGTCGATGATGAGATCGGGGGCGGCGCGCAGCACGGCGCGGGCCGCGGCTCTGCAGCGATGCGACGATCTCCTGCGGGTCATGCTCGACCTCGCCGGCGCTGCCGTGCGCAGTCGCGATCGGCACCTGCTGCTCGGCGAGGATGCGCCCCTTCGCATCGATGAGGCAGGCGCGGCTCGCATGGCCACCCTGATCGAGCGCAAGGACCGCGCGCATGCTCAGCAGCCGCCCAGCGAGCGCCGATCGCGGCGCCCGTGCCTCACGCGCCCGGGCGCGTGGTCGCGCGCGCCCGCTGCAGCCCGCGCATGGCCGCGCTCATCTGGTGCACCTTCATGGTCTCGATGTAGTCGGCGCCGCGCGCCGCCAGCGCCTGCGCCAGCTCGATCGACTCGACCTCGTAGACCGCCCAGCGCCACGGACCGCGCCACAGCGCCCCGGAAGGCGGCAGCATCTCGTGATCGACGAACAGGAACTCGGGCTGCAGCGCCTCGAATTTCAGCCGCGTGTGCTGATCGTAGGCGCTGACCACCCAGCCGATCGGCATGGCGCCGAACTGACGCACGCGGTGCACCGCGGCCAGGTCGAACGAGATCACGACGCACTGGGCACGCGCCGGTTTGAGTGCCTCGACCACGCGCGTGACCACCTCGTCGTGGCCGAATCGGTTCAGGCTCGCGCGCTTGATCTCCACGAACAGCGTGACCTCGGGACGGCGCTCGAGCAGTGCGACCACGTCGCGCAGCAGCGGTATGCGGGTGCCGCGAAAGCGGTCACCGAAGCGGCTGGGCTCGCCGGCATCGATCAGCGAGAGCTCGCGCGCCCGCAGGTCGAACACGCTGCCCGGGCGGCCGGTGGTGCGGATCAGCTCATGATCATGGATCACGACCGGGATGCCGTCGGCCGAGAGATGCACGTCGAGCTCGAGGAAGCGCAACCCGAACTCGAGCGCCGAGGTGAAGGCGGGGAGGGTGTTTTCCGGGAATTCTCCGGCGTTGCCGCGGTGAGCGACCAGATGGATCAAGCGGGCGTGGTTCAAGCGGACATCCGTACAGCGGCTGTCCGATTATAGCCGTGCCGCTGCTAGCGCGTCTGCGTCCCGGCCGCCGGCGCGCGCCGCTCCTCGAATTCCAGGACCGGCTCGCCGCCGGTCACGGTGACCTCGCCATCGATCGTGGCGCCGCGCGCCATCGCGATGCTGCAGGCGATCACGCGCCCGCGGATGATCGCGCTGGCGGCGATCTCGATCTTCTTGCGCACGACGATGCAGCCGGTGATGCGCCCGGCCACCACGGCGCTGTGCGCGCGCACGTCGCCTTCCCAGTGCGCGTGCTCCGACACCGAGAGCTCGCCGCCGATATTGCCGTCACCCTGGACGTGGCCGCCGAGCATCATCGCACCCGGGGTTTCGATGTCGCCGACCACGCGCGAGCCGGCTGCCAGCAGCGACAGCGCGCCGCTCGGGCGGTCGAGAATGCGACGGTTCGGTTTGTCGTTCATGGCGATGGCACGGATTAGGCTGGCGCGTACTGTTACAATTATTCGCTTACTCAGGCGGGGAGGATGTGATGAGGAACACAGGAATTTGTCTGCTGGCGATCGTTCTGGGTGTGCTGGCGCTCTCGGGCTGCAGCCATGAGAGTGCGGACTGGAAGTCCGCCAGCGCGGCCGACACCGCCGAGGCCTATCAGCAGTTCCTGCAGCAGCATCCCAAGAGTCCCAACGCCGTGCAGGCGCAGGCGCGCATCCAGCAGATCGCGGCGGATCGCGACTGGCAGGCGGCCGCCGCCGCCGATACGCGCGATGCCTACGAGCAGTTCCTGGCGCAGCATGCCGACAGCAAGTGGGCGCAGGAGGCGCGCATCCGGATCGAGAACTTTGCGCAATCGGCCGGTGCGGTGAGCTCGGGCGCGGCAACGCCGGGCGGCGCGGCCCCGGCCGCAAAGCCAGCGCCGACCCCGCCGCCGGCAGTCGCATCAACCACGAAACCCAAGCCGTCTGCGCACGCCGCAGCGCCCGCCAAGGTGGCGAGCGCCGAACATGGGCATTTCGTGCAGCTGGGTGCGTATCACAGCAAGGCGAGCGCCGAATCGGAATGGAAGCAGCTCGCGGCGAAGTACCCGGCCGATTTCAAGTCGCTCAAGCCGCATTACGTGGAGTCGAAGTCCAAGTCCGGCACGGTCTACAAGCTGCGCGTCGGCGTGGCTTCCGCGAGCGATGCCAAGGGGCTGTGTGCCAAGCTCAAGAAGCACTCGAGGAGCTGCGTTCCGGTCAGTACCTGACGCCAGCGCGTCCGCTGTTCGTCAGCGAGTGACCTAAATTGTCAGTCCTTACGGTGCCGCTTTTCTGGCGCATCGCATCAAGTCATTGATTTCCATGCGTTTACAAGTCTGGCATAGGGATTGCTTTGTCGTACCTGTAAGGTTTTCCCCTAACCTTTGCGAACAACGCTCCCCGATGTTCGCCCCTCTCGCGCCGCTGCGCTCCCCGTGCTGCGGCGCTTTTCTTTTCTGCGCCGGGGCTGCGCCCCGACCCCGATAGAATCGAAGTCGATGGCGTCACCAGCTCCCGCCGATCGCTTCCTCTTTTATGCCTTCCTGGGGTTGTTGCTGTGGATGCCACTGCCATTCGGCAGCAACGTCACCTGGGCCAGCTCGCTGATGGAGGCGTGGATCTTCCTGATCGCGGGCCTGTGGCTGGTGCAGTACTACCGCGGCAGGGTCACGCTGAACCAGCCCTTCGTCCGTGCGTGGCCCGTGACCGCATGCCTGGTGGCTGTGCCGACCGCGGGTAACTTCGGGCGCGATGAGGACGAGGACAAGGGCGACAAGGACCGCTACGGCGACAAGGACAGCGATCACGATGGTGATCACAACGGCGACCACGACCATGACCACGACTGCGACAAGGACCACCACGGCGACGACCACAAGTGCGACAAGAGCCCGAGCAAACCTTGGTAAGGGCCGAAGGAAATCTAGGCTAGATCAGCCGATCTAATCTGATCGCCACGTATCAACAACAAACGGCGTACGTTTCAGGACGTACGCCGTTTTGCTTTTGGGGCCACCGCCGCGCTCAACCGGTACGGGGATTGCTCTGCACGCGCCACGCACTTCATTCTGTCGCAGGCAACCGACCAGGCGACGCCGCAACGAGCCCTGAGCGATCACCCGCTAATGAAGGTTGAACTGATCTGCCGCATCTCAGCAGTCGCCGGCTGGATCGGTGTTTTGCTTATTGCGATTCTGTCGCTCGTTCCAGGCAATCTGCGTCCTCATACCATGCTCCCGGGGCCATTGGAGCACACGCTTGCGTATGCGCTGACGGGAGCGGCTCTTGCGTTCGGATATCATCGGATGGATTTTCGACTTCTTTGTTTGATCGGGCTGAGCGCCGGCAGCGCCGCATTGGAAATCGTGCAGGCTTTTATTCCAGGACGATCCCCGTCGGTGCTTGACGTGGCGGCGGGTTCGAGCGGTGCCGCGCTGGGCATGCTGCTGGGCGCAATTCTCTTGAAACCGTTGGTTCATACGCAGCGACGATGATCTGACAGGTGATCGTTCGCCGATCGAGTTCAGTGCGCCCCGACTCTCGCTGCAGAGAAGCGCCTCCGTTGACCTGATAAGTCGCTGATTTGGTTGGTAGCGGAATGGGATTTGAAGCTACGACCTTCGGGCTATGAGTCCGTCCCACCTACCCGATGGCGCTACCTTCGCCCTTTCGCCTCGCGCCGGCCGCCCCCATGATGGGCGGATGCAGTCTGAAGACATGCGTGATCTGAGCTGGGCCGGCGGCACGATCGCCCCGGCGGCAGTGGGTTCCGCGGCCGTCGGCGGCGTGGCGCTCGCGGCACCGCCGGCCGCGCCCGCGGCGCGCTCGTTCGCAGACGCGCAGGCGTTGGTGCGCACCATGACGCTGCCGAACGGACTGCAGGTCATCGTCTGGCCCGATCACAACATCCCGAACGTGGCGCTGAACCACTGGGTGCATGTGGGCAGCCGCAACGAGGTCAGTGGCAAGACGGGCCTGGCGCACTTCTTCGAGCACATGATGTTCAACGGCACCTCGAAGCATCCGCAGGGAGACTTCGACCGGCTGATGGAGGCGCAGGGCGGCAGCAACAACGCCTACACCTCGCAGGACGTCACGGTGTACCAGGACTGGTTCCCGCGCTCGGCGCTCGAGCTGGTGTTCGAGCTCGAGAGCGATCGCATCGCCAATCTCGCCTTCGTGCCCGAGGTGGTCGAGAACGAGCGCAAGGTGGTCTATTCCGAGCGCCGCCTGCGCATCGAGGACAGCAACGCGGCGCTGCTCGAGGAGCAGGTGCAGGCGATGGCGTTCCTGGCGCATCCGTACCGGATTCCGATCATCGGCTGGCCGTCGGATATTCAATCCTGGACCCTGGCCGACCTGCAGAGTTTCTTCCACAGCTACTACGCGCCGAACAACAGCACGCTGGTGCTGGTCGGCGCGCTCGAGCCGGATGAGGTGTTTGCGCTGGCGCGCAGGTATTTCGGTCCGATCGCTGCGCGTGCAGCGCCGCCGCCGGTGCGCACGCGCGAGCCCGAGCAGCTCGGCGAGCGGCGGCTGGTGCTCGAGCGACCCGGGCAGAATCCGCTGGTGCACTATGCCTATCACGCGATCGCTGCGGCGGATCCGCGCGAGCCGGCGCTGAATCTGCTGCAGACGATCCTGGCTGGCGGCCACGCCTCGCGGCTGCACCGCTCGCTGGTGGAGGAGCAGCAAGCTCGCGGTCGCGATCGGCGGCGGCTGGGCGGAAGGCTTCGATGCCAATGTGTTCATTATTCATGCGACGCTGCCGCAGGCCGGCTCGGTGCCCGATTTCGAGCGCGCGCTCGATGTCGAGCTTGCGCGCATCGTGCAGGACGGGGTGACGGAGCAGGAGCTGCGCCGCGCCAAGAACCTCGCGGCCGCTGATTTCTGGCGCGGGGTGTCCACCATCGATGGCAAGGCGCGGCTGCTCGGCGAGTACGCGGTCATGCACGGCGACTACCGGCTGCTGTTCACGGCGCCGGCGGCCTACGAGCGCGTCACGCGCTCGGACGTGGCCGCGATCGCGCGCGCGGTGTTCGATCCCGCGCGGCGCACCGATCGGGGTGCTGCAGCCGCAGGGCGGTGAGGAGCCCGGTGGCGGTGATGCCGGGCTGCACCCGCACGACGGGATTGACTGATGCGGCCGCGTTCGGTGCGCGCGGTGACCGATGCGGGGCTGCGCGGCGGCGCGGTCCGTGGCGCCAGTCACGCTGACCAGGCGCTCAGCGTCGGGGTCAGGATTCCGCCGCATCAACGCTGCACGCTCGCCAACGGCGTCAAGCTCGTCCTGATGCCGCGGCATGACGTGCCGTTGATTGCGTTCGAGGCGATGGTGCGCGGCGGCGCCCGGCTCGATCCGGACGATCGCGCGGGCGTCGCCTCGCTCGCGGCCGAACTGCTGCTGGATGGCGCCGGCAGCCGCGACGCGTATGCGTTTGCCGATGCGGTCGAGGGTGCGGGCGGCAGTCTCGATGCCGACACCCACAGCGAGGCGATCGCCCTGCACGGTCAGTTTCTCTCGCGCGATCGCGAGCTGCTGCTGAGCCTGCTCGCCGATGCGCTGCAGCGTCCGCACTTCGAGCGCTCTGAGCTCGACAAGCTGCGCGAGCGGCGCATCGAGTTCATCAAGGCCGCCAAGGATTCCGAGCCGCAAAGCCTGATCGGCATCTATGGGCGCGCGCTGCTGTTCGCCGGCCACGCCTACGGCAAGCCGGTCGGCGGCAGCGAGGCGAGCCTGGCGATGATCACGCGCGAGGATGTGCTCTCGTTCTACCGCGATCACTTCGGCGCCGACCGCCTGACGCTGGTATTCGCCGGCGACTTCGATCCGCTCGAGCTTAAAGCTGCCGTCAGCGCCGCGTTTGGCGACTGGCGGTGCGCCGGCGCGCCGCTGCCGCCGCTCGCCGACACGGCGCGGGTGCGCGGCCGGCGGGTGCTGCTGATCGATGCACCCGGTTCGGCGCAGACCTATTTCTGGATTGCCAATGTCGGCGTCGCGCGCTCGTATCGGGAGCGCGCCGCGCTCGATGTGACCACTACCGCCTTCGGCGGCAGCTTCGGCTCGATGCTGGTGCGCTCGCTGCGCATCAATTCGGGGCTGACGTATTCGGTGCATGCGGGCTTTCACCGCGGCGGCGTGGCCGGGGAATTCTCGATCAGTTCATTCACGCAGACCGCGAGCAGCGCGCGCGCCATCGAGATCGCGCTGCAGACCCTGTCCGCGCTCAAGCAGCAGGGCGTGAGCGCTGCGGCCATCGATTCCGCGCGCAGCTACATCCTTGGCCAGTATGCGCTCGGCTTCGAAACCGCCGCCGATTGGGCCGGGGCGCTCGCGGATCTGGATCTGTACCAGCTGCCGGACAGCTACATCGACGATTATCGAGCGCAGCTGCTGCGGGTGGACGCTGCCGGCGCACGGCAGGTGGTGGCGAGTGCCTACCCGAGCGCCGAGGACGTCGATATCGTGCTGATCGGGGACGGCGCGCACATTCGTGCCGAGGTCTTAAAGTTCGGCCCGCTGCTGGAGAAGCCGCTGGAAGCGACGGACTTCGCACCGCCGGTCTTCTAGCATGTCGCGCTGCCGCGGATGTATGTGCGCGGCCTTAGAATCGTTCTCCCTGCCTTGAGGAGTGCAGCGCATGAATGCCCATCCGCAGACGATCGCGCACGCCGCGCAGCCGCCGTTTCGCGCCGATCACGTCGGCAGTTTCCTGCGGCCGAAGTATCTGCTCGAGGCGCGCGCTGCCGCGCAGCGCGCAGCGCTTTCGGCCGCCGAGCTGCGCGGGGTCGAGGATCGCGCGATCCGCGAGATCGTCAAGTTCCAGCAGGATCTCGGCCTGCGCGGCATCACCGACGGTGAATTCCGCCGCACCTTCTTTCACGTCGATTTCCTGACGCAGTTCGACGGCGTGGTCGAGAAGGGCGGGATGACGGTCAAGTTCCATAAGGCCGACGGCGACATCGACTATGCGCCGCCGGTGATGCAGGTCACCGGCAAGGTGCGGCATACCCGGCCGATCCAGCGGCGCGACTTCGAATTCCTGCGCTCGGTGACCGATCGCACGCCCAAGGTCACGATCCCCTCCCCGACGATGCTGCATTTTCGCGGCGGCCGCGACGCCATCAGCGAACAGGCCTATCCACGGCTCGAGGCGTTCTACAGCGATGTCGCGGCGGCGTATGCGGCCGAGATCCGGGATCTCGCGGCCGCCGGCTGCACCTATCTGCAGCTCGACGATACCAACCTGGCGTACTTGTGCGATTCCAAGCAGCGCGAGGCGGCACGCGCACGCGGCCACGATCCCGATGAGCTGCCGCTGAGCTACGCGCGGCTGATCAACGCCTCGATCGCGGACCGACCCGCGGGCATGACGGTTTGCGTGCATCTGTGCCGTGGCAATTTTCGCAGCTCCTGGGCAGCGGAGGGCGGCTACGAGCCGGTGGCACGGGTGCTGTTCAATGAGCTCGCGGTCGACGGCTATTTTCTCGAGTACGACGATGCACGCTCAGGCGACTTTGCGCCCCTGCGACACGTGCCCAAAGGCAAGAAGGTGGTGCTGGGCCTCGTGACCACCAAGCTCAACCGGCTCGAGACCAAGGATGAGTTGAAGGCGCGGATCGATGAGGCGGCGCGCTTCGTGCCGCTCGAGCAGCTGTGCCTGTCGCCGCAGTGCGGGTTCTCGAGCACCGTGCACGGCAACGATGTCGAGGTGGGGATGCAGGCCAGGAAGCTGCAGCTGGTGGTCGACACCGCGCGGGACGTCTGGGGTTATCGCTGAAGCGCCGGTGCGCGGCGGACTGCCCGCCGCGCCGCGACCGGCGCTGTCATGCCGCGCATCGTGCGCGGCGCCTGGACCCGGCTCAACTCGACTCAACGCGGCGGCGCGCGATCCTTGTCCGAGCGGTTGCGATCGGATGATCCTGGCGAGCGCGTGGTGTCGTTGCCGGACTCCTCGCCCATGGCATCTTCGCCCTGGCCGACGGACCCGATGCGGTCCTCGCCGCTGTGGGCGGAGCGGCTGGAATCCGTCCCCGCTGACGGGTTGCTCGCCGAGCCTGGGCTGCTGGTGCCACGCGGGTTCTGATTCTGGCCCGGCGCATGCTGCTGGCCCGGAGTCTGCGATGGCGGCTTCGATGGCGACGGATTGGACGGTGCAGGCGAATTGCCTTTCGAGGGAGTATCGATCGTACCCATGTGAAACGCTCCTGGCGTTGGTGATTTGCTGGAGCCATTGTCCGCGTGGCCGAAGCGCTCGATCACCAGTGTGGGGCGCGTTGGCCTGTCAGTGCTGCCTGTCAGTGCATGCCCACGAAGCGAAGCGACAACCCGGTGCGCAGCCGCTGGCGCGATCGCTGCCCGGGCGCTGCGGGCGCTCAGGGCGCCGGCGGTGCACTGACCAGCGTGCGGTATTGCCGCAGGTGCCGGATCATGTGCGGGTCGTTGCCGGCGATCTCATACAGGCGCGCAAGGTTGTAATGCGCGTCGGCCAGACCCGGATCGAGCTCGATGGCCGCGAGGTAACTGTCGATCGCTTCCGGGCTTCGCCCCGTGTCCTCGAGCAGCACGCCGAGGTTGAACATCGCATCGGCATCGCGCAGGCAGGCTTCCGCGCGATACAGCCGCTCAGCGAGACCGAACTGGCCGCTCTCGTGCAGCAGCCGCGCGCAGTTGATGCGCGCCTCGACCTGCTGCGCATCGAGCTCGAGGCAGCGCTGGTACAGGGCGATCGCCTGCTGCGGGTCGGAAGTTTCCAGGCGCGCGGCCTCATCGAACAGCTGAGGCAATTCGAGCGCGGGCGGATGGGCTGGCTGCTCTGGCGGCGCCGGGGCGCGCTCGATGATGTGCAGGGTGCCATTGCTGACCACGACATCGAGCGAGAGCAGGTATTGCCCGGAGTGGCTGTCCCACTCGGCCTGACCTTCGCGGATGCTCACGCTGTCGCCGACGGCGCGCAGCGACAGCCCGGACAGGGGCGCGTGCTCGGGCAGGCGGCGACGCAGGTCGCGCAGTGAGCGCGTGATGCGCCGGTTCGACAGCCGTGCGCTGGACAGCGCCTTGGCGGTGCGCAGCACGATCAGGTCCTGAAACGAGAACCGATACTCGCGCCGCCGGCCCCGGTGCGGTGCAACGAAGCGCTGCCGGATCAGTGAGCGCACGACGCCGCGCGATAGTCCAATCAGCCGCTCGATATCGGCGATGGAATAATCGTGCATGCCGGCGCCTGGAACCCTCAAGCCCGGGAGGTCTTGCGCGCCGGCGCCTTACGCTCGACGCGCTTGGGCGCCTTGCGGGGTCCGAGCTTTTCCTGTCGCTTGCCGCCGAGGCTCGCCTTGAGCGCCGACATCAGGTCGATGACGTTGCCGCTCGGGGTGCGTATCGGCGCCGCGGACAGCGAGATCTGGTGGCCCTCCACCTTCTTCTGGATCGCCGCTTCGATCCGGGCCTTGACCTCATCGACGTACAGCGTCGGATCGAACCGCTCAACCGCCTGCTGGTCGATCAGCTGGCGCGCGAGCTTGAGCTCGCTGTCCTTGACCTCGGTGGGCACCGCGCCGATGTCGTCCACCGAGCGCACCTCGGCCGCGAAGTGCAGCTGATGCATCACGATCGCCTTCTCGAGCGGCCGCAGCACGATCATGTGGTCGCGGCCGTGCGAGGCCCAGTGCCCGATCGCGCAGCGGCGGGTCTCGCGCAACGCGGCCGCGAGCAGCGCATACGGACGCGCGCCGCCCTTGCCGGGCGCCAGGTAGTAGCTGCGATCGAAGTACAGCGGATCGACCGACACCAGCGGCACGAACTCGACGATGTCGATGGTGTCGGAGCCGGCCTCATCGAGCGCCTTGATCTCCTCGGCGGTGAACTGCACATACTGATCTTTGGCAAATTCGTAGCCCTTCACGATCTCGTTGCGCTCGACGACCGTGCCCTCCTTCAGGCAGACGTATTGCTGCTTCAGGCGCGATCCGTCCTTCGCGTGCAGCAGATTGAAGCTGATCTTCTCGCTGCTGACGGTGGCGGTGAACAGATCGACGGGAATCGAGACCATGCCGAACGAAATCGTCAGCGATGCCATGGAACGTGCGGCCATAGGGATGGACTCCGGCTCTTGTACGTGCGCCCAGATTGGCGTGATGCAGTGCGAGCGTCAAGATCCACGGCGGCGATGGCCGCCGGAATGGCCTGATTTTGCATGGTTTTGGGCGCCTGATCGCATTCACCGGGCGTGCGCTGCACTGCGACATCCGGTAGCGCCTGCGGCGAGCTGCGCCATCTACCTATTCGGCGGCGGCGACGGCAACCGTATCCTGCGTACCCGAATCGTGCACGTCGGACATCAGGTTCGCGTGCACCCCATTGCGAAGGAGCACAGGCGATGAAATTACCGTTATTGACCGCGCTCGCGCTCGTGGCCGGCTGCCTCGGCAGTGCCGCTGCACAGCAGTCCGGGTCGCCACCGGGCGGACCGGGCGGCTCTGTGAATGGGCCCGGGATGATGGGCGGCTATGGGATGGGTGGTTACGGCATGGGTGGTTACGGGGCGATGGGGCCGGGATACATGGGCCCGCATGGACCAGCGATGTGCACCGCCATGGCGAGCCACATCGAGGGCCGCCTGGCCTACGTCAAGGCCGAACTGAAGATCACCGAATCGCAGGAGCCGCTGTGGCAGTCGTTCGCCAATGCCGCGCGCGCCAATGCGCAGGCGATGCTCGCGCACTGCAGTGCGATGACGGCGCGGCCCGCTTCCGGCGCGCTCAGCCCGCCCGAGAGGCTCGAGCAGCACGAGCAGTTCATGGCGGCTCAGCTCGATGCGCTGCGCGGCATGGGCAAGGCCTTGAAGCCGCTGTACGCGGCCCTCGATGCGAGCCAGAAGCGCGACGCGGATGAGCTGTTCTCGGGGCCGATGGGCATGATGTGACGGTCAGCGCGCCCGGCGCGATTCCGCGCGCTACTGCGCGAACGTCTCGCCTTCGCTCCCGAGCCAGTCGAGCTCCGCGCGCGTGCTGTCGCGCCGGAGCACGCGATTGCGGTGAGGAAAGCGGCCAAAGCGCGCAATGATGTCCCGGTGCCTGACCGCGGAGCGCAGGCTGTCCTCGAAAATCGCTCGCAGCTCGGCCGGGGCTTCCTCGAGCAGGCGGCGGAACGCGGCGACCGACTCCTCCTGCACGTCGAGGCTCTCGGCGTGCATCAGCGGCATATAGAAGAACAGCCGCTCGACCGGGTCGAGCGTGGCGTCGGCGCCGAACTGCATGCCTGAGACCGTCAGCGACAGCGCGCGCAGGTCCTGCGCGTAGGCACGAGCGGTGCCGCGGTAGATGTTGCGCGAGAACTGATCGAGCAGCAGGATCAGCGCCAGACGGCGGCGCGGGCCGGATTCCCAGGCGGTCAGTCCGCCGCGTTCGGCCTCGAGCGTCAACTCGCCATAGCGCTCGCGGATCAGCTCATCGGTCTGTGGCGTGAGCTCGGGTGCGCCGGGCTCGCCGAACCAGATGCGCGAATGCTGATGGATCTGCGCTGCGCTGTAGGGCCGCGGTCCGAACCAGAAGTGCAGCAGATCGTGGGCGTTGGGCGGCGGGCTCATGGGGCACAGCGCAGCGCGGGCGCGGCGCGATCATTCGCACAGGCTTTCCAGGTAGCTCTGGGCGACCGTGGACAGGTGCTTGCGGGCGAGCGCCCGGGCCTTCGGATTGTCGACCAGCTGTTCGAGCGGGCCGGTGACCAGCAGGCGGCGCACCGCGGGGTCCCGGGCGGACATGCGGGCGATCTTGTTGAGGACGGTGAATCCTCGGTGGATCTTTTCGCGGGGTGCCCGGTTGGTTTCGATGGAGCGGGCGAGGTACTGGCCGAAGCGGCTGTACAGAAAGTAGTCGTCGTTGCCGACGTGAAAGCGCGCTTCGGCAAAGAAGTCGGGGAAATTCTTCTCGAGGTACAGGTTAACGCGGTGAAGACGAGGCCCAGGTTCGCTGTTCGCGGACGCTTTGCATTTCTTCATTGAAGTCTTGTCACACCTCCGTGGTCAGCCCGATCGCAATGCGCGCGCACGTTAAGGCACATCGACCTGCGATGCAATAGAGCGTGTTGGGTTTTGTGAGCTACGGCCGGCGCTGCGAGAACCGCACTCCAGCGTGCTCGCGCCGCAGGCGCGAGCGCTCAGCCCCGGGCAGTGCCAACCAGGGCTACTTGGCAGCGCCGGAATCCGCCGGCGCTTGCGTCGCTGGCATCGACTCGCCCTGCGGCGGCTCGCTGTGGCTGCTGTCAGCGGCGGCTTCGAGCTGGTCGAGCTCCTCGTACTCGTGATGTTCGGCGAGACTGGCTTCGGGCTCAGTCGTGTGCGCGAACGGATTGAGGATCGCGTCGTCGTGGATGCGCGGCTGCCACGGGCGATGAAGCTTGGAGCGCAGCATAACGTGTCTCTCCCGCGGTGCCCGTGCCGGGCGTACCCCCAGGGCGCCGCTGGAGGACATGCTACGCCTGGCCGCCAGGATGGTGTCATGCGGAAAAATACTGATGGCTTGTGCCGGAGGAGCGCGCTAGCGAAAGCGCCGCGCTAGCGGCCGGCGTTCGAGTTCGCGACCGTTTCCGGGTCGCTGGCCTCGGCCGGATCCGGCGGGTCCTGCGGATCCACCAGCTCGTCGAGCTCCTCGCGCTCGTGGTACTCCTGCTCAGGGTTCGCTTCGGGCTCGGTGGTGCGCTCGAACGGATTGAGCGGCCGCTCCGGATCGTCGTGCTTGCGCGGCCGCCAGGGGCGTCCAGGCTCAGAAGGCGACATGGGGTTTCTCCGGTGATGCCACGGCGGTGATGCCACGGCGGGAAATGCTAGGTCCGCGTGCGCGCGAGGGCTGTCGAGCGCGGTGCCGAACGCACGTCTGACTTTCGGAACCGCGCTGTAGGAATCGAGGAGGCTCGAGGCGGCGGCTGCGCTTCAGAGCAGCCGCTGCCACTGCCGCTCGCGATCTCCATAGACGAGAAAATGCGGATTGAGCAATTGCGGCCCGCGGTTGTAGCTCAGCGGCGTGCCCTGCGTGCTGGTGACGAGGCCGCCCGCGGCCAGCACCACCGCATGGGCCGCCGCCGTGTCCCATTCCGACGTGGCGCCAAGTCGCGGATACAGGTCGGCGCTGCCTTCGGCCACCATGCACAGTTTGAGCGAACTGCCGATCGTGACCAGCTCATGCGGGCCGACCTGAGACAGCAGGTGCTCGAGCGAATCGCCACGGTGGGAACGGCTGCCGACGATGCGCACCGGGGACCCCGCGTGCCGCTGCACCACGATCGGCGTCGCGGATTGATCGTCGCGCACGCGAAACGCACCGACGCCCGGAATGCCGTAGTAGAGCAGGTCCTGCGCCGGCGCATAGACCACGCCGAGCACCGGCTCGTGGTCCTCGATCAGCGCGATGTTGACCGTGAATTCACCGTTACGCGACAGGAACTCGCGGGTGCCGTCGAGCGGGTCCACCAGCCAATAGCGCTGCCAGTGCGCGCGCTCGCGGTACTCGATGTGCGCCGACTCCTCGGACAGCACCGGCCAGTCGGGCGTCAACGCGTGCAGGCCCTCGACAATGGTGCGATGGGCCCGCAGATCGGCCTCGGTCAGCGGCGAGGCGTCGGCCTTGGAGGTGACTGTGAACTCGGCCGATGCATAGACCTCGAGGATCGCGGCGCCCGCGCGCCGCGCGATGTCGATCACCGGACCGAGCCATTGCGTGATCGAGGCCAGATTCGGTGGCATCTGCCTTCAGGGATCTTCAGTCATGGCGCGGCAGTCGCCGGCCACCGCCTGCGCGCCCAGTCGATAGGGCAATCTCCAGGGCGGTCTCAAGACGGATCACGCGTGCCGTCAGATCCTCGATCTTGGCCTGCTGCGTGGCCATGGCGGCCGCTTGAGCGATCACCTTGTCATTCAGCTTGATGACCGTCGAGAAAGCTTCCCACAGCTTATCGGTCATGCTCATCTATCGGCTCCGCCCGGCGTGGGCGGCTTCCATCTCCGCAATCCGCCGGTTGGAGTCAGCGCAGCACTTGAGTGCCGCGTCCAGAGCCGCGGTCGCCTCCTGCGTGGTCTGTTTCACCTGCGCCACCAGACGTATCATGGCCTCATCGTCATCACTCGGGTCATAGACCTCGGCGGCGCGACGAACAAATTCGTTGACCGTCAACTTGGATGCCTTGGCCTTCCTGGTGATGAGCGCCTTTTGCGCCGGGGTCACCAGCAGTGGGATGCGTTCGGTTGCCGCCATCGGATCCTCGCTAGAGACATGCACATCACATGTGCATATTATCCAGGTGTGCCAGCGGCTGGCAAGGGTGATTCCCGGGGCCGTCACGAGCGTTGTTCGTCGAGGCAGGGCCGCAGCACTTATTGTGGCTCATAAGAATTGCTTGCGCTACGCTGTAGCCCAGACACAGGAGATTGAGCCATGGCAGACAACGCCGTCGTGAGAGCCCGCATCGATACGCGAACCAAGAACGAAGCCGCGGCAGTGCTTGCCGCGATGGGATTGACCGTGTCCGATGCCTTTCGGCTGCTGATGGTGCGCGTGGCCAAGGAGAAGGCCTTGCCGTTTGAGCCGTTGAGCCCAAATGCCAAGACCATCCGTGCCATGAAGGAGGCGCGCAAGGCGAAGCTCAAGGGCTTCGCGCGCGTGGAGGATCTGATGGCCGATCTGCATGCGAAGGATTGAGCGCACGGAGACCTTCAAGCGCGACTACCAGCGGGCGATCGCGACGCCGAAGCATCGAGACCTCGATAACCTGCTGCCGGCCGTGCTCACGCTCCTGGCGGCCGATACGGCGTTGCCGGCGAAGTACGTCGATCATGCGTTACGTGGGGAGTGGAAGGACTTTCGCGATTGCCACGTGAAACCTGACCTGGTGCTCATCTACCGTAAGACCGGCGACGACGTTCTGCAGCTCGTTCGGCTCGGATCGCATGGCGAATTGGGGTTTTGACACCAGCCCGCGGGTACAGCGTGCATGGACGCTATTCCCAGCCAGCCCCTACAATTGATAAGTCAGGAGAAAGTTTCCATGAGACACGCCGTGAGCGCAGCCGCAGCATGAGCGAGCGCGAGCAGATGCAATACGACGTGGTGATCGTCGGCGCGGGGCCGGCGGGGCTCGCGTTTGCGCTGCGCTACAAGCGTCTCAAACCCGACGCGTCGATCTGCGTGCTCGAGAAGGGCTCGAGCGTCGGGGCGCACTCGATCTCGGGTGCGGTGCTCGAGCCGGGCCCGCTCGAGGCGCTGCTGCCGGACTGGCGCGCCAGCTATACCGGCATGGCGGTGCCGGCGCAGCACGATGAGTTCTGCTTCCTGACGCCGCGCAAGGCGCTGCGGCTGCCGTTGCCGCCGACGATGCGCAATCAGGGCAATTACATCGTGTCGCTGTCGCAGCTCACGGCCTGGCTCGCGCAGCAGGCCGAGAGCAGCGGGATCGACATCTTTGCGGGATTTGCCGCCGCGGCTCCTCTCTATAGCGACAAGGGTGCCGTCGCGGGCGTGCGCGTCGGTGACATGGGCCTGACCAAGGAGGGCGGCGAGGGGCCGAACTTACACGCCCGGTGTCGAGATTCTGGCCGGCACCACGATCCTGGCCGAGGGCTGCCGCGGCTCGATCAGCAAGCAGCTGATCCAGCGCTTCAAGCTCGATGCGGGCAAGGCGGTGCCGACCTATGGACTGGGCTTCAAGGAGCTGTGGCAGCTGCCGCCGGGACGCGCGCAGGCCGGGCTGATCCGCCACAGCGCCGGCTGGCCGCTCGACGGCAAGACCTACGGCGGCAGTTTTCTCTATCACCTGGATCTGGACCGCGTCTACGTCGGTTACGTGGTTGGCCTGGACTATCACGACCCGCGGCTGCAGCCGTTCGAAGCGTTCCAGCAGTTCAAGCATCATCCGTCGGTCAAGCCGCTGTTCGATGGCGGGGAGATCCTGGCCGCCGGCGCGCGCACCATCGCGGCCGGCGGCTGGCAATCGCTGCCTAAGCTTGAGATGCCGGGCGCGCTGCTGATCGGGGACGCCGGCGGCACGCTCAATGTGCCCAAGATCAAGGGCATTCATCAGGCGATCCGCTCCGGTGTCTGTGCCGCCGAGCACCTGGCCGAGTGCGGCAGCCCGGCCGGTTTCGACGCGCGCTGGCGCGCCAGCGCCGGCGGGCGCGAGCTCTACCGGGTGCGCAACATCAAGCCCGGCTTCAAGCGCGGTTTCTGGTGGGGCTTTGCCAATGGCGCCTTGGAGACGCTGACGGCGGGCCGCTCGCCGTGGACGCTCTGCAACCGGCGCGACGATGGCGCGCAGCTCGAGCGCCTCGATGCGTATCAATCGCCCGATCGGCACTGGGTGACGCGCACGCTGCCGCCGCGCGATCGCCTGTCGTCGGTGTTCTTCGCCGGCAACACGCACGAGGAGAGCCAGCCGGTGCACCTGAAGGTCGCCGATACCTCGATCTGCGCGACGCGCTGCGCGCAGGAATTCGGCAACCCGTGCGAGCGTTTCTGCCCGGCGAACGTCTACGAGATGGTCGATGACGGTGCGGGCGGCAAGATGCTGCGCATCAATGCTGCCAACTGCGTGCACTGCAAGGCCTGCGACATCAAGGATCCCTACGGCATCATCACCTGGACCACACCCGAGGGTGGTTCGGGGCCGAACTACCAGAATCTGTAAAAGCGCATGCGCAAGGGCATCATTCTCGCAGGGGGCACCGGCGCGCGGCTGCATCCGGTCACCTACGCGGTGAGCAAGCAGCTGCTGCCGGTGTACGACAAGCCGATGGTGTATTACCCGCTGTCGACGCTGATGCTCTCCGGGATCCGCGACATTCTGCTGATTTCGACCCCGATCGACCTGCCGGCGTTCCAGCGCCTGCTCGGCGATGGCAGTCAATGGGGCCTGTCGTTCAGCTATGCCGAACAGCCCAGGCCGGAAGGCCTGGCGCAGGCGTTCATCATCGGACGCCGCTTCGTCGGCGCCGATCCGGTGGCGCTGGTGCTCGGCGATAACCTGTTCTATGGCCACGGGCTGCCCGAGCAGCTGCAGAAGGCCGCTGCGCAAGTGCAGGGGGCGACCGTGTTCGCCTATCACGTGAGCGACCCGCAGCGTTACGGCGTGGTGCAGTTCGACGCGGCGGGCCTGCGCGCTCGGGATCGAGGAGAAACCGCGGCAGCCGAAGTCGAACTACGCGGTGACGGGACTCTACTTCTACGACAACGAGGTGCTCGACATCGCCGCGAGCCTGAAGCCCTCAGCCCGCGGGGAGCTCGAGATCACGGACGTCAACCGGCGCTATCTTGCGCGCGGCGCGCTGCAGGTTGAGCTGTTCGGCCGCGGCACGGCGTGGCTCGACACCGGCACCCACGAATCGCTGATGCAGGCCGCGAATTTCATTGAAACGATCCAGAACCGTCAGGGCTGGAAGGTCTGCTGCCCCGAGGAGATCGCATTTCGTGCCGGCTTCATCGACGCCGCGCAGCTGGAAGAACTGGCCCGGCCGCTGTCGAAGAGCGAATACGGGCAATACCTGATCAGCCTTCTGTCGGAGCGGCTGTAGTGCAGTTCGAGCCTTTGCGGCTGCCGGAAGTGGTGCTGATCAGGCCGCGGGTGTATGGGGATGCGCGCGGCTTCTTCTTCGAGAGCTGGCAGGCGCAGCAGTTTGCGGCCGCCGGCATCGATGCGCGCTTCGTGCAGGACAATCACAGCCACTCGGTGCGGCACACGCTGCGCGGGCTGCATTTCCAGATCCGGCAGCCGCAGGGCAAGCTGGTGCGCGTGGTGCGCGGCGAGGCGTTCGATGTGGCGGTCGACATGCGTCGCAGCTCGCCGCGCTTTGGCCAATGGGTCGGCGCGCGGCTGAGCGAGCAGAATCATCACATGCTGTGGGTGCCGCCGGGGTTCGCGCACGGCTATCTGGCGCTGTCCGACGAGATCGATTTTCTCTACAAGTGCACCGATTTCTACGCCCCGCAGCACGAGCGCGCGATCCGCTGGGACGATGCACAGATCGGGGTGCAGTGGCCGCTGCCCGCGGGCATCGCGCCGACGGCTGTCGCCCAAGGATGCCGCGGCGCCCCTGTTCAAGGATGCCGAGAGCTATCCGTGAGAGTGCTCGTCACCGGCGCCACCGGCCAGGTGGGCCGCGCGCTGCTCTCCAGCACCCCGCCGCACATCGAGCTGCGCGCACCGCAGCGATGCGAGCTCGATATCTCGGATGCGCGCGCGGTCCAGGCCGTGGTGACGGCCTTTCGTCCCGAACTCATCATCAACGCGGCCGCCTACACCGCGGTCGACCAGGCCGAGTCCGAACCGTTCCTGGCGGACGCGATCAATGCGCAGGCACCGCAGTATCTGGCCGAGGCCGCGCAGCAGATCGACGGTTGCCGGCTGATCCAGCTCTCGACCGACTACGTGTTCGATGGTCGCGCCACGCAGGCCTACCGGCCGCACGATGCCCCGCATCCGCTCAGTGTCTACGGGCGCACCAAGCTCGCCGGAGAACAGGCCGTGCTGCGGGCATTGGCCGAGCGGGCCGTGGTGCTGCGCACCGCCTGGGTGTACGCGCCACAGGGCCGCAATTTCCTGCTGACGATGTTGCACCTGATGCGCGAGCGCGGCGCAGTGCGCGTCGTGGCCGACCAGAAGGGCACGCCGACCGCGGCGTTCTCGATCGCGCGGGCAGTCTGGCGGATCGCGCAATTGCCGCGCGTGCACGGTATCCTGCACTGGACCGACGACGGGGTTGCGTCCTGGTACGAGTTCGCGTGCGCGATCGCCGAGGATGCGCTGGCGGCAGGGGTGCTGTCGCAGCCGGCGAGCGTCACGCCCATTGCCGCGAGCGACTACCCGAGCGCGGCGCACCGGCCGGCGAACAGCGTGCTCGACACCCGTGAATGCGTCGCGTTACTGGGCCTTGCGCCCGGGCACTGGCGAGCGAATTTGCGCGCGACCCTGGCGCAGCTCTCGCGCGGCTGACGCCCGCCTCCTTATACTGGCTGCCTCGATCTGGCCCGGACACGAGTCCAAGCGAACGGCATGGCGCGACTACTGGTAACAGGCGGGGCCGGATTCATCGGCGCCAATTTCGTGCACTACTGGCTGGGCCAGCATCCGGGCGATCGGCTGGTGGTGCTCGATGCGCTGACCTATGCCGGCAATCTCGCCAACCTGAAGGCCGCCGAAGCGCGCTCGGAATACCGCTTCGTTCACGGCGACATCTGCGACACGCCGTTGGTGGAGCAGCTGCTGCGCGAGGAGCGGCTCGACACCCTGGTGCACCTGGCGGCCGAATCGCACGTCGATCGCTCGATCGAGGGCCCGGACGCGTTCGTGCGCACCAACGTCGTCGGCACGCATTCGATGCTCAAGGCCGCGCGCCGCGTCTGGCTCGAGGAACAGGCCGTCGCGACGCATCGCTTCCATCATGTCTCGACCGACGAGGTCTACGGTTCGCTCGGCCCGGATGATCCGCCGTTCACGGAAATCGCGAAGTACGCGCCGAACTCGCCGTACTCGGCCAGCAAGGCCGGCTCCGATCACCTGGTGCGCGCCTATCACCACACCTACGGCCTGCAGACGACGATCAGCAACTGCTCGAACAACTACGGCCCCTATCAGTTCGCCGAGAAGCTGGTGCCGCTGATGATCTCGCAATTGATCGCCGGCAAGTCGCTGCCGGTCTACGGGGACGGGCGCAACATCCGCGACTGGCTGCACGTCGAAGACCATTGCCGCGGGATCGAGGCGGTGCTGATGCGCGGCCGGCCCGGCGAGGTCTACAACATCGGCGGCCGCTCGGAGTGCGAGAACATCCATCTGGTGCACCTGCTGTGCAGGATCGTCGACGAATACCTCGGTTCGACCGACGAGCTGCGCCGCAGCTTTCCGAACTGCGCCGTGGCGCAGGGCGAGAACAGCGAGCGGCTGGTGCGCTACGTCAAGGATCGTCCCGGACACGACCGGCGCTACGCGATCGACTGCGGCAAGATCGAGCGCGAATGCGCGTTCCAGCCGCGGATCTCGCTCGAGGCAGGCCTGCGCCTGACGGTGCGCTGGTACCTGGATCGCGCCGACACGCTGCGCTCGGGCTGGCAGCGAACCCTGTCCTGATCTAATAGTGGGGCGGCTTCTCAAAGCCGTCGGCACCGGCCGCACCGCCGGCCTCGATCAGTTCCAACTGATGCTTGAGCGCCCGGTTGCGCGCCGTGAGCAGCTCGATCTCGCGCTGCTGGCGGATCACGGCATCGTTGAGCTCATTCAAGGCGCGCTCGAGGTGAGCGAGCTTGATCTCGATCAGGTCCAGGCGCGTGGGTTCGGTCATGACGGCACAAACCGGCAATGGGATAAGAATACACCGCCGCGTGTGACGGCGGCAGCGCGCCGCAACCGGGTCGCGCAGCGCAGTCGCAACCCGCCAGCGCATCGCCCACGCACAGCGCTGGTGCTGCCGTGCTCATCCCGGTGCAGCCGGCAGGAAAAAAATTACAATGTTGCGTTTGTCTGTCGTCGATGCACGACAAACCGCCTCCGCAGGATTGTCATGAGACTATGCGAGTGTTCACGGCGATCCGATCGCCGAGCTCGCCATTGCAATGAAACCAGGATCATCGTCACAGGCTACGATCAGCGGACAGGCGGAGCCGAGGATGGCGCGTGGCCTGAGCCGCGACTTCGTTGCCCTCGCGCATGATCTGCTGGCACTGGGCGATTTCTGCGCGATCGGCGCCAGTGGCGCGCTGAGCGCGCTGCTGTGGATGCAGCTGTCGATCGGCAGCGTCCCGGCGGGGCATTTCTGGGCGAGCTTCGGCAGCCGGGTGACGGTCGCGGCGGTGATCGCGCCGTTCGTGCTGCGCGCTGCGCGCGTGGAGAACGTGCGCGCCCAGGGCGGCCATCAATGGAACGCGCACGAACTGTCGTGGCGCTTCGTGGTGTATGCGGTGCTGATGCTGGTGATCGGCTGGGCGAGCGGCTCATTGCACCGTGTGTCCGGCGGCTGGCTTGCGCTATGGGCCGTGCTCGGCTGGAGCGCGGTGCTGGCCAATCGCCTGCTGCTGGCCAGATCGCTGGCGTTGCTCGAGCGCCGGGGCAGTCTGCGCGACGTGGTCGCGATCGTGGGCGCCGGTGAGCTCGCGGATCGGGTGGTGCAGCACTTCAAGCATCTGAAGTCCAGCGGCCTGCAGATCGCCGGCGTGTTCGATGACCGGCTGACACGGCACCAGGCGGTCGCGAATCGGCCCTGCGGCACGGTGCAGGATCTGCTGGAGGTCGGCAAGGTCCGGCGCATCGACTGGATCCTGATTGCGATACCGGCGGCCGCGGAGCAGCGACTGGGGTCGCTGGCGCATCAGCTCAAGGCGCTGGCGACGTCGATCGCGATCTGTCCGCAACAGTTTGCGCTCAACGTGCCACACCAGGGCTGGGCCTATGTCGGCGACAGCCTGCCGGCGGCGCTGCTGGTGGATCGGCCGCTGCGCGGCTGGGACGCGGTCGTCAAGCGGATCGAGGATATCGTGCTGGCGAGCGCCCTGCTGCTGCTGTCGTTGCCGCTGTTCGCGCTGATTGCGCTGGCGATCTGGGTCGACAGCCCGGGTCCGATCATCTTTCGTCAGCGCCGCCACGGCTGGAACAACCGCGCGTTCGACGTGCTGAAGTTTCGCACCATGCGCTGGACGCCGGCGGCGAGCCTGAAGCTGGTGCAGACTGCGCGCAATGATCAGCGTATCTCGAGAGTCGGGGCAATCCTGCGTCGCACCAGTCTGGACGAGCTGCCGCAGCTGTTCAACGTGCTCCGGGGCGACATGTCACTGGTGGGGCCGCGCCCGCACGCGATCGACATGCGCACCGAGGACCGTCTCGGGCACGAAATCGTCGGCGAATATCCGCACCGGCACCGCGTCAAGCCGGGGATGACGGGCTGGGCACAGGTCAACGGCTACCGCGGGGCGACCCAGACCGCGGAGCAGATCCGCCGTCGCGTCGAGCTGGATCTGTACTACGCCGACAATTGGTCGGTGCTGCTGGATCTGAAGATCCTGCTCAAGACCGTCGGCTGCATCCTCGGCGGCAAGAACGCTTTCTAAAGCGCCGCTGGGTCATCTGCGCGCGCGATCGCTGCGGGCCTGGCCGGTTTGGGGGCGGCCCTGCGGTTCAATCGGCTGCGGGAGCGAGAGGGACCGGCGGGTTCGCGCAAACTGCAGCGCTCACCCGCCGGGTCGCGGGGGGTCCGGCACCTCACTGTGGGGCGGGGCTCAAATCCGAGCAGCTAATTGCGCCGCTGGGAGTCCCGGGGCCACGTTCGGTGCCTTGGCGTCAACAATAACTTCAGCGAGATGAATCATTGCTGAACGCGACGCGCGCTGCAGTGAGTTGTTTCTCATTTTTTTGCGTCGCAAGTGCTGAGTCAACAGCGTTTTGCGGTGACGCGTGTTCGCCAGCGGTCTCTGACAGCACAGCGACCGTGAGTCGCAACCAGCGCCGGCCGATGCGCGCAAAACTTTAGCCCCGATCGCGCACGGCCGCGTGATGAGCTTCCGTAGGCACGGGCGCGCGCGCTGCGCGCAGCGCCTGCGCCGGCAAATAATTGATTCTGCTGTGCGGGGCGAGGGCACCTGACGCCGGAGCGGCAGCTGGCCGCGTGTCCGTCCGAACGACGGCGCCGTAGGAATTCCACCTACAGACCGCTCAGCGGGAGCGGTGTAGTGTGGATCGGCCAATCAATAAAAATCTGTGACTATGACCGTCTGCCCCGTGGCGGGGTGGTCATGTCAAAGGAGATGAGGCGATGTCGCTGGGGCTTATTCTTGTCATCATTCTGGTGATCTTCCTGCTCGGTGGCTTCAGTGGTCGCTTCGGTGGCTACGGCTACGGCTATGGGCATGGCGGGGTCGGTATCATCGGCATCATCCTGATCGTCGTCGTGATTCTGATGCTGATGGGGCGGCTCTGATCCGGCAGGCTCGATGGTTCGACGGCTTCACATCCAAAGGGGCAACTGATCATGAAGAGCAAACTGGCAATCATCGGCGTCGCATTCGGCCTGTTGCTCGGGTCTGCCGTGGCCCTGGCGGATGAGGATTCGCAGGCGGCCGGTGCACACGCGAAGACATTCGTGAAGGATTCGGCCATCACGACCAAGATCAAGACCAAACTGGCCACGGAACATATCACCAGCCTGGCGCGCATCCATGTCGATACCGATACCGATGGCGTGGTGTGGCTCAGCGGTACGGCCAGAACTCAGGAAGCGGCCGACAAGGCCGAAGCGATCGCGCGGGACACGGAAGGCGTGAAGGCGGTGCACAGCCGCATCAAGGTCAAGGCGGACGACTGAAGGAGCGCCGGCGGACTGGCGCAGAACTTGCGCCAATCCGCCGGAATCGCTTAAGGGTCGAGGGCGCAGAAGCGGGGCGGAGCTCAAATCCGAGCGGCACGAAAGGGCTTGCTGGGAGTCCCGGAGCCACCTAGGCGCCTGGTAGGAAGACTAATCCGCCGCAACTGAATCGAGCCTGAATGGCCGCGCTGGCAGCGGCATCGGTAGGCACGCCGCCGGGCCGTACCGCGCCGCTTCGCGTGCCGTTACGCGGCGCTGCCGACCCGATGCGCCGTGACGCTGCCGCTCAGCGTCTCGTCGTCGAAGCTCAGGTACAGCGAGCGCCCGGTCACGGCCAGGTCAAAGCCCATGCGCCGGCTCAGCCGCGCGGCCAGCGCGCCCAGCAAGGCGCGCTCGAGCGCGTAGATCTCGATCTCATCGGCCCGATGCACCTTGCCCCCCGCCAGGCCGGTGAGTAACGCCGCCACGTCCTTGTGCGAGTACACCGCGACCCGGGGTGCGGCCTTGGTGGCGCGGTGCAGCCGGCTCGGATCGGGCGTGCCGATGTCGATCCAGCTCGTGAGCGCGCCGGTGAGGTCACGGATTTCGAGCGCCGGGGCATCCGGATCGGACAGGCCCTTGGAGAATGCGATGCCTGGCCGATATTCGAGGCAGTAGGCGAGCACGCGCGTCAGCAGGAATTCCTCGGTCTCCGAGGGGTGGCGCGCGGCGCGGAACGAGAGCGCCTGGTAGACCCCGCGATCGGCATCGTTGAGCGTAATCTCGAAGCTGTAGAGGGTCGCGCCCAGCGCCATGGGTTACGGCCGTCCCTGACACCCGTCATGGCGCTGGATGCAGATCGTCTCGAGCTGCACGATGGCCGCTGCCACCGAATTCAGGGCAGCCGGAACCCTGATTCGCACTTCGGTCAGGGTATTCTGCTCGTCCCCCGGGTTCAGGATGATCAACCCGCTGACCGGCAGATCGGACAGCTCGAACAGGCCGTCGGTCCCGAGTCCGGTGTGATTGGCAGGGGTGGTGAATTGCACCAGCCGATCGCTCAGGTACTGCAGCCGATCATCGGGATGGGGCTCGGCCTCGAAGGATGAATCCGGGATCAGCTGCTCCTGCTTGACGCTCGCGATGAAATCGGCACCGACCAGCGGGAACAGTTGCGCGGCCACGATCGCGACGTGAAAGCGACCGGAGGTGGCTCCCGCCGAGGTCTGGATCATCACGCCGGGTCCGGCAATCGTGGGTACCGGATAGTAGGGGGGTGCCAGGCGCCGGGGCGTCACCATCAGAATGCTGCCATTGGACCCGGACCACCCCCGGCAGGACCACCCCTTGGGGGCAAAGACGCCTGGACTGTGCTCGGCACTGTAGTAGGCGATCTCTCCGATGAGGCGCGGATCCACCGCAGCGGGCACCGACTGGGCCGTCTGAAGCCTGCCCGGACCCACCTCATCGTTGCTCAGGCACCCGATCACCGGGACCCGCTGCGGGGCGGCAGGCGGTTCCGCTGACCCCACCGTGGGGCAGCACAGCAGCAGCGTCAAAGTCAGGCCGAAGCGCATGGGTGCTAGCGTACCTGCTTATCAATCCGCCGTTGACCGCAAGCCCCTGATCGGTATATTTGGGAGGCAGCGGGTGCCGCGGGTACCTTTCGGTCGCTTGACCCTAAAGTTTCCGGCCTTCGGGCGGGCCGGACCTGCCACCGGTATCGCACAGTTCTTGCAGCACAGGCCGTGGGTGTTCGCCGCCCAGCGGTCGTGAGCCCGGCTCGCCCTGTAGCGGGGCGGCGGCGACAGATGGGGCCACTACGATGACCAACGAGCAGCACCGCGGGCTATACCGCGACGCCTTCGAACGCGACGGTTGCGGCTTCGGCCTGATCGCGAGCCTGGATGACAAGCCGAGCCATTGGCTGGTGCAAACCGCCATTGCCTCGCTCAATCGCCTGACGCACCGCGGCGCGATCGCGACCGACGGCAAGACCGGCGATGGCTGCGGCCTGCTGCTGAAGCGACCCGAGAAATTCCTGCGCGCGCTGGCCCGCGACGCGAAGATCAAGCTCAGCCCGCGCTTCGCGTCGGGACTGGTGTTTCTGCACCAGGATGCGGCGCTGGCGGAAGCCGCGCGCACGGAACTGAAGGCCCAGTTGGAACGCGAGGGCCTGGGGGTAGCGGGCTGGCGCGTGGTGCCGACCACCCCGTCGGCCTGCGGTCCCGAGGCGCTCAAGACCCTGCCGCGCATCGAGCAGCTGTTCGTCACCTGCCGGATGGCGGACATCGACGATGCCAGCTTCAACCGCAAGCTGTTCCTGGCGCGCCGCCGCGCCGAGAAGCAGCTCGGGCTCGGACCCGATGTTCTACGTGCCGAGCCTCTCGGCCAGCACCATCGTCTACAAGGGCATGGTCATGCCCGAGCACCTGGCCGAGTTCTACCTCGACCTCGCCGATCCGAGGCTCGAGGCCTCGGTCGCGGTGTTCCACCAGCGCTTCTCGACCAACACGCTGCCGCAGTGGCGCCTGGCCCACCCGTACCGCTTCGTGGCCCACAACGGCGAGATCAATACCATCGAAGGCAACCGCCAGTGGGCGCTGGCGCGCGCACCGGTGCTGCGCTCGCCGCTGCTGCCGGATATGGCCGACATCATGCCGCTGGTGTCGCTGACCGGCTCGGACTCGCAGAGCCTCGACAACATGGTCGAGCTGCTGCTGATGGGCGGCCTCGACGTGATGCACGCGCTGCGGCTGCTGATCCCGCCGGCCTGGCAGTCGGTCGATACGCTGGATGCCGACCTGCGCGCGTTCTACGAGTTCTATTCGGCGCACATGGAGCCCTGGGACGGCCCGGCCGGCGTGGTGCTGACCGACGGGCGCTATGCGGCCTGCACGCTCGATCGCAACGGGCTGCGCCCGGCGCGGTTCGTGATCACCAAGAACCGTCACCTGACGATCGCCTCGGAGATCGGGGTCTGGGATTACGCGCCCGAGGACGTGGTGCGCAAGGGCAAGCTCGGCCCGGGCGAGATCGTGGCGCTCGATCTGCAGACCGGCACGCTGCTGGAAACGCGCGATGTCGATGCGCTGCTCAAGACGCGCCACCCGTACAAGGCGTGGCTCAAGAAGGGCGTGCGTTACCTCGAATCCGACCTGATCGATCCCCGGCTCGCCGCCGAGCCGATGGATCGCGACACGCTCGCGATCTACCAGAAGATGTTCGGCGTCACCGCCGAGGAGCGCGACGAGATCATCCGCGTGCTGGCCGAGGATGAGAGCGAGGCGGTGGGCTCGATGGGCGACGACACGCCGATGCCGGTGCTGTCGCACAAGATCCGCTCGCTGTACGACTACTTCCGCCAGCAGTTCGCGCAGGTCACCAATCCGCCGATCGATCCGCTGCGCGAATCGATCGTGATGTCGCTGTCCACGCAGATCGGTCCCGAGTGCAACGTGTTCGTGCCGATGCCCGAGCATGCACGGCAGATCGTGCTGAACTCGCCGGTGCTGTCGCAGCGGAAGCTGCGGCAGATCCTCGCCTCCGAGGACGTGGTCGAGGCCCATGAGTTCATCGATCTGCAGTATGAGCCGGAGGAAGGGCTCAAGAGCGCGATCCTGCGCATCTGCGATCAGGCCGAGGCCGCGATCCGCGAGGGCAAGCTGGTGCTGCTGCTGTCCGACCGCTACCTGCAGCAGGGCAGGCTGCCGATGCACGCGCTGCTGGCGACCGGCGCGGTGCACCACCGGCTGGTCGAGACCGGCCTGCGCTGCAAGTGCAACCTGCTGGTCGAGACCGGCACCGTGCGCGATGCGCATCATTTTGCGGCGCTGATCGGCTATGGGGCCACCGCGGTGTACCCGTACATGGCCTACCAGACGCTGTACGAGATGATGCGCAAGGGGCAGGTCAAGCTCGGCTCGCAGGAGCGGCGCGAGCTCGGCCGCAGCTACCGGCGCGGCGTGCGCAAGGGCCTGTACAAGATCATGTCGAAGATGGGGATCTCGACCATCGCGAGCTATCGCGGTGCGCAGCTGTTCGAGATCGTCGGCCTGTCGAGCGAGGTGGTCGAGCTGTGCTTTCGTCACACCACCAGCCGCATCGAGGGCGCGGATTTCGAGGATCTGGAAGGCGATACCAAGTATCTGGCCCTCAGGGCGTGGAACCCGCGGGTCGGGGTCGAGCAGGGCGGTATCTACAAGTACGTGCATGGCGGCGAATACCACATGTACAACCCGGACGTGATCGGCGCGCTGCAGGCGGCCGTGGTGTCGGGCGACTACGAGGTCTACCGCCTGTATGCGCAGCTGGTGAACGGCCGGCCGGTCTCGGCGCTGCGTGACCTGCTCGCGCTCAAGCCGCATCCGTCGATTGCGCTCGATGAGGTCGAGCCGATCGAGGCGGTGATGGCGCGCTTCGACGGCGCCGGCATGTCGCTCGGCGCGCTCTCGCCCGAGGCGCACGAGGCGCTCGCGATCGCGTTGAACCGGCTCGGCGGCCGCTCCAACTCCGGCGAGGGCGGGGAGGACCCGGTGCGCTACGGCACCGAGAAGAACTCCAAGATCAAGCAGGTGGCCTCGGGTCGCTTCGGCGTCACGCCCGAGTACCTGACCAACGCCGAGGTGCTGCAGATCAAGATCGCGCAGGGGGCCAAGCCCGGCGAGGGCGGACAGCTGCCCGGGCACAAGGTCAACGAGATGATCGCGCGGCTGCGCTTTGCGCGTCCCGGTGTCGGACTGATCTCCCCGCCGCCGCATCACGATATCTACTCGATCGAGGACCTGGCGCAGCTGATCTTCGACCTGAAGCAGGTCAACCCGACCGCACTGGTGTCGGTGAAGCTGGTGGCCGAGCCGGGCGTCGGCACGGTGGCGGCCGGCGTCGCCAAGGCCTACGCCGACCTGATCACGATTTCGGGCCACGATGGCGGCACCGGGGCGAGCCCGCTGTCCTCGATCAAGTATGCCGGCACCCCGTGGGAGCTGGGACTGGCCGAGACCCACCAGACGCTGCGCGCCAACGACATGCGCCATCGCGTGCGCGTGCAGACCGATGGCGGTCTCAAGACCGGCCTCGATGTGATCAAGGCCGCGATCCTCGGTGCCGAGAGCTTCGGATTCGGCACCGCGCCGGTGGTGGCGCTCGGCTGCAAGTACCTGCGCATCTGCCACCTGAACAACTGCGCCACCGGGGTCGCGACCCAGCATCCGGTGCTGCGCTCGAAGTTCTTCATTGGAGCGCCCGAGATGGTGATGAACTATTTCCGCTTCGTCGCGCAGGAGTGCCGCGAGCTGATGGCCTCGATCGGCGTCAAGCGCATGGAAGACCTGATCGGCCACACCGAGCTGCTCGAGATCCTGCCCGGGGAGAGTCCCAAGCAGAGGAAGCTCGATCTGAAGCCGCTGCTGGCCGACCTGGGGCTGGTGTCCGACCGGCCGCAGTTCTGCGTCGATCCGTCGAACGCACCGTTTGACAAGGGCGAGTTCGCCAAGCGCATGGTCGCGGACATGCTGCCCTCGATCGAGAAGAAGTCCGGCGGCGAATGGCACTACACGGTGAAGAACTTCAACCGCTCGATCGGTGCACGGCTGTCGGGTGAGATCGCGCGCCACTGGGGCAACTACGGCATGGCCGAGGCGCCGCTGATCGTGCATCTGAAGGGCTCGATCGGCCAGAGCTTCGGGGTCTGGAACGCGGGCGGCCTGCACATGTACCTCGAGGGCGACGCCAACGACTACGTCGGCAAGGGCATGGCCGGCGGCCGCCTGGTGCTCAAGCCACCCAAAGCGGCCGGCTACGAGGCGCGCGATACCATCATCATGGGCAACACCTGCCTGTATGGCGCCACCGGCGGGCAGCTGTTCGCGGCCGGGCAGGCCGGCGAGCGCTTTGCGGTGCGCAATTCGGGCGCGGTCGCGGTCATCGAGGGCACCGGCGATCACTGCTGCGAATACATGACCGGCGGCGTGGTGTGCGTGCTCGGCCGCACCGGCGTCAATTTCGGCGCCGGCTTCACCGGCGGCTTCGCCTACGTGCTCGACCAGGCGCACGATTTCGTCGATCGCTACAACCACGAGCTGATCGACATCCACCGCCTGACGCACGAGAGCCTGGATGCGAACGTGCAGCACCTGCGCGAGCTGATGCAGCTGCACGTGGCCGAGACCGGCAGCGTCTGGGGCGAGGAGATCCTGAACGACCTGCGCTCGTTCATCGGGCACTTCTGGCTGGTGAAGCCGAAAGCCGCCTCGATCGATTCGCTGATCGAGGACCTGAGGCGGGCGGCTTGATGATCACCGCGCTTCAGCGAAGGGACGGCAGCCGGTGCTGCATGGAGTCACTGAAGAGAGATCAGGACATGGGCGTTTTTTTAATAATAAAAAAAACGCCCATGTCCTGATCTCTCTTGAATGGCTGAATGCAGTGCCGGGGGTCATTGGCTGAATCGTCATGGTCGACAAGACACTGCAGTTCCTGGAGTTCCCGCGCCGCGAGCCGGAAAAGGTCCCGGTCTCCGATCGCATCAAGGTCTTCAACGAGATCTATGCGCCGTTCGACGCCGATGGCGCCGCGCAGCAGGCGGGCCGCTGCCTGTCCTGCGGCAATCCGTTCTGCGAATGGAAATGCCCGGTCCACAACTACATTCCGAACTGGCTCAACCTGATCAGCGCCGGCAAGCTGTTCGAGGCCGCCGAGCTCTCGCACCGTACCAACTCGCTGCCCGAGGTCTGCGGCCGCATCTGTCCGCAGGACCGGCTGTGCGAAGGCGCCTGCACGCTCAACGACGGCCTCGGCGCGGTCACGATCGGCTCGATCGAGAAGTACATCACCGATGAGGCGATCAAGCAGGGCTGGCGTCCCGACATGTCGGGCGTGCGAGCGACCGACAAGCGCGTCGCGATCGTCGGCGCGGGCCCCGCGGGGCTCGGCTGCGCCGATATCCTGGTGCGCAATGGCGTCAAGCCGGTGATCTACGATCGCTATGAGCGCGTCGGCGGCCTGCTGACCTTCGGTATTCCGCCGTTCAAGCTCGAGAAGCAGGTGGTCGAGATGCGCCGCGAGCTGATGGAAGGCATGGGCGTCGAGTTCCGTCTCGGGGTCGAGGTCGGCAGCGACGTGGCGTTCGATGAGCTGCTCTCGGGCTACGATGCGGTGTTCCTCGGCATGGGCACCTATAACTACGTGCGTGGCGGCTTTGCCGGCGAGGATCTGCCCGGTGTGTACGAGGCGCTAACCTTTCTGATCGCGAACATCAACCGCGAGCTGGGGCTGCCCGGCGCCGAGGAGCGCTTCATTGACCTCGCGGGTAAGCGCGTGGTGGTGCTCGGCGGCGGCGACACCGGCATGGACTGCAATCGCACGGCGATCCGGCAGGGCGCGGAATCCGTGACCTGCACCTACCGGCGCGATGAGCTCAACATGCCCGGCTCGCGCCGCGACTACAAGAACAGCAAGGAAGAGGGCGTGGAGTTCCTGTTCAACCGCCAGCCGATCGAGATTCTCGGCAAGCAGCAGGTCGAGGGCGTCAAGGTCGTCACCACGCGCCTGGGGCCGCCGGGGCCGCGCGGCCGGCGGCTGACCGAGAACGTACCCGGTTCCGAGCAGATCATCCCGGCCGACGCCGTGATCGTGGCCTTCGGTTTCCTGCCCAGTCCGCCCGACTGGTTTGAGGCGCACAACATCGGGCTGTATCCGGGCGGTCGCGTGCGCGTGACCGCCAGCAGCGCGCGCCCGTTCCAGACCACCAATCCGAAGGTGTTCGCCGGCGGGGATATGGTGCGCGGCTCGGACCTGGTGGTGACCGCGGTATTCGAAGGCCGCGAGGCCGCGCGCGGCATCCTGGATTATCTCGGCGTGGTGTGACGACGCGCGTTCGTGTCAGGCGCGCCCACCGGGCGCTACGCGAGTCAGATTCTCAACGAGCTCGAGCAATTCAGTCCCGACATCGCGCTCGAGCGGTGACGGCTGGACGGCACCTCGAGCCAATCGAATAACGATTGCCACTGCGCCAGATCGTCGGCGACGTGATGCGGATTCATCTCTTCCAGTCCCAGCCCGAGTTCTGCGGCGCGCGCATAACTCTGTGAGTCACGCAGCGTGGCGACGACCGGAACCCCGAGCGTGTCGAGGAATCGCAGCAGCGCCTGCGAGCTCAAGGTATTGCGGCGTACGCGATTCGCGATGATCCCGAGGCGATTCTCGCTGCGGTGCACCTTCGCAATCAGCAGCAGGTTCTGCACCAGGCGCGCGCAGGCACGAATATCGATCGCCGAAGGCAGCACCGGAACCAGTATCTTGTCCGCACTACGGGTCAGCTCCGGCATTTCCGCGGCTTCGACGGCCGCCGGCGTATCGATGATCCCGCGGCCCGCGCCCTTCGGGAACTGCCACTCGAACGAAATCAGATGGATAGGCGCCTGGGTGTCCGCGCGCATTCGGACCCAATGGGCGGACGAGCCCTGGACGTCGTTATCCATCAACACCGACGCTTCGCCGCTCAGCGCGAAGTGAGTGGCGAGATTGGTGGCGATGGTCGTCTTACCCGACCCGCCCTTCGGATTCAGCACGACGATGCGCTGCATGGCTGTCTCGGTTGACAGGTATTACGTCACGCTCGAATGTACGCACCGGCAGAGCGCACCGCAAGCCGGCAGCGCATGCCCCGCCGGCCGAAAGCCGATGTTCAGCGCAACAGCCGGCTCGCGGCACCGACGATCGGACCCTGATCGCGCTGCTGCACCAGCACCACCACGCCGCCGGCGTCGGGTGCCAGCGCCGTCATCGGCACCGTGAAAGTCTCGCCCTCGCCCTGCCAGCCACCGAGCTTGCGCACCGAGCGCACGATGTTGAACTCGTGCAGCTCATGTCCCGCGTTCTCGCCTCGCGTCACCTGCGAGACTGCATTGGGCAGGTAGCTCAACAGCAGCACATCGCACGGCCCCGCGCTCGGCTGCGCTCCGACGGCGACCACCAGGTTGCGCTCGTGCACCGAGAGCTCGAGCGGCACGCCGGGCTTATTGCCACGCACCGCACTGACGCCATCGCCGCCGCCCACCAGGTCGCGCTGGCCATCGATCACGAGCTGCGGGGTGTAGACCGAAGCCAGGTGCAGCGTGTGGGCGTACTGGCGCTGCCGGGCAACCGCTTCCGGCAGTTCGAAGCGATCGCGCCAGCCGAGGCTGTCCCAGTAGTCGACATGAAAGGCGAGCGCAATGATGCCGTCCTGTTGCGCGAGCTTTCCGATCTGCGCCTCCGCGGGCGGACACGAGCTGCAGCCTTCCGACGTATAGAGCTCGACCACGGTGGCGCGCGATGGCGCATCGACGGCCGCCGCCGACAGCGGCCACGCCAGCGCGACGGACAACCCCAGGATGGCGAGCGGCAGGCACGAGGGTTTGAGCATGGTGGCTCCCGGCCGACGGTGAGAGAGGCTGCAGAGTCTTTCGCCGCGATCGCCTGACAGGTTACACCCGCGTGCCGCCGCCCCCCAACCTCGCTATGCCGGTCGATAAACCTGCGCGACGGCGCCTGCTGCAGGGTCGTGTCGTGGGCAACACCCGGTGTTGAACATAAGTTACCCCAGAGAACTTCAACCCCATTGGGCCGGACGGTGCGTTTCAGTAGAGACCATGCCTCTCGCAACGGAGTTACCGTGAAACGCTTATATCTTGCCGCATTGATCGCTGCCGCCAGCCCGCACGCCCATGCGCTCGGTCGCCTGGCGGACGTTTCGATCATCGATCGCGACACCGGCAGCGTGATTGCCACTCACTACTACAAAGGCGAGTACTGGATCGCCGGAAGACCGGGTGCGCGCTATGCGATCGCGATCCGCAATCACCTGGGTGAGCGCGTGTTGGCCGTGACGGCGGTCGATGGCGTGAACGTGATATCCGGCGATACCGCCAGTTGGGACCAGACGGGCTATGTGTTCGGACCCGGCGAGAGTTACCAGATTACCGGCTGGCGCAAGAGCAATGCGGAAGTGGCCGCGTTTGAATTCACGGCCGCACCCAATTCCTATGCCGCGCGCACCGGACGCGCCGGTAATGTCGGTGTGATCGGCGTGGCGCTGTTTCGCGAGCGAGCGCCGCCTCCGCCGCCGGCCGAGTCCCAGGCGCTCGAGCCGCCGATGGCGCGACTGAACGCGCCCGCGCCGGCGGCCGCCGCGGCCGGGTCCACGGCGCCCGAGTCCACGGCGATGGATCGGGCGCGCGCCCCGCTCGCGGAAAAACTCGGCACCGGTCATGGTGAACGCGAGGCCTCGTCGGTGGTGCAGACGGCTTTCGATCGCCTGCAGAGCTCACCCAACGAGCTGGTCCGGCTGCGCTACGACAGCCTCGAGAATCTGATCGCGATGGGCGTGATCCGGGCGCCATCGCCGCTGCAGCCGGCGCCGAACCCATTCCCGGCATCGCCGCTGGCGCGCTACGTGCCGGATCCCCCGTAGCCCAGCCCGCCGATCATTCTGCGACAATGCTGCGAATGAACGACGCCGTGGAACCGGACGAGGCGCTGATGCTGCGCTACGCGGCGGGCGATGTCCGGGCGTTCGAACAGCTCTACTCGCGCCACGAGATGAAGGTGTGGCGATTCATCCATCGCAGCGTGTGCAACCAGGCCACCGCCGATGAGCTGATGCAGGACGTGTGGTTCGCGGTGGTCCAGGCGGCCGCTCGCTATCAGCCCTCGGCGCGTTTCACCACCTGGCTGTTCACGCTGGCACACCATCGGTTGATCGATCGGCATCGCCGATCGAAACTTCACGATCATCAGCCGCCTCATGAGCAGGCTGATCGCTCCATCGAGCAGCTGGCTGCGCCGCCGAGCGCCGACCCGTTGTGGCAGGCGCAGTCGGTGCAGCACGCCGACGCGCTGATCAGAGCCGTGGAACAGCTGCCGACCGAGCAGCGCACCGCATTTCTGATGCAAGCCGAGGGCGAGCTCAGTGTCGAGCAGATCGCGGCCGCGACCGGCGTCAGCTTCGAGACCGCCAAGAGCCGCCTGCGCTATGCACGCACCCGGTTGCAGCAGATATTGCAGGAATACGTATGAGCGAACGGCCACCCGAGGAGAATCCGCGCGATGAGCTGATCGAGGCGTATCGTCGCGGCAGCGCCGATGATCGCAGCCGGCCGAGTGAGGCGGTGCGGGCGTCGATCCTGGCGCGGGCGAAACTCGTTGCCACCTCGCGTGAGCACAGCGCAGAGGTTGCCTTCGCGCCGGGCCGGCCGGCGGCCAACGACTCGCGCTGGCATTGGAAGGTGGCGGCGAGCCTGGCAGCGGTCGGTCTCGCGGGACTGCTTGCGGTGCAGACGTTGGTCACGGTCCCGCGCGGGCCGATACCCACCCGCCCGCAGATCACGACGGAAAGTGCCCCGAGTGCCGAGGTCGCGCCGGCGATGGTCCCATCGGAATCAGCCGCAGCCAAAGCAGCGCCGCCGACGGCAGCGGTGGCGAATCCGGGTGCGCAAGACCAGAGCCGAGCGCGCGCCGGCCAGCAAGCCAATGCACCCCGGCAGGCGCTGCAGTCACCGCCGATGGCGGCCCCCGTACCCGAGTCGCCGGCCGCAGCGCCAGCGCTGTCGGGAGCGGATGCCAGTCGCAGCGAGGCGCCGAGCGCGCGCCTCGGCTCGCCGATCAGCAGCATGGTGGCCGGTGCCGTACCCGTGCCCGGGGCGCGGCGCGAGCAGGCGATCGCGGCGCTGCATGCCACGTTCCCGGAACTGTTCGCCGCGCCTGCCGTGCCCGATACGGTGCGCATCGCGATGGTTCTCAACCGTGACGGCACCGTCTACAAGATTGTCCGGGAAGAACCGGCGGCCGCCGGGCAGTCCGACGCCGGCCTGCAGCTCAGTCAAGCTTTGGCGGTGCGTCCCGAGGAGCTCGAGACTCCGGCGCAGTTCATGACGCTCGGCCGAACCGCGGCGCAGCCGAACACGATCGTGGTTGCGCTCGGCGTACGCAGAAATCCCCCCGGTCCGTGATCGTCACGGACGGGGCAGCGGCGCTACCCACAGCCGATAACCGCGCTTCTCCTCAAACCCCAACCGCCGATAGAAGCGATGTGCCGGGAAATTGTCGTCGGCGACCTGCATCTGCAGGCCTACGCAACCGCGCGCCGGCAGCGCGCTGCAGGCACGCGCCACCAGAGCCTGTCCGATGCCCTGCGCGCGGTGCTCGGCGCTGACGAACAACTCATCGATTTCGGCCATCAAGCCGCCGTGTTCGAAGCTGTAGATCCAGGTGCACAGCAGGTAGCCAACCGCAAGCTTGTCACTCAGGGCCAGCCAGCCGCATCCATACGCGGGCGTTGACAGGAATTCCCCCAGCTGCCGGCGTAGCCGCGCAGCGTCGTAGCCGGGGATGGCGTCGTAGCGCCAGTACGCCTCGATCAGCGGCAGCAGTCGCTCGGTGTCCGAGGCCGCCGTGTCACGGATCGCGGTGCTGGGCATCTTGAGTAGTCTCCTGGGCTGTCGGTACTTGGTCGCCACCGCGGGCGCTTTGTAAAAAACACAAGGTCGCCGTCGGCGCTTCGCTGCCATCGTCGCCGGCGCGAGCGCGCGCGCCCTGGGCCTGACAGGAAGGCTTAGGCTACACTTTAGCCGATAGGGGTAGTTCCCGTCGGGACCGGGAAATTCGTCGTCGCCATGAGAACGATTGAGCGCATCGGGGCATTCCAGCGAGGTGATCGGCGTGACGTCACGGACTGACGCGGCCAAGTTGCGCCCAGGCAAGGGCCGCGCGAGCTCGAGCCTCGAATTCCTGGCGGGCGGGGGCGAGATGGGCGCGCGCATGCGCGCGCTCGACTGGAGCAAGACGCCGCTCGGTGCTCCCGATCAGTGGCCACAGTCACTCAAGACCATCGTGCGCGTGATGCTCGATTCACGCTACGCGATGTGGATGCTGTGGGGGCCCGAGCTCACCTTCTTCTGCAACGACGCCTATCTGCCGACCCTGGGCATGAAGGCCAACTGGGTGCTGGGCAGCCGATCGGACAAGGTCTGGGAGGAGATCTGGCCGGATATCGGTCCGCGCATCGAACACGTGCTCGAGCGCGGACAGGCCACCTGGGACGAGCGGCTGCTGCTGTTCCTGGAACGCAGCGGCTTTTCCGAGGAGACCTATCACACCTTTTCGTACAGCCCGGTCTATAACGACGAGAATCAGGTCGCCGGCATGCTCTGCGTCGTCACCGAGGTCACCGACCGCGTGATCGACGAGCGGCGGCTGCGGGTGCTGCGCGAACTCGCGGCGTCGCGCGGCGTCGGCGTGGAAAGCGTCGAGGAGAACTGCCGGCGGCTGTGCCAGACGCTCGCGCAGTATCCGCTGGACGTACCGTTTGCCGCGCTCTACCTGATCGACGCCAGCCGGCAGCGGGCATGGCGCGTGGCGCGCACCGGCGCGCTGCCCGAATCGGCGTTGCCCGCGGAAGCTGCGCTCACGGATTCGCCGTGGCAGCTCGCGCAGCTGATGGCCAGCGAGGCCGTGCAGAACATTCAGCATCTGCCGGCACTCGGCATCGAGATCCCGGCCGGCCCCTGGCCGGATCTGGTACAGCGCGGCAAGGTCCTGCCGCTCAGGGGGCCGGGACAGCAGGGCCTGGTCGGCTTTCTGATTGCCGGCGTCAGTCCCCGGCGCCCGCTCGATGAAACCTATCGCTCGTTCCTCGCCCTGGTCGCCGGGCACATGGCGACTGCGATCTCCGACGCTCAGGCATTCGAGGCGCAACGCCGGCGCGCCGAGGCGCTGGCGGAGATCGACCGTGCCAAGACCACGTTCTTTTCCAACGTCAGCCATGAGTTTCGCACACCCCTGACGCTGATGCTCGGGCCGGTGGAGGACACCATCGCCGACCCGCGGGTGCTGCCGGAGGTGCGCGAGCGCCTGGGGGTCGCCCAGCGCAATGCGCTGCGGCTGCTCAAGCTGGTCAATTCGCTGCTCGATTTCTCGCGCATCGAAGCCGGGCGCATGCAGGCATCGTATGAGCCGACCGATCTGGCAGCTTTCACGCGCGATCTGGCGAGCACATTCCGCTCGGCGATCGAACGTGCCGGATTGCGCTTCGAGGTCGAGTGCGAGCGGCTCGATGAGCCGGTCTACATCGATCGCGAGATGTGGGAGAAGATCGTGCTCAACCTGCTGTCGAATGCCTTCAAGTTCACTTTTGAAGGACAGATCGCGGTGCGGTTGCGACAGCAGGAAGCGCATGCCGTGCTCGAGGTCGCCGATACCGGTGTGGGGATCCCGGCGCCGCTGATCTCGCGGCTGTTCGAGCGCTTCTATCGTGTCGAGGGCACCGCAGCGCGCACCCACGAGGGATCCGGGATCGGCCTGGCGCTGGTGCAGGAGCTGGTGAAACTGCATGGCGCCACGATCGACGTCGAGAGCGAGCCGGGACGCGGCACGACGTTCACGGTGCGGCTGCCCTTCGGCAGCGCGCACCTGCCGCACGAGCGCGTCAAGGCGCCACGGACCATGACCTCGACGCGTCATCGGTGCACAGGCGTTCGTGCAGGAAGCGCTGCGCTGGCTGCCGGATCTGGCCGATAGCACCTCGGTGGCGTTGCCGGCGCTGACCGAATCGGTCACGCCGGTGCGCGACCAGCGCTTCGCGTCGACGTTCGGCGCCCGGATCATCCTGGCCGACGACAACGCCGACATGCGTGCCTACGTGCGCGAGCTGCTGGCGCCGATCTACGCGCTCGAGGTGGTCGCCGATGGTGCACAGGCGTTGGCCGCGGCGCGCCGGCAACGCCCCGACCTGATCATCTCCGATCTCATGATGCCGCGGCTCGACGGCTTCGGACTGCTGGCTGCGGTGCGCAGTGACGAATCGTTGCGCAGCGTTCCGATCGTGCTGCTGTCGGCGCGCGCGGGCGAGGAGGCGAGAATCGAGGGTCTCGACGCCGGCGCGGACGACTACCTGACCAAGCCGTTCTCCGCCCGTGAGCTGGTGGCGCGGGTCGGCGCGCTGCTCGAGCTGGCGTCGATGCGGCGGCAGGCCGAGGAAGCCCTGCGCCGCCGCACTGCGCAGTTCGAGACGCTGTTGAACCAGGCGCCGCTCGGGGTGTACCTGGTCGATGCGGACTTGCGGCTGCGCGAGGTCAATCCGAATGCGCGCGCGGTGTTCGGCGACGAGCCGGACCTGATCGGTCGCGACCTCGATCAGTTCATCCATCTGCGGTGGCGTAAGCCGGTCGCGGACGAGATCGTGGCGCGGTTTCGCCATACGCTCGAGAGCGGCGAGCCCTATGAGGCGCCGGAGTACATCGAGCAACGCCTGGATCGAGGCGGCGTCACCGAATGCTACGAGTGGCAGATCCACCGCATCACGCTGCCGGATGGGCGCTTTGGCGTGGTCTGCTACTTCCGCGACATCTCGGCGCACATCCAGGCGCGCAGCGCACTGCAGGCGGCCGATCGCCAGAAGGACGAGTTCCTCGCGATGCTCGCGCATGAGCTGCGCAATCCGCTGGCGCCGCTGCGCAATGCCAGCGAGCTGCTGGCGGCCAGCGCACCCAACGAGCCGCGCTCGCAATTCAGCGTCAACGTCATCAAGCGTCAGGTGACCCAGCTCACGCGCCTGGTCGATGATCTGCTGGATATCTCGCGCATCACCCAGGGACGCATCGAGTTGAATCGCGAGCCGCTGGAGCTCGGGGCCATCGTCGCCCAGGCGGTGGAGGCGGTGGAGCCGTTGCTGCGCGAGAAACGACACAAGGTGTCGATCATCTCCAGCTACCAGCATCTGCACGTCAACGGTGACAATGCGCGGCTGGTCCAGTGCATCAGCAACATTCTCACCAACGCCGCGAAGTACACCGACCCCGGCGGCGACATCAGGTTGCGTTGTTACCAGGAGGGGCCGGTCGCCGTGATCGAAATCAGTGACAACGGCGCCGGCATCTCCCCCGAGCTGCTGCCGCATATCTTCGATCTGTTCGTGCAGGGCGATCGGACGCTCGATCGCTCGCAGGGCGGGCTCGGCATCGGCCTGTCGGTCGTCAGGCGGCTGGTGGAAATGCACGGCGGGCAGGTCAACGCCCGCAGCGCCGGCGTCGGCCAGGGCTCGGTATTCGAGATCCGGCTGCCGCTGGTCGAGCGGCCCGGCACCAGTGACGAGCGCAGCAGGCGGGTCAAGCCAGAGGCCCGGCGCATCCTGATCGTGGATGACAACCAGGACGCCGCCGACTCGCTGGCATTGCTGCTGCAGCTGGACGGTCACGAGACCCAGGCCGTCTACTCGTCCCGGGACGCGATCGAACGGGCGCAGATCTTCATGCCCGAAGTGGTGCTGCTCGATATCGGCTTGCCCGAGATGAATGGCTATGAAGTCGCGAAGACACTGCGCTCGCTGCCGGCGCTCACCGGCATCCGGCTCATCGCGCTCACCGGCTATGGCCAGGCGGTGGACCGGGAGCGTGCGCAGCGCGCGGGCTTCGACGAGCATCTGATGAAGCCGGTCGATGCGCATGCGCTCGAGCAGGCGCTGGCCGGAAACTCATCGGCTGACGCGTACCAGCGCCCGCACTGACCGGTGGTGAATTGCGCGGCTGAACACGCCAGCCCCGAGCCATTCGGTGCACAATGCGACTGGCAATCACGCCCGTCGCGTTGTCTCTTTGAGGCAGTGAAGTGGAAAAGCCAGATCTGCCGACGGGTTTTGCCAATGATGTGCTCAACTCACTGACGGCCCATATCGCGGTGCTGGACTCCAACGGCATCATCGTCAGCGTCAACGAGGCGTGGCGGCGCTTCGCCAGGCAGAACGGGGGTGACAGCGGAGATTCCTATGTCGGCGCCAATTACCTGGCGGTCTGCGAGCAGGCTGTCCGCAATGACGGTGAGGCGACGCCGGCGGCAGCGCTCAATGGCATTCGTGCCGTGCTGCGTGGCGCGCAGGATCACTTCGCGCTCGAATACCCGTGCAACTCCCCGACCGAGCAGCGCTGGTTTGTCGTTCGTGTGACACGCCACAGGCGCGAAGCGGCTGGCAACGTGATCGTTTCACACGAAGACATCACTGCCAGGAAACGAGCAGAAGAGGAACTGCTACGCGCCAAGCAAGCCCTCGAACTGGCGAATGCCGAACTTCAACGGGCCCTGGCCCGCGAGCAGCTTTCCGCCCGCACGGATTACCTGACCGGAGTGAACAATCGCCGTCACTTTTTTGACCTTGCCTCGCACGCATTCGGCGCGGCAAGCCGTTACCGGCATCCGCTGTGCGTGATCCTGTTCGACATCGATCATTTCAAACAGGTCAACGATACCCTGGGGCACCACGTCGGCGACGAGATACTGCAGGGCGTTGCCCGCATCGCCGGCCGGCAATTGCGCGCGGCCGATGTTCTCGGGCGCTATGGCGGCGAGGAGTTCGTCATTCTGCTGCCCGAAACCGATGCGCAGCAGGCGATGATCGTGGCGGAGCGTATTCGCGCAGCTACTGCCGCCGATGGTATCGACACCGAGAAGGGGCCTGTAAAGGTAACGATCAGCGTCGGAATCGCCGTGGTTCAGTCCGGGGATGACGCCCTGGATGCGCTCATCCGGCGCGCAGACCAAGCCCTCTACGCAGCCAAGGCAGCGGGCCGCAACCGCACGATGCTGTTTGGCTCGTCAGCGCCGATGTCAAAGTGAACTGGTCAACACCGCCCATGGTGCTCGAGGCACGCGCTTAAGGTCTGCGCCAGCATGCGCACCGCCTCGCCTCGCAGCATGCTCTTATGGTCGGCGTGGATATCGATCACGCGGATGCCACCCCGGGCGAGGCGCCTCCATCCGAGCGTGCGGCCGTAGGTGCCGGTCAGGCTGCGATCGGTGGCGCGAAACAGTGTCACGAAGCCCGGATACGGCTTCGGCCGATAGGCGCGAATGGCCCGCTCCATCGCCGCGCGTACCGCGCTGTAGTCACTGTCGTCGGACAGCGGCGGCGGCAGGTAGGCGCCGCGTGCCCGGCGGCAGACACTCGCGATCCAGCGCCCGAGGTTGCGGCGGATGAACGCCGCGCGGTGTGCGGCCGGCAGCCGCCGCAGCGTATCGAAATACAGTCGCAAGGCGTCCGGCAGCGAGCGGCCCTGGCCGACATCGGCATGGATGTCCAGGATCGCGAGCGGCTCGACGCGTTCGCCCGCCAGCTGCAGCTGCTGCGCCATCTCGAACGCAATCAGTCCGCCGGAGGAATGGCCGGCCAGCGCGTACGGTCCGTGCGGTTGCAGTGCGCGCATCTCGCGCAGGTACTGCGCGGCCATCGCCTCGATCGATTCCAGCGGCGTTGCGCGATCCTCGACGCCGGGCGCCTGCAGGCCGTAGATGGGCCGCGTGGAAAGCTCCCCGGCCAATGCGCGGTAATGCACCACGTCGCCATCGATCTGATGAACCAGGAACAGTGGCCGCGCAGCCCCGCCGGCTTTGAGCGCTATCAGCGAGGATCGTGGTCCGACGCGCTCCTCGGCGCGCAGCCGGCGTGCCACGAGCTCGACGGTGGGCGCCTCGAACAGCAGGCCCGGAGGCAGGCGCCGGTTGAACGCCCGGTCGATCGCGGCCGCCACGCGCATGGCCGACAGCGAATCCCCGCCGAGCACGAAGAAGTCGTCGTTCCTGCCGATGGGCCGGACCTCGAGGAACTGCTTCCATATCTCAACCAGCCGCAGTTCGAGCGCGTCCTGCGGCTCGATGTAGCGATCCCGATCGGCGTGCGCGCCGGCGAGCGATGCGAGTCGCGCTCGATCCAGCTTGCCGCCGGGCGTGCGCGGCAGTGCGCCGATCGCCACAATGCGGTTCGGTATCATCGAGGGCGGCAGGCGCGCGCGCAGGTACTCGCGTAGCTCGCCCGCGGGCGGCAGGTTCGCATCGCGCGCCACGACGTAGGCCAGCAGCGCCGCGGCGCCGCCGCTGCCCGCGGCGCAGACCGCGGCCGCGGCGTGCACCCGCGGGTGCTCGAGCAGCGCGGATTCGATCTCGCCCAGCTCGACGCGCACGCCGCGAATCTTCACCTGCTCGTCGGCGCGGCCGAGGAACTCCAGCACCCCGTCCGCTCGCAGCACGCCCAGATCGCCGGTGCAATAGATCCGGTCGCGGCCGCCGCTGATCGGATTGCGGATGAAACGCTCGGCCGTCAACTCCGGGCGGTTGAGATATCCGAGGGCAACGCCGGCGCCGCCGATGCAGATCTCGCCGGCGATGCCGGGCGGCACCGGGCGGCGCTGCGCATCGAGCACGTAGACCTGGGTGTTCGCGATCGGTCGGCCGATGGGCACCGAGCTCTGGCCGGGTGCATCCGTGCATTGCCAGAAGGTCAACGCGATCGTGGTCTCGGTCGCTCCATAGCCGTTGTAGAGCACGGCGCCCGGCAGGCGCTCGAGCACGCGGCGCTGCAGCTCGACCGACAGCGTCTCACCGCCGGTGGTCAGGCGGCGCAGCGAATCGCACGCGCCCACGCCCGGCTCCCCGATGATCGCTTGCAGCAGCGAGGGCACGAAACACGCCGCGCTGATCCTTCGCTGCACCATCAGCGACACCAGGTAGGCGCTGTCGAATTCAAAACGCGGGCGGGCGAGGATCACCGCGGCGCCTGCGCTCAACGGCTCGAGGATCTCCCATACCGAGTCGTCGAAGCTCAGCGAGGCTTTCTGCAGCACACGGTCGTGCGCATGCAGCGGGAAGTAGCTGTGCCGCCAGGCGAGGTAGTTGGCGACACCGCCATGCGTGACCAGTACGCCCTTCGGGCTGCCGGTCGAGCCCGAGGTATACATCAGGTAGGCCACATCGGCGCCGCGTACGCCGGCGTCGATGTCATCGTCGCGCGCGCCGTGGACGAGCGCGTGCTCGATCAGCAGCGGGCGTGCGGCATGAACCGGCAGCGTGACGACGAGCCGCTGACTCGTCAGCAGCAGCGCCGGGGCGGCATCATCGAGCATCAGTTTCAGCCGCGCGGCCGGATAGGCCGGATCGAGCGGCAGGTAGGCAGCGCCGGATTTCAGCACCGCCAGCACCGCGACCAGCATCTCGGGCGAGCGCTCCAGATGGATGCCCACGATGCGGCCGCGCCGGGCGCCGAGCGAGCGCAATGCGTGCGCCACCTGGTTTGCTCGCCGATTGAGCTCGCGATAGTCGAGCTCGCCGCCTTCGAACACGACGGCGCTGGCCTGGGGAGTCAGGGCGGCCTGGCGTTCGAATGGCTGGTGACAGCCGCCGGGGGCGACTGCGGCGGGGGCCGGTGCCTGGGCTGCGGCGTCGATCGACGCGTTCACAGGCCGGACGCCACCCCAATCGCGCTTGCAGCGGCATCCAGGCGCGTCGCGCCGAGGATCGGGCGGCGCAGGCTTTCGAGCGAGATGCCGTTTCGCAATGCGAGCACGACGCCAGCGGCCTCGAGATAGGATTTGACGCCGATCACGTTGCGCATGCGCATCTTGTCGTTGGTGACGTCGAGCAGCGTGCGGTTTTCCTCCACCGCGATCAACGGAATGTCGCTGAACTCGGCGGCCAGCGCAGGGATGCCGCCCAGACAGGTGGCCGGAATGACCACCGCGCCGACGTTGTTGAGGCTGATCTGGTGGGGGGCGACCTGATCGAGCCGCTGGATCGGCACCAGGGCGGGCGCGCGCGCCAGGCCCTTGAGCACGCACAGATAGTGCGGCGTCGAGATGAACTCGGCCGATGCCCGGGGATTGTGCGTACCGCGCTCCCTGACATCCTGGTAGTAGGGCAACGGGGCGTGCGCCGTCGGCACCCGAAACGCCTTGGAAATCAGATGGGTGATGATCGCCTCGACGCCGCCGGATGGATTGGGAAGGCTGCCGGACAGGTACTGAGAGAATTCTCCGGCGCTCACGCCGTGGATCACCGAGACCCCGCCGATCGCCTGCACGCCCTGCGCGAGCAGGTGATCGACCATGTCGAGGATCGCAATCGGGTGGCGCACCGTCCCGACCGCGCAGCCCATCGCGGTCCACTCGGTGCGCACGCCGATCTCGACCGCCCCGACGGTGTAGAGGCCGCAGTCGATGCCGCCGACCGCACGCGCGGCGTTGAGCGTGTTGACCACGTCGTCGAGGTGATTGATGCCGGTACGATCGACGAAGGTGCCGATGCGGTTGCCGCGGGTGGGCACCAGCGAGAGCCGCCCGAGCAGGAAGTCGTCGAGGCTGCGGCCCTCGACATAGAGCACGTTGCGCGCCATCTCGTTGAGGTCTGAGGCGTTCACGGCATTGGGGTGCGTGACCACGATGTCGGCCGCGGCGGCCAGCAGATTGGTCGCAGGGCAGGCGTCGCCCGCATACCCGCCGAATTCACAGCGCACCCCGGTCGGCACGATCTGGACCACCGCGAAGGTGGCGCTCTGATGGTCCTTGCGCCGCGCTGCGGTCAGCTCGACCTCGCTGAAGCGATCCTGGTACGGATCGCCCGGATCGAATTCCACGAACGTGGATTCGATCAGCGCGTCACTGTCCGTGACCTTGACGATCGCGGAGCGCAGCGGATAGCGCCCGGCCCGGGACTGGGCGGCGAGCGCGCTGGCGACCCGCTCGAGCCAGGGGTTGCTGTTGCCGCGCGGCACGTGATGGACGGCGTTGGTGATTCTCATGGCGCTGGCGCTTCCCCGTAGGCTCGCGGGGGCAGCGTGTGCCCCTGCCGCTAACCTATCCGAGCCGGACCACGGGTGTCTCCTCATCGGACATAATGAGCGGCGACGCGTGTCCCGTCGCTACAATAGCGCACACCCGATGGCCACGAGCAAGCCGATCCCCGCCGCCGAGGTTGCGCGCGTCCTGGAAAAGGGCGTCGTGCACGTCTGGCGCATCCCGGTCGAATCATCCGCCACCGCCGCCTGCGATTTCAGTCAGGTGCTGACGCCGGCGGAGCTGGCGCGCGCGAGTCGCTTCACCCGGGCGCAGGATCGGGCCCGATTCCAGGTCGGCCGCGCCGCCATGCGCTGCATCCTGGGAAGCTACCTGGGACTGGCGCCGTCGGGTGTGGGTATCGATCTGGACCGGCGTGGCAAGCCGCAGCTCAACGCGTGGCAGGTGCAAATCGAACGACGGGTGCATTTCAACATCAGTCATTCCGGCAGCTGGGTCGTCGCCGCGTTCGCGCGCTCGTTCCCGGTCGGGATCGACATCGAGCAGATCAGGCCGGAGGCGGTCACCGAGGACCTGATGGCGTATTTCATGACGGAGCGCGAACGACGCAGCCTGCAATCGCTGGCGAAGGACCGGCAGGCAGCCGCGTTCTTCAAATGCTGGACGTCGAAGGAGGCGCTGCTCAAGGGCCTCGGGGTCGGCGTCACCGTCGCGCTCAGCGCGATCGAAGTGGCGATCGATCCGCAGCTGCCGGCGCAACTGATCGCCTCGCCGCCGATGCTCGGCGCGGCCGACTGGCAACTGCGAACGCTCGAGTTCTCCACGCCTTATGCGGCCACGCTGGCGGTCGCCGCAAAGCCTGCAGAGGCGGTGCAGGTCGTGGACTTCCTGATCGACGACCCGGTGGCATTGTCCGGCGGCCGGATCAGTTGCGGCACCTGACCCGCCGACTGCGCGCTGACTTAATGAGGGGGTGAGCGAACGAACTGTGACCATGTTCACCATTCAACGAATGTTAATCATTGGCGACCCGCGCTTCGGTAAATACTGATTGCAGCGCATGGCGGGCGAGGGTTCCGGTCGAGCCTGGCCGTCCTGCCCGAGAGCCACGCGCCAATCAGGCCCGAGAGCGGGAAGTTTGCAATGCTGCTTGGTTGGCTCAACGCACGCGAATCCGCCCGGGCCGGTACGGCACTGGCGGACCAATTCATGCGCCTGGCCTCATCGGGCGGTGCCGCACACGGCGCGCGCAGCGCGAAACCGGTCGCGTATCCTGCGGCGTTGCAGAGTTGCCTGCGGCAAGGCGTGCGCGAGATCCGTGCGCTATGCGCGAATTTCTACAAGCGGGCGAGGTTCGCCAATTCCTTCAAGTGGCGATTGCTCGAGAACGGCGTGGATGTCGCGACCGCCACGGACGTGACCCGGACGCTGGTATTGCAGGTGTTCCTCGATCCAGCCAACCCCGCGCTGCTCCCCGCATCGCCCGCCGCGCCATCGAGGCGGCCGGATTCGGTCAAGCGTCTTCTGGCTCTGGGGCAGGACTCGATGACCCGCGGCGCGTATGAGGAGGCGCTCAGCTACTACCAGGAACTGGTGCGGCTGGTGCCGGCTCGTGCCGACGTGCTCAACCAGCTGGGAGCCGCTCTGTGCAAGCGGGGCCGATATAAGGACGCCGAGGCGTATTTTCGCAAAGCGATCGGCAGGAAGCCGCGCTGCGCCGACGCGCTGGGGAATCTGGGCGCGGTGCAGCTCTGGAAGGGTCAGTTCGCGGAAGCCGAGGGCGCCTTGCGGCGCGCCCTGAAGCTGCAACCGGATCATGTCCATCACCGCAGCAATCTCGGCCTGGCTCTCGTCTACCTCGGTCGCCTGGGTGACGCCGCGGCACAATTCCAGAAGGTGCTGAAGCTCGCACCGCGCCATGCCGCCGCGTTGCACGGCCTGGGACTGCTGGCCGCTCTGGAGGGTCGGTTCGAGGACGCGGCGGCGATGCTCGAGCGCGCGCTGCAGGTCGAACCGAACATGCCGCAGGCGTGGGCGACGCTGGTCAGCCTGCGCAAAGCGAAGTTAACCGACCGCCTGTGGCTGCAGCGCGCCGAGGAGATCGCGGCGAGCGGCATCGCGCCGCTGGATGAGGCCAGTCTGCGCTTTGCGATCGGAAAGTATTTCGACGACGTCGAGCAGTTCGAGCGGGCCTTCCGCAGCTACCAGCGCGCCAACGAGTTGCTGAAGAGCGTGGCCGAAGACTATGACGCCGGCGCGCGCACGCGCCAGGTCGATGACCTGATCCGTGTCTATACCAGCGAGTCGATCGCCGCTGCCAGCGCGGGCGCCTCGGCCTCGATGCAGCCGGTGTTCGTGGTGGGCATGCCGCGTTCCGGCACCTCCCTCGCCGAGCAGATCATCGCCTCGCATCCCGCCGCGATGGGCGCGGGAGAACTGCAGTTCTGGAATGACGCCGTGCGCCGATACGAATCCGTGATACGGCGCGAGCCGCTCGCTGAGGCGATCAGGAAGGAGCTGGCTGAAGGATACCTGCGTGCTCTGCAGGGTTGTTCCGCAGCTGCACTGCGCATCGTCAACAAGGCGCCGGTCAACGCCGACTATCTGGGGCTCATTCACTCGGTGTTCCCGAATGCCCGCATCATCCACCTGCGACGCGACCCGATCGATAGCTGCCTGTCCTGTTATTTCCAGCAGTTCTCGCCAACCCTGAACTTCACGATGGATCTGCGCGACCTGGCGCACTACTACCGGCAGCATCAGCGCCTGATGGCGCATTGGCGCGCGACGCTGCCGCCGGGCTCGATCCTGGAAGTGCCGTACGCGGGACTGGTCGCCGATCAGGAAGGATGGAGCCGCAGGCTGCTGGAGTTCATCGGCCTGGACTGGAACGAGCGCTGCCTGGATTTCCACCGCACCGAGCGTGCCGTGGTGACCGCCAGCTTCTGGCAGGTGCGGCAGAAGATGTACAGCCATTGCGTGCAGCGCTGGCACAACTACCGCAAGTTCATCGGCCCGTTGCTGAGCCTGAGGGACCTGGATCAGGCCAGCTGATACCATTCGGTGGATGCCAGAACCGGCCACCAAGCGGCACGCTGAAGGCGTGATCGCAGCACCCGACGGCACCGTGTTCGGTGTGATTCTGGCGATCAGCGTCTGCCACATGCTCAACGACATGATGCAGTCGCTGCTGCCGGCGATCTATCCGGATCTGAAGGCCGCGCTCGGCCTGAACTTCGCCCAGATCGGCTGGGTCACGCTGGTGTACCAGCTGACCGCCTCGCTGCTGCAGCCGCTGGTCGGGCTGTATGCCGATCGCCGCCCGACGCCGCTCGCGCTGCCGGGCGGCACGCTGTTCTCGCTGGCCGGGCTGCTGGTGCTGTCGTTCGCACACACCTACCTGATCCTGCTGGTGGGCGCCGCGCTGCTCGGTGTCGGCTCCTCGGTGTTTCACCCGGAATCCTCGCGCGTCGCGCGCATGGCAGCCGGCGGCCGGCACGGTCTGGCGCAATCGCTGTTCCAGGTCGGCGGCAACACCGGCCAGGCGCTCGGGCCGCTGGCCGCTGCACTGGTGGTGGTGCGCTGGGGGCAGTCGAGCGTGGCGTTCCTGGCGCTGCTGCTGCTGCTCTCGGCGGTGATCCTGTGGAACGTCGCACACTGGTACAAGCACCACGGACTGGCGCGGCTGCATCGCGGGGTCAGCCACACAGCGGTGCACGCGCGGCTGCCGCGCTCGAGCGTGCTGCTCGGCCTCGCGGTGCTGCTGGCGCTGATCTTCTCCAAGTACGTTTATCTGAGCAGCCTGAGCAGCTACTACACGTTTTATCTGATCGAACACTTCGCGCTGTCGGTGCGCGCCGCGCAGCTGTACCTGTTCGCATTCCTGGCGGCGATCGCGGTGGGTACGGTGCTCGGCGGCGCGATCGGCGATCGCATCGGCCGCAAGCGCGTGATCTGGCTGTCGATCGCCGGCGCGTTGCCGTTCACGTTGGCGCTGCCGTACGCGAGCCTGTTCTGGACCGGGCCCCTGACCGTGGCCATCGGCCTGATCATGGCCTCGGCCTTTCCGGTCATCGTGGTGTACGCACAGGAGCTGGTGCCGGGCAAGGTCGGCATGATCTCCGGAGTGTTCTTCGGCCTGGCGTTCGGCGCCGGCGGCATTGGCGCGGCCTGGCTGGGTGCGCTGGCCGATGCCACCAGCCTCGAGCATGTCTACCGGGTGTGCGCGTTCCTGCCGCTCATCGGTCTGTTGACCGCGTTGCTACCGAACGCCGAGCACTGAGAGGTTCGCCGGCGCGATGGGCGCGGTCCAGGGCAATGCCGCGCGGGCCGCAACCGCGTTGGACAGCGCGTGTGCCGTCGTGGGCATCGCCATGCCGGGCGGGTTTCCGGTCGGTCCAAATTCGCGCCGGCCGAAGCTCCAGGTCACGCGGCGCCCGAACTCGACGCGCACGTCCGAGGCGTTGCGAAATTGCAGGTCCAGGATGCCGCGCGAGCCGTTGACCGCCGTCGGACCGCTTGCCGCCAGGGTCGGCGTCGGGCTCAATTGGTCGATGCGCAGGCCGTAGATGCGGGCGGCACCGGCGCCGAGCGGCTGCCGGACGTAGAGCATCATCATCGGGCCATGCGCGCTCGGCACGCTGGTCACGCCGTCAGCCGCGGGGCACGCCAGGGCTCGAGCCAGCAACGCTGCGAACAGCAGCTGTTGTGGAACGAACCGTATTGGCGAGCGGCTTGTCACCGAACCTCCGCAGTCCGAGGACGCGCAACCAGTATGCCTGCGCAGCCGTTCGCGTCAGCCTCGAGTCACCATAACTGTCCACGCGCTGAGTGCAGCGTAGTTATGGTAATGGCGCGGGGCGTGCTGCGGCGCGGTTACGGGCTCGCCCAGCTCGAATCGCCCAGATGCTCGTCCAGGGCCTTTCCGGGAGCGCATTGATCGGAATAATAGTCACCCTGCATGCCGCCAATCTGGCCGCGCTGCTGATAGTTGAAGCGGTAGTAGTCGAGAGCGTTGCGCCTGGCGGTGCTGGCGGGCACGCCGAGGAGCCTGGCCGCGCGATAGTTGCGTTGCACCGCTTCACATTCGGTGCGGGCTTCATTGCGTTCGCCACGCACGTGCATGCTCTCGTGAGTGAACAGATCCAGGCTATCGAGCTCCCGATCCGTCGCGCGCTCCGGGTGCGCCAGGTACGACATCAGGATGCCGCACCAGGGATGCTGGATGCCGATATCCCCGGTGCGCAGATTGGCGTGGCCGGCCGCGAGCATCTCGGCGTCCAGCATCGTATCGAAAACGGTGTTGCAATGAACTCGGGCGCGATGATCATCGGCCAGCAGCGTGGCTTTCCTGGACAGGAACCATTCGAAATACCAGATATGCACCGGCGGCCACGCAAACAGCACGGCCAGGGTCAGCACCACGGCGAGGTAGCTCTTGGAAACCGGCGAGGGAAGATCATAGCCGGGCGCGGCGACCATGCTCCCGCGGATCTCACGGAACGCGCACCACAGGAAGAATAACGAAGTCAGGAGCCACAGCACGATGAGACTGTCTCACCGCGCGTGCCCGAAGTCTGTGAATTGGCTAACTGATCCTTCTATCGCCGCGGCCGCGCTCGGGACGCACCCGGGGGCGCATCGCGCACCTGACCCAGGCGGTCACGATCGAGCAGGCCCCGTTCGAGCCCGAGGCCGGTGCCTACCACGCCGGGGGCGACGGCCACAGCCACGGCCATGCTGAGCAGCACGCTCATCGGCACAGCCACGAGCACTAAAGGCGGTAAGCTTGCCGGGCGAAGTGCCACGTCTGCCTGACCCGTCGGAGAGCCCTCATGTCCCAGATGATCGACGTACGCAGCGATACCGTGACCCAGCCGACCCCCGCGATGCTGCAAGCGATGCTCCAGGCCGTCGTCGGCGACGATGTTTTCGGCGAGGACGAGACGGTCAACGAGCTGCAGCGCAAGGCCGCGGAGCTGTTCGGCAAGGAGGCGGCGCTGTTCTGCCCGAGCGGCACCATGTCCAACCAGATCGCCATCAAGACCCATACCCAACCCGGGGACGAGGTGATCTGCGACGAGCTGGCGCACGTCTATCTGTTTGAAGGCGGCGGCATCGCCGCCAACTCGGGGGCCTCGGTGCGCCTGCTCAAAGGCGACAACGGGCGCTTCACGGCCGAGCAGGTGCGCGACAACATCAACCGTCGCGACGATTCCCACTTCCCGTGGACGCGTCTGGTGGCGATTGAGAACACCGTCAACAAGGGTGGCGGATGCTGCTGGGATCTGCGCGAGATCGAGCGCATCCGAAGCGTCTGCCAGGAACAGAACATCGCGATGCATCTGGACGGTGCGCGCTTGTTCAATGCGCTGGTGGCGCGCGATGAGGCGCCGCGCGACTACGGCAATCTGTTCGAGTCGATCTCGATCTGCCTTTCCAAGGGACTGGGCGCACCGGCCGGCTCGCTGCTGCTCGGATCGCGCGCATTCATCGCCCGGGCGCACCGGCAGCGCAAGCTGCTCGGGGGCGGAATGCGGCAGGCGGGCTATCTGGCCGCCGCGGGCCTGTTCGCGCTGGAGCACAACGTCCGGCGCCTGCAGGATGATCATCGCAAAGCCAAGGTGCTGGCCGCGGAGCTGCGCACGCTGCCGTACGTCGCGGCGGTATTGCCGGTGGAAACCAATATCGTGATCTTCAAGCTGCACGAGCGACTCGATACCGAGGGCTTTCTGCAGCAGCTGCGGCACCAGCAGGTGCGGGCGCTGAGCATGGGCCGGCAGACCATCCGATTCGTGTTCCACCTGAACGTCAGCGACCCACAACTCGAGGCACTGCTGGGAGCGTTGCGTAGCATCCGGCTGCCCGCCTGAGCGCGATCCGCTGGCGTTGCTGCGGCTGTGCCACCTGGTCAGTCCGGCGCTGCCGCTCGGCGCCTATGCGTATTCGCAGGGGCTGGAGTACGCCGTGCACGCCGGCTGGGTGCGCGACGAGGCCACGACGCTCGAGTGGCTGCAGGGTCTGTCGCGCTCAGGGTTAGGCAGCCTCGGCGATGATGCCATCGGCGTCAGCTCGCTGTCGCAGGTGCTCGCGAGCGCGCTGCATGAATCGCAGTACACGCGGCTGTTTCGCTCGTGAACGTTGCGGGCCGATCGCCGCGGCAGCGGCCCGCCTTGCGTCACGATGCAGCAGCGCTGCTTCAGAATTTCCGATACCAGCCGATGCTCATGCCGCGCGGCAGGATCTGGACCGACAGCGGCGTTTCACGATGAACGGCCCAATATCCCACTGCAGTGCCGAGCGCCCAGCCCGCAATCACGTCAGTCTGCCAGTGAGCCTGCTGTTTGAGGCGCCCGATGCCGTCATAGATCGGCAACGCCTCGAGTGCCCAGGCCCAGTAGTCACCGCGCGCGGCCTCGGCGAGGATGATCGGGGTCACGAACGACGCCTGCAACGTCACCTCGCCGCTCGGAAAGCTCTGGCAGCAGCTGCCCTGAAACCACTTGCTCGGTCCCAGGCCCTGATACGGGCGGGCGCGGCTGAAGGCATACTTCAGGATCTCCGCGGAGACCGCGGCAACCGCGGTCGAGTCGATGCTTTGCCAGAATTCATGACCCCAGTGCTCATCGTCGCCGAGCCAGAGCGCGCCGATGCCTTCGGTGGCGAGCACCGCATAGGCGAGGTCTGACTGATAACTGCGCTTCCAGATGCCACTGTTGTCGTAGGCCCACTCGTGATCGATTCCCAATGGCCCGCCACCGGCAAGGGCGCACCCGGATGCCATCATCAGCAGCACGGTCACACGGGCTCGAGCGTGTCGCATGGTCAACTTAAGGACCCTCCAGTGGGTCTTGGCGTTCGCAATCCGGCGGCGTTTCGTGGGCATCAGGCGCGCAGCTTTATAGTGCAAAGTACGTTTGATCGCAACACCTGGCAAGTACTATCGGCGAGCGTCGCGGCGCACTTTGACCCGAAGTTAAAGTCACGGGCCTGCCTTCTGCTACCTTTGGCTGCCGGGCGCGCGCGGCTCCGACTCGATTACCCGGCACGCGCAGCGCACCGCAGGAATACATCGCCATGCACGCTCGCTACATACCGCACCGTCCGATCAGCGAGGTGCTCGCAGACGCCCGGCGGATCTATCGCGATGGATTTCGCCGTTGCTGGCCGCTGTCGCTGCTCGGTGCCGCGTCGCTGTCGGCCGCAACGCATCACTGGTCGGCTCAGCTGAGCGGCCTGTCCGACACGGCCACCAGCCTCGATGATCTGGATCCGAGCGCCGCACTGCGCCAGCTCGAAAGCTGCGTTACCCCGGCCGCGTTGTCGGCCGGGCTGCTGCTGCTGGTGGTGGCACTGCTCGTCTACAGTGCGCTGATGGTGCGGCTGCAGGCGCCCGCGGATGCAGGCCCGGGCGGCTCGCTGCAGGCGTTCGCCATGGCGCTGCGCCGCCTGCCGCACGCTATCCTGGCGTCGGTGCTCTGGACGCTGTCGCTGAGCGCAGGGCTGGCGCTGTTCATCGTTCCCGGGATCTATTGGTCTGGGCGACTGCAGTTCTGGCTGCCGGCGATGATGATCGACCACGCCGGCGCGCTCGATTCGCTGCGCAGCAGCTGGGCGCTGACGCGCCATCAGTGGTGGCGATCGAACAGCGCGCTGACACTGGCGTTGATCATCATCGGCCTGCTGGCGCTGCTCACCGACGCGCTGACCTCGGGGGCCGCAGCCCTGGTCGCCGCGCCGCTGCATTCCTCGGCGCGCGCCGTTGCGTTCAGCAGCGCACTGTTCGATGCGCTCGCCGACGTGTTTCTGTTACCGATGTTGCCGGCCGCGCTATTGGCGATCTACGACGATCTGAAGCAATCGCAGGGGCCATCGCCAGGCAGCATCGGCGGCTGACCAATCGCAACCGCTCACGGCGCAGCGGCTGCTCAATCAGCGCCCGCGCTCTAGCTGACCCCGCCCGAGCGCCGATAGCGCGCCATCAGCTCGCCCTTGCCGATCACGTGGCCCTGCAGGGACTTGCGTACCTCGCGCACGCTCGCGCCAGCGGGCAAGTCGGGCTTCACGTCGAGCGCGTACAGCGTGAACACGTAACGATGCGCCGACAGGTCGTCAGGACATGGCCCCACATAGCCCACCATCGGAACGCCATTCTTTCCCTGGCGGGTACCATCGGGCAATTGCTCCTGTGGCGGCAAGCCTTCCGGCAAATCGCGCTTGTCGGCCGCCAACCCATAGAGCACCCAGTGTACGAACCGGCCCCGCAGGAATGCGTGCGGCGAGTCCATGTCATCCATGATCAGCACATAGCTCTGGGTCCCGGTCGGCGGCACCGTCCACGACAGCGCGGGCGATACGCCCGTGCCCTCACAGGAAGCGTACTTCTTGGGGATCAGGCCGTCGGCGAAGCTCGCGCTCCTCAGCTCGATGACCGCGACGTTGCCCTGTTCGCCGGAAGAGCCCGAGCAGGCGACGGCGGCCGCGAGCACGCAGAACGTCACACTGATGAAGCGGATGGCGCTGACGATCTGACGTTCGGTGCTCATGAGGGCAATCATGTCAGATGCGCCGCGCGCTGTGCAGTGGGCCGAACATTGTCATAATCGGATCGACCGAAGGTGACCCAATAGATGACGACAGATCCATCCATCACATACGATTCCGGACAACCTGGGTCTCGTCTGGGTGCCATGTCCCTCGCTGTCCCGCCTGATCTGACGGTCGCACAGGCCGCGATCTGGTTTGATCAGCAGCTGTTTTCCGGCAGGCCGATCTGCAACACCGGTCAGGCACTGAGCATTCCGGGCCTGCTGCGGGCGGATCTGTTCGAGCGCGCGCTGCGCGAGACGGTCGCGGAGAGCCCGGGCCTGCAGCTGCCCCCGCGCACCGGCCGATTGCAGTTCGAGCTGCCGCGGCTCGATCTGCGCGGCGAGCCCGACCCGCTGGCCGCCGCGCAGCAATGGATGCGAAGCGAGATGCGCGTGCCGATAGCGTTGCAGGACCCAACGCTGTTTCGCTTCGCGCTGATCCGCGTGGCCGATGAGCTCACGATCTGGTTCCAGAAATGCCATCACATCATCATCGATGCGACCGGACGGCGGCTGCTGAGCGAGCGCACCGCCTGTCGCTATCGCGCGCTGCGTGCCGGGGTCGGCGTGCCCGCGCTGCAAGCCGCCACGCCCGAAGACGTGCTGGACGCCGAGCGACGCTACGCCGCCTCGGACAGCCATGAGCTCGACCGTGCCTACTGGCTGGAGCGCTTCGCTCAGCGGCCCGAGCCGCTGCTCGAAGGCAACCGGCAGGACTCCGAGCGCGGCCGCTCCGGCTGTCATGCACGCATCTCATTCACGTTGAAACGTGCTGATTTCGTGCGCCTGGAGTCGGCGGCACGTGCTTTGGGGTCGTCCGCGTCGCGCGCGATCATCGCCCTGACGTACGCCGCGTTTGTCCGCCAGTACGATCGTTCCGACCTGGTGCTCGGCATCGAGCTCGCCAGCCGCTCCGGCGAGCGGGAAAAGCAGATGGTCGGGATCCTGGCTCGACCCCTGGCGCTGCCGTTGAACCTCGAGCCCGCTCGATCCATTGGCGCGGTGATACGCGAGCTCGATGCAGCCCGGGCGCGCGACTATCCGCACCGGCGCTTCCCGGTGCAGGAGCTGGTGACGGCGCTTGGGATCATGCGACAGGGACAGCACGGCCTGGTTGACATCATTATCAACTTCATCCCCGCCGCCTACGACTTCGCATTCGAGGAGGCGCCCGTCAGCGTCTGCAATCTGTCCTACGGCTTCCCCGCGCCCTGGCTGGTGACGATCGCTGATACCGGAGCGATGCGGGATCTCGATGTGGCCATCGACACCGATCCGGGCCTGATCAGCGCCGACGCGGCCGCGCGCCTGGCGGCCTGCCTGGAGACCCTGCTGCTGCGCGGCTTGGAGGATCCCGAGTGCCCGCTGAGTCGGTTGCCGATCATGCCGGTGGCCGCCGAGCAGCGGCTTCTGGGTTTGGCCGCCGGCAAGGCCGTTGCACTGCCGGAGGGTGCCACGCTGACGACGCTGTGTCAGGCGACGGCCGAGCGCAGACCCGACGCCGTCGCGCTGATATCCGGCGAGCAGCGACTCACCTTCGCGAGTCTGCATCAGCCGGCGACGCGCTTGGCGCGGCGGCTCGCGGCGCTCGGGGTCGGCCCCGGCGTGATCGTGGGCATCGCGCTGCCGCGCACGCCGGCGTTGATCATCGCGGTGCTCGCGGTTCACAAGGCCGGCGGGGCCTACCTGGCGCTGGATCCATCCTATCCGGCCGAGCGGATACGCTTCATCGTCGCGGACGCCGGTGCACCGCTCATCCTGACCAATGCCGCCCTGGCACCGGTGTTCGCCGACAGCGGCGCCCGGCTGTTGTTCGACGAGGAGCCGCCGGACGCCGAGACCGAGACGGTCGAGCCGCTGCCCGCGCGACCCGACGACCTTGCCTACGTGCTCTACACCTCGGGGTCAACCGGGCAACCCAAGGCCGTGGGCATCGAGCATCGCAACCTGGTCAACCTGATCCTCTGGGGGCGCTCGCTGGTCTCGGACGCGGAGTTGGCGGGGCTGCTGTTCTCCACCTCACTCAATTTCGATCTGTCCGCCTTTGAGATGTTCCTGCCGCTCGCCTTCGGTGGTTGCATCGTGATGGTGGACAATCTGCTGGCACTGCAGGCCGCGCCCCAGCGCGAGAAGGTCAGGCTGGTGAACACCGGGCCGTCATTGATCGGCGCGCTGCTGCGCACCGGGGGCCTGCCCTCCGGTGTCACCACGGTGATCCTGGCCGGTGAGAAGCTGCCACGCCAGCTGGCGAACCTGCTGTTCGCGACCGCGCCCGGCGTGAGGGTGCTCAATTGCTACGGCCCTACCGAGACCACCGTGTATTCGAGCTGCGCGGTGATTGATCCCGCGGCCGTGACCGAGCCTACGATCGGGCGCCCGATCTGGAACACGGCACTGCATGTGCTGAATTCCAGCCGCGCGCTGTTGCCGCCCGGGAGCGAGGGGGAGCTCTACATCGGCGGCGCCGGCGTGGCGCGCGGCTATCTCGGTCGCTCCGCACTGACGGCCGAGCGGTTCCTGAGCAATCCGCATGGTATGGGACGGCTCTACCGCACCGGCGATCGGGTGCGCCTGCGGCCGGACGGCGAGCTCGATTTTATCGGCCGAATCGACGACCAGATGAAGATCAACGGTGTGCGCGTCGAGCCGGGGGAGATCGAGGCGGCGCTGCTCGCGATTCCCGGGATCTTCGCCGCGGCGATCAGCCTGTGCGAGGACGCCGCCGGGGTACGTCGGCTCACCGCCTATCTGGTCGCAACTCCCGGGCGAGCACCCGAGACGGCCGGCGTGCTGGCCGCGCTGGAGCGGCGGTTGCCGCGCTACATGCTGCCCTCGTCCTGTGTCTGGCTCGGCGCGATGCCGATGACGCCCAACGGCAAGCTGGATCGCAAGGCGCTGCCGGCACCGCCGCGCGAGCCCACCCGATCCTCCGCTGAGCATGCGCCGCAGAGCGCGCTCGAGCGCGACATCGTGCGCATCTGGGAAGACGTGCTGGGGTTGTCACCGACCGCAACCGACTCGGATTTCTTCGATCTGGGCGGGGATTCGCTTGCGCTGCTCAACTTGTTTGCCACCATCGAGGCACGGTTCGGTCAACGTCTGAGCGTCGATGTGCTGACGGGCGGCCTGACGGTTGGCAAGCTGGCACAGCTGCTCTCGGCGGAGGATGCGCCGCGTGCCGCGATGGACCCGGTGGTGGCGCTGCAGCCGCTCGGGTACCTGCCGCCGTTCTTCTGTGTTCCGGGCATCGGCGGCGAGGTGCTGCAGCTGCACCGTCTCGGGGTGCACATGGGCACCGATCGTCCCTTCTACGCATTCCGCTGGACGCCGCAGGCGTGCCTCACTGCAACCGTCAGTGAGATCGCCGCCCCCTACGTCGCCGCGATGCTGGCCGTTCAACCCAGCGGGCCATTTTATCTCGGCGGCTATTGTCTGGGCGCGGTGGTCGCTTACGAGATTGCACGGCAACTGAAGCAACAGGGGCATGACATCGGCATGCTCGCGATCATCGACCAGCGAAATCCGGCGTGGCGGCTGACACTGCGCGGCTCGATACCGGCGCTGTACCACACCGTGGTCAATACGGCGCGGCTGGTTCGCGACGAATGGGACCCACTCGGCGCCGCCCGCTGGATCATCGGTGGAATCGGTCGAAAAGTGCGCAAAGGGTCGCGACGGCTGCTGGGCTTGCGAGGCGACGCCGCAGCAGCAATCGACCCCGGTCGCGCTCTGCACGACAACAGCTTGTTGCCCGGCGAGGCGTACCTGCCGGCGCTGCGCAGCTATCGGGCCGCGCCCCTGCGCGTGCCGATCACGTTATTTCGCGCGATGGTGACGCCGCGGCAGCGGCTGCCGTTGGATCGGTCGTTGGGCTGGACAGCGCTGGCGCAAACTGAAGTGACGGTGCATCAAGTCGCGGGCGATCACATCTCGATCACGACTGAGCCGTACGTCCGACACCTTGCAAAAGCGCTGTCTGAGACGCTCGACGCCGCACAACGGGTGCCGCACCGAAACCCATCGACGGCTTCACTGCGCGAGAGCGGGCCGCAGGCGAACGTCTGCGCGCAGAAATAACGCCGGCAAAAAATAACGGTGTGTGTGAAGAAGTCGCGTGCAAAAAAAACCCCGCGATGCGGGGTTCTAATTTCCTCACACGACACAGGTCTGTCCGGATGCGCAATCCATATCTCGGCAGACTTGAGTCTCAGGCCAAGAGGCCCGTCCCGAAAGTGCGGGACCAGCGCGTCAGTTCGCGCCGCGAGCACTCACGGCAGGCATGAAAAGTGGCCTGCCGCAGTCTGTGCGCACCCCGACAGCCTGGATTTCTAGCATCAAGAGACCTGGCAGAAACCTTCGGCTGTCCGATTTATGCTGCACCCACTGGGTTCGCAGCAACTAGTTCGAATGATAACGCGGTATCGCGGGCAAGACCATAAGCAGTCAGAAAAAGTTTTACGTTATGTCGCCAAGTTGCGACAGTCGGCGCGAGACATATTTTGTCAAATGTGGTGTGGAGAAGACGCCTCGGATCTCAGAAGGCGGCGATCCCGGTCACAGCGCGGCCGATCGTGAGCTGATGGATGGTCTCGGTACCCTCGTAGGTCACGACACTTTCCAGATTGAGCATGTGCCGGATCGCCGCGTGTTCGACGCTGATTCCGGCCCCGCCGAGCAGATCGCGGCAGTCGCGCGCGATGTCGAGCGCGATGCGACAGTTGTTCCATTTGCCGAGCGAGATCTGCGCGGCGCTGAGCGCGTTGCGCTGCTTGAGCCGCCCGAGCTGCAGTGCCAGCAGCTGAGCGCCCGCCAGCGCTCGCACCATCGCGGCGAGCCGCAGCTGCACCGCCTGGGTGTGTGTCAGCGCCCGCCCGAACAGCACGCGCTCGCCGGCGTGGGCCAGCGCTTCGGCCAGGCACGCCTGCGCGGCGCCCAGCGCGCCCCAGCAGATGCCGTAGCGGGCCTGGGACAGGCAGGACAACGGCGCCTTGATGCCGCTCGCGCCCGGCAGCATCGCATCGCCCGGCAGCGCCACCTCGATCGAAGAACAGCGCGCCGGTGTTCGAGGCGCGCAGACTGAACTTGTGCTTGATCTCCTCCGAGCTGAAGCCGCGCGTGCCGCGCTCGATCAGGAAGCCGCGCATGCCCTCCGGGGTCTGCGCCCACACGATCGCCAGGTCGGCGATGTGACCGTTGGTGATCCACAGTTTCGAGCCGTTGAGCACCCAGCCATCGCCGTGGCGGCGCGCCATGGTGCGCATGTTGGCCGGATCGGAACCGCCCTGCGGCTCGGTCAGTCCGAAGCAGCCGATGACCTCGCCGCGCGCCATGCGTGGCAGCCACTGCTGCTTCTGCGCTTCGCTGCCGTAGGCATGGATCGGAAACATGCACAGGCTCGACTGCACCGACACGAAGCTGCGCAGCGCGCTGTCGCCGCGCTCGAGCTCACGGCAGATCAGGCCGTAGCTGATCGCACTCAGGCCGGCACAGCCGTAGCCGTGCAGCGTCGAACCGAACACGCCGAGCTCGGCGAGCCCGGGCAGCAGTTCGCGCGGGAAGCGCCCGGCTTCAAAGCACTCGCCGATGATCGGCAATACGCGCTCATCGACCAGACGCGCGACCGCATCGCGCACCAGCCGTTCATCCTCGCCGAGCTCGTCGTCGAGCCGCAGAAAATCCAGTGCGCTGTCGCTTGGCGCGGCCGCGGGTGTGGTCGATGGGCTCATGCTGGCAACCCCGTTCCCCTAGAATCCGCGCATGATGCCCGAACCGGTGAATCCGTGAGCGGCCGGCGATGGCCGGCATCGAGCTCAGCGCTGCTGGTGGCATGGGCGCTGGCGGGCCCGGCGCTGGCCGGCGCGCCGAGCTTCGCGATGGCCGCGAGCGTGGGCGCGGTCAGGACGGCAGCGGTCGTTGCGAGCGCGCAGCGGCGAGTGCGGCCGAGCGCGCTGAGCCGCGAGCTCGATGCTGCCCAGGCGCTGCTGCAGGTGCGGCTTGCGCGCCTGCCCGAGGGCAGCGACGTGCTGATCCTGCGCGAGCCCGAGCGCCTGACGCTGCGCATCCCGGCGCGGCTGCTGTTCGAGTTCGACAGCGCCCGCATCCGGCAGGACCCGGCCGCCGAGACGCCGCTCGCCGCCAGTGCCCAGGTGCTCAGGAAGCACCGCCGGCTGCACGCTCAGATCACGGTCTACACCGACAGCATCGGCGGGGCCGGCGCGAATCAGAGCCAGTCGGATCAGCGCGCGCAGGCGCTCTGCGACGCGCTCACGGCGGCGGGGGTGGCGGGCGATCGGCTGCAGCCCTCCGGGGCCGGCGCGGCCAGCGCGGTGGCCAGCAATGACACCCCTGCCGGGCGAATCGAGAATCGACGGGTCGAGATCGAGTTCGGGCCAGCCGGGCGCGCCGGCAGTGAGCTCAAGCCGGGGCCGGCAGCAGCGCCTTGAGGCGCGTCATCGCGCCGGCCTCGATCTGACGGATGCGCTCGGCCGACACGCCGTACTCGGCGGCGAGCTGGTGCAGCGTGGCCTTGTCGTCGCTCATCCAGCGACGCTGCAGGATGGTCCGGGCTGCGATCGTCGAGCCGGCTCATCGCTGCGGACAACTGCGCGTGCGACGAACTGCTCCACTGCTCGGCTTCGACCTGTTCGGCCGGATCGGCATCGGCCGCCGGCAGATACGCTGCCGGACCGAAGCTCTCCTCGTCGTCGTTCTCCGGGCCGACGTCGAACGACAGGTCGCGCGCCGAGAGCCGACGCTCCATCTCGGTGACCTCAGCGGCGCTCACGCCCAGGTCCTTGGCGACCGCGCGGGTCTCATCCGCGCTCAGCCAGGCCAGGTTCGGCTTCAGTCGGCGCAGGTTGAAGAACAGCTTGCGCTGTGCCTTGGTGGTCGCGACCTTGACCAGGCGCCAGTTGCGCAGCACGTATTCATGAATCTCGGCGCGGATCCAGTGCACGGCGAACGACACCAGGCGCACCCCGACATTCGGGTCGAAGCGCTTGACGGCTTTCATCAGCCCGATATTGCCCTCCTGCACCAGGTCGTTCAGCGGCAGGCCGTAGCCGGAATAGCCGCGGGCGATGTGCACCACGAAGCGCAGGTGCGAGAGCACCAGCTCACGCGCCGCATCCAGGTCGTCATCACGGCGAAAGCGCAGCGCGAGCTGCTGTTCCTGCTCGCGACTGAGCACGGGAATGCGGCTTACCCGCTCCAGGTAAGCATCAAAACTGCCGATCGGACCCGCAAGTCCGAAGGCGGCGGGCTGGGCGATCAGCGCAGTCTGAGCGTGGGTCACTCCGCGATCCTCCATTGAGTTCAGGCCTATGAAGTCAGGCGCCAATATTAGCACTCTCGGGGCCAGAGTGCTAAGCCTGAAAGCGCCGCAGTTGACGCGTTGCAGTGCCAGGAATAGATCTATAATTTCAAATAGTTAGGAAGAAATCAGCGCTGCAGCGATCAGCGGCATTTTGATCATGTCCGCCGTGCCTTCCGGGGCGTGGGGCGGGGGGGTGCGAGGGCCGTCAGGTGGCCCGCGGCTCGATGCGCGCGAGCTGCCGGGCGGCGGCGATCCAGGCCCCGAGCCAACCCAGCGCCATGCCACTGAGCAGCAGAATACCCAGCTCCAGCAGGCTCGGGCCCCTGAGCGTGAACTGACTGCCGTAGGCCAGCGCCAGGCGCAGGGCCGCCGGCGCCAGGATCGCGCGCACCAGCGCCACCAGGCCCCAGGCGATCGAACCGGCGAGGATGCCATAGAGCACGCCGGCGTACAGAAACGGCCGGCGCACGAACGCGTTGGTGCCGCCCACCAGCTTGGTGACCTCGATCTCGGCGCGCCGATTGAGAATCTCGAGCCGGATGGTGTTGCCGACCACCGCGATGACCCCGGCACCGAGCAGCACCGCCGTGATCAGTACCACCCGGCGCAGCAGCTCGAGCATCGCACTGAAGCGCAGCACCCAGTCGCGATCGAGCTGCACCGATTCGACCTCGGGCCATGCCAGCAGGTAGCTGCGCAGCGCCTCAAGACCCGACGGCGAAGCCGCCTCGGGTTCCGGAAGGATCGTCAGCACGTTCGGCAGCGGATTGTCCGGCAACGCATCGAGCGCGCTGCCGAAGCCCGACTGGGCGCGAAATTCCGCCAGGGCCTCGCTCGCCGTGATCAGCGTGGCACTGGCGACGCCGGCGCGCTCGCCCGCGCTCTTCGCGAGCTGTCGCGCCTTCTGCTCCGAGATCTCGGGCTTGAAGTAGACCGACAGCCCGACGGCCTCGGAGAAATCGCCGGTCGCGGCGCGCACGTTGCGCACCAGCAGCTGCAGCGAGAGCGGCAGCGCCATCGCCAGGCCCATGACCGCCACCGTCAGCACGGTGGCAAAGCCATGGCGTGCCGAGGTGACCCGCGGTGGACACCAGCGCGTGGCCGTGGCGCGCGATCCAGTTGGAGAGGCTGACTGGCCCATCGCGCGCCCAGGTGTCCGTCGGCCGAGCACGATCTGGCGCAGTCCCGACTCGTGCACCAGGTGCAGATCATGGGTCGCCACCACCACCGTGACGCCGACCTCGTTGAAGCGCCGGAACAGCCCCATGACTTCGGCGGCGAGCGTCGCATCGAGATTGCCGGTCGGCTCATCGGCCACCAGCAATCGCGGCTTGCTGACGATGGCGCGCGCGATGCCGACCCGCTGCTGCTCGCCCACCGACAGCTCGAGCGGCGCGACCCGCTCCTTGCCGAGCAGCCCGACCTGATCGAGCGCGGCGCGCACGCGCTTTTCGATCTCGCGGAACGAGGTATCGGCGACAATGAGCGGCAGCGCCACGTTGTCGAACACCGGGCGATCCATCAGCAGCCGGTGATCCTGGAACACGACGCCGAGGTTGCGGCGAAACAGCGGCACGCGCCGCGACGGCAGCCGCGCGGTGTTGTCGCCGTTGACCAGCACCTGGCCGCGCGTCGGGCGCTCGAGCAGTGCGATCAGCTTGAGCACCGTGCTCTTGCCGGCGCCGGAACGGCCGGTCAGAAACACCATCTCGCCGTCGTGCGACCTCGAAACTCGACGTCCGCGAGCGCTTCGCGCCCGTTCGGATAGCGCTTGCTGACGCGCTCGAAGCTGATCACGAGGCCTTGACCTCGCGCGCCGGCCCGCCGGCCCCGCCGCTCTCGCCAGGGCGCTCCTGCGCGGCACCGTCCACCAGCGCGCTGGCAAAGGCGCGGGCATCGAAGGCGCCGAAATCCTCGGCCTTCTCGCCGACGCCGATGAAGCGGATCGGCAGCGCCAGCTCGCGCGCGATTGCCACGACGATGCCGCCGCGCGCGGTGCCATCGAGCTTGGTGAGCACCAGCCCGGTGACGCCGAGCGCGGCATGAAACTGCTGCGCCTGCGCCAGCGCGTTCTGTCCCTGGTTGGCATCGAGCACCAGCAGCACTTCGTGCGGCGCGGCCGGCATCACCCGCGCGATGACGCGCTTGACCTTCTTGAGCTCATCCATCAGGTGCGTCTGGCTGTGCAGCCGACCGGCGGTGTCGGCGAGCAGCACGTCCACGTCGCGCGCCTGCGCGGATTTGAGCGCATCGAATATCACCGCGCCCGGATCGGCGCCGGTCTGCTGCGCGCTGAACAGCGACCCGGTGCGCTCGGCCCAGACGTGCAGCTGCTCGATGGCGGCGGCGCGGAAGGTGTCGCCGGCGGCGAGCATCACGCTGAGGCGCTGCGCGCGCAGCTCGCTGGGCCAGCTTGCCGATGCTGGTGGTCTTGCCCGAGCCGTTGACGCCGACGATCAGGACCACGAACGGCTGGGCGCTGCGATCGATCCGCAGCGGCCGCTCGCACGGCGCGAGCAGCTCGGTGAGCCGATCGCGCAGCGCGTTGAGCAGCGCCTCGACGTCGTCGAGCTCGTGGCGCGCGACGCGGCGCTTCAGGTCCGCCAGGATGTCATCGGTGGCCTCGACGCCGACGTCGGCGCTCAGCAGGCGCGTCTCCAGCTCCTCGAGTACCGCCGCATCGATCTTGCGACCACGCAGCAGGCTGCGCAGCTCGCGCGCCATCGATGCGCCGCCACGATTGAGGCGCGCCTTGAGACGGGCAAGAAACCCCTGGGGCTCATCCGGGATCGACATGGCCCATCATTGTCGCACGATGCGCAGGCTTCAGGCTTGCCGCTGCGGTAGGCTTGTCGCCATGGCAGTCAAGCGCAGCGCGCGTCCGCGCAGCTCCACGCACCAGGCCCGCGGGCCTCGGCAGCGGCAGTTGCGCATCATCGCCGGTCAGTGGCGCGGCCGGAAATTTCGTTTTCCCGAACTCGAGATACGACCGACACCGGATCGGGTGCGCGAGACCCTGTTCAACTGGCTGCAGACCCGGATCGAGGGGGCGCACTGCCTCGACCTGTACGCCGGTTCCGGCGCGCTCGGCCTCGAGGCGCTGTCACGCGGCGCGGCCTCGGTGGTGTTCGTCGAGCACCAGCGTGTCGCGGCCGACGCGTTACAGCGACTGCTGCAGGACTGGCAGGCGAGCGCAGCCATCGTGGTGTGCGATGAGGCGCTGCATTACCTGTCCGCCCGGCGCACGAGCGGCGCGCTGCCCGGCGACGCCGGCCGCGGCTTCGATCTGGTGTTTCTCGATCCGCCGTACGCCTCCGGTGAGCTGCCCGCAGCCGCCGCGGCGCTCGCGCACGAAGGGCTCGCGCCGGAGGCGCGCATTTATGTCGAACAGCACGCCGATGATGAGCTGCAGCAGGCGTTGCCGGCGTCCTGGCACCAATTGCGCAGCGGTAAGGCCGGCGAGGTCAGGTATCATCTGTACGCAGCATGAGCATTCACGGCACGGGGCAGGGGTGCGACAGGAATGAGATCCACGGCGGTGTATCCGGGCACGTTCGACCCGCTCACCCGCGGCCACGAAGACATCGTGCGCCGTGCGGCGAGCATTTTCGGCCGCGTCGTGGTCGCGGTGGCGGCCAATCCCAACAAGGCGCCGATGTTCAACGTCGACGAGCGCGTCGAGCTGGCGCGCGCGGTGCTTGCCGATCTGAAGAACGTCGAGGTTACCGGCTATTCGGGACTGACGGTCGACTTCGCGCGCGTGCACGACCTGGCAGTCATCGTGCGCGGGCTGCGCGCCGTATCGGACTTCGAGTTTGAATTCCAGCTCGCGAACATGGGCCGGCACCTGCAGCCCGACGTCGAGACGGTGTTCATGGTGCCGAAGGAGAAGTTCACCTTCATTTCCTCGACACTGGTGCGCGAGATTGCCGCGCTCGGCGGCGACGTCAGCGCATTCGTGCATCCGCTGGTCGAGGCGGCGTTGAAGCGCCGATCCGCTCGCAAGCCTAGTAGCTGAGCGCGACGCCTTCGCGGCGCGGATCGGCGCCGCCTTCGAAGCTGCCGTCGGCGTGCTGCAGCACGCCCTGCAGTCCCGACTCCTCGTACTGCGCCGGCTGCGGATCGAGGCCGCGCTGCTGCATGCCGTTGAGCAGCTCGGGCGCGAACCGGGCGGTCTCGGCGGTGAAGTGATCACCGTGCGCCACCAGGTTCGGCAGACTGATCGCCGCCTGCATCGTCAGGTGCCAATCGAGCGTGGCGACCAGGGTCTTCAGGACATAGGCGATGATCGCCGGTCCCCCGGCCGAACCGGTGGCGGCGACGAACCGCCCGTCCTGATCGAACACGATGGTGGGCGACATCGCCGAACGCGGGCGCTTGCCCGGCGCGACCGCGTTGGCCGCCGGACGGCCATCCGGGTCCTGCGGCGAGAAACTGAAATCGGTCAGCTGATTGTTCAGGAAGAAGCCATCGACCATGCGCCCGGAGCCAAAGATGCTCTCGACCGTGGTGGTCATCGACAGCACGTTGCCGTCATCATCCACGATCACCAGATGGGACGTGCCCGCGGGCTCGGCCGTATGATCCGCGCCATAGCGCCTGGCGCCCGGCGGCTCGCCCGGGGACGGCGGCTGCCCGGCAATGCGCGGGCCGATCAGCGCCGATCGTGCCCGCAGGTAACCGGGGTCGAGCAGGCCGGCGAGCGGCACGTTGACGAAGGCCGGATCAGCCACGTAGCGGTCGCGGTCGGCATACATCAGCCGTTCGGCTTCGCCGAGTTCTACCCAGGCCGTCGGATCGTCCGGGCCGCGCGCGCCGATGTCGGTATCAGCGAGCAGCAGCAGCCCCTCAAGCACGCCCACGCCGCCCGCGGGCGGCGGCGGGGTACAGACACGATACTGCTGCCAGTCGCGGCACAGCGCGGCCGATTCGATCGGCCGGTAGCGTGCGAGGTCAGTCAGCGACAGCGTGCCCGGCAGCTCGCCCTCGTGCACCCGATTCACGATGTCCTGCGCGATGCGGCCCCGGTAGAGCGCGCCGGGGCCTTCGTCGGCCAGGCGTTGCAGCGTGGCCGCATACGCCGGGTTCAGCAGCACATCGCCGGCCTGGTAGCGCGTGCCATCGCCCTTGGTGAAATAGCGCGCCGCATCGGGCGCGGCGGCCTGCGGCGCGCGGCTGCCGATCATGCCGGCCAGCCGCGGGCTGACCTTGAAGCCGTCGCTGGCGAGCCGCCTGGCGTCGTCGAACAGCGTGCGCCAGGCGAGCTTGCCGTGCCGGTGCTGCAGCAGGCCCAGCGCCGCAATCGCACCCGGCACGCCGGTCGAGCGTCCGCTCAGCACCGCGGTCGCGAACGGCAGCGGCCGCCGATCGGCGCCGATGAACAGGTCGGCGGCGGCTCCTGCGGGTGCGATCTCGCGACCGTCGTAGGCGAGCACCTGTCGGCGGTGCGCATCGTAGTAGCAGATGTACGCGCCTCCGCCGAGGCCGGAGCTCTGCGGCTCCACCAGCCCGAGCACCGCCTGCATCGCGACCGCGGCGTCCGCGGCTGAGCCGCCGGCCTGCAGCACGCGCATGCCCGCCTGCGCCGCCAGCGGATTCGCCGCTACGACGATCGCATGGCGTGCCGGTGCGGCGGCGGCCGGCGCCTTGCGCGCGCCCGGCGCAGCGGTGTGGCAGGCGCTGGTGGCAAGCACGAGCGCCCACGCTGCAATCACGGCGGACAGAATGCGGGCAGGTGTCGACATCGCGGCGCAAGCGGCCGCGCTCAGGCGGCGCCGATAGTGAGAGTGAGAAAAATCATAACACCCTCGGCTCGGATGGCGACGTAAACTCGGCCGCCATGCACATTGCCACTGCGCAGACGCTGAGCGGCACCTGGCTGCCGGTGGCGGCGGACGTATCCGGCCGGCAGCTCGCGGTGGCGCAGTTGCGTGTGGCACGCCTGATCATCGAGCGTGACAGCTACCAGATTGTCGATCACGCCGATCAGGTGGTGGACAGCGGCGAGCTGCGCCTGCACCGGGGCGCCTGTCCGTGCGCGCTCGATATCGTCGGCATCCACGGGCCGCACGCCGGCAAGCGCATGCTCGCAATCATCGAGCACGATGGCGATCGGCTGTGCGTCTGCTACGACCTGGAGCGCAGCGAGCGGCCCGCGAGCATGCAGGCCGGCACCGACCAGCTGCTGCTGTCGATCACCTATGTGCGCGCCGCCGCGGTGCGGCTGAACTAGGAGCCGCGACGGCGCTTTGGCGCGCTCTGCCGCCGCTTCGGGCGGCGCCGCGGGCTTCGCGCTGGCGGCCGCCGCGGCTTCGGTGGTGCCTGCAATGCCATGCGCGGCGCACGGCCGGCGCGCGGCAGCAGCCCGCGGCGCGCCAGCTCAACCGCGCGCCACAGATACCAGGCCGCGAGGCTGCGGTACGGGCGCCAGCGCTCGCCGAACTGCGCCAGCGCGCGCGGCGTGGGCATGCCGCGCAGTCGATACGCGAGACGAAAGCCGTTGCGCACTCCGAAATCGTCGACCGGCAGCACGTCGGGTCGCTGCAGCTGGAACATCAGCATCATCTCGACGCTCCAGCGGCCGATGCCGCGCACCGCAGTCAGGCGCTCGATGATCTGTGCGTCCGAGAGCGTATCGAGCTCGGCACGCGACGGTACCGTGCCCGCAAGCGTCTTGGCAGCCAGATCCTTGAGCGCGGCGATCTTTGCGTACGAGAAGCCGACGCCGCGCAACTGCGCATCCGCCGCAGCAAGCACCTGCTGCGGCTGCGGAAAGCCGCCGTCGCCGCAGCGCTCGATGAAGCGCGCGAGGATGCGTTGCGCCGCGACGCCATGCAGCTGCTGGTGGGCGATCGCACGCACCAGGGCTTGGAACGGTGGGTGATCGGGCACGGGTTCGGGACGGTAGCGCCCGGCGCTCACGATCAGAGCGGCCATGACCGGATCGGTCCGGAGGATGCGATAGGCGGTGCGGGTACTGTTCACGTTCAGACCTGGCAATGCGGGCAATAATAGGTCGAGCGCTGTCCCTGCCGGATGCGGCGCACCACGCTGCCGCACACCCGGCAGGGCCGCCCGGCGCGTTCGTAGATGTAGAGCCGCTGGCGGAAATAACCGGGATTGCCGTCGGTGCCGACGTAATCGCGCAGCGTCGTGCCACCAGCGCGGATCGCCGCGTTGAGCGCCGCGCGCACCGCGCGCACCAGGCGCGTACAGTCGGCACGTGACAGGCGCCGCGCGCCGCGGCGCGGACTGATACGCGCGCGAAACAGCGCTTCGCTGGCGTAGATGTTGCCGACGCCGGTGACCAGCCGCCCGTTCATCAGCACCTGCTTGATGGCGGCGCGGCGCGCGCGGGTGATGCGGTACAGATAATCGGCATTGAACGCCGGCTCGAACGGCTCGGGCGCGAGCGCGCGCAGCAGCTTGTGCTGCGCCGGGTCGCCGCTGGTGTAGTGCAGGCTGCCGAAGCGGCGCGGATCGTTGAGCCGCAGGCTCAGGCCGGACTCGAGCAGCAGATCGAACTGATCGTGCTTGAGCCGCGGCGTCGTCGCCTCGAGGATCCGCAGGCTGCCCGACATGCCCAGATGCAGGATCAGCGTGCCGCGCTCGAGCTGCAACAGCAGGTACTTGGCGCGGCGGCCAACCGCAACAATGCGTTGGCCGCGCAGCTGCAGGCTCATCTGCGGGTCGACCGGCCAGCGCAGCCGGGGCTCGTAGATCCGCAGTTCGCGGATGCGCTGGCCGAGGGCCGCGCATTCGATGCCGCGCCGCGTGGATTCGACCTCGGGTAGCTCAGGCATAGCAATATCGCCGCAGCGGTGAAGGCGACGATTGTGACAGGCGCCCGGCTCGGCGGCGACGAGGGCGCTGCGGCTCGGGCGAGCGCACGTCAGCCGCGCCCGCCGCGTGCGCCCTGCTAGACTTTGCCGCGCCCACGCTGCCACCGACCGCGCCCGAGTACCCATGTTGCCCACGCCGCCAGAGGAATCATCACCGGCACCCGAGCCGCTCGCGGTGTTTGCCGCGTATCTCAACGCGCTGTGCGACCCCGCGCTCGGCGAGGCGCTGTACCGGATGCACGCTGCAGACGCCCCGGTGCGTGCCGGAGCGGGTATCCGGCCGGCCGGCGAGCTCGACGCGGCAAGCTTCGAGCGCACGCATCGCGAGCTCAGCCTGCGGGGTCAGGACGTACTGCCCGACTACGCGAACCCGGTGCTGCTGGCGGCCACCGCGCCCGTCAACGAGCAGATCGTTGCGTGGTTCGAGCTCACCGAGGTGCGGTACCAGCGGCGCCTGATAGCCGCGCTCGGTCTGCAATGGCAGGCGCAATCGCCGCGCATCGGCTGGTGTACGCTGGCCGCCCGCGTCGAGGACTGGTCCTATCGCGACGGGCTGCTGCAGTCGCTCGCCGACTATCCGTGGATGCGGACCGCCGAGCCCGCGCCGGCGCGCGCGCTGCTCGACGCCAGCTATTTCCGCCGCTACTGGCGGCCGCCGCTTGCCTTCAGCACGCTGCCGGACGCGCGCTTCAGCTGCCAGATGAGCACCGTGTGCTGCAAGCACGACTTCGAGATACCGCTGCCGCCCGAGGCGCAGCTGCTGATCGATGCAATACCTTGGCAGCGGGTGCAGCCGCAGCTCCTCGGAACGCGGCTCGCGCTGCGACCCGACGGGCAATTGCAGCTCAAGGAACTCGACGAGACCTGTCGTTTTCTCGGCGCGCAGAGGCAATGCCTGATTCACCAGACCCTGGGCCGCCAGCCATTCGGTCCGTGCGCCGTGTTTCCATTCTCATTTGCCCAGACGCCGCAAGGCGTGGCCGTGGCGCTCAGTCCGATCTGCGCTGCCACGCGCCTCGGGCTCGGCATCCCGCCACTGGAGCGTCAGGAGGACCTGCGCGAACGGCTGGTGCAGGCCCGGCCGCGGCAGGCCGATGGGTTTCGCCTCGCACCGCGCACCGAGGTGCCCTGGGAGACCTTTCGCGACGTCGAACAGGCGCTGCGCGATTGCATTGCGGCCGAAGAGCTGCCGATGCGCCGACGGCTGTACGTGGGCGCGCGGCTGCTCGGCGCACTCGGCCGCGGCGAGCCGATCGACACCGAGGGCTGGATCGCCGAGCCACAGGAGCAGATCAGCGCCGAGCTGCGCGCCGCGATTCACGGCATGCTCGCCAAGATCCTCGGTTGGGATCGCGCGGTGTTGCGAGGCTTGCCGAAGGCGATTCCCGCCGAACTGTTCGAGCTCGAGGTGCGCGACGGCCCGATCGTGGTACGCATCCTGCACAACGTGGTCCACTCGAAGGTCTATTCGTACCCCTACGACCTGACCAGCGCGCACAATTTCGTGATCGTGCTGTACCTGCTGACGCTCATCATGCAGAGCGCCGCGAACGGGCCGCTGCCTGATGCCATGTGGCAGGAGCTCGGCGCGCTCGGCGTGCACGGGCTGCTCAAATCGGTGCTGCACGAGGGCGTCCCGCAGGGCTTCATTGCACTGTTCGGGACCAGTGAATTCGGTCGATTCGCGCTCGCGGCGTAGTCACTCGCCGCGGCAGTGCCGGTTGCTGTGCGCGCATAAAGAAAAACCCGCCACTTGGGGCGGGTTCGTTTCAGCGTTGGCGCGGGCGGCGAGCGCCCCCGGCGCATCGAATCGTTACTTGATCTTGGTTTCCTTGTAGGCAACGTGCTTGCGGACCACCGGATCGAATTTGCGTACTTCCATCTTGTCCGGGTGCAGCCGTTTGTTCTTCATCGCCACGTAGAAGTGACCGGTTCCGGCCGACGACAGCAGTTTGACTTTCTCGCGCATGGCTTGGACCTCAGATCTTCTCGCCGCGGGCACGCAGGTCGGTGAGCACCGCCTCCAGGCCGTTCTTTTCGATGGTGCGCATCGCATTGGTGGACACGCGCAGCGTGACCCAGCGCTTCTCGGCCTCGAGCCAGAAACGCTGCGTGTGCAGGTTCGGCAGGAAACGCCGCCGCCGCTTGTTGTTGGCGTGCGAGACGGTGTTGCCCGTGACGGGGTGTTTACCGGTGACCTGGCAGACGCGGGACATGAGCTTCACCTTGTAAAATCATACAGTTACGTACACTCGCCGCAGCCCGGGCCGGGCGAAAGGGGCGCTTTTATAGCAGTCCGCGGGGCCCCAAGGCAAGCAAACCTGACTTGGACCGAGCGCCGCGGTGCCGCCCGCCGCGCTAGCGCGCGCGCTGACCCGATCGCGCCGTGGCGAGCGCCGCGGCGAGCAGGCGCGGATCGCGGCGGCGGCGCTGGAACAGCACCAGCGCCACCCCGACCAGCACCAGCACGGCGGACAGGATCGCCGCCGGCGTGATCCTCTCGTGCAGCACGATCGCGCCCAATCCCAGGGCGATCACCGGATTCACCAGCGCATAGGTGGTCACCTTCTGCGCCGGCACGTGCGCCACCAGGAACGAATAGCAGTTGACCGCGACGATGCTGCCGAACGCGACCAGGTAGAGCACGGCGAGCATCGACTGCAGTGAGACCTGCGAGGGCGCGAAGCCGATCCATTCCCGACCCAGGCAACCCATCAGCAGCTGGAACAGCGCGCCCGACAGCATCTGCAGGCAGCTGAAGTTGGGGATGCGATCCGGCGTGACGTAGCGACGCTGCAGCAGCGTGCCGGCACTCCAGGCCAGCTCGGCGGTGAGCACCGCGATCACGTGCACCGGCCGGATCGTGCCCGAGAACGACTGCGTGTGGGCCGTGAGCACCACGATGCCGGCGAGGCCGATCGCGACTCCGAGCGCCGACTGCACGCTCGGCGCGCGCCGCTCGAAGAACGCCCAGTCCAGGATCAGCGTCAACACCGGCAGCGTGCCGACGAACAGCGCCGCGATGCCGCTGGGCAGTCCCTGCTGCGACCAGATCACGAAACCGTTGCCGATACCCGAAAACAGCACGCCGCACAGCACCGCGCCGCCGATATTGAGCCGCGCGAACGGCCGCGGCTCGCGCGCGCGCAGCCACGCATACATGAGTGCGGCCGCGATCAGGAAGCGCACCCCGCCGCTGAAGAACGGCGGAATGGTGCGGATCGTGAAGGCGATCGCCAGAAACGTCGTGCCCCAGATGATGTAGATGCCGGCGAAGGCCAGCAGCACCTGCGCGAGCGCCGGAGCCCGATGCGGTTCGGATGTCACGACCGCCATTATCGGTGAATCGGCTGGGCGAGTTACATCAGACCGCGCTCGGCGAACGACAGACAGCCGTTGTCGGCGACGATCAGGTGATCGAGCACGCGGATGTCGACCAGCTGCAGGGCTTCGCACAGCCGCCGTGTGACCAACTCGTCGGCCTGGCTGGGCTCGGCCACGCCGGACGGGTGTTAGGTTGCATTTCTGAGTGTCACCGCCATTTATTCCTATCGGTTACCAGCCCTAAAGTGCCGCAGACTTTCAGTAGCCCAGCCTTCCGTTAGAGGCGAGTAGCCCGGGAGGGGTCTGGGGAGGGTTCTTACGTGCTGTGGGTGGCCAACCGGTGCGTCGATCATTCAGCCCTGCGACCTTAGCGCGCCTGCGTGATCTGCCCAGCGAGGCGGTGCTGGCGCGCCTGGCGATGCAGATCAAGCCGGACCCGACCTTCATACCCGTCAAGGACGCCGGCAGCCGCCGCTGGCATGCACTTACGACGCAGGGTGACTTTGAGATCCTGACCACCGGCCCCAAGTGGTACGACACCCGGGCCCGCAAGGGCGGTGGGGGCGCCATTGATCTGGCGATGCATGTGCTCGGGCTCTCGTTCGTAGAGGCGGTCAAGCATTTGACCGGTCAGCAAAATCTCTATGGTCCACATCATCCGTAAGGCGGCTCTGCCATCGCCCTCTGAAGTGCCCGAGCCGCTGAGGGCCGCGGCCGCGCAGGCCGCGACGATTCGGCTGCGTGAGCCACGGCCCGCCGGCTTTCCGCTGCTCTTCAGCGCTGATCTGGAGCTGCTTGAGCCCACCGTCGCATTCCTGCACGAGCATGCCGTGCAACGCGCCCACACCCTCGACACGCTGCGTACTTACGCTGAGATTCTCTACGACTGGTTCGAGACGCTCGAACAGAACCGGATCGGCTGGGGTGAAGCGGACGCCGCGGATCTCGTCGCTTACCGCAACCGCATGCTCTCCGAGGCGAGCGCGCACACGCGGCGCCCCTTCGCCATCCGCACGATCAACCACCGCGTCCGCGGCGTGCTGCGTTTCTACGAGTGGGCTGTGCGCGCGGGGTGGTTGCGCGCTTCGTCCTTGATCCGTCGTGCGAACGACTTTGCGATCGCCAGGCATCTGCAGGCGCCACCGACAGTCTGCGCGGACGAAGCCACCGTTGATCTCTTTGTGCTGCGGCAGTTCGCAAGCCTGCCCCGGCCACTGACAAGCATGCAGGCGCGCGAGCTACTCGCGTCGCTCGCGCCACCGTATGACCTGATGGCGCGCTGGCAGCTGTATACCGGCTTGCGGGTCAGCGAGCTGCTGCGGCTCACAGTCGCGGACGTCTCTAAGCCCTCGACGGCAGCCCGTGGCGCGGCTGAGCACACGCATCAGGTTATCGATGTGCTCAGGAAGGGCCGCAAGAGCGGCTACGTGATTGCCTCGGCGAGCCTGCTTGAGGAGACGGCGGGCTATATGCGCACCCACCGACGCGCGTGGCTTGCGCGCGCGGGCCGCAGGCGCGGCGTAGCAGAGCAAGCCGTACTCTTCATCAGCAGCCGCGGCACCGCGGTGAGCAAGAACCGTTATCAGCAAGTGATCCACCGCGCGGGGCTCGCCTGCGGTTTCAAGGCGACCACGCACCTGTTGCGGGCCACATTCGCCTGCATGATGCTCGCCCGCCTCGAGCGGCTTGCCAAAGAGGGCGCCGCGATCAACCCGCTGCTGATCGTCAAGGTGCTGATGGGGCACGAGCATATCGAGACCACCGATCGCTACCTGCGTGCGATTGCGGTCGAACACTTGCGTATTGAGCGAGGTGCTTGATTCCCTGATCGACGGAGCACGGCAGTAATGGCCGCAGGACGAGCGCGCGCGAGCCGTCTGCTAACCCGTGCGACGAGTCGGACGGCCACGTTCTCGCACAACGTGGATGCGCCGCGGCGCGTGCGTCGCACCGTCATCGACTTCTCGTCCCTGCCGTTGCCAGCGGACGTCAGGCTCGCGCTGGCCGATGCGTTCTGGAACCATTTCGGCGCGCGCTCAGCGCAGCAGATCCTGACACTGTGGGCGCACGTCAGGATCTTCACGCGTTTCGCGGCGTGGTGCGCATCGCTGCACAGCCTCGGCGACATTCGCCATGAGTTCCTGCTGCGCTACATCGAGTGGCTGAACGCCCAGTGCCGGGCCAACGGTACGTCATGGAGCAAGTCGAGCCGGGCGGGTGCCTACACCACGCTTCGGATGCTGCTGCAGTGGTTGAGGCGCTGTCGTCCGGGCGTCCTGGGCGACCTGCAGTTCCCTTTCAACCCGTTCCCGTGGCGCAACCGAGATAGCGGGCGGGTTCAGAGGCTCTCTCCGCAGGCTCTGCGCTCGATTCTCAAGGCCTGTGAGCGCGACATCAAGGCGCTACGCACCCTGCGTGAGCAGGGCGAGTGCGCCCGCCGAGCCGGAAGCAGCGACCCGGTGAGTTCGCTCGGCGGATTACTCGCCGCGGTCGACCAACACTACAGCGGGATCGTCCCGGAGCATCAGACACTGAGCCGCGCTGGTCATTATCCGTTTCGGCGCGCGCTGATCAGGCACGGCGGCACCAGGCAGGTCGAGCCGTATCTATATCCGCGGGCAGAGTCGCTGCTGCCGTATTACCTTGCCATCCTGATCCATACGGCCGGCAACCCGGACCCCATCGCCGAACTCTCCTGCGACTGTCTGCAACCGATTCCGTTGCTCGATGACCGACAGGTGGTCGTCTGGGCGAAGCGCCGGGCCGGAGCGACGCAGCGACGCTCATTTCGCACCACCGACCCGTTCGAGCCGCCCGCACTGGTGCAGGAGATCCTCGAGTGGACGCGTCGGCTGCGGCCACACGCCGCCAGGGGCTCCCGTGATCGCCTGTTGCTCTTCAAGGGGATGCGCGGTGTCAGCGCGTGGTCCACCGGGATGGCCAAGAGTGCCATTCGCCATGACTTTCTTCCCCGGCATGGCTTGCCGCATTTCTCGCTGGCCTCGATTCGGCCGAGCGTCCTGGGCGCGCTCTACCGGGCCTCCGGAGATCTGCAACAGGTCAAGGCGGTGGCCAACCATCGCCAGGTGTCCACAACCGTACGTTACGTCGAAACCCCAGAGGTGGAGGCACAGCACCGCGTGCGCGTAGCCGTCCTGCAGCGAGCCTTTCTCGGTCATATCAGCCGCCCACCCTCAGACGGCCCAAGCGCCGCTTGCACGGTGCCGGCTACGCCAGAGCCATCGTCTTCGGCTGTACCGTCAGGGCCGGCCGTGTCGATGTTTGGCTTCGATTGCAAAGATCCTCTCGCCGGCATCGCGCCCCATACGCGCCGCGGTGAGCTGTGCACCAACTTCCTGGGCTGCTTCACTTGCCCCAACGCGATCGTTACCGCCGACGCCGCCTCGCTCGCCCGGCTGCTTCAGGCGCGCGATCATCTGCGCCACGCCGCGGCGCAGATCCACCCGGCGCGCTGGGAGGCGATCTACGCCCCGCTGCTGCGCATCCTCGAGGAGGATATCCTGACGCGCTTCGCCACTGGCGAGTTCGCCGCCGCTGCGCGCCTGCAGGGGACGCTGCCAGCGCTGCCGGAGCTGCGATGACTGGACGGTCCGCCCAAGCGCACATCATCCGGGCGACAGCGGGGGATGACTCTGCACGACGCGATTGGTTCCTGCGCGACTCGCACTGGCACGATGACGTGTGGGTATTCACGCCTACCAACGCGCTCGAGCAGGAGCACCCGGTCCGTCTCCGATGGAGTTTTTCGTTGCCCAGCGGGCGATGTTTCACCGACGCATCCTTCGCCCCGCTACTTGAGGCCGCAAGATCTCTGCTGGCACTCATCCGCGCCCGTAGCTTGAGTACCGGGTTACCGCAACGGGCGAGGACGGTTGCAGGGTACTTTGAGTATCTGCGCCCATTGGTGCGCTGGATGGAAGCGGAAGGACTCTCGCGCTTTGCGGATCTTGATACGAGCGCATTATTGCGCTTTCAGCGCGTCATCGAGCGGCGTACCAACCACAAGGGCGCGCCACTGGCATGCAGCACGGTGCAGAAGTATCTGGACCTGCTCGTCTATCTGCACCGCTACCGCGCCGAGATTGGCGATGGCCTGATGATCCACCCGTGTCCGGGTCAGAGCACCGGCAGCACCGCCGGCGTGAGCGACGCCAACCGCGGCACTTGGCCTCACACGCCAGAGCCGATCGCCCTACCCTTAATTCACGGTGCGATGGAGTTTCTGTCTAACTGCGCCGTCGATCTGCTGCGTGCACGCGAGATTTACGCTGCGACCGTCGCTGACGTGCGGCGCCGCGGGCAGACGGACGAAGTCTGGCGCAAGGCCGCCATACGCGCGCTCCAGCAGGTCACCCTCAACACTGCGAGGGGACCTTGTACGCTCAGGTCGGGCGCACATCTGGCACAACTTCTGGATGTGCTCTACACCGCCTGCTTTGTCGTGATCTCCTACCTCGTGGGTCCTCGAGCTAGCGAGGTGTTGCAGCTGCATTCGGGCTGCGTACAGCCGCTCGCGCCGCAAGATTCTGCAGGTGATATGGGGCTTGCCGTCATCGTAGGCGCGATCTTCAAGCGCGAGGCGGCCTACCACGGCCGGCGTCACACCTGGGTCGCTCCCGCTCCCGCCGTGCATGCGATCGCCGTGCTCGAAGCGCTCTCGGCTCCCCATCGGGCTCGCTCTGCTCGTCCAGAGCTCTGGTTGCGGACGCGCGGCCATCGCTTCGGTGCAACCGAGTGGCAAAGAGACTGCTCCGCTCCTCTTCGTGTCATGAGCAGCAACGAGATGTGCCTGCTCCTCTGTCGATGCGGCGCCTGGTTTGACTTGCCGCTGCACCAAGGGCAGCGTTGGAGGCTCACCACACATCAAGGCCGAAAGACCTTCGTGCGCTTTGCGGCTCTGCGCGATCGCTCGGCTCTGTTCGCCCTGGCGCAGCATCTCGGCCATCGTGAGCGGGGTATCACGGATCGCTGCTATGTCGGCACCGACTACCGCCTCAACCGCGAGATCGATGAGGGCATCCTCGAACAGTCGGTGTCGGCCTGGGAGCACATGTTGAGCGCTCCTCAACTCGGCGGCCGCGCCGGTGCCGAGATCCTTGCCAAGCGGCCGCGGTTCCGGGGCGCGAGAATGAAGCAGGACCTGAAAGCCTATGCGCGCATGCTGGTCGATTCGGGTCTGACGCTGGGTGTCTGCGACTGGGGCTTTTGTGTCTATCGACAGGAACACAGCGCCTGCCTGGGCACTACCACCGGTCCTAACCCGCTGCGCCGGGAGCCGTCCACCTGTGCAAGCTGCCGCAACTTCGCTGTCTCGAGGCTGCATCGGGGGTACTGGCAGGATCAGGCGCGCCGGCATGAGGCGTTGCTCAACGAGCCAGCCCTGCCGACACAAACGTTGAAGATCGCTCGCCAGCGCCTCAACGAGGCCCTTGCCATGATTCGCTCGATCGATACCGCGCCGGAGTCCGCGCGTCTTGGCAGCCCCATCACCCGCTGATCGGCTTAAGCAGGCTCTGGCTACCCTGACGTCGCCTGGCTCGGGTATTCCCGGGCGCGTCACCGTCAGTGCGCTGTGCCAGCTGGCGAACGTCTCTAGAAACTCGCTGTACCGATATCACCCGGGGATCCTCCGCGCGCTGCGCGAACACCAGCGCGTACGAGACGGTGCGAAACTCGCGTGCTCGCGCAATAGCCTTCATCCGGTTCAGGCTGAACTTGCGGTTCTGCGCCACCAGACGGCAAAGCTCGCTGCATTGGTCGATCACTACTACGCTGCCTACCGCGAAGCCCAGGGGCTCCTAAGCCGCCGAGAGCAAGAACTGGCCGACCTGCGGCGAAGGCTCGACGCTAAGCCCGCTACCATCGCTCGGTAAGCTGCCGGCAAAGACAGGCGCGGTCATCTCGACCATCGCAGATCGGCCCACCTTGAGACATTCACAAGGGTAAAATCTGCGCCCTAAAGCCATCATTCGTGCAACGATGGGCGCGAGTCATCCCTCGTGTTAATTGGCAAATCCACAGATTCGGTGCCGAAGCGCATATTCGTAATGGCGTCGGCGGCTGTTAGTCTCGCGATTTGGTTTTGCTTCATCGCACTTTTTGAGCACTACTCAGCCACACGACCGCATCGACCAGACACCACCTCAGGGCGGATTTATGAGCTGAACAACCACGGATCGTACGCGTACCTGACCAAAGGCGAGCAACAGCGGTTGTGGTGCCTGGAGTTTGGAGGGCTACCATTCTTTCTCGTGGCGGTGGCTCTGGCTAAATCCTGGAAGATTCAGACCGATCCCTACCCAGACATCCCAAAAAACGTGCGGGATCAAATCATGAGCCGTCCCTCCCAGGACGATGAGAAAATCAGGTCTACATACGAGTCTGACAAGAACAAGAACGACGCCGAACGGGGATAGCGAAAGAGCCGCAATTCTCCCGCGCGGACTGCTCCTGTTGTTCGCCTGCTCGAAAGCCGCCGTTCATGAGCGGCTTCTCAGGTCAAGTGAGGACTGAAGATGTCGGTTCGCAAGCCAATATTGATTGGATTTGGTTTTGGTATGGCCGGTGTCTGCGCGATCGCATGGACGATGCTGAACATGCCTATGGCAACAGGCCGGATACTAACCGGTACAGTCGTTTATTGCGGAGAACAACAAACCGGCCATCCGAGTAGTTGGTGCATGGTCCGCTTGGATATGGACTCGCGCACGGTACCAGTCAATATGGCCCGTGAATTTCCCGGACAACAGATATCATTAATTGAGATGCGAAAGCGCCTCACCGGACAAACCCAATATCTGGTGCGAGATCGAGGCAAACATTAGTTAGTCGGTTGGCAAGTGGCAGCCTACGGCGCAGGGAATCGCTGTGGAGCGGTCATTCGGGATCGGCTGACTTGGGTCAATCTCGATCAACGGCACGAGCAAATCCTAATTCCGGATCTGCAGACTCAGAGGAGTCCGCGCTCCGCGAATGAGATGGCTTCGCCGCCGGCGACGACGATGTGATCGAGCACGCGGATATCTACCAGCGCTAGCGCCTCGCGCAGCCGCCGGGTGACGAGTTCGTCCGCCTGGCTTGGCTCTGCCGCCCCAGACGGGTGCGGGTGCGCCAGCACCAGAGCGGCGGCATTGCGTGCCAGCGCGAGCTTCACCACTTCCCGAGGATGCACGCTCGCCCCGTCGATAGTGCCTCGAAAGAGCTCCACGTACTCGATGAGCCGGTGGCGCGTGTCGAGCAACAGGACGGCAAACAATTCGTGCTCGAGGTGCCCCAGCTTAACGGTCAGGAATTCCCGAACGGCTCGCGGACAGTCCATGGCCGTTCCGCGACGAACCCGGCGCGTCATCACCCGCCGCGCGGCCGCAATGATCTCGCTGGCCGTTGCAGTTCGCAGTTCGTCGTACTCGCCGCGAACCAGGAGGCGTTCCGCCGGCACCGGCTCTGCCGTCAGATGGTCGAAGGAGGCGAAGGTGTCGCCCTCCCGAGTCTCTGTCAGCGGCAGAGGCAGCTGCATGGAGGAGGTCATCGGGCGGTACTCGCGCCGAACTGGCCGCCATTCCCGAATCCCGTGACACCGGACCCGGTGGTGACACCCGCAACGCAACATAACGGGTGGTTGTGCGCCAGGATGACGGCGGCGGCATTGCGTGCCAGCGCCTGCTTGACCACCTCGCGCGGATGCACGCTGGCGCCATCGATGGTGCCGCGAAACAGCTCATCGAAAGCGATCAGGCGATGGCGGTTGTCCAGATGCAGGCAGCAGAACAGCTCGTGCGGCGAATCGCGCAGCCGCGCCATCAGGAAATCGCGCGTCGCCTGCGGCGAGTCGAGCGGCGGTCCGGCGCGCAGGCCTCGGCGTAGTGACGGCGCGCGAGCTCCACGGCCGCCTGCAGCCGGCAGTAGCCGACCGTGCCGAGACTCCCGGCGCTGACCCCGCAGGCACCAGGCTTGCCCGGTCGGCCGACAGCAGGCCGCGCAGGGATTGATGTCGGCTCAGCAGCTCGCGCGCCATCGCGACCGCATCGAGGCCGCGACGCCCGGAGCCGCCCAATAGCACAGCCAGCAATTCCGCGTCCGAGAGCGAGTGCGCGCCATTGGCCAGCAGCTTCTCGCGCGGGCGCTCGCTGGCCGGCCAGTCCTTGATGCTCATGCTCGCTGCCATGCGGTTGACCTGGCGCGGTATGCTGCCGCGATATGGCGGCGGTGTGCGATCGACATATCGTGCGTGCATGGGTCAAAAGACCGATAATTGAACGCATGCAAGGCAAACGCATCCTGCTCGGGGTGACCGGCGGTATCGCGGCCTACAAGGGCGCCGATCTGGTGCGCCGCCTGGTCGAGCGCGGCGCGCAGGTGCAGGTCGTGATGACCGCTGCGGCGCGCGAATTCATCACGCCGACCACATTTCAGGCGCTGTCCGGGCGCGCGGTGCGCACCGACCTGTGGGACGCGGCGCGCGGAAGCGGCCATGGGGCACATCGAGCTGGCGCGCTGGGCCGACCTGGTGCTGGTGGCGCCGGCGAGCGCGGATTTTCTCGCGCGGCTGGCGCACGGATTTGCCGACGATCTGCTGACGACGCTGTGCCTGGCGACCGACGGCGCCGATCGCGGTGGCGCCGGCGATGAATCAGCTGATGTGGCGCAACGCCGCGACGCAGGCCAACGTCGAGCTGCTCACGGCGCGCGGCGTGCACCTGCTCGGCCCGGGCGTCGGCGAGCAGGCCTGCGGCGAGTACGGTCCGGGTCGCATGCTCGAGCCGATCGAGATCGTCGCGCAGATCGAACCGCTGCTGGCAAGCGACGGGCCGCTGCCGGGCGGCGCGTGCTGGTGACGGCGGGGCCGACGCGCGAATGCATCGATCCGGTGCGCTTCGTCAGCAATCGCAGCTCCGGCAAGATGGGCTTCGCCGTGGCGCAGGCGATGCGCGAGGCCGGCGCCGAGGTCGTGCTGGTCAGCGGGCCGGTGTCGTCTGCCGACGCCGCCCGGTGTGCATCGGGTCGATGTGGAAAGCTGCGAACAGATGTACGCCGCCGTGCAGCGCGAGCTGCCCGGCACCGCGATCTTCGTCGGCACCGCCGCGGTGGCCGACTACCGGCCGGTGCGCCTGCGCCGAGCAGAAGATCAAGAAGACCAGCGAGACACTGGCGCTCGAAATGACGCGTACCACGGATATTCTGTCGCAGGTGAGCGCGCAGCGCGCAGCGGCCGTTCGTGGTCGGATTCGCCGCCGAGACCAAGTCGGTCGAGCAGCACGCGCGCGCCAAGCTGCTGGCCAAGAACCTGGATCTGATCGCGGCCAACGAAGTCGGGCACACCAAGGCGTTCGATTGCGACGAGAACTCCCTGCTGGTGCTCTGGCGCGGCGGGCGCGTCGAGCTGCCGGTCGCGAGCAAGCGCGAGCTGGCCCGTGCGCTGACCGGCTGTGATCATCGAGCGCTACTTCGACCAGCTGCTGCGCGCGAACGCGACGGCGGCCGGAGCGCGAGGCCACGGCGCTGCGAAGCGCGAGGCGCTCGAGCATCGGAAGCTGGACGATCGCCGCGCTCGCTGCAGGTGCGGATCCTCGATGCGCGCCTGGGGGCTGAGTTTCCGCTGCCGCAGTACGCCACGGCCGGCTCCGCCGGACTCGATCTGCGCGCCTGCATCGCCGGGCCGCTGCGGCTCGAGCCTGGCCAGGCCGAGCTGATTCCCACCGGGCTGGCGATTCACCTCGAAGATCCGCGGGCTCGCGGCCGTGATCCTGCCGCGCTCGGGGCTCGGGCATAAGCACGGCGTGGTGCTGGGCAATCTCGTGGGGCTCATCGATTCCGACTACCAGGGGCCGCTGATGGTGTCGTGCTGGAATCGCGGCGCGGCGCGCTACGAGATCCAGCCCGGCGAGCGCATCGCGCAGCTGGTCGTGGTGCCGGTGGTGCAGGTGGCGCTGGAGATCGTGCGGATTTCCCCGCCAGTACCCGTGGGGAAGGCGGCTTTGGCCACACCGGCCAGCGGTGAGGCTGCGGCGCGGATCGTGCGGCGGCTTTGGACACTTGCGGCCGGCATTGAGGCCGCCGGGCGCGTCAGAAGCGGGATTTCGCGGTCAGCTCCCGGTAGCGCTGCGATGTCGGCCTCGAACTGCGCGCGCATCTCGGCCTGTTCCTTGCGTTTGGCGTCGAGCGCCTCGCGTTGGTTGCGCGCCTCGTTCGCGGTGCGCACCAGCTCCTCGGCCAGGTCGTCGGGCATGCGCCGCGCGTTGGCGTCGCTGCTGTAGGGCTTGAACTGCATCGCGCGCTCCTGCAGCGCTCCGAGCCGCGTGCCGAGCGAGTCGATATAGGTGGAGGAGGCCTTGATCTGGCCGTCGATCTGCGCCAGCCGCTCATCGCGCAACTGCTCGATGTCCTTTGCCGAGACATAGGTCGCGAGCAGGAACTGGTCGTGCTGCGCGCGCTGGCGCGCGGGTTCCGCCGGCCTTGGCCTGCTGCGCCAGCTCCGCCGCGCTCTTGCTGCCCTCGACGTGGCCGACCTCCACGCCCTGGCCGTTGAGCACCGAGCGCTCTTTCTGCGCGTACTCGGCCGGCACGCTGTCGCCGTAATGCACGACGCCCTTATCGTCCACCCAGCGATAGGTCTGCGCCGGGCTGCCGGCCGTGGTGTTTGCGGCCGCAGCCGCCGTGCTCGCAGCCGCCGCGGCCAGCGCGACGGCAGCGCACAGCGCCGCCAGGTTCAGAAGCTTGTCCGGCCCGCGAAACATCGATGTCATTGTCCCTGCCGGGGCCGCCGCTGCGCAAGCGGGGTGCGGCTTCTAGCTGGTGCCGACGCCGTACTTGAGCCGGTAGCTGCGCATCGCGGCAAGCTGTTCGGGGGTCGGTGCGCCGGCGGCCGGCAGGCCCGCCCCGGCGGCGGGCCGGGCCTCGAGCGCCGCGATGAGTCCGCTGAGCGTCAGGATGGTAATGCAGCGCAATCCATACTGGGACTTTAGCTCCTGCACGGCCGAGCGCTCGGCCTGGCCGCGTTCCTCGCGGTCGAGCGCGAGCGCGACGGCGACCGGTGCCGCGCCGGCTTTGCGGATCAGCTCGATAGACTCGCGGATCGCGGTGCCGGCGGTGATCACGTCATCGACGATCACGACGCGTCCGTGCAGCGGACTGCCGACCACCTGGCCGGATTCGCCGTGATCCTTGGGTTCCTTGCGGTTGAAGGCCCAGGGCACGTTGCGCCGGTGCTGCTCGGCGAACGCGATGGCGGTGGCCGTGACCAGCGGGATGCCCTTGTAGGCCGGCCCGAACAGCAGGTCGAATTCAAGGCCGGAGCGCGGCCAGGGCCGCGGCATAGCAGCGACCGAGGGTGGCCATCGACTCACCGTCGTTGAACAGGCCGGCATTGAAGAAGTACGGGCTGACGCGGCCGGACTTCAGCGTGAATTCGCCAAAGCGCAGTGCCTGGCGCGCGAGCGCAAGCTCGAGGAATTGGCGCTGGTAATCGTGCACGGCCCCGCCCTGAGGACAATATCGGAAGGGTATCATTGCCGCATGCGCATCATCACTCTGAACGTCAACGGCATACGTTCGGCCGCGAAGCGCGGGTTGTTCCCGTTCCTGGCGCAACAGAATGCGGACGTGATCTGCCTGCAGGAGACGCGCGCGCTCGAGCATCAGCTGCAGGGGCACGACTGCAGCCTGCCGGGCTATCGGCATCATTTCTACGCCGCGGAACGCCTCGGCTACGCCGGGGTCGCGGTGCTGTCGCGGCGCGCGCCGGACCGCGTGCTGCGCGGCTTCAAGGTCGACGAGTTCGATCGCGAGGGACGCTATCTCGAGCTGCGATTCGACAAGTTGTCGATCATCTCGCTGTATCTGCCGTCGGGCTCGGCCGGGCCTGAGCGCCAGGCCTCGAAATTCCGATTTCTCGAATCGTTCATGCCGCACCTGCGAAAGCTCAGGCGCTCGCGCCGCGAATATATCCTGTGCGGCGACTGGAATATCGCGCACCGGCCAATCGACCTGAAGAACTGGAAGTCGAACCAGAAGAACTCGGGCTTCCTGCCCGAGGAGCGCGCCTGGATGGAGCAGTTGCTCGGGCCGGAGGGCTACATCGATGCGTTTCGCTCGCTGGTGGACGAGCCGGAGCACTACACCTGGTGGTCGAACCGCGGACAGGCCTGGGCGAAGAATGTCGGCTGGCGGATTGACTACCAGATATTGAGCCCCGGGCTTGCCGGCACGCCGCAGCGCGCGCACATCCATAAGGAGCCACGCTTTTCCGATCACGCCCCGCTGATCATGGACTATCGGCTTTGAACGCCGATGCGGATGTGCCGCCGCGGCGCACCGGCGGCTGGCTCGATGCGGTGCGGATCTACGCCCAGCCGCGCATGCTGTCGATGCTGGCGCTGGGATTTTCCAGCGGGCTGCCGTTCATGCTGATCTACAGCACGCTGTCGGCATGGCTGCGCCAGAGCGGGATCGAGCGGGCGACGATCGGCATGTTGTCCTGGGTCAGCCTGGTCTACACGCTGAAGTTCCTGTGGGCGCCGGTGATCGACCGGCTGCGCCTGCCGCTGCATCGGCCGCCTGCTCGGCCAGCGCCGCAGCTGGATGCTGCTGGCGCAGGCCGGAATCGCGAGCGCGCTGATTGCGCTTTCGGGCTCAGCGATCCGAAGACCCAGATCGGACACATGGCGCTGCTGGCACTGGCGCTGGCGTTCGCGGCGGCCACGCAGGACGTCGCGATCGATGCCTGGCGCATCGAGTCGGCGCCGGTGCGCGAACAGGGCGCGATGGCCGCGGCCTACCAGCTCGGCTATCGGCTCGCAATCCTGGTCGGCCAGGCCGGCGCGCTCTGGATCGCCGACGATCTCGGCTGGGAGCGCAGCTACACGACCATGGCGGCACTGGTCGGGGTCGGTGTCGTGGCGACATTGCTGGTGCGCGAACCGGAGCGCATCGCGCCGCTGGTGTCGGTGCTGACCGAGCAGCGCGTGGTCGAGTGGCTGGTCCGGCGCGCGCACTGGCCGCACTCGCTGCGGCACGCGGCAGCCTGGTTGCTCGGCGCGGTGGTCTGCCCGGTGCTGGACTTCTTCGCGCGCTACGGTGCGACGCTCGGACTGCTGATCTTCGCATTCATCGGCAGCTATCGGCTGACCGACTACACGATGGGATCGATGGCAAATCCGTTCTATCTCGACCTGGGCTTCACGCTCAAGCAGATCGCGGCGGTGGCCAAGCTCTACGGCACACTGCTCAGTGTGGCCGGGATCCTGGTCGGCGGTCTCGCGGTGGCACGACTCGGGCGCACGCGCTCGCTGGTCCTGGGCAGCGCCCTGGTGATGGTCTCGAACGTGTCGTATGCGATCCTGGCTGCGCGCGGCGCGCCCCACCTGATGGGACTGGCGACCGTGATCAGCCTGGACAACTTCGCGCAAGGCGTTCACGGCACGGCCCTGATCGCCTTCATGTCCTCGCTGACGAGCGCGTCCTATACCGCGACCCAGTATGCGGTGCTGTCGTCGTTGTATGCGCTGCCTGGAAAGCTGCTGATGGGAACCTCGGGCATGGTGGTCGATCACATCGGCTACCCGCCGTTCTTCTTATACACCGCGGCGCTGAGCATCCCGGCGCTGGTGCTGCTCTACGGGCTGTCGCGACGCCGCGATTTCCAGCCACTGCGCACCGCGGTGCTCACCTAGAAGCGCATGCAGCCGCAGCGGCCGATCGACCTGGCGCGGGTGCTGTGCCGCCTGCAGGATCTGCCCGCCAATGGCTGCCGCGAATTCCGCCTCGGCGGCGGCGACTGGCCGCTGCGCGGCTTCGTGCTGCGGGTGGGCGACGGCGTGCGCGCCTATGTGAATCGCTGCGCACACCTGCATTATCCGCTCAACTACACCCCGCACGGATTCCTGACGCGCGATGGCAGCATGATCCAGTGCAGCGTGCACGGCGCGATCTTCCAGAAGGACAGCGGCTACTGTGTCGCCGGTCCCTGTCATGGGCGCTCGCTGATCGGATTGCCGGTGCGCGTCGAGGCGGGCTGCGTATTGCTGGCGGACGAGGCGGATCCGGATGAGCTGGCGGCGCGTTACGCCTGAAGACGCGCGTCAGGCCCAGGTGTCGGGCGAGTCGAACAGGTCGAGGCCGTCGAGGCCGCCGGCCATCTGCTGATCGCCGTTGAGTCCGGTATTCGGCGCCAGCGCGTCCTCATCGCCCTCGACGTCGACCGAGCCGCTCCAATCCTCCGGCGCATCGGCCTCCTCGATCTCGCCGCTGGCGCGCTGCGCTTCCCAGTCCTGCAGATCGAGCTCCTCGACCGTGCCGTCGAAGTGCTGGACCTCGATGGTGCTGTCGTCTTCGTCGAGGGCCACGACTTCGAGCAGATCGCCGCCGCGTACGCGAAACCATTCGCCGATGTCGGGTTGCGAGCTCATGAATGATGCTCCCGTATTCAGCTGCGGAAGGTATGCTCTACCTGGCCGCCGAAGATCCGTGCGATACGCAAGGGATGTTGCTCCTGCAGCCGGATGCATTCAAGGTAAATTTTGATTTTGCAGGGCGTCAATGAGCCAGCAGCTGCTGAAGTTCTTTGTAGTCTTTTTGGTAGTCGTCGAGCCGATCTCGCTCATCCCGGTGTTCATCGGTTTGACTAAGGACGGGACCGAGGCGCAGCGCCGGCACATGGCGCGTCGCGCGGTGCTGATCTCGGCGGTCATCCTGACGCTGTTCGCGCTCGGGGGCGGTCCGTTCCTGCGCCTGATGAGCATCAGCCTCGACTCGTTCCGCATCTTCGGCGGATTGCTGCTGTTTCTGATCTCGCTCGAGATGGTCTTTGCGCGCACCTCGGGCACCCGCACCTCGAGCCAGGAAGAGCTCGAGTCGCGCCAGCGCGAGGACATCTCGGTATTTCCGCTGGCGTTCCCGTTCATCGCCGGGCCGGGGGCAATGGCGACCATCCTGCTGGCGTTCGCGCCCGGCGCCGGTAAGCCGCTGTTGTTCGTGGCTTTGCTGCTGTGCGTTTATGGCGTTCTGGCGATCACGCTGGGCGTGCTGTACCTGGCGAGCCCGGCGATGCGCGTGCTCGGCGTCACCGGCACGCACGTCATCAATCGCATGTCCGGCGTGTTGCTGGGCGCGCTGTCGGTGCAGTTCATGGTCGATGGGCTGCGCGGCAGCTTCGGCGGCTGACCGGGCGGGCCGCGCGCGGCCGTCAGCGCCGGCGAAACAGCAGCTCGCGCACGCGGTGTCCGAGCCGTTCGCCGCGACGCTGGAAACGCGTGGCGCTGCGCGCCTCGAGCGCGTCGCTACCGAGAAAGCCGCCGCCGGCGGCGCCATTGGCCAGCAGGCTGCAGCCGTTCAGCACCAGCAGCATGTCCTCGGCGTAGGGCTCCCAGTCGGTCGCGCAATGCACGCGCCCGCCGGGGCGCAGCCGGGACGCCAGCAACGCGACGAACTCGGGCTGGACGATGCGGCGCTTGTGATGGCGCTTCTTTGGCCAGGGGTCGGGGAACAGCAGCTGCACCTCGTCGAGGCTGCCGCAAGCAAGCTGCTGCTGCAGCACTTCGACCGCATCGTGCTCGATGACCCGCAGATTGCTCACCCCGGCCTTGGCGGCCGCAAGCAGCAGGTGGCCGATGCCGGGGCGGTGCACCTCGACGCCGAGGAAGTCGCGCTCCGGCTGTGCCAGCGCCCGCTCGAGCAGGTGCTCGCCGTTGCCAAAGCCGATCTCCAGCGTGCACGGCGCGACGCGGCCGAACAGCCGCGGCAGATCCAGCTCGCGCGGCTGGTAGTCGACGCCGTAACGCGACCAATGCTCGCCGAGCGCGCGCTGCTGCGCCGGGGTGATGCGGCCGGCCCGAATCACGTACGAGCGAATGGCGCGCGCTGGGCGCTTGTCGGAGGACTGCTGCATCGGGCGATTATCGCATCGAAGTTTGCGCCCGGCGCTGGCAACCGCCGGCGCGAGCGGCGATCATCGGCGCCATGCTGCCGTTTTCGATTCTGGACCTGTCGCCGATCGTCGAAGGCGCGAGCGCAGCCGATGCGCTGCGAAACACGCTGGAGCTCGCGCGCCATGCCGAAGCGCTGGGCTACCGGCGCTTCTGGCTGGCCGAACATCACAACATGCCCGGCATCGCCAGCGCCGCGACCGCGGTGGTGATCGGGCATGTGGCGGCGGGCACGCGCAGCATCCGTGTCGGTTCGGGCGGCGTGATGTTGCCGAATCACGCACCGCTGGTGATCGCGGAACAGTTCGGCACGCTGGCGTCGCTCTTCCCGGACCGGATCGATCTCGGACTCGGCCGTGCGCCCGGCACCGATCCGCTCACCGCGCGGGCGCTACGGCGCGACCTGGCCGGCAGCGCCGATCAGTTTCCGCAGGATGTGCAGGAGCTGCAGAGCTATTTCGATGCGCCACCCGGCCAGGTGACGCGCGCGATCCCGGGCGCGGGCCTGCAGGTCCCGATCTGGCTGCTCGGTTCGAGCCTGTTCAGCGCCCAGCTCGCCGCCGCGCTCGGATTGCCGTTCGCGTTCGCCGCGCATTTCGCACCGGAACTGCTGCTGCCCGCGCTCTCGATCTACCGCATGCGTTTCCAGGCCTCGCGCGCGCTCGAGCGAGCGTACGCGATGGTGTGCGTGAACCTGATCGCCGCCGACAGCGACGCGGCCGCGCGTCGGCTGTTCACCTCGCATCAACAGGCCTTCACGCAGCTGCGCCGCGGCCGCCCCGGCCCGCTGCCGCCGCCGATCGATGACATCGAGAGCTACTGGTCGCCCGCCGAGAAGGCCATGGTCGGGCAAACGATGCAGTACTCGTTCGTCGGTTCGAGCGCCTCGGTCGAGCGCGCCCTGCGCGCGTTCCTGGAGCAGGTGGCGGTCGATGAGCTGATGATCAACGTGCACGTTTACGACCAGGGCGCGCGCCGCCACTCGCTGACGCTGGCGGCCGCGATCCGCGACCGTCTGGCGAGCGCGGGCGCCGCCTCCCAGGGCAGGTAGCGCTCGGCCCTGTTTGAAAAATATTCAGTTGATTACGAGCATCGTGTATTGACGGGCGCGCGTCGGCGCGACTAGCGTCGATGCCCCTGGATTTGGCTGGAGGGCTGCTCGAGCCCGGCGCGTCGCACGTATGTTTCGTTCCCTGGTCACCCGTACCGTATTGCCGCTGCTGCTTGCGGCCGGGGTGGTCGCGTACTTCGGATTGCCGTACATCGATCGGCTGCTGGCCGAGGGGTTTCGTTCCGATGTGGAACTGCGCGCGCGCCTGCTGATGAGCTCGCTGCAGGACTCGCTGCCCGCGCTGGTGGGGCGCAGTGACCAGCAGCCGCTGCACAAATATGCGGCCAAGATCATCGCCGAGCAGCGCGTGCTTGGCCTGTTGATCTGCCTGCCGCACGGCGGCACGATCTTCAAGACCGAGCTCGTGCCCAAGACCGTGACCTGCGAGAACACCGAGGATCTCGGCGATGGCCAGAGCATCGTGCGCCGCGCGCCGGTAGGTTCGGTACTGGTGTCGGTGTTCGACCAGCAGCCGGCGGGACAGACGCCTTACCGCGTGGCGATCCTGTACGACCTGAGCATCGTTGACAGCCGGCAGACCACCGCGCGCGATTATCTGCTCGCGTTCGGCGGCGTCACGCTGATCATCCTGGCGCTGTTTCTGGTGCTCGCGGCCTGGCTGGTGATCCGGCGCTGGGCCAACGTGCTGATCGGTGACATCACCGGCCGGCGATTCTTCGACAACGCGCGCTCGGGACCGCTGTCGCTGCCGATCCTGCGCCAGGTGCGCAAGGTGCTGAGCGAGATGGAGGAGACGCAGCGCCTGGAGATCGATTACCGCGAGAACTGGACTCCGCAGGCGCTGCAGCTCGTGGTGCGCGAGCAGCTGCACTCCCCGCAGATGATCGTGGTGTCGAACCGTGAGCCGTATATCCACGAATTCGGCGACAACGGCGTGATCGAAGTGCGGGTGCCGGCCAGCGGCATGGTGACCGCGCTCGAACCGGTGATGCGCGCCTGCTCGGGAACCTGGATCGCGCACGGCAGCGGCTCGGCCGATCGCGCGGTGGTGGATCGTTCGGATCACGTGCGGGTACCACCCGATGATCCTTCCTATACGCTGCGGCGCGTGTGGCTGTCGGAGTCCGAAGAGCAGGGCTTCTACTACGGGCTGTCGAACGAGGGCCTGTGGCCGCTGTGCCACCTGGCCTATGTGCGCCCGGCGTTCCGCGGCGAGGACTGGGTGGTGTATCAGTCGGTGAACCGCAAGTTTGCCGAGATCGTGGCGCAGGAAGCGCAGTCCGAGGACCCGCTCATCCTGATCCAGGACTTTCACTTCGCGATGCTGCCGGGCTACCTGCGCACGCGCCGGCCGAAGGCGACGATCGCGCTGTTCTGGCACATACCATGGCCCAACGCCGAGACCTTCGGCGTCTGCCCGTGGAAGCGCGAGATGCTCTCGCACCTGCTGATGGCCGACATTCTCGGCTTTCACACGCTGTATCACTGCCAGAACTTCCTTGCGACGCTCGACCGCTTCATCGAGTGCCAGGTCGATCACGAGCGCATGACGGTGGCGTTCCGGGGGCACATCTGCCACGTCGCGGCGTACCCGATATCGATCGAATGGCCGCCGCGATGGTTGCCGGCGCTGCCCGAGGTTCAGCTCTCGCGCCGCGCCGTACGCGAGCGCTTCGGCATCGCCGAGCATGTCATCCTCGGTCTGGGCGTGGAGCGCTGGGATTTCACCAAGGGCGTGATCGAGCGCTGCCTCGCGCTCGAGCTGCTGCTCGAGCAGAACCCGCGCCTGCGCGGCCAGGTCACGCTGCTGCAGATCGCCGCGCCCTCGCGCAGCAAGCTGCCGGCATACCAGACGCTGCAGCGTACGACGCTGGCCGAGGTCGAGCGCGTCAACGCCCGCTTTGCGACCGCCGATTGGAAGCCGATCGTGCTGATCGGCCGGCACCTGCCGCCGCAACAGGTGTTCGAGCTGTACCGCGCCGCCGACTTCTGCATCGTCAACAGCCTGCACGACGGCATGAATCTGGTGGCCAAGGAGTTCGTCGCCGCGCGCGATGACGAGGACGGGGTGCTGATCCTCAGCACCTTTGCCGGGGCCGCGCGCGAGCTGGTCGAGGCGATCCTGGTCAATCCGTTCGACGTCACCGAAACTGCGGCGGCAATCCGGCGCGCGATCGAGATGCCGCGGGAACAGCGCCGCCAGCGCATGCAGTTGATGCGGCATACCATCAAGGAGAACAATGTCTACCGCTGGGCCGGGCGCATGCTCACGGATGCGGCGCGGATCCGGCAGCGCCAGGCGCTGGAGATCGGCGCGGACGCACTGCCGCTGACCTGAGGAATTCCGACCGCGGACAGCCGGGGCCCCGAGCCGCGCCTGCATGATCGCGGGGGTGAATAGGCTAAAATGCGCGCCATCGCCTCAAGCCGTCACAGCCGTCGAGGAGTCGCCCTTGTTTCCAGCCCGTAAATTTTGCATCGCCCTGTGGGCCATGGCGTCGCTGCTGCTGCCGTACGCGGCGCTGCACGCCGCCGATTCCGGTGCCAGCGCCAAGGCCGCCGACACCGCCAAGGCCTCCGACACCGCCAAAGCGGCCGACACCAAGCCCGCCAGCACGCCCGAGCACTTCACGCCGGAGCAGCAGAGCAGCAAGGGTTCGGTCACGGTCGACGGCCGGCGCATCGACTATGACGCCTACGTCGGTACCGTGGTCGTGCACCCGAAAGGTTGGGACGACGTGCCGCAGAACGCGCCGAAGGATGAGGACAAGAATCCGCGGCCCGAGGCGAGCATGTTCTACGTGGCCTATTTCAAGAGCGCCGACAAGGCGGCCGGGGACAAGGCTGGCAGCGACAAGAACGCGCCGCCGCGGCCAGTCACGTTTCTGTTCAACGGCGGCCCCGGCTCGTCCAGCGTCTGGCTGCATATGGGCGCGTTCGGGCCGCGACGGGTGCTGACGGCGGAGGAAAAACACACGCCCGCTGCGCCGTATTCGCTGGTCAACAACGACTACAGCCTGCTCGATGCCAGCGACCTGGTGTTCGTCGATGCTCCCGGCACCGGCTTTTCGCGCATCGCCGGTACCGACCGCGAGAAGGCGTTCTACGGCGTGGACCAGGACGCGCAGGCGTTCGCCGATTTCATCGTGCAGTTCCTGTCGAAATACGGCCGCTGGAATTCGCCCAAGTACCTGTTTGGGGAGAGCTACGGCACCACGCGTGCCGCGGTGCTGAGCGGCGTGCTCGAGACCGAGCGCTACGTCGACTTCAACGGCGTGATCATGCTCTCGCAGATACTCAATTTCGATGCCAGTCCGGACGGTCCGCAGACCAACCCGGGCACGGAACTGCCGTACGTGCTCGCATTGCCGACCTATGCGGCCACTGCCTGGTATCACCACAAGCTGCCCGGGACGCCGCCCGATCTCGGAGCGCTGCTCGCCGAGGTCGAGCACTTTGCGATGAACGACTACGCGCTCGCGCTCGCCGCCGGTTCGACGCTGTCCGCGACGCAGCGCGACGCGATCGCCGCCAAGCTGCACGAGTACACCGGGCTGCCGGTCAGTTACATCCTGAAGGCTGATCTGCGCATCAACGGCGGCGAATTCGAGCAGAATCTGCTGGTCGATGCTGATCAGACCACCGGGCGTCTCGATTCGCGCTTCGCAGGTCCCACCATGGATCCGCTCAGCAAGGAGGCCGACTACGACCCGCAATCTGCGGCGCTCGCCTCAGCCTACGTCTCGATTTATAACGACTACGTGCGCAAGGAGCTCAAGTTCAGCCAGGACAGGGAATTCAAGCTGATCATCAACGTCGAGAAGAACTGGAATTTCCAGCATCATCTGCCCGGCGGCGCCGAGGTGCTGGCCCAGTCGCTCAACGTCATGCCCGACCTCGCGGTGGCGATGGTATACAACCCCAACCTGCACGTGATGCTCAATGGCGGGTATTTCGACCTCGCGACGCCGTTCTACGAAGGCATCTACGAGATGCAGCACCTGATGATCCCGCCGGCGCTGCAGAAGAATGTCGAATACGCGCAGTACCAGTCGGGCCACATGGTGTATGCGCACGAGCCGTCGCTGAAGGAATTGCACGCCAAGGTCGCGGACTTCATCCGGCGCACCCAGGGCCCAAAGCCGTAACAGGAAACTGCAGGGTGAAAATCATCATGAAGATGACCGTCACAGCAATGCTGATCGCGACCGTCATGCTGGCGCCGCTGGCGCTGCCTGCTGCCGACGCCAATCGTTACATCGTCGCCGACCAGTCCGCGGCGCGCGCACAGTTGCCGTTCAGCGACGCCGTGGTCGCGGGCAATACCCTGTATATCGCGGGCGCGCTGGGGATCGACCCGAAAACCGCGGATGATCCGAAGACCGCGCGGGTACCGGACGATCCGGCGGCCGAGGCCCGGTTGGTGATGGAATCCATCAAGCACACGGTCGAGGCGGCCGGGTTCAAGATGGACCAGATGGTCAGCGTCCAGGTGTTCTGTACCGACCTGGGCCTGTACGGGGCGTTCAATGACGTCTACCGCGGCTATTTCCACGGACACTTCCCTGCGCGCGCGTTCATCGGCGTCGACAAGCTGCTGCGCGGAGCGCACTTCGAGGTGATGGGCACCGCCGTGAGGGGCCCACATGGGGCGCACGATTCGTAGCGCGCTGGCAACGACCGCGGCGCGAACCGGGCAGAGTGCGGCGCGACCGTCATGAGCACCGTCCTGCGGGCATCGGACTACCCCCAGCTGATCGCCGCGAGGTCGTCCGAGCGCGCACGCATCGAACTCGCGGCCGCGTGGATTCGCTGCGTGTTCGATCAATTCTACGAAGACTTCCTGAAGCTCACCTGGAGCGCCAAGACCGCGTTCGAGAATCGCGACTACCAGACGTCGGTGGCCTGCGCCAAGCAGCGCCTGGGGCTGTACAACGCGACCGTGTATGCGCTGGCGTGGGATCTGCGCGCCGCGTTTTCAGCGCTCGCCCAGCGCGAGTCGCTGTGGGCCCAGGTCGAGGCCTCGTACATGCGCGCGGTCGAGGGGCGCTACGAGGCGGATCTCGCGCTGGCCTACATACACTCCACCCGGCGGCGCGTCCATCACGGCGAGTGGACACCGGTCGAGTACGGCTTCGGCGAGCAGCGCTCCGGCGCCGATATCCGCGCCGCGGTCTATGAGCGGTTTGCGTGCGGCTGGCCGGTGGATCAGCGCGTGATACGGGGGATCCTCGAGGTTGCCGACCTGTCGGTGCCGTTTCGCGACCCGACTGGGGATGCGCTGCGCGTTGCCAGGCGGCTCAACGAGGTGCTGGCCGGCAAGCGCGGCGCGGGTTTGCAGGCGATCGAAATGATCCGCGGCGGCTTCTACCGCAATCGCGGCGCCTACCTGGTCGGCCGGCTGGTCATGGGCGAGGACGAGTACAAGCCGTTCGTGATCGCGCTGCTCAACGAGCCCGATGGAATCGTTGCCGCAGCCGTGCTGCACGTGGTGTCGCATGTTCACAACCTGTTCAACACCACCGAGGCGGCATGCCAGGTGACCAACCTTTACTATCACGAGCTCAGTGCTTTCCTGCACAGCATCATGCCGAGCCGACCCCTCGGCCTGCACTATTCGACCATCGGATTTCATCACGTCGCCAAGGTTGCGGTGATGAACGAGGTCAGGCGGCACCTGGGACACAATGGTGAGGTGCTCGACACCGCGCCGGGGTTTCCGGGCACGGTAGCCATCGCATTCACCTCTGCGCACTCCGACTACATTCTCAAGGTCATTCGCGACCGCCCCACGGTGGGCTACAAGTGGGACAGCTTCGAAGGCGTCGATGTGGTGCTGGAGAAATACAAGCGCGTCCATGAGATCAATCGTACCGGCAGCATGCTCGACAACATCCTCTACTACAATCTGAAGCTGGACTGTTCCTGGTTCAGGCCCGAGCTGATGCAGGAGCTGCTGAGCGCGGCCAGCAATGCCGTGCAGCTGCAGGGCGAGGCGCTGGTTTTCAAGTACCTGGTGGTGCAGCGCAAGCTCACGCCGCTGAACGTATTCCTGGCCAGCGCGCCCGAAGACAAGGCGATACGCGCGATCGTGAATCTCGGCTATTGCATCCGCAACAACGCCGCGGCGAACGTGTTCAACAAGGACTTCGACGCCCGTAACTACGGGGTCAGTCGCTACCTGAAGGTATTCCTGTACGATTACGACGCGGTCGAGATCCTGACCCACGTCAAGGTGCGCACCAACCGCGACCGCTTCGAAGGCGAGGAAGACGTACCGAGCTGGTTCTTCGAGGAAGGGGTGGTGTTTCTGCCGGAGGAAATCGAGGTCGGCCTGCGGGTCAACAAGCGCACGCTGCGCCGCGCGTTTCGGGCCGCGCACGGCGATCTGCTCACGGTCGAGTATTGGGAGCACCTGCAGCAGTCATTGCGGGCAGGGGAGGTTCCGGGCATCCACACCTTTCCGGAGTCCTGCTACCTCAGTGAATCCGGCGTCGAGACCGTCGCCAACGAGTAGAGCGGCTCAAAAGCGATAGCCTATGCCGACCCCGAACAGAAACGGATCGAGGTGCAGCGTGGAGACCTTGCCGACGCCCACCAGATCCAGGTCCGAACCAAGCTTGGCCCATTTGACATCGGCGTTCAGATACCACTGCGGGGCGATCCGATAGTCAAAGCCGACCTGCAAAGCGGGGCCGACGCTCGAGGAATTCAAGCCCAGCTTGCCGACGCCCGGAACCGCGAGATTGACATTCGAGATCAGCGTCAGGTTCACGCCGACGCCGACATAGGGCTGAAAGTCCTGCTGCGGCAGGAAATTGTATTTCGCCGTCAGTATCGGCGGCAGATGTTTGAATGTGCCGATCGGCGTGCCGCTCACGGTCACGGTCTGGGTTTGCGGATAGGTCAGGATCAGCTCGCTCGACCAGTTCGGCGTGAAGAAGTATTCGAAGTTGACATCCGGCAGCGCCTTGCTGTTGATGTGAATCGAGTCCTGCGGCGCGAGCCCGGGAATCGCATCGGATTTGTTGGCAGGATCGAGGTACACGCCTCGCAGCCGCACTTCCCACGGACCATCATCAGCGTAGGCCGTGCTGAACGTGGCTGCCACAGCCAGTGCCGCGAGCACCACGGAACCGTATGATCGCACTCTCATGTCGCATCTCTCGTATCGAGCTTGACGTGCGCAGTCTGAGTGCCTGCTGAAGGCTCCAGCATCCGTATTAGTGCGCAGTTGATTGATGCGCCGAGAGCCGGTGCGAGTGCGGAATGCTTCGCCCTACGAACGGTATATAAAGCAACATAATTGGCAGTGAGCAAAACGCGCGCGGTCGGTTCGGGCAAATCCGGCCACTCGGTGTCGCTGGGGGCGGCCGCCTCCGGGGCAGCTCGGGTCTGGATAAGCGCGTTGCCGACCGGCGCTATTGCATCCTAGAATCGGCTCCCCGCGCGGGTGTAGTTCAATGGTAGAACTGCAGCTTCCCAAGCTGCTAACGTGGGTTCGATTCCCATCACCCGCTCCAGTTTTTCGCCGCCCGGCGTTGCCGTAGGTTGCCTCATAACGTGCGGACGCACATCCTCGTTCCCAAGGCTCGTTGCGGTCGTTCGCTGCCGACGACGGTTGCAACCAGAATCGCAAACATCTGCAGTCCCACTCGCAGCCGCTCACCAAATCGCTTGCGGATCGGAGCGGCGTCCTCGATAACGCGACTTTGTGACGGCCATCGACGAGATGGCTGGCTGAAATTGTTTGATATCCCGAGCGCTCTCCGGCTACGGGTCCCACCGCCTCAGTCACGAAGCGGTGGGTACCCCTGAGCTTGTGCAAGTTCTACGGATCAGTAATACCCGCGTCGTCTTCGGTGGAGTCCGTCGTGACGCGCGTGCCCTTTACGACGCCCTTGATCGGTGTTGGCGGCACGACCATGGTGCCATCGGGCGTGTAGCTGGTCAGGACGAAGGTTCCCGTGTAATTGTTTCCCGAGCTGTCCAGCCAGACCTCCTCGCGGATGTTGGTGGTGCCGGCGAAAGTGGCACCGCCCGTGCCAGGGCCCGTGGCCGGCGCATCGGCATTGAAGTTCCAGCCCAAGGCGAAGTGATTGAGCTTATAGGTGGAGTGGCTGGTCTGCTGCCACACGCCCATGCAGAACTGACCGGTCGTGGGGGCGCGAAAGGAGTTCATCAGCTCAGTGCCATCGCCATGCCATTGGACGTATCCTTGGTCAATCGGGGCGCCGTCGGGAATGCCATTGGTATTGCCTTTGGCCACGAAACTGAACTTCCACAGGCCAACAATCGGAGCATCGTGCTGATCCCACACTTGCACGAACGCCGTGCGGATGAAGTGCGCCTGTCCCGCTGCCGGCTGCTGCTGGCTGGGCATCGGTGCAGACTGTTGATCGCGAAGGTCACAACTGGCGATTGCGTGGCCCGCGAACAGGGCTTCCAGTGTGCCAGCTGCAACGATTGCCATGACTAACTTGAATGTGACTTTCATCGGTATTCCCTCCGGGTATTGGTTGATTAAGCGTCGATCGAGCCTGAGCGGCATTACTTCGCCGCCAGTTCCGCGGGCGTCTCGATCCCGTACGCCAAGGCCTCGCGCAGCGTATGTTTTCCAAGGTAGGCCCGCGTGAGGAGCGGCAGATTGACGGAGCGAACGGCGTTGGCGAGCGCCTTCTCACTACAATCCCTTGCGTCGGGAGAGGGCGCCAGGCCAACGCGGTTGGCACGTGTGCATGCCACGTAGGCGGCATATTCCAGGCGCTGATACAGCTGCTGCGCTTCGGCGGGCTGGCTGAGATCCAGTCCGTGTGCGCTCACTCGAATGGCAACGATGACCTCGTGATCATCGGCGGCGACACTGCCGGCGAAGAGCGTGCCGGCAATTGCGGCAGCTGCGAGGATGGAACGGGCACTGACGGGTAAGAGTTGGAAATGCATGTGAATCTCCTGGATAAGTGGATATGGGTGAGGCCTCACTCGGAACGGGCCTGACGCGCAATCGCGTCACTGCGCTCGACGTTCGGAGCCTTTGAACCGGCCGCCGCCAGCGCGGCATGGGAACCCCGGATCGAGTCGCGGTGCACTGCGGTCAGGGCGGGGCGGTTGAGCCGGACGACTGCGCGCTCGATCGTCGTGCGGTAGCAGTCCTTCCATTCGCGCGACCGATTCCCGTCCCAGAGCGAGAACTGCTCGCCGCAGAGCGACGCCGCGGCGGATCGAATGCGCGAGTAAAGTGCACGTGCGCCCTCGGGGCTCTCGAGGTTCAAATCGGCGAAACGAACGGTGGCGCTCTTCTCGATGGCCGGTGGCGCCTTGGGCGGATCGGCCAGCGTCAACGAGGCCTGTCCCGTGAGCCAGAGCGCTCCGGCCAGGGTTGCGATAAGCTTCAGATTCGACTTGTGATTCAATGAGTTCATGCGGGTCTCCAGGTTTGGATGTGCGTGTCGCCAACCCTTCGGGCGGCCGGCGGGTCGGGGGCGATCCTCGGCCGGCGACCTGTGAATTCGCGTTGGCGCGGCGCTGAAGTGCTCTGAATTGTTGTGAAGGCCAGCGCCGAAGACAGGGGACAGGCGTGATCTATCAGTTTGCCGAATTCCGCCTCGACGCGACGCATCGGCTGCTGCTGTCGAAGACCGGGGAGGTATTGCCCATCGCATCCAGGGCGTTCGACGCGCTGCTGCTCTTCGTGCAGCATCCGGGCGAGCTGCTCGATAAGTCGAACTTGATGAAGACGATTTGGCCCAACACGATCGTCGAAGAGAACAACCTCACCCAGCACATCTCTGCCTTGCGAAGGCTGCTCGGTGAAACGCCCGAGGAGCATCGCTTCATCGTCACGATCCCGGGACGTGGCTATCGCTTTGTAGCGCCGGTGACCTGCGAAGCTGCATCCGCTGCCACAGCGACCGCCCCGGCCGAGCCTGCGCCGGACACTGCGAGTGCGCCGGCCTGCCTGACGGCGCCAGCCAGTGAAGACAGTCCAGCGGCCGATGTTGCGCCGCACGATGCGCCTCGCGCGCGACCCTCATGGGCACTCGTGAGCGCCGCGCTGACGGTGGCAGCACTCCTGCTGGCGCTGGGTTCGTGGCTCTGGTGGGAGCGGTCGGAAACGCTCCGGCGCCCAGCCGTGCCAGCGGTGCCCGCCGTAACGACCGGCCAGCTGCCTGCGCACGGCAGCGGCATGCGGCGCCTCGCCATTCTGCCGCTCGAGAACCTGAGTCCGAATCCTCAGGATGCGTTTTTCGCCGACGGCGTGCACGAGGAACTGCTGACCACCGTTGCCGAACGACTTGCGGGCATCGAAGTCATCTCGCGGACGACCATGATGTCTTACCGCCAGAATCCGAAGCCTCTCGGCGTCGTTGCCAACGAGCTGGGGGCCACACACATCATGGAAGGTTCAATCCGGCGCGAGGGCCAGCACGTGCGGCTCACGGTGCAGCTGATCGATGCCAGGACCGACGGCCATCTCTGGGCCAAGTCCTACGATCGCACGCTGTCGAGCGCTCTGACGCTCGAATCTGAAGTCGCGAAGGACATTGCGTCGCAACTGTCCGTGCAGCTTCGCACCGCTTCGACGGGCGGCGGTGCTCCGACGGAAGATCCGGGTGCCTACGATCTGTATCTGAAAGCCGTGCTGGCGCTGCGTGAGCTCGGCGACAACGAACCGATGGACGTATACAGCGGCATCGCGGATCTGCTGAGCCAGGCGATCCGACGGGACCCCGTGTTCGCATTGGCCTACGCGCAGCGCGCACGCCTCGGAATCCTGATGTTCGTCGGCAATGTCGTCAGCAGCGACGAGCACCTGGCGCACATCCGGCAGGATCTTGCGGAGGCTAATCGCCTGGCGCCGGACAACCCGCTGGTGCTCGCCGTGAACGGCTTCTTCCTGATGGCGCAGAACCAGAACGAGCAGGCGCTCGAGACCATGGCGCGCGCAGAGGCAGCCGGCATAACGGACCCGATGTTGTTGCTGCCGAAGGCGCGACTGCTGCTGCGGATGTCACGCGGCGATGAGGTGGTGCGCACGCACCAGCGCATGCTCGCGCTCGATCCGTCCAATCCGGTGGTGCTGTGGCTGGCGGGAGCCGGCGACTCCTGGCTGCGCCGACCAGAGGAAGCGCTGCGAATAGCCGGCCTCTCAGAAAAGCTCGACCCTCACTATGGGCAGGTGCTGCGATCCTACGTCGTGTTCGCCTATTCGGGCGACACCACGGGTCTGCGCGCCGCGCACGAGTTCTTTGCCGGCCAATACGGTGGGTGCCCGAGCGATCCGTTTGGCGTTCGAGCGACCTTCGATCTGCTGCGCTACGAGCACCGCTATCGGGAGCTGGACGCCTGCCTGCAGAAGCTCACGGACGATTCGATGCGCGCCGCGTCCGGATGGAGCACGATCCTGGACAGTGTCGGCGACATGCCGACTGCGGAGTATCGCGGCTGGGTCGCACTGCTGCTCGGAGACCGGAGTCGGGCGCAGGGCGAAGGGCGTAACGTGCTGCAGTTCGTCGCGAGCCGCAAGGTCACTCCGTTCAATCGTGTGTACCTCGGACTGCTCGAGGCGGAGGGATGGGTATTTCAGGGCCAGAGCGCCAGGGCGATTTCCGCCACGCGGGCCAGCCTGGAGCTCGCGCCGCGCTCGCGCGACGCGATCATGGCCACCGCCGCGGGATCGATCGGCGCGCGCGTCTATGCCTGGAGCGGTGCCCACGAGCAAGCCGGCGCGTTGCTCGAGGAGCTGGCGGCATCGACCCCGGGCATGCCGCCGGCCGAGATCACGCGCGATCCGCTGTATGCCGTGCCATTGAAGGAAGATGCACGCTTCCAGACGCTCAGCGCCCGACTCGAGGATCAGATGCGAAGCCTGAATCTGCACTGAGGGCCGCCGGAGCCTATCCTTAAGTGCGAGCTTCCGCGCTCATCGCCTGTGGCAGCCTCGCAGCGCTCTGCGCCGGCGTTCGCGCAGCCGATGATACTGCGCATGAGGAAGGTGGGCTCGAGCAGGTCGTCGTAACGGCACAGCGGTTCGAGCAACGGCTGCAGGATGTGCCGATCTCGATTACGGCCCTGAGCGCAACGATGCTCGATGACCAGCAGATCGAGACGCTGACGGATATCCAGAAGGCCGCGCCGAACGTGCTGCTGCAGGATGGCGGCTCGGGCAACGGCAAGGCGGCGGTGGTGTTCATTCGCGATATTGGTCAGGGCGACTATCAGAATACGGTTGAGCCCGGCGTGGCCATCTACCTCGATGATGAATATCTGGCCACGCTGTATGGCTCGATGATGGATCTGGTCGATCTCGAGCGGGTCGAGGTGCTGCGCGGACCGCAGGGCACGCTGTTCGGGCGCAATGCGATCGGCGGCGCGATTCGGCTGATCACCCGCAAGCCGCAGGGCGACGGCAGCGGCGAAGTGGTCGTCAGCGCCGGCAACTTCGGCCGTCGCGACTTTCGCGGCTCGCTCGACCTGCCGCTCATCTCCGATACGCTGTTCCTGCGTCTGTCCGTCTCCTCGCGGCAGCGTGACGGGTACGTGGATCAACTGTCCTTTGCTTGCGTCCACCCCGACCTGGGTGGCGTCCAGAACCCGAATGCGCCGTTGCTGCCATTGATCGCAACACCCGCGGCCGTCGGCTCTCACTGCCGGATCGGCTCACTCGGGGGCGTGAACGTCCAGAGCGCACGCGCGGCACTGCGCTGGCAGCCGACGGCGTCACTGGCCGTGGACATCGTCGCCGATGGTGCCAACGACCATTCGGGTGCGGCGGCGCAGACTCTGCTGTCGATCAATTCGAATGCCGCGGATCCTGCCAATCTTCTGCCCAGCTTCAATGCCAACGTCGCGATCCCGCTGTACGGCATTCCATACGACAACCGCTTCATCCCGGGCGGCTTCTACAGTTCCTACGCATCCTTTGGCAATCTCGCGCACGTCGGGCCATCGCCATCGGGCCTCGGCGCCGTAATTACGGGTATCACCTCGAGCCCGGCTGCGGACGGCGTCCGGCCGTGGGGCATGCACACTACCGTCGAATGGTCGCTGATGCCGGGGTTGCAACTGAAGTCAATTACCGGCTTTCGCGGCTACTCAGGCCTGTTCTCCGATGACGTGGACGCCTCGCCGATCAACCAGACATTCCAGGAGAATGTGCTCGACCATCACCAGTTCAGTGAGGAAATTCAGCTGCATGGCGCGGCGCCGGGCGGACGCATCGACTGGACCGCGGGGCTGTTCTACTTTACCGACTACAATCTGAACGGCGGCCCGGTGATTCTCTCGGAACTGAGCTACCTGGCGCCCGAGCTGGATTTCAATCAGAACGACACCTCTGCCTCGCGCGATGACGCCGCTTACGCGCAGAGCATCTGGCACGTCTTGCCGGACCTGGCATTGACAGCCGGTGTGCGTTACACGCGCGAATCAAAGAACTATACGTTCGTTCACTCGAGCTTCGTGCCTGGGGTGCCGAGCCTCGTGCCTCCGACCCGGAAGGATGTTGCCTACAGCCGCACCGACTGGAGGACGGCGCTCGACTATGACTGGAACGATCGAGTCAGCAGCTACCTATCGGTTTCGACGGGCTTTCGGGGTGGGGGATTCAATGGCAGGCCTTTCAATTCCTCGCAAGTGATCTCGTTCCTGCCCGAGACGCTTCTGGCCTACGAAATCGGGCTCAAGAGCGAGTGGCTGGACCATCGCCTGCGCGTCAATGCCGCCGCGTTTCTGAATGACTATCGGCAGCTGCAGCTGGACATCCTGACGATCGACAATACCGGCGTGGGATTTTCGGCGCCGATTAACGTCGGCCATGCCCAGATCACCGGCGCCGAGCTCGAGCTTGAGGCTCAGCCCTGGTCAGACTTTGTCGTGTCGGCGACCCTCGGTGTCAACCGGTTCGTCTACAAGGATCTCGGTGTGGCTGTGAATTGCAACGACGTCTCGCACCCGCTTCCGACCCCTGCGGCGGGCGCCAATTGCACGATCGACGGCCCGGATCTGGGCTCGCCGCCGCCGGCGTTTCCTCGCACCACGGCCAGCGTCAATGTCCGGTACACGTTGCATCTGCCTCGAGGCAGCACCCTGACACCGATGCTGGGCGCCAGTTTTCAATCCACGCTCAACTCTGACGCCAATGGTGCCCAGGCGGGTGAGATTCCGTCGCGGACACTGGTCGATGGGCGCCTGAGATGGCAATCCGCGCACGACACGTGGTCGGTATCGCTCGTGGCCACCAACCTATTGAACAAGGAGTACCTGATCAACTCACGCGACCTGAGCGAGCTCTGGGACATGGTACTCGGACAGCCGGGCCCGCCACGCGAATGGGCGCTCGAAGTCGGGTACTCGTTTCACTGAGCCCAATCACCTCACGCTCTTGTAGACTGAGGAGCACGAGCCGCCTCGGTGCCGGCGTCAACCTATACCGATCAACAGTCGCGCCTATATCCCGGCAACAGGGCGGCCGCTTGGCCCTCTGTTAGGTGTGCAGCTCGCACCTCTGGGGAGGCGGTCCTGCACCGGAAGGCGATGGTTAGGGGAGCTTGAGCGCGACGCAGAGCCGTCAACGCCATTGCGCAATCGATAGGCCCGGTTCGCTACGTTATGAATAATGCCGTGCGAACTTGTTGCCACACGCCGCCGTACGTTGCCCAGCGTAACGCGAATCTTCACACGCCCGTCACACGCAGCGAACAGCGCGGCTCTAAGGCCCTGACTTTACAGGTCCTGCCGTGCTACTAACGTGGGTTCGATTCCCATCACCCGCTCCAGTCTCCGCCAAGGCTCGCCAACAGCAGCCAACTCGGTTCCTAGCCTCGTGTCATCGAAACTAGCCTGGCCGCTCGCGAGATTGTCACGATCACTACATTCTCCATTAGTAAGTAGTTCGATCTAAGTTCACGGGTAGACCTGAAATCTACTTCGTCAGCGTGAACTCCAAGGCGTATGTGCCCGTTGGACGCTAAATGGTTGGTACGCGTCGCCTGCACGATGCGCATGCATCTGTGACCTCAATGGTTCGTACCACAACCTATCTTCCATCCGTGAGTACTAACGTGCATCAGAAACATGGATGAGGAGGATCAATGAAATTGCATCGCGTCATCACGGCCAAAGTGCCGGCTTCGTTTGCGGTCGGCGTTGTTTGCTCTCTCGGCGTCGCTGCTTGTGGCGGCGGTTACAGCAGCGGTAACGTCAACAGTCCCAGCCCACAACCTGCGGTCGCCGTAGCCGAAGATACGGCATTGGTTTCCAACAACCGCGGACAAGTTGCCAGCGTCAACAACATTGACGCCAACCTGTCAAATCCCTGGGGCCTGGCTACGGCACCGGGTGCGCCATTCTGGATCGCCGACAACAACAGCAACCTGGCGACGCTTTATGGCGGCACGGGCCTGGTTGAGACAGACAAAGTCACGGGCTCCAATGCCGTCGGAATTGCGATCCCGGCTTCCGCCGCTGGTGCACCAGCCAATCCCACGGGTCAAGTCCATAACGGCACGGGCGGTTTCCTGATTCCTACCAGTCGAGGTCCGGAGACGGCGTTGTTCATTTTTGACGGGGAGGGCGGAACCATCGCGGCGTGGGCAGCAGACAGCGGCAGCACGGCAGTCACGGCGTACGATGACGGAGTGACCAACGGCGCCGACCATGCGGTTTACAAGGGGCTGGCACTTGGCACCGTCAATGGCGAGAACTTCATCTACGCGACCGATCTGCACAACAACAAAGTCGACGTATTCGATACCAACTTCACCAAGCCGGCTGAGCTGCAAGGCAAATTCATTGACCCGAACATGCCAACCGGCTTTGTACCGTTCAACGTCGTCGCGCTGAACGATCAGTTGTACGTCACATACACCATGCAGGATGGCGCGAAGCATGACGAAACTACGGGTGCCGGTTTGGGCTACGTGGACATATTTGACTTCAGCGGCAATTTCGTCAGTCGCTTTGCATCGGCAGGCCCGCTGAATGCTCCCTGGGGAATCGCCGCTGCGCCGGCCGGATTTGGCTCGTTACACGGCGAACTGCTGATCGGCAATTTTGGCGATGGAACCATTCAGATCTTCGCGCCCAACGGGACCTCTCTGGCAACCCCCAAAGGCGCGCTGACGACCGCCAACGGTCAGACACTAAGCATCCCTGGTCTTTGGGCGCTGGTATTTGGAGATGGCGATTCCGATAAGCCACTCACCACACTGTTCTACACGGCCGGATTTATCGACCAGACCGATGGTGTCTTCGGCAGCATCACCGCCTCCAGCACCGGCACTCCGACAATGAACCCCTACTAATCAATCAATCCCATGCCTCGCACAGGTGCACCTGTGCGAGGTAGGGCTACTGTTCGCGCCGAAGTCAACCCGGCCACGCGCGGACACTTTCGCACTGCATCGATGCCCCCAAGTATTCTGCCGGCGCATCGAGTGACCGCTCATGAAGAAGCCGAGAGTTGACCGTGAGTGTCTGGAACTGGCCGCTTGCCGCCGACGGCTGCCCGCCTGTCGGTTACCGTGCCAGCCCCAGGAATACCGTTAGCGCGCGATTTAATCTCACGAAATCCTCGTCATTGAGCTTGCCGAGCCGTCTACCTAGCCGCGTCTTCGGCACAGTAGTGACCTTGTCGATCATCAAACGCGATGCGCTCTTTAGACCGTTGCGATCGGTTGGTTCAACGAGCATCCGCAGCAAAGGTGCGTCCGTCGGATCCGTCGTGAACGCGCAGAGAGTGATAGATTCGGTCGCCGCAAACCGGTCCTCCTGCACGATCATTTTTCGCACGCCAATCGCACGCAGGCATTGGCGCTACGCCAACTGTTTGATCCTAATGCCATGGCGGCGGCGATGACTTGGGTTCGATTCCCATCACCCGCTCCATCGATGTGATCAAGTCATAGCGAGCGGACCGGAATCACTACTCTAGATCGACCTCGCTGAGAACGATCGGCGCACCGTGCACCGTTCGCTGTGCCGCGTTGTGCCACGCCCGCTCATAGCGCGCAAGTTCCGCCTTAGAGGTGACGCCCTTCCTGGTGACGAGCCCTTCCAGCGCTTTCAGCCAATGCAGGTAGTAGGTGTCGCCTCTATCGGCATCCCCTGCCTGTTGGGCGGACCGTATCTCCACTGATAGCGCATTCGCCCATTCAGGCCACGTAAATAGACCCCGCTCGTGCAGCGACAACGTCATCGCGAATGCATGTGCTTGCCAGGGCGTCTCGAACACGGGCCCATCCGCGTCCCGAGGCAGGCCGGGCAGCGCATCGAGACGCTGGAGGTTTTCGTTCATACGACCTCGAGATAGGGCTGCCAGGCATCGAACGATACCCTGTGTCCCGGTGTTGCCTCGCTCCAGAGCTCTACGGCATCGAACACGACCGTGTAGAGCCATTGCGGGTCCTCGCCCAAGCCCTGTGCGTGCGAGTCCGCGAATACGTGCACGCCGAGCACACGCTCTATGACACCGGTCTTGCCGCGAGCATAGCCGGGCAGTCGCGTATGGTGCTGGGCCGGCATCGCGCGTGTGCGTACTCGTTGGCCCAGCCTGAAGCGCGCAGGGCCGGCCGGCGCGCGCGCTGTCGGTGCCCCTGTTGCCAGGACAGACGTCACCTGCTCGGCCTTGAGGACCCGGCCGATCGCCACCGCAGCGAGCCGAGCGCAGCCGTCGGTCAGTTCGTCGGGTGTCACGAGGCCTTTCTCGATCAGCAGCTTCTCAAGTCCGCCGAGCCAGATCTCGTAGTAGCTCAGATCAAGGTAGTCCGGCAGCGTTTCCCGCGCCGCGCGCGCCATGTCGAGATTCCAGCTGCCGGTCGCGCCGAGCGCGAGCGCGAGCGCAAGGACACGCGGTTCCCAGGTGGTGTGGAACATGGAGCCATCCGGTTCCGGCACGACCGGGCCAAAGCCGATGCGACCCCCGATATCCGCGTGGCTCACGTAGGGCATGTCATGTCTCGCCGGCGGCTCGCGCGAGGCCGGTACCAATCATTGAGTCGCGTGTGACCAGAGCGGCGAGAGCCTGCTCGCTCAGGTCGTCGGTTCCCGCAGGACGCTCGGGGATGACGAGGTAGCGCACCTCGGCGGTGGAGTCCCAGACGTGGATCTTCGTGCTCGCCGGTAGTGTCACGCCGAACTCTGCCAGTACTGCGCGCGGATCCCGGACAACGCGTGACCGATACGGCGCGCTCTTGTACCACACCGGAGGTAACCCCAGCACTGGCCACGGGTAGCAACTGCAGAGCGTGCAGACGACGACGTTATGTCGGCCAGGCGCGTTTGCGACGGCAATCATGTGCTCGCCTTGCCGGCCGGAGTAGCCAAGATCAGCAATCGCGGCCGTCGCATCTCTCATCAGCCATTCACGAAATGCCAAATCCACCCACGCGCGCGCGACGACCCGCGCGCCATTGCGCGGACCGACCTTCGTCTGGTAAGTGTCGATCAGTGCATCGAGTGCTGCCGGATCGATGTAGCCCTTCTGGGTCATCAGGGTCTCGAGCGCGCGAACGCGCCGCTCTACGTCACTGGGTTCGCTGTGATCTTCCGCCAAGGCGTACTCTCCGCTGCGGCTAAGCGCAGATTGCGCAGGCTGCCTTGGCCGGGCATATAAGCCCAAATAAGGCCAAAACACAAACAGATGGAGCTGACGGCGGAGCTGCTTTCGCAGGCCTACTACCTCGGCACGAGCTTGGAGGAAGCTCAAGCGATGCGAGTCGCGCTGCCTCTTCCTCCCCGGTGACTCTGGACGCACTGCGACCTCGCGGGTCCGTGTTGGCGCGCACCCCGGACTCAATCGAGGTGCAGGCGGCCACGTATCTCGCCGAACAAGATATATTCCGTCGCCTACGTCCGTGGCGCGAGTCGCACCGAGCCGAGGGAGATCAGCATGTATATGACGGTATCTGGACGGGAAATCGCAAGAAGCGGCCGAGCAGCGGTTTTTGGGCTTGTGGTGCTCGGAGCCGCGCAAGCCGCATCTGCGGCGTCTCAGGCCTCCGGCGTGGCGTATTCGCAGATGGCTCCTAGCGCGGAGTACCTCATGCCGGATCGTGCCGCGGAGATCTCGCTTGCGCGTAGTGCGGCTCCAGCGGCAATTTCTGGAAGCGCTACTGTCCTGGTCTTATCGTCTAAAGGCTACGAAACGGCGGTCACTGGTACCAACGGTTTCACGTGTCTCGTCGAGAGAGCGTGGATGTCGCCGTTTGACAGTCCGGAGTTCTGGAATCCAAAGTTGAGGGGTCCGGTTTGCTACAACCCGGCTGCAACACGCTCCATTCTGCCGATCACCCGCTACCGCACGAAACTCGCACAGTCTGGCGTGCTCAAGATCCAGATGTTCGATGCGATCCGAACTGCGATTGCACGGAAAGAGCTGCCGGCGCCGGAACAGGGCGCAATGTCATTCATGATGTCGAAGGATGGCTACCTCGGCGACGACGTCGGCCACTGGCATTCGCACCTCATGTTCTACATCCCGGGGACCGACATATCGAGCTGGGGCGCGAACCTACCGGGCTCGCCGGTCGTCGTGGACGACGAGCACCGCAAGATCCCCGAACAGCAAGTCATCTTTCTGGTTCCGGTGAGTCACTGGTCGGATGGATCGTTTGCACCCGTAGCTGGCCACGCAGCGGAGGGTGGAGAGAAGTAGTGTGGGAGGTGCGTGCTGTGCGGGCGACCAATCGGTCACTGCCCTCGAGCGCCGAACCGGACGTTCGACCGGCTAGGGCCGCTGCTAGCTATCGTCGGCCAAATCGGCCGTGAAACCGATGCCGCGGCGCGGCGGTTCTGGTGGCTGCATGAGTTCGCGGATTGCCGAGAGGATGGCGGCGATAGCTTCGTCATGCTCGGTAAGCTTGCTATCCAGGCGTGACTCAAGCTGTTCGAAGCGCCGGGCGAGCTCTCGGTTGGTACTGAGCACCTTGCGTAGCTTCACGAAGGCACGGACCACGTAGACGCTCATTTCGACCGCGCGAGGGCTGTTGAGGATGGTCGCGGCCTGGATCGCACCGTGCTCGGTGAAGGCGAGCGGGAGTTTACGGCGACCAGCCCAACTTGATGTCGCAAAATGCGACTTCAAGTTCGCGAACTCCTCAGTAGTGAGTTCGAAGAGAAAGTCGCCTGGGAAGCGGCTTCTGCGGGCTCGATACTACCTTCCGTGGCAATCGCTACCGCTTAGCGTCAGCGACCTGCAGCCCTGGGTGCGCAGGACTCTCCTGGCGAGCCGCATCACGGGCTTCCTATTCGCAGCCACTGAGCATCCCATCAACAGGATTGAGGAACTTCTGCCCTGGGACATTGCCGCGCAGCTTCCTGCGCTTCGACTTGCGGCTTGAACGATGAGTCTGCTGGTAAAGCGTGCGACCTGGGTCACAGTTATGCCCATGTCTTGCGGGGCAGACTGCATTAAGTTAACCAGGGCATGAAGGCGGCAAATAGACGTATAGCACCACAGCGGAACGATTCCGCTTCAGCCGGAGCTGTCTGCCGAAGAGGGCGAAGATGAGCGTCTACACATCCCTATCAAGAACGTTGGCGATCCTGTCTGCGATTGTCGGCTGCGCGGTGCTGATCGGCTGGTGGTGTGACATCCCCGCACTGAAGACCGTCCTGCCGCGGTTGGCGACTATGAAGCCCAACACCGCACTGGAACTGGCGATGGCGGGCGGGGCGCTATTCATCGCTGCCGGACCATTCTCCGTCCGGATTCGCAGTGTTGGACAGCTCCTTGCATTTGTTGTTGTTGCGATTGGTGCTCTCACACTCGCCGAATATGTCACCGGCGCTAGCTTTGCAATAGACCAGATCCTGTTCGTGGCCGATTCGGGCAACGCTCCGGTATCGAACCCCGGCCGAATGGCGCCGGTGACGGCGATCTGCCTGACCCTGAGCGGTCTGGCCATTGTTTTGCTCAACGTCCGGCCCCTGCTGGCACAACTGGCAGCGCTGCCAGTGCTCGCGCTGGCAGTCATATCGATCGTCGGCTATGTCTTCGGCGTTCGGTCGTTCTACACGGTGCCTGGCTTCACATCTGTCGCCATCCACACCGCGGTCACGCTGCTGATGCTCTCGTTGGGGATCCTGTTCGCGCGCGCCACAGAAGGCTTCATGAGCGCGTTGTCGGGACCAATGATCGGCGGAGTGATGTTCCGGCGCATGCTCTTCATTCCCTTCGCGCTATTCGCATTCGGTTGGCTGGCCTTGCAGGGATCGCGCGCGGGCCTTTACGACACGCAATTTCGGCTCGCGATGATGGTGGTGGTCGGCGGCGCCAGCGCACTGCTCGCGGCGGCCATTCTGGCGCGCAGGCTAAATGGCATTGACCGTCAGCGTCGTCGGTTGACCATCGAACTCGAAGGGCGGCTGCGGGAGAGTGCCCTCGCGGCCGCAATCGTGGAGAGCAGCGACGACGCCGTCATTTCGAAATCCCCCGATGGAAAAATTCTGACCTGGAATGCTGGGGCCGAAGTGATGTTCGGCTATTCCGCATCCGAAATGATCGGCAGCTCCATATTGCGGCTTTTTCCCAATGACCGCCTGCAGGAAGAGGCCCGGCTGATTGCCGAAATACAGGCTGGCCGGCGCGTCTCCCACTTTCAGACCAGGCGCATCCGCAAGGATGGCTCGAGCATCGATGTCTCTGTGACCCTGTCATCGATCCGCAACGGGAAGGGTGACATATTCGCGGTTTCCAAGGTGGCGCGTGACATCACGGAGCAGCTACGCCAGCAGGAGACCGCCCTGGCGGCTGCGATCGTTGACAACAGCGACGATGCCATCTTCTCGGATGCAGTGGACGGCGCAGTACTCAGCTGGAACAGAGGCGCCGAGAAGCTCTATGGGTATTCGAAGGCCGAAATGATCGGTGCCTCGATCACTCGCCTGTTTCCCCCGGATCGCACGAACGAGCAGGGCCATTTCCTCGAACAGCTCGCAGCGGGGAAACCGATTTCGCAGTTCGAGACCAGCCGAATACGAAAGGATGGCACGACGGTCCACGTGTTGACCACCGTTTCCGCGATCCGCGACGTTGAAGATCGGATCGTTGCGCTATCGAAAGTCGATCACGATGTCACGGAGCGCAAACGCGCCGAAGAGATGTTCCGCGGCTTGCTCGAGTCGGCGCCGGACGCCATGGTGATCGTCAGCGAACAAGGTCGAATCGTGCTCGTCAACTCCCAGGCCGAGAAACTGTTCGGGCACACCCGGGAGAACATGCTGGGCCAGCCGGTGGAAATGTTGATGCCGGTGCGCTATCGAAGCGGCCATCTCGCGCACCGCGCCGGCTACTTCGCCACACCGCGCTCAAGAGGAATGGCGCGGGCCGCGGAACTCTACGGGCTACGACGGGACGGCAGCGAGTTCCCGATCGAGGTCAGCCTGAGCCCGCTCCAGACCGAGCAGGGCACGCTGGTTTCCAGCGCGGTCCGCGATGTCACTGACCGCAAGAATGCGGAAGCTGCCCGGGCGCACCTTGCCGCGGTTGTCGCGCACTCGGACGACGCCATCATCTCGGAGTCGCTCGATGGCAAGGTGCGCAGCTGGAACGCGGGCGCCGAACGGCTGTTCGGCTATTCAGCCGCAGAAATGGTCGGTCAGCCGATTGCCATGCTGTTCCCGCCGGATAGGCGGGATGAGGAGGCTACCCTATTACGGGAGCTGCTCTCGGGAGGGGAGGTCTCGCACTTCGAGACCAAGCGTATCCGCAAGGACGGCGCGACTATCGACGTGTCGGTGACCCTATCACCGATCCGTGATGACCGTGGCAACCTGATCGGTGCCTCGAAGATTGCACGTGACATCACCGAACGGCTCCGCTTGGCGGCACAAGCCGCACGCATGCAGGCCTTCCAGGAAAGCGAAAATCGGCTGCAGCAGTTCATCGACCGTGCGCCAACCAGTCTTGCGATGTTCGATACGGAGATGAAGTACATCGCGGTCAGCCACAACTGGTGTCGGGACTATGGCGTAAGCAAGCCCGACATCATTGGCCGCTCACACTACGAGATATTCCCTGAGATCACGTCCGCCTGGAGGGACGTGCATCGCCGCGCGATGCGTGGCGAAACGGTGCACGCTGACGAGGACACCTTTGCCCGGACAAATGGCTCAACGCAGTGGCTCAGCTGGGAGGTCAGTCCTTGGCTGACGACGTCCGGGCGTATCGGGGGAATCGTCATCGTGACCGAGGACATCACGGCACGCAAACTGGCGGAACAGAAGCTCGCGGAGCAGCACGCACTGATGCGCGTGACGCTAGACTCGATCGGGGACGCAGTCATCACCACCGATCAAAGCGGCAACGTTGAGTGGCTCAATCCCGTCGCCTCGCGCCTGACAGGATGGCTGCTGCTCGAAGCGCGAGGCAAACCCATCGATCAGGTCTTTCACATCGTTCACGAGGAGACCCGCCATTCGGCGTTGAGTCCAACTCCGCGCGCGCTGGCGGAGGGCCGCATCGTCAGCCTGCCAGAGCATACCGTCCTGATTGCCCGTGATGGCACGGAGCATGGAATCCAGGACTCGGCCGCGCCGATTCGGGACGATGATGGCAAGGTCCTCGGAACCGTCCTGGTGTTTCACGATGTGACCGAGCAGCGACGTCTGGCGCGGGAGGTGAGCCACCGCGCGAGCCATGATGCGCTGACGGGGCTTGCCAACCGCTTCGAGTTCGAAGCCCGGCTGCGGCGCGCGTTTGCGAGTGTGCGCGAGGACGGCTGCGTACATGCCCTGATGTGCATCGATCTCGATCAGTTCAAGCTCGTCAATGACGCGTGCGGCCACGCGGCCGGGGATCGGTTGTTGCGAGAGGTTGCTGCGCTGTTTCAGGGCGTGACAAGATCCCGCGACACGCTTGCGCGCCTGGGCGGAGATGAATTCGGGCTGCTGCTCGAGCAGTGTACAGTTCAGCAGGCGCGCCGGGTCGCCGAACAGATTTGCGAGCGCCTGGAGAATTTTAGGTTCGTGCACGACGGCCGGCTCTTTCGCGTCGGGGCCAGCATCGGCGTCGCCCCGTTCGATGGGCGCTGGTCCAGCGAGGCGGAGGCAATGCAGGCTGCGGACACCGCATGTTACGCAGCAAAAGAAGCGGGGCGGAACCGCGTTCACGAATGGTTCGATACGGACACTCTCGTAAAGGTGCGGCACGGTCATACGCGATGGGTAACGCAACTCGAGGCCGCACTGGACGAACATCGGTTCCGCTTGTATGCGCAACGGATCGAACCCTGCATCGGTAAAGAGTCGGGGTTGCAATTCGAAGTCCTGCTAAGACTGATCGATGCGGATGGGGGCATCGTTGCACCCAACGTCTTCTTTCCGGCGGCTGAGCGCTTCAATATGGCCGGTCGCATCGACCGCTGGGTTATTCGCGAGGTCCTCGACTGGATGATGTCGCAAGACATGGACCGGATTGAGACCGTCGCGGTCAATCTGTCAGGTCAATCCATCGGCGACCCTGCTTTCCATAGGTACGTCGTTGAGCAGGTTTCCCGCGTGGCCAAGCCCGAAAGGCTGTGCTTCGAGATCACCGAGACGGCCGCCATTACGCACATGGAGGAGGCCAAGGAGTTCATCGCAGCGATGCGGAAACTGGGCGTCCGCATAGCGTTGGATGATTTTGGGGCAGGCGTCGCTTCCTTTGGTTACCTGAAGCTGCTGGCCGTAGACTTCCTGAAGATCGACGGGCAGTTTGTGCGCGACATTCTGCAAAATCGCTTGGATCACACAGTGGTGTGTAGCTTCCGTGACATCGCTGCAGCCTGCGGCTTACGTAGGATCGCCGAGTGCGTAGAGACAGCCGAGGTGCTGCAGGAACTACGTAGAATCGGGATCGACTTCGTACAGGGTTACCTGATACACAGACCGGAGCCGTTGGAGCTGCTAGTTCGCAAGATGGGCGACGCTGACAGCGACAACCGCGGGAAGAGCCCTGAGCGTGACATTCACGCGGCGTGATGTTGGAAAATTACGCCGGAAGAGCCGCGGAGCGGCCAGCCTCTCACCGAATCGCCGCGTTATCAATGATCGCGAGCGGCGTTGTTGCCTCACGCCGCCGTACGTTAGCCAGCACTGGCCAATACGATCGGCCACCTCGGTGGCGTCGAGATGCCCGCCCACGATCGCCTGCGTTGGCTACCGGTTCACACGCAGCCGCAGTACGATATTGCGACGTGCTGAGGCGGCTTCCCGGCACTGCCGAACACTGTGTTCATCGTTGCTCTCCTGTCTCGTGCTCAGGGTTGCCACGTGCTTGCGTCCACACAGCGGGCGAGTGACTCGAGCTCCTCGAGAATCCGCGAGCCCCGAACTTCCGCAGCAATGGTGTCACCGAGTTGACGGGCGACGTCGGGGAAAGCGGGCTCCTCGAGCAAGCGCTTGATGGTTGCTGCGATCTCATCGCTTGGGGCGGTGTTCCGGAGCGACAAACCCGCCCCGCGTTCGGTGACCCTGAGGGCGTTGTCGCCTTGATCTCGGCCGTGCGGAAGCACGAGCAATGGCAGACGGTTAACGAGTGCGGTCATCACGGTGCCATGGCCGCCATGCGTGACAACCAATGCCGCTTTCCGCATGGCAACGGTGTGGGGCGCGCTCTGAACAATGACAGTGTTTGCGGCTGGCTGCAGCTCGTGCGCGTAGATGGAGCCCCCGAGGGTGACCAGCACGCGCACTGGAAGACCTGCACAGGCATCAATCACGCGCTGCAAGCACGCGGCGTGGTTTTGGAAGCCTGTCGAGAACGAAACCAGCACCAGAGGTCGTCGGTCATCCGCGGGCCACGGAGATACCCAAGGGGCTACCTGGACAGGATCGCGGATCAGCGGGCCAATATAGCGCACGTATGGCGGCAGTGGATCGGGCACGAAGTCGAAGGCACGGGCGGTGCCCAGCCACCGCACCGTCGCGGCATCGAGCTGATCGAGCGTATGTGGCAGCGGCGCAAGACCGAGCGTGAGGCGGCCGGAGTTCAGCGCGGGAAGGCCTGCATCGTACATGGCGATGAGCGTGTCATTGGCCTGCGCGATAGCTGACCGCTCGACGGCGTTGCGCGCTGGAGGCAGAGCAAAGCCGAATGGCGGGGTGCCCGGAAGCGGAAATATGCTGCTCATGGTGGACAGTAACGCGAGCTTTTGACCAAGTGCTTCGCAACCCGTCATCACACCGAGCACCATGTCGAAGTTGATGACCAGATCGGCAGGCTCGCGCCGCAGCTCCTCGATCACGTCCTGTGCGAAAGGCAGCGCACAGCCGCAGAAGAACTTCTCGAACATGTCCTGGATGCCCAGCAGAGGTGATGGTGCGGCCCAATCGGTTGGGTCGCTCTCGCGCGAACGCACCCGTCTGTTTGGAGCTCGCGTCCACGGCACGAATCGCGCACCGGCCGCCTCGGCCTCGCCTCGATTGGCGGTTTCGCTCATCACACGTACGCTGTGGCCGCGCTGCACGAGCTTCGCCACTACACCCATGACCGGCGCTACATTCCCGCCGCCGTCGATCGTCGTGAACAGCAGTTTCAGCGCACGCGCGGTGCTCATACCTCACCGTCCCGGCGCGACCTTGTGCCATAGGCGGCGAGCACCGCTTCGATCAGGCGCTTCACTGCGCGTTTGGAGTCCGCCACGGATCTGCCCATGTCGCGACGCAAGAGTTTCCAGGTGTAGATATCCGCAGCAATGACGAGGGCATCGAGCGCATCGCGCTGCTCCGTGCCCTGGAGCTGCTCGAGGTATGGGGCAAACTGCTCGGCAGTGATCCGGCGATGCTCCTTGCGGCCGAAATCCAGCAGGGGCTGTAACGCCGGTACGCGCTTCTCCTGCGCGAGGTTGCGCATTACGCCATCGCCAACGCGCTCGTAGCCAGCAAACAGACGCGAGATTGCCGCATCGATATCGCCGGGCGTGGAGGAGAAGTCCGCGCTGATGTCCGGACCGAACTCCTCGACCATCGCCTTGATGAGCCCTTCCTTGCTGCCGAACCGCCGGATGACGCTTTGAACAGTTACGCCGGCACGCGCCGCGACTTCTTGCAGCGTGATCTCGTCGAACCAGCGATCGCCGGCGCAAACAGCGAACGCATCGATGATCCTGCGCCCCGTCTCCGCCGCCGCCTTGGCTCGCGCCACCTGGCGGTATCGTCTGTGGGGTTTAAGGCGTAACCGCGTATTCATGTTACAAACACTAACGCCAACTTGCCTTACAGTCAATATTGGTGTTAATCGAAGTAACTCGAATATTGGTGAGGTAAAGACGAGGTCATTGGATTGCACCCGCACGATGTGCTTGTGCCAGAAGGAAGCGAGATTCGACAGCACATGGGCGCGCCTGAAAGCCGTCGTTCGATTACCACTGGATCATTCCTCGCGAGGCGCTGGTCGGTCCTCCAGGAGCCGAACCCGAGATCCGATCCATGGATTGCGTGGCACGGGCCTGCGGGACGCGCTAAGTTAGCTTCCGATGAGTCAACTCACCGAACTGCTGGGCCGGATTCAGGCGGGCGACACGGCAGCGCGCGATGCGTTGTTTTCGGCTGCCTACAGCGAACTGCACCGGCTGGCGCATGCGCGACTGCGCGACGGCGGACGCAATACGGTGCTGGATACGACCTGCCTGGTGCACGAGTCGTACCTGCGGTTCGTGCGCGCCGGGCAGCTGCGTGCGGAGGACCGCCGCGCGTTCTTCGCCTACGCATCGCAGGTGATGCGCTCGGTGATCGTCAACAGTGTGCGCGAGCGCATCGCGCAGAAGCGCGGCGGCAGCGCCCGACCCCTGACGCTCTCGACGCAGTTGGGCGCGAAGGTGGCTGACGGGGAGGAAGACATTATAAAGGTGCATGAGGCACTGGAGGAGCTGGCGAAGGCCGAGCCGCGCCTGGCGCAGGTGGTGGAGATGCGCTACTTCGGCGGCTTCAGCGAGCGGGAGATGGCTGAGACCCTGGAGGTCACGGAACGCACGGTGCAGCGCGACTGGGAAAAGGCGCGTTTGATCCTGGCGGCCGCGCTGGAGTGAGGGTGGGACGGAACCTGGAGGCGCCATCGAGGCAGTGACAGGGATGAAGCTTTCGGCTGCGGAGATGGCCGTCATGAGTCGGCTGCTCGATGAAGCCCTTCCGCTCGGGGGAGTTGCGCGGCGTGCCTGGCTCCAGGCTCTGCCCGCCGAGTACCAGCCCCTGGCGGCGGCGCTGCGCGCCGCACTGCTGCCCGAGGCAGCAAGCAGTCCAGGTGCGGAGCGACTGAGTCTGCCCCCCTTGGGAGCCGACGTAGCGCAGGCCTCCGGTAGCAGTCTGCGCACCGGTGAGCGCATCGGCCCCTATGAGTTGCTGCGCCCGCTCGGGGCCGGCGGCATGGCCGAGGTCTGGCTGGCGCGGCGAGCCGATGGGGCCTTCAGGCGCGAGGTCGCACTCAAGCTTCCCCGACAGATGCAGCAGTGCGAGCAACTCACGCAGCGCTTTGCACTCGAGTGCGACATCCTGGCCAGCCTGGAGCACGCGTTGATCGCCCGACTCTATGACGCGGGCATCGCCGAGAATGGGCGGCCCTACCTGGCGATGGAGTACGTCCGCGGAGAGGTGCTCACCACGTGGTGTGACCGGCAGCGCTTGGTCGTAAGCGCTCGAGTGGAGCTGTTTCTGCAAATCCTCGACGCGGTCCAGTTCGCGCACAGCAAACGCATCATTCACCGGGATCTGAAGCCCTCCAACGTACTGGTGACCGACCTGGGGCAGGTGCGGCTGCTGGACTTTGGAGTGGCGAGTCTGCTGGTGGGTGACCAGAACGATCCGGCGGCGGGGCAGCTCACCGGTCTCTACGGTCGGGCGCTCACGCCCGACTACGCCAGCCCCGAGCTGCTGCGGGGCGATAGCGTCGATGTGCGCAGCGATATCTACTCGCTGGGTATGTTGCTCTATGAGCTGCTCTCCGGTGCGCGAGCGTACCAGCTGAAGGTGGCCGCCGCGGTGGGGCTGCTGGGCCGGGCTGCGGTCGCAGTGGAGCCGTGCCGACCGAGCGAGCGCGTTGAGCAGGCGGCGGCTGAGGCGCGCGGGATGAGCTTGCGAGCACTGAAGCGCGCGTTGCGCGGGGATCTGGACGCCATCACGCTCAAGGCGCTCGCGAACGAGCCGGACGGACGCTACGACCATGCGGCCGCGATGGCGGAGGATCTGCGCCGCCAGCTCGCGGGCAAGCCCATCTCAGCACGCCCGTCGCGTCCGAGCCGTCGGTCACAGCGGACACCTGCCCGCCCCGCCGGGCCCACCCGGGTGACGATCTGCGTCTTGCCCTTTGCCAATCTGAGCGGCGATCCGGAGCAGGAGATATTCTGTGACGGCTTCAGCCAGGACATCATCACCGAGCTTGCCCGCTGGCGGTTGCTGGAGGTCCGCAGCCGCCTGGCTTCATTCAAGTACCGCGGTACCGTCATCCCGATCGCGCGCATTGCGCGCGAGCTCAATGTCCGATTCGTGGTCGAGGGTAGCGTGCGCCGGCTGGGTGATCGCATCCGTATCTCCGTACAGCTGATCGATGCCACGACCGGGCAGCAGGTCTGGGGCGATCGGTATGACCGAGACGCAGCCGAGATCTTTTCGGTCCAGGACGAGGTCGCGCAAAAGATCGTGAGCACGCTCGTAGGTCGCGTTCAGGTGACCGACGCGGACCGTGCGCGCCGCAAGCATCCTTCGAGTCTCGAGGCCTACGAGTGCGTCCTCAGGGGCAATGCATTGCCCTGGGACGATCCTGCGAGTGCGGCGGAAGCCACGCAACTGTTCGAGAAGGCCATCCAAATCGATCCCGGCTATGGCATGGCCCACGGCCTGCTCGCCAATATGCGTGTTCATGCCTGGAAGAACCAGACAGGGGATTCAACCGCGTACCTGGATGAGGCTTACCAGCTGGCCCGGCGTGCAGTCGAGCTCGATGACAGCGAGAGTTCGTGTCACTCGCTGTTGGCGCAGGTTTACATGTATCGGCGCGCATTCGAACCTGCCTTACAGCACATACGGCGTTCCGTGGAGCTCAATCCTAACAACCAATGGAACCTGGCGGACATGGCATACGTGCTGTGCTATGCGGGTGAAGCGGAACAGGCGTTGAGCTGGAGCGCTCGCGCGAAGGAGGTGGATCCGTACTTCGATCCCCCCTGGTTCTGGCGGCACAAAGGCCGCAGTTGCCTGGTTCTGGGTCAATATCAGGAAGCACTGACGATGTTCGAGCACATCCCGTTGCGCACCTATTATGATGCCGCCTATATGGCGGCCTGCCACGCACGTCTGGGACATTCCGACCGTGCCCGCAGCCTGGCTGCGGAGTGCCTGGTGAGCCGGCCGAATTTCTCGATCCGGCGCCTACTGGTAACCGAGCCCTTCAAATTGAGCTCGGATGCTGAAAACCTCGCACAATCGCTGCGCCTCGCAGGCCTACCGGAATGAGCAGGTCATAGCAGGTCAAAGCGCACTCATGTCCTCTCATGTCGCCCTCACGCCCAGCGAACCTCTGTGGGTCGGACCGGTCCTTGACTTTTGGTTCCGTGAGATCGATTCACAGCTGTGGTTTGTCAGCAGTGATGCGTTTGACGAGCGGATACGCCAGGGCTTTCTCGAGTTGCACGGACACATTGCGCGCCGTGATGTTCGAGAGTTCGCGGGCGCGCGCACGCTGCTTGCGGCGATCATCATCATGGACCAGTTTTCGCGCAACATGTTTCGAGGAACACCGCGCGCCTTCTCCACGGATCCCCTCGCGCGTCGCCTGGCCGAGCAGCTCATCGCAGACGGGCATGACCTGGCCATGACACCCGCGGAGCGATATTTCGTCTACCTGCCTTATGAGCACAGCGAGGATCGGGAACATCAGGCCCTTGCAGTGCGCCTGATCGAGCCGCTTGGCGAAGAGAGCTGGACGCACTATGCACGGATGCACCAGGCAACCATCAATCGCTTCGGGCGCTTTCCGCACCGCAATCGGGTCCTGGGTCGGACGTGCACCGCCGATGAACTGGCGTTCCTGGCAGGCGCAGAGGGATCCTACTGAGGTTCGGCAGCCATTCACGCCCGACCCTGAGCCGATCGGCGCCCTAACTCTCGCTGTGGTCTTTCTCCGCCTTGCGTGTTGCGGGCCGCCGCCGCACGAGTTCAGCATGTTGTCTGAGCTTCGGCAGTCGGGAGGCCAGCGCGTGATCATCCAGCGGGTACCAGCTGGCCAGCATGTGCAAGTAATGGTCAGCAGCGGACAGCTCGGCGCCGAGCACATAGGGTGACAACGCGGCGTGGACGATCTCAAGGTGGCTGGTCCAATCTGCCAAGGCTCGCCTCTTGATCTGCGCTGCCGCGGCCTCACCGGCGGCCGAATAGCGGTCCGGGTAAAAGAACCGCAGGGCCGCTTCGTACGCGTTTGCTGACAGAAAGACCATCCACTGCAGAAAGTGAGCGTGGGCTGAACTGCCCGCAACGGGCGCTAGCGCTGCGGCAGGGTGGGCGTTGGTCAGGTGAATGAGTATGGCTGCCGACTCGGACACCACTGTGCCATCCGGCAGCACCAGCACCGGAATCTTGGCCGCGGGGCTGATGCGGCGAAATGCCTCGATCTCTGCGGGCGCCTTGCTGACCCACAGCAGCTCATAAGCGGCACCGATCTCCTCGAGCAGCATTTGTGGGGCCAGAGATCCAGCGCCCGGCCTTGCGTACAATCGGTATGTGCCAACTGGCATGGGGAGGGCACTCCTCCAATAGTGCTTGCGCTCATTCTACTCACAGCCCAGCGAGGCGGTATGGGAGTCCAGAGTGATTTCTCCCCTCTGGACCCCGATCAGACAGCAAGGCATCAACGGCTCGCGATGGTGTTGGACGTCGGCAAGGCGGCCAGCGACGATCCGTTTTTCGCGTTGTATTCGGCGAAAAGCGCCGGCTGGTTGACCGTGGTCACCGCGTCCATAATGGCTTTGTGAACGCAGGCATCCATGCGCTCCTTGGACGCGAGATTGAAGCGTTCAAAACGTGGGCACACACGTTCGGCCGCGCTTCGGATGCGGCCGTAGAGCGCGGCCGCACCCTGCGGATTTGATACGTTGAGATCGGCGTATTTCACCACTACCTGTGGCACGTCGGTGCTGTCGGCCGCGGCTGAAACAGCGGTGAAGGCTGATGCAACGGCGCTGAAGATTGCGGCAGCGATCAGACCGCGCAGGGGGCTGGAAGTGGTGGTGTTCATGGTCGTCTCCCGGGTTGTCGGTTGAGTGATTCGATGAGGCGTTTCGCGGCGGCTTGTTGCTGTTGCCTGCCGATTTCACTGCCTCACCCATACAGACACCGTCCGGTGGCCAAAGCCGACATCCAGCCTGCAATTTTCCTGACGTCAGGACCGGTCCCTGCGCCGGATTGGAAGCGAGGGTTTGGAGAGGTTAGGCCCGAAGCAGACGACTGGGAAAACGCCGTCTCGACGTGCTTTCTGGAACACCTTCGGCAGATTAAATCCTACCGCGCACTCGCTCCGTATCTCAGTACCCTTGCGAAGGGCGGCGCGAGGACCCCTCGCTTGAGACCACGTTGCGGGATATTTTCGGGAAGGACGCCTGACACTGACGTGTTGGGCCGCCGAAGAGCGGGCATCCGTCAGCGGCGGCTCGGGGTCAACACTGCCAGTTGGGCGGTCGGCCCCGGTAAAGCCGCGGCAATGGCCGGTCTTGAGCACCCCGCGAGGCGGCTGCCGGCCAATTCCGGTCGGTGGCGATGACGAAAATCTCGCCCCGAAGCAGCCGCTCACGACATCCGATGCGCAACCGTCCGGCGGGTAGATAGGGCAGAATGGCGCAATCAGGGATTAAATGCTCGTGATGAGCGACATGGGGTATTCATCATTCCGCGGTCTACTTCTAGTTGGGCTTCAATCGAAAGGAAGACATGAAAATGACACGCGTCCGAGTTGAGGGCTTTACCATCTCGCTTGACGGATACGGAGCTGGCCCGAATCAGGACATCAGGAATCCGCTCGGCGTGGGCGCGTCAGATTTGCACCAGTGGTTGGTCCCGACACGCACGTTCCAACGGGCCCTATTTGGCGCCGACGGTGGCACAACGGGGATCGATGAGGACTTCGCTGCGCGGGGCTTCAAGAATGTTGGCGCGTGGATTCTCGGAAGAAACATGTTCGGACCGATTCGCGGTTCCTGGCCCGACATGAACTGGAAAGGCTGGTGGGGGGACAACCCACCCTATCACGTTCCAACTTTCATCTTGACTCATCACGCGCGCCCGCCCATCCAGATGGAAGGCGGAACGACATTCTACTTCGTCACGAGCGGTATTCACGAGGCGCTTGACCGGGCGCGCGACGCAGCCGACGGAATGGATGTGCGCATTGGCGGCGGACCTAACACTATCCAGCAATATCTTCGTACGGGCCTCATCGATGAGCTGCACGTCGCTATCTCGCCGGTCCTGCTGGGCGGGGGAGAGCGACTGTTCGAGGGGATTGACGTGCGCGCTCTGGGATACGAATGCGTTCAGTTCGTTGCGTCGGAGAAAGCCACCCATGTTGTACTCCGGCGCCAAGGGCACAATGACGCCTAACAACCGGTTGCAGCGGACGGTGCTGCAGCGGAAGTTGCAGGATTCGGTCGCGCTGTCTTAAAGCAGACGCTCGGGTTCGACCTAGTCGGGCGGCTGTCAACCCTTGCGTCAGGGCCCACACTCATCATCATCCCGGCTAAGACCCCAGCGGTCGAATGTGGAGCTTCAAGGAAGTCTATCAAAGCGAATGAATCGTCTGGATTCGGAACGCGCACATCCTCAAACAAGCTTTCCGAGCCATAGCGACAGGTCACGCAGCGCCCCGCGCAAGGCCTTGAACCGCTGCGCACCCAGATGCGCCGCCCACTCCTGCTCGATCCCGGCCACGCAACTGCGGATTCGAGCGAGCAATTCCCAGCCTCTGTCGGTCAGACGCACCATCCGCGCTGCGCCGTTGAGCCCGGCACGCCGCTCGATGTAGCCGCGGCGCTCCAGACCCGCGAGCACGTAGTTCATGGCCTGACGGGTCATGCTGCACTGCCGGGCGAGATCAATCGGCCGGCGTCCGTCAGGGCCGGGGTACAGAAACACGCTCAGCTCGGTGTGGGTGATCTCAAAGCCATTGGCGTTGAGCGCCGCAAGCATGCGGGCCACAACGACCTCGTGAGGTAAGCGCAGCAGCGAGCCAATTAGGGGCGTGACTGCCTGGTGCGCTAGCTTCCTCGAGCTGTTTGTCTTCGCTTTTGACACTTCTGTAAAGATTCTATACTCTTGTACAAAGTTTTTACAAAGGGGAGTTTGCCATGAATGAAACCCATGCGCCAGCCCGGCAGGACGTCATCCGCGTTGGCCAACTCGAAATCCGGTACTTGCATGAGGCTGGCAATGGCTGCCAGATAGGCAGCTTCGAAATGAGCGTGCCGCCGGGGTCCAATGTGCCGCCGCCGCACAGCCATTCTGCAAATGAGGAGCTGGTGTATGTGCTCGACGGAACACTGCGCTACACCGTGGGCAACGAGACGCGTGACCTTCAGCCGGGCGACTCCATGGTCACGCCGCGCGGCGTCGTGCACGGCTTTAGCAATCCCCACGGTGTCATAGCGCGGGCGCTCGTGATTAACACACCGGACATCGGGTCGCAGTACTTCCGTGAAGTGGCGTCGATCATCAATGCCGGTGGGCCGCCCGACCGGATCAGGCTCATGGCAACGATGCAGAGATTCGGGTTGGTGCCCGCGGCTCCACCTAGCGCACCACATCCGTAACTAGCGCTGGTGCAAGCGGCCCGAGGGTGCAGCAGTCAGCCGGCCACGTTAAGTCTGCGGATGCGCCTCTGTAAGCGGGACCCCATACGGTCGGCGCCGGTTGTCGAGCGAGGCAGTGGCGACGCCGACGCACTGAATCTGGCTTCCACAAACCGGACTCTCGCGACCGTCGCAAAGGGGTCAAGACCGGGTAGCGAGGCGCGAATGTCTCAAAGCGGCCGGCTGCTCGCTTTGGTGGGCGCCTTCCGACGGTTCAGCGCGGTGGCACGTGGATAGCGATACCGCTCGCCTTGCGCCAGCATCAAGCTCAATTAGCTTACAACGCTCTCACAGGAGAACGACGATGGCCAACAAGAACACGATATGTCTGTGGTATGACGGCACTGCGTTAGACGCTGCTCGCTTTTATGCCGAGACCTTCCCCGACAGCACCGTGGGCGCGGTCCACCGCGCGCCGGGCGACTATCCCGGCGGCAAGCAGGGCGATGTCCTGATGGTCGAGTTCACTGCACTTGGCATACGCTGCGTCGGGCTTAACGGCGGCCCGGAGGTCAAGCACAACGAAGCGTTCTCGTTTCAGATCGCGACCGACGACCAGGCAGAAACCGACCGCTTCTGGAACGCAATCGTGCGAAATGGCGGCCAGGAAAGCCAGTGCGGCTGGTGTAAGGACAAGTGGGGCGTGTCTTGGCAGATCACCCCACGCGCCCTTATTGCCGCGCTCTCCGACCGCGATCCAGCAGCGGCAAAGCGGGCATTCGAAGCGATGATGCCAATGACGAAGATAGACATCGCCGTAATCGAGGCGGCGCGCCGCGGCCAGTGACGCGAGAATCGGCGACCCCTCCGACTTAAGGCATGGCTACTCAGTTTCCGTTGCCGAAGAGCGGTCGTTCACGACCGGCAGCTCGGGGTCAACTTGAGCCATTGGTTGGTCGCAAAACTCACCAGAAGCAAAGTCCGTTTTCCGGAACTTCGTTCCTTCTTACAATAGAGGCCATGCAAGCTGAAATGGGCAGACAAGTCGTCGTCGCGCTTTACGTGGTGGCAATGGTAGCCGTCATAGTTGGTTTGGATGTCGCGTTCTTCAGAAACCGATTCTGGGAACGGCTGATAGCGAACGTTGGCGTTGTTTTGGTGTTCGCGGCTTTCTATTTGAGATTTCTCGGACGCCCATGAACAGGGCGCGACAGCGCCTTGTTTGCTGCGATTGAGACGCAATTCGCACTCGCTTCAAGATCGGCCTCCCCGATAGCTGCCGCTCGCCAATGACAGGAAGGGGTCAAAGAAGCGTCCTTCGGCCGAACTACGTGGCTCAGGGTCGCTGTTCGGCCATTAGGAGACACTCGGAGAGCCAATTTGACTGCGTCAAAGCGGACGATCGCATATTGTAGGAAGCCAGGACCCTAGCTCGCAGGAGGTCTGCATGAATTCCTTGCTCTTTCGTATCTTTCTGGCAAGCGCAGCTCTCCTCGCGATTGGTTGTACGACTTCCGGTCAGCGCGCGGGACAAGCACCCGCAGCCGATGAGTCTCACGCACGCGAAGCGATGCCGAGCCAGGCCCAGGGAACACAACAGCGTTTCCTCGACATGTTTGCACGGTCCTATTTTCCGGGACGCACCGGCCAGCTTCTGGTCGTGCCGCGTGAAGGCGATTTCATCACGCGGCCCGACCCGGATGTCCCTTATATGCACGGCTCGCCCTGGTCGTATGACGTCGCGATCCCGCTGATGTTTGCCGGCCCCGCGGTCAAGGTCGGAACGTATTCCATGACGGCCGCGCAGCAAGATGTGGCACCAACACTCGCGGCTGCGCTTGGCGTGCATATGCCGCCAACGTCAACTGGCCGTGTGTTGCCCGTCTTCAGGGCGGGCATGACTCCGCCGCGGGTGGTCGTACTGATCGTTCTCGATGGCATGCGGCGCGACTACTTCGATCGGTACGCCACGCTCATGCCAACGCTCACGGCACTGCGGCAGCGTGGGGCCTGGTTCACCCAGGCGCAACTCAGTATTCTTCCGTCGAATACCGCAGTGGGGCACTCGACCATTGCTACGGGAGCCAACCCCGCCGTACATGGGATAACCGGTAACAACGTGTACGATAACATCGGTCATGTGCGTCACGAGATCTTCGCCGGAGCCGTACCCGGGGACTTAATGGCGTTGACATTGGCCGATGTCTGGCAATTTGCGACATCGGGTCGAGCAATTATATTGGCACAGGGCAGCATCGACCGCGCCGCCATCCCACTTGCAGGGCATGGAGCGTGTCAATTGAACGGAGTTCCGACCGTTCTTGCCAGCTACGACCAGCGGACGGGCAACTGGAACGCGAATCCCCAATGCTACCGTCTGCCCGCGTACCTCAAAGAGAAAAACGCGAGTTCGCTATGGGCAGGTGATGCCGAGTGGATGCATCACAGGATCGATTCTCCTACTGCCGTGCGCTACTCAGCACTCTTTCCTACGTTCGAAGCCGACGCGATGGTCGCCATGATCGAGCATGAGCCCGTCGGCGAAGACAGCATCGCAGATCTCATATTGCTCAACTACAAGGGTGCCGATTTCGTGGGCCACAAGTACGGACCGGATTCGCAGGAGCTGCGCGCCACTCTCGGCGAGATGGATCGTCACCTGGCGCGAATTCTCGGCGCGCTGGAGAAAAAGGTCGGCAACGACTATCTGCTTGCAGTTACCGCGGATCACGGCATGCCGTCCGAGCCGCCATCAGCTGAGGGCCGACACTTTGCGCCATCGCTCATAGATCTCCTGAACAACAAGTTCGATCCCCAAGGCAAGCAGCTCGTGACCGCCTTCGAGCCGGAAAATCTCCAGATCTTTATCGATGAGGAGCGCTTGTTGAAGCTTGGCCTGACGTTGCCCGACCTCGCCAGGTTCCTCAGATTACAGCCGTTCCTGTTCTGCGCATTTACCAGTGACGAAGTGCGACTGGCAGCAGCACGGCTATAGCTGTCAGGTGCCCGCAGCCACCGCGCGCAGCACCTGCGGTCACGAGAAGTCCTCGGCTAAGATTCCTCAAGAGCCCGGATTCAATGCCGGATACCGGTCGTTCACCACCGGCCGCTTGGGGTCAACAGCAGGCCGTGGGCCAAATGAGTTGCACGTCTGACAGAAGTAACATCTGAAGTCCATGGCGGCGCGAGACGTGAAGACGAACAGGGGTTCAGCTTGGTGGCTGAGATTTGTCTTTGCATGTATGGCGTGCGGATTCGGTGGGTGGCTCCTCGTGGCCCTGCTGGCAATGCCACTACTGGGCTACCGACTCTTCGATCGGCCGTATCAGAGTCTTATCGGTGGCATTCTCGTAGTGATCTGTGGCCATACGTTTGGCGCCGTCTTAGATAATGTTAGCGGCTGTTCGGGCGGAATGTGGAGGTTCGAAGTCTCGGGCGCGCCATAATTTCCGGCCCGGAAGCGGACGCCGCCGACCGTCAACACGGGTCAATATGGAGTTCCCAGGATATTGTGGACACCTCAAAGAGCTTGAAACTGAAGCTGGGAGGGTTGAACGATGTCCACACGATCGAAGGCGCGGATGCACGCTCGATGGCTACCAGTGCACCGAGGATCAGGGGTGGTCGGCTACAACGTGCAGACCGCAGTGGATGCCAAGCATCACCTGGTAGTGACCCACGAGGTAACCAACCAGGGGACGGATCGGGGGCAGCTCGGCTCGATGGGCCAGCAGACTCAAGAGGCCCTCGGCACCGAGAAGCTTACTGCGCTGGCCGATCGCGGCTATTACGCCGGTACCGAGATCCTCAAGTGCGAGCAAGCCGGGATCAACGTGCTGGTGCCGAAATCCCACACCTCAAACAATCTCGCCAAGGGCCAGTTCGACAAGCAGGACTTCCGCTACAACTCTCGCCGCAATGAGTACCGCTGCCCCGCCGGTGAGCGTGCAGTCTGGCGTTACAGCAGCGTCGAGAACGGGCTGCTCCAGCATCGCTACTGGGCATCGGCCTGTCCACGCTGCCCGATCAAGGCGCAGTGCACGAGCGGCGACTACCGTCGCATCAGCCGCTGGGAACACGAAGCGGTCCTGGAGGCGATGCAGAAACGCCTGGAGAGGATGCCGGAAGCCGCGCGCATCCGCCGACAGACCGCCGAGCATGTCTTTGGCACGCTGAAATCCTGGATGGGCGCCACGCACTTCCTGATGAAGCGACTACCGAACGTGAGAACCGAGACTGCACTGGCCTATAGACCTGAAACGCGAGATGCAGTGATCTTCGGGGTCGTGCCGGTGATGAAGGCCATGATGGCTGAGCCCTTTTGTCTGAGCAAACCGCACTACCGAACTCCAGCAGACCAACCGCAACTGAGAAATCTTGGTTCTCACATGCCGTCGGCCGATTGGGCCAATGAGTTGCACGTCTGAAGAAGTAACAGAAGTCCAGCGGCGGACGACGTGAAGACACAGGGAACTTGCGGTCTGCCGATGTGTCCGGCTGCATCTACTCGTTCTACAATCCGACTAGGCTCACCGTCACCTTCGAGGCGTAAGTCCGGAGGAATTTGAAGGTGCGAATCGGGGCTAGCAAAGCGGACGCCACCGAGTCAACTAGGGAATCCATCTGCACCCGGCAGGTTCAGTTCGGCCAGGCGAGAAACCCAGACAGATCAGGATTTAGATTGCATCTTGTTCGACCGTGGGGTCGAAGCGGACAATTCTCCAACGGCCCGACGAGCGCTCCTGCAGTTCGACGCGTAAGTGCCGCACGCCGCTTTCGCTCAGTGAGTCGGGCTCAGTCCATGTGCTGCTCCCGGCAAGCGGTTCGAGTGTCCGTCCGCCTGCCTCGGCGCCTCGGGAAACGTGGCGAGGTGGATCACTCAAAGGCTTTGATTGCGCCGACGATCCTGACGTGCCGTTGGAATCGATTCCCCGATCGACTCGTTGCTGTCCGAGATACGGGATTGCAGAATTGTCCATAGCGGCTTCGCGCGCGCGCCTGACCTCCTGGTCTACAACGGGCACCACAGCTGCGGAGGCGAAGGCTGAACGCATCTGGACAGCGACTTGCTTTGCAGACAAAGGATCTGCGAAGAAACCCAGCCGAAGGAAATAGCGAGACCGCCCCTCCCGCCGACTTTCTGTAGCGTAGAGGGTATATGGCTTGAATATAGCGAGCGACGACACTCGGTTCAGGTCGATTGGCTGCGCCGACCAGTGCAGCTGCACGGCAAAGGAAACCGGCGCACCCTGAGCGACAGCCTCCTTCAAAGCGCGCCGAACACCTGTGTCGTCGGGGCGGAGCAACGCGATCTGATCGCGATTCCTCTCATCAACGTCGAGCTGAACTGCGTAGACACGGCGCGCTTCCAGAATCTCTAGGACTTGTGTGTCGGTCAACGAGTCGTCTTTGAGCAGAGTAGGGGCGCTGCTTTGCGGAACTAGCGGCTGAAAAGCAGCGGGCGGCAACGAAGGCGCCTCGGAAGTGGCCGGTCGCAAAGACTCGACTGTTGCGATGGTTGCGAACGCGTTGGGATAACGGGGGCGTACAGCTTCCACCCATCGCTCGGCACCTGCCAGCGTCTCGAAGTACCCCATGTGAAGGTACAAACTCTCACGGCCATCCGGCTGCAGCGCGCGACTCATGAAAAACGTGAAAGGCTTTAGCCGCGGTGACTTGGGTGGCCGAATGCGCACGGGTGCAGCCAGCCGGCACAGCGTGAGCATGAAACGGCCAGTACCAGCCTGCGCTCGACGCGCTGGATTGGGGTTAGACGACCCGGTGGGCCTTGCCGATGCGGACCTCATAAGCTCTCCCTAAACAAACGTTCGAGTATTGGTCGGGAGAGCGCTAGATCTACGGCCGAGCTTGCACGCTCACACCTGGGAGTGGAGTGGCAACCCCGCTGTCTTAGGCTGTCAGGCCCTTAGACCGGTAGCTTTGCGTCCCCGACTTTCGAACGGGTTTGCCCTATAGCTGCAGTCTCAAGACATGCCCGGTTCGGGGTCTGTTCAAGACGCCCAGAATCGACCGCATCTCAAGATCGTGTTGGCACGAGCATCGCCGCTTGGGGACCATTTGTCCAGTGACCGGCGGCTCTGGGCCAAAGTCGCAATACGGCGACAGGAAGACAGGCTTTAAATGTGCTTTTCTCCGCGCAAGGGGCCTGCTAACGGCACAGCGTTCAACAGCCACAAACCAGACGTCGCCGCTGTCCGCTTGGGGTCAGCAGTTGACGTCAGCTCGTGCCCGTCATCAAGTGTAGAATCGATCAAGCAGCCGGCCGCTGCCATGTGCCGGCGATCGCGTAATGTGTAAGCGGGGGCAAACATGAACGCTGGTATCGGCCGCGCTGCCGTCATCGTCACCATTCTCATGCTCAGCATGCGCGCGTTCGGGCAGGCGCCCGCTTCGGCCGAAACTGCGGCCCCGGTCCATCCCCCGGCAGGCAAGTACCAGCGGCTAGCTGTGCATGGACGCGCCCTTGAGGGCAATCTCGAAGGTGACAGTCCCGACCGGCAGGTCTCGATTTATCTGCCGCCGAGCTATGGGAGGAGCCTCTGGCGCCGGTATCCCGTGCTGTATCTGCTGCATGGCTTCACCGATTCCGACGACCGCTGGTTCGGACTGCGCGGCCCGCACTTCGTCAACGTGCCGGCCGCCGTCGATGCCGCCTACCAACAAGGCGTGAAGGAGATGATCGTCGTCATGCCCAATGCGTTCACGAAGTACCTGGGCAGCATGTATTCGAATTCGGTGGTGGTTGGCGATTGGGAAACCTTCATCGCCGAGGAATTGGTGTCGTACATCGACACTCATTATCGGACGCTAGCGCGGCGCGAAAGCCGGGGCCTCGCCGGACATTCAATGGGTGGTTACGGCACGCTGCGCATCGGCATGAAATATCCGCAGGTGTTCTCAAGCATCTATGCCATGAGCCCTTGCTGCCTGACCCCGAACACCAAGCCAGACAAGGACGCAGTCGCCAGGGCGGCGGCCGTGCAAAGCCCGGAGCAGCTCGCGGACTCAGATTTCTTCGGGAAGGCGACTCTGGCGACCGCTGCCGCATGGTCGCCGAACCCCGCGCATCCGCCGTTGTTCTTCGACATGCCGATCGTCGATGGAGACATCGTTCCCGAGACGATTGCGCAATGGACGGCGAATTCTCCGCTCATCACCCTGCACCAGCACGTGCCCGATTTGAAAAGGTTGACGATCGCGTTCGATGCGGGCGATCAGGAACAATTCGGCGACATCCTGCCGTCGGTGCAGGCGCTCGACCGGCTGCTCGGCAGCTATGGGATCGCGCACGTCGCCGAAGTGTTTCAAGGCGACCACATCAACAGGGTGGCCGAGCGGCTGCAGACGAAGGTGCTGCCGTTTTTCAGCGAGCACTTGAAGTTCTAGCCCCGGACTTCCCACAACAAGGAGATGCATCGGGACTCGGGAAGTTGGAGACGAAGCGCCCGCTCGGAAAGGCGGTTGCTTTGCCACATTCGGCTTCTCGCAAGCGGTCGCCCGTGAACGGCAGCGAGGGGTCAAGACCAGCGCTACAACCCAGCCCGCAAAAGTCGGGGCAACTCCAGTCGTTGACGGACCGCGCAAGAGCCCGTGAGTCATGGTCAAATTGACCCAAGTGGAGACAGGATCGTACACCGTGGTTGAAGTCACTCGCGTTATTAACTCGGGACTGGAGTTCGATCATGCTGAGAATTCGTTGGAGTGCAATGGCGATAACTCCCCTCCTAGCCACTGCCAGCGTACAGGCGGGCCTCTTTAATCTCGACGAGCAGCCTACAACCCACACAAAATCCAGGCAGCAATACCACGGATTTCAGTCCGTCCTCCGGTTGGCTCCGGCTGGTACGTGAGGATCTCGGAACAGACGCCTATGAATGCGATATACCGGCGCCAACTTGCGACGAAGACCCACACGCTATTCGCAGCTGTGTCATTTGGGGAGCTCGATAAGAGCGTCCCAGTCGAAGAGGCGCTCGTTCCGAGTGTTGTGTCCGATCCGGCCCGCACTGAAATTCTTGAAAATTCCCATCAGACTGATGAGTCGCGGCCCACGCAATGTATCAGATACACCATTCGCTATCTGGATAAGCATGCCCCGAATTCAGGCGGCGCCATGCTTGTCACGATTGATCGTGGATTCGTTTGTGCCCATCCCACCATTCCCGGTGCGGGTATTAGGGCGAGCTTCTCGGAGCGCGGACTGGAGGGCGAACTGGACTCGTCGCAATGGAGTGAGTTCGAAGACTTTCTGAAAGGCGTTCACATTGAATCAGCGCCAGGTACCCCTGTGGCCTGATTACCGAAGGGCGTATTCCCTGGAGTTGGACTTCTCCCTTGCGGACGTTCGCGACAGACCGCAACGGGTCAAACAGCGCTAGTTGGGCGGTCGGCCCCGGTTAAGCCGCGCCAATGGCCGGTCCTGAGCGGCCCACGAGGCGGCTGCCGGCCAGGAGCGGACACCCAGGGACTGAGGTAGGATCCTCGCAACCGGACACTCGGCACCGACTTCAGGGAATCGACGTGCACATCCCACCCGGCTTCACAACCGTGTTTCCGTACATCTTCGTAACGGATGCGCGTAGCTATCTGACTTTTCTCGTTCAAGGCCTCGGCGGCGAGGTCTTGGACGTACTCGCCTCGCCCGAGGGCGTTGTGCGCAACGCCCATGTACGGTTTGCCGATACCACGATCATGGTCAGCGAGGCCCAGGGGGGATTCGAGCCATCGCGTGGAACGTACTATCTCTACGTCGAGGACGCCGATGCAGCCATGGCTCGTGCGGTCGCAGCCGGCGGACGGTCTCTCGGACCCGTCGCCAACATGCCCTACAACGATCGACAGGGTGGCGTTGCGGACCCTTCCGGCAACATCTGGTGGCTGTCGCAGCGCATGGTACCGGGCCCTTACTGAGTCGTGCGCGCCACTTGATCAGGGTCGCGCGGGCTAGGCTCTCGACCGCGATGCGTCACGAGTCGCCCAGTGCGTTGAGTACGACTTTCCCGGCCGGCAGCGGCCGCAGACGCTCCAGCATCTCGTGGGCCTGTCGAGCGGTGGATGCGATTGGCTTTCATTGTCACAGTCATGAGTGTGTTCTGCGTGCGATGTGGATCGGGTCAGAGGCACTCAACAAGGCCGTCCAGGGCCATCGAGCCGCTCAGTGTGCGGGTTGAGTCAACTGTGCATGGTCGTCTGCAACGAAGACCGCAAGGAGGCTCGCAGGCTCCGTGTCACTCGCATTTGCACTAACCAGGTGAATGCTGCCCGGGGGCTCAAAGAAGGTCTCCCCGGCGCGATAGACCCGCACTGGCCCAGTCGCGGAATTCTCCGACCGAATTTGTCCGGAGAGTACATAGGCGAAGACGCTGCCGGCATGACGGTGCGCTGGTGAACTGCCTCCGGGTCCGTACTCGACCACAATTGCCGTGAGGGTCTTACCGGGCACGTTCGGCAGCTGGGCCGAGAAGACCGTGTGATCATGACCTGCGCCGCTGGCGCGGACGACGCGCACTAGCCCCGTACCTCCATAGACGATGGCGATCAAGACCACTCCCAACAGACTCCAGCGAACAGGGATGGAACGCATCGGTATTCTCCTCGTGTTCAACGATGGTGGAAGGTGCGCTGATTCTTCGAAGAACCAGGCACGGCGTGGAATCGCTTTACCATTCTCGCTCACGACAGACCGGTAGGCGCAAACAAACGAACCTGCGGCAAACGAAACCAACAGCACCGGGGCGCGCACGAAGTTGATCGCGATCGCCCCGCCCAGGATAGCAATCGCCATCGACCAGGCGGCAGCTCACGAGGCATAGCTGAGGAGCACCGCGCCTGTCGGTGTGCTCGCCTTGGTTGGCGGCTCGCTGGGAAGGCGAAGAGGCCGCTCAGGGTCAAACTCGGAAGTTCAAAGCGGTCCGCCCGGAGCTGCCTGGCGAGCAGGTAACGGCAGTGTCAGCGCGGGTGAACCGCCCGTTCAAAATGGTAGCGGGGGCGTGAGTTGGATTTCGCACACCCTGGATTTCTTTGATGTCGAGCTGCGCTGAGAGTGCTCCTTTCCATCGAAGCCAAAGATAAAGGCTCTGTCACCAAGTCGTGTTGGTCGAAGTGCCTCGGCCCTCTCCCGGCCTCTCCCGGGCCGCTATTCGCCCACTCTAGATCCCCGCCTGATTCAGATGATTTCGAAACGACGCAAGCGCCGTGCGCTTCACGTCGGACCAGGCGTTAAGTTGCACCTCTAGCTGCGCATGCAACACGGCATAAAATTCGACTTCCTGCTTCGTCGGCGCGGTATCAGCATCCTCGAGCAGGCCCGCGAACGCATAGATCTGCTCGTTGAGCATATCCGGGAAATTGAGATTGCCTTCCGAGCCCTTGATGTTGACCTGCATCAGCCTACCTTCGATCGCCTCGACCGCCGCAACGAGCGCGTCGCCTTCCGCGAGAAGGCCTGCGCTTCCCGGCTTGCCGTCGAGCTTCTTGTGCAACGTTGCGACCTCCGCCTTGGCGTCGCGAATGTCGTTGACCGCGCGGTGCAGCGCGTCGATGTCGTGCCAGGTCTCAATGGAGAGCGCGAATTTTTGGTGCAGGCCGTCCTCCGGGCCCTTCATCCGCGGGTCGCGCAGCAGTTCGAGCGGCGCGGTCTGGCTTTGTCCTGCAACAGCCAGTCTCACCGTGTAACGGCCAGGCAGCGCGATCGGCCCGCGCGGGGCCACGCCTACATAAAATGCACCTGGAATCTGTACCGGGTCGTCATAACGTAGATTCCAGACGAAGCGATTCATGCCTTGGGCCGCCGGCAGGGTATTGGTCGGAACTATCTGGTCGGGCCATTCCGGCGGCTGTTCCGCTCTACCTGCCGACAAGCTCGAGAAATGGCGCACAAGTCTGTCATCGGAATCGAGAATGTCGATCGTTACATCACCCGCGGGTTTGGTCGCAAAATAATAGTCGATGAGCGCGCCGGCAGGCGGGTTTTGGCCGACCGGACGACGTGTGTCCACTTGATCGGGGTAGTACAGCCGGTATGCCACCTCCGGCGTGTAGAGCTGAATCTCGGGGTCGGAAGAGCCGGCCGCAATCTGGCGCAGCGACGTGACGTCGTCGAGTATCCAGAATGAGCGGCCGTGGGTCGCGATGACCAGATCGTTGTCCTTCACGACCAGATCGTGTACCGGCGAGTGAGGCAGATCGAGCTGCAGGCTCTGCCAGTGCGCGCCGTCGTCGAAGGAGACGAACACGCCAGTTTCGGTGGCGGCGTAGAGGAGCCCGCGTTTCGCTGGGTCCTCACGCACGGCATGAACGACGGCACCGTCGGGCAATCCCGCATCCAGTCGCGTCCAGCTCGTGCCGCCGTCGGACGTTCTGAAGATATAGGGGCGAATGTCGTCGAGCTTGTGCCGGTCAACCGCGACATAGGCCGTGCCGTCGTCCAAATGCGAGAGCTCGATCATGCTGATCGTGCTCCATTGCGGCATGTCTGGCGGCGTCACATTGCTCCAATGGCCGCCGTCGTCGCTCGACACCTGGATCAGCCCATCATCCGTACCTACCCACAAATGGCCGCGCACCAAAGGCGACTCCGCGATCGCGAAGATCGTGTCGTAATATTCGACGCTGGTGATGTCCTTGGTGATCGGTCCGCCCGAGGCGATTTGTTTCGACTTTTCGTTGCGGGTCAAATCGCCGCTCACGACGGTCCAGCTTTTGCCGTCGTCCGTCGTCTTGAACAGGCGTTCCGCGCCCCAATAAAGTGTGTCCGGATCGTGCGGCGACATCATCAGCGGCGAGGTCCAGTTGAAGCGATGTTCGAGCTCGGATGCCGCCCGCCCCGACGCATCAAACGGCCACACGGATATGTTCTCGGACTGGAAGGTGTGCCGGTTGAAGCGATTGATGACGTTTTCCGAGTCGGAATAGATGATGTCCGGATCGCGCGGATCGGCGAATACGAAGCCGCATTCGCCGCCACCCGCGGTGTCCCAGTCATGTTGGTCGATCACGCCCTCATCGTCGGCACTCTTGATCCAGACGTTCGAACTATCCTGTTGCGCACCATAGACACGATAGGGAAAGCTCCTGTCAACCGATACATGATAGAACTGCGCGGTCGGCTGATTGTCGCTTTGGCTCCAGGTCTTTCCGCCGTCGAGCGAAACGGTGGCGCCGCCGTCGCTGCCGTTGATGAGTCGATTGGAATTTGCCGGATCGATCCACAACCCGTGATGATCGCCGTGCCGCGCCGATACGAGACTGAACGTCTTGCCGCCGTCGGTCGACTTAAACATGCCCGTGTTGAGCGCATAGACTGTGTCGGAATGTTTTGGATCGGCGTAGATTTTCGAGAAATACCACGCTCGTTGGCGCAGCCGGCCGTCGTCGTTCACGAGCTTCCAATGCTCTCCGGCGTCGTCCGAGCGAAAGAGGCCGCCGTGCTTGGCTTCGATCATCGCATAGACGCGTTTTGAATCGGCGCCGGACACCGAAATGTCGATTCGTCCGAGAATGCCAGAAGGAAGTCCGTTACCGGACAAGCGCGACCAGGTAATCCCGCCGTCGGTGGAATGGTAGAGCCCGCTGCCTTCGCCGCCGCTCGAGAAGGTCCACGGCTGGCGCAGGGCCTGCCACAGAGATGCGTACACGATCTTCGAATTGTGCGGGTCAAACGTGACATCGATCGCGCCGGTGGTATCGTTCTTTGAAAGAACTTTCGCCCACGTCTTGCCGCCATTTGCGGTGCGATATACGCCGCGTTCGGCGTTGGGCCCGAAGGCATGGCCGAGTGCCGCCACTAGCACGATGTTGGGATTCTTGGGATCGACTATCAGGGCGCCGATCTGGCGGGTGTCCGAGAGGCCCAAGCTTTGCCAGGTCTTACCGCCGTCCAGAGACTTGAAGACACCGTTGCCATTGGTGATGTCCCCGCGCGGACTCGCCTCGCCGGCGCCGACATAGACTATGTCACGATTGGAGGGTGCGACGGCGATGGCGCCGATGGACGTGATCGTCGTTTGATCCGTCAGCGGTATCCAGGACACCCCGCCGTCCGTGGTCTTCCATACGCCGCCGGCGACGGCCCCGAAATAATAGACATTGGGTTCGCTGGTTACGCCCGTCACCGCGAGAACGCGGCCGCCGCGGTACGGCCCGATGCCGCGCCAATGCAATGCCTGGAATCGGCTTTGATCCACCACCGTACCCGCCTCGGCGGCCGGCGCGGGGGCTAGAGACACAAGCCAAAGCGCCGTTGCGCAAGTAAGTGTGGTTTGATGAACAGAGAGGCGAAAACGCATGAAGAGCCTCCAGCGGTTGGCGGCGGGAATTTCAATTCGATTTGGCGCGAGCTCGATCACGATTCGGCAATTTGCCCGCACTGCTTGGCCGGTTGCTAAATTCGAGCAAGACGCCGCACGCGGGGGACCAAAATGGAAAAAGTATCAATGTCTTCGTTCTCAGCTTCCCTCCCGAAGCCCCGAACGGCGGTTCTGTGGCGGGTATCTTACCCCACTGGCCATCTCAAGCTGGCCGGTTGGCGCGGGTGCGCCGCCGCCGAAGCAATAGCGCATTTGGAAGTTTGCGCCATCCAACAAGCCTCACTTATCGATTCAGTCGTTTGAAGCGCATGCGCCTTCCCGCGACGTTCCTATTCGTAAGCTGCTTCTGGCAAGTAGCAGAAAAGTATCACTGAATTTGATACTTTCATTGACACGAGATGCTTACCGCCGTGCTGACACATGCGGTCGCTACAGGTACTTGACTAGCGCCTATGGGGGTGCATAAGCTTTCTAAGCGTCTGCGCCTGGCCGCGTAGCCCAGTGCGACCCACCGCTAGATGACGAGCGTTCATCATGCACTCCGGCAAACTCGGCAGCGCATCGCGGCTGACGCAGAGCGCGCTCTCGATCGATGACCCCTTAATAAGCTACAGCTACAGGTGCCTGTCACACCGGAGTTGCTTTGCTGCCGGCACGTCACGGTCGCAGGCGCCGCGCTGGCAAGCATACGGCAACTTGAATTCAATGCCGCTGCGCCGTTCAGTCGATGGCGCGCGCCGTTGAGTCCTTCCGGCCGGCGCGCTGCGTGCTCGTTGCGGCAATGGGAATTGCCGTCCCCGCCTTTGCCGACCCGATCAACGAAGTCGTCATCACGGCGACGAGGTTGCCTGAGCCTGTCGACCAGATACCCGCAGACCTATCGGTCGTGACGGGCCAGGAACTGCGTGCCCGCGGGGCAAGCGACCTGGCCGGCGCGTTGAGCCTAGTGTCGGGGGTTGAGGCACCGGCCGGCGGAGACGCCGGGCCCTCGAGCGCGGTGCCCTCGTTTTGGGGATTGCACGAGTTCGATGCGTTCCTGCTGGTCGTGGACGGCGTGCCGTGGGGGGGCGCCTTCAACCCGGCCATCACGACACTGGATTTCGCCGATATCCAGCGCATCGAGGTGCTGAAGGGCGCCGCGCCGGTGATGTATGGCGCGACCTCATTCGTCGGCGTGGTCAACGCGATCCATTATCCGGCCGGTGAAGCGGCCAATGAGGCAGACTTGGCCTACGGCAGCTATGGCTCGATACGCGGATCGGCCTCGGCGGCGCTGCCTGCAATAGACGGCTATCGTCAGTCGGTCGCGATCAGCGGACAGCGTCTTGGATTCTCAGACGCCCGGGAAGTCGTCGCCAACGAACAAGCGCTGTATCGCGGCGAGCTCGATCTGGCGGCGGGAAAGCTGAGCCTCGACGCCGATCTGTCCTTTGTTCGTGACGCGCCGCCCAGTCCGGTCATCCGGGACGGCGCCGCATTGACCGCGCTGACGCCCATCAATGCGAATTACAACCCAGCCGATGCGAAGATCGACGAGAACAAGTATCACTTCGCGGTAGGGTACTCGCGACCCACCGCCTGGGGAGTCTGGGATACCCTGGCCTCCTATGCCTATTCAGACGTCACCGACATCCGGGCGTTTCTGCATCCGGATCTGAGCGGGTCCGCCGACACCCAGAATCAACGCCGCTACATCGATGACGGGTACTTCGATACGCACCTGACCAATCGCCATTCAGGCGACGTCACGGTGATCGTCGGTGCCGATCTGCTCTACGGCCTCGGCCGCCAGACGACACTGAATGGCAACGGTGCCTACACAGTGCCGCTCGACGGGTCGGTGCTTCCACCGCCGACGACGCGGCTGACGGTCAATGAAATCGGCACCATCGACGATCGGCGCCTCTTTACCGGCCAGTACCTGCAGTACGACTGGAAGCTCGATAATCGGTGGGACGTGCTCGGCGGCATCCGCCTCAACGAGACCTACGAGCACAAGAATTCCACTGATCTGGTCCTGCCGCCACCACAGCTGGCGTCCGACAGCGTCAGCAAGACGATGATCCGGCCGTCCGAGACCATCGGCGTCAGTTACCGCCTGTGGAATGCGGGCAAGGATGAAGCCGTGGTCTATGCGGATTTCAGAAACGCGTTCAAGCCCTCCGCGATCGATTTCGGTCCCGATTACACGCCGGATCTGCTGAGCCCGGAGACGGCCCAGAGTTACGAGGCGGGTCTGAAGGGAGCCGCCGCCGATGGGAGCCTGACCTACCAGACGGAACTGTTCCTGATGAACTTCAACAATCTCGTCGTCACGACCAGTAGCGGGGAACTTGCCAACGCCGCCGGAGAAAGGCTTCAGGGCATCGAAGTCGAATCACGATACCAGGTGACGACGGATCTCGCTCTTGCGGTCAACGGGTCGTACCACGATGCACGCTTCACGCAGTATCTGTTCTTCGATGGCGTCTCGAGCGTGCAGGTTGCGGGCCGGCAGTTGCCGCTGTCACCGCATGTGCTCGCCTCCGCGGGCCTGCTGTACACGCCGCCGCAGCACCTGAGTGCGACGGTGGTGATGAAATACGTCGGCCGGCGCTTTCTGGACGAGGAGAATATTGCGCCTGCAGGCGGCTACCTGGCGGTCGATGCGGGAGTCAGCTATACCCTTGGCTGTTACCGGCTTGCGCTTGAAGGTACCAACCTGACCAATCGGCGCGCACCTGTATCCGCAAGTGAATTTGGCAGTCAGTCATTCTACTTGCTGCCGGCCCGTTTGCTCTGGCTGCGCGCAGCGTACAGCTGGAACTGAGCGAGCGCCGGTGGATCCAGCGCCTGAATGCGGCGCGATCAGCTGCGATACGGAGGACCATCCTGCCCGAAAACCCCAGCAATGACAGTTGTGGGCTTGGGCTCTGGCAGTAGAGGAGTATCAAAAAATCTTGGCGGTTTCATAGTCGTTGCTGCATGAAAGCAGACACCGCCTCGGACCTGCAGAATTGCAAGCTCCTTCGCAACCGATGGCGCACCTCGAAGTCTTAATCGCCACAAAGCAGACGGTCGCGATGGTCTGCAGTGGGTCAAGGGCGGTCCTCCGTCATCGGGCAGCAGCCTGCCAACACCCGTCCATCAGCTTACAAAGATGCCCGTCATAAAGCAGCCGTTCCTTGCCTGAGGTAAGCTGACCGGGACATGAACGCGCGTTATCGTTCGATTCTGGCGCTCACACTTGCGTTAGCGATGGTTTTTTTGCCCGTTCACGCGGCGAGCGGCGGCTCCGTCTGGGTTGCAAAGGACATAAGCGTAATACAGACAGTGCCGGGGCAGGATGGTGCCATCAACACTCGCCTTGAGATCGGGGCAAGCGGCGACGCTCGAATCACAGTGGACATTCGCGACGGCAGCGGCCGCACCAAAGGGACGATCATCTTAATCGCTGGGCGCTGGATGCTTACTCGGGGATTCACCCCGACTCCGGGTGCGGAAATCGACTCGATGGATGTCGCGGGCCTGAATTCTCAATTAGTCATGAAGCTACTTGAGTCCGGCCTCCCCAAGGGGCCACCTATTCCTGGCTCGGCTCAGCATGTCACCTACTCCGATAAGACAAACCCGATAACAGTCGCAACCTCGAGCGCATCCGGCCAATATGGCTCTCCTTGGACGGTTGACGGAACTGTAACCGTCGAATCTTCGGGTGCACCCGCTTCCTACCAGCTCTCGTTCACCTTCACTAATCAGGGACGTCCTGTGACAATGAACCTCGCTGGTCGCGTCGCCGATCCGGGCACGCTGGTTTCGTTTCCGGACTCAATGAAGCTAGGTGGCTGGGCCTTACACAAGATCGGTCCGTATCAGCAGCAGTATCCCGGCGGTACAACGTTAGACTTCGGCGCGCGGCCCGAGACTCCGAAGGCGGCAACGGTCGGCGAACTGCGCAAGCTGGCAAATTCGGATCCCCGGTAGCGGACCTTGGTGGCAGGCAGGTGTGGGTCAACAGCAGGGATAGGCGGGTCAACCGTCGCTGACCGGCCAAGACCGGAAGTTCAGGGGATCGAATTAGTTGCCTGAAAGCCGACAGTCATAGCCGATTCCGCGGAGGTTACAGCAGCAACAGTGAAGCCCGTTCGGGCTAATCGGGGATCTGGTGCTTTGACCAGATCGTTACTGAACCCGTGCGAGACGCACGACGCTAACGCCGCTCTCAAGCAGATCATCGCTCTGGGCGAGTAACGTGCGGTAGCTGCGCGAATCGCCGTCGTCCAGAACAGGCGCGCCGCCTTGATTCGATGCAGCGCGCGGGTTTGCACCCATACTCAGCGTGGTCCCCAAACCGGCGTAGAGATAACGGTCGCCGAACACCTTCTGCAGGGCGGTGAAGGTCGGTTCGCCGGTGCAGTGGCCCGGGGCGATGTAATCCACCTTGTAGGTGTCATGCAGTGCATTAGCAACCTTCTCGATGACTGGATCCTGAGCCACCACTAGGTGGAAGCCGCCAGTGAGAAAGTGAATGTGCGGATTAATCTTGACTGCCTCAGCAACAATCGCCTCGATGCCGGGATGCGAGCAGCCCACCACGAGCACGACGCCGTCCGGCGTGTCGATCGCTAGAGACAGCTCCTTCAGTTCCTTCGTTCCCGGCGCATCGGAAATCAGGGCGATCAGCGTGATGCCCGGTGTCACTTCCGTGGTCTTGTCGATCAACTGAATATTGGCACCGGGAAAGAGGGTGCCGAATTTCATGGTCTCCGGCGGCGCACCGTTGTAGTAGCGCATCTCTGCGGGTAGTGAGTCGTCCTTCCGATAGAACTTACTCGGCAGGTCGGAGCCAAAAATGCCGAAGCCTTCCTTGGGCGCGTAGATCTTGACCTGCGGGTTCACACTCAGCACATAGGACAATCCGCTCACATGATCGCTATGGCGGTGCGATAACACGACGAAGTCGAGCTTGGTGAGATCGACGCCTTTGGCCTTCACATTCTTGGCAAGTACCGCCGCGTCGTCACCCGTATCGAACAGGATGCGCTTGCCGTTGATTTCCACCAGCGCAGCGTAACCCCAATCCTTGGTCATCGCCGCATCTTTACCGAAGGCATCATAGAGCACTGTGATACGGGCCGATGGAGCTGCGGTCGTTGTGGACGTTGGCGTCGTCGTCGCGCAGCTTGATAGAAGCCAGATCGAACCAAATGCAGCTGTTAGGGCAAAGAGGCGAATTGTTTGCATGACCGACTCCTTGGTCATATTGAATGAATGCTACGCTGCATTTCCGAATTGCGATACACATAGTGGATGACGAATTCTTCAACATCGAGGACACGATTCCGGAACCGGCCGTAGCGATCGGTGGCGTTGCGGCAACAGAAAAAGACGCGGAGAGCCGAGGGAGTATGCATTGCACGATTGAATTGACCCTTGAGCCAACGGCTGTCTGTCGCGTCTGCGGTACATGACAGCGCTTGGATCTCGTTCGTATCGAATCGAAAGTCGCGACGATGCGCAGGCGACTGGACGCCGACAGCGTCAGCCTGAGAACCTGATGCCGCAAAGCAGTCATTCTCGACGGACACCTTGGGGTCAAACTCGGACGTCGCTTCCCATCGGGCTGATGGCTTGTTCTTCCGTTGGACGACGTCGAGGTCTGCAGGAGGTTTACCGGCCGAATGACTGCGACGCCAGAACTCCGTCCTTGAATCTCTTCAGCGCCGACTATTGCTGATAATCTCAGCGTAGGCCGGAAATAAGATTAGAATCAGTCGCTTGTCGCGGCAGCGCCAAGGACGAGAGCTCGAGGCGTAGCATCCTTGAGTACTTCGAACCTGCCTATCAGCTCGGCATGACAGCGACTCCGCTTCGCAGCGACAACATCGACACGTACCGCTACTTTGGCAATCCCATTTACACTTACAGCTTGCGGCAGGGGATTGAGGATGGATTTCTCGCCCCATACCGTGTACATCGCATTATTACGGAGTGGGCGTGCGGCCGCTTAACTGAACGTCGATGTCGAGAGACTTGAAACTCCGATGCTCCTGCGGCGCGCTGCAGGGCGTGGCGCGCGACGTCTCGGGTTACACCGGTAATCACGCGGTCTGTTATTGCGATGACTGCCAGGCCTTCGCGCACTTCCTCGGTCAACCTGAGGACATCCTCGATCCACTCGGGGGCACGGAGGTCTTCCAGATGTCGCCAGCGAAGCTCGAACTCACCGTGGGCAGGGAGCGGCTGGCCTGCATGCGCCTCTCGCCGCGGGGCCTCATCCGCTGGTACGCGGGCTGTTGCAACACGCCGATCGGTAATACGCCACCGACAGGCGGTCTTCCTTTCATCGGCTTGATTCATCGCTGCATCGAGCGGCCGGGTGACGACCCGACACTCGGAAAGTCCCTCGGGCCGATTCGCGGATGGGTGTTCCGCAAGTTCGCGCGCGGCGATGCGTCCTCATTGCCTGCCGGGAGCCCGTTGATCTTGGTTGTGCTGCGTTTCGCGGGATTTGCGCTGCGCTGGAGAATGCGCGGCGACCATCGGCACTCGTTGTTCTTTGATCCCCGAACGCTCACGCCGACCGTCACGCCGCGGGTGCTCTCCCTCGAAGAGCGCAACGAGCTGCGGCGGGCCGTGACCGGCCTCCGGGCGTGAGCGGCATCTACGGGGACCAAGTAGGTCTACCGGTGTACCGACGTCAACGTCTACCGAAAGTCTACCGACAGCATGACCACGAAAAGATAAACCGCTGATTTCCGTGCAGGAAAAAGCTTCAGCGCCGACTATCACCAGCAGTATCTGGCGAAGAATCCGGATGGCTACTGCCCGGATCATTCGTGCGGGGTTTCGTTTGATTCTGCGGGGTTACGAGCAGGGGAGAAGGCGTAGTCTGCGGAGTGACCCTGTTTTCTGACGGAAGACAGAGGGTTACCAACCGGTGGATTCAAGACCCTGCTGATTTCTGCAGGAAAACGCCGGCTGTTCTCGGCGCTGAGGTCTACCGGAATTCTACCGCTGTTTCGGTCAAAGGAAAGTCCGCGGGGAAGGACTGCGCATGTGAATGAAATCCGCGAATACATTCTACAGCGAGTCACTGACCATTATCTGCCGACGACACCCGCGGCCGCTCGATGCCAATCCAGGACTGAACACAAGTTTGAAGGTGCGACAGGATCAGGAGTAGGCTGGCCGCAAGGTCGCTGCGCCGTCAGAAGAGGAGAGCGCGAATGGATGCTCGCCCAACTGTGGTACTGGTCATGGCCGCTGCCCTCGGCGTGGCAAGCACTTGGCTGCCTGGGTCTCAGGCTGCTGCGGCATCGCTCGATGCCTGCGCGATGCTCACTCCGGCGGAGGTTGCCGCCGCGCTGGGAGTTGCGGTGGTCGCCGGTGAGCGTCTGACGCCGACTGAAACGCGCTTCTGTACGTGGCACGAGCAAGGCAAGAAGCAGGCCAGAAATGTAAGAATCGACTTCATTACGGAGCGGCAATACGAGATCGGCAAGACTCCGCTTCCCAATGTAGTCACGTCGGCTGAGGGCGGTATCGGCGACGACGCATATTTCTCTAAGGCCAAGGGCATGGTCTTCAACCTCAGCGTGAAGAAGGGGGCTACTTACTTTCGGGTCATGGCACGGAGCAATGCGGAAGCCTTCGTCAAAGCCAACGACGCCGCCATCGATGAGAAGGACAAGGACATCGATCGGACGATCGCGCGCGCGATACTCAAGAGACTTTAGCGACCGCCGATTCCGATTGCTCTGTCCACTTGCGGGTAGTCGGGAGCATTTTCTTGATGGATGCGGCATGGCGCTGGAGGTTATCGGTGCCGGGCACGGTCGCACGGGGACGTACTCACGCAAACTCCCGCTGGAGAGGCTGGGGTTTTGACCCTGCTATCACATGTTCGTCACCAGCAGTACCTCGCGAAGAATCCGGGAGGGTATTGCCCGGATCACTCGTGCGGGGTGTCGTTTGATTCTGCGGGGTTACAAGTGGCGGAGAAGGCGTAAGCTGCGGGGTGACCCTGTTTCCTGCCGGACGACAGAGGGTCACCGGCTGCGGTATCGAAGGCCCTGCGGATTTCTGCAGGAGAATGCAGGCTGTTTTCGGCGCTGAAGTCTACCGGAATTCTACCGAACGACTCGGGATCAGGATAGTCCGCGGGGAAGAGCTACGGGGACGCAGGCGAGCAGCCTCGGCCGACATGGTGACGGCTCGCTCCGCTGGCTGGTCGATAGACGCCGTAGCATGGGGGCGTCGCGCAGCTCAGGCGAGCGCGACGAAGCGGAAGAAGGTGCGGCGAAAACCAGCAGTGCGACAAGGTTGGGGCGCGCTCACTTGGTGAGCACTTCTCAGGCCATTTACATAAAAGCGGCGGAGGCTTTCAATGAACTTTCGTGCGTCTCTGAGAGCGAGTCTGGCTAGTGTTGTCGTTGCTCTTGCACTGACTGAGTCGTCAGTAGCGGACACGTCCATAGATGCTGCTGCAGTCTCCGAAATCATCAAGAAAGACGTGGCTCAAATCGTCGCTGGGCTTAATGCACATGATGCAGTCAAGACAACGGCCTATGACGCCGCAAATATCGTCTCCATGGAGTGTGGCAGTCCCGCAATGGTTGGCATCGAGGCCGATAGAGAGGGGTTCACACTGGGATTTGCGCACGACCCCAATTGGAAAGTCAGTCTCATCGATGAAATCGTAGACGTTTCGCGCGGCGGCGATTTGGCGGTGTACCGTGGCACGTACAACGAAGACAACGGTGGTACAGGCGGGCTGACGACGCACAAGACAAACTTCATCGCAGAGTTCAAGCGTCAGGGCGGTAGATCATGGAAGATGGTCTGGTACATAGTTGCCAACATGGAACCAGCGCATCCCAAGTGAATCGAGTCTGGGGAACGCAGACGACTCGCGTCCATCCGCGCACGGCGGTTCACTGTTTCGGGTGGCGCGCGGGTCACGCCCTCGACGTTGAGATTGTCGACTTATCAAGCAAGGTCCCTCGCCGAGGACTGCATTACTCCAGGTCGTTTCGAGGCTGGTTGAGTAAATCCGATGGTGGCCGGCCCAGTATGGACATCGCGGTCCGAACTCCGTTCCTTCGAGCATTCTGAATATTTGGTGGAATTTGATTTGGGCTTTGTATCGTGGAAATCAGCGTCGGCACTGTTGCAAGGTAAAAAATTGCTGCGTACCACAACGGTACCAGTCGGCCCCGAACAGCTTTGATGGTTAGGCCCAGTACGACTGGACCGACCAATAGCACCGCAGTTACAACGCCCGGCGCATACGTTCGAAAGTGAAACGCAAAGAAGACATGCTGCAGTGCGTTGGCAAACGGTATGTAGACGAAAAATGGCAGTGTGAGGAAGGCCGCGAACCGGGGATTTCTTGGCCAGGCAGTCAAGAGTGTCCAAAGCAGTCCTATCAGAGCCACCTGAGCAAGGCCCAGCCAAAGGACCGAGTGATCGATCAGCGAGAAATACCCAGGTTCTCTGAAGTGCTCCTTCTCGAAGACATTGATGTTCCATTCCTCGGTCTCGTGTAGCGTCCAGGCCAGTGGTGCAAGCCAGATTGCCCTTCGAAAATCCAGATGCATGAACCATGCAACCATCCGGGTAATGAATCCGCTCGCAGTCGCCGTTTCCTGGCCCGGGACCGACGAGCCGTAGTTTGAAACCCGGTCTGCGGGGTTGAGACGGCGCGCAAGCTCCGAATTCATCGCTAGCACTCCTCAGAAACGCTGGCATTAGAATGGCCTCGTAAGCAGGGTAAAACCCTCGGTGTGAATTGTCGTGAATTCCATTCAACAGGAAACCGAATCGGCCGGCTTGCCCGTCTATGCGTTCGGCGACTTCCGTTTGGACTTGCAGCATCGCCTGCTGCTCTCATGCGCCGACGATCGGCCGCTTCCTATCACTCCAAGGGTACTGGACACGCTCGTCCACTTGGTTCAGAACCCTGGCGCCTTGCTCGCTCGTGACACGCTAATGGATTCGATCTGGCCGGATGCCGAGGTCGAGCCGAATAACCTCAGCCAGAATGTCGCAAAACTCCGGCGACTGCTCGGGGAGCGGCCCGGCGAAAATCGCTTCATCGAAACTGTTCCGGGGCGGGGCTATCGCTTCATCGCGGAGGTCCGTATCGAGATGACGTCTCGGGGCGCGACCACGGCCGCGGGGGACCCGAGGCGCACCCAGCGCGGCGAGGCCGATCAGCTGTATCGGCAAGCCTTGCGACTGTTACAGAGGCCAACGGCCGAAAATTGCCGGGTCGCGGTCGAGCACCTCGAAGCAGCGCTGAAGCTCGATCCACGCTTCGCGCTCGCGTGGGCGTGGTTGGCGGATGCACATCTGCTTGCTGTCAACGTCGGACATGCTCTCGCGCATGATCTTGCCGGTGCAGAACGGCATGCCGGGTGTGCGCTCGAACTCGATCCTGAACTCGCGACCGCCCACGCGGTGATGGGAGCCATTCGCGCCCAGAAATGGGATTGGCTCGCGGCCGAGTCACACTGCGTGACGGCAGTTTCACTGGATGTTGCGGATGCGATGGCGCGTACCCTGCACGCGACTTTTGTCCTACAGCAGGTCGGACACACACGACGTGCGCTCGCGCAGTTGCGTCATGCGTTCACACTGCAGCCGGACGATCCGCGCATGCTGCTTAACCTCGCGATGGCCAATAGCATTGTGGGGCACGACGAGGAAGCGAGTCGTTGCGCCCAGCTCGCGGTCGGCTTCGGCTTTCCAGAGAAGACGTTTCCTCTACCACTGGTGTTTGCGAATCGTGCCGCGCGCCTTGGTAGGTATTCGGAGGCGTTAGAGTACGCGCTGCATTTGCTTCCGCAAGAAGTTAGCGGAGCGGAAGTTGTGCGGCTTGTGTACGCCGCGTTCGAAGAAACACGATTGCGGGAACGGGCGATCGGGGCCGTGGACCAATTGCTAAATGCGTCGCTCGAGACTCTGTTGCCAGTCAGCGGAATGGCAATGTTGTTCGCGCAATGGCTAGCGCAATTAGACAGGCTCGATCTGGCATTCGACGTCGCCCATCGATCGATAGACGTGTGTGCGCACAGTGGCGTGCGCCCCCCGAATTGGCAGACACTCTGGCTTCCGGAGTTGCGGGCGTTCAGGACCGACGGTCGGTTCCGCGAATTGGCCACGCGGTTGGGACTGCCACTGTATTGGGAGAGGTTCGGCCCACCGGATAACTGAGGGCGAATACCTGGGTACTGCTATGTCTACCGGCGAATCGCCGCTGGCGTCTACTAAAAGTCGACCGGTCGAGTGACCAGGACATCATAACTCGCTGGTTTCCGTGAGATAACCAACTTCAGCGCCGACTATCACCAGAAGTCCTCGGGTAAGACGCCTTAATTGATTTGCCCGATACCTGCCGCTTACCAGAGGCGGGTGTGGGTGGGAGCCGACTGTCCGCAGGGGCGACGATGCCTGTGTGCCAGTGGTTGTGCCGGCCCAACAGATATCGCGCCGCCTATCCATGCCGGCATGAGTGCGTAACTGCATCCCTCTGCGCGCACCACGGACCGTGCGCTCACGAAAGCACGCGCCGAGAGTCACGGCTCAAGACTCGCAATTGCACGCTCTATGCGCCGATCCGGGACGAGCCAGATTAGTGCCACCAGTACGTAGAGCGCCTGCGCGAGGTGAGGCGACCAGAACGAAATCGGAATCGCCGCGAGGTAGATTAGCGGCGAAGACTTGCCCTGCCAGTCGCCCCTGACAGCGCGTTTCAGGAGCGACTCCGGACCCTGCGAGGCAACGATCACCTGCTGCAGGACGTAGTAGGAGACGGCCGCCAGCAGCAGCACCGCACCATAGAGCGCAGTCGGTACCGGCGCGAAGTGGTTCGCCCCCATCCAGTGGGTCGTGAACGGGATGAGCGACAGCCAGAATAGCAGATGCAGGTTCGCCCATAGCATAGTCCCGTTGACGCGGCGGACCGTGTGCAGCATGTGGTGGTGGTTGTTCCAATAGATACCGAGGTAAATGAAGCTCAGAACGTAGCTAAGGAACACTGGGACGACGGGCGCGAGCGCTTCCAGGCGCTCGCCGATCGGTACCTTCATCTCGAGCACCATGATCGTGATAAGGACCGCGATCACCCCGTCGCTGAATGCTTCCAATCGGTTTTTGCTCATATTTGCTCCCGCGCGCGGAGCCTCGCTCTGGAGGCACTACACTGACAAACTAATGCTATCAGCGAACTTGGATACGTCGCCGACGTGCCCGCAAGCGGACGCTCACCACTGGCAGAAAGGGGTCAGGAAGCGACCTTCGACCGATCTGCGAGGCTGAGGGTCGCCGACCGGCCAGAAGCAGACGCTCACACACGCCAGATCACTGCTTTAAAGGAGACATTCGACCGCGCCCTTGTCAGGCTTTGGTTAGCGGAGTAAGGATCATCCGTGACAATGCCTGGCGAACAGCGAGGGGTTGCCATGGCGGAAGGCTTGCTCGGCGGGGTGCTCGGAGGCGAGAACGATACGGACTCCTGACGCGCGAGGATGATCGGACGTTGGTTGGCTTGCATGAGCGAGCTGCGAGGCTCCCCCTCAGCCGGAAAGTCCGAGATCGACATCAATCGGAGTTTGTGCGGATGATATCTGCAGGGTGATCGGCGAAATTCGGTTTAGTTCACACTGAAAAAAAAGGGCGCTTTAGCATGTCGAACCCCGACACGGTCGCTTACTTCAGCATGGAGATCGGGCTCGCGGAGTCCATTCCGTCCTACAGCGGCGGTCTTGGCATGCTGGCCGGTGACACCGTCCGGTCGGCCGCCGACGAGGGCCTGCCATTTGTGGCCGTCAGCCTTGCGCATCGCAAAGGCTACTTCCGGCAGCACCTCGACGCATCCGGCGGTCAGACAGAGGAAGCGATGCCATGGCCAATCGAGCAGTTGCTGCAGCCCGTCGGGGCGCGCGCCAAAATTGAGATCGAACGACGCTTGGTTGCGATTCGCGCATGGCGCTACGATGTCGTCGGCATCACCGGCGCGAAGGTGCCTGTGTTCCTGCTGGACACGGACCTGCCTGAGAACGATCCGCGCGATCGGGCACTGACCGACTTCCTTTATGGCGGCGACCAACATTACCGTCTGTGCCAGGAGGTGGTTCTGGGAATCGGTGGGGTCCGCGTGCTCCGAGCGCTCGGCTACGATGCGATCCGCCGTTTTCACATGAACGAGGGCCACGCGAGCCTGCTTATCGTGGAGCTTGGCCACGAGCTTGCCCGCCGCGCTGGCGGCGGCATTACCGATGAGATCGTGCGCCAGGTGAAGCCGATGTGCGTCTTCACGACACACACGACGGTGCCCGCAGGCCACGATCAGTTCCCGCTGCGGCTCGTCGCCGAAGTTATCACCGGATATGGCGATGAGTTCCACGAGCGGGCTCAGAAGTTCTGTCTGAACGGCATCCTTAACATGACGTATCTCGCGCTCGACAACAGCCACTTCATCAATGGTGTGGCGAAGCGCCACGGAGAAATCTCGGCGCTCATGTTCGCGCAGTACAAGATTGACTCGATTACGAATGGCGTACACGTCGGGACATGGGTGCACCCCTCGATCGCGGCGCTCTTTGACCGTCACATTGGCGCTTGGCGACAAGACAACGCGAGCTTACGTTACGCCCTCGGCATATCGAAAGAGGAGCTGTGGGCGGCGCATCTGGGAGCGAAGCAGCCGCTGATCGACTACGTCAATGCAATGACTGGCGCCGGCCTTTCGAGCAGCGTGTTTACCATTGGATTCGCGCGCCGCGCCACCGAGTGGAAACGCGCCGACCTTCTGTTCCACGATATCGGGCGACTCGCCTCAATCCGCGAACGCGCAGGTCCGCTTCAGCTGATCTTCGGGGGTAAGGCCCATCCGCACGATCAATCCGGTAAGGATCTCATAAGGCGCTTGTACAGCGCGATTGCTGACCTGCGCGGCCGCATTCGCGTTGTGTACCTGGATAATTACGACATGGCCCTGGCGCGCCAGCTCGTGGCCGGTGTGGACCTGTGGCTCAACACACCTCAGCCGCCGCTCGAAGCCTCGGGTACGAGTGGCATGAAAGCGGCTGTCAACGGTGTGCCGCAGCTGTCAATCTTGGACGGCTGGTGGCGCGAGGGGTGCATCGAGGGATTCACAGGTTGGGCGATCAGCAGCGATGGCAAGGGGGACGCGTCCGCCGACGCCGCTGCGGCCGCCGAATCGCTCTACAGCAAGCTTGAGCACGTCGTATTGCCGCTCTTCTATCGGGAGCGCGATCGCTATCTGGACATGATGCGCCATGCGATCGCGTTGAACGGGTCGTGGTTCAACACGGAGCGGATGCTGGATCAATACGTACGCAAGGCCTACTTCGAGTAATCACACCGATTCGGGGGTGGTCTTCGGGCCGGCGGCAATGATTGGATCCGACGGGGCGGACGCGGGCGGATGAGTCGATGTCCGACGTCGAGTCGAGCACGAATCGTCCAGCCGTCGGTGCGCGCTCAGTAGTGAATGTCCGCTCCGCTCGAATTGAGGGTCCGCAATCGAGCGACGCGAGGGACCGTTTCGGGTCATATGCACTCAGTGATACGCAGATCTTTCTGCGAAGATATACCGCGCAGTTTTATGAAAGCTGATTTCATGTCATCAATTACACTCCGTCGGCCATGAGTGCACCTGAAGAGACAGGGCCGGGCGCCATGCGGATCGACCGCTGGCTGTTCGCAGTCCGCTTGTTCAAGACCCGTTCTGCCGCGGCCGATGCGGTCGGTGGCGGCAAAGTCCACCTCAATGGCGAACGTGTGAAGCCCTCGCACGGGGTCAAACCCGGCGATACCGTCACCTTTACCCGCGGCGCGGTTGTGTTCGAATGCGTTGTGGCCGCAGTACCGCTGCGTCGTGGTCCAGCGAGCGAGGCGGCACGATCTTATGACGAAACACCCGCGAGCAAGGCGCATCGTGAGGAGTTCACTGCGCGTATGAAAGTGGCTGCCGGCCTCACGCCCAGACCCGACGAACGCCCGGACAAACACGACCGCCGGCTGCTGCGGCGGTTGCGTGGTCGCAATTGAGATTCCGGAAAGCCGTTCACCACCGGCCGGATCGGGTCACAAAGCGCCAGTTAGCGGCTAACCGGTGGCAACAGTCAGCAGCCGGCCAAGAGCAGAAGTCCAGGTCCGGGAAATGCCTGCCCGAAAGCCGCCGTTCCCGCGGCCCACAGCGCCATTGTTGCCCTGCGCCGAGGGAGTGCAATGGTTCGTGCTGAAGAGCACGGTGGGCATTTCGGCACGCCAGATCGCCGCGTTCGCCCGGCTGTACCGGAATGACGTCCGACCCCTTGAACCGCTGAACGAGCGCGTCGTCGTCAAGAGTGAGTGAAGGCTCCAGTTCGCGACCACGCGTATCGTGTAGAATGTCAGCAAAAGGAAGATCGAAATGAAGGCGCTGACACAGTAGAACCCGTAGGGCATCGGCAGCCCGAAATGCCGTTATCGGGGGAAGAGCGACGCTGCGTAGCTCAGGGCCGGCTGCATATCGGCCGGAAGTACATCCGCAACGTAGATTTCCAGATAATTGACATGCTGCCCGGCGTTGTTTGGCGCCATCCCTTTGTCGATTGATCTTCTCAAAGCGAGAGGAGGATCGCCCTCAGCGCCCATTACCCTGCTGGCGACGTCGCCCTGGGAGCCGCTGCGCATTTCAAAGCCGGTGATAATCTGTCCCGTGTATCCCTTTATGAAATCGGTCTCGTCAGGCGCTTCGACCTGCGCGTGCCCAGCGTGAAGATCGCTCGACTGGATCGCCAGCCGGTTTCCGAGGATTCGCATCGCTCGATCGACCATATCGTGTTTTGCGCGCAGGTGGGCAGGACGACCCTTGTTCCCAGGTGCAAGAATCGGGAGGCCGGGTGCGGCCAAGGAAATGCACTGGTTAGGAAACGCACCGGCATAGAACTTGAAAGTCTCCTGCCAGGCGCTCAGATATTTCGCGGGCGTATAGGAATCTTTAAGCCATTGCTGATGAGCCGCCGGCGAATTCGGCAGCGTCATTTCCACGGACACCGAGGTGGGTCCGGCGGCGGCAATCATTCTGAACGCCGGCGACCCGCTGTATCGTGCGCTCAGTAGTTTCATGAAGGTAAACCAGCGGTCGAGGTATACGTGGTCCCACGGCATCGGCAGCCTCGCCACGGTGCCCTTGCCAGGCCCATATTGAATCCCGAACAGATCGGTCTGTGCGCCCTCAAGTGCCCATGCTGGAGAGAAGAATCCTGGAAACATGATGAGATGAACCCATTTTTGTGCCGCTCCCGCGGCGGCGAAGAGCGAATCCAGCTTCGTCCAGTCCGGACTTCCCTGGATCGGCTCAATGTCGCGCCAATTGATCTGCACGGCGACGCCACTGATGTACGGATTATTCAAGACCTGCAGATCCATGGATTGATAGTTCTTCTCGCCCGATGGCAGCAGGACGACTAGACCGCTCGGTACCAGGCCCCCCTTTGATGCGCACGGCCGCGCCTCGCCGCGTTCAAAGCTCTGATTGGCTCGAACCGAAACGGGCAGCATGATCCATGACAAAAGGCAAATGCCCATGAGAGCCCGAGCCGCCCAGTGCCGTCGTGAAAGGTACATGCTGGATTCTCCTAGCGCAGGGCCGCCTCATTACTACCCTGGCAAAAATATAGAGCGGTGCAGAGAAGTAAATATCTTTACACATACCCTAATCGCTAGACGAGCATCTAGCCACACACCTTGGCTGCGTGTGAGCGCGCACGAATTGGTGGCTGGTCCGGCACAGCGCATCCTGAACGATAGGCTGCTTCCGGGCCACTTTGAGACGTTCGACTGGCTTCCCCGCCCCAGAGCGGCCGTTTCGCCTCTTACAGTAGGCATGTCCCATGAAGCGCGAGTCCAACTGTCGATCATTCCCATTTCTGGCCGATGTTGTGAATGACACAACGCGCCACGGCCAGCAAGACAAAGTGCGCATGATGACGCGCGATTCGGCACCTGCTCGGCTTGATCGAGCAGCAGTTAGCGGAACGCCATTCCGTCTTGGCGGTCTAGAGCAGAAGACACGAAACGGAATTTAAAGCACGATAAGCGTTTTTGAGCAGCCCGGGGACCCTGTTTAGTTGGGGTCAAACGCTGATTAAATCATTCGTTCAGGCGGCCAAGCCGCCTGAACGTGCTTAAAATCGCGAATCGTGTCGTGACCTCACTTAAGCCTTGGCGCCCTTCTGTGCGCCCGCAAACACATCGCGCGCGGACGTCGTACCCGCTACGTGCTCCGTACCCTTGAGTCCGAGGTCCATCCATCCCGAGTTCACAGCCTCAAACATTTCTTCGGCAGCTCCAGTGTGGCCCTTCGGTATGCCGGTCTGCTCGAACGCGCCCGCCCACCCGGCCCGCGGGACGGCAAAGGCTTTGACGTTGACCTTCAGGACTTCCCCTAATTGGGCGGCGACTTCATCCGCGCTGATCATCGAGCCGAGCTCGATGACTCGCTGCCCCGACCACGCCGGCCCGGTGAGCAGCGTCGCCACCTCGGCGCCGATGTCGTTTGTCGCGACCATGGTCGATCTCCGGCTGGTCGGGTTGTAGTAGACGGGGAGCGTGCCGCCCTGGGCGACGTGCAGGCCGTAACTGAAGTTTTCGAAAAACCCGCCGGCGCGCACGAAGGCAATCGGCGATGTGAGGTTGCGAAAGCCTTGCTCCAGCAGCGATAAGGCCGTGATCATCCCCAGCCCGCTGGTTCTATTCGCACCCATCGACGAGAGCGCTACCACCCGTGGCGGGGCGGCCTTGCTAAGCGCCTCAACATAGTTCGCAATCACGCCCTTTGCTTCTTTGTAATCAGGCGAGGGCGCCCATACAGCCGGCAACATGACAAACGCGCCTTCAACGCCTTTGAGTGCCCGCTCAATGGCTGCCGAATCATTCCAATCCCCGTTTACCAGTTCCACGCCTTGCTCGGCCCAGTTCGCCGCCTTCTCGCGATTGCGGACCAACGCGCGTACTTTCTTACCTTGCGCCAACAGATGTCTTGCCGTGGCGCCGCCCACTTTTCCTGTAATTCCCATCACTAAAAACATGCGTTTTCTCCTGATCTTAAGATTGCCGTTAAACACCAACTAGCGATCTGGAGATTCATCCTGATGCGCTGTAGTTGGAATGAATGATGCCCGGACAAATCGGTTCGCGCGGGGTGGTGTCAGTCATGCTGAGCCGGAGCGCCGCTGGCGCCAGGTGATCCTGCCGACGAGAATCGACATTCCCGCGACGATGAGTGGCGCCACCGCGTGCCCGTATTCGCCGTGGACGATGACGGTCCCGAGCGCCGCGCACATGACAGTGAAGCCGAGCGCGGCGCCCCACAGGCGGCTCGGCGCTCGGGCGAGTAACACGGCCGTCGTGAGTTCCAGCGATCCGGTTACGAAATGGAACCAGTGCGGATATCCCCACTTCAGGTATTCCTCGTAGATAGATCGCGGGGCGAAGAGGTTGCTGAGTGATCCCGCGACGAAGAAGGCGGCCAGAGCCCAGGCTAAAACTTGGCGCCAGGAGATTTTCGACAGATGTCCGCCAGAGCCGGGGACGAGAAGAAGCGCGGCAATAGAGTCCGACATGTGAGCTCCTTTTTGGGTTAGTCTCTTATAGAGACTTCCTCCGACTTTTGTAAGGAGGCAGTTTTTTGTAACCAGCAAATCTCAAGGGAGCCCGCATGAGCAACGCATTGAAGGCGATCGAGAGATTCAGTCGATATCCACTGGGCGAGTCCCAGTCCGTACACTGCCCGGTGCGCGACGTGCTCGACCGCATCGGTGACAAGTGGAGCATGCTCATGATCATGGCCCTCGCGACGCGATCGCGGCGCTTCAGCGAGCTTCACCGAGCCGTCCGCGACATCTCCAAGCGCATGCTCACCCAGACACTGCGCGATCTGGAGCGTGACGGACTGATCACCCGCCATGTCTTTCCGACCAAGCCGCCGACCGTTGAATATCGTCTGGCTCCGCTAGGCCGATCCCTGCTCGACCCCATGGCGGGCCTTATCGATTGGGCCGATCGTCGTTATTCCGATATCCATGCCGCGCGCGCCCGCTTTGACGCCGCAGCCGGTGATGTCTCGCCGCGAGTTCCCGGCCACGCGGGCGGAAGCCTCTCCACAAGAAGATGACGCACGGCCTGAATGAGTCATCTCCGTGCCGGTCAGCGGCAGAAGGCACTATGAGACCGCGCCAATGCTGGCAAATGGGAAAGTCCGCGATTTCCCTACCCGGAAGCGGTCGCTGGCGACCGGCAACTTCGGGTCAATCCGAGACGTTCCGACAGCGAGCGATAGTTGCCGCAGTTGAATTGTTCGCTGGGTAGGGAGTTGGTGTGGCAGATGAAGAAGCTCAAACACGAAGCGGAATTGTTCAAAGCGGCCTTGCTTGCCGGCGTCAAATATGCGGAAGGCCGCAAGGCGGTCGAATTCGAGCGGACCGACTCGGCGAGCGACAAGGCGCTTTACGTCTATCGCTTGCTCGTGCACGACAAGGTCATTTCGCCAATGCCGGAAGAGCAGGTCGGCGAGAAGACGATTCGGCATCGGCTCGCGACCTGGTATGCGCATCAATTACCCGAAGGACATCCGTTGTTGGAATAGACATTGCGCGGCATGCCGAAGCCGTTTAGCGATCACTGATTTGCCGTGAAGCGGAGTATCATTCCGTTGTGCAGGATCTCATTCCGTCGATCGACGTAAGTGCGCTGTTCGGCGCCGACACAGAAGCCCGTGCGGAAACTGACCAGACCATCATGACTGCATCGGCCCACAGTGGGTTCATGCTGATTCATGCTCTTCCCGAGGATGTGCACATTGGTGCGTCTGTGCACTCGCAACTACTGCGTTTGTTCGACTTGCCGCTGGAGCAAATCCGGCCGCTTTGGCGCCAGAAATTCGACCCGACGCATCCCAACGTCTACCGTGGCTGGTTTCCGTTGCAGCGGGGATTCCCCACAGCAAAGGAAGGCATCGATATGGGGGCCGACGTCGCTTATGGGACCAGCGTCGTCGACGCGTCTGATCCGCTTCGGGAGGCGACGCCACTTCCCCCGGAGGAGGTTCTGCCTGGTTGGCGCTGCGCTGTCGCTGCCTATTACCGCGATATGGAGAGAATTTCCAACGTGTTGATGCGCTCGATCGCGCGCGGACTAGGACTTCCGGAGCGATACTTTGATGCCTTCTTCGAGCGGGGCCTATCGACGTTGCGGCTGATCCGCTATCCCGTGCGCGACGATATCGATACGACGGCCGAATCGGACCCGCATCTGTGGGTAACGCATGCGGGCGAGCGCCGCTATCTGATCGGTAAATCGCACGTCGATTCGGGATTCCTTACCCTGCTCGCGCAGGACGGCGTGGAGGGTTTGCAGGCACGCCACAGCAACGGTGACTGGATCGACGTGCCGCCACAGGATGGAACCCTTGCGGTGAATTTTGGCAAGGTGCTTGAGCAATGGTGCGGTGGGCGAATTAAAGCCACCGAGCATCGGGTAATCGGGGCGGGGCGCGAGCGCCGCTCGATTCCGTTCTTCTATGAGGCGCGCGCTGATGCCGAGATTGCACCTCTGCCATTAGCCGGTGCAGCGCAGTTCGAACCATTTCTGTTCGGGGATTACCTGTGGGCGACGACGACGCAGTTCGTTGAGTTCAAAGGGATGGAGCGGCAGCGCAGAACGCAGCGCAGCTCTTCCCAGTCCTTGGGCAGGCCACTTCAGTAGCCGATTTGCTACCCCGATATCTGTCCTTCATCAGTGGCCGCATGGGGTCAACTGCGGTCCACACATATACTTACGCCATGAGTGACGCTGCAGAATCAGACTTCATCGCGGTATTGTTTGAATGATGCCGTCCATGGGTGCACGTATCATTGCCTACGGCCTTATCGGGGCCTTCGCGATCGGGAGTCTGGTGCTGCTGGCCATCGCTGTCGGGTCAACGGTGCAGCGCGCCACATTGATCTTCTCCGGATCGCGTGCGGAAGGTACCGTTGTCGCGAAAAAGCAGGTGGGACGCCTGAAGGGCGGCGCTGCTGCTTACGCGCCAATGCTTCAGTTCACCGCGAGCGATGGGCGCACGTACGTCGTGACGTCGGACTTGTCGGGCCCGGAATCGACGTACCGATTCGGCCAGCAGCTGCGAGTCCTCTACCAGCCCGACCATCCGGATGGCGCCCGCATCGATGCCTTCGCGCCACTGTGGACCTTGCCGCTCGTAGCCGGCGTCGTTGGCGCCGCGTTTTCGATCGTTCCCGCAATCGTTGTCGTGAACTGGGGCCGGCGGCGACGCGCCGCCAGGGGTGAAGCATTGCAGAGTGAGCCCGACCGCACGACGGGCCGCGGCCTACGCTGGGCCCTCGGCAGTGTGCTTACCGGTGGCGGCCTGGTGCTTGCGTGCGTCGGCCTGGGGTCGCTTGGATCCGCGTCGGATACCTCCCTCGAAGCTGGAGTCCTCGGCATCAGTGTAGGCGTTCTTCTGGCAGCCAGTGGCGTGCTCGCTGGCCAGTGGGTCGCAACAGGCAGCCGCACCTATCACGCGCTGGGTGCGCTGGTGATGATGTCCATGGCGGTCATGTTCGGTTGGGTGGCCTTCTTTGGAAAGGCGTCCGGATTCAGCGTGGATGCTGGCGTTGGCGGTGCCACCGTGAGCTTGGGCGGTGGCGTCACAACTGCGCGCATAGCGTTCGGCATTGTCTCGGCCCTCACCGGCCTCGCCTCCCTGTGGGCCTGGAGGCAGGTCTTGCGCCGGCACGGGTGAATCTGCCGCGCGAGCGCAGTAATTGACGCCTGAGACCGGTCGTTGCCAATAACGGTCGCACAGGGTGCCAAATTGGCCGCCCAGGAACGGACGCCTATGACCGGCTGCCGTCACATTCGACTCTACGTATATAGTCGTTGACTTGAACCTCCAACGTTGGTAGCTTCGACATTAGTCGAATTATCGGGGGTAGCTGATGACAGCGCAAAAGACCATTGCCGCGCTGGCGGCGCTGGCGCACGAGCACCGCCTGGCCGCCTATCGGTTGCTGGTGGAGGCGGGTCCGAATGGCTTGTCCGCTGGACTCGTGGCCGAACGGCTGGGTATTCCTCCGTCATCTCTGACGTTCCATCTGCAGCAGCTGTTTCGTGCCGAGCTCGTGACCCAGCGGCGAGCGAGCCGTCAGCTCATCTACGCGGCGAACTTCGGGACGATGAACACGCTGGTGGCGTACCTGACGGAGAACTGCTGCGGCCAGGCCGAGAGCGGTGCGTGCGCTACGCCGGTGTGCAAGCCGGGCGCACCCGCCACAAAACGTCGCGCCTCAGCTAAGAGGAAGTCCGCATGAAACGCTTTCACATCCATGTTTCCGTGAATGATCTGGCGCAGAGCATCCGCTTCTATTCGACGCTCTTTGGGGCTGAGCCTTCCAGAGTGGAGGCTGACTACGCGAAGTGGATGCTCGACGATCCGCGCGTGAATTTCGCGATCTCAAAGCGCGGCCAACCCGTTGGCGTCAACCATCTCGGATTTCAAGTCAACTCTTCCGAAGAATTGAGTGCGCTGCATGCGCAGCTGCAAGCAGCCGACGCCCATCTGATCCAAGAGAACGACCAGGCTTGCTGCTACGCCCGCTCGGACAAATACTGGGTCACCGATCCGACCGGAATTGCCTGGGAGAGCTTTCACACTCTCGGGTCCATTCCGGTCTATGGCGAAGACACACCCGTGTTTGATCACGGAGCGTCTGTCGTTCCCACCCAGGCCGTCGGAGCCGCGAGCCAGGCGGCGTGCTGCGTGCCGAACAGCGAACCCAAGGCCAAGACCTCGGGCTGCTGCGCATGATGAATCCGGCGCAGCAGCCTTCTATCCGATGCGGCCGCGCATCGGAGCATTGACTGCGCGATTGCAGCTTGCGCGCATGGCGCGCCTCTCGCTAAGGGTAGAAGTCCTACGTGGCTGAAAGAATCTACAACGTCCTTTTTCTCTGCACCGGAAATTCGGCACGCAGCATCCTGGCCGAGGTTCTGCTCAACCGACTCGGAGAGGGGCGTTTTCGGGCCTTCAGTGCGGGCAGCCATCCGGCCGGCCGGGTAAATCCGCTCGCCATCGAGCAACTCCAGGCCGCTCACCTGCCTACGGAAGGCTTACGCAGCAAGGATTGGGAGGAGTTTGCTCGACCGGGCGCACCGGCGCTCGATTTTGTGTTTACGGTTTGCGACAAGGCCGCCAGTGAGGTCTGTCCGGTATGGCCCGGGCAGCCGATGACCGCCCACTGGGGCGTTGAGGACCCGGTGGCGGTCCAGGGCGACGAGACGCAACGGCGCAAGGCGTTCGCACTGGCCTTCTCGGTGCTGCAACGGCGAATCTCACTGTTTCTGAGCCTACCGATCGCGAAGCTCGGCGCGATGGGCTTGCAGCGTGAGTTGGACGACATTGGCCGCTCGCCCCAGCCGGGTCCGTAAATCGTCATCTTTCCGAACCGCGCCAACCCAGTTTAGTCAGGCCCAGCAACTAGGGTAGTCGATATGAGCACATCTCCGACGAAAGAGCCGGATGGCTTGCCACCGAGCACAGAAATCGATTTTTCGATGAATTGGCCCGTCATTTTGACTACCGCCGGCCTGATGTTGGTTGGCTGCTGGCTTGCCTGGTACTTTATCTGGCGACCGTTCCCGGTCGATTCCGCCATCGCTCATTACGCCAAAGTAGACGGCGTGAGCGGCAAGCTGGTGTCCGTTGGCTCGGACACGCTTGCCGACGTCATGGTGGTGTGCTCGAGAGGATTCAGAAAGCTCTATCCCGACGTCACGATTGAGCTCGAAACCAAAGGCTCTGCGACCGCTCCGCCAGCCTTGATCGACGGCAGGTCTCAACTGGCACCTATGAGTCGGCTAATGACCGCGGATGAGGTCGGAGCTTTCGAGACAAAGTACGGCTACAAACCGACGTTGTACAAGGTCGCCCTTGACGCACTTGCGCTCTACGTCAACAAGGATAATCCCATTCACGGAATGACCTTACAGCAAGTCGATGGGATATTTTCCAGCTCCCTCAAGAGGGGAGGGCCATCGCTCGAAACCTGGGGATCTGTCGGGCTCTCGGGCGATTGGGCTAACAGGCCAATCAATCTCTACGGCCGCGACAGCGTTTCCGGAACCCACGCCTATTTCAAAGAACATGTTCTCCAGAATGGTGACTTCAAGGTAACGGTACACGAGGAGATCTCGGAGAACGTGGTGGATGGCGTCGGCACCGATACGTCTGGCGTCGGGTATAGCGGCATCGGCTGGAAGACCTCCCACGTCCGCACGGTTCCGGTCGGAGAAACCGCGGGCGCTTTCGTATCACCGAGCTACAAGAATGCCCTGGATGGGACTTATCCATTGGCCCGCTTTCTGTATATCTATGTGAACCAGAGACCTGGCCAACCGCCTGAGAAATTGACTGGCGAATTTATCAAGTATGTCCTGTCCCACGAGGGCCAGGAAGCTGTCGTCCAGGCAAAGTTCTTCCCACTTCCAGCGAAGATCGTTACCGACACCCTGAATGGCAGGAACTAAATTCCACACGCCCCCTGAATCGATGACAGCTCGATCCGAGCCGATCGAAGCCATGGCCTTGCGCGGCGCGCAGGTCGGCATCCAACGCGACGAGTAGACCATGACTGATCGCAAGACAGTGCTTGTACTCTGCACGGGCAACTCCTGTCGATCGCAAATGGCCGAGGCGATTCTCAGACATGAGCTCGGTGACCAGGTCCGTGCTTTGTCCGCCGGCACACGTCCGCAGCCTACGGTGGCTGAAGGCGCCATCGCCGCCCTGAAACTCGCGCACCTACCTACGGAGGGACTCTATTCCAAGGACATCTCCGCCGTCATGAATGAACCCATCGACTTGGTCGTCACGGTGTGTGACAACGCGAAGGAAACCTGCCCGATCTTCCCGCGGCCAGTGCCGCGCATTCACTTGCCGTTTCACGATCCCCATGGAGAGCCACTGGAGAGCTTTGTGCGGGTGCGTAACGAGATACAGGCTCGCCTGGTCCCGGCCGTGGTCGAGGCACTTGGGGTAGAAAGGCAGATGACCCCAATGGGTAACGAACGATGAATACTGCTGCCGAGAAGCTGCGCATGAGCACGGCCGTCGCACCGATGAGCCTGTTCGAGCGCTACCTCACGGTGTGGGTGGCGCTGTGTATCGTGACCGGTATCGCGGCGGGCCAGTGGCTACCAGGGCCCTTTCAGGCCCTGGGCCGGCTGCAGGTGGCGCAGGTGAATTTGCCCGTGGGCCTGCTGATCTGGGTGATGATCATCCCGATGTTGCTGAAGGTGGACTTCGGCGCGCTGCACCAGGTGCGCCAGTACTGGCGCGGCATCGGCATTACCTTGTTCGTGAATTGGGCCGTCAAACCGTTTTCGATGGCGCTCTTGGGCTATGTGTTCATCCGTCACGTGTTTGCGCCGTACCTGCCGGCGGCCCAGTTGGACAGCTACGTTGCCGGCTTGATCCTGCTGGCCGCGGCGCCCTGCACCGCGATGGTGTTCGTGTGGAGTCGGTTGACCGGTGGCAACCCGCTATTCACGCTGTCGCAGGTGGCGCTGAACGACACCATCATGGTTTTCGCCTTCGCGCCGCTGGTTGCGTTGCTACTGGGCATCTCGTCGATCACCGTGCCGTGGAGCACGCTAATCACGTCGGTGGTGCTCTATATCGTCATCCCCGTCGCGCTCGCGCAGCTGTGGCGCAGGACGCTCCTCAGGCGCGGGCCAGCGGCTTTCGAGGCAGCTCTTGCGATGATCGGGCCCTGGTCCATCTGCGCGTTGCTGGCCACGCTCGTGCTGCTATTCGCGTTTCAGGGCGAGGCGATCCTGAAGCAGCCACTGATTATTGCCATGTTGGCGGTCCCGATTCTGATTCAAGTGCTCTTCAACTCCGGGCTGGCCTACTGGCTCAATCGACGCGCGGGAGAATCCCACAGCGTGGCCTGTCCATCGGCGTTGATTGGCGCGTCCAATTTCTTCGAGCTTGCCGTGGCTGCGGCCATCAGCCTGTTTGGCTTCAATTCCGGTGCCGCCCTCGCTACGGTGGTCGGAGTGCTCATCGAGGTGCCGGTCATGCTCCTGGTCGTCAAGGTGGTCAATGCGAGCAAGGGCTGGTACGAGGTCGGCCGTGTGGCGCACGGCAACGGCGTGGCGGACCCATGACCCCGCCGCCGGTTGCCGTCACGATCTATCACAACCCGGGTTGCGGCACGTCGCGCAATACCCTGGCGCTGATCCGCAATACCGGGGTTGAGCCTACGGTCATCGAATATCTCAAGACACCGCCGGACAGAGGGACCCTTATTGACCTGTTGCGACGTATGGACATGAAGCCGCGCGCGCTGCTGCGGGAGAAAGGCACGCCGTATGGTGAGCTTGGATTAGGCGCGACGCACTGGACGGACGACGAACTCATCGACCAAATGCTCGCTCACCCCATTTTGATCAATCGACCGGTGGTCGTGACGCCGTGGGGCGTCAAACTGTGCCGCCCGTCGGAGGCCGTCCTCGACATTCTGCCGCTGCCGCATCGTGGGCCGTTTGCCAAAGAAGACAGGGAGATCGTGATCGACGACCGCGGCAATCGCGTTCGTTGAGTTGGTGCGGTAGTCGAGCAAATAACTTGAGACCGCAGGGATGGCCGCCAGCCCCGTTGTCAAATTTAGGTCTTCCGGAGACTGCCGCCACCCACCAGCCCGTGAGCCCACAACAGGCTCCTTGCTATTACCAACCTTACTTCCTGTAAACCTTCTTCAGCTTCAGGCCGAGAGCCTTTTCTTGCGCTCGAAACTCTCTCACCACGCGATTCCAGACCCTTGGAATGATGCGATTCAGTTCGTATTCGAGGTTCTGTTTCATCAGAGCGCCGATGTCTGCCCAGAACTTTGCGTTCCGGCTCATCTTCGGCTTCTTCGCCTTGGCGATCCTGCGCTTCGTTGCCACTGTTCTTTCTCCTATAGTCGAAGCATTGTTGACGTGAATCATCTCGAAGCCCACTCGCCGGTATCGGCCCCGCTTCGGCGAGCTCTTGGCTACACACGCATTATTAGCCCCGCAGCGGGGGGGCGGCATCGTGGAAAATACTAGTAAAGCAGTTGGCGATGAGAGTAGCCAAAACATCTTCATACCGAATCCGAATTGATGTGCGGGCAGCCGCCAGTTCGCTGCTGCGTCTGCCGGAAATTTCAGAAACCGCGTCGGCAGTTTCCCAGCTAGACGCTTGTGGGCTGCTCTCTCTGCAGCAGGTTGCGATGGCGCTCGGCGTCGAGGTCGATGCCGGCAGAAACATGATCGGCGCCGGCGACTGCCGCTCGACTGAACGGGGAAAGCGCCTGGATATCAGAAGGGGCTATCCGGGAGCAGCTGCTCAGGGTCTAGGCTGCAGCCCGTTCACGAACGTCCGTTCATTGAGGCGGAGCTGTCCTTCGGCGCGCCCTGCCCAAATCACGACGGCCGCCGGCGCGGTCTCACAGCGGCGCGCCTTTGCGCGCGAACACCGAACATAAAAGAAAAGCGGGCGAGCGGCGCTGGAAGCCGCCCGCCCCGCGCACCGAAGCACGCCTGGTCGAGTAGCCTAGAACAGGCCCGGCAGTACCGGCGTACCTTCCTTGCTCACGGCCTCGAGTGCGGACGGATCCAGGCCCAGGGCCTTGAGGATCGTCGGCGCCACCTGCGTGGTCTCAACGAACGCGGTCACGTTATTGCTGTGCAGTTCGGGATGGGCCACCAGCATGATCACGTTCGTATCATCGAACGCGAAGCCGCCGTGCTCAGCTTGCTTCTTGGTGCTGCCTGTGTAGGTATGGCCGATATTCGGCTGCACGATGATGTCCGGCACGCGCGAGTCACCCTCAGGCGGCAGGCCCGGCTTGTTAAAAAGCGTCGTGAGCGTGTGGCTGTAGAAGATTTCATCGATCGCGATCTGTGAGGCATTGGCCTGCAGCGTTTCGACGGCGCTCTCGGTGTCGCAGCCCGGAAGGGTCTGATCGAGCCACAGCTGCGAGATGTCGTCCTCGGTCGGGCCGATGCCGGTCGGGTTGGCTGGTGACTCGGACAACGGTAGGCAGTTCTGCAGCAGCGTAGCCGGCGTCGAGCCGACATTGGCCTGCGGCACATAGCGGGCTGGATCGATCGGCGACTGGCCATGCTTGGCCGTGATCACGATCAGTGTCGAGTCGTACAGGCCCTCATGCTGCAGGGCCTTGACCATGCGCCCGATGCTCGCATCGACGAAAGCGATCTCGCCCTTCAGCACCGGCGATGGCGTGGCCTTGGCATCAAGGTACCCGCCGACTACGTTCGGCATCAGGGTCTTCTCATTCAATTTCTGGCCGACGCTGACCGCCTGGAAGTTCATGCCAAACAGCGTCGGCACGGGCTTGCGGTGCTGCCCCAGGTGATCGTACCCGTAGATCTCGTTGACGATTGCGTTCGCCTTGATCGTGTCGTAGCACTGAATATTCTGGAACGAGTTCGTCCAGGCGGTCGTGTCAGAGGTCGGATCCGGCACGCTGCTGCAATCCATGCCGCCGGGCGTCTTCACGCCCGGGAGCGCTACGACATCGGAATTGATCTCGGGGCTGAAGTAGTCATTCACGCTGGCCGAGCTCGGGCCAGGCCCAGCAACCGAGGAGTAAGCCGGGTGCTTGTCGGACCAGGCGGTATAGCCGCCGGCCTGGTGCACCACGCCGAAGATCGTGTTTGTGCGCACGAAGTTCCAGGGATACACCGGCTTGCAGCCATTGTAGGGATCGCGCGGGAGCTTATTCGGGTCGATGGAATTGACGCCGCCGTCGACCAGGCTCGCGCCGGGGGCACCGCCGTTCAGCAGTGTCTGGTTAAGATCGATCCCTTCTTCATACTCCGTGGTCGTGCCGTTCGGCTGGTTCGGCACGCAGCTGCCGCCGGCCACGCCATTGCCCGTGGTGCTGGTGGGCGGGGCGAGCACACGGTCATAGGCGACGTCGTAGTAGGCACCCTCCGTCTTCGGCGAACCACCCGAGACGATCGCCGTAAGTCCGGGGAATGAATCAGACGGGCGCGAGGTCGTGGTTCGCCAGTAATTCACGGCATGCTCGCCGAGTTCCGCCAGAGTCGGGCAGGAACCGTTCTGCACGCAGACCTGGTAGTCGACGGCATGCATGCCATCGATGCTGATCAGCAGCACACGCTGCACGTTCAGCGCTTGCCTGTTCCAGGCTTGAGCGCTTGGCGCAAGCGCCGCTGACCCAATCAGCGCGCCGGCTACGCCGGCAATGATCGCGCGGTATGTCACTTTTGTTTCTCCTCACATGGTTTGATTCGCCAAGGCTGAGACGACTTGCCAACGGCTGCGGTAAGCTAATGCAAGACCTTGTCGGTCTCATGACAGCTCTCCAGCCTTTGCTAGGCCGCCGCAGCGCGCACCGCCTTCCCCTGGCAACGATGAAGCGTGAAGCCGTGCTCGTGATCCGCTGTAGTCGGGCTGCGCGCATCGTGCAATCGCGGGGCCAAGGACTCAGGGCGAACTCACATCGCAACAGATGGGGCGCTTCCGTTGGCCGCCGCCGTGGCGCGACAAGATCTATAACTTCATGCAGGTTAAGAGGGAATTTCTGCAAAGCGCGTGAGGCGGTGCTACATCCATGTGTGCGCGCTCAGGGGTTGCCAATTGCATTGCGATCGTTATATTAGGAAGTATATGACGCTCATGTGGCAGCTCGTTGAGGGTAAAGAACAATGCGGTCTCTCTGGTGGTGCGCCCTTGCGGCGCTTGCTTCAACGTTCGTTTTGAGCCATGCGGCGCAGGCCGCCGATCTTTCAAGCGCCGAAACGGCTCCGGCTGCTCCACCCAGCACCGAAGCCTGCGGGAGCGAACAGCAGTTCTTCGCCAGCGATTGCGCGCTCACATGGCACGGCATCACGCTGTACGGCGCGTATGACATCGGCGTGGGCTGGGTCAGCCATGGCCTGCCGGAAAATGGCTATAACTATGAAGGTGAGTCGCTCGTCAACCGCAACGGCAATCACTCTCAATTCCTCATCGCGCCGAACAACCTGTCGCAGTCGGGTCTGGGCATAAAGGCGAAGGAAGAGGTTCTGACGGACTGGTTTGTTCTATTCAATGCTTCGACCGGCATCAATCCGGAGTCCGGTCAGCTTGCCAACATGGCAGCCACCAACACCGTCAACGCCGGCCTGCCCAGGGGCAGCTACTCGATCACCGGGGACGGCGCGCGCGCGGGCCAACCCATCAATGACGAATTCTACGGCGGTCTATCAGCCGCGCATTTCGGCACCCTGACCTTCGGTCAACAACGCGCCCTCGGTACCGATGCGATGCTCGCTTACGATCCGGCCGGCGGCGCCTATTCCTTTTCGTTCATCGGCTACAACGGTCTGATGGCCGGCGGCGGCGACACCCAGGACACCCGTTGGGACCAAGCCATGAAATATCGCGTCGCTTATGGTCCGGTCCATTTTGGCGCGATGTATAAATTCATCGACGGTCAGGGCGGCTGCTACTCCGCCTCCGCAACCTGGACTGCCGCCACCTGCACGCCAGAGGCGCCGCACAACTCCGCCTATGGATTCGACATCGGCGGAGAATACGACGGGTTTTCCGCCGACGCCGTCTTCCAACGTACCAACCAGGCGGTCAGCGTAGTCAACCCGTTGCTGGGGCCTGAGAGTCTGACGCAGCCATATCAGTCGACCCTCAACAGCATCAATACAAACCGCATCAACGGCGCCAATCTGATCGGAACGACCAACACCGAATATGGCATCGTGACCGATAACACCGCCGTTATGGTCGCTGCCAAATACACCCGGGACCCGTTCAAGTTCTTTGGCGGCTACGAACACATCCGGCAGACGAACCCGTCCAACCCCTTGGGCGTGGGCGCCACGGCCCAGGGCGGTTATCTCTTGAGCGGCGTCGAAGACAACAATCTTGATTCCCCCAAGATCGTGCAGGTCATCTGGACGGGCGTGAAATACGCTTACGACGGCAAAACCGCCGTCACTTTGTCCTACTATCTTGAGCTGCAGAACGACTTTCGCGTTCCGTCGACCTGCTCACCCGCCGCCGGTTTCCGCAGTTCCTGCTCGGGCAGCCTCGACGAGGTTTCGCTCTATATAGATCATCACTTCACCAAGCGTTTCGACGCTTATGCCGGCATTGCGTATTCCGACGTCAGCGGCGGTCTGGCCATCGCCATTCCTCACGGCCCAGGCGTCCCCTATTTCTACAACAACAACATTGCTCCGACGATCGGCGGCCGCTTTGCCTTCTGATCGTTATTCCCGGCGGGCTCATGCGAGGGCCCGCAAGGCTACCTGAACCACGCGATGGTAATGCGCTGCTTTCGCAGCGGCTCGAATTTCGTCGACCTCTGGTCCTATCGGCGCTTCGTCCATGAGATCCTGAGCTGCAAGGATGCGCAGAGCGAGCGTGCAGAGGCGGTTGATTACATGATGGCCATCCTGATGCTCAACTGGTACGCGATGCTCAGCACAATGGACGACGCCTTTGCAATCGCAGGGCGCATCGTGATGAACTTCGAGCGCACCGGACGCCTGATTCTGATCAACCTGACGCCGATCTGGCTGCCAGAACTTACCGCATCCAGACGGGACCCGCGTTTCCCGGCAAGACCCAGCGCCGACGCTGGTAGATTTCGGTTACTGCGGGCAACTACAGCTGAGTGAAATGGTTGCCTATGAGCGGCGGTTCGCGGCTTGCGGTAGCCTTACGGCGTAGCAGATTCCAGCCATAGCCACGGAGTGCACGAAGTGCATGGCTAAACGTTCTCTCGTCCTGATTTCCGCGCTAGCGATCGCTTTTGCTGGGATGGTCGCGTTCATTTTCTGGCAATACGACGGCGGCGATTACCGAGATCCAGCGCGAGAGCAACCCGATGGAACAGGCGTGGGCGTTGGCGCTCGCCTATCACGCCTTGGGTCGGGCGGCGGATTCGAACGCGGCGTTGAAGAGACTTATTGCCGGCGGCGCCGGCAACTACGCGTACGAGGTAGCCGAGATATATGCCTATCGAGGCGAGCGGGACGAGGCGCTGAAGTGGCTCGAGCGCGCGTATGTACAGAAGGACGGCACGCTGAAATGGATTGCGCGAGATCCCACCATGGCGAAGCTCGAATTAGATGCGCGCTACAAGGCGTTTCTGCGCAAGATGAATCTGCCCGATTAGCCGCGTCGAGTGCCTTTCGCGGCAACTACCGGCAGCGGTCACTCGCGATCGGCCGCGCCTACTGCGAAAGGACACGGGCGCGGCGCTAAACCAGGAGCCGTCACGGGATCGGGATGCCCACTTGCGGTCACTGGCTACGGTCAGCGACCGGTCAGGAGCGGTAGTACAGGCCAATCCGTCAGCAGGCGGCCAAGTCCGGTCATCGAGGCATCAAGAATGCTCGCCCCGAACCGAACGTTCGCGTCTTCCCCTGGTGCTCCGCCGTCACTGACACACGCCGTTCACAGTCTGACCAGACAAGCAATGGCACCCGCCGCTCACGGTTTGACCCGACGCACAACTGCAGACACCGTTTGAACATCTTTGACCGGTTCCGCAAACAACGCCGCATGCGCCGCAGTTCCTCGGCGCCGTGGACAGGTTCACGCAGCGCGTGCCACACATTGTCTTACCCGTGGCGCAAGTCGAATTTGTATTGGAAGTTGTCGTGCTATTCGCACCGCCCGTTGCTGTGCACACGCCGGACTTGCACATCTTGCCGGCTCCGCAAACAACGCCACATGCGCCGCAGTTCCTCGGCGCCTTGGACAGGTTCACACAGCGCGTGCCACACATGGTCTTACCTGCCGCGCAATTCGAAGTAGCCAGCGCGCCCGCCTGATACGGCACGACTAAAGACGCTAGCGCCACAATGAACGCCGCCACACCCGAACAGCGGCGGCTCGGTCGAACCCTGTGGACCGTGCGTTCATTGCCACGCAGCAGCCGTGGTAACCCCGGGCACGGCCCCATGCGAGGTACACAGCTGTTTGGCGCATTCCAAATGGCCGTGCGGAAGAAGTCCTTGACGATATCGACGCTGCGCATGGAACACCTCCACGTTGTGGGCACTGGTGCCAATCAACCAATCTGGCGCAGACCGACGATAACACTGTGTCCCGGAAGCGGACAGTGCGGAATGACAGCTCAGGGTCAAGGTGGAGTTCCCAGGAATCGGTGGACACATTGCTAGCCACGTTTCGCGCTGGCTTCAAAGTCCTCTGGACTGACACCTCCAAGGTGGACGGTGACGCCTCGTCGGATTGTAGAACGAGTTGATGTAATCGGACACATCGGCGACCGCAAGTTCCCGGGTCTTGTAGATCCGCTTCTTGACTCGTTCCTTCTTCAGACTCGCAAAGAATGACTCGGCGACGGCATTGTCGTAGCAATTTCCTTTTCTGCTCATGCTGGGTTCGAGACGGTTGGTTCGACAAAACCGACGCCAATAATCACTTCCATACTGGCAACCCTGGTCTGAGTGGATCACTGTTCCTCTCGGGCGCCTGCGTCGTATCGCCATCAGTGTGGCGTCCAGAATGAGCTCGCGTCGTAAGCTTGGGCCTGCTGCCCAGCCTATGATTAGCCGCGAAAAGAGATCCATGACCACGGCCAGATAGAGCCAGCCCTGCCACGTGCGGATATAGGTAATATCGCTGACCCAGACCTTGTTGGGCCTGATGACGTCGAAGTTGCGCTTGACGAGATCGGGCGCAATGACTGAGGGCTTATGGCCTGATTGGCGACGGGTGCGGTAGCCATGAAGCGCCTTGATCTTGTTCAGCCGCATCAGGCGCGCCACGCGATGCTTGCTGCATGTTTCACCGGCCTCGCGCAAATCCAGAAACACCCGAGGCGAACCATAAATGCCGTGACTCGCAGTGTAGGAGGCTCGAATCAGCCGTAGGAGCCTGGTGTCCTCGCGAGCCCGGTCGGAAATTGGCTGCCGAAGCCAGGCGTAATAGCCACTTCTAGTGACTTCCATAGCCCGGCACATCGTCTGTACGTCGTATTCTTGGCTGTGATCCTTGATGAATTGGTAGATTCTGCGTGTGCTCCACGCCTTCGATCGTGTGGACATTGTTCAACCCTCCCAGCTTCATTTTCAAGCTGTTTGAGGTGTCCACAAAATCCTGGGAACTCCAGGAGCGGGTCTAGCCGAGACCACAGTCTCTGGCCGGCCAAGAGCAGGCGTTCGTCATTCTGAAGTTGCTGCTGTTGAACCGACATTCGCTGTGTGCACTAATATTCTGACCGGCCGGAAGCGGTTGTCCACAGGTCGTTGTTGACTTTCGCAAAAAGCAGGCCGTTCGAACAATGTAATGCCAGCAATCGAGAACGGTGCGCCGCCTCATCCCGCGCGCTTTGCGCGCGCGCGGCGTGAGTGCGCCGCCGACGCCGCAACCTCGCCGCCCGCTGGACTCTCCTTCAATGTGACCGTACCCGGTATGTGCTGTTTGCCCCAACGCACAAACGCGAGCAACACCTCGCCCAGAGCGTTGCCCTTCGGAGTAAGCGTGTAGGCGTACCGCACCGGACGCTGTTGATAGGGAGTGCGGGTGACGATGCCGGCACTTACCAGGCGCTCGAGGCGATCGGCAAGAATGTTGGTCGGAATGCGCTCCGGCGAAAGCGCGAGCTCGCCGTAGGTGCGCTTGCCGTGCAGCAAGTCGCGCACCACGAGCAGCGACCACTTGTCGCCCAGGATGTCGAGCGAGTTGGCGATCGCACAGGCGGAACGTGCGAAGGGCTTTGCGGTATCCATGTGTTCGGCTCTCAACGCCTTGGAAGCGAGTGACTTGCAGATTGCAAGTCATTGTGCTACGTTCCCCATACACTTGCAAAATGCAAGTGACTAATAGGAGAGCGTCATGACAGCGATAGTTCTTCCCCAATCTGCCGAGTCTCAGCCCAGCGGGCGAGGCGCTATTCACCCCGTCGTCGCGATCGCACTGACCGTCTGGCTCCTGCTCGTCGTGTCACTCGGTGCCGCCGGCGCATTCGTCGGCCCTCCCGGAACACCTCCGCTGGCCATTGCGATTGGAATTGCAGCGCCCCTGGTGCTCTTTTTCGGATGGCTGCGGCTCTCGCAATCGTTCCGCGAGTTCGTGCTCTCTCTGGATCTTCGGCTCATTGCTGGAATTCAGGCCTGGCGATGGGCCGGTCTGGGCTTCCTCTCCCTTTATGCGTACAAGGTGCTGCCGGCAGTGTTCGCCCTGCCAGCTGGCCTCGGAGACATGGCCATCGGGGTCACGGCCCCGTGGATAATCCTCGCCCTGGTGCGTCAGCCTGGCTTTGCCGCCCGCGGCACATTCATCCGTTGGAATGTCCTCGGGATATTGGACCTTCTCGTCGCCGTCAGCATCGGGACCGTGAGTGCCTTCTTCGCGACCGGGGCCCCCGGAGAGATCAGCACCGCGCCAATGGCGACACTGCCGCTGCTGCTGATCCCAGCATTCCTCGTGCCGCTATTCCTCATGCTGCACACAGCGGCGCTGATGCAGAGCCGGCAACTTATCCGCAGCCGAGCATAGGGGCCCTGGAACATGGCGCGCTGCCCTTGGCGGGCAGCGCGGCCACCGACCGTCTCGCTCAGGTCCGAACGGACATTCGCTACCGGCTGCGACGGGTCAGGATCGGGCCTAGCCGAGCCGATCGTCTCTGGTCGCATCGAGCCTGCCCATAGCGGATGCCCGGAGTCTATCGTGAGCAACGGGCTGTCCCTGGCTTCCATCGATGTTCTTACTGAATGCCGTCTCAGCCTTCCTCTGAGCGACGTCTATAATCGTCCACGGCTGTTGTTGATTACCGGAGAATCGCATGGCGACGTTCGTCCTGGTTCACGGCGCTTGGGCCGGCGCAGTCATTTGGCGGCCCATCGCGCAGGCACTACGAAGAGCAGGCCACGAGGTCTATACGCCGACGCTCACGGGCATTGGCGAGCGCCGGCATCTCCTCAATCGCGAGATCGATCTGGGCACCCATACCCAGGATGTGCTTGGTGTCATCGATTACGAGGACTTGGCCGACATCGTACTCGTCGGACACTCCTATGGAGGAATGGTCGTCACGGGTGTCGCCGATGCGGTATCCGACAAGATTGCCTCGCTCATCTACCTCGACGCATTCGTCCCGGAGGATGGCCAGTCGCTATTCGGCATGCTGCCGCCGGACAGACCTCACGCGACTGCGCCCGGTGCGGAATGGCTGACGGCCCCACTGCCCGTGGAGGCGTTCGGCAAGGTGAGCCAGCAGGTTCGAGACTTCATGGCGCGAAAGGGCATGTCGCAACCGACCGCCTGCTTCTCACAGTCCGTGAAGCTCACAGGGGGAATCGACCGGATCAGCCGCAAGACCTACATCTATTGCAACGACCCTGAGCCCACCACATTCACGCCCTTCTACGAGAAGCTGAAGTCCCGGTCTGGCTGGACCGTAGGCACACTGCCCTGCACACACTTCGTGCAGATGGACATGCCGGACGAGCTCACTGCGCTGTTGAAGGCGGCGGCCTGAACCGCATTCAGTCCTCTAAACTCACGTTGCCCAGGGTAACGCGAATATTCACACGCCGATCACGCGCAGCGAACAACTCAGCGTAAAGTTTCGGAGTTCAAAGGCGCTGATGGGTCGCTAACGTGGGTTCGATTCCGATCACCCGCTCCAATCTCAGTTCTTGCACCGTTGGACTTGAGCATCCGCGCTGACTGCCATCGCTCTCGCGCGACGGCTGGGGTTGCTCCGATAGGAGCGGGCGCCCATCGCCTCAATGAGGCGGTACAGTCTAAACTCCAGCGGCACCGGCGCAATCCAGCGACCGTGGCTCGTATGCTCGTCGCCAAGCGCGCGAATCTTGCGCGTCGGGTCGAGGGTTACCGTGCCCCCGATGACCGCCTCGTCATCAGCGAGTTCGGCAAGGATCTCGCCGTTGCTATCGGCAATTTCCGACTGCCCGTCGAATCTCGAATCCTGCGGAGGAAAGAACGCTGGGAGTGGGCTCTTCCAGGGGCCGCTCTTGTTCACCTGTACGACCGGGATACCCAGCATCCGCGCATAATTCTGCGCACCGTGACGGAACGAGGCGCGGAAGGCCGCCGCTCGCCTTGGGCCGTAGTACCAGGTCCGCTGCGGCGTCGGAGCCGAATAGGACATCACGGCAATATCGGCATCGCCGGCAATCAACGCGTCGGCAGTGAAACGAAACACATTGTCATAGCAGATACCTACGCCGACTCGCCCGAGATCGGTTTCGATGATGTGGGAACTCTCTTGGCCCCGAAACAGGTAGGCTTCGACGGATGCGGCCTGTTGCTTTGGCACGCGCCCAGCGATCTGGCCTCCCGGTGTCGCCAACGCAAACACATTAAAGAAGTCCTCACCACGGGTGCAGATATCTCCGTTTGGCACACCCCGAGGTGACGATCAATGTCTGACCGAGCGGGTGTGTATGCCATGCGGTGCGAGCGCCGGGCTCGAATGTCACGCTGACGGCAAGAATGCGCGCCGGATCTGGAGCATCAACCAGCGGGTCGATACGAACGTTGCCCGTGAAGTATTGATCAGGACCCTTTGCAGAGGCCTGTGAGCCGCTGCGTTTGATTTCCATTGACCTTTCGCTCCAGTGCGTCTGTAGACGATTAGCCGCGCATCGCCCGCGCATGGCCAGCAGTCGCGCACCACAGCGACCGAGCTAGCCCGATGGCCGAGAGCTTCCAGATTGCTTCGTCCGAATTTGCGCTTCTGCATCGCAGAAATCTCCGGTGGGCGTTAGATCAAGGCTTGATCATGATCTTGAGGGACTTGCGCTCGTCCATTGCTCGATAGCCATCGGGTACCTCGTCCAGACCGATTACGCGGTCGAAGACGCGACCAGGCTCAATGCGGCCCTCGAGTATGTCGGGCAGCAACTCCTGGATGTAGGCGCGGACCGGTGCGGGACCCCCACTGACCGTGATGTTGCTGAAAAACATGCTCTCCCCGGTTCCAGGGATCGCCTGGTAATGAGGCACCCCGACGCGTCCCACGGCACCGCCCGCGCGAACGATTCCCATCGCGGTTTGCATGGCATCTTCGGAACCGACGCACTCCAGTACGGAGTGAGCGCCAAATCCCCCGGTGAGCTTGCGCACATGTTCCACCGCCGCATCCCCTCGCTCACTCACGACGTGGGTCGCACCAAACTGCTTTGCGAGTGCGATGCGGTCGGGATGTCTGCCCAGCACGATGATTTGCTCAGCGCTCAAGCGCTTCGCGGCAATGACGCCGCACAAGCCAACGGCGCCGTCGCCGATGATGGCTGCCGCTTTGCCCCGGCGCACCCTGGCGCTGATAGCCGCGTGATGACCGGTGCCCATGACGTCCGAGAGTGTGAGGAGCGAAGCCATCAGGGCGTCATCCCTGCGGGCCGGTAGCGCGAAAAGCGTTCCGTCGGCCTGAGGCACGCGCAGCGCTTCGGCCTGCGCGCCGTCGGCCTTGCCGCCGGTGCCGAAGAACCCGCCGTGGGTACACGAGGTATGAAGTCCGTCGTGGCAGAATTCGCAGGTGCCGTCGGAGTATGCGAAGGGCATCACAACGAGGTCACCGACCTTCAAGCGATGCACTTCGCGGCCGACTTCCTCGATGACGCCGATCGCCTCATGACCCATGCGGCGTCCGGGCTTCACCGGCTCGAGGAGCTTGTAAGGCCAAAGATCACTGCCGCAAATGCAGGCGCGAGTGATGCTGATGATCGCGTCGGTCGGCTCACTGAGGCGCGCGTCAGGGACGTTTTCGATGCGGACATCCCCCGCCCGGTACATCACGGTGGCACGCATGTAGATCTACCTTTTGCTCGCGAAGCTGATGGCGTTAGAAAGGTTAATCCTTGTGGAGCTTCCTGATTAGATGGCAGACTGCGCATGGGCTTATGAATGCGCTTCATGAATGCCACACTCGAATCTTGATGATCTGCTTGCCTTTCTAGCTGTCGTGCGAGAGCGCAGCTTCACTCGCGCCGCAGCAAGGCTCGGGGTCTCACAGTCAGCCTTGAGCCACACCATTCGACGGCTGGAAGCGAAGCTGGGCATTCGGCTGCTCATTCGCACGACGCGAAGCCTCTCGCCCACCGAGGCGGGCGAGCGATTGCTGGAGAGACTAGGACCACACTTCGAGCAGATCGAGACGGAACTCGATGGGCTGACGGAGCTTCGGGAAAAACCGGCGGGGACGATTCGTATCACAACCGGAGAGCATCCCGCCTACACCGTGCTCTGGCCAAGGCTGTCAAAGTTCCTGCCGCGCTATCCCGACATCAAGATCGAGGTCATCGTCGACTACGGGCTCACCGACATCGTCGCTCAGCGCTATGACGCCGGCGTGCGGCTCGGCGAGCAAGTCGCGAAGGACATGATCGCCGTGCGCATCGGACCTGACATGCGCATGGCGGTTGTGGGCGCGCCGTCGTATTTCGCCAGGCGATCACCGCCGAAGAGACCGCAGGAGCTCACGGATCACAACTGCATCAATCTTCGGCTGCCAACGCACGGGGGACTCTATGCCTGGGAACTGGAAAAAGGCCATCGCGAGCTGCATGTGCGAGTGGATGGTCAACTCGTCTTCAACAACATAACTCTGCGAATGAATGCGGTGTTAGAAGGACTCGGCCTCGCGTTCCTGCCGGAGGACGCAGTGCAGCCCTACCTGGCACAAGGACGTCTCAAGAGGGTGCTCGAGGATTGGTGCGCGCCCTTTCCGGGCTACCATTTGTATTACCCCAGTCGTCGCCAGACCTCACCGGCCTTTGCGCTCTTCGTGGACGAGCTCCGCTATCGCGGAAACGCGGTCTAGCGGCAGTGCTCAGGGGCCAAATACCGCCCCATTGCCCAGTTCCTCCTCAATTTCGAGCAACCGGTTGTATTTGGCGATGCGTTCGGAGCGGCACAGCGAGCCGGTCTTGATCTGTCCTCCGCCCATGGCGACGGCGAAATCCGCAATGAAGCTGTCCTCCGTCTCGCCGGAGCGATGCGAGATGACGAAGCCCCAACCGGCCTTGCGGCACAAATGGATAGCGTCGATGGTCTCGGTCACGGTGCCGATCTGATTGAGCTTGATCAGGGCGGCGTTGCAGCTCTTCTCGGCGATCGCACGCTGGATATAAACCGGATTGGTAACCAGCAGGTCGTCACCGACAATCTGGATGCGTCCGCCGAGGGCGGCGGTTTGCCGACGAAAGCCTTCCCAATCGTTCTCCGCGAGGCCGTCTTCCAACGAAATGATCGGAAAGCGACCGAGCCAGCTCGAATAGAGCGTCGTCATCTCGTCGGCGCTCTTGTCGCCCTGATGGCTGCGGGTGAGACGATACCGGCCGTTCTCAAAGAATGAGGACGCCGCCGGGTCGAGCGCGATCGCGATGTCATCACCAGGACGATAATGTGCGCGTTCGATGGCAGTTACGATCAATTCGCACGCCTCATCGTTGCTCTTGAGTTGCGGTGCGAAGCCGCCTTCATCGCCGACGGCGGTGCTCTGACCTCGCTCATGCAGCAGACTCTTGAGCGCCTGAAAAGTCTCCGCACCATAGCGTAGCGCCTCGTGGAAATTGGGCGCACCGCGCGGCACGATCATGAATTCCTGAAAGTCGAGACTGGAATCGGCATGTTTGCCGCCGTTAATGACGTTCATCATCGGTACCGGGAGATGTCGCGCGCCTGCCCCGCCGAGATAGATGTAGAGCGGCAATCCGCTGTCCGCAGCGGCAGCGCGCGCCACGGCCTGTGACACTCCCAGAATCGCATTGGCACCCAGCCGGGACTTGTTAGCCGTGGTATCGATCTCGATCATCAGGTGATCGAGTTGGGTCTGCTGCGTTGGGTCATACCCAGCGAGCCGCGGTGCAATGACGTCGTTGACATTGGCGACGGCCTGCCGCACGCCCTTGCCGCCATAGCGGCCAACATCCCCATCGCGTAGTTCGACCGCCTCGTTCTCCCCGGTTGAAGCTCCGGAGGGCACCGATGCGGTACCGACCACGCCATTCTCCAAATGCACCGCCACGCGCAAGGTCGGCGTGCCGCGCGAATCAAGAATCTCCAGGGCGCGAACCAGTCGAATACGAGAGGGCATGGAAGATTCTCCTGATGAGTGCGCAAGATCCGCGGACGGGCGCTGTCTCTGCCGGTCAGCGCGATGGCACGCGGAGGGCGCCCATGGCGCGGTGATCTTACGCCGTTGAATGACGGTTGTTGATACCAACGACCGGGAGAGTCATTCCTGCGGTCGTATGTATGCAAGATGAATCTGCCCGAATAGGCAGTTGTTGCAGGATGCCGGTTACTGCTACCTTGGTGCGAGCTCGCCGGCCGCTTACGCCGACATGAGGATGTAGATGGGATCTGATTTGACGCGACGCGAGTTCCTGGCGCTGACCCCTGGAGTGGCAGCGGCCAGCGCGATTGGTAGCGGCGTCGCGAAGCCGCAAGATATCTGTTATCTAGGCCTTCGCGAACTCACGCGCCTGCTTCGCACGCGGCAGCTGTCGGCACGCGAGGTAATGACAGCGCATCTTGAGCAGATTCGACGCTGGAACCCGCGACTCAACGCAATCGTCGCAAAGCTGGACGATGAAGCCTGCCTGGCGCTTGCCGATGCAGCCGACGCAGGTGCCAAGGGCGGAGAACCGCTCGGTGCATTGCATGGTCTGCCGTGGGCGTTCAAGGATCTTGAGGCTGCGATTGGCTTCCCCTGGACGCGGGGTTCGCCGATCTTTCGCAACGATCGGCCCACATCGGACTCAGTCCTGGTCGAGCGGCTGCGTCAAGCCGGCGTAGTTCCGATCGGCAAGACAAACACGCCGGAATTTGGCATGGGTTCCCATACCTATAACAGCGTCTACGGAACCACTGTCAATCCCTACGATCTGACGAAAAGCGCCGGCGGATCGAGCGGCGGCGCGGCGGCCTGTGTCGCCTCGGGCATGCTCCCTGCCGCGGACGGCAGCGATCTCGCGGGTTCGCTTCGAAATCCTGGAAACTTCAACAATGTGGTGGGCTTCCGACCGACTGTCGGGCTCGTGCCCACGGCGCCGAGTACGCTCCCGTTTTTCGGATTTGCAGTCAAGGGACCGATTGCTCGCTCGGTAGCTGACGTGGGTTATCTGCTCGCCGCAATGGCCGGCCCTGATCCTCGAGATCCCGCCTGTGTGCCGTCGGATCCGACCGTGTTCGCCGATGCTCTTGAACGCAGTTTCAATGGCGTGCGCGTTGCCTGGTGTCCGGATCTCGGCGGCCTACCGCTGGACCATCGCGTGCGTGGCGTGCTTGAGTCGCAGCGACGTACGTTTGAGGCACTCGGTTGCATCGTCGAGGAAGCGCATCCAGATCTTGCCGCTGCGGATGAGGTGTTTCTAACGTTGCGTGCCTTTCGGACCTGGACGAATATCGGGCCGCTACTCGCGACCCATAGAGACGAGCTCAAAGCAGAAGCGATTCAGGAAATCGAGGATGGAGCGCGGCTCTCGGTATCGCAGGTGTCCTCGGCCATGGTGCGCCACGGCCAAATCCTCGAATCCATGCGCCACTTTCAGGACACTTACCCGTTCATGCTCTGTGCCGTGAATCAGTTACCACCGTTCGATGCGTCAATCCATTGGCCGACCGAGGTTGAAGGCGTGACGATGCGACACTACATCGCTTGGATGAAATCCGCCTACTGGATCACAACGACGTTTCGGCCAGCAATCTCCGTTCCGGCGGGCTTCACAACCGACGGTCTCCCCGTCGGTGTCCAGATCGTCGGACGCTACCGCGACGATCTGGGTGTGTTGCAGTTGGCGCACGCCTTTGAGACCGCCACCGGTGTCGGAAAGCGTCGCCCCCCTATACCCGCGTGAAGCGGCGCCATTCCCGGTCCGGAACAGTACTTGGCGTCAACCGACGACTCCACCCAATTCGCGCTTCACCGACGTCGAGCGCGAAGATGCGAACCGCATTTGCCTCCAAGTCCAGGCCGACGGCTGCTCAATATCGTCTGAGGAGTAATACTTCCACCCAGATGACCGAGGAGAATCAATTGGCGCGGTGATCGTGTTTCGTGACGTGAGTGCCGCGCGCGTCATCACGAACAGACTCACCTATGCAGCACAGCACGATCCGCTCACGGGGTTGCCCAACCGCGTGCTATTGGTATCTCGGTTAACGCAGGCCATTGCGCTGGCTCGCCGCCGCAATAATGCGGTTGCGGTGCTGTTCCTGGATTCGGACGGTTTCAAGTTGATTAACCATACGTTGGGGCATCCAGTCGGCGACCGTCTCCTGGAGTCGGTAGCGAGCGTACTACAGCGATGTGTGCGCGACGCCGACACCGTCAGTCGTTTTGGGGGCGATGAATTCGTAGTGCTGTTGTCGGAGATTTCACATCCGGCCGACGCGGTCGTAGTTGCTGAGAAGATCCTCGACGCGCTGCGCATGCCGCATACGATCGATGAGCATCGCCTTATGGTCACCGCAAGTGTTGGAATTGGTCTCTACCCGGATCACGGCACCGAGCCAGCAACGTTGCTGCACAACGCAGACGAGGCAATGTTCCGCGCAAAGCGTCCCGGGGGAAACAGCTACCAGCTCTGCAGCCGAACCGGATGAACGCTGCGCCGCGGGCCCACGACAAATCGCTCGCCCGCAGGCTAATCCCGCAGCCGGATTTCGCCCTCGTTCTGCGGTCGGCGGCCTCGTTTGCCGGCATAGAAGGCCCGGATGCGGGCGAAGTCCTGCGATGGATCCCCGGTCAGGGTGAGATAGGTGTTGACGCCCACCGTGCGGGTCGCGTAGTCGATATAGCCAAGGCCGATTGGCAGACCTGCGGCGAGCGCTATCCGATAGAAGCCCGATTTCCAGTGATCGGTGCGCGAACGTGTGGCCTCGGGCGTTACCGCGAGCCACATGCGGTCATTTCGGGCGAATTCCGCGAGCAGTGTGTCGACGAATCCCGACCGCTCGCGTCGGTTGACCGGGATGCCGCCGATCCGCATGAGAAGCCGGCGAAACGGCCAGCGAAACAGGGTGTCCTTGCCCATCCAGCGCGCCGGCAGCCCTGCGCCAATCTTGTATAACACGCCGATGATGAAGTCCCAGTTCGACGTGTGCGGGTAGACGATGATGATCCCCTTGCAGGACGGCAGCGGCACGAAGACGCTGCGCCAGCCGAATGAACTCAGTAGCAGACGCGCACAGCATTGTGTCAGCGTCGGGTGGCGCTCGATCGTATCGGGCGGGCGAGATTTCATGGCCGAGAGTCGACAACCAGCGCAGCGTTTACTTGAGTTCGATTGCCGCTGGAGATTCCGCAAACATGAGGTCGTGGATCGGCCGCGTTGCCGCAGCGCGCATCGTCCTTACGCGGGACGAGCGAGTATGGTGTTGCACTCTTCGCTCCCGGTACTCAAAATGGGCTTGTAACCCAGCTTCTCGGCGACACGAAACGACCGGTGATTGTCCCGGTGGATAATGCAGACGGTTCGGCGCTGCGCAAAGTGGTGGTCACCCCAGGCAACCGCAGCTCTAAGGGCTTCCGTTGCATAGCCCTTGCCATGAAACTGCGGGGACAGCGCCCAGCCCAGCTCGGGCATTCCTTCGATCGAAGGCTCGATAGCCCGCTTAAAATCCGCGAAACCGAGCTCACCCACGTAGCGGCCGGATGTCTTCTCCTCCACCGCCCAATAGCCGTAGCTCAACAGAGCCCAGTGTCCGCAGTAGGCCAATATCCTGATCCAGGTTCTCTGCGGTGGCGACGGATCGCCTATGGTATAGCGGACGACGGCAGGGTCAGACCACATGGCCACGCAATCCGCGAAATCGTCGGACTGATGAGGGCGGAGTCGGAGGCGTTCTGTTTCGATGACCGGGGCAACGGTGTTGCTTGGCCGTAATGCGCTGCTGTTCATTGAGCAAATGCTACGACAGTGCCGCGCCTGCTGTGCCCGCTCCTGGAGCCCGGAGCGAGGGATGCTTGGCGCATTTATTTCACTGCGGGCAGCTTGCGCTGACCCACTTGCCCGTGTAGGACGCGAGGCCGTGCATTGTTTGTCCGTTGCCCGTCAAAGTGATTGCCATGGACCCGGTGCCGTTCTCCGAATCCAGGACATGGATTTGCCCGTGGACTTCCGCCGTCATCCCGGAGTCCTTACCAAAGTCGCAGCCAGTTGCTCGCACCTCCATGTCGGTGCCGGTTGAATTCAGGACGGTCCAAGTGCAGTCGTCGCCAGAACCATTCCCCCATGGGTTGGTATTCAAATCTTTGGTAGTTACACACGAATTGTAGGTCGTGATCTGCGGCGCTGCCTTCATCATGGCCATCATCTGGGGTGGAAGGTCGGTCCATTTGATAGCCTTGGTCATGTGCCAAAGACCCGTCTTGACATTGAGCGACTGCAACTGTCCTGCGACCGCAACGACGACGCAAGTCGCCGAGCAGATTGCAACAACCAAGAGTCTGTTTCGCATTTCCATTCTCCGCTGGACTGTACGTGATCTGTCTGCTGACCGACTTGGCCTTGATGATGCTCCTGTTCGGATCTGCTCGGCAACGTGGGCCGTCCCTGGGGGGTACCGTTGCGGTCATCTACTCGTAGTGAAGCGCCTCGATCGGGTTCAGGTTGGCGGCCTTGCGAGCTGGATAGAATCCGAAGAAGATTCCGACCGCGGCTGAGAACGCAAAACCGCCGAGGACGGCGGTGAGGGAGACCTGGGTCGGCCAATGGGCCACCCTGGAGATGATGGATGACACCAGCAGCCCGAACCCGATCCCGGCTACGCCGCCGGTCACACTCAACAGCACGGATTCGGACAGGAACTGGAGCAGCACCTGAAGGCGACGTGCTCCAATGGCCATGCGGATGCCGATCTCTCGGGTCCTTTCGGTGACCGACACCAGCAGGATGTTCATGATTCCGATGCCGCCGACCAGCAGTGAGATGGATGCGACCATCGCTAGCAACGCGGCCATGACCTGACTGCTGCTCTCCTGCGCTTCTGCGATCTGACTCAAGTTTCGGACGCTGAAATCGTCGAGTTGTCCGATCTGGATATGGTGGCGCCGTGCGAGAGTCGCAGTCACCTGGCTGATCGCGGTGCTCACCAGGTCGGCCCCTCCGGCCTGCACGTAGATGCTGTTGACATAGCCGGTCATGCGGGGGCTGATGCCGAAGGCGTTGGCCGCCGCGGGATAGGTGGTGCTGACCAGGTTCTGGGCGGTTTGCGGCGCTGCGACTCCCAGGACTTTGCGCTCGGCTGTACTGAACGGGATCATCACGACATCGTCCTGATCCTGTCCAAAGCCCGTTTGCCCCTTGCCTGCGAGCAGGCCAATCACCCGCATCGGAACGCCCTTGATCAGGATGATCGCGCCGATGGGATCCTCACCGGGAGGAAACAGGGCCTTATAGACCGTCTGCCCGATCAGGCACACGGTCTCCGCGGCATCATTCTGCTGTTCGGTCATCGAGCTGCCGCTGGCGATGTGCCAACTGACGATATCCAGATAGCTTGGCGTCACTCCCTGGATGGCGGTGCTCCAGTTCTGGTCGCCGTACTGCACCTGGCCGGCCTGGCGGGTCAGGTAGCTGACCCGCTGGACGGCGGGGTCGTCGCGCAGGATGGTCTCGGCATCGACTACGGTTAGCGTTGAAGCGCTGCCCGCCCCAGCGCGAACGCCGCCGGCGGTGGTAGCGCCCGGCTGGACGACGACCATGTTCGTACCCAGACTCTCCAATTGCTTCTTCACCGCTGCGCTGGCGCCATCGCCCACGGCCACCATGGCGATGAGCGCGGCCACCCCGATGAATACGCCCAACATGGTCAGGGCCGACCGCAGCTTATTGCGTGCCAGCGCCTGCAAGGAGGCTGAAAAGATCATCGAAAGGAAGGCCAGGCGAAGGCCGGAGGCGTCCTCGGAATGCGCGGTGATGTCCGCCTTGGCTGCTACCGCAGCCGTGGCGCTGCTGTCCGCGCGGTTCGGCGTTACGACGGCGAGCTGATGCTTGTCCGAAAGGATTCGGCCATCGCGCATGACGATCACCCGATCCGCATATGCGGCGATATCCGGTTCGTGGGTTACCACGATCACCGTGACGCCTTGCTCGCGATTCAGCCTGCGAATGATTTCCATGATCTCATGGGAGGTGCTCGTATCGAGGTTGCCGGTCGGCTCGTCGGCCAGCAGTACCGCGGGATGGTTGATGAGCGCCCGTGCCAGTGCGATACGTTGCTGTTGGCCTCCGGAGAGCTGATTGGGCATGTTGCGCTCGCGATCGGCCAAGCCGACGCTCGCAAGCATGCTGCGGCCGCGGGCGCTGCGCTCGCCTGACGTCAGCGCTGCGGCTGCGCCATAGAGCAGCGGCAATATGACATTCTCGAGGGCACTGGTGCGAGCAAGCAGATTGAAACTCTGAAACACGAAGCCGATCTGCTTGCTGCGGATGTCGGCCAGTTCCGGTTCGGACAGCCGCGCTACTTCGCGCCCGTCGAAGAGGAATTGGCCGCTGCTCGGCCGGTCGAGACAGCCAATGATGTTCATCATTGTCGACTTACCCGAGCCGGACGATCCCATGATGGCGACGAATTCGCCGCGATCCACCGAAAGGCTGACGCCCTGCAGGGCATGAACTTCGGTATCGCCGAGCTGGAAAGATCGGGTCAGGTCGATCAGGCGGACAACGGGCTCGGTCATGCCGATGGTCCTCCTACAATTTCAGCGCAGGGGTGGACGACACTCGAGGTGCGCCCGCCGCAGCCTCGGATGTGACGACCTGATCTCCGAGCTTGAGATCTCCGGCCTTGATCTCGGCGGAGGTGTCGTCGATCAGCCCCACCGTGACAGGGATCGAAACCAGCTTGCCGTCCCGCTCCACCCAGATCAGCCGCTGTCCGGATTTGACGGCTGTGGTGGTCCCAAGCTTGGCCGCAGCGGCCGGCGTGAATCGCAAGGCTTGCGATGGGACTTTAAGGACATTCAGCGCTTGGGCCGTGACGATCCTGGCGGTCGCCGTCATCCCCGGCTTGAGGAGCAGGTCGGGGTTATCGACCGTGATGACCACATCATACGTAATTACGTTCTGCACGCTGACGGGAGCCTGCCGGACCTGGGCCACGCGTGCCTGGAACGTGCGTTGCGGGAAGGCGTCGACCGTGAAACTGGCATTTGCGCCTTCAACCGCGCCGGCGATATCGGACTCGCTGACATTGGTATCGATCTGCATCTTGGTCAGATCGGTGGCAATGAGAAACAGCGTCGGTGTCTGGAAGCTCGCGGCCACCGTCTGACCGGCCGTGACGTTGCGTGACACCACGGTACCGTCCACCGGCGAGACGATGTTGGTGTAATCCAGATTGATCTGGGCGGCCTTCAGCACCGCCGCCTTCTGCGCGATGGTAGCGACGTCAAGGCCGACGAGCGCAACCGCCTGATTGTAGGCGTTGAGCGCGGCATCGGCGGCATCGTGCGAGGTCGAGTTCTGGCTGAACAGAAGATCGAGGCGCTCGTGATTGGTCTTGGTGTAGACCACATTGGCCTGGTCCTTGACCAGTTGAGCCTTGGCGACGTCCAACTCCGCCTGGTCCTGATCCACGATCACCTGATAGGGCTTGGGATCGATTTTCGCGCACAGCTGGCCCTTGTGAACCCGGGTGTTGTAGTCGCAGCTGAGGGTCTCGAGAGTGCCCGACACGTAGGTTCCCACCTCGACCACAACCACCGGATTGACCGATCCACTGGCGGTGATGGTGGTGACGACGTCTCCCTGCGTTGCCGCCGTCGTCAGGTAATGCGGTGGCGCAGGGCGGGTGACTATCCAATAGATTGCCGCACCGGCGGCGAGGATGGTGCCGGCAATCAAGGGCCCGATCAGTTTCCAATTCATGTGTCCGATCATGCCGCATTGGCCTTCGGTTATTGGCATTAGCCGGCGAGTTGCGCCGGCGGCGGGTGTCGACGTCTTCGATGAAGTACTGTATCCGCCGGTTCATCGAACAGTGACATCACCGCGATCGGAACGTCTATCGACAGTAGACCCATGCGCCCCGGCATGGAGCTGTAGTTGGCTCCCTATAGACGCCGGCCCTGAATCACTTGAACCAGAATCATCACCACCGCGATCACCAGAAGGATGTGAATCAATCCGCCCATGGTGTATGAGGTGACAAACCCCAGGAGCCAGAGAACGATCAATATCACGGCAATCGTATACAGCACGTTATTTCTCCTCTTGTAACGACGTGTGGAACAGCCTTGCCCGGGTCGCGGTTTCGTTGTGCGAAAGCCGCCTCGGGCGTGCCCTGCGGCGACCCGCATCCGATCCATCCGTCCCTGCCAGCTACGCTGTCACGATGCGACCTTCGATTCACTACTGACATTCAGCTAGCCGCTTGCGGAAAGTACCTACGCCGCGAGTTCGAACTGGCCGCGCGCGGGCCTTGGAATGAAAGAAGGCCCCGCTGTCGGGGCCTTCCGGTGCACCAACGTGCTCAGCGAGGGACAATCGTCAGGCAGCGGCCGCCAGCAATTGCCAGTTCTTGGGCAGGATGACTGCATCAATACCGTGGACCACGCCGTTGGTCGCGACCCGATCGGCCTGCGTGATGCGGGCCCCGTTGACGCGCACATCCGACGGTGAAACCGCTGCGGTCAGCGTGCTGCCCTGCAAAGTCATCAGCTCGCCTGCCTTCACGTCCCTGGCCAGGTAATGTCCCGAGACGACGTGATAGTTGAGAACTGCTTTGAGCTTCGCTGAGTCCTTCAGCAATGACTCATAGGCGCCGGACGGAAGCTTCTTGAACGCTTCGTCGGTCGGCGCGAAGACCGTGAACGGACCCTTCGCGGCCAGCGCATCGTACAAACCCGCCGCCTTTACGCAAGCAACGAAGGTGGTGAAATTGCCAGCAGCGATCGCCGTATCGACGGTGTTCTTCGCTGGTCCCGTAGTGCTGTTCCTGGCGGCTTCGCCAGCAGGAATAGTCTTTGATTGATTCATATGCAAAGCCTCGACGTATAGCCGGCGAGAATTCGCCGGGCAAGTCAGCTCGTATGCGGCTGAAGGCGCCGAGTATGCGCGTTCTTTCGAGCACGTGCGGGCCGACGCGAAAACAAGCATCATTTGCCCGGCGTGCTCGTTTGACCTTGCAATCTGCGCGAATCACGCGTCGGATCGCCTTCTGGCCGGTTTTGGGAGGGGCACTGCGCAGCGAATGTCCGTACGAATCCACCAACTGAGCGCGCTCGATGCCGTCGCGAGCCTGAACAGCGGCGCGCAGGGCCTGAGCCACGCCGAGGTCGAACGGCGCCTGCGCGAATTCGGCCTCAACGAGGTGCAGAAGGTAGCCGGTGTGCCGATGTGGCTGCGGCTGGTGAAGGAATTCATCACGTTCTTTTCGCTGCTGCTGTGGGTCGCTGCCGCACTGGCGTTCTTCGCTGAATGGAGCGAGCCGGGACAAGGAATGGCGAAGGTCGGCTATGCCATCGTGACTGTCATCGTGGTGAGCGGGGTGTTCTCCTTCTGGCAGGAGTATCGGGTCGAACAAACGCTTGCGGCGTTGCGCAGACTGTTGCCGCAACAAGCCCAGGTGCTGCGCGATGGCAAAGTCACGCGGGTGCCGGCGGCGCAATTAGTGCCGGGAGACATCGTCCATTTGGAGCAGGGCGATAACGTTCCCGCCGACTGCAGGTTGATAGAGGCGTTCAGCGCGCGAGTCAATAGTGCGGCCGTCACCGGTGAATCGCTGCCCAAGGCGCGGGACGCTGAGGCTTCCACGGCCGATGACTTGATTGACAGCAAGAACGTCGTGCTCGCCGGCACCTCGTTGGTATCGGGGCAGGCCAAGGCCGTCGTCTTCGCCACGGGAATGCACACCGAATTCGGCAAGATCGCGCATCTTGCGCAAACGGCGCGGGAGGAGGTCTCACCGCTGCACAGGGAAATCGCCCATTTGAGCCTCGTGACCGCAATTCTTGCCGTGTTGATCAGTCTGTTGTTCTTTTCGCTCGGCTGGATGATCGGCGTGCCCTTCTGGAAGGACTTCATTTTCGCGATCGGCATCATAGTCGCCATGGTGCCGGAAGGGCTGCTGCCCACGTTGACACTGGCGCTGGTGCTGGCCACCCAGCGCATGGCAAAGCGCAATGTCCTCATCCGCTACCTGCCCGCAGTCGAGACGCTCGGATCCACCACCGTCATTTGCACCGACAAGACCGGTACGCTGACCCGCAACCGGATGATGGTTCAGCGACTGTATCTGGGACGAAGTCTCGAATCGCCTGCGGCGTTGTGCCAAAGGCCGGGCGTTGCAGACCTGTACCTGCCTTTTTTTCTGACCGCCCGCATCTGCCACGATCTGAAGGAAACAGAGGGTCACGGAAAGCCAGCCTTTCTCGGCGACCCTATGGAAATCGCACTGGTGGACATGGCGCTGTCCATCATTTCGGATCTTCCGGACCAAGCCCGGCTGTACGAGATCCCATTCGACGCCGACCGCATGCGCCTGTCCACCGTGCAGCAAACGCCGCAAGGTCCCGCCCTCTACTGCAAAGGCGCGCCCGAATCGGTGCTTCCTCTATGTCAACATATTCTCATCGACGGCAAGATCGAGCCTCTCGGTGACGGTGCGAAGCTGAGCGTAGTCAAAGCGCAGGATTCGATGGCGCGGCAGGGCCTGCGGGTGCTGGCCTTTGCCTACCGGAAGCTCGCCGTGGGTTACGACCGGGAGAGGCTGGAGGAGGATCTGGTGTTCTGCGGGCTCGTGGGGCTGGAAGACCCGCCGAGGCCTGAAGTGCCGGAAGCTCTGCGCAAATGCGATGAGGCGGGGATCAAGGTCATCATGGTCACCGGAGATCACCCCCGGACCGCGACGGCAATCGCCCGCGAAATCGGGCTGGTCAAGTCTGACAGTCCGACGATCATTACCGGCGATCAGCTCCGACGATTCTCGGACATCCAGCTTCAGCTTGCGTTGGACGGGAAAGAAGTCATCTTCGCGCGTGTCGTGGCCGACCAGAAGATGCGCATCGTGGAGGCGTTGAGGAACAAGAAGCAGATCGTGGCCGTCACGGGCGACGGCGTCAACGATGCGCCAGCGCTCAAGGCAGCGCATATCGGCATCGCGATGGGCATTGCCGGCACGGATGTGGCTAAGCAGGCGGCCGACGTGGTCTTGCTGGACGACAACTTCGCCAGCATCGTGAATGCGGTGGAGGAGGGACGCGCCGTATTCCAGAATATCCGAAAATTTCTCACGTACGTCCTGGTCCACAATGTTGCAGAGTTGATTCCTTACCTCGGATTCCTGCTGTTGAAGATCCCGCTGGCGCTGACACCGGTCCAGGCGCTGTCGATCGACATGGGGTCCGATACGCTGGCCGCACTCGGCCTTGGCGTCGAGCGGCCGGACCCGCAAATCATGCGCTGTCCGCCTCGCCCGCACGGCGAGAGGTTGATGAACTGGCCTCTGGCGTTCCGAGCCTATCTCTTCTTAGGCCTGATAGAGGCGGGCTGTGCCATGGCCGCCTTCTTCCTGGTGCTCCACGGCGCCGGGTGGAAGTATGGCCAGAGCCTGGCGGCCCAGGATCCTGTGTACCTGCGCGCCACCACTGCCTGCCTGAGCACGATTATTGTGATGCAGGTCGTGAACGTGTTTCTGTGCAGAAGCGCAACCCGATCGGTCTTTGCTACCGGGCTATTTGGCAATGCGCTGATCATCCTGGGTGTGATATCGGAAATTGTCATCGTGCTGTTGATCAACTTTGCGCCTTGGGGAAATTCTCTCCTCGGAACGGCGCCCATTGGAGAGCAGGTTTGGGGGTTCCTCATTCCTTGCGCGGCAGGCATGTTCCTGTTGGAGGAATTGCGCAAGTGGCTCGCCCGCAAGAGGCTGCTAAACGCTTCCTTGCGCAGCGGTGTCGGGAGAGCCGCGTCCGGTTAGCGTCTGCCCCGGCCCCGGCCGTGCTGCTCGCTGCACCACGACCTATGGGCTGATCAGCGCCGAAACGTCAGCTGTTGCATCACGTCATCGAGTTTGGCGCGCGGATCCGGATGGGATCCGGCGCTGCGCCATCCGATGACACCATCGGGTCGCAGCAGCAGCGCGCCCTGTGCGCCGATTCCCACGGTGTTCTCGAAGCGACCGTCGGGGTTCACCAGGTCGCCGTCGGGTGCGATCCGGTGAGCCTTCAGGGGAATTGCCGCTGCCGCCAGGGCGTGGGCCGCTTGGGTCCAACTGTGGCCGCCGGCGCCCGCGAGCAGCGCGAAAGCGTTTTCGGGCAGATCGAGCGTGGAAACGGGGACACCGTTCCGCTGCAGCGTGATGTGAGGCACGCGCGTTCCCGGCCTGCCGCTGGGATTGCGCGGATCCTCAAGGAGCGCATTGGTGCTGCGCCCCTGCTCCTCGTCCAGTATGGCGTCGGAGCTGTAGACGGACCCGAGCTCGATCGCCGCATCGTCCAGCAGGGGCGCGAGATTCGTCGCCGGCAGGGATGGATCGACGCGCTTGACGTAGCGCGCATAGGCCTGCTCGACGATCAGCTCGCACTGCGGCCTGCGCTCGATCTGGTAGCTGTCCAGCAGCCGCGGGCCGGCGCTTCCCTGGAGCACCATTCCCAGCTTCCAGGCGAGATTGTGGGCATCCGCAATGCCGGTGTTGCCGCCAAAGCCGCCGGTGGGGGGCATGAGATGCGCGGCATCGCCGGCCAGCAAGACGCGCCCGCTGCGAAACGCCGTCGCCGTGGCAGCGGTCGCGCTCCACGGCTGCACGTCGTCGATTGCGACCGGGAATTCGGCCGGTACACCCAGCGCCGCGCGCACCAGCGCGGCGCAGCGCTCCGGGGCAAGGTCCTGGCCGATGCGGCCGTTGCGGGTGCCGTCCTTGTCGAAGCTCGCGAACACCGCCAGGAAACCTGCGTCCCCGGTAATCGCGAATCTGAAGAATGCGAGCAGCCCCGGCTGATTGACGTAGACGACGCTGAGATTGCGGCCGCCGATCAGCGCGCGCAGGTCGGCCTTGAAGTAGATGGTCACGCAGTCGGCAAAGCTGCCGCGGCCGGCCATGCCGATGCCGAGCTGCCTGCGCACGAAGCTGTGGGCTCCGTCGGCCGCGACCAGGTAGCGGGCACGCACCCTTCGCTCCGGCTCGCCGTCGCGCGGGCGCAGCGTGGCGACGACGCCCGCATCGTCCTGCTCGAAGCTCGTCATTTCGGTGGCGTAGTTGTGCTCGGCCCCGAGCTCGCGCGCCCGCTCGCGCAGCACCGGCTCGAGCCCGACCTGCGTGATGAACAGCCGCGAGGTGGGGCTCAGGCCCTCCACCCCCTCGTTGTAAGAGCGGTAGAAGCAGGCGAGCTCCCTGCCGCTCAGGGCATCGACGGAAATGATGGCACCGTTCTGGAGGAACTCCCGTTCGGCAGCGGCCTCCACCGCCCGCTGCAGGCCGACGCTGCGGAAGATCTCCATCGTGCGCTGGTGAAACGAGGCCGCGCGCGGGTGGATCGCGGTGCCCCGGTGCCGCTCGATCAGCAGGTGCCGGACACCACGCGATGCCAGCAGCACCGAGGTGCTCAGTCCGACAAGGCTGCCGCCCACCACCAGCACGGGAACTTCCTGATCGGACACCGGCATTCGCTCTCCCCCCTCAACTCGGGTCGGCCGCAGGCGATTTGATGGCTTTTCGCCGGGCAACACAAGATGCGCTGCACGCTCCCCTATGGTCTGCCGACGGCCATCGTGGTATTCAGTGCGCCTCGGATCCAGGCCGCGAACAGGGGGGGCCGTCTCGACATGAGAGCGAACGCAACGATGGACCGCCGCGAGTTCCTCGGCGCAAGCGGCGTGCTCACCGGCGTGCTCGCCGTGGGTAGTCCGCTGGCGCTGCTCGCGCCCAGTCGTGCCTGGGCACTGGATCTCGCGGCGCTTACGAGCGAACAAGGCGCCGCGTTGCTGGCTGCAGCCCGCACCATCGCGCCGCACGACAAGCTCGACGACGCGCCCTACGCGCTCGTGGTCCGGGCGCTCGATGGCAATGCGGCGCGCGATCCCGCGACGCTGGCGCTGCTGCGGCAGGGCGTATCCGGACTCGGCGCCGGCTTCGCCACCGCCGCCGAGAGCGAGCGCGTCGCCGCGTTGAAAGCCGTCGAGACGACGCCCTTCTTCAAGACGGTGCGTGCGACGACCCTGGTTACGCTGTATGCGTCGCCACTGGTGTACGGCTACTTCGGCTACCAGGGCGAGGCCTTCTCCAAAGGCGGCTACCTGCTGCGGGGCTTCAACGATCTGCGCTGGCTGCCCGAGGTGCCGCTGGCGGACGGCGGGCCGGTGGTCGGCGCGGATTCGCACTGACAAGAGGCGCTGCGGGCTCAGGGAGAAGATCGGGCATGGCAAGCATTTCACAGCACGATGCCAACGCAGTGGTCATCATTGGCTCCGGTGCCGGCGGCGGCACGCTCGCGCACGAGCTGACGCGGCGGGGCATCAAGGTCGTATTGCTGGAGGCGGGGGCGCGCCAGTCACTGGCGAGCTTCTCACAGGTCCCCGGCGAGGCCTTCGCGCAGCTCACCTGGCTCGAACCGCGCACCCAGTCCGGCACGACGACCGTCGTCGAGGACTATCCGACCCTGCCATCCTGGACCGCCAAGACAGTGGGCGGAACGACGGTGCACTGGACGGCGGTGGCCCTGCGTGCCCGTCCCTGGGAAGTCAGGAGCCGCACGACTTACGGCGCGGTGGACGGCGCGTCGCTGATCGACTGGCCGCTCGACTACCAGGAGCTGCTGCACTACTACCAGATCGCCGAGAAGCGCATGGTGGTCACGCGCCGCAATGGCAATCCGGGTCTGCCGGCGTCGAACAACTTCAAGGTATTCCACTACGGGGCGAAGCGTCTCGGCTACAAGCAGGTACACACCGGCTACATGGCGATCAACTCGCGCCCGGCCGACGATCGCGGCATGTGCATCCAGCAGGGTTTCTGCGTTCAGGGATGCAAGAGCGGCGCCAAGTGGAGCACGCTGTATACGGAGATCCCGCGAGCCGAGGCGACCGGCAACCTCGAGCTGCGGGCCGAATGCCGCGCGGTGCGCATCGAACACGGCGCCGATGGCCGGGTGACCGCGGTGGTCTATCGCGATTCCGCGGGTACCGAGCAACGCCAGATGGCGCGCGTCGTCTGCGTGGCCTGCAACGCAGTCGAGACCTCACGCCTGCTGCTGCTGTCGGAGTCGGCGAGGTTTCCCCATGGGCTGGCGAACTCCAGCGACCAGGTCGGCCGCCATTTCTGCCACCACACCGGCTGCTTCGTCTGGGGCGTGTTCGACAAGCCGATCGAGTTCTGGCGCGGCGCGACGCTCGCCGGCGTGGTGCTGGACGAAACCAGGCACGATCCGAAGCGCGGTTTCGCCGGCGGCTATCATCTGGAGATGGCGGCACTCGACCTGCCGAGCATTGCGATTGCGGGTTTCCCGCAGACGCTCTGGGGACGCGAGCTCGGCTTTGCGATGGAGCACTACCGCAGCATGGCCGGGATCTTCGTCAACGGCGAGGACCTGCCGCGCTCGACCAACCGGATCACGCTCAATCCTGGCGTCAAGGACCAGTTCGGCCTGCCGGTCGCCAACATTCACGTCGACGACCACCCGAACAACGCCGCGATGCGCCGCCATGGTCAGCAGCAGTCGAAGGCGTTGTTCGAAGCCGCTGGCGCGATCAGGGTGCTGATATCGCGTCAGACGCCAGCCACGCACAACATGTGCACGGCGCGCATGAGCCGGGACGCGAACGACGGCGTGGTCAACGCTCACGGCCAGGCGCACGATGTCGCGAACCTGTTCGTGTCCGACGGCAGCGCGATGAGCACGCCGAGCTCGGCGAACCCGACGCTCACGATCGTGGCGCTGGCGCTGCGTCAGGCCGACTACATCGAGCGCCAGATGAGCACGCGCGCGATCTAGGCGCGCGCCGCGCAACGGAAGGATCCCGGTCAATGACCGACCGAGAGCCTGACGGCTCTCGGTCGGTCTATACTGCGAGTGGCTTAGTTCTTGGCGGCCCGCAATTCGCCCGTGATGCCAAACTTCTGCGCTTCAACGACGCCGCGTTTTTCGATAAACACCTGCGCGAGACTCGGAATCTTGGCGTCGCGCACCGCACGGGCAATGGCGTCGCGTACACAAGGGCCGGGACCGCGCATGATGACGTCGGTGTCCGTGTCTGAAGTGCCGCAAGCAGTATTAGCGGCCGCCTCAATGCGTGAGTAGAGGTGCCGGGCGCCTTCAGGGGTGCCCGGGTTCAGATCAGAGTATCTAACATGCACCGATGCTGTCTCGTCGGCGTGCGTGCAGATCGGGCCGGATGCGATAACCGTCACCGCGAACGCAAAAAGCATGCGCGCGTTCGACTTCAATATGTCCTTGCCAAACATGAGTTAACTCTCCAGGGGTTGATGTCGCGGACAAGAATTCTTCCACGCAAACCATCGACCGACCCCCGGGGTTCTTGAGCGCGGATTACCGCTTGTGTGACCGGCAACAGGGCGCATCGACTTCTATAGGACATATCTCAGGTTGCGTTGAGCAAATCCCGCAATTTGCCTGCTCTGCGCCAATCTCTATTGCCCTCATTTGCGTGTGACCATTTCCGCAAGCGACAATCGCGCGAGCAGGCGGCGCAAACCCACAGGCTCGCACCAGCGCGGCTTGCCGGAGAGGTTATGTTGCGCACGTCCGATTTCGCGTTTGACAGGTCCGAGCTGGAACGCGCTGCCGGGATTGTGCACAACGTGATTGCGCCAACGCCGCAGTACAACTGGCCAAAACTCAGTCGGCGCGCCGGATGCGCGGTATGGGTCAAGCACGAAAACCACACGCCGACCGGCGCCTTCAAGGTGCGTGGAGGAGTGGTCTACATGGACCGCCTTCGGCGCGAGCAGCCGAAGATCGCCGGCGTGACTTCAGCGACCCGGGGCAATCACGGGCAATCGATAGCATTTGCCGCGGCACGCTCCGGCATTCCCGCAGTCATCTGCGTCCCCCATGGGAATTCCCCGGATCAGAATTCCGCGATCACGGCCTTTGGGGCGAGACTGGTTGAATTCGGGCGCGACTTCGACGAGGCAAAGCACGAAGCGTTTCGCCTCGCCGCGGCTGACGGCCTGCATTTCATACCCTCGTTCCACCGCGACCTGGTCGCCGGCGTCTCGAGTTACGCACTCGAACTGTTTCGCACTGTCCGTACGCTGGATGCAGTGTATGTGGGTGTTGGCATGGGCTCGGGGATCTGCGGGCTGATTGCCGCGCGCGACCTGCTGGGCCTGAAGACGGAAATCATCGGGGTCAGCGCCGCCGCGGCGCCGGCCACGGCGCGCTCCTTCGCCGCCGGGCAGCCAATCCGAACCGTGTCTGCGCAGACCTTTGCAGATGGTCTGGCCACCCGGGAGCCTGACGCGGCGGCGATTGCGACGATCTGTCGCGGCGCCGTGCGCGTCCTCGAGGTCTCGGAAGACGCAATAGCCGAGGCGATCCGGATCTATTTCGACGATACTCACCAGGTCGCCGAAGGTGCAGCCGCGGCTGCGCTCGCAGCGCTGCTGCAGGAGCGCCAGCGCATGGCGAACAGGAATGTTGCCGTGATCTTCACCGGCGGAAACATAGAGCGCGCGCGGTTCCTGCAGGTGCTGCGTGGTGAGACTCCGTCGGTGACGTGACCTTGGAACTGGAGAATCCTGTTTGCTGCCGGTCGATCGGCGTTCGGTCAACTGAGTTGAACAACAACCGGAGATGCGTTCAATGGAGCGATTTGCAATGAGGAGCTACTGGGTACTCGGAATTGCGGCCGTTGCCTTTGCGCAATTGAGCCTTGCGGATCCCCCCGCCACGACCCCCGGTCCCATGGTGCTGAAGGCGGCGCGGCTGTTCGACGCCGTGTCCGGAAAGCTCGTCGAGCCGGGTATCGTGGTGGTCGCGGGCACCAGGATCCAGGCGGCGGGCGGCGACGTGAGGATTCCCGATGATGCGCAGGTCATCGATCTCGGCGACGCCACGTTGCTGCCGGGCTTCATCGACGCGCACGTGCATATGTCGGCCGAGTCCGGTCCCAACTGGTATCACGATTGGTTCGACAGCATCATGCGTTTCCCCGCCGAGCAGGCGCTGTACGGCGCGCACTATGCGAAGGCCACGCTCGAGGCGGGAGTCACGACGGTGCGCGACCTGGGTTCCAACGACTATATTGCACTGGGTCTTCGCAATGCGATCAATGCGGGGATGATCCCGGGCCCGCGCATGCTCGTTGCCAACTATGCGATTGGAGCCACGGCCGGCCATGCCGATCAGGATCCGGTGCCGCCGGAGCGTATTGCAGTGGCAGGACCGATCAAAGGTGTGTGCAATGGCCCCGAAGAGTGCCGCGCCGCGGTGCGCTATCAGATCAAGTACGGCGCCGACGTCATAAAGTTCATGCCCTCCGGCGGTGTGCTGTCGCTGTCCGATCCGGTGGACAATCCGCAGCTGACGCAGGAAGAGATGAACGCCATTGTCTCTGAAGCGCACAACTGGGGACGCAAGGTGGCCGCCCACTGCCACGGCGACCGTGCCGCCAAGATGGCCATCGCCGCAGGAGTCGATTCCATAGAACACGGCACCTTCCTGCAGGACGATACCCTGCAGGAGATGAAGAGGAAACATGTCTATCTGGTGGCGACGCTGTTCGCCGGCGCATGGGTGGGCGAGCACCTCGACACGTTCCCCCCGGCCATCGCCGCGAAGGCTCGTGCCGCAGCGGCGCAGGCCCAGCAGATGTTCCAGCGCGCGGCACGAATCGGCGTGCCGCTTGCGATGGGGACGGACGCCGCGGTTGAGCCGCATGGCCTGAATGCGCGCGAGTTCTCGCTGATGACCAGGAATGGATTGACGGCCGCCCAGGCGCTGATCGCCGGTACCGCGAACGGCGCCGACCTGCTCGGGCTGGCCGACCGGACCGGAACGCTCACGGCTGGCAAGTTGGCGGATATCGTTGCGGTTCCCGGCAATCCTCTCGCGGACATGCACGTCACCGAGCATCCGGTGTTCGTGATGAAGGAAGGGACCGTCTACGTGGGCGGCTCCGCTGCTCGCGGCGCCGCCGCATCGCACTGAGGCAAGCCGCGCCCGGGTCGGTGTCGATATCGGGCAAGCGGGGCTCGAAAGCAAACTGTGACGTCGGTAGCAATCGGGCACGGCCGACGCATCGCGCGGCCGCCATCCCGCCGACTTGAGATCCCGGTCACTTGCATTGTGCGACATGATCGGTCTCCCCGATGCCGTTCTGTGACGCGCGCAGCGGGGGCACGACCCCGTCCTCTGTTCCAATGCAGGCGAGCCCAGAAAGGTCCCCTGGGACAGGCCCCGATGCGAATCCAAGTCATCGATATCAACGAATACAAGGCCCGCAAGGCCGCTGAGCAGCGCAAGCGCACCGGTGCGCCCGTGTCGCCGCGCAGATCCTATACTTGCGTCATGAACCGACTGGTGCCGGATCCTGACACCAGCGACTGCGGTTGCTTCAACGGACAAGCACGGTGGTTCCAGTCATGAGCACTCTTCTTACTCCGAGCTCCTGCGACTGAACGACGACGCCTCGCCACAGCCCTCGCAGGCCGTGACGCACTCGCATCCGACCGCAGCCCCATGCCATCCATTCGCCTCGAGGTCTACGTACAGCCGCGCGCCTCCCGGACAGAGCTGGCCGGCAGGCACGACGGCGTGATCAAGATCCGCATCGCGGCGCCGGCAGTCGAAAACGCCGCCAATCTCGCATTGATCGATTTCATCGCGCAGCGCCTCGGTATCGCGAAACGCTGTGTGCGCGTCGTATCCGGCGCCAGCAGCCGCCGGAAGGTATTGGAACTGGACGGCGTGAGTGCCGACCTGCTCGCAGCTGCGCTGCCGACCGACGGCTCGAGGTCGGGGTAGAGCCTTGCGCGGTGGTACGGCAGCAGGCAACCCGCACCAAGCTCAAGTTGCACCGCACAATGGCCGTTAATTGGTGAAACTCCCAACCGGGCCGCAGCGGATGCGGGCCATAGGCAGTATTGTCGGCACCCAAATTGAGATGAGGATCACTTTATGCAGCTCAAAACACTGGCGACACAACTTCTCGCCGTCTCGTTGGCCTTGGCCGCCGCCGGCGCCCAGGCCGGAAACGCGACCGCAGATGAGGCCACCGCGATGGTCAAGAAGGGCGTGGCCTTCATCAAGGCGGAAGGAACGGAAAAGGGCTATGCGGAGATCAGCAACAAGCAGGGCAGGTTCGTGGACCGCGACCTGTACCTGGTGGTCTACGGGCTGGACGGCACCGTTCTCGCCCACGGCGCCAACGACAAGATGATCGGCAAGAATCTGATCGATCTGAAGGACATCGACGGCAAGGCGTTCGTCAAGGAGCGGGTCGAACTGGCGCAGACGAAGAACTCGTTCTGGCAGGACTACAAGTTCACGGACCCGGTAACCAAGAAGATCGAACCGAAGAGCTCCTATTGCGAGCGCCTCGACGCGACCGTGGTATGCGGCGGGATCTACAAGTAGACCGCGGCGTGCACTAGAGGCATCGATCGTCGCGATGAGCGCATCATGAAGCTCGGGTTGAAATTGCTTGCGGCCCCGCTGCTGACCGCGCTGGTGTTGCTTGGCGCCGGGCAGACCAATGCGCTGCTCTCCGCGCATCACGCCGCGGCAGAGCGAGCCGCCGAGCAATCACGACTGCACGACCTGAAAACGGTGTCGAGCCTGCAGGGCCAGCTGAGCCTGGCGCATGCCAACGTATACCGTACGCTGACGCTGATCGCGTCGCTGGACGACAGGAAGATCAAGGCGGTTCGCGCTGCCCTGGGCCAGCAGCTCGACGGGATCAAGCGCAGCTTCGGTGAAGTTGCCGCGGCGTATCCGCAGGATTCGGCCCTGCAGGCGACCATCGGCCAGGTCGGCGAAAGCATCGACAAGTACCGGAAACAGGCCGATGCCGCGATTGACCTGTCGTCGGTGGATCCGAACACCGGTGTCGCCTCGATGCAGACCGCCGACGCGACCTTCACCGATCTGGCCCAGCGCGCAGGAGAGGTCGTCGCTCACATCGACGAGGCGAGCGACTCGCAGGCGCGGGCTTCAGCGGCACGAACCGCGCACCAGAACCTGTTGTTTGCAGCGATCGCGCTGCTGATGGGGAGCGCGGCGGTAGCCATGTCCTGGCTGCTGCAACGCCGACTGGTCGCCGATCTGGCCGGTGCCGGCCAGGTCGCCAAGCGCGTGGCCCGTGGACAACTCGAGGCGGTCGCGACCAGTACCCGACGGGACGAGGTCGGTGACGTGCTGCGGGCCCTGTCGGACATGACCATCGAGTTGAACGCCACCCTGCGCACCGTGCGTGACTCGTCGGCTTCGATACATACCGCCAGCGTCGAGATCACGCGTGGCAATTACGATCTGTCTTCGCGTACCGAAGAAACCGCCAGTTCGCTGGAGCAGACCGCGGCTGCGATCAAGGAGTTCAGTGGCGCGGTCGTGCAGACCGCCGAGGCTGCCAAGCAGGCGCGCGAGTTCGCCAGTTCCTCCGCCGATGTGGCGCGTCGCGGCGGCGAAGTGGTCGCGCAGGTGGTGTCGACCATGGATGAAATCCGGACGAATTCGAGGACCATCGGCGAAATCGTCGCCACCATCGACGGCATTGCATTCCAGACCAATCTGCTGGCGTTGAATGCCGCGGTCGAAGCCGCGCGTGCCGGCGAGCAGGGACGTGGCTTTGCAGTCGTTGCCAGCGAGGTGCGCACTCTGGCGCAACGCAGCGCGGAGGCCGCCAGGCAGATCCGGACGATGATCGGCGCCAGCGTCGATCGGGTCGAGTCGGGCGCCAAGCTGGTCGCTGAAGCGGGCAGCACGATGACGGACATCGTGGCGAGCGTGCAGCGCGTATCGGACATCATCGGCAAGATCAGCGAGGCTGCGGCCGAGCAGACGCAGGGGATCGGCCAGATCAATGGCGCCATCGGCTCGCTGGAGCAGATGACCCAGCAGAATGCAGCCCTGGTCGAGGAATCCGCTGCGGCCGCGGACATGCTCAAGGACCAGACGGCCCGCCTCGATGCCGTGGCGCGGCGCTTCGCGCTCGCCGACTCGACCGATTCTGCGCAGGCGAGCCACCCAGGGTCGGCCCGTGCCGCGGGCAAGCGCGACGAGTCGGATACCCAGGGCGCGGCGGCAGCGCCGCCACGATCCGACGTCCGTCAACTGGCGAAGGCCTCTTAACGCTGCGTTTGGAATGCGGGGCGCTATCGCACGAATAGCGACGCGCCGTAACGAAGCACCGGTTGCATCTCGTCCGCAAGCACGTCCGGCTCGTAAATCTCCAGATAGTTGATGTGCCGGCCGGCCCCTAGCCAGCGGGCGGCGATCCGCCCAGAATCAGAACCACCGGGGCGGCGCGAAATCCCAACATGACGGCAGAGGCCATTGCTGCGGCACTGCAGCGGATCGAGGCGATATTGCGGCGGCGTCCCAGCGCCGGCCTGGGCGATGATGTATCGGCGATGGCGCGCTGGGACGGCGGCACCAAGGTCATCACGAGCCATGCCAACGGCATGCAGGCCGTGACCGACATGCCGCTGGAACTGGGTGGAGAGGGCGCTGGGGTGACGCCGGGGTGGCTGCTGCGCGCGGCACTGGCATCGTGTGTCGCGACCCGCATTGCGACCTTGGCTGCCGTCCAGGGCATCGAGCTCAGGACGCTCGCACTGGTGGCGACCAGCCGCACCGACATGCGCGGCATGCTCGGTATGGCAGATGGCCACGGCGCGCCCGTGCACGCCGGACCGCGCGATGTGCAACTGCTGGTGCAGATCTCCGCGATCGGGGCCACGCCTGAGCGGCTGCGGGCGCTGGTCGAGGAGAGTCGTCGGTGTTCGCCGGTCTCCTGCGCGATGCAAGAGACGGTGCCGGTGGCACTGCGCATCGAGATCAACGCCGAATAAGGGCCGCGCGGCGCTGCTCACGACTCCTTGCCGGACTTCACCGGGAAGCCCGCTTCGCGCCACGCCTTCATGCCGCCGTCCAGCGCTACCGCACCCTGGAAACCCATCTGCCGCAGCGTGGCGGCCGCGAGCATCGAAATCCGGCCAAATTCGCAGTACGCAAGAATCCGGCGGGTCGGATCGGTCAGCTCCTGATTGACGCGCAGCTCCAGCTGCCCGCGCGGCAACAGCTGCGCTCCCGGGATATGGTTCTGTTCGAACGCGTCGCGCTCGCGTACGTCGAGCACGGTGAGGTCATTCCTTCCGGATTCGACGTACCCCTTCAGTTCGACCAGCGACATGAACGGTACCGTCGCGGCAGCCTCGGAGAGCATCTGGGCCACCGTCTTGCCGCCGCTCATATTGGTGCGCAGCGCCTCGGTGATGTGCGTGGGCATCGTGAGATTGAGGTTTTGCATCATCTCGATGAACGCTGCGCGATCGCGCTTCTGCAGCCGCGGGTTCTCGGCCAGTTCCTGGCCAATCGTCGAGTTCGAACGCCCCTTGTATTCATGCGCCGGAAAGACCTTCAGCGCCGGATCGAGCCTGAGCAGGCCGTCGAACAGACTCTCGTAGAGCGCCGCGGCGTCTCCGCTCGGCAGGTCGGTGCGCCCGGTTGCGCCGATGAGCAGCGTGTCGCCCGTGAACACCCGATCCTCGACCGACAGGCACATCGAATCGCGCGTGTGCCCCGGAGTGTGCAGCGCCTGCAGCCGCAGCTTTCCGACCACCAGCATTTCACCGCCGCGCAGCCGCAGATCGACGAACGGCGCCGGGCTGGCGCTATGCATCACCACCGGTGCGCCGAGCTGGCGCGCGAGCTGCTGGGTGGCCGAGAAATGATCCGCGTGCGTGTGGGTGTTGACCAGATACCTGATGCGCAGCCCATGTTGAGCGGCCAGCGCAATGTAGCGGTCGATCTGGCTGAGCTCGGGATCGATCAGTGCCGCCGCACAGGTTTCCTCGCAGCCGACCAGATAGGAGCGGCAGCCGCCACTGACCACGGTTTCGAACTTCATCGCCCGTCCCCCCAGGCACGTCGCGTGCCAGTGTAGCGCGCTCCGACCAGCTGCGCCTCCTTAAGCGCCGGCGACCGCAGGCGCTCACACGCCCTCGATCGCGAACAGCGTCGATCCGGCGGTACGCTGACGATTGCCCTGCCCGCGGCTGCTACTGCGGCGAGTGCGCAGATGCCGTATCGTCGTGGCTCGCGCCAACGGAGATTCATCCCATGCGCCTCAACAACCGGGTTGCCGTCGTCACCGGCGCGGCCAGCGGAATCGGCCAGGAGATAGCCCGCACCTTCGCGCGCGCCGGCGCAAGGCTTGCGATCGCCGATCTGGACGCCGCGGGCGCGGAAGCGGCCGCGGCCGGGATCAATCGCGACGGCGGGCACGCGCTTGCCGTGGCGATGGACGTCACCAGCGAGGCGCAGGTGGATGCGGCGATGGAGCGCGTGGCGCAGGCGTTCGGCCGAATCGACATCCTGGTCAGCAACGCCGGCATCCAGATCGTCGCCCCGCTCGATGAGCTTGCATTCGCCGACTGGAAACGGCTGCTCGCGGTACACCTGGACGGCGCGTTCCTGACCACGCGCGCGGCGCTGCGGCAGATGTACCGGCAGGGCGGTGGCGGCAGCATCATCTACCTGGGCTCGGTGCATTCGAAGGAAGCCTCGCTGCTCAAGGCACCGTATGTGACCGCCAAGCACGGCCTGATCGGCCTGGCCAAGGCGGTGGCGAAGGAAGGCGCGCAGCACGGCGTGCGGGCGAATGTGATCTGCCCGGGCTTCGTACGCACGCCGCTGGTCGATCGGCAGATCCCGGAGCAGGCGAAGACACTGGGAATCCCGGAACAGGCGGTGATCCGCGAGGTCATGCTCGGGAACACCGTTGAACGGTGAGTTCACGACCGTCCAGGACGTCGCCGCGGCGGCGCTGTTCTTCGCCTCGTTCGAATCCAACGCACTGACCGGACAGTCGCTCGTGGTCAGCCACGGCTGGTTCATGCAGTGACCGGCTGAAGCTTCCGCGTCCCGATCCAGCGCGCCGGCCACTGCGACGCGCCGGTTCTACACGGTGACGACGATCTTGCCGATCTGCTGGTTGGATTCCAGATAGCGGTGCGCTTCGACGATCTGGCTGAGCGGAAATGTCCTGGCAACGATCGGCTTCAGATGACCGTCCGCAAGCCCGCGCAGGATCATGTCCCTGGCGCGCTCGAAGCGCTCCGGCTTGTTCCAGATCGAGGCGGCGACCCACCCGCGCAGGCTCAGCCCCTTGAGCGCGGCCGGCCAATGCGGGAACGGTGTCGCCTGTCCGCTCAAGCCGCCGTAGATGAACAGCGTGCCTTCCTCGGCCATCGCGTTTGCGAGTTTGTTGACGAATGGTCCGCCGACCGGGTCGAATACGACGCGGGCGCCCTTGCCGCCGGTGATGCGCATCACCTCGGCGACGACATCGCTCTCGGCCGTCGCGACCACGTGACGCGCGCCGTGCGTCTTCAGCGCTTCAGCCTTCGCGCTGCTGCGGGTGGCGGCGATCGGCACGGCACCGGCCCAGTTGGCGAGCTGTATCGCCGCCAGCCCGACGCTGCTCGATGCCGCGGGTATCAGCACGTAATCGCCGATTCCGACCTTTGCGACCTCGACGATCGCCAGCGCGGTGAAATACTGCATCCAGATCGACGCCGCCTGAACCGGCGTCAGCTGGGGCGGCGCCTTGATCACGCTGCGGGCGGGCACGATCGCCTTGTCACCGTACACCCCGTACTCACCCAGGCGATAGGTCGGCAGCACGCACACGCGCTCGCCGGGCTCAAAGCCTTTCACCGCGTCGCCCACCGCCTCGACCACGCCGGCCGCCTCGTAGCCCATCAGCGACGGCAGCTTCGGCGCGACCGGGTAGGCGCCGGCGCGGTACACCGCCTCCGAGCGGTTGAGTCCGATCGCCTCGATGCGGACGCGCAGCTCGGCCGGCCCCGGGCTGCCGACTTGGATGTCCTCGATCGTGAGGACCTCGGGTCCTCCGGTCTGGTGAATGCGTACGACGTGGCTCATATCCTTCGGTTCCGTTGCGGCTGTGGGACGTGTCCATAGTCTGCCGTGGGGTCGGCTCGCCGGCAAAGGTTCGGCGCTGTCGCACCGAAACTTGCTAGGCTAATCCCGCAGGAGGACCCCGTCATGCGCCATTGTCCCGTCGCCAGCGCGCTCCTCGGGCTCGCGATCGCATCCGTTGCCAGCGCCCAGACGCCGGTGCCGTGGCCGACGCAGGATGGCACCTTCACGATCGCCGACTTCCGCTTCGGCAGCGGCGAAACCCTGCCGCGATTGCGCCTGCATTACCTGACGCTAGGCACCCGGCACACCGACCCGAGCGGCCATACCGACAACGCGGTGCTGCTGCTGCACGGCACCGGCGGCGATGCGCACACGCTGCTCAATCCGATCTTCTCGCAGGTGCTGTTCGGATCCGGGCAGCCGCTCGACATCAACAAGTATTTCCTGATCCTGCCGGACGACATCGGCCATGGCACGTCCTCCAAGCCCTCGGACGGGCTGCACGCTCATTTTCCGCAATACGATTACGATGACATGGTGCGCAGCCAGCACGTGATGCTGCTCGAGGGCCTCAAGGTCGATCATCTGCGCCTGATCCTCGGCACCTCGATGGGTTGCATGCAGACCTTCGTCTGGGGCGAAACCTATCCCGGTTTCGCGGACGCGCTGGCACCGTTCGCCTGCCTGCCCACCGCGATCGCCGGCCGCAATCGCATGATGCGCTACATGGCGATCCAGGCCATCCGGCAGGATCCGCAATGGCATCAGGGCGAGTACCAGTCGCAGCCGGTGCAGGGGCTGCGCACCGCCAATGAATTGGTGTTCATCATGGGCTCGAGCCCGCTGCAGCTGCAGAAGCGGGCGCCCACGCGAGCGGCTGCAGAGACCTACATCGATGGCTACCTGCAGCGCGCGCTGGCGGCCACTGACGCCAACGATTTCATCTTTCGCATCGACGCCAGCCGCAACTACGACCCGAGTCCCAACCTCGAGCGCATCACCGTGCCGGTTCTCTATATCAACTCCGCCGACGATTTCATCAACCCGCCGGAGCTGGCGATTGCCGAGACTCTGGCCAAGCGGATGGCGCGCTGCCGCTTCATTCTGATCCCGACCAGCGATGCCACGCATGGCCACGGCACGCACACCGACGCCGCGCTGTGGAGCGACTATCTGCTGCAGCTGCTGCAGCAATCGGAGCCCGGCGAGCACCCGCCATAACGCGCTGCGCACGTGCGCGTTGCGCACCGCGACTTCGCACATTGTGTGGCGGCGTGCCCGATGCTACGGTCCGGCACCAGTTCACCGGTACGGAGCGTCGAGCATGCGCTGGCGGCAGGCATGGCCGGTCATCGGCCTGGTTCTCACGTTGTCCGGCGTCGCCGAGTCGGCCGACCGATCCGGGGAGGGCGAGCCGGCCTTCCGCGCCCTCTATAAGGAACTGATCGAGACCAATACGACGCTGTCAGCGGGTGACTGCACCCTCGCCGCCGAGCGGATGATGGCGCGCCTCAAGGCGGCTGGCTATCGCGACGCCGACCTGCATCTGTTCGTCCAGCCCGGCCACCCGAAGGAAGGCGGACTGGTGGCACAACTGACGGGCAGCGATGCCGGCAGGAAGGGCATCCTGCTGTTGGCGCACCTCGACGTGGTCGAAGCCAGGCGCGAGGACTGGAAGCGCGATCCGTTCACGCTGATCGAGGAGGACGGTTACTTCTACGCCCGCGGTGCGATGGACGACAAGGCCCTGGCCGCCGTGTTCACCGACCTGCTGATCCGATTCAAGCAGGAGGGCTACAAGCCCAGGCGTACCATCAAATTGGCGCTGACCTGCGGCGAGGAAACCTCCGAAGCATTCAACGGCGCCAATTTTCTGGCCACCCAGCGTAAGGACTGGATCGATGCCGCGTTTGCGATTGGTGAAGGCGCCGATGGCGAACTCGATGCCAGCGGCCGGCCCGTGATCTTTGGCGTCGAGGCAGCCGAAAAGGTCTATCAGGACTACCTGCTGGAGACCGTCAATCCCGGTGGCCATTCCTCGCAGCCGGTGCCGGACAATGCGATCTATGAAATGGCCGTGGCGCTTCAGCACGTGAGCACGCTGGAGTTCCCGCTGCAGCTCAATGACACCACGCGCGCCTATTTCACCCGGATGGCGAACATCGTCGGGGGCGATCGGGGCGCGGCGATGCGCGCGCTGGTGAAGGATCCTGCCGATGCCAGCGCCGACGCGATCGTGTCGGCGGACAAGAAATGGCATTCGATGCTGCGCACCACCTGCGTTGCGACCATGATCAACGGCGGCCACGCCACCAATGCGCTGCCGCAACACGTGGCCGCCAATGTCAATTGCCGCATCCTGCCCGGCGTGTCGGTCGATTCCGTGCGCGATGCGCTGCTCCAGGTCATCGCCGACCCGAAGGTCAGCGTGAGCATCCGTGAGCCACGCAGTCCGGCGACCCATTCGCCGATGCTCGACCCGGCGGTCATCAAGCCGATCGAGACCGTGGTGGCGGCACTGTGGCCCGGTGTTCCGGTGCTGCCGACCATGGTGACCGGTGCGAACGACGGCATCTTCGTCACCGCGGTGGGCATTCCGACCTACGGCGTGTCCGGCATGTTCGTCGATCCGGACTTTGGCAACATCCATGGTCTGAACGAGCGCATTCGCGTGAAGTCGCTGATGGATGGCCGCCGGTTTCACTATCGGGTCGTCAAGCTGTGGGCCGGGCAATAAGGCGTCCGCACGCGCGCCGCCCGCTTGGCGCAGCGCCTCGCGCCGCAGCGCCTCGCCCCAGCGCCGCCGTCGGCGGCCAGCGAGCCGCCGGCCGGGCAGGGGCGAAATCGCGCCGGTTGCGCGTAAGTCATTGATGTAGCGACGCGCTTTGGCATGCCGGGCGACGAGCGATGCGGGCTGCGGATCGCGCCGAGCGGCTGCCAGCGCTGGTCGTCGTGCGCGCCCAGCACTGCAGCGCGCAGCATTTTCTGAACGCACCGTTGCGGAGCGCAGGTAGAATCAGCCCATCCGGATACGGTGACCAGCGAATAACAGGGCGTGCACCGGGATGACGTGCCGCCGGCACGGCATCCCGCGCGCTCGCCCAGGCGCTGCCTGCGGCCGCTGCCGCCAATGACCCCGTTCCTGCGAACATTTTCTTGTGTAACTGACCGATGAGGAGAGCTGCGATGGGAACCCGTGTACCAGGCCGTAATTTTCTGTTCGTCCCCGGCCCGACGAACGTTCCCGACCGGGTGCAGCGAGCGATGGTCGTCGCGATGGAAGACCACCGTTCCTCCAAATTCCCGGAACTCGCGACCGGTTTGTTCAAGGATCTGAAGAAGGTGTTCAAGACCACCGATGGTCAGATATTCATCTTCCCGTCGTCCGGCACCGGAGCCTGGGAGGCGGCGCTGACCAACACGCTGTCGCCGGGCGACAAGGTGCTTGCCTCGCGCTTCGGGCAGTTCAGTCACCTGTGGATCGACATGGCGCAGCGGCTCGGCTACGACGTGGAAATCGTCGAGGTCGAGTGGGGCGAGGGCGTGCCGCTCGAGCGCTACGAGCAGATACTGCGGGCGGACAAGGAGCACAAGATCAAGGCCGTGCTGGCCTGCCAGAATGAAACCGCCACCGGGGTCGCCAGCGACATCGCCGGTGTGCGCAAGGCGATGGACGCCGCCAAACATCCCGCGCTGCTGTATGTGGATACGGTGAGTTCCCTGGTGAGCCTCGATTTCCGCATGGACGAATGGGGCGTGGATCTGAGCGTGAGCGGTTCCCAGAAGGGATTCATGCTGCCGGCCGGTCTCGGCTTCCTGGGGGCGAGCCAGAAGGCACTCAAAGCGATGGACGGCGCCAAGTCCAGGCGCTGCTACTTCGATCTCGGGGACATGATCAAGGCCAATGCCACCGGCTACTTCCCGTACACGCCGGCACTGCCGATGCTCTATGGGCTGCGCGAGTCGCTGAACATCATCGAAGAGGAGGGGCTGGAGAACATCTTCCACCGCCACACCTACCTGGCCGAAGGCGTGCGCGCGGCGGTCATCGAAGGGTGGAAGCTGAAGCTGTGTGCCAAGGCGCCGAAGTGGTACTCGGACACCGTGAGCGCGATCGTGGTGCCCGAGAGCATCAATGCAGCCCACGTGATCGACGTCGCATTCCGTCGCTATAACCTGGCGCTGGGCGCCGGCCTGTCCAAGGTGGCCGGCAAGGTGTTCCGCATCGGTCACCTGGGGGATCTCAACGAGCTGATGCTGATGGGCGCGCTCGCGGGCGCGGAGATGGCGATGCTGGACGTGGGGGTGAAGGTCACTCCGGGTAGCGGCGTTGCCGCCGCCTCCAACTACTGGCGCTCGCACGACCCGGTGCCGAGGCAAAAGGTCAGCAAGAAGGAGCAGTTCTACGCGGCCCACTCGACCGGTTCGATCCAGGGCTGATCGGCACAGGGAGGACGCATGCAGCATCGGGTGGTGTTCCTTGATCGTGACAGCCTGCAAGCCAAGGTCAGAAGGCCGGCGTTTGCGCACGCCTGGCAGGAGTACGCGGCCAGCGAGGTCAGCGAGCTGCCGGACAAGCTGCGCGATGCGACGGTGGCGATCACCAACAAGGTGCCGCTGCGTGCCGCCACGCTGAAGCAGCTGCCCAAGCTCAAGATGATCGCGGTCGCGGCCACCGGCTACGACATCATCGACGTCGACTACTGCAAGGCGAACGGCATCGCGGTATCGAACATCCGCAACTACGCGGTGCATACGGTGCCGGAACACGCGTTTGCGCTCATCCTGGCGCTGCGGCGCAATCTGTTTGCCTACCGTGACGACGTCGCCCGGGGCCGCTGGGGGCAGGTGGATCAGTTCTGCTTCTTCGACCATCCGATCCGCGACATGTTTGGCGCGACGCTCGGCATCATCGGTGAAGGCGCGCTCGGCCAGGGAACGGCCAAGATTGCCCGCGGCTTCGGCATGAAGGTGCTGTTTGCCGACCATGCCCCGCCGAAGATGGAGGGTGTGGAATTCACGCCGTTCGATGAAGTGCTCGCGACCAGCGACGTGATCTCGCTGCATGCGCCATTGACACCCGATACACGCAACCTGATCGGGATCAAAGAGCTTCGCAAGATGAAGCCGACCGCGATTCTCATCAACACCTCACGCGGCGGTCTGGTCGATGAGCAGGCGCTGGTCGAGGCGCTCACCCAGGGCGTGATCGCCGGCGCGGGCTTTGACGTGCTGACCAAGGAGCCGCCGAAGGAAGGCAATCCGCTGCTCGACCTGCGGCTGCCGAATTTCATCCTCACGCCGCACGTGGCCTGGGCCAGCCAGGGCGCGATGCAGTTCCTGGCCGATCAGCTGATCGACAACGTCGAGGCGTTTGTCGCCGGCAAACCCCAGCACCTGGTCACTTGACGCGATCGCTCTCGAGCTCGAGCACGATCTTGCCTTGTACGTGGCCGTGCTCGAGCTGCTGCTGCGCCTGTTGCACGTCGCTGAACGGAAAGATCGCCTGCACGCGCGGAATCACCTTGCCCGCATCGATCAGCGCGGTGATTTGCTGCAGTTCCTCGGCATTTGGCTGCGCCATGTAGTGTTCGGCGCGTGCACCGCGGTCGCGCGCCTTGATCTCGGACGGCTTGGAGAGCGTGGACACCATGGCACCGCCGCGCTTGAGCACCGCCCAGGAACGGTCCTGGGTCTCGCCGTCAACCAGGTCGAACACCAGGTCAACATCGCGGACCGCGTCCTCGAAGCGTTCGCTCCTGTAATCGATCGGCCGGTCGGCACCCAGCTCGCGCACGAACTCGAGATCGTCGTGCGACACGGTCGTGGCGACCACGGCACCCCTGGCCTTCGCAAATTGAATGGCGAAGTGGCCGACACCGCCGGCGCCGCCGTGGATGAGCACGCGCTGGCCCGAGCGCAGGTCGCCGTGATCGAACAGCCCCTGCCAGGCGGTGATGGCCGCCAGCGGCACCGCGGCGGCCTCGGTGTAGTCCAGATGACGCGGCTTGGCGGCCAGGTCGCGCTCCTTGACGATGACGTACTCGGCATAGCCGCCGTGATCGCGATCCAGCATCGCGTACACCGAGTCACCCGGCTTGAAGCTGCGAGCCGCGATGCCGCATTGATGCACCGTGCCCGCGACGTCGCGCCCGAGCGTGAGCGGCAGCCGATCCTGCTGCACCGGCGGGTACTGGCCTGAACGCATCTTGTAGTCCACCGGATTGACACTGGCGGCATGCACCTTGACCAGGACTTCATCGGGCTGCGGCACTGGCGTGGCGATCTCCTCGGTGCGAATGACATCGGGCGGACCAAACGAGTGGATCACGGCTGCTTTCATGATGACGGGCCTCCAGTGGGGATGGGCCACGCTAGCTGGATCGGATGCGATGTCGCAGTCGAATACTGCGGGCGCTGACCGTAGGAACTCGCTGGCAGCGCCCTGAATCGCTATTGACGCTGCAACGGGCCGATGCTGTCATGCCGCGCGCCGTCGGATCGGCAACAAGGAAAGGATCGCGTGTTCGAGTACCGGCCGCGCACTCTGCTGATGACGGCACTGGCGATGATCGCGTTTGCGGCCAACTCGGTGCTGTGCCGGCTCGCGCTCGGACGGCAGCTGATCGATCCGGCGAGCTTCGCGGCCGTGCGCGTCATCACCGCCGCGGTGACGCTGCTGCTCATCATATGGCCGCGCTGGCGGGCCCGAGGCCGCGCTCGCGGCGACTGGCGCGGCGCCGGTGTGCTGCTGGCGTACCTGATCTCGTTTTCATTCGCCTACCTGTCGCTCAGCGCCGGTACCGGCGCGCTGATCCTGTTTGGGGCGGCGCAGCTGACGATGATCGGGACCGCGTTGCGGGCCGGTGAGACTTTTTCCTTGCTGGGTCGATTCGGATTTGCTGTGGCCGCCGTCGGGCTCGTGATCCTGGTGGCCCCCGGCGTCACCGCCCCTGATCCGATGGGCGCACTGCTGATGGCGATCGCCGGGTTGTCCTGGGGCATCTACTCGTTGTTGGGGCGGGGCGGCGGCGATCCGCTGGAGGTCACCGCCAACAATTTCATTTACCTGGTGCCATGCGTGCTGCTGCTCAGTGTCGGCTTCGCGGCCGAGCGCCACACGTCCTGGAGCGGCCTCGGGTGCGCGGCGGCCTCCGGATCGATCGCGTCCGGCCTGGGCTACGTGGTGTGGTATGCGGCACAGAAGCAGCTGTCTGCGATCAGTGCCGCCACGGTCCAGCTGTCGGTGCCGGTGATCGCGGCGATCGGCGGACTGGCCCTGATGACCGAACAGGTGACGCTGCGCCTGGTACTGGCGTCGTTCGCGACGCTCGGCGGCATCGCCGTCGTGCTGACGCAGAGAACCGCCGGTCGTTGAGCTGATCGTCCGTTCGGCGCGCTACTGCGGCGGGGCGAGCGGCGGGCCGGTGGCGTTGTGAGCCGCCGCATCGTTCATTCCCGGGGCCGCGCTCGGTACCGAGGGTGCCGAAGGCGCTGCCGTCGTCGCCGGAGTCGTGCTCGCCGCTGGAGTGGTTACCGGCGCGGTGGTCGCCGGTGCCGTGGTTACCGGTGCGGCCGGCATTACCGCCGCCGGTGCGGCTACCGTGGTGGTCGGGGCCGCGCTCGACGAGGTCGCCAGCGGCGCGCCATCCAACGAGTGGGAGCTTGGCTCGCCTACCGCGCTCGCGGCGGCGTGCCGCGCACTGGCGCGCGCGATCTCGTCCACCGAAGGCGGCAGCTGCTGCGTGACCAGTGTGGTGGCATTGATCACCGACGGATCGTCGCGCAGTTTGACGTACAGCTGGCCATCGGTCGGGCGCGGTACCGGCAGCGCGTATCCCGGGAATCCGTCGGGCACCTGCACCGGATGGTCGAACTGCGGGGTGCTGGAGACGGAGTCGACCAGGAACAGGCCCGAGCCCGAGAGCTTGCAGGCCAGCTCGCGGGTCGCAGGACACTTGAGTTCGCTCAGCGCCGGCAATCGCACCAGTGTGGCGAGCGGCTGCCAGTCACCGACGGCGTCGTGGGAGACGACCCGAAACTGCAGCGGTCCGAACGATGAAGGACCGAGCGCCCGGGCCGGATCGAGCGTGGCGACCGCAACCTGCGCGTCCTGCAGCGTGATGCCGCCGTTGTCGAAGCTCAGGACGGCCGATGAGCTGCGGTTGACCGGCGCGACTTCGATCTTCTCGTCGTAGGTGAACGCCGCCGGCGACTGCGTGCGCACCGAGAATGTCAGCCTGGCGTCCTGCGGCACCTCGTCCTGATTGGCGAGCAGAATGTTGCTGCTGCCGCTGGTGGGCGAGGCCTGCACGCTCTTGCCGAGCAGGCTCACGCGCGGCCGTGGCGCGTCCACGATCGCCGTGACGTCGAGCACGCGGCCATCCTTCAGCGTGGCCCGGGCGCTGGTGGCGTCGCCCGGCTTGAGCGCGACGGCCGCCACCAGGTCTGCGGCCTGCATCGGCAGTTCGTCCACGCCCTGGCTGGACGAGAGCTTGCCGGGCAGGAACTGCAGTCCCTTCACCGCGAGGCCGGCGACCTCATCCAGGCGTGTGCCCCGCAGGATGCCCTGCGTGTCCCCGGCATGCACTGCGAATCGGTCCAGCCGCCCGGCCTCGGCGAACGCGTGCAGCGGGATCGCCTGCGGCTCGGGGATCCCGTCCTGCGTAACCAGCACGGTGATGGTGCCGGGTTTGGCCTGCTGCAACGGCAATTTCAGCTCCAGCGTATCCGGTCCCACGGCCTTCCACTCGGTCGTCAGTTCCCTGCCGGCGGAGTCCTTCAGCGTGACGCCGGCCACGCAACTGGTGCTGCCGGCCTGAAGATGCACCGTGTCCTCACGACCGACGATCAGCGCGCCCTCATCGGCGGAATCCAATCGCCACTTTTGCGCGTGCGCGCCCACCAGCTGGAAACGGGGGCCGTCGTACTTCTCAAATCCCCAGTAACCATGCAGCGCGGCGCGGATGCCGTCGCGCAGCGCCGCGTTCGCCAGCGACGAGGTGTCGACCACGAAGCCGCCGCGCTGCGCATCGGCGTGCGCCGGCAGCTCGATGAGCTTGCCGTCCTTGCCCTCGACGGCCAGCGTCATGTCATGCGCATAGCCGGTGGCGAACGCCAGCGGCGCCCCATCGGTCGCCAGGACCAGCGGCGCCTTGCGGGCGCAGTAGAATTCCGCGGGATCCACGCCATGCAGCGGCGGCATCTGCGGCTGCTCGATCGCCGGCAGCGCGGTGACCAGCACCGACTTCGGGTTGTTGAACGACGGCGGCGTGTTGAGCGATAACACCAGGCGATTGTCCTGCTGCGACGCCAGCGCCGGAATGTATTGATACTGCGCGGTGTGGAACGAATCCAGGATGCGCGCGATATCGAGCACCGAGGCAATGTAGGGGCTGTAGTAGCCGTAGCTGAGCTGCGGCGTGAAGCTGGCCTCCATCGCCAGATCGCTCGCGGGCCCGGAGGTGAGCGCCTCGACGATCGAGGTGCTGTGGCCGTCATTCAGGATGAGCGAGTTCTGGCCCTGCATCAGGCACGGCGCCTGTACTTCCGTGGTCCGCTCGAGGCATTTGTCATCGAGCTTGATCGCGAGGCTGCGCGCCAGCAGCGGTGCGACGTCCTTGAGCCGCGCGGGATCAGTTGCATCGAGCGCGCGTATCGCCGACAGATAGGCCTCCAGGCGTGCGCGATCCAGCGCCGCCTGGTTCAGGTCCTGCGAGGCACGCACGAAGGCGCCCGGCCGCCCGCGTACGGCGTTGACCAGCGTCTTGAAGTCGCCGCCGGTCTCCGGCGCCAGGAACAGCAGCAATTGCTGCGCATCCTGCGGCACCGTGAGCGTCAGACCATCCTGCGCGCAACGCCGGCTCCAGGTCTCGCACAGGAAGAACCAGCTCGCCGGCGGTGGATTGGTGGCGCCGCGCAGGAACGCCGCGACCATGATGTAGTGCGCCGACTGCGTCGGCGGCAGGTCGGCCTTGATCCACAGGCGGTCATTGACCGCAAGATCAGGAACCCGCGCGATCGGCAACGTCGTGGCGCCGCGCGTGACGGTCACCTCGATGGTCGGCCCTGCAAGGTCGAATGGTGCCGGATCGCCGGCGCGCGCCATCGTCGCGCTGGCCAGCGCAGCGATCGCAGCCAGTGGCAGCAGCAATTTCGAGATCATGCCGATGCAGCGGGGCCCGTGGGACCAGTTGCAGTCAGCGCCATGTTGGAGTCCTGCGCGCGCATTTGTTCTCCCCATATATCACACGATTCCCGCGCCGGTCCTTGAACGCGATACAGGTTTCAACGGCCGGTGCGAACGGCCCCGCTTTGCTGCGATCCACAGCCTGCGTGCTGCCTCGGCGCACGAACAGCATGTGACCCGCGACAGGTGCACAAAGTTCCCCGCCGCGGTCTTTCTCGGCGGGGGCACCCGCTGCGTGCCAGTGCTGATGCGCCCGCGTCATTGCCCGGTCCCGAGGCGCTGGCGCCCATTCCGGGTGCAGCACGCCTCGGCCGGCCCTGGAAAACCCGGTGTTTCAGGGCCGCGGTGGCCGGCCCGTCACAATCGGAGCGCACAATGCGGTGCCATCCATTGGCACGTCGCTTGCTCGCTCCGTCAGGTAGCTTGCCCGTTGAGGGATATGCGCACGCCATCGCTCCGGTTCCTGAAGACATTCCAGATCGCTGCCAAGCGCGGGAGCTTCAAGGCTGCCGCGGACGAACTGTGCGTGACCGCCTCGGCGATCAGCCATCAGATCAAGGTGCTCGAAGATGAACTGGGGCTGGCGCTGTTCGAGCGCGGCCCGCGATCGCTGGCGCTGACCGAGGCCGGCGCGCATTACCTGGAGAACATCGATGCGGTGTTCTCGCGCCTGGAGTCCGTCACCGAGCAGCTGCGTGCACGCTTCAGCCGCGCGGTCGTGCGGCTGCAGGTGCCGCCGTTCTTTGCCAGCGAGCTGCTGGTGCCGCGACTGGCGAGCTTCAGTGCCGTGCACGCCGATATCGACATCCAGATCGCCACCGACATCACGCCCAACGAGGCGCATGCGAGCGACTCGGACGTGTCGATCGTGGTCGGCACGGGCGATTGGGGCGACGTGCACGCCACGCGGCTGTTTTCACTGACGTACGTCCCCGCCTGCTCGCCGCAGCTGCTGCGCCGGTCGAGCATCCGCAGCGTGACCGATCTCGAGCAGGAATCCCTGATTGCCCATAATCACCGTCCGGACCTGTGGGACCGCTGGACGGCGATGCTCGGCATCGATCCGCTGCGCCCGAAACAGCTCATTCGCTTCGATACCATGTCCGCGGTGGTGCATGCGGCCGAGCAGGGCGTCGGCGTGGCGCTGGTGTCCACGCCGTTGTCGACCTCCCGGTTCTCGTGCGGCTCGCTGACTAAACTGTTCGATGCGGAGCTTGCGACCGGCGAGAGCTATTTCCTCGTGGTACGACCTGACGATGCCGCTCGTCCGGCGGTGCGCCAGTTGATCGCCTGGCTGCTGCAGCAATTCGGCGCGACGGCCTGACGTGAGCACATCTTGCGCTGGCGTGAAAAATCCTCGTTTGAGTCGGCGCTGACCGCTCACTTACTGTCGGCCCGATCGAGACCCCCCTCTCGATATGGAGCTGACACCATGAACACACCTTCGATCCGGTCCGCCCTGATGATCGCAGGCCTCGCCACCGCGCCGATGCTGGGCGTGGCCGCGAATGCCCCGGTGGCGATGGACAGCTGTCTCAAAGCCTTCATGGCGAACCTGTCCTCAACCATGGCGAAGACCCCCAAGCTGCAACAGTCTCACTTCATCGACGATCTGCCCGGCGGCAGCTCGAACGAGGTGACGCTCATGGCGCGCGACGCGCATGACAATCACCCGATTGCGCGTGCCCTGTGCACTGTCAATCCGCACGGCGAGGTGATCGACCTGCACCAGGTGCCGTTGCACAGCCGCGATCTGCTCTAGCGCATCGACCGCCCCGGCGAGCTCAGGCTGTCCCTCCGGGCCGCGTGCGCTCGCCTCGGTGCGCGCGCGCAATCGGCCAGCCGCCTGCCGGGCTGGAAACGCCTGGCTGGGGCGGCACAAGCGCATCATTCGACAAGCTCGCGCGCTGTCTGGGTGCCGACGCGGCGGCAGCGACCCGATGAGCCCTCGGCTCGAAGACCAGCCGCGACCGTACGTCTGAAGTCATAGCGCGGCCGGCGGGCGCATTGTACTGCGCGGCAGCGACCGCTAGAATGAACGCTCATTTACTTCGCTGGCGGGGTTCGGGCGACGCGATGCTGCCGTTGTCCGCCGCACCCGCCGCGCTCTCAAGGTGTCCTATGGCTGTCTCCCAGACCGTCCGTGGCCTATCCATTGGCGTTGCCGTTGCCGCCGTGATCCTCGGGGCCGGCTGCGGCAGCGCCGGTGGCGGCCGTCCGCCCGGAGCAATGCCGCCGCCGCAGGTCTCGGTCGTCACGCTCAAGGCGCAGCCGGTCACGTTGACGCGCGAGTTGCCGGGACGCACCAGCGCCTTCCTGGTGGCCGAGGTGCGGCCACAGGTCAGCGGCATCGTGAAGCGCCGCCTGTTCACCGAAGGCAGTACGGTCAAGGCCGGCCAGCCGCTGTACGAGCTCGACGACGCGATCTATCGCGCCCAGTTCAACAGTGCGCGCGCGACGCTGTTGAAAGCCCAGGCGACGCAGGAAGCGGCGCGGCTGACGGCCAATCGCGCCGCCGAGATGGTCAAGATCGATGCCGTCAGTGCGCAGGACAACGACAACGCGATCGCCGCTCTGCGCTCGGCGGAGGCCGACGTCGCGGCCGCGCAAGCCGCCGTGGACAGCAGCGCCGTCAATCTCGCCTACGCCCACATTGTCTCCCCGATCAGCGGCCGCATCGGAAAATCCAGCGTCACGCAGGGCGCGCTGGTCACGGCCGACCAGACTGCGCCGATGGCGACCGTGCAGCAGCTCGACCCGATCTACGTGGACGTCAATCAGTCGAGCAGCGAATGGCTGCAGCTGAAACAGGAGATCGATGCCGGGCGCGTGCAGGCCGGAGCCGCCGGCGCGCCGACCAGGATCGTGCTGGAGAACGGCGAGACCTACGGCTCGGAAGGCAAGCTGCAGTTCACCGACGTCACGGTGGATCCGACCACCGGCAATTTCCTGTTGCGCGTGATCGTCGCCAATCCGAACCAGGTGCTGATGCCTGGCATGTACGTGCGCGCGGTGGTCGGCGAGGGCGTGATGCCGCAGGGCGTGCTGGCGCCGCAGCGCGCCGTCACGCGCGACGCCCGTGGCGGGGCCACCGCGCTGGTGGTGAATCGCGACGGCAAGGTCGAGCCGCGGGACGTCAAGGTCACGCGCACGATCGGCGATCAATGGCTGGTGCAGAGCGGGCTCGCCGCCGGCGATCGCGTGATCGTCGAGGGGCTGCAGAAAGTCCAGCCCGGCATGCCGGTGCAGGCGGTCGAAGCCGCGGCGCCGAGTATGGCGGACGCGGGCGGCGCCGCAGCCGCGGCCGCGCAGGGCGCGGGCAGCGCCGGCGACCCACCGGGCAAGTAGGCGAGGACCGAGCGCATGCTGTCCCGCTTCTTCATCGACCGCCCGATCTTTGCCTGGGTGGTGGCGATCATCATCATGCTGTTCGGCGTGGTTGCGATTCCGCGGCTGCCGATCTCGCGTTATCCGAACATCGCGCCGCCCGCGGTGTCGATCACCGCGTCCTACCCCGGCGCCTCGGCGCAGACCGCCGAGGACTCGGTGACGCAGATCATCGAGCAGAACATGACCGGGCTCGATGGCCTGATCTACATGACCTCGACCAGCGACAACAACGGCAACGTCAACATCCAGCTGACCTTTGCCAGCGGCACCAATCCGGATATCGCGCAGGTGCAGGCGCAGAACAAGCTGCAGCAGGCCGTGCCGCTGCTGCCGCAGATCGTGCAGCAGCAGGGCATCTCGGTCAGCAAGAGCAACAACAACTTCCTGGTCGCGGTGGGCTTCGTATCCGACGACGGTCGCATGAGCGCGGCCGACATCGGCGACTACCTGGCCACGAATGTGGTCGATCCGATGAGCCGCGTTCCGGGCGTCGGCAACGTGCAGCTGTTCGGCTCCAAGTACGCGATGCGCATCTGGCTCGATCCGGGCAAGCTCGATACCTATCACCTGACCGCCAACGACGTGATCACGGCGATCAAGGCGCAGAACGCGCAGGTGTCGGTCGGCCAGCTCGGGGACCTGCCCTCGGTGCCGGGCCAGCAGATCAACGCCACCGTGACCGCGCTCGGGCGCATGCACACGCCCGAGCAGTTCAGCAACATCGTGCTGCACAGCAATGCCGACGGCTCGACCTTGCACCTGAGCGATGTCGCGCGCGTCGAGCTCGGCCAGGCTTCCTATGGCTTCGCGGTGCGCTACAACGGCAAGATCGCCTCCGGCATGGGCATCACGCTCGCCACCGGGGCCAATGCGCTGCGCACCGTGGCCAGCGTGCAGGCGCTGGTGCATCGGCTCGAGCCGGGGTTTCCGCCGGGCCTGAAGGCCAACTTCCCCTACGACACCACGCCGTTCGTGCGCAAGTCGATCGAGGAAGTCGTCAAGACGCTCGCCGAGGCGATCCTGCTGGTGTTCCTGGTGATGTACCTGTTCCTGCAGAACCTGCGCGCGACGCTGATTCCGACCGTCGCGGTGCCGGTGGTGCTGCTCGGCACCTTCGGCGTGCTGCAGATGGCCGGCTTTTCGATCAACATGCTGACGATGTTCGCGGTGGTGCTCGCGATCGGATTGCTGGTCGATGACGCCATCGTCGTGGTCGAGAACGTCGAGCGGCTGATGACCGACGAGGGCCTGTCGCCGATCGAGGCCACGCGCCGCTCGATGGACCAGATCACCGGCGCGCTGATCGGCATTGCGACCGTGCTGTCGGCGGTGTTCGTGCCGATGGCATTCCTGACCGGCTCGAGCGGCGTGATCTACCGGCAGTTCTCGATCACGATCGTCTCGGCGATGGTGCTGTCGGTCACGGTCGCGATCGTGGTGACGCCGGCGCTGTGCGCGACGCTGCTCAAGCCGGTGGCCAAGGGCGAGCATCATTCCAACCGCGGCTTCTTTCGCTGGTTCAATCGCGCTTTCGATGACAGCAACCGGCGCTACCAGAGCGTCGTCGCACGCATCATCGGCCGGCCGGGCCGCTACATGCTGGTCTACCTGGCGCTGGCGTCGATCATGGGACTGCTGTTCATCCGCCTGCCGACCGCCTACCTGCCGGACGAGGACCAGGGCTATCTGTTCAACCTGGTGCAGACGCCGGTCGGTGCCACCCTGCCGCGCACCATGCAGGCACTCGACCAGATGAAGGACTATTTCCTGACCAAGGAGAAGGACGCCGTCGATTCGATCTTCACGGTCGCCGGCTACAGCTTCAACGGTTCGGGTCAGAACGATGGCCTCGGCTTCCTGCTGCTCAAGGACTGGAGCCTGCGCAAGTCGCCGCAGCTGGGCGTGCGCGCGATCCAGATGCGCGCCTATGGCGCACTGTCGCAGATCAAGGACGCGCAGGCGTTCGCGTTCGCGCCGCCGCCGGTGACCGAGCTCGGCAACTCGGCCGGCTTCAATGTGTACCTGAAGGACGACAAGGGCCAGGGGCACACGGCGCTGATCGCGGCGCGCAACCAGCTGCTGTTTCTGGCCTCGAAGGACAAGCTGCTCGCGAACGTGCGGCCGAACGGCCAGGAGGATGCGCCGCAGTTCCGGCTCGATCTGGATGCGCAGAAGGCCGCTTCGCTCGGACTGTCGATGGCCGACGTGGATGACACCTTGTCGGTCGCCTGGGGCGGACGCTACATCGATGACTTCATCGATCGCGGGCGCGTCAAGCACGTGCTGGTGCAGGCCGATGCGCCGTACCGGATGGTGCCCGAGGATTTCAATCGCTGGTACGTGCGCAATGCCGCCGGCAACATGGTGTCGGTGGCGTCGTTCGCGAATTCGCACTGGACCTACGGCTCGCCGCGCCTGGAGCGCTACAACGGCATCGCGGCGGTGAACATCAATGGCGAGGCCGCGCCGGGCGTGAGCTCGGGCGATGCGATGAAGGAGCTCGAGAAGCTGGTCACGCAGCTGCCGCCCGGATTCTCGCTCGATTGGACCGGGGAGTCCTACCAGGAGCGCGCCGCCGGCTCACAGACGCCGATGCTCTACACGCTGTCGCTGATCGTGGTGTTCCTGTGCCTGGCCGCGCTGTACGAGAGCTGGTCGATCCCGACCGCGATCCTGCTGGCGGTACCACTCGGGGTGATCGGCGCAGTGCTGGCCACGGCACTGCGCGGGCTGGAGCGCGACATCTACTTCCAGGTCGCGATGCTGACGACCATCGGCCTGGCCAGCAAGAACGCGATTCTGATCGTGGAATTCGCCAAGGAATACGTCGAGGCCGGCCGCAACGTCGTCGACGCGACACTGCATGCGGTGCACGACCGGCTGCGGCCGATCCTGATGACGTCGCTGGCGTTCGGACTCGGCGTGCTGCCGCTGGCCGTGGCCACCGGTGCCGGCGCCGGTGCGCAGCGCGCGATCGGTACCGGCGTGTTCGGCGGCATGCTGGCCGGCACATTCCTCGGGATCTTCTTCATCCCGCTGTTCTTCGTGGTGGTCCAGCACGTGTTTCACAGCGTGCCGGAAGCGGCACCGACCACGGGCGCAGCCGAGGGCTCCGAGCATGACCGCCGGTAGTGACGCGGCTGCGGTGCGTCGGAGCGTGCGCCGGGCCGCGCTCGCGGCGGCGGTGCTATGGGCCCTGAGCGCCTGCACGCTCGAGCCACGCTATCGTCCGCCGAAGCTGCCGGTGCCGGACCAGTGGCCGATACCGGCCACGATCTCCGGCAGCGCCAGCGATGATTCTGGTGCACCGGTGAGCGAGCCGGCCGCGAGCGCCGGTGGCAGCGCTGATACCGCTGCGGCGCCGGCAGCCACGGTGGCCCCGGCGGCGAGCGCGGGGGCCACTGCGACCGCGGCCACTGCGAGCGCGGCCACGGTGGCGGCGTGGGACATCGGCTGGCGCGATTTCTTCGCCGATGCGCGCCTGCAGCAACTGATCGCGCAGGCGCTGGCCAACAATCGCGACCTGCGGGTTGCGGTGCTCAATATCCAGCTCGCCCGCGCGCAGTATCGGGTGCAGCGCGCGAATCTGCTGCCCCCGATCAACGCCAGCGCCGGCTACACCAAGGAGAAGCTGCCGGCGGTCGTGACCGGCCTGCCATATTCGATCACCGAGTCCTATTATCAGGCCGGTGTCGGGATAACCTCGTTCGAGCTCGACCTGTTCGGTCGCGTGCGCAGCCTGACGCACGCGGCGCTGGCGCAGTATCTGGCGCAGGAGCAGGCGCGCCGCAGCGCTCAGCTGAGCCTGATCGCCGAGGTGGCGGACGCCTACCTGACACTGGCCTCGGATCGCGAGCTGCAGCGCCTGGCACAGGACACGCTGAAGAACCAGGAGGCATCGTTCGCACTGACGCAGAAGCGCCACGCGATCGGCGCGGTCTCGGGCCTGGATCTGGCGCAGGCGCAGACCACGGTGGAGTCGGCGCGCGCCGATGCCGCGCGCTATGAGGGCAACATCGGCCAGGATATCGATGCGCTGACGCTGCTGGTCGGCGCGCCGGTCGATGCAACGCTGCTGCCGCAGGATTTCGAAGTCCACACCATCGGGCTGCAGGCGCTGCCCGCCGGCCTGCCGTCCGCGGTGCTGCTGCGCCGCCCCGACGTGCTGCAGGCGGAATACCTGCTGCGCTCGACCAGCGCCGATATCGGCGCGGCGCGCGCGGCGTTCTTCCCGACCATCAGCCTCACCGGCAGCATCGGCTCGGCCAGCCCGGCGCTGTCCTCGCTGTTCCAGTCCGGTACCGGAACCTGGAGCTTCGCACCGGCGGCGACGCTGCCGCTGTTCCATGGTGGCCAGTTAATCGGCAATCTGGCCGTCGCCCGTACCGAACGCGATATCGCGGTGGCGCAATACGAGAAGGCGATCCAGGCGAGCTTTCGCGAAGTTGCCGATGCGCTCGCGCTGACCCCGACCCTCGAGCGCCAGCGCCAGGCGCAGGAATCGCTGGTGCAGGCCGCGCAGCGCGCCTATGACTTGTCGGAACAGCGCTATAAGGCCGGCACCGACAGCTACCTCGCGCTGCTCGATGCGCAGCGCAGCCTGTACGGCGCGCAGCAGGGTCTGATCGCGACGCGGCTGGCGCAGCAGAACAACCGCGTGTCGCTGTACAAAGCCCTGGGCGGCGGCTGGCAGGAGCACAGCGCGCAGGCCGCGAGCCCGTGAGCGAGCTACGGACCCGGACCGTGGCGAGCGCGCGGCCGGCGTCGTCGTCGAACGCCGAGCGCCAGCGAGCCCGCATCCTGGCGGCGGCCGAGAAATGCTTCATCGAGCGCGGCTTTCATGCCGCCAGCATCGCGCACATCGCCCAGACCGCGGGCATCAGCCCCGGCCTGATCTACCGCTATTTCGACAGCAAGGCGCTGATCGTCAAGGCCATCATCGAGCGCCATCTGGAGACGGCGGGCACCGGCGAAATCGACCGGCTCAACTCCCCCGAGGATGTCTGTGAAGCGATGCTGGCACTGTTCGTACGCTGGCAGCGCGGCGATGATCCGAAGATGAATGCCGGGCTGCTCCTGGATCTGTCCGCCGAATGCACCCGCGATCCGGTGATCGCACGCGTGGTGCGAGACAAGGATCGGATCGTCGGCGACAGGCTGGCGCAGGCGGTGCAGCGCATCGCCCAGGCGCGCGGCGTGATGCTGCACGGCGCCGAAGCGCGCGAGCGCGCCCAGCTGCTGCATTGCCTGGTCGAGGGTCTCGCCTGTCGGGTGGTGCGTGCCCCGAAGCTGCGGCGCGCCCAACTGCAGCCGATGCTGCAGAAGATGATTGGCGTGCTGCTGGCCTGACGTGCGCCGATCGCCCGCCGTCATGCCACCAGGGCGCAATCCACCGATGCCCGTTTCACTGACTGACGCACCGATCGCCGCCGCGCTCATTGCCTGGCATGCGCGCCATGGGCGCCACGATCTGCCGTGGCAGCGCGAGCGCACGCCCTATCGGGTCTGGGTGTCGGAGATCATGCTGCAGCAGACGCAGGTCGCGACCGTGCTCGGTTATTACGAGCGCTTCATGCAGCGCTTTCCGGACGTGAGCAGGCTCGCCGCCGCACCGCTCGACGAGGTGCTGCATCTGTGGTCCGGGCTCGGGTACTACTCGCGCGCCCGCAATCTGCATCGCGCCGCGCAGACCGTCGTCCGCGAGCATGGCGGTGAATTGCCGGGCGAGCCCGAGGCGCTCGCCGCATTGCCGGGCATCGGCCGATCCACCGCAGCGGCGATCCTTGCGCTGGCCTTCGACCGGCGCGCGACCATCCTCGATGGCAACGTCAAGCGCGTCCTGGCGCGCTACTTCGCGATCGAGGGCACGCCCGGCCGCAGTGCCACCGAGCAGGAGTTGTGGCGCCGCGCCGAGCAGTGCACCCCGGGATCCGACGTCGGCGTGTATACCCAGGCCATCATGGACTTCGGGGCGACGCTGTGCACGCGCCATCAACCGCTGTGCATGCATTGCCCGCTGCGGCAGGATTGCGCGGCGCAGCGACTGGGCCGCGTGCATGAATTGCCGTCGCCGCGCGCGCGGGCCGGGCGGCGCACGCGCCAGGTGGTGATGCTGCTCGCGCTGGATCCCGGCGGCCAGGTCCTGCTGCAACGCCGGCCTGCCGAGGGCGTCTGGGGTGGCCTGTGGGCGCCGCCGGAGTTCGAGCATGCGCAGGCGGCGGCACAGTTCTGCGCCATGACACTCGCGGCGGCACGGCTCGACCCGAAGCCCCTGCCGCGGCTGCGGCATGCGTTCACGCACTTCGAGCTGGAGATCACGCCGCTGCGGGCGCGCTGTGACCGATCGCTCCAGATCATGGAAGGCGGCGGGATGCTCTGGTATAACGCGCGCGAACCGGCGCGCATCGGTCTGCCGGCCCCGATCGCGACTCTGCTGTCCTCGGTGGCGAGTTTCCAGGAAGATGGAGCACCATGAGTCGAACCGTTCACTGTGTGCTGCTCAAACGTGAGGCCCCGGGCCTCGACCGACCGCCCTATCCGGGGGCGCTCGGCCAGCGCATCTTCGAACATGTGTCCAAGGAGGCCTGGGAGCGCTGGCGCGCACACCAGATCATGCTGATCAACGAGTACCGGCTCACCCCCGTGGATCCGAAGTCGCGCAAGTTCCTCGAGACCGAAATGGAGAAATTCTTCTTCGGCACCGGTTCGGCCAAGCCGGGCGAGTTCGTCGAGCCCGAACACAAATGAGTCGGATCCGGCGCCGCTATGCCTGAAAGGGTTGACGGTCCTGTTGCGCGCCCGGTCTAATACGCGCCCTTTCCCTCGGCGGCCAGGTAGCTCAGTTGGTAGAGCAGCGGACTGAAAATCCGCGTGTCGGTGGTTCAATTCCACCCCTGGCCACCACTAAGCTACTGAGCTTCCGATACTTTCTCATCTAGCAGTTTCTCTAGCTTCGGTTGATGTGCCAGGAATGTGCCATGGATTTGCGCATTACCCACGTATGCCGCCAAGTGGCCCGCGGCCAAATGGGCGTAGCGCCGCACCATGCGTTCCGTTTTCCAGCCCCCGAGTTCCTGCAGAGCAATTCGAAGCGCGGGCCGAGAATTGCCTTATCGCGATCTCTGGAAGCTGTCTACGCCTCGCAAGGGCTGCCAACCAGGAGCGGGCGGCCGCGCATCCGGAATGCGTAATCACCCCTTATCGACACGGTTCTGAGCCTGATCCACCCAGCGCTTCGAATCCGGCGATTACGTCGAAGAGTTCTTCGTCGATGCCACTCTGGCGCAACTGGTGGAAGCTGCCGTGCAGCTGTTCCAGCAGGTCGTTGATGTTTTTCTCGGCGCGTTGCATCGCCGCCAGGCGGCTCGCGTTCTCGCTGGCCAGGGATTCGGCGCAAGCCCGGAAGAGCGAGATGAAAAGGTATTCGCGGATGAGTGCGCGCAGAGTCGCGGTGCTGCTGCCCATGACCTCGGGCAAGTTGTTGGTGGGCCACGAAACTTTGGCCAAGCCTTGTTGCCACTGCGCATCGAGTGGCAACAGCCGCTGGCTAACCGGTTCGTAGAGCGCTCCGGACAGCGGTCGGTTATGGAATAGCCAAAGATGCGTATTCTCGGCTTTCGTCCGATGCGCTTCGCTTTCAAGTTGAAGCCGTCCGATGAGCGGGCTGATGGCCTCAACGGAGTTCGGTACGGTGAAGGGCCCGGCCAGCGGCAGGCCCGCATCCGTCAGACGCGCGTGAACGCGCTCGCCGACTGCCCAGACGTGACATTGTCCAGGCAGAGCCGCGAGAGTCTTGATCGCATAATCGGCGATAACGTCGTTAAACTGCCCAACCAGACCCTGATCGGACCCGAAAACGACGGCGCTTATCGGACCCGCATGGGTTGATGCTTTCCGTTCCACTGCGGTGGCTGCCGGCTCGTTGTTCCGAAGGCACGCGCCTAACCCCAGCTCCACGGCTCGATAATAGTCGGCCAACGCGCGCACCGAGTTCTCGTATTGTCCGATGCTCGATGCGGCCATGGCTTTCATCGTGCGGACTACGGATTGGAGATCACCGGCACTGCTGATCTTTCGGCGCAGGCTCTCCGTGGTGTCGCTCATGATTTATCCTTGGCTTGCGCCGCGAGCGCCGTTGCAGCGTCCGACTTGAACCCACCATCAGGCTCTGGCTTGGCTTTGGATTGCAATGGCGGCTTGAACTCGGGGTTGGCCTTGGGTGCGGGTTCAGCCTTTAGCCCCGCTTTGGCCTCCGGCTGGGGTTGAAAAGGGGCGAGCGCCTGGCGGGCGATTTCAATGATCGTATTACGATCCTCATCGTTGAACCTGTCGGCACTTTCGAACCGCCCGCACACTTGTGCCGGGATGTTCGCCGCCGCCTTTTGGACGGCGTGCTCCGCTTCCGGCATCTGCTCGAGCGCCACGCCGTCGAAGAGTTCCGCGGTTAGCGCCAGCAATACGGCGATTTGTGCGGGCACTGGCACCGGCGCGCATTCCGCCTGCTTGAGGCAGGCGCGGATTCGACGGCCGTGCCCGATGATCTTGCGGGTGTTTTCATCCAATCGGGCGCCGAATCGAGCGAAGGTCTCGAGTTCCTCGAACTGCGCGTAGGCGAGTTTCAGGTCGCCCGCCACGGCACGGTAGGCCGCGCGTTGCGCTTTGCCGCCGACACGCGAAACGGATTTGCCGACATCGACGGCAGGCAGCACGCCCAATTCGAACAGTGACGGCGAGAGATAAATCTGGCCATCCGTGATGGAAATCAGGTTGGTCGGAATGTAGGCGGAAATGTTCTGCGCTTCGGTTTCGATGATGGGCAGCGCGGTGAGCGAGCCGCCACCAAGTTCTTTGCGCAAGTGCGTCGCACGTTCGAGCAGCCGCGCATGAATGTAGAAGATGTCGCCGGGAAAGGCTTCACGGCCGGGCGGGCGCCGCAGCAGCAGAGACAGCTCGCGATAGGCGCGCGCATGATGCGTCAGGTCGTCATAAACAATCAGCACGTCGCGCCCTTGCTGCATGAAATGCTCGGCGATGCTGGTCGCCGCGTAGGGGGCGATGAAGGCGAGACCGGGTGGGTCGTTGCCCTCGGTCACGACGAGGACGGTGTAATCCATCGCGCCCTTGTCCCGCAAGGTCGCCACGGTCTTCGCGACGGCGGACGCACGCTGGCCGATGGCACAATAGACACACAGCACATTCTGGTCGCGCTGGTTGAGGATGGTGTCGATCGCAATGGCGGTCTTGCCCGTCTGGCGGTCGCCGAGTATCAACTCGCGCTGTCCACGCCCGACTGGAATGAGTGCATCGATGACTTTCAACCCGGTCTGCAGAGGGACCGTAACCGGCGCGCGATCCATGATGTGCGGTGCCGGGCGCTCGATCGGCAGGCGCTCGCTGGCGGCCACCGGCCCCTTGCCATCGAGTGGCCGACCCAGCGGATCGATGACGCGCCCCAGCAATCCGTTGCCCACAAGCACGTCCATGACCCGGCCGGTGCGCTCGACTTCATCGCCGGCGTTCAGATGCCAGTATTCGCCGAGCAACACGACGCCGATTTCCGCCTCGTCCACGTTGAAGGCCATGCCGAGTAAATCGCCGGGAAAAGTCACCAACTCCTCAAAGCCTACAGCGGGCAGCCCCGACACTTTGGCGATGCCGGTGGCGATGCTGGTGATCGTGCCCACCTCTCGCGGCTTCAGTTGCGGCGTGAATGCTTCCCGCACCTGGCCCATTCCAGCAAACGTGCGGTCGAGGATAGCCTGCAAGCCCTCAGGCTCGGTGATCATTGGCGCTTCGCTTCGGACTTGGGTTCTTCGGGCTTAGAGGCGGTTGCGGCCTCGGACTTCGGGGCGGCCTTAAGCTCGGGTTTGTCCTCTTCTTTCAGAAGTTCACCGACGCCCTTTTCCAGCGACGCGAGGTAATCCGCGATGCTCCAGGCGATTTTGTGCCCATTCGTGGTGAGTTCGACCCCGCTGACGAGGTTTGGCGCGGCCTCGAATCGGACGCGGACGTCGGCCGAGAAGGTCTCGTTGAGCGCCTTTTGTATTGCCGCGCGTTGCGCCGCAGGCAGGTCAAAGGCGCTGCGCACCAGCGCGGGCTCAGACGCTGTCTTGAGGGCCTCGCCGAGGCGCTCTTTTGCCTTGCCGTCCATCGTGCGCAGGCGACGGATGAAAACCTCGCTGATGCGCTCCTCCAGACTTGTCGTGGCAAGATCCGTCAGTGCCTTGCGCGCGATGGCGAAAACTTCCTGCTGGGTTCGGCGACGGATGGCTTGATTGAGGTTGTTGGCATCGCTTCGCAGCGCCTCCTGTCGCTTGGCACTCAGGGCATCGGCTGCCTTTCGCGCATCGTCAAGGAGTCGCTGGCGTTCGGCGTTCGCCTCAGCGGTCGCCTTGCTCAACAGGACAGCGCGCTGCTGATCGAACTGCTCGTTCTTGTGCAGGAACTCGTCGCGCTGCTTCTGCGCTTCGGCCTTCTTGGCGTCGGCATCCGCGAGTTCCGCGGCGATCCGCTTCTCGCGCGCGTCGATGGCGTTGAGGATCGGCTTGTAAAGAAAGCGCTTCAGCAACCACACCAGGATGATGAAGTTGAGCGCTTGAGCACCGACGGTGAACCAATCGATCAGCATAAGCTACTTTCCCGCAGCTCCTGCGATGGCGTGATTCCAGAACGGATTGGCGAAAATCAGAATCATCGAGACCACGAAGCAATAGATCGCGATGGACTCGATCATTGCCAGCCCAACAAACAGCGTGCGTGTGATCGTCGTTGCGGCATCGGGCTGCTGCGCCAAAGAGCTCAATGCCGTGGCGACCGCTCGCCCTTCGCCGAGGGCCGGTCCAATACTCCCCAGGGCGATCGTCAGGCCAGCGGTGACGATTGAAGCGAGGGCAATCAGCGTCATGCTATCCATAATGTGTCCTCTCGTTGTCGTTGTTCATGCTCTAATGTCTGGCGTCGGTTCAGGCCTGGACTTTCGACCGCGCGTGGCGGCCGCGATATAAACCGCGGCCAGGATGCTGAAGATGTAGGCCTGCACCATGCCGGTGAGCAGACCGAGCGCACTCATGGCGATCGGGAAGACGAAGGGCGTGATGGTCAGCAATATGGCGAGAATCATCGTCCCGCTCATCATGTTGCCGAACAGGCGCACCGCCAGGGCCAGGGTGCGCGACAGTTCGCTGATGATGTTAAACGGCAGCATGATGACTGTCGGCTCGACGTAGGATTTGAGGTAGCCGCCCAGACCCTGCTCCTCGATGCCGAAAAATGGGACGGCCGCCAACACGGACAGCGCGAGCGCCGCGGTCGTAGAGAGCGACCCCGTCGGCGGCTCGTAGCCGGGGATCACGGTGCACAGGCTGGCCAGCGCGACGAATAGAAAAAGAGTGCCCAGAAAGCCGATATACTTTTCTGGATGGCGGAGGCCGACATCTGCGATCTGCTTCTCGATGCCAGTGACAATGATTTCCAGCAGATTCTGCCAGCGGGATCGTTTGAGTTCGGTGGAGAGCTTGCGCGTGATGAGCTTCGAGCCGAGGGCCAGCACGAGCATCAGTCCCCACGTGAACACCATCGTGCCATTGAGTTTGAGAAACCCGTGCTGCCAGAAGATCATCTGATCCGGACTAAGGCGCATAGGGGGTCTCCGGCGCCCGGGAGTGATGGTGTTCCACCAGCGGGCGGGTCAACCCCTGCACGACGAACCGTGCCAGGATAAAGCCAAGCAGACACAGCAGCCACCGCTGCCAATTCTCGCGCCCGACAAGATAAAATCCCGCCAGGGTAATGCTCATCCGCAGCAACAGGCTGCCGAAGAACCACAGGGCCGGCCGTTGGGATGAAACGCCCTTGCGCACCGTCCAGCAGAGGCCGCCGAAGAAAAACGCGCCGAGCAATACCCCCGCCCCCAATGCCGGTATCAAGGATAAGAATTCATTCATCGTTATCCTCCTGTTGATCCCGCATCTCCTTGTCTTCCTTCGCGACCCAATGCCATGCATTTAAACAGCCGATGGCGAGTCCGGCCACCAACAGCGCCAGTGTCCAGGCATGCTTGCCCGGATAGTGTCGGTCCAACCAGATACCGAGCGCCGCGCCGAGGAGCGTCGGAATCGCCACCGACCAGCCGATCAGCCCCATCATCCCCAGGCCGAACCAGACGGCCTGGGCGGAGTTACGCCGCGCCTTGATCTTGCGCGCGGCCTTTGCGCCGACCTCCTCACTGAGCGACGGCTTTGGCTTCACGACCTCGTTTGGGGGGGCGTCAGGCATTGTGCAGAGTCATCATGCGGCGGATGAGATCACCTTCCATTTTCGCCAACACCGAGCGCACGCTTTGCTCGTGTTCGTCCAGGGTCAGAAACTCTCGCTCCACCGCCTCGCGCAACTGGCCGAGGTCCGTTCCGCCCAACGCCCGGCGCACGGATACGAGAACGTCCCGACCAGTCTTCACCAGCACCCCTTCGTCCACAGCCAAGAAGACTTCGCCGTCAGATTTGGTCTCGTAGGTCAGAATGCCGGGCGCTAGTGCGGCCACACAATCGAGTCGGTGAGGCAGGAGCCCAAACGAACCGTCGCGCGCCTCGGCGACGATGCGAGAGACCTCGGTCTTTTCGGCGAAGATCTGGAAAGGCAGAAGAATCTTAAGATTCATGGGTGTCGGCGGCGGTGGCGGCGGCGGCGGCGGCGGGCGGAGCGGGCATGGTTCGTGCCTTCGCTTCGTCGATCGTCCCGATCATGTAGAGCGCGCTTTCCGGATAGTCTTTGAATTCATCGCGCAGGATGCGCTCACATCCATCCAGCGTATCCTTGAGGCTGACCAGCTTTCCTTTGAGGCCGGTAAATTGTTCGGTAGTGAAAAAGGGTTGGGTGAGAAAACGCTCCAACCGGCGGGCGCGTCCGACCACGTTGCGGTCCTCCGCCGAAAGCTGCTCCAGACCGAGCATCGCAATGATGTCCTTGAGTTCGGCGTACTGCGCGAGCGTGCGCCGGATTTCCCGCGCCAGGCCGTAATGCCGCTCGCCTACGATACCCGGCGTGGCCATCTTAGAACTGGATTGTAGCGGGTCGATGGCCGGGAACAGCCCCTCGCTTGCCCGCTTGCGCGAGAGCACGATCGACGCGGAGAGGTGCGAGAAGGTATGCACGGCCGCCGGATCGGTGAAATCGTCCGCAGGCACATACACCGCCTGAATAGAGGTGATGGCGCCGGTATCGGTATTGGCGATTCGCTCTTCCAATCGCGACAACTCAGTGCCCATGGTGGGCTGATAACCCAATCGCGACGGCATTTGACCCATCAAGCCGGACACTTCCATGCCAGCCTGGATGAAGCGAAAGATGTTATCGACGAGCAGCAGCACATCGCGGTGTTCGTCGTCGCGGAAGTACTCGGCCATCGTCAGCGCTGCATGCCCCACGCGAAATCGGGCGCCCGGCGGCTCGTTCATCTGGCCGAAGACCATCACCATGTTCGGCAGCACGCCGGCTTGCTTCATCGCATCGTAAAGCTCCTCGCCTTCACGACACCGCTCGCCAATCCCGCAGAAGATGCTTACGCCTTCGTGATGCCCGATCATGTTGTGGATCATTTCGGTCAACAGCACGGTCTTGCCAACGCCCGCACCGCCGAAAAGTCCCGCCTTGCCGCCACGCTCCAGCGGCACGAGGACATCTATGACCTTGATGCCGGTCTCAAAGACTTCCGACCTGGTGGAACGACGGGCCAGCGACGGCGGAGCCCGATGTACCGAGCGCCATTGCACATCGGACAATGCCGCTTCGCGATCGATGGTGTTGCCAAATACATCGAACATCCGCGACAGAACCGCTCTTCCCACGGGCGCTTTCAACGGTCCGCCGGTGTCCTCCACCGCCATTCCGCGAGCGAGACCTTGCGTGGGCGTAAAGGCAATTCCACGCACGTGATGCGCATCCAGTTGCGCCAGCACTTCGATGACGATCTTCTTTGCCGTTCCCGCGCGCAGCACCGAATAAATGGGTGGTAGATGCTTATCGAACCGGATATCCACGACACTGCCACGCACCGAGACGACTACGCCAGGAAATGAGAGCTTGACAGGTTGTTGTCCGAGCATATTCCGCCCTCTCGCAACGGCTACGTCGCGCGTCTCCAAGACCTATCCGGCGAGTCGCGTCTCGATTCGGATAATGAAGTCCGCGACTGCCTGCTACAGGGAGAGACACAAAGTGCCCCGGAGTCGTGACCTTCAGTCGTTCCTAGCTCCGCATCCGACCCACGCCCGGACAAAGTTGCCCGCCAACGAGCAGCTGAAAACGCAATCCACAGACTGACCGGCAAATCGTAGGTATCGCATACTCGTTCGGAGAACCCGATATACACCTATTCGCCCAATAGCGTTTCGCCTGCAGCGGTTGTTGCGGCACGCTGCATGACGGCGACGAGCATTTCGAGACCCCTGCGCAATTGCGCGAGCTGGGTGGCATTGAGGTGCCGTAAGGCGTCGAACCAGGAGCCCAGCATGCGGGCCGGGCGCGCGTTCAAGCATCCGCCTTCCCTCAGTGGCGACATGCAGTTGAACGACACGCTGGTCAGTTCCGTCGCGCACGCGGCGGATCAGTTTACGTTCGACGAGCGCATTCACGAGATTGCTAGCTGTCGTTTGATGCAGCGCCATACGCTTTGAGAGTGCATTGACGCTCATCCCGGTGGACCGCGCAATTTCAGAGAGCGCCCAGAGCTGTGACCCAGAGACGCTCGCCGTGCGCCGCACGTCGGCGTCGTGAACGCGCGCCGAACCGAAGATCGTGCGGAAGGCCTGCAGCGTTTTCAGCTCTAAGGCAGCTCTTGCGGTGGCAGATCCGCCAAGACCTGGTCGTGGAATGCCAGAGCGCGAGTCAGAAACAGAATGTTTGCGGGTACGGGGTTGAGCATTATCTGGCATCAATGGCTCCACATGACGGTCGCGTATTCACAGCGCCCGAAGGGCGCTCAATGAAGTGTATCGCTGCACAAGCGTCTGGCAACGCGCTGGGCATAATAACTTGGATGCCTCTGGCGCGACGGTGGATGGTGGACCATGGGCAAATAGGCCATCTTAGGACCGTCGTCTGACCGAATACGTGCGCAATTCTATGGCCGAGTCCCGCGCCGACCGCGAGCAACGGTGCCGAAGACCAGGACGCCAGTGCGAGACTTCGCGATGTGCCTATCCAATTATCGCCTCTACCTTCGGGACATACGAATGGCTCAGCGGCGTTCAGCAGCGGGCGGCGGATGACCCAGCGGCAGCGGCGAACGGGGCGGCCGCCCGGCATTGGACGAGCCGCGGGTCCGTACTTGCATCGTCGGCCCGCGCACTGTAAGAAATATTGAGACAAATGTAAAAGGGAAGATCCAAGGCAGCGAGTGCGCCATGTTATTTGATTGATTTCGTGACACCGCGCCGACATGACATGATTTGGCGAAACGGGCAAACTCACTCGACAGCATGACAACACCCTGTTGCACCCGCACCGTGGGACGGCAAACGTGACGGAGCGCGAGGAGAGTCGCCCATTGCCGCTCACGCGACTCTCCCTGTTGGCACTTGGCCTGGGTGTCGTCACCGGCCTGGGCGCCGTGCTGTTCCGTGATCTCATCGGCTTGATTCACAACTTGCTGTTCGCCGGTCACGCGTTGGTCCACTACGACGCCAACATCTTTACCGCGCCGGCGCCGTGGGGCCCGATGGTGATCCTGGTTCCGGTGCTCGGCGCCGTCGGCGTGACCTTCCTGGTGACCAATTTCGCGCCCGAGGCCAAGGGGCACGGCGTCCCGGAGGTGATGGACGCGATCTACTACAAGGGCGGCGTGATCCGGCCCGTCGTAGCCTTGGTCAAATCCCTGGCCTCGGCCATTGCGATCGGCAGTGGCTCATCGGTCGGGCGGGAAGGGCCGATCATCCAGATCGGCTCGGCGCTCGGCTCCACGCTGGGGCAGATCATCCGCATGCCGGCAGGACAGCGAATCGCACTGGTTGCTGCGGGCGCAGGCGCCGGTATTGCGGCCACTTTCAATACGCCCATCGGCGGGGTGATGTTCGCCATCGAGCTGATGATGCCCGAGGTGAGCGTCGACACGTTCCTTCCGGTGGCGATCGCGACGGGAACGGCGACGTTTGTGGGCCGCTGGTTCTTCGGCGATGCACCGGCCTTTCACGTGCCGCCGCTGCAAGCCATGGCGGCTAATCCGAGCGCATTGCTCGAACTGCTGCTGTTCGCCGTAATGGGTGCCCTCACGGGCGTCGCGGCGGCAGGTTTCACCCGAGCACTGCATCAGGTCGAGGATGTCTTTGATCGAATCAGGTTCCGCTATCTGCGGCACATGCTCGGTATGCTGATGGTCGGGGTGCTCATGTACCTGCTGTATCGCACCGCCGGCCACTACTACGTCGACGGGGTTGGCTACGCGACGGTCCAGGCCGTATTGGCAGGACAGATCTCCAACTTCTGGCTGCTGGGGGCGCTGTGCGTCTGCAAGGCGCTGGCGACCTCGCTCAGTCTCGGATCGGGTTCATCAGGCGGCATCTTCTCGCCGTCACTTTTCATGGGCGCCACGCTCGGTGGCGGCTTTGCCGCGCTGCTGAACGCCGCGGGTTTGTCGATTCCGCTGAGCGTGCCGGCCTTCGCCATGGTGGGCATGGGCGCGATGGTGGGCGGCGGTACCGGTGCCGTCATGACCGCCGTGACCATGATCTTCGAAATGACGCTCGACTACAGCATCGTGATGCCGATGATCGTGGCCGTCGCGATGAGCATCGGCGCGCGCCGGGTGCTCTCAAGCGAGACCATCTACACGATGAAACTGGTGCGACGCGGGCGGTCCATTCCCAAGGCCCGCCACGCCAACATGTTCCTCGTCCGCTCCGCGCGTGAAGTGATGGACGCCGACATCCAGGTTTTACCGGCGGAACACAGCTTCGATGACTATGTACGCCAGCCCGAGCATGCCGGGCGCCTGCGCCACGTCGTCGTGACTGAAGAAGGTCACATCATCGGGGTGATCCGCGTCAACACAGGCCTTCGTCGAGGGCTGGAGGGCGCCCACACCGGGCTGAGCCTGGGCGACGTCGCCAGCCGCAATTTCACCGTGGTGGGCGAGGACGAGACTGCCTTCGACGTGATCCGCCGCATGTGGCGCCGAAGCGCCATCATGGCAGTGGTCGTGCGTGGGCGTGGGATTCCGCGCGGCGGCGACGTGGCCGGAGTCATCACCAAGGAGCACATTGCCGATTCGGTAGCAGACAGCATCAAGACCTACCCGCAATAGGCACCTTGCATCACTTCGATGCGGACGGTTACTTCGATAGGTGCTTCTTGAACATACGTTCGACCTTCTCATTGACTGCGTTGGCCGATGACTGCGCTGCATTGGCCGCCGACAGGGCCCTATCCGCGGTGCTCTGAGCGCCTTTTGCCGCCTGCGCCGCCTGATTTGCCGATGCCTGCGCGCCGCTGGCAGCGCGTGCCGCGGAGTCAGCGGATGCCTTCGCGGAATCCACCTCGGTCTGCAGCTTGCCGACCTGGGACTTCAGACTGTCGATATCGGCCTGCAGCGGCTTGATGTCTGCACAGCCCGCCAGCGTCACGAGCGATAGGGCTGCAGCCAGCACGACGATAGACCTGTTCATTTTGCTTCCTTTCGGTGTTGTACAAACGACGGATATATTGTATCAAATGTTTCCATCAATATGTCCATAACGCAGCTCGCGTCTTAAGTTCTCGCTCCTGTTCGTCGTCGTCGTTCTGGCCGGGCCACTCAGAGTCCAATGACTGATCCGGAGGCTCCATGCGAACAAGCGCCCGTAATCACTTCACTGGCCGGATCATTCACATTAGGCAGGGCACTAACTTCGACGAGGTCGAACTGCAACTGTCCGGCGGGGAGCGCATCGTGTGCATGCTCACCAGCGAGCGCGCATTGACGCTAAAACTTCGGGCTGGCGGCACGGCATTTGCGCTCGTCAATGCATCATCGGTCATATTGACGACCGGACGGACGGATGCATTCAAGCTATCCGCGCGCAATCAGCTGGTGGGGTCGATCAAGCATTTGCGCACGGGGGCGGAGAACACAGAAGTTGCCGTGGCCCTTAAGGGCGGCGATACGCTGGTCGCGCTCGTTGCCAGCGAGTCCGCCAAGGATATGGAATTGGCGGATGGCGAGACCGTGAGCGCGATCTTCAAGGCTTCCAGCGTCATTCTTGGCGTCGCCGAGTAGCAAGAACGGCGATTGATGGATTGAGCGAACCGGGCCGGTCGCCGATATCGCCGGTTGCGCCTACCGACGATGATGCGGCGCGCCGGGAGACTGCTGACCCTCCTGATCGTCGGCGGCGGTGGCCGATTTCGGCCGCATCCGGCTGTGGGGCGCCCCGGCGCGGTGGCTGTGGGGTCTGGTGCATCTGGGCTTCCTAGTTGGGATTCGCAACCGGGTCGCCACGATGATCAACTGGTTCTGGGCCCATCTGGTGGCGGCTCCGCCCACATACGGATGAAGTTCAGCAGCCCCGCCATCGTGCCCCAGAGAGACGCATTCGGTACGTCCAGCAGCGTGCGCCGGTAGCGATGCCGAGACCGAGATTAGCGCGAGGGTGCCGTAGTAGGGGCCCTCCTTTTTTTCCGTGCCATAACATACGGTAGCAACTGCCGGTAATTGCAGAAGTCGGTTCCGATTCCGGCTTCCGATTCAACGCCCTCGCCCTAGCCAGGTTAGCGACTGCGATACCTTTGGTCGCTGTGGTCGTGGGCCAGCGAGTGGGCCGATGTTGACACTTCATAGCGGCACCGCACGAGGGTGCCGCGACCTACGCGATATCCGCTCAAGATCTTCGGTGGCTTGCCCCATAACATGGCTGAAGCGATAATTGCCAACGGGGAGTCTTCGGGCGCGCCGGACGGTGGGGCTCATTCAAGGTTGAAGCAGACACCGATTCGGCATCGCGAACCGGCGTGGGAATCTAATAGCACTTTTGCCTACATCAAGGGGAACCGAGAAATGTTTACTTCATTTCCTATCCGCCGCACAGCCATGTGGGCTGCTTGCGCATTCGCATTCTCTTATGGCGTTGCCTCCGCTGCGGACGACATGGTCTCGTTCGCCACGGCGGGCTACGCCAGCGGCCTTCATTCGATGAAATTGATGCACAAGATCGACACCGATGGCGACGGCACCGTCTCGAAAGACGAGTGGCTGGCGTTTCACGAGAAGATCTTCTCGATGCTCGACAAGGACAAATCGGGTAAGGTCGATGCAAAGGAATTCATCAGCCCGAGCGGCGGCGAGATCTCCGGCTTTGCAACCGGTGGCTTTGCCAGGGGACTGAGGACGAAGGCGATGATGCACAAGATCGACACCGATGGTGACGGCACCGTGTCGCATGATGAATACATCGCCTACCAGACCAAGGTATTCGACATGATGGATACCGGCCACAAGGGTATGCTGAGCAAAGATCAATTTGCGACCGGTGGCGCCCACAGCCCCTGATCGGACAGCGCTTGCTTAGCGCGCCTCGATCGCCATTCCGTGGGCGCGAACGTTGGCCGGCCGCGATCGGCACGCGGTTGACCACCTCGATTGCCGCAACGTCGCCGTCAACCATCCCAGAAAGCAGGGGTGCGCGGACGCAGACTACCTGTCCGCGTGTTTGGCACGAATGTGACCAACTGAAATTTGGTGTGCCAGGATTGTACTGGTGAGCTTGGGAAAAGGGGTGGCAAGCGCTGTAAGTGACTGATTGATAGCCCCTCTAACCGTCTTCATCTGACTGAAAATCCGCGTGTTGGTGGTTCAATTCCACCCCTGGCAACCATTAAGCTACTGAGCTTCCAATACTTGTTTATCGAGCTTCGCTCGAAGCAATTGAAGTGGGAGGCGTGAGCGTTCACGCAACAGTCCGCCTTCTCGTCAATGCCTCGGCGTTATGCAGATAGGTCGTGAAACCGTCCTTTGCCGGTGTGACAGAATTAAGCAGCATGACCGCGCTAACCTGTCCTCGGTGACCTACGCCGTGGGTGATCACATGCAGGAGCATCTCCTCTCGCGACATGCGGCCCAGGGCACCGTCCGTAAACGCAAAGTCGATTCGATCAGCCAACTGGTCGCGATCAAGCGTCGACACGTAGTCAACGTACTCCCGATCGCTTGTTCTGATGTCTGCGGACATATCTTCCAGCGCCGGCATTTGGCTTAAGTTGGCCGATGTATAGCCGTGACTCTTTTCGCCTCAGGTGCGCGGCGAAGATCCGGTCGACGACATAGGTGTGGCTTAGAGCCTTGATGGCCAATTTCGCTATGGGGGAGTCGACCGCCAAGCTTGGCCAAAGCTGTCAATAGCTCATCGTTCGCCCAAGCTTTGTACCGGAATAGGCATCGCAGTGTGTCCTTCATGTCGTGGTCCTCGGCCTCTGAGTAACCCGAGCGTTGCGCATGTCGCAAGTTGTTTGTCGATTTCATGTGGATCAGAATACGAGCGATAACTCGCTTTTGATACTCGCATTCAGCGGCGAAATTCATGGCTACGAAGATACGCACAAATCCCCGGAAATCTGCTTCGCAAAAGCGTTCGCATCTCACCGTCAACGCACTTCTGGAAGCGACCGCTCGCATTCTGGTCAGAGAGGGCTTCGACAAGGCCAGCACGAATCGTATCGCCGAGGTCGCGGGTGTGAGCGTGGGTTCGCTTTACCAATACTTCCCCAGTAAGGAAGCGCTCGTTGCTGCCCTCATCGATCGCCATAATGAGAAGGTCATGCAGGCCGTTCAGGGCGAATTGGCAGAGGCTGTAAGTTTTCCGATGGGGCAAGCGGTGCGAAAGCTCGTCGCGGTGGCGGTCAAGGCGCATCGCATCGACCCCAAGCTACATCGTGTGCTTGCGGAGCAGATTCCGCGCGTGGGCAGGCTTGAGAAGGTAGAAACCTTCAACCGCGAAAACTATGCCCTGTTCAGGGCCTACCTTGAGAGCCGTCGAGATGAGATTCGTGCTGTCGATCTGGGGCTTGCGGCATTCGTGTGCGTGACATCAATCGAGGCGCTGACGCACACGGCAGTGCTGCATCAGAAGCTTGTCTCGGACGAAGCGATGGAAGCGCTCGTCGACGAGGCCACACGCCTCGTGGTTGGATATCTGACGCGCTGACGGGTAGGTTTTTCATTGCCTCATCCGTCGGCATCAACAGCGGCACCTTACACCGCCACTTTGAGACCAAGCAGCACCTCAGCGAGGGCATTGCCGAGCATCTTGAACAGAGGCTGCAAACGGATAGGGCGCCGCGAGTTGGGTCAGCGGATCTGGACCCCTTCGGTCGCCAACGGCTTTTGCCGGAGACATCGTTGACCCCTTGGCGCTGAAGGGGTTAGGGGCACATTCGACGCGACTGGTCTCGACGTGGGCGCTGCTTGTGCAGTGTTAATTTGCCACCGCTGGTAGACGGGTGGACGCTGTACGACAATTCCGGTCGCGAACCGCGGCGGCTGCTGGCGCCGCGCCTCGTGGGGTATATGGGCTTCATCTGGGGCGCCATCGTCACGGGCCTCATCTGGACGGTGACACATGGTACGAAAATTATGTCTTGCGGCAGGTCTTGTACTGGCGACGGTCTCCATGGTACGGGCCGCGACACCCGGTCCCGGCTACGACATCGAGATGAGCCGAATGATCCCGATGCGCGACGGCACCGAGCTGGAGGCGTGGATTACGAAGCCATCGGAGATCAAGGCGGCCGGCCCCTGCGATCCTCGAGCTGACCCAGTACGATATCGACGGCGGACGGCGCGGCGAGCCGCCGGTGTTCGCGCAGCATGGCTACGTGTTCGTGCAGGCGTACGTGCGCGGGCGCGGCCGCTCCGGCGGCGTGAAGAGTGACAATCTGGGTGCACAGGTGGGGCGCGACGGCTACGACCTGGTCGAGTGGATCGCGCGGCAACCGTGGTGCAACGGCCAGGTGGTGATGTACGGTGGCTCGTTCGTCGGAATGACGCAGTGGCGCACTGCGACACAGCGCCCGCCGCACCTGTCGGCGATCGCGCCCTACGTGTCGATCTATCCGGGCTGGGACGTACCCAACACCAACGGCATTCCGCAGGCATGGACGGCGGTGATCCTCAGCTACACCTCCGGCCGTACACTCAACACCGGCGTCATCGGCAACCCGAGTTACTGGATGGGAAAGTTGCTCGAGCAGTACGCCGCCCAGCGGTCGTTCATCGAGCTCGACCGGGCCGTGGGTATCGCCGCCCTGGACGATTGGTGGATGCTCGATGAGCAGGGCCGGCGCGTACCCATGATGACCGCCTGGCTCGATCACGTCGGCGATGAAGCCTTCAATCTCGCGGCCGAGCCGAGGCCCGAGGATTACGCCGCCATGCGCTTTCCGGTGCTCACGGCAACCGGGTTCTTCGACGACGATCAGCCGGGCGCACTGCGCTACTACCGGAACCACGTGGCACATGCTCCGGCTGCCGTGGCGGCCCAGCACTATCTGGTGATCGGTCCCTGGGATCACTCCGGCACGCAGGAGCCCACCAGGGAGATCGAGGGCCTCACGATCCCAGAAGCCGCGGTGCTCGACATGAAGCGGCTGCATTGGGAGTGGTACGACTGGGCCCTGGGCCGTGGTCCGCTGCCCACGTTCTTCAAGGACCGGGTCGCCTATTTCATGATGGGCAGTGATGAATGGCGCTACTCGCACACGCTCGAGGAAGCATCCTCCGGCGAGACGCTCTCGCTGTATCTGTCGGAGCCGCGCGGAACCCCTGCCGACGTCTTTCATTCAGGGCGGCTGAGCGCGAAATCCCCAGCCACAGAGCCACCCGCTATTCTGGTCAGCGACCCTCGCGAGCTTCCCGAGCTCGATGTGGCCAAGTATCTCCCCGGCGAGGGGCTGCGGAGTCAGTTCCGCTCGCTCCAGAAGCGCGCGATGGTCTTTCATTCGGACGCGTTCGAGAAGGACTGGGAAATCGCCGGACACATGCGCTTGACGCTGGTGTGCTCCTCTGACGCCCCCGATTTTGACCTTTGGGCGCAGGTAATGATGGTGCTGCCGGACGGTTCTGCGGTGCAGCTCGGTGAACCTGACATCCGCCGGGCGCGGTTCCGGAACGGCTTCTTCAGGCAGCAGCTGCTCAAGGCGGGGGAGATCGTCGAGATTCCTTTCGAGTTTTCCTGGACTGCATGGCGCATCCCGGCAGGAGCGCGTCTGCGCCTGGTACTCATGCCACTGAACTCACCCAGTTTTCAGAAGAACTACAACACCGGCGGCCGTATCGGTTACGAGGATCCGCTGCAGGCCCGCGTGGCCCACATCCGGATCTTTCACGACGGCCGCCACGCCAGCGTACTGCAGGTGCCGCTGGCTGCACACGTGGCCATCCAGTGAGGTTGGTTGGCATGAGTATGCCCCTGTCGCGCCGCGCTTTTCTCCGTGGCATCGGCTCAGCCCTGGCACTGCCCTACGTAGTCGGTGCGCGGCGCGCCGTGGCCGCGGCCCTCGAGGGCCGTTATCCGCAGCGGGTCGTGCGTCTGATGAGAGAGTGCATCGTCGTCGACATGCTGAATCAATTTCTATACCGTACGGACAAGCAAGGCACGCTGAACGATTGGCTGTCGAAAGCGAACGCTTTTACGTTGTCCGATTTTCGGCAGTTCGCCGACTCTGGCGTAAGCGCCATCAACTTTGGGTTGGGTGCGGGCTCGCTCCGTGAAGCCACTGAGCTGTTTGCGAACTGGAACGCGTTTGTTCTGCAGTATCCCCAATGGCTGGCGCGGGTCGACAAAGCAGCCGACCTCGCGCAGTGTAAAGCCACGGGCCGCTTCGGCATCATCTTTGGCCTGCAATCCGCTGCGCAGTTCGAAAGCATAGACGCGGTCGATGCCTGCTACGCGGCGGGCCAGCGGATATCCCAGTTGTGCCACAACTTCCGCTCCGTGGCGGCCGACGGCGCGTTCGAACCACGCGACGCCGGTGTCAGCGAGTTCGGTGCCAAGGTGATCGAGCGCATGAACAGTCTGGGGATGGCAGTCGATCTGGGTCATGCCAGCGACCGCACCAAGCTCGAAGCCTGCGAGCTGTCCAAGAGACCGCTCATCCTGTCGCACGGTAATTGCCGGGCCCTCAACCCCGGTTCGCTGCGCGCATCCACGGATGAGGCGATCCGCGCGCTGGCGCAACGCGGCGGCGTGATGGGTATCGCCTGTATCGCATTCATGGTCAAGGGTAGCGAACCGGTGACGGTCGATGACGTCATCGATCACGTTGATCACGTGCGCGACCTGGTAGGCATAGAGCACGTCGGGATCGGTTCGGACGCGGGGGTCGAGAGCAACGACCTCGGGTCACAGCAGCTTCTGCAGGACATGCTGACGAAGGCGGATCCGCGCTATCACGTACACGGTACGCATGAGATCGTGGCCGGCCTAGAAGGGCCGAATCGCTTCCTCGAGCTCACCGCTGCACTGGTCCGCAGAGGCTATACCGACGAGCACGTCAGGTTGGTCCTCGGCGGGAATTGGCAGCGCGTGCTGGGCGAGATATGGCGGGGTTGACCCCATGCAGATTTTGGGTCCTATCGAACCGGTCGGCCACGGAGGGGGAATCATGGCGGCGGCGCTGGTGATCGTCTATGCCTGCCTCGCGACCGTCGAGGCCGCCGTCGTCGTCGCCTGGGTAGTCGCGACGCGCAGGCACCGCTGGCCAGTCCGCCCGTCCCGTGGCGACGTCGTGATCGGCGGCGTGACGAGCTTCCTCGACACGCTTGGCATCGGGAACTACGCGCAGATCACGGCGTTGTTCAAACTGCGCGGGCACCCGCCGGACGAGCTGATACCCGGGACTCTGAACGTCGGCAATGCCGTGGGGATCCTCTTCAGCGCGGTGCTGTTCATCACGACGATCCAGGTCGAGCCCACGCTCCTGATGACGATGATCATAAGCGCCGGGGCGGGCGCCTGGATCGGCGCCGGGATCGTTAGCCGTATGCGCCGCCGCGTAATCCAGGTATTCATGGGCGTGGCTCTGCTACTCGCCGCCGGGTTCTTCACGATGACCAACCTCGGCGTCATCCCGCCGACCGGTTCGGCGATGGGGCTCACGGGCTGGCGGTTCGCCTTGGCGGCCGTGGCAAACTTCGTCCTCGGCGCGCTCATGTGCGTCGGCATCGGCAACTATGCGCCCTCGATGGCGCTGCTCGCATTCCTCGGAATGCACCCCATCGCCGCCTACCCGATCATGATCGCGAGCGACGGCGTGTTGATCCCGGTGGCGAGTCTCGGCTTCCTGCGCTCCGGCCGGTTTGCACCCGCGGTCGCGGTCGGGCTTACGCTCGGCGGAATCGTCGGCACGATCGCCGCTTTTCCGCTCGTGAAGATGCTCGGCGATCACCTCACGCTGATGCGCTGGGTCGTCACGGGCGTCATCGCGTATGCGGCCATCGCCATGCTCCGCTCCGCCCGGGCATCCCAGCCAGATGCGCCGGTGCCGACCGTGCCCGAATAGCGTTCCGCCAGCTGCCACCGGCGCGTATCGACTGTTACGCATCCGTCGCCACCTATATACGTCGTCCGATGCTGGACGCATTGACAGCCTGCTCGCTGCTGCTGACAAGCTCCGGGCCAATTTGCGTGGTCTATCATTCCGGCGCTCATCCTCATGATCCGCAGGCGGCGGCGAGCGTCCAGCGAACTCACATTACCTCCCAAACCGTGACGTGGCAGCCAGAGGCTCCGTTGAGTGCAACGCAGTCCATTCAATTGATCGATGAAACGCTTTGGCAGACGGATGCAATTTGCCACTCAGCGGCCATCGCGGTGCGCCGCTTAGTGGAAACTTCAGCGGCGGTCTCTTTCTTCCTCTGTTGGCTGCGCTGCGCCGCGAATGAGCCGGTGTTCGTCAATGGTTGCATTGCGTGCAACCTGGGAAGCGGGTGTGTCTGCCGAGATGAATGCCGATGCTATACTAGGAGGGAATCCACCACGGGAGTCGCCGCGTGGCTGCTCTACCGCCCGCCAGCAGACGCCTGTCGCCTGCGACCTGCGTCGGTCTATTTATCGCTCTTGTCGTTCCCTTTCTCGGCTATGCAGTCGGCGGGCTTATCTTTGGTTTGGCGCAGTCAGATGCCCGCGTCGTGTCCGGCTTGGTTATGCATTGGGCCAGCTTGGCGGCATTGATGGCACTTGTAGTCTTCTGGGAACATCTGCCGCTGACCTCCATTGGCTTGCGCCCGGTACGATGGTGGACGATTCCGGCAGGGCTTCTTGCCGGCGTCGCCATTACACTGTTCTCCGGTGCTTGCGTGAGCGTGCTCAGACTCGGCTCGGATACGCGCTACGCAGCCTATCTGCAGTCGCTGCCGTTCATCTTGCGTCTGGCGCTGGTGATCACCGCAGGGATATTCGAGGAAGTGCTTTACCGCGGTTACGCGATCGAGCGACTAACAACAATTTGGCGTAACCCATGGGCCGCCGCGCTCGTGACCGTCGTGTGCTTTATCCTGGCGCACCTGCCCGTCATTGGCCTCGCTTATCTACCGCCGGTAGCGATTGTAAGCGTTTTCGTCACTCTGCTTTATCTCTGGAGGAGAGATGTGATCCTTAACATGGTCGCGCATGCAACCATTGACGGCATTGCTTTGTTGGTGATTCCAATTGCAGGGCATAGCCTTCGGTAATGCTTTAGGTTCTAGAAACCTGTCAATTCCGGCAATTGCTCGATTTGCGCTTCTAGAGCGACCCGTGTGAGCAGCGCTCGAAGTGATCAACGGACACCTTACTCGCAGTGCGCCCGCAAAGAGGCGAGTGGAGCGATACTACTGCAAGACACGAATGCCCGCTTCAAGGTAGCAATTTCGTCGGCTTTACTGACCGGAGCTGGCCGGTCAGCGACCCTCAGCCCCGCCGATCGGTCGAAGGTGGCTTCCTGACCCCTATGCGGTCCTTCACGACCGGCCGTTAACGGGGCAGGCCAATGACGTGCGCTCTGAAAGAGCTATTCGTGACTGCAAGAGTGCAAAGCATATACTGATGCGCCATGCCTGCGAACCAGCCAAAGTTTATAGCAGTCCCAGCCAATCCGGGCTGGTGGGCAAAGATTGCTGTGCATAATCCGGAGCGCGATCCCAAAGCGCCAGAGTTCGTGTACGAGGCGGTAGCCTTATGGCTCGTGTATTACGACGAAGTGCTCGGCGTCTCTGTTGATGCACCGCAGGCGGTTGCTGGGGGCGGCGAACTCGGAGGCCATGGGCGTCTATCGGAGACTGGCGGTTTTGCTGGGTTTGTTTATGAACCTGATAGGACTGAACGGACAGGTCCTGCGCGGTCCCTAAGACGAAAAAATCAAACTGAAGAGCTTCCCGGCGGCAGGGGTTAGTTGCGTTCAGTGATTGTCTGCAGCACTGCAATCCTCCCAGGCTAGGTACACGGTGTGCCGAGCGGCTGCGAGAGATGCCGCAGCCCTGGGGCGCGCTTGTGGAGTTCGCGAACGGCAGTTCTCGGGGAGTCCATTCGTGCGCCTGGTTGCCGTATCTTGGCGGCCGCACGAAGCAGCGCAATTGGCGGTGCGGCGCTTGCTCTCTGGCAGCGCCGGCGTCAAGGCTCGCCTTTCCACTCACTCACTGCAATCCAGACGGCAAGCCAACTGAAAAAGAACCCAAGGCTCAGAAACGGATGGTCCGGCGAATTGACGAACGGAATGGAGGCGAGCCACACAGTCATCCAGACTGCGATGGTGCAGTCGCCGACCATCCGCCAAACCGTCGGAGACAAAGTCCATCGACCAGCTGCGGTTCGCAGCCGTGGGCTTGGGCAACGGTTTGCGCTCAAAGGGACCAATGCGTTTACGCTTGCGCCGCCGCACCGCTAGCCCCGCTTCCCGATAGAGCCGATAGGTCAGCTTGCGGTTGATCCGCCAGCCTTCTCTGCGCAGCAGGACATGCACCCGCCGATAGCCATACCGGCGCTTCAGTGACGCGATCTCCTCGATCCGCGCACGTAGACCGCTGCAGTCCGCTCGGCAGCTGCGATATCGATACAGTGAGCGCGAGATGCGCAGTAGCCCGCATGCGCGCGTCACACCGAAGTCGCGTTCCGCAATCAGCACGGTCACCGCTTCGCGCTTCGCCTGCGGGCTTACCATTTTCGGCTCAGTAGATCCTTCAATGCTGCTTTGTCCAACTCGGCCTCGGCCAGTAGTCGCTTGAGCTTGCTGTTCTCGGCCTCCAACTCCTTCAACACCCAACCTCGCCAGTCCGCCGGCCGCCTGCCGCCCAAAACAGGCCTCGGTCCGAACCAGTACCGAGGCCTATCGTCCGAGGTGCTTCGTGTTGAGTGCTCACTTGATCTGGCAGTGCGACTCATGCCGGATAACATAGCAGGTGGCAAATTACCTCGCGACTTGCGTGATTCCAATCATGCGTGGGTGCTTTTCGGCGTGAATAAACTGTGACGAGCGGCCGATTTCTGGCCGGTATCTGCCGGTCATCGGTGAGCCTGCCGCCTTGACCGTTCCTGGACCCGGAGCCGCCAGTAGTGACGGGCCGCTTTCAGGCAGCTCAATGGTCATCGCCGAGAGTCCAGCCGAACCTACTCCGGCAGCCTCATTTTTTGCAGCAATGCCTTGTATCGGGGATCTTCGACTAAACTGGCGAGAAGTGGGTCCCCTTTGATCCAAGTTATTCCGTCGCCGTACACGTTAAATGCTCGATCAAGCCAGGCGAAGGCCCGATCGGGGTCGCGGCGCGCGGCATACACCATGGCGATCCAATAGCCCATTTCGTCGCCGAATTCCTGCTCCGCAGTCCGAAGCTCCTTGTCCGACTCATCGGGCTGTCCCAGCGCACCCAGGGCTAGTGCCATGCCGACGTGGCGGAAGCGTGGGTTTGATTCCTTTTTCATCTCCGCGAGCGCTGATTCGCGCTGGCCACTGGTGATTAGCACGGCGCCAAGAAGACAGTGGAATTTTCCGGATCCCGGCGCCAGGTCCAGCGCAGTTCGAAAGTTGGCCTCCGCCTGCGCGAGCCGCCCGGAGCGGTAGGCCGCCAAACCCCGCGCGATGTAGTTCCATGGCTGGAGAGGGTCGAGCTCAATGGCCTTCTCTGATTGCTCGATCGCTTCATCAAATCGACCATACGTCGTTGCCAGGTACCCCGCCAGTCTGTGCGCCTCGGAATTTCCGGGCTCAAGTTCAATTGCCTGCTTCAGTTCTGCATCGGCTGCCTGCCAACTCCAATCGACTTCATATAGGACGCGCCCCAGTACGACGTGGATTGGCAGCAGGCTCGGTTCCAGCTTTCTGGCGTGGTCCAGCGCGGAATAAATCAGCGCGCGGGCCTCATCGTGAGGCTCCACATCAAACAAATTATAATCTGCGGCCAGGAAGGTTGCGAGGGTTACCCATCCCTGCGAAAAGTCTGGATCGAGCTTCAGCGCTTCGTGTAGGTAGCTGATTGCCTTACGCGCGCTATCCAATGAATTGCCGCGGTAGTGGAGTTCCCTGGCCTGCAGATACAGCAAGTATGCATCGTGGTTGGCTGTGGGCGTCGCTCTCGGGATCCTCCCTCCTAGCACAGACACCTTGAGTTCGTTGACCACGGATTTCGCGATCTCGTCCTGGATCTGGAAGATATCATCGAGCTTCCGGTCGTAGGTCTCCGACCAGACGTGATAGCCGTTGTCGGCGCGAATCAGCTGCGCGGTGACGCGAAGGGTGTTACCGGACTTGCGCACACTACCTTCCAGGACATGTGAAACGCCCAGCGCTTTGGCGATATCGGCAATGGTCGCTTGCTTGCCTTTGAAGTAGAACGACGACGTACGGGCCGGCACCCGTAGATCCGGGATCTTAGTGAGCATGTCGATGAGTTCCTCCGACAGGCCGTCAGAGAAATATTCCTGATCCTTGTGCTCGCTCATGTCCACGAACGGCAGCACGGCGATCGACTTGTCGCTGACGAGGTTCGTGGCAGCAGCGCTGACCGTTACCTGGGCAAGGCTCCCGCGGTATCGCGCATAACCCGCCACGGCAAGAATCGTGGCCAGAGCTGCAACGGTGACCCCGAGCAGCGCTCTATTGCGCCGCACGAACTTGCCCAGACGGTAGACGATTCGTGGCGGTCGGGCCCGTATGGGCTTGCCATCCAGGTGGCGTCGCAGATCCTCTGCCAGGGCAGCGGCGCTCGGATAGCGCTGTGCTGGATCCTTCGCCAGTGCCTTGAGTGCAACGGCATCCAGGTCCCCGCGCAAATACCGCGCCAACCGTTCTACCGTACTCGCGCGGTTGACGGCTGACGCCTGCTCGAGCTGCAGGCTGGGCTTTTTCACCTCGAGTGTGGCAATGGCCTGATCGAGCGCACCGATCGAGGCCGCGCTCCTGAGTCGATAGGGTCGAGTGCCCGTCAGCAGCTCGTAGAGCAGTACGCCCAGGGAGTAGAGATCACTGCGGACATCGATTGGATCGCCGCGCAACAGCTCAGGACTGGCATAGTCCGGGGTCAGCGCTCGACCGTAAACACTCGTCAGCGCTGGCTGATCGGTCTTTTCAGCCTCCAGCAGCCTGGCGACGCCAAAATCCAGCAGCCGTACCTGCCTGGACTCGGTCACCAGAATGTTCGATGGCTTGAGGTCTCGATGGATGACTTTTTTCTCATGGGCGTACTGCGCGGCCTCGAGCACCTGTAGGAAAAGCTCTAGGCGCTCAGGTATCCCGAGCCGGCGTGCGTCACACCAGTCTGTCAGCGGCGCGCCCTGCACGTACTCCATCGCGAGGTAGGGCAATCCTTGCGGATCGACCCCGGCATCGTAGAGACGCGCGATATGGGGGTGCTCGAGACTGGCCAGGATGTCGCGCTCGCGCGCAAAGCGCGCGGCCAGACCCGCCTGCGCGCGAGCGAGCATCGGCAGCTTCAGCGCCACCTCGCGCTTGAAGGCTCCATCGGCGCGCCGCGTCAGCCACACCTCCGCCATGCCCCCTGCGCCAAGCAGTCGAATCAGCTCGTACGGGCCCACGCGTGCGCCAGGCTGCAGGCCGCTCGCGGCCGGGGCGCTCGCCTCATCCGCGGCACCGACCTTCGGCAGGCTCATCAGCGCCTTCAGCTCCGCTGCGTGCGCCGCTCCCGGCAGCAGCGCCTCGCGCAACACGGCGGCCAGATCCGGATGCTCTTGCGTAGCCCTTTCAAGCCAGAGGCGGCGCCCAGCCTCATCCAGTGCCAGTGCCTCCTCCAGCAGCTGGCTCATTCGCGCCATCTGAGAAATCGATAGGGCCATCGGTCTGATTATTCCCCTCAGCGCAACGCGGCCGCGAGGATCAGCCGCGCCTTCTGCCAGTCGCGCTGCACCGTGTGTGCGGTGATCGATTCATGGGGATCGTGAACATCAAGCATAGGCCCTAAGATCTCCGGGGTAGATATTGTCTGTGCATCTGTGGGAATCGCCGCCTTCAGGCTATCGGCGGGTTCCGAAGTCATTTCTGGATCGGTGCGGTCGCCCGTGCGTTGCGCTCTTCGTTCGTGGTTGGTTAGCCTACTCCACGAGGCGAACGACTGCTTTGTTGCCGTCATTTCATTGGCACGACTGACGGTTCATGTCCGGTCAGCGGCGTTCACGCGCCGACCGGCCCGGGCCGTGCTCGCGGCTACACCTCGGTCTGTTCTGACATTTCGAGGGCAAAAATCACCTCGATTCCGAGGTAGCTCATGGTTCCAGCGCTGGGCGGTGCGTTTGCTCCGGCAGCCGCATAGTCATGCGCCCAATTCGTAGGGGGAGTGTTTGTCGGCGCGAATCTGTTAGGGGCGATTCTTTTCGAGAAACTTCTGCCGACGATCTACTGCTTTCTTTTGCGCGGCCGCAGTACGGCGATACGAACTCAGCGCCGCTCCCTTCGCCGGTCCGGCCGGTGCGGCCATCATTCGGTGGAAAGCGTCCCGCTCGGCGTCCATGAGCTGGCTGAGAACCTGCTCGATTCGCTCGATCTCCGCGAAGAAATCGGTACGTTTCTGGCGTGTCATCATCTCACTCCTGTCGGGCGGTCGCGCTGCACGATACCGGAAAACCTGCTTCGGAGTGGCCGCGCGGCAGCGCACGGGGGATTTCAACATTCCCATTTTCGACCGGCGATGCGAGCGTTCGATCTGAGCCCGAGACGCTCAAGTGCTCGCGTGCCACCATGCCATTCAAATGCCCGCTGCCACTGCGGCGGCCAAATCCGTTAACTGCTTCTCGTTCGCCGTTCAACACGTGAATGGACGGCTCCAGCTTATCGGAAACTGTTTCCCAGTATGCCGAGTCACCGATCGAGGGCTTCGTCTTGGAACTGTCGATGTAGAACACTGTAGTACTGTCAAAGCCTGCGCACCGGCTGCCAGCCTCGACTTCGACCAGCGTTTCACTTTATCCCCTGGGCCGCTGCGCATTGGAGGCGCGTGTGCTGCGCCGCAATATTGCTGACAACCGCGTGTCCAGTCTCCGTACGCTATCGTACATTGCGCATAGAACACCATAACAGCACAAATTCGTGCTAGTAATAAGCGGACGGGGACTTTCTCAGCACGGGCTGCTCAGAAAGTAGAAATGAAGCGGTAGAGGGCTGCAATGCTCACTCTTCCATCCGAATTTGGAAACGATGCTCTGGATACCGCGACGGACGCAGCGAAATCTCCAGCACAGACACGCGCGAGATCCTCGCATCAAAGCCCGGATTTCCGCGCGCTGTTTGAATCGGCGCCGGGACTCTATCTGGTCCTGACACCGGATCTGACGATTGTCGCCGCGAGCGACGCTTATCTGCGGGCAACGATGACCCGGCGGGAAGATATTATCGGACACGGGCTCTTTGAGGTCTTTCCAGACAACCCAAGCGACCCCACGGCGACCGGTACGCGCAACCTGAGGGCGTCGCTCGAACGCGTCCGTCAAGACCGTGTACCGGACGTGATGGCGCTACAGAAATACGACGTCCGCAGGCCGGCATCTGACGGCGGAGAATTCGAGGAGCGCTACTGGAGTCCGACCAACTCACCGATGCTGTCTGCAGTGGGTGACATCGACTACATCATTCACCGCGTCGAAGACGTCTCGGCATTCGTGGGCTTGCACCGGTATCAGCGCGAGCAGGAGCAAGTGTCCCAAGCGCTACGCTCGCAGGCCGAGCGTATGGAAGCGGAGAACTACCAGCGCGCCGAGGAGGTCGCGGAAGCAAACCGGCAGCTCCAGCAAACGAACCGTGAGCTCGCCCGCGCCCGGGATCTCGCTGATGAGGCTCGCGGGGTTGCCGACCGCGCCAATCAGGGCAAAAGCCGGTTTCTGGCCACAGCCAGCCATGACCTGCGCCAGCCGCTGCAGACGCTCGCGCTACTGAACGGTACGCTGCGTCGCATCGTGGGGGATCCGGACGCGGCCGAAGCGCTGTCGCAGCAGGATCGGGCCATCGGCTCGATGTCGCGGCTGCTCAATACCTTGCTGGATATCAGCAAGCTTGAGTCGGGCGCCATTAAGCCCGAGCCCACGGATTTTACGGTCGCGACCCTGTTCCAGGAGCTGCGTTCGCAGTTCGCGAGCATGGCAACCAATAAGGGCCTGCAGCTGGTAGTCGAAGCTTGCGAATATCAGGTGCATAGCGATCCGTCACTGGTTGAGCAGATTCTGCGAAATCTCGTGTCCAATGCCATCAAGTACACGCGCCAGGGCTGGGTCCGATTGCGATGCCTGCACGAGGCGCCACTCATGCGAATCGAGGTGCTGGACACGGGTATTGGGATTCCGGCCGATCAGATCCCGTATATCTATGACGAGTTCTACCAGGTCGGCGTCGCGTCCAATAGTTCGCGCGATGGCTATGGCTTGGGACTGAGTATCGTGCAGCGGCTGGTCAAGCTGCTCACCCTCAAACTGGACGTGCGCTCTGAGCCGGGGCAAGGCTCAACCTTCTCGCTAGTATTGCCCGCAGGCAGAGGGCACGCTGCCGCGGTACTCCCCAGTTCGGGTCGCCAGCCGGTAACCGAGCTGCAGATCGGCACAGCTCGCATCCTATTGGTAGAAGATGATCCGGCAGTGCGAGGTGCGACCCGCATGTTGCTCAAGGTGGAAGGCTACCGGGTAACGGCTGTCGGATCGCTGGCCGAAGCGTTAGAGCATGTTCGCCAAGGCAACGGCGTCGATTTGCTGGTTACCGATTATCATCTGAGCTGCGGGGAACTCGGCACCCAAGTCCTAGCCGCGCTGCGCGAATGCTTCGCTGCGCCGCTGAAGGCTGTGCTCATGACCGGCGATACGTCCTCGGCTATCAAGGACTTGCCCCGCGATCCCTATTTACGGGTGGCGAGTAAGCCCATCGAGGCCGGCGAGCTCCTGACGTTGCTCAGAGCGCTGTTGGCTACCTGAATTCGCCATATGATTTGTGCGCGCCATTTGCGCTGAACGCTGAAGTGCCTGCCCTGTGAAAATCATTTCGGCGACAGCAATCCCGGTAGTTCGCCCTGAAGGCGACGGTATTGCTGCCTGATGAACCGGTAACACTCGCAGGCCTTCTTGCCCAAACGCGGCGCGTCCAGAACACTGATGCGACCGCGGCGGTAGCCGATCAGGCCGGCCGCCTGCAGCTTGCTGGCCGCCTCACTGATGCCCGCACGGCGCACTCCCAGCATGAGGCCGATGGAATGGTGGTCCATCAGAAGCTCGCCTGAGCCAGTATAGTCATTCATCGTGAGCAGCCAGCGCGCGAGGCGCTGTTCTACGTTGTGGTGCTGGCAGCAGGCTACGGACTGGCTGATCACGGCAAGAAACGCCCGCGTGTACGCCAGAAGCAGCCGCTGCAACGGGCTGCCAAAACGCATCTCCTTCCTCAAGTTCCTCGACGTCATCCTCATCGCGCCGCCCGCGATCTGCACGATCGCTTTGTCGGGCGTGACGATACCGCCGAGGACGACATTGATGCCGACGATTCCTTCGCGTCCGATAATGCCCACCTCGACCGTTCGCCTGTTGTTCATGACGTTGACCATGGCGATCACGGCTTCTTCGGGAAAGTAGACTTGCTCGATGTCCTGATCCGCCCGGTAAACGACCTCGCCCCGCGTCAATGTCACGTGCTCGAGCTTGGGCAGCACATCCCTGTATTCCGCGGCGAGGAGGGCGCTGAGGATGCGATTCCTGACCGGAACGTCGCCGGGTGGAGCTGGTCGCTCTCTTCGCCTGGGGGTACGCAGTTTAGTCATCCGGCCATCCTGCACCCCCTGCAGGAACAATGCACGCCGAATGGCGAGCCATATTGACCGTTATTGACGATTGGGAAGCATGGAATGGAGGCAGTGAAGCGTTTTCATCAGCTATTCTGGAGCATCAAACCTTCCAACCGCTGGAATGCGGTGAATTTGGTAAGAGACTCCGCGAATGTGAATAGGGTGACCACATATAGTGGTTTTTACGAACTGGAGGCTGCCGCACGATGATCTATCTTAGCGCTCGGTTGCGATGAAAGCGGCCTCACAGCTGCATGCGGATCGGCACGTGCGAGCTCCACTGTTGAGGCGATCGAAGTCACGATGACGCCACCCGGTGCCGACAGCACAGCCAAAGGTGCGGTCCCTGACGCGGGAGGAGCCGGCGCGAGCCTCGCCCCGCCGCCCGCCCGGCAGAAAGAGCCGCCGATTCCTGCCAAGAGCAGGAACGAGAGCATTCAGGTCGCGCCTGCAGTCCTCGATGCTTCCCGAAAAGAAGGCGAAGCGCTGCTCCGCGACCTGCGAACGTCTATCGCTGGCCTGACGCAGGCGCAGGCCGAAGAACGGGCCCGCGCGACGGGCCCGAATGAGATCGCTCAGGAGCGCAAACAGGGCTGGCCCATCCGAGTTCTGAAGATCATTCGCAATCCGCTGGTGATCCTGCTGACGATCTTGTCGACCGTATCCTTCTCTACAGGTGACGCACGCGCCGGTTCCGTGATGGCGATGATGGTGGCGCTGAGTGTGGGATTGCGCTTTTTCCAAGAAGCACGGGCAGACACCGCCGCAGAGAAGCTCAAGGCCATGATTCACGTTACCGCGACGGTTGTGCGCGACGGCGCGGCGCGGGAGCTACCTCTCCGCGACTTGGTACCTGGGGACATCGTCAAGCTCGCCGCCGGAGACATGATTCCGGGTGACGTGCGGCTGCTGTCATTGAAGGACCTGTTCGTGAGCCAAGGCAGCCTCACCGGTGAGTCGCTCCCGGTCGAGAAGTTCTGCCAGCCTGAGACGGATAAGGCGAGCTCACCCACTGAACTCAAGAACATATGCTTCATGGGAACGAGCGTCGAGAGCGGCACGGCGACGGCCATCGTGATTACGACCGGCGCACGCACCTACTTGGGCAGTATGGCGCGCTCGATGACGGGCGAACGGATACAGACCAGCTTCGACCAGGGTCTCAACCGCTTTACCTGGCTCATGATGCAGTTCATGGCGGTAATGGTACCGCTGGTTTTCCTGATCAACGGAATCACCAAGCACGATTGGAAGGGGGCGTTCTTCTTCGCTCTGGCGGTCGCTGTCGGTCTGACGCCCGAGATGCTGCCGATGATTGTCTCGGTGTGCCTCTCCAAAGGCGCGCTCGCCATGAGTCGCAAGAGAGTGATCGTGAAACGACTCAACTCCATCCAGAACTTCGGAGGCATGGACGTGCTGTGCACGGACAAGACCGGCACGCTCACTGAAGACCGCGTCGTTCTGATGCGTCATTGCAACGTCGCGGGGCGTGAAAGCGATGCGGTGCTCCTCGACGGGTATCTGATCAGCTACTTCCAGACCGGCCTGAAGAACCTGCTCGACCGCGCGATTCTCGACAGCGTCGACTTCCACGGGAAGGCAATGGTCGAGAAGTACAAGAAGCTGGATGAACTGCCGTTCGACTTCACTCGACGCATGATGTCGGTCCTGGTGCAGGATCCTGAAGGAAAGGCGGTGCTGCTCACCAAGGGGGCTCCCGAAGAGGTCTTCCTCCGCTGCTCGCAATTCGAACTCGATGGCAAATTGTCCGCGATGGACCCGGATCGGATCGTCGGGCTGAAACAGGAATACGACAGCCTCAGCAATGACGGATTCCGCGTGCTGGCGGTCGCCACCAGAGAGCTGCCAGGGAAGGAACTTTGCGCCAAAAACGACGAGCGAGAGCTCGTGCTCAGAGGGTACGTCGCGTTCCTGGATCCGCCGAAGAAAACTGCGGCCGGCGCCCTGGCGGCTCTGGACAAGCATGGCATCGCAGTAAAGATTCTCACAGGGGATAACCACCTGATCAGCCGCAAGGTATGCAAGGACGTGGGCCTGCTGGCCGACCCGATGCTGCTCGGCGGCGACCTCGAGAAGCTGTCGGACGCCGAACTGGCCGAGGCGGCGCAGAAAGCGACGCTGTTCGCGCGCCTTTCTCCAGCGCACAAGGAGCGCGTGATCCGCATCCTCCGGGGCCAAGGCCACGTCGTCGGATTCATGGGTGATGGCATTAACGACGCGCCCGCCCTGCGAGCTGCGGACGTCGGCATCTCGGTGGACACTGCCACCGACATCGCTAAAGAGTCGGCGGACCTGATCCTGCTGGAGAAGGATCTCATGGTGCTGGACGAAGGCGTGATCGAAGGCCGCAAGGTCTTCGCGAATATCGTCAAGTACATCCGGATGGGGGCGAGTTCCAACTTTGGGAACATGTTCAGCGTGCTGGGGGCAAGTGCTTTCCTTCCCTTCCTGCCGATGGCGCCGATTCAGGTGTTGACGAACAATCTGCTATATGACTTCTCTCAGGTACCGATCCCGGCGGACGCCGTGGACGAGGAACAAGTCGCACGGCCGAGGCCCTGGAACATTACGGAAATCAGGCGGTTCATACTCTTCATTGGCCCTATCAGTTCGATTTTCGACTATACGACCTTCTTCGTCATGCTCTGGGTGTTCAACTGCTGGGACCCATCGCGCGCGTTGCTGTTTCAGTCTGGCTGGTTCGTCGAGTCACTGATGACACAGACGCTCATCATCCACGTCATTCGAACCAATAGGATTCCATTCGTCCAAAGCCGGGCCAGCCTGCCATTGCTGCTCACAACACTTTCAGTCATGGCATTTGGCATCTGGCTGCCGTATTCGCCGCTGTCCTCGGCACTGGGCCTCACGCGCCTGCCGCACATGTACTGGCCGATTCTGATGCTGACGCTGTTGAGCTACATGGGACTTACGCAGATCGTCAAGGTGTGGCTGCTTCGGAAGCATTGGATCTAGAAGAAGACTGCTTACGCCGGTCCTCTGCAGCTCTCTGGACGATGATCGCGATACGGAAGGACAATTGACGCGTGTCGGATCCGGTCGGCGAGTTCTGCGGGACGTCAGGATGAAAAGGTCTTAGCGGGCAATCTCGGCAAACGGATCGTAAAGACGGTTTCGGCTTCATCCGATATCACCTCGATCGTCCCCCCGTGTGCAATTGCAATCTCTCGAGCGATGAACAAGCCAAGGCCAAGGCTCCCGTCGCCTCCAGGTGCGCTGCGATATCCGTCTCCGCGCACGAGAGGATCAAATATATGCGCCAGCAGTGATTCTTCGATCTTTTGCCCGCTGTTACACACCTTGATTTCCACTTCGGCCGGCTGTGCGGCAAGGATCACTCGCACCGGCGCGGTCTGCGCTCCGTACTTTAGGGCGTTCAAGATCAGGTTACTGAACAACTGATGGAGGCGGTGGGGATCCCAGGTTCCCTTAACATCCCCGGTGATCTGCAGCTCAATCCCATGGCTAGGGTTGCTCTGCCGTAACTGTTCCAGCACCTCGGCGACCAGGTCCGCTAAATTCACTGCGACTGGTTCGATTCGCAGGCCCAACCCCAGATTCGTTCGATTGAAGTCAATAAGATCATCGAGAAGAGCCTTCATTTCCGCGCCGCTCCTGGCAATGCGGGTCGCCGTCGCTGATACGCGCGCACCGGCGTCTAGCTCTGCAAGGTAGGCTGCTGAGAGCTGGATGACATTTAGCGGGTTACGCATGTCATGTCCCAACATGCCAAGCAAAAGGTTTCGCTCGTCAGCCAGCTTTCTCCCAAAGAACGCGACCGATTCGGCTACCGCCTGATCGATCGCCTCGTTGAAGCGGACCATGTCGTCGACGTTTGTGGCGTCGGGTTGACACGCCTTTGCCCACAGCTGCAATACGCTGGCACGCAGCGCACGGTACTCGGAAGCCATCTGGCTGATATCAAATCCGTGCTGCTTCCGCAGGAAGGCATGAGTCTCTGCCGCTGTCCTGGGAGCATCTGCAAGTCTGATTGCGTGCCCCTGTGCCTTCCGGGCCTGCTCGGCGGTTGTTTGGGGACTCACTATGTCCTTAATCACAGCACGCAGAATCTCCTCGCAGTGGTCGCGAAGCGCAGCAGCATCCATCCCCGCTGCGGCGGGCAATAGTGTGGCGGCAAACTTGTCCCAGCTGGACAAGATCTCGTTCATGTCGCGCGCGATGAACTCAGACAGCCTCATAGGACTTTCCCCCTGGGCGTCGTGTCTTGTTCTTAGAACCAGTCTACAATGAATTGATTGCTCTCGGCAATGCAGCCCGAGCGCTTTGCCCGCTCGCCGTCTGGATGGCTCTTTGCGGCGACTGTCGATTCAAGTCAGCCGCGCTCGATGCGAGGGGCGATGCGACACTACAGAAGGAATGTGATGTCGAGCACTGACCGACGTCGCGACTGCGCATCAGACGTTTCCTACGCGGAATGAACGACTACAAATTCGAGGACGGAGGACGCTTGAATGTCATACGCCTGTGCTGGCAGCTGACGGGAAGCAGCAGTCAGTGCATTGCGAGTCGAACGAGCAGGCGGTCCTAGTACTGTTCAGCGAACCACGGTCGCAGGCTTCCTTGACGAGCTGTGGAGTCCGAGTGCCTGCTTCGAACCACCCAGTGCTTCATCCGTCGCATAAAGGGTAAGTCTTGCGACGAATTATCGCTGCCGTCATCTCAAGGGCTTCATGTCGCAAAACCCAGTCGCGGACCGCTTTTCCGCGGCCACGCGACACCATCTTTGTATCCATGCACGTGCAATGCGGCGGGGTGGGTGCTGGCACTCGGTTCGAGCTGAAGACGCGCTTTCTCGGTCGCCAGCGGGTTTATCACGGAATCGTGAGTGAGCCTCAGCCCGGCCGCGTACTCGTCGAAGAGTATCAAGGCACTGATATCGTGATGTCGTTCATCGTTGAGCCGCGCGATGAAAGTGAAGGCTCGCACGTAACGATAGTGACCGATAGCCAAGTGCACGGTGGCGTATTAGGCCGAATTGAGGCATGGATTTCCGACGCAATCCTGCGCCCGGTGTATATAAAGGAACTCAGCAATCTCACTACATTGCGACTCGGGTCTTCCTGAGCCAGCCTTCGCGGACTGAGCGAAGCGTTGCTCACACTCAGTCCGCGGGTGATGTCATTTGCTGTGGGGGCAGCCTGGCTAGGGAGTTATCCGGGTCGCGGTAATCGTTCCCGTGATCGTGACCACGGGACTGGTCTCGTCAAACTCGTGTCCCGGTGTCGTGCTGGCCTGATACAGGGTTTGGCTGAAGAAACCCCAGAACCGGTTCCCCGACCCATCTACGGTAACCAGCATACTCAACTTGACCGGGCCGATGTACGCGCCGCCCGACCAGGCCAAGGGCATGTGATTGAGCTTGAATTCTGAGGGCCCGACCTGCTCCCACACTCCCTGGCAGAAGTCCCCATCGGCGGGATTGCGACTGCCGGAATTCAACAATTCCGTGCCGTCGGAATGCCACGCTTGCGTTCCGAAATCGATCAGCGCGCCGTCTGGCATCGGGTTGTTGTTGGTAGCAGTGCTCTTGGCGAGCATCTCAAACTTCCAGAGGCCCACGATTGCCGTATCACGTTCATAACTCATCGGCCTGTAGACGGCCGGGGTGAAGTGGCCCGATGTCCCATGAGTTGCATCGGGGATGGTGCACGCAGCTCGGGCCATCCCCGTGGAGACGAGGCCCGCCAATACGACAGCCAGGGTTACGGGCGCGGTGCCGAGGCACCACCGTCGTGTGTGTTCAGACATGGTCGATCCTCTGAGCTGATGGCCAAGGCCGCCAACCATGCGCGCGATTCTGGCTGGCGTGAACTGACAAATCTTCAGGCGCATCATGTGTTTCTCCCTTAGGCTGCTTGAGTGTTTGTAGAGGCATCTTCGGCGACTGCAGTTTCCGTTCGCGCGCTCGGATTGAGCGATGACTTTCCGACGAAGCCGCATTAGGGGGAGCGAATGCCGCCTGTGGGGAGTGAGCGAGCCTCAGCCGCCCTAGTGGCGTCGGACTAGACTTCGGGCGCGCAAGTCCGATGGATCGAGGCGCAGGATTGGGAGGCGACGCCGAAGTCGCCGATGAGGTCCGGCATCGAGAAGCGTCTGGACCTGGCGATCAATGCGGACCGCGCCAGCGATACGTCAGCCGCAAGCCGTACGTCCGCGGCGGAACCGCGACGACCGGATTCGACACACCGGGCCAGCTGTCGTATCCGGTCGTATTCGCGAACAGCACGGCATTCGAGTTCCACAGGTTGGTGATGTAGGCCTCCGCCTGCCAGGTCCCGTCGGACCGACTCACGCCGAACCGGAGATTGCTGATCGAATAGGCCGGCTGCAATATGCGCTGGTCCAGGCGCAAATCGTTCCACATGCTGCCCTTGTAGGAGACGTCGAACTGCGCGAACGGCCGTAGCGCCGTACGCAAATTCCACTCATAGCGGCCGATGGCGTTGAAATTGACCGCCGGGGCTTCCGGCAAACGCTCTCCTGGCACGGCAATGAAGGCCGGGTTCTGGAATTCGTCGCTGCGCAGCGTTGCGTCGTTGTAGTCGGCGGTTAGTGCCAGACGTAGTCCACCAAGTCCCTGCCATTCCAGCGTCAACTCGATGCCGTAGATGCGCGCGTCGCCGATATTCGCGTTAAAGCCGTAGGGTGGTCCCTGAACGCTCACCCCGACCTGATAATCCTTCCACGCCATGTAATACAGGGCGCTGTCCCAGCGCAGGTGTCCTTCGAGATACTGGCTCTTCCAGCCCAGCTCGAAGTTGTCCAGGGTGTCGGGATTGAAATGATGCGGGATCGTCGGATGCGAATTCGCCGCGATGTAGTTGAATCCGCCCTCACGGAAACCCTGGGCGAACGCAAAGTAGATGAGCGCGTGCTCGCCGGGCTTGTAGTTCAGGCCGGCCTTGAAGTTGGTCCGGTCGGATGAAGCGCTGTAATAGGCGGGTGTCTTCGGCTGAAAGAAATAGCCCGCCCAATTGGTGGAATCCGACTGTGTCGAGTGGAAATGCTCGATGCCCGCTTCGATGCTCCAGCGCCTGCTGAGAGTGACCGTCGCATCAGCGAACTCGGACGTCTGCAATTCCCTTCCTGTGGCGAAGTCACTGTAGAACTCCTCGGCGAGCGGAGCAGCCCCACTGACGAGCGCACTCTGCGCCGGCGCGCCGCTGAAGTTGATGTTCGGCAGGTGCTCGAAGCCGCTGTAAGGATTGCGCGTCTTCTCCCAGTAGGCGCCGATGGTCCATTGCACCTTGTCTCGCGGCTTTGATTGCAGGCGCAGCTCGTTCGACCATCGCTCGACCGTGCTGTTCACCTCCCCGAACATGTAAGGGACCTTGCAGCCGTGATCGCCGGGGCCGCTCGAGGGATCGGTCATGCAGGTGGTTGCCTGGATGAAGCTGGAATAGGAGCTGTACTGTGCGTAGTCCGAGAAGTCATACAGCCGGCGACTCACTTGAGAGGAATAGCCTCCCACGTAGATCAGGTCGCCGATGCCGACGTCACCTTCCGTCTGCAGCTCCAGGACGCGTGCATAGTTGTAGCCGCCCTGAGGCGAGAATACCCGCAGGGCGCGCGCACCGACGTTGGTCGGGTCCTCATCCCAGCTTCCCGAGTAGCGCTGCTGCTGGTAATAGCCGGTGAGCCGCAGCACCCACGTGTCCGACAGGGCGTGCTGCACGGCGATGCGCCCGCCCAAGCCGTTGCGCGTGTTCTGATCGCTGCCGGCCCATGCGGCGTTGCTCGAGGTCACGCCGTTGAGCCACTGACGTGTGGCAAGCACGTTGTCAATGTAGCCGCCGTCGTGCAACTGGTAGACGGATACCCGCAACGCAGTCGTACCCTCGATGAGCGGGATATTGACGTATCCCTCGTCGGTCGCGTTGCGGCCGCCACCGGCGATCTGCGCCCCTTCCAGTGCCACACCGGCGTCGAAGGCGCGCGGATCGGGCTTGTTGGTGACGATGCGTACCGCGCCCGACAGTGACCCTGGGCCGAACAGTGTTCCTTGTGGCCCGTTCAGGATCTCGATGCGCTCAATGTCGTTCAGATGCAAATCCGGGTCGTGACCGGAGCGGGCGAAGGACAGGTCATCGACCAGGAAGGCCGTCGTCGAGAGATTGCTGTGGCCAAAATTGGGGTCACTGCCATCCGAGGCGCCGCGGATGAAGATCCTCTGGCCGCCAGGCCCGGTGCTGATCAGGGAGATCGACGGCGATTGGGCCGCGACGTCCTCGAGCCGTACGACGTCGAGGTTCTCCAGATCCTGCGAGGAGAGCACGTCGATGTTCTGCGGCACGTCCTCCAGATTCTCGGAGCGTTTGCGGGCCGTCACCACGACTTCCTGGAGCATATCAGCGGGTCCTGCCGCCAAGGCTGTCTGCGAGCTGCATTCCGTGTAGGCGATCGCCGCAACGGCGAGTCCGACGACGGATTTCCTTCTCAAGAGTCTGCGCGACGCTGCGGTCTGCCGCTCGTGCCAGCACCCGCGGTCTGCCTCCTCGGAAAATCGCTCGAGACAATCGCCGAGACCGCGGCGCAACGGCTCGAGCTCCGGCTCGAACCTTCGCCAGTAGCCGATCCCCGAGGCGTAGAGCGGCTGGCGAACCTGTTCGGAGCTCGAGGTACGTACCGGTCGTTGAGTCAGATGAAAATCGAGGCAAGCTGCCTCATAGGGCAGGCGGCAGTGTGCGAGCAGTCGGCGAATGGCCGGCTCCGGGGTGCGCACCAGCTCCTCGTACGCGAGGTGCAGGACCTTGCCCGGAAGTACCGCGTCCCAGTGGTCCATCAGCGCGAGGTACTGGCGGTAGTACCGCCCGAGTCCCTCGAGCTCATAGGAGAACGCCTGACCCGCCGCGAAATGCTGCTTGAAGCAGCTGAAACACGCGTCCATCGGATGGCGGCGCACATCGATGATCGTCGCCTCCGGCAGCATCGCGTGGATCAGCCCGATGTGCGCGAAGTTGTTGGGCATTTTGTCGATGAAGCGCGGCCGGCCCGAGCGCAGCGGCATTGTCTCCTCGATGTACCGCCGGCCGAGTGCCGCGAATACGGCCCGCGGCGCCGCGCTCGCACTCTCGGGGTAGGCGTCGCGGTTCTCGCCGAGGCTGTCGAACTCACGCACGTAGTTGAGCACGTTCGGCAGTTCCATCGTGCCTTCAACGCCGGAGTGACTGGCAAGTATCTGCTCCACCAGCGTCGAGCCCGAGCGGGGCATGCCCACGATGAAGATCGGCGCCCGGTCAGCGTGGCCGGCACCACCGGCAGCGGCGAAGAATGCGTGGTCGAAGCTCGCGGCGATGCGGCGGCACCTGGACTCGAAGGCGGCGTGGTCGAACGGTGCCTGCGCGCGGCGCAGCCTGTTGCCGCGCTCGTAATGCGCGAAGGCCCGCCTGTCCTCGCCCTGCAGCTCGTACGCTCGTCCCAGCGCGAAGTGCAGCCGCGCCAGGTTTGCATCGCCTCCGGTGCCGGCAGCGACGAGCGCGTTCATCGCCGCGACTTCATCGGCACTGAAAGTGTAGTTCTTGAGATCCGCCAGGCTCCACCAGGCCTCCCCCGATGCGGGCTCGCGCGCGAGGCACTCCCGGTACACGCGCTCGCATTCCGGGCGCTGGCCGAGGGTTTTCAGCACATGGCCGATCGAGAGGTGCAGTAGCGGTAGCTCGGGGGCGAGTCGCTCCGCCTGCCGGTACGCCGCGAGCGCCGCCTGTGGGCGCAGCAGCCGATTGTTGACGGAGGCCAGGGCGACCCAGTGCTGGGCGTTGGCCGGATCGATCCGCAGCGCCTTCTGGATCGACTCTTCCGCCTCGATCAGTCGCCCGCGCGCGATCAGCCCTTGGGTGAGGAGGCTCCAGACGTGCGCGGATTCCTGAGTCTGCCTGAGCGCATGGCGCACCAGGCGCAGCGCCTCCTCCAGCCAGCCGCGCCGCAGATAGATCCCCGCGAGTCCACACAGCGCATCGAGCGAGCGGTCATCCTGCCGCAAATGTCGCTTGAACCGGCCTTCCGTCAGGGCATCGTGGTCAACCCGATCCATCCGTGCCTCGGTGTTAGCTCGCCCGCCAGCAATACTGTACGACAGACCTGCGGCGATCGCCCGGGATTCCCGGTGATTTCCGCCGATATCATTTGCTCTCTCCCCCGAGCGTCCGCAGACTTTCCGACGAACACCCCGATTTGCGGAGCGAGCGTCCCTGTTGGGAGCGTGAATGCGTGTTTTCGGGGCGCCGACAGCACCACAACCGGCCCAGAAGGGGCTGCTTTTTGCTCGGCACCGCGTGATCGCAGCAGGCAGGCTTGCTAGCATCGGCCGCCCAAGCCGTTGAGGCGAAGCCCATGAACGATCAGCTCGGCTGGCTGCGTAGAGTGCGCGCGAAGCGCTTGTTCGCTGGCATGGGGTATGCCGCCGTCGTGACCCTGGGACTCATGACGGCCTGGGACCTGGACGATTTCGTCAGCATTCTGCTGAAGAGCGGCGTCGGGCCCGCGCTGCGGGACGCCGGATTCTTCTGGCTGACGATGTCGCTGCATCAGCTGCCGACGGTGCCGGTACTCACCGTCGGTATCAACCTTGCACCCGTGGCAGGTGTCCGACGTTATCTGTGGCTGATCGGGCTCGGGCTGTTCATCTGGTTCTTCTGCACGATGTTCTTCTACGTCATGGGAGAACTCGACAGCTGGAACGAGCAATACGCGCTGATGGTGGTAATGATCATCGCCGCCTGTGTATACCGGAGTTCCGCTCGCACCGCATCGACCCAGCTGATCCAGCGTCAGACCGAGAGCGCCGTGCTCGACGCGGACGTGAAGCGGACGCGACTGCAGCTGCTGCGGGCGCAGATCGAGCCGCATTTCCTGTTCAACACGCTGGCGACAGTTCGCACCCTCGCGCGCATTGATCGGCCGGCTGCGATCGACATGCTCGACAATCTGTTGCGGTATCTGTCCGAGGCATTGCCCAAGCTGCGACAGGAGGAGTCATCGCTCGCCGATGAGCTGCAACTGATCGACGCGTATCTGAGGATCCACAAGATACGCATGGGCACGCGTCTCTCCTATGAGCTGCAGATCCCCCCGCAGCTCGCCGCAGAACGAATTCCGAGCATGATTCTCCTGACATTGGTCGAGAACGCCGTCAAGCACGGTATCAACCCGGCAGTCAACGGCGGTACGATTCGAGTCAGCGCGACGCGCGAGCAGGCGGCGCTGGTACTGCGCGTGGCGGACTCGGGTCAGGGCCTGGCGGTCACCGATGGCTTCGGCATGGGGCTTGCGAATATCCGACGGCGCCTGGACATGCTCTACGGTGATCGCGCGGCTCTGTCCCTTGCCCGTACTGCCGGCCGTGGAGTCGTCGCGACGGTCTCGATACCCCTGGTGGCCGCGTGACTGGATCACTGCGCGCGGCCTGGCAGGCCATCAAATGGCGCAACATGCTGGTATTGCAGCTGCTGGGCCAGCTCACGGTGTATGTCGATTCACGCGAGGAGCCCGTAATTGGTAGCTGGATGGGTCATCCCAGTGTGGGCTATGTCTCAATGGCGCTCAGCGTGTTGCTGGTCGTTCCCGTTGCCCTGCTGGCGGACCAGGCGGTCAAGCGCGGCGCCGCTCCGAGGTTCTCATATCCGATCGCAGTCGCCTCGACGGTCCCCGTGACACTCCTGGCCACGAGCGTGACACAGCAAGTGTATCTCTGCATTTTCGGCCTACCGCTGGCGATTCCGAACCTGCTCTGGCGCTCGACCGTCGCGGGGGGCTTTTTTATGGATGTCTACGTCGCTTTTGGGGTACTGGTATTCGCGAACCAGCGCACCGCCGACCGAATGCTCGAGCAATTCCGCAACAGCGAGCTGCGGCGTGCGCAGCTCGAGCGTCAACTGGTAGAGTCCCGCCTCGCAACCGCGGAGGCACAGATCGATCCGGCGATGCTGTTCAATGAACTGGGGGAGATCAAGCTCGGTTACATGCGCGGCGAGGACCGCGCCGAAGCGCAATTGAATGAGCTCATCCAGACTCTGCGAACCGCCCTCGCACGCACGGTCAGCGCGCCCGAGTCGCTTTCGCAAGCCCGACCATGACGCCCACGGCCATCATTGCGGAGGACGAGCCACTGCTGCGCGCCGAGATCCGCGAGACACTGCGCAATCTCTGGCCGGAATTGCGCATCAGCGCCGAAGCTGCGGACGGACTGCAGGCGATCGAGGCTTTTGACCGTCATGGGCCCAACGTCCTGTTCCTCGACATACAAATGCCGGGAGCCACGGGGATCGATGTCGCGCGTCATGCGAGCGGCAAGGCCCACGTAGTCTTCATCACGGCTTACGACGGCTACGCGCTGTCGGCATTCGAGCAGGGGGCGATCGACTACATTCTGAAACCGATCTCAGCGGAGCGGATCAAAGTGACCGTCGAGCGCGTTCGAGAGCGGCTGCGCGAGCCGCCGGCGGATCTGCGTGGGCTTGCCGAGCTATTGAAGTCCACCGTGAGTTCCGAGCCACGCTACCTCAAGTGGCTCAGCGTGCCGCACGGCTCTGAATTGCGCGTCGTTGCCACCGCCGAGATCCTGTATCTGCGCGCCGACAACAAATACACCACGGTGAACACCCGGTCCTCTTCATTTCTGCTCAATTCCTCCCTCAAGGAGATGCTGGCCAAACTGGATCCGGGCGTCTTTTGGCAGATTCATCGCAGCATCATCGTGAACGTCGGCGCGATTGATACGATCTACCGCTCCTTTCGAGGCTCGCTCGAGGTGAAATTGAAGGGGCGGGACGAGCTCTTGCCCGTGAGTGCCGCCCACGCGCACTTGTTCAAGCAGCCGTAAGCGCGATTCACTTCGGTAAAAGGGCGGTTCGTCGGAAATCCGCGGCGCGTCGCACATGCTCCTGGCAACGTGACCTACGTTCCAGACTCAACCAGTCACAGGAGTATCAGCGATGAACATCAATGCGATTCGGCGCCTTGCAGTGGCCTCGTCCCTGGTCATATTCGGGATGACGGCGTGGTGCGTTGCGACAGCTTCCGGGCTTGAGACCAGTTCCATGCATGTGCAGTTGATGGATCTGGACCTGACCACGCCGGGCGGTCGTCAGATCGCCTACGATCGTGTGCATAGGGCCGCGGACACGGTCTGCTCCCGAGTCTCGGATCACGAGGACCTGGGTCGTCAGCCTCACGTTGTCGCCTGCATCGACCGTGTGATGGCGAAGGCCAACTTGGCGCTGGAGCAGCTGGCGTCGCGGAGCGAGTCGATTCAGGTCGCGAAGAGCTCGAGTCGCTGACACTCGCTGGCGACCCTGTGTCCGGCGAGACCGGCGCACCTTTCCTTGGGGTGCCACGGTCTCGCCGCGCCGGCCAGACTCTGCGCGACTCAACGCGCCCGGCGCGGCGTGGTGATGTTGCGCGTCAACCGGTTGTACGGATCACAGGAGCGCTGCCCGTCGGCGTGTCTTTCGGGCTCAAGAGTCAGAGTTTGCGCTCCTGGCACATCGAGCATTTTGATGAGATCGGCTGCCGTCTTATTCGCCAGTACCCCCGTGGCAACGGCCCAATCCCAGACGGCATTCCCGCGTGCATCGTGAGCAACCCTCGCTCTGGAGCGCGCCGGGGCCTGGTCCATCGTGGGCTTCACGAGCTTAAGTTCAGGGCGTCGATTTTTTGACATGGCAATTCCAAAAGAATGTTCTGGAAATGCAGATTGCACAAACGATGCCAGCGCGACCCAGCGCGACCCAGCGCGACCCAGCGCAACCAAACGCGACGCAGCGCAGATATCGAGCGGTCAGAAGGGTGGAACGCATCGCAGGCACCGCCCCTGAGAGCGGCTCTGCGTCGCAAATGCCCGCCCGGTGCTGGCGGCAAGGTCGATCCGCCGTCCAGGTCTGGCGGCACGCCATTGCCGCATCATTCTCGTTATTGTTTCGGTGACATAGTTCCTTGTCCGGCGCTGGACTGAAAATGCGGGCTTCGGCGGTTCAATTCCACAAAGCGGGCGCTGCCGTCTCCGGAAAGATCATGGTCGAAGCTCGCACGCGAGGACCGCTTGACTTACTTGCTCGTGGGGTCGACGGGGATTTCGGAGCCGCTGCCAGTCGCGGAGCCTCGCCTGGGCCGGCGGATTGTCCTCACCTTGCCGCTGCTTCCTCCTCCGCAGAAGAACTGATCGCCGCCGTCGGTCTCCAGCCCCGAAACGCCCACGCCGCTCGGCATCTCGAGTCTCTCCAGGACCTCGCCCGTTCGCGGATCGACCCGCCTCAATTCGCTCTCGTCACCCTCCCAGGTGGCGTGCCAGAGCTCTCCGTTGACCCAGGTGACCCCGGTGACGAAGCGGTTGGACTCGATCGTGCGAAGAATCGCCCCAGTTTCGGGATCGACTTGATGGATCTTCCGGTCCCGATACTGCCCCACCCAGAGCGTGCCTTCGGCCCATGTGAGCCCCGAGTCACCGCCGCCACCGGGTGCCGGGATGGTGGCGAGCACACGGCCGGTGTTCGGATCGATCTTCTGGATCAGATTCTCGGCGAGCTGATACAGGTGCCGGCCGTCGAAGGCCGTTCCTGCATGCGCGGCGACATCGATCGAGCGCAGCGGCCTTCCGCTGGCAGGATCAAAAGCGTGGATCTTCTCTCCAGCAGCAAACCAGACGTTCTGACCGTCATACGTGACTCCATTCACGCGCCCAGCACCCGGAAAGGGTCCGTACTCGCGGACGATCTTGGCGGTTGATCGACTCATGCTTGCATCTTAGTCAATCGGCAGAAGACCGGGGAGTAACAAGGTCGTCGTGAATCCCGGCACGGGCGGGGTCATCCAGCGACGGGCTCGTCCGCGACCGAACGACTGCACCTTGCCGGCGGCCGCAAGCGATTCGAGCGCCCGCTGCACGGTGCGCTGGCTGGCACCAAGCGCAAGCGTCAGGGCCGAGCTCGACCACGACTCGCCGTCGGCGAGGAAGGCGAGCACCCCCGCGTGCTGCAACTCGACCGGCCACGCCAGCACGACGACCTCGCGTGCGCGGTGCGGCACCAGCGCAAACCCTCGCTTGGTCGCGCTCACGCCGGCCAGCTTCCGAAGCAGCGTACGAAGCCGTCCGACTTCGACTCGCAACCGCGCCCGGTGCGATTCATCAGCGCGCTTCGCTCGGAATGCCCGTGCCACGAGCGCGTCTCTCGGCACATCTCCCGGCCACGCCTCGCCGAGCGCGCGTGCGAGCGCGAACAACACCGGGCGCCTGGCGAGCGAGACCACGGCGTTTGCGTCACGCACGACATGACGGCATGCGTCCACGATGAACGCTTTCGACGCGAGCAACCCTTCGACCTCCTCGAGCCGGAGGAGTCGCCCCTCGCCACGCGCAATCAGGCGCGCCGCGGGCGCGCTCAGGACGAGGGCGGCGCTCTCGACCTCCGCCGTCAGCGCAGGGATCCCTGCCTGGCGCGCGGCGTGCTCGGCCCGAGCAAGCGCAGCGCGCGCTGCCCCCGTCCGCAGGCGCCGCATCGCGATCCCCGCCACCACCAGCTCGTGGGCCGCCTTCGAGGCGGGCGGGAAGGTCGCGGGGTCGAGCTCGGCGAGCATACGCTCGGCCTGCTCGAGGCGTCCGATCAGCAGCAGGCGCCGGACTTCGAGATATCGCGCGTGCGCGGCGTTCACCCGGTCGCCGTGCTGTTCGAGCGTCACCCGCGCTGCGTCGAGCGCCTTCGCAGGCCAGCCCAGCTCGCGCGACACGAGCGCGATCTCGGCCTCGGCGACGACGCACCTGGCGCGGGCCACGGCCTCCTTTTGACCGAAGGCACGCGCAGCACGACGCAGCAGAGCCTTGGCCCGAACGAGATCGCCGAGCTGCGCCATCGCGATCCCTCGAAGTGCGAGCGCCGGTGCGTCCTCGCGCAGGGCGACCCGCTTCAAGGCGCCGAGGGGATCACCCGCGGCGAGTGCACGCGCCGCGGCGGTGATCAGCGAGTCCATCGGAATCCCGCCACACTTGTCACTCCCACTGTTCGATGCTCGGTCCTAATCTATCTCACGACCGGCAACCAGCACGTCGCATCGAGAACGGCTCGAACGACGAAGAACACCCGACGAAGGAGAAAGGCAATGACGACACTCATGACCGCAGTACGAAAGGCAACATTAGCAGGAGAATCATCTACGGTTGATATCTTGCACAAAGTCGGAATCAGATCGTCGTCCCAGAATGACGTCTACAAGGCGTTGACCACGCTCGAAGGTCTCGCCGGATGGTGGACGAATGACACGCGCGGGGAGAGCACAGTCGGCGGCGTGCTCCAGTTCCGCTTTCACGCCGGCGGCTTCGACATGGAGGTTGTCGAGTTGCATCCGGACCGGCACGTGCTCTGGCAGGTGATCGACGGACCCAAAGAATGGATCGGCACAAGAATCAGCTTCGACCTCAAACAGCAAGGTGACTGGACCATCGTGCTGTTCAAACACCGCGGTTGGAAGGAGCCGGTGGAGTTCATGCACCATTGCAGCACCAAGTGGGCGGTCTTTCTGCTGAGCCTGAAGTCGCTTCTCGAAACCGGCAAAGGTGCCCCGCACCCAAACGATATCAAGCTCGACAGCTGGGAATGAAGCTGCGCCGACCAAAGGAGAGCAACGATGACCGACCACAAGACTGGAACACGTGAGGAGTGGCGCGCGGCCCGGCTGGAGCTGCTCAAGGCCGAGAAGGAGCTCACGCGGCGCAGCGACGAGCTGGCGCGGCAGCGGCAGGAGCTGCCGTGGGTCCGGGTCGACAAGCAGTACCGATTCGAGACCGATGCAGGGCGCGCCTCGCTGGCAGACCTCTTCAGCGGGCACTCGCAACTGCTGGTCTACCATTTCATGTTCGGGCCCGACTACACGGCGGGGTGTCCGTCCTGCTCGATGATCGCGGACGGCTTCGACCGCTTCGTCGTCCACCTGGCGAACCACGACGTCATGCTGTCGGCGGTGTCGCGGGCGCCGCTTGCGAAACTGCAGGCGTACAAGCGACGGATGGGATGGACGTTTCCCTGGGCGTCCTCGCTCGGCAGCGACTTCAACTTCGACTTCAACGTCTCATTCACCGAGGAGCAACAGCGCGAGGGGGTCGTCGAATACAACTATCGCCGCAGCGGCCACGCGATGGACGCGACACCGATCCCGGCGCCAGTCGCCCAGTTCGCGGCCACATGCGGAACCGACGCGCCCACGTACTCGCGCGATCGGCCGGGCATGAGCGCGTTCGTCCTCGACGAGGGTGTCATCTACCACACCTATTCCACCTATGCGCGCGGATTGGACGGCCTCTGGGGCATGTACCAGTGGCTCGACCGCGCCCCCAAGGGGCGCAACGAGACGGGCGTCTGGTGGCGCCGCCACGACGAGTACGGCGGGCGCTGAGCGAAGTCGCGGCTGTCGCGGCGCAACTTCGGAACTGGATCACGACCCATGGCCTCCGAGCGAGCTTGCCAGCAAGCGTTCTTGAGCGTCTCAGCGCTGGTCTTTGCTGCCAGCGTGGCGGTAACGATCGTCCGGTGCGCGTCGATGTCGGCAATGGGCGAGATGCCGATGCCCGGCGGCTGGACGATGTTGACGGCGTGGATGCGGATGCCCGGACAGACGTGGCCCGGGGTCGCGGCGTCGTTCCTCGGCATGTGGGTCGTGATGATGGTGGCAATGATGTTGCCGTCCTTGGTCCCGATGCTGCGGCGCTACCGCCAGGCCGTTGGCAGGACAGGCGAGAGGCGCCTGGGTCGGCTGACCGCGCTCGTCAGCGTGGGGTACTTTTTGGTCTGGAGCGTGTTCGGAACGGCTGCCTTTCCACTGTGCGTCGCGCTGGCGACGCTCGAGATGCAGCAGCCGGCGCTGGCGCGCGCGGTTCCGATCGCGGTCGGCGGGGTCGTCCTGATCGCTGGCGCCCTGCAGTTCACCGCGTGGAAGGCATATCACCTTGCCTGCTGCCGTAAGGCCCCCGGGCGTGGCTGTACGTTGCCATCCGACGCCGGCACGGCATGGCGACACGGCCTGCGCCTCGGCCTCCATTGCTGCTACTGCTGTGCCGGTCTGACGGCGATCCTCCTGGTCATCGGGGTCATGGACCTTCGGGCGATGGCTGTCGTGGCGGCTGCCATCACCCTTGAACGTCTTGCACCGGCTGGTGAGCACGTCGCGCGAGGCGTCGGGACCGTCGTCGTTGGGGCGGGGTTGTTCCTGATCGCACGCGTAGCGGGGCTCGGATGACGCGTGCCGGGCGGAACTGGCGGATCGCTTCGAACAATTCGGGGGTAGGGGCCGAGCAATTCAAGAACACCCGACAAGGATACTGGATTAGCATTGATGGGTCTGGGGGGCATTCGACACCAGTACATTGCCGTCGAAGGGGAGAAACAATGAACATGAGGAAGGGAGCGGTCAGTTCCAGCTGGGATGTGCGAAGCGACAGGAGACGGTTTCTCAGGTCTACGCTTGCGGCAGCAGCCGGTGCGTTCATGCCCGTCGGCAGTCTCTGGGCAGATGAAACGAGTCCGGCGGCGGTCCCAGATCAGCTCGCTGCCATCAGCCTTTCAGGCAAGGCAATCTCACTTTCCCAGTCCGAGATCAACGACTTTCGCGCGAGTTTGCGCGGCCAGCTGCTGCTGCCCCGGGACATCGGATATGAGGGGGCGCGCAGAATCTGGAATGGCGCGTTCGATCGACATCCGGCGCTCATCGTGCGCTGCACGGGCGCGGCCGATGTCGTTCAAGCCGTCAATTTCGCCCGTTCGCACCAGCTGCTCACCGCGGTGCGAAGTGGTGGTCACAGTATCTCCGGGCAGTCGACCTGCGACGGCGGTCTGATGATCGATCTGTCGCCGATGAAGGGTATTCGTATCGAGCCCTTGCAGCGCACGGCCGAAGCACAGTCCGGGGTGCTGCTGGGCGAATTCGACCGGGAGACGCAGGCGTTCGGGCTTGCGACGACCCTGGGCACCGCGTCGGACACCGGTATCGCCGGCCTTACCCTGGGCGGCGGAATGGGACGGCTCGCGCGCAAGTTTGGCCTGGCCTGCGACAATCTGCGAAGCGTTGATATCGTCACTGCCGACGGCAAGCTGCTGCATGCCAGCGAGCAGGAGAATCCGGACCTGTTCTGGGGCATCCGGGGCGGCGGCGGCAACTTCGGTATCGTGACGACTTTCGAGTACCGGCTGCATCCGCTTGGCCCGAGCGTGTTGGCAGGCAACAGGGTGTATCCGTTCGATCAGGCCCGCAGCGTGATGGCCGCGCTGCTGGACTTCTCGCAGGCAGCGCCGGATGAGATGTCGGTCTCGGCATCCGTGACTAGGGACCCCCCGCCCGGTGTTTCGCCTGGGCCCTACGTGGCCATCGAAGTGGTGTACTGCGGGGCAATCAGCGATGGCGAGCGGCTGCTCGCGCCGTTGAACAAGCTTGGCAAGCCGGTGTTTGATGATGTGTCGGCGAAGAGCTATATCGCGGCTCAGCAGGGCGAGAGTGGCGCCAGTCCGACTGCGCTTCCTCCGGGGCTGAATGTCTACGTCAAATCCGGCTTTCTGCGCGACTTCCCCGCCAATCTGATCGACGAGATCGTGCGCCGCTTCGAGAGTGCGCCGCCGTGGGTGAGCGATATCGGCTTCGGCGAACTCGGCGGCGCGATTGCGAGGGTGAAACCCGAGGCGACGGCGTATTGGAATCGCCTGGCAAAACAGGATCTGCTGTTGTTCGGCGCCTGGATGGAACGCTCGCAGGACGAGCAGAACCTGAAGGCCGGGCGCGACCTCTGGGGGGTATTCGAGCCGTTTACCAAAGGTTACTACGTCAATACCGAGCCATCCGCCGAGGAGCAGCGTCTGCGCGCAACCTATGGCGACAACTATCCGCGCCTGGTGCAGCTCAAGAACAAATACGACCCGATGAATCTCTTCAGACTGAACGCGAACATCAAACCGACAGTCCGGTCCCGGGACGGCTGACGCTTCACATCACCATTCCCGGCATGTCCGGCATATCTGCGCGCTCGGCCGGCGGATGCAACCCCGGGACGCTGCCGGGGGCGAGCGCGATCCATAGCCCCATCGCGATCAGCGCGAAGCCAAACAGCGGCGCGAGCCGTGGCCCGATGCGCAGTACCTTTTCCGCAAAGATCAAGGCAGCGATGAACGTCATCCAGAAGAGGCTCATGACGCCGACCGCAAACAGCACCAGCATCAAACCCCAGCAGCAGCCGATGCAGTACAGGCCGTGATGCAACCCCATGCGCAAGGCGCCCGCGGCGCCTTCGTGCCAGCTGTGCAGAAAGAAGTCCAGCGGCGAGCGACAGTGCGTGAGGCAGACGCGCTTGAACGCCGACAGCTGATAGAGCCCGGCGGCGGCTATCGCGACACCGGCGATCAGCGGACCCTGCCGACTCCACGCGAGCCACGCGGGATTCAGCAGCCGGATGGAATGATCGATCGCATAGGCGACGAGGCCGTAGCCAGTCCACGCGGCAAAATAACCGAGGATGAATATCCATGTCGGAACGAATGCGGCCTGGCCCTTCCTGGCCCGCTCGCCCGTGATACGTGCGAACGCCAGGGCCATCGGTGCCACCGAGGGCAGCATCATGGCCGCCATCATGAGCACCCATAAACTGATGAACCCGCCCAGCTGACCGAGCCGGGCGCCGGGGCCGGAGATCATCCCGCTCATCAGATAGATCGTGGCCGCAACGGCGGCAAGCCCGCCGCCCAGGAGCGAGGCGGGCAGTGCCCGCGGTGCGATCGATCGCAGTTCAGCCAGCCGGCTTGGCGCCCACATGACTACCACGCTTCACCTGGGTCACACTCGCGTGGCAGTTCTTCAGATCGAGTGCAATCGGTCCCGATGACTTGAGGCGCAATGCCCGCGCGGTCTCGGCACCATGCGTGTCGCCGGTGTACTCGAAGCCATTGGGAATCGTGACCACGATGCGGTACGGCTGTGGCTTGTCGCCGAACGTCATCAGCGTGTTCAACTTCGGTGTACAAAGCCGTGCCGGCCTTGAGGTGCCCTTTGCGCGCGTCAAGATCCAGGACAAATTCGAACGGCGCGAAAATCGGCGGGTGCAGCTTCGGGCAGACCGCGGCGACGATTTCCATCAGCGTGTCACCGTGCTTGCCGCTCAGTGCCTCCAGCAGCGCCGCCTGCTGCGGCTGCGTCGCCTTGATGTCAATGATCGGCTGAACCTCGCCGTTGCCCTCGTGCATCGCCCCGGGCCAGCGAACGATGAAGGCGAAGTGCAGGCCGGACAGGTTGACGTCCCCGAAATTGCCCCGGTCGATACGCATGCCGAGCATGCCTTCGCAATGATCGTGGGTCGGGAACTGGTTGAAATCACAAGGGCAACCGGGATCGCAATTGCAGTTTTTGAACCACGGGCCCTGCATGAACCATTGCGTTGCCATACAGCCTCCCTGCCTTTGGTGCGTTTGGATCTTGCTCCCTCGGCCGAGGCGAGGTCAAACCCCCGATGCCTGCGGCACTGCACCCCGATGGGAGGCTCTTGACCGTGTCCACGACCCTGTTCTGTGCAGTGTTCAGCCGTTCCTGTACTGTGCGCCTGCCACGCCAGACAGGGGGTAGCGGTCACCAGTGCAGACGCTCGATTGCATGCGACGGCGGTTTCTGCTCGCGGTCTTTGTCGTATCCGGATTTACCGGCCTGATCTACGAGTCCATCTGGTCGCACTACCTCAAGCTGTTCCTCGGCCATGCCGCCTACGCGCAGACCCTGGTGCTCGCGATCTTCATGGGAGGAATGGCGCTGGGATCCTGGGCAGTGGCGTACCGATCCGCGCACATCCGCCAGCTGCTGTGGGCCTATGCCCTGGTCGAGGGCCTGATCGGGATCCTTGGCCTGCTGTTTCATCCAAGCTTCCTTGCCGCGGTCAACTTCTCGTTCGCCACGGTCATACCGGCGCTGCCCGCGGGGCCGCTGATTCAAGCCTACAAATGGTCGCTGGGCGCTCTGCTGATCCTTCCGCAGTCCGTGCTTCTGGGCATGACCTTTCCGCTGATCAGCGGCGGCCTGATCCGCCGCTGGCCCGAGCGGCCCGGTGAGACGCTGGCCACGCTGTACTTCACCAACAGCCTGGGCGCTGCGATCGGAGTGCTGGTCAGCGGATTTGTCCTGATCAGTGCGGTCGGGCTGCCCGGCACCATCCGAACCGCCGGACTACTCAATATCGCGCTGGCGCTGCTGATCTGGGTCATCGTGCGCGGGCAGACCGAGCCCGCTGCGGCTCCGCCGGCGGCACCGGCATCGGCGGCAGCGGCGGCATCGGCGCCGCTGGCGGCGACCGATCGGTTGGCCCGATGGTTCACGATGGCGGCATTCCTGAGCGGCGCCGCGTCGTTCATGTATGAGCTGGGCTGGATCCGCATGCTCAGCCTGGTACTGGGCAGCTCGACCCATTCGTTCGAGCTGATGCTCAGCGCGTTCATCCTGGGTCTGGCATTCGGCGGCCTGTACGTGCGCCGGCGCATCGAGCGCAGCGTCGATCCGGTGGCTTATCTGGGCTACGTGATGCTCGCGATGGGAGCCCTGGCCGCGCTGACCTTGCCGGCGTACAACCTGACATTCGATTTCATGGCGTGGTTCCTGGGAGTATCCGCGCACACTGCCAGCGGCTATGCCGCGTTCAACCTGATCAGCCAATCGATCGCCGCGGTGATCATGATTCCGGCGACCTTCTGTGCCGGTATGACGCTGCCGCTGCTGACGCACCAGCTCATGCGTCGCGGCGCGGGCGAGCGAGCCATCGGCACGATCTATTCGGCCAACACGCTCGGCGCGATCGTGGGCGTGCTGCTGACGATCCATCTGCTGATGCCGCTGATCGGGGTCAAGGGCGTCATCCTCGGAGGCGCCGCCATCCACGTGTCGCTCGGCTTGTCGCGCCTGCTGCGCCGGCGTGGTCTACCATCGCGCACCGCGGCCGTGGCCATGGCCGCCGCGATCGGGGTGTTCTGCGTGGCGCTGTTCGTCGTCAATCTGGATCCGGCGAAGATGGCATCCGGTGTCTACCGCACCGGATCCGCCGCCCTGCCGGAAGGGGCGAGCGTTGCCTATCTGCGCGACGGCAAGACCGCCACGATCAGCCTGGTGCAGCTGGATGGGACGGTCACGATCGCGACCAACGGCAAGCCGGACGCGGGCATCCAGATGGGGCCGGGTGAGGCAACGGTCGATGAAAGCACCATGGTGCTGGCCGCGGCGATACCGCTGAGCATGCACCCGCATCCCGCCCGGGTCGCCAACATCGGGTTCGGGTCGGGGCTCACGACGCATACGCTCCTCAGCAGCGGGCTGGTGCAGCGCCTGGACTCGATCGAGATCGAGCCACTCATGGTCGAAGCCGCAACCCAGGGCTTCGGTCCTCGCATCCGCAACGTGTTCGAGGACCCGCGCAGCCACATCGTCTACGAGGATGCCAAGACCTTCTTCGCCAGCTCGCGCGAGCCGTATGACCTGATCGTCTCCGAGCCCTCCAATCCGTGGGTGAGCGGCGTCGCAACGCTGTTTTCCGACGAGTTCTATGACCGCATCACGCACTATCTTGCGCCCGATGGCTACTTCGTGCAGTGGATGCAGGTCTATGAGACCAACCTGGGAGTGCTGGCATCGGTCATCAAGGCGCTGGCTCCGCACTTCGGCGCCTACGCGCTCTACAATACCGACGATCTGGACATCCTGATCGTTGCGACTCGCGGCGCAACGCTGCGCACTCCGGACGATCGGTTGCTGCAATCACCGCAGCTGCGGACCGAACTCACGCGCATCGGCGTGCAATCGGTCGACGACATTCAACGCCGTAAGATCGGCGATGATCGGACCATCGGTCCGTTACTGCAGACCATACCGGTTCCGCCAAATTCGGACTTCTTCCCGTACGTGGATCTCAATGCCCCGCGGCTGCGCTACATGCGGGCGAACGCGCTCGAGCTGCCCGCGCTGACCGTGCTGCCTGTTCCGTTTCTGGAGCTGCTCGATGACTCTGCGCCGCGGGGTCCGACGGCCGAGCCGGCCGCGGGCAGCGTGCTGTTCCGGGATCGCCTGGTGCGCAGGGCGCTCGAGATCCGCCGTGCCGTGGCGATCGACAGCCGGTTCGACCTGGACCCTTACAGCGCGGCCTACCTGGTGCAGATCGACACCAGCGCCGAGCGCTGCGCGACACCGGAAGGCCGGAGCACCTGGAAGAGCGCGGTACGGAACATCAGCGATGAGACGGCGGCCTACCTGAATCCGACCGAACTCGAGGAGCTGTGGAAAAAGGTCATGTCAAGCCCGTGCTATCGCGATGTCCCGGGTGAACACCGAACCTGGGCGGACCTGCTGGCCGCAGTCGCGCAGCGCGATGCACCGCAGATCGTGAAGTTCGGGACTGCGCTGCTGGCGGCGCACCCGTCTGGAGCGGACGATTCCGCCTATCTCACGACGATCATCGCCGCAGCGCTGCTACGCATGGGTCAGACGACGCAGGCGCGCAACCTGTTGCAGGCGCAGGGGGCGCTGCGCAATGCCGGACAGTTCGATCTTGCGCTGCGCGACCTGCGGGCACTGACGCGTGCGGGCGGCGCGGCAACGATGGCGCAGGCCGCTGACTAAGCGGGTCGGTGTCCGCGGCGTTTTCCGCGCACCCGGGTGTACTCGTCCAGACGAACCGGCGTGCTCTTCGGGTGTTCCGTGACTTTCGCTTTGGGAGGCGCGGCCTCAGCTCTTCATGTGATTGGCAATAGCCGCGATCGCGCTCTCGCATGGCGGCTGCGCCCGAAAGAAATCGCCGATGTCGTTCGCCATATCGACGAGGTGCTGCGATCTGCTCATGTGCTGCCCCCACTGCGGTGCGACACCGTCTGCAACCCCCCGCGCGATCATAGGCGCAGGTTGCGAGGACCGCGAATTCTCCAGGGCCGCGACCGCGCGTGCGTCTAATCTGACAGCGGACGGCAACCATTGCCGTGCGGCGCCGCCGCAGGATCAGGCGGTGCCAGAATGCGACAGGCCACGCGCGACGATCACAAAGAACAACAGCGACCCGAGGATCACGAGAATCGACCCGACGATGGCGAGCGCGGGATTGTTGGTCAGTATCGCCACGGCGATACCGGCCATCAGCAGCGGCGAGCCAAGCACGAACAGCCAGAACTGAGCGATCGCAATCGCACCCTCCTTGAGGCTGGGCCACGATCGGTAGACCAGGCCGAGGATTCCGTGTGCTGCGAATCCGACCAGATTGATGTGCGCATGGACCGGTGAGAGCTGGAAGTCCTGCCGAATGCCCATCACGATCCCCAACATCATTCCGAGCACGAGATAGAGGGCTCCGAGCGTGACGTAGCGCAGATCGATAACCTTCATGGTGGTTTCTCCGTTGTGGGTGAGGCTGCTGGTCACGGCCCTGCCTAATCTTCTGGTTCGCGCCTGGCCGTCCCGAGCCTGGTTCATCGTATCATTATCCTCCATAATATCAATGAGTTAAGAATCAACTGGATTGAAGGACGCCATGACCGCAGCGGCCGACATCGAAGTGGCTCCCGAGCCCGTGACCATCGTGGTCAATGAGACCACCCGCGTTTCCGGACTGATGCAGCGCCCGCGCGACGCTCACGCGTGCCTGGTGCTCGCGCATGGCGCGGGCGCCGGCATGGAGCATCCGTTCATGGTGGCGATCGCGCAGGGCCTTGCCGCGCGCGGCGTCGCCACGCTGCGCTATCAATTTCCGTACATGGAACGTCGCGGCAGAAGGCCGGATGCCCCGGCGCTGTGTCACGCGACCGTTCGAGCCGCCGTGCTGGCCGCGCGCGAATATGCGCCGGCGCTGCCATTGATCGCGGGCGGCAAGTCCTTTGGGGGTCGGATGACCTCGCAGACACAGGCAGGCTCACCGTTGGCCGGTGTCCGCGGCCTGGCATTCCTCGGCTTTCCGCTGCATGCGCCGAACCGGCCGTCCAGTGCAAGAGGCGAGCACCTGTTGCAGGTGAGGATCCCGATGTTGTTTCTGCAAGGCACGCGCGACGCGCTGGCTGACCTGACACTGCTGCAGGGCCTGGTCGGGCGAGTCGGTAAGCTCGCGACGCTGCGGGTGCTGGCCGATGCGGACCATTCATTTCACGTGCTGGTGCGCAGCGGACGCACGGATGCGCAAGTGCGCAATGAGATGCTCGAGTCATTGGTGACCTGGATCGCGTTGGTGACATAGAGATGCTGCATTCGGGCGAATGAGGATCCCGCCGGGAAATTGCGTTGGCAGCGGACCGATCGCTCTACGCGTGCTTGCTGCAAGACCCTATACTTACGTCTGATGAACAGCGGCCGCAGGGCCGTCGTCGCCGGACCGCAGCTCGGATTACCCGGACCATGAAGATGCAACTATGCCGCTGCCATCGATCGATGCAATGGTGTGTCCTGATGCTGCTTTGCTTCGGGTGCACCGCCGCGTTCGCGCGCCATCACCACCCGGCGGACGGGCAGGATGGGGTGCCCGGCGAATTCGATTACTACCTGATGTCGCTGTCCTGGTCGCCGACCTATTGTCTGACGCATGAGTACGACCGGCAGCAATGCGCCGGGAAGGGCTATGGCTTCGTGCTCCATGGGTTGTGGCCACAGTACGATTCGGGCGGCTATCCGCATCACTGCCCCGGCAGTCCCTTGAGCGCGGATGCCGAGGCGATCGGACAGTCGTTGTACCCGAGTCCGAAGCTGGTGCAGCACGAGTGGGCAGAGCATGGCACCTGCAGCGGAATGGATCCGATGACGTATTTTCGGACCGCGGATCGGGCGACCGCCACGGTGCGGATACCCGCTGAGTTTGAAGCGCCGCACACGACACTGGTGCTGAGTGGCGATGAGATCGCAGCCGCATTTCGGGCGGCGAATCCCGCTTTGCCCGAGGACAGTTTCACGGTGACGTGCAGTCGTGGACAGCTCTCCGAGGTGCGCGTCTGCCTGACCCGCACGCTCGCCGCCAGATCCTGTGGTCGGGGGGTGCGAAGCAGCTGCCCACTCGCCGCGGTGCAGATTCGCAGCACGCGCTGAACCGGAGTTCGCACAGCGGTCATTGATGACGAACGATGCTCCAAGTCAGGTTCCTCGCGCCGCGACCGAATTGCCGTTGCAGCGGCACTGGTGGGTCAATCATCGGCGCAGCGATCGTGCCGAGGTGGATGGCAGCTACCTGTGGTTGCCGAACAAGACCGGCAACGGTTCGAGGACTGCGTCGCATCAGAATATGACCCGCCTGGGGCCGGGCGACATCGTGTTCTCCTGCACGGCGGGCGCCATCGATGCCATTGGCGTGGTGCTGGAGCGCGCGCGCAGCGCGCCGATGGTTGCGGACTTCGAGGTGGCGGGTGCGAGCACGCCTGTCGAGGACGGCTGGCTGGTTCCGGTCCGTTTCGTTGCGCTGGCCGAGCCGCTGCGCCCACGGGATCACATGGCCGCGATCAAGCCGTTGCTGCCGCAGCGCCAATCACCGCTGCGGGTGTCCGGCGAGGCCAATTCGCGCGTCCAGCTGACCGAGCTTGCTACGCCGATGGCCGCACTGCTGCGACGCCTGCTGACGCGGCAAGTGGAGGACTGCGAGGAGCGCATTGGCATCGAACTGGACGGCAAGCTTGCGGAAGATGCGATCGAGGAGCAGCTCTGGCAACGCCCCGACATCGCCCCGGCCGAGCGGCGGCAGCTGATCAGCGCCCGCGTCGGGCAGGGTATCTTCCGCGAACGCGTCGAGCAGACCGAAACGGCATGCCGCGTCACGGGCATCCTCGATCGGCGCTATCTGCGCGCCACCCACATCAAGCCCTGGAAGGACGCCGACGATCGCGAGAAGATCGATGGCCTCAACGGGCTGCTGCTGTCACCCCATATTCATCACCTGTTCGAGCGCGGCCACATTTCATTTGCCGATGAGGGCACGCTGCTGATCTCCCGTCATCTGAATCCGTACGTTCGCAGCGCCTGGGGTCTGGAGCGACCGGTGCCCGCGCGTGCCTTTGCGCCGCAGCAGCGTGCCTATCTGAACTATCACCGGACGCGGGTGTTCGAGAAGACCGGCGGCGGCCGCCGCTCGGTGAGCGACGCGGTGCATGAGAAAGGCGCCGCCGGCTGACGTCGGCACGGGCCGGCCACAGAAAGTGGCGTGAACACCTGACCGATACGGCCCGTAAGTACTAGTACGAGGCGAAACCGTGCAGCGGGTGCGCTAGCGTATGACCCGTCGCACCAATACTCGGAAACTAGACAGATGGCGCCATTGAAACCGTCCAGTCGTATCGCCATGATCGGCGCCGGCATCGCAGTACTTTGTACACTCGTTCCGATTGACGCGCGGGCCCTGCCGGTGTTTGCCCGCCAGACGGGCCAGAACTGCGTGGCCTGTCACGCGGGCGGCCAGTTTCCCGAACTCACGCCCTACGGGCGCATGTTCAAGCTGACCGGCTACACGGTCGGTTCGCGCACCATCCCGGTCTCGCTGATGGCGGTCGCCTCGTATGTCAACGTCGCGAACACCTCGAAGAGCGATGATCCGAATTCGGACTTCTACAAGAATGGCGATCTGATATTTGCCACCGGCAGTGTATTCCTGGCCGGCAAGATTACCGACAACATCGGCGCATTTCTGCAGGCCACCTATGACAACTACGCCAGTCAGAGCCCGGATGGTTCCTATGCCAGCCATTTTTCGGCCGACAACATGGATATCCGCTACGCCGATCGTTTCATCAGCCCCGGCCGCGATCTCATCGTCGGCGTGAGCCTCAACAACAACCCATCGGTTTCCGATCCATGGAATACCGCCGCAGCCTGGATGCAATACGTGCCGGTGCCATCGCCGGGCGCCTATCAGTTCGTGGACGGAGCGGCACCGTTCCCCGGCTACGGCGCCGGCGGCAATATCGCCGGCATCACGATCTATGGGTTCTGGAACAAGACGCTGTACGTGGAAGTCGGGACCTACCGGACCGCGACCGGGCCGCTTTCCTTCATGAGTTTCAACATGCACTTTGCCGACACCACTCATCTGAGCGGCGGCAACAACCCCTACTGGCGCGTGGCACTGTCGCATGAATGGGGTGCCAACAACATCATGGTGGGCACCTCCGGCATGGTGGCGCACGTCTACGATGGCGGATTCGATTCGGGTGCAGACAATCTCGGGCGCTTCAGGAATACCGGTGCCGATGCGCAGTACCAGTACCTGCTCGATCCACATACGATCACGGCCCAGTTTGCGTTCATGCGCCAGAAGCAGGACTACTCGGCCAATACCCTGGCGGCCGGTTCGCCCTATTTGCTCCCCGACGGCGTGACGCCCGTGGCTCCGGTGAACCCATCGGATACCACCAATGTGGTTCGAGCGAAGGTGTCGTACATCTATCGGGCCCGCTACGGCGGCAGCCTCGCGTTCTTCAGCGAAACCGGCACCACCAATACGCTCAATCAGAGCTCCGGATACGACACCAATGGCCAGATCACCTCAACTGACCCCCTGGGAACCGGCATCGCATCGACCCGTGTCGCTGGCAACCTCTCGGGCAATCCCGGCTCGCGCGGCCTGACGTACGAGGCGTTCTGGTTGCCGGTGCAGTATCTGCGCGTCGGCGTCCAGTACGCCACCTACAGCCAATACAATGGTTCGAGCAACAACTACGATGGATTCGGCCGCAATGCGCGTGACAACAACACATTGTTCCTCTTTGCCTGGGCGGCGTACTAGGAGCTCCCGCATGACATGCCGCCGCCACCTGCTCATCGCCGTCATCCTCGGGGTCGTCGGCACCGGTTGCTCGAGCCTCGAGCGTTCGCGCAACCTCGCGAACCCGGCCGTTCCCGGTCACGTGCTGGCGCAGCAGGTGTGCTCGAACTGCCATGGAATGGACGGCAATTCGGTGTCGCCGGCGTTTCCGCGGCTGGCCGGACAGCAGGCGGTCTACCTCACCAACCAACTGAAGAACTTCCGGGCGCATCATCGCATCGACCCGGCGGGCTCCGAATACATGTGGGGTCTGAGTCATCACCTGACCGATGCGCAGATCGCCGATATTGCCGCGTATTACTCCAGGCAGACTCCGCGCCCGTCGCATCAGCGCACAGCCGATCCGAAGCTGCTCGCCGAGGGCAAGACCATCTTCGAGAACGGCGTGCCAGACCAGAAAGTGATCGCTTGCCAGGCGTGTCACGGCCCTAAAGCCCAGGGCATCGAGGCGTTTCCGAGGCTGGCCCTGCAGCACTCCGATTACATCGTGAAGCAGCTCAATGTGTTCCAGAACACCCAGGGACGCCCGGGCACCCCGATGGAATTCGTGGTGCATCCGCTGACCGGTCCGAACAAAGCGGCTGTCGCGGCCTATCTGCAGGACTTTCCGGACTGATACGCCATGCCGAGTACCCGAGGATTGGAGAGTTCCATGAGATACCTTCAGCTGGCTTGTGCGTTCATCGGTGTTGTGACGGCGCCGGCTACCTTCGCCGACACGTTCACGATCGATCCGGAATACACCATTCCGGCCTTCGAGGTCGGCCACCTCGGCTTCACTACCCAGCGGGGGCGCTTCGACAAGACGGCGGGCACCGTGGTGCTGGATTTTGCCGCCAAGACCGGCAGCGTCGAGTTTACGGTCTACACGAAATCGCTCGACATGGGGTCGGCGGCCTGGACTTATCACGTGAGCTCGGAGGGGTTGTTCAATGTCGCGAAGTATCCGACCATGACGTTCAAGTCGGACCGCGTGATCTTCGATGCCGACAAGGTGGTCGCCGCCGAGGGACAGTTCACGCTGCTCGGCGTCACCAAGCCGCTCACGGTGAACATCAATCGCTTCACCTGCGCCACCAATCCGATCAACAACAAGTTCATGTGCGCAGGCGATGTCGTTGCGACGATCAGGCGCTCCGACTTTGGAATGACCAAATATATTCCGACGGTCAGCGACGAGATCAACATCAGCGTGCCGGTGGAAGCCTATAGGAATTGAGAGTGGCATTCGATGGCTGTTCGCGGCCGAGCGCCGCTGCCGGTTGGCGCTGCGGCATCGCGGCTTGGGCAGTGGTAGTTCTGCCCGGAGCGGGCCTGGCTGCCGATCACTACACGCTGGACGCGACCCACAGCATCCCGGTATTCGAATTTACGCATCTGGGCGCCACGACCCAGACCGGGCGCTTCGACAAGGTGCGCGGCACGGTGGTACTCGACATGCAGGCGCACAGCGGTAGCGTCAATTTCGAGGTAGACACCGGCTCGCTCAACATGGGGGTCGGAACGGAGCGGCCGGACTCGCTCGGTTTTCGCCTGCTCGAGGTCACGCGCTTTCCCAAGCTTACGTTCACCTCGAGTGAGCTGATCTTCAACGACGCCGACGAAGTGGTAGCCGCGAATGGCCAGCTGACCGTGCTGGGCGTGACCAAGCCGCTCACGGTGAGCGTGCAGCACTTCAAATGCAACATCAATCCGATGAATCGCAAGCCGATGTGCAGCGGCGACATCACGGCGACCGTCATGCGCTCGCAGTTCGGTATGGTGCGCTACATTCCCGACATCAGCGACGAGGTCAGGATCAGCGTCCCGGTCGAAGCCTACAAGGACTGAAGCCGGCGTCGATTCCGGCCGGCATCGCGCAGCCGGCCGTTTTGGGCGAGAATTGCCTCACCATGAGCCTGTGCATTTCGCTGGACGACGTGCGCGCAGCGCAGCAGCGGATCGCCGATCAGCTGGTCGCGACGCCCTGCCTGCATTCGCGCACGCTGTCGAACCTGACCGGCGCGCAACTCTACCTCAAGTTCGAGAACCTGCAGTTCACGGCCTCTTTCAAGGAGCGTGGCGCGCTGAACCGCCTGCTGCAGCTGTCGGCGGCCGAACAGGCGCGCGGGGTCTGCACCGTGTCCGCCGGCAACCACGGACAGGCGGTCGCCTATCATGCGCACCGGCTCGGCATTCCGGCCACGATCGTGATGCCCCGGCATACGCCATTCGTCAAGGTCGAGCACACCCGGTCGCACGGCGCGGAGGTGGTCCTGCACGGCGATACACTCAGCGAGGCATTCGCCTGCGCGCAGCAGATCATGGCGACGCGGGCGCTGACGTTCGTGCATCCGTATGACGATCCGGCGGTGATGGCGGGGCAGGGCACGATCGGGCTGGAGATGCTGGCCGCGGCGCCGCAGCTGGAGATGCTGGTGGTGCCGATCGGCGGCGGCGGCCTGATCTCGGGGGTCGGCGTCGCCGCCAAGGCGCTGTCGCCACGCATCGGGCTGATCGGCGTGCAGACCGAGAGCTATGCCTCGATGCCGGCCGCGCTGCGGGGCGAGGAGGCCAGCTGCCAGGGCAATACGATTGCCGAGGGCATCGCGGTCAAGTCCGCAGGCATACTCACGCGTGAGGTGGTGCGAGCACTGGTGCAGGACATCGTGCTGGTCAGCGAAAACGACCTGGAGCACGCCATCGCGCTGCTGCTCAACGTCGAGAAGACCGTGGCCGAAGGCGCCGGCGCTGCGAGTCTCGCGGCGGTGCTGGCGCAGCCGGAGCGCTACCGCGGCCGCCAGGTCGGACTGATCATATCGGGCGGCAATATCGATCCGCGCCTGCTGGCTTCGGTGATCATGCGCGAGCTGGTGCGCGAGCAGCGCATCGTGACGCTGCGTATCCCGATCGCCGATCAGCCGGGCGCGCTCGCGCGCGTGACCCAGGCGGTCGGCGATCATGGCGGCAACATCCTGGACGTGTTTCATCGGCGCCTGTCGACCAACGTGCCGGCGAAGTCGGCGACGCTGGAGCTGAGTTTCGAGGCGCGCGATGCCCGCCATGCCCACGACATCGTGGCAGCCGTTCGTGACGCCGGCTTCGAGCCCTCGGTGCTGCCGGGCTGACGGTGCCAGCAGGCGCAGCGATGCAGCCAGACGTCACCCTCGAGAGCATTCAAGCGGCGCGCGAGCGGATTGCGGGCCGCACGCGCCGCACACCGGTGCTCGAGAATGAGACGCTCAATGCGCTCGCCGGCGCGCAGCTCTTCTTCAAGTGCGAGAACTTCCAGGAGGGCGGCGCCTTCAAGGCGCGCGGTGCCACCAACGCGGTGTTCGCACTGCCGGCCGATGCGTTGCGCGCCGGCGTGGTCACGCATTCTTCGGGCAATCACGGCGCGGCGCTGGCACGCGCGGCGCGGTTGCGCGGCGTGCGCGCCCGGATCGTGATGCCGGAGAATTCATCGCGTGCCAAGCTCGAGGCGGTGCGCGGCTACGGCGGGGAGGTACTGCTGTGCGAGCCGACGCTGGCGGCGCGCGAAGCGCTGGCGGCGCGCATCGTGGCCGAGAGCGGCGCGGTGTTCATTCATCCGTATGATGACCCGCGCGTGATCGCGGGGCAGGGCACGATCGCGCTCGAGTTGTTCGAGGATGTGCCCGATCTCGACTGGCTGCTGCTGCCCGTGGGTGGCGGTGGCCTCGCGAGCGGCGTGGCCGTGGCCGCCAAGGCGATGCGCCCGGCGCTGCGACTGGTGGGCGTCGAGCCGGCAGGCGCCGATGACGCGCAGCGCTCGTTTGCCTCGGGCGTGCTGTCGGGCCCGCAGCAGCCGGCAACCATCGCCGATGGCCTGCGCGGCGCCCTGAGTGCGCGCACCTTCGAGCTGATCCGGCGGCACGTCGACGACATCGTCACGGTGGGCGATGCGCAGATCGTGCAGGCGATGCGCGCGCTGTGGCAGCACCTCAAGATCATCATCGAGGCTTCATCCGCGGTGCCGTACGCCGCCGTGCACGCGCGGCGGTTCGACCTCAACGGTGCCCGCGTCGGCATCATCCTGACCGGCGGCAACGTCGATCTGGATGAACTGCCGTGGTAGGCCATCCCTGTGGCGCTGGCGCGGTAGCGCTGCGGCGCGCCGCGGATCGCGTCAGGCGACGCGCGGCGTGGGCGTGGCCTGCTCCTCGACGATGACGTGCGTGCGCACGCAGTTCCGGCCCGCATCCTTGGCCGCGTACAGCGCGGCGTCGGCCCGGCGCAGCATGATGCTGATGGTATCGCGCGTCGACACCGACGTGGCCACACCGATGCTGACGGTGATGCGCCGCTCGCCGAGCCAGCGCGACAGATCGATGCGCATCACGCGCTCGCGCAGCCTCTCGGCGATCGCGATCGCCTGGTCGATGTCGGTGGCCGGCAGCACCACCGCGAATTCCTCGCCGCCGAGGCGGCCGAACAGGGCCGGCTCGGCGACCGACTCGCGCAGATTGGCGGTCATCGCGCGCAGCGTCTCGTCACCGATCAGGTGACCGTGGCGATCGTTGATCGACTTGAAATGATCGATGTCCACGATGAGGATCGAGGTCGGCGTGGCGCTGCGCCGTAGCAGCTGCGCCAGCAGCGCCAGTATTGCGCGGCGATTGGGCACGCTGGTGAGTTCATCGGTCATCGCCAGCGCGCGCAGCCGCAGCGTGCTGCGCCGCTGGTGCACGGCCAGCCACACCAGCACGGCCAGCAGCAGCACCGTGAGCACGATGACCGCGGTGCGCAGGTTGCTCGCCCGAAGCTGCTGCGCCAGCGCTTTCTGATTGGCCTCGTTCTCGCGCGTCAGCAGCTCGTTTTCCTGCTCCTTCGCCGCCGTATCGAACTCGACTTTCAGCGTCGCGAAACGCTGATCGAGCTGGTCGCGCAGCAGCCGCGTCGCAGTGCTCTGCGCCAGCGTGCGGTAGTCGAAGGCATCGCGCCAGTCGCCGAGGTCGGCGTGTACCGCCGCCAGCGCCTCGTAGGTCGGTCCGAGCTCGCCGAGCGAGTCCGCCTGGCGAAACAGCGCCAGTGCCTGCTCGAGCACGGCGGCGCTGTCTTTCAGGCGTTTGAGCTGGTGCAGCGCGATGCCGCGCGCGAGTTCGATCTGCGCCAGCAGGCGCGTATCCGGGGTGCGCTGCTGTGCCTGCAGCGCGCGATCGAGCAGCGCCATTGCGGCGTTCGGGTCGCCCTGGGCGTTGGCGACCGTGGCGAGCCCGCGCAGCGCGTAGCCCTGGCCGCGAACGTAGTCGAGTTGCCGGCTGAGTTCGAGCGAGCCGGCGAATGCGCTGCGCGCCGCATCCCACTCATGCAGGTTCTCGTGCGCGCGCCCCAGATTGTGCAGCGTGACCGCCTCTTCGCGCTTCATGCCGGCCTTGTGCTGCGCCTCGAGCGTGCGCTCGTACAGGTGCGCCGCCTCGGCATAGTCGCCCATGCGGTTGTAGATGATCGCGATGCTGTCGAGCACGGTCAGCGCGTGCAGCGGCATCTGCTGCTGCTCGAACAGGGTCTGGGCCCGCCGCAGCTCGCTCAGGCCCGCGGCGTACTCGCCGCGCAGGCCGCGCAGGTAACCGCTCGAGAACAGCACCTCGGCCAGCATCTGGTCGTCGTGTGCCTGCGTGGCAACCGCGGCTGCCTGATCGTACAGATCCCGGGCCTTGTTGTTCTCGCCCACCGTCTGCAGCGTTTCACCCTGGCAATTGAGCACCCCGGCGCGCAATCCCTGCCGCGTCGCCTGCGGCAGCAACGCGCTCGCCGCGGCGATCTGCTCCCCGGCCGCGGCCTGGTCGCGCTCCGAGTAGTAGTCGCACAGCAGCAGATGGGCGCGGATTTCCAGGTCCGGGTTCGGCTCCCGGCGCAGCAGCTCCAGTGCCGATTCGGCCTGATGCTTGCTGACCTCAGGGTTGACCCGGGCGGAGACCGCGGCCTGATCGAGCAGCCCGGCCACCGTCGTCTTCTCGGACGCCCGGGTCGGGGACGGCACCGCGCCTGCCAGCAGCACGGCTGCGAGCACGGCGAGAAACTGGAGGGCAGGGCGGGGGATCGGCAAGGGGACCTTTCCGTGATTTTCGGGCAGAGGAAACGGATGGCTATTCTAAGATTTTGGCGCGGTCGCTACCTCGAAAATTCGTGTCCGCGCCGCAGGCCGCCGGTGTGTGACATAACCGGCCGCGGCGAGCGGGCGCGCCGGCTTTCCGCTCAGCTTGCGCGACAGCGCTCTCACGCCGCTAACGCCTTGTGTGCCGGCGACTTAGGCGCGAGGGCGCCCTCAACGCAGGTGCACGCTGGCGGCTTCGCCGGCGCGCACACTGGCGCGGAACATGGCCGGCGTGTTGTGGCCCATCGCGATCTCGCCGTGCTGATTCACGGCGATCAGGCCGCCGGCCGCGCCCAGGGCGACCAGGCGCTGGTCGATCGCCTCGCTGACCGCGGCCGCAAGCGAGCAGCCGCCATAGCGCAGCCGCGCCGCGATGTCGTACGCCTGGACGGTGCGCAGGAACCACTCCCCGTGACCCGTGCTCGAGACCGCGCAGGTCTGATTGTCGGCGTAGGTGCCGGCGCCGATCACCGGGGAATCACCGACGCGCCCGGCAAGCTTGCCGGCGGTGCCCCCGGTCGAGGTCGCGGCCGCCAGGCCGCCGGCGCGATCGCGCGCCACCGCGCCCACCGTGCCGAGCGGTGGCTCCTCGAGCTCGATCGCGGCCGCCGTCGCAGCCGCACTGGAGCGCAGCCGCTGCTGCAGCGCTTCGAGCTGCTGCCGGCGATCGGGCGTGATGAAATAATCATTCGCAACCAGGTCAAACCCCGCCTGTTCGGCGAAGCGCTCGGCGCCTTCGCCGACCAGGAACACGTGCGTCTCATCCTCGAGCAGCCGCCGCGCGAGCCGCACGGGATTGCGCACGCGGCGGATCAGCGCCACCGCCCCGGCGCGCAGGTCGTTGCCATCCATGATCGCGGCATCGAGCTCGACCGTGCCGTCGGCCGTCAGGACCGCGCCGCGCGCGGCGTTGAACAGCGGATCATCCTCCAGCGCCGCGACCGCGGCTTCCACCGCATCGAGCGCGCAGCCGCCAGCCTCGAGCAGGCGTTGGCCGGCATCCAGCGCCCGCAGCAGGCCCTGCCGATAGGCCTGTTCACGTGCCGCCGTGAATGGCACACGCGGCAGAGCGCCGGCGCCGCCGTGAATGGCCAGAGCGTACATGGTGTCCAAGCGTACGCGAATTGCGCTAGCCTGCGCGACCTATGAACGACGACGTCGCGCCCGCGGCCGCGGGCTGGCAGTTCGCGAGCGATAACACCGCCGGTATCTGCCCCGAAGCCTGGGCCGCGCTGCAGGCCGCCAACGTCGGCCACGCACCCAGCTATGGCGCCGACGCCTGGACCGAGCGCGCCTGCGCACTGATTCGCGCACTGTTCGAGCACCCGTCCGCCCAGGTGTTCTTCGTGTTCAACGGCACCGCTGCCAATGCACTGTCGCTCGCGAGTCTGGCTCGCAGCTATCAGGCCATCGTCTGCCACGAGGCCGCGCACGTGCAGACCGATGAGTGTGGCGCACCGGAGTTCTTCAGCAGCGGCGCCAAATTGCTGCCGCTACCCGGCGCCGGCGCGAAGCTGTCGGCCGATGCGGTGCTGGCATCGATTACGCAGCGCGACGACCTGCACTTTCCAAGGGTGCGCGCGCTGTCGCTGAGCCAGCCCACCGAATGGGGCACGCTGTATCGGCCGGCCGAAGTCGGCGCGCTCAGCGCGGTCGCGCACGCGCACGGCGTCGCGGTGCACATGGACGGGGCGCGCTTTGCCAATGCGCTGGCGGCGCTGCCGGGCGTGACGGCGGCCGATCTGAGCTGGCGCGCCGGTGTCGACGTGCTGTCGCTCGGCGGCACCAAGAACGGGCTGAACACCACCGAGGCGGTGGTGCTGTTCGACCCGGCGCTGGCGCAGGAGTTCGAGTTTCGCGGCAAACAGGCCGGCCAGCTGGCCTCGAAGATGCGGTTTCAGGCCTGCCAGTGGCAGGGCGCGCTCGAATCCGGCGCGTGGCTGCGCCACGCGGCGCACGCCAATGCGATGGCGCGGCGACTGGGCGATGCGATCAGCGCGATCCCGGGGTTGCGGCTGGCACGCGCGGTCGAGGTCAACGCGGTGTTCATTGACATGAGCGCGGCGATCGCCGAGGCGATGTTCGCGCTCGGCTGGCATTTCTATGCGTTCGCGGGCGCAGGCTTCCGCTTGATGTGCTCGTGGGCCACCACCGATGCCGACCTCGAGGCGCTGGTGCGTGATCTGCGGCGCGTCGCGACCGCATGCCAAAAGTCCGGCTGAGCGCTACGGCAGGGGCAGCGTTGGATCGACTTCGGCCTTCCAGGTCGCGAGACCGCCTTCGAGCTGCCAGGCCTCGCTCACACCCATGCGATGGGCAATCGCGCAGGCCCGCCGGCTGCGCACGCCGCTGCGGCACATGAAGATCACGGTGCCCGCGTGCGGCAGCTGCCGGCGCTGCTGCTCGAGCGCGCCGAGCGGGACGTTGACGGCGCGCGGCAGGTGCCCGGCGGCGAATTCCGAGGGTTCGCGCACATCGATCAGGCTGACCGCCTGCCCGGTGGCGCGCATGCGCTGCGCCAGCTCTCCGGCCGGCATCGAGCGCACCCGCCGCAGCTCTTCGACGGTGCAGAAGCCCGGTGGGTCCTGCGGCGCCGTGATGCTGGGGTGCTCGCCGCACACCGCGCAATCGACCCGGCGCGCGAAGCGCAGTTCCTGGAAGCGCATTTCGAGTGCATCGTACGTCAGCAGGCGGCCGATCAGCGGCTCACCGACGCCGAGCACCACCTTGATCGCCTCGGTCGCCTGGATCGCTCCCAGCACGCCGGGCAGAGCGCCGAGCACGCCGGCCTCGGCACAGCTCGGGGCCACGCCCTCGGAGATTTCCGCAAACAGGCAGCGATAGCAGGGCCCACGGCCGGGCACGTACGTCATCGCCTGGCCCTCGAAGCGGTGGATCGCGGCCGAGACCAGCGTCTTGCGGTAGATCACGCAGGCGTCGTTGACCAGGTAGCGCGTGGCAATGCGATCGCTGCCATCGACGATGACATCGTAGTCATCGAAGATCCGTTGCACGTTGGCGGCACACAGCTCGGTCTGGTGTGCCTGCACGTTGAGTTCCGGGTTGAGCGCCGCGAGCCGCCGGCGCGCCAGATCGGCCTTGGGCATGCCGATGCTCGCGGCGTCGTACAGTACCTGGCGCTGCAGGTTCGATTCATCGACCCGATCGAAGTCGAGCACGCCGAGATTGCCGACGCCGCCGGCGGCGAGATAGAGCGCGGCGGGCGAGCCCAGTCCGCCGGTGCCGATCACCAGCACCCGCGCCGCCCGCAGTTTTTCCTGGCCGGCGACGCCGATCTCGGGCAGCGACAGGTGGCGGCTGTAGCGCCTGAGCTCCGCCTCTGACAGTGACATCGGCCCGCCTGCCTAGCCGCCGCTCAGCGCGCACAGCAGATGTACCGATTGCCGCGGCGCTACCGCGCGCTGCAGATCGGGGGCGGCATCGGTGCCGATGAAGATCCGGATATGGCCGCGGATGCGCTGCTGTTCGTCGATCATGCGAAAGCGCATGCCCGGAAAGCGCCGGTCCAGGTCGCTCAGGATCTCGTCCAGCGTCGCCCCATCGGCGCTGACGGTCGCGGCGCCGCCGGTGTACTGGCGGAGCGGACTGCCCAGATGCACGGTGCAGGTCATGCCGCGCCCCTATGGCAGCGCCGCGCTGACGGCGTAGATTTCAGGCAGGCGCGCGGCCAGGCAGCGCCAGTGGTCGCCGCCCTGGGTGCTGCCCCAGATCTCGCCGCCGGTGGTGCCGAAGTACAGCCCGGGCCGCGCTAGGTTGTCGCTGCACATCGCCTGGCGCAGCACCGTGAGCCAGGCGCGCGCGCGCGGCAGCCCGCGATCGCGTCGCTGCCATGACCTGCCGCCGTTGCGCGTCTGGTAGACCGCCGGCCGGCCAGCGACCGAGGTGCGCGGCCAAACCGTGGTGCCGTCCATCGGCAATACCCACGCGGTGTCGGGATCGCGCGGATGCAGCACGATCGGGAAGCCGATGTCGCCGATCTTCGCGGGCATCGCGCGGCCGATCCGCTGCCAGCGCCGCGCCGGGCGATCGAGCCGGTAGATGCCGCAGTGGTTCTGCTGGTAGAGCCGGTCGGGCGCGAGCGGATGCAGCGTCACGCAGTGCGGATCGTGGCCGAAGGCGACATTGGGATCGGGCAGGAAATCCGCGTCGACGCCCTCGTTGAGCGGCGCCCAGTCGCGACCGCCATCGGTGGACTCGAACACGCCGCCAATCGATATCGCCAGATACAGGTGCGCTGGATCGCGCGGGTCGATCAGGATCGAGTGCAGCAGCTCCCCATCGGGTGTGCGGGCACCCGTGGCCCATTGCGGGAACATCGCGTGATCGTTGAAGCCCGCCACCGGCGCCCAATGCGCGCCGCCATCCTCGGAGCGGAACAGACCCGCCGGCGAAGTGCCCGCGTACCACGCCCCGGGCTGCTGCGCGTGACCCGGCGTGAGCCAGAACACGCGCTCGACCGCCCGCGCCGGCTCCCCGGCCGCCGCCCGGCGAAACATCGGCGGCGCGGCCGCTTCCTGCCAGCGCCGGCCACGATCCTCGGAGTGATACACGGTCGGTCCGAGGTGCCCGGTCCTGGCCGCCATCAGCAGCGTCTGCCGCCGGCGCGGATCCTGCACGATATGGTGGATCGTATGGCCCAGAAACTGGGGCCCCTTGAGCGTCCAGCGGCGCCGCTGCGCATCGCTGCGCAGAGCAAACGCCCCCTTGCGCGTACCGATCCAGAGCGTCACGCTCGCCATGCGCATCAGGATCGCCGCTCGCGCGCGGCGCTGTCAATTCGACCGGGCACCACCACCCGGCGCGCCGCGTCAGCCCCCCGGCGGGGCGTGATGGCGGCTGGCCGCTGCCGCGGCCAGCCGCTAGAGTGCGCACCGCCCCAGATGCGCGAAGTCGCCTATGTCTGCCGCTGCCCCGCCTACCGATCCGGTGGCCCTTCCATCGATGTTGTTCGGCCTGCTGCTGCTCGCGCTGCTGGGCTGCAACCGCGGCCTATGGACCCCGGATGAACCGCGCGAGGCCGAAATCAGCCGCGAAATGTCGCTGTCGCCCGGGGTCATTCCGACACTCAACGGCCAGGCCTTCATCGAAAAGCCGCCGCTCTACTACTGGGTGGTCGCAGCGGTGTATCGCCTCAGCGGCGGCCCCTCGGTGCTGGCAGCGCGCGCGGTCAGCGTGACGGCCGGAGTTGCGACCCTGCTGCTGCTGCTGCAGTGGGGTGCCCGTGCGCATTCGCGCACTGCCGGCCTGATCGCCGCCGCGATGCTCGCGACCAGCCTGCAGTTCGTGGTATCGACGCACTGGGTGCTGATCGATCCGCTGCTGATGCTGGCGACCACCGCAGCCGCCTGGGCGGCCTGGGAGCTGCTGGCACGCCACGACAGCGCGCACGCACGTCTGGGGCTGTATCTGGCGCTGGTGCTGGCGCTGTGGATCAAGGGCCTGATCGGACCGGCGCTGATCGGCGCCGGACTGCTGGCTTACGTGGGCGTCGATCGTCCGGCGGCCTGGCGGCGGCTGCGACCGTGGTCCGGTGCTGCGCTGCTGTTCGCCGCGCTGCTGCTGCTGGCGCTCGCGATCCTGCGACAGGGTGGGCGCGCGGCGCTGTGGGAATGGGCGTACGTGAACCACGTGCAACGCCTGATCAATCCGCTCGGCAGCACCGGGCACCGGCAGCCGTTGCTGTACTACGCCTGGACGCTCCCCGTTGCGCTGCTGCCGTGGCTGCTGCCGCTGCTCGAGGCGCTGCGGCCGATTCACTGGCGCCGAGCCGCGGCGCGTGACAGCGGCGATGCGTTCGGCGCGTCGGGCGCGGCCGGCATGCCCGGTGCGGCGGCGGACGCCGGGCCCGATGCCGCGCGCTACGGCGCACTGATGAGCGCCGGCATGCTGCTGCTGCTGTCGCTCTCGGCCACCAAGCGCGAGACCTACCTGCTGCCGGTGTTGCCGCTGCTGTTTCTGTGGCTCGGGATTCGCGCGCTCGAGTGGTGGCGGGGTTGGCAGAGCGCGCCCGCGGGCGCTCTGGGCGCCGGCTGGTGGCTGCAGGTGGCATTGCTGTGCCTGTATTGCCTGCTGCCGCCGCTCGCGGCCTGGGTCTGGACCGGCAGCGCGAGCGCCCCGATCGTCATTGCCCTGCTGGCTGCAGCGATGCCGGTCGCGGCGCTGCTGGTGGTGAGCGCGCGCGGCCAGCGTCGTCGCGCCGGAGCCTGGGCGCTGATCGTCGCGATTGCCGGCAATGCGATCCTGCTCGCGCTCGCCCCGCCGCTGCTCGATGACACCAAGGACATGGGCCCGTTCGTGACCGCGCTCGGACAGCGCCTGCCGCCTGGGCAGCCGGTCTACGCTGTCAACATGGATGAGACTCTGGCGGCGGAGATTCCGTTCTATACCGGACGACAACTGGTGCCGGTCGATGCCAGCGTGCTGCGCTCGCCGGCGCAGCGCGCCGGCCTGCCGCCCTGGCTGCTGGTCCAGGACTATCATGTTGGTAACCCGGTCGCGCTGCCGCCGGATTATCGGCTGGTGGAGAGCCGCTCATTCGGGCCGGGACGCAGCCTGATGCTCTGGCAGGCCCCTGGCCGCGCGGCCGCACCTTAGATCGACTCAGCAGACAAATGTCCTCGTTGCCAGGCCCGCTCGCATCCGCGCACACTCGCCGCACTGCCGCCGCGCTGTGGCTCGGGCTTGCGCTGCTGTGGTTTCTGCCGCTGAATTCCCCGCACCTGTTCGAACCCGACGAGGGTCGCTACGCCGAAATTCCGCGCGAGATGGTGGCCAGCGGGGACTGGGTCACCCCGCGGCTCGATGCGATCAAGTACTTCGAAAAGCCCGTCTTCGGCTATTGGGCCACGGCGGTCGCGTTCAAACTCTTCGGACAGCACGCCTGGACGGTACGCCTGTGGCCGGCGCTGAGCGGCCTGCTCGGGCTGATGCTGACCTTCGCGCTGGGGCGCCGTCTGTACGATCAGCGCACCGCGCTGTTCGCGCTGCTGGTACAGGCGAGCGCGCTGCTGTATGTCGCGCTGTCGCGCATTGCCACACTCGACATGGGCCTGAGCTTCGGGCTGCAGATCGCCATGACCGCGTTGGTGCTGCTGGTGCAGCGACCCGACCCGCCCGACACGCGGGCCCGGGTGTTGCCGCTGCTGCTGGGTGTCGGGGTGGCGCTGGCGGTGATGTCCAAGGGCCTGGTCGGCATCCTGATCCCCGGCGCGGTCGCGGTGCTCTACATGCTGATCCATCGCGATTGGCGACTGCTGCTGCGCGCGCAGCCCTGGTGGACGCTGGCCGTGCTGCTGCTGCTGGCGGCGCCGTGGTTCGTGCTGGTGTCGGCGCGCAATCCCGAATTTGCGCATTTCTTTTTCATCTTCCAGCATTTTCAGCGTTACCTGAGCCGCGCCGACTTCGATCGTTACCAGCCGGTCTGGTTCTTCCTGCCGATCCTGGCGCTCGGCTTTCTGCCCTGGACGACGCTGCTGCCGGCGGCGCTGCGCCAGGCCTGGCGCGCGGCGCGCGCCGGCGAGCGCGCGAGCTCGCTGTTGCTGCTGTGGGCGGGGTTCGTGCTGGTGTTCTTCAGTCTGTCGCAGTCCAAGCTCGCGCCTTACATCGTGCCGATGCTGCCGGCGCTGAGCCTGCTGACCGCACGTGCGATGGCCGGCCTGTCGCCGCCGCGGTTGGCATCGCACCTGCGCGCGGTAGCCTGGTTTGCGGCAGCGATCGCCGCCCTGGTGCTGCTGTTGTGGCGGGCGCCGGCGGCGGCGGGGCTGGTCGCGCGCGCCTCGACGCCGAGCATTCTGGGATTTGCGGGCGCATTCGGGATGCTCGCGCTCGGCGCCGCCATCGGCGTTCGCCTGTGCCGGAGCGGTGCGGTGATCGGCGCGGCCGCGGCCGCGGCCGTCGGCGCCTTGCTGCTGGCGCAGTGTGCGCTGCTCGCGGCCGATGATCTGCCGCGCATGCGCACCGTCGTGAACCTGACGCAGCAGCTGCGTGCCTGGGTGACTCCCGCGACGCGCCTGTACTGCGTCAATGGCTTACCTGCAGCCGGTTCCGTTCTATCTGCAACGGCCCTGCACGCTGGTCGGCTATCGCGGTGAGCTCGATTTCGGGCTGAAGCAGGAACCCTGGCTCGGGATCCCGGATCTGAAGCAGTTCCTGCCCGAGTGGCAGCGGCAAGCCGACGCGCTGGCGATAATGCGACCCGAGGATTATCAGGAACTTGAGGCCTTGGGGGCGCCGATGCGCGTGATATACACTGCGCCGTCTTTTGTCGCGGTGGCCAGACAATGAGAAGCGCGGATCTGGCGCTGATATCTGACCGGGGTGATGCTCAATGCCGCAGCCCAGCTGCTGCTGAAGGCGGGCGCGCGCGCGATCTCGGACGTCGCGTTCAGCTTCGCCAACAGCCGCCACGCTGATCGAGCGCATCGCACTAAACCCGCCGATCCTGGCTGGACTGGCCTGCTACGCGGTCAGCGTCGTGTTCTGGATTCTGGCGCTGTCGCGCGTCGACGTCAGCGTCGCCTACCCGATGCTCTCGGTCGGCTACGTGGTGAACGCGCTGGCCGCCTGGCTGCTGTTCTCGGAAGCAGTCACGGTGTCGCGAGCGGCCGGCATCGGCATCATCATCCTCGGCGTCTGGCTGGTTGCGCGCAGCTGAGGCTGCGCCGATCGTACGGTGCATTCGTGAGCAAGGATTTCCTGCCCTTTACGCGGCCTTCGATCGACGAGGAGACCATCGCCGGCGTCGCCGAGGTGCTGCGCTCGGGCTGGATCACCAGCGGACCGCAGGTGCGCGAGTTCGAGGCGCGGCTGTCGGCCTATTTCGGCGGCCGCCCGGTGCGCGCGCTGAGCTCCGCCACCGGCGGGCATGGAGATCGGCCTGGCGCTCGCCGGCGTCGGCCCGGGCGATGAGGTCATCACCACGCCGCTGTCCTGGGTCGCGACCGCCAACGTCATCGTGCGCGCCGGGGCGCGCCCGGTGTTCGTCGACGTCGATGCCGCAGCACGCGCAACATCGACCTGACGCTGCATCGAGGCGGCCATCACGCCGCTGACCCGCGCGCTGCTGCCGGTGGACCTGGCGGGCCTGCCGGTCGATCGCGACCGCCTGTATGCGATCGCCGAGCGTCACCGGCTGCGCGTGATCGAGGACGCCGCGCAGTCGATGGGCGCGAGCTGGCAAGGCCAGCGCATCGGCGCCAGCGGCGACCTGGTCTCGATCAGCTTTCACGCCAACAAGAACCTCACCACGGCCGAGGGCGGCTGCCTGGTGCTGAACGACGCGGAGGAGGCACGGCGCTGCGAGCTGTGGCGGCTGCAGGGCGTCGAGCGCTTCGCGAACGGCGAACTCGACGCGACGCTGCCCGGCGGCAAGCACAACCTGACCGACATCGCGGCGCGCATCGGCCTCGGCCAGCTGCCGCGCCTCGAGGAATTCACCGCGCGCCGCCACGCGCTGGCGCGTCGTTATTTCCAGTGCTTCGACCGCTCGCTCGGCTGCGAGCTGCCGCTCGAGGATTTCGCGCAACAGCAACTGGCACATGTTCCAGATCGTGCTGCCCGCGCACATCGAGCGCGGCGCCTTCATCGCGCAGATGCACGCCGCAGGGCATCGGCGTCGGCGTGCACTATCCGGCGATTCATCTGCTGACGCTGTACCGGCGGATGGGCTTCAAGCCCGGGGATTTCCCGCATCGCCGAGCGCATCGGGCGCGGCATCGCCACGCTGCCGCTGTTCCCGGCGATGCGCGATGCGGACGTCGAGCGGGTATGCGGGCAGAGCGCGCGCATCCTGAAGGCGTTGTCACCCGCGCGCGCGCCGCCGCCCCTGCCGCCGCCGGCCCTGCCGCCATCGCCGGCGCTTCCGGCGCTCCGGCAGTGCCGGCGCCGTGCCCGTGTCCGGGCGCTGACGGTGCGCACCATGCCGCAGTCAGCACCCGAGCTGAGCGTCGTCATTCCCGTCTACAACGAGGAGGAGGTGCTGCCGGCGCTGTTCGCGCGGCTGTATCCGGCGCTCGATGCGCTCGGCGCGCAGCTACGAGATCGTGTTCGTCAACGATGGCAGCCGTGACCGCTCGGCCGCGTTGCTGCGCGAGCAGTTCGAGCTGCGCCCGGACGTCACGCGCGTGGTGTTGTTCTCGAGCAATTTCGGCCAGCACCGCGCGATCCTCGCCGGTTTCGCCCACAGCCGCGGCCGCTACGTGATCACGCTCGATGCCGACCTGCAGAATCCGCCGGAGGAGATCGGCCGCCTGCTCGCCGAGCTCGATGCCGGTCACGACTACGTCGGCACCATCCGCATCGCAGCGCCAGGACGTCGCCTGGCGCCGCTACGCCTCGCGCCTGGTCAACGCGATCCGCGAGCGCACCACGCGCGTGCAGCATCACCGACCAGGGCTGCATGTTCCGCGGCTACGCTCGCGCGGTGGTCGATGCGGTCAATCCAGTGCTCGGAATACAACACCTTCATGCCGGCGCTGGCCTATACGTTCGCGATGCACCCGACCGAGATCCAGCGTGGCGCACGAGGATCGCGGCGCCGGCGAATCGAAGTATTCGCTGTTCAGCCTGATGCGGCTGAACTTCGACCTGATGACCGGTTTTTCGACCGTGCCGGTGCAGCTGTTCTCGGGCATCGGTATCGTGATCGCGCTGCTGTCGGTGCTGTTCGTGCTGTCCTGGTCGTGCGCCGCTTCGTGGTCGGCCCGGAGGCCGAGGGCGTGTTCACGCTGTTCGCGATCGCGTTCTTCCTGCATCGGCGTGGCGCTGTTCGGCGTCGGACTGCTCGGCGAATACGTCGGGCCGCATCTACGACGAGGTGCGGCGTCGGCCGCGCTACATCGTCGGCGCGGTGCTGGAGCAGCGCGAGGATCCGGAGCGGCGACGCTCGGTCACACCGCGGGGAGCAGAGGTAAGCCGCGAGGAGATGCGGCGAGCTGCGAGCAATGGCGGTGAGCCCGGGCCGCGCGCCGTGCGCGGTGGTGTTCGCCTATCACGACGTCGGCGTGCGCTGCCTGCGCACGCTGCTCGCGCACGGGGTGGAGGTGGCGCTGGTGTTCACCCACCTCGATGCGCCCGGGCGAGACACATCTGGTTCGACAGCGTCGCGCGCCATGCGCGCTGGCACGGCATCAGCGTGCTCACGCCGGACGATCCCAACGCGCCGAAGTCGTCGAGCAGGTGCGTGCGCTGCAGCCGGATTTCCTGTTCTCGTTCTACTATCGCTCGATGCTCGGCGCCGAGCTGCTGGCGCTGCCCGACGCGCGGCGCCTACAACATGCACGGCTCGCTGCTGCCGAAGTATCGCGGCCGCGCGCCGGTGAACTGGGCGGTGCTGCACGGCGAGCGCGAGACCGGCGCGACGCTGCACGCGATGGTCGCGCAAGCCCGACGCCGGCGACATCGTGGAGCAGCGAGGCGGTGCCGATCCTGCCGGACGACACCGCGCTCGAAGTGTTTCGCAAGGTCACGGTGGCGGCTGAGCTGGCGCTGCATCGCTGCGCTGCCGGCGCTGATTGCCGGCACGCGCGCCGCATCGCCGCAGGATCTGGCGGCGGGCAGCTATTTCGGCCGCCGCACGCGCGCGCGACGGCGCGATCGACTGGCGCCGCGGCGCGCGCGCGGTGCATAATCTGATCCGCGCCGTGGCGCCGCCGTATCCCGGCGCGTATCAGCGAGGCGCAGGGCATGCCGCTGCGCATCCTGCGCTCGCTGCCCGCGGCGGCGCGGGCCGCGCGCCGAGCCGCCGGTGCTGCGCTGGCACGACGGCGACGTCTACGCGCTGTGTCACGACGGCGCACTGAAGCTGCTGGAGTTCGAACTCGGTGCAGGATGTCGCGCAGCGCCGAGGCGTTTCACGCGCGCTTCGGCGAGCGCGTCGCTGGCACTCGAGCCCGGTCATGGAGTGAGCGCGATGAAGAACATCTCTGATCCTCGGCGTCAACGGCTTCATCGGCCATCACCTGTCGACGCGCATCCTCGCAGACCACCGACTGGCGCGTGTTCGGCATGGACATGTACAGCGATCGCATTGCGCCGCTGCTGGAGAATCCGCGCCTGCATTTCTTCGAGGGCGACATCACCATCAATCGCGAGTGGATCGAGTACCACATCAAGAAATGCGACGTGGTGCTGCCGCTGGTGGCGATCGCGACTCCGGCGACCTACGTGCGCGAGCCGCTGCGGGTGTTCGAGCTCGACTTCGAGGCCAACCTTGCCATCGTCCGGCTGTGCGTGAAGCACCGCAAGCGCGTGCTGTTTCCGTCGACCTCGGAGGTCTACGGCATGTGCCACGACAGCGAGTTCGACCCGTATGCCTCCGAGCTGATCTACGGCCCGATCGACAAGCCGCGCTGGATCTACGCCTGCTCCAAGCAGCTGCTCGATCGCGTGATCCACGCCTATGGCATGCGCGACGAGCTCGACTACACGCTGTTCCGGCCGTTCAACTGGATCGGCCCGGGCCTCGACAACATGCACGCCGCGAAGGAGGGCAGCTCGCGCGTCATCACGCAGTTTCTCGGGTCACATCGTGCGCGGCGAGGACGTGCGGCTGGTCGATGGCGGCCAGCAGCGCCGCTGCTTCACCGGCATCAGCGACGGCATCGATGCGCTGATGAAGATGATCGACAACGCGCGACGGCCGCGCCAGCCGCAAGATCTTCAACGTCGGCAATCCGGCCAACAGCCTGTCGGTGCGCGAGCTCGCGCAGCGAGATGCTGCAGCGTGGCGGCGACCTATGCCGAATACCGCGACCAATGCCGCCAAGGTGCGCCTGGTCGATACCACCGCGGCCGAGTACTACGGCAAGGGCTACCAGGACGTGGAGAATCGCGTGCCGAAGATCGACAACACCCGGGCCGATCTGGAGTGGACGCCGCGCGTGAGCATGCAGCAGGCGCTGCGGCAGATCTTCGACGCCTACCGCGGCGAGATCGGCCAGGCCGCACTGCTGCTGGATTAGTCAGGCGGCCGGCTGCGACAGGGCCGGGCTGGGGGGCGGTTCCGCCACTGCACCGGGCAATGCGCCGGCAGGGATCGCTTCGCGCGCCGACGCCGTGATGCATCCGCCGGTCGGGCTGAATCCGATGCCATGGATCGTTCCGGTGAAACGGCACACATAGACGTCGATGCCGTTCACCGAGATGACCGTGAACAGATTGCCGCACCTGATCTGCACGCGAGTGCCAAAGGTTCTCGACCGGTAGTCCGTGTCCCGGATGAACCCCGGCGCGCCGATCGCGTTCATCAGGCCGCCGAGCCATTGCTGGAATCTGATCATGCTGTTCCGATCCTGCCCGAAACGATACGTGCTCGGACTAAGCGCACGCCACCTGTCGCTGTCAGGAAACATGACCTAAGTTAGTCAGACTTCGATGCATGCACTGCGGCATAATTCGTGCCGGATTTCGCACGCCGAATCCGCAATCCGACTCAGGTATAGATCTTTCAATGATGGAAAGCCCGTCCGCTATCCGCAACCATTGCCCGACGGGCCCGAACCTGGGGCGGGGCCTGTGCCTCGGGCGGGGCCTGTGCCTTGGTCGAGGCCCGCGCCTGGGGCGAGGCCCGTGCCGTGGGCGATGAGCCCGCCGTGCAGCTGGCGCTCAAGGTTGACGTCGATACGCTGCGCGGTACGCGCGAGGGCGTGCCGGCGCTGCTCGAGGTGCTGAAACGCGCAGCGGCTGACGCCACGTTTCTATTCAGCCTCGGACCCGATCACACCGGGCGCGCGCTACGCCGCGTGTTCCGGCCCGGCTTCTTCGACTTTGCCCGCAAGGTGTCGCGCACCTCGGTGCTCGAGCACTACGGGCTGCGCACGCTGCTGTACGGCACGCTGCTGCCGGGGCCGGACATCGGACGGCGCGCCGCGCCGATCATGCGACGCGTGCGCGAGGCCGGGTTCGAGGTGGGCGTGCACTGCTTCGATCACACCACCTGGCAGGACTATGTCAGCCGGCGCGATCCCGCCTGGACCCGCGAGCAGATGCTGCGTGCGGTGCTGCGGTTTCGCGAGGTGTTCGGCGTGCCGCCGCAGGTACACGGTGCCGCCGGCTGGCAGATGAACGATGCGGCGCTCGAACTCGAACCGGAGCTGGGCTTCCTCTATGCCTCGGACACGCGCGGCGAGACGCCGTTCGTGCCGCTGCTATCCGCGCCCGCGGCAGCGTTGCCGCAGCCGCCACTGCCTGCGCGCCGCAGCGCCTGCCCGCAGCTGCCGACGACGCTGCCGACGCTCGATGAGTTGATCGGCGTCGACGGCATCACCACCGACAACGTTCACCAGGCGCTGCTCGAGCGAACGCGCAGCCTGCGCCACGGGCACGTGTTCACGCTGCATGCCGAGCTCGAGGGCATGAAGCTGCTGCCGGTATTCAGGCGGCTGATCCAGGGCTGGCAGGCACAGGGCTACCAGCTGGTGTCGATGCATACGCTGTTCGCGGCGCTGGATGTCGAGAGCCTGCCCGCGGCGCGCGTGCGCCCGGGGTCGGTGCCGGGCCGCAGCGGGGAGCTGGCGGTGCAGGGGCCGGCCGAATTCTAGTATCCTTTCGTGTCCCAGCTCGTGGGATTCAAGCAGGGGGTTACCATGGCGACGGCGCCGGCTGCCGCAGGCAAGGTGTTTCCGGACGCGCTGGCGGCACTGGCCGACATCGCGCGCGACGGCATGTCGGTGCATGTCGGGCGGCTTCGGCCTGTGCGGCGTGCCGGAGCATCTGATCGCCGCCCTGCGCGAGCTCGGGGTCCAGGCAACTGACCGTGATTTCGAACAATGCCGGCATCGATGATCTCGGCCTGGGTCAGCTGCTCAAGTCACGCCAGATTCGCAAGATGATCTCCTCCTACGTCGGCGAGAACAAGGAATTCGAGCGGCAGTATCTGGCCGGCGAGCTCGAGATCGAATTCAACCCGCAGGGCACGCTGGCCGAGCGCATCCGCGCCGGGGGCGCCGGCATCTATGGGTTCTATACGCGCACCGGCGCCGGCACGCAGGTGGCGCAAGGCAAGGAGACGCGCGTGGTCGACGGCGAGACCTACGTGCTCGAGACCGGCCTGACGGCAGACCTGGCGATCGTCAAGGCCTGGAAGGGCGATCGCGAGGGCAATCTCGATCTATCGCAAGACGGCGCGCAATTTCAATCCGGTGATGGCCACCGCGGGTCGCATCACCGTGGCGGAAGTCGAGCAACTGGTGGACGTCGGCACGCTCGATCCCGACCAGATCCATACCCCGGGCATCTTCGTGCAGCGGATCGTGCAGGGGCGCAACTACCAGAAGCCGATCGAGCAGCGCACGGTGCGCAAGCGGGGCAGTCATGCCGTGGTCGCGTGAACAGATGGCCGAGCGCGCCGCGCACGAGCTGCATGACGGCTTCTACGTCAATCTCGGCATCGGCATCCCGACGCTGGTGGCCAATTACATTCCCGCCGGCATGAAGGTGGTGCTGCAGTCGGAGAATGGCATGCTCGGCATGGGACCGTTTCCGTACGAGGGCGACGAGGATCCGGACCTGATCAACGCCGGCAAGCAGACCATCACCGAGCTGCCGATCTCGTCCTATTTTTCGTCCGCCGACAGCTTCGGCATGATCCGCGGCGGGCATATCGACCTGTCGGTGCTCGGCGGCATGGAGGTCTCCGAGCGCGGGGATCTCGCCAACTGGATGGTGCCGGGCAAAGATGGTCAAAGGCATGGGCGGCGCCATGGACCTGGTGGCGGGCGTGCGGCGCGTGATCGTGCTGATGGAACATGTCGCGCGCGATGGCTCACCGAAGTTCAAGCCGAGCTGCGAGCTGCCGCTCACGGGCGCCTCGGTCGTGGACCTGCTGATCACCGACCTGGCCGTGTTCAGCCGTCCGGACCGCCATGTCGGGTTTGATCTGATCGAACTGGCCCCGGGCGTGACCGAGGCGGACGTGCGCGCCAGGACCACGGCCCGGTTCCGCTCCGCTGTGCACGCCCGCGCATAGCGCGCGGCGCCAGGCACGCATTTTCCGCAATAGACATTCGGTCCTGAAGCGGGTCTCATTTCCGATTCCGACAAGCATTCCCAGGGGCACTGTATGAGCGAGGACATCTTCATCGTGGCCGCGCGGCGCACTCCGATCGGCGCCTTTCAGGGCGCGCTCAGCGGCGCGACCGCCCCGCAACTCGGCGCCGCCGCGGTTCGAGCTGCAATCGCGGACAGTCGCGTCAGCGCCGAGCAGGTCGATGAGGTGATCCTCGGCTGCGTGCTGCCCGCGGGACTCGGGCAGGCACCGGCGCGCCAGGCGTCGATCGGCGCCGGTGTGCCGAACGGCGTGCCGGTCACGACGATCAACAAGGTGTGCGGCTCGGGCATGCGCAGCGCAATGCTCGGCTGCGATTCGATTCGCGCCGGGTCGGCGCGCATCGTGGTCGCGGGCGGCTTCGAGTCGATGACCAACGCGCCGTATCTGCTGCCGAAGGCGCGGCAGGGCTATCGCATGGGGCACGGGGAGATCCTCGACCACATGTTCTACGATGGCCTGCAAAATCCGTACGACGGCCAGATGATGGGCCACTTTGCGGATGCGACCGCCAGGAAATACCAGTTCACGCGTGCCGATCAGGATGCGTTCGCCGCCGAGTCGGTGCGCCGCGCGCAGGCGGCGTGCGGCAACGGCGCCTTCAGCGCTGAGATTACCCCCGTGACGGTCAAGGGGCGCAAGGGCGATCAGATCGTCGAGCGCGACGAGCCGCCGTTCAATTGCGACATCAGCAAGATTGCGAGCCTGAAGCCGGCGTTCAGCAAGGAAGGCACGGTGACCGCGGCGAGCTCATCGTCGATTGCCGATGGCGCATCGGCGCTGGTCCTGGCGAGTGCATCGGCGGCGCGCGCTGCCGGCGCCGCGCCGTTGGCACGGGTCGTCGCCTACGCGAGCTTCGCGCACGCGCCCGAATGGTTCACGACTGCGCCGGCGGGTGCGATCAAGAGGGTATTGGAGAAGGCCGGGTGGAACGCCGGCCAGGTCGATCTGTACGAGATCAACGAGGCGTTCGCGGTCGTGACGATGGCTGCGATGCGCGATGTCGGCCTCGATCATGCCCGGGTCAACGTCAATGGCGGTGCCTGCGCGCTCGGCCATCCGATCGGGGCCAGTGGTGCCCGGATCATGACCACGCTGTTGCACGCGCTGAGGGGCCGCGGGCTCAAGCGCGGCATTGCCTCGCTGTGCATCGGTGGCGGCGAGGCCACGGCGATTGCGATCGAGATCGCCTAGGTCGTCAAGGTCGTTGCGGCGCTCCGCCGAATCGGCGCGGATCGACGCCTGATTGGCTCAAATTCGACGATAATAAGCGATTATCGCCGCTAGTCGCCGAGAAAGCCCGGCGAATCGCCGCAATCTTCCGTGGCGCACCGCAGTGGGTCGGCACTCGTAATCCTTGTCCTTGCCTCGGCTTGACCGGCGATGGCGGGGCTCCTAGTATTGATAATAAGAACGATTCTCGTTCGCATTATTGATGAGGTCCTGTTGATGCCCCGAAGCTTACGGTGCCCGCGCCTGGCACTGCGCGCGCATCGATCGGCGCTGCTGCTCTCGGTCCTTGCCGTCCGGCTGCACGCCGAGACGGCAGTCGACACCGATGGGGTCGCGGGCGACGGTGGCACCGGCGGTGGCGATAACGTTCAGATCGCGATGGCAAGCGGCGCCGCGGCACCCGTGCCGGGCACGTACCGGCTCGAAACGGTGGTCGTTGAAGCGACTCGTCTCGGTGGACCGGAAGTCTCGCCCACCGGGGCCAACGATTACGCGGTCACCTCGCAGGACATCAACGACCTGCCAACCGGAGCGGCGGCACCGATCACGGACGTGCTCGCACAGATGCCGGGTGTCGCCATCGATCAGAATCAGCAGATCCACATCCGCAATACCGAGGGCCCGCAGTTCCAGTACCAGATCAACGGCGTGATGGTTCCGATCGACATCAATACCAATCCCTCATTCCTGTCGATGATCAACCCGCTGTTCGTGAAACAGCTCGACCTGCTGGATGGCATCCTTCCGGCACGCTACAGCTACGCGACCGGTGGGGTCGTGGACATTCGCAGCAAGGATGGCTGCGAGCATCCCGGCGGCGAGCTCAGTGTGCTCGCCGGCCAGCGAGACATGCTGCAGCCCAGCCTGCAATATGCCGGATGCGACGACCGGCTCAGCTCCTACGTCAGCCTGACCTATGCGCAGAGCAACACGGCGTTCAGTTCGGCCACGCCGGGACCGGACCCGATCCACGACCGTACGCAACAGGGCCAGGCGTTCGGCTTCTTCTCCCACCCGGTCAGCTCCAGCGCCAGCCTGAGCCTGCTGCTCTCGGGCGCCAGCAGCAACAATCAGCTGCCCAACGTCGCGGGTCTGGCGCCGGCATTCGCGCTGGCAGGCACCGACTTTCCGCCGTCATCCGCGGCGATCAATTCCAGGCTCAACTTCAGCGACTACCTGGCCGTGGTGGCGCTCAGCGGCTCAGCGCGCAGCAATCTGAGCTATCAGGTGGCGTACACCGAGCATGGGATCTCACAGCGCTTCGTGCCCGACCCGGTCGGCGAGCTGATCTACCAGGGTATCGCATCCACCGCGAGCCACGTGGATCACGACCATACGCTGCAGGCCGACCTGACCTATGTGCTGGGTGCGCACACCGCCAGCACCGGTTTCTACGCCGGCGACTACCGTGTCAGCGCCAACGACTCCTCGCTGGTGTTTCCGATCGACGCCGCCTGCGCCCAGGACAGCAGCTGCATGCAGAGCAGCGATGTTCCGCTGCGCATCATCAATAACTCCCAGGCCAGCAATGTGGTGCTCGGTGTCTACCTCAACGATCTGTGGCAGATGACACCGCAGCTGCGCGCCAACATCGGGCTGCGCTGGGACCACCTGAGCGGCTTCACCAGCGGCCAGCAGCTCAGCCCGACGTTGAATCTCATCTACACGGCTGGCGGCGCGACGACGCTGCACGCCGGCTTCGCGCGCTATTTCCAGGTGCCGTCGTTCCTGGGCATTTCACCCACGGCCCAAGCCGCGTTCGCGGGCACCACCGCGGCCGGCCCGCCCGGTATCCCGACGCCGCTGCCCGAGGACGACTACGAATGGGATGCCGGCGTGACGCGACGCGTGACGGCGAAGTTCGCGCTGTCGGCTGACCTGTACTACGAGCGCACCGAGCACTATCTCGACACCGGTCAGTTCGGGGTGGTGCCGATCTTCGCGCCGTTCAATTACGGCCGCGGCTACATCTGGGGCGCCGAGGTTGGCGCCCGGTACAAGAGCGACCCGGTTAGCGCGTACGCCAGCGTCACCACCGGCACCAACTGGCAGCGCGGCGTCGTGACCGGGCAATTCAATTTCCCGGCCGACGAGCTGGCTTACATCGACAGCCACGACATCGTGCTGGACCACCAGCCGCTATACGGCGCGGCCGCCGGCGCCAGCTGGCGGCTGCGGGACTACTCCTTCAGTGCCGACGCGCTCTACAGCAGCGGCTTGCGTTCCGGCTTTGCGGATCTGGAACGGTTGCCGCAGGTGGTGCAGGTCAACATCAGTGCCGAGCGATCGTTCCGGATCGCGGGATTGGGCGTGCTGAGCAACCGCATTTCGGTGCTCAACCTGTTCGATCGCGTCAATCTGATCCGACCTGCCGATGGTATTGGCATCTTCCAGTCGGCGTACGGCCCGCGACTCACGCTGTTCGATACGCTCACGCTGCGCTTTTAGCCATCGTTCACGCCGCGGCGCTGGCGGTCATGGCCCGTGTCGGTGCGGGTCAGTCCTAATCGGTCACCGCCAGCAGCGGCCGTCGCCACAGCGTGCCGATCAGCATTACCAGCCCGATCGCGGCCAGGTGCAGCGTCAGGTCGATCACCGTCACGTCGAACGGGTGAAAGAACTCCAGAATGAACGCTGCGGTGGCGGCCACGCCGAGCGTGCCGAGCGTGGCGACCGGCAATGGTGCGATCGGCCGCGCCCGGCGCAGCATCCAGAACAGGCCGGTTGCCAATGGCAGGCTCGCGAGCACGATGAATGTGAAACAACCGGGGCTCTCACCGGCGATGCCGCCGGTTCCATAGAGACTCCAGCCATTGCTGAGGCAGCCGAACCCACTGGCCGCGAGCCACAGCAGCAATGGCGGCACCGGCAGGTAGGCCCAGCGCGGCGAGCGCCCGGGCACCGACAGCTCGAACGCGGCAACCACCGCGGCGATCGCGGTCAGACCGGTGCCAACGCACTCCACCGCGACGCGCGGCACCGCGACGCGCTGCATGAAGACGTTGAGGCCGCCCTTGTGCAGCAGCAGAAAGCCGCCCGCGACCGCCCCGACGACCGCCAGCCACGACAGTGCGCGCAGCACCGGGGCACGCATGCGCCGTACCGGCTGCAGCCGCGCCGCCAGCGATTCGATCAGCTCATCGGTCTGCATCGCCGACAAATTCCCTGCTCCTGCCGCCGCTTCAGCGCTCGCGCCCTTCGACCAGCGCGCGCAGCGCCTTGAGCGCGCGGTGCGTGTTCACCTTGAGCGCCGCCACCGACTGGCCTGACACTGCCGAGGCCTCGGCGAGGGTCATCTGCTTGAGCTTCAGCGCCTCCAGCGCCTCGCGCTGCCGCGCCGGCAGCGCCTTCAATAAGTCACCGACCTCGTCCGCCGAGCGCACCGCCTCCAGATCGTTATTCGCTGCAGCATCGGCAAAGGTTTCATACACGCCTTGCTCCGGGCTCTCATAGCGCGAGACCCGGATCCGACGCCGCAGCGCATCGATGCTCCGGCGCCAGGCGATCGCCGCCAGCCACGGGCTGAACGGCCGGGCCGGATCGTAGGTGTGGCGCACCCGATGCAGCGTCAGCAGCGTGTCCTGGACCATTTCCTCGATATCGGCATGATTGCTGCAATGACGGCGCACCAGCGCGCGAATCAACGGCGAGACTTCCCGCAGCAGCCGCTCATAGGCGCCGCGGTCGCCGGACTGCGCGGCGCGCATCAGCGCTGACCAGGCCTGGTCGCGCTGCTCTGGGGTCGGGTCGGTCGGTGGCACGCTGCCCAGTGTAACCTTTCGCCCGCGATACCGAACTTACCCACGTGGCCCCAATACCGGGGACCGAAAGACACAAGGGGATCATCATGAATCGATACCTATTGGCCGCCTCGACCCTGTCCGCCGCGGTAGGGCTCGCGCTGGTGCTGCAGGCGCCGGTGCGCGCCGCCGACGAATCCTCGAAGGACATGGGGAAGGAAAAGATGGAAAAGTGTTACGGCATCAATGCCGCCGCCAAGAATGACTGCGCCGCGGGCGCGCATTCCTGCGCCGGCCAGGCGACGACGGCGCGTGATCCGAAATCGTTCGTGCTGCTCCCGGCGGGCGACTGCTCCAAGATCGCCGGCGGCACCACCAAGGCGATGTAGGGCGGATAGGTGCCGGGCAGCGGCCACAACGCGTGCAATGACGGCCCGATTCCCGCCGCGGCGGGAATCGGGCTGCGCTTCCCGCATCACGAACAGGTGGTGCAGGGACGCCCGCCGGTGGCCTGGTTCGAGCTGCACGCGGAAAATTATTTCGGCGGCGGCGCGGTGCGCCGGGTGCTCGAGCGCGTGCGGCGCGACTATCCGCTGTCGCTGCACGGCGTCGGGTTGTCGCTGGGCAGCGCCGAGGAGCTCGATGCGCGCCACCTGCAGCGCCTTGGCGAACTGGTGCGCAGCATCGAGCCCGGCCTGGTGTCCGAGCATCTGTCCTGGAGCGTGCTCGGCGGCCAGTATCTGGCCGATCTGCTGCCGTTGCCGATGACCGAGGAGGCGCTCGATGTGGTCTGCCGCCACGTCGAGCAGGCGCAGGCGGTGCTGCAGCGAGCGCTGCTGATCGAAAATCCATCGACCTACCTTCAGTTCCGGCACTCGACGATTCCCGAATGGGAATTCCTGGCCTCGCTCGCGCAGCGCACCGGCTGCGGCATCCTGTGCGACGTCAACAATATCTTCGTCAGCGCCAGCAACCACGGCTGGGACGCGCAGGCGTATCTGAACGCACTGCCGGCCGCGGCCGTTGGCGAGATCCATCTGGCCGGCCATGCGCTGCGCGCACTCGACAACGGCCGCACCGTGTACATCGATCATCACGGCGCCTGCGTCAGCGCCGAGGTCTGGGCGCTGTACGTGCAGGCGCTGCGGCGCTTCGGCCCCAGACCCACGCTGATCGAGTGGGACACCGACATCCCGGCGTTCGAGGTGCTGCTGGACGAGGTGGCCCAGGCGACGCGGCTGATGAGCGCGGTGCAGGCGGGTAACCATGCCTGCGCTGCTTGAACTGCAACGGGCTCTGCGCGCGCAGCTGCTGCAGGATGCGGCGGCGCCCGGCGAGGCGCCGTCGCCGCAGGATGCGTGTCCGTTCGAGCCAGCGTGGCTCGAAGGCGATGATGGCGCGCTGCGCCTGGCGATCTATCGCAATACCTGCCTGACCACGCTGACCAATGCGCTGCGGCTGTCGTTTCCCGCCGTGCAGCGGCTGGTCGGCGCGGAATTCTTCGAGCGCAGCGCGCGTGCATTCTTCCGCCGGCACCTGCCCGCGAGTGCCTGTCTGAACGACTACGGCGCCGACTTTCCGGGGTTTCTGCGCGCCTTCCCGCCGGCGACGAAGGTGTCCTACCTGGCCGATGTCGCGCAGCTCGAATGGGCGGTGAACCGCGCACTGCATGCCAGCGACGTGCCGGGCCTGGATCTGGCGCGGCTGGCCGGGCTGGATGCGTCGGCAATGTCCCGTGTGTGCTTCAGCGCGCATCCGGGATTGAGTCTGCTGCGGCTGGAATTCCCCGCCGATGCGATCTGGCGCGCGGTGCTTGATCAGAATGATGCCGCGATGGCGGCGATCGACCTGGCGGGCGGCCCGGTGCAGCTGCTCGTCGAGCGCGATGCCGCGGGCGTGCAGGTGCGGCGATTGAACACGGCCGCCTGGGATTTCATCGCGCAGCTGTGCGCCGGCCGGCCTCTGCATGTCGTGCTCGACGACGCTGCCGCGGGCGAGATCGACGCCTGGCTCGCCGAGCATCTGTCCCTGGGTCGATTGGTCGATTTTCACCTGGCCGCGCCATCGGGAGACCTGCGCTGATGAACACTTCCGCCACTGCCCCCGCCCCCGACCGTCCGGGCATCGTCGGCGCCATCGGGCGCGCCATCGGTGCGCTCGAGCGCGTGCCCTACAGCGTGCTGGCGTTGCCGCTGCGGTTTGCGGTCGCCACGGTGTTCTGGAATTCCGGCACCACCAAGCTGGCGAACTGGGACGCGACGCTGCAGTTGTTCGAAGACGAATACAAGGTGCCGCTGCTGCCGCCGGACGTCGCGGCTCATCTGGGCGCGGCGATCGAGCTCACGACGCCGGTGCTGCTGGTGCTCGGCTTTCTGACGCGTCCGGCGGCGCTGGTGCTGCTCGGCATGACCACGATCATCGAGGTGTTCGTCTACCCGCAGGCGTGGCCGACCCATATCCAGTGGGCCGCGATGCTGCTGGTTTTGCTGTGCCGCGGCGCGGGCAGCTTTTCGATCGACTACTGGCTTCGGCGGCGTTTCATTGGCCGGCCGTGAAGCGGCACCGCCGCGGATTGCCCAATACGTAGGCTCCGAAGTGGCGTCCGCCGGGCGCCTGCGCTATCCTTAGATGCAATTGCGACTAATTCGCATTTGTCTTAAGCGAGCCGCGAGGTCTGCAGCATGGATTCGTGTCGAGCCTGGCATGAGGCTCCCCTGCCCACCGGAGAGGTCGATGCCCCTGTCTCCCTGGCCCGGCTGCACAAGGGTGCGCGCGGCCTGGTCAGCACGGTTATCGAAGGCACCCACAGCGGTGGCGCCGCGGCGGGTGCCGCCGGCACGAAGGCCGGGGCTACGATCGGCGACGTCGGGGCCTCGACCATCGTGCGGCGACTGATCGAACTCGGCTTCGTCCCCGGCGAACGCATCGAAATCATTGAAGAGCTGCGGCCCGGCGGCGATCCGATTGCAGTGCGGATCGGCTGTTCGATCTTTGCGCTGCGCCGGCGCGAAGCCGAGGCCGTCATGGTCAGCGTGGAGCCGCCGCCACACGCTCAGCAACGCTGAACAGCGCGCGCAGGGCCCGTGACGCGACAGACGCCTGATATCGTGACCCGCCGTGTGGCCCTCGTGGGGGCCCCGAATTGCGGCAAGACCGCGCTGTTCAATCGCCTGACCGGCAGCCGCCAGAAGGTCGCGAACTATCCCGGCGTCACGGTCGAGCGCAAGGAGGGCGCGTTCGTCGGGGCACGCCGCAATTTTCTCTACCGCGTGACCGATCTGCCCGGGGCTTACAGCCTGGTGCCGACGACCCTCGATGAGGCGATCACGCGCGATGTGGTGACCGGCCGGCTGCGCGGCGAGACGCCGCCCGAGATGATCATCTGCGTGCTCGACGCGACCAACCTGCGGCTGTCGCTGCGCCTGGCGCTCGAGCTCACGCGGTTGTCGATCCCGATGATCGTGGCGCTCAACATGAGCGATCTGGCGCAGCGCCGCGGCTTCCGGCTCGATTGCGCCGCGTTGTCGCGTGAGCTCGGCGTTCCCGTGGTAGCCACGGTCGCGGTGCGCCCGGGCGGGGAGGCGGCGCTGCTCGATGCGCTCGATGCGCTGCCAACCGCGGCGCCCCGCGCCGCCTTCAGCGTGCCGGCCGACAGCAACGAGCAGCTCGCGGCGACCCAGCGCGCACGTGCGCCACATCCTGAGCGAAGTCGGCTACGTGGAGCCGCTGCGCGATCGGGCGCTGGCGCGGCTGGATGCGATCGTGATGCATCCGCTGGCAGGTCCGGTGCTGCTGGCGATGCTGCTGTTTCTGATGTTTCAGGCGGTGTTCAGCTGGGCCCAGGCCCCGGTGGCCTGGATCAATGGCGCGATGCAGGCCCTCGGGCACGCTCTGCAGCAGCTGATGGCGCCGGGGCCGCTGCGCAGCCTGCTGGTCGACGGCGTGATCGCCGGCGCGGGCAGCGTGCTGGTGTTCCTGCCGCAGATCCTGATCCTGTTCTTCTTCATCCTGCTGCTCGAGGACAGCGGCTATCTGCCGCGCGCCGCCTTCCTGCTCGACCGGCTGATGGGCGGGGTGGGGCTCTCGGGCCGCTCCTTCATACCGCTGCTGTCATCGTTCTCATGCGCGATCCCCGGCATCATGGCGACGCGCACGATACCGAGCGTGCGCGACCGGCTGGCGACGATCCTGCTGGCACCGATGATGACCTGCTCGGCGCGCCTGCCGGTGTATGCGCTGATCATCGGCGCCTTCATTCCGTCGCGCGGTGTCGGGCCGTTCAACCTGCAGGGTCTGGTGCTGTTCGCGTTGTACGTGGCGGGAGTAGCCGGCGCCGTGCTGGTAGCGCTGGTGATGAAGCGCGCGACCATGCGCTCGAGCTATCACCCGCTGCTGATGGAACTGCCGGAATACCATTGGCCCAATCTGCGCAACCTGGTGACCGGGCTGTGGGAGCGCACGCAGATCTTCCTGTCGCGCGTCGGCACCATCATCCTGGCGCTGATGGTGCTGATGTGGTTCCTGGCGAGCTACCCGACGCCGCCCGAGGGCGCCATCGGGCCGGCCATCCGCTACTGCTTTCGCCGGCATGCTCGGCTCGGGCCTGGAGCACATCTTTGCGCCGCTGGGCTTCAACTGGCAGATCAGTGTCGCGCTGGTGCCCGGGCTGGCCGCGCGCGAGGTCGTGGTCGGAGCGCTCGGCACGGTATACGCGCTGTCCAACGCCGGGGGCGCCGGCGTCGAGACCGCGCTGCGTCCGATGATCGCGCACAGCTGGAGTCTTGCCACCGCACTGTCGCTGCTCGCCTGGTACGTGTTCGCACCGCAGTGCCTGTCGACCCTGGTCACCGTGCGGCGCGAAACCAATACCTGGCGCTACCCGCTGATCATGGCCGGCTACCTGTTCGTGCTGGCCTACGCGGCCGCCTTCGCCACCTACCGCATTGCGCTGCTGTTCGGCGCCGGAGCCTGAAGGCATGTGGCAGCAGCTCATCATCGCCGTGCTGGTCGCGCTGGCCGCCGGCTACGTGGTCTGGACGTTTCTGCCGATGATGCGGCGGCAACGCCTGCTCGATGCGCTTGCCTCGCACGGCGTGCTGGTGCGCGCCGCGGCCCGGCACCGCGCGCGGCTGGCGACGCCCGGCTGCGGTAACTGCGCGGCGGCGGGCGAGCACGCGCCGAAGATTGCCAAGGGCGGGGGCATCAAGACCTGAACGCCGGAAACCGGCTGCAAACGGCTCCGGCCGGACACCGGCGCCTCGGGCTTGCTGCCGTGAGCTTGGCATATCATGCCGTCTATGCAGAACGTCCCCGCCGTGCAGTCCCGGCTGATCGCCATTACCCACATGCTGCAGGGCGGCCGTCTCGGCGAGGCGGAGCAAGCCTGTCAGGCGCTGTTGGCCGGCGCACCCAATCATCCCGACGCGGTGCACATGCTCGGACTGATACGCGAGCAGGCCGGGGATGCATCGGCCGGCGAGCAGCTGGTGCGCAAGAGCCTGTCGCTCGAGCCGGGCAATGCGCAGTACCTGCTCAACCTGGCGCACCTGCTGCGTCGTCGCGGACGACTGCCCGAGGCGGCGCAGGCCTACCGGCAGTCGCTGGCACGTACGCCGGCCGAGCGCGCGGCGCGCTACTCGCTGGCGGTCACGCTCAGCGATCTGGGACAGCACGCGGACGCCGAGCGTGAATGTCGCACGCTGCTGGAGCAAGGCGCGGAGGATGCCGATGCCTGGGCGCTGCTGGCATTCGTGCTCGGCGATCAGGGCCGGCTGCCGGAGGCCGAGCTCGCCTATCGACGCGCGCTGAGCATCGATGACAAGCACGTCTTCGCACACCACAATCTCGGCTCGCTGCTGTCGCGGATGGAACGGGCCGAAGAAGCGCTGGCGGCATTGGAGCGGGCGCGTGCCCTGGGCGCGAGCGGCTTCGAGCTCAATTTCAATCGCGGGCGCACGCTGAGCCTGCTGTACCGGCTCGACGAAGCCGAGCGCGCCTTCATCGAAGCGCTCAAGCTCAGGCCCTTCGATATCGACGCCCAGGTGAATCTGGCGCGCCTGCGCTTCATGCGCGCCGACGCCGCGTTCGCGCGCGATATCGCCGCCGCGGCGACCGCGCAACCGGGCAACGTGCCGCTGCAGACCGCGTTTGCCACCGTGCTCAAGGGCGCGGGCGCGGTCGAGCTGGCCGAGCGGCACCTGCGCCAATCGATGCGCGAGCGCGGGGCGCTGCCCGAGTTGCGCTCGCTGCTCGCTCAGCTGCTGCACGAGGCGGGACGGCTGGCGGAAGCCGAGACCGAGGCGCTCGAGGCGGCGGCCGCCAGGCCGGGCGACTCACTCATCATCGATACGCTGGTGCTGATTCTGCTGTCACGTGGCCGTGCGCACGATGCGCTCGCGTTCCTTGTCCCACAGCGGCGGCGTGAGCCGCTGGTGCAGAGCTGGATCGCGTATGAGGCCACCGCCGCGCGGCTGCTCGGCCGCGACGAGTACCGCGAGCTGTACGACTACGATTGGCTGGTGCGGTGCTTCGAGCTCGAGCCGCCACCGGGTTGGACTTCGATGGCGGAACTCAACGCCGCGCTGCGCGCAGCGCTGCAGCCGCGCCACCAGCTGGCGCTGCACCCGCTCGATCAGAGCCTGCGCCACGGCAGCCAGACCACGCGCAACCTGCTGTCGGAGGACGATGCGGCGATCAAGGCGGTGCTGCGGGCGTTCGAGCAGCCGATCGCCGCGTACCTGCGCGAGCTCGGCGATGCGCCGTCGCATCCGCTCGCGGCGCGCAACCGCGGCAGCGCTGCCATCACCGGCGCCTGGTCGGTGCAGCTCAATCGCGAGGGCTTCCACGTCAATCACCTGCATCCGCAGGGCTGGATCAGCTCGGCCTACTACGTTGACGTGCCGGCGGAAGTGCAGGACCCGGCACTGAAGTCCGGCTGGCTCAAGTTCGGCGAGACCCGCTTCCCGGTCCCCGGAGCGACGCCGGAACGATTCATCCAGCCGGTGCCGGGGCGACTGGTGCTGTTTCCATCCTACATGTGGCACGGCACCAATCCGATCCATGGCCGCGAGCCGCGCCTGTCGATCGCGTTCGATGCGATCCCGAATCTCGATGCCCGATAGGGCTAACTGTTCTGGCTGTGGTTGAACCGGGCGAGCGGGCCGCGCCGCCGATTACGATTGAATCGCCGCGCATCACCGACGTCGCTATCGTGTATGGTGACCTCCACATCTTCAAGGTCTGGGCGCTGGAGGACAGGCCCGCGATGATCATCGGAATGGACGTGTTCGGAACAGTGGCCTCACTGAGCATCGCCTTCGCGGAAACCCGAACCTGCCCGGCCCACGACCCGTCTCATTTGGCAGGCGCGCCGTCGAAGCGTTACGCTTGCATGCCGTCGCCCGTTGCCCGTTGCCCGTCGGCCAAATTCACTTGACCCGATGTACGAGGACTGCCGCCTGCAGTGAGTGCGAATTCGATCAGTGAGCCCGAGGCGCGTGCCCTGGTGGACTCCATCAATAAGATGTTTGCCGCCAGCTACGTGGTGTGGACGTTTCTGCCGATGCTGCCGCGGCAGCGCCTGCTCGATGCGCTGGCCGCCCACGGCGTGCTCAGGGGTGCCGCGGCCCGGCATCGCGCGCGACTGGCGACGCCCGGCTGCGGCAACTGCTCGGCGGCGGACCCGCAAGTTCGTGAGCAGGCGCGCCGACGACATCGGCCGACCTGAGTCGGCGCTTCGTGCTGCAGTCGCGGCTCATCGCAATCGCCGATCTGATGCAGAACGGGTGCCTCGCCGAAGCCGAGCGCGCCTGCCGCGCGCTGCTGGCGCAGATCCCGCAGCAACCCGCGGCGCTGCACCTGCTCGGGCTGATCCGCGAGCAGTCCGGCGACGCCGTCGCCGGCGAACAGCTGGTGCGGCAGAGCCTGCAAATCGAGCCCACCAACCTGAAGTTCCAGCTCAATCTCGGCCAGCTGCTGCACCGGAGCGGGCGTGCGGTCGAGGCCGCGGAGACCTATCGGCAGCTGCTCGAGCAGGCTCCTATGGAGCATGCGGCGCGCCGTGCTCTGGTAGTGATACTCGAGGAGCTGGGTCGGCCGGCCGCCGCCGAAGTCGAGGCCCGCACGCTGCTGCAGCAGCGGCCGCAGGATGCCGACGCCTGCTCGCTGCTGGCCTTCGTGCTCGAGCGCCAGAACAAGGTTGCCGAGGCTGAGGCCGCCTATCGGCGCGCACTCGAGCTTGATGAGCGCCAGAGCTTTGCGCGCCAGAATCTTGGAGCGCTGCTGTCGCGGCTGGAGCGGGCCGAGGAGGCGCTGGCGGCGCTCGACCGCGCGCGCGCCGCCGGCGTGCGCAATTTCGAGCTCGCCTTCAATCGCGGCCGCACGCTCAGCCTGCTCTACCGCCTGGAGGAGGCCGAGCGCGAGTTCGCCGCCGCGGTGGCGCTGCGTCCCACCGACATCGAGGCCCAGCTCAATCTCGCGCGCCTGCGTCACATGCGCGCCGATCCGGCCTTTGCGCGCGATTTTGCGGCCATCGCCGCCGCACAGCCCGGCAATTTGCCGCTCCAGACCGAGTTGGCCCGCATTCTCAGGGGCGCCGGCCGCTTCGAAGAGGCCGAACGGCAGCTGCGGCAAGCCCTGACTGCTCGCGGACCGGTAGCGCCGCTGCACGCGCTGCTAGCCCAGTTGCTGCAGGAGACCGGGCGCCTGGCAGAAGCCGAACACGAGGCGTTCCTCGCCGCAACGGCGCTGCCCGACGACGCGGAGATCATCGAAACGCTGGTGGCAATCCTGCTGGCCCGCGGCCGTGCGCACGATGCACTCCCTTACCTCGCAGCGTGGCGGGCCCGGGAACCGCTGGTCCAGAGCTGGCTCGCCTACGAGGCCACTGCGGCGCGGCTGCTCGGACGCGAGCACTACCGCGAGCTCTACGACTACGATCGGCTGGTGCGCAGCTACCTGCTGGAGCCCCCGCCGGGTTGGTCCTCGATCGCCGAGCTGAACGCCGCGCTGCGCGCCGCGCTGACGGCGCGCCACCGGTTCGCAAGCCATCCTTTGGATCAGAGCCTGCGGCACGGCAGTCAGACCACGCGCAATCTCATCGCCGAGAGCGACGCTGCGATTCGCGCGGCACTGCAGGCTTTCCAGGCGCCGATCGCCGACTATCTGCGCGCGCTCGGCCAGGCGCCGGGGCATCCGCTGTCAGCGCGCAACGTCGGCGGCGCAGTAATCACCGGCGCCTGGTCGGTGCAGCTGCAGCGTGAGGGCTTCCACGTCAATCATCTGCATCCCCAGGGCTGGATCAGCTCGGCGTACTACGTGGATGTGCCGGGGGAGGTGGCCGACACAGCGCTGCGTTCAGGCTGGCTCAAGTTTGGCGAGACGCGTTTTCCGGTGCCGGGCGCGAGCGCGGAGAAGTACCTGCAGCCGATCCCCGGCCGACTGGTGCTGTTCCCTTCGTACATGTGGCACGGGACGACGCCGATTCACGGCGCGCAGCCGCGGCTGACGATCGCCTTCGATGCGTTGCCGTTGCCCGATGCGGCGCCGTGACCGACGGTCAGTGCCTGATCGCCATGTTGTTGATGTCGCCATGCGTCACCGGCATCGAATGCGTAACGTTGCGCAGGCCCTCGACATAGATGTCCTGATTCTTGAAGTCGATGCTGAGCGAGGCCACGGTGCCAAGCACATCCATGCCGAGAATCATTGCGGGTTTCTGGTCCAGCGCCCAGACCTTGAAGATGTGAAAGTCGCCGTAGACGATCTCGGCATCGGTGATGCGCAGCCCATCGAGCACGATCGTCGGTGCCCGCTGCAACTCGCCCGATTCGACTTCCTGTGTGGCCCCGTAGACCGAGGTCACCACAGCGATCGACCCCGGCTTGCGCTGCGTCTTCAGGGCGTCGCGCAGCGCCAGGTTGCCGAGCGTGCGCTCCGCGCCGGTGTCCACAATGGCGCAAGTGCGCACACCGCCGATGACGGTGTCGAGTGTGATGAGTCCATGGGTCAGCCGCAGTGCGTGGATCTTGATCGCGGCGGTACGCCACAGCGTTTGGATGTGAGGTGCGATCTCGACACGGTTGCGCTGGAAGTCGATCAGCAGGCTCTTCTCGGTCAGCCCCGCCGCGCCAAGGATGCCGTCGGCGCCGGCCATGACCGGCGCCCAGATGATCGGCAGCGCCGCACCGTCGATCGTCAGATCCCCGGAGCGCAGAACGTCCACCTTCACGAAGGCCGCCTGCACGTCGCCGGTGATCCCATCGACATGAAAGGGGGTCTCCTGCGTCGGGATCAGCCCCAGCGTCTGCACCGTACGCGGCGCGATGGTCGAGTGGTTGGCACCGGTATCGACGATAAAGCGAAACGGCCCGTGCCCATTGATCGTCACGGGGATCAGCACGCGGCCGATGTGATCGCGCGTGGTCGGCAGCGCAAACATCGAATCGTCCGGGGCCGGATGCCGGATCCGCCATCCCCAAAACCTCGCCAGCGCTGACGGCGCGCGCCGACAAGGCCCAGCAGCAGCAGACCTGCCAAGCACCTGGCAATCGCTGCGGATTTCACGGGTCTGGCCGCGTAAAATAGCCTGGTCTCGCACCAACCTACCGTAACACGAAGCACCGTCGCCGCGCGTGAGCCTGGGGCTGTTTCGAGCGTGGATGGTGACCTATATCGATAGCGAGGTTTCAGTGAACGCAGCAGTCATCAGTGAACCGGAGGCGCGTGCGCTGGCGGAGGCCATCAATCAGGTGTCGGCCAGCCAGCCGCCCGCCGAAGCGCTCAAGCTGGTCGAAATGGCGCTGGCGCGTGCACCGCAGCAACCGCTCGTGCTCAATGCCGCTGGCGGGCATATGCACCGCGTCGGCAACGTGGCCCGCGCGCGCGAGCTGTTCGAGCGCGCGATTGCCGTTGACGGCAAGTCCAAGGTGCTGTGGCTGAATCTCGCCAGGGTTTGCCGCACGCTCGGCGACAAGGTTGCGGAGGAAGCAGCGCTCGAGAAGGCTCTGGGCATCGAGCCGCGCTACCTGCCGGCGTTGCTGCAGAAGGGCGAGCTGATGGAGCGGCACGGCAGGCCCAAGGCAGCGGCGATTCTCTACGGCGCCGCGATCGACTGCGTTGATTCCGGCGCAAAAGTGGGACCGCGGCTGGAGCCGGCTCTCGCCCACGCGCGCGCGGTACGCGGTGCCAGCAATGCGGCTTTGGAAGCGTTCCTCAGCCGGGAGCTCGCCGGACCACAGGCGCTGCATCGCGCTGAGGACCTGCAACGCTTTCAGGCGTGTCACGACGTCTACTTGGGCAAGCGGCCCATCTACTACAGCCAACCCAAGGCAGTGATGTTCCCCTATCTGCAAGCGCTGGAGTTCTTCCCGCGCGCCCTGTTCCCCTGGTTGCCACTGCTCGAGGCCGCCACGGACGACATTGCGGCCGAGGCGCTGGCGGTGCTTAAGGCCGAGCGCGCCGAGTTTCGACCGTACATCGACGTTCCGGATAGCGCGCCGATCGATCAGTGGGGTCCACTCAACCACTCACTTCAGTGGAGCGTGTATCACCTCTGGCACGACAGCAGGCCAATCCCCGAGCATCTGGAGAAGTGCCCTAAGACCGCGGCTGTGCTGGCGCAATTGCCGCTGTGCGACATCGAGCTGTACGCGCCCGGGAGCCTACTTCTCCGTACTCCAGCCGCACACGCGACTGCCGCCGCATACCGGCACGACGAACACGCGCTCGATCGTGCATCTGCCGCTGATCATTCCGCCCGGCTGCGGCTTTCGGGTGGGCTCGCAGACACGGGAATGGCGCCGCGGGGAGGCTTGGGTTTTCGACGACAGCATCGACCACGAGGCCTGGAACGACAGCGACCAGGTGCGCATCATCCTGCTGTTCGATATCTGGAATCCGCTGCTGACCCCGGCCGAGAGGGATCTGGTGCGCGCGCTCACCATCGGTATCGGCCGCTTCTACGGGGATGAGGGCCCAGAGTTGGGCTCGCGATGAGGCGCGTAGGAGCCTGGCTCTGCCTGCTGCTGGCGGCGGCGATTTCGCCGACCTGGGCCGCGAGCGACGCGTTGGCGGACGGCATGCGACGTTGTGTGGCGGAGAGCGACAAGGCGCGTCGGCTTGCTTGCTTTGATGCGCTGGCGGCGACGCTACCGAAGTTCGAGGCCGACCGCTTCGGGTTGACGGCCGACATCGCGCGCAAGCGCGATCCGGAAAGCGAGCGGCGGCGCAGAAGAGGAATACTGCCCGGCAAGAATCGCCGCGTTGGGCCAGGGGTCGCGCGGCGAATATATCTTCACGCTGGACAATGGACAGGTGTGGATGCAGGCGGAGAGCGAGCCGAGCAAGAAATTTGCGGTCGGCGAGTCGTTCATATCGAGCACGGCGCGATGGGCTCGCTGTGGCTGGCGGCGACAAAGGGCGCATGACGAAGTGTCAAGCGCATCAGCTAAAGAGCGTAGCCCCAGCGCTCGATCCATGGCATCAGCACCGGCAACACCGGCTCGAAGTGGTGCTGATAGCGCTTCCAGCGGCCGACCGAGCGGCTGTTGACCGGTTCGGTCACCTGCGCGTAGCTCGGGGTGCTGATGAATCCCTTGGCGCGGGCGTGCTCGCCCGGTGAGAGCATGGCTTCGTGCCAGGGCAATTGCAGAAATTCGGCCAGCTGGCGCACCTGCGCAGGAAAGTCAGCCGTGAGGTGCTCGTAGAACAGCTCATAGCTTGACGGGCGCAGCAACGGCCATTGTGAATACCAATACGCAAAGGCGCTGTCGTAGGCGCGGGCCAGCGTCGGCAGGTCGCGGCATAGCAGTGCCAGGTCGGCCGACCGGAACTGCTGGAAATAGCAGCTCAGCAAGACATCGCAAGGGTGGCGGATCGTCAGGATGATGCGCGCGCGCGGAAACAGTCGCCGAATCAGCGGCAGCACCGTCATATTCATCGGGCCCTTGTCCACCAGGCGCTTTGCCGGCGACAGGTCGATCTTGCGGCGCACGCCGTCCCAGTAGCGCCCGCGGATCTCATCGAGGGCACTGGCGTCCAATTTGCCGAGCTCGTCGGGGTAGCTCACAGGACCTTCGCAGAGTGCGGCACACGCCCGCATCATGAACGGCTGCTCGTCCATCGACTGCAGCAGCGGGTGCGCATCCAGCACCTGTTCGAGCAGCGTTGTGCCCGAACGCGGGAATCCGACGACGAAGATGGGCGACTCTTCGACCGATGGTCCCTCGTTCCAGGTGGCGACGTCAGCCGGGTCGCAACCACGGGCGATGCGCCTTGACATCCAAGACGGCCTGTCAGCGGGCTTGCCTATCGCAGCGCCGATGAAGGCAACCTGCGAGCGATGCGCGTCCTGGGCGGCCGCGTAGGCCTCGTCGTAACGGCCCAGTGCATCGAGCGCTTTCGCCATTGGAAACAATGCGTGGTACTTGCGCGCATACACCTGATGCTGCGGCAAAGCTGCGGTCAGATGAGTCAGTGCCAGCTGGTGCTGGCCGGCCCGCGCGGCTAGCTGCGCCGATACCTGCAGCCAGTCGGTCTGGGTTTCGGGATCGCGCTCCTGCTGTTCCAAACGCTGTAGGATGCCGCGGGCCTCGTCCAGCCGATGCAGGCGCTCCAGGATGCTCGCCAGCACTACGGGCGCGCGCCCCTTAACCGGCGGACTGGACGCCAGCTGCTCGATGGCGGAAGCGGCGCGGCGCGTCTCACCCATCATGACCAGCAGGCCCGCGATCTGCGCGGTGATCTGGGGTGTCAGCCCCTGCAGCTGCTGCCAATTTTCGAGCGTTGCCAGGGCTTCATCGTTATTGGTCAGCTCGTAGCAACATTGGGCAAAAGCCCAGCGCGTGGTCGCATCATTGGGCGCTAAGCCAACGGCGTCGCGCAATGCCAGGTATGCCGCGTCGTAGTCGCAGCGCTCCATCTGCAGCACACCGAGGTTATACAGCAGTGTGGCCGACGGCGGTGCCAGCCGCAGCGCGCGATCGAATGCCGCGATCGCCTCATCGTGACGCCGCGTCGGTCGCAGCGCGGTGCCGAGGTTCTGCCAGTGCTCGCGCACGTTCGGTTGCATCACGGTGAGTGCATTGAAGACCCGCACCGCCTCCTCGTGCTGGCCGCGGGCGTACAACACCTGGCCCAGCACCCCGAGTGCGCCAGCGTGATGATAATGGGCACTGAGCACTTCAAGGCATTTGCTCTCCGCAGCCGCCAGCCGCTCGCCGGCGAGGTCAGCTCGTGCCAGCTGCAGCATCTCTTCGGGATCATCGCGCACGGACATCGATCGCAGCCGCCGTCCGGCTAGTGCGCGCGCTCGGCGATGAGCGCCTCGAGAGATCTGGCCAGGTCGGCAACTAGCAGGTCCCAGCGATTGCTCGGTCCCGGTTGACGGAACAGGCGCAGCGTCGGGTACCAGGGGCTATCGCTGCGCTCGCGCAGCCAGCGCCAATCGGGCGCGCCGCTCAGCGCCACCCAGGTCGGCCGCGCCAGCGCCGCGGCCAGGTGCGCGACCGAGGTATCCGAGCTGATGATCAGATCGAGCGACGCCATCATCGCAGCGGTGTCGAGAAATGCATCCGGACCGGCTTCCTCGCCGGGGAAAAAGATGCGGTCGCGAAATGGCGCTGCATGCAGCTGCTGCAATCCCTCGCCCTGCTGCAGTGACACCAGAGTGACCCCCGGGATTCGAGTGAGCGGCTCGAATACCGCGAGCGGCGGCGAGCGCCCGCGTGCCCAGGTCAAGCGCTCGACCTGGGCGTTACCCTGCCAGGCGAGTCCGACGCGCAAACCCGGCAGGTGTCGCAGCCGCGCGGCCCAGTCGGTGGCGCGGACCGGATCGGCTGCCAGATAAGGCACCTGTTGCGGAATGCTGGCAACCTGAGTGCCCAAGGCCAGCGGCAGGCTCATGAGTGGACAATGATAGTCGACTGGCGGAAGCGCCCCGCCGCGGCCGATCACGTGAATCGCTCCCGGCAAGGTGCGCATCAGCGCCTTGAGCTGCGCCATCACCTCGAACACCACGGTGGCACCGCGCTCGGCCAGCAGCGGCAGGTAGCGGCAGAACTGAATCGCATCGCCCAGACCCTGTTCGGCGTGCACCAGCAGGATCTTGCCGGCGATCGGCGCCTCCCCGGTCCAGCGCGGCACGCCGAAGTCGCGCGCCGGGACCGCGAGCGCGGGCACGCGAAAGCGCGCTTCGTACAGCGGCCAGCCGCGGCGGAAATCGCCCTGCGCGAGATACAGGAACGCCAGCTCGAGCTGCGCCGCGGGTTGGTCGCGATCGATCGCGAGCGCCCGATCGAAGCTCGATGCCGCCTGGGCGTAGTGCCCCAACTTCGCCGACAGCACCCCGATGTTGACGTGGGTCGCCGCCGCGGTGCCGTCGATGACCGCGGCGCGAATGAAGTCCCCGAGCGCCGCCTGGGCCCGGCCCAGTGCCTCGAGCGCGACGCCGCGATTGCTCAGTACGTCCGCTCGAAGCGGTCCGATGGCCAGAGCGCGGTCGAAGCTCTCGACCGCTTCCGCGTAGCGCTCCATGCGCAGCAGCGCAGTGCCGTGCTGCGCGTGGACCTCACTGCCCTGCGGCAGCAGTGCCGCCGCGCGCGCCAGCGGCGCGAGCGCCTCCGCGTGGCGGCCCAGGGCAAGCAGTGCCGCGCCGCGCCCCAGCAGATCGGAGGCCCGCTCACCGCCGCGCGAGCGCAGCTCGTCGTAGTCGCGCAGCGCCTCGGCGTAACGACCGAGCAGCGAGAGCGCCTGCGCGCGGTTGTGCAGGGTGTCCAGATTGGCGGGATCGATCGCCAGGGCGGTGGCGTAGCTCTCCAGCGCCTCGGCCGGGCGGCCCAGTTGCGTGAGGAAATTGCCGCGATTGCTGTGCAGGGCGGCCAGGTGCGGCTGCAGCGCCAGCGCCCGATCGATGCTGGCGAGCGCGCGTTCGTGATCGCCCATCGCTGCGCTGAGCTTGGCCAGATGCTGGTGAGCCAGCGACTGACCCGCATCGAGCTTGATCGCACGTTCGAAGCAGGTCAGCGCGTCGCTCGCTCGCTCGCTCGCCTCGAGCGCGATGCCCAGCTCGGTCAGCGCACCGGCATCCTTCGGCGCCAGCCGTACCGCTTGGCCGAAGTTCGCCAGCGCTTCCTCGCCGCGATCGAGCATCACCAGCGCGGCCCCGCGCAGGCGAAATGCCTCCGCGGCAGCACTGTCCAGCGCGACGGCTCGGTCGCAGCAGCGCAGGGCATCCTCCGCTCGCCCGAGCGCAAGCAGAGCGCGCGCCAGATTCAGTAGCACCGATGGCCGGCCGGGTTGCAGCTCCAGCGAGGCTGCCATGAGCGGCGCGCCTAGCGCTGGCTGCCCGAGCTGCGCCAGCGCGGCTCCGAGACGCTGCATGAGGTCGGCATCTTTCGGCGCGGCGCGCAGCAGCTCCTGCAGAATTGCCACGGCTTCGCGAAAGCGCCCGGCACGCTGGTGCGCGACCGCGGCTTCGAGCCGTTCGCGAGCGACGGTGGATGTCATGCGGTACTACCCCGAGGACTCACCCGATCTTGCGGATGGGGTTAGAAAAAAAGGCGGGCCGAGGCCCGCCTTGAAGTCTATCGAAAAGGATTCTACGGCGCTTTTTTAGAAATCCACCGTGACATTCAGAAAGATGAAGCGCCCCGCCAGGTCATACACCGAGGCGTAGGTGTTGTTGTCGTAATAGACGTCATTGCCGCCGGTCTTGCCGCTGACTGTCGGCGGATCCTTATCCAGGAGGTTGTTGCAGCCGACACGCACCGTGAGCTTGTTCCAGACGTAGGAGGCGTGCACATCGAAGTAGCTGTAGTTCGGAATCTCCCCGTCGGCCAGGGGGTTTAGGGCCGTCCAGTTCGGCAGGTAGTCCGGCTCCTTCGGATCGAGGATCGTATTGACTGCCTTGCCGAAGAAGCGCCAGACCAGGCCGCCCGACAGGCCCGCAACCGGCGAATCCCAGTCCAGCGTCATACGGTGGCGCCAGGTCGGTGTGATCGGGTCACAACTCAGGCCGAAGCGGCCCGCGCAGTTGTAGGACGCCGAGCCGGGACCTCCGGGGCTGTAGATCAAGTCCTTCAGCCAGGTGCCGTCGAGGCGCGTGCGCAGATTTCCGAAGGCTCCCAATCCGATGGTGTACGCCAGCCCGATGTCGAGGCCTCGATATTCCAGCCCGCCTTCGTTGAGCAGCGGGTCCACGACGTAGCCACTGGGACTGGCCCACAGCGTGCCGCCGGCATCACGGTGAATCAGATCGCACCAGAATCCCAAGCCGGTCGCGGCGCAGTTGGTCTGGATCAGGCTCGAACCGTAGGAGTTCACCAGACCGCTGATCTTGATATCGGTGTAGTCCACCGTCGCGCTGAACTTCGGCAGGAAGCTCGGCGTGAATACCAGACCGACATCGTAGGTCTTGCCGACCTCGGGCTTTAGGGCCGGGCTACCGCCGACCAGACCGTTGTACTGAGACGACGGGGCGCGCGGCGCGCCGCCGGCCCCGTATTGGGCCGCCGACTGGCCCAGCAGCGCGCATTGCGCCGCCGAGAGTGACGTGCCCGAACCGCACAGGTCGTCGCTCCCGTCCAGAGCGACGTGCTGCGGCTGGAAGAGTTCCTGCAGGTTCGGTGCGCGCACCGCGCGGTTGTAGCTGGCGCGCACGCGCACGTCGCTGACCGGGGCCCACTCGACACCGAATTTGTAGGTATTGGTGTTGTAGCCTTCGCTGTAGCTCGAATAGCGATAGCCGGTCTCGAAATCGAGGGTCTTCGCAAACGGGGCATCGCGCACGATCGGCAGGCGCGCCTCGGTGAAGAGTTCCCACACGTGCTGCGCGGCCGTCACCGGCGGCGCCGGCGAGCCGATGCCGGACAGATCGCCGCTCTGATACTCCGCGTCGGGACTGGAGGTCAGCGTATCGCGGCGGTATTCGGTACCGAATACGACCTTCAGACCGTCGTTCGCCCACGGCATCTTGATGCCGTTCTTGGTCAGGTCACCGGACACGTAGGCGCTGCCGATGTCTTCCTGCGTTGACGCGAGGAATTCGCCCGGTACCGAGATGTAGGCCAGTGCAGCCGGGCTCACCGCCACCGCCGGGTTGAAGATCGGCCATGGCACGCAGCCGGCCTGACCGCCCTGGCACACTGGCGTGCCGCCCGGGCCGGGCACGGCCAGCAGCGCGTCCTGCATGTGCTGGCTCGAGGTATCGTTGTTGTGGAAATCAGATGAGCGCGTCGTTGAGAACAGGCCGTAAGCATCGTAGTTCCAGTCCTCCACGATCTCGCCCCGTACGCCGAACACGCCGCGATAGGAGGTGTGCGTGTACTGATCCTGGCGCGGGCCGCCCTCAATATTGCGGCGGCCAATGAGAATCTGGCCGACGCCGGTGGCACTCATCTGGTAGGGGAAGAACGGGGTCGCCGACGCGCGGTTCGCCGAGTTGGTATAGGCAACGCCCGGACACAGGGTCGGATACTCAGCCGCGGTGATATACGGGTTCATACCCGGGTTACCGTAGCCGGCACCGAGCGGGCCGCAGTTGTACGAGAGCGAACCGTCCGGAAGACCGGTGTCGGCATCGATGGCCCGGGCGCTTCCCAGGAATGAGCCGGCCGGCGCGTAGTTGCCGGTGCTCTGGTCGTCCATGAACATGAACTCGGTGTAGGCCTCGGCGTGGTCATTGAATTTCAACTTGCCGAAGAAGCCCGCGGTGTAGCGCTCGTCGTTGCGCTGCAGATAATGGGACGCGCCGTAGTTGAAATGATTGTATTGCGGCCCGAGCGAGCCGTCGGCTGCGACCTGAGATTTCCCGATACCCGGGTTCTCGAACACGGCCGGAGCGGTGGTGCTCGAGCCGCCGCAACTGTAGGGGACTGCGCCGCTGCTGCTGTCGGTGAGCACGCAGGCGGAGTGATCGCGATGGTTCGCGGTGATCGCCGCGACGGTGCGATAACCGAGGTAGCCCTCGAAATTGCCGGCACCGTCGGCAAAGTTGTGCCCCATGATGATGGTGAAGTCCTTGTTGGACCCATCCCAGTTGGAGCCGGTGACGGGCGCAAAGCCGCCGGCCGTCAGCAGCGTATCGACCCAGGGTTGGTGGTTGCTGTGGTTGTAGATGCCGATGTTGGCATCGACGCGCACGCCTTCGAAGTGATCGTTCATGACGAAGTTGACGACGCCCGCCACCGCGTCCGCGCCATAGGTCGAGGAGGCGCCGCCGGTGAGCACGTTGACGCGCTCGATCAGTGCCACCGGTATCTGATTGAGGTCCGCGGCCGAGGCATAGGCCGGGGTGGCGCCCTGGATTGCGCCCGGGTCACCGCCCTGCAGGCGGCGGCCATTGACGAGCACCAGCGTGCGTTGCACGCCCAGACCACGCAGGTTGACGGTGGCCGTGCCGTTGGCGGTCATCGACAGCCCGGAACCCTGGTCGGCGGTCACCTGCGGCAGGCTGTTGAGCAGGTCTTCGACACGGGTGACGCCGGTCTCCTTGAACTCTTCGGACGAAACCGCGGTCACCGGGCTGATCGCATCCAAACTTGGGCTGGCGATGCGTGAACCGGTGACAACGACTTCCTGCAGATTCTGCGCCGATTCGGTAGCCTCGTCGGCGACGGCGACCGCGGGGTGCGTTGCAGCGGTCGCTGCGGCACCTCCGGCCAGCAGTGCCATGCGCACCGCTCGTCGGAGGACTAGATTGCTTTGGGTGGTCATATTCTGATCTCTCCCTAATGCATCGATTGGATATGCCTGGGCTGCGCCGAGTGACGCACTTCCCAAGACATATTTTTCCGCTGTACTTTCGCAACACCTCTACCCGTGGGCTTAACAGCTCATTTTCAGGTGAGATTGCGCCACGACACCCCAAAGAGACCGGGTTTCCGCAGCTTGAGGTCAGTATACGTAGTTCCCGCAGCTTGACACAACACACAAGGCCACGTACTGGCGCCCCTGTGGCTTAATCGCAACACGAGATTCTGAGGCACTTGCTCGGATGCAGGCGGGTAATTTCCTAAGGCAGATGATAAGCGGCTGCCACCAGCGTGCCGATCTGCTCGCCCATGTGGCTGCCCGCCTCGCAGGACGTGCGGAAATGCACCCCGTCGTAGACACGCGCGTTGGAGACTTCCTGCACCAGGTCCTCGGTGCGGGTCCATTGCCGCCTCACGCCCGGCGCGGTATTGCTGCTCGAGCTGAGAACCGGCAGCGGATCGTGGCCGACTTCGACGCGAATGATCGCGGCAATGGTCGCCGCGACCACGCAGTGCGCACACGGGTATTCCGGTTGCACCGGCGTGACGATCATCGGCAGCCAGCCGGCGTCGCGCTCGGTCTTGGGATTGCCATCTCGATCGCCGTTACGGATGGCCGTGATCGGTCGCCAGAACTGGTAGTGATACTTGGCTTCGAACACGGCGATCTCGGCGTCGTTGATCGCGGCGCTGACCGCGGCGAACAGCCGCGCGTTGCGGGTGACCTCGCGCCCAGGCGCGTTGGCGAGCGAACGCACCACCCCGATATGCACGTCGGGCAGCGCGGTGGCCCAGAACTGTGCGATTGCGGTCTGCTCGGGAGTGCGCACGGTGCTGTTCGCGGCGCCCACGGCCTTGATCTCGTTATAGTCGCGCGCCCACTGCTCGCTGCTCAGGGCCGGCGGCGGACCGGGGCGAAACTGCGTCGCGCTCTTGAGGAACCAGGGCTTGTGCTGCGCCACCGCCACCCCGAGCGGAAAGGTCGTCGGCACATAGACCCCCGGCGCCGTCAGCGGCCGATATGGCTCCGGGTCGCCCAGATCATCGGTGTGCTTTCCGAGCACGTCGGCGGCTGCGCGCTCGCCGATGTTGATACCGCGCGTGCGCGCCGCATCGTCCGCGAGCTGGTCGAGCGTCTGGTTGTAGAGCTTGTCCGTCTGCGCCTTGAGCGCGGGCGCCTCGTGCAGCAGGACGATGTGGCTTGCGGCGGCGACCGCCGCGTCGATCGAAGCGCCCTGCGCCGGCCCAAGATCGACCCGATCGCGCGGATAGCGCGCGGTGATCGCATTGACCGCCTCGTATACCGCATTCTGCGCCAGCGCCATGGTCCGAACCGTATTGGGGCCGTCGGTGGCGATCTCGGTGGTCGCATAGGCCCAATCGGCAACGATGTCGGCGCGCGCGTCGAACCCCATCAGCAGACACAGGATCGAGCCGAGGCACCTCAACACGCTCATACGACCTCCGCGTTGCGCAAGGCGGCAAATACTGATGCATTTCACCTGGCTTTGGCGAGCGCCGCACCGGATGTGGGCTGCAGCGCACGCAGCGAGACGCCGCCGGCGCTGGCATGCTCAGCGCGCGAGTAGGTCGATGCGTGCGCTCACTGCGCGAACGGCAGCAGCTGGCGCAGCGCGACGCCGAGCTCGCCCTGTTGACCGGTGAGCTGGATGTCCTCCCCGCTGATCACGCGCACCGCGGGATTCGCCGGCGGCGCGCGTGCGCCGTCCGTGCACTCCACGCGCGAGCCGGTCGCGCAGCGTACATCGACAGCGCCGGCGGCTGCGTTCGGAATGCCGGTCTGCTTCTGCGCCGGCGTGGCGGCACAGCCCGACACAGCGAGCAAACCGAGCAGTATTGCCAGCGCGATGGGACGAAGGCTCATGGCAAACCTCGGGCCGCCAAGAGGCCTATTGTAATCGATCGTAAGAGCGCCCGACATGCTGCAGGGTGGCATCATTCTCGAACCATGTGCACTGCGCACCGGGCCAGGAATCAGTGCAGCGCGAGCATCTCCGGTCGCGGACGCAGGCCGAGCTCGCGGCGGTGATAGTCGATGGTCATCTCGGCGAATACCCCGAGCACGTCCATGCCGACCAGCAGTGCCGGCTGCTGCTCGAGTCCCCAGACCTTGAAGACAGGAAACTCGCCGAAGGTGACGTAGGGTTTGTTGAGCGTCATGGTGCCGAAGCGCATCGAGGCGACCTGCTCGAAGCTCGCGCTCTGCGAGGCATCCGTGGCGTCGATGACGCCGGTGGGGACGGGGCTGACCGCGGCGCCTGAGCTGCGCGTCAACGCGGCCCACAGCGCGCGATTACCGAGCGTACGCGGGCTGCCGGTATCGATGATGGCCTTGACGTGCACCCCGGCCACCTCGCCATCGATTTCGAACAGGCGCTGCGAAACCAGACGCGCGGGTACCACGTCATCGCCCAGCGCTACACCGCTGAAAGCGCCGCCGATCGCTATGCGATCGTGCACGAAGTCAGCGGTCAACGCGCGATTGTCCAGCGCATCGAGGCCGAGGATGCCGTCAATTCCGGCGAGCACAGCCCCGGCCAGCACCGGAACCTGCACATCGCGCAAATGCAGCGCGCCCGCATCGAGCGAGCTCACCTGGATGCTCGGCGCCAGCACGGTGCCATTGATGCCTCGCACCGGCAGGCGGGTCTGATTGTCCGCGGCCAGACCCAGCAGCGGCAGCAGCGAGGCTGCAATCACCGTGTGGTTGGCGCCGGTGTCCACCATGAAGCGAAACGGACCCCGGCCATTGACGGTGACCGGCGCCAGGATGCGCCCGATCTGGTCACGGGTGGTCGGCACGGCGTAGAGCGCGCTGCTTTCGCTCGGAACGATGAGGGTGCCGGTCGGCGGGTCGGCGAGGTCGCCAGCCGCAACTCCAAGGCTCGGCAGCGAGATGACCGCGGTGAGTAGCGTCAGGGCACAACGGGCCGATCGCAACGCAGCAACCCCTTCTCGTGCGAGAGGTGCCCATAGTGAGCGCGAATAAGGGACGCGACAAGAAAAAAGGCTGGCGGCCCAAAAGGGCCGCCAGCCGGGGAGGTCAAGTGCGAAGAGCCGCTAGAACTTTGCCGTGAAGGCGACGAAGAACTCGCGGCCGAGCATGTCGTAGGTCGGATAGGTGTTGGACGCGCCGGTGAGCGTGAGCTCGGAACTCACGATCGGCGGATCCTTGTCGAAGGCATTGTTGATGCCAGCGCGGATCTGCACGTCACGCCATACCGGCCAGATCGCCGAGAAGTCGAAGTAGCTCATGCTCGGGATGCGGGCGTTCACAAAGTCGTACGCACCGAATGTCGCACCGTTCAGCACCGGGTTATTCGAGTTGTTGTCGAGGGTGGTCGCGCCGATGAAGCGCCAGTTGGCGGAGATCAGGAGCTTCATCCACGGTGTTTCCCAGTTCAGCCGCAGGGTGCTGCGCCAGCGCGGATTGACCGAGTCGGTATTGCAGCTCGGGCCGAACAGCCCGGCGCAGTCGTAGCTCAGCGACCCCGGATACGGGGTCGTGATCGAGTGCTCCAGGTACGAGCCGTTCAACAGCGCAGTCAAGGTGCCCAGGAAGCCGAGGCTCTGGCGGTAGTTCGCCTGCACGTCGATGCCGGACGTGAGTCCAGACCCGGCGTTGATATCGGTCTGCAGGACATAGCCGCCGCCCGCAACGGTCGCACCGGTCAGTGCGCCGGTCACGGGGTTGCGTACGATCTGGCTGCAGTCGAATGCCGAGCCGTTGTTCAGACAGCCCGTGAACAGGACATTGGCCGGCACCGGGCCAATCAGGCCGAACTGCGCGATGTGCCAGTAGTCGATGCTGCCGGTGAAGTTCGGCAGCATCGTGGGCGTCAGCGTGATGCCGATCGAGTAGGTGTCGGCCTCCTCGGGGTGCAGCCTGGGGTTGCCGCCGATGACCTGCCCGCACTGGGCCGCAGTGCACTGCGGAATGGTGCCGGCGGCGTACTGCGCCGCGGTGACGCCGGTGCGCTCACACGCCGCGAGCGATGCGGTCGGGACCGGGCCGGCGCACGGATCGGTCCCGACGACGGTCGTTTGACCGTACGACTGCGGGCTGAACAGCTCGAACAGGTTCGGCGCGCGCACGGCTCGGTCATACGAGTAGCGCAGCCGGAAATCCGGCAGCGGCGCCCATTGCACCTCCATCTTCCAGGTGCGTGTCGCGCCAGCCGTCGAGTAGTCCGAGTAGCGGAAGCCGACGTCGAGGTCCAGGTCCTTGACGAACGGTCGGTCCTGCACCAGCGGGGCGCGGACCTCGATGAAGCCCTCATTGACCGTCAGGGCCGCGTGGATGGCGTTCACGGCGCCCGAGAAGCCCGACAGATCGCCCGAGGCTTCGACCGAGTCCGGATTGAAGTCGTAGGTATCGCCGCGGTGCTCGCCGCCCAGGTTCACCGCGACCCCCTCGTGCGCGAGCGGCGAGGTGATGCCGTACTGCCCGAGCAGGCCGGTGATGTCGATGTGCGTGATGGTCTCGCTGTCGCTACCGTAGCCGGTACCGGGGGATGCCAGATACGCCAGCTGTGCGGCGTTCACACCGCCCTGCGTGAAGACATTCCACGGCACGCAGCCGCCGGTCGTCACGGTGCAGGCCGGGGCGGCAGCAGTACCGGTCGCGAGCAGCGCCTGGCCGATATTGGCGTAGTTCAGATAGTTGGTGTTCGAGTTGAACAGCGTGGTGTAGTAGTACTGGCCGTAGGCGTCGTAGGTGAATCCCGGGATGATGTCGCCCGTGGCACCGGCCGCAATTCGATAGTTGGTGTGATCGTAGAAAGCGTTGCGGCCGCCGCCCTCGACGTTGCGGCGGCCGATGTTGACCACCGCCAAGCCGGCCGGATTCACGCCGGGTGTGGCGGCATCCGCCGCGATCATCGCCGGCGAGCACAGGGTCAACTGCTCCTGGGCGCTCAGCAGCGGGTTGGTGCAGTTCACGCGGTAGTAATTGTCGGGCGTGAACGGATAGCTGGCTTTGAACGCCGCCGACGGGCCGACAATCTCGGTGGTGCGGTCATCCATGAACGTGCCGGTCATGTAGGGCTTGAAATAATCGTTGATGTCCACGTGGGCATTGAAGCCCGAGTTCCAGCGATCGTCCTCGCGCTGCATGTACTCATATGGGTTCGGATTGAACTCGAACGGAGGATTCGAGCCGACTTGCGGAAACGGCAGCAGCGATGTGCCGACGACACTATAGACGGTGCCGGAATTGGGCCCATTCTTGGCCTGGAAATAGTTCGAATTGCTGGTGCCGATGCAACCAAAGCCGTACCGATCGGTTCCGCCGCCGGACACCAGCTGGCAGTTCGCGTAGTCGCGTTCGCCGTTGGTGATCGGATCCTGGTGGTGCCAGGTGGCGTAGGCGGTGATGTTGCCGGCGCCGTCGGCCATGTTGGTGCCGAGCACGATCGAGGCATCGCGCTTGTAGCCATCGCGGGTGTTGCCGCTCGGAGCCGTGAACGCCGGCGTGGTCGGGCCTACGGCCGCCTGCGTCGAGGCGTCGAGGGCCTGCAGACCCGTCTGACCGTTATTGTGGTCGAAGAAGCCGTACTGCCCGCCGACCTCGATACCCTGGAAGTTCTTCTTCATGATGAAGTTGATGACGCCGGCTACCGCGTCCGAGCCGTACACCGCCGAGGCACCGCCGGTGACGACGTCAACGCGCTCGATCATCGCGGCAGGGATCTGGTCCAGGTCCGCCGCAGGATTCGGGTTCTCCGGATTCGGATCGCCGATGAACAGGCGCTTGCCGTCCACCAGCACCAGCGTGCGCTGTGGGCCGAGGCCGCGCAGGTCCGCGGTCGCGACACCACCGGCCGCGGTCAGCGCGTTCTGGTTATTACCCAGATCGGCGCCCGCAGAAATGATGTTCTGCGGCAGTTGATTGATGATCTCGGTCGCGTCCACTTGCCCCTGCTGCGCGATCTGCTGGCTGCTCACCGCGCTGATCGGGCTGGTCGCCGTGATGTTGGCGGGCACCGGAATTCGCGAACCGGTGACCACCACTTCTTCCAGTGCCGGCTGTTCCGCGGCTTCCTGAGCGAAGGCCGAGCTCAATCCCAGAAGCATCAATGCGCCGCCGAACAAAGCCGAGCGAACGGCTTTGCCGGACGGTATTGCGCTCCACGGGCTTGCGCTCGGAGCTTGAGGTCCGATTGATTTCGACATTAGAGAATCTCCCACCTTAGCGAACTGCGGGACTTACGCCGGACGCAGTTGCACCGGCACCACGCGATCGTTCGCATCTCGCATCTAGTAACTTTGCAGCCACGAGACCATGACTCTTATTGAGCGACGAGACCCGAAGCTGCGCCCCTTAGCTATGCGGCTAGCATAAACATAAAAATTGATGCGACTCAACAATGTGTTGCGCTAAAGCAACAACCGCAGTTGTTACTTGATTTTCTACAGATATCGCTTGCGCAGCGGCCTCGCCTACGCTAGGCGTCGCCGCCCCGCTGGTGGCTGGCGGCGCGTTTGCTGGTCGAGACATCGACGCACCATGCTCGAATGATCTGCCCGGTCAGGCCATGGCCCCGGATCGCCCATGTCGCGCTATTCAAACAGGGCGTCGATCACCTGGTCCCCCTGCTCGATATGGCGCCGCGCGCATTCCCCGCCCGCGAGCTCGAGCACGGCCTTGACCGGGGTCACGATCGGGGTCGGCGTGGTGATGATCTCTTCCGATCCGGGCGTGGCCTTGTGCCGGATGAAGATGATTTGGCCGCCGGCGTCGATGAACAGCATGTCGAGCGCGATGCGCGTGTTCTTCATCCACATCTGCATCACGCCGGGCCGCGCCAGCGGGAACAGCATGCCCTGATCGGCGGGCAGCGCACGCACGAACATCAGCCCCTGCTGCGAACGGGCGGGCGTATCGGCGACCCAGATGTTGAAGCGCTCGACGCCGGTGCGAGTGCGGATCGCGAGAGACGATCGCGGGAATGTGTCCAGGCTCTCGAGCGCGTGCGCACCGGGTGTGAGCGCCATAGCTGCGAGCAGCGCAGCGAGCAGCAGGGGCGCGGCACAGAACCGGCGCCTGCGCCTGAAGCGCGAGATTGCGGCTTGATCAGGGCTTGGCGGCGGCCGGTTCATCAGTCACCTCGTTCTCGAGGGCGCCAGCAAAATCGAACCGGGTCAGCAGCAGACCGCTCCTGCCGGCGACGCTCATCGCGGGCGCGGTGCAGAATCCGCGGGCACTGATGCGCTGCAGATGCGGATGGCCCGGCATGCCCAGCGGCTGCTCGCTGAACTGATCCATTGTGCACTTGCCGTCGCCGGCGGTGGAATACAGACGCTGCTCGCCTTCGAAGATGACGGTGACGTTGGTCGGCACGTTGCGCCCGGCATGCGCGCCGGCTGCGGCCGCGATGCCGAACACGAAACGCAGACGATGACCGCCGCGCAGCCGGGGCCCGGCAAACGTCACGCGGATGCCCTGCTGATCGGGGCGCGGCCCGCCATCGCACTGCATGTCGGCATCGTGCCAATCGATGTCCAGGTTGCGGTCACCGCGCATCCGCAGTCGCAGGTAACCGTCGTGCGAGGGCAGGCAGTTGCGCGCGGCGATGGGTGGTGCGATCGCTGGCGGCGTGATCGCTGGCGGCGCGCCCGTATTTGGCGTCAAGGCCGCCGGCGGCGCCATGGCTGCGGGCGACAGGGTCGGCGTCGGCGCAGCCTCCCCAGTCGCGGGGGCAGCGCTGGTCGTGCTCGCGATCAGCGCCAACGCACACAGCAGCGTGCGCTCGGCCACGAGGGCTCGAACGCACGCGCTCATCCTTTTAGGTGGATCATAGGTGGATCAGCTAGGTGGATCAGCGGGCGTTGATCGAGGCCGCGAGCCGCTCTCGCCACTGCGTCGGCGAATTTCATGCGCATTCACGCTGCTGAGGTCACAGCGCAGCATCATAGCAATGCGACGCCTGCGGGCGCGGCGGGCAGGCGCAGCGCGCCGGGCTGGCTCGTGGGCGGCGCCCGCAATGCGGTCTTCTTGCGATGCAACGCACGGGAGAGGCCAGCTCATGCTGTTAGACTTTGTCATCTATGTCGAACCGTCGCAGGGCAGCCATGCCTAATCAACTCATTGAAATTTATCCGGTAATCCCCGCGCCACTGACGCGATTGCCGGAGCTGGCGAGCAATCTGTTCTTCAGCTGGCATCGACCCACGCGTGCGCTGTTCGAAGACCTCGAGCCCGAACTCTGGCAACAGGTAGGTGGCAATCCACGGCTGATGTTGCGCTGCATAAACCAGGAAAACCTCGACCGCGCGGCCGCCGATCGCATCTATCAGGAGCGCTATCGACAGGTCGTGGAGAGCTTCGACGGCTACTTGTCTGCGCCGCAGCGGGCCGACGAGCCGCTGGTGGCCTATTTCTGCGCCGAGTACGGCTTCCACGAGAGCTTCCCGATCTACTCGGGCGGCCTCGGCATCCTGGCGGGCGACCATTGCAAGGCGGCCAGCGATGAGCGGCTGAATTTCGTCGCGGTCGGTCTGCTCTACACCCAGGGCTACTTCAATCAGTCGGTCGACAGTGACGGCGTGCAGCACGCCAGCAATACCGAGACCGATCCGCGCGACCTGCCGGTCGAGGCGGTGCGTGACGGCAATGGCAACTGGATGCAGGTAGCGGTGCGCATCGCCAATCGCGATGTCGTGGCCCGCATCTGGAAGGCACGCGTCGGGCGCGTCTCGGTCTACCTGCTCGACACCAACTGCAAGGACAACGCCAGTGAGGATCGCGAGATCACGCATCGACTCTATGGCGGCGACGCTTCGGTCCGCATCCGCCAGGAAATGATCCTGGGGCTGGGCGGCGTGCGTGCGCTGCGTGCACTCGGCATGGCGCCGGCGGTATGGCACATGAACGAGGGCCACGCGGCGTTCCTGATCCTTGAGCTGGTGCGTGCCGGGGTCGCGGCCGGCCTGGATTTCTCCGCCGCGCTCGAGTCCGCGGCCACCCAGTGCGTGTTCACGACCCATACGCCGGTGGCCGCCGGCCACGACGCCTTCGAGATGGGATTGTTCACGCATTGCTTCCAGGACATCTTCGCCGAGCTCGGGGTTTCGGTGGAACGCGTGCTCGATCTGGGGCGCGCGCCGCATGCATCCCATGCCTTCAACATGACGCACCTGGCGTTGAATGGCGCGCGGCGTGTCAACGGCGTGAGCCGCATCCATGGCGCGGTATCATCGCGCCTGTGCGCCGATCACTGGCCGCGAGGTGCCGCCAGAGCAGAATCCGGTCGGCTACGTGACCAATGGCGTGCACGTGCCGACCTTCCTGGCGCAGATCTGGAGCCGCTTCTTCGACCGCGTGCTCGGCCCTGAATGGCGCGAGCGGCTGTCGGACCGCGACTTCTGGGACGCCATCGACGCAGGTGCCGGACTACGACTTCTGGGAGACCGCGCAGCAGGTCAAGTCGCGCATGCTCGAGGGGGTGCGCGCGCGGCTGCGGCGCGAGTACCGCGTCAAGGACCTGAATCCGGCGCAGCTGCGCCACATTACCCGGCTGCTCGACCCCGAGCAACCCAATGTGCTGACGCTCGGCTTTGCGCGTCGCTTCGCCACCTACAAGCGCGCATCGCTGATGCTGCGCGATCGCGAGCGTCTGCTCAGGCTGGTCAAATCGGAAGAGCGCCCGGTACTGTTTCTGTTCGCCGGCAAGGCGCATCCGGCCGATCATCCCGGCCAGCAGGTGCTGCGCGAGATCAAGCAGCTGATGCTGATGCCCGAGTTCGCCGGCAGCGTGGTATTCCTCGAGGACTACGATCTGCAGCTGGCGCGCTGGCTCGTCACCGGCGTCGACGTCTGGCTCAACAACCCGGTCGCTCCGCTCGAGGCCAGCGGCACCTCCGGCATCAAGGCCGCGGTCAACGGGCGGCTCAATGTCAGCATTCTCGACGGCTGGTGGGCCGAAGGCTTCGACCACAACAACGGCTGGGGCATCCCGGCCGCCGATGCGCACGATACCGAGCGGCGCGATGCACTCGATGCGGCCGCGATGCTCGATGCCATTGAGGAAGAAGTCGTGCCGCTGTATTACGCGCGCAACCAGGACGGCTACTCGCCGGAGTGGGTGCGACGCTGCAAGCGCGCGATGATGACGGTGATCCCGCACTTCAACATGGGCCGCGTGGTGCAGGACTATGCGCAGGGCGTGTACTACCCGGCTGCGCAACACCATCAGCGCCTGATGCAGGGCGGTGCGGCGGCCGCGACCGCGTTCGGCAGCTGGAAGCAGCGTGTGCGCGAGCAATGGGGCGGCGTCGGATTGCGCCGCCTGGGCGACACGCCGCGCGAATTGCCGCGCGCCGGCACGCTGCAGGTGCGCGTGGGCGCAGCGCTCAACGGACTCGCGCCGGGCGACGTGCGCGTGGAATTCGTGGCGCAGCGGATGCTGCCGAGCTCGCGCTCGGAACGCGCCGGCGCTGTCCTCGTTCCGCCCTGGCCAGCATGACGACGCCTGGCGGGCGCTGCTGCGCCCGAACGGCGAGATCGACAGCGACGGCTCGACCGTGTATGAACTGCACGCCACGCCGCCCAACTGCGGACAGTTTGCCTACGAGATCCGGATTTTCCCGTGGCACGAGATGCTGGCACATCCGCTGGAGATGGGATTGCTCCGACGGCTGTAGCAGCCCGGCGCATCAGCGACGATCCTCCTACAGCAGCCGTCAGCACTCGCGCTGACGGCTGTCAGTGAAGCGCGGAAATAATCCTGTGCATGCGCGGCTGCGATCGCCGTGCGCCGTAATATACTCGGTAGCGTCCGTCACCAATCGAACCTATGGCCAAGCAGCAGTCGCGGGCTTCCTCCGGACGCTATGTCAGTCGGCTGACGAGCGGCGCATTGGCCGTCGTCATGGCCGGCGGCCGCGGCGAGCGGCTCAAGGATCTGACGCAGCATCGCTGCAAGCCGGCGACCCCGTTCGGTGGCAAGTTCCGCATCATCGATTTCGTGCTGTCGAACTGTGTCAATTCCGGCATCCGCCAGATCTTCCTGATGACGCAGTACAAGGGCCAGTCGCTGATCCAGCACGTGCAGCGCGGCTGGAGCTACCTGCGCGGCGAATTCGGGGAATTCATCGACGTGGTGCCGGCGCAGCAGCAGGTCGGCAAGCACTGGTACCGCGGCACCGCGGACTGCGTCTACCAGAATCTGGATCTGATCCGCGCGCTGCGGCCCAAGCACGTGCTGGTGCTCGCCGGCGATCACATCTACAAGATGGACTACGGTCCGATGATCGCCTACCACGTCGAGAAGGGCGCCGACATCACGGTCGGCGTGGTCGAGGTACCGCCGGCGCGCGCCAGTGACTTCGGAGTGCTGTCGGTCACCGATTGGAACCGGGTCACGAAATTCACCGAGAAGCCGAAGGAGCCCGACACCATTCCGTCGCGGCCGGACGTGGCACTCGCCTCGATGGGCATCTACGTGTTCAACGCCCGGTTGCTCGAGAAGCTGCTGATCGCCGATGCCAGCGACGACAACTCGGCGCACGATTTCGGCAGGAACGTGATTCCGGCGGCGATCGACCTGCTGCACGTGGTCGCCTATCCGTTTACCGACGTCAAGACGCGGGCGCAGAACTACTGGCGCGACGTCGGCACCGTCGACGCCTTCTACGATGCCAACATCGAGCTGGTGCACGTTGCGCCCGAACTCAATCTGTACGACGAGGAGTGGCCGATCTGGACCTATCAGCTGCATCAGCCGCCGGCCAAGTTCGTGCTTGACGAAGTCGGCCGGCGCGGCACGGCGGTCAATTCCATGGTCTCGGGCGGCTGCATCATCTCCGGCGCGTACGTCAATCAGTCGCTGCTGTTCTCCAACGTCCGGGTCGAGGAGCGCTCGGCCATCGCGCGCGCGGTGGTGCTGCCGAACGCCAAGATCGGCGCCGGCTGCACCGTGAAGCAGGCGATCCTCGATGAGGACTGCGAGATCCCGGACGGCATGCAGATCGGGGTCGACCGCGCGGCCGATGCCGCCCGGTTTCACGTCACCGATAACGGCGTGGTGCTGGTGACACCCGACATGCTGGCGAAGCTCGCCCCGATCCACGCATGAGCGTGACTACGCCGCTGCTGGAGCGGCGACGCTCGGGCGTGCTGCTGCATCCGACCTCGCTGATTGCCGGCGAGGGCGCGGGCGGTGCGCGGCGCGCTCGGTGCGGCCGCGCGCGACTTCATCGATTGGCTGGCGCAGGCCGGGTTCTCGATCTGGCAGGTGCTGCCGCTGGGTCCGCCGGGCGGCGGCGGCTCGCCCTACTGGGCGCGTTCGGATTTCGCCGGCCACAGGCGCAATGATCGATCGCAACGAACTGCCGGACCTGAACGCGCTGGGTTCGGACTTCGAGCTGTTCCGCGCGGCCAATAACGACTGGCTCGAGGACTACGTGCTGTTCGAGGCGCTCGCCGAACGCTTCGATGCGCCCTGGTGGGACTGGCCGGAGCCGTTTCGCCGGCGCGAGACGCCAAGGCCATCGTATCGGTTCGCGCGCGAGGCGCGCGAGCAGCTCGAGCGTCGCCGCATCGAGCAGTGGCAGTTCGACTGGCAATGGCGCGCGTTGCGCAGCTATGCGGCGGCGCGCGGCATATTCATGTTCGGCGATCTGCCGATCTACGTGGCGCCGGACTCGGTGGCGACCTGGGCGGCGCGAGCGCAATTCCAGCTCGACGCCGACGGCCGGCCGGCGCTGCTGGCCGGCGTGCCGCCGGATTATTTCTCTGCCGACGGGCAACTGTGGGGCAATCCGCTGTATGACTGGGACCAGGCGCAGCGCGACCACTTCAGCTTCTGGCGCACGCGCCTGGGCCACCAGCTGCGGCGCTTCGATCTGGTGCGCATCGATCATTTTCGCGGCCTGGCCGCCTACTGGGCCGTCCCGGCCGGCGCGCGCACCGCGCGCGAAGGCCGCTGGTACCCGGCGCCCGGGCGCGCACTGTTCGAGGCGCTCACCGCCGATTTCCCCAATCTGCCGCTGGTCGCCGAGGATCTCGGCGTCATCACGCCCGATGTCGAACAGCTGCGCGTGGCGTTCCGCCTGCCGGGAATGCGGGTGCTGCAGTTCGGCTTCGATGGCGCGCCCGACAATCCGCACCTGCCGCACAACTACACGCGCGACGTGGTCGCCTATACCGGCACCCACGACAACGACACCACCGTGGGATGGTACCGCAGCCTTGCGGCCGGCGACGCGCGGCGGGTCAACTACTATCTGCGCTCGGACCCCGCCGCGCTGCCCGAGAGCATGGCGCGCGCGGTGCTGGCCTCGGTGGCGCAGCTGGCGATCATCCCGGTGCAGGACCTGCTGCAGCTCGGTACGCCGGCGCGCTTCAACACGCCCGGGACGGTCATCGGCAACTGGAGCTGGCGCTTGCCGGGCGATGCCCTGACGGCGGGGCTGGCGGGGCAGTTCGCTGCCCTGAACCATGTGTTCGGGCGTAGCGGGACGGAGCGCCGGTGAGCCGGCGCTGGCCGCGGCTGCTGATGCCTGACGCTGGTCGCGGCGGCCGGCTGCGCCAGCATGCTGCCGAAGCTGCAGCCGCCCGAGCTGGCGGTCACCGCCGTGACCATCGGTGGCGGCAACCTGCAGCAGCAGCCAGTCCGGCTGACCGTGCACGCCACCAACCCGAACGACCGCGCGATCGCAATCCGCGACATCGAATGCAACCTCGAGCTGGCGGGTTCGGCCTTTGCGCAGGGTACGAGCGCGGCTGCGTTCACGTTGCCGGCGCTGGGCGAAACCGACTTCACGCTGAACGTGACGGCCAATCTGGACAACGTGCTCGCGGCGCTGGCCGGCGGGTTCATCCACCACACGGTGGACTATCGCCTGTACGGGCAGGTGCGCCTGCAAAGCGGCCTGGTGCGCACCATCGCGTTCGATCAGAAGGGCAAGGTGCGACTCTAGGGCAGCGGCTGCGAATCAGCGGCGGTGAATCACGTACCTGAAGCCGCGCCGCCCCGGCGCTGGCTCAGCCGTGTACCAGGCTTTCGTACATCTCGATGTAGCCGCGCACCTGGCGCTTCCAGGAATAGTCCTCGGCCATGCCGTTCTGCATCAGCCGGCGCCACGCGCCCCTGTTCTGGTACAGGTCCAGCGCGGCGTTGAGCGCCCAGGTCACGGCCTCGGCGTTGTAGTCGTTGAACACGATGCCGTTGCCGATGCCGCTGGCCGGATCGAAATGCACCACGGAGTCGGCAAGGCCGCCAGTGCGCCGCACGATCGGCACGGTGCCGTAGCGCAGGCTGTACATCTGGTTGAGGCCGCAGGGCTCGTAGTGCGAGGGCATCAGGAACATGTCGCTGGCGGCCTCGATGCAGTGCGCCAACTCGTCGCTGTAGCGGCGCTCGAAATGAACCCGTGACGGAAAGCGTCGCTGCAACTCGGCGAAGAAACTCTCATAGCGCGGCTCGCCGGTGCCGAGCACCACCAGATTGAACTCGCGCGCCTGCAGCACCGCTGGCAGGCAGCCGATCAGCAGGTCGAATCCCTTCTGCGTCGCCAGTCGGCTGACGATGCCGATCAGCGCGGTGCGCGGACCGCTGGTGAGCTGCAGGCGCTGCAGGAATTCCTCCTTGATCTCGGCTTTCACGCCGAGCTGATTGGCGCCGAAGTGGCGCGTCAGATAGCGGTCGTGGCGCGGATCCCATTCATCGTAGTCCACGCCATTGAGGATCCCGACGATCGCGTCGGTGCGCGTGCGCAGCAAGCCGTCCAGCCCCATGCCGTACTCGGCGGTGCGCATCTCGCGCGCGTAGGTCGGGCTCACGGTGGTGATGCGGTCGGCATAGGTGAGGCCGGTGCGCAGCAGATTGATGTGCCCGGCGGCGAGATCGGCCGCATCGAGCATCGATACCGCACCGCCGGGCAGCACCTCCTCGTGCAGCGTGCTGCTCGACAATGCCCTGGTAGCCGATGTTGTGCACGGTCAGCACGCTGCGTGCGCCCTGGAACAGGCGATCCCAGCCGTAGCTCGAGCGCATCAGCAGGGTTCCGACCGCCGTGTGCCAGTCGTTGAAGTGCATGATCTGCGGTGCGAACGCCATGCGCTGGCAGCAGATGAACGCCGCGTGCGTGAGCAGCAGGAAGCGTCGATGCTCGTCGGCATCGGCGGTGTAGAGCGATTCACGGTGGTAGGCGGCCGGGCAGTCGACCAGGTACACGAACGCGCTCGATCCGGGCAGCTGCGCGGTCGACACCGAGAAATCGTAGCGATGGCTGCCGAGCGTCACCGACAGCGCGCGCATCGAGTCCACCGGGTAGATTTCCAGGCGCTCGCGCTGGATGCTGGAATACGCCGGCATGAACAGCCGCACGTCATGGCCGTCGGCGTGCAGGTATTTGAGCAGGGCGCCGGAAACATCGGCGAGGCCGCCGGCCTTGGCGATCGGGGTCACTTCGGCCGACGCAAAACAGATCTTCAATGGCATCGCCGGATCTTACCGCAGCGCGAGACGCCCGTTGGCGAAGCCATTATCATGGCGTCATGCGCTCGCTGCTGGTGTACCTGACCCTGCTGTTCGTGCTCGCGGTGTCGATCGGGGTCGGCATCATCGCCTCGGATTGGCCGAGCTGGTGCCGCTGGGCGCACTGGTGCGCGGCCAACTGGCCGCCGGCCCACTGATTGAACGCAACACGGTCATCATCCTGTCATGTCGACCACCCCGTACGCGCAACTCGAGCAGGAATTCCGGCGACTGCACGCCTTCAACGGCGCACTGTCGATGCTGCGATGGGATGCAGCCGTGATGATGCCCCGCGGCAGCGCCGAGGTGCGTGGCGAGCAGCTGGCGGCGCTCGAGACCGAATACCATGCGCTGCTGACCACGCCGAAGATCACGCGGCTGCTGGACCGGGCGCAGGCCAATTCACAGGGGCTCGAAGACTGGCAGCTCGCCAATCTGCACGAGATGCGCCGCCAGCGCGACTACGCGATTGCCACCCCGGTGTCGCTGATCTCGCGCCTGGCGCGCGCGACCTCGCGCGCCGAGGTGCACTGGGCCGAGGCGCGGCGGCAGAATAACTTCGATCTGTTTGCCCCGCACCTGGAGGAGGTCGTGCACCTGGTGCGCGACAAGGCGGCGCTGCTCGGGCAGGCGCTGGGGTTGCCACCGTACGATGCGCTGGCGGACGAATTCTCGCCCGGAATCTCCGGCGCCGACATCGACCTGATCTTCAAGTCGCTGTCGCGGCGCCTGCCGAGCCTGATCCGCGAGACCCTGGCGCTGCAGGCGCAGCGGCCATCGCTGCCTCTGACCGGGAAGTTTGCCGCCGGCAAGCAGCGTGCGCTGGTGGTGGAAGTGATGCGGGCCATCGGCTTTCCGTTCGATCGCGGTCGCCTCGACGAGAGCGAGCATCCGTTCACCGAGGGCGTGCCGGGCGACATACGCATCACCACGCGCTTCGACAGCGCCGACCCGTTCTCGGGCCTGCTCGGCGCGATGCACGAGACCGGGCACGCGATGTACGACCTCGGCCTGCCGCAGGCATGGCGCGACCAGCCGGTGGGTCGCGACCGCGGCATGGCGCTCGAGGAGAGCCAGTCGCTGCTGCTCGAGATGATCGTCGGGCGCAGCAGAGCGTTCGTTCAGTATCTGCGGCCGTTGCTGGAGAAGCATTTTGCGGTCAGTGGTCCGGAATGGGAACCGGATAATCTCTACCGGCGACTGAACAACGTGCAGCGCAGCCTGATCCGTGTCGACGCCGACGAAGTGACCTACCCGCTGCACATCCTGCTGCGCTACGAGCTGGAGAAGAAACTGCTGTCCGGCGAGCTCGCGGTGCGCGAATTGCCCGAAGCGTGGAATGCCGGCATGGAGCAGCGGCTCGAGGTTCGCCCGACCGGCGCCGCCGACGGTGTGCTGCAGGACATCCATTGGGCGCTCGGATCGTTCGGCTATTTCCCCTCGTATGCGCTCGGTGCGGTGATTGCCGCGCAGCTGTGGGAGAGCCTGCGCACCCACATTCCGGAGGTCGAGCAGCAGATCGCGCGCGGCGAATTCGGCGGCCTGTTCGGCTGGCTGCGCGAACACGTGCACGGCCTCGGCGCCAAGGTCACGGTCAAGGAGCTGATGAAGCAGGCCACCGGACAGCCGCCCTCGGCCACGGCGCTGCTGCGCTATCTCGACGCGAAATACCTGGAGGGCGCTCCATGAGCCAGACCTCGACCACGATGCGGCGGCTGGCGGCGCGACTGCGCGGCCTGGCCGGCAAGGCGATCGAGGACTATCGCATGATCGAGCACGGCGATCGCGTGATGGTCTGCCTGTCCGGCGGCAAGGATTCCTACACGATGCTCGACCTGCTGCGCTCGCTCCAGCGCAGCGCGCCGGTGCAGTTCGAGCTGATCGCGGTCAACCTCGACCAGAAGCAGCCGGGCTATCCGGCACAGGTTCTGCCTGACTACCTGCGCTCGATCGGCGTGCCCTACCACATCATCGAGCAGGACACCTACCGCGTGGTCAGGCGGGTCATCCCCGAGGGCCGCACCATGTGCGGCTTGTGCTCGCGGCTGCGTCGCGGCGCGCTCTACCGCTTCGCCGCCGAGCACGGCATCAGCAAGATTGCGCTCGGGCATCATCGCGACGACATCGTCGAGACACTGTTCCTGAACCTGTTCAATGCCGGCCGGCTCAAGGCGATGGCGCCGAAGCTGCGCTCCGAGAATGGGCGGCACATCGTGATCCGCCCGCTCTGCTACATCGCCGAGCGCGACATCGCGCGCTACGCACGCGGCATGGGTTTCCCGCTGATCCCGTGCCGGCTGTGCGGCTCACAGCCGAATCTGCAGCGCAATGCGGTCAAGCGCATGCTCGGCGGCTGGGAGCGCGAGTATCCGGGCCGCGTGCAATCGATCTTCTCAGCGCTGCAGCACGTGGAGCCGGCCACGCTGGCCGATTCGCGGCAATTCGATTTCGCCGGCCTGCGCGCGCTCGCCGGCACCGCGCCGCCCGCGGACGCGCCGTTCATGACCGACGCCGAGGAGGAATCGATGGCGCTCGGGCGCTGAACTGCCCCGGTGGTCCCCGGACCTGCGGGCAGGCCGGGGTTGGTCCGCCGCTGGCCGCCGCTCCGCCAGAGGCGGGCGGGGGCGGCCTTGCGGGCCCGGCGCGGCGCCCAGGCGCGCCGGCAAAGCGTCCTGAAGGGCCGGCATCGGTCAGTGCGCTCGGGCCCGCCGGCGGCTGGCGGCGACGGGCCGGCCGCTCGCTCGCTCGCCCGGGCAAGCGCGGCGCGCGACGATTCGTTAGAGTTTGGGCCATGGGCTCGACCTCCTCCCCACCGTCCCCGCGCCGGGCACACGCTGCCCGCAGCCGCCGGCTCGACTGGACGCGCCTGAGCGATCAGGAGCTGCTGAAGCTGCGCATCTGCGATCTGCGACTGGACCTGCGGCGCTCGCCGCTGCAACGCTACGTGCGGCGCCTGTACCACGAGCTCGATGGGCGCGGCATTCGATTCCGGCCGCACGTGTGGCTGTCGGAGGAATGGTTCTCGCCCGACGGCGTGCCCGGGATCGCGGTGCCGTTCTACCTCGCCCACCCGCGGCTGATGCGCCTGGAACGCAAGATGACGCGCGAAGTCGAGGGCGGCAACGGCAACTGGCTGATGCGCATCCTGCGGCATGAGGCCGGGCATGCCATCGATTCCGCGTACCGCCTGCGCCGCCGTGCCCACTGGCGGGCACTGTTCGGCCCGGCCTCGGCGCCGTACCGCTCCGGCTACCGAGCGCGACCGGCGAGCCGCCACCATGTGCAGCACCTCGGCGACTGGTACGCCCAGAGCCATCCGACCGAGGATTTCGCCGAAACCTTTGCCGTCTGGCTGGCGCCGCGCTCGGGCTGGCAGCGCCGTTATGCCTCGTGGCCGGCGCTGCGCAAGCTGCGGTTCGTGCAGCAGGTGGCCGGTGAGTTCGGCGCCCATCGCCCGCCGGTGCGCTGCCGCGACCGCATCGAACCGCTGGATCGCAATCAGCGCACGCTGGCGCAGCACTATCGCAGCAAACTGGCGCGCGCCCGCACCCGGCGCGGCATGCTCGCCGACCGGCTGCTGCAGCGGGTGTTCGGCAGCGAGCCGGGCGCGCGCGCGATCACCGCCGCGACGCTGATGCGCTCGCACAAGCCGCAACTGCTGGCCGCGCTGATCCGCTCGAGCGGGGTCGATCGTTACGGGGCACACCAGGTGCTGCGCACCGCGATCGATCGCTGCGAGCGACTGCAACTGTACGTGCGCGGCACGCAGCGCGCCTCGCTGCGCGCCACGCGCAGCATGCTGCGCCGGCTGGTGCGGCTGTACATGCGCAGCCAGGGACTGCGTCTGCGCGCATGAAGAAGCTGCGCACGCTGGTCGTCGTGCACTCGAGCCTGGTGCCGCCCGAGACCCTGGAGGGCTATTCGGAGAAGGAAATCGATGAATGGCGCACCGAGTATGACGTGACCTCGACGCTGCGCGCCGCCGGACATCAGGTACAGACGCTGGGCGTGCTCGACTCGCTGACCGAGCTGCGATCGGCGCTGATCGAGACCAAGCCGGAGCTTGTGTTCAATCTGCTCGAGGAGTTCAATGGCATCGTCACCTACGACCAGCACGTAGTCGCGTTCCTCGAGCTGATGCGCGCACCCTACACCGGATGCAATCCGCGCGGCCTGATGCTGTCGCGCGACAAGGTGCTGTGCAAGCAGCTGCTGGCGTTTCATCGCATCCCGACGCCGCAGTTCGCGGTGTTCCGGCGCGGGCAGCGCGTGCGGGTGCCGCGGCGGCTGCGTCCGCCGCTGTTCGTGAAATCCGCCACCGAAGACGCCTCGCTCGGGATTGCGCAGGCCTCGGTGGTGGAAGACATCGCGAAGCTGCGCGAGCGCGTGCAGTTCATGCACGAGCAGATCGGCTCCGACGCGCTGGTCGAGGAATACATCGAGGGCCGCGAGCTGTACGTCGGTATGTTCGGCAACGAACGGCTGACGCGATTGCCGGTCTGGGAGATGCGCTTTGGCTCGTTGCCGGAATCGCTGCCGGCGATCGCGACCCGCAAGGTCAAGTGGGACCGGGCCTATCAGCGTCGCTACAGCATCACCACGCGCGCGGCCGATGACCTGCCGCCGCCGGTGCTGCACCAGCTCGACCGGTTGTCGCGCCGCATCTACCGCGCGCTGCATCTGTCGGGCTTTGCCCGCATCGACTTTCGCGTGCGCGCCGACGGCAGCGTATTCATGCTGGAAGCCAATCCCAACCCGAACCTGGCGCGCGAAGAGGACTTTGCCGAATCCGCCCGGGCGGCCGGCATCGACTATCGTGAACTGCTCGAGCGCATCATGACCCTGGGCCGCAACTATCGCGTCGAGTGGGCCGAGTTCAATGCCTAGGCACGCACCGCGGGACCCGGACAGCGCGCGAGTGACGGCGCGGCGCACGCGGCGGCGGCCGCTGCGATCGTGGCCGGCGTGGTGCCTGGCGGCGCTGGCGCTCGCGGGCTGCACCACCGAGGCGAGCAAGCGGCAGGCGGACTTCGACAAGCTGATCCAGAGGCTGCCGGGCCAGTACGACAACCTGGCGCAGGCGCACAGCGACGCCAGCGGCGCGCACGCGGCGGTCGCACTGCTGATCCGGCCAGTGAACGCGCTGACCGTGGGGCGGATCGTGTTTTTCGTGCGCGAAACCGCGGCTGACGATCCGCGCCGCGTGCTGTCGCAGCACATCTGGACGTTCGAGCTCGACAAGAAGAACCGCCTGGTGCAGACCATCTACTCGTTCAAGGAACCGCGACGCTGGCTGCACGCGGCCGAGGATCCGTATGTCATGCAGTCGGTGCTGCCCGACGACCTGTCGGGGCTGACCGGCTGCGAGTTGATCTGGAGCAAGGCCGGCGATGATTTCCGGGGCGCGACCAAGCCCGACACCTGCAAGGAGTCGGCGGGTGCCGAAGGTGCGCTGATCGAGCAGAGCGCCGAATTGCACGATAGCGAGCTGCTGCTCAACGAGCGCTTGCCCGGCGGCGGCACGCCGGACGGCACCGAATCGGCCTCGTCCTACCGTTTCCAGCGGCGCGCCGGTGCGACGCCCGAAGCCGTAAGCGGCCGGGAGCGATGACGATGGCCGACATCGGCGGACAGTTCCAGGAAATCGGTGAGGTCGTGCGCACCGCCGTCGCGCCGGTGTTCCTGCTGTCGGGCGTGGGCGTCACGCTCACGCTGCTGGCAAATCGCCTGGCGCGCGTGGTGGATCGCGCGCGCGCGCTCGAGCAGAAGGAAGCCAAGACGCACGAGAGCGAACTGCCGGAGCTCAGCGGCAGCCTGAGGACGCTCGAGCGGCGCGCGCGCCTGCTCGGTCGCGCGATCGCACTTTGTACAATTTGCGCGCTGCTGGTTTCGATGGTGGTCGTGACGCTTTTTCTCGGCGCATTTGTAGATTTTCACCTGTCGCTGCTCATAGCGACGCTGTTCATCGTCTCGATGCTCAGCTTCATCGGCGGCCTGCTGCTGTTCCTGCGCGAGGTGTTCGTCGCGACCAAGAACCTGCGCATCGGCCTGCGCGGCGGGGACTCCGCCGCTCGCTAGGCGCCCGCAAGGCCGACCTCCGAGTAGGCGATGCTCCACGGTTCGAGCGCGGCGGCGGCGAGCCACTGCTGCAGCATCGCGTCCTGCAGCACCGTGTCCAGGTACGCCTGCGCCGGCGGCGAAAGGGTCGCACCGTAGCTGCGAAAGCGCAGCGCGACCGGTGCATACATCGCGTCGGCCAGCGAGTACTCGCCGAACAGCCACGGGTCGTGGCGGCCGAAGCGGCCGCGGCAATCGCTCCACAACGCATCGATGCGTTCGATGTCGGCGCGCAGCTCTGCGTTCATCGGCGTGCGCCGGCCGCTCGCGCGGGCGTTCATCGGCCACTGCGTGCGCAGCGCGACGAAGCCGGCGTGCATCTCGGCGCTGACCGTACGCGCCTGCGCGCGCGCGCCGCGCTCGGCCGGCAGCCCCCGGCCGGTGAGCTCGCACAGGTACTCGCCGATTGCGATTGATTCCCAGACCGTCAGAGAACCGTGCTTCAGCACCGGCACGCGACCGGTCGGGGAGTGCCGCAGGATGCGTGAGCGCGTGTCCGGCAGCGACAGCGCAATCAGTTCCTCATCGAACGGCAGCTGCAGGTGGCGCAGCAGCATCCATGGCCGCAGCGACCACGACGAGTAGTTCTTGTTGCCGATGACAAGTGTGAATTCGGACATGATTTCAGCGCCTATTAGCACTCATGACTTGCGGCTGCCAGCTCGGCAGAGTTCTTGCAACGTAAATCCGTGACGGGCTTAACCAAGGTTACGTGACGAGCTTATCTAAGGCCAGGCGGCTTTCATGGTCAACTCAAAGCGTTGATGGTGCAGCCGCGGATTTCTCGAGGATGAAGTCATGGAGCAGTCGGAACACAACGCCGGAGTCCTGGCAGTAGCGAGCCTGCGGGAGTACTTCCACGATGCGCTGCAGGGTGCGCTGGCGCACCAGCATGTGGCGGTGGAGGACCAGACCGAGCAGTACGTGGTCAATCTGCTGACGCTGTTCGCGCGCTCCGAGCAGCTGTATGAGCGCACCGCCGACGGCGTACGCGTGCGACCGCTGGTGCAGATGCTGTCCGACGCGCTCGAGGCGCCGACGGCGGCCGAGCGCGAACGCGGGCTGCAGCGCCTGGGCGACGTCTCGCTGTTCATTGCCGGATTCTTCGCACACAGCTTTGCGCGCAAACTGATCGACATCGATTATCACATCGCGATGGGCGGGCGGGCCTATGGCGTGCTCGCCTGCGGCCTGGCGCGCGGTCGCCGACAGGTACTGAGCCGCGTGTTCGCCGAGCTGGCCGCCAAGTTCCTGCCGCTGGTCGATGCGCTCGGTGAAATCAGCGATGCGGCGCGCCGCTATTCGCAGGCTGACATCCTGCGGTTGTACGAGATCTGGCTCAAGACCGGCAGTCCGCGCGCCCACGGCCTGCTGCGCCAGCTCGGCATCGAGGCCACTCCGGTTGCGATCGCGCAGAACTGAAGAGCCCCGCGTGCACGGCCGCGCATCCCAGACGCCGACGCTGTCCGCAGCGCCGAACCCCTCGGGCGCGCAGCTGGTGCTGCAGCAGTTGCAGGGGCTGCTCGCGGGCATCTATGACCTGCCGATGCAGTACCAGGTCCACGACTTCCTGTTCACCGAGCGCGAGCGCCTGCCGCAGGCGGTGCGAGATTCGCAGACCGACGAGCAGGTGCTGGTGCTGGATGAAGGCGGCGCGGCCGCGGTCGGTTTGTTTCTCGACCCGCAGCTGCTGGAGCGGCTGATCCGCGCCAATCCGCTCGAGGCGCTGCACGCGGGTAACCTCGCGGACTACTGGACGGCGCTCGAGGGCGTCAGCCATTTCATCTATCTGGCCTGGAACGCGGGCCACGACCGCGCGGTGTCGTTGCTGGAGCTCGAGCTGCAGGCCGAGATCGATAAGTACGTGAGCAGCTGGTGGCTGCTGCGCGAGCAGGATCCGGCGCGCTATCCGGCCGAGCTGCACCGGCTGCTGTTCGAGCGCAGCCGCATCGATGAGCGCCTGGCCGGCGAGCGCAGCGAACTCTATCGTGAAGCCAACCAGTATGCGGCGCGCTTCTGCCGACGGCTCGAACGGCAGCTGTCGGTGCAGGCCGCGCTGGCGCGCCGCGATACGCTGGCCGAGCTGCGGCGTTTCTATCGCCTGAGCCGCGAGCGCAAGATGACGCACATTCAGCGCAATCGCTGAAGATCGATCAGCCCTTCGATTTCGGCCGCTCCGCGTTCAGCTCCGCCACCTCACGCTTGAGCCGGATCCACTGCGACAGCTTGCGCAGGTCGGTCGGCTTGTGCAGCTCCCCGTCCTTGGGCTTGGCGGCCGGAACCGCGTCATACGGGTTGTAACCGGCCACGCCGCTGCGGGCTTTCACCGGGGCACCCCGCAGCTTCTGCGCGACCGTATCCTCCAGCGAGAGCTTGAGCTCTGCGCCGGCGGGGAGTGCCGATTCCGGTGAGGTGTCGCGCTTGCTCACGATGCGGCGGACGCCGGCGCCGGGGCAGTCAAAGGCGCAGGCAGATGTGACGGCCTAGCTGGCCCCGGGTGCCGAAGATGCCAGTGCCGAGCGGGCGCGCAGCAGCCCGAGAGCTGTCTTGCCGTCATTGATGTCTCCGTGCAGCGCGCGAGCACATGCCTGTTCCAAATCGACCCAATGCACTTCGATGAGCTCGCCCGCTTCGTGCGACATATTGGCCGATTGCAGCTCCCGAGCGAGGTACAAATGCACGATTTCGGTGAAAACTCCCGGAGAACTTACATAACTGCCCAGCGACTGCCAGTTGTGCGCGGTAGTTCCGGTTTCCTCGCGCAGTTCCCGGCAGGCGGTCTGCAGCGGCGGCTCCCGCGGCTCGAGCTTGCCTGCCGGCAGTTCCCAGACCCAGCCGCCGGCGGCGTGGCGGTACTGCCGGATCAGGCACACCCGGGCCGCCGCGTCGACCGCCACGATCGCGGCGCCACCGGGATGGTGGATAATTTCCAGGTCGGTGACATGCCCGTTGGGCAGCCGCACCGTCTCGACATTGACGGTGATGACCCGGCCACGAAATACCGTGCGTACGTTCTCGACACTCATGATCGGAGACTAACGGTTTGCGAACCCCGATGCCCGTCCGGCGCGCCCCAGGCCGCCTGTTGCTGATCACCGGCGCGCCGGCCAGCGGCAAGACGCGCCTGGCGGGCGATCTGGGCACGCGCTATGGCGGCGGCGGCTGCAGCAAGGATCGGATCAAGGAGATTCTGTTCGACGCGCTGGGCAGCGGCGATGCCGCCTGGTCGCGCCGGCTGAGCGACGCCAGCTTTGCGCTGCTGTTCAGCTGGGCAGCGCAACTGCTGGCGGCGCATCCGCTGGTGCTGCTGGAGGCTAACTTCCGCGTTGGCGAACACGAGCCGCCACTGCGAGCGCTGCTCGAGGCCAGCGGCGCGCGCCCGGCACAGGTGCTGTGCGTAGCCGAGCCGGCCACACGTGCGAGCCGACTGGCCGCCCGTGCCGCAGATCCGGGCCGACACCGCGGCCATCGCGATGGGCAGATCGACCCCGGCGCCTCAGGCGGCGCGCGCTTCCTGGATCTGCCCGGGCCGCGATGGCAATTCAATAGCGACGCGGATTGGGAAGGCGAGCTGGCCGTTCTGTGCGCTGCACTGGACCGCTGGTATCCGCAGTCCGAAGTTTGACGCGCCACGCGGCGTCCGGTGCATTATATTCCGCGCCGATGTCAGCCGTTTCGCACCTCGAGGCACTCAACTCCGCGCAGCGAAAGGCCGCCACCTATGGTGAGCCGTCCGGCGACAAGGGCTGGCGCGCCGGGCCGCTGCTGGTGATCGCCGGAGCCGGGACCGGCAAGACCAGCACCATCGCTCACCGCGTCGCCCAGCTGGTGGTGCACGGCGTGGACCCTGCGCGGCTGCTGCTGCTGACGTTCACGCGGCGCGCGGCAACCGAGATGCGCCGGCGCGCGCACGACATCGTGCGCGACGCGCTGGCCGACACCCTCGGCAACAAGGCGCAGGCGATGCTGCAGCGGCTGGTCTGGGCCGGCACCTTCCATTCGATCGGCAATCGGCTGCTGCGCCACTATGCGCGTCACCTGAAGCTCGAACCCTCGTTCACCGTGGTGGATCGTGCCGACTCGGCCGACCTGCTCGATGAGCTTCGCACCCAGCTCGGCCTGGCGGCCAAGGAGCAGCGATTTCCGCGCAAGGACGCGTGTCTCGCGATCTACTCCTGGCGCGTCAACACCCAGAAGAGCCTGCATGAAACGCTGCAGCAGCAGTTTCCGTGGTGCCAGGGCTTCGAGGAGGATCTCACGCGCCTGTTTCGCAGCTATGTCGAGCGCAAGCAGCGCTTTGCGCTGCTCGACTACGACGATCTGCTGCTCTACTGGCACATGATGATGAGCGAGCCACGGCTGGCGCAGCACGTCGGCGCCAACTTCGACCACGTGCTGGTCGATGAGTACCAGGACACCAACCGGCTGCAGGCCGAGATCCTGTATGCGCTCAAGCCGGATGGCGCCGGCGTCACCGTGGTCGGCGATGACGCGCAGGCGATCTATTCGTTCCGCGCGGCGGCAGTCGACAACATCCTGAATTTCCCCACTCACTACCAGCCGGCGGCCGAGGTCGTGACGCTGGCGCAGAACTACCGCTCGACCCAGGGCCTGCTCGACGCCTCGAACGCGCTGATGGCCGAGGCCCCGCGCCAGCATCGCAAGCACCTGCTGTCAACGCGCGGCGCCGGCGGCAAGCCGCTGTATGCGACCGTGGACGATCTGATGGGGCAGGCCGAATACGTCTGCGGACAGATCCTCAAGCGGCGCGAAGCCGGCGTGCCGCTCAAGCGCCAGGCGGTGCTGTTTCGCAATGCCAGCGCCAGCGACGTGCTCGAGGTCGAGCTGGCGCGGCGCCGGATTCCATTCGTGAAATACGGCGGCCTCAAGTTCCTCGAGGCCGCGCACATCAAGGACATGCTGGCGCTGCTGCGCTGGGCGGACAACCTGCGCAATACGCTGGCAGCGTTTCGCGTGCTGCAGCTGCTGCCGGGCATGGGGCCGGTCAATGCGCGCAGGTGCGTCGAGCTGCTGCAGGCACAGGACGGGTCGGTCGATGCGCTCAAGGGCTTCACGCCGCCGCAGCCGATGGCGGTGGGCTATGCGCAAGCTGCAGGCACTGCTGCAATCGCTGACCGAGCCGCAGCGGCCGTGGCCGGGCCAGGTGCGCCAGGCGCGCGAGTGGTACCAGCCGCACCTCGAGCGCATCTACGAGCACGTGCACACCCGGGTCGGCGATCTGGACCAGCTCGAGCAGCTCTCGGGGCAGTATCCGTCGCGCGAGCGCTTCATCACCGAGCTTACGCTCGATCCCCCGCACGCGACCAGCGACCTGGCCGGCTCCCCGACCCTGGATGAGGACTACCTGGTGCTGTCCACGGTGCACTCGGCCAAGGGCATGGAGTGGGACACGGTCTACGTGCTCAACGTGGTCGATGGCAGCTTTCCGTCGGAATTCGCCACCGGCGCGCCAGGAACTGATCGACGAGGAGCGACGCCTGCTGTACGTCGCGATGACCCGGGCGCGCAACGAGCTGCAGCTGTGCGTGCCGCTGAAATTCCCGCTGACGCAGCAGCCCCGCACCGGCGATGCGCACGTCTACGGCGGCCGCAGCCGGTTCATCAGCGAGAAGGTACTCAAGTGCTTGCAGCAGGTCGCGTTTCAGGGCGCGCAGCTGGGCGAAGCCGCGCCGCTCGGCGACGGGCGCGCAGCGACGCTGGACGTGACCGCGCGCCTGAAGGAGATGTGGTGAGCCCCGATCCGGAGCCCGGAGCAGGGTGCCCGTGTTAGCAGGCAACATCTAAGAGAGATTGGGATATAGGGTCCATTTTTGATTACAAAAATGGACCCTATATCCCAATCTCTCTCAGGGGTTTCATCCGAAGACGCGCCTGCCTGTTGCCAGCTCGAGACCGGGGCCCGCCCTAGGGCTCCAGGTAGGCATAGCCGTTCAGCTCGTTCTCGTAGAAGCGCTTGAGCGCCTGGCTCTCGGCCACCGACAGGCGGCCCTCGCGCACCGCGCGTTCGCAATCGCGCGCCAGCGCCGGTGACAGCTCCGCGACGTCGTACTCCATGTATTCGAGCACGCGGTTGGCGGTGTCGCCCTTGACGATCTCCTCGATCCACCAGCCGCCCTCGTCGTGCAGCTTGATGTGCACCACGTTGGTGTCGCCGAACAGGTTGTGCAGGTCGCCCAGGGTCTCCTGGTAGGCACCGACCAGGAACGCACCGAGGTAGTAGTCCTCGCCGCTGCATCGGCTCGTGCAGCTCGAGCGTGCGCTTGACGTCGCGCGGACCGACGAATCGATCGACCTTGCCATCGGAGTCGCAGGTGATGTCGGCCAGCACCGCCTTGCGCGTCGGCAGCTCGCACAAGCGGTGAATCGGCATGATCGGGAACAGCTGGTCGATGGCCCAGCTGTCGGGCAGCGACTGGAAAATCGAGAAGTTGCAGAAATAGGTGTCCGACAGCACGTTCTCGAGGTCCTCGAGCTCCTCGGGGAAGCGGCCGAGCCGGCGGCAGACATCGCGGATACGGGCGCAGCTCGCCCAGTAGAGGCGTTCGGTCAGCCCGCGGAATTCGAGCGACAGCAGGCCGAGATTGAACATCTGCAGCGCCTGGTCGCGCGCGGTCAGCGCATCGTGATAGCACTCGACCAGCCGCCGCTCGTCGATGTTGCGATAGGCGTCGAGCAGATCGCGCACCGGTTGCGGCAGCGCCTTTTCGCCGCCAAATTCGTCGGACACCCGGCCATCGACCCGAAATCGATCGAGCGCCGAGCGGCCGAGCACATTGAAGATCAGCACGCTGTGGTGCGCCGCGATGGCGCGCCCGGACTCGCTGATGATCAACGGGTGCGGGATATTGCGCGCGTTGCACACGCTGCCGACGCGATACACCACGTCGCTGGCGTACTCATTGAGGGTGTAGTTCATCGACGAGGGGTAGTTGGTGCCGCTGCCGTCGTAGTCGATGCCGAGGCCGCCGCCGACGTCGATGTACTCGAGCCCGGCGCCCATGAGCTTGAGCTCTGCATACACGTGCGCCAGCTCGTTGATCGCATCCTTGACGCGGCGGATGTCCTGCAGCTGGCTGCCGGGGTGGCAGTGCACCAGCTTCAGGCAGTCGAGCATGTCGCGCGCCCTGAGAATCGACACCAGCTCGAGGATCTCGGTGATGAACAGGCCGAACTTGGATTTCTCGCCGGCCGAGTCGCGCCAGCGGCCCGACCCCTCGGTGGCGAGCTTCACCCGCACCCCGAGTTTCGGCCGCACGCTGTAGATGTCGGCATAGCTGAGCACCAGCTCGAGCTCGGAGAAGTTCTCGATTACCGGGATGATGGTGCGGCCGAGCTTGGTCGCGAGGATGACCGCCTCGATGTAGCTCGAATCCTTGAAGCCGTTGCAGATGATCGGCCGCTCGTGCGCGTCCTCGGTCATCGCCATGACCGCCAGCAGCTCGGGCTTGGAGCCGGCCTCGAGGCCGAAGCCGAATTCCTTGCCGTAGCGGAACACCTCCTCGACCACCAGGCGCTGCTGATTGACCTTGATCGGATATACGGCGGTGTAGCGGTTGCGGTAGTCGTTTTCGGCAATCGCCTGGCTGAAAGCCGCGTGCAGGTGGCGCAGCCGATGCGCCAGGATGTCGGAGAAGCGGATCACGACCGGGGCCGACAGGTCGCGCTCCTGCAGACCCTGCACCACCTCGAGCAGGTCGATCTCATGGGCGGCGGTGGTGTCCGGCCGTACCACCACGTGACCGGCGGCATTGATCGAGAAGTAGCCCGAGCTCCACGCGGGCACGTTGTAGAGCTCGAGCGCATCCTCGATGCTCCAGGACTGGCTGGCCGGTGCGGTGCGCGCCGCTTGCGGTGGTCCCCACGATGTTCTTCAAGCCTCGTGCGCTGCGCTTTGGAGTAGGCGCACCATAGCAAACTGAGTCGACAAGTAAATGTCATGCGGCGCAGCCGGCGTCGCTCCCGGGACTGGCGCGCGCCGGCTGCGCCGCGCTCCGTGGCCGTACCGTGGCGGCACCGTGCCCCCGCAATCGCCGGCACCATACTCGGACCGGCTCCCAGTCGCTACAATCGCGTCGGGGACGACTCTGAAGCGAGCGCCGGATGGCCATCGAATTCTACTGGGGAAGCGGCAGCCCGCCGTGCTGGCGCGTCGCGCTTGCGCTTGAGTTCAAGGGGCTCGAGTACCACAGCCACCTGCTGCACTTCGACCGCCAGGAGCACAAGTCGCCGGCAGATGCTGGCGATGAACTTTCGCGGCCGGGTGCCGGTGCTGCGCGACAACGACTACGTGGTGTTCGAATCCCTGGCGATCCTCTACTACCTCGACCAGAAATACCGCGATCCGCCGATCTTCGGGCGCAATCCGGAGGAGGCCGGCGTGATCATGCGCGTGATCTGCGAATACCAGTCGTACGCCGAGCCGCCGCTGAAGCAGCATCGTCGCCGGCGTTGCTGCGAGCGGCACGAGCGCAAGGTCGACGACGGCGCTGACCCAAGCCATGCACCGGGTGGCCGGGCGAGGCGCGCACCATCGAGCAGCGCCTGGCGCGCTCGGATTGGGTGGTCGGCGAGAGCTTCTCGGCCGCCGACATGATGATCTATCCGGATATCCGCCTGCTGTTGCGCGCGCTGCAACGACCGGAGGCGCACGAGCTGGCGGCGCGCTTCCTGCCGATGGAGATCAACTATCCGGCCATCGGCCGCTGGCTCGATCGCGTCGCGGCGCTGCCCGGGCACGACGCGCACCTGGCCGCCGCACTGGCGCTAGCCGCGACCGCGGCGCGCCTGGCGGCGATGTCAAGGCGGCCGTGTTGCCATCGGCCGACGCTGGCGAGCGGGCGTGGCGATTGCTACGCTTCGCCGCTCCTTAGGTCGGAAAAATCATGAGCCAGCACGAAGTCTACGTCGATTTTCCGGGGCGGATCGTCTTCGTCGGATTCGGCAGTATCGGCCAGGGTGTACTGCCGCTGATCCTGCGTCATCATCGGTATCAGTGCCGAGCGCATCGCGATCGTCAGCGCCGACGACGTTGGCCACGAGGAGGCGAGCCGCTTTGGCGTCAGGTTCGTCAAGCAGCGGCTGACGCGCGAGAATTTCCGCCGCACGCTCGATCCGCTGGTCGGGTCGCGGCGATTTCCTGCTGAACGTCTCGGTCGACGTCTCGAGCATCGCGCTGATCCGCTATTGCTGGGACAAGGGCGCGATGTATCTCGACACCTGCATCGAGCCCTGGCCCGGCGGTTACACCGATCCGACCATTCCGGCCGCCCGGCGCACCAATTATGCGTTGCGCGAGGAGGCGCTCGGGCTGCGCAGCGGCAATGCGCGCGCACCCACCGCGGTGCTCACGCACGGGGCGAATCCGGGGCTGGTGTCGCACCTGGTCAAGCAGGCGCTGCTGAATATCGCGACCGACCTCGGGATTGGCGGCGCGGTGCCGGGGAGCCGCGCCGAGTGGGCCGAGCTGGCGCAGCGCGTGGGCGTGAAGGTGATCCACATCGCCGAGCGCGACACCCAGGTGTCGACGCATACCGAAGGAGCCGAACGAATTCGTCAACACCTGGTCGGTCGACGGCTTCGTCTCGGAAGGCTCGCAGCCGGCGGAGCTCGGCTGGGGTACGCACGAGCGCAACTTTCCGCGCGACGGCCGCCGCTATGATTTCGGCGGCGGTGCCGCGATCTCACCTGGCGCAGCCCGGGCGTGGCGACGCGGGTGCGCAGCTGGACGCCGCTCAACGGTCCGTACCACGGCTTCCTGATCACGCATTCCGAGGCGATCTCGATCGCTGACTACTTCGCGGTGCGCAAGGACGCGCAGGTGCTGTACCGGCCGACGGTGCACTACGCCTATCACCCATCCGATGCCGCGGTGCTGTCGGTGCATGAGTTCTGTGGCCGCAACTACCAGATCCAGGACCGCAAGCGCATCATGATGGATGACATCACCAAGGGCATCGATGAGCTCGGCGTGCTGCTGGCCGGCCACAAGAAGAATGCCTACTGGTACGGCTCGCAGCTGTCGATCGAGGAGGCGCGCGCGCTCGCCCCCTATAACAACGCGACCAGCCTGCAGGTCACGGCGGCGGTGCTCGCCGGCATGGTGTGGGCGATGGAAAACCCGAACAACGGCATCACCGAGCCCGATGAGATGGATTTCCGGCGTACCCTGGCAATCTGCACGCCCGTATCTCGGGCCGGTTGTGGGGCAGTACACCGACTGGACGCCGCTGAGCGATCGCGAACGGCTGTTCCCCGAGGATCTCGATCAAGAGCGATCCCTGGCAGTTCAAGAACGTGCGCGTCAGCTAGAAGACGCGGACTGGCCGACAACTTCGGTGTAGTCGATCTCGATGATGGTGAGAGCGGCGCGTGCCGGCGGCGAGCTCCAGCGTGACCTCTTCGTCGAGCGCGCTCGACCGAGAAGGATGCTGCCCAGCGGCGCGTCCATGCTGATGTAATCGCTGGCCATGTCGAGCTCGTCCGGTCCGACGATGCGATAGCGCAGCTGTTGGCCGTCCTCGGTCTCGAGCGTGACGCGGGCGCCGAAGAACACGCGCCGGCGATCGCTCGGCGGCTGCTCGACCACGACCATGCCCTCCAGCCGCGAGCGCAGGAACCGCACGCGCCGATCGATCTCGCGCAGCCGGCGTTTGCCGTAGGTGTATTCGGCGTTCTCGGAGCGATCGCCCTGCGCCGCCGCCGCCGCCACCGCCGCGGTCACCAGCGGTCGCTCATGACGCCACAGCTCATCGAGCTCGGCGCGCAGCCGCGCTGCGCCCGCCGCGGTGATGTATTTGGAGCCCGGCTTATGTGAAATCCGTTCGCGCGCCATTTTTATAATCTATTGAAACCCATGAATATTATTCGAACCGAGGACCCCAGTGATCGAACTGAGCAGCAGCGCACAGCGAGCCACGCGAAGGCGGCCTAGCCTTCACATCGCGCAGCGTTCTCTCGCGCGGCGATTTTATCGCCGGCCGCACGCATCGAAATCCCCTGGGCGGGTCTAATCGCTTACAGCAGGTTGCCCGCCTCACTCGCCCTGGCCCCCCGCTGGGGCGTTTTTTTACGCCCCGCGCTCTCGCACTGCGCCGGCCGTGCAACGCCTGCTGTCAGGCGTGCCGGATGTCCGATGCGTGCCGGATCCGGACGCTGCGGCGGGTATCCGGCGCCCGCGGAACGTGTGAAGATCGCGAGCGACTGCTGTTGAAATCGTTCCGCGTGCCGCCATTGTAAGCGGCACAGTCACCGGTGGAGGCCCGACTCGAATGCGCACGTTCAAGGTCTTGGCGATATTGGCCGGCGCATTGCTGGCGAGTGGCTGCGGCTACAACCAGCATTCAGCAGCAGGACGAGGCGGTCAAGGCTGCCTGGTCGGAAGTGGTCAACCAGTATCAGCGCCGGGCCGATCTGGTCCCGAACCTGGTCAATACCGTCAAGGGTTTCGCCGCCCAGGAGCAGAAGGTGCTGATCGGCGTGACCGAGGCGCGCGCCAAGGTCGGCACGATCCAGGCGACTCCGGAGCTGGTCAACGACCCGCAGGCGTTCCAGAAATTCGAGGCCGCGCAGGGGCAGCTGTCGCAGGCCCTGAAGAGCCTGATCGCGGTCAGCGAGAACTATCCGCAGCTGAAATCCGATCAGAATTTCCGCGACCTGCAGGCGCAGCTCGAGGGCACCGAGAATCGCATCACCGTGGCGCGCAATCGCTATATCCAGGCGGTGCAGGACTACAACGTGACGCTGCGCTCGTTTCCGACCAACCTGACCGCGATGATCTTCAAGTATCCGGTGAAGCCGAACTTCACGGTGCAGAACGAGGCCGAGATCTCGCGGCCGCCGACGCGTGGATTTCGGCGCCGCCCCCGCCGCCGCGCCGGCTCCCGCAAGTCCAGCGGCTCCCGCAGGCGCACCGGCGCGCTAGCTGCGCGGGCGCGCAGCGCGCGTCACTGAACGGGCACGGACCCGACATCATCAAGGGATTGCCAATGCGCCAGCTGACGGCTGCGATGGTGCTACTGCTCGGCGCCGCGCTCGGCCTGGCCGCGCCGCCGGGCGTCGCGGTCGCGCAAGCGCTGCAGCCACTGCCGAAGCTCGAGGCGCGGGTCACCGACCTGACCGGGACGCTGACTGCAGGCCAGCAGGCCGAGCTGGAGCAGAAGCTCGCGGACTTCGAGGCCCGCAAGGGCGCGCAGATCGCGGTGCTGCTGGTGCCGACGCACCGCAACCCGAGGAGATCGAGCAGTATTCGATCCGGGTGGCCGAGGCCTGGAAGCTCGGACGCAAGAAAGTCGACGACGGCGCGCTGCTGATCCTCGCCAAGAACGATCACAAGCTGCGGATCGAGAACGGCTACGGCCTGGAAGGCGTGCTGACCGACGCGGCATCGAACCGCATCATCGAGGATACGATGGTGCCGCTGCTGCGCCAGGGGCAGTTCTTTGCCGCGATCAGACGCCGGAGTCGATCAGATGATGCGGCTGATCGACGGCGAGCAGCTGCCACCGCCCGATCAGACATGGCAGCACCATCGCGCGCCGCCGTGGTGGAACCTGTTGCCGTTCCTCGTCTTTGGACTGCTGTTTGGCTCGAGCATCCTGCGCGCGATATTCGGCCGCACCGGCGGCGCGGTGGCGAGCGGCGGACTGGTCGGCGTGGTGGTGTTCCTGCTGACGAGCCTGCTCGGCATTGCGATCGGCGCCGCAGTGGTGTCGTTCCTGATTGCATTGCTGCTGGGCGCGGCCGGCGGCGGCTGGAGCTCGGGCGGCGGTCGCTTTGGCGGTCCATTCGGCGGCCTTGGCGGCGGCTTCGGCGGCGGATTCGGTGGCGGCATGGGCGGCGGCGGCGGCTTCAGCGGCGGCGGCGGTGGCTTTGGCGGCGGCGGCGCCTCGGGGACGCTGGTGATGGCGCGGGTCCGACGCCTGCTGCGCCATCTGTTCGCCACCGCGGCGCGCACGCGGGTGCTGTTCCCGCCCACGGTCCGGTCGCAGATCGAGACCGCGATCGGGGCGGCCGAGGCGCAGCATGCGGGCGAGATCCGCTTCGTCGTCGAGACCGCGCTGCCGCTGGCGGCGCTGTGGCACAACGTGACGCCGCGCGCGCGGGCGCTGCAGGTGTTCGCGCATCTGCACATCTGGGACACCCACGCCAACAATGGCGTGCTGATCTATGTGTTGCGGGCCGACCGCGCGGTGGAAATCGTGGCCGACCGCGGCATCAGTGCACGCGTCAGCGAGGCCGAATGGCAGGCGGTGTGCCGTGAGGTCGAAGCTGCACTACCGCGCCGGTCGCTATGCCGAGGGTTCCATCGCGGCGGTGGCGGCGGTGGCGCGCATTTTGGGGCAGCATTTTCCCGCCGGCGGCTCGGGGTCGAACGAACTGCCCAATCAGCCGATACTCCTCTAGAATCGTGCGCGTGAGCCGCGGAACGGATAGCCAACGGCCCCCTGGCTGGGCCTATCGGAGCGCGTTGACCGCGGCCGGGGCCGCCGCCTGCGGCGTGCTTGCCGGCTGCGCCCTGATCGGCTCGAAGCCGCTGCCGAGAGTCGCCCCGGTGGTCGAATCAGCGCCGGCGCCGAGCGCACCCCGGCTCGCCGCGCCGGTCGATACCCATACGTTCACGCTGACCAGCCCCGATGATGACGTCGTCGGCGCGGTGCAGGTCACGATCGCCTCGCAGCAGGACACGCTGCCGGACATCGCCCGGCGCTTCAACGTCGGCTATGAGGAGATCACGCGCGCCAATCCGGGCGTCGACCCCTGGCTTCCGGGAGCCGGCCGCAGCATCGTCGTACCGACGCGCTTCGTACTGCCGGATGCGCCGCGCGAAGGCATCGTCATCAACGTCGCCGCGATGCGCCTGTACTACTTCCCGCCGCACAAGAAGGGCGAGCCGCTGAGCGTGTATACCTATCCGATCGGCATCGGCAAGGTCGGCTGGTCAACGCCCGAGGGCGTGACCACGATCGTCAGTCACGTCAAGGACCCGATCTGGCGCCCGTCGGCGGCGTTGCGCAAGGATCATTTCAACGACAACGGCGAGGCGCTGCCGGCGGTGGTGATGCCCGGTCCGGACAATCCCCTCGGCAAGTTCGAACTGACCCTCGGCTGGCGCGAGCTTCCTGATCCACGGCACCAACAAGCCGTACGGCATCGGCCTGCGCTCGAGCCACGGCTGCATGCGCCTGTACCCCGAGGACATCGAGAAGCTCTATGGCATGGTGACCAACGGCACGCCGGTGCGGGTAGTGAATCAGCCGTTCCTGTTCGGATTGCACGATCAGCAACTCTACCTGCAGGCCTACACGGTGCTCGAGGATGATCCGCGCGACTGGGACCATGCGCAGAAGAAACTGCTGTCGCACGCGCTGGCGGCGCATATCCAGCAGGCGCTGCAGGCCGCCGGCAGCCAGGTGGACTGGCAGGGCGTCGCGGCGATCACGCACGCGCCGCGCGGCATTCCGGTGCCGGTGAGCGGCGCCGGCAGCAGCATCGATGCGGTGCTGGCGGCGGCGCCGAAGGTCGAGAACCGCATCCCCGCCGGCGCCGACTGGGACGGCAGCGACGACACCGGCACCGACGGCAAGAGCGCCCAGCAGTTGCTGCTCGAGCGCGAGCCGACGACCGCACAGGCGCCGACGCGGCGCGCGCCGGGGACCTGAAGCCGTGGCTCAGCTGAGCGAGTGGTTGCAGATCATGCTCGCCGAGATTGTGCGCAAGCAGGAAGAGGCGCAGCGCGCCGCCGAAGAAGAACAGCGCCGGCGCACGCCGGCCAGCGCCGTGGCGTCGGCATCGGGACCTGCAGCGACGCCGGTAACCGCCGCTGCATCGGCCTCGAGCTCGGAGCGCATCGCCGCCCTTTAGCGCGCAGCCGATTTGCTGCTGTGCTACATTTGCGTTTGGCTTCGAGGGTAGGGCGTGGCCGAGCTGGGGTTTATCGCCGCGGACAGCGCACAGGAGTTGCGGCCGCCGGCATCGATCAAACGTGTCGCAACCGCAGTTACCGCCTTCGTCGGCCGGACCCTCAAGGGTCCGGTCAATCAGCCGATCTCGATCGCAAGTTTCAACGACTACCAGCGCGTGTTCGGCGGCCTGTGGCAGCCGTCCCCGCTGTCGTATGCGGTCGAGCAGTATTTCAGAATGGCGGCCGCGAAGCGATCGTGGTTCGCGTCTGCAATGGCGGTCATCCTCCCACGTTGCGATTGCCGGCGGGTGCAGCGAACCTGACGCTGGTCGGGCTATGGCCCGGAACGCGCGAATTTCTGCGCGCCTCGGTCGACTATGACGGCATCCCCGCCGACGAGACCGATCGCTTCAATCTGGTGGTTCAACGCATTCGCGCGCCCGGATCCGAGTTCATCGAAGACCAGGAGATATTTCGCCGCGTGTCGATCGCCAGCGGCGCCGAGCGCGGCGTCGCCGGCGTACTGACCGCGTCGCACCTGGTGCGCGCGCGCGGGATCCTGCCGCGGCAACGCCCCGAGCTCACGTGCGGACAGACTCCGGGCGCGGTCGGCTACGTGATGTCCAATGCCGATGCCGATGACGGCGACGCGCTGACCAACTACGACATCATCGGCGATGCCAAGAGCGGCAGCGGCCTGTTCGCGCTGCGCGGCGCCGAGTCGTTCAATTTTCTATGCGTGCCGCCGCTGTCGCGCCAGGACGATGTCGGATTGCCGGCGCTGCTGGTGGCACTGCGGCTGTGCCGCCAGCGGCAGGCGATGCTGCTGATCGATCCGCCGGCCGCGTGGAGCGATGCGGCCGCAGCGATCGACGGATTGCGTCACTGGCCGCTGCACAGCGAGGACGCGCTGATGTTCTATCCGCGCGTGCTGGCGCTCGATCGGCTGCGCGGCCGGCACGAGGTATTCGGTTCGGCCGCGGCCGCCGCGGGCCTGATGGCCCGCCTGGATCAGGGCGCGCCGGTGTGGTCGGAGCACGACAAGGAGGAGCCGCTGCTGTGTCCGGCGCTTCGCACCGCTGTCAGTGTCACCGACCTGGATCAGGCCCGGCTCGCGCAGGCCGGCGTGAACCTGCTGGAGCCGGCGAGCGTCGCGCCGCGCAGCGTGACCGCGGCGCGAATCCGGCTGCGCACGCTGGTCGCGGAAGGGGCCGCCAGGAGCGACTGGCGCGAGCTCGGGATCCGGCGCCTGGCGCTGCTGGTCATCAACAGTATCGAACGCGGCACGCGCTGGGTGGTGTACGAGCGTCCCGGGCCGGGACTGTTTGCGCGGGTGCACGCGCAGCTGACGTCATTCTTCCAGGAACTCGACCAGCAGCGCGCGTTCGCGGGACGCAGCCCCGAGGAGAATTACTTCGTGGTCTGCGATGAGCGCCTCAACGACGCCGGACAGCAGGCCGCGGGGCGGTTTCAGCTGCTGTTCGGCTTCGCCGCCTCGCGCGCCGGAGATTTCCAGAGCTGGCTGGTGACTCACGAGCCGGGCGGCAGCAGCGCGCGCCCGGTCAGTGTCAATCGCTACGCATTGCCACCGCAAAGCTGACGACGGCGCGAGCGACCTCGTGGCCCGCGGCATCGCCGATCGTCACGGGTACGCCGACCAGGCCGCTCTCGGCCCAGTCGGTCTTGTCGAGGCGCGCCGTTGCCACGACGCAGGATTCGGCGCGGCGCAAATGCTCCACCGTCAGGCCGCGCGCGCTCCAGGAAACACCTTCCGGCACGCTGACCTCGATGAGCATGATCGCCGAGAGCTGCGCCAGCGCACCGATCGCCACCGGGTCGAGCGCACCATCGTTCGAACAGACGCGGCGGTGGGCCTGCATCCGGGTCCGACACAGACCGACCCGCAGCTCGCCGAACTGCGCCTGCAGCCAGGCGAGCAGCGGCGTACGCCGGCGTGCGACACGCGCGAATCGCCACCGCCCCAGCGGCGCGCCTTGCAGACGCTGGTAGCGGCGCAGCGCCTGGCTCGGTGGTGCACTGGGCGCCAGCGTCAACCAGTCAAGCTGGGGGCGTGCAGCACGCGATTCGATGCTGATAATGTGGTCTCCGATTGGCGGAAAACGCCAGCGACAGTGGCTGGCGCTCGGCGGACTTTATTCGAGATGTAATCGCGTCTCAAGGGTCCAGGAGTATGATCCGCGGCGGCGAGCTGATGCGCCCCAGGACTGAGCGGAAGGAAGAACTCACGATGGCGAATCGCTATGTCGTGTTCTCGCATGGCAAGGAAGGCGTCCCGTGGGGCAGCAAGATCACGGCGCTGGCGGATGTCGCGCGCGGCGAGGGCTATGAGGTCGAGTCGGTCGACTATCGCGGCATCGATACGACGCGCGCGCGCATGGACTGACAAGCTGACCGAAGTCTGCAAGACGCTGTCGGGCGATCTGGTGCTGGTCGGCTCCAGTCTCGGCGGTTACGTGACGGTCGCGGCCGCCTCGCTGCTGCACGCCCGCGGTGCGTTCCTGATGGCCCCGGCGCTCTACCTGGAAGGCCTGCCGCCGCTGCGCGAGCGCCTGCTCGATTGTCCCGCGGCCATCGTGCATGGCTGGCGCGACCAGGTCGTGCCGCTCGAGCACAGCATCCGTTTCGCGCGCGAATACGGTGCCTCGGTACACCTGCTCGACGAGCGATCACCAGCTGCATCAGCAGTTGCCATTCATCAAAGTACCTGTTCGAATACTTCCTGATCAGCGCTGGATCTGCCGCCCGAGCGCGGCTCCAGGCTAAGGCCATGCAGGGGACTACTGCGAAGAGTGCTCGCGCTGTGGGTGCGCGCGACGCTGCGGCCGGAAGATGCGCCGCGCGCCTGGCCGGACGCAGCGGTGCCGATCTGCTATGTGCTCGAGCGAGCGCAGTCGCGATCGATCTGGCCGTGCTGCAGAACGAGTGCGTGCGCGAGCGACTGCCGCGACCCGGCCGCCGGCTGCTGGCACGGCAGCTGCGCAGACGCGCGCTCATCGCTTGCACTGACGCAGCAGCGTCGGCTTGTGGCGTACGCGCCTGGACCGGCGGCCGCCGGAGCTGCTGCTGCGCGCTGATCGAGGCGCTGCGCGCCGATCCGAGCGCTCGACGTGAGTCTGGTACCGGCCGCGGTCTACTGGGGCCGGGCGCCGTCGAAGGAGCGATCGCTGATCCGGCTGCTGCTGGCCGAGGACTGGGTCATCGGCAGCCGCGTGCGCCGCTTCTTCACGGTGCTGTTCAACGGCCGCAATACCACGGTGCAGCTCGGCGATGCGATGTCGTTGCGCGCCTGCTGGAAGACGACGCCGATACGTTGCCGTGAGCGCCCGGCGCGTCAGCCGGGCGCTGCGCATGCAGTTCGCGCGGCTGCGCACGGCGCGCATCGGGGCCGGACCTGTCCCACCGCCGCACCATCGTCGACCGAGGTACTGCGCACCCGCGCGGTGCGCGCGCGGTGGCGCAGGCGGTGCGCGAGACCGGCAAGCGTCACCCGTCGCGCCGCGCTGCTGCGAGGCGCGGAGCTACGCAAACGAGATCGCGGCCAATTACTCCCCGGTGTTCGTGAACGTTCATGTCGCTGGCGGCTGACGCGGCTGTGGAACCGGCTGTACGACGGCGTCGAATTCCAGCACGTCGAAACGCTGCAGCAGGTCGCCGAGGGCAACGAGATCGTCTATGTGCCCTGCCACCGCAGCCACATGGACTACCTGCTGCTGTCATACGCGATCTATCAGCGCGGCTACGCGGTGCCGCACATCGCGGCCGGCATCAACCTGAATCTGCCGATCGTCGGCCGGCTGCTGCGCAAGGGCGGCGCGTTCTTTCATGCGCCGCAGTTTCCGCGGCAATACGCTCTATACCGTCGTGTTCATGAAATACCTCGCGGCGATGATGGCGCGCGGCCATTCGATCGAGTATTTCATCGAGGGCGGGCCGCAGCCGCACCGGCCGGCTGCTGCCCGCCGATGACCGGCATGCTGTCGATGACGGTGCGCAGCTACCTGCGCGAGCCGCGCCGGCCGGTGGTGTTCGTGCCGGTCTACTTCGGCTACGAGCGCATCGTCGAAGGCACCACCTACATCGGTGAGCTGTCGGGCAAGCCGAAGCAGAAGGAGTCGATCGGCTCGGCCTGCTGCGCAGCCTCGGCTGGGTGTTCCGCCAGCGCTTCGGCGCGTGCACGTCAATCTCGGCGAGCCGATCCACCTCGACTGCGCTGCTCGAGCGCTATGCGCCCGACTGGCGCGAGCCGGCAGTTCGACGATCAGAACCGCCCGCCGTGGGTCGGCGCGTTGGTCGATGAGCTGGCCCTGCCGATCATGCGCCACATCAACTCCGCCGCCAGCGTGACCCCGATCAATCTGCTGGCGCTGGTGCTGCTGGCCACGCCGCGCCAGGCGATGCTCGAGGCCGACCTGCTGCACCAGATCCACGACCCTGGTGGCGGTGCTGGCGGCAATCCCGTACGACGACCGGGTGACGGTGACACGCCGAGCGCGCCCGAGGTGAAATCGTGGACTACGGCGTCGATGCTGAAAGTGATCACGCGTGAGCGTCACCGCGCCGGCGACATCGTGCAGCATGAGCCCCGAGCATGCGGTGCTGGCGACCTATTACCGCAACAACGTGCTGCACCTGTTCGCGATGCCGTCGCTGATCGCCTGCTGCTTTCTCGCCAACGCGGCCATGCGCACCGAAGACGTGCAGCGGCTGGCCGGCCGCATCTATCCGTATGTGGCCTCGGAGCTGTTCCTGCGCTGGCGCGAACAGGAGCTGACGGCATCGTCGAACGCGCGCTCGGTGTCGCTCGCCGCCCTCGGCCTGCTCGAAGGCAGCGCCGAATCAGCAGACCTGGCAGCGGCCGGCGCCGAGCTCGCCGAGGCCGCGATGCAGCTGTCACTGCTGGCGCAGACCACGATCCAGACCATCGAGCGCTACTACCTGGCGATCGCGCTGCTGATCCAGGCCGGCAGCGGCGAGATCACGCAGACGGCTGCTCGAGGAGCGTTGCCAGCTGATGGCGCAGCGCATGACGATGCTGTATGGGTTCAATTCGCCGGAGTTCTTCGACCCCACGTCTGTTCGAGAATTTCATCGATCTGCTGCGCGCCCGCGGCGTGGTGCGCACCGAGGAATCCGGCCGGCTGCTGTTCGATGAGGTGCTGATCCGGGTCGCGGCCGACGCGCAGCTGGTGCTGTCGGAGCAGATCCGCCACAGCATCCTGCAGGTCACGCACGGCTAGTGCGCCCGCACTAGCCGCGTGGCCACAGCCAGCCGAACACCCCGCCGGCCAGCAGCGCGTAGATCAGCCCGTCGAACATGTGCCGGATGGTCGTGCCCCAGCTGCGTTGCCACCAGATCGACTGCTGGGCGTGGGCCAGCGCAAACCCCATGAAGGCCACCGTGGCCACGATGCGAAACACAGCCAGGTACGGCGCTCCGGCGGCGAGCGAATGGCAGGCCACATAGCCCGACAGCAGCGCCACCAGCAGCAGATAGATGAACCACTGGGTCAGTGGCCTGGCCATGGTCGGCTCAGCGCCGGCACTGAGGGTCAGCAGCACCACCGGACCACGCCGGCGCTTTTCCAGCCACGCCGGATCGCGCATCTGCGCCGGCGCGGACAGGTGCGGCCCCATGTAGTCGCCCGGGGGTATCTGCGCGGCGCGCAGCGCGTCGAGCAGCGTATCCTCCTGCGGCAACCGCTGCAGGTCGTGCCGGTGATGGCCTACCAGCATATGCAGCAGCCAGCTCGCCAGATAGATGACCAGCGCCGAGACGATGATCGGCAGCCACAGCGAAGACAGCGAGACCATGGTTCACCCCTGTGTTGTTATTGGCATCCACCGACCATCTACAACGATGTGCCCGCCAGCGCAAGACGCAGCCGCGGGCGGCCGGGCGCAGCGGTGACGTCGCGCGCCTGACTCAAGGAGCTTTGGCCGTGCGCCGTTCGCGCAGCGCCCGACTCCAGGCTTCGAGCTTGCGCCGGTAGCTCCAGCTGGCGTTGGCCGGGCTGGTCGATGGCAGGCGGCAGATTTCGATCTGCGGGAATTCGCGCGCCAGCGGCTCGCCGAAGTGACGCCGCAACGTCGCGTACGCGGTACCGCCGTTGCAGCACAGCCGCCTGAGTCTGGGCGAGCGCCGCAGCAGCGCCGGCAGGTCGTTGGCAACCGCCGAATGATGCTCGATCGCGGCGTCGAGGCTGCCGCTGCGCACGCACGATTGCAGCACGTCCCACAGGCCCAGCTGCTGGTGCAGCAGCACCTGCAGCCGCTGGCGATAGGGCAGCTCCGGGCCGGCGCCGCAGATCTCGCCCATGATCCTCCAGAAGTGATTGCGCGGATGCGCGTAGTACTGCTGCGCGTTGAGCGAGGCGATGCCCGGCATGCTGCCCAGGATCAGAATCCGGGCGTCGGCGCCGATCACTGCCGGGAAAGCGTGCACGCGCTCGCCCGGCCGCCGAGCGCGGCCCGGTTCAGTCGTCGGCAACGCGGCCGCGCAGCCGCTTGATCTGCTTGCGCTCACGTTTGTGCTCCAGGCGCCGCTGCCGCGAACCCAGCGTCGGGCGGGTCGCGTGGCGCTGCTTCGGCTCGACGCTCGCGCGTGCGATCAGCTCCTCGAGGCGCGCCAGCGCCGCGCGCCGGTTGCCCTCCTGGGTGCGATGGTTGCGCGCGGTGATCAGCAACGTGCCCTCGGCGGTCACCCGGCTGCCGGCGAGCGCGCGCAACCGCGCCTTGACCGGCGCCGCCAGGGCCGCCGTGCGCTCCAGATCGAAGCGCAGCTGCGCCGCGGTCGCGACCTTGTTGACGTTCTGGCCGCCCGGTCCCGAGGCGCGCACGAACTGGAACTGCAGCTCCTGCTCGGGGATCGCCGCGACGTGCTTCACTGCAGCGGCTGGTCGCGGCCCACGCGGACCTCGAGTTGGGCGACCGGGATGCTGATGCCGGCATCGCGAAACAGCCGCCAGATTGCACGATTGACGTCGGAGCGCACGTTGTTGACGCCGGCTTCCGGGTCGGCGATCCAGAAGCGCAGCTCGAGATCCATGCCGTGATCGGAGAACTGCATCAGGCGCGACACCGGCGCCGGATCGCGCAGAATGCGCGCCTGGCCCTCGGCGGCGCGCAGCAGCACCGCCAGCGCCTGTTCCGGATCGTCGCGGTAGCTGACGCGCACCGGCAGCTTCAGGCGCACCTTGCGGTCGGAATAACTCCAGTTGATCACCGGATTGGTGACCAGTTGCTGGTTCGGGACCAGCGTCTCGACGCCGTCACGGTCGCGCACCACGACGTAGCGGCCGCGCAGCGCCTGCACCCAGCCAAAGCTCTCGGTGCTGGTGCCGGGCAATCCGGTAAAGCTGATGACGTCGCCGGGCTTGATCGAGCGGTCCATCAGCAGCACGAATCCGCTGACGAAGTTGCTGGCGATCGACTGCAGTCCGAAGCCAAGCCCGATGCCGACCGCGCCGGTCAGCACCGTGAGCGCCGTCAGATCGACGCCCGCCGCGTTGACTCCCAGCAACACGCCCAGGCCGACCAGAAAGAAATAGGTGAACTTGGTGATGCCGATGCGGGTTGACAGCGCGATCGACTCGACGTGCATGATGCGCCGCTCGGCCGCGCGCGCGACCACGCTGGTCACCAGCACGAACACGGTGATGATGACCAGCCCCTTGAGCAGCGTCCAGAGCGTGAACTGGCCTTTGCCCGGCAGCAGGTTGATTGCATCGAGCGTGTTCTGGATGGCGTCGAACCAGCCGACCAGCTGGAACGATATCGCCAGCCACACCAGCAGCGTCAGGCGCGTCTCCCAGGTGCGCAGCCAGGAACGTGGCCCGAGCGCGAGCCGCAGCAGATAGATCCCGAGCCGCACCAGGATCAGCGCGCTCGCCAGCTGCATCGCGATGTCGAGCAGCGTTGCCGGCGAGCCCACGGCCGCGACCACGGTGCGGGCGACCAGCAGCGTCAGCAGCGCCGCCACCACCGGGGCCTCGATCAGCGCAATCTCGATCAGCCGCGCGCGCGCGCCGCGCAGGTTCAGCAGCGCCAGGTGTCGCACGCGCCAGCGGCGCACGTAGCCGGCGACACCGAGTGCCGCGATGGCGCTGAACGCCATCACGCCGAGTTGCAGCAGCGCCTCGCCGGCGGTGGCGGAGGCGAGAAACGACTGGATCGCGCCGCCGTCAGGTGTGGTCACGGGAACTCGTCGAGGCGGGCAGCACGAGCGCGGCGGCGTCAGGCATTGAGATCCGGTATCAGCTGGCTTTCGAGTTTCATGATCTGGTCCTTGAGCGCCAGCTTGCGTTTCTTGAGTCGTTTGAGCTGCAGTTCATCGATATGGATGTCCATCGACAGCCGCGCGATGACCTCGTCCAGATCGCGATGTTCGATGCGCAACTGCCGCAGCTTCTCGACATTGCGAAACAGGTCGCGATCGACGTTGTCTTCCTGATCGCTCATTCCATTGATCGCCCTGAGACCATCGGCTGCAGGCCCCGCTACCGAGGTAGTTTTCGTTGAAGGGCTCCGTTACAGGCCCAGGCGGGCCATGATCGGCGTTATCCGCTCCGGTAGCTTAGCGAAGCGACCCAGCGGACGCCATGGCAGTCCCGGCTCGTGGAAGTCGGAGCCGATCGAGCCGGCAAGATCGAAGCGACGCGCGAGTGTCGCAGCGCGATCGGCATCGCCCGGACCCATGCCGGCGAGGCTGACCTCCAGACCGGCGCCGCCAGCCGCCTTGAACTCGGCCACCAGCTCGCGCAGCACGCCCTGGGATACCCGGTAGCGGTGCGGGTGAGCCAGCACCGCGACACCTCCGGCATCGATAATGCACTGCACCGCGAGCGCCAGCGCCGGCCACTGGGCGCTGACATAGCCGGGCCGGCCACGCTTGAGCCAGCGCTCGAATGCGGCCTCGACCGAGCCGGCAAGGCCGCGCGCATGCAGGCCGCGCGCCAGGTGCGCGCGGGTCGGTGCAGCGGCTGCGAGCGCCTCGGCCGCCAGCGCCGCACCCGGCAGGCCGGCCCGTGACAGGCGCTGCGCGATCGCCGTCACCCGCTCGCGGCGCAACTCCAGCACCCGCGCGCAATGCGCTTCGAATGGCCGATGCGCGTCGTCGATATTGAGGCCGATGACATGGATCTCGCGCTCGCGCCAGGCGGCGGTCAGCTCCACGCCCCGCACGAAGCGGATGCCATGCAGCTCGCAGGCGACGCGCGCCTCCTCGCAGCCGAGCGCGGTGTCGTGATCGGTCAGCGCCAGCAGCCCGACCCCGCGCTGCGCGGCCAGCGCCACCAGCGCCGCCGGCGCGAGCCGGCCGTCGGAGCAGTGGCTGTGGGTGTGCAGATCGACGCGAAGCTCCATGGCAGCGACCGTCACAGCCCGCGCAGCAGCGCCACCCAGTCCCGGGTGCGATCGCCATAGGCGATGAATGACGGATTGATGACGTGCTCGCGCACGTTGTAGCGCAGCGGCCGCCCGTCGGGGTCGAGCACGCAGCCTCCGGCCTCCAGCACCACGGCTTGCCCGGCCGCCGTGTCCCACTCGGAGGTCGGGCCGCGCCGCACGTACAGGTCGCCGCCGCCCTCGGCCAGCAGGCCGAATTTCAGCGCGCTGCCCAGGCTGATGCGCACCTGCGGGCCGAGCGCCTCGAGCATGCGATCCAGCACCGCATCGCCGTACGAGCGGCTGCCGAGCACCCGCAGCGGCTGCGCGGCCTTCAGTTGCACATGGATCGGGGTGCGCTCGCCGTCGGCGCCGCGCCGGAACGCGCCACAGCCGCGCGCCGCGGCATACAGCACCGAGCGCGCCGGCGCCGATACCACGCCGAGCACCGGCTCGCCGTCCTCGATCAGCGCGATGTTGACGCAGAACTCGCCGTTGCGCTTGACGAACTCGCGTGTGCCATCGAGCGGATCGACCAGCCACAGCGTTGACCAGGCGCGGCGCTGCGCGAACACCTCGGGAGCCGATTCCTCGCCGAGCATCGGCCATCGCGGTGTCAGGCTGGACAGGCCGGCGTCGATCACGCGTTGCGCCGCAAGGTCGGCTTCGGTGCGCGGCGAGCGGTCGTCCTTGAGCGTCACGCTGAAACCGGACTGGTAGATGCGCATGATCTCGCGGCCGGCGGATTCGGCGATATCCATCACCGCGGGCAGCCAGGCAGACAGCTCGCCCGGGCGCAGACTCATGCGTTCGCTTCCGCCATAGGGTCTATGATAGCCGAGCGTATGGACGCCGACGCCAATCGCCCGGTACGCGCCGCGGCGCTGAGCGCCTCCGATTGGGCAGGTATCGAGACCGTGCTGCTCGATCTGGACGGCACGCTGCTCGACCTGGCATTCGACAATTACTTCTGGCGCACGCGGGTGCCGCAAGCCTGGGCGCGCGCGCGCTCGATGAGCCCGGAGCAGGCGCTGGCCGAGCTGCAGCCGCGCTTTCGCGCCCGCGAAGGCACGCTCGACTGGTACTGCATCGACTACTGGAGCCGCGAGCTCGAGCTCGACATCGCCGCGCTCAAGCACACCGATGCGCACCACATCCGCTGGCTCCCCGGGGCGCGCGAATTCCTCGGCCGGGTGCGCGCGCTGGGCAAGCGCCTGGTGCTGGTGACCAACGCGCATCCGACCACGCTCGCGATCAAGGATGCGCACACGCAGGTCATCAGCCACTTCGACGCCGGCTTCAGCTCGCATAGCTTCGGTATGCCCAAGGAGCATGCGAAGTTCTGGCGCGAGCTGGCCAAGGTCGAGCAATTCGACCCGGCGCGCAGCCTGTTCGTCGACGACAGCCTGCCGGTGCTGCGTGCCGCGCGCGAGGCCGGCATCGGCCTGATCTACGCCGTGCGGCGGCCCGACAGCGGGGCGCCGGCGCGCCTGCAGGCGGAGTTTCCGGCCGTGGATGCGGTCTGGCAGCTGCTCTAGCCTTGCCCGTTCGGGAACTTCAGCGTCCCTGGCGCCGGCGGTGCGGCCCGCCGGGGCGGCTGCCGCGGCCGGCGCCCGGGCGGGCTCCGCCGCCGCGTCGCATCGGCGGGCGCGTAGCTCGGTGCCCGCGGCGCGTGCGTCGCGGCATCGAGTGGCGCCAGCAGCTGCGGTGCGACCGCGGCCACCGGGATCTTGTGACCGATGAAAGCCTCGATGTCCGGCAGCCCGATCGCGTACTCCTCGCAGCCGAAGCTGATCGCGTCGCCTTCGGCGCCGGCGCGCGCGGTGCGGCCGATGCGATGCACATAGTCGGGGGCATCCTGCGGCAGGTCGTAGTTGAACACGTGGCTCACGTCCGGGATGTGCAGCCCGCGCGAGGCCACGTCGGTGGCGATCAGCACCGCGAGCTCGCCCTCGTGGAACTGTCGCAGGAACTGCAGGCGCTTCTTCTGCGGCACGTCGCCCGAGAGCGCCTGCGCGTTGAAGCCGTTGGCGCGCAACGCCGTCTCGAGCCGCTCGGCCGTGCGGCGCGTGTTGACGAATACCATCGTGCGATGCGCCTCGGTCTCGCGCAGCAGTCCGATCAGCAGCGGCAGCTTCTCCTCCATCGACGGGAAATAGATCACCTGGCGGATGCGGTCGATGGTGACCTTGTCGGGCTCGATGCGCACCAGCTCCGGGTTGTTCATGTGCTCGTAGGCGAGCTCGAGCACCCGGTGCGAGAGCGTGGCCGAGAACAGCATCGACTGGCGGTGTTCGGGCCGCGGCAGGCGTCGCAGCAGGTAGCGGATGTCGGCGATGAAGCCGAGATCGAACATGCGGTCGGCCTCATCGAGCACCAGCACCTGCACGTGGCGCAGGTCGAACACCTCCTGCTTGAAGATAATCGATCAGCCGCCCGGGCGTGCCGACCAGCACGTCGACACCCTCGACCAGCGTGCGGCGCTGCTTGTTCGTAGTCGGTGCCGCCGAACACCACCGCGAGCTTCAGGCCGGTGTGCTTGCCGAGCACCGCCGCGTCCTTGTGGATCTGCACCGCGAGCTCGCGCGTCGGCGCGACGATCAGTGCCCGGATCGAGGTGCGGGCGCGGTTGGGCGCGGCCGGCTTCGACAGCAGCGATTGATACAATGCCACCAGGAACGCGGCGGTCTTGCCGGTGCCGGTCTGTGCCTGTCCGGCGACGTCGCGACCCTGCAGCGCGAGCGGCAGCGTCTGCGCCTGGATCGGCGTGCAGAAGGTGAAGCCGGCGTCGACGATGCCCTGCGTCAGCGGGGCGGTCAGGGGCAGGGAGCCGAAGCTCAGTGAACTGAGATGTTCATCACTCATTGAGGGTAGTTCATAAATGGCCGATGGGGTGTGGGACCGACTCAAGACTTGCAAAGCGACCCGGAAAGGACTAAAAATAAGCTCAACCGGCGGCTCGTTCTGTCCGAACCTGCCAAGCCACCCAGACGCAAGCAATTCAGGGCTAACCCGCAAGCTAGTGTAACCGTTAGACGGCTTCCCGGGGCGCGACACCGGCCCCGCCGCGAAAAATCTGTTCGGTTATTTGCTATCAATCCATCTCGCAAATTCGTTTTTGTCCCCAATATCAAGGCTTATCCCCCTCAACGGAGGCTCAACTGCGTGAGTAACGAGCACATAGTGCATACCTCGGACGGCAACTTCGATCAGGACGTCCTGAAGGCTGAGAAGCCGGTGTTACTGGATTTCTGGGCCGAATGGTGCGGTCCATGCAAGATGATCGCGCCGATCCTGGATGAGATCGCCACCGAGTACAAGGATCGGTTGCGGATCGCGAAGCTCAACATCGATGAGAACCCGCACACCCCGCCCAAGTACGGCATCCGCGGCATTCCCACGCTGATACTGTTCAAGAACGGCACGGTCGAAGCGCAAAAGGTCGGCGCTCTGTCCAAATCACAACTGGCGACTTTCCTGGATCAGCACCTGTGAGAGGCTACCTCGGCAATCAGGGTCGCAACCGGCCCCAGAACAAAGGCCCGCGTCATGGCAACTCGCGATGGCAATCGCGGCAACGGGCGTCCCGATGACCAGATGATGCCGGATCTCGAGCCGTTGGGGGACGACGACGCCGAGATCATCAGCCCCGCCGAGCTCGAACGCTCGCGCAACTCGATGAACCTCACCGAGCTCAAGGCCAAGCCGATCCACGAGCTGGTGAAGATGGCCGAGTCGATGGGGCTCGAGAACCTTGCGCGCTCGCGCAAGCAGGACATGATCTTCTCGATCCTCAAGGCGCATGCGCGCAACGGCGAGGATATCTACGGCGACGGTGTGCTCGAGATCCTGCAGGACGGCTTCGGCTTCCTGCGCTCCTCGGACGGCTCATACCTGGCCGGGCCCGACGACATCTACATCAGCCCGAGCCAGATACGCCGCTTCAATCTTCGCACCGGCGACACCGTCTCCGGACTGATCCGCCCGCCCAAGGATGGCGAGCGCTACTTCGCGCTGCTCAAGGTCGGCGAGATCAATTTCGATTCCCCGGACAGCTCGCGCAACAAGGTGCTGTTCGAGAACCTGACCCCGTTCCATCCGACCCGGCGGCTCAAGCTCGAGCGCGGCAACGGCAGCACCGAGGACCTGACCGCGCGCACCATCGACCTGGTCGCACCGATCGGCCAGCGGCCAGCGCGGCCTGATCGTCTCCCCGCCCAAGGCCGGCAAGACCATGCTGCTGCAGAACATCGCGACCTCGATCACCGCGAATCATCCCGAGGTGTACCTGATCGTGCTGCTCATCGACGAGCGGCCCGAGGAGGTCACCGAGATGCAGCGCACGGTCAATGGCGAGGTGGTCTCCAGCACCTTCGATGAGCCGGCCGCGCGTCACGTGCAGGTCGCCGAGATGGTGATCGAGAAGGCCAAGCGCCTGGTCGAGCACAAGAAAGACGTGGTGATCCTGCTCGACTCGATCACCCGCCTGGCGCGTGCCTACAACACCGTGGTGCCCTCATCGGGCAAGGTGCTCACCGGCGGCGTCGATGCCAATGCACTGCAGCGGCCAAAGCGCTTCTTCGGCGCCGCGCGCAATATCGAAGAGGGCGGCAGCCTGACGATTCTCGCGACCGCGCTGATCGATACCGGCTCGAAGATGGACGACGTGATCTACGAGGAATTCAAGGGCACCGGCAACAGCGAGATCCACCTGGACCGTCGCATCTCCGAGAAGCGCGTATTCCCCGCGGTCAACATCAACCGCTCGGGCACGCGCAAGGAAGAGCTGATCACCGATCCGAGCGAGCTCGCCAAGATGTGGATTCTGCGCAAGCTGCTGCATCCGATGGACGAGCTGGCCGCGATCGAGTTCCTGCTCGACAAGATGAAGGACACCAAGGCGAACTCGGAATTCTTCGAGGCGATGAAGCGCTGAGCGCGCTGGCGGGACGCCAGCGCCGGAAAGCCGCGCGGGGCGCAGCGCCCCGGCGGGCGCGGGCAGGAGCACGGGCTGTGCGCTTAGGGCGGTGCATCGGCCGGGGTCGGAAAGTGAGCGGCGCGTCACAGCGCCGCGGCGCGCCGGCGGCTGAAATCCCGACCACTGCTGATCGAGCGACGTCGCGGAGCGGCGACTGTGGCGCCGCAGCAGCCCGTTGAGCGATCATCCGAAGTGAAGATCGCGCAATCCCAAGCGCTGCTGGAGTTGGCTCAACACATGCGTTCATGGTGGCTCGGTCCGGTAATGCTGGCGATGGGGGTGGCGGTTCACGCCGATGACTACTCGCCGCCCCCACCACTGCCGCTCGCCAGCCCGATCACCGATCACTTCGCGCTGCGCGCCGGGTTCTTCTGGGGCAGCATCAATACCTTTGGGCGCTTCGATTCCGCCAAGGGGGTCGAGGGCACGCCGTTCACGGCCGAGCACGATCTGGGACTGACCGACCAGGCGCGCCAGATCGACCTCGAGATCATCTTTCGCCTCGAGGAGCGCAGCCGGCTGCGGGTGAATTTTCTCGACACGCGCCGCGGCGCCGAGCGCACCATCGACCGCAACATCCAGTACGGCGATACCACCTTGCTGGTGGACAACCTGGTGCAGTCGGAATTCGACTGGCGGCAGATGGACCTGACCTACACCTACTCGTTCCTGCGCGGCGAGCGCTACGAGCTCGGTGCCGGGGCCGGCATTCATCTGATCGAAGCCGACGCCAATGCAAGGATTCCCTCGACCCCGCAATTCGCCGATTTCAGCGGCGCCGGCCCGTTCGCCACGCTGGCGCTCGACGGCACCTGGCTCATCGCGCGGCACTGGGCGCTGAATGCGCGCGCGCAGTACCTGCGCCTCACCATCGGCTCGGTCGGCGGCATGATGGGCCAATATCACGCGGATCTGCAGTACCGCTGGCGGCGCAACCTCGCCTTCGGGCTCGGCTATACGCTGCGCAAGTCGGAACTCGATGTGCGCGGCCACGACCCTTCCGGCGTGATGCGGCTGCGGATCGACGGTCCCGAGGCGTTTGCCCGGCTGAGCTTCTAGCGCTGCCGCGCCGCGGAGGCCCGGGTGCGCTACCGCACGGCCAACTGCGGCGGCGCGCGCGGCCGCCGCCGCTGAGCGACCAACAGCAGCGCAATCACCGTGAACAGCGCCGCCGCCGACAGCGCCAGCGACTGGTGCACGCCGACGATGGCGCCCAGCACGCCGACCGTGAATCCGCTGATGAACCTCAGCCCGAGCGCCGCCATCACGAACACGCCGATCACATGTCCGCGCAGCGCCGCCGGCGCGTGCAGCTGTACCAGCGCCTGCGCCATCGCGCCGAACGCCAGTTCGAAGAAGCCCGCACAGAACAACGCCGCCAGCGACAGCGCATAGGAATGAGTCAGCGCAAAGATTGCGAGCGCGGCGCACCAGAGCATGCCCAGCAGCAGCGCCGTGGGCACGCGCGGCGGCAGCAGGCCGCGACTCTCGAGCATGAACGCGGCGCCGAGCCCACCAGCGGCGTCGGCCGCGGCGAGGGCCGCGTACGACAGCCCGGCATCGCCATGGCCCAGGTCGGTCGCGAAGCTGGGCATCTGGGCCTGGTACGCGTTGCCGACGAACAACGATGCCGCTCCGGCCAGCAGCGTCATGTTCAGCAGGATCGGATTGCTGCGCATGCTGCGCAGCGTGGCGATCGCATCGCCGAGTCCGCGTACCGCCACGCCGGCGTCGGGTCGGCGCGTCCGCCGGCCATACGGCGCCTTCCACAGCCACAGGAACATCGGCAGATAGATCGCCGCGTTGAAGACGATACCGAGCGCCGGTCCCAGCAGCAGCATCAGGCCGTTGCCGAGCGCCGGTCCGAGCAACGTGCCGAGATAGCGCGAGCTGGCGCCAAGGCGCACCGCGCTCGGCAGCTGCGCATCATCGACCATGTCGTGGATCAGCAGCTGCGCCGGTGCGGTCCAGAACACGCCGGCCAGGCCGTGCACGGTCAGCAGCACCATCGCGCGCCACACCGTGAGCGTGCCGGTGCCGATCAGCACGCCCCAGCCGATCGACACCGCCATGAACAGCAGCATGCCGATCTGGATCATGCGGCGCACGTCGATGCGGCTGGCGAGCGCACCGGCGTAGCCCGACAGCAGCAGGTAGGGCAGCCAGTGGGAGATCACCGCGAAGCCACCGAGCTCGGCGGAGTGGAACTGCTGGAACATCACCCAGTAGCTGATGACGTGTTCGCAGTTGTCGGCCATCATCGCGCTGGCATTGCCGACAAAGAAGAAGCGAAAGGCGCGCTGCCGCAGGGCTGCAAACGACACCCGCTGCGCCGCCGGCGGCGTGGCCGATCGAGCGCTCAAGGCCTCAGCCGTGCGCTGATGAACTGCGCCATCAGCTCGACGGTCGCGGGATCGCGCAGCGGCGCACTGTGGCTCATGCCCTCGATCACCTCGATGTGGCCGTCGCGCAGCTGCAGCGCGACCTCGTGTGCGTGCGCGGCGGGGATGTACTCATCGGCGCCGCCGTGAACCAGCAGCACCGGAATATGGATGCGCCGCGCGAGCACCGGGGCCGAGTAATCCTCCGGATAGCTGCCGTAGCGCGCCCGAAAGCGTTCGCGCACCCGCTCGATGACGTCGCGGCGCAGGTCCAGCACCAGCGTGAACGACTCGAACAGATAGCCGATGTCGCGCGGCAATCCGATCAGCACAGCGGCACGCAGGCGCGCGGCCGCCGGACTTTCCGCGAGCCAGCTGGCTGCGGTGATGGCGCCGAACGAGTGCGCCAGAATCGCCCCGATCGGCCCGCAGGCCTCGCTGACCGCCGCCAGGGCATCGCGAAAACTGTACAGGTCCGCCAGCCGGCCGCCCGAGCGACCGTGGGCCGGCGCATCGAACGCGACGACGCGCAGGCCGCGCGCGCGCAGGCCCTCGATCATGAGCATGAGCTGCCCGGCGTACGAGATCCAGCCGTGCAGCACCAGCACCGCCGGGCCCGCGCCCGGCCATTCATACGTCTGCACCTCACCGTGGGGTGTCGGTAGGCGGCGGCTGGCGGCGCCCGCCAGGAACTGCGCGTCGGGCGCGCTGATGCGGCGGGTGCGCGGCGTGACGAACAGGCGCGTCGCATAGCGCGCTGCCAGCGCCGGGCTGAGGCTCGAGAGCAGTCGGAACAGGCGGCGAAGGCGTCGCAGCTGCTCCGGCGTGAGTCCCGGAATATGGCGCGCCCGCGTCGCGCCGTCCTCAGCCACGGCCACCGCAAGGCGTGCCGGAACGGGTGGCCTCGCCCTGAGAGCCGCTGTCGGCCTGGCGGGTGATCTCGCCGGCGCGCTCGTGCGCGATCGCGCGATAGGCGATATCGCGCCGGTACTGCATGCCCTCGTAATGGATGCAGTCCACCAGCGCGTAGGCGGCGCGCTGTGCGTCGCTGACACGCTCGGCAAGACCCACCGCACACAGTACGCGTCCGCCGCTGGTCAGCACGCGATCGTCCACGCGCTGAGTGCCGGCGTGGAACACCTTACCCGGCCGGCGCCCGGCGCGATCGAGCCCGTCGATCGGATCGCCGGTGCGCACCGCCTCCGGGTAGCCGGCCGCGGCGAGCACCACTCCGACCGCCGCTCGTCGATCCCACTGCGCCTCGACCCGATCGAGCCGGCCCTCGAGCGCGGCCTCGCACAGCACGGTCAGATCGCTGTCGAGGCGCGCGAGCACCGGCTGCGCTTCCGGGTCGCCGAAGCGGCAATTGAACTCCACCACGCTCGGTGCGCCATCAGGCCCTATCATCAGGCCGGCATACAAGAATCCGGTGTACGGCGTGCCGTCGCGGCTCAGGCCGCGGATGCTCGGCGCGATGATCTCGCGCATCACGCGCTCGTGGACCGCGCTGCTCACCACCGGAGCCGGCGAATACGCGCCCATGCCGCCGGTGTTGGGACCGACGTCGCCATCGTGCAGGCGCTTGTGGTCCTGCGAGGTGGCGAGCGGCAGCACGTGCTCGCCGTCGGCCATCACGATGAAGCTGGCTTCCTCGCCCTGCAGGAACTGCTCGATCACGACCTCGGCCCCGGCGTCGCCGAAGCGCCCGCCGAACATGTCGGCCGTTGCGGCCTCGGCCTCATCCAGGCTCTGCGCGATCACCACGCCCTTGCCCGAGGCCAGGCCGCTGGCCTTGACCACGATCGGCGCGCGCTGCGAGCGCAGCCATGCGCGGTCGAAATTCTCGCGCGTGAAGCTGCGATAGGCGGCGGTCGGGATGCCATGGCGCTGCAGGAAGTGCTTGCTGAACGATTTCGAGCCTTCCAACCGTGCGGCCATGCGGCTGGGCCCGAAGCAGCGCAGGCCCGCGGCCTGGAACGCGTCGACGATGCCCTCGACCAGCGGCGCCTCCGGGCCGATGATCGTCAGCCCGACGGCTTCGCGGCGCGCCAGCTGCAGCAGCCGCGGGAAATCGCCGGCGGCGATATCGAGGTTGCGCACCCGCGGCTCGGCCGCGGTGCCGGCGTTGCCCGGAGCCACCAGCACTTCGCGCACGCGCGCTGACTGCGCGCACTTCCAGGCCAGCGCATGTTCACGGCCGCCGCCGCCGACGATCAGGACTTTCATCGATCCGCCGCTGCCCGAGCTCACGCCGCCGCCGCAGCGGCTAATGCCGGAAGTGTCGCATGCCGGTGAATGCCATCGCCATGCCGTGCTCGTCGGCCGCCGCGATCACTTCCTGGTCGCGCACCGAGCCCCCCGGCTGAATCACCGCTGCGATGCCATAGGCCGCGGCGACATCGATGCCGTCGCGAAACGGGAAGTAGGCGTCCGAGGCCATCACCGCGCCGCGCACCTCGAGCTTCTCATCGGCGGCTTTCAGTGCCGCGATCCGGGTCGAGTACACGCGGCTCATCTGGCCGGCGCCGACGCCGAGCGTGGCCTCGTCGCGCGCAAACACGATGGCGTTGGATTTGACGAACTTGCGCCACGCGCCAGGCGAACAGCAAGTCGGCGAGCTCGCGGCTGTCGGGTCGGCGGCGGCTCACGAGCTTCAGATCCTCGGCATCGATGCGTCCGCGAGTCGCGCTGCTGCAGCAGCAGGCCGCCGTTGACCGAGCGAAACTCCAGCTCATCGCCGGTGTCGGCGAGCAGGTCGCCGGTCGCGAGCAGCCGCAGGTTCGGCTTGGCGGCGAGCGCGGCGAGCGCCGCCGTGGCCACGCTCGGGGCAGCGATGACTTCGGCGAACTGGCGCTCGAGGATGGCGCGGGCGGTGCCGGCATCGAGCTCGCGATTGAAGGCGATGATGCCGCCGAACGCGGAGGTCGGGTCGGTGCGGTAGGCGCGCTCGTAGGCGCTCGAGGCTGTCGGCCGCGAGCGCCACGCCGCACGGATTGGCGTGCTTGACGATGACGCAGGCGGGCCGGGCGAATTGCCGCACGCACTCGATGGCCGCGTCGGCATCGGCGATGTTGTTGTACGACAGCTCCTTGCCCTGCAACACCCGGGCGGTGGTTACCGAGCCACCGCGGGCGGCCGGATTGCGGTAGAAGGCGGCGCGCTGGTGCGGGTTCTCCCCGTAACGCAGATCCTGCTGGCGATCGAAGTACAGCGCCAGCTGCTCATCGAAGCCGTCGTCCTCGTAGCCCAGGCGCTGCTGCAGGTAGCTCGCGACCATGGTGTCGTAGCGGGCGGTGTGCGCAAACGCCTTGGCCGCGAGGCGCGAGCGCGTGTCGATCGAGGTCTCCCCGAGATCGTCGATCTCCGCCAGCACTGCGGCGTAGTCCGCCGGATCGACCAGCGCGGTGACGTCGGCGTGATTCTTGGCGGCGGCGCGCAGCATCGCCGGACCGCCGATGTCGATGTGCTCGATCGCCTCGGCGTAACTGCAGTCCGGCCGCGCGATCGTGGCCGCAAACGGATACAGGTTCACCACCAGCAGGTCGATCGGCTCGATGCCGTGCGCGCGCATGGCCTCGTCGTCGGTGCCGCGCCGGCCGAGCAGGCCGCCGTGCACGCGCGGATGCAGCGTCTTGAGCCGCCCGTCCATCAGTTCGGGCGAGCCGGTGTATTCCGCGACCTCGCGCACCGGCAGGCCGGTATCGATCAGCAGCTGCGCGGTGCCGCCGGTGGCCAGCAGCTCGACGCCGTGGCGGTGCAGTCCGGCCGCAAAGGCCGCGAGCCCGCGCTTGTCCGAGACCGAGAGCAGCGCGCGCCGGATGGCCACCGCCATCAGATCACGGCCGCGGTCCCGGGTGCGGCGCCAGGCAGCGCACGGCGCACGACCCGACGATGCCGCATCCGCCCCGTGATCACTCGGACAGGCCCAGCTCTCGCAGCTTCTTGCGCAGGGTGCCGCGATTGATGCCGAGAATCACGGCCGCGCGGCTCTGGTTGCCGGCGGCGTAATCGAGCACCGCGCGGAACAGCGGCTCTTCGACCTCGCGCAGCACCATGTCGTACACGCGTGCCGGCCGGTGACCGTTGAGACTCGAAAAATAATCGTTGAGTGCGTGCTCGGCGTGACTGCGCAGCGGCAGCTCCTTGCCGTTTAGTCTGGCACCGTTGGTTCTGATCATTGGTTGCCTGCCCGTCCTGCGAGTTTTCTTCTTCAACATGCCCGCGCTTCCCCATTGCCCGTCCGAACGCGCCGTGGTCAGGCCGCCTGCAACTTTGCCCAGTGCCCGAAGCCCTGCCTCGCGGCCGAAAACTGCGAAGCCGAGTCCTCTGCCGCCATCAGTCGTTGCCGCAGTTCGCTCGCTTCGGAATGTTGCCGGCAGTACCAGCCAAGATGCTTGCGCGCCATTCGCACCCCTGTGTGCTCTCCATAGAAGTCGTACAGGGATTCGAGGTGCTGAAGAATGATCTCTGTCTTCGACGCGCGCAAGAGTGGAGCGGCGAATTCGCCGGTCGCTACATATGCATTGACATCACGAAAAATCCATGGTGCACCCTGCGCAGCGCGGCCGATCATTACTCCTTCTGCGCCGGTGAAATCAAGTACCGCGCGCGCGCGCTGCGGCGTATCGATATCACCGTTGGCTATGAGCGGCACGGCGATGTGCCCGCGCACGCGCCGGATCGTGGCGTACTCGGCCGTGCCGCGAAACAGATCGGTGCGCGTGCGACCGTGAATCGCAACCGCCGCTATGCCGCAGGACTGCGCCAGCGCCGCGATGCGCGGCGCATTGCGCTGCGACGGATCGGTGCCGGTGCGGATCTTCAGCGTCACCGGCGCCGGCACTGCCCGCACCACTGCGCTGAGGATGCGCTCGACCAGGGCTTCGTCAGCCAGCAGCGCCGAGCCGCAATGGCGGTTGCAGACCTTCTTCGCGGGGCAGCCCATGTTGATGTCGATGATCTGCGCGCCCAGATCGACGTTGATGCGCGCCGCGGCCGCGAGCTCCTCGGGCTCGCTGCCGACCAGCTGCACTACGCGCGGTTCCGGTTCGCCTGCGTGGTCCATGCGCCGCTGCGATTTGCTGGAACTCCACAAGCGCTGGTCGGCACTGAGCATTTCCGCCGCTGCCAGCGTCGCGCCGAAGCGACGGCAGAGTTGCCGGAAGGGCCGGTCGGTCACGCCGGCCATCGGCGCAAGCAGCGCCCGGCCGGCGAGCTGGTAATGCGCAATACGCAGGTTCACGGGATCGGGGCGGCGGCCGCGCTCGTATCGCCGGCGCAACGTACGGCACCGCGCGCGCTCTTCAGGCACACGTCGAGCTCGAAGCTCGCGCTGTCGTTGCCCGGGTCGCGCACCGCGACCTCGCTGTCGACGCGCTCGTCGTGCGCCAGGAACGAGCGCGGTGAGCTGCCCGGCGGCCAGTACTCGGAGGGCGCCAGGTCTCGGGCGGCGATCGGCTTGCCATAGCGATCCAGCAGCGTGAGGCGCAACCACGGCGCCGGCTGGGGTCGTGGCGCGCGATTCGAGACACTCAGGCGCACGCGGATCACGTGGTTATCGCTCGGATCCGACGCCGCACCCTGCTGGCGGATGTCATAGGCAGCCAGATTCCAGTGCGGGTCGAGCGGCACGCCGATGCTGGCATAGAGCCGGCCGAGCGGCGCGCTCAAGGCGGGTGAGGAGGCGAGCGCATCGCGCCAGTGATTGAGCACCTGCAGCACCAGCAGCAGCCCGAGGACGACGCTGCCGGCGAGCCAGTGGGCGCGGCGGGGCGGGCGCGCGGCAGCCACGATCTGCCCGGCCTCGAGCTCCGCGCCGAGCTCGGCGGCCTGCGCCAGCGCAGAATCCGGAGCGCCCGAGGCGCCGGCGCCTTGCGCCTCTGCAGCCGCCTCGGCCTGCTGCGACTGATGCGCAGCCACGTGCAGGCGCTCGGCCAGCGCGGCGATCTCGCTGTCGATCGACTCTTCGGGCACGAATTCCTCGGTCTGCGTGATCGCGTCGCCTTCGAGCACGATGGTCTCGAAGGTGCCGGTGCCGTCGGCCAGGCTCGACTCATTCTCGATCGCGCCATCGCTGGAACGCTCGGTGGTCAGAAAGCTGCGTGGCGTGTCGTCGCCGGGCAGGTGGACCCGGGCCTCGGGTGCGGCCTCGTGCTCCGCCGGCTCGCTGGCGGAGGAGGCCAGCGCGGCGGTGATCTGGGATGTGGACGCCGGATCGGCCTGCGAATAAGCCGGAGACGGCGCCCCGTGCTCGGTCGGCTCCTCGCTCAGCGCCAGCAGCGCATTGAACACGTTCAGACAACGGCCGCAACGCACATAGCCCTGGCCGGTGCGCAAGTCAGCCGCGGTGACCGCGAGCGTCAGGGTGCATTTGGGGCAGACCGTAAACATCTGAGCGCGGCTCGGTAACGCTATGGCCTTTGCGGGTCAGTCCATTCAATAAGGAGTCGGAGCGGGTCAATCGCCGGTCAGTGGCGGGTCCCGGCCAGCGTCACCCAACCGTCGCGGTCGGCAAAACGCCTCATATCAAACCACTTCAGGAACGCGCTCGCCACCTCTGATTCCTGGTCGGCCAGCAGGCCGGCCAGCAGCAGCTGCCCACCCGGCGGCAGCAGCGTCGCAAACCGCCGTCGCAGGGATATCAACACCTCGGCCAGGATATTGGCCAGCAGCACGCCGCAGCCGCGCGGGATGTCCACCGCGCGCTCGATGAGCTGCAGCCGGTCGGCCACCGCGTTGTCGGCGGCGTTCTCGCGCGTGGCCCGCAGCGCCTGCGGGTCGATGTCGAACGCATAGGCGCGGCGGGCGCCGAGCTTGAGCGCCGCGATCGCTAGCGCGCCGGCGCCGCAGCCGTAATCCACGACGTCGCGGCCGGACAGCTCGGTGCCATCCAGCCATTGCAGGCACATCGCGGTGGACGGATGCGTACCGGTACCGAATGCGAGCCCGGGTTCGAGCCGCACGACCACCGCCCCGGGGTCGGCGACCGATTCATGCCGCGGGCAGATCCAGAGCCTGCGGCCGAAGCGCATGGCGTGAAAGTCGCGCAGCCATTCACGTTCCCAGACGCGATCGGCGATGGCGCGCGCGCTCAGACGCACCGGTTCGATTCCGATCGCGGCTGCGACCGCGGCGATCAGCGCCGCATCGGCGTGCCGGGCGTCGTACAGCGCCTGCAGCCGGGTGCGTCGCCATAGCGGCATTTCGCCGGGCCGCGGCTCGAGCACCGGCTCGTCGCGGGCATCGCTGAAGGTGACGCAGAGCGCACCGGTGCCGATGCAGGCGGATTCGGCCGCCCCAGGGTCGAGTTCGCCGAGCTCGAAGCTCAGCTCGAGGTAGGCCATATCGCGCCCGCGCTCACTTCAGGCCCAGGCGCCGCTCCAGGTAGTGAATGTCGAGTCCGCCGGCGTGGAACGCCGCGTGCGCGAGGATCTCCTGGTGCAGGGCGGTGTTGGTCTTGATGCCCTCGACCACCAGCTCGGACAGCGCGTTGCGCATGCGCGCGATCGCGGTATCACGCGTATCGCCGTGCGCGATCAGCTTGCCGATCAGCGAGTCGTAGTACGGCGGCACGTTGTAGCCGGAGTAGACGTGGCTGTCGACGCGAATCCCGGGACCGCCGGGTGGATGCCACAGGCGGATCGGGCCGGGCGAGGGCATGAAGCTGCGCGCGTCCTCGGCGTTGATGCGGCACTCGATCGCATGACCGCGGATCTGCACCCCCTCCTGCTGGAACGGCAGCGGCTCACCGGCCGCGATCTGCAGCTGTGCCTTCACCAGGTCGATGTCGGTCACCAGCTCGGTGACCGGGTGCTCGACCTGGATGCGGGTATTCATCTCTATGAAGTAGAACTCGCCGTCCTGGTAGAGAAACTCGAGGGTACCGGCGTTGCGATAGCCGACCGCGCGGCAGGCCTCGACGCAGCGCTCGCCCATCTGCCGGCGCTGTTTGGCGGTGATGCCGGGCGCCGGAGCCTCCTCGATCACCTTCTGGTGGCGGCGCTGCATCGAGCAGTCGCGCTCGCCGAGGCTCACGACGTTGCCGTGGTGATCGGCCAGGATCTGGAACTCGATGTGCCGCGGCCGCTCGAGAAACTTCTCCATGTAGACCGCATCGTTGCCGAACGCGGCCAGCGCCTCGGACTTGGTGACGGCGATCGAGCTCAGCAGCGCGCCCTCGGAGTGCACCACGCGCATGCCGCGGCCGCCGCCGCCGCCCGAGGCCTTGATGATGATCGGATAGCCGATGTCGCGCGCGATGCGCAGGTTCTCATCCGCATTGTCGGTGAGGGCGCTGCCGGAGCCGGGTACGCACGGCACGTTATGGCTGCGCATGACACCGATTGCGGACACCTTGTCGCCCATCAGGCGGATGGTCTCGGCCTTCGGGCCGATGAAAATGAAACCGCTCTTCTCCACGCGCTCGGCAAAGTCGGCATTCTCGGACAGGAAGCCGTAGCCGGGATGGATCGCGACCGAGTCGGTGACCTCGGCGGCGCTGATCAGTCGCCGGCATGTTCAGGTAGCTCAGCGCCGAGGGCGGCGGCCCGATGCAGACCGACTCATCGGCCAGCAGCACGTGCTTGAGGTTCGCGTCCGCGGTCGAGTGCGCGGCCACGGTCTTGATGCCGAGCTCGCGGCAGGCACGCAGAATGCGCAGCGCAATTTCGCCACGATTGGCGATGACGATTTTTTCCAGCATCGGTGTGTTTTTTCTTCGGCGCAAGGCTCAGCGGATGACGCTCGCGGCGATGATGATCATTGAATGATGAACAGCGGCTGACCGAACTCCACCGGCTCGCCATTCTTGACCATGATGGCCTTGACCTTGCCCGCCTTCTCCGACTCGATCTGGTTCATCATCTTCATGGCTTCAATGATGCACAGGACCTGCCCGACCTCGACCGTATCGCCGAGCTCGACGAACAGCTTGGCCCCCGGTGTCGGGGCCGAGTAATAGGTGCCGACCATCGGGGCGGTGACGATGTGCTCGCCGACCCCGGCCCGCAGCGGGCCACCCGGCTTCGCGGGGATATCGGCCGCGACCGCGTCGGCGACCGGCGGCGCGGCGGGGGGCGCGGCCGGCAGCAGCGGCGGCGGCGGCGGTGCGGCGAGGTAGGTCGCGGGCGGTTGACCCGGCAGCACCCGCGCGATGCGCAGGGTCTCCTCTCCTTCCTTGATCTCGATCTCGGCGATGCCCGATTCTTCGAGCAGCTCGATCATTTTTTTAATTTTTCGTATGTCCATCGAAGAGCTCCGATCGTATGCCCGAGGTCTGTGCCTGGAGCGCGCAGTCCGCCACTGTCCCTGCCGCTGGCGACCGACAGGGCGTGCCTGCGCTTGGCCGATACCGCCCGCGCCGCCCCGCCTGCGGGGCCGCGGTGGACGGACTCTCCCCAGTGGCGCGAGAATGTACCTAATTTGCGTCAATTTGCCTAATCTTTGGCAAAACTAACGCGATCATGCAGGGATCGTGCCGGATTCAGGAATCCTTGACACCGGCCTTGGCGCGCTCGATCGCGAGCTCCTTGAGCCGCTGCGCGATGCTTTCGTGTGCCTGCACCAGGCTCAGGCGACCCGCAGCCAGCGCCCGCATCGTGCTGAGGATGTAGTCGGCCTCATCCCGATGCAGCTCGCCGATCTTGACGGCGATGATGCGGCCCTGCGCGTCGGCAAACACCGAGAACGGCAGCACGGTCTGCATGCCAAACTGCTCGGCCGCGGCCAGGCCGCGATCCTCGCCGATCAGCAGTGGGTAGTCGATCGGACGGCTGCGTACATAGTCGGCAACGGCCGAGCGAAAGTCCACCGCGACCCCGACAATCTCCAGGCGTTGGCCCTGGTAGGCCTGGCGCAGCTGTTGCAGCAGCGGAATCTCGCGCCGGCAAGGCGCGCACCAGGTGGCCCAGAAGTTGATGATCAGCGGGTGGCCGAGAAAGGCGCGCAGCGATTTCTCCTGGCCGGCCAGGTCCGGCAGGCTCAGGTCCGGGACCGTGTCGGGAATGGGCCGTGCCGGCGGGCCCTGCGGGGCGGAGGCCCCGGGCGCGGCGCCCGGCCCGTCGGTCGCCGCCGCTGTGGCCGCGGGCAGCGATGCGAGCGGCGGCGACGCGGATACCGATGCCGGCGGCGAGGCCGGCCGGCGCGAGGCGCGATAGGACAGGAACCCGGCCAGCAGCCCGGCGACTGCGACCAGCGCAATCAGCACGGTGCGCGAGGCGGGCGACATGAAAAGTCCGACGCGGGCGACGCTAGCCCGTGGTCAGCGCCTGGTGCAGCAGCGCGGCAAACTCCGGGGCTTTCATATAGCCGACCACGCGGTACTCCTGATGCTCATGGCCGTGCGCGTCGTAGATCGCGATGGTCGGTGGGCCGTAGATCTGGAACTGGTGCAGCAGTGCCTGATCCTCCGGACTGTTGGCCGTGACGTCGGCGCGCAGCAGCCGCACGGACTTGAGCGCGTCGCGCACCCCTGGGTCGGTGAAGGTATAGCGCTGCATCTCCTTGCAGGACGTGCACCAGTCGGCATAGAAATCCAGCATCACCGGCTGATGCGCGGCCGCCGCGGCCTGCACCTCGCGCGTCAGGTCCGCTACCGAGCCGATCGCGGTAAAGGCGGGTTCGTTGGCCGCAGACGGTCGCGACAGCGGTTGCAGCGGATCCTCGGCACCGCGGCCCGCGCCGATCAGCAGCAGCAGCGCGTACAGCGCCACCGACACCGCGGCGCCGCGTGCGAGCCACAGCGACGGGCTGGCGCCGGGGCGCTGCCTGCGGGCATGACTGTCGCCCGAGCGGATCGCTCGGCGCGCATGCGCCACCGGCACGAACCCCCACAGCACGATCGCGGCGGCGAGCGCCGGGACCGCAAACAGCAGCAGCGTCCAGCGTGCGGGCACGATGCGGCTGAGCATCCAGGCCGCGAGCGCCAGCATCAGCGCGCCGAACAGGCGCTTGACGCTGTCCATCCAGGCGCCGGCGCGCGGCATCCAGCGCCCGGCCGAGCTGCCGACGATCAGCAGCGGCGCGCCCATGCCGAGGCTCATCGAAAACAGCGCGGCCGCGCCGCGCCCGATATCGCCGGTCTGCCCGATGACGATCAGTGCTGCCACCAGCACCGGACCGACGCAGGTGGTCACGATCAGCGCCGACAGCATGCCCATCATCGCGACGCCGCCGAAGCTGCCGCCGCGCTGGCGGTTGCTGAGCTGCGCGACCCGCGTCTGGACGAAGCCGGGCATCTGCACCGTGTACAGGCCGAACATCGACAGCGCCATCGCCACGAACACAGCGGCAAACAGCAGGATGATCCATGGCTGCTGAAACACCGCCTGCACCTGCTTGCCGGCGGCGGCAAACAGTGCGCCGGTGACGGTGTAGGTCAGCGCCATGCCGAGCACGTAGGTCAGCGACAACAGGAACGCACGCGAGGTGGTGACGCTGCGCCCCTGACCGACGATCAGGCCCGAGAGAATCGGGACCATCGGCAGCACGCAGGGCGTGAACGCCAGCAGCAGCCCGCCGACGAAGAATTGCAGCAGCACCGCGAGCAGGCTGCCGTGCTCGAGCAGCGCGGCGAGCCGGTCCTGCTCCGAGACGTAAGAGCCCGGCGTCGCGGGCATCGCTGCGGCGGACGCGCCGGTAGGGCCGGCAACGCCGGCGGCGGCGCCGCCACCTGGGCCGCCGCCCGCGCCCGGCAGTGCCACGGGCAGTGCCACGGAAAGAGTCCGCGTGACCGGCGGATAGCACAGGCCGGCCTCGGCGCAGCCCTGATAGGTGACGTTCAGCGACAGGTTGCCGCGCCCGCTGCGCTTCACCGGCAGCGTGACCACCAGCTCATCGTGATAGACCACCTGTTTGCCGAAGTACTCGTCGGACTTGATCTGCCCTTGCGGGAACACCGGTGATCCGATGCCGACCGGGCCGGCCTCGGCGGCGGCCTTGATGCGATCGCGGTACAGGTAATAGCCGGGGGCGATGACCCAGGTCAGGCGCACGCTTTCGGCGCCCTCGGCACCCTGCGCGCTGGCGCTGAGTCGAAACGCCTGTTCGGGCGGCAGGAAATCATCACCGGACTTCGCCGCGCGCGCCTGATTGACGACCGCGTCAACATCGGCGCCGCCGGCCGCGCGGCTGTCCGGGACGAGCAACAGGCCGCCGAGGGCCGCGAGACTGGCCAGCGTGGCTGCACGCCACGGACCGATCGGGATGCGCTTCATAGGCAATTTCCGCGTCGCTCTCGAGAAACGTTCAATTATCTCAGACCGCTGGAAAGTCCGGCGGTGCGGGCTCCACAGTAGTTGCGCGCCAGGGGTTGAATTTCCAGCAATCGACGCTATCATTAGCACTCAACCAGGGAGAGTGCTAACAACTCTGCCGGTGCCGGCAGGCCATCAGGCTGCCGACGCATATCAAGTCTTTGATTTAACTTAATTAAGGAGTCAACCATGAAGATCCGTCCTCTTCATGATCGCGTGATCGTCAAGCGTCTGGAGGAAGAGCGCACATCACCCGGCGGCATCGTAATCCCGGACACGGCGGCTGAAAAGCCCGTCCAGGGCAAGATCGTCGCCGTCGGCAAGGGAAAGATTCTCGAGGACGGACAGGTGCGTCCGCTCGACGTCAAGGTCGGCGACAAGATCCTGTTCGGCAAGTACAGCGGCACTGAGGTGAAGGTCGAAGGCGAAGACCTCGTGGTCATGCGTGAAGAAGACGTCATGGCCGTCATCGAAGGCAAGTAATTCATCCGAGGACCACGACAATGGCAGCGAAAGAAGTTCGGTTTAGTGACGATGCCCGGCAACGCATGTTCCGCGGCGTCAACATCCTGGCGAACGCCGTCAAGGCGACGCTCGGCCCCAAGGGCCGCAATGCCGTGCTCGAGAAGAGCTTCGGCGCCCCGACCGTGACGAAGGACGGCGTTTCGGTGGCGAAAGAGATCGAGCTGAAGGACAAGTTCGAGAACATGGGCGCGCAGATGGTCAAGGAAGTCGCGTCCAACACCTCCGATGAGGCCGGCGACGGCACCACGACGGCGACCGTGCTGGCGCAGGCGATCATCCGCGAGGGCCTCAAGGCCGTCGCCTCGGGCCGCAACCCGATGGATGTCAAGCGCGGCATCGACAAGGCCGTGATAGCGGCGATCGAGGAGCTCAAGAAGCTCAGCAAGCCGTGCAAGGACAGCAAGGCGATTGCGCAGGTCGGCACCATTTCCGCCAACTCCGACGAGAGCATCGGCCAGACGATTGCCGACGCGATGGCGAAGGTCGGCAAGGAAGGCGTGATCACGGTCGAGGAAGGCTCGGGGCTCGATAACGAGCTCGATGTGGTCGAAGGCATGCAGTTCGATCGCGGCTACCTGTCCCCGTATTTCATCAACAACCAGGCCAACCAGACCTCCGAGCTCGAAAAGCCGTACGTGCTGCTGGTGGACAAGAAGATCAGCAACATCCGTGAGCTGCTGCCGGTGCTCGAGGGCGTCGCCAAATCTGGTCGCCCGCTGCTGGTGGTGGCCGAGGACGTCGAGGGCGAGGCACTCGCGACCCTGGTCGTGAACAACATCCGTGGCATCCTCAAGGTCGCGGCGGTGAAGGCTCCCGGCTTCGGCGATCGTCGCAAGGCGATGCTGGCTGATATCGGCGTGCTCACCGGCGGTACCGTGATCTCCGACGAGGTCGGCCTGTCGCTCGAGAAGGCATCGCTGAACGACCTGGGTGAAGCCAAGAAGATCGTGGTGGAGAAAGAGAACACCACCATCATCGATGGCGCCGGCAAGGCCAGCGATATCAAGGCGCGGGTCGAGTCGATTCGCCAGCAGGTCGAGGAAGCCACCTCCGATTACGACAAGGAGAAGCTGCAGGAGCGTGTCGCCAAGCTCTCCGGCGGCGTGGCCGTGATCAAGGTCGGTGCTGCTACCGAGATCGAGATGAAGGAGAAGAAGGCTCGGGTCGAGGATGCGCTGCACGCCACGCGTGCCGCGGTCGAGGAAGGCGTGGTGCCGGGCGGCGGCGTGGCGCTGATCCGGGCCCAGAAGGCGCTCGACAAGCTCGAGGGCGCGAATGAGGACCAGACGGTCGGTATCGCGATCCTGCGGCGCTCAATCGAGGAGCCGCTGCGCCAGATCGTGGAGAACGCTGGCGAGGACGCCGCTGTGATCCTCAACAAGGTCAAGGACGGCAAGGGCAGTTACGGCTACAACGCCGCGACCGGCCATTTTGGCGACCTGATCGAGGGTGGCATTCTGGATCCGACCAAGGTGACCCGTTTGGCACTGCAGAATGCGGCCTCCGTGGCCGGCCTGCTGCTGACGACCGAAGTCATGGTCGCGGAAGCACCGAAGGAAGAGGCTGAGCACAGCCATGGGCCTCCGGGCGGCATGGGCGGGATGGACATGTAACGCGCACCGCGTTACCGCAAGGCCATCTTCAAGCAAGCGGGTCGCAAGACCCAAGAAGAGGCCGGAAGGCGACTTCCGGCCTCTTTGCTTTTGGGGCGCACCACCGGGGGCCGTGGGGATCGCCGCGCCAGGCGCGCTGTCCCCCCCGGGCGGGGGGCCCGCAGTGGCGCTTGGAACGCCCCCCCGGGGCGGCGGGCCCGCAGTGGCGCCTGGAACGCCCCGGGAGCGGGTGTGGGCCGCGGTTCCCGGCGGGGCGGCAAGTAGATGACAGCCGGTAATGTATATGTAACGTATAGTTAACTTTACAAACCAAAATTCCTCGGTATAGTGGCTCTCAGGGTGAGGCCGACGCCAGTTGGTCGAACCCGCAAAGTCGCGAAACAAGACCCCCCCCGTTTCGCGCAATACCTTAAGGCCCCGCATTGCGGGGCTTTTTTTTCGCGCCGTTTCCGGGCAGCCTCTGCCCGCGCTGCACCCGCAGTGGGCAATTGTGCGGCCGCGGCCGTTCTTGCGGCATCATGGCGCTGCGGCTGATCGCAGCCGGCTAACGCGAGGGCCAGACAAGACCCGTGTCGATCCATGTCGCGCTGAACCACGTCAGCCACTATCGCTACGACCGGGAGGTAGCGCTCGGGCCGCAACAGGTGCGCCTGCGGCCCGCGCCGCACTGTCGTACCCGGATCCTGTCGTATTCGATGCGCGTGGCGCCGGCGCAGCACTTCGTCAACTGGCAGCAGGACCCGCAGGCGAACTATCTGGCGCGCCTGGTATTCCCCGGGCGCACCCGCGAGTTCCGGGTCGAGGTCGATCTGATCGCCGAAATGGCGGTGCTCAACCCGTTCGACTTTTTTCTGACGCCGTACGCCGAGTCGATCCCGTTCGAGTATGAGGCCACCGAGCTCTCGGAGCTGACGCCGTATCTGCTGCGCTCGCAGGCCGGGCCGCTGTTCGCCGAGTATCTGGCGCGCATTCCGCGCGCCAGCACGCGCACCATCGATTTCCTGGTCGAGCTCAATCAGCGCATCGCGCGCGATATCCGCTACCTGATCCGCATGGAGCCGGGAGTGCAGACGCCGGAGCAGACCCTGTCGCACGCCGCCGGGTCGTGCCGCGACTCGGGCTGGCTGCTGGTGCAGCTGCTGCGTCATCTGGGTCTGGCGGCGCGCTTCGTCTCGGGCTACCTGATCCAGCTCAAGAGCGACGTCAAGTCGCTGGACGGACCATCGGGACCTGACCACGATTTCACCGATCTGCATGCCTGGTGCGAGGTCTACCTGCCCGGTGCGGGCTGGATCGGGCTCGACCCGACGTCCGGCCTGCTGGCGGGCGAGGGCCATATCCCGCTGGCCTGTACCCCCGAGCCCTCATCGGCAGCACCGGTGAGCGGCGAGGTCGACCAGTCCGAGGTGAAGTTCGAGCACCGCATGTCGGTGGCGCGGGTGTGGGAAGCCCCGCGCGTGACCAAGCCTTATACCGAAGCGCAATGGGATGCGATCGAACGGCTCGGCCACCGGATCGATCGTGAGTTCGAGCAGGGCGACGTGCGCCTGACGATGGGCGGAGAACCGACCTTCGTCTCGCTCGATGATCCCGACGGCGCCGAGTGGAACACGGCCGCACTCGGCCCGACCAAGCGCCGGCTCGCCGCGCAGCTGTACCACCGGCTGCGCGATCACTATGCGCCGCACGGGCTGGTGCATTTCGGCCAGGGCAAGTGGTATCCGGGTGAGCAGCTGCCGCGCTGGTCGCTCAACTGCGTCTGGCGCCGCGACGGCCAGCCGATCTGGCACGAGCCGTCGCTGATCGCCGATGAGACGCGCGACTACGGTGTCACGCCGGCGAGCGCGCAGCGGTTCCTGCAGTCATTGGCCGAGCGGCTGGGGCTGGATCCGCGCCAGGTCTTCCCCGGCTTCGAGGACGTGTTCTATTACCTGTGGCGCGAGCGCCGGCTGCCGATCAATGTCGATCCGCTCGACTCGCGCGTCGATGATGCGCAGGAGCGCGCGCGGCTGATGCGGGTGTTCTCGCAGGGGCTCGACCGCATCAGCGGCCACGTGCTGCCGATCGCGCGCAATGCGGCCGGTACGCACTGGCAGAGCGGGGCGTGGTTCCTGCGCGAGCAGCGCTGTTACCTGATTCCCGGCGATTCCCCGATGGGCTATCGGTTGCCGCTCGATTCGCAGCCGTGGGTGACGCGCAGCGAATATCCGTACGTGCAGGCGCCGGACCCGACGCAGAGCTTCCCGCCGCTGGCCACGTACACGCCGGTGCGAGCGCAGCCGCGTCCCGGCGAATCCAGCGTGCCGCTCGCCGCGCGCGCGCCGCGCGCGCATGAGTCCGCGAGCGCGATCACCCGCACCGCGATGTGCGCCGAGCCGCGCGACGGCGTGCTGTACCTGTTCATGCCGCCGACCGAGCGGGCCGAGGACTATCTGCAGCTGGTGGCGGCGATCGAGGCGACCGCCGCGGCGCTCGATCAGCCGGTGCTGCTCGAGGGCTACGCGCCGCCGCGCGATCCGCGGCTGAACCATTTCAGCATCACGCCCGATCCCGGCGTCATCGAGGCCAATACCCATCCGGCGCACGACTGGAGCGAGCTGGTCGAGCGCACCACGTTCCTGTATCAGGCGGCGCGCGCGGTGCGGCTCGGCACGGAGAAATTCATGCTCGACGGCCGTCATACCGGCACCGGCGGCGGCAATCACTTCGTGCTCGGCGGTGCGACGCCGCTGGACTCGCCGTTTCTGCGCCGCCCGGATCTGCTCGCCAGTCTGCTGGCCTACTGGCATAACCATCCGTCGCTGTCGTACCTGTTTTCGGGTCTGTTCGTCGGTCCGACCTCGCAGGCGCCGCGCGTGGACGAGGCCCGCAACGACTCGCTGTACGAGCTCGAGCTCGCGTTCCAGCAGATGCCGGCGCCGGGCAGCGAGGTGCCGCCGTGGCTCACCGACCGCCTGCTGCGCAACCTGCTGATCGACGTCACCGGCAATACCCACCGCGCCGAGTTCTGCATCGACAAGCTGTACTCGCCCGAGGGCCCGACCGGCCGGCTCGGGCTGCTGGAGCTGCGCGCGTTCGAGATGCCGCCGCATCCGCGCATGAGCCTGACGCAGCAGCTGCTGCTGCGCTCGCTGGTGGCGCGCTTCTGGCGCGTGCCGTACAAGCCGGCGCGGCTCGCGCGCTGGGGCACCGAGCTGCACGATCGGTTCATGCTGCCGCACTTCGTGCAGCAGGATTTCCGCGACGTGCTGGAGGAGCAGACAGCGGCAGGCTACGGGCTCGAGCCGGCGTGGTTTGCACCGCATTTCGAGTTCCGGTTCCCGAAATACGGCGACTTTGCGAGCATGGGCGTGGAGCTGGAGCTGCGCCAGGCGCTCGAGCCGTGGCACGTGATGGGCGAGGAGGGTGCCGCCGGCGGCGCGGTGCGGTATGTCGATTCATCGGTCGAGCGGGTGCAGGTCAAAGTCACGGGCCTGGCGCCGGATCGCTACGCGATCGCCTGCAACGGCCGGCGCGTGCCGTTGCGGCCGTCCGGTACGGTAGGAGAATTCGTGGCCGGGGTGCGCTATCGTGCGTGGCAGCCAGCCTCGGCCCTACACCCGCGCCTGGGAGTCAATTCGCCTTTGACGTTTGACCTGGTCGACACCTGGATGCAGCGCTCCATCGGCGGCTGCCAGTACCACGTCGCCCATCCGGGGGGCCGCAGTTACAGCACGTTTCCGGTGAACTCGTTCGAAGCCGAGAGCCGCCGGCTCGGGCGCTTCTTTCGCATCGGGCATACGCCAGCGAGCGCCTCGGGCGCCGGCGCGTTCGCACCGCCCGAGTCGGTGAATCCCGACTTTCCATTCACGCTCGATCTGCGTCGCGCTGGCTAGAGAGCCTCGACCGCAAATGCTCGGGCCCACGATGGCGGATTCGACTCCCTTCCTCTACCCGGGCAGCCCACAGCGCTACGACGAGTTGCTCGAGCGCGACGGCTCGATCCGAGCGCACTGGCAGCCGTTGATCGAGCACCTGTCGAGCGGCGGCGCCGACACCGTGCGCCGCTGCGTCGAGATGACCCGGCGGCTGATCATCGAGAATGGCGTGACCTATAACGTCTATGCCGATCCGCAGGGGCGCGACCGGCCGTGGCAGCTCGATCCGCTGCCGCTGCTGATCGACCATCGCGAGTGGCGCGAGCTCGAGGCCGGGGTCAAGCAGCGCGCCCACCTGTTCAATGCGCTGCTGGCCGACCTGTACGGGCCGCAGCGCATGATCGCGCAAGGGCTGGCGCCGGCGGAGCTCGCATTCGGCCATCCGAACTATCTCTGGGCGGCGCACGGCGTGCGACCGCTGGGAGATACCTGGCTGCACCTGTACGCGGCCGATCTGGCGCGCGCGCCCGACGGTCGCTGGTGGGTGCTGAGCGATCGCACGCAGACGCCGTCCGGGCCCGGGTATGCGCTGGAGAATCGCGCCATCATTGCGCGCGTGCTGCCGGGATTGGTCAATGAGCTCGGCACGCGGCCGCTGACCGGATTCTTCAATACGCTGCGACAGAGCCTGATGCGGCTCGCCGGCGATGCCAGCCCGCCGCTGGTGGTGGTGCTGACCCCGGGACCGTTCAACGAGACGTATTTCGAGCACGCCTACCTGGCGCGGCACCTCGGCCTGCCGCTGGTGCTGGGGCAGGACCTCACGGTGCGCGACGACAGCGTGTTTCTCAAGACGCTCGCCGGTCTGAGGCGCGTGCACGCGATCCTGCGCCGTCTGGACGATGACTTCTGCGACCCGCTGGAGCTGCGCGCGGATTCGGCACTCGGGGTGCCCGGCCTGCTCGGCGCGGTGCGCGCCGGCCGCGTGGTGCTGGCCAACGCGCTGGGCAGCGGGGTGCTCGAGTCGGCAGCCTGGCTCGGATTCCTGCCGGGGGTCGCGCGCGCGCTGCTCGGGGAGTCGCTGCGTCTGCCCTCGGTCGCGACCTGGTGGTGCGGCGAGCGGCCGGCGCTCGAGTATGCGATTGCGCACCTGGACCGCCTGGTCGTGAAGCCGACCTTTCCGAACCAGAAGTTCGAGCCGCGCTTCGGCCGTGATCTGGCGGAAGAGGAGATCGCTGCGCTGATCCGGCGCCTGCGCAGCCGCCCGTACGCCTACGTGGCGCAGGAGCGGGTGTCGCTGTCGCAGGCCCCGAGCTGGCGCGCCGGCGCCAACGTGCGGCTGGCGCCGCGCACGCTGACGATGCGCGTGTACGCGGTGGCGACGCCGCAGGGCTACGAGGTGATGCCCGGCGGGCTGGCGCGGATCGCGGCCGAAGGTGTGATCGACATCGTCTCGAGCCAGCGCGGCGGCGGCAGCAAGGACGTCTGGGTGCTCTCGGACCCGGATGCGCCGGCTCCCGCTGCCGCCGCTGCTGCCGTTGCCCCGCAGCGCTACCTGCGCCACGACGATCTGCCCTCGCAGCTGGTGGAGAACCTGTACTGGCTCGGTCGCTACTCGGAGCGCTGCGAGGACAAGACGCGGCTGCTGCGCGCCACGCTTGCGATGCGTACCAACGCGGGGATCTGGCGCGCCGCGCGCGAGGAATGCGTGCGCTACGGCGTGCTGCAGGCCGACGGCGATCCGGTCGAGGGCCTGTACGATGACGCGCCGGAGTTTGGGCTGGCCGCGGACCTGGGCCGGCTCGGCTGGTGCGCCACGCAGTCGCGCAGCCGGCTATCGGCCGAACACTGGCGCTCGATCAGCGTCATGCAGCGCAACTTCCACGACGCCGGCACCACGCTGGCCGATCCGCTCGAGACGCTCGATCGGCTGCTGGTATCACTGACCGCGCTGTGCGGTTTTGCGCTCGATGACATGACACAGGACGATGGCTGGCGCATGCTGATGCTCGGCCGCCGGCTCGAGCGCATCCAGTTTCTGGCCGGTCTGCTGGCCGAGCGGCTGGCCTCGGGCGCACCGCTGCTGCAGGGCGAGCTCGAATGGTTGCTCGACGTCGGCGGGGTCAGCATCACCTATCGCACGCGCTACGTCGCGACGCCGCAGCTGGCCCCGGTACTGCAGCTGCTGATCTTCGAGCCGGCCAGTCCGCGCTCGCTCTCCTACCAGTGGCAGGCGCTGCGCCTCACGCTGGCGGACCTGGCGGCATCGCTCGGTGCCGCGCCCAGGGAGCAGCTCGAGGATCCGATCGCGCCACTGAGCGCGATCGGCATCACCGGGGTCGAAGACGCCGGCGAACACGGCGCGCAGCGCCGGCAGTCGCTGTCGGCGGCGCTGACCGCGCTCGCCACGGCCGCCGGGCGCCAGTCCGATCGGATTGCCCTGCGGCACTTCTCGCTGGTCGACGTCGATCTGCACATGGTCGCCTCATGACGTCGGTTCACTACGCGGTGCGGCACGATACGATCTACCGCTACCGGCGCGACGTCGCCCACGCGCACCAGCAGCTGCACCTGACGCCGCGCAATTCCGAGCGCCAGCACTGCCTGCTCCATCGCATCAACATCACGCCGCAGCCCGCGGTGCTGGCGGAATACGTCGACGCCTTCGGCAACTGGGTCACGCGCGTCGAACTCGACCGGCCGCATGATCGCCTGGAAGTGGTCGTCGAGATGCAGGTGCGCGTCGAGGCGCAGCCCGAGCTCGACCTCGAGCAGGGCGAGAGCTGGGAGTGGGTGCGCGATGAGCTGTGCTACAACGCCCGGCCACGCAATGCCGAATGGCTCGAAGCGATGCGCTTTCGCGGCGAGTCGCCCTATGTGCGCATCAAGGGCGCATTTCGCGACTTCGCGGCTGACTGCCTGTTCCCCGGGGCCAGCGTACCGACGGTGTGCGCAGCGCTGATGGCCAAGTTGCGGCACGAATTCACCTACGCACCGGGAGCCACCGAGATCGCGACGCCGCTGCTGGAAGTGCTCGCCAATCGCAGCGGCGTGTGCCAGGACTTCGCCCACCTGATGATCGCCTGCCTGCGCAGCGTCGGCCTGTCGGCGCGCTATGTCAGCGGATATCTGCGCACGCACGGCTCGACGGCCTCGAGCGGCGCGGCGGACGGCGCCGATGCCCGGGTAGAGCGGGTCCGGGCTGAAGCCGGCGAGCGCGAGGCCGACGGCGATGACGACGCTGATGGCGACGGCGATGCCGCTGGGGCTGCGCCGCGGCTGCGCGGCGCGGATGCATCGCACGCCTGGGTGGCGGTGTTTGCTCCGCCGTTCGGCTGGCTCGGCTTTGATCCGACCAACCACGTGCGCGTGAATCAGGATCACGTGGCGCTCGCCTGGGGCCGCGACTTCGGGGACGTGTCGCCGCTGCGCGGTGTGATCCTCGGCGGCGGCTCGCACCGCCTGACGGTGCGGGTCGAGGTGCGCGAGCTGCCCGATCCGGTCTGACGCGCCCCCACGCGCCGTTGCGCCGCTCGACGCTCGCTTGATACGCAGCGCCCGGACTGCAGCAGACACCAACCTCAAGCGGCCTTAGAGTTCACGCATGGAGGCGATCGAGGCGGCGCGACACCGCGCTTTGTCAGTGCTGGCCGAGCGCACGCCGGCGGTGGCCGCGGCGCTGGCGCGGCTGCCGCCGGAGATCGCAGCGTCGGTGCCGGGGGTGCTTTCGGCCAGCGATTTCCTGCTCGACGCGCTGTGCCGCGATGAGGAGCTGGTCGCGACCCTGCTCAGCCGCGCCGGGCAGCGCTTTGCCGGCGCACCGATCGCACCGCCGACGCTGCCACCGCCGCCGGCCGCCGCGGAGGCGGCCGGCGCTGAGGCGCAGTTCATGGCGGCGCTGCGCCGCTGGCGCCGCGCCGAATTCGCCCGCATCGCCTGGCGCGACCTCGCCGGCTGGGCGAGCCTGGACGAGACCATGGCGGACCTGTCGCGCGCGGCGGAGCTCGCGCTGCGTCTGGCGCACGAGTTCGCGCTGCGCGCGCTCACCGCGCGCCATGGCGAGCCGCGCTCGGCGGCGCAGGCGCCGCAACAGCTGATCATCGTCGCAATGGGCAAGCTCGGCGGCGGCGAGCTCAATTTCTCCTCAGACATCGATCTGGTGCTGCTCTACCCGGAAGGCGGGGAGACCGACGGGGCGCGGCCGATCAGCAACGAGGAATATTTCACCCGCCTCGGCCAGGCGCTGATCCGGCTGCTCGAACAGCAGACCGCCGACGGCTTCGTATTTCGAGTCGATTTGCGGCTGCGGCCGTATGGCGACAGCGGTCCGCTGGTGACCAATGCGGCCGCGCTCGAGGACTACCTGCAGCTGCATGGCCGCGACTGGGAGCGCTATGCCTGGGTCAAGGCGCGCGCGATCACCAATCAGGGCGGTTACGCCGAACTGTTTCGCAGCGCCATCCAGCCGTTCGTCTACCGGCGCTATCTCGACTTCGGCGTGTTCGAATCGCTGCGGGACATGAAGGCGCTGATCGAACGCGAAGTGCAGCGCCGCGAGCTCGCCGAGCACATCAAGCTCGGTGACGGCGGCATCCGCGAGATCGAATTCATCGTGCAGTCGTTCCAGCTGATCCGCGGCGGCCAGGACCGGCGGCTGCAGACCACGTCGCTGCGCCAGGCACTGGTGCTGCTGGTCGGCGCCAAGCTGCTGCCGGTGGACGCGGTGGCGGAGCTGGATGCAGCCTACGTGTTCCTGCGACGGCTGGAGAACCGGCTGCAGATGCGCGCCGATCAACAGGTGCACCGCTTGCCGGGCGCCGAGCCCGAGCGCGCACTGCTCGCGGCGGCGATGGGTTTCGATGCCTGGCCGCAGCTGCATGCCGAGATCGAGCGACACCGGCGCCACGTGGCACGAAGCTTCCGTGCCATCGTGTTCGGCGCGGTGACGGATCCCACCGCAGCCAGCCCGCCGCAGCTCGACGACGCCGACCGCGCCGGCCTGGCGGCGCGGCTTGCGCGCCTGGGATTTGCCGACAGCGTCGCAGCGGCGCAGCTGCTGCTGGATTTTCGCGAGCTGCCGTTCGTCCAGCGGCTCGACGCGATCGGCAATCGGCGCATGAGCGCGGTGCTGCCGGTGCTGGTGGCGGAAGCGGCGGCGACGCGCGAGCCGTTGCCGGCGCTGCGCCGGCTGCTGCGCGTGCTCGAGGCCATCGGCGCCCGCTCGGCCTACCTGGCACTGCTGCTGCACAACGCCCGGGCACGCCTGCGCCTGGTCGAGCTGGCCTCGCACGGCGATTTCCTGACCGACCAGATCGCCGCCCATCCGCTGCTGCTCGATGAGCTGATCGATGAGCGCATCTTCGATTCCCCGCCCGATCGGGCCGCACTGGCCTCCGATCTGGAACAGCGCATGGCCGGCGCCGACCCGGACGACGGCGAGCGTTTGGTGGAGCGGCTGCGCCAGTTCCAGCGCGCAGCGATGTTCCGCCTGGCGGTGGCCGACCTGCTCGCGCGCCTGCCGGTGATGCAGGTCAGCGACCGCCTGACCGACGTCGCGGAGCTGATCGTCGAGCGGGTGCTCGCGCTCGCATGGCAGCAGATGACGCCGCTGCTGGGCACACCGATGTGCACCGAGGACGGCGTGCGCCGGCCGGTGCGCATCTGTGTGGTGGGCTACGGCAAGCTCGGCGGCATGGAACTGGGCTACAGCTCCGATCTCGACCTGGTGTTCCTGCACGACTCCACCGGAGCGCAGCAGGAGACGGCGGGCGCGCGCACGATCGACAACCAGGTATTCTTCGTGCGCTTCGCGCAGCGCCTGGTGCATCTGCTGACGATGCATTCGGCGGCGGGGCGGCTGTACGAGGTCGACATGCGGCTGCGCCCCAGCGGCAAGGGCGGCATGCTGATCACCAGCATCGAGGCGTTCACCGACTATCAGCAGCGCGAGGCCTGGACCTGGGAGCACCAGGCATTGCTGCATGCGCGCAGCGTCGCCGGGGCGGCCGCGCTGCGCCAGCGATTCGAGGCCGTGCGGCTCGAGGTGCTGGCGCGCCACGTGCGGCGCGATACGCTGCGGCACGACGTGCGCCACATGCGCAACCGCATGCGCAACGAGCTGTCACGCGCCAAGCCGGGCGAGTTCGATCTGAAGCAGGACCCGGGCGGCATCGCCGACATCGAGTTCCTGGCGCAGTACTGGGCACTCGCCTGGGCCGGGGAATACCCGCCGGTGGCGCTGTACTCGGACACGATCCGGCAGCTCGAGTCAGTGGCGTCGGCGAACCTGGTGCCGCAGGAACGGATCGATACGCTCAGCGGCGCCTACCGCGCCTATCGCACCTGCCTGCACCACCGCGCGCTCGAGGACAGGGGCGCGATCGTGGCGGCGGACGATTTCGTCGCCGAACGCGCCGCAGTGGTCGCCATCTGGGACGAGGTCATGGGCGCATGAACCCCAGCCCGCTATAATATGAGTATGACTTCACACACGGCACTCAGGGAGCCGAACGCCCAGAATCAGTACACGGTGACGGCCAGGGACTTGCCGCTGTCCTGTCCGATGCCGGACATGAGCCTGTGGAACTCGCATCCGCGGGTGTACCTGCCGATTGAAGCCACCGGCTTCGCCAAGTGCCCGTACTGCGGAGCGGAATACACGCTCGAGCGCTGAGCGGCCCATGTTCCGACACGAAACCCTCGGCCCTCAGCGATAGGGCTGGTAGGATTTCTCCTCCACGATCGCTGACTTGAGTTTCAGGTTGATGCGCAACTTGATCGCGGCACGCTCATCGTTGCGCAGGTAGACCGCGCGCGCCAGCTCGATGAACGCCGAATCGAAGCTCTGGCGCGCCTCGTGCTCGCGGATGCGGTCTTCGATGTCCCACAGCTGAGCATTCACGCGCTCCAGAGCGGCTTCGTCGGCGGACAGCTCCGCGGACGCCGACACCGACCGCTGCCAGACCTGCTCGAGCAGCGCCAGTTCCCGGCGCACGTTCTCGAGTTTGCCGGCATCTTCCATGCGCGCCGACTTGATGCGCAGAATGGTGATCTTGTCGAGCAGCTCGCCCGGGGAGATCGGCACCAGAATCCCATCCATGGCGCGTATCGTAGCAGCATGAACGCTGCCGGCGGCCCCGGCAGCGCGCGGCGGCGCTCGCTCAGGCGCCGGCCCGGGCACGCATCAATGCGTCGAGCCGCTCGCGCACGTCGGCCACCTCGATCAGATCCATCACGCCGGGGCGCTCGATCTTCTGGTGCCAGGGCAGTTGATCGGCGCTGCGCCCGCAAAATCGCAGCGCCGCCGCCGGATAGCGATCGACGCACCATTGGCGCGAGTAATACGGTCCGGTGCGCTCGAGCCGGGTGGCCGCGTACAGGCCGATCACCGGCGTACCGACCATGGTCGCCATGTGAGCCGGCCCGGAATCCGGGCACAGCAGTACGCTGGCGCGCGCCAGCAGCGCCAGCAGCTGCGGTAACGTGTCGGCACCGATCTGGTTGGTGATCGCGACGGCGGCTGCGCGCTCGACCGCCGCGCCCATCGCGCGCTCCAGCGCCGAGCCACCGCCGCACAGGATCACGCGCATGCCATGCGAGCGCACTGCATGCTCGGCGAGCGCGGCGTAGCGCTCGGCTCGCCAGTTGCGCGCCGGGTGCGCGCGAGCACGGGCTGATCACCAGCGTCGGCTGAGCATCGGCGATCAGCCCGGCCGCGTACTGCTGCGCGTCGGGCGGCAACGGCAGATCCCAGCACAGGTTCCCCGGCTCGATGCCGAGTGCTGCGAGGAAGCCCTGGAAGCTGTCGAGCACGTGCTCGCGGCTGCGTGGCGCGATCCGCGCGTTGGTAAACAGCCACTGCAGCTCGCGCGCCCGCGCGCGATCGAAGCCAAGCCGGATGGTCGAGCCGATCAACGTCGACACCAGGCTGGCACGCAGCGATAGCTGCATGTGCAGCAGCAGGTCGAAGCGTCGGCCGCGCAGCGCCGATCGAAGGCTGCGCGCGCCGCCCAGCCCGGCGCGCTTGTCGATGGTGATAAACTCGACCCCGGGCAGCAGACTCATCAGCCGTGCCTCGACGCGGCCGATGACCCAGGTCAGTCGTGTCGTCGGCCACGCGCGCTGCAGCGTGCGCACGACCGGCACGACATGGCAGGTATCGCCGATGGCCGAGAGCCGCAGGATGCACAGGCTCTCGGGTCGCTCAGTGAGATTCAGCATGCGGAAGTCTTCGATCTGGCCGACCGGTGCGGAAGTCCGGCAAATAGCGTTCAGCGGCGGCGCGATGCTATATGACACCTCCCGGGCCGGCAACGCAGCGGCTTCCTGGTTCGATCCCACGTGGTGGTCGCGCCGCGGCGAGGTGCGTGCCAGTCCCGAAGGGCGCGGTGCCGCGCTGTTCATCGAAGCCGACGGGCGGCAGCTGGTGCTGCGCCACTACCGTCGCGGCGGCTGGATCGCCCGGCTCTCGTCCGATCGCTATCTGTGGCGGGCCGCGTCGCTGACCCGCTCGTTCGTCGAATGGCACCTGCTGTATCTGATGCGTCGTGCCGGCCTGCCGGTACCGAAGCCGATCGCCGCCTGCTACCGGCGCACCGGCCGCTACAGCTACAGCGCGGACCTGCTCACCGAGCAGATTCCCGATGTCAGCTCGCTGGCCACGCGCCTGGACGCCGCAGCGCTGCCACTGACCGACTGGATCGCAATCGGGCGCTGTCTGCGCCGCTTCCACAACGATGGCGTTTGCCATGCCGACCTCAACGCCCACAATGTATTGCTCAACGACGCGCACGAAGTGTGGCTGGTGGACTTCGATCGCGGACGGCTGCGCCGTCCGGGTTTGTGGTGCGACACCAACCTGGTGCGCCTGCGTCGCTCGATCGAGAAGATCTGCGATACGCTGCCGCCGGGCCGGTTTTCCGAGGCCGACTGGGCGGCGCTGCTGGGCGGCTATTTCGCGCTCGCGCAGCCGCCGCCCGCGGCCCCCTGAAGCGCCGTGCGCCGCGCTCTACACACTGCTGCTGTACCTGGCGCTGCCCGTGGCCTCGCTGGTGGTGCTGGTTCGCGGGCTGCGCGAGCGCGAGTACTGGCGCGGCTGGCAGCAGCGTTTCGGCTTCGGGCCGCCGCGCGCCGGCGGCGGCGTCTGGGTGCACGCGGTATCGGTCGGCGAGGTGCAGGCCGCCGCGGTGCTGATCGAGGCGCTGCGCGCACGCCTGCCAGACGCCGAGATCACGCTGAGCTGCGCGACCCCGACCGCGCGTGCCCGTGGCCGCGCACTGCTGCCCGATCTGGACGTGCGCTACGCGCCGTATGATCTGCCGGGCAGCGTGCGCCGCTGCCTTGGCCGCCTGCGACCGCGCCTGCTGATCGTGATGGAGACCGAGCTGTGGCCGAATCTGCTGCACGAAACCCGGCGTGCCGGCGTGCCGATACTGATCGCGAGCGCCCGGGTCTCGGCGCGCAGCGCCCGCATCTATCAGCGCCTGCCGGGTCTGCTGCGCGCCGCGCTGGCGGGCGGGGTCTGGGTCGGTGCGCAGACCGACGCCGACGCGCAGCGCTTCGCCGCGCTCGGCGTGCCGCCCGCGCGCCTGAGCGTGATCGGCAACATCAAGTTCGATCGCACCGTGCCGCCGGGCCAGAGCGAGCACGGAGCCTGGCTGCGCGCGCACTTTGCCCGCGCCCGCCCGCTGTGGGTTGCGGGCAGCACCCACGCCGGTGAGGAGCAGATCGTGCTCGAGGCGCATCGGCGACTGCTCGAGCGCCAGCCGGACGCACTGCTGATCCTGGCGCCGCGGCACCCGCCGCGCTTCGACGCCGCAGCGGCAATGCTGGCCGCGAGCGGGCTCTCGTTCGCGCGCCGATCGGCGGAGGCGAGCGCGGATGGCTGCGCGGTACTGCTGCTCGATACGCTCGGCGAGCTGGCGGACTTCTATGCGGCGGCCGATGTGGCTTTCGTGGGCGGCAGCCTGGTGCCGGTCGGTGGCCACAATCTGCTCGAGCCGGCGGCGCTCGGCCGGCCGGTGCTGTCCGGGCCGCAGCAGTTCAACAGCCCGGAGCTCGCGCGTGCGCTGAGCCAGCGCGGCGCGCTCACGATCGTGCACGATGCGGCTGAGCTGGCCGCCGCGCTGGGGCGCTTGCTGGCCGATCCGCAGGCGCGCGCGCAGCAGGGGGCGGCGGGACGCGCCGCCATCGACGCCAATCGCGGCGCACTCGAGCGGCTGCTGGGGCTGATCGAGCGCCTGCCACCGCCGCGTCACGCGGCCTGAGCGCGCCTGCTCAGGGCGGTGCCGGTGACAGGGGTGCGGTGGACGGCGGCGCGGGTATCGGTGGCAGAGGAATCGCTGCGCCTTCCAGCGGCTGCGGGGGCGTGGTCGCCGGCGCGTTCGGGCTCGCCGGCACGGCCGGCAGCGGCGGCCGCGGCTCGATCAGCCAGCTGTTGATCAGCTCGATGGTGCTGCGATCCAGATTGCCGGCGGCCAGTCGCAGCGAGACGATGTCTGTTCAGATAGCCGTACTTGGCCTGAGCGTAGTTGGTGTCGTCCTGCAACAGCGCGGCGCGCGTGGTCAGCACGTCGACCACGGTCTTGGTGCCGACGTCGTAGCCGGCCTGCGTCGCCTGCAGCGCAATCGCGGTCGGATTCCACCGCCTGCTTGAGCGCCTGCACCTGCGCGATCTGACTGATCACGCCCTGGTAGGCATCGCGCGTCTGCTCCTCGGTCTGCCGCGAGGTGAAGTCGAGCGCCCGCTTTGGCGGCATCCCAGTTGTAGCGCGCCTGCCGCACCTTCGATTGCGTCAGCGCCGGCGGTGAACAGCGGCACCGAGATGCCGACAGACCAGAACACGTCGTTGGTATCCACCACCGTGGGCAGGCCGTTGATCGATCCGATCAGGGCCGCCTCGCCGATCGGCCCATTGACGCTGCCGAAATTGCCGTGCTGGAGCGCCCAGTTGCGCGAGACGTTGACATTGATCGTCGGCAGGTGCCCGCCGTAGGCCGTCAGCAGGTTGTCATGCGCGATGTCGGAGGCCATGCGACTGGCGATCAGGCTGGCGTTCTGGGCCATCGCGGTCGTGACCCAGGTGTCCTCGCTGGCCGGATCCGGGGTGAGCAGTGGCATGTCGTCGCGCGGGCCGGCGAGGCTCGAGTAGGTCTCGTTGGTGATCGCGCGCAGCAGATCCTCCTGGGTGGCGAGCGCGCGCTTGGCCGCGATCACCGCAGCGGCGGTGCTGTCGCGCGAGGCGCGCGCGATCTCCACGTCGGTGACCGCGATCAGGCCGACCTTGTAGCGCTGCTCGGCCTGGTCGAGCTGCGTCTGCACCGACTCGAGCGCGCTCTGCTGGGCGGTGAGCGTGTCCTGGGCCGCCAGCACCGCAAAGTACTGCTGCGACACCCGCTGGATCAGGCTCTGGGCCGCGGCCTGGTAGTTGGCTTCAGCCTGCGCGACGGTTGCGTCGGCGGCCTTCAGCGCGACCCAGCTGTCCCAGGAGAACAGGTTGACCGACAGGCTTGCGCCGACGAACGCCGGGGTCTTGATCTGGTCGCTGCCGATGCCGATGAAGTTCTTGTTGGCCGAGACGTCGATCGGCAGCAGTCCCAGCAGCGCCTGCGTGCTTGCTCTCGTGCGTTGGCCAGGCGAATGGCACTGGCCTGATGCCACAGCGGATCGGTGTCGAGCGCACGCTCGTAGACGTCCAGCAGATCGACCGCCCCGGCGCTGCCGCCGGCAGCAGTGCCGAGCACGGCCAACAGCCAGTGACAGGTGATTCGATAGCGCCCCATCCCGCGCGCCTAGTACGCGGCCAGGCTGGGATCGATGTCGCGCGTCCAGGCGTCGATGCCCCCCGACAGGTTGGCCACCCGCCCGAAACCCTGGGCCGACAGGAACTCTGCGGCCCTGCGGCTGCGGCCCCCGGCCTTGCACATCACCACGATATCCGCCGCGGGGTCGAGCTCACGCCAGCGCGCCGCAATGTCGCCGAGCGGGATGTTGAGCGCTGCCGGGCAGGCGCGCAATCGCGCACTCCCACGGTTCGCGCACGTCGAGCAGTTGCAGCGGCTCCCCGGCATCGAGCCGGCGCTTGAGCTTGCTGCGGCGAGAGTTCCGGTACCGCCATGCGCTAGAAGCCGAAGGCCGCCGGCCGCGGCGCGTTCTCGAGCGGCTCGATGCAGGTCTCGAACAGCGATGCACGGGTGCAGGCGCCGGCACCGACCCGGCGAACCAGGGTTGCCTGCTGCAGCGTGCGTGGCGCCGACCACCACGAACATGCGCCCGCCGGGGCGCAGCGCGTGCTCGAACCGCGGCTGGTAGATCGGCAGCGAGGCGGTCAGCACGATCACGTCGTAGCGCGACTCCTCGGCCAGCTGCATCGCATCGGCGCTGATCAGCTCGATCGGCAGCGAGGGCGCCACGGCGCGAAGATTGGCGCGCGCCAGCGCCGCAATCTGCGTGTGCAGCTCCAGGCTGCGCACCCGGCCGCCGAGGCGCGCCAGGCAGGCCGAGAGGTAGCCCGAACCGGTTCCGATCTCGAGCACCTGCTCCCCGTCGCGCAGCGCCAGCGCCTGCAGGATCCGCCCGACCAGCATCGGCCGCAGCATGCGCTTGCCGCACGGCAGGGGGATTTCGCAGTCGGCGAACGCCAGTTCGCGCCAGGCCTCGGGCACGAAGCGTTCCCGCGGCACGCGCGCGCAGGGTGTCGAGGATGCGCTCGTCGAGCACATCCGCAGGCACGCACTTGCTGCTCGACCATCTGCTCGCGGGCGGCTTCCATCAGCATTAGACTTAATCCGAGATCTCGCGGGGAGGTGGGACGTTAAGGGTTTTTGTCGCGTCTGCCAAGGCCGCCAGCCGGCGGCCTGCGGCGACGCCACCGCCGTCGTGCGCTGTAAGTGCCTGAATGCCTGCAGCCATGCCACTTGCCCGGCGTCGGATTCGGACACGATATGGTGAAATGCCGTGGGCGGGTGACCATAGTCCGCTATGCTGCTCTCGCGGGCGATGGCAGAGCTTGGTCCTGTCACCAAGGAAAAAGCATCGCTTGAATAAACGACTTTGATGTCGATCATCGTTCTGCTCTGCCTGCTCTTCGGCGTAGCCGCGATCCTGATGCTGGTGCTGTTTCTGCTGCAGCGACGCCAGCTCAACGCGCTGGAGACCGTTTCCCGGCAGGTGCAGCGCATCGCCGGCGGCGGCTCGCTCAAGAAACACATCGAACTGCACACCGATCAGCCCGAGCTGGCCAATCTGGTTGACGGCCGTGAACCACCTGCTCGGCGCGGATTGCCGCGGAGAGCGACCGCGTCGCGGCCGGCAGTGCGCCGATCGGCTCGCTCGGCGATCGCGTGCACGAAGCGGTGCTGATCCACGGCCAGGAGATCCGCTACGCCAATCCGCAGTTCGCGAATCTGATGGGCTGCAGCGTCACGGAACTGCTCGGACGGCGGCTCGAGGATCTGGTGCCGGCCGATCTGAAGGAACTGGTGGCCGACAACATGCGCCGGCGGCTGGCCGGAGAGCCGGCGGCCGAGCGCTACGAGATCGATCTGGTCGGCTTCACCGGCCAGAGCGCGCGCCTGGAGCTGTCGAGCTGGCCGGTCGACTTCGAGGGCGAGCGCGCGCTGCTGATCGTCGGCGTCGAGGTGCTGCCGACGCAGACCCTGCAGGCGCTGCAGGATGCGGCCAGTCGCTCACGCTCGCGACGTGGCGCTCGAGTCGCTGTCCGAGGCGCTGATCACGACCGATGCCGACGGCCGCGTGGACTACATCAATCCGGCTGCGGCGCGTCTGCTCGGCGTGGTCGCCGAGGAGACCGCCGGCACGCATGCTCGAGGATCTCGCGCCGGGGGCCGATGAGGCCGATCGCAAGCTGTTCGCCGAGCCGGTGCGCCAGGCACTGGCCGCCGGCACACCGCTGAACCTGGGGCGGCGCGCCCTGCTGGTACGGTCGGCGGGCGGGGCGGAACATCTGGTCGAGCTGTCGGCAGCGCCGATCCGCATGGAGACCGGCGAGACCATCGGCGCGGTGGTACTGCTGCACGATGTCACCGAGATGCGCGGCATGGCGCGTCAGATGTCCTACCAGGCGACGCACGATGCGCTGACCGGGCTGGTCAACCGGCGCGAATTCGAGCGCCGGCTGCAGGAAGCGGTCGACACCGCGCACCGCGGCGACGGCACGCACGTGCTGTGCTACCTGGACCTGGATCGTTTCAAGAACGTCAACGACACCAGCGGCCACGTTGCCGGGCGACGCGATGCTGCGCGATGTCGCCAAGATCCTGCGCGACGCGGTGCGCGACTCGGATACCGTGGCGCGCGTCGGCGGCGATGAATTCGGCATGCTGCTGATCGGCTGCCCGCTGGAGAAGGCGCGGCAGATCGCCGATGACGTATGCCGCGCCGTGAACGAATTCCGCTTCGTCTGGAAGGACAAGATCTTCAACGTCGGGGTGAGCATCGGCCTGGTCGAGATCGCGCGCGACAGCGGCAGCATGGAGGAAGTCTTCGAGGCGTCCGACTCCGCCTGCTATGTCGCCAAACGCCAGGGTGGCCACGTGTCGGTATATTCGGCACGCGACGAGGTCTACGCGCGCGAGACCGGCGAGATCCAGTGGCTGCAGACGCTGCAGGCGGCGCTGCGAGACAGCCGCTTCGAGCTCTACTGCCAACCGATCGTCGCCACGTTCGCGGCCAACGACGAAGGCCCGGCGATGGAGGTGCTGGTGCGGCTGCGCGACGACTCGGGTAAGCATCTGTCGCCGATCGAATTCGTGCGCGCGGCCGAGCGCTATCGGTTGATGGTGCTGGTGGACCGCTGGGTGGTGCAGACCACGCTCACGGCGATGGGGCGTGGCGCGATCACGCTCGCACCCAAGCGCAGCGTGGCGATCAACATCTCCGGTCAGACGCTGCAGGACGGCCAGTTTCTCGAGTTCGTGGTCGAGTGCTTCGATTCCACCGGCGCCAATCCCTCGCAGGTGTGCTTCGAGATCGCCGAAAACGCGGTGGTCGGCAATCTCGAGCAGGCACGGCGCTTCGTCGGTGTCCTGCACGGCATGGGCTGTCGCTTCGCGCTCGACGATTTCGGCAGCGGGCTCGGCTCGTTCGCCAACCTGAAGAATCTCGCGGTCGATTACCTGAAGATCGACGGCTCGTTCTTCAAGAACCTGGCGCGCGATACGGTCAACCAGGCGATGGTGACCGCGATGATCCGGCTGGCCCGCAGCCTGAACTTCAAGGTCATCGCCGAGCAGGTCGAAGACGCCAGCGCGCTGGAGGCGGCGCGCCGCATCGGCGTGGACTACCTGCAGGGCTACGCGATCGGGCGGCCCGAGAAGCTCGCCATGGCGGCGTAGCCGGCCACCGGGCGGCCGGCGCGCCGCCAGGCCTAATCGGCCGGCAATGCGAACAGCTCGTTCGCGCGCACGAACGACAGCATCGCCGGTTCAGTCAGCTCGAGCTGCGAGCGATGATCGCGCAGCGCGCTGAGCTTGTGGGCGCGCTCCTGCGCGCTCAGCGACAGACTCTGCCAGTGGCGCGCGGCGGCGACTGGCGGCGGCGAGAGCTGCAGCTGCGGCTGATAACCGCGCGGTCGCGGCCAGTGCGGCGCGTGCACGATCCAGTAGCGCAGGTGCTCGAGCTGCCCGCGGCGCTCGAGCAGGCGGCGTACCAGCGCGCCGCTGGCCCGGTGATCCGGATGACGATCCTCGGGGGCGGCGGCCAGCACCAGCGTCGGCTGGAACTGCCCGATCACCTGATCCAGGTCGTGTTCGAGATTGCTGCCGGTGAAGCTGGCGTAGGGACTGAGCGCCTGCGGGTATTGCACCGCGTCGAGTCCGGTGTACGGCGAGCGATAGCTGCGCTGGTAGTACTCGCCCATCAGCGCGCCGAGGCCGCGGTCCGGATAGCCGAGCACGTACTGCTGCGAGCGCGGCACGCCCAGCTCGGCGGCCGCGGCCGCCGCCTCGCTCAGCCGCCGTGCACCGAGCCGGCGCAGATCGGCCTGCTTCGGCCACAGCGAGCGCTCGACCACCATCGCATCGAGCGCAAAGCCGTCACCGGCCGTGATCCACACCACCGCGGTCGCGGCGCCATTGGCGTGGGCGCGCTGCAGGATGCCGCCGCAGCACAGGCTCTCGTCATCCGGATGTGGCGCGACCACCAGCACCCGCTCGGCCGGTCCGGGTGCGCTCATGTCAGTGAGCGTGCCCGGCGCGCAGGGAGCGCCGTGCGGCGCGATCAGGCCGGGCAGCGCCAGCAGCAGCGCGAGCGCGGTCGGCGCATGGGACGCGAGCGGCATCGCGGCCAGGCGCGCGCCGCCTCTACAGCAGCGGCACCAGCAGCAGCGCGACGATGTTGATGATCTTGATCAGCGGGTTGATTGCAGGTCCGGCGGTGTCCTTGTACGGATCGCCGACCGTATCACCGGTGACCGCGGCCTTGTGGGCATCCGAGCCCTTGCCGCCGAAGTGGCCTTCCTCGATGTATTTCTTGGCGTTGTCCCAGGCGCCGCCGCCGGTGCACATCGAGATCGCGACGAACAGCCCGGTCACGATGGTGCCTATCAGCAGGCCTCCGAGCGCGCGGATGCCGGCGCCGGGGCCCATCAGCGCATTCATGCCGAACGCGAGGATCACCGGCACCAGGATCGGCAGCAGCGAGGGAACGATCATCTCCTTGATCGCCGCGCGCGTCAGCATATCGACCGCACGCGAGTAGTCGGGCTTGGCCGTGCCCTGCATGATGCCCGCGATCTCACGGAACTGGCGCCGCACCTCGGTCACGACCGAGCCCGCGGCGCGGCCCACCGCCTCCATCGCCATCGCTCCGAACAGATAGGGCACCAGGCCGCCGAGGAACAGGCCGATGATCACCGCCGGGTCGGACAGCGAGAAGCCGACCATCGAGCGGCCAGTCGCCGCCAGGTGCCCCTCCAGGTTGTGCGTGTAGTCGGCGAACAGCACCAGCGCGGCAAGTCCCGCGGAGCCGATCGCGTAGCCCTTGGTGACCGCCTTGGTGGTATTGCCGACCGCATCGAGCGGATCAGTGATATTGCGGATCGCCTTCGGCAGGTCGGCCATCTCGGCGATGCCGCCGGCGTTATCGGTGATCGGACCATAGGCATCGAGCGCGACGATCACGCCGGTCATCGACAGCATCGCGGTGGCCGCCACCGCGATGCCGTAAATGCCGGCCAGATCGGAGGCGCCCCAGATCGCCAGGCACACGGCGATCACCGGCAGCGCGGTGGATTTCATGCTGACGCCCAGGCCGGCGATGATGTTGGTGGCGTGCCCGGTCTGCGAGGCGGCTGCGACCCCGCGCACCGGGCCGTATTCGGTCGCGGTGTAATACTCGGTGATGACGATCATCGCGGCGGTGAGCGCCAGCCCGATCAGCGTACAGCCGAACAGCGCGTGGAACTGGCCGGGCAGCAGCGCCTGGGTGATGAACCAGAACGCCACGGCGGAGATCACCCCGGAGACGATCACGCCCTTGTAGAGCGCGTTCATGATCTTGCCGCTGGCGCCGACCTTGACGAAGAAGGTACCGATGATCGAGGAGATGATCGAGGCCGCGCCCAGGGCCAGCGGGTACACCAGCGCCGAGGGGCCCGCGTCCTTGAGCAGCAGGCCGCCGAGCAGCATCGTGGCGACGATGGTCACCGCATAGGTCTCGAACAGGTCCGCGGCCATGCCGGCGCAGTCGCCGACGTTGTCGCCGACGTTGTCGGCGATCACCGCCGGGTTGCGCGGGTCGTCTTCGGGGATGCCGGCCTCGACCTTGCCGACCAGGTCGGCGCCGACATCGGCACCCTTGGTGAAGATGCCGCCGCCGAGTCGCGCGAAGATCGAAATCAGCGAGCCGCCGAACGCGAGACCTACCAGAGCGTGCAGCGCGCCGTCATCGCCCAATGGGCCGCGCAACAGCGCGAAATAGCCGGTCACGCCCAGCAGGCCCAGCCCGACCACCAGCATGCCGGTGATGGCGCCGCCGCGAAATGCCACGCTCAGTGCCGCGTTCAGGCCCTTGCTGGCCGCCTCGGCGGTGCGCACGTTGGCGCGCACCGAGATGTTCATGCCGATGTAGCCCGCCAGCCCCGACAGCACCGAGCCGACCGCAAAGCCGCCGGCGGTGGCCCAGTTGAGCGCCAGGCCGAGCACCACGAACAGGATCACGCCGACGATGGCGATGGTCTTGTACTGGCGGTTCAGATAGGCCTTGGCTCCCGCCTGGATCGCGGCGGCGATCTCCTGCATGCGCGCGTTGCCCGCGGGCAGCGCGAGGATGGAATACACCGAGACGATGCCGTAGAGCACGGCGACTATGCCGGCAGCGATCGCCAGCCACAGCCAGTTGACGGCTTGCATTCAGACTCCTCCGAAAAATCGATGCGAGTGTCGTGAGCCTTCTGGCGCCGATCGGCGCGGACCCTCGACCGAAAAAGGCCGCGAAATATACCACACGGCGCGCATCCGCCGGCAGCCGCAGCGTCCGTCGCAATTACAGCTTGAAATCGGTTTTCAACCTGCGTTTGACCGCCGCGCCCTTGATCCGTACGTAGGCCGGCAGGCCGTCGCGGTACGGCGGGTAGTCTTCCCCCGCGATCAGCGGCTCGAGATAGCGGCGGCAGGCGGCGGTGATGCCGAAGCCGTCGGCGGTCACGAACTCGGGGGGCACCTTCTTCTCGACATTGGCGACCTCGGCCAGCGGCACCGGGACCAGCTCCCAGCGATACGGCCGGGACGAGCGGCGCTTGATGCCCGGCATCACGGCGTTCATGCCCTTGAGGGCGTACTCGACCGCGGCTTTGCCGACCGCATAGGCCTGCTCGACATCGACCTTCGAGGCCACGTGGCGGGCGGCGCGCTGCAGGTAGTCGGCCACCGCCCAGTGATACTTGTAGCCGAACGCCTCGTGCACCATGTTGGCCAGCACCGGGCCGACGCCGCCGAGCTGGGTGTGACCGAAAGCGTCGCGGGTTCCGGCCGCGGCGAGGAACCTGCCGTCTGGATACTTGACGCCCTCCGACACCACGATCACGCAATGGCCATAGTCGGTCACGCACTGGCGGACGCGCTCGAGCATGCGCGCCTGATCGAGCGGGATCTCGGGGAACAGGATGATATGCGGTGCATCGCCGGGCTTGCGGCCGGCGAGTCCACCAGCCGCGGCGATCCAGCCCGCATGCCGTCCCATGACCTCGAGCACGAACACCTTGGTCGAAGTGCGGGCCATCGACGCCACATCGAGCGCGCCTTCCTGCGTCGACACCGCAATGTATTTGGCGACCGAGCCGAAGCCCGGGCAGCAATCGGTGTGCGGCAGGTCGTTATCCACGGTCTTCGGCACGCCGATGCAGGTGAGCGGATAGTTCATCGCCGCGCCGAGCTGCGAGATCTTCAGCGCCGTGTCCATCGAGTCGTTGCCGCCGTTGTAGAAGAAATAGCCGATGTCATGCGCGCGAAACACCTCGCATCAGGCGCTCGTACTGGGCGCGATTCTCCTCGAGGCCCTTGAGCTTGTAGCGCGCCGAGCCGAACGCGCCCGCCGGGGTGTAGCGCAGGCCGCGGATCGTCGCCGCGCTCTCGCGCGACAGGTCGATCAGGTCCTCGGTCAGCACCCCGACGATGCCGTCGCGGCCGGCGTAGATGCGCCCGATCTGGCGCCGGGCCTTGAGCGCGGCCTGGATGACGCCGCAGGCCGAGGCATTGATCACGGCCGAGACGCCGCCGGATTGGGCATAGAGCGCGTTGCGCGGGGCGGGCTTATGTTTCATGAGCAACCGTCGAGGGCCAGGGGCGCTCCGGTGCGGAGCGGCGCGAGCATACCGTGGGGGCGCGATTGCGTCTCGCGTGGAACGGCGGCGGCGCGCGCCATGGTAACGGTCACGCCGGGGTGATCGGCGACCGCGGCCGGCGGCCGGCGCCGCAGGGCGCGCTCCCGGGGTGGTTTGACCTGGGCGACGACGACCGGTAGTGTTTCCCGGATGCGTATCGTGCTCATGGGGGCCCCGGGGTCGGGTAAGGGCACCCAGTCCCAACGTCTGGTCGAGCGTTTCGGCATTCCGCAGATATCCACCGGTGACCTGTTGCGCAGCGCGGTCGCGCGCGGCACCGAGTACGGTCTGCGGGCCAAGGCGGCGATGGACGCCGGCCAGCTGGTGGTCGATGAGATCGTGCTCGGCATCATTCGCGAGCGCCTGGCCGAGCGCGACACCGAGAACGGCTTCATCCTCGACGGCTTTCCGCGCAATTTCGCCCAGGCGGGCGCGCTCACGACGCTGCTGGCCACCCTCGGCAAGCCGCTCGACGCGGTCGTGCTGTTCGAAGTCGACGACGCCGAGCTGGTCCGGCGCATCTCCGGCCGTCGCAGCTGCCAGCAGTGCGGCCGTGTATTCAATATCCACAGCGCCCCGCCGGGAACGCCACCGCACTGCGATCGCTGCGCCGACCAACCGGTGCTGGTACAGCGGGCCGACGACGAGGAGAGCACGGTGCGGCGGCGGCTTGAAGTCTATGAGCAGCAGACGCGTCCGCTGGCCGACTACTACACGGCTCAGGGCCTGCTGCGGACCATCGATGCCAACGCCAGCGTCGATGAGGTCACCGAGCGGCTGTTGGCGCTGCTCGCATCGTTGCCCGCGCGGCGACTGCGCAACGCCTCCTAGAGCGCCTGCAGCAGGCGTTCGCCGATCACGGCGCGGCGCCAGCCCGAGAGCGGACTGCCGTCGCGCGCCCCGTTGACCAGGCGCTGCATATCCCGTCGGGTCGCGAGGATCTCCGGTGCAATGCCCAGCTCGCGGCCCACCTGCCGCGTCAGCTGCGAGAGCGTGCGCAACTGCTCGGTTTCGGCCGCTTCGGGGCGCGGCCGCTTCGGCAGCGGCGGCAGCTGCCCGGGCAGCCGCGCCTGCCCGATCACCGCCAGGATGTCCGCGCCGCTGTTGTTGCGGATGCCCTCGGGCAGTTCCGCGATCGTGGCCAAATCCGCCGGGCTGCGCGGCACGCGCAGCACGATATCGCGCACGGCGGCGTCGGGCAGGATCCAGTTGCGCGGCCGGTCGGCGGCGATCGCACGCCGCTCGCGCCATGCCGCCAGCGAGCGCGCCAGCCCCTGGCGCGCCGGGTCGAGATCGCTCAATCCCTTGATGCGGCGCCACGACTGGTCGGGATCGACCGCGTAGGATCCGGCCGCGTCGAGCTGGGCCATTTCCTCCTCGAACCAGCCCCAGCGTCCGAGCTGGTGCAGCCGCTCAGTCAGTCGCTCACGCAGCGGCGCAAGGTAGCGCACGTCGTCGAGCGCGTACGCGAGCTGCGCGTCGGTCAGCGGGCGGCGCGACCAGTCGGTGCGCGTCTCGGCCTTGTGCAGGCTCGCGCCAAGCAGCTGCCTGACCAGGTCGCCGTAGCCGACCTGGGCCGGCAGGCCGATCAGCGCGGCCGCCACCTGGGTGTCGAACAGCCCGATGATCGGGCCGGTCGCCGGGGCGAGCACTTCCAGGTCCTGGCGCGCGGCATGCAGTATCTTGACGATTGCCGGCGCGGCCATCGCGGCCCGCAGCGGACTGAGGTCGGGCAGGGCCAGCGTATCGATGCAGAGCGCGCGTTCGCCGAAACTCAACTGCAGCAGGCACAGCTGTGCAAAGTAGGTGCGTTCGCGCATGAATTCGGTGTCCAGGCCAAAGCTGCTGTGCTGTGCAAGTTCGTGGACCAACTGCGCCAATGTGTCCTGGTCGCTGATAATTGCCGACATGCTCGAGCCGATCCTTTGTCTTCGATGGGCCGCGCCGGGCGCGTCGCCGCAGGTTCCCGGGAGGGCCCCATGATGGCGCTGCGGCCGCGCACCAGCACCGACCTGGCGGCGCTGGCGCGGATTTATCTTGCGATCGCGATCTGGCGGCGCGGACCGCAGGACCTGCCCGCAGTCGGCATTCTACTGCCTTTGACCATCGGCGCTTACCTGCTGCTGAGCGCAGCGATCGGCGCATGCCTGCCGTCGATGCACCCGGGCTGGTTGCCGCAGGTGGGGCTCGACACGCTGTTCTTCCTGGTGTGGTACTGGCTGTTGCTGACCCTCGCGCGGCGGCGCGAGCGCTATCTGCAGACCGCCGCGGCACTGTTCGGCTTGCAGACGCTGCTGGCGGCGCCGAGTATGGTCCTGGTCTGGCTGGTGCAGCGATTGAGCCGCGATGACAGCCTGCGCCTGCCGGTATACATCGCGGCGCTCGCGCTGGCGGTGTGGACGCTGGTGGCGATCGGGCACATCCTGCGCGCGACGCTCGAGCGGTCGCTGGGATTGTGCCTGTTCCTGGCGCTGTTGCAGATGCTGGTCGAGGAATTGTTGTTCGTCAGTGTATTTGGCACCGGACAGTAGCGTAATGCACGTGCACATTCTCGGGATCTGCGGAACCTTCATGGGCGGGATCGCCGCGATCGCGCGCGCCGCCGGGCACCGTGTCACCGGCTCGGATCGCAATGTCTATCCGCCGATGAGCACGCAGTTGCGCGAGCTCGGCATCGAATTGGTCGAGGGCTATGAGGCCGCGCAGCTCGAGCCCGCGCCGGACATCGTGGTCGTCGGCAACGTGATGACGCGCGGCATGCCGGTGATCGAGGCGATGCTCGATCGCGGCCTGCCGTATGCCTCGGGGCCGGAGTGGCTCGCCGGCGCGGTGCTGCGCGAGCGCTGGGTACTGGCGGTGGCCGGCACTCACGGCAAGACCACGACCAGCAGCATGCTCGCCTGGATCCTGGAGGACGCCGGGCTGTCGCCGGGCTTTCTGATCGGCGGCATACCGGAGAATTTCGGCCTGAGCGCGCGCCTCGGCGAAGCACCGTTCTTCGTGATCGAAGCCGACGAGTACGACACCGCGTTCTTCGACAAGCGCGCGAAATTCGTGCACTACCGGCCGCGCACGCTGCTGCTCAACAATCTCGAATATGACCACGCCGACATCTACCCCGACCTGGCCGCGATCGAGCGGCAGTTCGAGCACCTGGTGCGCACCGTGCCGGGCAGCGGCCGCATCGTCTGCAACGGCGCCGACGCGGCGCTCGCGCGCGTGCTGGCCGCGGGTTGCTGGACCGGTGTCGAAAGGTTCGCACGCGATGGCGGCGCGGGCGTGCAGTGGAGCGCACAGGCGCCGCGCGACGGCGATTTTTCGCGCTTCGAAGTGCTCTACCAGACCCGCCGCTGCGGTGAGCTGGCGTGGAACCTGATCGGTGCTCACAACGTGGACAATGCGCTGGCGGCGCTCGCGGCCGCGCGCCATGCCGGCGTCACGCTCGAGCGCGGCATCGATGCGCTGCGGCGCTTCCGGGGCGTGGCGCGGCGCATGCAACTGCGCGGCGAAGCGGCGGGGATCCGGGTGTACGACGACTTTGCGCACCACCCGACCGCGATCGCGACCACGCTCGATGGGCTGCGGCGCAGCGTCGGCCACGCCCGCATCGTCGCGGTGCTCGAACCGCGCTCGCACACCATGCGCCGCGGCGTGCATCAGGCGGCGTTGCCGGCCGCGCTCGCCGCCGCCGACGAGGTCTGGCTGTATGCGCCGCCCGGCCTCGGTTGGAACGTGCGTGAGGCGGTGGCGCCGCTCGGCGGCCGCGCGCATGTCGAGGAGGATCTGGATGCGCTGGTGAGCGGCCTGGCGCGCTCGCTCGTCGCCGGTGATCACGCGCTGATCATGAGCAATGGCGGCTTCGGCGGCGTGCATGCGCGGCTGCTCGAAGCGCTCTCGGCGCGCAGCGCTGCCGGCGGCAGCGGCGCCCTCGGCCGCCACGGCGCGCACTGAGGCGAGCCGCACGACGTGGAGGACATCGCGCTGTTTCCGCTGCGCACCGTGCTGTTCCCTGGTGGGTTGCTGCCGCTGCGCATATTCGAGCCCCGGTATGTCGACATGGTCGGCGACTGCATGCGACAACAGGCTGCGTTCGGGGTGGTGTTGATCACCGATGGCAGCGAAACCAGCAGCTCGGTCAGCATCGCCGGGATCGGTACCTCAGCGCGCGTGGTCGACTTCCAGGCCCAGGCCGATGGCTTGCTCGGGTTGCTGTGCCGCGGGGAACGCAGATTTCGCGTCGGCGAGCGTCGCCAGCAAAGCGACGGGCTGAATCGCGCGATGATCGAATGGATGCCCGATGCAGCGCTCACGCCGCTGCAGCCGCAGTTCCTGCCGCTGGCGGGTGTGCTGCGCCAGGTCGTGGCGCGCCTGGGCAGCATGGGGCGCCACCTCGAGCCCAACTACGACGACGCGTCCTGGGTGAGCCACCGGCTGGCCGAGTTCCTGCCGCTCGAGCCGCCGCTGCAGCAGCGGCTGCTGGAGATCGATGATCCGAACGCGCGGCTTGACATGCTGGCGCCGCTGATCGAGACCGGCCCGGCCTAGAGGCGCGCGCAGGCCCGAGGCGGGCCCGGCTTTTAGCCCGAGGCGCCCGAGGCGCTGTCGAGCGAGCTGGCGGCCTCATCCACCCAGACCACTTCGGTCTCGAGCGTACCGTCCGGCTGCAGCGCGAGCCGTCGATACGCCGGTGGGCGGCCGTCGATCGCGAATTCGTTCGAATGCGGCAGGAACTGCGCGCAGGTGGACGGCGTGGCCAGCAGGCGCACGCCGCGCCGGCGCGTATCGAAGCACTGGTGCACGTGTCCCCAGCTGACGGCGCGCAGCTGCGGATGCGCATCGAGCACGCGAAAGAATTCGTCCGCATTGTCGATGCCGACACCATCGAGCCAGCGACTGGACATCGGCACCGGGTGATGATGAACGAACACCATCGCGTAGCGCTCGCTGCCGCCAAGCGCCGCATCCAGCGCCGTCAGTTCCGCGGCGCTGATGTGGCCGCGCGCCTGGTATGGCAGGCAGCTGTCGACCAGCACGATCCGCCAGGCACCGAGGTCAACATAACCGCCGACCTGAAACGGCGGCCGCGCGAGCGCGCTGCGCAGGCGCGCCGGATCGTCATGATTGCCGGGAATGCAGTACACCGGCTTGCCGAAGCCGCCCAGCGCCTGCACGAAGTGCGCGTAGCCGTCGGGCTCATCGTTGACGATGTCACCGGTGCACACCAGCGCGTCGACGTGCAGGCGCCGGCCGGCGGCGTGCGCGAGCACGCGCTGCATCGAAGCGAGCGTCTGCACCCCGCGCAGCCTGCCCAGCGGGCTCGCGAACAGGTGCGGGTCGGAGAATTGCAGCAGTCGAACGGTGTCCATGCGCCAATGTTACGCGCACTGATCCTCAGCGCGAGTGATGTGTTTCAAGCGCCGGCAATCTCACTGCCGCGCTCGGGGTGACGCAGCGCTCAAATCGCCGGCGCGATCACGGGCAGATGTCAAAACCGCCCGCGAGTCGCCGGTGGCGCTGCGTGGGAATGGGTGGAAGCGCTGCCGTAGTGCGCAGCCGCAAGACCGCGCCGCCTCACCTGTCGGAATTCACCGACAACGCGCGCCAGCCTCGCCGCGTGCGCGCGCCGCCGGTGTGGTGCTCAGTAGCGGTAGTGATCGCTCTTGTACGGACCGGCGACCGCGACGTCGATGTAACGCGCCTGCTGGTCGGTCAGCACGGTGAGCTCGGCATGGAGCTTGGCAAGCTGCAGCCGCGCGACCTTCTCGTCGAGGTGCTTGGGCAGGATGTGCACGCCGATCGCATAGTTGGCGTGATTGCTCCACAGCTCGATCTGCGCCAGCACCTGGTTCGCAAACGACGAGGACATGACGTAGCTCGGGTGTCCGGTGCCGCAACCGAGGTTAACCAGCCGCCCTTCCGCCAGCAGGATGATGCGCTTGCCGTCCGGATAGATGACGTGATCGACCTGCGGCTTGATGTTCTCCCAGCGGTACTGCTTGAGCGAGGCCACGTCGATCTCGTTGTCGAAGTGCCCGATGTTGCAGACGATCGCCTGGTTCTTCATGCGCCGCATGTGATCGTGCGTGATCACGTGGAAGTTGCCGGTGGCCGACACGAAGATGTCGGCCTTGTCGGCTGCGTAGTCCATGGTCACGACGCGATAACCCTCCATCGCCGCCTGCAGTGCGCAGATCGGGTCGATCTCGGTGACCCAGACCTGGGCCGAGAGCGCGCGCAGCGCCTGGGCGCAGCCCTTGCCGACGTCGCCGTAGCCGCACACCACCGCGATCTTGCCCGCGATCATCACGTCGGTCGCGCGCTTGATGCCGTCGACCAGCGACTCGCGGCAACCGTACAGATTGTCGAACTTCGACTTGGTGACCGAGTCGTTGACGTTGATGGCCGGGAACGCGAGCATGCCGTCGCGCGCCATCTGGTAGAGCCGCTTGACGCCGGTGGTGGTCTCCTCGGACACGCCGCGGATCGCGGCCAGGCGCTTCGAATACCACTTCGGATCGCGCTTGAGCGTTGCGCGAATGCTGTCGAACAGCGCGATTTCCTCCTCGCTCGAGGGCTTGGCGATCACGGTGTCGTCGCGCTCCGCGCGCGCGCCCAGGTGCAGCAGCAGGGTCGCATCGCCGCCGTCATCGAGAATCATGTTGGCGTGGGCGTCGCCCGGCCAGTCGAAGACGCGGTGGGTGAATTCCCAGTACTCGGGCAGGCTCTCGCCCTTATAGGCGAACACGCCGGTGCCGCGCGCCGCGATCGCGGCGGCGGCATGATCCTGGGTCGAGAATATGTTGCACGAGGCCCAGCGCACCTGCGCGCCGAGCGCCTGCAGCGTCTCGATCAGCACCGCGGTCTGGATCGTCATGTGCAGCGAGCCGGCAATCCGGGCGCCGCGCAGCGGCTGGGTCGGTGCGAACTCCTCGCGGATCGCCATCAGCCCCGGCATCTCGGTCTCGGCGATCGCGATTTCCTTGCGACCCCAGTCGGCCAGCGACAGGTCGGCGACGCGGAAATCCTTTTTCGAAGCGTCGGTTGTCATCGAACGTGCTGTAGCAGTCATGGTGGCTCCACCTTTCAAAGTTCAAGGTTATCGAGCGCCGTTGACTTGGGGCCGGTAGCCTGAGCCTGGCAGGTCTTGAGAAGCAGATCGGCTTCTCCCCTGTCGCAGCGCTCCTCAGGCACCGGGTCGCCGCACGCGCGGCAACGTCAAAAATCAGCTCATCGGTTCAGGTCAGGCGACGCGAGCGCGGCCGCGGCGGCGCGAATCTGCAGCCAGCTGCTCGGCCTTGTCCGTGCCCTCCCACGAAAACTCCGGTTCCTTGCGGCCGAAGTGACCATAGGCGGCGGTCTTCTGGTAGATCGGCCGCGCCAGATCGAGCATCTCGCGCAGCCCATAGGGCGTCAGGTCGAAATTCCGTCGCACCAGCGCGGTCAGCTCCTCGCGCGACAGCTCACTGGTGCCGAAGCTGTCGACCATGATCGAGGTCGGCTCGGCGACACCGATGGCATAGGACACCTGTACCTCGCAGCGCTCGGCTATTCCGGCGGCCACGATGTTCTTGGCAACATAGCGCGCAGCGTAAGCCGCCGAGCGATCGACCTTGGACGGGTCCTTGCCCGAGAACGCGCCGCCGCCGTGGCGGGCGAAGCCGCCGTAGGTGTCGACGATGATCTTGCGGCCGGTGAGGCCGCAGTCACCGACCGGACCTCCGATCACGAACCGGCCGGTCGGGTTGATGTGATAGCGCGTACGGCGGTCGAGCCATTTCTTCGGCAGCACCGGCTTGATGATCTCTTCCATCACCGCCTCGCGCAGGCGCGCGGTCGAGATGTCGTCGCTGTGCTGGGTCGACAGCACCACCGCCTCGATGCCCACCGGGCGGTCATTCTCGTAGCGCAGCGTGACCTGGCTCTTGGCATCCGGGCGCAGCCAGGACAGCTTGCCCTTGCGGCGCACCTCGGATTGCCGCTTGACCAGGCGGTGGGCCAGCGTGATCGGTGCCGGCATCAGCACGTCGGTCTCGTTGGTCGCATAGCCGAACATCAGGCCCTGGTCGCCGGCGCCCTGCTTGCGCTTGTCGCCCCGATCCACGCCCATCGCGATATCGGGCGACTGCTTGCCGATGATGTTGATGACGCCGCAGCTGGCGCCGTCGAAGCCCATGTCGGAATGGTTGTAGCCGATGTCGAGCACCGTCTGGCGTACCAGCTTCTCGAGATCGATCCAGGCCGAGGTGGTCACCTCGCCGGCGACGATCACCACGCCGGTCTTGACCAGCGTCTCACAGGCGACGCGGCCGCTGGTGTCCTCGCGCAGAATCGCATCGAGGACCGCGTCCGAAATCTGATCGGCAATCTTGTCCGGATGCCCTTCCGAAACCGACTCGGAAGTAAACAGATACGCATTGGCCATGGGTGTTATTGGTGCTGACAAAAAGGCACTTGAGTATAGCAGAACGTCCTGCGGCGACCGCAGCGCCCGGACGCGCCGATACCGTCCCAATCCGGGCTGTATGCGCTGAAATTTGTCAGCATTGTGACGCACTCGGAATAGTTTGCACGCTGAACGGTCGCGGACTCGGGCGAGCCCTCGCAATCGAGGCGTTCGGCTGGGAGCGGGACGGTGCCGGTGCAGTCCACGGAACCATAGGGCGCATTTCTTGTGATCAATAAAATGCGACATATGCTTCGATAGCACCTGCGGGCATATTGCCGCCGCTTCCGCCCGCTCAAGCGCCGCTCTTGAGCCCCGGTTCGCCCCGTGACCCGCCGGGCGAGGTCCTCAGCGCACACGGCGCATTGCCGGGCGACAGCCCACTGGTAGACAATGCGCGCCCCCACTGTCCTGTGTACGGTTCAGCCGCCTATGCCCACGCGAAGAGAACTGGCCAATGTCCTGCGAGTGCTGGCGATGGACGCGGTCCAGCAGGCAAATTCCGGCCACCCGGGCGCGCCGATGGGCATGGCCGACATTGCCGAGGTGCTGTGGCGCGATTTCCTCAAGCACAATCCGGCCAATCCGCGCTGGTGGGACCGCGACCGTTTCATTCTCTCCAATGGCCACGCCTCGATGCTGCTGTACGGGCTGCTGCATCTGACCGGCTACCCGCTCGGCATGGACGAGATCCGTCAATTCCGCCAGCTCGGCAGCCGCACCGCGGGCCACCCCGAATACGATCCGCCGATCGGCATCGAGACCACCACCGGGCCGCTCGGCCAGGGACTGGCCAACGCCGTGGGCTTCGCGCTGGCCGAGAAGATGCTCGCCGCCCAGTTCAACCGTCCGCAGCTGCCGATCGTCGATCACCACACCTGGGTGTTCGCCGGCGACGGCTGCCTGATGGAAGGCATCTCGCACGAGGCCTGCTCGCTGGCCGGTACGCTCAAGCTCGGCAAGCTGATCGTGTTCTACGATGACAACGGCATCTCGATCGACGGCGAGGTGCAGGGCTGGTTCGCCGACGACACTCCCAGGCGCTTCGAGGCCTACGGCTGGCATGTGCAGCGCGTGGACGGACTGGACGATGCGGGGATCGCACGTGCGATTCGCGCGGCGCAGGCCGAGACCACGCGGCCGTCGCTGATCGACTGCAAGACCATCATCGGCTGGGGCGCGCCGACCAAGGCCGGCACTGCGGCGACGCATGGCGAGGCGCTGGGCGTGGACGAGGTGGCCGCTGCCCGGAGGAAGCTGGGCTGGACGGCGCCGCCATTCGAGGTGCCGGCCGAGCTGCGTGCGGCCTGGAACCACGAGCATGCCGGGCGCGTCGCGGAGGGGCGCTGGCAGGAGCTGTTTGCGCGCTATCGCGATGCCCACCCGGCATTGGCGAGCGAATTCGAGCGGCGCATGCGCAACGAGCTGCCGCCCGCGTGGCCCGACACGGTGCGCGCCGCGCTGGCTGCCGGCCAGGCGGTCCAGGGCAGCCAGGCGACGCGCCAATCCTCGCAGGCGATGCTGAACGTGATCGGGCCGGCGCTACCGGAGCTGTTCGGCGGCTCGGCCGACCTCACTCCGTCCAACAGCACGCTGCGCAAGGGCGCGCGCGTGATAACGCCGGGCGACGCCTCGGGCGAGTATCTTCATTACGGCGTGCGCGAATTTGGCATGACTGCCGCGATGACCGGCATCGCCCTGCACGGCGGCTTCATTCCCTACGGCGGGACGTTCCTGACGTTTTCCGACTATGCGCGCAACGCGGTGCGCATGTCCGCGCTGATGCATCAGCGCGTGATCCTGGTCTACACCCACGACTCGATCGCCCTCGGCGAGGACGGTCCGACGCACCAGCCGATCGAGCAGCTCAACAGCCTGCGCCTGATTCCGAACCTGACGCTGTGGCGGCCGGCCGATGCGGCCGAGACCGCGGTGGCCTGGTGTGCGGCGATCGAGCACGAGCGCGGCCCGACCTGCCTGGTGCTCACGCGCCAGGGATTGCCGCAGCTCGCACGCGCGCCGGAAGCGCTCGACGGCATCCGCCGCGGCGGCTACGTGCTGGCCGATTGCCAGGGCACGGCCCAGTGCCTGGTGATCGCGACCGGCTCGGAAGTGCACCTCGCGCTCGAGGCCGTGCGGCGCGCGCAGTCACAGGGCAAGCGCGTGCGGCTGGTGTCGCTGCCATGCACGCAGCTGTTCGACGCGCAGGACGTCGCCTACCGTGAATCGGTGCTGCCCGCGGCGGTGACGGCGCGGGTTGCGGTCGAGGCCGGGTCCACCGGATTGTGGTGGCGCTATGTCGGCACCGCCGGGCGCATCATCGGCATCGATCACTACGGCGCCTCGGGCAAGGGCCCGGAAGTGATGAAAAGATTTGGCTTCACGGCGGACAACGTGGAGCGGGCGATACACGCATCGATCGAAGGGGAGCATGAATGACGCTGAAAGTCGGGATCAATGGCTACGGCCGCATCGGACGCAATGTCCTGCGCGCGCTGTACGAGGGCGGCAAGCGCTCGCAGCTGCAGGTGGTGGCGCTCAATGACCTGGGCGATGCCAACATCAACGCGCACCTGACGCGCTACGACACGGTCCACGGCCGCTTCCACGGCGACGTCAAGGTCGACGGCGATGCGCTGGTGGTCAACGGCGATCGCATCAGGGTGCTGTCGGAACGCGATCCGGCCAAGCTGCCGTGGGGCAGCCTCGGCGTGGACACGGTGCTCGAGTGCACCGGACTGTTCACCAGCAAGGCCAAGGCGGGCAAGCATCTGCAGGCCGGCGCGAAAAAGGTGGTGATCTCCGCGCCCGGCGGCGACGACGTCGATGCCACCATCGTCTACGGCGTCAATCACGCATCGCTCAAGGCGAGCCATACGGTGATCTCCAACGCCTCGTGCACCACCAACTGTCTGGCCCCGGTGGCCAAGGTGCTCAACGACAGCATCGGCATCGCCGCGGGCGTGATGACGACCGTGCACTCCTACACCAACGACCAGGTGCTCACCGACGTCTATCACACGGACCTGCGCCGCGCGCGTTCGGCCACGATGTCCATGATTCCCACCAAGACCGGCGCAGCCGCGGCGGTCGGACTGGTGCTGCCCGAGCTCAAGGGCAAGCTCGATGGCTTTGCGATCCGCGTGCCGACCATCAATGTGTCGCTGGTGGATCTGAGCTTCACCGCCAAGCGCGCGACCAGCGTCGACGAGATCAACGGACTGATGAAATCGGCCGCCGGCAGCGGGCCGCTGCAGGGAATCCTCGCCTACACCGATGCGCCGCTGGTATCGGTGGACTTCAACCACGATGCGCACTCCTCGGTCTACGATGCCACGATGACCAAGGTGATCCAGGGCACCCTGGTCAAGGTCTGCGCCTGGTACGACAACGAGTGGGGGTTCTCGAACCGCATGCTCGACACGACCGTGGCCTGGTCGCGCGCAACCTAGGCGGCGTGCGATGAAACCGCTGCGCATGGCCGACCTGGAACTTGCAGGCAAGCGCGTCCTGATCCGCGAGGACCTGAACGTGCCGGTGCAGAATGGCGTGGTGACCAGCGATGCGCGCATCCGGGCCGCGTTGCCGACGCTGCGGCTGGCGCTGGAGAAGGGCGCACGGGTGATCATCCTGTCGCATCTTGGCCGGCCGCAGGAGGGCAAGTTCGACGCCGAATTCTCGCTCGCCCCGGTCGCCGCGAAGCTGTCGGAACTGTTCGGCAAACCGGTGCCGCTGGTTCAGAACTGGCTGGCGGGCGTCGCGGTGCAGCCGGGCGCGGTGGTGCTGTGCGAGAACGTGCGCTTCAACAAGGGCGAGAAGAAGGACGACGAGGCGCTGTCGCGCCAGATGGCGGCGCTGTGCGACGTCTTCGTGATGGATGCCTTCGGCACCGCGCACCGGGCCGAAGCCAGCACCCACGGCGTGGCCCGGTTCGCGCCGGTGGCCTGCGCCGGACCGCTGCTGGTGGCGGAGCTGGAAGCGCTCGAGCGCGCGCTGGCGAAGCCGGCGCGACCGCTGGTGGCGATCGTCGCGGGCTCGAAGGTGTCCACCAAGCTCACCATCCTGGAGGCGCTGCTGGCCAAGGTCGACAAGCTGATCGTCGGCGGCGGCATCGCCAACACGTTCCTGGCCGCCACCGGCGTCAAGGTTGGCAAGTCGCTGTACGAGAAGGACATGCTCGAAATTGCCCGCAAGCTGCTGCAGCAGGCGCGCGAGCGCGGGGCGGAGATTCCGCTGCCGGTGGACGTCGTCGTGGCGCGTGAGTTTGCCGCCACCGCGCATGCCGACGTGCGGCCGGTGAACGAGGTGGGTGACGACGAGATGATTCTCGATATCGGCCCGGACACCGCCGAGCAGTTCAGCGAGACGCTCAAATCCGCCGGTACCGTCATCTGGAACGGCCCGGTCGGCGTGTTTGAATTCGATCAGTTCGGAGAGGGCACCCAGGCGATCGCGCAGGCGATCGCGAGCAGCAAGGCATTCTCGCTGGCCGGCGGCGGCGATACGCTCGCCGCGATCGAGAAGTATGGCGTCGAGGACGGCATCTCCTATATCTCGACCGGCGGTGGCGCATTTCTTGAATTCGTCGAGGGCAAGACCCTGCCGGCGGTCGCGGTGCTCGAGCAGCGCGCCGCCGACGCGCTGCCGCGTCCGATGGTCTGACCGGCAGACGTCCGTCCGCGCTACTGCCTGCAGCCCGAAGTCAAAGGCGAATATGGACACGATGCGCAGAACCAAGATCGTTGCGACGATGGGACCAGCGACCGACGATCCCCAGGTCGTGGCCGGCATGGTCAGTGCCGGTCTCGATGTCGCGCGCATCAATTTCTCGCACGGCACGCGCGATTCGCAGCGCCGGCGGGTCGAGATGGTGCGCCACGCGGCGCGCGAGGCCGGTCGCTACGTCGGGCTGCTGGCCGATCTGGCCGGCCCCAAGATCCGCATCGAGAGTTTTCGCGAGGGCAAGGTGCAGCTGCTCGAGGGCGCGCCGTTCGCACTCGATACCGCGCTCGATCCCGACGCCGGCACCGTGACCGAGGTCGGGGTCGCGTACAAGAACCTGCCCGCCGACGTACAGGCCGGCGACACGCTGCTGCTGGCCGACGGCCAGATCGTGATCGAAGTGGATAAGGTGATCGGCACGCGCATCTACGGCGTGGTGCGCTCGGGCGGGGAGCTGTCGAACCGCAAGGGCGTGAATCGCCAGGGCGGGGGCATCTCGGCCCCGGCGGTGACCGAAAAGGACCTGGAGGACATTCGCCTCGCGGCCGAGATCGGTATCGACTACCTGGCGGTATCGTTCGCGCGCGATGCCGATGATGTCCGCCGGGCCCAGTCGGAACTGCGCAAGTGGCGCGGTGACGCCCGCGTGGTGGCGAAGATCGAGCGCCACGAGGCGCTCGACAACCTGGCCGGGATTCTGAGCGTGACGGACGCGGTGATGGTGGCGCGCGGCGATCTCGGCGTGGAGATGGGCTATGCCGAGCTGACCGGACTGCAGAAAACCATCATCCGCCAGTCGCTGGCGAACAATCGGGTGGTGATCACCGCCACCCAGATGATGGAATCGATGATCCAGAATCCGATTCCGACGCGCGCCGAGGTCAGCGACGTCGCCAACGCCGTGCTCGACGGCACCGATGCGGTGATGCTGTCGGCCGAAACCGCGGCCGGCAAGTTTCCGGTCAAGGCGGTGCAGGCCATGGCGGAGGTGATCCGCGGGGCGGAGAAGTACCAGCTCGGCTCGCCGCGCGCCCTGGCGCGCGCGGACGAGGAGTTCGGCAACACCGAAGAGGCGATCGCGATGGCCGTGATCTACACGGCCAATCACATGCGGGTGCGCGCAATCGTGGCGCTGACCGAGTCCGGCATGACGCCGTTGTGGATGTCGCGCATCCGCTCCGATATCCCGGTCTACGCGTTCACGCGCCATGAGGCCACGCGCCGGCGCGTCACGCTGTATCGCGGTGTCTACGCCGTACCGTTCGACATCGTCCACATCGACACCGCGACCCTCTACAGCGCGATCTTCGACCGGCTGCTCGAACTCGGGCTGGTGGATGTCAACGACCTGGTGATTCTCACCAAGGGTGAGCAGTCGGGCGTCTCCGGCGGCACCAACTCGATGCAGATCCTGCGGGTCACCAACCGCTAGCCAGCCGACCCACCCGACCCACCCGACCCCTGGCGACCCGGCCACCCGACCGCTGGCCACCGTCCCCGGGGGATGGTGCGGCAGGCTCGCGATCCGCCAGCGGCTGCCTGTAGGCCCGTTGCTGGACTCCCAGAGCGAGACGCCGGTAGCAGAACGAGACGACGGTACATGTGGCGTTAATCCACGGTCCGCTATGCTCTGACGATATGGCCGCCGACGCCTTATCCAGGGGCCGCGCACCGATCGGTTCGACGGTCGGGCTGGTATTGCCCGGCGGCGGGGCGCGCGCTGCCTATCAGGTCGGCGTGCTCAAGGCGATCGCGGATATGATGCCGCTCTCGCCCAATCCGTTCCCGATCATTGTCGGCACTTCAGCCGGCGCGGTCTCCGCGGCGGTGCTCGGCACCGAGGCCTACCGCTGGCAGCGCGCAATCGAGGGGCTCGAGCACGTCTGGGCCAATTTTCATGTGCCGCAGGTTTTTCGGGTCGATCCCGTCAGCATGCTGCGCTCCGGCCTGCACTGGACGCTGTCGCTGATGTCCGGCGGCCTGCTGCTGCCGCCGCCGCTGGCGCTGTTCGATAATTCGCCGCTGCGCACGCTGCTGGCGAGCCACCTCGATTGGCCCGGACTGCAGCACAGCATCGACGGCGGGCACCTGAAGGCACTGGCGCTTTGTGCGACCAGCTACAGTTCGGCCTCGTCGGTGGCGTTCTTCCAGGGCAGCGACGCCAGCGCCGAGTGGGTGCGGCAGCAGCGCATTGGGCGTCGTACCGAACTCAAGCTCGAGCACGTGATGGCGAGCCTGGGCGTGCCGTTCCTGTTCCCGCCGGTGCAGCTCGGCGATGAGTTCTTCGGCGATGGCGCGCAGCGCCAGCTCTGGCCGCTCAGTCCGGCGATCCATCTGGGCGCCGACCGGCTGCTGGTGATCGGCGTGCGCGCCGAGCACGGTGCCGGTGTCAATGCGCGGCCGCGCACCGTGGTGCAGCCGCCCACCCCCGGGCAGCTGTTCGGCTACATGCTCGACACGCTGTTCATGGACCAGATCTATGCCAACGTCGAGCACGTGCAGCGCCTCAACAGCGTGGTCGAAGTCGCGCCGGCCGCGGTGCCGGGCACGCGCAAGGTGGCGACGCTGGTGATCGCGCCCAGCAGCGACATGCGCGTGATCGCGACCCAGCACATGCGCAGCCTGCCGCGCGGCCTGCGCTCACTGCTGCGCGTGATGGGTGCGCGCGGCTCGGCCGGCGCGCAGCTCGCGAGCTACCTGATGTTCGAATCGAGCTTCACGCGCGAGCTGATCGCGCTCGGCTACCAGGACGCGATGCAGCAACGTGACGATGTGATCGCGTTCCTGGGCGGCGCGCCGCTCGCGGCCACGACCGTGCTGCCGGCCCTCAAGATCCTGGCCGATGAGGAATCCCGCGTCGAGGCCGGATAGGTTTCTCGCCAGTTCGATGTACCCGATGCACCCGATCCGATGAGCATCGTCTACCGTAGCGGCGTGGGGCGCATCTGCCCCGGTTGCCGCCGGCCGATCGCGCAATGCGTTTGCAAGAGCGCCGCGGCAGCCGCGGTGCGTGCCGACGCGGGCCAGGTGCGCGTGAGTCGCCAGACGCACAGCCGCGGCGGCAAGGCGGTGACGCTGATCACCGGCCTGCCGCTCGCGGCCGCGGAGCTGCAGGCGCTGGCGAGCGAGCTCAAGCGCCACTGCGGCAGCGGCGGGACGGTCAAGCACGGCGTGATCGAGATCCAGGGCGAGCACCGCGATGCGCTGGTCGCGGAGCTGGTGCGCCGCGGTTTTGCCGCGAAGCGCGCCGGCGGTTAGCTGCTGCCGGTGAGCGCGCGGATGCTTCGGGCCGGCTCGGGCAGGCCCGAGTGCCGCACGGCGACCTGCGGCCAGCGCGCGGCGATCCGCGGAGCGAGCTTCTCGGCGATGTAGACCGATCGGTGCTGGCCGCCGGTGCAGCCGATCGCGACCGTCAGGTAGCGCCGGTTGGCGGCCTGATGCTCGGGCAGGCGCCGCTCGATGAACTGGGCGACATCGTCGATGAAGGCGGCCACGCCGGGCTGGGCCTCCAGAAAACGCACCACCGCCTCATCGCGGCCGGTCAGCGACCTCAGGGCCGGCTCCCAGTACGGATTGGGCAGCGAGCGCGCGTCGAACACGAAGTCGGCATCGCCCGGGATGCCGTGCTTGAAGCCGAAGGATTCCAGCAGCACCGACATGCGATCGCGTGGCCGCCGACCCACGCGCCGGTCGATCAGCTCGCGCAGGTCATGCACGCCCATGCGCGAGGTGTCGATCACCAGATCGGCGGCATTCACCAGCGGCTCGAGCAACCCGCGCTCGATCGCGATCGCTTCGTGCAGGTTCTCGCCGTGGCGACTCAGCGGGTGCTTGCGCCGGGTCTCGGCAAAGCGGCGCAGCAGCTCCTCGTCGCTGGCCACCAGGAACACCAGCTCGCACTGGATGCCGCTGCGCTTGAGCTCATCGAGCAGCATCGGCACGGTCGCGATCCCGTCGCCGGGATTGCGGGCGTCGATTCCAATCGCGGTGCGCTGATAGACGGTGCCATCGCTGCGTACCGTATGCGAGATGAAGGGCTTGAGCAGCGCCGCCGGGATGTTGTCGACGCAGTAGAAATCCAGATCCTCGAGCATGTGCAGCGCCACGCTCTTGCCGGAACCGGACAGCCCGCTCAGGAAGATCAGGCGCATCGCAGTACCGCCCGGCTGCGCGCCGTGCAGGTCGCCGGTGCCCCGGCGGCGCGGGCCGGGGCCGCACGGCAGGTCCGCGCCGGACCCGGCGCGCACCCGCGGCTACAGTCGGGCGCTCTTCTGCGCTTCCTGGGCATGGTGGTCGGTGAGCTTTTCCTTGTGCTTGCGCACCCGCCGCTCGAGCTTGTCGGCCAGCGCATCGATCGCGGCGTACATGTCACCGTCGATCGCCAATGCATGAATCGTCTCTCGCCGGACGCGCAGGGTCGCCTCCGCCTTGTGCTGCAGCTTCTCGACCGTCAGTACGAAATGATTGTCGATGAGTTGGTCGAAGTGGCGCATGATGCGCCCGAGTTTCTTCTCGACGTAGCCGCGCAGTGCAGTGGTGATCTCGACGTGATGTCCGGTGACGTTCAATTGCATGGCTGATCTCCTTGTGGATGTCACTTGCCGTTGACTCGCCTGCGTTCATTCGATGGCGCGAGACCCATCGTTTCCCGATACTTCGCCACGGTCCGGCGCGCGACCGGGATGCCTTCGCCGGACAGAATCTCCGCAATGCGGCTGTCGCTCAGCGGGGCGGCCGCGTCCTCCTCGCGAATGAGCTTGCGGATCTTGGCGCGAATCGCGGTCGAGGAGGTGCCCGAGCCATCGTTGCCTTCGACCTGGCTCGAAAAGAAATAGCGCAGCTCGAACACGCCGCGCGGCGTGTGCATGTACTTGCCGGAGGTGACGCGCGACACCGTCGACTCGTGCATGCCGATGGCCTCGGCGATGTCGCGCAGGATCATCGGCCGCATGTACTCCTCGCCCTGGTCGAGGAATTCGCACTGCCGCTCGACGATCGAGCGCGCCACCTTGGTCGAGCGTGTCGTTGCGGATTTCCAGGCTCTTGAGCAGCCAGCGCGCCTCCTGCAGCTGCGCCCGCATGCTGGCGTGGCTGGTGCTGCGGCCGACCAGGCTGGCGTAGGACTGATTCAGTCGCACCCGCGGCAGCGTCGCCGCATTGATCTCGACCGACCAGCCGCGCGGCGTACGCCGCACGAACACGTCCGGCACCACGTACTCGGGCGAGCTGCCGCTGACGATCGAGCCGGGACGCGGATGACAGGCGCGCACCAGCGCCACCGCGGTCTCGAGCTCTTCATCCGAGGCGCGCAGCTCGCGCCGCAGCGCGGTCAGTTCGCGTTCGGCCAGCAGCTCGAGGTGGTTGCCGACGATCGACTTGGCGAGGCGAGACCGGGTGTGCCCGGCTCGAGCTGCTCGAGCTGCAGCAGCAGGCATTCGCTGACCGAGCGTGCGCCGACGCCCGGGCGGATCGAACATCTGCACGATCGCGAGCACGCGCTCGACCTCGGCCACGCTCGGATCCAGATCGGGCTTGAGGCTGGCGCCGATGACGTCCAGCGGCTCGCTCAGGTAGCCATCATCATTGATCGCGTCGACCACGGCGCGGCCGATGGCCAGGTCGCGTGCATTGAGCCGCGCCAGTTCCAGCTGCCACAGCAGGTGCTCGCGCAGCGACTGCCCGGTGGCGTCCGCGAACTCCTGCTGGCGATCCTCGTCGCCAGTGCCGCCGCTGCTCCAGGGGTTTTCCGCCGGGCCCACCGACTGGTCGGACCAGCCGTCATCGACCACCTCGACCGGGGGCTCCTCGATGCGCGCCGCGGTTTCGGGTGCGGTCTCGGCGCTCGAGCAGGCTCTCGTAAGTGCCGCTCTCGGTGTCCTCGTCCTGCTCGAGCATCACGTTGGACTCGAGCAGCTCGCGGATGTGCGCCTGCAGCTCGATGGTCGGCAATTGCAGCAGGCGGATTGCCTGCTGCAGCTGCGGCGTCATCGTCAGTTGCTGGCCGAGCTTGAGTTGCAGCGAGGGCTTAAGCATAAAACGTGCCTGCGCCACCCACGGCCGGCCCCGGAAATATCATAAGCCGCTGAAAAATAAGGACTATCAGGACCGCTCCGGTCAATCACATGCGGAATGCCTGGCCCAAGTACACCTCACGGACTTGGGGGTTGGCAAGGACTTGCTCGGCAGTCCCGGAAGCGATCACTACTCCCCGATCCACGATGTAGGCGCGGCCGCAGACCCCCAGGGTCTCGCGCACGTTGTGGTCGGTGACCAGCACGCCGATGCCGCGGCCGGCTAACTCGCGGATGATGCGCTGGATATCCAGCACCGACAGCGGATCGACGCCTGCAAACGGCTCATCGAGCAGGATGAAGCGCGGCTCGGCGGCCAGCGCGCGCGCGATCTCGACCCGGCGGCGCTCGCCCCCGGACAGCGACATGCCCGCGGGTATTGCGCACATGGCCGATGTGCAGCTCCTCGAGCAGCTCCTCGAGCCGCGCGTTCGCGCGCGGCGCGGTCGAGCTCATCGCGCAGCTCCAGGATCGCCATGATGTTGTCGGCGACCGAGAGCCGGCGGAACACCGAGGCTTCCTGCGGCAGGTAGCCCAGCCCGAGCCGGGCCCGCTGATCGATGCTGAGCGCGGTCAGATCGCGATCGTCGAGCAGGATCGAGCCGCCGTCGGCCGGCTATCAGCCCGACGATCATGTAGAACGCGGTCGTCTTGCCGGCACCGTTCGGGCCCAGCAGTCCCACCACCTCGCCGGCATCGATCTCGAGCGACAGGTCGCGCACTACCTGGCGCGAGCGGTAGCTCTTCTGCAGCGAACGGGCCGACAGTCGCGTCATGGGCGGTTGGCGCCGGGCCCGCACTGGGCTCCCGAACGCGCGTGCAGCGTGCCGTGAACCCGGGTGTCACCGCCCGGTGCGGCGTCGGCGCGCACTTTCTGATTCACGATGTCATAGACGATCGACTGGCTGGTGATCTCGTTGCAGCCGTCGGACAGCCAGGCGTCGCCGGTAAGTTTGAGCAGATCGCCGTTCCATGTCGTAGTTGATCTCGCGCGCATGGCCGTGGGCCGCCTCGATCGCGCCGCGGCCGCGATTGCCGGCGTCGCCCGCGAGCGGGTTCGGGGTCGCGGCATCGGCGGCGCGCTCGAATTCGGCCGGCGCGCCTTCGGCGCTCATCGAGGCGATGCGCTTGCTGGCGAATCGCACGGTGGCCTTGTCGGCGTTGAGCTTTCCCTGTGGCATGAACACCTGCACGTGGCCGGTGAGCACCCAGTCGCTGTCGCCCAGATCCGGTCCGTTCGCCTCCGCGAGATCGGCCTTGATGCGGGTGATGCCGCGCGTGGTGTCCACGATGCTGATGTCATGCAGCACCATGTGATTGCGCTCGGCCTCGAGCTTCGAGGCGGTGTAGCACAGCGGCTGGCTGCAGCCCTCGCGGTCCGCATCGGCGCCCGCCGCCGGCGCATTCGCGCGGCTCGCCGCGGCCAGCGCCGCGAGCTGCAGCAGCAGCGCCCAGCGCAGGTGAGCGCGCCCGGGCACGTGACGGCGCTTCAGTGCGAGAGCACACCATGCACGTCCGCGGTCAGCTGCAGTCGGTCGTTCCGTGATGTCGGCGCTCATGCCCCGGCCGCGCAGCGCGTTGCCGGCCCAATCCACCCGCACTTTCGCCGGCGATGTCGCGAGCTGCTGCTGCATGTCCAGATGCAGCTGATCGGTCGCGATGCGCATCAGTTCGTCGGAGCCGGACGGCCGGCCTTGCGCATGCACGCTCCCGGCGAGATCGGCGGTGCGCGCGTCCTGCGGCAGCGTGCCGCGCTCGCGCCGTCAACGTCCAGTGGTTGCCGTCCTCCGGCTGATAGTCGAGCTTCGGCGCGGTCAGGAAGATCGATGCCCTGCGGTGTCGGCTGTTCGATGCGCTCGGCATCGAGCCGGAACAGCGCATGGCCGTCCTCGCCGGTTTCGATCAGCTCGGCGCCGTTGGCAATGTAGCCCGGCTCGGTGCTCTCGACGTCGGCGTTGGCCTGCTCAGCGCCGCTGCTCCGACTGCTGCAGGTAGAACAGCGTCCCCAGGGCGCCGAGCGCCAGCAGCGCAAACAGGGTCCGGAGAATCATGCCCGGGCGCTGCGGCGTCGCGCGGCGAGCAGCCAGTCGCAGACTTCGCGCACCGCGCCGGCGCCGCCGGGCAGGCGCGTGCGCCGGTGAGCGATCGCCAGCGCGTCCGGGTGCGCGTCGGCGACCGCGACCGCAAGCCCGGCCTGCGCCAGCAGCGGCACGTCGGGCCGATCGTCGCCGACACAGGCGCAGTGGCGCGCCGGGATCGCGAGCGTTGCGAGCAGTTGCGCCAGCGCCGGCGCCTTGTCATCGACGCCCTGGTGCAGGTGGCGGATGCCGAGTTCCTCGCAGCGGCGCGTGACCGCCGGGGATTCGCGTCCGGAGATCACTGCCACCGCGATGCCGGCGGCGATCACGGCCTTGATGCCGTAGCCGTCGCGCACGTGGAAGGTCTTGTCGGTCTCGCCGGCGCTGCCGTAGCGCAGCCGCCCGTCGGTCATCACCCCGTCCACATCCAGAACCAGCAGACGGATGCCCGACAGCGGCGCCGGCCGTCGCTGCGCGGACCGTGCGCGGCATCAAACGACACCCGCGCGCAGCAGGTCATGGACGTTGAGCGCGCCAATCAGCCGCCGCTCGGCATCGGTCACCAGCAGCGCCGTCACCCGATGCTGCTCCATCAGCTGTGCTGCGGCCGCGGCCAGCTCGCGCGCGCCGATGCTGCGGCCGCCCGGGGTCATGACCTCGCGCATCGTCGCGCTGTGCACGTCGATCCTGCGATCGAGCGCGCGCCGCAAATCGCCGTCGGTGAATATGCCGGCCACGCGCTGCTGCGCATCCAGCACCGCGGTCATGCCGAGGCCCTTGCGCGACATCTCCAGCAGTCCCTCGGCGACCCGGGTGTCCAGGCCGACCCGCGGCAGCGCATCGCCGCGCCGCATGATGTCCTCCACATGCAGCAGCAGTCGCCGTCCGAGGCTACCGCCCGGGTGGGTGCGCGCAAAGTCATCGGCCGAGAAGCCCCGGGCCTGCAGCAGTGCGACCGCCAGCGCATCGCCCATGACCAGCGCCGCCGTCGTGCTCGCGGTCGGCGCCAGGTTGTGCGGGCAGGCTTCCTGCGGCACGGCCACATCCAGATGCACGTCGGCGGCCAGTGCCAGGGTCGAGGCGGCGTTGCCGGTCAGCCCGATCAGCGGGATCGCCAGCCGCTTGAGCGGCGGCAGCAGCGCCAGTACCTCGGGCGTCTCGCCGGAATTGGACAGCGCCAGCAGCACGTCGCCGCGCGTGATCATGCCGATATCACCGTGGCTGGCCTCGCCCGGGTGCAGGAAGAACGCCGGGGTGCCGGTGCTGGCGAGCGTGGCGGCGATCTTGCGGGCGATATGGCCGGATTTTCCCATGCCGGTGACGATCGCGCGGCCCCGGCAGGCAAGGCACAGGCGGCAGGCTGCGGCAAAACTGCCATCCAGCCGCCCGCGCAGCACCCCAAGCGCCGCGGCCTCGATGTCGAACGTGCGCCGGGCCGATTCCAGCGCCTGCGCCTCGCTCGTGGCGGTATGTTCTACGGCATTCATCCGGCGATGCTGTTCCTGCGGCTATCGCACCATGATAGCGCCTTCACCCAGCCCAGATCGCGCCTTCCGCGCCCGCGCATTTGTCTTAAGATCGCACCCCCATATGAACGCACAGCAGATCGCGGACCTGATCCGCCAGGCGCTTCCGGACACACGCATCGACGTGCAGTCGGAGGACAATACCCATTTCTCAGCGCTGCTGGTCGGCGCCGCCTTCGAGGGCCTGCGCCCGCTCGCACGACACCAGCTGGTGTACCGGGCGCTCGGCGAGCGCATGGGCCGCGAGATACACGCGCTCTCGATCGAGGCCTATACGCCGCAGGAGTGGGCCGCGCGCAGCGCCGGGACGGGTAGCCGTGGATAGGAGCGGCGGTCATGCGAGCCGCGATGCATAAGAGGGGTGGCCGTGGATAAGCTGCAGATCACCGGCGGCATCGCGCTCGAAGGCGAGGTGCGGATCTCGGGCGCCAAGAACGCCACGCTGCCGATCCTGGCCGGCGCGCTGCTGGCCGACGGCCCGGTCACGATCGGCAACGTGCCGCACCTGCGTGACGTCACGACGACCATCGAGCTGCTCGGCCGCATGGGCGTGACCGTGACGATCGACGAGCGCATGCGCATCGAAGTCGATGCGAGCACGATCCGCGAATATTTTGCGCCGTACGATCTGGTCAAGACCATGCGCGCCTCGATCCTGGTGCTTGGCCCGCTGCTGGCGCGCTTCGGGCGCGCCGACGTGTCGCTGCCCGGGGGCTGCGCGATCGGCGCGCGACCGGTGAACATCCATGTCGCCGGCCTGCAGGCCATGGGCGCGGACATCCACATCGAGGGCGGCTACATCCGCGCCCGTGCGCAGCGCCTCAAGGGTGCGCGCCTGGTGCTCGATACCGTCACCGTGACCGGCACCGAGAATCTGATGATGGCCGCGGTGCTGGCCGATGGCGAGACCGTGATCGAGAACGCCGCGCGCGAGCCCGAAGTCATCGACCTGGCGAATTTCCTGATTGCGATGGGCGCGAAGATCACGGGCGCGGGCAGCGATCGGATCGCGATCGAGGGCGTCCGCAGCCTGCACGGCGTGCACTACGACGTGCTGCCCGATCGCATCGAGGCGGGCACCTACCTGGTCGCCGGCGCGATCACCGGCGGGCACGTGCGCATCAAACACGCGCGGCCCGAGCACCTCGATGCGGTGATGGTCAAGCTGCGCGAGGCCGGCGCCACCGTCAGCAGCGGCGACAACTGGGCCGAGGTGGACATGCGCGGCCGCCGCCCGCGCGCGGTCGACGTACGAACCGCGCCGTATCCGGCGTTCCCGACCGACATGCAGGCGCAGTTCGCCGCGCTCGACACCGTGGCGGACGGGGTGGGCACCGTGGTCGAGACCATCTTCGAGAATCGCTTCATGCACATGCTGGAAATGCGGCGCATGGGGGCCGAGATCCGGCTCGAGGGCAACACCGCGATCATCCACGGCATCAAGCACCTGACCGCGGCGCCGGTCATGGCGACCGACCTGCGCGCCTCGGCGAGCCTGGTGCTCGCGGGGCTGGTGGCCGAGGGACGCACCGAGATCGAGCGTATCTATCACATCGACCGTGGCTACGAGACCATCGAGGAGAAACTGGCGCAGCTCGGTGCGCGCATCAAGCGCGTGCCGAACTGAACTTCAGGTTCCCTGGATCGAGCTCGGGCGCTCGGTCACGTTGACCCTGGAATCCAGCTCGCTGCGCCCGCGCAGCAGATGCAGCGTGATGCTCGCGCCGGGTTTCTTGGCGGCAATCTGCGCCAGCGTGTCGCGCGCGCTGCGCACCGGCTTGCCGTCGATGCCGGTCACGATATCCCCGATGCGCAGCTGGGCGTCGACCGCCGGACTGGTGCGGTACATGTTGGTGATCACGACACCCCCGCGCGGCAGCCCGAGCTGCCTGGCCTGCTCGTCATCCACGTCTTCGGGCAGGATGCCGATCCAGCCGCGGATCACCCGGCCGTGATCGAGGATGTCCTTCATCACGCCGCGCGCCAGGTTGACCGGAATCGCAAAGCCGATGCCCTCGACGCTCAGGTTGCCGCTGTTGCTCTTGTTCAGCACCGCGGTGTTGATGCCGATGAGCTCGCCGCGGGCGTTGATCAGCGCGCCGCCGGAATTGCCGGCATTGATCGCGGCATCGGTCTGAATGAAATTCTCGAACGTGGCGACGCCGAGCTGCTGGCGGCCGGTGGCGCTGACGATGCCGTGAGTCACGGTCTGCGACAGTCCGAGCGGATCGCCGATGGCCAGCACTACGTCCCCGACCTGAATCTCATCCGAGCGCCCGAGCGGCATCACCGGCAGGTTCTTGAGCTTGATCGACAGCAGCGCCAGATCCGTGTCCGGGTCGCGGCCGACCACGGTCGCGGGCGCCACGCGATTGTCCGCAAGCTCCACATTGATGGTCTCGGCATTCGCGATCACGTGATTGTTGGTGATGATGTGGCCGGCGGCGTCGACGATCACGCCCGAGCCGAGCGCGCGCTCGACGCGATGGCGATACAGCGGCTGCAGGTCGCCGAACAACTGATCGAATACCGAAGGCTGGAACTGTTCGGTGACCAGCCGCTGTGTCGAGATATTGACCACCGCCGGGGCGGCGCGCATCACCGCTGCAGCATACGACTCGGGCGGTGGCGCGGCGCCGTGGCCGATGCCGGCGCCGGCGCTGGCAGCACCCGCAACGCCGGCAGCAACGGCGCCGCCTGCGGCACTGGCCTCGGTCGCGGCAGCATCGTCCGTGCCGGGCAGCGGTGCTGCGGTGGACTGGGCGCGGTTCTCCTGAGCCGGCAGCGCGCTCGGCGGCGCTGTCGGGGCGGCGCCCGCGGCGGGCGCCTGCGGCGCGGCCGCCGGCCGCTGCAGCAGCTGCGGATGCAGGAACACGATGACGAACGCGAGCGCCAGGCCACCGACGATGCTGCCGGCGACGAAGGCGGCCGCGCGTCCCAAGCGATGCAGGTTCATGACCTTCCTGGTGATCTTTGGCCGAAAAGCGGGCCCGATCGGTTGTGTATAATGCGATACTTCCCGACGTTTTACGTAGCGTTCCAAGTGTGGTGGCCGATCCGCCGCGCGCCGTCCAATACAGACCTGAAGTGAGCGAGCAATGACTGAACTCGGCGTGATTCCCGATGATCCTGGGTTTTCAGAGATCGATCAGGGCCGCAGGAAGTTCCTGACGGTAGCCACCAGCGTCACCGCAGGCGTCGGCGTGGTGCTGGCCGCCGTGCCGTTCGCCGCCTCATGGGCGCCGTCCGAGCGCGCGCGCGCGCTCGGCGCGCCGGTGGAAGTGGATCTCACCAAGCTGCAGATCGGTCAGATGATCACGCCGACCTGGCGACTGAAGCCGATCTACATCGTGCGCCGCGACCCGTCGATGGTCGACCGGCTGCCCAAGAACGACGACCGGCTGAAGGATCCGAAGTCCGAGGACTCGATCCAGCCGGACTACGCGCGCAATGAGATGCGCGCGCGGCGTGCCGACGTGCTGGTGCTGATCGGCATCTGCACCCATCTCGGCTGCCTGCCCAAGCAGTTCTTCGATGCCGGCGATCCGGTGCTCGGCGCCGACTGGCCGGGCGGGTTTCGTTGTCCGTGCCACGGCTCGCGCTTCGATCTGGCAGGGCGCGTGTTCAACGGCTCGCCGGCACCGACCAACCTGAGCGTGCCCCCGTACAGCTTTCGCGGCGAGCAGACGCTGGTGATCGGCCTCGACGCCGCCCCGGCACAAGGAGCCGCCTGATGATCGCCCCTGACGCTGCGAGCAAGGCCGGCTCACGTGCCGCGGCCAAGCCCGGACTGTGGGGCTGGATCAACCAGCGCCTGCCGGTGGATGCCTTCTGGCGTTCGCAGGTGTCCGAGTACTACGCGCCGAAGAACTTCAACATCTGGTATTTCTTCGGCTCGCTGGCGCTGCTGGTGCTGGTATTGCAGCTGGTTACCGGCATCTTCCTGACGATGTTCTACAAGATCGGGGCCACGAGCTCGTTCGACTCGGTCGAATTCATCATGCGCGAGGTGCCATACGGCTGGCTGATCCGCTACCTGCATTCCACCGGCGCCTCGGCGTTCTTCCTGGTGGTGTACCTGCACATGTACCGCGCACTGCTGTACGGCTCGTACAAGGCGCCGCGCGAGCTGCTGTGGCTGTTCGGCATGTTCATCTACCTGGCGCTGATGGCCGAAGCGTTCCTCGGCTACGTGCTGCCGTGGGGCAACATGTCGTTCTGGGCGGCGACCGTGATCGTGAATCTGTTCGGCACCATCCCGGGCATCGGCCCGGCGCTGGTGGAGTGGATTCGCGGCGACTACGGCATCGCCGATGCGACGCTCAACCGCTTCTTCTCGCTGCATGTGGCCGCCGTGCCGCTGGTGCTGCTGCTGCTGGTGGCGCTGCACCTGGTGGCGCTGCATGAGACCGGCTCGAACAATCCCGACGGCATCGAGATCAAGGACAAGAAGGATGCCAAGGGGCGGCCGCTCGATGGCATCCCGTTCCATCCGTATTACACGGTGAAGGATATCGTCGGGGTGTGCGTGTTCCTGACGCTGCTGGCGATCGTCGTGTTCTTCGTGCCGACCTTCGGCGATCTGTTCCTCGAGAAGGCCAACTTCGAGCCGGCCAATCCGCTGTCGACTCCCGATCCGATCTCGCCGTCGTGGTATTTCACGCCGTACTACGCGATCCTGCGCGCGGTGCCGAACCAGCGCATCGGCGCGCTGCTGATGCTGATCGCAGTGGTGTCGTACTTCTTCCTGCCGTGGCTCGACCGCTCGCCGGTGAAATCGATGCGCTATCGCGGCTGGATATCCCGCACCTTCCTCGGTCTGTTCACGATTTCATTCCTGGTGCTGATGTACCTCGGGATGAAGCCGGCGCAGGAGCCGTATGTGACGATCGCGCGCATCTTCGTGGTGCCGTACTTCGCATTCTTCTTGCTGATGCCGTTCTACTCGCGCATCGATTCGGTCAAGCCCGTGCCCGAGAGAGTCACGTTTCATGGCTAAAATCGCCGGTCTGGTACTGACGCTGTTGTGTGCCCCGCTGATGCTGGCGGCCGCGGAGCCCGCAGCCAACGGCCCGGAGGAGGCGCCGGTGCGCTGGGAGTCCTGGCGTGCCGGCAACTCGGTCGGCCGATACCGCCTCGTTGCAGCGCGGCGCACGCAATTTCATGAACTACTGCATCGGTTGCCACTCGCTGAAATACCTGCGCTACCAGCGCATGGCAGACGACCTGTGGATTCCGACCACGGTACTCACCGCCAATCTGCTGCCTCCGGGCAGCAGCAGTCTCGACTACGTGACCAGCGCGATGCCGGCGGCCGACGCGGTGAACTGGTTCGGCAAGGTGCCGCCCGATCTGTCGCTGATCGCACGCTCGCGCAGCGTGGACTACCTCTACCAGTTCCTGAAGACCTTCTATTCGGATCCGAGCCGCACCACGCGCAGCGACAATCTGGCGTATCCGACCACCGCGATGCCGGCGGTGCTGTCCGATCTGGAAGGCGTCAAGGCCGCGGTGTACCGCGACGTCAAGCGCGGTTCGAGCACCGAGAAAGTGTTCGATCACTTCGAGACCATCTCGCCGGGCTACCTCACGCCCGAGCAGTTCGACGGTTTCGTGCGCGATACCGTCAATTTCCTCGACTATGTCGGCGAGCCGGCGCAGATCGAGCGGCGCTCGATGGGCCTGTGGGTCGTGCTGTTCCTGCTGCTGCTGTCGGCATTTGCTTACGTGCTCAAGAAAGAGTACTGGAAAGACGTGCATTGACATCGCAACGCCTCCGCGAAGACCTGCAGCCGGGAGCACGTCCCGCTCCCGACGGGGAGAGCTGAACCGTGTCCAGCCGCCGCTCGATCATGACGCTGTTCTCAGCGCCCGATCAGCCCTACAGCCATCGCACCCGCATCGTGCTGGCGGAGAAAGGCGTCGAGATCGACATCATCAACGTGGTGCCGGGGCGCTATCCGGAGGATCTGCTCGACCTGAATCCCTACCACAGCCTGCCGACGCTGGTGGACCGGGACCTGGTGTTGTACGACTCGCGGGTCATCATCGAGTATCTGGATGAGCGCTTTCCGCATCCGCCGCTGATGCCGGTGGACCCGATCCTGCGCGCGCAGTTCCGGCTGGCGCTGTATCGGATCGAACGCGACTGGTACGGCCTGGCGCAGCTGATCGATGAGGATCATGACAAGAAGCACGTGGCCAAGAACCGCAAGATACTGCGCGATGCGATCCTGCAGAGCGCCGACGTGTTCAAGGTCAAGCCGTTCTTCCTGAGCGACGAATTCTCGCTGGTCGACGCCAGCGTCGCGCCGATCCTGTGGCGGCTGCATCACTATGAGATCGACCTGCCACCCCAGGCCCAGGCGCTGTCGCGCTACGCCAGCAACATGTTTGCCCGCCCGGCGTTCCGCGCCAGCCTGTCCGACGTCGAGCTGCAGATGAGGACCGCTTGATGTCGGCCAGGAACGTGGATCAGGGCGGCGGCCTGTCGCGACGGCCGTATCTGCTGCGGGCGATGCATGAGTGGATCATCGACAGCGGCCACACGCCGCATGTGATCGTCGATGCGCTGCGGACCGGTGTCGAGGTGCCCTCGGCCTACGTCAAGGACGGCAAGATCGTGCTCAATCTGTCGACCACCGCGACCCAGCGGCTGCAGCTCACCAACGACAGCATCGAGTTCGACGCGCGCTTTGCCGGCGTGGTGCATCGCGTGCACGTGCCGATGCAGGCGGTGCTTGGCGTCTACGCGCGCGAGACCGGCGAGGGCATGGTGTTCTCGGAATCCGACAACGAGCCGACGCCGCCCGAGCCGCCGACGGCGCCGGACAAGCCGGCCGCGACCCCGGGCGACGCGCGGCGCGCCAAGCTCACGTTGGTCAAGTAGCCGCATAGCCGCGCGGGGTTCGCTGGTCATGGACGCGTCGGTCAAATACGCGTCGGTCAAATGCGCATTGCTCATCCCGGGGCCTGGAACGCGCCTTCGATCCATTCGATCGGACCGGCGCTCGCGCTCAGCAGCAGCGTGTCGAATCGCACCGCCAGATCGGCCAGGCGCGGCTGTCGCAGCAGCAGGTAGCGCGTCGCGCGCACGATGCGAGCGCGCTTGGCGGCGCCAATGCTGGCGGCCGCGCCGCCGAACCGGGGGCTGCTGCGCAGTCGCACCTCGGCGATGATCAGCAGTCGCCCGCGCCGCGCGACGATATCCAGCTCGCCGGCGCGGCAGCGGAAGTTGCGCGCCAGGATGGCGCATCCGGCGGCGCGCAGCAGCTGCGCCGCGCGCTGCTCCGCGGCCGAACCCAGGCGCTGCCGGTTCCGGCGCGCCGCCATGGTGGGCAGTCTCGCCATGGTCGGGGAGTCTGCGCCGCGCGCGCCGCGGCTCCACAGCCCGTAACTGTGGTGTTGATGTCGATAGGAGCGGGCGGTGAGTGATTCAGGGCGAATCGGGAGCCGGGGCGGGCAGCCGCTTCGGCTCGCCGTCGCGCACCTGCACCCAGATCAGCTCGCGCTGCACGCGGCCCCCGGCATCGAAGTGCAGCTGCCCGCTCAGGCCCGCGACCTGCACGTCGGCGAGTCTCTGATGTGCCCCGGCCATCGCCAGCATCAGCTGGCAGGCGTCGTAACCGAAGGCGAACAGACGGCTGCGCCACGCGACGCTATTGCCCCAGGCCTGCTCGATGTTGCCGCGGATGGCATCGAGACTGCTATCGTCGCTGACCATCCACGGCATGTCCGGATACATCAGGCTGTCGATGTCGCGGTTGGCATCGGTGGACTCGGGCTCATAGGCATTCGACAGCGAGTAGCTCGGAATATCGCCGGCATAGAAGAATTTCAGCTGCGGCTCCATCAGGCGCGCATTGGTCGCGCTTTCCGGCACGATGAACACGAACTCGATGTCACCGCGATGCCGTGGCTCGAAATTGAGCTTGGTGCCGAGCACGTTCTGCAGATGCGCGTGGCGCGCGTCGCTCTCATCGACCTTCAACACGCTCTTGAGCTCGTAGCTGTAGTCATGCTCGGCCGAATCGTACAGCACCTGGCTGATCAGGCTGCCGCCGCCGGCCGTCAGCTCGCGCGTGAACGCCTCGATCACGCGGTTGCCCCAGTCACCGCGCGGCACCAGCGCCACGCCGCGGTGATGGCCATCGGCGAGGATGCGGCGCGCCACGATCTGGGCTTCCTCCTCGGGCGAGAGCGCGAACTGGTACAGGCCGCCCGGGGCCGGCCGGTCCGCCGGCAGAAAATTCAGTGCCAGCACCGGAATGCTCTGGCTGCCCAGGTCGGCGACCGCGGCCACGTCCTCGCGCGTCAGCGGGCCGACGATGAAACTGCTGCCGGCCGCCTTCGCCTGGCTGATGGCCTCGGCCGGCCGCAGGGCCCCGGTGTCGTAGATCTGCAGCGCCGGCCGGGTCGCCGGCGGCAACTGATAGTAGGCGCTCAGGAAGCCATCGCGCACCGTCGCTGCCTGCCCCGAGGCCGCGCCGCTCAGCGGCAGCAGCAACGCGATGCGCCCGCCGGGGGCCGCCACCGGCAGCGGCGGCGGCAGCGCCTGCGCCAGCACTTCGAGCGCCGGATGGTTCGGATACTTGGCGCGCCAGCTGGCCGCTTCGGCCTCGCCGATCAGCGACGCGCCGTGCGCCTCGGTGGCGATGGCGCCCAGCTCGAGCCAGCCGCGCACGATCGGGTCCTGGCTGGCCGCGGCTTCCAGTTTCACGCCGTGCTCGCGCGCCTCGCGCAGCGCGGCGAGCAGCCGTGAGCGCAGCTGCGTGCGCTCGGCGGCACTGGTGGTGAAGCCCTCGGCGGCGATCTCAGCGCGCACCGCGTCGACCGGGCGCGCATTCGCGAGCGCGATGCGCATCTTGAGCAGGTAGTAGCGCTGCGCGGCGGCGGGGCTGACCGCGGTGGCGGCGGATTCGGAAATCGCCCCGAGCTTCTGCCAGGCCTCCTGGGCACGATTGGCGAGCAGCGCGGTCTCGGCCTCGAGCAGCGAGCGCTCCAGGCTCTGCGGCGCGCTCTGCGGGGCGCTGATGGCGGCGAGCACGCGCGCCGCATCGGCGGCGCGAGCGGCGGCGAGCCACTCGCGCGCGGCGGCGAGCTGCAGGTTGACCCGTTCGGGGGGCACGCGCGCGGCCGCGAGATTCTCGTACTGGCTGGCGGCCTGCGCATGATCGCCGTGGCGCGCCGCGGCTTCCGCCGCCGCTTCGGTGCCGGCGCGCTGCGTCACCGGTGGCGGCAGCGCCGCGCACGCGGCCAACGCCAGCAGCGCGAGCAGCGCCAGGACGCGGCCGGCTCCGTCGAGCATTCTGAGTTGCACCATCGACACCATGCCCCGTAAGGCTGAAACTGCGCGCCGCAGCGTACGCACTGGACGTCCACCGTCCCGGCGCGAAACGGAGAATTATAGTGGCTCGGACCAGCTCGCTCCCGTCCACCGGCAGGCTTGAGGTGGTCGCGACACCGATCGGCAACCTCGGCGACCTCAGTTCCCGGGCGCGCGAGGTGCTGGCCGCCGCCGATCTGATCGCGGCCGAGGATACGCGACGCACGGCGCAATTGCTCAGCGCGATCGGGGTAGCGGGCGAGCTGATCTCGCTGCACGACTACAACGAGGCAGCTCGCATCGGCCAACTGGTCAAGCAGCTCGAGGCCGGCAAGGTGATTGCGCTGGTGAGCGATGCGGGCACCCCGCTGCTGTCCGACCCGGGCTTCGGGCTGGTGCGCGCCGCGGTCGCGGCTGGAATCCAAGTGCGGGCCATCCCCGGCGCCTCGGCGGTGACTGCGGCGCTGAGCATCGCCGGAGTGGCTACGGACCGGTTTGCTTTCGAAGGCTTTCTGCCCGCCCGCGCCGGCGAGCGGCGCGCGCTGCTGGCGCGCCTGGCGGCTGAAACGCGCACGCTGGTGTTGTTCGAGGCGCCGCACCGGATCGTGGCCACGCTCGCCGATCTGGCGCGCAGCTTCGGCGAGGAGCGCGCCGCGGTGGTCACGCGCGAACTGACCAAACTGCACGAGAGCGTCTATCGCGGCACGCTCGGCGAGCTGTGTGCGATGGCGCGTGACGATGCGGATTTCGCGCGCGGGGAGATCACCGTGGTGGTCGCCGGCGCCGCGCCCGGGCGCGCCGTCGGCGGGGATGCCGAGCTGCTGACGCGCGCGCTGCAGCTGCTGCTGGGCGAATTGCCGCCGGCGCGTGCGGCCGCGATTGCCGCGCAGCTGGCCGGCGCCCGGCGCAGCGACGCCTACGCGCTGGCGCTGCGGCTGCAGCGGGCGCGCGCATCGGATTGAGTCGCCGCCGGATCCACAGTAAGGTGCTGGCGCGGAGAGTCGGCCGGGCAGTCGCTGCACTTCATCTCGATGAAGCGTGGAGGAAAGTCCGGGCTCGGCGGGCAGGGTGCCAGGTAATCCCTGGGGGGCGTGAGCCCACGGAAAGTGCAACAGAGAGTAGACCGCCTAAGCGCTCGTCAAGAGTGCCGGTAAGGGTGAAACGGTGCGGTAAGAGCGCACCGCGTCGGTGGCAACACGCGACGGCATGGCAAACCCCACCTGGAGCAAGGCCAAATAGGGAAGTCGCAGTCGGTTACACGACTGCAGCGCACGCCCGCGCGTGCTTCCGGGTAGGCCGCTTGAGGCGTGCGGTGACGCACGTCCCAGAGGAATGACTGCTCACGACAGAACCCGGCTTACAGGCCGGCTCTCCGCCCTTCGGGCAGGCCCTCGTAGGCCGGTCCCTACAGAGAATGTCAGAGAGCTTTACATTGCAAGCTCCTGATCCCTAAAGCTTAGCGCCTTCAAAGCTACGGTGGAAGCTGCTCCGCAGCACGTAAGTCCCTACTGCGCCTCAAAAATTTCCCCCGTAGCCGTTGACAGGGCCGCGCGGTCCTTCCTATAGTGGCGGCCGGTGGGAGAAAGTGGGGAAAAATGGGCGATCCCGCCCCCGTCCAATGTTCCGCGGCGCAGCAAAAGTCACCTTGGACGACAAGGGGCGCATGGTCGTCCCGACGCGCTATCGCGAGCGGCTGCTCGAGCGATCCCAGGGCCAGCTGGTGGTGACCGTGGATCGCGACGGGGAGTGCCTGCTGATCTATCCGTTGGCCGATTGGGAGCAGTTCGAGCGCCAGCTGATGCAGCTGCCGAACCTGCCCGAGCGGTCGCGGCGGCTGCAGCGCCTGATGGTCGGTCACGCGGCGGACCTCGTGCTCGACGGTCATGGACGCATGCTGCTGGCACCGGAACTGCGTGAAATTGCCGGGATCGACCGGCGCGCGATGCTGATCGGACAGGGCAATCGCTGTGAATTGTGGGACGAGTCTCGCTGGATCGAGCGGCGCGATTTCTGGCTGAAGAGCGAGGCATCGGCGACCGATCTACCGGCGGAACTTGATTCGCTGTCGCTTTGAGGCGGCCCCGAGCGGTCGCGGGGACGAGGGGAGTTGGATGAGCACACGCCGGTGCTTGTCGAGGAGGCGCTTGCGGCGCTGGCACTGCGTCCGGGCGGCCTCTACATCGACGCAACATTCGGCCGCGGTGGCCACACCGCGCGCATCCTCGAGGCGCTTGGCACCGCTGGCGAAGTCGTCGCCATCGATCGCGACCCCGCGGCAATCGCGGCCGGCCGCGCGCGCTTTGCACACGAGGCGCGGTTGCACCTCGTGCAGGGCGAGTTCGCCGAACTTGCAGCCCTGGTGCATCGAGCGAGCGCACGCGCGCAGTGCGACGGCGTGCTGTTCGATCTTGGCCTCGCCTCGCCGCAGCTCGATGACGCTGCGCGCGGCTTCAGCTTCGGCAAGGACGGCCCGCTCGACATGCGCATGGACCCGACGCGTGGCCAACCCGTATCCGTGTGGCTCGCGCATGCCAGCGTCGATGAGATTCGTCACGTGATCGCCACCCTGGGCGAGGAGCGCTTCGCCGATCGCATCGCCGCCGCGATCGTGCGCGCTCGCGCCGCGCAGCCGCTCACCCGCACCAGTGAGCTTGCGGCCCTGGTGGGCCGCTGCGTGCGCACGCGCGAGCCGGGCAAGCATCCGGCGACGCGCACGTTCCAGGCGCTGCGCATGCACGTCAACGACGAGCTCGGCCAGATCCGGCGCGGCCTCGAGCAGGCGCTGCAGCTGCTGGCCCCGGGCGGCCGGCTGGTTGCGATCAGCTTCCATTCGCTCGAGGACCGGCTGGTCAAGCAGTTCATCCGCGCGCACTCCGAGCTCGATCCGGTCCTCGCCCGCCTGCCGATGCCGCCCGCCTCGGCGCAGCCGCCGCTGCGCCGCATCGGCAGCAAGCAGCGCGCCGGGGCAGATGAAATCGCCGCCAATCCGCGCGCCCGCAGCGCGGTACTGCGCGTCGCCGAAAAGCGCGCATGAGCACCGCACGGCGATTGCTGCTGCTGGCGCTGCCGCTGCTCTGGTGCGCCGTGCTGGTATCGAGCGCCGCGGCGATCTACACCAAATATCGGGCGCGCGAGCTGTTCGTCGAGCTCGAACGGCTCAACACCGGCCGCGATGAGCTCGATGCCGAGTGGGGACGGCTGCAGCTCGAGCAGAGCGCGTGGTCGGCCTATGCGTTCGTCGAGCGCGTCGCCAGCGAGCGGCTGCACATGAGCATCCCGGATTCGCGCGACATCGCGATCGTCTCGCCATGAGAGCGCAGCGCACGCGCGGCGGCTCGGGCGGCGGCAGCGCCGGGCGCGACGGCGCGCGCGTCAGCCCGTATTCGTTTCGCGCCCGCCAGTGGCTGCTGTTCACGTTGCTGCTGGCCGCCGCGCTCGGCCTGGTGGGCCGCGCGGTGCACCTGCAGCTGGTCGATCACGGCTTTCTCGCCTCGCAGGGCGACGCGCGCTTCTCGCGCGTCGCGACCATCACGGCGCATCGCGGCAACATCGTCGATCGCAATGGCGAGCCGCTGGCAGTCAGTACGCCGGTGGATTCGGTGTGGGTCAACCCGCAGGAGCTCGCCGGCAGCCTCGAGCAGCTGCCGCATCTGGCCGTGGCGCTCGGTGCCGACCGCGCGGAGCTGACCCGCCGCGTCAGCAGCAATCTGGGTCGCGAGTTCATGTACCTGGCGCGCGGCATGACGCCGGCGGATGCGCTGCGCGTCAGGCAGCTGAACCTGCCCGGGGTGTACCTGGCGCGCGAATACCGCCGCTACTACCCGGCCGGCGAAGTGGCCGGGCACGTGCTCGGATTCACCAGCATCGACGACGTCGGCCAGGAAGGCACCGAGCTGACCTTCGACAACTGGCTCGCGGGCGAGAACGGCGCCAAGCGCGTGATCCAGGACAGCCGCGGCCGCAAGGTCGAGGACGTCGAGAGCATCCGCCCGGTGCGTCCCGGCCGCGACCTGAGCCTGAGCATCGATCTGCGCATCCAGTACATGGCCTACCGCGAGCTCAAGGGCGCGATCCTGGAGAATCGTGCGCATGCCGGTTCGGTGGTGGTGATCGACATCGATACCGGCGAGGTGCTGGCGATGGTCAATCAGCCGGCCTACAACCCGAACGATCGCGAACAGATGGTGCCTGCGGCCTACCGCAACCGCGCGGCCACCGACCTGTTCGAGCCCGGCTCGAGCGTCAAGCCGTTCATCGTTGCGGCGGCGCTGGCCTCGGGCAAGTTCAACGCCGACAGCATCATCGACACCGGCCCGGGTTTCATCCAGGTCGGCGCGACCACGTTCGAAGACGAGCACAACCTCGGGGCGATCGGTCTTGCCACGGTGCTGGCCAAGTCCTCCAACGTCGGCATGGCGAAGCTGGCGCTGCAACTCGAGCCACAGCAGATCTGGAGCACGCTCAACCGCTTCGGTTTCGGTCAGGTCACCACCAGCGGCTTTCCGGGCGAGTCCGCCGGCGTGTTCACCAATTACTCGCACTGGCGCGCGATCAGCATCGCGACGCTGTCGCACGGCTACGGCATCTCTGTGACGCCGCTGCAGCTGGCACAGGCCTATGCCGCGATCGGCGCGCATGGCATCCGCCGGCCGGTGTCGCTGCTGCGGCTGGATTCGGCGCCGGGCGGTGAACGCATTCTCGGCGAGCCGGTGTGCCGCTCGCTGATCCAGCTGCTCGAGGCAGTGACCACGCAGGAGGGAGCGACCGGCGTGCGTGCGCGCATCCCGGGCTACCGCGTGGCCGGCAAGACCGGCACCGCCTGGAAATCCGTCAATGGCAGCTATTCCAGGGACCGCTATACCTCGGTGTTCGCGGGACTGGCGCCGGTCTCCAATCCGCGGCTGGCCGCCGTGGTGGTGATCGATGAGCCGACCGCCGGCAAGTACTTCGGCGGTGACGTGGCGGCGCCGGTGTTCTCCGCGGTGGTTGGCGGTGCGTTGCGGCTGCTGGCGGTCGCGCCGGATGAGCTGGCCGCGCCGGGGGCACCGTTGATTCACGGCCAGCGGGTCGCGCAGCAGTGAATACCGCGGCGCAGTCGAACTGGCGACCGCTCAAGGCGCTGCTCGGCGGACTGGTCGACGTGCCCGAGCGCCTCGAAGTGTCCGACATCACGCAGGACAGCCGCAGTGTCACGCCGGGCGCAGCGTTCCTGGCCTGCCGCGGCCGCACCCACCATGGACTGGAGTTCGCCCACGATGCCGTGGCCGCCGGCGCACGCGCAATCCTGTGGGAGCCGGCCCCGGGCGTGACCCCGCCGCCGCTCGATGCCGCGATCGTGGTGTGCGCAGTGCCCAATCTGAGCGCGCAGCTCGGATTCATCGCCGATCGCTTCTTCGATGCGCCGTCGGCCAGCCTGACGCTGGCCGGAATCACCGGCACCAACGGCAAGACCACCTGCGCCTGGCTGCTGGCGCAGGCGCTGCAGTTCTGTGGCCGGCGCAGCGCCTACATCGGCACGCTCGGTGCCGGGGTGCCAGGCGCACTGCAGCGGCTGATGCACACCACGCCCGATGCGCTGACGCTGCATCGGCTGCTGGCGCAGCTGCGCTCCAGCGGCGTCGATTCGGTCGCGATGGAAGTGTCCTCGCACGCGCTCGACCAGAATCGCTGCGCCGGGCTGCGCTTCCATACCGCGGTGTTCACCAATCTGACGCGCGACCATCTCGACTATCACCCGGACATGGGCGCCTACGGCGCCGCCAAGGCCAGCCTGTTCGACTGGCCGACGCTGACCGCGCGCGTGATCAACATCGATGATCCGTTCGGGCTGGAACTGGCGCGCGAGCGTCTGCAGGCGCGCCGGGCACGCGGGCTGCCGGCCGACCAGCTGTTCCTGACCTCGCGCCAGCCGGCGCAGGTCAGCGGCAACGGCGCCGACTACGTGTGCGCGAGCGCGGTCCGGGCGAGCGACGCCGGCCTCGAGATCGGGATCGAGTCCAGCCGCGGCTCGGCGCGGCTCGAGAGCAGCCTGATCGGGGATTTCAACGTCGAGAATCTGCTGACCGTGCTGGCGGTGCTGCTGGCGTGGGAAGTGCCGCTCGCGAGCGCCTGCAGCGCGCTGGCACGCTGCCCGGCGCCACCGGGGCGCATGCAGGCCGACGGCGGCCACGGCCTGCCGCTGGCGCTGATTGACTACGCGCATACACCAGACGCGCTGGCCAAGGCGCTGCGCGCGGCGCGCGCGCACTGCCGCGGCCGGCTGTGGTGCGTGTTCGGCTGCGGCGGTGAACGCGATCGCGGCAAGCGCACCGAGATGGGCCGGATCGCCGCCGGCCTCGCCGATGAGATCATCGTGACCGACGACAATCCGCGGCGCGAGGATCCGCGCGCGATCGTGGCGCCGATCATCGACGGCATCGCGGAAGCGGGCGGCGCCGCGCGCAGCCGCGTGATCCATGATCGCTCGGCCGCGATCCGCAGCGCACTGACCACGGCGGCGGCGGGCGATGTCGTGCTGGTGGCCGGCAAGGGTCACGAGGACTACCAGATCATCGGCAGTGAGCGCCGCGCGTTCAGCGACGCCGCGGTGGTGCGCCGCGTGCTCGGCGAGCTCGCACCCCCATGATCCGCACGCTGCAGCAATTCGCCGCCGCCGGTCACGGCCGCCTGCACGGGCAGGACCGCGCCTTCAACGAGGTCGCGATCGACAGCCGCAAGCTCGCCCCCGGTGATCTGTTCGCGGCGCTGCGCGGCGAGAAGGCCGACGGCCACGATTTCGTCGGCGCCGCGGCGGCGGCCGGGGCCGCCGGCGCGGTGGTGTCGCATTCCGTTCAGCTGCCGTTGCCGCAGATCGTGGTATCCAACGTCGAAATGGCACTCGCCGATGCGGCGCGCGCGGCCCGCGCGCAGTTCCGGGGTCCGGTCGTCGGCGTGGCCGGCAGCAATGGCAAGACCACGGTCAAGGAGATGATCGCCGCGATCCTGTCGCGGCTCGGGCCGTGCCTGTCCACGCGCGGCAATCTCAACAACCACCTGGGCGTGCCGATGACGCTGCTGCGCCTGGACGACAGCCACCGCACGGCGGTGATCGAGATGGGAGCGAACCGGCGCGGTGACGTCGAGCAGCTGGTGCAGCTGGCGCGGCCCGGCATCGGGCTGATCACCAACGCCGGCGCCGAGCACCTGGAAGGTTTCGGCTCGCTCGAAGGCGCGGCGCGGGCCGAGGGCGAGATGGTCGCCGGCCTGCCCGAGAGCGGCACCGCGGTCATCAACGCCGACGATGCCTATGCCTCGCTATGGCGCGCCGGCACCGTGGCGCGGGTGCTGAGCTTCGGACTGCGCCAGCAGGCCGATTTCTGCGCCGCGGGTCTGCGCTTCGAGGTCGATGCGCAGGACTTCGCGACCCGCTTCCGGCTGCACAGCCCGCTGGGCGAGGTCGATATCACGCTCGCGCTCGCCGGCCGCCACAACGTTCGCAACGCGCTCGCGGCGGCGGCCGCGGCAGTGAGCGCCGGCGCCACGCTCACCGACGTCGCCGCCGGCCTGGCCACGATGCGAGCGGTCAAGGGGCGGCTGCAACTGCGGCGCACGCGCGCCGGTGCGTGGCTGATCGATGATTCCTACAACGCCAACCCGAGTTCGGCGCGTGCCGGCCTGGAGGTGCTGAGCGAGCTGCCGGGGCGGCGCTGGCTGGTATTGGGCGACATGGCCGAGCTCGGCGAGTTCGCCGACAGCAGCCACCGTGAGCTCGGCGAGCTGGCGCGGGCGCTCGGGGTCGAGCGCCTGTACGCGTTCGGCGAGCTCGCGGCGCTGGCCGCCGACAGCTTCGGCGAGGGTGCCGAGCGCTACCGCGATGCCGCCGCACTGACGCGCGCGCTCGATGCGGCGCTCACGCCCGAAGTGCGGCTGCTGATCAAAGGCTCGCGCGTCAATCGCCTCGAGCGCGTGGTCGAGGCGCTGGCGCCGGCCGCGGCAGCGTAGCGGCAGGACGGGAAGGATCGATGCTCTACTGGATCGCGAAGCTGCTGGCGGTACACCACACGGCGTTCCACGTGTTCTCGTACCTGACGCTGCGCGCGATCCTGGCCGTGATGTCGGCGCTGTCGATGTCGCTGCTGGTCGGCCCGGCGATGATCGAGCGGCTGTCGCACTACCAGATCGGCCAGGTGGTGCGCAATGAAGGCCCGGCTTCGCATCTGCCGAAGGCCGGCACGCCGACCATGGGCGGAGCGCTGATCATCGTCGCGATCGTGGTCAGCACGCTGCTGTGGACCGATCTGCGCAATCGCTTCGTCTGGATCACGCTCGGTGTCACGGTCGGCTTCGGCGTGATCGGTTTCTGCGACGATTACCTGAAGCTGGTGGTCGGCAATTCGCGCGGCCTGGCCGCGCGCTGGAAGTATTTCTGGCAGTCGGTGCTCGGACTCGGCGCCGCGCTGCTGCTGTACCGCACCGCCCACGTGCCGGCCGAGACCGATTTCTTCGTGCCGTTCATCAAGACCATCAGCGTGCCGCTCGGGGCCGCCGGTTTCATCGCGCTGGCCTATTTCATGATCGTCGGCATGAGCAACGCGGTGAACCTCACCGACGGGCTCGACGGGCTGGCGATCATGCCCGCGGCGATGGTGGCCGGCGCGCTCGGCATCTTCGCGTACGCCAGCGGCAACTCGATCTTCGCCAACTACCTGGCGATTCCGGCGATTCCGCAGGCCGGCGAGCTGCTGATCTTCTGCGGCGCGCTCGCCGGCGCCGGACTGGGGTTCCTGTGGTTCAACTCCTATCCGGCACAGGTGTTCATGGGCGACATCGGCGCGCTCGCGCTCGGCGCCGCGCTCGGCGTGGTGGCGATCATCGTGCGCCAGGAGATCGTGGCGCTGGTGATGGGCGGAATCTTCGTGCTGGAAACCGCCTCGGTGATCCTGCAGGTGGCCTCGTTCAAGCTGACCGGGCGCCGCATCTTCCGCATGGCGCCGATTCACCATCATTTCGAGCTCAAGGGATGGGCCGAGCCCAAGGTAATCGTGCGCTTCTGGATCATCAGCTTCCTGCTGGTGCTGGCGGGTCTGTCGACCCTGAAGCTGCGATGAGCGCGCTCTCGCCAATGCCGCTGCGCGCCGTGGTCGTTGGCCTGGGCCAGACCGGCCTGTCCGCGGCGCGCTTCCTGCTCGCGCACGGCTCGCGGGTTGCGGTGACCGACAGCCGCGCCGAGCCGCCGCAATTGCAGCGGCTGGCTGCGCTCGGCGCCGACGTCGTGGTGCGCACCGGCGGCTTCGATGCCGCGCTGCTCGACCAGGCCGATCTGGTCGTGGTGTCGCCGGGGGTGGCGCTGACCGGACCGTTCTTCGAGGCCGCGCGTGCGCGCGGCCTGTCGATCGTCGGGGACATCGAGCTGTTCGCACGCGCGGCGCGCGCGCCGGTGGTCGGCATCACCGGCACCAACGGCAAGAGCACGGTGACGACGCTGCTGGCGCAGATGGCCGGGCGCTGCGGCGTGAAGATGCGTGCCGGCGGCAACCTCGGCGCCCCGGCGCTCGACCTGCTCGACGGCGCGGTCGAGCTCTACATTCTCGAGCTGTCGAGCTTCCAGCTCGAGACCACCGATTCGCTCACGCTCGCCGCGGCCACGGTGCTCAACGTATCGCCCGATCATCTGGATCGTTATCCGGACGTGCGGACCTACGCGGCCGCGAAGGCGCGCATCTTTGCCCGCTGCGACGTCGCCGTCATCAACCTCGACGATCCACTGGTGGCGGCCATGGGTGGCGCGGCGCGGCGCCGGATGAGTTTCTCGCTGCGCGCCGACGTCGGCGCCGACTACGCGCTGATGCGGCGCGATGATGGTGATTGGTGGCTCACGCGCCGCGGCGAGCCGCTGCTGGCCTGCTCGCAGATGCGCCTTCGCGGCCTGCACAACGCGGCCAACGCGCTCGCGGCGCTGGCGCTGGCCGAGGCCCTGGCGCTGCCGTTGGCGCCGTGCGTGGCGACGCTGCGCGAGTTCGCCGGGCTCGCGCACCGCACGCAGTGGGTCGCCGATGTCGGCGGCGTGCGCTATGTCAACGACTCCAAGGGCACCAACGTCGGCGCGACGCTCGCAGCGGTGTCCGGCATGGCCGGCCCGTTGATCGTGATCGCGGGCGGTGACGGCAAGGGCCAGGATTTCACGCCGCTGCGCGCCGCCTTTGCCGGCAAGGTGCGCGCGGCGGTGCTGATCGGGCGCGATGCGCGCGCGCTCGGTGCGGCGCTGCAGGGGGTGTGCGAGCTGCACTACGCCGCGAGCCTGCCGGCCGCGGTGGAGCGCGCGGCGCAGCTGGCGCAGACCGGCGACACGGTGCTGCTGTCACCGGCGTGCGCCAGCCTCGACATGTTTCGCGACTACGCGCACCGCGGCACGGTGTTCGCCGACGCGGTCCAGAGGCGCTCGGCATGAGCCGCGCCGCGTGCACGATCACGCGCACCGAGCGCGCGCAGCGCGGACCGGCGATCGATGGGCCGACGGTGATGCTGGCGCTCGCGATCGTGCTGCTCGGGCTGGTGATGGTGACCTCGGCGTCGATCACGATCGCGGGCCGCGACGGCAATCCGTTTGCGTTCCTGGAACGCCAGCTGCTGCTGGTGGCGTTCGGCGTGGTGGCGGCCGGCGTGACGTTCGCGATTCCGACCGAGAAGCTCGAGCAGCTGGCGCTGCCGCTGCTGCTGCTGGCGGTGCTGCTGCTGGTGGCGGTGCTGATACCGGGCCTGGGCCACGTCGTGAACGGCAGCCGCCGCTGGCTGCGGCTTGCCGGCATGAACTTCCAGGTGTCGGAGGCCGCCCGGGTGCTGGCGCTGATCTACATTGCCAGCTATGCGGTGCGCCGCGAGCAGGAGCTGCGCAGCGGCCTGCCGGGTCTGTTCAAGCCGCTGGCGCTGCTGGCGGCGATCGCGCTGCTGCTGCTGCTGGAACCGGACTTCGGCGCCGCCAGCGTGCTGTTCATCACCGGCTTCGGCGTGCTGTTCCTGGCGGGTGCACGCTGGCGCTGGATGCTGTCGATGCTGCTCGCCGCCGGCGGCTGCATGACGCTGCTGGTGTTGTTCTCGAGCTATCGCATGCGGCGGCTGACCACGTTCCTGGATCCGTGGGCCGACCCGTTCAACAGCGGCTTCCAGCTCACGCAGTCGCTGATCGCGATCGGGCGCGGCGGCCTGTTCGGCGTCGGTCTGGGCGCCAGCGTGCAGAAACTGTTCTACCTGCCCGAGGCGCACACCGATTTCCTGTTCGCGGTGCTGGCCGAGGAGCTCGGCCTGGTCGGCGTCGCGCTGACCCTGGGGCTGTTCCTGGCGCTGGCGTGGCGCGCGTTGGTGATCGCGCGCCGCGCGCACCAAGCCGGGCTGAAGTTCCAGTCCTACCTCGCGTCCGGCTTCGGCCTGTGGCTCGGCGTGCAGGCGTTCGTCAACGTCGGCGTCAACATGGGCGTGCTGCCGACCAAGGGACTGACGCTGCCGTTCATGAGCTATGGCCGCAGCAGCCTGATCGTGACACTGGCGTGGCTCGGGATCCTGCTGCGCGTGCATCACGAGACCGTGTACGACAGCCGGCGCGTGCTGCGTGCGGAGCGCGTATGAGTGCGCCGGTGACCTCCAGCGCCGCGGTGACACCGGGCCGGATCGTGCCGCTGGCGGCGCCGAGCGCCCTGATCATGGCGGGCGGCACCGGCGGCCACGTGTTTCCGGCGCTGGCGCTGGCGCGCGAGCTGCGCGCGCGCTCCTGGCAGGTGGTGTGGCTCGGCACGCGGCGCGGCCTGGAAGCGCGGCTGGTGCCGGCCGAGCAGATCGCGGTCGAATGGCTGTCGGTGAGCGGCCTGCGCGGCAAGGGCGCGCTGGTGTGGTTGACCGCGCCGCTGAAACTGTCGCGTGCGCTGCTGCAGGCGCTGGCAGTGATCCGTCGCCGCCGCCCGGCGCTGGTGATCGGGCTGGGCGGCTTCGTCGCCGGGCCCGGCGGCGTCGCGGCCTGGCTGCTGCGCCGGCCGCTGCTGATTCACGAGCAGAACGCGATCGCGGGCTTTACCAACCGCTGCCTGGCGCGGCTTGCGGACCGCGTGCTCAGCGCGTTTCCGGGCAGCTTTGCGCCGCGGGTGCAGGCCCAGGTGGTCGGCAATCCGGTACGGCGCGAGATCGCCGAGCTGCCGCCGCCGTCGCAGCGCTTCGCGCAGCGCCATGGGCCGACCCGGGTGCTGGTGGTGGGCGGCAGCCAGGGCGCCGCGCGGCTCAATGCGACCGTGCCGTTCGCGCTGGCGCGCGCGGCCGCGACCGGGCAGTTCGAGATCCAGCATCAGTCCGGCGATCGCTGGATCGAGGCGGCCAAACGCAATTACGCCGAGGCCGGCGTGAGCGCACGACTGCAGCCGTTCATCGATGACATGGCCGCCGCCTACGGCTGGGCGGACCTGGTGATCTGCCGCGCCGGCGCATTGACGGTCTCGGAGCTCGCGGCCGCAGGGGTCGGCGCCATCCTGGTGCCGTTCGCCGCGGCGACCGATGATCATCAGACCCGCAACGCTGCGTTCCTGGTCGATGGCGGCGCCGCGGTGATGATCGCCGAGCGCGAGCTGTCGGCCGAGCGGCTGGCCACGGAACTGCAGCGGCTGGGCAGTGGCCGCGGCCGATTGCTGGCGATGGCCGAGCGCGCCCGCTCGCTCGCCAAGCCGCACGCGGCCCAGGTGCTGGCCGACGTCTGTGCCGAGCTGGTGCGCGCCGCCGGCGTCGGAGGGGTGGCGTGAGCTCGCGCCCGGAGCCGCAGGGCATGGCGCGCACGCGCATGCGCCGCATCGACACGATCCACTTCGTCGGCATCGGCGGCGCCGGCATGGGCGGCATCGCCGAAGTGATGCTCAATCTCGGCTACCACGTGCAGGGATCGGATCTGAAGCCCAATGCGATGACCGAGCACCTGGTGAAGCTCGGCGCAGCGATCCGCTTTGGTCATCGCGCCGAGAACACCGAGCGCGCCGACGTGGTCGTGGTATCGAGCGCGGTGCCGGGCGACAACCCGGAAGTGCAGGCCGCGCTGGCGCGCCACGTGCCGGTGGTGCCGCGCGCCGAGATGCTCGGCGAGCTGATGCGCTTTCGCGAATCGATCGCGGTCGCCGGCAGCCACGGCAAGACCACCACCACCAGCCTGATCGCCAGCGTGCTGGCCGAGGGTGGCGAGGATCCGACCTTCGTGATCGGCGGCCGGCTCAAGAGCGCCGGCAGCAATGCGCGCCTGGGCGCGGGCCGCTACCTGGTCGCCGAAGCCGACGAGAGCGACGCCTCGTTCATGCATCTGCAACCGGTGATCGCGGTGGTCACCAACATCGACAACGATCATCTCGGCACGCACGGCGGCGACTTCGAGCGCCTCAAGCAGAGCTTCGTCGAGTTCCTGCACAACCTGCCGTTCTACGGCCTGGCGGTGCTGTGCGGCGACGACGATCAGATCCAGAGCATCCTGCCGCGCGTCAGCCGGCCGTTCGTGACCTACGGGCTGCGCGAGGGCGTGGACGTGCGCGCGAGCGCGCTCGAGCGCGACCGCAGCGGCACGCGCTTCAACGTCGCGCTGCCCGGCCGCAGCAGCGCGTTGCCGGTGGTGCTGAACTTCGCCGGCACCCACAACGTGCGCAACGCGCTGGCGGCGATCGCGGTGGCGAGCGAGCTCGGGCTGTCGGATGCGGCGATCTGCCGCGCGCTCGCCAGCTTCCAGGGCATCGAACGGCGCATGCAGCATATCGCCGACGTCAGCATCGTCGGCGGCACGGTCAGCATCGTGGACGACTACGGTCATCATCCGACCGAGATCGCGGCCACGCTCGAAGCGCTGCGTCAGGCGTGGCCCGCGCGCCGGCTGGTGCTGGTATTCCAGCCGCACCGCTACACGCGTACCCGCGACCTGCTCGACGACTTCGCCAACGTGCTCGCCGGCGTCGACGTGCTGCTGGTGACCGAGGTCTACCCTGCGGGCGAGGCGCCGATCAAGGGCGCCGACGGGCGCGCGATCTGCCGCGCCGTACGCAGCCGCGGCAAGGTGGAGCCGATCTTCGTCAACGACGTCGCGGACATCGCCGGCGCGCTGCGCAACGTGCTGCGCTCCGGCGACGTGATCGTGACCATGGGCGCCGGGCACATCGGCGCGATCGCGCACGAACTGCCGGCCAGGCTCGGCCCGGGAGGCGGGGCGTGAGGCTGCGGTTCGCCGACTTCAATGGCCGCGTGCGCTACGACGAGCTGATGTCGGCCCACACCTCGTGGCACGCCGGCGGACCGGCAGACGTTCTGTTCTCGCCGCGCGATGTCGAGGACCTCGCCGCATTCCTGCGCGCGCTGCCGGCCGAGGTCGCTCTGCACTGGGTCGGTCTGGGCAGCAACCTGCTGGTGCGCGATGGCGGCATCCGCGGGGTCGTGATCGCCACCCCGGGCGCCTTCACGCGCATCGAGCGGCGATCGCAGACGCGCATCTACTGCGAGGCCAGCGTGCCGTGTGCACGCATCGCGCGCCTGAGCGTCAACTGGGGCCTCGCCGAGGGCGAGTTCTTCAGCGGCATTCCCGGCACCTTCGGCGGCGCGCTGGCGATGAACGCGGGGGCTTTCGGCGACGAGACCTGGCGACACGTGACCTCGGTCGAGAGCATCGACCGGCAGGGCCAGCGCCGGGTGCGTCAGGCTTCGGAGTTTCGCTTCGGCTATCGGCACGTCGAGTGGCCGCCGGGCGCGGGCGAGGCATGGTTCCTGTCGGCCGAGCTCACGTTCGAGCCGGTGACGGGGCAGGCCGCGCACAGCCTGAGGTCGCTGACGCAGCGGCGCCGCGACACGCAGCCTACGGGTGCTTGGAGTTGTGGTTCGGTGTTCAAGAATCCGCCGGGCGATCACGCCGCGCGGCTGATCGAGACCGCCGGACTCAAGGGCTGTCGCATCGGCGATGCGGTGGTGTCCGACAAACACGCCAATTTCATCGTCAACCTCGGCAAGGCCAGTGCCGGGGAGCTCGAGCAGCTGATCCGCCACGTGCAGGCGACGGTGCAGCGTGTCCACGGCGTCGCGCTCGAGACCGAGGTGCGGATCATCGGCGATCCCGGCCCAGGCGGCGCCGCGGCCGGCAGCGGCGTGGCGCGCGGCGATGCCGGTGGCAGCGCCGGTGTCAACGGAGGCAGGCACTGATGCGATTGCGACACGATCCCCGGCGCGTCGATCGCGTCACCGACCCCGCCGACTTCGGTGCCGTGGCGGTGCTCTATGGCGGCGGCTCGAGCGAGCGCGAGATTTCGCTGCTCACCGGCAAGGCGGTGCTGGCCGCACTCAAGCGCCGCGGCGTGGACGCGCAGGCGTTCGACCCGGCCGAGCGGCCGCTGGCCGATCTGCTGTCACTGCGCATTGAGCGCGTGTGGATCGCGCTGCACGGCCCCGGCGGCGAAGACGGCACCGTGCAGGGCGCGCTCGAGTGCCTCGGCGTGCCCTATACCGGCAGCGGCGTGCTCGGTTCGGCCCTCGGCATGGACAAGCTGCGCAGCAAGCGCCTGGCGCAGGCGCTCGGCGTGCCGACCCCGGAGTTCGTCGTGCTGCGTGCGGCCTCCGACCTCGACCTGGCGCTCGAGCGCCTGGGCCTGCCGCTGATCGTGAAGCCGGGCTCACAGGGATCGAGCGTCGGCATGGCGCGGGTGGAGCGCGCCGAGGACCTGGCGGACGCCTGGAATAATGCGCGGCGCATCGAGTCGGCGGTGTTCGCGGAGCGCTGGATCAGCGGCGCGGAATACACGGTGGCGATCCTGCAGGGCCAGGCGCTGCCCTCGATTCGCATCGAGACCCCGCGCAGCTTCTATGACTACGAGGCCAAGTACCTGCGCGATGACACGCGCTACTTCTGCCCGTCGGGTCTTGCGGCGCAGGCGGAGCAGCGGCTCGCGAAGCTCGCGCTCGCGAGCTACGACGCCTGTGGCGCGGAAGGTTGGGGTCGCGTTGACTTCATGATGGATCGCGACGGCAAGCCGATGCTGCTCGAGATCAACACGGTGCCGGGCATGACCGATCACAGCCTGGTGCCGATGGCGGCGCGCGCGGCCGGCATCGATTTCGATGAGCTGGTGTGGCGGGTGCTGGAAACCAGCCTGGCACGCACCCGGATCGACACCTGATGGGCCTGCTCAAACGCAAGCGCAACAATCGCCGCAGCGCGCCCCAGCCGCGCCGCTGGCACCTGCCGGCGCTCAACTGGCGGCGCATCGGGCTGTCGTTCGCGGGCCTGGCGGTGATCGCGGTCGCGTTCTCGGGACTGACGCTGCTGCTCGACCAGCCGATCCAGCGCGTCATCGTCACCGGCAGGCTGCAGCGCGTCTCGGCCCTCGACGTGGAGAAGATCGTGCGCTCACACCTGGGCGGCGCCGGGCTGGTCAGTGTCGATCTGGGGAACATCAGTCGTGGATTGCGCACGCTGCCGTGGGTCGATCGGGCCGCGGTGCAGCGCAGCTGGCCGCGCGGCCTGAAGATCGAGATCGTCGAGCAGATCGCGGTGGCGCGCTGGAACAACGCCGGGCTGCTCAATGCGCGCGGCGACCTGTTCCTGAGCGAGTCGCGCTTCGTGCCGCCCGAGCTGCCGCAGCTCGCGGGGCCGCCGGGCACCGAGCAGGAGGTCACCGCACGATATCTGGCCGCGCAGGGACACCTGACCGAGGCCGGGATGCGGCTCGCGGCGCTGGAACTCGATGCGCGCGGTGCCTGGAGCCTGACGCTCGACAACGGCGTGGTGGTTCGGCTCGGCCGGCAGCAGATCGACCAGCGCTTCGAGCGCTTCATGGTCGCGGCGGCAAAGCTCGTGAGCCAGCGCGCCACCGACATCGCCTACGTGGATATGCGCTACAGCAATGGCTTCGCGGTCGGCTGGAAGGGCGGCGAGCGCCACCTGGCCCAGCAACCCGCGCCGGTGGAGGACAAGGCTCAACTGCATGGCTAGAAAAACCGACAAAGACGTCATCGTCGGCCTCGACATCGGCACCTCGAAGGTGGTCGCGCTGGTGGGCGAGATCACCCCCGACGGCTCGATCGAGGTGATCGGCCTCGGCAGCCAGCCGTCGCGCGGGCTGAAGAAGGGCGTGGTGGTAAACATCGAATCGACCGTGCAATCGATCCAGCGCGCGATCGAGGAAGCCGAGCTGATGGCCGATTGCGAGATCAATGCGGTCTACGCCGGCATCGCCGGCAGCCACGTGCGCAGTCTCAACTCGCATGGCGTGGTCGCGATCCGCGACCGCGAGGTCACCCATGGGGACGTCGAGCACGTGATCGATGCCGCCAAGGCGGTCGCGATCCCGGCCGACCAGCGCATCCTTCACGTGCTGCCGCAGGAATTCATCATCGATGGCCAGGAGGGCATCCGCGATCCGATCGGCATGTCGGGCGTGCGGCTCGAGGCCAAGGTGCACATCGTCACCGGCGCCGACAGCGCGGCGCAGAACATCATCAAGTGCGTGCAGCGCTGCGGCCTGGTGGTCGAGGACGTGGTGCTCGAGCAGCTGGCGTCGAGCTTTGCGGTGCTGACCGACGACGAGAAGGAGCTCGGCGTGTGCCTGGTGGACGTCGGTGGCGGTACCACCGACATCGCCGTGTTCAGCAACGGCGCGATCCGCCACACGGCGGTGATACCGATCGCCGGTGACCAGGTCACCAACGACATCGCGGTATCGATGCGCACCCCGACGCAGTACGCGGAGGACATCAAGATCCGTTACGCCTGCGCGCTGTCGCAGCTGGCCAATCCCGACGAGAGCATCGAGGTGCCGAGTGTCGGCGACCGGCCGGCGCGGCGGCTGGCGCGCCAGACGCTGGCCGAGATCGTGGAGCCGCGCTACGAGGAGCTGTTCAACCTGATCCGTGAAGAGCTGCGGCGCAGCGGCTTCGAGGAAGTGATCGCCGCCGGCATCGTGCTGACCGGAGGCAGTGCGCGCATGGAGGGCGCGATCGAACTGGCCGAGGAAATCTTTCACGTGCCGGTGCGGCTGGGATTGCCCGGCCAGGTCAAGGGACTGAGTGATGTGGTGCGCAATCCGATCTATTCGACCGCGGTCGGACTGCTGCTGTACGCGCGCGAGAACAGTGCCCCGGCCTCGCGTGCCGCGGCGCTCACCGGCAATGTCGCCGGGGTTCTCGACCGCATGAAGAGCTGGTTCAAGGGAAATTTCTGATTCGCCGAAAGCAGGGGAAACCTCAAGGAGCTGACAGATGTTTGAACTCATGGACGCATACAGCCAAAGCGCTGTAATCAAGGTGATCGGGGTGGGAGGCGGCGGCGGCAACGCGGTGTCCCACATGGTATCGAGCGGCATCGAAGGCGTGGATTTCATCTGCGTCAACACCGACGCCCAGGCCCTCAAGGCGTCGAAGATCAAGACCTCGCTGCAGATCGGGGCCAACATCACCAAGGGACTCGGCGCAGGGGCCGATCCGGAGATCGGCCGCCAGGCCGCAATCGAGGACCGCGATCGCATCATCGAGGCGATCGAGGGCTGCGACATGCTGTTCATCACGGCCGGCATGGGCGGGGGTACCGGCACCGGCGCGGCGCCGGTGGTGGCGCAGATTGCGCGCGAGCTCGGCATCCTCACCGTCGCGGTGGTCACCAAGCCTTTCCAGATGGAAGGCAACAAGCGCTCGATGGTGGCCGACCACGGGATCGCGGAGCTGACCAAGAACGTCGATTCGCTGATCACGATCCCGAATCAGAAGCTGCTGACGGTACTCGGGGCCAGCACCACGCTGCTCGATGCCTTCAAGGCGGCCAACCAGGTGCTGCAGGGCGCGGTGCAGGGCATCGCCGAGCTGATCACCCGGCCGGGCCTGATCAACGTCGATTTCGCTGACGTGCGCACCGTGATGAGCGAGACCGGCATGGCGATGATGGGCAGCGGGGCGGCGAGCGGCGAGGGCCGGGCGCGCCAGGCCGCCGAGGCGGCGGTGTCATCGCCGCTGCTCGAGGACATCAACCTCGCCGGCGCGCATGGCATCCTGGTCAACGTGACCGCGGGCCTGGACCTGTCGATCGGCGAGTTCGAGGAGGTCGGTACGATCGTCAAGGAGTACGCCTCCGATGATGCCACCGTGGTGGTCGGCACCGTGATCGATCCCGACATGTCGAACCAGATCCGCGTCACGGTGGTCGCGACCGGGCTCGGCAGGGGTGCTGCGGCGCAGCGCTCGCGTTCGGAGCCGACGCGCGACAGCTACATCGAGCGCTCAGCGATGTCGGCGCGCGACTCCAGTGCCAGTCGCGAGGCAGCGGCGGCACGCACGGCTGATCAGGCCCAGGCCAGGACGGCGCGCCACCGTGGCCCGATGACCGCGAGCGATTATTCGGTGCTCGACAAGCCGACCATCGTGCGTCAACGCGCTGTCGGCGACGGCCTGCCGGCGATGCCGGAACCGGAGGAAATGCTGGACATTCCGGCGTTTCTGCGCCGGCAGGCGGATTGATGCGGCGGCGATTGCGGCGGCGGATGGTTAGCTCCCCATCCGCCGCTGTGATACGGTAACGGCGCCCTGTGAAGCCAGCGCTCGGTTGCGCACGCCTGCTCGACGGCGCCGGCTGGATGCGGCGTCATCCGCCGCCGTGAATGCGTCCCGCACTTACACTTAAGCGAATGGCAACGGACTTGAAATTTCCATGCTAGGCCAGCGGACACTTCGCAATACGATTCGCGCCACCGGCGTCGGTCTGCACACCGGCACCAAGGTGATGATGACGCTCAAGCCCGCGCCGGTCGACAGCGGCATCTGCTTCCGGCGCGTCGATCTGGCGCAGCCGGTCGACATTCCGGCGCGCGCGCAGAATGTGGGCGACACGACGCTCGGTACCACGCTGGTCCAGGGTCAGGCGCGCATTTCCACGGTCGAGCATCTGCTTTCGGCGTTCGCCGGCCTGGGGATAGACAACGCCTGCGTCGAGGTCACCGCGGGTGAGGTGCCGATCATGGACGGCAGCGCCGGTCCGTTCGTGTTCCTGCTGCAGTCGGCCGGCATCGAGGAGCAGGACAGCCCGAAGCGCTTCATCCGCGTGAAGAAATCGGTGCTGGTCGAGGACGGCGACAAATGGGCACGGTTTGATCCGTTTGAAGGCTTCAAGGTCAACTTCGAGATCGAGTTCGATCACCCGATCTTCAAGCGCCGGCTGCAGCGCGCCACGATGGATTTCTCGACCACCTCGTTCCTGAAGGAGATCAGCCGCGCGCGCACCTTCGGTTTCATGCGCGATCTGGAGACGCTGCGTGCCCACAACCTGGCGCTGGGCGGCACGCTCGACAATGCGATCGTGCTGGATGACGTCGGCGTCATGAACGAGGACGGGTTGCGCTACGAGGATGAGTTCGTCAAGCACAAGATCCTCGACGCCATCGGTGACCTGTACCTGCTCGGCCACAGCCTGATCGGCGAGTTCTCCGGCCACAAGTCGGGCCACGGCCTGAACAACCGGCTGCTGCGGGCGCTGCTGGCGGACACCACGGCCTGGGAAGAGGTCGTGTTCGAACGCGCAGACCAGGCGCCAATCTCCTATGTCCCGGCTCAGGCCGGCGAGCCGACCGCGCTGGCATCGTAGCGGGGCCTCCCGGCGCCGGCATGCGCGTGCCGGATGCCATCAGCGTCGAGAGTCCCAATGCAGGGATTGCAGGACCTGACGCATTTTTTATTACAAAAATGCGTCAGATCCTGCAAAACCCTCTAGCCGGCGCCGGGGGGACTCGCATCTGCACCCGCACCCGGGTGTGGGAAATCGCCGAATCGCGCGCCGCGATGTCCGACTGCAGGGCCGCCAGCGCGTAGCGCAGCCGCGTGCCCCACGCGGCGGTGTCGGCGAACACCACCAGCTCGGCGTTCTTCGGCACCGCAGCGACGATGTGATCCGCCAGCTCGGCCGCGAGCACTTCGCGCAGCCAATCGGCCCAGGACTGCTGCACCCCAATATGCGCCGTGATGCGTCGCAAACCGGACCGAGCAACAAGTAACTCATTGATTGATTTAGGATTTAACCTTTTCTGCGCGGTGCCTCGATGCACCCGGGGGGCGTTCGGCCGCCGATTTCGTGCGCCAGTCTTCTTGTCAGCAGGGGACTTCTTGGGCATAGTCGTTCGCACCGATCAAGGGCAAACCCGCCGAAACGCGGGGACGCAAAGCCACCGGTCTGACAGCGGGTAATTCGCTAGGACAGCGGGGCTGCCGAGGCAGAAGGCTACTGCATTTAGGACAGGGTGGCACGCGGGGCGCATATGATCGGCCGCGAGCGTTTTTTGATTCAGGTGCAGTGCACAATGCGTGCCGTGGCCACGTACCGTGGATGCGCGCGGGTGATGTTCGAGCCGAGGCTGTGGGCTGTGCTTGATGTGCTCGGCCTCAGACTGGAGCGACAGGCATGAATGTGATCTTCTTCTCGCGCCACGTGGGCAACGCCCGCCATCTCAACCTGTCGCACCCGCTTACGCTGTCCCTGGTCACGATCGTGGCCCTCGGCCTGCTGGCCAGCGTCTTTGCCCTCGGCCTGCACCTTGGCGAGCGCACGGTAATGCGCATGGCGCTGCTCAATCCGGGCGCCACGGTGCGCGCGCAGCAGGCGGAAGTGGCCTCGCTGAAGTCGCAGCTGCAGGACCGCGTGGACGCGCTGGCGATGCGGCTCGGCGTGATGAATGCCCACGTGATTCGCCTCAACGCGCTCGGCAAGCGCCTGACGCAGATGGCGCACATCAACAGCCGCGAATTTGATTTCGACGACGACCCGCCCCAGGGCGGCTCGGAGTCTGACGGGGTCGGCCGTGGCGCGCAGGTTCCCGACCTGACCTCGCGGATCGACGACCTGGGCCGGCGCATCGATTCGCGCTCAGGGCAGTTTGCCGCGCTCGAAAACGTGATCGTCGGCCGGCAGCTGTCGCTCGAGATCAAGCCCTCGGGACGTCCGGTGCACGAAGGCTACATATCTTCCTATTTCGGCGAGCGCATGGATCCGTTCAACGGCGAGGATGCGTTCCACAAGGGCGTGGACTTCGCGAGCGATGCCGGTTCCGACGTGCTCGCGGTGGCTTCCGGCATCGTGACCTGGGCGGGGCCGCGCGAAGGCTACGGCAACCTGGTCGAGATCAACCATGGCAACGGCTACGTGACGCGCTATGCGCACGGGGCCAGGACACTGGTCGCGGTCGGCGATGAGGTCGAGCGCGGCCAGGCGATCGCGGTGGTCGGATCCACCGGCCGCTCCACCGGGCCGCACGTGCATTTCGAAGTCCTCAAGGACGGCCGCCAGATCGATCCGATGGCGTTCGTCGGGCACTGAGCACAGCCACTGCTGCGCTGGCGCAGCGCCCGCGCCTGTCTCACCTGTCGCGGCACGAACGACTACATCGAGTCACTGTCTACCCTTACAATAACGGGTTCAGCGACGGCGACTTTCCCTTAAGTGCCTGAAGCTGCTCGTATTATCCAAAGGACTGTTCGTGCTACAGGCGCTGACCCGCGTATTCGGGAGCCGCAACGATCGGCTCGTGAAGAATTACACCCGGCTGGTGCGCGACGCCACTGCACACGAGCCGTCGCTGCAGGGGCTCGCGGACGATGCGTTGCACGCCAAGACCGCCGAGTTCCGGGCACGGCTGCGCGACGGCGCCAAGCTCGATCAGTTGCTGCCCGAGGCGTTCGCGGTGGTGCGCGAAGCGGCGCGGCGCACGCTCAAGATGCGGCACTTCGACGTGCAGCTGGTCGGTGGCATGGCGCTGCACCAGGGCAAGATCGCGGAGATGCGCACTGGCGAGGGCAAGACGCTGATGTCCACGCTCGCGGCGTACCTGAATGCGCTGCCCGGGGAAGGCGTGCATGTGGTCACCGTCAACGAATACCTGGCGCAGCGCGACGCGGACTGGATGGGGCCGATCTACCGTTTCCTCGGGCTCAGCGTCGGGGTGATCAAGAACGCACAGGATTCGGCCGAGAAGCGCGCTGCCTATGCCTGCGACATCACTTACGGCACCAACAATGAATTCGGCTTCGATTACCTGCGCGACAACCTGGCGTACCGGCTCGACGACCGCGTGCAGCGCTCGCTCAGCTTCGCGATCGTCGATGAGGTGGACTCGATCCTGATCGACGAGGCGCGTACGCCGCTGATCATCTCCGGCCCGGCGGAAGAGAGCACCGAGGTTTATATCCGCATCAACGAGCTGGTGCCGCGCCTGACGCGCCAGCAGGCCGAAGACGGCCCCGGCGACTACTCGGTGGACGAGAAGGGCAAGCAGGTGCACCTGACCGAGGCCGGCCACGAGCAGGTCGAGCAGCTGATGGCGGAAGCCGGGCTGCTGCGCGAGGGCGAGAGCCTGTACGACACCGCCAACATCCGCTTGATGCATCACCTGAACGCGGCGCTGCGCGCGCACGCGCTCTACAAGCGCGACGTTGAGTACATCGTGCGCGGTGGCGAGGTCATCATCGTCGATGAATTCACCGGCCGCACCATGCCGGGCCGGCGCTGGTCGGACGGCCTGCACCAGGCGGTGGAGGCGAAGGAAGGCGTGCGCGTGCGCGAGGAGAACCAGACGGTCGCCTCGATCACGTTCCAGAACTATTTCCGCCTGTACCGCAAGCTCGCCGGCATGACCGGTACCGCCGACACCGAGGCGCCGGAGTTCCTGCAGATCTACGGGCTCGAGGTGGTCGTGATACCGACGCACCGGCCGATGATCCGCAAGGACCAGTCGGACTTCGTGTACCTGACGCAGAAGGACAAGTTCGAGGCGATCATCGCCGACATCAGGGACTGCGTGCAGCGCGCGCAGCCGGTGCTGGTCGGCACCACCTCGATCGAGACCTCCGAGTTCCTGTCCGGCCTGCTGCAGAAGGAGAACATCGCGCACCAGGTGCTCAATGCCAAGCAGCACGAGCGCGAGGCGCATATCGTCGCGCAGGCCGGCCGGCCCGCGACCGTGACCATCGCGACCAACATGGCGGGGCGCGGCACCGATATCGTGCTCGGCGGCAATCTCGAGGCGGAGCTGGCCGGAATGCCGGCGGAAGCCGACGAGGCGGCGCGCGACGCGGCGCGCGCGGCCTGGCAGCAGCGCCACGATCAGGTGATCGCGGCCGGAGGCCTGCACATCATCGGCACCGAACGCCACGAATCGCGCCGCATCGACAATCAGCTGCGCGGCCGGTCGGGCCGGCAGGGCGATCCGGGCTCGAGCCGCTTCTACCTGTCGATGGAAGACAACCTGATGCGGATCTTCGGCGATCCGACCCGCACCAAGCGGCTGCTGCAGTTCGCCGGCATGAAGGAAGGCGAGGTCATCGAGAGCGGCATGCTCACGCGCCAGATCGAGAAGGCGCAGCGCAAGGTCGAATCACATAACTTCGACATCCGCAAGCAGCTGCTGCTGTTCGACGACGTCGCCAACGATCAGCGCAAGGTGATCTACCAGCAGCGCACCGAGATCCTCGGCACCGCGGACATGGGCGCCGCGATTGCCGAGATGTTCGACCAGGCGAGCGCCAGCCTGATCGATCAGTTCGTGGTGCCCAACAGTGTGCCGGAGGACTGGAACCTCGATGGGCTGCAGGAGGCATTCCGGCGCGACCTCAATCTGGTGCTCGATCCGAAGGCCTGGCTGGCGCAGGACCCGTCGCTCGAGGAGGCGCCGCTGCGCGAGCGCATGCAGCAGGCGGTGCGCGACAGCTACACGCAGAAAGTGGAACGCTATGGCGCCGACATCATGCGTCACATCGAGCGCGACGTGGTGCTGCGCACGCTCGATCAGCACTGGCGCGAGCACCTGGCGGCGATGGAGTACCTGAAGCAGGGCATTCACCTGCGCGGTTATGCGCAGAAGGATTACCGCTTCGAGTTCAAGCGCGAAGCGTTTGAGCTGTTCTCGGCGATGCTCGATCGGGTGAAATTCGACACGGTGTCGACGCTGACCAAGATCGAGATCCGCACCCAGGAGCAGATCGATCGCGAGGAGGCCGAGCGGCGCGAGCGGCTGATGAAAGCCCTGCGGGCGCAGCACGCGGAAGTGCAGCCGCTGCTGGGCGGTGGCGAGCCGGAGCTGGCGCCGCCGGGACCGGGCCCCGTAGCCGCCGCCACCGCTCCGCGCGCGGTCGGCGCAGCCGAGCCCGCGGTGGCGCCGTTCGTGCGCGCTGATCGCAAGGTGGGCCGCAACGAGCCGTGTCCGTGCGGTTCGGGCAGGAAATACAAGCACTGCCACGGCGCGCTGGCCGGCAATCAGTGAGCCCCGCCGTGCTGCGCGTGGTCGCGGCGGTGCTGCGTGATGCGAGCGGACGGGTGCTGATCGCGCAGCGGCCCGCCGGCAAACACATGGCCGGGTACTGGGAGTTCCCGGGCGGTAAGATCGCCCCGGGCGAGAGCAGCGAACAGGCGTTGAGGCGCGAACTGGCCGAGGAGCTCGGCGTATCGCTGCGCCGCTGTCATCCACTGCTGCAATTGCGGCATGATTACACCGACCGTGTGGTCGAACTCGACGTGTTCGTGGTCGACGACTATGGCGGCGAGCCCTCCGGTCTCGAGGCCCAGGCGCTCAAATGGGTGGCTGCCGCGGAGCTTGGTGGACAGGCGCTGCTGCCGGCCGACCGGCCGATCATTGAGGCTCTCAATGGCGCGGCCGGGATGTAGGAAACGATCGCATCGATGAGGTGATTGCAATGGCCCAGGACACCGGACTGCCGGAAATTCAGCTCGATGGCGCCGGGCTGTATCGCGAGGACATGTTCACCGACCGCAAGGCCGGCAGCATTCGCCGGCTGGTGCCGATCACGATCGACGGGCATCCGGATCCGACGCGCAGCGTGCTGTATTCGGGGCAGACTCAGCTGCTCACGCCGACCGGCGTGCTGCCGCTCGGCTTCGAGATCGAGGCAGAGTCGCTCGAGGATGCAGTCCGGAAATTTCCCGCCGCGGTCAAGGAAGCGCTGGACCAGGCGATCGAGGAGGCGCGCGAATACCGCCGCGAGGCGTCCTCGCGCATCGTCGTGCCGGACGTGGCTGGCGGGCTTCCCGGGACCGGTCCGCTGCCCGGCGGGGGCAAGATCAAGCTCTGAGCGTCTCGCTCGTGCAGCGCCCCGGATGATGCATCACGGTCAGCCGATCCATCATCCGGTGGATCGCTATCGGATCAGCGCCGGGGCCGCGAGATAGGCGCCGCTCAGCGACTGGAATTGGCCGCCGTCGGTCGTGATGTTGGTCTGGTAGTTATTGCCGGTGCCGAACACCACGCCGAGCCCACCAACGGCGGTCAGCTCGCTGGCATGGGTGAGAAAATAATGCTCGAAATTGGCGCGGAAATGATTGACGGTGCCGCCGGGGGAGCTCGCGGGCACACCCAGCGGCGTCTGCCACCAGATCAACGGCAAGCCGCCGATACCGTTGTGATAGCTGAGCATCTGGGCGAGGTGCTGGCTGAAATTCGGTGTGGTGGTGTTGGTCTCGTCGAAATACCATCCAGTAGCGGTGTTATTGCGGCTGCAGTCGTAGGCCGCATTCATGGTCTCGTAGCAGCCCGGGTCGCGGTCCATGGTCTGGGCGACGATGAAATCGGCGTGCTGCGCGCCGATCGCGTTCATGAACGCGAACAGCGCGGCATTATTGTTGGGCGAGGCCCAGTCTGACGGCGGAAAGCCGACATATGCCTTGGGCGCGTACTTGCGCGCCATCGAGATCAGACAACCGGCAATGCCGACCACGTCGTTGGACAGCGTCGCGCAGTCGGGATTGGTGTTGACATAGGCAAACAGCCTGGTCGGGTCGTGGCCGGGTGCCTGCACCTGCGCGAAGCCCCAGAAGTCCGGTTCGAGATTGACCAGCGTCGGACGGTTATAGGCGGCGATCATCTGGTACATCAGCCGCACGTTGGCCCAGTAGGCGCTCATGTAGCTGCTGCTGCCCAGCCCCGAGAGATTGCCGCTGCCGTTCGCGGCCATCTGGTAGAGCGTGAACATCGGCACCGCGCCGATCGAGGCGGCCTCGCCGGCGACCAGAGTCACATACGCGCCGGCCGGCTTGTCCCAGGTGGTCCAGTCGCCGGCCCCGAGGCCGCCCAGATAGCGCTCGTAGATATCGGGCTTCAGGTTCTGCGACATCACCGCGGACAACACGCCGGCGGCGCCTTGCGCGCCCAGGCCGACGAGCAGCCGGTTCGGCATGCCGAGTTTGTCCGCAAGGCCGGCGGCCGCCGAGGCTATGGTGCTGCTGCCGCCAGCGGTGGAACCGCTCGATGTACTGGAGCCCGAGGAGCTGCTCGAGCCGCTGGAACTGCCGGAACTGCTCGAACCGCTGGAGCTGCTGCCCGAGGAGTTCAGGGCGCTGCCCGAAGAGCTGCTGCTCGAGGTGCTGCTGCCCGAGGTGCTGCCGGGGTTTGACTGCCCCACGCTCGTCGATGAGGTGTCGGAGGCGGGCAGGCTGCTCGCGTTGTCGACCGCGACGCTGCCACAGGCGCTCAGGCTCAGGCAAATCATCGCTGCGGCTGCGACCAGCAGCGGGGAGGACCGGGGGTCTCGCATCAGGCCTTGGGTTTCGTTTTAGTACGGTCCCACTAGATACTGGCATATCGCCGATGGCGCAAAATGTCGCCAACTGGAGACCGACTGCGTCACGTTTCGTGGCGGTCGCTGGTGCTCGGTGAGCTCTCCTCGGGGCCCTCATTGGCATTGCCTGGAATCGCATGCTGCTCGGACAGCCAGGCGCCCAGATCGATCAGCCGGCAGCGCTCGCTGCAGAACGGCCGGTATGGAAACTGCTCCGACCATTCGATCGGGCGCTGGCAGGTTGGACACCGCAACCGCTGGGCCACGTCGCGCCGCGCCTAGCTGCAGCAGACCAGCTTGAACGCGACGTCCGACTCGGTCTGCGTCGCGCGCTGCTCGATGCCGTTCCACTTCAGGAATCGCATGCTGCAGCGATAGTGACTGCCGCTGATCTCCGGATACAGCGGACTCGACGGTGGCAGGCAGATGCGCAGCAGCTGGAACGGTGCATCGCGGTCGAAGGTCACGTTGAAGACGCCCGCGATCGCCACTTCGTCGCGTGCCCGGCCGTTCTGTCGCGTCAGCCACAGCAGCTCGGCGATCCCATCGCACAGCGGGCGCAACTGCGTCAGCCAGCGCCCGAAGGCTGCGGTCCGTGCCTCGGCCGGCTGATTGAGCCAGAAGAAATAATCCGGCAGGTCGAATTCACAGGTGCCCCCGGGGATCGCGCTGCGGTGCTTGATCGAAGCCAGGAACTCGGAATCGCGCAGCGGCTGCAGCCACGAGCCGCCGAGGGCGCCGAGCTCCGCGCGCAACCGTGTCAGGTTGGCGAGCAGCGCGCGCAGGCGCGTGATGTCGATGCCCTGTCGGTTCTGGAACTCGTTCAGCAGCGCCAGGTGGCGCTCGAGCTCCTTGACTACGTCGCTGCGGATGTCGCCGCGCGTCAGGATCGCGAGCATGTCGAGCAGGCTGCCCACGGCGGCGCGGCTGCCCCAGGGGCTGGCTTTCTCGTTGTGGTAGACCGCCTGGCTGTAGAGAAAATCCAGTCGCAGGAAAGTGCGCATTCGCTCGTTGAGCGGCTGCTCAAAGATCGAGGGCTCCGGCGCTACCTCCGGCACGGTCGCGTGATCGGGCATCGGGCTATTGTGCTTGAGCGGCTCGCCACCCGTAAACGTCTGATCCGGCATTGGCAGGCGCTCGCTCGCGCGGCGCTTGGGCGGAACGGTGCTCATCGGTCACCTGCCGCGCGAGCCGCGGTGGCGGCGAGCGCCAGGTAGTGCTGATGCAGGGCGGCAACCTTCGGCGCCAGCGCGGTCTCGAGGCCGTCGTTGACGATGACATCGTCGGCCACGGCGCGACGCGCCTCCCGGCTCGCCTGCGATGCCAGCATCGCCCTCGCCTGTTGCGCATCGCAGCCGTCGCGCGCCTGCAATCGCGCCAGCTGCAAGGCCTCCGGGCAGTCCACCAGCAGCACACGGTCGTAGCGCGATTCGGCCTGCGTCTCGACCAGCAGCGGTATCACATGGATCTGGTACGCGCCGCGGGCTTGCGCCGCCAGGCGCTCGGTGCGCGCCCTGATCGCCGGGTGCAGCAGCGCTTCGAGCTCGGCGCGCTTGCCGGCGTCTTCGAACACCAGGCGACGCAGTGCCGCGCGATCCAGACTGCCATCGGCACGGCGCAGCTGCGCGCCGAAGCGATCGAACAGCTGTGCCAGCAGCGCCGTGCCCGGCGCGACCACGTCGCGTGCAATCTGATCTGCATCGATGATCGGGATCCCCAGATTGGCAAACAGCTGCGCGACCGTACTCTTGCCGCTGGCGATGCCGCCGGTCAGGGCGATATGCAGCGGTTCGAGGTTGGCCGGCGGCGCCGGATGCGGGTCCATCAGGTATGCGGGGCGAACAGCCCCAGATACTGTGCGACTGCCTGCGGGCCCCACATCATCGCGAGCCAGCCGGCGGCAGCCAGAAACGGCCCGAACGGAATCGGATTGCCGCGCTGCTGGCGACGCGTGACGATCAGCGCGATGCCGACGACCGCACCTACGCCGGCCGAGAACAGTACGATCGGCAGCAGCATCTGCCAGCCGAGCCAGGCACCGAGGGCCGCCAGCAGCTTGAAATCGCCATAGCCCATGCCTTCCTTGCCGGTCAGCAGGCGGAACAGGTGATAGATCGCCCACAGCGACAGATAGCCGATCGCAGCGCCGGCGATCGCGCTCACCGGGTCGCTCGGCAGGCTGTTCCCGTTCGATGCCCAGCCGGTCAGGCTCGCCAGCAGCCCCAGCCACAGCAACGGCAGCGTCAGCGAGTCCGGCAGCAGCTGCACATCCAGGTCGATGAAGGTGAGGGCAATCAGGAACCAGGTGACGAGCATCGCGCAGGCCGCGGGCCAGCCGAAACCGAACCTCCAGGCCGCCAGCGCCGTTGCCACGCCGCTCAGCAGCTCGACCGCCGGGTAGCGCGCGCTGATCCGGGCCTGGCAGGACGCGCAGCGACCGCGCAGCGCCAGGTAGCTCAGCAGCGGAATGTTGTGGATCGCACGGATCGGCGCGTGGCATGCCGGACAGCACGAGCGCGGCACCATCAGGTTGAACGGTGGTTGATCGGCGCCGGCCGGCGCAGCACTCGGGCCGGCGGTCGCAGCCGCCGTCGCTGCCGTCGCTGCCGTCTGGCTGCGTGCTGCGGTCGCGTGCTGCGCCCCCGGCGCGGCCTCGGCCTGCCACTGGCGCTCGAGCATGATCGGCAGCCGGTAAATCACCACGTTGAGAAAGCTGCCGACCGCCAGGCCGACCAGCAGCGCCACCGCGATGAAGGCGGCGGGCGATTGCGCCAGCAGCTCGAGCACGCGCCTAGACCACGGGTCTAACCGACGACCGCACCGAGCTTGAAGATGGGCAGGTACATCGCGATCACCAGGCCGCCGACCAGCACGCCGAGGATCGCCATGATCAGCGGCTCGAGCAGGCTCGACATGCTGTCGACCGCGGCATCGACGTCATCTTCATAGAAGGTCGCGACCTTGCCCGACATGGTATCGAGCGCGCCGGATTCCTCACCGACCGCGATCATCTGCACCACCATGTTGGGGAACAGACCGGTGTTCTCCATCGCGCGTTGCAGGCGCTGGCCGGTGGCGACCTCATCGCGCATTTTCATCACACCGTCCTCGTAGACGATGTTGCCGCAGGCGCCGGCCACCGATTCCAGGGCTTCGACCAGCGGCACGCCGGCGGCAAACATGGTCGACAGCGTGCGCGCGTAGCGCGCGATCGCAGCCTTGTTGAGGATCGGTCCGATGATGGGAAACTTCAGCGACATGCGATCGAGCAGCTGGCGCATCTTGCGCGAGCGTTTGTAGAAATAAATGAACGCATAGACCGCGCCACCGACCACGACACCCAGATAGATGCCGTTGTGCTGCACGAACTTGGAAAGATTGATGACCAGCTGCGTGAAGGCCGGCAGGTCGGCGCCGAAACCCTTGAACAGGTCCTCGAACTGCGGGATCACGAACAGCAGCAGGATGATGGTCACGACCACGGCTACGGCCAGCACAGCGGCAGGATAGAACAGCGCCTTCTTGACCTTCTTCTTGATCGCCTCGCTCTTTTCCTTGTAGGTGGCGATCTTGTCGAGCAGACCTTCGAGCGCACCGGCCTGCTCACCGGCCTCGACCAGGTTGACGAACAGGTCGTCGAAATACAGCGGGTGCTTGGCGAGCGCCTCGTGCAGCGAGGTGCCGCCCTCGACCTCGGCCTTGATCTCGAGTACCAGCTTCTGCATGGCCGGCTTGTCGTGGCCGGTGCCGATGATCTCGAACGCCTGCACCAGCGGAATGCCGGCGCCCAGCATCGTTGCCAGCTGGCGGCTGAAGATCGCGATGTCTTCCGCCTTGACCCGGCCGCCGCTCTTGAACGCCTGTGATTGCTTTCGGATCTTGGTCGCCACCACGCCCTGGCGCCGCAGATCCGCCTTGAGCGACTGCTCGTTCTGCGCGACGGCGCGTCCCTTGATCCGCTGGCCCTTCCGGTCCATGCCCTCCCAATTGAAGGCGGTGTCCTTCCTGACGGAGCGAATTGCGGAGGTTGATTGCGCCATGGTTACAATTTTCCGTTTGCGAGCGAAATCACTCGATGGTGACGCTGTTGATCTCTTCCAGACTGGTCAGGCCCGCCTTGACCTTCTCCAGGCCTGAGCGGCGCAGGTCCCAGACGCCTTCCTTGGCCGCCTGGTCGTTGATATCGATGGCGTTGCCGCCGGTCATGATGATGCGGCCGATATCCTCGCTGACTTCCATCACCTGATAGATGCCGACGCGGCCCTTGTAGCCATCGGTGCAGTTGCTGCAGCCCTTGGGGCCGAACAGCTTGATGCCGTGGGCGATGTCGCTTTCCTGGAAGCCCTCCTTGCGCAGGGCTTCGGCCGGCACATCGAGCGGCTGCTTGCATTGCGAGCACAGGCGGCGCGCGAGGCGCTGCGCGATGATCAGGCTCACCGAGGTCGCGATCGCGTACGGCTTCACGCCCATGTCGACCAGGCGCGTCAGGGTCTGCGGCGCATCGTTGGTATGCAGCGTCGACAACACCAGGTGGCCGGTCTGGGCGGCCTTGATCGCGATCTCGGCGGTCTCCAGGTCGCGCACCTCACCGACCATCACGATATCCGGGTCCTGGCGCAGGAACGCGCGCAACGCCGACGCAAACGTGAGGCCGACCTTGTTGTTGACGTTCACCTGGTTGACGCCCGGCAGGTTGATTTCCGCCGGGTCCTCGGCCGTTGAAATGTTCAGATCCTCGCGATTGAGGATGTTCAGTCCGGTATACAGCGACACCGTCTTGCCGCTGCCGGTCGGGCCGGTGACCAGGATCATGCCCTGCGGCTTGGCCAGATGCTTGAGGTAGAGCTCCTTCTGGAACGGCTCGTAGCCGAGCGCCTCGATGCCGAGCATGGCCTGCGAGGGGTCCAGGATACGCAGCACGATCTTCTCGCCGTACAGCGTCGGGCAGCTGCTGACGCGAAAGTCGATCGCGCGGGTCTTCGACAGCCGCATCTTGATGCGCCCGTCCTGCGGCACGCGGCGCTCCGCGATGTCGAGCCGCGCCATGACCTTGAGGCGCGCGGCGATCTTGCCGGTCAGCTGCACCGGCGGCTGCGCGACCTCCTTCAGCACTCCGTCCATGCGCAGGCGCACGCGAAACATCTTTTCATACGGCTCGAAATGCACGTCCGAGGCGCCGCGGCGGATGGCGTCGAGCAGTACCTTGTTCACGAACCGCACGATCGGCGCGTCTTCGACGTCGTCGCGCGCGACATCGCCGCCGATTTCCTCATCGCCACCGCTGACCTCGAGCGATTCGAGGTCGACCCCCTCGTCTTCGCCCAGGCTCGGCATCTGCGTGTCGACCTGTTCGATCGCCTTGTCGAGCTTGCGCTGCAGCTTGTCGTCTTCGACGACGATCGCCTCGACCGCGAGGCTGGTCTGGAACTTGATCTCGTCGATCGCGTGCAGATTGGTCGGATCGGCAACGCCCAGGAACAGCCGTTTGCCGCGCTTGAACAGCGGCAGCACCCGGTGCTTGGCCAGCAGCTTGTCCGAGACCGTGCGCACCGCCTCCAGGTCAACGGTCAGCGCATCGAGGTCGAACAGCGGCACGCCGTATTCGGCCGCCGCGGTAATGGCCACGTCGCGTGCCTTGACCACTCCGCCCGCGATCAGCTGCGTAACGAAGCTGGTTTTCTTGTCGGCCGCCGCCTGCAGTGCAGCATGCATCAGGGATTCGTCGACCACGCCGTCCTGAACCAGTCGCTGGGGCAGGCCACCCAAGCTTGACCGCGACGGATTTAAAGCCAAAGAAGCGTTGTCATTCATCAGCTTAGAAAGGTACCGAGGCGTTAAGGAATGCGCCTAGTCTACTCAGTTGGCCCCGACGAGCAATGTCAATATCAGCAGAATGTTTACATAGCGGCGGCGCAAACTACGTGATTCGGCTCCCAAAAGAAGAAGCCCCTCCGAAGAGGGGCTTCCATCGAACAACCGATTGTTCGATCGCCGCGCTTAGGCGTGGCAGCTGGTCGGCAGATACGACGCCGGTACCGTCGAGGCATCCGCCTGCGGAGCCGTCAACAGAGCCGGGGCCGTCGGCACGCCCGCCGTACCGCAGATCCAGACGATATCGTTGTTCTGGCTGAGGCCGGGCGAGATGTCGAGCACGAAGCCTTTCAGCTTGGCGTTCACCTGTGAGCCGCTGTAGGCGATGATGATCTGGCCGCCCGCGCCAACCGTGACCGAGCTCACGTACTTGCCGCTGCCTGCCGCCGTCGCGGCCACGCAGCCCGCGCCGCCGGTGGTCGAGGAGCAGGTCGGGAACGCGCCGTTCTGAGCGTAGTACTCAGAGATCGCCGTCTTCCAGCCTGAAGCCAGGCTCAGACCTTCCGTGACCTGACCGCGGATCACGTAGTTCTGGTAGGCCGGGATGGCGACCGCCGCCAAGATACCGATGATCGCGACCACGATCATCAATTCGATCAGTGTGAAACCCTTTTGCATCGTCTTCATGTCCGCAGGACTCCATGTAGGTAAATAGGCTGCGGCCATGCCGCCGCTGTGGAGGAAGATGCAACGCCCATGCCACCCGCGGCGAGTTTTCAAGCCATTGTTTCTAAAAGTTATTTTAGCAGGCTGGTGCGGTCTTTAACCTAAGCACTGGCCGCGGATGACGACAAGCGGTGTCGGGCATTGTCAGCATCTGACGCTGCACGTCAGCGGCTACTCGATGCCGAGTTTCTTCACCCGGTAGCGCAGCGCCCGAAAGCTCATCCCCAGCAGTTTCGCCGCGGCGGTTTTGTTGTAGCGCGTCTGTTCCAGCGCCTTGACGATCGCTGCGCGCTCCATGTTTTCGAGCTGATCGCCGAGCGCGGTGCCGGGAGCGGCGCCCGCGGCGGCGACGGTTGCGATCGCGGCCGCAGGCGACGCGGTGGACTCGCCGGCCGCGAGCTCGCTCGCCAGCGCGGCGAGCGGCTGGCGCAGTTGCAGGTCCTCGGCGTCGATCACACCGGAGGCCGACAGCGCGATGGCGCGCTCGAGGATGTTTTCCAGCTCGCGCACATTGCCGGGAAATGCGTAGCGCTGCAGCGCCGCGCGTGCCGCGGGCGTCATCGTCGGCAGCTCGGCGCCGATGCGCGCCGACAGGCGCTCGAGCATCGCGTCAGCGAGCTCGGGAATGTCCTCGGCGTGCTCGCGCAGCGCCGGTACGCGAATCTCGATGACGTCGATGCGATAGTAGAGATCCTCGCGAAAGCGCGCCTGGGCGACCAGCTCGGCCAGATTCTTGTGCGTCGCGGACAGCACCCGCACATCGACCGGCAGTTCGCGCTGCTCGCCGATCGGGCGCACGGTCTTCTCCTGGATCAGGCGCAGCAGCTTGACCTGCATGTGCAGCGGCAGGTCCGCGACCTCATCCAGAAACAGCGTGCCACCCTCGGCGCTCTGCACCAGGCCGCGCTTGTCGGCGATGGCGCCGGTGAAGCTGCCGCGTTTGTGACCGAACAGCTCGCTCTCCATCAGCTCCGACGGAATCGCACCGCAGTTGACCGGAACGAACGGTGCGTCCGCGCGCGCACCGGTCTCGTGAATCAGCCGCGCCACCAGTTCCTTGCCGGTACCGGACTCGCCGGTGATATGTACCGGCGCCTGGCTGCGTGCGACCCGTGCGATCAGTTCACGCAGCGCGGCCATCGCGGCGGAATGTCCCAGCAGTCGCGATCCAGGGGTGGTCACGGCCGGCGCGGTGCCCGGGCGACTGCCGAGCTTGATGGCCTTGGCGACCAGCTTGCGCAGCACGCCGAGGTCCAGCGGCTTGGAGACGAAATCGAAGGCGCCCAGCTTGAGCGCGCGCACCGCCGATTCCACGTTGCCATGGGCGGTGATCACGGCGACCGGCACCTCGGCGTGCACTTCCTGGATCCAGGCCACCAGGTCAAGTCCGTCGCCGTCCGGCAGGCGCATGTCCGTCAGGCACAGATCGAAGCGGCGCTCGTTGAGTTTGGCGCGCGCCGCAGCCAGATCGCCCGCCGAGTCGGTCGCGAGATTCATGCGACTGAGCGTCAGCGACACCAGCTCGATCAGGTCGGGCTCGTCATCGACCACAAGGACTATGGGTTTGCTCGGGGTATCCACGCCGTCATCTCAATACTGGTTGTCGCTCCATCGGCTCGGATCGGAGAATACGATGCGAAAGATGCTACCGCCGCCTTCGCGCGCCTCATACAGCAGGGTGGCACCGTTGGCTTGTGCGAGCTCGCGCGCCAGAAACAGGCCGAGGCCGGTGCCGCGCGCGGCGCGCGTGAAGAACGGTTCGAAGATCCGTTCCGCATCGGCTAGTGCGATGCCCGGGCCGCGATCGGCGACCTGCAGGTACGGCCGGCCGACCCCGGCGAGCCGTCCGTAGCGCAGTTCGATCGGTGCGCCTCCCGCATGCGGCAGCGCGTGCGTGACACTGTTCTGGCACAGGTTCCAGAAGATCTGATGCAGCTGGCTGCCATCGATGCGCAGCTCGACGTCTTCGGAATCCGGATCGATGATGAGCCGCTGCCATGACAGCTGCAAGGTGTCGCAGAATTCGTCACGAAAGCGCCGTGTCCAGGCCGCGAGCATCAGCCGCTCCGGCCGCGGCGGCTCGCGGCGCGAGAGCTGCAGGATGTTATCGATGATGCCGCTGACGCGCCGCGAGTGGTCCTGCATGATCTCGGTCAGCCGGCGATCGGCCGCGCTCAGCGCGCTCGATTCAGCCAGCAGCTGCGCGGCGTGGCTCATGGCGCCAACCGGATTGCGGATCTCATGCGCGATGCTGGCCGAGAGGCGACCGAGTGCCGCAAGCTTGGTCTGCTGCACCTTGGCCGCCAGCTCGCCGGTGTCTTCCAGAAACACGATGATCGGGGATGGCTCGCTGCTGCCGAGCGGTGCGAAATGCGGCCGAATGACGCGCGCGCCGTCAGCGGCCACGAAGGTGCCAGCCTCGCCGCGCAGTATCAGGGTCCCGTCCTGCCGCCAGGTCGACAGCAGATACAGCAGGTGCGGGGCGACCTCGCCGACCAGGGCGCCGGGCACGGCGACGTCATCGCCGAGCACCTGTGCCGCCGACTCGTTGATCAGCCGGATGCGGTCCGACGGGTCCACGACCAGGATGCTCTCGCGCAGGCGCTGCACGATGTATTGCGACAGCTGCGCCAGATTGGCCAGATCGAGCTCCTGGCGGCGCACCAGCGCTTCGCTCTCGCGCAGGCGGCTGGACACCGGCCAGGCCATCAGCGCGACCAGGAACACCACCGCGCCCAGCATGCCGGCCAGCGAATAGTCGTAGGTCTGAGCGTAGCCGGCGAACACCGCCAGGATCTGCTGTGTCAGCAGCCCGAGCGCTGCCAGCGCGGCGACGCCGAGGCTCGCACGGCCTTCGGCCAGCAGCGACATCGCTCCGACCGGAATTACCAGCAGGATGCCGAGCCCGCTCGACACCCCGCCGCTGCTGAACACCAGCGAACAGATTGCGGCTGTGTCGAGCAGGATGTGCGCGAATACCAGGGCGTGCAGGCTGCGCCATCGACCCCGGCCGGCAAAGGCGACCAGGCCCCCGAGCACCCAGTAGACAATGCAGATGGCTGTGAACAGGTCCGGATTACTGGCCCCCACCGTCGGTGTCGGTCGCGTGAGCAGCTGCAAGCCCCAGAGTACCGGCGGCAACAGCAGCCGGTAGAGATTGGCGAGGCCAACCACGCGCCAGGCGAGATCGCTGCCCTGGGGGGCCGGCGTCGCCGCGTCCGCAGCGGCCGCTGTGGCTTGCGCTATCTGCGACGCCGACGAGGGAGGCGCCCGTGGCGGATCGCGGTCAGGTGCCCTACTGGCACCCGGTGAGGGTACGCTCATGGGGTCGGGCTTCGGCCTGCGGGGACGCAACGGGGCATTGAAACTGTTTCGGGAAGGCGCAATCTAAGCATTCAGGTCGGGTTCACGGCGTACATGTCAACCTCTGCGAGGCGAAGTCGTTATGATGCAGCAGCATATGACTAATCAGCGACTTAAACTGCGAACCTGGTCGGTTCTGGGCCTGTGCGCACTGCTCGTGGCCTGCGAGGCGCCGCCGCCGAGGCGCATGGCCGTGGCCAACCAGCCGGTGCCCGCGCCCAGCCCGATTATCGTCTACCCCGCGCAGGGCCAGAGCCCGCAGCAGCTCGAGCGCGATCGCTATGAATGTCACGTCTGGGCCGTGCAGCAGACCGGCTTCGATCCGAGCGCCCCCAGTGTGCCGCCCGCCCAACGCGTGGTCGTCGAGCCTGCAAACCCGCCCGGTGCCGGCACCGCGGTCGGCGCGATCGCCGGAGCGATCCTGGGCGCGGCGATTGCTGGCCCGCGCGATGCGGGCTTCGGCGCCGTGTTTGGCGGCCTCACGGGCGCCGCGGTCGGCTCGGCCAGCGATGCCAACGCCCAGGCGCGCGCCAACTACGAGCAGGCCCGCCTCGATCAGGGGTACTCGCAGGGTGCGGCCGCGCAGGCGGCGGCAGCGTCGAACTATCGGCGAGCGATCGGCGCCTGCCTCGATGCGCGCGGCTACAAGCTCGGCTGAATCGGCCGATGATGCAACGGATACAGGTGCAAGGCATGCAGATGAGAGTGGCATCCAAGAACCGACTGGTGCTGTTGCTGCTGGCAGGGCTGGCGCTCGGGGCCGGCGCTGCGAGTCACGCGGATGAGCGCCACGATCAGGGCGGCCGCGGCGCTGAGCGCGCGGTGGACCGCGGCCACGTTGGCCGGGGCGAGGTGCTCGATAATCGCTACAACCACGGTCATTACTATCCATCGCGCGGTAGCGTCGTGCGCACGCTGCCGGGCGGCTACCGGCCATACTACTGGCGTGGCAGCCGCTACTATTTCTGGGGCGGTGTCTGGTATGCACCCGGCCCGGGTGGCTTCATGGTCGTGGGGCCGCCCGCGGGCTTGTTCCTGACGGTGCTGCCGCCGTTCTACACCACGGTGTGGGTGGGCGGCGCGCCGTATTACTACGCCGATAACGTCTACTACCAGTGGCAGCCGAACGCCAACGGCTACGTGGTGGTGGATCCGCCGCCAGGCGCAGATCAGCCGGGTGCGCCCCCGGAAGCCGCGAGCCCTGGGCCCTCGAGCGACAGCTTCTTCATCTACCCGAAGAACGGCCAGACCCAGGAGCAGCAGGCAGCGGATCAGTACGAATGTCACAGCTGGTCGAAGGGGCAGACCGGTTTCGATCCGACGCAGCCGGGCGGCGGCGTCGGGCCCGGGGACAGCGGCTCGCGGCGTGATCAGTACAATCGCGCGATGACCGCGTGCCTGGAGGCGCGGGGCTACAGCGTCAAATAACCAACCGAGCGCGAGCGACCCGCAGCGATAGGGAGCTGATCGCTCGCGCTTGGCCAGCTGAACCGGCGCGCTGGCCTCGGGCGCCGGTTTCCGCGACAATCCGCAGCTTTTCAGCTCCCGGGTGGTCGCAGATGAACCTGCACGAATACCAAGCCAAGAAGCTTCTCGCCAGCTACGGGATCCCCGTGCCCCCCGGTCGCGTCGCGGCCAGCGCCGATGAGGCGGTCGCGGTCGCGCAGGCGCTCGGCGGCGCAGTCTGGGTGGTCAAGGCGCAGGTGCACGCGGGCGGTCGCGGCAAGGCGGGCGGCGTCCGGCTCGCACGCGACCTGGAACAGGTGCGCGCGGCGGCGGCGGGCATGCTCGGTCAGCGGCTGGTCACGAAGCAGACCGGCCCGGCGGGCTTGCCGGTCGAGCGCGTCTATGTCGAGTCCGGCTCGGACATCGAGCGCGAACTCTACCTGAGCCTGACGCTCAATCGCGAGCGCGGCCGCATCGCGGTGGTGGCCTCGGCGGCCGGCGGCATGGACATTGAAGAGGTCGCCCACCAGACGCCGGAGAAGATCCTGTCGGTGACCGTGCACCCGGCGACCGGACTCGAGGCCTTCCAGTGCCGCCAGCTCGCCTTCGGCCTGGGGTTGGGACCGAAACAGATCGAGCAGTTCCAGTCGATCGTGAAGGCGCTGTACCGGCTCTACATCGAGCGCGATGCGAGCCTGATCGAGATCAATCCGCTGATCGTGACCAGGGGCGGCGCGCTGGTGGCGCTCGATGCCAAGATCGACATCGAAGCCAATGCGCTGTTCCGACAGAAGGAGATGGCGGCGCTGCGCGACCTGGGACAGGAAGACCCGATGGAGCGCAGTGCCAGCGAGCACGATCTGAATTACGTCTCGCTCGATGGCAACATCGCCTGCATGGTCAACGGCGCCGGGCTCGCGATGGCAACCATGGACCTGATCCAGCTGCACGGGGGCCGGCCGGCGAATTTTCTCGATGTCGGCGGCGGCGCCACCAGCGATCGCGTCACCGCGGCATTTCAGCTGATCCTGTCCAATCCCCACGTGCGGGCGATCCTGGTCAACATCTTCGGCGGCATCGTGCGCTGCGATCTGATCGCCGATGGCGTCATCAATGCAGTGAAGAACGTCGGCGTGAAGGTGCCGGTGGTGGTGCGGCTGGAGGGCACCAACGCGCAGGCCGCACGCGAGCGGCTGGCTGCGAGCGGACTGGCCATCATTGCGGCCGCCGATCTCACCGATGCCGCCAAGAAGGTCATCGCGGCCGCCCGCAAGGCCGCTTGAATCCACCACGGCGCGTTCAGCCGCAGCTCCAAGGACCCGCATGAGCATTCTCGTCAACAGCCGCACCAAACTGATCTGCCAGGGCTTCACCGGCAAGCAGGGCACTTTTCATTCGCAGCAATGCATCGCCTATGGCACCCGCCTGGTCGGCGGCGTGACTCCGGGGCGCGGCGGCGAACGCCATCTCGATCTGCCGGTGTTCGACACGGTGCGCGATGCGGTGCGCGAGACCGGCGCGACTGCCAGCATGATCTACGTGCCGGCCCCGTATGCGGCCGATGCGATCCTGGAAGCGGCCGATGCCGGCATCGAGTTGGTCGTGTGCATCACCGAGGGCCTGCCGGTCAACGACATGGTCAAGGTCAAGGCGGCGCTGACCGGGTCGGCGACGCGCCTGATCGGTCCGAACTGTCCCGGCATCATCACGCCGGGGGAGTGCAAGATCGGCATCATGCCGGGATTCATTCACAAGAAAGGCTGCGTAGGCATCGTCTCGCGTTCGGGCACGCTGACCTATGAGACGGTATTCCAGACCACCAACAACGGGCTCGGTCAGAGCACCTGTGTCGGCATCGGCGGGGACCCGGTGCGTGGCATGAATTTCATCGACGTGATCGAGCTGTTCGAGCGCGACCCGCAGACCGAGGGCATCATCATGGTCGGGGAGATCGGCGGGTCGGATGAGGAGGCCGCCGCCGAGCACATCCGCCGCTACGTGACCAAGCCAGTGGTGGCCTATATCGCGGGCGTCACCGCGCCTGCCGGCAAGCGCATGGGGCATGCCGGCGCGGTGATCGCGGGCGGCAAGGGCACCGCGGCCGACAAGTACCAGGCGCTCGAGGCCGCGCGCGTGCGCACCGTCAAATCGCCCGCGGAGCTGGGCCGCGCGATGGCGGAGCTGCTCGGCAAGCGGCGGGCTGCGGCCGCGAAGAGCGCGTCGGACCAGGCTGCGCGGGCGAGCAAGGCCGGGCCCGAGATATCGCCGCGGCCGCGCTCGCTCGGCGGCGCTGCCGGCGCGGCCGGCACGTCGCCGAAGCGATCGGGCAAGCGCCCGCCGGCGCGAGCATCCGCACGCAGCTCTGCGCGCAAGCCGGCGCCCAAGTCGCGGCCAGTGGCGCGGGCAAAAGCCGCCCGCCGCGCCCCGGGCGGCGCGCGTGGCCGAAGCGGCCGGCGCGGCAAGGGCGCTGGGCGAGCGCGGCGTTGATCAGCGCGCGAACGCCGCTTCGCCGGACCGCTGATTCACCGGAGTGCCGGTGGCGCGCAGCAACCGACTGAAGATCGCGCTGGCGCAGCTGGATCTGCTGGTCGGCGATGTTCGCGGCAACCTCGAGCGCGTGGTGGCCGAGGCGCGGCGCGCGCGCGATGCGCTGCGGGCCGACCTGGTGCTGTTTCCGGAGCTGACGCTCTCAGGCTATCCGCCCGAGGATCTGTTGTTCCACCGCGGCCTGCGGCTGCAGATCGAGCGCGCGCTGTCCGAGCTCAAGCAGGCGGTGCCCGAGATCGGCGTGCTGGTCGGCTATCCGGAGTACGCCGAGGGCAAGATCCATAATTCAGCGCTGCTGTTTCGCGGCGGCCGCGTGCTGGCGCAGCATCGCAAGGCGGTGCTGCCGAACTACAAGGTGTTCGACGAGAAGCGCTATTTCGCGCCGGGTACCGAGGCCACGGTGGTGGATTTCGACGGCTGGCGCCTCGGACTGCTGATCTGCGAGGACGTCTGGGAACCAGCGCCGGCGCAGGCGGCGAAGGGGCTCGGCGCCGAGGCCCTGCTGATCATCAATGCGTCGCCGTACGAGATCCACAAGCAGCGTGAACGCGAGTACGTGGTCGGTGATCGCATCCGCGAGACCGGGCTGCCGGCGGTGTACCTGAACCTGCTGGGCGGCCAGGATGAGCTGGTATTCGACGGCAATTCATTCGTGATGGACGCGCAGGCGCAGCTCGTGATGCGCGCCGACGCGTTCCAGGACGGCCTGTACAGCGTCGAATTCGAGCGCCGCGGCGCAATGCTGGTGCCGTTGGCGGGCACCGTCGCGCCGGAGCTGTCGGACGAGGAGAGCGTGTATCGCGCGCTGGTGCTCGGGGTACGCGACTACGTCAACAAGCATGGCTTTCCGGGCGCGGTCATGGGACTGTCCGGCGGCGTGGATTCGGCGCTGACGCTGGCGATCGCAGTCGATGCGCTCGGGCCCGAGCGGGTGCACGCGGTGATGATGCCGTCGCGCTATACCTCGGCCATGAGCCGGGAGGATGCGGCCGCGCAGGCGCAGGCGCTCGGCGTCACCTTGAGCTCGATCTCGATCGAGAACATGTTTGCGGCGACGCTGGAGGCGCTCGCGGGCGAATTCGCCGGCCGCAAGCCCGATGCCACCGAGGAGAACATCCAGGCGCGCTGCCGCGGCGTGCTGCTGATGGCTATCTCGAACAAGACCGGGCGCATGCTGCTGACTACCGGCAACAAGAGCGAGATGGCGGTCGGCTATGCGACCCTCTATGGCGACATGGCCGGCGGCTTCGCACCGATCAAGGACTGCAGCAAGATGCTGGTGTACCGCCTGGCGCGCTACCGCAACCGGTTGTCGGCGGTGATCCCTACGCGCGTGCTCGAGCGCGAGCCCACCGCGGAACTGCGGCCCGACCAGAAAGACACCGATTCGCTGCCGCCGTACGAGGTGCTCGATCCGATCCTGGAGGCCTTCATCGAGGATGACCTGTCGGTCGAGGAGATCTGCGAGCGCGGCTTCGATCGCGCGGTGGTGGCGCGCGTGCTCGACATGGTCAAGCGCGCCGAATACAAGCGCCGGCAGGCGCCGCCCGGGGTGCGCGTGAGCCGGCGCGCGTTCGGTCGCGACTGGCGCTATCCAATCACCAACGGCTATCGACGCTAGAGTGCCGGCGGGCAGCCACCGGGCGCGTGCCTATCGGCGCCATATCTGCCACCAGTGCTTGCCCTTGGCGGTCGCGGCACTCGTTGGTTGCCGGATAGTTGGCCTGGTAGACGCGCTCGACGTTCGCCGCCAGCTCGGTGTAGCCCAGCCGCCGATAGCACTCGAGCATGATCGCGAGCGCAGCCTGTTCCGAGGGCGCGCCGTCATAGTGCTCGATCACGCCCTGCGCGCGCCGCGCAGCCGCGATGTAGGCGCCGCGCTTGACGTAATAGCGCGCCACGTTGACCTCGTACTCGGCCAGGCGATTGCGCAGGTAGGTCATGCGTCGCAGCGCATCGCGCGCGTAATCGCTGTTCGGATATTGCGTGACGACCGTGTTGAACGCGGTGATCGATTTCAGCAGGTCGGTCGGCGGCCGCTTGGCCATGTCGACGCCGAAGAAGCGCTCGATCGAATAGGGCGTGCGCTCGAAGTAGATCAGGCCCTTCATGTACCAGGCGTAGTCGACGCGCGGGTGAGTCGGGTTCTCGCGCAGAAACTGGTCGGCCGCATCGATGGCCGTTTCCTTCTCGCCCTTGCGGTAATAGCAGTAGATCACGTCGAGGCGCGCCTGACGCGCCTGGTTGGTGAATGGAAAGCGCGCGGTCAGCGCCTCATACTGCTTGATGGCATACTCGAAGTCGTTGTTCATCATCGCTTTGTGGGCGTTGATGTACAGCGTCTCGGCGTTGGCCGTCTTGATCTTCTTGGTGGAATGCAGGTACGAGCAGCCGGTGAGCAGGCACAGCGATGCCGCAAACACCGCACCCAGCAGCCGCCAGCGACCCGGGGCCGCGCTAGTTTGTGAACTCAAGGAAGGACCCTAGGAGAATGAATCGTTGATCAACCCAGTATAGCCGACCTACACCTGACCCATCCGATGCCCCCCGAGTTCCAGACCCATGTGCTCGAGCTGCCGCCCTCGGCGGCCGGACTGCGCCTGGACCAGGCGCTGGCGGCCGCATTGCCGCAGTACTCGCGCGCGCGATTGCAGCGCTGGATCCGCCAGGGCGCAGTGCGGCTGGCCGGCAAGGCGGTGCGCGCACGCGACCGGGTCGAGGGGGGCGAGCAGATCGTGCTCGAGGCGCAGTTCGAAGCCGACCACAGCGTGGCGCCCGAAGCGCTGCCGCTCGATGTCGTGCACCAGGATCGCGATCTGCTGGTGCTGAACAAACCAGCCGGCCTGGTGGTGCATCCCGGTGCGGGCAATCGCGCGCACACGCTGCAGAACGCGCTGCTGGCACATGATCCGGCGCTGGCGCAGGTTCCCCGAGCCGGGCTGGTGCATCGGCTCGACAAGCAGACCAGCGGGTTGCTGATCGTGGCGCGGACACCCGAGGCGCACACACGGCTGGTGGCACAGCTGGCCGCGCGTGAAATTGGCCGCGAATATCTGGCGCTGGTCGCGGGACAGCCCACCGGTGGCGCGCGCATCGACCAGCCGATCGGTCGGCATCGCAGTGTGCGCACGCGCATGGCGGTGCGCGGCGATGGCCGCGAAGCGGTCACGAATTTTCGCATCGAGGAGCGGTTTCGCGCGCACACGCTGCTGCGGGTGCGACTCGAGACCGGGCGTACCCATCAGATCCGGGTGCATCTGGCGCACGTCGGACTACCGCTGGTCGGCGACCCGGTGTACGGCGGCAGGCGGCGGCTGCTTGCGGGCGGGTCGGCGCAGCTGAACCGCCTGCTGCAGGCATTTCAGCGCCAGGCGCTGCACGCGCAGCGACTGACGTTCAGCCATCCGCGCAGCGGGCGCGAACTGGTGTTCGAAGCGCCGTTGCCGGCGGATTTCCAGGGGTTGCTCGCGGCGTTACGCGCCGATGCGCAAGCGGCGGCGCCGCGACGCGCGCGATGACCACGCCCGGGATGCTGCAACCCGACTGGCCGGTCGCGCGCGGCGTGCGTGCGGTCTTCACGCTGCGCACTGGAGGCGTGAGCGCGGGCCGCTACGCTTCGCTCAACCTGGGCGCCAGGCTCGGCGACGACGCGCTGGCGGTCGCTGAGAATCGTCGGCGCGTCGCGGGCGAGCTGGCGTTACCGGCCGAGCCGCTGTGGCTGTCACAGGTGCACGGCACCACGGTGGTGGACGCGGACCATCAGCGCGCAGGCGCGCCGGCGCCGCAGGGCGATGCGGCGGTGACGCGCCGGGCGGGGCGGGTGCTGGCGGTGCTGGTGGCCGACTGCCTGCCGGTGCTGCTGGCGCGGCGCGATGGTGCCGCGGTGGCGGTCGCGCATGCGGGCTGGCGCGGCCTCGCAGCCGGAGTGCTCGAGGCCACCATCGCGGCGATCGGTGGCGCCGGCGATGAGCTGCTGGCCTGGCTCGGCCCGGCGATCGGCCCCGCTCATTTCGAGGTGGGCGAGGAGGTCCGTTGGGCATTCTGCGGGCGCGACGCGAGCGCGGCGGACGCATTCGCGCCCAACGAGCGCGGGCGCTGGCAGTGCGATCTGCAGCGGCTCGCGCACCAGCGGCTGTGGGCGCTCGGGCTGCGTTCGATCCATAGCGAGCCGCGCTGCACCTTCGGCGAGGCCGGGTCGTTCTACTCGTTCCGGCGCGATGGCATCACCGGGCGCATGGCCGCGCTGATCTGGATCGATGCGTGCTCGCCCTAGTGGCCGTGGGGCGCGTGCTAGAGTGACTGCAGCGTCCGAACGAAGCTGCCGCAAAGGCAGACACTGGATCAGCCGGCCATGACCCTGGTATGGATTTTGTCAGCCACGTTCTTCGGCGGCGCACTCAGCGCGGCGCTGGCGAGCGGATTTCTGCTGCTGTCCGAGGCGCGCCGCACCCGCCTGCTGCCACACCTGATCAGCTTTGCCACCGGAGCGATGCTGGCAGCGGCACTGATCGGGCTGCTGCCCGAGGCGATCGCCAGCGTCGGACCGGCGCGCATCCAGGCGATCGGGGCGGCGGTGCTGGCCGGCATCGCGCTGTTCTTCGTGCTGGAGAAACTGGTGCTGTGGCGGCACTGCCATACCGAGAGCTGCGAGACGCATTCCCCGCACGAGGCGCATCGTGATCGCGCCGCCGGCTGGATCGTGCTGTTCGGCGACGGCGTGCACAACGCGTTCGACGGCGTGCTGATCGCGGCCGCGTTCCTGACCGACACCAAGCTCGGGGTGCTGACCACGATCGCGATCACCGCGCACGAGATCCCGCAGGAACTCGGCGACCTGGCAGTGCTGCTGCACGCTCGCATGAGCCCGGTGCGCGCGCTGTGGTTCAACGCGGCCAGCAGCCTGACGTCGATCCTGGGCGGTCTGGCGGGCTTTATTGCACTGCGCCGCACGCTCGACGTGCTGCCGTATGCGATCTCGGTTGCCGCCGCGTCGCTGATCTACGTGGCGGTGGCTGACCTGATTCCCGGCCTGCATCGACGCGTGGACCCGAGGGCTGCCGCGGCGCAGGTGCTGCTGATCGCCTGCGGGGTCGCGGTGATCGTGTGCGCGGAGCTGTGGCTCAGCGGCTGAAGCGCGGGTAGATCCCGGCGGCGCGCTCACGCCAGGCCGCTGCTGGCCGCGCCGGCCGAACTGGCCGAAACGGCCGAACTGGCCGAGGTGGCGGCCAGGCGCTTGAATTGCTTAGCATCATCCCCACTGATCGCTAAGGGATGATACGGATTTCCCAACCGCACGATTTGGGACGAGACTGCAACTTTAGCCGCACGGGTTAACTCTATGCGCATGGATAAACTCACCAGCCGGTTCCAGGCGGCTTTGGCCGATGCCCAGTCGCTGGCCGTCGGTCGCGACAATCAGTTCATCGAGCCGGCACACCTGTTGCTGGCGATGCTCGAGGCCGAGGGCGGTGGCGTCGCCCCGCTGCTGATCAAGGCGGCGGTCGACGTCAATCGTCTGCGAGCTGCCCTGACCAGAATCGTGGAGCAGCTGCCGAAGGTGGAGGGTCATGGCGGTGACCTGCAGATCTCGAACGACCTGAGTCGGCTGCTCAATGTCACCGACAAGCTGGCGCAGCAGCGCGGGGATCAGTACATCTCGAGCGAGCTGTTCGTGCTCGCGGCGATCGACGATCGGGGCGCGGTCGGCAAGGCGCTCAAGGACGTGAAGGTCACGCGCGCCGCGATCGAGAAGGCGATCGAGGAGGTGCGCGGCGGCGAGAAGGTGGATGACCCGGCGGCCGAAGAAAAGCGCCAGGCGCTCGAGAAATATACGGTCGATGTGACCGAGCGAGCGCGCGCCGGCAAGCTCGACCCGGTGATCGGCCGTGACGACGAGATTCGCCGCACGATCCAGGTGCTGCAGCGTCGCACCAAGAACAACCCGGTGCTGATCGGCGAGCCCGGCGTCGGCAAGACCGCGATCGTCGAAGGCCTGGCGCAGCGCATCGTCAACGGCGAGGTGCCCGAGGGCCTGAAGAAGAAGCGCATCCTGGCGCTCGACATGGGCGCGCTGGTCGCCGGCGCGAAGTTCCGCGGCGAGTTCGAAGAGCGACTCAAGGCGGTGCTGACCGACCTGGCAAAGCAGGAAGGCCAGGTGATCGTGTTCATCGACGAGCTGCACACGATGGTCGGCGCGGGCCGCGCCGAAGGCTCGATGGACGCGAGCAACATGCTCAAGCCGGCGCTGGCGCGCGGCGAGCTGCATTGCGTGGGCGCCACGACGCTCGATGAGTACCGCAAGTACATCGAGAAGGACGCGGCGCTCGAGCGTCGCTTCCAGATCGTGCTGGTCGATGAGCCCAGCGTCGAGGACACGATCGCGATCCTGCGTGGACTCAAGGAGCGTTATGAGGTGCATCACGGGGTCGATATCACCGATCCGGCGATCGTGGCCGCGGCGACGCTGTCGCACCGCTACATCAGCAACCGGCAGCTGCCCGATAAGGCGATCGACCTGATCGACGAGGCGGCCGCGCGCATCCGCATGGAGATCGATTCCAAGCCCGAGGCGATGGACCGGCTCGAGCGGCGCATCATCCAGCTCAAGATCGAGCAGGAGGCGCTGAAGAAAGAGGAAGACGAGGCCTCGAAGCGCCGACTGGCGACGCTGGTGCAGACGCTCAAGGGGATGGAAAAGGAATACGCCGACCTCGAGGAGATCTGGAAGGCCGAGAAGGCGGCGCTGCAGGGTGCCAGCAAGATCAAGGAAGAGCTCGAGCAGGCGAAGCTCGAGGTCGAGAAGGCGCGGCGCGCGTCCGATCTGTCACGCATGGCCGAGCTGCAGTACGGCCGCATCCCCGAGCTCGAGAAGCGGCTGGCCCAGGCACAGCGCGCCGAGCAGGCGACGCCGCAACTGGTGCGCAACAAAGTGACCGAAGAAGAGATCGCCGACGTGGTCTCCAAGTGGACCGGCATCCCGGTGTCGAAGATGCTCGAGGGCGAGAAGGAAAAGCTGCTGCGCATGGAGGAGGCGCTGGAGAAGCGCGTGGTCGGTCAGGACGAGGCAGTGAGGATCGTCGCCAACGCGATACGGCGCTCGCGCGCCGGCATGTCGGATCCGCGGCGGCCGACCGGCTCGTTCATGTTCCTCGGCCCCACCGGCGTCGGCAAGACCGAGCTGTGCAAGGCGCTGGCGGAGTTCCTGTTCGATACCGAGGAGGCCATGGTGCGGATCGATATGTCCGAGTTCATGGAGAAGCACTCGGTGTCGCGCCTGATCGGAGCCCCCCCGGGCTATGTCGGCTACGAGGAGGGCGGCTACCTGACCGAGGCGGTCCGGCGCCGGCCATATGCGGTGGTGCTGCTCGATGAGGTCGAGAAGGCGCACCAGGACGTGTTCAACGTGCTGCTGCAGGTGCTCGATGACGGCCGGCTGACCGATGGTCAGGGGCGCACGGTGGATTTTCGCAATACCGTGATCATCATGACTTCGAACCTGGGCTCGCAGGTGATCCAGGAACTCGCGGGCGAGGGCAATTACCAGCGCATGAAGACCGCGGTGATGGAAATCGTGCAGCAGCACTTCCGGCCCGAGTTCATCAACCGCGTCGATGACATCGTCGTGTTCCATCCGCTGGCCACCGAGCAGATTCGCGCGATCGTGGAGATCCAGATCGGCTATCTTCGGCGGCGGCTGCTCGATCGCAACCTGGAGCTCGATCTGGACGACAAGGCGCGTGATCTGATCGGCGAGGCGGGCTTCGATCCGGTGTATGGCGCCCGGCCGCTGAAGCGGGCGATCCAGCAGCAGATCGAGAATCCGCTGGCACAGCGCATCCTGCGCAACGAATTCATGCCGGGCGACCGGATCCGCGTGACCGTGCGCGGCTCGGAGCTGCTGTTCGAGAAAGACCGCAAGATGCGGGCCGTGGGTTCGTGATCCAGCCTGCGTGCCCGCCGGCATGACCCGGGCGCGCTGCCTGGTAACGTCAGGGGTATCAAAGTATAGGGCGGACTTTCATTAACGAAAGTCCGCCCTATACTTTGATACCTCTGAAGTCACTTCCCAACACAAACGGTCCCAGCCCCCAGGGGACGCGAGCGCAGTCATGACCGATCTGAAACGACACATAGTCGATGTGCCGGATTTTCCGCGGGCCGGAATCCTTTTCCGCGACATCACGCCGCTGCTGCGTACCCACTTCGACGCCACGCTCGATGCGATGGAGCGGCTGTTCAGCGAACAGGAGTGGCGGCAGATCGATGCGCTCGCGGGCATCGAGTCGCGCGGCTTCATTCTCGCGGCCGGGCTCGCCGCCCGGCGCAACAAGGGCTTCGTGCCGATCCGCAAGCAGGGCAAGCTGCCGCCGCCGGTGGTCTCGGCCGCGTACGCGCTGGAATACGGCAATGCGGTGCTGGAAGTGCAATCCGGTGCCGGCCGTCTGGGCGTGGCGCTGATCGACGATGTGCTCGCGACCGGTGGGACGATGCGCGCCGCCGCCGAACTGTCGATGATGGCGGGCTATGAGATCCGCGGCCTCGCAGCGCTGATCGATCTGCGCCTGGCCGGGGATTTCGCCTGGCATCAGTTCCCGTTGCGCAGCGTTATCCGGTATGACTGAGGCCGCTGCCGTCTATAATCGGCTCCGGGAGCCACTGTTTTCTCTGGAAGAATATGCCGTTTTACGAATACGAATGCAGCCACTGCCGCTACTACGCCGAGGTGATGCAGAAGATCACCGACAACCCGCTGAAGAAATGCCCGTCGTGCGGCAAGAACACGTTCAAGAAGCTGATCTCGGCGCCGGTGTTTCGTCTCAAGGGATCGGGCTGGTACGAGACCGACTTCAAGACCGACAAGGACAACAAGCGCAACCTTGCCGGCAGCGACAAGGAAGACGCGTCGGCCAAGAGCGAGACTAAGACCGAGACCACCAGCGAGACCGGCGCGGCCGCCGCTGGCGAAGCCAAAGGCGAGAGCAAGCTCGACAGCAAGGCCGAGACCAAGGCCGATGCCAAGGCCGCCAAGGCGGAGACGGCCGCGCCGAGCGCCGCTCCCAAGGCGCCGGCAGCCGCCACGCGCAATACCGCTGCGCGCGCCGCTCGCGGCAAGAGCGCCACGTCGCGGCACGTGCGCCCTGCCAGAACCAAGGCCAGCAAGCGGCGGGGCGGCCGTTGATCCGTGACGTCATGAGGCTGAGCGTGCGCCGCTATCTGATCGCGGGGCTGCTGGTGTGGGTACCGATCCTCGTCACGGTGCTGGTGCTGCGTTTCATTCTGGACCTGGTGGACCAGACGCTGCTGCTGCTGCCGCCGCCGCTGCGCCCCGATGCGTTGTTCGGCTTCCACATACCGGGACTCGGCGCGGTGCTGGCGGTGCTGCTGCTGATCTTCACCGGCATGCTGGTCGGAAACATCATCGGCCGCACGCTGGTGGGGCTGTGGGAGGATCTGCTCAATCGCATCCCGTTCGTGCGTGCGCTCTACAACGGCGTCAAGACCTTCTCGACCACGATCCTGTCGAACCAGGGCAATTCGTTCAAGAAGGTCATGCTGATCGAGTATCCGCGCCAGGGCATCTGGAGCATCGGCTTTCAGACCGCGGGCGACGTGCCGCAGATCAGCGCGCACACCGGCGAGCCACAGGTATGCGTTTTCGTGCCGACCACGCCCAATCCGACTTCCGGCTTCATCATGATGGTGCCGCGCTCGCAGGCGATCGAGCTCGAGATGAGTGTCGATGCGGCGATGAAGATGATCGTGACGCTCGGCGTGGTTGTGCCGCCGGCGCCCGCACCCTAACATTCGCGGCCCTTGCCTCGAGGCTACACGTCGATGCGGACCCATTACTGCGGACAGGTCAATGAGCAGCTCACCGGCGCGAGCGTGGCCGTGGCCGGCTGGGTGCATCGGCGGCGCGATCACGGCGGCGTGATCTTCGTCGACCTGCGCGATCGCGAGGGACTGGTACAGGTCGTGTTCCATCCCGACCAGCAGGCGATCTTCGTGACCGCGGAGAAGTTGCGGCATGAGTTCGTGGTGCAGGTGCGCGGCACGGTGCGGCCGCGGCCGGCCGGCACGGTCAATCCGAACCTGGCCTCCGGCGCGGTCGAGATCGTGGCGTCGGAGCTTACGCTGCTGAATCGCTGCGATCCGCTGCCGTTCCAGCTCGATGAGGAGGTCAGCGAAGAGGTGCGCCTGCGCTATCGCTACATCGACCTGCGGCGCGAGGTCATGAACCGGCGGCTGCGGCTGCGGCATCGGATCACGCGCTCGATGCGCGGCTACCTCGATGCCCAAGGTTTCGTCGACGTCGAGACCCCGATGCTGACCAAGACCACGCCTGAAGGGGCGCGCGACTACCTGGTCCCGAGCCGCACCCATCCGGGCAAGTTCTTCGCGCTGCCGCAGTCGCCGCAGATCTTCAAGCAGCTGCTGATGATCGCGGGCCTGGAACGCTACTATCAGATCGTGCGCTGTTTTCGCGACGAAGACCTGCGCGCCGATCGCCAGCCCGAATTCACGCAGCTCGATATCGAGACCTCGTTCCTGACGCAGGATCAGATCATGCAGCTGATGGAAGGGCTCGCGGTGACGCTGTTTCGCGAGGTGCTGGGCCTGGAGCTGCCGCAGCCGTTCCCGCGCATCAGCTATCAGGACGCCATGCGCCGCTACGGCTCGGACAAGCCGGATCTGCGCGTGGCGCTGGAGCTGGTCGATGTCGCCGACCTGGTAAAGGACTGCGACTTCAAGGTGTTCTCGGCGCCGGCCAATGATCCCGGTGGACGCGTCGCCGCGTTGCGGGTGCCGGGCGGCGGCTCGCTGAGCCGCAAGCACATCGACGAGTACACCGCCTTCGTGGCGCGCTACGGCGCCCGCGGACTCGCCTACATCAAGGTCAACGAACGTGCACGCGGCCGCGACGGCCTGCAGTCGCCGATCATCAAGTTCCTGAGCGATGCGGCGCTCACCGGGATCCTCGAGCGCAGCGGCGCTGCCGACAATGATCTGGTGTTCTTCGGCGCCGACAGTGCCAAGACCGTCAGTGACGCGCTGGGGGCGCTGCGGCTGAAGGTGGCGCAGGATCTGAAGCTCGCGGGCGAGGGCTTTCGGCCGCTGTGGGTGGTCGATTTCCCGATGTTCGAGTGGGACCCCGAGAATCAGCGCTGGGGCGCGATGCATCATCCGTTCACCTCCCCGCAGACCGATGATGCGGCGGCGCTGCGCGCCGACCCCGGCGGCGCGCTGGCACGCGCCTACGACATGGTGCTCAACGGCTCGGAAGTCGGCGGCGGTTCGGTGCGAATCTTCCGCGAGGAGATGCAGTCGGTGGTGTTCGGCCTGCTCGGCATCGGACCCGAAGAGGCGCGCGGGAAATTCGGCTTCCTGCTCGATGCACTGCGCTTCGGTGCACCGCCTCATGGCGGCATCGCGTTCGGCCTGGACCGGCTCGCGATGCTGATGGCCGGCGCCGAGAGCATTCGCGACGTGATTGCGTTTCCGAAGACGCAGACCGCGGCCGATCTGATGAGCGATGCGCCGACCGAGGTCAGCGAGGCCCAGCTGCGCGAGCTGCATATCCGGGTGCGCATGCCGCCGCCGGCATGAGAGCGCAGCAGACCCTGCGCTAGGGGCGCGGATGCAGGGCGCAACCGTCGTCGTCTATGTGCACGGGTTGTGGATGACGGGTGTCGAGTCGCTGTGGCTGCGCCGCCGCCTGGAGCGCGAGCGCGGCTTTCGGCTGCAGGTGTTTCATTACGCATCGGTCGGAGCGCCGCTGGCGCGCATCACCGAGGCGCTACGCGATAGCATCGCTGCGATCGAGGCGCCACGGGTGCACCTGCTGGGGCACAGTCTGGGCGGGCTGGTGATACGGCGCTGTCTGGAGCACTATCCGATGGCGCAGCCGGGCCGGGTGGTGTTCCTCGGTGCGCCGGCGGCGGGTTCGCGCGCGGCGCGGCGTTTCGCGCAAGCGCGCTGGGCACGGCACCTGCTCGGGCCGGCGAGTGCCGAGGAACTGCTCGGCGAGCACTCGGGGCGCTGGGACATCGGGCGCGAACTGGGCATTATCGCCGGCACGATGTCGCTGGGTTTTGGGCGGTTGCTGCTGCAGTTCGACGAGGACAACGACGGCACGGTGGCGGTGTCCGAGACACGACTGGAGGGGGCCGCGGGATTTCTGACGCTGCCGGTGACGCATTCGGGCATGCTGTTGTCGGCGCGGGTCGCCAGAGAAGCGGGGAGTTTCCTGGAATATGGAAGTTTCGGAAGATAAATCACCGGCCCACCGCACGCACCGTTGGCTGCGTGCGCATGTGCGTCTGCTGGGCATCGTGGCGGGACTGCTGCTGCTGTACACGCTGGCGGGGTTCCTGCTGGTGCCGCGCATCGCCCGCCACGAGGCCATTGATTACGTGCAGCACGATCTTGGCCGCAAGCTGTCGATCGGCTCGCTGAGCTTCAATCCGTTCTCGCTGGCCACCGAGATCCGCGACCTGGCGTTGACCGAAGCCGACGGCACGCCGATCGCGAGCTTCGCACTGCTGCGAATCAAGTTCAGCGCCAGCGCCTCGCTGCTGCACCGGGCGTGGACCTTCGCCGAGGTACGGCTGGAGCAGCCGCAAGTCCACGCGCTCCTCAATCGGGACGGCTCGCTCAATCTGGCGAAGCTGGCACCGCCGGCCGGACCGAAGCCGGCCGCTCCGGCCCCGAGCGCGCCGCCGGCACTGCGCATCGGCCTCTTCAGCGTCAACCAGGGCCAGGTGCATTTCGAGGATCGCAGTCGCGGCGAGCCGTTCACCGCGACCTTGAGTCCGATCGAGTTTTCGCTGACCGATTTTCGCACCCAGCGCCAATTCGAGAACCGGTACAAATTCAGCGCCGCGACCAGCGCCGGCGAGCAGCTCGACTGGGCCGGCGAATTCTCGGTGCAGCCGCTCGGCTCCAGCGGCGAAATCGCGATCACCGGTCTCAAGGCCTCGACCATCGCCGCGTATCTCGAGGATGCGCTGCCGTTCGCGCTGACCAGCGGCAGCCTCGACCTGCAGGCCAATTATCGGGTGGTCGCGGCGGCTGACACCGGCCTGTCGCTGACGCTGCCCAGCCTCAAGGTGCACGCGCTGGCGATCGCGCCGAAGGGCGGGCCAGCCGCGGCAGCGAGCGCGTCGGCGAGCGCGGACATGGAGAGCGCCGACAAAGGCAGCGCGGGCGCCCCGTGGATACAACTGCCCGAGGTCGATGTCGCCAATACCACGATCGTCTTACCCGAACGGCGCGTCAGTGTCGGCCAGGTGACGCTGCAGGCCCCGGCGCTGCAGATCTGGCGCGAAGCCGATGGCAGCCTGAACCTGCAGCGTCTGCTGTCTGCCAGCGCCCCAGGCGGCCATGCGGGCGCGCATGGCACCGCGGCGGGCGGCTCGGGAGCAGCGGCTGCTGCCAAGGCAGCGCCCGAGCGGGCCGCCGAGCCGGCGCCCACGGCCGGACCGGCAGCGCCAGCCTGGACCATCACGCTGGCGCGCCTGGCGATCGATGGTGCGAACATTGCGACCGAGGATCGGAGCGTGAAACCCGCGGTGCCGCTCAAGATCTCGCCGCTGAACCTGACAGTGCAGAACTACTCGAGCAGTGCCACGCAGCCGCTGTCGTTCGATCTCGACACCGGTCTCGGGCCCGGCGGGCACCTGCACGGATCCGGCACCATCAGCCTCGCGCCGCTCACCGCGGCGGTGACGCTGGAGCTCAAGGAATTCGATCTGCCGCCGCTGCAGCCCTATATCGCGCAGCAGACCGCGATGACGATCTATCGCGGTCAACTGTCGTCGCAGCTGCAACTGGCTTACGCCGACACGCCGCAGAAGGGCCAGCCGCAGATCAAAGTCAGCGGCGGCGTACAGGTCACCGATCTTGCCACGCGCGACAATCCGACCGGCGCGGACTTCATCACCTGGCGGGCGCTGCAGATCAACGGTCTGCGCTATCAACAAGGCCCGAATGCGCTCGAGGTCGAGGAAGTCGGCGTGATCGGCGCCTACGCTCGCGTGATCATCGGCGCCAACGGCAGCCTCAACGTATCGGACGTGCTGCGGCCGGCGGGCGCGGCGCGGTCGGAAACAGCATCGGCGCCGGCAGCCACATCGACCGACGGCGCGGCGCCCAGCTCGAAACCCGCAAAAGCTGCGAAGGCGGCGAAGACCGGAAAGACCACAACCAGCGCAAAGACGGCCAGGGCAACACCGGCGGCCGCTGCGGCGCCGACAAGCAGTGCCGGCGCCGGCATGCCGATCCGCATCCGGCGCGTCACGATCCGCGATGGCGCGGCAAATTTCACCGACCACACGGTCGAGCCAACCTTCTCGGCCGCGATGCTCGGGCTGCACGGCTCGGTCGTCGGCCTGTCCTCGGATCCGGCCTCGCGCGCGCAAGTGGTGCTGGATGGCAGCGTGGATCGCTATGCCCCGGTATCGATCAAAGGCCAGTTGAGCCCGTTTTCGCCGGCGACGTTCACCGACATGAGCCTGAGTTTTCACAATATCGAGCTCACGACGTTCAATCCGTACTCGGGCAAGTTCGCCGGCTACAGCATCGCCCAGGGCAAGCTGTCCACCGACCTGCATTACCATGTCGAGAATCGCAAGCTCGAAGCCAGCCATCACGTCGTGATCGATCAGCTCGAGTTCGGTGCGGCGACCGAGAGCAAGCAGGCGGTGCCGCTGCCGGTGAAGCTCGCCGCGGCGCTGCTCAAGGACCGCAATGGCGTGATCAGCCTGGATCTGCCGGTCAGCGGCAGCATCGACGATCCGACGTTCAAGATCGGTCCGATCATCTGGAAGCTGGTCGTCGGGTTGATCAGAAAGATCGTCACGGCGCCGTTTGCACTGCTCGGCTCGCTGTTCGGCGGCGGCGAGCAGCTCGCCTATATCGATTTTCCAGCCGGATCGGCCGCGTTGAGCGACGACGATACGCAGAAACTGGCGAAGCTGTCGAAGGCGCTGGTCGAACGGCCGCAGCTCAAGCTCGACGTGCCGCTGCATACCATCAATGCCATGGATGACGATTCGCTGGCGAAGGCCGCGCTCGAACAGGCGCTGACGGCGCCCGCGGCCGGAGGTCAGGGGGGCGGGACCAAGCGCGCGCCGCCGCGCGGCGCTGCCACGGGAGCGGCATCGTCGCCGCGACTGGCCGCGCTGGTCGCGCTCTACCGGCAGAAGTTCCAGAGCGAGCCGGTGTACCCGGCGGAGATCACCGCGGCGGCTGGCGGTGCGGCCGCCACCGCGCCAGGGGCGGCGGCCGCGGCGGGTCCGGCTGCGGCGAAGCCACCCGAATCGAAGCCACCCGAAACGAAGCCATCCGAAACGAAGTCGCCCGCGGCGGCTCAGGACATCGAGGCCGCCCGCATCGCCTGGCTGGAGCAGGAGCTGTTGCCGCAATTCAAGCCGACGCGCGATCAGCGCGATGGCCTGGCACGCGCGCGCGCCGAAGCGGCCCAGGCGGCATTGCTCGCCAATCAGGAGCTGCCGCCGGAGCGCGTGTTCCTGACCGAACGTGAATCGGGCGGCGGCGCGGACGGTACCGTGCGCATGGAGATGAAGCTGCAGTAGCACTGCGCGCGCGGCCGGATGGCCAAGCTGTTCAGTCGTGCCTTGTGCGCGCCAGCTCGCGCAGTTCGTACAGCAGCTCGAGGGCGCGGCGCGGCGTGAGTTCATCCGGTTCAATCGCAGCGAGGCGCAAACGCAGCGCAGCGCCAGTCGCATCGATCGGCGGCTGCGATGCTGCCGGCATCGGCTCGGTTTCGTTCGCCCGTGCGGCTGCGGGCACGCCCGCCGGGGTGAACAGCGGCAGCTCCGGCTGCGCGGCGTCGGTGGTGCGCTGGCTCGCAAGGCTTGCCGCCTCGAGCTGCGCCATGTAGCGCCGCGCCTGGGCGATGACCTCGCGCGGCACGCCGGCCAGCTGTGCGACCTGCAGTCCGAAGCTGCGATTGGCGGGGCCGTCCTTGACCGCATGCAGGAACACCAGCGAGTCGGCGTGCTCGGTGGCATCCAGATGCACGTTGGCGCAGCCGTCGATCTCGTTGGCCAGCGCAGTGAGCTCGAAGTAGTGGGTCGCGAACAGCGTGCAGGCGCGCAGCCGCTCGGCTATCGCCCGCGCGACGGCGTAGGCGAGCGACAGGCCGTCGAAGGTGCTGGTGCCGCGGCCGATCTCGTCCATCAGCACCAGACTGTGCGCGCTGGCGTTATGCAGGATGTTCGCGGTCTCGGTCATCTCGACCATGAAGGTCGAGCGACCGCCGGCGAGATCGTCGGCTGCGCCGATGCGGGTGAAGATCCGATCGATCGGTCCGATTTCGGCACGCGTGGCCGGCACGAAACTACCCAGATGCGCCAGCACGACAATGAGCGCGATCGAGCGCATGTAGGTCGATTTACCGCCCATGTTCGGCCCGGTGATGATCAACATCCGCCGTCGCTCATCCATCGCCAGGTCGTTCGGGACGAACGGCGCGTCGATGAACCGCTCGACCACCGGATGGCGTGCCGCCTCGATCAGCAGCCGTGATTCGGCAACCAGCGTCGGCTCGGACCAGCCGAGGGTGGCCGCGCGCTGCGACAGTGCGGCCAGCGCATCGAGCGTGGCGAGCGCGTCCGCGGTCTGCTGCAGTCCCGGCAGTGCCTCGATCAGCCGGCTCAGCAGCTGCTCGTAGAGCTCGCGTTCACGAGCCAGCGAGCGCTCACGCGCACCGAGCACCTTGTCCTCGAAGCTCTTGAGCTCGGGGGTGATGAAACGCTCCGCGCTCTTGACCGTCTGCCGGCGCAGATAGTCCGGCGGCACGCGCTCGGCCTGCAGCCGCGAGACCTCGATGTAGAAGCCCTGCACGCGGTTGTAGCCGAGCTTGAGATTGGTGATGCCGGTGCGCTCGCGCTCGCGCCGTTCCAGCTCGAGCAGGAAGCCGTCGGTGTTGCCTGCGATCAGCCGCAACTCGTCGAGCTCGGCATCGTAGCCGGCAGCGATCACGCCACCGTCGCGCAGCAGCGGCGACGGCTCGGCCGCGACGCCGCGCTCGAGCAGGCCGTGCTCGGTGCCGTGCTCACCGATCTGGCGCTGCAGGGCGAGCAGGGCCGGGGAGTCGAGTGCGGCCGCGGCATTGCGCAGCGCGGGTGTCGCGGCGAGCGAGGCGCGCAGCTGCACCAGGTCGCGCGGGCGCGCGCTCCGCAACGCGACGCGGGCGAGGATGCGCTCCAGATCGCCGATGTCGTGCAATGCCTCGCGCACTGGCTCGTAGCGGCGCGATTCGGCCAGCGTCGCGATCGCGTGATAACGCTCGCGCAGCACCGGCTGCGCGCGGATCGGGCGGTTGAGCCAGCGCCGCAGCGCGCGCGAGCCCATCGCGGTGACGGTGCTGTCGAGCACCGCGAACAGCGTCGCGGTGTCGTGACCCGAGAGGCTGGTATCGAGCTCCAGATTGCGGCGCGTGGCCGCGTCGAGCCCGAGGCTGTCGGCGCGCTCCTCGACCCGCAGCGCGCGGATGTGCGGCAGCGCCGATTTCTGCGTATCGCGCACGTACTGCAGCAGAGCCCCGGCGGCGCGGATCGCGAGCGGCAACTCGTCCACGCCGAAGCCCCGAAGGTCCAGGGTCGCCAGCTGATCGGTCAGCAGCCGCGAGGCGCTCGCGAGCTCGAATTGCCAGGGCGCGCGCGTGCGCACCACCGGTGGCTGGCGGCACAGCGCCAGAATGCCGCGCGCCTGGTCCTCGGCCAGCAGCAGCTCCGCCGGCTGCAGGCGCTCGAGCTCTGCCTCGATCGCGCCGCTCTCGTCGGACTCGAGCACCGTGAAGCGACCGGAGGACAGCTCGAGCCAGGCGAGGCCGAAGCGGTTGCGCTCGGTCAGCAGCGCGGCGAGCAGAGTCTCGCGCCGCTGCTCGAGCAGTGCGTCGTCGGTGACGGTGCCGGGGGTGACCACGCGCACCACCTGCCGCTGCATCGGTCCGCGGGCCTTGGCCGGATCGCCGATCTGCTCGCAGATCGCCACTGACTGTCCGCGCCGCACCAGGCGCGCCAGGTAGGCATCGACGCTTTGCACCGGGACGCCGGCCATCGGTATCGGCGCACCCGCGGACTGGCCGCGGCTGGTCAGGGCGATATCGAGCAGGCCCGCGGCGGTGCGCGCGTCCTCGTAGAACATCTCGTAGAAATCGCCCATCCGATAGAACAGCAGCGAGTCCGGGTGCTGCGCCTTGATGCGCAGGTACTGCTGCATCATCGGCGTGTGTGCGCCGAACACGTCGATGGTTTCGGCGCCCACGGCAGTGTCACCCGAGCGGCTGTCGGGCAAGGCGTGGTCGCTCGCAGGATCGGCCCCCATGGCGGTGCGCAGTGTACAGTACCAAGCGGTGGGAACGGCGCGGCCGCGATGGCCAACGGGAGGCAGCGATGACGGTCAGACTCTACAGCGACAATCTCAAGGACGGGGCGCTCCTGGCGCCGGCGCAGGTGTTCAACAGCTTCGGCCATAGCGCGACCGCAGTCCGGCAATGGCCGCCACCCCGGGCGATCTGAGCGATCACGCACTGCGCTCATTGGCCGCGCAGGCCGGCGCGCTGCTGCTCGCGAACCGGCGGCGAGTGGCGACGGCCGAGTCGTGCACCGGGGGCTGGGTGGCCAAGTGCCTGACCGATATCGCGGGCAGCTCGCAATGGTTCGAGCGCGGCTATGTGAGCTATTCGAATGCCGCGAAGGAACAATCCCTCGGGGTCGCTCGCGGCGTCATCGAGACCTTCGGGGCGGTCAGCCGTGCGACCGCCGAACAGATGGCGGCCGGTGCGCTGCATGCGAGCGGCGCCGATCTGGCGGTCGCCATTACCGGTATCGCGGGGCCGGATGGCGGCAGCGCGGACAAGCCCGTCGGTCTGGTCTGGTTTGCGCTCGCGCAGCGAACCGCGGCGCCGCTGGCCGAACAGCACCAGTTCGCAGGCGATCGCGAGGCGATCCGGCGCGCCGCGGTCGCCACCGCGCTCAGGCTGGTGATTACCGCGGCGCCGGGCACGGGCCCGGGCTAGGGCCTTGGAGACCCGGCGGCTGTTTTTCGCGCTCTGGCCGGATGCCCCGTGGTGCTCGCGGCTGATCGCCGCCGCGGCGCCCCTGCTCGATGCCGCGGGCGGGCGGGCGCTGGCGCAGGTTGATCTGCACGTGACGCTCTGCTTCCTGGGTGCGGTCGACGCGGCCCGGAGCGCGGCGCTGGGCGTGCGCGCCGGCCAGATCGAGGCGGCAGCGTTCGAACTCGAGTTCGACCGCCTGGAGTTCTGGCGCGAGGCGGGGATCGTAGCCGCAACCGTGGCGCGCGTGCCGCCCCCGGCGATGGCGCTTGCGCAGGCCCTCGCGGCTGCGGCACGGCAGGTCGGGCTGGCACCGGATCCGAAGCCATGGCGGCCGCACCTGACGTTGATGCGCGGCTTGACCGCGCAGCGCCTGGCCGCGCAGCCGCTGCCGGTGCGCGGCACGGACGGCGCCTGGCCCGTGCTGCGCCTGAGGCTACCCGTCGCGCGCTTCTATCTGGCTGAAAGTCAGGGGCTTGGCGCGCAAGCTGAAGCCGGCGCTGAAGTGCCTCGCTACGCGCTGCTGCGTTCCTGGCCGCTGCGGCCATGAGCGGCCTCGGCGGCGGACTGAGCGTGCCGGGCGGCGGAAAATGGGTGCGCGCTGCCGGCATTCTGCGGGCGCTTCCCGCGCGGTACATTTTCGACGCTCCGCCGCCGTTTTGCGTCCGCGCTTGGCGACGTCTTGTGGGATAATTCGTCATTACTTGCGCCGCACTAATTCAGAGGACCGCCACGCATGGAACCACGCATCGACGAGAACCGGAAGAAGGCCCTGGCCGCCGCACTCGGGCAGATCGAGAAGCAATTCGGTAAGGGCTCGGTCATGCGACTGGGCGATGCCTCGGCAATCTATGACGTCGAGGCGGTCTCCACCGGCTCGCTCGGACTGGATATCGCGCTCGGGATCGGCGGTCTGCCGCGCGGCCGCGTGGTCGAGATCTATGGCCCGGAATCCTCCGGCAAAACCACGCTGACGCTGCAGGTCGTGGCCGAGATCCAGCGCGCGGGTGGCACCGCGGCGTTCGTCGACGCCGAGCATGCGCTCGATCCGTCCTACGCCGAGAAGCTTGGCGTGAACGTGCAGGACCTGCTGGTGTCGCAGCCGGATACCGGCGAGCAGGCGCTGGAGATCACCGATATGCTGGTGCGCTCGGGCGCAGTCGATGTGGTGGTGGTGGACTCGGTCGCGGCACTGACGCCGAAGGCCGAGATCGAAGGCGAGATGGGCGAGCTGCAGATGGGGCTGCACGCGCGGCTGATGTCGCAGGCGCTGCGCAAGCTGACCGGCAACATCAAGCGCTCGAATACCATCGTGATATTCATCAACCAGATCCGCATGAAGATCGGCGTGATGTTCGGCAATCCGGAGACCACCACCGGCGGCAATGCGTTGAAGTTCTATGCCTCGGTGCGACTGGATATCCGCCGCATCGGCGCGATCAAGAATGGCGAGGAAGTGGTCGGTAACCAGACCCGCGTCAAGGTGGTCAAGAACAAGGTGGCGCCGCCGTTCCGCGAGGCCGAATTCGAGATCATGTACGGCTCGGGCATCTCGCGCGAGGGCGAGATCATCGAACTGGGCGCGGCGCACGGCATCATCGACAAATCCGGCGCCTGGTACAGCTACAACGGCGAGCGCATCGGCCAGGGCAAGGACAATACGCGCCTGTATCTGCAGCAGCACAAGGATATTGCGGCGGAGATCGAGCAGAAGATCCGTCTGAAGCTGCTGCCACCCAAGCGTGTTGAGGAAAAGACAGCCTAAGGCGCGCGCAACCGGCGAGCAGGCGGCCGATCCGGCGGCGGCGCTGGCTGCCGCCGCCACGCTGCTGGCGCGGCGCGATTTCTGCACGATCGAGCTCGGTGCGAAGCTGCTGGCGCGGGGCTTTGAGCCCGGCGCGGTGCGCTCGGCGCTCGCGCAGCTGATCGAACGGCGCTATCTCGACGACGAACGCTATGCGCGCCGGTTCATCGAGCTGCGCGCCGATCGCGGTCAGGGGCCGCGACGCATCCGGCGTGATCTTGCCGAACTCGGATTGCCGGCGCAGCTGATCGAAGCGCAGCTGGTCGCGCACGGCGAGTGGCCGGATCTTGCGCGCCAGGTGCTGATCGGCCGCTTCGGCCGCTCGCCGCCGCGCAGCTGGCCGGACAAGGCGCGACGGCTGCGTTTTTTGCAATACCGCGGCTTTTCCAACGATGATATCCGGTCCGCCCTCGGGCCCGAGGCGAGCGCCGATCTCGACACCGAGCCGGAGAGCGATTTGGACCCGGATACCGACCTGGATACGGATTCCTTCAAGCCATGACGCAACCGCCCTACATGAGCGCCGCCGATGTGCGCCGCGCATTTCTCGACTACTTCGAGGGATACGGCCACACGGTCGTGCCGTCATCATCGCTGGTGCCCGGCAACGACCCGACGCTGCTATTCACCAACGCCGGCATGGTGCAGTTCAAGGACGTGTTCCTCGGCAAGGAGCGGCGCGACTACGTGCGGGCGGTGAGCAGCCAGCGCTGCGTGCGCGCCGGCGGCAAGCACAACGATCTGGAGAACGTGGGCTACACCGCGCGCCATCACACGTTCTTCGAGATGCTCGGGAATTTCTCGTTCGGCGATTATTTCAAGCGCGAGGCGATCCGCTACGCATGGGAGTTCGTCACCGGCCGGCTGAGGCTGGATCCGGCGCGGCTGTGGGTGACGGTGTACCGCGACGACGACGAGGCCGCGGACATCTGGCTGCGCGAGATCGGCATCGACGCAGCGCGGCTGAAGCGCATGGGCGAGGCATCGAATTTCTGGGCCATGGGCGATACCGGCCCGTGCGGCCCGTGCAGCGAGATCTTCTACGATCACGGGCCGCAGGTGCCGGGCGGGCCGCCGGGCTCGGCGGACGAAGAAGGCGACCGCTATGTCGAGATCTGGAACCTGGTATTCATGCAGTACGAGCGCGCCCCCGACGGCACGCTCGCGCCGCTGCCCAAGCCCTCGGTCGACACCGGCGCCGGGCTCGAACGCCTGGCCGCGGTCATGCAGGGCGTGCATTCCAACTATGACATCGACCTGTTTCGCGAGCTGATCACGGCGGCGGCGGCGGTCACGGGAAGCCGCGAGCGCTCCTCGCCGTCGCTGCGCGTGATCGCCGATCACATCCGCGCCTGCAGCTTTCTGATCGCCGACGGCGTGATGCCGTCGAACGAGGGCCGCGGCTACGTGCTCCGGCGCATCATCCGGCGCGCGGTGCGCCATGGGTATCAGCTCGGCCAGGCACAGCCGTTCTTCTACAAGATCGTTCCGACCCTGGTCGCGACCATGGGCGCGGGGTTCCCGGAACTTGCGCGCGCGGCCGAGCAGGTGGCGCGGGTGCTGCGGCAGGAGGAGGAGCGCTTCGCCGAGACGCTCGCCGCCGGAATGCTGCAGTTCGATGCGCGCATGCGCGAACAGGGCGGCGATACCGTGCCGGGCTCGCTGCTGTTCCTGCTGCACGACACCTACGGCTTTCCGCCCGATCTGACCGCGGACATCGCGCGCGAGCGCTCGCTCAAGGTTGACCTGGCCGGCTACGAGCGCGAGATGGAGGCACAGCGCGCGCGCGCGCGTGCCGCCAGCAAGTTCGACGTGGATCAGCGCTCCGGTGCCCAGATTGCGGAGCGCAGCGAATTCTGCGGTTATGAGACCGACGAATGCCAGGGCCGCGTGGTGCTGCTGCTGCGCGACGGCGCCAGCGTCGAGTCGCTCGCGAGCGGTGAGCGCGGCGAAGTGATCCTCGATCGCACGGTGTTCTACGCCGAAGCAGGCGGCCAGGTCGGCGATACCGGTGAGCTGCTTGGCGCCGCGACCACCCGCTTCGAGGTCGAGGACACGCAGAGGCGCGGCGCGGCGCATTCGCATGTCGGCCGGCTGGTCGCGGGCCGCCTGCAGGTCGGCGACGCGGTGCTGGCACGCATCGACGCCGCACGACGCGCTGCGATCCGCCTGAATCATTCGGCGACGCACCTGCTGCATGCGGCGCTGCGCAAGGTGCTCGGGCCGCACGTGACGCAGAAAGGCTCGCTGGTGGCCCCGGATCGGCTGCGGTTCGATTTCTCGCACTTGCAGCCGCTCACGAGTGCCGAGCGCGCCGAGGTCGAGCGGCTGGTCAACGCCGAGATCCGCGGCAACGCCGAGGCGGCGATCCGCATGATGGACTATGAGCGCGCGATCGCCAGTGGCGCCATGGCACTGTTCGGCGAGAAGTACGAAAGCCGCGTGCGGGTGCTGTCGATGGGGGATTTCTCGACCGAGCTGTGCGGCGGCACGCACGTGCGCAGAACCGGGGATATCGGAGTGTTTCATATCGTCAGTGAATCCGGCGTTGCCGCCGGCGTGCGGCGCATCGAGGCAGTCACGGGCGCGGCGGCGCTCGAGTACCTCAACCGGATCGACCTGCAGCTCGCGGATATCGCCGAACTGGTGCACGGCTCGACCGATGAGGCCGCCGGCAGGGTGCGCGAGGCGCTGGAGCGGATTCGAGCGCTGGAGAAGGAGAATCGTGCGCTCAGGGACAAGCTGGCGCTCGGCCAGGGGACCGATCTGGCCGCGGGCGCCGTCGATGTCGGCGGCGTGAAGGTGCTGGCGACGCGCGTGGACGGCGCCGATGCCGGCGCGTTGCGTTCCGCGGTCGATCAGCTGAAAAGCCGGCTCGGATCGGCCATCGTGGTGCTCGGGTCGGTGGCTTCGGATTCGAAGGTGGTGCTGGTCGCCGGCGTGACGCACGACCAGACGGCGCGCGTGAAGGCGGGGGAACTAATTGGCGTCGTGGCAGCCCAAGTGGGAGGCAAGGGCGGCGGGCGCCCCGATTTCGCGCAGGCCGGTGGTACCCAGCCCCAGGCACTGGACCAGGCGCTCGCAAGCGTAATGCCCTGGGTGCGCTCTCGGCTGGGCGGACATTGATGAATTTTAACGTGCTCTTTTACCGGTATCAGTCGAGACTGTTCGCCTGCGGGAACCGCCTGAATGTGACAGCGGGACAGTAGCGTTACCTGCCCCCGGTACCCACTTCTACCGCGACCCGTCCCTGCTGCGCGCTCAGCATCGCAGCCGCTGCTGGAATATGGAGGATCCCGAAAGTGCTTATCCTGACGCGTCGAATCGGCGAAACCGTAATGATTGGCGACGAAGTCACGGTGACGGTGCTGCGCGTGAAGGGCAACCAGGTCCGTCTGGGGGTCAATGCGCCCAAGTCGATCTCGGTGCAGCGCGAAGAGATCTTCCATCGCATCAAGCACGAGCACGCTGAAAGCGCGCAGCCGGAGACTACGCCGACCGGTTGAGCGAGACGACGCGGACCGGTCGTCAGAACTGCGTCCCGCGCCAGGATCGTCGGGCAAGACGCCGGGGCCGTTTTTTGCCCTGGCTGCACCCCTTCAGTATGATTGCGCCGCGAACCGGCGGCGCCGGCACTCGCTCACGGAGAGATGGCCGAGTGGTCGAAGGCGCACCCCTGCTAAGGGTGTAAGGGTCAAAAGCCCTTCGAGGGTTCGAATCCCTCTCTCTCCGCCAATTTCCCTTCTCACGCTGTCTCGGAAGATCTCGAAATAGACGAGAAAGCCTGAAAAAGCAGAGTCTTTCGAGTCTCAAGCGGTCTCGGGGCCGCACTGACTGCCTCCCGCCGTTGCTGGTATATTTGTTGGTACCTGCTCTCGGGCAGCCCTAAAAGTACCAACAGATGCTCACGGATGGTCAGATTCGCAGCGCCAAACGCGGCGAGAAGCCCTGGAAGGTCGCGGACGGCGGCGGCCTGCATCTTCTGGTGGCACCCAACGGTGGCCGCTACTGGCGCTACAGCTATCGCTTCAACGGGAAGCAGAAGACGCTGGCTCTGGGCGTCTACCCTGACGTCACCCTCGCCATGGCACGCTCGCGGCACCAGCGCGCGAGGCAACTCCTGGCGGATGCGATTGATCCCGGCGCAGAGCGCGAGACGTCGGAGAAGACCTTCGAGGTGGTGGCGCGCGAATGGCATACGCACTGGAAGGCCAACCGCCATGAGCGGCACGCGTACTACGTGCTGCGCCGTCTGGAGGCCGACGTCTTTCCCGAGATCGGTGCATCGAGGTTGTCGGATCTGACCACGGTGCATTTTCGGGATGCCGTGCGGAAGATCGAGCAACGTGGAGCCCTCGACATCGCCAGGCGGGTTCTCAACACGTGTGGACAGATCATGCGGTATGCCATCGCCAATGATCTGGCGGCACACAACCCAGTTGCAGGCATCAAGCCGGCGGATGTGCTGAAGCCGCGCAAGCGTCGCAACTACGCCCGGATCGATGCCGCCGACCTGCCGCCTCTGTTGCATGCCATGGATACCTATGTGGGTTCCGAGCACACGCGGTTGGCGTTGCAGCTGATGGCGCTCACGTTCGTGCGCACATCCGAATTGATCGGTGCATCGTGGTCGGAAATCGACACGGACGCCGCCCGGTGGAACATTCCGGCGCAGCGCATGAAGATGAAAGCGCCGCATGTCGTCCCGCTGAGCAAGCAGGCGCAGGCCGTGCTGACGAAGCTGCGGGAAATCTCATTCAGCAACGAGATGATCTTCCCCGGTGACGTGAATTCCACGAAGCCGATGAGCAACAACACGCTGCTCTTCGCCCTCTACCGGATGGGCTACCGTGGCCGGATGACCGGGCACGGCTTTCGCGGCGTCGCCTCGACCATCCTGCACGAGCAGGGCTGGCCGCACGAGCATATCGAGCTGCAGCTCGCGCACCAGGAGCGCAACGCAGTCAGTGCAGCCTACAACCATGCGCTGTACCTCAAGCCACGCGCCGCCATGATGCAGGCCTGGGCCGATCATCTCGATGCCCTGCGAAAACTTCCGGAAGCCAAGCAGCAAGCCCGGGCTGCCTGACGCCCAAGCTCAGCGTCCCCGAAACTCCGGGTACTTCAGCGGACGGCCGCGGCAAGGCGGCCGCGGAACTGGGGCGCGTGGCCGCACGTTGGGTGTGTCCGGCGCCCTGTAACCTTCAGGGTCGCTGATCCAGGCCGCAAGATCGCTCGAGGCCCAGCCGCATGCACGACCGCCCAGATGCACCGGGCGTGGAAAGCGCTGCGCGGCAATCCGGCGATAGAGCGTCGGCCGGCTGAGTGCGGTGATCCGTATGACGTCCCTGAGGCGGAGAAATGCGGGTGTGGGAAGCGCGGCGGGGAGTGCCGGCCGCTGAGATTCGGGTGGGATGAAGTGCACAGTTCGACCTCGATGTGTGGTTCCGGTCGTTCAGGGACGAGCTGTCACGCATGCACATAGTGTGAGGGTTGCGCCGGTATAACGCGCGGTGGGCTTCGCGCAAAATTCAGCGAATGTCAGATTCGAGCGGGCAGTGATCTTGATCGCGATGGCGCCCGGCAGGTCGCGGCGTACGGGTGGCACGATTCGCTGAATTATGAGCGGAAGGCAGGATAGGCGCGGAGCGGCTGTTGTATCACGATGCTCCACATGCCGGCGGACGCGTTTATTCACTGTCGGGTGCCGGCGGCCACGAAGGCGGCGTTCGGTGTCCTGGCGCGCCACCAGGGGATGAGCGATTCGGCGCTGCTCAGACGCATCATCGATCTCTCGTTGCAATCCGCCGGCGTGGTCAGCGACACCGACGCGGTCGCAGCTCCCCAGCCATCGGCGCGGATGTCGCGATTGACGGTTCGGCTACGGGGCGACGATCAACTGCTGTTGCAGGAGAGGGCGGCGGCACGAGGTATGGCGCCGGCCACCTACGTGTCGGTGCTCACGCGGGTGCACCTGCGATCACTGGCCCCGTTGCCGAGGGAGGAGCTGCTGGCCCTCAAGAGAACGGTTGCGGAGCTAGGAGCCATTGGCCGGAACCTGAATCAGATCGCTCGTGCCGCGAATCAGGGTGAACGGGTGGACGGGCGGGGTCCGCATGACGTTCAGTTGATGCTTCGGGTCTGCGGGGCCCTGAGGGATCATGTGAAGGCGTTGCTGCTCGCCAACCTCCGGTCGTGGCAGGAGGGCCACGCCAACTCGGGCGAACATCATTTGGAAAGAAGGGGCCAATAGGCCTTGACCAATGACGGCTTCCTGGAAGGTCGTCCGGCAGCAGACGGCCAAGAGCGGTCTCTGACTGACTTATGTTGGCTGCCGGAAAGCGGTCATTCCGAGCGGGTACCCATCCCGGTACGAAAGCAAAAAGGAAAAGAATCGCGCCGCCGTAGCAGCGGGCAACGACTTGAAATGCGCGCCCGAAATCCATAGTCGATTGAAGTTCTCCCGGATGGTGAACAGTGCATTATCGACGCCTACAAAAAGCAAATGCGTTGTGACTTGATGGCCAGCCGTTCGAGATGTTCTTTCACCTGCTGATGTTGCCGCCGTGGGTCGGCCGCAGCGTCATCCTGCTCATGGCGTTGGGATTTCCGGCGGCCCTGATCTTCGCCTGGGTGTGGCGAAAAGGATCGGGCGTTCGAGTGGCTAGACCGAGCTTACGAGACGCGGGATGCATTTCTGTTCCCAATCAAGGGTGACCCACACCTAAAGAATCTCGAGGGCGATCCCCGCTACAAAGCGTTTCTGCGCAAGATGAACTTGCCTGACTAGCCGGGTCACGTCGTTATCGCTCGTAGTCCAGTTCGTCCCGATCCTTGTCCTTGGTCCGGTCGCGGATTTGACTTCCTTCGCTGGCGGCTAAAGCCCCTGAGGTGGGCCTTTGGCCGGTCGATTGCGCGCCTCCACGCTTAAGGGCATCCTCGCTCAACAGGGAGGAATAATGGGTAACCCTGACGAGGATGCAGCGCGGGAAGTAGGCCCACCGGCCGCCGCGGCACGCGGCGGCGCTCCCGTCCCGTCGCCCGCGTCGCCTGACCTCCAGTCGGCGGCATCCATCTGGGATCGAGTCAAGCGCCACAAGGTCGTCGAGTGGACCTTGGCGTATATCGCGTTTGGGTATGCGGCTTTGCATGGCGCAGAAATGCTGCGCGACGCCTTCGAATGGTCGCCCGCTGTCCCACGTTTTACGTTCTTGGCACTAGCGCTCGGATTGCCGATTGCGATGACACTGGCCTGGTATCACGGCCACCGCGCGCAGCATCGCGTCAGTCGGACGGAACTGGCTGTTCTGGTGGTGTTACTGGTTATGGCGGGAAGCGCACTATGGCTGATCGCCCGCCATGAGCGCGCACACATTTCGGCAGGGGCGATGACGGAGTCTGTCGCGTCGGCAAAGCCACTCGGCGAGAAGTCCATCGCCGTGCTGCCTTTCTTGGACTTGAGCGAGAAAAAGGACCAGGAATATTTTGCTGACGGCATGGCAGAGGAAGTCATCGATCTGCTCGCCAACATACCCGGAATCACTGTCATCGGGCGAACCTCCTCATTTCAGTTCAAGGATAAGAACGACGACCTGCGGACAATTGGTACCAAGCTCAATGTTGCCCATGTGCTTGAAGGGAGCGTACGAAGATCCGGTGACCATGTGCGCGTGACAGCTCAGCTCATCGACACGCGTACCGGCGCGCATGAGTGGTCGGAGGCTTTCGACCGGAACATGGACGACGTACTCAAGCTTCAGGACGAAATTGCCGCGGGCCTTGCGCGTGCGTTAGAAGTGACGGTCGGTGCTGGCGATCTTCCGGTGCGGACCCCTATGAAAGACGCAGACGCCTATCAGTTCTATTTACGTGGACGGCACGCAGTTGATCGTTCCGATAAGGATGGCGACGACGAAGCCGCCGCAGATTTTCAAAAGGCGTTGGATCTCGAACCCACTTTCGCCAATGCTGCCGCGTATCTCGCCAGGACGCGTGCTGACCAGGCTGCGAATGGGTATACCAGCTATGCCAGTGGGTTCGAAAATGCCCGGCGCCTGGCAGAGACTGCGCTTCGTCTCGACCCATCACTCGCAGCTGGGCATTGTATTCTGGCCGATTACTACACGCGATTCGCCTGGGACTGGCCGGCAGCCGATCGGGAAGCGAGGCGCGCGATCGAACTGGATTCCAGAGGTGTTTTCCCGTTGCAAGTTTCAGCGAGTCTTGAAACCACGCTTGGCCATTGGGATGAAGCCGTACGCTTATTGAACACGGCGCTCGAGCTGGACCCGCTTAATGCAGGGCTCTATTGGGACCTCGGTAATGAGCGATACAGATCCGGCCGGTTCCTGGAGGCGGATGCCGCTTTCCGCCGGATACTGCAAATTTCCCCAACCTTCGTATCGGCTCACTTTGAGCTGGGTAGAGTCCTGCTGGCGCGAGGGCAACTGCGCGACGCGCTGAGAGAAATGGAACAGGAATCACCGGAGCCGGAAAGTGGCCGAACCGCTGGCTTGGCGATGGTTTATTTCGCTCTCGGACAACGCGCCGATTCGGATGCCGCACTGAAAAAACTCGAAGCAGAAAGCGGCGAGGATTGGCCGTTCGGGATGGCTGAGACGCATGCATACCGCGGCGAAGCGGATATGGCATTTCAGTGGCTCGAGCGGGCGTATTCACACAAAGATGAACTCCACTTGATAAAGGGCGATCCGATGTTTGAAAAGATTGACCACGACCCCCGCTACAAAGCGTTTCTGCGCAAGATGAACCTGCCGGAGTAGCCGCGTCACCGACTTGTCACCAAAGTGAGATGCCGCAGAGCGGACGTTGACCACAGGCAGCTGCGGGTCAGGACCGGCGCTGTAACCCATCCGGCAACAGTCGGCCAAGAGCGGGCTCTCGACGGATCGAAGTGGCTGCCCAATAATCGCCGTTGGCCGGAACTGGCGCCCTTGTTGCCAAGACGGATAGCTTCCCGGAACATAGCCGACTATAGAGCAGGGAGACAGCGGCTTGACCGAGGGCAGCGAACCGGGCGCGGTGCACGGCGCGGGAGGCGCTGCGCCTGTGACCAGTGGCGGCCCGCATTCCGGCGCCGTCTTCGTCAGCTACGCCTCGCAGGACGCAGCCGTCGCCCAAGCTCTGTGTGCGGCCCTTGAACGCGAAGGAGTGGCCTGCTGGATTGCCCCTCGCGATGTGCGGGCAGGTGAGTCCTATGCCGCAGCGATCGTGCAGGCGATCAACACCTGCCGGATGCTGCTGCTTGTCCTCTCAAGGAGCGCAATTGAGTCGCCCCACGTGCTCCGGGAAGTCGAGCGGGCCAGCTCGAAGAGGCGCCCTGTTCTGTCGGTACAACTCGACGGCGCGGAACTCACGCCCGAGCTGGAATATTTCCTGAGTGCTCACCAGTGGCTGGATGCCTCCGGCGGTCCGATCGAGCAGATTGTCCCGGCCCTCATCGACTCAGCGAGAGCTCGCGCCGCCGGTACTCCAACTCCTGATCTGCACCACTCCGGTGTGGCAGCGAGGGCAACCCCAGCGAGTCACACGGCCAGCTACCCCTCGGACTCGGGGCATGGCCTGCCCTTCAAACTATCCGTTCTGGAGCAGTTGAAGCGCCGGCACGTCGGGCGAGTGGCGGTCCTGTACGTCGCCGTCTGTTACCTGATTCTGGAGCCCTTCAGCACCTTTCTGCACGTATTGGCCCTGCCAGAATGGACCGGGCGCGTGCTGATGGGATTGATGGTGCTGGGATTCCCGGCCGCAATGATCTTCGCTTGGGTCTTCGAGCCTGCACACGTCTCCAAGTCGGCTCCCGATGCAGAGGCTCATCGGAGAACCGCGCGGCTCACTGGCCGACGCCTCGATATCGCCATTATCATCGTGCTTGCGATTGCGCTCGCGTATTTCGCCGCTGATAAGTTCTGGCTCTCGAAGCGAGAGAAGCCGGAGCAAGTGGCTGCTGCGGAGGTCTCCAGCTCAGCCTCGACTCGGTCCGCTCGCGCAGTCTCTGACAAGTCGATCGCCGTGCTGCCGTTTGTCAACCTGAGCGAGAAGCACGATCAGGAGTATTTTTCTGACGGCTTGGCCGAAGAGGTGCTTTCCCTACTGGCGACCCTTCCAGATCTCAAGGTGATCAGTCGCACGTCATCGTTTCAATTCAAGGGACACAACGCCGACCTGCGCACGATCGGTGCCCAGTTGGGTGCTGCGTACGTGGTCGAGGGCAGCGTCAGACGGTCCGGCGACCGCGTGCGGGTGACTGCGCAGCTCATCAGCAGCTCAGACGGCTTGCATCGTTGGTCCGATACCTATGAACAAAATTTCGGTGACGTACTCCGCATGCAACAAGAGATCGCCGCAGCACTTGGGAGAGCGTTGCAGGTGGAAGTCGGTAGTATCTATGGGGGTACGGCGGCGACGCTTGCCAATACGGATGCGTATAGCTTGTATCTTCATGGCCTCCATTCGATGGATCGGGACGACAAGCCTGGACTGGACGAGGCCATCAGTTATTTTGAGCGCGCCTTGTCCGATGATCCCACTATGATTCGCGCGCGCGAGAAGCTCGCGCATGCCCACTACATGGAATGGGAGCTAGGTTTGGTGATCCCCGCCGCCGGCGCCGATCATCTGCGTCGCGATCTGGACATACTGCTGCGAGAGGACCATCGCTCCTCAATAGGGCACGCACTGCGTGCCGAGCTGCTGATAACGTGGGACTGGGATTGGGCAGGAGCCGGAAGGAAGCCGACCTCGCCCTGTCCCTCGCGAAGAACAACAGCTTAGCGTACTACGCCGCTGCGGACCTCGACGCCGTGCTCGGCCGGTGGGATGAGGCGGAAACGCTCTTTCGGGAGGCGCTTGCGCTCGACCCGCTCGATGCAGATACGTACAACGAATTCAGCTGGATGCTCTATCACGCAGGCCGCTACTCTGAGGCCGAAGCCGAAGGGCGACGATTGCTCGACATTCGTCCCTCATACGCGACGGCGCATCTTGATCTGGGACTGTATCTGCTGGCCGAAGGCAAGCTGCAAGAAGCGTTGGACGTTATAGAGCAAGAGAGTCTAGAAGGTCCTCGATCGGTCGGATTGGCAATGGCCTTCCACGCATTGCATCGGAAGGGCGATTCCGATGCCGCCTTGCGGCAAGCGGAACAGGTTGCGGCGGATGACTGGGCCTACGAAATTGCCTGCGCACATGCGTTTCGAGGTGAAAGGGATGCGGCCTTCCAGTGGCTTGATCGGGCCTACACACAAAAGGATTTCTTGATGGAGTACGTGAAAAGCGAATGGGCGTTGAAGAGCTTGCAGAGCGATCCTCGCTTCAAAGCGCTTCTGCGCAAGATGAATCTGCCGGAGTAACGGCGTCTTCGTGACCCGCTCCAATTGAACTACCCTATAGCCGTCATTCACGACTGTCAGCTCGGGGTCAACTCCGGTAGTTCGGGTCAATAGGCAACTCCCGGCCAAACCCGGCCGCTCGTCACAGTTTATTCACTGCCGAACAGCAAACACGCATGATTGGAATCGTGCAAGTCGCCAGGTAATTTATCACCTGCTACGTTATCTGGCATGGCCCGCACTGCCAGATCAAGTGAGCACTCAACACGAAGTACCTCGGACGATAGGCCTCGGCACTGGTTCGGACCGAGGCCTGTTTTGGGCGGTAGGCGGCCGGTGGACTGGCGAGGTTGGGTGACCATCGCAGTTTGGATGACCGTGTGGCTCGCCTCCATTCCGTTCGTCAATTCGCCGGACCATCCGTTTCTGAGCCTTGGGTTCTTTTTCGGTTGGCTTGCCGTCTGGATTGCAGTGAGTGAATGGAAAGGTGAGCCGTGACACTAGCGCTGCGAGAGAGCATGCGCCCGCGCCGCCAATCGAGCCGCGTCGTGCGGGCGCCGAGATACGACGCCAGGCGCACGAAATGGACTCTCCGACATCGGCCGGTCGCGACCGCTCATTTGGGTCATATGCGCTCAGTGATATGCAGATCTTTTTGCAAAGATCTACCGCGCAGTCTTATGAGAGCTGATTCCATGTCATCAATTACACTCCGTCGGCCATGAGTGCACCTGAAGAGACCGGGCCGGGCGCCATGCGGATCGACCGCTGGCTGTTCGGAGTCCGATTGTTCAAGTCCCGTTCTGCCGCGGCCGATGCGGTCGGTGGCGGCAGAGTCCACCTCAATGGCGAGCGTGTGAAGCCCTCGCACGGGGTCAAACCCGGCGATACCGTAACCTTTACCCGCAGCGCCGTTGTATTCGAATGCGTGGTGGCCGCAGTACCGCTGCGTCGTGGTCCGGCGAGCGAGGCGGCACGATGTTATGACGAAACACCCGCGAGCAAGGCGCGTCGTGAGGAGTTCGCTGCTCGTATGAAAGTGGCCGCCGGCCTCACGCCTAGACCCGCCGCAGATTCGGTTCGTGGTCGTTCGAAGCATGCCGCCAGCCCCGGAGACATCGGGTGAAGGGCTACAAGGGCGACAGCCGAGAAGACGCAGGGAGAGCAACCTTCGGTCGATCAGTCGGGCTGAGGCGTCTCTCAAATCGATTAGCTTGCCACAGAGCGGACGCTCGCGGCCGTCCGCCGGGGGTCAGGTCCGGGCATCCCGCGTCAAGGGCCAATGTCCCCCAAAGCTGTGCGCGGCAATTGATTAGGTCCCACTTCCAGACGCTCTGCGGCAATTACTTGACTAAGACGCATATTGCGTAAATAATTACGCGATATGCGTAATTTACGCTCACTCGATGCGTTACTGCCCAAGACCCGGCAGGGGATTTTGGCCGCAATGCTCGTGCGGCCGGAGAAGACTTGGTATGTCTCTGAATTGGCACGGCGCATGGGGGTGCCTTCCTCCAGCCTGCAGCGAGAACTCAAAGACCTAACCGCAGCGGGAATCCTGAAGACCCACAAACAGGGCCGCATGGTTTACTACCAGGCCAACGCAGAGTCGCCGGTATTTCCTGACCTGCGTGGCCTGCTGTTGAAAACTGCCGGCCTGGTGGACGTCCTGGCCGGTGCCCTGAAGCCGTTGGCGGCCAAGCTGCGGCTGGTGTTCGTCTATGGATCGATCGCCAGCGGCCAGGAGCGCAGTGACAGCGATATCGATCTCATGGTGATCGGCGCCGTGCTGCCCGCCGAACTGGCTTTGCCGCTGCGCCGAGCGCGGGAAGTGCTCGGACGGGAAATCAACCCAACGGTCTATTCATCCGCAGAGTTCGACAGGAAGCGCGCGACCAAGGATCATTTCCTGACGCGAGTGCTGGCCGAGCCGCGGCTCGTTGTTTTGGGGAACGGGGATGAGTTGGGAAAAACTGCTCGCTGACCGAGCGGTGACTCCGCTTCCGACGACGAAGCAGGAGCTCGACAATCTGCGCTCCATCGTGACTCGTTCCCTTAGCGACGTGACGGCCTCGGGGCTCTCGGCCGATGCGCGCTTTGTCATCGCGTACTACGTGGCGCGAACCCTATCATTGATGGTCGTGCGTGCAGCCGGCTATCGACCACGTTCCGCGGGGGCGCACTTCCATACGTTTGCGGCGCTGGAAGCGGCCGACACGGCTTTCGTCGCGATATCGGCGTACTTCGATGGTTGCCGGATCAAACGCAACGTTTCGGAGTACGAAGTCGCCGGAGGAGTCACCGACACGGATGCTGACGGCCTGCTGAAGGCGGTGCAGCAATTCGCAGTTGACGTCGAGGCGTGGATCAAAGCCCGCCATCCCCAACTGGATCACACATGGGAGCTGAGACGTTGGCACTTCTGATGGTACGGAAATTCAGTTCAGACGAATAAATCCGTACAATCAATTAGTTGGGCGGCGGCGTGAATCCCTCTCTCCCCGCCAGTTTTTCCAACAAAATCAATACTCGGAAAATCGCTGGTGGCGAATCTGGTGGCAATTCGCGAGCTCTAGCGCGCCATGGAGTTTGGCGATTGCTGGATTTTCAGCGAGTTGTGGATGCCGCGAATCGGATGTCAGCGCCGATCCCTCTCTCTCAACCCCCGACCTACTACGCTCCGGCCGTTCGATCTTTTTACGGCGTGCACGCAACTATCTGGGCCTGAGCCCACGATGCACGTCACGTCTCCGGCAGGTTCATCTTCCGCAGCAGTTCTTTGTAGCGCGGTCCTGCGGCAATGCTGCGAATTCCGGATCGCCGAATTCCCTCTAGCAAGTGCGAATCACGCGGAGCACGCCCGGAGTCGTGCATTGGCCGCCTTCGGGATGGCTTGCCCATTAGTCCCGAGGTTACTAACCGTTACAAACTACCCCCGCTGCTCCACCTCGCCCAAGCTTCCCAGGTCGCTGGCGATAGCAGCCCATGCCCTGACTCAATCCTGGGAGAACCGTCTTGAAATTCTACGCTGCTGTTCTACAAAGCACTTTGGCTCTATTGGCCGCAGGTGCGGTTGCCGTTAGCCTGCCTGTCCACGCCGATGCCATTTCCGGGGCGATTGCGGTAAAGGTTACTAAGCAGGAGGTGCTGCCGGTCAGTGCACAGAGCGGCGACATGCTGATGCTGGCCGAATCCCACGGCACCAACAAGAGCAGTAATTGGATGAACGATGCCGAAGTCGTCAACAAGGAGATTGATTTCCTGCTCAAAGGCAGCGGCCCGCAACACGGATACATCACTTTCGCCAAGGGCGGGGACACGGTGAACGTCAAGTGGAGCGGGTACGTGCACACCGTGATGGTCAACGGTCAACCGCAGATCAGCTTCCACGGCACCTGGGAACATGTGAAGGGCACCGGCAAGTATCAGGGCACTCAAGGTAAAGGCAGTTACAAGGGACATTTTACCTCGCAGACGGACTATGTCGTCAACTGGGTCGGCCAGGCAAATTTGCCGTCGGCCGGCAAGTGACGATGATTGTCAGCACAGACACGGCACCTTGGGTGCGCATCCGTCAGAACCGAAGTTCTGATCGGTCCTCACCGTCTTTATCTTCGGACGCGCCGTCTTGCTCAGCCGCGATGACGAAGAGGAGTTAGCAACCTGCGAGCGCAGTCATGCAGCTACGTGAATTTGCTAGTTACGCGGCGAGTCATGCGATGGGCGCGCCGCCCTCTTCCAGCCAGAGCCAGATGGATGCGGCCATCGCGCGCCTGCTTGAGGGTGCCAAGACTTTCGCCGAACTGTCCCTTAGTCAGCGCATCGTGCTGGCGACTGCCATGCAGCGCGGTTTCCTGCGCGTCGCCAAACGCATGGTGCGGGCGGGCTGCGAGGCCAAGTGCCTCACGCTGGGTAAGGCGGAGGAAGCCGAGGAATGGGCGACCGGTCCGTGGGGCGTAGTGCGGCAGCTGCGCCTGATCCGCGAGTCGCTCGCCGCGCTAGAAACTTCCGGCAACACACCCATTGGCGCTGTCGGACGAACCATCGACGACCGACTGTCAGTGCGCCTGTTTCCGGGTAATGCCATCGACAGCACGCTGTTCAAGGGCATCACCGCCGAGGTGCGCATGCAGCCCGACGTGACCGTGGAATCGCTGGAGCGTGACCGCGCCCGCTTCTACAGGCAGCCGCACCACGACGGCCGCGTGATACTGGTACTCGGCGCCGGAAACATTGCCGCGGTCGCGCCGATGGATGTCATTACCAAGATGTTCAACGAGGGCAAAGTCGTTCTGCTCAAGATGAACCCCGTCAACGCCTATCTCGGACCCTACATAGGAGGAGGCCTTTGCCGAGGCCATCAGGCAGAAGTTTCTTGCGGTGGTGTATGGCGGTGCCGATGAAGGACGCTATCTGGTCTACCACCGCAACATCGATGAGGTGCATATCACCGGTTCCGATAAGACTCACGACAATATCGTTTGGGGACCACCGGGCCCGGAGCGCGAGACGCGCATGCAACGCCGCGAGCCGCTGCTCAAGAAGCCCATCACCTGCGAACTCGGCAACGTCTCGCCGTTGATCGTCGTACCGGGACCTTACAGCGACAGGGAACTGCGCTATCAGGCCGAGGATGCCGCTACCTCCTATCTGATGAACGCCTCGTTCATGTGCTGTGCCGCGAAGATGCTGGTGCTGCCCGCAAGCTGGGGCCGCAGCGATGTTTTTATACGAGCCATGCAGGAGGTGTGCGCCAGGGTACCTCCCCGGCGCGCTTATTACCCGGGCGCGGAAGATCGCTGGCTCAAGCTGACTACCAGCCGCGCGCAGGTCAAGCATCTGGGCAACCCAATGCCCGGGTCGTTGCCGTGGAGCTTCATCTCCGGTCTCGATCCCGACGCTCGCGATGAACCGCTCTACACGCAGGAGTCATTCTGTTCGGTGGTCTCCGAAACACGCATCGGCAGCGCGGATCCCGTAGAGTTTCTGGAACGAGCCGTGGATTTCTGCAACAACAGACTGTGGGGGACGCTCAATGCCAACCTCATTGTGCATCCGCAATCTCTCAGGGACCCGCGCATCAACGAGGCAGTGGAACGAGCGATTGCGAAGCTGCGCTACGGGGTAATTGCTGTCAACGGCTTCATCGGTCTGCCGTTCGTATTCGCCGCACCAACGTGGGGCGCGTATCCGGGATCAACCCCGCAGGACATTCAAAGCGGCAGCGGTTTCGTTCACAACACCTCGATGCTTGAAGGCGTTGAGAAAGCCATATTGCGCGCGCCACTTAGAACGTTTCCCAAACCCGGTCACTTCGCCAGTCACCGCACCGCTCATAAGATGATGCCAAAGATTGTGGCGATGGAGGAGCACGCCAGCTGGGCGAAAGTGCCGACCATCGTTTTTGATGCCATGCGTGGTTAGAAATGCGCGCACACAATCGCCCAGCGGAATGCTTGTGCCAAAGCATGCGCAAGGCGGAGAGGCAGCGACGACTGAACGCCTGTGTCTATTGAAGTCCTGCAAGTTGCGCCAGACCGTCCATCCGCACGCGCAGATCCTCATCCAGCCAGACGCTCTGAACTACAGGTTTGCGACCAGCGGTGAGATCCATCAGCCTTTCGCACTCCACGCAAGCCTCCTCGTCGCGGGCCAGCAAGGTGTAGATGAGGCAGAGCAGATAGTGGTTGGGAATGAATATATCCGTGACTTCAATGCCGCGCTTGCACGCGGCTATCGCAAGGTCGTAATCCTCCAACGCGATATAGCAGAGGCACAGCGCGGTATGGTAGACCGCGGTCGGATGAGGGTTGAGCCGCATGCCCTTGACGATATTGTGTAGGGCCTCCTCGCCACGAGCTGCCGCGGCCAGAGCATATCCGAGAAAAAGATAGGCATCGGCGTTATTAGGATCGAGGTCCACCGCGTGCCAGCCGGCGGCGATAGCAGCCTCTCCCTGCCTGCGCCAGAGTTGTACCCAGCACAGCACGGCCTGCGTCAGAGGCCCTTTCGGGTCCAGATCCACCGCCAGACGTATGTGATCGTAAGCACGCTCGAGGGTGTCCGGATTCGGATCCCACAGCATGATCCAACGGAACACCAGGACGCGGGCGAGCCAGGTGTGCCCGGCCGCGTAGCCAGGATCCAGCTCGACCGCACGGGCGAGTTGCACGCTCGCCTCTCTGCTGGATTCGGCCGTGAATAACCAGAGACGCTCCAAGCCGCGCAGCAGGCAGTCATGCGCCTCGACGTTTACGGTGCCACCGTGGCCGCTACGTCCTTGCTCGGCGGCCGCGAATTTCACTTGCAGCACGCTGACGACACGCTGGGTGACGTCGTCCTGCACCGCGAAGATATCCTTGAGCTCCCGGTCATAGCGCTCGGCCCACAGATAGGTGCCGGAAGCGGCGTCAATGAGTTGCACCGTGATGCGCACGCGGTCTGCCGCGCGTTGCACGCTGCCCTCCAGCAGGTATCGGATTCCCAGTTCGGCGCCGATCTCCGCGGCACGCTTCGAGATACCTTTGTAGACAAAGGAGGAGTGACGGGAAATTACAAAAAGACCCGGCAACCGTGAGAGCTCTGTTATCAAGCCGTCGGTAATGCCATCAGCAAAATATTCCTGTTCGGGATTGCTGCTCATATTGACAAGCGGCAGCACTGCCAGTGAGGGTCTGTCCTCGATTGGCTGTAGGCGGGTGGACGCAGTATCTTTGAATGTCTTCGCGCGCCAGCGAGGTGACGCCTGCGGGGACAGCGTGGTCTCCGGAGACCGCCACGCCATGCGGATCCCGTAGGTACCCTTGGGGAGTTCAAAGCGCACCAGATCCGTACGGCCTTCGCGCTCATAGTATTCCCGCAGCTTCGCACGCAGACGCGCCGCCTCAACGCGCACGATGGCGTCTGTGGCGGGATCGAAGCTCGCATCGCGGTCGAAGACTTCGACCGCGATGGTATATCCCTTGAGACGATCGGCGTGGCCAGCCAGGGTTTCAGTAACGATGAACTTTAGGAAACGCTGCTGGCGTTCCGACTGCGCGAAGCAGGGACTGGCGAGTATCCGATCCAGACAGGTTCGCGCCTTGGCGATTTCCGCGCCTGCCCGATTTTCATTCCCAATGCTCCCTGCCATCGTGATTTTCGGCTCTGTTGAACTGACGGCGGATTGTCCAATAAAGGCTGTCGAACGAAGCTGGGCTTAGGTACGCCATCTGGTTGCGGAGAACGGTGCTCCCGAAAAGGTTCCGGTGGCCTTGTCGCGGAAATCAGGACATTAAAAATGCACTCAAGCGTCTCACAAATTATACGGTATCCCCGCCGGCGAGCGGCTCTGCCTACTGCTGTCCACTATGACAGGCGATGTCTTAGCTTCTGGTGGCGAATCAGGTGGCAAATCCGGGGATTCGAGGGGAGATGAGGGGATCACAATGCCCAAGATTACAGTAACTTACTGATCCGACTAGGGCTTCCTCCGCAATACTCGTCCTGCGTCAAGGAAGCGACTATGCGCAGAATGAATGCGGGGCTTACGGCAAAAAGCGCTACGCCACCCACAATCTCCAACGCTCCGTCCAGCCCCTTTAGCAAGACGCTGAGGTGAAAGAGGCGCTCTCTGACGTCATTCATATTGAAGTGTAGCGGCAACAGACTCTACAGGACCGAACGCTTGGAGCCCATGGCGTAAGGAACGGCGGCTGAATGCGCGTGAGCTGTGAGATTCGGCTTGCAGCCGAGCGCCTGCTGACCAACACTTTATAGCCAATCGTGAACTGCGTGGCTTGAGCACCACACTTCTCGGCTATGCCTGACACGACGAAACGGCGTCCGAAGCACTGGGGGCGATGACAGGCCCGGCCTTCTCTCCTCGGTTCCAAAGGATCTCCCGTGGCCAGTTGCGGTTAGCAGGCAGGCGATTACCCGGCTACCGGGTACCACCACGAATGGCCGCTTCGCCGAGCTTTCGAATCGTGCTGCGGCCGGCGGCTCCCGCCCGGTCAGCGACCGTCAGCCTCGCGGATTAGTCGATGGTCGCGTCCTGACCCCATCCGGCCAGTCGCGAACGGCAGCAATCGGGCATCCGATCTCGCGGGCGAGGCTGGGTGCTTTGGCTAATCCCGCCGCTTAGCTCTTCGCAACGATGTCTCGTCAACTACGACGCGGCCCGCTGAATCCACTCAGAGGCGCTTGCATTGATGCATGTTCGAACGTGACTGATGCTCGATCGGCGTAGTACGCTCTCTGCAATGAGGCGTGCGCGCACTAACGGCGCTGATAGCCGCACATAAACACCTCAACAGCGCGCCGCACGGCGCCACTAGTTACCTCCGGCTTGACGGACTCGAGGACGCCGAGCAGCACGCGCTGCAGCAGCTCGGATTCGAGCAGGCTGAGAAGGTGAATGGCGGCAATCTTGGCATCGGCGGTGCGAAGCTCTCCACGCTTCATGGCCTTCTTGAGGAATTCGGCCACCTGTTTCTCAACCGGAACAACCGCGAGTTCAAAGGACAATTTGCCGCTGTCGGAGCGCCTGGACTCGGCGATGGTCAGATGCCGGATGGCGATCGCTTCGGGTGAATAGAGCACGGTCAGGAACTTCTGCCCGAATCGCACTAGCTCCTGCTTGAGGTCGTCCGCCTCCGGGTTCAGGCTGCCGGCGGTCTGCTCGATCTCGTGTGTCTTGGCCTGGTGCATGACCTCGAAGAACAGCTTCTCCTTCGACGGAAAGTAGTTGTACAGGGTCGCCTTGGAGCCCCCGATGCGCGCGCGAATGTCCGACATCGAGGCGCGCTCGAACCCCACCTCCCGGAACACTTCGCTGGCGGCATTGAGAATCGCCAGGCGCTTGGCTTCGGTCTTGGCTTTCATGCTGCGAATTAACAGAACCGGTGGGTACAGTTTAGTTTGGGCACTGCTAGTGCTGCAACCCCTGCCGGCTCGTCGGCGCATAAGCTCTTAGGAAAGCATCGACCGCGCGTCTTGCTGCACGGGCGGTCTCCCGCTCATCCGGAGAACCTTCGCGCACCTGCAGCAGCAGCGGCTCGAGCATTTCGGCCTCCAGCATGGCACCGAGCTGCTCGGCCGCCAGGTCGGGGTCTGCGCGGCGCAGGCTGCCAGACGCCATGCATGCGGTCAGGAATGCCGAGAGCTGGGCCCGCAGGGCGGTGATCTTGTCGAAGAACAGCTTCCCCGTGCCGGAGCGCGCCGCCTCGGCAATGATCAGCCGCCGCACCTCCAGTTGCTCTGGTGAGCAGATGAAATTCAGCACGCTGCTGCCGAAGTTGAGCAGCGCGATGCGCGGGTCTGTGCGGGATGAGTCGAGATGCTTCAGGGTGCCGGACATGTAGTTTTCCAGCGCCGCCATCATGCATTCAACGAACAGCTCTTCCTTCGAGGGGAAGTGACTGTAGACCGTGGCCTTTGAACCGCCGACCTGCGCGGTGATCTCCGCCATGGAGGTCTTGTCGAACCCCTGCGCGCGAAACAGCCGATAGGCGGTCTCGAGGATGGCCTGTCGCTTGATGTCGCTCTTCACTTGCATGTCGCTGTCCCGATGGTACTGAACCGTTCAGTACATTTTCGCTTGACAATCGCTTCGCGTCAAGTAAACTGTACCGTACAGTACGTGTTAGGCCAAGGGAGCAGCATCGATGAAAGCGACGAATTCCTCATCCGCCTGCCAGCGCCTCGTCAGGGCGCTGATCGCTGCGAGTCTGGTTGCGAGTGGGGGCTGTGCGCAGCTTCCTCGGATGCACCCGTCTCCGGGCGTCAAAGAGGTTACACAGCTCGGGAGCGCACAGTCCTTCTCCGCCCCGGAGGCGGCCTGGCCCGGCGATGGATGGTGGCACGTGTATGAGGACCCGCAACTCGATGCCCTGATCGAGGAGGCATTGCGCGAGTCGCCTGACCTCGAGCTCGCGCAGGCAAGACTGGCGGCGGCCACTGGCGCGGCTCAGATTGCCGGTGCGACACGGATGCCCGAGGTCACCGGCGACGTCCTGCTCAACCAGGGCAGGCAGAGCTACAACTACCTGATCCCGCCTCAGGCGCTGCCGCACGGATGGAACGATTACGGTGTCGCGACGCTGAATCTGAGTTGGGAGTTGGACTTCTGGGGCAAGAACCGCTCGGCGCTGGCAGCGGCCATGTCGGCGCAGCGCGCGGCCGAGGTTGAAATCGCGCAGACCCGGCTGATCCTGTCCACCTCGGTGGCTTCGGCTTACGCCGGACTCCTCGATCTGTATACGTTGCGGGACAACGCCGCCGAGACGTTGGCTCTGCGCGAGAAAACGGTAGCGCTGTTCCGTCAGCGGCACGAATTCGGTCTCGAAACTCTGGCGAGCGTTCGGCAGGTGGAAGCTCGGCAGGCCGCAGCGCAGGGCGAGTTGCTCGCGCTCGATGAACGCATCGGTCTGCAGAAGAACGCCATCGCCGCGCTCGTGGGCACGGGTCCCGATCGGGGCCTGGCTATTACGCGTCCGACAGCCCAGTTCGTTAGCTCACAGGGGTTGCCCTCGAATCTGGCGTTGGAACTGCTCGGGCGGCGACCCGACATCATCGCCGCCCGGTTGCGCACCGAATCGGCCGCGCGCCGCATCGATGAGCGCAAAGCGGGGTTTTACCCGAGCGTCAACCTGATCGCATTAATCGGCGTGCAGTCGCTCGGCATCCACAACCTCACCAAGTCGGGCTCTGAGATCGGCAGTGCGGGGCCAGCGGTTTCGCTGCCGATCTTCAATACGCAGCGCCTGCAAGGCCAGTTGCGCGGCGCACGGGCTGAGTACGACGCGTCGGTCGCTACGTACAACGCGACACTCTCGAACGCGCTGCGCCAGGTGGCAGATGCCGCGACCAGCCGCAAGTCATTGGATGGGGAACTGGCCGCATCGCGTGCCTCTGTCGCTGCGGCCGCCGAGGCCCACGAGATCGTCAGTAAACGCTATCAGGGCGAACTCGCGACCTATTTGGACGTGCTGACGGCCGAAGACGCTTTGATCTCGGCTCGGCGCTCGGAGGCCGAACTGGAAACCCGTGCCTTGATTCTGGATGTGGCGCTCGTGCGTGCCCTGGGAGGTGGCTTCTCGTCGAGCAGCCCCAGCCAGCATAAAACTACTTGATCAACAACCTAAGGACTCAACGAGGAGAATGCAATGAACGAGCCAAAGAAAGCTTCGGTGTCGAGCATCCCGATGCCGGCAGCGAATGACACTGACGTCAAGAACCGCAGGAAGCGCCGCGGTGTCCTGTTCTCTGTGCTTGCCTTGACCGCGGCGGCGGCCAGCGGCGGTGCCTACGTGTATTGGAAGCAAGTCGGCTCTCGCTATGTGTCGACCGACAACGCTTACACGGCGGCCGAAGTCGCGATGGTGACGGCAGAGATCGACGGACCCGTGGCGGCCGTGAATGTGGTTGACAGCCAGGAGGTCAAGCGAGGCGATATCCTGGTCGTCATTGATGACACGGATGCCAGACTCGCGCTCCGTCAGGCCCAGGCAGACCTGGCCCGTGCCCAGGCCCAGGTAACGGCGGCCGCAGCCGATGTCGAGCGCACCGGCATCGACCTGAAACGGCGCGAGGCGCTGGTCGCATCGGGATCCGTGTCCGGCGATGAGCTCACGCATGTCAAGAACGGCGCCAGCGACGCCGAGGCGGCGCTCAATGGCGCGCGCGCGGCCGTAGCGCTGGCGCAGGCACGCGTTGACAAGGCGAAGGTCGATCTCGGCCGCACGGTAATCCGCTCTCCCGTGGACGGCGTAGTCGCCAGGCGCCAGGTCCAGCTTGGGCAGCGAGTCCAGCCTTCCACGCCCTTGCTTTCCGTGGTTCCGGTCGAGCAGCTGTATGTCAATGCCAACTTCAAGGAAGTACAGCTCGCGAAGGTGCGCAATGGCCAGAAGGTCGAACTCGTGTCCGATCTTTATCACGGCAAGGTCATCTTCCATGGTGTCGTCAACGGCTTCTCGGGCGGGACGGGCGCTGCCTTTGCGCTGATTCCGGCGCAGAACGCGACCGGAAACTGGATCAAGGTGGTGCAGCGCCTTCCGGTGCGCATTCGTCTGGATCCCGCGGAGCTCGCTGCCCACCCGCTGCGGGTCGGGCTGTCAATGAACGCGGCCGTCGATCTGCGCAGCAACTCGTAAAGCTGCGCAGCAACTCATCAAGGTGATGCCATGTCAAGCGTTCCGATGACTTTCAAGAACGAGTCCACGCTGAGCGGCCCGATGCTCTGGGTGGGCGGCATTGTGCTGGCGCTGGCGAACTTCGTCGCGGTGCTGAACATGACGATCGCCAACGTCACGGTGCCGAACATCGCCGGGGCGCTCGGCGCAGGCTCCAGCCAAGGGACCTGGGTGATTACCTCCTACGCGGTGGCGGAGGCCATCACCGTGCCTTTGACGGGATGGTTGTCCGGGCGATTTGGCGCGGTCAGATTGTTCTGTATCTCCGTGGTGCTCTTCGGATTCTTCTCGCTCCTGTGCGGCATGTCCACGACACTCCCCATGCTGCTCGGCATGCGGGTGTTGCAGGGCATGGCCGGCGGGCCTCTATTGGCGCTCTCTCAGACCCTGCTGCTGCGCATCTTCCCCAAGGAGCAGTCCATGCAGGCCATGGGCCTTTGGGCGATGACGACGCTGCTCGCCCCCGTCGTTGGTCCGGTGCTCGGGGGTTGGTTGTGCGACAACTACTCCTGGTCCTGGGTGTTCCTCATCAACGTTCCCATGGCGCTGCTCTTCGGACTGATCGCCTGGGGCCTACTCAAGCGTTACCAAGACCCTGCGGTCATCAAGCCAGTCGACAAGATCGGCATGTTGCTGCTGGTCATCTGGGTTGCGGCATTGCAGATCATGCTCGATGAGGGCAAGGACCTCGACTGGTTCTCCTCGATCGAGATCCGGGTGCTCGCGATCGTCGCCGTGATCGGCTTTCTGTCCTTCCTCATATGGGAACTGACGGAGCAGTATCCGATCGTCGATCTGCGGGTCTTTCGCCATCGCGGCTTTGCCTCCTGCATGCTGGTGCTGGCGCTCGCCTTCGGTGCCTTCTTTGGCATCAACGTGCTGACTCCGCAATGGCTGCAATACAACATGGGCTACACAACCACCTGGGCCGGACTTGTGGTCGCCTGGGGAGGTCTCCTGTCGGTAGCGTTCTCTCCAATCGCGGCGAAGCTCGCCAACCGGGTCGATCCGCGGCTGCTTATCTTCATCGGCTGCCTGTGGCTCGGCCTCGATGTGTTGTGGCGCTCGATCGCCACCTCCGACATGAGCTACTGGGTAATCTGCATTCCGCTGTTTTTCATGGGCGTTGGCATGCCGATGTACTACGTACCGCTGACGGGGCTCGCGATGGGGTCCGTGAATGAAGAGGAGACGGCCTCCGCTGCTGGACTCATGAACTTCGTGCGCACGATCTCTGGGGCCATTGCGACGTCCCTGGTGGCCACGTCCTGGCAGAACCGCAGCATCATTGCTCACGCCAAGCTCGCCGATATCGTGGACCCGACCGGCCAGGTCGCATCGATGCTTCCATCCGGGTCCAATGGACAGATGGTCCGCGAGATGCTCAACAACCTGGTCACGCGAGAAAGTCTGATGCTCGCCACCAACGGCCTGATGATGGTGATCGGCGCGGTCTTCATTATCGCCTCCGTTTCGATTGTGCTCGCGCCCAAGGCCGCCCGGGCGGTCGATGCCGCCTCGATTGGGCATTGAGTCCGTTGGGACTGGGCAAGAGGGGGTCGAAACATGAACGCGGGACGCAGCAGACTCCATCGGTGCTGGAAGACTAGTCTTACGCGCTGGATGTCCGTCTTAGGTGTTTTCGCGCTTCTCGGCTGTACGGCACTTCCACGTCGTGAGGCGCCGCCCACTCTCTTCAGTTCGGCAGCACCGTTGGGATTTGATGCCGACGTTCGATTTCTTAGCACGGATCGCACGAGCGTCGAAATGAAATCTGCTGCCAGTCTGCGACGATTAAGAAGCTCATCCAAGGACGGTATCGTGCGTGCGCTCGTCCTTTCGGGCGGCGGCGCTGGCGGCGCCTTTGGCGCCGGGGCGCTAGTCGGGCTCAGCCGCCGCCAGGACAGACCTCAATATGATGTAGTCACCGGCGTGAGCGCCGGTGCGCTCATCGCTCCATTCGCATTTCTAGGTCCCGAGTGGAACTCACAGCTCACCGATGCTTTCACGAGCGGCCGAGGTGAGCAGATGAGTCTGCGGGGACTCACAGAGCTACCGTTTGGCGCTTCGCGGCGGAGCGCCGCTCTCATTGCGCTGGTGGACCACTACGTCACCAGTGAGCTCATTCAGGCTGTCGCCAGCGAGGCTGCCAAGGGACGCATTCTTTGGGTCGCCACAACGGACTTAGACAAGGAGGAGACGGTGATCTGGGACCTGGGAGCGATTGCGGAGCGTGGTGGCGAGCCGGCTCGCATACTATTCCGCGACGTGCTGGTCGCTTCGGCCAGCATTCCGGGTGTCTTCTCACCCGTACTCATCCACGTTCAGGAGCGGGGTGTCTCCTACGACGAGATGCATGTGGACGGCAATGCATCAACCTCGCTGTTTGTCGCTCCCGTTGCCGCCAATTTTGCACTACTGGATCAACGCAGCCTGAACGGCGCACGGGTATACGTGTTGATCAACGGACAGATAATGGACGCGCCCGAGACGACTCGCTACCAGCTCGGACCCATCGTTTCGCGGACTTTCTCCGCGGCGTTAAAGCACATGTCGAGAGCGCAAGTCTTAGCGGTAAATCAGTTCGCCGAGAAATACGGCATGTCGGTTCAATCAACGTACCTGCCGTTCGACTATCCCAAATTCGGTTCAGCCGACTTCCGGGCATCCACGATGCAGGCGCTCTTTGACTATGGTGCGCGATGCGCGCAGAGCGGGCATCTGTGGATGACGTTAGACGAGACGATGAACACTGTCGCAGCGGCCACGCCGGCCTCGAAGCAAACCCGGATGGTGGATCAACAGGTGGAGTGTCCCGTGAGAAACGTCCAGTTCGCGGCTGCGGGTGGACGATGAACGAGAGCTTGGAGTTCGTGCAGTCTTACCGCAGCTCCCGCAGAGGGAAATTGGCATGAGTGTCAAGCAAGCGCCCCGAGGGCTGACCAATCACAGCAGCCGCATCCTGACTGTAGGAGCCACCCTTGCGCTGCTGTACTTCGGCCGGCACGTGCTGATACCGCTAGCGCTCGCGTTCATGCTCAGCCTATTGGTGGCGCCTGCAGTGCGAGCCTTGCGGCGGGTCGGAGTCAGCCGCACCCTTTCGGTGCTGGTTGTGGTGCTAATGCTGGCCGTCTCGTGCCTCACCGTGACCGTGGTACTCGGAGCACAGGTGTTGCGCATCGCCGAGAGTCTTCCTCAGTACGAAGCCACGATACACCGCAAGCTCGAGACGCTGGACGAAGCGACCTTGGGAAGGGTGCGGGTACTCACGTCCGAGGCGAGTGGATTGATCGACATCCACAATCAAGAACCCATCTCCCATCCCGCCATCTCAGCGGGGCACCACGAACTGGAATCGCTTTCGAGCGCCTCAGGATTAAATGCTGCCGCCGATCAGCCACAGCGCCTGATCGGGAAGGTGCTAACAACGGTCTGGACGCCGCTGCAGGGCACGGGGATCGTGCTGTTGGTCGTCATCTTCGTGTTGCTGGAGCATGAATCGCTGCGCGACCGCTTTATCCGTATCGCGGGCCCGACGGACATACGCGCCATGACCCTGGCGCTCAACGACGCGGGCGAGCGACTGTCCCGGTATTTCGTCTCGCAGTCTTCCGTCAACTTGGCTTTTGGCGTCGCGATCTGGGCGAGTCTGCGCCTCCTGGGCGTCCCGCAGGCCATGCTGTGGGGCGCGCTTGCCGGCGTCATGCGTTTCGTCCCGTATGTGGGCGTGGTCATCGCAGCCCTGTTCTCGACCGCGCTGTCGTTCGCGGTCGATCCGGGGTGGTCGCTTGCGGCCAGCACATTGGCGGTCTTCATCGCGCTCGACATCATCGCGGCACAATTTCTGGAGCCGCGCCTGTACGGCCATGCCACGGGTTTGTCGCCGCTTTCAGTCGTCGTGGGAGCCATATTCTGGAGCTCGCTCTGGGGGCCCGTGGGCCTGGTCCTGTCCACGCCATTGACCTTATGCCTTTTGGTCGCCGGACGACACATGAAGGCGTTTGGCATCCTGGAACTGCTGCTGGGCGATGTCCAACCGCTGACTCTGTCACAGAGATTCTATCAACGCGCACTTGCCGGAGATCCGCATGAGATCATTGCCAATGCGCGCGCATTTCTGAAGAGCAATACGCTTGCGAGGTATTGCGACCGAGTTCTGTTGCCGGCCTTGCACCTGGCACGGCTGGACGCCGAACCAAGTGCACCCGGCAAGGATCAGCACCGAAAGATCCGCCGCATCATCGTCGAGGTCGTAACAGCCTTGAGCAGCAAGGGCCTCAGGCTGAAACCTCGACGGGATCGAGGCGCGGTGCTGGATGAAGTCAGTGCAGGACGGTGGCTGCGTCAGCAGCGCGAGGCGCTGAGCGGAAAATGGCAGGGTCCGTTAGGCGTCCCTACTGGCTCCGTCGTGCTCTGCTTGGGCGTGGGCTCGTCACCCGACGATCTTGCCGCCGAGCTGCTGGTAAGGCTGTTGCGCGCCGAGAAGCTAGACGCCCGGCACTTCTGCGCGGGAGAAGTCGAAAGCGGACTGCCGCCCGGCGCGAACTCCGACGGAGTCTCCATTGTCCTTCTGATCAGCGCCTTCCCATGTCCGGAACGCGAACGCAGCGAGCCACTGAGCAATCAAGTTCGAGAGCTCTTTCCTCGGGCCCACCTGGTCAGAGTGTTTTGTCCCGGCGTGACCGCAGTGCCCGGCGAGCGCTCGACCGATGCCGGTGCAGAGCCCACAGCAAACTCTCTCGAGCACGCGGTCGCGCTTTGCCTCGCCCGGCAGCAAAAGCGCCACGAGCCCAGCGCGTTCGCGACATCCACGCTGGCGGATGTTTCGGGCCAGTGCATGCAAATGGAGCAACAGTCGATGCCGATGGCAGTGTACAAACCAACGCCCGCCGAATGCGGTCAAGCCACGGGCTAGCATTTTCATGTACATCTTGCAGCGTTACTGGTCGCCAGAGGTTCTTGTCGCGAACGCAAGTATGGGCGTGCATCTCCTTGGTGCCCTCATTCTCGGCATTCTTGTCGGCTACGAGCGTACCTACAAGGGGCGCGCGGCTGGAATGCGTGTCTATGGACTCGTCTGTATGGCCTCTGCCGCGTTGACCGTCTTCGTTGGTTACGCGCGCCTCTGGTACGGCGGCAGTACGACCGAGATCAGCGTAGACCCTACGCGGATCGTGCAGGGTATTGTCTCAGGCATTGGATTTCTTTGTGCTGGCGTCATCATGAAAGACGGTTTCACCATCAGCGGCCTGACCACAGCAGCATCGATCTGGGCCGTGGCCGCCATCGGCGTCTTGCTCGGCGTGGGGTTCTATGGGGCGGCGGTGCTGCTCGCGGTGTGCTGCATGCTCTCGATGTCGCTGCTGCGAGACGTGGAGGCAAAGCTGCCAGGACGAACAACCTTGGATGTCTCGCTCACCTTTCGGGTAGGCAGTGCTCCTAGCTTCGAGCGGTTGGGTGCTGCTGCGGAAGCACGCGGCTATCGGCTGTTGCACGAGAGCTTAACGATAACCTTTGCTGATCAGTCATCCGTCTGGAGGTTTGGGGCAGTGGCGCTGGATCGGTATCGTGCAGCCTCGCCATCACTACTGGCGCAGGAACTCTCCAGCTGGGAGGATGTGGCCGGCTTCGCAATTGCACCCCTCCGCCACTGAGCTCAGGAGTCAAGCAAGCCCGTGACGCCGCGCCTAGTGCTTGATGAACCCGTTCGACAGTTGCTTCGAGCCCTCGTGGCTGGGACCGGCCGCTTCCATGCCGTGATTCGATTACTCGAACGTCTCAAACTGGACCGGTCAGCGACGTCAGCCTCGAGGACTCGACGTACGCAAAGTCGCTTGCCGACACGCTGCTCGGCCAGGGCGTCAGATCCCTCGACCAGTTCATTAAACAGATCACGCTTCTTCGTCATGGCTTTCTCCTCATCTTCAGCTCGCCCTTCACACGCTCCTTCAATACTTCTCGTTGCTTGGGCGTCAAATCATCCATCTCGTCCTTGTCATACAGCGTCATCAACTCAATAGGGCGCAGAGGCAGAGTCGGACGCAAGGAATGCCGTCGCCTGGCGCGTAAAGGACTCGTGAAATTGGAACAACGACCCGTGTCCAGAGTCAGGGTAGGTTAGAAGGACGGCGTTCGGCAAATTGCCACTTAGCCAGTAGGAGTTTCTGACGGGAATCATCTCGTCATAGATTCCGTTCACGACAAGCGTCGGCTGACGGATGTTCCTAAGGTGTGCAAAACGCTCGCCGACCACGCGTTCCCACTCGCGAAATGCCGTTACCTGGGCTTTGGCCACGTTGGGTCCCGCGGCAGGCTCGCGATCCTGCGTGCGCAGAGCAAGTCTCTTAATGAAGGCCGCGCCGGCGGACTGACTGGAGTCGGTGGGCGCGAAGAACAGCTTCTGCAACCGCGCATAGCCCTGAAGACCGGGGTCGGCGAGGTACTTTGCGAGGCTGGGTTTCTCCAGGTGCATGATGTCCTCACCACCGCGGGGGGCGGTGCCAACAAGGATCATCCTGCGAAAGGCCGAGGGGCGATCCTGGGCGACCTGCTGGGCAATCATCCCTCCGAGCGAGAACCCGAGGACGTCGCAGGTGGATAGCCCTAGGCCATCCAGAAATCTCAGTACATGCCGCGCCATGTTGACGATCGAATCGGGAACCGTTCCCGTGGAGCGCCCTATGCCGGCGTTCTCGAACAAGATGATCTCCCGCTCTCGTGCGAGTGGATCCGTCACCGCCGGGTCCCAATTGTCGAGGGTTCCGGTAAAGTGCTGAAGAAACAGCAGGGGTGGGGCCGACCCGCCTCCAAACCGGCGATAGGCGTATTTTTGGTCGTTCGCCTGAAGGAACTGCGTCGGGGCAGTGATGTTGCTCGCTGAAACCGTCGCTGGCATGGAAATCGTCTCCCCACTAGTTTGCCGAAACCTGCTGCGAAAGTCCCGAGCCGGCTCTCGCGTGGCCTCCGGTCCATCAACTTGTGACCAGGGCCGCGTAAGTGTCAGCTGCATCCTCCCAAATGAAGTGACCTGCGGCGATGATATCCAACTTGCTCTTGCGAAGCCGCTCGTGGAGATACTCGGCCGGGACACCGAGTTAGCGCAGTCAATCGCTGCCCGCTCGATCGGGGGCGGCGCCAGGCGGGCTCGTGTCCTGGCTCAGGAAGCGGTCGGCCAGCTTGAGCCCGCGCAATATGGAGCGCTTCTTGGTCACGTGCGTTTCCATGCGCTGCAGGATGTCGTTGAGCACACCGACTGCTTGGCAAATGTGCGGACCTTTGTTGAGCATCACGCATTCGGCACGCTCGCTCATGGCGGCATCGGTGATTTCGGCTCGCGACGGCAACCCTTCCTTCGCAAGACTCTCGAGCACCTGTGTGGCCCAAATGACTGGTACGTGCGCGGCCTCGCAGACCCAGAGAATCTCCTCCTGCACCTCCGCGAGGCGCTCGAAGCCGCATTCGACCGCAAGATCGCCGCGCGCGATCATAACTCCGCAGCGCGTGGAGCGCAGAGCAGTGAAGAGCATCTCCGGCAGATTCTCGAAGCCGCGGCGGGTCTCGATCTTGAGAATCACCCCGAGCGTCTCCCCGCCGAGCCGCTTGAGGTGCTGCTGCAGGAGCTCTACATCGGCCGCACTATTCGTAAAGGAAAGCGAGACGATGTCCGCGTTGCGCACCACGAACTCCAAATCCTCGACGTCCTTCGCGGTGAGCGCGGAGAGCCGCAAGGGGCTGTCGGGCAGATTGATCCCCTTGTCGCTTGCCAATTTTGCGGCGCGTGTACGCGCGCGGTCGATCTTCACCGTCACGCGATCCGGCTCGATCTGCTCTATCACCCCACCTATCTTGCCGTCGTCGAACCAGATTGCATCACCGCACCTTACGTCGTCGAACACCTCCGGCAAGGTGCAGCCGATGGACGCGGGCGTGCGCACGCGGCCCCGCGCGTCACGAGTCGCTGGGTGGCCCGGCTCGAGGCTGCGGGTGACGAACAGCGTGTCTGCGGCGTGAAGGATGATCGCGGTGTCACGCGCAGCCAGCTCGCCGACGACTCCCATTGCGCCTTTGCCTCTCACGCCTGCCCGCCGGATCCTTGTGCCTGGAACGACGTAAGCGGTGCTAGACAGCTCGGTCCACACGCCATCGGCGCCGACGTTGACCACGTTCAATGAGCGGCGCGAGCCGCGGGCATCCTTGAACTCGAGAGACTCGCCCGGCTTGATTCGAGCCAGCCACTCTGCCGATACCGGAAGACTCGCCGTGGCCGGCGACGGCGCAGGGCGGCCTGCCTGCGAGGCGGTGAGCCAGACGCGGGCAGGATCGGTGACGCGCCCGAGATCGTCGCGCTCAGGACGAATCTTGATCACGGCGGCACCGGGCCGCAGGGGACCCGTCCGAAGCTTGGGCCCACCGAGATCCATCGCCACCCGGCACGGGCGACCCAGCGCCTGACTCGCCCGACGCAGATGCTCGATCATTCTGGCCCATGCGACCGCGTCATCGTGCGCGCAGTTGATGCGCATACAATCCATTCCCGCGCGCACGAGCTCATGCACCAGCAGGTAGTCGTGAGCCGCCTCGCTGGGCATCGTGACCATGATGCACACGCGCCGATTGGCCGGCGCGGGGCCGAGCAGCGCCTGGGTGTGTGCGGCCAGGAGCTCCTGCTCGGCCGGCTGGTCGACCGTCGCGGCCGTCCTTCCGTCTTCGCCCCGGTCGAGCGCCTGCAAGGCCGCCCTCACCGCATCGACCGCTTCGAGCACCCGCGCCTCGGATCGCCCCAGCGAGGACAATCCGAGTGCCGAGAGCCGAGGCTGCAGCGTGCGCAGGTCGTGCCGGCGCAAAGCCAGGTAGTGAACGAGATTGATCGCGCTGGCGCGAACGTCGGGATGCACGGCGTCGAGAAGCTCCCTCTCTTCGGCCTCGACGTTGCGCATGTCCTCAGTCAGTGCGTCGAGCTCCGCACGAAGCGCTCGGATTTCCTGTTAACGTGCGCCCGGATCGGACTGAACGTCAGCGGGCAGTGAGACGATGGCCACTACGTGCTCAAGCGTGGGTCGGGCGCAGGATGGCGCGCCTGTTGCGCATGGCCAGGACGCCGACGAAGGACTTGACCCGCGCTTTCATCGCCAGCCGATCGAACTCTTGCGAGTAAATTTCCTGCACCGCGTGCGCGGGAACCTGCAGGTTCTCGGCAAGCGTCACTACCGCGCTCGAGTACTCCTTGTTCAGATCGGCCGCCGGGGAAGCTATTGCAATCATGTCGGGTCCCGGTTGAAGCGTATCGCAAAAGTTACCACGCGCCTGCAACGCGATGCATAGGTAGAAATTCGGTCGATCCGTCATAAATCGGTCATCGAGTCGTCACGCGCCCGTCGCACACGGGGCGAGCGCCGGCCGTGGTTGCCGGCTCTAAGGACTTTCCGTACTTGTGCGAGGCGGCGGATTCATGTGCGATATAGGCGATTCGTATTGCCATCAGTTAGGCCAGAAACTGGGCGTCGGGACAGCACGCGGCTACGGGCAGCGATACGCCCTGGAGCATCTACAGATGAAGGTACGTCAGCTTCGAGTACAAGGTTCGCTCGCTGCTGCGACGGCGCTGGCGATGCTGCTGATCACGAGCTGTCCCGCGGAGGATCTCTCCCGCTATGACGGTGCGCAGCTCTACCAAAGGTTTTGCGCCAGTTGTCATGGAATACAAGGGTTTGGCGATGGCCCCGTGGCCTCGTCAATCAAGAGCATGCTTCCGGATTTGACTCGGATTGCGAAGCGCCACGGCGGAGTTTTTCCTGCAGCGCAACTGCGGCGCATCATCGACGGTCGAGACGTGCAACCGGCGCATGGGACACGTGAGATGCCTGTGTGGGGATATGAGTTTCGCCGCGCCTGGGCATCCGACTCATCGGGATCTCAATCGGCGGACGAGTTAATCGGACGGCTGGTCGATTATCTGCGCTCCATACAGAGTCAATAATCGGCGCGCGCACCGACCAACAGGCCTGTCGTATAGCGACGCGACCCAGGGGCAGGGTCATCCTAGAGTCGGCCGCGCTGGCTCATGAGGCTTTTGACATCGTCGAAGCGTGCAAACACGAAAGATATGATGCCCTGATCAATGCCTGCCGCAGGCATAGCAGCCGAGTGTCGGAGCAAGTCTAATTTTGAACTTTGAGCACGAGCGCTGAGACTTGGCAGGAGATTACAGATGGAGAAACTCATCAGAATGAAGATCCTTGCGATATTGGATCAGCACCGGAACATGACACTTGCAACGCTAAGACCGGACGGCTGGCCTCAGGCGACCACGGTGGGTTATGCGAACGATGAGCTTACGCTGTACTTTCTCTGCGGCCTCGATAGCCAGAAGGCAACGAATCTCGCGCGCGACAATCGCGTGTCGCTGACCATCGACGACGATACGCCGCAGGTAATGCAGATTACCGGGTTGTCGATGGCGGCACGCGCCCAGGCCGTGGTCGATCGAGCGGAAGCGGAGAAGGCGTTGCGTCTGCTGATGCTCAAGTACCCGGAGCAGAAATCGCTTCCCTCGTCTCTGCCGATGCCGACTCCAGAGAACGTTCGCATATTCCGCCTGACCCCGACCGTGATCTCTGTTCTGGACTACTCCAAGGGCTTTGGGCACACCGATCTTGTCATTTGCTAGCCTGCGCCTGAGCAACAACGTTCCAGCTGACTGCGGACGCCAATGCGCTTTCAGCGCGACAGACTGCCAGGGCTCCTTCGGTTCAAGAATTCACAGGGGACCCACTAGTTCGCGCTCAACTGCGTACGCTTGATGAGCGCGAGCACGGAGGTCTCGATACACGCGCGCAGTGCCTTGTTCACGCTCTCCCTATGGGAACTCTGGTAGTTGACGTCCGGAGTCATGGGATTCGCATTGCGGCCGGTCATTGAGGCCACCGTGCTGGCAAATGCCGCGGTTCCGCCGATGCCGACCGAATTGTCGTTCAAGGCCTTGCTGACACTCACGGAGTCCAGGACGTCGCCGGTGTTGGCGTCGAGGATGCGAACGTCGATTGCAATCGTGTCCTTGTTCTTGCCGCCTCCGAGCGTGAGCCCACCGATGGAGACGCCGCCCTGATGTTGATCTGCCCCGGCGTTGGCCTCGGTAACGGTGCCTTCAAAGATGTAGCGAGCGCCTCGCAACTGTTGTTGCGCGGCGTTGCCCGTGGTCATGCCCGCGCCATTCATCTGCTTCTCCGGCACGATGCCCTGGTTGAGCCGATTGCGCTCGACCACGCGAAACTGGTGCGACTCGATCAGGGCGGTCGTGAAGATGTCGGTCGCCGCGGCCACGCTGACGTCCTCCACACCACTGTGGAACTCGTAGATGGTCACTGGCACGCGCTGTTCGAGCGGTTTGGGCGGCAGCGCCGCCAGGGCGCTGCTCTGACGCGAGCTTTGTACGACGGGGTCCTCGCCTTCGGCGCAGACGCCTTGCGCGAAGATTGCGCAGGTCGCGGCCAGACAGGCGAGCCCGGCCCGGAAACTGATCGATGTATTCATGTCTGGTCTCCCAGTGATGACTGCTTAATGGCCCAGGGATGACGGCGCGCCCTGAATAGCGGGCTGTGGCAGCTGCTGCTGAACCGGCTGGACCGTCGTCAGCGTCGTTGCCGGCTTGAATGAGCTGGCTGCGCCCGTCGTCGATGGCGCGCCCGTGGCCATTACCGGACGACTGACCGTTGCCGCGGGAGCCGCTGCTGCCGGAGGCGTCCATGCCGATGGCGAGGCGCCCCAGGCGGGCGTCTTGGTCTGACTGACCGGCGGATTGACCGGGGCGACAGCCGCGACTGGCTGCCTGGGAGTGCCCAATGCAGCGCTCGGCGCAGCCATGACGCCTGGCTTGGCGCTTGCGGCTGGTGCAGTCAGTTTTGGTACCGGCTGCCCGGGCAGCGCCGGATTCACGGCCGTTGCGCTGCTCGCGGTACTCCTCTTTGCCGCTTCAGAATTCAGCAGGGCAATCACGCCATTTGCGGTCGTCGGATCCTTGGCATACTGGGTGCGTGTCTGCGCGATCAATTGATCGCGCTGGTTGGCGATGGCTGCGGCGGACTTGCCGTTGAAATAGCCATTGAGTTGCTGTGTCAGTTTGCTCTGGTAGCTCAGCAGCGACGACTGGGGCAGGGGGGATTTCCCCTCGGCCCGCTGGGCCTTGAACTGCGCGATGGCTGCATGCAGCGGGCTCGTGTTCGGCTTCTTGTAGGCGAGCAGGGCATTCTTCCTGGCGCTCGTCAGTTTGGCGGCCACCGTCGCGAAGGGCTGCCGCCGCCCGAACTTCGAAGCCAGGTTCGTCTGCATGCTGGCCTGGTGGTTCATACCCACATAGGTAGGCCGTGGCAGCAGCGCATCCAGGGCCGTGGCCGCGGCTGTCGAGCGCTGCTTGTACAGCTGATCCATGGCGGCTGCGATCGCCTGGGCGCTCTCCGCCTTTGCCAGCAGATCATCGTAGTTCGGTTGCGCGGCAGTAAAAGCATTGTCCGGGCCGGTGGTAATGTCGGCGATCATCTGCGAGATATTGGCGCTCATATCCGCGGTGATGGTGTTTTCCAGGGCATCGACTGCGGACGTCGGATCGAAGGCGTTCAGCGGGTTGGCCAGCATCGAGCTTATTTGCGACTGCATCGCCGTCAGCGGTGAATTCATCAGTCCTGCGACGGTATCGGCTTGTGCAACGCCGGGCCCTTCACTGCTCTGCGCCTGCGCCAGGTATTGATTGACTTTGGTGAGATCGGCATCGCCGGCGCTCTTGAGCAGTGCGATCTGCTTGACTGCGCGCGAGAACGCATCCGCAAAGGCACCGTAAGGCTGCGTGATCGTTTGATCAGATGCGGCAACCCGTGTGCCGGCTGTCACGGTGGCTTTCTGCAACATTGGATTTACCGGTGCCGCGGCTGGGGCAAGCGGCTGCTTTGCCTGCGCCTGCATCGCCAGCGCAGGGCCGCCGGCCGGTTTCTGATTGCTGGCCTGGTGCGCCTGGGACTGGACGGTTAGTGGGGCGGAAGCCGCGGTCGGCGAGGCCGCCAGCACATTTGGGTTGACTGCCGTCTTTTCTTTTGTATTCCTTACGGCATCTTCTTCCTTGTAGATCGTCTGAGCCTGGCTTAGCGCTGCCGACAAATCCGAGGCGCCCTGTTGTGATTGAGACTGCATCGTGTTGAACGTGTCGGTCACGGATTGGCGCGCCTGCCGTTCGGCGTCCTGGGTCTGGCCCGTCACGTCATGGATGAAGTTGGTGAGAAGATTGGCGATGCTATTGAGCGTGTCGATGAGCGTCTGGATCTCGCAGCTCACGCCATAGGTCACCACCGTGGCGGCACAGCTCAAGAAGCCACTGCAGCAGTCGGCCAGCACCGGTGAGGACACCCCGCCCGCAGCCAGTACCAGCAACAGCGGGCCGGTTTTACGAATTGTCATCGCAGATCCTCCCATTCACTTGGTGAGCCGCAAAGAGCGGTCCAGGGAGGAACGAACGCCTGCCTAGGTTCCAGCTCCCGTACCTGTAAGAACCGGATTGCAGCGACGATCCCGCCACGATGATCGCGGCAAGAGGAGTTTGCGCGACTACATCACTGGCGCAGCGCCGTGTCAGGCACGCAAGCGTGCCAGCGCGGCTTTGGCCCGCAGGGTTTGAGGGTGATTGGCGCCGAGCTGGGATTCCAGATCCTGGGCCGCTTTCTTCAGCAGCGGCAGGGCAGCGGTGCTGCCGCTTGCTGCCAGGGCCTCACCGAGCCGCTCGCGTGCTTCGGCCAGCTCCCACACGTCGTCCGGATATTTCTCCCGCAGTGCGACCGCTTCCTGTAAGGCGGCGGAGGCTGAGGCGGTCCTGCCTTGCTTCAATTCCACATCACCCAGGGACTCGAGCGCCTGAGCCAGGTTCGATTCGCCCTGGGCTCCGAGTTTACGCAGGCCGTCAACGGTCGGCCGCAGTTGCGCCTGCGCTGCCTCGTAGTCACCCGCGGCCGCCGCGCACTGCGCCAGCGCCAACTGTGATCGTAGTGCCAGCGGATTTGCCGGGCCATATTGCGACAGCGCCGCATCGTGCGCCGCCTGGAGCGTCACTCTTGCCTGCTGCTGATCGCCGATCGCGAGTTGAGCCTCGCCGAGAAATATCCGGTTCTGGATCGCCAGAGGGCTGCCCGTTCCCACATAACGCACGGCAAGATCCGTCGCTTCCCGCAATACGGAAATCGCGGGCTCGTTGCGATTGGTGATGGACAGCAGCTTGCCGTAGTAGCCCGTCGCGGCCGCCACCGCTGCGGAATCGCCGGTCAGCGAGCGTTCCCGTTCGACTGAACTCTTCAGCAGCACTTCCGCTTCCTTGAGATGGCCGGTGCGCACTTCCAGGGTGCCGGTGTTGGCGACGATAATCTGAGCGTCGATGCCATCGCCCAGTCCGATCGCACGGTAAATGTCACTGGCTTCGTGATAGGCGGCGAGTGCCTGATCCAGGTGATTGGCGGACGTGAGCGATATCGCGAGCGAGTTGTATAGATTGGCGGTCTCGCGGTGATCGTGACCCGACAACGCGATGCGCTGCTTGATGGCCGCACGCGTGGTGGCGATCGCCCCGTCAAGATCACCGCGCGCGCGTTGCAGGCGTGTGCGCACCAGCAGTCCCCCGAGCCGCTCTTCCGGGTACTGGCGCGGGGAAGTGGCCCAGAAGGCATCCGACTGATCCAGCAGCTCGCCCGCTCGATCCGTATGCCCGCGCAGCAACTCAATATTTGCCAACTTCTGACGTGCATCCGCCAAGGCCGCAGGATCTGCCGTGGCGTTCGCTTCCGCGACGAATCCTTCCAACAGGGTATCGGCGCCGGTGACATCTTCGAGCGCGCCATACAGATCAGCCAGCGTCAGCACGATCTGGCCGGCCAGATGGGGTTGATCCTGGTATTCGCGCAGCACATGCTGGGCGCTGCTGTCGATCATGTTCTTCGCGGTCGGTGGCTCGCTACCATGGTCGGCGATCGCGGTGCGAAACAGGCGTGTCAGCTCGTAGCGCACCGCCTCCTCGCGCGCCGCAGCACGGCGCGCAACATCGCGTTCCTGCCCGGCCCGATGCGCTTGCCAGGCCGCGAGCCCCAGGCCGCCGGCCAGGGACAGGATGATGGCCGCGACCGCCGCCGCGCCCCAACGATAGCGGCGCAGCAGATGTCCGAGGAAGTAAAGGCGCGCGCCTTCTCGCGCCGCGACCGGCTCGCCGTCGAGCACCCGCTCGATGTCCAGTTTCAATGAGTCCACGGTCGCATAGCGATAGGCGGGCTCGGTGCGCAGCGCCTTGGCCACAATCGCATCCAGGTCGCCGCGTATCATTTTCGCCGGCACGGGAGAGTCGGTGCCGGCCTCGGCGGTGCGACTGGCCGACGGCGCCGAGCGCTGCAGCACGGTGCGCAAGGCCACCAGCATCGGCGTCTCGGACCCGAGCCATGCGTGGGCGCCGGTCAATAGCTCGAACAGCAGCAATCCCAGTGCGTAGACATCGGTCGCGGTGGTGATCGGGCCGCCGGTCAGCTGTTCCGGGGCTGCACACCGCGGCGTCATCGGTGCCACCGCGGTCTGGGTCATGCGAGCGAGCTGCGGGTCGAGCAGCTTGGCGATGCCGAAATCGAGCAGCTTCACCACGCCGGCGGCGGTCACCAGGATATTCGACGGCTTGAGATCGCGATGGACGATCAGGTTGCGGTGGGCATAGGCGACCGCATCGCAGACCTGGATAAAGAGCCGAAGTCGCTGCTCGAGAGGGGCGTGCGTCAGCGCGCAGAAATCAGTGATGGACCGTCCTTCCACGTATTCCATCACCATGAACGGCCGCTCGTCGCTGGTGACTCCGCCGTCATACAGCCGGGCGATGCCCGAGTGCTCCAGTCGAGCCAGTATCTGGCGCTCGGCTTCGAAGCGCTCCAGTTGCGCGCCGGCATCGCGGCGCAGCAGCTTGATGGCGACCCGTTGCTCGAAGTTGCCCTGCGTACGGGCACCTTCGTACACTTCACCCATGCCGCCGCGCCCGATGAGCCGCGTGATGGTCCAGGCGCCCAGACGGGTGCCGATGGCGGCGTCCTGCACGGCCTCTTCGGCCGGGGCCCGCGCCGCCGCATCGAGGAAACGGCTCGACGACTGAGCCGCGCGCATCAGGCTCTCGACCTCCGCCAGCACGAGCGGATCCTCGTCCCGTCGATCGCTCAGATGCGAGGCCCGCGTCTCCTCGGGCAAGTCGAGCAGTTCATCCAGCAAGGCGTCGACGCGCCTTCTTTGTTGAGCCGTCAGGCTGGCAGGGGTTCGACCGCTCGGTTGCATATTCCCGTTACCGGGTGAATTCTGGGACCGCGACCCGGGTGTCAGTGTACGCGGCCAGCGTTGCAGCGCCATACATGCCCTCAGACGCTTCAGTAGGCGGCAAATATCCTGTTGCACAAGCCGCCCAGCGCGCCGGGCAAGGCGCTGGAGGCTATCGCGAGATCGCCACCGCCGGCGCGCACCTGGATGTCGCACAGTAAGGCATTCCTCTGAGCGATCACCTCGTGCAGTTCCTCCTGCCAGGCGGCCGCGTCGCCAACGCCCGGCAGCGGCCTGCTTGCCAACGGCATCTTGCCGGTCGCCCAGGCATCGACCGTGCTGCGCCCGAGCCCCGGCCTGATGCTGATGGTAATCGCGGGGAAACTGGCGGTGGTGAATTCGCAGGATTGAGTGTCCCCGGGTACGGGCTTGGTTCCCGTAATCGGCGCACTCAGGATGCCCCCCAGATCTTCGGGCCTCAGACTGGCGCACGCTCCCATTGCAGCGCCCGGCGCGCTGCTCGTGCCCTGCGCCGGGTTACCCGCCTGCGCACCACGCGAACAGCCCGCCAGCACGCAACAGGCGCACGCCAACGCCGCCAAGGCAGCGACTGCGGGTGATGTGCTCACTTGGGCTGCGCGCCCTGGTCTTTCATGGATTCCAGGCGCGCGAGGTCGATCTGCCCGAGCGCCTGTTCGAGCGAGCCCATGTCGACGCCGTCGCCGGTAATTTCGACCTGAAAGCGCTTGGCCAGCAGGATGCTGAGGTCGCCCCTCCTGGACTTCGCATCGTACTTCTCGTGCACCGACCGACCGCTGATGACTTTGTCCCGTTCATAACCCGAGTCACTCTCCGAGGTCGTGTTCTGGACCAGCGCACCGGCCATGTCCATCAGTCCGGACAGACCCGACATATCGGAAATCTCGATGTGCACGCCTGCGCCGTTGTCGCCCTGGTAGTCGGCATCGGCGGAGGAGGTCTTGACGCCGACGGCGCCTTGATTCTGTCCCTTGGCGTCGGTGCGCTTCATGCCCGGCAGTGAGCCAGGCAGCATCGCGGTGAGCGTCTTGAAATCCACCACATCCACGCGGTGATTGCCGCCCAGCGCGCCGCCCAACGCAGTCAGGAGTCCACCGGCCGCCGCCATGGGGTTCTGGGCGCTATCGCTGGCGCTACTGTTCGCCGACGCATTTCCCTGGGTGTCCGATGACGGGCGATCCGCAGTCGCGCCGCCGGCACTGACCGATTGCCGCTCACTCTGCTGCCCTGCCCTGGCGAGAGTGGACAGGGCTGCGCTCAAGCCGGCCTTGCCCTTGTCGTCGGTTCCCAGTGCGTTGCCGATGATGTTGCCGACGACGGCGGCGCCCTGGTCTTGCGCCGCGGCGGGTGAGAGGGCGCTGGCCGTCACTGTGCCGGGCAGCAGACCGAATCGGCCGGCGGCGGCACCGAGGATGCCGAACAGGATGCCGAGCAGGATGGTGCAGATCACGACCGTCGCGGCGTAGCCAAACGCCTTCTCCCGCGGCGATCGCATGACGACCGGCAAACCCAGATACAGCACATAGATGCCGTACAGCCCGGCGATGAGCTGCAATAACGTCGGCAGGACGGGCGATAGCGCCAGCACCGCGCTCAACCACGCGGGCGTCAATGAGTACGCGGCAACCTTGAGCGCCTGGCGCAGGTCGCGCTCGCCAGAAAACGTGGGTGCGAGTGCATTGACGATCAGTCCGACCAGAAACAATCCCACCAGGCCAAAACCGAAAGCAGCAACGGCGTACTCGAGCCCGCTCTCCATCGGCGTACGAATCGCCCCGGCAAACGGCACGCTCACTCCGATGAGCGACAGATGCACGAAGGACATCACCGCGGCCAGCGCCGAGAGCGGCATGACATAGCCGAGATAGAGTTGAGCGACCGTGGTCGGCTCGGGAGCGATGATGGGCCACTCGCTGTTCGGACTGAGCACGATATTCTTGATGCGCTCGATCAGACCCACCGTCGAGGATGAGGCAGCGCTGGTCGCCGCGAATCCCGTGGACGACCCGCCCGATGCCATCGCTGCTGCCGGCGCCATGGTCGCAGCCGGTGTCGGGGTGATTGCCGCGCGACCAATGTCAGCAGAGGCTCGAGCGGCGCCACCGCCGTCGATCCTTTGGCCGCAACTGCCGCAGAAGCGGCTGTTGGCTTGAACGGGTCGATTGCACTTCGGACAATTCATAAGTCCCCCGTAGGCATGTTCCTGGTTAGCGCGAAGGGTCCACGGGGCCGCCATGGCCGGGCGGAATGGGTTGCGGATTGAGCTCCACCTGGCTGCCGTTCTGCGGTTTGCCGCCCACGAATATGATGCCGCGATGACTGTCCTGCAGATGCCCGGGCACGACGGCGGTGGTAACCGGCGGCTTGGCTGGCAGCAGTGGCGTGATGGCGGAGGATCGCACGGCGGTGGCGGTCACGACGGGCTTGGTCAGCGGTGCGGTCGGGGCTGCCTTCGGCGGGTGAGGGTGGATGGGTTCCTGAGCCACCGCGATCATGGGCATGGCGAAGATTGCGCACACTGCGGTGGCGGATGCTGCCTTGCTGTGAAGTTTCATCGGATGATCCTCATGTCGTAGACCGAAACCGGTTCCGACGGCGCTCGCGGATCGAGTGACCGTCGATTTACCAGTAAGAACCAGAATCGACGCGCAACCCCGCCACTGCGCCGATACTCGCCTTCGCGTGGCGGGATCAGCGGCGGGTTCTGGTTCTGCAAGGTGGGTAATGTCTGCGCAGGCCATCGACATGACGGCGTTCTGTACGCAATGCGGATCGGCGCTGGGCGCAAGCACCCGCTACTGCAGCAATTGCGGATGGGAAAATACGGCCGATGCCAGTCAGGGCGCGGCGCCGGCGACCGGCGCCCGTGTCGAGCCTGCGGATGCCGAGGTTCCCGGTCTGTCCAAGCCCAAAAAGAGCCGCCACTGGCTCGGGTGGGTCTTGGGGTTGATCCTGGCATTTGCCCTGGGCTGGTTGCTCGGACGCCTGATGGCGCCGACCTGTCCGCATTGCCCCGCCCCACCGGTGCGCAGCAGCAGAGCAATTGAAGGGCTCGATCTTCCGACCGCCGGCTGGCTCCAACACCGACAGCGCCGTGATGATCGTTCAGAAGGGCGATCAACCCGTGATCGCCTTTCTGCAGGCCCACGTAAAGGCGTAGATCTGCAATTTCCGCGGCATTGGACATGAGGTTGGCTAGAATCAAACCGTGAACGCCGATGAACACCCGTTGCCGCCGGACGCGCTGGCCCGGTTGGCTACCAGCACGGCGCCTCCCGAAGTACGTCGTATCGCTGCCGAGTTGCTTCCGGCCTTCTACGAGCAGCTCAGACGCATCGCGAAGCGAACACGCGCCCGTCTGGGCGCAGGGCAGACCCTGCAGACCACGGCGCTGGTGCATGAGGCCTATCTGCGACTCGGACAATCGCGCGGCTTCGTTCGACGAAACCCATTTTCTACGGGCTTCGGCCCTCGCGATGCGACACGCTCTCATCAATCACGCGCAGTCCCGGCTGGCAAACAAGCGCGGCGGCGGCGGCCAGCACGTGACCTTGTCACATGTCGCGGACCTGTCGATCCAAACCGATGAAGGGTTGCTCGCCCTGAACGAAGCGATCGGGCGTCTGGCCAGGGAGATGCCGCGCCTTGCCGATGTGGTCGAGTGCCGCTTTTTCGCCGGCTACGGCGAAGAGGATACGGCGCGGGCGTTAGGCCTGTCTCTGCGCACGGTTCAGCGCGACTGGCTCAAGGCGAGGGCATGGCTGTATCGCGAACTCGAGGGCACGGTCGGCCAGGGCTAGCAGCGGCGGCGAAGCAAGTGGAATTCACGCATCGTTGCCGCCGTGGTCGGCATCGAATGCAACCTTCCAATCGAAGTTGACCGTACCTTTCAGTCCGCCGTTGTTGAACGTGATCTCGGTCGTCTCCCCGTTCGCAAGCGTGATCGACCCTGGTTCGTCAATCCATTGAACTGACCGGTGCCGTGCACGTCGATCGTGCCACCGCCAATGGATTTATTCGCATGAATGTCCACAACGAAAGCAGTCGCCAGAGGGAAATGGGGGCGATCTAGGATGGCAGATCTGTAGTCATCCTATTTGCCGGAATAGGGTCCAAATCTCTTGGCATCCCAAACCAGGCCGATGTTGGTGCCCGGTGCGAAGCGGTTTCCAGGTTCGACGGCCACGGTCGCACCGTTGTGGGTGTGGAAAATGTGTGCGCCATCGTCAGTGATCGTTTCACCGTTCTGATCCTGCAAGTTCTGCCGGTACCAGGCACACACCGCTGCGACTGAATCCTTCGTCGTGATGACAATCGATCCACCGCTTTGTCGGTCAATGTGGGTTACATGAGCGCTATAGAACGGGACCGGGGGTGTGGCGTTTGCCGGTCTGGTGGTGATCGCGATACAGGCTCCCACGAGCATGAGCACGAGGGCTCGTGTGCTATTTGCAAGGCCTGCTGCTCGATGCGTTGAGTTGACGATCCGACACTCCCGCGGGTGTGTCGGGCGCTCGTCAACCACCACACGAATCCGCTGTTGGACGTCTGTCATATGCAGCTCCCCAAGAGTCTGTTGCCGGCCTGATGCATGCGCATACACCTGGAACTCCAGGTCTTCCCTCCCCCTTAAGAACCGGATCAGGGCTTCAATCGCGCCACGTCGCGGGTGTGGCGTACGACCGCCCGGCCGATGCGCTGGCAGGCATCCACGCCGCTGCGTGGCGGGTTTTGGCGCGCGATCCGGTTTTCAAGAGCACTACCGCCTTCAGGAGATCTGACCGTGAGCCTATTTGGTCACCCCGGTGATCTGAACCGCCAGTTCATTGCACGGCCGGACACAGCCAAAGAGGACATGCTGTACAAGTGGCCGGATCTGACCATTCGTAAGTTCACGCAGGTCACGGTAGAACCGGATGAAACTGCCATCTTCTTCAAGGAAGGCAAGGTCGCCGGCACGCTGCCGCAGGGGCGATCAACACTCGACGGCGCCCTGATCCCGTTCCTGGGCGACATCGTGGACTTTGCGAGCGGCGGTAACATGTACCGCGCCGAACTCTACTTTTGCGGCACGCGCGAGTTCGTGAGCCTGCCGTTCGGTGGTGCGGTCGACAACATCGAGGATCCCGAGACCGGACTTGCCGTGGGTCTGCGGGTGTTCGGTGAATATGCGCTCTCGATCAGCGATCCCTCGGCCCTGATCCTGAAACTGGTGGGCACGCGACAGGTCTCCAATGACCTGATCACCGACTGGGCGCGCGAGCAGATCCTGAAGACCTTACGGACCAGCGTGGTGCGCAAGCTGGTGGCAGAGAAATGGCCGGTACTTGGGATCGCGGCACGCACGGCGGATATCGAATCGGCGTTGCTCAGCGATGTGAAGGATCCCCTGGCACCGTACGGAATCCAGATCACTCGTCTGGGCAATGTCACGATCAGCCTGAATCCGGAGGATGAGCAGACGCTGAAGGGACTGCGCAAAGACAGCGCCTACACGCGACTCGCAGGCGGATTTCGCGAGTACGGAGTCGGCGCCGCGTTGAAGGGCATCGGCGAAGGCGCTGCGGGCGGCGGTGGCGGTGGAACCGCAGCGTTGGGTGTCGGCATGGGCCTGGGAGGCATCGTCGCGGGAGTGGGCATGGCGTCGTCGCCCGCCCCGGCATCGGGCCCAGGGCCGGCTCCACCGCCGGCCTCGGCAGGCGCCGCGACGGTGGCCTGTGCGAATTGTCATGCGCCCAACGCGCCAGGCGCCAAATTCTGTTCCAGCTGCGGCACGGCGATCGCCCTGCCGAAGGCGACTCACTGCACCCAATGCGGCACTGCCGTGGCACCCGGTGCCAAGTTCTGCGCCAACTGCGGAGCCACCCTGACTTGATAGCGCACCGATCGGTTGCCCGCGTCGCGCTGAGCATGGCCGCATTGGGCTCGGCGGGGTCGGCCATGGGCCGCGCCGGCAGCGGAAACCATGCGGCATCGACTGCCAGCCCGGGGTCGGGGAATTCCGGCGGATCCTCGTTTGGAAGTGGAGGCGGATCCGGATCGCTTGGCGGGATCATCGTGCTGGTCGTCATCGCCCTGGTGGCTCACTATATCTACCGCCGCATCAGCCGTGGCGGGCGCCCGGTATCCGCTGCGCTGGCCGCGCTGAGCGCGGCCTCGGCAGGCAACCCGACGCCCACCCCGACGTTGCAGAGCGCCATTGACTCCATACGTGCACGGGATCCGGGCTTCGAGCTGGAAACATTCCTGCAGCGCGCCGAAATGACCTTGTTTCTGGTCAAGCGTGGATTACAGCAGAACGACGCAGCGGCGATCCGTCCCTACCTGAACGACGCCACATTTGCGGAATTCTCCCGCAGCAGCGGAGTGTTGAAGACGCAGCACCATCGCCAGGTGCTGGAGAACCTCAACGTGCGCGCCCTGCACCTGTTGAGTGCCGAATGCAATGAACAGAATCAGCGCCTGCAGATTCAGTTCGACCTGGTCTACCGTGCCAAGGTGCTGGGCGACGCCCACCAGGTCGTGTCTGACGAGCGCGCGGACGCTCAACACGGCGAGCGTTGGACCTTCACGCGCAGCGCCACCGCGCGCACGCCGGTCGGCGGCGGCGTCACGGCAGCGCGCTGTCCGGCCTGCGGCGCGGAACTGCAGTTGAATCTGGACGGCAGCTGCGCGCACTGCCGCGCCAGCGTAACGAACGGCACCGTGGACTGGGTCGTGGCGGGCGTGCAGGACGCCCCGTTCATGGGCTACGCCGCTGACCCGGCACTGGGGGTTGCCGCGCCAACGGTCGCCGAGGGCATCGCGAGCCTGCGCACGGTGGATCAGGGCTTTGCGCTGGATGGTTTCCAGAGTCGGGTGAAGGCGGCGTTCCTCACGTTACAGGACGCATGGTGCCGACAGAATCTGGACGCGGGGCGCGCGTTTCTGAGCCCCGGTGCGTATTTCAGCTGGCGCGCGCAGATCGAGACGCTCGCCGCCGAAGGTCGCCGCAACGTGATGGAGAATGTCTGCGTTCACAGCGTCGAACCCGTACGCGTGGTTCACGGCCGCGTGTTCGACGATCTGACCGTGCGAATCAGCGCGGCCGCGGCGGACTACGAGATCGACCGGGATGGCAAGCTGGTATTCGGCGATCGCGCGGTGAGGCCATTCACCGAAGACTGGACCTTCCAGCGATCCGTGGGCGTCGCCACGATGCAGAAACCCGGCACACTGGAAAACACCTGTCCAGGCTGCGGCGCGCCCGTGTCACTGAATCAGATTGGCGAATGCCGCTACTGCAAGGCGGCGGTCACCAGCGGCAAGTTCGATTGGGTCGTATCGCGCATCGAACAGAATGAGGCGAATGCTAGCATCGAGGGCGCGTTCCGGAAGACCGAAGCAGACCTTGCGTTGCAGGTGGGCGGAGCACTCGTCGGCGGCTTGCTGGGCAGCCTGCTTTCGGGCAGCGGCTCCAATGACGCGCGCAAATAGAGGCGAATTCCTTCCATCAAAGAGGAGTGAGTGATGAATCATCCGTGCGTTGCACTGGCCGCTTGCCTGCTGCTCGCGCTGCCGTTGGCGGCCGGCGCCGCGGTATTGACGGCGGATCCCTTGACCGGAATTCCACTGGATCCTGCGACAGTCGGTGTGTTCGGTACCAACGAGCCGGACAAACTGCCGGCTTCGACGTTCTGCAGCAGCAAAATGCGGGTTGATCTGTACACGACGCTGAACTCCAACATCGACGCGACCAATGCATGGTATGCGTCGCACCTGAAGGGTTTCAAACACGGCCGTGCTTACAGCGCTGGTCGTTCCCATGACATCTATTACAGCGCCGATGGCACGATGGCCGTATCCGTCGATGGCGACCCCGGCGCGGAGGGTGCGAACGTGGATACCCATACCATCCTCTACATGTTGTTTCAGCCGGGCGTCCCGGAAAAGACCTTACTCGGCTCCCTCCAAGGCAAGACTATTTGCTGATGACGTCGCAACGGCCGATAAAATCCGGAGCCAAGAAGTGCGCCACGACCTTGGCAGGGAAGAAAGAGGGACGCTCAGGAGCGCGCGGTACCCGGCGATAGGACCCACTGCGCACTCTCGGTGAGGGCATGCAATCCGAATTGCGACTGATCACAAATCGCCACACAACCGACCGAGGAGACTACGTCATGAAACTGTCCGCATCGATCGTCACGCTGTCGATCCTCGCCAGCGCCGCCGCATACGCCGATCAATCGGCTTGCGAGCGAATCAGGGACGCGAACGTGAAGACCGGCAGCGCCAACGTCGGCATGAAGACCACGGGCTACAACTTCGCCAAGGACACACCCAGGGTCTATGGCCTCGGAACACATAGCTGTGCTTACTTGCGCGATGAAGCGGTCGATGGTCAGGCCGCCGCGGTGTTTCGTGAGCAATACCAGGCCGATTCCGGCAACACCGACGCTATGATCTGGATTTCGAAGGCTTCCGGACGCTTGCTGCGTGAGGAGCAGGACGGCGACATCAAGGGCAAGGGCAAGGGGCACATCTCGTATCGATGGACTCCTGCCAACCCCTAAGCACGTATCGCAGAGGTTGTCACAAAGCTCCGCCCACTGAGGCGCATCTTCAGGTCGAGCGTCCGACAAGTCTGCTCTCGGGGGTGACGGCAGCCAGTTGACATCTAGAGAGTCGAAGGGCGACACCCAGCTGTGCGAGCTCCATGGGACTACGCAAATCCCATTGAGCGGACATCGATCTATCTGCGGATCGCTGCGCTCACGCATCTGTCATACGGAGCAAACATGAACGTTCGTCTCGGTCTTCGCAGCATCAACATCGCCTGGACTCTCTGTGCCGCTGCAGCCTGCGGCCAAGTCGCCTCGGCTTCCGCTCCGAGCGGCGCATCGGGAAGCGGGCACGCCTGGATCGTCAACGGCGCCTCGGCCTGCGAGAAATATCTGACACCCGATGTAATGGCCGCAATCCTTACCGTTCCTGCCGGGCACGCGCAACGGCTCGACGATCACTCCTGCCACACCGGCATCATCTATATTTCCCTGAAGTTAGCGGACATCGACGTATTCCGCCAGGAATTGAAGATGATTGCCGGCGTGCATCTGCTGGCGAACGTCGGTGACGGTGCGTACTGGAACGAGGCAGGCGCCGTCTCGGCAGTCAAGGGCCACGATCGCGGCTGCGACATCAGCGTCATCTCACCAGGGCAAGCGAAGCTCCACGACGCCGCGCTAGGACAAGCGCTCGGCGCGATCTGCAACAAGCTGTTCGCGCTGCCCTGATCCGTAGCTGGCTCAGGGCGCTCCCGGAACTTGAGGCAAGAAGCGATCGACGGGGCCGGCGGATCCGCACCTGCCACTGCTCCGCTGGCAGTGCAGAAAGCATCGGCCGGGCCTCGAGCCGCTCCGCAGCGCCACGTAGTTAGCTGTGGCTGGAACGGGCTTCGTTTGCGATTGCATGGCCAGCTGCCCCGAAAGATCCCCTGCCTCGCAATTGCGATCCTACTTTAGGAGGGACGGTTCTGCTTGAGATCCCACGCGGCGCAGCCTGCGGGATTAGTTGTTGATCCAGGTGTGCACACGCAGGGCAATCTGTTGCCGACCGCGCTGCATGGCTTGGGCGCCTGCGGTGTGCGTTTGATTGGGGAGTTCACCAACGGCTCCGCGCCGTTCAGTGGCCTCGTCTGCGGTTTGACCGTCGCCCCTTGCGCCATAACATCCGTCAACGGTGCAGCGAGAAGCAGCATACCGAGCGCGAAGTAGGCCGCTGTGCGCTGCCGCCACTGGGCTGTCCGTCGGCCCAGGCGTTTTGTCATGGTTTGTCTATACACGGTGCCTCCACTGAACGACTCATGAGCGTTCGCCGCGGGTTACAAATGACTAATACCGCAAGGCAGGCGGAAACCCGCCAATCCGGAGGTTGGAATCGACGATTTGCAGCATTTTTCCGGGTATAAGACCGCGTAAGACACGGCTGCCCGCTACGCCACGCTCCAGGCGTAGAGCCAATTGCGCTCCGCGGTATTCAGCTAACGCACTGACAATATAGGCGTCTGGTGGCCGATCGCCGCCACTCGAGGCATCTAACGTCGGTAGAGTCGATGACTGGCGCAGTGGCGGGAGGTACCTCCCAACTGTTGCCGCCGTCTGTGCCCTGGCATGCACCGTGTTCGTGGGCGGGCGGGTCTCTTCCGCGCAGGAGCAGGACAAGTACGGTTTGCAGGTGCCAGATGGGCTTGCGTTTTCTGCATTCAAGGGATACGAAGGCTGGCAGACCATTGCGGTCAGTACCGGCGGAAAGCTCGCTGTGATCCTCGGTAATCCCGCGATGATCGATGCGCATAAGGCCGGTGTTCCCGGTAACGGCAAGCCTTTTCCCGACGGCGCAAAGATGGCGAAGATCCATTGGACCCCGAAAAAGAGCGAGACGGAACCCAGTCAGCCGCTGGTACCCGATACCCTGCATGACGTTGATTTCATGGTGAAGGATAGCCAGCGGTTCGCGGACAGCGGCGGTTGGGAATAAACGGGAGACGCAATCATGGAAAAGACGGATACGCCAGATCTCCAAGCCGGCATTGCCATTGAGGCCCTCGCAGACGGGGCAATCGTCAAGGGGCACGTCGGCGGCGAAGACGCAATTCTGGTGCGGCGCGGACAGGGCTATTTCGCGGTGGGTGGCGCGTGCACGCATTATCACGCGCCACTCGCCAACGGCCTTATCGTGGACGATACGATTCGGTGCCCCATGCATCATGCCTGCTTCAGCCTGAGGACCGGCGAAGCACTGTATGCGCCGGCACTTGACCCCATTGCAACTTGGCGCGTGGAGGTCGCGCTCGGCAAAGCATACGTTCGGGAAAAGCTGGATCCTCCGAAACCACCCACCGAATCGCTTGGAGTGGCGTCAACCAAAACACCTCGCTCGGTAGTCATCGTCGGCGGCGGTGCGGCTGGGTTGGCCGCAGCCGACATGCTGCGACGCGAAGGTTATTCCGGTCCGGTGACGATGGTGAGCGCAGACAACGTCGCGCCGTACGATCGCCCGAATGTCTCCAAGGATTACCTCGCGGGAACCGCACCCGAGGAGTGGATGCCTCTGCGCGACGCAAAATACTACGCGGCTCGGCAGATAGATCTCGTGCTCAACGAGCAGGTCACCGCGATTGAGGTGACGCGGCGAGTGGTGCGTCTGGCCTCGGGCCGAGAGATCGACTATGGCGCCCTGTTGCTCGCCACCGGCGCGGACCCGATCCGTCTGCCGATTCCCGCGACGGCCGGCGCGCGCATCTTCTATCTGCGCACTCTGGCCGATGCTCGAGCCATCATCGCGGCGACGGCGGAGGCACGAGCGGCGGTGGTGGTGGGTGCCAGCTTCGTCGGACTCGAGGTTGCAGCGTCGCTGCGCGCGCGTGGCATCGAGGTGCAGGTCGTGGGGCTCGAGCGGGTACCGCTGGAACGCGTGCTGGGCGCGGAGGTCGGCACGCTCGTGCGCCAGCTTCACGAATCGCACGGTGTCACGTTCCATCTGGGGACTTCGGTAAACCGCGTCGACGGAAGACGGGTCACGCTCAACGATGGAAGCAGCCTGGAGGGCGACTTTGTAGTGCTTGGCGTGGGCGTACGACCGGCCACAGCGCTCGCCGAGCAGGCGGGCTTGGCGGTCGATCGAGGCGTGACAGTCAATCAATTCCTCGAGACCAGCGTTTCTGGAATATTTGCGGCCGGTGACATTGCGCGATGGCCTGACCCTCACTCCGGTGATCGGATCCGGGTCGAACACTGGACTGTGGCGCAGCGCCAGGGACAGGTGGCTGCGCGTAATATCCTAGGGTTACGGCAGCCATTCACCGTGGTCCCATTCTTTTGGAGCCAACACTACGACGTCGCGATCAATTACGCCGGGCATGCCGACAGCTTCGATACCGTCGTGTTGGACGGCTCTCTGGGATCTCGCAACTGCGCGATCAGCTACCGTCGGCGTGATCGCACCCTAGCGGTAGCCACGATTGGTCGTGACTTGCAGAGCCTGCGGGCCGAACGCGCCCTGGAACTTGAATCGAGGTCCTGAGCGCCCGATGGAGACGCCTCCTGGCAGGCGGCCGGCGTCGCGGACGAATGGGCGCACCGTCGTCCTTGAAGAACAGGGCATCGTGTTTGGATCTTCCCTTCGAGCTTGAATCGCGCTCGCAGTGCGAGCTTGCCGCTTCGGCACGTGAAGCGCCCGAGTGCACAGCTCGACGATGCGATCCTCGCGCGTCTGCGTGCTGTTCTGGTCGCGCGCCACGTCGAGTCTAAGAGCCGCGAGGCCAGAAGCGGGAGATCGGCAGTCGACCCGGGGTTGAGACGCGGATGGGCACAGCGCGATTCCGACGGCCAGGGACCAGTACATCAGGCGGAGATTCACTCATGGCAAAGCAACCAAAGCCCACCGATGAGGACAGCCGTTCGAAATTGTTGCCGGAGTTAGGAGCCATGTGGCGGGCGCTGATCGAGTCGCCTGTGCGCAACTCCTTGCTGTCGCTGGGCGGTCTGCTGATTGGCGTGGTGGCCGCAACATCTTTTGGGCAGATCCGCCTCAATGTCTGGAATCAGCCGTTCTACGACGCCCTGTCGCATCGCGATCTGGACGAGTTTCTGCACCAGCTCGGAGTTTTCGTGGTCATTGCCGGCGCGCTACTGGGCTTGAATGTGGCGCAGAGATTTCTGACGGAGACTCTGAAACTCAAGCTGCGCGAAGGACTCGTCAAGGATCTGGTCGCGCACTGGGTACGGCCCTCGCGCGCCTTCCGGCTTGCCAATGCGGGCGACATTGGCGTCAATCCGGATCAGCGCGTGCATGAAGATGCTCGGCATCTCACCGAACTCACCGCGGACCTGGGCACCGGGTTGCTGCAGGCGGGCATCCTGGTTGTCATGTTCGTCGGCGTGCTGTGGCGCATCTCTGCCGGATTCAGCTTTCATTTTCACGGACGCGACTACGTAATCCCCGGCTACATGGTCTGGGCAGCCGTCGTGTATGCAGGATCCGCCTCGCTGCTGAGCTACTGGGCGGGGCGCAATCTGATCAAGCGCAATGCCGAGCGCTACCAGCGCGAATCCGAGCTTCGCTTTGCGCTCGTGCGTGTGAACGAATACGCAGATGCCATCTCGCTGGCGGGTGGGGAGCCGGACGAGGTGCGCCACATCGACAGGGACCTCGAGTCGGTGCTCGCAGCGACCTGGCGGCTGGTGCTGGGCCTGACTAATTTGACCTGGATCACGGCCGGTTATGGCTGGTTTACCCTTGTAGCGCCGATCATTGCAGCTGCGCCCCTCTACTTCTTCGGCAACCTTTCTTTCGGTGGTCTCATGATGGCCGCCGGCGCCTTTACCCAGGTACAGAGCTCACTGCGCTGGTTTGTTGACAATTTCAGCGTCATCGCCGACTGGCGCGCGACGCTGCTCCGCGTGGCCAGTTTTCGCAGAGCCGTCACGGACCTGGACTCACTGCACCGTATTGAGAGGCAAATTGCTTATGAAGAAGGAGCGAGCGACGAATATGTGATCAGCAAACTGGAGATTGCCTCGCCCGCAGGCGTCACCAAGGTCAAGGAAGCCAATGTACTGATAAGGCCTGGCGCGCGGGTGCTTGTGGTGGGTGAGCCCGGTGCCGGCAAGACGCTGTTTTTCCGCGCCCTTGCCGGTCTCTGGCCCTGGGGCTCGGGCACCGTGAGGCGACCTAAGGGCCAAAGCATCTATTACATGCCGCGCTCGGCTTACTGGCCTCCGGGCAGCATGCGCGAGGCGCTCGCGTATCCGTCGGAACCGGACCAAATAAAGGATAAGACTTTCCGGGACGCGCTGAGTGATCTGAATCTCAAGGAGCTCGAGCCGGCCCTCGACAAGGGCCGGCACTGGCGCGAGGAACTCAATGAGGACCAATTAACGCGATTGGCGTTTGTTCGTCTGCTGATCCACGAGCCGACCTGGATTCTCATAGACGAAGTGCTGGACTTCGTTGACGCCGACTCCAGGGCGCTCATTACGGGAGTGCTCGGCAAGCGCCTGAAGGGCAGTGCCGTCATTCATATTGGCCGGCAGTTGCCGCACGACGGCGCGTTTGGCACGATCGTGCATCTGATCAGCGACACGAGCGCGCGCAAATTGCCGCGCAGGAAGGTCAGGCGGGACGACAGGATCGCGGTATCGTCGGCGGGCAGGTGAGGGCGCAGACGGCCCGCTGCTTGTCGAAGCCACGCGCCCGGGCCTACAGCTGCGACCATAGCCAAAAGGTGCCGGCAACCCATGCCAGAAAGCGCTGCATCGATACCGGTTTGCGAGCCTTCGTACCGGTCACGGAGATGCCGTAGACGCGCTGCTTCTTGAGCAGGAACATCACGCCGATGTCCCGATAGTCCATGGTCTTGATACCCGAGTGCTCGTCGATCCACTGCTGCGTTGGCCTGCCCAGCATGATGGTGATGCGGGCCTCCGTATCCCAGATTCCGAGCCCGGCCACTTTGCCGCAATAGAACGTGGGTGGATCGGATCGATCGATGCAGTCGATCTTCGTCGCTCGGCCCGACTGGGGATCGAAGGTGACGTCCAGACGCGTCACCAGGCTCGGCGCGTTGGCGAACGACCAGGTGGGATAGCTGTTGACGTCCGCCCCTTCCGGCAGCGCGTTGTCGGGGTCCTTCTTGCGATCGGTGTAATAGACGCGCACCGTTGACTGGCCCGGCTCGGCAGTGCCGTACACGAACGGCGGATCACCGCGCTTGTATCGAACCTCACCGCGCGAGTCGCCCAAGGTAACGCCGCCCAGCCCGGCCAGCTGTACGGTGAGTCGCCCATAGGACAGATACGACCAGACGATCGCGTAAACGACGGCGCCCACCGCAATCAGAATCCAGAGGTAGCGAGATCGTGAGGCCTGTCGTTCGAATGCCACGCGGTTCGACTCCCTAAAGATGACGGCCAAAGGCCCGCGATGGCCTGGCGAAAGTTAGCATCAATGCGTGGTCCGATCTAAAGAGGTCGGAAGCACAAGCTCAAGTTATCATTTAATTTCAGAAGCTTACAATAACCTTGAGTCGCCGATGGCGTCGAGAGTCGCCGATGGCGTCGTCAGCCGATCCTGGCTGAAATCATCACCGGGACGCCAATCTTAAGCCTTTCCGTGCTTTGATGATCGGCAGCGTTTGCCGGTCAGCGCCCGAGGGTTGCGCTGGCCCGCAGGTGTTCGACCGTCGTCCCGTCCGGCGCGACCGCGGCGACTGCAGCCCGCATCCTATTGCGAAAGCCATAGATCACGCTGATCCTGCCGTTCATCATCGCCTGATAGCCGGCTCTGGCGACATCTTCCGCGTCCGCCTTGCGGTCGTCGGCGCCCAGCCTGGCATCCATCGCATCGGCACGCTGGAACATATCGGTGTCGGTCGCACCCGGCATCAGGCTGGTGACCGTGACTCCGCTGTCCTTCAACTCGTTGCTGAGCGTCACCGAAAAGGAGTCCAGGAAGGCCATGGTGCCGTTGTAGATCGCCTGGAATCTGCCCGGCATCAGCCCGGCGATCGAGCCGGTAATCAGGATGCGGCCGTGCCCGCGGTCGCGCATTGCGCGGCCCACCTGGTAGATCAGCTGGATGGTGCCGTTGATATTGGTATGGGCGAGCTTGAGCGCCTCATCGAGATCCTGGTCGAGAAAGCCGCGCCCCAATCCGCGGCCGGCATTGGCGATCAACACGTCAACCGTCCGTTCGCTGTCGGTGATTGCGTTGAGCAACACCTGCACCCCTTCAGGCCTCGACAGATCGCACTGCACCGGGCTCACGGCGACCCCGAGCGAGGCCAGATGTTCGGCCGCGTTGAGAATGGCCACCGCCTCGGCCGCGATGATCAGGTCGTAGTGGTCGCGCGCGCACAGTCGGGCCAGTTCAAGTCCGACACCGGTGGAGGCGCCCGTCACGACCGCCAGCCGACGTCCCGCATTGGTTCCAGTCCCATGGTTGATCATAGGTTCCTCGCAATTTTTATATTCGGAATCGATCGTGGTTTGAACCCGATCACGGCAGCCGCGGACGCTACGGTTGCACGAGTGCCGCGGCTATCGGCTCATGCCATCCGTGCGGAGTAGGCGCCGGCTGACGCGCCGGCCGCGGCGTGCGCGCGTGGCCCCGGTCGCGAATCAGCCGACTCCTACGCCACGCGACGGTGCGGTACGACAGAGCGAGCGCAGCGTGCGCGGCCATTGTTCGACCGGTGGCAAGCGCAAGGTCAGCCATCGTTCAGGAACTGGAACAGACGGAGATGACGGATACGGCTGCAGCAGCCAGGGAGTAGCACCATGCTTCGCGAATCGACCAGTCCATCTGCCTACGTTACAGAATCGGACGCGCCCGAGACCTCCGCGTCGGCGGTGTCCTGGGGCGCGATCATCGCCGGCGGCGTTGCCGCAGCCGCGCTGACCCTGATCCTGCTGGCGTTCGGATCCGGGGTCGGCTTCTCTTCGATCTCACCCTGGTCCACGACGGCGGCGTCGACGCCGTTTCACATCGCCGCGGGGCTGTATTTCATCGTCACCGCAATGATCGCCTCCGGCGTCGGCGGCTACCTCGCCGGCCGCCTGCGCAGCCGCTGGAGCGGCGCGCATGCGCGCGAGGTGTTCTTCCGCGATACCGCGCACGGCTTCCTCGCCTGGGGCTTTGCGACGCTGCTCAGTGCCGCGGTGCTCACCGACGCCGCGGGCGTGCTGGTCGGTCGCACAGCCGCCGGCGTCACCCATGTGCTCGGCCAGTCGCCCGGGCTGCTGGATGGCTACGTGGACTCACTGGTGCGCGCTGACCCGACCTCCAGTTCCAGCATCGCCGAGACCAGTGCGGCGCGCGCAGAAGCCGGCCGGATCTTCGCGGCCGCATTCCAGAATGGCGGCCAATTCCAGCCGCTGGAGCGCGAGTATCTGACGCAGCTGGTCGCAGCTCGCACCGGCATCACGCCGGCACAGGCCGAGGAGCGCGTGTCCCTGACCATCGAGCGCGCCAGGGGCGCGGTCGACCAGGCCCGCAAGGCGGCCGCGCAGCTGTCGCTGTGGCTCACCGCGTCGCTGCTGGTCGGTGCGTTTGCTGCCAGCCTGGCAGCGCTCGAAGGCGGCGGCCTGCGCGACGGCACGTGGAACTACCAGGTGTGAGCTGCGACGACCCTCTCATCCATTCATCAGCACGATAAGGAAACAGGCCTATGGGACGTTCAATTTTGCTGTGGCTGCTCGGTGTTCCGATCCCGATCATCATCCTGATTGCGCTGTTGTCACGCTAGGAGCTTCGTGTCAGTGCGGCCAGGCGGCCTGCGGACGTAGTCCGGGGCCTTCTGGCCAGCAGCGCATCACCATCAGAGGAACACAGCCATGGCACGCAAGTACGGCAGGAGCAGCGCAAAGAAGGTTGAGCGGGCGATGCACGAGAAGAAACGCGGCACGCTGCGCTCGGGTCGCTCGGGCAAGAAGGTGACGAGCCGCCGGCAGGCGATTGCCATCGGCCTGTCCGAGGCGCGACGTTCCGGGGCGAAGGTGCCGCGCCGGACCACGCGCGGCAAGTCGCCCGGCGCAGCTAGCGCCGCGCGATAGCCGGCCGCAAGTCTTGCTTGCGCTCACGCGCTCGCTGGCCAGGAACCTGATCCCGCCAAGTATCCGCGTCAATGCGGCGGCGGGCCGGTCCCGTCTGGACACCGCCGAACCCTTCCGATAAAAGTTCCCCTGGCATCACGCCGTTCGGTGCGAAGACGCCGATGAAGCGGCCGGCTGAAGCCGGAGGAAATCGCACCTGCCCATGTTTTTCCCGCTCCCGCACACCGTTCGAGCGACATCGCCGGGCAGATTCTGCCGATCATCGGCGGCTGCCTCGGCCGCCAGGGCGCGCGGCGCGCTGGCCCTGATCGCATTGCTGGCACCGCCGTTGCTGCCGGGCGCAGCGTCATCCACCGCGGCCGGCAGCGCGGGCGCTAGCGCGACCGTGGATCGACTGCTCGCTGCGATGACTCTCGACGAGAAGATCGCGTTCATCCACGGCGCGACCGAGGACGCCTCGAGTTACCAGGGCCAGGCCGGGTATCTGCCGGGCGTTCCGCGCCTGGGAATTCCGCCGCTGCGGCTGGCCGACGGGCCGCCCGGGGTACTCACGCGCCAGGTGTCGACCGCACTTCCGGCCACGATGGCACTGGCGGCAACCTTCAGCCGCGCGGATGCCGAAGCCAACGGGGTCGTGATCGGCCGCGACGCGCGCGCCTTGGGCGTGGATGTGGTCCTCGAGCCATTCATCAATTTGTACCGCGATCCGGCCTTCAGCCGCGGCTACAACACCTATGGCGAGGATCCGCTGCTGACCGGCCAGATCGGCGCCGCCGTGGTGCGCGGAATCCAGAGTCAGGGCGTCATGGCCGAGGCCAAGCACTTCATCGCGTTCGACGGCGCGAATGACGTGCAGGTCGATCCACAGACGCTGCGCGAGCTCTACGCGGCTCCGTTTGCCGACGCCGTGGACGCCGGCGTGGCATCGATCATGTGTTCCTACAACCGTGTCAACGGCCGGTTTGCCTGCGGCAACGATGCGATGCTGAACGGGCTGCTGCGCGGCGAGCTCGGCTTTCGGGGTTTCGTCACTTCCGACTGGGGCGCCACGCATGCGGCCGAGTTCATCAACGCGGGCCTCGACCTGGAGATGCCAGGCGAACTGCGCGTGGGGGCATCGCGCGAGCAGCTGATGCTGTCGTATTTCTCCGGCACCGAAGGGGCATTGGGGCCGCTGAAGAGTCCCGAGGCGCTCGGCTTCGGGCCGCGCGGCCGGATTCCGGAGGAATCGATCGGCGAGCCTGCGATCCTGGACGACGGCGGCACGGGGTCGGCCGCCCCGCAGGTCGCCGAGGGCGTCAATCTGCGCGCGGCACTGCATGCGGGCAGCGTGAGCGAGGATACGATCACCCAGGCGGCGCGCCGCATCCTGCTGCAAATGCAGCGCTTCGGGCTGCTTGACCGGCGCTCCCGGCGCGCAGCGGCGGCCGAATCGGCCGACGCCGATGGACGTGTGGTGCTGCGCACCGCACAGGACGCAGCGGTATTGCTCAAGAATGACGGCGCGCTGCCGCTGACCAGGCGCGATCTGGGCCGTCTGCTGCTGATCGGGCCGGGTGCGCTGCAGACCGTGGCGGTCGCCCGAGCCAACGAACAGGCCCTGGGCCGACCGGAGCGGCAGATCGGTGCCTATGGAGCGCTGCAGCGGTTCTATCGCGGCGATCGCAGCGTGCACATCAGCTATCGTGCAGGCGATGACATGACCGGGCAGCTCGTTCCGTCCGCCGCGCTGAGTTACGACGGTGAGCCGGGCCTGATCGATGACGACGGCGGCAGCCGGGGACCCACGCTCGCGCCCGAGATCAACTTCACACGCGCGAACGCGCGGGCGCTGGCGCCGCGCTCGGCGCACCGCTGGCGCGGCAGCGTGACGGTGCCGGCCGACGGTGCCTACGAGTTCGACCTGCAGATGATCGGCGGCACGGGTGCGATCCGCCTCGACGGCCGGCTGCTCGGTCGCATCTCAATTCCACCGCAACATGGCGATGTGCTGCAGGCGAGCCAGGACAATGTGCTGCCCACGCCCGACGGTCTGGACAACCTGCGCCGCCGCATTGAGCTGAGTGCCGGCCGGCACGCCCTGATGGTGACCGCGAACGGCGATGACTCGGGACAGCCGTTGCAGGTGCGCCTCAATTGGGCCACTCCCGAACAGAAGCGAGCCGACTACGCGGCCGCGATTGCGGCAGCAAAGAGCGCTCGCACGGTGGTGGTGTTCGCATGGTCGCGCAATCAGCCGCTGCTGGCGTTGCCCGGGAATCAGGATCAGCTGATCGCCGACGTTGCCGCCGTGAATCCGAACACCGTGGTCGTGCTCAATACCAGTGATCCGGTCGCGATGCCGTGGCTCGGCAAGGTCAGGGCCGTGCTGCAGATGTGGTATACCGGCGATGAAGGCGGATGGGCGGCCGCCAATCTGCTGCTCGGTCGCGTCAGTCCCGCGGGAAGGCTGCCGTTCACCTGGCCCCGCCGGCTCGGCGACACGGTGGCGCATGATGCGTCGCACCCGGAGCGCTCTTCCAGCGGCGTCGACGGCAAGACGGTTTACTCCGAGGGCCTGATGATCGGCTATCGCTGGTTCGACCGGCAGGGGATCGAACCGCTGTTCCCGTTTGGCTACGGGCTGTGCTACACGCGCTTTGACTATCAGGCGCTGGTGGTCAGGGGCGCCGCCGATGGCGGCCTGGATGTTGCATTCACGCTGCGCAATCTCGGTGCGGTGCCCGGCGATGAGGTGCCGCAGATCTATCTGACGGCCCCGGACACTCCGCCCGGCAATGCGCAGTTCGCGCCGCGTGCGCTGGTCGCGTTCGATCGCGTCTCACTGGCTGCGGGACAGTCGAAGCGCGTGGTGCTGCACATCCCGCCACGCCGGCTCGAGTACTGGTCCGAGGCCGATCATCGCTGGCAGCGCCCCGCGGGGGCGCGCTCGATCCTGGTGGGTGGCTCCTCGCGCGACATCCGCCTGACGGGACCGGCCGGCTAGGATCAGCCAGGCCGCCGACAGGTCTGCCCGGCGCAGTGCGGGGACGCGTCGCATCGGATCTGATCCAGGAGCTGATGCTCAAATAGCGTGCCGCGCGGTGCTGCCGGCGGCGCGCCGGCAGCGCGCCGGGCTCAGCTGCCGGCGGCGGATGCCGATGTCGCGTACACGGCCTCGTGCACGCGCGGTCCGCGCGCGGCGCTGGCAAAGGCGTCGTTGATGATCCGGTGCGCGGTCCACCAGCGGCGATGCGAATCGAGCAGCACCAGCCACACGCGATGCCCCGACTGCTCGACCACGGCGATCAGGCAGTGGCCGGCCTGGGACGTATACCCGGTCTTCAGGCCGAGCACGCCGTCGACGCGCCCGAGCAGCTGATTGGTGTTGCGGAAAGCCAGCTGGCGTCCCGAGGTGGTGCTGACGGTCGCCTGCTCCTGCGCGGTGATCTGCGCGATGCGCGGGTCGGCGTGTGCGGCCTTGGCGAGACGCAGCAGGTCGTTGACGGTCGAGTACTGGCCGTCGGCATCGAAGCCGCAGGGATGCACGAAATGGGAATCCCGCATGCCGAGCTCGGCTGCGCGCGCATTCATGCGCGCCGCGAACGCCGCGAGCGATCCGGCCGCGTGTTCGGCCAGCACCAGGCAGGCGTCGTTGGCGGAATGCATCAGCATCGCCGTCAGGGCTTCATCGGCGCGGATGCCCTCGCCGGTGTGCAGCCCGACGCGCGGCTGCTTGGTGTGGGCTGCGTCGTGGCTGACGCTGAGTACCGCGTCGGGCTGCCAGTTCGAGTCCAGCACCACCAGCGCGGTCAGCAGCTTGGTCAGGGATGCGGGGGCGCGATGCACATCGACATTGCTGCTCCACAGCAGCTCGCCGTCCAGCACCGCCGCATAGGCGGCCGCCGATCGGTGATACGGGTCATGAGGGTCGACGCGAGGATGTGCTGCGGCGGTGCCGATTGCGCCCAGCAGCACGGCGGCCATCAGGCCGCCAGGCAGCCTGCCCCAGAATCCCCGCCGCGCGCTGATAGCTGCAACTCCTCCCTGACATAAGTTGGCAGTCAGGGGCAGTCTAGCTGTGCGCGAGCGCCGCCGAAAGGGTCTGGGTCACATTGGCGGGGCGGCTTTTGCGGAACAGGTAGTGCGAGACCTGCCATTCGGCGCCGCCGCGATAACCCCACAGCTCGGCGCAGGCCATGAAGAATACCCGCCAGTACCAGAACCAGCGCTGCGCCTGGTCCGGGCCGTAGGTCGCCGCGAGCAGCGGCCGCACCCGCTCCGCGTTGCGATCCAGATTGGCCAGCCAGGCTTCCGCGGTGCGCTGATAGTGCTCGCCGCCAACGCGCCACTGGTCCGCGAGCGTGAGATCGCGCTGGAACTGCGGCAGCAGGTCCTCGCTCGGCATCAGCCCGCCAGTGAAGAAATACCGTGCCATCCAGTCCGATTCATCGCGTGCCACGAAGTGGTAGGCGAACTTGCGGTGGCTGAAGATATGCACGAACAGCAGTCCCTGGGCCTCGAGCCAGCGGGCGATGTTCGCCATCAGGCGCTGATAGTTCTTCATGTGTTCGAACATCTCGACCGACACCACGCGGTCGAAGCGTGCCGGCGTGTCGAACTGATTCATGTCGCAGGTGATGATCTGCAGATTGGAAAGGCCCCGGCGCTCGCGTTCGGCCTCGATATGCACGCGCTGAGTCGCGGAATTGGACACCCCGGTGATGCGTGCCCGCGGGTAGTGCTCGGCCAGCCACAGCGACAGCGATCCCCAGCCGCAGCCCAGTTCCAGGATCCGCTGCCCGTCCTCGATCCGGGCGCGCTCGCAGGTCAGCCGCAGCATCGCTTCCTCGGCGGCATCGAGCGTCGCGACTGCCTCGGGCCACAGTCCGCTGCTGTACTTGAGCCGCCGGCCCAGACAGAGCTGAAAGAACGCCGTGGGCACCTGATAGTGCTGCTCATTGGCCGCGCCGGTATCGATCGCGATCGGGCTGCTCTCGAGCTGTTCGATGAAAGCCCGGCGGGCGCGCGCGCGCTCTGCCGGGCTGCCCCGGCCCTCGTCGCGCAAGCGCTCGCGCAGCAGGCGACGGATCCCCTGGCGGATCAGCCAGTCCGGCAGCAGCCCGCGGGCGAGCAGGTTGTCGATGCTCATCGGCCGGCTCGGGGGCGTGGACTGCGATGCGGTTGCACGCGTGCCGGTGCCGCGAGCGTAGCCGCTGCCCGGAGCGGTTCCGGTGTCTGGAGCGCACGCCGCCTGCAGCTCAGGGCGCATGGCGGCCTTCACTCGCCGGTGACACTGCCGGCCCCGCAGCCGGCGCAGCCGACGGATCGAGCACGTCGCGCTGCAGCTCGGGATGATCGGCCTTGCGATGCCAGCGCACGCCCCGGAGGGCGAGCATCAGCGCATGCCAGTGGATCAGCGTGATCACCTTCAGCGTCAAGGCCGGGAACTTCAGTGCCAAGCGCAGCAACTGGTAATCCGACAGCGGCACGCGGCCACCGCGCAGGTGGCTGTCGAGCAGTTTGCCGTCCGCATCCCAATCCTCGATATGCAGCTGCAGCGTCGGCCCGGGCACTCGCAGGTCGAAGTCGAAGCAGACATCGAGACCGGAGAACGGGGAGACGTAGTAGTGCTTGGGCACGCGCAGGTGAAATCGCGCCGGTTCGATCGGCGGTCGCGGCACCGACTGAGCGGCGGGGCCCGGCAGCAGGAACAGCTTGCGCTCGCGAAAGGTATTGCCGACTTCGACGATGGCGCACAGCGGCGTGTCGTGCTCGTCGGAGCAGAAGTAAACCGAGATCGGATTGAAGATGTAGCCGAGGATTCGCGGCAGCGTCAGCAGCCGCACGCGGCCGGCGGCGCCGATCGGGATTCCGCGCTCGCGCAGGAATCCGATCACCCGGGACTTGAGCGAACCGCCGGCGCCGGTGGGCAGGTAGTCGGCGTCGCGAAAGCTGTAGAGATTGCGCCGCTGATGGCTCAGCAACCGGGTGCTGCGGTCGATGAGCGCGAGCTCATCGAGGTCGGCGTACAGCATCATGATGCGGTGCTGGAACGCGTAGCGCTTCGGCCGCAGCCGCCGGTGCACGATCACGCATTCATACAGGCAGGAACTCAGGCCCACGCGTCCTCCACCAGCAGGCGGCTCAGCTGCAACGCCGAGCTGAACGCGTCTTCATGAAAACCGTAGCGGAAGTAGCTGCCGCACAGATACACGCCGCTGCGCCGCTCATTGAGGCGCGGCAATTGCCGCTGCGCGCGAATCGCGCCGTCGTTGAACAGCGGATGCTCGTAGTGAATGCGCTTCAGCACGCTCCGGGGCTGCAGCGTCTCCTCGCCGTTGATCGAGACGAAGTAATTGCGTTGCGTAGCGATGCCCTGCAGCCGGTTGATCCAGTAGATGGTCGAAGGCGCCACCCGCCCGTCGTGATCGCAGTTGACGCGGTAGTTCCAGGACGACCAGCAGCGGTTCGTACGCGGCATCACCTGCGTGTCGGTGTGCAGCAGCGCGGTATTGGGCTGGTACCTGAACTGCCCGAGCACCGCCTGCTCCGCGCCGTCGGCATCGCCGAGCATTTGCAGCGCCTGATCCGCATGGCAGGCGAGTATCACGTGATCGTACAGGGCGGTGTGACCGGATTCGTCGGTCACCCGCACGCGCTTGCCATCGCGTCGCACGGCCACGGCAGCGCGCTTCAGAAAGATCCGGTCGCGGAATGGGGCGATCAGCTTGTCGACGTAGGCCCTGGCGCCGCCCAGCACGGTGCGCCACGGATGCTGGGTGTGCAGCCCGAGAAAGCCGTGGTTGTAAAAGAAACGCAGCAGCGTGGTCGCGGGAAACTGCAGCATGCGATCCGGCGGCGTGGACCAGACCGCGCAGCTCATCGGCAGCAGGTAGTAGTTCAGGAACTGCTCGCCGTAGTTTCGCTCATGGACATATTCTCCCAGGCTCTGCACCTGGTGGCGTGGCGATTCGATCGCCTGCGCGGCGTCGCGGTTGAAGCGGTGGATCTGCAGCAGCATCTGGTAGAACCGCGGTCGCAACAGGTTGCGCCGTTGCGCGAACAGATGATTCAGGCTCGAGCCGCAGAACTCGAGTTCGCTCGGCAGGTGCTGCACGCTGAACGACATCGAGCTGGCGCGCGAGGCGACGCCGAGCTCATCGAACAGGCGGGTCAGGTTCGGATAGGTGACCTCGTTGTAGGTCATGAACCCGGTATCGATCGATACCGGGCCGCGCTCGTCGTCAATGCGCAGCGTATGGGCATGACCGCCGACATGCTCGCCCTTCTCATACAGCGTCAACCGGTAGCGATGCTGCAGGAAATGCGCACAGCCGAGACCGGAGACGCCGGTACCGATGATGGCAATCGTTTCCATCGAATGGTGGTTAATGCCGCCCCGTCTCGGGCACTATCGTGGCATATATCGTCTGCCAGCGCCCGGCGGATGCATCCGCCGCCAAGGCATCCGCCGGCCGGTGCCCGCCGTTATCTCCAGTACGCACCGTGGCTTGTTCCTGCAATGGCGCTCTGATATGAATGAAAGCGAAAACTCACACCGGGGCGTTCGCGCGGCTTCGGCTTACGCCGCAATCACTGCGCTGGCCGGCGATGCGGGCGGACACGGACGGGAACGTGGCAGATCAACTCCAGGACGCGGCATTGATCGAGCGCATTCGCGGCGGCGACCGTGCGGCATTCCTTGGTTTTTACGATCGCTATTCGCCGCTGATGTTCTCGGTGGCGGCGCGGGTGCTCGGCGATCGCAAGGAAGCCGAGGACGTGCTGCAGGATGTCATGCTGGTGATCTGGAACAAGTCCGGCGAGTACGATCCGCAACTGGGAACGCTGTCCAGCTGGGCGGTGGCACTCACGCGCAACAAGTCGCTGGACCGGCTGCGTGCGCGCACGCGGCGACTGCGCCTGATCGAGGAGGCGGCCATCCAGGCCGAAGATCCTGACGTCAGCCCATTCCCGTCCGCGAACGAGATCCTGCATGGCCGCGAGCGGGCGCAATTGCTGCGCGATGCCATGAAGGCGCTGCCGGCGGAGCAGCGCATGGCGATCGAGCTGGCGTTCTTCACCGGCCTGAGCCAGAGCGACATCGCGAAGCGGCTGCAGCAGCCCCTGGGCACCATCAAGGCGCGCATCCGGCGCGGCATGCTACGTCTGCGTGAGCAGCTCGGAGGTGTGCTGTGATCGACGAGGCGATGCAGGAACAGGCCGCCGTCTATGCGCTCGGTGCGCTCGATGCGCGGGAGGCGGGCGCGTTCGAGGCTTTGCTGCGCGAGGATCCGGAATTGCGTGCCCTGGTGCAGGAGCTGCGTTCCGTGACCGAGGCGATCGCCGGGACGGTACCGGCACTGGAGCCGCCGCCAGCGACCAGGGCCCGGCTGCTGCTCGAGATCGATCAGCGACGGCCTTCCGGCGCGGCTCACGGCGTGGCGCGCGGCCGGCCGGTGAGTAGCTGGATACCGTGGGCGGTTGCGGCGGCGATGGCGCTGGTGTCGGTGGCGTTTGTGTGGCAAGGCGCCCGGCTGCGCTCGCAGCTCGCCTCGCAGGCCGACCGCATCAACGAGCTCACGACCAGCGCTGAGCTCGCGCGCGCCGAGAGCGCCGATCTGCGCGCGGTCGTGGACCGGCTGCGCGAAAGCAATCGCCTGGCCAATTTCCGCATCGCGCTGCTCGACTCGCTGCTGGCGGCTGCGCCCAAGGCGATCGCGGTCAGCGTCTGGGACAACGACCGGCAGGACGGAGTATTCATCGTGCGCAATCTCAAGCCGCTGCCGAGCGACAAGGACTACCAGCTCTGGATCATCGATCCGAAGTACCCGTCGCCGGTGGATGCGGGTGTGTTCCAGGTCGATGCCAAGGGCAACGTGCGCCGGGACTTTCGCGCGAAGCTGCCGATCCAGACGGCGAACCAGTTCGCGGTGACGATCGAGCACAAGGGCGGAGCGGCAGTGCCCAACACCAAAGCCATGGTGCTGGCCGGAAGCTAGAAGCCCGGTGGCGACCTGTAACAATTGACAGGTCCGGATCTTAACGGCCGCGGATCACTGGCTGTCGCGCAGCGAGATCCGGCTGCAGATGCTGCAGGCCTCGGTAGACTTCCTGCGTGCGAACAATCCGCCCGACCAAGTGCGCCGGCGTTACTTCGGGTTCTTCGCCTTGTAGACCCGGATCTGCTCGTTCACGCGGTCGGCGATCGTCTGCAGCTGGGCCACGGCGGCATTGTGCCGCGATGTCTCCATGTGATCCAGGTCCTGCTTCTGCTTGTCGGTCAGCTTGTCGCCGCCCTTCGCCAGCGCATCCTGATGTTCCTGCTTGATGCAGTCCAGATAGCTGCCGATCGCCGCGTCGTAGGCCGCAACGGCCTTCTTGGCGCCGAGCATGTCGTCCAGCGAAGCGGTATTGCCATCCGGGATCTTGTCTGGCGGCGGCGGATACGGGCAGTCGGCGTAGACCTTTCCCACCGTCAGCGCGGCAACGGCCGCAATCGCAACGAACACTTTCATACCGATTTGATCCCGGGTAAGTGGCTAGGAGCGCTATCTTAGTGCGAGGCCGCTCTCCGGTCCAAGAGTTCGGACCTTAGGCCTTCGGACCGAGTCGAGTTGCTCCGGCTGCGGTACAGTCGCATCGATGTACGCGGACCGACTGGGGCGCAGGCAAGAGCGGCGTTGGGCGCTGCTGCTTGCGATTGGCATCGCGGTGCCGGCGGCGGCGACCGAGCCGCCGCTGATCCCGGTGGGCGCCGATGCCTATCTGATGTGGGATCGCTGGGCCTACCAGCGCATTGGCGAGCGCGCCTACATGCGCAGCACCTACGATCGCGCCGGGGGCAACGCCTCCGGCGATGCCTCGCACTTCCTGTACCAGCTGGCCGATGACTTCAACGTCACGCTCGATGTGCAAGGCCCGGGGATCCTGTACTTCGCGCGCTACAATCACTGGCACGGCAGTCCCTGGCACTACGAGGTCGATCGCATCGATCACCTGGTGCGGGAGACCAGCACCGCCGATCCGCTGCACCCGAGCAACGATTCGGTGTTCGAGCCCGCGCCGCAGTTTCCCCCGCCGCTGGCGCTGACCTGGCCTGAGACCCACGGCGCGGACCTGAGCTGGGTGCCGATCGGGTTCCGGCAGTCGTTTCGCATGGCGTATTCGCGCACGTTCTACGGCACCGGCTACTACATCTACCATCAATTCGTCGAGGGCGCGCCGCTGTCGCGGCCGATTGCGGCCTGGGATGAGCACACCGTGCCCGAGGAGGCGATGCTGAACGTGCTGCGCAGCGCCGGCACGGATATCGCACCACCGGCGGGAACGGCCGGGGTCGAACAAGCATCCGGCCAGCTCGACCTTCCGGCCAACTCCGCGCTGCAGGTCTGGGCGGCCGCGAGCGGCGCGGCCACCATTCGCGCGCTGGAATTCTCGGTTCCGCGCTCGCAGGCGCTGGCGTTCTCCGCGGCCCGGCTGCGCATCACCTGGGATGGTCGGCCGACCCCGTCGATCGATGCGCCGGTCGCGCTGTTCTACGGGGCGGGCCTGCTTTACAACCGCGACGAGCGCGAATACCTGGTGCGCTCGTTGCCGATGGTGGTGCGCTACGACCGCGATCGCGTCTACCTGAGCTGTTACTTTCCGATGCCGTTCTTTCGTTCGGCGCGCATCGAGCTGGTCGGCGCCGCGACGATCGCGACCAGGGGCGTGCAGTGGCAGCTGCGCTATGCGCCTTACCGGGATCCGCCCAACCAGGTCGGTTACTTCCATGCCACGTACGCCGATCATCCGCATCCGACACCGGGGCGGGATCTGGTGCTGCTGGACACGCGCGCGGCCGAAGGCGGCGGCGACTGGTCCGGTCAGCTGGTCGGCACCTCGATCATCTTTTCGCATCACGCCCGGCTCGGCACGCTCGAGGGCGACCCGCGGTTCTTCTTCGACGACAGCCAGACGCCGCAGGCGCAAGGCACCGGCACCGAGGAATGGTGCGGCGGCGGCGACTATTGGGGCGGGGCGGATACCACGTTGGCGCTGGCGGGTCATCCGATCGGCGCCAGGAGCCCGGATGCGGCGGTCAGTGCCGAAGACGAGGTGGAGGCCGCTTACCGCTTCCTGCTGGCCGACCTGATGCCGTTCGGCAGGAATGCGCTGATCCGCCTCGAGCATGGCGGCGAGAACGAGTCGAGCGAACACTATGAGACGGTCACCTACTGGTATGGCCTGCCGGCGCCATCATTGATCCAGACCGATGAACTCGCCGTCGGAGACCAGGCAAGCGAGGCGGCGCATCACTACGTTTCGCCGGATGCATCCCCACCCTACCTGCTGACCTCCCGATACGAATGGGGGCCCGATACGCTGCACGGGGTCGAAATCTTTCCGGCGACGACCGATCGCGGACGCACCACGAAGACCAGCTCTGAATTCACGCTGCAGCTGGATCCGGCCAACATCGGCGTCCTGCTTCGCCGCAAGCTCGACTACTCGTTTCCCAATCAGCGCGCGCAGGTGTTCGTGCGTGACGCCAGCGGCCGCGACCGCAGATGGCAAGCGGCCGGCGTGTGGTACCTGGCCGGATCCAACCGCACGGTGCGCTCCACCCCGTGGGAGCAGGGTGAGCTCGGCGCCACCGAGCACATCGAGGAGACGTCCAATCGTCGCTTTCGCGACGATGAATTCCTGCTGCCGCGCGCCGCGACGCACGGGCGGCGTGCGATCCGGATCCGGATTGAGTTCACGCCGGTCAGCACTCCTCTCTATCCGGGACAGGCGCTGCCGGAACTGGCGTGGAGCGAGATGCGCTACACCGCCTACAGCATCGTGATGCCGGATTTCAAACTGCGCTGAGCGAGGCGCCGGTCACGCGCCCGCCGCCGCCTGGCCGCGGACGCGGTCAGTAGGGAGTCCCGTCCTTGTGCCGGAAGACTGCCCTGCCGGCGTACCGGCCGGCGGTGAACACCATGTCGATATCGGAATACTCGCCATGGTCCTCCTCGTTGCGCGAGCCCACGATCAGAAGCTCGGCCTCGTGCACGGATCGGTTCTGAAGACAATGCCCATTGGGCACGCCGGCCTTGAATCCGGCGCAGTCTCCGGCGCGCATGATGTCCTCGCCTTCGTTCGTGACCAGCACTACCTCTCCCTGCAGCACGTACACGAATTCGTCCTCGTGCGAGTGCCAGTGACGCTGGCTCGACCAGCTGCCGGCAGGCAGGCGCAGCAGATTCACGCCGAACTGCGTCAGCCCCGCAGCCTCACCGAGGCGGCGCCAGCTGCGGTTCCTGCATGGCAGGTCGAACGGGGCGGGGTAACGGGTGCCGGTATTCTCGGGTGCGGCGAGCTTGTCGAGCTTGGGCATGCTGATCCCCTCACTGTCCACCGGGCTGCAGATGGTACTGACGCTACTTGAGCGCTACAAGCAGCGCCTCAATCGATCGATGGGTTCAGCGCGCGTTCATCCTGGGGCTTTCGCGCGGGACATCCGCCATCACACGCGCTGCACTGATCGCGCAACTGTAGGAGCGCACCGACGTGGGGTACCGGGCGCGGACGAGTTCAATGCCGCGCCCATCACAGCATGCTGGTCGCGCATCAGATTCGTCCAGGGAAGAAAGAGGATTCACCATGAAAGTCATATTGGCTTCGCTTGCGGTGCTCGCCGCGCTGTCGGGCTGTATCAGCAGCAGCAGCCCGCCGGCTCCGCAGAAGAGCAGCACCACCGTGGTGGTGCCGCCAGACTCGGGAACGACGGTGGTCTGCTCGGATGGATCGCATCCGCCGTGTAGCTGAGCTGACAGTCACGGCGGTGCCGCCGCGCGGTGCGGCGCACCTACGGTGCAGCCGCCGCGTCGGCGCGTGGCCCGCTGCCCAGGCGTCGCACCTGCATCCAGAGTTGCGGCGACAGCTCCACAGCAAAGCTATGGATCGGCAGACCGGCCGCCTGCAGCGCCTCGGCGGCCCAGTTGTTACAGGTGTGGAAGGCGGAATAGCCGTCAGAGGCTGAATAATAGAAGCTGCCCTCATAGGGCCCCGCGCGCAGCGGCGTGACGGCGCCATCGATCCCAGCCAGGCTGCGCCAGATGAAGGCCTGCGCATCGCGCGCGTGCGCCGCAGTCAGCGAAATCTCGATCACGTTGTCGGCACCGAAGGCCTCCTGCAGCGTCGTCGTCACGCCGCTCGCCAGCATCAACCCCGGCCCCGGCCAGAGTGCTGAGAGCATGCCGCCAAATCCGCGGTCCCGGTCCAGCAGGTAGTGACGGTCGCCGAAGCCAAACAGCAGATAGCGGGCAGCGGGGAAGTCGCCCCGCAACGATGACAGCGGCGGCTGCAGGTCGGCGACGGCAAGACCGATGTTGACATGCCATTTGCGCCTGATCACATAGACAACGGTCGATGAGGCGACGGTCGATGAGCCCGAAGCGCCGGGCGGCCGTTGCTGCGCCGGGCGTGGCGGCGTTGCGCTGCAGGCCACCAGCACGACGACCCAGAGGGCCCACAGTGCACGTAGCATCTTGGGGAGTATAGCCGCGGCTGCACCCGGCGGATTCGCAACTGCCGTGGCGTTGCCGCGCAGGTTAAGCTCCCCGCCATGGCCAGATCTCACACGCACGCAATTCTGCAGATGCTGATGGCAGTGGCGTTCCTGTCGGTACTGGATGTCATGCTCAAGCTGCTCACACCGCACTACAGCGCGCTGCAGGTGGGCACGCTGCGCGGCGTAGCCTCGCTTCCGTTGGTGCTGCTGCCGCTGCTGGTGCGCGGTCGCGTGCGGCAGCTCAGGATTCGCCGCTGGCGGCTGCATCTGGTGCGCGGCGCGCTGGCGATCCTGATGATGACCGGGTTCACCTATGCCATCCGCGGGGCGTCATTGTCGAACGTCTATACGCTCTACATGGTGGCGCCGCTGCTGGTCACGGCGCTGTCGGTGCTGGTGCTGAAGGAGCAGGTGACGGCCGGGGGCTGGATCGCGGTCACCGTGGGACTGCTCGGGGCGGTGTGCGTGCTGCGGCCGTCTCCGACCGGGCTTCCGATCGCGGCGGCGCTCGCAGCGCTGGGATCCGCCGCCTGCTATGCGATGAACTACGTACTGGCGCGCTTCATGGTCGCCACCGAGACGCCCGAGAGCATGGTGTTCTGGTTTCTCGCCATGCTCGCGGCAGGCTGCGGCGTGATGGCGGCACCCGGCTGGCACGCGGTGGCACGCAGCGATTGGGCCTATATCGCCGGTCTTGGCCTGTCGGGGGCGCTGGGGCAATTCTTCATCACCCGGGCATTCGTGCTGGCGCCGGCTTCGGTGATCGCACCGTTCGACTATACCGCGCTGCTCTGGGGCGCAGTGTTCGACTGGTTCATCTGGTTCGACGCGAGCGCCGGTCGCGACGATCCTCGGGGCGGTGCTGATCGTGGGCAGTGGGCTGTACGTCATGCTGCGTGCGCATCGATCGGGCCATGCGGTCACCGACAGCGTACCCACGGCGCTGCCGGCCGATCCGCCGCTGTAGCGGGTGATCGAAGTCAGCGTGCAAGCAGCAGCTCGCGGATCGCGGCCACGGCCTGGTCGATTTCCTGCTCGGTGTTGTAATAGTGCGGTGAGATGCGCAGCGAAGCGCTGACCTGCTTCTGGTCGTAGTCGATGAGCGCGTACTCGCGGATCTGAGCCGAGGTATTGATGCCTCGCTGGCGCAGCGCGGTTACCAGTTCGGCCGGATCCCGGCCGTCGATCGCCGCCGAGACGATGCCACACAGTTCGATACCGCGATCGAGCACTCGGACCTGGCCGATCGCGGCCAGCGCGGTGCGCGCACGTTGCGCCAGCGAGAACACCCGGCGCTGGATTGAACCGATCCCGACGCCGCTCGCATACCGGGCCGCCTCGGCGGTCGCCAGCACCAGCGCCCAGGCGAACTCCCAGTTCTCAAATCGCCGGGCATCGGGCGCCGGCCGATAGCGGTCCTCGGCAATCCAGTCCGCTCCCCGCATGTCGATGAACAGCGGCTCCAGCCCCTGATCCAGTGCCCGATCCGAGACGTACAGGAAACCGGAGCCGCGCGGGCCACGCAGATACTTGCGCGCGCTGGCTGACAGGAAGTCGCATTGCAGATCGGCGACGTTCAGCGGCAGCTGACCGGTCCACCTGGCCGATCGAATCCTGGTGCTGTCCCCGCGTCCCGCCAGGATACAGGCGAGCTTCGACGTACCGATCGCACATCCGCGCCGACTCGCCAGTTCGCAGGTGCAGGAGCTCAGGGAAGCGATTCTGCGTGAGCTGGGCGTGGACGTTGACTGACGCTACGGCGGCAGCGACGCGGCGTAGGCCGCAGTATCAGCGGGTCAGCGAGCGTCCGGTTCGGTTCGAACGTTCACAGGGGCTTCGTGCAAGCGCAACATTGCGGTCAGGTCCGCGTGCAGTCGCGCATCACGCACGCGCGGCAGCATCGCGCGCAGCTTTTGCGCCAGCCCTTGCCGCTGTCGATCGAGCAACCGCATGCGCTCGCCAAGATCGTCGATCGCCATGGCCTCGTCATAGAACGGGCCGGCCTTGGAAGAAGCCGCCTGCGCGCGCGCCTCGAGGTGACCGAGCAGCACGGCACAGCTGTGCGCCGCATCGCGCTGCATGGCCTGCAGGGTGGCGCCGATCGGTGCGGCGCCGGCCGCCGACGCGCTCGCCAGCGTCACCTGCGCCGCGGCGCGCGTCGCTTCCAGCAGCTCATTGAGGAAATGCGCCAGCTCGTCCTTGGCTGCATAGCCCATGTAGACGTCATCCGCCTCGTGCATCGAACAGGCCGGCGAACTGAAGTCGTCGATGAGATCGTCATCACTTCGGTGCGTCATGCAGCGGTGCGCTCCGGGGCTAGCGAGCCGGACCGCGTTCGAGTGCGGTGCGGTCCCAGTGCGCCAGCGTAGCGGCCTGCTCGTAGGTGCTGTCGATGAACGCATGGATGGCCGCTGCGGGCGACGCCAATGTGCGGACCGATTCGTATGGAAGGATGAACTCGTTCAACTCGGGGTGATAATAGGCCGTGTCGGGTCGTACGCGCGCCTGCTTCAGGCCCGCGGGCTCGGGCACGCAGTAGGCGTAGAACGCCGGATCGAGTAGCGGTCCGCTGCCGGGCCAGAAGCCGTGGCTGATCACCTCGTGCGAATAGGCATCGCGCATCCAACCCGGGCCCGCTCGCGCCGGCGCCGGCCTGCCTGAAAAGCGCGAGACCGCGAGGTCGAAGCTGCCCCAGAAGAACTGCACCGGGCTGCACTTGCCGATGAACTGACAGCGACACTCGGTGAATACGCGCTCGACCTGCAGCAGGATGCGCCAGAAACGCTGCGCAAACTCCGGGTCGTAGGCACGATGAACCGTGTCGTCCTGGAAACGGATCGGCGCCGCAACCTCGACCGGCAGCGACGAGATCTTCACCGGCAGCCCCATGACGGCAAGGGTATCGATGAATTCACGGTAGAACTGCGCGACCGGGCGGGCCTGAAGCGGCAGCGATCGCAGATCGCCGTCGGTCGTGCGAATGACGAGCTGGTGCGCCAGAAAATCGAATTCGATGCCGAACGAGCGATCACCGTACGGCAGGGTGCGCGTCGAGAGCCCGCGCGCAGTCAGGTGCAGCGATATGGCCCAGCCGTGGTTGATCGGCGGCGCCAGCGCAACGGCAACCTTGCCGACCATCTGTGACCACATGTGCAGCGTGGCGTAGGTGTCGCGCCAGGCTTCGTAGGGCAAAGCAGGCCAGACGTCGTCATTCATGGCAGCCACTGCGGGAGCGTCCAGGACTTCAGTGTGCACTCGCAAATTCATCCGGGCGGGCGATTATACATAGGGGCTTGCCGGGATTATGCTGCACACAAATGCGCCGCGGGTCATTGGCGGTATCGGTTGCGCTGCTGCTGGCTGCCGTAGCGGCACCTGCCTCAGCCGGTTGCCAGCTGGTGCAATACGCGCAGCTTCCGGTGACGATGGCCGGGACGGCGCCGCTCATCGCAGGGGCCATCAACGGCGTTGGCGCGCTGTTCATCGCCGACAGCGGGGCATCCTTCAGCGCACTGTCGGACGAGAGTGCCAGGAGGTTCAAGCTGCGCCTGGATTCCATGCCGGTCCGGATGGAAGTCCGGGGGCTCGGTGGCGCGGCTGACGCCCGGCGGGCCGTGGCGCGCGACTTCACCCTCGCGGGGTGGAGCGGGGGCAGGCTGCATGATGTGGATTTCGTCGTCGTTGGAAACTCGTTTGCCGGTGCCGCGGCCGGACTCATCGGACAAAACGTGCTCGGCCAGGCCGATGCGGAATACGACCTGGCCAATGGTGTGATCAAGCTGTTTCACAGCAACGGTTGCGCGGACCGGTCACTGGCCTACTGGCAGCAAAGCGGCGCCATTGGCGTGATCGAGACCGAGAACACCAGCACGCTCTCGCCGTACCTGCTCGGCACCGCCAGGCTCAATGGAATCAAGATCCGGGTGATGTTCGACAGCGGCGCGGCGCGCTCGATGCTCAGTCGCCGGGCGGCCGCCCGAGCGGGCGTCAATACGGACGGCGCCGACGTGATCGCCGGCGGCGTGTGGAGCTCGGTAGGAGTGCAGCCGATCGAGACCTGGCTGGCACGTTTCGACAGCCTCGACCTCGGCGGCGAGCAGATCAGGAACGCGCGCCTGCGCATCGGCGATATCGAGCTGTTCCGTGGCGCCGATATGCTGCTCGGGGCCGACTTCTTTCTGTCGCACCGCATCTACGTGGCCGGCAGCCAGCACCGGATCTACTTCACCTACAACGGCGGCCGTGTGTTCGACCTGAGTGTCATCGATGCGGCCAGGCCACCGGGCGCAGCGGGCAGCAATGCGCCGGCCACGGCACCGGCGGCCAGTTCTGCGGCGGCTGGCGAACCGGCGGTCGCAGAGGCGCAAAGCGCCGAACAGCGGGATGAGCCGAGGGATGCTGCGGGATTGCGGCGACGCGGTGCCGCATTCGCTGCGCGGCAGGATTTTCGCAGCGCCATCGCCGATTTTGACCGCGCGGTCAGCCTGGACCCCGCAGACCCGCAGAACTACTACCAGCGCGCGGTCGCCCGATGGCTGGGGCATCAGCCCGGGCCCGCGCTGGAGGATTTCGACCAGGCACTGAAGCTGGAGCCGGATTATGTGTCGGCACTGATGGGGCGCGGCACGCTGCGGCTGACCGGCAACGACCAGGCCGGCGCGCGCGCAGACTTCGACCGGGCCGGCGCGCTGGCGCCGAACGATGCCAGTCTCGATCTGCGCATTGCCGAGACCTACGTCAGCACCGGTCACTTCGACGACGCCATCACCCGCCTCGACCGCTGGATCGTCGCCTATCCAGGAGATGACCGACTGCCGGCGGTGCTGGATCGTCGCTGCCGCGCGCGCACGCTGCTGAACCGGGCAGTGGATCTTGCGCTCGCAGACTGCAATGCCGCGCTGAAGAAAGGGCTGCGCTCCTCGCAGGTGTACGAAGACCGCGCGCTCGCCTGGATGCGGCTGGCGGCGTTCGACAAGGCCATGGCCGACTACAAGACCGCGCTGACGTTGCAGCCCAGGAGCGCCCGGTCGCTGTACGGGCGCGGCATCGCCGAACTCAGAAGAGGCCTGCAGGCGCAGGGCGACAACGACATCCAGGCGGCCAACGCACTCGACCCGTCGATTGCGGACGAGTTCCAGCGGATCGGCCTTGGTCCGTAGACGGAGCACCGGAAGAACACGCAGGCGAGGGTTCCGGCCGGCGCGGCTGTGGCCCAGCGCCCGCCTGCGACGACGTTGGTGGCGGGCCTTGCGGCGTGCGCCGGCCGGCGTGAAGCTCATCATCGGTGTGCTGGTCGCGCTGGCGCTGTCACTTGCGATCAACTGGATCTACCAGGTGGCCCGCAAGCCGTCGGAGCTGTTCTTTCCCGTCAGCGCCACGCTGTACAAGACCCCGGCTGAGACCTGGCGACAGTACGCGCCGATCTTCAGGAAGCACTCCACCAGCGTCATGACCCCCGATCTGCTCGCGGCGATCGCGCAGGTCGAGGGCTCGGGTAATCCGGTGGTGCGTACCTACTGGCGCTGGTCGTGGACGACCCAGCCGTTCGAGATGTATCGACCGGCGTCGAGCGCGGTCGGGATGTACCAGATCACCGACGGCACGTTTGCCGAGGCGCGGCGTCTTTGCATCCACCATCACACCGTCGCGGAGCAGGGTCCCTGGAACAGCTGGCGATCGTGCTGGTTCAACAGCCTGTATGCCCGGGTGATACCTTCGCACGCAGTCGAGCTGACCGCGGCCTACCTCGATCGCAGTGTCGAGACGACGCTCGCGCGGCACGGACTCCCCAATGCGCCGCTGCAGCGCAAGCAGGAACTGGCGGCGATGATTCATCTGTGTGGCGCCGGTGCCGGCGATGAGTTCGCGCGGCGCGGCTTTCGATTGACTGACGGCCAGCGCTGCGGCGATCACGATGTTCGAACGTATCTGGCACGCGTCAGTGCGATGAAGAGCGAATTCGATCGGCTGGCCGCCGCCACCGCGACGGGCGATCGACCCTGAGGGGTGCACAGCCGCCGTATCACGATCAGCGCGGGATCCAGGCGCGGCCGGCTGTGCGCAGACAAGCTGGCAAACGATTACAATACTGCCGGCCAGAAGCGTAGTGTCGCGGCGAATGGCGACGGCGCGCTGCGCGCTGACCGATCGAAGCGGGGTGGCTGCCTTGATTACCCGACGCTCCTTACTGCAGGCTGCCGCCAGCGCTTCCATGCTGGCGGGCAGCGGCCGCTTTGCGCGCCTGGCACGCGCCGGATTGCCCTCGGGCACGATCGAATCGGCAATGCTGGATGCGCTGCCGGGAAAACAACCGCTGATCAAGCATTCCTTCCGTCCGCCCAACTACGAAACCCCGGTCGGATATTTCGACGACGTGATCACGCCCAGCGATCGATTCTTTGTCCGTTGGCATCTCGCGAACATCCCGGCGGTCGATCCCGCATCCTGGCGGCTGCAGATCGGGGGAGATGCCGCCGAGCAGCCAATCGAACTGACGCTGGAACAGCTGAAGGGGGAATTTGACCCGATCGAGATCGTCGCGGTCTGCCAATGCGCGGGCAATCGGCGCGGGCTGGCCGATCCGCACGTGCCCGGCGTGGAATGGGGCGAGGGTGCGGTCGGCAACGCCCGCTGGAAGGGAGCCCGGCTCAAGGACATCCTCGCGCGTGCGGCAATGAAGCCGCAATGCGTCGAGGTCGCCTTCGACGGTGGCGATGGCCCGGTGCTCGAGGCGACGCCGGATTTCGTCAAGAGCGTGCCGGTCTGGAAGGCGATCGACGAGCACACGCTCGTGGCCTATGAGATGAATGGCGCGGCGCTGCCCCACTGGAACGGATTCCCGGCCCGACTCATCGTGCCCGGGTGGGCGGGGACCTACTGGGTGAAACAGCTCATCAGCATCAGCGCGTTGACTCAGCCGTTGAAGAGCTTCTGGGTCAACACCGCATACCGGATTCCCAAGGGCAAGTTCCCCTCGGTGGATCGCTTCCTCTCGCAGGAGTCCGAAACGACGACCCCGGTGACCGAGATCGACGTCACTTCGCTGATGACGAACATCAGCGAGGGGCAGCGATTCAGGCTCGGCGCATCCGTGCAGATCCACGGAATCGCATGGGATGCCGGTTATGGAATCCGCCGGGTCGAGGTCTCGCTCGACGACGGCCGCGGCTGGGCCAGCGCGGAACTCGGGACCGATCTGGGCCGATTCTCATTCCGTCCGTGGAAGTTTGCATTTACACCGCGGTTGAAACGCGACATGACGGTGATCTCGCGGGCCATCAATGCGCAGGGGATCGCGCAGACCGACGCGTGGATCGCCAACCCGGCCGGGTACCACAACAATGTCGTGCAGAGAATCGGCATCCACATCGCATGAGGATTGCGGCATGAAGATCCTGGCAAGCGCCGCCGGCACCGTGTTGCTGGCCGTGTGCGCTGCACCTTCGATCGCCGACGAGAGCCAGATCCACCTGAAGGACGATCCGGATGCCGCGATCGTGCGCGCTGACTGCTCGATCTGCCACAGTCCTGACTACATCGAGATGAACTCGCGATTTCTGACGCGGTCCGGCTGGGAAGCCGAGGTCGGCAAGATGATCAAGGTCATGGGCGCGCCGATTCCCGAACAGGACGTGCCGCGAATCGTCGCTTACCTGACTCGCCACTACGGAGTCGAGTAGCGCGAGCGGCGCCGGCCGACAGGGGAGTTGCATGTGACGCCAGCCTTTGCAGTGCGCGCCGTCCGGCGCGATGACTTCGTGGCCTGGAAGAAGCTCTGGGATGGCTACAACGCGTTCTATGGGCGCGCTGAAGCAACCGCGCTGGCACCGGAAGTCACGCAGATGACGTGGTCGCGCTTCTTCGATGCCTACGAGCCGATGCACGCCCTGGTCGCGGAGCAGTCCGGCACGCTGCTCGGGCTGGCGCACTTCCTCTACCATCGCACCACCATTCAGGTGAATCCGACCTGCTATCTTCAGGACCTGTTCACGGTGCAGGCGAGCCGCGGCCGCGGCGTCGGGCGGGCGCTGATCGAAGCGGTGTACGAGCGGGCCAGCATTGCAGGCTCGGGCCGCGTCTACTGGCAGACGCACGAAACCAACAGCGTCGCGATGAAGCTGTACGACCAGGTAGCGGAACGATCGGGCTTCATCGTGTACCGCAAGGCGTTGTGAGGCGATGTTGACGTACGTCTACCTGGGCACCAACGACCTGGCACGGGCCAGCGCGTTCTACGACGCCGTGCTGGCGCCGCTTGGCATGCAGCGCTGCATCACCGGCGATGCGCAGTGGGACCGCATTTCGGCCGGGTGGGGCACCTACGAGCAGGACGGCGAGCGCGAGCTTGCGCTCTGGGTCGGCGTGCCGTTCGACGGGCGAGCGGCGAGCAGCGGCAACGGCACCATGGTCGCATTCCGGGCGCGATCGTGGAAGCAGGTCGACGATTTCCACGCCGCCGCGCTCGCCAACGGCGCGACTTCGGAAGGGGCTCCCGGACTGCGACGGCACTACAACCCGGATTTCTATGCGGCGTACGTGCGCGACCTGGACGGCAACAAGCTGGCTGCCGTCTGCCGTGGATTCACGCGATCACAGTGATCGCCAGGGGGAGATGCCGGAGCTGGGATCGCGATCAGTGCAACGCGCCGAACACTTTGGAAACAATCGCGCTGCCGGCCGCTGCCGGATTCTGCCGGATCGCGTGCTCTTCCTCGCCAATCATCAGATACAGGCCGTCCAGCGCCTTCGTCGTGACGTACTGTTCGACGTTGGCCGCATCGCCTTTGATGAGGCCGAGCTTGGCTCCCTGGCCCGCGAACTGATTGTACTTCTGCGCCAGGCCCACCCGATCGGTGGCCTGCTTGACGATCGGCAGGAACTTCACGGCCAGCGGCGCCGCGGTCTTGGTCCGAAAGAACTCGGTCACGGAGCCATCGCCACCGGTCAGGATCTTCTTGGCGTCCTGGACCGACATCGTCTTGACCGCCTGAAGCATCAGCTCCTTGGCTTGCGGTACGGCCTGTTCGGCCGCGTGGTTCATCGTGGCGACGAGCTCGTCGGCATCCTTGCCCCGTCCCATCAGGCGCATGCCCTTCGCGACTTCATCGAGTGCCGGTGGCAACGGGATCCTGACCTTGGGGTTGTCGAGGAAGCCGCCAGGCACGCCGAGCTTGGCGATGGCCGAAGCGGCTCCCTGGGTCAGCGCCCCCTTGATACCGCGAGTGGCATCCTGATTCGTCAGGTCGCTGAGCCCCAGCGCGAACACCGGCCCGAGAAGAACCAGGCCGCTTGCCAGACCCGTGAGGACGATGGTGCGTACGCGCAAGTCAGCCATGACAACCATCCTCGTTGCAAGATGTCCGGGCAGGCGAGTGTAGGCGTTTTGACGGGGCAGCGCTCGTTCGGGGCTGCTGGGCGGCCTGCGCCGATCACAACGGCGCACCCCGTACCGTGAACAGCACCTGATCGAGCGCCCGGCCGGTCTCGTCTTCTAGCGTCAGATAGTAGGCCCCGGGCAGGGGGCGCCAGAGCCGCTGCGGCACTGCGGGGCCGAGAACCTGGTCATTCAATCGAAGGCTCATGCTCGCCTGTGCGCCGTGAACCGAGATCAGGACGCGCTGATGAGCAGCGGGAATGTCGGGATCGATCGCGATCACCATGCCGTTGGCCGGGCTTGCAATGCTCGGGCGCGCGCCTTCGGGAACGGCGGTGACGGCCCGATCCCGCATCTCGGTGCCGGCCAGGAACCATTCGCGCCGGAGCGGTTCGACGGCGGGCGAGAAACGCGTCAACATCGCTGTCACGCCCGCGGGTGGATCCGGTGCCGTCGATGCCGGGCCGGATTGCAGCGCGGCCATCAGGTCGTGCCAGATCGGTGCGGCACCCGTGACGCCGCTGACATCGTGCATCGAATCGCCTTCAAAATTTCCGACCCAGACAGCGACCGTGTACTGCCGGGAGAACCCGATGCACCAGTTATCGCGCATGTCCTCGCTGGTCCCGGTCTTCACACCGGTCCAGAACACCATGTTCAGATGATTGTCGAGGCCGAACGTCACCGCGCGCGCCGCCGGATCCGCGAGGATGTCGCTCACGATGAAGCTTGCGTCGGCAGGCAGCAGCCGGCGTGATACGGCGGCGCGCTCGAGCGGATCGAGGGTGAGCGCCGACCATTCTCCGCCGCGCGCGAGGCTGCGATAGGCCTGGGCCTGCTGCCACAACGTGACTTCGGCGGAACCGAGTGCGAGCGAGTAGCCGTAGTACTGTCCATCCTGCCGGATGTCGCTGTAGCCGAGCTCGTGCAGTCGATTGCGAAACGCCTCCACGCCGACCAGCACCAGCGTGCGCACCGCCGGCACGTTGAGCGAACCCGCGAGCGCGGTGCGCACGCTCACCAGGCCTTTGAACTGGTGGTCGTAGTCCTGCGGGATGTAGACGCCGCTGGCGGTGTCGAGACTCAACGGCGCGTCCGCCAGCAGCGACGCCGCCGTGAGGTAGCGCCGCTCCAGCGCCATCTCATAGAGAAACGGCTTGAGCGTGGAGCCCGCCTGACGGGGGGCCTGCACGCCATCGACGTTCGCCGCGCGCGACGCGGGGCCGGCTGAGCCGACATAGGCCAGGACTTCGCCGCTGGCGTTGTCCACCACGAGTGCCGCGCCGTCACGCACGTTGCGGTCGGTCAATGCGCTCAGGTGACTGGACAGAAGGTCACGGGCCAGTCGCTGCGTGCGTGCATCGATCGTGGTGCGCAGTTGCTGCCCGGGTGTCGTCAGCAGCCGCTGTGCGAGTTGCGGCGCGAGCCGTTCGGCCTGAAGCGCGGCATTCGATTCCAGCAACGAGTCCGCGGCCGCGCGGATCGTGTCGCATTCGACCGCAGGACGCACGGTGTGCGCGCGCGCGCAGGCGCGCTCGGCGACGCGCTGCGGGTCCGCTGCTGGCTGTGGCAGCAGCGCCGCCAGCACGATGCTCTCCGGCACCGACAGTCCGGACGGGGTCTTGCCCGCCAGCCGTGCGGCGGCGGCGCCGATCCCCTGTAACTCGCCCTGGTAACCCAGCAGATTCAGATAGGCCTCGAGGATCTGAGGCTTGCTCCAGTGCCGTTCCAGGCCGCGGGCCACGCGCACCTGTTCGAGCTTGGCGATCCAGGCGTCGAGTCCGCCCCGGGCGTGTCGCTGCTGCAGCAGCGACGCCAGTTGCATCGTGATCGTGCTGGCGCCGCGCCGCTGGTGGCGCCAGAGCTGATCGCGAACCGCACCCAGCACGCTGTGCCAGGCAACGCCGCGATGCTGCCAGAAATCGCGATCCTCGCCGTCGACGATGGCGCTCACGAGTGCCGGCGACACATCCGACAGCGGCACCCACTGCAGGCGCCGCACATCGAATCGAATCCGCTTCGAGTCGAGCACCGCGCCGTGACGGTCCAGCAGCCAGGCATCGGACGGAACGTAAGCCGCCTGCACCGCCGCAAAGCCCGGCACCCGGGCTGGCCAGCTGATCAGCAGCGCGAGGGCGACGCCGAAAGCGAGCATCGCGGCCGCGACGAGCAGGAGCGGGCGCTGCCACCGGCGGCGCCCGCCGATCATGGCGCGTCACCGATCGGCAGAATCGTCACGGCGGCATTCGGCAGCTCGCCCAGCATCTCCGGGGCGTACATCGCCTCCACGCGCGTCGCCGGCAGTCCGAAGGTGCCCGGATTGTTCAGGCGCACGGTGTACTCCACCTTCCAGTGGCCCTTGGGAACGAACCGATAGTAGGCGCGATAGCCCTCGAAGCGGCGCTCCTCGAACGCCAGCCAGGCCCAGCCGCTCGCGCGATCATCCCGGTGCATCAGCGCAGATTGCCCTCCCAGCCCGCTGCCAAGAATCGTGGCGCCCGCGGGAATCGGATCGTCGACGACCACCCAGCTCATATCCGATTGCGCATCGAGCTCGAGGTGAACGCGAGCCACGTCGCCGCGCATCCACACCCCTGGCTGGCGCTGCTCGACAGCGGTCACGGTGCGCTCAATCCGGAAGCCGGTTGACAGGGGACGATCCAGCGGCAACGCCGCGGTCGCGCGCACCATCGCCCAGGGAGCCCCGGCGCCGGCGTGCGCGAGCTGAAGCACGCCGTCTCCGGCCTGCCACGGCACGTCGATCAGCGCTGCCCCATCGGGCTGCGGCCATGCCAGGTTGTGCTGCTCGGTGCCGTAACGCAGCGCGGTGTTGCCGCTGACCGGGATCGACTCGAAATCTGCCGAAAATTTCTCCATCGCCAGCACGCCCCAGGCGTTGGCGACGGTGGTATTCCAGTGACCGGACTGCTGGCGGCCCAGTGCGCCGCGCACCAGGCGCGGAACATCCGCGCGCCAATCCGGCCGCTCGAGCACCGCCAGCAGCATCCGATTGGCATTCGAGTCGGCGGAGATCATCAGCCACCAGAGCGCATCGGCGCGCTCGGTGGAGAAGCCCATCGTGGTGCCCTGGAAGTTCAGCCGCGCGCGCAGGATACCCAGGGCGTCGCGGGTCTTGTCGTCGGGCTGCGCGATGCCCGGCGTGCGCTCGAGAATACCGATCCAGTCCAGCAGTGCCGAGGTCGGCAACAGATTCGGCTCGAGCGTGATGCTGTCGAGCATGTCGGCGCGGGCGGCGCCGTAGCGCGCGAGCGCATCGATCGCCTGCAGCTTGCGGATCGCCAGATCCGCGGTCGGCAGGGCGGAATCGCGATGCAGCTTGCCTTCGACGAACCGCGTCAGTGCCTGCAGCAGGCGGGCCTGATCGCTCTCCGCCAGCGGCCAGCCGGCCGCATGGCCGATGGCCAGGACGTAGGCCGTCAGGCCGTCATCGCCGTCGAGCCGATCGGTCGGGAAGTACCTGAGCAGGCCGTCGCGATCCATGTAGGCCGGCAGGCGTTGCATCAGCGCATCCCATTCGCCGCGCGAGCGCAGTGCGATCGCGCGTGACGCGAGCTGTTCGAGACAGACATACGGGTAGCGGCTCATGTACTCGGTGACGCCATCGAGGCTGCCGGCGAGCGTCGCCTGCAGCGTGACCTCGAGGCCACCGCGGCCCTCGATGGCGCCACGTGGCCGGCGCAGCGGGACCGACAGGGGCTGCGTCAGTTGCGAGATCGTGGCCTGGTAGGTTCGCACCGGGTAGGCGGCGATGAGCGTCTCGCGGACCTTCAGATGATCGCGTGCGGTGCCCTCGACGTCTCGCGCCGTGACCTCCCAGTCGATGAAGCGCGCGCCCACCGGCGCCGTCACCGGCCACACCACGTCGCGGGATTGTCCCGCCGGAATCCGCGCCTGCTGCGCGGGCAGGCTCGCCCTGAGCGCGGCGCTCGCGACCTGCAGCTGCGCCGTGATCAGGTGATCGGTGGTGTTGCGCAGCGTAAACGTGGCCGCGTATCGATCGCCTTCCCGTACCAGCGGTGGCAGGCCGGACAGCACGATCAGGTCCTGCGTGCTGCGGATGGTGGCGTTGCCGGTGCCGAACAGCTCCGCCGCGCCCTGCGCGACCGCCACGATGCGAAATGACGACAGCGAGTCGTTCAACGGTATCGAGACGCTGGCATCGCCTTGCGCGTCCAGCACGACGCGCGGCTGCCAGTACAGCAGGCTGTCGAACAGCTCGCGCGCACGCTCGAGCTCGCGGCCGCCGCCGCCGCCGTGCGGCACCGCCTTGCGGCCATAGTGCCGCTTGCCAACCACCTGCATCTGCGCCGTGGAGGTCCAGACCTCGAGCCCTCGTTCACCCATCATCGAGCTGAGCAGGTCCCAGCTCGCATTGGGCGCAAGGTCGAGCAACGCTTCATCGACCGCTGCGATCGCCACTTCGCTGCCGGCGGGCAGGGCACGGCCGTCGGCCGCGGCGACATGAATCCTGACGCTGGCCCGTTCGCGGATCCGGTAGACGGTGCGTTGCGGCTGCACCTGCACCTCCAGCCGATGCGGCGCCCAGCCGACCTTGATCTGTGCGGTGCCGAGGCGATAGGCCGGCTTGGTCAGATCCACCAGTGCCGTGACTTCGTCGCGGGCAGCGGAGCGGGTCGCCGCGTGATCGGCATGAGCGACCCGGCCCCGGACCACCAGCACCGAGACGAATGCGTTGGGCGCATAGCCCGGCGCGATCGGTACTTCGACAATCGGTGCATTGCCGTGCAACGCCGTCACGAAGCTGCTCAGCACGCCTTCCCGTTCGACCGTGACCAGCGCGGTCGCGGAGCGAAACGGCATGCGTACCTGCAGGCGGGCGCTCTCGCCCGCCTGGTATTCCTTCTTCTCGGGCAGCAGGTCCATCCGATCCCCGCTGGTGCCGCCGAACCACCAGGTATCCTGATCCACGACCCACATCGTGGAGGTGGCTCCGACGGTGCCCCCTCGCGGGGCCCGCGTCTCGGCGCGCACCAGAATCTGACCGGAGGCCCCGGGCGCCACCTCGCACACCAGCAAGCCCTGGCCATCGGTAGTGCCGGTACAGGCGGGCTTGAGCTTCCTGATCTCGCGGGTCGTCTCGTAGGAATAAAAGCCGCCGATCAGGCGCTTTCGATACGAGTAGGCGTTGGACTGGTACAGCGACACGACCACCGGTTGCCCGGCCTGCGGCTTGCCATCCAGATCCAGCGCCACCACCCGAAAGCGCAGCTGGCCGGGACTGCCGGCCCAACTCTCGGGCCGGATGCCCAGACTCAGCGACGCCGGCGCCAGCTGCACATAGCCGGTGGTGGTCAGCGTCTCGCCATTGGCATCGGCGTATTCGAGTTCGGCGGTGAGGCGGGCCGGGCCATCCAGGACCGGCAGATGACTCAGCGTCACCCGACCTGAGCCCGAGGCATCGAGCGTGAGCGGAATGGTCTGCGTGCGCGTGGTCTGCGCATCGGTCTCGGCCTCGAAGTCGAGATCGGCAGTGCCGCCGCCCTCCGAGCTCACGCCTTCCTTCACGGGTGCGCCGCCGAACTGATAATCCGGGTAGTCGTTGAAGTGCTGCGGCTGCGGCTCGACCAGGGTTCTCACCTTGATCGGGATTCCGGCAGCGCCGCCGCCGGACAGATAGGCCACGTGCACGTCCAGGTCGATCTGCCGCGGGGCCACCTGGGGTTGCGCGGGACCCGCGATACTGGCCCGCATCGAGGGCAGGCGGAACTGCTCGACCTTGAATTGCGCGCTCGGATGGCCATCGATGCTGACGCTGTAGGTGCCGAGCCTGGCCTCCGCCGGAATCTTCCAATCGCTGCTTGCCACGCCGCCGCCATCGAAGTCGGCGGGGAGCAGGTAGCGCTGACCGCTGCCCTGATGCGAGATCAGGACCTGGTGGCTGCCTGCGCTTGCCGCCGGCACCGCGATGCCGCTCGATACGTGCTGGCGCAGGAAATGCTTCATCGATACGGTCTCTCCGGCGCGAAACACCGCCCGATCGAGCACGGTGTGATAAATGCCGGTGGTGAAGCTGCTGCCCACGGGCAGGCCGAACTCGTAGGGCATGATGCCCTGGTCCCAGGTCGAACTCGGTGAAGCTGAAGTCGCCGTCCTTGCGGGCCACCACGATCAGTGGGGGCCGCGTGGGGCAGCCATTGAAGCCGTTCGGCTCGCCCAGCGACTGCGCGATCGCGGCGATGCCGCTGGGATCGGTCCGACCCTGCCACAGCGTCGTGCCGGCGCAGAAGTCGCTCACCGCAACCTGCGCATCGGCGACCGGCGTGCCGTCGCTCAGGCGCGTGACCCAGACCAGCGAACTCTCGCGTCCCCATTTGAAATGCACCGCAAGATCCGTGACCAGCGCCGAGGTCGCGACGTAGCGCGTCTGATCCCTCCCCAGCAGCGATGATCCGAGCACGCGGCTGGCAACCTCGACCACATAGAAGCCGGGCTGCTTCAACGCAATGCCGACGACCTGCTCGGGCTTCGGGCCGGCGGGCTTGCTCAGCGTGAAGGCCACGGTGGCATCGCCGCTCTTGAAGACGGACTGCGCGCCGGTGGTGTCATGCCACACCGGCCGCTCCCGCCGCGGACCGGGGCCCGACGCTTCGCCCTCGCTCACGTCCGCGTCATCCTCGTCCGGATCCTGCAACTTTCGCTTGAGCGTATCGCGCGGCGCCTCGTCGGCGTCCGCCAGCCGCCACTCGCCGCTGGGGCGCTGCGAGCGCTCGACCCGAGTGAGCCAGGCGGCGATGGTCTTGGGATCGCTGTCCACGCGCAGCCACTGCGCTGCCAGGCTCGACTGCCGGACTGCAAGCGCGGCCTCGACGTTTCGCAATGTGACGGGGAGGATGCCGCCTTCGCGCGCCTCGAGGATGCCGAAGTTCCCGGAAAACTTGACCAGCGGCGGATAGGCGTCGACCCGCACCGCCAGCGGGAAGCGCGCTGCGTTCTCGAGCGGCCTGCCGGCATCGTCGAGCAGGCCGCGGGGCATCAGGACCGTCAAGGTCGAGCTGTCCGGAAACGGACCGGTGAAACTCACCCCTTCGACCGTGGGCACCTGGGCCGTTTCCTTGACCGTGGGTGACAGCATGCGCCCGTCGGCGCAGCGCAGCCGGATGGCAAGGGCCTGCGCACGCGGAACCGGTGCGCTGAAATTCACCATGATCGGCAGCACCGGCGTACAGCCGGCGCGCGGGTTGGTGCGGGTGCACTCCACTTGTGCGGTGAACGCCGAACGTACCCGGAAGGCCAGCTGCTGATCGGCCTGCGTGGCGATCCCCGAGACGGTCGCGATCCCGGCGCCCCAATGCAGCAGCACCTTGGTCGCCGGTGGCAGGTGGCGCTGGCAGCGCACGACGCTAATCAGTTCGTCACGTCGCTGCATCGTTCGATTGCGGACACGCACGTCGGAGCGCTCGCCGCTCTTCCAGAGAAGCTCCAGGTAGTCGTAGCCCAGGGCCTGGCGCTCAGCGAGCACCGCCTGCCGGTCGTGACCGGTCAGCACCTGCACCGGAACGCGTTCGACGACGCCATCGATCGCGCAGTACGCGTTGGCCTCGATGGACTGCCCGGTCGCCGCTGCATCCAGCCGCAACAGAAACGCCTGATCCTCGTCCAGATCCGTCCAGCCTTCGCGGGGCAGCGAGGCGATGATGGCCGGCCCGCCGGTATCAAAGCTGAATGTCGAGGGCCCGGTGACGCGGGTGCCCGAGAGCGACTTCAAGTCCGGCTTGAGCGCGAAGCGGCAGCTGATTCCCGCATCCAGATCGGCGTCGAAATCGTATACCCAGCTGCGCGTGTCCGCCCACCGCCCCTGGCCGGCCGCCGGGCAATCGACGGTGAAGGGGTCTTCCAGGCGTGGATCGCCGAGCGCCACCATCGATGCGCTGAATCGTGCCGTGACCTGGCGCACCTGCTTCACGTGCCCGTCCGGCGAAAAGGACTCCACTTCTACGGTGTTCGTTGAGGCGGGCGGACTCGCCGCCAGCGCAACGATCGGAAGCAGGCCGGCAAGCGCTGCCAGGATGCGCACGAGCGACGATCTCATCGGTTCCCTCCGAACGGCGGTCACGCGAGGAGGATCATGCGGTGCGAATCTGAAACCGGCGCTGAACGCCAAGCCGCGAGCTTCGCTGCCGACGCACGGCGGCAGCAGCAAGGCGAATGGATCCATTAAGTAAAGCGCGCTCGCGACTGGTCCTCAATCGATCGCCGCCCGGGAGCGCGGAGCCTCAATCCGTCAAGTGCTTGTGCTAAATTCAGCCAGAATCGGGCGGCGCGAGACAGGGTGCAACGATGAACGTCGCCGCTAGCGGCGGAAATTTGTTCGAATTCGGGCCCGGCGGGGCATATCTCGGATACATCAGCGATCCGTCGCGACTGCGTTCGCAGACCGCGGCGATCTTGTTTGGCCTTGGTCGGCCCGAGAGCCGCATCGCTCGGCGTCTCGCGGCGCTCGGGCTGGTGGTGATGCAGATTCAGTTGTTCAGGAACTACGGTGACGAGAAGCGCCGGTTGCGGTTCTACGACGATTCCGGCGTCTTGGCTTGCACGCAGGCCATCGAGGAGATCGTTTCACAGCGGCGCATCACGCAGGTCGTCCTGATGGGCCATTGCGCCGAAGCCAATCTCAGCTTCAATACTGCGCTGGTGGATCCGCGCGTCGTCGGCCTGATCCTGGCCAATCCGAACGTCAGTGCCGTGCTGAAGTTTGTTGAACAGGTTGCCAGATCGCCTGTTTAGCTGGGCCGCGTGGCGTCAACTTCTGGCAGGAGACTCGAAGTTGATCAAGTTCTTGCTCCGCAGCCTGGGCTCGGGCGCCGCTGAGCAGTGGTTAGCTGCACGACCGACTCTTCGCAAGGACGTCGTGCTCCCGCCTGACTTCGATCAGAAACTCTCCTCGCTGCTCAGGGAGCGCGCCGTCAGCAGTCTCATACTCTCTTTGCGAGACGGAGCCGGTCTACGCTACTTCAGGAGGACCTGTGGCGAGACGCTGGACCAGCTGGCGGCTTCGGGTCGCCTCACGTTCGAGGTGCTGCCGACCGATGCGTACGTGGATTCTACGGACGAGGAAGCTGCGCGTCAGCTTGCCGAGGCAGTCGGTGATTGGGCTGGGAATGTGCTGGTACCCAGGGGCCCGCGGCGGATGAAGACCGAGTTGCCGCGAGAGGCCGCGGCACTTGCAGTCTCGTCACTGCATGCCACGATCACCGAACGGTTCGACGCGATTGCGCGGCTCTACCCCGATCAGCTCGCGGTCCGGGACGAGGCGCGCAGCCTGACGTACGCGCAACTTGCGACGCAAGCTCGCCGCGTTGCGGTCGCCGTGGCCTGCGCGGCGGCGGATTCAGGCCCGGTTGCCGTGCTGCTCGGCCACGAGGTCCGATTTCCCGCGGCTATCCTCGGCGTGCTGGCCGCCGGGCGTGCGTGTGTTCCGCTGGATGCCGAGCACCCGGCGGAACGCAATGCACGAATCGCCGCTCATTCCGGCGCGACGCTGGTCGTCTCGACGGCGGAGCTGGCCGCGAATGCGCGCGCCCTGTTCCCCAGCGGACTGCGTGTCATCGACCTGGATGAGATCGAGGTTCGCGACGCCGAGGTGCGGCTGACCCCGCCGCGACCGGACGACATCGCGTGCGTCATCTACACCTCCGGATCGACCGGGGCGCCCAAGGGCGTGTTTCAGAGTCACCGGGGCCTGCTGCAGGACGTGATGGAATCGGTGAATTTCGCGCAGATGTCCTGCCAGGACCGGATCGCGCTGTTCTATCCGCCGTCGGTGATCGCCGGACTGCGTACGCTGCTGACCGGCCTGATGAGCGGGGCGACTTTGGAGGTGCTGCCGCCACGAAAATTCGGCAGAACGGCGCTGGCGGGACAGATCAGGGAGCGGGGCATCACGACGCTGCGGTTGTCGCCGACGTTGTTCCGGCATCTGGCCGATGCGCTGCCGGCAGGTAGCTGCTTCGATGAGGTTCGCCTGGTGCTGCTCGGCGGCGAGCGCGTCGATTGGAGCGATTACGATATCTTCCGGCGTGCTTGCCTGCCGCACGCGGAACTCGGCGTTCACCTCGGGGCGACCGAATGCTGGACCGTACACACCGAGTGGAAAGTTGACCCGTCGATGCGCGCCCGCTGCCCGCGGCTTCCGGTGGGCAGAGCGATCCCGGGCCGGAGGGTGGACATCGTCAGCGAGGACGGCAAAGCCGTGCCGGAAGGGGTGATTGGCGAGGTCATGGTGACCAGTCGCGGCATTGCACTGGGCTATTGGCGCGAGCCCGAGCTCACGGCTCAATCCTTTGCGGTCAACGCGGCCGATCCGTCGGAACGTTCGTACCGGACCGGGGACCTGGTGCGCCGCGGTCGCGACGGTCTGGTCGAATTCGTCGGGCGCAAGGACAGCCAGATCAAGCTCAACGGCTATCGGATCGAGCCCAACGAGGTCGAAGCGGCGCTCAAGGCATGCGCGGGGGTGACCGACGCCGCGGTGCTGGTACGCAGGGATGCCGCCGGGGAGCCGGTCGCGCTCGCCGGCTATGTCCAGCTACAGGCCGGCCTGACGGCGGATCGCATCCGGGCCATGCTGAGTGAGCGCGTGCCGCCGTACATGATGCCGGCCGAGATCGGGATCCTGGATGAACTGCCGTGGTTGCCGAACTTCAAGATCGACCGACAGCGCCTGGCACAGATCGACGCCGCGCAGTTGAGCGGGCGGTCGCACACGGATAGTTCGCCGCTGATCGGCGAGCTGATCGACGAGCTGATCGCGACCTTCGAACAGGTGACGCGGGCATCGGGAGCCAAGCCGACCGACAACATCCGCTCGCTCGGCGGCGATTCGCTGCATGCGCTCGAGCTGATGCTCGAAATCAGCCGCCGCTTCCGGGTCGTCGTGCCCGAACAGGCGCAGGATCCCAGCCGCACGATCTCGCAATGGGCGCGCGACATCGCCATGTGGCGCAGCCTGGACGCCGCGCGCTGGACCGAATGATGCCGCTCGCTGGCGAACTCCGGTCACATCCCGCACGCACCGAAAATGAATAGCCTCCGCCAGCGAACCGTGGCGGGGCTGGGCTGGACCGGAGCGGCGCGGCTGCTGGGGCAGCTGCTGCAGCTGGGCGCGACCGTTATCCTGGCGCGGCTGCTGAGCCCGAAGGAATACGGGCTGCTGGGGATGGTGCTGGTCTTTACCGCATTCGCCAACAACATCGCCGACATGGGCCTGGGCGCATCGATCATTCAGCGCAGCACGCTGTCCGATCGGCATCTGAACTCGGTGTTCTGGCTGAATGTCGTGACCGGGATGGCGCTGACCGCGCTGTTTGCGCTGGCTGCGCCCCTGATCGCGCGATTCTACGACGAGCCGCAGCTGCGGCTGCTGAGCGCGGTGATCGGCTTGAATTTCTTCCTCGGCTCGCTGAACGTCGTGCAGGTCTCGCTGCTCGACCGGGCGCTGAATTTCCGCGCCAAATTCTGGATCGAGATCGTTTCGTCGCTCGTCTCGGGCATCGTGGCATTGACGCTGGCGTTTTCCGGCGCCGGTGTCTGGAGCCTGGTCGGGCAAACGCTCACCCAGACGGCGGTGCGGGTCGTGATGATGTGGGGCCAGTCATCGTGGCGGCCGGCGCTGTCGTTCGATGTTTCCGCGATCCGGGAGTTGATGCGCTTCGGTGGCCACCTGATGGGCTTTGGCGCCCTGATGTACTGGGCGATGAATGTCGACAAACTGGTGATCGGCCGCTGGATGGGCAGCGCCGCGCTCGGGATCTACAGTCTTGCCGACAAGCTGATGCGGCTTCCCTTCTTCAACATCAGCGATGTCACGACGACGGTGATGTTTCCGGCGCTGTCTTCCATCCAGCATGAGGCGGACGCGGTCCGGCGCGCCTACCTGCGTGGCAGCCGGATGATTGCGTTGCTCACCTTTCCGATGATGATCGCGCTGGGCGTGCTGGCGGAGCCGGCGGTGCTGGTCGTGTACGGCAGCAAATGGCGCGAGTCGATCGTGGTTCTGCAACTGCTGTGCTGTGCCGGCATCGTGCTGGCGACCTACAACACCAGCGGCTGGCTATTCCTGTCGCAGGGCAGAACCGACATCCTGTTTCGTCTGGGCATCTATTCCACCGTGGTTCGCGCGCTCGGAGTCCTGATTGGCGCCCGGTGGGGGCTCATCGGTGTCGCATCCGCCTATGTCGTGGGCAGCTATGTGTTCATCTGGTACCCGACGTGGTCCCGTGCGGGGCGGCTGGTGAGCCTCGGATTCGGGACGCTGCTGCGCAACCTCGCCGGGCCGTTTGCCTGTGCGGCATCAATGGGCGTGCTGCTGTGGTGTTCCGACCGCTGGGTCTTTGGCGGCTGGATCATCGGGATGCGTCTGGCGATCCAGATGGCATTGGGCGCCCTGGTGTACGCGGGGCTGATCAGGCTGTTTCGAGTGCAGGCCTGGATGGAGGTCGCCGATATTCTGCTGGAGATGGGTGGCAAACGAAGCCGGCTGCTGCGCTGGGTGATCGGAAGCGAGGCGCACGCGCACCGTTAGCGCGCAGTCTATGGGTCGGTGACGAATGGCTTGAGGATGGTCTGCAGATCGATCATCGCATCGCGGATACGGGTGGCTTCGGCGACAGCCGCCGGCGCCGCAATCTGGTGGAGATTCCCGTCGACCCGTGAGAGCTCTTCATCGGCGGTTGCGACCAGCCCGCGCGCCACGACGCCGAACTGCTGCTGCAGGAATCCAGCATCGTCGGGACACTTCAGGCCCTTCACCAGGTAAGCGACGGTAAACACCTTGACGGCGGCGGCAAACACGGCAACGTCGGCGTCCGCGATCTCATGCGCCGCGTCCACTTCATGATCATCGCCGCGGTTTTCCATCCGCTGCAGATTCTTGCGGGCCGCGTTCAGCGCCCGCATCCGCAGGTCCATCGCGCGCATCGTGTGATCCGCGTCCGCGACGCTCAGCGCGCGCGCGGCGGTTGCCGTGGCAAGGTCGAGCGCTACCAGCAAGACGAGGGCGGCGATGATCCGATAGGACATGGTGAGTTACCTGTGCTGCCGTCCCGCAAGACAAGACAATGTTATTCGGCCGCATCTGTGGCGACAACCGCCAACAGGATCGGGAGACGCCAATTGAGGCTGACGGGCTTCCAATTGGCCGCCGATCGCGCGACAGTTGTCTCTGCGATGCGCAAATCCGTCTACCTTCTGCCGCTGCTGTTGTGCTCCGCCGCCGCGCAGGCCCTGGACCCGGCCGGCTTTGCCGATGCCAATATCCGTTCTACGATCCAGACCCTGTCCTCGGATGCATTCGGTGGGCGCTCGCCCGCGAGCGCCGGCGAGAAGCTCACCACCGATTACATCGCCGCCCATTTCCGGCAATACGGCCTGCGACCGGCCGATCACGGCAGCTTCCTGCAGGACGTGCCGCTGGTTCAGATCACGGTCGGCCCCGACGCGGTGCTGGCGGTCAGTGGCGGCAGTGCACCGCTGGAGCTGGCCAGTGGCAGCGACATCGTGCTCGGCACTGCACGACCGCAGGCGACCGTGACGCTCACCGACAGTCCGCTGGTGTTCGCCGGCTACGGCATCGTCGCGCCTGAATTCCAGTGGAACGACTATGCCGGTCTCGACGTCCACGGCAAGACGGTGGTGGTGCTGGTGAATGACCCGGGTAGCGCGACCGGCGACCCGCACGTGTTCCACGGCAAGGCCATGACCTACTACGGCCGCTGGACCTACAAATATGAGGAGGCCGCACGCCAGGGCGCAGCCGGCGTCCTCATCGTGCACGATACCGGCCCCGCGGGTTATGCGTGGGAGGTGGTGCGCAACAGCTTTACCGGGTCAACCGAGGAACTGCCACCCGGCGATGCCTTTCGACCACAGATTCAGGGCTGGCTGAGCCATGAAGCTGCCGGCAAGCTGTTCGCAGCCGCCGGCCTGAGCCTCGACGAGCTCGCCGCGGCAGCGGCACAGCCCGGCTTTGCGCCGGTGGAGCTGAAGCTCAGCGCGAGCCTGACATTGCACAATGAAGTGCGCTCCGTCGTGAGCCACAACGTCGTGGCGATCCTGAAGGGATCGCGGCACCCGCAGCAGGTGGTGGTGTACACGGCCCACTGGGATCACTTTGGTACCAAGCCCGGGCCGGACGGCAAGCCGCAGATCTTCCACGGTGCCATCGACAATGGCTCGGGCATCGCCGCGCTGCTGGAACTGGCGCGGGCGTACGGCCGGCAACAGCGGGCGCCGGCGCGCAGCGTGCTGTTCATCGCGACCACGTCGGAGGAGCAGGGCCTGCTGGGCGCCGCCTACTATGTGAGCCACCCGCTGTTCGCGCTGTCGAACACCGTGGCAGACCTGAACATGGACACGATGAACCTGTACGGCGAAACCCATGACGTGACGGTGCGTGGTCAGTTCATGTCCACCCTCGACGATGAGTTGCAGCGGACTGCGCAGCCGCTGGGACTGAAGATCCTGCCGGACGCGGAACCCGAGAAGGGCTACTACTACCGCGCCGACCATTTCGAGTTCGCCAAGGCCGGTGTGCCGGCGCTCACCATCGACTCCGGCACGGACTACCTGGGCAGACCTTCCGGCTGGGGGATCGCGCAGCGCCAGGCGTATATCCGCGAGCGTTATCACAAGCCGGCGGACGTCTATGAGCCCGGTTGGGATTTGACCGGCATGCGCCAGCAGCTGGAACTGCTGTACCGCACGGGCCGCAGTCTCGCAGACGGCGATGCCTGGCCCACCTGGTACGCCGACAGCGCGTTTCGTGGCGCTCGCGAAGCGCAGCGTCCGGCGCGGGATTGAGCAGACGGTGGGGCGGTTCGCTATCGCGGATTCACTGGCGCCTTGCGGGTGATTCTGCGCAGGGCGCGACTTCGATACCCTCCAGTTGCAGCCGCGCGCGGATCGCCCGGGCGAACTCGAGCGCATGCGGCGTATCGCCGTGCAGGCAGATGGTATCGACGTGAAGCCGGCAGACGGTTCCGTCCTGAGCCATGACGGTCCCGGACCTCAGCATCGACAGGACCTGCGCCAGCATCGCGCCCTGATCTTCGATCAGCGCACCGGGCGTGCCGCGTTGGACCAGGTTTCCGCCGGCGCTGTAGCCGCGATCGGCAAAGCCCTCTTCGAGGGCGGTCAGACCTTGCGCGCGCACGGCGTCGATCAGCAGGCTTCCGGCCAGACCCATCACCTTGAGCTGCGGATTGAAGTCCCGGATTGCCTGCGCAATGCAGCGCGCCAGGGCGGGATCGCGGGCGGCCTGGTTGTAGAGCGCGCCGTGCGCCTTCACATGCGTAAGCTCGCCGCCCTCGGCCCGGACGATGCCATCGAGTGCACCGATCTGGTAGAGCAGGCCTGCGCGCACCGAGCTCAGCGGCAGGTTCATTTCCTGGCGGCCGAAATTCGCGCGGTCCGGAAAACTCGGATGCGCGCCGATCGCTATGTCGCGCCGGCGCGCAGCGCGCACCAGACTGAGCATCTCGTCCGCGCTGCCGGCATGCCAGGCACAGGCCACATTGATCGACGACACACTGTCGAGGATCGCCTCATCCTGCAGGCCGCCCTCACCGAGATCGGCATTCAGGTCAATGCGCATGCAGGCCCCGCTGCAGGGTTTGCAGATAACCATGCTGCTTCTGCAGCGCGCGCAGCGCGTCTGCACGGGTGCAAAGCTGCCACTGAATCGAGGCGCCCGGGGGAATCTGCGCCAGCCGCCACTGGTCGGCAGCGATGACGGATGCGATCCTCGGGTAACCCCCGGTGGCCTGTGCATCGGCCATCAGCACGATCGGTGCCCCGCCGGGGGGCACCTGGATCAGGCCCGGAAATACCGCGTGCGATTTCAGTTCCTCGGCGTCCTGGCGGACCAGCACGGGGCCTTCGAGCCGGTAGCCCATGCGGTTGCTCTGGCCGGTCACTTTCCAGGACGCTCTGATGAACGCGTCGCGTGACGCCGCTGTAAAGCTGTCAAATTCCGGCCCGGGGAGTACGCGAACGCAGCTGCCCATCTGCGGCAGCCGTACGCCCGCGCGCGCCCGAGAGGATATCGTGGCCGGCACTATCTTCAGGACGTCGCCGCGACGGATCGGGCGCCCCTCAAGACCACCCAGGCCCGCCTGAAGGTCAGTGCTGCGCGATCCCATCACCAGCGGCACATCGATGCCACCGGAGATGCACAGATACGCACGCATGCCGGAGCGCGCGCTGGACAGATCGAGGGTCTGCCCGGGTTGCACGAGGATGCGATGACCGAGGAGCACCGGCGTGTCGTCCAGCCTCGCCACGCAATCGGCTCCGGTCAGTGCGATGACGCAGCTCGCATCGAAGCGGATGCGCGCGGGTGGCAGGCACAGTTCCAATGCCGCTGCGTCCGCGGCGTTTCCCACCAGGGAGTTGCCAATCATCAACGACAGGCGATCCATCGCGCCGGACGCGCCGACGCCGAGGTGGCGAAAGCCGCGCCGGCCCAGGTCCTGGACGCTGGTCTGCACGGCGGGCTTGAGGATACTGATCATCGGCTTTGCCCGACGTTCACGAACCGGACGCTGTCGCCCGGCAACAGCAGCGACGGCGGATCGCGCGCCGGATCGAACAGCGGCAACGAGGTTCGGCCGATGAGCTGCCATCCGCCGGGCGAGGCCGACGGGTAGATGCCGGTCTGCTCGCCGCCGATTCCGACCGAGCCCGCGGGCACGGTCAACCGCGGTTGCTGGCGACGCGGTGTCGCCAGCCGCCGGTCCATGCCGCCCAGATAGGCAAAGCCCGGCAGGAATCCGAGGAAATACACCGTGTACTCGCCGGCACTGTGCAATCGGATGACCTCTTCGGGCGACAAGCCGGCGTGGCGCGCGACCTCGTCCAGGTCGGGTCCGTCCGGGCCGCCGTAGCGAACCGGAACTTCAATCCGACGCGAGTCCACCGTGACGGCGTCGGACCTGGACCACGCGGCACGCAGCACGTTCAACAGATTCTCGAGATCGGGCGCCGCCGGATCGAGCTCGACGGTCAGGTTATTCATGCCGGGCACCACCTCGCACACACCGGCGTGGGAGCGCAAATGCTGCGCCAGCCACCAGATCCGGCGCTGGCATTCGATGCCGGGGGCGCCGGGGATATCCAGCACAGCGGCCGTTTCGTTGACCCAATAGGTGCGTACCGTGTTCAGAGCTCGCTCGTCGTGACCTAGACTACCGCAGGTGGTTCGCGCCGGGCTGGCCGGCGAGCATCGGCGTGCTGGTCATAGTCTAATTGATGGTAGCGACGCCAACGTTGTGAAGAGAAACCCAATCGAGGCCGGTGGAGCTGCGCGCTTGAGCGGTGCCGCCCTGTTCCAACACCTGGGGTGCTTCGCTGCACCCAACGTGTTCAATCCATGGTCAGACATCGATCCGATGGATCGCGCCGGGGATGCCGCGGCGCGCCGCGTGCGACGCCTGAAGCGGCACCTCGCCTGTCGGGCAGCGTTCGTGCTGGTGGGCGAGGCCGCCGGCTATCAGGGCTGCCGTTTCTCCGGCGTGGCTTTCACCAGCGAACGGCTGTTACTGGAGGACAGGATCCCGCGCCTGCACTGTGCTGAACGCATCACACACCGTACGCGCCCATGGTCCGAGCCCAGCGCCACCACCGTCTGGGGGTGCCTGCACGAGCTGCGCATCGCCGATTGCACCGTGCTGTGGAATGCGTTTCCCTGGCACCCGCACCGGCCTGGCGAGCCGCATTCGAACCGGCGGCCCAGCACGGTGGAGGTGCAGCAGGGCGCCCAAGTGCTGCGGGCGGTGCTGGACCGCTTCGACGACGCCACGGTGGTCGCCGTCGGCCAGGTCGCACGCCAGGCGCTGCAGGATGTCGTGGGCGGCAATCCGCGCGTCGTGCGCCATCCCGCGATGGCGGGCGCAGGTGAATTTCGCGCGAATCTGGCGGCCATCGTGCGCAGCCTCGGCCGTAGACGCTGAGTCTGCTTCATCCAAGCCTTCACCGGATCAATCCGCCCCAGTCTTTGCGCTCAACTCTTCGTGCGGGTTTTGCCCATGAAGTCGCGTTTGCCGATGGGCATGCCCTTCCAGCGCAGGATGTCGTAGGTCGTGGTTGCGTGAAAGTAGAAGTTGGGCTGCGAGAAGGAGAGCAGGAAGTTCTCGGCGGTGTAATCTCGATGATTATTGCCAAAGGCGAAGCGCATGTCGCGGCCCACAAAGCCATCGATCTCGGCGATGTCGATGTTCTCGAGTGCAGTGAGTGTTTCCGCGATCCGTGCCTTGAGCGCGGCAAATGTCTCGGGTGGCGCAGTCATGTCGGGCGAGAAGACGCCCTTGCGAATGCCTTCGATGGCGCCGAGCGAGTGAACTGCCGTGGACTTGACCTGGTAGGCGAGCGGAAACATGTCTGCGGCGAGACGGGCCTGAATGAGCTCATGCGGCGCGATGCCCTTCTCGGCGCAAAAGGCTTCCGCTTTGCCAAGCAGGCCGGAAACGGCCCCCAGGATCTGTTGAAAGCTCGGAATCGTCGCGGCGTAGAGTGAGAAAGGCATGGCGCACCTCGTCGGGCTGTGGAGTAAGCGAGCAAGGTATTGCAGGAACGGGCTGAGCGCCAGCGCCAGTCGGAAAGCGACCGCTCGCGAGGCGGCAAATCATTGGCAGATCGACTCATTATCTTATGGCACTGACCAAGATCGTATCGGGCGGACAGACTGGCGTCGATCGCGGGGCGCTCGATGCGGCGCTCGCCGCAGAGTTTCCATGCGGCGGGTGGTGTCCCGCGGATCGCGCCGCCGAGGACGGCCCGATTCCGCAGCGCTATCCGCTCACACCCATGGCGAGCGGAGGCTTTCCCGAGCGCACGCGACAGAACGTGATCGACAGTGATGGCACGGCGATCCTGTTCCATGGTGTGCTTGAGGGAGGGACACTGTTAACGCTGAATCTGTGCAAGCGTGAAGGCAAGCCGCGTGTGCTGATCGATGCGGGCAAGACCCCCGAGTCCGCGGCTGCGCATGAGCTGGCGCGATTCGTGGAAGAGCACCAGATCCGGGTTCTGAATGTTGCCGGCCCGCGGTTGAGTCACTGGGCGCACGGCTATGGCTACGCCTGCAACGTCGTGATGCAACTCCTGGCGACGCTAGATTAAAGGGCGTTGAAGAAATTGATGACGGCCGCCAGACAGAACGGGGCGACCAGTGTCGCGTGGTAGGCTTCGAACACGGCGGTCGTACCGCCATCGGTGGCGCCCTGTAGCACGGCCGCCGCGGCGACCGCCTGCTTCGCCGTCTGGAAGCCCGACTGCAGGCTGCCGTTGACGCCTGCGCTCGGCGTGCCCGAATCCAGGTCCAGTACGCTGATCGGAGCCGTCGCCGGCGCGTGCGCCGTCCAGTAGGCCTGCATCAGCTGCGTGTTCGTGAAATACACTTCCGGATCCTGGTCCCCGCCGCACAGCAGCGTCGGCGCGACCGGCGCCCAGCTACGCAGATCGTTCTGCTTGAGCGCCTGACGCCAGGGCAGGCTCGGCGCCGCCGCCGGCAGGTCATTGGTCAGCGTTGGGAATCCACCATCCGGATTGGCCTGCGCATCCTGCAGAAAGCTCAGGCGATAGTCGTTGGTGATCAGGCCGTCGGGGCCAAATCCCTGCGCGAAGACCGGTGCCAGAACGGCCGGCGAGGTCGCTGGCGTGATGGCGGCGTACGCCACGGTCGGCGGGGTCGAGTCGAACAAGGCCGTCTGCGGCAGCAGCCCGGCCGCATAGATCTGGCTTCTCGACAGCGCGCTCGGCAGCAGCGTCGCGATGCCCGGGGCATACTGCGCTGCGAACACATCGGTCGCGGCGGCATAGATGTTGCCGTAGGAATGCTGATACCCGGTGAGCAGCAGCGTTGCCACGACCGGCGCACCGCCACTGACTTCGCCTTCAAACTCCGCGTCGACGAAGGCGGCGAGCGCATACGGACCCGACATCGGTCCCGAAGCCGTGACCGTCATGGCGGCGGCCTGCATCGCGCGATGCGTGGCCATCGCCACGTAGCCGCCCTGCGAGTATCCGGTGATGAACAGCTTGCCGTTGTCGCTCACCGGCATGCCGGTCAGCGCGGAACGAGCCGCCGTCAGCGCATCGATCATGTCCTTCGACTGCTGATCGGCCACCAGAAACGGATGGTAAGTCAGCGTCGAGGTGTCATAGCCCGCGTAGTTCGGTGCGACCACGATGTAGCCGCGCGCCGCAAAGAACGCCGCCAGCAGTATTCCCTCGGCGTTCTGCTGGTTGGTGAGGTCCGCGATATTGAAATTGCGCTCGGTGCTGGTTCCATGCGCGTACAGCACGATCGGGCGCGCGCCCTGGCAGGAGGCACCCGCGCCGCTCGGCACCATCAGGGCGCCGGACGCGGTGGTGCTCTCATTGGCGCCGCCCACGGTGTTGTACTCGATGTGAAACACCTGCACATCGCACACCGGGGCGCCGCTGATCGCCAATACCTGCGACAGCGCCTGCGATCCAAAGGTCTGGGCACCGGCACCGGTGGTGACCTGCAGCAGCAGGTCTGCGGTGCTCTCCATGGCGAGCATCGTCGGCGGATTCTGCAGCAGCGTGCCGCGCCCTGAAGCCGCCGTGCCACCGGAACTGCTGCTGCCTGCGCCGAGCATCCCGCTGCTATCGCTGCCGCCGCCGCAGCCGGCCAGCAGCGACACGGCGAGCACAATGATCAGGCTGAGTCTTGAGCGCATAGCCACTACGTTGAGGCAACGCAGTCGCAACGGCAAGTGCGGAAAGGATTTATCTGCCGTAGGCCTGCGACCGACGCCAACGGTGCAGGGACTGCGGCCAAGGGCGGTGCCGGCGTTATAGAATGCGATAGAAGTGCAGGATGACTGAATCGACGTAGCGTTCCGCCGTGGCGACGAACACCGCCTGGTTGAGCCATTCGTAGCGCGAGCCGACCGGTGCTTCAAACTGCGCGGCGGTTCGAAAGTAATATTCCTGCGGCGCGACCGGTTCGCCTTGCGACAATCTTGCGATGACGTCGGCTGGCCCCCAACGCAAGCCGCGATTGCGCACCGCGACAGTGACGCCATCATCGGTCTGGATCAGATACTGCGCATCCGCGGCCAGGACACCGTCGGCACGCACGACCTGGGAGTCGCCGCCTGCAGCCTGGAGCTTGCCGTTGAGGCTTGGTCCGTTGACGAATCCGCCCGCGATCGGGACATAGCGCCGCAGGCCTTGCGGGCCCTGACCGACGATGACGGGCGGCCCGATGGACACGTGAGCCGTGAAGGCGTACTCGGTGCGCAGCGGAGTAGGTGTCATGCCGTCAGTTCAGGGCGCGACCCGTCGCGGGCCGCGCCCCGGCTCTTGAGGCTCAGCAGCGCATCGTCCCGGTCCGCTGCCGCGCACGCTCACTTGAAGGTGGCGCTGGTACGGTTCAGGTAGTCGCGATGGGGCGTGAAATCCACCATCGAGTCCAGCGACGGACCGATCAGCGGGTTGGATTTCACAGCGGCACCGATGGCCGCATTGACCTTGTCTATGCCCTCCGCAGTGGGAGCCAGGTAGAACACCCAGAACGTGTCCGGTGCCTGCGTGTGAATAGCCTCCTCGTCGATGTCATATTCGACGATCGACCCATCGGCCAGCAGTTTCTCTAACAGCGGCTCGATGACGTTCTTGCTGATGATGTCCACCGCGTCTTCCGGCGCGGTCGGCTTGAGTTTGTACGAGGCGCCATGCGAGTAAGCACCCTTCCACGAGCCCGGATGCCAGTTGTAATGACGACTGACGAAAATCAGATCCGAGTGCTTGGTGGACAAGCCCAGTACCGGAGAAGTCGAACCGCTGATCCTGGAGAACGCATCCAGCACGTTCAGCACACCAGCCAGCGTGTGAGACGCCCACCAGCTGTCGTGCGTGTACCCGTCCGCCTCGTGGACCAGATTGATGTCCGAGCCGTAGCCGACCAGCGTGCCATCGCCGATGGCTTGCTCGAGGATCTTCTGTTCCGCCGCAACCGGTTTTTCGAAGTCCGCCCAGTGCGCCCGTGGAACGGCCCAGAGCGCGACATACGTGTACATCGGCTCCTTTTCCTTCATATCGCCCGTCTGTGCCTGCGCGGCGAGCGCGAGCGCGCCGAGCACGGCGACAAGGCCAAGCTCGGCAATCCATCGGCTTCGATTGACAATCATGGCGTCCCCCTGAGTATTGTTGTTTCTCGGGCGAATCCGCTCGGATCCCCTTGGCGCGGGAGTATACGCCGGCCCGCAGGGTGAGGTATTGACGAACCTGCCGCTCGTTGACAGGCTAGCGTTGCAATTGGGGCCCAAAACTATGTTCGTAGGTCATTACGGCATCTCGTGCGCGGCGGTGTGCGCGCAAAGGCGTGTGCCCCTCTGGGTGTGGTTCATTGCTGTGCAATGGATGGACATCGTCTGGGCGGTTCTGGTGCTATTGGGCGTCGAGAAGCTACGCATCGTCCCAGGCTTCACGCAAGCCAACGCTCTCGATCTTTACTACATGCCCTACACACACGGCTTGCCTGGATCGATCGTGCTGTCGTTGGTTTTCGGTGCAATCGTAGCGCTGTGCACCGACGGCAATCGCACTACGGTCCTGCTAGTGGCGGCAGCGTCATTCTCGCATTGGGTCCTCGATCTGCTGGTGCACGTGCCGGATTTGCCGCTCTACGATAATTCCGCCAAGGTCGGATTCGGTCTTTGGCGCCATATTGCCCTGAGTCTTCCGCTGGAGTTGATCGTTCTCGGCCTCGGTGCATGGCTGTATCTGCGCATGACGGCATTTCCCAGAGCCTTGGGGCGCCATCTATTCCTCGGTTTCGTGGTGTTGCTGGCGATCTTGCAGGTGTATGCGAACTTCGGGCCTCCGCCTGCCTCGGCTGAAGCGGCGGCCGTCACCGCGCTCGTGGCGTATGCCCTGTTGGCGTTCATCGCGGGATGGGTCGAGCGGATTGCGACCCGCCCCGCAGATGCATAGCACAGAATATCGCGCCCCTAGGCAACGCCGGAGGCCGGCAGACCGCGATCCTCTTCATCGAGGTCCCACCCGCAAGCCTCGCACCGAACCGACTCGTCCAGCGCGTGCGGTGTTCCGCATCGTGGGCAGGACCCTTTCTTAAAGCATTCGCACTCGCTGATCGTAAAGATCGGGCTGAAGCCTTTCACCATTCCCCAGCCCTCACAAGCCTTGCAGTGTTCTGGGTATTTCAGTGCGTATTCGTCGCGTTGCATTGAACTTCCTCCGCCGCCACAACTCTACGCCTATGATCGGGTAGTGCAACGCTCCGGATCGCCTGGTATTGCAACGCGACGTGGCCGTGATCCTCGAGTGGATTGACGGCTGCTGGCAACTCGGCGAGTTGCGACGCGCCCGAACGCTGCGCGCGCAGGATCAGGTCGCCAACCATTCCCCGCGCACTTGCGCAGTGCAGTAGCGGTACATTTCCGTGCAACCGACGGCAGCGCTGGTGCGCCGAGCGAGCACCAATGCTCATCTGCAACCTCCAATCCCTTCATGCACGAGGCAACTCACGCAATTGTGACGTGACCGACGGAACTGACGCTTATTAAGTCTAATCTCATGCCGTATCAGTGTTAGACGAGTCAGCGCGCAACACAGGGAACCCGACCTACCACTCACGATTACCAGGAGCGTCGAAATGCCGTCTGAAAGTGTCGAATCGGTTTCGGCCCGTCGATCCAGCTTCGTCGATTCGCTGAGCGCGTTCAGCCGCCAGCATCGCGCCCAGTCCTGGGAGGGCAGCTTCGGCGATTTCCTCACCAGCATCGTCCCCGCAAGTCCCGGCGCGTTCGCCCGCACCAGTCACCAGTACATCTGGGACATGCTTCGCTGGTACGGCCGCACCGACGAGAAGGATGCCGCCTCGCCCGCCACGGCGCTGTTCCGCCGCGAATTGTTCGGCGTCGAGGAGCCGCTGTCGCGCATCGTCAACTACTTCAAGGCGGCGGCCGCCGGCAGTGATGTGGGTCGGCGCCTGCTGCTGCTGCTCGGCCCGCCTTCGGGCGGCAAGTTGACGCTCGCGATCCTGCTCAAGCGCGGGCTCGAGGAATACAGCCGTACTGACGAAGGCGCCCTGTATGCGATCAAGGGCTCGCCGATGCACGAATCGCCCCTCAGTCTCGTCCCGACGAGCCTGCGTGCCGGGTTCCGCGAATCCTATGGGGTCGAGCTGCACGGCGAACTCTCGCCCTGGTCGCGCGAGCGTCTCGAGCGCGAGTTCGAGGGCGACTACATGCGCATGCCGGTCGAGCGCATCTTCCTCAACGAGGCCTCGCGCGTCGGCATCGGCACCTATGCGCCACACGATCCCACTACCGCGGACATCGCGGATCTGGTGGGCTCGGTGGACCTGTCGAAGGTCGCCGCGGTCGGTGATGAAGGGGACCCGCGCGCCTGGAGCTGGTCGGGCGCGGTGTACGCCGCCAGTCGCGGCGTTCTCGAGATGATCGAGATTCTCAAGGTCAAGCGCGAGTTCCTGTACCTGCTGCTCACGCTCACGCAGGAAAAGAATGTCAAGGTTTCGCGCTTCCCGCTGATCCATCTCGACGAGACCATTCTGGCGCACACCAACCTCGCGGAATTTCACAAGTTCCTGCAGGAAAAGGAGAACGAGGCGCTGCTCGACCGCATGGTCATCATCAAGGTGCCGTATGCGCTGTCCTACAAGGACGAGGCCCGCATCTATGAGAAGCTGGTATCGAGCGCACCGGCGTTTCGCGACGTCCACCTGGATCCGCACGTGCTGAATCTCGCCGCAGTGTTCGCCATCCTGACGCGGCTGAGCCGTCCCGAGCGCGAGGGCCTCGATCTGTCGAAGAAGCTGCGCCTCTACGCCGGCGAGCAGCTCGAGGGGTTCGGCGAGAACGATGCTGCGAAACTGCGCACCGAAAACCCCGACGAAGGTCTCTCGGGCGTCAGCCCGCGCTTCATCGTCAACGCGATCTCCAACGCGATCACGCGCAGCGATGCGCGCAGCCTCACCTGCATGGAACTGCTGCTCGCGCTCAAGGACGCCATCGACAGCGATGCACGCATGGACGCGAAGCAGAAGAAGGCGTGGATCGACTTCCTGGTCACCGCCCGCAAGGATTTCTATAACCGCTGGGTCAAGGAGGACGTGCATCGCGCCATGTTCGCCTCGTTCGAGGAGGAGTCACAGCAACTGCTGGAGAAGTACCTCGATGAAGTCGAGGCCTCACTGGATCAGCGCGAGGTAACCGACCCGATCACCGGCGAGACGCGTCCGGCCGACGAGCGCTTCCTGCGCTCGGTCGAGGAGAAGATCAAGGTTTCCGATTCGGGCAAGCTCTCGTTCCGGCAGGAGGTGGTTCGCAAGGCAATGGTGGCGTTCAAGTCCGGCGAGAAGTTCACGCTTTCCAGCCACTCGCGCATGAACGAGGCGATCGAGCAGTACCTGTTTGCGGAGCGGCGCGACGTACTGCGCCTGGTCACCTCGAGCGCGCGACCGGATGATGACACGCGCGTCAAGATCTCGGCCGTGCAGCGGCGTCTGGTGGACGAATACGGCTACGATGATCACAGCGCCAAGGAAGCCCTCAGCTACGTAACGACGTTGCTGGCACAAGAGTGAGAGCTGCATGACGCAACCGGAAGGCAGCGCGGTGAATGGGTGGTACGACCTCTTCTCCCGGGGTGCCAGGGACTGGTTGCGGCACAACGAGAAGGTCGCGGAGGCGGTGCGCAAGCACCTGCCCGAGATGGTCGCCGGTGCAGACGTGCTCTCCGGTGGCGCGCGCACGGTGCGGGTACCGGTGCGCTTTCTCGAGCACTACCATTTCCAGCTTCTATCCCCGGAACAACGCGAGGGCGTCGGCCAGGGCCAGGCCAAGCCGGGCGATAAGCTCGGGCCCCCGGGCCAGGTCGGCCAGCCCGGCAAGGGCGAGGGCGGCCGCGACCAGGGCGGCGTGGAATTCCTGCTGGAATTCAAGGTCGACGACATCGTCGACTGGCTCTGGGAGGAGATGCAGCTGCCGAACCTGCGCGCCCGGGTCGGCAAGGCCGAGGAGACCGACTGGACCCGGGAAGGCTGGGACCGGCGCGGAGCGCGCTCCCGGCTCGATCGCCGGCGATCGTTCCGGGAATCGATCAAGCGGCGAATGAGCGACGCCGATGGTCCGTCATTCACCGACGAGGACCTGCGGTTCCGGCAACTCACGCGGCGCGAGCAGCCCGCGACGCAGGCGGTCGTATTCCTGCTGATGGATGTCTCGGGCAGCATGAGCGACGACGACCGCAAGCTCGCGAAGTCGTTCTTCTTCTGGGCGGTGCAGGGCCTGCGCCGCCAGTACCGGCATCTCGATACCGTGTTCGTCGCGCACACCACCGAGGCGTGGGAGTTCGACGAGGAGCAGTTCTTCCAGGTGCGCGGCAGTGGCGGCACCGTCGCCTCCACCGGCTTCGCGAAGGTCCGGGAGATCATCGCCGCCCGCTTCGATCCGTCCCGTTACAACGTCTACCTGTTCTACGCGTCGGATGGCGACAACACTACCTCGGACCGCGAGGACGCGGAGCGGCTGCTCGATGAGCTCGGTGGGCTCGTCAACTACCTCGGTTATCTGGAGGTGTCGGCGAGCATATCGCGCTCGCTGGCGACCGAGACCGGCGGGATATTCAAGCGACTCGCCGGTGCCGGGCGGCCCGCGGCCTCGTTCGCGATCCGTCAGCTTGACGAGATCTGGGCCGCCGTGCGGCATTTCTTCCAGCACCAGGCGCAGGAGTCCCCATGAGCGCGGCGTCAACGACGGCAGCCGAGTGGCGCAAGCTCGTGCCGCGCATCGAGCAGCTCGCCCACGACACCGGCCTGCGCTACGATCCGGTCAACTTCGAGTCGGTGCCCGAGACTTTCATGATGGAGATCTCGGTGTATGGTCTGCCGGTACGGATGCCGCACTGGTCTTTCGGCACGCGCTACATCAGCCGGCTGATCCAGCATCGCATGGGGCATTCGAAGCTGTTCGAGGTGGTGTTTCCGGGCAACCCCGGGCACGCCTATCTCGCCGCCGGCAACAGCGTGGCTGAGAACATCCTCGTGACCGCCCACGTGCTCGGGCATGCCGATTTTTCCAGCAACAACCTGCTGTTCCGCACCAGCCAGGAACAGGTCGGCCCGAATATCGTCGAACGCGCCGCCGCGCACGCCCACGGGATCGCGATGGCGATTGAGCAGCATGGCGCAGCGCGGGTCGAGGCCGTGCTCGATGCCGCGCTCGCGCTCGAGCAGCACATCGACGTGAATCAGCGCGTGCGTCGCAGCCGCTACCCGGAGTACGTCGCTCGCAAGGCCGAGCCGCAGGACGAGTTTCGCCGCCGTTTCGCAGCTCTGGATCCCGAGCCGGCGCGTGACAGTGGTGCGCGCGAGCCCCAGCGGGCTGCCGTGCCGCCGCGTGCGGAGCGTGACCTGCTCTGGTTCATCGCGAACTACGCCCCCGAGCTCGAGGGCTGGGAGCGTGACATCTTCCTCGCAGTGCGCGAGGAGTCCTTCTATTTCTATCCGGTGTTCGCGACCCAGATCATGAACGAGGGATGGGCTTCGTACTGGCACGCCCGGCTGCTGCGCGAGGCCGACTTTCTGCCGTCCGAGGCGTACCTCGACGCCATCAAGTGCCACTCGGACGTGGTGCGGCCGCTCGCCAGCGGCGAACAGGTGGCGCTGACCGTGAATCCCTATCACCTGGGATTCAGCCTGTGGGAGAAGATCGTCGAGCGCGATGGACTCGAGGGCGCGCGGCGGATCATGCAGCAGGACGATGACTTCAGCTTCATCCGCAACCACCTGACCCCTGAACTCGCGACCGAGCTCAAGCTGTTCCGCTTCGGCGCCGGCAAAGAGGGCACCGCCACCGTTCTCGACGCCGATCTGCCAAAGCTGCACGATGCGCTGCTGGCGCCCAAGTACAATTTCGGCGCACCGACCGTCGCCGCCACCCACATTCGCGTCGACGGCACGCTCGAGCTGCTGCATGATCACAAGACCGACGGTCGCGGACTTGATCCCGAGCGCGCGACCCGCGTGCTCGAGTATGTGCATCGGGTCTGGCGACGGCCGGTGAAGCTGACGACCGTCAAAGGCGCTGGGGAAGCGATCGAACTCAGCGTGGCGTAGGCGCCTGCGGGGCCGTCGGCCCCAGGTAGTGCAGCCGTAGCGTACCGCGGACCGACGTGGCAGACTTGGGTGGCCCGTTCTCCATCGAGCGGTACAAAGATGTGCCCCCTGAAGCACGCGACGCGGTCTGCCCCGCATCCACTCTTGGTGTTGTTGTGCGTTCCGCTCGGCGCCATGGCAGCCTCCTCGCAGCAGGAGCTCGATGCCGGCACGCAGGCTCGCGCCCGAGGCGACATCTACGAGTCCGTCGCGTTGCTCCAACAGGCGATCGCGCAGGCGCCCGACCAGATCACGCGGCTGCGCGCCATGACGCAGCTCGGGCTGAGCCTCGAGCAAGCCGGCCGCCCGGCAGACGCGGATGGAGTGCTCCAAAGGGCCTACGAACAGGCGAGCGGGGCGATGCGCATCTCGCTCGCCCTGGCGCTCGGCAATGTCGCCGCAGCAGAACATGATCCAGCACGGGCCAGCCGCTACTACCGGGAAGTGCTCGACGCGGCCGATGAGAGCGCGGGGCTGCACGCGGCGCGGCTCGCAGCCGAGCTCAACCTCGCACGATTGCAGGATGCGCGTGAGCGTCTCGCTGCGCTGCAGCAGCTGTATCCGCGCCTCGCGAGCATAGAACCCGTAGCGGACCGTGCGCGCGCTTACTTCAATCTCGGCGCGCTCGCCGGCGAGGCGATTGCTGTGCGCGCTGCCGATGCGACCGCCCCCGAGGCACAGCGATCCGCGGCCGCCGAGGAGCTCGCATACCGCAGCTGGAGCACCGCGGCCGAGCTCGCGCAGCAGGCCGGGGCGACAGCGTTGCAAGTGGAGTGCGCCGAGGCGCTGGCTCAACTATATGAGCGTCAGGGCCGATGGGCGGAGGCCTCGCAGCTCAATCGCAGCGCGCTCGCGCTGGCGCAGACGCTGCCGCTCGGTTCGGTCGAAGCGCTGCTGGTGCAGCTCGAATGGCGCGAGGGACGACTCAGCCATCGGCGCGGCGATGACGCCAACGCGCTCGCCGAGGAGCTCAGGGCGGCGCGGCACCTGGAAGCGATCCGCCAGGATCTGCCCATCGAGGACGCAACCGGGCAGTCAACCTATCAGACGCTGCTGCGACCGCTGTTTGCAGATCTGGTCGATCTGATGCTCAAGGATCTCGATGCGCTCGCCGCGAATGACCGGCGCGCGCGCCTGATCTCGGTGCTCGAAGCCATCGAGCTCACGCATCAGGCCGAGATGCAGGATTACCTGGGTGAGCGTTGTGTTGTCGAGTCGATCCGCGCCAACCCCTCCGGTGCCCCCGACCCTGCAGTCGCCGTGATCTATACCGTCATTCTTGAGGATCGGCTCGAGGTCATCGTCAGAACGCACGACGGCCTGCTGCACCATGCGAGCCCGATAGGCGCCTCGGCGCTCGAGAAAGAGATCGCCGCTTTTCGCCATCAGCTCGTGGATGCGAGCTCGCGGGCCTTTCTCGCCACGGCGCAACGGCTGTACACGGCGCTGATCGGGCCGTTCGAGGCGGCGCTGGCGCAAGCCGGTGTGCGCGAACTCGTCATCGTGCCGGATCGCTTCTTGCGGCTGATTCCCTTTGCGGCGCTTCACGACGGCCGCGAGTACGTTGCCGAGCGTTATGTCGTATCGACGGTCACGGGCTTGACGATGACGAGCGGCGGCGGGGCGCGCGAGGCACGGGCCCCTTCGCTGCTGGCGGGTCTTTCCGAGCCCGGGTCGGTGGTGCGCGAGCTCATTGCACTGGGTTTCGGGGCATCGAACGAAAAAGGTGCGGGTGCGAATGCCATGGCGCCCGCGCCACCGGAACAGCGCGCGCTCATGCCCGCCGGGGAGCAGCCAGAGCTGGAATCGGCGCTCCGGCGCGAGCTGCTGCTGCCGGCGGTCGAGACCGAGATCCGGGAACTCGAGCCCCTCGGTCGCAGCGTGTCGCTGCTGAACGGCGATTTCACGGTGGCGCGCTTCGAGCGCGAGGTCAGAACCGGGCGCTACCGCGTGATTCACATCGCCACCCACGGCTACCTCGGCAACAACGCACAGCAGTCCTTCTTGCTCGCCTTCGACAACGTCATTCACATGGACGATCTGCAGAGCCTGATCGCGGACAACGGCCGTGAAATCAATGGCGTCGAGCTGCTCACGCTCTCGGCGTGCGACACCGCCACCGGCGATGATCGCGCGCCGCTGGGCTTTGCCGGCGCAGCGATCAAGGCCAGAGCGCGCAGTGTCGTCGGCACGCTCTGGGCCGTCAGCGATGAGGCCGCGGAGCAATTCATGCAGGCGTTCTATGCGGGCTTGAGTCGCCAGGGCAAGGCCCAGGCCCTCACGCAGGCGCAGCGAGCGCTGATTCGATCGCCGAAGTTCTCGCACCCCTACTACTGGGCGCCGATCGTGCTGATCGGGGACTGGACCTAAGGCAATGCGCGCGCGACAGGTGGCTCGCGGCCTCGGCGTCAGTGTTTGGCTGGTCACGACGGCCGTGCTGGCCGCCGGACCTGCCGGTGTGAAGCTCGACGGCACGCTCGGCGGTGCCGCCACGGCGCTGGCCGGTCCGACCTACAACATCACGCAGAGTCTTGGCCGGCTCGGCGGCAGCAATCTCTTCTTCAGCTTCCAGTATTTCAATGTCGCTACGGGCGAGACCGCGCTGTTCAGCACCACCAGTGGCGGCATCGAAAACGTCATCAGCCGCGTGACCGGAGGCTTCGCCTCGAACATCGACGGTACCATCAAGCTCGTGGCGGCGTCGGGCGCTCCGAATTTCTTCCTGATCAATCCCAACGGCGTGACCTTTACCTCGAACGCCGTGGTCAACGTGCCAGCGGCGTTTTACGTGACGACTGCCAACTATCTGAAGTTCAGCGACGGCAACTTCTATGCCGACCCGAGCAAGCTCAGCACATTCTCATCGGCCCCGCCCGAGGCCTTCGGGTTCCTCGGCACGACGCGCGCTGCGGTAAACGTCAACGGCGCGGCGCTGTTGGGCGCGAACAGCTCCGCAGGCGCGGTCGGGCTCGTCGCCGGCGATGTCACGCTGGACGGCGGTGGCCAGCTGTCCGGCATCGGGACCGGAATGGGCGATATCCGCATCGTCGCGACCGGGGCGCAGGCGATCGAAGTACCGCTCACGGGGCCGGTCGCTTCGAATGACGGTGCCGTGACCATTCAGAATGGGGCGAGCGTCGAGGCGGTCGGCGGGCCGACGAACGCTGCCGGCAACATCTACATCAGCGGCGGAGCGTTGCTGCTCGACGGCGCCAATGCGCCGTCGAATGCGACCGTCACGGGCAAGGCCGGGGCCGGCGGCGGCGGCGCGATTGCAATCGATGTCGGCGCCAGCGCCGCGATCGAGAATGGCGGGCTCATCTCGACCATTCCGAACTATGGCTCAGCCGGCGGTGGCATCTCGCTCAATGCCGGCTCGCTGAGCATTCAGGGTGGCAATCCCAATGTGCTGACCGGCATTCAATCCTATACGCAGAGCGCCGCCAGCAGCGGGCCCGTCGCGGTGAACGTCGCAGGGGCAGCGACCCTCGCGGACGGCGGGGAAATTGTCAGCGTAACCACGGCGGCGGGTCAGGCCGGTGATGTCGTCTTCGGGGCCGGCTCGTTGACGCTCGATGGCGGAGCCGCGGCCGCTTTCACGCCGCTCGGCAGCTTCACGCTCGGCAGCGGGAACTCGGGCTCGGTCTCGGTTGCGATTCTCGGGGCCGTGAGCATCGCCAACGGTGCGCAGATCGGCACCTCCACGTCGGCCGGCGGCAACGCGGGCGCGGTGTCGCTCACGGCGAGCTCGCTGTTCGTCAACAGCGGTGTGGCCACGGGCTTCACCGGGCTGGAGACCGCCGCCAGGCCGGGCTCGACCGGCAATGCCGGTGCGCTGCAGGTCACGACATCGGGCGGCGTCGATCTGGTGAATGGCGGCCAGATTCTGACGGACACGGCGGGGGCGGGCAACGCCGGTGCCATCACACTCGCGGCCGGCTCGCTGAGCATCGACGGAGCGCCGTCCTACTCGGTGGTCACCGGCATCTCGAGCTCCGCCGACACAGGTTCGAGCGGCAATGCCGCCAGGCTGTCGGTCAGCACCGGCGGTGCGACGACGATCGTCAACGGCGGTGTCATCGAGTCCACCACCGGCGGTACCGGCAATGCCGGCAGCGTGACGCTCAACGCCGCGTCGCTGAGCATCGACGCCGGCACCAGCGCCGTGGCCACGGGCATCGCGACCATCTCCAAGGCGCCTGTCAGCGGCAGCGCCGGAGACATTGCGATCACGACCACCGGCGCGGTGCAGGTGCTCAACGGCGGTTCGATCAGCTCGGACACGCTCTCGCTGAACAATGCGGGCGATGTCACCGTGTCAGCGGGCGCCTTGAGCATCGAAGGGGAAACGTCCCACAATAGTACCTGGATCTCGAGCAACACGGACGGCGGCCCGGGTGCCAACGCCGGCCGCGTGAGCGTGACCACCGGGTCGCTGAACATCGACGGCGGTACCTCGACCGGTCTGACTGGAATCTTCAGTGACGCCGGCCTGCTCGAGTTCGCGCAGGGCTACATTTCCTCCGCCGGTGCCGCCGGCACGGTGACGGTTTCCGTTGCGGGCACGGCGACCCTCGTCAACGGCGGCTCGATCAGCTCCGATACGTACTCGGTTGGAAATGCCGGTGATGTAACGCTGACGGCCGCGACTCTGAATCTGCGTGCCGGCAGTTTCCCCTCGAGCGTGTCCACCGACACCAACGGCGCGCCGAGTGCCAACGGCGGCCGCGTGACCGTGACGGCCGGGACGCTGAGCCTCGAGGGCGGTGGTATCTCGAGCAATGCGGGCGATCTCGACTACAGCGGCGGTGCCGCCGGGACTGTGAATGTGGTGGTCACAGGCGCTGCGACCCTGGCCAGCGGCGGTTATATCACTTCGAATACCTACGCGACGGGCAACGCCGGCGATGTCAACGTGTCGGCCGGCTCGTTGACCATCAACGCAGGCAATTCTCCCTTCATCGCGGGTATTGCGAGCGAGACCGATGGCAGTGCCACCGCCAACGCCGGTCACGTCACCGTGACCGCCGGCTCGTTGAGCATCGACGGCAACGGCACGCACAACGCCGCCATCTCGACCGATAGCGGCGGCCTGACAGCCTCCAATCCCTACAACAACGGTCTTCACACCGGCGGCTCGGCCGGCACGGTCAACGTCGCTGTCAGCGGTGCCGTGTCGGTGACCGGAGGCGCCCTGATCTCATCCGACACCCTGACGGGTGGCAATGCCGGCGATGTCACGGTGACGGCGGGATCGCTCAATATCGACAGCTCGACGTCAGTCAGCAATCCGTCCGAAATCTCCAGTACCGCCGAGCCGACTTCGAGCGGCAACGCCGGCAAGGTGAGTGTCAGAACCTCCGGCGCGCTGAGCATCAGCAACTACGGTGTCATACTGACCAACACCTATGGTGTCGGGGCAGCCGGCGATGTCACCGTGTCTGCCGGCTCACTCTCGATCAACGGCGGTGGCGAGCTGATCCCGACTGGCATCTTCAGCGACAGCGATGCGCCATCGCACATCGGCGGCGCGGCGGGAACGGTATCCGTGAGCGTTGCGGGCAATCTCACGGCCATCAACAAGGGATCCATTGACTCGGACACCTATACCACTGGCCCTGGTGGCGATGTCACGGTCACAGTCGGCGGCACGGCGCAGCTCACGGATCTCGCGAATATCACCTCCGCCGCAAGGGCTGGCTCGGGCGGTCAACCGGGCACGGTATCCATCGACGCCGGAACCTTGATCATGGACTACGGCGTCATCTCGATCGAGAACGACGCCACGATCGCCGATCCGGCTGCGGTGCAGCCAACCAAGATCAGCATCATGGCGCAGAACCTGCTGATCGAGAACTCCGTGATCAGCGCCGCCTCCCTCGGCAATGTCGGAGCAAGCTCGATCGAGGTCAGCTACGGCCAGTCCATGCGTCTGGATCCGAGCGCGATCAAGACCTCCTCGAACGAGGGCAACGGCGGTGCCATCACGATCAGCGGGCAAGGTCCGCTGTGGCTCGAGCAATCCAATGTCACGACCTCGGTGATGGGCACCAGCAACGGCAACGGCGGCAATATTCGTATCGACGCGCCTTTCATCGTGCTCGATACGGGTGCGATTCAGGCCAACACCAGGGCCCCGCTCGCCTCCGGCGGCAACGTCACGATCGATGCGCGCGCGCTGATTCCGAGCTTCGAGTCCTACACCTTGGGCGGTGGACTGCGCGCCTTTGACTCGACCCTTGCCGGACTCAACATCGTGCAGGCAGTCGCTCCGGATGGGGTCAGCGGCGTGCTCAACGTGACGGTGCCGACGCTGGATCTGGGCAATGCATTGCTCAAGCTCACCGGCGCGCCGGCAACCCCGACGACCTTGGGTCGCAGCGTCTGTCGCTATCGGCCGGGTAGCTCGCTGTCCATGGCCGGTCGCGGCGGACTGCCGGTGTCGGCGCGCGATCCTCTTTGGGTAGATATCGAGAGTGGGATCATCGGCGCCTCGGCGCGCTTGCACGGCGAGCGCTCGAAAGCGCTCGCCGTGATCGCCTGCCGATGAGTCGGGCCGCGGGCTACGCTCTGCTGCTCTTGGTGGCGGCCAGCGCATCGACCCTGGCCGCACAGCAAGGCGACTCGCGTGCGATCATCGCAGCGCCGACGGCGCCGGCGCCAGCAGCGGGGAAGGGGGCGGCGGGGGCGGGCGGCGCGGAGGCGGGATCTGACCAGGGATTTCAACTGCCCGGTGTGGCGACGCCTCCGAGCGAGGGCGCCGCCGCGAGCATCGGCACCATCCATCTCCAACGCGTCATCTTCAAGGGCAGCAAGATGTTGCCGCAACAGAGCCTGCAGGCCATTGCCGCGCCTTACCTCGGCCGAACGCTGTCAGCGGCGCAGGTGGAGGAGCTGCGCGAATTGCTGACGCGAGCCTACACGGACCGCGGCTACATCAATTCCGGTGTCGTGCTCGATGCCTCGAGCGCCGCGCCCGAGGGCACCTTGCAATTCGCGGTGATCGAGGGGCGCATCAGGGAGGTGCGTATTCGCGGACTCAAGCGATTGCGCCCCCGCTATGTCATCGATCGCCTGCGTCGCGGGGCCGGCGAAGTGCTCAACATCAACGTGCTGCGCGAGCGCTTCCAGAGCCTGCTCGATGATCCGCTATTTGCGCGCATCAACTCGCGCATCCTGCCCGGCGCGCAGCTCGGCGAAGCGATCCTCGATATGGACGTCGAACGTGCGCGACCTTACGCGTTGTCGGTCGCGTTCAACAACTATCGGCCCCCTTCGATCGGTGAGAAGGCCTACGATGTCGCCGGTCTGGTGCGCGACCTGACGGGGTGGGGCGATGTGCTCGACGCCGATCTGAGTGGTGCGCTCAATGGCAAGGGTGGAGTCAACTACAGCGTCGGCTGGCAGATTCCCTTTACGCGGTATCTGACGCAGGCGTCGTTTCGCAGCTCGTATTCCGACTCGGTCGTGACCGAGGAGCCGCTCGGGCCCCTCGACATCGAGAGTCGAATCGAGCGACAGGAACTCAAACTCACGCAGCCGCTGTGGGCATCGCTGCGCGGGCAGGTCAACCTTGCCGCCAGCATCGCCTACGAGAGGGACGCGACATCGCTCGCAGGCGTCCCGTTCTCGTTCCTGCCGGGCGCCGTGCAGGGCGTGACCCGCGCGATCAGCGCGCGGGTGGCTCCCGATATCAGCTTCCGCAACGAGCAACAGTATCTGGGCCTGCGACTGACGCTGTTGCACGCCACATTGCTCGGCGAGTCGCCGAACGCCTCCTCCTTTGCGCAGCCCTCTCATGATTACCTCGTCTCGACCGGGCAACTGCATCATTTGCTCGAGCTCGCACCTGTACATCTGGAGCTCGAGTCGCACGCCACCGCACAGTGGACCGGCGCGCGCATCTCCGATCTGCATGCGATCGAGGTTGGTGGCATAGAGTCGGTGCGCGGCTTTCGGGAGAACGAGCTGCTGTTGTCGAATGTGCGCAACGTCAACATCGATCTGCGCTGGCTGGCATTGCCGCGCGCCGGCGCACGTCCCGGGATGACTCTGGGCACGTTCTTTGACTGGGCCTCGGGACGCGACGTCGATGAACCTGAGACCACATTCTCCTCAACGGGCCTCACGCTGCGCGTGAAGTGGGCGCACGTGCAGGCAGACCTGGCGGTCGGCGCGCGTCTGATACGTCCGAGCTTCGTCGAACAGCAGCATGGCAGCTGGCAGGATCACGGCATCCATGCCCAGGTCCTGGCGGCGCTTTAGCCGCCGTTCCGGCCCACCGCCCCCTTCGGGCATCTAACTCAGGGCATGGCGATCCACAACAACCTCTCTGTCCGTGGCGCACCCGGAGCGATCCGAATTCCCAACTCCCTGGTTCGTAGGCGTGGCTGATAGTTGAGACACTTTGCGATTCAACAACTTGGATGGCCCGCCCTCACTCTACGATTCGCCAGGAAACGCCGAATAACCGTTGAAGCCCTACGTTTCGATGTCAAATGTCTGGCCGCGGCCCAATTGCGGCCGTTCACGTGATTGAATTGCCGGCGGTAAAGCGCTCGTTGCGCCAGCTCCGACTAACTAAACATCGGCGACACTGGCAAAGTTTGCTGACCTTGTGCAATCCGGGCGCGCCACACTGCCGACGTAACATTTCTATATCGCTTCAACTCCAATTCGGTCATCAGCTCCAACATAAACTTGTTTTCCAGCCAAAACTCGATGACCTGGAAATCTCCGCCGCGATCACAAAGACGGGCAGTCCAGCCCTCTCGCTCGGCGATCGCAAGGGCATCTTCGATCGAGAGCGGTGTTGCGATATTAAGATGAACCTCACTATACGGTGACGAAGAGGCGTTGAACTGGGAACCCACTTGCCCGTTCGCAGGGACTAGTACGTGCCCGCGTGGACCTATCTCGACTTCGCTGGCACGATCATCATTAGCGAAAACGATGAAGGTTTGCGGAAATATGAACGGGAGATACTCACCTCGCCAAAGCTCTGCGATAACACGTGCAACCCGTTCCGGGTCATCGGCTGGAATCGACGCATGAAATATCATAAGGGCCACACCATGCAGAACTGCACGCTAAAATTGGCTCGATTCCAGCACTATATGGAACCGCATACCAGACTGTCGCGATAGCCCGCTAATGAAACTACCTCAAAACCGGGTGACAGCAATGGCCGCGAGTTTCAGTTCAGCTGCTTTCGCCCCCGTTTGTCCGGCGTTGTCTTCGAAATGAACTTGAATCTGCAGTTGATTTCCGGCATGCCAGACCGACAACAGCGGGGAGCTTGTTGCAAAGAATGCATCGAGATTGGTGCCGGCCGCCCGCACGAATTGACTCGGGTTTACCTTGTCGAATGTTGCCTTGTCGATACTGAACATACTGACATTCAGATAGTAGGTACCGCCATTCGCCGGCTTGAAGCTACAAATACGGTAGATTCCATCCATGAACTCGCCGGGCTTGACCGGCATTCCGAGCGCGGATTGCGCTTCGGCCTGGGTGATCAGCTTGCACGGATTCTCCGTGTCTGCATCACCGTCCGCGGCGGTTGCCCAGCCCCCTAAGCATTCAAAGAGGCATGCGACCATTACGGGCAGCGCCATTGCCCATGGCGCTACGGGATTCGCCGAATGTTTCATACTAAGCAGAACCGATTTTCAGGTCGAGTCCCGCCATGCTGAACATATTTTCCGCGGCGGTTTCCAAAGCATCATAAACCGAGACGGGGCCAGCGCCAAACTCCGGCTATCGATATCCATCCAGCCTTCGCGACCCCGTCAATGACCGCAACACGGGCTAGACCGTGGCCGCGCTCATTGGCCCTCAGTGATCGGCTTACCCCTGTTTCCCAGAGGTGACGTTGGTGACCAGTGGCATTCGGTCATATTGCACCGGCGAATCCAATCCCCTTCTATCTGTCGATCAAACGATTTGCCGGCGCGGGAGCTGACGTTCGCGATAATCGTCTTTGGGTCAAACCCGGTCGTCGGCTCGTCGCGCAGTGACTGCATGGTGCCCTACGTTTCTTTGTGAATCTGGTTGGCGATCCTCGGCTAACGTGGATGATGCTGGCGGGAATCTCGCTGGCCGAGATGTGGGTTCGTAGGGATCGCTGATAATTGCGGCACTTTGCGATTCAACAACTTGGATGCCCAGCCCTCACTCTACGATCCGCCAGGAAGCGCCGAGAACAGCAGGCGCGCGCGCCGCTGAATTGGGTGCCTGAAAGCCGCCAGTCGCGACTTGCGGTAGAGTAATGGCATGAAGCACGAAATATATTACCGATCCTCGTCATTTCCGGCCGTTACCTGGAAGTCTTGGCGCTCGGCTGGCACGACATGGGCAAGCACAACAAATGAGCGATGCACCAGGCGCGGATAGCTTCGCCGAGCCCGCTGTGGCGGAGGCGGTCGCTGCCAGCAATGCAGAGGTTGCCGCGATACTCGCTGAAGATACCAGGGCTTTCGGCGATTCGCTCGCATCGGATGTAATCGTCAATTCGCCACGTGGCACCATCAATCGCCGCGATGACACGTTAGCAGCGTTTGATGGCGGTTTTATCCGCTACAGCTCCTTCGATCGGCGAATTGAATATGCTGGCAAGTTGGGCGAGTTCGTCGTCATCATGGGAAATGAGATTCTCGCCCCCAAGGGCAAGGCCCCTAATGCTGGCAAGCTCGTGCATCGAAGATTCACGGATATTTGGCGCAACGAGCAGGGAGTCTGGCGTCTCGCGCTCCGACAGGCGACGGTCGCAAAGATTGAATGAATGCCACCGCGACCCATTCCGACAGCGAACGTTCGCGACGGACAGCAACGGGGGTCAATCCCGGTCGTCGGTTCGTCGCGCAGTGACTGCATAGTGCCCTACGTTTTTTCGTGAACGCACTGTTTCCAGTTCTGATCTTGCCCACTTGGCACCCACGCAGCGATCCTGGAGTTCAATCGCCGGTAGGCTAGATAAGGAACAAGCACCAATGCGTTGACAGCAACTCGGCCGATCCGGCCTGATGGTGGCCCCCTGGGCGTTTGGGGGCAATGTGTTCGGCTGGACCGTTGACCAAGCCACTGCATTTCGCCTGCTCGACGCGTTCGTTGACCATGGCTTCAACCTCATCGATACGGCCGACGTCTATCCTCCCGGGCACCCCACCGGGGAATCCGAGACGATCATCGGCGCCTGGCTCGCGCGAGGCAGCGGCCGGCGCGAAAGCGTCGTGCTCGCCACCAAGTTTGGTGTGCCGACCGCGGACGGACAAGGTCTGTCGCGCGCCTACATCATGGGCGCCGTCGAGCGCTCGTTGAAGCGGCTGAGGACCGACGTGATCGATCTCTGTCAGGCTCATGTTGACGATCGTTCAACGCCGCTCGAGGAGACCCTCAGTGCCTTCGGTGAGCTCATTCGGGCCGGCAAGGTGCGCGCCATCGGCGCCTCCAATTACACCGCGCCACGCCTGGCCGAGGCGCTGGAGATTTCCAGAGACAAAAGCCTGCCGCGCTATGAGACGCTGCAGCCCTGGTACAACCTGTATGACCGCGATCTCTTCGAGGGCGCGTTGCAGGAGCTCACGCGCGCCGAGGGGCTGGGGATCATCGCGTATTTTGGCCTGGCCTCGGGGTTCCTGAGCGGCAAGTACCGCTGCGAGGCAGACCTTGCGGGCGCGGCGCGCGCATACCGCGTCAAGGACATGATGAATGCGCGCGGGATGCGCATCCTCAAGGCACTCGACGAAGTGTCTGTCCGGCTCGGCGCCAAGCCAGCGCAGGTGGCGCTGGCCTGGCTGCGGGCGAAGGGCTGCGTACCGATTGCAAGCGCTACGCGAATCGGGCAGCTCGAGGAGCTCGCGCGATCGGCCGAACTCAGCCTCGACGCGGCGGCCGTGGCGACACTCGACGCAGCCAGCGTCATCGGGCCGGGGGAAGAGCCGGTCCGCGCCCCGCCACCGCGGCCGCAGACCGCGGCCCCGTAGTGCCGGTCTGTGGGCGAACCTGGAAAGAAGTAAGCAACGCACGTACCTCAAAGCCGAGGGTTGGAGTTCGGGCAGCAAAGTGCAGACGATTGGTAACGCCGCTCAGTCATGAGCGGCTTCGCGATCAGGACAACCACCACTAGCGTGGCACAATTTCAAAGCCTTCTCACCGGTTGCAGTGATACCGAAACAGGACTGCAATGAGGCCGTCATCCCCCCGACAAAGAATGCCAAGCCTTCTTGAGCACCAACCAGGGGGCCTCACCGATGAAACTTGTAACCCAGGCATTGCTGGCACTGGCTGCGACCGTGTCCATTTCTGGTACGGCCGGTGCCGCCGGTCAATCGCGTCCGCAAAGCACATTCGGGCGGCTCGATCACGTTTTCTTGATCGTGATGGAAAACCAGACCAATACAGACATCCTCGGCAATGCGAACGCACCGTTCATCAATCAGTATGCCGCTCAGGTGAATCAGGCGACGCAGTATTTCGCGGTCGGACATCCGAGCGCCCCGAACTACCTCGAGATCGTCGGCGGGTCGAATTTTGGACTCACAAACGATTATTGGCCGATCTGGATCAACGGTTTTGGCTGCGTGGATAACGAGCCCAGCAGCGGCTGCCCTCACGCTTTCACGCCGATTTCAGTCTCCGGCCTCGACAACCCGGTGGTCGCAACCGCGAGCGCGGCGACGGACTGCAATGGACAGATCTCCCTGGGCGGCCAGCCGGCGGTCCCCAACAACTGCGCACTGCGCGATTACCCTGCTGCGCAGTTCACGCCGCGATCGATTGCCGACCAGCTGGTCGACAAGGACAAGTCGTGGAAGACCTATCAGGAGAGCCTGCCGAGCATCGTTCCTGGCGTTTTCGGTGTAAATTTCTCCGACGGCGAGTTCTCCAATCTGAGTCCGGCATCGGTCTTTGAGGTCAACGGAGGGCCGCCCGCCGCACCCACCAACATTCAGAAGTTGTATGCGGTGAAGCACAATCCGTTCGCCTACTTCGAGAATATCGAAGCTGGGTCTAACCCTGCCCTTAGCCTCGACCAGGTCGTGGATTTCGACGGCCCGAACGGACTGTGGGCGGACCTGGCCGACGACGATGAGCTGCCGAACTTCTCCTTCATCGTTCCCAATCAGTGTCACGACATGCATGGTTTTGTTTCCGGAGGAACCACAATCTGCTCGACACCCACGGGCAACCAGGCGGCCGCCAATTTGACCATTCAGCAAGGCGACGCCGAGGTTTCGAAGCTGGTCAACGGCATCAAGGCCTCGAAGGTCTGGCGGCATGGGCGCAACGTCATCATCGTGGTCTGGGACGAGGATGACTTCACGAATGCGGTCAACCGCGTTGTCTTTCTGGTAGAGACGAACTATGCGGCCAACGGTGCAGTGAGCAGCGTGCCTTACGATCACTTCTCACTGCTGCGTACGCTGGAAGCGGGCTTTGGTCTGCCGTGCTTGAACCACGCCTGCGACGATACGTCCCTGGTCATGAACGATGTGTTCAGCGGCCTTGCACCTTAAGCGTAAGTCCTTGGGCGCGCTGTGCGCTGACTCGTAGACTAAGGAGTAGGGAGTATAGAGCGGGCGACCGCCGTCTTTGGACGGTGGTTGCCCGCCGGCGTAGCCGCGGAACGTGCGCGCCCTGTGAACGGTGGCGCGGCCAATTGTAAGCATCCAATATAGCTCCACAGGCGTATCAGGCGGGCATCGACGCCATCGCAGAGCCGGAGTTACCGAATGAGCGCGCGGGAACCGCAATCCACTGCGTTGGGCAAGCGAGCCCAACGTGTACGCAAATACCTTGTCTGGGCGGCGGCCTTAGCGCTGGCCGTGGTGCTGATGGTGGCGCCGCTGCCATGGCAACACTCGACGCACATACATACCGTGGCCGAATTCGCACGCCCGCCGTCCGAGGTGTTCGAGTACGTTACCACCCCGGGCAACTGGCCCAAGTGGCATCCGTCCTCTCTTGCCGTGCGAGGTAGCATCGATCACTCGCTGGAGACGGGCGAGCAGGTAACCGAGGACTTTCTGGTGGCCGGACGCCGGGGTCAGGTCGTCTGGACGGTCATCGATCGCCAACCGGATCGGCGCTGGGTCATAGAGGGCCAGGTGGCGGGCGGGGGCAGGGGTACCGTCAGGTACACATTGACACCGACCGACTCGGGCACGCGCTTCGAGCGCGACTTCGACTATTCATTCAACAACCTGCTGCTGATGATCCTCGACCAGATCCAGATCCGCGCCCGCGTCGACGCCGAATCCACGGAGGCATTGCGTCGCCTGAAGGGCGACCTCGAACGAAGCTCATTCACGCCAGGATGATGCCTCGCGCGTTCCTGAAGGGCGATTCACACTCGACGCATCAGATAAACAACAAGAAGAACGACCAGAACCGTTCCGAGTAACCCGCCGCCGATATACATACGACTCTCCGTTAGTGCATCCGCCGAGCCATAGGAACACGAAAGGCCGCTCCAGTCAGTACGCTGCCGTACTTTGCGCCACATTATGCCGGCTGCAGTAGCCATCATTTGCCCGACGACAACTTGTCAGCTGTCTTGGTCGCGAAGTCGCTGGCATCATGGCGCTCGTGCAGTTGGGTCGAAGGCTCGCCGAAGGTGCGGTTCACCATGCGTCCGCGCTGCACCGCCGGTCGTTCGAGCAGCCGATCTGCCCAGCGCTGTACATGTTTGTAGTCCTGCACACCGAGGAACTCGGCTGCGCCGTAGGCCCAGCCCTTTGCCAGGCCGCCGTACCAAGGAAAGATCGCGATATCGGCGATCGTGTAGCTGCTGCCGGCGATGTACTCGTGATCGGCCAGACGACGGTCAAGTACATCGAGCTGCCGCTTCACCTCCATGGCGAAACGATCGATGGCGTACTCGATCTTAGTCGGCGCGTAGGTGTAGAAGTGGCCGAATCCACCGCCGACATAGGGCGCGCTGCCCACCTGCCAAAAAAGCCAAGACAGGCACTCCGCACGTGCAGCCCGCTCCTCGGGAAGGAAGCTCCCGAACTTCTCTGCGAGATACAGCAGGATCGCTCCGGATTCGAAGACCCTGATCGGTTCCGGATCGCTGCGGTCGAGAAGTGCTGGAATCTTGGAGTTGGGATTTACCGCGACGAAGCCGCTGCCGAACTGCTCTCCTTCACTGATCCGGATCAGCCAGGCGTCGTACTCTGCACCGCGCTGACCGAGAGCCAGCAGCTCCTCCAGCATGACGGTAACCTTCACACCGTTGGGCGTTCCCAGCGAATAAAGCTGCAACGGGTGCCGGCCCACGGGTAGTTCTTTCTCGTGCGTGGGGCCCGCAATCGGGCGGTTGATATTCGCGAAGGTACCGCCACTGGGTTTGCTCCACGTCCACACTTTCGGCGGAACGTATTCGGACGAGTTGGTCATCTTAATCAGCACTCCTGGCCTTTGGCACGAAGGATGGGTCGATTGATCTCAGAGGGTGCCACCCATCGCGGAAGACGCTGAGCCGCGCGCCGCCACTGAAACGCTCGGCGGAACGGCTCCTGAACTCAATGGTCTGAGTGGCCCGTTGGCTGGTCGGGCTTGCTTCGGGCCTAAGAGTTCCTGTTAAGCCTACGCCGACAAGTGGAACGAACATCTCTTGGCCTGTGCTACTGCAAGGCCCCGCGTACCGAGGTGATCCGATCCGTATTAAAGCCCAGCCAATGCATTCGACCCACGTAGCGGGCATGTTCGACCTTGATGCACCGATCCATGACCACTGCGAGGCCTGCTCGTTCGGCGATCCGTGCACCCTCTTCGTTGATCACATTGAATTGAGTCCAGAGGCAGCCCGCACCAATGGCGACCGCCTGCGCGGCAATTTCGGGCACTGCGCTCGGGGCACGGAATACGTTGACGATGTCCACCCTGTCCGGTACGTCCTGCAAACTGGCATAACATCGCTCTCCAAGGATGTCGGACTCCCGCGGATTGACTGGAATCACACGGTAGCCGTGGCGCTGCAGGTAAAAGCCGACGAAATGACTAGCACGCAGCGCATTGCCGGACAGCCCGACCACCGCGATTCTCTTGGCAGTCAGCAGTACGCGCTGGATCGTCAGAGGATCCTGGTAGCGCGCGAGGTCGCTTGTGGTCATTGCACGCGCTCCGCAGACAGCGACGCACGCACACGTGCAAAAGCCTGTTCCAGGTCCCAGAGCAGATCGTCGACATCTTCAAGCCCGACGGAGAGCCGGATGGTACCCGGCCCGATGCCGGCTGCTGCCAACTCCGGTTCACTGAGCTGCCGGTGTGTCGTGCTGGCCGGGTGGATGACGAGGCTTTTTGCATCACCGACGTTCGCCAGGTGCGACCACAGCGTCAACCCGCGGATGAACTCCTGTCCAGCCGTGCGTCCCCCCTGATGTCAAAGGAGAAGATGGCGCCGGCGCCACGCGGCAGGTACTTGCCGGCCAGCGAGCGGTAGCTGCTCGCGTGCAGCCCCGGGTAGGTCACTCTCGCGGCCAGTTCGTGCGATTCCAGGTAGCGGGCGATTGCCGCCGCATTCTCCACGTGGCGGATCATCCTCAGAGAGAGTGTCTCGATTCCCTGCAGTAACAGGAAGGCGTTGAACGGACTCATGCAGGCCCCCAGGTCGCGCAATGTCTCCGCGCGCAGCTTCATCAGGTAGCCGTACAGGCCAAAAGTCTCGTGAAACTGCAGGCCGTGATACGCGGGCGACGGGTCAGCGACCACCGGGAATCGGCCGTTCGACCAGTTGAAATTGCCGGAGTCCACAACGATGCCGCCCATGCTGGTGCCGTGGCCTCCCAGGAATTTGGTCGCCGAGTGCAACACGATGTCCGCGCCCCACTCAATTGGTCGGCACAGATACGGTGTCGCAAAGGTGTTGTCGACCAGCAGCGGCAACCCGCCCGCGTGCGCGATGCCGGCGAGGGCCTCGATGTCGAGTACGTTGCCGCCGGGGTTACCGATCGTTTCGCCGAAGAATGCCTTGGTATTGCTCCGAATGGCGGACTCCCATGCACCGAGATCGTCCGGATTCACCCACGTCAGTTCGACACCGAGCTTGCGTAACACGTGTTTGAACTGGTTGACCGTCCCGCCGTAGAGCGCCGACGACGATACGACATGGTCCCCCGGTTCGAGCAACGTGAACAGCGCAGCGGCCTGCGCGGCCAGGCCGCTGGCAAATGCTACGGCGCCGCAGCCGTTCTCCAGGCTGGCGGTACGCTCTTCGAGTGCCGCCACCGTCGGATTCATGATCCGGGAGTAGGTATTGCCGTACTCCTGGAGGTTGAAGTACGCCGCCGCAGCCTCCGGGTCCTCGAAGACGTAGCTCGTGGTCTGGAAGATCGGCACCGCCCGCGCGCCCGTATTGGGATCCGGGCGCTGACCGGCGTGCAGCTGGCGGGTCTCGAAGCCGAATCGTCTGGGCTGTTCCAAGGAAGACGCTCCCGGCGAAGCAAGGATGCGCCATCTTAGGCTGCCGTTCGTGCAGATCCAACATCAGCTGTTAACCGCCGCGATGCCGAAAACTCGCGGGGATTTGGTTATGCTTGGCAGTTGATTGCCGGCGTCAGCCCACCTCCCTCACCTTTGGCGGAGTCGGCCAGTGCCATAAATATCAATCATCGTTAAAGAGGAGATAGCCAAATGGGTCAGGTCGTCAACAACGGTGTCAACGTCGATGCACTGCTTGCGGCACGCGAAGCGCTGAAGAATGCGCCGGCGGCCGGTGAATTCACCTGGCGTGCATCCTGCAAGTGGCTCAACGGTACCCATGCGCGCTCGAGCGTCCAGGGGTTCCGGGGTCTCGGGGAAGAGCAATCGCATAAATCCGAGTTCTCGTTCGACACGGATCATCCGGAAGTCTTCGCTTCGGAGGACAACGGTGCAACCCCGGTCGAGCTGGTCCTGGTCGGTCTTGCCAGCTGCCTGACGGCCGGCGTTGCAGCCGTGGCGCAGAATCGCGGCATCCAGCTGCGCTCGGTGGAAGCGCGGCTCGAGGGCAAGATGAATATTGCCGGTATCCTCGGCATCGACAGCGACATCCGCAATGGATATGACAACATCAAGGTGACGTTTCATGTCGATGCCGATGCCTCGAAGAAGGACATCGAGGCACTGGTCGCACAGTCCCAGAAGCGCTCGGCGGTGTTCGACATCATCACCAATCCGACCAACGTGACGGTCGAGGTCGTCTGAGTGGGCTTACGACGAGTGCAGCGGAGACCGGCATAGAACGCTTCACGACAGTCATCATCGGGGCCGGGCACGCCGGGCTCTCGATGAGCCGTGTTCTCACCGAGCACTGCATTGACCACGTCGTGCTCGAGCGCGGAGAAGTGGCGAACTCCTGGCGAAAGGAGCGTTGGGACTCATTGCGCCTGCTCACACCCAACTGGCTGAGCCGGCTGCCTGGCTATGCTTACGAGGGTTCCGATCCGGACGGCTTCATGAATCTGCCGGAGGTCGTGGGCTTCATCGCCGGATTCGCGGCCGAAACCTCGACGCCGGTACGAACCCATACGACGGTCACTTCCGTGAGCTGCATCGAGGGCGGGTACCGGGTGGCGACCGACCGCGGTGAAATCCGCTGCCGCTCGGTCGTGCTCGCCAGCGGCGCGAGCAACAACCCGCGTGTGCCGGATCTGCATCGGGCCGTGCCGCCCACGGTGCGGTGCCTGACGACGTTCGAATATCGCAATCCGGACCATCTGCCGGCCGGTGGCGTACTCATCGTCGGCGCTGCGGCCACGGGCGTGCAACTCGCCGATGAGATCCATCGTTCCGGTAGGCCGGTCACGCTCTGCGTCGGTGAGCACGTGCGGTTGCCGAGATCCTACCGGGGCCGCGACATACTCTGGTGGATGGAAAATTCCGGAGTATGGAATCAGCGCTACGATCAGATCGAGGATCTCGAGCGCGCGCGACGACTGCCGTCACCGCAGCTTGTCGGTACGTCCGAGCATTCCACTCTGGATCTGAATACCTTGTCCGGTGCGGGCATCGAGATCGTCGGCAAGCTGGCAGCCGTACGCGACGGTCGCGCGCTCTTTTCGGGCGGTCTCGCCAATCAGTTCGCCCTGGCGGACCTCAAGATGGAACGGCTGCTCGATACCTTTGACGCATGGGCACGCGACAGTCAGGTTGACACCGAAGTCGGTCCGGTCGAGCGTTTTGCGCCCACTCGCGCGCCATCATCGACGCGGCTCTCACTGGATCTTCGCAGCGGAGAAATTCGCACGCTCGTGTGGGCCACCGGGTATCGTCCAGATTATCGCTGGCTGAATGTCCCTGTGCTCACCCACAAGGGAGAACTGCGCCACGACGGCGGAGTCGTAACCGAGGCCCCAGGCCTGTACGCCCTGGGTCTACCCGTGCTACGGCGCCGCAAATCCACATTTATCAACGGTGCTGAAGCTGATGCTCGTGACTTGGCCCAGCATCTGGCTGGCTACCTCGCCGGTTGCGGCGGCCCGGGACTGAGTCCGAGTCCTGGGAGAACCCTGCGGCATGGATTTAGCGAATCGTAAAACCTGGCTGGCAGCTATGGTCGGTCTCGGATTGCCACTTGCGGGGGTTGTGAATTCGAGTCCCCGGCGTTTCTCTGAAAATGCCGACAAACTCAGACTGTTTTTCTTGCATCTGCCGCAGATAATCTACATCAGGTGACAACTCGACCCTTAACGACCGGAACCGCAGAGCGCGGGAAGGTCGTCGATGGTTATTGAAGTCTGTGTGCCAGTGCTTCCGCGCTTCATCCGTATGCGCGATGCGCCCCGTTTCTTCCGCATGGACAAGAACCGTTTCAACCGGGAGTTTCGTCCGCACCTGACCGAGATCCGGATCGGCACCCAGGGCCGCGCGTCTTGATGACCTGCTGGCCGATTTTCGTACCAGTTGATTCTTTGGGAAGATGGCTCAGTTCAATTTAATCCCGAAACTACCACCCCGGCGCTGGCGAGCTCGCGCTCGACCTGCATGAAGCCATAAGCCGGCACAATCTCCCCTCTCCGATCAGATATCTCTTCCCAGTGTCCGATTACCTGCTCGCCTGCATCGGCACTGGCGCCCACATGGTGGCCTTGCGACAGCGTGACGTTTGCGCGTGCAAAGTGACCGGCGCCGGCGCATAGGATCGCGCGAGTCGGGGCGTCCTCGCCGACTAGCGCGAGCAGACCAGGGCTCACCAGCGCCGGATCCAGATGAGCAAGACTGGCATCGGACAGAACACCCCGCGTCATACCGGTAGCGGCCGACGGTGCCAAACAGTTTACCCGGATGCCGTACTTGGCGCCCTCCAGCGCCAGGGTCTGCATCAGGCCGACAAGCGCCATCTTGGCAGCGCTGTAGTTGGCTTGGCCAAAATTCCCGTATAGGCCCGAGGAAGAAGTCGTCATCACCAGCCGACCGTATTGCTGTGCGCACATGACTCCCCATACCGCCTTGGTGCAGATCACCGCGCCCATCAGGTGTACTTCGACCACCAGGCGGAAGTCGTCAAGATTCATTTTGGCGAAGCTCTTGTCGCGCAATATTCCGGCATTGTTCACCAGGATATCGATTCGACCCCATCTATCTACAGTCTGACAGACCATCGTAGCGATGCCGGCCGCATCGGTCACCGAGCCCGCGATCGCGAGTCCCTCGGCGCCGGCCGCGACGATCTCAGCAGCCACCCGATCGGCCGCAGCTTGCGTCAGATCATTGACGACCACCCGCGCGCCCTGCCGTGCGAGGAGCATTGCGTGCGAGCGACCGAGCCCGCTTCCCGCGCCGGTAACGATTGCAACACGTCCATGGAGTGACATTTGGATTTTTCCTACCAATTTTCGATTGGGAAGATGTGCATGGCCGAGGAACCATCCGCTGTCCACAACTGAACGAGCGCTCGGCCGCACGGGGCGGCAGGTGTGACGGACGTCAGCGATTGCGCTTTTTCTTGCGCTGCCCGCAGACGGCGAGGACGCCCGCGGCCATAAAGGAGGCCATACGCTCCTTCACCGCGACAAAATTGTCGGACTTGCACAGCCCGCCGGAGAGCTTGTCGATGCGGCCTGTGCGCGCCAGTGTGTGCATCAGCGCGCCAGTTACAAAGTGATAGCTCCAGAAAATGTCCTTCATGTTGGCGTCGGGCAGCGCCTTCTTGAGCAGCTTGATCAACCGCAGGACCACCGGGTCGAAATGCTCGTCCATCAGCTTCGCACCCCATTCGGGTGTGTTGGCTACCTGGGCGCCGAGCGCCGCATAGTTTTTCCAGCCTTCTCCACTCTCGATATAGAGGTCCAGATCCGAATCTAGAAAAGTCCGCAATGCGCCTTCGACGGTCGGTCTGCCGTTGGCCGCGGCCTCGTATTCGTCCAGCGCCTTCATTCTTCGACTGCTTGAGATCACCGCCCTGCGGGCGAACACGGCGTCGAACAACTTCTTCTTGTCCTGGAAATAATAGTTGACCAGTGTGTGGTGCACACCGACGCGCTTTGCCACGTCCTTGAGCGTCACGCCGTACAGCCCGTGTTTCGAGAACAGATCTTCGGCGGCGTCGAGAATCTGCTCCATCGTCTCGGCTCGCTGCTCCGCTTTGGTGGGGCGTCGGCGGGGTGTTATGTTCTTCGGCACTATGCAGCTTCTCCGTCTCAGCTTGGACAGCGTCGGACATACGAGCCAGATGAATCCAGCTCAACCGCTGCCCCCGAATTGAGATCGCAGGGCCATTTTATCTATCTTGCCCGTAGGCGCCAGAGGCATGCGGGGAATACGGAGTACGGCATCTGGGATCCACCACGGCGCGACTCGCCCGTTCAAGGGTGCCAGCAGCGCCTCGTCGCTGATTCGCTGCTTGCCGCGCATCTCAACCAGTAGGATCGGGCGCTCGCCCCATCTGGGGTCCGCTCGTCCAATGACGGCGGCGAGCGAGACTTCGGGAAGGGCGCCGACCACAGCCTCGATCTCGGCGGGATTGATCCATTCGCCGCCGGATTTGATCAAATCCTTGTCGCGGCCAATGATGAGGAGGTTCCCGTCGGCGTCGATTCGCGCGAGATCGCCGGTCGGAAACCAGCCTTCGGCGTCCGTCGCCTTACCTTCTTGACCGAAGTAGCGCTCGATCACGGCCGCCCCACGCACATGCAGATGCCCTTCGACGTCGCGCTGCTCGGGTAACGCGCGCCCGTCAGCGTCTGTTAGCAGCAGGTTGACTCCCACTGCTGGACGGCCCGATATGGCTGCCGATCGAGATGGATCGTTGAACGCGGAAACGGTCCCGGAGGGCGACAGCTCGGTCATGCCCCAGCTCGTCTGAATCGTCACGCTCAGCCGGCGCTCTATGCGCTCCCTGAGCGCAGGCGCCAAAGCCGCGCCACCCATGATGATGCGCTTGAGAGTCGGTACTTCGTCCCCGCTGGCTTCGATATGCTCGATCAACCCGAGCCACACGGTGGGGACACCCACTGCGATCGTTACCGCCTCGGCGGCGATCAGGCGCGCGAGGTTGGATCCGTCAGCATGATGCCCTGGCAACACTAGCTTTGCGCCCACTGCAGGCGCCGCGAAAGGAACGCCCCAGGCATTTGCATGGAAGATCGGCACGACCGTGAGCACACAATCGGCGGCGGAGATCGCCATCACGTCCGCCTGCAACAGTCGCAGCGTGTGCAGGAAGCTGGACCGGTGGGTGTAGGTGACGCCCTTTGGCGCACCGGTGGTGCCAGAGGTGAAGCACAGCCCCGAGGGCGCCGTCTCCTGGAAGTTGCCCCAGATTACTTCATCGCTGCGAGCCGCGGCGATCAGGGGCTCTAGCACTGCCAGGACCGGCCTGCGAGAGCTGGACACGGCCACATCTCCCAGCGCATCGACTGTCAGCACGCGCTCGATCGCCGTCACACGCTCTGAGATCTCGCGCGCCAGTGGCACAAGGTCGGCGCTGACGATGAGAATCCGGGCCTCCGACTGGATCACCATCTCGGCGAGCTGTGCGCACATCAGGCGTGGATTGAGCGTATGGCAGACCGCACCCATGCCCATGATCGCGTACGATACCTCGATGTGGGCGTGGGTATTCCAGGCCAGCGTGGCGACGCGATCCCCGCAGCGGACGCCGAAGCCTGCCAGCACCGCCGAGACCTTGAGGCTGCGGTCTCTGAGCTCAGCGTAGCCGATTCGGTCAACCGTGCCGTCCTCGCGTCCCGTGACGACCTGCACCTTCGGATGCCATTTGGCAGCGTGGTCTAGGAACTTGTTGAGCGTCAGCGCAAACGGCTGCATGCCGCCGTCGATCATCGGCATCCTGGCACCTGAGCCGGCAGTGGCGGGGAGAGGATGCCGACATTCCAGTTCCACGCGATGCCGCCATCGGCGCGGCGGCGGCACACCACTTCCTCGTTGAGCTCGTACATGCCCGGCAACACATGCGTACCCGGGGTTGGTGAATCGGCAAAGGCCAGGTACGCCCGGTTGACATCGTACGGCGCCCAGCGCGGCTGCCCGGCCGCGTCCGGAGCGCCGTCGCGTGCGAACGCAGCCCAATAGGCGCCCATAGCCGTTGACAGCTGCCGCTCAGCCGCTGCCGGGGATACCTTAGGCCACTGCGGCGGCGTCGCATCGGCAGTGCCGAACACGTAGGGCAGCTCACTGGCGTGAAAGCCGTGCAGGCCCGCGGCATCGGCGGCGGGATACCCATGATCGAAGTAGTATAGAAACGCGCTCACGCCCAGGGCCGTCTGCTTCCTGACCAGCCGTTCGGCCGTCCAGGCGTAGAGTGCATCCCGGGTCGTGGCCAGCACGCTCTCCGCCACGTTGGATGGCGGATAGACCCTCAGAAAGGCGTCGGCTAGGTCTGCATAGCGAGCGCGGATCTGCGCCTCGTAGCTGGCGGCATCGGCCGGCGGCGTGGGCACGAGCATTCGCAGCGAACGGATCTCGCCGCTGTTGAAGCCCGCGAGCAGCGGCACCTTCGCCTGCTCGCCCCGGTCGAACACGTTGACCAGTTGGTGCGGCAGGATGCTGCCGTCGATGGTGCCGAACGGGGCGAAGCCCGCGTGCGCCGCGGCATCGGTGAGGGCGGAGGCGTCCATGCCGCGCAGCGCCGCCACATCGCTCGCGCCCAGTTTGGTCGCGAGCGCGCTCCCGATCGTCTCGGCCGCCGCCGAACCGAATCGTGCTTCGCGCAACTCGGGTGTCGAGATCATGTAAGCGCTCTGCGTGAGCGCCCGCGCGAACAGCCCGCGCGCCCTCGGCGAGGCCATCAGGTACATGACGCTCAGGCCACCGGCCGATTCACCGGCGATCGTCACGTTCGAGGCATCGCCTCCGAAGGCGGCGATGTTGTCCTTCACCCAATGCAGCGCCGCGATCTGGTCCAGCAGGCCGTAGTTGCCCGAGATCCGCTGCGAGGATTCGGCGCTCAGGCCGGGATGCGCCAGATATCCGAGCACGCCGAGGCGATAATTGATCGACACCACCACCAGACCCCGTTTGGCCAACGCGCTGCCGTTATATAGCGAGTCGCCGCTCCACCCGGACCACAGCGCGCCACCGTGGATCCACACCAGCACGGGCGCGCGGCGCGCGTTCGCCGGTGCCCAGATGTTGAGCGATAGACAGTCCTCGCTCATCGGCATGGGTGTCCAGGCATAGATGCTGGCGGCGTCACTCGCGGGCTGGTAGCACGCCGGGCCGAAGCGCGTGGCGTCACGCACCCCCTGCCATGCCGGCATCGTCGCCGGCGGCTGCCACCTTCGCGCCCCCACCGGAGGCAACGCATAGGGCAGGCCTTTGAAGACATATAACTCGCCCTGCGTCTCGCCCCGCACGGTACCCGCCGGCGCGTGCACGATCGGACCGGGCGGCGCCGCGGCGACAAGTGCCACCCAGACAAGGGTCGCGACCGCCATGGCTCGCACGGATCGCTTCATGCGAGTATTCCGCGGCGCTCTTCCCGACCCAGCGCTCTGGCCAGCGCTAGGAACAGCAACACCGCCAGCAGATAGAACGGCACCAGGGTATAGAGCGCCAGCTGCAACGAATTGCCGGGGTGATGGGTGCGGAAATGATCGCTGGCCGCCCCGAGGTAGGTGGGACCCAAGCCCAGGCCGATCAGGTTCATTACCAACAGCAGCAGCGCCCCGGACAGGACCCGCCGATGCGGCTGCACCGCTTCCTGCACCAGAGCGACGGCAGGAGAGAGGTAGAAATAGTTGAGAAACGTCGGGACTGCGAGAAACACCAAGGCCACTGGCCAGCGCGGCGCCCAGACGAATCCGATGAAGAAGGGGATGGCCAGTGTCAAGGCTAAGGCCGGAATGTAGGCGTAGGCGCGTTTCGAGGACGGCGTGAGCCAATCAATCAGCCGTCCCGAGGTATAGATGCCGGCACTGATCGCAACGCCGATCAGGATCGCGTAATAGAAAGCGATCTGCCTGAGCGTCATGCCCTTTTCGCGCATCAGGAACAGCGTGGTGAAATTGAGCACAGCATAGGTGACGAACTGGGTCGCGCCGCTAGCCAGCGCTACGAGAAGCAGCACCGGACGGCGGAAGAACATCCGGCACGTCTCCCAGAAGGCGGCGAGTGGGGGCTTAGCAAGGGGCCTGTGTCCGCCAGGCGCCGCGTCGAGGCCACCCCGCTCTGGCTCTCGGACGAACAGGAACACGATCAGCGCCGCGAGGATCCCCACCGCGCCGAGCGACACGAACGCACGCCGCCAGCTGTAAGCGGCAGCGATGGCGGCCCCGAATGCGACTCCCATCGCCTGACCTATCGGCGGACCCAGATTGTAGAGACTCAAGGCCGTGCCTCGCTTACCCGAGGAAAAATAGTCGCAGATAAGGGCATAGGAGGGCGGCACGCCACCAGCCTCCCCGATGCCGACGGACATGCGAGCGAGCACCAGCTGCCGATACGTGGAGCTGAGGCCGCAAGCCATCGTTGCCGCGCTCCACAGAGCACAGGCGAAAGCCAGTACGCGTACTCGGTTGGTCCTGTCGGCCAGCCAGCCGACCGGGATCGCGATCACACAATAGAACAGTGCAAAGTAGAAGCCGCTGACCCTCCCTAGTTGTCCGTCGGTCACGCGCAAGTCATCCTGGATCGGCTTGGCGAGGATCGATAGCAGCTGCCGGTCCAGGAAGTTCAGAGCGTAGACAAAGCACAGGATCGCCAGAGCTACCGAGGCACCCTTGCCCCGCCGACCGAGTCGCGCGGCCGCGCGGGCGCCCGCGTTTCCGATTACGTCAAGCGGCTGCGCTGGCTCGTTGTATACGCGCATCGTTCTAGAATTCGTAAGGCATGCGTATACTTAGAGTGTGCTCGTGTTACCGAAAAGAACCGCCGTCATGCTCCCACCCCTCGTTTGCGCCTGTGCTGCATGCCGCCGCTCCTGGACGCACGCTACGACCAAGAAAAGTCAATGTCAACACTCACTCACGACTGGGTGAAGATCATAAAATGAGCTGAGGGGAGCAAAAACCTATTCAAATACATGATGCTATATGACCCCAGGCGCGCTCGCCGCAGGCTCTACTCAGCTGCACCGCATGTTCGGCCAGGAAATCTGATTGCAAGGCATGGTCACAGCTGAGTTGAGTCAGTTACTAAGGCAGCCGCTGTGGCAGAATCTTCCACCGGTTTTGCTCTGGGTGGCTTCCAGGCCAAATTATTTCCATCATCTGCGCAGCGTGGAGAAGGGGCGTGATCTGCAACACTATCTGAGCACTCGTGATATAGGCGTTCATGCTCCCGTGTTCTTCATTGCTGTTGATGAAATATACCCGTGACGCGCCGTGCGGTAATTGTGTCAGCGGCGCGTACTGCAATCGGCAAGGCCTATCGGGGCGCGTTCAACGATACGCAGGCTCAGGCGCTGGGCGCACACGCGATCAGCCACGCCGTCAAACGCGCGGGCATCGATCCAGCTGAGGTCGAGGACGTTCTGATGGGCGCCTCGCTCCAACAAGGAGCGAGCGGTGTCAATATGGCGCGACAAGCACTATTGCGTGCCGGCTTTCCAACTACGTTCCAGGAATGAGTATTGACCGCCAATGCGCTTCCGGCCTTATGACTATAGCGACCGCGGCCGGAGCGATTGTCAATGATGGAGTTTCAATCGCGGTTGCGGGCGGGATGGAATCAATATCGCTGGTGCAGAATGCGCATATGAACGCCTACAGGGCCGATGACCCTTGGCTACCGAGCGCCGGCCAGATATCTACATGTCGATGATTGAAACGGCCGAGATTGTTTGCATGCGCTACGGGATCAGTCGGGAATCTCAGGACCGCTACGCGCTGCGTTCGCAAAAGCGCACGGCTGCCGCGCAAGCTGACGGCCTGTTCGAGGACGAAATTGTGCCGTTTGCGACTACGATGTTGCGCACCGACAAGACTACGGGCGAGACAACGCCCATTGAAGTGACGCTTTCGAAGGACAAAGGCAATCGGGTAGATACGACCTACGAGGGACTCGCCGCGCTCAAACCTGTGTTACAAGGAGGCAAATGCGTTGATCGAGGTTCTTACATTACTGCGGGAAACGCCAGCCAATTGTCGGATGGTGCGGCAGCGGTACTGCTAATGGAAGAGGGCGAGGCAAGCCATCGTGTGATAAGCCCACTGGGTGCCTATGTTGGCTCGGCAGTGGTTGGATGCGATCCGGACGAGATGGGTGTAGGTCCAATATTTGCGGTGCCGAAGCTGCTAGCACGGCATGGTTTGTCGGTAGACGATATCGACCTCTGGGAACTCAATGAGGCGTTTGCGTGCCAAGTGCTCTACTGTCAACAGAAGCTCGGTATCCCCGACGAACGACTCAACGTCAACGGCGGCGCAATCGCCATCGGTCATCCGTACGGGATGTCGGGTGCAAGGATGACCGGTCACCTCTTGCGCGAAGGGAGACGACGCAAGATTAAGTGGGGAGTCGTGACAATGTGCGTTGGGGGCGGAATGGGAGCCGCTGGACTATTCGAAGTGTTTGTCTGAGCTTGACCACTTGCCCGTCGCCGACACAAGACGTTCACGCTAGCTACCATCGCCGCAGAGGCAGCGGCGGTTCGGCGCAGATGGTTGCCTGGATGATAGATCGCTAATCGTCATGGTCAGCTCCGGCTCGACGTCAACTGACCAGCCGGTGCGAAGTCGCGCATTGGCCGTCTGACGCCGGCCGTTTCCCTCTCATTCGAACAGTAGCAAGCTCCCTCGCCCGATGTGACAGTCGCAGCCAACACTTGAGTCCATGCGCCTCGCAAGAGGCGATCAACTGATGCCAGCTTGCGACGTAGCACGCAGAAAGCACCACTACTGGCACCAATCTGACGAAGAACCCGCACGCATCGATTGGATGGCGCTTGGATCTCCTGATAGATCGACCGATCATGCGCTGCCGAGCAATATGCTGACTCTCTGATGGGTTAACCAACCACCCACTGGCGAATTCGCTGGTAGCGGCGCATCTGCCCTACAACGCGATCGACAGCTTTTGCGACATCATGACCGGGCGTGCTGGGCAACCACATCGGAGGCGTGATCCCGCCGTGCCGCCGCCGGAAGCCCATAGAATCAATGATCTCGATGCCTTAACGCACCAACACGCCGGTTTCTTAAAATCTCCGAGCTGGAGATCCTCTGGGGAGTGAAGAAATCGACACAGTAGCCTCGAAGTTATCGCGGCGGCGTTTGGTCAACGACTAAGGCACCTCAATGACGTTCACCCACCTGAGAGTGAGTCTTGACAGCACTAAGAGCGAAGTCGCATTATTGGGTGAATATTGCGGCGCCAGCCCTAAGCGACGTTGATGTACCGGGGGAACATGAAAGCAACTCGCACGGAAAGTCCAAATGACTTTGAAGCTCTGCTTAGCCGCCCAGCCGACATTCGTGGCTGTTTAACGCGTCGCGCACTGACGTCTAGGCCGTCCCCAAGGGCTACGCCAATTTCACGCAATAAGGCCGGCTCGTCACCTTCGGTGAAGGCAGATCACGACGGCACGCCGGACACTGCAACAATGGAGTTGCAAGAAGCCGTCGCCGAGGCTCATGTGTCATGGCCAGCGCGTCTTTGATGAGCTTGCAAAGGAATAAACGAGCCGAGATCGCCCGATTATGTAGATGCCGTCTTACGGAACAGTTAATGCTTCAGAAAGAATAGGGGGGACTATGAATTCGAGGAGTAATTGGCGGATTGCCACACTAGCGCTGCTGGCGGCAGCGAGCGCGATTCACAACTTAAGGTTCAAGAGCAAGCTACTGAGCAAAGAGACCAACTGGAAGAAATTGTCGTCACCGCGGAGAAGCGTACGGTCAGCGTAAAAGATGTCCCGATCTCGATCTTTGCCGTGACGGGCCAACGCCTGGAAGATGCCGGCGTCACGGACGTGCAAAACCTTACGCAGTTGGCGCCGAGCCTGCAATTTGCCCAGGGCACCAATACATTTTACATGTCAATGAGAGGCGTTGGCTCAGAGACGACTGATGGGGCGCCGATCCCGGAGTTTCCCTCAGCCAAGACGGCATCACTCTGGTTCGCCCGCAGATGCTCAACGAAGATTTCCTGGATGTGGACCGCGTCGAGGTACTTCGCGGCCCGCAGGGAACCATTGCTGGACGCAATTCGACGGCCGGTGCCGTCAATGTTTACTCGAACTTGCCGACTGATACGTTTACGGGCAACGTGAGTGTGACCTCCGGTGCGTATAACCTCTTTAAACAAGAATCGGTCATTAGTGGTCCGCTCATTGGCGGTTGGCTGCTCGGAAGAGTAGCCTTCGGCACCGAGAATGCCGATGGTTGGGTCAAGAATACATATATTGATTCAGCGATCGGCGGGGAACCCAGAGAGGAACCAGAATGCGGACAGGAGTCATGCCCGCGTATCGCTCTTGATTAAGCCCAACGATTTTCAAGCATTATTTATTGTCGATCGCCTCGTAGATAATTCTGTTCCGCAATCCGGAATGATTCTAGGTAACGGACGCGGTGCTGGCTTGCCTGATGAGCTTGATGTCTACAACACGACATTCGGCACCAACTTTCAGCCGCCGAATCCGCAGAATCTTACCAGTCAGTCGGACATTTACCAGACCGACAGCATCATCCAAACGATCACTTCGCTGAAATTATCTTATGACTTTTCGCCGACCACTTCATTGACTTCGCATACTGGTTATGTAGATCGCGCGTCAACCCAATACATTGATTACGACGGTACCGCGGCGGCCCTAACCGAAAACACGCCGATCGGGTTCCCTTCAAAGGTAGCCTCCGAAGAACTCACGCTACTGACGAGCCCGGTAAAGGGATTTGACGTTATCCTCGGCGGCCTTGTGCTGAGAGACCAGTCACAAGAGCCGCTCGTTTTTCATCGGCTGTGTTTGGCCTCACCACTCCCGGCATCGTGCTGCCTACGCTTGAGCAAACCACAAAGAGCTATGCGCTGTATGCCCAAATTCGCTATTTCTTCACCGACGCATTGCAGTCGGACTTGGGAGCGCGGGAAACGTGGGATGAAAAAGCCATCAACTTCGGGCCGGAGTTCCTTAACGGCGCGAACATTGCTCCGAATCTGACAAACACCGCATCCTGGAGCGCATTTACACCGCGTCTGGCGGTGCACTACGATGCAACTGACTCGCTCGCAGCATTCGCAAGCGTATCGAAAGGCTACAAAGCCGGTGGCTACAATGCGCTGTCGGCTCCCGCCAAATACAACCCGGAGTATGTGACGACGACGGAGGCCGGTCTGAAGTACGGTGCAGGGGGTACAAGCGCCGGCGTGACCGTGTTTTATTCTCTATACAAAGACATTCAGGAGAATATCTATTTGCCAAATGCTGCCGGTGTCCCATCCGCAGAGGTGACGAACTCCTCGCAGGCCAAGATTTACGGGCTTGAGGCGGAGATTGATAAGCGTATTACAGAGTTTTTAAGGGTGTTCGGCAACGTTTCGCTCCTACACGCTAGACTCACTGATGCATTCGGGGTCGATCCCACGTTTCCGGAGCTGGGCGTGCAGTCTTTTGACGGTCACATGCTGCCGAGAGCGCCAAATTTTCAAGGTACGGTCGGTGCAGAGGTTAGGTGGCCGGTAGCGCCTAACTTGGTGTTCTTTGGCAACGGCAGCTATCGTTGGCAAAGCAAAATGTATTTCGACATTTATAATGATGAAACCACGTCGCAGGATACTTATGGGCTCCTGAATATACGCGCGGGACTTGAGAATCAGAAGGGCGACTGGCAGGCCTCGGTGTATGCGAACAATGCTTTCGACGAGCGCTACTTTAGCAACAAGGAAAACGTCGCGCTTTTGACCAGCTCTACCTACGGAACCGTGGGTCCCCCAGGCTGTGGGGAGTGAACGTGAGCCATCGCTTTTGATGGCTCCGGCCGATAACACCATCCGGCCCATGATGTGACTTTAGATAACAAGTAGCGATCGCGCATGCGTTCGCCGTGGCTTTAAAGGAGCGCAACGCACAACGAAAGCATGGCGGGGCGACGTCCAGCTTTCAGTAGCGCCCAGCACCGCATGCGCCCAATGCGCGCTGGATGCTGGACCGGCGAGTCGTGCCGGCGCAGCGGACTGAAAGTCCCCACATTGGTCAGTTTGTGCTTACTACCCCGCGCGGATGGTAGCCCGACGCGAAATGTAGAACGTGTGAAGTCCCAAGACTAAGGTGACATTCTGGCTCTCATCCTAACCGGAGAGAGCACCATGACAAGAACTGAACAGAACCGAGTGGTTGCCTGGCGTTTGAAGCTGATCCGGCAGGCCACTGAGATACCTAGAGGCGTGGCTCAGACATGCCGGCATTTCGGCCTTTCTCGCAAAACCTTCTACAAATGGAGAGCCAGGTACAAGAGCCACGGTGAGGCTGGCCTGTGCGATCGGCCCCGGGCGCCTCTTCACTCCCCGCGAGCACGCCTCGCACTGTCATCTCCAAGATCCTGTATTTGCGAGAGCGCTATCGATTTGGGCCGGCTCGGATCGCCAGCTATCTGCATCGCTTTCACAACATCGACGTGGCTCGTCCACCGTGCACCGCATACTGATCCGCTATGGGATGAACCGGCTGCCGGCCAATCAGAAGCGCCAGCCCACAGGTCGTCCCTGGCATCGATACGAGAAGCCACAGCCTGGACACCGTTTGCAGATCGACGTGAAATTCCTTGAGCGAATCGCAGGCTCCAGAAAGCGCCTCTATCAGTTCACGGCCATCGATGACTGCACCCGCATCCGAGTGCTCAAGATCTACGATGTCTGCAACCAAAAGTCGGCTATCAGCTTCGTTGACGAGGTCATCCGACGGCTTCCGTTCAGGGTGCTCGTAATCCAGACGGACAACGGCGCAGAGTTCCAGTCCAACTTCCACTGGCACCTAGAGCAACAGGACGTCCGCCATGTCTATATCCGTCCAAAACGCCCCGCCTGAACGGCAAGGTCGAGCGCTCACATCGAGTCGATGAGCAGGAGTTTTACCAGCTGCTCGACAAGGACGGCATCGGCGACGATATCCATCTGTTTAACGACAAGCTTCGCGAATGGGAGGACTATTACAATTACCACCGGCCCCACGGAGCCCTCGACGGGCAGACCCCCTACGAGCGGCTCCTGGCAAGGAAAACATCTGCCAGCGTGTTACCGAAGTCCTGAGACATTACACAAAAGTTCGTGGCGCGCCCGGAGAGATTCGAACTCCCGACCCCCTGGTTCGTAGCGCGAAGACGCCACATGAGCGAAATTGTGCGTCTCTGTGGATCAATGAGTTACTAACCCAAGGCTGCCGCGATACTGTTGCATTTATCACCACTGAGCAGCACAAAGCATTACCAACTCCCGCAAAAGTCACGCAACCACATGGTTGTTGGGATCGGCCTGCATAGACGGGTGATCGCGGGACTTTGAAGTTGAGCTGAGCCTGGACATAGTCGCGCAGACAGAATTTATACGCAGATAGGAAGTCGCGACTTTCCCCTCGTGGAAAGTATTGCGATTGCCTAACAGTTTCTGACTACCATCGCAGCACGAGCCCAAACATTTCCCACGTCGTTGCGGGACCTTTGGTGAGGGATTCGCTGGCGCAGAGTCAATCTGCGTCCTGACAATCGTGCGTATTCCGGTCGATCGTGACCGCTCATTCCGAATTGACGTGACCGGGGATTCCGAATTCGCGTGACCGCGGATTCCGATTTGGCGTGACCGGATTTTAGGGGTCGATCGGAACGGCGGCAACGGCGGTTCGAGGCTGACCGCAGCTGAAGTGCTCAAGGGGATACCCTCGCCGGTTTTGGTAGGCGGAGAGGGTCGATGCCGACACGAGCACTGAGCATGCGCAAGATCCGAGAACTGATCCGACTGAAGTACCAGGCACGCCTCTCGCACGAGCAGATTGCCGGGGCGCTGGCGATCTCCAAGGGCGTGGTGGCCAAGTATGTCGGTCGCATCGAGCGCGCCGGCCTTGAGCCTGGGGAGTTGCTGGGGCTGTCGGACGCGGAGGTGCTGGCGCGTATTACGCCGGCGCCGCGGCCGGCGAGCTACGGCGGGCGGATCGCCCCCGATTTTGCTCACGTGCACGCCGAGCTCAAGCGCCCGAGCGTGACGCTGATGCTGCTGTGGCAGGAATACACCAGCGCCAACGCCGACGGACGAACCTACCGCTACTCGCAGTTCACGGACCTGTATCGGGATTACGTGGCGACGCTGCGCCGATCGATGCGCCAGGTGCACCGCGCCGGCGAGAAGCTGTTCGTCGATTACGCTGGGCAGACCGTGCCGTACGGGCGAGAAGGCGATCGGGCGCAGATCTTTGTCGCCGCCCTGGGCGCCTCGCATTACACCTTTGCCTGCGCCACGGCGCACCAGCGTCTGATCGACTGGACCGGGGCGCTGGTGCGGGCACTGGAATATATCGACGGCGTGCCGGCGCTGATCGTGCCGGACAATGCTCGGGCGCTCATTGCCGATCCGGACCGCTACGAACCGCGCGCCTCTGCCACGATCGAGGACCTGGCGCGCCACTACGGTACGGCGGTGCTGCCGGCGCGCCCGTACCGGCCGCAGGATAAGGCCAAGGTCGAAGTGGCCGTGCAGATCGTGCAGCGCTGGATCCTGGCCCGGCTGCGTAACCGCGCGTTCGCTACCTTGGCCGATGTGGATGGCGCCATCGGCGATCTGCTGCCGGATCTGAACACCCGAGCGTTCAAACGCCTGCCCGGCTCGCGCCTCAGCACGTACCTGCAGCTCGACCGCCCGGCCCTCAAAGCCCTGCCGGTCAGCCGCTACGAGTTCGCTCGCTACTACGAGGCGCGCGTGAACATCGATTACCACATCGCCATCGAGGATCACTTCTACAGCGTGCCCCAGGCCCTGGTGCATCAGAAGGTCGAGGTACGGGCTACGGCCCGCAGCGTTGAGATCCTCTACCGCGGAGCGCGCGTGGCCTCCCACGCGCGCTCCTTTACCCGCTATGCGCACACGACCCTGCCGGAACATCTGCCCGCCGCGCATCGCGCGCATCTGGAGTGGTCTCCTGGGCGGCTGATCCGCTGGGGTGAACAGCACGGGGCGGCGTGTGCCGAGGTGATCCGCCACATCCTGGCGTCCCGGCCGCATCCCGAACAAGGCTATCGGGCCTGCCTGGGGCTGCTGCGCCTGGAGCGACAACATGGCGCCGTGCGTCTGGAGGCGGCGTGCGCCCGAGCGCTGTTACTCGGCAGCGCTCGTTATCAAACCGTGGCGCAGATCCTGAAGCAACGCACCGAGAGTTTGGCGGTGAGTGAGAAGGCCGACTGGAGTGCGCCCGAACACGCGCATCTGCGTGGGCCGAAGTATTACCAATAAATGAAGGAGAACATGACCCATGATCGTGCAACAGACCCTGACCCAACTGCGAGCGCTCAATCTCGAGGGTATGGCCAGCGCCTTCGAGGAGCAGGTGACGCTGCCCAGCAGCAGCTCGCTCGCCTTCGAAGATCGCGTGGCGCTGCTGGTGGAACGCGAAGCCGCGCACCGCGACGGCCGGCGTCTCACGCGGCTTCTGGCCAAAGCGCGCTTCAAATACGCCCAGGCATGCCTGGAGGATCTGGACACCCGCGCCAGCCGCGGCCTGGATGCTCGGCTGATCACCAGTCTGGCCCATGGCCAGTGGCTCGAGCGCGGGCAACCCATCCTCATCGCCGGCCCCACCGGTGTCGGCAAAACCTGGCTCGCCTGTGCACTGGCGCAAAAGGCCTGCCGGCTCGGCCATACCGCCCTCTATGCGCGCCTGCCAAGACTGCTCGAGGAGCTGCGCATCGCCCGCGGTGACGGCACCCACAAACGCCGTCTCCTGGCGCTCGCCAAAATCGAGGTGCTGGTCCTCGACGACTGGGCGCTGCAGCCCCTGGAACCTTACGGCCGAGAAGATCTGCTGGAAATCATGGATGACCGCGCTGAGCGCCACGCCACCATCATCACCGCGCAGCTGCCCATCGAGCACTGGCACGGTTGGATCGGGGACGCCACCATTGCCGACGCCATCCTGGATCGGCTGCTGCATCACGCCCATCGACTGACCCTCAAGGGCGAGTCCCTACGCCGCACCACCAAAGAGCCCAAATCCCGTTCCGACAAGACATCCAACGTGACCGACTGAGTTATCATCAACACCGAGCACTTCACTGCGTGCCAGACCGGTCACGATAAATCGGAATCGCCGGTCACCATCACCGGAATACGCAACAATCGCAATGTAGGCGTCCGGCTAGCCGCGGAAGGAAGGTGTAAAGGCAAAGATCGAGGCACGAATGAAAAACTAAGCAAACCGTTTGACGAGGCGGTCTTCGAAAGTGCATGTCTCCGCGTTGACTTGGTTGAGCAGAGGCTGGAGATGTTCGGCAATCGTGGCCACCGCATCGTTGCTGTAAAACATATGCTCGTGCCAGCCGGGAAGTCGGTAGCGTAAGATCTGTCCCTTGACAACATTCGACCATCCCATCTTAGGATCCACGAACTTGGCGATCGGCGGCACCCCGCTTTGGAGTAATACGACGTCGCCAGTTGGACTCAAGTACTGGCGTCGCCAGACCAAATCTGTAGACCGCATATGCCGCCCCGTCTGAGTAAAGCGGGGCTGGTCGGTGAATCGGTTTCTGAACCAACCATTCTTCGCGGAACTCGAAAACGTCTGGTTTCCACGCCCTCGTTTCTTCGTTGAAGGATAATCCACTCTCCTGTTTCGTCCTGCAAATAAACGCGTTGCTGGTGGAAGATTTTCGGCCAACCAAACTAGCGAGGCACCAATGGCGCCGTCCACCTGAACCGCCCTGCACAGAGAGGCGATGCTGTGTTATTCATCCTATTGAACTGATCAATTCTGCAACACGAAATATTGCGTTAGACTCTGCAAATGCGAAGATGACGCCCTGAAAACCGCTGGTGCGCACACGGGGTCGTTGCGCACGACGCAACAGATCAAGTGAACCGGGGGACAATACGTGGCAAAAACTGACGGAAACGCAGATCGCGCGCGTCGGGAAGCGTTAGGAGGACGCCGTAACTTTCTTAAAGGAGTGGCCTTAAGTGGCGTGGCGGGCATAGCCGCACCAGTATCCGGCGTCGCACAGACCGGAGGCAGCATCGACGGAGCCGCTCCCGGGGTGAATCCTAAGGGGCCGCGGCCGGCGCCCCCTCTTTCGCGTTCGCAGGAGACCACACCGCGCCTTGAGGGCCTGACCTACTCTAGTTGCGGCGGCGACTACATGGTTGACGTGCTGCGTCGCTTGGGAATCGAGTACTTTGCCGCCGTTCCCGGCAATAGCTTCATGGGGATGCATGAGGCAGTCGTCAACTACGGCATGCTGACCCGCCCCTATCTGCGCACGATCTGCGCCATGCACGAAGAAGCCTCGGTCGCGATCGCCCACGGCTATGCCAAGATCGAGGGTAAGCCGATGGCGTGTATGATGCATGCAGCCGTAGGCCTGCAACATGGTTCGATGGCGGTCTACAACGCTTATGCAGATCGCGTGCCCATCTTCCTGATGACTGGCGCCTGGTTGGATGTAACCAGGCGAGACGGCGAAGTGGCTTGGACTCTCTCGGCAAACGACGCACCTGCGATGGTGCGCGACTTCACCAAATGGGATGACACGCCTGCGTCCTTGCGACACTTCGCTGAATCTGCCGTACGTGCATATCAGTTTTCGATGACCCCGCCTTATGGACCGACATTGTTGGCTGTCGATGCTCTCATGCAGGAGGATGAGATCCCCGGTGGCGCGACACAGGCGCCCCCGATACCGCGCTTGGCGCGGGTCTCGCCGCCAGCCGGAGAGGAGGGGGCCGTAAGGGAAGCAGCTGGCCTGCTCGTCAGCGCCGAGCATCCGGTTATCTACGCCGATCGCTCGGCGCGTACGCCGACGGGATTGAAATTACTGGTTGAACTCGCCGAGTTGCTACAGGCACCCGTGTGGGAAAGCCAAAACCGGTTTAATTTTCCTTGGCGGCACCCGCTGAACCAGACGCTCCGACACCGCGCACTGATAAGCCAAGCCGACGTCCTGCTAATGCTGGAGGCTGGCGATCCCTTCGACGTAGTTACCTCGAAGGACAAGGCTAATAATTTGCATCCGGCTTTGAAGGAAGGCGCAAAATCAATCAGCATCTCTTCAGTAGGCCTCGCTCCGAAGGGCAATTATCAAGTCGTACAGCGCTATGCGGCAAATATCGATCTGGAGATGGCTGCGGACGCGGAGGCGACACTTCCCTTCCTGATCGAGGAAGTAAAGCGACAGATGCCGCCCGGCCGCAAGTCCACCATCGACGCGCGCGGGCACGTCTTTGCAGAAGCACACCTAAACGAGCTCAACCGTTCTAAGCAAGATGCTGCTTACGCCTGGGATAACAATCCGATCTCCATGCCGCGCCTGTGTCAAGAGCTGTACAACGAAATCAAAAACGATGACTGGTCGTTGGTGTCCGCCTCGGATTTCCAAAGCTATTGGCCGCAGCGATTGTGGAACGCTGATAGGCACCACCAATACATCGGTGGCTGGGGAGCCTATGGGGTGGGCTATACGGCACGGGCAGGGTTGGGAGCCGCTTTAGCCAATCAAAAATACGGTCGAACTGAGCGTCGCAGCATCGTGGGTGACGGCGATCTGATGATGGGTCCGGGTATTCTCTGGACGGCTGCGCACGAACGCATTTCATTGCTGTATATCGTGCATAACAATCGGAGCTATCACCAGGAAGTCATGCAGATGCAAGTAATCGCCAAACGACGCCACCGTGGTGTCAATCGCGTGGGCATTGCCTGTAACATCGATTCGCCTGACATAAACTATGCTGCGATGGCGCGAAGTCTTGGTGTCTACAGTGAAGGACCGATTGACAATCCTAACAAGCTCGGACCTGCGCTCAGGCGCGCTATTGCCGTGGTCAAGAAAGGCGAACCTGCACTGGTAGACGTCATATCGGAAGGACGATAGTGAAGCCCCCCAAATCGCGAAGGACTTACTTGACCGCATGGCTATGCGTGTCGGCTTTTTATCGGGGGTGGAGCTGCGGGAGCTCAGCATGTCTCGCTTCCGTCCGAAGCCAATGGACGGCAGGTATTCATCTCTGGCGGGTGTCGTGAATACCACGGTGTCACTGGGCAACGCACAGTGGGACCGCCGCTCGCTCCCGACCCTCTTCCTATTGAGGTCTTCATCAATTTAGTGCAGTGCCCGGTCGGCGTGATGCCTGTATATTCCGCCGCCGTACTGTCGGACCGTGACATTGCCGACATCCATGCATATCTCAGCGCGATTCCGGAAGCAAAATCAGCGCGACATACCGCTTCTGAATCAATGATTGATAATCGGCGTATGCCATCGCCCATCGGTCGGTTGCGGGTGAATCGGCTTTCATGCTTGTTCGAGAGGTAATTTTAGCTGCGTATCGAGCCCGATGAGAGATGTCCCCGCCCTCTCTCTACGATTCGCCAGAATGCGCCGAATGTCGTTGAAGCCCTACGCTTTGATCTTGCGTGACCGGAGTCGGCCAAACGCGGCCGGTCGCAAGGCTAGAGTCTCGGCCAGAAAGCAATGGGATGGACGCCCCCACCCTAAACGGCATCAATGTGCCAAAGTGGAAGTGTCTAGCAACCACTTAAACGGATGGGAGCGTCCACCATGAAGATTACAACGGTCGGGATTGATTTGGCGAAGAACGTGTTTCAGGTGCACGGGGTCGATGAGCGGGGTAAGGCGGTGCTTCGCAAGCAGCTGCGGCGCGCGCAAGTAGCGGTATTCTTTGGGAATCTGCCGCCGTGCGTGATTGGTATGGAGGCCTGCGCCAGTGCGCATCACTGGGCCCGTACGCTGCAGCGCTTCGGGCATACGGTGCGGCTGATGGCGCCGCAGTTTGTGAAGCCGTACGTGAAGACGAACAAGAACGATGTGGCCGATGCGGAAGCGATCTGCGAGGCGGTGGGCCGGCCGAACATGCGCTTTGTGCCGATCAAGAGCATCGAGCAGCAGGCAATATTGTCGGTGCATCGGGTGCGCCAGGGATTTGTGAAGGCCCGTACCGCGCAGGCTAATCAGATCCGTGGTCTGTTGGGCGAGTTTGGACTGGTCATTCCCCAAGGCATCATCAACGTCGCCAAGCGAGTGCCGGAGATCCTCGAGGATGCGAGCAATGAACTGCCCGTGCCGTTTCGGCACCTGATCGATCGCTTGACCGAGCATCTGAAGGAGCTGGATCGGCAAGTGAAGGAGTTCGAGCAGGAGATTATCGCCTGGCACCGCAGCAGCGAGCTCAGCCGCAAGCTCGAGAAGATCCCCGGCATCGGCCCGCTGGCCGCCAGCGCACTGGTCGCATCGATCGCCGATGCGCGCAGCTTCAACAACGGCCGGCAGGTCTCCGCCTGGCTGGGTCTGGTTCCACGCCAAAGCTCCAGCGGCGGCAAGCCCACGCTGCTGGGGATGAGCAAACGCGGCGACGCGTACTTACGCACGCTGCTGATCCACGGGGCGCGCTCGGCCATCCTGGCGGCAAAGAACAAGGTCGACAACACCCATGGCTGGTTGACCAATCTGCTCAACCGCCGGCATCCGAATATCGCCGCGGTGGCGCTGGCCAACAAGAACGTGCGCACCGTGTGGGCGATGCTCGCCCATGGGCGCGAATTTAGAGCCGACTATGTGCCGACGCGCATGGCCGCATAATCCGCTCAATTACTGGCAACGAACGGCAGCACAGGAGAACACACCACCGATTGCTCAGGCGATCACGCAGTGATGGCAAAACAGGTAAGACCGTGGTTGGCAAAACCCAGAATGACCGCAGCACCTCGAGTGCGAGATAGCGATAGGGAGCCAATCAGCCAAACCCATCAGGGACAGCGGCTCAGGCCGCAGCAAAAGTCCGAATGTACGGTTGCAATCTGATCCTGTCAGCCCTCATGAACTGAAAGCTTGGCAAAGTGGGGGCGTCCATGTACGGCCATTCAAATCTGGAGCGCAGGATGACGGATTATGTTCACGCTCAGTAAGGCAGATGCGCACAGTACTGGTTGCGTTTTAGGTATTCGTCCTTGCATATTCAGGCAGCCACTTCCGCAGGTAGAGTCGGCGTGGCATTCACCGCGCTCGCCGGAGATTGAGCGTGAGAGGTGACTATACATAATAGGCAATTTAGGGACCAATATTCATGCATCAACCACCTGCGTCACGTAATCTCACGGAGCTTCTCCGGCGGAGTGGGAGCACGATGGAAGCCAAGACCAGGAGCTTCGATTTCATTTCGAACAGGTACGCGCAGGTCGGTGAGCCGCTGAGCCTGAGGGGGAGCTCGCGCGCCTGGTTCGCGGAGATCTTCCAGCGCCAATCGCTGCCCGCGCGCTCGCTTGCGCTGGTGCTTGGGGCCACGCCGTGGATCGCCCGCATGCTGCGGGGTGCGCTGGATCACACCACCCTGGTCGACATCAACCCCAAAATGCTCGACACGGCGCGGGCCGAAATGGCGTCCTCCGACGACGGCGCAGCAGGAACCGTGGAGCTGATCGAGGCCAATTGGCTCGCCCTGCCGGCGCTGCGCGCGCCGATTGCCATCGCGGTCGGCGACAACTCGTTCTCGTTCGTCCGCCATCCAGAGGAGTGGCGGCAGCTGTGTGACGCGCTCGCCGACCGCATGCATCCGGGCGCGACGTTGATGGCGCGCTTCCTCACCCTGCCGCTGGGGCGGCCGACCACGGTCGCAGAGATCATCGAACAATCGCTGGGCGCGACGCACATCAACTACACGGCGCTGCGCACCGCGATGCTTTTTGCCGGAGCGGGCGAAGATACCTTCGAGCTGTACCCTGCGCGCGCCGTCGAGATGTGCGACGCGCATCGCGCCGATCTCGGCGCGTTGTTCGAGCGCTGCCCTTGTACGCCGGACAACGATTTCGCCATCGAGCGCTGGCGAGGATCGAGCGCCGTCTTCTACGCCCCCCCGCTCGCGCACGTCCTCGACGCGCTCGGCGACCGCTTTCGAGTCCGTGACATTCACTTCGGGCCGTTCGACATGGCGGAGTACTTTCCGCTGATCGTCGCGACCCGGAAGTAGCCATGCGCACGCGGGTAGGGATCGTCGGAGCCGGATCCGCCAGCTTGATGCTCGGCCAGCGCATGCGCGGCGTCGATCGCGCCGACGATTGACGGTTCAGCCCGATGGCAGAGATTCGCGATGATGCCCTCGCCGTTACCACCGCGCTTCAGCAGAGCATGGTGTATCAGAGCCTGCGCGCCAGCCGCGCCGGCGTGTACCTGCAGCAGCTCACCGTAAGATTCCACGAGGCACTCGACGTCGCAAAATTCCGGGGCGCTTGGCAAAGGCTCATAGCGCGGCACGAAGCGCTCCGAACAACATTTCACCTCGACGGCGACGTGGGGCTCGTGCAACGGGTGCACGCCCACACCAGTCCCGCATGGATGGAGGAGAGCTGGGAAGGGCTGTCTTTGGAGGAGCAGGAGGCGCGCTGGCGGGCGTTACTGGTCGACGATCGGCGGCTCGGCTTCGATCTGGCCGAGACGCCGCCGCTGCGCTTTTCGACAATCCGGCTTGGGCCTGCCGAGCATCTCTTTCTCTGGACCTACCACCACGCGCTGCTCGACGGTCGCTCGCAGCGCCTGCTCCTCGAGGAGGTGTTCGCGTCCTACGACGCCGGCAGCGGGGCCACCACCGTCGCCCCTGTGGCTCCGTTCCGCGACCTGCTCGACTGGCTCCAAAGGCGAGACGCGCAGGGCTCGAAGCACTTCTGGCGAGATTTCCTTCAGGGCTTCTCCGCGCCGACGCCGCTGCCCGTGTCAACGCATATGTCGCCCGCCGGCGGCAGCGATGGCGGCGATCGCGCGATTCACGAGGCCGTGCTCTCCGAGGAAGAGACGAGCGCGCTCATGGCATTCGCCGCCACACACGATCTGACGCTGGGGACCTTGCTGCAGGCGGCCTGGGCCGTGCTGCTCGGGCGCTACGGGGGCGGCGACGACGTGGTGTTCGGGGCGACGAGAGCCTGCCGGCACACACCCGTGCCTGGAGTCGCCTCGATGATCGGCCTGCTCATCAACACCGTCCCGATGCGCGTGCGACTCGACCCCGATCGCCCTGTGCTCGAATGGCTGCGCGAGGTGCGCGCCGCCTGGGTGGCCATTCGCCCCCATGAGCATAGCGCGCTCAATCTCATCCAGGGATGGAGCGAGATCGAGCGGGGGAGCCCGCTGTTCGAGAGCATGTTGATCATTGAGGATCGCTCGCGCAGCGACGTCGCGATCACGCCGGACGGGGACCGGGCTCACCGGGAGATTAAGCTCCTGGAACGGGGCAACGAGATCCTGGTCGGATTGGCGTACGGAGGCAAGCGGCTTCACCTCAAGGTGTCCGGGGATCGCGCGCGCATCGACGACGCGCTGCTCGGCAGGATGCTTCGTCACTGGAGGACGTTACTGCTCGGTCTGCCGGGGGACTTGGCGCGCCGAGTGGCCGACTTGCCTATCCTCGACGAGCGCGAACGAACGGATCTGCTCCGCGCGGCAACCGGCAGCGTAGATGGGCAAGCTGCCACCGTTTGTCTCCATCAGCTCTTTGAAGCCCAAGCGTCGCGCGGACCGGATCGGATCGCCCTGTACGTCGAGGCAGAGAGCATCTCCTACGGTGAACTCGACGCCAGAGCCAACCAGCTCGCGCGCCACCTGCAGATAATGGGTGTCGGCCCCGAAGTGCGTGTCGCCGTCTGCCTCGGCCGGAGCGCTCCGCTGCTCGTGGCCGTCCTCGCCGTTCTCAAGGCGGGCGGTGCCTATGTGCCCCTCAATCCGGACGATCCTCCTGCGCGCCGCGGCTCCATGCTCGCCGAGTCCGGCGCATCGATCCTCATTGGCCGTCGTGCCTCGTGGGCGGCGTCGATCGCCCCGGAGGTGCTCAGGGTCGACCCCGAGGCCGACGCCACGACGATCGCTGCTCAAAGTAGGGAGCGGCCACGGTGTCTCGCCGCTCCTCACAACCTCGCTTATGCGCTCTACACCTCCGGCTCCACCGGACATCCCAAGCTCGTTGGCGTCGAACATCGAAGCATCGTCAACCTTATTCGGTTCGCCACGGACACTTTCCTCGGTCCGCGCGAGCTGGCGTTGTCTCCGTTCAGTATCTCGATTTGCTTCGATCCCAGTTTGACCCAGATGTTCTGTCCGTGGGCCGTCGGGGGCAGCGTCGTTCTCCTCGGAGTGCCTCGGTGCGCTGCCTCGATCGGTACACGCGGGATCGTTTACCGTCGTGGGCGCCACGCCCTCGGTCCTCGCGGGCATCCTCGAGGACTTCGAGCTCCCGCCTCGGTCCGTGTGGTGATACTGGGCGCCGAAGCCCCATCCGACGCGCTGCTCGATCGACTCGCGCGCTACCCTTCGCTCGAGAAGGTGATGACGTGTACGGCCCCACCGAGGCGACCGGCTATTGCAGCCTATCTACGTTGTTCGAACGTCGCGTGACTGCTCCGGTGGAACCGCGATCGGCGCCGGGCGGGATCGCTCGGTTGGTGCGCACGGCCGGAGCAAGAAACATCGGCCGACCGATCGCCAATACCCAGATCTACATCCTGGATGCACGCGGTCAACCGGTGCCGATCGGGGTCAGCGGTGAAATTCACGTCGGCGGAGCCGGTGTTTCCGCGGGTATTTGAATCGAGCGGATCTAACCGCGGAACGATTTGTATCCGATCCGTTTAGCAACGCTGTAAATGCGCGCATGTACAAGACGGGGGATCTGGGAGATGGCGATCGGATGGGAACATTGAATTCCTGGGTCGCAACGACTTCCAGGTCAAGGTGCGTGGATTTCGGGTCGAGTTGGGCGAGATTGAAACAAGATTAATGGCTTGCCCGGGGGTGCGCGAGGCAGTGGTGCTGGCGCGAAACCGGCCGGGGGACAGGCGGCTGGTGGCGTATGTGACTGCGGAGCCCGGGTCTGAGCTGTCGGCGGCGCAGCTGCGCAGGGCGGTCTCCAGCATGCTGCCCGACTACATGATCCCGAGCGCCTTCGTGCAGATGCAAGCGCTGCCCCTCACGCCTAACGGCAAGCTTGATCGCAAGGGGCTGCCGCTGCCCGATGCTGCGGCCTTCGTGGCGCGCGACTATGAGGCTCCGGAGGGGGAGACCGAGCAGCGCCTGGCGCGCATCTGGGCCGAGTTGTTGCAGCTCGAGCGGGTGGGTCCGCGGGATAATTTCTTCGAGCTCGGCGGGGATTCCCTCGCGGCGCTGCGGCTAATGGCGCGCGTCCGCAGTGTCTTCGGCGTGCAGATCGGGCTCGCGGCGCTGTTCCCGGCGCCCACACTACGGCAGCTGGCGCGGCGCGTGTCAAAGGCGGAAAAGCAGTCGGAGCCCTGGAAGTTCATCGAACTCCAGCCGCTGGGCGAGAGGACGCCGATCATCGCGATCAACAATGGAATGTTGTATTACAAGCTGTCGCAAACGATCGGTACGGATCGGAGATTTCTCGCCGTTCAGCTGTTCGATCCCATCAATCCGAAACCGTTGCCCTGCCGCAGCCTGGAGCAGGTCGCAGCCGACTATGTCAACCTTATCCGCGCGGCGCGGCCGCACGGCCCTTATATCCTCATGGGCCTTTGTATCGCTGGTCTCATCGCCTACGAAGCCGCGCGCCAGTTGCGGCTGGCCGGAGAGCGTGTCCCGCTGGTGATAATGGCCGACACCTGGTCGCCCAACTATGACGTGCGGGTACCGTTCCCGCACGCCGTTCTATTCGACCTGCGCCGCAGACTCAATATTCACCGGCACACCCTGGCCAGCTTTCGCGCGCTGCAATTCGATGAGTTCGTGGCAACGACGAGGTTCGCGAAGTGGAACAGACTGATTCGCACTTTGGTAGCGTTAGGGCTCATCAAGAGTCTTGAGGAATTCACTGCACTGACAAACCAGGACATCTGGTTCCTGTCAGATCTGATGCGCGCGCGCGTCGAGTACCAGGCGCCCGCCACCACCGGCGATGTGGTTTTATTTGAGAGCAACGAGCTTCCTATCAGCCGCTGGTCGGATCAAAACATGGGCTGGGGCGATCTGGTCAGGGGCCAGCTTCTACGTTACCGTCTGCCGGCTTGGCACGACACGCTATTTCGCGACGAACGCTCGGTCGGCAGGATCGCCGCCATCCTCCGGCCTCTGTTGGATCAGGTCGATACTTCCGGGGGCATTGGGCATACTGCGGAATCTGCTGATCGAAAGGACCCGCTCCAAACAAGCTCGCAACAAGGGCCCGCCCGCGCCTGACAGCCAACCTGCACTCCGCAACTATCTGCGCGGCAAGCAACCTCTGTCGGCCGAGGAACAGTTGGTGGATCGAGCGCAAGTCTTGAGTAGCGCCTCGTCGCCCGGTTTGCCATCTGCGTTGAAGTGCCCGAACCCCCAGCCGCCCATAGCCGCATACTTTTTCGAATTCTTGACCTCGAACTGAATGTCGTGGGGGGTCCGGGAACGAAAGATTGTTCGCGGCTCGACAAGGCAACGGTGCTGAAGGCGATCTGGCCAAACATCATCGTCGAGGAGAACAGCCTCAACCAGAACATCTCGGTGATCCGCCGCGCCCTGGGTGAGAGTCCGGGCGAGCATCGGTTCATCGTCACCGAACCCGGCCGGGGCTATCGGTTCGTTGCCGATGTCGGTGTGATTGCCGCACCGCCGCCTCGATCCGTACAGGCGCGCCCTACGGGACTCACCAGCTCGGGCGCGCCAGCCTCGCAGGCGCCATCCGCAGAGCGCAAGTCCATCGCAGTCCTGCCATTCACCAATCTCACGGGCGATGCGGCCAAAGAGTATTTCAGCGACGGAATGGCCGACGAATTGATTCACACCATGGCCCGTATTCCGGGCCTCGAGGTTCCGTCACGTACCTCGTCGTCTTCCTACAAGGGGTGCAATGTCAACGTTCGGCAAATCGCACGCGATCTCGGCGTCAACATGGTACTCGAGGGCAGCGTGCGCAGCGCAGGTGGCTGTATTCGCGTAACCGCGCAATTCGTCAACGCCGAGTCCGGCTTCCACATCAGCTGGCACGTGATGAGTGGTACGCGGCTGCAGGAGTTGATGGAGTTGGGTGGCTGGAAGTCGTTCGAGATGGTGCTACGGTATGCGCACTTGGCGCCGGAGCATTTGGCGAGCGCAGCCAAACGAATCGAACGAGCTTGGGAAGTCGTCGAGGCAAACCCTACGAATTCCCTACGCCAAGCCTGATAGTTCGTACACGCGAGTGTAAGTATTTGATGATTTGATGGATTGGCGCGCCCGGAGAGATTCGAACTCCCGACCCCCTGGTTCGTAGCCAGGTACTCTATCCAACTGAGCTACGGGCGCGCTGTATCAACTGAAACCGTTGCGAAGCGGCGGTGTGGGCCGGTGCCCAACTGTCGCAAAGAGCCGCGCATTCTAAGGTCCGACGTTGGATCCGTCCAGACGAGTGCTGCGGGAGGTTGGTTGAACAGGATATCTGATGCTATTTCCAAATCAGGCACTTGCAGCGCCTGCTAACTTCAAATCCGGAAAGCGAGCACTCGGCTGTTCAAAATCCCTACCGGTAAGGGGTCATTCAAAGACGCCGCATGGGCGATGACCCCGGGTCGCGTTTCGAGGCCCGCGCAGGACTTTGATGGCATTGAATTGCTGGCTAATCTAAGCGACTGAGGGGACGGACTCCTGCGTCTGTCCTGAAGGAGAACCCAAGGATGGGATCCTGGGCACGATCGCTGGCGCATTACTCCATCGTGCGCCTGCTGATCGGCGGCATCGCAGTCGCCGCCGCGACCATTGGAGTGCAATTCCTGGTCGCCTGGCTCGGGGGGCTATTAGGCGTCAGGCACGCGCCCGGCTGGGTGTTCCTGGTCTACGCGGGCAGTGTGCCCACCGCGCTGGCGGCCTATATCGGGTACACACGGTATGTTGAACGGCGGGCGGCCACGGAACTCTTTCTCTACGGCGCATGGATGCACGCGGTCATCGGCGCCATCCTCGGCCTGCTGTTGTTCGGCATCACGCTTGGCACGGTCGCGGTCTTTACCGATGTAACGATCACCAAGGGAGCCGGCATCGCCGCCATCGGGTCGGTGGGCATTTCGCTGACGTCAGCAGTTTCCGAGGAGCTGGTCTTCCGCGGGCTGGTGTTTCGCCTCGTCGAACGCAGCCTGGGCACCTGGCCTGCGATGGGCATTTCCGCTGTGCTGTTCGGCGCCTTGCACCTGGCGAACCCGGGAGCCGGGCTCGTGAGTACCGTTGCGATCACGCTCGAGTCGGGCTTGTTGCTGTGCTCCGCTTACATCCTGACGCGCAACCTGTGGTTTGCCATCGGGCTGCATTTTGGTTGGGACCTGACCGAATCGGTGCTGTTTGGCGCGGCGATGTCCGGCCACGTCGATCCGGGATTATTCGTGACCCGCGTCGGCGGCCCGAGTCTCCTGAGCGGTGGAGCCTTCGGTGTCGAAGCGTCCATCGTCGCCCTTCTATGGTCGTTGTTGCTGACCGCCGTCCTGCTGGCTATGGCCGCGCGTCGTGGCCGGATCCAGCCGCTGCATTTCGGCGCAGTCGATTGATGGCGCCGCGCTAGAACGAAAAGCCGGCCGCCACCACGAGTGTCTGCGGCCCAAAGCTGACATGAGAGAAGCGGTCTACGCCTCCGGTATGGATTGTCGACAGAGTCTGCACCCGGGAGGCGGAATAGGAGGCCATGAGGCTCCAGTGGCGCGATATCTGGTAATTCAGGCCCGCGGTGACCGCCGGCCCGAGCGAGTTCGGCAGCGATACGCTGGTCGGGCCGCCCGCAACCGCGTTACCGGCCGGGCTTGAATTGCGGTCGTAAAAGACCACGTAATTGAGCCCGACGCCAAAATACGGCCGCAGCTTGTAGCTGTCGTCGAGGAAGACATATTCCATCAATACGCTCGGCGCGAGCCAGCGCGCACTGATGAGCTGCTGGCCATTGTATGGTACCGAACCGATCGTTGCTGGCCCCTTGCCATAGGTCTTGGTCAGCGGCGGAACGCCAAAGGCGACCTCGACAGTGAAGTGGGTCGAGAGCCGGCGCAGATACGCCACGTACGGCGTCTGAACGTCCTTTACCGTGACACCGAGGCCCGGCTGTACAAGTGGTCCCGAGAGGTCATCCGCGTAGACGTGATAAAAAACCCAGTATTCCCCTAGGCGGAACGTATTGTTCGGGATCTCGTCGGCCCGGGCGATCGAGGCGGTCAGCGCCAGCAGCAGGATGGGCAGCGCGCGAAGAGCGAATTTGGTCATGGCCGATTCCTTTTTAGAATTGGCTGATTAAAAGTTGCTGAAGAACTTCTGCACGGCGAGCGAGCAGAACAGGTGCACCGTGGGTTCGTGGTAGTTCTGCGCCAGCACCTGCTTCGCGGCCGCGAGCGACAGGCCACCCCCGGCGGGGGTCTGCAGTTGGGCAAGCTCCTGCGCCTGTGATCCCTGAAAGAGGGCTTGGATCTGAGCAAACGGACCGGACGGCCCACCGGCGGGATCCACGTCGAGCACGCTCACCAGGCCCGCGGGCAGGCCGCTCCAGAACGCGGCCATGGTCAGCGTATCGGGGGTGAAGAATACGGTTGGATCGTTCTCTCCGCCGCACATCAGGGTCGGCGAATTGGGCGCCCAGCTGCCGTTGCGCATGTCGTTCTTGTACAGATCCAGGCGCAGCCCATAGGTCGGGGCCACCGGTGCGAGATTCGCCGAACCGGTCTCGGTGCCGTCGGGATCGGACGCCAGGTCGAGGACGTAGTTGACGCGCACGCTGTTGTTGATCAGGTAGGGATCACCGAAGAATACGGCGAACTGGTTTTGCGGTACCGCGAGAAAGCCGGTGAGCTGGGTCGATAGCGCGGGATTGTTCGGAACCGTAACGACCGGCGTCGTGCTGTCGAACAGCGCCAACTGCGGCAGCTTGCCCTGGGTGAATAGTTCCGTGTACGGCGTCAGTGTGGTCGGCATCAGCGTGTCGATGCCGGTGGCGTAGGTGGCCGAATAGAAGTCGCTCGGCGTGCTGTAGATGTTGCCGTAGGCATGCTGATAACTGGTCGTCACCAGCGGCGCAAATACGGTGGAGCCAAGGTTGACGTCGCCGGAAATGACCGCGTCGAACAGCGCCTCGAGCGCGTACGGGCCGGACATCGGCGCCGCTGCGGTCACGGTCTTACCGGCGGCTTCGAGTGCCCGTTGCGTCGCCATCGCGGCATGAGCGCCCGCCGAGTAGCCGGTGATGAACAGCTTGCCATTGTCGCTGGTGGACGCGGCAAACGTCGTCGGCAACGCCGCACGCGCGGCCGTCAGTGCATCGATCATCTCGCCCGACTGCTGCGTGGCATTCAGGTACGGGTGATAGCCCAGCGTCGAGATGTCATAGCCGGCAAAGTTCGGCGCGACGACGATGTAACCCTGGGCGGCGAACATCGCGGCAATCAGCGCGCCTTCGCCGTTGGTAGTGGCAAAGGCGGTGGGGTCGGCGATGTTGAATGACTTCTCGGGCTCGGTGCCGTGCCCGTACAGCACGATCGGGCGTGGGCCGGAGCAGGCGGGCGCCGCCCCGGTCGGCACCATCAGCGCGCCGGAGGATTCCGTGGTCTCACCGGCTGCGCCGGTAGTCCAGAACTTGATGTAATAAAAATCGACGCCGCAGGCCGGCGTACCGGCGAGCTGCAGCACCTGCGCGCCCTGGGTGGTGGCGCCCAGCTGCGCCGCGACGGTAGCCGCATCGGCCGATGCGACGCGCAGCGGCGGGGAGTCCGCAAGCGTGCCGTGCGCGGTGGACGAGGCCGGCGTCGCCGTCGGACTGTCGGAGCCGCACGCCGCCAGCATCGCGGCCAATGCGACACCCAGAGATGCGCGAAATCGGTACATGCCTGCCTCCACACGGTGGGCAAATGCGAATCGGACGATCACCCCGCGCCGAGAACCATGTTGTTTTGCGGCGGGCGCACAGCCGCAGGGGGTCTGGAGTGTACGCCCTTTGCACGATGGCCGCTGTAGGTAGGAATACGCAGTGCCAGCCGGGCTGGGCGCGATCTTTGCCCGCAGCTGCGTTATTCTGAAGCGGCGGGCTCCCCAGGGGCGATGGCGACAGCGGTTATGAAATACAAGGACTACTACGCCATTCTCGGGCTCGAGCGCGGCGCGAGCGAGGATGACATCAAGAAGGCCTATCGGCGGCTCGCGCGCAAGTATCACCCGGATGTCTCGAAGGAAGCCGACGCCGAGGAGAAATTCAAGGAAGTCGCCGAGGCGTACCAGACGCTCAAGGACACCGACAAGCGCGCGGCCTACGATCAGCTCGGGGCGCATCGGCCCGGAGAGGACATTCGGCCGCCGCCGGACTGGCAGCAGCAGTGGCAGCCGTTCGGTGACGGCAGCTCTTTCTCTGCCGAGGGGTTGGACCTGTCGGAACTGTTCGAGCACCTGCGTGGCGCTCGCGGCCGCGGCGGCGCGCCGATGTCGATGCCGGGACAGGACTACGAGATCGCGGTGCCGATCACGATTGCCCAGGCGTATTCCGGCGCCGAGATCGATCTGGATCTGAACATGCCCGAGTATGACGCGCAGGGGAACGTGCGTCGCGTGCCGCACCAGTTCAAGGCGCGCATCCCCAAGGGCGCCACCGACGGGCAGCGGTTGCGGGTGCCGGGCAAGGGCGGCAAGGGCTTCAACGGTGGCCGCAACGGCGATCTGTATCTGAACATCAGCCTGCGGCCGCATCCGCTGTATCGGGCCAGCGGCCACGACCTGTACCTGGATCTGCCGCTCGCGCCGTGGGAGGCGGTCCTCGGCACCTCGATCGAGGTGCCGACACCCGGTGGTGCAGTGCGACTCAAGGTACCGGCGGGCACGCAGGCCGGCCGGCATCTGCGCTTGCCGCGGCGCGGCCTGCCGACGCCGAAAGGCGGATCAGGCGATCTCTATGCGGTGGTGCTGATCGTCGTGCCGAGCGTGGTCGGCGAGCCGGAAAGCGCACTGTACCGCCAGTTGGGTGAGATCTCGGCGTTCGACCCGCGCGCGCATTTTTCGCAGGAGGGCAGTCATGCGAGTTGAGCTCACGGAGGTGCTCTGGCTGGAAGAGCACGCGGTATCATTGTCCGAGCTCGCCGAGCTCAGCGGTCTGTCCATGCCGGTGCTCGAGGAGCTGGTCAGCTCGGGGTCGATCGAGCCGATCGATGTTTCCAGTGCGCAGCCGCTGTTCGGCGCAGCCGCATTGAGCGCGGCACGCCAGGCGCGCCGCCTGCTCGAGGACTTCGATCTCGACACCTCGGGGCTGTCGCTTGCACTCGGGCTGCTCGAGCGTATCCAAACCCTGGAGCAGCAGCTGCGCTCGCTGCAGGCCCGATTGCCGGGGCCGATTCGCTAGTCGCTATATGAGGAGTAATTCTTGAGCCAGCATTTTCATGCCGCGGTCTGGATCGATCATCACGAGGCCCGCGTGTTCCACTTCAGTGCCGATGAGGCTGAGCGCGCGCTGGTGCACCCGGGACGTCCGACGCGGCATATCCACCACAAGGCCAACTCGATCGGCAGCGGACACAGTGCCGAGGACCAGGCGTTCTTTCATGCGGTGGTGGATGCGATCGGTACTGCAGGCGCGGTGCTGATCGGGGGTCCGGCCAGCGCCAAGCACGAGCTCTACAAGCACATCCAGCGCCATGCGCCGCAGCTGCTGCCGCGGATTGCGGCGGTCGAGACGCTCGATCATCCGAGCGACGGTGAGCTGCTGGCGCATGCGCGCCAGTTCTTTCGTGCCGCCGATCGCATGGCCGCGCAGCGGACATAATCACGGGCAGCGGCGGCGCTGTTGTGCGGCGCAGCTTTGCGCGCACCGGACCGGCTTGCTTGCCAGCCGCGGGGGCTTGGGTATCATCCAACCGGCCCTATATAAAGGTACGTTCCCCTGTCGAGGTTCAAGTCCAGATCATGCCGAAAGTGAATGCACTGCGAAGCTGCGACATGCTTGAGCGCCGCCGTTTCCTCCAGCGGCTGGGCGCCGGTTGCGGCACGCTTGCCGCGATCGCCTCGGCCCCGGCGCTGGCGTCCGTTGCCACTGCACGCACCGTGTCATTCGTGCACACGCATACCGGTGAGCGCCTGACGACGCGTTATTTTGCCGATGGCAATTACCGGCCCGATGCGCTGCTGCAGGTCAACCAGCTGCTGCGCGATTTCCGGACCGGTGACGTGCATCCGATCGACCCGACGCTGCTCGACATCCTGTTCAACCTGCAGGTGCTGGCGAACCGCGATGCCCCGTTCGAGGTCATTTCCGGCTATCGCTCGGCCGCCACCAATGCAATGTTGCGGCGCGGCTCCGATGGGGTCGCGCAGCACAGCCTGCACATGGAAGGCCGCGCAATCGACATTCGCCTCGAGGGCTATTCGACGCGCGGGCTCGGTGAGCTGGCGCGTTCCTGGGGCCGCGGCGGGGTCGGCTATTACCCGAACTCGGATTTCGTCCACGTCGATACCGGCCGCGTCCGCTTCTGGTAGCCCGCCCCGGGATCGGTCCTTCCCCGCCCGTCAGGGTCGGGCGTTCACCGGCGCCAGGCCGAGCAGCACTTCCGAGTCGGCGGTCATAGCCATAGATGTCGTCGAAGAAATGCACCGCACCGTCCTCGGACGCGATCGCGGTGCCGTAGACGATCAGCACATGCACGGGCGTTGCCAGTGGCACGTGCAACGATGTAGCGCTGCCATTCATCTCCCCGATGATCTTCTCGCGCGTCCAGTCCCCGGGGGCGCCCTTCAGTACCTGCTCGGCCAGCGCCACCGGATCGCTGACACGGATGCAGCCGTGGCTGAACGTGCGGCGCGCCTGTTCGAACAGCCGCGGCACCGGGGTCGAGTGCAGGTAGACATCGTGGTCGTTCGGCAGCATGAATTTGATCAGCCCGAGCGCGTTGCCTGCGCCCGGTCGCTGCCGCAGCCGCAAGCGACCCGCGGCCAGCGCCTGAAGGTTCTCGGGTGTCGGCCGGCAGCACCGTGCCCTCATCGCTCTCGCCGCGCACGATCTGCATCTCCTGCGTCTCCAGGTAGCGCGGATTCTTCGCCAGCAGCGGCAGGATCTCGTGCAGCAGGATGCTGCGCGGCACGTCCCAATAAGGGCGGAACACCACGTACTTCATGTCCGCACTGAACACCGGCGTACGGGTGCGCGCATATTGGCGGCCGACGATCACGTCCATGCGCAGCATCTGGTCCTCGCGATCCTGTCCGGCCGATGGCGCGAACAGACGAAACTCCGGGATATTGACGATGATGCTCGGCGCCTGCAGCGGCGGCAGCCAGCGCCAGCGCTCGAGCGTCAGTTCAATCTGGCGCACGCGCTGCGCCAGCGGGACCGTCAGCGCAGCATAAGTCGTGCGGCCAAGCGTGCCGTCCACCTGCAAACCGTAGAGCGCCTGAAAGCGCTTCAGCCCCGCGACCAGTTCGCCATCGAGCACGAGCGGGTCCGGTGCAGGCAATAGCGTGGCAGGCGGCGAGGTGGCCGAGGGCGAGCCCGGCGCCGGCAGGCAGTTGAGCGCCGCGAGCAGCCGGCGCAAGGCCGGTGCACCCGCATAGCGCCCACCGGCGGCTACTTTCGCCGCGGGTAACGCCGGTAGCTGTGTCAGATCCGGTTGCAGTGCGAGCTGCCGGAAGCGCGCGAGCGCCTGCTCGAGCAGTCGATAGTGAATGTATTGCGGTACGATCCGTTCCAGAAGCGCTGCCGGATCGGTCGGTCCGGCCAGCTGCTCGAGGATCGCGGCCGCATCAAAGCCGGATCGATCCTGCGGCAGCTCAAAGCCGGCGGCGCGCGGATCGATGCGACCGCGGTGCAGGTCGGTGATGAACGCCAGCGCGGCCAGCGACAGGCGCAGATCGAACTGCGCCCACTGATCGAGCCCGGCCATGCTTTGCGGCAGCGACTGGACGGTCTGTGCGAGCGCAGCGGCCTGGTAGTCGTCTGGAATGAGTCCATGCGCATCAGCCGACGTCAGGATGCGAACCAGGCTGAGCGCCTCGACCGTCGGACGCAGCTCCCGGCTCCAGAGCAACACGTCGCCGCGACGGGCATACAGCTGCGCGAGCTGGGCGCGCACCGCCTCGAAATTCCGCCGCCGCACGGCCGCTGGCAGCTCGCCCGACGTCAATGCGGTCAATGCCGCGCGCACGTCGGGTGCCGCGAGCGTCTCGGACCTCGACGCCCACGCCGGCATCGGCCACGCCGCCGTGGCCAGCGCTGCCAGCAGCGCTGTAACCGTCCAGGCCTTCATCGGGCCAAGCTTACTGCGGCAAGATGGCGAGTGTGCACTGCAGCGATGATCGTCGCGGGAATCGTCAGTCGGGAATTTCAGCCACGGGGCTGAAAGCGAATGGCTGTTGCGGCGATTCGCATTCCTCCCGGAGTGGCTTTGAAGGGCTGCATTCTTCGGTCCGACAAATTCCTCCGGCCTGCGCAGCCCTGGCAGGTACCTTGGAAGCGATAGCGCCGGCTGGCGCTCAGGAGGTCCCGATCAGTTGCCGGATTTCACGACTCCCAGCGTCAGCGCGGTATCCACCTCGGCTTCGGCGCTCAGCCAGTCTTCCGTTTCGTGACCGGGCTCGAAGCCACGGCGTTCGGCACGATAGTAGGCAACCTCGGCGATCAGCGCGCGGCGATGCTCCGGATCGATCACCGCAGCAACCGCGTCGGCACGAAGCGGGCGCAGGGTCTTTGGGGCGGGACGGCGAGTGCTTCGGGCGGTGGGGGTAGTCGTAGCTGCCATAGATTCCTCACAAGTAAGGTCACGATTCGACCGCAGCGAATTTTCTCTCCATTCGACTGCAAAGAGCAACGGTCTTCTTTCTGCGACAAGCGATGGGTCAATGATGCGGCGCTCGCCATGAAGTCGCCGCGATGAGATTTCTGCGGCTCAGCTCACAGTTTCGAGCTCGCGCGCGCGTGCGCGATGCCTTGCGGAGCGAGCTTGGCAGGCGCAAGCGCCAGCTGGAAGGTCATGCGTACCAGCTGCGCCAGTGACGAGGCCTGCATCTTTTCCATAACCCGCGCACGGTGAATCTCCACCGTGCGCTGGCTGATGCCAAGCGCGGCCGCAATGATCTTGTTCGGGCGGCCTTCCGCCATCAGTGCCAGCACCTCGCGCTCGCGCGGGGTCAGGGACTCGAAGCGCTCGCGGATCAGCGGGCTGTTTAGAAGCTGCTCGCGGTTTTCATGGTCCTTGCGCAGCGCAGCCTGGATGCGGTCGATCAGATCCTGGTCGCGAAACGGCTTCTGCAGGAAATCGAAGGCGCCATGCTGCATCGCTTCCACCGCCATCGGCACGTCGCCATGGCCGGATATGAAGATCACCGGAATGATCGCGCCACGGCGGTTCAATTCCTGCTGCAGCTCGAGCCCGCTGAAGCCCGGCATGCGCACGTCGAGCACCAAGCAGCCGGCCTGAGCCAGGTCGTAGCTGTCCAGAAACTCCTGCGCCGACGCCAGCGCCGTCACGGTCATCCCGCTCGACTTCAGCAGCAGACGCAGCGAACTCCTGACGGCGTCATCATCGTCCACCACATACACCATCGGCGGGCTGTCGTTCATGGCGAACGATGCTAGGGCACGCGCCGGACCGATGTCGTTACGTATCTTCCGTAGCGATCGCGGCCGCCGGCCGCGGGCCGCGGATTGGTGCGTTTTTCAGGGGACCAGCGGCATCGCCGGCACCAGGCGCGGCCCGCTCGGCCGGCGCGCCACCCCGGAATTGAACCTCGGTGGTTTGACGATCAGCAGGTCGCAGGAGAGCCGATCCAGCAGGCTCTCGGCAGTATTGCCGATCACCCATCGGCGCACGCCCGAGCGCGACACCGCGCCCATCACGACGATGGCGCTTCGAATGCGCTGCGCCTCGCCGCCGATCGCCTCGGTCGGCGGCAGGTCCAGCAGCCGCCGCCGGGATCGCGGAATGCGCACACCTGAGAGCACGCGCTCGAAACGAGCCTGCGCGTCGGCGGCGATCCGGGCATTGATCCGCGCGGCGGTCTCGGCATCCAGCGCGTCCGTCGGTCGCCGCCCGCCCTGGACCGGCAGGTACGCGTGCAGCGCGTACAGCCGCCCGCCCAACGCGGCGGTAACGGCGCTGCCCAGGGCCAGGATTGCAGCATCGAGCCGCCCTGTCTTGCCTGCGGCGTGACCCGGATCCACCGCGGCGAGCACTGCCGGATGTTGATAGCGCGCAGCGCTCTTGACCAGCAGCACCGGCACCGGGCTGCGGCGCAGCAGCTCCCAGTCGTTGAGGTGCAGCAGCGCGGGCGCGAAGTGGCGACCCGCGTGCCGCTCGGCCACGATCAGATCGGCGTTGCTGGCGTGCGCGCGCCGGATGATGGCTTCATAGGCCGGTGAATCCCATTCGGCCGCGATGCTGATCTTCAGCCGGCGCTGCCGGCCATGGCCACGCAGTCGCGCGGCCATGGCCTCCAGCCCCTTCAGCGCCAGCTGTTGCATGTCGTGCGTGACGTCGCTGAAGCTGCGGTCGCCGTAGATGAAGGTCTCGGCGAAGATCGGCGCCGTCAGCGCATGAAACAGCTCCAGCCGCGCCCCGAGCGCGCGCGCCAGCTGCAGGCCCTTGTGGACCGCCGGCGGCGTCGCACGCGATACCGGCTCCTTGACCGCGACCAGGATACGGCGAACGGAACGCATGATCTCTCCTTCAAAAAAGTGGCAGGCATGCCGACGCAATGCCCGTAAATACTGAACTTTAGCCTGCCGCAGTCGCGATTCGTAGCTGTGCCTACGGGGTTGCTACTAGTACCTATTCTCATCGACCGGGCCGCGGCAGCATCCTGTGGTCCATGCTTGGCATTCCGAACATCGTCTACAAGCTGCCGCTCGTTGCACGCGGTGCCCCCGCGGAGCGGCCGGTTGTCATGAGGACATCGATGTCTGTGCGCCCGAGCCTTCGGGCGTGCTGCGCGCAGCCGCTCAGCGGCTGAGCAACCGGTCGTTGCGCTGCCGGAAACATCCCATATGCCGGGAACACTGAAAATTGCCTACAAGCTGCTGGTCAACGATCGGGCCAAGTTCGCCGCGCTGCTGGTCGGCATCACCTTTGCGGTGTTCCTGATGATCGAGATGACCTCGCTATTCGCCGGCGTCCTGGCCCGCGCCTCCTCCACCGTGATCAATATTGGTGCATCGATGTGGGTCATGGATCCGGCGGTGCAGACGGTGGCCAACAGCATTCCGTTGCCGGACTACGTGCTGGACGAGGTGCGCAGCATTCCCGGCGTCAAGTACGCGGTGCCGCTCTACACCGGCGCCGCACTGCTGCGGCTGCGCGATGGTACCTATCAGTCGGCAAATGTCATCGGGTTGGACGACAGCAGCCTGTTCGGCAGGCCGCAGCTCATTTCTGGAAGCATCCAGGATATCTTCGCGGAAAATGCCTTCATCGCGATCAAGGATTCGGAATTCTACAAGCTCAAGGGTGCGAGCATCGGCACCGAGTTCGAGCTCAATGATCATCGCGGCGTGATCGTCGGACTGGCGCACGTCGCCTCGAGCGGCCTGTTCGGCGTGCCCACGCTCTATACGACCTACTTCCGGACCCTGCAGTACATACCCAACACGCGGTTCACGATTTCCTACGTACTGGTCGAGCCGAAGTCGGCCGCCGACGTGGCCAGCATCAAGCGGCGGGTCGCCGCGGCCGGCTACCTTGCGCTGACGAAGGACGATTTCATCCGGAAGATCTCCTACTTCTACAAATACCAGACCGGCTTCGGCACCAATCTGCTGATCATGACGGTGATGAGCTTCATCGTCGGCCTGTCGATCTCGGGCCAGACGTTCTATACGTTCATCCTGGAGAACATCGAGAAGTTCGGCGCGCTCAAGGCGATCGGCGCCAAGGGGCGCGAGCTGGTCTACATGATCCTATTCCAGGCGACGTTCGTCTCGCTCACCGGCTACGGTTTTGGCGTCGGTCTGTGCGCGGCGGTGATCTGGCTCGCGCGAATGTACCTGCCCGACTATGCGGCGATCGTCACCGCTGGAAACCTCGGCCTCGCGTTCGTGATGGTGGTCGTCATTGCGTCGATCTCGAGCTATGTCGGCGTGCGCAAGGTGCTGAAGATCGAGCCATTCGACATCTTCCGGGGCTAGCGATGCCGAACGTCGCAATACAGGCCGCGGACCTCAACAAGTGGTTCGGCGAAGGCGATGCCAGGACGCACGCCGTCAAGGACGTGAGCTTCGACGCCAATTTCGGCGAGATGCTCTACGTGGTGGGTCCATCCGGCAGCGGCAAGACCACGATGCTCAGCATGATCTCCGGCATCCTGCGGCCGAACAGCGGCAGCGTGAAGGTCGAGGACACCGACATCTGGAGCATCAGCAACGATGCGCTGGCGGAGTTCCGACTGCACAAGATCGGCTTCGTGTTCCAGGACTACCATCTGTTTCCACGTCTGAGCACGGTGGAGAACGTCGCGATCCCGCTGATCCTGCAGAAGCGGCCGTGGGACGAGGCGCTCATCGAAGCCGGCAAGGACCTGGAGATCGTCGGATTGAAGACCCGCGCGGATCTGCCGCCGGTGAAGCTCAGCGGCGGCGAACAGCAGCGGGTCGCGATCGCGCGCGCGATCGTCGGCCGGCCCGACATCCTGATCCTCGATGAGCCGACCGCCTCGCTGGACGGCGACACCGGACGCAATGTGGTGCAGTTCGTGCGCGAGCACATTCTGACCGCGCAACGCTGCATCATCATCGTCACGCACGACGGCCGAATCTATGACTTTGCCGACCGCATCATGAAGATGGAAGACGGGAGGTTGACGGGCTTCGAAAGATCAAGCCTGAAAGAGGGGAATCTCGATGCGCAATAAGATCGTGTTCATCCTCTCGGGTTGCGGCCTGATCCTGGCGCTGGTCAGCGCGTTCATCTTTGCCGAGCAGCCCAAGGCGCAGCCGCCGCTGTTCACGCCGGCCGCCAACCCGTACGCGCAGGGTATCTACTCGGAGGGCCTGGTCGAGAGCGACCAGGCGCAGGGCCAGAACATCAACATCTTCCCCGAGGTCGCAGGTCCGATCACGCAGATCCTCGCAAGCGAGGGCCAGCAGGTGCACCGCGGCGATGCGTTGCTGACCATCGACGATTCGGTACAGCGTGCCACCACCGATCAACTGCGCGCGCAGGCGGACGCCGCGCAGGCGATGCTCAACGAGCTGAAGGCCGAGCCGCGACCGGAGAATCTCGCGGTCGCGCTGGCGCAGGTCGACAATTCCCGCGCGAGCCTCAAGAACGCGCAGGACGCCCTGGACAAGCAGCAGCGCTCGTACGAGCTCGACCCCCGATCGGTCAGCATGGATGCGCTCGACAATGCCCGCAACGCCCAAAAGGTGGCCGCGACCAATCTGCAGGTCATCGAGCGGCAATATGAGCTCACCAAAGCCGGGGCCTGGATCTACGATGTTCAAAATCAGGAACGGCAATACGTTGCCCTGTCAAAGGCCTACGCGGCATCCGCGGCGCTGTTGGCCAAATACACCATCCGGGCCCCGGCCGATGGCGTTGTGCTCACCGTGCAGACCGGCGCCGGCAGCTACGTATCCTCGCAGGGCGCCTACGATTCGTCCACGCAGGGCTACGATCCGCTGATCGTGATGGCGACGCCGCAGGGTCATCTCGAGGTGCGCGCCTACATCGACGAGATCCTGATCGACCGTCTGCCCGACCCCAGCAAGATCCGGGCGCAGATGTTCATCCGCGGCACCCAGATCCACGTGCCGCTGACCTTCGCGCGCATCCAGCCCTATGTCTCGCCCAAGATCCAGCTCTCCAACGGACGCCAGGAGCGCGTGGACGTGCGCGTGCTACCGGTGATCTTCCGGTTCGAAAACTCCTCCAACCTGCACCTCTACCCCGGCCAGCTGGTGGACGTCTATGTCGGCGAACAGTAGCCCGGCCGGCTGCCGGCTGCGGCAACGCTGCGCCGTTGCCGCGTTGTCGGGCGTGCTGTGTTGCTGCGCTGTCGGCCCGAATTTCGTCCACCCGAAAGCGCCGCCGGTGACGCACTATATCTATGGGCAGGATCCGCTCGCGACCGGCGCTGCGCAGGGCACAGTGCAGCACTTCACTGCCGGGGCGAAGCTGCAGGCGGACTGGTGGCATCTGTTCAATTGCGCGAAGCTCGATGCGATCGTGGCTGAGGCGCTGGCGGGCAATCCCGGCCTCGAGGCCGCGCAGGCGAGCCTGCGATCCAGCGAGGACAGCCTGCGCAGCGGCTACGGCATCTTCTTTCCGCAGGTCGAGGCCGATGCCGCGGCCACCCGGCAGCGGTTCTCGGCGCTGCGGTTCGGCCAGGCGGCTGCACCGTCAACCGTCTTCAACCTGTTCACGCTGTCCGCCAGCGTGAACTACGCGCTCGACGTGTTCGGCGGGCAGCGACGGCTGATCGAAGCCTCGAAGGCGCAGGTCGATCTGCAGCGCGCCAGCGAGCAGGCCACCTACCTGACGCTGGTGTCCAACATCGTCAACACGATCATTGCCGGCGCGGCCTATCGCGCCGAAATCCAGGCCACGCAGCAGCTGATCGAGCTGCAGGCCGAGCAGCTGAAGCTGGCGCAGATCCAGTCGCAGGCCGGGACCGTCCCGTACAGCAACGTGCTGAGCCTGATGAGCCAGCTCGCGTCCTACCAGGCCTCGATCCCGCAGCTGGAGCAGAAGCTCGCCCAAAGCGAGGACCTGCTCGCGACCCTGGCCGGACACGTCCCGGCCGAGTGGCGCGCACCGGATATCGCGCTGGCCGAGCTGACGCTGCCGGGCGAGCTGCCGGTGAGCCTGCCGTCGGAACTGGTGCGCCAGCGGCCGGATATCCTGGTGGCCGAGGCGACCGCGCACGCGGCCAGCGCCAATGTCGGCGTCGCGACCGCGGCGCTGCTGCCGAGCCTCACGCTGAGTGGCAGCTACAGCGCCAATGGCCTGACGACCGGAACGCTGCTGGACTCCGGCGGGCGCGCCTGGAACATCGGCGCCGACGCGAGCGCACCGCTGTTTGAGGGCGGCACGCTGTGGTTCAAGCGCAAGGCCGCGATCGACAACTATCACCAAGCCTCGGCGCTGTATCGGCAGACGGTCCTCGGCGCGTTCGGCCAGGTCGCCGACACGCTGCGCGCGCTCGAGCACGATGCGTCGGCGCTCGATGCCGAGGACACGGCGCTGCAGGCGGCGCAGCAGGCGCTGCACCTGATCCAGACCAACTATGCCGCGGGCCTGGACACCTATCTCGATGTGCTCAATGCCGATGCGCAATATCACCAGGCCCAGATCAACGATCTGCAGGCCGTCGCGGTGCGCTACCAGGACACGGTGGCACTGTACGTCGCGCTCGGCGGCGGCTGGTGGAGCGCGCCACGCAGCTAGCGCGGCACGCTGTCAGGCCGGATGCGTGTGGAAGGCCTCGGCCGGCAGGTGGCTCAGGACCACGCCCTCGGGCGCGTGCACCAGGTCCTTGTGAATCTCCTCGGCCACGAGGGCGCGCACCGGCGCCGACAACTCCTCGCGCAGCAGGCCGAGGAAGCGCGGCCCGGCCATCAGGATCAGCCGCTCGATGCCGCCTTGGCGATAGGTGTGCTCGATCGCCGCGGCAATCTGTTGCGCAAACAGCCGCGCCTCACGCTCACGCGGCCGGCGCTCGCTCTCGGTTCCGTGGCTGGAAGCGCCGTGACGGCCGCTACCGAGCGGTCCGCCGTCGGACATTCGGCCCGCTCGATCGGAAGTGAACTCCTGATCATGCAGGTGCGCTTTCGGATCGGTGAGCTGTCCTGCCAGCCGCAACGGGCCGGCCGGATGCTCGACCTCGTAGAATCGCGCTTCGCTCTGATCGGCAACGGCAACGTAGATCTTCATGCTATCCAAGCCTCCTGGTTGTACGGCTGAGCTGGCCAGCGGACCGGACAGCCCCGCTCAGCGGCTGACCCGCGGTGACTGGTGCGCGACGATGCCCGCCAGCGCGCCCAGGTCACGCGCGATCTGCGCCAGCAGATCATCGGTTGACACCAGCCCCAGCAGCGCCCCGCGGCCGGTGACGACCGGCGCGCGCCGCACCCCGCGCTCGCGCATGCGCCGCAGCGCCTCCTCGATATCATCGTGTTCGTTCAGCACCAGCGGGTCGCGGCTCATGGTATCGGCGGTGCTGAGCTGGGAGAAATCGGCCACGTGCGCCAGCTGTGCCTGCACGATATCGCGATCGGTGATGATTCCGACCACGACCGCCTGCTCAGCCGGTGCCTCGGTGACGATCACGGCGCCGACGTGCTCCTGCTGCATCAGGCGCACCACGTCGGACAATGGCGCGTTGCCGGGCACGCTGACCACGCGGCGGGAGCAGAGCTTGCCTACTGTCATGCCTTTAACATTCCAGATGATACCCGTAGCATTGGGCCACGACCGGGCGGTGCAGGGCAATGCGTAGCAATGCGGATAGTCGTCCTGTCAGGCGCGCTATAGCTTGAGCGTCGGCAAGGAGTGCGCGTGAACATTGGGGACATATGCCATCGACGGGTGTACCTGGTCAAACCCGGTGAGCCGCTGGCCGATGCCGCACGCGAGATGCAACGGCGCCGTATCGGGGCACTGGTGGTCGTGACTGGCCTGGCGAGCCCGGTGCGCCCGCTGGGCATCGTGACCGACCGGGATATCGTCTGCGGCCAGTGGCTGCGCAAGGCGGACCTGCGTTCCCTGACCGTGGCGGACGTGATGACCCGCGATCCGTTGACGCTGCCGGAGAGCAGCAGTGTCAGCGAGGCGATCGCGGCGCTGCGCCAGCGCGGCGTACGTCGCGCGCCGGTCGTGAACGAGGCGCAGGACACGGTCGGCATCGTGACGATCGATGATCTGCTGCCGGCGGTGGCGGCGGAGCTGAGTTCGCTGGCCACGCTGATCGGCACGCAGTCGCTGCATGAAGCCGGCGGGTGAGCCGCGCCGTGTCCGGCGGCTGCGTCGCGCGCGGATCCGCATTAGTACCGATGTCATGCGCTGCGGGAGTCCTTAGCATCATCGACGGAACGCGTCGCAACCCGACGCACCACAGAGTGGGGCAGGGAACATGAACAGCACCGCGGGGCCGCCGCTGATCGGCGGCTGGTACCGGCATCTCGACAAGGGCGACCTGTTTCAGGTCGTGGGCTTGGACGATCACACGCACACGATCGAGATCCAGGTGTTCGACGGTGATATCGACGAGATCGACGACGAGGTCTGGGACGAACTGCCGATTGCGCAGGCCGAACCGCCCGAGGACTCGGCCGGTGCGATGGACGATATGGATAGCGACGCTGCCAGCGACCTGGACAGTGAGGCCAGGCCGGGCCCCTGGCCGGAGCCGCTGGAACTGGAGAGGATCGAGGCGCGGGACGAGTCCCGGGGCGATGCCGCCCGTGCGATCGCGGACGATGGCGATCGCGCTGCGCCCCTGGGCAGTCCGGGTGACGAGACTGCAGCGATTGGAGAGCCCGCGCTGCCTGCGCGAGCGCCCAGCGCGAGTTCGCGGTCCTGGCCGCGGCGTCAGGGGGTGCGAGCGCGTCCGAAGAAGAGTTGAGCCCCGTTGCCCCGCACCGTGCATTGATCGGAGAGCGCTCGACAGATGCCATGGACCAGCCTTCGGTTTCCCCCCGCGATGCGGCACCTGCCGGAACCGGTACGCGACAAGGCGATTGAAATCGCCAACGCGCTGCTGGCAGAGCGCTACGAGGAGGGCCGCGCGATTCGCATTGCAATTGCGCAGGCCAAGCGCTGGGCGCGGGTGCGACAATGGCCCTTGGGCGCGGACCCGCGCCGGAGGATCTACCGATGAAGTCGCATCCTGGAGCAAGCGCGGCAACGATCGCGGCGGCCACGGCGCTGGGCCTGCTGCTGGTCAGCCGCTGCCCGGCGGAGGAGATCTCGGGCTACAGCGGCGCGCAGCTCTACCAGCGCTTCTGCGCCAGCTGCCACGGCGCCAGCGGTCACGGTGACGGACCGGTCGCCGCTTCAATCCGCAGCATGGTGCCGGATCTCACCCAGATCAGCCGGCGCCACGGCGGTACTTTTCCGGCGGAGCAGCTGCAGCGCATCATCGATGGACGCATGGTGCAACCGCCGCATGGAACGCGCGAGATGCCGGTCTGGGGATACGAGTTTCGCAGCGCCGGGGCATCCGATGCACCCGGTCCGCAGTCGGCGGACGACCTGGTCGTCCGTCTGGTGGACTACCTGCGCTCGATCCAGCGCAAGTAACCGCCCGATCCGCTCACGCCACGATCGCCGTCAGGGTGCGTGCCAGCTCGGGTCGGGGTCATAGCGGACGATGCGCGGCGCACTGCGGGCGGTGTCCGGGCCCAGGTTCTTCTGATAGACGATCCCATCCTGGTCGATGATGAACGTCATGATGCCCGAGTCGCCGTAGATCGCAGGGTACGCAAGCAGCGCGAACCCGCCGCTCATGTGGCCATCGACGAGGTAGCTCTTCGCCCCGCCCGGGGCATGCGGGCCTTGCGCGGTCAGAATCCGGTAATAGTAGCCATGGTAGGGCACCGGTTTGCCATGTGCCGGCTCGGCGGCATATCCGGCCGCACGCGCCTGTGCCAGCAGCGGACCCAGCGGGCTCTCGGGCTCACCGGCGGCGGTGGGCCAATAGAGCCCATCGTGCCGTCCGGGCCGGCTCATGAAGTGCTGCGCGAATTCCGCGTGTGCGCCGGCGGGCTGCAGCGCCGCGAATTCGCGTTGCGCCTGCACAAAGGTGCGGCACACCTCGATCACGTTGAGCTCATTGCGGCCGATGCGCCGATCGAGGATCTCGCGCTCACCCGCCGGCGTGTCGAAGCGCCAGCCGGAGCGGTTGCGGACCAGGGGGATCGGCAGCGGCCAGTCCTCGCTGCCGACGATCAGCACCGCCTTGTCGGGGCTCTCGAGCTCGATCCGGTGCGCCACGTCATACGCCGCGACGAAATGCGCACGGCCGCTGCGGTCGGCCACCGGGTCGCCTGAGTGAATCAGCTGGCTGCCCGCGGGGCCCAGGATTCGCGACAGCAGCGCGACGCGGTTATCGCGATTCGCCTGGATCAGCGCATCGACCGCCAGCTCGGGCGAGCGGAACAGCTGCTGTGCCGGCGGCGCAGCCGCCATCGCCGTGCCGAGCGCGGCGATGCCGAGCCAGAGCGCCAACAGGGACCGGTTGCCAGTTCGTCGCGCGATCATTGCATTGCCCCAATCTACCTGTGCGGGCCGCCGGCGCGGCCGGCGCCGTGGAAGCCCGAGGAGGGTGCGGATCGCGGCGCCGGTGCCGAGCGGCTATATGAGCCGCGGGCCGCCTCGCCGCGCACCTGCGCGCCCCGACCGAAAGACTCGAACGCCGGGGCGGCCGGGTGCGCCGCCGGCGCGGGGGCGGCCGGGTGGCCTACCGGCGGCGGCGCGGCCAGTACGGTCGCGGGGCGCGGCGCCTCGGTCTGCGGAAAGCCGCGAAAATCCCGGCCCGTTCCTACGTTTGGCCTCGGGTAGCGCGCCGAAGTTCCGCTATCGCGATAGGGTACGCCGCGGCGATGGATCGGATCGTGGCGCCACGGCTGGATCGGCTGCGGCGAGCGGCGCGGCTGGATATTGAATCCGTGGCCGCGCCAGTTCCACCCGTACCCGCCCCAGGGGCCGAACAGATCGTAGCCGATGCCGAACCCGATCAGCGCACCGCCCCAAAAGATGTCCGGTGGCGGCGCGAAGTAGAACGGCGGGTAGTCGGGCCACGGCCACGGGCCGTAGACCTCGGTCGGAACGTAGTAAGGCACGTAGATCACATCCGGCCTCGCCGGTTCGATCAGGATGTCCTGATCCTCGGTCAACACGGTCTGCTGCGGCGTGCTGTTCAGTGTGCCGGCGGCCGCAGCCCGCTGCCGCAGGCGTTGCACCGAGTCCATCACGTCGGCCTGCTGCGCGAGGAAAGCCTCCCCGAGCTGCTCGGTCCACTGCAGGTTGCTGCTCATCATGCGCAGCACATCGGGAACCGCGACCAGCGACTTGACGCTGTCGTCCCAGGTCTGCTGCTGCAGCGCTGCCGTCAATTGATCAGCTTTCAGCGCCGCGTTCGCCGGCCCCGCCAACCAGCGCGCCGCCTCGACCACTTCCAGCGGATAGGTGGCGGCCGCGAACACATTGCCCAGCAGCGGGTCGGCATAGAGCGCAATCGGCGCCGTGAGCTGATCCAGCTGCGCGGGGCTGAGCTGCTCGCCCGCGCGGCCCGGCGCCGCATCGGGTGCCGGCGGGCCCGATTGTCCGGCACTGAATGAGCACAGCGCCGAGGCGCCGATCATCGCCGCGGTCCACTGAATGATCTGTCGCTTCATTGAGAGGTGCGCGTATCCGCCAAGCCGGTGCTCATGCTTTCAGAATCCCGCGGCCACGCGTATAGGGGCTTGTCCGTACCATCCGCGTCGGGTGTGCGGGCACCCACCGGGACTATGCTATAGACGACGGCTGCAACGGAGTCTCCAGCCATGGCGGAAGCGCGTAAGCACGAGAAATACGATGCCCTGATCCATGCGTGCCATGCGCTCGCGCCGCTGCGAACCGCGGTGGTGCATCCGTGCGACGACAGCTCGCTTGCCGCGGCGTTGGATGCGGCGGCCGCCGGGCTGATCGAGCCGGTGCTGGTCGGTCCGCGATCGCGCATCGCCGCGCTGGCCGCCACGCTGCACCGGGACCTGAACGGACTGCAGATCGTGGACACCCCGCACAGCCATGCCTCGGCCGAGAGGGCGGTGCAGCTCGCGCGCTCCGGCCAGGCCAATGCGCTGATGAAAGGCAGCCTGCATACCGATGAGCTGATGGCGGAGGTGGTACACAAAGACAGCGGCATCCGCACCGCCCGTCGCGTGAGCCACGTGTTCATCATGGACGTACCGACCTACCCCAAGCCGCTGTTCATCACCGATGCGGCCGTGAACATCCTGCCGAACCTCGAGGACAAGGCCGACATCGTGCGCAATGCGGTTGACCTGGCCCATGCGTTGGGGATCGAGCGGCCGAAGGTCGCGATCCTGTCGGCGGTGGAGACCGTGACCTCGAAGATTCCCTCGACGATCGACGCCGCGGCGCTGTGCAAGATGGCCGAGCGCGGCCAGATCACCGGCGCGCTGCTCGACGGCCCGCTGGCGCTCGACAACGCGATCGATCGCGGGGCTGCGGCCGCCAAGCACATCACCTCGGCGGTCGCGGGCGATGCCGATATCCTGGTGGTGCCGGACATGGAAGCCGGCAACCTGCTGGCCAAGGAGCTCAGCTTCCTCGCCAACGCCGATGCGGCCGGGATCGTGCTGGGCGCGCGCGTGCCGATCATCCTCACCAGCCGGGCCGACAATCTGCGCACCCGCATGGCCAGCTGCGCGGTCGCCGCGATCTATGCCCACGCCCAGGCCGCGGCCACGTTCAATCTGGGCAAGCTCGCGGAATGATGCCGATGCGGGAGCCGATCCTGGTGATCAACGCCGGCTCATCGAGCATCAAGTTCTCGGTGTTCGAGACCGCCGCCGACCGCTCGCTGTCGGCCGGTGTGCACGGCCAGGTCGAGGGCATCGGCGGCTCCCCGCGACTGCAGGTCGCCGATCCGCAGGGGCGAAAGCTCGCCGAACAGCCGATCGGCGCCGCCGGCCACGGCGGCGCGATCGCGGCGATCCAGGACTGGTTCGCCACTCATGTGGGCCGCGAGTCCGGATTCGACGGTGTTGGACACCGCGTGGTGCACGGCGGGCTCAAGTATTCCCAGCCGGCGCTGGTCGATCAGGCACTGCTGGCCGATCTGGAGGAACTGGTGCCGCTCGCGCCGCTGCACGAACCGCACCAGATCGCGGCTATTCGCGCGGTCATCGCCGCGGCGCCGAAGGTGCGCCAGGTGGCCTGTTTCGATACGGCGTTCCATCGCAGCCAGACGCAGCTGGCGCAGCAGTTCGCGCTGCCGCGCGAACTGACCGCGCGCGGTATCCGGCGCTACGGCTTCCATGGCCTGTCCTACGAATACATCGTCTCGGTGCTGCCGCAGATCGCGCCGGACTGTGCCCGCGGCAAACTCATCGTCGCGCATCTGGGCAACGGCGCGAGCATGTGTGCGATCGATCGGGGCCGCAGCGTCTGCAGCACCATGGGCCTGACCGCGGTCGACGGCTTGCCGATGGGCACGCGCACCGGGGCACTCGATCCCGGCGTGCTGCTCTACCTGATGCAGCACGAGCGCATGGACGCGGGGGCGATCGAACAGCTGATCTACGAGCGCTCGGGCCTGCTCGGGGTCTCCGGGCTGTCGAGCGACATGCGCACGCTGCTCGCGAGCGAGGCGCCAGCGGCACACGAGGCGATCGACCTGTTCGTCTACCGGATCGGCCGCGAACTGGGCTCCCTCACCGCCGCGCTGGGCGGCCTCGATGCGCTGGTGTTCACCGGCGGGATCGGCGAGCACGCCTGGCAGGTTCGCGCGCGCGTGTGCCAGGACGCGCACTGGATCGGCATCACGCTCGATGAGGCGGCCAATCGGGTGCATGGCCCGCGTATCTCGCGCGCCGGATCGGCGCCCTCCGCCTGGGTGATTGCGACCGACGAGAATCTGATGGTGGCGCGCCATACGCGGCGCCTGCTCGACGGCTGAAGCGCACGCTCACCCGCGCGCGCCTGCGCTCGCCCGCGCGCTCGCTCTCTAGAGGGCGGCCAGCACGCGCTTGAGCTTGTGGCGCACCTGCTCGCCGAGCTCGCTGATCTCGGCCCGATTGACCAGCCGCATCACCGCGCCGGGATCCATGATCTCGGCGAACACGGTGCCGGCGGCATCCTCGCGCACCACCACGTTGCACGGCAGCAGCAGTCCGACCGACGGTTCGGTCGCGATCGCCCGGTGCGCCAGCGCGGGATTGCACGCGCCGAGGATCCGGTAGGGCGGCATGTCGAGGCCAAGCTTGGCCTTGACCGTCGCGGCGACGTCGATGTCGGTGAGCACCCCGAAGCCCTCGGCCTGCAGCGCCTCGATGACACGCGCCACCGCCTCGCCGAACGGCAAGTCCAGCGTCTTGCCAAACCCATAGGCCGTATTCATCGCTCGACCATCGTGTGACCTCAGACGTCGACCCCGGAGGCCGCCTCTTTCTTCTGGTCGGGCTTTTCGGTCATGGTCGCCTCGGTCAGCAGCAGCACGCCGGCGACCGACACCGCGTTCTCGAGCGCCACACGCACCACCTTGGTGGGATCGACGATGCCGGCCTCGAACAGGTCCACGTACTGCTTGCGCGCGGCATCGAACCCGACGTTGCCGACCGCTTCGATCATCCTGCTGACCACGACACCGCCGTCGACCGCGGAGTTCTCGGCAATCTGGCGTGTCGGGGCCTCGAGCGCGCGGCGCAGGATCTGCACCCCGGTGCGTTCATCGCCGTCGCACTCCTTTTCCAGGCGCTCGATCGCCGGGATGGCCTTGAGCAGCGCCATGCCGCCCCCGGGCACGATACCCTCGGCGACCGCCGCCTTGGTCGCGCTGATGGCATCGTCGAGCGCCTCCTTCTTGGCTTTCATCTCCGCTTCGGCCGGCGCGCCGACCCGGATCACCGCGACGCCGCCCGAGAGCTTGGCGAGCCGCTCCTGCAGCTTCTCCCGATCGTAATCGCTGGTGGTCTTGTCGATCTCATGGCGGATCTGGGCGATGCGCGCGTCGATCGCCTTGCGATCGCCGCCTCCGCCGATGATCGTGGTGCTGTCGCTGTCCACCACCACGCGCTTGGCGTGACCGAGCTGCTCGAGCCGCACGCCTTCCAGCTTCAGTCCCAGCTCCTCGGAAATCAGCGTGCCGCCGGTCAGCACCGCCATGTCCTGCAGCATCGCCTTGCGCCGATCGCCGAACCCGGGGGCCTTGACGGCGACGCTCTTGAGGATCCCGCGGACCTGGTTGAGCACCAGCGTCGCCAGCGCCTCGCTCTCGACGTCGTCGGCAACGAACAGCATCGAGCGGCCGCTCTTGGCGGCCTGTTCCAGCAGCGGGATCAGGTCCTTGAGAATGTTGATCTTGCGGTCGGTCAGCAGCACGCAGGCATCCTCGAGCACCGACTCCATGTTCTGCGGGTCGGTCACGAAGTAGGGCGACAGGTAACCGCGGTCGAACTGCATGCCCTCGACCACTTCGAGCACGGTCTCGGTGGTCTTGGATTCCTCCACCGTGATCACGCCCTCGCCGCCGACCTTGTCCATCGCCTGCGCGACCAGCTCGCCGATGGCCGCATCGTTGTGGGCCGATATGGTCCCCACCTGGGCCTTCTCGTTGCGGGTCTTGACCGGCCGCGACAGGGACTTGAGTTCCGCGACCGCCACCTTGAGCGCCCGATCCAGCCCGCGCTTGATGTCGATCGCACTGGCGCCGGCGGTGACGTTGCGCACGCCGTCCGCATACATCGCGTGGGCCAGGATGGTGGCGGTGCTGGTGCCATCGCCGACGACGTCGCCGGTCTTCTCCGCCGCCTGGCGCAGCATCTGGGCGCCGAGGTTCTCAGCCGGATCCTCCAGCGTCAGCTCCTTGGCGATCGTGACGCCATCGTTGCATACGATCGGTGCGCCCCACTGTTTCTGGATCAGCACCGATTTGGATTTCGGACCGAGCGTGATGCGCACCGCATCGGCCAGCTGGCTCGCGCCGCGCAGAATCTTCTCCCGCGCAGCGCCGCGGAACGTCAACTCCTTGTGGGCCACGCGTCAATGCCTCCGCATTGGCGCCGCTACGGGCGCACGCTCAGTTTGTCGATCACCTGCGAGACCCCGGGGGCCTGCCAGGCCGCGATCTCCGCCTGCTGGCGCTCCTGCCAGGAATGCACCTCACCCTCCAGCGTGACGGTGCCCTCGCTGGTCTTGACCGTGATCTTCTTGGCGTCGAGCTGCGCGCGGCGGCGAAAGGCGTCTTCGATCTTTTCCTGCACGTTGCCGGCAGAGGCCTTGCTGCGGATCGAGATGTTGTTATTGATCCCCTTGAGCCCGCGCAGGCCGCTCAGGCAGGCTTCGGCCGCGCTCTTCTGGTACCACAGGCCGACCTCGCCCTCGAGCGTGAGCCAGCCCTCGCGCACCACCAGCCGGATGTCGGCCGCCGGCACCGATACGTTGGTCTTCAACGCGGCCAGCGCGTCCTCGGCCAGTTCCGGATCGCTGCGCCGCTCGCTGAACGCCAGTTTGACTTCGATGTCGTTGGCGATGGCCTTGACGCCGGCCACCGTCTGCGCGGCCTCCTGCGCTGCGCGCCGTTCGGAAAACGAACCGACATGACCCGTGAGCGCCACCACACCATTCTTGACCGCAACGCCGATCTGGCGCGAATCGAAGCGCGGATCCCAGTCGAGCTCGGCCTCGACATCGTGACGTAGCTGGGTATCGTCGTACATCGTTGCCATCTCCTTAATCCATGTAATCGGGCTGATCTGCCCACCCGTTGGCGCTCGCAGCCCCTGTCCCTTGTAAGCCAGCAGGACAGGGCGCGAAATACGCACAAGCCGAGAGGCTATGCGCAGTTGCGCGGATGGAGCTGTTGCGCCGCGATCTGCTAGCTTGCCGTTCCAGGCCGGCCTGCGGAGAATCCCGATGACGGATCGCTATCAGTTTATTCGCTTTTTCCGCGACATCGGCATCGAAGACGTCGGCCTGGTCGGCGGCAAGAATGCGGCCCTGGGGGAGATGTATCGGGAGCTGACCGGCAAAGGGGTCAAGGTTCCCAACGGCTTTGCCATCACCGCCCAGGCCTATCGCAGCATGCTCGATGCCGCCAACGCCTGGGAACCGCTGCGAGCTGCGCTCGACGGCCTCAAGCCCGATGACACCGAGGATCTGCGGCGCCGTGGCGCGCGTGCGCGCGCCATCATCCATGACGCACCGTTGCCGCCGGCGATGCAGGCCGAAATCCTGCGTGCCTATCGGGAACTGCAGGCCGAATACGGTTTCGCCACCAGTGTCGCGGTGCGCAGTTCGGCCACCGCCGAGGATCTGCCGACCGCGAGCTTCGCCGGCCAGCAGGACACTTACCTGAACGTGCGCGACGAGGCGGCGCTGCTCGAGGCCTGCAAGTGCTGCTTCGCGAGCCTGTTCACCGACCGCGCGATCCACTATCGCACCGACCAGCACTTCGATCACCTGCGCGTCGCGCTGTCGGTCGGGGTGATGAAAATGGTGCGCTCGGACCTGGCGGCGAGCGGCATCATGTTCTCGCTCGATACCGAGAGCGGCTTTCGCGACGTGATCCTGATCAGCGCCACCTACGGTCTGGGCGAGAACATCGTGCAGGGCAACGTCGATCCCGACGATTTCTACGTCTTCAAGCCGACCCTGGCGCGCGGCTGCCGCGAGATCCTGCGGCGCGAGCTCGGCAGCAAGAAGCTCAAGCTGGTCTACGCCGCCGGCCCGGCCGCGAGCTTCGCGGCCGGCAATTCCACCCGCAACGTCGACACCACCGCCGAGGAACAGCAGCGCTACTGCCTCAGCGACGCCGAGGTGCTGCGCCTTGCCGACTATGCGCAGGTGATCGAACAGCATTTCAGCGCGCGCGCCGGGCACGCCATGCCGATGGACATGGAGTGGGCCAAGGATGGCACTGACGGCGAGCTGTATCTGCTGCAGGCGCGGCCCGAGACCGTGGCCTCGCAGAAGGCGACGCATCTGATCGACGAGTACAGCCTCAAGGGCAGCGGCCCGGTACTGATCTCGGGCCGGGCGATCGGCAGCCGCATCGGCACCGGCCGGGCACACGTGATCGCGTCGGCAGCGCAGATGGGGGAATTCGTCAGCGGCGAAGTGCTGGTGACCGACAATACGACGCCGGACTGGGAACCGATCATGAAGCGCGCCGCCGCCATCGTGACCAACCGCGGTGGCCGCACCTGCCACGCCGCCATCGTGGCGCGCGAGCTCGGCATCCCGGCGCTGGTCGGCACCGGTACCGCGACCGAGGTGCTGCATACGGGCGATCAGCTGACCGTGGCCTGCAGCGGCGGGGAGACCGGCCACGTCTACAAGGGGTCGATTCCGTTCGATATCCAGCACCTCGACGTCAGCGGGCTACCCAAGACGCGCACCCAGATCATGCTGATCCTCGGCAATCCCGAGATCGCGTTCCAGAGCAGCTTCCTGCCCAATGACGGCGTCGGACTGGCGCGCATGGAGTTCATCGTCTCGGAGTACGTGCAGGCGCATCCGATGGCACTGCTGCATCAGGACAAGGTGATGGACGCAAAGGAGCGCCAGGCGCTGCAGCAGCTCACCCGCAACTACGCGCGGCCGGCGGATTTCTTCGTCGAGCGGCTGTCCGAGGGCATCGCGACGATCGCGGCGGCGTTCTATCCGAAGCCGGTGATCCTGCGCATGTCGGACTTCAAGAGCAACGAGTACGCGAGCCTGCTCGGCGGGCACTGGTTCGAGCCGGTCGAGGCGAACCCGATGCTCGGCTTTCGCGGGGCGGCGCGCTATTCGCATCCGGCCTACCGCGAGGGTTTCGGCCTGGAATGTGCCGCGGTCAGACGCGTGCGCGAGCAGATGGGCCTGAGCAACCTGAAAATCATGATCCCGTTCTGCCGGCGCGTGCCGGAGGCGGAACGCACGCTCGCGACGCTGCGCGAGTTCGGCCTGGAGCGCGGGCACAACGGGCTCGAGGTCTACGTGATGTGCGAGATCCCGAACAACGTGCTGCAGATCGATGCGTTCGCACGCCAGTTCGACGGATTCTCGATCGGATCAAACGACCTGACGCAGCTGACGCTGGGCGTGGACCGGGACTCGGAGCTGGTGGCGTTCGATTTCGATGAGCGCGACGCCGGCGTGATGCAGCTGCTGCGCCTGGCGGTGGAAGGCTGCCAACGCAATCATCGGCACTCTGGGATCTGCGGCCAGGCGCCGTCCGACTATCCGGAAGTGGCCGAATTCCTGGTGCGGCTCGGGATCGACTCGATCAGCCTCAATCCGGATTCAGTCGTCGCCACCGTGCGCCGCGTCGCGGCGCTGGAGGGCAGCATCGGCAACACGCCCCAGCTCGCGGTGGTCGGCCACAACTGAGAATGCGCCGCCGAGGCCAGCCACCGCCGGCCGCCGGCCGCTGAGTGCTAACTCGAGCGGGCGCCGCTGTTCGGTGCAGTCAGCAGCTGCACCCGGGCCCGGACAGCGTCGATGCCGGCGCGGATCGCGGCCTGCGAGCCGGTGTCGATCTGCACGGTGCTGGCCAGCTCCTCATCGCTGAAGGCTTCCGCGGTCTGAAGCTGCGATTCAAGTACCGCGAGCGTCGCTTCGGACGGATCATCGCCGCGCCGTGAACGCTCGCGCAGCCGCGCCTCCAGCGTCGCGCGCTCGGCGCGGCAGGAGACGATCAGCAGCGGGCATTGGCGGCGCCGTGCGAGCACCTCGAATTGCTGCCGGGCCGATCGATCGAGAAAGGTCGCATCGACGATCGCGTGGCAGCCGCCAGCGAGCGCGCTGTCGGCGCAGTCGAGCAGGCGCTGGTAGGTGCGCTCCCGGGCCGCCGCGGAGTACGGCCCTTCGCCGACGCCGACGCCGACGCCGACGCCGACGCCGACGCTGGCTGGCGTGGCCGCGTGCGGGATCTGCTGCGTGCGCCGGCGCTCGAGGTCCGAGCGCGTGCGCACCGCGCCGAGCGCGCCGATCAATTGTTCACTGACCCATGATTTTCCCGATGCGGTGACGCCGTGCATCAGCAGCAGCGCCGGCGCACGCTCCGACATCAGCTCGGCCGCGGTATCGAGCCGCGCGCGCAGGCGCACGCGCAGGCTCCGGGCCACGTCGGTCGCGGCGCTGGCGAGCCCCAGTGCATCAACCTTGGCCCGCACCAGCGCACGGTACACGGCGCACAGCGGCAGCAGGCGCAGTGCCTCATAGTCGCCGCTGTCCTCGAGCCACGCGCTCAGGTACACGAACGCAAGATCCGCGCGGGCGTGGGTCAGCAGGTCCATGAACAGGAACGCCACGTCACTGATCACGTCGATCCAGCGCAGTGCCGGGGCGAACTCGAGGCAATCGAACGGCACGAACTGGCCGTGCCAGCGCACGATGTTGCCGGCGTGCAGGTCGCCGTGGCATTCACGCACCCGGCCGCCCTCCCGTCGCCGCCGCAGCAGCGGCGCCAGGCGGTCGATGCCCTGCCGGCTCCAGCCTTCGAGCCGCTCGAGCAGTTGCAGCTCGGCGGGATCGGTCAGCGCGCCGCGCAGCGGCCCGAAGTTCTCCTGCAGCTGCGCACGCATCAGTTCCGGGTCGCCGTACGCATCGGCGGCGGCGGCCACCGCGGCGGTGCGATGCTGCGTGGCAATCAAGCGGCCGAGTGCTGCCATGTCCTCGCGCGTCACCCGCGCCTCGGCCAGCTGGTTGCCCAGCTCCTCGGAGGCGGCGAATTGCCGCATGCGCACCGCATACTCGATCGGCGTGCCGGCGGCGTCGATGCGCAGGCGGCCGTGCTGCTCGACGATCGGCACCACGTCCAGGTACAGATCGGGCGCAAAGCGGCGATTGAGCCGCAGCTCCTCGGCGCACAGAAATTGCCGGCGCTGCAGGCTGGCAGCGTCGATGAAATCGAAGCGCACCGGTTTCTTGATCTTGTAGGCGTAGCGGCCGGTCAGCAGTACCCATGAGATCGGCGTCTCGCGCAGCTGCAGCTGCGTGACCGGGTGCGGAAAGCTCGCCGGGTCGAGTAGCTCGCCCAGGCGCGGGGCCAGCCCGGGCGGCGGCGGATCGGGTGCAGCGACGGTCATGGCGGTGTGCGCGGTGAGCTGAAAATTGTCTGCGAGGTCAATGCACCCTAACGCTGCGAGCGGCAGGCGGGCAATCGGGCAATCCGCAGGCTGGCACAGCGGGCCGCCCTCCGGGCATACGAATCAATGCCTACCCGGGCTGCGGTTTATGCGCAAGGCGAACGCGCCCGCGCGGGCCTTAGACTGGCCGCGTGAAACTGACCTTTCTGGGCGGCGCCGGCACGGTGACCGGGTCGAAATACCTGCTCGCGGATGGCGAGCACCAGGTGCTGGTGGATTGCGGGCTGTTTCAGGGCCTGAAGCGCCTGCGCGAGCGCAACTGGCAGCCGCTGCCGTTCGACCCGAAGCGCCTCGATGCCATCGTGCTGACGCACGCGCACATCGATCATTCCGGATTTCTGCCGGTGGTGGTGCGCGCCGGCTACCGCGGGCGGGTCTATGCCACCGCGGCCACCTGTCGTCTGCTGGCGCTGATGCTGACCGACAGCGCGCACCTGCAGGAGGAGCAGGCCGAATTCGCCAACCGGCACCACTTCTCGAAGCACACCCCGGCGCTGCCGCTCTACACGCGCGCCGATGCCGACGCGGCGTTGCGCCTGCTGCAGCCCATCGAGTGGGCGACCCGCTGGGTTGCCGCCCCCGGTATCCGGGCGCAGTTCTACCCCGCCGGACACCTGCTGGGTGCGGCCTCGGTGCTGCTCGAGACCGCATCGGGCCGGGTGCTGTTCTCGGGCGACCTGGGGCGGCCCGATGACCTGATCATGCGGCCGCCGGTGAGCGCGCCGTCCGCGGACTGGGTGCTGATCGAATCCACCTATGGTGACCGGCGGCATCCCGCGCTGGACCCGTATGCCGAGCTCGCGGGCGTGATCAATCGCACCGTGCAGCGCCGCGGCGTCATCGTGATTCCCGCCTTCGCCGTCGGCCGCGCCCAGACCCTGCTGCATCTGATCGGTGAGCTCAAGGCGCGCGCAGCCATTGCCGACCTGCCGGTCTATCTGAACAGTCCGATGGCCTGTGATGTCAGCGGCATCTATCAGGCGTTCGCCGACCAGCATCGTCTCGGCGCAGTGCAGTGCGCCGCGTTCCGCCAGGTGGCCAGGTTCGTAGGCAGCGCCGAGGAATCGAAACAGCTCAACCTGCGGCGCGAGCCGATGATCATCATCTCCGCCAGCGGCATGGCCACCGGCGGACGCGTGCTGCATCACCTGCAGGCGTTTGCGCCTGATCAGCGCAACACGATCGTATTCTCGGGATTCCAGGCGGCCGGAACCCGTGGCGCCGCCATGGTCGGGGGCGCGGAGGCGGTGAAGATTCATGGCGAATGGGTGCCGGTGCGCGCCGAGGTGGTGCAGCTGCACAGTCTTTCCAGCCACGCCGATGCCGATCAGCTGCTGGCCTGGCTGCAGGGCCCGGGCAGTCCTCCGGAGCGCGTGTTCGTCACCCACGGGGAGCCGGCTGCGGCCGAGGCACTGCGGGCGCGGATTCGCCGCGACTACTGTCCCGAAGTCAGCGTACCGGAGCAGGGCGAAAGCGTCGCACGCGACGGGGCGCGAACCGGCGTTGGCCCCGGTCCATGAAAATGCATAGAGCAGCCCGGCGCGGCGGTACCGCCAGCGTGAACATTCATGTGCGCGACCTGGCGCAGATGTTCAATTCACTCGATCCCTCACCGTTCTGGGACCGTGATCTGGATCGCGCCGCAGCCGAGTTCATCGAGGACGAATTCGGCGAAAAGCGCGCGGCTGACCAGTGGCATCTGCACATCCATGCGCACGAGGGCGTGGCCTCCGCGAGCGACATCCAGGCCGCGATCGAGCACTATTACGAGCGCCTCGCGCACTCGGCGCGCCTGGGGTTGCGCGAACAGGCGCGCATCGGCGAGATCGCGCTGCTGGTCGGGGTGGCGGTGTTTGCGATCTGCATCAGCCTGCGCGGAGTGCTGGCGAGCGCGCTGCAAGGACTGTCACGCGGCCTGGATGAAGGCCTGATCGTGCTGGGATGGGTCGCGCTGTGGCGACCCATTGAAGTGCTCGCCTACGGTTGGGTCCCGCTGTATCGCAAGCGACGGCTGTACCAGCGACTGGCGCGGATCCGGGTGTCGGTGCGCTGCGAGCCGGCGCAGCCGCATGCGAGCCCGGCGAGCGCGCCGGCGGCGCCACCGGCGGCAGCGGCTCCGGCAGCTTCGCCGACTGCACCGAGTGCTGGAGCAGCTACTTGAGAGGCTCGATAAGTTGCATTTCATCGTTGGCGCCCCCATGGCTGTGGAGCGGCGCCCTGCGGTACCGTCGTAGTTGTGCGGGCGGATGAATGTTGATGAATGTTGACATTGGCGGATCAGAGGCTTAACGGGAGTCATCGAACATGAGTGCGGAGAGCCGGGGAATCTGGATGTGGTCGCAGGCCTGTGCCGCGCTGGAGGAAGCCGAGCGGCGGCATCGGCGTTTCTTCGAGCTGCTGGGCGCGCCCGCGCGAGTCCCGGTGTGGGAGCCGCCCGTGGACGTGTTCGTACTCGAGCGCGAACTGCATATCGTGGTCGCGCTGCCCGGGGTGCGCCCGGGCAGCGCCTCGATCGAGCTCGCATCGAGCGGCCTGTGGGTGCGCGCCGAGAGCGGCCTTCCGCTCCAGGCCGGGCGCGGGCGCATCCTGCGACTGGAGATTCCGTACGGCCGCATCGAGCGGCGCATCGAATTGCCGTCCGGGCGCTATCAGTTGCTCGGCCATGAATACGCAGACGGGTGCCTGCACGTGCGCCTGAGTGGAGCGCCACTATGAGCGACATCATCCAGACCAAGGCCGCGGAGGGCGCTACCACCGAGCCGCGTGTGATCGGCGATGACGTACTGATCATCCTGCCGGTGCGCAACAGCGTGCTGTTCCCGCAGGTGGTGCTGCCGATCGCGATCAAGCGCGAGCGCTCGGTCGCCGCGGCGCAGGAGGCGGTCAAGGCCGGGCGCAAGGTGGGCCTGTTACTGCAGCGGGATCCGGAGCAGGATGATCCGGGCGCGGAAGGGCTGTATCCGGTCGGCACGATGGCCACGATCGTGCGCTATGTAACCGCTGCGGACGGCACGCATCACCTGATCTGCCAGGGCGAGCAGCGCTTCAGCGTGCTGGATTTTGTCAGCCGCGATCCGTTCCTGGTGGCGCGCATCACGCCGCATCCGGAACCGACGCAGACCAATCCCGAGATCGAGGCGCGCGCGCTGCGACTGCGCGAGCTGGCGATCGAGGCGCTGCGGCTGCTGCCGCAGGCACCGGCGGAACTGGTCAATGCGATCCAGGCCATCGAATCGATCCCGGCGATCGTCGACCTGATCGCCAGCTTCCTCGACCTCAAGCCGACCGAGAAGCAGGAGGTGCTCGTCGACCTTCGACCTGCGCGCGCGGCTCGATCTGGTGTTGAATCACCTGCGCCAGCGCGTCGAGGTGCTGCGCATCTCGCGCGAAATCGACGAGCGCGCCAAGGAGGCGTTCGACGAACGGCAGAAGGAGGCGGTGCTGCGCGAGCGGCTGCGCCAGATTCGCAAGGAGCTCGGCGAAGACGAGGCAGGTTCCGCCGAGGTGGCCGAGCTGAAGGAACGGCTGGAGAAGGCCGGCATGCCGGCCGAAGCCGAAGAGCACGTGCGCAGCCAGATTGCGCGGCTGGAGCGCATGGGCGAGGCGAGCGCCGAATATTCGATGACCCTCACCTATCTCGAGTGGCTGCTGGCGTTGCCGTGGTCGAAGCTCGACAAGGAGGAAATCGACATCGAAAAGGCGCGGCGCATCCTCGATGAGGACCACTTCGGCCTGGAGACCATCAAGCGCCGCATCATCGAATTCCTGGCGGTGCGAAAGCTCAACCCCGAGGGCCACAGCCCGATTCTGTGCTTCGTCGGCCCGCCGGGCGTCGGCAAGACCTCACTCGGTCAGTCGATCGCGCGCGCCCTGGGGCTGAAGTTCGTGCGCGTGGCGCTGGGCGGCGTGCACGACGAGGCCGAGATCCGCGGTCACCGCCGCACCTACGTCGGGGCGCTGCCCGGCAACATCATCCAGGCACTGCGCAAGGCCGGTACGCGCAATCCGGTCATGATGCTGGATGAGGTGGACAAGCTGTCGGCCAGCTATCAGGGCGATCCGTTCTCGGCCCTGCTCGAGGTGCTCGATCCGGAGCAGAACCACACGTTCCGCGACAACTATCGTCGGTGTGCCGTTCGACCTGAGCAAGGTGCTGTTCATCGGCACCGCGAACATGCTCGATTCGATGCCGCCGCCGCTGCGCGATCGCATGGAGATCATCCAGCTCTCCGGCTACACCGAAGAGGAGAAACTGCAGATCGCCAAGCGCTATCTGCTGCGCCGGCAACTGGCCGCCAACGGCTTAGGCGAAGGGCAGGTGCAGCTGACCGATGCCGCATTGCGTCGCATGATCAGCGACTACACGCGCGAGGCCGGCGTGCGCGGCCTGGAGCGGCAGATCGGCGCGGTGCTGCGCCACAGTGCGGTCGCGATCGCGTCCGGGCAGGGCGGACCGATCGCGCTGGATGCCGACGATATACCGCGCATCCTGGGTGCGGCGCGCTTCGAGAACGAGATCGCGATGCGCACCAGCGTGCCGGGTGTGGCGACGGGTCTTGCCTGGACGCCGGTCGGCGGCGACATCCTGTTCGTCGAGTCCAGCCGCGTCAGCGGCTCGGGCAAACTCATTCTCACCGGCCAGCTCGGCGATGTGATGAAGGAGAGTGCGCAGGCCGCGGTGACGCTGGTGAAGGGCCAGGCCGAACGGCTGGGCATCGATCCGCTGGTGTTCGAGAAATCGGATCTGCACATTCACGTGCCCGCCGGAGCGGTGCCGAAGGACGGACCGAGCGCCGGGGTTGCGATCTTCGCCTCGCTGGTGTCGTTACTGACGCAGCGCACGGTGCGACACGATGTCGCGATGACCGGCGAGATCAGTCTTCGCGGCCTGGTGCTGCCGGTCGGCGGCATCAAGGAGAAGACCGTGGCCGCGGCGCGTTCGGGTATCAGGACCGTGATCCTGCCGGCGCGCAATCGTCGCGACCTGGAGGATATCCCGGCAAGCGTGCGCGAGACGCTGGAATTCATCTGGGCGGAACGGGTCGAGGACGTGATCGCGGCGGCCTTCGGCGGCGAGCTGGCGCCGCGCCGCGGGCTGAGTGTCGCGGGCTAATGCGTTGCCGGGAAGCTCGTCGCGACGAAGACCGTCGCGGCTCAGGGCGTTGTTGGGAAGGTCGTCGTGACGAAGACCGTCGCGGTTCAGGAAAACGGCATCGTCGAGACCAGGTACACGCCGCGGCGCGCGCGCGGCACGTCGCTCACGAACTGGGCCGGCTTGACCACCAATAGGTCGCAGCGCAGTTCGTCGAGCAGCTGCTCGGCGCTGTTGCCGATGAACAGCCGCTTGAGGCCGCGGCGCGATATCGCGCCCATCACGACGATGGCGGCATGCAGTCGCCTGGCAGTCGTGGTGATGGCGTCGACCGGATGCGCCTCGACCAGGTGACGCCGGGCGGCGGAAACCGAACGGTGTCGCAGCTCGTGCTCGAGCGCGGCGCGGGCGGCGGCGCGGGTGCGGGTTTCGATGCTGCTGGCCTTGCGGCTGACCGCCGCGGCCGTGCCGCGCGGGGCCAGGGGCTGCGGCCGGTACGCGTACACCACGTCGAAGCCACCGCCCAGCGCGCTGCCGAGCGTGTGGGCTTCGCGCAGGATGTTCTGATCCAGTCCACTCGGTTTGGCGTAGCGATGCAGCGGATCGATCGCCGCGAGAATCTTCGGGCGGCGGTAGGCGCGGTTTGACTTGACCATCAGCACCGGCACCGGGCTGTCGCGCAGCAGGCTCCAGTCGGTGTACCCGAGCAGGGCCGGGGCTCGGTGCCGGGCGCGGCACTGCGTGACGATCAGATCCGAGCGCGCGCGCCGCGCGCGCCGGATGATCGCCTCGTTCGCCGGATAGTCCCACTCGGCCGAGGTTCGCACCGTAAGGCCAGCGGAGCGCAGTGGCGCCGCCAGGCGCTCCAGCGCCGCGATCGCCACGCGCTGCCCGTCGCGCGTCACGGCCCTGAGCCCCGCCGGCATGTCGATCCCCTCCACGAAAACCGGCGTCGTGATGTCATGAAACAATTCGAGCTCGGCGCCGCAGGCGCGAGCGAGCTGCGCGGCTTTGGTCAGGACCGGGGACGAGCGCACGCGCGCATCCTTGATGGCGACCAGGATCCTTCGGATTCGCCGGTGCATGCGCATGCGTTCAGGCCTTGGCGAGCAGCTTGACCAGATGTTCGATCGCCAGCCGATAGCCGTCGATGCCCAGGCCGGTGATCACGCCGCTCGCAGCGGCGGCCAGGATCGACCGGCTGCGCCAGTCCTCGCGCCGGTAGATGTTGCTGATGTGCACTTCCACGATCGGACACTCGCACATCTTCAGGGCGTCCAGGATGGCGACCGAGTGGTAGCAGAAAGCGGCGGGGTTTATGACGATGCCGGCGGCGTGACGCGCCTCGTGCAGCCAGGCGAGCATCTCGTGCTCGGCATTGCTCTGGCGCGCGATCAGTTGCAGCTGGTGACGATCGGTCACCTCACGGCATCGGGCCTCGACGTCGGCCAGGGTGTAGTGCCCATAGAGCGCAGGCTCGCGCTCCCCCAGCAGATCCAGATTCGGCCCGTTCAGCAGGTAGATCGGGGCCGTCATGCATTCCTCGCGCTGTCGGGCGTCGCGTCCGGTGCCGCAGCGCTGCCGCCCCGCAATGTCAGCATCATGCGCACCAGCTGCGCCAGCGAGTGCGCCGCCATCTTCTCCATCACGCGGGCACGATGAATCTCCACGGTGCGCTGGCTCACGCCGAGCTCGTGGGCCATGACCTTGTTGGCCTTGCCCTGCGTCACCAGGTCGAGCACCTCGCGTTCGCGCGGCGTCAGCGACTCGAGCCGCGCACGGATCCGGTCGGTCTCGCGCAGCTGGGCGCGGTTGGCGGCGTCGCGTTCGAGCGCGCGCTGCACGCGGTCGATCAGGTCCTGGTCGCGAAACGGCTTCTGCAGGAAGTCGAAGGCCCCGTGCTGCATCGCCTCGACCGCCATCGGAATGTCACCGTGCCCGGTGATGAATACCACCGGGATGATGGCGCCGCGCACGTTGAGCTGCTGCTGCAGCTCCAGTCCGCTCATGCCGGGCATGCGGATGTCGAGTACCAGGCAGCCGGGCTGGCGCGGGTCATAGCTCGGCAGGAACTGCTGTGCCGAGGCGCAGATCTGCACCGGCAGGCCCACGGACTTGAGCAGCAACCGCAGCGAGTTGCGTACCGCATCGTCGTCATCGATTACGTACACCGTAGGGGCCATGTCGATCATATGTCTGCTTCCTGTGCGGCCGGCAGCTTCACCGTAAAGGCGGCGCCCCGTCGTGCGTCGCCCTGATAGTCGAGTTTGCCCCCATGAGCTTCCACAATCGTGCGGCTGATCGCAAGTCCCAGCCCGGTGCCATGCGCCTTACTGGTCGCAAACGGCATGAACAGCCGGGGCAGCAGGTGTTCCGGCACCCCGGGGCCGCTATCGGCGACGGTGATGAGGACCTCGCCGGTGGGGTCGAGCCCGGTGCGGATCACCACCTCCCTGCGCCCCGGCGGCGTCTCCTCGAGGGCGTCGAGGGAGTTGCGCAGCAGGTTCAGCAGCACCTGCTGGATCTGGATGCGATCGACGTGCATGCGCGGCAGGTCGGTTTTGAGCTCGAGTACGATGCGCACGTCGCTGGCGCGCGCATCGGCCCGGGTCAGGGTACCGAGTTCCTCGATCACCTCGTTGACGCTGGCGAGCTGCCGGTCGGTGGTGCGATTGCGCACCAGCGCGCGCAGGCGCCGGATGATCTCGCCGGCCCGCAGCGCCTGCACCGTGATCTGTTCCACCGCTTCGCGAACGTCGGCGAGGTCGGGCGTGTCCATCGACAGCAGCCGCGCACTCGCCTGGGCGTAGTTGGCGATCGCCGCCAGCGGTTGATTGAGCTCGTGCGAGATGCCACTGGCCATCTCGCCCAGGGTCGCCAGGCGCGACACGTGCATCATGCGCTCGCTCGCCTCACGCGCGTCGCCCTCGGCACGGCGGGCGTCGGTGATGTCGTCGCCGGAGCAAAGCACTCCGCTGGCGCTGCGCGGCGAGTCCCCGACGACGACGCAGCGCCAGGCGATCAGCCGGTGCGCACCACTGCGCGTGACGACCTCGTACTCACAGTGAAACGGCAGCCGCGGCTCGCGCTCCACCAGCGCATCGAATTGCCCCACCGTCCTGGCCCGCTGTTCGGCCGGCACCACCGCCTCGAACCAGTCCATCCCCAGCAACGCGTCCTCCTCCTGGTCGAGCACCTCGCAGCCCTTGCGATTGACCATCGTGACACGATGATTCAGATCCAGCGCCACCAGCATGGTCTGTGCGGTTTCGAGGTAGCGATTGGCCCGGTCGCGCTCACGCTGCACGGCGGCCAGTGCCTGGATGCGCAGTGTAATGTCGTGAATGAAGCCGACGAAGCGTGGCGGATCCGAGCCGCGCACCTGTCCGACCGACAGGAACGCCGGGAATACGCTGCCGTCGCTGCGCCGGGCCTGCACCTCGCGACCGATGCCGATGATGTGGGCGACGCCGGTGCGCAGGTAGCGCTCCATGTAGGCATCGTGCTGGTCGCGGTCGCGCCCGCTCATCAGCATGTTGACGTTGCGACCGAGCGTCTGCTGCTCGCTGTAGCCGAACAGGCGTTCAGCCGCATGGTTGAATACCTGAATGCAGCCGGCGTGATCGATCAGGATGATTGCATCGATCGCCGCGTCGAGTACGGCCTGCAATTCCGAGGAAGGCGCGTTGGGCTCGTTCATGCAATAGGTATTTCCCAGTAGCCTATAGGCACTGCATCGCATGGCACTGTAGCGGGGCGGGCACGACTATCCCAGTCATCGATGCAGAACCTTGCCTCAATCCTGCTGCTGGTCGAGCGCGGCGACCAGGGCCATCACGCGCTCAACAAGGCGCTGCTGCTGGCGCGCCATCTGCACGCGCGCCTGGAGTTGTTCCTTTGCGATACCGAGCGTTATTCGGTCCCCCGGCCGGGCGGGAATCGGGCCGCCGAGGACTCCCTGGCCGAGCGGGTCGCGGAGGCGCGCGAATACCTGCGGGCGCTGCGCAAGGCGATGCTGGTGACTGACATCGAGGTCAGCAGCGAGGCGGTGTGCCATGTGTCGCTGCGCGCGGCGCTCGCCGACAAGCTCGCCCGGGGCGGTATCGACCTGGTGGTCAAGGCGGTGCCGGCGATCCAGGACGGCCACGACCAGGCCGCGATCGACTGGCCGCTGGTTGCGAGCTGTAGCGCGCCACTGCTGCTCACGCGCGGCCGGCCCTGGCACCCGGTGCCGCGCTTTGCCGCCGCGGTCAACCTGCAGGATCGACAGGGCCGGGCGCTCAGCACTGCGATCACGGCGATCGGCGAGAGCCTGAGTCGCAGCTGCGGGGCGGAGCTGGAGATCCTGTTCGCGCATGCCGGCTCGGGGGCCGAATTTGCGCCGGAGCGGCTGGGCACGACGCTGAACGCGATCGGGCGGGCGCACCGGTTGGATGTGAGCCGCCTGCAGTACCTGGACGGGGTGCCGGCCGAGGTGTTGCCGGCCATGGTGACGCAGCGCGACTATGACCTGGTGGCGATGGGCAAGCCGCAGCATGGCGAGCCGTCCGAGCTCTGCGGCAGCGTGGCGGCGCGGCTGTTCAAGGCCAGCGCCGGCGACGTGCTGTTCACGGCGCCGGCCAAGGACACGCCACGCATCCGGCATCGCTCCGCCGCCGCATCGCATCGCCTGCGGCGGCTCCGCAGGCCGTGAATCGTGATAGGGCGCTGTGGTCCGCGGCAGGTTCATTGGCGCGCGGGGGCGGGCTGGAAGAATCCCGCGCACGCGGCGCGTGCGCAATCGATCGCTTCAGACCGGCGGAGCGGGCACTTCCGGCACATCGCTCGCAGCCGGACGAGGGGCGGCGCGCCGCTGCTGCTCGGCACGAACCTGCGCGATGCTCAGGCCGGTATTGGCGGCAATCAGCGCCACCAGTCGATGCGCCGCATCGCGCGGCAGCTCGATGGCGTGCAGCTGTTCCCAGATGTTGATGCGCGCCTGGGCGGAATTGAGCGGTGAGGCCTGCTCGGTCAGCGCCTGTTGGCGCCGTTCGGCGGCTTCGGCCTGCTGCCGTGCCAGGCGTTCACGAAAATCGGCGGTCGGTTCGCCCGCCAGGGGCAAAGCACTGCGCCACGAATTCATGGCGTGCCCAGTGCGACGATGCGGTAGTTGAGCTCGATCGGGCAGGTGATGCCGCTGGCGCGATCGCGCGCGCGGGTGCCGGCGCAATGCACCTTCGCGCTCACGGAGCGGCTGCCGCGCCCGGTAGTGCCCGCGAGCTGCGCGACACTGGCACTCAGGTCGAATTCCCCGTCGCAGTCGGCGCAGGGGCAACGAAAGCGAAAGAACGCCTGGGCCGGCGGATAGAACGCGTGCGACTGCGACGACGGCACGACTTCCTTCGGTGCCGCGCCGGTCCGGTCACCGAACGACAATTCGATGTTCAGCTGCAGCAGCTGCGGGAAGGCGTTGCGCAGCGGTGGAGAGCGGTCGCGATCGTACTGGCGGCGGTAGCGCCGTTGCTCGTCGACCGAGGAATTCTTGCGGGCAGCGATTTTCATGGCTTCGACTCGTTCGCCGGGCTGTCGGGCGCGCTGACCTGCCGGTCGGTGCCAGTCGGCACGGCCGCGTCATCGCGCTCGAGGCGTTTCTTGAGTTTTTCCGCGTGACGCGTCTTGCGCGCCAGCTCCTTCTGCTTCTTCTGGTGGCGATAATTCGGCTTGGCCAAGCGTATCTCCGGCCGTCGTTCGTAGGGTGCTCCCGAGCGCGAGTGGGTCACGATTGGGGGCTGCAGCACGGCCTGCTGCACGAGAATTAAGGCCTTCAGACTACCACATCCTGGCCCTCGACGTCTGGCTTTGTGGACGCCAACTGATGCGCCGGAACGCGAGGTTATGTCGGCTTACCGGGCGCTGTTGGCGGGGTGTATGTCGGCGGCGCGCTATCGGCGCGCGCTCAGGGTCTCGAGCTCGCTCCAGCGCGAATAGCCGCCTTCGAGCTCGTCGCTGATCGCAGCCAGGCGCTGCAGGCGCTGATGCAGCAGCTCCGCACTGCCACGATACAGCGACCCATCGGCGAGCTCGGCTTCGATGCGGGCCTTTTCGGCCTCCAGGCCCTGCAGCCGCTCGGGCAGCGCGTGAAGTTCACGCTGCTGCTGGTACGAGAGCCGGCCCGGCTTCGACGCGGCGCCGGCCCGCGGATCGATCGCAGATGACACTGCCACCGGCGCGGCGCCCGTCGCCGCTTCGCGGGCTGCACGCTGCGCCGCCTCGCGCGCCCGCCGGTAGCCCACCCAGTCGTCGTAGCCGCCGACGAATTCCCGTACCACCCCATCGCCCTCGAACACCAGCAAGCTGGTGACCACGTGGTCGAGGAAGGTCCGATCGTGACTGACCAGCAGCAGCGTGCCGGGAAATTCGGCCACGTACTCTTCCAGCAGCTCGAGCGTATCGATGTCCAGATCGTTGGTCGGCTCGTCCATCACCAGCACGTTGGCCGGCTGCGAGAACAGCCGCGCCAGCAGCAGGCGATTGCGCTCGCCGCCGGAGAGCGCGCGCGCCGGTGTGTGCAGCTGCTCGGGGCGGAACAGAAAGTCCTGCAGATAGCCGGAAACGTGCCGGGGACTGCCGTTGACGATCACCTGGTCGTTGCGGCCGCTGACGTTCTGCATCAGTGATTCGTCCAGGTTGAGCTGTGCGCGTTCCTGGTCGTAATAGGCGACCTCGAGCCGGCTGCCACGCCGCACCCGGCCGTGCCGCACGCTGATCTCGCCGAGCAGCGCCTTGATCAGCGTGCTCTTGCCGACGCCATTGGGTCCGACCAGTCCGATGCGATCGCCGCGCATGATGCGCGCGGAGAAATCGCGAATCACGACCCGGCCGTCGAATTCGACGCCCAGGTGCTCGGCTTCGAATACCAATGCGCCGGACTCCGCGGCCGCGTGCTGTTCGAGCTCGATGCTGCCGGTGCGCTCGCGCCGGGCACGGCGCTGCGCGCGCAACTGGTAGAGCGCGCGCACCCGGCCTTCGTTGCGGGTGCGCCGCGCCTCCACGCCCTGGCGGATCCAGGCCTCCTCCTGCGCCAGCTTCTTGTCGAACAGCGCCTGATGCTGGGCCTCGACCTCGAGCTGTTGCGCCTTGACGCGCGCATAGTCGTCGTAGTTGCCGAGCGTGACGCTCAGATGGCCACGATCCAATTCGACGATGCGAGTGGCCAGGCGGTTGATGAAAGTCCGGTCGTGGCTCACGAACAGCAGAGCGCCGGCAAACTCGAGCAGGAACTGCTCCAGCCACTCGATCGCGTCGATGTCCAGATGGTTGGTGGGCTCATCGAGCAGCAGGATGTCCGGTTCCGACACCAGTGCGCGCGCGAGCAGCACCCGCCGGCGCCAGCCGCCGGAGAGCTCGTCGAAACGCGCCGTGGGGTCGAGTTGCAGTCGCGACGATACGTTCTCGATCCGGCGCTCGAGCTGCCAGCCGTCCGCGGCATCGAGCGCATGGTGCAGCTGGTCGAGCCGCTGGCGCTGCGCCGGGGTATGCAGGCCCTGCGCGGCCAGCGTCTGGTATTCGGCCAGGGCCTGCCCCTGCTGCGGCAACCCGCCAGCCACGATCTGCGCGACGCTATCGCCGCTGAGCACGGCGATGTCCTGCGCCAGATGCGCCACGCGGGCGCCGGGCCGGAGCCAGAGACTGCCGGCATCGGGTTCGATTTCATGCCGCACCAGACGCAGCAGCGAGGACTTGCCTTCGCCATTGCGTCCGACCAGGCCGACGCGTTCGCCTTGATCGAGCTGCAGCGACACCTGGTCGAGCAGCGGCCGCGAGCCGTATGCGAGCGAGACTTTGTCTAGACGAAGCAGCACCGATGCACCAATAATTAGGCGGAACAAGCACAGCGAGTGGCCGGCATTGTAGCGGCCGCCGCGGCCGATCGCCCGAGCCCGCGCACGGCGGTGCATTCGGGCGCTACGGCGCAGTGATCAGGCCTGGGGATGAGGCGGAGGGCAGCGTGACATCGAATGAGGCCTGGAGCCCGACGCAGCGTCATATCGTGCTCGCAAGCTTCCTGGGCTGGATGCTCGACGCGTTCGATTTCTTCCTGGTCGTGTTCGTGCTCAAGCGCATCGCCGGCGACTTCGGCACCGACGTCAAGAGCGTCACGTATGCGCTGTTCCTGACGCTGGCGATGCGGCCGCTGGGCGCATTCCTGTTCGGCCGTGCGGCCGATCATTTCGGGCGCCGCCCGGCGCTGATGGCCAGCGTGCTGCTGTATTCGGTGATGGAGTTCGCCTCGGCGTTTGCGCCGTCGCTGCGCTCGTTCCTGGTGCTGCGCGCGCTCTACGGCATCGCCATGGGCGGGGAGTGGGGCGTCGGTGCGTCGCTGGCATTTGAAAGCATACCGGTCAGATCGCGCGGGCTGGTGTCGGGCCTGCTGCAGGTCGGCTATTCCGCCGGCTATCTGCTGGCCTCGATCGTGTTCGGGCTGCTGTTCGAGCATATCGGCTGGCGCGGGATGTTCATGGTGGGTGTTCTGCCCGCGCTGCTGGTGCTGTACATACGGCGCACGGTGCCGGAGTCTGCGGTCTGGGTCGCGAGTCGCGCCGCGCCGGAGCGCCGCAGCCTGCGCAGCGCGCTCGCCGGTCACTGCCTGCTGGCGCTGTATGCGATCGCGCTGATGACGTGCTTCAATTTCTTCAGCCACGGCACGCAGGACCTGTATCCGACCTTTCTCGAGACGCAGCGCGGTTTCCCCACCGGCACGAAATCGATCATTGCGATCGTCTATAACATCGGCGCGATCTGCGGCGGGATCATGTTCGGCGCGCTGTCGAGCCGCATCGGTCGCCGCCGGGCGATTGCGATCGCCGCCGGACTGTCGTTGCTGGTGCTGCCGTTCTGGGCCTATTCGCTCACGCCTGTGGCGCTGGCGATCGCGGCGTTTGTGATGCAGTTCATGGTGCAGGGGGCCTGGGGCGTGGTGCCGGTGCATCTGAACGAGCTCTCGCCCGAAGGCCTGCGCGCAACCTTTCCCGGAGTGGTGTATCAACTGGGCAACCTGCTGGCCTCCTACAATGCGACCCTGCAGGCGAGCATCGCGATCAGCCACGGCAGCGCTGCGCAGCCCGACTACGCCTATGCCTTCACGCTCACCGTCGGCATCGTCGCGGTGCTGCTGGTGGCGCTGTCGCTGCTGGGACCGGAACGGCGCGATGTGCGCTTTGGTGCGCAATGAGTTAGACTTGGCGCCGGAGTTTGTCGAATGCGCGGTTCGGTCCGCGCGCCGAGGTTCTTCAGCGTCCCTTTAGCGGCCGAAACGGCCCTCCCCGGGACCTATCGCCCCTCCTGCAAGCCCATCGCAGTCCTCGCCTGACAGGCGCGGCCGATCCAATCCATGACACACGCGCCATACCGATGGGCTGCCTTGAGGCAGCGAAGGCCGTTGCGGAGTATTGATTTGTTCAACGAGTTTTCATTGAGTCCGCCGCTGCTGCAGGCGGTGGAAGCGCTCGGCTATACCGAACCGACACCGGTTCAGCAGCGCGCAATTCCGATCGTGCTGCAGGGACGCGACCTGATGGCCGCGGCGCAGACCGGCACCGGCAAGACCGCCGCGTTCGCGCTGCCGCTGCTCGAGCGGCTGCTGCAGAACCCGGCGCGCCAGCGCAGCCCGCGGGCGCTGATACTGGTGCCCACGCGCGAGCTCGCCGCGCAGGTCAGCGACGTCTGTCGCGCGCTGTCGCGCAACCTGCCGATACGCGGGGTCCTGATCTACGGCGGTGTCAGCCCGAAGCCCCAGCTCGATGCGCTGGCGCGCGGGGTCGATCTGGTGATCGCAACTCCGGGCCGGCTGCTCGATCACCTCGAGGGCAGGGCGGTCGACCTGTCGAAGATCGAGCTGCTGGTGCTCGACGAGGCCGATCGGATGCTCGACATGGGTTTCATCCGTGCGATTCGCCGCATCATCGCCGCGCTGCCGGCGAAGCGGCAGAGCCTGATGTTCTCGGCGACCTTTTCCGATGACATCCGCGTGCTGGCCAGGACGCTGCTGCGCGATCCGGTCAGCATCGACGTCTCGCCGCGCAATGCGCCGCCGGAGCTGGTCGATCACAGTGTCTACCACGTCGACACCTCCGCCAAGCATCCATTGCTGACGCGACTGATCGTCGACGGCGGCGTGCGCCAGACGCTGGTGTTCACCCGCACCAAGCACGGTGCCAACCGCCTGGCCGAGCGCCTGGTGCGCGACGGCCTGCCGTGCGCGGCGATCCACGGCAACAAGTCGCAGGGTGCGCGCACGCGCGCGCTGGATGATTTCAAGCAGGGCCGGATCCGGGTGCTGGTCGCGACCGACATCGCAGCGCGCGGACTGGACATCACCGAGCTGCCGCACGTGGTGAACTTCGAGCTGCCGCACGTGCCCGAGGACTACGTGCACCGCATCGGCCGCACCGGCCGGGCCGGCCTGCGCGGCCAGGCGGTATCGCTGGTCAGCCGCGAAGAGCGCGAACGACTGCGGGCGATCGAGAAGCTGCTGGGCCGTCCGATACCGGTCGCGGCCTGAGGGCGCCGGCCGCGAGCGATCCTGGACTGCGGTGCCGTTTGCGTTGCCGATGCGATGAATTAGCATGCTTCATCCGCATCGGAGGTAGCAGCGATGATCGATCACATCGGTGTCGGCGTGAGCGACTTTGCGGCCAGCAAGGCGTTCTACTGCAAGGCGCTGGGCACCATCGGGTATGAGCTGGTGCTCGAGGTCGGGGCCGAGTCGACCGGCAGCGCTGACTTTGCGGGCTTCGGTGTGCCGCCCAAGCCCGATTTCTGGATCGGCAGCGGCAAAGCCGGTGTGCCGCCGATCCATGTGGCTTTTCGGGCCGATAGCCGTGCGCAGGTCGATGCCTTTTACCGGGCGGCGCTCGCGGCCGGCGGTCGCGACAACGGCGCGCCGGGCCTGCGGCCGCACTATCACCCCAACTATTACGGCGCATTCGTGCTCGATCCGGATGGCCATAACATCGAAGCGGTCTGTCACGCAGCGGCCTGAGGATTCGAGCGGGTAGCGCGGGCGCCTGCGGCGCCGCGTCGCAACGCTGCCGTGGCGTGCGGCCCCGTTTTTTGGCGTTTCGGCGCGTCGGTGCTATATATATAAGGTGATGTTCGGGCGGCGCGTGCGCCGCCCGTCGCAGCAAGGCACCCATGGCCACCGGTCTGGCAACATCTCTGCGCAATTCGGTCGACGCCGGAATCACGACCGCGCGCCTGATGGAGTATTCGGAGCAGTGCCTGGTGCGCGCCGCGCAGTCGGCGCCGGCGCCGCAATCGCAGATCGCCGCGCGGCTGCTTCGGGACGCACCCCTGCATCGTCGCTGGGAGCATGCGCACGCCCGGCTGATGCGCGCGGTGGCTGCGCTGCCGCACCAGGATGCCAAGGTCACTGAGCTCAGGCGCGTGGCGTTTCTGATGCTGCATCGTAAGGCGCCGTTCGAGTACATGCGCGATCGGCACGTGACCGGTCCGGAGCGGCGCCAGATCATCCGCGCATTGTTCGGAACGCAGGATTACGCGCAGTGCCTGGTGCGCGAGCATCGCGCGTTCCTGAGCTCGGCCTGCAGTTTCATCTGCACCGATTCACTGTGTGGCGAGGTCCTCGGTGATGCGGCGTTCTGCGAGGCGCTGTCGCACTACCAGAACGCCTACACCGAATACTTTCGCACCTATGGCGATGCGTTGCTGGCGGAATACGGGGGCGAGATCTCGTCGGTGCAGTCGCTGTTGCCGTACCTGCGCTATCAGCTCAAGATCATCCGTGAGCACATGCTGTCAGGAAACCCGCAGCAGAGCGATTTCGCCACGCTGCAGGCGATGTACGAGCCGACCGGCGACACGCACGTGCTGCCGGCCATCCGCGAGCCGTAGACCCGGCCGGGCCGCGGGCGGCGGCCGGCGCCTGGTCCGAGGGTTTGCAAATATTTCAACGCAATTTGTGCAGAGAGAACGGCAAATCGTGCAGCGTCTTGCGCCACGGCGCGGCTAACAGCCTGATTGCGATGCGGCTGCCCTTGGCATAGCGATTGCAACTTATTGCCCGTCCAGGAGGACTAATCGGCAGGGACGCTCCATTCACTTCGCCAGGCGCGAGGAGATCACATGCCGAACGACACCCCCGACAACCGCAACGAAGTCACCGAAGCCAGGCCGACGGAGCCCAAAGCCGCAGCGCTGCCGCGCAACGGGGGCTCACGGCGTGGATTCGCGGCGATGGACGAACGTACGCAGCGCGAGATCGCCAGCAAGGGTGGACATAGCCAGGGCAAGGAGAACAACCGCGGCAACTTCTGGCACGACCGCGAGCGCGCGCGCATCGCCGGGCGCAAGGGCGGGGAGGCGCACGGCAAGAACCGCCACGAACAACCGGCGAGCGCCGGCGAGCAGAGCTAGCGCAGGCGACCTGGGTGCGCTTGGGCGCGTCGGAGCGCGCTGCCCAGGCTCACTGTGACTGGGACGGGGTCAGCAGTTCGCGGCTGATGATCAGCTTGCGCACTTCGGTGGTGCCGGCGCCGATCTCGAGCATCTTGATCGCGCGATACAGCCGGTTGACCTCGGATTCCCAGATGTAGCCGATGCCGCCGTGGATCTGCAGCGCATCGGCGACGACCCTGGCCATCGTTTCGGCCGCGTACATCACCGAGGCGGCGCTGAGCGCGTGGATCTCACCGCGGCCGCCGCGATCGGCGCCGGCGCCGTCGGTGGCGGCGAGCACGCGGTACAGAAAGCAACGCATGGTCTCGACTCCGACGTACATGTCGGCGATCTTGGCCTGGATCATTTCGAACTCCGCGATCGGGCGACCGAACTGCTTGCGCGTCCGGGCGTACTCGATCGACAGTTGCAGCGCACGTTCGGCCACACCGAGGCAGATTGGCGCGATGGTCGCGCGCTCCAGGTCGAGACCGGTCATCACGACGGCGAGGCCGGCGTTTTCGGCGCCGAGCCGGTTATCGACCGGCACCCGGCAGTTGTCGAACACCAGCTCGCCGGTCTGGCTGCCGCGAAATCCCATCTTGGTGAGCTTCTGGGCCACGCTGAAGCCCGGAAGATTCTTCTCGACGATGAATGCCGTAATGCCGTGCGTGCCCAGTTCCGGCGCGGTCTTGGCGTAGGTCACCATCACGTCGGCGACCGGGCCATTGGTGATGAAGATCTTGCTGCCGTTGAGCACGTAGTGATCGCCGTCGCGGCGCGCGGTCATGCGCATCGAGCCCAGGGCGTCGGAGCCGGCGCCGGGCTCGGTGAGCGCCAGCGCTCCGATCAGCTTGCCGCTGCACAGACCCGGCAGATAGCGCCGGCGCTGCGCCTCATTGCCGTGGCGATAGAGGTTGTTGCAGCACAGATTATCGTGCGCGATCCAGGACAATCCGATCGCGTGATTCCAGCGCGAGAATGCCTGGGCGACCAGGCCGGTGCTCACCAGGTCCAGTCCCGCCCCGCCGTACGCCTGCGGAATCGTGATGCCGAGATAGCCGTCCTCGCCCAGGCGCGCGAACGCCTCGGCCGGCCACCACTCCTCATCATCCATGCGCCGGGCGAGCGGATACAGCTGCTCGCGCGCATAGCGATCCGCGGCATCGAGGACCTCCCGCTGATCGGGGCTGAGATCAAAGGCGGCTGCTGATCCGGATGCGGCATTGATGACCGCGGCGCGCTCGAGCATGGAAATGACCTCCGGCGTACCCTAGGACTAATGAATACGACTCAGTTATTATAGCAAGCTATGCCCAGAGTGCACTCGTTGCAGCGATATTGGAGGGTTGCGCAATGCAGCATAGCGGCGCTAAATACGCCATAAAGGCCGATGGCGGCCGTCATTTGGCGAAGGATGTGATCTGATGAGTGAAGCTCATTAATGGTCACGCGACGGCGTTCACGGCTGCCGCGCGAGCAGCGCATACGCGAGATCATGCAGGTGGCTGCCGAGGTGTTCCGCGAGCACGGCTACAGCGAGGCGCTGACCGCCCAGATTGCCGCACGCGCCGGCGTGGTCGAAGGCACGATCTATCGGTACTTTCCCGGCAAGCGCGAGCTGCTGATCCGCGTGGTCGAGCAGTGGTACGAACGCATCCTCGCGGACTATGACCAGCAGCTCAAAGGTCTGCAGGGGACACGTGCGCGATTGCGGTTCCTGATCTGGCGGCACCTGACGGTGATCCACAACGAGCCCGGCATGTGCCGGCTGATTTTCAATCAGCTGCGGGCGTGGCCCGAGTACCGCCGCACCACGGTGTTCGATCTGACGCGGGAATACACCCGGCGCACGCTCGAGATCCTGCAGCAGGCGATCGACGCCGGCGAGTTGCGGGCCGATCTGCCGCTGCGCGTCGTGCGCGACATGATCTACGGCGGGGTCGAGCACCACACCTGGGTGTATCTGCGCGGCGAAGGCGATTTCTCCCCCGACGCGGCCGCCGACGCGATGACCGAACTGGTCTATCGGGGGCTTTCAAACGCGATGCCCGCTGCACCGGAATCACCAACGCTCGCGGCCGAAGCCACGCTGCGGCGTCTCGAGGCCGTGGCGCAGCGCCTGGAGCACACTGCGGCCGGCCGCAGCGGGTCTGCTACAGTTTGACGGAGCAGCAATGGACATCGCGGAGCAGACATGGCGGAGATCGAGATTCATACTGCGCATCATCCAAGTGCCGATGCCTTCGGCCAGCGCGTCGGCATCATGGTCGGCATCATCGGCATCCTGCTGTCGATCGTCACCATTCTCGGGCACCGCGAGCACACCGCCGCCGTGGTGCATAAGACCGAAGCGAACGATCAGTGGGCGTATTACCAGGCCAAGAAGATCCGCGAACACAATGCCCAGATCGGCGTCGCACTGCTGAACGCGCTGGCCAGCGATCCGGCCAAGGTCGCCGCGTTCGGCGCCAGGCTGACGCAGGACGGCGAACGCTACACCAGGGAGGCTGAGGAAATCCGATCCATCGCGCAGCAGCGCGACGATGAATCGAAGCACGCCGAGCGCCGCGCGCTGCGCTTCGATGTCGGCGAGGGCTTTCTCGAGCTCGGGCTGGTGATGTCTTCGCTCTATTTCCTGTCGCGCCGGCGCTTCTTCGTCGCCTTCGGCGGCGTCGGTGCCGTGATCGGTACGGTCCTCGGCATCATCGGCGGCCTGAGCTAGGCGCGGTTCACCAGGCAGACCGCACGGCGGCAGGCGCCTGGGGACGTTAATGCGATAATGCCCGGGTGATCAGCCCCGTACCGATGCCGTCGGCCGATCCCGGCGTGCCGTCCCGTGCCACCGCGACGCGCGCGGCGATCGCGGCATCGTGGCGCACCGACGAGAGCGCCTGCGTGCCACCGTTGATCGCCGCCACGCAGCTCGACGCTACGCAGCGCGAGCGCACCGTGGCGCTGACCCGCCGCCTGATCGAAGGCATGCGCCGGCACGAGCAGCGGCGCGGCATCGAGGCGCTGACGCGCGCATTCCCGCTCAACAGCGCGGCAGGTTTGGCCCTGCTGTCACTGGCTGAAGCGCTGCTGCGCGTGCCCGACGCCGCCAATGCCGATCGACTGCTGCGCGACCGGCTGGCGCGGGTTAACTGGGGTGCGCAACGCGGCGCCGGCGTGCTCGCCGGCGCACTGCGCCTGGCCACCGCCTGCGTGTCGGATTCGCAGGACGATGCGTTGCGGGCGGCCGCTGGCGGCTGGCGCAGCTTCACCACGCCGCTGGTGCGCACCGCGATGCGAACGGCGATCCGTGTCCTCAGTGATCAGTTCGTATTCGCCGAGACCATCGAGGCGGCGCTGGTGCGCGCGCGCCGGGCACCCCGCCAGCGCCACCGCTATTCGTTCGACATGCTCGGCGAGGCGGCGCTGACCGCGCACGATGCGCAGCGATATCTTCTGGCTTACCAGCAGGCGGTTCACGCCGTGGGCGCCGCGAATCGCGGGCGCGGACCGATCGCCGCGGCCAGCGTGTCGGTGAAGCTGTCGGCGCTGCATCCGCGCTACGACTACACCCAGCACGGCCGCATCGAGCGCGAGCTGCTGCCACGCCTGCTCGAGCTGGCGCGGCTGGCGCGCGACTATGACATCGCGCTGGTGATCGACGCGGAAGAGGCCGATCGGCTGGAGCCCTCACTGGATCTGATCGAGGCGCTGATGGCCTCGGGCGAGCTGGCCGGCTGGGGCGGGCTCGGCGTCGCGGTGCAGGCGTATCAGAAGCGGGCGCCGGCGCTGGTCGACTACCTGGTCTCATGCGCGGCGCGGCGGCGCGCACCGCTGATCGTGCGGCTGGTCAAAGGCGCGTATTGGGACGCCGAGATCAAACTGGCGCAGGTGCAGGGACTCGCCGGCTATCCGGTCTACACCCGCAAGGCCTATACCGACGTTGCGTACCTGGCCTGCGCCCGGCGGCTGCTGGCCGCGCCCGGACAGGTGCTGCCGCAGTTCGCCACCCACAACGCCCAGACGGTCGCGGCGATCGTCGAGATCGCCGCGCGCGCCGGGGTCGAGGACTATGAGTTCCAGTGCCTCTACGGCATGGGGACCGCGTTGTACCGGCAGCTGCGCGAGATCCCCGGGATCGCCCGACCGGTGCGGATCTATGCGCCGGTCGGCACGCGCGCGACCTTGCTGGCCTACCTGATGCGGCGGCTGATCGAAAACGGCGCCGCCGCCTCGTTCGTGCATCGCGCCGCTGCCGCGACACTGCCGATCGAGGCGCTGTGCGAGGATCCGGCCGAGCAGTCCGCACGGCACGCGGGCGCGCCGCATCCGCGCATACCGCTGCCGCGCGAACTGTTCGCGCCCGAGCGGGTCAACGCCGTCGGCGTCGATCTGGCCAATGCCGCGGTGCGCGCGGCCCTGGGCTCGGCGATCGATCACAGCCGTCATCAGCCGGTTGAGATCCGGCCGCTGACCGCCGCGGCGCCGGGCGCTGCAACCGAAACCGCGGGGCCGCGGCGCGAGATCCGCAATCCGGCCGATCGCCACGAGCTCATCGGCAGCGTGATCGACGCCTCCGACAGCCTCGTCGATGCGGCGATCGCCGCTGCCAGCGAGGGCGCGCCCAGTTGGGCCGAAACCGAAATCGATCTGCGTGCCCAATTGCTCGAGCGTGGCGCCGAGCTGTATGAGCAGCAGCTGCCGGCCCTGGTGGCGCTGACCGTGCGCGAGGCCGGCAAGACGCTCGCCAACGCCGTCGGCGAGGTGCGGGAAGCGGCCGACTTCCTGCGCTACTACGCGGCCCAGGTGCGCTCGCAGTTCAATCACGCATCGCACCTGCCGCTGGGCAGCGTGGCCTGCATCAGTCCCTGGAATTTTCCGCTGGCGATCTTCACCGGCCAGGTCGCGGCCGCGCTGGCGGCCGGCAACGCGGTGCTCGCCAAACCCGCGGAACAGAGCAGCGCGATCGCGGCGCGCGCCGTGCAGCTGCTGCATCAGGCGGGCATACCGCGCTCGGCGCTGCAGCTGCTGCCCGGCGACGGCGAGCGCGTCGGTGCGCGGCTGGTCGCCGATGCGCGCATCGGCGGCGTGGTGTTTACCGGATCGACCGCCGCGGCGCGCTCGATCGCACGCGCGCTGGCGCAACGCGGGGTGGTGCCACTGATCGCGGAGACCGGCGGGCAGAACGCGATGATCGTGGATTCGACCGCGTTGCCCGAGCAGGTGGTCGGCGACGTGCTGCGCTCGGCGTTCGATTCCGCGGGCCAGCGCTGCTCGGCGTTGCGGGTGCTGTGCCTGCAGCGCGAGATCGCCGAGCCGGTGTTGACGATGCTCGAGGGTGCGATGCGCGAGCTGCGCGTGGGCAACCCGGCCGATATCGCGACCGACGTCGGCCCGCTGATCGACCAGCAGGCGCGCGCTCCGATCGAGGCCCATCTCCAGGCAATGCGTGCGCGGCTGCGCTGTCAAAGCCCGCTGTCGGACGAGTGCGAGCGCGGCGTGTTCATTGCGCCGACGCTGATCGAAATCGGCTCGATCAGCGAGCTGTCAGGTGAAGTGTTCGGCCCCGTGCTGCACGTGCTGCGCTTCGATCGCAGCCAGCTCGATGCGCTGATCGATGCGATCAATGCGACCGGCTACGGCCTGACCCTGGGCATCGCATCACGCATCGAGGGCACCGTCGGGGCGATCGTGCAGCGCGCCCGCGTCGGCAACATCTACGTCAATCGCAACATGATCGGCGCCGTGGTGGGATTGCAGCCGTTCGGCGGGCAGGGATTGTCGGGCACCGGACCGAAAGCCGGCGGCCCGCTCTACCTGCACCGCCTGCTGCGGCAATCGCCGGGCCCGCGCTGGCATGCACACCAGAGCACCCGCGTGCCGCTGCCACTGCGCCAGTTGATCGACTGGCTGCGGCAGCCATGCGATGCGCTGCTGTCGGCGCAGCAGCGATTGGATCTGCTCGCCGAAGCGCAGCGCTATGCGGACGCGACGCTGCTCGAGGCGCGCATCGCGCTCGACGGCTACGTCGGCGAGCGCAACGAGCTGCGGCTGCGCGCGCGCGGGGTGCTGCGCGGCACCGCGCGCTCGGCGGGCGCGTTGCTGGCGCAACTGGCGGCGGCCCTGGCGACCGGTAACACGCTGCTCCCCGACCAGCCCGAGCTGGCCGCGACGCTGCGTGCAGCGCTGCCGGCGCCGTTAGTCGCATCGCTGCCGAGCGTGGCGCCGCACTACGAGGCGGTGCTGGTCGATGCGGCCGAGGCGCGCCTGCAGCCACAGTGGCTGCGGCAGTTGTGCCAGGCGCTGGCGGCCGCAGAAGGTCCGCTGCAGCCGGTGATCGTCGCGAACGAGGATTACGCGCTCGAGCGACTGCTGGTTGAACAGTCGGTCAGCATCAACACCGCCGCGGTCGGCGGCGACACGCGCCTGCTGGCGCTGGACGAGGATTGATCAGCTTCGGCTTCGGCGCGGTGCAGCAGTAGTGACAGGCGCGCCTTCAGGAGACACTACGTGGATGGGGACATTACTTATTGTCCCGGCGTTGGCGCAGGCTTAGGTTTCTCCTGCGGGCGGGGCGCGGGAGCTGGAATTTACGTCATCGATCGTTCCGCCTCGGGGCTGTCCAAATAACTGTAACCATTCGGACAAGGAGAGCGCCAGTGTCCACTAATATTTCAGTCAAGAAGGTACCGGATGCCGCACAGCGGAGTGAGCCGGTGTTTGCTGCGGTCGATGCGCTGTTGGGGAGCATTCGCAGCCGCGCTTACGAGCTGTGCGCGCAGCGCGGATTCAAAGATGGGTCAGCGTTGGATGACTGGTTCAGGGCCGAGCATGAGATGTCCTGGCCGGCAGCCGAGCTGGCCGAGGACGATAAGGGCTATCAGCTCAAGGTGGCATTGCCCGGATACAGTGCGCGGGAAATCGAAGTGACGGTCACCCCGCAAGAGATCATCATCAGTGCCGCGTCGGCAAGACGGGAGACTGCCAAGCAGCCGGAGCCGGCCAAGGGGATCGTGCGCTGGAGCGAGTTCCGACGTGACCAGGTCTGTCGCCGGATCGAGTTTCCGAACGCTATCGATACCAACCAGGTGACCGCGGCACTCGAGGATGGCCTGCTGACGGTGAAGGCGGCAAAACAGGCCCAAGTGCAAGCCCAGCGTGTGCCGATCGCGGCGGCGGCTTGATGGCATACCGGTCCATTATGAGGAGTGGTGTCATGGAGCGTAGCCGCAACAGGTTGCTTTTGGTGATGGCGCTGACGGCCGCAGCCGTGAGCGCCTGCACCACGCCGAAGGTGACGACTGACGTCAATCCCAATGTGAAGGTCTCCTCGTGCCACACCTATGCCTGGGCGACGCAATATAAGGTAGCTCATGGCCAAGCGCAGGCGTTTGCCAATCCCGTCAACGAGAGTCGCGTGCGCGACGCGATCGCCGCTAACCTGAAGGCGAAGGGTGTGCAGCTTGCCGACGATCCGGCCAGCGCGGATTGCACGGTGGGTTACAGCATCGGCGCGCGCACGATCGTCGAAGGGGACGACATGTACCCGGATTGGGGCTGGGGCTGGGGTTGGGGAGGGGGATGGCGCGGGGGCGGTTACTTCGGCGCCTGGGACTATCCGTACGTCTACAAGGAAGGCCGTATTGCGGTGGACGTCTATGACGCCAAGTCGCACCAGCCGATCTGGCATGCCTCGGTCAACGAGGATGTCACCGAGCTGACCGGAGCGTCGGCGCAGGCCAGGATCGACGCTGCGGTGGGCGCGATCTTTGCCAAGTACCCTTAGCGGCCGGTTTGGCCCGGCAGAGCGTCAACGTTCAACTGTGCGACGCCCGCGCGGCCGACCTGCGCGACTGCGCGAGTAACCGGCAAACCTCCTCGTCGCTGGTCTGGCGGAAGTCGCTGTACCAGAGGCTGATTGCGTGCAGATAGGGCGGAACTTTCAGGAACGCGGTTTCATCGGCCTCGCTAGCAATGAGGGCAGCGGCTTCGTCCGATGCCACCGGTGCGGCCGCGACGATGCGAGCGGCGCCGCCTTTGCGGGCGGCGCGTATCGCTGCCAACATCGTGCAGCCGGTCGCGATGCCGTCATCGACCAGCACCACGGTCTTGCCCGCCAGCGCCAGCGGCGGGAGGCCGGCCCGATAAGCCTGCTCGCGTCGCGCCAGCTCCAGGCGCTCGCGCTGCACCAGCTGCTCGAAATTCGCATCCTCTCCGCCCAGGTACGCCGACGCGTACGGCTCGCGCACCATCACGTCGCCGGTGGCGATCGCGCCGATGGCAAGCTCCGGCTGACCCGGAGCTCCCACTTTCCTGACAACCATGACGTCGAGCGGCGCAGGCAGCGCCACCGCGACCTGATACGCGACCGGGACTCCGCCCCGGGGCAATCCCAGCACGACCAGCGGCTCCGTCAGCCGGGACTGGCGCAGGGCTTCACCCAGGGCAGCGCCTGCGGTTTCGCGATCGGCAAAAGGCTTATCGGTTGCGGCCATGGCGGGAGCGTAAGTACGCTCAAAATGCCGCGCCATGCGTATCAGTACCTAACGGCGCAGTGAGCGCGCGCGCAGCGGCCCGATGGCACTTTGGTGACAGCGAGCCGCTGGCGGCGCCTACCCTACTGTACGGTGATCTGTTTCGGCTTGTGCTTGGGCGTCTCGACCTTGGGAATGTGCACGCTCAGGACGCCATCCTTGCTGTCACAGCGGATAGCATCGACGTTCACGTTCTCAGGCAGCGAGAAGCTGCGTTCGAAGCTGCCGTAGAAGCTCTCCACGCGATGGAATTTCTCGTTCTTGTCCTCCTTCTGCTGCTTGCGCTCGCCCTTGATCGTGATCATGCCTTCGTCGACGGTGACCTGCACGTCTTCCTTCTTGACCGCGGGCAACTCCGCCCGGATCAGGTACTCCTTCTCGGTCTCGCTGATATCCGCGGACGGTGCCCAGTCGAGCTTCTTGCCGTTGCCCGGCAACCCGATGCGGGGCCATCCTGCAAGGCCGGCGGGCATCAGCCGGTTGAACAGCGAGTCGACATCACTGAATGGATCCCAACGTATTACAGCCATGACGTTCTCCTTGAGCGAATGGATGGGGTGGATCTGGAAGCAGGGGGCAATGCTGGACCGAGGTACCAGTGATTGCGATCCGCGAATGTACCTATCGGTTGGTGCGACGCACGTCAACCGATCTGACACAGATCGGGCTCACCGCAATCGCGAAGGATCTGCGTGCGAGCCGAGGCGCGCAACTGGACGGCTGCTGCGAATACATCCTCGTGCGCGCTCGCGAGCAGCGGACTGCCGATCACGGCCTAGACAGGCAGGCGGCGCAACAGCCGCTGGCCATCGCGCAGCACCGAGCGGGTGCCGCGTAGCGTCAGCGGAATGACGGGCGTGCCGGTCGCGGCGGCAATCTCGAACGCACCCAGGTGAAAGGACCGCAGACCCGTCACCGAGGTAAATGTGCCTTCCGGGAAAATGATGACGGAATGTCCATGCGCAAGCGCTACCTTCATCCGCGGCACCTCCAGTAGACGCTGTTCCGCTTCGGAACGATCCACGAAGATGATCCCCAACTTGTCCAGGTAAGTGCGCAGTACCGGCACATGGTGCAGCTCGGCCTTGGCGACCACGATATGCGGGTCGGGCAGCAGCGAAGCCACGAATAGGCTGTCGAGGTAGCTGCAGTGGTTGACCACTATCACGTGCGGCACCGGCAGCGGCGTGGGCGTTTCCCATTTCACCGAAAATGGGATGCACCACGCGCGTACCAGCCAGCGGGCGGCACGATGATTCAGATGCCAGGCGCGAGCCTGATCGCGCTGCAACGCGATCACTAATCCCGCCGGCACACCGATGATGCAGAAGACGGCCCACCCATACAGGCCGTATGCGATATGCAATCCGGCCTCCCATGTGCGGCGCAGTCGTGCAAGCGCAGCTTCGACCGTCAGGCGCAGCATCTGCAGCACCGGGCCGGCGCGTGCGCGGCCCAGGGAAGCGTCCTCGAAAGCGGCGCGAGTGGCCGCGCGCCGCAACTTGCCGCTCGAGGTCTTGGGCACCGCGTGCGGTGACGCGAGCACAATGACTTCCGGGGGTTCGCCGACGCAGTTCACGACGCGCTCGTTGATGTGTCGCTTGAGATCGGAACGCATCGCCGCGTCGGTGATGCGGGTCTCGGCCACGATGACCAGCCTTTCGGTTGCCGTCCGGGGATCCCGGCTACCGAGTGCGACCACACAGCCCTTGCGCACGCCCTCGAGCTCGCCCACCGCGCTCTCGATCTCGTCCGGATAGATGTGCCGTCCACGCCGAATGATGATGTCCTTGACGCGACCGGTGATGAAGAGCTCGCCGCCCGCGAGATAGGCACGGTCGCCGGTGTCGCGCCATTCTCCGCTCAGCAGGCGCGCGGTGGCTTCGGGATTGTGATAGTAGCCGCTGGTGGCGGACGGGCCGGTGAATTGCAACGCGCCCTCGACCCGCTCAGGCACCTCGGAACCGGCCTCGTCGATGATGCGCACCAGGTATCCGGGCAGCGGCCGGCCGCTGGAGACGAATCGCAGCGCATTGGGAGTGCTCGCCGGCGTGCAGGCAGCATGACCACGGGCCGTCATCACAGCGCGATCGACACGATCCACGAGCGGACCGCGTCCAAGGGGCGGAAAGGTCAGCCCCACGGCGGCTTCTGCCAGGCCGTAAACTGGTGTCATCATCTCGGCCCGATACCCGTACGGCGCGAAGCGCCTGGCAAATCGCTCGAGCGTGTCGGGATCGACCGGCTCCGCACCGTTGAACGCGACTCGTAACGACGACAAGTCGAGGCCGCTGACATCCTGATCGGCCAGGCGTCGCGCGCAAAGCTCGTAGCCAAAATTGGGTGAGGCCGTGAGGGTGCCGCGATACTGCTGGATGGTCTGTAACCAGCGTGCCGGGCGCGCCAGGAACACCGTTGGGGGCATGAGGACCAGCAGGCAGCCGAAATACAGCGAACCGAGCCAGGCGCCGATCAGACCCATGTCGTGATAGAGCGGCAGCCAGCTGACGAACACGTCTGACCCATCGGCCTTGATCACTTTGCCGATGGCGCGGATGTTGGCGAGCAGGTTGGCATGGGTGAGCACGACCCCCTTCGGCGATCCGGTGCTGCCGGAGGTGTACTGCAGCAGCGCGATCGAATTCGCCGCAGCCGGACCGGGCGGCGGCTGATCGGCCGCAGCTTGCGTCAACTCGGCAACCGACCAGATGTGTCGCAGACTGGGGACCCTCGCCCGCAGCAGATGTGCTACCGACCGGCCTTCGGGCACGGTAATGAGTGCATCGGCGGCGGCATTGATGAGGACGCCCGCATAGCGATGCACGTGCTCCTCGATCTGCGACGGGCGCGTGGGCGGATAGATCGGCACCGGAACGGCGCCTGCGTAGAGGACGCCGAAGAATGAGTACAGGTAGTCGGTTCCTGTCGGCAACATCAGCGCGACGGTCGCGCCCGGCTGTACCGAGGAATGCTGCAATGAGCTGGCGACGCGGCGAGCCGCCGCTCGAAGCTCGCCATAAGTCACCGTGCACGAGGACTCGCCGTCGAGGACCACGGCGTGAATGGCATTCGGATGTTGCTGCGCATGCCATTCGAGTACGTCCACGAGCGTGCTCGCCGTGCCGGGCGTACCCAATGTCGGACGAGGCGCCAGAGCGAGTTCGGCAGGGACAGTGGTTCCGGTTGCATGACTGGGAACAGCGCTCGCTCCGGCGGCCGAGTTGAGCAGATCCAGCAGGTCCGCGACCGTCTCGGCCGAACCGACCTTCGCCTCGGGCAGACGCACGTCGAACGCACGCTCCAACCGCAGCACCAGCTCGACGCGCCCTAAGCTGTCAAACCCCAGATCGCGCTCGAGGTGACTGTTCAATCCGAGGGTACCGTCCTCGGGCTGAGCACCATGCAGCTCCGAGTACAGGGAGCTCACGACTTGGACCACGGCCTCAGCCGGGACCGGGAGAACTCGCTGTATGCTAGGAGCCGGTGTCGCCATCGAGTTCATCCGCCCGGAGCCCAGACTCGATCGCGCCCCACCGAGCCGGCGATCAAGTACTGAGGGTTGCCAGATCCAATTCATCCTGCAGTGGGCACGGCCGCTGCCGCCATAAGGGGTTGCCCTCATGTGGGCACGAATGACATCGAAAGCAACCGGAGCCGCGTGAGCATGCTGCGCAACGGCGATGCGTTGATCGTCGTGGACGTGCAGAACGACTTCCTTCCGGGTGGCAGCCTGGGCGTGCCGCTGGGAGATGCCGTGATTGCACCGCTCAACCGCTGCATCCAGGCGTGTGAGCAGCAGGGCTTGCCGGTCTTTGCGACCCGCGACTGGCATCCACCCGATCACTGCTCGTTTCGGTCACAAGGGGGTATCTGGCCCCCGCATTGTGTGGCCGGGACGCCCGGGGCCGGGTTCCCCGCGCGGCTGTCGTTACCACCCAATGTGCGGATCATCTCCAAGGCCACGACCGCCCGCGCCGACGCCTATTCAGGCTTTCAGGGCACGGACCTTGCCGCGCAACTTGCAGAGGCTGGCTGCGCCCGGGTCCTTATCGGTGGTTTGGCGACCGATTATTGCGTACGGGCGACCGCACTGGATGCGCGGGCCGCGGGCCTCGAGGTCGTTGTGATCGAAGACGCCGTGCAGGCGGTGAATGTCAGGCCGGGAGACGGTCAGCTGGCGCTCACGGACATGCGCGACAGCGGGGCGCAACTGATATCGGCCGAGCAGTTGTGCTGCCGCTGACCCGACGCAGTTTCACGGATCCGCTTGCCGGCGGCCTACGCATTTGCGCCTATTTCCTCGATGGTCAGCAGGGCACAAGCTTCGTGGCGACGCCACAGCCAAGGAGCCAGCATGAACACCGGTGTAGGACGTGCACGGATAGGTCAGTGGTACCTGCGCCACGACAAGGGAGAGGTGTTTCTCGTAACCGGCCTTGACGACAGTTCTCGGACCATCGAAATCCAGAACTTCGACGGCGACATCGATGAGATCGATCAGGAGGCGTGGACTACTCTGCCGCTCGAATTCGCGGAGCCGCCCGAAGACTCGACCGGGCCGCTCGACGATGTGGAAACGGACGACCTCGGCTACAGCGAGACCGCAATGAGCGCTGCGGACTGGTCGGCGCCGCTGCAGCCTCTTGCGGTGGCGCGCGAGGCCTGGGAGGAGACGACCGATGAAGCGGAGCGCGATCCGGAGGGCGAAGGCGTACCCGAGGAGCCGTTCATAGCCGACAATCCGGTCGTCAATGCCCGCCTGCGCTGAGCTTGCGAAGCCCGGCCGAAGATTGCAAGCCGTAACGCTCGTGCGGGCGGAGCCTGGGAATGAAAATGCCAAGGGTGGCGGCGCATTGGGAGCACTTTGCGCATGCAGCGGACGTCGGAATCCGCGGCTTTGGCAGTTCCGTAGCGGAGGCCTTTGAGCAGGCGGCGCTGGCGATGAGCGCTGTGGTGTGCGAGCTTGAGACCGTGCAGGCACGCGACCGGGTGGTATTGAACTGCGAGGCCCCTGATCCTGAGTTACTGCTGGTCGAGTGGCTGAACCAGCTGATCTTCGAAATGTCGACGCGGAAAATGCTCTTCAGTCGCTACCTGGTTGAGATCGAGGGCAGCCAACTGCATGGGCAGGCGTGGGGAGAGCCGATCGATCGCACCCGGCACGAGCCTGCGGTGGAAATCAAAGGCGCGACCTACACGGCGTTGTGCGTGCGCAATCAGGACGGCGCGTGGGTGGCCCAGACCGTGCTCGATGTCTGACCAATGGATCTACCGCAACTACGCCGACGGTCCGAGTATCAGTGGGAAATTCCCCAACAGGGGGCGATGCGTGTGCCGGGCGTCATCTACGCCAGCGAAGCACTGATTCGCGAGATGGATCAGAAGGTCTACCAACAGACGGTCAATGTGGCAACGCTTCCCGGTATCGTGCAGGCCTCATATGCAATGCCCGATGCTCACTGGGGCTATGGTTTCCCGATCGGCGGCGTGGCCGCGTTTGATCCGGACGCGGGCGGCGTGGTGTCGGCCGGCGGCGTGGGGTTCGACATATCCTGCGGCGTGCGCTGCCTGCATACCGGGCTGGTGCGCGCCGACGTACTCGCGGTCCAAGAACAGCTGGCCGACGCATTGTTCGCACGAATTCCGGCGGGCCTGGGCAGCACCGGCATCGTGCACCTGAACGCGCAGGAAATGGATGCGATGCTGGTCGGTGGGGCGAAGTGGGCCGTCGCACAGGGCTGGGGCACGTCCGAGGATCTTGAACGCATCGAGGAGCATGGCCAGATGCTCCATGCCAAGCCCGTGCGCGTGTCTGACCAGGCGAAGAAACGCCAGCGCGATGAGATGGGCACGCTCGGCAGTGGTAATCACTACCTCGAGGTGCAGCAGGTCACGGAGGTGTTCGATCCGGTGATCGCGCGCGCCTTTGAGCTCAAGCCCGATGACATCGTGGTGAGCATCCACTGTGGGTCACGCGGTCTCGGCCACCAGATCGGGACCGAGTTCCTGAAGCGCATGGCGATGAGCGCCGCCTCTTACGCAATCCGTCTGCCGGACCGCGAACTGGCGTGCGCGCCGATCCATTCCGACGTCGGGCAGGAATACCTGGGCGCGATGCGTGCCGCCATCAACTGCGCGTTGGCCAATCGGCAGATACTCACGCATCTGCTGCGCCAGGTGTTCGCCGAGATCGTGCCGCGGGCGCAGCTGCGGCTGCTGTATGACGTCTCTCACAACACCTGCAAGGTCGAGCAACACGTCATCGATGGCGTGCTGCGCGAACTCTACCTACACCGCAAAGGTGCAACGCGGGCGCTGGGCCCGGGTCACCCGGACTTGCCCGAAGCGCTGCGCGAGGCGGGACAGCCCGTGCTCATCGGCGGCTCGATGGGCACAAGTTCATACGTTCTGGCCGGCACCAAGTCATCTGAGCAGTTGGCGTTCAGCTCGGCATGCCATGGCGCAGGCCGTGCGATGAGCCGACACCAGGCCTCGCGCACCTGGAAGGGACGGCAGCTGGTCGATGAATTGGCCGGGCGCGGCATCCTGATTCGAAGCCCGTCGATGCGCGGGGTCGCAGAGGAGGCCCCTGGCGCCTACAAGGACGTCACCGCCGTCGTGGACGTCGCGCAGGCGGCGGGGCTTGCACACAAGGTGGCGCAGCTCGTGCCCCTGGTGTGCGTGAAAGGATAGTCCACCGCCGATCGCTCGGCTGGAATGTTGCTGCCGACCGGAATGTCACGGCCGCAACACTCCCGCGCCCGGGCTCGCGATGGACTGTCTACGGGCGAACCACCAGTCGGTCATGCACGGTCGTCACGCCAGGTGCCGCCCAGACGGCGCTTTCCGCCTGGTCGCGCTCCCGCCAGGAATCCACCTCGCCCTCGATCGTCACGGCACCGCCGGTAATCTGAAGGCGGATCTTATCGGCATCGATTTGCGCGTGACGTCGAAACGCCTGCTCGATCCGGCTCTTGACATCCCACGTGGAAACCGGTGCCTTGACCGTGATCTCGTTCTCGATGCCTTTCACGCCCTGGATGTTGCGCACGGTCGCCTCGGCTGCCTGCTTCTGATACCAGAATCCGACCTGCCCGGTCAGCGTGAGCCAGCCATCGTGGACGGTGAGTATGATATCCGCGACCGGTACCGACATATTCAGGCGCAGCGCGCTCAATGCCGCCTCGGCGAGCTCGGTATCGCTGCGCTTGCCACCCTCGGGAAGCTTCACTTCGATTTCGTTCGCCAACGCCTTAACGCCACCCACCGACTGCGCGGCGTCCTGAGCGGCCCAGCGCTCGGGGTAGGAACTCACGTGGCCTGAAAGGGTCACGACACCGTCCTTGACAGCGACGCCGATCTCGCGCGCATCGAGCCGCGGGTCCCATTCAAGCTCCTGTTCGACGTCATGCCTGAGATTCGTATCGGTCTTCATGACAGCAGCCCTCGTGCCGTACCAGTTGGCCGAGTCTATGAGGATGGCCTGCAGCGATCATCCGTGGGACTACCTAGCCACGGTGCGCGAGGTGCCGCCTGGACCCTCATATTGGGAAGCTCGGTTCGCGTGCGCGAGTGTGGTTTCCCCTGGACTCGTCCCAGCCACTTGCCGGCGCCCTTTATAGAGTGAGATTGGTGGCAATGTTTTCGCGGTTCCGGGTCAACGCGCTCAATACTTACTACGGCAGATCGCGCTAGCATGGGCGCGTATCAGCCCGACCGCCCGATGCGCGAACAGGGAAGCGGGCCGTGAGTAGTACCGGGCCAAAGGATCCAGTGAAATCGGTATGTCAACCTTGCCTGCCTCAGTATTGCTGACCGATCTCTATGAACTCACGATGGCGCATGCCTATTTCGAACTCGGCATGCGCGAAACGGCGGTGTTCGAGCTTTTCGTGCGCCGCCTGCCGCCGGCGCGCCGTTTTCTCATCGCCGCAGGCCTGGCACAGGTCGTGGAGTACCTGGAGGGGCTGTGCTTCAGTGCCGACGATCTCGCCTACCTCAAGGGATTGCACAACTTTCCGGAGGATTTTCTCGACCATCTGGCCGCTGTCCGCTTCACCGGCTCGCTGCATGCGATGCCGGAGGGTACGCCGTTCTTCGCGGATGAACCGATACTGCGCGTTACCGCGCCGATCCTGGAGGCGCAGCTGGTCGAGAGCCGCATTCTCAATCTGGCGCACTTTCAAACGGTCATCGCCAGCAAGGCCGTGCGCTACGTGCTCGCGGCCGGCGGCCGCCGCCTGGTCGACTTCGGCATGCGGCGCGCGCACGGCGCCGAGGCTGCTTTGCTCGCGGCGCGTGCGGCATACCTGGGTGGCTTCCATGCCACGGCTACCGTGGAGGCGGGCCGGCAGTTCGGCATTCCCCTGTCCGGGACCATGGCGCATTCGTTCATTGAAGCGCACGATCGCGAGGAGCAGGCGCTGCGCAACTTCCTCGCCGTACGACCTGGCGATACGACGGTACTGATCGACACCTATGACACGGAGAGAGCGGCTCGCCGCGTAGTCAGGATGGTTCAGGAGCGCGAATCCGAGACGCGTCCCGGGCGCATTCTCGGCGTCCGCATCGACAGCGGCGATCTGAGTGCGCAGGCGCGGGCGGTGCGGCAGATCTTCGACTCCGGAGGCTGCCGGGAGCTGCAGATCATCCTGAGCGGCGGCCTGGACGAGCACCGCATCGAGCGCATGATTGCGGCCGGCACACCGGTCGATGCTTTCGGTGTCGGTACCAATCTCGATGTGTCGGTCGACGCGCCGGCGCTGGACATGGCGTACAAGCTGCAGGAGTACGCCGGTCGGGCACGGCGCAAGCGCTCGCCCGGCAAGGTGACGTGGCCGGGCTGCAAGCAGGTATTTCGTCAGCGCGACGCGCGCGGCGCACCGCTCGGCGACACCATTGCACTGGTCGATGAGCCGATCCCGGGCACGCCGCTGTTGCGCGAGATCATGCGTGCAGGGCGCCGCGTGGTCGATCTGCCCGAGCTCACTCGCATCCGCAACGATTGCCGTGAGCAACTCCTGAGCCTGCCGTCAGCGCTGCGATTGCTGCGGGAACCCGACGATAAGGAGCCGATCGAGTCGAGCTACCCCGTGGCCATCTCGAGCGGTCTTGGCGCGCTGGCGGACAGCTTCGACCCTAACGAGGAATGAGCTAAGTTCCGATCGTTTTCGGATCGTCGGCTGCCGGAACGTTGCGCGCCAGTTCGGCGAGCCAGGTGGCCGCGCACGCGTCGCTCGGCGCGCGCCAATCGGCGCGCGGGGACAGCGACCCGCCAGACCCGACCTTCGGGCCGTTCGGCAGCGCTGAGCGCTTGAACTGGCTGGTTTCGAAAAACCGCTGGATGAAGACTTCGAGCCACTGGACGATCACCGACAGGTCATACTCACGTCGCTCGGCTGCCGGTATCAGCGCCGGCCAGGTTCCACGGGCTCGATCCGACCAGGCGTGGTGGGCAAGGAAGGCCACTTTGCTCGGTCGGAAGCCGTAACGACTCAAATAGTAGAGATTGAAATCCTGTAGTTCGTACGGTCCGATCACGGACTCCGCGGTCTGCGGTCCCTCGGTGGCCGATGCCGGCAACAGCTCGGGGCTGATCGGCGTTGCCAGAATGTCATTGAGGACCGCCGTTACCGCCGTACTGAACTGCCCGCTTGCCGCAATCCAGCCCAGCAGATGCCGGATCAGCGTCTTTGGCACGGAGGCGTTGACGGCGTAGTGCGACATCTGGTCGCCCACGCCGTAGGTGCAGTAGCCGAGCGCAAGTTCCGACAGGTCACTGGTTCCGACCACGAGCCCACCATGCCGGTTGGCGAGGCGAAACAGATGCGAGGCGCGTTCACCGGCCTGCACGTTTTCCAGGGTCACGTCATAGACCGGCTCGCCGCGGGCATAGGGATGCTCGATATCGCGCAGCATCTGCATGACAGAGGGCCCGATATCGATCTCGCGCGCGGTGACCCCGAGCTCCTGCATGAGCCGGACGGCGTTCTGGCGCGTGCGTTGACTGGTACCCAGGGCGGGCAGCGTGAAGGCCAGCACGTCGGAGCGCGGCAGACCCAGTTGGTCGATCGCCTTTGCGGCGACCAGCAGGGCCTGCGCGGAGTCCAGTCCACCGGAGACGCCGATGACCGGTTTGCGGATGCCGGTGGCATCGAGGCGCCGCACCAGCCCCTGCACCTGAATCTGATAGACCTCGCGACAGCGGCCATCCAGCGTCGCGGGATCGCTCGGCACGTAGGGGAAGCGGGCTACTTCGCGACGCAGCGGCACCGCCAACGCCGGCAGATCCGGTTCCCACTCGATGCGCCGCAGCCTTGCCGCCTGCTCGCGGTGCTGCTCGGCACAGTCCGCGAAGCTCGTGGTCCGCATGCGTTCCTGCCGCAGCCGGTCCAGGTCGATGTCGGCGTAGATCAGCCCTGCACCGCGAGAAAAACGCTGCGATTCGGCGAGTACCTCGCCGTTTTCACAGATCAGGGCGTGACCGTCCCACGCGAGATCCGTCGTGGACTCACCGTAGCCTGCTGCGGCATAGAGATAGGCGGCAATGCACTTGGCCGACTGGCCCGTACACAGCAGCCGGCGGTAATCGGCTTTGCCAAGCGTCACGTCGCTGGCGGACAGGTTGCAAAGAATGCCCGCGCCGGCAAGTGCGGCGTAGCTGCTGGGTGGAATCGGCACCCACAGGTCCTCGCAGATCTCGACATGTACGATGAAGCCCGGACAACCGCGGGCGACGAACAGCATATCGGCGCCGAACGGCGCACGGTGACCTGCAAATTCGACCTGCGCGGACAGGCTGTGCCCGGCGCCGCTGTACTGACGCTTTTCGTAGAACTCGCGGTAATTCGGCAGATAGCTCTTTGGCACGATGCCGAGCAATGTGCCGCGATGAATCATCAAGGCGCAATTGAACAGCTGCTGTTGGCAGCGCACCGGCGCTCCGACAATGAGCATCGGCGCCAGGCTTCGGCTGGCGGCGAGCAGGCTTGCCACAGCCAGCTCGACCGCATCCAACAGCGCGTCCTGCTGCACGAGATCGTCGATGGAGTACGCCGATATGCCGAGTTCCGGAAACAGCGCCAGCACGGCACCGCTATCCGAGGCGTGCTGTGCCAACTCGAGGGTCCGGGCAGCATTCGCCGCGGGCACCGCGAGTTCCACCGCTGGGGTGGCGACGGCCACGCGCACGAAGCCGTGGGCATATAGCGATTCGAAAGGTCGGGCAGTGCTCATGACGCCGCTCGAGTCGGATGGTGGACGCTCCACGCCAGTCCCCGCGCTTTCACGCGCACCCGGATTCTCACCTCGCTACATCGCCGGCAACAAGCCGGCGTTCCAGCCCGACGGTGTGGGATCAGCTCATTGCTTGCGGACCAACAGCACCGGCACCGGCGTATGACGCACGACATATTCGGCCTCGCTGCCGAGCACGACTCGACCGAGTCCGCGCCGCCCATGCGTGCCCATGACGATGATGTCTGCCGGCCAGTCCTTCGCCTGACCGACGATCAACTGCCCGGTATTGTCGGTTGAGGTCTCGAGAAGCACGCTGTCGGCTTTCAGGCCATGGTCACGAAGCAGCTGTTCGGCCTGCTTCAGAAGGCTCTTCCCCTCCTCGAGCAGCCGGTCGCTGATCTCGCCGAGACTGTACATGGCCGGGCTATACGGGAAAGCGATGTAGGCACTATTGACCACGTGCAATGCCCGCACCGTGGCGCCACTGTCCCGCGCCAGCTTGATGGCTTCCAGCAAGCCGGCTCTCGAGGTGTCGCTGCCATCAACGGGCACCAGGATATTCTTATACATAGACCCCTATCCTCTCGCAGAGCTCATCAAGCCTCCGGCAGAGCCGATCAAGCCCGCTTTCATGGTCGGCGCCGCGACAAGGTAGCATCGTGGCGGCCGGCGGTAATCGGGTGAAGCCACGATCGAACCACGTGTTTGTGCTGATTGCCGCACCGGCTCGGGAGCGCTAGACAGTCTGCCTTATGACGATCCGTCGGCTCGATTCATGTTTCGTCGCACTCAGTGAAAGCCGGGGCCTGGCGGCCGCGAGCGCTCAGCATGCGGGACTGGCGCTCGCTGCGCTGGAGGAGCGGCGCTTCGAGGATGGAGAATTCAAGTTGCGCCCGCTGGAGTCGGTGCGGGACCGCGCGGCATACGTGCTGCAGGCGCTGGCAGCGACGCCGGATGCGCCGCTGTGCGAGCGTCTGGTGCGATTCCTGTTCCTGATCAATGGGCTACGCGATGCCGGGGCGAGCCCGCGGATCGCGCTGGTGCCCTACCTTGCGTTTGCGCGCAAGGAGCGGCGCACCCAGCTGCGCGATCCGGTCAACTCGCGCTACGTTGCAGAACTGTTCGAGGCCTCGGGTGTCGATCGGCTCATCGCGCTGGACGTCCACAATCCGGCGGCGCTCGACAACTCCTTTCGCATTCCGGTCGATCACCTGACCGCACAGCCGATGTTCGTCGATCACTTCGCGACGCGGCTGGCTCAGGCCCGGCTCGCCATCGCATCGCCGGACATTGGCGGTATCAAGCGCGCCCAGATCTTTCGCGAGCTGCTCGAGGCGCGGCTTGGGCGGGAAGTCGAACTGGCATTCATCGAAAAGCGCCGGGCGAAAGGGGTGGTTTCCACCGGCACGCTGGTCGGCCAGGTTGCCGACTGCGAGGTCATCGTGCTCGATGACCTGTGCGCCACCGGCGGCACGCTGATCCGCGCAGCCGCGGTGTGTCGCCAGGCCGGTGCGGTGGCGGTCCACGTCGCGGTGACGCACTGGCCGCTGGTGGCCGGGCTCGAGAACCTCATGGGGCCGAACGACATCACCAGCATCGTGACCACGGATAGTGCCGGGCTGTCCCTGCCGCTGCCGGAGTCTTGCGCAAAGGCCGGCAAGCTCACGATGCTGTCGGTCGCGCCGCTGCTGGGTCAGGCAGTCAGGCGCATCGAGGCCGGGAAGCCGCTGGCGCCGCTGTTGAGCCGCTGGCCGGTGGCAGTCGACGATTGATCAGCTCTTTTCCGCCAATTCCCGCAGCGCCAGGCGGATGTAGCGCAGTGCGTCCGCCAGATATGAGTGCCCGGCCGCCCGCCAGAACCGGGACTGGCCCGCAAACTGCGGATCACGCCGGTGCCAGACTGCCGTCCTGGCGCGAATGACCGCTCGCTGACTCATGTAGAAGTGCATCAGCGCGCCCGCTACCACGTCAGCCGTTGCCCACTGCACGTTGCGCGTCACATCGCCGGCAAAGCCCCCACCTCCGACGCGCGCGCATTCGAGACCGAGAAACGCCAGTTCCTCTGCCGGATCGAGCCGACGCAGGTCGCGATCGAACTCCAGGCAATCAATCACGCACGGCCGATCCGAGCGAGAGCCGAGGAATATGTGCTCCGGACGCAGATCGCCGTGCCCGTCGACCAGGTGTGACCCGCGGCTTGCGAGCAGCCTCGCGCCTCGCGCGATGAATCGCAGCTGCGCGCGGATCACGGCATCCACGCGGCGCCTGCTCATGCCCAGATCCCGTGCGTGCAGATCACGGCTGTTTTCATGGGTGCGCGCGCGCAGGCGGGCAATATAGGCCCGCGGGCTCATCGGGGCGCGCCGCGCGTGTCGGAAGAACACGGCCAGCAACCGCGTCACCGCTGCGACATCACGCCGGGTCACGGCGTCGCTGGCGAGGGCGCGATCGAGCATTCGCGCGGCTGCCAGCCGCCGCATCTTGACGACCCAGTCCACGATGCGCACGCCCCGTCCCAGCCCCAGACGGCCATCCCTGGTGCGCATCACCGGCACGACACCGAGATACGTGGACTCGGCAAGGCGACGGTTGAGCCGGACTTCATTCCGGCAGCCACGCTCGCGCCGTGCCAGCGTCCGATAGTCCATGGCGCGGTGGCGCACCGGCTTCTTCAGCTTATAGGCCAGCGCCGGGGTCAGGAACACCCACGCGAAGTGCGTTTCAATCACCTCGACGCGGCCAGATCGCCCGGAAGAGCGGCTCGAGCGGCGGAACATCTCAACGAGATCCCGCTGACGCATCTCAACCGGCTGATTGAATTTCATCCGATGCAGGCTATAGGTGAGCGTGGGGGCAGTTCAAGCCGATGGCCCGCCACGGCGGCCGCAGGCAGCGGCCTGCGTGGAAAATACCAATGGCGCAAAGGGGGGAAAGCTCTACGCTCTGGTTGCTCTTAGGGATGCGCGGTGGATGTGGTGCCGATCCCCGCAGGGCCGGGCCGGTGAACTCATGGTCAAGACGATGCGGGCGGATTCTGCCGTCGCGAGCGGCCATCGTAGCGCAACGCCGGCGCCGCGCAATGAGGATGTGGCCGTCGCGTTCGACGAGATGGCGGAGTTGCTGGCGATCAGCGGTGAAAATCCGTTTCGCATCCGTGCCTACCAGCGTGCCGCGCAGGTGGTGCGCACGTTGCCGCAGCCGCTGGCAGAGATCGGCGGCGCCGGAGAGCTGGATCAGCTGCCGGGAATTGGCGCGGATCTCGCATCCAAAATCCAGGAGCTGTTGCGAACCGGAAAGCTGAGGGCGCTGGAGCAGCTGAGAAGGCACGTGCCGGCAGGCTTGCGCGCGCTGCTCAAGCTGCCGGGGCTCGGACCGGTGCGGGTGCGCGCGCTGCGTGCCGCGCTCGGCATCGATGGAATCGACGCTCTGCGCAAGGCGCTGGATGAGAACCGGCTGAAGGGGCTGCGCGGCTTCGGACCCGCGATCCAGGCGCGGCTGCGCCAGGGTCTGGCTGAACGCGCCGAGGTGCCGCAACGCTGGCTCTGGTCGGTCGCTGCGCAGTACGCGCAGCCGCTGCGCGACTACCTGCAGGCCATCGCCGGCGTCGATGAGGTGACGATCGCCGGCAGCTATCGACGCGGTCGGGACACCGTCGGCGACCTGGACCTGGTGGTTTGCGCACGCGGCGAGCTCGATCTGGCCGGTGCGCTGCGCGGCTATGGCGATGTCCGCGAACTCACCGCCGCCGGTCCGACACGCTGCACGGCGGTGTTACGCAATGGCCTGCATGCGGATCTGCGCCTCGTGGGACCGGAGAGCGCCGGGGCAGCGCTCTACTACTTCACCGGCAGCCGCGAGCACAACGTGCAACTGCGGCAGCGGGCAGTCGAGCGCGGCCTCAAGCTCAATGAGTACGGGCTGTTTCGAGGACGCAAACGCGTCGCCGGCAAGACCGAAGAGCAAGTCCTCAAGGCACTGGGTCTTTCGTGGATTCCTCCCGAGCTGCGTGAACTGCGTGGTGAGATTGAGGCGGCCGAGCACGGCAAGATCCCGCGGCTGGTAGAACTCGGGGACCTGCAGGGGGATCTGCACGCGCATACCAATGCCAGCGATGGCCGGGAGACGCTGGCACAGATGGTCAGCGCCGCGCGCGCGCGTGGCCTGCGCTTCATCGCGATCACCGATCACTCGCGCTACCTGGGAATCGTTCGTGGTCTGGATCAGCAGCGTCTGGCGCAGCAGATCGATGAAATCGAGGCGCTGAATGCGACGCTGAAGGACTTCGAGGTATTGAAGGGCGCCGAGGTGGATATTCTGGAGGACGGGCAACTGGCGCTGCCTGACGCGGTGCTGCGCAGACTGGACGTGGTCGTGGTCGCGATTCACAGTCACTTCGATTTATCGGAAGCGAAACAGACGACGCGGATATTGCGCGCGCTCGAGCGCCCCTGCGTGTCGATTCTGGCGCACCCGACCGGGCGATTGCTCGGCGAGCGCCCGGCCTACGCGGTGAATTTCACCAGCATTCTCGAGGCTGCGCGCACTCGCCCCTGCTTCCTCGAGCTCAACGCCCAGCCGCAGCGCCTCGACATGGACGATATCCTGTGCCGGGCGGCGCGCGAGCAGGGGATCCTGGTCAGTGTCGCCAGCGACGCGCATGCCGGCGCCGAACTGGATGATCTCGCCGGCGGCATACGCCAGGCGCGGCGCGGTTGGCTGCGGCGCGAGGATGTGCTGAATGCCCGACCGCTGGCACAGGTCAGGACGCTGCTGGCCGGCACGCGGCACTGATGATCGCCGCGTGTGACGATAACGACGTCCGTCCCGAATACGGTCAGCATCGTACCGACCGCGAAAATACTTGACAGACATCACGAGGTGGGAGTTCGTCATTTGCCCGGCACGCGGGCCTGCTGCGATACTGCTGACCCCTCCAGAAGCTTCACGATGCGATGCACAATCGGCCCATGATTTGGATCGCGGCGCTCGCCTGCGCCCTGGCTGGCTGGAGCAGCGTGCACGGCGCCGAGCGGCCAGCGCCTTGCGACCAGACCCTGACCCGGGAGATTCCCGCGCGCGCCGCCGGCGCGCCCGGTGGTCGCGTGTTTGCCGAACAACTTCGCGGCCTGAGCGACGACGAGCGTGAGGATCGGATTGTCCGCGAACTGCTGGCCGGCAATATGCCTGCGTTCCTGCGCCGGCTGGTGCCGGTCCATCTGAATGCGCCGCAGGCGGCGGGGCGTCCGGTCGATATCACCGTGTGTGCGGCTCCGGACTATCTGGCGATCGGTTCCGATGATGATTTCATGCTGGTTCCGATGCGGCTTGGCAGCGCGCTGTCGCTGGCCGCGCACTATGGATTCACGCTGCCGACGACGCGGCTGGTCGATGCGATCTACGCGCAGGCCGCGGTCCATTTGATGCCGCAGCCGCTGCCAGCCAGCGATGCGATGCGTTCAACCGACTACTACTGGCGCCACAATGAGATGATCGCGACGCAACGCTCGATGCTTGGCGTGTCGAACGACGCGCTGAGCGCGGGCGACAAGAAGGATCTGGTCCTCACCAATCGCCTGTGGAGTCACCTCGATCGCGTCGCAATCTACGGCTGGCACCGCGGCGACGGCGACCCGATCCAGCCGCTCAGCATGGTTCATGGCTGGCACTATGCGGACTACAGCCACGGTGCGCGCCTGATCAGTACCCAGGTGTTCGTCGATGGAGTTCCTCGCTCGATATTCGAGGTGCTGCAGGATCCGCGGCTGGCCGGTGCGCTCAGCGGCGAGGGCATCATTGCGAACATGACGGGCCTGATCGCCACGTTGAGTGCACGCGCGGGACCTGCGATCGCCGCGGTATTGCCGGACCTGCACGGATCGCTGCAGTAGGCGCTGCGGGCTGTGGCGGCGGTCCTGGCATCCAGGGCGGCTACTCCACGCTCTTGCAGCAGCGAAACCCAAGGTGATAGTTCGCGTGGCTGTGCGGATCCAGTAACCGGCTTCCGTGCCAGAACGGAGCACGCCATCGACACCAGTCTTCGTGCGCACGGTAGCTGTCGAAGATGAACCAGCTGCCCTTCATCTCCGTGACACCGAGTTCGGTACTGCCGCGACTTGCCATCTGGCTGGGATCCAGAGGCAGATTCATGTGCTCGGCCGCGTTGCCATTCAGGTCGTAGACATCGAGCGAGCTGTGGCAGCCGGGAAAGTCTCCGGCCGGGTAGGTGTTCGAACCGCACAGGCTCCACCCGCCACCCGGGCAGCCCGGTGTCTTGTGGCTGCCGGTCGCGCAGATGCCGCGCTGATATTCGGGGCCATAGCTCCAGCTTTTGGTCGCCTGGTAGGCGCGATTGTGCGCAGCGCGCATACGCTCGACCGCTACCTCGGCGCTCACGCCCCGGGCGAGGTCAAACGGATAATCCGGCTGCTCGAGCTCGCCGGCACAGGCGCCTTCCCATTCATGCGCATCGCAGATTCGCTTGCCTTCGGCGGCGCAGGTCTGGGCCGCCTCGCGCGCCCTTACCCACACCACCGGATAGGCGCAGGGCAAGTCGGGATACTCGAACTGATCGATGCACACCTTGGCCTGTTCAGGCCCGGTTTTTCTCGGGTCGTAGAGCGGGGCCATGAATTTCGCGCCGCAGATCTTTTCGTAGCGGGGATTGGAGTAAGTGATCCGCTGCTGCTGGAGTTGCTTCTGACATTGCTCTTCGGTCTCAGGGTGCTCGCTGACGGCCGGATTGCCCTGGCCCATGAATCCCGAGCGGGTGAAGATCGCCTCGACATCGCGCAGCTGCTGCTCGCTGAGCCCTCGCTGCTCGCGCATCTGCTGAAACATCCGCTGATTCTGCTGCACCAGGGTGCTCTGCGCCGCCGCCGCCCCGATCATCGACAGTGCGCCGAGCAACGCCAGGCGGATACAGCATTTCATGGGGTGTGCTGCCGGCGCGTGACGTAGAAGAAATCCCGGTCGTCGGGGAAGCCCAGGAAACGCGGCGCCAGTTGCTCGCCGCCCTTGCGGTCCACGACCGCCATTCCCTGGATCAGATGCTGCACGACGAAGTGTCCGTCGTGATGCGTGTAGAGCGCGAAGTACGTGTGCTCGAGCGCATTCATGTCCAGCAGCATCGCATACCGGCAGCCATAAGCCTGGAATACCCGTGTCATCGCCGAGGGCGTCGCGGTCGAGAAATAGCCGAAGATCAGAAAGCGCGCGCTCGCCGTGTCCTGTAAGCACGCTCCGGCGCGCAGTGTCCGCAACTGCTCGGATTCCGAGCCCGACCAGTTGCCCGCGCCCCATTGATTGACCAGTGACCCGGGCGCGGACAGGCCGGTGCTGGGATCGAAGTCGATCAAGGGCACGCCATTCTGGCGCGCATCCGCGATGCGATCGAGGGCGGCCTCATCGTCGAGCGTCCAGGTTTTCATGTCGACCAGGCCGTCGGTGCGGGAATACAGCGTCGCCAGCCCCGGCTGCAGCTTGCTGAACACCACACCGCGTTCCAGGAAACCGTAGTGGCTGCCGTGGTTTTGCAGCGCGAGCGGCCCGAAGCGGAATGCGCCATGCTCGCGCTTGAAGCCGGCGGCGAAGGTCGCCACGGTGCGGGCGGCGATCGCCGGACTCACCATGCCGTTCACCACCAGCGGCGCCGCGGCATCGATACCATCGGGCCCAGGCAGCCGCGGGTCGCGCGCCGAATCCGGAATGCGCTCGGACCAGCCCACGCGTGGGTGATCCGTGCCGAGTGCGAAGTGCAGCTCGAACTGCATCAGATCGATCGCCATCAGATAGTCCAGGGCCGGGGTCTCGACGCCGTCCAGAGCATTCACCCTGCTGCGATTGGCGTCGAGGATCTCCTGCGGCACTGCGGCAGGCCGCATGAGGCTGAAGAAAATTCCGGGAGTGTCGTTGACCGGATACCAACGGCCAAGCAGGAAGCTACCTGGTGAATCGCTCACATCGATTCCCAGATCGGGTGGATCAATGGCCGTGTTCTGATCGGCAGGCCGGAGTTGCGCTGCGCGCGGTGTCCGGGCCGAGACCGCCGGCTCCGGCGCCGATGCGGGGGCGCCGGCTTCGGCAAAGGCATCGCGATAGAGATGTTCGCGCACGAACGTGACGATCTTCTCCCCGCCCCAGACATGGTCGCGAAGCACCTCGGTCACGCGCTCGATCAGCGTGAACGTCCCCGCCACCGTGTTGCGCAGATACAGCCGCTCGCCGCACAGCGGCACGTACGGCAAACCCGAGCTGCGCGCGCGGCGCAGTACGCCCGATGCGTCGCCCGACCACAGCTGACAGTCAAACCTGGCGCCGGCGGAGGCAATCTCCAGATCCCCGGGGTGTCCTGCGAGCCCCACCGTCTGTTCGTGCGGCTGCAGGTTCTCAAGATGATAGTTCTCGACGATACCCGACGAGGTCCAGCGCAGCGTCAGCAGGAACCAGTCATTGACGTGGGGATTGAGGTTGATGAGCGTCGCGGTGCCGCGGTCGCCATACGCATTGGCAATCGGCCCGGTCATCGTCTGCCGGAACGGCTGCAGCTCGACGATCGTCTTGGCCGTTTCGGCCCGATATTCGATCTGCTGGCGCGCGAGGATCGAGGGTAGATCCTCGGCGGCAGGCAGTTGATCCGACATGGCTGTGCCGCCCGGCGGCGCCTGCTGTCCGAGCGCGGCTGGCGGAAAGCCGAGGTGCGTGACCGCCAGCAGCGCCAACGCGGCACCCACTAGCGTGCGCAAGGAATGACTGCCCCGAAGGCTGCGATGAGTGGCTGGCGGGCGCGATCGCTGCACGCTTACCGGAAGATCGTTCATCGGCCAACTTTAGAAGAACCACTTCGCCATGCGCAGCGCACCCGCCTTCCAGGGGACCCGGTGGGTCACTCCGGTCTTGCCGGCGAATTCAGCCCGGTGCGCGACGTACCAGTCATAGTTTCGCAGCAGCGCCTCGCAGGCGGAATATCGCGGCACAAATTCCAGCGCGCGCTCGAGCCGGTCGATCGACACGTAGCTTTCAGTCGCGGCGGTCTGGTAGATCCATTGGTACAACGGCGACAGGTGCAGACGTTCAAGTATCCGAAGCGCGAGGATCGTCGGCCGCAGGGGAAGCGAGACGACGCGTTTGCCATGGCCAGCGCGGTCGAGGACCGCCTGAAAATCTTGACGCAATGTGCCAAAGCGCTCGGCGCCGACGTTGAAGGTATCGTTGGCAGTATCCGCGCCGGCGGTCGTGCAGCGGTGGATCGTCTCGCACAAATCCTCGACATCGAGCAATTGATAGCGATTGTTGCCCGAACCCAGCACCGGGAAATCATGACCTTCATAGGCCCAGTTGTAGAGCAGTTCGAAGGCACCGAGGCGCTCGGGCCCGACGAATGTCTTGGGCCGCAGGATGGGTACGCACAGCTCGCGCCGGCGATATTCGAGGCAATGGCGTTCGGCGAGGATCTTGGACTCGCCGTACGGTCCGACGCCCTGCAATCGGTCTTGCTCGACGAGCGGATGATGGTCGGGAATACCATAGACTGCGGTGGAGGAAATGTAGATGAAACGTCGCGGCGCATGACGCTGCGCGCTCTGGAGCAGAATGCGCGTGCCATCGACATTGGTTGACATGATCTCCACGGCATTGCTGCGGGGCAAAGCCGCTGCGCAGTGCACCACGTGAGTCACTCCCGCCATCGCCGACTCGACCGTCGCGGCGTCCCGGATATCCCCCAGCAGCGCGTCGACGGCGCCGCGCTCCGGATAATCGAATGGAGCGATGTCGATGGAGCGCACGGCATGACCCCGTCGCAACAGGTAGCGACACAGATTGATGCCGAGAAACCCCGAGCCACCGGTGACCAGGAACAAGTCCCGGCTCATCCGGAACCGCTCCGATGGCGGCAGGACGCCCGCGGCTGCAGGTCGGAGGGTCCGATGATTTCGCAGCAGTGCATTGAATCAACGATACCCGCTTGAGCGTCGTTCAGGTCAGCGCCATGCGGCGCTGTGGCGTTCGACATATACGTATGGTGAACGCCATCGATTAAGGTTTGACGCTGGCCGACCGCCGTCGGCTCGATGTCGTCAGGCCGGTGACGCGGGATTCGGCGCTGTGCCCTGGGTATAGCTCTGCGCCTTCTGCCCAAGAGTGCGGAATTTGCCGGACAGCTGCTCCAGACGCGCGACCCAGTCCTCGCGGATCGCTTGACCCTCGATCGCGGTATGAAATCGCACCAGGATCATGATCAGGAACAGCGGCTTCACGAACGCGCCACGTGCCGACAGCGCGGACAGAACTGCGATGACAACGGGCAGAACGCCCAAGCCGCGGACGGAATGCGGCAACATGACGGTGATCGCGGCGGCGGGCCCCAGCAGCAGCAGCCACAGGATGATGCTCAGCGCGAGTTCGAGCACCACGATCCAGGCCGCGGTCTTCAGGATCGGCTTGGCATTCTGGCAATAATAGACGATGCCGTCGCGGGCGCTGTTCCAGGGGTTCTGATCGTTGCGCGCCAGATTGTAGGACAGGATCGCCTTGTCCATGTAGCGCGTTGCCGCGCGCAGGATCGCCGTCAGCAGGTCGGCGATAGCGCCCAGGCCCGGGATCGGCAGCTCCGCTGCGACCCAGTCGAGCGTGCGGTGAAACGCATTCAGCACGCCGCGCACGAGCAGATTCATCGCAAACAGCACATTCACCTGGCCGAAATGTTCGGTCACGATGCGGCGACCATATTCGAACATCGACTCGGTGCCGTTGCCGACGCGACCCTGGACGATGAGTTGGGTCAGGACCGCGACATGCCCGCATTCGATCAGGTGCAGGAAGTAACGCAGCGACGCCAGCCAGAACCAGCCGGCCAGCAGGGCGCTGGAGAGGAACCACACCCAACCGAAGGCCGGCGCGACGTGGGCGCCGAGCCAGACTGAGCCGCCCAGCGTGATGATGACCCAGATGATGCAAGCGACGGAAAATGCCAGCAGGACCGCGAAGCGGATCAGGGCATACGGCAAGGTGCGCAGCAGCAGACCGAATGCCGAGAACAGAGTGCAGCTGCGCACCGCGAGTGGATAACTGGGAACGATCGCGGTGCTCGACACGGACCCTTCACCTGGTTGACGGGTCATGCCGCGCACCCGATGCCGGGTCGAGCGTTCCAAACCAGACGGTCACGCCGCAGCTCACGCGGAGTCTCCGGACAACCAGCCGTGCAGCACTGCGTTCACCCGTTCGGGCTGCTCGAGCGTCGAGGCATGACCACTCGCGGGCAGGATCACCAGGCGCGCGCCGCGGATGCCGGCGGCGATTTCCCGAGCGCGATCCGGCGGCGTGAGCTGATCGTCCTCCCCGACCAGCACCAGGGTCGGACAGCCGATCGCGGCCAGATCCGGCCGCGAGTCGCGCCGGGTCATGATCGCGGTCTGCTGGCGCACGTAGGCTTCGGCGCCGGTGTCACGGGCCATGCCGCGCACGATCTCGCGCAGCTCCAGGTCGGCGTGGCGGGCGGGCGCGACCAGCAACGGGTAGGCCAGGTCGGCGATCTCGCCGAACCGCCCGGTGCGAGCCAGCCCGATCATTTCGCGCCGCCGTTCGCTCTGCTCGGGCGCGTCGGGCCGCGCCGTGGTATCGAGCAGCACCAGTCGTGCAATGCGCTCGGGCGCCTGGCGCAGCAGCTCGAACGCGATATAGCCACCCAGCGACAGCCCGAGCAGCCGGAACTGCCGCGGTGCGTGCTCGAGCACGCGGCGCGCAATCGCCGCGATGCTGTCGTCGCGCCGGTGATCGGCCACCATCACCGGTCCGTACTGCCACAGCAGCGGCAGCTGCGCGGCGTAAAGTCGCGTGGTGCAGGCCAGGCCCGGCACCAATAGCGTTGGCAGCGGCTCCTCGCGCATGCGCTCAGGCCAGCGAGTGATACACGCGCTGCACGTCGTCTTCCTGCTCGAGCTTGTCGATCAGCTCCAGGGCCTCGGTAGCCTGCGTCTCGGGCAGCTCGATCGTCGTGCGGCACACGTAATCGTGCTCGGCCGAGAGCGGCACGATGCGTCGCGTCTCAAGCGCTTCCTGCAGCTTGCCGAAGTTCTCGAACGCGCAACGCAGCACCAGCTGTGGCTCACCCTTGTCGCCGGTGCTCTCGCCCATTTCCTCCAGCCCGTGATCAATCATGTCCAGTTCGAGCTCGTCCTGGTCGATGCCGGCCGGATCGAGCCGGAACACGCCCATCTTCTGGAACTGGAAGCTCACGCTGCCGGTGGTGCCGAGATTGCCGCCATGCTTGCTCATGATGTTGCGCACGTGCGCCACGGTGCGGGTCGGATTGTCGGTCGCGGTCTCGACCAGCAGCGCGACCCCGTGCGGTGCATAGCCCTCATACAGCACTTCCTGGTAGTTGGTTGCGTCGTGGCCGCTGGCGCGCTTGATCGCGGCCTCGACCTTGTCCTTCGGCATGTTGACCGCGCGCGCGTTCTGCATGATGCGCCGGAGCGTCGGATTGGAAGCCGGGTCCGCCCCGCCGGCCTTCACCGCCATGTTGATGTCCTTGGCAATGCGCGCGAACTGTTTCGCCATGCGGTTCCAGCGCGCGAACATCGCGTGCTTGCGAACTTCAAAGATGCGGCCCATGGCTACCCCGGCGTCGGCGATGATTCGAGTGCGACTGGGAATGATGCCATTGTTGACGCGTCAAGGCACCCGGATCCAGGCGCGCTACCCGGCGCAGTGGCGCATGGCGGGCGATCGCGGCTGTGCAGCCGCGGATTCGGGACGGGGCGTGAGGCGGACTTCAGGCGGACTTCAGGCGCACGTCGGGCGGGTGTGGCGAACGCCCGCGCGGTGGGCTCCGCACGTTCAGATACGCCGGCGCCTCGGCGACCATCGGCAGCGGTGAGTACGGCGGGACCGCGATCGGCTCGACGCCGGAATGCTGCTCCGGCGGCGCCAGCGCCCACGCCCGCGCCGCGACGGCCGCGGCCAGCTCGGGCGGCTGTGCGGTCTCCTCGGGCGTCAGCAGCCAGTTGCGGGCCCGCAGCGCGCGACCCAGGTCCGCACGGCTGGTCAGGACCGTGAACGGCGTCGAAATCAGCATGCCGAGGATCACCGGCGACATCCACCAGATGAAGTCGGGCGCCAGCAGAAGGATGGTAGTGCCCCAGACCAGTCCGATGAGGAGGTGCCATTTGTGGCGCTGAAATGCTTCGCGCCAGCCGATACCGCGATCGCCGCGAGCCTGCGCATCCCAGCCGACGCTGCGGCCCAGCAGCGCGCGCACCACGAATTCCGAGTGGAACAGCATCATCGTCGGCGCCAGCAGCATGCTCAGCAGCTGCTCGAACAGAAAGCCGCCGATGATCCTGCCGGCGCCGCCGAATGCGCGGCGCAGTGCGCGATCCTTGATCGCGAGGGTGGCGCCGAGCATCTTCGGCACCAGCAGCACCACCGCGGTCATGCTCAGCAGTGCAGCGATCTCGCTGTCGCGATACTGCGGCCAGCTCGGAAACAGCGAGAACGCACCGGGCTGGAAGTACTGATGCCCCTTGACGGCCTGGATGCAGGTGACGATCGAGCTGATGATCAGTACCAGCAGCCACAGCGGCGAGGTGGCGTATGACAGGATGCCGGTCAGCAGGTGCGTGCGGCTGAGCCAGTGCAATCCCTTCATCGGCAGCACGCCGGCATGCTGCAGGTTGCCCTGCGCCCAGCGCCGGTCGCGCGCCGCATAGTCGATGACGTTCGAGGGCACTTCCTCCCAGCTGCCGGTGATGTCGGGCACCAGCCAGACCTTGTAGCCGGCGCGACGGATGAAGGCCGCCTCGACGATATCGTGGCTCATGATCTCGCCGCCGAACGGCGGCGATCCCGGCAGGCGCGGCAGCGCACAATGCTCGCGCGAACGCGCGCAGGCGCAGGATCGCGTTGTGGCCCCAGTAGTTGCTCTCTCCGAGCTGCCAGAACGCGAGGCCGTCGGCCAGCATCAGCCCGCTGATGCGCACCGCGAACTGCAGCACGCGTGCGAACAGCGTGTCGCGCGCGGCCAGCAGCGGCAGTGTCTGGACGATGCCGACCTCGGGGTGGGCCTCCATCAGCTGCGCCATCGCTACCAGCGCCTGGCCGGACATGATGCTGTCCGCATCGAGCACGATCATGTAGTCGTAGGCGCCGCCCCAGTTGCGCACGAATTCGGCGAGGTTGCCGGCCTTGCGCCCGACGTTGTCGCTGCGGCGGCGGTAGAACACCCGCCCGTCGGCACCGCGTCGAGCCACCAGCGCACGCCAAGCAGTCACTTCCGCAGCGGCGATCTCGGCAATACGCGTATCGGACAGGATGAACAGATCGAACGCCGCGGCGGCCGGCTGCTGCTGCAGCGACGCCCAGATGGCGTCGGCGTTGGCGAACACGTGGCTGGTGTCCTCGTTGTACACCGGGGTCACGATCGCAGTGCGCCCGTTCAGCGGCTGCGATGCGACATCCCGGGAGTGCAGCACCACGCGGTCGCCGCCCACCAGGCGCACGATGAAGCCCGCCACGGCGGTCCAGAACGCCCCGGAAATCCAGGTGAACAGCACGATGAACAGCGGCAGCGCGATGATGTTGAGCACCGTCTGGCCGTTGACCTTGAGGATGTCGAGCATCAGGAAGCCCGCCACCAGCGCGGTCAGGAACGTGAGGCCGAAGAATACCGAGCGGCGCCACAGCTCCTGGCGACGCATCGAGCGCTCGCCGGGTGCATTCACGCCCATGGGGTCGGTCGATGTCAGGGCGTCCATAGGTAGGTCCAGGTCTCGGTGAGCGCCTCCCCGTACAGCGTCAGGTAGCAGCGCAGGTCGATGGCCTGGCTATTCCTGGGCAGCAGACGGAACGTGACACGCCAGACCCCGTTCTCCACCAGCCGCTGGATCGAGACGTTGTCGACGTCGCCGTTGTGGGTGGTGATCTCGGGCTTGACCGGCTGCGTGCCGGTGAGCGAGTCGAGGTCGCCCCCGGCGAAGTCTATAAGGATGCGCCGCGCCGTATCGCCGCTGCCGCGACCGTGCGCGACCGCGGTGCGGGTCTCGATCACGCGGCCGCCCGGCGACCACTGCGGCGCGATCGAGTAGGCCGACATCAGATAGGAGAACGTAAACGGCTTGAGCGGCTGCGGGTGCAGCGCCGGTATCCAGTACGAGACGATGTTGTCGTGGATGTCTTCCCCGGTCGGGATCTCGACCAGCTCCACGGTGCCCTTGCCCCAATCCCCCAGCGGCGCAATCCAATAGCTCGGACGACGCTGATAGCGGGCATCCTCATCCTGGTAATGCGTAAAGTCGCGATCACGCTGGCTGAGGCCAAATCCCCGCGGATGCTCGTCCGAGAAGCTCGAGACGCGCAGCGCGCGCGGATTGAGCAATGGCCGCCAGAGCCACTCACCGGCACCGGTCTGCATCAGCAGGCCATCGCTGTCGTGCACCTCGGGCCGATAGTCATCGAACGGCCGCGGACGGTCCTCGCCATACAGGAACATCGAGGTCAATGGCGCGAGGCCGAGTTTTTCCACGCCCTTGCGCGCAAACAGCGTCGCCGTGACCTCGACCGTGCTGGTCATCCCCGGCCGGATCTCGAAGCGATAGGCGCCGGTCAGGCTCGGGCTGTCGAGCACCGCGTAGATCGTCAGCGTGCGCTGCTCGGGCGCCGGACGCACCAGCCAGAAATCCGTGAAGTAGGGGAACTCCTCGCCGCCGGTGGTCGCGACGTTGATCGCCAGGCCGCGCGCCGAGGCCCCGTAATTCTGGTCGCGCCCGAGCAGCCGGAAATAGGAGGCGCCCAGGAACGCGATCAGCTCGTCCTTGTAGTCAGGAGTCTGCAGCGGGAAGTGAACCCGCAACCCCGCGAAGCCGAGATCCGCCGGCAAGTCCTTGGGCGGGCCTTTGCCGAATTCGAATTGCGACGGGTTGTAACTGACCGCCCGCAACACGCCGTCATCGCCGACCTCGGTGACGTTGACCCGCTTGTCGTAGGCGAAGCCGCGATGAAAGAACTGCACTTCGAACAGCGCCTGGTGGCGCCACAGCGCCTGGTCGGCCCGGAACTGGATGGTGCGGTAGTCGTCGTAGCTGATCTTCGACAGGCTGTCGGGCAGCTTGCCGCTGTGATCGCGGTAGGGCTCGTTGGCGCGCTGCTGCGCAATGCGCTGCACGCTGTCGAAGCCGAAGCGCGGGTTGGGCTGCGGCTGCGGCGCACGGATGCGTGGCGACAGGGCGCTGGAGTGCTGCAACAATACCGCGAACGCTGTCACTGAGAGCAGTAACCATCGTCGCGGATCCACGCATTACTCCTGGGGTCGGTGTTACGGGGCCTCCATGGGCGCCGTCCGGGCGCCGACATGGCTGATGCGCGGCACCGGCGGCTTCCGTGTATCGGACATTGTGACCAACGCGCCGACGACGGTCGAGTGGCAAATTCTCCGATACGCCTGTCGGACTGCACTCGCCATCAGGCCCGTGCGGCAGCCTGCGGCTCAAGGTTACACCGTCGCCATGAATCAGCGCTGAACGCACCGGCGGCCGGGAAGCCGGATCGCCAGTCGGAACGAGGGCTTAGGTGGTCGGCCGGTGGGGCGCGGAGCCTGAGGCTGGCATTTGGGACCGAATCGGCCCCTTATGTTGTTTCCGGAGGTGGCGCCCACGCCCACGCCCGTCGGCCGCAGCGCCGGCCCGGACGGGCGGCGCACCCAATGTGAGCCAGCCGGCAAAAGAGTGAATCCAGATTCATTATTCTGGCCCGCTGGAGTACAGTTGCGACGCGGGCTACCGGCATGAGCAACGTCATCCAATCCAACATCCGCGGCGATGCGGCGCAGTTCCAGGCCAATGATGCGGCGATGCGCGCGCTGGTCGCGCAGCTGCGCGAGCGCAGCGCCGCGGCGGCCGAGGGCGGATCGCCGGCGGCGCGCGAGCGTCATCGCGCGCGCGGCAAGCTGCTGGCGCGCGAGCGCATCGATCTGCTGCTCGACCCAGGCGCGCCGTTCCTCGAGCTCAGTGCGCTCGCCGCCTACGACATGTACGGCGGGGAAGTGCCCGGGGCCGGCATCGTCAGCGGTATCGGCCGCGTGAGCGGCTGTGAATGCGTGATCCTGGCCAATGATGCAACCGTCAAGGGCGGCACCTACTACCCGATCACCGTCAAGAAGCATCTGCGGGCGCAGGAGATCGCGGCCGAGAACCAGCTGCCGTGCATCTATCTGGTCGACTCGGGCGGCGCCTACCTGCCGCTGCAGGACGAGGTATTCCCGGACCGGGAGCACTTCGGGCGCATCTTCTATAACCAGGCCCGGCTGTCGGAGCGCGGCATTCCGCAGCTCGCCTGCGTGATGGGTTCGTGCACCGCCGGCGGCGCCTATGTGCCGGCCATGGCCGACGAGAGCATCATCGTCAAGGACAACGGCACGATATTTCTGGGCGGCCCGCCGCTGGTCAAGGCCGCGACCGGCGAGGTCGTCAGCGCCGAAGAGCTCGGCGGCGCCGACGTGCACACCCGCATCTCCGGCCTCGCCGACCACTACGCCGACAGCGATGCGCATGCGCTCGCGATCCTGCGCCGGATCGTGGCGAAGCTGAACCGGCGGTCCTCGCTGCCGGTGGCGCTGGCGCCGGTCGAGGAGCCGCGCTACGACCCCGAGGAGCTCTATGGCATCATCCCGGTCGACATGCGCAAGCCCTACGATGTGCGCGAGGTGATCGCCCGCATCGTCGACGGCTCGCGGCTGGATGAATTTCGGCAGCGCTACGGCGCCACGCTGGTCACCGGATTCGCCCACATTCATGGCTGTCCGGTCGCGGTGCTGGCGAACAACGGCATCCTGTTTTCGGAATCGGCGCTCAAGGGCGCGCACTTCATCGAGCTGGCGTCGCAGCGCGGCATGCCGCTGCTGTTCCTGCAGAACATCTCGGGCTTCATCGTCGGCAAGAAGTACGAGAACGCCGGCATCGCGAAGGACGGCGCCAAGCTGGTGACCGCGGTCGCGACCAGCGCCGTACCTAAACTCACGGTGCTGATCGGAGGCTCGTTCGGTGCCGGCAATTACGGCATGTGCGGCCGCGCCTACGGGCCGCGTTTCCTGTGGAGCTGGCCGAACTCGCGCATCAGCGTGATGGGCGGCGAGCAGGCCGCGAGCGTGCTCGCCACGGTGCGGCGCGACGCGCTCGAGGCCCAGGGCAAGCGCTGGAGCGCGCAGGAGGAGCAGGATTTCAAACGACCCACGCGCGCGCAGTTCGAATTGCAGGGCAATCCGTACTACGCCACCGCACGACTGTGGGACGACGGCATCGTCGATCCGGCGCAGACCCGGCGCCTGCTCGGCCTGGGGCTGGCGGCGGCGCTGAACGCGCCGATCGGTGCGACCCGCTTCGGCGTGTTCCGGATGTAGGCGCGATGCCGGATTATCAGTTCCTGCAGCTCGAATACCGCGCCGGCGGCGCGATCGTGTGGCTGAATCGCCCCGAACGCCATAACGCGTTTCACGAGGGGCTGCTGGCCGAGTTGCCGCGCTGCCTGGATCTGCTGTCACAGGACGCGGCGGTGCGCGCGATCGTGCTCGCCGGGCGCGGCCGCAGCTTCTGCGCCGGCGCCGACCTGGAATGGATGCAGCGCCAGGCGCGCGCCGACTACGACGCGAACCTCGAGGATGCGCGGCGGCTGGCGTGGATGCTGCGCACGCTGGCGCAATCCCCGAAGCCGACCGTCGCGCGCGTGCAGGGCGCGGCGCTCGGCGGGGGCATGGGACTGGTCGCCGCGTGCGATATCGCGCTGGCCTCGCGCGAGGCCAGTTTCGGCACCACCGAGGTGCGCCTCGGGCCTGACCCCCTCGACCATCGCGCCGTACGTGCTGGCTGCGATCGGCGAGCGCGCCGCGCGGCGCTATTTCCTCAGCGGCGAGCGCTTCGACGCCCGGGAAGCGCTGCGCATCGGACTGGTGCATGAAACCGTCGAGCCCGATGCGCTCGATGCGCGGCTCGGCGAGCTGCTCGAGGCGCTGCGCAGTGCCGGCCCGCAGGCCCAGGCGCATTGCAAGTGGCTGCTGGCGTCGCTGCGCGGCCACGATGCCTTCGACCCGCAGGTCGCGGAGCAGACCGCGCGCAGCATCGCGGAAGTGCGGGCCGGGCAGGAGGCGCGCGAAGGCATTGCGGCGTTCTTCGCCAAACGCCGGCCGAGCTGGACCGACTAGATGTTCGACCGGATCCTCATCGCCAATCGCGGCGAGATCGCCTGCCGCGTCATCGCGACCTGCCGCCGGCTCGGCATCGCGACGGTGGCGGTGTATTCGGAAGCGGACGCGACTGGCGCGGCACGTGCGCCTGGCCGACCAGGCGGTGTGCGTCGGTCCGGCCGCCGCGCGTGACAGTTACCTGCGCATCGCGGCGATCCTCGAGGCCGCGCAGCGCTCGGGCGCGCAGGCGATCCATCCGGGCTACGGCTTCCTGTCCGAGAATCCCGAGTTCGCGCAGCAGTGCGCTGCGGCGGGGCTGACGTTCATCGGACCGCCGGTCGCGGCGATGCGCGCGATGAGCTCGAAGGCGACCGCCAAGCAGCTGATGCAGGCCTGTGGAGTGCCGCTGTTGCCGGGCTACCACGGCGAGGACCAGGACCCGGCGCGGCTGCGCAGCGAGGCGGCGCGGATCGGCTACCCGGTGCTGATCAAGGCCACCGCCGGCGGCGGCGGCAAGGGCATGCGCGCGGTCGATCGCGAGGAGCAGTTCGGCGAGCGGCTCGCGGCCTGCCAGCGCGAGGCGCGCGCCAGCTTCAACGATGACCGCGTGCTGCTCGAGAAATACGTGCACCATCCAAGGCACATCGAGGTTCAGGTATTCGGCGACAGCCAGGGCCGGATCCTGCACCTGTACGAGCGCGATTGTTCGGCCCAGCGACGCCACCAGAAAGTGCTGGAGGAGGCGCCGGCGCCGCAGTTCAGCCCCGCGCAGCGCGAGGCGCTCACGCGCGCGGCCTGCGATGCGGCGCGCGCGGTCGGCTATGCCGGCGCGGGCACGGTGGAGTTCCTGCTCGATCCGGATGGCGGGTTCTATTTCCTCGAGATGAACACCCGCATCCAGGTCGAGCATCCGGTGACCGAGATGATCACCGGCCTGGACCTGGTGGAGTGGCAGCTGCGCGTTGCGGCCGGTGAGCCGCTGCCGCTGCGCCAGTCCGAGGTGGCGCTGCGCGGCCACGCGATCGAAGTGCGCCTGTATGCGGAGGTGCCCGAGGCCGGGTTCCTGCCCTCGAGCGGTACGCTGCAGCGCTTCGAGTTGCCGGCCGCCACCCAAGCGCTGCGGCTCGAGACCGGCATCGAGGCCGGCGATCGCGTCGGGATTGATTACGATCCGATGCTCGCGAAGCTGATCGTGCACGCGGACACGCGGCTGGAAGCGGTCGCGGCGCTGCGCGACGCCCTGTCGCAGGTGCGCATCGAGGGCGTGGGCAACAACGTGATGTTCCTGCGCCGCCTGGCCGGCAGTGCGGCGTTCGCCCGCGGCGCGCTCGACATCGGTTTCATCGAACGCGAGCCCGAGCTGGCCGGCGGCACGCCGCTGCCGCCCAGGCGCGAAGTGCTGGCAGCCGCCGCGCTCTGGAGCATCGCGCACGAGCGGCCGGCGGCCGGCGGCGGCCCGGCGCACGCGATGGCGGGGTCGACCTGGGGTGCGGGCGACGGCTGGCGGCTCAACGGGTATCTGACGCGAACGCTCGAGTTCGACGCAGGCCGCGTCGCGGTGACCTATGCTCCCGAGGGACTGCAGCTTGCGATCGGCGAGCGCCGCGAGGCCGCGTCGCTGCGCGCCGAGGGCCACGATTTCCATCATCTGCAGTTGGGTGCCGATGCCGTGCGGCTGCAGATCGAGCCGGAGGCGGGGCAGCTGCGCATCGTGATCGGCAACGACGAATATCGCGTACGCCGGCGCGATCCGCTGCAGTCCCAGGCCGATGCCTACGTGGCCGAGGCGAGCCTTGCTGCCCCGATGCCCGGCCGCGTGATCGCGCAGCTGGTGGCCGCCGGCACGACGGTGGCCAGGGGCGCGCCGCTGCTGATCCTGGAAGCGATGAAGATGGAGCACACGATCTGCGCACCGGCCGACGGCACCGTGCGCGGCTTTCGCGCCGCCGTCGGCGAGCAGGTCCAGGAAGGCTGCGAGCTGATCGAATTCGAGGCAGCTCCAGGGTCCCCGTGCCCAGGGTCCCCGCCGCGCCCAGGATCCGCGCCCCCATGATGCCCGCGCGCGTCAGAGTGGTAGAGGTCGGTCCGCGCGATGGGCTGCAGAACGAGCGCGCGATCGTGAGCACCGAGGTCAAGCTGGGGCTGATCCGCCGGCTCGCCGATGCAGGCTTGACGCATATCGAGGCCACCGCGTTCGTATCGCCGAAACGCGTGCCGCAGATGGCCGATCATGATGCGCTGATGCGCGCGGTGCCGCGGCGCCCCGGGCTCAGCTACTCGGCGTTGACGCCGAACCTGATCGGTTTCGAGGCGGCGATGGCCGCCGGCGTGGACGAGGTCGCGGTATTCGGCGCGGCTTCCGAGACCTTCTCGCAGAGGAACATTCACTGTTCGATCGCCGAGAGCCTGCACCGCTTCGACGAGGTCATGCGCGCCGCGCGCGAGCGTTCCGTGCCGGTGCGCGGCTACGTGTCGTGCGCGCTGGGCTGTCCCTACGAGGGCGCGATCGAGCCCGCGGCCGTGGCCGGCGTCGCCGCCGCGCTGCATGCAATGGGCTGTCATGAGATCTCGCTCGGCGATACCATCGGCGTCGGCACACCGGGGCGCACCGTGGCGATGCTCGAGGCGGTCGCGCAGCGGGTGCCGGTCGAGCGGCTCGCCGGTCATTTCCATGACACCTACGGGCAGGCGCTGGCGAATGTCTACGCGGCGCTGCAGCTTGGGGTCACGGTGTTCGATGCCTCGGTGGCGGGACTGGGTGGCTGTCCGTATGCGCCGGGCGCCTCGGGAAATCTGGCGAGCGAGGATCTGCTCTACATGCTCGACGGTCTCGGCATTGAAACCGGCGTGCGGCTCGACGCGCTGCTGGCGGCCGATCGCTACATCTGCGACGCGCTGCAGCGGCCGACGCAGTCGCGGGTCGCGCTGGCGCGCACCGGCGGCGTGAAGGGCGTATCTCCCGTATGAGCGTACCGATCTCCTCCTGGGTTCGACCGCTGTTGCTGTCGCTGCTGCTGACAGGCCTTGCGCTGCTGTGCCTGCTGATCCTGGCGCCGTTCCTCACCCCGATCGTCTGGGCCGCGATCCTCGCGTATGCGAGCTGGCCGCTGTATCACCGGCTGCGGCGGCTGCTGCACGGATACCGCACCCTGGCGGCGCTGCTGATGACGCTGATCCTGGGCTGCGCGGTGGTGGTGCCGGTACTGTGGATCCTGGTGCTGGTGCAGGGCGAGTTGATCACGGCCTACCAGGCGTTGACGAAATATCTGGCGCAAGGGCCGCAGGCAGTGCCGAATTTCCTCGGCCGCATCCCCTGGCTCGGGCAGAAGATCCAGGAGATGATGGATCGCCTTGCGACCGACCCCGCGCAGCTGACGCAGCAGGCGAGCGCGTGGATGCTGGGCTGGGCGAGCGACCTCGGCCACCTCCTCAGCAGTGTTGGCCGCAACGTCGTGAGACTCACGCTGACGCTGCTGACCCTGTTCTTCTTCTATCGCGACGGCGAGACCATCGCGGCCCAGGCCGATCAGATCATCGAAGGATTCTTCGGTGACCGGCTCAATCCGTACGTCGTGACCGCAGCGAAGATGACGCGCGCGGTGGTGTACGGGCTGCTGATCACGGCGATCACGCAGGGCGTGCTGGCGGGTATCGGCTACTGGGTGGTCGGTGTTGCGGCGCCGGTGCTGCTCGGCGCGCTGACCGGCATCCTGTCGATCGTGCCGCTGGTCGGTACCGCGATCGTCTGGGTGCCGGTGGGCATCTACCTGCTGTCGGCTGGGCTGGTGTGGAAGGGCATCGTGATGCTGATCTGGGGTGCGGTGCTGGTGCATCCGGCCGACCAGGTGCTGCGGCCGATCCTGATCAGCAGTGCCACCCGGGTGCCGTTCCTGCTGGTGATGTTCGGCGCGCTCGGCGGCCTGGAGGCCTTCGGGCTGATCGGGTTGTTCACCGGGCCGGTGGTGCTCGCGGTCGCGATGGCGATCTGGCGCGAGTGGGCCGTGCGGGCTAAACCCTGACCGCCGCGACGCAGAAGCGGCCGATGGCCGCGATCAGGCGCGCGCGCGCGCGCGGCGTGACCGCCTTGCTGCCCGGCGCGATCGGCCCGACCAGGGCCTCGGTGAATGCGCCGACGATGCAGGCGGCGGCGACCTCCGCGTCCTGCGGGGGGAACTCGCCGCTGCGGATGCCGCCCACCAGCAGCCGCTGGAACACGTCGCAGAAGTCGCGGCGCGAGCGCATCCGGGCCACATCGAGCTCGGCACCGATCGGCTCGGCGATGAAGGCATAGGCGAGGTTGCGGCCTTCGAGCGCACGGCGTGCGAACGATTCGACCGCGTTCTTCAGCCGCGACGCCGCCGGTCCCGGGGCCACGGTAATGCGCTCGAGCAGTTCGATCTCGTGCGCCACCGCCGCCGTCAGCACCTCGATGAACAGCTGCGCCTGGGACGGGAAGTAACGATAAATCGACCCGGTGGACAGACCGGCCGCACCGGCCACGGCCGCGATCTGCGCGGCGCGAAAGCCACCGCGAGCGATCAGCTGGCGCGTCGCGCGCATGATCCGCGCGCGATTGTCGGCCAGCCGGTCCTGCATCAGCACCGAGCGTCGGTAGGGCATCGGGGCACGCTGTGCTGCTGGCCGGTCACCGGGTGTCGCGTCAGTTCCATAAAGCGTGTCAGCTGGTGTAGGGTTCGGCGGATGGAAACGGCATTCACCCCCGCATTATCCGCCGGAGCGCGATTTCGCGCCGCGCTCGCCGAGGAGCGTCCGTTGCAGCTGGTCGGCACCATCAACGCTTATGTCGCGCGGCTGGCGGCAGCGAGCGGCTTTCGGGCGATCTACCTGTCGGGCGGCGGCCTGGCGGCCAATTCGCTCGGCGTGCCGGATCTGGCGATCAGCACGATGGACGACGTGCTGGTGGACATCCGCCGCATCACCGATGCCTGCGAACTGCCGCTGCTGGTCGATGCCGACACCGGCTGGGGCGGGGCGTTCAACATCGCGCGCACGGTGCGCAGCTTCGCCAAGGCCGGGGCGGCCGGGCTGCACCTCGAGGACCAGGTGCAGGCCAAGCGCTGCGGCCATCGTCCGGGCAAGGAGATCGTGCCGCTCGCCGAGATGGTCGATCGCGTCAAGGCGGCGGTCGACGCGCGCCCGGATCGGGATTTCGTGATCATGGCGCGCACCGACGCGCTCGCGAGCGAGGGCCTGGAGCGCGCGATCGAGCGCGCGCTCGCGTGCGTCGAAGCCGGCGCCGACATGATCTTCCCCGAGGCGGTCACGGAGCTTTCGCAGTACCAGCGTTTCCGCCAGGCGGTCGGCGTGCCGATCCTCGCCAACATCACCGAGTTCGGCCGCACGCCGCTCTATACGCGCGATCAGCTCGGCGCGGTCGGGGTGGACATCGTGCTGTACTGCTGCGCGGCCTATCGCGCGATGAATGCCGCGGCGCTTGCGACCTACGAGGCGATCCGGCGCGATGGCACGCAGCAGAACATGGTCGCGCGCATGCAGACACGCGCCGATCTGTACCGTTATCTCGGCTACGATGCGTTCGAACAGCATCTGGATCGGTTGTTTGCAGCGGGGAAGGGCAGGTAAGTGGCGAAGAAATCGGTCGCTCTGTCGGGCGTGGTGGCCGGCAATACCGCGCTGTCCACGGTGGGTCTGAGCGGCAACGACCTGCACTACCGTGGCTTCGACATCCTCGACATCGCCGAGCGCTGCGACTACGAGGAGATCGCGTACCTGCTGATTCACGGGAAATTTCCCAATGTGCGCGAGCTCGCGGCCTACAAGGCGCGGCTCAAGAGCGCGCGCGAACTGCCGCCGGCGCTGCGCAGCGCACTCGAATTGCTGCCCGAGAGCAGTCATCCGATGGACGTGCTGCGCACCGGCGTCTCGGTGCTCGGCTGTCTTGAGCCCGAGGGCCCCGGGCACGAGGTCGAGGCGGCGCGCAAGCTCTCGGACCGGATGCTCGCAATGCTGCCGTCGATGCTGTGCTACTGGTATCACTACAGCCACCACGGCCGGCGCATCCAGACGCGCACCGAGGATGATTCGATCGCGGCGCATTTCCTGCACCTGCTGCACGGCAAGCCGGCCAGCGCGCTGTGGATCCGGGCGATGCAAACCTCGCTGAACCTGTATGCCGAACACGAGTTCAATGCCTCCACGTTCACCGCGCGCGTGATCGCCGGCACCGGCTCGGACCTGTATTCCTGCGTCACCGGTGCGATCGGCGCGCTGCGCGGCCCGAAGCACGGCGGCGCCAACGAGGTCGCATTCGAGATCCAGCAGCGCTATGCCTCGCCCGATGCGGCCGAGGCCGACATCCGGGCCCGGGTGGCCGAGCGGCAGGTCATCATCGGCTTCGGTCACCCGGTCTACACCACGGCCGATCCGCGCAACGAGGTCATCAAACGCGTGGCGCAGCAGCTGGCCGAGGCGGCAGGTGACCTGCGCCACTATGAGATCGCGGTGCGGATCGAATCGGTGATGCGGGCGGCCAAGAACATGTTTCCCAATCTCGACTGGTTCTCGGCGGTGTCGTATCACCTGATGGGGGTGCCGACCGATATGTTCACGCCGCTGTTCGTGATCGCGCGCAGCGCCGGCTGGGCCGCGCATGTCATCGAGCAGCGCATCGACGGCAAGATCATCCGCCCGAGCGCCAACTACATCGGTCCCGAAAACCAGCCGTTCGTGGCGCTCGCCGACCGGCCCTGAAGCACACCCGCCGCAGGCCAGAGCATGTCGCAGGACTTCAAATCGGCGCAGCGAGCCGCCCCCGACGCAGTGCTGGCCGCGATCGCCGACTACGCGCTCGGCTATCGCTCGCCGAGTGAGCTGGCGCGCGAGACCGCGTACTACTGCCTGATGGACACGCTCGGTTGCGGGTTCCAGGCGCTGCGCTTCCCGGCCTGCACCCGGCTGCTGGGCCCGGTGGTGCCCGGTGCCGGCATGCACGGCGGCGCGCGGGTGCCGGGCACCGGCTATGAGCTCGATCCGGTGTCGGCCGCGTTCAACATCGGCGCGATGATCCGCTGGCTCGACTTCAATGACACCTGGCTCGCGGCCGAGTGGGGCCATCCATCGGACAACCTCGGCGGCCTGCTGGCGGTGGCGGACTACCTGTCGCGCGCCGCGCTGCTCGGCGGCCGCGAACCGGTGAGCGTGCGCGCGCTGCTGCAGGCGATGATCCAGGCGCACGAGATCCAGGGCGTGCTGGCGCTGGAGAACAGCTTCAATCGCGTCGGCCTGGACCACGTGCTGCTGGTGCGCGTCGCGTCCACCGCGGTGGTGGCCGCGATGCTCGGTGCGACGCGCGCTCAGGTCATCAATGCGGTCTCGAACGCCTGGATCGACGGCGGCGCGCTGCGCACCTACCGGCATGCGCCGAACACCGGCTCGCGCAAGAGCTGGGCCGCCGGGGACGCCACCAGTCGCGCGGTGTGGCACGCGCTGGTCGCGCTGCGCGGGGAAATGGGCTATCCGTCGGCGCTGACGGCCAGGACCTGGGGCTTCTATGACGTGCTCTACAAGGGCAACAGCTTCGCGCTGGCGCGCTCGTTCGGCTGTTACGTGATGGAGAACGTGCTGTTCAAGATCTCGTTCCCGGCCGAGTTTCACGCGCAGACTGCGGTCGAGGCGGCGATGTCGCTGCATCCGGAGGTCGCACCGCGGCTGGAGCAGGTCGAGCGTATCGTGATCGAGACCCAGGAGCCGGGGGTGCGCATCATCGACAAGACCGGACCGCTGGATAACCCGGCCGACCGCGATCACTGCATCCAGTACATGGTCGCGGTGCCGCTGATCTTCGGCCGCCTCGGCGCCGCCGACTACGAGGACACGGTGGCGCGCGATCCGCGCATCGATGCCTTGCGCGAGCGCATGCAGGTGGTCGAAAATCCCGCTTTCACGCGCGACTACTACGATCCGGCGAAACGCTACATCGGCAACGCGGTGCAGGTGTTCTTTCGCGGCGGGCAGGCCTCGCGCCGGGTCGCGGTGGACTACCCGATCGGGCATCGCCTGCGGCGCGGCGAGGGCCTGCCGCTGCTCAAGCGCAAGTTCGAAGCCGGCGTGCGCGGGCATTTCGGCGAGCCGCAGGCGGGGCAGATCCTGCAGCAGTTCTCCGACCGCGCCGCGCTCGAGGCGATGCCGGTCAGCGTTATGATGTCGGCCCTGATTCACACCGGAGTGTAGAAACTGCATGAGCCCGATCCTCGTAGGCATCAAGCGTGTCATCGACTACAGCGTGCGCGTGCGCGTCAAGCCGGACGGATCCGGCGTCGTGACCGACGGGGTCAAGATGAGCATCAACCCGTTCGACGAGATCGCGCTCGAGGAGGCGCTGCGCATCCGGGAGCGCAACCTCGCGAATGAGGTCATCGCGGTGAGCATCGGCCCGAGCGAGGCGCAGCAGCAGTTGCGCACCGCGCTCGCGATGGGGGCCGACCGCGCGGTGCTGGTGCAGGTGGACAGCCCGCCCGAGCCGCTGACCGCGGCGCAGGTGTTCCTGAAACTGGTGCAGAAGCACCAGCCGCAGCTGGTGATCCTCGGCAAGCAGGCAATCGACGACGACAACGGCCAGACCGGCCAGATGCTGGCGGCGCTGTGGGATCGGCCGCAGGCCACCTACGCCTCGAAGCTCCAGATCGAGGGCAGCCGCGCGCGCGTGACGCGCGAGGTCGATGCCGGGCTCGACACGATCGAGATTGATCTGCCCGGGGTCGTGACCACGGACCTGCGTCTCAACGAGCCGCGCTACATCAAGCTGCCGGATATCATGAAGGCGAAGAAGAAGCCGCTCGATGTCACGACGCTGGCCGAGCTCGGCGTCGCGGCGGTCTCCGGCATACGCACGCTGAAGTTCGAGTCGCCGGCGGTGCGCTCGCGCGGCGTGATGGTCAAGGATGCGGCCGAGCTGGTCGCAGCGCTCAAGCAGCGCGGGGTGCTGTAAATGAGCAAGGCGCTGATCGTTGCGGAGCATTTCCAGGGCAAGCTCAACGTCAGCACCGCGAAGTGCCTGAGCTGTGCGCAGACCCTCGGCGATGCCGAGATCGACATTGCGGTGCTCGCCGCCGATGCCGCTGCGGTGGCGGCCGAGGCGGCCGCGCTGGCCGGGGTGCGGCGCGTGCGGGTGATCGAGCGGCCGGAGAACGCCGAGGCGCTCGCGGCGGTGTGGGCGCCGCAGCTCGCAGCGCTGGCGCGCGGCTACACGCACCTGTTCGGACCGTCGACCACCTTCGGCAAGGACCTGATGCCGCGCATCGCCGCTCTGCTCGGCGTCGGCCAGATCAGCGACCTGATGAGCATCGAGGCGCCGATGCGGTTCCGCCGGCCGGTGTATGCCAACAACGCGATCGTGACCGTGGAGGCCCCCACCGGTCAGATCGTGGTCGCGACCGTGCGCGTGGCGTCGTTTCAACCGGCGCCCGGCGGCGGCCAGGCGGCGATCGAGCGGGTGCAGGTCGAGGCGACGCTGCCGGGGCACACCCGCTTCATCTCGCGCTCCGCGGCCAACTCCGACCGGCCGGATCTGCAGACCGCGACCCGCGTGGTCTCCGGCGGCCGCGCGCTCGCGAGCGCCGAGAACTTCCAGCTGCTGTACCGCCTGGCCGATGCCATGGGCGCCGCGGTCGGCGCCTCGCGCGCCGCGGTCGATGCCGGCTATGCGGCCAACGAGCTGCAGGTCGGGCAGACCGGCAAGATCATCGCGCCGGAGCTGTACGTGGCGCTCGGCATTTCGGGCGCGATCCAGCACCTGACGGGGATCAAGGACGCGCGCACCATCGTCGCGGTCAACAAGGACAGCGAAGCACCGATCTTCGAAGTGGCCGATATCGGCCTGGTCGGCGACCTGTTCCAGATCGTGCCGGAGCTCGAGCGGTTGATTCGGGCCGGGCGCTAGCGCCGCTTGCGCGAGTCGGGCGCGCTGACCCGGATCCCTGGCCGAGCCGCCGGCCGGCGTCGAAGCCTGATCTATTGGCTTAGCTGTGCACGAAGCTGCGCCGCAGTCTGGCTCTGACCCAGCTGCTCGGCCGCCGCAATAGCACCGACCAGCGCTCCCCGCCGGCCCGGCGCGAATGTCAGGGCGGTGCGAAACTCCGGCAGTGCTTCGCCCGGACGTTTCAAATCCAGCAGCAGTTCACCGAGCTGCTCGCGGGCCGGGACGATCGGGCCCGGCGTGACCGGCAGTTTCTCGACCGCATCCTCCTCGTCTGCCGCCTCGCGCAGGCCGCGGATTGCTGCTTGCCCCTCGCCGGCCGCCGCGAGACGCCAGGCCTGCGCTTCCTCGAGCAGTACATCGACTTGCGTGGCCCAATACTTGTTTCCCGCAGCCTGCAATTCACGCAGGCAGTCCCGCAGCCTGTCAATTTCGGTATCGGCTGAGCGTGGGGATGCCGACCGGGAGTCGCCGAGTGCCCGCGCCCAATAGGTCAGGGCAGCGACCTGCGGCGCCGACTCCGGCAGCGCCTGCAGCGAAGCAGCGTCGTCCCAGGCACGGCGTTCGATCGCCAGGCGCACGGGCATGGCAGTCGCGGCGTAACCCACCTTGAACTGGGATGCCGGGAGATCTTTCATCGATCGAAGATCGGCGACCACCTGCTCGGCTTGCGCATAGCGGCCGCGCTGCAGGTACGCGTACGTCAGGTAATCCATCGCATGCAGCTGTTCCCCGACATCACCCTGCTGGCGCGCGGCCGCGCTCGCGGCGAGATTCGACGCGATCGAGTCGTCCCAGAGTCCGAGGCGCGTGAAGATGTGCGACGGCATATGCAGTGCGTGAGGCGCCGATGGAGCGATCCTGGAATACGCACGTGCCGCAGCCAGACCCTTAGGGGCCAGTTCAGCGCTGTCGTAGGCGTGAATCAGGTAATGAGCCACTCCAGGGTGCTGAGGTTGCTGCTGAAAGATCGGCTCGAGGATCTTAGCGGCCCGCTTCTGATTGGCATGCGCTTTGTCGGCCGGTGACGCGGTCGCGATGAGGGCGAGCGCATAGAAGATCTGGGCCTCGACATCACCCGGGTTGTTGCGCGCCACGTCGGCCATCGCGCGCGCATAGCGTTGCGCGCGCACCGCGGCTGCATCATGTTCGGCGTCACGATAGTACACGGCCAGGGCGTCAATGAACTGGCGCTCACGCAGTGAACCCGCCCGGATGGCGATGGCCTTCCGGACCTGCTCGGCTCCTTCGCGCAGGTCCTCGCCCGACGGCGGCTCCCAAAGCTGATGGAACCGCGACATGGCGATCCCCCAGTGAGCGATCGCGCAGCCTGAATCCCGGGCGGCGACCTCGCTGAACGCCTGTTCGGATGCGGCATACGCGAACGAATGCAGCAGTGCCACTGCTCGCTCGAACGCCGGTTCGAGCGCGGCTGCGCAGGACGTCGGAAACGTCACTGTACCGAGCTTCTCGGGCGCGGGATGCGAGTGGTGCTCATCATCCGCGGAATGCACCGACGCACCGATCAGCATCGCAAGCAGGCCAGCTGCGACTCGCTTCATGTTACGTAGCCCTCCCTGCCCTGGCTGCCGGCTCCCCCGCTGGCAACCCACGAGCGAGCCCAGGTCCAGGTCGCGTGATCGATCCCGGGCTAGCTAAGGCTACGATTGGTCTGCGCCAACTTCAATCGATAATGCCGCTGGTGCTGCAGCGCTCATTTGTGCGGCTGGTCGCGCCGCCCGAGGATCTCGGCGCGGATGTCGGTGATTTCGCGCGCCCTCGACGGTAGCGCCGATTCACACCGATCCGGGCGCGGGCAGCGGCTGCTGCGCGGACAGATGATGCGCGCCGGGTGCGCGAGCGCTTCCTCGATCCAGGCAATGTTCAGCACGCGCGCTGCGGCGCGCAGCGCCTGCGCGGCCGGGGCCGGGATCGCCGTGTCGCCGCGCCGGTGCAGGCAGTCATCGGTGATCGCGGCGACGATCTCACGGGAATTTGCGCCATTGGCGTCCAGCGCCGGGGCCAGGTCGATGCCGACCGAAAGCACGTGCGGGTTGCCGGCCATGTCGCGTGTGCGCACCGAGTGGCAGCAGTAGAGCAGCGAGCGATCCTGGTCGCGCAGCACCGAGATCTGCGAGCCGGCGTCCTTCTGGTGGCCGTCGATCATCCGAAATACCGCCCACTGCGGACACGGGTCGCTGACCTGCGCCATGTTGCCCCACGGCAGCGGAATACCGTTGCCGCGGTAGACCGCGCGCAGGTACCCGGGCGGGTAGGCATCGAAGAAATGCCAGTACGGATAGGGTGACACCTTGGTCATGCGACGCATCACCACCGCGGGCGTGAGCTCGAGCAGCCGCGTGGCGGGCTCGATGCGGTACTGATTGCGGGCCAGGAAGCGCCGGAACGGAATCTTCGGGCACAGCAGCGCGCCGGCGAAGAAGCTGCATTCGAAGTCGCGCCACGCGTGCAGCACGTCCTGTGCGCGCAGGCCCGCGTTCTCCGAGCCGCTCTCGGGACTGCCGCCCATTTCACCGCCGGTCGCGTGCGGCGACTTCATGCCATCGCCGCCGTGCAGCACCTTGTGGCCGATGTGCGTGGCGAGGTCGAACTTGAGCCGGGCCGGATCGGCGCGCAGCGCCTGGTTCAGATACACCGTGTGCGGCGCCTCGAAGAACGAGCGCACGGTGCTGCGCACTTCCTGGTCGTTGTCGCGCACCAGCGCCGCTCGACGCTCGAACCAGCGCAGCTGCAGGCCATGAAGCTTGGCCATGCCCATCAGGTCCTCGACGCTCAGCGGCAGCCGGCGCTCGCCGATGCTCTCGGCGGTGCGCTCGAGATCGGGGAAATCGTTGCGCGACATCTCCTGGTGCGAGCGGATCAGCAGGTGCGCGAACTGCCGGCCGCTGGTGCCGGTCTGCGTCAGCAGCTCGGGGATCGCGGCCTGCAGCAGCTCCTTGGAGAACAGGAACGCCGGCTCGAGCGGCACCCGGGCGGCGCCGCCGGCCTGCGGCGCGGCCTGGTCGCCGGTCATGTCAACCTGCTCGTCGAGGAACCAGCCGACGTCGCGCTGGAACACCCCGGCCAGCAGGCCGAGCACGTCTTCCGACGGCATGCGCTTGCCGCTCTCGATCATGCTGAGGTAGGAGACCGACGGTGCGATCTGGGCGTCGCTCTGGATGCAGCGGGTCAACAGCTCCTCGAGCGTCAGGCCGTTGCGCTTGCGGATGCTGCGCAGCTTGGCGCCCAGGAAGTGACCCTTGCGGAGCAGGTTGGCCATTATCTGTGAAATTTACACTGTGAACTTCTGTGAAATTTACATTGTGAAGTTTTGTGAGTCAAATATTGCTCACCTTGAGCGTTATGCTCCCGCAATGAATACCCAACTGCAGTATCAGGAAGGCTGGCCCGCGATCGACGTCAGCCGCCGCCACGTCGAGCGTAGCGACGAGGTGCTGACCGCCAAGGCATTGGATTTGCTGGCGATTCTGCACCGGCGTTTCAATGGCCGCCGGCTGCAACTGCTGGCGATGCGCGCGCGGCGCCAGGCCGAGATCGATCGCGGCAAGCTGCCGGACTTCCTGCCGGAGACCGCGCAGATCCGCGCCGATCACTGGCGCATCGCCCCGGTGCCTGCCGACCTGGTCGATCGGCGCGTCGAGATCACCGGTCCGCCGGAGCGCAAGCTGATCATCAACGCGCTGAACGCGCCGGTGCGCACGTTCATGGCGGACTTCGAGGATTCGTGCTCGCCGAGCTGGGAGAACCTGATCCAGGGCCAGATCAATCTCGGCGATGCCATCCGGCGCCGCATCGACTACACCGATCCGGCCTCGGGCAGGATCTATCGGCTCAATGACCGGACCGCAACGCTGATCGTGCGACCACGCGGCTGGCACCTGCCCGAGAAGCACGTGCAGGTCGACGGCCAGGCGGTCTCGGGCGCGCTGTTCGATTTCGCGCTGTACCTGGCCAACAACCACGAAGCACTGGCGCGCAACGGGACCGGGCCGTATTTCTATCTGCCGAAGCTCGAGAGCCATCTGGAAGCCCGGCTGTGGAACGAGGTGTTCAACGCGGCGCAGGACCATCTTGGTATCGCGCGCGGCACCATCCGGGCGACGGTGCTGATCGAGACGCTGCTCGCCGCGTTCGAGATGGACGAGATCCTGTTCGAGCTGCGCGAGCATTCGGCCGGCCTGAACTGCGGGCGCTGGGACTACATCTTCAGCTTCATCAAGAACCTTCAGGAACCATCGCGATGCCGTGCTGCCTGACCGCGACTCGCTGACGATGGACACCCCATTCCTGAAGTCGTACGTCGAGCTGTTGATCAAGACCTGTCATCGCCGCGGCGCGCACGCGCTCGGCGGCATGGCTGCCCAGATACCGATCCGCGGTGATGCCGCAGGCCAACGACGCCGCGATGGCTCAAGGTGCGGGCCGACAAGCTGCGTGAAGTACGCGCCGGCCACGACGGCACCTGGATCGCGCATCCGGCGCTGGCGCCGATTGCCAATTCGGTGTTCGACGAATTCATGCAAGGGCCGAATCAGCTGCAGGTCATGCGCGAGGAGATCAGCGTCAGCGCCGCCGATCTGCTGCGCGTGCCGCAGGGCGCGATCACCGATGCCGGCCTGCGCCGCAATATCCGTGTCGGCCTGCAGTACATCGAGGCCTGGCTCGGCGGCTCGGGCTGCGTGCCGATCTACCATTTGATGGAGGACGCTGCAACGGCCGAGATCTGCCGCGCGCAGCTGTGGCAATGGCTGCATCACGAGGCGCGCACCAGCGATGGCCGGCCGATTTCCCTGCAGCGCTTCGATCAGACGCTGACCGAGGAGATCGAGCGCATCCACGACGAGGTCGGCGGTGCGCGCATGCTGGCCGGGCTGTTCCCGAGCGCGGCACGCCTGTTCTCGGCAATGGTGAAGAGCGACACGTTTGATGATTTCCTGACCCTGCCGGCCTACGAACTGCTGGGCTGACACGGTCGGCTTAAGGAGCCTGTGACGATGACGATGCAACAACGAGCAATGCCCACTGCCGAGGATCTGCGGCGCAACTGGCAGGACAGCCCGCGCTGGCGCGGGATCCAGCGCGCCTACAAGCCGGAGGACGTGGTGCGGTTGCGCGGCACGGTGCCGATCGAGCATTCGGTCGCGCGCATCACGGCCGAGAAGCTGTGGCGCTACCTGAACGAGAAGCCGTTCGTCAACGCGCTCGGCGCATTGACCGGCAACCAGGCGATGCAGCAGGTCAAGGCCGGCCTGGATGCGATCTACCTGTCCGGCTGGCAGGTCGCCGGCGACGCCAACCTCGCCGGGCAGATGTATCCGGATCAGTCGCTGTACCCGGCGGACTCGGTGCCGGCGATCGTGCGCCACATCAACAACACGCTGCGCCGGGCGGACGAGCTGCATCACGCCGAGGGCGACGACCGCATCGACTGGCTCAAGCCGATCGTCGCCGACGCCGAGGCCGGGTTTGGCGGGGTGCTGAACGCGTTCGAGCTGATGAAAGCGATGATCGAGGCCGGCGCCGCCGGCGTGCATTTCGAGGATCAGCTGTCGTCGGCCAAGAAGTGCGGCCACATGGGCGGCAAGGTGCTGGTGCCGACGCAGGAAGGGGTCAACAAGCTGGTGGCCGCACGCCTCGCGGCCGACATCTGCAACGTTCCGACAGTGCTGATCGCACGCACCGATGCGGAGTCGGCGACGCTGTTGACCGCCGATGTCGACGAGCGCGACCGCCGCTTCATCGACCCCTCCAAGCCGCGCACCTCGGAAGGCTTCTTCCACGTGCGCGCCGGATTCGATCAGGCGATTGCGCGCGGACTTGCCTACGCGCCCTATGCGGACCTGCTGTGGTGCGAGACCGGTCACCCGGACCTGGCCGAGGCGAAGTACTTCGCCGAAGGCATCCACCGGCAGTTCCCCGGAAAGATGCTGGCCTACAACTGCTCGCCGTCGTTCAACTGGAAGCGCAAGCTCGATGACGCAACCATCGCCAAGTTCCAGCGCGAGCTCGGCGCGATGGGCTACAAGTTCCTGTTCATCACGCTCGCCGGGTTCCACGCGCTCAACTATTCGATGTTCGAGCTCGCCCGCGGCTACAAGGCGAGCCAGATGACGGCCTACATCGCCCTGCAGCAGGCGGAGTTCGCCGCCGAGGGCCAGGGCTATACCGCGACCAAGCACCAGCGCGAGGTCGGCGCCGGCTATTTCGACGATGTGACCCAGACCATCTCGGCCGGGACGTCCTCGATCACCGCGCTGACCGGCAGCACCGAGGAGCAGCAGTTCCGCTCGGCTTGACGTAAGCCGAAGCGGGTGCGAGCACAGCCATGCGCGTCGATTACCCGGAACCCTCCGTCGGTTCGACCGTGATGGGTGCGGCGCGCCCCGCGCCCGGTGACGGCGAGATCGCCCACGCGTTCGAGTCGGCGCTCTATGGAATGCGCTGCGCGCAGCTGGTGGTCGAAGCGTTCCTGAGCTACAACGCGCGCTTTCGCGAAACCACGCGGCGCGCGGTCGGCCGATTCGCCGCGCAGGACTGGCATGGCAGCCAGCGGGACGCGGTCGAGCGCATTGAATTATACGGACGGGGCGTGCAGGCGACGGTGGCCGAGCTGGAACTCGCGCTCGGGCACAACGTGCGCGAGCGAGCGCTGTGGGTCGAGGTCAAGCGCCATTTCTCCAACCTGATCGAGGGGCTGCCGGACAACGAGTTCTGCAAGACCTTCTTCAGTTCGGTGACGCGGCAACTGTTCGGCACCATCGGCGTCTCGCCCGACATCGAGTTCGTGGCGACCGACCTGGACCCGCTCGCGGGCGCGAAGCCGAGCCGGGTCACGCGGGTCTACCGGATGCAGGGCGACCTGACGCTGCTGATCCGGAAGCTGCTCGAGTCGCAGCCGATCGGTGCGCCCTGGGCGGATCTGGATACCAGCGCCTGGGTGGTGGCCTCGGCACTGGAGCGGGTGCTGTGGCAGCACGGCGAGCTGCGCCACATCCAGTCGCTCGAGATGAGCGATGCGGTGTTCTACCAGTCCACGCGCGCCTATCTGGTCGGCCGCATGGTCGGGCGCAGGATGACCACGCCGATTGCGATCGCGCTGCGCAGCACCGACACCGGTGTGGTGGTCAACGCCACGATGCTGTCGGAGGATGAGCTGAGCATCCTGTTTGGCTTCGCGCGTTCGTACTTTCACGTTGACCTGGAGCGGGTCGCCGATACCGTGGCATTCCTGAAGGAGCTGCTGCCGAAGAAGCCCGCCGGCGAGCTGTTCACGGTATTGGGCCGGGCGCCTCAGGGCAAGACCGAGCGCTACCGCAGCCTGTTCCGACATCTGTCAACCAGCGACGACCAGTTCGTGCCGGCGCCGGGTCAGCGCGGCCTGGTGATGATCTGCTTCACGCTGCCGTCGTTCGATGTCGTGTTCAAGGTGATCCGTGACCAGATCGCGGAGGTCAAGAGTGTTTCCAAAAAAGACGTCATGGCCAAGTACAGCTTCGTGTTCCGGCACGATCGCGCCGGCCGACTCATCGATGCGCAGGAGTTTCGCCGCCTGCGCTTCCCGGTGGCTCGATTCGCAGCAGCGCTCCTGGATGAGCTTCGCGCCGAAGCCGGCGACAGCGTCCACCTGGCGGGCAGCGATCTCATCTTCGATCACGTCTATATCGAACGACGGGTGACGCCGCTGGACCTGTTTCTGCAGGATGCGACGCCGGCGGCCGCCGAGCGCGCCGCGCTCGACTACGGCCGCGCGATCCGCGACCTGGCGTATACCGACGTGTTTCCGGGCGACCTGCTGCTGAAGAATTTCGGCGTCACGCGCCACGGGCGCGTGGTGTTCTACGACTACGATGAATTGTGCCGCGTCTCCGAGTGCCATTTTCGCGACCTGCCGCAGCCGCAGTGCGAAGAGGACGAGATGCGCGCCGAGCCGTGGTTCTACGTCGGCGACCGGGACGTGTTTCCCGAGACGCTGCCGAGTTTCCTCGGCATGTCGGGCGCGCTGCGCGAGGTGTTCCTGCGCGCACATGCCGAGCTGTATGAGCCGGCGTTCTGGCGCCGCACGCAGCAGCGCATCGCGGCCGGCGAGGTGCTCGAAGTGCTGCCTTATGTGCCACCGCCGCAAGCCGGCGACACCGCGCCGGCGACGTCGGTCGAGCCGGTAGCGGTCGCGGCGGCAGCGCCGGCCGAGCTTGCCGCGGCACCGTCCTAGCCTTCAGTCCTGGGCGCCCGCAGCCGCTCGCGGGAGCTTGCCGACGGTCAGTGCGCGCCGGGCTGACCGATCGCCCAGACGTACGCCGCGACCGCGGTGACGTCCGCCGCCGACAGCTTCGCGCCGCCCAGCGGCGGCATCGCACCGAAGGTGCGCTTGGGGGTGGCAACGCCTTGCGTGATGGTCCTGGCAATTCCGTCCACGCTGCCGTCACTCCAGAGCAATCCGCTGGTCAGATCCGCGCCCACCACGCTGCCCTTGCCGTCCGATGCGTGGCAGCCACTGCAGGTACCCCCGGCGGCCTCGCCGTGAAACACGTGATCGCCGAGCAGCAGCTGCTCGCGCGTGATCCCGGGCGGCAGCGGCAGCGAATCGAGCGGACGGCGCGCATCGTGATGGCCGCCGCCCGCGGGCGGTAGGCGCGCCGACACCAGGGCATTCGCTGCGACGCCCGGACCGCCGTGCCAGCTGATGCGCCAGATGCGCCCCTGCACGTCATCGGACACGAACAGCGCGCCGTCCGGTGCCAGCGCCAGGCCCGTGGGCCGGTAATCGGCGCGGCCCGGCGCCTTCTCCGCCCCGGCGAAGCCGTCCGCGAACACGATGTATTCCCCCGCTGCCTTGCCGGCGGCCAGCGGCTGGAATGTGACGTTGTAGCCGGCCTGTGGCGAGGGCGCGCGGTTCCACGAGCCGTGAAACGCGATGAACGCCCCGCCGTGGTACGGCGCAGGAAACTGCCGCCCGGTGTAGATCAGCAGATCATCGGGCGCCCAATGCGCCGGGAAGAATGCGATCGGTGCGCGCTTGCCGGAGCACACGCCGATGGCGTGCCCGCCATCGCCGCCGTATTCCGGCGCCAGCACCAGTCGCTGCTGAAAGCCGTCGAAGTAGCATTGGGGCCAGCCGTAGTCGGCTCCCTGCTCCAGCAGCAGCAGCTCCTCGGCCGGCAGCTCGTGGCCCTGCTCGGGGCTGTAGCGATCCTGCCAGTTCTCGCTGAGCTGATCGCGTCCGTGCTGCGTGGCGTAGAGCCGGCCGGCGGCATCGAATGACAGACCCTCGCCGTTGCGGATGCCGGTCGCGTACCGCTCGGCGGGCGAGAATTTCTGGCCGGTGCGGGTGGCGTCGTAGCGCCAGATGCCGCCGCGTGTCTGCAGCTCGGTGCACGGATCGTTGCCCGGCGACAGCGGCATCCGGTTGTGCACGTCGCAGGCATTGGTCGCCGAGCCGAGGTCAACGTACAGCTTGCCGTGCGCATCGATCACGAACGGATGCATCGGATGATCGCCGGTGATCGGCAGTCCCGACACGATGACCTGCGGGGCTGCCGACGGCACCGGGGAGCCGGGGGTGAGCTGGTAGCGCAGGATCCGGTCGTTCTGCTCGACGTACAGCGCATTCCGATAGAGCGCGATGCCGGTGCCGCCCGCGGAGCCTTGCTCGACGGTATCGCCGAAGCGGCGGATGACATCGGCGTGACCGTCGCCCTTGGTATCCTTGAGTGCGACCACGAATCCGCCCGGCGGCGGTTTGGTGCGGTAGTAGACACCGCTCCAGGTGTTGACGTAGACGACACCGTCCGGTGCGACGACCAGGTGGCGCACGTGACCGAGGTTGTCGGCGAACACGGTCGCGCAGAACCCCGGCGGCAGCAGAATTCCAGCGTTGTTGTCCGGGCACGCCGCCGTCGCCGGCTCGGCGGCCGTGGCGACGAGCGACGGACCCGGGATCGAGAGCGCCGCGACGGCGAGCGAGGCGGCAAATCGCAGCGTTCGACAGCAATGCCAGGCACGGTCGGTCATGCGCGCATCATCCTCGAAGTGGATGGATCAGGGGGAATACGGCGAAGGAGCCTGCAATGGCTGTCATTCGCGCAGGTCGGTCAGCACCGCGCCGGTCGCCATCGGCTGCACGTCGCGCCGGTAGATGCCCAGATACCCCCGGGCATCGACCGGAAACCGGGCCGGCGGTCCGGCACGCGCCGCGAGCTCCGCGGCCGGCACGTCGAGGTCGAGACGGCGCGCCGCGATATCGATGACGATGCGATCGCCGGTGCGGACCATGCCGATCGGTCCGCCGGTCGCGCCTTCCGGCGCGACCTCGGCGACCGTCAGGCCCTTCAGGCACAGGCCGGAGAGCTGGCCATCGGTCACGAAGGCCGTGTCGCGCGCCAGACCCGCGGCATCGATCGCGAACAGCACCAGCGAGGCGCCGCCCCCCATGGCCGGGCCGCCCTTGAGGCCCTGGCCGCGCAACACCAGCACGGTGCCTTTTTCGAGCTTGCCGGCGGCGATGTCGTCCATCGCGCTCTTGGTGTTCTCGTAGACGACGGCACGGCCGTCGAAGTACTCGGGGCGGCTGCCGTCGCGGATCCCGAGCTTGACCACCGCGCTTTCGGGCGCGAGCGTGCCCTTCAGGATCGCGATCGCGGGCCCGGCCGAGATCGGGTTGTCCAGCGTACGGATGATCCCGGTGTCGCCGGTCGGGGTCGAGGCGAGCACCTCGGCCAGCGTCTGGCCGGTCACGGTCAACGCGCAGGTATCGAGCACCGGTGCGAGACGCTTGAGCATTGCGCCGGCGCCGCCGGCATCCTCGAACTGCTCGATGCGCACCGCGCCGTTCGGGCGCACCGCGCTCAGCACCGGGACCTTGCGACCCATCTCTTCCCACAGCGCGTAGATGTCGACATCCACGCCGGCCTCGACCGCCGTCGCCTGCAGGTGCTTGATCGCGTTGATCGAGCCGGACACGCCGAGCACCATCGCGACCGCATTGCGAAACGCCGCCGCGGTGAGCACCTGGCGCGGCGTCAGGCCTTCGTTGACCATCGCGACGATGCGCGTTCCGGCCCGGCGCGCCGCATCGAACATCCTCTCGCTGTTGGCGCGCACCGGCGCCGATCCCGGCATGCACATCCCGAGCGCCTCGACCACGCAGTGCATCGTATTCGCGGTCGCCATGCCGGCGCACACGCCCGGACCGCGGATGGCCTGCTCGCTCAGCTCGGCGATCGCGAACCGGCCCGGCTTGCCGAGCGTGGCCCCGACGCTGCCGGAGAACAGATCCTCGATGTCAACGTGCTCGTCGCCGATCATGCCGGAGGCCTGGTAGCCGCCGATCACGAGCACCGTCGGGATATTGAGCCGCCCGGCGGCCATCAGATGGCCCGGCGGCGTCTTGTCGCACGAGGTCAGGCACACCATGCCGTCCAGCAGCGCCGCTTCGACCTGGGCCTCGATGTCGTTGGTGACGAGGTCGCGCGCCGCCAGGATGTAGGAACCGGAACACGCCGCCCCGGTGATGAAATCCGACGGCGCGGTGGTGCGCACTTCGAACGGAACGCCGCCGGCCGCCCGGATCGCGTCCTTGACCACGCGCGCGACGCCATCGAGGTGCGCGAAGCACACCGCGAGCTCGGAGGAGGAGTTGACCACCGCGATCTTCGGCTTCGCCATGTCGGCTTCCGACAACCCGAGCGCGCGCCAGTGCGAGCGCCGGATGGCGGAATTGGCCGCAAGGCTGCGCAGAATTGTCATGTTCGTTCTCCGGATACCGAAGTCGCTGCCATCAGTGCGCCGCCGGCCGGCAGCGCCATTGCCCGGCTGCGCACCACGGCCGCGATGCCGAGCGCGCTGAGGCACAGAATCGCCGGCCAGATGGCGAGCAGCGCATAGCTGCGGATGATCGGCATGCCGCTCGACAGCACCACCGCGCCGATGATCGGGCCGAGAATCGCGCCAAACTTGGCCATCGAGGTCGCCCAACCGGCGCCGCTGGCGCGGATCGCGCTCGGATAGTAGATCCCCGCGATCGACAGGATGCCGAAGTGTCCACCGCTGATGAGCACCGCGGACAGGACCACCACGCCGAGAAACGCCTCGTGCGGCACCAGGCCGAAGCCCAGCGCCAGCAGCACCGGCACGCAGAACGCCGGGTACACGGCGACCGCGCCGGCCCCGCGACGGTCGGTAAAGCGCATCAGCAGCAGGCCGGCCCCCGCGCCCAGCAGGCCGCCGAGGGAGGCGACCAGTGCCGCGGTCTGGCGGGGGAACTTCAGTTCCTCGACCACGATCGGGCCCCACGACACCGAGAAATAGATCGCGAGCGAGCTGGCGAAATAGCCGAGCCACAGCACCGGGGTGATCAGGCGCAGGTCGCCGCGAAACAGCTGGCTGACGCGAAAATCGCGCTCGGGCTTGAGCTCGTCGCTGAGCACGAACTGATCGGCCGCGGAGACGTCGATCGTCGGATCGATCCGCGTCAGCGTTCGGCGCACCAGGTCCGGCCGCCTGCCTTTGAGCACCAGGAAGCGGATCGACTCGGGCAGCCCGATCCACAGTGCCGCTGCGCACAGCAGCGAGCCGATGCCGCCGGCGAGGTACACGCCCTGCCAGCCGTGCTGCGGTGCTATCCAGTTGGTCATCGGGCCGGCGACGGCGGCGCCAAGGCTGTAGCCCATCATGATCACCGTCACGACGGTCGAGCGCATGCGGCTCGGGACGAACTCGATGTTCAGTGCCCAGGCCAGCGGCAGCATGCCGCCCAGCGCCAGCCCGTCGAAGAAGCGCAGCGCGAGCAGCGCGTGATAACTGCCTGCCAGGGCCACCGCGGCGGTCAGGATACCGAAAGCCACCGCAGACGCGACGATGGTCGGCCGCCGGCCGACGCGGTCACCGACATACGAGAGCACGAATCCGCCGAGCATCATGCCGACCAGGCCGGCGGAGAACACGTTGCCGAGCATGGGCTTGGACAGGCCGAGCTCGTCGCGCATGTAGGGCGCGGTAAAACCGATCATCATCATGTCGAAGCCGTCGAACACCGTGACCAGCCACGACAACACGATCAATCGATAATTGAAGGCGCTGAGGCGGCGGCCGTTGATCAGCGCTGAAACGTCAACGGTCCGCGGCTGCGTGCTCATGTTCGTCAGTCTTCGAGGTTGTGCCGGATCCGTTTCCTGAGCGCTGCCATGCTGATCGCGTGCACGCTGCCGCTACCGGCCAGCGCGAGCGCATGTGCCGCGGCGGCGCCCATCGCGATGCACGGGCCCATCACGCGCACCGAGGACAGTGCCGCAGAATCGGCGTCGATGCAACGCCCGACTGCGCACAGGTTGTCGGCGCCGGCGACCGCGAGCGAGCCGAACGGGACCGTGTGCACGTGATCCTCGCCGAACACCTCCCACACGTAGCCTTCGCGGTTGTGATGCTGCTCGAGCGGCCAGGAGCAGCGCGCGATCGCGTCATCGAACTGGGTCGCCGCGCGCACCTCTTCCATCGTCAGGTGGTGCGTACCGACGATCCAGCGCGTCTGCCGCACGCCGGGCAGGCCATAGGCACGGATGCGGGCCCGGCCGAACGCCTCCGGGAACTCGGAGCGCAGGAACACCAGCGTGCGATCGGCCTGCTCCTTGCCGTCGATCTGCTTCACGGCCGCGTCGAACGGGTCGAGCGGCGTCTCGATGTGGGTCATGTTGACGATCGCGACGTTGCGCCCGGGGTAGCTGGCGGCAAAGCCGTCGCGACGCATCATGCCGTACTGCGCTCCACGGTCGCGGATGCGCGCCGCCATGTCGTCCCAGCCGGGCTTCTTGGAATCGTCGAAATCCTCGATCACGATCATCTGCGAGCCGTAGATCTGGCCGTGCTTGTGCACGCGGCAGTCAAAGCCCGCCTCCCACGTGATCGCGGCGTCCCCGGTGGCGTCGATGAAGCCGGTCGCCGTGATGCGCACGTCACCATGACGGGTCGCGATGTCGAGCGAGGTCAGCCGCCGGCCCTGCCGGTTGACCTTGCGAATGATCGCGCCGGTCAGCGGCGTCACACCAGCGGCGACCACGGCCTTCTCGACCCAGCGGCCGAGCGCGACTTCGTTATAGAGCGCGACCTTCATCACGCCCCCCGAGACTACCTTGACGTCGTCGACCGCGCCCAGGTCGTGCAGGATCTCGTCGGCGATGCCATGGGTCAGCTGCCGGCCGTTCGGGCCCGGCGTGTAGAGCCCACAGAACATGCCAATGATCGAATTGACCGCCTGGCCGCCGAGCGTCGGCAGTCCATCCACCAGGATCACTTTGAGGCCCGCGCGCGCCGCCTCGATGGCGGCGGAGATGCCCGAGGCGCCCGAGCCGACCACGCACAGGTCACAGGCGCGCTCGAGCATCGGTGGCTGCTCGGCGCGCGACACGATGCGGGTTTCAGGATCAAACGGACGGTTCAGCATCTCACAGCCTCAGGACAGGACGGCCAGGCCGCCGGGACCGCTGTTGGCGCGCACCCGCACCCCCCAGGCGGGTCCGGATGCGCGCCGGATCTGCGATCAGAACTTGCGCTGAACCGTCAGGCCGTACTCGCGCGGCGGCGCCGGGTTGCCCTCCTCGCGACCGAAGAACGTGATCAAGCTCAATTTGCCGTTGAAGTACTCTTTGTCCGTCAGGTTGCGTCCCCACAGCGACGCCTGCCACTTCTTGCTGGCGGTCTCGTAGGTGATGCGACCGTTCAGCAGCGTGTAGCCACCCTGGTTGTCGGTCTGGCCGCAGCCCACCGTCATTGAACCCAGGCAGCCGTTGTTGGCCGCAAAGTAAATCGTGGACTGATAGGTCATGTTGACACGCGGCGTCAGGCGGCCGCCGGCCACCGGCAGGCTGTACTGCGCACCGAGCGCGGCGGTGTACTTCGGCGTGCGCGGTGAGTAGCAGGTCTCGCCGCCGCACTGGTTGCCGGTGAACAGCAGGCTGTTGCCGCCGTTGTCCTCCAGCCAGTAGTTGAGGTAACCGAAGCTGCCATCGATGCGCAGGTTGTCGATCGGCTCGGCCTGCAGCTCGGCCTCCACACCCCAGATGCGCGCGGTGCCGGCGTTGACTTCGCGGAACCAGTTGTTGCCCAGGGCGTCGAGCTGCTGCGCGAACGTCTGCTGATCGAGATACTTCGAGTAGTAGAAGTCGGCGTTGAGTCGCACGCGGTTATTCCAGAACTCGGACTTCTCGCCGAGCTCGGCGGTCCTGAGGTATTCAGGCCGGAACGGCGTCGTCTGCAGCGAGTCGGACGGACGCGGGCTGAAGCCGCCGCCCTTGAAGCCGGTGGAGTAGCGCAGGTACGTCATCACCTCGTGCGTCCACTGGTAATTCAGCGACACGTCGTAGTCGAAGTGGGTGGTCGAGGTCGGCACATACTGACCGTTGACGTTGCCCGCGGTGCTGGTGACGGTCGGATCGAAGTTGGTGATCCAGACGGTCGCGTCCTTCTTGTCCGAGGTATAGCGGCCACCGCCGGTGATCGAGAACGCATCGGTGAGCTGATACACGCCGTGCGCAAACACCGCCCAGTTCTCGGTCTTCTGCGACACGTACTGGTCCTGCTCGTGGATGCAGACGAACGGGTTCTGCACCGTGCACGGATACAGCACGTCGTAACCGCGGTCGGAATCCTGGGCCGTGTAATAGAACGCCCCGGTCGCCCAGTCGAGCTTGGCGATGTTGCCGGTCAGCGTGATTTCCTCGGTGAACTGATGGTGGCGGGCATCGTCAAAGGTCGGGTTCTGCGACAGCGGGGCGCCGGCCGAGTTACGGCCGTAGTCGTTGGTGAACTTGCGGTACGCGGTCACCGACTTCAGGTTCACGCTGTCGGCCAGTTTCCAGTCCAGCGTACCGGTCACACCCCAGTGATCCAGGTCGTTGATGTTGGGGACGTTGCGGCCGGAAATCGGATCGGTGCCGAAGTTGTTATAGCTGGTGTAAAAGTTGTTGGTCAGGAAGCGCTCGTCGTAGCCGATCGGCTTGCCGATGTAGGCCGCGGGACCCGCGGTGGCAACGCCCAGGCCCCCGTAGGTCAGATTACCCCACAGCTCGTTCGGGAACGCACCCGGGTACGAGCCGGCGATGACGGTGTACTTATCCGCGGGACCTTCCTCGGCTTGATGCGTGACGTCGTAGATCAGGTTGAACTCCGCGGCCTGACTGAGCAGAAAGCGAAACGCGGCGCGGCCCGATTGGGTGTTCTCATTGCCCTGCGAGCCGGTCTGGCAGTTGCTGCCCGGCGCGATCGCCGGTGGCATGCTGCCGAGGCTGCCGGCGCCGTTGACGCAGACGTAGTCGAGCGTCTTGAAGTAACCGTCCGCGGTCCTGCTCGCGAACGAGAAGCGCGCGTTCAGGAAATCGGGGATCAGCGACACATCGGCCATCGCGCGCGCGTTGAGCCGGTTGAAGTTACCGACGGTCAGCTCCGCATAGCCCGAGTCATCACCCTGCGGCTTGACCGAAATCATGCGGATGGTGCCGCCTTCGGCGTTCTTGCCGAACAGCGTGCCCTGTGGACCGCGCAGCACTTCCACGCGCTCCAGATCGAGCAGGTCGAGCATCGCGCCCTGCGGTCGTCCGATATAGACATCGTCGATGTAGATCGGCACGCCCGGCTCGAACGACAGGATATTGTCGCCGAGGCCGATGCCGCGGATGAAGGCGGCCATGGTCGCGCCCCAGCCGGCACCGAGCGGTGCCAGTATCGTGCTCGGCACGTAGGCACCGACATCGGAGATGTTCTGCAGACTGCGCGCTTCCAGCGCCTGGGCGGTCAGCGCGGTGATCGCGATCGGCGTCGTCTGTAACTGCTCGTCGCGCCGCTCCGCCGTGACGACGACTTCCTCGAGCGCGCCGGCGGCCGGTTCCGTGGCCGCCTGCTGCGCAAAAACGGGCGTCGCACCGACGCCCATCAGGCAGGCGAGGGCGCTCAGCATCGCCGCTGTTGCGGCAGTGAGACGCGCGGGACTGGCAATGGACTGGCTTGGACGCAGGCCAGCAGTGACTCGGATCGTCATGATCGATACCTCCCCTATACCGCATCGCGGCACTCTTTTTGTCGCGCCGCAGCAATCACCGGTGCTGCCAGAGGCGCAGGAAAAACGGTAGCATCGAAGCGCCTCGGGCAGAATGCCGCATTAAGTGCGATCAGCTTTCTCCATCAGAGAACACCGCCGGAGAATGAGCGACGCGTGCACGGCAGGTCGTCCGAGAGCGAAATAAGGTGGGGTCCAACACCCTGGTGTTGTGAGAGAAACACATTAACAGTCTGCTGAACCTGAAGGCGTTTCTGCGGGTGGCGCGACTCCTGAGTTTCTCGGCCGCGGCGCGCGAGCTGGGGGTGGCGCCGTCGGTCATCACCAAGCGCATCAGCCAGCTGGAAAAGGCGCTGGGCACGCGGCTGGTGAATCGCTCGACCCGCGGGCTGACGCTCACGATGGCGGCGGAAGGGTTGCTGCCGCGCTTCGTGCGACTGGTGGCCGAGTTCGACGAACTGTTCAAGAGCGCGGCACCCGACGACCAGCAGGTCGATGGCAACCTGCGCATCAAGTCGCCGACCACGGTCACCACGGAGTTTCTCGGCAGCGCGTATACCGAGTTCCTGCAGCTCTACGCCAGCGTCGATCTCGAGATCGTGCTGGTGGACCGCTCGGTGAATCCGCTGGAAGAGGGGTTCGACTGCGCGATCGGTGCGCTGCCGGTGTCGTATCCGAACGTGATCGACGTGCCGCTGTGCCCGTACGAGCTCGTGGTCTGCTGCGCGCCCAGCTACCTGCGCGGCAAGGCCGAGCCGCGCCACCCGACCGAGCTGGTCGACTACGAGTGCCTGACCACGACGCTGTTTCGCACCAGCTGGCTGTTCGAGAGCGCGCGCGGCGCACTGAGCGTGGAAGTGCATTCGCGCCTGCATTCGAGCGATGGGCGGGTGATGCGCGAGGCAGCCCGGCACGGACTGGGCATTGCCGTGCTGGCACGGTATCTGGCCGACGATGACATCCGCACCGGAAAACTGGTGCCGTTGCTGCAGGAGTTTCCGCTGGCCGCGCACTGGCTGAAGGCGCTGGTGCCGCGCATGAAGATGAATCGGCCGGTGGTGAGGGAATTCGTCGCGTTCCTGAAGACCCGGCTGCAGGACGCCTCGTGGGCGGCACCCCGGGCAGCGGCGGCACCGTTGATTCATTCGTGAATCGCGAAGGCTGATCACTCCGGCCGCAGTGTTCTTCGGCTGCGCCGCGCCCGCTAACATGATTGGCTGGCGCGCTCGCGCAGGGGAGAGCCGATGTCGAGGGGTTTGCCGATCCGGACGCGGTGCCGCAGCAGGCGACCGGACATCACGCTGTGAAAGTCCCCGTGAACATCCCCGTGAGCGTGCTGGCGGCGGTTTGCCTCACCGGGCTGCCGCTGATGGCTGGCGTGGCGTCGGCGCAATCGCCGGGCGCGCACCGGCGCGCCGCCGACGTCGATGGCCGGCGCATCGAGGCGGCGGACCGGGAGCCGCAGAACTGGATGAGCACCGGGCGCAACTACGCGGAAGACCGCTTCAGCCCGCTGCAGCAGATCAACGCCGGCGACGTCTCGAAGCTCGGGCTGGCCTGGTACTTCGAGACCGAGTTCGACCATCGGCACCGAAGCGACGCCCCTGGTCGTCGATGGGGTGATGTATGCCACCACGGTCTGGAACCAGCTGCATGCGCTCGATGCCCGCACCGGCAAGGAGCTGTGGCGCTACGATCCGCAGGTCAACCGCTCGTGGATGCGCTACATGTGCTGCGGGCCGTCCAATCGCGGGCCCGCGGTGTGGAAGGGGCGGGTCTACGAAGGCACGATCGATGGGCGGCTGATCGCCGTGGATGCGGCCACCGGCAAGCTCGTCTGGTCGGTGCAGACCACGGATCCCTCCAAGCCCTATTCGATCACCGGTGCACCGCGGGTGGTGCGCGACAAGGTCATCATCGGCAATGCCGGCGCCGAATTTGGCGTGCGCGGCTATGTGACTGCCTACGACGCACGGACCGGCAGACAAGTGTGGCGCTTCTGGACCGTACCCGGCGATCCGAAGAAGGGGTTCGAGAACGCGGCGATGGCGATGGCCTCCGGGACCTGGCACGGCGACACCTACCTCAGGACCGGCGGCGGCGGCACCGCCTATGACTCGTTCTCGTTCGATCCCGAGCTGAATCTGCTCTACATCGGCACCGGCAATGGTTCGCCGTGGTCGCGCGACCTGCGCAGCCCCGGCGGCGGCGACAACCTGTTCCTGTGCTCGATCGTCGCCGTGAATCCGGACACCGGCAAGTACGTGTGGCACTACCAGATGGTCCCGGGCGAGAACTGGGACTACACCTGCGTGCACCAGATGACGCTGACCGACCTGACGATCAACGGCAAGCCGCACAAGGTGCTGATGCAGGCGCCGAAGAACGGCTTCTTCTACGTGCTCGATCGCACCAATGGCAAGCTGCTGTCGGCGAACAACTTCGTGCCGACCAACTGGGCCTCGCACATCGATCTGGCGAGCGGCCGGCCGGTCGAGAACCCGGAGAACCTGTACGACGATCGCAACGGCAAGGTCGTGATCCCGGCGCACTTCGGAGCGCACAACTGGCAGCCGATGTCCTACAGCCCGGTTACCGGACTGGTCTACTTCGCGGCGCAGGAAACCAACTGGGTCTACAGCCACGCGAGCACCTACGTGCATCACGAGATGGCGTGGAACCTCGCCCAGAGCCCGACCGCGATCCGCCCACCGGGCTCGGACGACATTCCGTTCAGGGGATACCTCGTGGCCTGGGACCCGGTGCGCCAGAAGGCCGCGTGGCAGATCGAGCAGCGCTATCCGTGGAATGGCGGCGTGCTCAGCACCGCCGGCAACCTCGTGATCGAGGGACTGGCCGACGGGCGCTTCGTGATCTACCGCGCCGACACCGGCGAGCAGCTGTGGGAGATGCCGATCCAGACCGGCGCGGAGGCCGGGCCGATCAGCTACCGGGTCGACGGCGAGCAGTACATCGCGGTGGCCGCCGGCTGGTCAGGTTCGATCGCGATCACGCGCTGGAAGGACGTGCCGGCCTACCGCGCGCCGACCCGCATCCTGGCGTTCAAGCTCGGCGGCACCGCGCAGCTGCCGCCGGTGCCGGACCGTACGCCAGTGCTGCCGCCGCCGTCCAATGCCCCGGCCGAGGTCATCACGCAAGGTGCGGCGCTGTTTCGGGCAAACTGCCGCATCTGCCATGGCACCGATGCGATCTCCGGTGGCATGACGCCCGACCTGCGTTACCTGTCGCCGCAGACGCACGAGCAGTTTCCGAATATCGTACTGTATGGCGCGCGCGCGCATCGGGGCATGCCACCGTTTGCCGGCACGCTGACCGAACCGGATGTCGAGGCGATTCATGCGTACCTGATCGACAAGGCACGTGCGCTCGGAGGACCCCAGTGAAGCTGACCGATGCCGAGAAGGCGATGCTCGATGGCAGCCTGGGCAAGGCGCGCCAGAAAGCGATGGAGTTGCTGGTGCGCTATGCCGAGGCACTCGGCGCGCAGCGCTTCGTCGAGACCACCAACGTCGCCGGCGTGCCGGGTTCGGCCACGCCGTTCCTGCAGCGACACTACCAGCAATCGGGCGGCAGCTATGCCGCGATCTTCTCGCACTTCGATCTGGACAGTGACGAACTGCTGGAGGTGCCGCAGGCGGTCACGCACACCTGTCACCTGCAGGGCGGCTACGATCCGCAGAACTGGCAGTTTCTCGGCGCGACACCCGAGGCGTTCCGCCTCTCGCAGGGCAGCGAAGCGTTCATCCAGGACCACGGCGTCAGGATCCTGAAGACCTGCACGCCCTACCTGGCCGGCAACGTGCCGCAGCGCGGCGAGCATTGCGCGTGGATGGAGTCCTCGGCGGTGGTCTACTGCAACTCCGTGCTCGGCGCGCGCACCAACACCGAGGGGCGCGAGAGCACCAGCGCCGCGATGCTGACCGGGCGCATTCCCGACTGGGGTTTTCACTGCGATGAGTTCCGTCACGGCTCGCACCTGATCGAGGTCGACTTCCCGGTCGAGAGCGTGATGGACTGGGGGATGCTCGGCTATTTCGTCGGCGATGCGGTCGAGGAGCGCATCCCGGTGCTGCGCGGCCGCTACGCCCCTCCCGACCTGGTCCGCCACAAGCATTTCGGCGCGGCCGCGGCATCCTCCGGCGGCGTCGAGATGTATCACCTGGTCGGCGTCACGCCCGAGGCCCCGACCGAGCAGGCCGCGTTCGGCGCCCGAGGTCCGGTCGAGACCTTTCACTATGGCGCCGAGGAGCGCCGCGAGGTCTACCGCGACCTGAATTCGAAGGCGAGCGATTCGCAGGTCGATTTCGTGATGCTCGGCTGCCCGCACGCCGCACTCGAGCAGCTGCGCGAGGCCGCTCGGCTGCTCGACGGCCGGCGCATCAATGGCAACACGGCGCTATGGATCTTCACCTCGCGGGCGGTCAAGCTTGAGGCCGAACGCGAGGGTGTGGTGCAGACGATCCGCGCCTCAGGCGCTGCCGTGCTCACGGACACCTGCTCGGCGATCGGCCAGGTGGTACCCCCGGGCACCAAGGTGGTCGCACTCGATTCGGCCAAGCAGACGCATTATCTGCCGGCGATCATGGGAATCCAGGCCTGGTTCGGCAGCACCGGGGATTGCATCGATGCGGCGATTACCGGCCGCTGGCACGGAGAACTCAAATGACGGAGCGGGTCATCTCACTGCACGGGCGCAAGGTGGTGGGCGGCGTGGTCGAAGGCGAAGCGCTGGTCACGCGCCAGACGATTTCGGGCTGGGGCGGGGTCAATCCGATGACCGGCGTGATCCTGGAGACGCGGCACGAGCTGCGCGGCCAGAGCTTCAAGGACAAGGTCCTGGTGTTCCCGGGCGCGAAGGGATCCTCGGGCTGGTCGGTGGTATTTCACATGAGCCGTCTCGCCGGCGCTGCACCCAGGGCGATGATCTTCAATGAGATGACCACCAAGGTCGCGCTCGGCGCGGTGGTGATGCGCTGCCCTTCGGTGACCGATTTCGATCAGGATCCGCTCGAGGTCATCGAGACCGGCGACTGGGTGCGGGTTGACGCGGATGCCGGCGTGGTGCAGGTGCGCAAGCGCGCATCGCGCGCCAGCGGACTCGGCTAGCCGGGGGCTGATTGCAGCGCTGCATGCGCGCGGGGTGACGCGGCGCTATCGGGGCGGCAGACCGTCGGGATCGCTCGACGCCTTGGCCGCGAAGGCGCGCAGGCATTCGGGCGAGCAGACGTACGTGGCCGCATTCTTCTCGTGCAACGTGCCCGGATGCGGCAGGCGCACGATCTCGTAGTGCGGTCGCGGCCGCCGTTCGTCCTCGTAGCCGATGTCGCGTTCGCAGATATCGCAGGTCATGATCATGACTTCCTGCGGCGGGTGGAAGGTTCCGGTCTTGCGCCACCCCATGATCACCACTCTTCGGCGCGAGCGGACCGGCCTACGCTTCCTGCGTTGCCACGACAGCCACGGCGGGTACGGCGGGTACGACGGCTGCACGTTGCCGCGCCAGGGTCTGCAGGCTGATCGTGGATTGATGGCGCCGGCACAGCGCGATCAGCTCGGTGTTGCGGCCGAGGCGCGCGCGCAGCGTCGTGGGCTCGCCGCACATCGCGCAGGCACGCTCACCGCGCCGGGCCAGCCACAGATCGACTTCCCGATCCAGTTGATACTGCAGGAAGTGCTCGCTGGCTTCGGCCTCGGTGTCGTGGCCGGTGCAGTTGCCCGCGCAGTAGCCGGTGCGGCGCGCGCTGGTCTTGCCCTCGACCAGCATCATGTACCACTTGCCCTGATCGAGGCCGTCGGTACTCATCTTGGGAATGAACATAGCTGCACCTGGTAGGCATGTAAGGGGCTCGAGGAACCATGGCGCGATCGCGCACGCCGGGACGGCGCAGCAGGCCCAAGGCAGACAAGCCGAAAGATCACGAGCCAGCGTTACCGTACATCAATGCGGGCGATCGTGCTTGGCTTTCGCGTTTTCGCGGCGCTATCGGCCGTGCAGCGCACGCGCGGACTCGATCGCCTGCGCGAGCTGCCGGATGCAGGCCTGCAGGCGCTGCCGGATCGGTGACTGGGGCGCCCAGTCGCTCGATGAATCGGTCGCGAGCAGGCTCTGGCTGAGCCGCTCGATCTCGCCGGCGCACTCGCTCACCGCCGGCAGATTGAACATCGCGCCGCTGCCGTGGATCGTATGGGCGATTTCGCGCATCGAGCTCAGGCCGCGGGTGTCGCTGGCCTGCAGATCCTCGACCAGGCCACGTAACGTGACCGCCTGTGCTTCGCAGCGCTGCAGGAATTTCCCTGCCTGGCGCGCGATCTGCTCGCGCAGGCGCGCCCGATCGGTGGCATCGCCGCGCGACGGCTCGGCCGCGACAGTCAGGCGCCGCTCCGGCTCATCGTCCACATGAAGAATGCTGTGCGGCGGCCGCTGCGGTGCCGTAGCCGGCGCCGCGGCCGGCAGCGCCGGTGCGCTGGCCGGGGACGCAGGCAGCGTTACCCGATTGCGGCCATTCTGCTTGCTCTGATACAGGTTGGCGTCGAGCTCGCCGATCAGCGACTCCACCGACACCGACTCGCGATTCGCCGCCGGTTGGAATTCAACCACGCCGATGCTGGCGGTCACGTCGACGCTGCCCGCGCTGGTCGGCACCGGCACGCCGGCAATGGTCTGGCGGATGCGCTCGGCCACCTGCGCTGCCCCGGACAGCGGAGTATCCGCCAGCACGACCACGAACTCCTCGCCGCCCACGCGCGCGCACCAGTCGGTCTCGCGCGGCAGGCAGCCGGCAATGCGCCGCACCACCTCCTGCAGCACCGCGTCTCCCGCGGCGTGACCGTAACGGTCGTTGATGCGCTTGAAATGATCGATGTCGAGCATCATCAGCGACAGCGGGTCGCCGCCACGCTGCGCGAGCTTGAAGTCGCGCTGCAGATGGTGTTCGAAATAACGCCGGTTGTGCGCACCGGTCAACGCATCGGTCAGTGACTGGCGGCGCTTCTCTTCCAGTTCGGCCTTCAGCGCCTGCTCCAGCGTCACGATGCGCTGCGCGGCATGCAACCGGGCCACGAGCTGCGCCGAGGAGGTGCGCTTGCTCAGATAGTCATCGGCGCCCGCCTCGAGCCCCGCCAGGATGTCGGCCTCGCCGTCCTGCACCGTCAGCAGCAGCACGTAGACGTATCCCGGCCACGGCTGCTGCCGGATCGCGCGGCACAGCGACAGCCCGTCCATCGCCGGCATGTTCAGATCGGCGATGAGGATCGGCGTGAACTGGCGCTGCAGGAACGCCAATGCGCCGGCGCCGTCGCGCGCAGTGTGCACGTCGAAGCCCGCGGCCCGCACCAGTTCCGACAGGTGTGCGAGTGCCAGCTCGTCATCATCGACCAGCAGCACCGCCTGCGCTGACGAGAAATCCAGCCGCGGACCAGGCGTCGATGCTTCGAAGTCCTGGTCCATGGGAGGTTGGCGCCGTGACGAACGATCGGGCTCGAATCGCCGCAGGCTCACCGCTGCCGTCGTGCGCGCAGCAGCGGGGGCCAGCAGGGATTCAATGGCCCGTGGTGTCGCCCCGGCGGGAGGCTTCGAACAGGAACCAGGTGCGACGCTCGGTCTCGTCGATCCACACCTCGATCAGGCTGGCGCTGGCAATGTCGCGGTGCTTGTCGCACAGGTCGTGGACTTCGCGCAGCGAACCTACCAGCGACTTGTTGTCCTCGCGCAGCTCGGCCAGCATGTCCAGCGGCTCGACATACTCGGCATCGTTGTCCAGCAACCGCTGGGTGCGGGCAATGTGGCCGATGGATCGGATGGTCGAGCCGCCGAGCTTGCGCACCCGCTCGGCGATCGGATCGGCCATCGCGAAGATCTGGTCCGCCTGCTCATCGAGCAGCAGGTGGTAGTCGCGGAAATGCGGCCCGCTCATGTGCCAGTGGAAGTTCTTGGTCTTCAGGTACAACGCGTAGACGTCCGCCAGGACGGCATTCATCCCGCCGGCGATGTCCCGGGTCGCGGCTGCCTTCAGATCGGTCGGGGTCGCCAGCGGTGCATTGCGCCGGCGCACGAGGTCCTGCTTGTTCGCGGAGGCGTTTTTCTTCATGACACGAATCCTTCTGGTGTTACCGGCGCATTGCGAGCGCGGCGGCCCGCGAATCATAGCAAGTCGGCAACGCCGCGGCAGCGCGTCGCCGGCCCCGTGTCTTCGTGCCACCGGATTTGTAAAAACTGCCGGCAGTGCGGCCCGCGATGCGGCGGGCGCGATGTCGCTGCAGCGGTGCTGCGGGCCGTGGTCGTGGCCGCGATGGACGGCGGCTGGTGACTTTGGGAGCAGATCGCCCCTATGCTCGGATCCGCATGAGTGCGCCGGCCAGCGTCGTGATCCTGTTCGATGTCGACAACACCTTGTTCGACAACGATGCGCTGCAGGAGGACCTGAGCCAGCATCTCGCGCATCACTTCGGCGCGGCGCGCTGCGATCGCTACTGGTCGATATTCGAAGCGCAGCGCGGCGAGCTGGGCTATGCGGATTACCTCGGCAGCCTGCAGCACTTCCGGCTCGAGACCCCGGAGGATCCGCGGCTGCTGCTGCTGTCCTCGTTCCTGCTGGAGTATCCGTTTGCCAGCCGTCTGTACCCGGGGGCACTCGAGGCGCTGTCGCAGATGCGGCGGCTGGGACCGACGGTGATTCTCTCGGATGGCGATGCGGTGTATCAGCCGCGAAAAATCCAGCGCTCGGGGCTGTGGGATGCGGTCCAGGGCCGGGTGTTGATCTATGTCCACAAGGAACAGATGCTCGACGCGGTCGCGCAGCGCTATCCGGCAGAGCGCTACCTGATGGTGGATGACAAGCTGCGCATTCTCGCGGCCGTGAAGCAGCACTGGGGGGATCGCGTCAGCAGCATCTTCCCGCGCCAGGGACGCTATGCACTCGACGCCGGCATTCTTGCCAGTTATCCGCCTGCCGACGTCTCGATCGCAGGCATCGGCGAGCTGGCCAGCTATGATAGCGGTTCATTCGCTCCCACCTGAGTATGGATAAATAGGAATCGTGAGCAACGAGCGCATCGATGCATTGGCCGGCCGGCCCGCGCCGCGAGCGCTGCTGGTCAATGTGCCGAAGCTGATCACCGCGTATTACACGGCGCGGCCCGATCCGGCGATCGCGGAGCAGCGGGTCGCGTTCGGCACCTCCGGGCACCGCGGCAGTCCGTTCCTGATCAGTTTCAACGAGTGGCACGTGCTGGCGATCAGCCAGGCGATCTGCGAGTACCGCCAGCAGCAGGGCACCGACGGCCCGCTGTTCCTGGGCATGGATACGCACGCGTTGTCCGAGCCCGCGATCGCGAGCGCGCTGGAAGTGCTGGCCGCGAACGCGGTCGACGTGATGATCGCGCACAACGACGAGTACACCCCGACGCCCGCGGTGTCGCACGCCATTCTGTGCCACAACCGCAACCGGCAATCCAGGCTCGCCGACGGCATCGTCATCACACCGTCACACAATCCGCCCGACGCCGGCGGCTTCAAATACAACCCGCCGAACGGCGGTCCGGCAGACACCGACGTCACCGGCTGGATCCAGAAGCGCGCCAACGAGCTGCTGGCCGCGGGCCTGCGCGGCGTCGGCCGGGTCACGCTGGAGCGGGCGCTGCGCAGCGCCACGACGCACCGCCACGACTATCTGGGCGCCTACGTGGCCGATCTCGGCAACGTGCTCGACCTGGCCGCGATCCGTGACGCGAACCTTCGCCTCGGCGTGGATCCGCTGGGCGGTGCCGGCGTGCACTACTGGGCGCCGATCGCCGAGCGCTACGGCCTGGATCTCACGGTGGTCAGCGACGAGGTCGATCCGACCTTTCACTTCATGACGGTGGACTGGGACGGCAAGATCCGCATGGATCCGTCGTCCAGCTACGCGATGCAGCGGCTGATCGCGTTGAAGGATCGCTTCGACATCGCCTTCGGCTGCGACACCGACCATGACCGGCACGGCATCGTGACCCACGGCGGCGGCCTGCTGCCGACCAATCACTTCCTGTCGGCGGCAGTGTACTACCTGTTCCAGAACCGGCCGCAGTGGCGGGCCGATGCGGCGGTCGGCAAGACGGTGGTGAGCAGCCAGATGATCGACCGCGTTGCGGCCAGGCTCGGCCGCAGGCTGTACGAGGTGCCGGTCGGCTTCAAGTGGTTCGTCGGCGGACTGCTCGACGGCTCACTCGGCTTCGGCGGCGAGGAGAGCGCCGGCGCCACGTTCATCCGCCGGGACGGCAGTGTCTGGGTGACCGACAAGGACGGCATCATTGCGGCGCTGCTGGCCGCGGAGATCACCGCGCGCATGGGCCGCGACCCGGGCACCGTGTATCGCGAGCTGGCACGCGAGCTGGGCGAGAGTGTCAGTGACCGGGTGGATGCGGCGGCGACGCCGGCGCAGAAAGCGTTGCTGGCCAGGCTGTCGCCGCAGCAGGTCAGGTCCACCGATCTGGCCGGCGAGCCGATCCGGCAGATTCTGACCAGCGCGCCCGGCAATGGCGCGCCCATCGGCGGCCTGAAGGTAATCTCCGACAATGGCTGGTTTGCGGCGCGCCCGTCGGGCACCGAGGATATCTACAAGATCTATGCGGAGAGCTTTCGCGGAGCCGAGCACCTGCAGCGGCTGCTGGCGGAAGCGCAGGCCATCGTGACCGAGACCCTGAAGGCGTGAGACATGGCCAGCAGCGTGCAGTCGCTCCTCGCCGATACCGCCCGCAGCCGCCTGCCCACGGACTTCGATGGCTTCGATTCGCTGGCCGAGCTGGCGCTGGACATGCGCTGGTCGTGGAATCACGCGGCCGACAAATTCTGGCGGCGGCTTGATCCCGAGCTCTGGGAGCTCACGCACAATCCGTGGGTGGTGCTGCAGACGGTGTCGCGCGAGCAGCTGCTGCGTGCGTGGGCGGATGCGGAATTTCGCGACGAGATCGCGCAGCTGGTGCGCGCGCGGCGCGAGGCGCTCGACGCCCCGGCCTGGTTCCAGCGCAGCTATCCGCAAGCGTCGCTGAAGCGCATTGCCTACTTCAGCATGGAATTCATGCTCAGCGAGGCGCTGCCGATCTACTCCGGCGGGCTCGGTAACGTCGCCGGCGATCAGCTCAAGGCGGCGAGCGACCTGGGCGTGCCGGTAGTCGGCGTCGGGCTGCTCTACCAGCAGGGCTACTTCCGGCAGGTGATCGACAATGAGGGCGCCCAGCAGGCGCTGTTCCCGTACAACGACCCGGGGCAGCTGCCGATCACGCCGCTGCGCCGCCCCGACGGCGAGTGGCTGCGCATCGAGATCGACCTGCCGGGCTACGCGGTGTGGCTGCGCGCCTGGCACGTGCAGGTCGGCAAGGTCGAGCTGTATCTTCTGGACAGCAACGACGCGGCGAACTTTCCCGCGTGGCGCGGCATCACCGGCGAGCTCTACGGCGGCGGTCCGGAGATGCGACTGCAGCAGGAGCTGCTGCTCGGCATCGGCGGCTGGCGCATGCTCACCGCGCTCGGCCTCGAGCCGGAGGTGTGCCACCTGAACGAGGGCCACGCGGCGTTTGCGGTGCTGGAACGCGCCCGCAGCCTGATGGAACGCACCGGACAATCGTTCGAGGTCGCGCTGGCCGCGACCCGCGCCGGCAACCTGTTCACCACGCACACCGCGGTCGCGGCCGGCTTCGACCGCTTCGCGCCGGGCCTGATCGAGCAGTACCTGGGGCGCTACGCCCAGTCCAGGCTCGGCATCACGGTCGAGGAGCTGCTGGCGCTGGGGCGCCACAACCCGCAGGATCGGTCCGAGAGCTTCAACATGGCGTATCTGGCGATCCGCGCCAGTGGTGCGGTCAATGGCGTGAGCCGCCTGCACGGCGAGGTCAGCCGCCGCATCTTCGGATCGCTGTTTCCAGGCTGGCCGGAGCCGGAAGTGCCGGTCCGATACGTCACCAACGGCGTGCACACGCCGTCCTGGGACTCGGCGGCCTCGGATCAGCTCTGGACCGGCGCCTGCGGCAAGGACCGCTGGCGCACGCAGGACGAATCCCCGTCGGACGACATCCGTCACGTGAGCGACGCGCAACTGTGGAGCTTTCGCAATGCCACGCGCGAGGCGCTGGTCCACTACGCGCGCGAGCGCCTGTCGCGCCAGCTGGCCGCGTTTGGCGCGACGCCCGAGGCGGTCGAGGCGGCGCGGCACCTGCTCGATCCGCACGTGCTGACGCTCGGATTCGCGCGGCGCTTCGCGACCTACAAGCGACCGAACCTGCTGCTGCACGACCCGGCGCGGCTGCTGCGCCTGCTGTCGAATGCCGAGCGCCCGGTGCAGCTGATCCTGGCCGGCAAGGCCCATCCGGCCGATGAAGGCGGCCAGGACCTGATCCAGCGGTGGACGCAGTTCATCCGCCGCCCCGAAGTGCGAGCGCGCGCGATCTTTTTGAGCGACTACGACGTGCTGTTGACCGAGCAACTGGTCCAGGGTGTGGACGTCTGGCTCAACACCCCGCGGCGTCCGTGGGAGGCCTGCGGTACCAGCGGCATGAAGGCACTGGTCAACGGCGGGCTGAATCTTTCGGTGCTGGACGGCTGGTGGGCCGAGGCCTATCGGCCCGACGTCGGCTGGAGCATCGGGGATGCGCGCGAGCACGGCGATGACCCCGCCTGGGACGATGCCGACGCTGTGGCGCTCTACGATCTGCTCGAGCGCCAGGTGATTCCCGAGTTCTATACGCGCGACGCGAACGGCATTCCAAGCGCGTGGGTTGCGCGCATGCGCGAGAGCATGGCGCGCCTGACCCAGGTGTTCTCCAGCTCGCGCGCGGTGCGCGAATACACCGAGCAATATTATCTGCCGGCGTCCGAGCGCTACCGCCAGCGCATCGCCGACCAGGCGAGCAAGGCGCGGCGGATGGTCGAGAAGCGGCGCCGGCTCGATCAGCAATGGCCCACGCTGCGCTTTGGTGCGGTCAGGATCGAATCGACGCCGCAGGGTCACGTATTCGAGGTCGAGGTGGCGCTGTCGGATGTCGACCCCGACAGCGTGCGCGTGGAGCTTTATGCCGAGGCTGCGGGCGACGGTAACGTCGCGCTGCATCCGATGCAGCGGGCCGGTCAGGCCGCGGGGTCCGCCGGCCTCTACGTCTATAGCGCGACCGTACCGGCGACGCGGCCCGTGAGCGACTATACACCGCGATTGTTACCGTGCCTGGACGGCGCTGCGATCCCGCTCGAGGCGGCGCACATTCTGTGGCAGCGATGATAATGTAGATCATCACCATGGCCGACCCGAACCTGGCCGATACGCAAGCGCCGCTGTCGCCGCAGCTGCTATCGCGGATGGACGCGTACTGGCGCGCGGCCAACTACCTGTCGGTGGGCCAGATCTACCTGTACGACAACCCCTTGCTGAAGCGGCCGCTGACGCTGGCGGACATCAAGCACATGCTGCTCGGGCACTGGGGGACGACCCCGGGACAGAATTTCATCTATGTGCATCTGAACCGGATCATCAATCAGTACGGCCTCGACATGATCTACGTGTCCGGTCCCGGGCACGGCGGCCCGGCCGTGGTCGCCAACACCTATCTGGAAGGCACCTACAGCGAGATTTATCCGAACATCAGCCAGGATGAGGACGGGCTGCGCAAGCTGTTCGTCCAGTTTTCGTTCCCCGGCGGGATTCCCAGTCACGCCTCGCCCGAGTGCCCGGGCTCGATCCACGAGGGCGGCGAGCTCGGCTATTCGCTCAGCCACTCGTTCGGCGCGGTGCTGGACAACCCCGACCTGATCGTCGCCTGCGTCGTCGGCGATGGCGAGGCGGAGACCGGCCCGCTCGCCACTGCGTGGCATTCCACCAAGTTCCTGGATCCCATCACCGACGGCGCGGTGCTGCCGATCCTGCACCTGAACGGCTACAAGATCAGCAACCCGACCGTGTTCGCGCGCCTGGAGCGCGACGAACTCGAGCAGTTCATGCGCGGCTGCGGCTGGACGCCGTACTTCGTCGAGGGCGATGAACCGCGGCAGATGCATCAGCGGATGGCCGCGAGCCTCGACCGCGCGATCGAGGATATCCGGCGCATCCAGCGCAGTGCGCGCAGCAGCGGCGATGCCGCGCGACCGCGCTGGCCGATGATCGTGTTCAAGTCGCCGAAGGGCTGGACCGGGCCGAAGATGGTCGACGGCCGACAGATTGAAGGCACCTTCCGTTCACACCAGGTGCCGCTGCTGGTCGATGCCGCGCATCCCGAGCACCTGAGCCAGCTCGAGAGCTGGATGAGGAGCTACAAGCCCGAGGAACTGTTCGATCAGCACGGGCGCCTGCGCCCCGAACTGGCGGAACTGGCGCCGAAACGCGAGCGCCGCATGGGCGCCAATCCCCATGCCAACGGTGGCATGCTGCTGCGCGACCTGCGCATGCCGGACTTCCGCGAGTACGCGGCTGATGTGCCCGCGCCCGGAGCGGGTGGTATCGGCGATACCCACGTGCTGGGACGTTTCCTGCGCGATGTGATCAAACTGAACCTGGAGCAGCGCAACTTCCGGGTCTTCGGCCCGGACGAGACGCTCTCGAACGGACTGGAGGCGGTGTTCGAAGCCACGCTGCGCCAGTGGGACGCCGCCACGGTGCCGAATGACGAATTCCTCGCCCCCAGCGGACGCGTGATGGAGGTGCTCAGCGAGCACCAGTGCGAAGGCTGGCTCGAGGGCTACCTGCTCACCGGCCGTCACGGGCTGTTCAACTGCTATGAGGCCTTCATCCACATCGTCGATTCGATGTTCAACCAGCATGCCAAGTGGCTCAAAGTCACCGCACAGCTGCCGTGGCGGCGCCGGATCGCGTCGCTGAATTACCTGTTGTCCTCGCACGTATGGCGCCAGGATCACAATGGATTCACGCACCAGGATCCGGGTTTCATCGACCACGTGGTCAACAAGAAGGCCGAGATCGTGCGCGTCTACCTGCCGCCGGATGCCAACTGCCTGCTGTCGGTGATGGATCACTGCCTGCGCAGCCGCCACTACGTCAACGTCGTGGTCGCCGGCAAGCATCCGTCACCGCAGTGGCTGACGATGGACGCGGCCGCCAAGCACTGCGCCGAGGGGGTCGGCATCTGGCAGTGGGCCAGCAACGATCAGGGCAGCGACACCGACGTGGTGATGGCCTGCTGCGGCGACGTGCCGACGCTCGAGACGCTGGCCGCCGTTTCGATCATGCGCGAGCGCCTGCCCGGCTTGAAGATCCGCGTGGTCAACGTTGTCGACCTGATGAAACTGCAGCCCGCGAGCGAGCACCCCCACGGCTTGAGCGACCTGGATTTCGACGGCTTGTTCACCCGGGACAAACCGGTGATCTTTGCGTTCCACGGCTACCCGTGGCTGATCCACCGGCTGACCTACCGCCGCACCAATCATCACAACATTCATGTGCGCGGGTACAAGGAGGAGGGCACGATCACGACCGCGTTCGACATGACGGTGCTCAATGACCTGGACCGCTACCACCTGGTGATGGACACCATCGACCGCCTGCCGCAGACGGCGGGCGCCGGCACCTACCTGAAGCAGCAGCTGCAGGACAAGCTGATCGAGCACAAGCAGTACATCGATCGCTACGGCCAGGACATGCCGGAGGTGCGCAACTGGCGTTGGAACGTGCAGGCGCCGGCCATCGCCTGCGTATAGGTAAATGTACGGCTTCTATCGGCGGCCGGTGAAGCAGAACATGATGTTGTGGAATATAGAGTGAAAAAATCGCGAATGGGAGACAGGCGCATGAGTCGGTGCGCCCGTATTGTCAGCGTGCTGACGCGATCGAGCTTCGCGGCGCTGTTGAGCGTTGCAATGATCGCCAGCGCCGCCGCCGCGAGCTTCGTGCTGCCGCCGCTTCTAGCACCCGCGAGCACGGAACGCCACGCGGGCAAGGTGATCTGGGTGGACCTCGTAACACCGGACATCGCCGGCGCCCAGCGCTTCTACGGCCAGCTTTTCGGCTGGACCTTCAACGACATTCACACCGGTGATGGCGACTACGCGGTAGCGTTGCTCGACGGCCGGCCGGTGGGCGGCTTGTATCAGCGCTCCGTGCAGCGCGGCCAGCATCGGCAGCCGGCGTGGCTGACCTTCCTGTCGGTGCCGGATGTCGCAGCGGCGGAGGCCAGCATTCGTGGCCATGGCGGCAAAGAGCTCTCGCCGCCGCGTCTTTTTGCCGAGCGCGGCCGGCAGGCCGTGTTCGCCGACCCGCAGGGCGCGGTGTTCGCGGTGCTGCAATCGAGCAGCGGTGATCCGCCGGACGTGCTGGCCGCTCCGGGCGAGTGGATCTGGAGCTCGGTGCTGACCCGCGACCCAGACAAGGATGCGGCGTTTTATCAGGACGTATTCGGCTACGAGGTGTTCGCGCTGCCGAGCAGCGACGGCGCGACCCACATGCTGCTGTCCAGTGACGATTACGCGCGCGCGAGCCTGAATTCGCTGCCGGCCACCGCCAAGCGGCATCCGCATTGGCTCAATTTCGTGCGCGTCAACAGCGCCACCGATACGGCCGCCCGGGTCGAGGCGCTCGGCGGACGCGTGCTCGTCAAACCGCACGCCGATCGGCACGGCGGCCTGATCGCCGTGGTCGCCGATCCGGCGGGCGCGCCTTTCGGATTGCTGGAGTGGACCGACGCCGACAGCAAGGCGGGCGCAAGATGAAAACCCTGGTGAGCCGCTGGTCGATTCGCGCAGTATTGGTGCCGTTGTTTGTGGCTGTTGCCGGTTGCGTCGTCGGCGGCGGCTACGATGGGGATGTCGGCGTCGGCTATGGCGTGGGCTTCTACGAGCCCGGCGGTTACGACTACGGTGGCTGGGGACCCGGCTATGCAGTCGGGCCGCCGCGACCCGGGTTCGACCGAGACCACGACCACGGCGGGCGGCCGGATGCACATGCGGCGCCTCATCCTTCCTATCGACCGGCAGCGCCGACGCGATCCGTGCCGTCCGTCCCGACGCATCCGCGCGGCCGATAGCTCGGCACCGGTGCGCGCGCCGATCCTGGACGGCGCGGGCGGGCAGGCGCGCTGTCTGCAGATCGCTATGATGTGCCTGGCACCCACCACCCGGCCTTCTGATCCACCCCGATGCGCGCAATGCTGCTGAAAGGGCCGAACAGCCCGCTGCAATGGACCGAGCTGGCCGATCGGGCGCCCGGGCCGGGTGAAATCCGTGTTCGCATCGCGGCCTGCGGCGTGTGCCGGACCGACCTGCACGTCGTCGATGGCGAGCTGCCCGATCCGAAGTGGCCGATCGTTCCGGGTCACGAGATCGTCGGCCGGATCGATGCGATCGGCCCGGGCGTCGAGGGGTTGCAGCTCGAGCAGCGCATCGGCGTTCCATGGCTGGGCCATACCTGCGGCGTGTGCCGGTACTGCGTCGCGGGGCAGGAGAACCTGTGCGATCGCCCGCTGTTCACCGGCTACACGCGCGACGGCGGTTTTGCGACTGCGGCCATTGCCGATGCGCGCTATGCGTTTCCGCTCGGCGAGGCTGGTAGCGACGTGGCGCTCGCGCCGCTGCTGTGCGCGGGCCTGATCGGGTGGCGATCGCTGGTGATCGCCGGTGAGGGCCGGCGGCTGGGACTGTACGGATTCGGGGCCGCGGCCCATATCGTCGCGCAGGCCGCACGCTCGCAGGGGCGAACGGTGTTCGCGTTCACGCGCCCGGGCGATGTCGCGACGCAGGCGTTCGCGCGGCGCCTCGGCGCCGCCTGGGCCGGAGGATCCGACCAGATGCCGCCCGAGCCGCTCGACGCCGCGATCATCTACGCGACGCTGGGCGAGCTGGTGCCGCTGGCGCTCAAGGCGGTGCGCAAGGGCGGTCGGGTGGTGTGCGCCGGGATTCATATGAGTGATATTCCCGCCTTCCCGTATCGGCTGCTGTGGGAGGAACGACAGCTGGTGTCGGTCGCCAATCTCACGCGCCGCGACGGCCTCGAGTTCCTGCGATTGGCGCCCGACATGGGCATCGTGACTCAGACCACGAGCTATCGGCTGCAGCAGGCCAACCAGGCGCTCGCCGATCTGCGCGCGGGCCGATTCGAAGGCGCAGCGGTGCTGGTACCATCCGCCGATTGAGCGTCGCGAGCGATTGAACGTTGCGAGTGCGCCGACGAGGAGCGTCATGAAGATCAATCCCAAGGATTTTCGCGTGCGCGAAGGCACCGAGGTCAAGCTGCGCAAGTGGCCGACGAACGTGGCGCCGGTCTACCGATCCGAGAAGCATTATCAGACGCTGCTGGAGCAGCATGTGGCGCGGCTGAGCTCGATGCAGCAGCTGCTGTATGCGTCCGACAACCACGCGATCCTGCTGATCTTCCAGGCGATGGACGCGGCTGGCAAGGACGGCGCGATCCGGCACGTGATGTCGGGAGTCAACCCGCAGGGTTGCCAGGTGTACAGCTTCAAGCATCCGAGCCCGATGGAGTTGCAGCACGATTTTCTCTGGCGCAGCACACGCGTGCTGCCTGAGCGCGGCCAGATCGGCATCTTCAATCGCTCGTACTACGAGGAAGTACTGATCGTGCGCGTGCATCCCGAGATCCTGCGCAGCGAGGGCCTGGCGGATGCTCCGGACAGCGAGAAGAAGCTCTGGCACGAGCGCTATCGCTCGATTACGGGACTGGAGCGGCACCTGAACGACAATGGAACCCGCATCATCAAGTTCTTCCTGCACCTGTCGAAGCAGGAGCAGCGCAAGCGCTTCCTGCAGCGCATCGACGATCCGGAGAAGAACTGGAAATTCAGCCAGGCGGATATCGCGGAGCGCGCGTTCTGGAAGCAGTACATCAAGGCCTACGAGGAATGCCTCAGTGCCACCAGCACCAGTCACGCCCCGTGGTATATCGTGCCCGCGGACGACAAGGAGAATACCCGGCTGATCGTGTCCCAGATCATCGTCGAGGCGATGCAAGAGCTGGACATGAGCTTCCCCAAGGCCAGCCCCGAGCGGCGGCGCGAGCTGCTCTCGATCCGCAAGCGGCTGGCCCGATGAGGGCGCTGGATAGCTTAAGTCGTTGAAAATAAAGGGTAAGCGCAACGCCTGAGGGGCGGCGGGCTAGTCGCGGTGCAGCGACGGTGGGGGCAGATTCTGTCCGCTAAAGCCCCGCTTGCCGCTGCCGATAGAATCGTTACCGAAAACTATAACTGTGTGTGAGTGTGGTGCAGGAAGCGGTTGACTGGAGGAAGCGGCATCTCGACGCATTGCGCGAGATGGAAACCGAGGAACGTCGCTGGCGCGGGATTGAACAGATTCTGCGCCGGCTGGTGGCGCGGCTGTGCGCGATAGCCTCGGGCGACGACCCGCGCCTGAATGAGACACTCGAGAACCTGTCCGCGGCCGCGCGCCGCGACGCCGACGAGGCCCAGCTCAAGGCGCTATTCGATTCCCTGACCGGTGCGGTGATGGCGGCGGAGAAGTCGGGAATGCACCGGGCCGCGCCGTCGGCACCGGCGGCCGCCGAGCGGCCGGCTACCGCAGCGCGAGTACCCGCCGCATCGTCCACGGCATCGCCCGGCGCAGCGCCTGCTGCCGCGCCTGCGGCTGCGCCGGCACCTGCGCCCGCGGCCGCCGCGTCGCCGTCGCGCGAGACGGCCGCGGTCACGGCCGCCGCCGCTGCCGGCAGTGTGGCGGCCGATGCGCGCACCGGGGCTGCGCCGCAACGGCGCTGGCAGGCGAGCTGCGATGCGGTGGCATTGCTGATCGACCGGCTCGGCCACCCCGACCTGCGCGCCGCCGATATCGACAAGATTCGCAGCGATCTCGCCGCTGCCGCGGATGACGCGGCACTCGCCGCCGTGCTCACGCGCGTGGCCGATCTGGTCGCCGAGCACAGCGCCACCGTGGCGCGTGAGCGAGCCGATACCGTCATTACCCTCGCGCAGGTGACCGATCGCCTCAACGAGATGGCGCAGTACCTCGCGGGCAACAGCGCCGAGCGCGAGCGCGATCATCAGGACACTGAAACCCTCAACATCGATCTGCTGGCGCAGATGACGCGACTGACCGACGAGGTGCGGACCCACGAAGACATCGGCGCGCTGCGCGCACTGGTGACGGACCGGCTCGAGGCGGTGGCGAACAACGTGCGCGAATTCAGGGAACGCGAGCAGCATCGGTTCACCGAGCACACCACCCGCAGCGAGCACATGCATTCGCGGCTGGCCGCGCTCGAGAAGGAGTCACGCGAGCTCAGTCGTAACCTCGAATTCGAGAAGCAGCGTGCGCGCATCGATCCGCTGACGCGGGTGGCGAATCGGGTGTCGTTCGACGAGCGCTTCGCCGAGGAACTGGCGCGCTGGGAACGCTCGCGCCACGGGGTGGCGGTCCTGTTCTGGGACATCGATCGCTTCAAATCGATCAACGACACCTGCGGCCATCGTGGCGGGGATGCGGTGTTGCGCGAGGTGGCGTTCGCGCTCAGCCGCGGCCGGCGCGCGGTGGATTTCTTCGCGCGCATCGGCGGCGAGGAGTTCGTCAGCCTGCTGGTCGGCACGGATCTCGACTGCGCACTGGTCAAGGCGCAGCAGATGCGCGCCGCGGTCGAGGCGCTGCGGTTTCATTTCCACGGCACGCCGGTGCAGGTTACGGTGTCCTGCGGGCTCACCGCGCTGCGCGACGGCGATACCGCCGAGAGCGTGTTCGACCGCGCCGACGGGGCGCTCTACAAGGCGAAGAACGGCGGCCGCAATGCCTGCGTCGCGGTCTGAACAGGCCTTTAGCTGCCGTCGCTCACGGCGGCGGTGAGGTCCTGCCGGCGCAGCGCCGCGACCTGCGCCGCGGTGATCGCCGGGCGCTGGTTGCCGAATCGGGCGACCACGTAGCTGGCTACGGCGGCAATCTCGGCGTCCGAGTACGCGCTATCGAACGACGGCATGAACGGGGCGGTGGGATCGGGTCCGTGCCGCGCGCCGGCCAGCAGGACCTGGACCACGTTCAGCGCGCTCGGATCATTCAGTGCACGCGCGCCGGTCAACGTCGCGTACGCGCTGACTGCTCCCGCGCCGGTCCAGGCATGGCAGCCGATGCAGGCGCTCTCGAAGATCGCTTTGCCGCGCGGGTCGATGCCGGCCGGCACGCCTTGTGAGTGGGCCGCTGGCGCCGGACCGGCCAGCCGCGCCGGCACGTCGGCGCTCGCGATCGCGGGCACGCTGCGCAGGTAGGTCGCGAGGGCCTCGAGGTCGCCCGGCTCCAGGTACCTGAGGCTCCCGTCCACGGCTTCGCCCATCGGCCCGGCGGCCGATCCGTGGCCCGACGCATGACCGGTCGCCAGGTATTGCATCAGCTCGGCATCGCTCCAGGCGCCGATGCCGCTGTCGCGGTCGGCACTGATGTTGTAGGCACGCCAGCCCTCGAGCGTCGTGCCGGCATACTTCTTGCGATGATCCAGCGCCTGCAGCAGGTTGCGCGGGGTATGACACTCGCCGCAATGTTCCAGCGCCTCGGCGAGATACGCGCCGCGATTCCACTGCGCGCTCATCGCAGCATTGGCACGAAAGCGCTGGTCCGGATTGAATAGCCACGACCACAGCGCCATCAGCCAGCGCTGATTGAACGGGAACGAGAGCCGGTTGGCAGGTGTTGCAGCGCTGACCGGCGCCAGTGAGAACAGATAGGCCTTGATTGCGAGGACATCGTTGTCGGTCAGGTAGGTGTAGGCCGCAAACGGAAACGCCGGATAGAGCCGCGTGCCGTCGCGACCGATGCCCTGGTGCAGCGCCCGCAGAAACTCAGCGTCGCTCCAGTTGCCGATGCCGGTGTGCCGGTCCGGCGTCAGGTTGGTCGAATACACCGTGCCGATCGGCAGCACGAAAGCGCGCCCGCCGGCGAATCGCTGACCGTCCGGGCGCGTGTGGCACGACTCACAATCGGCCGCGTGCGTCAGATATTCGCCGCGCGCCAGCAGGCTCGCGGCGTTCATCCCGGCCGGCGCTCCGGTCGGATCCGCGCCGCTGTAGCGGCTGGGACTCGCCCCGTGGTCCGCGAAATCCATCGGTCCGGTCGCGCTCGTGATTCGCAGCCAGGCGATCAGTGCGAGCAGGGCCACAACGGCGAGTACGACCAGGATTGCCGCGGGTGCCGCGCCGGATTGTGAGTGCGATCTACGCATGCGGTCGGGCGGGCGACCGGGGGTCATCCCTGGGCGGATTGCGCCGCGCGCTTGATCGCGGCACGGATGCGGCCGTAGGTGCCGCAACGACAGATGTTGCCGTCCATCGCCGCATCGATATCGGCATCATCCGGATTCGGGGTTGACACCAGCAGCGCTGCCGCCGACATGATCTGGCCGGACTGGCAATAGCCGCATTGCACGACCTCGAGCTCGAGCCACGCCTTCTGCACGCGTGCCCCGGCCGGCGTTGCGCCGATCGCTTCGATCGTGGTGATCGCCCGACTGCCGATCGAGCCGATCGGCAGCAGGCAGGAGCGCACCGGCTGGCCATCGAGGTGAACCGTGCAGGCGCCGCACTGCGCGATGCCGCAGCCATATTTGGTCCCGGTCAGTCCCAGCAGATCCCGCAGCACCCACAGCAGCGGCATGTCGGCGGCGGCGTCCACGGTGCGATCCGCGCCATTGATGTGCAGTGTGATCATCGTGGGAATTCACTATATCCAGCTGCATGCCGGACGCAAGTGCGGTGGCTTGCGCTTACCGGCCTCGTCGGCCAGCATCTTCAAGCTGATGAAGACGCTGGGAGTGGGACCTTGAAGAAAGTTTCGAGGGCGCGAAGGCAAGCCGCCCTGAAGGCGCGCGCCAGGGCCACGGCCCGCAAGGCGGCCAGGGCCGCGCGCGCTGCGCAACCGGCGCACCACGACCGGCTGTTCAATCAGTCGGTGCAGAAGGCGTTTGCGGTGCTCGGCGCGTTTTCGGCCGAGCGGCGCGTGCAGGGGCTGGCCGAGATCGCGGCCGCGACCGGGCTGACATCCGGCTCGGCCCAGCGCTGCGTGCACACGCTGGTGCAGCTCGGCTACCTGCAGCGCGTGGCGCGACTGCATGGCTGGGCGCTGACCGCCAAGACGCTCGATGTCGGCTACCCGTACCTGGCGGGGCACACGGTGCTCGAGCAGGCGACCATGCACCTGGCCGACCTCAACCATGCGACCGGCGAATCGGTCAGCCTGTCCGAACCCGATGGGGTCGAGATGGTGTTCATTGCGCGTTTCCCGAGCTACAAGCGCTTCTTCATTCACATGTCGGTCGGGCGGCGCTTGCCGATGTACTGTACCGCGTCCGGCCGCGCCTACCTGTCGGCGCTGCCGCGCGAGAACGTGCGCTCGATCCTCGAGCGCTCGACGCTGCGCAAGCTGACCCCGCACACGCTGCAGGACATCCCGCGCATTCTCGAGATCATCGACCGCGCGCGCGAGCTCGGCTATGCGTGGGCGAATCAGGAATGCTACCTCGGTGACCTGACCATCGGGGCACCGATCCTGGGCAGCGGCGGCCTGCCGGTCGCAGCGGTCAACCTGTCGGGGCCGACCAGCCGCTGGACGCCGGCCGAGCTGCGCGAGCGGCTGGCGCCGCTGCTGCTCGAGAGCGCGCGCGCGGCCTCAGGCCGGTTGGTGGGCTCCCAAGGCGCATCCGGGCGCTGACGAGGACAGCGCGCTTCAGGGTCGGGTCGCGCCGGCGCGCGTGCGACGGCCAGGTTTTGCCATGGCTTCGCCTTCTGTCGCATGATGCGGATCGGGGGGCGTGCGGCGCCGGCGAAACATGACAATAACTGGGCGGCGATGGTTGACGACGTAATCATCGAATCACGCGGTCTGACGAAGGAATTCAACGGTTTCGTTGCCGTCAGCGACGTGAATCTTTCGGTGCGCCGCGGGCAGATCCACGCGTTGATCGGGCCGAACGGCGCCGGCAAGACCACGTTCTTCAACCTGCTGACCAAATTCCTGGTGCCCACGCGCGGCCGCATCCTCTACCAGGGGCAGGACATCACATTCGAGAATCCGGCCGAGGTCGCGCGTCGCGGCATCGTGCGCTCGTTCCAGATGTCCGCGGTGTTCCCGCACCTGACGGTGCTCGAGAACGTGCGTCTCGGATTGCAGCGCTCGCTCGGGACCTCGTTTCATTTCTGGAAGCCGCGCTCGAGCCTCGCGGTGCTGCACGGGCGGGCCATGCTGCTGCTGGACTCGGTCGATCTCGGATCATTCGCCGACATGGTCGCGGTCGAGCTGCCGTACGGCCGCAAGCGCGCGCTCGAGCTGGCCACGACGCTGGCAATGGATCCGCAGCTGATGCTGCTCGATGAGCCGACCCAGGGCATGGGGCACGAGGACGTGGACCGGATCACCGCACTGATCCGCAAGGTCGCGGCCGATCGCACCATTCTGATGGTCGAGCACAACATGAGCGTGGTGTCGACCATCGCCGACCGGATCACGGTGCTGCAGCGGGGCCAGATCATCGCCGACGGAACCTATGCCGAAGTATCGGGGAACCCGCAGGTGATGGAAGCCTACATGGGCTGTGCCGCGACCGAGCTCGGGAGCGCGCACGGATGAGCGCGGAACTGCTGCGCGTCACCGACCTGCACGCCTTCTACGGCGAATCGCACATTCTGCACGGCGTGGATTTCCGGGTGAATCGCGGCGAGGTGGTGATCCTGCTGGGCCGTAACGGTGCTGGCCGCAGCACCACGCTGAAGTCGATCCTGGGGCTGGTCGGCGCCCGGTCGGGTTCCGTGATGATCAACGGCCATGAGGCGATCGGCCTGCCGTCGCACCGGATTGCCCGCCTCGGCGTCGGCTACTGCCCCGAGGAACGGGGCATCTACGCAAGCCTTACGGCCGATGAGAATCTGCGGCTGCCGCCGCTGGTCGCATCCGGCGGGATGCCGATCGACGAGATCTATACAATGTTTCCCAATCTGAAGGAGCGGCGCAATACCCAGGGAACGCGCCTGTCCGGGGGCGAGCAGCAGATGCTGGCGGTGGCGCGGATCCTGCGGACCGGCGCCCGGCTGCTGCTGCTGGATGAGATCTCGGAAGGGCTCGCACCGGTCATCGTGCAGGCGCTGTCGCGCACGGTGCACGCGCTGCGCGAAAAGGGCTATACGATCGTGATGGTGGAGCAGAATTTCCGCTTCGCGCTGCCGCTGGCGGACCGTTTTTACCTGATGGAATACGGGCAGATCGTCGACGGCTTCGCCGCATCGGAGCTGCAGGATAAGCTGGCGATGCTCAACGTCAGGCTCGGCATCTGACACAGACACGGATTTACAAGGAGATCGGGCATGAACATCCGAACATGGGCAACCGGGCTGCTCGCTGCGCTGGCGATGCTCGGCCTGTCAAGGGCAGCGAGCGCGGCCGGCGATGAGATCGTAATCGGCGACATCGACGATCTGTCCGGCAACTACGCCGACGTGATGGGCGCCGGCGGCATCGAAGCGATCAAGATGGCGGTCGCAGATTTCGGCGGCACGGTGCTGGGCAAGAAGATCGTGGTGCTCGACGCCGACCATCAGAACAAGCCGGATCTCGGCGCGTCGAAGTTTCGCGAGTGGGCGGATCAGAACGGGCTGAGCGTGCTGCTCGGTGGCTCCAACACCGGCGTCAACATCGCGATGGCGAAGGTCGCGGCTGCCAAGAAGATACCGTTCTTCGTGATCGGCGCCGGTGGCGCCTCGCTGACCAACGAGGACTGCACCGCCTATACCGTGCACTACGTGTACGACACCACCGCGCTCGCCAACGGCACCGCGACCGCGATCGTGCAGGGCGGCGGCAAGACCTGGTTCTACCTGACCGCCGATTATGCCTTCGGCACCCAGCTGCAGACTGCCGCCTCCAAGGTGGTGGAGCAGAACGGCGGCAAGAACATCGGCTCGGTGCGGGTGCCGCTGGCCGCGTCGGATTTCTCCTCGTTCCTGCTGCAGGCCCAGGGCTCGGGCGCGCAGGTGCTCGGCCTCGCCAACGCCGGCGGCGATCTCAACAATTCGCTCAAGGCCGCCAACGAGTTCGGCATCACCAAGACGATGAAGCCGGCGGCGCTGCTGGCGTTCATCACCAATATCCACACCCTGGGGCTGCAAACCGCGCAGGGTCTGTACCTGACCACCGGCTGGTACTGGGACCTGAACGCTGACACGCGCGCGTTCGCCAAGCGCTTCTTCGAGAAGATGAAATCCGAGCCGACGATGGATCACGCCGGGGCGTACTCGGCGACGATGAATTATCTCAAGGCCGTCAAGGCGGTCGGATCCACCGATGCCGACAAGGTGATGGCGGAACTGAAGCGGACCAAGATCAACGACATGTTCGCGAAGGGCGGCTATATCCGCGCCGACGGCGTGATGGTTCACACGATGTACGTGATGCAGGTGAAGTCGCCGCAGGAGTCGAAATATCCGTGGGACTACTACAGGATCGTGAAGCAGATGAGCGGCGAGGAAGCGTTCGGCCCGATTACCGGCGCGTGCCCGCTGGCGCCGAAATAAGCCGGCGTACGCTACCGGGGCGCGACGCGGTGCAGACATGCCATCCGGCGGCGGCTCGAGCGTGGTTGCTTAGGTGAGCGCGGTGTTCGGCGTTCCGGTCGCGGTCATCCTGGGGCAGCTGATGCTGGGCCTCGTGAACGGCGCGTTCTACGCGATGCTGAGCCTCGGGCTGGCGGTGATCTTCGGGCTCATGGGCGTGGTCAATTTCGCCCACGGCGCGTTCTATACCCTCGGTGCCTTTGCCGCGCTGCTCGGGCTGCAGTGGTTCGGCATCAACTACTGGGCCGCGCTGGTGCTGGCGCCGCTCGCGGTCGCAATCCTCGGTATCATCGCGGAGCGGCTGTTCCTGCGCCACGTTTACAGGCTCGACCCGCTGTACGGCCTGCTGCTGACCTTCGGTCTGGCGCTGGTCGTGGAAGGCACGCTGTTCGAGTGCTTCGGCGCCTCCGGCCAGTCCTACCCGGTGCCCCGGGCGCTGCAGGGCGCACTGAACCTCGGCTTCATGATCCTGCCGCTGTATCGCGCCTGGGTGATCCTCGCCTCGGTGGTGATCTGCGGGGCCACGTGGTTCGTGATCGAGCGTACCCGGCTCGGCGCCACGCTGCGCGCTGCGACCGAGAATGCGCAGCTGCTGCAGGCGTTCGGCATCAACGTACCGCTGCTGGTCGCACTGACCTACGGCGGCGGCGTGGCGCTGGCCGCGCTCGCCGGCGTGCTGGCCGCGCCGGTCATCGTCGTGACACCGCTGATGGGCAGCTCGCTCGTGACCGTGGTGTTCGCGGTGGTCGTGATCGGCGGCATGGGATCGATCCTCGGTTCGGTGATCAGCGGCCTGGCGCTCGGGATCATCGAGGGTTTCACCAAGGTGGTCTATCCGGAGGCCTCGAACATCGTCGTGTTCGTGATCATGGCGCTGGTGCTGATCCTGCGGCCGGCCGGCCTGTTCGGAAGGGAATGAGGCCGGTGCGCGCGGCGGGCATCTTCTACACCTTCGCCGGCCTGTTCGCGCTGAGCGCGCCGCTGTTCGGCATCTATCCGATCTTCATGATGAAGCTGCTGTGCTTCGCGATGTTCGCCTGCGCCTATAACCTGCTGCTGGGCTTCAGCGGCATGCTGTCGTTCGGGCACGCAGCGTTCTTCGGTGCCGCCGCCTACGCCACCGCATGGCTGGTGACGGCGCACGGCTGGGGCAGCGTGCCAGCGATCGTTGCCGGCGTCGTCGCCTCCGCGGCGCTCGGATGGATCATCGGGGCGATCGCGATCCGCCGGCGCGGCATCTACTTTGCGATGGTAACGCTGGCGCTGGCGCAGCTGGTGTATTTCGTCTGTCTCGAGGCGCCGTTCACCGGCGGCGAGAATGGCCTGCAGGACGTGCCGCGCGGCAGCGTGCTCGGGCTGCTGCCGCTGCGCTCCGATCTGGTGATGTATTACCTGGTGCTCGCGGCATTTGCGGCCGTGTTCGTGCTGATCCGGCGCATCGTGCATTCGCCGTTCGGCCAGGTGCTGAAGGCGATTCGCGACAACGAGCCGCGGGCGCTATCGCTCGGCTACGACATCAACCGCTACCGACTGCTGGTGTTCGTGCTGTCGGCGATGCTCTCCGGGCTCGCAGGTTCACTGAAGGCCCTGGTGCTCGGATTCACGACGCTGTCCGACGTGCAGCAGTCGAACTCGGGCGAAGTCATCCTGATGGCGCTGCTCGGAGGCTCCGGCACCTTCTTCGGTCCGGTGATCGGCGCCGCGCTCATCGTCACGCTGCAGGAGTACCTGTCGGAGATCGTCGGCGGCTGGGTGACCGTGATCATCGGCGCGGTGTTCGTCGCCTGCGTGCTCACCTTTCGCCGCGGGGTCGTCGGCGAGCTTGCGGCGCTGCGGCTGCGCCGCTGACTGGAGCTACGATGCATCGAACCGCTGACCGGGAACTGAGCGCGCGCCTCGACGCGGTGATCGATCGGGCGATTGCCGAGCGGCGCATCGTCGGCACCGTGGTGCTGGTGGCGCGCGATGGCACCGTGATGTTCCGCCGCGCCGCCGGCCTTGCCGATCGCGAGGCGCGGTCGGCGATGCGCGAGGAGCAGGTCTTCCGGCTGTCCTCGCTGACCAAACCGATCGTGTCGGCCGCGGTGATGGCGCTGGTGCAGCAGGGGCGGATCCGGCTCGCGGATGCGCTCGAGCGCTGGATACCCGAGTTCCGTCCCCGGCTGCCGGACGGGCGGGTACCCGCGATCACGCTGCGCGCACTGCTGACGCACACCTCCGGCCTGAGCTACGGACTCTCGGAAGCCGCCGACGGCCCGTATCATCGGGCCGGCGTGTCCGACGGGCTCGACCAGCCTGGACTCTCGATGGCCGAGGAACTGCGGCGTCTCGCCTCGGCGCCGCTGCTGTTCGCCCCGGGCAGCGCCTGGAACTATTCCCTCGGGCTCGACGTGCTGGGTGAGGTCATCGCACGGGCTGCCGGTGCCACGCTGCCCGAGGTCGTCGAGCGCTATGTGACCGGTCCGCTGGCGATGACCGATACGGTGTTTCATCTTGCGAGTGCGAGCCGGCTCGCCGTGCCGTACGTGGACGGCACACCTGAACCGGCCCGGATGGCGGAGCAACACCTGGTGCCGTTCGGTGACACGGCGGGCATCAGTTTTTCTCTGCAGCGCATTTTCGATCCGACCGCGTTTGCCTCCGGGGGCGCCGGCATGGCAGGGACGGCCGACGACATGCTGGTGTTCCTCGAGGCGATCCGCGGCGGCGGCGGCGCGATCCTGTCACCCGAATCGGCCCGAGCGATGATGAGCAACCAGATTGATGCGCTGCGGGTCACGATCTTTCCGACGCCGGCGTGGGGATTTGGATTCGGGGGTGCGGTGCTGCTCGATCCGGCGCTCGATGCTGGTCCCTTTTCCATTGGGACCTGGCGCTGGGGCGGGGTATACGGCCATCAGTGGTTCGTGGATCCCGTGGCGCGCCTGACGGCGGTGGCGCTCACCAACACCACCGTCGAGGGGATGGTCGGCGCGTTCACGGTAGACATAAGCAATGCGATCTATGGCCGCACGCCGTGACCTGCACTGCATTGCCTGAGGCATAATGCTGCACCCAAGGCCCTGCCGGCCGAGCGCAATCCGGAGCATTGTCACATGGGCGTTGCCCCCCTCAAGACATCGAAGCAGGCGAACCCCGCGAGCATCACCATCACCCGGCTGACCCCGGCGCTGGGCGCGATCGTGGAGGGTATTGAGCTGGCCGATGAACTGCCGCAGCCGCTCATCGACCGCCTGGGCGAACTGCTGGTCCAGCACCAGATCCTGTTCTTCCGCCGCCAGCCGATCACGCCGCAGCAGCAGTGCCGGTTTGCCCGCTACTTCGGCGAGCTGCACATCCATCCGATCTATCCGGTGCTGCCCGAGCTGCCGCAGATCATGGTGATCGACACGCACGAGGGCTTCCTGCCCGACAACGACAACTGGCACACCGACGTCACCTTCAGTCCGACGCCGCCGCTGGCCGGCATCCTTGCCGCCAAGCAGCTGCCCAGCGTCGGCGGGGACACGCTGTGGTCGAGCAACGTGGCCGCCTACGAAGCCCTGTCGGCGACCATGAAGCGGCAGCTCGAGGGCCTGACCGCCGAGCATTCGGTGGTCAAGTCGTTCCCGGCCAACCGCTGGGGCACGGATCCGGCGCACAAGGAGCGCTACGAGCGCGCGGTCGCAAAGCATCCCCCGGTGACGCATCCGGTGGTGCGCACGCATCCGGTGTCGGGACGCAAGGGCCTGTTCGTCAACGATGGCTTCACCACCCGCATCCATGAGCTCAGTGCGCGTGAGAGCGATGCGCTGCTGGCGTTCCTGTTCACCCATTCGGCGCGGCCCGAGTTCACGATTCGCTGGCGCTGGAGCGTGGACGACATTGCGTTCTGGGACAACCGCCTCACGCAGCATTACGCGGTCGCGGACTACCTGCCGGAGCGGCGCATCATGCACCGCGCGACGGTGATCGGCGATCGACCGTTCTAGCTGCGCGCGGGCGGTCTCAAAGAGACCAGCGGTTGCGGCCCTCGCGGGCCACTACAGCTCCTCGTATCCACGCGGCTCCATCGCGAGCGTTGCAATGTCCGGCCTGGCGCCGAAGCGCAGGCGCGCGGCAAACACGAGCAACAGCACGCCGAGACTGATGACGCCGAACAGCAGCGGGGTGCGCTGCTCGGGGATGAACGCCATCGCCAGGACGATGCCGAGCATGCCCGCGATGGCCAGCCAGGTCAGGTACGGATAGCCCCACATGCGCAGCCGCAGCCGCGCCGGATCCTCCTGCTCCAATTGCGCGCGCAGCCGCAGCTGCGAAATCGCGATCAGCACGTAGACGAATATCGCTACCGTGCCGTACGAGTTGACGAGGAACGCGAACACGGTGTCCGGCGAGACGTACGACATGATCACGGCGACGTAGCCGAACAGCGTTCCGAGCAGGATCGCGCGCGCGGGCACGCCGTTGCGGCTGAGCCTGGCAAGACCCTTGGGCGCATCGCCGCGCCGGGTCAGCGCGAACAGCATGCGCGACGAGGCATACAGTCCCGAATTCAGCGCCGACAGCACTGCGGTCAGGATCACCGCGTTCATGATCTGCGCCGCCGCCGGGATGCCCATCGCAGTGAGCGCGCTGACATAGGGCGTGGCAATGCCCGCCGAATTCCACGGCACCAGGCACACCACCAGCAGCACCGAGCCGACGTAGAAGAACAGGGCGCGCGTAATGACCGAGTTGGTCGCCGTCGCCACCGCCTTCGCGGGCTCCGCGGCCTCCGCGGCGGCAATCGTGACCATCTCGGCGCCGAAATAGAAGCCGGTAGCCGCCACAGCGCCGGTCAGGATCGCAACGATCCCGCTCGGGGCGAAGCCGCCGTGCGCGCTGAGGTTTGCGACGCTGGGCGCCACTCCCGGCCACAGGCCCAGCACATAGACGCCCGCCAGCGCCATGAACACGACGATCGCGACCACCTTGATCGACGCGAACCAGAACTCGAACTCGCCGAATGAGCGCACGGAGATGAGATTCGTCAGCGTGAGCAGCAGCAGCAACGCCAGACTGATCAGCCAGGGCGGCTCGCCGGGCAACCAGTAACGGATCAGGCCGGCGCCGGCCACCGCCTCGAGCGCCACGCAGATGACCCAGAAATACCAGTACATCCAGCCGGTCACGAAGCCGGCCAGCTCACCGAGCCGCGGTCGGTCGCGGAACGCCAGGCGCGCGTATTCGTAGAACGAGCCGACCGCAGGCAGTGCCACCGCCATTTCGCCGAGCATGCGCATTACCAGCACGACCAGCAGCCCGGTGATCACGAACGAGACCACCGCCGCGGGTCCCGCCGCCCGGATCACCACGCCGCTGCCGACGAACAGACCGGCGCCGATGACGCCGCCGAGGGCGATCATCGTCATGTGGCGCTGTTTCAGGCTGTGGCGCAGCCCGCTTCCCGGAGCCGGATCTGGTGGCATGGTTGGATCGGCCGATGCAGCTGCTTCGGGGGCAGTCAATTCTGCCACTCTCGCGCCAGGTGGCGCGCAGCCAGCAGGAACAGTGCGCCGCTGACCAGGTAGAACCCGGTGCCGGACAGAATCGCATAACGCAGTGATTCGCTGCCGTATCGGAGCGCGAAGTGATCGGACAGACGGCCGATCAGCAGCGCGCCCAGTCCGAGGCCGATCAGGTTGTTGATGAAGAGAAACAGCGCTGAGGCGAGCGTGCGCATGTCGGGTAACACCAGATGCTGTATCGCGCAGATGGTCGGCCCCAACCACGCCAGGGCCAGCGCCGTGGGCACCAGGAATAGCGGCAGCGACCACAGGCTGGGGGGCGCCAGAACGCCCAGCACGTACAGCGGTGCGGTGATCAGGAACGCGCCAGCCGGCACCAGCGCATAGGCGGAACGCCTGAAGCCGCCCAGGCGATCGGCGAGCCACCCACCCAGCCAGATTCCGGACACCCCGCCGATCAAGGTCAATGCGCCCAGATACCAGGAAATCTGCGCCAGCGACAAGTGATAGGTGCGAACGAAAAACGACGGCAGCCAGAAGAACATCCCGTAGCCCATCAGCGAGCTCATGCCACCACCCAGAGACAGACCCCAAAAGGAGATCTTGCCGGTCAGCAGCCTGACCACGGCCCACAGGCTCGGGGTTCGGCGGGCGGGCGCGGTCGCGTCCAGCCCGCCGCGCACCGGTTCGCGCACGGTCCAGCGGAACACGGGCGCCAGCATCAGTCCGAGTCCGCCCACGACGATGAATGCCGTACGCCAGTTGACGGCCGAGGCAATGATGCCGCCGAACAGCAGCCCCGCGGCACTGCCAATCGGAATGCCGAAGGAATAGATGGCAAGCGCACGCGCACGCCGCGCCGGTGGGAAATAGTCGCTGATCAGCGAGTAGGCCGGGGCAACGCCACCGGCCTCACCGATGCCGACGCCGAGCCGGGCGATGAACAGCTGAGAGAAATTTTGCGCAAGGCCGCTGGCGGCGGCGAACGCACTCCACACCGCCAGCGAGATCGCCATGATCCAGACGCGATTGAACCGATCGGCCAGCCAGCCGATCGGGATGCCGAGCACGGTGTAGAACAGCGCAAACGCCGTCCCGCCCAGCAATCCGAGCTCGGTGTCGGTGAGATGCAGCTCAGCCTTGATCGGGGGCACCAGGATGCCCAGGATGATCCGGTCGATGAAATTGAACGCGTAGACCAGCAGCAGCATCCCCAGGACGTAGCGCGCAAGGCGCTGCGGGCTCGAAGGGGAGCGCACCGCAGGTCCTGGCGCCCGGCCGGTCAAGGGCGCCGACGCGCCAGGGCGCGCAGGCCGGCCGCCACGTACGGCCCCAGCCGTGCCTTGAGGCTTGCCACGTCATTGGAGCGGCACAGGCCATCCGAGAGCTCATCGAGGCGTCCGGTTTCCGCCAGCGACAGCGTCAACGCGCCGGTCAGGAAGTTGTAGCCCCAGAAGATATCCTCGGGGGCCGCGCCCGGAAGGGACTGCATCACCGCGCGGATGAACTCGCGCACGGTGCTATCGAAGGTCTTGCCCATCATCTTGCGGCCCCACTCGGGCGAGTTGTTCACATAAGCGATCAGCGCGAAGTAGCTGTGCCAGCCCGGGCCGGCGTGTGCCAGGCGATCCAGGATCGGATCCAGGAACGCCCCGACGACCGCCTCGGTGCTGGGCGCGCCCGGTGCGGCGCCGGTGCGCACTTCCGCCAGCCGCCGCAGCCGTTCCTGGTTCAACACTTCGCCGCGACGCTCGAGCACTGCGGCGAGCAGCTGCTTCTTGCTGCCGAAGTGATAGTTCACCAGCGCCAGATCGACGCCGGCAGTCCCGGTGATGTCACGCAGCGATGTGCCGTGAAAGCCCCGCCTGGCGAACAGCTTCTCGGCCGCATCCATGAGTTTTTCTTTGGTGGCGCGCTTTGGTCGAGGCATGCAACTACCCGGGCAAACCATGATTCTAGCCTGCCATGGTATCGGTTGCGCAGCCGCCTGCCGTTCGCGCATCGCTCGCCCCCCGTCAGGCCGCCGCGTTTCGTTTGATTTTATACGATCGTTGAAATAGTATTCAACGGTCGTTCAATATTAGATGAAGTGGACGGCGTCATACATAACGATCGGGGGGTTGACCATGAATCGCAGGTTCCGCAGCGCGTTGATCTGGTATTGCTTGCTGGCGGCGGGGATTGCTGCCGCGGCCGAACCCGATGCGAGCGCGAGCCCGCCTGGGGCCAGCGCCGAGGCCAGCACGCTGCAGGAGGTGGTGGTCACGGCGCGGCGCCGGACCGAGGATCTGCAGAACGTCCCGATCGCGGTGACGGCGCTCAACGCCGAGCAGCTGCAGACCCAGAACGTCCAGAGTCTCAGCGACGTCACGGCGGTCGCGCCCAACATCGAGGTCAATGCCGGGCGCGCGACCAGCAGCACCATCAACGTCTACATTCGCGGCGTCGGCCAGAGCGATCCGCTGTGGGGTTTCGAGCCCGGTGTCGGCGTCTACCTGGATGACGTGTACATCGCGCGCCCGCAGGGAGCGCTGCTCGACCTGTACGACGTCGAGCGCATCGAAGTGCTGCGTGGCCCGCAGGGCACGCTGTATGGAAAGAACACCATCGCCGGGGCGGTCAAGTACATCACGCGCGACATCGCGTCTGACGAGCCGTATTTCCAGGGCTCGGTCGCCGGAGGCAGCTACGCCGAGCGCGACGTCAAGCTCGCCGCCTCGGCACCGATCGTTCCGGGCCACGTTTACTTCGGCGTGGCGGCGGCGTACCTGCGCCACGATGGCTGGGGCCAGGTCGAGGACGATGGCCTGCCACGGCCGTACAACCGGGTCGGCCAGGACGTGGATGACAAGAACGTGATCTCGGCGCGCGGCAACCTCACCATCACCTGGGGCGAGAGCTCGAAGCTGAAGATTCTCGCCGACACCATGGACGACCGCTCCAACGCGGCGGCCGGACAGCGGCTGGCCGCCAATCCGTACCTCGAAACACCGCTCGACAGCCGGTACGACACCTACAGCGACATGCCGGTAGACAAGAACCGCTTTGCATTCTTCGGCTATTCGGGCACCTACACCCAGGAGCTCAGCGATGCCTGGGCGTTCAAGGCGGTCGCGGCCTACCGCCAGGGCGAGGCACACCAGTTCATCAATTTCAGCGAGCTGGATGCGCCGCTGTTCCAAGTGCCGGGGGAGTACGCCGATCACGAGACCACCGGTGAGATGCAGGTCACCTACACTGGATCGGGATGGAAAGGGGTCGGCGGACTCTATTACTACAATGGCACGGCCGCCGGCGCCTACAACGCGGTGCTGAGCCTGGGCGGCATCTCGCTGGCCCCGGGCCTGCCCCCGGGGGTCACCCAGTTGACCACGGGCAGCGTGATCACCAACAGCGTGGCCGCCTACTTCGACACCACCTGGAACCTGACCTCGCGCCTGAACCTGGATGTCGGTGCGCGCTGGAATGAGGATCAGAAGCAGGCGAACGTCTACGTATCGGAACTGTACGCGGGCACGCTGGCTTCCAACGCGACCTTCTTCAATCCCGGCAGCCCGCCGACGGGATTCATACCGCTCGGCACCCCCGAGAGCAACTACAACAGGACCCGGCGTTTCGCCAACGTATCCCCGCGGCTGGGGTTCGACTATCACTTCATCGACGATGTGATGGGCTACGTCAGTTACAGCCGCGGATTCAAGAGCGGCGGGTTCGACATGCGTGGCAATGAGGCGGCAGACCCCGGCACGCAGAACGGGTTTGCCTCGGAAATTGCCGACAGCTACGAAGCGGGCGTGAAATCGACGCTGCTGGACCGGCGGCTCACCCTGAACCTGACCGTGTTCTACTCGCCCTACAAGGACGTGCAGATCACGACCCAGCAGTTCGAGCTGGTCAATGGCGCTCCCACCAACGTGACCGCCGTGCTCAATGCCGGCAAGCAGCTGAACCAGGGCGTCGAGTTCGAGTCGGCATGGCGGCCGATTGAACCGTTGACCTTTACCGTCAACGCCGGCTATCTCGACTCGTACTTCGAGGACTTTCTGCTCGGCTGCACGCCGCCGGCGGCCGGCTGCGTCGTCAATGCCACATCGATCAACAAACCGATCGATGCGCCGCGCTGGACCGGCTCACTGGCCGGCGTCTACGTCCTGCATGTCGGCAGCGGCGATCTGAGCGCGCATTCGACCTACCGCTATCAGAGCTTCACCAAGCTGGCTTCCAACGAGCCCAGCATCACCGATCAGGGTGGCTACTCGGTGCTGGATGCCGGTGTGGCCTATGCGCTGCCCAAGCACTGGCGCTTTGCGGTGGAAGGCAAGAACATCCTGGATAAGGCGTACCGCGTCGCCGGCTATGAATTCGGCGGCTTTGGCAGTGGCCTCGAGGGTGGCTTGAGCCAGATCGGCTTCTACGGCGCGCCGCGTACGATCCTGGCGAGCGTGATGTACCAATACTGAGCGCGCGCGGCACCAGCGCTGCCAGCGGCCGGGACCCTCTGCCCGCGATCGTAGAATCGGCCACCTCGAGGCGATCATGTCGTGGTTTCAAGCACCGGCGCCACTCGTGCCGGACCTGATCGCCGGGAACGGACGCTGGCGCGCGGAACTGCCGGCGCTGGTCGACGGCGCGCTCAGGCTGAGCTGGCGGGAGTTCGCGGCCGACACCGCGCGGGTCGCGAACGGCCTCGCCGCGCTCGGCGTGCGGCCGCAGGAGCGCGTGGCCGTGCTGATGGACAGCCGGCACGAGACCGTGCTGGTGTTGTTTGGCATCATTCGCGCCGGCGCCGTCGCGGTACCACTCAATGTCTCGATCACGGATGCGGCGGTGGCTGGCATGTGCGCCGATGCCGGCTGCGTTGCCGTGGTGGCCTCCGGGCATTACTGCGAGCGCATCGATGCACTGCGCACCAGCGGTGCGCTGCGCGTGCGCCACTTCATCGGATGCGATGCGCCGGCGCAAGGCTGGCTCGATCTGCAGGCGCTGATGGCGGGGCAGGGCGCGACGGCTCCGGCCGTGGCGATCGCCCCGGACGACGAGTGCAATCTCATCTACAGTTCCGGCACCACGGCATTGCCGAAGGGCATCGTCCACACGCACGCGTGCCGGATGAACTGGGCCTACGACGCCGCGATCGCCTTGCGCTACCGCAGCGGTTGCCGCACGCTGTGCTCGCTTGGGCTGTTCTCGAACATCAGCTGGGTCAGCATACTGGCGACGATACTCGTTGGCGGCACGATCGTGCTGTTGAGAACCTTCCGCCCGCGCGAAGCGCTCGCACTGATCGAGGCCGAGCGCATCACGCACGGCGCCTTCGTGCCGGTACAGCTCGAGCGGCTGCTCGATCATCCGGACCGCGGCGCGTTTCGCAGCGACAGCCTCGAGACACTGATGTGCTGCGGCTCGCCGCTCGCCGCGCACGTGAAGCGCGGGTTCGCGCGCGAGTTCGACTGCCATCTGATCGAGCTCTACGGCCTCACTGAGGGGCTGATCACGATTCTTGAGCCCGAGGACTTCGAGCGCAAGCTGCCGTCGGTCGGCAAACCGGTACTCGGCGCCGACATCCGGATCATCGGTGATGACGACCGCGAGGTCGCGCCGGGTGTGGTCGGCGAGGTCGTCGGCCACGGACGGCTGGTGATGGCCGGCTACCACGGGCGGGACGAGGCGAACCGGGAGGCCAGCTGGATCGACGCGGCGGGGCGTCAGTGGCTGCGTACCGGCGACCTGGGGCGGCTGGACGCGGAAGGCTTCCTCTATATCGTCGATCGCAAGAAAGACATGATCCTCTCGGGTGGCCAGAACATCTACCCGGCCGACATCGAGACCGTGATGCGAGCGCACCCGGCGCTCGCCGAGGTCGCGGTGGTGGGCGTGCCCAGCGCGCGCTGGGGCGAGACCCCGCTGGCCGTCGTGGTGCTGCATGACGGCCACGCGTTGACTGCGGCCGAACTGCTCGAGTGGACCAATGCCCGGGTCGGCAGGCAGCAGCGTATCAGCGGCATCGTCTGGCGCGAGCGCTTGCCCCGAAACCCCAATGGCAAGGTGCTCAAGCGCGAGCTTCGAGAAGAATATTCCTCGTTTCACGACAACGCTGGAGAAGCAACTTGACGCTCGTGTCCACCGATTACTTCTACAACAGTACTGACGGCCTGCGTTTGTACTGCGGGCTGTATGCCGCGCGTCGGCCCGGTGGCCTGCCGGTGCTGTGCCTGCCGGGGCTGACGCGCAACAGCCGCGATTTCGTTGCGCTCGCTGCGCACCTGGCGGAGCGGCACGAAGTCCTGACCGCAGACCTGCGCGGCCGCGGCCGATCCGCCTGGGATCCGGATCCGACGCGCTATCATCTGATGACGTACGTAGCCGATGCCTGGTCGCTGCTCGATTCCCGCCAGCTGAGCCGCGTGGTGGTGGTGGGCACATCGCTCGGCGCGCTGATGGGAATGGCGATGGCGGCGATGAAGCCGGACCGGATTGCCGGCGTGGTGCTCAACGATGCCGGCCCGGAGTTCGATCCGGCCGGTGTGCGTCGCATCGCCGGCTACGCGGGCAAGCTGCCGCCAGTGTCCTCCTGGGCTGAAGCGGCCGCCCAGGCCAAGAGCGTGTATGGCCTGGCACTGCCGGGGTTGAGCGATGCGGACTGGCTCGATTATGCCCGCCGCGGCTACCGCGAGAATGCCGCCGGCGTTCCGGTCCCCGACATGGATCCGAGAATCGCCGATGCGTTGAAGAATGCCCCCACGGCCGTCCCCGACCTGTGGCCGCTCTACGCGCAGATCAGATCGGTACCGATGCTGGTCATACGCGGAGCGCTATCCGACCTGCTGAGCGCCGCCACGGTGGCGCGCATGGCGCGGGAAAAGCCCGAGCTGCAACACATTGCGGTCGCGAACCGCGGACACACGCCGTTGCTCAATGAGCCCGAGTGCCTGGCGGCGATCGATGCGTTCCTGGCGCGGCACGGCGGCGAGTCGCAAGCGAGCATCCGGGGCGCATAATCTGCACTGCCTCTAATCGCAGGCGAACGATCCGGGGAAGTCCAGCACCCGGTCGCCGACGCCGATCCCGCAGTGGCGCAATGTTCCGCCCCGCAGCTCGAGCACGGCCCGGACATCCTGCTCGGCGCTGAAGAATCTCAACGAGCGCGGCTGCGCGTTGTCGATGATCTTGATCAGCCTCCCAGCGTCGTCGATGTACACCAGGTCGAGCGGAATGTAGGTATTTCGCATCCACACGCGGAACGGCTGCGCTCGCTCCAGCAGCAGCAGCATGCCGGCATCGTCCGCCAGGTCGGTGCGGAACATCAATCCGCGATTTCGCTGTTCGCGATTGCGGGCGACCTCCACATTGAAACGATGCCGATGACCATCCGAACGCGCGACGACCAGCGCGCAAGGTTCAAGCGGCTGCGGCGCGGATGCGGGCCCGGCCGTGGAGGGGCGATCCTGGCCCGACGACATCTGTTCCAGGATGCCGACATATCGTCGTGTCAGCGCCCCCGACTCGGCCGCGTCGCTCATCCGCGGGGAGAGTTCGACCGAGCCTTGCAGTACCGCGCCGTGATCTTCCAGCTCCAGCAGCAGGTCGAGGCCTCGGCCCGGCAATCGCAGCGGCAGCCGCAGCACCTGGGCGTCGAGCCCGGCGAACGCGGGCGGCCGCGGCGCCTGGTTGAAGTTGAGCATCACCTGCACCAAAGGCATCCGGCCAGCTTCGCGTCGCGGTTTCAACGAGCGCACCAGCGCGTCGAACGGCAGGTCACGGTACTCGTGCGCTTCGACCAGGCTGGCGTGGGTCATCCACAGCAGCTCGTCCAGCTGCGGGCTGATCTCGAATTTCGCCCTGATCGGCAGCGTGTTGATGAAGAAGCCGACGACATCGGTGAGGTCCTGGTGCCGGCGCTCGGAGATGGGAATCCCGATCAGGAAATCCTTGGTCGCGGTGAGCTCAAACACCAGGGTCTGCAATGCGGCCAGCAGTACGGTGAACAGCGTCACCTCGTGACTCGCGGCCAACGCGCGCAACCGGGAAGTCAGCGGTTGCGATATCTGGAACTCGGACGGGCCTGCGGCGATCGCACTGCCATGGGCTGCGCCATCCCGGCGCGACAGATCCAGAAGCAGCGGCGCGCCGTTCAGGTACGCGGTCCAGTGGGCGAGCAATGGCGCCAGGCGATCGTCCGACAGGGTCCTGCGCTGTGAGGCCGCCCAATCGATGAACTGGGCAGCAAGCGCCGGAAGCCGCGGAGCCTGGTACGCAATCGCGGCCGTGTACAGCGCCGCGAGGTCACGCAGCAGCACGCTGATCGACTGGGCATCGACGGCAATGTGGTGAATCGAGAGCAGCAGCCAGTGCTCGAGTGCGAGCTGTCGATAGAGGCAGACGCGGATCAGCGGGCCCCGGGCCAGGTCGAACGGCCGCGCGGCGTACTGCTGCAGCCGACTGCGGATCGCGCGCTCGCTGGTGGCCTCTTCCGCCTGCAGCGCTGCGATCGATTCGATGCTGATCGATGCGGGTTCACTGACGATCTGCCCGAGCACGCCCTTGGCATTGATGTAGCGGGTGCGCAGCGCCTCGTGACGCACGACCAGGCCGTCGATCGCCTGTTGCAGGGCGCGCGCGTCCAAGGCGCCACTGAGCTTGAGGACGATCGGCACGTTGTTCGTGGGGCCGGTCGGGGCCAGGTGCTGCAGCAGCCAGAGGCTCTCCTGGCCGAACGAGAGCGGTTGCGGCCCGTCCCTGGCCACTTGCGGCAGCGACGTCTCCTCGATCGACGCGCCCTGGCTGGCGGCGGGCTGCGCGGCGAGATGCGCTGCGAGCGCCGCCACCGTGGGATTTTCAAACAGCACGCGCGGCGTCACGTCGAGCTTGCATTCGCGCCGTATCTGAATCGCAATCCGCGCAGCCAGCAGCGAATGACCGCCGAGCTCGAAGAAATTGTCGTGCACGCCGACATGGTCGAGGCCCAACGCGTCGGCCCAGATGCGAACCAGCAGCGCCTCCGCCTCGGTGCGCGCTGCGCCACCACCCATCGGTCGATCGATGTTCGACTGCGCCAGCGCGTTGCGATCGAGCTTGCCGTGCACCGTCAGCGGCAGACGGCCGATCAGCAGGATCCTGGATGGCACCATCGGCTCGGGCAGCTGGCGGGCGAGCGCGGCGCGCATCTGCGCCGGATCGAGCGCTGCGCCCTCGGCGGCGACGGCATAGCCGACCAGTATCCGGTCCCCGGCCGAGTTTCCGCGCACGGCCACCGCAGCCTGGGACACGCCCGGCAGGCTGCGCAGTGCCTGTTCAATCTCGCCGAGCTCGATCCGGTAGCCGCGCAGCTTGATCTGATCGTCGAGCCGGCCCAGGAAGTCCAGGCGGCCGTCGCTGCGGCGACGCACCCGGTCGCCGGTGCGGTACAGCCGCTCACCGTTGCTGAAGGCGGCCGTCGCGAATTTCGAATCCGTCAGCTGCGGCCGGTTCAGATAGCCGCGCGCGACGCCGGCACCCCCGATCCACAACTCGCCTTCGGCGCCGTCGTGAACCCGCTGGCCACGCTCATCGACCACATCGGCCTGAACGTTGCGGATCGGCGTGCCGATCGGCGCGATGTCGTCGGCGTCCGTGAGCCGGGCGAAGGTCGCATCGATCGTCGTCTCGGTGGGGCCGTAGAGGTTGATGCACTCGACCGGGCGCTGCCGCCAGAGCCGCCGCACCGTGGCCATCGACAGCGCCTCGCCACCGCAGAATACGGTTCGAAGCGCCTGCGCCCGCACAAACGCGCCGGCGTCCAACAACGCTTCCAGCAGTGACGGGACACACTGCAGGCGCGTGATCAGCGCCTGTTGCAGCAGTTCGGACAGCGCGAGCACGTCGCGATGCGCATCGGGCGGCGCGAGCAGCAGCGTGGCGCCGGCCGCGAGCGGTGAGAAGATTTCCCACACCGAAGCGTCGAACGTGAACGGCGTGCGCTGCAGGATGCGATCGGCCGGTCCCAGCTCGAACTCGTGATTGAACCACCAGGTATGGTTCGTCAGGTTCCGGTGCTCGACGATGACGCCCTTTGGCTTACCGGTAGATCCGGACGTGTAGATCACGTAGGCGGCGTTGGCCTGCGCCGCCGGGCTCATCGAGTCTGCGGGTGGACCGGTGTCGGCCACGTTCGCGGCTTCACCGACGTCGATCACGGCTATTGCGGGCGGGGCGAGGTCCGCTGGCAGCGGGCGTCGTGCCAGCAGCACCGCCGCGCCACTGTCACGCAGCATGAAACGCGATCGCGCCAGCGGTTGCTCCGGGTCCAGCGGCAGGTAAGCGCCCCCCGCGAACAGCACCCCGAGCAGGGCCACGACCATCTCGACCGAGCGCTGCAGATAGACCGCCACGATGTGCTCGGGGCCGATTCCGGCAGTGCGCAGCCGCGCGGCGGTGCGCCGTGCCTGCCTGATCAGCGCGGCGTAGGTGAGTTGACGATTCCCGGCCACCAGCGCGACGGCATGCGGAGTCTCGAGCGCGACGGCTGCGATGACTTCGTGCACGCCGATCGCGGGCACCGCAGTACTCTGCCGGTCGTTCCACGCCGCCCGTATCGAGCCGTGATCTGCCATCGATCGCGCTCGATTCAGGCAGCGCCCGGGCAGCCGATGTCAGCCACCGGCGCTCGTCACGCGATCGGCCGCGCCGTGACGCCGGCGCCATGCGCTGCGAGGCAGTCGCTCAACAGCCGGGCCAGCGCCCCGGTATGCGCTGGATTGAGCATTTCGACGTGGCCGCAGCTCAGGTTCTTCACCTCGACGCCGCCGGCGACCAGTTTGCCCCAGCCCTGCTGCGGATCGTCGTCCAGTACGCCGAAGTCCCTGATCTGGGCGCGAATCAATACCATGCGGTCCGGGTAGGGCTGCGGCACGTAGGCCTGGGAGGCGCGGTACATGGCCAGCGCCGCCCGCTCCATCGTGCGCACCAGGCGCGTCGCGTGCAGCGGATCCTGCGCCGGGAACAGCCGCGGCTCAGCCGGCCTGCGGTCGCTCTTCAGGCGCCGGACCTGCTTAAGCAGATAGGCCCCGGCCTGTTGTGGCCTGAGCCCGAACGCGTGCCTGATGTGCAGCAGCACGCGGGCCGGGAACGATCGCAGCCGCGTATAACCGGGTGCCGGGCAATCCAGCAGCGCAAGCAAGGCCACCGCCTGGCCGGCGCGTTGCAGCTGCTGCGCAATCTCGTAGACGACCTTGCCGCCGAGCGAATAGCCGGCCAGATGATAGGGACCGTCGGCCTGTACCTGACGCAGATCCCGGATCATGCGGGCCGCCACGGCTTCGAGGGTCAGGTCGCCCTCCCCGGTGAATGCGTTCAGGTCCAGCACGTACAGCGGGTGCTCGACGCTCATTTCCCTGCCCAGCGCGTGGAACGGAACGATCGCGCCGCCCCACCCGGACACGAAAAACAGCGGCGCACGATCGCCGCTCACCCGGATCGGCACCAGCGACGAGGCGGCGAGCTGCGGCTGTTCCTGTCGCAGCAGCGCCGCCTGCTGCCTGACGGTCGGCGCCTGAACCACGATCGCGAGCGTGAGTGCGCAGCCGAACCGCTGCTCGATCTCGGCCAGCAGCCGCAGCGCCAGCAATGAGTGACCGCCGATCTCGAAGAAATTCTCATCCAGGCCGATTGCGCCGACTCCCAGGACTTGCTGCCACAGTCGCTGCAAGCCTAGCTCGAGATCATCCGGCGCTGGCGCGAACCGGTCTGGGTGCAGCGCACGCTCGAACAGTCCGCCGGAGCGGATGCCGACCGACACCGCTTGGCGGTCGAGTTTGCCGTTCGGAGTCAGCGGGATCGAGTCTAAGAACACGAACGCGGCCGGCACCGCGTAGGCGGGCAGCTGCGTACGCAGTGCCGCGCGCAATTCGCTGGCCGCCGGCGCCGGCGTGACCTCCGCTGCGATACAGGCAATCAACTGCCGGTTGCCGGGTGAGAGCTCCTGCAGCAGGACCACGCATTCGCCGACGCCCTGGCAGCGCCGCAATGCATGCTCGACCTCGCCCAGATCGATGCGAAAGCCGCGCCACTTGACCTGCTGGTCGCTGCGTCCCAGGTACTCGATCTGGTCATCGGCATTCCAACGGCCGAGATCGCCCGTCTTGTAGAGCCGCGAACCGGGTTCGCCGAACGGGTTGGGAATGAATCGCTCGGCCGTCAGCTCCGGAGCATTCAGATAGCCGCGTGCGAGGCCGATGCCTTCGATGTGGATCTCCCCGGCGGCCCCCGGCGGCACGGGCCGCAGCGCCTCGTCGAGCAGGTAGACCCGGGTGTTGGCGAGCGGCCGGCCGATCGGAATCGACAGCGGCGGCGAGTGCGCGTACCCGACGCTGCGCGGAATCTCGTACCAGAGTGAAAACGTGGTGGCTTCGGTCGGACCGTAGCCGTTGATCAGTCGTTTCGGAGGCGCGGCCTGGAGAACGCGGTGCACGGCCCGGGGATCGACCACCTCGCCGCCGAACACCAGGTGTTCGAGAGCGCCGAAGATCCCGGGCGAGCGCATGCCGTATTCGTTGAACAGCGCGGTCGGCAGGAACATCGTCGTGATGCCGTGTGTCCGGATCTGCGAAGCCAGTGCCGTGGCGGACAGCAGCACTTGGTTCTTCAAGATGATCAGCCGGGCACCGTTCAGCAAGGCTCCCCAGATCTCGAACGTCGCGGCATCAAAGGCCGTGTTGGCGGCATGGGCCACGCGATCCGAGGCCGCAATGCGGACGAAGTCGGTGTTGATCACCAACCGGACCACCGCGCATTGCGGAGTCATCACGCCTTTGGGCTGCCCGGTGGAGCCGGAGGTATAGAGGACGCACGCCAGCGCATCGCTCGGGTGTTCCGACTGCGGATTGTCCGGGGAACAACCGCCGACGGCGGCCGAAATGCGGTCGAGGAACAAGACCCGCGTAGCGCCCGGCGGCAAATGCTTTGACGCGTCGGACAGCGTCAGCACCACGTCGGCGCCGGTGTCCTGCAGCAGCAACGCCAGCCGTTCGCGCGGGTACTCGGGATCGAGCGGCACATAGGCGCCGCCGGCTTTCACGATCGCGAGCAGTGCGGTGATCAGCTGCCACGAGCGCTGCATGCTGACGCCGACCAGTGATTGCGGCCCGATCCCGCAATTGCGCAGATAATGAGCGAGCCGATTGGCCTGGCGATTCAGTTCGTCATACGTGAGCTGCACCGGCCCATCGATGACGGCAATCTCGCCGCCGCGCGCGCTTACCTGCCGTTCAAACAGCCTCGCCAGGCCCTCCCGGGGCAGCGGCCGCCCGGTATCGTTATATCGATCAGGAAGCCGGGACGGTGCGGCATCGATGCCGCGGGCGTTGTTCTTTCCACCCATCAAGACCGGTGCGTCCGTGTATCGCGTATGAAAGTCGGAGCTGGGCATGCGCCATCGTCGTGCGCAGGGGAGCCTAGCCGGGAAGTTCCCGAAATGCGAGCCGCTCGGGTTTTCGTGCCGTGGCAGCAGCTGCCGAATTATGTTCGATCGGCCGTCACCAGGGTCGCAAGCGTCTCGCATCGTTTCCAGTAGAGTACGCTTTGCTACGGACCGCGTTGCACCAGGACGCGGAGGGATCGATGGTCAGCGAGCAGCAATGGATCTCAACGCCGCATCTCCCGCTGGACCACCGTGGCCCGACGGATCGGCCCTTCACGCCGTTTGGCGATCCAGCCCAGGCGGGCCCGATGATCGAGCGGCTGCAGGCGGTTGCTGCCCGGCGAGCGCACGACGTGGCGGTGGTCGATGACGAAGACTCGCTGACTTTCGCCCAGCTGATGCGGATGATCCTCCGGCTCGCGGATGCCATCGAACGCCATCCGGCGTCCCGAGGGCAGGTCGCCATCCTGCTGCCGACCGGACGCGCCTACGTGGTGGCGGTATACGCCTGTCTCGCCGCCCGGCGCGTGGCGGTACTGCTCGATGCCGGCTATCCGGAAGCGCGTAACGCGGCTATCGCTGCGGCAACCGGCGTCGCGCTGGTATTGACGCCGATGGACGCTGATTTCATCGCGTGGCCCGGCTCGGTGGCGCTCGGGGTCGATCTCTCGCCTTGCATCGAGGCGGCGCCGCCCCCCCTGGCAACGGCGGCAGTCCGCGAGCCGCTCGACCCGGATGCCCCCGCGTTCATCCTGTGCACGTCGGGTAGTACCGGGCTGCCGAAGGCGATCGTGCACAGTCAACGCACGATGCTGCATCTGGCGCGTACCGCGCATGACGCACTGCACGTGACGCAGGCCGACCGTGTCATGCCGCTGTCGTCACTGTCCTCGCTCGGGGGCATCACCCCGCTGCTGAGTTATCTGCTCGGGGGCGCCTCGCTGCACCTGATCGACATCAAGGCGCGCGGCATCAGCGGCATGCTGAGCGACCTGACTCATTGCCCGATCACGATACTGCGCGCCGCCCCATCATTGCTGCGAGGAGTCGCGCGGCTGCCCGAAGCGGCCGATGCCTTCGCCCGCCTGCGGATCGTGCAGACCTACGGCGAACCGTTGACGAAGGCCGACGTGCGGCTGCTGCGCGCGGTGATACCGCGGGAGTGTTTCATCCGCACCACCTATGGCTCGACTGAAGCCGGTGGGCTGAGCTGGTTCGCCGATGAGAACGATGCGCACGATCCGATTCGGGTTCCCACCGGAGCGTTGATGCCCGACACCACGGCTGCGATCGTCAACGCGACCGGCGCGCATTGTGCGCGCGGTGAGGTCGGCGAGCTGCACGTTCGCAGCCGCTACCACGCGCTGGGCGAATTCATCGACGGCCGACTGGTCGCCGGCAGACTCGAGCCGGATCCGGTCGATGCGACGCGCCGCATCTACCGGACCGGGGATCTCGCGCGCTGCGACCAGGAGGGTGTGTTCGTGGTGCTCGGCCGCGCGGATCGCATGGTCAACATCAACGGGCAGCGGGTCGAGCCCGCCGAGATCGAATCGGTGCTGCGCCGCCATGCCGACGTGGACCAAGCCGAAGTGCTCGCCACTACGCGTAACAATGCGACCTCGCTGATCGCGTACGTGGTGGCGATGCCCGGCCGCGCCGCAGAACTCGAATCGACGTTGCGCGAGGAACTGCGCGGAGCACTGCCGGGATTCATGGTGCCCGCACGCATCGTGCTGCTGGAAACGATGCCGCGGCTTCCCGGCGGAAAGATCGATGCCCACGCGTTGCGCGCGCTGGCCGGGGCAGTCGAATGAATGGCGTCCTTTACTTAATCACGCGTTGTATCAACCCGCTGACGCATTTTACGAGTCACGGGCCGTGACGATTCCTTTATACTGATCGGACGACTTCGACACGGGGTTAGCCCCGCCGGCGGGGCTGGTTCGCGGCGCAAGTCTTGCAGGTCAGCGTCCAGGACTCATCGGACGCAGAGGGTTCGATGGCCAGCGAGCCGGATTGGATCAGGACGCCCCATATCCCGGTAGATCATCACGGTCCTACCGATCGGCCTTTCACGCCATTTGGGGATCCCGCCCACGCCACTCCGATGATGCAACGGCTTGCCTCGGTGGCGGCCCGGCGGGCACGGCATCTGGCGGTCGTTGATGATGAAGGCTCGCTGACCTACGGCCAACTACTGCGGTCGGCTTATCGACTGGCAGGGGCCATCGAGCGCCTCGGCGCGCCGGCGGGCCCAGTGGGCATCCTGCTGCCGACCGGACGAGCCTACGCGGTCGCGGTGTATGCCTGCCTTGCCGCCCGGCGCGTCGCTGTTCTGCTCGACGCCGGATATCCGCCAGCGCGCAATGCTGCGATCGCTTCCGCAACCGGCGTCACCGTGATGTTGACGGACCACCCTGATTCCATCGGCGGGCCGAACCTGGCGGTGCTCGGCGTCGATCTGGTGCCTGACGACGAGGCCGCGTTCGACCCGCCCGCCAAGGCGCCAGTCCACACACTCGATCTCGATGCACCGGCATTCATCATCTGCACTTCAGGCAGTAGCGGCCAACCCAAGGCCATCGTACACAGTCAACGCACCATGATGCATTTCGCGCGCGCGGCGCACGACGCGTACCATGTCGACGCGAACGACCGCATCATGGCGATGTCGTCGCTTGCCTCGCTCGGGGGTATTGCCCCATTGCTGCACTTGCCGCTGGTCGGGGGCACGTTGCACCTGATCAATATCAAGGCGCGGGGCATCAGCGGGATGCTGGCCGATCTGAATGACTGCCCGATATCGATCCTGGGCGCCGCGCCTTCGCTGCTGCGCGGAGTGGCGCGTCTGCCCGAGGCTGCCCAGGCCTTCGCCCGCCTCAGGATCGTGCAAACCTACGGCGAATCGCTGATGAAGGACGACGTGCGCATCCTGCGCACCGTGATTCCTCCAGGCTGTTACATCCGAACGGCCTATGGGGCGACCGAGGCCGGTGGCCTGAGCTGGTATGCGGACGAAAGCGATACCCACGATCCGGTGCGCGTGGCTGCGGGGATCCTGATGCCCGAAACTGCGGCTGCGATCGTCGATGAGTCCGGGGCCCATTGCGCGCGCGGTGAGGTCGGCGAGCTGGTGCTTCGCGGCCGCTACACCGCGCTGGGTGAACTGGTCGACGGCCGCATCGTCGCCGGCCGACTCGAGCCGGATCCCGATGACCCCGCGCGCCGCATCTACCGCACCGGTGACCTCGCACGCTGCGACGATCAGGGAGTCTTCGTAGTGCTCGGCCGTGCGGATCGCATGACCAATATCAACGGGCAGCGCGTCGAGCCGGCCGAGGTCGAGTCGGTTCTTTGCCGCCACCCCGGCGTCGAAAGAGCCGAGGTCCTGGTCCACACGCGCAACAACGCAAGCTCGCTGATGGCATTCGTCGTGGCCATGCCGGGCCGGGCCGCGGGACTCGAAGTGGCGTTGCGCGAGCGACTGCGGGGGTCGCTGCCGAGTTTCATGGTGCCGGCGCGCATCGTGCTCGTAGACAGCATGCCGCTGCTTCCCGGCGGAAAGATCGATGTGCAGGCGCTGCGCGCCCTGGCCGGCGGCGTCGAATGAGTGTGAGCGTGCATTCCGATCAGGCGCGGGTCGCCCTGGTGCAGAAGGCCTGGCTGCAGGCTTTGGACACCGAGCGCTGCGATTTCACCAAAAGCTGGGAGGAAGCGGGCGGTGATTCGCTGGCCACGCTGCATTTGATGCTGCGCATCGAGAAGGCGTTTGGCTGCAAGCTGACCTTCGACATGCTGCGGCCCGAGATGCACGTCGGCGATCTGGTGGGGCTCCTGCGGCAACAGCCGGTCACGCCGACCGACGGCCTGCCGTTGGTGCATCTGGTGCCCGGCCTGTTCGGAGATGAGCCGCGCCTGGCGATACTGCGGCAGGCGCTGGCCGGGCGCATCAGCTTCAATGTCGTCGCGCTGCCCGATGTGAGCCAAGCCGCAACGATCCTCGGTGATACGTCGCGCACGGCCGCGCCGGTGGCGCGCGCCGTCCAGGAACGGCAGCCCACCGGACCGATCATGCTGGCGGGTTTCAGCTTCGGTGGCTGCGTTGCATTCGAGACGGCGCGCGAACTGATCGCCGCCGGCCGCGAGGTCGCGTTCCTCGGGCTGCTCGATCCGCCTTTCGGCAGGGTCGCGGAAGGCACCCGGAGGACGCTGCGGCAGCGGCTGGGGCCGACGACGATTCGTTACGCCGTGGGAAGGTGGGCCTCGTCGTGGGATGCGGGACGCAGGGCCGCGCTGTCGCTTATCAGGCGTTTTGGCCTCTCGGCGCAGATAGCCGCTGAGCGCTTCATCTATCTGGTATTCCGGGAACATGCTGCGGACCGCTGGTCGCCCTCGAGTCTCGACGTCAACACATGGCTGGCGGTGAGCGCCGAGCTCGCTCCAAGGACGCTGTCGATCTGGCGACGGTTGTGCGTGCGCCTGCGCGTCGTGCAGCTTCCGGGAGCGCATCTGGATATCTTCCATGCGCCAGCCGCGGACCTGCTGCTGCCCGCGTTCGAGGGCGCGATACGGACCGCGCATTCGCGGATGCGCGCGGCCACGCATAGTGTCGATGAATCACTGTCGAGGGAACTGGAACAGGCCATCTGAGCCTGAGTACGCGCTACCGCAGGCGTAATCCCATTTGAGGAACTAGCGTGAGAGTCGGATACATTGGATTGGGGGATATCGGCGCTGCGATGGCGGAGCGAATTCTGCAGAGCGAGCATGCGCTGACCGTCTGGAATCGCACGCAGTCGAAAATGACGCCACTGCTAGCCGCCGGCGCCAGCGGCGCGACTTCACCGTCCGATCTGGCGCAGAGCAGCGATATCGTCTGCCTGTGCGTCGATTCCGCGGCCGCGGTCGAGCGCCTGCTGTTCGAGTCTGACGGGGTCGCGCACGCGAAGCCGAAGCCCCGGCTTGTTGTGGATCACTCGACCATTCATCCGGATAAAGCCATCCATTTCGCGACCCGACTGCGCGAGAACGGCATCGCAATGATCGATGCGCCGGTCTCCGGCGGAGCGATCGGAGCGCGCGCCGGGGTGCTGGCGGTGATGGCTGGCGGCGATGCGGCAGACGTCGTGGCCGCCCGGCCCGTGATCAGCTGCTACGCCGCGAGAATAACGCACATGGGCCCGAGCGGTTCGGGGCAGGCGGCCAAAGCGTGCAATCAGATCATCAACTTCGGCACCCTTGCCAGCATCGCCGAAGCGCTGGCTCTCGGTGCAGCATTCGGGCTGGATATCAAGCGGCTGCCCGAGGCGCTCGCCGGGGGCTTCGCCGACTCCAACATGCTGCGCGAGTATGCGCGCGGCGCTGCGGGCGGCGACCGACCCTACATGACTTACATGATCAACTGGCTTGCCAGTCTGTTCCGTGGTGAGCTCGAGCCCGCGGCTGCTGGCCGGATGGCCATGGCGCTGAAGGACCTCGGAATTGCCAGCGAGCTTGCTCGCGCCCGCGGAACTTCCGCGGCGGTAACCGACCTGGTGGAGCGCTTATTCCGCACGCTCCACAATCAGAATGTCGGGCAGTCTGTCGATGCGCAATCGCAGTAGCCCTACGATCGGAGTCGAGGATGAGTGCAGTGACCGAGAGCCCGCTCGTTCTGGGAGGCCACACATTCATCAGTCAGCTCGGCAACGACCCGCCCGCCTCAGAGCCGCAGCAGCGCTTGATCGTCGAATCGTGCCTGGACCTTGGCATTCGATGGTTCGACACGACTTATCAGCCTGAGCGGGTGGCCCTCGGGAAGGTGCTGCACTCGCTCGGCCGACGCGGCGAAGCGACGCTCCTGGCTTGGAATTTCTTCACCGATTTCGCGCCGGGCGACCCCGTGGGAGGACCCGGCTGCTACGCGCCCGGGCACATCGACACGATCCTGGAACAGCTGCGTACTTCCTACGTCGACTGCCTGGTCATGGTGCCCGTGGATGACCCCGAGGAGAACCAACGGCAGCAGGAGCTGCTGCTGGGCTGGCAGAAGCAGGGCTATGTCCGGTCCCTGGGGCTCTGGATTTCCGATCCGGCGATCATCGATCAGTATCGAAGCGGCAATTCGTTTCGATACGCCATCCGGCCCTGCAACATCAGGACCGACGATGCCGCTGCGGTGTTTGCGGCTTGCAAGCAGGTCGGATGGGAGACACTCGCAACGTCGCCATTCTTCCGGGGCTGGGAGCTGGATACGATGGTCGCGGAAGCGTCAGCCTGTGCGCTGGGGCCGCTCGAGACGTTGCGGCCGATGCTGGCGGACCTGATGTTGCGGTTCACGCTGTTTCAAAAGGGCGTAGACCGGGTCATCGTCGCAATGAGAAAACCCGACTGGATCCGCCGCAACCTGGAAAGCGTCGCCCGGGGTGCGCTCACCGATGAGGAGCGCCTGCTGCTGCGAAGACTCGTCGCCAGGCGAAACCGCTGGTGGCGGCGCCTGCTTCGCCGGCTCTGACCGGTTGCGGCTTATTTTCCCTGGCGGCTGCCGACGACCCTGGCAGGAACACCGAAGGCGATGCTGTAGGGTTCGATGTCCTTCGTCACGACGGACCCGGCCCCGATCACCGAACCATTTCCGATACGCACTCCATCGAGGATCTTGCAGCCGGAGCCGATCCAGACATCCTCGCCGATCGCGATTCCCTTTCTCGTCAATGGCTGGCTGTTCATCGGCACATCGATGCGCTCAAAGCCGTGATTGGCCGGGATGATCACCGTGTGCGCCCCGATCATCGCGTTGCGGCCAATCGTGAGGCCGCCATGCCCATAGAGTACGCAGTACGGGCCGACATAAGCGTGCGCCGCGATTTCGATGCTGCCGCCATAGGTGGCAACGATGACGCCATCGGAAATGCTCACGCCGTCGGCGAGGTCGATTCGTCCACCGAAGGAGCGGCCGTCACTGGCAGTCTGGATCAGCGCGCTGTTGGCGAGGTAGGTGGAGGCCGCGATCCGGATCCCGGGCCGCAGGTTCAGCCACCGGACGCGAAGCCGCCGCCGAATCCGCTGCAGCAGAGTGCCATGCGCCGTCATCGCTGAGGCGAGTTCAGCATCCGCAGGCAATCGAGCAACGCTTCGATCTCATGCGAGGCGTCCTTCCAGACGCTGGCCTTCGGCCGTTTGCGTGCCTCGGGGTTGGTGTCGAGCCCGGCGGAGAGCCAGCCACCGCGCTTCGCATCGATCAGGTAGCTGCTGACGTAGTGCCACAGGCGCTCGAAGTGCGATGCGTAGTCGATCCGATCATCCGGATGCAGCCCGGCCATCGCCAACAGCGCTCTCAGGCCATCGGCCTGGGCCCACCACACCTTGTCGCGCACGAACACGACGGTCTCTTCCAGGCGCAGTGGGCCCAGGCTGGATCCGGCCAGATGGAACCCTCCGAGGTCGCGATCCCAGGCAATTCGCAGCATCGTGTCGACCAGGGACTTGGCGGTGCGCGAGGTGGTCGCATCCAGCGTGCCGAACAGGGATTCCGAGGCTGCGAGCAGGATGATCGCCGTGCGCAGAATCTGCCCGTAGCGCACCACGTCGGGCAGCGGTGTCCAGTCCGGATTGGCGTACATATGCATCAGGCCGGGGGCGACGATCAGGCGATCGCGCACGATACAGAGCACTTCCTCGAGCCGCTTTCGAAGCCGCGCATCCGGCCAGACGCGGTAGAGATCGGCGAACGCCTTGAGCAGGTCCGAATTGGTGTTGGCGTCCTTGAAACCGATGGGCGTGCCAATGGCGTCGCGATTCTCGCCCGGTGCCCCGCGCTCCTGGTCGGCCGAGAGGATCGGCGTGCCCTCGCGCGTGTAGTAGACGAAATAGCCGCCGTGCTGATCGTCATGGGCGTGCTCATCCATCCAGCCGAAGGCCAGCTTGGCGAGCTCAAGGCACGCCGGATCGCCCGTGATGTCGTAACACGCGACACAGGCGGAGATCGCATAGGCCGTCCCGTGCCCATGCTTGGTCGCGCCTTCGAGCGGATCACCGGATTGGGTCAGGCGGTGGTACCAACCACCCAGACTGCGGTCCCACATTCGCTCCCTGAGGCAGGCAAAGCCATGCGCGGCCGTTTCACGCAGCCACGCGAGGTCGGGCGAATGCGCTGACGCCCGGGCAGCGGCGATCGTCTGCCGCGCCTGGTACTCCAGCATCTTGTCGTTCGATCCACGGGGCTTCCATCGATGGTCGAAGTCACAGAGAAAGCCGCCGTAGCGTCGATCAACGCTGCGCGGGAACCAGGCCGCCGCGAGACGGCGCAGCTCCAGCTCGAGCTCGTCGCGCAGGTTCATCAACGGGACGGATGAGTTCATGGCTGCGCGCGGAGCGTGAAGGCCAATCCATTGCTGCCCTGGACACTCACCTCGCCCGGGCCAAAGTCGAAGAACTTCAGGCCTGCGCGGATCTCGGCTTCCCGGCGCTGCAGCAGTCCCTGTGAGATCGACAGCGTCGAGGCGAGCATACGATGATGCTCTTCATGCCACGAGTTGTTGCCGTGGCTGACATAAACGAACAGATGCGGCATGCGCGCAAGATAGCCGACTTGTCCGCGCTGCTTCAGCGCCAGCACGACCTGCAGATCCTCGCCCAGATGCGCCTCGGCGCCTTCGGTCGGATAGTGGATCGGGACCGAGCGCCTGAGCATCAGCGTGCCCGGGTGGCCACCGGCGTCCGTGGCTCGCCAATTCAGCCAGTATAGCGAGCGCGACTGCGGGAAATACTGCATCACCTCCTGCAGCAACGCGGCCTCGTGATTGCCCTCGAGCAAATGCGTCAATTGCCGAGCGAGCCGTTCCGGATGGCTGCAATCGTCATCGTCCCACTGGCACAGGAAGTCTCCGCCGGCGGCTTCCACGCTGAGGTTGCGCAGCTGTCCCAGGCTGAGTCGAGCGGGTGGGGTCACGATGCGGATGTCGCTGCGCCCGAGCGACGCAATGTAGTCGAGCAGCGCGTCGCGACCGCTGTTGACGCGACCATCCACCACGACGAGCAGTTCCTTGCGCGCGAGTGTCTGGCAGCAGAAGGCCGCGATACTGCGCCGAACGAAGCCGAGCCTTTCGGGAACGGGCAGCGTCAGCATCAGGCAACTGACCGTGCCGCTGCGGGGCTGCGTGTCGCTTGCCATCGGGAGCACCACGCCGGTGTTGATCCGACCTCAGGTGAACTTTGCCAAACGCTCAGGTCTCGTTCATTGTCCGCCAATGCTGACGGATCCGCGAACTGGCAGGCCATTGTGCCGCGGGATTGACGTCGAGGCGGACCCGATTTTACAGATCGCGAGGCGCTCGCCTTCGGGCCTGGACCGGCTGCCGTGATACAGCCGCCACTAGGGAGCCGATTCGAGGACCGGTACCGGACCATACCTGAGTCGCGCCTGCTCGACGTTCTGCTGCTCGGTGGCTGGGTGTACGAGGTCGCGGCCGGTCGTCAGGCCGAAGCCCTGGCCAGCACCCGGGCGGCGCTGGCCTCGTGGATCGGGCTCGGGCTGCCTTGCCGCCAGTCTGCGGGCGGGGAGCGGCTGTACGATCCGGTGGAGGTGATGAACTTCCAGAAGTGGGCGGGCCTCCAGGGTCTCGACCGATTCTGGATCGACCGCTTCGTCGCGACCGGCCGCAGGCTGGTCGGCGACTGGGCCGAGAACAGGCGCGACGACGCGTCCTCACCGGACGGCCGAGGCGCTGCGCCCTTCAGGGTTTCGCTGCAACGCAGGTTCAACGTGCGCAAATTCGCGCCGGGAGCCCGGTTGCGTCTTCGAATGCCGCTGCCGCTGCCGAGCGCCTACGTTCGCGACATCGAGATCGTGCCGCAGGTGTCGAGCAATCTTCAGGCGCAGATCAGGCTGAGCGATGGCCGGATGGAGGTACGGCTCGCCGCGTCGAAGGAACCCTTCATCGATCTGGCTGCCGAGGCGTCCTTCATCGCCAGTCCCCGGCCGGCCGACAGCGTCGAAGGGGCAGCCCGGCTCGATCCGCACGAGGCCGGAATCTATCTGCGGCCGACCGACGGCATGATCCGAATAACCCCCCGAATCCACACGCTGGCCCATCACCTGGCGGGCCCTGATCGTGAGCCCGCGAAGATCGTCCGATCGTTCTGGGACTATATGCTTGATGAGCTTAAATCGGGGATGCTCCACTACGATCAGGTGGCTCCCGACGCGCCCGGCGACTGGGTGCTGGAATCGGGTTGGCACGACTGCCAGTTGGGGTCGGCTTTGTTCGTCGCGATGTGTCGTGCCAGGGGGATACCGGCGCGAATCATCGGCGGCCATGTGCTCTATCGGCTCGCGCCGACCAATCACTATTGGGCCGAGGCGTGGATCGAAGGCCGCGGGTGGCTGCCGTTCGATTTTCTCTGCTGGGATCTGTCGGCGGGCGGACGCGATCCGGCGTGGCGGGATCACTTTGCCGGCAGCATCGACTATCGGATGGTCACGCAGTGCTTACCGAACGACTTTACCGGGTCGATGAGCGTGCGCCTGCCGTCCGCCTGGCACATGCTGCAGGCGCGCGCCGGCGAAGGTGTCGAGATCGAGATGGTGGGGCTCGACGGCAGCCTCGCCTACCGGGATCGGGTGAGCGTACAGGCACCGTGAAGGAGTGTGTCTTCAGGAACGCGGTGGCATTTCCGGGAATCCTGGAATGCTCGTGCTGGGCTGATCCCACGTCAGCGCACGGCTGGTGTAAATGCTCATGCCCGGGGCGATCTGAGACGGATTGTCCAAAGTGCCGGCGCGCAACAGCGTCATGCCAGCATAGGCTTGAGGACGCGAGAACAAAGTGGAGCCGCATTTGGAGCAGAATGTGCGCTGGTTCGGCTGTCCGCTTGCGCCCAGTTTGCTGAAAGTGCTGATAGGGCCTGTCACTCTAACCGTGGCGTCAGGCACTGCCGCGATCGTCCCATGTCCGCCGCCGGTCTCTTTCTGGCAATCGGTGCAATAGCAATGGCCACTGAAGACGGGCTCCGCGACTGACTCATACCGTACCGCCCCACACAGACAGCTTCCAGTCAACGACATGAATGTTCTCCTTGCTGGTTTGCACCCCATGCTAGGGTAGCGGTTGCGCTCCAGAATGAAAATGCCTTTCGTTGAGCGCTTCAGGCACGATGGCGCAAAACGGACCTGAGTGCCTGTTCCAGATGCAAACGATTCGGCGCGGCTGTCATCTGAGGCTGTGTTTCACGGTGTAACATGACGCGCACCATTCACACCGAGAAGCTCATGCACGACCCGAATGCGATTCCGCCGCCCGCCGCCGTCATTGCTCTGGTTACAGGAATGTGGGCCGCCAAGGCAACCGCCGTGGCCGCAAATCTCGGCATCCCCGACCAGCTCGCGCAGGGGCCGAAGACGGCCGAGGAGGTCGCGAAGGCGATCGGCGCCGACGCCTCGGCCGTCTATCGCCTGATGCGCGCGGTCGCGTCGGTGGGGATGCTCACTGCGGAGCCAGAACATCGCTTCACGCTCACACCGCTCGGAGCGGTCTTGCGCTCCAACGTCCCGGGCTCGATGCGTTCGTTCCTGATCGCCCAGATGGCGCCGGGTCATTGGCTCTCCTGGGGCAATCTGGAAGACGCCGTGCGCACCGGCAGGCCTTGCGCTCCGAAGGCGCTGGGAATGGACCCGTGGGAGTATTACAAGAAGAATCCCGACGAAGGCTTGCACTTTGCCGAGGCGATGAGCGGCTTGTCCCACATGGCGATGCAGGCCGTGCTCGCGTCGTATTCCTTCGCTGGGGCGCGCAAGGTCGTCGACGTCGGCGGCTCACACGGCTCGTTCGTCGCAGCGGTGTTGCAACGCGAGAAGACCGCCCGCGGCGTCTTGTTCGATCGCCCCGAGGTGATCGACGGCGCAGGTGCGGCGCTGGAGCAGGCGGGTGTCATCGATCGCGTGGAGCGCGTCGGCGGCAGCTTCTTCGAGAGCGTTCCTGCGGGCGGCGACGTCTACCTCCTGAAGCACATCCTGCACGATTGGAGCGACGATGAGTGCGTGAAAATCCTCCGCAACGTCCGTGAGGCCATGGTTCTCGACGGCCGCGTGGTCGTGGTCGAGATGCTCATCACCGACCAGGGCCCGCCCTCGCGTGCTCCGCTGCTCGACTTGAACATGCTCGTGATGCTCACGGGCAAGGAGCGCACGACCGAGGAATTCGCGGCGCTGTTCGCGAAGGCCGGTCTGAAACTCCACGCAGTCACGCCCACGCAGTCAGCCTTCGTGGTGATCGAAGCGCGACGCGGGTGATGGCAGTCTCGGGAAACTTGCGCCTAGGGTGTTCTCGCCGCCGCGGCTTCATCAGGCAGGATGAGGCGCGATGGGATACGTCCCTCGGAGTTTCCCGCAAATACGTAGTAGAGCGCAGCGGGAACGATCAGGCCGACGATCCAGGAAATGTCCGCGCCACCGAGTGTTGCGACCAGCGGCCCGGTGTAGAAGGCCGTGGAGACGAAAGGCATCTGGACCAGAATGCCGACCCCGTAGATCAGGATGCCAGTCAGGTTCCATCGACCGTAGCGGCCTTCGCGGTCGGATAACGCGGGTACGTCGTAGCGCGATCGGGTGAAGAAATAGTAGTTGACCAGGTTGATCGCGCTCCACGGGGTGAACACCATGAGCAGGAACAGGATGAACGATTCGAAGCTCTTCAGGAAGGAATGCCGGCCAATGAGCGCCAGCAGGATCGACAGCCCCACCATTGCAACAATATAGAGAAGCCGGTGGAGCATCGAGATCCGCAGGCCGGGCCGAAAGCCGCTGACAATCGTCGCCATCGACATGAAGCTGCCATAGGCATTCAACGAAGTCACCACCATCTTGCCGAAAGCTATGCAGAAGAACAGCAAGGTCGCCGCTATCCCGGTGGAGCCGAGACCAACGATATAAGCCACTTCGTGATGCTCGAATTGGCTGCCGCTCAAGGCCGCGGCGAATACGCCGAATGTCATGGAAATCTGGGAACCGATGACCGATCCGAGTCCGACCGCAGCGAATACCCCTAATGTGGAGGTTTCGCGCGGCAGATAGCGGGAATAATCGGCCACATAGGGGCCGTAGGCGATCTGCCATGATGCCGACAAGGACGTGGCGAGCAGGAACTGATTGAGCGAAAAGTGGCGCAACGCCAGCAACGCCGCGATATCGTGGTTCGCGAACAGCCTGCTGAACATATAGAAGAAAGCGGCGATGCCGACCAGGCTCGACACTCGTCCGAGCATGTGAATCAGCCGGTAGCCAGATAGCGTCGCGAGCACGATGACGCAGCCGAAGATCGCGATGCCGACGCCGTCATCGACATGAAGCAGTTGAGCGACCGACTGTCCGGCCAGCACCGAACCGCTGGCAGAGAATCCGATATACATCAGACACACCGCCACGATCGGTATGATCGCTCCATAGACCCCGAATTGGGCGCGGCACGAGATCATCTGCGGCAGGCCGAGCTGCGGACCCTGCGCCCCATGCAGCGCCATCACCGCTCCACCCAGCAGTTGACCCACGAACAGCCCGATCAGCGACCAGAACACGTCGCCACCCAGGACCACGGCCAGCGCCCCGGTCACGATCGCCGTGATCTGCAGATTGGCGGCGAGCCACAACGTGAACTGACTCGCCAGACCGCCATGCCGCTCACTGTCGGGCACGTAATCGATTGACCTGGTCTCGATCACGGCGGCCTTTGACCTATGGTCTTCCGAAACTGCCATATTCATCCCCGTGAACGCTCCGGACGGCGCGCTACCATATAACCGTTCCGGGGGCTGCCGCTCAACCAGGCAGTGCGCGTGGGTTTACCGGATCGCATTCACTGTCGCTCGACATGCGGGACGTCGCGAAGGTCGGTGCGCGCGCTTGGAAGGTAATCTATCCGCAGTGGCAGCTGCCTTCGGCCTTCATGGGGCGTTCTCGTGAGCGCGTCAATCCGAGGGAAGCGCAGATTATAGGGGATCTAGCCGCGGTCACCGGTGATGTAGTGTTGGAGTTGCTGAATTGTGAACTTCTGCTCGGAGACCACGTCTTTGACGAGGTCGCCGATCGAAATGAGGCCGACGAGCTTGCCTTTGTTGACCACCGGGAAGTGCCGCAGCCGGTGTTCGGTCATCAGCGCCATGCATTCCTCGCTAGTTTGATGGGGAAGCACGTACATCACCGGAGTTGTCATGATGTCGCGCACAGCCGTTGTTTTCGATGACCGCGCCATCAGCACGATTGCCCGTGCGTAATCGCGTTCGGTGATCATTCCGGCGATTTTGTCGCCTTCTAAGACGACCAACGCGCCGATGTTCTTCTCTGCCATCAGCTTAACGGCCTCAAACACCGAGGCCGTGGGCGTTATCGTATATACGGTGTGATCAGGCTTCGATTTCAGAATGTGGGCCAGGATTGACATCACGCCTGGTGTCAACGAGACACCCCTCCATGGAATGGGATCGTAGACTCTTGCCGTGCGTCGGCAATTCGTAGTTGCGTTTAGTAGTCTGTGGAAAATACGTAGTGCATGCCGCTCGGTATTGGCCTTCATCGGCCGGGTTACCGTTGGCGTGCGGGTTCCGGCCCGGAGAGTGATTGCTGATCGTCGAGCCGGGTGACGTGCGCAAGTAACCCTAACGACGCGGACGACACAGTGATCATCTCGGTCATGCCGATGCTCAATTGGGCCACACCGCGGCAACTCCGTGAAAAATAGTACGGCCTTTATTGCGTTACCCGGCAGCGCAATCCGTGTTGTTGCAGCTCACCGAGGAGCGATGCACCATCGGGGAGATGGTGAGACCGAAGAGTTGCACCCTGACTGCAGCGACAATCCCGATTCACGCAGATTAATCAACCTAGTAGCCCGGAATGCCGCGCTCGCGCAGTATTCGATGTACCTCGCGCCGCTGCGCCTCGAGCAGCTCGCGCGAGGCATGAGCCCCGTCCGGACACTGCCTGACGCCCAGCGCCACGGCCAGCGCATCGGAGTCGATCATCGAGACATTGGGGGCGCGCGTCAGGCCGCAGAGCATCAGGTTCGCCTCGGTACTGATCACCGGCAGGCTCTCGCCGAAGGATTCGCCGAGCCACGAGTAGTTCGAAATCCGATTCAACGCGCTGGAAGCCACCAGGTTCTGCACCAGCAGCGCCGCTCCGGTCCGGGACAGCACCTCGGCGGCGAGCGCGGCGAGGTCCCGTTCGATGTCCGTCACCGAGCGCCGCACCGGCTCGAAGTCGCGCTGCAGCCATTCGATCAGAGCCGGGCCGAGATAGGGCCCGAAGCGAAAACCATGGATCGCGATCATCCAGCCGGTGCGCCGGTGCCGAAAATGAGGTGCGAGCTCACTGCCCAATGACAGCGCGATCGCATCGGCCGGACCGAGCTGGAGCAGCCCGCGGCGCGTCAGCACCTCGCTGCGTTCGAGGATCGGGCAGGTACCGACGCTCTCGCCCAGCAGGTGCAGGGCAAACAGCAGGTCCTGCGCCGGCGGCCAGCGCCCCGCCAACGCAGCTCTCGAGGCGTCGGGCCCGAACGCCGGGAATGCGCTGAGGTCGAGCTGCGCCATGCGCTCGCTGAGCCACTGCTGCACCGCGGCGGTGATGGCCTGGGCTTCGGCGGGCGTGCGGCGCAGGTGCTGCAACAGGATCGCCGAAGAATGCACGCAGCGCTCATCGGCGATCGCGACCAGCTGTGCCGGGCCGGGAGCACGTGCAAACCAGGACAGGAACGCCATGTCCTCGCCCCGGAACACGCCGGTCTGCTCGCAGGTACCGAGCGAGAGCACGGTGCCGAAGCGCCCCGCGCCGTCGCCTTCCCAGAAGGCGCGAGCGCGCTCGTGCCAGCCGGCCAGCAGTCCGCCGCGTCCCTCGCCATTCTCGAAGCCGCGGCGACCGGCCAACACCAGTGCAAGCAGTTCACCGGTCGCATCCGCCGAATCGATCGAGCCCACGATCGTGCCCGGGTCCCATTCAGCGCTGCCGAGCAGGTCCTGGTAGCCGCCCCTGGACAGATCCGCCCGGTACGTCACCGTGCCCGCGGTGCGCGAGGCCAGCACCACCTGCAGATCGTGCTGCTCCTCTGCCAGCGGCAGCGCCGGTGCCTCGCGTGAGCCGGACACGCGCAGGTGACAGACCGCGAGCGGCTCGCGGGCATCGACGTGCTCGCCCGAGCGCCGCAGCCACTGCAGCCCGGAGCGAAGCAGGCCGAACGGACGGGCGCTGAGCGCAGGCAGGCGAAGCTCGCTCATGCCCGAGCCTCCAGTGCGTCGAAGCAGCCGCGCTCCTCCAGGATGCGAACCACTTCCTCGGTCACCAGCCGCAACCCTTCCGCCGTGAGATGGACCAGATCGACCTTGAGCCGGGCAGCCCCGGCACAGGCCACGATGCGATCGACGTTGACGATCGAGAAGTCGAGGCGCGTCGCCAGCTCCGCCAGGCCCAGATTGAAGCGGTGCGCGCGCAGCGCCAACGAGTCCTGCGCACCGAGCCAGCAGTGCGGCTGCTCGCCCGGGATCACCGGCGAGAGGTTGTAGACCAGCACCGAGGCGCCGAGCCGCTCGTGCACCGCGATGATCAGCCGTTCCAATCGGCGCAGCGTGGACTCGATCGGCGCCAGCCCGGCGTTCTCGCATTCGCGCTCGAGCCACGCGCGCGAAGCGCTGTCCCAGGTCTCGAACTGGTCGGGCAGCAGCAGCCAGCCATCGCGCCGGTGACGCACCAGGGCACTGAGCACCGCGGACTGCAGCGACAGGATGACGGCATCGGCCGGTGCATCGAACAGCGCGCTGCGGTGCTGCCGTGCGATCGGATGGGCAGCAGAGGGCAGGCGGCGTGCAATCTCCTGCGGCGGCGCCGGCAGCGTCTCCCCGGGCAGCGGAAGCAGGTCGATGCGTGCGCAGGTCTCGTGCTTGACCCTGGCGACGATGCCGGGGTGGCGCACGCGCAGCACCTCGTTGATGCCGTTCCATTGCACCACGCCGTTCACGCGCGACCACAGCATCGAATCGCGTACGTCGACGTTGCCGCGGGCAAAGATCCGCAGCGCGCGGGCGGGTCGGGTCGTGCTATCGCTCATGTCACGCGATCCTGGGAGGCCGCGTGCTGGCGCAGCAGCGCGTCCACCGCTTCGAGCGTCAATACACGCTCTGCCGGATCGATGCTGCGATCCGCCGCCAGGCTGCGCCAGAAATGCAGCATGAGCTGGGCCTCGATCGGATGCCGTCGTGCAAAGATCGCCTGCCACGGGTCGTCGCCGGCCAGCGGGTCGCGCCATCCTTCGCGATGCGTTACGTGAATGGAGATCGCGCCCTCGACCACGACGACGCGGGCTGCGCGGCGACACAATCGCAGCGCCAGTTCGCGGTGTTCATTGAGCGAGAGCGCCTCGTCGAAGCCGCCGACGGCCTCGAAGGCGAGCCGCGGCACCGAGAAATTGTGACCGGCGGCCGCCATCCATTCCGCCCGGGGGGCGGAGCGCGCGCGCAATGCACTCATCTCCAGGTCGTAGAGCCTGCGCGGCGCGGCGCCCGGATAGATCGACGAATCCGAGCGCTCGACCCAGCGGTCGAACGGCGCCTCGGCAATCATCTGTTCGGTCACCAGGCGGGACGACAGATCACCCAGGCGGCGGACCAGGTCTTCCTTGCCGGGCCAGGGCTCGCCGGTGCGCGGATCGCGAAAGAAGCGCGTGCCACGCAGGTGTCGCTGCTCGCCACGGCCGAGTTCATCGGGCGCGAGCGCGGCGTGGCGCTCGATCGCTTCGGGCGAGAGCAGCACATCGCCGTCAAGGAACAGCAGGCGTCGACCGCGGGCCACCGCGGCGCCCGCATTGCGCGCCGCCGAGCGGCCCCGGCTGCGCGCATGCCGCAGGATGCGCAGCGCCGGCGCCCCCGGCGGCAGGTCGGTGGTTGCGACCGGCGTTGCCGAACCGTCGTTGACCAGGATCAGCTCCGCATCCTGCTGCCAGTGCACGCTCTGCCGCCCGAGCGCCGCCAGGCACAACCGCAGCCGCGGCTGTTCGTCCCGGGTGATCACGATGACACTGGTTTGCACGTACCGGCCGCCTAGGTCGATAGCGGATCGACCTGAATCGCCACCGACGTCGTGCGCAGCGCACGCGTCGCCGGTCCGTCGAAGGCCTCGTCCGGCATCGTCGTGGCGACGCCGAGCAGCGCGGCGACCTCGAGGACATCCCCGCGCGCGACCCACAGCGAGCGCAGGTATGCCCGCTCGGTGGCAATCAGCCGGAAGGAGAACATCGCCGGGCAATCCCGGGCGCTGGCCTCGTCGAGCTCGACATGCACCTCGACCACCGGGGTGCCGGGGCGCAGCGCGTCGCCCGCGCGCGCGATCACGCGCGACACGGTGCCGACCCGCATGCGTTCACCGATGCGCGGCAGCGGCAGCGACAGGATCATGGGACTTCAGCCGGCATCAGCTCGTCCGGTAATGCATCCATCAACAGTGCGACGAGCTCCTCCAACGCGAGCTCGGCCGCGCGGCCGGTGCCGCCGAAGCAGTCGCTCGCCAGCGCCTCGCCGCCCTCCTGCGCCAGCGGACGATCCAGATCGAGCACGAAGCACCCGGTCCGTTGCGACAGTCGCGCGACTTCCAGATTGCTGCGCCGGATCAGCTCGCGCAGCGGCGGCGGTCCGGTTCGCTGTTGATGCTGCAACGGCTCGCGGACGTGGCGAAAAGCGCTCGTGATGGCCACCGCGGTGCCGCGCCGCTGCAGCCGCTCGATGATCGGCTCCAATGCCATCGCCGCATCGTGCGGTGACAGGGCAGGCTGCTGTGCGCACTGCGCCTCGATCACTGCCGCATCCTGCGGCGACCAGCGCTCGCGCACACCCTGGTGCGCGAGGAACACGCCGCCGTCCCGATGCTTCAGCGCCGCTAGCGCCACCGCCGGCAGGAACGAGAAGATCACCAGGCGCTGCGGCTGTTCGAGCAGCGCGCGTACGTCCAGATCCTCGAGCAGGCCGCGTCGGCGCAGAGTGCCCGGCGGTCCGGGCGCGTCCCTGTCCAGCCAGTCGGGCCGCGTGCTCCAGGCCCGGATCAATTGCACCTGCCGATCAGGTAGCACCGACTGGATCGCGGGTTGCGCGCCGGCCAGCAAGCGCGCCTCGGCATCGCCCTGAAGCAACAAGATGGAGATGGCCGTCGACACCGATCCACAGTATTGAGGCCGAAGCGACCGCGTCAAGTTGCGAGCCGCAAAGCCGCTCGCCATCGCATGGCGGGGCGGCATCAGGTTATGTCGAACGTCACCACCAGCTCTTCAGCCGGCGCATCCCGCGCCGTCGGCAGCAGCTCGTCCGGGGTGTCGCTGAGCCATGCCACCACGTCCCCGGGCTTCATCCACTCGCCTTCGGCATAGAAGCATCGGCGCAGCGTGCCGGGCTGCGCGGCCGACACCAACACCAGCGCCTTGTCGGTCTCGAACTCGAGCAGCGCATCGCCGGCGGCGACCGGCTGGCCCTCGGCCTTCGACCACTGCAGCAGCCGCACCTCGATGGCCTCGCCCAGTTCCACCGGGATCACCAGTTTCCTGATCAAGCGTGCTCGCTAGGTGAGGGCGGATTCGCTGCCCGCGGTGTCGGTCAGGAGCCGGTGCGCGGCGCGCACGATGGCCTGCACGTCCGGGATCGTGAACGCCTCGAGCACCGGACTGGCCGCGACCGGCGCGCGGCGAGCGCCCAGGCGGCCGACGCGCAGATCGGCAATGCGCTCGCGCAGCCCGAAGGCGAGTTCGGCACCCACGCCGCACACCACCTGGCCTTCCTCGATCGCAAGCACGTGGCCGGTGCGGCGCGCGCAGCTCGCGAGCGTGTCCCAGTCGATCGGCCAGAGCGAGCGCAGGTCGATCACATCGGCCTCGATGCCTTCGGCCGCCAGCACGTCCGCCGCCTGCAGCGCCAGCACGCTCATGTACGAGTGCGCCACCAGGGTCAGGTGCCGGCCTTCACGCCGCAGCGCGGCGCTGCCCACCGGGATCAGCTCCTCGTGATCGGGCACGAAGCCGCCGCGCGGGAACAGCTTCTTGTGATCGATGAATACCACCGGACCCGGTGCGCGCAGCGCCGTCTTGAGCAGGCCATAGGCGTCGCCGGCACTCGATGGCGCCAGCACCGTGAGTCCGGGTACGTTCATCAGCCAGGGCTCGATCGATTGCGCGTGCGTCGGTCCCTGGCCCTTGGCGCCCGCCGTGGCCTTCACCACCATCGGCGCGGCCAGCTGGCCGGCGCTCTTGAAGCGCAGCTTCGCCGCATAGTTCACCAGGGCGTCGAGGCCCAGCATCAGGAAGTCCAGGTAGGTGATGAATGCCAGCGGCCGCAGCCCGGCGGCGGCCGCGCCGGCGGCCACACCGACCGTGACCGCCTCGGCCACCGGCGTATTGCGCACACGCGACGGCCCGAATCGCTCGAACAGGCCGCGCGTCTCCGCATATGAGCCGCCGTGCGCGGCAATGTCCTGGCCGAGCAGGATCACGCGCGGCTCGCGCTCCATCTCCTCGGCCATCGCCCGTGCCAGCGCTTCGCGGAAAAAGAGTTTAGGCATCGAGCAGTGCCGTCTCGGCATCCGGCCATGGGGCGGCCTGCGCGAAGCGCTCGGCGTCGGCGATGTCGGCATCCACCTCGGCGCGCAGCTGCGTCCAGAGCGCATCATCCAGGATCGCCTCGCCGCGCAGCCGCCGCTCGTACAGCAGCAGCGGATCCCGATCGCACAGCTGCTGCAGCTGCATTGGCGAGCGTTCCTCGCGAGTCAGCGTCGAATGCGTCGCCAGCCGCGCACATTGCAGCTCGAGGAAGAATGCGCCTTGTCCGGCACGCGCTTTGGCCACCGCGCCTGCGATAGCCGCCGCCACCGCATCGACGTCGGTGCCGTCCACGGCGATGGCCGGGATGCCGAATGGGCCGGCCAGGTCGGTCAGGTGCGCAGGTGCCAGGCCCTCGCGCACCGAGGTCGAGACCGCATAGCCGTTATTGACACAGGCCAGCAGCAGCGGCAGGCGCCACAGCGCCGCGATGTTGAGTGTTTCATGCAGCACCCCCGCGCCGCAGGCGCCATCGCCGAACAGGCAGCACGTCACCGCGGTGCTTGCGAGCTGCTGCTGCGCGAGCGCCACGCCGGCCGCGACCGAGATGTTGCCGCCGACCACGCCATGGGCGCCGAACAGGCCGATCGATGGCATCGACACATGCGCGCGCCCGGCGCGCCCCCGGTTCGGGCCCCCATCCTTGCCGATCAGCTCCGCCAGCAGGCCGCCCGCGGGCACGCCGCGCGCCAGCGCGATCGCGATGCTGCGACCACTGCACAGCAGCGCATCGGTGCGTTCGAGCGCGGCGCAGACCCCTACGGCAATCGCCTCCTCGCCGCGAGACAGCAGCTGAAAGCCGGGTTTGGGTTGCCGCAGAAGCGCCGATTCGAAGCTGCGCAGCCGCAGCATCGACTTGAGTCGGCGCAGCCGTTCTACATAATCGTTGGTATCGCGTGGCAGAGATCCGGCGGCCGCGACCATTGAGCAACTCCCAGGACGCGTACGAGTTGTGCCATCCTTGGCCGGTGATCATGGTAACAGATGACCCCGCAACGACCGCAGTGCCCGAGCCAGCGCAGGCGGCAGGGCAAGCGGACGGCGAGGGCGCCGATGCGATGCTGGCGCGCTTCGTGCTCACCAGCCCGGCGGCGCGCAGGGCGGCCGGCCTGCTGCGCGAGGGTGCCGAGGTCGCCGTGACCTACACCGATGTGGCCAGCGAGTGGCGCTTTTACCTCAACGCCGCCACGCCGGCGATCGAGCCGGGCAAGGCCCAGGACCCGGATTTCGAGTTACGGCTGGCGCCGGGAGCGGTCCGTTCGATCTGCGCGATGGCAGACGCCGACCTCGGCGAGCTCGGCATCGCCTTCTTCGAGCACATCGTTTCGCGCGATCCGGATACTAAGATCCGCGTATACCCCCACAGCGGCCTGATCAAGCTCACACGGCGCGGCTGGCTGGGCCTGCTGGCGCGCGGCGGCCCCAAAGTGGCCATGTGGATGGCCAGGAAGGGGCTGCGCGGCTCCGGCGACGTGGTCGCGGCACTGGCGCGATTGAAGGGCTCTTCCTAGGTAGGCGACCGCATGAGCGCCCGCGTGATCATGATCTGCCTCGATGGGGCCGATGGCCGCATGCTCGATCGCTACAGCCTCGATGGTTCGCTGCCGAACCTGGCGGCTGTGCGCCGTCGCGGGGCCGCCCGGCCACTGTCAGCGCCTCTGGGCAGCACCGACGATGCGCTATGGGCCTCGTTTCAATACCTGCTGCCGGTCGGCGAGCATGGCCGATATCACTATCGGACGCCGCAGCACAACAATCGCCTGGGCATGGCGCACGAAACGGAACGACTGCCCACTTTCTGGGACGAGCTGTCGGGCCAGGGCAGGCAGGTCGCGATCCTGGATGTGCCCAAATGCCGCGCGCCCGGGCCACTGAACGGCATGCATATCGTCGACTGGCTGACACACGGCGAATACTTTCCGTGTCCGCACAGTTTTCCAGCCTCCATCATCGATGACGTCCTGCAACGGTTTGGCGCAAGACCGCCCCACGAATGCGGTTATCTTGAATTTGAGATCGACCGCCAGGAACCCGAGGACATCGTGGCCAAGATGATCACTGAGGTTTCGATGAAACGCTCAGCCGGGCTGCACTATCTTGATTGCAGGGCCTGGGATTTGTTTTGCATCGGATTCAGCCAGCTGCATTGCATCGACCACAAGTTCTGGGACTTCGACGTCCTGCCGTCGTTTGAGGAGTTGCGTACTCATGATCATCCGATCCTTGTGATCCTCAACGCCATCGATGCCGCCGTCGGAGCCCTGGTGTCATCGGCAGGGCCAGCGGCCGAATGCATCGTGCTGGCTCCCACCGATTTTCAACGCAATGGTTCGCTCGAGCATCTGATGCCTGAAGTCGTAGCACGCATCAACCGGATCTTGTCCGGCGAGATCGGCGTGCAGGATGGGTCGGATCGGCCACTTTATCTGAGGCTGCGCGAAAAGCTCATCGGACAGAATCCCACGACGTGGCCCTGTACGATGCTTCCGTACAATGAGAATTTCCTGGCGCTTCGAATCTCGGCGCGCGGGGAACGCGCCCTGTTCCGAAGTGCTTCCTCAGCGCTGCCTGACAACGATCTGGTCGATGCGGTCGAGAGGCAATTCCTGAGTCTTCGGGATGACGCGGACGGGTCAGCCCTGAAATTCGCGATCACCCGTCCTTCGCACAGCTGCCAGGGGCGGTGCGCCCACAATCTTCCGGATCTGTTGATCCATTACCCCAGCGGGTATTTCCCGAATGCGCTGCGATCGCCCAGCATCGGCACGGTCGAAATACAAAGTCCGCGCTGGAGAAAGGGTAACCATCGGGATGGGGGTTTCATCCTGGCCGCAGGCCCCATGTGCGAGGAACTGCTTGCCGAAGTCCAGGTGATCTCCGATATCGGGAAGATGGCCCGGCGGGTCCTGTCGGACCCGGCGAGCATCTGATGCAATCCGCTGCGCGCAGCGGATTGCAAGCCGGCTATTGCAGCTGCATGCGTGCGAGCACAAGACTCTTCGCGGCATCGAGCACCAGGGCAAACAACACCGATGCGACCAACACCGCGCCGATGAGCGACCACGGCAGCGCGTGCATCAGCAGGCCGCGCCCCGCGAGGATCGCGATGATCGATAGATCGAGCACCGAGGAGAATACGACCCAGAGGCTCGGGGGCGAGCTCCACAGATGCCGGCGGTCGCGGACCACATAGAAGGTGGCCTGGCTGCTGCACACCAGCGCCACGGCAGCGAGCGTGCGCAATCCGCGGCCCGCGACCAGTCCCAGATGAAGCAGACCCACGGCAAGCACGCCGGTGCAGAATGCCACATTGCCCAGACCGAGGACCGCGGCCAACGCGGTCACCCGGCCGATGCGCCACGCATTGGGCTGAGGCGAGGGACGCACATGGTCGGTGGTCGCAGACATCGCCAGGAAATCGCCGCTGATCATCAGCAGCACCATCAACATCGGTGTCAGAACGGCTTGTCCCGTCAGGAGCAGTCCGACCGTCAGAAACAGCATCTGATTAATCTTGGCGGTGAGGGACCTGAGCGTGTAGGTCAGGATGCGCTGGTAGGTCGCCCGCCCGCATCGCACCGCCTCGACGATGCCGCCGAGTCCGGGCTGGGTGAGGACCACGCCGGCTGCTGATTTCGCGACGTCGGTGGCGGTCGAGACCGCGACCCCCATCTGTGCCTGCCGCAGGGCCGGCGCATCGTTGACGCCGTCGCCGCACATGCCGACCGTATGTCCGCCGTTCTGGAAGGCGCGTACGATGTGAAACTTGTCTTCCGGGAACACACCCGCGAACACGGCAAAGTCGCGAGGCTGCACCCGCTCCGGGGGCGGCCCTGGAGGGTAGACCGGACCGTCGAGCCCGACCGCGCGCGCGACCACGAGTGCAGTCGGCGCCGCATCGCCCGTGACCATCACGGTCTGCACACCCATCGATTTCAGTTCGGCGATCAGCGCGCGCGCTTCGCTACGCGGCGGATCGCTCAGTGCGATCAATCCGACCCAGGCCAGCTGCTCGGGCGGTCCGGCCGCGACTGCCAGGACCCGATACCCCTGGGATTCCATCGCCGCGGCCGCTGCCGTCAGGCCGTGCGGCGGCGGCACCAGGCGAGCGATGCGGGCGATCGCGCCCTTGACGATCCGCATCGGCCGGCCGTTCGCATCCAGCGCCTGTGCCTCGGACATCTTCTGCGCCGGATCGAACGGCACGAACGAGATCCGCGGTGGCAGCGCGGCGAGCGCGCGCGCCGCAGCGGCCCGCACCGCCGTATCGACCGGATCCAGGCCGCCGTCCGCACTTGCCAGCGCTGCCAGCGTCAGTACGCGGGTCTCGTTGCAATCGGGCGTGGCGTAGATACTCGTGACGGCCAGCGCGTTCTGCGTCAGGGTCCCGGTCTTGTCCGAGCACAGCACGTCCATGGTCGCGGCCTCGTCGATGGCCGACAATCGTGTCGGCAGCACGCCGCGGGCGGCCAGTGTGCGCGCACCGAACGCCGAGGCCAGCGTGAACGTGGCCGGCAACGCCACCGGGATCGCGGCCAGCACTGCGGTGAGCACCAACGGGATCATCTGCAGCGCCGGCATGCCGGTCACCGAGGCATAGATGAGCTGCACGGCGATCATCGTGGCGCTGAACAGCGCAAGATTGCGCACCACGCGCAGCACCGCCTGCTGCTGCGAACTCACCGTACGGGCATCGCTGACCAGCTGCGCTGTCCTGCCGAACTGGGTGCGCGCGCCCGTGGCGGTGACCTCGGCCACGGCTTCGCCCCGGCGCACCAGCGATGCTGCGTAGGTCTGCGTGTTGATGCCACCCTCGATCGGCATCGATTCGCCGGTCAGCATCGACTGATCGAGCAGGACGCTCCCCTGCAGCACTCGCACATCTGCCGGCACGATGCTGCCGAGCGTCAGCTTGACGATGTCGCCCGGCACCAGCTCGCTGGCCGGCAGGGTCTGCCAATTCCCGTCGCGCCGCACGACCGCCAGCAGCGCCAGCCGCGACTTCAGGGCATCGAGCGTCGCCTGGGCACGCCCTTCCTGGAACAGGCCCAGCGCGGCGTTGAATACCAGCAACACGGCGATCACCGCCGCCTCGACGTACTCGTGCAGCATGAACTGCAACGCGATCGCGAGCTCGAGCATCCACGGTACCGGTGCCCAGAACTTCGCCAGTGCGCGGCCCCACAGCGTCGGGGCCACGTCCGCCACGGCGTTGGCGCCGATCGTGCGCAGGCGGTCCTGAGCCTGCGCGCTCGTGAGGCCTTCGGGAAGGGTCAATGGGGCGCTCTGACGGCCGGCACCGTGGTGCGGGCCCTAGGCGCCGAAGGCCTGCATGAACTGACGTGCAAAGTCCGGACCCTTGCCTTGCTTCTCGTGCTTGAAATAGACGTAGACGTGCCGGCAGGCGGAGGTCTTGTCCCGAATGGCATGCGCCCAGCGCACCAGGTCGGCCGGCTGATAGCCCTCGTCGCGCAGACGAAAGTAGCCGTAGTCGGCCGTGATCTCGATCGGTATCGAGCGCTCCTCGCTGTCGGCGATGCACAGCGCCAGATTCTTCGCGCGCAGGCGCTGGTAGACCGCGTCCTCGAGCCAGGAGGCGTGCCGGAACTCAAAGGTCGCGCACAAGCCGTCGGGCAGGCTGGCCAGAAACGCGTCCAACAGCGCCAGGTCCTTGCGCAGAAAGGGCGGCAGCTGGAACAGTATCGCACCGAGCTTCGGCCCGAGCGTGAGCGCGGTGTCGAGGAAATACCCGACCAGGTCCGCGCAGTCACGCAGCCGGGCGTCGTGGGTAATGCGCTTGGGTGCCTTGAGCGTGAACTTGAAACGCTCCGGGGTCTGGAGGTTCCAGCCGGCGAGCAGTTTCTCATTCGGCATCCGGTAAAAGGTGTAGTTGATCTCGACGGTCGAAAAGCGCTCGGCGTAGTAGGGTAGCATCCTGGTCGTCGGGAATTTCTCGGGATAGAAGCTTGCCCTCCATTCCGGATAGTTGTACCCCGATGTTCCTACCCACAGTGCCATGCGCTTGACCTGTCGCCGGACACGCCCCCGAAATTATAGTGCCAGGCCAGGCCCCGGCAGCGAATTCAATCCGCAGCCGCCGGGAAGCGCGGCAGCTTGTCGATGTCACGGGGATCGTGCTGAATGATCACCACGGCATTCAAGTTGCGGGCGATCTGCTTGAACCGGTCCAGCGAGGCGAGCGTGTCAGCGCGACTCGTGTTCCAGCTCGGCACCTGGTTGTTGTCGTAGTTCTCCCGAAAGTGCGTCAGATCGCCAGTGAGCAGCACATTGCCTGTCTTCTCGAGGCGAACCAGCAGAGAGTGATGTCCGGGCGTATGGCCGGGCGTGCTGAGCATGACGACCGTTCCATCCCCGAAGACGTCCTTGCTGTCCCCGGCAAGCGCCTCGAGCTTGCCCCCTTGCGAGATCCAGTGCACGAATGGCGCGCGCCACTCCGACGCGATCCTGGCATCCATGCCGTTGGGGGCGTTGGCCGCCGTCAGTGCGTCCCAGTCACCCTTGCCGATGAGCAACGTTGACTGCGGGAAGGCTCCGAGCTGTCCGGTGTGGTCCTGGTGGTAATGGCTGATGCCGACATAGCGAATGTCATCCGGGCGCAGCTTGAGCACGCGAAGCTGCTCGACCAGGCTCGCTTTGGGACTGTCGGGGCCCTTGCCCAGCGGGTTTCCGGTGTCCCAGATCATGTACTCGGAGCCGTGCCGAATCAGGTAGCAGCTGTAAGTGAGCCTGAACTTGAAATCGGAGTACGCGTAGGTATCGGAGTAAGAGCTTACATCCTCGGGCGCCGGGCCCTCCCCGCAGGCCAGGCGCGTCAGCGTCACCCGGGTCGCCGATTGGGCCGACGCCGCCGCGAGGCACGCCGCGACGGCTGCGATCCAGGCTGAGAAATTGCGCATAGAACAATCCGCTCGCATCGATTGGTCCAATGATACTGAAGCTGGCATGCTTCGGTCGCTTTTGACAGGAGTGCTTGATGTCCCGATCGCTACCCGCGCTTATCCTCTGCGCCGTCGTTGCGGCACAGGCGTTATTGGCCGACGATCTACCTGCACCGCAATCGTCGCCGTCGCAAGCCCAGTCGCCGCCTTCCCTGGCGGACGCCCGCGCCGCGTGCGCTACCGACGTGCAAAAACTCTGTTCCGGAGTAGCCTCAGGCGGCGGACGCATCATTGCGTGCCTCAAGCAGCACTAAGGGCAAGTCACGCCGCAGCCGGTCAAGCCCTAGCAGTCCATTGAGGTTCGGCGGCGGGCAGGTTCGCCCCGCGCCGGGCCGATAGTCAGATAAGGTCTGTCCGTCTGCGGGAGCAGTTAACGCCGGACATCCGTGGTATTGCGTACAGACTTCATGAGGCAGCGCGGCCTAGAGTGAGATAGCTGGTAAACCATTGACGCGGTGCGTATCCGGATCCACCGATCGGCGGGGATCTACACGCGCCCCTCTTTGTCACTTGGACTTTCCAGCTTTGTATCGCGCGCCGACCGCTTGCCGGCATGTGTTAAGCAGGAGCACGTCATGGGCATCAACAAGGACCAGGTTAAGGGCGTCGTGGAAGAGGCGAAAGGAACGATCAAGGAAGCGACCGGTAAGCTCGTGGGCGACACAACGCTGGAAGCAAAAGGCAACATTCAAAAGAACCTCGGCAAGGTTCAAGAGAAAGTGGGCGAAATCAAGCAAAGAGTGAAGGATTCTTTGAAGTAGGCGTTCTTTGGTTTCGGTCTACCGGCAACGGCGACTCCATGCGCCCTGGAACGGGCGGATGGAGTTCTGCAATTCTTGACTTGTGATCAACCGGCTGCCAGTAGCGCGGACATGGAGATAGCAATGGCTGCAAGACATTTTCCCAAAGGATTAGACGGGCGTCAGCGCGATCGGGACGGAGAGATACGGCATAAGCGCCGTGATACGCTTGTTCGTACATTGCGCAACGAGTATGGGCAGCACGTAGCTGCCGGCTATCGCGCAAACACGCAGCTTGGCACGGTACTGGATAAGGAAGGTCTCGCGAGCTTGGATCAGCTCCTGAAGAAGAAGACATAGTTCCGACAGACCGAAGTAGAGCGGTTTCGCGCCAACCTTGGAACCCCGTTTCGGCTGGTGAAACGATTTGCGCCTGTCGGCCGCGATCTCGGATTTCACCGCGGCTAGCGCAGTTAGTCTCACGGGCTACGCTGCGAGGGTGCAGATCGCCCCGATCGCGGTGCCGCTGCCGGATGGCAGCATGAGACCTGGTGTTGCAGCCCAGGAGGCGAAACCGTGATGGTCGGGTGACAGGATTTGAGCCTGCGACTCCTACGTCCCCACTCCGCTGACATGATCCGCTGGTTGATCGCGGAAGTCGCATGTCGATACCGCCGCTGGACCTCGGCACCGGTTTCGGCTCTATCCCGGCTAGGATCTATTCCCAACTACGATGCTTGACCCGCCATGGCGGCGTCATAGTTGCAGACCGGCGCCGTCTCGAAAATGTCGCGTTCGTGAATCCAGCGCTGCGTCGATTCGAACGTCTCGCGCGAATACGGCAGAAACACCACGCGCTCGCCGGGGCCGAAGAGCCGCACATCCACTCGCTCGCGATAGCGTGGCGGGATCTCGCGCGCATAATGATGCTTGTACTGCTCGGCGGCGAGATCGATGTCGAGCTGCGCACGCTTCAGTGCCCGGAAATAGCGCTCGACGTCTTCGGTGGGTGTCAGCGGCGGGACCATGAAGCCGCCCATGAACGTGGCGTCCACGATCTTGCGCATCCCGAGCTGTTCGCACACGTAGTACGCAATGCCCCAAACAGTGGTTGCGGCAACATCGCGATCAAGGCCGGCATCGACGCGGGCCCATGGCATGCCGCCGAACTTCAATTTGATGTCTTCGCGCTTGAGGAACGGCTCGAGCGCCTGGATTGTGGTGTAGTGGCTACCAGAGCGATAGCCCACGGCGATTTCCTTACCGGCGAGATCTTCGGGCCGGCGAATGGGCGAATCCGCACCAACCATGACGGCACCGGGCATCACAGAGTAGGCACTCGCCCACATACGGCCGACATTGCGTGCCGCAGCCTCGTTTACAGTCCAGTGGCAAGCGCAGCTGATGTCTGAATGCGCCTCGCCTTTGGCTCCGCCACCCTGCTCGTACATCTCATACGCGCCGGTTCGAATCTCGCGAAGGGCGCCTGTGGCGGGATCAACTTCTTTCGACCGATTCTCGCGCTCCTCGTCCGTTGCAAGGCGATAGTTCAGGCCCTCGTCACGGAAGTATCCCTTCTCGTGTGCGATCCAGTCATGGAGCCGGCCGTGCGGGCGGATGACGAATTCAGGCATGATGAGCTCCGGGTCTTTGCCGAAAAATATCACGCGTCGTAAAGTGCCGTGGCACCGCCGTGCGACTCGTCGGTATTCGGTACCTCGATGACCTGCAGTGCTGCAGGGAGGCGTTCGGGAGGCCGGTTGACGCATCGCAACATTGGCACCCCCAATTTCGGCAGAACCAGAGCACATCGAGCCGCGCCCGAGCGGTCCACGAGGAGCACACGATGAATCTACTTCGAGGGCGCAGATTGCGCGGCGTGGCGTGCTCGCTGTGGGCATCTGCTGTGGCGTTCGATGCCGCCGCGGCGACCCAGGGCCGTGTGATCGATCTCAATGGTCAGGGACTTGGCCAGGCCATGGTGACGCTGACCAAGTCGGCACAGGCGCGCGGACCGACGGCACTGACGGTATTCACGGACGCACACGGTGCATTCACATTCCCGACCGATGCCCCGGGCGGCACGCTGTCCGTCCGGCTGCTCGGCTACCGACAGATCGAAACACCCTCACCGGTCGCAACCGCGGACGGCGTCACGCTGCTGATGCGGCCAGAGGCCAATCAGGCCGGAACGGCGCCCGCATCGGCGTACCTTCGCGGGATTACACGTGCCGAGGATCGGGAGGCACTGATCAACACCTGTGTCGGCTGTCACCAGCTCCCTGCGCCAGAAGTACGCGCTTACGCCCAACTGCTGGACGACACACCGCAGACCCAGACGCCTGCAGCGCGCGAGCAGAGCTGGGAAGCGGTGGTTCAGCAGATGAACTACATCTCGGGCAGGGAGTTCGCGCGCGCCGGTGGTCCCGCACCGGGCGGCGGGGGTGTGTACTCGGGCGGTGAGCCGGGACCGACCGCCAAGTTGCTCGCGAGCGCGCTGCAGGGCCGGTTGCAGGAGGTCCGCGGTTACACCTACGGCGCACCGCTCGTTACCAACGCGCGGACGCTGATCCGCGAATACGAAGTACCCGAACCCAATGCGATTCGTGAGGCGGTGACGCTCGATGATGCGAGTACGTTGTTTGTCGCGGACGTGAGTTCCAATCGGGTGTATCGCATCGATACGGCCAGCGGTGCCATTCGAGCATTGACGATTCCCGGGCCCGACCTGCTCGGCCCGCACACGCTGGTCCGAGGCCGTGACGGACTCTGGGTCGGACCGTTCTTCCCCGGGCATGTCGCGCGCCTCGATCCGAAGTCCGAGAACTGGAAGCTCTGGGCGCTCGCTCCGGTGGCAGGGCACCCGGTTGGGTTGCATGACCTGTCGTTCGATACCCACCATGACCTGACCACCGACCGGCATGGGCGCGTCTGGTTTTCGGATATTGCGAATAACGCGATCGGCTGGTTTGACCCCCGCAGCGGTGCCAGCGGCGGCTTTCCGATTCCGCCGGTACCGGGTCGTAGCGGCGGGGAGTTGGTCTACGGTCTGGCGATGAGCCCGGACCGCACGCACGTGTGGTACTGCCAGGTCGGTATCGGGAGCTTTGGCAGCTTCAATACCGAGACCCTGAAGTTCGAGACCCAGGTATCGCTGCCGAGCCCGACTGCCGGTCCGCGCCGCATCTCGATATCCGACGATGGAGTGCTGTACCTGGCGCTCTATGGAGCCGGACAGCTCGCCGCATACGACACGCGGGCCCTCAGGATGATCGGGATCTATGATCTGCCCGACCGCGCCAGCGCACCCTATTCGACCACCTGGGATTCACGGCGCGGGGTCGTCTGGATCACGACCTCCAATGCGGATGCGATCTATCGATTCGATCCGAAGACGACGTCCTTCGGCATACTGCCACTGCCGCGCGAGCGCGCGTTCCTGCGCAGCGTCATCGTCGACCGGCAAACGGGGGCGCTGGTCACGTCCTACGCCAACATCGTCGAACACGTGCGAGGGCCTCGCATGGCACTGATCATCGATCCGGGCGATGCGGTCGCCCCGGCCGCCAAGGTGGCGCGCGCCGAACGTGCCGCGCCACCCGCGCTCGCCAGCGCATTGGGGTCGCGATGAATCAGACGTCTCGCGCTGGCTGCCTGATACGCGCAGGCACCCTGGCCGCCTTCACTGTCGCCACCGCGCTGTCGGCCGCAGCGGTGCAAGCCGCCGACTCCGGCGCCAGGCTCTCAGCGCTGGCACTGCAACATCATTGCGACGAGTGCCATGCGGTGGATGCCCAGCGCATCGGGCCGCCGTTCATCGCGGTTGCGGCCCGCCACCGGGCCGAGGGCGAGGCGGCCGTGGAACCCCTGGCTGAGAAGATCATCCACGGTGGCGCCGGCAACTGGGGCAGCATTCCGATGATCCCGAACGAACGCGTCAGCCTCGACGAGGCACGCACGCTGGTGCGCTGGATACTGAGCCTTCAGCCGGGCTGAGGGCGGGGGAGCGAGCGCGCAGAAAACCTCGAGTGCCGCGATCGCTCGTGAGCATGCGGGTTCGCGCGCCAATACGGGCAATCGTCAGGAGGGTGTGGCGAGAGGAATGTTCCGATAGACGCCCGCCTCAAAGGTGCGCGCGGCGATCAGAAACGACCAGCCGGCGGCCACCGAGCACACGGCGACGACTAACAACGAATACCGGATTGCGCCCGTGCCGAACGTGCCCGTGAGGCGATCGTTCAGAGCTCCAATCAACAGCGGCCCGGCTATCTGTCCGATGACGGCCGCGCAGAACACGATCACGGAGGAGGCCACCGCCCGCATCCGCGCCTTGGCGACACTCATGGCTGCCGCGAAGACCGGTGCCTGGTGCAGGAGTGACAGAAGGCTGGTCAGCGCCAGCCCGGCGATCCAGGCAGCGCGTCGATCCGCGAGAAGAAAGAGCGCCTCAGCCGGTGCGAGCGCCAGGCAGCCGAGCGCGGGCACCCACAGGCGCCATCGCATGTCGCGCCGCGCGAGACGGTCGGCCAGCCAGCCGCCGCCGAGAATGCCGGCCGCTCCCAGAATCCCTCGCAGCGGCCCAATGTAGGAGGCGATCTGCGCCAGGCTCATGCCCTGCACGCGCGACAGAAACGTCGGGAACCAGGCGCTGGTGGCATAGGCATTCGCTCCCATGAACGCCGATCCGACCAGAATCAGCAGGTAGGTTCGCGAAGCGGTGAGAAAGCGCACGCTGTCGGATAGGGTTGCGCGCTGCGCCTGTATCCTCTCGTGATCCGAGGCAACCCGCGGCGGCTCGCGCACACTGAATCGAAACACGATTGCGAGCAGCACGCCCGGCAGCCCTGCGGCGACGAACATCGCCCGCCATCCAAAGTCGTTGATCACCCAGCCGGCGAGCGGAAAGAACACCGCGTAGGCCACGGAATAGGCGGTTCCGAAAATCGCCATGGCGAGCGCGCGGCTGTGCTTCCCGAACAGGTCGGCGATGATGGAGTGGGCCGGCGGCACACAGCAGGCCTCACCACATCCCATCAGGAAGCGGCTCGCGGCCAGCTGCCAGACGTTGAGCACCACGCCGGTGAGCGCGGTCATGATGCTCCAGAAGGCCAGGCCGAACGCAATGATCCTGCGGCGGTTGCCATGATCGGCGAGCCACGCGACCGGGATGCCAAAGATGGCATAGAAGATGGCGAAGGCCGAGCCGTATACCAGTCCGAGAACCGTATCGGACAGGTGCATCTCGGCTTTGATGGCCGGAAGCGCCAGCGCCAGAATTGACCGGTCCAGGTAATTGAACGCTGAAATCAGGCTCAGAACGCCCAGCGTATAGATCGAGTAGGCCCGCCAATCTGAGGCTGACTGTGATGCCATCGAGCGTGGTCCGACTATATCGGACGCTCGCCGATCACGGTGGTGCGGATCAAATGACGGCGCTCGTTCCTGAAATCGTGCACGCCCCGATGCAGCAGAAATCGGTTATCCCACACCAACAAGGTGTCCTGGTGCCAGCGCACGCGGCACTGGTATTCGGCGCGCTGCGCCAGCCCCTGGAGATAGTTGAGCAGTGCACGGCTTTCGTCCTCGCTCCAGCCCACGAAACGCTTGAAATATGCTGTCGTGACATACAACGCCTTTCGGCCCGTGACTGGATGGCGGCGCACCGCCGGATGAATGTTCTCCAGCTCGGCGTCCGTAAAGGAGTGTGTTTCCCGCAGTCGTAGCCGCTTGTCCGGATCGAGCTTCGCGTTCTTCGACCAGATGTCCTTGCCCGAGTACACCACCTGCAGCTCGTCCAACAGCTTCTTCAGGCCCTCGGACAGATCCTCGTAGATCAGGTAGGCATTCGAGAAAGCGGTGTCGCCGCCGAAGCGCGGCACGGCGAGCGCGCGCATTACCACGCACAGCGGTGGCCGGGGCAGGAACGGGCTGTCGGTGTGGAAGTGCTCGAAGGAAGGCACGACGTTCTTGTCCTCGTTCGCCTCGCGACGGACTTCCTGCATGTCCAGGTGTCCCTCGTACGTCGGTGCCTGGGGCAGTTCGGTGAGCTCGCCGAAGTTCCGCGCGAAGGCCTTATGCTGCTCGGGCGAGAGCGGTTGATTGCGAAAGACGATGACGAGAAAGTGCTCGAAGGCACGCATTACTTCGCCCAACAGCGGAGGGTGCAGTGGTCGGGTCAGGTCCACTCCCTGGATGATGCAGCCGCAGGCGCCGCTGATGGGCTCCACTGTGATGTGCTCGAATCGCGGCATTGGCAGGCCCGCGACGACTGGTCCCGCGGGAGATGCCGGGCGCGTGCTCCACTCGGCGGGTGCGGACTGTTGCTCGCTCATGAGTGCGTTCCTCAATGACGTCGGCGTACCGTAAGATTTAGCTTATCAGAATGAGGATCACGGGCTGATCCAGGCGTCGTGGCCGGCCGGGCGGGTGACGCCGATGTTGGATCTCGCCCGATTGCCGCTGGCTCGTCAGGGATTTACGCTCCGGCTTTGGCAAGAGAGTCCAAGAGTAAGATCAGCGCGGTAAGAGGGGAGGTTACGATATGCGCTCGAGAAGCAGCCTTAACGCCATCAGGATTTTCGTTCTCATGGTCGGTGCCGCGGCGGCGCCGTGCGCCGGCGCGGCGTCGGCCAGCGATGCCTGCTCACTCCTTAGCCAGGCACAGTTGAGCGCCGCCCTCGCTGTGCAGATGGATGCCGGTAAGTACGTGACTCCAGGGTTCACCCGGACGTGCACCTGGGCGCCGAGCAGCGGTGCCACGGCGGCCATCAAATTTTTCACGCTCTACCTGCAGGCTGCGGATGGATTCGATGCCGGCAAGGGCATGCTCCAGATGGGACAGGGCAAGGGCTTAGCCGTCGTGACGTCGCTCAGCGGTGTCGGCGAAGATGCGTACTACGCAAGCTTTGGCAGCAATATCACGAGCCTGTTCGTCAAAAAGGGGAATGTCGCGTTCAAGCTGACGTGGTACGGCGCGACCGCGCCGGAAAAAGTGATGGCGGTCGAGAAGACGCTCGCACTGCAGGTGCTGTCGAAGCTCTAGAGTGCGACGGCCCTTCGAGGAATGAGACGTGCCCTGACTGGCATGGGCGCCGACGCGTTCACTGCGCGCGGTGGCGTGCCACGCCGGCCATCACCAGGCTGCCGACACCCGCCAACATGACCAGGAACCGCAGGATCCCGCCGAGCACGGGCACCCGAGCCAGCACAAACAGCGCCACCAGCACCCCGAGCAGCATCAGGATCCGCTGTCGCGTGAAGATCTCGGCGCCGCGTCGAAGGCGCAACAGCAGCCATTCCCCGATGGCCACGGCCGATGCCAGGTAGCCGAGGGGCAGCAACACCAGATATGAAGCAAGCAGCAGCAGCGCCAGTGGAATCCCGATGACCGAAGCGATCAGGAGAATCGCCGCGACGGGTACGCAGACCAACACGGCAAATCCCAACAGCAGAGCGAGCCCGGTACGCTGCAGAGCAGAGTTGCTCGCCGAACGGGCAAAGCCCGGGAACAGCGCCAGCAGGATACTTCCGGCAATGAACCACCCGATCAGCCAGATCCAGGCGCCCGCGCCGAATCCGCGTCGATGCTCCGGGGAGGGCTTGCGCTCAACGTAATGCACTCCGCCCCGGATCTGCGCGCCGGCGGCAATCGTCGCTGCCCGAGGACCGTAGTAGGTGAGCTGGCCATCGATCACTGCATTCGGACCGACATCCAGTTCAGCGCTCGCGACATCGAGATCGCCACCGACATGGCCATTGATGCGCGCACTGCGCGCGCCGATTTGCAAGTACTTCCCCACCCGGCCATTGAATTCGACGCGACCGCCGCCAATGGTGAGACCGCCTTGTACCTCGGCTTGGGGGCCGACTTCGACGTCGGCTCCGGCGATACGCGCATTGCGGCCGACCTTTCCATCCAGATGCACGCGGCCGCCCGCGACATAGAGGCCACCGTCAACGTCCGCGCCCAATTCGAGCTGGCCACCCGCCGCCACTTCATCGCCATGAATCGCACCCGAGGTGGCAATCCTGCCGCCCACCAGGATCGCATCCCCCGGAACCTCTTCGGTCATTATCAAGTCGGTTCCCGCGATGAAACGGTCGTCGCTGAGGCTGCGGCTGACCGTTTCATGTTCACGTGCGCCGGCCAATGGCGGCGCCATCGTCATGGCCAGGAAAGCGATCAGGATGAGCGACGTTCCTGCGCGACCGCAAGCGTGCATGACGGGGCGCTCCTTAACTCCCGGGGCTCAAGAATGCATGTTACGCATTGAGAACGCTAGCAGAACAACCATGCCGGGCTTCGACCGCGCACGGCCTTTGCCAGAGTTTCCGATGGATTGAACCAGAGCAGTGTGAACTGCAAGCGTCACCGTGTAATCGGTGTCAGATTCTTCCGGCGCCGATTCGGTCAAAACAGACGATGTTATCCGGCTGGTCCGACAGCTACCTTGACCGCTGCGTGGCGCCGGAGGGAGGACGCGCTCCATGCAACCACCTCGTCACGGAGACTCAGGCTGGATTGCCTGGGCGTCATGTCACGGTGTGACCGCGTCCGGATGTCATGACTGACGGCCACACCCCTCTCTTTCTGGAGTTCCTATGGACGCAAGACTCGATTATCCGAAAGCCATTCCCCAGGCGGTCAAGATGATGCTCGAATTTGAGGCTTATCTTTCCCGCTGTGGACTTGAGACAAAACTGCTCCATCTGGTCAAGATGCGTGCCTCGCAGATCAACGGTTGCGCCTACTGTCTTGACATGCACAGCAAGGACGCGCGCGCCGAGGGCGAAACGGAACAGCGGCTGTATGCGCTCGATGCCTGGAGCGAAACCCCGTTCTTCAGCGAGCGCGAGCGAGCGGCACTTGAGTGGACGGAAGCCGTAACCCTGGTAAGAGAAGGTCACGTGCCCGACTCGGCTTACGACTCTGTACGACGCCAGTTCAGCAGCGAGGAACTTGCCAACCTCACGCTGGCCATCACCATGATCAATTCGTGGAACCGCCTGAACGTCGCCTTCCGCACCATCCCCGGAGCATATCGGCCGGGTATGTTTCAGGCCCAACGGGAAGCACCATCGCAGCGCGGCGTGCGTCCGACACACCCAGGGCCTTCCGCGCCGCAATGACCAGACCGCACGGCAAATGAGAAAAGAGGTGGCCAGACGACCATGAATCCCGCCACACTTGTCACTCCCACCGTTCGAGGTCTATCGGCAAGACTATCTCATGCAGTACGGTATCGCGCTGCAGCTCAAAGGCACGAGATCGCTCTAATTCGGAGGTTGCGATGACCACGATTACATCACCCGAGAAGGGCCGGAAGGAGGGACAGCACGCCATGAAGATGCCACCAGTTGTGTCGCCGCAAGAGTGGGAGGCTGCGCGCGGGCAGCTTCTCGTCAAGGAGAAGGCCCTGACCCGGGCCCGTGACGCGCTGGCCGCCGAGCGACGGCGGATGCCGTGGGTTGCCGTGGAAAAGGCATATATGTTCGACGGGCCAGGGGGCAAAGCGAGCCTGCTCGACCTGTTTGACGGCCGCCGTCAGCTGATCGTCTACCGCGCCTTCTTCGAGCCCGGCGTGCACGGCTGGCCGGAGCATGCCTGCATGGGCTGCTCCCTAGGGGCCGACCAGGTCGGTCACCTTGCCCACCTGAACGCGCGCAACACCACCCTCGTATATGCCTCGCGTGCACCGCAGGCCGACATCGCGCGCCTGAAGGCGCGGATGGGCTGGGAAATGCCCTGGTACACCATCACCGACAGCTTCGACGCCGACTTCGGGGTGGATCAATGGCATGGCCACAACGCGTTCATCCGCGACGGCGAGCGCGTGTTCCGCACCTACTTCATCAACAGCCGCGGCGACGAGGCGATGGGCAGCACCTGGAGCTACCTCGACATGACGGCGCTCGGGCGTCAGGAGACATGGGAGGACTCGCCGGAGGGCTACCCCCAGAGCCGGCCGTACAAGTGGTGGAACTGGCACGAGAGTTACGTCCCCGACGCCGCGCCCGACCCTAAGTGGGTCGAAGTGTCGGACGCCGGGGAGGCCGCCTTTCGGAAACGCGACGGCTAGGCCGGCGAGGCGCGGCAACGCTCACAACATCTCAGTGAGCCGAGAGACAGAAAGTACGCGGCGGCCTCAGGCAGCTTTTCTTATGTAGAAAGATCCCGGCTCCCTATCGGGAGTCAAGAATGGCGCGATTGATTTCAGCTTCTCATAATGATTGTGACGCAGATAATTGAGCGCCCCTATGATTTTCCATGTCGCATTGTGCGATAGGAATGCCTCAAGCAGATACTGCTCGTTCCAAAACTTCACCTCGTCTTCCAGCCATTCTCTTAGATAGTTCTTGGGCGAGAAGATATCGTGCAAGTGCACGATTACACCTTTATTGAGAGTTGGCAGAAGCTCAAGATATTCAAAGAGCACATCTCCTTGCGGCCTGATCATGTGAGATGAGTCAATGAACAAGACATCGTCTTCCTGAAGATCAGAAAAAAAACGTACATCAAGATCCTCGACCCTCTGCCTGACAACCGTTACATTCGTTTGTTCCAGCCACGGCATCTCATAAGGTTCGATGCAAACGTGCTGACACTTGTAATTGGTATCCTGTTCGGCATTCTTTTTGATAGCTTTGATCGCCAACAGGGTGGAGTACCCGCCGCCGACTTCATATATCCTCGCCGGCTTTATCGACCGAATCAGCTGATACCAGTATTCGGCGTCGCCAGATGCAAAGTAACCGTTATCCAAGTAAAAGCCGATACTGGTAGGTTTCTCTTTGGGGATGTCTGCAAGCTCATGAGTTGCCGAGAATGTCGCAAGGAGATTGAGTTGCTCGACAACGTTCCAGTTTAATCCCGGAAGCGCGCGATCCTCTGAGAATGGCTTCCCCGTGGTGCGGTAATCAAACTGCGGCTCATAGTAATGACTGCAAATGGGAAACACGCCAATCCTCATAAGCATGCTCTTGCAATGCGGCAGCCTATGTACTCCGACGCGGCGGATGACTTTTAGTAGCCGTGCGGCAGGAAGCAGCAGCGGAAGCAGGAGCACATCAGCAATCCGCAGGAGTGTGGGAAGCAATCGTTTCATAGAAATTGCGCAGCCTCGGCGGCACGTTCCCAGCCGCTGTCTCTGGAGGACAGAAGCGCGCCAACAGCACTTACAAAGCACTTACCGCGGATTCAAGGTCGCAGTTATCACAGATAACTCACTGAAATTATTGGTCGGGGTGACAGGATTTGAACCTGCGACTCCTACGTCCCGAACGTAGTGCTCTACCAGGCTGAGCTACACCCCGAATTGACCTGCAACGAAACGGTCCGTCAATGCTGGCGCGCGATCGCGAAGCGCACCAGCGCGGCCAGGGCTTCCCGATACGGCGTTTCGGGGAGCGCCGCGAGCGCGGTAAACGCCTGATCAGCCTCGGTTTGCGCGAGCCGCGCAGTGTACTCAAGGCTGCCGGTTGATTCAATTGTTGCCATGATTTCTTGCAGATGATCGCGGCCACCGTTCTTGATGACGTCGCGGATCAGCGCGGTGCGCTGCGGCTCGCAGCGCTGCAGCGCATGGATCAGCGGCAGCGTCGGCTTGCCTTCGGCCAGGTCATCGCCCAGGTTCTTGCCGCGCGTGGCCGGATCCGAGCGGTAATCGAGCACGTCGTCGATCAGCTGGTACGCGGTGCCGAAGTGCCGGCCGAAGCGCGCGAGTGCGTGCTGATGCGGCTCGGGCGCACCGCTGACGACCGCGGCGACCTCGGCGCCGGCCTGGAACAGCTGCGCGGTCTTGCGGTGGATGACCTCGAGGTAACGCGCCTCGGTGGTGTCGGGGTCGTGAGCGTTCATCAGCTGCAGCACTTCGCCTTCGGCGATCACGTTGGTCGCGTTGGCCATGATCTCGATGACGCGCTGCGAGCGCGTGGCGGCCATCAGCTGAAAGGCCCGTGAATAAACAAAGTCTCCGACCAGCACGCTGGCCTGGTTGCCGTAGATCTCGTTGGCGGTGTCGCGGCCGCGCCGGCGCGCCGACATGTCGACCACGTCGTCGTGCAGCAAGGTGGCGGTGTGGATGAACTCGATGAACGCGGCCGCCTGGATGCAGCCCAGTCCGCCGCGGTCGCAGGCCCGGCCCGAGAGCACGACCAGCAGCGGCCGCAGGCGCTTGCCGCCGCCGCCGATGATGTGTTCGGACACCTGGTCCACCAGGGGTACGGCGCTGTGAAAGCCGCTGCGGATCGCGTCGTCCACCGCCTGCAGCTCGGGGCGAACCAGGCTACGGATGCGCTCGAGCGCCTCGCGGCTGCCGTAATCACTACTCAACTCTTTGTTTCTCCATGAGAATGCGCCGTTTGACCCGCTGTCGCTGCATCGTTAGAATGCGCGACCTTTTCGCACTTCCCACGCGTGCCGGCGGTGTTCTTGACTTCCGCGCGGCGCTCACTCGAAGGTGCGGCGACACACACGGAGCTAAGGACAATGTACGCGGTCATCGCCACGGGCGGCAAACAGTATCGGGTGGAGAAGGGCGGCGTGCTGCGCATCGAGAAGCTCACCGCCGAGCCCGGCACGACGGTGGAGTTCAACGAGGTGCTGCTGATCGCCGATGGCGACAACGTGCGCTTAGGGAAGCCGCTGCTCTCCGGCGGCAAGGTGCTCGCGACGGTCGAAAAGCATGCCCGCGGCGACAAGGTGTCGATCGTCAAATTCCGCCGCCGCAAGCATTATCTGCGGCAGAAGACGCACCGGCAGCACTACACGCAGGTGCGCGTCACCGACATCAGCGGCCTGTAAGCGCGGTCGAGGAGCAATCTCATGGCACACAAGAAAGCAGGCGGCAGCACGCGCAATGGCCGCGATTCCCACAGCAAGCGTCTGGGCGTGAAGCGCTACGGCGGCCAGGACGTGCTGGCGGGCAATATCCTGGTGCGCCAGCGCGGCACCAAGGTGCGCGCCGGCGAGAACGTTGGCACCGGCACCGACCACACGCTGTTTGCCGAGATCAGCGGGCGGGTGGAATTCAAGGTCAAGGGCGCGGAGCAGCGCCTGTACGTCAACGTGCTGTCGCCGGCGGAAGGTCCGTCGCCGGGCAAGTCCAACTGACGACGAGGCTGGCGCCGGTCCGTCCGGGACTGCATGGCGCGCGATCTGCATCCAAAACCCCGGCCCGGCCGGGGTTTTTTTTGTGGCCCCGACGTTGTCGACGACCTGCGAATCATCGAGCGCAGCCGGAAGCGCCTCCTGCGTCGTTACGCTGCATTGCGGCAAGCCCCTATTGCGCCGCTTCGAGCGCTCATGCCTGATTCATCCGCATCGACCGATGTCACGTGACCGTGAATGACTCTGGGGCCGGCTTTGATACATGAGGTGTTGCCACCGACCGGTGTGGCGATCACGAAAACGCAATTCCCGAGCGCACGGGGCCGCCAGGCGCTGGCGCTCGTCGCGCCGGTGGGCGCGCTCGTCATCCAATTGGCGCTGTGGCGCCTCATCGACCCCTACGCCTGGTTCCTGTTCTACCCCGCGGTCTTTATCAGCTCGTGGCTTGGCGGTCGGGCCGCCGGTTTGTGGGCCACGGCCATTTCGGTGGCGGCGGTGTGGTGGTTCTTCATCCCGCCCAGGTTCTCGTTCGCGGTCGAACAGCCTGCGGCTTTCTTCACCGCCGCCGCATTTGTCGGCATCGGCGTGCTGTTCAGCCTGTTGCACGAGCGGCTGAGGAAGGCCAATCAGCACGCGATCGAGGCGCTGCACGCCTTGGGCGCGGCCCACGAGCGACTCGGACGACCGTACGAGGCGGCGGTGTTCAACAACACCATGGATGCGATCCTGATCGCCGATGCCGATCAAAAGATCGTCGCGGTCAATCCGGCCTACAGCAGCATCACCGGCTATGAGCCGGCGGAGGTCATCGGCAGGAATCCGCGGCTGCACAGCTCGGGACGTCACGATGCCGAGTTCTACCGGGCGCTGTGGCGAGCACTGGAAGATACCGGTCGCTGGCAGGGGGAGATCTGGAATCGGCGCAAGAATGGTGAGGTCTATCCGGCCTGGGAGAACATCAGCATCGTCAGGGGCGAGCGCGGCCACATCACGCACTACGTAGCGGTGATGTCGGACATCAGCCCGCTCAAGCGCGCCGAGGAGCGACTGAGTTATCTGGCCCACCATGATGCCCTGACCGATCTGCCCAACCGGCTCACCCTCTCATCCCATCTGGATCAGGCGCTGGAGCGTGCCAAGCGGCACCAGCAGAAGCTGGCGTTGCTGCTGCTCGATCTGGACCGCTTCAAGAACGTCAACGACACCTTGGGCCATGACGCCGGAGATCAGCTGCTGCAGATCGTTGCCCAGCGCCTTCGGCGCTGCGTGCGCTCCGAGGATTTGGTCGCCAGGCTCGGGGGCGATGAGTTCGCGATCGTCCTCGAAGAAGTCATTCGCGCCGTGGATGCGGGGCCGACGGCCGAGAAGATCATTCGCGCCGTGTCCGAGCCGGCCCAGTTGGCCGGCGTCAACGTGCTCCCGTCCGCCAGCATCGGCATCAGCATCTATCCGGACGACGCCGACAACGCGGCCGACCTGGCGAAAGGCGCCGACGCCTCGATGTACCGTGCCAAGAGCCGCGGCCGACACCGGTATGAGTTCTATACCGCCGAAATGACCAATATGGCGCTGAAGCGGCTGTCGATCGAGAACGAGCTGCATCTGGCGCTGGCAAGCAATGAGTTCGTGCTGCACTACCAGCCGCAGATTGAGCTGGCGAGTGGACTCACCTCGGGCGTGGAGGCGCTGCTGCGGTGGCGGCACCCGGAACGCGGACTGCTGTTGCCAGCCGAATTCATCGAGATCGCCGAGAAAAGTGGACTGATCGATGCCGTTGGTGACTGGGTGATTCAGCAGGTGTGTGCGCAGCTGCGGCTGTGGCGCAACGAGGGCGTGGCTCCCGGCCGCGTCGCGATCAATCTCTCCAGCCGCGAGATCCTGTACGATCACAAGCCGCAGTTCCTGCGCAGCGCCCTGGAACAGCATGGGTTTGCACCCGGCGAGGTGCCGATCCAGATCGAGATCGGGGAAAGCGTGCTGCAGTCCGGCGAGAATATCCTCGGCAGTTTGAATCTGTTCCGAGGGCTCGTCGGCAGCATCGCGATCGACAATTTCGGCGTCGGTTATTCCTCGCTCAGTCAGCTCAAACGCCTGCCGATCGACACGCTCAAGGTCGATCGCTCGGTGATCAGGGGGATTTCGCAGGACAGCGACAGCCGGGCGATCGCGTCCGCGCTCATAGTGAGCGGACGCAGTCTCGGCTTGCGGGTGATTGCCGAAGGCGTGGAAACGAGCGAGCAGCTGGCGTTCTTGAGAGAACAGGGCGTCGATGAAGTGCAGGGTTTTCTGATCAGCGAGGCGCTGGCTCCCGAAGACGTTGCCAGCTTCCTGAAGAATCGCCGACCCGAGCCGCCTGGCGTGAGCTGAGCGCGGCTCAAACGGCGGGCGCGAGTTCCGCTAAACCTTTGAGATATGCTGCGGTTTTACGCACCTGACGGTGCGGGGCGGACATGAAATTCGTCGATGAAGCTACGTTGCGGGTGCAGGCCGGCAATGGCGGCCGCGGCAGCGCCAGCTTCCGGCGCGAGAAGTTCGTGCCGTTCGGGGGTCCCGATGGCGGCGACGGCGGCCAGGGCGGCAGCGTGTGGCTGCGGGCGCAGCGAAGGCATCAATACGCTGGCCGACTTTCGTATCGAGCGCGTGTTCAAGGCACGCTCGGGCGAGGGCGGTTCCGGCAATGGCTGCACCGGCCGCAGCGGCGAGGATCTGTATGTCGCGGTTCCGGTCGGCACCGTGGTCCGCGATGCCGAGACCGAGGAGCCGCTCGGCGACCTGGTCCGTGCGGGCCAGGAACTCAAGGTAGCGCAGGGCGGCAAGGGCGGCTGGGGCAATACCCGCTTCAAGTCCAGCACCAACCGCGCGCCGCGCCAGTTCGGTCCCGGGCTGCCCGGGCGAGAAGCGCACGCTCGCGCTCGAGCTCAAGGTCATCGCCGATGTTGGGCTGCTGGGGCTGCCGAATGCCGGCAAATCGACGCTGATCCGCGCGGTCTCGGCGGCGCGGCCACGAGGTGGCCGACTATCCGTTCACGACGCTGTATCCGAATCTCGGCGTGGTCTACTGCGGCGCGCATCGCAGCTTCGTGATGGCCGATATTCCCGGGCTGATCGAGGGGGCCGCGGAAGGGGCCGGCCTCGGCATCCGGTTCCTGAAACACCTGCAGCGCACCCGCGTGCTGCTGCACCTGGTGGATATCGCTGCCGCCCGATCCGGACGCCGACCCGGTGCGCGATGCGCGCGCGATCGTCGCGGAGCTGAAGAAATTCAGCAAGGAGCTGGCCGCGAAGCCGCGCTGGCTGGTGATCAACAAGCGCGACCTGCTGCCGGATGACGGAAGCCGAGCAGCGCGCCGCTGACATCGCCCGGCGGCTGCGCTACCGCGGGCCGCGCTTTCTGATCTCGGCGGCCACCGGCCGCGGCACGCGCGAGCTGGCCGAGGCGCTGATGCAGTTCCTCGAGCAGCGCGCGCAAGCCAAGGCGCGAACCGGGTCGGCCGACTGACGGGGCGAGCGGGCGGCCGGATGGGCGGGGGTAAGTTCGCCAGTGCCAGTTCGCCTGGTGCCAGTTTGCCCGGTGCCAGTTCGCCGCGTGGCCGTGTTCGGCGACAATGGAGCGATGCGCAACTCCAAGGTCCGCGCGCGCATCGCCGCCGGCAAGCTGAGGCTGCGGGTGCGCGATCTGCGCAATCTGGGCGCCCGCTCCGAGCAGATGCTGGCCGCAGATCGGCGTGTACAGCGCCGAGGAGCTGCGCCGGCGCGGGCCGGTGCGGGCGTTCTTCGAGCTCAAGCGCGCCGGGGTCACCTCATCGCTCAATATGCTGTGGGCGCTGGCCGGGGCGCTCGAGCCCTGGCCCGAAGGTCAGCATTGGCGGGAGGTGGCGCGCGGCGATGCGCGCCTGTCGCTGCTGCTGGCGCTCGATGACTACGAGCACCGCGTGCCGGGAGCGCGCTGAAGAACGCGCGCTTAAGATGCCTTTGCGGTCGACACGCTCTTGACCCGCGCGGCCAGGCGGCTCTTGTGCCGGTCGGCCTGGTTGCGATGAATGATGTGCTTGTTGACCAGCGTGTCGATGGTCGGCACCGCGGCGCGGTAGCTGCTCTGAGCCTCTTCCTTGTTGCCCTTGGCGACCGCGTCATTGACCTTGCGGATCGCGCTGCGCATGCGCGAGCGCAGCGTGACGTTGTGCGCCCGGTGCTTCTCGGCCTGCCGGGCCGCTTTTTCCGCCGATTTCGTATTCGCCACGCTTGAGCTCCCGAAGTGCTATTGCCAACCCCCGATTTATGGGGCCGCGTAGTGTGAGGAGGGCTCAAAAGCTTGTCAATGAAGAGGCTTACCTGCCGGCCCGTCCGCTGTCCAGGATTGGCCCGGATCGGGCTATAATCAATCGTTTAGATCGCCATGGAGCCAACCGGTCGGCGGCGCAATGGCGTCAAGGTACTGCTACGGGGACCATGGAGCTCATCCGCCGACTCGACTCGGTCAATTCGCGCGATTGCGTCGTCACGATCGGCAGCTTCGATGGCCTGCATCTCGGCCACCAGGTGCTGATCGAGCGGCTGCGCTCGCATGCGAGCGCGGCTCGCGTTGCCGGCGATGATGGTGAGCTTCGAGCCGCTGCCGCGCGAGTTCCTGCAGGCCGCGAACCCGCCGGCCCGGCTGACCAACTTTCGCGAGCGCTGGCGGCTGCTCTCCGCCTGCGGCATCGAGCGGCTGTGCGTGCTCAGCTTCGGCAACCGCCTGCGCGCGCTGTCGGGACTGCAGTTCATGGAGCTGCTGGCCGCGGCGCGGGCGCGCGTGGTGGTGATCGGGCATGATTTTCGCTTCGGGCGCGGCGGGGCAGGCGAGCGCCGAGTGGTGCGCGCAGCAGGCGGCGCAGTTCGGCTTCAGCGTGGACCTGATTGAGCCGGTGCCGATCGATGGCGAGCGCGTCAGCAGCGGCCGGGTGCGCGATCGCGCTGCGAGCAGGGCGAATTTGCCACCGCGCGACGCGATGCTCGGCCGCGGCTACAGCATGCGCGGCCGGGTGCGGCTCGGAAACCGGTTCGGCCGCACGATCGGCTTTCCGACCGCGAACCTGCCGGTGAAGCGGCGGCGGGTGCCGCTGACGGGCGTGTTTGCGGTGCGCGTCAGCGGCGCGGGGCTGGCGCTGCATCCCGGGGTGGCGAGCCTGGGCACGCGGCCGATGGTCCAGGGCCGCGAGATGCTGCTCGAGGCGCATCTGTTCGATTTCGATGGCGATCTGTATGGTCGGGAGCTGGAAGTGGAGTTCGTCGCGCGCTTGCGCGATGAGCTGACGCTTTCCGATCGATGGAGGCGATGGTGCAGCAGATGCGGACGCGATGCCGCTCGAAGCCCGCCGCATTCTGGCGGCATGAACGCGCGCGACAAGGATGCGGTGGCGGAAGTTAGGCCGGTCACGGGGATCGCGTGACCGACTACAAGGCCACCATCAATCTGCCGCAGACCGACTTTCCGATGAAAGCGGATCTGGCCAGGCGCGAGCCCGCGCAGCTGCAAGCGCTGGAACGAACTCGGCATCTACGGACGCATCCGCGAGGCGTCGCGCGGCCGCCCGCAATTCGTGCTGCACGATGGCCCGCCGTATGCGAACGGTGTGATCCACCTGGGCCACGCGGTCAACAAGATCCTGAAGGACATCGTCGTCAAGTCGCGCACGCTCGATGGCCGCGATGCGCCGTACATTCCGGGCTGGGACTGCCATGGGCTGCCGATCGAGCTCGCGGTCGAGAAGAAACACGGCAAGCCGGGCCAGAAGCTCGATGCCGCCGGTTTTCGCGCCGCCTGCCGAGCATTCGCCGCGGCACAGGTCGAGGCGCAGCGCGCCGACTTCAAGCGTCTGGGCGTATTTGGCGATTGGGAGCACCCTTACCTGACGATGGACCCGCGCTACGAGGCGCAGCAGATCCGCGCGCTCGGCAAGATCATCCGCAACGGCCACCTGTATCGCGGCGCCAAGCCCGTGCACTGGTGCCTCGATTGCCGCTCGGCGCTGGCCGAAGCGGAAGTGGAGTACGAGGACAAGACCTCGACCGCGATCGACGTGGCGTTTCGCGTGGTCGACGTCGCCGACTTCGCGCAGCGCACCAGTATCGATGCGGCGCGGCTGGGCAACTGCCGTGTCGGTGGTGATCTGGACCACGACGCCGTGGACGCTGCCGGCGAACGAGGCGGTCGCGGTCAACGATGATTTTCGCTATGTCGCGGTCGCGGTCGAGCGTGCCGGCAAGCGCGAGGTGCTGGTGCTGGCCGCGGAGCTCGAGCAGGCGTCGCTCGAGCGCTATCGGCCTCACCGAGCAGGAGCTGCTCGGCGAGTTCAGCGGTCGACATGCTCGAAGGCCTGAAACTGATGCACCCGTGGCTGCCCCGACAGGTGCCGGTGATCCTGGGCGAGCACGTGACACTCGATGCCGGTACCGGGGCGGTGCACACCGCGCCCGCGCATGGCCAGGAGGACTACGTGGTCGGCGCGCGCTATCAGCTGCCGGTGGTCAATCCGGTCGGGCCCGATGGCCGCTTCGTCGCCGATACGCCGCTGGTCGCGGGACTGAAGGTCTCGAGCGGCCGATGCGGTGCTCGTCAAGCAGCTCGAGCACAGCGGCGCGCTGCTGCACCAGGAGCCGCTGCCGTCACAGCTACCCGCACTGCTGGCGCCACAAGACGCCGCTGATTTTCCGCGCGACGCCGCAGTGGTTCATCAGCATGGATCAGCACGGGCTGCGCGCGCACGCGCTGCGCGACATCAAGCAGGTGCGCTGGACGCCGTCCTGGGGCGAGCAGCGCATGACCAGCATGATCGAGACCCGTCCCGACTGGTGCATCTCGCGCCAGCGCGTCTGGGGCGTGCCGCTGGCGCTGTTCGTACACAAGGAGACCGCGGCGCTGCATCCGCGCACCGAGGAGCTGCTGCAGCAGGTGGCCGCGCGCGTCGAGGTCGGCGGCATCGACGCCTGGTTCGCGCTCGATCCGGCCGAGCTGCTCGGCAACGAGGCGGGCGAGTACGACAAGCTCAGCGACGTGATGGACGTGTGGGCCGACTCGGGGCTGTCATTCGAGTGCCTGGCCGCGATCCGCAGCGATTTCACAGCGCCGGTGGATCTGTACCTCGAGGGCTCGGATCAGCATCGCGGCTGGTTTCACAGCTCGCTCTTGATGTCAGAAGCGATGTATGCGCGGGCGCCGTATCGCGGTGTCCTGACCCACGGCTTCACCGTGGATGAGAAGGGCCGCAAGATGTCGAAGTCGCTCGGCAACGGCATCGAGCCGCAGGACATCATGCGCACGCTCGGCGCCGACATGCTGCGGCTGTGGATCGCGGCGACCGACTATGCCAACGAGATGAGCCTGTCGCAGGAGATCCTCAAGCGCATGAGCGATTCCTATCGCCGCATGCGCAACACGCTGCGCTTCCTGCTCGGCAACCTGCACGACTTCGAGCCGCAGCAGGCGCTGGCCGGCGGTCGAGCTGGTCGCGCTCGATCGCTGGGCGATCGCGCGCACGCGCGAGCTGCAGCAGGAGATCGTGAGCGCCTATCGCGACTACGCGTTCCACCTGATCTATCAGAAGGTGCACAACTTCTGCGTGGTCGATCTGGGCGGCTACTATCTCGATATCCTGAAGGATCGCCTGTACACCACACCGGCGGGCAGCCACGCGCGCCGCTCGGCGCAGACCGCGATGTGGCACATCGCCGAGAGCATGGTGCGCTGGCTGGCGCCGATCCTGTCGTTCACCGCCGAGGAGTTGTGGGGCTATCTGCGCGGCGCCGCGACCCGAATCGGTGTTCCTGAGCACCTGGCATGAGTTGCCCGAGCTGCCGCTCGAGGCGATGGACTGGCCGGTGCTGATGGCGCTGCGCATCCGATGTCGCGCGCGAGCTCGAACGGCTGCGCATCGTCGGGGAGATCGGCGCGCCGCTCGATGCCGAGCTCGATGTCTGGTGCACCTCGGAGCAAGTACCCGCGCCTCGCGGCGCTCGGCGCCGAGCTGCGCTTCCTGATGATCACATCCGAGGCGCAAGTGCATGAGCTCGCGATGGCCGTCGGCGCACCGCATGAGGCGGTGCCGGCACTCGAGGCCGAGGGCGGCGGGGTGTGGATCCAGGTGCGCGTCTCGGCGCAACCCAAGTGCGTGCGCTGCTGGCATCACCGACCGGACGTCGGCGAGTCGAGGCAGCACCCGCAATTGTGCGGCCGCTGCGTCGGCAATCTCGCGCTGCCGGGCGAGACACGGCGGTTCTCGTGAAGCGACGTTCCGACCTTGGCGCGACCACGATCGTCGCGGAGTCGCGCGGCAACGGCCTCATCTATCTGTGGCTGTCGGCCGGAGTGATTGCGCTGGATCAGCTGACCAAGGCCGTGATCGAGCGCGGCCTGGGACTGTATCAGTCGATCGTGGTGCTGCCGGTGCTCGAGATCACGCGCTATCACAACACCGGCGCCGCGTTCAGCTTCCTGGCCGATGCCGCCGGCTGGCAGCGCTGGCTGTTCACGGCGCTGGCGATCGGCGTCAGTGCGGCGCTGGTGCTGTGGCTGCGGCGCATGGATCGGAGCGCCCGGGCACTGGCGAGCGCGGTGGCGCTGATCCTCGGAGGCGCGCTCGGCAACGTGATCGACCGGCTGCGGCTCGGCCATGTGATTGATTTCATTCACGCGCACTGGGGTGAGCATTATTTCCCGGCGTTCAACGTCGCCGATTCCGCGATCACGATCGGAGCGGCGCTATTGCTGCTCGATGCCTGGCTCGAAGCCCGTTAGGATGTGTCCATGCGCATAGTGCTCGCCAATCCCCGTGGTTTCTGCGCCGGTGTCGACCGCGCGATCGAGATCGTCGAACGTGCGCTGCAGCTGTTCGGCGCGCCGATCTACGTGCGGCACGAGGTGGTGCATAACCGCTATGTGGTCGAGCGCCTGCGCGGCCTCGGCGCCGTGTTCGTCGAGCAGCTCGAAGAGGTGCCGGACGGCGCCACCGTGGTGTTTTCGGCCCATGGCGTGTCCACCGCGGTCGAACAGGAGGCCAAACGCCGCTCGCTGCAGGTATTCGATGCGACCTGTCCGCTGGTGACCAAGGTGCACATGGAAGTGGCGCATTTTGCGCACGAGGCGCGCGAGGTGATCCTGATCGGGCACGCCGGGCACCCCGAGATCGAAGGCACGATGGGGCGCTTCGATACCAGTTTTGGCGGCAAGATCTTCCTGGTCGAGAACATCGAGGATGTCGAGCGCCTCGAGGTGCGCGATCCGAGCGCATCTGGCGTTCGTCACGCAGACCACGCTGTCGGTGGACGACACCGCGTCGATGGTCGCGGCGCTGCGCGAGCGCTTCCCACAGCTGCAGGCGCCGAAACGCGAGGACATCTGCTACGCGACCCAGAACCGCCAGGACGCGGTCAAGAAACTGCTGTCGCAGTGCGACCTGCTGATCGTGGTCGGCTCGCGCAGCAGCTCCAATTCCAATCGCCTGCGCGAACTGGCCGAGCGCGCCGGCATTCCCGGGTATCTGGTGGATGGCGCCGATGACCTGCGGCGCGAATGGCTCGACGGCAAGGAGACCATTGGGGTCACCGCCGGCGCCTCGGCACCGGAGGTGCGCGTTCAGCAGGTGGTCGAGCGCCTGCGCAGCTGGGGCGCAGCGACCCCCGCCGAGCTTCCCGGGCGCGAGGAGCAGGTGGTATTCGGGCTGCCGAGGGCGTTGCGGGGCTGAAGCGGCTTTCGGCTCCCGGTAGATCGCGGACGGGCACCTTTGGGTCCGTGTTTTATGTCACCGAGGTGCCCGCAAATGCGCCGCCGTAGCGCGATTGGCGGTTTTTCGGGCTCCTGAGGCTATAATCGCCCGCACATGGGGATAGACGCCGCAGACGCCGAATCCAAACAAGCGATGGCCGCCTCGAGGCTGTCGGCCTGCGGCATCCGCGTTACCGACCAGCGCCTGCAGATCGCCACCATCCTGCTCGGAGCACCGCAGCATCTGTCCGCCGAGCAGATCGCCGAGGCGTTGCGACGCGACGGCGCCCGGGTCTCCAAGGCCACCGTCTACAACACGCTGAACCTGTTCGCCGCCCGGGGCCTGATCCGCCAGCTCACGCTCGACGGCAGCTGTGCCTGGTTCGATTCCAACGTCGCGCCGCACTACCATTTCCAGGATGAGCAGACCGGCGCGCTGAGCGATGTGGCGCTGAAAGAGGTGCAGTTCAGCCGCCTGCCGTCGCCGCCGCCGGGCATGGAAGTGGCGGGGATTGATCTCGTGATCCGGCTGAGGCGACGGGGTTAGAACCAACTAGACCGGCGGCCCCTATGGGTTGGGCGAGCCACGGTGATCGGGCGGGACCGGCAGTGCCGACTGGCGTGATCGGGTCCCGGTGCTTAACATACGCCGCCTCCGCGCCGGAGTAGCTCAGTTGGTAGAGCAGCGCATTCGTAATGCGCGGGTCGTAGGTTCGAGTCCTATCTCCGGCAATCTAATCAATCACTTACACGCGTGTTTCTGGACGGCTTTTTAGTGTGCCGGTTTTTGTGCGATGTTTTGGCGACTTTTTCGGCGGCCTCCGCTAGGATGATCGGGGGCCAGGTGCGCGTATCGCAGCAGCATTGAGTAACTGGCCCAGCCTCCGAGCTGCATCAGCTCGTGTGGCGCTACGCCGTTCTGGATGGCCCACGAGGCGAAGGTGTGGCGTAGGTCGTGCCATCGCAGGGGCTCGAGCTTGACCCGCTCCAGCGCAGTACGAGGACATGCTCAATCGATCGAGGCCTGCACGCGCGCCGGGGTGCCCGTCGGACTGGGCTCGGATCTGCTTGATCACGTTTTTCCACCTGCCCCAAGGCGGAGAACTCGCCCTGCGAGGCCACACCGATCGATGTCCTGAGGGTCGGCGACTTCGCTCAATGCGGAATCTCTTCAGCAGATTCCTCCACCAAATGCGCAATATTCCCCTAGTCATGAAGGGCGGAACCTTAGTTCGCAATATGCTGTAGACGGATAGCTCGAGTCACCACGAGATCATCTAAAGTTCGCGGCTTTAACGGCCGAGAAGGTCTGATGGACCGAACGGTCATTTCGATCTCGGTACCGGAATCTCCTGCGTTGCCTTCGTCTCTTCCATGACGAAGTAGGTATGCGTGCGGCTGACGGCCGGCAGCGTCGAGATCCGCTCGCCCAGGAAGCGACGGTATGCTGCCATGTCGGGAACGCGTACCTTCAAAAGGTAATCAAAGCCGCCGGCCACCATGTGGCATTCCTGCACGTTGGCCATATCTGCGACGGCATCCCGGAATCGATCGAAGGCGACGGGATTGGTCTTGTCGAGCGAGATCTCGACGAAAGCGAGTAGCCCCATTCCGAGCTTTTGCGGATCGAGCTGTGCCACGTACCGCTGGATGTATCCGCCTTGCTCTAGCCGACGCACCCGCTCAAAGCACGGGGTTGGACTCAGGTGCACTCGCTTGGCTAGATCCACATTCGAGATCCTCCCCTCGCGCTGAAGCGTCTGCAGTATCTTGCGATCGATTACATCGAGTCTTGGTTCGCGCCGCATAGTAGGAGAAATCCCTAAAAATTAACTATCTTTCAAGAGAAAACGCTGAGGAAACCTCAAAATTGGAGGGTTATTCTCTGCTATCAATGGCAAGTTTACCAGTTGAGATGTCTCAGATAACCGACATGCCGCGTGGGCGCATCTATTAGCCCTGTTCTTGAGGAGCGTCGCGCGGCTATTCGATCGTCGCTGTACGCAGATGAGGCGCAGACTGCTTTGGGGCTATCGGAAGGCGTGGCGTTAGTGCAAGCCGATCGCGCTCGGATAGTCCTGCAAGCTCAGGCCATTGTTAACTCCGCGCGCTCCCGCAAGGCAGAGCGCGGCTTGCTCGAGATCTTCCTGCAGGAGTTCGGGCTATCGACCGATGAAGGCGTGGCGTTGCTGTGCTTGGCTGAGGCGCTGCTGCGGGTGCCAGATTGCGAGACCGCGGATAACCTGATCGCCGAGAAGATTCGCGCTGGCAGCTGGTCCCAACACCAAGGTCAATCCGACTCCGCGCTGGTCAACGTCGTCACGCGAGCCTTGATGCTCTCAAGCCGCGTCGTTGACCTCGATGGGGAGCTCGGGAGTGAGCGTCTTGGGGTCATCGGTGCGCTCGTCAAGCGGATGGGCGAACCCGTGGTGCGTGCGGCGGCTCGACAGGCGATGAGCCTCATGGGAGGCGAGTTCGTTCTCGGACGCACGATTGAGCAAGCGCTTGAGCGAGTCTCCAAGGCCAAAGCCATCGCCTCATTCGACATGCTCGGGGAGGGCGCTCGAACCGCCGCGGATGCGCAGCGGCATTTTGACGCCTATGTGCACGCGATCCGAACGACGGCGGCCTCAAGCGGGGGCGACGCGTGCGCGAGACATGGGGTGTCGGTGAAGCTCTCGGCGCTGCATCCGCGCTATGAGTACACGAGCCTGGAGCGTGTCTTGACTGAGCTGCTGCCGCGGGTCAGGAGGCTTGCGCTGGAAGCGCGAGCGGGCAACATTCAGCTAACCATTGATGCCGAGGAGGCCGCTCGGCTCGAGCTGTCACTGGAGATCGTCGAGGTCCTGGCGCGGGATCCAGAATTGGCCGACTGGCAAGGCCTGGGAATGGCGCTGCAGTGTTACTCAAAGCGCTCCCTGGCTGTCCTTGAATGGGTGATCTCGCTCAGCCGGGAGACGAAACGTCGCTTCCCGGTGCGTCTGGTCAAGGGGGCGTACTGGGACACGGAGATTAAGCGGGCGCAGGAGATGGGTATGATCGCCTATCCTGTCTTCACCCGGAAGGTGACCACGGATCTGTGTTACCTCGCCTGTGCGCGCAAGGCCTTGGCGCACCCCGGGGCGATCTATCCGCAGTTTGCGACGCACAATGCGCACACCATCTCGGCGGTCATGGAGTTGGCGGCGGGGCAGAGGAATTTCGAGTTCCAGCGCCTGCACGGCATGGGCGAGCTGCTGTATTCCGCGGCAGGCGAACACATCCCCGCGCTGCCTCCGGTACGCGTCTACGCTCCAGTAGGGGCGCGCAAAGATCTGCTCGCCTATCTAGTGCGGCGGTTGCTGGAAAATGGCGCCAACACGTCCTTCATCAATCGCATCATGGACGAGGACGTCTCGCTCGAGCGGCTGATCGAGGACCCGGTCGTAAGCCTCCGCGCGCTCTCCACCATTGCGAACCCGAGGATAGTCCTGCCGGGGGCCCTCTACGGCGCTGCCCGCCGCAACTCGGCGGGGCTTGATTTAGCGACCCCCTCCAGGTGCAACCCTTGCTGGCCACACTCGCCTCGCTCAAAGGAGCCTTCTGGAAGGCAACGCCCATCGTCTCAGGAGCCAGGGTGCTCCGCTCGTCCAAGCCCATCGCCAATCCCGCCAATCATGCAGACATCGTAGGGGCGGTCGCCGAGGCGAGCGTCTACGACGCCGACCGCGCTATTCAGGGCGCGGTAGCCGCGCAGCCAGACTGGAATCGCGGGGGAGTGGATAAGCGCGCATCGATTCTGGACCGGGCGGCAGACGCCATGGAAGCAGAGCGCGAGCGGTTTGTGTCCTTGCTCGTGCGTGAGGCGGGTAAGACCGTACTCGATGCCATCGCGGAGGTGCGTGAGGCAGTGGATTTCTGCCGCTACTACGCTGCCCAAGCCCGCGAGCACTTCGGCGCACCGAGGCCGCTCGTCGGCCCGACGGGTGAGAAGAACCTGTACAGCCTGCATGGGCGCGGAGCTTTCGTCTGCATCAGTCCGTGGAACTTCCCGCTCGCCATTTTCATCGGCCAGGTCACCGCGGCGCTTGCCGCCGGCAATAGCGTGCTAGCCAAGCCCGCGGAACAGACCCCCCTCATCGCCGCGGCCGCCGTGAATCTGCTGCACCGCTCGGGCCTGCCGGTGGGCGTGTTGCACCTGCTGCCCGGCCCGGGAGAGAGCATCGGCGCCGCGCTGGTCGCGGACGAGCGAATCGCCGGCGTGGTCATGACCGGCTCCACCGCGACGGCCAAGACGATTGCACAATCCCTGTCGCAGCGTCCGGGACCCATCATTCCGCTCATTGCAGAGACCGGGGGGCAGAACGCGATGTTTGTCGATTCCACGGCATTGCCGGAGCAGGTCGTGGACGACGTCGTGCGCTCGGCCTTTTATTCCGCCGGTCAGCGCTGTTCGGCACTTCGGGTGCTGTACGTGCAGGAGGAGGTCGCCGACGCCATCATTGACATGCTCAAGGGCGCGATGGACGAGCTGAAGGTTGGGGACCCGGCTGAATTGTCTACCGACGTCGGGCCGGTCATCGATGCGGCGGCGCACGCGCAGCTCTCGGCGCATATCGCCGAGCTGACGGCGGCGGGCTGCTTGCTGCATACCAGCGCTCAGAGTGAACACCGTTCGCGTGGGACCTTCATCGCGCCCCACCTGTTTGCGATCCAGACGGTCAAGGCGCTCAAGCAAGAGCATTTCGGGCCGCTGCTGCACGTCGTGCGCTATCGCTCTGAGGATCTGGACAAGCATCTCTCTGAGCTCGGGGGCACCGGTTTCGCCCTCACGCTGGGTGTCCAGACTCGGATTGAGGCAATGGCGCAGCGCATCTTTGACGTCTCATGCGCCGGAAATGTCTACATCAATCGCAACATGATCGGGGCGGTCGTCGGCGTGCAGCCCTTCGGCGGCAGCGGACTATCGGGCACGGGCCCCAAAGCCGGCGGCCCGCTGTATCTGCAACGGTTTGCCACCGAGCGTGTATTCACCATCAATACCGCCGCGACCGGCGGCGACGTCGATCTGTTACGCATGCACTCAACAGACTGACGCGGCGCGTTACCCGCTTTTTCCACACGCCGCATGACGCCCTTCGACCTAATCGACTTCGACGGTCACGAAGCCGTGCATTTCTATAGCGAAGCCAGCGCTGGGTTGGAGGCGATGGCGTGCCCGATACGACACCGAGGATCGGCACTGTAAGCCCCGACAAGGCTGGGTCGTAGGCCATGAGCGGTGACCGGCGGCTGGCGCGCAGACAGTCGATCATCTCAGTGGCTCTCGACGGGCAACCGCGTGGTCAATTTCACGCACTTGAGCGCGAAGCTCGAATTCACCGACGCCACCCCCGGGAGATGCAGCAGCACTTTCTTGAGGAACTTCTCGTAGACGTCGATATTGCCGATCACGATGCGCAGGATGTAATCGCTCTCGCCGCTCATCGAAAAGCATTCGACGATTTCCGGCCGGCCTCGTGCGGCACTCTCAAGTGCCTCGAGCGTCTCCTCGTCATGTTGTCGTAGCTTCAGGTGCGCAAAGACGTTGACTGTCAGTCCCAGAGCCAGAGGATCGAGTAGCACCGCCCGCTCGCGAATGACGCCGTCGGCCTCGAGTCGTTTGAGGCGGCGCCAGCACGGTGAATGCGACAGGCCCACCCGCGACGATAGCTCCAACACCGAAAGCTCGGGGTGCGACTGGATCAGGGTCAGAATCTTGCGGTCGATCGCATCCACAAAGCTCTCCAAAATGGCATTCCAAGGATTGGGTCAATTAGAGGATGTTATCCGCTTCTTCTCGGATATTACGCCAAGGAACGGCGAAATTGCCCCTCTGGCTGCCCTCATACTGTCTTGAACGAATCCTCTGGCGAACAGGCATGTCCGGCCGCGGTAGACTCAATCTTCACATTCCATCGCCCCGGTCGCGCCCGGGCGAGCCGGCGAACTTTGATCACCTGACCATCCCCCCAGCAGGCAGGGCGATCCGGCCCGACAGCACGGCGCCGGCCGCCGCGATACGCGATCTTGCCTATGGTCTGATCCGCGTATTGGACGATGACGGTCGCGCCGTAGGTCCCTGGGACCCCGAGACTCGATGCGGAACACCTGCGGCGCGGATTGAAAGCGATGCTGCTGACCAGGGTGTTCGACGAGCGCATGTTCCGCGCGCATCGGCAGGGCAAGACCAGTTTCTACATCAAGTCGTCAGGCGAGGAGGCGATCGGCGCGGCGCAGTCGCTGATGCTGTCTCGCGATGACATGTGCTTTCCGACCTATCGAATGGTCAGCTGGCTGATGGCGCGCGACTACCCACTGCTCGATCTGGTCAACCAGATCTACTCGAATGCCAGCGATCCGCTCAAAGGACGGCAACTCCCGGTGCTCTATTCGGCGCGCGCCTACGGTTTTTATTCGCTGTCCGGCAACGTCGGGAGCCGCTTCGGGCATGCCGTGGGTTGGGCGATGGCATCGGCCTACAAGCACGATGAGCGCATCGCGATCGGTCACATCGGCGAAGGCACGACCGCGGAGGGCGACTTCCACGAAGCGCTGACCTTCGCCTCAGTCTATCGCGCGCCGGTCATCCTGTGCGTCACCAATAACCAATGGGCGATTTCCAGCTATTACGGCATCGCCGGCGGCGAAGAGACGACCTTCGCGGCCAAAGCCATCGGCTATGGCATCCCGGGGCTGCGCGTGGATGGTAATGACTTTCTGGCGGTTCACGCCGCCACCGAGTGGGCGGCGTTGCGTGCGCGCGCCAATCAAGGGTGCGACGCTGATCGAGCTCTTCACCTATCGCGCAGAAGGCCATTCGACCAGCGACGATCCCACGAAGTATCGTCCGGCGGACGAAGCCACGCCAGTGGCCGCTCGGCGATCCGATCGAACGATTGAAGCGGCATCTAATCCAGATCGGCGCATGGTCGGAAGTGCAGCACGCGGCGCTGATCGAGGAGTTGACCGCCGCAGTGCGAAGCGCCACCAAAGAGGCGGAAGGCGTCGGAACACTCGGACAATCCAAGCCCGATGTGCGCGAGATGTTCGAAGGCGTCTTCAAGGAGCCCGACTGGCGGATCATCGAGCAGCGCCGCGAGCTGGGAGTCTAGGTCATGGCCGCGATGAACATGATCCAGGCGTTGAACTCCGCGCTCGATGTTGCGCTCTCGCGCGATCCGAACACCCTGATCTTTGGCGAGGACGTCGGCTATTTCGGTGGCGTATTCCGCGTCACCGATCGCCTGCAGGAAAAGCACGGCCTCACACGCTGCTTTGACACGCCGATTTCCGAGGGCGGCATCATCGCGACCGCGATCGGCATGGGCGCCTATGGACTGCGGCCGATCGTGGAGATTCAGTTTGCCGACTACATTCTGCCGGCCTTCGATCAGCTGGTATCAGAGGCGGCGCGGCTACGCTATCGCTCCAATGGCGAGTTCTGGGCGCCGATCACCGTGCGAGCACCCTATGGCGGCGGCATTTTCGGTGGCCAGACGCATAGCCAGAGCCCGGAGGCGATCTTTGCCCATATCACGGGCCTCAAAACCGTCATTCCGTCCAATCCGTTCGACGCCAAAGGACTGCTGCTCGCGGCCATCGAGGAGATGATCCGGTCATCTTTCTCGGAGCCCAAGCGGGTCTACAACGGTCCGTTCGACGGACGGCGCGACCGACCGGTCAAGAGCTGGGCCGGGCACCCACAGAGTGACGTGCCGGAAGGTCACTACACCGTACCGCTCGGCCAGGCGGCGACCGTTCGGCCCGGGTCGCGGTGACGGTGCTGGCGTACGGCACCATGGTGCATGTGGCTCTGGACGGGGATCGAGGAGAGCGGCATCGACGCCGAGCTGCTCGATCTTCGCAGCATCGTGCCGCTCGACATTGATGCCATCGTCGCCTCGGTCCAGCGGACCGGGCGCTGCGTGATCGTGCACGAGGCATCGCGTTTCGGTGGCTTCGGCGGCGAGCTCGCCGCACTGGTGCAGGAACGCTGCTTCTTCCATCTGCACAGCCCAATCGAACGTGTGGCCGGCTGGGACACGCCGTATCCGCATGCGTTTGAATGGGATTATTTTCCAGGGCCCGGACGCGTCGTGGCAGCGTTGCGCCGCGCGATGGAGGATTGAGGATGTCGCGCTACGAGTTCCGCCTGGCCGATGTGGGCGAGGGCATCGCCGAGGCGGAAATCGCCGCCTGGTACGTCGCCGCCGGCGATCGGGTCGAGGAAGATCAGCCGCTGGTCGACGTGATGACCGAAAAGGTCACCGTCGCCATGAGCTCTCCGGTATCAGGCGTCGTGCTGGCAATTCACGGCGGGGTCGGACAGGGGGTGGCGGTCGGTTCCGTGCTGGTCGAGCTGCAGATCGAGGGCGACGATGGCAAGCCGCAGCGCCCGACGTCGTCACAAGTCTTGCCGCTGATCGCCCGTTGCCGAAACGCAGCCTCGGGGGGTCCGGAGACGCCGCCGAGCCCAGCGTTCCCACCCCCGTCATCGGCGGCACATGCCCCGCTCGCGTCGCCCTCGACGCGACGTCGCGCCCGTGAGCTCGGCATTGCCCTGGAGTCTGTGCCCGGGACAGGCCCGCGCGGGCGGATTACACCGCAGGATTTCGAAAATCACGTGGCGCAAGCTCCGGCGTTACCGCCCCGCCCCCGGCAAAGGGAACGGCGGTACACGAGACGAAGATCATAGGGCTGCGTCGCAAGATCGCGGAGAAGATGTTGCAGGCGGCGCGCCGAATTCCACATTTCAGTTACGTCGAGGAGTTCGATCTGACCGAACTCGAAGCGTTGCGCCGAGAGCTCAACGCGGAGCGCAGTGCGGCGCATCCCAAACTAACGCTGCTGCCATTCTTCATGCGTGCGCTGGTGCGTCTTGTGCCCGAATTTCCTCAACTCAACGCGCATTATGACGACGAGGCCGGCGTGCTACGCAGCTTCGAGGCGGTCCACATAGGAATCGCGACCCAGAGCGACAGCGGCCTCTTGGTGCCGTCGTCCGTCACGCGGAAGCGCTCGACCTATGGGGTTGCGCGCGGGAACTGGTGCGCGTCACCACGGCGGCTCGCGGCGGCCGAGCGACGCGAGAGGAGCTGAGCGGGTCTACCATCACACTGACGAGTCTCGGTGCCCTCGGCGGTATCGCGGCGACGCCGATCATCAATCATCCCGAAGTCGCCATCATCGGCCCTAACAAGCTGGCTGATCGGGCCATCGTTCTGAACGGTGCGGTCACCATTCGGACGATGATGAATGTCTCGTCGTCCTTCGATCATCGCATTGTCGATGGACATGTTGCTGCGCGATATATGCAGCGGCTGAAGCGGCTGATCGAGCGGCCAGCGCTACTGTTCCTGGAACCGGACCAAGACGGAGAGCAAGGGGTCGGAACTTAGCAAATAAAAGAGACGCCAAGGGCAAGCATTGACGCAGTGTCCCTTCACCGCGCCTTCAACATCCGCGCCAGAACCGGGTTCCCGGGCTGCGAGTTCTCGCGTGTAATAGAGGGGCATCTTGGGATCATTCCAGCCACCCGAGAGCATGATGAGCCCGCCGAATCCGAGTCCTGAGGTACCGATGGGGCCACCGACTTCCATGCCGGCACCTCTGTGGTCACAACGACAACCCGCCATCGACCGCGATTTCCGCGCCAGTGATGAAGCTTGCCTCGTCGGACGCCAGAAACAGCACGGCGTTCGCGACTTCCTCGGGACTCGCAATTCGACCCATGGGGTGGAGTTCCGTGATCGCCTTGAGATGCTCATCGCGCGTTCTGCCGCTTTCCACGACCGCACGCTCCTGCATGGGCGTCATGATGGAACCTGGACGTACCATGTTGCAGCGAATGGCATACCCAGCGCGAGCGCAATAGAGTGCCATCGACTGGTTCAGTTGCCGAACCGCGGCTTTCGAGGCGGAGTACGCCACCATCTCCGCGTTCGCCTTCACGGCAATGGCCGACGTCACGGTTGTGATCGATGCTCGCGCATGTGCCTTGAGCACGGGTAGGGAATGATGGCAGCCCAGAAAGACACTGTCGGCGTTGATCGACTGAATGGTGCGCCAATTGTCAAAGTCCGCATGCTCGATGTCGCCGGTAAAGCCGACCGCGGCATTGTTGACCAGCGTGTCGAAGCCACCGAGGCGAGAGACGACTTCACGAATCACCCGGATCCAGTCGCCCTCCCTCGCGACATCCTGCTGCAAGAAGAGCGCGTCGCGGCCGAGATTGGCCGCAACAGCCATACCCTTGTCAACCTGGAGGTCTGTAACAACGACCCGGGCGCCTTCATGCGCAAAGCGTTTGGCGATCGCCATTCCGAGACCTTCTGCCCCACCGGTTATCAAGGCTGTCTTCCCTGCCATTCGCTTCGACATCGTGACTAACCCCCCCTTTCACTGATTACCCGTGTCACCACGAAACCGCGGAATGGTGCCGGTGCTCCGATGCGTGGTCTCAGGACACATCAGTGCCCTTCGTCTGACACCTATCTGACCTGGCATCGGCTAGTGTTGACCGGCCTAACTGCCGAGCGCCGCCAGAAATCTCGTATCGAAGAACTCCTGCGCCGCGAAGGGATTAGTCTGCAGGACCTCCCAACGGCAGACGCGGTCGTCACCGCTACGCCGATACAGCCTGCCGTAGCGGCCGCTTAAAAATCGGTAGCCGTCCGGCATGGTCCATTGGTGCACGTCGTGAATCCATGCCGTGTTTTCGCCGACCTCCAGGATTACCGCTGACATCGTAACGTCGAGCCCTGCGATCTCGGCCACTTGGCATAGCGCTAGGTATTCGTCCACACCGGTCACGCGCGGCGACCCGTTGTATGTCAAAACGATGTCTTCCGTCGTCGCCGAGAGGAATTCCTCGCGACTCGGAACGCGGAACGGACGGTGCCAGCCTTCCCATGTCTGGCGAAACCGCTGAGCGAGGGCATACATGCTCCTACGCTTGTTCTCGTCCTGCTCGAGCGGAATCGGCGTCAGGTCTAGCGGTACCAATTCCTTCTGGGCGGACTCGTTGGGTGTGCTGCTCATGATGTCTCCGTCGAGAGGGTCCTATTAGCCAAATGGCTGGCGCGGCGCGTGCGCTGGCCACATGTCTGGAAAGCCAGGCATCGAGGGAGTGGCGGCACTTCGGGAAGGCGCTTAGGACGCTGTCTCCATGACCACTTCCTCCGAAAGCAGGAACAGTGGGTCCGCGATCCGCTCCAGGGACTTCTCCAGCGCGGCTTGATAGTTGGGATCGTTGAAGGACTTCTCGTAGGTCGCCATGTCCGGGAAGTAAGCTTCGGTGATGTAGCGATAGGGGGTGCTCGGCCTCTTCCATGCACTCTTGATGACATAGAAGTCGGACTTGGTGACCCCGGGAATCTTCATGTTGTATCGCTGCTGAGTCGTAGTCCGCCACTTTAGAAATTCCTCGTGACTGGCGCCTGGCGGCAGGTTGTAGACGACTGTGAGCTTGATCATCCGGAGGTTCCTTTCGCGTTTTGAACTGTCGAATCGTCAATTCCGGCGCCGGACCCATACATTCGCGTGTCGCTGCCGCCTGCACCTGGCTGCCTTCTCGCCCGACCCAGACGCCGTTTCGTGTAGCCAAGTCGCGAGGTCCCTCCACTGCCTTCCCTTCCGGACTCGGGGTGTAGCGAGATCACCGATGTCGGGCGTGACCAATCAGGCGGCCGGTGACCATGATGTCGCCGCAGACGGCACCGGTCCCTCGCGACCAGACGTCGAACGCGACCGGGGGGATGCCGGCGCGCCAATGGAGCGGCCGATGTCGAGCGGGCCCTCACCCAATTTGACGCCGTATCGGCACTCCAAATTCGCCACGAAACTTGCGGATAGCCGAAACTAAGACGTATGCCGCGGTTAATCCCTCATCCGCCCGCCAAATCGTTGGCTATCGCGGACGGCCGAGCGGGACTTCGATTGCCACTGCCGCAATCCAGAATGTACACGTCCTCCCCATCGAATTGGCATGTACCGCTTGCGACGCGAGAAGACGGGGGGCGGGCGCCGACCGCAACATCGCAGGACTGATCGCATTGGTCGGGACGCAACCTTTAATAGACGCAGGCCGCGGCGGTGTCCTCACCCCGGTACCGAGATATTTTGGACGCTACCGGCGAGGCGTTCAGGTGTGCTCGCACTCCGCTTCCAAACGTGTCATGTTTCTGTTATGCGGGGATCCAAGTCGGAGGCGCGTTTGCGAATCGGGGAGCACGCTGGGTGACCGCTCAGACGAAACACGTCGTGTCGGGCGCGCCGGCGGGTGCGCTCCAGACGTATGTGCCCGGGTTGCGACGTTATTTCTCGAAACGCGTGCCCGCCGCTGATATCGATGACCTCGTTCAGGAAGTTCTCCTCAGGATGCAGGTCCACGGGAAGGCACCGATCGAGCATCTGGATCGGTATCTATTCACCGTGGCCGCTAGCGTCCTCACCGACCAGGCGCGTCGGCGATCAGTGCGTCGCGATACTGCACACGAAACTCTGGAAGAGAATCAGTATCCGACTGAGGAGCGGACTCCGGAGCGCGTCTTATTGGACCGAGAGGCGCTCGAGCTGGTCGTTGCAGCCATAGCGACCCTTCCTGCCCGGACACGGGATGTGTTTGTGCTGCATCGGTTCGAGGAAATGACCTGCACCCGCATAGCCGAGCAACTCGGCATGAGCGTCAGCGCCGTCGAAAAGCACGTCATGAAGGCATTGCGGGTGCTCCACGGACGACTCTCTGAAGACTGACATGATCATTGGTCCGAAATCGCTGTGTCCTGAAAGATCCGCGGCGGACCAGGCGGCAGCATGGTTCTCGCGTCAGAGAGCAGGTCCGTGGTCAGAGTCGGATGCAGCCGAGTTTGCGTCATGGCTTAAGGCAGATCCTTCACATACCGCCGCTTGGGGTTCGTTCGAGCGGCTCTGGGAACGGCTGGAAACTGTTAGGGACGACCCAAGGATTCTAGCGATCCGTGAGCGGGCGTGTCGGAGCGCCAGGCGACGCCAATCGCTGCGGCGCACATGGCGGCTTGGTGGTGCGCTCGCCGCGAGTTTGCTCGTCAGCGCTTCGGTTTGGTGGAACGTCCGACACCCGACCTCTTCGACCCCGGTCGGGCAGGCGGTGTCCGACTCAGTAGTCGCCCCCACGCTCGTTCGCGATGCGTCTACCGACATCGGTGAGCGCTCGTTCCTCGTGCTCCCGGACGGCTCGAGGGTCACACTCAATACCGCAAGCGCTGTTCACGCAGACTACACCGGCCACGACCGTCGAGTAACTCTCGTTCGCGGTGAGGCGTTTTTCGAAGTGGCCAAGGATGCGACACGTCCCTTTATTGTCTCCGCCGGTTCCCGCGAGGTCGTTGCGGTCGGAACGGCGTTCGACGTACGTCTGCAGGACCGGCAGATTAAGGTCACTCTTGTCGAGGGCAAAGTGAGGATCGTTCGTGGCGCCGATCTAAATGGAACCGCCACAACTACGGTTCAACCTGTGTCCGCGGTGACGTTGGAGGCGGGCTCGGCTTTGGTTACTCAGGAGGGCGGCGACCATGTCGAACGTCTCGACACGGCGCGGGCGACGAGTTGGCGAAGCGGAAAGCTCGTATTTGACGGCGAGCGGCTGGACGATGTCGTCGCCGAAATGAATCGATATTCCCGTGAAAAGCTGGAAATCGCGGATCCCATCCTGCAGGACAGGAAGGTCAGCGGAGTCTTCGAGCCAACTAGCGGTGTAGCTTTTGCTAAGGCCCTCGAAACCTACGGAATCGCTCGAGCGACCCAACAATCGGCGACGACGATCGTCCTCTACTCTCCCCAATAACTCTTTGTGACGAAATAATTTCGTCATGCAGGGTGAGGAATGGGCCACGGAATGCGTTGAACGCATAAAGCCGGAGAGAATCCCGGCAGGGGAGATGAGATGCGTTCAAATTCTGTTCTGCGTGCGGTTTGTTTCGTGGTCATCGCCACCGCCGGCGTCGCTGCGGCGAGCGTAGGTAGAGCCGCCGATCCAGCGCCGACCGCTCAAACGATTTCATTTGATATCAAGCCGCAACCTCTATCGTCCGCACTCAATTCGTTGGCGCTTCAGTCGCATCAGCAGATTCTATTCACGCCAGAGATCGCCAACGGCAAGACCAGTAAGGGCGTCAGGGGCTTGCTGACCGCAGATGCGGCACTTGCTCAGTTGCTTGCTGGAACTGGGCTGTCTTCCTCGAAGTCCGTCGGCGGAATGGTCCTAGTGTCGCAAGCCGATGCCAAGGGGGCGTCGGCCGCATCGGACCCTCTGGGCGCGCCAGCCGGCGCGTCAAACGATCAAAGCCAGAGCAGCCAGCAGACCAACCGAAGCCCGCAGGTCCAATCGACCACAGCCCTTGAGGAAATCCTTGTCACCGCGCAGAAGCGCGAGGAACGGTTGCAGGACGTACCGATTAGCATGAATGTCGTGACCGCTGATGAGATCAGCCAGCGCGGGCTGGTTGGCGCCGAGGATTTCCTGCGTGGCATGCCCGGCGTCAACGAAGTGCCCGGTTACTATGGCGACACCATAGTCATCCGCGGAATCGAGACATCACCCGGCTACCTGGAGAATTTCGCCTCAGGGACCGCAGTCGCCACATATTTCGGGGAAACGCCAACGACGACTTCCGCGGGAATGGCGGGCGGCTCCAACATCGATCTGAAGCTCCTCGACATCGAGCGCGTAGAAGTTTTGCGCGGGCCCCAGGGTACGGCCTTTGGCGACGCGTCCTTGGGCGGCGCAGTAAGAGAAATCCCCACAGAGCCGAAACTCAACCAATTCGAGGGCATGGTCTCCGCCGGTTACTCGAGCACCGCTGGGACCGGCGGCAACAACGACAACGTACAAGCAGTACTAAACCTTCCTTTGATCAATGATGTGCTGGCGGTCCGTGCAGTTGGCTATACGTTTCATGACAGTGGCTTCATTCAGAACATCGCCGGCTCCGACCCGAAGTTCCAGGCATATTCGGCTCAAGTCGGTCAGCAGGCGGTTGATGCTAGCCATGTCGGTGACAGGGTCTTTAATGGTGGGCGGATATCTGCATTGTTCCAGGCGACCGACGACCTCAAATTCACGGCCACGTTCCTCCGACAAACTACCGAGCTCGACGGGCAACCGCACACCGGTACGTCCGATACATCGACGGCAGGGTTTGCGACCCTTGGACCATACCAGCAGGCACTTCCTGTGCTTGCACCGGAGCAAACAACACGCGGTCAGGCGCTGGGAATCTTATTGACGGATATCGACCTGTCAAACGCGACAATGCAGTACAACCTTGGTTGGGGCGACTTACTTGCTACTGCATCTTATATTGACAGCAGCGCTACCAGTGTTACGCAGCTTCAAATCGCCGGGCTACCCTCGCAACGAGGTGTTGGACCGCATCGCGAAGCCGACGGCGAAATTCGATTAGCAACCAAGTTTGATGGAGCGTGGAATTTTCTCGTTGGCCTCTATGGCCAGAAAACGAGCGACAGCGTTCTCTTCGACTACTGGTGGTTCCAAAGTCCTACATATGGGCTCGCGGCATTGAATAACGACAACCCATATTTTGGTAACTACGTCGAACAAACGTGATCTGACACAGAGGGCAGCCTACGGCGAGGCCTCATGGAAGTTCTTAAGAGACTTCACGCTCACTGGGGGAACACGGGTTTACAGCTATGACCGCAGCGATGACGTCGTAACGACTGGCCTACTATTTGGGGACGAAAACAGTCCTTCGAGCGCTCACGCTTCTGGCGCGAGCTGGCGAGGAAATTTGAGTTACAAGCCAAATGACGAGGCGATGGTCTATGCAACTTGGTCGCAGGGCTTTCGCCTGGGCAAACCCCAGCCAGGTCTCCCGGAGTCGTTGTGCGGGGATGCCAACGGAATCGTAAACGGGACGGAGGGGACAACTAATGTAACGATCGCATCGACTCGGGTAGTCAACTCCGACACCATCGAAAATTACGAACTCGGCACTAAACTCACGCTTCTCGATCATCGTCTGAACCTCTCTGCTGACGTGTACCGCATGAATTGGAATGGCTTGCCTGTAAGTGTCAACGCGCCTCCCCCTGCGCAGGGCGGCTGCGGGTTAACATATGTTGCCAACGCCGGCAAGGCGAAATCACAGGGAATCGAGTTTCAAGCAAGTTACTATGTGACGCACGCGTTTCGCGTGGACCTCGGCGGATCTATCGTCGATGCCACCCTCACACAAGACGTCCCGTCTCTGGCCGCCGTCGCTGGCGACAGGCTGCCTGGCTCGCCGAAGGAAAACGGAAGCCTCGCCCTCCAGTACGCGTTCAGTGTGCTCCACCGAGAAGCTTGGGTACGGGCCGACGCGGCCTACGTTGGCACCTTCTATGGTGACCTGCAGGAAACTCAAGAGACCGAAGCCGGCGGCTATATGACCGTAGGAATATCGGGGGGAATAAAAGTTGATCAACACCTCTCCGTTAGATTGACCGTTCGGAACCTCACAAACAACAGCCACTTCGTCTTTCGCAATTTCACCGACACCGGGCCGGATTACGGCTACCCGCTGCAGCCACGAACTATCGGAGTCCAGGTCGAATCCAATTTCTAGCCGATGTATGAGACAGAGCTAATAGGCACTACGGAGCACTTCCATGCGGAGGGGGTGCCGATGAGTAGTGAGCTAGTAGCCCGCGTTATCCCGAGATAACCGCACGAATTAGTAGCTTTCGGCAAAACACGTCCTGCATGGACGACGCAGGCAAAGACCTTACTGGAGCGGAGGATCGAATGGGACACATTGAACAGCTTTCCCAGGCGTATATGGTTCGCAATTCGCGAATCCAGATCGACGCGACACCGAAGGCCATTTGGCCATTACTCGTAGAGTTCGAGCGATTCAATCAGACCTTCGAAGAGCGTCGACGTTCTGTCAGGGCGGCGGGATGAGGTCGGGTCGGTCAGCCTTCTCGTCAAACAGAAAGGCGAGTGGTTTATGCCACCCTACTTGGTCAAGATCATCCGGATCGTTCCGGAGAGGCAAATTGTCTGGAAGATGTTTCCCCGCGAAGGCGACAGCTTCTTCGCGTTTGTTGCACTTCTCGCTCACGCCGCAGGGCGCAAAGACGGAATTTCTCGTCAACGTCTACACCGAAGCCCTGGTTCCGAGAATGTCCACGCAGGCCCTGCAGGCGCTCGAGAAGCAGATGGCTGGCGACTACGAGCGGCTGGAGGCTCACATATTGCCGATTCTGAAGAGGCTATCTGAAGCGCGCTAGGTAAATCGAACGATGTGTCGTTGATGGGTCATTAAGGAGGCATTGTGGGCCGGATTGCATCGTCCTTGATCGATGGTTCTGCCGTGGAATCCGCAAACGAGCAAACGTTCGATGCCATCGATCCATCGACAGGCCGAATCCGCGGCCAACATCCTGCCGGGTCGGTTGACGACGTGAACCGGGCTGTCGCGTCGGCACGGCGGGCCTTCGAGTCCGGGAGTTTGTGGAATACGCCGCCGTCCCATAGGAAGAAGGTCCTCCACGCCTTAGCGGATCTGATGGAAGGGCATTCCTCCGAACTCGACCGGCTCGACGCCATCGAGATGGGGAAGCCGGTGGCGCTCGAAACATTCAATGCGAAGGGTGCGGCTGGGTTCGTCAGGTTCTGCGCGGAAGCGGTCGACAAGTGCCCTGGCGAGACGCTGTTGACCGGCCCGTGCAGCTATTCGGCCGTGTCGTACGTACCGCGGGGCGTCGTCGCGGCCATCGTGCCCTGGAACTTCCCGACATTCAATGCGGTGCTGAAGGTCGGGCCGGCTTTGGCGGCGGGCAACTCCGTGGTTCTGAAGCCATCCGAGTTCTCGTCCAGCAGTGCGATCCGCATCGCGCAGCTGGCGCTCGAGGCCGGACTGCCACCTGGCACCCTGAACGTCGTGGTGGGTGTCGGGAATATCGTCGGGCGGGCGCTCGCCGAGCATATGGACGTGGACATGCTTGCGTTCACGGGATCAACGGCCGTCGGCAAGCTGATGCTCCAGTATTCCGCGCTATCCAACCTCAAGGTCATCGCCGTGGAGTGCGGTGGCAAGTCACCGCAGATTGTCTTCGACGACTGCCACAACGTTGAGGAGGTCGCCCTCGCAGTCGCGTTTTCCATCATGCTCAATCAAGGCAAGGTCTGCAGCACTGGCTCCCGCCTGCTGGTTCACTCATCAGTCGCCGGCGAGCTGGTCGATCGAATCGTCAAGCGCATGCAGACCTTTAAAGCAGGGGACGCGAAGGAGGCTGACACGACTTTCGGGCCGCTCGTGACGCGCCGGCAGATGGGACGTGATCGGCGACGTCCCAGGCCGGGATCGCGGATGGCGCGAATGTCATCACCGGGAAAAATCAGCTCTTCACGGAAACCGGTGGATACTTCGTCGAGCCAACGCTGCTGACGAGCGTGAAGCCATCGTCCGTCGTCGCACAAGAGGAGATTTTCGGGCCCGTCCTGGCCGCGACGACGTTCGATACGGTCGATGAGGCGGTGCAGCTGGCGAACTCAACGAAATACGGACTCGCCGCGTACGTCTGGACGAGGGACGGGTCGAGAACAATGCACCTGATGCGGTATCTGAATCCTGGATCGGTCGCTTCCGATGCGGCAATGCCCAAGAGCGAGGGTCCGGGCTCGGCGCTCAGTATCGAGCCTCATGGCGAGTCGGGTATAGGCATCGAGAGTGGAGTGCCTGGAATAAAGTCCTACCTTCGGCAGCAGCTGTTGTGGATGAATTACTAGCCGCGTGCCGTTGGCGGTGACCAAGACCCGCGGCTTTCAGCTGCTGCTGCTGACTATAGCGATGGCGACAGTGGGGAACGCCGGAACGGCCGTGCGTCTGCTGCAGGAGGCCATACGTGTCGCCGTTGCTTTTAGCGATAACGAGCTCGCGGTGCTGCAGGGCCCGATCATAGGTGTGCCGTTTATTTCCACCGCCATTCCACTCGGGCTGCTCGGTACACCTGATGTCATCAGCCCTGTTGCTCTTCACACCCATTCTGTTGAGCTTTCTTGGAAGCGCGCTCACGGCCCTGTCGCCAGGCTTCGACGTCCTGCTGATCGCCCGCGGCAGTGGCTCCTGCTAGTGCTCTTGGCGTCGTCCCGGTTGTCTTCTCGCTTCGGGCGGATCGGGATCTGGCCGAGGAGCGCGATCAAGTGTTCACCGCAGTGATCGTCGGTCAGAACATGGGCAATTGGATCTCGGCGTGTCGCGCTCTGCGGCGCCCTTCTGCGGCGACCGATCATGGTGCGCGCGTTGGATGGCGCTGGGCGATGACCTGGGCCAGGAAGTCGTCCCGGCGGGGGAGGCTGCATCCCCGTGGCTACCGGTCCGGGAACCGCCGCGTTCGGGCTTCATCCAGGCCCGGTTCTCCTCTGCGGCAGATGTGGCGGGAACTGAACCAGTATCGGGGGATCGCAGGCTTATTCGGCGAGCGGGATCGTACTGACCGAAACGGCCCTTGGCGCCACCTTCGTTTCCGAGCGCGCCCATGATGGCCCGTCGCCTTGAGCTTCCGCCCGATCGCATCGGTGCCCTGATGGCGGTCGGAATCGTAGTAAGCGGGATCCTTGGGCCGTCGACGATCGGTGGACTCGTTGCCGATTTGTGCTACCGCACGGGCGGCTCGCGCAGGGCACACTCGGTGCATTCGCAGCGCTGTCGGCCGTTAAGCGCGCCCTGCCGGGCTTTTCGCTATTGCACCAGGAGTCGTCGCGACCAGTGCGCTGCTGGTGATGACCATCGTGGTGGGATTCTGGCAGCCGCCGTCATGGGAATGGCGCTGTTTACGATCGTAATGCCCAATGAACTTCGCGGCCCGTCCATGTCCATGCAGATGGCCGCCATCCCGTTCTTCGCCCTCGCCGTAGCGCCCGTCACGGTCAGCATGCTGTCCGGTGTGCTCGGTGGCACGGCGGCGATCGGCCAGCCCCTGACGATCGTGTGCGTGACTGCCTTTTTGCTCGCGGCCGGCGCGTTCGCCCTCGGACGGCGCTACGTCCCGGCCCGAACGGGCTGATGGAAGGCGGAGCCGCACGCCGTGTGGGCAAGCCGCTGCAGCCGCTCGTCATCGACCTGCAGAGGCGGCAGTCGGTGATCCGGTGATCGCAGGGTGAACGTGCCGTAGGGAAGGCTCATCATGGGCCGAGGCTGGGTGCAGCGACGAGTGACACAAACGGAGGAGGATGGGCACGTCAGAAGTAAACAATGCATCGATTCGGGACACGCCCTCATCGGGATGCAGTGGGCCTGGAGGATTAAATTCCGCGACGGTGTCCATCTGAATGCGACACTGTATCTGCGATGTGAGCAGAGGTGCCGTCTGCGGGGACAATCACTTTGACGCCCAATGTCGGAAGACGATCACGATCAAGGAAGTATTTCGCGGCGCATGGCTATCCATTCCCTTATTGTCGATGTTCGTGGCCGTGGAATTCGGAGGGTTGAGTTTCCACCGCTGATACAGGAGGCGGACGACGAGTTACGATGTAGTCGAGTGGCTGGTGTGTGAGCCGTACTGCAATGGCAGGTGGCCATGTGGGGGGGGTCATACCAGGCTATGATCAATGTTAGCGGCGTTGCCACGCCCCGCCACATCTCGCCACGATTGTTCCGTAGGCCTCTGCCTAGATTGGCGTCTATCTTTTGCTTCGCAACAGCAACCACATCCATCAACATCATCCAGTGGTCTACCTCTTTCTTTGGGAAACACTGCAGGATCGCAATTTTGGAACAATGAGTCGTTCTGGCTGGGGCTGTGTTGGAGCTGGCTGGAGTCGGGAAACGCCATTGAACGCGCTGGACGCCTTTGTCGGGAACCCGTTTCCGATCTTCCAGGAATGGTGAGCACATCCGAAGCATGATGATTACCTGGACAGCTACAACCCGACCGCCGAGGACTACTCCAGGATTGGACCGCCAATCCTGACCATCACGGGCATCTACGATTGCGATCAGCCCGGCGCGTTGAAGCACTACCGCGAGCACCTCAGGCACAGTCCCGAGGCGGCGCGCGCGCGCCACCACCTGCTGATCGGGCCCGGGACCATGCCGGCACGGGTTCCGCAGGCCGAGTTCTGCGGCATCAAGCTCGGGCCGGCAGATCTTCCGACCTGGGTAAGCTGCATCGCGAATGGTATGCCTGGATCATGTTAGATGGTCGACGGCCTGCATGCTCAAGAACTACGTCGTCTACTACGTCCTGGGCGCGAGCGGCGGCGGTACGCCGATACGCTGGACGCGGTGACCGCGGAATACAAATGCCTGTATTTGGTTTTTCCGGCTCCGCAACACAGGTCTTTCTTCAGGGACACTGGGACCAGAACCGGGTACCGGTGCGGCGGACAGCTACGTCTACGATCCCCGCGATACCCATATTGCCCGGTCGAAGCCGCGTTGGACGGACCCGCTTGCGCTGCGTCCGACGTTCCCGGTGGACAACGTGCGCGACCAGGCGACGTGTTTGCCAGCGAGGGCAAAGCTTGATTACCACAGCGCTCCATTCGAGCGTGACGCGGAGGTGAGCGGACACTTCAAGCTCACGGCGTGGATCGCGATCGACCAACCTGACACCGATTTCGCGCAACCGTGTACGAGATCGACCCTGATGGCGGCAGCATTCTATTGGCTACCGATAGCATTCGTGCCCGCTACCGAGAAGGGCTCCGCGAATCGAGGTGAATTCAGACGAAGCAGCCGTTGCGCTAAGACTTCGAAAGCTTCACGTTTGTAGCGCGGAGGCTGAGACAAGGCGCTCGCCTGCGTGTGGTGGTCGGCCCTGTCATGTCCATCTACTTCGAGAAGAACTATAACAGCGGCGGTATTGTAGCCGAGGAAACGATGAACGATGCGCGGTCAGTTGCCGTGAAGTTATTTCACGATGAATCACATCCAAGCGCACTCTACGTACCTTTGGGACAGTGCGAGATCGGCGGCCCCTAGGCTAGTTGCCAAGTCAATCAGGAGAACACGTGTCGGTCAACAAGTTGCACTGCGACGTGGTCTTACGCAACGGAACTGTCATTGATGGAAGCGGTCGCCCCGCCTTTGTTGGCGACGTCGCAATTCAAGGCGACAGTCTCGTGCGCGTTGGCGATGTCGGAGAGGTGCAGGCAATTCGCGAGATGGATGTCACTGGGCTCGTTGTGGCGCCGGGCTTTATCGATGTCCACACACATGACGATGCGGCGGTCATCGCCATGCCCGAAATGGCGGCCAAGCTCACGCAGGGAGTCACTACCGTAGTCGGCGGCAACTGCGGGATCAGCGGCGCGCCTTATTGTGCGGAGGGCAATCCCCCGAATCTGCTTCGTTTGGTATTTAAATCCGATCAGTTCGTCGCGCGGACCTTCGAAGGGTATCTGAAGAAGGTGGCCGATGCGGCTCCGGCAATCAATGCGGGATTTTTGACCGGTCACACGACGCTTCGCATGCAAGTGATGGAGAGGACCTGGATCGTTCTGCATCGGATTCTGAGATCTCCGACATGCAGGCGCTCCTGATCCAATGTCTGCAGGCCGGTTCACTGGGGTTGTTGACTGGGCTCTTTTATCCTCCGGCGCGTGCCGCCTCTACGCGCGAAGTCATCGAGATCGCTCAGCCTCTAAGCGCGTATCAGGGCGTGTATGCCACTCATATGCGTGATGAAGGCGACAACGTGATAGAGAGCTTGCGAGAGACGCTTGAGATCGGCCGCGCAATTCACGCGCCCGTGATCGTCTCGCATCACAAGTGTATGGGGCGTGCCAACTTCGGCCGAAGTATCCAAACACTGGCGTTACTTCAGGAAGCGCGCCGGTACCAACCCATCGCGTTGGACGTGTATCCCTACACGGCAGGGTTGACAGTATTGAATGCGGAGCTGGTAGCGCAGTCATCGCGGACTCTAATTACGTGGTGCGATCCCTGGCCGCAGTTTTGCGGCCGAGAGTTGAGTGAGATCGCGCACGAGCTAGGCTGCACGCCGATTGAAGCAATTCCGAGGCTGCTGCCGGCCGGAGCCTTGTATTTCATCATGGATGAAGAGGATGTCACGCGGATCATGCAATTTTCGGAGACCATGATTGGTTCCGACGGTTTGCCTGGAGACCAGCATCCGCACCCGCGGCTTTGGGGGACCTTTCCGCGAGTTCTGGGGCACTACGTGCGCGAGCGCGCGGTTCTTACGCTGGAAGACGCTGTGCATCGTATGACCGGGCTTTCAGCCTCGCGGTTTGGGCTCAATGACCGAGGCGGCATCAAAGTCGGAAATTATGCCGATCTGTGCATTTTCGACCCGAGGACGGTGATCGATACCGCGACGTACGAGCGACCCACCGAGCCGGCGGTTGGAATCCGCCGCGTGTTTGTTAACGGCCAATTGGCGCTTGAGAATGGCGTGCCCACGGGCGTGCGGGCAGGACGGTGTTGCGACGAAGTACGACAATGCGATCGGGGCCGAAGCTCTAAAGTCATATTTGCATTGGGGTCCTTACGAAGGTATGACAACTGCCATTGCAGTCCGGATGCTTGCGGCGTATCGATGAAAATCCTCATCATCGGCGGTGGACTTATCGGCGTCACGACAGCGTACTTTCTTCGGCGTCGCGGATACGAGGTCACGGTCATCGATCGAGAAGTAGGGCCTGGCCGGGGTGCCAGTTTTGCAAATGGTGCGCTGCTGACGCCCAGTATGCCCGAACCGTGGAATGCCCCGGGGTGCTGGCGAGTTCTGCTTGCCTCCCTGGGGCGGCCGGACGCAGCCATGCGGCTCCGCCTGCGGGCATTGCCTGCGCTACTTGGTTGGGGAGTCGAGTTCCTCCGCAATTCAGCGGCCGCGGCATTCGAACGAAACGTGCTTAGCAACCTACGACTGGCTCTGTATTCACTTGACGTTATGCAGTCATTGCGGCAGCAGACGAACATCGAATACGGGCGAGCTGCACGGGGGACGTTGAGGATATTTCGCGACCGTCCAACTTTCGACAGTGCATGTGTCGCGGCGACCCGCCTGGCATTAGAGGGCTTGCGCTTTCGACGTCTTTCGATGAAAGAAACGGTGGAGCTCGAGCCGGCGCTGGAACCCATCGCTAACCAGGTGACGGGCGCAATTCACTATGAGACCGACGAGGTAGGGGATGCTCATCGGTTTTGCGTAGCGCTTGCGGATCGCGCCCGGGAACAGGGCGTTGACGTTCGATTCTGTACCAATGTAAGGTCGCTTGAAATGCGCGCGGGACAGATCGAGGCGGTAGTAGGTGAGCGCGAACGCTTTGTCGCGGATAAATACATCGTGGCCGCCGGCAGTTATAGTAGCCTGTTGCTACGGCGCGTGGGGGTGCATATTCCTGTGCGACCAGTCAAGGATATTCGATCACGTTTGATGGCCATCAAAGTCCACCGTCACTAAACATTCCGATAATCGATGATCGACTACACGCTGGCGTTGTGCCGCTAAGAAGGCGCGATTCGCGTCGTCGGTACAGCGGAATTCGCGGGATACGATCTAACAATTAGTCCAGCGCGGGTTCGTAAGTTACTGGGGCTGTTACGGGAAGTTCTTCCTTACAAACACTTCGACCTTGCCGCCGGCATTTCATGGTGCGGTCTACGGCCGGTGTCCGCTGATGGCGTACCGATCATCGGCGCTACGCCAATCCGGAATCTACTGGTGAACACCGGACACGGGCACCTTGGATGGACGATGGCAGCTGGATCTGCACATCTGCTTAGCGATCTGATGTCGGGGGATGCTCCATCCGTCAACCCTGTTCCCTTTGCTCTGGAACGATTTAGCGAAGCCAGGTAAGAGGGCTTGTACACTCTATGCCAGCGGTGAATCTCGCCGACAGTTGTGGAAAAAGCTGCGAATCGTCGCTGAGCAAGGTGGTATCGGTGGCGTGCGTCTTCTATCAGTATGCGGCAGTCATAGTGCAGTGCTGATTTGCGGCGGTAACAAGCCCGCGGGGGATTTCGATCGTTATGGACTAGCACGATTCACTCAATGATGGAGCCCTACCATGCCAATTGAACACAACCAGGAGGGCCCGCGCATGTCCCAGGTTGTGGTACACAACAATACAGTCTATTTGGCTGGACAGGTCGCGTCCGGCCCGGGGCACCTGGGCGAGCGTAGCCGAGCAAACGAGAGACATTCTCTCAAGGATCGACGCCCTTTTGTCGGAAGCCGGTACCGACAAGTCGAAGACTATCGACCGCCACGATCTGGCTCGTGGACATGGCTACATTCTCGGAAATGAATGGTGTTTGGGACGCTTGGGTCTTTCCTAGCATGACCCCGGCTCGTGCTACGGTGGCGAGTCCGCAACTGGCGTCCCCGGACTATAAAGTTGAGATTGTTGTTACTGCGGCGACGTCTTAGAGTGCCTTTAGGATTCATGGAAGAGTCGAATGTGAAGATACCGCATTGCATACCGACGCCAGGGTGAATTTCCACCTCCCCGCTGGCGTGACAGCGCGCCGAGTTTTGTGATCTTGTCCATGGCTTATTTCTTTGCGCGGCGTTGGGGACGCTGGGAATGTGCACGGTTCTTGGGGCAGTTTCGAGCCGTTGGGGCGTCGCATCTTGGGGCACCGGCAGCGATCTTATCGCCTGCAGTACCGGATTCCGCGTAACAGCGCGCGGTACTAGGATGGCGCTTCGGCGGCGGCATCGCTCCTAGCAGCCTGTCGGACTTAAGGCGGCGGTCACGATAATCGAGTGGATTCTCAAGGCAGAAGTGGCCGCCGAGGATCGACTCGATGAGCAACTTTCGCGCGGTGGACCGAGGCACGGCCGCAAACGCCGGCGCCCTCAGTAGATGAATTATGTGGACGGGCGGCCTAATTGAGCGGAATGCCCCCATTGTCTGTTCTTGGTGATCTTCCTCCAGTTCATCATGATGCTGACGGCGGCAGTGGCTGTTGTGGGCCCGACCTGAAACCCGTTTTAGTCCCGTCCGGGATTAGAGTCCGCGGTTAACAAAGATACCCCTTCTTCCTCTCTCGCCAAACCTCTTCCGGCATATTCCTCGGGCGTCAGATCGCCCAATGAGCTGTGCGGCCGCTCGGTGTTGTATTCGATCCGCCAAGCCTCGATGGCTCCTCGTGCATGTGCCATGGTGATGAACCAGTGCTCGTTCAGACATTCGTCGCGGAACTTGCCGTTGAAGGATTCGATGTACGCGTTCTCATTGGGTTTGCCAGGTCGGATGAAGGACAGCTGCACGTTAGCTTGGTACGCCCAGGCATCGAGCACCTGGCCTTCGAATTCCGGACCGTGATCCACAGTGATGGATCGGGCAGGCCACGCGTATCCCGCAGGCGCTCCAGCACCGCCTTGACGCGAGTACCGGTAATGGAGGTGTCGACTTCGATCGCCAGGCACTCGCGCGTGCAGTCATCGACGATCGCCAGGCAGCGCAGTCGCCGCCCATCGGCCAACCCGTCGGAGACAAAGTCCATCGACCAGCTGCGGTTCGCGGCCGTGGGCTTGGGCAACGGTTTGCGCTCAAACGGACCAATGCGTTTACGCTTGCGCCGCCGCACCGCCAGGCCCGCTTCCCGATACAGCCGATAGGTCAGCTTGCGGTTCATCCGCCAGCCTTCTCGGCGCAGCAGGACATGTACCCGCCGGTAGCCATACCGGCGCTTCAGTGCCGCGATCTCCTCGATCCGCGCACGTAGGCCGCTGCTGTCCGCTCGGCAGCTGCGATATCGATACAGTGAGCGCGAGATGCGCAGCAGCCCGCATGCGCGCGTCACACCGAAGTCGCGTTCCGCCATCAGCACGGTCACCGCTTCGCGCTTCGCCTGCGGGCTTACCATTTTCGGCCCAGAAGATCCTTCAATGCTGCCTTGTCCAGCTCGGCCTCGGCCAGCAGCCGCTTGAGCTTGCTGTTCTCGGCCTCCAGCTCCTTCAACCGCCTAGCCTCCGACACCGTCATCCCGGCGTACTTGGCCTTCCAGTTGTAGAACGTCGCCTCCGAGATCCCATGCCGCCGGCACAGCTCCTTCGTCTTCGCTCCCGCCTCGGCTTCCTTCAGCACTGCAATGATCTGTTCTTCGCTAAATCGCTTCGCCTTCATTGTCCGCTCCCATTGAGCGGACTCTACTACCGTTCCGGACTAAACTCGGGTTTCAGGTCGAAGGAACAAGCAGCCATGCACCTGGATCGCCTTGCGTTGACCAAAGAAAACTATGTCTGGGCACCCCGGTAATTCCCGGATATGTAGTCGGTACCGGATGCTGAACTTACAAAGCGCGCGGCGGACGCGAATTTCCGGCTTTGTGTCCTTGGATCTAATAGAACGCATGACGCGGAGGCCGTGTCTCGAGTGCATGGGCCTCCTTCCGCGGCGTTGAATCGAGATGGGTGAGCCTACAGACATATAGGGCGCAATTGATATTGGCGGACCTAAGGTTACGCGCTTACGGTATCGCGTTTCGAATGCGCGCCCGTCTCGATCAAGGAAGACGCTGCGGAACATAGCATGATAGGGATCCGTCACCAGCAGGATTCCCCGCAACGAATGCGACGGCGTTACTACGTCAGTGGCTCCCGAATTTCGCAGTCGCATACGCGCGCTGCACTGCGACTGTGGCCTTGCCTGCGAGATATTGCGCCGCGAACTGCGCCGCGAACATGTCGGCGACTCTCAGCCCGTGACCTGGTCTTGCCACGCAAATAGATCGGCGGCGCGCCACCGAACAGCTCTGGGTCCAACACGACTTGCGCCGGGAATCGCCCTTCACCTATCAGGCGATAGATCATCGATCTCGATAGGCCGACCAGGCTCTCGACATCCGACAGGCGTAGGAGACGGCGTGAGATTAGTGGGTCATCGCAGTCGCGAGCAGCTGAATTCCGTTGTGAACTGGCAGACTGCGCAGGGTCTACGCGACGGCTAGCTAGCCGGAGGACTTCATCTCTGAGCCGGGCGATCTCGTCTACAGCCCATTGCCGCTCCTGCAGTAGTTCCCCGAGGGTGCGGTGACCGGGATCGGCTCTCATTGCGTGGAACATATCTCGTGGCATTGGATAGGCTCTCCAAATTGACAGGACCTCTATGTAAAGGTGTGGGAGCCGATGTCGGGGCGCCAACCCTGTAGTAACTCTAGTGTGCCGGTTTTTGTGCGGAAACAGGTCGCCGTGACGGCCGCGCCGGCCGTTGAGTGACAGTATTTTCAATGACTTATATGAATTGCGCAATGGCACAAAAGTGGCAAATTAGCATTCGTAATGCGCGGGTCGTAGGTTCGAGTCCTATCTCCGGCAGGCTCAGTCCTAAGTGCTTCCTAAGTGCGACGATAGAATGTTCCAGGGAACCTTGATGCTGGGGATTCAGAGTCGATACCCAATCCCGGCGAGCAGAATGTCGCTGTCCCGATTGTAGTTGGTTACGATCCGGTGCCAGGACACGCGAGCGACCCAGCTGCCGAAAGGATTCCAGCTCGCAGTCGTCGTTACGACCCCTGAGAGTGCGCGTCCGGCCCCCGCCCGGTAATGATCAATCGACAGATAACCACCGACGCCGACTCCAAACGTTACGCGATCACGGAAGAAACTCGGCTCAAGCCAACCCTCCGCGATGGTTCCATTGCGTCGAATGAGTCGAGCATCACCTTCGTTGACGTAGGACGCTGACACTCTCAGGATCGAGTCCCAGCGCCACCGCAGTTCGACACTGCTGGCCACCGACTTTGGAGACGAGAAACTATTCACGATTGTCTGGCCGGTCAGCAAAGCGACCTCGACCGGTCGAGAAAATGCGTGCGTCGATTCTTCGGCCTCGTGGTCCTGGTCCATCTTCCACCCGATTCCCGCGAACGCCATCGTGGTATCGATGTGGTTCAGCAACTGCACGCGATCCACTCGCAGCTGAATGTCGAATCGGCTGGTTAGAGGATGGGTTGCCGACAGGCTGTAGACAATGCCCCAACCGTGCGCATCGGCGAAACCACTCGGGCTTTCAGCCACAACCGTGTCGAAGTAGCGATAGAAGCCGGCACCGCCGGCGAACGTGAACCCCATCAACGGATTGCTCCGCCACCACAACTGGGTCACGTTGCCGTCACGATGGTGCCCGGGAAAGTGCCCCTCATTCAGCCACGAGTAACTGGCGCCAATATGATTGCTGAAATTCTGGGAGTAAGACATGGTCCAGGCGTAACTGCTCGAGACAGGTTTGTCGGTCTGCATCCAACCGCCCAACGCGTAAACCTCTTGCGCGTGCAGAGGATTGGCTGCCATTCCAGAGGCCATGCAGAACAGTCCGGAAAGGAGTATTCGAGTCTCGCGATTCCATGCGAGCGCAGGTGTATGCATAGAGACCACCGTTTATCGGCCGACGCTTCTGAAGCCATCGTCGAATTCGTGGATTCGAACTCTACCTGCTCTGCTTGAGTTGCAGAGCGCTCAACTCCGTGCCCTTTCTCTACATGCATAACCTCAGCCAGTGTCGGCGCAATCTGACGCAGGTCGATCTCGCCGAGCGATCGCCCTGGCGGGACACCGGGGCCGATCAGAAAGAACAACGCCAGCATCTCGTCGTGATCCGGCGTGAAGCGGTGCATGCCCCAATTCGACGGGGCCGAAATCAACGGGCCGAACAGATGCGTCTTAATCAACCGATTTTGCAGCAGCGCGCCCCGCGGCGCGGCCGGAGAAGATGCACCCGCCAAGAAACGTGCCTTCCAGGGCCCTATAGCCATGCATGCCACCGCCCCCAAATCCTGCGACCTCGCCCGCCGCATAGAGCCCTGACACCGCTTGACCGTCGGCTGCCAGAACGCGACTGTCGAGGTCAGTCTGCAACCCACCCAAGGTCTTCCTGGTGAGAACGTGCAGGCGCACGGCAATCAAGCGCCCGGCACGCGCATCGAGCAGCTTGTGCAGTTTCGCCGCTCGGGTCAGTCTGTCACCCAGATACGCGCGTGCATTGCGGACCGCCATGATCTGCATGTCCTTGCAGAAGGGATTGTCGAGTTGTCCATCGCGCGCGCGAATCTCGTGCTCGACTGTCCCCAGACTCAGTAAGGGCGCGCCACCCACCAGGGCGTTCATCCGACGCACGAGCTCCGCAAGGTCACGCTCAACGATGAAGTCCTCGCCGTGTTCCATAAAGGCTTTGACGGGAGCCGGGATGCCTGATGCCGCGCGCCGGATAACCTGGGGCCAGCTCTTGGCGGTGAGGTCGGGATTCTGCTCGGAGCCGGACAGCGCGAATTCCTTCGCGATGATCTGCCTGGTCAGGATAAACCACGAATAATCGAATCCCGTCTGCATGATGTGCTGCAGCGTGGCCAGCGTATCGAAGCCCGGATAGAGCGGCGCCGGCAACCGGTTGCCGCGTGCATCGAGCCAAAGGGAGGAAGGGCCGGCCAGGACGCGGATGGCGTGATTGGTCCAAATCGGGCTCCAGTTCTTGACGCCTTCGACGTAGTGCCACATACGGTCGCGATTGATGAGCCTCCCGCCGGCGGCTTCGGTGATGGCCAGCATACGGCCGTTGACGTGATCCGGAACGCCGCGGATCATTCGCGTGGGCGGCGCGCCCAGACGCGAAGGCCAGTTTTCTCGAACCAGATCCTGATTGGCCCCGATACCTCCGGACGAGACGATCACGGCTTGGGCCTTGAGTTCGAAGGCACCGATGATTTCGCGCGAACTCTTTCTTCCGCGCTCGACGTCGCTCGGCTCCAGGATGTCACCACGCACGCCACCGATCGCGCCGCCCGACTTGGTCAGATCATTCACCCGATGGCGAAACTTGAAGCTAACCAGCCCGCGATCCGCGGCCGCCCGTACGCGGTTGACGAAGGGCGCAAGGATGCCGGGCCCGGTTCCCCACGCTATATGAAATCGCGGCACGGAATTGCCGTGCCCAATGGCGTTGTGGCCGCCGCGCTCCGCCCACCCGACAATGGGAAAGAAGCGAACGCCGCGCTCGTGGAGCCACGATCGCTTCTCCCCAGCGGCGAACTCGACATAGGCCTGCGCCCATCGGCGCGGCCAATGATCCTCCTCGCGGTCGAACGCGGCCGTCCCCATCCAGTCTTCGAGGGCGAGATCGTAAGAGTCGTGGATGCGCATCTTGCGCTGCTCAGGCGAGTTGACCAGAAATAGGCCGCCAAGTGACCAGAACGCCTGGCCACCGAGAGAGTGCTCGGGTTCCTGGTTGACGATGATGACGCGTTTGCGTGCTTCGGCCAGTTCAGCAGCCGCGACCAGCCCGGCGAGTCCCGCACCAACAATGATTACGTCCGCGTCGTCGGCCACGTTCGTTTCTCCGAACGATGTTGAGCGACCGGAGCCTGGCCCTGCGCCCTTGGCCACATTGTCGGTCTTCAGGCGATCGAGCGCATGGTGGAACTGGGATCCGCGTGACGCTGTCGGCGGCTTGGGAGATCTCGTCGAAACGCCCCGCCACGGCAGCAACGAGGTTCCTTCCAGCGGTATGCCAGTATAGCCGGCGCGGGCTTGGACCGGACCGTGTCACACGGTGGACGTGCGGGCGGCTGCGGGCCTTTGACAATCTGGTCTATTCTGAGTGCGGGTATCCGGACGGGTATGTATGTTCTGCTGCGTCGTTTGCCTTATCACTGGTGCGAGGAGAACTTAGGCCATGCGCGCCCAGCCGATCCTGAAGCTGCGTTCGTGCGGTGAAGCCAACCTGGGGTTCCCGCTTCTCATCGATGGCAAATGGCGGACTGCGCAGGGCGGGAGAAGCATCGCGGCGCACGATCCCTATCTGGAGGCAGATTGGGGTTGCATCGCCGATGCCGACGGCGTGGATATCGATGCCGCAGTCAAGGCTGCAGCGGGCGCATTTGAAGACGGCCGCTGGTCGGGCCGCCTGGCAGGGGAGCGAGCCCGGTGTCTGCTGCGCCTGGCCGATCTGATCGAAGGTGAAGCCGAAGCGCTTGCCAGGCAGCAGAGCTTCGAGAACGGCAAGCTGCTTTCAGAGCTGCGCCCAGTCACGGCCGCTGTCGCCGCCGATTGCCGCTTCTTCGCAGGTCTGGCCGAAACGCACCACGGAACCACGGTGCCCGCTCCACGGCCTGGATTTACCGCCTTTACTCTGCGCGAACCCGTGGGCGTGGTTGCAACGATCACGCCCTGGAACACGCCGCTCGGTCTGCTCGGTTGGAAGCTCTTTCCGGCCCTGGCGGCCGGCAATACGGTTGTCATCAAGCCGTCGGAAGTCACCCCGACTTCCACGCTGCTGCTCGCTGAACTGATTCGGCAGGCCGGAATCCCCGACGGCGTGGTCAATGTGGTCACCGGCGGTCCAAAGGCCGGTGCGGCGCTGGTCGCCCATCCGGGGGTCGCGAAGATCGCATTCACTGGATCGACCGCGACCGGCCAGGCGATCGCGTCGGAAGCCGCCCGGCGCAGCGTCCGCGTGACGCTGGAGATGGGTGGTAAGTCGCCCAACATCATCTTCGCCGACGCCGAGCTGGATCATGCCGTGAACGGTGTGATAGCCGGTATTTTTGCTGCCAGCGGCCAAAGCTGTGTGGCCGGCTCGCGGGTGTTGGTGCAGGCGCCGATGTATGAGCGCGTGTGCGAGCTGCTGGCACAGCGCGCCAGCCGCCTGGTTGCCGGTGATCCGCTCGATCCTGCAACCCAGCTCGGGCCCGTGGCCTCGCGCGCGCAACTTCACAAGGTGTTGTCCTATTTTGCGATCGCCCGGGACGAAGGGCTGAAGTGCGCCGCAGGCGGCCAGCGGCTCGAGCGGCAGGGCTATTTTGTGGCGCCCACGGTGTATCGGGATGTGCCCGCCGACAGCCGCATCGCCCGTGAGGAGATCTTCGGCCCGGTGGCCGCGATGATCCGCTTCGATGACGAAGATGAAGCGGTGAAGATTGCGAACGACACGCGCTATGGGCTTGCGGCAGGCATCTGGACCGAGGATCTGCGACGCGCGCATCGCATGCTGCATCGCATCCGCGCCGGTACCGTCTGGGTGAACAACTACCGGGTCTTCGACCATACGATGCCATTCGGCGGCTACGGCCAGAGCGGTATCGGCCGGGAAATGGGCGCTGCGGCGCTGGATGCCTACACCGAGGTGAAGAGCGTATGGATCGATAGCGGCAGCAAGATCCAGTTCAGGGCAGCCCGAGCGGAGGATGCCGATGGACTATGACCTGGTGGTGATTGGTTGCGGCGCCGGGGGATTGGCCGCTGCGGTCGCGTATTCTGATCTGGTTGGGCGCGACGCACGGATTGTCGTACTGGAGACCGCCACGCGCGCAGGTCGAGGCGGCGCAACGCGCTGGACCAGCAGCTGGTTTCGCATCACGGCCGACCGACAGCTCGATCCGGCCTTCATCGAGACGATGCAACGGGTGAGCGCCGGCAAGGCGGACCTCGAGTACTGCCGCGTCTTCGCGCGCGAGGTGCCCGCGACCTTCGAGTTCCTCGACCGCCACGCCGTGCCATGGATCTATTTCGACCAGCCGTTCGCCAACCGCAATACCGGGGGTGGCCTTGGCATGCCGGTGCCGGGCGGGGTGGCGATCGTGGACACCCTGGCCAAGGTCATCGATGGCCTGCCCAATGCAGCAATCCATTACGAGACTGAGGCCGTGGCGCTCAGTACCGGCCCAGTCGGCAGGGTGAGCGGTGTCCATGCGCGCGGCCCCGATGGTGATCAGCACCTGGCAGCACGCGCAGTGGTGATCGCCTGTGGTGGCTTTGAAGGCGCGCCCGACATGCTCAGCAAGCATCTCGGCCCGCGCGCCACGGAACTGCCGTTGATTGCTCCTACCCTCGTCAACAATCGCGGCGACGGCATCCGGCTGGCCGAACCGCTGGGCGCCGATCTCGCCGGCCAGTTCGACATGTTCCACGGCGAACCGGTTGACCGGCGCTCTTCCAAGCCTGATGCCGTCGTCTATGCGTATCCGTTCGGCATCATCGTCAATCGCGACGCGCAGCGATTTTTTGACGAGGGTGCCGACAGTTTCGATGCGACCTTTGAGCGACTGGGCTACGAGATCTGGGCGCATCAGAGCCAGGAAGCCTATTTCGTCGCCGAAAAGGCAATCCTCGGCTGGCCGAATGTCCGGAATATCATCCTGACGGACCAACCGCCGCTCGAGGCCGAGACAATCGCGGGCCTGGCAATCAGACTCGGGCTCAATCCCGCGGCACTCGCAGCTACGGTAGATCGCTACAATGCGGCGATCGGACCGGGAGAGACCGACCGCACGATCCGAGATGGCAAGGCCGCACTCGGCATCGAGCCGCCCAAGTCGAACTGGGCAACGCCGATCAAGAACGGGCCCTTCATCGGTTATCCGTTGACCTGCGCCATTACCTTCACCTTCGGTGGCCTACGCAGTGATGCGCGGGCGCGCGTGATGCGCCGTGACGGCACGCCGATCGACGGGCTCTACGCCGCGGGCGAGGTGACCGGGCTGTATTACAAGGAGTACCCCCCGGGGACCTCCGTGCTGCGGGCGCTGACCTTCGGGCGGATCGCGGCGCGCGAAGCGGCGGGCGCGAGGAGTTGAGACGATGGATGTGGTTCATGCCGCCGAGATGCCGTGGGGCGAGAGCCTGGTGGCGCAGCGCGGCAGCTGGGAGGTGGCGCACAAGCGGCTGTTCGAAGGAGCGGAAGACAGTCCCGATAATTACATGCTCGTGATGTCAAAAGAGCCCAAGAGCTTCTTCTCGCCCCGCCATCGCCATCCGTGGGACCAGATCCGATTCTGTCTCGAGGGCAAGATTCCGATTGCCAAGGGGCTCTTCGTTGAAGGCGGCGAGATCGCCTACTTCCCGGAAAGTGCGTATTACGGGCCTCAGGAGGGCGGCGAGGATCGCATCGTCGTGCTGCTCCAGTTCGGTGGCGCCAGCGGCCAGGGCTTCATGGGTCCCGAGCGCGTCACGCGAGCCCGGCTGGAACTGGCAGAGGAAGGCCGCTTTGACGGCGGCGTCTATGTGCGCGATACGACGCAAGGCCGCAGAAATCTCGATGCCTATGAAGCGATCTGGCTGCATGTCATGGGGGGAGACCTGTCCTACGCACCGCCGGTCTACAAGACTCCGATCGTCATGCGGCCCGAGGCATTGCCGTGGGTTCGCACCGCCGAAGAGGGCGTGTCACTCAAATCGATTGGCGTCTTTCCCCATCGAGGATTGTCGATCAACGGCTGGAGAATCGAGCCTGGTGCGTGCCACCGGCTTGCTGCCATCCGGGCATTGAGGTTGTTGTTCGTGACCGAAGGAAGCGGCACGATCGCTGCTGAAGCACTGCGGCGCTGGAGTGCGGTGCGCCTGCAGCAGGGTGAAGGCGCGGAACTGCGGGCAACGAGTCGCTTGGAATTGCTGGAACTGTCTGTGCAGTCCGTCAGCGATTTGAAGCTGCATGCAGCAGCCTCGTAGCTAGGGATGTCCCAACCGGACGCACCCCGCCACCGCACGCCAATCCCGCCGTTGCCCGGAGCCTTCATGTATCACTACCCAGCAGACATCTACACCGAACCCGAACCGGATACCGACACCCTGGCCAACCTCGGGCCACTCACCGGCATGGCCGGCATCTGGACCAGCGCCGAGGGCATGGATGTGAGTCCGAAACCCGACGGTCCCGAGCATCAGCCCTTCATCGAGTGCTACGAGCTGCAGCCGATCGACGCCCAGACCAACGGGCCGCAGCTCTTCTATGGCCTGCGCTATCACACGCGCATCGTAAAGCCGGACGATCCGGAGACCTTTCACGACCAGGTCGGCTACTGGCTGTGGGAGCCGGCCACGGGCGCGATACTGCTGACGCTGTCGATCCCCCGGGGTCAGACCGCGATGGCCGTCGGCCAGGCAGCTGCCGATGCGAAGTCATTCACGCTCGCGGCCGTGCGTGGCTCGCTCACCAACGGCATCGTCTCCAATCCCTTTCTCGAGCAGGCGTTCCGCACGGATCGCTACACGATCAAGGTCGATATCCACACGGATGGCACGTGGTCGTACCAGCAGGACACGCTGCTGATCATCCCCGGTCAGTCCGAGCCGTTTCACCACACCGATCGCAACCGGCTGCGCAAGATCGCCGAGCCGACACCCAATCCGACGGCGCTGGCCGCGCGGCAGACGACCGGGTAAGGCCACATCGAGCCGCTGCAAATTGGCAACGGTTCGCCGCCCCCGTCTGTATTAAATTGCCGGTAAAACCGGCACTTAGGATGTCGGTCAGGCTCGTAATCTGTTGAATTGCACGGGGTCAGCCTCATGTGTTTTGATGCGTGGGGCGTGAGCCGCGCAGACGGCCTGCAAGCTACGGGGGATGCGACGCGATGGAATCCAATCTCGCGGTGAACGACAGTTCAGTGCCGGCATCGCCACCGTTTCGCTTCTACGACAACCGCCAGAAGTACCTGGCATTCGTCAACACGACCAATGAAAAGTCCGTGATCGCCCGTCGGGCGGTGCAGGAGTTGACGCACCTGCTGCCGGTTCCACCGGCACTGCGCATCTTCGATGCCGGCATGGGGGACGGCACCGTGCTGGCGCATCTGATGCGTGGGACGCATCACCGCTTCCCGACACTGCCGCTGTACGTGGTGGCGAAGGAGATCAGCCTCGAGGACGTGCGGCTCGGTCTGGAGAAAATGCCGGATCGGTTCCAGGAGCATCCGGCGACGGTTCTGATCATCACCAACATGATGTACGCGGAAGCCTACCGCCTGATGCCGCGCGATGCGCGTGTGGCCGCATCGCTGAGCTGGGAGGAGGTCCGTCTCGACGGCAATAGCGCGCACGAATATGCCGAGCAGATTGCCGAGCTGGGACCGAAGCTGGACTACGGATGGCAGACCAAGCCCAGCCCGAAGAGCGGCAATCCGGTGTACGTCAGGCCATCGGTGCTCGTGGTCTACCGCCGCGACCATGCGTTCCTGCTCGATAACGTGATCCCCAAGCCCGGCCGGGTTCTCGAGGGTTACGACCTGGTGCTTGCCAGCCAGCCATGGCGCGCGCGCATGGGTGCGGAGATCAAGGTGCGCCGGGTGCTGGCGCCGCTGGTGCGCAGCCTCGCGCCCGGCGGGCGGCTGCTGGCGGTGCAGTCGGCCGGGCGCGATCCGGCACTGGAGATCGTCCAGAAATGCTGGCCCGGTGAAAATCCCTTTGCCGTCGACCGGCATCAGCTGCTCGCTGCCCTGAAGAGCGAGCTCGGGCGCGATGCGCGCGACTTCATCTTCCCGGCGCAGACCGACGAAAAGGCGCTGATGCGCTACGAGATGCACACACTGCCCTCGGAGATCGGCGATCGCATCGGCACCTCAACGCTGTTCGCCGCCTGGAACGCCGCGATCTACGTCAACCAGATCGAGGATGAGCGCCTGGATCCGGTCGTTCAGACCGGCGCCTACCTCGAGGCGACTCAACAGGTACTGCAAAAGCACGGCGGCCTGTGGTTCAACGACGAGACCTTCGTCGTGACGCGCCGGCGACAGGCCTGAAGGTGCCGCGCTTTCTGGGTGCGACGCCGATCGTGTTGCTGACCATGAATTGCAGATCGCAACCCTCGTACTGCGACGGGTCGGTGAGCTGGATGCTCAGCGATATCTTGCCCGGCATCGGATTATGCGGCCCATGATCGATGTGCCAGTGATAGTAGCCGCCCTCGGTATCGCGGTAGACGGTGTATTGGATGTTCTCCAGCCCCGTTACCTCGAAGTGATACGCCTCGCTGTTGAGTCTGTGCACCATCTGGATGATGCGTTCGTACAGCGCCGAGGTTTCGCGATTATGCGCCAGCCAGGCGATGCGGGTGCTTCGGATACCGTGGTCAATGTTGCCTTCTTCGGCCAGGCCCGCCTCCTGATGCAGCATTCGGTCGCCATACGCTTCGACCGAGTCCAACTCGCCCGTGGTAAAGGCATCGTCCCACACCATGAAAGCATTCTTCATGAGCGCAGCTTCCTGACACCTGGCGCCTGGCGTCTACTTCAGCTGCAAAGCAGCCAATTCCGCTCCCGTCAGCGACAGCTTCATGATCCCGGCCAGCGTCGGTGCAATCTGCCTCATGTCGATCTCGCCGAGCGAGCGGCCTGCCGGAACACCCGGGCCGAGCAAGAAGAACGACGCCAGCATCTCATTGTGATCCGGCGTGTAGCCGTGCATGCCCAGATTGGTCGGTGCGGAGATGAGCGGGCCGGATAAGCTGTCACCCGACTCATAGCCGATCCTGAACACCACGAAGAACGCCGCATCGGGGAAGCCCCGGGCCTGGACCAGCTCCTCGTGCGTCATGATGCGCTCGATGCCATTGGCCGGATCGCTCGCCAGCGTGTCCAGCAGATCCTTCACCCTGGACCGCACGGCATCATCGCGCGGGTCGGCGAGCATCACCGCAGCGCCTCCGCCGGCTCGCCACGGTGTGGCCTGCCAACTGGCGATCTTGTCATCGGCATCGACCGTGATCAGACCAGCCTCCCGAAAGGCGCTGTTGAGATTCACGTCGTGCTCGACGGCGGCAAAGCCGTGATCGGACACGATGCAGATCGTGGCGCGAGCGGGCGCGACCTTTTCGATCGCTTTGCGCAGCGATCCGATCAGCGCATCGATGCGTTCCAGCGCCTCGTTGGCCTCAGGGCTGAACGGCCCGGCGTGGTGCTCGGCGGTATCGAGTCCGGTGAAGTACACCGTAGTGAAATCCGGCCGCTTGCTCTGGATCAGCCGGATCGCAAAGCGTGCCCGGATCTCATCCTCCGCGACGGTCTCTTCCATGCTGCCCGGATAGCGTCCGAGCCCCTTGGATAATTCACGCTCCAGGCCCGGCGTGCCCAGCGCGCGCTGCAGTTTCAGGTCATCCTCGGTGCCCGTGCGCCAGATCTGCGGCAGGTTGTAGGTGATCCTGGCACCGACGCTGATGGGCCAGTAGACGTTCGCGGTCGTAAGGTGCGCCGCGCTTGCGGCGTCCCACAGCGTCGGCACCCGCACGTCCTCAGCATACCAGTACCAGCCGTGCTCGTTGCGGGCCAGCGGATCGAACGTGAGGTTGTCGTAGATGCCGTGCTTCGCGGGCGAGGCTCCGGTCAGAATCGTCGCGTGGCTCGGATAGGTCAGGGTCGGCAACACCCCGCGCACGCCGGTCGCGTAGACCCCATCGGTCATGAACTTACGCAGGTTCGGAACCTTGAGCCCGTAGCTTTGCGCGTTCAGGACTGCTTCGGGTTTCAGTCCGTCGATCGAGATCAGCACCACGAACGCTCGGGAGGGCCGCTCGGCCGCCCACGCCGGAGCAAGTCCGATGGCACAGGCACACAGCAGAAGCAGCAGACCCGGGCGATGTCGGCTCATGTTGGGGCGCAATATAGCCGAACAGGCAGGACGCGCTGCGCCCAAATGCGGCCCGCGGACCGGTGCTGGCCCAAGCCGGGCTCAGATGAACGCACCCTGACCGCCGAAGGGGCGCCCGCGGCCGTCTGACGCGCGGCTAAGCCGATCACAATTGCGGGTAATACCTAAGGTTTTTGGACCGGGCAGTGACACGGCCATGACAAACCGGATGCTGGCCGCGCTAGCCTCCCCGATCGTGGAATTACGCGATCTCAAGGTCCTGCACTGGCGCGGCGCACGGGTCCCGGGCGTTCCGGCCGCTGAGCCTCAATCGGGCCTGGACTGGTTTCCGATCGATACCTGCCAGCGCCGTGTGGCGGTGGTCGCCAGCTCCGAGGCCGCTGCGCTGGCACGGGCTGAATTTCCGGCCGACGGTGCGCTCGAGAGCTTCGCGGGCAACGACGCGTATGCATTTCTGCTGCGCTTTGCCTGCGGCCTGGAGAGCAAGCTCATCGCCGAGACCGAGATCTTCGGCCAGATCAAGCAGGCCTGGCGCGAGTTTTCCGAGCGCGGCTCGCCGCTCGCGCGGGCGCTCTCGCCGCTGGATGCAGCTGCTGTTCCAGGACGCCAAGGCGATGCGCGCGCAGTACCTGGGCAATCTCGGCAGCGCCTCCTACGGTTCGCAGACGCGGCGGCTGCTGGGCGAGGACGCCCACGGCGGTCCGACGCTGCTGATCGGCGCCGGCCAGCTGGCGCAGTCGGTCGCGCCCTGGCTCACCGGCTCGCGAACTCTGGCTCTGGAATCGCACCAGCGAGCGCGCGCACGAGCTGTCGCGGGAGCTGGCCAAGCGCGAACCGGCGCGCCCGGTGCGCGTGATCGAAGCTACGCGCGACGCGGAACTTGCCGCCTGGCGCGCGGCGCGCAACGTCATCATCTGCATTCCGAGCGATGCGAGCGCCGATGCCGCGCGCGTCGCGGCCTGGGCCGAGCGAGCGGATCGGGGCGGGCGCGTGATTCATCTGGGACTTCCGCGCCGAGGGCGCCGCGCCGTGGACGGCGTTGCCGGAGCTGGTGAGCCTCGGGGCGCTGTTCGAGATGCTGCAGGCCGCAGTCGGAGCTGCGGCGACGCCAGTTCGAGCGCGCCCGCCGCGCCTGCCAGGAAAAGGCGCTGCTGCGCTCGCTCGGCGCGAACTCCTCGCATCCCCACAGCTGGGAAGATCTCGCCGCCTTTCGCTACGCTTTGAGCCATGGCGCCGCGGGCACTGAAGCTCGGCACGCGCCGCTCGGCGCTCGCACGTGCACAAAGCGCGGCGGTCGCGCGCCAACTCGAACAACTGCATCCCGGGTCTTGCGGTCGAGCTGGTCGGCATCGAGACCCGCGGCGATCGCATCCTCGATGCGCCGCTCTCCAGCGTCGAAGGCAAGGAATTCTTCACCGATGAGATCGACGCCGCGCTGCTCGCGGGTAAGGTCGATTTCACCGTGCATTCATTCAAGGACCTGAGCCTGGAGCGCGCCTCGAGCCTGCTGCTGGCCGCGGTGCCGGCGCGCGAGCAGCCGCACGACATCGCGGTGTTTGCCGCCGACGTGCCCGAGCGCCTCGCCGCCGGCGATGAGCTCGTGATCGGCAGCTCCTCGCCGCGGCGCGCCGCTTTCGTGCCCGACTTCCTGCAGCGCGTGCTGCCGCAGCGCGCCTCCGACCGGCGCTCGCTCCCACGGGTGCGGCTGGTGGACCTGCGCGGCAACGTGGATTCGCGGCTGCGCCGGCTGCACGAGCCGCGTGGCGCCGCGCGCCATCTGGACGGCATCGTGCTGGCGTTCTGCGGGGCTCGCGCGTCTGTGGGCCGATGCCGCGGGCGTCACGCTGCTGCGCGAGCTGTTCGCGCCGCTGCCGCGCATGGTGCTGCCGCTGTCGCAGTGTCCGGCGGCGCCGGCGCAGGGCGCGCTCGCGGTCGAGTGTCGAGCCGATGATGCCGCCGACCGCCGCCGTGCTGCGCTCGATCGATGATGCGCCGACCCGCACCGCGACCGCGATCGAGCGCGCACTGCTCGGCGCAGCGCGGCGGGGGCTGTCACCAGCGTTTCGGCGCCACGCAGATCGAGCTGCCGGGCCTGGGCGCGCTGCTGTTCCAGCGCGACGGCGGCGATGCCGGCTCGGCGCTCGCGCTGTCTGCCGCGACGCTGCGCTGGACGCCCGAGACAGCGCTCGAGGCACCGCGCGGGTCAGTGAAAGCCTGGGATGGCAGCCGCGCCGGGCGCGCCGAGGTCGAGCCGATTGAGGGTGCGCTGGCGCGCAGCGCCGAGCGGCTCGAGGCGGCGAAGCGCCGTGTTCATCGCCCATCGCCGGGCCTGGCCCGAGGGCGATTCGGTCCGGATCAACCCGGCCGCGCGCATCTGGGTGTCCGGCGTCGACAGCTGGCAGGCGCTGAGCCGAACGCGGCGTCTGGATCGAAGGCTGCGGCGACGGGCTGGGCTTTGCCGCGCTCGAGCCGATGCTGGATGAACCGCTGCTGCAGCTGCCGCCGCGCGATCAGTGGATCGTGCTGACGCATCTGGATGCCGCCGCCGGCTGGCCGGCCGGCGAAGTGATCGCGACCTACCGCCACCGCGCGGGCGCTGGCGAGGCAGCGGGCGCAGCGGCCGGCGACGCTGCGCCGCCGGCCGATGCGACCCATCTCTACTGGTCGAGTGGCGCGCAGTTCGAGCGCTGGAAAGGGCGGGTGGCCTCGGACGCCCGCCACGCCTGCGGTCCGGGCAAGACCTACGAGCACCTGCGCCGCGCCGGAGTGCAGAATCTGACCGTGTTCCCGCAACCGGCGCAGTGGCGCCAATGGCTGGGCCTGTGAGTCGCAGTGCCGGACAGGGCGGCCTGAGCATCGCGCCGATGCGGCGCACGGCGCTGATCGCGGGCGCGGCGCTGGTGTGGCTCGCGCTGCAGCTGGTGCTGGTGGTGTGGTGGGCGACCGTGATCGAGCGCCAGGCGCGGCATATCGCGCACGCTCGAAGCGCTGGGCAGCGGACAGGATGTCGGCGCCGGGCAGTGGTCGCGCACCCGGCTGATGCTGGTCGGCGAGTCGAGCACGTTCCTGGCGCTGCTGCTGGCAATCTCGCTGCTGCTGGCGTGGCTGTACTGGCGCGAGCAGCGCCGCGCCCGCGCGATGCAGGCGTTCTTTGCCTCGGTGACACACGAGCTGCGCACGCCGCTGACCAGCATCCGGCTGCAGGCCGAGGCGATCGCCGAGGGTGAGCAGCGCGCGGAGCTGGCACGACGGCTGCTCGAGGACTCGCACCGGCTGGAATCGCAGATCGAGAAGACGCTGGAGCTGGCGCGCATCGAGGGCGGCGGACCGCTGTCCGAGCAGGCAGTGCCGCTGCACGCGTGGCTTGCGCGCGCGCTCCCGGACATCGCGGGGGCGTATCGGCGAGCGGCTCGATCTGCGCGCGCACGTGGCTGCGGAGCTGCCGCCGGTGCAGGCCGATGCCGCGGCGCTGCAGCTGATCCTGCGCAACCTGGTCGAGAACTCGGTGCGCCATTCCCGCGCCAATCCGGTCAGCGTGCGGCTCACGGCCTCGCGGCAGGGGCAGCGCGTGGCGCTCGAGTATCAGGACAACGGTCGCGGCGTGGCCCTCGGCACCGGGCGGCTCGGGCGGCTGTTCGGACGCGGTGCGGCCTCGAGCGGCGCCGGCGTGGGCCTGTATCTGGTGCGCCGGCTGATGCAGCGCATGCGCGGCAAGGCACGATTCGATACCGCACCGGGCGAGGGTTTTCGCTGCGAGCTGCTGTTCAAGGTGAGCGAGACGCCGCATGAGCGCCGCCGCGCGGCTGCTGCTGGTCGAGGATGAGCGCAACGTTGCCGAGACGCTGGTCGAGCGGCTGCGCGCGTCGGGCTTCCAGGTGACGCGCGCCGACTCGCTGGCCGCGGCGCGACGCGCGCATCGCGGAAGGCGCCTTCGAGCTGGCCTTGCTCGATGTCGGGCTGCCCGACGGCAACGGCTTTGACCTGGCGCGCGCTGCTGCGCGAGCGCGCGCCTGCGACCGCGATCATCTTCCTGACCGCGCACGCCGAGCGCCGAGGATCGGATCCGCGGCCTCGAGCTCGGCGCCGATGACTACATCGGCAAGCCGTTTCATTTTCGCGAGCTGCTGCTGCGGATCCAGAATTGCCTGAAGCGCGCGCAGGAGCTGGCGCGGGTGCCGGGCGAGATGCGCGGGCAGGTGCGCATCGGGCGCGCGCTGGTGGATTTCGAGCGCTTCTCGGCCACCGTCGACGGCGATAACGTGGCCCTGACGCACAAGGAGTGCGCGGTGCTGCGGCTGCTGGCCGAGCGGGTCGGCAAGGCCGTCAGTCGCGATGAGATCCTCGATCGCGCCTGGTCTGCCGACGAGTTCCCGACCTCGCGCACGGTGGATAATTTCATCGTGCGGCTGCGCAAGCTGATCGAGGTCGATGCGGCGGATCCGCGCGTGATCCGCAGCATCCGCGGGGTAGGTTACTTGCTGACAGAGATCCATCGTGAGTGAACGCCGAAAAGTGCTGCGCCTGGCGGACCTGAGCCAGACGTTACTGCAGCGGGCGCTGGCGCGCCGCAATCGTGGCCGGCCGCCGGTGTGGTTCATGCGCCAGGCCGGGCGCTACCACCGTCATTATCAGCGCGCTGCGTACGCGGCATGATTTCATGGACCTGTGCAAGCGCCCGGATCTGGCAGTCGAAGTCACGCTCGGGCCGATCGAGGACTTCGGCTTCGATGCCGCGATCCTGTTCTCCGATCTGCTGTTTCCGCTCGAGGCCATGGGCATGGGCCTGCGCTACGAGCCCGGGCCGAAGCTCGACTGGCACCTGCAGAGCACGCGCGGATCTGGCGCGGCTGCGCGGCGGCGCCGGCGCGCGCGAGCCCAGATGTCGTTCCAGGCCGAGGCGATCGCGCGGCTGCGCGCCCGATTGCCCTCCGACTGCTGCGCTGATCGGCTTCGTCGGCGGTCCGTTTACGCTCTACGCCTATGCGGCGGCCGGCTCGCACGAGGGCTTCGCGCGCGACGGCCTCGCCGGGCTCGACAACGGACTTTACGCGGGGTTCACCGAGCGGCTGCGCGACCTGCTGGCCGCCAACATGGCGCTGCAGGCGGAGGCCGGTGCCGACTGCGTGGCGATCTTTGACACGGCGGCGGGTACGCTCCCACCCGATCGGTTTGCGCAGCTGGCGGCGCCGGCGCTGGCCGCGGTGGTGCAGCAGTTTCGCGCGCGCTGCCCGGAGACGCCGCTGATCTACTATTCGCGCGATACCGGGCCCGACGCACTGGGCGGCGCTGCGCGACATCGATCTGCAGTGTCTCGGGATCGACTGGCGGCACGATCTGATCGAGACGCTGCGCGCGCAGTGCGATCGCTGGAGCGTGCAGGGCAATATCGATCCGCAGTGGTTGCTGTTGCCGCCGCACGAGCTGGAGGCGCGCTTGCGCGCCCTGTTCGTGCGCGTGCTGGCCCTGCCCGCGCCGCTGCGAGCAGGCGTGGATCTGCGGCCTCGGGCACGGCGTGCTGCAGCACACGCCGGAGGACAATGTGCGGCTGGCCCTGAAAATCCAGCGGGAGATGTTCGCATGAGTGCCGCCCTGGCTGACCCGCTGGTCGCGAAATACGACGTCCCCGGCCCGCGCTACACCAGCTATCCGACGGTGCCCTACTGGGAGGCCACGCCCAGCGCGACCCAATGGGTCGAGCGCATCGGCGCGGCGCTCGGCGAGGCCGCCGATCACGGCGCGGCGCTTTACCTGCACATTCCATTCTGCCGTGCGCTGTGCACGTTCTGCGGCTGCAACACGCGCATCACCCGCAGCCACAGCGATCGTCCCGCCGTATATCCAGGCGCTGCTGACCGAACTGGACCTGTACCTGCGGCACGCTGCGAGGTGTCGGCGGCTCGCAGTTCGGCGAGCTGCACTTCGGCGGCGGCACGCCGACGTTCCTGGCGCCCGAGGAGCTCGAGTCGCTGCTGGAGGGCCTGTACCAGCGCATTCAGCCGCGCGCCGATGCGGTGGCCTCGATCGAAGTGGATCCGCGCGTGACCACGCGCGCGCAGCTCGAGGTACTCGCGCGCTACGGCTTTCGCCGCATCAGCCTCGGCGTGCAGGATTTCGATCCGCGCGTGCAGGACATCGTCAATCGCGTGCAGAGCGAGCAGCAGGTGCGCGAGGTGACGGAAGGCGCGCGCGCGCTCGGCTTCGACAGCGTCAATTTCGACCTGATCTACGGGCTGCCGCTGCAGACCCGCGACAGCGTCGAGGCGACCATGGATGCGGTATGCCGGCTGCGGCCCGACCGCATCGCGCTCTATGGCTATGCGCACGTGCCGTGGATCAAGCCCGGGCAGCGGCGCTTCACCGAGATTGATCTGCCCGAGGGCGAGGAGAAGCGGGCGCTGTACGAGCTCGGGTCGCGAGCGCCTGGAGCGCGAGGGCTATCGCGAGATCGGTCTCGACCACTTCGCGCTCGAGACCGACAGCCTGTGGCAGGCGCAGCGCAGCGGCACGCTGCACCGCAATTTCATGGGCTACACCACCGCGTTCACCCGGCCGATGATCGGGCTGGGCGTGTCCTCGATCGGCGATGCCGGCGACGCGTTCGCGCAGAACGAGAAGGACCTGCAGCGCTATCAGGAGCGCGTCGCGGCCGGCGAACTGCCGATTCAGCGCGGCCATCTGCTCGATGCCGAGGACCTGGTGCTGCGCCGGCATATCCTGCGGTTGATGACGCGGCTCGAGACCCATTGGGATCAGCCGCAGGACTACACCGACTACGTCGCGACGGCGGCCGAGCGGCTCGCGGAGCCGGCGGCCGACGGGCTGGTGGAGCTGTCTGCCGCGGCTGTCGCGTGACCGAGAAGGGACGCGCGCTACCTGCGCAACATCTGCATGGCGTTCGATGCGCGCCTGGCGCGGCGCATGCCCGAGAAGGTGCTGTTCAGCCGCACGGTGTGATCGGACGGGACGGGGTGGATGGCGGTGCCCGGCGGTGCGCACCGGCAGGAAGACTAGAACGGCTTGACCACCGCCAGCAGGATGATCGGCACCACCAGCAGCAGTGCGGCCTCATTGAACAGGCGCAGCGCGAACGCGCTCGGCAGCGGCCCGGTGCGCTTGAGGCGCCCGAGCAGCACGCGGCAGGCCGCGTGATAGCCGATCAGGCCGGCCACGAACACCAGCTTCAGCATCAGCCAGCGACCGCTGTCGTGAAAGCCGAGCCACAGCCACAGCCCGAACAGCATCGCCAGCAGCGCCATCAGCGTCATGAAGGCGAACAGGCGCTGTCCCATCACCACCAGGCGGCGCACGTCCTCGCCGTGGGCGCGGCCTTCCGCGTAATGCACGAAGATCCGCGGCAGGTAGAACAATCCGGCCAGCCATGCGATGACCGCGATCAGATGCAGCGCCTTGATCCAAAGCACGAGCTGGCCCCTTCAAGAAGGGGGCACCTTAGCGCGTCCCGGAGCGCTTAAGCTATCCCGCCATGAACCGGCCTTCCGAACAGGATCTCGCCGCGACCGATGCCGGCCGCTCGGCACTGTGGATCCGGGTGCTGTCGAAGCTGCCGTTCCCGGTGCTGTATCGACTGACCGGGCTGATCATGTGGGTGCTGCGCCATGTGTTTCGGTTTCGGGTCGCGGTGGCGCGCGACAATCTGCGTCGCTGCTTTCCGCAGCGCTCCGAGCGCGAGATCGATGCGCTGCTGGACGACTACTACCGGCAGCTGGGCCAGGTCGCGGCCGAATTCCTCAAGATGCCGGACCTGTCGGCCGATCAGTTGCGCACCCACATGAAGATGCAGCACGTCGAGCGTGTTACCGCGGAGACCGCCGCCGGACGTTCGGTGCTGCTGCTGGGGGCGCACCAGTGCAATTGGGAATGGGCGCTGCAGGCGACGGTGCTGTACCTGGGCGTGCCGATCGACGCGGCCTACAAGCCGCTGCACTCGGCCGGCTTCGACCGCGAGCTGCGCAAACTGCGCTGCCGCTACGGCGCGCACCTGATCGCCGCGAAGAAGCTGGTGCGCGAGGTGGTGCGCCGGCGCGGGCAGCTGCACGCGGTGGCGCTGCACGCCGACCAGATGCCGGCCTCCAGCGGCCGGCGCCAGTGGCTGACCTTTCTGGGGCGCGACACCGCCTTCTACCCCGGCCCGGCCGAGATCGCCCGGATGACCGGCTATGCGGCGTTCTTCGTCCCGATGCGCCGCGTCAGCCGCGGGCAGTATGAGGTCGATCTGCTGCCGATCTGCGCGGCCGGCGAGCGGCCCGATCCGGCCGTGTTCACCGCGCGCTACGCGGCGCTGGTCGAGGAGATGATCCGGGCGAGTCCCGCCGACTGGACCTGGGTGCACCGGCGCTGGAAGGCTGCGCCGCCGGCGGAAGTTTCAGCGGCCGCGGCCGCGCATCAGCAACACTGACCGATCGGCCAGGTGATGCAGGCTCGCCGAAAGCTGAGCCGCCAACGTATCGAACGCCGCGTCAGGCGCGCGCCAGGCTGCTGCGAACGCCATCCCACCAGTGATGAACGCTCTGTCCAACCTGGTGCATGTCGGAATGCAACTGCTGTCCGGCCTCGCGAGCGCCATGCGCCACGCGCCGGCCGAACTCGGTCGAGCCCTGCTTGAGGGTGGCGCCGAACTGGCGCGCGCTGTCGCGGATGCCCGCGGCCGGGGAGCTGCCGGGCGCCGAGCCCGCCTGGGCCGCCAGAACGGGCGCCGCCACGGCGAGTAACGCAATGGCGGCGGGAAGTCGAAGTCGTCTGCGAGTCATGATTGTGTGCCCCTCGATGGGGTTATCGAATGCAGACAATTTTAACATCTTCCGCAGCGCGACCGTTGTCGCTGATCAGCGACAACGGATAAAATATTTTAATAATCAGTTAGTTACTTCGGAAGAATTCGTTTTGTGACAATCGTCTTGGCCGGCGGCGTGCCGGTGCTGCCGACGAGCTTGCCGGCATGCTTTGGGGCGACGCCCAGCACCGCAGAACGCTGCTTGAGCAGCGCGCTGCGCGAGGCGTTGGCCTGCACGTTGAGCACCGGCTTCAGCACCTTGGTGTGCTTGTCGGCCGCCAGCGCGCGCGCCGGATCCAGCGTCAGTGCCGCCGCCAGCAGCAGCAGCGCGCCGGCCCAGCGCGCGCACATTCGGGTGAATGTCAGGAGCCGCCGGCGAGGTGTCTTTGGGTGGCAGCGAGTGACTGGCATGACCGGCCGATTATACCGGCGAGGCGGCTGCGGTCCGCCGGAACGGCGTCTCGCCCCGGGCGATCAGCACATGCCGCCATTGATCGAGACCACCTGGCCGGTGATATAGCCGGCGCCGTCACCGGTCAGGAAACCGATCAGGCTGGCCACTTCCTCGCCGGTGCCGGCGCGCTGCATCGGCACCAGGCGCGCGATTGCCGCGTCGTCGAAGGCAGCCGGGCTCATGCCCGCGGCGATGATCCCGGGGGCGATCGCGTTGACCGTGACGCCGCGCGAGGCGACCTCGAGTGCCAGTGCACGCGTGGCCGAGATCAGCGCCCCCTTCGCGGCGGCATAGTTCACCTGGCCGCGATTGCCCATCAGTGCGGCGACCGAGGAGACATTGACGATGCGGCCCCAGCGCGTGCGCAGCATCGGCAGCATCAGCGGTTGCGTCACGTGGAAGAAGCCCAGCAGCGAGACATCGATCACGCGCTGCCATTGCAGCGCGGTCATGCCGGGAAAGATCGCATCGTCATGAACGCCCGCGTTATTGACCAGGATCTGGATCGGCCCTGCGGCCAGCAGGTCCTCGATCGCACTGTGCGCGGCCGCGGCATCGGTCACATCGAAGAACAGCGTCTCAGCGCTCAGGCCCCGCGCCTGCAGCGCCCGCACCTGGGCTTCGGCCAGCGCGCGCGCACGATGGGAATGCACATAGACATGGTGCCCGGCCTGCGCCAGGCGCTGGCAGATCGCAGCGCCGAGCCCACCGCTGCCGCCGGTCACCAGCGCCCGGCGCACGCCCGCCGTCATGGGCGATCAGCCCCGGGCGGGCTGTGCTCGCCGTCCGGCCTGAGGCTGGCGACCGCCCCGTGCAGCAGGCTCAGGCGCCCCTGCGCGATCAGCCGCTCGCCGTCCTGCAGCGTGAAGGCGTACAGCGCGCTGACCGCATCGCTGTGCAGGCGCTGCACGTTGACCGTCAGGTCGGGCGCCAGGTCGTCGAGCCGCTCGACCGCGAACTCGACCCGACGCGCGCTGGTGAGCATGCCGAAGCCGGTGCCGGTCGCCGGCGGGCACTGCAGCAGCGCGCCATGCACGGCCACGGCCTGCGCGGCATATTCGATCGCGCAGGCGGCGCCGAGCCGGCCATGGGCGCGCAGCGGGTTGTCGGGCGAGCGATGGCTGAGGCTGCGGCAGGCCAGGCGCTGCAGATCCCAGGACAGCACCTCGTCGAGCAGGCACATGCTGCCGTGGTGCGGGATGTGGGCCGCGATCCAGGCGTGGTCGAGTTTCAAGGCGTCACCTCGAGCGCAAGTTGTGCGCTGTCCAGATAATCGAGTACCACCGTGCCGGGCCGCCGCTGCGCCAGGCGCTCGAGCAGTGGCAGGCTGCGCGCGGCCGGAATCGACCGGCGCAGCGCCTCGAGCAGCGCATTCTGCATCGTCAACGCCGCGGCGTCGTGGCTCAGCGTGAGCGCGAGCCGCGGCAGTGCAGCTGCTGTGTCCGCGCCCGTCAGCAGCAGCGCGGTGCCGAAGGCATCCGGGATCGGCTGCTTCGCGCGTAGCGGCGGCGGATAGTCGGCGTCGTAGGCGAGCAGCAGCACCGCCGCGGCGCCGCCGGCGAGCTGCGCCAGCGCCTCGAGCAGCCCGGCGCCGAAGCTGGCATCGGCGGCGCACAGCGAGGTGGAGGCTTCGGTGCAGCCCTGCGCGATGCTCCAGTAGCCCGCGGCCGCGTTGTGCACCGAGTTGGTAAAGCGCGTCGGGGAGATCTGCCGCTCGGGGGTCGCGAGCGCCATGCAGATCTCGTGGCAGTTGTCGCCATCGCCGCCCGAGGAGCTGAACACGGTCGGCAGCGTGCGCGCATCGGCGGCGGCGCGCGCCACCGCCTCGGTGCCGATCGCGAGGGCGAGTCGGATGATGCGGCCGGCGCGTCGGCGCTCGGCCGGCGGCAGGATGCCCGGTGCCGGCAGCACGCTGGGCGCGGCGACATAGGGGAGCTCGCCGCTGAGCACCGCGCAGGCCTCGCTCCAGTCGAGCAGTCCCGGCCCAAGCAGGCCCACACCCTGAATGCAGGCTGACAGCGTGCGCATCGTCTGCCCCTTAGACGCTGCGACCGAACAGCAGCGCGCAGTTGGCGCCGCCAAAGCCAAACGAGTTGCTGAGCACGTGTCGCAACGGGGCGCGCCGATTCTCGGTCAGGTAGTTCGCCGTCAGCTGCGGATCGCGTTCACGCAGATTCAGGCCTCCGGGCATCAGCCCGGACTGCAGCGTGAGTGCGCAGATCACCGCTTCGAGCGCACCGGCGGCGCCGAGCGCATGGCCGGTGGCGCCCTTGGTCGAGCTGCAGGGCGTGGTGGTGCCGAACAGCGCGGTGACCGCACGGCTCTCAGCGCTGTCGTTGCTCGGCGTGCCGGTGCCGTGCAGATTGATGTAGTCGATCGCGCCCGCGGCAAGCGCGGCCGCCTCGAGCGCGGCCTGCATCGCGCTGCGCGCCCCGGTGCCCTCTGGCTGCGGACTGGACATGTGGTAGGCGTCGCTCGACTCGCCGGTGCCGAGCAGCAGCACGGCCTCGGGCTCAGGCTCGCTCGGGGCACGCTCGAGCAGCGCGAACGCCGCGGCCTCGCCGATCGACAGGCCGTCGCGCGCCCGATCGAATGGGCGGCAGGGCTCGGCCGAGGTCAGCTGCAGTGAATGAAAGCCGTACAGCGTCGTCAGGCACAGCGAGTCCACGCCGCCGACCAGCGCGGCGTCGATCTGTTCGGCGGCGAGCATGCGCTGGGCCGCGGCGAACACCTTGGCGCTCGCCGAACAGGCCGTGCACACCGCGACCGCGGGACCCGACAGGCCACACAGGCGGCGCACGAAGTCCACCACCGAGAACGAGTTATGCGTGCCCGCATAGTCGAAATCCTCGGGCAGCGCGCCGGTGTCCGGATCGCGGTGTCGATACGCGATCTCGGTGCTCAGTATCCCGGAGGTGCTGGTGCCGAGGAACACGCCGATGCGCCGCGGACCGAAGCGAGCGATCGCGGCGCGCACCGCGGCGTCGAAGCCGTCCTGCTTCAGGCCCAGCTGCGCCAGGCGGTTGTTGCGGCAATCAAAGCGCTGCAGCGCGTCCGGCAGTTGCACCGCGTCGAGGCCCGCCACTTCGCCGATGTAGGTCGGCAGATCGACGGTCTCGAACTGGCACGGGGACAGGCCGCTGCGTGCCTGATCGAGCGCCTGCCGGGTGGCCGCAAGTCCGGAACCCAAGCAGCTGGTCGCGGTGAAATGGGTCAGCTGTAACGGTGTCATCGGGGCTGGGCGCACATCAGCACGTTGGCAAATGGTGTTCCTTCGTTCATCGCTATGACCTGGCTGTCGAAGCCGCACTCGGCGAGCAGCGCGCGCCACTGCGCGAGGCTCCGGCAATGCAATCGGCGCGGGCCGCGGCCGCGTGCCAGCAGCACCGCCTGGTCCCAGCAGTGGCCGATGCGAAAACGCAGCCCGCCGGCCGCATCGCCGATGCGCAGCAGCAGCAGCCCCGCCGGCCGCAGCGCGTGGTGCACGCGATCGAGCAGCGCGCGCTGTGCGCCGGCGTCGATATAATGCAGCACATCCAGGATTACCACCGCATCGGCAGCGCCGAGCTCGCAGCGGCGGATATCGCCCTGGACGATCTCGGCCAGGCTGCCGAGCGCGCGCTGCGCGCGCCCCACCGTGCGCGGCTGCAATTCGATGCCGCGGATCGATAGCCCGCTGGGCGGCGCCGGCCAGCCGCTCGGCCAGCGGCCCTCGCGGCTGCTCTGCTCCGCGGCGCGCAGCAGCGCGGCCAGCAGCCCCAGTCCGCAGCCCAGGTCCAGCAGCTGCCGCCGTCCCTGCAGCAGTCCGTGCTCCAGGATCGTGCGATAGGCCGGATCGCCGGCGAGCTTGCCGCCCGCGAAGCCGTAGGCGAAGTGGCCGCAGCGCCGGTAGGGCGCCCGCGCCTCCTCGAGCAGGCCCGCCGGCAGCCCCGAAGAGCTCATCGCAGCGCCTCGCGCAGCGTCACCGGGTGCAGCGAGTGCTGCCCGATCGCCTCGAGCAGCCGCGGCAGCACCTCGAGCACCACCGGGGTCCGGTTCGCGCCACGGGCGGCATGGCCATCGTGCAGCAGCAGGATGTCGCCGGCCGCCAGATCGCGCGTCAGCCGTCCCAGGATGATGACCGCATCCCGGCTGACCGTGTCGAAACCGCGGCGCGTCCAGCTCGCCAGCTGCAGTCCCTGCCGCTGCAGCACCGGATCGAGCCATGGATTGCGCAGGCCCGCGGGGGCGCGAAAGAAGCGCGGCGCGGTGCCGCCGAGCTCACCGAGTAGCTGCTGCGCGCGCGCGATGTCGCGGCGCAGCCGCGCCGGCCCGAACAGCGCGAAGCTGTGTCGATGCGCATAGCTGTGGTTCTCCACCGCATGGCCGGCCGCGGCGCAGGCGCGCACGCACTCCGGGAATTGTGCCGCGCGCTCACCGATGCAGAAGAACGTGGCGCGCACGCGGTGTTGCCCCAGGATCGCGAGCACCCGCGGGGTCACTTCGGGATCCGGTCCGTCATCGATCGTGATCGCGACCTCGCCGCGTGCGGCGGCGGCGGCCGGCAGCCGCGTCCAGTTCGAGCCGAGCGCGTGGCTGCGCGGCCACAGCCCGAGGCCGGTGAGCTGCAGGTGGTTCGCGATCAGCGCGCCGAGCGTCCACGGCCACCACCGCGGTTGCAGCGCGGTGAGCAATGCCGCGCCGGCGTGCAGCCCGATCGACGCGCGCAGCAATGGCGAGGGCCGCCAGCGCCGCTCGGCGAGCGGCCCGGCCGGCGGGCCTGGCTCTTCGGGAGCGGGCGGTTGCGGTGGATTCACGGTGTGCCTTCCTCGCTCGCTATGCTGCGCTCGCCGAGCCGGTCGAGAAACTGGTCCCAGAGGCGGCGCCAGACCGGCCAGTCGTGGCCACCCTCAATCACCCGGGGCGAGCCGGCCGGCAGTGCGCGCGCCAGCAACCGCTGGCTGTCGGCAAAGCGGTCGTCGCTGCCGAAGCCGAGAAACACCCGCGGCGCGCCCGGCGCGCGCAGCCCCTGGACGAAGCGCCAGATGCGCCGCTCATCGTCATCCGCGGCGAGCGCACCCGGCTGCCAGCGGGCCAGGTCCTCGAGGGCGGCGACTTCGGCCGCCACGATGCGACTGCCCAGGTACGGCGCCAGCAGGCACAGGCCGTCGAGACCCTCGGCGTGCTCGGCCGCGAAGCGCAACGCCATGAAGCCGCCGAGCGAGATGCCCCCGAGCCACAGCGCGCCGCGGCCGCGAGCGCGTGCCGGGGCGATCACCTCGGCACGCAGCCGCGCGAGCCAGTCGCGATCGTTCAGGTGCGCGAGCTCGGGCGCGACCAGCACCAGCTCCGCAGAGAGCCCGCGCTGCCACAGCGCCCGGTCAAATCCGGCCTCGATGAATTGCTCGAGCTGATGATAGGCCCCGGGCAGCAGCACGATGCGCGCCGCCTGCGCATCGGGGCTGCCGCAGGCGATGATCTGGGTTCGCATCAGGCGGGCTGCGCGAACAATGAGCGCGGGGCCAGCAATGCGGCGAAGGCCAGCGCCAGCAGCGTGCCGGGGGCCACCGTCGCGCCCAGCGCGCTCAGCACCGGCACCCGGGCCAGCGCCAGCACGCCGAAGCCGATCACGGTGCAGGCGTTGGCGATCAGCAGCGAGGCCAGCGTGAGCGGCAGCGCCGAGCGGTCGAGATCGGCGGCGCGGCGGTCGAAGAACAGCGCGTAGTTGGAGCCGACCGCGATGATCAGCAGCATGCCGATCAGGTGCAGGATGGTCAGCCGGATCCCGGCCAGCGCAAAGCCCGCGCCGACCACCAGCACCGCGAGCAGCATCGGCACGACGACACGCGCGGCGCGCGTGGCACTGCGCAGCGCGATCAGCAGCAGCAGCACGATCGCGCCAAGGCCCGCGAGCGACAGCCGCACGGCTTCGGACAGGTAATTGCTGTAGAGCGCATCGAGCTCCTGCTTGATGTTCATCACCAGAATCTGCCCGCTCGCCAGCGGCGCGACGGCGGCGCGTACCCGTGCGAGGTCGATCCCGGTCGCAGCGCTCGGGCCGGCCGCGGCACGCAACGGCAGCAGCGCGTGCCAGGTCTGGTCACGCTGCCACAGCAGCGCATCCGCGCCGAGCGCAAATGAGGTGCCGGCCAGATCCGCGCGGGTCAGCGGCGGGGTCTCGCGCGCGGCGGCGAGCTGTTGCACGAACGGCTGCAGCGCCTCGGATCTTAAGCCAAGGTTCGCAGCAACCGTCGCGAGCCGTGCGCGCAACGGCTCGTTGGCCGGCAGGCTGTCGCGCCGCGCCGCCTGGGTCGCCAGGCTCGGCAGCAGGCGCGCGGGGCTGTCGTAGCCCGCAATCACGCCGGCCTGCACCAGCCCATCGAGCCGCGCACCGACGGCTTCCGCCAACTGCAGGGCCGCCTGCTCGTTGCCGGCGTTGACGACGACCAGCGTGCCGATATCGGGGGCCCCCAGGTCGGCGCGCATCGACGCATCGAGCGCCTGCGCGGCGGCCGGGATCGGGCTGAGCGCCGACAGGTCGCGATTCCACAGCCGCTCGCGACCGTGGTAGAGCACCAGCACGCACAGCAGCGCAACAATCGCAGCGATCGCCGGGGACAGTCGCACGCGGGTGAGGAACCGCGCCGCGGCCGCGCCGAGCGGGGCCAGGTCGGCGATCCGCAGACTCAGTGGCAGCAGCTGCGGTAGCACGAAGCGCGTGACCGCGGCGGCGGCGATCAGCCCGCTGATCGAATACAGTCCGAGCTGCGCCAGTCCCGGAAAACTCGACGGCAGCAGCGACGCGAAACCGCACACCGAGGTCAGCACGCCGAGGCCGATCGTGCGCCAGAGCGAGTGCAGGGCGGCCGCGTCCGACGTGGCAGCGTCCGACGTGGTCGCGCCTGAAGCGGCGGCGAGCCGGGTGGCCTCGGCTGCGGCGTCGGCTGCGCGGTGCCGTGACTGGACGAACAGGTAAATCGAGTAGTCGACCGACTCGCCAATCAGCGTGACGCCAAAGCCGAGCGTGATGCCATGGACGACGCCGAACCCGAGGCTACCGCGGCGATGCCTGCCAGCGCGCCCGAGGCGACCGGAAGCAATCCGAACAGCAGCGTCGGCACCGAGCGGTACACCAGCAGCAGCAACGTCACGATCAGCGTGGTACTGAGCAGCGAGAGCCGCACTGCCTCATGCTCGATGGTCGCGCGCGCATCGACCGAGAATACCGCGGGGCCGCTCAGCAGCAACTGCAGCGCCGGCGCGTGCTGAGCCTCGCCGGTCGCGGCGCTCGCCGCAGTGGCCGTCGCAGCATTCAGCCGTCGCAGGCTCTGCGCGTACGCGCTGCGGATCAGCGCCAGTGCGTGCACCTGCGCATCGGTGTCGGAGCCGGCGGCGCGCGTCTCGGCGATCAGCAGTGCGCGCTCGCCATCGCCCGAGCTCCAGACGCCGTGTTCCTGCCGCGGCGGCGCGCTGCGCTCGAACTGGTCGATGACCTGCAACGTCTCGCCGGTCGGATCGCTCACGAACAGCGACTTGGCGAGCAGTCCGGCGGGCGAGGCCATCAGCTCGAGGTTATCCCCGATCGCCGCGCGCAGGCCGTCGGCGCTGAAGCGCTCGGGGGTGACGGACGCGCTGAGCTGATAGCGATGCTGGTAGAGGAACTCGCGATCCTTGTCCTGGTCGGCACGCTCGCCGTTGCGGACACTGACGAACTCGGGCCGGCCGCGCAGCCCGGCGGCCAGTGCCTGCGACAGCTGCGCGCGGGTGGCGCCGTCGGCGCCCTCGATGCCGATCAGGATCAGGCGCGAGGCCAGGCCGTCGCGCAGCTGCTGCACCAGCAGCTGCTGGGCCGCCGACGGCGCGCGCGGCAGGAATGCGGACAGATCGGCGCTATAACGCGCGCGCGCCACCGTCAGCGCCGCCAGCGCCAGCAACGCCAGCCATACCGACAGGCTCAGGACGCGGCTGCGATTCATTCGCGCGGCGTGATACTCATGACCGAGCGGTCGCCATCGCTCTGCTGCACCTGCACCTCGCGCACCGCATCGCGCTCGCCCTGCATGTCGATGCGTTTCAGCGTTGCGGCGAGCTGCGCATCGCGCGGCGTCAGGCGCAGCTGCCAGTGCTCGAGCGTGCCGCGGAACTGCAGTTCGAACACACGCTCGAGCGCGGCGCGGTCGCCGGCGAGCGTCGCGCGGATGCTGTCGATCAGCGGCGCGAGCTGCGGATACTCCGCCAGCCGCAGCACGCGCCGGCGCTGCCCGATCTGCAGCGTCATGACGCCATGATCGAGCACCACGGATTGCGGCCGTGGCTGCGCGATGCGCTGCTCCAGGTGATCGGGCGCCTCGTAGATCAGCACGCCGGAGGACTCGAGGGGGTGCTGCAGCATCGACAGGTATTTCTTCTCGGTGAAATCCGCCTCACCGTGCCGCCGCTGCGACAGCAGGGCCATCAGCCGATCGAGCTCGCCGCCCGCGCTGCCCTCGGTGCCGAAAGCTTCGGTGCCGGCCTGGCCCTCGCTCGCAGGTTCGGCGGCGGCCGCGCTTGCCGCGCCTGGCAGGGCAGCGAGCGCGAACCTCGTGAGGGCCCACGCGATCGCAAGTGTCGCGGCCGCTGCGCCCCGCGATCGCGGCGCGGTCATTCGCGCTGCGGCTGTGGCTGCAGCGCGGATCGCGCCGGCGCATGCGCCGGGCTGCGCCAGAAGTCGAAGAAGTTGAACCAGTTGTAAGGATCGCTGCGGCAGTACTGCTCGAGCAGCGCCGCGTAGCGCGCGATCGCCGCCTCGATCGCGGCCGGGCGCTGGCAGCCGGGCGTCGCCGAGAAATCGGCCAACGGTTCGAACACCACGTGATAGCGATTGCTGCCGCGGTACAGGCCCAGCATGAAGATCACGCGACGGCGCAACATCGCGGCCGCGCGCATCGGTCCGGTCGGCAGATACGCGGTCGCACCGAGGAAGGTGACCGGCAGCAGGCCCTCCTCGCCGAGGCTGCGATCGGCGAGCATGCCCACCAGCGCGCCCTGATCGAGTCGCTCGCGGATCTGCAGCATCGCATCGATGCGGCCGAGCGCGATGATCTCGGGCGGATGGCGCGGTGCCAGCGCGGCCAGCATCGCATTGACCTTGCGGGCGTTGTCCTCATACATCGCCATCGCCAAACCGAGCCCCGAGCGGCGCTCGCCGACCCAGCGCAGCATCTCGAAGCTGCCCATGTGCGCGCCCATCAGAATGGCGCCGTCGCCCGCGGCGACGATGTCGTTCATCAGTGGCTCGCCGTGCACCGAGACCTCGAACAGCCGGTAGCGCTCGGCCAGCAGGTAGATGCGGTCGTGGATGCAGGTCGCGAACGTCATGATCTGCCGAAAGCGATCGCGCGCATGCGGTTCGCGCCCGAGCGCGCGCCGCAGGTACTCGCGCATCCAGCGTCGTTCGCGTGGCGCGCACACGAAGTAGTAGCCAGCGATCAGGTACAGGAAAGCGCGGCCCCCGGGTCGGCCCAGGCGCATCGACAGCCATGCCATCACTCGCAGCGCGATGCGGCTGCCGCGCTCGGGGCGGCGATGCCACTGGGACTGCGCCGCATCAGCCTGCGCCGCGAGCGGCGGGCTCGGGGAAGTCACGGCGATACCGCCACCAGCCTGGCCGCCGGACGCTGCTCGACGGTGCCGCTGGCGACCAGTGCATCGGCGGCGCGCAGCTCGAAACGCGCGCGGCCATCGGGCTGCAATTCGTACTCGAGCTGCAGCAGCTCGCCGGGACGCACCGCGCGGTGAAACTTCACGGTGCCGATCTGCCACAGCAATGGCGGATCCGCCTCGGTCGCGCCGGCCGAATCGGCCGGGTGCCCGGGCTGTTGCGCCATCTGGATCGCGTGCAGCGTCTCGTCCAGCAGCACCACGCCGGGCACCACCGCAAAGCCGGGGAAATGACCGGCCAGCGCCGGATGATCCGGCGCGATGCGCAGCCGCACGCTGGGCCGGTTCATGCAAATAAATGCGGCAGCTGCAGCGCTGCCTGCGCGGTCAGCGCCCGCAGCGTGTGCTGCGGCAACTTGCCGGTGGCGTTGCGCGGCAGCCGCTCGACCAGCAGCAGCGGTCGCGGCAGGAACACCGGGTCGATGCGCTGGCGCAGCGCCTTGAGGATGGTTGCGGCATCGAGCTTCGGCGCCACCACCAGCGCGGCCAGCCGCGTCACGCCGGCGAGCGAAGCCTCGGAGTCGTCGCGCACGAAGAACGCGGCGTCGACCACGCCGGGGATCGCGTGCAGCTGGTGGTTGAGGTAGGCGAGCGAGCTGCGCTTGCCGGCGATGTTGACCAGGTCGGCGGTGCGCCCGTGCAGCAGAAAGTGCTCCCGATCGAGCGGCTCGAGCACGTCGGCCAGCGCCGTCGGACGCGCGACATGGCCGCCGTGCGCCGAGCAGTGCCCGTCGCTGCTGAGCGTGAGCTGCACGCCCGGCCACAGATGCCACGGCAGCTCGAGCGCGGTGCGGCGGCTGGCCATCTGGCCAGTCTCGGTCGAGCCATAGATCTCGAACAGCGGCGCGCGATAGCGGCTCTCGACCTCGCGCGCCAGATTCGCGGGCAACATCGCGGTGGCCGACATGATGAGTGCCAGTGCGGGCAGTGCGGTGTCGGCGGCGAGCAGCGCGCGCAGGTGCACCGGCGTGGACACCAGCAGGCGCGGCGCCGGCACCGCGGTAAGCGCGGCGGCGATATCGGCCGGGAAGAACGGGCGCTCGGCGCACAGCGCGCCGCCACTTTGCCACGGCAGCAGCACGGTGGATTCGAAGCCATACATGTGCTGTGCCGGCACCGTGCCGAGGATCGCGGCCCCGGCGAGGTCGCTCACCGGGAGCCGGGCGCTTTCGGCGCGCACGCATTGCACCAGCCGCCCCCAGGTCTTGGCGTGCGGCAGCGGCGCGCCCGAGGAGCCGGACGTGAACACGTACGCGGCCAGCTGCGCGGAGTCGATCTGCGGTACCGAGAACCGGCGCGTTATCTGCGCCTCGCCGGCAGAGGCTGCCACCGGGTCGTCATACAGCAGTTGCGGCAGCTCGATCGCGCACTGCGGATCGTCACTCAGGCAGAACACGTCCGGCGCGAACGCGCGCAGCTGGCGGATCACCTGCGGCGTGTGGGTCGAGGGCAGGATGCTGCACTTGCCGCTGACGAGGCTGGCGCCGAGTCCGACCGCGAAGCGGTAACGGTCGACGCAGAAGTTGAGCACGTGCGTGCCCGCGGGCAATCGCGCCGCCAGCGCCGCGACGTCATCGAGGAATCGTGCGGCGCTGATCGGCTGGCCGTGCCGCCAGGCAACGATGGCCTCCGGCCGATCGTGCGCAATCAGGGACAACCCGGACATAGGCTCTCGGCGACGCCTCAACCGCGGGCCGCCGATCCACTGTGCAGCGCCGAGCGGGCCGCGATCAGGTACTGACGCAGCCAACGGCGTGTCATTTGACTCTCTGCTCGGCCACGTACCGGGCGAAATGCCGCAGCGAGCGGAAGATGCGCGCATTCTCCTGGTTGTCGGCCCGCAGCTGGATGCCGTATTGCTTCGACACGATCAGCGCGATCTCGAGGATATCGATCGAGTCGAGCCCGAGCCCCTCGCCATAGAGCGGGGCTTCGGGGTCGATCTCGTCCGCCGGCATCGGCAGGTTCAGTCCCTTGACGATCAGCTGAGCGATCTCGCGCTCCAGCGCGAGCACATCTATCTGCGGCGTCGTCTGTCTGGGCAACGCTTGTTCCGACATGATGGGATAGTGTCTCTCCAGCCCCGCAGGCGCCTCACAGGCCAGGCTCGGCGCGCTGTAATGTTGAGCGAAATCGGCGCGCATTATATCGGGATTGCCCAGGGTGCGAGCGCCTTTCAGGTGCGCAGCCGCCGCCAGGCCAGCCACGGCAGCCGCAGCCAGAATCCTGTAAAAAGGCGCATGTGCATCCAGGTCAGCAGCGCGTTGTCGCGCCAGTAGTTGAAATGCGAGACGCCGCCTTGTTCCGGGCGGAAATAGCGCACCGGGGCCGGCAGATTGCGCGGCTCGAGCCCGCGCCAGCACAAGCGCACCGCGACCTCGGCGTCGAAGTCGAAGCGTCGCATCCAGGGCTGATGGCGCATGACCCGCAGCAGCGGCGCGAGCGGATAGACGCGAAAGCCGAACAGCGAGTCGTGGATGCCGGCCCAGAGCGTTTCGACGTTGACCCAGAAATTCGAAAGTTTCCGGCCCTGCACCCGCAGCGCCGGCGCGCTGGCATCGAACTGCGGCTCGCCCAGGATCAATGCTTGCGGGTCGGCCATCGAGGCAGCCATGAAGCGCCCGATCTGGTCCGCCGGATGCTGGCCATCGGAATCCATCGTCAGGACATGCGTATAGCCTGCAGCCTGCGCGATGCGCGCACCGTGGATCACCGCCGCGCCCTTGCCGCGATTGCGGGCAAGCGTCAGCACCCGCAGTCCCGGATCGCGCTGTGCCATCGCGGCGAGCGCCTCGCCGCTGCCATCGGTGCTGCCGTCGACGACGACCCACACCGGATTCCACTGCGCGCGCGCTGCGCTCACGGTCTCGACGCCCTTCGGCCCCGGGTTGTAGCTGGGGATCAGGACCAGGTGCGTGGCCGAGGGCGCGCTCAGGGGCACGTCGATCAGGCCAGGCGCACGTAGTTCACTCATCGCTGTCAACCTGCGTGGCGGAGGCCCTGATCATCCACACGATACCCAGTCCACCCGACCAATAGCTGCGTTGCTGCACCAGCGGACTGCCGATGAAGGCCGCCCCCTGCAGCCAATCATGGCGCAGGTAGGCGCCGAGCCAATAATTGCTGAAACGTTTGCTGGCCGCGAGCAGCAGCTGCGTGCCGGCATAACCGCCGGCCGGCTCATAGGCCGGCCGGGTCGGCGTCGCGTACTGCGGTGCCACCGCGTAAAAGTACTCGTGATAGCGACGCTGCGCATAGAGCGGGCCGGCGAGCGCCCCAAGGTTCCAGCCCGCGGCGAAACCGCCCGGGCGATAATCCAGGCTCAGGTTCGGCGCGAATACCCAGCCGATCGAGCGCGGCGGCGAGGCCAGCGTGAACGCATTGCGCACCGGGGTGCGCAGGTCGAGCCGCAGCCGCTCATCGTCGGCGCGCCACAGGTGCCATTGCAGCGACGGGCCGAACTCGAGTGTCGGATCCAGGTTGGGCATGCCGGCGCGCGCGGCGCTGCTGCGGCTGAACACCGGCGCCGTGGCATTGAGGCTGACGTCGAATTCCAGGTAGCGCTGATTGAGCAGGCGGCCGTGCAGGCCGTCGCGGTCGGCGCGCAGGATATGGCCGCGATAGACGAAGTACGGCACCGGCACCGGATAGCCGTGCACGCTGGATGCACCGCGGTAGTCGTTGAATACCACCGCGCCGATCCCTAAGCCGAATTCCCACAGCGGCTTGGCACGGGCGGCCGCGCTGCCGGCGTCGGAGACGCCTGCGTCGGCATCGCCGGCAGGCGCATCGCCCGCGCGGGCCGCGCCGGCCAGCAGCGCGGTGAGCACCAGCGCCACCGGCGCCGGACGGTTCAGGGCGGCTCCGGGATGCCGACCGCTTCGATCTCGACCAGCAGATCGGGCCGGCAGATGTCGGCCTGCAGGTACAGCACGCGCGCCGCGGTGCCGATTTCACGGCGCAGCTCGCGCTCGATGCTCGGCTGGTGCTCGACCCGGCGCACATAGACCTTGTAGCGCAGGCGCTCGAGCGCGTAGCGCTCGGCGCCGACACGCTCATTGGCCGCGCCGAGCAGCGCGCGGATGTTGCGCACGATCTCGCGCGTCTGCGCGCGCTGATCGCCCGCATGCGCGCTCGCGTGGCCGACGATGCTGGCGGTGCCGGAGATGAACAGCGTCTGCGCCGCGTCGCCCTCGATGCAGGCGCGGGCGAAGGTCGGACTGCGCGGACCATAGCGCGCCGGGTAGGCCCAGGCACTGCACTGGCGCGGATTCTCGAACGCCAGCGGTGCGCGCGTGCTCGCTATGCAGTAGATCGTCAGCGGACTGGTCGGGGGCACGCCGACGGCACTCGCGGCCGGCACGTTGCCGGCAATGCTGCGATTCAAGCCGATGAACGCATCCTGGCGCGCGCCATTGAAATGCCAGTAGCGATCGCCCTCGCCACTGGCGCCATTGATCTCGGACAGGAAGTTCCAGATGCGCAGCGGATGCGGGAAGGCGAGCGTCTCGAGCGCACCGAATATCTCGCGGTAGCCGGCCACGGTCGCGCGCTGCAGCGCGGTGGCCGCACCCTGCACGGCCGGCTCGGCGAACTCCCGTTCGGCGATGCTCAGGCTCGCGAACAACAGCCGGCCGTTGTGGCGGTAGTGCACGCGGCCGCGCTGCCCGGAGCGCATCGGGCCGGCCAGGCGCCAGACTTCCGCGGAGCGGTCGTGCGCCGCGGCCAGTACCGGCGCGTGCACCGCGGTCATCGGCATCCCGGCGAGCGGCAGATCGGCGAGCGCGGACGAGTCGGCGCCGGCGTCGAAGCCGATCACCGCCAGCACGTCGTGCCACCAGGCCGCCGGATATCGGCGCATCGCCTCGATCGGCAGGTAATCGACCTGCAGAGCCGCTGCCGGGGTCATCGATGCCCGCGCCTCATTGCCGCCTCAGACCGGGCGAATGTTGAGACTGCGACGGCGCGCAGCGCGCGCGCTGCGCAGTGGATGCAGCAGCGAGAACACCCGGTAGGTGATCTTGAAGGCGCGCACCGCGTTCCAGATCGGCGTGGCGCCGTAGATGTCGCCGGCCAGCACCGAGAGCAGCGCCTCCTTCATGCGCAGCAGATTGCGCGGGGCCAGGATCAGCTCGCGCATCGTCGGTGTCGTGACGCGGTAGATGAACCACGAGAATTCGCGCGGACCGCGGCGCACCGAGCGGTCGAACGCGCGCAGCGCCGCCGCTGCGCCTGCCGGTGCACGCAGGCAGGCATCGACCGCGTCGGCGCCGGCGAACGCGCTGTGCATCGCCAGCATCACGCCGGAGGAGAACACCGGGTCGATGAACGCGAACGCATCGCCGATGAGCAGATAGCGCTCGCCGTGAGTGTGCGTCGAGGCGTACGAGTAGTTGCCGGTGGCCTCGACCTCGGTCGTGAGCGTGGCGTGGGTGAGGCGCTGCGCGAGCGGCGGACACAGCGCGATGGTCGCCAGAAAGAATTCCCGGACCGGCACGCGGCGCGACTTGAGGTAGTACGGCCAGACCACGGCGCCAACGCTGGTCGCGCCGTCGTGCAGTGGAATGAACCAGAACCAGCCGTGCTCGAACCAGTAGATCGAGATATGGCCGGCGCGCTCGCCGCTGTTGCGCTGCGCGCCACTGAAGTGTGCGAACAGCGCGGCGCTGTTGTGCTTCGGATTGCGCCGCTTGGCGCCCAGGCGGTTGGCCAGAAAGGTGTCGCGACCCGACGCATCGACCAGAAAGCGCGCCTGCCAGCGCTGCGTGCACCCGTCCTGGTGCTCGGCGTCGATCCGGACGCTACCGGGGCGGTCGGGACTGGAAGCGCCGCCGCCGCGCTCGCCGGGCGCCGGATCGAGCTCGACGCTGCGCACACGGCAGCCTTCGATGACCTGCGCGCCCGCGTGCGCGGCGTTGCGGATCAGGATCTCGTCGAACTGCGAGCGCAGCACCTGGTAGGCGTACGGCATCGACTTGTCCCAGGCCTCGGCGAAGCGGAAGTCCGAATTGCGGCCGTCCCATGGGGAGACGAATTCGGCGCCCCGTTTCAGCATGCCGATCGCGCGCACCTGCGCGGCGACGCCGAGCTGATCGAACAGCGGCAGGTTGGCGGGCAGCAGCGACTCACCGATATGAAAGCGCGGGTGGCGGTCCTTCTCGAGCAGCGTGACCTGATGCCCCCGGCGCGCGAGCAGCGTCGCGATGGTGGAACCGGCCGGGCCGCCGCCGATCACCAGCACGTCCGTGTGCTGCAGCGCTGCATCGCTGCGCGGCGCGCGCGTTGCGTGCTGCGGCATCGGCTGATCCGCGGTCCATCATGGCTCGGGATTCTAGCGACGCGGGTGCGAGTTGTCGTCTGCGGCCGGCGCGCTGCGAGAGCCTCACGCCGGCGGTGCTGCCGCGAGCTTGCCTTCGATGAAGCGCGCCAGCGCGGCGAGGCTCGGATGATCGAAGATGTCGGTCACGTCGACCAGGCCGGGCCACTGCCGCTCGATGCGCTCGTGGATCGCGATCAGCTTCAGCGAGCTGGCGCCGATATCGAACAGGCTCTCATCGAGGTCGATGCTGCGGCCGTCGAGCTCCTGCTCGCAGATCGCGCGCAGGCGCTGCGTGATCTCGCTGCCGTCCACGCGTGCGGCTGCCGGCTCCGCGGCCCGCAGCCGCGCCAGCTCGGCCAGTTCGGCATTGAAGGCGCCCGCGAGGTAGTCCTGTTCCAGCAGGTGGCGCTGGAATTTGCCGCTGGTGGTCTTCGGGATGCGCCGCACCGGCACCACCGCGTGTACCTCGACCCCCGCGTGCTCGCCGATGCGCGCCGCGACCTGGTGCGTGAGCGGCAGGAATTGCGCCATGTCGCCCCGATGCAGCACGAACACCAGCAGCTCGTCGGCGAGCGCGCCGGCCGGCCGCACGCCTGCGACCACGACCTTGCCGAGCTCCAGGCCCGGCACGTCCTCGGCGATGCGCTCCAGGTCGTGCGGGTAGTAGTTCTGGCCGTTGACGAACAGGATCTCCTTGTGGCGCCCGGTGATGTAGAGCTCGCCCTGGTGGATCAGCCCCAGGTCGCCGGTGCGCAGCCAGCCGTCGGCGGTGAAGGTCGCCGCGTTGGTGGCCGGATCCTCGAAATAGCCGCCGGTGACGTTGTCGCCGCGGATCTGGATGTGGCCGACACGCCCGGCCGGCAGCGGCGCATCGTCATCCCCGGCGATGCGCAGTTCGCAGTACGGGACCGCGCGACCGACGCTCGCGAGCCACAGCGCATCGCGCGCATCGGCTCCGAGCGTTTGCGGCTGCGCGCCGACCCCGAGCTGATGCCGATCGAAGGCGGTCGCGCGATAGCGCTGGCCCGGCTCCGGGAAACTCACCGCGAGCGAGGCTTCGGCGAGGCCGTAGACCGGATACATCGCCTCGCGTCTGAGCCCGCTCGGCGCCAGGCGGTCCAGGAACTGCTCGCACAGCTCGACGCTGATCGGTTCGGCGCCGTTGAAGATCAGCCGCACGCTCGACAGCTCGAGCTCGCCCGGCGTGCGCTCGCCCAGCACCTTGAGGTAATGGCGGTAGCCGAAGTTCGGCGAGCACAGAATGCTCGCGCGGACGCGCGCGGCCAGCTGCAGCCACAGCAGCGGCCGGCGTACGAACAGGTCGGTCGGCATCAGGTGGGCATGCACGCAATTGGCGAGCATGATCAGATGAAAGCCGATCAGGCCCATGTCGTGGGTCAGCGGCATCCACGACAGACTGACATCGTCCGCCGTGAAACGGGCGGCCTCGGCGACCGCGCGGATATTGGCCAGCAGGTTCGCGTGCGTGAGCACCACGCCCTTGGGCTCGCTGGTCGAGCCGGAGGAGAACTGGATGAAGGCGACGTCGTCGGGCCGCGCGCGGTAGAGCTTGCCGCTGCGGCCCAGCTGCTCGAGCTCGTCCACCAGGAAGGTGCGCGCGCGCAGCGACTCGATCGTGGCCGCACCCTCGCCGTCGGTGGCGAGGCTGGCGAGGCGCTCGAGCAGCCGCTGCTCGGTGTAGATGTACGGTGTCCTGAGCTTGCGCGCGATGCGCAGCAGCTTGTAGCGGTGCTCGTCGCTGATGCCCGGGGCGACCGGTACCGCGATGATGCCGCCGAGCAGCGCCGCCCAGAACGCATCGATGAACGGTTCGTTGTCGGACAGGAACAGGATCAGCTTGTCGCCGGGCCTGGCACCGAGTCGCTGCAGGCGGTGCAGGATCGCGAGCGCGCGCTCGTAGAGCTCGCCGAAGCTGACGCTGCGCGTTTCGCGTTCGCCCTCGAGGTACGTCAGGCTGCGCGCGGCGCCGCGGATGGATTGCAGCAGCGCGCTCAGCGTGCTGGCCGCGTACAGCGGGGTGGCCGCGTTCGGTGTGCTGGCATTCATGTGAGCGCGCGATTCTAGCGCACGGCGCCGGCCGACCGGCTGCCCGGTGCGCCGGGTCGTGGCCGGTCGCGGTCGCGCTCGCGCTCGCACTCGCGCTCGCGCTCGCGGTTGCGGGTGCCGTGGCGTGTCTTGTCGGGGTGGCATCGATCCCGCAGAATCGCGCGGGTCGCCGGTTGCCAACGACGTTGCAGCGGGCCACAGCATGAGTCAACACAAGCCCGACGGCGCCTTTCGCAACACGATCTACCGCCAGGTGACCGTATCGGGCCGGCGCATGGGGCCGGTACGCCGCGCCGTCTATCGCGTGGCTGCGCCGATGCTGCTGGGACTGATGCGGCTGTGGTGGCGCAGCTGCCCGATCGTGGCGGTCGTCGGCGAGCAGCACCTGGATGCGGTGCTGGCGCGCTTTCCCTCGTTCCTGCCCTGCTACTGGCATCAGCACCAGCTGTTCTGTGCGCGCTACCTGCTGCAGCAGCAGCAGCGCCGGCCGCTGAAGCTCGGCTTCCTGATCAGCCCCTCGGTCGATGGCGAACTCGGCGCGATGATCGTGCGCCGCGCCGGCGGCCACGTGATCCGCGGCTCCTCCTCGCATACCGGGGCGCAGGCGCTCAAGGCGTATTTCGAGGCGCTGATGCGCGAGGGCGTGTCCCCGATCATCACGCCCGACGGGCCGCGCGGCCCGCGCTTCAAGTTCAAGCCGGGCGCGATCCTGCTGGCGCAGATGTCGGGCCGGCCGATGCTGCCGCTGGCCTTTGCGGCCTCGCGGGCCGCGCTGGTGCACTGGGACCGGTTCGTATTGCCGATGCCGTTCGCGCGCATCGCCATCGCGATCGGTGCGCCGCGCGAGGTGCCGCGCACGCTCGACCCGTCGGCACTCGCCGCGCTGCAGGTCGAGATGCAGCAGTCGCTGCACGCAACGTTCGCAGCGGCGCGCGCGGCGCTGGCGGCACCCCGCTGAACGCGCCCGGCGGACCCGTCCCTGGGCGCCACGGGCCGATACCGGGCCGGCACCGGGCCGGGCCGGCCGTGGGCGGGCCGGGGGCCGGGCGCAGGTCCGGCGGGGCCGCGCCGGGCCGTCGCACGGGTCTACCGGGGGGGATTGGCTCCAATCGGAGACGTGTGTCAATAAATCAGCGGCTTAGCTTGTAATTCGCCAGTGCTGTGCCAGAATTTGGCACAAATGTCCAAGCCGCCGGGCACCATTTCCGATTTATCGGCGTCCGACGTCCTTACCCCGCAATTCTGGACCGGGAAGACGGATCGAGCCGCGCCCGGCATTGACGTCGCCTGCACCAAGATCGCAGTCGATCTGCAGAATCTCACGCCGCGACAGCGCCGATGACAGCGATCCGGCGCAGCCTCGAGACGTTTCGCGATGCGGCCTCGGCCGATGCCGCGTTCCTGGCTGCAGCTCGATGCGGCCGGCCAGCACATCGAGTCGGTGCTGTGCGCCCGCGGCCAGTTCGCGCAGTGCGATCCGGAGGCGCTGCGCGGCACGCCGACCCAATCGCTGCCGTGGGTGAATTCGCGCTTCGAGCACCTGCGGCTGTCGGAGTTTCGCGATACCGCCTCGCCGCGCAAGGAGCAGGCTCGAGGATGCCGGCACGCTGGCGGAGCTCGCGATCGGCTCGGCGCTGCTGGTGTCGTTCCGCATCAAGGACCAGCCGCGCGGGCCTGCTCGGCCTCGCGTTCGGCCTGCCGCGCGGCGGCTTCGACGTCAATCTGCAATTGCTGATGAAACTGCTCGGCACCAGCCTTGCGACCGGCCTGGAGCGCATCCGGCTGACGCACGCGCTGGAGCAGATCGAGGAGCGCAATGCGCTCGCCGAGCTGGCCGCGAACGACGGGCTGTGGGATTTCGACGTCGAGGGCAACGATGTCTATTTCTCGCCGCGCTGGCGCGCGATGCTCGGCTATGACGAAGCCGACCTGAAGGGCGGCTTCGACTGGCGCAGCCTGGTGCATCCGGACGACATGTCGCGCGTGCAGTCGGCGATCCGCGAGCACGTGGCGGACAAGACGCCGATCTTCGAGAGCGTGCACCGCATGCGCCACCGCAACGGCGAGTGGCGCTGGGTGATCAGCCGCGCGAAGGCGCAGCTCGATGCGCACGGCCGGCTGCTGCGCCTGGTCGGCGTCGAGCTCGACATCACCGAGCGCAAGCTGTACGAGGAGGCGCTGTTTCGCGAGAAGGAGAGCGCGCAGATCACGCTGCAGTCGATCGGCGATGGGGTGATCACGACCGATGCCTCCTCGACCATCGACTACATCAACCCGGTGGCCGAACAGCTCACCGGCTGGCGGCTCGAGGATGCGATGGGCCGGCCGGTCGAGGAGATCTTCCGCGCCTTCCACGAGGAGACCTGCGAGCCGCTGGAGAATCCGCTCACGGTCTCGATCCGGCGCGCACGCCCGATCAAGTCGGTGCGGCCGATGCTGCTGATCCGCCGCGACGGCAACGAGCTGTACGTCGAGAGCACCGCCTCGCCGATCCGCGCCGGCAACGGCAAGGTCGGCGGCGGCGTGCTGGTGTTCCACGACGTCAGCGAATCGCGCGAGCTCAACCGCCGCCTGAGCTATCACGCCAGCCACGACCTGCTGACCGGCCTGGTCAACCGGCGCGAATTCGAAAGCCGCCTGGAGCGGGCGCTGCAAGAGCGCCAAGGCGCGCGAGGCCTCTTACGCGCTGTGCTATCTGGATATTGATCAGTTCAAGATCGTCAACGACACCTGCGGGCACAGCGCCGGCGATGCGCTGCTCGGCCAGGTCGGCGCGCTGCTGAAGTCCAAGGTGCGCTGGCGCGACACGCTGTCGCGCCTCAGGCGGCGATGAATTCGGCATCCTGCTCGAGAGCTGCACGCTCGATGAGGCGATGCGCATGGCCGAGTCGCTGCGCGAGGCGGTGCGCAATTTCCGCTTCAGCTGGGAGGAGCGGGTGTTTCGCCTCGGCGCCAGCATCGGCGTGGTGCCGATCACCGCCGACAACGAGGATGTGGCCTCGATCCTGTCCGCCGCCGACAGCGCCTGCGCGGCGGCCAAGGAGCAGGGGCGCAACCGCGTGCACAGCTTTGCCGAGAACGACATCGAGCTGATGCGCCGGCGGCGCGAGATGCAATGGGCGGCGCGCATCAACGCGGCGCTGGAAGAGGGCCGCTTCGAGCTGTTCCGGATGCCGATCCTGCCGCTGCAGGTAGCCCGAGAGCGGCGCGCACTACGAGCTGCTGCTGCGCATGCGCGATGAGAACGGCCGGATCGTCGCGCCCGACAGCTTCATCGCGGCCGCCGAGCGCTACGGCATCACGCCGAGCATCGACCGCTGGGTGATCGAGAATGCGCTGCGCTGGCTGGTGTCGGAGGCCGATGAGCGCGAGCGGCTCGCGATGTGCTCGATCAACCTGTCGGGCCAGAGCCTCGGCGACGACAAATTCCTGCCGTACGTGATCGAGCAGTTCCATCGCAGCGGCCTCGACGCCACGAAGATCTGCTTCGAGATCACCGAGACCGCCGCGGTCGCGAGCTTCTCGCAGGCCAACCGCTTCATCCAGGCGCTGAAGGAACTCGGCTGCAAGTTCGCGCTCGACGACTTCGGCACCGGATTGTCCTCGTTCGGCTACCTGAAGCACTTCCCGGTTGACTATCTGAAGATCGACGGCAGCTTCGTGCGCGAGATCCTGCACGATCCGATCGACCGCGAGATGGTGCGCTCGATCAACGAGATCGGGCACCTGACCGGCAAGCAGACCATCGCCGAGTTTGCCGAGAACGCCGAGATCATCCAGATGCTCAGGAACATCGGCGTGGACTTCGCGCAGGGCTACGGCGTCGCGCAGCCGCAGCGCATCCTCAAGGCCGTCAGACAGCTGAGCGCTACTTCCGGCAGCGCGATAGGGCAGGGGCAGCGCGCTGAACGCGCCGCCCACCCCGACGCCTGCGACCGCCGCCGCCTGCGCGCCCTCGTCGGCCGGCGGCGTCGCGCCGGGCAGCGCCGCGACCGCCAGGAACTCGCAGCGCCCGTCTGTGTGCTGCACCGCCTCGACCACGCGGAAACTGCGTCCATCCTCGAGCCGGCCGGCATCGCCCGCGGCCAGTCGCAGCGGCGCGCCGCTCACAAAGCGCTGCATGCGACGCTTGATGCGCCCGCGGTAGTGCGCGCGCGCGATCACTTCCTGCCCGGTATAGCAGCCCTTGGTGAACGAGATCGCATCGATGCAGTCGAGGTTCAGCATCTGCGCGACGAACTGTCCCGAGGTCGCGCCGTAGACCTGCGGCAGTCCGGCGGCGATGTCGAGCGCGCGCCATTGCTCGCGCGACAGCGCGGGCACGGCGGCGGCGGCTGCTCCGGCGCCTGCAGCAGCAGCTCGCGACGCTGCGCACGCGCACCGTAGGCGATGCGCCGCCCCGCGAAGCTCGCGCAGCCCTCCGGCGCGGCGAGGCCCCAGATCCGATGCTGCGCGCTGTCATCGCTGATCGTGACCTTCGCGCGCAGCACGTAGCGTTGCAGCTGCGTGCCGATGCCCGGCAGCAACTCGCGCGGCAGGATCGCCAGGATGTCACCGGGGGCCGCGGCCACCAGCGCCAGCAGTGCCAGCGTGCGTCCCTGCGGGTTGTGCAGTCCCGCGCGCAGCAGCGCGTCGGCGGGCAGTGTCGCGACGTCGTTCGACAGCTGGCCCTGCAGGAATTTCTCGACGTCGGCGCCGCGCAGTCGCAGCGTTCCGTAGTCGTCGAGCAGGCAGGCGGCGCCGGGCTCGTTCATCGCATCAGCGGCTGGTTTCGCGTCTCGCGCGGTGGTCGGTGATGGCCAATTCTGGCACACTTGCGCGCATGCCGGTTTGCGCAGCAGGACCTCTCGCGTCGGGTGAGCTCACAGCGAACGACGCGGGGTCGGCAGCGGCTGCGCCGGCCGCGGCCAGCGCATCCGCGCGTTCCACGCCCAGCGTGGCGCTGAGCGTGGCGCCGGTCGAGCCGTCGGCCGCGACGCCGGCCCTGACAGCGCGGCCACCGGTGGAAATCGGCGGGCCGCCGGGGCCGGATCCGACGCGCTTTGGCGACTGGGAAAAAAACGGGCGCTGTATCGACTTTTGATGGGAGCAGGCATGGCTGAGCGGCCGTTGTCACCGCATCTGACGGTGTACCGGTGGGGCTACACGATGACGCTGTCGATTCTGCACCGGCTGAGCGGTGTGGCGTTGGCCGTCAGCCTGCTCGGCCTGGTGCTCTGGCTCGTCGCCGCGAGCCTCGGTGCCGGGGCCTACGCGGCGGTGCTGCCGCTGCTGATGTCGCTGCCGGCGCGGTTGTTGATGGCGCTTGCGGTCACGGCGCTGATCTATCACTTCTGCAACGGCCTGCGCCACCTGGCGTGGGACCTGGGCTGGGGCTTCGAGCGCGCCGACGCGCGTCGCAGCGCCGTGCTGGTCGTGGCCGTGACGCGTGATCGGCGCCGCGGTGTGCATCTACCTGATCTTCCGGCCGGGCGCCGCATGAGCCTGCGTACGCCGCTCGCCCAGGCATTGCAATCACGGCGCGGCGCGGGACGGCGTTGGCCACTGGTGGCTGCAGCGCGTGACCGCGACCGCGCTCGCGCCGCTGACGATCTGGCTGCTGATCGCGCTGCTGTCGCTGCCGTCATCCGACTACGCGACCGTGATCGCGCTGGATCGGCGCCGGCCTGCATCCGGTGCTGCTCGCCCTCACGGTGCTGATCGCCGCGTGGCACGGCTGGCTCGGCGTGCAGGTGGTGATCGAGGATTACGTGCACGGCTTTCTGGCCAAGACGCTCTCGCTGGTGGCATCGACGTTCGTGCATGCGCTGATCGCGGCGGCCGGCGTCTATGCGGTGCTGCGCATCGCGCTCGCGGAGTGCCGCGTGAGCGCCTACGAATTCGTCGATCACACCTATGACGTCGTGGTGGTGGGCGCCGGCGGCGCCGGCCTGCGCGCGACGCTGGGACTGGCCGAGGCGGGCCTGGCCACCGCCTGCATCACCAAGGTGTTCCCGACCCGCAGCCACACCGTGGCCGCACAGGGCGGCATCAGCGCGGCGCTCGGCGATCATGGGCGAGGACGACTGGCGCTGGCACATGTACGACACCGTCAAGGGATCGGACTGGCTCGGCGACCAGGATGCGATCGAGTTCATGTGCAAGGAGGCGCCGGCCGCGGTCATCGAGCTCGAGCACTACGGCGTGCCGTTCTCGCGCACCGACGAGGGCCGCATCTACCAGCGCCCGTTCGGCGGCATGACCACGCACTTCGGCAAGGGCATCGCGCAGCGCACCTGCGCCGCGGCCGACCGCACCGGACACGCGATGCTGCACACGCTGTACCAGCAGTCGATCCGCCACCAGGCCGAGTTCTTCATCGAGTACTTCGCGATCGACCTGATCATGGAGAACGGCGAGTGCCGTGGCGTGGTCGCGCTCGACCTGGCCGACGGCAAGCTGCATCGCTTCCGCGCGCAGATGACCATCCTCGCCACCGGCGGCTACGGCCGCACCTATTTCTCCTGCACCTCGGCCCACACCTGCACCGGCGACGGCGGCGGCATGGTGTTGCGCGCCGACCTGCCGCTGCAGGACATGGAGTTCGTGCAGTTCCACCCGACCGGCATCTACAGTGCCGGCTGCCTGATCACGGAAGGGGCGCGCGGCGAGGGCGGCTACCTGACCAACTCCCTGGGCGAGCGCTTCATGGAGCGCTATGCCCCGAATGCGAAGGACCTGGCCTCGCGCGACGTGGTCAGCCGCGCCGAGACCATCGAGATTCGCGAAGGTCGCGGCGTCGGCGAGCAAAAGGATCATATCTATCTGCACCTGGAGCATCTGGGTGCGGCGGTGATCAACGAGCGCCTGCCGGGGATCGCCGATACCGCGCGCATCTTTGCCGGGGTCGATGTCACGCGCGAGCCGATCCCGATCCTGCCCACGGTGCACTACAACATGGGCGGCATCCCGTGCACGATCCAGGGCGAGGTGGTCACGCTGCGCCATGGCGATCCCGAACAGCGTGGTGCCGGGCCTGATGGCGGTCGGCGAGGCCGCCTGCGTCTCGGTGCACGGCGCCAATCGGCTCGGCTCGAATTCACTGCTCGACCTGGTGGTGTTCGGCCGCGAGGCCGCGCGTCACTGCGCCGCGGTGCTCAAGCCCGGGGCGACGCAGCGCGCACTGCCGAAGGACGGCGTGGAGGCGATGCTTGCGCGGCTGGACCGGCTGCGCCACGCCAGCGGCTCGCGTCCGACGGCCGCGATCCGCCTGGAGATGCAGACGCATCATGCAGAGCGATGCCGCGGTGTTTCGCACCGGCGAGTCGCTGCAGCAGGGCATCGACCGGCTGGCAAAGACCTTTGCCTCCTTCAGCGACGTGGCGGTGTCGGATCGCGGCCTGGTCTGGAACACCGACCTGATCGAGACGCTGGAGCTGCACAACCTGCTGCTGCAGGCAGTCGCGACCATTCATTCGGCGGCCAACCGCCAGGAGAGCCGCGGCGCGCACGCGCGCGAGGATTTCCCGCAGCGCGACGACGTCAACTGGATGAAGCACAGCCTGTGCTGGGTCGGCAGCGACGGCCGCGCGCGCATCGATTACCGGCCGGTGCACCTGCACACGCTGACCAACGAGATCGAAGTGATCGCGCCCAAGGCGCGCACCTATTGAGAAGGCACCATGGCTGAATTCAAGTTGCCTCCGAATTCGCGCATCGACCGCAGCGCCGGCAAGAGCTGGCCGGCGCCGGCCGGTGCCCGCAATCCGCGCCGCTTCCGCATCTACCGCTTCGATCCGGCCAGCGGCGCGCGCCCGCGCATCGACAGCTACGAGATCGACATGGCGAGCTGCGGACCGATGGTGCTCGATGCGCTGCTGAAGATCAAAAACGAGATCGACCCGACGCTGTCGCTGCGACGCTCGTGCCGGGAAGGCATCTGCGGCTCGTGCGCGATGAACATCAACGGCCAGAACACGCTCGCCTGTACCAAGGCCTGCGACGAGCTCGGGCGCGGGGATATCAGCATCTATCCGCTGCCGCACCTGCCGGTGATCAAGGATCTGGTCGCCGACCTGACCAATTTCTATGCCCAGTACGCCGCGGTGAAGCCGTGGCTGCAGACCCGCACGCCGACGCCGCCGGACCGCGAGCGGCTGCAATCGAAGGAGGAGCAGCAGCGCATCGACCGGCCCTCCGCCTGCATCCTCTGCGCCTGCTGTTCCACCGCCTGTCCGAGCTACTGGTGGAACTCGGAGCGCTACCTGGGACCCGCGGCACTGCTGGCCGCCTACCGCTGGATCGTGGACAGTCGCGATGAGGCCACCGGCGAGCGGCTCGATGCGCTCGAGGATCCGTTCCGGTTATACCGCTGCCATACGATCATGAACTGCACCGAAGCCTGCCCGAAGGACCTGAACCCGGCCAAGGCCATCGGCGCGATCAAGAAGATGCTGGTCGAGCGCCAGCACTAGCGGGGCATTCGCCGATGAGCAGCGAGCGGGGGGGCGGTAGCCGTCGCCGACTGGGCTGGCGCTGCCGCCGCGGCATGAGGGAGCTCGACCTGCTGCTGGGGGGCTGGCTGGATTCGCAGTTCGAGCGGGCGACCGACGCCCAGCGGGAGCAGTTCGAGGCCCTGCTCGAGCTGCCCGACCCGCAGCTTGCGCGCTACCTGCTGGCCGGGGAGCGCCCGCAAGCGGCCGACCTGGCATCCCTGGTCGAGTCCATCCGCGACCGGCGGCGCATTATGTCGAGCCCGCCGCCGGGCGGGAACCTTCCCTGAGTCCTACGCTCAAAGGGTCGTTGGTGCTCTTCGGCATCGCCGCCTGGCTCCTCGTCCCCATGCCCACCACTGCTGATAGACTCTACGCGAAGAACTTCTATTACGGTTCCGAGTCTATGCAGGTCGTCCTCGGACGGCCTGGCACGGCGGTGACAGGATTGCCAATGGCTGTCGATGCGAGCGACTTGAGTCTGGTGCAGCGGGTGCAGCGCGGCGAGCGCGGCGCTTACGACCTGCTGGTGCTCAAGTACCAGCACAAGGTGGTCAAACTGGTCATGCGCTACCTGCGCAACCCCGCGGATGCCGAGGATGTGGCCCAGGAGGCGTTCGTCAAGGCCTACCGGGCACTGCCGCAGTTCCGCGGCGACAGCGCCTTCTATACCTGGTTGTATCGCATCGCTATCAACACCGCCAAGAACGCGCTGGCGGCGCGTGAGCGCAATCCGGTCAGCTACGAGCTCGACCTTCAGCACGGCGATGATTCCTCGGACATGGTCGGCCGGCTCAAGGATCCGGAGACCCCGGAAGGGCTGGCGCTGACCGAGGAGATCCGCGAAACCGTCAATCATGCGATCGAGGAGCTGCCCGAGGATCTGCGCACCGCGATCGTGCTGCGCGAGCTCGAGGGCATGAGCTACGAGGAAATCGCGGCCTCGATGGATTGCCCGGTCGGCACGGTGCGTTCGCGCATCTTTCGCGCCCGCGAGGCGATCGATCGGCGGCTGCGCGAGGTGTTTGACGGCGGCTTGGGTCGGACGGAGGAACTGGTGTGAGCCAGGATGAAGTGGAAAGCCAACTCTCGGCGATGTTCGATGGCGAATTGCCCGCGACCGAGTGCGAGCTGCTGTCGCGGCGTATCGATCGCGATGAGACGCTGCGCGCGCGCTGGTCGCGTTACGCGCTGATCGGGGCGGCGATGCGCTCGGAGCCGGTGGCGACCGCGCGCAGCGGTTTCGCGCGTCGCGTGAGCGTCGCGCTGCGCGGCGCCGAGGCCAAGCCGCGCGCGCAGCATCGTGGCCGGCAGATGTTGCTGAACGTGGCCGTGTCGGCATCGCTGGTCGTGGCCGTGGCCGCCTCGTCGATCTCGCTGCTGCGCTATTCCACGGTCGGTGCCGGCGCGGCGGCCATCGCGCAGGCGCCAGCGGCGATGGCTGCACCCGGGACGGCCCTGCCGGGGCCGGCAGCGCGCGCCGCACTGGCCAGCGCCGCACTCACCACGCCAGCGGCGATCCGGCGCGGCAGCAGTGGCGAGCCGGTCAGTTACGTGACGCCCGCCAGTGTCGTCCATGCCAATACCGCGCTGCGCACGGAATTGGCCGATTTCATCGTCGCGCACAGCCAGTATTCGACGCCGTTGATGCGGCGCAATCTGCTCTCTGCGCTGGTCAGCAACGAGGACGGGGCCGATAACGCAGCGCCTGGCGCATTAGCAGCCGGTGGGCCGGCGCCGACTGCGGCAGGTGCATTGCATGCGGTCACTGCGGCGCCAGCTTCGGGTCGCTAGGCGACCCACTGCTGCGGGAAGGCTATGGGCCGCGGGCAGTTGCGCGGCGCTGCTGGCGAGCGCGTTCACGGCCGCCGCCGATGACGATCCGCTGAGCTGGCTGGCCCGCACCGATCAGGCGCTCTCCACCCGCAATTACACCGGCGTGTTCGTGCACGAACATGCCGGCGAGAGCGAAACGCTGCGCGTGATCCACCGCGTCGGCAGCGACGGGGTGTCCGAGCGGCTGCTGTCGATGGACGGTTCGGGCCGCGAGTTCATCCGCAAGGGCAGCCAGCTGACCTGCTACCTGCCCGATCAGCACACGGTCCTGGTTGAAAAGAGCAACGACGCCGGTTTGCTGCTCGGCAGCCTGCCGCATATCGACGCCACCTCGGCCGGTCTGTACCAGCTGACCGAGCTGCCGAAGACGCGCGTCTCGGGTCGCGACACGCACGTGATCGCGGTCACGCCGATGGACCAGCTGCGCTACGGCTATCGGGTCTGGATCGATGAATCCACCGGGATGCCGCTCAAGACGCAGCTGCGCAACGGCCAGGGCCAGGTGCTCGAGCAGATCGTGTTCACCGACCTGCGCCTGCCCGCGCGTATCGCCGACGCCGAGCTCGAGCCGGCGGTCGACGCCCGCAACTACCGCTGGGTGCAGCAGCTGACCGATCCGGTGGGTACGCGCGGCATGGCGGTCTCGTGGGAGGCGAGCGTGCTGCCGCCGGGATTTCGCATGACCGTGAGTGCACGCCAGGTGTTGCGCAGCGGTCCGGTCGAGCACCTGGTGTTCAGCGACGGCCTGGCATCGGTGTCGGTGTTCGTCGAGACCGGCCGCACTCAGCAGGTCGAGCCGGGCACCGACGATGCCGCGACCATCGGCTCCTCGTCGGCCTACTCGACCGTGGTGCAGGGCTACCGCGTCACCGCGGTCGGTGAAGTGCCGCCGGACACGGTGCGCGCGATCGCGCAGTCGATCCGCACCGCGGGGCCGGCCCCGAGCATGTCCGAGTCGCTGCTGGGGATGGGCATTCCGCACACGCCGTGGCATCACGCCGAAGCCAGCACGTCGATCTTCGACGGGCCGCCGGCCAGCGCAAGCTCCGCGAGCGCTGCCGAGCGCCACGAGCTGGATGGCGGTCGCGCGGCCTTCGGCGCCAGCTCCGGCCTCGGCAATCCGGGCGGGCCGGTCGCCGCGGGCGCTCCCGCAACCGCGGCCTTCGGCGCCGCCTCCGCTGCCGGTCCGGGCCGGCATTGAGCGCATCCGGCGGCGAGTGCGCACACCGCCTGACGCTGCTGAGCCGGCCGGAGTGCGGCCTGTGTGAAGAGATGCTGCAGGCGCTGGCCGCGTTGCGCGCGCGTCATGTGCTGCCGCCACTTACGCTGCTCGACGTGGACCACGACCCTGCGCTGGCGCGACGTTTCGGGCTGAAGATTCCGGTGCTGCTGCTCGATGCGGTGCCGGTGTGCAGCGGACGGCTCGACCCGGACGCACTGCTGCGCGCGCTGCGCGACCGACCTTAGCGCGGCTTAAGGCTATAATCCGCGCGCCCTGCCTGTGGGCTCCCAAGCCGCTCGATGCAACGCATACGCAATTTCTCGATCATCGCGCACGTTGACCATGGAAAATCGACGCTCGCGGATCGCCTGATCCAGCTGTGCGGCGGCCTCGAGGCGCGCGAGATGCAGGCCCAGGTGCTCGACTCGATGGATCTGGAACGCGAGCGCGGCATCACCATCAAGGCGCAGAGCGTGACGCTGAACTATGCGGCGCGCGATGGCGAGCACTACCAGCTCAACCTGATCGACACCCCGGGCCACGTGGACTTCTCGTATGAGGTCTCCAGGAGTCTCGCGGCCGGTGAGGGCGCGCTGCTGGTGGTCGATGCCTCCCAGGGCGTCGAGGCGCAGAGCGTAGCCAACTGCTATACCGCAATCGAGCAGGGCCTGGAAGTGCTGCCGGTGATCAACAAGATCGACCTGCCGTCGGCCGATCCGGCGCGCGTGATGACCGAGATCGAGGAGATCATCGGCATCGAGGCCCAGGACGCGGTGTGCGTCAGCGCCAAGACCGGCGAGGGCGTGCCGGAGCTGCTCGAGGCGATCATCCGGCGCATTCCGCCGCCGCGCGGCGACCCGGATGCGCCGCTGCAGGCGCTGATCGTCGATTCCTGGTTCGACAACTACGTCGGCGTGGTGTCGCTGGTGCGCGTGGTCAACGGCGTGCTGCAGCGGGGCGACAAGATCCGCGTGATGTCCACCGCGCGCGCCTACGCGGTGGACAAGCTCGGCCGGTTCACCCCGAAGTCGATCGCGCTCGAGGCGCTGAGCGCCGGCGAGGTCGGCTTCGTGATCGCCGGCATCCGCGAGATCGACGGCGCGCCGGTCGGCGACACCATCACGCTCGATGCGCGCCCATGCGCCGAGCCGCTGCCGGGGTTCAAGCAGATCCAGCCGCGCGTGTTCGCCGGCCTGTTCCCGATCAACGCCGAGGACTACGAGCGCTTCCGCGATGCACTCGCCAAGCTCAAGCTCAACGACTCGGCGCTGCACTACGAGCCCGAAGTCCTCCACCGCGCTCGGCTTCGGCTTTCGCTGCGGCTTCCTCGGGCTGCTGCACATGGACATCGTGCAGGAGCGGCTCGAGCGCGAGTACGGACTGGAGCTGGTGACCAGCGCGCCGACGGTGATCTACGAGCTCGCGCGCACCGACGGCACCGTCGAATACGTCGACAACCCGTCGAAGCTGCCGGCGCCGAACGTGATCGCCGAGCTGCGCGAGCCGATCATCACCGCCAGCATCCTGGTGCCGCCCGACTACGTCGGCGCGGTGCTCGGCCTGTGCAGCGAGAAGCGCGGCGTGCAGAAGAAGATGCTCTACCTGGCCGCGCAGGTGTCGCTGCAGTACGAGCTGCCGCTGGCCGAGGTGGTGCTGGATTTCTTCGACCGGCTCAAGTCCGCGACCCGCGGCTACGCGTCGTTCGACTACGTATTCAGCCATTTTCAGCCCGCGCCGCTCGCAAAGCTTGATATCCTGATCAACGGCGAGCCGGTCGACGCGCTGTCGATCATCGTGCACCGCGACAACGCCTATGCGCGCGGCCGCGAGCTGGTCGACAAGATGCAGGAGCTGATTCCGCGCCAGATGTTCGAGGTCGCGGTCCAGGCCGCGATCGGCAGCCACATCATCGCGCGCGCCACGGTGAAGGCGCTGCGCAAGAACGTGCTGGCGAAGTGCTACGGCGGGGACGTGTCGCGCAAGCGCAAGCTGCTGGAAAAGCAGAAAGAGGGCAAGAAGCGCATGAAGCAGGTCGGGCAGGTCGAGATACCGCAGGAGGCGTTCCTGGCGGTGCTGCAGGTCGGACGCAAGTAGGAACGGGCATGCTGACGCAGATACTGACGGTGCTGGCCTGCGCTGGCGATCCCGGCGACGCTGATCGCGATCATCGACGACTGGTTCCTGCGGCCGCGGCGACGCATCCGGGGCGGGCGACAAGGCCGAGGCGCCGCTGCTGGCGGCGATCTACTACCTGCTGCCGCTGCTGCTGCTGGCGGCGCTGCTGCGGCTGCTGCTGTCCGAGCGGCTGGATTTCAGCCTGGTGCTGGTGCACGGTGGTGGCGGTGGCGGGACTGGTGTGGCTCGCCGATCACCTGCTGTTCGAGCCGGCGCGGCTGCGCGCGGCCGCCGCCGCAGGCGGTCGATCCGGCCGCCCAGCCGATGCCGGTCACGGTGGACTACGCGCGCAGCTTCTTTCCGGTCGCGGTGATCGTGCTGCTGGTGCGCTCGTTCATCTTCGAGCCGTTCCGCATTCCGTCGGATTCGATGATGCCGACGCTGCTGGACGGGGATTTCATCATCGTGAACAAGTACGCCTATGGCCTGCGGCTGCCGGTGATCGACCAGAAGATCGTCGCGATCGGCGAGCCGCAGCGCGGTGACGTGGTGGTGTTCCACTATCCGCCCGATCCGGCGGTCAACTTCATCAAGCGCCTGGTCGGCCTGCCGGGCGATCACGTGCGCATCCGCAACGACCAGCTGATCATCAACGGCGTGCCGGTGCCGCTGCGCGACGACGGCCGCTACGACGACGGCTGCTATCACAACATGCGCCTGTCGAGCGAGATCCTCGGCAGCCACCGCCACCAGACACTGTCGTGCCTGACCCCGGACGAAATCGTCGCGGCGCCGAGCGCGAGCTGCAACCGGCGGCTCGAGCGCAACTACGAATGCGTCGAACCGAGCGCCCCGGGCATGCGCGATCACAGCGACCGCGGATGAGATCGATGGTGCCGCCGGGCCAGTACCTGATGATCGGGGACAACCGCGATAACAGCTACGATGGGCGTTATTGGGGGTTCGTGCCCGAGGACCATCTGGTCGGCAAGGCGACCCGGATCTGGTTCAATTGGGACCTGCAGCGCTCGGGCGGCCCGGCCTGGAGCCGGATCGGCCGGGCGATCGAGTGACAGCGCCGGGTGCCGGCGGCGACATCGACTGCAATGGAGCGTATAAAAAGCCAAAGGGAGTCTACTCATGCGCCACTCACAGCGCGGTATCACCTTCATCGGCTGGCTGTTCCTGCTGGTGCCGATCGCGATCGTCTTCTACGCGGGCATCCGGCTGTCGCCCGTCTACCTCAACTACATGCGCGTCGCCAAGGCGCTGTCGCAGACGGTCAGCGAGGCCAAGGGCGAATCGGTCAATGCGACCACGCTGCGCCAGGCGCTGGCGAAGCACTTCGACATCGAAGGCATTGAGCATCCGACCACCAAGGACATCGATATTCACCGCGAGAGCGAGCACTGGGTGGCGATCGCCGACTACGAGGAGGTCGCGCCGATGTTCGGCAACATCTCGCTGCTGGTGCAGTTCCACAAGCAGGTGGAGGTCCCATAGCGGCTGCGCCGCGTCCTGGCAACGAGCCGCCGCGGCCGCGTCCGCCCTGCCGATGAATCGCCCCGAGCGCCTGCGCTGCTGGCTTCGCGACGCGCTCGGCTATGAGCCGGCGGACCTGGCGCTGTTCGAGACCGCGCTGACTCACCGCAGCGCCGAGGGCCCGAATAATGAACGGCTGGAGTTCCTCGGCGACGCGGTGCTCGGCCTGATCAGCGCGCAATACCTGTTCGAGCGCTTCGCCGGGGCCGACGAGGGCGCCCTGAGCCGCCTGCGCGCGCGCGTGGTCAACGGCGATTCGCTGGCGCAGCTGGCGGCGCGTGTCGGGCTCGGCGAGCTGCTCGCGCTCGGCCAGGGCGAGCTCAAGACCGGCGGTCACCGGCGCGAGTCGATCCTGGCCGATGCGCTCGAGGCGCTGTGCGGCGCGCTGTACCTGGATGCGGGCCTTTCGGTGGCGCGCGGCGCGGTGCTGCGGCTGCTGGCCCCGGCGCTGGATGCGCTGACGCTGCCGGCGGAGCTGAAGGATCCGAAGACGCGCCTGCAGGAACTGCTGCAGGCGCGGGGCCTGCCGCTGCCGCGCTACAGCGTGGACAGCGTCGACGGGGAATTGCATGCGCAGGTGTTTCGCGTAACCTGCGAAGTCGAGCCGATGGCGGCGCGCGCGACCGCGGCCGGTTCGAGCCGGCGGCGCGCCGAGCAGGCCGCCGCAGCGTGCGTCCTCGAGCAGATTCAGGCCGATTCATGACAGACTTTCACAGCGGATTTGTCGCCCTCGCCGGCCGCCCCAACGTCGGCAAGTCGACGCTGCTCAACGCGCTGGTCGGACACAAGCTCAGCATCGTGACGGCGCGGCCGCAGACCACGCGCCACCGCCTGATCGGCCTGGCGCAGCTGCCCGACGCGCAGATCGCGTTCGTGGACACCCCCGGACTGCACCTGGGTCCGCGGCGCGCGCTCAACCGCGCGATGAACCGCACCGCGGCCGCGGCGGTCGGCGAGGCGGACCTGGTGCTGTTCGTGGTCGAGGCGCTCAAATGGACCGACGAGGACGAGCTCGCGCTCGGGCGGATCACCGAGCGCGCGCGCGAGGTGATCGCGGTGGTCAACAAGGTCGATCGGGTGCAGCCGCGCGAGCGGCTGCTGCCGTACATGGCGCAGCTGGCGACGCGGCATGCGTTCCGGGCGATCGTGCCGGTCTCGGCCAGCAAGGGTGACAACCTGCAGGACCTGCGCCGCGTGATCGTCGCCGCACTGCCGCTCGGCGAGGCGATGTTCCCGGTGGACCAGCTGACCGACCGCAGCGAGGCGTTTCGCATCGCCGAGACCATCCGCGAGAAGCTCACGCACGAGCTGGTGGAGGAGCTGCCGTACGGCGTCGCGGTCGAGATCGAGCAGATCGTGGTGGAGGAGGACGGCCGCAAGGCGGTCTCGGCCGTGATCTGGGTCGATCGCGCCGGCCAGAAGCCGATCGTGATCGGCGCCGAGGGCAGCCGGCTCAAGCGCATCGGCCGCGCGGCACGCCTGGAGCTCAACCGGCTGCTCGGCGGGCGCTTTCATCTGACCCTGTTCGTCAAGGTGCGCGAGGACTGGGCCGACGACGCCCGCGCCCTGCAGCAGCTGGGGGTGGAATGAGCCGCTCGGCGCAGCGCGTGCAGCTGGCACGCTCGTACGTGCTGCACCAGCGGCCGTTTCGCGACAGCAGCCTGATCATCGAGGTGTTCACGCGCGAGCACGGCCGCATGTCGGTGTTCGCGCACGCCGCGCGCGGTCCGCGCTCGCGCTTTGCAGCGTTGCAGCCGTTTCGCGCGCTGCTGCTGTCGTGGAGCGGGCGCGGCGAGGCGCCGCAACTGACCGCGGCGGAGAACGCCGGGGCGCCCGCGGCGCTGCCGTCCGCGTGCCTGATGAGCGCGTTCTATCTCAACGAGCTGCTGCTGAAGCTGGTGACGCGCCACGATCCGCACCCGGAGCTGTTCGATCAGTACGAGCGCACGCTGTCGGAACTCGGGCAGCCAGCGGGCGCCGATGCCTCGCTGCGGCGCTTCGAGGCGCGGCTGCTGGAGTTCATCGGCTATGGGCTGAACCTCGCGGCCGAGGCGGACACCGGCTCGCCGGTGCGCGGCGATGCCTATTATCATTTCCACCCCGGCGTGCACGGGGTGGTGATCGCCGAGCCGGGCAGCTCCGGGGCCATCGGCGGCGGTGTGCTGCAGCGGCTGGCGGCGGGCGGCGGATTCGACTCCGACGCCGAGCTGCGCCAGGCGCGCGCGCTGATGCGCGCGGCGCTCGATCACTGCCTCGAGGGGCGTGAGCTCAACACCCGTGCCGTGGCCCGCTCGTTGCACCATTATCCGCGCCGGGAGCGCAGCGGCTGATGCATCCGCAGATCGACCTCGGCGTCAACATCGATCACGTCGCGACGCTGCGCCAGCAGCGCCACACGCGCTATCCGGAGCCGGTGCAGGCCGCGCTGGTGGCCGAGCTGGCCGGCGCCGACAACATCACGCTGCACCTGCGCGAGGATCGCCGCCATATCCAGGAACGCGACGTGCTGATGCTCGCGGACCTGCTGAGCACGCGCATGAATCTGGAGATGGCGGCAACCCCGGCGATGCTGGATTTCGCCTGCCGGGTGCGCCCGGCCGATTGCTGCCTGGTGCCCGAGCGGCGCGCCGAGCTCACCACCGAGGGCGGACTGGACGTGGTGGCCGGCGGCCCGGGACTGCGCGAGCGCCTGCGCGCGGCTCGCCGCCGCGCGGCATCCGCGTGGCGCTGTTCATCGACGCGCACGAGGCGCAGATCGAGGCCGCGGCCGCGGCGCGCGTGCCGATGATCGAGCTGCATACCGGGGTCTATGCCGAGAGCAGCGGCGCGGCGCAGGCGCGCGAGCTCGAACGGCTGCGCGATGCGGCGCGGCTGGCGGCCAGCCGCGGCCTGGAAGTGCACGCCGGCCACGGCCTGAACTACCAGAACGTCAAGCCGGTGGCGGCGATCCCCGAGATCGTCGAGCTCAATATCGGGCACGCGATCATCGCGCGCGCGCTGTTCGATGGACTGGCCGCGGCCGTCAGCGACATGAAGTCGCTGATGCTTGCGGCGCGCGCATGATCTTCGGCATCGGCATCGATGTGCTGCAGGCCCAGCGCATGCGCGACACCTATGCGCGTTTCGGGGCCCGGCTGCTCGAGCGGCTGCTGCTGCCGCAGGAGCGGGCACAGTTCGAACGCACGCGCCAGCCGGATCGCTTTCTCGCGATGCGCTTCGCCGCCAAGGAGGCGATCGTCAAGGCGATGGGAACCGGCTTTGCCCACGGTGTCTGGATCCGCGACGTCGGCGTGGTGCAGAACGCCTGGGGCAAGCCCGAGGTGATCTACTCACCGCGCGGGGAGCGCATGCGCCGGCGACTCGGGGTCGGCGAGGGCCACGTCACGCTCACCGATGAGGCCGGATTGATCGTGGCGGTCGCGGTGTTGCTGCGCGCCGCGCGCCGCCGTGGTGCCGGTGCCGGCACGCCGGCGCGCCGGCAGGCTCGCCGGGCGGCGGCAAAACGCGGCGCACGCCGGTGAATTGCCTGGTGTTCGACATCGAGACCGTGCCGGACGTTGCGCTCGGGCGGCGCCTGTATGGGCTCGAGGGCCTGGGCGATGCCGCGGTCGCCAAGGCAATGTTCGCGCGCCAGCGCGCGGAAGCGGGCAGTGAGTTCCTGCCGCACATCCAGCATCGCGTGGTCGCGATCGCCTGCGTGCTGCGCACCCGCGAGCAGCTCAAGGTCTGGAGCCTGGGCGACCTGCAGTCGAGCGAGACCGAGCTGCTGACGCGTTTCTTCGACGGCATCGAGAAATACACGCCCGATCTGGTGTCCTGGAACGGCGGCGGCTTCGACCTGCCGGTGCTGCACTACCGTTCGCTCAAGGCCGGCGTGCAGGCGCCGCGCTACTGGGAGACCGGTGATGAGGACACGGCATTTCGCTACAACAATTACCTCAGCCGTTTCCACTGGCGCCATCTGGATCTGATGGATGTACTGGCCGGCTTCCAGGCGCGCGCGCGTGCCGGGCTGGCCGATGTCGCGGCGCTGCTCGGCTTTCCCGGCAAACTCGGCTTCTCGGGCGACAAGGTCTGGGACGCCTATCTGGCGGGCCAGCTGGTGGAGGTGCGCCGCTATTGCGAGACCGACGTGCTCAACACGTTCCTGATCTACACGCGCTTCCAGTTCCTGCGCGGGCGCCTGGACCGCGCCGGGCTCGACGCCGAGCTCGAGCGCGTGCGCGCGCTGCTGCGCGACTCCGGCGAGGCGCATCACGCCGAGTTCCTGCGCTGCTGGGAGGCGCTGTCATGAACGGCGGCGAGGCGGTGGCTGCGGCGAGCGGCGCAACGGCCGCGACCGAGCCCGGGCCGGCACCGCCGCTGGGCCGGCGGCGCCGCCGCGGCCGCGAGGCGCGCTCGCAGCTCGAACAGCTGCCGGTCGCGGCGGCCGACCGCGCCCTCCCGCGCTGCGCGCATTTCGAGCTCTGCGGCGGCTGCGCGCTGCAGCACCTGACGGGCGGCGCGCAGCTGCGCCTGAAGGAGCAGCGGCTGCGCGAGGCGTTCGAGCGCCTGGCACGCACCGCGCCCGAGCGCTGGCTGCCGGCGATCGAAAGCCCGCCCTGGGGCTACCGCCGCCGCGCGCGTCTCGGGGTGCGCTTCGTACGGCGCAAACAGCGTGCGCTGGTCGGATTTCGCGAGCGCCGTTGCAATCTGATTGCCGACATCGCGCGCTGCGAGGTGCTGGCCGCACCGCTCGATGCGCTGATCCTGCCGCTGTCGGGGTTGATCACGCAGCTCTCGATCCGCGAGCGCGTGCCGCAGATCGAAGTGGCGGTCGCGGACAATGCGGTGGCGCTGGTGCTGCGCGTGCTCGAGGCACCGTCGGCGGCCGACCTGGCGAGCCTCACCGGGTTCGAGGCGCTGCACGGCGTGCGCTTCTATCTGCAGCCGGCCGGCATCGACAGCACGCATGCGCTCAACGAGCCGGCGCCAGCGCTGTTGTATGCGCTGCCGGAGGCGCAGCTGCAGATCGAGTTCCGGCCGACCGATTTCATCCAGGTCAATGCCAGCGTCAATCGCGCGCTGGTGAGCGCCGCGGCGCAGCTGCTGCTGCTCGATGCCGACTCGAACCTGCTCGACCTGTACTGCGGGCTCGGCAATTTCTCGCTCGCGCTGGCACGACGCGCGCGCAGCGTGGTCGGCGTCGAAGGCGCGGCTGGCCTGGTCGAGCGGGCGCGCGTCAATGCGCGGCGCAACGGCATCGTCAACGCCGAATTCCATCACGCCGACCTGGCGGCCGATGCCGACACACCGGCCTGGCCAGAGCGGCGCTATACGCACGTGCTGCTCGATCCTCCGCGGGCCGGGGCGCTCGCGCTGCTGCCGCAGATCGCGCGCCTCGCCCCGCAGCGCGTGCTCTACGTCGCGTGCGACCCGGAGACGCTGGCGCGCGACGTCGGCGTGCTGGTGCAGCAGCACGGCTTCGCATTGCAGGCCGCCGGCGTGGTCGATATGTTTCCGCACACCGCGCACCTGGAGTCGGTGGCGGTGCTCGCGCCGCGGCGGTGCGCGTAGCGGTTGCCGGCGGAGAGTGAGGCATGGGCATCGAGATCGAGCGCAAGTTCCGGCTGGCCGACGACCGCTGGCGCGCCTGCGTGCGGGAAAAGACGCTGCTGCGCCAGGGCTACATCGCCAATACCCGGCGTGCCTCGGTGCGGGTACGGCTGGCGGGGGAGGCGGGCTGGCTGTCGGTCAAGGCGATGACGCCCGGGCTGTCGCGCGCCGAATACGAGGCGCCGATTGCGGCGGCCGCCGCCCATGAAATGCTCGATCGATTGTGCGAAGGTCCGCTGATCGAGAAGTGGCGGCACATCGTGGACTACCAGGGCAGCGAGTGGGAAATCGACGAGTTCCTGGGCGAGAACGCCGGACTGGTGATCGCCGAACTCGAGCTCGAGTCGGAAGACCAGCCGTTTGCCCGGCCGCCGTGGCTCGGCGTCGAAGTCACGCACGATGAGCGCTATTACAATTTCAGACTGTCGGAACGGCCGTTTCGGCACTGGCCGGAAAACCTGCAGGCGGCGCGATGAGCCTGGGACCGTTGATGCTCGATATCGCCGGCACCGCACTGGCCGCGGCCGACCGCGAAGTGCTGGCGCATCCGCTGGTCGGCAGCGTGATCCTGTTCACGCGCAACTATACCGATCCGCAGCAGTTGCAGGCGCTGGTGGCCGACATCCAGGCGCTGCGCAGCCCACCACTGCTGATCGCGGTGGACCATGAGGGCGGCCGCGTGCAGCGCTTCCGCGCGGGGTTCTCGGAACTGCCGCCGCTGCGCCGAATCGGTCATGCATTCGACGCCGATGCCGCCACCGGCCTTGCGATGGCGCGCGCGCTCGGCTGGCTGATGGCCGCCGAGCTCACCGCCTGCGGCCTGGATTTCTCGTTCGCCCCGTGCGTGGACCTCGACTACGGCCTGTCCGAGATCATCGGCGATCGTGCGTTCCATGCCCGCCCCGAAGCGGTGGCGCAGCTCGCGATCGCCTACATGCACGGCATGCGCGACGCCGGCATGGCGGCGACCGCCAAGCACTACCCGGGTCACGGCGCGGTGGTGGCCGACTCGCACGTCGCGCTGCCGCTCGACCGGCGCGCGCTGGTGGACATGGAGCCGGACCTGCTGCCGTACCGGCGCCTGATCGCCAACGGGCTGCCCGCGGTGATGGTTGCCCACGTGCTGTACCCGGCGGTGGATTCGGTCCCGGCGAGCTTCTCGCGCCGCTGGATCGAAGGGGTACTGCGCACCGAGCTGCAGTTCGCCGGCCTGGTGTTCGCCGATGACCTGACGATGGGCGCGGCCGCGGCGATGGGCGACCTGGAGCAGCGCGCACAGCGCTCGCTGGCCGCGGGCTGTGACGTACTTCCGGTCTGCAACGACCGGCCCGGGGCGGAACGGCTGCTCGACCGGCTCAAGCTCAGGATCGATCCGGCCTCGCAGCTGCGCCTGGTGCGCATGCGCGGCCGCAGCCAGGCCCGTTTTGAGAACCTGGCCGCTTCCGCAGCCTGGCAAAGCGCGCGAGAATGGCTGCTTCGCAGCGCGTCACCGCCGCCGGAACTGACCTTTAGCCCCGAGGGCGCCGATGCGAGAGGCACATAATACCAATGGAATGGTCAGTCGAATTCCTGCGCGGGGTGCTGGATGCCGCCCCCGAAGGCATCGTCGTATGCGTGGCCGGACCGGCCGACCAGACCGTGCTTTATGTCAATGCCGCGTTCGAGCGCCTGACCGGCTACAGCAGCGAGGAATTGATCGGGCAGGACCTGCGGCGCCTGCAGGGTTCGGACCGCGAGCAGGAAGGCCGCGCGCAGCTGCGCGAGGCGATCAGGGGCGGCCAGTCCTGCCGCGTGCTGCTGCGCAACTACCGCAAGGATGGCAGCCAGTTCTGGAACGAGGTGGTCATTCAACCGGTGCGCGGCAGCGACGGCAGGGTCAGCCACATCATCGGTTTTCATCGCGATGTCGGCGAGCGCTCGCGCGCGGGCCTGCGCCGCGCGCCCGGGCTGCCGAGCTGGCTGCGCGAGGACCGGCTCTCCGGGCTGTACTCGCGCGCCTATTTCGAAGAGCTGCTGCAGCATGACTGGCAGATCGGGCTGCGCGAGGCGCGGCCGCTGACGCTGCTGATGTTCGACCTCGACGAGCTCGGCACCTATAACGATACCTTCGGCCGTCCAGCCGGCGATGCCTGCATCCGCCGCGTGGCGGGCGTGATCGGCGCCTCGTTCAAGCGCGGTGCCGACGTGGTCGCGCGCTGGGAGGGCGGTCTGATCGTCGCGCTGGTCCGCAACGCCGATGCCGGCACCGTGCCGGAATTTGCCGCATCAGTGGCGCGCAAGGTGCTGGACCAGCACATTCATCATCCGCGCGCCGTGCGCCAGAAATTTGTCAGCGTCAGTATCGGCGTGGCCAGTCTCAGTCCGAGCCCCGAGCGCTCGATCGACCATCTGATCCAGGCGGCGACGCGCGCGCTGAAGCGGGCCAAGGAAGGCAGTGACGCGCGCATTGCGGTTGCTCAGGGCGAGGAAATCAGCTGATCCTAGACAATTCGGGGGGTATTTCATGATTGCGACTTGGCATGTGAGGGGTCGGGGACGGCTGTGGCCGCTGCTGGCGCTGGCCTGGCTGGTGTTGCCGCTTGCACCGGCGGCAGCCGCCGATGATCAGGCGGCAAAGGTGCTCGGCAACTGGCTGACCGAAGGTCGCGACGGAATCATCCAGATGAGCCTTGCGAGCGATGGCAGCTACCAGGGCAAGATCGTCGGCGGCAATGCTCCGCATCGGCTGGACACGCACAACCCGGACGAGAGCAAGCGAGCGCAGACGCTGCTCGGACAATTCATCGTTCACGGGATGAAATACGACGGTGGCGGCCGATGGTCCGGGGGCTCAATCTACGATCCCGACAGCGGACGAACTTACCGCTGCAAAATCGAGCTGCTCGGCGCGGACCGGCTGCAGGTGCGCGGCTTCATCGGCTTCGCGCTGCTCGGCCGCTCGCAGGTCTGGACGCGCTACCTGAGCAGCGAGATGGACCTGCCGCCCGCTGACCGGCACTGAGCAGCGGAGCGACTGCGCGTGACGATCGCGCTGTGGTGTGTGCTGGTCGCGGGACTGCTGCCGTACGTGGCGACGGTGATTGCCAAGGCCGGCGCCGCGTTCGACAATCATGATCCGCGCGCCTGGCTGGCGCAGCAGCAGGGCTATCGGCGGCGGGCCGGCGCCGCGGCGATGAACGCCTTCGAGGCGCTGCCGCTGTTTGCGGCGGCGGTGCTGATCGCGCAGCTGGTGCGCGGGCCGCAGGTGAGTGCGAACCTGCTCGCGCTCGGCTTCATCGCCGCCCGCTGCCTGCACCTGGCCTGTTACCTGGCGGATCTGGCGACGATGCGCAGCATTGCCTGGGGCCTGGGCATGCTGTGCGTGTTCGGATTGTTCGTGGTCAGCGCCCTGGGCTGACGGCCCGAGCACACCCGCTGTCAGGGCGGCGCAGCGCCGTCCGCATGCTTGATCGGCGTCACGACGGCGATGATCCCGAAGGCGGGATGATCGAAGTACTGCTTGTCGTTGTAGCGCACGCTGCGCATTTCCCTGATCGTATAGGTCGCGCCCTGGCTCAGGTGCACGTCGAAGCCCAGGTGCAGGTAGATCGGGGCGCGCTCGAGGTAGACCATGCCGGTGAGGCCCGGCAGATTGATGCCGACGTCCGTCAGCGCGATGCCCGCATGCGTGCCCCAGCTCGCCGCGGTCTGGATCCACGCGGCATGGGCGAGCGGTCGCCAGGCGCCACTGCTCTTCAGCGTCGCCTCGATCGTGTTCAGGCGGTAGTCGCTCGGCGCGAGCACGCGCAGCACCTGCGCGGTGGCGCTGCCCGCGCTGGCTCCGCCCCGGGCGGTGCTGCTGCCGAAACCGCGCCCCGGCGGCACCGCATCCCAGTCCTCGGTCGCCACGACGCTCGCGGCGCGGAACACGATGATCTCCACGCCATAGAGCGTCGCGCCGCTCTGCTGCGCCAGGGTGCGCATCGCCGGACGGGCGTCGCCGGACCGATCGGTGGCGGCCGCCGCGGATCCCGCCAGCGCGCTGATCGCGAGCAGCGCGGCCAGCAGGCACACGGGCGGGCCGCCGGCGCGGGCGGTGGGTGCAGTGGGTGCCATCGTGCAGCCTATCCTAGCAGGGCCGGACGCCCGATCGGGCGGGGACGCTGCGCGGCGCGCGCTCATGGCGCACTGCCGGCGAGCCGCAGCAGCAGTTGCTGCGCATACTCGAAGCGCTGCTCGAGCTTGGGCAGCGCGCGCATGATGCGCAGCTTCAGCGGCCCGTCGAGCCGAAACTCACGCCCGTGGCGCTGTACCAGTGCAATCACGCGCGCCGGCTCGACGCGATTGTGCTCCTCGAACTGCACGCTGCCGCCGCTGGCACCGAGCTCGAGGCGGCGCAGTCCCGAGCGCGCGCGCCTGCAGCCGCAGCCCGGCCAGCCGCAGCAGGTTGTGCGCCGGCGTCGGGCAGCGCGCCGAAGCGGTCGATCAGCTCGGCGGTCATGTCCTGCAGCGCGCCGGCATCGGCCGCGGCGATGCGCTGGTAGAGCGCGAGCCGCAGGTGCACATCGGGCACGTAGTCCGCCGGCAACAGCGCCGGCAGGTGCAGCTCGATGTCGGTGCTGGCGGCGAGCGGGCGCTCGAGCGCGGGTTCGCGCCCCGCGCGCATCGCGCTCACCGCGTGCTCGAGCATCTCGAGGTACAGGCTCAGGCCGACCTCGCTCAGCTCACCGCTCTGCGCTTCGCCGAGGAATTCGCCGGCGCCGCGGATCTCCAGGTCGTGCGTCGCGAGCACGAATCCGGCACCCAGGTCCTCGAGCGATGCGATCGCCTCAAGGCGCTTGGCGGCATCGCCGCTGAGGCCCTTGAGCGAGGGCACGATCAGATACGCATAGGCGCGATGGTGCGAGCGGCCGACGCGGCCGCGCAGCTGGTGCAGCTGCGCCATGCCCGAGCCGGTCGGCGCGATCGATCAGGATGGTGTTGGCGCTCGGCACGTCGATGCCGCTCTCGATGATGGTGGTGCACACCAGCATGTCGAAGCGCCGATGATAGAAATCGACCATGAGCTGCTCGAGCTCGCGCTCGCGCATCTGGCCGTGGCCGATGCGCAGGCTCGCCTCCGGCACCAGCGTGGCAAGCTCGGCGGCCACCTTCTCGATGCTCTGCACCTCGTTGTGCACGAAGTACACCTGGCCGCCGCGGCGCAGCTCGCGCAGCACCGCCTCGCGCAGCGTCGCCGCATGCCACTCGGTGATGAAGGTCTTGATCGTCAGGCGTCCGGCCGGGGGCGTGGCGATCAGCGACAGCTGGCGCAGGCCGCCGAGCGCCATGTTGAGCGTGCGCGGGATCGGGGTCGCGGTCAGCGTCAGCACGTGCACCTCGGCGCGCAGCGCCTTGAGCCGCTCCTTGTCGCGCACGCCGAAGCGATGCTCCTCATCGACGATGATCAGGCCGAGATTGCGAAAGCGCGCATCGGCGTGCAGCAGCCGATGGGTCGCGATCACGATGTCGATGGTGCCGCGCTGCAGGCCTTCGAGCACCGCGGCGGTCTCACCGCCGGAACGAAATCGCGACAGCGCCTCGATGCGCACCGGCCAGTCGGCGAAGCGGTCGCGGAAACTCTGCACGTGCTGCTGTGCCAGCAGCGTGGTCGGCACCAGCAGCGCGACCTGGCAGCCCGACTGCACCGCGACGAACGCGGCACGCATCGCGACCTCGGTCTTGCCGAAGCCGACATCGCCGCACACCACGCGGTCCATCGGCTGGGTGCCCTGCATGTCCTTGAGCACCTGGCGCATCGCCTCGGCCTGGTCGGCGGTTTCCTCGAACGGGAAGCCGTTGGCGAAGGTCTGGTATTCGAGCTCGCCGGCCGCCAGCGGCGTCGCCTGGTGCGCGGCGCGCCGCGCATGCAGGTCGAGCAGTTCGGCGGCGACGTCGCGCACCGCCTCGGCGGCGCGCCGGCGCGCGCGCGCCCACTGGTCGGTGCCGAGCTTGTGCAGCGGTGCGCTCTCGGGCGCACCCCCGGTGTAGCGGTTGACCAGGTGCAGTGCGTGCACCGGCACGTAGACGCGATCGCCGTCGCGATACTCGAGCGCCAGGAACTCGCCGCTCTGATCGCCGATCTGCATCAGCTGCAGGCCGACATAGCGGCCAACGCCGTAGGTCTCGTGCACCACCGGTGCGCCCGGCTCGAGGCTCTGCAGGTCGCGCAGGATCGCGGCTGGATCCGACGCGGCGCTGCGCCGCCGCCGGCGCTCCTGGCGCGCGCGCGTGCCGAACAGCTGCGACTCGCCGAGCAGCAGCAACGGCGGCTCGCTGAGCGCCAGGCCCGACACGTCCTCAGCGATGCAGATCCCGAGCGGCGCGTCCCCGGCCGCAAACTGCTCCCAGGACTGCAGCGCACGCGGACGGCGCCCGTGCGCCCCGAGCATCTCGACGATCACTTCACGCCGCCCGGGGGAGTCGGCGGCGATCAGCACCCGCCCGGCGTAGCTGCCGAGAAAGCCGGTCAGCGGCGCGAGCGGCTGCGCGGCGCGCACGTCGAGCCGGAACTCCGGCGGCGCGGTGCTGTGAAAATCGTGCCGCCTCGCCGCCGTCGGGACGTCGGGGCGCGGCAAAGCGCTCGATGCCGACCCTCGGATGGGACGCGAGCGCGGTGCGAACCGCGCCCGGCTCGATGAACGCCTCGGCCGGCGGCAGCAGCGGCCGCTCGATGTCGTGGCGCCGATCCTCGTAGCGCGCGCCGATGCCCTCCCACGCGCGCTCGAGCGCGTCGTCGAGGTCGCCGATCGCTGGCGACCACCAGCTGCGGCGGCAGGTAGTCGGTGATCTGCGCCGTGGCATCGAAGAACAGCGGCAGATAGAACTCGATCCCGGGGGGCGCGATGCCTTCGCTGACGCCGCGATAGATCGGCATGCGCGTGACATCGCCCTCGAAGCGCGCGCGGTAGCGGCGGCGAAAGGCCCGGACCGCCTCGGCATCGAGCGGCAGCTCGCGCGCCGGCAGCAATCGCAGCTGGCTCGATGCTCTCGAGCGAGCGCTGCGTCTCCGGATCGAAGCGGCGGATCGAGTCGATGCGATCATCCAGCAGGTCCACCCGCACCGGCTGCTCGCTGCCCATCGGAAACACGTCGAACAGCGATCCGCGCAGCGCGAATTCGCCGGGGCTGGTCACCTGGCTGACGCTGGCATAGCCGGCCGACGCCAGCTGCAGGCGCAGCGGCTCGATCGCGAGCGACGCGCCGGTCTTGAGCTCGAAGCTGCGCGCCTGCACGTAGCTGACCGGCGGCAGCCGCGTGAGCAGGCTGTCGGCGCTGAGCAGCAGGATGCCGCGCGCGAGCAGCGGCAGGCGCGCGAGCGTGCGCAGCCGCTCCGAGACGATGTCCGGATGCGGCGAGAACACGTCGTAGGGCAGTACCTCCCAGTCCGGCAGCGTGAGGATCTCGAGCCCCGGCCCGCCGAAGAAGTGCAGTTCCCCGGCCAGCCGCTCGAGCTCGCGGGTGTCGGCAGCGACGAATACCCACGGACGGGAATCGGCGCTGACCGCCTCGGCCAGCGCCAGCGCGCGCGCGCTGGCGTGCAGACCGCGCCACAGCCAGGAGGGTGCGGTGGCGGACGGCAGCGGTGGATGCAGCAGGGTGGGCATGAACGGCGAGCTCAAGCGGGCGCGCGGGTGCAACGAAGCGCGCGAGCTTAAACCGCCGCGCCGCGAATACAAGCTTGCATCCGGGTGCGCTCCTGGGCTAGGGCGGCGCGCCGCGCGCCGCGCGCTTGATCTGACCGGCAGTCGGATATCATGTGTGCGCACCGACGGACGCCGCGCGTCCGGATGGCGCGGATTTCGCATCGCTTCGACATTCCAGGGGAGGGCCATGCCGACCAGGGGCCGCGACCATCGACTCGTGCTGGGGCTGACGGGGTAAATGCCCGGCGACGGCGCAAAGAGCCGGCTGCTGCAGGAGCTGCGGATCGACCGCGCGCCGGCCGAGGACGACGCTGGCGTGTGGCGCGGCTGGCGCCTGGCCGCGCTGGTGGTGCTGCTGAGCCTGCTGGCCGCCGCGCTGTCGGCGTACCTGCTGCTGCGATCGCCGCGCTTTACGGTCGAGGCGGCGACCGCCGCAGCACCGAGCGGCGGCAGCGGCGCGGCCGCGGTCCTGCAGGCCACCGGCTACGTCACCGCGCGCCGCGAGGCCACGGTGTCGGCGCAGATCACCGGCGCGCTGACTCGGTGCTGATCGAGGAGGGCGAGCACGTGAGCGCGGGCCAGGTGCTGGCGCGGCTGGACGACTCGGCGCAGCGCGCGAGCCTGGCGCAGGCGCAGGCGCAGCTGCTGGCCTCGCAGGCGCTGCTGGTGCAGTTCCGGGCGCAGCTGGCGCAGGCGCGGCGCGACTAACCAGCGCAACGAGGACCTGATCGACCGCAAGCTGGTGTCGCAGCAGGCGCTCGAGACCAGCCCAGACGCAGGTCGACGACGCTCGAGGCGCAGGTCGAATCGCAGCAGAAGCAGACCGAGCTGGCGCAGGCGGGGCTGCGCGGTGCGCAGGTGCAGCTCGACTACACCGTGGTGCGGGCGCCGTTTTCCGGCGTGATCGTCGCCAAGGCGGCGCAGGCCGGCGAGATCATCTCGCCGATCTCGGCCGGCGGCGGCTTCACGCGCACCGGCGTCGGCACGATCGTCGACATGGACTCGCTCGAGATCGAGGTCGACGTCAACGAGGCCTACATCAATCGCGTGCAGCCGGGACAGACGGCGCAGGCGGTGCTCGACGCCTATCCGGACTGGACCATTCCGGCGCATGTCATCGCGATCATCCCGACCGCGGATCGCAGCAAGGCTACGGTCAAAGTGCGCATCGCGATCGAGCAGAAGGACCCGCGCATCCTGCCGGATATGGGCGTGCGGGTGTCGTTCCTGGAGCAGGCCCCCGCAGCGGATGCGCGCGCCGGCGCCGCCGCCGGTGCGCCGCCGCCGCACGGGCGTGCTGGTGCCGGCGTCGGCCATCGTCGAGCGCGGCGGCCGGAGCGTGGTGTTTGCGATCGATGGCGACGCGCGCGCGGGCGCGCCCGGTGCAGTCCCGGGCAGAGCTACGGCGACCTGCGGCTGGTCGACGGCATCGTCGCCGGCGCCAGCGTGGTGCGCGTGCCGCCGCGCCGATTGCACGATGGCGCGCGCGATCGCGGTCAGCAAGCAGTGAGAGGCACGCGATGGGCACACTGGTCGAAATCCGCAACCTGAGCAAGATCTACGAGCGCGGCCGGCAGAAGATCGAGGTGCTGCATCATGTCGATCTCGACATCGAGCAGCGGCGATTTCATGGCGCTGATGGGGCCGTCCGGCTCCGGCAAGACCACGCTGCTGAATCTGATCGGCGGCCTCGACAGCCCGACCGACGGCAGCATCACGGTGGCGGGCAAGCGCATCGATCGGCTGTCGGAAGGGCGCGTTGGCCAGATGGCGCGCATCGACACGTCGGCTTCGTATTCCAGTTCTACAATCTGCTGCCGATGCTATCGGCGCGCAAGAACGTCGAGCTGCCGCTGCTGCTGACGCGCCTGTCGGCCGCGCAGCGCAAGCGCAATGCCGCGATCGCGCTCGCAGCTGGTCGGGCTCGCGGATCGCGCCGCGCACAAGCCGAGCGAGCTGTCGGGCGGCCAGCAGCAGCGCGTGGCGATCGCGCGCGCGATCGTGTCGGATCCGACGCTGCTGGTGTGCGACGAGCCGACCGGCGATCTGGACCGGCAGTCGGCGGCCGAGGTGCTGACGCTGCTGCAGCAGCTCAACCGCGATCACGGCAAGACCATCATCATGGTGACGCACGATCCGAAGGCGGCCGAGTACGCGCGCCACACGCTGCATCTGGACAAGGGCACGCCTGGTGGCGGGCGCGGAGCGCGCGCCGGCGTGAAGTACCTGCAGCTGGTCTGGGCGGCGCTGTTCCGGCGCAAGACGCGCACCATCTTCACGCTGCTGTCGGTGCTGGCGGCGTTCCTGCTGTTCGGCCTGCTCGATTCGGTGCGCAGCGCGTTCGCCAGCGCCGGCCAACAACGTCGCCGGCGTCGACCGCCTGGTCACGGTCTCGAAGATCAGCTTCACGCTGCAGCTGCCGAAGAGCCTGCTGTACGCGGATCCAGGCGCTGCCCGGGTGTCGGAGGTCGACCTACGCCAACTGGTTCGGCGGCATCTACCAGGATCCGAAGAATTTCTTTCCCAACGAGGCGGTGGCGGACAACTTCCTGGATCTGTATCCGGAGTGGCAGCTGTCGCCGGCCGAGCGCGCGCGTTTCGCAACACCCGCACCGGTGCGGTGGTCGGCGAGAGCCTGGCGACCAAATTCCACTGGAAGGTCGGCGACAAGATTCCGCTGCAGGCGACGATCTTCCCGCAGAAGAGCGGCGGCAACACCTGGACCTTGGATCTGGTCGGCATCTACCGGGTCGCCCGATCCGCAAGCAGAAGAGCCAGGAGAACATGCTGTTCTTCAACTGGGACTATTTCGACGAGGCGCGCGCGTTCGGCAACGGTAATGTCGGCTGGTACGTCGTCGCGCGTGGGCGACCGCAACGCGGCGCGGCCAGGTCGCGCAGGCGGTCGATGCGCTGTCGGTCAACTCCGATCACGAGACCAAGACCCAGACCGAGCAGGCGTTTCAACGCCGCATTCGTCAGCCAGTTCGGCGACATCGGCCTGATCGTCGGCGCGATCATGGGCGCGGTGTTCTTCACGCTGATGCTGCTGACCGGCAACACCATGGCGCAGGCGGTGCGCGAGCGCATTCCGGAGCTGGCGGTGCTCAAGACCATCGGCTTCTCCAACCGCAGCGTGCTGGCACTGGTGCTGGCCGAATCGGTGCTGCTGATCGCTGCTGGGCGGTGCGATCGGGCTGCTGCTGGCCGGCGTGGTGGTGGAGCGCGCTGCGCCGGCGATCGGCGCGCTCGGCTGCCGATGCTGCCGGTCGGCGCGCGCCATCTGGCTGCGCGGGCTGGTGATTGATGGTCGCTGATCGGACTGATCGTCGGTGCGCTGCCGGCGCGGCGCGGCATGCGCCTGCGCATCGTCGATGCGCTGGCCGGACGCTGACGGCGCGGTGCGCGATGGCGGCATCGGCATTACGCAGGGTCGGCTCGTGCACCGGCAGCCTCGTGGTCGCGGCGGCGCTCGATCATCGTGCTGGTGCTGCGCCGTGGTGGTTGCTGCTGGCGGCTGGTGCTGCTGCTGGCGCTGTGGATGCTGCGACGCGCACCGGCCGGCAGGCCTGGTCGGTGACGCAGGTCGGCATTGGCGACGATCCCGCAGCGTCTTGGCGCCTCCTCGGTGGTGGTGGTCGGCATCGCCGGCGTGGTCGGCGTGCTGGTGGCGCTGCTGGCGATGGCGGCGGGCTTCGAGGCGACGCTGAAGCAGAGCGGCACCGATGACACCGCGATCGTGATGCGCGGCGGCGCCCAGACCGAGCTCAACTCGGTGCTGGATCATGACAGCGCGACGCTGATCGCGCAGGTGCCGCAGGTGCGGCGCGACGCGCACGGGCGGCCGATCGCATCGCCGGAGCTGGTGGTGGTGGCCTCGTTGCCGAAGAGGAGCAACGGGCTGGACGCCAACGTCGAGATCCGCGGTGTGGGCGAGCGCGCCTGGGAGACTGCGGCCCGAGCGTCCGGATCACGGCCGGGCGCAAATTCGAGCCCGGGCTGCGCGAGCTGATCGTCGGCAAGGGCGCGCGCGAGCAGTTCGCCGGGCTCGATCTCGGCGTCGACGCTCAAGCTCAACGGCCAGACCTGGACCGTGGTCGGGGAGTTCGACTCGGGCGATGCGCACGACTCGCGAGCTGTGGGGCGACAGCGACGTGGTGGGGCCGACCTACCGCCGCGGCAGCAGCACCACCTCGGTGACGGTGCGACTGACGGATGCCGACGGCGTTCGATGCCTTCAAGGCCGGGCTGGCGACGCGATCCGCGGCTGACGGTCGACGCCAAGACCACGCGCGCCTACTACACCGATCAGTCGGCGCAACTGTCGAAGCTGATCCGCGTGCTCGGCATCACGATCGCGACCATCATGGCGATCGGCGCGGTGTTCGGCGCGCTCAACACCATGTACGCCGCGGTCGCGACCCGCGGCCGCGAGATTGCCACGCTGCGCGCGATCGGCTTTCGCGCCACGCCGGTGATCGTCTCGGTGCTGCTCGAGACGATGCTGCTGGCGCTGCTCGGCGGGCTGCTCGGGGCGCTGGTGACCTGGGTGCTGTTCAATCACTACACGGTGTCGACGCTGGGCGCGAACTTCACGCCAGGTGGTGTTCGCGTTCCAGGTGTCACCGCCGGTGCTGTGGACCGGCCTGAAGTGGGCGCTGGCGATCGGGTTGATCGGCGGACTGTTTCCGGCGATGCGCGCCGCGCGCCTGCCGGTCACCGCGGGACTGCGCGAGCTGTAGCGCGGCCGCGGGCCAGGCGGCCGGCGCGGCCGATGCGGCGGGTGTCCAGGCCCTCAGGGCGATGCGGCCGGCGTCGCGCCGGGCGCCGAGGACTCCACGACCACTGCATGGATCACGCGGTCCTTCTCGAAGAACACCGAGAAGCCCGGGTAATCCCAGCGTGAGATCGGCGGCTCGCCCACCGCCGGGTGGCGCTCCTGCGGGGCGCCGAATTTCGCCTCGACCGCATGCATCGTCATGCCGCGCGCGGGACGCGCGATGTCCGAGGCACGTACCGACACCTGGTCGCCCTCGGCGATGGTCTCGGAGCGGGCGCTGAGCGCGAGGGCAAGCAGCATGGCCGCGGCCAGGGCGGCGGCCAGCATCGCGTTGGGATTTCGCGTGATCGCCCGGGTGGTCGCTTTCTTCGTGCCGGTCATAGCGCACCTGTACGCATGCGGAAGCAGTGCCGGGACTATAGCACCGAGGGGTAGCGGTGCGGACTTCCAGGCGGCAGCACGCGGGCCGGAAGTGTGATCCAGGTCCTGTTTTGCGGGGGGCTGTGCTCTAATGCCAGGCCCATGTTTCAGCCGCTGTCAGTCTTCATCGGTCTGCGCTACGTGCGCTCGCGGCAGCACAAGTTCTTCGTCTCGCTGATCACCTGGGTGTCGCTCGCGGGCGTGTCGCTCGGGGTCGCGGCGTTGATCGTGATCCTGTCGGTGATGAACGGCTTTGAGGGCGAGCTGCGCGATCGGCTGCTGGTCGCTGAGTGCCCAGGCGCACGTCACGCGACCGGGCGTGGCCTCGAGCGACGCCGAGCAGGCGCTGCGCGAGCGCCTGCAGCGCTGCCCGGTGTGGTCGGGGTGGCGCCCTACATGGAGCTGACCGCGCTGGCGGTGCAGCTGCCCGACATGCTGCCGGTGGTGCTGCGCGGCATCGATCCGCGCGCTCGAGCGGCGGTCGCCGACGTGCGGCCCCTGATGGTGGAAGGCGGCGCTCGAGGCGCTGCGGCCCGGCAGCAATGCGGTGATCCTCGGCCGCGACATCGCCGATCAGCTCGGCGTGCGCGTCGGCGATCCGGTGACGCTGCTGGTGCCGATGGCGACGGCGAACGGCACTCCCGAGCCGCGCCTGCGCGCAGTTCACGGTCGGCGGGCGTGTTCGAGGCCGGGCTCGAGGAGCACGACAACACGCTGATCCTGGCGCAGCTCGACTGATGTGCGAGCGTTCGCGCCGCTGGCGCAGGGCGCGAGCGGACTGCGCCTGCGCTTCACCGACGCGCTCAAGGCGGCGCAGTTCATGCCGGCGGTGCGCGCCGCGGTCGCCGCGGTCGCGCCGGGCACGGCGGTATCTACCGCGTCAGCGACTGGACCGAGGACAATGCCAGTTACTTTCGCGCGATCCGCATCGAGAAGACCATGATGGCGCTGATCCTGCTGCTGATCGTCGGCGGTGGCGGCATTCAACATCGTTGCGATGCTGGTGATGGTGGTGAACGACAAGCGCACCGATATCGCGATCCTGCGCACCTTCGGCGCCTCACCGGCGCGCCATCATGCAGACCTTCATCACCCAGGGCGCTGGCCATCGGCTGGCTCGGCGTCGCCGCCGGCGTCGCGCTCGGCGTGCTCGCTGGCGCTGCAACGTCAGCAGCCATCGTGCCGGTGCTGGAGCGCGCTGTTGCATTTTCAGTTTCTCGACGCGCAGGTCTACTACATCACGCAGCATCCCGTCGGACGTGCACCTGCACGAGGTCGCCTGGATCAGCGCCGCGGCCTTCACGCTGACGCTGCTGTCGACCATCTATCCGGCGCTGCGCGCCGCGCGCGACGCCGCCGGCCGACGCGCTGCGCTACGAGTAGATCCGGCGTCGGCCGTACGAGTGGCTGCATCGGCACCCGCTATCTGCGCGCGACGCGCGGGCGCGGCTTCCTGTCGTTCATCTCGGTGGTCTCGGCGCTCGGGCTCGCGATCGGCGTGGCGGTGCTGATCGTGGTGCTGTCGGTCATGAACGGATTCGAGCGCGAGCTCAAGACGCGGATCCTGAGCGTCACCTCGCATGCGACGCTCATGGGGCTCGAACGGCAGCCTCACCGACTGGCGCCACGATCAGGCCCAGGCGCTGAAGCTGCCGGGCGTGGTGGCCGCGGCACCGTATATCGAGGCCCAGGCACTGCTGATGCACGGCGCGCACACCGCCGGCACCACCATCCGCGGGGTGCTGCCCGAGGAGGAGCGGCGTGCGGTCGGGCTGGCCGAGCGCATCCAGGGCGGGCGCATCGAGGATCTGACCGACGGCGGCTACCGCATCATCCTCGGCGATGCGCTCGCCAGCGCGCTCGCGGTCGCGCCTGGGCGATGAGCTGGTGCTGATCGCGCCCCAGGGCAACGCCACCCCGGCCGGCATTGAGCCGCGCATGCGGCGCTTCCGGGTCGCCGGGATCTTCCATTCCGGCATGTACGAGTACGATCGCGCGCCTCGCGCTGGTGCAGCTCGAGGATGCCGCGCGCGTCTACCAGCTCGGCGATGCCGTGTCACCGGCGTGCGGCTGGCGCTGCAGCGACGCGTTCCTCGCCCCGCGCATCGTGCGCGAGCTGGCGATGAGCTCGGCGGCGGCTTACTACGTCAGCGACTGGACCCGCAGATGCACAGCAATTTCTTCCGCTCGATCGAGATCACCAAGTCGATGCTGTTCGTGATCCTGCTGCTGGTGGTGGCGGTGGCGGCATTCAACATCGTTGCGGCGCTGGTCATGGTGGTGAAGGACAAGCGCGCGGACATCGCGATCCTGCGCACGCTCGGCGCCGGCCCGCGCAATGTGCTGGCGGTGTTCTCGATCCAGGGCGCGTTCATCGGCCTCGCCGGCACCAGCGCCGGGCGCGGCGCTCGGTGTGCTGATCTCGCGGCCAATCTCGAGGCGCTGGTGCATGGGCTCGAGCGACTGCTGGGCACGCACTTCCTCGACGCCAGGTGTACTTCATGAGCGACCTGCCGGCCTACGCGGAGCGCGGAGACGTGCTGCGCATCTGCGGCGTGGCGTTCGCGCTGTGCGCGCTCGCGACGCTCTATCCGGCCTGGCGCGCCGCCGGCACGCAGCCGGCCGAGGCGCTGCGCCATGACTGACGAGCGCAGCGCGGTGCTGACTGCCCGCGGCGTCTGCCGCAGCTTCCGCGAGGGCGCGAGCACGCTCGAGGTGCTGACCGGCGTGGAACTGGCGGTGGCACGCGGCGAGCGGCTGGCGATCATCGGCGCATCCGGCTCGGGCAAGACCACGCTGCTGCAGATTCTGGGCGGACTCGACCGGCCCGACGCCGGCAGTGGTCGAGGTGGCCGGTCGCAACATCCACGCGCTGTCGGAGCGCGAGCGCGGCGCGCTGCGCAATCGCACCATCGGCTTCGTCTATCAGTTCCACCACCTGCTGCCGGAATTCTCGGCGCTGGAAAATGTCGCGATGCCGCTGCTGGTGCGGCGCGAGCGCGCCGCAGGCCGCGATGGCCCGGGCGAGCGAGCTGCTGGCGCGCGTCGGCCTGGCCGAGCGGCTCGAATCACCGGCCGCATCAGCTCTCCGGCGGCGAGCGCCAGCGCACCGCGGTGGCGCGCGCGCTGGTGACCTCGCCGGCGCTGGTGCTGGCCGATGAGCCGACCGGCAACCTCGACGGCCGCAATGCCGAGCAGGTGTTCGCGCTGATGCTGGAGCTGAACCGCGAGTTCGGCACCAGCCTGGTGGTGGTGACGCACGATCGGCCGCCTGGCCGCGCGCATGGACCGGGTGCTGCGAGCTCAGCGGCGGCGAGCCTGGCGTCAGCTGGCGAGCCTGTGAGGCGCCGGCGCCGTTCCGCTGCGGCGATGCGCGATAGCGGCGCAGGGTCGCCAGCCGCCAGACGAGCTCGAGCGCAAAGCGTCCGGCGAATCCCGCGGCAACGCCGCACACCAGGCAGCCCAACAGGAACGGCTTCCAGGCCGGGCCCAGGCCGTGCTCGAGCCAGTTCCAGTTCGGATGAAACTCGAAATGCTGCGGGCTGGTAGCGCAGCAGCCAGGCGCCGACCCGATAGGCCGAGTAATAGACCGGCACCATGGTGAAGGGATTGACGAAGTAGGCGCCGGCGATCGCCGACCGCGACGTTGAGCCGCCACGATGATCGCCAGCAGCACCACCAGCACCAGATGCACCGGCAGCGGGATGAAGCTCATGCCGATGCCGACGCCGAACGCGGCCGTGATCGAATGGCGGTTCAGCGACCAGAGATGCGACTCGGCAAGGCGATCGCCGAAAACGCTCAGGTACCACTTGTGGCGGCGCGCATGGATCAGGCGCGCGAATTGTTTGACGAGTCTGCGTGGCATGGCGATGCGCACTTTAGCAGCTGCCGCGCCAGCACTCGTAAGCGGGGTTGCGAAACTGCGCTGTAGTGAAGGCGCTTTAGGTATCATGCCGGCTCGCCTAACCGCTGAGCGATGTCACAGGAGTGGCACTGACAGATGTGGGAAATCGTGCAGGCGGGCGGGGCATTGATGTGGCCCATCATTCTCTGCTCGATCGTTGCCGCGGCGATCATCCTGGAGCGGCTCTGGACCCTGCAGGATCGGCGCGTGCTGCCGCCGGACCTGACGCGCAAGGTCTGGAAGCTGGTGGAGGCGAACCAGATCAACGACAAGGTCATCGCCGCGCTGGAGCAGAATTCGCCGCTCGGCAAACTGCTGGCGGCGGGCCTGGCCAATCGCAACCGGCCGCGCGAAGTGCTGATGGAGCGGCTCGAAGACACGGGCCGTCACGCGGTGCACGAGCTCGAGCGCTTCCTCAATACCCTGGGCACCATCGCCGGGGTGTCGCCGCTGCTCGGGCTGCTCGGCACCGTGACCGGCATCATCAAGGCGTTCAACGCGATCAACGCCGGCGGCGCCGGCGATCCGCGCATGCTCTCGGGCGGCATCGCCGAGGCGCTGGTGGCGACCGCGGCCGGACTGTGTGTCGCGATCCCGTCGCTGGTCGCCTACCGCTACCTGCGCGGCCGCGTCGATCGCATCGTGGTCGAGATGGAAAAGCATGCGTTGCGCCTCGCCGATGCGGTCGAGTCCGCGGCGCGCGACGACGCCGAGGCCGAGGCGGCGCTGAGCTGAAGCTCGCGCACCGACGCAGCGTGAGGCCGCGATGAAACTCAAGCCGCGCCGCAGTGAGGAGCCGGAGATCAACGTGGTATCGCTGATCGACGTGGTGCTGCTGCTGGTGGTGTTCTTCATGCTGTCGTCCAACTTCACCGCCGAGGGACGGCTGCGTATCCGCCTGCCGCAGGCGAGCACGCTGGCGGATCAGCGCGCGGCCGACGAAGGGCTCGTGGTCACGGTCAGCGCCACCGGCTCGTATCTGGTCAACGGCCGCGAGCTGGTCAATTCGAGCCCGGACACGCTGCGCTCGGCGATCGTGAAGACCGCGGGCGACGGCTCGCGCGCCGCGCCGGTGACCATCCGGGCCGACGGCCGCGCCAGCCACCAGGCGGTGGTCACCGCGATGGACGTGCTCGGCCGTCTTGGCTTCACGCAGATGAACGTCGCGACGGTCAACGACAACCGGAGCGGCGCCCCCTTGAACGACACCGCGCGCGGCGCCGCGGCCAGCGCGCCGCGCTCCGCAGTCGGCGCGTCAGGTCTATGGCCGGCTGCTGCGCTACGCGTGGCCGTACCGTGGCATGTATCTCATCGGCGTGATCGGCATGATGGTGTATGCCGCCACCGACCTGGTCACGCTGTACGTGATGCGACACTATCTGCAGGATACGACAGCGATGCAGCACAACCCGCAGTGGCTGGGCTGGCTGCCGCTGGGCGTGCTCGGTGATCTTCCTGATGCGTGGCGGCGGCGACTACCTGGCCAACTACTTTCCCGGCTGGGTCGGGCGGCAGGTCATCAAGGCGATCCGCGGCGAGCTGTTTGCGCAGTACCTGCGCCTTCCGACCGCGCGCTACGACAGCGAAGCATCGGCGCTGATGCTCAACCGCCTGACCTATAACACCGAGCTGGTGGCCGGAGCGGCCACCGACTCGCTGACCTCGCTGATCCGCGACTCGCTGCAGATCCTGTTCAACGTCGGCTACCTGCTGTGGATCGACTGGCGGCTGGCATTGTTCTCGATGATCGTCGCACCGGCGATCGCCTGGCTGATTCGCAACGTCAACATCCGATTCCGCCGCTACAGCGCCCGCATCCAGAACTCCATGGGTGATGTCACGCGCGTGGCCAAGGAGGCGCTCGACGCCCATCGCGTGGTCAAGGTATTCAATGCCCAGGAGCACATCCGCGCCCTGTTCGAAGGCGCCAACGAACTCAATCGCCGCTCCAACGTGCGGCTGCTGTCGGCGCGCGCCAGCAGCAATCCGATCGTGCAGCAACTGGCGGCCGTGGGCCTGGCCGGCGTGCTGCTGGTCGCCAATCGCGAGATCGCCAACGGCGCGCTGACCTTCGCCACCTTCGGCGTGTTCGTGATCGCGCTGCTGCAGGTGTCGGCGCCGCTGAAGCGCATTCTCAACGTCGCGGGCCCGCTGCAGCAGGGCATCGCCGCCGGCGCGAGCGTGTTCGAAGTGCTGGATTCGCCGGGCGAGCCCGAGGGCGGCACGCGGGCGCTGGCGCGTGCCGACGGTGCGGTCGAGTTTCGCCACGTGGATTTCGAGTACGCGATCGACAAGGGCGCGGTGTTGCATGACGTCAACTTGTCGGTGCCGGCCGGCACCACGCTGGCGATCGTCGGCCGATCGGGCAGCGGCAAGTCCACGCTGGTGTCGCTGCTGCCGCGCTTCTACGATCCTACCTCGGGCAGCGTGCTGCTCGACGGGGTCGACATCCGCGAATATCGACTGGCGGACCTGCGCCGTCAGCTCAGTCTGGTGAGCCAGGAAGTGGTGCTGTTCAACGAATCGATCCGCAACAACATCCTGTTCGGCGCCAGCGACGTCGGCGAGGCGCAGCTGCTGGCCGCGGCGCGCGCCGCCTATGTGATGGAGTTCGTCGAGCAACTGCCGCAGGGCCTCGACACCATGGTCGGCGATCGCGGGGTGCTGCTCTCCGGCGGCCAGCGCCAGCGCATTGCGATCGCGCGCGCGCTGCTGCGGGATACGCCGATCCTGATCCTCGACGAGGCGACCTCGTCGCTCGATACCGCAGCCGAGCGGCATATCCAGGCCGCGCTCGACCAGCTGGTGAAGAACCGCACCACGCTGGTGATCGCGCACCGCCTGTCAACCATCGAGCGCGCCGATCGCATCCTGGTCATGAGCGAAGGTCGGGTGGTGGAGTCCGGCGCGCATGCCGAACTGCTGGCGCGGCGCGGCGTCTACGCGGAGCTGCACCGGCTGCAATTCAGTGCCTAGGCCGACGCTGGCGACGCGCCTGCAGGCGATCTGGTACGGCGACGCGACGCCGCCGTGGCCGCTGCGGCTGCTGTCGCGCCTGTTCGGCCTGATGGTGCGGCTGCGCCGGGCGGCCTACGTGCGCGGTCTGTGCCGCAGTCAGCGCGTCGCCGGCCCGGTGATCGTGGTCGGCAATCTGACGGTCGGCGGCGCCGGCAAGACGCCGCTGGTGATCTGGCTGGTGCGCCAGCTGTCGCGAGCGCGGGCTGCGCCCGGGCGTGGTGCTGCGTGGCTATGGCGCTCGCTCGCCCTGGCGGGCGGGGCCGCAGGTCGTGACGAGCGACAGCGATGTGCACCGGGTCGGTGATGAGGCGCTGCTGCTGCGGCAGCGCACCGGCGTGCCGGTCGTGATCGGGCGCGATCGCGTCAGCGCCGCACGCCGGCTGCTGGGCGAGGGCGTGGACGTGGTCATTGCCGATGACGGATTGCAGCACCTGCCGCTGGCGCGCGACTTCGAGATCGCGGTGATCGATGCGGCGCGCGGCTTCGGCAACGGCTTTCTGCTGCCGGCCGGACCGCTGCGCGAGCCGCCGGAGCGACTCAAGCTGGTCGATGCGGTGGTGATCAACGGCGAGCCGCGCACGGCAGCGGGAGCGGCCGGCGCCAGTGCGCTCGAGGCGGTGGGGATGAGGGCGGCGTTCGTCATGCAGCTGCGCGGCGAGTGGCTGCAACCGCTCGGCGGCGCCGCCGGGCCCATGGCGCTGTCGAACCTGGCCGGCCGGCGGGTCCATGCGATCGCCGGCATCGGTAATCCGGCGCGCTTCTTTGCGCAGCTGGCCGCCGCCGGACTCGACGTGATCGCCCATGAGTTTCCGGATCACCATCGCTACTGCGCGAGCGACCTGGCCTTCGGTGATGACCTGCCGGTGCTGATGACCGAGAAGGATGCGGTAAAATGCCGCCCGTTCGCCGCTGCCAACCGATGGTACCTGCCGGTCGCAGCCAGTTTTGCCGCGGCGGATGCGCTCGCGCTGCTCGGGCGGTTGCAGCGCTGCCTCGCGATCTGAAAGCCGCCGTTGGCCGCGGGAGAGTCCCTTGGATGCACGTCTGCTCGATATTCTGGCCTGCCCGGTCTGCAAGGGGCCGCTGCGCTACGAGCGCAAGGAGGCGCTGCTGATCTGCCGCGCGGACCGGCTCGCGTTCCCGATCCGCGACGACATCCCGGTGATGCTCGAGGAGGAGGCGCGCGTGCTCGCCCCCGACGACCAGCTGCTCGACCGCTAGGCTGAGCCTCGATTCCGATGTACCGCGTGGTCGTGCCGGCGCGCTATGGATCCACGCGGCTGCCCGGCAAGCCGCTGCGGATGCTGGCCGGCAAGCCGATGATCCAGTGGGTGTATGAGCGTGCGCGCCGCTCCGGCGCGCACCAGGTCATCGTCGCCACCGACGATGAGCGCATCGCACAGGTGGCGCGCGGCTTTGGCGCCGAAGTGCGGCTCACGGCCAGCACGCTGGCCTCGGGTACTGACCGCGTCGCGCGGGTCGCTATCGACGAGCGATGGGGCGATACCGACATCGTGGTCAATGTGCAGGGCGATGAACCGCTGATGCCCGAGGCCCTGATCGATCAGGTCGCGCACCTGCTGGCGGCGCTGCCGGGCGCCGACATCGCGACGCTGGCGGTGCCACTGAAATCGGTGGCCGCCCTGCTGGACCCGAACGTGGCCAAGGTGGTAACCGATCTGCAGCAGCGCGCGTTGTACTTCAGCCGGGCGCCGATCCCCTGGTCGCGCGACGGCGCACCGGCCGGTGCGGCCAGCCAGACCAGTCACGCCGGCGCACGCCGGCACCTGGGCATCTATGCCTATCGCGTCTACGCGTTGCGCCGAATTGCGGCGCTGGCACCGAGCGAGCACGAGGGGCTCGAGCAGCTCGAACAACTGCGCGCGCTCGACCACGGCATGGATATCCGGGTCGCGGACGCAGTCGTGACGCCCGGGGTGGAGGTCAACACACCGGCCGATCTCGCCGCCGTCGAGGCGCTGCTCGCGGCGCAAGGCTAGCGCAGCGAGCGCGGCGCGAGCATCCTGACCCCGTTTGATCCGGCCTATTCGTCCCGGCGCGGGCCTTCAAACCCCTGCTCGCCATGCATCGAGGGCGACGACGACCAGACCACGTGCGGCTTCTCCGGTGCCGGTGGTGCCGGCGCGTGCTCGTGGCTGCTCTCGGGAACCGGCGGCGCCGCCGCGGGGGCCTCGAAGCTGCGCACCGGCGCCTCGGCGTGCGGTGAAGTGGCCTCGGGCGCCACGGCGGGCCCGGCTGGCGCGTGCGCCGGACCCTCGCTGGACCGGGGCGCGCTGTGCGGCTCGACCGGCGATCCAGTCCAGCCCATCTCCTGCTGACCGCCGCCCTCGGCGTCGAAGCCGCCCTGGGCGTCGTGCGCGGGCTCGCCACCGCTGCTCTGGCCGCCGAGCATGCCCTGGTCGCGATTGCCGGCTCCACGGCGCCGGCGGCGTCCGCCGCGCCGCGAGCGCCCGCTGCGCGGCGGCCGCTCACCCATCGGCGGGCCGTCGGCACTGGTCTCGCGTGCCTCGGTCGGCTCGCGCGGCGCTTCCATGCGACGCGCCTCGTCGCGGCGCGCGTCGTCACGCCGTGGTTCATCGCGGCGCGCCTCGTCACGTCGTGGCTCATCGCGACGCGGCTCGCGGCGCGGCTCGTCGCGACCGCGGTCCGCAGCTGCGCGTGAGTCATAGCGGGCCTCGTCGCGTCCGCGACCATTGCCGTGACGGTCCGGCCGCCGGTCGCGGCCGCGGCCGCCGCGCGGGTGTCGATCGCCACGCTCGCTGCTGCTGCGACGCGGCTCGCGCACCGGTTCGCGCTCGGCGCTCGCGCCGCCATTGGGCGCAGCCGCCGCGTGCGCCTCGGGCTGCGGACCGAACCAGCGCTTCATGCGCTGCCAGAGCCCCAGGTGCGGCGGCTCATCGCCGACGGGCGCTGCCGTCTGCCGGGGTGGGGGCGGGGCCGCCACCGGAGCGGCGGTCTTCGGCAGCAGCGCGGCCACGGCCGGCTGCTCCGCGGCCGGCTTGCGGTCGCGCTCGGCCGCGTCGGCCACCGCCGGGGCGGCGGGAATCTGGTAGCTGACCTGGGAATTCTCGGCCAGCTGCGCCTCATCGTCGCGCACGCGCCGGATGGTGAATTCCGGCGTCTGAATGTGCGGATTGGGCACGATCACCATCTGCGCGTGCGACTTGTCTTCCAGTTCGCGCAGCGCGTCGCGTTTCTCGTTGATCAGATAGGTTGCCACGTCGACCGGCACCTGCACGATGAGCCGCGCGGTGCGGTCCTTGCGCGCGTCCTCGCCGATCAGGCGCAGGATCGACAGCGCGAGCGACTCGATGCTGCGGATGCTGCCGATGCCGTTGCAGCGCGGGCACACCAGATGACTCGACTCGCCCAGGCTGGGCCGCAGACGCTGGCGCGACATCTCCAGCAGCCCGAAGCGCGACAGGCGGCCGATCTGGATGCGCGCGCGATCCATCTTCATCGCATCGCGCAGCCGGTCCTCGACGTCGCGCTGGTTCTTCTGCGACTCCATGTCGATGAAGTCGATCACGATCAATCCGCCGATATCGCGGATGCGCAGCTGGCGCGCGATCTCCTCCGCCGCCTCGAGGTTGGTGTTGGCGGCGGTCGTCTCGATGTCGGCGCCACGGGTGGCGCGCGCCGAGTTGATGTCGATCGAGACCAGCGCCTCGGTGTAGTCGATCACCAGGCTGCCACCCGAGGGCAGCTGCACCTTGTGGGCGTAGGCCGACTCGATCTGGCTTTCGATCTGATAGCGCGTGAACAGCGGAATGTCGTCGCACATACAGCTTGAGCTTGCCGCTGGGCGTCGCTCGGCATGAAGCGCTGCATGTACTCCAGGCGCCTTCTGGAACGCGCCCTCGTCGTCGACCAGGATCTCGCCGATGTCGTCGGTCAGGTAGTCGCGCAGCGCGCGCGTGACCGCATCACTCTCCTGGTAGACCAGGAACGGGGCGCCGCGGCCCTTGGCCGCTTCCGCGATCGCCTCCCACTGGGTCTTGAGATTGTCGAGGTCCCACTGCAGCTCTTCGGCCGAGCGGCCGACGCCCGCGGTGCGCACGATCGCCCCCATGCCCTCGGGCACGTTGAGCTGGTTCATGACCTCGCGCATCTGGTCGCGGTCCTCGCCCTCGATGCGGCGCGACACGCCGCCGGCGCGCGGGTTGTTGGGCATCAGGACCAGGAAGCGGCCCGCCAGGCTGATGAAGGTGGTGAGCGCAGCCCCCTTGTTGCCGCGCTCCTCCTTCTCCACCTGGACCAGCAGTTCCTGGCCCTCGGTGATGAGCTCGCGGATGTTCAGCCGGCCCTGCGGCTGGGCGCGGAAGTACTCACGCGAGATCTCCTTGAGCGGCAGGAAGCCGTGCCGCTGTGCGCCATAATCGACGAACGCCGCCTCGAGCGAGGGCTCGACGCGCGAAATGCGGGCTTTATAGATATTGGCTTTTTTCTGTTCCCGTGACGGTATCTCGATGCTCAGGTCATAGAGTTTCTGTCCATCGACCATTGCGACCCGCAGCTCTTCCTGCTGGGTTGCGTTGACTAGCATTCTTTTCATTTGCCTCTGCCAGAATTGGATGAGAGGCCGCGGCTACCGGAATGTGCACTTGTGGGGGCACATTCACGATACCGCCGTGGACAGCGGAGTACCCGAAGATCGCTTGGCGCGTCAGAGATGTCATCGATTTGTGATCATCGACTCCGTGCTGATGACTCGTGGCCGCCATTGCATTGGCGGCGCGCCGGAAAACCTTGAGTTCCACTGACCGGCGGCGCGCTCGTGGGCTCGAACTTGCGGAGGAGCTTCTACAGGCGAGCGCGGACCGGATCGGCCGACTCATGCGCGATGGCCTCGATTTCGAGGACCAACTACCATGCGGCGCTTGGCCGCAGTCTCGTTGCCATGGCGCCGGTTCCGTTCCTTGAAGATTTGGGTGACCGGCCTTGGGCAACCGGCACGATTATAGCCGCGACACGTTACTGGAAACAAACACTTGAAGCGCAAGGGCGCGCCTGAGGGAGAGGGCTCTTGACCGACAGCGACCCGCAGCCCGGCCCGGCAGAGCGTCGATCCGCAGTGCGGCATGTCGCCATCGACGCCGAGGAGCAGGGGCAGCGGCTCGACAAGGTGCTCGGCCGGCTGCTCGCCGGCGTGCCGCGCAGCCGCATCTTTCGCCTCATCCGCCGCGGTGAGGTGCGCGTCAATGGGCGCCGTGCCAGTCCGGAACAGCGGCTGGCCGCGGGCGACTCGGTGCGCCTGCCGCCGGTGCGCGAGGCGGCGCCGGATGCGCCGCGGCGCGTGCCCGCGGGCCTGATCGAGGCGCGTCGAGCGCGCCGTGATCCACGAGGATGAGCGGCTGCTGGTGCTCGACAAGCCGGCGCGGCGTCGCGGTGCACGGCGGCAGCGGCCTGTCCTTCGGTGTGATCGAGGCGCTGCGCGCCTCGCGCCCGAACGAGACGCTGGAGCTGGCGCACCGGCTCGATCGAGACACCAGCGGTCTGCTGCTGGTCGCCAAGCGCAGCGCGGCGCTGCGCGCGCTGCACGCGCTGCTGCGCGACGGAGCGGTGCAGAAGAGCTATCTGGCGCTGGTCGCGGGGCGCTGGAATCTCGGCCACAAGCGCATCGACGCGCCGCTGCGCACCGATCTGCGCGGTCGGCGGCGAGCGCACCGTCAAGGTGGACGCGCAGCGGCAAGCACGCGCTGACCGAGTTCAAGCTGATCGAGCACTACGGCGCGCGCGCGTCGCTGCTCGAGGCGATCATCGCACACCGGCCGCACGCACCAGATTCGCGTGCATGCGGCCTACTGCGGTCATCCGGTGGCGGGCGATGCCAAGTATGGCGATGAGGCCTTCAATGCATCGCTGGCCGCGCTTGGGCTCAAGCGCATGTTCCTGCACGCCCACAGCCTGTCGTTCGTCTGGCCCGACAGCGGCAGCGAGCAGAGTTTCAGCGCGCCGCTGCCGTCCGAGCTGCGCGCGGTGCTCGATCAGCTCGCGGGCAAGCGCGCGCGCGGGCGGGGCGTCGCGCGCTGAGCGGCGTTGAACTGCGCGCGCGCTGCGGCACCTCGGGGAAATCAGCGCGCCGTGGGGGCACGTCGGGGTAGACTCGCGCGCCGTGGGGCCAGGTAAAACGGGGGGCGCTGCGATGAAGAGGATGATGGGTCTGTTGCTGCTGGTGCCGGCGATCGGCCTGGCGCAGGGGCCGTTCGATGGCAGCTGGAAGACGCGCGTCAGTTCGTTCAAGCAGTCCGGCAAGCCGGATGTATTCGACATCACGCAGGGCATCTATACCTGCGCCAGCTGCGTGCCCGAGATCAAGGTCAAGGCCGATGGCCGCGACCAGAGCGTCACCGGTCACGACTATTACGATTCGGTCGCGGTGAAGGTGCTGAGCTCGAGCTCGATCGAGATCACCAACAAGCGGGCCGGCAAGCCGGCTTCGAGCGTGACCTATTCAGTCTCGGACGGCGGCGCGATGCTGAGCGCCCGGTTCACCGACTATTCGGGTGCACAGCCGGTCAACGGCAGCCTCACCGAGAAGCGCGTCGGCCCGGCGCCCGCCGGAGCGCACGCGGCCTCCGGGTCCTGGCAGACCGACAAGGTGATCGACATGGCCGACGTCGGACGCGCGATCAGCTATCAGATGGGTACGGACTCGCTCAAGATGAGCTGGAACGGCCAGAGCTATGACGCCAGGTTCGACGGCAAGGAGTATCCGATCGAGGGCGATGCCGCTCATACCGTGGTAACGCTCAAGCGCCTCAGTGACGATACGATCGAGGAGACCGACAAGCGCGGCGACACCATCACCGACATCGTGCGCTCGACCGTGTCGGGCGATGGCAAGACGCTGCACGTCGTGGACAACGACGTGGTGCACGAAGTGCGGACCGAATACATCCTCGACAAGCAACCCTGAGCTTCAGGGCAGCTCGTAGCCGAACTGGCGCAGCGCGCGCGCCAGCGCGATCAGCGGCAGGCCGATCAGGCCGGTCGGATCCTCCGAGACCACGCGGCTGAACAGGCTGATCCCTAAGCCTTCGCAGCGAAAGCCGCCGGCGCAGTCGAAAGGCTGCTCGACGGCGATGTAGCGCTCGATTTCAGCCGCGCTCAGCGCGCGAAAATACACCGTCGTGGTGTTGACGAACTGCAGGCCGTTGGCGCGCTCGACCGGCAACACCGCCACCGCGGTGTGGAAGGTTGCGGCAGCCGCCGACAGCCACTGCAGCTGCACGCGCGCGCGCGCAGCGTTGCCCGGCTTCTCGAGCGGCTCGCCCTTGCACACGCCGATCTGGTCGCTGCCGATCACGGTGCTGCCCGGATAGCGGGTCGCGACCGCGGTGGCCTTCGCCAACGCCAGGCGCACGGCGCGATCGGGGTGGCTTTCGGCGGCCAGCGGCGTCTCATCGACGCCGGGGGCGACGCAGCCGAACGGCAGGTGCAGGCGCGACAGCAACTCGCGCCGATACGCCGAGGTCGAGGCCAGGATCAGGGGCGCCATGCGCTTTGCGAAAACGGTCTTCGATTCAAAGGCTTGAGCCCGGAGGCTTTTTTGACTTGCCGGGGCACTGAACCTATTATACGCGGCCCATGCCGGGCGGCGCCTCGAAGCTACGCGACGTCAGAAAGCTAGCAGACTCTCGCGCGATCCTAGATCTGGATATTCCCGTGGCGCAGCTGCCGGGCCTTCCGGTGGAGTTGATTTCGGGCGGCGGTCAGGTGCATGCGCACCTGCAGTTCGGCCGCGAGCAGGGCTTCATGGTGGCACAGGTCGCGCTGAAGGCGCAGTTGGAGCTGATCTGCCAGCGCTGCATGGGGCCGATGCGGTGCCGATCGAGACCAACTCGCCGGTGCTGCTGATCGAGTCCGAGGCCGAGGCTGAGGCCGCGCCGGTCGAATGGGAGACCTATCTGGCCGCGGAAGGCCGGTTGAGTTTCGAGGCGCTGGCGGCCGAGGAGTTGCTGCTGGCGCTGCCGATCGTGCCGCTGCACGCCGACAGCAGTGCCTGTGCAAAATCCGCCGGCCGCCCCGCGGCGGCAGCGCGCGGAGCCGCGCCGGCAGCCGCGCGCCGGACGCGGCCGAGCAGGCGACGGCGCGGCCATTTGCGGATCTGCGTGCGCTGCTGGAGGCGGCACGAAAACGAAGAGATAGTTTCTAGGATTTGTTGCAGGAGTGGATCATGGCCGTACAAAAAAGCCGCAAGACCCCATCGAAGCGCGGCATGCACCGTTCGCACGATGGGCTGGCGACGCCGGCGTTGTCGATCGATCCGCAGTCGGGTGAGCAGCACCTGCGTCACTGCATGACGCCCGATGGTTTCTACCGCGGCCGCCGTGTGATCGAGAAGAAGGCCGAGCCGGAAAGCCAGGAATAGGGCTGCTCGTCGCGGCGGCCGGATCGGGCTCGACTTAGGTGTATCTCGCGCATCGTCGGCACCGGCAGCTACCTGCCGGAATCGGTCGTGACCAACGCCGATCTGGAGAAGCGCATGGATACCAGCGATACCTGGATCCGCGAGCGCACCGGGATCGAGCGCCGCCACATCCTGCCGCCGGAGCAATCCAACGTCGATATGGCCGAGCATGCCGCGCGCGCCGCGATCGCCGCGGCGGGCCTCAAGCCGGGCGACATCGACCTGATCTCGTACGGCACCACCACGCCGGACCTGGTGTTTCCCAATGCCGGCGTGCTGCTGCAGTCGCGGCTCGGCTGCCGCGGCGGCACCGGCGTTCGCGCTCGAAGCTGCCTGCAGCGGCTTCATCTACGCGCTCGCGGTCGCCGACAAGTTCGTGCGCGACGGGCTCGGCGCGCTGCGCGCTGGTGGTGGGATCCGAGGTGCTGTCACGGATCGTCGACCAGAACGATCGCAGCACCGCGATTCTGTTCGGCGACGGCGCCGGCGCGGTGGTGCTGCAGCCGGCCGAGCAACCGGGGATCATTTCGACCCACCTGCATGCCGATGGCAGCTACAAGCACCTGATGTACTGTACCGGCGGGCCGGCACACGGCGCGGCACCGGGCGACATGGCGCCCGGGGATTTCGTGCGCATGGCGGGCAGTGAAGTCTTCAAGCTCGCCGTCAATCTGCTGGGCCGCGTGGTCGACGAGACTCTGGCGGCCAACCACCTCGGGAAGGACGCGATCGACTGGCTGGTGCCGCACCAGGCCAACATTCGCATCATCCAGGCGGTGGCGAAGAAGCTCGGCCTGCCGATGCAGCGCGTGATCGTGACGGTGCAGGAACACGGCAACACCTCGACCGCCTCGGTGCCGCTGGCGCTGGATGTCGGGGTGCGCGACGGGCGCATCCTGCGCGGCGACCTGCTGCTGCTCGAGGCCCTGGGCGGTGGCGTCACCTGGGGTTCGGCGCTGGTGCGCTACTGATCCGCTCGCTGCGGGACTTGCCGGGTTCGCGCGGCCACGGCGCGCCGCCGCGAGAGCCGCCGTGCGGGCAGCGAAGAGCGCTGTGCGCTCAATAAAAAACGCCGCTCAGAGCGCGGCGTTTTCTCTCCAAGGGCCGATCGAATTACTTCGAAACCGACTTCTTGAACATGCGATCGATCTTCTCGTTGGTCGCATCGGACGAAGCCTGCGCAGCCTGTGCGGCAGACAACGCCTGGTTGGCAGTGCTCTGCGCACCGCTCGCAGCCGTGGCTGCCTGACTCGCAGAACTCTGCGCAGCGCTGGCGGCACGTGAAGCAGCGTCAGCCGACGACTTGGCCGCGTCCACCTCCGACTGCAGTTTGCCGACTTGCTGCTTCAGAGCGTCGACATCGGCCTGAAGCGGCTTGAGGTCGGTGCAGCCGGCGAGCGTAACCACCAGGGCGGCGGCGGCCAGCTTCACAACGGTTGAGTTGTTCATTCTAAATCCCCTTTACTTGCATACTTGCACTGAAATAAACCGCATCGCACCGAACGTTTTCGCGGCGGCACGATTTTGCGGGCCACAACTTGACCAAATTTGACATACGAATGCAATAGCAACATCGAAATCCGTCTGTCAGCCAATACCGACGGTCTAAGCAGGATATCGTTCCCATAGTGAACGCGGCATGAATGTCTTGATTCGTTGCGCGCTCGCCACGCCATGCATCGACGTTGCTGCGCGCGCTGCGCGTGCTCGTGATGCGCATCGCGCATGGCTTGCGTGATCCGATGGTGCAAGGCTGGATGCCGACGATGACGACCCGGCATGACAGCGCACACGATTGGCTCCGGCACGCCGCGCATCGATCGAGTGCAAGACGGGGGGCGGTGGCGAGGGACCCCGGCATCAGTCGGGCAGTGCGCTCTGGAGCGGGCGAGCCCGGCATCGGCCGGATGGTTGCAGCGGATTGTGACTACTGTATATAATTACAGTATGTCCGATCTGACCCCACGCCAGGCCAATGTGCTGCGCTTCATCCAGCGAGCCTTGAGCGAGACCGGGATGCCGCCGACGCGCGCCGAGATCGCTGCCGAGCTCGGTTTCCGTTCCCCCAACGCCGCCGAGGAGCATCTGCGCGCCCTGGCGCGCAAGGGCGTGATCCAGCTGCTTCCCGGTGCGTCGCGCGGCATTCAGCTGCGCGACACGATGCGCGAGCAGCTGGCGTTGCCGCTGGTGGGCCGGGTCGCGGCCGGCCGGCCGATGCTGGCGGAAGAGAACATCCTGGAGCACCTGCAGGTCGATCCGGCGGTGTTTCATCCCCGGCCGCACTATCTGCTGAAGGTCGTCGGCATGAGCATGAAGGATGCCGGCATCCTCGATGGCGACCTGGTGGCGGTGCATCGCACCAGTGAAGTGCGCAACCGCCAGATCATCGTCGCGCGGCTCGAGAATGAAGTCACCGTGAAGCGCTACAAGCAGGAGGGCAGCGTGGTCTGGTTGCTGCCCGAGAACCCTGAATTCGAGCCGATTCGAGTCGATCTGAGGCAGGAGTCGATGCTGATCGAGGGTGTGGTCGTCGGTGTCCTGCGGCGCGGCGTATCAGCCGTGCCGGCCGCCGCGGCCGGGTCCGCCGCCGCCCGCGCCAGCTAGCGTCGCGACTTCGTGCCCGCGCCGTTGGTCGCCGGGCCGCGGCGCGTGCCGGGCTCGCCGATGTCGTAGTCTTCGAAGTCGCTGATCAGTTCGGCGGTGCGCTTCTGCTCGAGCCGCTGCTCGAGGCGCCGCCAGGCCGGCTCGCCCGACCTTGACGCTGCGGCGTTTGGCGATCTCCATGTCCTTGATGGCGCGGTCCAGGTCGAGATCGTCATCGCCCGCGATCTCCTCCGCGTCGTCTTCCTCGAACTCGTCGGAATCGGTGTTCCCGCCCATGGCCTCGTTCTATGTGACGACCTGTCGTGATGTCAGCCTCGACGCGAAAATAATGCGATTCAAAAACCGATGCAACGCCGGCGTCAACGGATCAGGGAATTCATTTCAAAAATCGGTAACAGCATCGCAAATACGATGCCCATGACGAACAGGCCCATGCCGACGATCAGCAGCGGGCCCAGCAGCCCGACCAGCGCGGCCAGCAGGCCCTCGAAGCTCGCGCTCCTGGTTGGTCGCGGCGCGCTCGAGCATGGTCTGCAGCTGCGCCGCTGGACTCGCCGCTCGAGATCAGGTGCATCGTCATCGGTGGAAACAGCCGGCTCGCGGCCAGCGAGCGGCCGATCGGCGCGCCCTCGCGCACCCGCGCCGCCGCTTCGGTGACCGCATCGCGCATCGGCAGGTTGATGATCGTCTCGCTGGCGATGCGCAGCGCATCGAGCACCGGCACGGCGCTTGCAGTCAGGATGCTCAGCGTGCGGGTGAAGCGCGCGGTGTTGACGCCGCGCACGATGCGTCCCATCAGCGGCAGCGTCAGCAGCGCCCGGTGCACCCGCCGGCGCGTCTCGCGCGACTTGAGCGCAGCGCCAGAACACGAATGCGCGCCAGCGCGATCGCCACCAGCAGCCACAGGCCGTAGTCGCGCAGGAAGCTGCTGGCCGCGACCAGCACGCGCGTGGCGAGCGGCAGCTTCGCATGGTTGGCTTCGAATACGTCGACCACTTTGGGCACGACATAGGTCAGCAGGATCGACACGATCGTGAAGCACATGACCGTCAGCACCAGCGGATACAGCATCGCCCCGACCACGCTTCTGGCGCATCTGCTCGCGCGATTCGGTGTACTCGGCCAGCCGCTCGAGCACCGCATCGAGGTGGCCCGACTGCTCGCCGGCCGAGACCGTGGCGCGGTAGATCTCCGGGAACACGCGCGGGAAATCGGCCAGGCCGGTCGCGAGCGTGTGGCCTTCGACCACCTTGGCGCGCACGCCGAGCACGATGCTCTGCACGCGCGGCTTCTCGGTCTGCTGCGAGACCGCAAGCAGCGCCTCCTCCAGCGGCAGCGCCGCGCGCACCAGCGTCGACGAGCTGCCGGGTCATCAGCGACAGGTCGGCGGCCGACACGCCGCGGGCAAAGCCGAAGCGGCTGGCGCGCTGCCGGCGCGATTCGCTGCGCGGCGACCTCCTCGACGCTGACCGGCAGCAGCTGCCGCTCGCGCAGCAGCGTGCGCACGTGCCGCGCGGTGTCGCCTTCGATGACGCCCTTGCGCGATCGGCCGCCCGCGTCGAGGGCCGTGTACTCGAATGCGCCCATGGACGGTGAGTCTAATCCTCGCGCGTCACGCGCAGGACTTCTTCGATCGTGGTCTCGCCCTTGAGCACGCGCGCCAGGCCGTCGTCGCGGATCGACGGGGTGAACTTGCGGGCGTAGCGCTCCAGCTCATGCTCGCCGACCCCGTCGTGGATCATGGTGCGCAGGGTATCGTCGATCAGGATCAGCTCGTAGATGCCGGTGCGGCCGCGATAGCCGCCGCCGGCGTCGCGCCCCGGGCCGATACAGCGTCGGCGATGGATCGGCCGGTCGCCAGCCCGAGCAGGCGCCGTTCGTATTCGCCGGCCGTGAACGCCTGGCGCGTCTCGGGATTGAGCACGCGCACCAGGCGCTGCGCCAGCACGCCGATCAGGCTCGATGACAGCAGGAACGGCTCGATGCCCATGTCGCGCAGCCGGGTCAGCGCGCCGGCGGCGGTGTTGGTATGCAGCGTCGAGAGCACCAGGTGTCCGGTCAGGCTCGCCTGCACCGCGATCTGCGCGGTCTCCAGGTCGCGGATCTCGCCGACCAGCACCACGTCCGGGTCCTGGCGCAGGATCGCGCGCAGGCCGCGCGCGAAGGTCATCTCGACCTTGGTGTTGACCTGCGTCTGGCCGATGCCGTCGATGTAGTACTCGATCGGATCCTCGACCGTCATGATGTTGCGGGTATTGTCGTTCAGGCGCTCGAGCGCGGCGTACAGCGTCGTGGTCTTGCCCGAGCCGGTCGGCCCGGTGACCAGCAGGATGCCGTGCGGCTTGTGGATCAGCTCGTCGATCAGCTTCTGGGTATGCGCGCCCATGCCGAGTGAGTCCAGGTCGAGCCGGCCGGCCTGCTTGTCGAGCAGGCGCAGCACCACGCGCTCGCCGTGACCGGACGGGATGGTCGAGACGCGCACGTCGACCGCGCGGCCGGCGATGCGCAGGCTGATGCGGCCGTCCTGCGGCAGGCGCTTCTCGGCGATGTCGAGCTTCGACATGACCTTGATGCGCGACACCACCAGCGGCGCGACGCCGCGCTTGGACTGCAGCACCTCGCGCAGGATGCCGTCGACGCGAAAGCGCACCACCAGGCGATTCTCGAACGGCTCGATGTGGATGTCGGAGGCGTTCTCGCGGATCGCCTGCGTCAGCACCGCGTTGATCAGGCGGATGATCGGCGCATCGTCGTTGCTCTCGAGCAGGTCGGCCTGCTCGGGCAGTTCCTGCGCCAGATGGGCCAGGTCGGTGGTGTCCTCGAGGCCGATCTGCATCGACTCGCCGCCGCCCTCGTAGGTCTTGCGCAGCAGCTCGTCGAACGCCTCGCTGTCCACCAGCGGTCAGCTTCACCGGCATGCGCAGAAGCGTCGCGCTTCGGCCAGCGCCACCGGCGAGGCCGGTGCGCGATAGACGCAATCGGCAATGCCGCCCTCGACGCCGCGCACCAGCACGCCATGGCGGCGGGCAAAGGTGAACGGCAGCCGGTGATCGGTCCCGACGCGCTTCGGCGACCGCGCTCACGGCGGGCGCTGCCCCGCTGGGCGCAGGCGCGCTGTCATCGGGCGGCGAGCTGGCGCCGCCATACGGTAGTGGCGCGGAGCCGCCGCCGCTGTCGGACGGCGCGGGCGCGCCGGTGTCGTTCGGCTTCTTCTGGCGCGTGCGGTCGGCGTCGGACACGTCGGGGCTGAGGATGCCGCTCTTGGTGCGGCCGTTTCCATCGCCGGCAACGGGTCCGCGGGCTGATAGGGCTGCAGCGGTATCACGCGCGGGTCGCGGCCGAGGGTGCGCTGCTGGTCGCGGATGTAGTTGTACTTGGCGTCGGTCTCGACCGCCGGCCTGGGTGTCGTTGCGCAGGATGTGCGGCTGCAGAAAGATCAGGAAATTGGTCTTGGTCTTCTCGGTATTGCGGGTGCGGAACAGCTCGCCGATCAGCGGAATGTTGCCCAGCAGCGGCACCGACTGCTCGCTGTTGGTGACGCTGTCCTGGATCAGGCCGCCGAGCACCAGGGTGCCGCCGTCCTTGATCAGCACGCTGGTGGTGATCGCGTTCTTGTTGGTGATCAGGTCCACCGCGCCCTGGGAGCTTGCCGCCAGGCTCGAACTCTCGACCTGGAGCTTGAGCAGCACCGTGTCGCCCTCGTTGATGGTCGGCGTCACGGTAAGGATGGTGCCGACCTCCTCGCGCTGGATGGTCTGGAACGCGCTGCCGGTGCCGTTGGTGGTCGAGTACTGGCCGGTCAGGAACGGCACCTCCTGCGCCACTTCCATCTTGGCTTCCTGGTTGTCCCGCGTGACCACCGACGGGGTGGCGAGGATGTTGGTGCGCGAATCACCCTGCAGCGCGCGCAGCATCAGCGCGAAGTTGACCCCGTTGGACTTGAGCCGGCCGATGCCGACGGTGGTGCCGCTGAGGGTCGCGTTCGACAGCCCCGAGGCCGCGGCGGCGCCGGTGGTCGTGCCGGTGGTGGTGGTGGCGCCGCTCTGGGTGCTCAGTGCGGCCGACACCAGATCGACGATCGAGGTGCCGGCGACCGGGGAGACGAAGCCGCCGACGCCGACGTTGGAGTTGGAGCCGTCGATCGCCCAGTTCACGCCCAGGTCCGCGGTCTTGTCGACGGTCACTTCGGCGATGATGGCCTCCACGTAGACCTGCGGGCGGCGGATGTCGAGCTTGTCGATCACGGCGTTGAGCGCGCGCATGCTGCGCTGGCCCGGCGGTGATGACCAGCGCGTTGGTGGCCTTGTCGGCCCAGATCGTCGCGGTGCCGCCGGCGAGCGACAGCGTCGCCGGTCCCGCGGCGCCGCCGGCGGAGGCCGGCCCGCCCGGCGGCGGGGTGTTGCCCTGGGCGTTCGGCTGCGGCTGCTGCGGTGTCGGCGTGCGATTGAGCAGCGCGGCCATGGCCGAGGTCGTGCCACCGCCGCTGGTGCCCGACATCTGCTCCTTGAGCCGCGTGGCCAGGTCCTCGGCGTCGGAGAAGCGCAGGTAGCGCACCTGGGTTTCGCTGCCGGTATCGACCGGCGTGTCGAGGTGCGCCACCAGGGCCTTGACGCGCATGCGCACGTTGTCGTCGCCGCTGAGCAGGATGCTGTTGGAGCGATCGTCGGCGACGATCTTGACGCTGCCGCCGCCCTCGCCACTCTGCGCCAGCAGCGAGTTGAGCACCCGCGCGGTCTCGGCCGCGGTCGCGCTGTGCAGCGTGATCACGTCGACGTCTGGATTTCCGACCTCGTCGATGCGCGCGATGATGCGAATCATGCGGTTCACGTTGCTGGCGCGATCGGAGATGATCAGGATGTTGGCGCCGGTCACCGCCGAGAGCTGCGCGTTCTGCGGCATCAGCGGCCGCAGCACCGGCACCAGCTGCGCGGCGCTGACGTTCTTGACCGCGAGTACCTGCGTGACCAGCTCATCGGAGCTCGAGCTGACGCTGCGCGGCAGATCGTTCGCCGGATACTGGCGCATGTTGGCGTCCGGGATGATCTTGATCACGTCGCCGGCCGGCACCGCGACGAAGCCGTGCACCTGCAGGATCGCGAGGAACGCCTGGTAGAACTGATCCGGCGTCATCGGCGTCGAGGACAGCATCGTCACCTGCGCGCGCACGCGCGGGTCGATGATGAAGTTCTTGCCGGTCGCCATGCTGACCGCTTCGATGATCTGCGTGATGTCGGCGTCCTTGAAATTCGGCGTGATGCGCTGCGTACTGGCCTGCTCATCGCCCGCCGGCGCGTGCCGCGGCAGCGGCTGCTGGCCGAGGGCCAGCGCGGTCACGGCCAGCGCGGCGAGCGCGATCGCGAGCTGGCGCCGCCGCTGCGGCGCACGGACGATCGGTGAGGTATCAGACATCAGTGGTCGTTTCCTGTCGTGCGATGGCTGTGAGTCAAGGACCGGGCCGGCGCTAGCGGTCGCGTTCGCCGCCGGGGCTCGCGGCCGGCCCGTCGGCGCCGGGCGCAGCGGCGTTCATAGTGCCCGAAGCGGCGGGCGCAACGCCGGGCGTAATGCTCAGATTCGGATTGCCGCCGGGACGGCGCAGCAGCGGCTGATCGCCGCCGCCGGCCTGGCCGCCGGCGGAGGCACCCCCGGAGCTATTGTCACCCGAATCGGTCTCGATGTTGAGGTTGGCCAGATTAAGATTGACCTCCTGCGGCTGGCCATTGCGCGACACCGTGACCGTCGCGGTGGCCGAGGAGGACAAGGTCTGCAGCACCTCCATCGCGCGCGCGGCATCATCGAGCGCGGTGCCGTTGACCGCCTCGATCAGGTCGCCGGACTTCAGTCCCAGCTGGGTAAAGGCGCTGGTGCCGGCCTTGCCGCCGGGAAAGATCCGATAGCCGGTCAGCTTGCCCTGGTTGAACACCGGTTGTACGCGCACCAGGCCCGCGAGCAGGCTGGCGTTATCGCGCGAGGCCGCCTGGACGGGGCCCAGCGGCGGCACCGGAAGGTGCGATGCTCCGGGTGGCCATCGGCGTGCGCGGCAGCATCAGTGTCTCGAGGCCGCCATTGCGATCGAGCAGCACCCGATCGCTGTACACCGCGTGCAGGTGCGCGCCGCCGGGAATCGCGGCACCGACCGCGTAGAGCTTCCCGGCCGCGGCGTTCTCGCCGATGATCGCCACGCCCTTGGCCGGATCGGTGATCGGCGATCACGCCGGCGAGAATCAGCGGCATCGTGGTGGCCGGGGCGTCCGCGCCAGCGCTGGCGACCGGCGCGGCGCCAAACAGATGCGCGTTGACAATGATCGCCGAGCTGCAGCGCGGGATTGACGGCCCGGTCGGACCAGCGCCGGCGGGCCGGCGAGGCTCGGCGGCGGCAGGTCCGCGCCGTGACTGAGCGCCCGGGTCAGGATCAGGGCGCTGTCCAGGCCCAGGGCAAGCAGCAGCAGCAGGGCCACGAGCTGCGCGCCACGGTCGGCGAACAGCCGCGTCAGTCCCTGCACTGACTTGAGCTCATCGATCCAAGCGGTCGCACTGGCCAATTGCAAAAGCTCCCCGAGCCCCCAGATATGACATGATACGGCGCAGCCGTTGGCGCTCTCAAGTGTTTGTTTCGGCTAATTTCTTTTAGTTCCATGCGTCGCTCAATGCCGACAGCATCAAGCGCCGGAACCGGAGATACACCGATGCATCGCAGTGGATTAGACTTCAGCGACCGATGCGCTGCAGATTCGCTGCGATTTTGTGACGGGGCGACTCTCACGTGACGGAGCCCAGAGCATCTAATCGCCCCGAGCATGGTGTAATAGTCGAGGAGGCTCCGCCGGAGACGGCGCAGCCGCCCCTCTATCGCGTCATACTGCTCAACGACGACTATACCCCGATGGAATTCGTCGTCGAGGTGCTTGAGCGATTCTTCGCCATGGATCGGCCGACCGCAACACGGGTTATGCTGGAGGTGCATACACGTGGCAAAGGTGTCTGTGGAGTCTTTACATACGAAATCGCAGAGACCAAAGTGTCGCAAGTGACCAGTTACTCGCGCGAGCATCAGCATCCGTTGCTGTGCACGCTCGAGGAAGCCTGAACCAACTGCCGGAGAGACGGAGCAGTGTTGTCGAGCGAGCTCGAATTCTGCCTTAACCAGGCCTTTCACCAGGCGCGGAGCGCGCGCCACGAATTCCTTACGGTCGAGCACCTGCTGCTCGCGATCCTCGACGCACCGAAGGTGCGCGAGGTGCTCGAGGGCTGCGGCGCCGACCTCGAGCGCCTGAGCGCCGACCTCAAGCAGCACGTGGAGAGCAATACGCCGCGCCTTGCCGCCAGCGAGGAGCGCGAAGTGCAGCCGACGCTCGGCTTCCAGCGGGTGCTGCAGCGGGCCGTGTTTCACGTGCAGTCGAGCGGCAAGAAGGAGGTCGGCGTCGTCAACGTGCTGGTCGCGATCTTCAGCGAGAAGCAGAGCCACGCGGTATTCCTGCTGGCGCGCGCCCAGGTCACGCGCCTGGATGTGGTCAATTTCATCTCGCACGGCCTGTCGCGCACCGGCGAGTCGAAGGCCGACAAGGAGCGCGACGACGCCGGCGTCGAGGGCGAGCGCGACAGCGAGTCGGGCAGCGCGCTCGAGAAGTACGCGGTCAATCTCAACGCCCAGGCGCAGGAAGGGCGCATCGATCCGCTGATCGGCCGCAAGCTCGAGATCGAGCGCACCATCGAGATCCTGTGCCGCCGCCGCAAGAACAATCCGCTGTACGTCGGTGAAGCCGGCGTCGGCAAGACCGCGATCGCCGAAGGGCTGGCGCGGCTGATCGTCGAGGGTCGGGTGCCCGAGGTGCTGGCCGACTGCACCATCTATCGCGCTCGACATGGGCGCGCTGATCGCGGGCACCAAGTACCGCGGCGATTTCGAGAAGCGCCTGAAGTCGGTCGTCAACGAGCTCAAGAAGCAGCCCGGGGCGATCCTGTTCATCGACGAGATCCACACCGTGATCGGCGCCGGCGCGGCCTCCGGCGGCGTCATGGACGCCTCCAACCTGATCAAGCCGGTGCTCGCCAACGGCGAGATCCGCTGCATCGGCTCGACCACCTACCAGGAATACCGGGGCATCTTCGAGAAGGATCACGCGCTGGCGCGGCGCTTCCAGAAGATCGACGTGGCCGAGCCCTCGGTGGCCGAGACGGTCGAGATCCTGATGGGACTGAAGCCGAAGTTCGAGGAGCACCACGGCGTTGAGTACGCCGACGATGCGCTGCGCGCGGCGGCCGAGCTGGCCGACCGGCACATCAACGAGCGGCATCTGCCCGACAAGGCGATCGACGTGGTGGATGAGGCCGGGGCACGGCTGCGGCTCAAGCCGGTGGGCGAGCGCGAGGCGCGGGTCGAAGTCGCGCAGATCGAGGATGTGGTCGCGCGCATGGCGCGCATCCCGGCCAAGAACGTCTCGGCCTCCGACCGCGACCTGCTGAAGAACCTCGAGCGCAACCTGAAGCTGGTGATCTTCGGCCAGAACCAGGCGATCGAGACCCTCGCGGCCGCGATCAAGATGGCGCGCTCGGGCCTGGGCGATCAGCGCAAGCCGGTCGGCAGCCTGCTGTTCGCCGGCCCGACCGGCGTCGGCAAGACCGAGGTCACGCGCCAGCTGGCGATCGCGCTCGGCATCGAGTTCATCCGCTTCGACATGTCCGAGTACATGGAGCGGCACACGGTGTCGCGCCTGATCGGCGCCCCGCCGGGCTACGTCGGCTTCGATCAGGGTGGGCTGCTGACCGAGGCGATCGCCAAGCATCCGCACTGCGTGCTGCTGCTCGATGAGATCGAGAAGGCGCATCCGGACGTGTTCAACCTGCTGCTGCAGGTCATGGATCACGGCACCCTGACCGACAACAACGGCCGCAAGGCCGATTTCCGCCACGTCATCATCGTGATGACCACCAACGCCGGGGCGCAGGAAATGAGCCGTCCGTCGATCGGCTTCACCCACGCCGACAACACCACCGACGGCATGGAGGCGATCCGGCGGCTGTTCTCCCCCGAGTTCCGCAACCGCCTGGATGCGGTGATCCAGTTCGCCGCCGCTCGACGAGGCGACCATCGAGCGCGTGGTGGACAAGCTGCTGATCGAGATCGAGGCACAGCTCGAGCCCAAGGGCGTAGTGCTCAACATCGAGGAGGCCGCGCGGCGCTGGATCGCGCAGAAGGGCTATGACCCGAAGATGGGCGCGCGGCCGATGGCGCGCGTGATCCAGGAGCACATCAAGCGTCCGCTGGCCGAGGAGCTGCTGTTCGGCAAGCTGGTCGGCGGGGGGCGGTGCGGGTGTCGGTGTCGGCCGATGAGAGCGCGCTGCAGCTCGAGTGCCTGCCGGCGCCGCAGACCGAGGTCACGGCCTAGCCGCGGTGCCCGGGTGCGCGGGTGCGCGATCAGCGGCCGCGATAGACGATGCGGCCCTTGGACAGATCGTAGGGTGTCATCTCGACCGTGACCGCATCGCCGGTCAGGATGCGGATGTAGTTCTTGCGCATCTTGCCGGAGATATGCGCGGTCACCACGTGACCGTTCTTCAGCTTCACGCGAAAGGTCGTATTCGGCAAGGTCTCGACGACCTCACCTTCCATCTGAATGGCGTCTTCTTTCGGCATGCTGCGCTGCGTGGCCTAAGGGGCGCGAATTTACGCATAAAGGGCGGGGGCAATGCAACGCGTGTCGCAACTGGCGCTCAGGCGGGCTGCAGGAAGCGCAGGAACTCCCAGCGCGGCATCGCGCGGCTGCCCAGGCTGCGCAGATGGGCGGACGGCAGCTGGCAGTCGATCAGCTCGATCCCGAGCGCGGCGCTGCGCTCGACCAGGCCGGCAAGTGCGGCCTTGGAGGCATCGCGCTCGCGGCTGAACATCGACTCGCCGAAGTACACGCGCCCGAGGCGCACGCCGTAGACGCCGCCCACGAGGCGGTCGTTCGCGCCAGATCTCATAACTGTGCGCCAGGCCGTGCCGGTGCAGCTCGCAATAGGCCGCCGACATCTCGGGTGTGATCCAGGTGCCGGGGCTGCGCGAGCGCGGCGCCGCGCAGGCCGCGACCACGGCCGCGAAGTCCCGGTCCTGCTGCCACTCAAAGCCGCGGTTGCGCAGGCTGCGCCTGAAGCGGCGCGCGAAATGAAACTCCTGCGGCAGCAGCACTTCGCGCGGGTCGGGCGACCACCACAGCACCGGCTGCCCGGGCGAATACCACGGAAAGATGCCGCGTTGGTAGGCCGCCACCAGGCGCTCGACGCTGAGGTCGCCGCCGGCGGCGAGCAGCCCCGGCGGATCGCGCAGCGCCGCTTCGTGCGGCGGGAAGCGCTCGGGCGGGTCGTCGGGCGACAGCCAGGTGATCATCGCGGCGGCGCGTTCAGCTCGCCTTTGCGAAACGGCGCATGCGTGTCGGCCTCGCTGGCATAGGCGTCGATCGCGTGACCCTCGCGCATCAGGTAGGCGCCGATCGCGCGCCGCAGCGCCAGATTCGCGATCCAATGTGCCGACCAGGTCAGGGACGGCTCGAAGCCGCGCGCAATCTTGTGCTCGCCCTGCGTGCCGGGCTCGAAGTCGCTCAGGCCATGCGTCGATGCAGTAGTCGATGCCCTGGTAATAGCAGGTCTCGAAATGCAGGCTGTGGTAGTCGGCGTCGGCGCCCCAGTAGCGGCCGTAGAGCGTGTCGGTGGAACGGAAGAACACCGCGACCGCGACCGCACGGCGCTCGCGCAGCGCCAGCTTGACGAAGAAGCTCGCGCCGAGTGAGCGGGCGATGCGGCGGAAGAAGTCGGGGTTCAGGTAGGGTGCGTGGCCGTGGCGCATGAAGGTGAGCTCGTGCAGCCGATAGACGCGCTCGAGCAGCGACTCGCTGAGCTCATCGCCGCGCAGCGTCTGGAATTCAATGCCCTGCTCGAGCACGCGCCGGCGCTCGCGCCGCGCTTTCTTGCGCTTCTCGGCCGAGAAGTCCGTCGAGAAAATCATCGAAATCGCGGTAGCCGCGGTTGTGCCACTGGAAATGGCAGTCGCGGCGCAGCAGCCAGCCGTCCTGCTCGCACGCGGCGCGCGCGGGCGCATCGAGGAACAGCACGTGCACCGAGGACAGCGTGCTCGGCCGCGAGCAGCTCGCGCATCGCGGCGAGCAGCTGCAGCCGCAGCTCTGCTGCGGGCAGATCGGGGCGGCACAGCAGCCGCGGCCCGGTGGCCGGCGTGAACGGCACCGCGCACACCAGCTTCGGGTAATAGGCGAGTCCGCCCTGTTCGGCCGCGCGCGCCCAGGCAAAGTCGAACACGAACTCGCCCCACGAATGGCTCTTCTGGTAGAGCGGCGCGGCGGCCGCCAGCCCGCGCTGATCCAGCAGCACCAGGTGCCGCGGATTCCAGCCGCTGCGCGCGCTGGCGCAGCCGCTGTCCTCGAGCGCCGCGAGGAATTCGTGCCGCAGGAACGGATACTCGCCTGCCAGCGCGTTCCACTCGGTCAGCGGGCAGTTCGCTGACACGGCTGACCAGGCGGCTTTGCACTAGCGGGCGGCCTCCTTAAGCGGCTCCGTGGTCACGTGGTCGAACTGCTCCAGGTAGCGATCGGCATCGAGCGCGGCCATGCAGCCCGAGCCGGCCGAGGTGACCGCCTGGCGATACACGTGATCGGCGACGTCGCCGGCCGCGAACACACCGGGCAGGCTGGTTGCGGTGGCGTTGCCGTCACTGCCGCCCTGCACGCTCAGGTAGCCGCCGTGCATCTGCGAGCTGGCCGCGAAACAGCTCGGTGTTGGGCGTGTGGCCGATGGCGATGAAGATGCCAGTGACCGCGATGTCGCGCGCGCCGGCGTCGAGCGTGGAGCGCACGCGCACGCTGTGCACGCCGGAATCGTCGCCGAGGATCTCCTCCACGTGATGGTGCCACATCAGGCTCACCTTGCCGTCGCGCACGCGCTCCATCAGCCGGTCCTGCAGGATCTTCTCGGCGCGCAGCTTGTCGCGCCGATGGATCAGCGTCACGTGCGCGGCGAGATTCGACAGATACAGCGCTTCCTCGACCGCGGTATTGCCGCCGCCGACCACCGCGACGCGATGGCCGCGAAAGAAGAAGCCGTCGCAGGTGGCGCAGGCCGAGACGCCGCGGCCGCGAAACTTCTCCTCCGAGGGCAGCCCCAGGTAGCGGGCCGAGGCGCCGGTCGCGATGATCAGCGCATCGCAGCTGTAACGGCTGGTGCTCGCCGCTGAGCACGAACGGGCGCGCTGACAGATCCGCCCGCGTCGATCTGATCGATCACGATCTCGGTTGCGAAGCGCTCGGCGTGCTCGCGCATGCGCTGCATCAGCGCCGGCCCCTGCAGTCCCTCGACGTCGCCGGGCCAGTTGTCCACGTCGGTCGTGGTCATCAGCTGCCCACCCTGCTCGAGGCCGGTGATCAGCATCGGCGCGCGATTGGCGCGCGCCGCATACACCGCGGCGGTATAGCCGGCCGGCCCGGAGCCGAGGATGATCAGACGGCGGTGCAGCGGCGGAGTCATGTACAATTTCCTTTCATCGCCGCGATGTGCGCGGCGAACTCCAAGTTGAATGGTGCATGGTAAGTAAGCGCGGACCCGCAGGCCAAGTCATATCCTTAAGTGAGGATTGTTATTCCGTGGCCGAATCCACCGCCCAGACCCGAGTACCCTTGCGTTTCTCCGCCGCCGTCGCGCGCGGCCTGCGCGAGGGCGCGGCGATCGCACTGGCGGTGCTGGCGCTGGTGCTGCTGGTCGCGCTGCTGAGCTATGACGCGCGTGATCGCGGGTTTTCCTTCACCGGCGAGGGTCCGGCGGTACACAACCGCGTCGGACCGATCGGCGCCTGGCTCGCCGACGTGCTGCTGTTTCCTGTTCGGCCGGCCGGCGTATCCTGCTGCCGGTGATGCTCGGCGTGGCCGCCTGACGCGCCTGGCGCGCGGGCGCGCCGGCGGCGAGCAGCATTCGCGGCTGAATCTCGCGATCCGCGACCGCGGGCTTCGTGATCGTGCTGGTGGCGAGCTGCGCGCTGGCCTCGTTGCACTGGAGCCCCGGGAGCCTGCCGCAGGGCGCCGGCGGCATCGTCGGCAGCGCCGCTGGCGACGCGCTGGCCTCGGGCCTCGATCTGCTGGGCGCGACGCTGCTGCTGCTGGCCGCGTGGCTGGCCGGCGCCGGCTGTCGCGTTCGGCGTGTCCTGGTTCAGCGTGATGGACCGCCTCGGCGCCTGGACCTGGTCGGGCGCACGCTGGGTGCGCGAGCGCTGGTTCACCACCCGCGAGGTCAATGCCGGGCGGTCGGCCAAGCTCGAGCGCAAGGAGGCGCTGCAGGCCGAGCAGCGCGCGCTCGCCGCTGCGGATCGCGCCGCGTATCGAGGCCCCGGCACCGGCGCCGGCGAAGAGCGAGCGTGTCGAGAAGGAGCGTCAGGTGCCGCTGTTCGATCCGCCGCCGGCGAAGGAGCTGCCGCCGCTGGATCTGCTGGATGATCCGCGGAGCGCGCGAGCCGTCGTATTCGCCCGAGGCGCTCGAGGCGATGTCGCGCCTGGTCGAACTCAAGCTCAAGGACTTCGGCGTCGATGTCGACGTGGTCGCGGTGCATCCGGGTCCGGTGGTCACGCGCTTCGAGATGCGACCGGCGCCGGGGGTCAAGGCGAGCCAGATCACCGCGCTGTCGAAGGATCTGGCGCGCGCGCTGTCGACCATCAGCGTGCGCGTGGTCGAGGTGATTCCCGGCAAATCGGTGATGGGCCTGGAGATCCCGAACGAGAAGCGCGAGATCGTCACGCTCGGCGAGATCATCAGTTCCAAGGCCTACGAGGACGTCGCCTCGCCGCTCACGCTCGCGCTCGGCAAGGACATCGGCGGGGTGCCGATGGTGGCCGACCTGGCGCGCATGCCGCACCTGCTGATCGCCGGCACCACCGGGTCGGGCAAGTCGGTCGCGATCAACGCGATGGTTCTGAGCCTGCTGTACAAGGCCACGGCCGAGCACGTGCGCCTGATCATGATCGATCCGAAGATGCTCGAGCTGTCGGTGTACGAGGGCATTCCCGCATCTGCTCGTCGCCGGTCGTGACCGACATGAAGCAGGCGGCGAACGCGCTGCGCTGGTGCGTCGCTGAGATGGAGCGGCGCTACCAGCTGATGTCGGCGCTCGGGGTGCGCAACATCGCCGGCTACAACCGGCGCGTCAAGGATTCGATCGCCGAGGACAAGCCGATCCGCGATCCGGTGATGCTGCAGCGCGCCGCCAACGATCCGGGCATCGATCAGAGCCAGATACCGAACCTCGAGCCGCTGCCGTTCGTCGTGGTGATCATCGATGAGCTGGCCGATCTGATGATGATCGTCGGCAAGAAGGTCGAGGAGTTGATCGCGCGCCTGGCGCAGAAGGCGCGCGCCTCGGGCATTCATCTGATCCTGGCCACGCAGCGCCCGTCGGTCGACGTGATCACCGGGCTGATCAAGGCCAACATTCCCACGCGCATCGCGTTCCAGGTCTCGGCCAAGGTCGATTCGCGCACCATCCTCGACCAGATGGGCGCCGAATCGCTGCTCGGTCACGGCGACATGCTGTATCTGCCGCCCGGCACCTCGATGCCGACCCGCATCCACGGCGCGTTCGTGTCCGACGCCGAGGTGCATCGGGTGGTCGAGGGCGCTCAAGAAGGCGGCGCGACCCAACTACATCGACGAGGTGCTGCGCGGTCCATCGACGCCGATTCCCGGCCTCGCGGGCGAGGACGAGGAGAATGGGCACGCTCGGTGCCGGCGATCCCGAGCAGGACCCGCTGTACGACGAGGCGGTCAAGATCGTCACCAGCGAGCGCAAGCCGTCGATCTCGTACGTGCAGCGGCGCCTGAAGATCGGTTACAACCGCGCCGCGCGCATGCTCGAAGCGATGGAGCAGGCGGGCATCGTCGGGCCGCTGCAGTCCAATGGCGGGCGCGAAGTGCTGGCGCCACCCCCGGTCTGATCGATGCTGCTGCGGCCGGTATCGACGTTGCGGTCAGTGCGCGCCTGGGTGCTGAAGTCGTCGCGCCCGTGCTGGCTGGCTGGCGCGATGCTGGCGCTGACGGCCGCCGGAGCCGCAGGTGCGGCGGCTGCCGCGGACGCTTCGGCGGGCGCCGCGGGCGCGCGCGCTGCCGGCAGCACCGCGCTCGAGCGCTATCTGAATGGCCTGAAGAGCCTGCGCACCGCGTTCACCCAGACCGTCACCGATGCGCACGGCACCCTGGCCGAAGCCGGCAGCCGGCACGCTGGTGGTGCTGCGGCCCGGAAAGTTTCGCTGGGAGTATCAACCGCGCACCGATGCCGATGCGGCCGATGCCGATGCGGCGGGGAAGAGCGCGACGGCCGCGAGCGGTAGCGCCCGGGCGGCGTCAGGCAGCGAGCGCGGCCAGCTGCTGGTGGCCGATGGCAGGAATCTGTGGTTCTACGATCGCGAGCTCGCGCAGGTGTCGGTCAAGCCGGTGGCCGCGGCGCTGTCGGCGACGCCGATCATGCTGCTGTCGGGTTCGGTCGAGCAGCTGCACGACAGCTTCGACATCAGCGCCGGCCGGCACGCACGATGGCCTGCGACTGGGTGCAGCGTGAAGCCGCGCAGCGCCGAATGCGGACTTCAGCCACGCCGAGCTCGGATTTGCGCGCGATCGGCTCGCGCGCATGATGGTCAACGACCGGCTCGGTCAGACGGTGCAGCTCGAGTTCTCGCGCAGCGAGCGCAACGCGTCGCGTCGATCCGGCCGAACTTCAGTTCAAGCCTCCGGCCGGCGTGGACGTGATCGGCACGTCCGCAGTCGTCAGCCGGCCGCAGCGTGCTTCGCATGCCCAAGCGCGCAGCTCGACCCAACAGCCGCTCGGCGCTGGCCGAGCAGCCGGCAAGCGACTGGCGGCCGCTCGCCGATCGCATGCGGCCGCGCCAGCTCGAGGAGTTCGTCGGCCAGGCCCACCTGCTGGCCCCGGGCAAGCCGCTGTACCAGGCGATCGCCGCTGGCCAGCCGCATTCGATGATCCTGTGGGGACCGCCGGGCACCGGCAAGACCACGCTGGCGCGTCTGATCGCCGAGCGCTCGAGGCGCGCATTCATCGCGCTCTCGGCGGTGCAGGCCGAGCATCAAGGACATTCGCGAGGCGGTCGCACAGGCGCAGCAGTCGGCCGCCGACGGGCGAGCCGACGGTGCTGTTCCTCGACGAGGTGCATCGCTTCAACAAGGCGCAGCAGGATGCGTTTCTGCCGCACGTCGAGGATGGCACGCTGACATTCATCGGTGCGACTACCGAGAATCCGTCGTTCGAGATCATCGGCGCGCTGCTGTCGCGCGCCCGGGTGTACGTGCTCAAGGCGCTCAGCGTCGAGGAGCTGCGAGCGCTGCTGCAGACCGCGCTCACCGACCGGGAGCGCGGGCTCGGCGGCGCAGCAGCTGACGATCGAGGATGAGGCGCTGGCGCTGCTGGCGCAGCGCGGCTGACGGTGATGCGCGCCGCGCGCTGGGCATGCTCGAGCTGGCGGCGGGCGCTGGCCGCGGCCGGCGGCAGCAAACGCATCACGCGCGCGCTGGCGCAGGAGATCGCCGAGCGGCGGCCGGCGCCGATTCGACAAGGGCGGGGAGCAGTTCTACGACCAGATCTCAGCGCTGCACAAGGCGGTGCGCGGCACCGATCCGGACGCCGCGCTCTACTGGCTCGCGCGCATGCTCGACGGCGGCTGCGATCCGCACTATCTGGCGCGTCGCATCACGCGCATGGCGGTCGAGGACATCGGCCTGGCCGATCCGCGCGCGCTGCAGATCACGCTCGACGCCTGGCAGATGCTACGAGCGCCTCGGCAGTCCGGAAGGCGAGCTGGCGCTGGCCGAGGCGGTGGTGTATCTGGCGGTGGCCGCCAAGAGCAATGCGGTCTACACGCGTTTGCTGAGGCGCGCGCGGATGTCGAGCGCTATGGCTCGCTCGAGGTGCCGCTGCGCTTGCGCAACGCGCCGACGCGGCTGATGAAGCAGCTCGGCTACGGCAGCGGCTATCGCTACGCGCACGATGAGCCGCGAGGCCTATGCGGCCGGCGAGCGCTATCTGCCCGACGACATGCCCGATCGCCGCTATTATCGATCCGACCCCGCGCGGCCTCGAGCAGCGCATCGGCGAGGCACTCGAGCGCTTGCGAACCCCGAAGTCCGACGAAGGCAAATCATGATCGATCCCAAACTGCTGCGCACCGGCTCCCGAGGAGGTCGCGCGCAATCTGGCGCGGCGCGGCTATCGGTTCGACGTCAGCGCCTGGCAGGCGCTCGAGGACCAGCGGCGTCACTGGCAGATCGAGACCGACCGGCTGCGCGCGGCGCGCAACAGCCACGCCAAGGCGGTCGGACAGGCGCGCGGCCGCGGCGAGGACATCGCGCCATTGGTGCGCGACGGCGAGGAGCTCACCGCAGGGCCTGGCGAACGCCGAGCAGCAGCTCAGCGCGGTGCAGGCGCGCTCGAGCGCTGCAGCTCGAGCTGCCGAACCTGCTGCACGAGTCGGTGCCGGAAGGCAGCGACGAGAGCGCCAACCTCGAGGTCGCCCGCCACGGCGAGCCGCGGCAGCTTCGATTTCAAGCCGCGCGACCACGTGGAGATCGGCGAGGCGCTCGGGCAGCTGGATTTCGGCGGCCGCGGGCCGCATCTCGGGCGCGCGCTTCGCCGTGATGCGCGGCGAGCTCGCGCGGCTGCAGCGCGCGCTGGCGCAGTTCATGCTCGATCTGCACACGCGCGAGCACGGCTATACCGAGGTCTATGCGCCCGTACCTGGTGGCGGCCCAGACGCTGGTCGGCACCGGGCAGCTGCCGAAGTTCGAGCAGGATCTGTTCGCGGTGCGCGGCGAGCAGGGCTTTTACCTGATCCCGACCGCGGAAGTGCCGATGACCAATCTGGTGCGCGATCAGATCGTCGCGGCCGAGCGCGCTGCCGCTGAAGTTCGTCGCGCAGACGCCGTGCTTTCGCTCCGAAGCCGGCGCCGCCGGCCGCGATACCCGCGGCATGATCCGCCAGCATCAGTTCGAGAAGGTCGAGCTGGTGCAGATCGTGCGGCCGAACGGATTCCTACGCGGCGCTCGAGGCGCTGCGCGGCCATGCCGAAGCGGTGCTGCAGCGCCTGGAGCTGCCCTATCGAGTGGTGGCGCTGTGCGCGGCCGACATCGGCTTTGCGAGCGCCAAGACCTACGATCTGGAGGTCTGGCTGCCGTCGCAGGAGCAAGTACCGCGAGATCTCCTCGTGCAGCAACTGCGAGGCGTTCCAGGCGCGACGCATGCAGGCGCGCTGGCGCAATCCCGAGACCGGCAAGCCCGAGCCCGTGCATACGCTCAACGGCTCGGGGGTCGCGGTCGGCCGCGCGCTGGTCGCGGTGCTGGAGAACTACCAGAACGAGGACGGCAGCATCGCGGTGCCAGCGGTGCTGCAGCCCTACATGGGCGGGGTGTCGGTGATCGGGGGGACGCCGATCGGCGCGACGGGCGCTGGCCGCTAGCCGCCTGCGGCTTGGCCGATACGATCCACTGTGGCGCTTTAGCCAAGGCCGGCACGGGGCCGATTTTCGGATTCTCCTGATACACCGCCACAGTGGGCGGCGTAGATTGCCCTCATAAGTGGAAGGTTGACGGGGACTTTTGGCCTTTCCTGTCGATCATTCCGCATCGCAGCGGCTGTCACGGGGGTAAGTTGTGCTAATGAAAGGCGCGCCTCGATCCCTCCCCGTGTTGGCAGCAGCCACAGAGGTGCCTGGCGAGGCCGGGCACGCGGGGCTGGGGGCACCGGAAAGCGAGCGCAAGAAGACCGACCAACGGTTCAGGGAACTGCTGGAGGCCGCGCCCGACGCCATGGTCATCGTCGACCGCAATGCCGAAATGGTGCTGGTCAACCTCCAGGCGGTGAATCTGTTCGGCTGGCGCCGCGAGGAATTGCTGGGACAGAAGATCGCGATGCTCCTGCCCGAGCGCTTCCGCAGCAAGCATTCGGAATTCGTGCGCGGCTTCTTCGCGCAACCGCACGCACTCGCAATGGGCAGGGGAAGGGAGCTGTTCGGGCTGCGCAAGGATGGCAGCGAAGTGCCGCTGGAAATCAGCCTGAGCCCATTGCAGACGGCCGAAGGGACCGTAGTGATCAGCGCCATTCGCGACATCACCGAACGCAAGAAAGCGGAACACAGGATCGCCTTCCTCAACCGTGTCTATGCCATGCTGAGCAGCATCAACACGCTGATCGTGCATGTGCACGACCGCAACCAGCTATTCAAGGATGCTTGCAGGATCGCGGTCGCGCACGGCGGGTTCCGCATGTCGATGATTGCCATGGTCGATCCGGGCGCGAAGAAGATTGTGCCGGTCGCCTCGGCTAGCAAGGATCGAGAGCTCCTGACCGCCATCAGGCACATCCTGGCATCGAGCAGCAAGGCGGCAAATACCATGGTCGCACGGGTGATCAGGGAGCAACAGCCGATCGTGGCCAACGATTCCCAAAACGACCCGAGGGTCGTGTTCGGCAGCAAATATGCAGAAGCCGGCGTGCGCTCGATCGCGGTATTTCCGCTGATGAGGTCCAAGGAAGCGATTGGCGTGTTCGCGCTGTACGCCGGCGAGATCGAATTCTTCCATGAAGAGGAATTGAAGCTGCTGGCCGAACTCGCGGGGGACATATCGTTTGCGCTCGAAAATATCGCCAGGCAGGAAAAGCTGGCGATGCTGGCACGCATCCGCGCGGTGTCCAGCGCGATGAACGCCGCCATCATCCGCGTTCACGACCGCGACGCGCTGCTCAAGGAAGCCTGCCGGATCGCGGTCGAGGTGGGCGCATTCAGGATGGCGTGGATCGGCGTGATCGAACCGAAGACGCGCGAGGGCAAGATCGTCGCCTGGCACGGCGGCGAGGATGGCTTCGTGGACGCCGCCAGGCTCACGGCGCGCGAGGACTCGCCCGATAGCCAACGGCCTGCCAGTCGGGCGTTGCGCCAGTTGCAACCCGTGCTCTGCAACGATATCGCAACCGACCCGTCGGTGAGCCGGTTTCGCGATGCCCTGCTAGGCAGGGGCTACAGGTCTCTGGGATGTTTTCCCCTGACCGTCACCGGACGGCCGGCGGCAGTTATCGCACTGTTTGCAGGCGAGACCGATGCCTTCGACGATAAGGAGACCGGGCTGCTCCTGGATCTGTCCGCCAACATCTCCTTCGCCCTCGAGAGCATCGACCGGCAGCAGAAGCTGGTCAACCTGGCTCGAATCCGCGCCGTATCCGGCGAGATCAACGCGGCCATCATCCGTATTCACGGCCGCGACGAGCTGTTCCGGGAGGCGTGCCGGATTGCTGTAGAGGCGGGAGGATTCAGTGTGGCGTGGGCGGGTGTGGCTGAGCCGGATGCGACGCAGCTCAGGCCGGTCGCGTGGCAGGGCGTCGGGTTGGACTATCTCGAACGGCTACCGCTGAGCCTGAGCGAGGCGGATGGTGAGCAATTCGGCTTGGCCGGCCGCGCCGTGTGCGAGAAGAAGCCGATGATCGTCGAGGACATGGAGCAGGATCCGCGGATCGTGCTGCGCGCGGACGCCCGGGAGCGCGGCTTTCATTCGCTGGTCACGCTGCCCCTGCTGGTTTCGGACACGGTGGTCGGCGTGCTGGTGCTGTATGCGAACGAGATCGGCTTCTTCGACGAGAGCGAGATGAAGCTGCTGCTGGAAGTAGCCGCCAACCTATCGTTCGCGCTGGATCACATCGAAAAGGCGGAGAAGCTCAACTACCTCGCGTACTACGATGAGCTCACCGGCCTCGCCAACCGCAGCCTGTTTCTGGAGCGCGTGGCGCAGTACACGCGCAGCGCTGCCGGCGGTGGGCATAAGCTTGGCCTGTTCCTGGTCGATCTGGAGCGCTTCAAGAACATCAACGACAGCCTCGGCCGGCCGGCTGGCGACGCGCTGTTGCGGCAGGTGGCGGCGTGGCTGACCCGCAACGCGGGCGACGCGGGTCTGGTAGCGCGGGTGGGCGCGGACCACTTTGCGGCGGTGCTGCCGGTGGTAAAGCAGGATGGCGACGTGGGGCGGCTTCTGGAAAAGACCATGGCGGCGTTTCTGGGGCATCCGTTCCGCCTGAATGATGCCGTGCTGCGGGTCTCCGCCAAGGTCGGGGTAGCGCTGTTCCCAGACGACGGCGCCGACGCCGACACCTTGTTCAGGAACGCCGAAGCCGCGCTAAAAAAGGCCAAGGCAAGCGGCGAGCCGTACCTGTTTCACACGCAGAAGATGACCGAGATGATCGCCGGCAAGCTGACGCTGGAAAATCAGCTGCGCCAGGCGCTGGACAACCGGGAATTCGTGCTGCATTACCAGCCCAAGGTGAACTCTCAGAGCGGCAAGCTCGCCGGCGCCGAGGCGCTGATCCGCTGGAACGATCCGCGCACCGGCCTGGTGCCACCGAGTCGATTCATCCCGATGCTGGAGGAAACCGGACTGATCCATGACGTCGGGCGCTGGGCGCTGCACCAGGCGCTCGAAGACTACCTGCGCTGGCGCGGCGCGGGGCTCGCTTCGGTGCGCATTGCGGTCAACGTGTCGCCCTTGCAATTGCGCAATCGCGGTTTCATCGACCAAATCAAGCAGGTCATCGGCATTGAAGCCAGGGCGGCCGCCGGGCTGGAGCTGGAGATCACCGAAAGCGTGATCATGGAGGACATCAAGGGCAATATCGCCAGCCTGCAGGCGATCCGCGCCTTGGGCGTCAGCATCGCCATTGACGACTTCGGCACCGGCTTCTCCTCACTGAACTACCTCGCCAAACTGCCGGTGGATACGCTGAAGATAGACCGCTCGTTCGTGACCGACATGACGGTCGCACCCGAGGGACTGGCGCTGGTATCGACCATCATCGACCTGGCGCATTCGCTCAGGCTCAAGGTGGTGGCGGAGGGCGTCGAAACCGAGGAGCAAGCGCGCCTGCTGCGGCTGCTGAAGTGCGACGAGATGCAGGGCTTTTTATTCAGTAAAGCGCTCTCGGCCGAGATCTTCGAGACCAGATTCCTGGCGCTTCAAACCTAGGACAGCCATTGCGTGACGATGCGGTTGACCGCATAGCCGCCCACGACCAGGAACACGAACAGGCTCGCGGCCAGCAGCAACGGCCGCACGCCGGCCTGCCGGATCGCTCCGAAATGCGTGCGCAGGCCCAGTGCGGCCATCGCCATCGCGAGCAGCAGGGTGTCGATCTGAACCAGGCCGCTCACGATGCCGGCCGGCAGCAGCTGCAGCGAGTTGATTGCAGCGGCCGCGATGAACAGCAGCGCAAACCACGGGATCATCAGGCGCGGCTTGCCGGCGGCGCCGCCGGTGGCGTGACGGCCGCTGTCGCGATGCGATTGGCTGGCCGACAGCAGCAGCAGGAACGGCGCCAGCATCATGACCCGCAGCATCTTCTCGATCACCGCCATGCCCGCGACCTCCTCGCTCACGCTCCTGCCGGCGGCGATCACCTGCGCCACCTCGTGGATGGTGGAACCGGCGAAGATGCCAAACGCATGTTGCGACAGCCCGAGCTGGCCGTAGAGCAGCGGGTAGATGAACATCGCAAGGGTCCCGAACACCACCACGGTCGCCACCGCAACCGTGACCTTGTGCGCCTGGCCGCGCACCACCGGCTCGGTGGCCATCACGGCAGCGGCACCGCAGATCGCGCTGCCGGCGCCGATCAGCATCGCGGTTTGCCGGTCGAGCCGGAACACGCGCGTGCCCAGCTGCACCGCGATCACGAAGGTCAGGCCGACCATCAGCGCATCGATCAGCAGCCCGCTCCAGCCGACCTCGGCAACCTGCTGGAACGTGATGCGAAAGCCGTAGAGGATGATGCCGGTGCGCAGCAGCGCGCTCTTCGAGAAGTCGACGCCGGCCGCGGCGTGGCTGGCTATCCGCGCGAACAAGGTGTTACCGGCGATGATGCCGAGCAGGATCGTCACGGTGAGCCCGCTCAGGCCCGAGCGCTGCACGCCGTGCAGTTGCGCGAGCGACGTGCCGACCCAGGCCAGCGCGCCGGTCAGCGCCAGGCCGAGCCACCAGCCTCCGGGGCGATGATCCTGCGGGCACGGCTCGGCGGATGCGGCCGGCGGCTGGCTCACGCTCCGCAACCCGACATTCTCGGTTGAATGCACAGGCCTGCGGCCTGCCGCGCAACGCTGCGGCTCATTGATAGCTCCTTGCACGCGGCCGGGGACAGTACTTCTCGTGCAGCAAGCCAATGATGCGCGTCACGATTCCCGGTGGCAGGGAATAGATCACGCTTTGCGCGACGCGGGTGGTGGCCACGGCGCCGCAATCACGCAGCACGCCCAGGTGCTGCGACAGCGCCGACTGGCTCAGCGGCACGCGCTCATTGAGCTCGCCGACCGACAGCGGCCCTGACACCAGGTGGCACAGGATCATCAGGCGCTGCTCGTTGCCGAGGGCCTTCAGCAGCGCTGCGGCGCGGGCCGCGTGCGGGCGCAGCGCGCGCGCCTCGCGCGCGCGCTGCGCTGCCAATGATGGTGACGGGTTCAGTCGGGCGGCCACGCCAACTCCTCGTGCGAGCCAGGGATCGATGTCCATCAGTATAATTAGCACTTGCTAAATAAGCAAATACTAATATAGTAAGCGCTAATAGTGACGGGGGCGGCAGTTCGAGGAGATGACCATGTCGATCGACCGGATCGTGCTTGCGTTCGCGGGCCTGATGATCACGCTGAGCCTGGTGCTCGGCTATCTGCTGTCGCCGTACTGGCTGCTGCTGGCGGCGTTCGTGGGACTGAACATGTTCCAGGCCGCCTTTACCGGCTTCTGTCCGCTGGCGATGATCCTCAAGAAGCTCGGTGCCAGGCCGGGCGCGGCATTTACCTGAGCTGAGCGCGATGCGCGCACTGACGCTCATGTCCGGCAGCACAGGGTGGGCGATGATCGCGCTGGCGCTGGCCGGCTGCGGCGCCAGATCGGTGCCGGCGCCGCAGCTCGCCGCGCCGGCGCTGGCGTCGATGATCGTGCAGCCCGAGCCGGTGCCGGTCGAGCGCAGGCTCGATGGGGTGATCGAGGCGGTGAACCAGGGCACGGTCGCGGCGCAGACCGCGGGCCGGGTCGAGGCGATTCTCTACGACGTCAACGACTTCGTGCCCGCAGGGGCGGTGATCGTGCGGCTGCGATCGACCGAACAGCACGCCAGCCTGGCGCAGGCGCAGGCCGCGCTGAGCGAGGCCACGGCACGTGCGGCCGAGTCGCAGACGCGCTATCAGCGCATCGCCGAGCTGTATCAGAACAAGGTCGTGCCGAAGGCGACCTTTGACGAGGCCACGGCCAATCGCGATGCCGCTGACGCACGCCTGAACGCGGCGCGAGCGGGAATCGCGAGCGCCGCCGAGGGCGTCGCCTACACCGAAGTTCGGGCACCCTACGCCGGCATCGTCACCCGCCGACAGGTGCAGGTGGGCGAGAGCGTCAGCCCCGGAACGCCGCTGATGAGCGGCCTGTCGCTGCAGTACCTGCGGGTGACGGTGGACGTGCCGCAATCGATCGTCGATCAGGTGCGGCGGCTCAAGAAGGCGGCCGTCTACATCGGTGACCGGCGCGTCGAGGCGATCAAGGTGACGATCTTTCCCGAGGCGACGTCGCCGTCGAGTACGTTCCGGGCGCGGCTCGAGCTGCCGGAGAACGCCGCCGATCTGTATCCGGGCATGTTCGTCAAGGCCGGCTTCGTGACCGGGACGGCGCAGCGCCTGCTGGTGCCGGCCACGGCCATCGTGCAGCGCAGTGAGGTCAGCGCAGCCTATGTGATCGATCCGAGCGGGCGCGTCTCGATGCGCCAGCTGCGGCTCGGAGATCGCTTCGGCGAGCGCATCGAGATCCTGTCGGGGCTGGTGGCAGGTGATCGCATCGCGACTGAACCGCTCGCGGCGATGGATGAGCTCCGCCGCGCCGCCGAACGTTCGAGATCGAAGTCATGAGCGAGCCGCTCGGTTTGAGCGGGCGCATCGCGCGAACGTTCCTGGCCAGCCGGCTCACGCCACTGCTGGCGCTCGCGGCAGTACTGCTGGGCGGGTTCGCGGTGCTGGTCACCCCGCGCGAGGAAGAGCCGCAGATCGACGTCACGTTCGCCAATGTCTTCATCGGCTTTCCCGGCGCCTCGGCCGAACAGACCGAGAACCTAGTCGCCTCGCCGATGGAACGAGTGCTGTCGGAGATCTCGGGGGTCGAGCATATCTACTCGACCTCGCGTCCTGGGATGGCGATCCTGAGCGTGCAATTCAAGGTCGGAGAGCATCGCACCGATGCGATCGTGCGGCTCTACAACGCGATCTATTCCAACTCGGACTGGCGGCCAGCGAACGCCGGCATCCTGCAGCCGCTGGTCAAGCCGAAGGGCATCGATGACGTTCCGATCGTCACGCTGACGCTGTGGACGCAGGATCCGAGTCGCGGTGGCCACGAGCTGGGCCAGGTCGCACGATCGATCGAGACCGAGATCCAGCGCGTGCCCGGTACGCGCAACGTCTATACCGTCGGTGCCCCGCAGAGCCTGGTGCGCGTGCAGCTCGATGCGCAGCGGCTCGCCGGCTACGACCTGACGGTCGAGGAGCTGTCGCGCGCTCTGCTGTCGGCCAACGTGGTGCAGCACGCCGGTGCGCTGGTGGGCGAGGACCGGCTCACGCCGGTGGACGCGGGTCAGTTCCTGGCGAGTCGCGACGATGTCGCCGGGCTGGTGGTCGGCGTGCATCAGGGGAGGCCGGTGTTCCTCGAGGACGTGGCCGAGGTGTCGAACAACCCCGATCAGCCCGACTCCTACGTCTGGATGGGCACCGGTCCCGGCGCCGCGCACGCGGGCCTGCCGCCCGTGGCCCATGCGCCGGCGGTCACGATTGCGATCTCCAAGAAGCCCGGTGTGAATGCGATTCAGGTCGCCCGCCATGTCATCGCGCGAGTGCAGCAGCTGCGCGGCAGTTACCTGCCGGCGGGCGTGGAATTCACGGTTACGCGCAATTACGGTGCGACCGCAAACGACAAGGCCATCAAGTTGATCGAAAAGCTGCTGTTTGCCACCGCCTCGGTGGTACTGCTGGTCATGCTGTCGATGGGCCGGCGCGAAGCCGTGGTGGTCGGCACTGCGGTGACGGTGACGCTGGCGGCGACGCTGTTTGCCTCCTGGGCCTGGGGCTTCACCATCAATCGGGTATCGTTGTTCGCGCTGATCTTCTCGATCGGCATCCTGGTTGACGACGCGATCGTCATTGTCGAGAACATTCATCGGCACCTGCGCCTGGGCGGCGGCAGCCTCGGGCAGATCATACCGGCCGCGGTCGATGAAGTTGGCGGGCCGACGATACTGGCCACCTTCACCGTGATCGCAGCGCTGCTGCCGATGGCTTTCGTCTCGGGCCTGATGGGCCCGTACATGAGTCCGATTCCGATCAATGCCAGCATGGGGATGATGATTTCGCTGGCCGTGGCGCTGATCTTCACGCCCTGGCTGTGCCGGGTCCTGCTCGGCCGGGAGCACGGCGCTGCGCCGAGCGAGCCCGGGGAGCCGCAGCAAAGCCGGATGCAGCGCCTGTTCGCACGCCTGGTCGGTCCGTTCCTGCAAGCCGAAAGCGGCCGCGGGCGTCGGCACAAACTCTACTGGGGGATCCTGGCGGCCATCGTGTTCGCCATCGGATTGGTGGCAGCGAAGCTGGTGGTGCTGAAGATGCTGCCGTTCGACAACAAGTCCGAGTTTCAGATCATCGCCAATCTGCCGCAAGGCAGCACCGCCGAGACTACTGCGCGTCTGCTCGATGAGCTCTCGCACGTGGTGGAACAGCTGCCGGAAGTCAGCGACTACCAGGTCTACGCCGGCACGGCCGCGCCGATCAATTTCAATGGACTGGTGCGCCAGTACTACCTGCGGCAGGACCCGCGCCTGGGCGACATCCAGGTCAACCTGGTGGACCGGCATCATCGCGAGCGCAACAGCCACGATATTGCGCTGGCGGTCAGGCCGGCGCTGGCCGCGATCGCACGCCGCTATGCCGCGTCAGTGCAGGTGGTCGAAGTACCGCCCGGCCCGCCGGTGCGCGCGCCGATCGTGGCGGAAGTCTACGGTCCGCGCTACGCCGAGCAGCGCCAGCTGGCCAAGGAGATCCGCACGCTGTTCGATTCCACCCGCGACATCGTCGACGTGGACGACAGCGTCGAGGCGCCCTCGCCACGCCTGCTGGTGGACGTGGACCGGCAGAAGGCCGCGTTGCTGGGCATCAGCCAGGCGCAGATCGTGCAGGCGTTGAGCGTGGGCCTGCAGGGCTCGGACGTCACCTACGTGCACGCCGGCCTGGAGCGCTATCCGATCCCGGTGCGCCTGGAGCTGCCGGTGGCCGACCGCGCCAGCATCGGCGCGCTGCTGGCGCTGCAGCTGCGCTCGGCCAGCGGCGATCGCGTGCCGCTGTCCGAGCTGGTGCAGGTGCGCAGCGCAGTCTGGGACGGCGCTATCGATCACAAGGACTTGCTGCCGGTGGTCTACGTCACCGGCGACATGGCCGGACGGCTCGACAGTCCGCTGTACGGCATGTTCGACCTGGTCGGAAGGATCGGACGCCAGTCTGCGGGCGGGGCGGCGATTGCGCAGCGGTTCACCGGCCAACCGGAGAACTCCATCGCCCCGGCCGTGAAATGGGATGGGGAGTGGCAGATCACGTACGAGACCTTCCGGGACATGGGGATTGCCTACTCCGTGGGCCTGGTGCTGATCTATCTGCTGGTCGTGGCGCAGTTCGGCTCGTACGCGCTGCCGCTGATCATCATGGCGCCGATTCCGCTGACGATCATCGGCGTGATGCCCGGTCACGCGCTGCTGGGCGCACAGTTCACCGCCACGTCGATGATCGGGATGATCGCGCTCGCCGGGATCATCGTGCGCAATTCAATCCTGCTGGTCGATTTTATCGACACCGAGCTGCGCGCGGGGCGCAACCTGGAAGACGCGGTGGTGCGCGCTGGCGCGATTCGGGCCAAACCCATCGCGCTGACTGCGCTGGCCGCGATGATCGGCGCGATGTTCATTCTCGATGATCCGATTTTCAACGGCCTGGCCGTGTCGCTGATCTTCGGAATCCTGGTGTCGACCGGGCTCACGCTGCTGCTGATCCCGGTTCTCTATTACGCCTACCTCAGGCGAACACAACTGCGCAGCGCGCATTAAGAGGGTTGTCATGACTCACGTTGCAATCATCGGTTCCGGAATAGGGGCGGTGCCCCGTGCCTAGGCACATCAAAGCGCATCGCCCCGCGCATGCCGGTTGGATCGCGCTGCTGCTGGCTGTGGCGGCAGCCGGCGGCGCGGCCCGGGCTGAGACGCTCGAACAGGCCTGGCAACTGGCATTTACCAACGACCGGTCACTGGCGGCGGCCGGCTCGGAGCTCGATGCCGCGCGGGCCAGCGAGCGCGCCGCGCGCGACGCCCGCTGGCCTTCGGTTGCCGCCAGCGCGGGCTATACGCGCCTGAATGCAGCGCCGACCCTGGATGTCGCGACACCGGCATTCGCGATTCAGTCCGGACCGATCTTCAGGGATAACCAGTACGTGGCCGGATCGGTGCAGATGAGACTGCCGCTGTACGCGGGTGGCCAGATCTCCGCCGGCATCGACGCGGCCCAGCATGCGGTCACGGGTGCCAGTGAATCAGAGCGCGCGACGGCGGCGGTGCTCAAGCTCGACGTCGCCGAGGCTTACGTCGGCGTGCTACGGGCGCGCCGCGCGCTGCAGGCGGCGGTCTCGAGCGTGGACAGCCTGAGCGCGCATGTGGCGGACGTGAAAAAGCTGGTCGACAGTCAATCCGTCGCCACCAGCGACCTGCTGGCGGCGCGTGTGGCGCTGGCCAACGCCGAGCAGGCGCGGGTACGCGCCGCGAGCGCGCTGGATATCGCCCAGGCGATCTACAACCGCCGGCTCGGCCAGCCGCTGGAGCGCTCCCCCGAACTCGAGGATCGCCTGCCGGCGGATGCGACACTGGCCGCGGAGCCGTTCGAGGCGCTCGTGAGCCGCGCGCTCGCGGCGCGCGGGGAGCTCGGTAGCGTGGCAGCCCAGGCCGAGGCGCTGGCTTCGCAGTCGCGCGCCGAATCCGGCAAGCTGCGCCCGCAGCTCGCACTGACCGGCGGCTACACGCACTTCGACAATCAGATCCTGGATCGGCAGGACTACACGATGATCGGGGTTGGATTCACCTGGAGCCTGTTCGACGGTGGTCAGAGCCGCAATCGCGCCGCTGCGCTCGACAGTGCCAGCCGGGCGCAGAAGAGCCGTCTCGAGGATCTGCGCTCGCAGATCGAGCTGCAGGTCCGTCAGGGCTGGCTCGGCGTGCAGGAAGCCCAGGCCCGCGTCAGGGCATCGGCGGAAGCGGTCGCACAGGCCGATGAGAACCTGCGTATCTCCCGCGAGCTGTATGACACCGGGTTGGCGACCAACACCCAGGTGCTGGATGCGATCACGTTGCAGGTCGACGCGGTCAACAACCGTGACAACGCGCTGCTCGACGTATCGCTGTCATCGCTGCGGCTGGCGCACGCGGTCGGGTCACTCTAGCCGGTCACTGCTGCTGGCGCGAGTCCGCTACCAATTGCTTCAGTCCGTTCGCATCGACGATGCCGGGCAGCAGCTCCCGGCCGATGACGATGCCGGGAGTGCCTCGAAGGTGCAGCGCGTGCGCTTCGGCATCGTTGCGCGCCAGCAGCGCATCGATGTCCGCGGCATGGCTTGCCAGGTCCTTCTTGAGCGTCGCCAGGTCGATACCAGCGCGCTTCAAGGTCGCCTCCACCTGATCATTGCGCATCAGGCGTGACGCGCTCATCAGCGCATCGTGCGCGGCAAGGTATTTGCCCTGCCAGCGCGCAGCCACCGCCGCCTTCGCCGCATACACCGAGACGTCGCCCAGGATCGGCCAGTCCTTGTAGACGACGGCGATCTTATGATCTTCGGCAAGCAGTGTGTGCAGGGTCGGGGCGAACTTCTTGCAATACGGGCAGTTGTAGTCCAGGAACTCGATGATGGTCACGTCCGCATCGGGAGCCCCCACGGTGTCGGTGCCCGGATCGGTGAGCATCTCCTTCTGTCCGGCGGCCGTGATGCGCTGAATGCCTTGCGCCGTTGCGATCGGCGGCAGGCACACGACCGCCATCAGCGCGAGCGCCAGCGTCAGCAGCCGGCACCTGCGCTCGAACCACCCGCGGCGCTTGAACACCGGGATATCAGCCGTCAGAGCGGCGACGCCGCTGTGGTCGCATTGCCGTTGTCAGGGCACGACGTGAGAGTTGCCCACGTCCTTCCATTCGTAGCGCGGCACCTGCACCCACTGGCCTTCCTTGAGCTCCGGAACCTTGTGCACCTTGGTCTGGCTCACGGACATCGTTCCGTCCTTGTCGACGACCCAGAAGTCGATGTCGTAGATCTGATCCTTGGTGCCGACCACACGAAAGTCGGTGCAGGCGAAGAAGGTGCCGTCGTCGAGTTGCCTCACCGGCTGGTGCGTGTCGATGAACTCCAGTTCGAGCTCCTTGCCGGTCTTGTCGTCCTTGAGCTTGAAAACCCCGTGGTTCTTCATGCTCTTTGTCATGGCGTCCTGCTCGACCGCCGACATCACTTCCCAGCCGCGCTTGGTGGCAAGGTGCCCGGGGTGTTCCGAAGCCGGTATCCACCACCACGGAATCGGCTGACGCTGCCACAACGCCCACTTGCCATCGACCATCAGCGGTGCCTTGTAAATGCGCGTTTCCTGCACCTGCAACTTGTCGTTCACCGGGATCACCCAGAAATCGATCAGGTATTTCTTCTGCGCGTCTGCCGGGTCGTGAAACTTCACATCCGGGAAGAATCCATATCCGTCGATGGTTCGGGTGAAATCGATGCCGTCGAAGGCCAGCTTCAGGTGCTCCCCGTTGAGCGGATCATCGTACGGAAAGACGCCGTTGTTGTCCTTGAGCTTGGCGTCGATCGCCGTCTTGACGAGTGCTTCGGCATCGGTGCCGGTGAAGTTCTGCATCGCCTTCTCGGTGGATTCCACGCTGCCGGCGGCCAGGAAATCGCGTGCCCGCTGCAGATTCTGATCCGGATTCTCCAGGAATTCCTTCTTCGAGGCTTCATTGTTGAAGCAGTAGACCTTGCCATCCTTGTCGGTCCAGGTGGTCTTGCAGTCGGTCTTCACATGCTGGCCTTCGGCCAAACCCTCGGTGCATTCCCCGCCAAACTGGACCTGCGCGGCGGAGCTTGCGGCGCTAGCGGCGATCGCGGTGCCGGATTGGGCGAGCAACCAGACCAGCACAGTGAAAAGCATCGCCTGCCACGTGCTTCGCTGCGTCAACAATGCGGGTGCCAGTACGTTGCATGACTTCATCGGAGTTCTCCTGGTAATGCGCACTGATCGATGCAATTGAATACCGAAAGACAGCGAATCGATCGAGCCCCCAGCACCTTTTCATCTGCGCGGTCGGGTCAGGGCGCGGCGCACACCGACTCTGCAATTGCATACAGTACACCCGGGACTTGCTTCCTGCATCCTGTCAAGCCAGTGCCTATATGGCGGTCCGCATGCGGATCGAGCTCAATCGCTGATTGATCCGGGTCGGTGAGCGGATGACGGCGCAGTTCTGTCCCGCTTGGGCGGCGTAACGGGTATCGGCGTGGCGGCGGTCGAGAAGCGATTTCCCCGCCACACCCGCTCATGCAACAGCCGGCTGCCCAGTGCATAGACCAGCGCCGATGGCTGTTCGGCGTTCCAGATGGCCAGATCGCAGCTCTTGCCGACCTCGAGGGTGCCGCGATCGGCCAGTACGCCGAGCGCGCGCGCCGCCTCGCGCGTGACGCCGGCCAGACACTCCTCGGCGCTCAGTCCGAACTGCACCGCGGCCAGGTTCATCGCGGTCAATAGCGAGCACAGCGGCGAGGTGCCCGGATTGCAGTCGGACGCGACCGCCATCGGTACCCCGGCCTGGCGCAGCGCCTGCACCGGCGGGGCCTGCTGCTGGCGCAGGAAATAGAAGGCGCCGGGCAGCAGCACGGCGACCGTGCCGGCGCGCGCGAGCGCCTGGATCCCGGCCGCGTCGGTGAATTCGAGGTGATCGGCCGACAGCGCGTGATGCCGTGCCGCCAGCGCCGCGGCGTGCATGTTGGAGAGCTGATCCGCATGCAGCTTGACCGCCAGCCCAAGACCGCGCGCGCAATCGAATACGCGGGCGACCTGATCGACCGAGAAGGCAATGCGCTCGCAGTAGGCATCGACCGCGTCAGCCAGGCCACTGGCGGCGACCGCCGGCAGGTACTGTGAGCAGATGCGCTCGACATAGCCGTCGCTGCCGCCCGGGAACTGCGGCGGCACCACATGGGCGGCCAGGTAGGTCGTGCTCACCGACAGCGGGCGCAGCGCGGCGATGCGGCGGGCGGCCCGCAGCGAGCGCAGCTCGACTTCGAGCTCGAGCCCATAGCCCGATTTGATCTCGAGCGTGGTCACGCCGTCCGCCAGCAGCGCATCGATGCGCGGCAGCGCCACGGCCGCAAGCCCGGACTCATCGAGGCGGGCGGTGGCGGCCGCGGTGCTCAGGATGCCGCCGCCGGCGCGCGCAATGCTCTCGTAGCTTTCCCCGGCGAGCCGGCGCTCCATCTCGGCCGAGCGATCCCCGCCGTGGACGATATGGGTGTGGCAATCGATCAGCCCGGGGGTCACCAACCGGCCCTGCAGGTCGATCTCCTCGGCCGCCGGAAAGCGCTGGCGAAGCTCGGCGGCGCGGCCGATCGCGGCGATGCGGCCGCCGGTCGCTGCGAGGCTGTCATGGCCCCCGCCGCTCGCGATGCCGGCGGCGCCGGCGCTCATCGTGAGCAGGCGTGCACCCGTGAACAAGCGCACCGACGGCGAGCTGCCGGCGGCAGTCGGAGCGGAAGCAGGGTCGGCGGCTGGGGGCATGGGCTGCACAATGGGTGTTTGCGGTCGGGCGCCGCTAGAATCGCGTACCCGAGACCGCGGCGCCAGTCCTGATGCAGACAGTCACCTTTGCCAATCTATGGATCGACGGGCGCTGGCGCACCGATGTCGCGCTCGAGATCGACGGCTCCGGCTGCGTGACGAGAAGGCTGCCGGACTCGGCAGCCGCGCGCGGTTCGGCGCAATACGTGTCCGGCCTGACGCTGCCCGGGCTCGCCGATGCGCATTGCCATGCCTTCCAGCGTCTGTTGCCCGCGTGGACACAACGTGCGCGCGCCTCGAGCGAGGACTTCTGGAGCTGGCGCGAGGCGATGTATACCGCCGCGGCGCAGATCGACGCCGAGGACCTGGAGGCAATCGCGGCACGCTGCTATCTCGATCTGCTGCGCGGCGGCTACACCGGTGTCGCGGAGTTTCTCTATCTGCACCGCCTCGCGCGCGCCAACGGCGCGGCGCGCGCGGCGGCTGCGCCCGAGGAGACGGCGCCGGATGCGGACGCAGCGATCGCCCGTGCCGCGGCGCTGAGCGGCATCCGGCTCACGTTGCTGCCGGCGCTGTATCAGCACGGCAACTTCGGCCGGGCCGCGCCGAGCGCAGGGCAGGCGCGCTTCATCCGTTCCACCGATCAATTCCTGCGCGACTGGCGCGAGCTCGCGCACCGCTATCCGCCCGACGGGGACACGCGCCTCGGAGTCGCGTTCCACAGTCTGCGCGCGGTCGATGTCGATACGATCGCGCACGTGGCCGCGCAGCTGGCGGGGGAACGGGGCTGCGCGGTCACGCATATTCATATCGCCGAGCAGCCGGCCGAGGTCGCGGCGTGCCGTAAGCACTACGGCAGTACGCCGGTGGCGCTGCTGGCCGAACGCGGGCTGCTGGACCCGCAGTGGGCGCTGGTGCATGGCATTCACACCACGGCGGCGGAGCTCGACCGGATCGCAGCCAGTGGCGCGACCCTGGTGCTGTGTCCGACCACCGAGGCCGACCTGGGCGACGGCTGCGCCGATGCGGCGCATTTTCTCGACGCCGGCGGGCGGCTGGCTATTGGCTCGGACAGCAATATCGGGTGCAATGCCTGGGCCGAGCTGCGCCAGCTCGAATGGGCGTTGCGCCTGCTGCGCCAGCGTCGCAATGTGCTGGCCGCAAGGACCCAGCCGGCGGTGGCGGATCGGCTGTATCGTGCGGTGCTCGAGGCCGGCTGGCGCGCCGTCGGCCGCGCGACGCCGCTGGCGGCGCAGGCAGGGCGGGGCGTCGCGGGGGACGCCGTGCGCGAGGCGGAACGAGCGGATTTCGTCACATTTGATTCGAGCGAAGGTGATTGGCCGCAGCTGCCGCCCGAGTACTTCCTGAGTGCGCTGGTGTTCGGAGCGGCGGCGCCGGCCGCGCGGCACGTGATGGTCGGCGGCCGCTGGGTGATCCGCGACGGCCGGCACGCGCAGCAGGCGCAGATCGACGCGCGCTATCGGGCCGCGCTCGAGCGGCTCAGGCTGCCGTTGAGCACGGCATTGAATGATTCGATCGTGGGGTGAAAGATCATGCCGAACGACCTTCACATGCCCGCGCACGGCCGGGCCATCCGATCACCGCGCGGTACCCGGCTGCAGGCCAAGTCGTGGCTGACCGAGGCGCCGCTGCGCATGCTGATGAACAACCTCGATCCCGAGGTCGCCGAGCGGCCCGAGGATCTGGTCGTCTACGGCGGCATCGGCAAGGCGGCCCGCAACTGGGACTGCTATGAGGCGATCGTCGCGACCCTCAGACAGCTGGAGGCCGACCAGACACTGCTGATCCAGTCGGGCAAGCCGGTCGGGGTGTTTCGCACGCACGAGGACGCGCCGCGGGTGCTGCTCGCGAATTCGAACCTGGTGCCGCACTGGGCGACCTGGGAGCACTTCAACGAGCTCGACCGCAAGGGCCTGATGATGTTCGGCCAGATGACCGCCGGCTCGTGGATCTACATCGGCAGCCAGGGCATCGTCCAGGGCACGTACGAGACCTTCGTCGAGCTTGGCCGCCAGCACTACGGCGGCGATCTGCGCGGACGCTGGATCCTGACCGCCGGACTCGGCGGCATGGGCGGTGCCCAGCCGCTGGCCGCGACCATGGCGGGCGCCTCGATGCTGGCGATCGAATGCCAGGAATCGCGCATCGACAAGCGGCTCGCGACCGGATACCTCGACCGGCGTGCGCACAGTCTCGAGGAGGCGCTCGCGATCATCGAAGTCGCGCGTCGCGATGCCAGGCCGGTATCGGTCGGACTGTGTGGCAACGCGGCGCAGATCCTGCCCGAGCTGCTGCGCCGGGACGTGAGACCCGATGCCGTGACCGATCAGACCTCGGCGCACGATCCGGTCAACGGCTACCTGCCGGTCGGCTGGTCGGTGGAACAGTGGGGAGAGCTGCGCCGCAGCGACCCGCAGCGCGTGGCGGCCGCCGCGCGTGAATCGATGGTGCCGCACGTGCAGAGCATGCTGGCGTTCAAACGCCTCGGGCTGCCGGTGTTTGACTACGGCAATAACATCCGTCAGGTCGCCTATGAGATGGGCGTGCGCGACGCATTCGATATTCCGGGCTTCGTGCCGCAATACATCCGGCCGCTGTTCTGCCGCGGCGTCGGGCCGTTTCGCTGGGCGGCGTTGTCGGGCGATCCGGCCGACATCGCACGCACCGACGCCAAGGTCAAGCAGCTGCTGCCGCACGACAAGCACCTGCACCAATGGCTCGACATGGCCGCGCAGCGCATCCAGTTCCAGGGCTTGCCGGCGCGCATCTGCTGGGTGGGGCTGGGCGACCGGCACCGCCTCGGGCTGGCGTTCAACGACATGGTGGCCTCGGGCGAGCTCTCGGCGCCGATCGTGATCGGCCGCGATCATCTCGACTCCGGCTCGGTCGCGAGCCCCAACCGCGAGACCGAAGCGATGCGCGACGGTTCGGACGCAGTGTCGGACTGGCCGCTGCTCAATGCGCTGCTCAACACCGCCAGCGGTGCCACCTGGGTGTCGTTTCATCACGGCGGCGGAGTCGGCATGGGTTATTCGCAGCACGCCGGCGTGGTCATCGTCTGCGACGGCACCAGCGCCGCCGCGCGCCGCATCAGCCGCGTGCTGTGGAACGATCCGGCCAGCGGTGTCATGCGCCACGCCGACGCCGGGTATCCGCAGGCCATCGCCTGCGCGCGCCAACACGACCTGGTGCTGCCGATGCTGGGCGCCGCCGGGCAGCCCGGCTGATGGCGCGCGCCTCCCGCAAGTTCCGCGTCGATCTGCAAGGACCGGAGCTGACGCTCGCGACGCTGCGCCGTGCGCTCCACTCGCCGGCCCGCGTGAGGCTGGGCCGCGGCGAGTGGCTGCGCGTGGGACGCTCGGCGCTGGCGATCGAGCGGCTGCTCGCCAGCGGCAAGACCGTCTACGGCGTCAACACCGGCTTTGGCCTGCTTGCGCAGACACGGATCGCTCCGGCGCAGCTCGAGCTGCTGCAGCGAAACCTGGTGCTGTCGCATGCCGCGGGCACCGGGGCGTTTCTGTCGGATGCGGTGGTACGGCTGGTGCTGGTGCTCAAGATCGCCAGCCTCGCGCAGGGCTATTCCGGGGTCCGTCCGGCGACGATCCGCTCGCTGCAGCGGCTGCTCGAGGCCGAGGCCTATCCGTGCATACCCGCCAAGGGTTCGGTCGGGGCGTCGGGCGACCTCGCGCCGCTGGCGCATCTGGCGGCGGCGATGCTCGGCGTCGGCCAGGTGCGTCTGCACGGTCGGGTGCTGCGCGCCGACCGGGCGCTGGCGCAGCTTGGACTAAAGCCGCTGCGGCTCGCGGCCAAGGAGGGCCTGGCGCTGCTCAACGGTACGCAGGTGTCGACCGCTCTGGCGCTCGCCGGGCTGTTCGCGATCGAGAACGTGTTTGCCGCGGCCCTGGTCGCCGGCGCGCTGTCGGTGGATGCGCTCAAGGGCAGCGACGTGCCGTTCGATGATCGGATTCATCTGCTGCGCCGGCAGGACGGACAGCGGCGCGTCGCGGCCAGCCTGCGCGCTCTGCTGTCGGGCAGCCGGATCCGCGCCTCGCACCTGGATTGCGATCGGGTCCAGGATCCGTACTCGCTGCGCTGCCAGCCGCAGGTCATGGGCGCCTGCCTCGACCTGATCCGCGCGGTGTCCGTGACGCTGCAGCGCGAAGCCAACGCCGTGACCGACAATCCGGTGGTATTCACGCGCCCGCGCGAAGTCCTGTCGGGCGGGAACTTCCATGCCGAGCCGGTGGCCCTGGCGGCCGATCAGCTGGCGCTGGCGATCGCCGAGATCGGGTCGCTGTCCGAGCGGCGCCTGGCACTGCTGATCGATCCGAAGATGAGCGGCCTGCCGCCGTTCCTGGTCGAGCACAGCGGCGTCAATTCCGGCTTCATGGTGTCGCAGGTCACCGCGGCCGCGCTGGTGTCGGAGAACAAGCTGCTGGCGCATCCGGCCAGCGTCGACAGCATCCCGACCTCGGCCAATCAGGAGGATCACGTTTCGATGGCCACGCATGGCGCGCGGCGCCTGCTCGAGATGGCCGACAATGCGGCCACGGTGATCGCGATCGAGCTGCTGGCTGCCGCGCAGGGCCTGGAATTTCATCGGCCGATGAGGAGTTCGCGCAGGCTCGAGAGCGCGTTGCGGCTGGTGCGCGCTCAGGTGCCGCGCTACATGCAGGATCGCTTCTTTGCGCCTGATATCGAGGCAGCGAGGAAACTCGTCACGTCCGGCAAGCTGCGCGCGCTGCTGGACCATGAGCTGTTCGCGCGCTGAACGGGACAACAACAATGAATGACGAGTCTTCGACCTACCAGCTGGTGCGCGGTCGAACGCCGCTGATCGTGAGCATCCCGCACGTGGGCACGCGGGTTCCGCCCGAGATCGAGTGCGAATTCACGCCGGAGGCGCGTGCGCTGACCGACACCGATTGGCACGTGGAGCGGCTGTACGATTTTGTCGCGGAACTGGGCGCCAGCGTGATAGCCGCCCACTATTCACGCTACGTGATCGATCTGAACCGCCCGCCGGACGATGCCTCGCTCTATCCGGGCATGGCCAAGACCGGACTGTGCCCCACGCACAGTTTTGCCGGCGACCCGCTCTATGGCAGCGCGGTTGACGCGTTGCCGGCCAGCGAAATCGAGCTGCGGCGTCAACGCTACTGGCAGCCCTACCACCAGGCGCTCGCCGGGCTGATCGCAGAGACCCGGCGGCGGCTGGGCTTCGTGGTGCTGCTCGATGCGCATTCGATCCGCAGCTACGTGCCGCGGCTGTTCACCGGGCGGCTTCCCGACATCAATATCGGCACCGATGACGGCCGTTCGTGCCGGCCCGACCTGATCGTCCCGCTGCTCGAGATCCTCGGCGCCCAGAACCGGTTCACTTACGTGGTCAACGGGCGCTTCAAAGGCGGCCACATCACGCGCTCCTACGGCTCGCCGGCCGAGGACGTGCACGCGCTGCAGATCGAGCTGGCCCAGGCCGCGTACATGGATGAGGACCACGTGGTCTACGACGAGCAGCGCGCCGCGTCGCTGCGCGATCTGCTGCAACGGCTGGTCACTTCGATGCTGCAGTTCTCCCCCGCTGCCGCGTCGCGATGACGGCCGCAGACCCGCGTTGACGCGTCCGGCTGCTCTTCAGCCTGCCGCTGCAGATTGCAGTGGCGCTGATTCTCGGGCTGCTGACCGGGCTGCTGTGGCCGGCCGTGGGTGCAGCCATGCAACCGCTGGGAACCGCGTTCGTTGCTGCGGTCAAGATGGTGGTGATTCCGCTGGTGTTCTGCGCGGTGACGCTCGGCTCGCTGAAGATGGGCCACGATGCACCGCGTCTGGGCCGTGTGGCACTGATCGCTTTCGGCTGGTTCTACCTCGCGAGCAGCATAGCCATCGTGATCGGGCTGTCGCTCAACAGCGTGTTTCATCCCGGTGCGGCGATGCACCTGACGCCGCCGACCAATCTGCGGGCACGCCTGGGGGCGGGCATGGACTGGATCAGGTTTCTGCTCGACCTGATCCCGTCGAATATCGTCGCGGCCATGGCGCAACAGAAAGTGCTGCCGACGCTGATATTCGCGGTACTGCTTGGCCTCGGGCTGGCCGCGACCGGCGAGGAGCGTGCCCGGCCCATGGCCCAGGTGCTCGAGAGCATCCTGGCGGCGATGTTCCGCATCACCAACTGGATCATCCTGCTGGCACCGATCGCGGTGTTTGGCGTCATCGCCTGGCTGTTCGCCACCCAGGGCAAGGCCACGGTGTGGTCGCTCGGGAAGCTGATCGCGGTGATGTACCTCGGCTATGCAGTGTTTGCGCTGCTGTGCATCGCCGGGTTTGGCCTGGTTGCCGGGCGGCCGCTGTTCATCGCGCGGCAGATGGTCGGACCGTTCCTGCTCGGCTTCGTCACGCGCTCCTCGGAAGCTGCGCTGCCGCTGCACCTGGAGAAACTCGAGGAGATCGGTATCCCCAACCGGATCGCGTCGGTGGTGCTGCCGCTCGGCTACAGCTTCAATCTCGACGGCTCGGCGCTCTATCTGGGGCTCGCGACGACCTTCATTGCAGAGGCCTACGGGCTGCAGCTCGGGCTGCCGCAACTGCTGACGATCCTCGGCACCGCGCTGATCGCCAGCAAAGGCGTTGCCAACGTACCGTCCGGCTCGCTGATCGCGCTGTTAACGGTGGTGTTGGCACTGGGCCTGCCGTCAGATGCGATAGCGCTCATCGCGGGCATCGACGTGTTCCTGGATATGGGGCGCACCGGCATGAACGTCTTCGGCAATACACTGTCGGTTCTGGTGGCGCGCCGGTTCTCCGAGCCCCGCATCGGTACGTCGGCCCATGCGGCAACTGCTGTAAAATAGAACCGCGTTCGCGACGTCGTCGGAGAGGTGGCAGAGCGGTTGAATGCACCGGTCTTGAAAACCGGCAACGGGGCAAGCCGTTCGTGAGTTCGAATCTCACCCTCTCCGCCAACAGATCAGGGCTTTTTAGAGCGTTTCCCGTCAACCGGCCCCCGTCAATTTGCAGCCTAATTTCCAGTGCCCCCAGAAAGCAGCCTAAACTACGCGAGTACGCGCGAATCCGCGCGCTACGAGCGGCCCCGCACGGCGCAGCAACGCCGAGCGGGGCCTGACCACCGTCAGCACTGGAGGTGCCGACCATGGCTAGCATCCGACGTTACAAGAACGCCGACCGCTCGACCTCGTTCGTTGCGCAGGTTCGCATCGCACCCTTCCGGCCGATCGCGCGCAGCTTTCCGGCCAAGCTCGCGGCCCAGGCCTGGGCGGAGGAGACCGAAAAATCGCTCAAGGCCCAGCGCGATCGCGGAGCCGACCGCGGCGATCTCTCGGCGCTCACCATCAAGACGCTGATCGACGAATTCCGCGCCGACCCGGAAGTGAAGTCGCGGCGCTACTTTCCGGACCTCGAGCTGCTGCTCGCCTGGTGGAGCAACGAACACGGCACGGATCGGGTGGCCGATCTCGGTGTCCTAAAGCTGCGCGCGGCGCGCGACCGGCTCAAGAGTTCGGGCGAGACAGCGCGCGCCGCCGGCACGGTCAACCGCTACCTGAGCGCGATGCGCGCCTGCTGGAACTGGGGCCGCGCCTCGGGCCTGATCGCACAGGAGCGCGTCTGGCCCTCGCGGCTGATGCTCACGGAACCGCGCGGCCGCTCCCGGTACCTGAGCGATAGCGAGCTAGCGAATCTGCTGGCAGCGGCCGAGAAGGAATCGGCGGTAGTGCATGCGGCGATCCTGGTGAGCCTCGCAACCGGCGTGCGCCAGGGCGAGCTATTCCGGCTGAAGTGGTCGGACGTGGACTTTGCGCGTCAGCGCGTGCGGATCCTTGAAACCAAGAACGGCGAGTCGCGCGCCGTGCACCTGCCGGCAGTGGCGAGCGAGGCGCTCAAGGCGCTGAAGCGCAGCCCGATCGTCGGACAGCAGAGCGTGTTCCTCGACCCAAACGGTGTGCCCTTCGACAAAGGCCGGCTCGCGGTTCGATGGAACGCCATTCGCAAGGCCGCGGGACTGGAGAATTTTCGGTGGCATGACCTGCGCCACAGCTGCGCGTCGTTTCTCGCGCAACAGGGCGCAACGCTTCTCGAGATCGGCTCGGTCCTCGGCCACAAGTCTCCATCGGTCACGATGCGCTACAGCCACCTGGTGCAGGGTGCGCCCGTGACCGGTCATGCGGCGCTCGACGAAAAGCTGCGGCCGAGACAGCCGTGAGCGCTGCGAAGCGCATGACGCGAACGGCGACGACCGCTCCGCCCCCGGCCGTGGATGCGACCGAGGAAGGATTCAAGCGCGCACAAGCCAATCAGGAGCGGTTCGAAGGAGCCGGCGGCAGCGGGCCGGCTGGCCCGCTGCTCCAATGGTTCGCAGAGCTTGAGATAGAAAATTTGCACGCACAATTCAAGGCGGGAGATCGTATGGGGCTCTTCGCGGCAATTCGAAAGTGTGCAAACCACGACCTCGTGATGCCTGACTGGGTCGCGCGCGGGTTCATTCGCGGTTACGACCAGGTGCTCAACTGCAGGGTTGGTTCGTGGGACAAGGCTTTCGGCGCACCCTACCCAAAGGGAGCACGTGTCGCTGATATGAAGCGGCGTAGAGAGCTGCGTCTTGCGGTCTTCTTCGCAGTGCAGGCTCTGCACCGGAGTGACCCAAAGGTCTATCCAATTTGCGTAGGTACGTTCGAACAAGTCGGGCAACAGCACCTATTCGCCGGCAAAGACGGCGAACCTATGGGCAGCGCGACAGTTGGGAAGCTGTACTACAAGGCAAAGCAGCTGCTGGGGGCGCTGAGCGCTGGGCGAATTACACGAAATAGCGGCAAGAGCGTGTAATTACTTTCGCGCGGATTGTTGGTCTTAGGGGGATCTCCAAACACGGAGTTACCCATGGCAATCCGCCCGACACGAGCCAATGCGCTCCCCCACAGCTGGCCGGTATCTGACTGGCCGGTCAACTCTATCCCGGCCGCGCGAGTGCGGCGCGCTACTTGGTCCGAGCGCATCACGACGCCCTGCTGTCTTGCGGAGCGCTGACGCGCGTCGGCCGCGAGCTGGTGGTGCTGGGCGAGGGATACGCGCGCTTCCTCGCCCGCCAGGCGGAGAGCGTGCCCGGCTACGTTCCAAGCAACCCTCCGCCGCGCAGCACGCGCCACAAGAACGCCCAGGCGCACGACGCGTCATCCGACGGCAAGGTTTCCTGACCCCCAAAATGAACGCGCCCCACGGTCCGCGACGATCGTGGGGCGCTTGCCAAGCGGGCTATAGGAGGCTCAATGTCAGAGCACAAAATAGCGCACCGGCACGCGCACGGAAAGAAGCCGCGGCCTTGAACGCCGACGTCGACGGCAACGGCGCCGCGGCCGCGCAGTTCGACGGGGCGGCAGCGCTCGATGGGGCGCGCGCCTTCATCGCCAGGTTCTGCATCTTTCCCGACGAGCACGCGCTCGATGCCGTGACGCTGTGGGCTGCGCACACGCACATGATCGAGCGCTTCCACACGACGCCCAGGCTGATGCTATCCTCGCCGGAGCCGAGCAGCGGCAAGACGCGCGTGCTCGAGGTGCTCGAGCTGCTGGTGCGGGACCCGATGTTTTCCATGAGCGCAAGTCCCGCGGCGGTGTTTCGCACGCTCGCGCGGCGACAGATCACGCTGCTGTTCGACGAGGTCGAACGCGATCTGGAATCAGCGCGGCAAAGACGACGGACACGAGGACCTGCGGGCGCTGCTCAATGCCGGCTACCGAGTGGGCAACACGGTGCAGCGCTGCGTCGGGCCCAAACACGATGTCGAAAGCTTCCCGGTCTACGCGGCCGCGGCACTCGCGGGCCTGGGCGAGCTGCCGGACACGATCATGTCGCGCGCCATCATCATCCGAATGCGCCGGCGCGGGCCGGACGAGTCGGTGGAGCAGTTCCGACACCGCGATCAGGCCGAGCCAGGGCTCTCGCTTCGCCGCCTGCTGGCCGCCTGGGGCGCGACCGTCGGCTGGACGGTGGGCGCAGCGACGCCGCAGTTGCCGGAGGGCATCGTCGATCGAGCCTCGGAACTGTGGGAGCCGCTGATCGCCCTGGCAGACGCGGCCGGCGGGCACTGGCCGACGAGCTCCCGCGCGGCCTGCGTATCGCTGTGCCGCTCGGCCCTCAACCGCCGCGCGAGCCTCGGCGTGCGGCTGCTGGCGGATCTGCGGGTGATATTCGGTGACACCGATGCGCTGCACACCCGCACGGTTCTGGAACGGCTGCGCAAGGCGGAGGAATCGGGTCTGGCCGCCGACGCGCCCTGGGCCGAGTTGCACGGCAAGGGGCTGGGCGAGCGCGCGCTGGCCTCGATGCTTCGGCCCTACGGAGTGATCAGCGTCAAGGTCAGAGCGGGCGGGGAGCCGCGACAGGGCTATCGACGTGAACACCTCTGGGATGCCTGGCAGCGATACCTCCCTTCGACCCCCGTGCAAGCGGAACAAGGGGAACTTCCGGAACCGGGGGTTCCGGCGGTTCCGGATGTTCCGCCCAGCCGGATACCGGAGGTAGACAAGTGATCCGGGCCGCGCGACCGCGCGAGCACGATTCGCGGCGGATCCACTTCGGTCGCTACGCCGAGCACTACCAGCGCGCCTACGTGGCGATCCTGAAGCCAGCCAGCCGCGCGGCCTTCGGCTGCTACTTGCGCCGCCACCTGGTGCCGCACCTCGCCGTTACCTGGCTGCACGAGATCGACCTGTCCGCAGTGCAGCAGTTGATCGCACACCTGGCCGGCTTGAGGCTCGCGCGCGGCACCATTCGTGGCGTCGTCAATCTGCTGCGGCGGATGCTCAGCCGTGCGGCGCTCGAGGGCTACGCGGCCACGCCAATAGGCGCGCGCGCCGTGACGCTGCCGAAGCTCACCGGCGTCGAGTACGTGGCGCGCAGCTTCTCGGCGTCCGAGACGTCCGCGATCCTCGCGGCCGCGGCCGAGCCCTGGGCGACGCTCTACGCGATCTACGCGCACATGGGACTGCGGGCAGGGGAGGCCCTGGGCCTGACCTGGGCACACGTGGATTTCGAGCGCTCCGGGCTGCTGGTGCGCCAGTCGGCCAATCGCGGGCAGATCCAGAGCCTGAAGTCGCGCAACTCGCGCGCCGACTTGCCGATGCCCGAGGAGCTCGTGAAACGCCTCGTCGCCTATCGGAAGATCTGGAAACCCAATGTGCTGGGGCTGCTGTTCGCGAACCGACGCGGCGAGCCGCTGTGGTCGGGCAGCGTACGCCGCGATCAGCTCGCCCCGCTGCTTCAGCGTCTCGGCATCGAGCACGCCGGCCTGCACGCCTGGCGCCACGCGCTCGCGAGCGATCTGTTTCGCGCCGGCGTCGGGGCGCCTGCGGTGAAGGCGTTCCTGCGCCACGGCGACATCGCGACCACTTTGCGCTATTCGCGCACCACGCTCGCGGACCTTCGAGCCGCGATTTCGGCGCTCGGTGCGATGCGCGGCAAGGCGCGCAAGGCGGCCCCCGCATCGAGGGGTGGCGCTTCCCGGGGCTGCAAAACAAGCCTCGCGGCGCGTGTATCTTAACCATGTAAAGTGAAACGAAAAGGAGGGGAAGCGTGAGAACCGAACAGATGCTGCGCCCGGACCGGATTTTGCGACGGCAAGATTTCGCAGGCGGTTGCGTCACACTCGCGATCGCCGGGGTGACCCAGGAAGCGGTCGGTACCGGCCGCTACGATCTCGCCTGGCTCCTGCATTTCGATGAGACGGAGCAGTGCCTGATGCTCGATCCGACCTCGATCCGTCAGCTTGAGGCCGCATTGGGCCCGACACGGACCTTTGGGCCGGCCGGCGGGTCGTGATCTTGGTCGAGGATCGGCGCATCGCGTTGCGCGAGGCGCGAGCGCGGCCTCGAATTCCCCTACGGCGGGACTTCGAAAGCGACGTGATTCCGCTCGCGCGCCGCGCGGGCGAGCTCAAGGTCAATGAGAGCGGGGTACTGTGAACGCGACGGGCGCGTGCGGGCGATGAGCGACCAGACCCTCGGCGCCCGTTGCGACAATCGCTGCCGCGTTCTCGGCGAATTCCGGCGGCAAATTTGGCCCTCGGGCGCGTTTGCCGGCCGGCCGTACCTAAAAGGATGCCCGATTGGACCTCTCGGGGCCCGATAATCGAGCCCCTATGAGCCCCGGCCGCCCTCTCTCGGACCCTCGCCCGGTCGTACGCCGCCCCTAGCCTCTCCGAGGCGGCCAATGGGGCATCCGGGGGCCTTAGGCCGAGCCCGCCCCGCCGGACATCGGCCGGACCTCCGGCACATTCAAATGGGGCCGTATGGCCGTTGTTGCCGGCAACCCCCTCCGGAGTTCGCCCCCGGAAGTTGGTGCTCCGGGAGCGGGGCTACCAAGAGCCAACCCTCCGGCTGCGTATTCCGGTGATGGTGACCGGCGTTTCCGATTTATCGTGACCGGTCTGGCACGCAGTGAAGTGCTCGGCGTTGATGATAACTCAGTCGGTCACGATGGGGGTTTTGTCGGAACGGGATTTGGGCTCCTTGGTGGCCCGACGCAGGGACTCACCCTTGAGCGTGAGCCGATGAGCGTGATGCAGCAGCCGATCCAGGATGGCGTCGGCAATGGTCGCGTCGCCGATCCAACCGTGCCAGTGCTCGATGGGCAGCTGCGCGGTGATGATGGTGGCGTGCCGCTCGGCACGGTCGTCCATGATTTCCAGCAGATCTTCTCGGCCGTAGGGTTCCAGGGGCTGCAGCGCCCAGTCGTCGAGAACCAGCACCTCGATTTTGGCGAGTGCCAGGAGACGGCGTTTGTGGGTGCCATCACCGCGCGCGATGCGCAGCTCCTCGAGCAGTCGCGGCAGGCGGGCATAGAGCGCGGTGTGTCCGAGACGGCAAGCCTTTTGCGCCAGCGCACAGGCGAGCCAGGTTTTGCCGACACCGGTGGGACCGGCGATGAGGATGGGTTGCCCGCGCTCGAGCCACTGGCCATGGGCAAGGCTGGTGATGAGCCGAGCATCCAGGCCGCGACTGGCCCGGGTGTCCAGATCCTCCAGACACGCCTGGGCGTATTTGAAGCGCGCCTTGGCCAGCAGCCGCGTAAGACGCCGGCCGTCACGGTGGGCGGCCTCTCGTTCCACCAGCAATGCCACACGATCTTCGAAGGCGAGCGAGCTGCTGCTGGGCAGCGTCACCTGCTCCTCGAAGGCGCTGGCCATACCCTCCAGGTTGAGCGCTCGCAGTTGGGTCAGGGTCTGTTGCACGATCATCGGTCATGTCCTCCTTCATTCATTGGTAATACTTCGGCCCACGCAGATGCGCGTGTTCGGGCGCACTCCAGTCGGTCTTCTCACTCACCGCTAAACTCTCGGTGCGTTGCTTCAGGATCTGCGCCACGGTTTGATAACGAGCGCTGCCGAGCAGCAGCGCTCGAGCGCAGGCCGCCTCCAGACGCACGGCGCCATGCTGTTGCTCCAGGCGCAGCAGTCCCAGACAGGCCCGGTAGCCTTGTTCCGGATGTGGCCGAGACGCCAGGATGTGGCGGATCACCTCGGCGCAGGCCGCACCATGCTGTTCACCCCAGCGGATCAGCCGGCCCGGGGACCACTCCAGATGCGCGCGGTGCGCGGCGGGCAGGTGTTCCGGCAGGGTCGTATGCGCATAGCGGGTAAAGGAGCGCGCGTGGGAAGCCACGCGCGCTCCGCGGTAGAGGATCTCAACGCTGCGGGCCGTGGCACGCACTTCGACCTTCTGATGCACCAAGGCCTGGGGCACGCTGTAGAAGTGATCCTCGATGGCGATGTGGTAGTCGATGTTCACGCGCGCCTCGTAGTAGCGGGCAAACTCGTAGCGGCTGACCGGCAGCGCCTTGAGCGCCGGGCGGTCGAGCTGCAGGTATGCCGTAAGGCGCGAGCCGGGCAGACGCTTGAAGGCTCGGGTGTTCAGCTCCGGCAGCAGATCGCCAATGGCGCCGTCGACATCGGCCAATGTGGCGAACACGCGGTTACGCAGCCGCGCCAGGATCCAGCGCTGTACGATCTGCACCGCCACTTCGACCTTGGCTTTATCCTGCGGCCGGTATGGGCGCGCCGGCAGCACCGCGGTGCCATAGTGTCGGGCCAGATCCTCGATCGTGGCGGACGCGCGCGGCTCGTAGCGATCCGGATCGGCAATGAGCGCCCGGGCATTGTCGGGCACGATCAGCGCCGGCACGCCATCGATAAATTCCAGCGCCCGCACCAGCGCTCCGGTCCAGTCGACCAGACGCTGGTGCGCCGTGGCACAGGCAAAGGTGTAATGCGAGGCGCCCAGTGCCGCAACGAAGATCTGCGCCCGATCGCCTTCTCGCCCGTACGGCACGCTCTGGCCAGCGTAGTCGACGAACAGCTTCTCCCCGGCGCGGTGTACCTGGCGCATGGATCGGCGCAGCGTCGCCACGTAATCCCGGTACAGGTCCGTGAACTGCGAGTACCGGTAGGTTCGCCCCTCGGCATTGGCGCTGGTGTATTCCTGCCACAGCAGCATCAGCGTCACGCTCGGGCGCTTGAGCTCGGCGTGCACGTGAGCAAAGTCGGGGGCGATGCGCCCGCCGTAGCTCGCCGGCCGCGGCGCCGGCGTGATACGCGCCAGCACCTCGGCGTCCGACAGCCCCAGCAACTCCCTGGGCTCAAGGCCGGCGCGCTCGATGCGACCGACATACTTGGCCACCACGCCCTTAGAGATCGCCAGCGCCCCGGCAATCTGCTCGTGCGAGAGGCGTGCCTGGTACTTCAGTCGGATCAGTTCTCGGATCTTGCGCATGCTCAGTGCTCTTGTCGGCATCGACCCTCTCCGGTACCAAAACCGGCGAGGGTATCCCTTGAGCACTTCAGCTGCGGTCAGCCCCGAACGGCCGTGCCGCCGTTCCGATCGACCCCTAAAAACCGGTCACGCCAAATCGGAATCGGCGGTCACGCGAATTCGGAATCCCGGTCACGTCAAATCGGAATCAGCGGTCACGATCGACCGGAATACGCACCGGCTCCGACCGGACGCAATGGTCATTGAAATTCGGTTTACGTGGGCAAATCGGCGGCTCGTATAGTCGTTTTATCTGGCTCTGTCACCAAATCGTGTTGGTCTCGACCCGAGCGGAATGTTTGGACCCGACGAAGGAGCCGCGCTGGTGTGAGGTCACGGACATGCACGGTCGGTGCGTGGCTGATGCTCAGCGGGTTGGGCGGCCCTGGGGTGTTAGCTCGAAAGAAGCGCGCGGCCTAGAACATCAAATATGACTGCGGTTTCTTTGAAACGCCTGGGGTCGTATACGGCACGCTTACGGATCATTGCCGCGAACGTACCGAGCGACAGCCGGGGGCGGTCCATACAATGGTCCGCAGTGCAGCAAGCCGTATAGCACGCTCTACGAATGTCAAAACAGCAACTGCGTGCGCCAATAGATTGATAGGATCGTGCTCGGGCCAGGAGCGAGCGTAGCTCAACCGGAATGGCAAGAACATAGAGTTCGCCTCTGTCCGAACTCAATAACAAGAACTTGAATGGGGAGTAAACGTCATGAAGAGAAGCAGCTTGCTGCCGATTGTCGTGACAGCCTCGATTTTATCAATTCTTCTAGGATTCAGCTCAGCAGCTTCGCCGCCACCGCGACGAATCTAATCACTATTTGCACCTCCGCTATAACGACGACTCAGGCGTCGAAGTGCACGGCATGGCAATATAACGTCTACTCCCCGACTGCGTACATAGAGAGTTATCCGCAAGTCAATCCCGGACCGACGGACTACACGGATCCGAAAGTACGAATATCGTCTCGGTTCATCAATTACGTCGACCATGGGGGTGAAGGTCTCCCGACCGCATTGTTCCAGGTACGGGTTATACAAGCGCTTCGGCTGATCCTTGTCCGAATAACAAACTAGTCGCTGCCTCGACGGTACTACCGACCGATAGCTATGCGATAGCCACAAGCCCGGGTGGTATCGTGGTGTATGAGGTGAATACTTCTGGCGTAAGCGCGGTAAGTGGTAGTCCGTTTCTTCCGTCGCCGATTCCTTATAACCCGGAAAGCCAAACTTCACAGCCCGTCCCTAGCGTTACCGCAGTGGATCCTACCGGCCAATATTTGTACGCGGTCTACAATGTTGGGGAGTTCGGAGCAGTGGTCTATTCTTTCAACATGATCAACGGAGTTCCCCATCAATTATCCATCAGCGACCCCCTCGTAGCGTGCCCCAGCTGCGACGCTAACCCAACTGCAATTATCGCCACCGCTCAACATGTCTATATCCAGTTGTCCACGTACAGCCCCATTCGTTCCCTCTATTCAGGTAATGACGACAAAGAATGGCGTGCTGGCACCAGCCTCCAGCATTCAGGTATCGGGCTTCGCAGCCTAGGGCTTAGCCCTATTAGCTTTGCCGTGACCCTTCAAGAACAATTCCTCTATTGCTATACCTCAAGTACTAACGGCTCGGTCGCCGATACCGTCGCAATTTACGCTCTGAATTTCTCTACCTCGTCGGCTACGCTGATACAAGTCATGCCGGTGCAAGGGGTACTTTCATTTTGGGTGCAAAGTAGCGGCAACCCCGAATGTATGTGAACTATTCGAGTACCGGTGGGGCAGTGCCTGATACAGCAATTGTGTACAACATGCAGCAATTGCCGAGTTCACTGGTCTATGTTTCCACCCTGGCTGTTGGGGCCGGCGGGATTCAGATCGTGCCGTAGGTACAAAGTCCCCCAATCGATGTGCGGCGCCAGCTTGTCGAAGTTAGATGTATCAATGAACCGCTTCGGCAGTTCCGCCTTGCAGGCTTGAATGTATCGCTGGATGGCGCCTAACACTTCCCCTGTCCCGTAGGGTTGCTCGATGTCGATCTCCGGTGCAAGCTTCCAAGTCTTGTATTCGAACGTCTTCGTTCGTGTTCGAACAATCCGCTTCCTATCGACAGCGAAGTACTCGCCTCGAATTTGACTCCCGAGGAAATCAAGCTTTATGTAGCCGATGATTTCGTTGAACTGCCAACAGCCGCCATACTTTTCCGTAAGATGGTTGCGCAATGCGTCGTTGCTGCGGGACTCGCCATTTCGCGTTGCCGCAGATGCGGTTCTTCTGGCGTGCCGGTGCGAAAGATGATGCGTTCAATGTATGCGTCTCGGCCCGCATAGTACTGTTCCGCAGAAAGACGATAGACAGGCAGATCAAAGAAGTACCGCAATGCCACTTTGTTGACGCCTCTGCGGGTGGTTTAGAAGGTAGCCGCAAGCACTTCAGATTACAGCCCTGAGTGCGCCTCATCCCAACGGCGACGCATCTTGGCAAGGCGAGTTTTGATCTTGTGGCGTATCAAGTACACCGCAACAGTGGCAGCGCTAACAAGGATCACCCCAAAAAAAGCCCGAACCCGTCTAGGCGATGGTTACTCGTCCAATCCCCAATGAGCCACATCAGCGACAGCAAAGCCACTACCACGCCAGCGAAAATCAGGTTCGCACACGCACTCAAGCTCTTTTTAATGTCTGTCACCGCGGCCTGATGTGTTGCCAGCTCCGCGCGCAGCCTATTACGTTGTTCTTCTAGCAGCCGTTCCTCTTGCCTTTTGTTTCTGCGACCCTGGCTCGTCCTGCGGCAGCTACTTTTTCGTCCTGCTCACGCTGGAGCCGTGTCTTTTCAGCCTTATCCCATCGCTGTCGGATCGCAGCCAAGTCGCCCTTGAGCATCGCGCGGAACGTGGGCGCGTCCGCTCCGATTTTGTCGAGCGCCTCCAGTGCCTTCTGGTGGATAAGCCATTCGGCAATCTCCTCCTTTCTCGCATTCCACGGGATGCCGTATTGATGCCTGTCCGAAAGGTCCGGCTCCTCATACTTGCCCATATGTAGACGTGCAACCGCCGCCGCATAGGTCTGCATGATCTTGCGCTCGACCATCTTGTTAGTGCGCTCGCGTTGTTCTCAACGCGGTCGGCGTGAATGCCCTGCTGCTCATCTCGCTGCGCCGCCGCCAGGTCGTCGGCCGCAGGTGAACACTTCGGTCAGACCGAACGCGAGGCCGGACCACATCGGTATCGCTCGAGCCGGTAGTGTATGCGACCCTCGATCTCCTGCAACTGGTACGGTTCATCGACTGACACACTTAGTTCGTCGATGACTTCCCATCCTCCGCCCCCATACTCGGCCGCACGGTCTTCACCGCTGCGAGTCGTCATGCCGATCTTGGTCAGTCGGCCCATTCCTGGAACGTCTTTTTGCAGAACGTATATGATCCCCAGGCGCTGCCTCAGCCTGGTGAAGTTCTAATGTGACACTTTAATTCCACACAGCGTGCTGCGGCGCGGATTATTGGATAGACGATCAGTCCGGTCCAACGCTACTTTCGGCTCAGGCACCGAGGGCGCTTTGATCCGTTAGACATCGGTGATCGCACCTGCTGGCTGGTAGTGCGCAATCTGCACCGGGCCGTGATCGAGGCCCGACAGCTGCCGCCTGGCGTCATGGACAACATTGGGCTGTGCGGCATCGTGCGCGATACAATACCGCGCTATGTCAGAAGGTTTTCCGCATTCGTATATCGTGCCGCTGTTCTCGATCCAGCCTCCTGGGTCGAGAGATCAGTCAGCGATAAAGATATTCGTACGGAACGGGCTTTTTGGTCGGCCGAAAGCGGAAGCATCTGGTGACCTGTAAGCACGTAGTTGAGGAGTCGATAGAACCCTCGTATTTGTTTACACGAGTCGAGAAGAAGAGCCCGCTGCCGACGGGTCGCCATTAACCATCAGAGAGCTTGGACGGCCAACGCTTCATCCCACACTAGATGTGGCTGCCTTTGATGTATCTAACTGAAATACCCCAGTTTTTTTCTCTCACGTCGATGGTCAACTGGATTGAGGACATGTACTGCTGCGAATTCAGCAATACCTACGCCGTCCCAGGAACGATGCAGGTCAATCGGCAGACGCGTTTCCATAAGGGGAGCGTTGCCGGCTCCAGCCCGGAGGGCGGAGTCAACTACTTTCACAATTCATTCCGGGCGTTTCGAGGAGCGAGTGGTGCGCCGGTATTCGTGCAAGAAGCAAGGCTCTGTACGTATTAGGCATGATTCTGGGCGAAGGCCAGAGCGAGACCTTTTTGCTGCAGCGAGAGACTGAACGCGATGGCCAAAAGGTATTGGAACAGAGCTGGTACGCTTTACCAACGGCGAGGGCCATATCCGCTACGTCGTTAGCTGTGGCGTTTCGGATATGGAAGTCGATTACGAGATGATCGAAACGGTTCCCGACATCGCTGCCTATAAGTTCAACCAAGTTAAACCCACCAAAATGCAGGCGTGACTTCTGGGGGCGGAAATGGAGAAGCCAGGCTTACCGCCGGAGCTTAGGGAAGCTTTGACTGTATTTGAAAGCAAAGCCGAAGCTATTGTCAGGGAGTTTCTGTCACTACAGGAAAGTCGCCAAGCGCCTGAGATTATCTACCACTACACGAACAATGCGGGGCTACGGGGCGTTCTTGAGACTGGAAGCTTTGGCTGTCCGTATTTTAGCCTCAATGACCCGTCCGAGTTAAGCCATGGGTTTTCTCATGCTGTGAGAATTCTAAACCAGAGGCGGAATCCGGGCCGGCGGAAAGCAAGGTGTTCGCGAGGCACTTTGAGGAGTTCCACGAGAGAGGCATGGAGGGAAGTGCGCACTATTTCGTTTGTTCATTTAGCGAGGACGGCAACGAACTCGGACAATGGAGAGCATATGCAGACAACGGGCGGGGATACGCGATCGGATTTGATGGAAAAGCTCTAGAGGCGGCCTTCACGAAGGATAACGGAGTCCCGATACCAAACAACAGCACTCATCACGTTCTGTATGACGACGCTCAGCTCGCGAGTATCCATCGCACAATGATAGACGAAATGTTTGCTCTGATTTCTCTGCCTCGCGGTAAAGGTATGAGCGGTGAATCTATCAACGCCTATATGAAGGAGTTATCGATTTCGCTGTCGCTCTATGCGCTTCGGGCTTCACTATTCTTCAAACACGAGGCTTACAGGCATGAAAGAGAATTTCGCTTCATTCAGATTCATCAAGCTGAAATTCCTCCCCCGGAAGTAAAACGAAGGTACCGCGCTTACGAGTTGGTGAAGTATCCAGAGTTCGATTGGAGACGAACAGGTCCGGAGCACTAAAGCGAGTAGTCGTTGGACCGGCCGCGGACGGCAGGAAGGGCGAACGGTTCGCCGAGGATTGCTTAGCGGCGTTTCATACCGGAAAGGTCAAAGTGGTTGCCTCGGACATTCCCTATCGGGCAGTGTAGGCAGGTCCTGTTAGTCACAGGCAATCAGCGCGGCGCGGCAGCGTGCCGCGAACTCGCACCAGTGGTACGGACTGGTACGGCCTTTGAGGGCGTCTGGATGAGCACGGTCTACTGGCGAAAGAGAGCGGCGATGGCCCCAAGTTCCATTTCCCGTGCCTTGGTGACTTTCTTCAGGATGCGGCTGACGGAACGTAGGCTTCCCCGTCAAGGACACAGTTTAAAACTAGACTCCCGGGTAGTTAGTGGCCTCGGCATGAACGTCAGTGGCGGCACACGGCCAAGGCTGTCATGCGGCCGCTCCTCGTTGTATTCGTGTAACCAGGTCTCGGTGACCTCGCGTACTTGCTCGATCGATTCGAACACGTAGGCGTCGAGCACTTCGTCCCGATAGGTCTTGTTGAAGCGCTCGATGAACGCGTTCTGATCCGGTTTCCCCGGCTGGATGAACCGGGGCTCGATGCCTCGGGTCGTACACCACTCGGTGAAGGCGATTGCCGTGAGCTCGGGCCCGTTGTCCAGGCGCAGCGCTCGAGGCTTGCCGTGCAGCTCGATCAGCTGCTCCATCACCCGGATCACCCGCAGACTCGGGATCGAGTGCGCGACTTCGATTCCAAGCACCTGGCGATTGCCTTCATCGATCAGATTGAGCGTCCGGAAGGCTCTGCCGCCGTAGAGCGCATCAGCCATGAAGTCCAGCGCCCAGATCTGGTTGAGCCCTGCAGGAGCTGCCAGGGGCTGGCGGATGCGTGTCGGCAAGCGCCGCTTGGTTCGGCGAGGGAGATTCAGCTTCATGGCGCAGTACACCCGATGCAGGCGCTTGTGGTTGATGCACTGACCATCCAGCCGCAGCCGGTCGTAGAGCTTCCAGAAACCCCAACGAGGCCTGCGAGCCACCATCTCGTTCAGCACCTCAATCACCCCTCGATCTCGCTCCATGCACGATCTGGGGCTTCGATACCACGCCGTCCGCGATAGCCTCGCGACCCTGCAGGCCCTGCCGATGGATAGCCCGTGTTCCTTCACGAGCACCTCCGCCGCCTGTCGCTTCGCGAACGGCTCTACAGTTTTCGGGACAGAAGATCCTTGATCGCTGCATTCTCCAGGGCCAGCTCCGCGTACATGCGTTTGAGCTTCGCGTTCTCCGCCTCGAGCTCCTTCATCCGCTTCAGCTCCGAAACGCTCACCCCGCCGTACTTCGCTCGCCAGTTGAAGTAGGTCGCACGGCTGATCCCATGCTTCCTCGTCAGCTCCCTCAGCGCACGCCGGCTTCGCCTTCCTTCAAGATCGCGACGATCTGTGACTCCGTGAACCTCGACTTCCTCATGACATCCCCCGTTCCGGGAGAGTCTACTATCTACCCGTATCCGGGACGGGGGAGCCTACGGGAAGACATCGTGTGTTGCCATTCAGTTGGGGTTCGGCGACCGCAGGAAACTTAACTGTGCAATACGTGATCGTACGTCCCACGTAGTTCTGTGATTAGCTGCGAAGCTTTCGTTGTGCCGCCTCTAAGTCCACCCGCTTCGCATCGTCTTCCCAAGATCTCGCCATAGCGCGCAACATTGCGGAGGTGCGTGGCCATCCAATCGCGACCTGGGCGCTCTCGTAATTGTCGCGAGCGAGTTCTCTCTCTTGCTTTCCTCCCTCGAAAAGCGCTCGGCCGTGGATTCCTCGCATATTAAAACGCTCAACTTGGATTGCCTGCTCGATAATGTTGGACGCGAGTCGTTCGATCTGGTCTCGCACGGCACGGTGGGGCCAGCCTCCGTCGTCGTCACGTGGCGAGTGCGCCAGCACTTTGCCGACGTAGTCGTCAGTGATCTCAGCTCGGTCTGTCTCGATGCCGAGGCGGCGGACTTCGTCGATCCAAGTGGTAAGGCGTGCCCCGTCGATGCCGGACTCTGTTTGGCCGGGGAGCTTGTCGAAGTGAGACAACAACGAATAACTTAGTCGCGCGCGACCTCGGGTCGCCTCGTCAACATCCTCCTTTGGGTCATTCTTCCCGCGAAATACTGCACGTAATATCTCATGATAAAAGGACGGGTCGGAGGCCATAAGGTTGTGAACTCGCAGCTTTCTATCTCCGAACTCGAGTAATGGCAGAAGGGCATACTCTCTTTGTGCGACGTCGGCATTGCTAGCGTCTGCGCGGCTATCGAGCGCGGCTAATGTCTTTTCGACGTGGAAGGTCAGCATCGTGTCCGGCGTAACGGCCTTGCTGTTCAGTTCGGGAATAAGCCTGTCCAACATCCTCAATAGCAGCGAGGTCGGAACTTCCGAGAGTCGATTGCTGGACGATGCCAAGGCAGCTGAAGCGCGACCGAACCGCAACAGCATCAGCAACGAACGGACAAGCGAAAGCCGGGTTCCATTAACGTACCGAGGTGGTTTCTGCTGCCAAAAAGCGGCTAGCACGTCGGGCCAAAATGACCGACAATCCTCCACGTTGACAGGTCATCTGGCCACGCTAGTAGGAGCTTCGCGGTCATTGCGCTCGAAATCTTCCGCGACACCTTCGCATCCGATAGCCACTCTCGGCCTTTACGGCACCTGCAATTTGTCGGTAAAGGGCCATTAGACCCCAGGTGAAGGCGAATCAGGGGAATGATCGAAGGTACGTTCCAACAGTTGTTGGAGTTCGATCTCGCCGACTTGGGCGGCGGACATGGCTTCTACCACCAAGTGCGGCATCTGGGTGTCCATGCCGAGTTTGAATAGACTGTCGATGCCGCCCGCGATGTAAAGTTGCTTCAACGCTTCAGTCCGGCGCTGATTCGATGCGGACAGATCGCCTGTGTCGTCCAGTGTCCACGTGTCGAATAGCCAAGCCACCTGCATTACTGGATCGGGTGGTGCGTGACGCTCAACTAGATCCTTCATCGGTGCCAGCGCGGCGCTGGTTAGCGCCCACTTCGCGGATTTGAAGCGTTCGTGTCGCGCTACTTCGTCGCGAATTTCGTCCAGAGGCGATTCCGATCCGCATTGTCCAGTTGGAAAACAGAGTGTCTAGTAGAGCAATGGCGCCGGCTCGTTCCAGCGCTGGAAAGGTGCCGATCCCTGAAATAAGCGTTATCCAGCGATCGACATTGTGATCGGCAAGTCGAAACGCACGTTGCAACACGGCGGACTGCATCTCGCCCAATTCGCGATACGTGATGGGCTTGCGCTCTGAAGCGCCGGCCTCGCGCAACCGCGGCTTTGCGGTTGGAGTCACACACCGTAATGGGTCGGCAACAGGCTCCTAACTAGTTTCCAGCCGACATCAGGGGCTAGCTTGGAGATTTCGTCTAGCGCAGCCAGTCTTTGGGTTGATGAGGCATTGGTTTGGGGATTCCAGGGCAAGAAGATCTCAGAGAGGCTCTTGGAAGGCCGATTGCTCAAACGGCCGCCAGGATCGATGACCGCCAAACGGGCGAGCGTCAGCACAGAGCGCCGGAAATAGTCGGGATCCCATGCAAGCGTTTCCAGAGCCCAGAGCACACCGGTACGCTTTGACGTCGGAAAGAGTAAGCTTTCCTTCTCGTCAAAGATCGGGCGGATCAGCTCACCTTCGCCCCCGAGCATCTGCTCGAGGGCTGAGAGCAAAGGGTCTGGTGCAGCCTCCGCGAGCAGGGGAAGTTCCCTACGAAGGCTCGTCAGCAATCGGTAGTCGGTAGTTAGGCCAGGGAGTTCCTTGAGAACCCGATTGGCGAAGGTCTGGCCGCTTTCGCCTCCTAAGTTTACTCGGCCAGGATTGCTCCAAACGGCAAGCAATAGCAATGTCGTCGCTAACCCTTCTCGCAGCCACTCGCTGTGACCGGAAGCAGATACCCGGGGGGCGGTGACGATGTCGTCCGGATCGACCTCGGGCTCAATCTCACCGAAGACGGTGATCATTGCATTTCGAAGCAAGGCCGCCTCTTGGCCGCCAATCAAGAAGCCGACCCGCATAAATGCGTCCATAGGCGCTCGGACCTTCCAGATCGTGCCTTCCAAATCGAATGGAGGGTCCGGGTTACTCAACAATCCGCGGATTCGTGTTTCAATCTGCCCGCATGAGATTCCGCCGGAGATCGTCTCTACGATCTCCTGGTCCAGGGTGATGGATGAGTCCCAAGCACCTGCAAGAATGGCGGGAAGGAGGCTGGCACCCTGAGCGACCCAACCGGGCTCTTCGTAGGATCCTCCGGGTCTAAGACGCGCTAGGGCGGTGAGGCTGCGACCGGAGCCGCGCGCGAGCGTGAGCGCTTCATTCTCATCCAAACCCATTGACATCATCGCCTTACCCATCGCATAGCCCGTCGGACGGTTGAGCGTGACTGCAGCACCGACACGTTGCATCCTTGTCAGTGGCACGAGGGTTGACCCGATCACGGAGAACTGGCCAGGCGAACGGGTAGCGTCGTTTCGCAATAGAAGAACAAGTTTCTTGTTGCCCAGAAGGTAGCGCCCGGCAGAAATGCTATCGATGACTAAGGTTCGCGCTTCCAAGAACAGGCGGACTTCGGACGGTGATCGTCGAATGGTGGCGATGGCAAAAGCTATAACTTCATCTTGGGAATCTGCTATGCAAGAGACTGCATTGTTGGACTGCATCAATCCGTCGAGTACCTGTTTTGCCTCGGCGTCGCGCTCGCAGAGCAGGACCTCTTCAGTGATCGCGGGTCCGAACTGGCCCGAGTAGTCTCGCCAGAACTCGTCCGTACTTCGTATATTATCGATTGGACGAACCTGAAGCGTGTTAGCGGCGTGCCAGGCTGATACGGCAGGGCAATATTCCAGCCAGCTTTCCAACGCGGGACCGTCGATAAAGTTAATAGCCTTCCAAGACGATTCTTTCCTTCGGGCAGCTATCCAATCCTCGATCTTGTTGTTTGGATCGGAGCTGTCCCAAGTCCACGGTGTAACAAGGACAAGGGTAGCGTCCGATTGATCGGCTGGAGCCACTTGTTGTGTTCGTATGTCGAAGTCGTATTTCGCCTTGCCCTTATAGTCCTCGCTCGTACCGAACTCCCAGTAAGAGTGTCCTTCGGGCACATTGAGATAGGCGGCGGCACTTACGAGGTGTCCGTCAAAACCACGAACTTGGCCCTTATCGCCGCTTGGGAAGCGAATCGCCGTGATGTCATCTGCGGTCGCGCGTATTAGATCGCTCACGACTTTCGCGAGATCGTTCCGTGAACCCAGAGTCCGCGCCCAGGTTTCAAGCTGGTTGGCACTGATCCACCGCATCGTTGGTATTGTCCCGTGGCGCTGCTGCCCTCGTTCGTTTAATCCTACTCTCCCGCACAGCGCGGTACGACTAGTGAACGTCAGTAAGTGAACCGAATGGTCAGGACCTCACGAAAAGTCATGGTTTGCCAACCGTCGCTTCCGTGGGGTCATTGTTGGGCGCGCTCAACCGCGGACTTGCATGAAATACAAGGCCCTGTCACCAATTCGTGCTGACGCCGTGTTCCGATCCAGTGCTAGCACCCCAGGGGATCCGGCTCGGTTCGGCGAACAGCCGCCTCCGTCCAGACGCAGTCATGTGTATTGCTGCTCATTGCGGAAGAAACGACAATTGTCGTTGCGAGCAGCAGTGAACAGCAATGCGTGTACTGATCACCGGCGCCACGTCCGAGGCGGCATCGAGCGCGCCCCTGGTCGTCGGCACGCCCGGATGCTCGCGCAGGTTAGCGCTCGACCGCCCTTTCATTTCCGGCAAGAAGCTGCCAGAGCGATGGAACGACCTTCGACACGCCCAGCTCGGCGACGTCCGGCGCTCAGGGCTCGCAAACATCGCCTTGATCAGCAGTCCGGTTTTTAGTTCGGCGTGAATTCTCAACTGCACGGCGCGGCGCCGCGCCGCGCCGTGCCTCGACATTGCGGGCGGCGCGTCTTTGCAGAGCTAGCGCCTTGGCAAGAACGGCCAGCACCTCGCCGATCGCGACCGCGGCGGCAAGCGAGCGTTGCAAATCGTCGTGTTGACGGGCGAGTGTCGGCACGGCTTCGGCTTCTACCACGGGGCACGCGCCGGGCGCAGCGGTTCCTAGGCCCACCCCTGCTCGTGCAAATGCCTCGCTCGATGGCGCTTCCTTTCCGGCACGAGTTCGTGATAATCGGCGCTGAGGAATGCGCCGAAAATGCGCAGCTTCGTAAAATACGGTGCCTTTCGGCCATATCTAGCATAGCCGCTAGTGGGGAGTTCCCATCTATCGTTCGATATATCAGCCACGTCGTCCTGCGGGTTTGACCACTCGCCGTCGCACTCTGAGCAGAGACCATGTTCCGGTTCGGCAAGCCAGACTTTCGCAGAAGGCGATCCCGAGAGACTGTTCGATAAAGTTCTCGGGCATTTGGCCGGCCGTCTTAGGTGACGGGATTAGGAGTGGCGAGAGCGTTGCAAGCGCTTCGGCATTTGCGCGAAGCCCCTCGTAGGGCGATCGAAAGTACGCTGCCCGGTAGCCCGAGAAAGAATTGAAGAACAGGTCAAAGAGAGGTCGCTCGATTTTCACGCAATAGATGATGCGTTCAAAGACGGAAGGGCCACGGATAGCACTACACAGGTCTGGATGACAGCAAAGCACGTGCATTTGTTTACGGATGCGTTCGACGATGGTTTCAAACGCCGGCGAGTCCTGCAGTGAAGGCAGGCGCGATTCCGGGCGTAGGCCGGCGGCAAACCTCCAATACGGCGTGTTCAATTCAAGCGGCCCCGTTCATCTAACTGTCGGCTTCTACGAGTAGCGATCGAGGCGAGCCGCTTGCGGCAGCGGCCGTCTATCGGGCGCCGGCAAGCGAATCCGGCTTCCCATGCGGCGCCACGGCCGCGCAGGCGGTCAGGGCCACCCCACACAGACACGCCGCGCGGTCCGCGCCACTCCACGGGCTCTACTGCGGTTCTTCCGCGCCTTCGGGAGCGCCTATCGGCAAGGTCGCGCGCCTGGCGACTGAACCGGTATTTCAAACCGGGTGATCCCACCGGCACAGTATGTTAGCGTTTTGCAGTCAATTTGCAGATCGGGCTGAAATGCGGAGAAATGCAGCAGTTTGCGCGCTTGGCGGAAGCTAACGCTTTCAATCGTTTAGCGCGTGAACCGAAGAGGTAACCGCGCGTGTCACGCGACTTGAAAACCGGCAACGGGGCAACCCGTTCGTGAGTTCGAATCTCACCCTCTCCGCCAAATTTGCAGCGCCGATGGACCGTCACTGATCCTGCAAGGTCTGTCGCTCAACGCGGGAAGTTGAGCTTGGATTCGATCGCCTGGAAACGCGGCTCTTCGCTTCGGAGCCTTCCAGCGCTGTCACACTTCCAGCCGATCTCCGGAACGGGCCACCAGGGCATAAAGCGCCGGCATCAGAAAGATGCTGATCAACAGCCGCGTGAACAGGCCGCTGACAATGACCAGGGCAAACGGCCGTTGGGAATCCGTGCCGACGCCGGTGGCCAGCGCCGCCGGCAACAAGCCCAACGCCGCCACCAGCGCGGTCATCATGATCGGACGCAGCCGCAGGATCGCGCCTTCGCGAATGGCCTCGTCGAGAGGCGTGCCGCTGCGGCGAAGTTCGTTGACATAGGAGATATAGACGACGGCCGTCTGCACCGAGACGCCGAACAAGGCCAGGAAGCCGATGCCGGAGGAAACCGAAAACGGCGTGCCGGTGATCCAGAGCGCCACGATGCCGCCCACCGGCGCCGACAGCACCACGCCGAGCACGGTGATGAACGGGAATTTGAAATTGCTGTAGAGCGCGAAACAGCAGCAGGAAAATCAGGAACAAGGTCAGCGGCAGAATGACATTCAGTTGCTGGCGCGAAGCCGTATATTCCGTGTATTCTCCGCCCCAATCCAGACGATAGCCCTGCGGCAACGTGACCTTTCGGTTGACTTGCTGCATGGCGTCTTCCACCGCGCCGGCCAGATCGCGTCCTTCCACCGAGAACTGCACGCCGATGTAGCGCGAATTGTCCTGGCGATAGATGAACGAGGCGCCGTTCGTCACCTGGATGTCCGCGAATTCCTTGAGCGGAATTTGTTGCCCGGCGGGCGTGGCCACCAGGATATTTCCGATTTCCTCGGGGTTGTCGCGGTATTGGCGTTCGAGGCGGACGACGAGATCGAACTGCTTTTCTCCCTGCACCACCTGGGTGGCCACGTCGCCGCCGATGGCGGTCTGGATCAAGCCGTTGATGTCGGCGACGTTCACGCCGTAGCGGGCGATCCTGGCGCGGTTGATTTTGATGGTCAGGCTGGGCTGCCCGAGTTCCTGCACCAGCGTCACATCGCGGATTCCGCGCACCCGCTCCAGGACCTGTTTGATGGCTTTGCCTTTTTGTTCGAGCGTATCCAGATCGGAGCCGAAGACCTTGACCGCCAGTGCGCTTTTCAAGCCCGTTTCCGCCTCGTCCACCGCGTCCTCCGCCGGCTGGGTGTAGTTGAAGATGATTCCGGGAAAGGCCTGCGAGCTTCTGGTTGATGGCCTCGATCAGTGCGGCTTTGGTGCGATAAGGCGCCGGTCCATTGCGAGTAAGGTTTGAGCCCGACGTAGAACTCGACGTTGAAAAAGCCGGTCGGATCCGTGCCGTCGTCGGGCCGGCCCAGTTCCGAGGCGACCGTGGTGACTTCGGGAAAGGAGTGCAAAATCTCCCGGACCTTGGGAGCGATCTTCGCCGATTCGTCGAACGAAATGGTGTAGGGCATCGTGGCGCGCACCCACAGCGCGCCTTCATCCAGCTGCGGCATGAACTCCGCGCCGATGCGCGGGATGAGCAGCAGCGAACCGGCCAGCAGAATGGCCGAGGCGAACGTCGTTCCCCAGGGATGGGCGAGACAGAAATCGAGGCCCTTGGTGTAAACCGATTTGATGGCTTCGAAAGCGGCGTTGCGCCGCTCCCGCACGCCCTTGCGCATGAACCACGAACACAGCACCGGCAGCAGCGTCAGCGTGACGATCAGGGAACCGACCAACGCGAAAACCATCGTGTCCGCCATCGGTTTGAACAGCGTCCCGGAAGGCCCGGACAGGACATAGATCGGCAGGAAGCTGGCCACGATCACCGCGACCGCGTAGAACAGCGGGCGGTCCACCTCCGCCGCTGCGTCCTTGATGATTTCCGTGACGTTGAGCGGAGTTCCCTCGGCGCGCGGCGATCTGGCGGAAAATGTTCTCCACCATGACCACCGCGCCATCCACCAGGATGCCGAAATCCACCGCGCCGATGGAGAGCAGGTTGGCCGAGGCGTTTTGGAGATCGAGACAAATAAACGCGAACAGCAGCGCCAGCGGGATGGTGGTGGCGACAATCAATCCGGCGCGAAAATCGTAGAGGAAGAATATGAGGACCACGACGACCAGCAACATGCCGCGCAACAGGTTGCGCTCCACGATCTGGGTCGTCAGCGCGATCAAATCGCTGCGGTCGTAGAACGGAAGAACTTTGACGTCCTTGGGCAGGATCTCGTCGTTGAGTTCCTTGGTCTTCGCCTCGACCCGCTTCAGGACGTCCTGGGTTTTTTCGCCCGTGCGCATCAGGATGACGCCCTCCACGGCGTCGTCCTGTTTCTCGTAGCCGAACTCGCCCAGGCGCGGGGCGATGCCGATGACCACGCGGCCGACGTCCTTCAGCAACACCGGGGTGCCGTTATGCACCGCCAGCACCACGTTGCCGATGTCCTCCAGAAGTGTCCAGGCGCCCCATGCCGCGCACGTAATAGAACTGGCCGCCTTGCGAATAGAATCCGCCGCCGGCGTTGCCGTTGTTGGCCGCCAGCGCGCTCTCCACCTGCGGCACCGACAAGCCGACCGCCGGCAATCTTGGCCGGATCGAGCAGCACCTGGTATTGCATGGTGCCGCCGCCAAACCCCGAATCATCCGCCACGCCGGGAACGGATTTGTATTGGCGGCTCGACGATCCAGTCCTCGAAGGTCTTGAGTTCCATCGGCGAGCGGTCGGGGCTTTGCAGCACGTAGCGATAGATCAGACCCGAAGGCGAGGACAGCGGCGACACCGAAGGGGTCACGCCGCTCGGCAGACTGAGATCCGGCCAACCGGTTGAAGACCTGCTGGCGGGCGAAGTAGTTGTCCGTGCCGTCGTTGAAAAGTCAGGATGACGTCGGACAATCCATAGAGCGAGATCGAGCGGATCGTGGTCATCTGCGGAATGCCGTTCATCCCGACTTCGACCGGCACGGTGATCAGCCGTTCCACTTCCTCGGCGGCGTGTCCGGGCCATTGGGTGATGATCTCGACCATGGGCGGCGAAAGATCGGGATAGGCATCCACCGGCAGGCGCTCAGCGACCGCGATGCCCGCGCCGATCAGCACCAGCGTCATGAGGACGACGAGAAAGCGCTGCCGCAACGAGGAGGCCACGATCCGGTTCATGATCGAGGCCGTTCGCGGCGCGGATCCGGTTGGCGGCAGATGGGTCGCTCATTGATTTTGCATGAATTGAACAAAGATGCCCGCCGTCAACCACAATCTGGTCGCCGGCTCTGCAGACCGGCGGCAATGTCATATTGGTCGCCGGCGCGATAACCCAAGCGTCACGTGCTGCCGCGCGAAGCTGCCGTCGGGCTGGGCGACATAGACAAACGGCAGGTTCTCGTCGTCGCGCAAAATCGCCGAAACCGGGACCAGCAGGCCGGTGCTTTCCTGGCGGGCCTGAATCCGCACGCGGACATACATCTGTTTCTTCAAGAAGTCTCCCGGATTTTCGACGACCACGCGCACCGCCACCGAACGGGTGTCGGGGTCCACCAGGGCCGAGATGTTGTCCACTGTTCCGGAAAAGTGATTCGAGCCGATGCCGGTCATCACTTCGGCCGGATCGCCGAGGCTGACCGAAGCAAGGTCCGAACCAAAAAGTTGCGCCATGACCCAGACGCGCGAAAGGTCGGCGACCGTAAAACATGGCGTGGTGCCAGCCTGCAGAAGTTCTCCGGGAGTGATCAGCTTTTCCACCACGGTTCCTGCGATCGGCGAGCGAATCATGCCCTCGATGCGCGAAATCGGCCGGCCTTCCTGAATGTCTTTGATGGTCTGCGGATCAACGTTCAGCGAGACGAGTGCTTGCAGGGCGGCGTCGCGGTCGGCTTCGGCGTTGACGGCGTCGGTTTCCGCCTGCTCCGCTTCGCGCTGGGCGACGCCGTGATGCTGGAGAAGATCCTTGTCCAGGTCGGCAAGCCGGCGGGTCGGTCTGGGCGGTGGCGAGTGCCTTGCGATAGGCGCTGATGGCCGTCGCAAAGTCGGGTGAATCCACCACCGCCAGCGGGTCGCCTTCCTTGACCTGGGCGCCGAGGGAAACGAGCAGCCGCGACACCGGACCGGAGAAGGGCGCCAACACGCTTGTGGCCTGGTCGTTGTCGAAGTCAACCGACGCCGGTGGTCTCAATCGTCTTGTGAAATTTGGACGGCTGCGACGGTGTAAAGATGGATGTTCTGTCGCTGCGCTGCCGTCAGTGTCACGTTGCTGGCCGTGACGGATGATGTCTGCGAGTTGTTGTCGGCTTTGGGTGAACAGCCGGTGAATGACATGACTGCAGCCATCGCCATGACGGCAACGGCAATAGGCGCGCGTGAATTGGACCCGACGCTCTGCAGGCGGTATCCCGTCAGATGATTTATTTTTCATGTTTGTCCTTGGCTAAATCGTGCGGTGCCACCAGCCGCCGCCCAGCGCCTGAAACAGCGCCGCCGTATCGGCATAACGATTGGCCTGGGCCTGCACCAGGTTGATCCGGGTCTGCTGATAGGCTTGCTCCGCGCTTAACAGCGCAAGATAGCCGGCGTAGCCGTCCTGCCATTGTCGTTGGGCCAAATCCAGCGTTACCTTGGCGGCATCTGCGGCGGCCGCGGCGGTCTTCAGCGCCTCGGCGTCCTGTTCCAGCGCCGTCAATGTGTCGGCAACATTCTGAAAGGCGGTCAGGACCGTGCTGCGATATTGTTCCGCGGCTTGAACGTAGGCTGCCTTCGCGGCGCGCTCCTGGTGCAGCAGTGTCCCGCCCTGGAAAATGGGCGCGGTCAGCTGCCGCGCCCACACCCCAAAAGCCCGTGCCCGAAGTGAACACCTGATCGATGGCCAGCGCCGTGCTGCCGGCATCTGCGGTCAGTGTGATATTCGGCAGCCGGTTCGCTATGGCGATGCCGATCTGGGCGCTGGCGGCGTGCAGGTTCGCTTCGGCCTGGAGCACATCCGGACGCTGCGCGACCAGTTCGAAGGCAGGCTCACCGGCAGTTCCTGCGGCAATTGCAGACTCGACAAGCTCGAATTTCTCAGCCGGTGCCTGGTTCGGAAACCGGCCGGCCAGAACCGCCAGCAGGTCGCGTTGCTGCGCCGATTGCTTGAGCAGCGGCGGCAGCGTGGCGGTGACTTGCGCGAGCTGCGATTCCTGCGCGGCGACATCAAGCCGACTGGCATAACCTTTGGCAAATTGGTATCGCAGGATTTGAAGCATGTTGGAGTTGATGTCGATGAGCTGGCGGGTCGCGTCAATCTGCGTCTGCAACGACGCCTCCTGAATCGCCGTGACCACCACATTGGCGGTCAGCGTGGTATACGTCGCGATCATCTGGAAGCGAACCGCCTGTTCCTGCGCCTTCAATGACTCCACGGTCCGGCGGTTCAGGCCGAAAACATCGGGCACATACGAAACGCTGACCTGCGGGGTGAAAAGATTGTATTGAAAGGCGTTTGAGTTGGGCGTGGGCGCGAGTTGCTCTGATTGCTTCTGGCGGCTGGCCGAGAAGCTTGCCGTGACACTGGGATAGAAAGCGCCCCGTTGAGCCAGGACATTTTCCCTGCGCCACCGACAACGCCGCTTGCGCCGCCTTGAGGTCGGGATTGTTCGTGAGCGAATGCTCGATCAGCTCATTGAGCGGCTTGGAATGAAACAAGGTCCACCAGTCTCCGGCAATGTCGCTTCCCTTGGCAAAGCGTTGCGCTTCCCCACCCGGCGACGTTCGCGCTGGTGACGGTGGTCGGGAGCGGATGGGCCGTATAATCGCTGACATCCGGAGCAGCGGGTCTTCTAAAGTTGGGACCCACCGCGCAACCGGCAATAAGCCACAAAGCTTGGACCGCGATGAAAGGCAGAGCGCGCGAATTACAAGTCAGACTCATACCAACGAGTATCTCACGAAGGCAAAAGCTACTACCGATTTGCGGATGATAGGCTAGTTCCGAATCGCTCTTAGTATCGGGAGTCCTGTGCGCCTTCACATTTCAGGACGGACCACTGGCGTGCGATCCACCGGTCTTGAAAACCGGCAACGGGGCAACCCGTTCGTGAGTTCGAATCTCACCCTCTCCGCCAACAGATCGGAGCGCCCATAGACCGATTCTGTTGAAGAGGTCTCCACCGATAGTCCGTCACGCCCCCAGAAGAATTGACCGCCCACCTGGCTTGGTGGAGAGTGCGGGTGACGGGCTGCCGCCGCGGGGGTCAGAGCAGTGAGCGGGATTCATTCCGTGCGGTTTGAATTGCGCGGTATCGCGCGGTGGCTGGCTATGGGCCTGCTGCTGGGCTATTTAACACCGAGCCTCGGCGGCGACGCCACCGTGCCCGCTGACCGATTCGCCACCCTGATCGACCTGAACGGCGCCATCGGACCCGCGATGAGCCGCTATATTGAGCGCTCACTAGTCGATGCCGGTAACCAGGGCAGCGTCGTTGTCGTGCTGCGGCTCGATACCCCGGGCGGCCTCGATACTTCGATGCGCGAAATCATTAAGGCGGTGCTTGCGTCTCCGGTGCCCGTCGTGAGCTATGTCGCACCGAGCGGTGCACGGGCCGCGAGCGCCGGAACTTACATCCTGTACGCAAGCCATCTCGCCGCGATGGCGCCCGCTACGAATCTGGGTGCGGCCACACCCATTTCGATCGGAGCGGAGCCGAGCACCGCGCCAGCAACGCCGCCGGGAAATCAAGACAAGGACAAGAAACCGCCTGGTTCAGTAGAGCTCCCAGGTACGGCCAGTGAGCGCAAAGCGGTAAATGATGCGGTTGCTTACATACGTTCGCTGGCGCAGTTGCGCGGGCGAAATCCCGACTGGGCCGAAAGCGCCGTGCGCGGCGCGGCAAGTCTATCCGCGGATGACGCGCTTCAGCAGCACGTGATCGAAATAATAGCGAAGGACATACCTGATCTGTTGCGCCAGATACAGGGCCGTAAACTCAAGGTGGGCTCTCAAGAACTTGTGCTCGACACTCAGGGCCTCGTCGTGCGCCGGATCGTTCCGGATTGGCGCACCCGACTGCTGTTGGTACTGACCCATCCAACCATTGCATACGGTCTGCTGCTGATCGGCATCTATGGATTGCTTCTGGAGGGTTATAACCCCGGCGCTGCCTTGCCTGGTGTGGTGGGCGCGGTCTCGCTGCTCCTGGCGCTCTACGCCTTTCAGCTGCTGGCGGTCAACTACGCCGGACTCGCACTGATCGCACTGGGCATCGGACTGATCATTACCGAATTCTTCGTGCCGGCCTTCGGTTCGCTGGGCGTCGGCGGCCTGGCAGCGTTTGTCATCGGCTCGATCATTTTGTTTGACAATTCCGCGCCCGGATTGCAAGTGGCGCTGCCGATGATCGCGGGAATCGCAGTTGCCGGGGCGCTAGTCGTTGTGACCATTGTTTGGCTGGCTGCCCGTGCGCGACGCCGCCCCGTGAGCACCGGTGTCGAAGCCATGATTGGCGCGCCCGTCGAGGTTATCGGCGATTTTCGGGACCAGGGCGTCGTGCGGTATGGCGGCGAGCTGTGGAACGCCCGCACGTCGAGTCCGCTGTACGCGGGGCAGCTGGCTCGAATTGTCAGAGTCGCAGGACTCACTCTATGGGTCGAACCGCAACAGAATTCGCAGGAGTAGCTCATGGGCATTTCATTGCCGGTCGCCGTTATCGTATTGCTGCTGCTTATAGTGACTTCGATCCGGATCCTCAAGGAATACGAACGCGGTGTGATGTTTACGCTTGGTCGATTTACCGGCGTCAAAGGCCCCGGCGTGCGGCTTGTGCTACCCGTGATTCAGCAGATGAAGAAGCTCGAATTGCGCACGGTAGTACTGAATGTGCCAAAGCAAGACGTGATCTCGCGAGATAACGTTTCGGTCAAGGTGAGTGCGGTCGTGTACTTTCGTGTCGTCGATCCGGAGAAAGCGATTCTGCAGGTCGTCAATCCGTACGAGGCGACCAGTCAGCTCGCGCAGACGACGCTCCGCTCGGTCGCGGGACAACACGAGATGGATGAGCTGCTGGCGCAGCGCGACAAGCTTAACGCCGCCATTCAGCAGGTGCTCGATCAAAACACCGCGGCATGGGGCGTAAAGGTAACCAACGTCGAAATCAAGGATATCGATCTGGACGATACCATGATACGGGCCATGGCCAGGCAAGCGGAAGCTGAGCGCTCCCGGCGGGCAAAGGTGATCCACGCAGACGGTGAAAAGCAGGCGGCACAAACACTGGCCGAAGCAGCCAAGCTACTGTCCAGCGAGCCCGCGTCGTTGCAGCTGCGCTACCTGCAGACGCTCGCCGATATCTCCAACGAAAAGAGCTCGACGATCGTGTTCCCGTTGCCGATCGATCTGATCGCGCCGCTCCTGCGCTCCAGGCACGATTAGCACTGATTCAACGCATCACCGTCCGCAGGACCGGTGCGGCGAGCACCAGCGCTTTACCACAGCTACCATCGATACTCGGTCGAAAACTCAACAACGCCCTGCACAGTCGATTGAGTGATCGGACTTTCACTCGCACTTCCAAGCAGACGGTTCCATGCCAAATCCGCATTAATCAACCAGTGCTGTGTCACGAAGCGGCTGGCGCTGAAGCCCAGCCCAGCAGCCGTAAGGCCACCATGGGCATCGTAGACCGGATATGCGGACGCTGCCGCTTGAGCGGCAGACACTCCGAATGCGTGTCGCATGTATTGGCGATTGGAAAACGTGATCGTTGGGCCGGCGAACATGATGAAAGTTTTCGAGCTTCCGGGAAGTGGCATAAAAGCATCCAGATCGCCAAGCAGCCCATCGGCGCCGCCCACAATCCGCCGCACATCGGCACGCATGACTAATGGGAACGCCTTTGAGATTACGTAAGACCCAAACACCTTGACGACAGGCGCAGCGCCGATGTTGCCCAGACCATGAAGATGCTGATATTCATCCGACATGGGGCGACCGAGGTCGTAGCCGATCGAGATTCCCGCGCGATAGTTGTCACCACGCACTAGGTTCACGCCGAGGCCCTCTCCCACGGAGGCGAATGCGATGTCTCGGTAAAGAATGACGACGACGGGAGCGGGTGTTTCCCGATACGAGCGCGCGCCGTCGTACCGAGGCATTGCCGCCACCGCTGCGCCAAGCACGACGCGCCAATCTTGTATATTCGGCTCGTATAGTTTTTCTAGGATGGTACCGCCCGGATACTGCCATTCCTGCAGAGGCGACGGCGTTTGCGTCCACGCCGTCCGGGGACCAAATGCGCACAGCATGAAGGCCAGATAAGCAAGCCGACGTGACACGATCGCTGTTGTGAGGGTATGACATTGCATCTGCTTTCACCCACGGGCCGGTCGAAGGACTATTGATGCCTGCGCCACCTTATCCATGACACGGCCTTTCCCTCCCCTGGCGCGCATATGTAGCATGTCTGCGGTCAGATCTATGTCTGCCAGCGCACAGATGCCCTGGAACGATCGGTATGACGGCCACAAAGGGCACGGTGTACAGCGGCTTCGAAGGGGCTGCCTGCTCGACTCGATCTAAGCGCGTCGCCTCGACGGACTCAAGACGCTGTTGACAACGCCAACGGCAACTTCGGCACCATCCTCCCGACAAACCTCCCTGCCAACTGCGGCGGCGCACGCGGTATAACTGCCATTGCTGAGAAGCGACGACAGCTCCGCGGCCACACGGCTCGGTACATACTGCTTCAGCCTGACCGATCGAGCGACTCCCAATCGCACGACGCGAGCCGCGTTATCGAACTGGTCGCTGAGAAATGGGACGACGAGCTGGGGCTTTCCGGCGCGCAACGCTTGACCGACGGTACCGATACCGCCGTGGTGGATGATGGCCCGCGCGTGCGGGAACAGCTCGGAGAAAGGCGCGTAATCACATACAAAGACATCGACCGACCGGTCGTTGCGGTACGACTCAATGTCCTGAGCGCCGACCAGGAGGACCGCACGCATGTGGAGCCGGCAGGCGACATCACGACTCACCTGATAGAAGTCTCCCGGGAACTCCACAGCGAAGCTTCCGAGAGTGAATACCAGCGGCGGAGAGCCGGAGGCGAGGAACTCATGGAGGTCAGACCCAAGCGCGGATCGCTGATGGGTCGCGCGGTCATAGAACGGAAAGCCGGTAATGGTCGTGTTCGGGGGGTAATCCGGTCGGGCCGGGCCCAGGAGTTTGCAGTAGGTCGCAAGCGTTCCCAGCGGGGAGAATTGCCCCTCAAATAGCGGATTGGCATCCGTATCTGGCAGTCCCAGTTCGCGCCGAAACGAGTAAAGAGGGCGAGCACGTCGAGTCACGAGCTTCTTGGCCGTACCGTATACCGCGCGCGTCGCTGCCGGGCCCAGCTTCGACAGCAGCGGAACCAGCCATGGCGCGGGGCTTACGCTGGGCGGGTCGTATGCAGACATGAAAACCATTGGCTGTAGAGCCACCGTCATCTGGGGAACGCCTCGCTTCTCAGCAGCGAATCTTGCAGAGAACATCAAGGAACCTGCCAGCACCAATGACGAGCCATCGATCACTGGCAGCAAGTCGTCATACATCACCTTGAGATAGGGGAAGGCTGCGCCCTCCAAGACGAACATCGTGTCCTTGATGATGCGTTGACCCAGCTCGCCGATATCCATTCGCAAATCCCGAAGAATGTGATCGCGAGACGGTCCTATCGGGTGGAAGGCAATTCCTTCGGCCAGCACGTTGTCGCGAAAATCCGGGCTGGTTGCAATCACAGCGTCGTAGTCGCGCTCCAATAGCCGCAAAGCGATCGCTATGAACGGGTGCAGATCTCCGAGGGTCCCCGCCGTTGAGAGCACGATTCTGCGTGGCACGCTGGCCCCCCGTGTGCGCACCCGACCGTCCTTTACCCGAGCAGGTCGTCACAGAATTTCTGGATGCCTCTGCTCGCATACTCGCTTCCGAGCTTGAAATCCTCGATTGATCGGCCGAACGTGAGGCGGCTGTGAAGCCTGAACAGCGGCATGATGCCTAGCTCGTGATAGGCGCTCGACACACCTAGGTTTGCCACCAACTCTGCACCCAGCTGCCCAAGGATGCGCGCCATGGGCTTCTCTATGAGTTCGAGTTCGAATGTCTTCAGGGGAGGGCCGCCGAATGTGGTAAACGATCCCACCTTCTTGCCCCGCATGCCCCGCACTGTCTGGAGATACCTGGCGACGGGATACGAGACTTGCGCCCACTTCGGACCCCCGATGCATATCCGGTCGAACTCGGACACATCGGGATATTTGAGCGATTGAATGTCTTCTTCGACCTGGCTGTAGGTCGCGACGTGATGTCGTCTCCAGGCAGAGCTTGCCAGGCTGAACAGGATGGACGGGTAGCGGAGGAAGTCCCTGGATGCCTCACGAAGGGGGGAGTAGTGAACGGCCGGTCTAATCACTTCAAATTCAATGGCATGACCTCTCGACCTGAGCTCGTCCGCCAGGGCCGACGCAAGCTTTTCCGTCGAGCCGGTGCGGGAGAAATACGCCATCAAGATCCGCATGCGGTCTCTCCTTGGAATCGAAACAATCATGATCATGAGCCGTCTGCAAACGACAAAGCGGACGAACAGTCAGCTCATGCGTCCACCGGCGACACCCGAGTTTCACCGTGACCGGGCCCATCAAGCTGCAGATCCGGGGCGGGGAGCTCCAAGCAGCGGGGGTGTCTCCAGCGACTTGGTGAACATCAGGCGCTGCAACAGGAATTCCGGATCCGTGGCGAGCCGGCGCAGGCTCGCCAGCGCCTGCTCCAACTCCCGACCGCCGCCGTTGGCGTGGTAAATGAGCTGCTTGTTGGCAGTCGCTTGTGGAGATGCGCGGTTTACGAACGTTTCGCGACGCGCCGCCGCGTAGCGATCCAGCACTTCATCCCCGGCGCCCTCCAGAATGACCGCGGTCAGCGCTGGGTAGAGCGCGTAACTGTCAAACAGGCCGGAGGTCAGGCCAAGACCGCCGGTTGGGTTGGTGACATGCGCCGCATCTCCGGCCAGGACGACACGGCCGACACGATATCGTTGTGCAGAGCGCTGGTGCATGCGATAGGGCGATGCGCGTTCGAGCTCGTAGGAGCCCTGGCCAGGCAGTATCGCCTCATACGCGTGCGGCAGCCGTTCGAGGAAGGTCTCCTCCGGAAGTGCTGCGTCTTCCATGTAGGTGCAGCGCCAGAGACCCTCATTATTCAAGATGGCGATGACCGCGCCAAAGCGATCGTCGATCACGAACGTCGCGCGCGCGTAGCCATAGCGCTCGAAATCGTAATAGACGTTGGTGGCCACGAACCGCTCCGGCCAGGTCATTCCGTCGAAAGGAAGTCCGAGCAGCCGGCGGACCGTGCTCCCGGCGCCGTCCGCACCAATGACCCACCTGGCGCGCAGTTCTTCCGTTTCGCGCCCGCTCACCACCGAGAGCGTCACTCCATCAGCATCCTGTCGAAGCTCCTGAAGTCGGGTGCCGAATCGGACGGTCGCGTTGGAATAGGCGTTCAGCCGGCGCAACGCGATGTCGGCCAGACGATGCTGGCCCAGATGCAGGTTATAGGGGTGGGGCGTGTGCCCCTCGAGTACCTCCATCGAATAGACAATGCGCTCGCCGGTACGTCGGACGAGGTACGTGTAGTCCTGCTTGCGCACGCCGGAGGCCTCGGCCTCTTCCAGCATCCCCAGGCGCCCGAGACCACCGAGAACCGACCAGAAGTACACAGCCGCCCGCGGGGAGGTGATGATTCGCGCTTCGGCTTCGATGACACGCACGCGAACTCCGGCTTGCGCGAGGCCGAGAGCGTTGATGAAGCCGACCGGTCCGCCTCCGATGATTATCACGTCGTCCATTGCGTTCAATGATCGCAAACCCGAGACTTGTTCTCCAAGCGTGCGTTTCAGGGGACCGTATCCATGTCAGCCTCAAAGCCCAATTTCGTAATCTTCATGCTCGATCAATTGGCGCCGCAATTCATGCCGACCTATGGCAACCAGGTCGTGCAGATGCCGGCGCTTTCGGACCTCGCGCAAGCATCGGTCGTGTTCGATGCCGCCTATTGCAATTATCCGCTCTGCGCGCCCGCACGCTACGCCTTCATGTCTGGCCGACTGCCGACGAAGATCGGCGCCTGGGACAATGCCGCCGAATTCATGGCCGAGATCCCGACCTTCGCGCATCACCTCTCGGTCCTGGGATATGACACGACCCTGTCCGGCAAGATGCATTTCTGCGGGCCGGATCAGCTTCACGGCTTCCATCGCCGCTTGACGACCGACGTCTATCCGTCGGACTTCGCCTGGGTCCCGAACTGGGACTGGCCCGAGGCAAGGCTCGACTGGTTCCACAACATGGACGTGGTGCGCCAGGCCGGAATCTGCACGCGCTCAGCCTACCTGGATTTTGACGACGAGGTCGTGTTCCACGCCAAGCGCCATCTGTTCGATCTCGCCCGAAGGCAATACCACCAGCCCTTCTGCCTGGTGGTCTCGCTGATCAGCCCGCACGATCCGTATCTCACGCGCCGCGAACATTGGGACCGCTATCGCCATGACGATATCGACATGCCCAAGCTCGGCATCGGCGATGTAAAGACGGACCCACATAGCCAGCGCATCATCAATGGGATCGGCATGCAGGACCCGCCGCCGACCCCGGAACAGGTGCGCAATGCGCGCCACGCGTATTACGGGTCGTTGAGTTACATCGATGAGCGCTTCGCCGATCTCATGCAGGCGGTCAAGGAATGCGGCTTTGCCGATAACACCGTAACCATCGTGACCGCCGATCACGGTGACATGCTGGGTGAGCGCGGGCTGTGGTTCAAGATGAGCTGGTTTGAGAACTCGGCGCGCATCCCGATGATCGTCCATGCGCCGAGCCGCTTTCGCCCGCGACGTGTCGCCGCGACGGTCTCGCAGATCGACATCCTGCCGACGCTCCTCGATCTCGCCAGGAACGGCAAGGATCTGCATGAAGGGGTGGTTACAGACGGGCGCTCACTCGTCCCTCATCTTGCAGGTGGGATGGGCCATGACGAAGCCATCGGCGAATATACCGGGGAGGGGGCGAGCGCGCCGGGCGTCATGATCCGCCGCGGAACCTACAAATATGTCCACTGCCCGACCGATCCGGACCAGCTTTACGACCTTGCCTCCGATCCCCTGGAAGTGAGCAATCTCGCCGGTTTGCCTGAACATGCCGCGCGCGTCACGGCTCTACGCCGGGAGATCTCCGAAGGCTGGGATCTCGAGGCGATTCGCAGCGCGGTCGTCGCCAGCCAGCGGCGGCGGCGCTATCTCAACCAGATCATCCGCGACCAGGGTGTGACCTGGGATTACCAGCCAGTGGTGGATGCCAGGAATCTCTATATCCGCAACACCGCGTCGATCTTCGAGTTGGAACAGCGCTCGCGCTTTCCGGCAGTGAAGGGGATCGAGTAGTCATCCGCTTCGCTGCCATTGTCATTCGGGACAGATGCGCATTCCGTCTTCGGCGAAGCTGACTGATCCGCTGTAGTTCTCGTATCCCGGTCGAGGCAGGTTGACAGCCGGCGCACCACGCGGGCAGTGTGCGCGCACGCGCTGCCCTGCCGCCTGCGGAGGATCCGATGAAGCCCCATCTGCGTATTGCGGCCGCGATCGGCCTGCTGGCATCCACCGGTCTGTCGTTACCTGTGACGGCGGGCGAGAAGGGCTGCGCGCCGGTCGGCGACCTGCACTTCATCTGCGGGCCGCATCATCCCGAGGATCTCGTGCTGATTCCCGGCACGCACTGGATCCTCGTCAGTGGCCTGGGCGGCGGCTTGCCGGGCTCCGCGCCGGGGCCGGGCGATCTCTACCTGCTGAACGCGGCGGACAAGCGCTGGCATTCGATCGCGCAGGCCTCGCTCGCGGCGGTGAACCGCAATACGAAGCTCTACGGCGACTGCCCGGCGCCCGACCCCGAGCGATTCATCTCGCACGGCCTCGCGATCCGCGCCGGCAGCGGCGGCCGGCACACGCTGTATGCCGTCAACCACGGCGGGCGCGAGTCCGTCGAGGTGTTTGCCGTCGACGCGCGCGGCTCGGTGCCCCGGCTCACCTGGACCGGCTGCGCGGTGCTCGCGGCCAGCGCGTGGCTCAATTCCGTTACACCGTTGCCGGGCGACGGGTTCATCGTCACCAGCACCTTCGATCCCAAGGATCCGCAAGCGCAGGCCAAGATGGGCAACGGGCAGTACGCCGGCGCCGTGTACGAGTGGCAGCCCGGACGCGGCTTCGCGTCGCTGGCGGGCATCACTGGCGACAACGGCGTGACGATATCGGGCGATGGCAGATGGCTGTACTTCAACTGGTTCTTCGGCCGGGCCGTGATCCGCGTCGCGCGCGCCGGCGGCGGTGAGCCTGCGACGACGCCGGTGGACTTCCTGCCCGACAACATCCACTACGCACCCGACGGCAACCTGTACGTGACGGGTCAGAACGTCGATCCTAAGCAACTCCTGGCCGGCTGCCCTGGCGGCGACTGTCAGCACGGCACGACGATCGTCAAGCTGGACCCGTTGACGATGAAGACGCGCGTCATTGCGCGCCTGCCGCCAAATGCAACCTTCAGCGACGGTACGACCGCGCTGCAGGTCGGCGACACGATCTTTCTCGGCAGCTACCGCGGTGATGCCGTCGGCTACATGAAGGCGCCGAAGTAGCGTACCCCAGCAGGCGTCAACCGCGACGCTGCCCGTCGGTGCATGCCGGGCGCTCCCATCCTTTAGCCTCGTCTGCCCGCGTAGGCGGCGCAGTGCTGCCAGGACGCTGGCAAGGGCGATCCGGGCGGTTGCTGCGCCGGGTCGCGCGAGCCGAAGACCGGCCAAGAGGCAACCCTTGTGGCTTGACCGTATCCGTGTTAGCCCTGATGATTTCTCGAGGCAATTACCATTAATCTTCAAAGGGGGTTGGCGCATCGTCCGCAGTTGGATGCCCACCGTGAGCAGCGAGGCGTCGGCTACGACTAAAAAGGAACTGCGCCAACGGTGCGCAAGTGCCGCTGTTGACGGTCATTCGGTGCCGCAGGATGGCCGGGATGCGTGGTGCGCGCGGCTGCGCCCATCTGCGGTTCGTCCGGATTGGAGGGGCACGATGGCTAGTCACGGAATCTCGCTGCGCATTCGCGAGGGCCTCTTGACCAGGCGACGAGCAGGGCAGGTCGAGCCGCTGTCGCAAGGCGATCAGGGCCATTGGGGACATGACAGTTAACGCCAACGCAGGAAAGCGGCAGCCGTTTTCGATGCGGCTCGGGAAGTGACGATGACCACTTCGCGCAAGCCGCAATCAGAAGGCATCATCACCGTAGCCGAGGACGGCCCGGATGCGTCGGAGCACGCGCAGCCAGCCGTGGGCCAGCCATGGCAGGTGCTCGTGGTTGACGACGAGGCCGGCGTTCACCACGCCACCGCGTTCGCTCTCGAGGGCGTGACCGCGAATGGAAGGGGGATTGCCTTTCTGCATGCATACGGCGAGCGGGATGCGCGGGCGATACTGGCGGATCACGACGACATTGCGGTGATTCTCCTGGATGTCGTGATGGAGGCCGAAGACTCCGGATTGCGCCTGGTGCGATTCGTACGCGAGGAGCTGCACCAGCAGGCCGTGCGGATCGTGCTTTACACAGGGCAGCCAGGCTATGCGCCTGAGATGCAGGTCATTCAGGAATACGATATCAATGATTACAAGGTCAAAACGGAACTGACGCGCTCGAGGCTTGCGGCCACGATGATTGCGGCAATCCGGTCGTATGACCAGATACGCACGATCGAGGCGAGCAGCCGCAGTCTCGAACGGATCGTCGAGGGGGCGTCGGACCTGTTTGCGCGCCGCGGTCTCGACAATCTGTGCGATGCGCTCCTGACACACAGCCGCCGGCTGTTTGGGGACTACGCGGACGGATTCGTGTGCCTGCCCAATCACGCCGCAATCGACGGCACTTCACAGGACGAACTGGGAATCGCGGCGGCGGCGGGGGCGTATCAAAGATTTCTCGGCAAGTCGCTCAGTGACATCGACGATGCGAAGGCGGTGGCGGCGGTGCACGATGTCCTGGGCGGAGGGGCAAACCGCTACGGGGCGCGTTCCATGACGCTGCTGCTGCGCGACAGCTCGCACGCGTCGCTCGTGGTGCATCTGCATACGCGCGCGGCTCTGACCGAGCTGAACCGTCGACTGGTCGAGGTGTTTTGCGCCAATGGATCGGTCGCATTCGAAAATGTCCGGTTGATCGAACGCCTGCGAACCCATGCCTACACGGACCAGTTGACCGGACTCGCCAACCGCACCAAATTCGTGAATGTCGTCGATGAGCGGATCTTGGTGGGCCGGGATTCCTGGGTGGTGGCAATCGTCGACGTTAACCAGTTCTCCGAAACCAACGATGCGCTTGGCCATGGCTGCGGCGACCAGCTGCTCAAGGCCATCGGGGCGCGCCTGGACAAATCGCGGGGTCCTGACGTGACTCTGGCGCGTGTTGCAGGAGACTCCTTCGGCGTGTTCGGCCCGCAGGACCAGGTCGATCCGAAGAAGATACTCGCTCTGTTCGCCAAGCCGCACAAGGTAGGCGCCTATTCGCTGCATGTCTCGGTGTCAATCGGACTGGTGCGCCTGAACGAGACGCGCGGCAGCGGTCTGGACGCACTCAAGAATGCCAGCATCGGGCTCAACCGCGCGAAGAGCCGCAAGCAGGGCAGTTACTGCTTCTTCACGCATGCCATGGAAGCGGAGACCCAGGAGCGCGTGCGACTTGCCTTGGGGCTGCGGCGCAGTATCCGGACGCAACAACTGATGCTGCACTACCAACCGCAGATAGAGCTGGCCACCGGCCGGGTCTTGGGTGCAGAGGCGCTGCTGCGCTGGCGAAACAGCGATGGCAGTTTCGTCCCGCCCGAGAAGTTCATTCCGGTTGCAGAGTCGTCGGGGCTCATCCGTCCGATTGGCGCGTGGGTACTGCGAAGCGCGGCCCGGCAGCTGCGGAGCTGGTGCGACCGGTGGCCGGGGGAGTTTCGGCTGGCGGTAAACGTATCGATTGACCAGTTTCGCATACCGGACTTCAGCGACCAGGTCCGCTCGGTGATCGATGAGTTCGGCCTGGAGCCGCGGCGGTTGGAGCTGGAGATCACCGAATCGGTCGCCATGGACGACATGGAAATCGTGCTCGGAACGCTGCGCAAGTTGAAAGACATCGGCGTGAGCATTGCGATCGACGATTTCGGAACGGGATTCTCCTCGCTTGGATACCTGCAAAAGCTGAGCGTGGATCGGCTCAAGATCGACCGCAGTTTCGTCAATGGGATGAATGTCTCCGCAGGCGCGGGTGCCGGAGAAGAACAGCACAGGGTTTCCTGTATTCCGGAAATGATCGTCAGGCTCGGCCACAACCTCGATCTGCAGGTCGTCGCGGAGGGCGTTGAGACCGACGAGCAGGCGCGTCTGCTGCGCCAGTTCGGTTGCGATGAAGCGCAGGGCTACCTGTACTCCAGACCCCTGACGGCGGAAGCCCTCGAACAGTGGATCGACGAGCGCGGCATCTCCGGGCAGTCGGGGGCGCTGGACCACTCGAATGCAACATGATCCGGATTCCGTCAACACTGTAACTGCGCGCGAGGTCAGTGAAATCGGCATTCCGCCGTGCCCGCGGGTGCTCGCCGAATTCATGCATGAGATCGCCGCAGACGAACCCGATCTGCGTCGGATGAGCGATCTGATTTCGATGGATGTCGGGCTTTCGGCCGCGATCCTGAAAACGGTCAATTCCGCCGCCTACGGTTCGTCCTCTCCATCCAAAACGATTCTGCATGCGCTGGGACTGCTTGGGCTACGGGGCTGCGCGAACCTGATCTCCGGACTGCTGCTGCGGCGTGCCTTCGCCTCGCTGGGAGATCCCGCGATGAACACGTTCTGGGAATCGAGCGCACGCATGGCCGCGAGCCTCGCCATCCTCGGGCGGGAACTCGGCATCGCCGAGGTCAGCGAGGCGCACACCTTCGGGTTGTTTCGCAACTGCGGAGTTCCGATATTGATCGGCAGGTTTCTCGATTACGGTGAGCTGTTCATGATCGACCAGGCACGGGGCGTGCCGAACATCAGGCAGTTCGAATTGTCCCGGTACGGGGTCGATCACGCTGGTGTCGGTGCCGTGCTTGCGAGGACCTGGTGTTTGCCCGAAGAGATCTGCGAGGCCATTCTCATCCACCACCTCGATGACGGATTGCCGGCGCAGGCAGCGTCAGGTGCCGGAACCGCGGCGAAACTGGCGGCCGCCGGTGTGCTCGCAGAATGCGCCGGCAGGTTGCACTCCACCTCTGGACTTTCCGAGTATTGGTTGCGACGGCAGGAAATTGCGTGTGCCGTGCTCTCACTTGCGCCGGGGCAGCTCGAAGCGCTGCAGGGCGAATTGATGCTGCTGCCGGAAGGCTGAGGCGGCGTTGCCTCTTCCCGGCGCGCCACCGCGAGCTTCGACGGGTATCTTCATGCCTGGGGTATATCCGCAGCCCTGGGGGCGACGACCGGTATGAGCAGCGTGAAGCTGGTACCGCGTCCCAATTGGCTGTTGACCGTGATGTATCCGCCGAGCACGCCGGTGACGATGTTGTGAACGATGTTCAGGCCCAGCCCGCTGCCGCCCTGGCCGAGCCGCGTGGTGAAGAATGGGTCGAATATCTTTGGCAGATGGGCCGGCTCGATGCCGGCACCATCATCGCGGAACTCCAGCAGCACCTGATCCTGGCCTTCGCGCCGCGTCCGGATCGAAATCTCGCCGCCCGCACGCCCCGCAAACGCATGCTCCAGCACGTTGTTGAACAGGTTGTTGAGCACCTGGCCCAGGGGTCCGGGATAGCTGTCCATCTCGATGCCGTCGGCCAGATCGGTACGCACATAGATCGGCTTGCTCTTGACCAGGTGGTGCATCGTGGCGAGTAGCTCTTCCACCACCTCCTTGAGATCGAACTTGCGCCGCTTGGTGCTCGTCTGGTCCACGGCGACCTGCTTGAAGCTCGATACCAGATCGGCGGCCTGGGTGAGGTTGTGCATCACCAGGTCGGCCGCCTGCAGATTCATGCGAACGTAGCCGTCGAGGCTGGAGCGTTTGAGAGCGCCGGAATTGGCTTCGGCCTCGAACTGTGCGCTCTTGTCGCGCAGGGTGCTGGCCACGATCAGCGCATTGCCCAGCGGGGTGTTGAGCTCGTGCGCAACGCCCGCGACCAGCGAGCCCAGTGCCGCGAGCTTCTCCGTTCGAACCAGATCGTCCTGCGCGAGCTGCAGCGTCTGCAGTGCGTCGTCCAATTCCCGGGTGCGTTCCGCGACCCGCTGCTCCAGCGTCGCGTTGAGCCGTTGCAGTTCCTCCTCTGCCTGCTTGCGTTCCGTGATGTCGAGCACGGCGCCGATGGTGTGCGTCAGGTGCCGCGACGCTCCCTGGCCCTCGAAGTAGCTTTGTGATCGCGTCATCAGCCAGCGGATCTGACCATCGCGTCGAACGACCCGGAACTCGACATCGAACAAGCCGTCGCCGGCGGGATCATGTGCCCGCTGGGCCGCCACCGATACGGTCTGCTGATCCTCTTCGCAAATCCGAGCGACGAACTTCGACAAGTGGATCTCCTCGTCGGGGCCAAATCCGTAAATCGCCCGTTGTTCGGCCGACCAGTAGGTCCGGTCGGTGCGGTGATCGTGGTCGTAGATGCCGATTTTGGAGACCCGGACTGCCTGCCGCAGGCGCCGGTCGCTGATCTCGATCGCCTCCTCGCGCTGCCGGCGCTCGGTCACATCCAGGACAACGCCCACCGTGCGTTCCGACCGGCGCTGTTCGCCCGTGCCCGTGAATGTCGTCTGCGAGCGCAGCGCAATCCATCGGATTTCGCCATTGCCCCGGACGACACGGTGCTCGATGTCGAAGTGGCCGCTGCTGGCCGGATCGTGCGCACGTGTCATCGCGGCGATGATCGCCTCCCGGTCCTCGGGATGCACAATGTCGATGTAAGCCTTGGCGGTATCGGCCGCACCCGGCGGACGGCCGTACATCGCGTTCAATTCCGGTGACCAGTACAAGCGATCGGTCCGGTGATCGTGGTCGAAGATCCCCAGGCCCGAAGCTTCTACGGCCAGCTGCAGGCGTTCATCGGTTTGCCGAAGCGCCTCCTGCTGGCGCTTCTGCTCGGTGATATCGCGGCCCTGGCCAACCAGCATCGTGATGACGCCCTGTTCGTCGCGCACCGGCTTGATTGCATATTCGCCGTAGCGCAGCTCGCCCGGTGTCGGGAAATACGACACCTCAAAGCTCACGGTTTCGCCGCGCGCCGCGCGCCGCACGCTATCCTCGATCCGGGCCTGCTCCTCGGGCGATGGCCCCCACCAAGGGGTGTCCCACAGAAGTCTGCCCAACACTTCGTCGGGGCGAGCGCGGCCGGCGGCCAGTCCAATCTGGTTCAGGTCCAGGATGCGTCCGTCCACGTCGAGCAGCGCCATGAACTGGAAGGCCTGATCGAAGCTGGCACGGAATTTGTGCTCCAGGGCGCGAAGCCGCCCGAACGGAGCGCTGATTGCGGCGACGAATACCACCCGACAGACGATAGCGAACGCGATGAGCTTGTAGAGATGGCCGAGGAAGTTGAAGTCGTCGGAAACCACCACATATCGGGTGAAGAGAAACTCGCCCAGCCCCATGATGAAAGCTGCACAGCCGAGCCACCAGAACTGCGCGCCCTGTTCCTCATTCGCGCGCTGCACCAGGAGCCACGCGGCCAGCGCATAGGCTGCGATCAGGGCGTATTCGCAGCCAATCTTGAACGCCGTCAGGCCTGTGCCTTCGACATACGTGCGCGGGAACAGCTCGGCATGAAACAGGCCCAACCATGCCGTGATCAGGCAAACCGACAGGGCCAGTCCGAGCAGGAGGTAGCGCGAGACCGATAACGAGGGCTTCAGCCCGACGGTGATCAGTGTCGCCGCCATCACGGTTCGGGCGGCGAGCCAGAAGAAGATGGCCTTCTCGGTTGAGCTCTGCGTGACCAGCTGGGGCATGCCCGGGAACGACAGGGTGTGCAAGCAATCGATCAGCGCGACCGCGAGAAAACCGCAGGCGAGGGTGAGCTGAGCCCCGGACCGATCCTGGTCCAAGGCGGTCCAGCCCATGGCGAAGGCGAGCAGCGAGATCACGATCGTGCACAGCTCCATGAGCAGGTGCAGCTGCAGGTAGCTTTGGGGCTCGCGGAACAGCGGGAACGCCGGCAGGAACAGCGTGACCAGCAGAACGCCGGCCAGCAGCGTGGCCACCGTCGCGATCGCACCGGCGCGAGCTTCGACGGGTATCTTCATGCCTGGGGTATATCCGCAGCCCTGGGGGCGACGACCGGAATGAGCAGCGTGAAGCTGGTACCGCGTCCCAATTGGCTGTTGACCGTGATGTATCCGCCGAGCACGCCGGTGACGATGTTGTGAACGATGTTCAGGCCCAGCCCGCTGCCGCCCTGGCCGAGCCGCGTGGTGAAGAATGGGTCGAATATCTTTGGCAGATGGGCCGGCTCGATGCCGGCACCATCATCGCGGAACTCCAGCAGCACCTGATCCTGGCCTTCGCGCCGCGTCCGGATCGAAATCTCGCCGCCCGCACGCCCCGCAAACGCATGCTCCAGCACGTTGTTGAACAGGTTGTTGAGCACCTGGCCCAGGGGTCCGGGATAGCTGTCCATCTCGATGCCGTCGGCCAGATCGGTACGCACATGGATCGGCTTGGTCTTGACCAGGTGGTGGACTGTAGCCAGCACTTCCTCCACCACCTCCTTGAGATCGAACTTGCGCCGCTTGGTGCTCGTCTGGTCCACGGCGACCTGCTTGAAGCTCGATACCAGATCGGCCGCCTGGGTGAGGTTGTGCATCACCAGGTCGGCCGCCTGCAGACTCATGCGAACGTAGCCGTCGAGGCTGGAGCGTTTGAGAGCGCCGGAATTGGCTTCGGCCTCGAACTGTGCGCTCTTGTCGCGCAGGGTGCTGGCCACGATCAGCGCATTGCCCAGCGGGGTGTTGAGCTCGTGCGCAACGCCCGCGACCAGCGAGCCCAGTGCCGCGAGCTTCTCCGTTCGAACCAGATCGTCCTGCGCGAGCTGCAGCGTCTGCAGTGCGTCGTCCAATTCCCGGGTGCGTTCCGCGACCCGCTGCTCCAGCGTCGCGTTGAGCCGTTGCAGTTCCTCCTCCGCCTGCTTGCGTTCCGTGACGTCGAGCACGGCGCCGATGGTGTGCGTCAGCTGCCGCGACGCTCCCTGGCCCTCGAAGTAGCTTTGTGATCGCGTCATCAGCCAGCGGATCTGACCATCGCGTCGAACGATCCGGTACTCGACATCGAACAAGCCGTCGCCGGCGGGATCATGTGCCCGCTCGACTGCCGCCGCCATCTCCGCCCGATCCATTTCGTGGACGCAGGCGACATAATCCTCCAAGGTGACCGCCTCGTCGGGGCCGAACAGGTAGTTCGCGCGCTGTTCGGGCGACGTGTACAACTCGCCGGTGCCGTGATCGTGGTCGTAGATGCCGATCTTGGAGACCCGGACTGCCTGCCGCAGGCGCCGGTCGCTGATCTCGATCGCCTCCTCGCGCTGCCGGCGCTCGGTCACGTCCAGGACAACGCCCACCGTGCGTTCCGGCCGGCGCTGCTCGCCCGTGCCCGTGAATGTCGTCTGCGAGCGCAGCGCAATCCATCGGATTTCGCCATTGCCCCGGACGACACGGTGCTCGATGTCGAAGTGGCCGCTGCTGGCCGGATCGTGCGCACGTGTCATCGCGGCGATGATCGCCTCCCGGTCCTCGGGATGCACAATGTCGATGTAAGCCTTGGCGGTATCGGCCGCACCCGGCGGACGGCCGTACATCGCGTTCAATTCCGGTGACCAGTACAAGCGATCGGTCCGGTGATCGTGGTCGAAGATCCCCAGGCCCGAAGCTTCTACGGCCAGCTGCAGGCGTTCATCGGTTTGCCGAAGCGCCTCCTGCTGGCGCTTCTGCTCGGTGATATCGCGGCCCTGGCCAACCAGCATCGTGATGACGCCCTGTTCGTCGCGCACCGGCTTGATTGCGTAGTCGCTGTAGTGCAGCTCGCCCGGTGTCGGGAAATACGACACCTCAAAGCTCACGGTTTCGCCGCGCGCCGCGCGCCGCACGCTATCCTCGATCCGGGCCCGCTCCTCGGGCGATGGCCCCGCCCATGGGGCGTCCCACAGAAGCCTGCCCAACACTTCGTCGGGGCGAACGCGGCCGGCGGCCAGTCCAATCTGGTTCAGGTCCAGGATGCGTCCGTCCACGTCGAGCAGCGCCATGAACTGGAAGGCCTGATCGAAGCTGGCACGGAATTTGTGCTCCAGGGCGCGAAGCCGCCCGAACGGAGCGCTGATTGCGGCGACGAATACCACCCGACAGACGATAGCGAACGCGATGAGCTTGTAGAGATGACCGAGGAAGTTGAAGTCGTCGGAAACCACCACATATCGGGTGAAGAGAAATTCGCCCAGCCCCATGATGAAAGCTGCACAGCCGAGCCACCAGAACTGCGCGCCCTGTTCCTCATTCGCGCGCTGCACCAGGAGCCACGCGGCCAGCGCATAGGCTGCGATCAGGGCGTATTCGCAGCCAATCTTGAACGCCGTCAGGCCTGTGCCTTCGACATACGTGCGCGGGAACAGCTCGGCATGAAACAGGCCCAACCATGCCGTGATCAGGCAAACCGACAGGGCCAGTCCGAGCAGGAGGTAGCGCGAGACCGATAACGAGGGCTTCAGCCCGACGGTGATCAGTGTCGCCGCCATCACGGTTCGGGCGGCGAGCCAGAAGAAGATGGCCTTCTCGGTTGAGCTCTGCGTGACCAGCTGGGGCATGCCCGGGAACGACAGGGTGTGCAAGCAATCGATCAGCGCGACCGCGAGAAAACCGCAGGCGAGGGTGAGCTGAGCCCCGGACCGATCCTGGTCCAAGGCGGTCCAGCCCATGGCGAAGGCGAGCAGCGAGATTACGATCGTGCACAGCTCCATGAGCAGGTGCAGCTGCAGGTAGCTTTGGGGTTCGCGGAACAGCGGGAACGCCGGCAGGAACAGCGTGACCAGCAGAACGCCGGCCAGCAGTGTGGCCACCGTCGTGATCGCACCGGCGCGTGCCCGCTGGCTGGCCGCCGCCATCATCGCGACATCCTGGGAACCAGCGCTAGAGGCGACATGTGAAGGGATGGCAGGACGCCTGGCCTGGGGGGCCGCCGCGGGTTGTCGAGACAGCCTCGCCAGGAGTCCCTGGTGGACGCGCCCCGTTGCTCAGTGCCGCTCCGGGTCGCCGGGTGTTGCACCGCCACCGAGCGCTTGAGTGAGCGCTTCCAGCAGCAGTGTCCGGGTGAGTCTCGACTTGGTGAGATACCCGTCGATCGCAAAGTTATCTCTGACATTGGCCTCCGGCGCCTGCCCCGGTTGCCCCGTGCGTAGGATGATCTTGACGTCACCACGGCCTAATTCCGTGCGGATGGCCTGTATCAGTTTCAGCCCTGCATCGGGGGTTTCCATGATGACATCGAGCAGTACCACGGAAATATCCGGGTGCGCAGCCAATAGCTGGCGTGCCTCGGTCGCTGAATAGGCATGCCGGAACTCCAGCGCACGCCCGAAAATCCGCTCGTCGGACAGGGCAAGCAGCGTGGCGTCGTGGACGTCGGGATCATCGTTGACGATCAATATGACCCACGGCGTCGCTCGCGGCGACGCATCCTCCTCATCGTCCGGGAATTCGTCGGTGAATTGAATCTTGTCGCGGATTGCGAATATGCATCCGCGTGGATTCGACTCCGCAATGCGTTCGCCAGGACTGCCTTCGTGCGATTGCATCATGAGCGCCCCCCAACATCTCCAGGTACCCTGGTTGGAAGTTATTCAAGCCGCATCAAGATCAATCTACGCGCGACTGGATGACGTAACAAGTGGCGGCATTTCCGTGCGAGGTCGGTGCCCTACCTCACGTCTCCACAGGGAGGTGACAGCGCCTGTTTACGGCCGGGAAATCAGCAAATTCGGACCCCCGTCCGTTGCCCCGCCAGGATCGGCGCCCAGGGCATACGCAGTCCGCCCCGTTGTTGCAGGCCCGGCAATTTTTTTACATCATTCGCAGCCGACTACAGGGAGGGAACGTCATGACCGCCTTCAATGCAGTGCGCTTCCGGGTGAAGCCGGGGCGCGACAAGGAATTCCTCGATGCTCACAGGAGGATTGCCGCCGATTGGCCGGGTCTCAGGAGGGTCAACATCATCAAGGCCGCCGAGCGAAGCTACTGCATCATTGCTGAGTGGAACGACATGGATTCGCTCGCCAAGGCGCGCCCGAACATGATCGCCACGCTCGATTCATTCCGCGATACGCTGGAAGACCTGGGTGGCGGCCTCGGCGTCACCGATCCGATCTCCGGCCCGGTAGTGCTCGAGCTGAAATAGCGCACGGGTTACGAGCGCAGGATCCTCTGGGATTCGAGCGCCTGGTTGACACGCTCGACTGTCCGGTCGTAGCAGGTCTGCGGCGATCGGTTTGAACCGCGCGTAGGGCCATGGCGTCGGGGGCGGGAGATCAATAATTCAGGAGACCAGTGATGAGCTACGTCTATCAGAGATCCTATCGTGGCCCTGTTCAGGCGGTGCTGCTTGATTGGGCCGGTACCACCCTGGATTACGGTTGCATGGCGCCCGCGGTAGTCTTCCTGCAGGTGTTTCGCCGCAAGAACGTGAATATCACGATGGAACAGGCCCGCGAACCGATGGGGGCACATAAGAAGGTTCACATTCGTGCGATCTCGAAGATCCCGGCAGTGGCGAAGATGTGGCAGGAGGCACATGGGCGGCCCTGCAACGAGGATGATGTCGAGGCGATGTTCCAGGACTTCGTGCCTCTTCAGCTGGCCTGTCTGGCGCAGTATTCGGACCTGATCCCGGGCACCCTTGAGGCCGTGGCCGAGTTCCGTCGCATGGGCCTCAAGATTGGTTCCACGACGGGTTATACGAAGGAGATGATGAACATCCTGCAGGCGGAAGCCACGCGCCGCGGCTATACGCCGGACTCGACTGTCTGCGCTACCGATGTTCCGGCCGCGCGGCCCCAACCGTGGATGTGCATCCAGAACGCGGTCAATCTGCAGATCTACCCGATGCAGGCCTTCGTGAAAATCGGCGACACGCTGCCCGATATCGAAGAGGGTCTCAATGCGGGAATGTGGACGATCGGACTTGCGAAAACAGGCAACGAGGTCGGTCTCCAGGAACCCGATCTCAACAAGCTCTCAGCCGAAGACTACAAGGCAAAACTCGATCGCGCCTACCGGAGGATGTATCAGACCGGGGCCCATTACGTCGTTGACGGCCTCGCTGACTGCCCAAAGCTTCTGGCTGAGATCAATGCCCGCCTGCGGCGCGGCGAGCAACCCTGATGATCCCGATGGTTGCTAGCTGAGGCACTGCCCCAACAGACCCGTGTCCAGCAGCGCCTCGATCGCCAGCCGCTTGCGCTCTATGTCTTCGAGAGCGGCGAGCAACAGCGTCGGATCATGCTCGGAGGTCGATTGCGTCTCGAGCGGGGGCGCGACGGCAGCTCGACTCGACCGGGGTGCCGGCGATTCTGTGTCGGTGTTGAGCTGGATCGGGCGCGGCGCAGTCTGCGACACTCCAGAGACAGGCATAATATGCACGGTATGACCTCGCTTGCCTGGGCTGGCCCATCATGGCGCCGCTTGGTGACTGTATGGTGACCATCCTGCGCCCTTTGCATCGCATCAATCAATCTGTCGGCACGCTGCGTCAACCCTGAGGTCTATGGCGGCACTCTACGACGAGATTGGACGCAAGTACGCCCGTCGGCGACAGTCCGATCCGCGGATCGCGGCGGCAATCGAAAACGCCATCGAGGGCTGCGCGTCAATCCTGAACGTTGGCGCCGGGGCAGGCTCGTATGAGCCGGCCGGTCGATCGGTGGTTGCCATCGAGCCCTCGCGCACCATGATTGCGCAGCGACGCCCGGGTGCCGCGCCTGCAGTTCAGGGTTATGCAGAAGCACTACCGTTCCGGGACCGCAGCTTTGATGCGGTCCTCGCAGTGCTGACGGTGCACCACTGGAAAAGCCAGGCAAAGGGGTTCTCGGAATGCACCCGCGTGGCGCGGTCCCGGATGGTCTTCCTGACCAATGACATCGACGTATGCGCGCGATTCTGGCTGTTCGATTACTTTCCGGAGTTGCTGCGCGTCGATCGCGCGATCTTCCCCACGATGGAACAGTTCGCGGCCGCTTTCGGATCGGTGCAAATCAGGCGGCTGCCGATTCCGGCGGATTGCCGCGATGGTTTCCTGTGCGCTTACTGGAAGCGGCCGCGTGCGTATCTCGATCCGCTGGTGCGTGACGGTATCTCGACGTTCTCAAGAATCGGAAACATCACTTCCGAGCTCGCGCGCCTGGAACAGGATATCGATTCAGGCGCCTGGGACCAGCGCTACTCGCACCTGCAGGATCGCGCGGAACTCGATCTTGGTTGCCGCTTGCTGATTGCGCGCAGGCCCGCGGATGACTGATGCCCCGTGGCACCGATTGCCGATGAGCGATCGCTCTCGGGCCCAGCGGGGCCTTGCCGATTCGACTCTTACCATTGACTATTAGGCATGAGCGCTATCCCGACGGTCGCGGACGCGGCCAGTGAGGCCGACCGATCCTTCGTGGGGCATCCCCGCGGACTTGCCTATCTTGCCTTCGCTGAAGCGTGGGAACGCTTCTCCTACTACGGCATGCAGACGTTGCTGGTGCTGTACATGGTGCGCCAGCTGCTGCATCCGGGGCACATCGAGCACATCGTGGGATTCACCGCGTTTCGGGCCGCCGTCGAGCGCGCCTACGCCGGGCCGCTGTCGATGGTCGCGCTCGCGTCGGCTATTTTCGGGCTCTACACCGGTCTCGTCTATCTGACCCCGATCGCCGGGGGCATCATCGCCGATCGCTGGCTCGGAAGAACCCGAACGATCACGGTCGGGGCGCTGTTGATGGCAGCCGGTCATTTTCTGATGGCCTTCGATGTGTCGTTCCTGATCGCGCTGCTGTGCCTGCTGACCGGGGTCGGCTGCTTCAAGGGCAACATCGCCAGCCAGGTCGGCGCGCTCTACGCGCCCGGCGATCTGCGGCGCGCCGATGCATTCCAGATCTACTTTCTATTCATCAATGGCGCCGTCATCGTCGCACCGCTGATCGCCGGCACGCTCGGTGAGGTGTATGGCTGGCATTACGGCTTCGGCGCTGCGGGTGTCGGCATGCTGATCTCGCTCGTGATCTACCTGTCCGGGCGCAAATGGCTACCGCCGGAGCACGCAGCGGCCCAGGCCAGATCGGCGGCGCGACCGGGCTTGAGCCGTAACGAGCGCATCGCGGTGGCGGTGTTGATCGTGCTGTTGCCGATCCTCGCCATCGGCGCCGTCGGCAACCAGCAGATCTTCAACGCCTACCTGCTGTGGGTACCGGCCAACATCGACCTCGTGTTCTTCGGTCGAACAATGCCGACCACGTGGCTGATCACCCTTGACTCGACGGTTTCGGTGTCCGCGCTGGTCGCAGCGGTGGCGTTCTGGCGCCTGTGGTCGCGACGCTTCAAAGAGCCGAGCGAGGTCGTCAAGATCATCATCGGCCTTGGTCTCAGCGCTGCTGCGCTGCTGTCGCTCGCCGTCGCCGCCACGATCTCGGCGGGCGGTCACAAGGCCGGCGTCGGTTGGGTGCTCGTGTTCGAGCTGCTGAACAGCATCGGCTTCGCCAACGTGTTTCCGGTCGGCCTGGCGCTGTACGCGCGCGCGTCTCCGAAGGCGATCGCGGGCACCATGATCGGTGTCTATTACCTGCACCTGTTCATGGGCAACAACCTCGTTGGCTGGCTCGGTGGGCTGCTGGAGCGCATGCCGGGTACGCAGTTCTGGCTGCTGCACGCCACGCTCGTCGGCGGCGCAGCCGTCCTGATGCTGGTCGCGTGGCGAATGTTCGGACGTGTGCTCGCGCCCACCGGACAGGGCGACGAATGATCCAACCTCCGGGGGACACAGTCAGGGCTGCGGGTTGGCCAGTGCCTCGCGCGCTTCCTTGAGCTGCTTCCAGTTCGGGGCGTACTTCAGCGCCGCATCGTACCTGGCCAGCGCCTGCTTGGTCCGCCCCTGCTTCGCGAGCAGATCGCCCCAGGCTTTGAGCGGATCGGCCCAGTGCGGTCCGCGCTGGTTCGCATCCTTGATCTTGGCCTCGGCACCAGCGGCATCGCCGTGGCGGGCGAGGGCGAGACCCCACGAATAGTAGGCCGCGGGCAGATCGGGGGCGAGCGCCACTGCGTCCGCGTACGCCTTCTGCGCGCCGGCCCAGTCGCCCCTGCCATCGAGGATGTCGCCGCGAAAGCGGTAGCAATCGACGAATCGGCCGGCGCTCGTCAGGATCGCATCGGCCTTGGTTGGATGTCCTGCCGCCTCTTCGGCGGGCGCGATGTAGCAGTTGTAGCCCGGGTAGTTGGTTGACACGACCGGATTGGTGTAGCCCGACTGGAATGCTTCCATTTCGGTCACCGCCCGGGCGTTGTCGCGGAGCTCGGCAGCCAGCATGCCGCGCACGAAGTGAGCGATCGCAGCGATAGTGGGGTCGTTGGTGTCCGCCTTGGTCGTCTGCAGCGCTAGTTCGGCCGCGTCCGCATCGTGCATGCGTGCATAGATATCGGCGAGGCTCGGGCCCAAGGCTGTTGCGAGTGTGCCGACGCCGGCATTGGACTCGGCATCCTCGATACTGGCGTCGCGCCAGGTGGGCAGGTTCCATGTCAGCTCGTCCCAGTTTTGATAGTACTTCTCTGGTGCACGCCCCGGGCGGCCACCCGCCGACCGGCGCAGGTCCTCCCCGGCGCGCCAGGCCCCCTCCTCATCGCCTCGCACCCAGAGGGAATTCTGAATATTGTTGTAGCCGACCCAGAAATCGGGCTGAAGCTGCACCGCGGCGCGAAACAGCGCGAGGGGCCGATCGATCGAGCCGGTCGTATTCTGAAGCGCGACGGCCCAACTGTTGAGTAGGTACGGGCGATCCGAGATGCTCGCGCCCGCATAGGCCGCCTGGCAGAAGCTGATCGTCTCCGGATCGCGGCCCTCGTTGGAAAGATAAGTGGCGTACAGCGCCGGCTCGGACTGACCATACACATATTCGGCCGCCTGCGTCTGTCAGTTTGGGGCAGCTCATCCGGGCTGTCCCGCTGAAGGTCTTCTGCTGCACGCCATCGCCGCGCACCGTCAGTTTCAAGAGGCGCCGGTCTCGGCCTGAAACCAGATCCCCATTGATATGCACGTCGTGACCGAAACACGCTGCTTGAGCAGGCGCGACAGTTCACCGATCGAGACAGCGGCCTCCGGCAGTGCCAGTTCGACGTCCGCCGACCAGGCATTGGTGAGATTGCGCTTTGCCGACGAGCTCTTGGTCGCCGCCTGCAACCGATTGAGCTCGCCCAACAAGCCTGCCGCCACGACCTTACCGCTCAGGCCGCGGGCGGCGAGCGTGCTCGGAGCATCGAAGGGTTCGATCACGACGCGTCGTGAGGTCACGGCGTCATGGATCATCAGCGCCACGCCGATGCCGATGACGGTCGCAAACAGAATAATGAACAGCTGGAAGCCGACCCTCAGACGAAGCCCGAATCGACGGATGTCCACCTCGCGGGCCTGACCGCGCAGATAGTGCAGGCGTGCCGCGTGTTCGTCCTTGAGATGCTCCTTCTGCACCTTCAGGAGCTGCGTTTGTTCGCTCAGAAACTCGACGGTCTTGCGGCACACCTCGGGATCATTTCCGGACAGCTTCGCGGCGATCGCCGCGGCGAATGCTTCCGGTCCAGCCAGGGCATCAGCTGCTTCGACCTGTGGCTTTTCGTCCTCGTCCCCGAGTATTCCTCCGAGTACGCCTTCAGCCATGTCAGTCCCCTCCCCGGACCTTCGGCTACATTCCAGGTACCCTGATCTTAGCAACCAACGGGGTCAGCGCGAACGAGCGTGGTAGCTGCCCCGGTCCATGTCCCCACCGATGCGCATGGCGCAGCGCTACGCCGGTTCGGTTGCCGCCGCGACCGTCGGCGGCCGGGTAATGCGCCACGCCAGCAGCATCGCGGTGAAAACCAGTAGCGCTGCCAGCAGGAACGGTGCCCCGGGCAACTCGAATTGCGCGCGCGCGCCGATGAATGCGGCGAAGGTCTGGGTGAACAGTGTCGGGCCGATGAGGCTCGCCAGGCCTATCAGGCTCGAGAGGGCGCCTTGCAGGCGCCCCTGCTCGGTCGGGGTCACCAGTCTCGTCACGATGGCCTGCAGCGAGGGCGTGGCGATACCCCACAGCGCCATTACCGGCACGCCGATCCAGAACATTGCGCCAGTGGTCGCAAGGGCGTAGATCGCAAAGCCCGCCGCGCCAAAGGTCAAACCGACCGCCAACGCCCGTCGTTCCTTGAGCAGCCTGACTGCCGGCTTTACCAGCAGGCCCTGCACGATCAGCGACGAGATGCCGACGCCGGCGAGCAACATGCCGACCGCACGGGAGTCCCAACCGAAGCGGAAATGCATGTACAACACCGTGATGCTTGGCAGCACCGCGTGTGCGAGACTCATCAGGAAATAGCAGCCAGCGAGACCCGCGAGCTGCGAATGAGAACGCAACAGTTTGAGAGCACCAACCGGATTGGCGCTCTTCCAGGAGAACGGCACCCGCTTCTCCCTGGGCAGCGATTCCGGCAGCACGAACAATCCCCAGCAGACGTTGATCAAGGCCATGAAGGCCGCCGCCCAGAACGGCAGGCGCGGCGAGACGGCTCCGAGCAGCCCACCCAGTGCGGGGCCCAGCACGAACCCGACACCGAACGCGGCGCCGATCAGGCCGAAGCTCGCGGCTCGCTTCTCCGGCGGCGTCACGTCCGAGATATAGGCACCCGCGGTGCTGAAGCTCGCGGCAGCAATCCCGGATATCACCCGGCCGGCCAGCAGCCACCAGAGATTCGGCGCCAGCGCCATGACAATGAAATCCAGACCCAGGCCGGTGCAGGAAATGAGAATGACGGTGCGGCGACCGAAACGATCTGAGAGCGAACCCTGCACCGGAGCGAAGATGAACTGCATCAATGCCCATGCAGTCCCGAACGCGCCATAGATCTCCGCGCCGCGTGCAGCGTTTCCGCCCGCGAAGTTCTGCACCAGCATGGGCAGCACCGGAATGATCATGCCGAAGGCCAGCATGTCAATGAGCACGGTGACGAAGATGAAGGCGAGTGTGGCCTTGCGGGCTGGCTGCACGGGCCTATTCATGGGAGAGGCCTTTCGCTGATCACCCTACCACTACTTCGCTTATCTGTATTATCGGCGTCAAGTCGGTGTAGTTTGGAATGTCAGCCAGTATCTCCTGCATGTGCGGACCGAAGCCTGCCTGGAAGGACTCGGCGGAGTCGCAGAAAATGTGGCACATGCCAACGTAGGTTGGCGGCGCACCGGGAGCACCGCCCGCGAGTCCCCGGTCCACCGTGTAGTACTTGCAGCTATCGCCCATCCTGCTCTTCACAAGCGGCATGTGCTTGTCACGATAGTACCCATGGTCGAATCGCGCGCCGGGCGTATTGGGATACATCACGCTGACTTTGATCATCGTTGGTCTCCTGGTTGGTGTTGTTTCGGTCGCCGCTCGTCACCCGATCAGGTGCCGGCCTGCAGTCGTTCCCAAATGCCGATCACCAGTTGCTGCGGCAATCCGGCATCGAGCGCGAGTTGCATGGCCTGCTCTGACGTCAGCGCGTTCTCGCTCAGCAGCAGCGACAGCGTGCCGAGCAATTCGCCGAAGTAGAGTGCATGTGTCAGCGATCGGTCGGTGGCGCCGTCGACATTCCCGGTTTTCGGATCGAGCGCTGCAACCAGTCGCTCGGAACTTTGCCATTGCCGCGCGATCCGCTGCGACATCGTCTGGCCGGCAGAGCCGATGAGGGCGGCGCATAGCTCGGCGCTCGGCTTCAGTTCCGAAACCCGTGCGTACGTGTCGAGCGTAGCGCGGTACACGACCAGCGGCCCGAGCGCGTTCAGCAGCGTGACCAGCTGCGCCTCGAAGCGATCTTCCCGGCGCGCCTTGGCCGCATACAGTTCGGCGGCTCGCGAGGCGCGCGCGGTGCGCTCCCACAGCAGGGCCGGGAAGCGCGGGAAGTTGGTGTCGGTGGCGCGAAATACGGGTTGCATCAGCGCCGTAGCGATCAGCGATTGCAGCCCATCGGTCCCGCATATGACGACTGCTCGCTGAATGGTCTCGATCGGCTTCGATGTCGTGCGGTAGTAGCTGCTGTTGGCCAGTCGCAACGCGTCCCCGGCCAGCACCGGATCCTGGGCGATGATGGAGCCGAGCGCTCCCGACCCGACGCTGGGATCCTTCACCGCTCGTAGCAGCTGCGGCATGAGTGTCGGGCGGCGCGGGAAATACTTCGGGTCGAGCTTTTCCGCCTGCAGCACCTGCAGCACGGCTTCGCGCAAGCGCGCGTGCTCAGGCGGCACCTCCCGGCCCGGCGCGGCGCCGAATGCCAGCCTCCATAATCGCTCGGCGACCAGCGCGTTGACGGTCCGGAGGCGGAGCGTGCCGCTTGGATCGATCGCGGGCAGGGCCGTGTCGGCGGCACCCTCGGCGGAGGCCGCGACTGCGCCGTCGACGCCAGCGGGCACTCCGGTTTTCATCTGCCGGCGCGCGGCTCGCCGGCGCAGCATGATTCGGCCACACAAGACCAGCAGAACTGCGAGCGCGCTGCCGACCGTCACGTCGCGGACATCCATACTTTGCCCTCCCGCGCGCCAGCAGCAGCGCACGCAGATTCAGTAGAGCTACGTCTTGACCGAAACGACGACTCCTTTCTGTTTCGAAAAGATCGCGTTCAGCAGCGAGGCATGCACCTCGACGCGGCGTCCGTCGCTGCGGCAGCCGACGACCGTCGCGAGCACGTCGAAGTATGGCCCGAGTATTCGAATCACCTGTTGCCGCTCGAGCTTCATGTCGGTGATCAGGCTGATGCCGGTCAGGGACAGGTCGCGCATCTGCGCAGAGCGGACCGGCGCCTCCCAGCCCGCGATCAGTTTGACAGAATCCGAGCGGGACATGCGCGGCACCGCGCGTCGGCCGAACAGCTCATTCTTTCCCGGCGGGCGCGCCGGTGGCGGCGCCAGCGGACTGTCGCACCGCTGGCAACGGGTCCTGGCCCGGATCTGTGCCGGCGCGCTTGCCCGACAGAACGGACACACGTCCGGCACATCGGGTTTGTGCGCCGCTGCGGTCGAGGCCGCGGCTGATCGATTGCGCCCGGCTGTCCGGGCACGCTGCCGCTGCAGGTCATATTTGGCGCGCTTGTCCGGGTCGCTGAGCACCGCGTAGGCTTCATTGATGAGTGCCGCGCCGGCGGTATCGCCGCCAAGATCGGGATGCAGGCGCAACTTCGACATCATGGTGCGGTAGCTCGCGGTGATCACCTGCGTCGGGGCTTCCGGCTGGACGTGCAGAATCCGGTAGTAGTTGCGCCTATTGGCCGCCATGGAAACTGTCCTCGCAAGTACTTCGGGCCGATGGCACGTGGTGGGTGCCGACAGGCGGACGATTTCAGATCGGTGCCAATTGTATCGGCGCGCAGCGGCAGGAGTTGCTCTTTGCGGCTAGCAGGGCTTGCGCGCCATCGCCACCGGCGCTTCAGGGTGCGATGCCGTACCTGCCGGCCTCGGCTGCGAGGTGCGGCCTCAGTGCCGTGGCGGCTGCGATGTCCGCCTGTCCCGCGCTCGATTCGCCCAACCGCAAATGATCAATTCCGCGGCCGTACTGCATCGGCCCGTAGGGCCCGGATCGACAGGACTGGTCCGGAAGACAGCGCGTAGCTCGGGCAGGTCCCATCCCGGGTCTTGATCTGGATGCTGCTCACGAACGCCTTCCAGCATAGCCCGCGGGGGGGCTTGCTCGCCTGGCTGCGAGCAGGCCGCGCCGGCGCGAAGCGCGGCGCCCCGGCCGTCGCTAGCGGCAATGCTCGTCGTCGTGGTGACTGTCGCACCAGTGCACTTCGCGATGCCCCTCGCGGTCGATCCGGTCGCCGTTCTCGTACCGATATTCGTCATGATCCCGATAGCCGCGATCATGATCGGGCGCAATGACGCAACCCGATAAGCCCAACAGCGCGATCATCGGCACCCATGCCGCCAGCCGGTGGATCCTGTGCATACGCCTCTCCTGGCATCGTGATAACGATGCATCGTAAGGCCTGGCCGGCGGCTGTCGAGTTGACTCGGGTGCGAGTTGCTGTAGGCATTATCGGACGGCGGCCAATCGTCGCGTGGCGTCGTCGCCACGCTCGGTGCATCGATCGGCTCAATGGCGCGCAAGGCTGCTCTCGGCCGCCGCCGCACAGCGAAACAACTGCCGGTCGCGATTGCCGGTGCAGGCGAGGGTGAGACCCACCGGCGGCTGTCCGGTCACGTGGATCGGGATCGAAATTGCGCAGCCGTCGAGAAAATTCACGACCGTGGGGTTGCGCAGTACCAAGCGGTTGATCCGGAAGTACGCCTCGTCCTCCGCCAGATCGGCGATCCTCGGCGGGATCACCGGCACCGTCGGCATCAGGAACGCATCGAAGCCGGCGAGGCGCCGCTCGACGCCTGCGATGAAGGTCCGGCGGGCGGCCAGCAGCGCCGCGTAGTCCGCGGCGGTCTGTCCGGCGCCGATCTCGATCCGGCTGCGCACCCGTGGATCGTACTCGGCGGCGTGCGCCGCCAGCAGCGCGCGGTGCCAGGCGAACACCTCCACCGTCGCGATCGTGCCCTTGGCGTGAATCGCCGGGATGTCGGCGAATTCGGGGATGTCGATGTCATCGATCCGGGCACCGGAGGCGGACAGGCGCGAGAGCGCGCGCTCGAAATCGCCCGCTACGTGACGGTCCATGTCCTCGAGCACGAAGGTGCGCGGGGCGGCAAAGTGCTGGCCCGACAGCGAGCAGCCGCGCAAGTCCACGGGCGGCTCGTCAGCCAACAGCGCATCGAGCAGCGCGCAGCAGGCGACCGAGCGCGCGATCGGGCCGATCGAATCGAGCGTCTGCGACAGCGGCACCAGGCCCGCGCGCGGCACGCGCCGCGCGGTCGGCTTGTAGCCCACCAGTCCGGTGAAGGCAGCCGGAATCCTGCACGAGCCCCCGGTATCGGTACCGAGCGCCGCGTGCGCCATGCCATCGGCGACCGAGACCGCCGCGCCGGAAGAGGAGCCGCCGGGAACATAGCCGACGTCGCGCCGCCACGGATTCAGCGGTGTGCCGTAGTGGGGATTGAGGCCCAGGCCGGAAAAGGCGAATTCGGTCATGTTGGTGCGGCCGATGAGCACCAAGCCGGCCGCGCGCAGGCGCGCCACGCTGACCGCGTCCGCCGCCGCGGGCGCACGGTCCGACAGCACGGTGGAGCCGGCGCGCGTGACCTGCCCGGCAACGTCGAACAGATCCTTGATCGAGATCGGAATGCCTGCCCAGGCCGACGGCGCCGCGCCGCGCGCACGCAGCGCATCCAGCGTGTCCGCCTGCGCGAGCGCGGCGGCGCGATCGACCTGCAGGAACGTGCGCTGGCCCTCGCCCCCGCGATCCTCGATCTGTCCGAGGCAGGCTTCCACCAGCGCGCGGCTGCTGCTGCGGCCGGCGGCCAGATCAGCCGCCAGCGCGGCCAGAGTCGCGCCGGAATCCGCCGCCGTCACGGGATGCTGCCCTGGGACGCCATGGTGCTTATTGTCATCGCCAATCCTGTTCAGCTGCGACCGCGGTCACAGGCCGGCCGCTGCCTGCATTTTGCATAAGGTGCGTGAAATATCCGAGAAATCCGGCATTTCCGCAGCCTGTGATTCATTTAACGCCGGCCCTGGCGCCCCATCCATACCATCTTGCATAAGGCCAGTCCCGGGAAACCAATTCCGATGTTACGCGCGTCGCTGCGCTCCGGCGGGATCGTCCGCTGTGCAATCGCAGGGTGCTGCATGGACTCGACATGACCCGCTTCCGTAGTCTGCGTGTACGCATGATCGTCTTCCTGGTGGCGCTGCTCGGCGCCGTGCAGGTGACCGAGTTCGTGCTCACCAATCATGCCAGCTACAGCGCGGCGCGCGGCAAGATCGAAGACGAACTAAGCGTCGGCCAGAAAGTGTTTGCGCGGGTGCTGCGGCAGAACGCCGAGCGCGAGGCGCAGGCGGCCAGCGCGTCGGCGTCCGATTTTGCGTTTCGCGAGGCGGTGGCCACCGGGGATGTCGCCACACTCGCTTCCGCGCTCGACAATCAGCGCAAGCGCATCAAGGCCCAGGCGGTGCTGTACGTGGACCTCAAGGGCGAGGTGATCGCCGACACGCTGCGACCGGGCGGCGCGCCACGCCGCTTCGAACTCGGCGCACTGATCGACTCGGCGCGAGCCGACGGCGAGGCGAGCGCGATTGGAATGCTCGATCAGCACGCGTTTCAATTGATCGCGGTGCCGATCCGCGCGCCGGTGACGATCGGCTGGATCATCGACTGCTACCCGATCGATGGCGCACTCGCCGGGGATCTGCGTCAGTTGACCGGCCTCGACGTGTCGTTCGCGGTCGAGCGCGGCGGTCGCTGGGAACTGCTGGCTACGACCCTGGCCGTGCCCGCCGGCGCCGCGCTGGCCGGGCAGCTGCCGGCATACACCGAGGCGTTCGACACCCGGCTGTTGCAGATGACGCAGGGCGAGTCGCAGGTTCGCTTCGTGTCGCTCGGCGCCACCGCCGGCGAGCATATCGTCGCGGTGCTGCAGCGACCGATCGCCGACGCGATGGCGCGCTTTCGCACCCTGCGCACGACGCTGATCGTGCTGGGCATTCTGAGCCTGGCGCTGTCGATCGCCGGCAGCGTGGTCATCGCGCTGGGCATCACCCGTCCGATTGAATTTCTGCTGGCTTCGGTCAGGCGCATTCGCAACGGCAACTACTCCGCGTCGGTGAAGATGCAGCGCGACGACGAGATCGGCGCGCTTGCGCAGGGTCTGGATCACATGCGCGCGGGCATTGCCGAACGCGAGCAGCGCATCCTGAAGCTGGCGTACGAGGACCCGCTGACGCAGCTGCCGAACCGCGCGCAGTTTGGCGAAGCTCTCGAGCGCGGCATCGCCCAGGCGCAGACGCGCCGGGAATCGCTCGCGATCCTGGTGATGGATCTGGACCGGTTCAAGTTCGTCAATGACGCGCTCGGCCACGGCGTCGGCGATCACGTGCTGCGCCAGGTCGGCATGCGCCTGCGCACGCTCATGGGCAGCGCCGGCTGTGTGGCGCGCCTGGGGGGCGATGAATTCGCGCTGCTGGTGCCGGCGATGCAGACTGCACAGGTGATCGAGCTGGCACAGAGCATCATCGCGGCGCTGGAGCGACCGATCTACTTCCAGGATCAGCCGCTCGACGTGGGCACCAGCATCGGCATTGCATTCTTTCCCGATCATGCGGCCGATGCGCAGACGCTGGTGCGCAATGCCGACATCGCGATGTATGTCGCCAAGCGCAACAAGATCGGCTGCACGGTCTACGACCCGAAGTTCGATACCAGCCAGCAGCAGCACCTGTCGCTGCTCGGGGAACTGCGCCATGCGGTCGAGCATGGGGAGCTGCGCCTTTACTATCAGCCCAAGGTGTCGCTGGACTCCTCGACGGTGCACGCCGCCGAGGCGCTGATACGCTGGGTACATCCGACCAAGGGCCTGGTGCCACCGGGCCTGTTCATCCCGTTCGCCGAGCACACCGGCTACATCAAGGTGCTCACGCAGTGGGTGCTCGCGGAGGCTATCCGGCAGTGCGGCGCATGGCGCCGCGAGGGCCTGCACCTGCAGGTGTCGGTCAATATCTCGGCGCGCGACCTGATGAATCGCGATCTCCCGGATGTGATCAGCGCGCTGCTGACCGAGCACGGGGTGCCGGCCGGCATGCTGTGCCTGGAAATCACCGAGAGCGGATTCATGGAAGATCCGGCGCACGCGCACAAGGTGCTCGAGCGCCTGGCCCAGATCGGCCTGCAGCTGTCGATCGACGACTACGGCACCGGGTATTCATCGTTGAGCTATATCATGCAGTTGCCGGTAACGGAGCTGAAGATCGATCGCTCGTTCGTCTCGCACATGAGTGGCGATCGCGACCTGACCACGATCGTGCGTTCGACCATCGAGCTCGGGCACAGCCTCGGGCTCAAGGTGATCGCCGAAGGGGTCGAGGACCGGCAGGGTTTTGCGCTGCTGCGCGAGCTCGGCTGCGACGGCGCGCAGGGCTACTACATGAGCCCGCCGCTGCCGGCGGACGCATTTCGCCGCTGGTACGACGGCAGCCTGCCGGCGGCCAGCGCCGCATCGGCGCCGGCGGCGCCGGACGCAGGGCGGGAAGATAGCAGCGGGGCGGTGCACGATGCCGCGCGGTCCGCGAGCGCTTGATGGCGCGCGCGGCGCGCGGGCAGTAACCGTTTAGTCGGGCGGTGCCAGCCGGAATCCCGGCACCTCGGTGCCCTCCATCAGCGTGCGCAGCAGCGCCTCGACGTGCTCGCGATCAATGTCATCGAATCGGGCCGGCTGCGGGCTGTCCAGGTCGAGCACGCCGATCAGCCGCTCGCCTTTGAACACCGGCAGCACCATCTCGGACTGTGAGGCCTCGTCGCAGACGATGTGGCCGGGAAACGCGTGCACGTCGGGCACCAGTACGGCGGCGCGCTGCAGGGCGGCGGTGCCACAGACGCCATCGCCGACGCCGATGCACGAGCAAGCCGGTTTGCCCTGGAAGGGCCCCAGCACCAGGTCCGAGCCGCGCAGCAGGTAGAAGCCGGCCCAGTTCAGATTTGGCAGCCGGTTGAACAGCAGCGCGGCGAAATTCGAGATGTTGGCGAGGAAATCGGTCTGTTCAGCGATCAGTTCGCGCAGCGGAGCGACCAGGGATTCGTAGATGACCACCTTCGCACTGCGTGCGCTCGAAGCGGTTGCGGTGCTCGAGACCGGATGGATCCGGGACGGGGCCGCGTCGCGCGAGGCGCTCGCGGGTTTGGACGCCTTGTCTTTCATGTTGGATTCACCCAGCGCTCATCGGGCGGCTGTCCTGGCGAGCAGCCGCAGCAAATCTAGCAGTTTCTGCGGCGGGAGTGCGCGCGCCGCGTGGCAATTCCACGTGACCAGGGCTCGCGCCCGCCGGTGTCAGCGGCGTTCCCAGTGGCCCTCGGCCAGGCGCCAGCCACCTTCGGCACGTACCCAGTGGTGCGGGGCCCAGCGATAGCCGGGACGGCCCGGGCCCCAGTGGCCCGCCATCCAGACGTGCCGGCCGCCTTCCCAGCCCCAATAGCCGCCGAACCATACGTAGCCCGGAGCCGGCGCAACGCCGATCACTTCGGCCTGAGGCGGCGGCGGCGCCACCATCACCGGCCCGCCGACGTAGGCGGGTCTTGCGGTCACTACGCAGCCGCCAAGTGTCAACGCCAGAACGACGGCCAGGGCGGCGGCCTTGAAAGCTTGGGTGCGCATCATGCTGTCTCCACGACGAAGGTTACTCCTACGCTAATGAACGCACATGTGCCCGGGCCGCTGACGTGACGGGCTTCATAATCTGGCAGCGACCGTTTCCACCGGGTCTTGACACGGATGTGCTGCCGGCGCGTTCGCGGTTAGGATGCCGGCGCATCCAAGCGGAGATATTCATGGGATTGGATCTGGTTACACCCGGCCATCGCGCGCCCGACATCTTCAACGTCATCATCGAGATCCCGATGAATGCCGATCCGATCAAATATGAAGTAGACAAGGAGACCGGCGCGATCTTCGTCGACCGCTTCATGGGCACGGCGATGCACTACCCGTGCAACTATGGCTACGTGCCGCACACGATCGCACCCGACGGCGATCCGGTGGATGTGCTGGTGATCACGCCGTTTCCGCTGATTCCCGGCGTGGTGGTGCGCTGCCGGCCGCTGGGTCTGCTGCGGATGACCGACGAGGCCGGAGCGGATTCCAAGGTGCTCGCGGTACCCGATGACAAGGTGCTGCCGATCTACAGTCACTGGGTCAAGCACGAGGACATCAATCCGCAGCGCCTGCACCAGATCCAGCATTTCTTCGAGCACTACAAGGATCTGGAGGCCGGCAAGTGGGTGCGCGTCGAGGGTTGGGGCAACGTCGAGGACGCCAGGCAGGAAATCGCCTCCGGGATCAGGCTCTACCGCAAGTAATGGCCGCCCTGCCGCGCCGCTAGAGCGCCGCGCTGGCCAGCGCTGTACTAATATAATAACCATTGTTATTATATCTGAAGTGAGAATTTGAGGGCGACGGGCATGGCAGCGACTGCCGATCGGCTGCGTAACTTCGGCTTTCTGGTACGGGACGTCTACCGCCTGTATGCGAAGTATTTCGAGCGCCGCGCGCGCGAGATCGAGCTCACGCTGCCGCAATGCAAGGTGCTCGGGCACCTGTCGCGCAACGAAGGCATCAGTCAGGCGCGATTGGCGGAACTAACCGATACCGATCCGATGACGCTGGTGCGCACGCTCGACCGCATGCAGCAGGACCAGTGGATCGAGCGCCGGCCCGATCCGGAGGATCGGCGCGCACACCGGCTGTACCTGCGCGAGGCGGCCAGGCCGATCATGCACCGCATGTGGAAGATCGCCGATCAGGCGCGCCAGGAGGCGCTCGCGGCCCTGAGCCTGAGCGAGCGCGAACAGCTGATGGACCTGCTCGAGCGTGTGCACGGCACGCTGCTGCAGCTCGATGCCAAGTGAGGCGATGACGATGGATGCCCAAGTGGATGCATCGACGACCCTGAGTACCGAACTCGCGCAGGAGCGCCGCACCGCGCGCCTGCGCTGGCTGCTGATGGGCGGCGGCGTCGCGTTGGCGCTGGTGGCGGGCCTCTGGTACTACCTGGCGACGGGTCGCTACGTGTCGACCGACGACTCCTCGATCCGGGCGGCGCAGGCGACGATCAGCGCCAACGTGGCGGGGCGCGTGGTCGCGCTCGAGGTGCATGACAACCAGAGCGTGCGCCGTGGCGATGTGCTGTTTCGCCTCGATGAGCGTCCATTTCGCATCGCGGTCGAGGAGGCGCAGGCGAAACTGGCCGCCGCGCGCATGCAGATCAGCGCGGCCAAGGCCACCTACCGCCATCAGCTGGCCGATCTGGCCGCGGCACGCGATACGCTGGCGTACCAGCAGACCGAATTCCAGCGCCAGCAGCGCTTGCTGCAATCGGGCATCAGCTCGCGCGCCCAGTTCGAGCAGACGCAGCACGCGGTGCAACTCGCCCAGTCGCAGTTGAACTCGGCGCAGCAGCAGGTCGGCAGCGTGCTGGCACTGCTCGGCGGCAATCCGGATCTGCCGCTCGAGCAGCACCCGGTGGTGATGCAGGCGCAGGCGGCGCTCGATCGGGCCAATCTGGAGCTGTCCTATACCGTGATCCGCGCGCCCGATGATGGCGTCGTGGCCAAGGTCGAGCAGCTGCAGGTCGGGGATTACATCAACGCCGCAACGCCGGTGTTCAGCCTGGTGTCGACCCGCGATATCTGGGTCGAGGCGAATTTCAAGGAGGATGACCTGACCTACATGCGCCCGGGTCAGGCGGCCGAGGTCCGCATCGATGCCTACCCGGGCCGTCACTTCAAGGCGCAGGTGGCGAGCCTGAGCCCGGGCACCGGCGCGCAGTTCTCGCTGTTGCCGCCGGAGAACGCCACCGGCAACTGGGTCAAGGTGGTGCAGCGGGTGCCGGTGCGGCTGCAGCTCGATGGCGGCGCGTTCGGCGAGGGGTTGCCGCTGCACGCGGGGCTGAGCGCGGAAGTCACGGTGGACACCGAGCATCACCGGCAGCTGTTCGGCCACGCCGGGAATCAACTGGCACAACGCTGATGCGTGCCGGCGTGCACATCGGCCCGCAGGGCGTGCCGCTGCACCGCGGCATGATCACACTGACGGTGATGGTCGCCTCGATCCTGCAGGCGCTCGACAATACCATCGCCAACGTCGCATTGCCGCGCATGCAGGGCAGCCTGTCGGCCACCCAGGATCAGATGACCTGGGTGCTGACCTCGTACATCGTCGCGGCGGCGATCATGACGCCGCTGACCGGCTGGCTTGCGGACCGCTTTGGTCGCAAGCCGCTGTTCCTGGTGTCGATCATCGGCTTCACCTGCGCGTCGGCGCTGTGCGGGATGGCGCAGTCGCTGCAGCAGATCGTGCTGTTTCGCCTGCTGCAGGGACTGTGCGGCGCGGCGCTCATTCCGATGTCACAGGCGGTGCTGTTCGACGCCTATCCGCCGCACCAGCACGGGCGCGCAATGGCCATCTGGGGCGTCGGCGTAGTGCTCGGCCCGATGCTGGGGCCGATGCTCGGCGGCTGGCTCACCGACGACTACAGCTGGCGCTGGGTGTTCTACATCAACGTGCCGTTCGGCATCCTCGCGGTGCTGGGCGTGATGGCCTACTTCCCCGATACCACGCACGCGCGCAAGAGTTTCGATTTCTTCGGTTTCGCGCTGCTGAGCATCGCGGTCGGCACGCTGCAGCTGCTGCTCGATCGCGGTCCGCTCAAGGACTGGTTCAATTCCGGCGAGATCCGGCTCGAGACGGCGATCGCGGCACTGGCGTTCTACCTGTTCGTGGCACATACGCTCACCGCGAAGCGGCCGTTCATCCACCTCGCGCTCTACAAGGATCGCAATTTCCTGACCGGCAATATCCTGATCTTCGTGGTCGGCATCGTGCTGTTCGCCACGCTGGCGCTGCTGCCACCGCTGTTGCAGGGGCTGATGAACTATTCCGTATTCCAGGCCGGCCTCACGATGGTGCCGCGCGGCGCCGGCACGCTGATCGCGATGCTGTTCATCGGCCGGCTGGTCGGCCGCATCGACGTGCGGTTCATCATCGGCGCGGGCCTGGCGCTGACCGCCTTCTCGCTGTGGCAGATGACCCAACTGTCGATGCAGTTCAACATGGCATCGATCGTCTGGCCGGGCGCCATCCAGGGCCTGGGCATCGGCATTGTCTACGTGCCGATGGCCGCACTGACCTTCGCCACGCTGCCGCCGTCGATGCGCAACGAAGGCACCGCGCTGTTCAATCTGATCCGCAACATCGGCAGCAGCATCGGAATCTCGACGGTGCAGGGCCTGTTGGTGCGCAATACGCAGGTGGTGCATGCTTCGCTGGCGCAGAACCTATCCCCGCTCACGCTCGCGCACCATTCGCTCGGCGTGGGCCAGCAGGCGCTCGCCGCGCTCAATCGTGCGGTGACGGCACAGGCGAGCATGATCGCCTACCTCGACGATTTCCAGCTGATGCTGGTGCTGACGCTGCTGGCGCTGCCATTGCTGCTGCTGGTGCGCAACCCGCGCAGCCCCGGTGCGGAGGTGAAACATGCCGCGATCGAATGACCGCCTGGTCGGTGCGCCGGCCGCTGCGCGCGCGCGCGCGCGTCTGCGCCTGCGCGCATGGGTGCGCGGCGGCGCGACCGTGCTGTCGGGGGCGGTGCTCGCGGCGGGGCTGGCCGGGTGTGTCGCCGGGCCGGACTTTGCCGCCCCGCCGGCGCCCGCCAGCGCCCGCTACACCGCGGACCCGCTGCCGAACCTGGCAGCGGGCGACACCATGCTCGATCCGGCGCTGGCACCACCGGAGCGGTGGTGGGCGCTGCTCGACTCGCCGCGGCTCGACAGCACGATCCGCGAGGCGCTGGCGGCCAATCGCAGTCTCGATGCCGCGCGTTCGACGCTGGCCGAGGCGCAGGCGCTCAGCGACGCGAGTACCGCGGGGCGCTTTCCGCACGTGGATCTCGACGCCAGCGCCGGCCGGCAGAAATATGGCGCGGCGTTCCTGGGTCCCGAACGACTGCCCCCGTTCACCTATTACTCGATCGGGCCCGCGGTGAGCTACACCTTCGACTTTGCCGGCGGCGTGCGCCGCACGATCGAGCAGCAGCGCGCGCTCAGCGAGTACCGGCAGCGCGAGCTCGATGCGGCGGCGCTCAGCGTCAGCGGCAACGTCGCGATGCAGGCCCTGGCTGCCGCGTCGGCCCGCGCACAGATCGAGAATCTCGAGGCCCTGCTGGAGGACGACCGCGCCGACCTGAAGCTGGTGCAGGACTCGTTCGCCGATGGCGCCGCGACCCGGGTCGATGTGCTCAACGCGCGCAGCCAGCTGGCCAACGACGAGACGCTGCTGCCGCCGCTACGCCGCCAGCTGAGCATCGCCACGCACGCGCTGGCGTTGCTGGCCGGCCGGACGCCATCCGAGTGGGCCGCGCCCGATTTCAGGCTCGATGAATTCAAGCTGCCGCCGCGCCTGCCCCTGACCGTGCCGTCGGAGCTGGTGCACCGCCGTCCCGACATCCTGGCCGCCGAGGCGCAACTGCATGCCGCGACCGCGGCGGTCGGCGTTGCCAGCGCGAATCTGTATCCGCAGGTCAGCCTGACCGCCACCGGCAGCATTCAGGCCAATGCGCTGCATGCGCTGTTCGATGCCAGCAGTGCCGCCGGCGGAGTCGCGGGCAGCCTGACCGCGCCGCTATTCGATCATGGCGCGCTGCGCGACCGCCAGCGCGCCGCGCTCGATGCGATGCACGGCTCGCTCGCCAACTACGAACAGGTGGTGCTGAGCTCGTTCGACCAGGTGGCGGATGCACTGGAGGCGCTGGATCACGATCAGGAACTGCTCGCGAGCGAACAGAGCGCGGTCGCAACCGCGGCCGACAACCTGGCATTGACGCGCGAGAGTTACAGCGCCGGCAACAGCGGGGTGCTGCAGGTGCTCGAGGCGCAGCGCCAGAACCAGCAGGCGCGCCTTGGCCTGGTGAGTGCGCAGTCGCAGCGTCTGCAGGACACCGTGCAGCTGTTGCTGGCGCTCGGTGGGCGCACGCCCCAGACTTGAACCGCGCCATGCCGGCGGTGAATTACGCACACAAATTCATTTGCTGACGCCAGGAATCGCCCGCGCAGGCATCGGTAGCGTGACGATAAAGTCGCTGCCGAGGCCGGGGCCTGCGCTCCTGGCGACAACCGAGCCTGCATGCGCCTCGACCAGATCGCGAACGACCGCGAGCCCGATGCCCAGTCCGCCATCGTAGAGGGCCTGCGCGCGCGCGTCCTGCATGAACAGATCGAAGATCGACGACAACGCGTCCGTCGCGATGCCAATGCCGTTGTCGGAAACGGTGATCTGCAGCGCACGATCCAGCACCTTCGCGGAGAGGGAGATCTGGCCGCCCGTGGCCGTATACTTGGACGCGTTGTCCAGAAGATTGGTGAAGATCTGACCTAGCCGCACGGGATCGCCAAGCACCGGCAGCGGTGCTGGTGCCAGGTGGATCGTCAGGCGATGAGATCGCGCCGCAATCGCAGGCCGGCACGCCTCAACGGCGAGGCTGAGGATGTCGGTCATCTCCACCATGCTGCGTTCGAGCCGGAATTTACCCGCGCTGACCCGCGATTCGTCGAGCAGATCCTCCACCAGCCTGGCTGCCAGGGACACCTGGCGCTTGATCGCCGCCTGTAGCTGCGCAAGCAGCGGCTCGTCCCTGACCGCGCGGTTGAGCAACTCGGCGGCGGTTCGGATCGGGATCAGCGGGTTGCGCAACTCATGTGCCACCATCGCCAGGAACTTCGTCTGCCGCCGGTACGCCAGTTCCGTCTGCGCCTCCACCTGCTGCGCCGTCAGCGCGGCAATCACCAATTGCTCGTTCGCCTCGCGCAGCTCCCGAAGGCGGGGATCCTGCTCGGCTAACGCGGATGCGTGGCGGGGCGCCGGCTGTTGCGGTCGGCCGACCGCCGATGGCGCTGGGCTGCCTACGGCCGAGACCTCCTGTCGGTTCAGCTCGAATCCGCCGTGTCGGCGCCTCTTGGAACGATACATGGCCGCGTCGGCCCGGCTGATCAGAGTGGCTGCGTCCTTGCCGTCCTCCGGGTAGATGGCGATGCCGACGCTCGCCGATAGCCGAAAGATGTAATCGCCGACACGACCGGGTGCCGCGAGGGCGGCAAGAATCTTCCCGGCGATCAAGGCGGGATCCGATGGCTGCGAGATGTCGCCCGCCAGCACCAGAAATTCGTCTCCGCCGTAGCGGCTGACGGTGTCCGAGGCGCGCACGACAGACTCCAGGCGGCGTGCCACCTGTTGCAGCACGGCATCGCCGACCGCATGTCCGAATGAGTCGTTGATCTGCTTGAAGTCGTCGAGATCGATAAAAAGCACGGCGAATGATGTGACATGCCGTTGTGCCAAGGCGATGGCATTTTCCAGCCGGTCGAGCATCAACGCGCGGTTGGGCGTGTCCGTCAGCGCATCGTGCTGGCTGGAATGGGCTAACTCGTCCAGTTGGCTGGTTGCGCTCTCGGCGACGGTCTCGGCCTGGAGGGCTGCCAGCACCAGGTGCTCGTTCGCCTCCACCAATTGAGCGGCCCGCGCACCGCGAAAGTCGTGTTGCACCTGCGCCAATTCCCGCCGCGCCCTGGCAATTTCCGCGCGAACCTCGTCCGCCTGCTGGTTGAGCAGCGCCAGCGCACCTTCGGCCGAGGCCACGTCGGCCCGGTTGGGATGCTTGTTCACGCCGATGAGCTCACGGAGGAAAATTCAGCCATAGTCGACGCCACTGACAGGAAGGCCCCGCTCTCGCGCCCGGCTCGGCCGCCCGCCCAGCAGTCCTTCACGGCCCGAGACCATCTTCCCAATCTGGATGCCATGGCCGTCGATTTCGAACAGGCGCAGCTCATTCGAATGATTGCTGGCCCGCACCTTCGCCACGGCCAACACTCGCTGCAATCGGCTTTCTACCTCGATGTAGCGCATCACCACGATCGCGTCGGTCATGAAGGCCGTCCCATAGGGGCTGAAGCGCAGATCGGTATAGCGGTCTTCCAACTCGGACGTCATCAGCACCGAGGCGCCGGTGCTGGTGAGCGACGAGACCAGGCGCGCCAGCGACTCGCGATAGCTATCACGGAAGGTGGGGGCCAATGCGAGCTCGAAACCCGACAGAGAATCGATGACCACGCGGCTCGCCTTCAGGCGACGAATCTCGGCGATCAGCAGCCCCGCGATCTCGTCAACCGACAGATCCGGCGCCCGCGTGTCGACCACGCCTACACGGCCGGCAGCAATCAGCTCGGCCAGGTCGCGACCGCGCGCTACGTCGGATCGCTGTTCGAAGGCGGCGATGATGCCGGTCTCTCCCGCGCGCGCGCCTTCGACCAGGAAGGAGGCAGCCAGGATGCTCTTGCCCGATCCAGAGGGTCCCGCCACCAACAGCGAGTAACCGCGCGGCAGCCCGCCGCCCATCATCTCGTCGAGCGTCGGTGTCCCCATACGTAACCGAACCGCCTCGCGCGGCCCTGTCAGCGCTTCGGTCGGCGCGGCCAGGGAAACGGGCGCAAACACCCTGATTCCCGCATCGCTGATGCGAAAGGTGTGAAGGCCGGGCAGTGTCCGCTGCCCTCGCATCTTCACGATCTCCATTTTGCGCACGACCGAATTGTCCTGCTGGCTTTGACGCAGCCAGATGAGCCCGTCGGCGACGGTGAACACCGGGTGCGAATCCATCTCGGTCAGATATTCCCCGATCAGGAAGGTCGTGGCCTGCCAACTCGTCATCAGCATGCCCAACTGCTGGATGAACTGCTGCAGGCTCATCAGCGTCTTGCTGTCGGCCTGACTGGCAATCATCACCGATCGGAACGAGTTGACGAATACCGCGCCCGGTCCGTGCGCTTCAACCTCCGCGACAATTCGGCTCAGGACTTTATCGAGATCCCCGGTGACCGTATCGTCGGCGAGGTTGACGAAGCGGATGGAGGCAGTCACCTGTTCGCTGTCGAAGAAGTCAAATTGTTGCTGGTAGCGCAGCATCTTGAGCGGCGGTTCGCCGAGCACCGTGAAATAGAGCGCCGGGCGCTGTCGCGTCGCCAACGCGAACATGATCTGATGGGCCAGGGTGGTCTTGCCGCTGCCGGGCGGCCCGGCAATGAGATTGAACGAGAATTCCGGCAGCCCGCCGCCGAGTACCTCGTCCAGCCCCGGCACACCCGTGCTGAGACGATTGATGGTTGCCTTGTTCGCAGTCATATCGAACCGTCCTGCACGGCAGAGCCGCCTCGAAGCGGGTTGCGAACCGATCGAAGCAGCCGCTCGGTGAGCGAAGCTCCGATCAGGCTAGCCAGCAGATCGCAGAAGGCCTGCAGCAGAGCGGCATTGGCGGCGGCAGCGTGCGCATGGGTTTGCTGCGAAAGCACCGTCTGCAACGCGGCAAACCCACCGGACTTCGGCGCATCCTCCCGCACGGCCTCCAGGCAGGGATAGGCGGCGCGTGTCACGTGCAGGCTCCGCTGGTAGAGGGCAAGGACGCCACCCGGGCCAATGATCGGAGACAGCACCGCATGGATTTCGCGCCAGGTCGAGGCGGCCACCTCAGCGACGCGCCCTGCATCCTCCGTGGTCGCCGCCAGATCAGCGATCGTCGCCTGAATGCGAAGTGCTTCACTTTGCATCGGCCATCCAGTGGCAAGACTGCCTACGCCGCGCGACCGCTGCTACCTGTTTCAACGAGCTCCACGGCGCTCCGCAGGGCTCCTGTAAACGATACAAATTATGCGCTGTCGTCGCCAATCTTGCACCTACGAGATATGAGAGGTGACCGTTTCAACGAGTGCTGAGCGCGCATGTGATTCCGGGCGCGGCTCCCCCTCGGCCTGAGCCGAGGGCGCGTCCCAAGCCGCTGCCGGATTCCTTACAGGAATGTGACCGGCAATGCGTCCGACGCCGACGGTTCCGATGCCGTCGCGATCGCACTATGATGCGCGGCGGCGCCCGCGCCCCAGACAGTCCTTGACGTGCGACGCCGCGCTCGGCGTCGCAATCCTCGGGAGTGTGTCATGGCCAGCCAGCTGAAGATCCATCTGAAGAATCGGTGCACCGTGACCGGCGCTGCGCTGGCGCTGTGCCTGATCGGCGCTGTCAGCCAGGCCTACCTGGTGCCGAACTACATCCGGCAGGCGGTCGCCGAACCGACGCGCCCCGAGCGCGACCGGCAGCGCGACGCGGACCGCAGGCCCGAACTGGTGATCATGTTTGCGGGCATCAAGCCCGGTGACAAAGTTGGCGAGCTGATGCCGGGCGGTGGTTATTTCACGCGAATCTTCTGCAAGGTGGTCGGCGAGTCCGGCCATGTGTACGCATTCGGGGTCACGCCGGTGATCAAGCGCGAGCGGCCGGCATCGGCCGATGCGGAACAGGTGACGCCGAATCCGTGCACCAATGTGACCGCCGACAGCAAGCCGGCCGCGCAATTCAGCCTGCCGTCAGGGCTCGACGTCGTGTGGACGTCGGAAAACTACCACGACCTGCACAACCCGATGTTCGGCCCGCCGGACATGAAGGCGTTTGATCGCGCGATCTTCGAGGCGCTGAAGCCGGGCGGGGTGTTCATCATCGAGGATCATGCTGCCGAAGCCGGCTCCGGCGCGCGCGATACCAATACCCTGCATCGCATCGATCCGAAGCTGGTCAGGCAGGAGCTCACCAGCGCCGGATTCGTGTTCGTCGCGGCGAGTGATGTGCTGCACCACCCGGAGGATCCGCACACCGCACGGGTGTTCGACCTCAAGGGCAAGACCGACCGCTTCCTGCTGAAGTTCCGCAAGCCCAGGCGCTGAACGCGCCCGGATCTTCAGGGCTTCCTGAAATTGCGAAAGCGCGGGCTCGAGCCGCCGGTGGTGCCAGGCCCCGGGGGTTTCCCGGTCGGCCGCGGCGGCTGCAATCTCGATTCGGCGGCCGCCGGAGATGATGCCGGCGGCCGGACTACCGCATGGGCCGGCTGGGTGCCCGACGGCGTCGACGAGGACAGCGGGGCCTGCGCCTTGACCGCGACCTGGGCGCGCACCGGCCGCATGCCGACCGATACGTTCAGGCGTCGCTGCTCACCCGGCTGCAGCACGCCCACGCCGACCACCTGACGCGTCAACTGCTCGCCGCGCTCGTTGCGAATATCGAGCACGACGAAATACTCGCACGGCTCGGTGGCGACCTTGTGGGAGATCGTGCCGTCGACATTCAGAGCGCTGTAGCCTTCTTCGGCCGCGCCCTGGGTGGCATCGGCACTGAAGCGCAGATGGTGCCGACACCCGGGGCATACCGCCGAGCTCTCCAGCACGGTCGCCTTGCAGTGCGGACAGACGCGGGTGGCACCCGACGTGCCTGAGCGCAGGCTGCTCATACCGAGCGCGGCGTCCCCTTGAATTCGACCGCGCCGTGCTTGTCTTCCCAGCCGAATTCCACGTGCCCGCGCATGCGCGAGCCGGCCGCCACCGTGATCGAGGCCGCCTTGACGTCACCGACGATCACGCCGGTGCTGAGCACATCGACCTGCTTCGCGGCGTCGATGTTCCCCTGCAGCTCGCCGCCGACCACGACCACGCCGGCGCGCACCTGGCCTTCCAGCCGGGCCCCGGCATCGATGCGGAAATTACCGTCGACCTGCACGTCGCCCTTGAACCGGCCGGCGATGCGCACGTCGCCCGAGCCGGTGATCTTGCCCTCGATGGTCAGCTCGGCCGCTATCACGGACTCGACACTCGCGGCGCGCGGCGCGCTGCCGCGCCGGGCGGTGTCGGTGCCAGCGCCGGCGTGTTCGGTTCCTTTGTGCAATTCGGTGACGGAGGTGGGGCTGCCCGGGGCGGGGGTGCCGCTGGCCGTCGGGCCCGGGGTCGTGCCAGGTTCTTTCCATAGCGCCATGAGCGATTCCTCCAGATAGTGCCGTTACCGGGGTTCGAGCGGGACACGGTACCGCCAAACCGGGCCAAAACACCAGTGTCTTGAGCGAGAGACAGTTCTCGTTCGGACCACAGCCCGAGCAGCGAGGCGGTAGGATCGCTCTGCATGGCGGATGTTACAGATCGACCACGAGCCAAGTCGCTGCAACCGTTGCGGGCGCTGCTGCCGTTCCTGGCCCCGCACTGGCTGCTGCTGGCCGGCGCCCTGGCGGCGCTGCTGATCGCCGCCGCGGCGATGCTGGCGTTGCCGGCGGCGCTGCGCCAGCTGATCGATCACGGCCTGTCATCGGCCGACCCGCGTGTGCTCAATGGCTATCTGGCCGGCTTTCTGGTCGCCGCCGCGGCCTTCGGGGTATTTGCGGCACTGCGGTTCTATCTGGTCACCTGGCTCGGTGAGCGCGTCGTGGCCGACCTGCGCCAGGCGGTGTACCGCCGCGTGGTGCGCATGGACCCGACTTTCTTCGAGGTGACGCGGACCGGCGAGGTGCTGTCGCGGCTGACCGCCGACACCACGCTGGTGCAGGCGATCGCCGGGGTGAACCTGTCGATCACGCTGCGCTCGGTGCTCAATCTGATCGGCGCGCTGGTGATGCTGGCACTGACCAGCACCCGGCTGACGATCTGGATCCTGGTGCTGATGCCGATCGTGATCGTGCCGCTGATCGTGGTCGGGCGGCGGGTGCGGCGACTGTCGCGCAGCGCGCAGGATCGGATTGCCGATACCAGCAGCCTGGTCGATGAGACCCTGAACGCGATCCAGACCGTGCAGGCCTTCACGCTCGAGGAGCTGCAGAGCCGGCGCTACGCCGAGGCGGTGGAAGAGAGTTTCGTCGCCGCGATCCGCCGCACGCGGGTGCGCGCGGCGCTGACCGGACTTGGCACCATGCTGGTGTTCGGCGGCATCACCTACGTGCTGTGGCTCGGCGCGCACGCGGTGCTCGGCCACGACATGAGCTGGGGGCAGCTCAGCCAGTTCTTCGTGTACGCGGCGATCGTCGGCACTTCGGCGGCCGCTCTGACCGAGATGTGGGGTGAGGTGCAGCGCGCGGCCGGGGCGATGGAGCGACTCACCGAGCTGCTCGCGGCGCGGCCGGCGATCGCCGCGCCGTCGCAGCCGCTGGTGCTGCCGGGGCGGGTGCGCGGCGACATCGTGTTCGAGCACGTCAACTTTCGCTATCCGTCGCGGCCGGAAACGCTGGCCCTGAACGACTACACGCTCACGGTGCGCAGCGGCGAGACGGTCGCCGTGGTCGGGCCCTCGGGCGCCGGCAAGAGCACCACCTTTCAGCTGCTGCTGCGCTTCTACGATCCGGAAAGCGGCCGCGATCCTGATCGATGGCAGCGACATCCGGCAGCTGCGTCCCGAGGAGCTGCGATTGCAGATCGGGTTCGTGCCGCAGGACACGGTGCTGTTCGGCGCCAGCGCGCGCGAGAATATCGGCTACGGCCGGCCCGGCGCCTCGCAGCGGCAGATCGAGGCCGCGGCGCGCGCGGCCGCAGCGGATCAGTTCCTGCGCGCGTTGCCCTCCGGCTATGACACCTTCCTCGGCGAGCGTGGCACGCGGCTCTCGGGCGGCCAGCGCCAGCGCATTGCGATCGCACGCGCGATCCTGAAGGACCCGCCGATCCTGCTGCTCGACGAGGCCACCAGTGCGCTGGACGCGGAATCGGAGCGCCTGGTGCAGGCGGCGCTCGGCGAGTTGATGCGCGGCCGGACCACCCTGGTGATCGCGCACCGCCTGGCCACGGTTCTCAGGGCCGACCGCATCGTCGTGCTGGAGGCCGGGCACGTGATCGCGGTCGGCAGCCATGCGCAGCTGATGAATTCGAGTCCGCTGTACGCACGGCTCGCGGCGCTGCAGTTCGGCGCCGCCGAGGAAGCGCTCGCGCAATGAGCCGCGCGGGACAGAAGGGGTCGCGGGAGGATCCATGAGCGCACTCGTGATCGATAATCCGGCGCGCAGCCGCTACGAGCTGGCGCTCGAAGGCGGCATCGCATTCATCGACTATCAGCGCATCGGCGGCCGGGTGGTGCTGCTGCACGCCGAGGTGCCGCCGGCGCGGCGCGGGCAGGGCGTCGGCAAGCAGCTCACCGCCGGCGCGCTGGAGCTGGTGCGGGCGCGCGGCGAGCGCGTCCAGGCCCGCTGTCCCTATGTGGCGCAGTTCATCGCGCGCAACGCGCAATACCACGATCTGCTCGCGTCACCTTAGTGGCCGGCCGGTGCATCGGCCGCAGCGACTGCATCGGTCGTCAGCACCGCGGCCGGCAGGTCGGCGAAAACGTCCGCGGGGCGCAGATGCCCGTTCTCGACCCGCAGCGTGCGCCCGCTCAGCAGCTCGTGCCACTCACGGCGGCGCAGCGCCTCGGGTAGGACCAGCAGCGTCGCTTCATCGAACGGCGCCGCTTCGCGACGCTGCGAACCGCGCGCTACCGCGACGATCAGGATTTGCGGGAGGCGGGTGCGCGCATAGGCGCACAGCTCATCGGCGCGCGCGCCGAGCGCCGGCAACGGCTGGTAGTCGCCCTCGGCGTAGAGCTCGGGCCAGGCCCGGCGGTGCCGCAGCAGTGTCGCAATCGTCGCCAGCTTGATGCGGCCGTCGCACCAGTCCCGCCACAGTGAGCGCATGCAGCCCCGCCGGTCGCGCGCCAGCACCGCATCGAGTTCCTCGAGCATGCGCTGGCGCAGCGCATAATCGACCGCGCGGCGGTTGTCGGGGTCGACCATCGACAGATCCCACAGCTCGCTGCCGTTGTACAGATCGGGAACGCCCGGCGCGGTGAGCTTGAGCACCGACTGGATCAGGCTGTTGTGGGCGCCGGCGGCAGCCAGGCGGCGCGTGAACGGCAGGAACGCGGCGAGGAACGCGCCGGCGCGGCTGCCGGTCAGTGCCGCATCGATCAGACTCATCATCGCGTCTTCATACTCGGCGTTGGGAAAGGCCCAGCCGGTATGAACCCGCGCCTCGCGCATCGATTTCAACATCGTCTGGCGGATGCGCGCAGCGTAGGCACGCAGCCGATCGTCATCGGCGGTGTCGAGCTGCAGCAGCTCGCACGGCCAGGTGCCGGCCAGCAGCTGGTACAGCAGGTACTCCTCGTTGCGATCGGGCCGCAGCTGCGGTTCGTTGCCGGGCGGGCCGCGCAGGATGCGTGTCCAGACCGGCAACAGGCGCGTCCATTCATCGACCTGTTCCGACAGCGCGGCGAGCCGGGCGCGGCTATCCTCGCCGCGCTTGGTGTCGTGCGTGGCGGTGGCCAGCATCGCGTGCGGCCAGTGCTGCGCGCGCTGCAGGTTGGCCTTGTGAAACGCCGCGACCGTGCCGCCGAAGCGATCCGGATCGCCGCCGACTTCATTGAGCGCGATGAAGCGGTTATAGCGATAGAACGCGGTGTCCTCCAGGCCCTTCGCGACCACCGGCCCGCTGTATTGCTGCAACCGCATCGCACAGCGCAGCAGCGACTGGCGCGAGAAGCCGCTGCGCGGGTGCTGCAGCAGCGCGCCGGTCAGCACCTGTTCGAGAAAGTGGAAGGCGCTCGGATCGATCTCGGTCTCGTTGCGCCGCGCCTGCGCCAGTGCCCAGCTGAGGTAGCGACGGTCCGCCTCGTCGAGCTCGCCACTGCTGTCGATGTAGGTCCGATACACCGGGAAGCAGGCAATCAGTTCCTTGATCGCCCGGCGCAGCAGATCGCGAGTGAAGTCGGCAGTGCGCGGGTTCTGGCGTGCCAGCCGCGCCATGTCGCGTGCCAGCACGTTGAGCTCGCTCGCCATCTCATTGTCCATGATGTGCAGCTTGGACTGGCGCGCGATCTCGGCGAAGCCGCGCTGCTCGCCGGTGAATTCGATGTAGCAGCTGGTCAGCGCGGGCTGGGCGCCGGCATCGATCAGCAGCTCGAGCACCTGGTTTAGAAAGTCGTAGCCGGTGGTGCCGTCGACCGGCCAGTCGGCACGCAGTCGCTCGTGCGGCGTCAGGATCTTCTCGACCACGAGATAGAACTGACGGCCAGGGCGCCGCGCGGCTACACGCCGCTGCAGCCGCCGCAGGTAGGCCTTGGGATCGAACAGGCCGTCGATGTGATCGATCCGCAGCCCATCGAGCACGCCGTCCTTCACCAGCCGCAGCAGGCGATGGTGCACATGCTCGAACACTTCCGCGGCCTCGGTGCGCAGGCCCGCCAGTTCGTTGATGTTGAAGAAGCGGCGGTAGTTGATGTCGTCCGCGGCCACGCGAAAATGCGCGATGCGCCAGTGCTGCTGCTGTATCAGCGCATCGAGCTCGCGCCAGCTGGCGCTGTCGCCGGGGCGGCCCTCGAACCGGCTCAGCATGCGCTGCAGCGCCGCGCGCACCTCGGGGCGCTCGGCCACCAGGGTCGCCAGCTGGGCCTTGAATTCGGCGGCGCGCTGCGGCATCTGCTGCCGCCAGTTCGGCAGCCAGTCGAAGGCATCGGCCAGCTGCTCGAGCTGCAGCTGACCGTCGTTGAGGATGCGTGCGTAATGCGGCGGCGAGATCGGCAGCTTGTGCGTGTCATACGCCCAGACCGCGAAGCTGCCCTCGGTGGCGTCGAACTGCAGCCGCAGCGCACCGCGTTCCAGCTCGATGCCGTACTGGTCGCCGAGCACCGGCACCAGGATCTTGTTGTGCAGATAGCGCCGTTCCGGATCCCAGTCGATGTCGAACCAGCCGGCGTGCGCGGCGTCCGCGCCCCATTCGAGCACGTCGAGCCACAGCGGATTGTCGGCGCCGCCGACGCCCATGTGGTTCGGCACGAAGTCGAGGATCTGGCCGAGCGCGTGGGCCTTGAGCGACTCGCACATCTGCCGGAACGCGGCATCATCGCCGAGCTCCGGATTGAGCTGGCGGTGGTCGACGATGTCGTAGCCGTGGGTGCTGCCCGCGCGCGCCTTGAAATAGGGCGACAGGTAGGCGTGGCTGACGCCGAGCGCCTGCAGGTACGGTGCCAGATGGGCGACGTCTTCGAAACCGAAGCCCTGGTGCAGCTGCAGGCGGTAGGTGGCGCGCGGGGTTATGGCGGATGATCCGTGTGCTGCAGCGTCAGGCGCGCAGGCTCCAGCGCAGGCTCCAGGGCGAGAACGTGCCATCGGCGCCGGCGCGACCTTCCTGCCACAGCAGACAGCCCCGCTCGGCGGGGAATCCCGGCGTTGCGCGTGCCGACAGGTTTGCCATCAGCGTCAGCTCGGCGCCACCGCTCGCCCGCCAGCACACCACCAGCGCACCATCGTCCACGATGCTGAATTCACCGGCCTGGGTGAGCGAAGGCAGCAGCGGCACGATGTGCCGCCGGCGCGCGGCCAGCAGGTCGCGATACCAGCGCAACGTCGCGGCATGCGCCGGGTCGGCCAGCCGCTCCCAGTCGAGCTTGCTGTCCTCGAAGGTCTGCTCGGCGAGCGGATCCGGGATCAGTTCGCGCCGGACCGGATCGCGAAACGCCTCGAAGCGCGCGAATTCCTGGCGGCGGCCGTTGCGCACCGCGTCGCCGAGCTCGCCGCTGAAATCGCAGAAGAACTGGAACGGCCGGCGGCTGTGCCATTCCTCGCCCATGAACAGCATCGGAATCTGCGGCAGCAGCAGATACAGCGCGGTCACGGCGCGCAGGGCCGCCGGGTCCGCGATCGCGCTCAGGCGCTCGCCGAAGGCCCGATTGCCGACCTGATCGTGGTTCTGGAGGAACGCGACGAACGCGGAGGGCGGTAGGTGCACGCTGGATTCGCCGCGCTCGGCACCGCGATACGGCATCATCTCGCCCTGGAACGCGAAGCCCTGTGCGAGCGCGCGGCCGAGCCGGTCGGTGTGGCCGAGATAATCGGCGTAGTAGCCCTCGGCTTCCGCGCTCGCGGCGACGTGCAGCACGTGATGCGCATCATCGTTCCACTGCGCGTCGTAGCGCACCGCATTGCCGCCCGCGTCGCGCCGCAGCCAGCGCGCCTGGTTCTCCTCGTTTTCCAGGATCAGGTGCGCGCTGCGCGGCATCGCTGCAGCGCGCACGCGCTCGGCCAGCTCCTCGAGGATGTGCACCGGACTGTCGTCCACGATCGCGTGCACCGCGTCGAGCCGCAGCCCGTCCAGGTGAAATTCCTCGAGCCAGTAGAGCGCGTTGTGAATGAAGAATTCGCGCACCGTGCGGCTGTCGTCGGCGTCGAAATTGATCGCGGCGCCCCAGGGGGTGTGATGGCGCGGATTGAAGAACTGCGGCGCGTAGCGCGACATGTAATTGCCTTCGGGGCCGAAGTGATTGTAGACCACATCCAGGATCACCATCAGGCCGCGCGCGTGCGCCGCATCCACCAGCGCCTTGAGATGCTCGGGGCGACCGTAGCTTGCGTCGGGCGCAAACGGCAGTACGGCGTCGTAGCCCCAATTGCGCCGTCCGGGAAAGTCCGCCACCGGCATGAGTTCGAGCACGGTCACACCGAGCTGCACCAGGTGGTCCAGGCGCTCGATTGCGCCCAGGAACGTCCCCGCCTCGGTGAAACTGCCGACATGCAGCTCGTAGATGACTGAGGCGCTCCACGGGCGGCCGTGCCAGTCGTGATCGCGCCAGGCGTAGGCCAGCGGGTCGATTACCTCGCTCGGGCCATGCACGTCGGCCGGCTGGTGGCGCGAGGCCGGATCCGGCACCGCAAAGCCGTCAGGCAGAATGAAGCGGTAGCGCGAGCCTGGCCCGGCGCGATCGGTCGTCAGCCGGTGCCAGCCGTCGGCTGCGCGCTGCATCGGCAATGGGGCGCCCTGGTTGAGTTCGAGCGCAATGCGCTCGTGCTCCGGCGCCCACAAGCTGAAGCGCACGCTGCCGCCGGGTTGAAACTCAGCACCGAACGGCATGAGGTGCCGGCTTGTGTGCGCGACGAATGTCGGAGCGCCAGATGTCACTGCAGAGCCTCCAGGCGTTGCCGCCGCCGCCTGAAGGCGCTGGGCACGACATCATGGCTGTTTCAGCGCCGTATGGTCGTGTTCGCCGAATCCGTTTGCAGCGCCTTCTGCGCCGCAGGAAAGTCCTTCAGTCGCTCAACTATCGCATACAGCTCGCGCTCCATGGTCACACGCACGCCGCCGGGCTGGCGCATCGCATGGCGGATCTCGTGGTGACGGCGCAGCAGCCGCTGCATTTCGAACTGGGGCTCCATGTTCCGACCTCGATAAGCCATCCCTGTGCGCAAGCATGCGGCGGGACGTGGCGCGGCCCAATACATGCATGCCTCGCCTCACCGTCAGACTGCGCCGACCGGCGCAGTAGCCGGCCGACCACTGGTGGCTTGCGGTGAAGGGCGCCGGCACGGGTTGGGAACCTCCCGGATTCCGGGGGCTTACGCTTGCGGCAACGCCGCCGGGTGCTAGAATCGCGCGCCTCGTGGGGCGGTAGCTCAGCTGGGAGAGCGTCGCGTTCGCAATGCGAAGGTCGAGGGTTCGATCCCCTTCCGCTCCACCATCTTACGTATGGGTTCTGATGGGACGCACTCTCGCGTTGGCGCTGCTGGCCTGCAGCCTCATATGGCACGCCGCCATGGCTGGCCCCGACGGCTCGGCCGCGTCCTCGTCGGCCGCGTTCGGCGTCAAGGCCTCCGGCGACCGGCTCGTCAGCACGCTCGACGGCGCGACCGTAGCGCTGATCGGGGGCAACCTATCGGGCTGCGAGTCGCCGCCGATATCGCGCTGCACGCTGATCGGGGACGCCCCGGTGAGCTGGTGGCGGACGACCTTCAAGGCGATCCACCCCGGCACCAACACCGTGCGCCTTCCGCTCAATGCGTTGTTCTGGCTTGGCAACCCCGCCGCCTGTGGCGGAGGTTATGGGCCAGGCGCGTATCAGTCCCAGGTCAAGCAGGCCATTGCCAACGCGACCGCCGCGGGCCTGTACGTCATCATCGACCTGCACTGGACGGCACCGAACGGCTACTGCGCGATCGGCCAACCGGGCTTCCCGGACGCCGATCATGCGTTCGAGTTCTGGAAGGAGATGGCCGACCTCTACGGCCACCAATCCAATGTGATCTTCGAGCTGTTCAACGAGCCCTACGGCGACGGGCTCGACCGCAACTGCTGCTCGATCAACGCGCAGTCGCAGTTGATGGTCAATGGTGGCAGCGAGTATCAGCTGGTGCAGCAGAACAATGCAGCGGGAAACGCCGGCGTGACGACCAAGATCGCCTACCAGGTGGCTGGCGAGCGCGCGTTGCTTCAGACCATCCGCGGGGAAGGCGCCACCAACCTCGTGCTCGGTAGCTCCTGGTGGTGGGACGGACAAATCGATCTTTGGCAGGCACTCTGGAATACCGCGGACAGTAATCCCGATCCGCTCCACAACTTCGGCGCGTCGATGCACGCCTACGGTTATAAGAGGGGATTGGGACCGCTGCTGTCCGTGCTGGCCGCCGGCTATCCGGTCGTCGTGACCGAATTCATCGGGGCGGTGGGGAGTCTCGGCACCGAAGCGCAGGTGCGGGGCGTCGGAGTCAATGGCCTGCTCGGCTGGGGCGCGAACGACTGGGGCGGCAAGCTCGACCTGTCGAGGACCGGCTGGTAGGCGATCGCCGATCCCCCGACCGCAGCGTCGCGCGCCTGCCCAAAAACGCGAGCAAAACCGTGGATTTCCATTATTCTAGTTGCCGCTCGTCACCTGAGAACAGACTCGCACAAGCCAGTGCGGGCAGACGGCTGCGGTGACGCGGCGCTACACAGGGAAGGGGATCACATGAGCGTGCAGGCACCCGACGCCGGACGGCAGATCTGGATGTTCACTCAGATGCTGCGCATTCGCGAGTTCGAACAGCGCGTCAAGCGCAGCTTTACCGAACACCCCGGCGTGATCCGCGGCCATACCCATCTGGCCGACGGCGCGGAAGGCTCGATCGTCGGCTCGCTCAGCCACTTTCGCAGCGGCGATGCCGCACTCGCCACTTACCGCTGCCATGGCTATCCGCTGGTGCTGGGCAGCGACCCGAAGGCGATGATGGCCGAGATCTACGGTCGTGCCGACGGCCTGTGCAAGGGCCTCGGCGGATCCATGCACCTCACCGACGTCAAGCGTGGTTTCCTCGGCACCTCGGGCATCGTCGGCGCCGGCATTCCGCACGCCGCGGGCGCCGCCTGGGCCGCGCAGATCCGCAAGAAGAGCGAGGTCGTATTCTGCTTCTTCGGCGATGGCGCCTCCAAACAGGGCGCGTTTCACGAGACGCTCAATATCGCTTCATTGTGGAAGCTGCCGGTGATCTTCGTGATGGAGAATAATGGCTACAACGTTGTGACGACCACTGCGCAGGAGGATGCGAATGCGGCCAGCGGCGAGCCGCTGGCGGTCAAGGCCAAGGCCTATTCGATGCCGGGCGTGACCGTCGACGGGGCCGATCCGCTGGCGGTGTTCGCCACGGTCGGCGCGGCGGTCGAGCGCGCGCGCGCCGGCGGCGGCCCGACGCTGGTGGAGTCCAAGGTCTACCGCCTCTCGGCGCACGGCAACATCATCGCCCCACCCGGTGTGCCGCTGCACTATCCGGAGCACGAGGCGATCACGGTGTTCGGCAAGCGCGAGGAGTACGAGGCGGCGCTGCGCGGCGACCCGGTACCGCGCTTTCGCGGCACCCTGGTGAAAAGCGGTGTGTTGAGCGGCGCCAAAGCCGACGAGCTCACCGCGCAGGTTGCGAAGGAGATGCAAGCGGCGGTCACGTTCGCCGTCAACAGTCCGTTCCCCAAGCTCGAGTCCGCGCTCGAGAACATCTACGCCTAGGCCGGAGTGATCCATGGCACAGCTTCCGTTCATCGCCGCAATCGACGCCGGCATTCATCAGGAGATGCGGCGCGACCCGAGCGTCCTGTATTTCGGCCAGAACCTGGCGACCACCGAGAACCACGAGTTCGTTGCCGCCTACGGGCACGACCGGGTGCGCGTGACGCCGATCTCCGAGACCGCAGAGATCGGTATCGCAATCGGTGCCGCGATGGCGGGCCTGCGCCCGGTGGTCGAGCTGTACATGGCGGAATTCATGCTGGTCGCGATGGACCAGGTGGTGAACGAGGCGCCCCGGTTTCGCTACATGTCCGGCGGACAGGTGAAAGTACCGCTGGTGCTCAAGGCGGGTTTCGGTTTCGCCGCCGGCTGGGCCGGCCAGCACACCGGCTCGTTGACCGCCCTGTTCATGGGCGTGCCTGGCCTCAAGGTCGTGGTGCCGTCAACCGCGGCCGATGCCAAGGGACTGATGGCGACGGCGATCCGCGACGACAATCCGGTAGTGTTCCTGCATCACTACCTGCTCACGCTCGAGCCCGGCGAGGTGCCGGACGGCGAGCACCTGGTCCCGTTCGGCAAGGCGGAGGTTCGGCGCGTGGGCGGCGACGTGACCATCGTCGGCACCGGCTGGATGGTGCCGCGCGCACTCGCGGCCGCGAACAAGCTGGCCGCGGAAGGAATCCAGGCGGAAGTGATCGACCCGCGCACCGTCGCGCCGCTCGACCTTGCGACCATTCTCAAATCGGTCGCCAAGACCGGGCACCTGGTGCTGGTCGATCAGGCGCCGCGCCACGCCACCGTGTCGGGCATCATTGCCGGCGACGTCGCCGAGCACGGCTTCTCGTCGCTGAGAGCGCCGATCGTGCAGGTCACCGCGCGCGACGCGACCGTCCCCTACAGCGAGCCGCTCGAGGCATATGTGATTCCCGACGAGGAGCGGATCATCGCGGCCGTTCGGACGGTACTCAAGGCGCGTCGCTGACGGCCAGCGGCCGGCGCAAGCTAATCCACCCGCCACTCGCGGGCCTCGAGTATCTCAACCAGGCGCGCCAGGAACTGCGACGCCACGCGGCCGTCGGCGATCCGGTGATCGACCGTCAGCGTGAGCTGCGACAGCGGACGCACAACGATCTGTCCACTCCTCGGCACGACGCAGTCGCGCTGCCGGCCGACGGCGAGAATCGCGGACTGCGGCGGGTTGATGATCGCCGTGAAGCGGTCCGGTCCCTGCGCCCCGAGGTTCGAGATGCTGAAGGTCGCGCCGTCGACCTCATCGTGCTTCAGGCGTCCCATGAGCCCGCGCTCGACGCAATCCAGGCGGCGGCGCGCGAGCTCGGCGAGACCCAGCCGCTCGACATCGTGAAAGACCGGAACCAGCAAGCCGTTCTCGACCGCGATCACCAGGCCGATGTGCGCCCCGCTGGCTTGCACCACCCGAGCGTCGGGCGATTCGGCATCGCCCGAAAACGTCGCGTTCAACGCCGGTACCTCGATGAGCGCCCGGGCAACGGCCTGCAGCAGAAAGTCGTTCACCGATAGTCTGGGCGAGCCAGGCGCGAGCTTGGCGGAGAACTCGGCGCGCTGCGCCTGCAGCACGCTCCAGTCAACCGAGCGCTCGACCGTGAACTGCGGAATGGTCGCGTTGCTCAGCGTCATGGCGCGAGCCAACGCGCGCCGCATTGGCGAGAGTTCATGCACCGTGGGCACGGCAATGCGCGGCGCTGCTTTCCTTGCCGGCGCCTCGATCGCCCGCCTGACATCATCGAGTTGCACCCGCCCGCGCGGTCCCGACCCGGTCACTGTATCCAGATCCAGGCCATGCCCGGCGGCCAGTTTGCGTGCGGCCGGAGAACTGCGGATGCGCTCACCGGCACGCGCTTCGACAGCGGCGGGCGAGGGCCGGGCGGCTTCGGGCGCGTCGCTCGGCGGCTTCGCCAACGGTGCGGTCGAGGCCGGCGCCTGGTCGGACTCGATCCAGGCGATCCGATCGCCGACGGCGGCTTCCTGATCGATCTGCACCAGGATCTCGGTCAACCGCCCACTGGCTGTCGCCTCGATTTCGACCACCGACTTTTCCGTCTCGACTTCCGCCAATGGCTCGCCCAGCGTCACGGTGTCGCCGACGCTCTTGAGCCACCGGACCACCTTGACCGCGTCCATCACCAGGCCGATCTTCGGGATTTCCTGCGCAACCAGGCTCACGTGATTCCGCTCCTGCAATTCATCGATCGAGCCCCGGCATCTGGCGCACCGCGCGCGCGATGTCGCGGCTGCCCGGGAGCAATGCGCGCTCGAGCTCGGGGGCGAACGGAATCGGAGCGAACGGGCAGCCGACGCGCAGCACCGGCGCGTCCAGCTCGTCGAACAGCTCGGTGCCGATGCGCGCCGCGATTTCCGCTCCGAAGCCGCCATTGAGCACCGCCTCGTGCGCGATCAGCGCGCGATGGGTCTTGGATACCGAGGCCGCGATGGTGGCCATATCGAGCGGCAGCAGCGTGCGCAGGTCGATGACCTCAGCGGAGATGCCTGCGTCCGCCAATGCCTGCGCCGCTTCCAGCGCGCTCTGCACCATGGCCGAATACGCGATCACGGTGACGTCCGTTCCTGCCCGGGCGATCCGGGCCTGCCCGATCGGCGGCAGCGGCGCATCGTCCGCCAGTCCCTCCTTCATCGTGTAAAGGCGCTTGTGCTCGATGAAGAGCACCGGCTCGCCGAGCCGGATTGCAGTCTTCAGCAGGCCATAGGCCTCGACCGGCGATGACGGCGCGACCACCACGAGCCCCGGCACGTGGATGAACCAGGCTTCCAGACTTTGCGAGTGCTGCGCGGCGGCGCCGCCAGCGGCACCGGCCTGGGTACGTACCACCAGCGGAACGGCGAGCTGGCCGCCCGACATGTAGCGGTACTTCGCGGTCTGATTCACCAGGCAGTCCATCGACAGCGTGGCGAAGTCGATGAACATGATCTCGAGCACGGGCCGCAGCCCACACAGCGCCGCGCCGGTGGCAACGCCGGTGATCGCCGCTTCGCTGATGGGGGTGTTGCGCACGCGGGTCGCGCCGTGTTTCTGCGCCAGGCCGCGGGTCACGCCGAAAGCCCCGCCGGCCGCGACATCCTCGCCCAGCAGATGCACCGAGGCGTCGCGCGTCATTTCCTCGTCGAGCGCGCGCCGCAGAATATCGATGAAGGTATGGCTCGGCATGCGGGCTCAGCCTGAAATTGCCCGCAGCGAGGGCGAGCGGTAGACGTTGTCGAGCACGCTCGCCGCATCGGGGCGCGGCCCGGCGCGCGCACGATCGACCGCCTGCTGCACTTCGTGCCTGGCGCGCTCGCCGATGGCGTCGAGCGCATCCTGCCCGACCCCGCGCTCGATCAGGTGACGCTTCAGGCGCTCGATCGGGCACTTCTCGCGAATGGCCGCGAGCTCTTCCTTCGAGCGGTACTGCTGTGCGTCGCCCACGAAGTGACCCGCCAGTCGAAACGTCATGCACTCGAGCAGATAAGGGCCTTCGCCCCGACGCAGCAGCCCGATCGCCTCGCCCGCGCTTGCGTACACGGCCAGCAGGTCGTTGCCGTCGATGCTCTTGGTCGGGATGGCGTATGGCGCGGCGAAGCTGCTCACGTGCGTCACGTTGGAATGCTCCTCGCGACTGGTGAATTCGGCATAGCCGTTGTTCTCGCAGACGAACAGCACCGGCAGGCGCCACAGCGCGGCAAGATTCAGTGTCTCGTGGAACGCACCGGCGCCGGTCGCTCCGTCGCCGAAAAACACCACGCTGATGTCGTGCCGGCCCTGCGCCTGGGCAGCCCACGCCGCCCCCGCGGCGAGCGCCAGGTTGCCGGCCACGACGCCGGTCGCGCCCAGCACGCCGTTCGCGGCGTCCACCAGGTGCATCGAGCCGCCGCGACCGCCGCACAGGCCGTCCTGGCGACCGAGAATCTCGGCGAACGTTGCCTGCAGATCGCTTCCCTTGGCAAGTACGTGGCCATGGCCTCGATGACTGGTGAACAATACGTCCTCACGTGAAAGATGCGCGCAGACGCCCACGGCGACCGCTTCCTGCCCGGTGGACAGGTGCGGAAATCCGGCAATCTCGCCGGCAGCGGCGAGCCGCTGTACCTGACCTTCGAACAGGCGGATCCGCCAGAGCGCACGGTACATCTCCCTCCAGTCATCCAGCGTCGGTGTGGCCACTTGGGTCCTTCTGTCGTGCGTTGGTCGCGCGATTGTGAGCCACATCGCGGCGACATTCTGTCAATGTTCGGTGGCGTACAGACCACCACGCAGCACGCGTGCTTGACTCAAATTCCGAAGTTCGGATCATGCACGAGTACCATTCAATGCCGCAAACGGTACTTCTGATCCAGGACGATCCGTCGGACGCCAAAGCCGTTCAGGCGGCGCTGACTGACTCGAGCGATGGACGCTTCCAAGTCGAGTGGATTCGACGCTGCTCCGAGGGTCTGGAGCGACTGGCCGGAGAAGACAAGCTGGACCGGCCACCGGCGGAGCGTATCGCGGCCGTGCTGGTCAACCTGTCATTGTCCGACTGTCATGGAATCGAGACCTTCGATCGCCTATTCAACGTGGCGCCGCAGATTCCGATCCTGGTCCTCAGTGCTACCGAGGATGAGGACATCGCCAGGCTGGCGGTCCAGCATGGAGCGCAGGATTATCTGCTGAAGGCCCGTCTTGACAGTTACCTGTTGCCGAAGGCCCTGGGCAGCATGATCGAGCGCGCGGCGAACGCAGAGGCATTGTTCGAAGAGAAAGAGCGCGCACAGGTGACGCTCGATTCCATCGGCGACGCGGTCATCAGCACCGACGTCCGGGCTCAGGTGACCTATCTCAATGTCGTCGCTGAAAGCATGACAGGCTGGTCGCGGGCGCAGGCGGTGGGGCGTCCGCTGGAGGAAGTGTTCCGAATCGTAGATGCCAGTACGCGCGCATCCGCGCCGAATCCGATGGCGTTGGCGATGCGGGAAAACAAGATCGTGGGCCTCACTCCGAATTGCCTGCTGGTTCGGCGCGACGGCAGGGAGGCCGCCATCGAAGATTCCGCCGCGCCGATCCATGACCGCCGCGGACAGGTGAGCGGCGCTGTCATGGTGTTTCACGATGTAAGCAAGGCGCGAGCACTGTCGATCAGGATGTCCTATCTTGCCCAGCACGACAGCCTCACCGATCTGCCCAACAGAACCTTGCTGAGCGACCGGCTGGCCCAGGCGATAGCCCTGGCGCGCCGTCACGATCACAAGCTGGCGCTGCTGTTCCTGGACGTGGATCGCTTCAAGCACATCAACGATTCGCTCGGCCACGCCATCGGGGACCGCTTGCTGCAGTCGGTCGCGCATAGGCTGCTCAGTTGCGTTCGCAGTTCGGACGCCGTCAGCCGGCAAGGCGGCGACGAATTCGTGATCCTGCTCTCCGAGGTGACGCACGCACAGGATGCGGCCGTCAGTGCGGAGAAGATACTCGCGGCGCTGCGCGCGCCGCATCGCATCGACCAGCACGATGTGCACGTTACCGGGAGCATCGGCATCGTCACTTACCCCGACGACGGGACAGAGGCGGAGACGTTGTTGAAGAATGCGGATTTTGCGATGTACCACGCCAAAGACAGTGGGCGCGACACCTACCAGTTCTTCCAGCGGGACATGAACGTGTCCGCCATGGAGCGGCAGTCGCTCGAAGGCGATCTGCGTCACGCGATCGAACGGCAGCAATTGGCGTTGCATTACCAGCCAAGAATGAATCTGGAGACGGGGGCCATTGTCGGCGTGGAAGCGCTCATCCGCTGGCGGCACCCGCAGCGCGGATTGGTGCCGCCTGCGCAATTCATACCGATTGCCGAGGACTCTGGCCTCATTGTGCCCATTGGCCGGTGGGTACTGCGCGAAGCCTGCCGCCAGGCCCGAACCTGGCAGGCGGGAGGTCTGGCCCCGATCCGGATGGCGATCAACATCTCAGCGGTGGAATTGCGTTCCAAGAATTTCGTTTCCAGCGTGCGGGCCATTCTGTCGGAAACCGGGCTGGAGTCGCGCTATCTGGAACTGGAGATCACCGAAACGTTCCTGCTGCAGGACTCGAAGTCAACCGCAGTCGTGCTCGAGGCCCTCAAAGACATGGGTGTGCAGCTCGCGCTGGATGACTTCGGTACCGGCTATTCCAGTCTGAGCTACCTGAGGCGCTTTCCGATCGACACCTTGAAGATCGATCAGTCGTTTGTGGGCGATCTGGCGACGGACGCCGATGACGCCAGCATCGTCAGCGCGATGATCAGCATGGGGACCAGCCTGCATATGCGGGTCGTCGCGGAAGGTGTGCAGACGCCCCAGCAGCTCGCGATTCTTCGGGAGCAGGGTTGTTCCGAGGGGCAAGGCTACTACTTCAGTCAGCCGGTGGTCGCCGGGGAAGTCGCGAAATTACTGGGCTACGGCGCGGCGGACATCGCCCGTTGGGCGTTCCGTAATTCGCCCGCACGGAAGATGAACAGTAACGCGAGACGCAACGCGCATGCCATGACGGGACAGCCACCGTAGAGGCGTCAGTCGCCCTGTCTGACAGTGCGACCGCGTCTGGAGGCGCGGTCCTGTGAGTGTTACCAGGTGGTCAAGACGGAGTTCGATCGCCCCCTGCCTTACAAAGCTCCCTAGCTCCACGTACGCGGCCTTCCGTGCCGTCACCGGTGTATGTGCGCTGGCGCGCAGACGACGCCGGTCAGTGTGCTTAAGGTCGCATACATGCACATTTGCGCACTGGTCCATTGAAGGATCGAGCGAGCACTCGGGAGGACAATGTGGTGTCGATGCTATCCGCTGCCGCAGACAATCACTTGCTCGCGGCACTGCCAAAATCCGATCAGCGGCGCATCGCGGACAGCTGCGAGGCGGTGGAACTTGCGCTGGCTGAGGTGCTGTACGCGCCCTGGGAGCCGCTCCACTGCGTCTATTTCCCCACGAACAGTTTCATCTCGCTGACCATGCCGACTGGCGATTCGGCGGCTTTTGAAATCGGTCTTGTCGGAAACGAGGGCATGTTGGGGATTGCCCTGGTGCTCGACGCCAATCTATCGCCCAAGCGAGCGGTAGTGCAGGGTGCTGGATCTGCACTTCGAATGCAGGCTGCTGACTTTCGTCGCGAACTCAGACGCAGCGACGCCTTGCGGGACGAGATCGACCACTACGTTCACACCCGCATGAACCAGCTCGCGCAGGCGACGGTCTGCGCACATTTCCATTTGCTCGAGGCCCGTCTGGCGCGTCGGTTGCTGATAACCCAGGATCGCGCGGGCGCAAACTCGTTCAATGTTACCCAGGAGGTTCTGGCCTCAAAGCTCGGCGTGCGTCGAGTCGGTGTCACGAAAGCAGCGAGCTCGCTGCAACAACGCCGTCTGATTCGCTACAGCCGCGGTGATATCACGGTGTTGGACCGCCGTGGACTCATGGCCGCGTCCTGCACGTGCTATCGCGCGGATCGACAATCCTCCGACCGGATCCTTGGCCATTGAAGATCCCATGGGATGCCGTCTGATGTGCTACCGTACAAAGCAGCGGACCCGAAAGCTGAAATGCTGTGGCGTCAGGCGGTGACACTTGACTTGCGTGCCAGCGCGAAGGGTCAAGCTGCTCGCAGAATTCGATTTTCCTTGGCGAACTCATCGTGGGAGTGTTCAGCTGATGAGCCGGTGGAAGGGACATCTCCCGATGGCGAGTGCGAGCCTGCCTTCAATCCTGGAGCGGGCGGCACGCGGCGGATCCCAATTTTCGCTGGCCGAGCGGGCGTTATTCATGGCGTGTGAATTCTGGAACGCGATCGCGGCGCGCAGGCTCGCCACTCATCTTGGCGCCGGTGCGATCGACACTCTGCGTTATATGAACATCATCTATTCGGGGATCGGAGCCCCGCAGGTCGCAAGCGCCGTGAGCGCAGCCGTTCGCGAGCTCGAGGGTGTCTCGAGTGCGCAGGGTCGGCTCAGGTGCCTGACCGCGCTTCAGGAGCGACTACTCAGAATCAAAGAGCCGGTGGATCACTTGATCGCCCGACTGGCAGACAGTCTGGGAATAGGTTCAAACACGTCGCGGGACTGGAACTCTGCGCCCGATATGCTCTCGATCTCTGCCTAGATCGATCCGAGAGACCGCTGCTGCCGCACCGCACTGTACGCCAGCGTACAGTGCAATCCATCGAATGCGAGCACGCTGCAGGTCCAGATTTACGGAGACCGCCCAACAGCCCGGTCACGGCGGCACAGCATGCATGTCTCCAACTTTGCAACGATTGAGATTGATGCGCTGATAGCTGCGATGCAGGAGACTCGTTGAGCAAAATTGACCGACACGTCATAGTCGAGCGGTGCTTGTTCGCCCCCGGATGGCTGCTCGCGGAAACAGCCCCGGGCTAGCAAGCCTCCCGCCGTCTGAGCCATTGCCACCGGAGTCAACGCCTGCGCTTCGGTTGCGTTCCTTCGGCTGTAGGAGGACAAGATGCGGCTTCGCATATGCGCAATATTTCTCGGTGTGCTCTGCAGTGCCGCGGCCTGGGCGAGCGAGCGCACGATCGAGCTGGCAGGTCTGCGCACGACCGTGTGGGAGCCGGAGTCGGCCGCCCCGCAACGCCTGCCGGTGCTGATCTTCTCGCACGGCTTTCACGGCTGCGCCACCCAGTCGCGCTTCCTGATGCGGGCATTTGCCGCGGCGGGCTATCTGGTGGTGGCGCCGAATCATCGCGACGCGACCTGCAACGGCGGCGGCGCCAGCTGGCTGGACCCTCCGGAGGCGCGGTTTGCGCAACCCGGGCAATGGACCGATGCGAGTTACCGCACGCGGGCGCACGACATCGACGCCATCGTGCAAGCCCTGCATGCGGATGCGCGCTTGAGTCCACGTGCCGACCTGACGCGCATCGGGCTGATCGGGCACTCGCTCGGGGGCTACACCGCGCTCGGGATCGCCGGAGCCTGGCCCGACTGGAAGCTCGACGGCGTGCGCGCGGTGCTGGCGCTCTCGCCCTACAGCCAGCCGTTCATCGTGCGACAGACGCTGGCGGGCATCGCGGTGCCGGTGATGTATCAGGGCGGTTCGCGCGATTTCGGCATCACGCCGGCGCTGCGCAAGAACTCCGGCGCCTACGAGCAGTCGCGCTCGCCGAAGTATTACGTCGAATTCCAGAATGCGGGCCATCTTGCCTGGACCGACCTGAGCGCGGTGGACCACGAGGCGATCACGGCCTACGCGATTGCCTTCATGAACCACTACGTGAAGGGCGCGAGCGCTGATGCGCTGCTGACACACCCGATGGATGAGCGTCGCTGAGCTGCGCTATGCCTCGGAGCTCGGTGCGAGCGATACCAGCGGATCGCCCGCAAGTCATTACTGGCGATTGGGCCGTCGTGCTGCTCGTCTGGCAGCGGCATTGTCATCTGACTCGGGCTAAACTTTGCGCGCATGTTGACGTTCCAGCAGATCAGGCAGCGGCTGGCCGGGCATCCGCTTGCGCGCGTGGGGCCCGGGCTCATCACCGGGGCCGCCGACGACGACCCGAGCGGCATCGCGACCTATTCGCAGGCCGGTGCGCAGTTCGGCCTCAACATGCTCTGGACCATGGCGCTCTCGTATCCGCTGATGGCCGCGGTGCAGTCGATGTGCGCGCGCATCGGCCGCGTCACCGGCCGGGGACTCGCGGTCAATATCAGCCAGGCGTTCCCCGCCTGGGTGCTCTACGGCGCCGTGGGCCTGCTGCTGATCGCCAATACCTTCAACATCGCCGCCGATGTCGCGACCATGGGCGACGTAGTCGCGCTGATGATCGGCGGGAACCGCCATCTGCTGACCGTGGCGCTGGCGATGGTGTCGCTGCTGATGCAGGTGTTCATTCCCTACCACAGCTACGTCAAGTTCCTGAAGTGGCTCACGCTGTCGTTGCTGTCCTATGCCGCCGTGCTGTTCACGGTGCACGTGCCCTGGCGCGAGGTGGCGCTGCGGACCCTGGCGCCGCGGCTCGCGTTCGATGGCGCGACCGCGACCGTGGTCGTGGGCGTGTTTGGAACCACGATCAGTCCCTACCTGTTCTTCTGGCAGTGTTCGGAGGAGGTCGAGGATCTGCGCGCCAGCCGCCATCCGCGCGCGCTCATCGAGGACGGCGCGCAGGCGCCGCGCGAGCTGCGTCGCATCCGCTGGGATACCTGGAGCGGGATGCTCTATTCGAACCTGACGGCGTTCTTCATCATCCTGGCCACGTCGGTCACGCTCCATGTCGCCGGCGTGACCGATATTCAGAGCGCCACCCAGGCCGCACAGGCCCTGCGCCCGCTCGCCGGCGACTTTGCGTTCTATCTGTTTGCGCTCGGCATCCTCGGCGTCGGCGCGGTCGGTGTGCCGGTCCTGGCCGGCTCGGCCGCCTACGCGATGGCCGAGGCCATGGGCTGGCCTGGCGGTCTGGAGGCTCGTGCGCAGGATGCGCGGGGTTTCTATGGCGTGATCGCGGCGTCGATGCTGCTGGGCCTCGGGCTGGGCTTTACCCCGATCAACCCGATCAAGGCGCTGTTCTACAGCGCGGTCATCAACGGTGTGGTCGCGGTGCCGCTCATCGTGCTGATACTGCTGCTCGCATCACGGCGCTCGGTGCTGGGCGCGTACACGGCGAGCCGCTCGACGCTGGTCCTGGGCTGGATCACCGCCGGGCTGATGGCCGTCGCCGCCGCGGGCATGCTGATCCCCCAATGAGAGCGCCGAACGGCGACACGCCGGCTCGACGCCGCCCGCGGCGAAGCCTCATGGTTTCGGTGGCTGACCACCGGGCGGGCCTTCCGGCTCGCTCTCGAGGATTTCGTACCAGATTGCATTCAATATGCCGAAGCACAGGGCCAGTCCGAGCCCCAGAATCCAGCTGAAGTACCACATCCGAAGGCCTCCCGGGCTCAATACAATCCGCTGTGCCTGCGCAGCTGCTCGAGCGTGATCTTGCCCTTGAGCACGCGAAACACCCAGGCGGTGTAAGCCAGCACGATCGGCAGCAGCACGATCACCGACAGCAGCATGATGAACAACGTGCGCTCGCTGCTCGAAGCATCCCAGATCGTCAGGCCCTGATCGGGTTGGGTCGACGAGGGCATCAGGAATGGGAACAGTGCGATGCCAGCCGTCAGGATCGTTGCCGCCAGCGTGATCGAGCTGGACACGAACGCGGTCCCGGGCCGGCCCAGGCGCAGCAGCAGGCCGGTAATGATGGCCGTGAGTATCGCGAGCGACGGCGCGAGCCACAGCAGCGTGTGCGCGCGGTAGTTGTCGAGCCACGCCCCGCGGGCCACCGTCACCGTCTTCAGCAGGGGACTTGACGGCGCGAGCGGGTCGGCCCCCGAGCCGATGTGCTGGCCATCGATGCCACTCGCGAGCCATGCGCCCGCAACGACGAATGAAATCACGAACACCACCGTCGCCACGGCGCCGACCGACGCCGCGCGGCTCGACATTGGCTCGCCGGCCTTGAGCGCCGCGTAGGCAGCGCCGTGCACCACCAGCATCGACACACTCACGACACCGGCGAGCAGCGCGTACGGCTGCAGCAGATTGAAGAATCCCCCGGTATAGACCGGACGCATCAGTTCGTCGAAGTGAAATGGCACGCCAAGAAACAGATTGCCGAATGCGACGCCGAACAGCAGCGCCGGCACCACGCCGCTGATCAGCAGGCTCCAGTCCCAGAAACCGCGCCAGCGCGGGTCCTGGATCTTGTTGCGAAACGTGAATCCCACCGGCCGCAGGATCAATGCGACCAGGATCAGGAACATCGCCAGGTAGAGGCTGGAGAACGAGGTCGCGTACAGCAGCGGCCAGGCCGCGAACACCGCACCGCCGCCGAGGATGAACCAAACCTGGTTACCCTCCCACACCGGCTCGACACACTCGAGCAGTGCCCGCCGCTCCTCGTCGGTATGGCCGATGAATCGGAAGATCGCGCCGACCCCCAGATCGAAACCGTCGGTGATCGCAAAGCCGATCAGCAACGCGCCGAGGATCAGCCACCAGATGACGCGCAATGTCTCGTAGTCGGGCATCGTTGGGTCCTCACACCGCTCGCGCGGTGTCCGGCACCGCGGCAGCCGCCCGCGGCCAGTAGCCCAGTCCCTCAGGCCCGAGGCGAATCATGCGCACCATCAGATAGACCTCGACCGCCGCGAGCGCCGAATAGAACAGCACGAAGCCGGTCAGGGATGCGATCACGTTGCCGGCGGCGCGGGTCGATACACCCAGAAACGTGGGCAGCACTCCGTCGATCGCCCAGGGCTGGCGGCCGTACTCGGCGACAATCCATCCCAGTTCCGCGGCGAGCCACGGCAGCGGCAGGCTGAACACTGCGATGCGCAGGAACCAGTGGCTCTGTTCGAAGCGATGCCGGGTTGACAGATAAATCGCGACGGCGAACAGCAGGATGAAGAGCAGGCCGAGGCCGACCATGACGCGGAAACACCAGAACAGCACCGGCACGTTCGGCACGGTCGACCATGCGGCCAGGTCGATCTGCGCCGGCGTTGCGGCGGATGGATCGCTGACGTATCGCAGCAGCAGCAGCCCGTAGCCGAGATCGGCCTGATGCGCTTCGAACTGCGTCCTGGCAGCAGGGTCAGCCGGGTTCGCGCGCAGCGCCTTGAGCGCGGCGTGCGCCTGAATGCCGCTGCCGATGCGCACGCGGGCGCGCTCGACCAGATCGTAGATGCCAGGCACCGGCGTGTCGATCGAGCGGGTCGCGATCAGGCCGAGCAGCCATGGCACCGTGATTGCGGCGTGGGTCTCGCGCGCCGCGACGTCGGGAAACCCGAACACGGTGAAGGCCGCCGGCGGCTTCTCGGTCCGCCATTCCGCCTCGATCGCGGCGACCTTCATCTTCTGGTTCTCGCTCGCCTCATACCCGGACTCATCGCCCAGCACCACCACGGACAGCGAGCAGGCCAGCCCGAAACTCGCGGCCACCGCCATCGATCGCTTGGCGACCTGGCCGTTCCGGCCATGCAGCAGGTACCAGGCGCTGATCGCCAGCACGAATATCGACCCGACCACGTAGCCGGCCGCGACCGTGTGCACGAACTTCGCCTGCGCGACCGGATTGAACAGCACGCTGGAGAACGAGGACAGCTCCATGCGCATGGTCTGGTAATTGAACTGCGCACCGGCCGGATTCTGCATCCAGCCGTTGGCGATCAGGATCCACAGCGCCGACAGGCTCGAGCCGAGCGCCACCAGCGCCGTGACCACCAGATGCGCGATCTTCGACAGCCGTTCCCAGCCGAAGAAGAACAGGCCGACGAAGGTCGACTCGAGGAAGAAAGCCATCAGGCCCTCGAGCGCCAGCGGCGCGCCGAAGATGTCGCCGACGTAGTGCGAGTAGTAGGCCCAGTTGGTGCCGAACTGGAACTCCATCGTGATTCCGGTGGCGACACCCATCGCGAAGTTGATGCCGAACAGCAGACCCCAGAAGCGCGTCATGCGCTGCCAGATCTCGCGCCCGGTCATCACGTACACGGCTTCCATGATCACCAGGATCATCGACAGGCCCAGCGTGAGCGGCACGAACAGGAAGTGGAACAGTGCCGTCAACGCGAACTGCAGGCGCGAGAGGCCGACGACATCGAGGTCAATCACAGGTTCACTCCATCGTCACGAGATGCGGTTGGCAGCAGTTCTATGGCGCAGCCGCCGCAAGCTGCCGGGTGGCGGCTGACGCATCCACCGACGGCTGGTGCGCGGGCGAGAAGAACAGCAGCCACAACAGTGCGAGCGCCGCCAATTTTATCGCCAGCAGCCAGGCGAGGTCACGGCGCAAGCCGCGCCGCTGCTCGGTGCCCGGCTGGCTCGCATCGGCTACCGATCGGGTTCGTTGGTCAAGCAAGTCGCCGCACCCCGCGTTGCACGACCGGCAAACTGTACTCCGGCGTGGCAACGAAGTCTCACTGTGGCAGTCATGTCTCAGTTTGACCGGCCGCCGGTCAGCGGGTCACCGGGTATTGCTCGCGGCGGTAACGGCCAGGAAGCCGTGCTGTGAGCAGGCTCCTACGCTGTTAGCCGCGCGTTGCCGATTATCCCGCGGGCCGGCCAGTGACAGCATCCGTCGGGCGTCTGAGGCCGTCGGTGAGAAGCGCTGCAATGGCGCGAACACCGGGCGGCGAGCAACACCCGGCGCGATCCGCATCCACCATTCACCTGGAGAAACGCAGTGACCTATCAAGTCCGACCGTTTGATCTTTCCGGCGTTCAGGGCCTGTCGAAGAAGGCGATCGATCTGCACCTCGGTCTCTACAAGACCTACGTCGAGCAGCTCAACAAGCTGCTCGGGCAATCGCCGCTGCGCTCGGCCGACGCCGCGCCGCTGGCAGTGGACGGCTACAACCGCCGCTTCAGCTTCGAGTACAACGGCGTGGTGCTGCACGAGCTGTTCTTCGAGCAGCTGGTCGGCAAGCACCGGCAGCCGCAGGCGGACAGCGGTTTTGCCGACGCGCTGCAGGGGAACTACGGCGATTTTGGCGGCTGGAAGAGCTCGATCGAGACCCTTGCCAAGACGCGGGGCGTCGGCTGGGTGCTGACGCTGCGTGAGCGCGGCGGCGAGCAGCTGCTCAATTGCTGGATCGACCTGCACCAGCTGAACCTGCCGGTCAATTGCGATGTCGTGTTCGCGATCGATCTGTGGGAGCACGCCTTCATGATCGACTTCACGCCGGCGCAGCGCGCCGACTACGTGCGCATCATTCTCGACAACGTGGATTGGACGGTGGTCGAGCAGCGCTGTGCGCCGGTGCGCGAGGCCGCGCATGCCTGAGGCGTTCGCCTCGGTCAGGCGGCGGCAATGACCTTGTGCTGACTCACATTGCCGCCGTCGCCGCTTCGCAGCCGGCCGAACAGGCTGGTGGACAGCAGCGTAAATGCGCCCAGTACCACAAGAGCCTGGTGTATGCCGTGAATCAGCTCGCCCGGGCTGGAGCGGTAGCGGTCCGGGACGAAGAACGCGGTGGCCAGTCCCGCTGCCGCAACGCCGAAGCTGATCGACATCTGCTGCAGCGTGCTGGCGATGGAGCTGGCGTTGCTGGTCTGTGCATCGCTGATGTCCGCGTAGACCAGCGTGTTCATGCTGGTGTATTGCAGCGAAGAAAAGGCTCCATAGCAGAACGCCTGCAGCACGATCAGCCAGATCGGGGTGTGCAGACCGATGGTCGCGAACAGCAGCAGCAGCAGACCCAGCGTGATGGTGTTGGAGACCAGGACGCCGCGGTAGCCGACGCGCGTCAGGACCCGCCGCATCAGGAACTTCGTGCTCATCGCGGCCAGCGCCTGCGGCATGATCAGCAAGCCGGACTGAATCGGCGTGAGCCCGAGGCCGATCTGGTAGAGCAGGGGCAGCAGGAACGGGACGCCGCCGATGCCGATGCGGGTGAGAAAACTGCCGCTGACGGCGGCACTGAACGTGCGGATGCGAAACAGCCCGAGCTGCAGCAATGGGAATCTCATCCGGCTCGCGTGCAGGCCGTAGCCCGCGATCAGGGCCAGGGAGATCGCCAGCAGGCCCAGGATCTCCGCCACGCTCAGCGTGTGTTCGCCGAAGATCTCCAGCACGTAGGAAAGCAGCGCCACGCCGGAGCCAAACAGGATCAGGCCGACGACATCGAGCGGCCGGCTGCGCGACTCGCGATAGTCCGGCAGATGCAGATAGACCAGCAGCAGGCCGACCAGACCGATCGGGATGTTCACGAAGAAGATGATTCGCCAGTGCAGGTAGCCGACGATCAGGCCGCCGGCGATCGGTCCGAGCATCGGACCGATCAGGGCCGGTACTGCCACGAAGCTCATCGCGGCGATCAGCTCGGACTTGGCAAAGGTTCGCACCAGCGTGAGGCGTCCCACCGGGACCATCATCGCTCCGCCGCAGCCCTGCAGGATGCGCGAGGCGATCAGCAGATGAATGTTGTTCGACAGGCCGCACAGGCACGACCCCAGCGTGAACAGGCCAATGGCCGAGGCAAACACCCGGCGCGTGCCGAACCGATCCGCCATCCAGCCGCTGACCGGAATGAATACCGCAAGACTCAGCGTGTAGCTCGCCAGCACCGCTTTCATGCTCAGCGGCGCCACGTTGAGGGCGGCTGACACCGCAGGCACGGCGGTATTCAGGATCGTGGTGTCGAGCGACTCCATGAAGAATGCCACCGCGACCAGCCACGGCAGCAGCCGCCGGCTCGAATCCGACGGCAGCGCCGCGGAAGCTGCGGCGCCGGCGCGCATCGGACGAGCCGGCCCTTTGGCGGGGTTCATCGCATCTGGCCCCTTGCCTCGGGTGCGGCCGCGCAGTCGAACTGCTAGTTCGGCGCCGGCCCCTGGGTCACGCGCACCAGGTCGTCCGGCCGCACCCATTTCCTGAACGCGGCCTGGACCTCGAGCGGCTCGAGCGCGACATAGCGGCGGGCGGCCAGGATCGGCTCATCGAGCGGAAGATCCAGGTCGCGCCGATGGATGAAGCCCAGGGCGATATCGTCGATGCTCGCCTCGCTGAGCGGAATACGCCGCAACAGCAGCGCCTTGACGCGCAGCAGTTCGTCCGCCGGCACCGGTTGCTCCTGCATGGTCTTCAGGTCGCGCGTCACGATGCCCTGCGCTTTCGCCACGTTCTGCGGATCGCAGGCATAGCGGACCAGGTAGACACCGCGCGATCTGCCGACCTGCAGCTCGGAGCCCACCGAGTACACCAGGCCCGCGTTCTTGCGCAGATCGATGCTGAACCGCGTCGAGTAGAAGCCGCCGCCGAGGACCGCGCTGCCGAGCTCCAGCGGGTAGTAGTCGGGGTCGCTGCGAGTCAGGTTGAGGCTCTGACCGAGCACGACTTCATCCTGCACTCGCGCGACGTCCGGCACCGCGATCTGCGCCGCCCGATTCGGCGGCACCGCCGGCAGATCGATCTGCGGCGTCGGGCCGCTGGCGCTCCAGCCGCCGAAATGCTTTTCGATCGTCGTTTGAGCCTGTTGCGGCGTGATGCGGCCGATCACGACGATGGTGGCAAGATCGGGGCGGAACGTGTCACGGTAGTAGCCGCGCACGTCCTCGAGCGAGAGCGAGCGCACCGTCTCCGGCGTGGCCTCGCGCAGGCTCGGATCGTCCTTCGGGAACAGCGTCTCGCGCAGCGCATGCTGTGCCAGATGCCCGGGACTCTTGTTGCGTGCGCCGACCACCTGGGCCACCTGGCCGCGCAGGATCTCCATGGCTCGCGCCGGCAGCGCCGGGTGCAGCTCGTTGTCCGCCAGCAGCTCGACGCCGCGGTCGAAATCCTGGCGCAGCACCTGCAGCGAGAATTCGACCCCGGCGCGCTCGCGCGCCCCGATGGCATCGAGCGCCTGCTCGTACGCGACGCGATCGAGATGTTCGCTGCCATACGGCAGCAGCAGATCGAGCAGCTGCGAGACGCCCTGTTGATTCGCGGGGGCCTGCAGTTCGGGCCGATTCCTGATGTAGCCGTAAACGCTCACGGTGTCGCTGACATCCTCGGGCTGAACGATCAATGTCAGGCCGTTGGGCAGCGTGCTGACGACCGGGTGCGTGGTCGAATCGGGCACCGCGAGGCGATTCAGCGCCATCTGCGCCCAGTCCGGGAGCTTGGTGGGCTTGGCCTCCCCGAGCGCAATGTTCTCCGGCCCGCCGAACCCGCCGCTCGCGGTCACCGGCCGGCCCGAACCGCGCGGAACCATCACCGCGGTGACCGCATGATCGAGGTCCAGGTACTGGCGGGCGACGCGGTTGACGTCGCCCACGGTGACCTTTTCGATGCGCGCCAGATCCTCGTCGGGCGAATCCAGCCCGTACAGCGCGACGGCATCGGCCCAGACGGATGCCAGGCCGGCGATGGAGTTCTTCTGAAATTCAGCCTCGCTGCGCTCATGCAGCTTCGCGGCCTCGACCAGCTCCGGCGGCACGCCGTCGGCCGCGACTTTCTTCAAGATCGCCCGCACCTCGTCCGCGAGCGCTCTGGGATCAGTTCCGGCCGCGAACGACACGGCGGCGATCGCCAGACCGGACTTCGGCAACGGATCGAGCGAGAATTCGGCGTCCAGCGCCTTGCCCTGCGGAACCAGGCCGTACAGGTCGAAGCGATGGCTGCTCAGTACGTCGGACAGTACTTCCAGTGCGGGAAAGTCCGGACTGTCGAGGCCCGGCATGCGCATCGCAATCATCTGCGTGCCCACCGGCCGGTCGGTATCCACGCTGAACGATTGCGGGTGCACCGGCTGCAGGTGCAGCGGCTGGCGCGGCGGCAACGGCTTGGACCCGATGGCGCCGAACAGCTCACGCACCTCGCGCAGCGTTGCCTCGGGCTCGACATCACCGACGATGATCAGGATCGCGTTATTGGGCGCATACCAGGCATCGTGGAAGCTCTTCAGCATCGCTGCGGTCGTCTTGTCGAACGACGGGCGCGTGCCGAGCGCATCGTGCGCATACGCGGTCCCGCCAAACATGATCGAGCGCAGTTTCGAGTACAGCCGATAGCCCGGATTGGACAGGTCCTGGGCCACCTCCTGCTCGATGGCGCCGCGCTCCTGATCCCAGCCCTGCTTGGTATCGAGAACGCCCTGCATCCGCAGCGCCTCGATGTGCAGCGCCACGTCGGCGTCTTCGGCGGGGACAGTGAACAGGTATTGCGTCAGGCTTTCGCGCGTGTTGGCATTGAAATTTCCGCCCATCACGGCGCTGATGTTGGCGAGCTGCTCGGTGGACAGGCCGGGACTGCCCCGGAACATCATGTGCTCCTGCGCATGCGCCATGCCCGGAAATCCGGCCGCAGCCTGGTCGGATCCGACCAGATAATTGACCGAGGTGGCGACCACCGGTGCCAGCGTGTTGCGCACGATGATGACACGCAGCCCGTTTGCCAGCGTCGCGCGCAGCACGCCCTGGTCGGCGGCGGTCGCGCTCGGCAGTTCAGATGCGGAGGCGGTCGAGGCTGTCGCGCAGTTAGCGCTCGCGAGCAACAACCAGGTGCAGCCGGCCAGCAGGTGACCGGCGAAATCGGAGGCGAAGGACTTCATGACGTGTTCCTGACATTAAATCACGCGGACAGCGAATAATGACAACTCCGGACGCCGAAAGTCACCCAATCGGCGCCCGCCGCGTTATTACCAGTCGTGGCGAGGAACTGTGCCGCCGGTCCGAGGGTCTGACGATGGGGCGCAGTTGCCGCTGAAGCTTTTCGGGAGGTGCGTGTGGCCAAGTTCATGACATCACTTGCGTTGGGTCTGGCCGGGCTTGCGTCCACGGCGGCCATGGCGGGCAACGGCTATGGCTACGGCTATGGTCGTGGCGACTATTACTACGGCAGCGGGTTCTACATCGGCGCGAGTGCCGGTGAGATTTTTTACAAGGAACAGGGGCTCGACACGATGGTGCCCGGCGTCGCGTTCCTGCAGATCGGCCAGCAATTCAATCCGTATCTGGCGATCGAGGGTCGCGTGGGCGGCGGAATCAGCGGGGACAATTTCCAGTTCTTCCACGTCGATGTCCCGCTGGTGTATGGCGGTTACGTCAAGGGCATGCTGCCGGCGACCCCGTGGTTCTCGGTCTATGGGATTGTCGGTGTCGGCGGCATGCAGCTGCATCGCAACTATCCGGATTTCAATTCGTACAACACCGGCTTCTCGGCGGGTGTGGGTGGTGAGTTCACGCTGTACGGTGGCGCCACGGTGCACGCGGAATGGGCGCGCCTGACCAGCGGCAACAACGCCGGCTACGATTTCACCGCGGACCAACTGTCGGTCGGCGTGAGCTGGCACCTGTAACGTTGTCGATGCCTGCGGCCATCGTGAAGCGCCCGGCGACCGTGTGCGCCGGGGGGCGGTTGGCATTGATTTCGCATCTATTCCGGGTGCGGAAGATCGGAACGACGGCCGACACCCGCCGCAGGGACTTTCCGGCGCCAGACTGTGACGCGATCGACGCAAACAGGCGGTGACCGAGGCGCGAGCAGCGCTCCCGCGGCAGATGTTTGCCGGCAAGCGATGGCCGCACGGCAATCGAACGCCTCATCTTTCGACGGGACAGGTATGGCAGCTGCATCGATCAATAGCGCGAGCTTGTGGGCGAATCAGATTTCAGCGCTGAGCGCGCAATGCGCCGCACGCGCGAGCGCTCTCAGTGCGTCGGCCGCCAACGCCGCGGCCACGAGCACGGCCAGCGGCGGCGGCGGGTTGTTCGGTGACCTGGTCGCAGCCCTGACCCAGGGGTCGGTTACGGTCAACAACCCCGCGGCTGCCACCACGGTCAGCCCAGCCGCCGGCATCAGCAATCCTGCCGTCCCCGGCGGCAGCCGCGGTCGCGGCCAGGTCGCCCAGGATCTCCAGGCCTTTACGCAGTCGTTGCTTCAGGCTCTGGCATCGAATCAGGCCGCGCAGTCGCAGGGCAGCGGCGCCGGCAACACTGTTACAGTCGGTGTCGGTGCCGCTGCCGGCAGCAGCAGTGGCGTTTCGAGCGCAGCCAGCGGCGCCAGCCTGGTGAATCTGAACACCACGTTCAACCGGCTGCTGCGCGATCTGAGTGCCAGCGCCGGCTCCAGTGCGGCCGCTTCGACCGGCAACCCGTTCGCAGGTGTTGCCCCGAACGCGCTAGCGGCCAGCTCCAGCGCGGCATTGCCGCAGCTGCTGCAAGGTATGCTGCAGCATCTGCAGCAGCAGGGTTCCACGGCGGCCCTGGTCGGTCACGCCGTGCACGTCGTGGCCTGATATCCCCCCGGATGCCGTCCCTGCGCACCGGGCACGGCGCGCAGCGCAGCAGGCATTGATTTCCCGCATGATCGCTCGCTGCTTCCCGCAGTGAATCCTCGTCGCCGAAAGATCGCGTAGACTTCGCTGCCGCCGCGCCTCACGGCTGCGGTCAAGATCGTGGGGTTTTACTTAACATCGCTTCACGTAAGCTCAATCCGTTTATGAAATTCATCAGCTTTCGCTACAAGGATCAGATCGCCGCCGGCCTCATCGTTCCCGAGGGCGTGCTGCATCTGGCGGCGGCCGGCTCCGTCGCCGGCGAGACGGCCGACCTGTCGTCGGTACTGGCCATCGTTCGCGGCGGGGCCGAGGCACTCGCTGCCTGCAAGCGCCTCGCGGCGCGGGCCACGCACAACGGTGACGCTCTGCTGGCCATGGCTCAGGTGCAGAAGCTTGCTCCGATTCCGCAGCCCGCGCGCAACGTGTTCTGCGTCGGCCGCAATTACCTGGATCACGTCAAGGAGGGCGCGGTCGCGATGCGCACCGATCTGAAACTGCCCGCGGTGCCGCAGTTCTTCACCAAGGCGACGCTCGCGGTGATCGGCCCGGGTGCCGAGGTGCGGCTGGATCGAAAGCTCACCCAGAAGCTCGATTACGAAGTAGAACTCGCAGTCATCATCGGTCGTGGCGGCCGCGACATCGATGCCGCGGTCGCGCTGGAGCACGTGTTCGGCTACAGCATTGCCAATGACGTCACCGCGCGCGACCTGCAGCGCCGGCATGACCAATGGTTCAAGGGCAAGTCGCTCGATACGACGTTGCCGCTGGGCCCGTGCATCGTGACGAGCGACGAGATCAGCGACCCGACGGTGCTCGAGTTGTCGCTCACGGTCAATGGCCAGGAGCGTCAGCGTGCGCGCGTCGCGCAGATGATCTTCGATATCCCGACCATCATCGCCTCCTTGTCGGCCGGGCTGACGCTGCTGCCTGGGGATATAATCGCTACCGGGACGCCGTCGGGCGTCGGCTTCGCGATGACACCGCCGCAATTTCTGCACGATGGCGACGAGATGCTGGCACGCATCGATCGCATCGGAGAATTGCGCAACCGCGTGGTCGAAGTCTAGGTGCGGATAGGCATCGCCCCCGTAGCTCAGTGGATAGAGCGACCGCCTCCTAAGCCGCCCCCCGCGCCGTCAACACACGAAGATGCTTGAAGCATATCGATGCGCTGACGCCGACGAACGTAGAAGAACACAGACGGCGCTGGGAAATCTGATCCAAAGCGCTGCGCGCAGCGGTGGTCCAGTTCGCGTAGAGGGCTGCCGCTGCCGTACAGTGGCGCTCGTAGGACGCAGCCCCACGGCAGGGCTTCCGTACGTGACCGCCCCCGGCAATGTCGAGCGCGCCGCTGTCATCATGAGCCTAATCCAGTCCGCCGAGCTCAACGGCCAGAATCCGTATCGCTACCTCAAAGACGTGCTCGAGCGTCTTCCCACCCAATCCGCCAGCCGACTAGAGGAACTGCTGCCGCACGGATGGCAGTCACAGCCAATCGCTCACTGAATACCCATGTTCACCGGACGGTTACCATTGACGGCCCGGCGGTCATGAGCCACTCTGGGTGCCATGCAGATTGTTGTCCGGCAGACCAGTGGTCTGGGGAATCAGCTGTTTCAATACGCCGCGGGACGGCACCTCGCCAAGAAATTCGGCGCCTCGCTGCGAATAGCGCACGAACTACCGCACAATCTGGCAATACACAGATATCTGCGGCCCTTGATGCTGCAGAAATTTGCGATTACCGCCCTCATCGGTCCGGTCAACCGCTTTGATCGGCTGGTGCTCTCTACCCGGACCCGCTACGCGCTTCCCAGCCGCCTGCTGCGCAAAGCCGCCCGGGTCCAGGTGATACGGGAGGCGGCCGATGCGTTTCTGTTCCATCACGCCTTCCCGGTCATTGAGGGGACGCGAATGGTCTACCTGCTGGGCTACTGGCAGGCTCACTCCATCGTCGCCTCGGTGGCACCGGAACTGCGTCGGGAATTTAGGCTGCGAGAACGGCCTGGCGAACAGAGTCGGCAGATGGCGGAACAGATTGCGGCCGCTCCCATGCCGGTGTCCGTGCATATCCGCCGCGGTGATTATCCGACGGTGTTTGGTCAAGGCGCAGTATTATCGAGCGAATATTACGAGGCAGCCACGGCGCGTATGCGCGCACAGTTTCCCAACTGCTCGTTCTTCATCTTTTCCGACGATGCCGCGTATGCCCGCGAATGGGTCGCCGATCGAGTGGGCTGCGTGATCGTCGATCACAATGACGCCGCAACGGCGCATGAAGACCTATGGCTAATGTCGACGTGCCGCCACCACATCATTGCCAACAGCACTTTCTCCTGGTGGGGCGCGTGGCTCAATCCACGCACAGACAAGTGCGTAACGGCACCGTCTGAGTGGCTGGGATTTGCGACCGCCGAGACACATATCGCCTCACCGGATTGGGCGCTGATCTAGCATGTGCCGGCGCTCGAATTACGCACCGCCGGCGGTTCATTGAACGCCGGGAAGCTGAAGTCAGCCCTGCGGCTGGTGACTACTTTTCTGGCGGGTCACGGCGCACTGCAGGGGCTGAACACCATCACCGGGTTGTTTCTGATTCGCGCCCTCAGCATCGAGGCCTACGCGCAATACAGTCTGGCGATGGCTTTCCAGGTTACCGCCATTTCGCTCACCAACCTCGGGTTGACCGACTCGATCATTCCGCTGGTGGGATCGCGTGGAAAGAACCTCGCAATCGTCGGCAAATATGTGCGGGCGGCGAGGGCGCTGCGGACACGGCTATTTCTGGTGGTAGGGCCCTGCTGTGCGGCTGCGTTCTATGCATTGGTGCGCAGTCACCACTGGAGTAGCGCGTCATTTGCAGTGCTGCTGATCTCGCTTCTCGCCTCGCTGTATTGGAGTGTGTCCATTGCCTGCTGGTCGGCGCCATTAATCCTCAACCATCGCCTGTCCGACTACTATCTGGGGCAGCTCGCAGCGACGGCGGCACGTCTGGTGATCTACGTGGTGGCAAGTATCGGCTGCGTGCTGAGCGCCGGATTCGCCGCCGCGGTAACGGCCGTCAGTCTGCTGCTCAATGGTACTATCGCCAGGCGACTGGCTGCCCCCTTCGTTGACCTGTCGCAGCCCGCTGATCCCGCTGCGAAGCGGGAAGTGCTGCGTTTCATGCTGCCGATGACGCCGGCAGCGATCTTCGCCGCCTTTCAACCCCAGGTAGCGCTCTTTCTCGTCAGCATTTCCGGTCAGACGTTGCAGATCGCCCAGATCGCCGCGCTCAGCCGCATCGCGCAGCTCTTCATGGTAGTCAACATGTTCAACAGCCTGGTGCTGGAACCGTTTGTAGCACGGGTCAGTGCCGACCGGATCGCGATGGTCTATGCGCGCGTACTCGGCGCTGCGGTGCTTCTGGGATCCCTGATCACCTCTCTGGTCTTCGCATTCCCAGGCGTTCCGCTGTGGCTGCTGGGCGCCAAGTACCAGGATCTGAATGTCGTGATCGGCTGGGTAGTGCTCGCCTCGTGTATGAGTTCGGGGGCAAACGTCGTCTGGGTCATGAATCGGGCGCGTCGCTGGATATTCTGGCGCGGCAGCCTGCTGGAAATTGCCTGCCTGATCGTATTTCAGACAGCTTATGTGGCGATATTTGGCGTCCGCACTACCACCACTGCGGCGCTTTTCATGTTGGCCGCGGGCGCCGCTCACCTCGTGACGCATGTTTACGTGATGATCTACGGCTTCTCGCATCACCGCTATCCCCCAGCGCCCGCCTCGCTCTGATGGCGCCCATCAACTCCGATCGTGGACACGATAATCCTATGGGCCTAACCTCTCAGGAAGGTGAGTTCCCCATCCACTTACGTCGCCGTCCAGCGGCGTGGCGGGCCGGTGCGGGCTGCTCCGCTGATCCAAATCGCTGCGTCAGGGGAGGTAGAATAGCTTCGGCGGAATATTCTCAATCCTTTCAACATCGCCCCCGTAGCTCAGTGGATAGAGCGACCGCCTCCTAAGCGGTAGGTCGTCGGTTCAACTCCGGCCGGGGGCGCCAACGCCAATACATCCACCAACGCAGCTTCCTCTGCCGGCCGAGCGCACGGGCAGTCACTCGCTCAGCGACGCTCGTCATCCCAGAGGGCAGAGAGTGTGCGTACAAACGTCATCGACGATCCGCGACCGCGAGTGACCCATCGCACGCGCTACGTTGAAGGCTTCCTCACCGGACACTCGCCCCAGCGAACGTATGACGCAAGCTTTGTCCAATTCGCGCACGCCGGCGCGTGCCACGAGCTTCAACCAGATGTCGCACCGGACATTGCTCGGGTTCACGAGACGCGAGATTCCGGCCGACGACCGGAAGAGGAGCCCGCAGGGTCGCGGCCGACTTGGGTCCCTGATCGTTCGACTTCAGGCGAGCTCTTGGGCGACGGAACTCACTCGTTTGCGGACGGCGCGCGCTGAGCCGGTCGGTCGAGGCCCCTCTGCTTCAGTTGTCGCGGCCGCCGCTGCTACTCGATGGTCCGCATGACGGGCCAGCAGGAATTCCGACTCGGCGCTGGATCGCACGAGTCGTCGATCACAGCGGCCTCACTGAGTAGGAAACTTCCAGAGGTCGTTCATCTCGAAACGAGTGTTGCTCGGATCGTCGTACTGATATCCCCCGAACAGCCACGCGTTGCCGCTGGCGTCTGTCCACGTGGCCACTGCAGCGCGCGCTCCCGGCACGTTGGTAGCGGCCGCCACGTCTTTGGTGCCATAGACCCCTGTTGCGTCAAAGGTGTTGGAACCGGCAACCCAAGTCCACTGGCCGCTCGAGGGTGAATATTTCCACAGGTCGTTGAAGCGATGATACAGGTGTGGGGAAGAAATCGTATCGAACCCTTCCCCGCCAAAGAGCCATACGTTGCCGCTTGCGTCCATCCAACTGACCGCTGAATCACGTGCGGGAGGAACGTTCGCAGCCGCGGCGACACCCTCGGTGCCATAGACGCCTGTTGCATTGATGGCGTTGGATCCACCCATCCAGGTCCATTCGCCGGTCGAAGGCGAATACTTCCATAGGTCATTCAACAGTCCACGTTGTGTGCCAGCGGAATCGTACCCGGATCCTCCGAACAACCAGAAGTTGCCCTGGGCGTCAGTCCAACTAACGGTCCCGATGCGCGCACCCGGCACGTTGGCGGCGTCAGCCACACCTTGGGTGCCGTAGACCCCCTTTGCATTGAAGGTGTTGGGACCGCCGATCCAGGTCCACTGACCACTCGAGGGCGAGTACTGCCAAAGATCATTCAGATCGGCACCGGTTGGCGAGGAGGCATCGAACGCAAATCCGCCGAACATCACTACGTTGCCGTTTGCGTCCATCCACCTGGCGCTACCGAAGCGGGAACCCGGCGTGTTGGTAGCCGCCGCCACTCCTTTGTTGCCGTAGACCGCATTCGCGTTCGTGGCTGTGGAACCCCCGACCCAGGTCCACTGACCGCTCGAGGGTGAGTATTCCCAAAGGTCCTCGAACATGACGAAAGTGCCCGTGGCATCGCAACCACCTCCCCCGAACAGCCACAGATTGCCGTTGGCGTCCGTCCAACTGACTCCGACACGCGCTCCCGGCACGTTCGTAACCGCCGCCACGCCCTGGGTGCCATAGACCCCCTGTGAGCAAGCAGTGGTCGTGCCGCCGACCCAGGTCCACTGACCGCTGGAAGGCGAATACTTCCAGAGGTCGTTCAGAAAGTTGCCGACGGTGGGATTCAGTGCGTTTGGGTATCCCGCGAATCCGCCGAACATCCACATGTTGCCGCTGGCATCCGTCCAGGTGATGCCACCGTCACGCGCTCCCGGCACATTCGTGGCTGCGACCACACCTTGGGTCCCGTACACGGCACTTGCGCCTGGGGTGTTGGAGCCGCCGACCCAGGTAAAGGCGGCCGAAAAACTCGCCGTCACGGTGCAACTGCTAGTGATCGCCCCAGTGGCGTAGCTACTACCGGAGAGCGTGCCCCCGCAGCCTGTCACGCTGCTGATGGCATAACCGCTGTTTGCCGTCACTGTCAGCATCGTCGTGCCGCCCGCATTCACGGTCGCGCTCGCGGGTGAAATCGTCCCACCGGTCCCGGCCGTGGCGCTGACCTGATAAGTCGTTACGGAGTTGCCGGAGCTCCCAGAGCCGCCCCCACCACAGGCGCTCAACAGAGCCAGGGCCATGCAGGGCACGCTAATGGGAAACAACTTCAATGCTGTGGTCATCCGTGAAATCCCCCGAAAATATGTACGGCCCATGCGGCCGGGCGCCCCGAATGGGAGCGCTACCAAGTTCTTGTTTGCGCAGCGTATCGTGGAGCGTCGCGCATTTCAAGGACGGTGGCGCCTGCACTTTCCTAATGGGCGATCACGATTCGTCTTTTTGCACGGGGGCAGCGCCGCTTGCAGCAACCTCGTCTGAGGGTACGGCCCTCGACTTGACGACAGCTGAGGCGCGGGACACGAAGTACGGGGTTCACTTGAATCCGATGTGTCGGTTCAATGCTAGTAGTGAGGGCCGCCCTGTAGTGGTTGACCGCATTGTCGGCTTGCCATGATGCGTCCGGAATATCGGATCGCCAGGATTTATGCGCAATGTCTCCCTCTGTTCGGCAACGGACTTCAGAGGGCAGCATGTGGCGATCATCAGCTCAGTGGCTTTGGATATCGCTGGCGGCGGGTATCGCGGTCTGCGAGGCCGCCAGCCCGAGACTTTGGGCCCCAATTCACTTGCCACCAATCGAAAGCAGCGGGTCCTTAACTAACCGCTTGTGATTCGCAGCCGATGATGGGACAGCCTGTGCATGAGGATGTCTCCGCAACCAATGTTGTACGAACTCGATCTCGCCCGGAGAGAGTGACGGCACGCGGCCCGAGTTCACAGGCGACCCCGCCCGACGAGCCTTATCCCATGCATTTAGCGCCTCCAGCCCAGAGCACCTCAGGCGGATACAGCAACTGGCTAGTCTCTTGCTGAATACCAGGCCAACACTCGTAAGGCGCGGAGGGTGTTCCACCGGCTCGGGCGGCCCTCAGCCTCGTCCGTCTCGACCGGCATCTCGCCGGGGTACTGGATCTCGAGCCGCCACCTGCCGTCGTCGTCCTGCTTCGAGGCGACCAGGTCTATCGCCTCGGCTACCCGCTTGTCGGGCGCGACGCCGGCGCGGCGCAGGTACTCGAGCCCCCGCAGCACGTCGTAATGCCACCACGTCGGGAAGGCGAACCGTGTCCATGCGGCGCCGCCCTTGCGATCTCGCTCGATCACCTCGCCGGTCGACCTGCGGCGGAAGAGACCGCGCTCGAGCAGGTACTCCTGCCCACGCAGACGGGCCTCGGCCTCCTCAGGGCTGCCCCCGAAGGCCCGTTCGTATTCGAGCAGGGCTTCGAGCACGCAGATGGTGGTGTTGAACGACGACCGCGTCGAGCCATTGGCGGCCTCGCAGTTCCACCCGCCATCGGGCAGTTGCTCGGCAAGCAGCCGGTCGACGATGCCCCGCACGTCTTCGCCGAAGTAGGCGCCGACCGCCGCGACCTGCCCGTTGATACAGGGCTCGACCTCGCCCTCAAAGAAGGCATGGCCGTCACATTCCTGCGGGCCACATCCCAGCCACGTCACCCGCTCGCGGACAAGGCCCAACGCGCGGCGCGCCTGGTCACTCGCGGGATCGAGGCCCATGTCCCGCAGCAGCATCAGGACGTGCATCGTGGAGTTCCACCCGCGGTTCCAGGTCGCGCCGCCCCACCGCCCGTCGGCCCCCTGGAGGGCGAGCAGCCGCGCGCCCGCGCCCTCGGTCGCGACTCTTGCACGGTCGGTCGTAATCTCGTCCGCGGGTGCATCGGTCAGGTCGCGCATCACCTGCCAGCGGATCGAAGGGTCAGAATCAAGCAGCCAGCGTATGACTGAACGTCTTGACGTCGGGGCTTGCCGTTTGGACGGATTGGTCGCCATCTGCGATGTTCCCCTGCGCATGACGCTTTTGAGAAGTTTACGGCACGACCGAACAGCCAAATGTTGGCTATGAATACGCTGCCGCTATCGATGTGCCAAGTTCTAATCAATCCGGAGTTCCCTTGAGCTCTGCCCGATCCTGATTTCGCACCGGCCAACATTGACAGACTGACTGAACTTGCGCTATGCAACGGTGCTGGTCACGCTAGCAACCTCCTGGTCTTGCGGGGAATTGATAGGTGAACTGACTGTTGAGGGTCCTAGTCTCCACTTACCGGAGCAAGGAGTGCGGTGATGGATCCGGATAGTCCGCCACCTGGACAGCTGGCAGTGGGCGCGCCGGCACCAGAGGGCAGCCCGCTGGCCAGCCTCGGCATTCCGAGCAGCATGCTCTGGCGCCACATCATCGATAGCATGTTCGTGTTCGTCGGCGTGCTGTCGCCCGAGGGCGTCGTACTCGAGGCGAATCAGGCAGCACTGGATGGTGCCCGCGCGGTATCCGAAGGATTGTTGGGCAAGCCACTCTGGGAGTCCTACGGGTGGGCGCACTCCAAGGCGGCTCAGGACCAGATGCGCGCGCTGGTGCACTCGGCAAGGAACGGTGACACCGTGCGCCAGCAGGTGCTGGCACGTCTTCAGCACGGGCGAATGATGACCGTCGACATGACGTTCAGTCCGCTGTTCGACGCCGCCGGTCGGGTAAGCGCCATCGCCGGAAGCGGGGTTGACGTCTCTGCTCAAAAGAGTGCCGAGATCTCGTTGCATCAGGCCAATCGCGCCCTGCGTCTCTTGATCAACTGCAATCAAGCGCTGGTCCGCGCATCGGACGAATCGAAGTTGCTCGACAGCATATGCAAGCTGATTGTCGAGGTCAGCGACTATCGCATGGCTTGGGTCGGGTTTGCGGAAAACGATGCCGTGAAATCGGTGCGGCCCGTGGCTTTCGCAGGCATGGACGCCAGCTATCTTCGGCACTTGCACGTTACCTGGGCCGATTCGCCCACTGGAGCTGGACCCACCGGCCGCGCCATCCGCGAGCGCAAGCCAATTGTCTGCGCGAGCCTGGAGGAAGATCCGGCCTTTGCTCCCTGGCGCGGCGAGGCGCTTGCCCTCGGATACCGTGCCTCGATTGCCCTGCCGCTGATCCTGGATTCCGGACAGCTCGGCGCCCTCAACATCTATTCCGCCAGAATCCCGGCCTTTGATCCGGAGGAAGTTGCGCTGCTGACGGAACTCGCAAGCGATCTGGCATACGGCATCCTGGCGATACGCAGCCGCGTAGCACACGAGCGCGCTGAGTCAAAAGTCCAGTTGTTCCGACGCCTTCTGGACAAGGCCAATGATCTGATTCTGGTTGCCGACGCGCAAACCGGGCGCCTGATCGACGCCAATGAGACCGCCGCGCACAGACTTGGCTATGCTCGTGATGAGCTATTGCAGCTGAACCTGTCGGACTTCTCGAGCGTCGCCGCCGAACAACCCTGGGCGGTGCGCGCCGCCGCAGCACCGATCGCGAGTTCGCAGATCGTGGAAACCATATATCGCTCAAAGGATGCGCAGCATTTTCCGGTGGAAAGCAGTGTGAGCTACGTCACCCAGGCGCAACAGAGTTTTCTGATCGCCGTTGCGCGCGATATCGCAGAGCGCAGGCAGCATGAGGAGCAGATTGCGCATCTGACTCGAGTGTTGCGCATGCAAAGCAGCATCAATGCCGCGGTCTTGCGCGTCCGCGAAAGCAGTGAGTTGCTGCAGGAGGCCTGCCGCGTGGCCACGGAAATTGGTGGCTACGATCGCGCCACACTCTGGGTCGCCGACGCGGATGGGCGGCACGCAAAGCGGATATTCAGCTCAGGTACGATGCTCGACGTTGCGAAGCTGGAAGCAGTGGTGCTCAGCAACGGCCCGGAACCGGACTCCAGTCTCGTTGGACGAGCCATTCGTACCGGAGAGTTCGCGGTCTGCAACGACCTGACTCAGTCGCAGCCGCCCGTCTTCATGCGAGAGCGGCTGGCAGAATTGGGCTACAAGTCACTGGTCGCAATGCCGCTCAGTGTTGCCGGAAGGCGGGGCGCGCTGGTTCTCGCTTCTCGGAATATCGGCCTGCTGAGCGACGAAGAACTTGTGCTATTGCAGGATATCCGCTCGAGTCTCGCATTTGCACTGGAGTCTGGAGAGACCGCCGGCGCCGCCGAATATCTGGCTTACTTCGATCCGCTGACCGGCCTTGCCAAGCGGACCTTGTTTTGCGGACGGATCGACACTGTGCTGCGAGATCGGCACGAACCCGAGGCCGCGCTGACGATGGCGGTCTTCGATATCCATGGACTGACCAACATCAACGATCGCTTTGGCCGCCGAGTGGGGGACTTGTTGCTGCAGCGAGTCGCCGAGCGGCTCAAACACTATTCCGAGACCGAGGAGCGTCTGGGCTATCTCGGAGGCGGGACCTTCGTTCTGGTCGAACCGGGGCACAGCCCGTCCGCGGAAAACATTGCCTCGATGCTCGAGAGCACCGTATTTGGAGAGGTCTTCGACATCGCTGGTCACGCGATCCGAGTGTCGTTTCTGTTGGGATCAACCCGTTATCCGACTGACGGTGAGAGTGCCGACGCTCTGATTCAGAACGCAGAGGCCGCGTTGAAACGGGCGAAGGATACTGGTGAGCAGTACCTGACATACGAACTCAGGATACACAGTGAAATCGCCGAGCGCCTGGAGCTCGAGCATAAGCTGCGCACGGCACTCGATGAGCAGCAGTTTGTCCTGCACTACCAGCCACAGGTGAACATAGGCAGCGGGCGCATCGAAACGCTGGAGGCGCTGCTGCGCTGGAATGATCCCGATGACGGTCTGGCGATGCCGGCGCGGTTCCTGCCCGTGCTCGAGTCATCCGGACTGATTGTTCCGGTGGGCGCGTGGGTTCTTGAATGCGCGGTAAGGGATTGCCACCGATGGCGCTCGCTCGGGCTTGGGCCAGTGCGCGTCGCAGTCAACGTCTCGGCGCTGCAGCTCCGACGCCGCTCATTCGTTGACGAAGTGCTCAGGATCGCCGGGGGCTTGGGGGGCGGTGGTTACGGGCTTGACGTCGAGATCACCGAGTCCAGCCTGTTACAGGACGTGGAGGCCACGACGCGCAAGCTGCAGGCGCTGCGCGCGGCCGGAATTCGCGTCGCGCTCGATGACTTTGGTACTGGATACTCTTCTCTTGGACTGCTGTCGAAGTTGCCGGTAGACGTACTGAAGATCGATCGTTCCTTCATCAGGGGTCTTCCGCCCGACCCGGCAAGTCTGGCGCTGACAACCAGCATCATCCGTCTGGCAGCAGCATTTGGGTTGGGGACGGTCGCTGAAGGCGTGGAGACCATGAAGCAGTTCGAGAAGCTGCGCGAACTGAAATGCTCGCAGTCCCAAGGTTACCTGCATTCCCCGCCCGTTCCATTGGAACAGATCGAACTCATGCTGGCCGCGACGTCGCGTCCCCCAAAGGCGCCCGTATCCGCAGGATCCCCTTAGCGCCAGCGCGTTGACCAGCAACATGTATTGCCCGGAATGATTCCAGGATTCATGGCTAGCCGATGTCTTCAATCCATGGCGGAAGATCACAGCGAACTCAGCGACGTCGATCTGGATTCTTGACCAGCCGCGTCAGGCTACTGACACGATATCGGGTGCAGCGCGTTCCGCCTTGAGGAGCGCCTTGAGCTCAGGCAGGCAGGATCCACAGTTGGTGCCGGCGCGGAGCCGCTGGCCGATCTGTTCAGGCGAGGTCAACCGGAACTGGCGAATTGCGGAGCAGATGCTGTTGCGACCGACGCCGAAGCAGGAGCAGATCACAGCGCCCGCGTCCACCGGCGAGTGAGCCGACTGGCCGGCGAGCAGTCCCGCCCGCTCGCGATCGTCCAGCGCCTGCTTGGCGAATAGACCCGACAACCACGCGCGCGACGGCAGATCCGGCCGTCGGGAGATGAAAACGCAGGCATTGAGCCGGTCGTCAACGATGCAGGCCGCGCGATAGATGCCCGCTGCATTATCGGTGTATTCCACCCAGTCGGCTTCGGCGCCTGCGCCATTGAGCAAGCGTCTTGCCCACGGTGACCAATCACCCAATACGCGGCGGCCGGCCAGCTCGTAGCGCAGAAACTGCTCGCCCCGGTTGCACGACCACCAGGTGATGTCTTTGACGTTCAATGCGTGACGACTGAGGATGAAGCCTTGCCAGGCGACGACGAAAGGCGCGACCTGCGCAGGCGTGTGCTTGAATTCCGGCTCGCCGGAGACCGGATCGACCGTCGGACTGACCAGGACGCCGACACGCGCATCGGAGCTGAACATATCGCTCCAATGAATGGGTGCGAAAACCATCCGGCGTGGCAGCTCGCCGCTGGTGCGAAGCCGGGCGACCAATGATCCCCAGCGTGTGCTGACGCGCACAAGCTGGCCCTCGAGCACGCCGGACAGCAGCGCGTCCTGTTCGTGCATGTCGACGTACGGTTCAGGCAGGTGGCTGGTCAGGCGCGGCGCCTTGCCGCTGCGGGTCATCGTGTGCCACTGATCGCGAATACGACCGGTATTGAGCACCAACGGGTACTCCTCATCGAGCGCGTGAGCTGGCGCGGTGGGCACCGCGGCAACAAAGCGCGCTCGACCGTCGGCGTGGAAGAATCGGCCGTTTTCGAACAGGCGCTCACCCCGACTGGCTGCATTCGCGAGCACCGGCCAGCGCGTGGGCGGCAAGGCGTCGTATTCTTCGGAGCTGAGTTCACTCAGGCCGCCAATGTCAAACGCACGCTCACCATGATTGCCCGCTGCCGAAAGGCGGGCGTGTTCGAGAAAGATCTGGTGCGCCGAGGCGAAGTCAAACGCCGCACCGAAACCCATGCGTTTGGCTACCTCGCACAGAATCCACCAATCGGGCTTCGCGATGCCAGGCACCGGCAGAAAGGCGCGTTGGCGCGAGATGCAACGCTCCGAGTTCGTCACGCTGCCGTCCTTTTCACCCCAGGCAGCGGCCGGCAGCAGCACATGCGCAACAGCCGTGGTATCGGTCGCGGCGACGCAGTCCGATACGACGACCAGTTCGCAGCGCCCGAGGGCGGAACGCACCTTGTTGGCATTGGGCAGGCTGACTACCGGATTGGTGGCGATGATCCAGACCGCTTTGACGCGGCCGGCATGGATCGCGTCGAACAGCTCCACTGCCTTGAGGCCGGGCCGGGCCGCGATGGTAGGACTCTGCCAGAAGCCCTGCACGATCTTGCGATGTTCGGGCCGCCCCAGTTCCATGTGAGCGGCCAGCATGTTGGCCATCCCGCCGACCTCGCGCCCGCCCATCGCATTGGGCTGCCCGGTGACTGAAAACGGCCCCATGCCGGGCCGGCCGATCCGGCCCGTGAGCAGGTGGCAATTGATGATGCTGTTGGCCTTGTCGGTTCCAGAGGATGACTGGTTCACGCCTTGGGAGAAGGCCGTGATCACGCGCTCGGTGCGGGCGAACAGCCGATAGAACTCCTCCAGAGCCGCGGGCTGCAGTGCGCATCGGTGTGCCACTGCGGCCACGTCACCGGCGGTGTTTTCCGCCACCGCCAGCGCGTGCGCGGCACCGCCGGTATGCGTGTCGATAAAACGGCTGTCCTCGATGCCATGCTGATGCAGGTAGGCCAGGAGGCCGTTAAACAGCCACAGGTCGGTACCGGCCCTGACGGGCAGATGCAGGTCGGCGGCTTCGCACGTCGGCGTGTGCCGCGGATCGATCACCACCACCTTGAGTTCTGCGCGCCGTTCCTTCGCCCTGACGATGCGTTGAAACAATACCGGGTGGCACCAGGCCGTATTGGAGCCGACCAATACGACCAGATCGGCCTGCTCCAGATCGTCATAATGAACCGGGACGATGTCCTCGCCAAAAGCGCGCTGATGCGCGGCAACGGCGGAGGACATGCACAGACGCGAATTGGTATCGATATTGGCCGAGCCGATGAATCCTTTCATCAGCTTGTTGGCGATGTAATAGTCCTCGGTCAGCAGCTGGCCCGAGACATAGAAAGCGACCGCGTCGGGTCCGTGCGTGCGGATGATACCGGCGAAGCGCTCGGCCACGTGCTGCAGCGCCTGGTCCCAGCCGACCTCGATGCCGTTGAGGCGCGGCGCGAGCAGCCGGCCCTCCAGATCCAGCGTGTCACCGAGCGCTGCGCCCTTGGAGCACAGGCGGCCAAGATTCGCCGGGTGCTGCTGGTCGCCGGCCAGCGCGAATCCGTCGGCGCCTCGCGTCGCCACCAAGCCGCAACCCACGCCGCAATACGGGCAGGTGGTGCGCACGACGGAGCTCATTGGGCCGCTGCGCGCGCGCCGAACAGCAATTTGTTACGCAGCGGCCCGATATTCAGCCCCTGGCTCATCAGTTCGACATACCACGGCCCGTCGGTCGTATCGCCGTACAGCACCGCGCCGCGTATCTGATCGTTTTCGATCACCAGGTGCTTGTACACGCCGCGCTTGGGGTCGGTGAATATCAGGGATTCGCTGCGTTCCGTTCCCTGGAAGTCGCCGGCCGAGAACAGATTGATGCCGGTGACCTTGAGCTGGGTCGAGAGCAGCGAACCCCTGAAGCGTGTCATTCCGACTTCGGCAAGTTGGCGCGCACAGACCGCGGCCTGCTCCCACAGCGGCGCCACCAGGCCGTAGGTCGTGTTGCGATGCTGGACGCATTCGCCCACGGCATAGACGCTCGGATCGAAGGTCAGCATGGTGTCGTCGACCAGAACGCCGCGGTCGCATCGAATGCCGGCGAGCTTGGCGAGCTCGATATTCGGGCGAATCCCGACGGCCATGACGATCAGGTCGGCGTCCAGTTCAGTCCCGTCTTCGAAGCCCACGCCCTGCGCTCGTGAGTCGCCCAGAATGGCGCAGGATCTGGCCGATAACCTGAACTTGAGGCCGCGTTTCTCGAGCGAGGACTGCAGCAGTTGTGCCGCGGCACGATCGAGCTGACGCTCCATCAGTGTTTCGGGCAAATGCACCACGGTCACGTCCATTCCGCGACACCGCAGCCCGCTCGCCGCCTCAAGACCAAGCAGCCCGCCACCGATGACCACGGCCTTGTCGTAGCTTCGCGCGGCCGCCAGCATGGCATCGACATCCTGCATGTCCCGGAAGGTCACGACACCGGGCAGAGTATTGCCCGGTATCGGCAACACGATCGGAGTCGAGCCGGTGGCCAGCACCAGGCGATCGTAGGCGACCTCGACGCCGCAGGAGGATTGCACCCGTCGCCGCCGCCGATCAATCGCGACCACGGAATCACCGGCATGAAGCGTGACACCGTGATCGTGATACCAGTCGAGCGAGTGCAACATGATCTCGTGGACCTTCTTTTCCCCGGAGAGCAGCGGGGACAGCAGAATCCGGTTGTAGTTACCGTGCGGCTCGGCGCCAAACACCTCGATCTCGTAGGCGTCGGGAGCAATGTTCAGCAGTTCCTCGACCGTCCGCATCCCGGCCATGCCGTTTCCAACGACCACCAGCCGGCGCCTGACTCTGCCACTGCGTTGCCGGCTCGGCTCAACCGCCACCCATACGTGCCCGTCGAGGAGGCGCGCAGGGTAGGTGCGCACTGAAAAGTCGGCGTCCTCGAGGCAGCGGCCGGTCGCGAGACAGAAATGCTGCTTGTAGATCGGTGAGGCAACGACGATCTCGCCGCCGATGTCCCCGACAATGCCGCGCGAGAGCACATTGGCTCCGCTGGCCGGGTCGCGATTGTCGAGTGCGTATACCCACTCGTCGACCCGGAATACGGCGATCTGCCTGCCCTCCAGATCGACGCAGACGCCGCTGTCGGGGAGGATATCCTCCAGCGCACAGACCGAGTTCCACCTGGTCGGTTCCTTCACGCGGGCTCCCCGGCTAGTGGCAGTCGGCGTGTGCGTCGTTCCTCCTTCGTGGCGGGCCGGATCTGGCCGCGCTCCTCAATGAAGATCACGTTGTCGTCGTTTCGGTCGCTGTTAACAAAATGCCGGAATCGCCGCATGGTCGCCGGATCCGTGATCGCCTTCTTCCACTCGCACTCGTAGCTGCGAACAATTCGCGCCATATCGGCTTCGAGCTCCGCTCCGATCCCGAGCCGGTCTTCGCACACAACCTGCTTCAGGTAGTCGAGACCACCCTCGAGATCATCCAGCCACGTCGCCGTGCGCTGCAGCCGATCGGCGCTGCGGATGTAGAACATCAGGAAGCGGTCGATGAAACGGATCAGCGTCGCCTTGTCCAGATCCGAGGCCAGCAGGTCTGCATGCCGGGGCTTCATGCCGCCGTTACCGCAGACGTACAGCGCCCAGCCTTTCTCCGTGGCGATCACGCCGACGTCCTTGCCTTGCGCTTCGGCGCACTCACGCGTGCACCCAGAGACGGCAAGCTTGATCTTGTGCGGGGAGCGCAAGCCCTTGTAGCGATGTTCGAGCTCGATCGCGAGGCCGACGCTGTCCTGCACGCCGTAACGGCACCAGGTCGAACCGACGCAGCATTTGACCGTGCGCATCGCCTTGCCGTAGGCGTGGCCGGACTCGAAGCCGGCGGCGATCAGTTCCTTCCAGATCAGGGGCAACTGATGCAATTGGGCGCCCAGCAGGTCGATGCGCTGTCCGCCGGTAATCTTGGTGTATAGGCCAAATCGCTTCGCAATCTCGCCGATGGCGATGAGTTTCTCGGGGGTGATTTCGCCGCCGGGGACTCGCGGTATTACGGAATAGGTGCCGTCCTTCTGGATATTTGCGAGGAAGTAGTCGTTGGTGTCCTGCAATGGTGCTGTGCTCGCGCCGCAGGACGAACTCGTTCCAGCACGAGGCCAGAATGGATGCGACGGCGGGTTTGCAGATGTCGCAACCGCGCCCCTTGCCGTGCTTGGCAATCACGGCTTCGAAGGTCCTGATCTCGCCGATGCGCACCAGATGGAACAGCTGCTGGCGGGAATAGGGAAGATGCTCGCACAGGTGATTGCTGACCGCAGCACCTCTGCTCGCGAGTTCCGCTTTGAGAATCTGGGTGACCAGGGGTGCGCATCCGCCGCAGGAGCTGGCCGCGCGAGTGGATTTCCTCAGTGCGCCAAGAGTGGTGCAGCCGGTCCCGACAGCGGCGCAGATGGCTTGTTTGGTGACGTTGTTGCACGAACAGATCTGCGCGTTCGCAGGTAACGCCGAGACTCCTGTCGCCGTCGATTTCCTGTCAGCTTCCAGCGCAGGCAGAATCAGCGCTTCGGGCCGCTCGGGCAGCGGCTGGCCGTTCTGCACCATCTGCAGCAGGGTGCCGTAGTCATCGGCGTCGCCCACCAGGATGGCACCGAGCAGCCGCTTTCCGTCGTCGCTTACCACCAGTTTCTTGTAGATCTGGCGTCGCTCGTCGATCAGCGAGCACACGCGCGCAGCGGCTGTCACCGCGTGCGCATCGCCGATGGAAGCCACATCGACCCCCATGAGCTTGAGCTTGGTGCTCGTATCCGCACCAGTGAAGCTCGCATCGCTCCTGTCCATCAGGTGCGCGGCGGCGGCACCTGCCATCTGATAGCCAGGGGCGATGAGCCCGAAGATCCTGCCGTTCCAGAGCGCGCATTCGCCGATCGCGAAGATGTCCGGATCAGACGTACGGCAGTCGTTGTCCACGACGATTCCGCCGCGCTCGCCGATCGCGAGGCCGGCCGCCCGCGCGAGCTCGTCGCGCGGCCGGATGCCGGCCGAAAACACGATCAGGTCCGTCTCGAGCTCGCCGCCATCGGCGAACCGGATGCGCTGCGCGTGTCTGTGCCGTCGGTGATCTCGACGGTGTTCTTGCCGGTATGAACGCCAACTCCGAGCTCGGCAATGCGCGCATGCAGTACCCGGCCGCCGGGGTCGTCAATCTGCACCGCCATCAGGCGCGGCGCGAATTCCACCACGTGCGTGTCGAGACCCAGATCCTTGAGCGCCTTCGCGGCCTCCAGGCCCAGCAGCCCGCCGCCGATGACCACGCCGGTCCTGGCCAGCGCACCGGCTTGCCGAATCGCCTCCAGATCCTCGATCGTGCGGTAGACGAAGCAACCCGGCCGGTCGCGTCCCGGTATCGGAGGAACGAACGGATACGAGCCGGTCGCCAGTACCACACGGTCGTAATCGAACGCTTTTCCACTCGATGCGCGAACCTGGCGGCGCTCGCGATCAAGTACGACGGCGCGATCGGAAACATGCAGGTTGATGCCGTTGCGTTCGAAGAAGCCGGGTTCGACCAGCGACAGGTCCTGCGCCGTCTTGCCGGAAAAGAACGAAGTCAGGTGCACGCGATCGTAGGCCGCGCGCGGCTCCTCGCAAAGCACCGTGATCTCGAACGGCGGTGTGCCCGCGGCGCAGATGCGCTCCAGCAGCCGCTGGCCGACCATGCCATTGCCGATGACGACAAGCTTCATGCAGGTGTCTCGTCCGCTACTCTGCCTGCGCCACCGGCGCATCCAGCGCCAGATCGGCGTCGCCGGGCAACGCCCATGTCAGCCACTGCTGATGCAGGAAGCCCACCAGCAGCGAGCGCCAGTCCCGCCAGCACGCCGAAGGTGGCAAAGCCCAGCTGGTAGCTGCCGGTGCTTTCCTTCGCCATGCCCATGATCACCGGCAGATAAAAGCCGCCGATGCCCCCGGCGGCGCCGATGATGCCGGTCATCACTCCGGTCTTGCCCTTCCATCGATGCGGCACCAGCTGAAAGGTAGCGCCGTTTCCGAGCCCGAAGCCCACGTACAGCGCGAGCAGCAGTGCTACGCCGCCGATCAGCGGCGGCATCAGGGCCGCAAAGGCGAAGTTGCACAGCGAGATCGCCAGCAGCAGCACCAGCAGAACCTTCACGCCCGAGAGCCGATCGGCAATGAATCCTCCGACCGGGCGCACCAGCGCGCCGGTAAGGACAGCCCCGCCATGACCAGCCCGGCATCGACTTTCGAGAGCTGGTACTGCGTCGTCAGCAGCAGGCTCACATACGATGACATGCCGACGAAGCCTCCGAACGTGATGCTATACACCAGCATCACGACCCAGGTATCGCGCTCGGCCAGCACCTCCAGGTATTTGCGCGGCAGCACCGCGAGCGCGACGAGCGCGCCGAGCACCGGCAGCAATAACAGCCCCGTCTTGCCGCGCCCGAGCAGACCCGCGTTTACCAGCAGGACCAGCGCAATTACGCCCGCGAGCGAGATCGCGAAGCCGGCGAACGCGCGCGCACCACTGCCGCTCTTTGAGCTGAGATCCTCCGCCCACAGAATCACGGTCACGGCGGTGAGGGCGAGCAGGGGTAGCGCGGCGGCGGTGGCATGCTGCCAGCCGAAGTGTTGCGCCAGAGTCGGAAACACGAAGCCATCGACCACGGCACCGATGTTGCCGGCTGCGGCGAGTCCCAGCACCAGCCCCTGCACTCGCGGCGGATAGCTGCTGCCCGCCATCGGCAGGGCAATCGCAAAGCTCGCACCACCCACGCCCAGGAAGCAGCCCAGGACGAGCAGCAATGAATACGTCGGCACGACCGGCAACAGCAGTACGCAAGCCGGGATCGCGGATAGGGAGATTCCGAGCAGCGCAAGCCGCCGCCCGTCGACCGACTGGAACAGGTTGCCGAGAGTCACGCGCACGATCGATGCCGCGAGCACCGGCACCGCGACCAGCAGACCGGCCTGGGTCGGCGAAAGCGACAGCTGCTTGGAAATGAACGGCGCCAGCGGGCCGAACATCACCCAGGCAGTGAAGCCGGTGTCGAAATACAGAAAGCAGGCCAGCAAGGCCCTCCAATTGCCACTTTTCAGAGACGCAATGACGTGCTTCATCGGCGTTACCTCAGACGGTGCAGCTCGAGCGCGTGCCACAACTGCTTCGAGCGCGCAAAAAAAAACCGCCAACGATGCACATCCCCGGGGATGTGCATGGGTTGGCGGCGTTGCCTTGGCAGATCCGCTGTTAGATCTGTCGTGTGCCGGCGGTATTGACCCGCCTGCACCTGGAGCTCGTTGCAACGGCTATGCCACGTGAGCTCGCGATCAGCGCAGCATTACATGCCTCATACGCGTCAAGCGTTTAGCGCGCTCTCGTGGCCTGGTGGCAGCCGGCAAGCAGCTGCCGGAAAGTTTCATTTGGGGGCAAAGCGGCCCGGACTTGCACGCAGATTGTGCAGTGCTGGCCGAAGAATTGTTCGTGCTTGAGTTTTGAATGAACTTGATGTCACAGTCCGAGCGATCGCCAATGGCTAGACGAACGGATCGCATCGAAGGCAATTCAGTGGAAAATCCGGCCGCGCGCTTTTTGCGCTCCGCCAAGCTCTGTCGAACTCGCGACCTCGAGCAGCTGCTGATTCTGGGCCAGCTGGTCAAGAGCGTCAGCGAGCTGATTCATGCGCTGCAGAGAGAGCGTGGCGCCTCATCGATCTATCTCGGCTCCAATGGTGACCGGTTCACCGAGCGTCTTGCAGCGCAGGTCGCCGAGTGCCAGGAGCTGGAGCGAATCGTGCGCGAGCGGCTGCAACACATCGACCAGCAACTCGATCGCATGAGCTGCGGCGCGCGCTTCTATACGCGGGTAGCGCTTGCCTTTCGCGCCCTCGACACGCTGACCAGCACGCGCCAGCAGATTGCATCCGTCGTGATGGCGCCACAGGACGCGGTGAAGGCTTTCACCGACATCATCGGCTGCCTGCTCGCGGTCGGATTCGAAGTGGCGGACATCGCGGCCGATCCGGACATTTCGCGGGCCCTGGTGGCGCTGGTCAATTTCGCGCAGGGCAAGGAGTACGCCGGCCAGGAGCGCGCGACTGCAGCGGCTGCGTTCTCTCGCGGTCAATTCCAGGCTGACGAACAACGTCGTCTGCGACATCTGATTGCTGCGCAGGAACAGGCGTTTCGCATGTTCGCCGAATTCTCCGAGCCGGCGCAGGTCGCGGCTTTTCACGATGTGCTCAGCGGCCGTGACTCGGTGGAGGTGAAGCGGATGCGCGGGATCGCACTCGGCCGCCAGAACATCGATGAGCTTCTGGGTGCCACGGCGGATGCGTGGTTCGAACACACGACACGACGCATCGATGCGATGAAGACCATCGAGGACCGCATGGCCGCTGATCTCGGCCTGCAGTGCGCCGCCAAGCTTGCCGAATCGCTCGACAGCCCCGCGGGCGCTACGTTGGATCACGCCGACGACATCACTGCGACCGCCGCCGTTGCGATGCTGGTGACCGACGTTGACCCGGCGGCGAACAAGCTCGGGCTGGATGGCGGGATTGGCCTTTTTACGCTCGACGGCGCGCTGCCGCGGCCGATGCGCTCGATCCTGGACGTGATCCAGCGCCAATCGCGTCGTCTCGATGACGTGAGCCAGCAACTGGAATCCGCCCGGAGCGCGTTGACCGAGCGCAAGGTAATCGAGCGGGCGAAAGGTCTGTTGATGAAAAGCCGGCGCCTGCCCGAGAAAGAGGCGTACGCGTTGATGCGTCAAACCGCGATGAATCAGAACAAGCGCATCTTCGAGATCGCCGAGGCCATAACGAGCATGGCGGATATTCTCAAAGCCTGACAGCAGTCAGCATCGGTCGTTGAGCGCAGCAGTCATCGGCGGTATGCGGATGGACGCTTCTTGAAAGGGGTCATCGGGCGCTTCGAGATCTCCGTGCGATGCGCCGCTTGCGCGGAGCTTGCGGTACACGTGCTAGATTGTCGATCTTGGCGTTCATGGCGTTGACTTGCTTCCTTAGCGCCCGAACCTCCTGAAGTACACGGACGGGCGGCAGTTCATTGACGACCCGTTGAACAAGCGCCTGCACGTCGCGTAGCGTCGCGCGCACCGCTTTCTCGACAGCATTGCGCTTCTGAGTTTGGACGCCTGCCCCCTCTTTGATGAGATCGCTGAGTAATGAGGGCCCTTCGGCCTGCGCCTTCGAGACAGCACCGAGCCCCGCAAGCCATATCTGAATGAGTGATTTTAGCAGCCGATTTTCAGTCGAAGTACTAATATGCGCATCTCTTCGAGACCTTGCTCCCCGTTTCATATCACTGTCTCCCGGGTGCAGAATGTCACTCAAACGCCTTGGTTTTGATGTTGGACCTCATGCATGGAAATGTAGACGGAGTATCGCCAGGTCGGGATCAGTAGTTCTCACAATGTGTGCGGTTCCCCTGGATCAGGCTGCCGTTGCGGCGAATTGGGGACTTGCCCTGTGGCACCTTGCAAAGGGTGTCAATGTGCCGAAATGGCAGGAAGTAGTGTCTGCGTGAGCGGGCGTCAAGACTGCCTGGCGTCGTCCGGCCGCGGATCGGTTACATTGCGGCCGTGAATCGCCCCACGCCCCGACTCACGGCCCGGGAGGTGCGCGCAACGTTGCCGCGCATCTTTGCCGCGCTGGCGCAAGCCGACGCCATCACGCTCGGCCACCTGCACCGTGTCAGGATCGGTCACAAGGCCGATGGCAGCGAGGTGACGGTTGCGGACCGCGGCGCGGAGCGATTGCTGCGCCGACATCTGCGCGTGGCCTGGCCGCGCGATCCGGTGCTCGGGGAGGAATACGGTGGGCATCTGGTGCGGGCCGGTCGCTGCTGGCTGCTCGATCCGATCGACGGCACTGCATCCTACGTGCTCGGCCTGCCGATGTTCGGAACGCTGGTGTCACTGCTGATCGACGCTGAGCCGGTGTTCGGCTGCATTCATCTGGCGGCCCTGAAGGAGACCACCTACGCGGCCAGGGGCTTTGGCTGCTGGCTCACGCGTGACGGCGCACGCCCGCGGCGGGTGCGCGTCGCCGCGCAGCGCGCCCTGTCGGACGCGCAGGTCGGGCTCACCAGCGTCAAGGAAAGCGATCTTGCGCGCCGGCGCGGCCCGTGGCGGCTCACGGATCTGGTGCGCGCGGCCGGGCGGCTGCGGCTGGTCGGTGATTGCGTGCAGTATGCCCTGGTGTGCCGTGGGGTACTCGATGCGGCGATCGATCCGCTGATGAAGCCGTGGGACATCGGAGCACTCGCGCCATGCGTGCTCGAGGCCGGCGGCTCGGTCAGCGACCTGACCGGCGAGACCTCGCGACTGGTCGAGCGCAGCTCGCTGGTCGCGGCAAGCTCCGTCCGGCTGCGCCGCGAGATCTGTGCACAGGTCGGGACGCCGCGCCGGAAGCCGCCCTGAAACTATCTACGCCGGGAGCGGTCCCGGACGCCGCTGGTGCCACTCGGTTGCGCGCTCATAGGCGTGCGCCAGCGCGAGCACACTGGACTCCGCGAAAGGGGCCCCGCTGATCTGCAGGCCAATCGGCAACCCGGACGCCGTGAAACCGCAGGGCAGGGAGATGGTTGGCAGCCCGAGGATATTGAATGGCGAGGTGTTGCGGATGCCGAGCGGCTCCAGGCTGGCACTGTTCGCCAGGGTCTCGGGCGTGCGGGGCATGGTCGGGGTAATCAGCAGGTCCACGCGCGTAAACACCTCGCTGATTTGCCGACGCAGCCGCAAGGTCTGATACAGCGCCGCCGCATAGGCCGGTGCCTTCACGTCGGCCGCGAACCCCGTAATCCGCTCACGCGTCATCGGTTGATAGCGCTCGGGGGTCTTTCCGATCCACTCTGAGTGGTAGGCGTAGGCCTCCGGTCCGACAATCTCGAGCAGCGAGGGGATCGGCGGCAGCGTGATGTCGGTCAATTTGCCGGTGAGCGTGCGCAGTACCTGGATGGCGGCCTCGACCGCGCCGGCGACCTGCGGATCGAGATCGTCGAAGAACGGTGAGCGCGCAACACCCAGGCGCAGCCCGGACGCGCGCTGCCGGAGTGCGCGCAGGTAATGCGGCACCGGACGGTCGACGCTCGAGGGATCCAGCGGATCGTACCCGGCGATCACCCCGAGCATCAGCGCGGTATCGGCGACGCTGCGGCAGATCGGTCCGACGTGATCGAGCGACCACGACAGCGGTATTACGCCGCGAATGCTGACGCGGCCATAGGTCGGCTTGAATCCGACCACGCCGCAATACGAGGCGGGAATGCGCACTGAGCCGGCGGTGTCGGTACCCAGGGTGCCAAAACACAGCGAGGCCGCCGCCGCAACGCCGGAGCCTCCCGAGGAACCGCCGGCAATGTGATCGAGCGCCCACGGGTTGTGGACGGTTCCGAAGTAGCTGACGTCGCAGGTGCCCCCGTACGCGAATTCATGCAGATTGAGTTTGCCGAGCAACACGGCACCGGCAGCCTTGAGCCGCCGCACCACGTCCGCGTCCGCGGACGGCACCCGATCCTTGAACAGCTCGCTGGCCGCGGTGGTGCGTACGCCCGCGGTGTCGATGTTGTCCTTCAGCGCGATCGGAATGCCGTGCAGCGGGCCGCGCCAGTGCCCGCGCCGCTGCTCCGACTGCATCCGGCGCGCGCTGGCCAGCGCGCTCTCGCGGGTGACGGTAATGAAGGCGCCCAGCGCCGCATTGCAGCGCTCGATCCGGGCCAGGCACGAGCGGGTGAGCTCCAGCGGTGACACCGCCCTGCGGCGCAGCTGCTGCGCAGCGTGCTGCAGCGTCCAGGTGGCCGGGTCATCCGACGCGCTCGACGCGGCGTGGCTGGCCCGGCGCGGCTGCGCGGCGGAGGCGGGACCAGGGGTGCCTCGGCGTCTGCGTGGTTTTGTTTGCATTGCCGCAAATGCTACCACCGCGGGCACCGAATGCGTCCCCGCCTGCGGAAACAGCTGTAGGAGCAGCCCCGTAGGGTCGGTCATCCTGCCGCCGGGGGCGCATGCGGCCCGCGCTGACTTTGCCCGCCGCAGCGCCGCACTAGTCTCGACGCCTCGAGCCATATCAGGAGCAGGGCATGCGGGACAACCCATCGCACCGGCGCACGCAGCGCGAGATCCGCGCCGGCAAAGCCCCACGCCGACTTGCAGAGCGCGCCATCGGGGCGCCGAAGCATCGGGGCCGCGGGCGCGGTGGCCGCCCCTCTATCGCCCGCCAGCTGGTGCTGGCAGCCGCGGTGCTGTTGCTGGTGATTGCATCGACGGTCGTCTACAGCGACGACTCCGGCAACTTCGGCTACAGCCCGCCCGCCGGCCCGTATGTCGGGGCCGGCTGGGGACGATTCGATCTGCATCTGCACAATCTCAACGATGTCGGCACCGCGGTCACCGACATCGTGCATTCGGGCGACGACGACGCCTGGAAGGCGTTCGTCGGATTCCGGTTCGCGCCGTTCATCGCGCTGGAAGGCGCGTACGTCGACTTCGGTCATCCGAACGACCGCTTCGACAGCTTCGGCTCCAACGGCGTTTATCACGTGAGGATGACCGGGTTCTCGCCCGCGCTGATCGGCACGCTACCGCTCGGTCCGATCGAGCTGTTCGGTAAGGCGGGCTACTACTTCTATGACCTCGATACACGCGTGGATTTCTCCTCTGGACCGCTTCTCGAATCACGGCACAGCCGCTCGGACTTCCTCTATGGTGGCGGACTCGGCGTCACGCTGCTGCGTCATCTGAATCTGCGCGCGGAGTACGAGCGCGTCAACGTCCGCAACGCGCCCGACTCCGACGTGATCTGGTTGAGTCCCTCGTGGCGGTTCTGATGATGGCGCAATGACGCGAACGCGCGACACCCTCGATCGCCCCCACAAGCCTGGATGCGCGCCGGTGCAGCGACGAGCTCGCCGCGCATCCCGATGCCTGTAGAAAATCAAATGCAACTGTCGCCCGCTGCAGACAGTTGCGCTCGCTAGCGCAGAAGTCCGCGATCGTGCGCGCGTGCGCTTTTGCGCGTCGGCGTCCTTCTGCTATTCTCCTCCGCGGGGCACGACGAACGAGATAGCCGCCACCGAGCAATCATGTCGCCGCCGATGGACCTGCGCGCGCAAGGCGCGCAGTCGGGTTTTTCCGGAAATAGCCTTTCCCCCGTTGATGCATCGATCCCGGTTGTAAAAATTACAGCTGCGCCCGCTTTCCGCTGTTACTGCCAACGCTCTGGAGTCGCCTGATGTCCACGCCGCAATCCTCCACCGCACGCCGCTCGACCGCGCAGCCGCCGAAGACCAATGGCGCGGAGCACGACCCGGGGCTGGATCTGCGCGAACTGCTGCGTGCATTGCAGGCGGTGCGCGACGGCGACTTCTCGGTGCGGCTGCCGAGCGACAAGACCGGACTTGCCGGCAAGGTGGCCGATACCTTCAACGAGATCGTGCTGTCGAACCAGCAGATGGCGCGCGAGCTCGAACGCGTCGGCCAGACCGTCGGCAAGGAAGGCAAGACCCGCCATCGCATGGCCGTGAATCGGCGCGGCGGCTCGTGGGACGCGATGGAAGCGTGCGTCAACACGCTGATCGATGACCTGCTGTGGCCGACCACCGAGGTTACCCGCACCATCACCGCGGTCGCGAAGGGCGATCTGTCGCCAGACCATGCCGCTGGAGGTCGACGGCCGCGCCGCTCGAGGGCGAATTCCTGCGCTCGGCCACCGTCGTCAACGCGATGATTCAGCAGATGAGCGCCTTCACGTCCGAGGTCACGCGCGTGGCGCGCGAGGTCGGCTACCGAAGGCAAGCTCGGCGGCCAGGCCGCGGTGCCGGGACTGGCGGGCACCTGGAAGGACCTGACCGACAGCGTCAACTCGATGGCGAGCAACCTCACCGGCCAGGTGCGCAACATTTCCGAAGTCACGATCGCGGTCGCCGACGGCGACCTGTCGCGCAAGATCACGGTGGACGTGCGCGGCGAGATCCTGCAGCTGAAGGAAGCCATCAACACGATGGTCGATCAGCTGCGCTCGTTCGCCTCCGAGGTCACGCGCGTGGCGCGCGAGGTCGGCACCGAGGGCAAGCTCGGCGGCCAGGCGATCGTGCCGGGCGTGGCCGGCACCTGGAAGGACCTGACCGACTCGGTCAACGCGATGGCGACCAACCTGACCGGACAGGTGCGCAACATCGCCGAGGTCACGACCGCGGTGGCGCGCGGGGATCTGTCGCGCAAGATCACGGTGGACGTGCAGGGCGAGATCCTCGAGCTCAAGAACACCATCAATACGATGGTCGACCAGCTCAATGGCTTTGCAGCCGAGGTCACACGCGTGGCGCGCGAGGTCGGCACCGAGGGCAAGCTCGGCGGCCAGGCCGAGGTCAAGGACGTCAGCGGCGTCTGGAAGGATCTGACCGACAACGTCAACTCGATGGCGAGCAACCTGACCGGCCAGGTGCGCAACATTTCCGAGGTCACGATCGCGGTCGCCAACGGTGACCTGTCGCGCAAGATCACGGTGGACGTGCGCGGTGAGATCCTGCAGCTCAAGGAGGCCATCAACACGATGGTCGATCAGCTGCGCTCGTTCGCCTCCGAGGTCACGCGCGTGGCGCGCGAGGTCGGCACCGAGGGCAAGCTCGGCGGCCAGGCGATGGTGCCGGGCGTTGCCGGTACCTGGAAGGACCTGACCGACTCGGTCAACGCGATGGCGACCAACCTCACCGGTCAGGTGCGCAACATCGCCGAGGTCACCACCGCGGTGGCGCGCGGGGATCTGTCGCGCAAGATCACCGTGGACGTCAAAGGCGAGATCCTGCGAGCTCAAGAACACCATCAACACCATGGTGGATCAGCTCAACAGCTTCGCGGCCGAGGTCACGCGCGTGGCGCGCGAGGTCGGCACCGAGGGCAAGCTCGGCGGCCAGGCGGTGGTGCCGGGCGTTGCGGGTACCTGGAAGGACCTGACCGACAACGTCAACTCGATGGCCGGCAACCTCACCGGCCAGGTGCGCAACATCGCGGAAGTTGCCACCGCGATCGCGCGCGGCGACATGTCGCGCAAGATCACGGTGGATGTGCGCGGCGAGATCTCGCAGCTCAAGGAGACCATCAATACGATGGTCGATCAGCTGCGCTCGTTCGCCTCCGAGGTCACGCGCGTGGCGCGCGAGGTCGGTACCGACGGCAAGCTCGGCGGCCAGGCCTACGTGCCCGGCGTCGGCGGCACCTGGAAGGACCTGACCGACAACGTCAACTCGATGGCCGGCAACCTCACCGGCCAGGTGCGCAACATCGCCGAAGTTGCCACCGCCATCGCGCGCGGCGACCTGTCGCGCAAGATCACGGTCGACGTCAAGGGCGAGATCCTGCAGCTCAAGGAAGCCATCAACACGATGGTCGATCAGCTCAACGCGTTCGCCGCCGAGGTCACGCGCGTGGCGCGCGAGGTCGGCACCGAGGGCAAGCTCGGCGGCCAGGCCGAGGTGCAGGGCGTCAGCGGCGTCTGGAAGGACCTGACCGACAACGTCAATTCGATGGCGAGCAACCTCACCGACCAGGTGCGCAACATCGCCGAGGTCACCACCGCGGTGGCGCGTGGCGACCTGTCGCGCAAGATCACGGTGGACGTGCGCGGCGAGATCCTGCAGCTCAAGGACACCATCAATACGATGGTCGACCAGCTCAACGGCTTCGCGGCCGAAGTCACGCGCGTGGCGCGCGAGGTCGGCACCGAGGGCAAGCTCGGCGGCCAGGCGATCGTGCCCGGCGTCGGCGGCACCTGGAAGGACCTGACCGACTCGGTCAATGCGATGGCGACCAACCTCACCGGTCAGGTGCGCAACATCGCCGAGGTCACCACTGCGGTGGCGCGCGGCGACCTGTCGCGCAAGATCACGGTGGACGTGCGCGGCGAGATCCTGCAGCTGAAGGAGACCATCAACACGATGGTCGACCAGCTCAACGGCTTCGCGGCCGAGGTCACGCGCGTGGCGCGCGAGGTCGGCACCGAGGGCAAGCTCGGCGGCCAGGCGATCGTGCCCGGCGTCGGCGGCACCTGGAAGGACCTGACCGACTCGGTCAACGCGATGGCGACCAACCTGACCGGCCAGGTACGCAACATCGCCGAGGTCACCACTGCGGTGGCGCGCGGGGATCTGTCGCGCAAGATCACGGTGGACGTCAAGCGGCGAGATCCTGCAGCTCAAGGACACCATCAACACGATGGTCGACCAGCTCAACGGCTTCGCGGCCGAGGTCACGCGCGTGGCGCGCGAGGTCGGCACCGAGGGCAAGCTCGGCGGCCAGGCGGTGGTGCCGGGCGTTGCGGGCACCTGGAAGGACCTGACCGACAACGTCAACGTGATGGCCAATAACCTCACCAACCAGGTGCGTGGCATCGTCAAGGTGGTGACCGCCGTGGCCAACGGCGAGCTGCGTCAGCGCCTCACGGTGGAATCGAAGGGCGAGGTGGCGGCACTGGCCGACACCATCAACAGCATGACCGACACGCTGGCGATCTTCGCCGACCAGGTGACCACGGTGGCGCGCGAGGTCGGCGTCGAGGGCCGCCTCGGCGGCCAGGCGCACGTGCCCGGCACCGCCGGCACCTGGAAGGACCTTACCGCCAACGTCAACCTGCTGGCGGCGAACCTGACCACCCAGGTGCGCGCCATCGCCGAAGTGGCCACCGCGGTCACCAAGGGCGACCTGACGCGCTCGATCCAGGTCGACACGCGCGGCGAGGTGTCCGACCTCAAGGACAACATCAACGCGATGATCAACAACCTGCGCGAGACCACCGACCGCAATACCGAGCAGGACTGGCTCAAGACCAATCTGGCGAAGTTCAGCCGCATGATGCAGGGCCAGCGCGACCTGGTCACGGTCGGGCAGATGCTGCTGTCGGAGCTGGCACCGCTGGTCAACGCGCAGCAGGGCATCGTCTACGTGATGGAGGCGGGCGAAGGTGCCCCGATCCTGAAGCAGCTCGCGAGCTTTGCCGACCCACTGGAGAGCGCCGAGCCGCGCCGCTACCGCATCGGCGAAGGCCTGGTGGGCCAGTGCGCGCTCGACCGGCAGCGCGTGTTTCTGGCTGACATCCCGCCCGAGACGATCCACGTGCGCTCGGGCCTGGTGGCGGCCAAGCCGCGCAACATCATCGTGCTGCCGGTGCTGTACGAAGGCCAGGTCAAGGCGGTGATCGAACTGGCCTCGCTGAACGATTTTACCACCTCGCAGCTGGGGTTCCTCGAGCAGCTGACCGGCAGCATCGGCGTGGTGCTCAATACCATCGAAGCCACCATGCGCACCGAGGGCCTGCTCAAGCAATCGCAGCAGCTCGCGGTGGAATTGCAGATGCAGCAGAAGGAGCTGCAGCAGACCAACGAGGAGCTCGCGACCAAGGCGCGGCTGCTGGCGGAGCAGAACGTCGAGGTCGAGCGCAAGAACCAGGAAATCGAGCTGGCACGGCGCGCGCTCGAGGAGAAGGCGGCCGAGCTGGCGCTGACGTCGCGCTACAAGTCGGAATTCCTCGCCAACATGTCGCACGAGCTGCGTACGCCGCTCAACAGCATCCTGATCCTGGGACAGCAGCTGGCCGAGAACGCCGACCGCAACCTGTCGACCCGGCAGGTGGAATTCGCCAAGACCATCCATGGGGCCGGCACCGACCTGCTCAATCTGATCAGCGACATCCTCGATCTGTCCAAGATCGAGTCGGGGACGGTCACGGTCGAGTGCGAGGACCTGCCGTTCACGCACCTGAAGGAGACCCTGGAGCGCAACTTCCGCCACGAGGCCGAGAACCGCAAGCTCACCTTCACGACCAGCTTCGATGCGCACCTGGGGCGCGCGATCACCACCGACTACAAGCGCCTGATGCAGATCCTGAAGAACCTGCTGTCCAACGCCTTCAAATTCACCGATCACGGCGGCGTGCGCCTGTATGTCGGTGTCGGGGCCGGCGGCTGGAGCAGCGAGCACCCGGTGCTCAGCCAGGCGCAGCCGGTGATCGAGTTCTCGGTCAGCGACACCGGTATCGGCATCCCGGCGGAGAAGCAGCGCATCATCTTCGAGGCGTTCCAGCAGGCCGACGCGGGTACCGCGCGCAAGTACGGCGGCACCGGCCTGGGGCTGGCGATCTCGCGCGAGCTGGCGCATCTGCTCGGCGGCGAGATCCGCCTGACCAGCATTCCGGGCAGCGGCAGCACGTTCACGCTCTATCTGCCGCTGAACTACATGGGCGCGGCCTACAGCAAGGCGCTCGGGCGGCCAACGGCGCCAGCCGGCGGCGGGACCGGCACGTTCCAGCCCATCGTGGTGCCGGCGGTGCGCCAGGAAGAGATCGTGGACGATCGCGAGATGCTGCAACCCGGCCAGCCGGTGCTGCTGATCGTCGAAGACGATCCGCACTACGGGCGGGTACTGCTCAACCTCGCGCGCGAGCGCGGCTTCGGCGCGCTGCTGGCCAAGACCGGCACCGATGCGCTCGAGCTCGCGCACCGCTACAAACCGACCGCGGTGACGCTTGATGTATTCCTGCCCGACATGCTCGGCTGGACGGTGCTGAGTCAGCTCAAGCGCGATGCGTCCACGCGCCACATACCGGTGCAGATCATCACCATCGAGGAGGAGCGGCAGTACGGTCTGGAGCGCGGCGCGTTCTCGTTCATCAACAAGCCGCTGACCACCGACGGGCTCGAGCAGGCGTTCGATCGAATCAAGCGCTTTGCCGAGCCGCGGGTGCGCGAACTGCTCGTCATCGAGGACGATCCGGCCGAGCAGGTGAGCATTCGTGAACTGATCGCGCACGACGATGTGGCCATCACCACCGCCAGTTCCGGTGCCGAGGCACTGGAGCTGCTCGGCGAGCACAATTTCGACTGCATCGTGCTCGACCTGCGCCTGCCGGACATGTCCGGATTCGAGCTGCTCGATCGCATGCAGCTCGACGTCGAGCTACAGCAACGTACCGGTCGTCGTGTTCACCGGCCGCGAGCTGTCCGACCTGGAGCAGAGCGAGCTGCGTCGCAAGGCCAAGAGCATCGTGCTCAAGGGCGTGCAATCCCCGGAGCGGCTGTTCGACGAGACCGCGCTGTTCCTGCACCGCGTCATCGCCGACCTGCCCGAGCCGAAGCGCAGGATGATCGAGTCGCTGCACCAGGGCGACGAATCGCTGCGCAACCGCCGCGTGCTGGTGGTCGATGACGACATCCGCAACATCTTCGCGCTCAACAGCCTGCTCGAGCGTCACAACATGCAGGTGATCAACGCCAACAACGGCCAGGACGCGATCCGGCTGGTGGAGCAGACCCCGGATCTGTCGCTGGTGTTGATGGACATCATGATGCCGGAGATGGACGGCTACGAGACCATGCGGCGCATCCGCGGCAAGGCGGAATTCCGCCATCTGCCGATCATCGCGCTGACCGCGAAGGCGATGAAGGGCGACCGCGAGAAGTGCCTGGAAGCCGGCGCCTCGGACTACGTCGCGAAGCCGGTGAATACCGAGCAGTTGCTGTCACTGGTCAGAATGTGGCTGCACCGCTGAAGGCCATGAGCGCAAGGCTGGACGACAAGGTCAATATCCTGCTGGTCGATGACCAGCCGGCGCGGCTGATGTCGTACGAGTCGATCCTGAGCGAACTCGGCCAGAACCTGATCATGGCGCATTCGGGCAAGGAAGCCCTCGAGCTGCTGATGGCGGATGAATTCGCGGTCGTGCTGCTCGACGTCAACATGCCCGAGATGGACGGCTTCGAGACCGCCACCCTGATTCACGAGCACCCGCGCTACGAGCGCACGCCGATCATTTTCATCACCGGCGTGCACGTCAGTGAGCTCGACCGGCTGCAGGGCTACAAGCTCGGCGCGGTCGACTATGTGGCCATTCCGGTGGTGCCGGAGATCCTGCGCAGCAAGGTCGCGGTGCTGGTCGAGCTGTACTGCCAGCGGCGCGAGCTGCGCCAGCTCAATCGCAGCCTGGCGGAGGCCAATGCGCGGCTCGCACTGGCCCATTCGACGCTGCAGGTCGAGAAGACCCGCGAGCTCGAGCAGCTCAACGCGACGCTGCGCGAAGCCAACCGCCACAAGGATGAGTTCCTGGCGATGCTGGCGCACGAGCTGCGCAACCCCCTCGCGCCGATTCACAATGCAGTGCAACTGATGCGCAGCCCGCAGCTACCGCCCGCGCAGCTGACCTGGGCGCGTGAAGTCATCGAGCGCCAGGCCGGACACCTGACCAAGCTGGTAGATGATCTGCTCGATGTGTCGCGCATCACCCGCGGCAAGATCAATGTGCAGCGCGAGCAGATCGAGCTGGCCACGGTCGTGGCGCGCGCAGTCGAGACAGTAGAACCGATGCTGTCGCGCCAGCGGCATGAGCTGGTCGTCAATGTGGAACCGGAGCCGCTGTACATCGATGGCGACCTGACGCGGCTGACGCAGATCGTCGGCAATATCCTCAGCAACGCGATCAAATACACCGATGCCGGCGGGCGCATCGAGCTCACTGCCGGGGCGCTCGGCGAGCGCATCGAGATCCGCGTGCGCGATAACGGCATCGGCATCGATCCCGCGGCGCTGCCGGTGGTATTCGACCTGTTCACTCAGACCTCGCAGCTCAACGGCCGCAGCCAGACCGGCCTCGGCATCGGGCTCGCACTGGCCAAGCGCCTGGTCGAGATGCACGGCGGGGAAGTGCAGGCCCACAGCGACGGGGCCGGGAAGGGCAGCGAGTTCATCGTGCGGCTGCCGCGCCAGGCGCGTAGGGTCGGGGCCGCGGCGAATTCCGGCAGCGCGCTGCCGCCGGCACCGGCGCCTGCAGCCGGGGTGCGGCGTATCCTCGTTGCCGATGACAATCTGGATTCGCTCGAGACTCTGGCACAGCTGCTGCAGCTGCGCGGGCACGAGATTTACAAGGCGGCGGACGGGGTGCAGGCGCTCGAGGCCGCCACCCGTACGCGACCCGATCTGGTGCTGCTCGACATCGGCATGCCGGGGATGGATGGCTATGAGGTGGCGCGTCGCATCCGCTCGCAGCCCTGGGGCCGCGAGGCAACGCTGGTGGCGCTGACCGGCTGGGGCCAGGAAAACGATCGCAGGCGTTCGCGCGAGGCGGGCTTCGACTCACATTGCATCAAACCGCTCGACATGCAACGACTGCTGAATCTGCTGGCGTCGCTGCCCGCGGCGGGTGGTCCGCGCGCTCCGCCCGCGGCTCGCGCCGGCGAGTGAGGGCCGAACAGGGGCCAGATCGGCGACAGCCTTGCTACACTGCATGCCGGATGTCGGCATGAGCGTGTTGTTCACCCCCTTCGCCCTGCGAAGCGTGGTCGTTCCCAATCGGATCGTGATCTCGCCGATGTGCCAGTATTCGGCGGATGATGGCGCGGCCACGGCCTGGCACCTGATTCATCTGGGGCATCTCGCGCTCTCGGGCGCCGGTCTGCTATGCATCGAGGCGACCGCGGTGGAACCGGAGGGGCGGATCACCCCGGCGTGTCTCGGTCTGTGGGATCAGCGCACCGAGGATGCGCTGCGCCCGGTGCTGGCCGCGGTGCGCAAGTACGCGAAGATTGCAGTGGCGATGCAGCTGGCACACGCCGGCCGCAAGGCCTCGAGTCACTTGCCGTGGCAGGGCGGGCAGCTGATTCCGGTGGCGGAAGGCGGCTGGCGGCCGCTGGCCCCGTCGGCACTGCCCTATCAGGAGGGTGAACCCGCGCCGCAGGCGCTGGATACGGCGGGCCTTGCACGCGTGCGCCAGGCGTTCGTTGACGCTGCGATCCGCGCGGCGCGCCTGGGACTCGACGCGATTGAAGTGCATTCGGCGCATGGCTATCTGCTGCACCAGTTCCTGTCGCCCCTGGCCAATCAACGCGGTGATCAATACGGCGGCTCGCTCGAGAATCGCCTGCGCTTTCCGCTCGAGGTGTTCGACGCCGTGCGGGCGGCGTTTCCGCCGGACAAGCCCGTCGGCGTGAAGGTGTCGGCGACCGACTGGGTCGAGGGCGGCTGGGACCTCGAACAGACCATCGTGTATGGCCGGCAGTTGCAGCAGCGCGGGGCCGACTGGATCGCCGTGTCCTCGGCGGGCCTGTCGCCACGGCAGAAGATCGGCCTCGGCCCCGGCTATCAGGTGCCGTTTGCCGAGGCCGTGAAGCAGTCCACCGGCGTCACGACGATGGCGGTCGGGCTGATCACCGAAGCCCGGCAGGCCGAGGAGGTCATCGCGAGTGGCAAGGCGCACCTGGTCGCGCTGGCACGGGCGATGCTGTATGACCCGCGCTGGCCATGGCACGCGGCGGCGCAGCTGCACGCGAGCGTCGAGGCCCCGCCGCAATACTGGCGCTCGCAACCGCGGGGGCTGAAGCAACTATTCGGCGACACGACTTCCGGCCAGCGCTGATCCTGCCCGTGCGGGCAACCGAAGCCGCTGCCGCCGCGTGTGGGCGCCGCGCCCGGGCAGGGCCCGGCCCGGGGGTGCTGACCGACGCGGGAGCGCCGGCGCTGGCAAGGGAAAAGACAAAAGTATAGATTGACCGGCAGAGCGGGCGCCCTGGGGCGCCCAGCCGATGCCGGAATGGGGGCCTGAGCATGAATAACGCAGACAAGAAACGTGGCGGATGGAACTGGTGGTACCTGCTGTTCATCGTCCAGTTCATCGCCGTTCTGTGGCCGCCGTTCTATAACAGCATCGAGCCGCGCTGGATCGGCATCCCGTATTTCTACTGGTATCAGATGCTGTGGGTGATCATCAGCGCCGTCATCACGGCGGTGGTCTACTTCGCGACCGAAGCTTAGCGGCACATCAGCTCGCGGGTAACTCAAGCCGAACAAGACGGGATCGGGTCACGGGGGGGAATGTCGTGCAGGAAGTGAACTGGATTGCGCTCAGCATCTTCGTGCTGCTGTTCTTGCTGATCACCTGGCTGGGATTCGCCGCCGCCCATTGGCGCAAGGGCGACCTGGACCTGCTGCACGAGTGGGGACTCGGCGGCCGGCGTTTCGGCACGCTGATCACCTGGTTCCTGGTGGGCGGAGACGTCTACACCGCCTACACCTTCATTGCCGTGCCCGCACTCGCGTTCGGCGCCGGTGCGGTCGCATTCTTCGCGGTGCCCTACACGATCGTCATCTATCCGTTCCTGTTCCTGGTGTTTCCGCGCCTCTGGAACGTCTGCCACAAGCACGGCTACATCACCTCGGGAGATTTCGTGCGCGGCCGCTTCGGCAACCGCTGGCTCGCGCTCGCGATCGCGATCACCGGCATCGTCGCGACCATGCCGTATATCGCGCTGCAGCTGGTCGGCATCCAGGTCGTGATCGGCGCGCTCGGCATCTCGGGCAGCGGATTTGCCGCCGATCTGCCGCTGATCATCGCGTTCGTGGTGCTGGCGGCATTCACCTATTCGAGCGGCCTGCGCGCGCCGGCATCGATCGCAATCGTGAAGGACATCCTGATCTACCTCACCGCGTTCGCCGCCATCATCGTGATTCCGATCGAGCTGGGCGGCTTCGGCAAGATCTTTGCGGCCGTGCCGGCCCAGAAGCTGCTGCTCGCGGTCCCCGGGCCAAACACCACCGGCGCCTACGGCAGCTATGCGACATTGGCGCTGGGCTCGGCGCTGGCGCTGTTTCTCTACCCCCACTGCCTCACGGGAATTCTGAGCGCCAGCAGCGGGCACGCGATTCGTCGCAATGCCGCGATGCTGCCCGGCTATTCGTTCATGCTCGGCCTGCTGGCGCTGTTCGGTTTCTTCGCGATCGCCGCCGGAGTCGCCAACCTTCCCGAGTATGCGGGTGGCTTCAAGCAGTTCGGCAACAACTTTGCGGTGCCGGCGCTGCTGCTGCATAGCTTCCCGTCGTGGTTCGTCGGCATCGCGTTCGCCGCGATCGGCATCGGTGCGCTGGTGCCGGCGGCGATCATGTCGATCGCTGCGGCGAACCTGTATACGCGCAATATCCATCGGGAGTTCGTCAACAGCAATCCGACCGACCGGCAGGAATCGCAGATGGCCAAGTGGGTGTCGCTGATCGTGAAGTTCGGCGCACTGGTGTTCATTCTGTTCGTTCCGACCCAGTACGCGATTCAGCTGCAACTGCTGGGTGGCATCTGGATCATCCAGACGCTGCCAGCGGTGATGCTGGGCGTGTACACCCGCTGGTTCAATTCCTGGGCTCTGCTGCTCGGCTGGGCCGCCGGCACCTTTGCCGGCACGGCGATGGCGATCGCGGTGAATTTAAAGCCGGCCTATCCGCTGGCACTGGGCGGCTACACGTTCCCGGGCTACATCGCCGTCTACACCGTGATCCTGAATCTGATCGTGACCATCGTGCTCACGCCGCTGTTCAATGCACTGAGAGCGCGCACTGCGCCGAGCGATCAGACAATGGCGGCGGATTATTTCGCCTGACGGGCGCTGCGGACCGCTCGAGGCGGCGCGCCCGGCCGGATGGCGGCGGCCGCAGCCAGACGAATCGGCCGGAAGCCTAGCGCACGATTGCCGCCTGCACGGCCTGCGAGACGCGCTGGTGAATGGTGGGCTCCAGCGGGTCGGGCAGCAGTTGGCCCGGGGGCGTCGCGGCCGCGAGCGCGCTGGCGGCTGCGACCAGCATCGCATCCGTGAATGAGCTCGCATGCGCGCGCAGCGCCGCATCAAACAGGCCCGGGAAGCACAGCACGTTGTTGATGCTCTTGCCGTCGGCGGCGACGGCGGCGCCCGCGGCCAGCGCGGCGGTGGGATCGATCTCGGGATCCGGATTGGACAGCGCAAAGATGATCTGGCCGGGCCGGATCTGACCGGGTGCAATCAGTGCCTTCGCGCCGGTCGTGCAGATGACCGCATCGGCGCGCGCCATCAGCCCCGCGAGGCTGTCACGCTGACCGTGCAGCTGCGCCAGGCGTCCCATGGCCTCCGCGCGCAGGTCCGTGCCGAGCAGCTGTTTGACCCCGTGCGCGTGCAGCAGCCGTGCGATGCCCAGGCCCGCCGCACCAAGCCCGACGACACCGACGGTGAGCGCATCGAGCCGCGCGCCGGTCTGCCGGGTTGCGTTCAACAGCGCGGCAAGCACGACCACCGCGGTGGCGTGTTGATCGTCGTGCAGCACCGGCATCGACAATCGCGCACGCAATTTCTGCTCGATCTCGAAGCAGCGTGGCGCGCTGATGTCCTCGAGCAGGATTGCCCCGAACGATGGGGCGATCGAACAGACGACATCGACAAAGTGATCGACCGCGCGGCTTTCGATCAGGATCGGAATGCCGCTGATTCCGACGAGGGTGGCAAACAGCGCTGACTTGCCCTCGATGACGGGCAGCCCGGATCGCGGGCCGATGTCGCCGAGTCCCAGGATGGCCGACCCGTCGGTCACGATCGCCACCGCCCGGCCAAGGTAGGTGTAGTCGAACACCTTTTCCGGGGCCGCCTGGATCGCCAGGCACACCCGTGCAACGCCCGGGGTGTAGATGTCGCGCAGGATCTGCTGCGTCGAGACTGCCACCCGCGAGCGCATCTCGATCTTGCCACCGCGATGACGATCGAACACGCGGTCCGACCAGCCGATGAAGCGCGCCGATGGCAGCGCGTTCAGCCGTTCAACCAGCGCCTCATGGGTCTCGGTATCGATCTCGACCGTGATCTCCCAGAGCGTGCGGTCCTGGTCGCGCCGCACGCTGCTCACGTGCTCGAGCACCAGCCCCGCCTCCGCGAGCACGTTGAGCACGCTCGCCAGCGAGCCGGGTGCATGCGGCGTCTCGATCTGCAGGATCTCCGGAATTTTCATCAGTTACCCTTGGGTAGCGCGGCCGGATCCAATTCGGTCATCCAGGCGCTCGTCGCGGATGCCGGCCGGTTCGATGTGTACGATCACCTCGCACGATGGCATGGCGTCCTTCAATGTGCATTCGATCGAATCGGCGATGCCGTGCGCATCCTGAACCGACAGGCCGGCGTCCAGTTCCAGATGAAATTCGATGAACTTTACCAGCCCCGAGCTGCGGGTCCGCAGATCGTGCATACCGCGCGCATGCGGATGAGCCTTGACGAGTTGCGTGATCCGCTGCCGCTGTTCGCTCGGAAGCTCATGATCCAGCAGCGTATCGGCCGAGGATCGCGCGATCCTGAAGGCGCTCCATCCGAAGAAGAACGCGATCGCGATCGCAAACAGCGGATCGAAGCGCGGCCAGCCCGTGAGCTTGGTCAGACCCAGCGCGAGCAACACCGCCAGGTTGGCTGCAACGTCCGAAAGGTGATGCGCTCGATCCGCCGCGATGGCATGCGACCCGGTGCGTCGCGCCACATGGCTTTCGAACAGCACCAATGAACCCGTCAACAGCGTACTGCCGGCGATGACGCCTAATCCCAGGTTCAACTGGCTCAACGCCTGCGGCTCGATGAGTCGATGCAGTCCGTCGAAGACCAGCACGCTGGCCGCGCCGGCCAGCAGCACGGCCTGAATCAACGCGGCCAGCGGTTCCGCCTTGCCGTGGCCGAAGCGGTGCATCGAATCGGCCGGCCGGGCGGCGTAACGCACGCCGAGCAGGGTCACGAGCGCAGCGGTGACGTCGACCGCCGCATCGACCAGGGAGGCCAGCAGGCTCAGCGAATCCGTGATCACCCAGGCCGAGGCCTTCGCGATGACCAGCACGACGGCGACACTGAAGCTGGCGTAGCTGGACCAGCGTCGAAGCTGCGATGCACCGGTCGGATTCATGGTCTATTCACATGAGCAGCACCTGGAGGAGGGCGCGCGCCTGATGGTACGCTGCTGCAGCGATGTCGGCGCCCCTGAAATTACGCGTTGGTGCTGCCGATACTGCGCGCCGCAACGGCGGTCATGATCAGCGGCACGCCGAGGAAGATCATGTTGATACCCACGTATAGTCCGATAACCCAGCCGGCGCTATTGGGCCAGCCCTGCCAGATCAGGTAGGCCAGCGCCAGATTGATCAGGCCGCTGAGAAGTGTCCAGCTCCAGTTGTGCAGCAAACGCCGGAATTCGAGCGCGACAAAGATCGCCGCAACGCCCTCGACGACGAACATCGCGGTCATGACGACTGTCAGCGTCAGTACGCCCTGCAGCGGATTGCCGATCAGGATCACGCCGAGCAGCACGGCGAGCACGCCGGTGCCCAGAGTCCACCAGAAGCCCGGCATGCGGCGCTTCCTGAAGATCGTCGCGGCCCTGAGCAATCCGCCGACGATGAACAGCCAGCCCACCAGCAATTCGATTTCCAGCGTGAAGACGTTCGGCAGTGCGATCGCAAACATGCCGAGGACGAGCATCAGCACGCCCTGAAGCAGGAACAGCTTCCAGTGCGCGTGGATCGTCGCCAGCGCCTGACGGCGAAGCGCTTCAATTTCGGTGTTGGTTGGGAGCGTCATGGTGTCTCTTCGCGGCCTGTTATTGCGATGAAGCCAGGAGAACCACTACGGACCACACGCAGAAGCAGCGGGTGCTCGGGCGACGGTTTCCCGACCTTCGCGAGATCCATGACATGCTCCAGGCGCTTGGATCCAGCGTGCGTGATGAGGTCGCCGATCTTCAAGCCGGCCAGGGCCCCGGCGCCATCAGGGCGCAGCTGTGTCACGATCAGACCGTCGCTCTCATCTTGCGCGTTGAGCGCCTTGCGAATCTCGGTGGTCGTGTCGGCCACGCCGAACTCGAGATTCGGCACCCAGGTATCCCGGCCACCGGATTGCAACGGGTTGTCGGGCGGATCCGGGAGCTGACCGATCGTGACTGCAATTGACAGCTCCATGCCATCCCGCGTCACGGAAGTATCCACCGTAGTGCCGGGTGCCAGGCGCACGGCAATCTTCCCCAAAGTAGCGAAAGTTACCGGTGTAGAACCGATGCTCAGGAGCACATCGCCCGGCAGGAGTTCTCCAGCAGCCGGTCCGTGCGGCTCCACCGCGGTAATAAGCGCGCCTGCAGGCGAGTCTCGGCCGAGCAGAGCTCGCGCGAGTGGCGGTGTCATCGCCTGTGCTTCGATGCCGAGGTAACCCCGATTCACCCGCCCATGTGCCTTGAGTTCGGCGACAACGGACGCAACCGTTTCCGCCGGAATTGCAAATCCAAGACCGACTGAGCCGCCACTCGGCGAGAGTATCGCCGTCGTGACGCCTACGACCAGCCCATCGGTTGATAGCAGTGGGCCTCCCGAATTCCCGAGGTTGATGGCCGCGTCAGTCTGCAGGAAATCAATGTACGGATCCTGTTCGAGCGCGCGAGCTCGTGCCGAGAGAATGCCGGCAGTGACCGATTGGCCAAGACCGAAGGGATTGCCGATGGCTACAACGAAATCCCCGACCGACACCTTGTCAGAGGATCCCAGGTGAAGCGCAGGTAAGCGACCGGCGCTCACTCTGAGCAGCGCAATATCGGTGGTCGCATCCGCGCCAATCATCTGGGCGGGAACCTCCCGACCGTCTGCCAGCTTCACGCGGATCGAACGTGCTCCCGCAACCACGTGCCGGTTGGTGACAATAAGGCCCGCTTCATCGATGATGAACCCCGAAGCCAGTGCAGAGTCGCCGGCACCGGGCACCGGATTACTGCTTCCGGGCACGGCGGGCATGTGGCGCACGAACGCGCGCAAGTCGCTGCTTTGGGTTTCGGCGATGGCCCGATCTACGGCGCGCTGGCCCGCGCCTTCCGCCTGTTCCCGAACGAGAATGGTGACAACGCTTGGTGCAATCTGCCTGACCAGCGCAGCATAGCCGGCATCCGTCGCAGCGGCTGCGGTGTGAATGCAAAGCGCGATCGCCGAAGTGACGACCAGCGCCCGTGAGGGCGCTTGCAGCTGCCCGTCAATCCACCAGGACGTCAGCCGCCGCGCTCGCGTCGGAGACGAGATCCTGGAATCCGACCTAGGGCGCAAGCAGGACATCTGGTGCCAGCTCACTCGCAATACGACGCGCGCCGATTGACCAGTATCGTAGGCCTGTTGAACTTTGCTGTCATCCGCGCGCGTGCGCAAGCGTTGGCGCTGCGCAGACGATGGCAGTACCCGAAAGCGTGCTGATGCGCTTTCGCCAGTGCGGCGCTACTTCTTCAGCGTCACCCAGATCAGGTCGATCGGATTGTTGCCGATATTGCCGGACTCGTGACCTTCGCTGATGTCGATCGTGGGCATCCAGCCGACCTCACCGTCGGGGGAGGGTTCCGGATAGGCGTGTTCCGGCTCCTTGTACGAGCGTGCTGCCCACTGGCCGCCCTGGACGTGAATATAGAGCATGTCCGGATGGTGGGCATGCACGCCCTCCCACTGTCCGGGATTGACGGTAAAGCGCTGAACGATCACCAGGTCGTTCTCGAGCAGATCCTCTCCCGGGATGTTCGGGTAGTTGAGATAGGCGTATTTTACGTGATGGCCGGAGGCTGCACCCGCCGGGCGCTTTGCCACCGGCTTGAGCGTCACCCAGACCATCTCGATCGGTGTGGTACCGGTGTTGGTGCTGCCCTCATCCGGGGCATCGGTGGCGTTCTGCCACAACACGCGGCCGTCTCGCCACAGCGTCGAGCGTCCGCTGGTGCGGGACGTCAGCACGCCGCCCTTGATGAACACCGCGAGCTGATCGCCCGGGTGCGAATGCCGGCCGGTCGAATGCCCCGGCTCGATGACGAACCTCTGGACGATGACCCGCGGGTTGTCGAGCAGCGTCTCGCCTTGCAGACCGGCATAGGTGGACGAGTATGCGGCCGGCTGGGCGGGGCTTGCCCGAGCGTTCGCTGTCACCAGCGCGAACGACGACAGGGCCAGCACCCAGCCGGGGGTCAACGCGGATTTCATCAGCCGCCTCCGTTTCTCACGATCGATCTCAGGGTTTCGCGGGCGGCGGCGCTTCGTTCGCGATGTCCACCACACAGCGCCACTGCCCGTCTGGATCGCGGCGCCAGACCGATATGCCACGCATATGCACCGTCATGAGCACCCCATCGGGTCCCGGGACGGTCATCTCATCGACGCCAGGCATGTAGGCCATCTTGCCGTCCGGGGAGAACACCGGGTTCTCCGATACCCAATGGATCTTGAATCCCGGGGTCTTCAGACTGTCGGCGACGAATGCCCGGATCGCCGCTTTCCCCTGGTGTACCGGCTGTCCCGGCTCGATCACCAGCGCGTCGTCGCTCCAGTAGGAGACGATCTTCTCGATATCCTTTCCGTCCGAAGCAGCTTGGGCCCATTCGCCATCCCGCTGCAACAGCTTGCGGCCCTCGCTTGCGGCGTCGAAAGATGGCGGGGAACATGCTCCAGCGAACAACAGGACCGGTATCAGCGCAACGTAGAGGCGTGGCATAGCTATGATCTCCGAGAACGCGCCGTCGCGTGCTCTGTTCTGGTTCGCGGGCGATGGCAATATAGACTCGCCCGGCAGAATGCGAAACAGTCGCAGCATTTGCCCCCACGCCATGCCACTGACAAGGACATCTCCATGACCGAACGTGTCGCTCTGATCGTCGGTGCCGGACCCGGCATCAGCTCGGCGTTTGCCGAGGCGCTGGTAGCCGACGGCTACCGCGTGGCCCTGGCCTCGCGCCATCTGGACAAGTTGCGGCCGCTCGCCGATACGATCGGCGCGACGCCGTTCCAGGCCGATGCCTCCTCGGCCGAGAGCCTGGTGCGGCTGTTCGGTGAAGTGGACCGCTCGCTGGGCCAGCCCGAGGTGGTGCTGTACAACCCCAGCGCGCGCATCCGCGGCGAACTGCTGAGCCTGGATATCGCCTCCGCTTCGGCTGCGATCCAGACCACTGCCGTGGGCGCGCTGGTGACCGCGCAGGAGGCCGCCCGCCGCATGTTGCCGCAAGGCCGCGGCAGCATCTTCTTTACCGGTGCGACCGCCGGCGTCAAGGGGTTCGCCCGCTCGGCGGTGTTTGCGATGGGCAAGTTCGCGCTGCGTGGCCTGGCGCAGAGCCTGGCGCGTGAGCTCGGTCCGGCCGGGATCCATGTGGTGCATTTCGTGATCGACGGGGCGGTGGCTCAGGGCAGCCGCGAGCCGGGCGTGTTCACACCGCAGGCGATCGCCCGCTCGTACATGGCCGCGCTGGCCCAGCCGCCCGGCGCTTGGAGCTGGGAGCTGGAGTTGCGCAGCCATGCCGAACCGTTCTGAAGCGCGGCGCCGCCCATCCTCGGCTCAGGGGCCGGCCCCCGGCGCGAGCTGCGCCACCTCATCGGCGCTCAGGCCGGCCGCGCGCAGTGCCGCCCCGACCCCGGCGCGGTCCTCGGCCGGGCGATTCTGACTGCCCTTGAACTTGCCCTCGATGCCGGACACCTCGATCTCGAAGCCGACGATGGCGCGCAGCATGCCCTCGATGTAGTCCGCCGGCGCGTCGGTAATCCGCCAGCGATTGACGTTGTTGCGCTCGTGCTCGTCGGTCAGCGATTGAACCAGGCTACGCAGCCAGATGGGATCCTCTATGAAGCGGATGTGCCCGGCGAGGTGCACGGTCGCGTAGTTCCAGGTTGGCACCGCCTTGCCGTGCTCGTGCTTGCTCGGATACCAGGACGGGGAAACGTAGTGGTCGGGTCCGATGAAAACCGCGAGCACGGCGGCGCCGGGCTCGAGCACCCGCCAGAGCGTATTGGCGCGTGCGATATGACCGCGCAGCAAGCCCGGCCCGTCGGGCGTCGGCAGCAGCTGCATCGGGATGTGGTTGGCGCTGATGCCCTGTGGCGTGACCGCGATCAGGGTGCCCAGGGAATAGCGCTCGATGAATGCGCGCAGCACATCGATCCGTGTCTCGCGAAAGTGCTCCGGAACGTACAAGCGGTGGTCCTCGGCGAGCGGACATCTGTCCTATACTGGATATTAAACCCCAGCGCGTGGCGCATACATGCAGAGTAACTTCGACGTCATTGTCATCGGCTCCGGGCACAACGGCCTGGTCTGTGGCGCCTACCTCGCCAGGGCCGGTCTCAAGACCCTGGTACTGGAACGGCGCAACATCGTGGGCGGGGCGGCGGTCACGGAGGAGTTCAGCCCGGGATTCCGCGCCTCGCGGTTCTCCTACGTGATGAGCCTGCTGCACCCGCGTGTCATTCGCGACCTCGAACTCGAGTTGCTCGGCCTCGCGGTATTGCCAGCCAATGATCTGTTCTGCCCGCTGGGCGGCGACGATTACATCGTCTTCAGCGACGATATGAAGAAGACGCAGGCCGAGTTCGCCCGATTCTCGCGTCACGATGCGGACATCTACCCGGAATTTGCGCGCCAGCTCGAGCAGTCGGCGAACCTGGTGCGAAAGCTGCTGTTCGAGACACCGGTGGATCCGGTGAAGCGCAGCTGGAAGAGTTTCAAGCGGACCGCGGCCTTGCTTTGGCGTCATCGGACCATCGGCGATCGGGCCTATCGGCTGGTCGACCTGCTGACGCAGAGCGCCTACGACTACCTGTCGGTCTGGTTCGAGAACGACATCATCAAGGCGCTGCTGGCCTACTATGCGTCGATAGGCACCTTTGCCGGCCCGAAGTCTCCGGGCACTGCGTACGTGATCATGCATCACCTGATGGGCGAGCATCAGGGCGCCGGGGGCTGGGGCTTCATCCGCGGCGGCATGGGAGCCATCACGGCATCGATCGCGCGCTCCGGGCAGCGCTTTGGCATGCAGGTGCTGACCGATTCGCCGGTCGCCGAAGTGCTGGTGACGGGCGGTCGCGCGAGCGGCGTGCGTACCGCCGACGGGCGCGAGTTCCACGCCAAGGTGGTCGCATCCAACGCCTCGGCGCAGACGCTGTTCCGGCGGCTGCTCGCCCCGGGGCACCTGCCCGCCGAGCTGCTAAGCGAGATCGACTCGTTCCGCACGTTCTCGACCGCGTTCAAGATGAACATTGCAGCGCACGAGCCGCCGCGCTACCGCGCGTTCGATCCCGCGAAGACCGGGTTCGCGTATCCGACTTACGTGCACATTGGTCCGGACATCGACTACCTGGAGCGCGCCTACGATGATGCGAAGTATGGCTGGTACTCGGCCAAGCCGTTTCTGACGCCGGTCGTTCCCACGATCGTCGACGATTCGCTGGCGCCGCCTGGCAAGCACGTGATCAACATCTTCGGTGGCCACGCGCCCTACGAGCTCAAGGGTGGCGCCTCGTGGGCCGATGAGAAGCCCAAGCTGACGAAGACAGCTCTCGAATGCCCTGGACGAGCTGGCCCCGGGGTTCTCCAGCCGCATCATCGGGATCGAGACGCTGGTGGCGCCCGACCTCGAGGCGATCGTCGGATTGCCGCAAGGTCACATCTTTCACGGTGAGCTCTCGGCGGATCAGCTGTTCTGGCAGCGTCCCGCGCCGCACTGGGCGGACTATCGCACCCCGGTGGCCGGGCTGTATCAGTGTGGCTCCTCGACCCATCCGGGTGGCGGTGTCTCCGGCATTCCCGGGCACAACGCCGCGCGCGAGATACTCAAGGACTGGAAGCGGCTGCGGTGAGGAGAGGGCAATCGCATGGATGACTACTCACCGACTGCGCGCACCCGGGTGCGGCGATTGCCGAAACGCGCCAGCTACGACCGGCCTACCGTGCATCGCATCCTGGATGAGGGCTTCCTCTGCCACGTGGGCTTCGCGGTGGATTCGCAGCCCTACGTGATACCGACGGTCTACGCCCGCGCCGAGGAGACGCTCTACGTTCATGGCTCGGCGGCCAGCCGCATGCTGCGCACGCTGACGCAGCAGGTGCCGGTGTGCGTTACCGTGACGCTGCTCGACGCCCTGGTGCTTGCACGCTCGGCCTTTCATCACTCGCTCAATTACCGGTCGGTGGTCGTGATCGGCAACGCGCGGCTGGTGGATGATCCGGAGGAGAAGCTGCGCGCGCTTCGCTGGATTACCAATCACGTAGCGCCCCGACGTTGGGAGGAGGTGCGTGCGCCCAACGCGCTGGAGCTCAGGCAATCGAGCGTGCTGGCCGTGCCGCTCTGCAAGAGGTGTCCGCGAAGATCCGCAGCGGTCCGCCGGTTGACGACGAGGAGGACTACTCGCTGCCGATCTGGGCCGGCGTGGTGCCGGTCTCGACGCTGCTCGGCGAGCCGGTCGATGACGGGCGGGTGCCGGCGGGCGTCGCCGCGATCGATCCGGCGCGATTCACGCGTTTTTCGTCCCGGAACCGCTAGAACACCGCTCGGTCCGAGAAGAGCCAGGACTGCGCCATGCAGCAGGATGCGGGCCAATCGCCCTCTCGCGCATCGGATGCGCAATATGATCTGACGCGCGCGGCCGGTCTAAGCGATTCCGAGGCGCTAGCGCGCCTCAAAGCTGATGGTCCCAACGAACTGCCTACGGCCAAGCCGCGCGGGATCCTGGCCATCGCCCTGGAGGTGGCCCGAGAGCCGATGTTTGTGCTGCTGGTAGCCGCGGGCAGCTTGTATCTGGTGATGGGTCAGCTTGCGGATGCGCTGATGCTCCTGGGCTTCGTTTTCGTGGTGATGGGCATCACGATCGTCCAGGAGCGCCGCACCGAGCGCGCTTTGGAGGCATTGAGAGACTTGTCGAGTCCGCGGGCACTGGTGGTGCGTGCCGGGCGCCGACAGCGCATCGCGGGTCGTGAAGTCGTGCGCGGAGACGTGCTCCTGCTTGTCGAAGGCGACCGCATTCCGGCCGATGCGATTCTCCGACGCAGTATGAACCTGAGCGTCGATGAATCGCTGCTGACCGGGGAGTCGGTGCCGGTCCGAAAAGTAGCGAGCGTCGCTGCGCATGAGCTTGAGCGGCCTGGCGGCGATGACTTGCCCGGGCTGTTCGCTGGCACTCTGGTGACGTCTGGTCAGGGTGTCGCGGAGGTGCTCGCCACCGGAGTGCGTACCGAACTCGGCCGCATTGGCAAGGCATTGCAGCGGATTAACCCCGAGGCCACGCCGCTTCAGCGAGAAACCGGCCGGATCGTCCGCGCGCTGGCTGTGGCGGGCCTGGGGGCTTGCGCCGTCGTGGTCGTAGCCTACTCGCTCACTCGTGGAGGAGGCTGGCGGGTATGGAAGGAGGGGCTGCTCGCCGGCATCGCGATGGCGATGGCCATTTTGCCCGAGGAGTTTCCGGTGATACTGACCGTGTTTCTTGCCCTGGGCGCCTGGAGAATCTCGCGTAGCCGCGTGCTGACGCGACGCATGCCCGCGATCGAGACGCTGGGAGCAGCCACTGTACTGTGCGTGGACAAGACCGGAACCCTGACTCAGAACCGGATGATGCTGAGGTGTCTTGCAACAGAAGCGGAGCAGATCACCATCGATGGGACCGTCGGCACACTGCCGGAAGGCTTCCATACCCTGCTACAGACGGCTGCACTGGCAAGCAAGCCGGATCCGTTTGATCCCATGGAACGGGCCCTCCACGCCGCGCGCCGTCAGCTGGCGCCGAAGGATCGGATCGTCAATGGCGACTGGTCGATAACACGCGAATATCCGTTGACCGCCGAGCTGCTCGTCGTCACTCACGGATGGCAGCTGGACCAGGACAGCACAGCGGTTGTTGCCTCCAAAGGGGCGCCGGAAGCTATCGCCGAGTTGTGCCGCCTGCCGCCGGAGCGCCGCGCCCGTATCGAGGAGACCGTCAGGCATCTCGCCTCACAGGGGCTGCGTGTGCTCGCAGTCGCGCGAGGGGAAGTCGCCCCCGGAGCGTTTCCGCGAGAGCATCGCTCGCTCGCTCCGGATTTCCTTGGACTCGTCGCCTTCGAGGACCCGCTGAGAGACAACGTGCCGGCCGCGGTTGCGGAGTGCCGGACCGCGGGGATTCGGGTGGTGATGATCACGGGTGACTATCCGGACACCGCTCGCAGTATTGCCAGCCAGGCAGGGCTGTCGGATCAGCAAGAGGTGATCACCGGCCAGGAGCTCGCGACGATGTCGGACTCCGAGTTGATCCGGCGTATCGGGTGTACTCAAATCTTCGCCCGCGTGGTGCCGGAGCAGAAGCTGCGCATCGTGACCGCGCTCAAGGCCAACGGCGAAGTCGTTGCAATGACGGGCGACGGAGTCAATGACGCACCGGCGCTGAAAGCGGCGCATATTGGTATCGCCATGGGAGGGCGGGGGACCGACGTAGCACGCGAAGCGGCCGCGTTGGTGTTGTTGGACGATGACTTCTCGTCGATCGTCGCCGCAGTGAAGCTGGGTCGCCGGATCTACGACAACATCAAGAAGGCAATCACGTTTACGCTGGCTGTACACGTCCCGATAGCGGGCCTGTCCATGGCGCCGATCTTCTTCCCAAGCTGGCCGCTGCTGCTGCTGCCGGTGCACATCGTGTTTCTCGAGCTGATCATCGACCCTTCCTGCTCCCTCATCTTTGAAGCCGAGGCATCGGAGGCGGGCATTATGCGGCGCCCGCCGCGGCAGAGTCAGGAACGGCTGTTTGCGCGCAGGACAGTGGCGGTGGCGGTGGCGCAAGGGCTGAGCGTACTGGCGGTCTGCCTGGGCGTCGTGTTCCTGGCGCGTCCCGGCCATGGACCGGATGCGGCTCGCGCGCTGTCGTTTGCCACTCTCGTCGTCTCGTTCCTGACCATCATCCTGGTGAATCGCTCCTGGACCCGAACGGCCGTGAGCATGCTCCGCGCTCCCAATCCGGCACTTTGGTGGGTGGTTGGTGGAGCGGGACTCTGTCTGGCCGCCATATTGAGCGTTCCGGCTTTGCAGACGTTGTTCTCGTTCGCTCCCCTGCACGCCGATGATCTTGCCCTGAGCCTCGGCGCCGGGGTGGGCTGTCTGCTCTGGTTTGACCTGCTCAAGTCGATACCCTCGCGCGGCACCGCCGGTGATACGGCGCGGGGCTAGAATATGGGCGACGTGCAGCGTCAGGCGGTTGGCGGAAGGTGACTCGACAGAGGTGACCGATGAGCAATTCGGCATCAAGCAAAGGCGAGCCAGGCAATGGCATCGCCCCCGTCCCGGACGAACGTGCGCTGCGCGAGAACCGATCGTTCATCGGCTACTACATTGGCACGGTCCTCGCCCCGCGCGTGACGTTCGAAGCGCTGATGATGGATGAGCGCCGGGTCATGTTTGGTATCATTGCGATGGCGATCACGATTCAGCTCTACACGCTGGTCTATATATTCCTGTCGATCGGGGGTGGAGTTCCTTCTGTCTTTAGGCCGTGGCTGGCGATCCCGGCCAAAGTCTACTTTCACTACAACGAGTACCTTTTAGCGCCGAGCCTGTTGATGGGCTGGATTGTCGCCGCTGGAGTGGCCCAACTGCTTAGTCGTGCCGGATCGGGAAAGGGCAGCTTCGAGGGTTCACTGAGCGCGCTTGGATTCGGCATCAGCATTGCCTGTCTGCCATCCCTGGCGCACGATCTTCCAGCGAGCCTGCTGGGTGCCCTTCGCGTGATCGATCTGGATCGATACGAGGCGATGCTGACTTCGCAGACCATCTGGCACGAGATCGTAATGCTCCTCTATTCGCTCACAGTGACCTGGTGTGCCGTATTGTTCTGCATCGCAATCCGCGCGTCTCAGGGACTACGGCGCGGGCCGGCAGTCATCATCGGTCTTGTTGCCTTTTCGCTATTCCTGGCCGTATCCGTGGTCTTCAACCGGTGAGTCTGCTCGGATCCGTGTCGGTGTTCCGGCGTCAGTGCCGGGCGCCTGGCGCCGCGACGATCTGCACTTCCAGCTGCGCCGCGTAGATATCCTTCTTGCGTGGCGCGACGCGGATCGCGCGCGTGGCGGTGTGCGACAGCGACGGGAAGTCAAGCTTGATGTGGCCAGCCTCGTCGCGATCATCCACGGTCTCCTGGTAGAAATTGATCGGATCGCTGCTCAGGAAGGCCACCACCAGCGTCGGCCCGAGCGGCTCCGATGCCAGCAGATCAAACGCCATCTGCGGGGTGGGAAACGTGAACGCGCCGGCGCTCACAGCATTGCTCTGCTGGAACCCATTGGGAAACAGCACCGTGGCATTGTCCTTGGAATCCACGCTGACCACGTTCAGGAAGCCGTCCGCCGGGATCTTCAGGCTCAGCTTGACCGGCTCGTTGACCGCGTACTGGGGCTTCGATGCCGTCAGGTCGATGTGCTGCGGTTGCTGCGCGACCAGATCGAGCACGCGTTTGCGGTTCGGGCCGTTGGAGGCGTTGAGCGCGATCACCTTCATCGGCGCGTCGGCCAGCGTCGGATTGCCCATCAGCTGCGGGGTATGGATCTGGTCCTTGTCCACCTTGCTGCGGATGTACGCATCGGCGTCGTCGCGCAGCTCGCGCGCGGTCGGACTCTTGCCTTCGCTGGTGAGCCGCTTCACGGCCTCGGTCAGGCCGAGCGTGAACACCCCGCCGTTCATGGTGCCGATGGCTTCCTGGTTGTCGGCCGCCGCGGTGATCGCGACGTAATTGGCTTTCGGATCCCACTGCTGCTCGTGCGAGGACGGGCTCACGCCACGCGATACCACGCGCGGCGGCGGTGAGGGCATGCCCGGGTAGTCGTACGATTTCACGTACACCGGGGATGAGCCCAGGCTGTGATTGTTCAGCGTGAAGGAACGGGTCACGGTGCCGGAGTGGCAGGAGTTGACAATGAACAGGACGTTCCGGCTCGGGATCGCCGCCAGCAGCTCCGAGATCCGATAATCGGGCACTACGCCGGCGAGCGATGCGCCGCCCTTGTCATGCACCCGTTTGACATCGTGCGTCACCAGCACCTGGCTGACGCCCTCGTCCTGATCGCCGCGCAGGTCGGGTATGTTGCTGCCGTGGCCGCTGAAGTAGAACACCACGCGGTCGGCGGGCTGCACGCCCTGCTTCAGCCAGCCGTTGAATTCGGCGATCACGGCAGTCGAAGTCGCGGCCTCATCCTGCAGCGTATGGATCTGCCGGTCCTCGAAGCCCATCAGGTTGAGCATCTCGTGCATGCGATCCAGGTCCAGCTCGATGCTCGGCAGGTCGTTACCCGGAATGTCGAGCTTGCCCACGCCCACCAGCAATGCGCGCTGTTCGGCAATCACCGGTCGGGGCGCGCCGCCGCACAGCGCGACACCCACGCTCAGCAGCGTCAGCGCTGCGGATGGCACGGCAGATCGGCGGCGCGTCACGGCGACGGCTGCTCGCCCAGGTTGCGGATCTCGACCCGGCGGTTGGCCGGATCCTCGGGGTGATCCGGCAGCGCCAGATGCTCGGCGCCGTAGCCGACGGCTTCGAGCCGATCGGCATCGACGCCGTTATCCACCAGGTAGCGCTTGACCGCTTCGGCGCGCCGCATCGAGAGCTGCTGGTTGTACTGCGCACTGCCCTTGGCGTCGGTGTGACCCGCGACCATGAAGCGATCCTTGCTGAGCGACTCCGAGGTCAGCGCCGAGCGCAATTGCCGGAGCTGGGCCGCGGCCTGCGACTGCAATTCGCTGGAGTTGAATTCAAACGGGACATTCAGGTCGATCATCTGCTTGGATTCCGTGCGCGCGCGCACCACGAACCCGCGCGTCTTCGGCGGCGCCTGCAGCGCCTGCTCGATTTGCGTGGCGGACACGACCGTCGCCGGTGCGGCGGGCGCTGCCGGATCGGCGGCGTGCACGAGCAGTGGCAGGGCGGTCAGCGTCAGCCCGGCGATGACCGGCGCCGTACCGGCCCACGAGCGGGCAGGGTGTGCGCGGGAAGCCCGCTTGCAATCACGGGGCATCGCTGTCATTGGATGAGCTCCAGCCCGAGCGCGCGCCGGGCGTCATTGTAGTGGTTCCGGGCCAGAGCCAGATTGCGCTGCGCGTCGTCACTGCCGCTGCCGGCCGCCCCGGTCTTGGCGTTGACCAGGGCATCGAAATAGCTCGCGCGTGCGCGCTCGAGCTCGGCCGCGGGACCCGGTGCTGCGGGAGCGCCGGCGGGATCGAGCGAACGGGTGAACAGGCCAGCGCTCGCCGTGGCTCCGGCGGACGCGAGTTGTCCACCGCTGCTGTCGATCACGCTGGCGAGCGCCAGCAGCGCGGCCTTTTCCGATTGCGATTCGGTCACGGCGACCACGATCGTCACCGGCATGAACTCCAGCGGCGTCTGCGGCAGCTCCTGGTACTCGGCGGTGCTCGCCTCGAGCTCGGCCTGTTGCGCCCCGATCTGCACGGCCACCTTGGTGCGCTCCTGGCTCAGCCCGGCCGCGATGTCGGCGCTGGCCGTTGCAATGCGCTGATCCAGGCCCGCCAGCACGCGCTGGTTGCGGGTCAGTGCGCGCTTGAGCGCATCGATCTCGCCCATCACCTGCTGGTGGACCTTGGTCTTCTCTTCGTACGCGCGTCGCGCCTCGGTCGTCAACGGCGGCACCATCACCCACGGCGGCGGATCGCCGGTGGGGCCGGCCGCGTGCGCACCGGCGCTGACGCTGCCCAGGTGTACCCAGGCGGTCAACAAGGTCTCACGTTGGTCGCTCTTGCCGGGCTGGGAGATCTCCAGCGTGTAGAACGCGGTGCGCGCGGCCGCCTTGTCGGTGGTCGTGAGCAGTGACTCGATCTGGTAGTCGGCGCTCTTGAGCCGATAGGCGGTGCCATCCTCGGAGAATTCGAAGCGCGCCTCGTATACCGCACGCGCCTTGCCGTTGACGCAGATGTTGGCGCGGCGCAGCTGGTTCTCGACTGAGTCGTCCGTGCGCGAGCTCTTCCACGCGCTTTCGGGCTGCTTCATGGTCTCTCGGGTCAGCTGCTTGGGCACATAGGCCGCCGTGCAGTTGGCCGAGGCGGGCTGGAATCGTGCGGCGACGATCGTCATGCAACCGAGCTTGGCGTTCAGGCGCACGACCGGTTCGGGCTGCAGATCCGCGCGGTACAGGTTCATTTCCGTGGTCATCGCATAGCGCGTGTCCTTGCGCGCGGCGTCGGCCTTGATGTGGCCGGTCGAGGCACTGACCATGTGATTGATCAGCAGCTCGGTGAGCTTGCCGACCACGAAGCCGATCAGCGGAAAGAAGCGTGCGGTAGCCTGGTCGCCCGATTCCCCGGCCTCCGCGGGCGGCATCAGGTACGGTTCGTCGGCGACGATGCAGGTGTCGTTGACGTAGGCACGGATCTCGGGGTCATCCGCTGCGGCGCGCGCGACGTTGACCTGCACCAGCGACAGGACCAGCACGCCCACCGACAGGCGCTGCCACGCGGGGCTCATTTAGCTGCCGCTCCCGCCTTCGCCGGAGGCGTCGCGGTCGCCGTGGCGCCCGCCGTCGCCGCCGCTGCCGCGGCTCCCGCTGCCGCCGCAGTTGCCTGGTCCGGTGCCAGCAAGCCGTTCAGCCGCTGCAAGATCAGCAACCACTGCTGCTTCTGCTGCGGATCGGTCAGCGCCTGGATATTGGCCTGCACTTGCGCGCGTGCTCGATCGCCGAGCCGCTTCAGCAGCACGCCGGCCTCGAGCAGGTCGGTGCCCTTGCAGGTGTTGACGTTGAACAGCCAGACGCTGATCGGGCCGCCACCCTGGCGATCGCTCATGCCGCAGCGCTTTGGCGGCGGATCGCCGCGCCAGAGCAGGCGGAACAGATCGTAGATGGCGCCGCTGTTGCTCGCGAAATAGGTGTGGCCAAGCAGATCGGCAGGCACCGCGGACATGTCGATCGTGTCCAGGCCCGGCATCGAGATGATGTTGGCGCCGGCCATGCCGGCGCGCGGTGCGCCATTGATGATCTGCGAGCTCTCGAGTGCACGATCCTTGTCGGACGCGTACAGCGTGATGCGCGCCGCCGAGTTGCGCATCGAGTTGATGGTGTCGATGAAGTAATCGCGATCGACATCGGGCGCGGTGAATACGATCTGGCCGAAGATGTGCTCGCGTTGCGCCGGTGCGCGCTTGTCGAGAAAGCTGCGCAGCGCCTCGATCAGCGCTCGATTGCCCATGCTGTGGGCAATCAGATGGATGCGCTCGGCGCCGGACTGAGCCACCACATCCTCGAGGAACTGCGCCATCTTGCGGCCGCTCTCGCCGACGGTGTTCTCATCCACGGTGTAGGCCGTGGCGCTGCCCACCGACGGCCAGCTGTAGAGCATCGGCGTGCCGTCGAAGTCCAGGTCGTAGGCCAGCTGCGCGCAGCGTCGGGCCGCATCCTCGAACGTGGAGTTGAATCCGTGCACGAAGATGAAGATGTCCCGGGACGGCGCGTCCTTTACCTGCTGCCGCAATGCGGCCAGGAACCCGTCTCTGGGCAGCGGCACGACCTTATCGAGCAGGACGTAACGGGTGCGCATGCCCGCATCTCCCACCAGCAGCGTGTAGACGTCCCAGCGTGACGCCGTTTCCAGCTCGGCTTCCTGGTGCACCTGCGGAATCGTCACATCGAGATAGCCGTATTGCAGCTCGCCGCGCTCCCGGCCATAGAACACGGCCGGCTTGCTCTCGCCGGTCGGCTTGCGGTCGGTGCCATAGAACACGCGCACGGTCGCGAAGCCCTGGTTCTGCTTGTAGCGGCGCTCCTTGCCGGGGGCAGCGGCGGGCTCCGGGAAGGCGCGAACCGCGAAGCCGAAGCCATTGATCTGTTGCTCGATCCGGGCCGCGCCAGCGGTGTCGCCGGCCAGGCGATAGGTGTCACGCAGCTGCTGCAGCGTGGCCAGGACGTTCTCGTGATGCTCGCCGTACGCGGCGCGTTCGATGTCGAGTATGCGCTGCAACAGCGCTTCGGCGTCCGCGTAGTGCTTGCCCTTGATCTGCAGCTGCGCGAGCGCGGTGAGCACCGGGACCAGGTCCGGGTGATTCGCGCCGAGCACGGATTGCTGCCGCGTCAGCGCGCGCTGGTAGAACTGCAGCGCCTGCGGGTCGTCGCCGGCCTTGGCCGAGACCTCGGCCAGGCTGCGCAGCAGATCGATCAGTGCCTGCGGATCGGTGTCGGGCGCGCTCTCGGCGGCCACGAGCGCGCGGCGCCCGTAGGTCTCAGCGGCTGGGAAATCGTTGGCCGCCCTGGCTTGTTCGAATTTCTGGTAGGTCAGCAGCAGCTCGGCGGATTGGGCCGCCGCGACCGCCGGCGCCAGCAGTGCCAGCGCGCACGCGAGCGCCCCGATGGCCAGGCGCGAGAGCGCACCGAGATTATGTCGCGCGCGCCTCGGGTCGTTGCCGTTGTGGATCATCTTTTGCTGCACTGCTGCACTGCGGCACAAGGGTTGGGCCGTGTGGCGTGTGTGAGATCTTCCCCGGTCGAATCATCGTTTCGAGCGTCCCTGCACGCTCGCGCATTCAACTCTACCGCAAGTCCCGCCGCTCCGCTGCGCTTCGAAAATCACCGCGCGATCGCGCTAGAATTCAAAGTTGAAGCGCGGCAGAGACGGTGCACGGGGATGCGGATCGGCTATCGCACAGGTCGGGTGATCGCGATCGCCGCGGCCCTGCTGCTGCCCGCAATCGCAGCGGCGCAGTTGACCGATGCCGACCTCAAGCGCATGCGGGCGGAAAGGCGCGTCGCGCTGGTGATCGGCAACGGCAATTACCGCAATTTCCAGCAGCTCGATAACCCGGTCAACGATGCCAAGGGCGTCGCCGCGGCGCTGCGTGAGGCCGGCTTCGAGGTCATGCTGCGCCTGGACGCGACGCGTCAGGACATGAGCCAGGCGCTCGACCAGTTCGATCAGGCGTTGAACAAGGCCGATGTCGGCCTGTTCTACTTCGCGGGGCATGCGGCGCAGGTCGATTGGCACAATTTCATGGTGCCGATCTCCGCCAGCCTGGACGTCACGCCGGCGGCGGCGAACAATCTGGTCGGCCAGGTCGCGCAGGAGACCGTGGATCTGGGCGATGTGCTGGACCGCATGGGGCGAGCCGACAAGAAGCTCAACATCGTGATCCTCGATGCCTGCCGCGATAATCCGTTTACCGAGAAAGCGCTGGAGCTCAGCCGCTCGCTGTCACGCAGCACCGGTCAGACGCCGATCAAGGTCGGTGTCGGCCTGGTGCAGAGCTTCGCACCGCCGCGAACCTTCCTCGCCTACGCGACCGCGCCCGGCCAGGTCGCCAGCGACGGCACCGGAAGGGACAGCCCGTACAGCGCGGCGCTGATCCAGGCGCTCGCGGTGCCGGGGCTGAAGCTCGAGGACGTGTTCAAGCGCGTGCGCAACTCGGTGGCCGAGGCGACCCATTCGGCGCAGATACCGTGGGACAATTCCTCGGTGTTCGATGACTTTTATTTCCGTATTCCCACCGCCGCCGAGCTCGCCAAGGCGCCGGCGAAGAAGGGCGAGATCAACACCACGTTCGTTTCGCCGTAGGATTTCAGTCGACTGCGCCGCCCAGGCGGTAGCGCAGTTCGAAGCGCGCGCGGGTGTTTTTTTCCTGCAGGTCGGCCGCCCACAGGGATTTCGACTTGCCGGAATCGAATTTGTACTGCGACTGGTCAACACCGATCGTGTAGACCAGGCGCTGCAGCGGCGCGCCGATCCAGGCAAAGTTCCCGCTCCAGGAGATGCCGAGATTCAGTCCGAACGAAACGCCATCGACCTCGCCATCTTTGAACGACGGATTGATCGGCCGCAGGTCATTGGGAAAATTCGGATTGGTGACGAACACGTTGCCGGAGAAACGCTGCCGGAAGACACCATCCAGCCGGGCGAGCGAAGACTGCAGCGCGACCGCGCCGACGTTGCCGACCGGAACGGCGTAGCTAGCCCCGACGAAGCCGCCGTTGTAGCTGAAGTTCATCAGGTAGTCGCCGAAGAACAGCACGTTGCCGTCCTGTCCAGTCGCGGTGTTCACCAGCGGCGGCGGCGTCAGGATCGGCGACAGGTGCTGCGTCAAATCGACCCTGGCGTATTTGTAGCCGGCATACACCGAGAGCTCGCTGGTCGCTGCCCAGCCGAAGCTGAGGTTGAGTTCCTGGCGGTGGAAGCTGACGTCGGAATTATGATTCTGGCCGTCGCCCTGGGTGAACACGCCGTTGCCGATGGCATTGCCCTCGACCTGCTGGTTGTGATCGGTGCCGGTCTGGCTCCACTGGCCGGACGCATCGACGAACAAGCGCTGATACGCGACATTGATGCCGCCGCCGACGAACGTGATCGTATCGGCCACCTTGAATCCGCCGCGGATGTCGGTGCCGCCGTTCGGAATCGGGGTGATCACATCGTCGAAGCGCAACTGGTAATCCTGCACTCCGGTGCTGAGGCGCGGCTGCACGACGACCGACTGTGCGCCCGCGCGCGCCGCGAACAGCAGCGCAAAATGTATCGCCAGAATCCTTGCGCGTTTGCTCCCCATCATGGTTCTCCCTGCCCGCAGCGTCGTTCCAGGACCGCGATCTTCTTGTTGCACGCGAGCATACCGCGCTCATCGCGGTCGGTTCCACCAAACTGCAAGCCGCGCTTGGCAGCGGGGCTATTGAGAGCGCTGTTGCCCTGAAATCGCGCGCAGTCCGGCCAGCGCGAACTCCACCAGGTGGCGCGTGATCTGCGGCGCGGACTCGGCGCTGACGTTCAATTGTGGCAGCAGCCGCTGCAGCTTGCGCCGATTGACCAGCAGCAGCAGCGCGCACGGCGCCATCACGCTGATGCAGCCGCGCGCCACCAGCGGGTCATCGGGCGGGCGCCCGGTCAGCGCACCGACGATCGACTTGAGCGCCCGGGACCTGGCTGCGAGGGTGCGATCGTGCGTGGGGCCATACACGCTCGATGGCGTGACCCATTCCCGACTGAACAGGCGCCCGGCCCAGGATTGTGACACCGGGCTGCTCAGTGCCTGGACGATGAGGCCGAAGAATGCCTCGAGCTGGCGCTCCGGATCACGCTCGGCCTTGACCGCGGCGGTCAGCTCTTCGGTGCTGACCAGCCGGCGTTGTGCTTCCTCGAGCACCGCGCGGTGCAGCCCCGCCATGCCACCGAAGTGGTAGACGATCGCGGCCGAGTTGACCCCGGCGCGGCGGCAGATGTCCTGACCGGTAGCGCCGTCGAAGCCCTGCTCGGCGAACATCCGCCCGGCGACCTCGAGCAACTGCGCGCGCGTGCGCGGGCCGGGCCCGGCCGCGCGACGCCTGGCGGTAGCGCGAGCACCCCGGCGCACCGCGGGCGCGGCGCGCAGGCCTGACCGAACTGTATTGTGCCGCTTCATAGCCTCGAGTCTGCCGTAGCCAGTCTTCAATGCGCTCCCAGCGCCGCCGCCCATCCGGACTTATACATCTTCCGGTCACGCCGAGTAAATAAGTTCAAATTTAAATTTGAATTTAACTTGACTGAAACCGGGGACTGATCTTAACTGCGCCCAGAGCAGGAGACCGCATGCCCAAGATCACGCGACTCGCTGTGCTGTGCGCCGGCGCCATCGTCATTGCCGTCGTCATTGCGGCGGCGCTGTGGTGGTTGATGGCCGGGAAGCGCGAGCGCACCGAACTGACGCTGTACGGCAATGTGGATCTGCGCCAGGTGGAGCTGCCGTTCAACGGCAGCGAGCGCGTCGCCGCAGTGCTGGTGCAGGAAGGCGATCACGTCAGGCAGGGACAGCTGCTGGCTCGACTCGATACCAGCCGCCTCGCGCCGCAGGTGGCCAAGGCCGAGGCCGACGTCGCCGCGCAGCAGCAGGCCGTGGATCGGCTGCACCATGGCAACCGGCCGGAGGAGATCGAGCAGGCCCGCGCCAACGTGCAGGCGGCGGCCGCCGATGCCGCCAACACCCGCGCGCAGTTCGATCGGTTGCGCATGCTATCGGACAGCTCGTCCGGCAAGGCGGTCAGCCGCCAGGACATGGATGCGGCCAAGGCCGCGCTCGATACCGCCGAGGCCAGGCTTGCGGTCAATCAGAAAGCGCTGGCGCTGGAGCTCGCCGGGCCGCGCCGCGAGGATGTGGCACAGGGGGAGGCGCAGCTGCATGCCGAGCAGGCGCAGCTGGCACTGCTGCAGCAGCAGCTCAAGGACGCCGATCTGCTCGCGCCGCTCGATGCCGTGGTGCGCTCGCGCATCGTCGAACCCGGCGAGATGGCCTCGCCGCAAAAGTCCGCGTTCACGCTTGCGATCACCGACCCGAAGTGGGTCCGCGCGTACATCGGCGAGCCCGATCTCGGCTGGGTGCACGAGGGCATGAGCGCGGCGGTGACGGTCGATGCGTTCGCCGGCCGGCGCTTCAGCGGCTGGGTTGGCTTCATCTCGCCGGTGGCCGAATTCACGCCCAAGTCGGTGGAGACCACCGAGCTGCGCTCGAGCCTGGTGTACGAGATCCGCGTGTTCGTCAAGGATCCGGGCGATGAGCTGCGGCTCGGGATGCCGGCGACGGTTCACGTACCGCTGCGGCAGGCGGGATCATGAGCGCGGTGCGCAACGACGCGGCGAACGCCCGGCCGGCCGCACCCGCCGCGCCCGCGCTGATCGCGCAGCAGACGCGCAAGCTCTTTCGCGTCAAGGATGAGCCGGCGGTGCTGGCGCTCGCTGGAGTTTCGCTCGAAGCGCACCATGGCGAGCTGACCGCGCTGGTGGGCCCGGACGGCGCCGGCAAGACCACGCTGATGCGGCTGGCCGCGGGGCTGCTGCGCGCCGACGGCGGCTCGCTCACGGTGCTCGGCGTCGACGTGGCGGCCGATCCGCAGCAGGTGCAGGATCGCATCAGCTACATGCCGCAGCGCTTCGGGCTGTACGAGGATCTGACCGTTGCGGAGAACCTCGACCTGTACGCCGACCTGCACGGCGTGAGCGCGGCCGAGCGCGCGCAGCGCTATCCGGAGCTGATCGAGATGACCGCACTCGGCCCGTTTCGCACGCGCCTGGCGGGCCAGCTCTCGGGCGGCATGAAACAGAAGCTCGGCCTGGCCTGCACGCTGGTGCGATCGCCCGAGCTGCTGCTGCTCGACGAGCCGACCGTCGGAGTCGATCCGCTGTCGCGGCGCGAGCTGTGGGACATCGTGCGACGGCTGGTCGCCGACCAGGGACTGACGGTGCTGCTGAGCACCGCCTATCTGGATGAGGCCGAGCGCTGCAGCCGCGTGATCATGCTGCACCAGGGCAGGGTGCTGTCGCAGGGCGCGCCGCAGCAGATCGCCGCGCTGGCCGCGGGGCGCTGCTTCGTGGCCACCCGCCGCGCCGCCGCAGTCGCGCGCGCGCGCTGCAGGCGCGGCTGCTGGATCAGCCGGACATCATCGATGCCGTGCCCGATGGCGGCCGCGTGCGCTGGTGCGCGACGCCGCGGCCGGACCGGCCGGCGATCCGGCGCGCCCGGCGCCGGATGCGATCGGGGAGGTGCTGCGCGGACTGCCCGTCGAGGCGGTCGCGCCGCGCTTCGAGGACGGCTTCATGGTGCTGCTGCGCGCCCAGGTCAGCCAGGAGCGCGCGCAGGCGATCGCGATTGCGCGGCCGGTCGCCACCCATGGCGATGACGCGGTGGTGCGCGTGCAGCAGCTGCGTGAAGCGCTTCGGCGCCTTCACCGCGGTCGATCACATCAGCTTCGAGGTGCGGCGCGGGGAGATCTTCGGTCTGCTCGGCCCCAACGGCGCCGGCAAGACCACCACCTTTCGGATGCTGTGCGGGCTGCTGGCTCCGAGCGGCGGGCCGGTTGCACGTCGCGGGCGCCGACGTGCGCGGCGCACCGGCCTCGGCCCGCGCCCGCCTCGGCTACGTGGCGCAGAAATTCTCGCTCTACGGGCCGCTGACGGTGCTCGAGAACCTGGAATTCTTCGCCAGTGCCTATGGTCTGCGCGGCGCAGCGCCGGCGCGAGCGCATCGCCTGGGCGCTGCAGCAGTTCGAGCTCGGCGATCACGCTGCGCGCGATGAGCTGCGCAGCTGCCGGGCGGCTACAAGCAGCGCCTGGCGATGGCCGCCGCGCTGCTGCACGAGCCGGAGATCCTGTTTCTCGACGAACCCACCAGCGGCGCCGATCCGCTCGCGCGCCGCGCGTTCTGGCGCCGCATCACCGCGCTCGCCGAGCAGGGCGTGACCATCATCGTCACCACGCACTTCATGCAGGAGGCGGAATACTGCGATCGCGTCGCGATCATGGATGCCGGCCGGGTGCTGGCGCAGGGCTCGCCGGCGGAGGTGCGCGCGCGCGCCCGCAGCGAGCTCACTCCCGAGCCGAGCATGGAAGATGCCTTCATCGCGGTGGTCGAGCAGTCGCGCGCGCAGCAGGCGGCCGCGGGAGCCGCGCCGGTCGCGGCGTGAAGGCACGACGCCGATGAATCGGCCCGCATCGCCGTCGCCCCCGACCCGCTGGCGCTCGAAACTGCGCCGGATTCGCGCGCTGGTGCGCAAGGAGACCCACCAGGTCATGCGCGATCCGTCGAGCATCGCGATCGGCGTCGATGCTGCCGCTGATCCTGATCCTGCTGTTCGGCTATGGACTGTCGCTCGACGTCAAGAATGTGCCGCTCGCGCTGGTGGTCGAGCAGCCCTCGCCCGAGGCGATGGAGCTGGCCGCCGGCTTCCAGCTGTCGCCGTATTTTCATCCGCGGCTGCTGCACTCGATGCCACCGGCACAGCAGCTGCTGCTGGAACAGCAGGTCGACGGCATCGTGCGCATTCCCGCCGACTTCGCCCGCCACGTCGCCGCCGGGGATGCCGAGGTGCAGCTGGTGGTGCACGGGGGCGATGCCAACCGCGCGCGCATCATCCAGGGCTACGTCCAGGGCGCGGTCGGCGCCTGGGCGGCGCAGCGCAGGCGGCGCAGGGCGCGCACGAGCGTCGCCGGTCACCGGTCACGGTGCAGGCGCGGCTGTGGTTCAACGAGGCCAACGAGAGCCCTACTTCCTGGTGCCCGGCCTGGTGGTGCTGGTGATGACGCTGATCGGCGCGCTGCTGACCGCGATGGTGATGGCGCGCGAATGGGAGCGCGGCACGCTGGAGGCGCTGCTGGTGACGCCGGTGCGCAGCGACGAGATCCTGCTCGGCAAGACGCTGCCGTATTTCCTGCTGGCGCTGATGGGCTTCGCGCTGTGCGTGTTCTCGGCGCCGAGTTTCTGTTTCATGTGCCGCTGCGCGGCTCGCTGTGGGTGCTGCTCGGCGCCTCGATGCTGTATATGCTGGTGGCGCTGGGCATCGGCCTGCTGATCTCCGCCTGGGTCAAGAACCAGCTGGTCGCCAGCCAGCTCACGATGCTGGTGACCTTCATGCCGGCGTTCATGCTGTCGGGCTTTCTGTTCGATCTGCGCAGCATGCCGGCCGTGGTGCAGCTGATCACCTATGCTGCTGCCGGCGCGTTACTACGTGGCGCTGCTGCAGACCGTGTTTCTCGCCGGCGACGTCTGGTCGGTGATCGTGCCGAACACGCTGGTGCTGGCGGCGATGGCCGCGGCCCTGGCGCTGGCAGCCGCGCCGTCATGCGCAAGAGGCTGGCGTGATGTCGATGCTCGACTCGCTGCTGCGCATCCTCGGCCCTGACCCGCAAGGAACTGCTCGCGGTGCTCAAGGACCCGCGCAGCCGCCTGAGCCTGCTGATCCCGCCGGTGGTGCAGGCGCTGATCTTCGGCTACGCCGCCACCTACGATCTCAACCACGTGCCCTACGCGGTGCTCGACCAGGACCACAGCGCGGCGTCGCGCGCAGCTGCTCGCGGGTCTGGACGGCTCGGGCGTGTTCGAGCGCGTCGCAGATCTGCAGCGCAGCAGCGACATCGCCAGCTACATCGATGCGCGTCACGCGCTGCTGGTGGTGCAGATCGGGCAGAATTTCGAGCGCGAGCTGCTCGCGGGCCGCGGCGCCGACGTGCAGGTGATCGCCGACGGGCGCAATTCCAACACCGCCGGCACCGCGATCGGCTACGTCAACAGCATCGTGCAGCAGTTCAACAGCGACTGGCGGCGGCGAACATGGCTGGGCCGCGGCGCCGGTACAGCGTCGAGGGTCGCGCCTGGTACAACCCGAATCTCGAGACCCGCTGGTACATGATTCCCGGGCATGATCGGCACGCTGACGCTGATCCAGACCATGATGCTGACCGCGATGTCGGTGGCGCGCGAGCGCGAGCAGGGCACCTTCGATCAGCTGCTGGTGACGCCGTTCCGGCCGTTCGAGATCATGGCCGGCAAGGCGCTGCCGTCGATGGTGGTCGGGATGATCCAGGCGACGCGGCGTGCTGCTGGTGGCGCAGCTGTGGTTTCGTATCCCGTTCGCGGGCTCCTACCTGACGCTGTACGCCGGGCTGCTGCTGTTCCTGCTGGCCGCGGTCGGCATCGGCCTGCTGCTGTCGTCGGTGGCCGCCACCATGCAGCAGGCGATGCTGTATTCGATGCTGCTGATCATGCCGTTCTCGCTGCTCTCGGGACTGACCACGCCGATCAGCAGCATGCCGGCCTGGCTGCAGTACCTGACGACGATCAATCCGCTGCGCTACGCGATCGACATCACGCGGCGCGTGTATCTGGAGGGCGCCGGACTTTATCTGCTGTTGCCGGATCTGTGGCCGCTGGGCCTGCTCGCGGCATTGACTCTATGGGGGGCCTCATGGATGTTCAGCCACCGCATGCAATGATGCTCGTGCGCCGCGGCCGCGCCGCGCCGCTTCGCCGCAGCGCCGGGGCTTGCGCTGGCGGGGCTGCTGGCCGGCTGCGCGGTCGGACCGAAATTCGTGCCGCCCACGCCGCAGGTGCCCGAGCACTGGTCGGCGCGGGCGAGCTCGCCGCCGCCCGATGTGCCGGCATTGCCGCCCGACTCGTCGGCCACATCGCCCCCGCCGGCAGCGCCGTCGTCGCCCGGCTCGCCGCCCTCGAGCCTAGCGAGCGAGCAGTCCGCGCCGCCGAGCGCCTGGTGGGACGTGTTCAACGATCCGATGCTGACGTCACTGGTCGAGCGTGGCCGCCGCTCGAATCTGGACCTGCGCCTGGCGGTGCTGCGCATCGAAGAGTCGCGCGCCCAGCGCGACATCACCGCGACGGGCTCCTGGCCGACGCTGGCGGCCGATGCCTCGTTCAGTCGCCAGCGGCTGAGCGAGACTACGCCGACCGGCTCGCTGTTCAGCTCGGTCGGCAACATCCGCCTGCCCGGCGGCGGCGGCATCAGCATTCCGAACCCGTACAGCCAGTACCAGCTCAGCGCCGATGCCTCCTGGGAGATCGATCTGTTCGGGCGCATACGCCGTGCGGTGGAAGCCGCCGACGCGGGCGTGCAGGTGTCGGTCGAGGATCAGCGCGCGGTGCTGGTGTCGGTGCTGGCCGACGTGGCCCAGAACTACATCGAGCTGCGCGGCGCGCAGTCGCGGCTGGTGATCGCGCGCGACAATCTGGCGACCATCGATGAGCTGCTGGAACTGACGCGTCAGCGGCGCGCAGCCGGCGTGACCACATACATCGATGTCAGCAATGCGCTGGCGCAGGCCAGCGCGACGCGCGCCGAACTGCCGGCGATCGAGTTGCAGATCACACAGAACGTCAATCAGCTCAGCCAGCTGCTCGGTCGCGAGCCCGAGGCGCTGCGCGCGGAGCTCGACAGCGCCGCTCCGGTGCCACCGATTCCGCCGCAGGTGCCGATCGGGCTGCCGGCCGATCTGGCGCGCCGCCGGCCCGATATCCGCGAAGCCGAGGCCGGCCTGCACAACGCCATCGCGCAGAGCGGCGTCGCCGTGGCCGATCTGTACCCGCGGCTGACGCTCGCGGGCAGCGGCGGCTTTCAATCCGAGACCGCGGGCAAGCTGCTCGAATGGTCCAGCCTGTTCGGCTCGATCGGACCGGGACTGCAGTTGCCGGTGTTCGATCGCGGCCGCTGGAAGACGCTGCATCTGTACGATGTGCGCTCACAGGAAGCCGCGCTGAACTATCAGCACACGGTGCTCAACGCGCTGCACGAGGTCGAGAACGCGGTGGCGGCATTTGGCGCTGACCAGCAGCGGCGCGCCTGGCTCGAAGCCACCGTGGCGCAGGACCGCGAGTCGCTGACGCTGTCGCGCCAACGCTATGAGAGCGGGCTGGCAAATTTCATCGAGGTGCTCGACGCCGAGCGCACCTGGCAGCAGAACCAGCTGTCGCTGGCCGACAGCACCACGGCCGTGGGCACTGACCTGGTGCGCCTGTATCGCGCGTTGGGCGGCGGCTGGCAGGGCAGCGATCGCACGGCTGCGGTCGATCGATCCTGAAACTGCACGCCGACGTGTCCGGGCCTTCTGCAGCAGCAGAATCCTTCAACCCTGCCCACGAGGGCGTGACCGGAGTCCGTTTCCTTGGGCGGCTCGTTCCTATAGAATGTAAAGCCCGCTGCTACCGTCTAGCTCCTTGAGCTGACAGGTTTTTTTTTCAAAGCCACCCAGGTTGCCCCATGCCCCCATCCTTGCCCGAGCTGCTGGCGAGCACTCCGCTGTCGGGTGCCAATGCCTCCTACGTCGAGGCGCTGTACGAGCAGTATCTGCGCGATCCGGACAGCATCGCAGCGAGCTGGCGCAGCTACTTCGATACGCTGCCGCCCTCGGCAGGCCCGGAGCAGGCGCACGGCCCGGTCATCGCCGGTGTTGCGGCGCGCACCCAGGCGAGCGAGCGCAGCGCCGTAGCGGCGCCGCCCGCGACCGCCCTCAGCGAAAAACAAGCCGCAGTGTCGCGGCTGATGCAGATCTACAGCAACCGCGGCCATCTGGTCGCGCACATCGATCCGCTGGGCCTGCTGCAGCGTCCGCGCCCGCGTGTGCTCGACCTGGACTACGCCGGGTTGAGCGAAGCGGATCTGGATACCGAGTTCTACACCGCGAGTCGCAACGACTGGATCCCCAGGCGCGCGAGCCTGCGCGAGATCATCGCGCGCCTGGAGCGCGTGTATTGCGGGCACATCGGTGCCGAGTTCGCACACGTCTCCAATACCGACGAGCGGCTGTGGCTGCAGGATGAATTTCAGCTCGGTCGCATGCAGCACCGCTTCAGCGCCGAAGAACGGCGCAATCTGCTGTACCAGCTGACCGCGGCCGAAGGCCTGGAGCGCTACCTGCACACCAAGTACGTCGGCCAGAAGCGATTTTCGCTCGAGGGCGCCGACGCGCTGATCGCCTCGCTCAACGAGTTCATTCAGGCCGGCGGCCAGGTCGGCATCGAGGAGTTCGTGCTCGGCATGGCGCACCGAGGCCGCCTCAACGTACTGGTCAACGTGCTGGGCAAATCTCCGGCAGCAACTGTTCTCGGAGTTCGAGGGCAAGCACGACGACATTCATATCCAGGGATCCGGCGACGTCAAGTATCACAAGGGCTTCTCCGCCGACGTGCGTACGCCGGGCGGCAACGTGCACGTCGCGCTGGCCTTCAACCCGTCGCATCTGGAGATCGTCGATCCGGTGGTCGAAGGCTCGGTGCGCGCGCGCCAGGAGCGGCGCAGCGATGCCCAGGGCGACCGCGTGGTGCCGGTGCTGATGCACGGCGACGCGGCGTTCGCCGGCCAGGGCGTCGTGATGGAGACGCTGCAGCTGTCGCAGGCGCGCGGCTACCGTACCGGCGGCACGGTGCACATCATCATCAACAACCAGATCGGCTTCACCACCTCCGATCCGCGCGACGCGCGCTCGACCACGTACTGCAGCGACGTTGCGAAGATCGTCGAGGCGCCGATCTTTCACGTCAACGCCGACGATCCGGAGGACGTGCTGTTCGTGACGCGCCTGGCGCTGCGCTATCGGCAGCACTTCCACAAGGACGTCGTGATCGACCTGGTGTGCTACCGGCGGCTCGGGCACAACGAGGCCGACGAGCCGGCGGCGACCCAGCCGGTGATGTACCGCGCTCATCCGCCAGCACCCGACGGTGCGCAAGCTGTACGCCGACCGGCTGGTGGCCGACGGCGTGATGACGGCCGCCGACGTCGATCAGATGATCGCCCAGTATCGCCAGGCGCTCGATGCCGGGCGCCTGGAACTGCACCCGGCGCTCGGCCTGATCGGCAACAAGTACACGATCGACTGGACGCGCTACGGCAAGGCCGACTGGTCCGAGCTCGTGGCCACCGGCGTGGAACCGGAACGGCTGGCGGCGCTGGGCAAGCGCGTGGTGCGCTATCCGAACGAGCTGATACTGCATCCGCGCGTCGCCCAGGTGATCAGCAACCGCGCCAAGATGATGGCCGGTGAGCTGCCGCTGGACTGGGGCGCGGCCGAAATCCTCGCCTATGCCTCGCTGCTCGATGAGGGCGTCGCGGTGCGCATCTCCGGCCAGGACAGCGGCCGCGGCACCTTCTTTCATCGCCACGCGGTGCTGCACGATCAGAACACCGGCCGCCGTTTCATTCCATTGCAGCACATCAAGGACGGCCAGCCGCGCTTCACGGTGATCGACTCGGTGCTGTCGGAGGAAGCCGTGCTCGGCTTCGAGTACGGCTATGCAACCACCAGTCCGGATTGCCTGGTGATCTGGGAAGCGCAGTTCGGCGATTTCGTCAACGGCGCGCAGGTCGTGATCGACCAGTTCATCTCCTCGGGCGAGGCCAAGTGGGGCCGGCTGTGCGGGCTGGCGCTGTTCCTGCCGCATGGCTACGAGGGCCAGGGGCCGGAGCACTCCTCGGCGCGACTGGAGCGTTTCCTGCAGCTGTGCGCCGAAGAGAACATGCAGGTGGTGGTGCCGTCGACCCCGGCGCAGATGTTCCACCTGGTGCGCCGCCAGGTGCTGCAGCCGTTCCGCCGGCCGCTGATCGCGTTCACGCCCAAGAGCCTGCTGCGCCACGAGCTGTCGGTGTCCTCGCTGGCCGAGCTCAGCAACAGCAGCTTCGCCAACGTGATCGGCGAGATCGACGACATCCCGGCCGCGCAGGTCGAGCGCGTCGTGTTCTGCAGCGGCAAGGTGTACTTCGACCTGCTCAAGGCGCGCCGCAACACTGCGCTGCGCACGGTCGCGCTGGTGCGCATCGAGCAGCTCTATCCGTTCCCGGTGGAACAATATCAGGCGGTGCTCTCGCGCTACGCCAATGCCACCGATCTGGTGTGGTGCCAGGAGGAGCCGCAGAATCAGGGCGCCTGGTACCAGATCCGCCACCGGCTGCAGGATCTGGCCGGCACACGTACCGTGTACTACGCCGGGCGCGCCGCCGCCGCCGCGCCCGCCACCGGGCTGGCCAAGAATCACGAGCTCGAGCAGCGCCGGCTGGTCGACACCGCGCTCAATGCGATGTCGATCGAACAGACCATGCGCAACACCCCGCGGCTGACGCTGACCCCGGCCGGCGCGGTCGCGGCGCCGCCGGAGCGCGCGCCTACGCCGATCAGTTCGGCCATAAGGAAGAGTTCATGAGCATCGAGATCCGCGTGCCGCAATTGCCCGAGTCGGTCGCCGATGCGACGCTGGTGGCCTGGCGCAAGCAACCCGGGCAGGCCGTCAGCCGCGACGAGAACCTGGCCGATCTGGAAACCGACAAGGTCATGCTCGAAGTGCCGGCGCCGATCAACGGTGTGCTGCGCGAGATCAAGGTGCAGACCGGCACGTCGGTCAAGAGCGGCGAGCTGCTGGCGGTGATCGAGGAGGGCGCTGCGGCGACCGCCGCCAGCAAGGCCGGCGCCGGGCCCGCGGCCGCTTCTGCTGCGACCGCGCCGGCCGGCAATGGCAAGTCACCCGCTGCCAGCCCGGGCGCTGCGGCCGCGCCCGCGGCGGGTGCCCCCGCAGCGCGCACCGGTCCGGCCGCGCGGCGCGTGATCGAGGAGAACAATCTCGCGCCCGCATCGATCGCCGGTTCCGCGCCCGGCGGCCGGATCACGAAGAACGACGCCCGCGCGGCAGCGGCGGCGGCCGCAACGCCTGCAACCGCGGTGCCGGCAGCACCTGCGCCGCGGCCGCCGGTGGCGCCCGGTGCCCCGGTCGCCCGTGCCGGCCGCGCCGAGCAGCGCGTCGCGATGACGCGACTGCGGGCGCGCATTGCCGAACGGCTGATCCAGGCGCAGTCAACGCAGGCGCTGCTGACTACCTTCAATGAAGTGGATCTGAGCAGCGTGCAGGAGCTGCGCGCGCGCTACAAGGATGGGTTCGAGAAGAAGCACGGTGTGAAGCTCGGCTTCATGTCGTTCTTCGTCAAGGCCTCGATCGAGGCGCTGAAGCGCTTTCCGGTGGTCAATGCCTCGGTCGACAACAGCGACATCGTCTACCACGAATACTTCGACATCGGCGTTGCGGTGTCGACCGAGCGCGGGCTGATGGTGCCGGTGCTGCGCGATGCCGATGCGATGAGCTTTGCCGAGGTCGAGCAGGGCATCGCGAATTATGCCGCGCGGGCGCGCACCGGCTCGATCACGCTCGAAGATCTGACCGGCGGTACGTTCAGCATCACCAACGGCGGCATCTTCGGTTCTCTGATGTCCACTCCGATCGTCAATGCGCCGCAAAGCGCGATCCTGGGCATGCACAAGATTCAGGAGCGGCCGGTGGTGGTGAACGGCCAGATCGCCGTCCGGCCGATGATGTACCTGGCAGTGACCTACGATCATCGCATCATCGACGGTCGCGAGGCGGTGCAGTTTCTGGTCACGATCAAGGACTGCCTCGAGGATCCAGGCCGTCTGCTGCTCGGAGTCTGACGATCATGGCTGAGGCGGTCGATGTCGTCGTGATCGGCGCGGGTCCGGCTGGCTATCCGGCGGCGATCCGCGCGGCGCAGAACGGCCTCAAGGTGGTATGCGTTGACGCCTGGGTGAACCGCGATGGCGGCAGCGCGCTCGGCGGCACCTGTCTCAATGCCGGCTGCATCCCTTCCAAGGCGATGCTCGAATCCTCCGAGCTGCTGCATCGTGCCCACAGCGAGTTCGCCGCGCACGGCATTGCCGCCAGCGGCATCACGCTCGATCTGGCGGTCATGCAGAAGCGCCGTGCGAACATCGTGCGCAACATGACCGGCGGCATCGGTTCGCTGTTCAAGGCCGCCGGTGTGACCGCGATCTTCGGTCGCGGCCGGCTGCTGCCCGGCCGCCGGGTCGAAGTTACCCGGCACGACGGCTCGCGCAGCGAGATTGGCGCGCGTCACGTGGTGCTCGCCAGCGGCTCGCAGCCGACCGAGCTCACATCGGCCCGGTTCGATCATGAACATATCGTGGATTCCTGGGACGCGCTGGAATTCACCGCGGTCCCGAACAAGCTGTGCGTCATCGGTGCCGGCGTGATTGGCCTGGAGCTCGGCAGCGTGTGGCGCCGGCTCGGGGCCGAGGTGGTGGTGCTCGAGGCGCTGGAGAATTTTCTGGCGATCGCCGACCAGCAGCTTGCCGGCGAGGCCGCGCGGCACTTCCGGAAGCAGGGCCTCGACATCCGGCTCGGCGCCAAGGTGACCGGCGCGAGCGTCGCCGACGGCGCCGTCACCGTCAGCTACAGCGATAAGGCCGGAGCGCAGAGGCTCGGTGTCGACAAGCTGATCGTCGCCGTCGGCCGCCGGCCCTACACGACCGATCTGCTCGCGCCGGGTACCGGCGTCGAACTCGACCAGCGCGGATTCGTCCAGGTCGATGCGCAGTGCCGCACCGGGGCCGATGGCGTCTGGGCGGTCGGCGACTGCGTGCGCGGGCCGATGCTGGCGCACAAGGGCAAGGAGGAAGGCATCGCGGTGGCTGACCTGATCGCCGGCCGCTACGCGCACGTGAACTACGACGTGATTCCGTCGGTGATCTACACCGCGCCCGAGATTGCCTGGGTCGGCCAGACCGAAGAGCAGCTCAAGGCCGCCGGCACGGACTACAAGAGCGGGGTGTTTCCGTTCGCGGCCAGCGGTCGGGCGCGCGCCATGGAGGCCGCGGCCGGCTTTGTGAAGATCCTCGCCGCGCGCAACACCGATACCATCCTCGGCGTGCACATCATCGGGCCGATGGCCGGTGAGCTGATCGCCGAGGCCACGCTCGCGATGGAGTTCCAGGCCAGCGCCGAGGACCTGCAGCGCACGATCCACGCGCATCCGACCCTGGCGGAGGCGCTGCACGAAGCGGCGCTGGCGGTGGACAAGCGTGCGATCGACAGCATCAATCGCTAGCGCAGGCAGACGCGGCGCTCAGGCCGTCAGCGCGCTCAGCAGCATCGTCACCAGCACCATCACGGCCAGGAACACCTGGTAGGTGATGCCGACCACGGCAAATTTTGCCAGCGTCCGCCCGCGCGGCTCACCGTAATAGCGGCGCATCGCGCGGTAGATGCACCAGATGGCATAGCCGGTGGCGGCGAAGTCAACCGCGTAGGCCGGAGCGCGCAGCCAGCGTACCCAATGTGCCGCCAGGCTGATCAGCAGATCGGCGATCATCAGCGCGAACACCGCGGCATGCGTGTGCAGGAAGAACACCAGGTGCTCCACGTAGTAACGCCGCTGAGTGCGATACAGCGGCAGCAGCACCAGCGCCATCAGCGGCAGGAAGAAGAACATCATCTTCGGAACGTAGGAGCCGAACGCGTGCGTCACCGACCGGCCGTTGTCGGCGATTTCCCGCCGGCAGGCGGCGCGCAGCCGCGCCTGCAGCCAAGGCCAGCGCATGCTGATCCGGTCGCAGTCGCCGGCGTCGAGATCGGTGCCGGCGGCGGCGGCCGGGGCGGTGCTGGCAGCTGAGGCCGCCGGCGCGGGCAGCGCCGGCTGCGCGATCACATTCGAGTGGGCCGATGCGAGCGCGAAGTACACCACGCTGAGCACGACGTACAACCGCAACGGCGAGATGTAGCGGGCGCGACGGTCGGCGAAGTACTCCACCGTCAGCTCGCCCGGCTGTGCCAGCAACTGGCCGACCGTGAGCCAGAACCGGCCATCGACGTTCGTGATCAGGTCCCAGCCGTCGCGCAGCAGCGTGCGCAGCGCGCGCGCGTTCTCGCGCGCGTGCTGGCCGCACTGCGCGCAATACGGGCCGCTCAACGGGGCTTCGCAGTTGCCACAGGTGCCCGGCATCACGCGCGCTGCCAGCCCGCGAATCCGTCAGGCCAGGCGCAGCGCGCGCAGAACGTTTGGCACCGCGCTCAGCCGCTGCAGCACGCGTCCGAGCTGCTCACTGTCGCGCACCGCGGTGCGCATCACGATGGTGGCGATGCGATCGTTCGGGTCGGTGTCGGAGTTGACCCCGTCGATGCTGAGCCGCTCCAGCGCCATGACGTCCGACACGTCGCGCAGCAGGCCGCGGCGATCGAACGCCTCGACGCGAATCCTGACCGGCAGCAGGCTGTCGGACTCGAGGTTCCATTCGACCCGCAGCACCCGCTCGGGCATTGACCGCCCGCATGCGCAACAGGTTCGGACAGCGCTCACGATGGATCGTGACGCCGCGCCCGAGGGTCACGTAGCCCGCGATCGGCTCGGGCGGCACCGGAGCGCAGCAGCGCGCGATGGTGGTCGGCAGGTCGCCGACGCCTTCGATTTCGACCGGCGAGCGGTGCGCCGGCGGACGGCTCGCGGCGCCTGCGCGTGGGCATCAGCGCCGCTGGGGCGCGGCGCGCGCAGCCGTGCCAGCGCCTGGCTGAGCGCCGCGGCGCCGATCTCGCCTTCGCCGATCTGGCGCTGCAGGTCCTCGGCGCTCTCGGCATGCAGCTCGCGCACCAGCGGCGCGATCAGTTCCGGGCCGCCGCCGGCGCGCGCGAGCTCGCGCTCGAGCGCCTCGCGGCCGAGCGTCCGATGCTCGGACTCATCGATGCGGCGAAACCACGCGCGCACCTTGGCGCGGCTGCTGCGGTGAGGCCAGAAAGCCCGTGCTCAGGCGACAGCCAGTCGCGGCTGGGCGCGGCCTGCTTGCCGGTGATGATCTCGACCACGTCGCCGTTGGCGAGCGGCTGGTTGAGCGGCACGATGCGACCGTTGATCTTGGCGCCGCGGCAGCGATGGCCCAGGTCGGTGTGCACGTGGTAGGCGAAATCCAGCGGCGTGGCGCCCGCGCGGCAGATCGACCACCTCGCCGCGCGGGGTCATCGCGTAGATGCGGTCGGCGAACAGCTCGCTCTTGAGCGCGCTCGATCAGGTCGCCTTCGAACTGCATCGGCACTGCGCCGGATCGAGCACGCGCCGTACCCACTCGATCTTGCGCTCGTAGTCCGGCATCGCGCGCGCCGCCTTCCTTGTAGCGCCAGTGCGCAGCCACCCCGAGCTCGGCGTACTCATGCATGTCGCGCGAGCGGATCTGCACCTCGAGGGACTTGCCCTCCGGGCCGATCACCGCGGTGTGGATCGAGCGGTACTCGTTGTCCTTCGGTGTGGCGATGTAATCGTCGAATTCGCCCGGGATGTAGTGCCACAGCCCATGCACCACGCCGAGCGCGGCGTAGCAGTCGGCGATCGACTCGACCACGATGCGTACCGCGCGTACGTCGAACAGCTGCTCGAACGCGAGCTGCTTGCGCTGCATCTTGCGCCAGATGCTGTAGATGTGCTTGGGCCGGCCGTAGACCGCGGCGGCCGCGACGCCGGCCTGGGCGCAGCTCCCGCTGCAGCAGCGCACAGACATCGGCAATGTAGCGCTCGCGGTCCACGCGCCGCTCGGCCAGCGCGCGGGCGATGCGGTGGTAGGCGTCAGGCTCCAGGTAGCGAAACGACAGATCCTCGAGCTCCCACTTCAGGCTCCAGACGCCGAGCCGATTGGCGAGCGGCGCCAGGATTTCGCGCGTCTCCAGCGCCAGTCGCCGCCGCTCGGGCTCGGACAGCGCATCGCGCGCGTGGCGCAGCCGCACCAGCTGCTCGGCCAGGCGCGCCACCACCAGACGTGGGTCGGCTGCCACCGCCAGCAGCATCTTGCGCAGCACCTCGGCCTGCTGCGCGTTCAGGCGCTGGCCGGCGGACCAGCCGTCTGGCAGATGCAGCTGCCCGAGCCGCTCGAGCTCGCTGGCCACGCGCGCGCAGTTCGCTCCGAGACGCGCTTCGATCCGGGGGTTGTCGCGCGCCAGGCCTGAACGCTGCGCCCAGTGCAGCAGCGTACCGGCGGCCAGGTCGGCATCCTGGGTCAGCACGGCCACGGCCTGCGCGGCCTCGCTACCGGAGTCGAGCGCGCTCGGAACGGCGCCAAGCTCGGCGAGCGCCGCGCGCTCGGCGTCGAGCTGCGCGGCGATCTCGGGCGATGCGGGGGTCGCGGTTTCCATGCTGTGTGGCTGGTGTCTTCCGGCTATCATTCAAGGTATGGCCGGCCACAGCAAGTGCGCTTGAGGATATGCATTCATGACGCGATATGCGAGTAAGTCCTGGCGCACCTTCCGGCCGCGCGCCGCCCCGGGCGGCCCCGCGACGGCGTCGATCCGACTGGTCGTGCGCGACTGCCGGGTGCTCGGCCTGGATCCGGGCTCGCAGCGCACCGGCTACGGCATCATCGATTGCCGCGGCGGCGCCGAGCGCCACGTCGCCAGCGGCTGCATCGATGTGATCGGCAACGACATGGTGGTGCGCCTGCAGCGCATCTACGCCGCAATCAGTGCGCTGGTGGCCGAGCACCGGCCGGATACCGTCGCGATCGAGCGCGTGTTCGTGCACCGCAATCCCGACAGCGCGCTCAAGCTCGGCCAGGCGCGCGGCGTGGCGCTGTGCGCTGCGGCGTCACTCGGTGCGAGCGTGCATGAATATGCCCCGCGGGCCATCAAGATGGCCGTGACCGGCTATGGCGCCGCGGCCAAGCCGCAGGTGGCGCAGATGGTGCGCACGCTGCTGCTGCTGGATGCCCGGCTCGCGGCCGATGCCGCCGATGCGCTCGCGGTGGCGCTCTGTCATGCCCAGACGCGTCGCCTCGGCGCGCTCGATGCGGTCGATGTCGCCTGAGCGCAGGCCGCTGCGGACCATGATCGGCTCGCTCGCGGGCGTGCTCGCCTCAAGTCACCGCCGCACCTGCTGCTCGAAGTCGGCGGTGTCGGCTACGAGCTCGAAGCGCCGATGTCGACCTTCTATACCCTGCCGGCGGTCGGCGAGCGCACCCGGCTGCTGACGCATCTGGTGGTGCGCGAGGACGCGCATCTGCTGTACGGCTTTGCGACCGCCGAGGAGCGCACGCTGTTTCGCAACCTGCTGAAGGTGTCCGGGCGTCGGACCGCGCATCGCGCTGGCGATCCTCTCGGGCGGCACCGCGGCGCAGCTTTGCCCAGGCGGTGCGCGAGCATGACGCGGCAGCGCTGACGCGCATTCCCGGCGTGGGCCGCAAGATTGCCGAGCGCCTGATCGTCGAGATGCGCGACCGGCTCGATCAGGCCGGCGTGGCGCCCGCGGACAGCGTCCCCGGCTCCGTCGCCGCCACCGCCGGGGCCGAAGCCGAGGCGTATGGCGCGCTGGTGGCGCTCGGCTACAAGCCGGTCGAGGCCACGCGGCTGCTCAAGGGGATCGGCGCCGACAGCGTGACGCTGAGCACCGAGGAGTTGATCCGGCGCGCGCTGCAGAGCGCGGTGCGGGCATGAGCGCCATTGGAGCGCGACCGGTTGGTGAGCGCCACCGCCGGGCGGTGCCGACGAGGCGCTCGACCAGGCCATCCGGCCGCGGGCGCTCGCCGACTACGTCGGCCAGGAGCAGGTCAAGTCGCAGCTCTCGATCTTCATCGATGCGGCACGACTGCGCGCCGAGGCGCTCGATCACGTGCTGATCTTCGGGCCGCCGGGCCTCGGCAAGACCACGCTGGCACACATCATTGCCGCCGAGCTCGGGCGTCAATCTGCGCCAGACCTCGGGGCCGGTGCTCGAACGGCCCGGCGACCTGGCAGCGATCCTGACCAATCTGCAGCCGCGCGACGTGCTGTTCGTCGATGAGATCCATCGCCTGAGCCCGGTGGTCGAGGAGGTGCTGTATCCGGCGATGGAGGACTATCAGCTCGATATCATGATCGGCGAGGGCCCGGCGGCGCGTTCGATCAAGCTCAGCCTGCCGCCGTTCACGCTGGTGGGCGCCACCACACGCGCCGGCCTGCTGACCTCGCCGCTGCGCGATCGCTTCGGCATCGTGCAGCGGCTCGAGTTCTACACCGTTCCCGAGATCGAGCGCATCGTGCAGCGTTCGGCCCGCATCCTCGACGTGCCGATCGACGCCGCCGGCGCACTGCGCATTGCGCAGCGCGCGCGCGGTACGCCGCGCATCGCCAACCGTCTGCTGCGGCGGGTGCGCGACTACGCGCAGGTGAAGGGCGCGGGACACATCGATGAACCGGCGGCGCATGCGGCGCTGGATCTGCTGCAGGTGGATCCGCAGGGCCTCGATGCGCTGGATCGCAAGCTGCTGCTCACGATCATGGAGAAGTTCGATGGCGGGCCGGTCGGGATCGAGAGCCTGTCGGCGGCCATCGGCGAGGAGCGCGGTACGCTCGAGGACGTGATCGAGCCGTTCCTGATCCAGCAGGGCTTCATCGCGCGCACCGCGCGCGGGCGCATTGCCACGCGCATGAGCTGGCAGCACTTCGGCCTGAAGATGCCCGAGCGCGCCGCCGCCAACCTGCCGCTGTTCGGCGAGGGCGCTTGAACCCGTTTGTGTGGCAGGCGCGTGTCTACTGGGAAGACACCGACGCCGGGGGCATTGTTTATTATGCGAATTATCTGCGATTCCTGGAGCGTGCACGCACCGAGTGGCTGCGCGCGCACGGTGTCTCGCAGCTGGCGCTGGCGAGCGATCCCGGCATCGTGTTCTCGGTGGTGGCACTCGAGGCTCAATACCGTCGTCCGGCTCGGCTCGACGATCTGCTGTCGATCAGTTGCCAGCCGGAGTGGCAGGGCGGCGCGAGTATCGTTTTCTCGCAACGCATCTGGCGCGAGCCGCTGCCGGCACAGACGCTGCTGACCGCCTCGGTGCGCGTGGCCTGCCTCGATGCCGGAACTTTGAAACCCAGGCGCCTGCCGCCAGTCATAGTCAGGGAATTGTCGGAATGAGCGTTCTGCAGACGGCGGGGACGCGCAAGGAGTAGCTGATGGGCGGCGAATTGTCGATTCTTCGCATGGTCGTCGAGGCGAGCCTGGTGGTGCAGATCGTCATCGGCATCCTGCTGGCCGCCTCGCTGACGTCGTGGGCGATCATCTTTCGCAAGCGCATGGTGGTGCGGCGCGCACAGCGCGATGCCGATCGCTTCGAGAACAGCTTCTGGTCGGGCGGCGACCTGAGCTCGCTGTATCGCGCGATCGAGTCGCGCGGGGTCGCGACCGGCATGGAAAGCATCTTCGAGTTCGGCTTCCGCGAATTCGCGCGCCTGCGCGCGCAGGGCGGCGTCGCGGCCGACATGCTGCTCGAGGGCTCGCGACGCGCGATGCGCGTCGCGCAGCTCAAGGAGATCGAGCGGCTCGAGCACAACCTGGCGACGCTCGCCACGGTCGGCTCCACCAGCCCGTACGTGGGCCTGTTCGGCACCGTCTGGGGCATCATGAATGCGTTCAGCTCGCTCGGTAACGTGCAGCAGGCGACACTCGCGATGGTCGCGCCGGGCATCTCCGAAGCGCTGGTGACCACCGCGATCGGCCTGTTCGCCGCGATCCCGGCGGTCGTGGCCTACAACCGCTATGCCGACCAGGCCAGCCGCCTCGAGGTGCGCTACGACGCGTTTCATGGAAGAGCTGTCGACCATCCTGCAGCGCTATGCCGGTCGAAATCCCGCCGCGGCCACCGCCGGCGCGGGCAGTGCTGCGTCGGCGCCGAGCGCGGCAAGGAGCTGACATGCCGGCCGCTCACCAAAGGCAAGCGCCGACTGATGGGCGATATCAACGTCGTGCCCTACATCGACGTGATGCTGGTGCTGCTGATCATCTTCATGATAACGGCGCCGCTGCTTACCCAGGGCATCAAGGTCGATCTGCCGAAGGCGGCTGCCGAACCGATCGCAGTCCAGGCAAACCAGCCGCCGCTGGTGATGTCGATCGATGCCCACGGCCAGCTCTATCTCAACGTCGGCGCCGATCCGCGCCAGCCGATCGACGATAAGACCGCGCTGGTGCGCGCGACGCGCGGCCCTGCGGCGCGCGCCCGACCGCGCGGTGCTGGTCAACGGTGATCGGGCGGTGAACTACGGTCGCGTGGTCCAGGCCATGGTCATCCTGCAGCAGGCCGGTGCACACAAGATCGGCTTTCAGACCGATCCGCTGACGAAGCTGCCGACCCCGCCATGACCGAACGCCGCAGCGATCGCGTCCTGTCGATCGTGCTGTCGATCCTGATCCACGCGGCGATCGTCGGCGCGCTGCTGTGGGGGTGGTGGCAGTACCGCCAGCCCACGGCGACGCCGCCGAGTCTCGCGATCGATGCGACGGTGGTGCACGATGCGCCGCCTGCTCCGGCTACGCCACCGCCCCCGGCCCCGACCCCGCCGCCGCAAGCCGCAAGCCCGCCGCCACCGACGCCCGATCAGCAGGCCGAGCAGCAGGCGCGCGCGGCGGAGAAGCGCGCCGCGGAGGAGGCCGAGCAGCAGCGTCAGCACGAACTGGCCGAGCGCGTTGCTGCCGACAAGGCGGCTGCCGAGAAGGCTGCGCTGCCGAGAAGGCGGCCGCAGAGAAGGCCGCGGCCGAAAAGGCCGCCGCGGAGAAGGCTGCCGCGGAGAAGGCCGCTGCCGAGAAAGCGGCCGCGGATAAGGCCGAGGCCGAGCGCAAGGCGCAGCAGCTGGCGCAGCAGCGCAAGGCCGAGCAGGAGCGCGCGCAGCGCGAAGCGGATCTGCGCGCGCAGCTCGCGAGCTGAAGAACATCTCAACGCCGTGCAATCGAGCCCGGCCAAGGCCGAGTATTTGTCGCTGATCACCGCGCGGATCAACCGCGCATGGATTCGCCCTCCAAGCGCACGCGCCGGGGTCAAGTGCAGCCTGCATATCACCCAGATTCCGGGCGGCGAGATCACGCACGTGGTCGTGGCCGGCTGTAACGGCGATGAGGCGGTGCGGCAGTCGGTGGAGACCGCCGCCTATCGGGCCTCGCCGCTGCCGGCGCCGCCGGATCCGGCATTGTTTGATCCAAACATCGATGTTACGTTCGCCCCCGATGAATAGATCAATCACTTCCCCGGGTGCTGCGGGGGCGAGGCGAGTTGCGCGGCGCGTGTGCGTCTGCGCGTTGCTGCTGTCTGCCGCCGCCGCGCTCGACGTCACGCCGGCGCAGGCCGATCTGCAGATCCTGATCACCAAGGGCGTCACCGATCCGATACCGATCGCAATCGTGCCGTTCGCGCGCGCCGTGCCGGCCGACGGCGGTTTCGACGTCGCCGCCGTGGTCCAACACGACCTCGAGGGCAGCGGACGCTTTCGCGCGATGCAGCGCCGCGACATGCTGACGACGCCGACCAGTGCCAATGACGTGCAGGCGGCCGACTGGAAGGCTGCCGGCAACGACTACGTGGTCGTCGGCCGCGTCAGCGCGCCGTCGGCCAGCGAGCTCGACGTCGAGTGCGATCTGATCAATACCCAGACCGGCGCTCGCGTTGGCAGCCAGAAGTTCATCGCCAGCAGCGCCAGCCTGCGCAACGCCGCCCACCTGGTCAGTGATTTCATCTACGGCAAGATCCTCGGCGTGCGCGGCGCCTTTGCCACGCGCATCGCCTACGTGGCGGTGCACGGGCAGCGCGCCGAACCAGCACTATCCAGCTGATCGTGGCCGATGCCGACGGCGAGAACCGCGAAAGTGATTCTCGAGTCGTCGCAGCCGATCATGTCCCCGGCGTGGTCGCCCGACGAGCAGTGGCTGGCCTACGTGTCGTTCGAGAACCGCCTGTCCGGCGTGTACGTGCAGAAGGTGCGCACCGGCGAGCGCCAGCTGGTGTCGGCCCGGGTCGGCGTCAACGGCGCGCCGGCCTATTCGCCCGATGGCACGCGCCTGGCGCTGACGCTGTCGGGCAGCCGGCGGCAACCTCGACATCTGGCTGCTCGACCTGAGCACGCAGATGCTCACGCGACTGACCGACGATCCGGCGGTCGATACCGAGCCGGCCTGGAGCCCGGACGGCAAGAGCATCTATTTCACCTCGGATCGCGCCGGTGGTCCGCAGATCTACAAGCTCGAGATCGCCCAGCCCAAGCGCGTCGAGCGCATCACTTTCGGCTCGCGCTACAACGCGCGACCGCGCGTGTCGCCGGACGGCAAGAAGCTCGCGTTCGTCACGCGCGAGGGCGGCAATTACCGCATCGCGGTGCAGGATCTGGCTTCCGGCACCGTGAGCGTGCTGTCGCATGGCGCGCTCGATGAGTCGCCGAGCTTTGCTCCGAACGGTGCGGTCGATCATCTACGCCGGGCGCGATGGCGAGATCGGCACGCTGCAGACCGTGTCGGTCGATGGTCTGGTCACGCAGCGGTTGAGGTCGGACCAGGGCGAATTGCGCGAGCCGGTGTGGGGACCGTTCCCGCGCTGAGGGTGGAGCTTGAGGCCCCGGCAGGTGTGGCTGGAGGCACAGTATGGTAATAAGGCGGCTGCCGCGACCCGGCAGCGACAATTTGGAGTAACGATATGAACAAGACGGTTCTCGTCCTGATCGCTGTGCGTCGGCGTCGCGCTGGCCGCCGGCTGCGCCAGCAAGAAGCCGCGGCCGACGGCAACTCCGACCAATGCCGCGGTGCCGGCCGATCAATCGCAGACCGCGGGTGCCGATGCCTCGAAGGCGTTCGGCGCGGCCGGCGATGCGACCGGGGCCGGTGTGGCCGGACCCGCCGGCGCGCAGCTGCAGAACCGGACGATCTACTTTGATTTCGACAGCAGCGAGATCAAGTCCGAATACAACGCGCTGATCGCGGCGCATGCGCGCTACCTGGCCTCCAACCCGAGCGATTCGCGTGCGTCTGGAGGGCAATACCGATGAGCGCGGCTCGCGCGAATACAATATCGGGCTCGGCGAGCGCCGTGCCCAGGCGGTGCGCCGCGCGCTCATGCTGCAGGGTGTGGCCGACGCGCAGATCACGACCGTCAGCTACGGCGAGGAGCGGCCGGCGGTGACCGGCCACACCGAAGAGGCCTGGTCGCGCAATCGGCGGGTCGACATCGTCTATCTGAACTGAGATGCCGGGCCGATGTCACCGCTGCGTGCACCGTTGGCTGCCGCTCGCGATCGCGGCCCTGGCTGCTTGGCGGCTGCGAGACGACGCCGCCGCAGCCGGATCCGACCGTGGTCAGGCTCAACGACGTCGATGAGCGGCTCGGGCGCGTCGAGCGCGTGGTCAACAACCAGAGCCTGCTGCAGCTGTCGCAGCGGGTCGATGGGCTCGATGCGCAGCTGCGCTCGCTGCGCGGCGAGGTCGAGGAACTGCAGAACAGCAACGACATGCTGCGCAAGCAGCAGCGCGATCTGTACGCGGATCTTGATCGGCGGCTCAGGCCGCATTGCAGGCCGGTGCCGAAGCAGCGGTGCCGGCGGCACCGACCGACGGCACGGGCGGCGGCGCGTCGGCGCCGGCGGCCGACAGCGGCGCGGGCGATCAGGCGGCCTACCAGCGCGCCTTCGATGCGCTCAAGACCACCGACTACAGCGAGCGCGATCACGCAGTTCAAGGAGTTCCTGCGCACCTATCCGCAGAGCCAGCTCGCTGGCAATGCGCAGTACTGGCTGGGCGAGGCGCTATTACGTCAACGCGCGACTACGACAATGCCGCGAGCTGCGTTTCGCGCGGTCGGCGAGCAATATCCGCAGTCGCGCAAGGCTCCCGATGCGCTGCTGAAGCTCGGCATGACCCAGATCGATCAGAAGAAGCTGACCGACGCGCGCGCGACGCTGAAGCAGGTGGTGCAGCGCTATCCCGGGCACCGATGCGGCCAAGCTGCCAGCGAGCGGCTGCACAGACTCGCAGGGCTCTCCCGCCCGACGCAGGCAGCTAGGGTGCTGCCGCGAGTGCAGCGTGCGGCTCAAGCTCACCGAGATCTTCTACTCGCTGCAGGGCGAGGCCGATACGGTGGGAATCCCGACCGTATTCGTGCGCCTGACCGGCTGCCCGCTGCGCTGCCAGTACTGCGATACCGCCTATGCCTTCCACGGCGGGGAGTGGTGGGAGCTGAGCGGCGATTCTCGAGCGCGTCGGCGAGTTCGGTGCGCGCCACGTGTGCGTCACCGGCGGCGAGCCGCTGGCACAACGCAGTGCCTGGCGCTGCTGAGCGCGCTGGCCGATGCCGGCTATCGGGTATCGCTCGAGACCAGCGGCGCGATGCCGATCGATGCGGTCGATCCGCGCGTGATCCGCGTGGTCGACGTGAAGACCCCGGGCTCGGGCGAGGAGCACCGCAATCGCTACGAGCAGCTGGCAGCTGCTGCGGCCCGGAAGAGCAGATCAAGTTCGTGCTGTGCGATCGCGCCGATTACGAGTGGAGCCGCGACAAGCTCGCGACCTTGCAGCTTGGCGCAGCGCTGCCAGGTGCTGTTTTCGCCGAGCCACGAGCAGCTGCCGGCACGGCAGCTCGCCGACTGGATCCTGGCGGATCGCCTGCCGGTGCGCTTCCAGATCCAGCTGCACAAGTATCTGTGGGGCAATGAGCCGGGCCGCTGAAGCGCGCGCGCGTGCCGTCGTGCTGCTGTCCGGCGGGCTCGATTCGGCCACCGCGCTCGCATGGGCGCGCGCGCGGGGGTTCGAATGCTATGCGCTGATCGGTCGCCTATGGCCAGCGCCACAGTCCGAGCTCGAGGCCGCCGGCGCGCATCGCGCGCGCGCTGGGCGCGCAAGAGCACCGGGTCATGCAGGTCGATCTGGCGCGGCATCGGCGGCTCGGCGCTGACCGACTGGAGTATCCGCGTGCCGGAGCAGCCCAGCGCGGGCATTCCGGTCACCTACGTGCCGGCGCGCAATACGCTGCTGCTGGCGCTGGCGCTGGCCTGGGCCGAGGTGCTCGGCGGCGCGTGACCTCGTCATCGGCGTGCAATGCGCTCGATTACTCCGGCTATCCGGATTGCCGGCCCGAGTTCATGCGCAGCTTCGAGGCGCTGGCAGCGCTGGCGACCAAGGCCGGCGTCGAAGGTGCGCCGCTTTCAGGTGCACGCGCCGCTGATCTCGATGAGCAAGGCCGAGATCATCCGCAGCGGGATCGGACTCGGGATTGATTACGCGCATGACCGTGTCGTGCTACCAGGCCGACGCGGAAGGCCGCGCCTGCGGCCGCTGCGATTCCTGCCGCCTGCGGCGCGAGGGCTTCGAAGCTGCCGGCGTCGCCGATCCCACGCGCTATCGTGAGCCTGTCCGTGTCCGCTCCGCGCGCACGCAGGCCGCGCGTGCCGCGAGGGGCTTTTCGGTATCATGCGCGCCCGCTTCGGTCCCTCGGCGCGGCGGTCAGCGGGTCGGTAGCTCAGTCGGTAGAGCAGCGCCCTTTTAAGGCGTTGGTCGTGGGTTCGAGCCCCACCCGACCCACCAGCAGGTTTCGAAATCGATCAGGTCGATGGGCATGTAGCGTCCGCCCCAGACCGCATCGCACTACCAGCTCGGATGCCAGCGGCAGACGCCGACGGCGGTCGCAGCAACGACGACGGCGTCGGCGCGCATCGCCGAAGGATGTGCGTGGCGTGGAAAAACCTTTGTGGCCACCAGTCCCCGGATATACCTGAGGTTAGGATGCCAAGTGATTGATTTATATACTGTTTACGTGATGCTCACGGCGCGTAGAGCCGCCGTTGTTATGTCAGTCGTTCGGGAAATTGATGCATCATTTCACGGAATTTATCGTCGCGATCAGCCAGTCTAAACAGTTGCAAAGAGATCCCGGCGCACTCACGACTTAAATCAGGAAAGTTCTTCGATGTACTTAGTGACTGGTGGCGCCGGATTCATCGGATCGAACATTGTCGCAGCGCTGAGTGAACGCAACGACGAGGTCGTCGTCTGTGATTGGCTGTGCAACGACGAGCGCTGGCGGAATCTCGCCAAGCACGAGATCTCTGAAATCATTGAACCCGAGACCGTGCTCGCCTGGTTGCGCCGTAAGGGCGAGCGGCTACGAGCGGTGGTGCACATGGGCGCAATCAGTGCGACCACAGAAACCAACGTCGATCTGATTGCCGCCAGAAACATCCGGGCAACTCTCGAGTTGATGGAGTGGTGTACCGACGCACAAGTGCCCGTAATTTTTGCCTCCTCCGCGGCGACCTACGGCGATGGCACGCAAGGGTTCGACGACTCTTTTACGCGTGATTCGCTCGCAAAGCTTCGACCGCTGAATGCGTATGGGTGGAGCAAGCATGTCGTCGATCGGCGCCTCGCCCGATTGGTGGAAGCAGATGCGAAGTTGCCGCCGCAATGGGTCGGGCTTGAAGTTCTTCAATGTCTACGGACCGAACGAGTACCACAAGGGCTCGATGCAAAGCGTAGTCGCCAAGAATTACAGCCTTATCCGAGACGGCAAGCCCTTGTGCTTGTTCCGCAGCTATCGCGCGCAATATGCCGACGGCGGTCAGTTGCGCGATTTCGTCTATGTGCGCGATTGCGTCGATGTGGTGCTGTGGCTGCTTGGATCACCCGCAGGTGTCCGGCTTGTTCAATTTGGGAACGGGGCAGGCGCGCAGCTGGCTGGACCTCGCCAAGGCCTTATTCGCCGCGGCCGGGCGGGCGCCGGCGATCGAATTCATCGAGATGCCATCAACGCTCATCGAGAAGTACCAGTATTTCACGCAAGCGCGCATGGAGCGCTTGCGCTCGGCCGGCTACGAACGCCCATTTACGTCCCTGGAAGAGGGCATTGCGGACTACGTGCATCATTATTTGGCTGCGAACGATCCCTATCGTTAGCGCGACCTTATCGACGAGGATCTGACTACTATGCTTACCGAGAATCGAAACACTGCGTTGCCGGCCGCCGACGTACCGAGCGTTGACTGCAGCGCGAGTTGCAGGAGCATCGCGAGGCGTTCGAGGCTACCGCTGGCATGCTGAGCGAGCCGTTTGCGGCGAGCCTGCGGCTGCTCGAGCACGCAGTGCGCGCCAGCGGCAAGGTTCTGCTGTTCGGCAACGGCGGCAGCGCCGCCGATGCACAGCACATTGCCGCCGAACTCGTAATCCGCTACAAGGCCGATCGAGCGCCGATCGCAGCGATCGCGCTGAGCACCGACACCTCGGCGCTCACCGCGTGTGGCAATGACCTGGGCTTCGACGCGATTTTCGAGCGGCAAGTCGAGGCCTTGGGCCAGCCACACGACATCGCGCTCGGCATATCGACCTCGGGAAACAGCCCGAATGTGCTGCGCGGATTGCGTCAAGCCAGGGCGATGGGGCTGCAGACGCTCGGGCTCACGGGCGGGACCGGCGGGCAAATGCCAGCGCTGTGCGATGCCTTGATCGTGGTGCCCTCGGCCGTCACGGCGAGAATTCAGGAAATGCACATCACGATCGGCCACATGCTGTGCAAGGCCCTGGAACAGCGTCTCGGACTGGTATAGGAAAAGCCATGCAAGCCTCGCCTCAGTTTGCGCTGTTGAACGGTTTTCACGCGGCACGCGTGATCGTGCTCGGGGACGTGATGCTCGACCGCTTCGTTTACGGGTCGGTCGAGCGGATTTCGCCCGAGGCTCCCATTCCAGTGGTCAACGTGGAACGACTGCTTGACATGCCGGGCGGTGCGGCGAACGTGGCGCGCAACATCGCCGCGCTCGGCGCCCGCGCGACGTTGCTGGGAGTGGTCGGCGATGACCCAGCGGCCGCGGATCTGCGCATGCAGCTGGCCGCCTCGCCGAGCATCGATGCGCAACTGATCACCGATGCATCGCGACCGACCTCGTTGAAGACCCGCTACGTCGCCGACGGACAGCAGGTCATGCGTGCCGATCGCGAGAGCCGCGCGCCGCTTTCGGCCGCGGTCGAACGGCGATTGCTCGAGGCATTTGCCGCCTCGCTGCAGGACGCGCACGTGATCGTGCTGTCCGATTATGCCAAGGGAGTGCTGTCGGACTCGGTGACTCGGGCCGCCATCGACACCGCGCGCGCCGCGGGCAAGGTCGTCATCGTCGATCCCAAGTCAAAGAATGTCGCGCGCTATCGGGGCGCCACCATGCTGACGCCGAATCGTCTGGAGCTGCAACAGGCTTGCGGGCAGGAATGCCTCACCGATGCGGAGGTCGTCGCCGGCGCTCGGCGCATCCTGGATCAGAAGGTCTGCGACTACATGATCGTCACGCGCGGCAAGGACGGCATGTCGGTGATCGGTGGCGGTGACATCACCGCGCACCTGCCGACCGCGGCGCGCCAGGTGTACGACGTATCCGGCGCCGGCGATACGGTCGTGGCCGCGATTTCGCTCGGCCTCGCGGCCGGCGGGGAAATCGTCCAGGCGGCCTCGCTCGCCAACATGGCCGCCGGCATCGTCGTCGGCAAGCGCGGCACCGCGACCGTGACCACCGGCGAGCTGATGGCGGCGCTGACGCCGTTGGACGGCCACACCGATCCTCAGAAGATCTTCTCGCTCGAGAGCGTGCAGCAGTTGGCGCGCGCTTGGCGTGAACAGGGCTTGAGAATCGCCTTCACGAACGGCTGCTTCGACTTGCTGCATCCGGGCCATATCTCCTTGCTGGAGCAGGCGCGGCGCAGCGCGGATCGGCTCATCGTCGGGCTCAACGCCGATCTGTCGATCCGCCGGTTGAAGGGCCCGAACCGCCCGGTGCAAGGCGAGGTGGCGCGTGCGACCGTGCTCGCGGCCGTCAAATCCGTGGATGCGGTGGTCATCTTCGCGGAGGACACGCCGGTGCGTCTGATCGAGACCCTGGAGCCGGACGTGCTCGTCAAGGGCGCGGACTACACCGTGGCGACGGTGGTGGGCGCCGATATCGTGCTCAAGCGAGGCGGCAAGGTGGTGCTCGCGGACCTGTTGACGGGTCACAGCACGACCGAGACGGTCAGGCGAGTCGCCGGAACCGCCGGGGCATGAACGGTAGGGTCGTGATCCTGGACCGCGACGGCACCATGGTGATCGATCGCGGCTACCTGGACGACCCGGCCGGCCTGGAGTTTCTGCCTGGCGCCGCCGAGGGACTGCGCTCGGTCCATGCCCAGGGCTATCGCCTGGTGGTCATCACCAACCAGTCAGGCGTGGGTCGCGGACTGTTTCCGATCGAACGCGTGCACGCGATGAATGCGCGCCTGGAGCGCATGGTCGAGGAGGCCGGCGCCCGACTCGAGCATATCTATTTCTGCCCACATGCACCCGATGCCGGCTGCGACTGCCGCAAGCCCGCCTTGAGATTGATGACGCGGGCCGCCGCCGAGCTGGGCTTTGATCCGACGTCCGCAATCGTGATTGGCGACAAGGAGTCGGATGTCGAATTCGGTCGGCGTGCCGGTGCGGTCACCATCCTGATCGGGAAACCCGATTCGCGGCCAGTGCCGTCAACAAGCCCTGACTTCGTCGTGGAAAACCTGCGGCAGGCCGCAGACATCATCAGCCGCCGATCCGACTAGGCGCCTTGCTCAGCTCCTCCCCGCCCCGGGACAGCGCCAGACAGGAGCGGACCAGTACGCAAGGTTCCGTCACGCCTCATCGGCTTGCGGACGGGCTTGCCGCAGCACGACCCGGCTGCTGCCCAGATAAAGGAAGATTTTCGGCCCTCGCACGAGGTAGCGCCAGGCCAGGCGGCGCGGATTGCTAATCAGCCGGTACAGCCACTCAAAGCCGATGCGCTGCATCCAGGCAGGCGCACGCTGCTGCTTGCCAGTGATGAAATCGATCGAGGCACCGATGATGCATGCAAGGCCGCGAACCCGCCCTCGCGCGGCCAGGCGCTCGGCGACGATGACCCCCTGCGGATCGCCCACGGCGATCAAGCAGAAGCGGAACGGGCTGGCTGATTCAATGAATTGAAGGCATGCCTCGACCGCGGCGGGGTCGCGAATAAAGCCCATCGGCGGGTTATTGTGGAGCAGCTGCTTCAGCCCGAAGCGCTCGCGAAGGGTCTGTGCCTGCTGCTCGGTCGATCCGATGAGAAGCACGCGATCGTCCGGTCGGATCACCCGCTCCAGCAGCGCGACGGTCAGATCGCTCCCCGGGCACACCGGAATCCGGACCCTGTAGAACAGCCGGAACAGGAACGCTGCGACGCGGCTGTCGAGCAGCACGTAGGCTGCTTGGGCATACGCCGCCCGGAACGACGCGCTCTCATGCAGTCTGATCAACCCGTCGACATTCGGTGTGGCCACGTAGCCGTATTTTTGCGTGCCAAAGCTCGCCGCTGCCGATAAGAACTCGGGCAACTCGTAGTCGTCGAATTCAAATGTGACTGGATTACGCTCGCGCGCGACGGGATTCCGACGATCGGATCCGGTATCGGAGTTCATCACAACTGATTGAGTACATGGCCGACGATGTCGGCTGCGCAGCGGTCGGCATAACCCAGCAAGCGCGGCGTTTCGAGGACAAACAGTCGGCGCCTCGGGTGGGTCAGCGTGCCCATTCAATCTACCTCACTATACCGTCGTGCCGAGTGGTGCCGCACCCGATCGGTCGCCCGAAATACGCGGGTTCCTGCGGATCGCCGCGATGATCCGCTCCGCGGTGATGGTGCTGTTGTCCGCGTCCTTGCGATAGGAGCAATAGTCCGACGCCGTGGAGACTACTTTCGTACCGATGCCCCAGTCGTCGATCTCCGCCGCCGATGTCGGGCTGAAAAACGCCGTGAACGCCACATCCTGTGCGATTGCCAGATGCAACGCCAGGCTGTCGCTGGAAATCAGGTAATCCAGGCCACCCACCGCGGCAGCAAGGTGCTGCACCGACTCATCCGTGCAAATGGTCACCAGATTGTCTGCCCCCTGGCGCGCGACCAATGCCGCGTTCTTCATGAAATCCTGGCCGGCTCCAACAAGAACGACCGCGGTGCCCGCCCCGAACGGCGATGAGCCGTCGAGCAACCGAGCGATCAACTGCTCCAATTCGAGCGGGAGAAGTTCCTTGGACGGCCAGCGACCGCCGGAGTACGGATTGATGCCCACGCGGCGCGTCGCTCTGGGCAGATTGGCCTGTGCCCAACGCCGGCAGGACTCGTCGAGATAGAACTCCGGCCTGACCTGCTCGACCCCGAAGATCGCCGAAAAGATCTGCGCGTGCGACCTTTGGTTGAGTTTCTTGAGTTCGTCGGCGCGCTGCTTGCCGAAGCGCGAATGCAGCCCCATGTCGAACCATTCAGCCGCATCCGGCGTGTAAGTCGGGCGATTATCCCGCAAGATCGCGCCTGTCACCGAGTCCGCCGCAAGTGCCGCCACTCCGGCGACCGTATCGAGCTCGTCGTCCAGCGAAAAAATCCGATCGAAATGGAACGGCTTGGCCTGTTCGAATTCGAACCACAGATCGTCGATGTTGGGATTGAGGCGAAGCAGGTCGGCGCTGGCCGCGGCGGTAATCCAGGATAGGCGCAGGGCAGGGCCGAACCGTGTCTTCAATGCCTTGGCAAAGTACGAAGTACGAACAACGTCGCCCAACGCGCCTTTCTTGACGATCAGGAAGTGCATGCAGAGAACTCTTTAAAGACAGAAAACGCAGGCGCTCAACATCGTGCAATCCAAAGATATCACGCTCAATCTCAGCTGGTCGATTCGGGCGACGGGACCTTGCCCGGTTTTGGCGTCTGCGCCAGAAGCAGCGCGAGCGATCACGGGTGCGATGCCGTCGGCAGTGGGCGAGCTGCAGTGCAAAGGCCAGCAGCATCGCGGCGGCGAGCACGAGCGATCCGGATCGCCGATATAATATATCGTATAAACAAGGCATTGGATGCGTGCAGCGTGCGCGCGCCCGGATCTTGCGCCAGACCTGATGGACAACTATTCAGACTTGCATAAATGCCCTGCAACTTTTCCGTTAGCCGTCGGTTCAAGATTGCAAGGCGCACTGGCGGCGGGATTTGCCACCGAGTTGTGGACGTTGTCGCGCGTGGGCCTACTGATCGAGCAGCGCTTTGCGCGCCGATACGGCGAGAGCCAGATGTGGCGGATTCTCGGGTCGCTGGGCTTCAGCTGTCAGCGGCCCTCAGGCCGGGCGCTCGAGCGCGACGAGTCGGCGATCCAGCGGTGGAAACGGCAACGCTGGCCGGCTCTAAAAAATGTATGGTCTGTGCTGCGAGAGACTCGTTGGTCGTGGGTTCGAGCCCCACCCGATCCACGGACGATTAAGACCAGCGATCAGTCGATTGGACGCATGACATGATGCCCGGCGCCCGCGGGCATCGACCCAACCACCGAGGTATCCTCGAATGACGTGAAGCGCATCAGCGCCCACACCCCCGCGATGACCGCGATCGACCCGATGCCCGCGCCGGCCAGGATCCATCCGGTCGCCTCGATGATCGGATGCAGGCTGAAGCCGCCGCGCCGCCGGGTACCCGCACGGTCGCGTTGGCAGGAGTAGCCGTCGGTCGGATGGCGGGTGACTTGCGTGGACGTCATGGCGAACCCCGGGGTTGCAGTCGGAGCGGATACGAGCCGACAGTACGACATTCACCCGGACGCCAAGCGTCGGTCGCGGCAAATAGAGCGCGTAAGAGCTGTCCTACCGGACGGCGGCGCTCGCAGGCAATGGCGGTGCATTCAACGCTTGTGCCTGCGCATTTAGCCTGCAACCGTCCCGCCAACGGTAGTAATCTGTGGCACCGGCGTGGTCGGCAAGTGCCAAAAATACAGGGACTTCGCGCCGCCAACGGACCAAACCATCGAGCCTGACAGGTGTGTCTGTGATCGGACTGTGGAACAGCGACGATGCCGCGCGGCATTCGGGCGAGTTGGCGCTGCGTGTCTATAGCTCGCAGCTGCTCGGACGCGATCCCTCGCTGGTGCTGCACGGCGGCGGTAACACGTCGGTCAAGCTGCGCGAGGTCAATGTGTTCGGCGAAGCGGTTGACCTGCTGTACGTCAAAGGCAGCGGCTGGGATCTGCAGACCATCCGCGAGCCGGGCTTTGCGCCGGTACGGCTCGATCATCTGGTCAGGCTGGCCACGCTGGAGTCGCTGTCCGATCCGCAGATGGTCAGCGAGCTGGCGACCCATGTGGTGCGTGCGGGCGCGCCGGCGCCTTCGGTGGAGGCGATCCTGCATGCGATCCTGCCGTACCGGTACGTGGATCATACCCATGCCGACGCGCTGCTCGCGGTGACCAACACCGCCGATGGCGCACAACGCATCCGCGACATCTACGGCGATGACGTGGTGCTGATTCCGTACGTGATGCCCGGATTCGACCTGGCCCGCCTGTGCGCGCGCGAATTCCCGCGCCAGGCGCATGTCGGCACGCTCGGCATGGTGCTGCTCAATCACGGCATCTTTTCCTTCGGCAGCAATGCACGCGAATCCTACGAGCGCATGATCGCACTGGTTGACCGTGCGGAGGGCTACTTGCGGCAGCACCGCGCCTGGCAGCTGCCGCTCGCGCCGGCGCCGGCGCCCACCGTCAGCCGCGACGAGATCGCGCGCCTGCGCCGGGAGATTTCGGCATGCGCCGGAGTGCCAATGATCCTCGCGACGCACGCCGATGCGAAATTCATCGCATTCGCGCAGCGCCCCGACCTGGCGCAGATCTCGCAGCAGGGACCGGCGACGCCCGATCACGTGATCCGCACCAAGCGAGTGCCGATGCTGGGACGCGACGTCGGCGGCTATGCCGCGGCCTACCGCGACTACTTTGCACGGCATGCGGCCCGTGCCCGCGAGCCCAAGGTCATGCTCGACCCCGCGCCGCGTGTGGTACTCGATGCCGCGTTCGGGCTCGGATGCGTCGGGCGCACCGTCCGGGACGCCGGCATCGTGCGCGATATCTATGATCATACGATCGATGTGATCCAGGCCGCGAATGCGCTCGGTGGCTACCGTGCCTTGCCGGAACAGGACATCTTCGACGTCGAATACTGGGATCTCGAACAGGCCAAGCTCAACAAGGCCGGCAGCCCGCCGGTATTCGCCGGCGAGGTGGCGCTGGTCACCGGCGCGGCATCGGGCATCGGCAGGGCCTGCGTCGAATCGCTGCTGAAGCGCGGCGCAGCGGTAATCGCGCTCGATCTCAATGCCGACATCGCCGGCATGTTTGCGCGGCCGGAGGTGCTCGGACTGCGTTGCGATGTGACCGAGGCGGCGCAGGTCTCACAGGCGCTCGATCGCGGCGTGCGCACTTTCGGTGGGCTGGACCTGCTGGTACTCAACGCCGGCATTTTTCCCGGAGGCCGGCGCGTTGCCGCGCTGGCGGACGCAGAGTGGCGGCGCGTGATGCAGGTCAACCTGGACGCGAACCTCTCGCTGCTGCGCGAGACTCATCCTCTGCTCAAGCTCGCCCTGCGCGGCGGTCGGGTCGTGATCATCGGCTCGAAGAACGTGCCGGCACCCGGGCCCGGTGCCGCCGCGTATTCCGCGTCCAAGGCCGCACTGACGCAGCTGGCGCGCGTGGTCGCGCTGGAATGGGGCGCCGACGGGATTCGCGTCAATACGCTGCATCCCAATGCGGTGTTCGATACCGGCATCTGGTCGGACCAGGTGCTGGCGGAGCGTGCCCGGCATTACGGGCTGTCGGTCGCCGAGTACAAGACCAACAACGTGCTGAAGGTCGAAGTGTTGAGTCGCGACGTCGCCGAGCTGGCGGCGGCGATGTGCGGGCCGCTGTTCGACAAGACCACCGGTGCACAGCTGCCGGTCGACGGCGGCAACGATCGCGTGATCTGACACGAAGGGAGCGAACATGCTGGCGATGATCGGCGGTAGTGGCGTCTACAACATCGATGGGCTCACCAACACGCGTTGGGTGAAGGTCGATTCGCCGTTTGGCGCGCCGTCGGATGAACTGCTGCTCGGACAGCTCGCCGGCCAGCCGCTGGTGTTCCTGCCGCGGCACGGGCGCGGTCACCAGATACCGCCGTCGGCCATCAACTACCGCGCCAACATCGACGCGCTCAAGCGCGCCGGTGCCACGCAGATCATCTCGGTCAGCGCGGTCGGATCGCTCAAGGAAGAGCTGCCGCCCGGCATGTTCGTGATCGCCGATCAGTTCATCGACCGCACGTTTGCGCGCGACAAGAGCTTCTTCGGCGCCGGGATGGTCGCGCACGTATCGATGGCGCACCCGGTATGCGCGCGGCTCGGTGACGCGATCGAGGAGGCCGCCCAGTCCGCGCAGATCCGCTACCTGCGCGGTGGCACTTATCTGGTGATGGAAGGGCCGCAATTCTCGAGCCTCGCCGAGTCCGAGCTGTACCGCGCCTGGGGCTGCGATGTGATCGGCATGACCAACATGCCGGAAGCCAAGCTCGCGCGCGAGGCGGAACTGTGCTACGCGACCATCGCGATGGTCACCGACTACGACTCCTGGCACCCGGATCACGACGCGGTGACGGTGGACATGATCGTGCGGACGGTGCAGGCCAATGCCGGCAATGCGCGCACGCTGCTGAAGGCCGCAGTGCCGGGGACGCTGCAGGCGCCGTCGTCCACCTGCCCGCACGGCTGCCAGCGCGCACTCGAACACGCCCTGATCACGGCGCCGCAAGCGCGCGACCCGAAGTTGATGCGGGCGCTCGATGCGGTGGCCGGCCGCGTACTGCAGCGTTGAGGGATGCCGAACGATGCCGCTTCAGTCTCCCACACCGCCGTCGGTCGAGCCGCTGCGCTGGAACGCGGGCACCTCCCAGATCGAGATGATCGACCAGCGCGTGCTGCCGGCGCGCTTCGACGTACTGGCCTACGATTCCGCGGCCGGGGTCGCACAGGCCATCCGCACCATGGTCGTGCGCGGCGCGCCGGCGATCGGCTGCGCCGCAGCCTACGGCGTGGCGCTCGAGGCGCAGCGCCTGCAGCGCGTGGCCGGGCCGGACTTTGCGGCCGGCATGCGCGCGGCGTTCGAACTTCTGGCGCAGAGCCGGCCCACCGCGGTCAATCTGTTCTGGGCGTTGCAGCGCATGCAGGCGGTGCTCGCGGCGGCACAGGCGCAGCGGCAGGCGCCGCCGCAGATCGCCGCCACGCTGCTGCGCGAGGCGCACGCGATCCTCGCTGAGGACGTGCGGGCCAATCGCGCAATGGGCACGCATGGCGCGGCGCTGCTGCCGGCGACCGCCCGGGTGCTGACCCACTGCAACGCCGGCGCCCTCGCCACCGCCGGCCACGGCACCGCACTCGGGGTGATTCGATCGGCGGTGGCAGCGGGCAAGCGGATCTCGGTGATCGTCGATGAGACGCGGCCGTTCCTGCAGGGCGCGCGCCTGACGGTCTGGGAACTGCAACAGGAGAGCATTCCGGTCACGCTGATCACCGACAACATGGCCGGGCACATGATGCAGCAGGGCGCCGTGGATGCCGTGATCGTCGGCGCCGACCGCATTGCCGCCAACGGCGACTTCGCCAACAAGATCGGCACCTACATGGTGGCGGTGCTCGCGCACCGGCACGGCATTCCGTTCTACGTCGCCGCGCCGCTGTTCGACCATCGACCGTTCGCTCGCGAGCGGCAATCAGATTCCGATCGAGGAACGCAATGCGGATGAGGTGCGCGGCTTCGCGGATCAGCGCTGGGCACCGGCCGACGTCGCGGTACGCAATCCGGCCTTCGATGTGACGCCGGCCGAGCTGGTCACCGCGCTGATCACCGAGAAAGGTGTGGTCCGGGCGCCGACGGCGGCCGGCATTGCGCTGCTGTTCGACTAGCGGCGCGCCCGCGTCCAGCGCTCGCTTCGGTCTCGGCCGGGTTAAGATAGCCAAGCGATTTCACGGAGCCGTGCATGGTTCAGCCGCCCTCAGCGCCGGTACATCAGCCCCGCGGGCTGCGCGGCGATTACTCGCGCGCCGCCGCGGACTACACCGTGGCGCAGGAGTGGGAGCGCTACACGCGCGATGAGCACGCGATCTGGGCCAAGCTGTATGCGCGCCAGATCGACCTGATCGAGCGCTATGCGGCGCCGGAATTCCTGGCCGGCGCGCGCGCGCTGGCCGCGCCGGCGTCGGCCATTCCGCGCTTCGAGGATGCCAATCGGGTGCTGCAGGCGAGCACCGGGTGGCGCATCGTGGCGGTGCCGGGGCTGGTCCCCGAGGAGACGTTCTTCGATCACCTGGCGCATCTGCGCTTTCCGGTCACCGTCTGGATCCGGCGTCCGGAGGAACTCGATTACCTGGTCGAGCCGGATGTGTTTCATGATTTCTTCGGCCACGTGCCGCTGCTGACCAACCCGGTGTTCGCGCGCTTCATGCAGGCGTACGGCCAGGCCGGACCCAAGGCGATGGCGACGCCGGGCGGCCTGCGCATGCTCGCGCGGCTCTACTGGTACATGGTCGAGTTCGGCCTGATCCGCACCGCTTCGGGCCTTCGCGTCTACGGGGCCGGCATCCTCTCCTCCAAGGGCGAGACCGTCTACAGCATCGAGAGCCCCGAACCGCAGCGCCTGGACTTCGATCTGCTGCGCGTGATGCGCACCGATTACCGGATCGACGAGTTTCAGCGCACCTATTTCGTGCTCGACAGCTTCGAGCAGCTGTTCGAGGCCTGCTACAACACCGACTTCGCACCGATGTATCGCCAGTACGGCGCGCAGGCGCCGTTTGCGGCCGACGCCCGGCCGGCCTAGCGCTCGAGACGCGGCTGCGACTGTGGACGCGCGCGCCACGCGCACCCTGCGGCCACGCAGTTCCCGACGGGCCGGTAACGGTGCTGGATGCTCAGCGGGGGCGGGCGGCGGATAAAAATAGGCGCACCGTCTGGGAGTGGCCACGGTGCGCCTAATAACGCAGGACAAGTAGTTTGACGGCTCGACAGGGAGGGATAACCGCCGAATTCACCTACTTGCTGCGGGCCCTGGTACGGTAATCAGCAGCCCACGTGCCACGCAAGAGCAGCTGTCGAATCTGCCGGATGTCGCGCGCCGGCGACTGCCAGCGCCATCAATCTCTTGTAGCAAGTTGTAGGAGGACACCGACAGGAGGTCGGGCCCGTTCGGTAGCCGGCGCGTGCTCACCGCAGGCGCCACAGCGCGTGGCGCGGCCGATGCCCGGCGCGCAGCCGCTGTAAGCCTTGCAGCGTGCTGGCATCAATCGAGCAGTATTTGCCCGCCGATCACCAGCGGCAGGCGTTGCCGGCAGCGCGGCGCTGCGTGACGCGGCAAGCGCAGCGAACCGCACGGCCGGCAGCGGCAAGCCATCGATCACGCCTCGATCACCGGATCGGAGGCATCGACGCGGCGCGCGACATAACGCAGCGCCCGCGGTCGGCTGTTTAGGCGCCGCGTGCCGGTGTGCTAGGCTGGCACGCATTCCGGCGCGGCTTGCGGAGCTCTACTTTCGAGGACGAGGGGCTTACGGATGGCCAAGGCGATACGACTGAGCGAGCGCGGTGGCCCCGAGGTTCTCAGGTGGGAAGACGTCGACGTCGGGGTTCCCGGCGCCAGCGACGCGCTCGTGCGCCACACCGCAGTCGGCGTGAACTTCGCCGACGTCTATCTGCGCACCGGACTGTACCCGCATCCACTGCCGTCCGGCATCGGATCGGAGGCCGCGGGCGTGGTCGAGGCCGTGGGTCGCCGAGTGCGCGGTCTCAGGCCTGGCGATCGCGTGGTGTACTCGTTGCCGACACCCGGGGCCTATGCCGAGCAGCGCGTGGTGCCCGCGGATGCGTTGCAGAAGATCCCCGCCGGCGTCAGCGATGAGCAGGCCGCGGCGGTGCTGGTCAAGGGCCTGACCACCTGGTTTCTGCTGCGCGAGACCCGCAGGATCAGGCGCGGCGACGTGCTGCTGGTCCCGGCCGCCGCGGGCGGGGTCGGCCTGATCATCAGCCAGTGGGCACGCGCCCTGGGCGCGAAAGTGATCGGCGTCGTCAGTACCGAGGAGAAAGCGCGGCTCGCCCGACGCCATGGCTGCCACCAGGTGCTCGTGGGCTACGACGACATGGCCGCCCGCGTGCGCAAGCTCAATCGCGGCCGCGGCGTCGACGTGGTCTATGATGGCGTCGGCAAGGATACGTTGCTGCCATCGCTCGACAGCCTGCGCGCGCGCGGCATGATGGTGAGCTTCGGCAACGCCTCGGGTGCGGCGCCGCCGTTGTCGCCGCTGGAGCTCGCCAAACGCGGATCGCTCTACATCACGCGCACCGCTGCCGGCGACTATCTGGGCCGGCCCGAGGCGCGGCGCACCGGCAGCCGCGCGCTGTTCAGTCTCGTCAGGCGCAGGCTGATCCGCGTGCATATCGGGCAGCGCTATCCGCTCGCGGCAGCGGCGCAGGCGCAGCGCGATCTGGAAAGCCGCCGCACCGTCGGCTCGACCGTACTGGTCCCCTAGCAGCGCCCCGCCGGAGAATGAAGGCCATGCTCATGCGCAGCCTGTTCGCAGCGTTCATGGCCGGGGCCGCGGCGATTACCACGGGTTGCACCACGTCGAAGTTGCTGATCGATGCCGAGCTGGTGCGCACCAATACCCACACGGTGCTGGCGTTCGAGGAGACGGTCTACAACAAGCACCACGTCAAGGAAGGCTTCGATCGCTACGTCGGGCCGAATATCAGGCTGCATGACGCGGCGCTGCCGGACGACAGGGATGCCGCGATCGCGGTGCTGGGCAACCTGCTGACCAACGTGTATCCGGCGTCGCGGATCGTGGTCGAACGCACGGTGTCGCAGGGCGACCTGGTGGCCGCCCAGGTATTCTGGGACCAGAAGCCGGGCGAGAGCCGCGGCGTGACCAAGATCGAAATCTACCGGCTCGAGAACGGCAAGATCGTCGAGCAGTGGGGCGTCGCGCAGCCTGCGGCCGGCAAGCCCGCCGCCGCCGGCGTCATCATGTGACAGCTGCTCGGGCGGCATCACCGACGAAGCGCGACGGCCGCGCGAGCTCGATCAGGAGCGCTTGCGCCGAAAGGGCAGCGTCAGCACGAACAGTGCAGTGCGAAAGTCAAGCAGCTTCAGCGCCGCGCGCGCGTCCTCCGGGCGCAGCTTGGCGGTCAGGGGCACGGCGCCGAACAGCTTGCCCCTGATGACCAGCTCGCAGCCAGCGCGCTCGAGCGAGCTGATGCTCATCATCTCCTTGTCATCGGCGCCGTAGATCTTCATGAACGCACTGCCCCAGCGGATCGAAAAGTCGCCATCCCTGGCGCACTTCCCTCCCTAGTTCTGTGGGGTTGCCGTCTGCGTCCCGAGGCTCGTTGTTGAATCGACTGTGCCGTCATTCGCCTTGGTTTGCAAGCGTTTTTGCTGCGACTGTGCGCCGATGCACAGGCTGGCCGATGAGGCATCACGTTTGATCTTCAGGGAACATTCCTGTCGGTGACCCGCAGCATGTAGCCGACACTCGGGACGGTGCTGAGCCAGCGCGGCTGCTCCGGATCATCGCCGATCTTCTGGCGCAGGCGGTGAATCAGTTGCTTGAGCAGCTGGCGATCGCCGCCGCCGCGATGTCCCCAGACGTGCACCAGCAGCCGATCCGTGTGCACCACCTGGCCGGCATTGGCCAGCAGCAGCTGCAGCAGCCGCGACTCGAGCGGCGTGATCTTGATCTCGCGCTCGCCGATGCGCAGCAGCAGCAGATCCGGGATCGAGCGAGAGGTCCCCGACCTGGGTCTGGCCGCCGCGCTCATGCCCGGCGCGCCGCAGCAGCGCCTTGACGCGCGCCACGAGCGTGCGTGGACTGAAGGGTTTGGTCAGATAATCGTCCGCTCCGAGCTCCAGCGCCCGCACCAGATCCGCCTCCTCGCCGCGCGCGGTGAGCATCATGATCGGCGCGGTGCTCTCCTTGCGCAGCACGCCGCACAGGTCGAAACCCGAGCCGCCTGGCAGATTGATGTCGAGTATCGCCAGGTCCGGCAGCTCGGTGCGAAAGGTGCTCAGCGCGGTGCCGTAGCTGTTGGCGCTGACCACCGGGAATCCGGCCTGGCGCAGCGCGAAGCCCACCACCGCCAGCATGTCGGCATCGTCATCGACCACCAGCAGTTTCAAGCCTCGCCCTCCGGTTCCAGCGGTAGCGTCAGGATGAAGCGGCGTGCGCTGGCGCGGGCGTGCGCTCCATACGTACGCTGCCGCCGTGCCGCTCGATGATGGATTTGACGATCCACAGCCCGAGTCCGAGACCCGGTGCATCCGGTTCGCTATCGGCGCCGCGCTGGAAGCGCTCGAAGATCGCGCCCGACGCCCCTTCGTGCACCCCCGGACCCTCGTCTTCGACCCAGACTTCGCTCTGCGCGCCGATGCGCCGTCCGCCGATGCGGATGGTGCTGCCCTCGGGCGCGAATTTGGCGGCGTTGGCGATCAGGTTCACGAACACCTGCCCGAGCCGCTGCGCGTCGCCGCGCACGATCGCGCCGATGCCGGAGTCGTCGAGCTCGATCTTCAGCTGCCGCTGTCCCAGCAGCGGCTCGATCAGGTCGCGCGCCTCGGCGATCACGTCCGCCAGGTCGACCGGCTGCTGGCGGATCGAATGCTGCCCGGCCTCGATGCGCACGCTCTCGAGCAGATTATCGATCAATCGCATCAGGCGCAGCACGCCGCGCTCGACGTTGGCCAGCAGCTCACGCTGCGCGTCGGGCTGCATCTCACTGAGGCCGTCGCGCAGCAGCTCGATCGAGGCCAGCTGGGCTGCGAGCGGTGTGCGAAATTCGTGGGAAATGTTGCCGAGCACGCTGTCGCGCGCGCGGCGCGCGGCTTCCAGATCGGTCTCGTCGCGCAGGATCTGCACCTGCACGCCCTGGATCGGCGGCGCGCTCAGCACGATGGCCGATCGGGTGCTGCCATCGCGCAGGCACAGCATCTCGCGCGCACTGCTCTGCGGTGAGACGCGGGCCGCGAGGATCGGGCAGTGGCGCTCGCACGGCCGCTCACCGTTGATGCGCTGCGGCTGCAATACGTCGCCGCAGAACTGGCCAACGATGTCCCCGGCCGGCCGGCCCAGCAGCCGCGCCACCTGCGCATTGGCGTAGCGAATGCGTCGCTCGTGATCGACCGCGTACACGCCCTCGATCACGCCGCTGAGCACGGTCTGCGCCTCGGCCTCGCGCCGTCGCAGCGTGTCGGTCAGATCCACCAGGTTGCGCCGCATCTCGTCCATCGAGCGGGCCAGTGCGCCGACTTCGAGCGGTGCCACCGCCGGCAGCGCCGCGGAAAAGTCGCCGCGGCCGATGCGTTCGGCCAGCTCGCGCAGCGCCACCACCGGGCGCGCGAGCCAGCGCCCGTAGAGCACCCCGAGCAGCCCGGCGATCGCCGCGACGATGATCGCGGTCGTGCCCAGGATCCAGTCGAAGCTGCGCGTCGCGGCCACGAACTCGGCGCCGCTCAGGCGCGCATCGAGCAGCCCCACGACCTCGCCGGTCTGCGCCGCCAGCACGATGGTCGCGGCATACTGGTTGCTGCCGGGCAGCTTGCCGGCGGCCGCGCCGCCCGGATTGGCCAGCGCGCGCGTATGCAGCGGCGTCATGTCGTCGTCGGGCGGGGCGTGATAGGTGGCGAAATTCACCGCGCGCAGCTGTGCACCGACCTGCTGGCCGAGCCGCTCGAGCAGTTTCTGGTCGGTGAGCCTGAGGGTGAGCGCGCGCACGCCGGTGCCCGGCACCGCGGCGGCCGCGCCCCAGATCAGCGCGCCACCGTCCTTCGGCGCGATCACGAAGCGCTCGCCCTGTTCCTGCAGCGCGGTGGCCATCTCGGGCCAGTCGATCGCCGGCCCCGACTGCGCCACGGCGGTGTCGCCGCGCATCAGCGCTGTCACATCGGTGCCGGTGGTCTCGCTGAAGCGGCGCAGGAACGGCTCCAGGCCGCTGTTGGGCTGGTCCTCCAGCAGCCGCTGCAGCGTCGGGCGCTCGGCCAGCACGCGCGCATCGCTGAGCGCGTCCTCGCCGGCTCGTCGCAGCAGCTCGCGCGCGGTGGCGACCGCCAGTTGCGCGCGCACCAGCGCCTGCTGCTGCACCAGCCGGTTCAGCAGGATCGCACAGGTGATCGCGATCGCGGCCACCGCCAGCAGCACGATGAACACGCTGCCGCCGCCGAGCCAGGAGGCCAGCCCGACCTGCGCCTGCGAAGTTGGTTTATTGGAATTCACGGCGCTTCATGTCTGCAATGGGCGTCTCGAAGCCTAACCTTCGCGCCGCGCACTGGCCAGCGCGGGCGGGGTGGAGCGCTCCACGGCGGTGGTCAGGCGCGAGGATTGACGCCGGCGCGAAGCTCGGGGTGGCGGCGCTCGAGCAGCGTCTTGGCGACGAGGGTGACCAGCGCCAGCATGGCCAGGATCGAGGCTGACGCAAACGCGCCGACGTAGTTGTACTCGCTGTGCAGGATCTCGATGTGCAGCGGCAGGGTATTGGTCTGGCCGCGGATATGACCCGAGACCACCGAGACCGCGCCAAATTCGCCCATCGCGCGCGCGTTGCACAGCAGGACGCCGTACAGCAGGCCCCAGCGGATGTTCGGCAGTGTCACCAGCCGAAACGTCTGCCAGCCGCTGGCGCCGAGCGACAGCGCGGTCTCCTCCTCGTCGTTGCCCTGCGTCTGCATCAGCGGAATCAGCTCCCGGGCGACGAACGGCAAGGTCACGAAGGTGGTCGCCAGCACGATGCCGGGCACGGCGAAGATGATGTGAATGCCGTGGGCCATCAGCCACGGGCCGAACCAGCCCTGGGCGCCGAACATCAGCACGTAGATCAGGCCGGAGATCACCGGCGAGACCGCAAACGGCAGGTCGATCATCGTGATCAGCGTGTTCTTGCCGCGAAACTCGAATTTGGCGATCGCCCACGCCGCGGCGATGCCGAACACCAGGTTCGACGGCACGACGATGACGGCGGTCAGCAAGCGTCAGGCGCATGGCTGCCAGCGCGTACGGATCGAGCAGCGCCTGGACGTAGCTGCCAATGCCCTTCGTCAGGGCCTCGACGAACACCACCACCAGAGGCAGCGCCACCAGCCCCACCAGATACAGCAGTGCCACGCCGAGCAGCGCGTAGCGTCCCAGCTCTTCCGGTATCTGTTGTCCCCGGATCATCGCGTCTGCCGCCTGGTTTGCGCCCACAGCTGCAGACCGTTGATGCCGAACATCAGCGCGAACGATGCCAGCAGCATCACGACGGCGATCGCGGTGGCCTCGGCGTACTGATACTGCTCGAGCTTGGTCATGATCATCAGCGGTGCGATCTCCGACACCATCGGAATGTTGCCGGCTATGAAGATGACCGAGCCGTATTCGCCGACGGCGCGCGAGAAGCCGAGTGCCACGCCGGTGAGCAGCGCAGGCCAGATCGAGGGCAGCACCACCCAGATGAAGGTCTGTATCCTGGAGGCCCCGAGGGTCTCGGCAGCGCGCTCGACCTCGCGGTCCAGATCGCCCAGCACCGGCTGCAGCGTGCGTACCACGAACGGCAGGCTCACGAACGCGAGCGCCACCACGATACCGAGCGGGGTGTAGGCGACGCGGATGCCGAGCGGCGACAGCAGCTGCCCGATCCAGCCGTTGGGGGCATACAGCGCGGTCAGCGCGATGCCCGCGACCGCGGTCGGCAGTGCGAACGGCAGGTCGATGATCGCGTCGAACAGCCGCCGCCCCGGGAAGCGCTGGCGCGTCAGGGCCCAGGCGATGATGAACCCGAACACCGCGTTGATCGAAGCGGCCAGCAGCGCGGCACCGAAGCTCAGGCGCAGCGAGGCCAGCACGCGCGGCGTCGTGACCACCTGCCAGAACCGCTCCGGCCCGAGCTCCGCGGAGCGCAGGAACGCCGCCGACAGCGGAATCAGTACGATCAGCGACACATACAGCAGCGTGTAGCCCATCGTCAGGCCGAATCCCGGCAGCACGCGAAAATCGCGCCGGCCCCGGGGCTTGGCGGCGGTGCCCGTTGGCAGCGGCAGACTCAGGGCGCTATCGCTCATCGCGTCAGTGCCCGTAGATCTGGTCGAAGCTGCCGCCATCGTCGAAATGCGCGGCCTGGGCCCGTTCCCAGCCGCCGAACGCATCGTCGATGGTGACCAGCTTGAGGGCCGGAAACTGGCCGGCATACTTGCTGCGCGATCTCCGGATCGCGCGGCCGGTAGAAATTGCGCGCGATGATCTCCTGGCCCTGCTTGCTGTAGAGGAACTGCAGGTAGGCCTCGGCCAGCTTGCGCGTGCCGCGCCGGTCCACCACTTTGTCCACCACCGTCACCGGCGGTTCGGCCAGGATGCTCAGCGAGGGCAGTACGATGTCGAGCTTGTCGGGCCCGAGCTGCTGCTTTGCCAGCAGCGCCTCGTTTTCCCAGGCGAGCAGCACATCGCCGATGCCACGATCGACGAACGTGACGGTGGCGCCGCGCGCGCCGGAATCGAGTACCGGCACGTTCTTGTAGAGCTTGCGCACGAATTCCCTGGCGCTGGCGTCATCCCCGCCGGGCTGCCTGAGCGCCCAGGCCCACGCGGCCAGATAGTTCCAGCGCGCCCCGCCCGAGCTCTTGGGATTGGGGGTGATGACCTGCACGCCGGGCCGGACCAGATCGTCCCAGTCGCGGATGTTCTTCGGGTTGCCCCGGCGCACCAGGAACACGATCGTCGAGGTGTAGGGCGTGCTGTTGTACGGCAGGCGCGCAGCCCAGTCTGCCGGGACCAGCTGTGCCTTCTTGTTGAGCTCGATGATGTCGTAGGCCGATCCGAGCGTCGCGACGTCGGCCTCGAGCCCGTCGATGATGGCGCGCGCCTGCTTGCCCGAGCCGCCATGGCTCTGGTGAATCGTGATGCGCTCGCCGGTGCTCGCGAGCCATTGGGCTGCAAACGCCTGGTTGATCGCCTCGTACAACTCGCGCGTCGGATCGTATGAAACGTTCAGCAGCGTAAGCTGCGCCGCAGGCGCGACCCCGGCCGGCTTCGAGCAACCGGCGAGCAGCATGCCGCCGGCGAGCGCGCCCAGCACTGCCGCCGCCAGATGCACGACGGTCGGACGCCGGCCGGCGCAGATCAACCCGGACTCCCTTGCAGCAGATCGAGCGCCCTGGCGTCGAACAGCGTGTCGATGCCGCTCGGGCGGCTGTCGGTCGCGGCGGAGTCTCCGGTGCAGGAGAGCAGCACGGCGCAGTTGCCGCCGTCGTTGAACAGCGGCTGGAAATCACGGTGCAGGCTCCGCTCGAGCTCGCCGGGGGAGCCTTCGAGTCCGAGCACCACCAGCATCGGCTCACTGGACGCGGCCAGATGCGCGACCCAGCCATTGAGATCGCCGATCTGCACGTCGGTGCGGATGTCCAGACCGTGGGTCTCCTGCAACTCGGCGCGCGCATCGAGCAGGCGGCGAAACGACGTGGTGACTTCGGAGCGCGGCGCCGTCGGACTCTGCACGCTGACGAAGGTGGCCTCGGCGTGCAGGTGACGCATCACACTGGCGACCAGGCCGAGGGTTGCGGAGCGCGCCGCATCGCTGTTGCAGTGGATCAGCATGCGCCGCGGCAGGCCCAGATGCAGCGGGATGCACAGCATCTGCCGCCGGCCCTGTGCGGCGACAGCCGCGATCTCGTCGATCGCGGAGCCACCGCCGGCAATGACGGCCACCCCGGTTTGCGTGGCTTCGCGCTCGCCCTGTTCCAGCGCGTCGAGTACCGGGGCCTGCATGCTCTGCACCAGCTGGCGCAGCAGCGGTGCCTGGCGCAGCAGCGTCGCGGTGGCCGTGTCGGGGCTGAGGATGCGGAAACTGGAGATCGGGGTCGGCAGCACGTGGAAGCGGCGGATGCCGAGCATCACGCGCTTGCCCGGAGTCAGCGGCAGCTGCCCCTGTTCGCCATTGGTGCGCGTGGCCTCGACCACCACCGGCGGCGCCGCGTGGCTGGCGCCGGCGACGTCGGTCAGATGCTCGCGCCCGACCGCCGATATCACCTCGGATTCGCGCGGCAGCTGCACCCGCAGCCGTTCGAACACGCCGCCGAAATCAACCGACAGGACGTGTCCCTGGCTCAACGGGCTGCTGCGCAGCCGCTCTTCGTCCTCGGCCACCTCGATATCCTCGGGGCGCACCACCGTGACGACTTCATTGCCCATGCCGGCCGACTTCAGGCTGTCGCCCACCGCCAGAAAATGATTGCCGAGGCGCAGGCCTTCGGGACCACGCTCGCCGAGGAACAGGTTCGCCGCGCCGAGGAAGGTCGCGACGAAGCGCGTGGCCGGACGGCGATACAGGGTCTCAGCGCGTCCGGTCTCGAGCAGCCGGCCGTTGTTCATGATGCCGATGCGGTCGGCCAGCGCGAACGCCTCCTCCTGGTCGTGGGTGACCAGGATCGTGGTCATTCCGAGGCGGCGCTGCACCTGGCGGATGGTCTCGCGCAGTTCGACGCGAATCTTCGCATCGAGTGCGCCGAACGGCTCATCGAGCAGCAGCACCTGCGGCTCGTGGGCCAGCGCGCGGGCTACGGCCACGCGCTGCTGCTGGCCGCCCGAGAGCTGACCCGGCAGGCGGGCGGCGTAGCCCTCGAGCGCCACCAGCTGCAGCAGCTCATCGCGCCGGCGGGCGCGGTTGCGACGCCTGACGCCGCGCACCCGCAGCGCGAACTCGACGTTCTCGCCGACCGTCATGTGACGGAACAGTGCATAGTGCTGGAATACCAGCCCGACGCCGCGGTCGCGGGCACGCACGTGGGTCACGTCGCGGCCGTGAAAGGAGATGCGCCCGTGATCGACGTCGGTCAGTCCGGCCGCAATGCGCAGCAGCGTGCTCTTGCCGCTGCCGCTCGGGCCCAGCAGCACGAAGAACTCGCCCGCTTCAATCTGCAATGAAACGTCGTTGACGACCGGAGCGCTGTTGTAATGCTTGGTAATCTGTTCGAAGTTGATCGACATGCACGCTCCTGCCCAGCGTCCATCCTATGTATGTTCGGGTATCCGGGTCAGTTCCAAACTGGTAACAATCCGGTTATGAAGGCGGCTTCTTCGCCGCGCTGCTTTGCCTTGGCGGCGCGCTTCCGTTAGGCTGCGTTTTGTAGCTATTTCAAGCCTTTATCAATGAAAGTCACGATCTTCGGCTCCGGCTATGTCGGGCTGGTCTCCGCTGCCTGCCTGGCCGAGGCCGGCAACCACGTCATCTGCGTCGATATTGACGCCGCCCGGGTGGAGCGGCTCAACCGCGGCGAGGTGCCGATCCACGAACCCGGCCTCGATGCGTTGATGCACCGCAATCGCGAGGCCGGCCGTCTGGAATTCACCGCCGATACCGCGCGCGCGGTCGAGCATGGGCTGTTTCAGCTGATTGCGGTCGGCACGCCGCCCGATGAGGACGGCTCGGCGGATCTGCGACACGTGTTGACGGTCGCGCAGGCCGTCGGCCAGCACCTCGCGCGCTATGCCATCCTGGTCACCAAATCCACCGTGCCGGTGGGCACCGGCGATCTGGTGCGCCGGGAAGTGCAGAAGGCGCTGTCCGTGCGCGGCGTGGCGATCGAGTTCGACGTGGTCTCCAATCCGGAGTTCCTCAAGGAGGGGGCCGCGATCGACGACTTCATGCGACCGGATCGGATCGTGATCGGCACCGACAACCCTCGCACCACCGAGTTGCTGCGCGCGCTGTACGAACCGTTCACGCGCAACCACGACCGGCTCGTGGTGATGGACATACGCTCGGCCGAGCTCACCAAGTACGCCGCCAACGCCATGCTGGCTACCAAGATCAGCTTCATGAACGAGCTGGCGGCGATGGCCGAGCGCGTCGGGGCCGACATTGAGAAGGTCCGCGTCGGCATCGGCTCGGACCCGCGCATCGGCTACAGCTTCATCTATCCCGGGATCGGGTACGGCGGCTCGTGTTTCCCCAAGGACGTGAAGGCGCTGATCCGCTCCGCCCACGACGTCGGTCACGAGGCCGAATTGCTGCGTGCGGTCGACAGCGTGAACGAGCGGCAGAAGAGCGTGCTGGTGCAGAAGCTGCGCACCCATTTCAACGACCAGCTGCGCGGCAAGAGCTTTGCGTTGTGGGGACTGGCCTTCAAGCCCAATACCGACGACATGCGCGAGGCGCCGAGCCGCGTCATCCTCGATCAGCTGCTGGCCGCCGGGGCGAGCGTGCGCGCCTATGATCCGGTGGCGAGCAACGAGGCCCGACGACTGTACGCGCACGCGCCGCAGGCAGCGCGGCTGCTGTTCTGCAAGGACGCCTATGAGGCGGCCCAGGGCGCCGAGGCGCTGCTGATCGCGACCGAATGGAAGGAATTCCGCAGTCCCGACTACGACCGGCTCAAGACGCTGCTGGTGCGGCCGCTGATCTTCGACGGCAGGAATCTCTACGACCCGACGCTGATGCAGCGCCTGGGCTTTGAGTATTTTGCGATCGGCCGTGGCCGGGTGCCGCAGGCCGAGGCGCGCACCGCCGCGCCCGCCATACCCGCCACGCCCACCATGCCCACGATGGAGAGCCGCTAGAGAATGCTCGTTCCAGTGATTCTTTCCGGCGGCGCCGGCACGCGGCTGTGGCCGCTGTCGCGTGAGCTGTATCCGAAGCAACTGCTGCCGCTGGCGGGCCCGCAGACGATGCTGCAGGACACGGTGCGGCGGCTCACCGGGCTCGAGGTCGGCGCGCCGATGGTGGTGTGCAACGAGGCGCACCGCTTCCTGGTGGCCGAGCAGCTGCGCGAGATCGCCAGCACGCCGCGCGCGATCGTGCTCGAGCCGGCCGGGCGCAATACCGCGCCTGCGATCGCGCTGGCGGCGCATGCCACGCTGGCCGGGGAGGAGGCGGATCCATTGCTGCTGGTGCTGCCGGCGGACCATGTGATCACCGACATACCGGCGTTTCAGCGCGCCATCGAAGTCGCGGCCGCGGCGGCCCGCAACGGCGCGCTGGTCACCTTCGGCGTCGTTCCGACCACACCTGAGACCGGTTACGGCTACATCCGGCGCGGTGCCCTGGCGGGCGGCAGCTATCGCATCGCCGAGTTCGTCGAAAAGCCGGAGCGCGAGCGCGCGCAGGCGTTCCTGGCTTCGGGTGAATATTACTGGAACAGCGGCATGTTCCTGTTCCGCGCGCGCCGCTATCTGGAAGAGCTCGAGAAGTTCGCCCCCGACATCGCCGCGGTGTGCGCCAACAGCTTCGCCGCTGCGGTGCGCGATCTGGACTTCACGCGCATCGACCACGGTGCCTTTCGTGAATGCCGCAGCGAATCGATCGACTATGCAGTCATGGAGCACACCGCCGATGCGGTGGTGGTGCCGCTCGATGCGGGTTGGAGCGACGTCGGCACCTGGCCATCGCTGCACGCGGCCTGTGAGCACGACCCGCAGGGCAACGCGGTATTTGGCGACGTGCTGCTCGAGGATACCCACGACAGCTATGTCTACTCCGCGAGCCGGCTGGTCGCGACGGTGGGCCTGCGCAATCACGTCGTGGTCGAGACCAAGGATGCGGTGCTGGTGGCGCCGATGGACCGGGCGCAGCACGTCGATAAGCTGGTGGCGCAGCTCAAGGCGCAGGGGCGCTACGAGACTTCGTTGCATCGGGAAGTATTCCGTCCCTGGGGCAGTTACGACACCATCGATGTCGGCGAGCGCTTCCAGGTCAAGCGCCTGGTGGTGCACGCCGGCGGCGTGCTGTCGCTGCAGATGCATCATCACCGCGCCGAACACTGGGTGGTGGTTTCCGGCACCGCGCGCATCACCCGCGGCGACGACGTTTTCCTGCTGGAGGAGAATCAATCGACCTACATTCCCATCGGCGTGCGCCATCGCATCGAGAATCCGGGCCGCATTCCGCTGCACATCATCGAGGTGCAGTCGGGCGGCTACCTCGGCGAGGACGACATCGTGCGCTTCGAGGACCGCTATGGACGCCAGGGTACCAGCACCTAGCGGTACCGATCGGTGTCATATGCGACTAATATCGCCCGTTTTTATCGCGCCTCGCAGAGGAACCGGATGCCCACGCTGAGCTGCTTCAAGGCCTACGACGTTCGCGGCCGCATTCCGGACGAACTCAACGACACGCTGGCCTACCAGATCGGCGCGGCTTATGCCGGCTTCGTCAGGCCAAGGCTGGTCGCGGTCGGGCGCGATATCCGTGAGTCGAGCGCGCGGCTGCGCGACGCGCTGACGCGCGGACTGACCGAGGCGGGTGTCGACGTGCTCGACATCGGCCTGTGCGGCACCGAGGGCGTGTATTTCGCGACTTTCGCCGAAGAGCTCGACGGCGGCATCATGGTGACCGCGAGCCACAATCCCCCGGACTACAACGGCATGAAGTTCGTGCGCGAGCAGAGCCGGCCGATCAGCTCCGACAGCGGACTGGCCGAGATGAGGACGCTGATCGAACGCGAGCAGTTGCCGCGCCGGGCCGCACGACCCGGGCAGATCCGCCCGCTCGACATCGGCGACAAGTACCTGCGGCACCTGCTCGGTTACGTGACGGCGGATCGGCTCAAGCGCCTCAAGGTCGTCGTCAATGCCGGCAATGGCGGCGCCGGACTGATCATCGATCAGCTCGAGCCGCACCTGCCGTTCGAATTCGTCAAGATCAATCACCGGCCCGATGGTTCGTTCCCCAATGGCGTGCCCAACCCGATGCTGGAGCAGAACCGAGCCAGCACCATCGAGGCGATCCGCAGCTCCGGCGCCGACGTCGGCCTGGCATGGGACGGGGACTATGACCGCTGCTTCTTCTTCGACGAGCACGGCGGTTTCATCGAAGGCTACTACCTGGTCGGGTTGCTCGCGGAGAGCTTTCTGCGCCGCTACCGCGGCGCGCGCATCGTGCACGACCCGCGCCTGACCTGGAACACGATCGACATCGTGCAGCAGTACGGCGGCGAGCCGGTGCTGTGCAAGTCGGGCCATGCGTTCATCAAGCAGCGGATGCGCGAGGTCGACGCGGTCTACGGCGGGGAGATGAGCGCACATCATTACTTCCGCGATTTCGCCTACTGCGACAGTGGCATGATTCCATGGCTGCTGGTGCTGGCAGTGATGAGTGAGTCCGGCAAGAGCCTCGGGGAACTGGTCGGAGAGCGGCAGCGGCTCTATCCGGCCAGCGGCGAGATCAATCGCAGGATCGGCGAACCCATCGGCGACACCAGGAGCGTGCTGGCACGGGTGCAGCAGAACTACCAGGCGCGCGCGCTGTCGATCGATTTCACCGACGGCTTGTCGATGGAATTCGACCACTGGCGATTCAATCTGCGTGGCTCGAACACCGAGCCGCTGGTGCGCCTGAACGTGGAATCGCGCGGCAATGCGACGCTGATGCAGAATAAGACCGCCGAGATACTGCGGTTGCTCGATGCAGCCTGAGAGCCCAAACACGATAGAGTCGCTGCTGTCGCGCCGTTCGGTCCCAGCGCTGCAGCTGCGTGAGCCCGGGCCTTCGCGCGGGCAGATCGAGGTCGCGGTCGACGCGGCGCTGCGTGCACCCGACCATGGCGGCCTGAGGCCATGGAGGTTCGTGCTGATTCACGGCGCCGCGAGGGCGCGACTCTCGGCGCTGTTCGTGCGGCGCCTGCAGCAGCGCGAGCCGGCGACGCCGCCGGGCAAGCTCGAGAAGGCCCGCACCATGCCGTTGACCGCGCCGCTGGTCATCGCCGTGGGCGCGCACCTGCGGGCCAATCACAAGGTGCCCGAGATCGAGCAGCTGCTCTCGACCGGCGCCGCCGTGATGAACCTGCTCAACGCTTTTCACGCGATGGGCTATGGCGCGATCTGGCTGACGGGCGGCAACGCCTACGATCCCGAGGTCGGCCGGGAGCTCGGGTTCGACGCCGGGGAGCGCTGCCTGGGTTTCGTCTACGTGGGTTCGATGCCGGCACCGGATGACTCGCTGCCGCGTCGCCCGGAGCGGGCCGCGTTGATGCGCGACTGGACTGGTTGAGGCCCAATGCCGTTCACCGTATCGCACGTTGCCGCGGTATTGCCTGCACACCGGCCGCTCACCCGCGCCCACGTCTTCAGCGCGGCCGTCATCGGCAGCATGGCCCCGGACTTCGGACTGCTGCTGCCGGGATCGCTGGCGCGCTGGGAGACCCACGGCATCGTGGCGCTGTTCACGCTTCTGCCTGCCGCTCGGGTTGGCGGCCTACTGGCTCACGCTGCTGCTGATCAGGCCGGCGATGATCGAGGCGGTGCCTGACGGGGCCTATCTGCGGCTGCGCGCGGCGCACGCTGCGGCATCGATCGCGCAGCCCGGCGCCTGGCTGCGCGCGGCTGCGGCGCTGCTGCTCGGCGCGATCACGCACCTGATCTGGGACGCATTCACGCACGAGAATGCGCGCGGCGTGCGCATGCTTCCGATGCTGACCGATTACGGTCCGGAGATGTCGGGGCATCCATTGCACCTGTATCGCTGGCTGCAGTACGGCAGCAGCGTGCTGGGTCTGGTCGTGGTGGTGGTCGCGCTGATCCTGTGGTTGCGCCATGCGCCGTCGCCAGCCGAACCTCCGCCTCGCCGCATCGGCCGGCGGGAGCGCATGCTCTGGCTCGGCGCCTACGTGCTGCCACCGTTGCTGATCACGGCCTGGGGGTTGACGCACCCGGGGCCGAAGGGTCTGTTGCCGCTCCACAACGCCATGGCGCTCGGCTACGTCTCAGTGCTCGCGATGCGAGCTGCAGCGGTTTCGCTGCTATTGGTCAGTGCCGCGATTCGGGCACGTCTGGCCGCGTGATATGACCGCGTGATATTGAATGGCCGAGAATCCTGAGGCGCGCACCGAACGCCTCAACACCAAGGCGGCAGGCATCATCGGTGTGGCTGTCATGTGCAGCCGGCTGCTCGGGCTGGCGCGCGAGCAGATCTGCGCGGCGCTGTTCGGCGGCGGCGCCGCAATGGACGCCTTTACCGCGGCGTTCCGCATTCCCAACCTGCTGCGCGATCTGTTCGCCGAGGGCGCGCTGTCGACCGCCTTCGTCACGACCTTCAGCAAGACCATCGCGCGCGGCGGCGATGCCGCGGCGTGGCGGCTGGCCGACAAGGTGGCCACTCTGGCCACGTTGGTATTGAGCGCGATCTGCCTGCTCGGAATCGCATTCTCACCGCAACTGGTGGCCACGCTGGCGCCGGGATTCGATGTCGGCAAGGCGGCGCTGACCGCGACGCTGACCCGGATCATGTTTCCGTTCATCCTGCTGGTGTCGATCGCCGCGCTGGTCATGGGCATGCTCAACGCCAAGAACGTGTTTGGCATGCCGGCGATGGCGTCGAGCTTCTTCAACATCGGCTCGATCGTCGGCGGCGTGCTGCTCGGGGCCTGGATCGATCCGCAGTTCGGCCCGCGCGCGCTGATCGGGCTTGCGATCGGCACGCTGATCGGTGGCGCGCTACAACTCGGAGTGCAGCTGCCGCGGTTGCGCCGGCTTGGCTACCGCTATCATCCCGATTTCGCCTGGCGCGATGCCGGCGTCAACGCGATCCTGGCGCTCATGGGGCCGTCGGTGATCGCGGCCAGCACCACGCAGTTCAACGTCCTGGTCAACTCAATGTTTGCCTCGACGCTCGGTGACGGACCGATCTTCTGGCTATCGATCGCATTTCGCCTGATGCAGCTGCCGCTGGGGCTGTTCGGTGTCGCCCTCGGCACCGTGACGCTGCCGCTGCTGTCACGCCTTGCGGTTGGCGGCGACGAACCGGCGTTTCGCGGCGAGCTCGCGCGCGCCATGCGGCTGGCGTTCCTGTTGACGGTGCCGTCCGCGGTCGGCCTGATGATGCTGGCCGCTCCGATCATCTCGGTGCTGTATCAGCACGGCCGCTTCGACGCCCACCAGACCGAGGAAGCCGCCGGGGCGCTGCGTTTCTATGCGACCGGACTGTGCGGCTACGCAGCGCTCAAGGTCCTGGTCAACGCGTTCTACGCGCTCGATCGGCGCAAGACTCCGATGTTGGTCAGCTTCATCGCGGTGGCGCTGAACCTGCTGTTCAACTGGTTCTTCACCTTTCGCCTCGGCTGGGGTCACCGCGGGCTGGCGTTCTCGACCGCGTGCGTGGCCACATTCAATTTTCTGGTGCTCTACGCGCTCATGCGCCACCGTCTCAAGCGTCTCGAGACGCAACGCATGCTGGCGATGCTGGGCAAGGTCGCGATCGCGTCAGCGGCGCTGGCGGCGGTGTGCTGGGCGTCGCAGCACTGGCTGCTGGACGCCTGGGCGACGCAGGCCTTCATCGGCAAGCTCGGCGCACTGCTGCTGACCGTGTTCGCGGGCGTGCTGGTGTTCCTGGGCTGCGGAGCGGCCCTGCGCATCGATGAGCTGCAGGCATTGATCGAAGCGCTGCGGCGCCGGCTGCGTCGTGCCGCCGCATGATCGCGCCCGATCTTCAGGATTTGGGGCTGCACACCGCCTCGCCCTTGTCGAACACGATGTGCCAGGTGTTGTCCGCCTCGAGCCGCCAGATCGAATTGAAGCGCCCGACCATCTTGCCGGCCTGATAGACCGGGCCGGTGCTCAGCGCGAGCCGGCCCGAGGCCAGTACCTCGACGTGATCCGGCGCCCACGAGAACGGGGCGTTCGGTCCATCGAAGTACGGCTGCCACTGCGCGGCCACTTCGGCGGAACCGTGTCTGACGGCGTTGCCGCTGAAGAACACGGCGTCGGGCGCCAGGAACGTGACGAATGCCTTGAAGTCGCGCGTGGCCATGGTCTTGGCGAACGCCTGTTCGGTCGCAATGACCTGCTTGACCGCCGCGGCGGTCGCGGCGCCGGCCGCTTCCGGGCTGAGCGCTGCGGCCTGGCGCTGGGCGTTGGCCCCCGCGGCCGGGCGGCTGGTATGCGGGCTGGTGGCGCAGCTGCTGATCAGGCAGGCTGCGGCGACGACGAACGGCGTCCATCGGCTAGGCATGATCGATCGGTGCTCCGTGTGGCTCAGGCGCTATCGTCCATCGCGCCGCGCCGGTTGTCGACCGTCGGCGGCTCACGAGGGGATCTCAGGGTGTGGCAACAGACTGAGCTCGAGATTGCGACCCGCGGGCGCGGCTTCCTCGAATTGACGGCCGAGGTCGAGGCGCAGGTGCACGGCTGCGGCATCCGCACCGGGCTATGCCATCTGTTCCTGCGCCATACCAGCGCCAGTCTCGTGATCACGGAGAATGCCGATCCGGAGGTGCGCCGCGACCTGGAAAGGTTTGCTCAGCGTCTGGCGCCGGATGGCGATCCGCTGTTTCGGCATGACGCCGAAGGACCGGACGACATGCCGGCGCACGTGCGCAGCCTGGTGCTCGGCTGCGAACTCACGGTGCCGATACGCGACGGCGCGCTGGGGTTGGGGACCTGGCAGGGTATCTACCTGTGGGAACATCGTACCGGCGCGATGCGGCGAACGATCCTCGTCACCTTGACCGGAGAGGCCTGAGCCGCGCGCCCAGCCCCCGGCCGGTCGATTGACCGCGGGCGGGCATCGGGGCAGGCTTGCCGCGGTCTGCGGGGGTGCAACGATGGCGATCTTCAGCGACAAGGTCACGACCGCGTTTGAACTGCCCGGCCAGCGCGTGGTGCAAAACCTGGGCATCGTGCGCGGCGTCGTCGTGCGTTCGCGCAGCCTCGTGGGCTCGATCGGAGCGTCGCTGCAGACCCTGTTCGGCGGCAATATCACCCTCTACACGCAGCTGTGCGAACGTGCGCGCCATGACGCTTACGAGCTGATGCTCAAGCACGCGCGCGAGATGGGCGCAAACGCGGTCATCGGCGTGCGCTATGACGCGACCGAGGTCGGGCCGGGCATCACCGAAGTGCTGGCATACGGTACCGCGGTCAAGATCGATGCCGCGTAGCACTCGAATCGGCCCGGGCAGGCGGATATGACACCGAGGCCGGCGCTGGCGCAGATCGAGCGGCGGCGGCTCGAGTGGCAGCAGGCGCGAGATGCGGCGCGATCGCCGCAGCAACGCAACCGTCTCGGGCAGTTTGCCACGCCAGGCGCCCTCGCACGCCAGATGCTGCACTATGCGCACGGGTTGCTCGGAGCCGGCCCGGTGCGTTTTCTGGATCCCGCGATCGGCACCGGATCGTTCTATGCCGCGCTGCTGCACGAGTGGCCGCTGGCCGCGATCCAAGCCGCCTCGGGGTTCGAGATCGATGCGCACTATGCGGAGCCGTGTCGGGCGCTCTGGCGCGGCACGCCGCTGCAGCTGCGGCTCGAGGACTTCACCACCGCGGCGGCCCCGGCGTCACAGGCCCAGCGATGCAATCTCCTGATCTGCAATCCGCCGTACGTGCGTCATCACCACCTGCAGCTGTCGGCCAAGCTGCGGCTGCACCAGCGCTCGATGAGCGCGGCCGGTGTGCGCCTGAGTGGACTGGCCGGTCTCTATGCGCACTTCATCGCGATTGCGCACTCTTGGATGAGCGAAGGCGCGATCGCGGGGTGGCTCGTTCCGAGCGAGTTCATGGATGTCAATTACGGGCGCGAGCTCAAACGCTATCTGCTGCATGAGGTCACGCTGCTGCGCATTCACCGGTTCGATCCGACTGAGGTTCAATTCCACGATGCGCTGGTATCCTCTGCCATCGTGTGGCTGCACAATCGAAAACCCAAGCGTCATCATCAGATCGAATTCACCTTTGGCGGCTCGCTGGAACGACCCGGTACCCGCGGACTGGCGGCCGCGTCCCGGCTCGAGGACGGCGCCAAATGGAGCGGCTTTCCGGCGCTCCTCGGCCGGGCGCGCCTGCCCGCGACAGCGACGCTGGGGGAAGCCTTCGACGTCAAGCGCGGAATCGCCACGGGCGCCAATGCGTTTTTCGTCATGACGCATGAACAGGCGCGCGAGCGCGGGATTCCGCGCCAATGCCTGCGCCCGATTCTTCCGGGCCCGCGGCGGCTGGAAACCGATGAGGTGCTGGCCGATGAGCGCGGCGAACCGCAGCTGGCGCACAGCCTGTGGTTGCTGGACTGCCGCCTGCCCGAGCAGCAGGTCCGCGACGAATATCCGCGCTTCTGGGGCTACCTCGAAGCCGGCAGGGCCGGGTTCAGCCAGGGATACCTGTGCAGTCGCCGCGTGCCGTGGTACTCGCAGGAGGTGCGCGAGCCGACCTGGTTCCTTTGCACCTATATGGCGCGCAGCCACGGTGGCTCGCACCGCTTTATCCTCAATCACTCGTTGGCGATCGGCGCCAACACCTACCTGATGCTCTATCCGCGCGCGGCGCTGGCGCGGTTTATCGACGGTGACCTGGCGCGCGCACGCCAGGTATGGCAAGTGCTCCAGGGCATTGCGACTGAGGTCATGATCGCCGGCGGCCGCGTCTACGGCGGCGGCCTGCATAAACTGGAGCCAAAGGAGCTCGCGGCCGTCCCCGCCGCCGGCATCGCGGCGTTGCTGCGGACATGAGTCCAGCAGGGCAGGGCAGGATAGCAGTGACATGGATCGAAGTTTAGATGTCTGATCGTGTTGGTTTTCCCTGCGTCGGGGCATGATCACGAACATGCCAACCCCCGACGCGGCAGCGGCGCCGGCGACGTCGTCGCAGCTGACCCACCCGAAATATCGCCCTGATATCGATGGGCTGCGCGCCGTGGCCGTTCTGTCGGTCGTCGCCTTTCACGCCTTTCCCAACAGGGTCCGCGGTGGTTTCATCGGGGTGGACATCTTCTTCGTGATCTCCGGCTTTCTGATCTCATCGATATTGTTCGAGAACCTGGAGCGCGGCACCTTCAGCTTTACCACGTTCTACAGCCGCAGAATTCGCCGGATATTTCCGGCTCTGCTGCTGGTCCTCCTGGTAACGGTGGCGCTGGGCTGGGCGGTGCTGTTTGACGACGAGTTTCGCCAGCTATTGAGGCAAAGCGCTGCGGGCGCGGCGTTCCTTTCCAACTTCGAACTTTGGCAGGAGAGCGGTTACTTCGACGCCGGCGCCGAACACAAGCCACTGCTGCATCTGTGGTCGCTCGGAGTCGAGGAGCAGTTCTACATTCTGTGGCCTTCACTGGTCTATCTCGGCTGGCGACTGCGGGCGAACCTGCTGTTGCTGTCCGTCGCTGTTGCCGCCGCATCGTTCGTGCTCGATATCGCCTACAGCGATCCGATCGGCGACTTCTACTCACCGCTCACGCGCTTCTGGGAACTGCTCTCGGGCGCCATGCTGGCGTACCTGGCCGGCAGACAGTCGGCGCTGGCAAGACAGAAGGGCCTGTGGGCCGACGCCGCGTCGGTGGTGGGGATGCTGCTGGCGATCGGAGGCTGCGTATTCCTGACGACGGATCGCACATTTCCCGGTTGGTGGGCGCTGATACCAACGGCCAGTGCCACGCTGCTAATTGCGGCGGGACCAAAGGCGGCACTGAATCGGATGTTACTGGCCCGGCCAATCGTCGTCTGGTTCGGATTGATCAGTTATCCGCTGTATCTGTGGCATTGGCCGCTGCTGTCCTATCTGCAGATCGTCGGCGGCACGGGGCTGCCCAAACTGCCGATACTTGCCGCCGTCGGACTCGCGATCCTCCTGGCGTGGCTGACGTATCGCTTCGTCGAGACACCGATACGGCATTCGCGATCGGCTGTGCCGGTCGCAACGCTGGCCGCCGCGATGAGTGTGGCCGCGGCGATCACCTTCTTTGCGTACCTGGGCCGTGTGCCGGCACGCCTCGGCCACGACGTGCTCGCGTCGGTCGAGAATCGCGAGGCCTTCAACCAGTCGCGCGCGGGCAGAAGCACGTCGTGCGCCGCATTGCTGCACCTGCAGCCGGTGGACGAGGAAGTCTGCGTTACGACTTCTGCGAGCCCCGCCGCGCTGTTTGTCGGCGACAGCCATGCGATGGCGCTGTTTTCCGCCGTCCTCGCCGGAAGCGTACCGCTGCCCGCGATCCTGGTATCCGGCCACGACTGTGAGCCGTACCCGGCGTTGTCCTACATCCCGACCCATGAGTTCAACTGGGGAAACAACTGTGCCGGCATTGCCGCCGAGGTCGTCAGGGTGGCTGCCCAGATCCCGTCGATCCGCACCGTGGTGATCGCACCGGCGGCCCGGCCGGTCTCCGACACCATCCTTTCGACGAGATGGCGCGACGGCAATAACCCGCTGACCGAGCACGAAGCGCTGATACGCGGTACCGATGGGTTGCTGGCGGCATTGACCGGCCTGGGAAAGAATGTGGTGTACGTGAAGGACGTTCCGCATTTCTTTCATCAGCCGAACGAGTGTGTCCGGCGGCTGCCGATGGTCGCCCCGCGGGACTGCCGCGTCGAGCGCGCCGCGGCTGACCGGGCGCGCGGACCCTACAGCGCCGCGGTCGCAGAACTGGCGCGTGCGCATCCCGACGTGCTTTTCGTTGACCCGACGCCTCTGTTCTGCGACGAGCGCTGGTGCTCGCCACGCGACGACAAGGGATACCTGTACGAAGACGCGCACCATCTGAGCGTCAACGGTAGCGCCAAGCTGATCAACTCATATCTGCGCGTCCCGCTGCACCTGGACGAGCCGGCTGTGGCCAAATAAGGTCTGGTACGAACCAATAAGTGACGGATTTCATGGTGGGCGGTACTGGGATCGAACCAGTGACCCCTGCCGTGTGAAAGCAGTGCTCTACCGCTGAGCTAACCGCCCGAAGCGTGCGGGCGCGCAAGTTTAAGCGGCGGCCCGTGGCGAATCAATCGCGGCGCGGCTACCATGCGCGGCCCCGATGGGCCAACCGCGGGCAACCAAGCGTAGCCGCGAGACCAGCAAATGACTGTCGTCACCCGATTTGCCCCGAGCCCCACCGGCATGCTGCACATCGGAGGGGTGCGCACGGCGCTGTTTTCATGGCTGCATGCGCGCCATCACGGCGGCAGGTTCATCCTGCGTGTCGAGGACACCGATCGGGAACGTTCCACGGACGAAGCCGTCCGGGTGATTCTGGATGGGATGCGCTGGCTCGAGCTCGGCGCCGACGAGGGGCCTTATTTCCAGTCGCAGCGCTACCCGCGCTACCGGGCCGTCATTGCGCAGCTGCTGGAGCGCGGCCAGGCCTATCGGTGCTATTGCACCAGGGAAGAGCTCGAGGCGATGCGCCTGCAGCAGCTCGCGCGCAAGGAAAAGCCGCGCTACGACGGCCGCTGCCGCGACATTCAGCAGGTCCGGGCGGGCGTCGTGCCGGCGATTCGCTTCAAGAACCCGCTCGATGGGGAAGTGATCGTCGATGATCAGGTCCATGGCCGCGTCGTGTTCCACAATCGCGAGCTCGACGATCTGATCATCGAACGCTCGGATGGTCATCCGACCTACAATTTCTGTGTCGTGGTCGACGATATGGACATGGGCGTCACCCATGTGATCCGCGGCGACGATCATCTGAACAACACCCCGCGGCAGATGAACATGCTGCGCGCCCTCGGTGCCACGCCGCCGGCCTATGCGCACGTGCCGATGATCCTCGGACCCGATGGCGCGAAGCTGTCCAAACGTCATGGCGCGGTCAGCGTGCTGCAGTACCAGGAAGACGGCTATCTGCCCGATGCGCTGCTCAACTACCTGGTGCGGCTGGGCTGGTCGCACGGCGATCAGGAAGTGTTCACGCGCGAGCAGATGATCGCCGCATTCGACATCAAGGACGTCAACAGGGCCGCCGCGGCCTTCGATCCGGAAAAACTGCTGTGGCTCAACCAGCAGCACATGATGCGCGCCCCGGTAGCCACGCTGGCGGCCGGATTGCGCGCGCGGCTGGCCGCGCTCGGTGTGGTGGCGGATGACGAGCGGCTGCTCGAGGGGGTTGCCAATGCGCAGCGCGAGCGCGCCCGAACGTTCAACGAAATGGCGCAGAACAGCCTGTTCTTCTTCTGCGACATCGAGGCCTACGACGACAAGGCGGCCCGCAAGAATCTCACACCCGAGGCGGCGTCGGTGCTGCAGGCGCTGGAGGAAGGCTTCAAGGTCCTCGGAGAATGGAACGCGGGCTCGATTCACGAGGTGGTCAACGCAGTCGCGCAGCGTTACGGCCTCGGCCTCGGCAAAGTGGCGCAACCGCTGCGCGTGGCGCTCTCGGGCGGGTCCGTCTCGCCCCCGATCGACATCACGGTGGCGCTGCTGGGCCGGCAGATCACCTGTGAGCGCATCGAGCGCGCCCTGCGTTGGATCTCCGCCGCATAGTGGTTGACAGGATTCATGGGCTTGCGTACCTTCGCGCCCCTTCAGTGGGGCTATAGCTCAGCTGGGAGAGCGCTTGCATGGCATGCAAGAGGTCGGCGGTTCGATCCCGCCTAGCTCCACCACGATCGCACTGCCGTAAAGCCTGTCCCCATCGTCTAGAGGCCCAGGACATCGCCCTTTCACGGCGGTAACAGGGGTTCGAATCCCCTTGGGGACGCCACGCGGTCAGGGCCGGGAGCTGCAGCTGCTCGCTGGATCGACCCGTATGGACGCACGACTTCGTTCCGTGATCTCCCGCCGCGAGGCGATCTGCGACGCTCTGCTCGCCTGCGCCGGCGCCGGATTCTGCCTCGCAGCACCAGCTGGCGATGCGCCCGGCACGCCGCCGCTGATCCGCAAGACCATTCCCTCGAGCGGGGAGCGGGTGCCCGCCATCGGGATCGGTACCGACTCGTTCCGATCCTCCGAGGCCGATGCCATCCGCGACGAGCTCAGGCGCATGCACGAGTTGGGTGCCTCGGTGATCGACACGGCCGCCGCGTACGGCGACAGCGAGGCGCTGATCGGCGATGCGCTCGAGGCGCTGGGCACGCGCGATCAGATGTTTCTCGCGACCAAGCTCACCGCGGACGGATTCTTCGGCGGCGGCGGTGAGGCGAGTTTTCACCGCTCGCTCGAGCGCCTGAAGACGCAGCGCGTCAACCTGCTGCAGGTCCATAACCTGAACGGCACCGACAGCCTGATGCCGCTGCTGCAGCAGTGGAAGAGGGCGGGCAAGATCCGCTACCTCGGCGTCACGACCTCGCGGGTGTCGCAGCACGCCGATCTGCTCGAGGCGATGCGCCGGTATGCGCTCGATTTCATCCAGGTCGATTACTCGATCGCAAATCGCGACGCTGCCAGCAGCGTGCTTCCGGTCGCACTCGAGCGTCGCGTCGCGGTGCTGGTGAATCTGCCGCTGGCGCGCGCGTCACTGATCGGACAGGCCGGCCAGCGCAGCCTCCCGGACTGGGCTGCCGACATCGATGTGTCGAGCTGGAGCCAGTTCTTCCTGAAGTACGTCATCTCGCACCCGGCCGTGACCTGCGCGATTCCGGGATCCACCAAGCTTGCGCACCTGGAGGACAATCAGCAGGCGGCACGCGGTCGCCTGCCCGACGCTGCGCTGCGCTCGAAAATGGAACAGTTGTGGGACGGCATGTCCTGACCGACGGATCGATGGCTGGCAATCGTCGCGGTGCGCGCTCGACGCACGCCTAGCAGACTAATAAGCGCGTTTGTCGCGGAATACCAGCACCACCGTGCGCGCCAGGATCTTGATGTCCAGCCACACCGACCAGTTGTTCATGTAGTCGATGTCGTATTCGATGCGCCGGCGCATCTTCTCGACAGTATCAGTCTCGCCGCGCAATCCGTTCACCTGGGCCCACCCGGTAATGCCGGGACGGACCTTGTGCCGGATCATGTAGCCGCTGATGAGCTTGCGATACTGCTGGTTGTGCGCGACCGCGTGCGGTCGCGGTCCGACGAAGCTCATCTTGCCCTCCAAGACGTTCAGGATCTGTGGCAGTTCGTCGAGGGAGGTACGACGCAGGAAGCGTCCCAGGCGCGTGGTCCGCGGATCGTCCAGCCTCGCCTGGGTCACCACGGCGCCATCCTCGCACACCGTCATGCTGCGAAACTTGTAGATGAAAATCTCCTCGCCGTTGAGGCCGTAACGCCGCTGCCGGAACCATGCCGGCCCGGGCGACGTCAGCCTGACGGCGGCGGCGGTGGCCAGCATAAAAGGCCCAAGCAGCAGCAGCCCGAACACGGCCAGCACCAGGTCCAGCGTTCGCTTGCGCAGTCCGGACATGCCCAGATGCGGGGTCTCGCACACCGCGAGTGCCGGGATACCATGGATCTCGAGGCAACGTGGCTGCACCAGATCGAACCCGAACAGGTTCGGCACGAAGTAGATCGAAGCGGTGGTGTCGCGCAGCTCCTGCAGCAGTTCGGCAATGCGCGGAGCGGTGGATATGGGCAGGGCAATGTAGATCGCCTCGACCGCGTGGCGCTGCACGAAGTCGGCGACGCCTTCGCAGGCGCCGGCCCATTGCTCCGGGGCCAGTTGCGGCAGGCGCCCGCGATCGCGGAAATCGAAGAAGCCGAGAAACTGGCCGGTATTGCTTTGCTGCTTCACCCGTTTGGCGAGTTCCAGACCAATCTCGGTGGCGCCGATGATGATGTGGCGGTGCAAACCCTGCCGCGAGATCCACCAGCGCGTGAGGCGGACGCTGCCATGGTTGGACGCCCACAGGGCGCCCGGCGTCACGAGGAACCAGGCCAGCAGCGCACCGTGCGGGAACAGGTGTATGAAACCCAGCGCGGTCACCACAAACGTCACCAGTGCCGATATCGTGCACCACTCGAGCAGCAGACGTGGCGGCGTAGGCCGCAGCTGATGCTGTCGATTGTGATCGCTGCCGATTTCCGGCGTACTCAGCACGCGGTTCGCCGCCAGGAACACGATCAGTCCCAGCGCCGCATATTCCAGCGACAGTCGGGCGCCAGAGATTTCCAGACACAGCAGCAGGCTGGTAACCACTACCACCGGACCGAGAAATTCTTTCAACAGGGTCGCGGACGGCGGTTCCGCGGTGCCGAGGCGGAACGCCTTGTTTCGGATCGAGCTATCCGAGAGCAGTGCGGAACTGGCGCGCGGCAATGGACGCGCAGCGCGCGGCACAAAGCTGTCGCTGAAGGATCCTTCGGCGCCCACCTTTACCTCGCTCAGCTCTTCGGCTCTCCGGTAGTATATAGCGCTCGCCTCGGCGATCGTCGCTCGCAAGTGAGAAAAATGCGTGCAAACGGCGTACCGGGCGTTGAATATGTTTGCGCTGCGCGGATTTCCCTGTCATTCACGCGCTTAGCGGCGCAATCGAATGGATTAAGTAAAAGCCGTCGGCAGGAATCGGGGTCAGGCGCGCGCTCGCGGGGCATCAGGGCACCGAATTGCGCCCTGTAATAGAATCGGAATCAATTCACCGGGCGCCCGTGCGCGCCCAGGTCATGGGGAGATCGCTGGGTGAACCATCATCAATGCGGGCTGGCGGCCTCGTCTGGAATGTCACGGCGCTGGCGTGTGCCCGGCTGGCGCCATCTGTGGCTGGCAGCGATGCTGGCATCGCCGGTATCAGCGTGGGCGGAGCTGGCGCTGACTGCCGCGGCGACCAGCCACTACGAATACAACACCAACGTGTTCGATCTGCAGAGGGGTACCACGACACCGTTCGGCGGCACCAGCTTCGGGGACTCGTACGTGACGTACGGCGCCCTGCTGGACGCCAGCTACCTGTGGAGCCTGCAGCAGTTCTATGCCACCGTCCAGGGCAACGAGTATCGATACGATCGCTTCAAGGAGCTCGATCACAGCGATTACACGTTCGATGCGGGCTGGGACTGGAAGGTGGGACGCCTTTGGGACGGCGTGCTGGACGTCACCCGCATCCGCAGCATGGTGTCATTCTGGAATCTGATCGGGACATCACTGGTCATCCAGACCGAGCAGCGCGAGACCGGCAGGGCCAGTGTGCAGTTCACGCCCGACTGGCGCGCCGAGGTTACCGGCCTCACCCACAAAATCGACCAGCCGCAGATCGGCGCGCCGAACCTGAGCGTGACCGAGTCTTCGGGCGAGCTGGGGATCAAATACACCGGGACCGCGGGAGTAACCGCTGGTGCCACCGCTACCTACCTGAAGGGATCCTTCAGTGACACCGGGGTCACCCTGGAGCCTTCCTACACCCAGGAGTCAGGCGGGCTGACCGCGACCGACGTGATCACCGGCCTGTCGACCTTCCGCGGCGAGATTGGCTACACCCGCCGAACGTCCTCCACCGGCACAAGCACCATCTCCGGCCTCACCGGCGACCTGGATTACAAGCGCACGCTGACCGGCAAGACCTCCATGGAAGCCGAGCTGAGCCGGCAGATCAATGTCTATCTCGCCGGCGTCGCCTCGGAAATTGACAGCATTGCGGCGCTGAGCGCCAAATGGCAGGCCACGTACAAGATCGGCGTGACGCTGGGATTCAACTACACCTACCGGCAGCTGCCCGGTCAGGGCAATGTACTGGTCGGCGGCGCCGTGGTGCCCACCGCCGGCGAGCAGACCCAGCGCCTGATTACGCCGTCGCTGATGGTGACGTACGAGCCGGTGCCCTGGCTGGTGCTCAAGCCGTACTTCAATTATCAGACCCGCTCATCGCAGAACCTGGCGTTCGGCAATTTCGACGCGACCGCCGTCGGTGTGCAGTTTCAGCTGCAATTGCAGCGCGGAGTCATCCCGGTGCGAACCCCGCTGTACGATTGAGCGCGGGGGTTGACCCGCGCCCGCTCCTGCCGCAGGGCTTCATCCGGCGGCGGCGATGCGCGCCGTCATTGCGGCGCGGCGGCGGCAACGGTGCTGCGAGCGCTGCTCGGCTCGGACGGCCCGTCGATGGCACTTGCGGTCGAGTCGGCCTGCAGCCGCCAGCGCAGGTGCGCCGCCAGCCGCAATGACAGCGCAATCACCGTCAGCGTCGGATTGGCCTGGCTCGAGGTCGGAAAGGTTGCCGAGCTGGCGATGAACAGATTGCCCACGCCATGCACCCGGCAGTTGCTGTCGACCACGCTCACGCGCGGATCCGAACCCATGCGCGCAGTGCCGATGTGGTGCCCGCCGTAGGCGCCATAGCGCGTCATCTCCGCCTCCACCGTCGCCGGATCGTACTCGAGCCGGCCGACACCGCTGCGATCGAATTCGGCAGCCAGCAGCGCGAGGGCGCGCCGCACCGAGTCCACATCTCCGGCGGTGTAGCGCCAGTCGATGCGCAGGCGCGGCATGCCGAGCGCATCGGTTGCGCGATCGAGCATTACGCGGCTGCTCGCTTCGGGCTGCTGCTCGGCATGGAAATCGATGCTGTAGAGATTTGCCTTCGAGGTCACGATGATCGAAGGAAACTTGCGTGCGGCTAGCTTCCGGTCCCGCAGCATGTGCCAGGCAAACCCGAACGCCTCGAACGGGCCGGTCACGACGTTGCCGAGATGCCGGAGCCATGCGCCGGTGCTTGCATGCTCATCGCCGCGCAGCCGCGTGCCGTATTCATACGGAATGAGAGGCTTGGCCAGGTAGAGCAGCGACAGCACCGAACTGCGGTGCGCCGTATCGGTGATACGCGGATGATGCAGGCGCGCAATGAAGTTGCCGATCCTCCGGGTTCGCTGCACCTCGGGCCGCAGCGCCAGGCGCCGGCGGCAGTAGATCCCTTCATCGGAGATCTCGTAGCCGTGGTGCACCGCTGCCGGCGGCTTGAGGATCTTCAATGCACCGATGGTCCCGGCCAGGTGGCACATGTAGTAGCGGCCGACCAGGTCGTGCTGGTTGCCGATGCCCTGGGGGTGAACATCGCGACTGGCCAGCAGCAGACGCGGCACCTCCAGGCCGCCGGTCGCCAGCACGTATTGACCGGCGCGCGCCTCCAGGCGCTTGCCGCCCAGGGTTCGCACCTGCAGCGCGGCCACGCGCTCGCCATCGGCCTGCAACCGTATCGCGGTCACGTTGGCATGCAGCAGCACGCTGATGTTGCGTGCCGAACGCAGCCGATCGCCATAGCGGGCGCCGAAGTCGGTCGGGCAACTGAAGCGCTCGAGCGTGTCACTGGTGAAGCAGGTGCTCTCGAAGCCTTCGATCATTGGCCGGCCGCCATCGCGAAAGGTCAGGGCGGCCGTGTAGCTGAAGTCTCCGGCCTCGCACAGGCGGTTTGCCATCGGGTAGTACGGTAGCAGCGCGTCGAGGGTCAGCGGCCAGCCGCTGTGCGGCACGTAGTCGCGCGCCTCGAAGTCGATCGGGTCGAGCGGCATGCAGCGTCCGCCCCAGATAGGCGTGGTGCCGCCGAAACGACGCTGGCGATATCGATCCGGGGGGCTGTGAAGCCGCTCATCGGCGACGGCGCCGGCGTACAGCGCCTGGGTGTCCGGCTCTTCACCGAAGCCGCCCGACTCGAGCAGCAGCACCTCGATGCCGCTGCCGATAAATTGCAAGGCCATGCTGATGCCCGCCGCGCCGGCGCCCACGATGCAGACGTCGGCTCGCAGCGATTGGTCATCGGGCAGATCGTTGGCGTCGAGGATCATGATTGCCGGGCGATTCTAGGGCATCGCCGGATTCGAAACAGTGCCTGCGTCACTGACGCATCGACCGGCCGATCCCGTCGTGGCGCGGACTGAACCAGGCACTCGCTGCCACGGCGGTGACGGCGCAGATCTTTCAGGGAGCCAGACCGTACACCGTCAGGGTGCCCGCTCCGGCGACGTAGACGTGACCATTGGCAACCACCGGCAGGGTGAATTTCGCAGCGTTGCCCGCGGCGTCCGCCGCAAGCTTGGTGCTCGAGTACAGCGTGGTGCCGAGGTTGGTCGCGTCGTAGGCGCGCAGGATCGCCGGCCCGAGCGCGGTGCTGCCGTTGCCTTCCGTGCCGTTGGCCAGGTTGTCGAGCGCCCAGACGATGGCGCCACCCGAGGGCGACGCCGAGATCACCGGCGTGGGCGCCGGAAAACCGTAGGTCTCGGCGCTCTGGGAGGCGACGATGGGGACTTGCCCGTTTTGAGGGATGAGACCGCCCGAGAGCCGCAGCGCCAGCAGATGACCCCAGTTGCTGGCGACGTAGACCGTTCCGTTCCAGTACCCGGGCGTGGAGAACACGCACCACAGATAGCAAACCGAGAGGTTCGGCAGCGTCAGGTACTGCACGGTGTTGTCGGCATTCGGCAGATAGCCCGACATGTGATTGCGGTCGATCATCCACAGATGACCCTGCTTGTCGGCGCCCACCAGTACGTTCGGGTGGGCCGTCGGACCCACGCCGTCGGGCAGCACGGTGATGCCGGCGGAGGAAATGTCGAGATCAGCCGAGGTCCAGGCCGCAGTCTGCGATGGGGTGTAGAGGTCCTGCAGCACCAGCGTTTGCGGGTTCAGGTTCACGAAGCTCTCGCCGAGGTCGTTGTGCGGCGAGAGCGCGGGCACGGTGTCCGTGGTGTCGTCGAAGCCGCCATTGCCGGTGGAGAAGAACATGTTGCTGTTCGAATCCAGCGCCGGCGCCCCGCCCGACATCCAGATGCCGCCCTCGCCCTGATTAGGCGTGGAATTGAACACGGCGGTCTGCTGGAGCGAGGTCGCGTCGTAGCGCATTATCCAGCCGTACCACCCGTCGTCGTCGCAGTGCGAGCTCCAGCCGATCACGACGCCGCCCTGGGTGAAGGTCAGGCCCAGGCGCTGGTTCTCCAGGCCTGGATTGAAGCTCACCGTGCTGCCGCCATCGCCGGTGCCGGGGACCGTCGCCTGGATCACGGTCGGCGGATTCACCCGCTCCGCGCCGGTCGCGATGTTCAGCGCATGCAGGCGCTGGAAGTAAGCGCCGTTCTCGGTGGTGGCGGCGACCAGGTAGATCGTCTGGAAGCTCGGGTCGATGACCGGCGTGCCGGTGATGCCGTATTCGGTCAGGATATCGTCACAGCTGGAGATGGCGTTTGAAGTGGCCGTGATGGCGGGCGGATTGATCAGGCTGACGTGCCAGTAGGTCACGCAGCCTGGGGCGTCGGCGTCGAACGCGTAGATCGAATCGTGCTCGGTGACGACGAACAGCACGTTGTGCGTGCCGCCGCCGATCGACAGGTTCGCCACGTACAGCGGTTGCGCGTAGGCGGTGCCGTCGAGCGTGCACGACCAGCGCTTGCCGAACGCGCCGCTCGACACCATCGCCGGCGTCAAGGCGTACTCGTGCAGGTTCTGTCCGGTGCGGGCAGTGTCGCTGTGATAGGTCGTGATACCGCTCAGGTCGGTGACCGCGACCGTCACGCTCACTGTGTTGGCCGGGTTGAGCGAATTGGTGGCGCTGACCGTGTGGGTGCCGGGGCTCGCCGGCGGGGTGTACACGCCGCTGCTGCTGACGGTCCCGACGCTGCTGTTGCCGCCCGCCACGCCGTCGACACTCCAGTTCAGAATCGTGCCGCCGGGCGCGTTGGTCGTGAACTGCTGTGTCTGCAGCAGTGTCAGCGCGGCATGGCGCGGGGTGATCGCGCTGAATCCGCTGCCGCCCATGCGAAAGGCTGCCAGCTGCATCAGCCACCAGCCCGAGCCGATCTGGGTCGCGGTGGCGCTGTAGCTGCCGGTGGCTGTGACCACGCGGTCTTCCAGCAGGTCGCTGTTCGGACTGGTGACGATGCGGGCGGTAAAGCCGGCACCCGCCGCCGCGTAGCCGGTGAGGATCATGTCCGCGCCGACCAGCAGGTCATTGGCGCTGGTGGTCGTGACCGCACCACTGCTCGGCGCGGTGCCCGAGCCCACCGCTGCCACCGTCACATCCAGCGGGTTGACCGGATCGAGCCCGCTGTACTCCTCGATGCGGATGTCCGCTTCCGGCACGCTGCCGCTGAAGTTCACCGAGACGACATTGGCGCCCGCGGCGGCGGAGGCGATGTTCTTCGCGTAGTAGATCGACTGCGTGGCGTTGCCGCTGTTCGCCGTCGGACCGACCGCCAGCACGTAGGTGTTGTTCTTGCTGTCGGTCACCGAGCTGACGTTGACGCCCGCTCCCGGATACCAGCCGACCACGACGACGTTGAGATCGCCCGCGTTCTGCGCCGATGCGTAGACGATGCCCACCGAGCTCGAGGCCGCGTGCGGCGTGGCGTAGTTGCCCTGTACCAAGGCGATCGCCGTCGCGCCCGCCTGGGTCGTGGTGCTGGCGGTGCCGGAGTAGCCACTGAGGTTGCCGGCCGCATCGGTGGCACGCACCCGATAGCTGTAGCTGGTGGAGGCGGTCAGCCCGGGGTCATTGTAGGAGGTTGAGGTGGAGGTGCCGATCTGCGCAAAGCTGGTGCAGCCCGCGCCCTGGCAGCGCTCGACGAGATAGCCGGTCACCCCGACGTTATCGCTCGACGCGGTCCAGCCCAGGTTGATCTGCGCGCTCGAGGCCGCCGTGGCGGTCGGAGTGCCCGGCGGCGTCGGCGGCGTGGCGTCGCCACCGCTGCTGGCCATGCGAAAGGCTGCCAGCTGCATCAGCCACCAGCCCGAGCCGGTCTGGGTCGCGGTGGCACTGTAGCTGCCGGTGGCTGTGACCACGCGGTCTTCCAGCAGGTCGCTGTTCGGACTGGTGACGATGCGGGCGGTAAAGCCGGCACCCGCCGCCGCGTAGCCGGTGAGGATCATGTCCGCGCCGACCAGCAGGTCATTGGCGCTGGTGGTCGTGACCGCACCACTGCTCGGCGCGGTGCCCGAGCCCACCGCTGCCACCGTCACATCCAGCGGGTTGACCGGATCGAGCCCGCTGTACTCCTCGATGCGGATGTCCGCTTCCGGCACGCTGCCGCTGAAGTTCACCGAGACGACATTGGCGCCCGCGGCGGCGGAGGCGATGTTCTTCGCGTAGTAGATCGACTGCGTGGCGTTGCCGCTGTTCGCCGTCGGACCGACCGCCAGCACGTAGGTGTTGTTCTTGCTGTCGGTCACCGAGCTGACGTTGACGCCCGCTCCCGGATACCAGCCGACCACGACGACGTTGAGATCGCCCGCGTTCTGCGCCGATGCGTAGACGATGCCCACCGAGCTCGAGGCCGCGTGCGGCGTGGCGTAGTTGCCCTGTACCAAGGCGATCGCCGTCGCGCCCGCCTGGGTCGTGGTGCTGGCGGTGCCGGAGTAGCCACTGAGGTTGCCGGCCGCATCGGTGGCACGCACCCGATAGCTGTAGCTGGTGGAGGCGGTCAGCCCGGGGTCATTGTAGGAGGTTGAGGTGGAGGTGCCGATCTGCGCAAAGCTGGTGCAGCCCGCGCCCTGGCAGCGCTCGACGAGATAGCCGGTCACCCCGACGTTATCGCTCGACGCGGTCCAGCCCAGGTTGATCTGCGCGCTCGAGGCCGCCGTGGCGGTCGGAGTGCCCGGCGGCGTCGGCGGCGTGGCGTCGCCACCGCTGCTGGCCATGCGAAAGGCTGCCAGCTGCATCAGCCACCAGCCCGAGCCGGTCTGGGTCGCGGTGGCGCTGTAGCTGCCGGTGGCTGTGACCACGCGGTCTTCCAGCAGGTCGCTGTTCGGACTGGTGACGATGCGGGCGGTAAAGCCGGCACCCGCCGCCGCGTAGCCGGTGAGGATCATGTCCGCGCCGACCAGCAGGTCATTGGCGCTGGTGGTCGTGACCGCACCACTGCTCGGCGCGGTGCCCGAGCCCACCGCTGCCACCGTCACATCCAGCGGGTTGACCGGATCGAGCCCGCTGTACTCCTCGATGCGGATGTCTGCTTCCGGCACGCTGCCGCTGAAGTTCACCGAGACGACATTGGCGCCCGCGGCGGCGGAGGCGATGTTCTTCGCGTAGTAGATCGACTGCGTGGCGTTGCCGCTGCTCGCCGTCGGACCGACCGCCAGCACGTAGGTGTTGTTCTTGCTGTCGGTCACCGAGCTGACGTTGACGCCCGCTCCCGGATACCAGCCGACCACGACGACGTTGAGATCGCCCGCGTTCTGCGCCGATGCGTAGACGATGCCCACCGAGCTCGAGGCCGCGTGCGGCGTGGCGTAGTTGCCTTGCACGACGGCGATCGCGGCGGCAGCGGGCCGCGGCACGCCGACTACGGCAACGGCCAGCATGCCGACCAGACCGCAGGCTCGAATCCGTTGATCGGCTGACGGACAGCGAAGCCACCGGTAAAGGCGCGGCATGCGCACGCGCAAGCTCTTTCCTGCCAGGCTCAACTCACTGTCTCCGTCGTCCCTGAGGAGCGGTCGATTGGTCACCAAGTTATTGCGTCATCATCAGTGGCACGCTCGATGTGCGAGGCTTTCTCGGCACGCCTGGAATCTGATGCAGCCCGCCTGAATGCAACACAGGGCTCATTGTGCAGGGAAACCTGTCGTCGAACGTGGCCGCTTAACATATGTGCGAGCGCCGGGCTGGCATGCAGCCACTGGGATACAGCCCGTAGACATAACATCAGCCGGATGTTTCACTGCGAGCGTCGCAGAGCTTGCTGCGCATGCCCGCGCTGCCGGACCGGCGCGTCGATTCGACTTCGCGCGCCGTGCTCGATGCAGCGGGGTAAGCTCGATTGGCTGAACTGTCGACGAAGGGGCGGATCGAACCGCGGCGAGCTACAGCTTCAAGCGACGAAAGACCGTCTCGGGCACGGAGCGGATGATCCACATGATTGGCCGCCAGAACCACGGCGTATAGATCACCGCCTTGCCGGCATCCATTGCGCGCACGATGTCGGCCGCGACGCTCGCCGGTGTCGCCCACAGCGCGCCCTTCTTGAATGCGGCGGTCATCGGCGTGCTGACGAAGCCGGGCTTGATGGTCACGACACGAACGCCTTTGGAATACAGGCGCTGGCGCAGGCCGCTGGTGAATGCCGTGACCGCTGCCTTGGCCGAACCGTAGACGTAGTTGGATTGCCGGCCGCGATCCCCGGCCACCGAAGAGATCACAGCGATCACGCCGCGGCCCTGGGCCTCGAACTGGTTGGCGAGATCGGTGCACAGCGCCATGAAGGACAGCGCATTGACGTCGAATTCCTCGCGCAGCAGCTCGACCGAGCGCTGACACGCGCTCTGGTCGGACAGCGTGCCGTGCGCAATCAACGCCGCGTCGAGCCCGCCGAGGCGCTCACCGGCGGCCTGCAGCAGCGCCGGAATGCGATCCAACGAGCGCGCGTCGAACTCGAAAGTTTCCGCCAGCTTCGCGCCGCGCACCCGCAGATCCTGGGCGATGGCTTGCAACCGCTGGCTGTTGCGGCCGGCCAGCAGCAAGGCATCACCTCGAGACGCGAACCGCCGTGCGGTCGCTTCGGCGATGGCAGAGGTTGCTCCGACGATCAGGATACGCTGCATCACGAACTCCCTGTCACTCTGCGCCAGAACGAAGAGGAGAACTTCGGATCGAGATAGTCCTTCAGCTGTCTCCAGGCGGGATAGTATTGCTGAAATGATTGCGCCGACATGCGCGCGTCCTTGGCCGGATAGACCGCACCGCCGGCGGCGCGGGTGATGGCGTCGAGCGATTCGAGCAGCCGCAGGGTCGGCTCGCCGCGGTTGGGGAAATCCAGCGCCAGCGTGACCCCGGGGCGCGGAAACGACAGCAGGCCGCGTGACGGCAGGTTGCCGAACTGCTTCAGCACCACCAGGAACGATCCCTGGCGCGAGCGCGCGATGACCTGCAGCATCTCGGGCAACGCGCCGGTCGCCTCGCTCAGCGGCAGTACGCACTGATACTGGAAGAAGCCGCGCGGCCCGTACAGCCGGTTCCACTCCAGCAGGCCGTCGAGCGGAAACAGGAACGGCTGGTAGTGCCACATCGCGCGCTGCTGCTGCGCCGCCGGGCGATGAAAATAGAATTCATTGAACAGCCGCACCGACAGGCCGGTCACCGGCGAGATCGGCGGCGTCAGCGGAAAGCGCAGGGAGCGTGCGCGCGGCGGCCGGGCGTCGTGCTGCACGTGATTGCCGCGCATGAACACGCCGCGTCCGAGGCGCTCGCCGGTTGCGGCGCAGTCGAGCCAGGCCACGGTGTATTCGTAGTTGGCGTCCGATTGCGCGGCCAGCGCGAAGAATTCCCGCAGGTTGCCGAAACGCTGACTGTCGCCTTCGACCCATTCGCCCGGCACGCGCCGCAACTGCAGGCGTGCGGTCGTGATCAGTCCGGTCAGCCCCAGTCCGCCGATGGTGGCCGCGAACCAGTCGGCATGCTGCTCAGGCGAGCACTGCAGCATCTCGCCGCCGGAGCGGCGCAGCTCGAAGCTCAGCAGATGATGGCCAAAGCTTCCCGCGCGATGGTGATTCTTGCCGTGTACGTCATTGGCGATGGCCCCGCCCACGGTCACCAGTGCGGTGCCGGGGGTGACGGCCGGAAACCAGCCGTGCGGCAGCGCCAGCGCGATGATCTCGCTGATCAGGACGCCGGCCTCGCACTCGAGGACGCCGCTAGCGGCATCGAAGCTGATGAATCGGTCGAGGTTGCGCGCGGCCAGCAGCGTGCCGCCCTCGTTCAGGCAGACGTCGCCATAGCTGCGGCCATTGCCGAAAACCAGCATTGGTGCGGCTTCGGGCAACGTCTCGAAGCGGTTGGTAAGCGCGATGACGCGCTGTTGATGACGGGGCCAACGGCCCCAGGAGACACCAGTGGACATCGCGGCGCCTTTAGATCGCCAGCAGCACCAATAGGCCGAGCGCGCCCATCACCAGCAGGCTCACCCGATCGCGCAGTGCAAACACGACCGGATCGTCGTGCATGTGGCCGCGCGACGTCAGCATCCAGACGCGGCTGATCCAGAACAGCATCAACGGGCAGATCATCCACATCGTCTTGTGATGGTGGTACAGGACGATCGAATCCGGGCTGTTGATATAGAGCGCGATGACGACGACCGCGCAGTAGCCGGCCGCCGTGCCGAGGTTCATGATCAGCGACAGATCGTCGGAACCGTAGCCGCGCCCGTGTCCCGCCAGCTTGCCGGCCTTGCGAGCATCGTACAGCTCGGCGTAGCGCTTGACGAACCCCAGGCTCAGGAACACGAACACCGAGAAGGCCAGCAGCCAGAACGACAGTTCGATGTGCGTGGCCGCCGAGCCGGCGATGATGCGCAGTGTATAAAGGCCCGCGAGCGTCATGACATCAACCAGTGCCACGCGCTTCAGGCGCAGCGAATAGGCCCAAGTCAGGACGTAATAGGACGCCAGCACCAGTCCAAACTTCCAGCCCACCAGCGCCGCCAGCAGCATCGCGCACACCAGCAGTGCCAGGGATGCATGGATACCGGCGCGCACTGACAGCAGTCCCGCGGCAAAAGGGCGGCGACGCTTGCGCGGATGCTGGCGATCGGAAGCCAGGTCGAACAGGTCGTTGGTGACGTAGACGCTCGACGCGAGACAGCCGAATGCGAGAAAAGCCAGCACCGCGGGCAACAGGACCGCCGGATTGGCGATATGGTGGGACAACAGAGCCGGCAGGAACACCAGTACGTTCTTGACCCACTGGTGCAGGCGGATCGCCTTGATCCAGGTGCGCAGGTTCGCCTGCGGGGCCGCAAAAGTGCGCAGCAACTGCGTTGTCCGGCCGACACGATCGGCCAGCTTGCGATCGCCGACTACGATTGCGCCGCGCGCGGCTGCCCACACCGGGATGTCGGCCGCGTCGCTGCCCGCGTAGTCAAAGCCGCGCTCGCCGAAGCGCTCGACCAGCGCGCGGCGCGTGCGATCGGCCGCGGAGCCGCCGCCATCGGTGCTCGCGACCTCATCGAACAGCCCCAGATGGGCGGCGACCTGTTCGGCAAGTTTCGGATCGCCGTCGGCGACCAGTATCACGCGCCGGCCGGAGGCGCGTTCCTCGCCCAGCCATTTGACCAGTTCGTCGCGAAACGGCAGCGCGGCGGCGTCGAAGGCCATGCGCTTCAGGCGCCCCAGGACACGCTCATGCCGTGCATTGGCCGGCGTCAGCGTGCCATTGATGCCGACGCACAATGGGATGGCGTGTGCACTCATGACGCCGACCTCAGCCGTGCCGGGCGCGCGCCGAGCTCGGTAATGACCGCGGCGCCAATCCCGATCACCACCGCGAACCACAGCGTCGCCACCCGGCACAGCAGCGTAGCGATGATCGAGACGCGAACCGGTGCCCCATGGCTCAGCAGTAACGTCGTCATCACCACTTCCATGCCGCCAATGCCGGCCGGCAGGAAGAATGCCGCGGTGCCCGCCAGTACCGCCAGCGCATAGATGCCGATGGCGACCAGCAGGTTCACGTGTACGCCCAGGCCCTGGCAGATCAGGTAGTAGCCCAATCCCTCGCCGCCCCACGACAGCACGCCGACGGCGGTACCGATCAGCAGCAGCCTTGGCTGCAGCAATGCGCGCGAGGCTCGCAGCAGGTTTACCAGCATCGCCACGCCAGCGATGATTCGCGGCCGGCTGACATGTGCCGCAAACCGCTGCAGGATCGCCGGCAGCGACTGGTGGCTGCACGCGATCACCAGCGCGAGCACCAGCAGCAGCGCGCCCGCGATCAGCGGGCGGTACGCCGGCCAGTCCAGAACCACCAGGCTCGCCAGCAGTGCCATGGCCAGCAGATCCTGCAGGCGCTCGACGAACAGTGCGGCGACGCTCTCCGAGTAGCTGACGCCGTGGTCGCGCAGATAGATGGAACGCACCGCCTCGCCGGCCTTTGCCGGGCTGACGGTGAAGGCGAAGCCGCTCAGGTAACACAGCAGATGCTGCATGCCCGGCAACCGATGCCCGAGCCGCGCGAGGAACATCTGCCAGCGCTGAAAGCGCACCAGGTAGTTGAGTACGGACAAAGTCAGCACCAGGGTGCAGCCGATCCAGCCGAGCGCTTCGATCGCCTCGCGCACGCGTGCCGCATCGACGGCAAAGCCGGCGCCCACGTAGGCCACCATCGCCACCGCAGCCACGGCGATTATGGCCCGCCGCTTTGATTTGCCGGGCAGGCGGGGGTCCTGGGTCAAGGCTGCTTCCTTAAGAATCAACGCGATAAAACCAACCGATCAACGCAGCTTACCATCCGCATCGGCGCTTTTGGCTTATCTGGATCACGGTGTCAGCCGAGACAATTGACAGCCAACGCCATAGGCTTCAACCCTTATCTGAAATTGAGAACTGAGTCTTCGCGGCTAAAAGATATTGCCGATATGCTGAAAAATTTTCCTGACACGGATATCGCCGGAAGCTGCTGCCGATGAGCAACGGGCGATGGGGACGTCGCGATTTCATCCGCCTCGGTGCGCAGACCGGCGGCATGCTGGGCCTGGGTCCGGCGGCGGATGCACTGGCCATGGGGTCGGATAAGTCCGACGCTCAACCAGCCTGTGCGGCGTCCGCCGAGCCGGCGCGCTCATTCAACTCGACCTACCAGGGCGCGAGGCTGAACCAGATCGCCTTCCCGATGGGTGGGATCGGTGCCGGCATGATCTGCCTGGAAGGCACCGGCGCGCTGTCTCATGTGTCGCTGCGCAATCGACCGGAACTCTTCAATGAGCCCTGCGTGTTCGCGGCTTTGGCGGTCAAAGGTGCCAACCCGATGGCGCGCGTGCTCGAAGGTCCGGTGCCTGCGCGCAAGATCTTCGGACCGCCCGACACCGGTCTCGGCGCGCCCGGCACCACCTATGGACTGCCGCGCTTCCATCGCGCGGCCTTCGAGGCCCGGTTTCCGTTCGGCAAGGTGCTGCTGTCCGATGCGCGATTGCCAATCGACGTCGAACTGACTGGCTGGAGCCCGTTCGAACCGGGCGACGCGGACAACTCGAGCCTGCCGGTCGCGGCGTTGGAATACCGCTTCAGCAGCCGCGCCGCCGCACCGCTCGACGCGGTGTTCTCGTTCAACGCCAGGAACTTCCTGGCGCGGCCCGGGCATCCGCAAGCCGTGCGCCCCGTGGCCGGCGGATTCACGCTCTGGAACGGCGCGTCGCCGGACAAGGCGTGGGAACAAGCCGCCTTCTCGGCGGCGGTGACGCAACCTGATGTCAGGGTGAACTATTCCTGGTTTCGGGGCGAGTGGTTCGATGCACTGACCCTGGCCTGGAACGATGTCGAGCGCGGCGCCTGCTACGATTCGCCGCCGCCTTCCGGCGGCGACCCCAGTCCGGGCGCGTCATTGTTCGTTCCATTGCGGCTCGAGCCCGCGGCGTCGCGCGTCGTCGTCGTGCGGCTGGCATGGTATTGCGGTCAGAGCAATCTGCGCATCGGCAAGGACCCCGATGTTCCGGCGTCCGGCGTTCATCCCGCGACCTATTGTCCCTGGTATGCCGGGAGATTCGGCGATGTTGACGCGGTCAGCGCCTACTGGCGCGATCACTACGAGGAACTGCGCCGCAAATCCAGCCGCTTCAGCGATTGCTTCTACGACACCACCCTGCCATCCGAAGTGATCGAGGCCGTCGCCGCCAATCTCTGCATTCTCAAATCGCCCACGGTGCTGCGGCAGACCGATGGCAGGCTGTGGCTGTGGGAAGGCAGCGGCGATAATGCCGGCTCGTCCTACGGTTCCTGCACCCACGTGTGGAACTACGCGCAGGGCATCGCGCACCTGTTCCCCAGCCTGGAGCGCACGTTGCGCGAAACCGAATTTGGCCCATCGCAAAACGATGCCGGCCATCAGAATTTTCGCAGCCTGCTGCCGATACGGCCGGGTGAACACGACTACTACGCCGCCGCCGACGGCCAGCTGGGCGGCATCATGAAGGTCTATCGGGACTGGCGCATCAGTGGCGACAGCGGGTGGCTGCGTGCGCTGTGGCCGCGGGTGAAGCGCAGCCTCGATTACTGCATCGACACCTGGGATCCGCGCCACCGGGGTTGGCTCGAGGAGCCCCATCACAATACCTACGACATCGAATTCTGGGGACCGGATGGCATGTGCTCCAGCATCTATCTGGGCGCGCTGCAGGCGGCGGTCGCGATGAGCCGGACGATGGGCGAGGCCGCGACGCTTTACGAAGAGCTGCTGGCGAACGGCAGGGCGAGGATCGAGTCGGAACTCTTCAACGGCGAGTATTTCATTCAGCGCATCCAATGGCGTGGATTGCACGCGCAGCATCCGATGCAGGTCAGTCCCGGCAGCTACTCGCCCGAAGCCATCGCGCTGTTCCAGAAGGAAGGGCCGAGTTATCAATACGGCGCGGGCTGTCTTGCCGATGGCGTTCTCGGTGCGTGGATGGCGTCGGTGTGCGGCGTGGCGCCGCCGTTGAATGCAGCCAAGGTCACCAGCCATCTGCGCTCGGTTCACAACTACAACCTGAAGCGCGACCTGTCCGGTCTCGCCAATCCCCAACGTCCGACCTACGCGCTGGGCGAGGAAGGCGGGCTGCTGCTGTGCACCTGGCCCAAGGGCGGTGCGCGTTCACTGCCGTTCGTCTACTCCAACGAGGTCTGGACCGGCATCGAATATCAAAGCGCCTCGCACATGATCGAGATGGGATTGGTGCAGCAGGGCCTCGAGGTGGTGCGTTGCTGCCGCGCCCGGTACGATGGTCGCGTGCGCAACCCGTTCGACGAATACGAAGCCGGCCACTGGTACGGTCGCGCCATGTCCTCGTACGCGCTGCTGCAGGCCTGGAGCGGAGCGCGCTTCGACGCCGTTGACAAGACGCTGCATCTCAGGCCGGCCGTCAAGGGCGACTGGCGCTGTTTTCTGTTCGACCGACTCCGGATTCGGGACCGTGGGGGTCAGGAACGGTCAGCCGTTCGTGGAAGTCGTCGCAGGACGGATCCCTTACGAGCGCATCGAGTACGACGCCGCGTGACTCGCGCAGCGCATCAGCGCCGCCGCAGCTGCGTCATTGTGCGGTAGCGCGTGGCCAGGGTGTCCGGCGCCGGAGCCTTCTGCGGCGCGGCGCTCGTCGCAGCCAGTGGATCTCCATGGGCGGCATGCAGTCGTTGATCGAGCAGCTGCCGCGACATCGCAAAGACGGCCATCGCGAATATCATCCAGTTCGGCCCGACGGATACCCAAGTCGATTCCGTCAGGTTCGACAGCAGAAAGTAGAAGATCAACGAAAAATACAGCAGGGCCTGGGTTCGATCGATCTTCAGCAGCCGGAACGATAATACGAAGTACCTGACGACGAAACCGGCGAGCAACAACAGGCCGACGTAGCCGAGGTCATTGATGATATCGAGGTAGCCGTTGTGCGCTTCCCCGGGATAGAAGTACAGGCGTTTCACGAATACATACGATGGCGAGGTGTTGAACGGCCCGACCCAGAATGCGCCGTATCCGGTTCCCGTCATCGGACGCTGCTGAATATGCGTTTTGATGAGTTCCCAAATGGGTGTCCGGCCCGAAAAGGTTGTGTCCTTGCCCACTGCCCCCGTTATCGGGCTGATCAGCGTATCCATGCCAGGCACGATTTTCATCACCGCGATCACATACAGGCCGATGGCGGCGACGACTACGGTGATCACGATCGGGGTCATGTAGCTGCGCATCGGCGGCGGGGTGAATTTTGCAAGCAGCAGGAACAGCATCACCACCAGCGATCCCAACTGCGAGGTTGAGCTGCCAGACAGATATAGACATGCCACCGACGAAGCCAGCCCGACGACGATCGCCCACCACTTGGCGTCCTTGTAGAGCAGGGCGTGAAACCACAGGATCGCGCCGAAACTGGCCACCGAGCCGAGCGCATTCTTGTGATTGGTGAGGCCGCGCCAATGACCGCCTGGATCGCCGCTGGCGAAATCTGGATTGGAGATGGCCAGATCCGGGCGAACGAGTCCGAATATGATCGATCCGACCAGCATCGCGGTGACGGCCGGCCGCAAAACCCGCTGAAAACGCCGGGCGTCCCAGCCGACGAGGCAAACCGTGGCGCAGACGACGTAGACGCCGATCAGATGCGACAACCTGCGGAAGGTCGCGTCGGGGTCGATCGACCAGAGCATGCTTGCGCATGCGTACAGGGTCAGCAGCATGAACCAGCCATTGACTGAACCGAGCAGCATCCAGGTCAGTTGCAGCCGGGATCGCAGCAGTATCAGCGGAACCAGCACCAGGCTCAGCCAGATGATCTGGTTGCCGATGGACCCGCTGCTGTTCTGAATGATCGCGAGATCTTTGTCCGAGTAGTCGAAGAAGCCCGGCACGACCACGCGAAAAAATGCCAGCCAGACCAACGCTGCCACCAGGATCAGGCTCTGGTCGTCGCGCATCCAGGTCGGGGCCGGTGCCGACCTGGGCGGCAGCGGCGTGCGGGGACGGGCGTAGGTTGTCGCGGAACGCGCCATTTATCGGGCTCTCTCTGAGTTCAAAGCCAGGAGCAGGCGATATGCCGGTGGCGTGCCCCGTCGGTATCTGACCGCGAAAGCGTATCGCAGGCCGCATTGTACCGCAGCGCGGATCGGCCGATTCATGGGCACGGCACTCGATATGCGAGCAAGCGCCCAAAGGCGGACGGTGCCGGATACTGGTCCGCGCACAGGCGCAGATCGTTCAGCGGTACATCGTCGGGCACGACCAACCAGACCGCCGTCACGCTTGCAAGGTCAGGCAGCGGCGAGAATCCGATGAACATCGGAACCTTGAAGCTGTCGAGACGGCGACCCGTGGGCAGCAAGCCAAGGCGCCTGGCAGCGGTCGGACCCAGCAGGGCGTACAGGCGCTGCCACTTCTTGAGTCGGGACAATTCAGCCGGGTCCTGCACCTGGAAGATATTGCCCCAGTCTGGTCCTATGAGATAGCGACTCACGCCCCAGAAGGTTGCGGCATCGGGCGCGTAGATGATCTCTCCTGGCCTGACCTGTTGCGCCAGGTACCGGGCGAGATCGCGGTAATGATCCGGCTTGTACGGTGTGGTCGCCTGAACGTAGGCCAGCCATGCACCGCCGGCAGTCGCCGCTGCAACCAATCCAATGCTGGAATACAGCGCCGCCTTGCCGGTTCCCCGGCCACGCGTGGCCAGAATGCGGCCGATCGCCGCGCCGTATGCGATGGCGACAAACGGCGCGCAGAAGGCGAATGTGCGATCGAGCCAGATCGGCTGTACCGCGAAGCATAGTGCGGCGCCGAAGAGCAGTGGCCATGCAATGAAGCAGATCACGAGGCGCGACAGCATCGGCAGCGTCAGCGCTATCGCGACCAGACTCACCGCCATTGCGATCGTCGTAGCGGGGCCAGTCCACGCTGGTAAGGCGGCATCACCATAACCGATGATCCAGCCAGCAACCGTGTGGCTGGCCGATTGCAGCGACGGCACGGACGTATGTTCGAGGTGGCGAAAGCTGGCGTTGACCGCCCAGGGCAGATAGGTGCACGCCACGACGGCGTCGATTGCGAGCCACGTCGGCAACAGGCGTCTTGTCTGCTGTCCGCTCCCCTCCGGGAACGCGTACAGCAGTGCGGCCGATGCGGCCACGATGCTCGCGCTGTGCACTGCGCCCATGATCGCCAGAATGACGATCAACGGGACCGCGCTCCGGAAGCGATAGTCCGCGCGCAGCCGGCCGGCGGCAATCCAGCTCAGTACAACGAGGCAGCCATACATCGCGTACATGCGAAGTTCGTCGGCGAAATAAACCTCGCTGCCCATTACTGCGCAGAGGCATAGCGCGATCAGGCCGGCGGCCGATCCAAATTGGCGGCTGGCACCGACGAACACCGCCAGCAGGGTCGCCGCACTCCAGATCACGGAATTGAGCAGCAGCCAGACATCGCCATGCCCGAGCCGTCCCCAGGCATTGAGCTGCAGATAGTAGAGCGGCGGATGAGGATCGTGCAGGAATACTGCCGCGACCGTTCCGAGCACGGAAAGGTTGGCAAACGCGGCGCTGTAGATTTCATCCAGCCAGAAACCGCCGCGTCCAAGCGCCACCACGCGCAGCCAGAGAGCCAGTGCAAATACCAGTAGCGCAATCGTCGCGGCAATTGGCGTTATTGCGCGGGTTTGCGAGCTGCGCTGATTCGTCATTGGCTCCGCCGGGGTGCTGCGGGGCGATACGCACTGCTGCCGCACCCGGCAATGGCTGGCGGACCGGCGGACACGAGGACTGAGACGTGGTTCACTAAACTCATGTGCTGCTCCAACGTCGTTCAAATTATGGCACGGCCGCTGCCCTGCAAACACCGCCCGGGTCCGAACTCAGGTCAGAATTGCCTCACAGTATTTGCAATTCACGATGGCCTGGGATGATGCGGCAACGCCACCGAGCTTTATTAAACACAGCGACGGAATTAATGTAACGGCAGACCTCGCATCCGACCTGGCGCGCTGGTCGCGTGCCGCCCGCGTTCGAGACTTCGACGCTCGATCGCACCACCTCGTCCGCACGGCATGCGCCATCTGCTGCAAGTGGTAGCCGGGGCAGTCGTGTCGAGAGCGATGGTTCGACGTTGACAAAGAATATTGCTTCTGGCAAGGAATGTTGATGAATATTCGAAATGGCCTTTCATTCAACGCATTTTTGCTGCGCTCCGATTCCAGCCACCAGAGCTACGCCGCGATTGCAGTTGCTGTCATCGTCATCGCCTGTGTCGTGTTGGGTACCACAGTCATCAGCCTGCCGGTGTTGCGGGAGCATGGCTTCCCATTGGATGACTCGTGGATCCATCAGATCATCGGCCGCAACACGGCGCAATTCGGTGTCCCAGGTTACGTTCCGGGAGTCGCAACCGCCGGATCCTCGAGCGCAATCTGGCCCTGGATCATTGCGCTCAACTACCGGTTGATGCCGTTCGTCGCCCCGACGGTGTATCTGCTGCTGTTCAACATTCTGTGTCTGGCCGCCATCGTATTCGTGCTGTACTCGGCGGCGACCAGGGACGGTCTGCGCCCGCTCGAGACCGTGGCGCTTGCCGCATTGCCAGCGATCACCGGAAACTTTGCGTGGCTGATCTCGACCGGCATGGAGCATCTGCTGTTCATCGCCACCGCATTTCTGGCGGCGCATTTCTGGCTTTCACCCAACCCCGAGGCACGGGTGTCGAAGCCGCTGCTCGCGGGCCTGTTCTGCGGCCTGTCGATTGCGAGCCGACAGGAGGGCGGCGCATTCCTGCCGATTTTTCTGGTCGCCGGCTGGTGGCTTGGCAAGCCCCGCCGCGAGTTCATCCTGTTCCTGATTCCGAGTGCGATTTTCGTCGCACTGGTCATATTGAACAACCTGTGGACGTCGCATTCGGTTATGCCCGTGACCTTCAGTGGCCGCAGGTGGCTTTACCTGGGGGATGTGCATGCAGGGCAGATCGTTCCGATGCTGGCGCTGTTGCGGGCCTGGGGTTTCCAGATCGTAAAGTTCTTCCTGTTCACCGACTTTGCCAAGGGAAGCATCGCGACCAGGGTGGTGCTGGCCGTTTCCTGTGCCGCCCTCGCAATGGGGCTGGTCCGATTGTTTCGCAGACGGGCGTGGCACACGTTGTTTCTGACTCTTCTGGCCGTCAGTAACTTCCTGATCTACTGCGTGATGCTGCCGACGACCGGGCACGCAATGCGCTATCAGGCGATGACACTGGTCTTCATATTTCCGCTGATGGCGCTGGGCTGCATGGAACTCGTGCACCGGGTGTCGGAAAGAGCCGGCACGCTTTCGCGGGTTTCAGGCAAGGTTGATACCGGAGTGGTTGTACTGATGTTTGCGCTGGCGTTGTATTCGCTGTTCGACTGGATGCACATTACCGATGAGGGCATCCAACACATCAACGGAACGCATGTCAGAATGGGCAAATGGCTGGCTGCGAATGTGCCGGCCGGCACGCCGGTGGCAGTGTTTGACATCGGCGGAATCGGCTATTTCAGCAACGTCAAGATCGTCGATCTGGGGGGGCTCACGGATCCAAGCCTCGTCACCTACCTGTATTCCGGCAGGTGGGCCGAATATCTGAAGCAGCAGCACATTTCCCTGGTGGTTCTGCCGACGATGCTCGGGCACGAGGGAGCTGAAGCCGGCAGCAGCAACTGCGATGATCAACCGATGCGCCTGAAGCTATGCAATGGGCCGGAGCTGCACAAGGACATCGTCGTGATGTTTGCCAGCAAGCCCGAGGTCTGGGACCGGGCGTTCATAGCGACCGGACACGCCGCGCCGAGCCAGGTGCTGTACAGGATTGAAGGCAACTGATGAGTCGCCAAGCGTGTCAGCGACTCAGCTTCTCGATCGTCTTCATCGGGTTCAAGCCCGCCCTGAGGAATCGCGCCAGCACCGCGACCGCCAGGCGCAGCCGGCTGTAGCCGACACCGCATTCGTTGAGCTTGGCTTTGTGGAAAGCCCAGAACTTTGCATCGTGCCGGCCGCGTATCAGGCTGACGGCGAGGAAATTGTAATATCCGGAAAGCTGCTGCTTCACGCAGGCCTGCAGCTCCTGCGGCGTCAGAAAATCCGGGCCGTAACGGGTCAGCTCATAAAGTCGTGCCGCGATCAGCGTGTTCATCGACTGGGAAAGGGTCATCAGCGAGCCCGGTCGCTGGCGGGTGAATGCCAGAACCTGGTGAACGAAGCCGAAATCATACTGGCGCAGCAGCGCGATGCAGGCTTCGGTGTCGGCGTGTATGTTCGACTCGTTATAGAAGGGATCGTGCGCGCGCACCAGGTCGCTGCGATACAGTAACGAGCTCGCCGTGCCCAGCACGTACACCTTGTCCAGAAACAGCAGCCGGCATGCATCGCGGCCCGGCACCAGCGTGCTCGGATAAGGCAATCCGTCCCAGACGACCCAGCGACCGTCCAGACCGTATGCACCAACCAGCCCGACCGAGGGGTGCTGTTCGGCCACGGCGACCATTTCCTCGATGCAGGAAGGAAAGATCCAGTCGTCGCCAAACACGACCTTGCAATATCGGCTTGCCGGCGATATTTGCCGGAGCGCGAAGTTGTGGTTGGGCACAGCGCGCAGAAATTCGACGTTGTCGTGCACGCGAATGCGCGAATCCTGGGCGGCATAGCGGCGCATGATCTCGCCCGACCCGTCGGTACTGCAGTTGTTGATCAGCAGGTAGTCCCAGTTCTGATAGGTCTGCGCCAGGACGCTTTCGATGCACTGGGGCAGATGCTCGGCGTTGTTGTAGACCGGTGTCAGCACGCTGACCAACGGTTGCGGCTTGTTATTCATCCTCGTAACTGTCCTGCGCTATAGAAATGCAAAGCCCGCCGGCCGCAAATGAGGCCCGGCTCGCAGCGTCCTCTGTCTCGGCCGCGTGAATCAGTGGTTTCATGGCGACGGTGCACAGTGCAGGCCGGCACCGCGTGAGCAGGGCTTGGCAATGCGTCAGCAGCCAATGGAAATCGAGACTGACATTAGTATAAGTGTAGCCTGACGTTGAAAGTGGGACGCAGCGCAAATTTAGCCTGCCCGCGTGGGTGCGGCCAGAGCATGCGGAGGCGACGCAACCTCTCTTGAACTTTGTTGAGACACATTGCCGGCATTTTCGCGGACGAAGTTGATTTCGCGAACCTTTGCAATAAGATAGCCCGCTTTGGCGCGAACTTCCTGTGCGACGGCGGATCTGAATCCAGGTGTGAATCTGGGGGTCGGCGGGCGCCGTGCCACCACCGCCGTGTAACTGGACTGAACTGTGTCCCGGGAATTTCGCATTAATGTTTGTCGATGCCAAGAAGCTATCGAAGAATTTCACGGTTGATGCGGATATCTGCATTGTCGGGGCTGGAGCGGCCGGCATTACACTGGCTCGGGACCTCGCCGGCAGGAACCGGACGGTAGCCCTGTTCGAGAGTGGTGGCCTGGAGTTCGACGCCGACACGCAGGCCCTCTACGCGGGGGCCGTCGTCGGCCACGACTTCACGCCGCTGGATCGCGATCGACTGCGTTACCTCGGCGGCACCACCAACCACTGGGAGGGTTCGTGCCGACCCTTCGACTCGCTGGATCTCGCGGACTGGCCGATCGGGCTGGATGTGCTGGAGCCGTACTACCAGCCGGCGCATGAAATCTGCCAGCTCGGCCCGTACAGCTACGATCCGACGGATTGGAGCAGCGAGGATGCGCGGCCTCTGCCGGCGGCTGCCGATGCTAACCTCAAGTGCGGCGTGTTGCACTTCAGTCCGCCGACCCGGTTCGGCACGGCGTATCGCAACGACCTGGCCTCGGCCGAGGGCCTGTCGGTGTACCTGAATGCCAATCTCGTCGACATCGAAACCAATGACAGCGCCGACAAGGTCACTGGCGTGAAGCTCGCCTGCCTTGACGGCAAGCAGTTCCGCGCCCGCGCCAGGCACTACGTGCTGGCTGCCGGCGGCATCGAGAACGCACGTCTGCTGCTCAATGCCAATCGGGTGCAAAAGGCCGGACTGGGCAATCAATTCGACCAGCTCGGCCGCTATTTCATGGATCATCCCTACGTGATCGGGGGTGCAACCATTCTGGCTGATCCGTCGAGTCCGGAGCTGCGCTTCTTCGACAAGCGCGCGGTTCGCGGCAGCGTTGTCGAGGGATACTTGTGCGCCACCGACGAGCTGCGGCGCCGCGAGCACCTGCCGCCATTTGCCATCAGCATTTTTGCCCTGGGTGGCCCCGGGAGTGACCCGGAGAAGATCGAGCTGCCCCAGGCGCTGCGCCGGAGGATGTCGGACGCCCATGCCAATCAGATCGAGTACTACCTGTCGCACACGGTCAATCGACTGGAAATGCCCGCCAGCTGGTTGTACGACAAGCTGTGGCACGAGCCACCGGGCAGCTTTACCACGTTCTATATCTGCGGGCCCGACCCCGACCCGCAAAGCCGCGTGACGCTGGCGGCCGACGTGGACGCGCTGGGGATGCGCAAGATTCAGCTCAATTGGCGACTGCCGGATAATCTCGAGCAGCAAATGCAGCGCGCGCACGAACTGCTGGGGCAGGACCTGGGACGCGCCGGCGTCGGCCGGCTGCGTATCGAATCGAGCGCCACCGGCCATGATCCGATGCAGAACATGGGCCATGGCCATCACCACATGGGTACGACGCGCATGCACAATGACCCGCGCCACGGCGTTGTGGACGCCGACTGTCGCGTCCATGGCATCGGTAATCTCTTTATTGCCGGCAGTTCGGTATTCCCGACCTATGCCTGCGACGATCCGACCATGACCATCGTCGCACTGGCATTGCGCCTGTCGCATCACCTCAAATCATTGGCCAGCTGAAGAGACCCATCCCGCATGCGTTACACGCGGCGCTTCGTACTCCTTTGTCTGGGCTGTGCATCCGGACTGTCACTGATGCCGCGTCGCGCTGCTGCGCGCGCGCCCGGGGATTGCCTCGATGAGCTCGTGGCCGGGCTGCGCGCGCTGGTTCACGATTCCGCGGCCGCGCGCCGCCTCGGGCGCCTGTACCTTCGCCAGGTTCCCGCAGAAGACGATCCGCACATCCTGGCCCGCCTGACCGTCGCGTCGATGGGCGCGACGGACGCCGACGCAAAGGCCCTGGATCGCGCCAGTCTGCGCCGCCGGCTCGATGCGCGCGTGCGCCGCGATTTTGCTTCCGGAACCACCGTCCAGCTGGATGGCTGGGTGCTGTCCCGTACCGAGGCCCGGCTGTGCGCACTCTGTCGGTAATCAAAGAGGCCGTGCTGGTTCTGCTGAGCTCGGCTGGTGCCGCATTGCTGCTGTTCATCTGCATCCAGGAGCTGACCCGGCCGGCGGGCATGCAATACGCTACCTTGGGCCGCATGATTCCCATCACCACCAACAAGGCTCCATGGTGGCTGCTCATCGCCGTGGTGCTGCTGGCGCTGTGGTTCGGCGCCTACGCGATGGGTAAGCCACGCGGGGTGCTCTGGGGTCTGTGGCGCTGGGTGGTGCGCGTCGGATTCTGGTGGAGCGGCATCGCGCTGCTGCTGTTTGCCGGTGTCGCCATTTACGGTGCCCGCACCCGACCCATGTCGGATCTGAACTGGCCCTTTGCCCTGGGCTACCTGGCGGTGTGGGTCCCGATCCTGGTCGCCTGCGGCGTTGGCCGCGTTCGAACCCGGTGACTGCGGCCCAGGATACCTAAGCGGCCGCGCCACGCCTGCACCGACCCCGTTACGTCATCGTGGGGCGCTGCCGCAGCCGCCACAACAGCAGTGCCAGCCCGATCAGGTTCACGCATTCGCCGGCTACCTGTCCGATCAATACCGCGGCCGCGCCCCATCGTGGGATACCCAGCCACATCAGCGTCAACGACACTGCGGCGCTCAGTCCGATCAGCCACGCCATCGACCGGACGCGCTGCAGCGCCCACAGAGCCGATTGCAGCATCTCGCGCGGCAGGAAAATCAGTGCCACGCAGCCCCACAGAATCAGCAATCGGTCCTGGTCGGCGATGTGCTTGTGCATCAGATCGACGATCAGCCAGTCGCGCAGCACCCAGGCGACCGCGAAGTACAACAGGTCGATCGCGCAGATCGCCACCGTGAGCACCATGAGTCTGCGCATCATGCGCGTCATGCCGAAATTCGCCAGCCAGTTCGAGGCAATGGGCATCAGCAGGTTGTTGATGCCGTACATGAAGACGAATACCGGCGTGAGTACCAGGCGCGCCGCGTTCACGTTGGTGACTGCCGTGAGGTCGAGGCGCGTCGCCAGTACGTAGTTGTAGCTTTGCGTGAACAACCAGTAGATCACCGCGCCAACCAGCGACCAGGCTCCGACCGTTCGGATTTCGAGCCAGAAAGGACGGGCGTCGCCGGACACCCAACCTGGGCTCACGGCGAGCAGGCGGTGAGCGGCGAGCGCGCTGGCCCAGCCTGCGGCGCCGAGCGCGGCGATGGCCAGCGGCCCGGCCAGCGGGCGACTCAGCAATGCAATGGCGATGCCCAGCAACAGCGTCGTGACGTAGACCGCGTCGGCTCCCAGCATTCCCTGCGGGCGCGAATAGATCAGCAGCACACTCCGGCGATACTCGCGTTGCAAGGCGCCCCAGCTGGCCAGAATCATGCCTGCGATCGCCAGTGAGACGTTTGCGTTCCAGATTCCGATCAGATAGGCCGCCAACGGTATGATCAGCAGGACCGGGGCGCTACGCCGCAGCAGCCGCGTCTGGCTGGCGCCCAGGAAACCAATCATTCGGACCCGGACCTCCGCCGATTTCGCCGGTGCGAGCATCGTGACCGGCCCGGAGAGCCACGCGCCCTGCGCGCTCACCAGCAGCGCTATCGCCGACTGGACCAGCACAAACTGGCCATAGGAGACATCGCTGGTGTAGCGGATCATGACGAACCCGGCGATGAAGTTGGCGCCGGACAGCAGGATCTGATCCAGAACGCCAATGCCGAAGAAATGCAGGAAGCGACCGGACTGGCGCACGCTCATTGCAGCAAGCTGATCAAAGTTCTGTACCTGAGATGATGGATGTCGGGTGGCGGCAGGCAGTATATCAACATGGTATCCGACGACGACGCTTGCCTCGCGAGCGAGGCTCAACAGCATCGCGGTCGGTGCAGCCTGCACGCGCACGGACATGGACGCTCAGCGCTTGCGCAGCACGATCTGAACGTAGTTCCCGAGGTGGGCGATGCTATCGGCGAAACGCCGCTTCGCGCGGTGCGCGATCGACCTCAGCAGCTTGCCGAGTATCGAGTATTCCGAGATGCGCTGGCGGCTGCGGGGCATTCGAGCCGATGGCATTCGATGCATGGACCGCGGCGACGCCGAATGGAAGGAGCAGTATGCAAAGCAGCCGGCCGCCCCAAAAAAAAGCCCCGCGGTACGCGGGGCGAGACGGGGAAGGGGCGGCAGCGCGGCGCGGGAGGTTGTTGAGGCGCGATGCTGCTGCCGATCAGGGCTGAGATTGAGGACTAGGGCGGCGGAGCCCCGCCGGCACTCCAGGGGTTGGTGCTCACCAGGGCTTGGAGATTGGATGCGCCCCCCCAGTTGTTCCAGCCCCACTGGAGGCAGCCGATGTCATTGGCGGCCGCCCAGGCGTAGCCATTCGAGCTGCGGCCGCCGTCGAGGGCGGCATCGAAACCCTCGTTCTCGGTAATCATGATCGGATAGCCCTTCGCCAGGACGTTGAGCGCGGGGGCCGGGCCTTTGTTGTAGCCGTAGATATGCCAGGCGACTGCCAGCTGTCCGAGCGGATCGGTCGGCTTGGCGGCCAGCCAGGTCTCGATCTCGCCGGCCCACCAGATCGGGGAGTCGAGGATGACGTTGGTGGCTCCGGTGGCGCGGATCGCATTGATCATCGCCTGTTTGCCGGCGACCGGGGCCTGGCCCCCGTGGTTGAGGATGAGATCGGTATTGCCCGCCGGGTTGTTCTGCATGTGGAACGGCGCGAGCAGCCCGCCGTCGCGCATCAGCAATGCATCGGGTCCTGGCGCGACATTGTTGACGCTATCGCCGTACACGCCGTCGCCGAAGGGCTCATTGAACAGCTCAAACATCACGGCCGGGTTGCCCTGGAAGGTGGTGGCGATCGAGCTCCAGAAGTCGAGCGCATGATCGGAGCCGGCAAAGGCGGGCTGGCCGACCGGGCACTGCGGCTGACCGGCGGCGTTGTTGGGGGCATCCCAGTGCAGGTCGAGGATCACGTACAGGCCCGCCGCGGTGAGGTTGGCCACGGTCTGTGCGACGATGCCGTGGAAGATGCCCTTGGGATCAGGGGTGTAGGTGCCGTTGCCGTTGGAGGAGTAGGAGGAGGCGGCATTGCCGCTGCCCGGGTCCACGCACACGATGTTGAGCCAGTCATAGGAGTTGATCGGCAGGCGGATGATGTTGATGCCCCAGGTGGAGGCGATGGTCTTCCACTGAGCGACGCTGGTGCCGGAAAATCCGCCCCACACCCGTGGGGAGTTACCCGCACCGCCCTCGAGCCCCGAGACGTTGGAGCCCACCAGGTGCAGCACGCTGCCGTCCAGGCTGCTCACGAAATGATTGCCCTTCACCTGGATGCCGAAGTTTCCGCTGGGGGTGACGGTGGAGCTCGAGGCCGCAGGCGAGGTTGGGGCTGCGGCGGTGGTGCTCGCGCAGGCTGGGGTGAGACTGGGGGCTGGATTGCTGGTGGAGACCCAGGCGCTGCCATTCCAGGACCACCACAGGCAGGTCTTGTTTTCCTGATAGATCGTGCCGCCGTAGTACAGCAGCGTTGCCACATTGGCCGAGTAGCCTGCGGTCTTGCCATTCTCGTAGACGACGCCACCGGCGACGGTCCAGACATTATGGGCAGCATCGACGAGCTGGGTGGCCGAGGGGGTCATCGCGCCGTTGGCCGAAGCGCTCGCGATCGCGGAGCTGGCGCCGCTCGAGGAGCTGGAGCTGCCTGAAAGGCTGGAGCTGGTCCCGCCGCTGGAGCTCGAGGAGCTGCCCACGGGGGCCAGCAGCGCGCCGCCGGTGCTGCTGACGCCGCTGGCGGTTGCCGCTGCACCCGCGGATGCGGCATCGCTCGAGCTGCCGCAGCCCGCCAGGGCGAGCGTCAGGCCGAGCACAGCCATGCTCAGGCCCAGGATTCCCCGTTTCTTGTCGGTACGCATTGTCAAATCGCCTCGCTATCAGGTTGGAGCCCTTGGAAGCGCTCCGGCGAGGTACGTACCGAGAGAGGCGCGAGCAGCGAGTGTTGACGGTGAAGACGCGATGCGCTGGCACCGTCTCCTGGCCGGCAACCCCGCTATCTCACGTCCTTATCGGACCCAAGACCGGAGGCTTTGCGTCCCCGCCTCACGGCGGGTTTGCCCTTACAACGCGAGCCAGTTAATAGAAGAAGAATCGCCGTTGCAAAGTGTCCGCGAGTGCGCACGTCTCCAGACAGCGACGGCCGACAGGCCGGCTGCGCCCGCGACGCGTGTAGATGTATTCGCTGCCGCCCACTAAAAACTGCTGACTATTGCGCCCTGCGACCGCGCACCGACCGGCACTACCAGCCGCAGCGCTCATGGCCGCTGGTGGCATGGCGGCAAGATTCAGCGTGACAGACGGGAGGTTCGAGGACTGCTGCAGGAGAACTGCGATCAGCGCGCCGATGGTGGTTGGCAGGCGCATGATCCTGACGATGCGCGCTGCTGCCAGCAGCGCGCGCAGCCAGCGGCGGACGCGCCAGGCGTCGTGCCGCCGCTGCGATTCGCGTGAGGCTGAGGATTAGGGCAGCGGAGCCCCGCCGGCACTCCAGGGGTTGATTCTCACCAGGGCTTGGAGATTGGATGCGCCACCCCAGTTGTTCCAGCCCCACTGGAGGCAGCCGATGTCATTGGCGGCCGCCCAGGCGTAGCCATTCGAGCTGCGGCCGCCGTTGAGGGCGGCATCGAAACCCTCGTTCTCGGTAATCATGATCGGATAGCCCTTCGCCAGGACGTTGAGCGCGGGGGCCGGGCCTTTGTTGTAGCCGTAGATATGCCAGGCGACTGCCAGCTGTCCGAGCGGATCGGTCGGCTTGGCGGCCAGCCAGGTCTCGATCTCGCCGGCCCACCAGATCGGGGAGTCGAGGATGACGTTGGTGGCTCCGGTGGCGCGGATCGCATTGATCATCGCCTGTTTGCTGGCGACCGGGGCCTGGCCCCCGTGGTTGAGGATGAGATCGGTATTGCCCGCCGGGTTGTTCTGCATGTGGAACGGCGCGAGCGGCCCGCCGTCGCGCATCAGGAATGCATCGGGTCCTGGCGCGACATTGTTGACGCTATGGCCGTACACGCCGTCGCCGAAGGGCTCATTGAACAGCTCAAACATCACGGCCGGGTTGCCCTGGAAGGTGGTGGCGATCGAGCTCCAGAAGTCGAGCGCGTGATCGGAGCCGGCAAAGGCGGGCTGGCCGACCGGGCACTGCGGCTGACCGGCGGCGTTGTTGGGGGCATCCCAGTGCAGGTCGAGGATCACGTACAGGCCCGCCGCGGTGAGGTTGGCCACGGTCTGTGCGACGATGCCGCGGAAGATGCCCTTGGGATCAGGGGTGTAGGTGCCGTTGCCGTTGGAGGAGTAGGCGGAGTGCGCATTGCCGCTGCCCGGGTCCACGCACACGATGTTGAGCCAGTCATAGGAGTTGATCGGCAGGCGGATGATGTTGATGCCCCAGGTGGAGGCGATGGTCTTCCACTGAGCGACGGTGGTGCCGGAAAATCCGCCCCACACCCGTGGGGAATTACCCGCACCGCCCTCGAGCCCCGAGACGTTGGAGCCCACCAGGTGCAGCACGCTGCCGTCCAGGCTGCTCACGAAATGATTGCCCTTCACCTGGATGCCGAAGTTTCCGCTGGGGGTGACGGTGGAGCTCGATGCAGCTGGGGCTGCGGCGGTGGTGCTTGCGCAGGCCGGGGTGAGACTGGGGGCTGGATTGCTGGTCGAGACCCAGGCGCTGCCATTCCAGGACCACCACAGGCAGGTCTTGTTTTCCTGATAGATCGTGCCGCCGTAGTACAGCAGCAGTGCAACATTGCCTGAGTAGCCTGCGGCTGCGCCGCCTTCGTACACCGTGCCAGCAGAGACGGTCCAAACGTTATGTGAACTGTCCACGATCTGCGTGGCCGAGGGGATCATGGTGCCACTGGCCGAAGCGCTCGAGTTCGTCGCGCTCGTCGGGCTCGAGCTGCCCGCCGTGCCCGCGACTGCGACCGTGGCTGCCGTCGGTGATCCGAAGGTCGCCTGGCCCTCGACGCTGGTGAGCGCGATGGCGAAGTGCTTGCCGGCAGCGCGGCTCGTGACTGGCACGGACACCGTCTTGACGGCCGTTTCGCCATCACTCCAGCTCACGCTGCCGCTGGTGGCGGTGTAGTCGGTGCCGGCAAGGGCGCTGCCGTTGACCGTGGTGTAGCCGACCGTGGCCGTTCCGGCCGAATTGCCGCTGCGATAGATCGCCACCACCGCGGTCGAGGCCGGTGCGGCGCTGTAGTTCGATGACGTGAGCGCCACCTGGGGGGCGGCGCTACTCGGTCCGGTGCTGGAAGGGCTACTACTGCCCGATGAATTACTTGAATTGGAACCGCCGCATGCCGCGAGCATGCAGAGCAATGCGCCCAGGGCGCCTCCCCGTCCAACATTCTTCATCGTCGCGTCCCCGTCTAGAAACAAAACTTTGTGATCGCAGTTTCGACGCGATGTCTATAGGCATCAATCTGTCTCCGCACCGCGACGTGTCGCAAATCCGTGACAGATCATTCCTGGACGGGGCTTGCAGAAATTGTGGAGTTGGTCACTAAAGATTCAAATAAATGCCGCATTTAATAGGCTAAAAGCGTGAACGCGTGCACGCCCAGCCAGATCGTCTGGTGCTAGGCGCGATTCGACTGCGCGTCGTCGCGCGCTAGCGGGTGCTTACAGCCGGGGGCGCCCCGGGTTTTTTTTTCCGATATTTGGATGCCGGAGAATCCGCGAGCTGCGCTACCGAGCGGTGCGTCGGCCGTCAGGAACGCTTCCGTTCGGTGCGAACCCAGCCGTTGGATTGATTGCGACTGAGCAGCATCAGCAGCAGTTTCCAGATCACGAACACCGGCGCGCCGAGCAGATCCAGCAGGCCGCGCGCGCCGATACCGCTCAGTTGCCAGCCGCGCATTACATAAGCGACCAGGACCAGCACGCAGCCGACCGAGAACCAGACCCAGGGCATGAATCCCGCGTGCCACCATGCGGCCAGCAGCGCGGCAACGAGCAGTGCGCCGACACCGAGCGCCACGTAGCTGAAGGGCAGCACCAGCAGATCCAGGGCGAGGTCCAGACACACCGGGCTGCGCCGCTGCAGCGCCGTTCGCAGCAACGGCAGCGTGCGCGAGCGGATCAGCTGGAATCGGCCAATCTCCCAGCGCCGGCGCTGCGTGCGTGCGGCCTGCGGACTGGCCGTCATATCCTGGGCCGCTTCGGCCTCGCCGGCGTAGTGCACCCGATAACCGGCCAGGCCCAGCGCGATGCCGTATTCGAGGTCCTCCGCCAGTGAGAATGCGTTGTAACTGACCTGTTCGAGCAGTTTCTGGGTGACGCACCAGCCGTTGCCGCGCACGCCGCAGGAGACGCGCCAGCGCTCGCGGGCACGCGAACGCACGATGTGATAAGCCGCCATCGCCACCGTCAGCAGGCGCGTGCGCCAGGATCCCCACGGATTGAGCACGCCATAATGAGCCTGTACCGCATCCGCCCCGTGTTCAATCCGTGCCGCAAAGGCTTCCAGCAGGTTCGGGGAGGCTTCCGAATCGGCGTCAACCACGGCGATCGCGTCGGCCCAGGCGTCGGCACGACTGCGCTGAAAGGCGAACAGCAGCGCATAGCCCTTGCCGCGCAGCGTCGGGTCGCAACGCTCGAGCACGGTAGCGCCCGCTGCGCCGGCAATGGCTGCGGTCGCGTCGGTGCAGTTGTCGGCCACCACCAGGATGCGGTATCGATCGGCGGGCCAATCGAGCTGACGCAGATTGGCGATCGTATGAGCGATCCCGACCGCTTCGTTGTGCGCCGGCACCACGATGTCGAACCGCAGCCGCCGCGCGGATGCCGGCGGCGGCGGCACTGGGCCCGACATCAGGGTCTGCACCAGCAGATACAGGCAGGCGAGAGTGGCAGGCACCGCCAGCGCCACCAATACCAGCAGGACGAGCAGATTGAGCAGGGTCATCATTTGCGCCTTCAGGCGTAGGCGCGGTAACGCCAGCCCCAGAATACCGACAGTTTGCCGAGATTGGCGGACGCAGTGATCAACCAGCGCGCCGCCCGGTGTCGCCCACCCGGCCAGGACAGCGCTGCCAGAGCGGCGGCCACCAGAAGTTGCAGTAACACACGACAGAAGAATACGGCGCGGCCGATCCAGGTGATCTGGCCATACTTGCCGTTGACCGTCTGGCGCGCGAATTCCTGTCCGCCGCTCAGAGCGCGCATCAACAGCCAGCGCAACGACAGGCGCCCGGGTTCGATCGGCTCCCAGACGATCGCCTCATCACACCAGATGATGCGGGCGCCTTTGCGCGCAATCCGAACCAGCAGATCGCCATCCTCGCCGGTGCTCAGGCCGTAACTCGGATCGAACGGTCCCGGTTCGGCGCGCAGCGGCTTGCCGCGCAGCAGGACGTTACCGAAGCGCATGCAATTGAGCGGCACCGGCTCGCCGCTGCGCTGGTGCGCGAAATCGTAGAAGCGGCCGCGGCGGATCCAGCGCGGGGCGTCCGGCGGCAGCTGCGGCTCGACCGGCGCGAGAATCCCGTCGGCGCCATACCTGTCGGCCGCCTCGAGCAGCTGCTGCAGCCAGTGCTCCGGCGCCCGCTCGTCGTCGTCGATGAATGCCAGCCATTCGCCCTCGGAGAGCCTGACGGTGAGATTGCGCGTCAAGGCAATGTTGCGCTTCGGCTGCACGTCATACGCAATCGTGAACGGCAAGCCGGATATCCGCAGCTGCTCGATCAGCGGACGGGCGCTGCCCGACTGATCGTTGTCCACTACCACCACCTGGTCGGGCAGGCGGGTCTGCCGCGCCAGATCCTGCAGCACGGCGCGCAGGCGCTCCGGGCGGCGATAGGTGGCGATGCAGACGCTGACCTTCACGCCGGGGCCGGCAGCTGCTGCGGGGGGAGTTGCGTGGCGATCGGGCGCCATGCCTGAGCACTCAAAACTTGCTGATGACCGCGCCCAGAATCTTTGATTCCGTGACGGCCAGGCGGCGCAGCATGTCCTTCATGCTCTGCAGCGAGGTGAATTCGGCCCGGCTCACCACCACCACGCGCTTGGCGAGCGTAGCGATCTGCAGCGCGTCGGCATATTGCGATACTGCGGGCGTGTCGATCACGATGAAATCATGCTGGCGCCGAAGTTCCGTGATCAGGCGCTCGAATCGGCGGTGCGACACCAGCTCGAGCGGATTCGGGGGAATGGTACCCGAGGTCAGCACCGCCAGTTCCGGCAGCCCTTCGACGCCATGCAGATACGGCGGCTCGCCGAGCGTCAGGGTCTGTGCCAGACCCCACTGATTGTCCGCGGTGAACAGCACGTGCTGGCGCGGGTGCCGCAGGTCCGCATCCACCAGTAACGTGCGGCGTCCAAGCTGGGCGAAGGCGATCGCGAGTTCGGCGCACAGCTGCGAGCGGCCCTCGCCGCGCCCGGGCCCCACCAGTGCGAACACATTGCCGCGCTGCGCCGAGTCACTGAGCAGCATCAATTCGGTCCGCAGCGCCCGGATCTTCTCGCTGCGCTCGTCATCCGCATCGCGCGCGTGGATCAGGGCGCTGCTGAGTCGCGCCATGCCCTGGCGCACGGTCAGCGCGGTGGTGCCGCCGCCCTGCGCGCTGCGAATGGCGGTCTCGATCACGCCCGGCTGGCCGGCACGGGAGTGCTGGCGCACGAAGTGCGACACCATGTCGATGTCCTCGCGGGTGGCGAGGTTGAGTTGAAACGCGACTTCGCAGAAGCTCTGCCGCCGTGCGTGCATGGCTTCGTTGATGCGATCGATGTCCTCTCCCGACAGATTGCAATGCGCGATCAGCGCATCACTCAGTTCGGCATCGATCGGGCGCACGACCCCTTCAGCACGTTCTGCACTCATGTGTATCTCGGTTCGGCGGGAATACGGTTGAACTCCGCGAGTACCGGCAGGCCGAGGTCCCGCTCGATGTCGTCGCGGCAGTGCAGGCGGCGATTGAACAGCAGCTCATAGCACAGCGGGCCGGCGACACCGACCAGTCCGGCCAGCAGAACGCCGATCGCCAGCAGTAGCATCTTGTTCGGCTTGCTCGGCTCGAGCGGCACCGTCGCGCGGCTCACGAAGCTGGAGGTCGCGAACATGGTCTGGTCGTAGCTGTCGAGCGCGCGCTTGTACACGGTCCGCGCCGACTCCAGCTCGAGCTGCAGCTTCTGGCCCTCATCCTGCATCTGGCGGATCCTCAGCAGCTTTGCCCGCTGCTCGTCCACCGCGCGACGCAATTTGCCTTCGAGATCCGAAGCGCTGGCGACATTGGCAGTGCTGCTTTGCGAAAATTTCTGGATTTCGTGCTCGAGTGAGCGGTTGGCCGCCGCGATCTGCGATTGCAGCTCCAGCACCTTGGGATGCTTCGGTCCCAGCGTCGCGCTCGTCTGCGCCAGCTGCGCCTGCAGGGTCGAAACCTGGTTCTTGAGGTTTTGGATCAGCGCCGATCCCATCACCTGTTCGCTGGATCCCTGGTCCTCGTTGGTCTTGGATTCCGCGGTGCGCCGGGTGTTCTGCGCGGCAAGCAATTGTTGCTCGAGCTGCGACAGGACCTGGGTCTCGACGTCGTTTGCCGCCACGACGTCGGTGACGCCGGTGCGCTGGCGGAAATCCGCCATGCGGTGCTCGGCATCGGTGACCTTGGCCTTCAGGTCGGTCAGTTCCTCGTTATATTCGTGCGTGCGGCCACTGCTGGCATCGTCGCTGTGATTCGACTCCCGCGCCTGATAGGCCTCGACGAGGGCATTGGCGATCTGCGCCGCTTTGTTGCGGTCCTTGGATGTCGCGGATACGTACAGCAGCTGCAGGCCCTTGCCTTGCTCCACGGCCAGGTTGCCCCGCAATTGCTTCTCGACCCAGTCGCGTAGCGTGTTGACGCCGTCGTTCCTGAAGCCGCCCGTGAACTCCGGGTCCTGCGTCAATCCCAGGCGATCGATAACGGCCAGGAGCACTTCGCGGTCTTGCAGCAGCGCCACCTGCGTCAGCAGATAGTTGGTGAACATGTCGGGCGGCGCGGCTCGCGTGCCGTCGTTGGACTCGAAGTTGACCAGGACCGTAGCCTGCGCCGTATAGCTCTTGGGCAATTGCTTGACGATGACGACCGTCGCCGCCACGAGCGCCACTGCGATCATGATCGCCTGTCGTCTGTGGGCCCACAGGATCGCCAGCAATTGCACGTGCGACAGGCTGCTCTGCGCATACTGCATTGGTACCATCGGTACCGGCGGCTGCGGCTCGGTTGCCAGTACCGGCAAGTTTCTGGACATTCTCAAAATATGCTCTCCTTGACCCGAATCACGTCGTCCGGCTGCACCAGGTCGTTGGGCTTGGGTTTGATCACCACCTGCTGGCCGTCCTTGCCGGTGCGCTTGATCTCCACCCGCCGGTCGCTGCCTTTTGCGGTGACGCCGCCCGCGAGCGAGATTGCCTGCAGGACCGTCAAATTGGGTTCGAGCTTGTACATGCTCGGCTTCTGGACTTCGCCCAGAATGAAGAATTGTTCCGCGCGTGGCACGTATACCGAGTCCCCGGCGCGCAGGATCTGCGTCGGAGCCGAGGCCCCCGGGTCGGCCAGACCCTTCATATTGACCGGATAGCGTTTGACCGCTCCGCCCGCATCGGTACGCAGCACATATACCGTATCGGACGCGAACTCAGTCTCGCCGCCGGCCTGCGCCAGAAGATCGACGATCGTGGTCCTGGCATCGACTGCATAGCGGCCTGGCGTCCGGACTTCGCCGAGCACCGATACCCGTTGGCTGAGCGACTGCGTGACCGTCAGCGTCACGTGCGGATCGACAAAAAAGCCGCCGTCCTTGAACGCCTTTTCGACCCGACGTGCAGCGCTCTCGGCGGACAGGCCGCCCACCGGAACGGAGCCGGCCAGCGGTACCCGTATGGTGCCGTCATCCGCGACGCCGAGCACCGTATCCATGTCCGGCTGACCGAAGACATGCAGCGTGACCGAATCGCCAGGACCCAGGGGCGACAGCGGACCCGCGGTGTTGCCGGCCGCCGGCGCACCGGGCGCGGCAGGCACAGGCAGCGCGGGCAGCGGCTGCGCCGCCCATGCCAGCGTCGCCCGCAGCGACCACAGCAGCAGAATCGACAGAACGCCGGGAGTTGATTTTGCGAACACTTTTGCCCTCGTCTCAGTGGCCCGGCGTAAGGGCCAGAACACCCCCCTATCTTACTTCAGCTCGCCGGTGGCACGAGCATCCGGCTGCCACGACTGTGGACGGCTTCACGCGTTCCTTGCAGCGATCGGGAATCCGTAGGTTTTGGCCCCCGAATGGGGCATTTCCGGGCATCCCGGTTGACCCGCTACCGGGCATCGTCGGGGTTGGCCGCGAGCCGCGCCTGAATGAAACGATCGGTCGCGGTCGCGCTATAAGCGATTCCGGCGGCGCTGTTGCGCCCCGGGGACTGGAAGCGCACCGGGACGCACAGTCCGAACGCTCTCGTATTATCGGATTGCACCTGCACAGCAATCACCCTGAAGCCTTAATCTTAGTGCAAAACAGGCCGCGAAATCAGCTCATTCACCCCGGCATCGGCCCCGGCCACGCGGCGGCGGGCCACCCCTGTCATCGGCGCGTCAACGCTGTTGCGAAAGCGCCTCGACCACGGGCAGCGGTTGTGAGCTGTTCCCTACTTTCGCTGCTGAAATGCCCATACACTTATCATTGTGCAATATTTACGGGCTGGCCTGCGGGCAGACGTGCGTCACTACGCCGCGGCTGGCGTGGCGCCTTAACTCCATCGACAGGTGCAAATCCGCATGAAGGTACTGATCACTGGAACGGAAGGCTACATCGGTTCGCGCCTCGCGCCGCTGTTGATGGCACGCGGGCACGAGATCGTCGGTCTGGACACCGGATTTTATCGCGACGGCTGGCTGTACAGCGATCCGCGTCAGCTCGGGTTGGTTCCGCGCACGATCATCAAGGACCTGCGCCGCGTCGAGCAGCGCGATTTCGAGGGATTCGATGCGGTAGTTCATCTCGCGGAGCTGTCGAATGACCCGCTGGGCGAGAATCGCCCCGAGATCACCTACCAGATCAACCACCTGGGTTCGCTGGAACTGGCCCGCAAGGCGAAGGCTGCCGGTGTTCGCCGCTTCGTCTATGCGTCCTCCTGCAGCGTCTATGGTGTCGGCAGCGGCGACTTCCTCAACGAGACCAGTCCGGTCAACCCGCAGACCGCCTATGCCAAGTGCAAGGTGATGGTCGAGCGCGACGTCAAGCAGCTGGCGGATGCGAATTTCTGCGCCACCTTTCTGCGCAATGCCACCGCCTACGGCGCGTCGCCGCGCATGCGCTTCGACATCGTGCTCAATGATCTGTGCGCGCTCGCCTGGACCACCAAGCGCATCGCGATGACCAGCGATGGCAGTCCGTGGCGGCCAATCGTCCACATCGAAGACATCGCCACCGCCATCCGCTGCGCGCTTGACGCACCGGTTGATGCCGTGAACGGCGAGATCTTCAATGTCGGGCAGAATTCGGAGAACTATCGGGTACGCGAGATCGCGCAGATCGTTGCCGATGTGTTTCCGGGCTGCGAACTGACTACCGGCAAGGCCAGCGCGGACAATCGCAGCTACCGCGTTTCGTTCGACAAGATATCCACCAGGTTGCCCGGCTTCAGTTGCAGCTGGAATGCGCGTCGCGGCGCCGAAGAGCTGCGCGCGCGCTTCGAGCAGATCGAATTCAACAAGGAAACGTACGAGTGGCGGGCATTCACCCGGCTCAAGCAGATCCGCTACCTGTCTCGGACCGGACAGATCGACGGCGATTTTTTCTGGCGCTGATATGCGCTTCGAGCCCCTGGCGATCGATGGAGCCGCGCTGGTAGCTCTGGAACGACATCCGGATTCCCGCGGTTTCTTCGCGCGGACGTTTTGCGTCGACGAGTTTGCCGCCGCGGGGCTGCCTACGCAGGCGGTGCAGGCGAGTGTGTCGTACAACGAGCACCCCGGCACGGTGCGCGGCATGCATTTCCAGTGGCCGCCGTCGCGCGAGGGCAAACTGGTGCGTTGCATCCGCGGCCGCCTGCTCGATGTCCTGCTCGACCTGCGGCCGCCATCGCCCAGCTATCTGCAGCACGTCGCCTTGACGCTGGATGAGGACAATCGCGACGCGGTCTACATACCGCCGGGTGTCGCGCACGGCTTCCAGACGCTGCTGCCCCACACCGAGGTGCTCTACCAGATGACCGACCGTTTTGCGCCGGAACTGGCTGCGGGCGTGCGCTGGAACGATCCGTCATTTTCGATATCCTGGATGGCGATGCCGCACCTGACGATCTCCGAGCGCGATGCCGGCTATCCGAATTTCGATCGCCGGGCATTCGAGGCCGAATTGCAGCGCCGTTCAGGCGCACCGCAGCTGGACAAGGCGTCGTGAGTGGCGCGGCTTCCGCGATCGGTACGCCCTCGGCCCCGGGCAGCCCAGTGGCGGCCGTGGCTGCGGGAGACGGCCATGCGCTGCACGCCTTTGCCTCGCAGCTCTATCCGATCTGCCGCAGCATCACCGGCGACGGAGTACGCCAGACCCTGGATCTGATTGGGCGTCGAATCGAGCTAAAGCGGCACGAAGTCGCGACGGGTACCAGGGTATTCGACTGGGAAGTACCGCTGGAATGGAACATCGAGGATGCCTGCGTGCTGGGCCCAGACGGCGAGCGTATCGCGGACTTTCATGCCCACAATCTGCATATCGTCAGCTATTCGGAACCGATGCAACGTGCGCTGACGCTCGATGAGCTGCGGCCGCATCTCTACAGCCTGCCGGCCCACCCCGACTGGATCCCTTACCGCACCAGCTATTACCGGCGCCACTGGGGCTTCTGCGTCGCGGACCGGGCGCTGCAGGCCTTGCGCCCCGGGAACTACCAGGTGCGTATCGACAGCTCTCTCGCACCGGGCTCGCTGTCCTATGCGGAATGCGTGATTCCCGGACGCAGCAGGCACGAGATCCTGTTCTTTACCCACGTTTGCCATCCATCGCTGGCGAACGACAATACCAGCGGCATGGCGATCGCCACCTTTCTTGCAGCCTGGATTGGCTCGCAGCCGCGCCGCTACAGCTATCGCTTCGTGTTCGCTCCCGGCACCATCGGTTCGCTGTGCTGGCTCAGTCGCAACCAGCAGCGGCTCAAGCACGTGCGCCACGGGCTGGTACTGGGCCTGCTCGGCGATCCCGGCGCGCTGACCTACAAGCGCAGCCGTCGTGGCAATTGCGAGATCGACCAGCTGCTTTCCTACCTGGTAGCGGCGGAGGATCCGCCCGGCAAAGCCATCGACTTCGAGCCCTACGGCTACGACGAGCGGCAGCTGTGCTCGCCGGGCTTCAATCTGCCCGTGGGCCGGCTGACCCGTTCAGTGAACGATGGCTATCCTGAATACCATAGCTCGGCGGACAACCTGGCGCTCATCAGCGCCGGGCGACTGGAACGCAGTCTTGATGTGTGTAAGCGGGCGGTCGAGATGCTGGAAAGCAACCGCCGTTACGTCAATCTGATGCCCAAGGGCGAGCCGCGGCTTGGCAAGCGCGGCTTATATGGCGCAATGGGCGGCCGCAGCCCCGCGGATCGCGAACGTGCGATGCTGTGGATGCTCAACCAGTCCGACGGCAGCGCGTCGTTGCTCGACATTGCGCAGCGCTCGGGGCTGAGCTTTGCGGCGATAAAGATGGCGGCGGATGAACTCAGCAGCGCGGGGCTGCTGGCGGCGGAGAAGCCGGCGCGGACGAAACGCAAGCCGCGGGCGACCGCCGGGGCGCGACCCCGTCGAACCAATTCGGCCAGTGGAGAGAAGCGATGAAAGTTGTGCTGTTTTGCGGTGGACTGGGTACGCGATTGCGCGAGCATTCCGACACCATCCCCAAGCCGCTGGTCAGCGTCGGCAGCCGGCCGGTTCTGTGGCATCTGATGCGCTACTACGCGCACTACGGCCACAAGGACTTCATCCTTTGTCTGGGTTATCGCGGTGAAATGATCGGGAGTATTTCCTGAATTACTCCGAGGCAATGTCGAACGATTTCACGCTGAGCGAAGGCGGGCGCAAGATCGAACTGCACGGTCGCGACATCGACGACTGGCGCATCACCTTCGTCGACTCCGGCCTGCACAGCAACATCGGCCAGCGGCTGCTGCGCGTGCGCAAGTACCTGGAAGGGGAGGCAAATGTTTCTCGCCAACTATTCGGACGGACTGTCCGACTTGCCGCTCGACCAGCACATCGAGCACTTCTCGGCTCGCGACGCGGTCGCCAGCTTCATCGCGGTACGCAGCACCCAGAGCTTTCATGCGGTGCAGAGCCGCGCCCGACGGCCTGGTCACCAGTCTGGGGGCCATGCCCGATCAGCCGCTGTGGATCAATGGCGGCTATTTCGTGCTTCGTTCCCAGATCTTCGACTACATCAGGGAAGGCGAGGAACTGGTGGAGCAGCCCTTCGTGCGGCTGATCGCTGAGCGCAAGCTGATCACATTTCCATGGGAAGGATTCTGGCAGTGCATGGACACGTTCAAGGATAAGATCACCTTTGATCGCATGGAGGCCCGCGGCACCTGTCCTTGGATGATCTGGGACAAGAATCCGGCCGCGTCGCCGCGCTGACGTGACCTGGCGCCAATCCGCTCGCTACAGGTAGTTACGATGCGCCCGCTGGAAATTGCCAGGTCTGGTGCCGGCCGCCGGCCGCTGCACATCCTTGCGCTTGGGGCGCACTGTGATGACATCGATATCGGCTGCGGTGGCGCGATGCTCAGTCTGCTCGCCCGCCATCGCAACGCCGAGGTCACCTGGGTCGTCCTGGGGTCCAACCCGGTGCGCGAGCGCGAACTCAGGGCGAGCGCGAAGCGGTTTCTGCGTCGCGCCGGCAACGCGCGCGTGCTGGTGCACAAGTTCCGCGACGGGTTCTTTCCGGCGCATTTCGCCGAGATCAAGGAAGTATTCGAATCGCTCAAGCGATTGCCCGATCCCGATCTCGTGTTCAGCCACCATCGCGCCGATCTGCACCAGGATCATCGCGTGATTGCAGAGCTGACCTGGAATACCTTCCGCAATCACCTGATACTGGAATACGAGATTCCGAAGTACGAGGGCGACCTGACGACGCCTTCGGCCTATATCTCGCTGACGCGTGCGCAGGTGGAACGCAAGATATCGATCCTGTGGGACAGTTACCCGACCCAGCGCGCGAAGCGCTGGTTCACGGACGAAACCTTTCGCGGATTGATGCGGCTTCGAGGCATTGAGTCGGGCGGCTCAACGGGTTGGGCCGAGGGGTTCCACGTCAGCAAGTTCCTGCTCGAGTAGGCCTGCTTGTCCGACAGCACCCAAGCCCCTGCCACAGCCGCGCCGCCGCTGCACGTCATTACCGGTGCCACCTCGGATGTCGGGCAGGCGATCGTGCGCAAGCTCGCCCGCAGCGGGCGCTCGACTCTGGCGCTGGGCCGCGACCGGAAGCAACTGTCGGCGCTGGAACGGGAATTTCCAGGGCAGGTTCAGACTCGCCACCTCGACCTGCTGGATGATGCGGCCGTGGTCGCGCTGGCGCAGGACCTGAACTCGACCGGTTGTCACGTCGCCGGGCTGATTCACTGCGCTGGCGCCTGGCTCGCCGGCCCCATGGCGAAGGTTGACGTGGCCGAAATGGACATGATGTACCGCGTCACGGTGCATGCCGTGTACCTGCTGACACAGCAACTGCTGCCTGCACTGGAGCGCGGCAGCGGGCACGTCCTGTTCATCAACTCGAGCGCGGCATTGGCAGCCAAGGCCAACCTGAGCGGCTATGCCGTCAGCCGGAGCGGGATGAAGGCGCTCGCCGACTCGATGCGCGACGAATTGCACGAGCACGGCGTTCGGGTGACGAGCATCTATCTGGGCAGGACGGCGACCCGGCTGATTACCCGCGTGTTCGAGGCCGAGGGTCGGCCGTTCAAGCCGGAGCGGCTGCTGCAGCCCGATCACGTCGCCGACACGGTGCTGTTCGTGCTCAGCCTGAGCGCACCGGCCGAAGTGGTCGATATCCGGCTGGTCTCGGCGATCAAATCCTACTGATCGGGACCGCAGCAAGCAAAGCATGACTGAGCGGATTGATTGTGCCGTGATCGGCGCTGGAGTCGTCGGCCTCGCCGTAGCCCGGGAGCTGGCGCTGTCGGGCCGCGAGGTGGTCGTGCTGGAGTCGGAGAGCACGATCGGAACCGGAATCAGCAGCCGCAACTCCGAGGTCATTCACGCGGGCATCTACTACCCGACCGGATCGCTGAAAGCGCGCCTGTGCGTGCAGGGGCGCGAGCTCCTGTATCAGTTCTGCGCCCGCAAGTCCGTGATGCATCGGCGGATCGGCAAGCTGATCGTGGCGACCTCGGCGGCGGAAATCCCGACGCTGGCAAAATATGAGGCACAGGCGCGTGCCAATGGCGTCACCGATCTGCGGCGGCTCACGGTCGGGGAGGCTGAGAAACTGGAACCGGAAGTACGCTGTGCCGCGGCACTGCTGTCGCCATCCACCGGCATCGTCGACTCCCACGGGCTGATGCTGGCTTACCAGGCGGATCTGGAGGCACACGGTGGTGTGCTCGCTCTCGATAGCCCGGTTACCGGCGGCCGTCTGCAGCAGAGCGGGATCGCACTTGAAGTGGGCGGCGCGGCACCGATGACGCTGCTCGCCGCCAGCGTGATCAACTGCGCCGGACTTAATTCGCAACGCGTTTCACAGGGCATATCCGGCGTGCCGGCGCCGGCAATTCCACGGCGCTTCCTCGCCAAGGGCTACTACTTTGCATTGGCGGGGCGTTCGCCGTTCCGCCACCTGGTGTATCCGGTGGCCAACTCGGCCGGACTCGGCACGCACGTCACGCTGGATCTCGATGGCGGCGCACGATTTGGTCCGGACGTGCAATGGATCGATAGTATCGACTATGGCTTCGACGAAGCGCGCAGGGCGGAATTCGCCCGGGCGATCAGGCTGTATTATCCGCAACTCGACGACTCGCGATTGCGGCCGGCCTATACCGGCATACGACCGAAGATCAGCGACGCGGGACAACCCGCGGCTGACTTCTGCATTCGCGGCCCGTCCGAGCACGGTAACTGCCCGTACGTTGCTATGTATGGAATAGAGTCGCCCGGCCTGACCGCATCGCTGGCGATTGCACAGCAGGTGCTGCGCCTGCTCGGAGCTCATCCCGAGCCACGGATGATGTAGTAGGCGCGGCTAGCAGGATCCAGGCCGATCCACACGCAGGCACCCTCCACGCTACAGGCAGGATCGTTTACGGTCACGGTCCAGCGTCGGCCGACATCATAGTCAACGCCGCCGGCGATCGACGAGCCGCCGAATATCCTCAATTCCGGATAGCGGTACTTCATCCACGGCCCCCTGGCCACTTGCTTGTTGTCGTCGAACAGCGCCAGCGGCGCGACGTTCCACGGCGGAGAAAAGCAATCGGGAGCTGTATAGCGGAGTGTCGTGTCGCTTGCGCTGCGCGTCAGACGATAGCGGGGCTGTTCCTGCTCCGATGCCTGGCAACCCAGCACGTGTTCTACCGAATTCACCAGTATCAGCCTTCCGTGATAGCCCGCGAACTTCGCAAACGCATCCGGTGTTGCCGCCTGCACCACAATGTCGTCGACCAGGTATACCGTGCTGGCACCCGGCGGCAGGTCGCGCAGCAGGCCTATCAGCTGGCGAGCCGACTGTTTGACGAGGTGGTAGTTGCCAACGGAATCGGCAGAAAGGGTCCGCGTCATTGACCAGATCTGTGGCACGACCAGACCCAATCCGAGCGCGGCAGCCAACCCGACGCCGAGTCTCCTATTCGGCAACGCCGCAAAGATTGCTGCGGGCCCGAGCGTGAACCAGAAGTACGAGAATCTGGGATCCGGGTTCTGCAGCACGAGGACCAGGCACAGATTTCCCGAGGCGAACAACAGCCCGCACACCCACGGCTCAGGAATCCTGCCGAACCAGCTCCTGCCAAACCTGAGGCAACCGAGCAGGAATGCGTTCAAATATGCCAGCCACCAGGCGGAATTGACGGCCAGTCGGAAGCCGTCGGCAAAAAAGGTTCCATAGTCATGCGAGATCAATGCGTGCCTGGTTTCGGTCAGCGGCTTGTTGTAGAGGGTGCTCGGCAGGTACAGCAGGTTTCTTATGGGTTTGATCACCCAACTCAACGGCCCGTTGGATCTCAGGACGTAGATGGAATCGCCAAATTCGAAAAATGCGCTCCTGCCCAGATACCAGATGACCAGTGGCAGCACCAGCCAGGCGAAATTTCGAGCCGTTTGTCGCGCATCGGCCGTGCGCCAGGCTCCCGTCAGCGCGATGGCGCAGACCGGTATCGTCAGCGCGGTTTCTTTCAGCAGCAGTGCCAGAGTGGTGACAACGCAATACATTGCGAATCTGCCGTTGATGAATGCAAGTAACGCGAGCAGCATCAGCAGCGCGCACAGAATTTCAGTCTGAAAAATCGGGTATTGAATCAGCTCCGGCAACGAATACCAGGTTGTGTTGGTAGACCAGAACGCGGGATTGAACACCGCTATCAACATGGCAATCGCGGCAAACCTCGGCTTCAGGTTGAATGCGCGCAATGCTATGAGGCCGCTCAGCCCCACCACCAGTGCGTGCAGCAGGTATGCAAATACGAGTTGAATGCTCCAATTGGCACCGAACAACTGGTAATGCAGCCAAAAGATAAAATTGGCGAGCGGGCGCCAGAAGTCCGAGGCCGGGGACTCCCATTCCGGGTAGCCGACGAAGTAGTAGTGGAATCCTTGGGTGAACCAGTGCAGCGGATTGAGATTTCCGCCGATGTTCGTCGATGCCACCTCGAGGGCGAGTTCATCTACGGTCGGGGAGTAGTCCGCAATCAGCGCGCGGAACAACCAGCACTGCAGCAGGAATGTAACCGCGGCGGCGCCGGCGCACCACGCAATAGCAGCCCTGTCGCGCCTGCCGGGTACCGCCCCAGACTGCGGCGTCACGCAGTTTTTCTCGACCGATCTGGTTCGTTGTGCGGCATTGCTGGGCGAATACTGCGGTGAGGTCTGTGCACCGTCAAGAGATCCCGACCACGTGATCAGCGGCCCGAAGCGCCAGCGCCGAGACGGTCAGGGTCGGGTAGGCGGGGCTGGCGGTCGGGAACGCGCTGGCGCCGAGCACCAGCAGGTTGCGGTACTGGTGATGCACCTGGTAGGCATCGACGATGCTGGTGGCCGGATCCGTGCCCATGACCACGGTGCCCTGGATGTGCGCGGCGGTGGCTCCCAGCTCGGTGTGCACGACGCGCTCGATCGGCAGCACGCTGGCGAGCGTATCGATCATGCGCGGAACCTGGGCGGCGCCGCGCCTGGCGTAATCGGAGTAGGCGGTAAAGCTGGTCTCGGCGATGCGCGGATCCGCCGCGCTGACCGTGACCGTGTTTTCGTCGCGCGGCAGCTCGTCGAACAGGAAGCGCAGCAGCAGGCGCTCGTTCCAGCGGCCTGATTCCGGGCGCAGCGCCCCGGGTTTGTAAGCGAACGGCGAATTCCAGGTTTCGATCAGGCAGGCGGCATGGTCGCGGCGATGCTCACCCTCATAGAACAGGTACCCGAGTCCGCTCAGCAGCGTGCTGCCGTTGTAGCACTTGACTCCGGCCAGATCGAGCGTCACATCGATCGGCATCTGCTCGTGCAGCCGTTTGCCCAGCAGCGGATGATTGATGCCCGAGCGCAGCAGGATGTGCGGATTGAACAAGGCGCTGGCCGCCAGCACCAGCAGATCGGCCTCGGCGCGCTCGCTGGCACCCTCGCGGGTGTAGGTCACGCCGCGGGCGATGCCGGCGGAGGTGTCAACGGTGTCCACGGCCGAGTGCAATTGCAGCGTGACGCGCGGATCGGCGTACACCCAGGCCAGGCCGTTCTGGATGGTGAACTTGGCATCCACCGGGCACAGCTCGCACGCCCCGGTGGCGCAGCACACGCCGCGCTTACCGGTGGGTACGCTGGCGCGCGTGGTGGCCATCTGGTACCAGCCGTCCGGAAAGCGCCGCTTCAGCAGCAGCTCCGGGTCGGAAAATCGATGCGGAGGCAGCGGAAAGGGCCGCGAGCGCGGCATCGGGCTATCGGCCGGCCCCGACACCAGCATCACCTGCTCGACGGTGCAGTAGTGCCGCTCGAGATCATCGTAGGACATCGGCCAGTCGAGGCCGACGCCGTAGCGCGATTTGAGCTGGAAATCCCCCGGCATCATGCGGGTCGAGCCGCCGGCCCAGCACTTGGAGTTGCCGCCAAAGCCGGGACTGGTGAACCACGGCTTCTTCGGATTGAGATTTCGGAACACCTGTTCCGGGGCGATGCTGCTGGTGAGACGATTCGCCAGTTGCCAGCTCTTGCCGTCACTGCCGCCACGCTCGAGCACCAGAACGCGCACCGTCGCGGGCGAGCGCTCCAGATACCGCATCAGAAAGAAGGCGCTGGCAAAGCCCGTCCCAACGATGATCAGATCATAGCGCGCGCTCATCAACGATCGTTCCTGGAAGGACCATCGGGAGCCGCGCGATCACGCCGGTCCCGGTGGCGAGGCGAACATATAAATACCCGCTGGCGCCCCAAGTCCCGTGCAGGGCTCACATAATCCGACTGCCCGCGCTCGGCATGCGCGCCAGTCGCCGCGGCAGCGGCCGTAACGATCAGACAGCCGGCGGCTTTCTCAGGTTGGTCGCGAACTGGCGGATTAAGTCGTATCGCATCAGCTTCTTCAGCGCACGAAACTCCGGCGCGTATCGCAGGTACTGGCGCAGCACTGCGAAATTCACTGCGCGGCGCCGGCGCAGCTCGCCGAACACGCGCATGGCCGCGCTGCGGTTTCCGGCATTCAGGAAGCCGGCGAAGATCACCCGCAGGTAGCTGTCCAGGAATTCACGGTGTTCCGGCCGGTAGAGATACTCCCGGTGTTTCTCGATGACCCGCAGGTCAACCTCGGCCGCGACCAGACCACCCTTGCTTCGGCTCAGGCTCTTTCTGCGCTCGAGAACGTCCATCAGGTGTTGCGGCACGGCCGCGCCGAGGTAGCCATGCTCTGCCAGCGCGATGAACACGTCCCGGTCCTCCGACAGGCGCAGCTTCTCATCGAAGCCGCCCAGGGCCTGCAGCACCGTGCGTCGAACGCTGAGCGCCGAATTGGTGGCGATCTGCAGGACCAGTGGGAGAAACGATGAGCCGCTGACGGTCGATGGGACCCGGCTCCAGTCATCCTGGCGGCGCGCGATGTGACAGCCCGCGTCATCCAGCTCATGGATCAGGCGGCCGCCCCAGAGAAAATCCGGCTGCGGGGGGGACGTTGCCCGGGCGTGCAGACTGGCCAGCGCGCCGGGACGCATTTCATCGTCATCATCCAGGAATACGATCCATTCGCCGCGGGCAGCCTCGATGCCGCGATTGCGCGCAGCGCTGACCCCGAGGCTGCGCTCGTTCCTCAGCACCCGACATCGCGGGCCGCGCACCGTTTCCAGAAATGCCGCGGTGGAGTCCGTCGAGCCGTCATCGACAATGACCACTTCGTAGTCATTGAAAGTCTGTGCAGCCACGCTGCGCAGGGCGCGCCCCACGAGCTCGGCCCGGTTATGGGTCGGAATGAGGACCGTGAAGGTCGGCCGCTGGGGCATGCTGATCGGTGTAATGCGCGAGATCCTCGGTTCGGCCGGCCAGAAGCTGTCGGAAAGGCTGGCCAGAGCCTGCAGCCGTTCCTGGCGCAGCAGCATCGCCGGAGTCGGCTGCAGATGGAAGGTGTCGAACACGGTGCGCAGCCGATAGAGCCAATCATGCCGCCGCGCAGCATTGACGATATTGTTGCGACGGATGCTCGCCAGGCGCTGCGGGTCGGCGTCCAGCCGCGCCAGCGTATAGCCGATGTCGGGTGAGTCGAACGGCACGTGGATCACCGCGTCGGTCCAGTCGAACTGGCGGGAGAAAGTCTCCAGTTGCGGGGCTTCCCCGATCATCACCGCGCCGGCGGCGGCGCCCTCGTAGAATCGACCTGAAATCTCATCGCGTCCTTGGGTGTATTCGGGCTCGTTGACGCGTGCGCGATTGGCGAAATAGTAGCGGCTACGCTGCAGCGTGCTGGCCACGAGCAGGCGATGCTCGCTGGCGCTCTGGACCGGGAAGGTGCGCTGCTTGCGATCGACGCCGCTGGCCGCCACAGTGTCGTAGCAATAGAAGATCTCACGCTCGCGCGCCAGGCGCAGCAGGGCCTGATGCGTGACCTCGGACCGCCGCCCGACGTTGTAGACATCTATCTCGCGCGCCGGGAATTGCGGTGCCGGTGAGAATCGCAGTACATCGGCGGCCGGCGGCAGATAGCTGCAGGGGCGACCGGTGATCCGGGCCACGGCCTCGACGCTGTGATAGACGCCGAGAAAGATGTGATCGAACTCGGCCAGCTGCTCGAGCAGGTAGTGCGGCAGCAGATGCAACCACACCTCGGTGACCAGGCAGGCGGCATAGCGGCAACGCTTGCGCCAGTTGGGGATGGTTGCGAGTGCGTACAACTCGTGGGTGTGATTGAAGATCGGGAAGAACAGCTCGTAGTCGCGCTGCAGCGGCACAATCGAGGGCCGCGGGGACAGCGCCCGGGCCACACGGCGCGAGCCGGTCAGCGACCGTGTCAGCCGGTACGCACGCCGCGAAAGCTCCAGCGCCGCCTGATCGTCTGCCTCGACCCGATCGGCGCCCGTCACCTCGCCAATGACGTCTTCGAACTCGTAGGCCGCGCAGTAGGCGACCAGGTTCGCCAGCCGGCGCATCGACAGCAGCAGCACATCGCCGCCGCCGGCCGGCAGGCCGCCTGGGCCGCGCTGCGCGGGATCCGCCGCCGCACCCGTCGGCTCCCGCCGTCCGATTTCTCCGCAGCGATCGCGATGAATCAACTTAGCTTGCTGAGGCGCTGACTGCACCGACAAGTTTGCCGCCTTCCGATTCATCGGCCCTACGATGCTGGCATGCATGCCACCGCTACAGGATCTGCGGCTCCGGGATCGGGACGATGAATCGCCCGCCCCATTCACGCACGAAACTCATCTGCCCGATGATCTCGTCCTTGAGGTTCCACGGCAGGATGAATACGTAGTCCGGCCGGGTGTCGCGAATCCTGTCTGGCGAGAGGATCGGGATGTGTGTACCGGGCGTGTACTTGCCCTGCTTGTACGGATTGCGGTCAACCGTGTAGCTGAGCATGTCGGTGCGGATGCCGCAATAGTTCAGCAGCGTATTGCCCTTTCCGGGCGCGCCATAGCCGACGATACTCTTGCGGTTGTTCTTCAGATCGATCAGAAATGCAAGGATCTTGCGCTTGGTGGCTTTCACCTGTTCGGCGAAGTCCTGATAGGTCTGCAGGCGGTCGAAGCCCAGCGCCAGCTCGCGCGCGCGCAGCTGCCGCGCACGCTCGGATACCGGCTTGGAGCTGTCGCCGGTGTGACGCGCATAGATGCGGATCGAGCCGCCGTGGGTGGACAGCTCTTCCACATCGAACAGCGTCAGGCCATGCGCGGCGAATACCTGCTCCACGGTGAAGAATGAAAAGTAACTGAAGTGCTCGTGATAGATCGTGTCGAACTGGTTCTGCTCCATCAGTCGCTGCAGGTGGGGAAATTCCATCGTGATGACGCCGCCGGGCTTGAGCAGGCGATGCATGCCGGCGACGAAGTCATTCAGATCCGGTACATGTGCCAGCACGTTGTTACCGAGCAGCAGGTCCGCCTGACCATACTTCGCGGCGATCTTGGCGGCGCTGCTGCGGCCATGAAAGCACACCTCGGTGCGAATGCCCTTGTCCTGTGCCACCTTGGCGACGTTGGCCGCCGGTTCGATGCCGAGCACCGGCACACCGGCGGCGACAAAGTGCTGCAGCAGGTAGCCATCGTTGCTCGCGATCTCCATCACCAGGCTGTCGCGCCCGATACCGAAGCGCTCGCGCATCAGCGCGCTGTACTTGCGGGCGTGTTCCACCCAGCTGTCCGCGTAGGAGGAAAAGTACGCGTATTCGCTGAAAATATTGGCCGGCGCCACGTATTCCTCCAGCTGCACCAGGAAGCAGTGCTCGCACACCCAGGCGTGCAGCGGAAAGAACGGCTCCATGTGATTGAGCTGATGCGGCTCGATGTGAGTCTGGCACAACGGCGACATGCCCAGATCGACGAATGTGGTCCGCAGGGCCCGGCCGCAGAACCGGCATCCGGCACTCGAAACCCGGGGCGTTTCAGATTCGGCAGCGGCGACGTTCACGCTCGCATTCATACGGGTGCTCTCACTTATGCTTATGCTGGGGTCGGAACTGTCACCGGTCTGGCAAAGGGATTGCCGCAGGCGACCAGGGGATCGTAGAAGCTCAGGTAATGAATGGTGCGATTCTGGTCGGCACCGTGCTTGAAAAAATCGCTGGAAAGCAGGTATAGCGTGACTACGCGGTCCTCGCCGTGGCGGATGCCATTGTCGAGCGTGTTGTCGGCGGACAATTGCGGACCGGTATAGAGCGGCCCGGCGGCATCGATGATGCGCAGCCGCGCGCTCGAGATACTCTGCGACGCCGCCAGGTCGCGGGCGAAGCGCCGCACCCCGTCTGGATCGAGATTCAGATAGCCGAGTTTCTTGCGCAGTACCTTGACGATGGCGCCCTCGTCGGTGCTGCTCGCATAGCGAGCGCCGACCAAGCCACAGACCGCGGCGAGACCCGAAAGCAGGAAATATCTACGTTTCATGTGCGTTCAACCCGCGACACTCGAGCTGTTGACCACGTGATCGGCCGCCCATAGCGCCAGCGCCGCGACAGTCAGGGTCGGGTAGGCGGGACTGGCGGTCGGAAATGCGCTGGCGCCGAGCACCAGCAGGTTGCGGTACTGGTGATGCACCTGGTAGCCATCGACGATGCTGGTGGCCGGATCCGTGCCCATGACCACGGTGCCCTGAATGTGCGCAGCGGTGGTGCCGAGCCGCGTCGAGACGACCCGTTCGATCGGCAGCACGCTGGCCAGCGTATCGATCATGCGCGGCAACTGGGCGGCGCCGCGCTTGGCGTAATCGGAGTAGACGGTGAAGCTGGTCTCGGCGATGCGCGGATCCGCCGCGCTGACTGTGACCGTGTTTTCGTCGCGCGGCAGCTCGTCGAACAGGAAGCGCAGCAGCAGGCGCTCGTTCCAGCGGCCTGATTCCGGGCGCAGCGCCCCCGGCCAATAGGCAAACGGCGAATTCCAGGTTTCGATCAGGCACGCGGCATGGTCGCGGCGATGCTCACCCTCATAGAACAGGTACCCGAGTCCGCTCAGCAGCGTGCTGCCGTTGTAGCATTTGACTCCGGCCAGATCGAGCGTCACATCGATCGGCATCTGCTCGTGCAGCCGTTTGCCCAGCAGCGGATGGGTGATACCCGAGCGCAGCAGGATGTGGGGATTGAACAAGGCGCTGGCCGCCAGCACCAGCAGATCGGCCTCGGCGCGCTCGCTGGCACCCTCGCGGGTGTAGGTCACGCCGCGGGCGATGCCGGCGGAGGTGTTGACGGTGTCCACGGCCGAGTGCAATTGCAGCGTGACGCGCGGATCGGCGTACACCCAGGCCAGGCCGTTCTGAATGGTGAACTTGGCATCCATCGGGCACAGCTCGCACACCCCCGTGGCGCAGCACACGCCGCGTTTGCCGGTGGGTACGCTGGCGCGCGTGGTGGCCATCTGGTACCAGCCGTCCGGAAAGCGCCGCTTCAGCAGCAGCTCCGGGTCGGAGAATCGATGCGGGGGCAGCGGAAAGGGACGCGAGCGCGGCATCGGGCTATCGGCCGGCCCCGACACCAGCATCACCTGCTCGACGGTGCAGTAGTGCTGCTCGAGATCATCGTAGGACATCGGCCAGTCGAGGCCGACGCCGTAGCGCGATTTGAGCTGGAAATCCCCCGGCATCATGCGGGTCGAGCCGCCGGCCCAGCACTTGGAGTTGCCGCCAAAGCCGGGACTGGTGAACCACTCCTTCTGCGGCAGGTTCAGATTATGGAATACCCGTTCCGGGGCAATGCTGCTGGTGCGCCGATTCGCCAGCTGCCAGGCCTTCTCATCAGTGCCGCCGCGCTCGAGCACCAGAACGCGCACCGTCGCGGGCGAACGCTCCAGATAGCGCATCAGAAAGAAGGCGCTGGCAAAGCTCGTCCCGACGATGATCAGATCATAGCGCGCGGACATCTAGCGATCGTTCCTTACTTTGCCAGGCTCGGGTGAATGGCTGCGGCGCTTCTTGCAACGCAATACCAATGATAAGGTTTCGTCGGCCCGGGTTCCGTGCATCGCTCACATAACCTCGGCGCGCGCTACGCGACGGGGCGCGGGTTGACAGTCCGTCGGTGGGCTGCCATCGATGGTGCTGTGATGCAACATCACCCCTTTCTGGCGCTGTTCTCGGCGCTGCGTTCAGTAGGCTTTCTCGTCGCGGAATATCTTGACCAGGGTCAGCGCCAGGATCTTGAAATCCAGCAGCGGTGACCAGCCCCTCAGGTACTCGAGATCGAGTTTGATGCGCGCTTCCATCTCCTCGAGTCTCGAGGTCTCGCCGCGAGCGCCGTTGATCTGCGCCAGCCCGGTAATTCCCGGCCTGACCTTGTGACGCACCATGTAGCCCTTGATGAGCGTGCGGTACTGCTCGTTATGCGCCACGGCGTGCGGGCGCGGCCCCACCAGGCTCATCCGGCCCTGCAACACGTTGATGAACTGCGGCAGCTCATCGAGCGAATAGCGCCGCAGGAAGCGTCCGATCGGCGTGATGCGGCTGTCAGTGCGCGACGCCTGGCGGATCTCGCCGCCATCCTCGGTCACGGTCATGGTGCGAAATTTGTAGACCGTGATCTCGTGGCCGTCCAGCCCGTAGCGGCGCTGTCGGAAAACGACCGGCCCCGGCGATGACAGTTTCACCAGCAGCGCGATCAGCAGCAGCAGCGGCGCGGCGCACACCAGGAAGGCAGTCGACACGCCGACGTCGATCAGGCGCTTAGTCAGACCGCGATAGCCGTAGAAGGGCGTCTCGCACATCGCGACCACGGGGATCCCGTTGAGCTCGCTCGAGCGCGCCTGTATCAGATCGAATACGAATATGTCCGGCACATAGTAGATCGAGGCGGTGGTATCGCGCAGGTCGTCGAGCAGATCCAGGACGCGCTTGATGTGCCGCACCGGCAGCGCGATGAAGATCACATCGATACCGTGCTCCTTGGCAAACCCGGCCAGCTCCGACAGCCGCCCGACCAGGCGCGTGTCGGGTTCCATGTTCAGGCGGTCCGAGCCGCGATCGTCGAAGAAGCCCTCGACCTGCAGTCGCAGCGCGGGGTCGCTGCTCAGCGTACGCGCCAGCGCCAGGCTGCTGCTGTTGTAGCCGGCGAAGATCACCTTGCGGCCGCCGACCGCACTCAGCACTACGCGCCGCATGATCTGCCCGATGATCAGCGAGCAGATGACCAGGGTGGCCGGCGTGGCGAGCGCCCAGATCTCGAACGCGCGGCGCGGATAGGCGTTGATCGCGTTGGTGGAATGGCCGACGATCAGCAGCACCAGCAGCAGCAGCGCCCATCGCAGCAGCACGCCGATCGAGGCGCTGACTGGACGCCAAGTCAGTTGCGTGCTGAGTTCACGCGGCGGGATCGTCAGCACCAGGAACTGCAGTGTGATGATCACCGCCAGCGTCGATGGCGAATGCTCAAACGAGACCTGCCAGATCTGCGTGACCACATACAGCGACGCCAGCGCCGCCAGCGGCGGCGTGAGCGTCTGCACCACCACCATCAGCGCGATCAGGATGCTGCGGTTGATCAGTACCGGTTCAGTCATTGCTCAGCCCGGCCAATATCGGCGCGCGCAGGCCACGCGCGCATGGCATGCAGCCGCGCGGTCGAAAATCAAATTGGCCATGCCCTCTGATGTCAGTTCTTCCTCGGTGCCCGCGACAAATGCGCAGCCGCCCGCGGCCGTGGATGCCGATGCCGGGGTACGGCACGACAGTAGCAGACGAGCGATGCTCGAATCATGCCAATTGTGGAAAATATTTGCGCAAATCAGCAACTTATTCTCGGTCGATATGTGATGGAATTCGAATAGAACCGATTGGTTCGCCGGTCGGCTGGCGCGTTCGCCGCCGCCGCTACCGTCCCTTCAGTGACGGCGCACGACGTGCGCGCCTTGTATAGAATCGCCCCTTTCCGATTCTAGGATGCCGCTCGCCGCAGAATGAGACCCATGTCACGCCCCGCGAAATCCGCCACCGCATCCGCGCCCATGAGCGTGCCGCTGCTCGATCTGAAACGGCAGTATCAGCCGCTGGCCGCTGAAATCATGCCGATTCTGGAGGGTATCTGCGCCAGCCAGCAGTTCATCCTCGGCCGCCACGTGCTCGAATTCGAGCAGGCGGCAGCGAGGTATTGCCAGTGCGCGCATAGCGTCGGTGTCTCGTCCGGCACCGATGCGCTGCTGTTGGCGCTGATGACGCTGGGCGTGGGTCCGGGCGACGAGGTGATCACGACACCGTTCACGTTCTTCGCCACCGCCGGCACCATTGCCCGCGTCGGGGCACGGCCGCTTTTCTGCGACATCGAGGCGCGCAGTTTCAATCTCGATCCCGCGGCGGTGCGTGATTTCCTGGAACGACAGTGCGAGCGGCGCGCCGGCTGGCTGATCAACCGCGACAGCGGCGCCCGGGTGCGGGCGCTGATGCCGGTGCACCTGTACGGCCAGTGCGCCGACATGGCCGCGCTGCTGGATCTAGCCCGCGAGTTCGACCTGAAGGTCATCGAGGACGCGGCGCAGGCGATCGGCGCGGATTATCGTGATGGCCGGCGCGCCGGCAGCATGGGCGAAATCGGCTGCCTGTCGTTCTTCCCGACCAAGAACCTGGGGGCCTTCGGCGATGCCGGCATGTGTACCACGCAGGATGCGGATCTCGCCGAGCGCATGCGGGTGCTGCGCGTTCATGGCGGCCAACCCAAGTACTACCATGCCTTCATCGGCGGCAACTTCCGGCTCGATGAAATTCAGGCCGCGGTGCTTGCGGTCAAGCTGCGACTGCTCGACGGCTGGACCGCGGCGCGAGCGCGCAATGCCGAGCGCTACCAGGCGGCGTTTGCCCGCAGCGGACTGTGCGAGCAGATCCAGCCGCCGGCGGCGGCCCCCGGCTACCGGCACACCTGGAATCAGTACGTGATCCGCGCGCCGCGGCGCGATGAGCTCAGGCAGTTCCTCGGCGAGAACGGTGTCGGCACCGAGATCTATTACCCCGTGCCGCTGCACCGCCAGCAGTGCTTTGCCTACCTTGGCTACGGCGCCGACGATTTTCCGGTGGCGCAAGCCGCGGCGCGCGAAGTGCTGGCGCTGCCGATCTTTCCCGAGCTCGAGCCGCAGCAGATCGAGTACGTGGCCGAGCGGATCGCGGCGTTCTACGACTGAGGGGTCGATGCGTGGCCGCGGCGCGCGGCTTGCCGGGGCTACCTGCCCTTGAAGTCGTCGGGCACCAGCTGATGCCGCCCGAGCAGCTTGTAGAAGTCGGTGCGGTTGCGCTTGGCCAGCCGCGCGGCCTGACTGACGTTGCCGCCGGTGATCTGCAGAATCTGCGACAGGTAGCTGCGGGTGAACTCCTCGCGCGCCTCGTCGAACGAGGGCAACTTGCTGCCGTGCGTGCCGCCGAGCGACTGTTGCACCAGCTCCACCGGAATGATCGGCGTCTGCGACAGCGCGACATTCTGCCGCACGACATTCTGCAGCTGGCGCACGTTGCCCGGCCAATCGCTGGTCGCGAGCAGCTCCACCGCCTCGGGCGCGTAGATCTTGCGGGTGCCGCTGTCACGCGTGATCCGCGGCCAGGAAATGCGCCACCAGCACCGGGATATCCTCGCGGCGTCGATTCAGCGACGGCATCTCGATGTGCACGACGTTCAGGCGGTAGTACAGGTCCTCGCGGAACTGTCCGGCTGGCGATCAGCCGCTGCAGGTCGCCGTGGGTGGAGGAGATCACGCGCACGTTGGTCGCGATCGCTCTGGTTGCTGCCCATCGGGCGGATCTGATTCTCCTGCAGCACGCGCAGCAGCTTGCACCTGCAGGCGCATCGGCATGGTCGCCGATCTCATCGAGCAGCAGCGTGCCGCCCTCGGCGCTCTGAAACAGGCCGCGATGTTCGCTGGCGGCGCCGCTGAAGGCGCCCTTGACGTGCCCGAACAGCTCGCTTTCGAGCGTGGTTCTCGGCCATGGCGCTGCAATTGATCGACTACGAACGGGCGATTGCGGCGCGGGCTTGCCTTGTGGATCGCGCGCGCCAGCAGCTCCTTGCCGGTGCCGCTCTCGCCGGTGATCAGCACGCGCGCATCGGTGCCCGCGACCATGTGGGCCTGGGCCAGCTTTTCCTCCATCAGCGGGCTGCGGGTGATGAAATCGGCGCGCCAGTCCTGATCGGTATCGACGAAGCCGGAGATCTTGAGCGCCTTCTGCACCTGGTCGAGCAGTTCCTGTTTCTCGACCGGCTTGGTCAGGAAACCGAAGGCCCCCATCTGCGTGGCCTGCACCGCGTCGGGTATGGTGCCGTGCGCGGTCAGCAAAATCACCTTCAGGCCCGGCCAGCGGCTCTGCAGTTCCTTCAGCAGGCCGATGCCGTCGAGCTGGTCCATGCGCAGGTCCGAGATCACCAGGTCCGGACGAAAACGCATCGCGGCAGCCAGCGCCTGCACGCCATTCTCGACCGCCTCGACGTCGTACTGTCTCGGCACGCAGGCGAATCGTGAGCAGCCGCAGCAGTCCCGGGTCATCGTCGACCACCAGGATGCGGGCCTTGCGTTTGGCGGGTTGATTCACGGTGAGCTTCCCCGCAGGCGGGTTTTGCGATCGGTCAGGTTGCGTTCGATGTTGGCAATGGCATCGAGCTTGGCCTGGGCATCCTCGAGCTGCTTGCGCAGTTTGGCGTTTTCGTCGATTTCGGCCTGCAGCCTGCGCTGGACCGCGGCCACCAGCCGCTCGTGTTCGCCGCGCTGAGCCTCGCTCTGCAGGCGATCGTTGTCGGCCTTGAGTCCGAGCTCGCGGTCGAGCTGCGCGAGCTCCACCAGCGCCACCGCGCGCTCGATCGGCACCAGCGTCTCCGGCTGCGCGACCAGCTGGCGCAGCAGCGTTCTGCGCCTGGGCGGGTCGCGTCCCGGATGGCCGGGGGTCGCCAGCAGCAGAGCATAGCGCAGTTGCGCGCCACCCTGCGGCGAGCGCTCGAAGCCTGCGCGGGCGGCCGCCAGCATTTCCGCCTGCTCGGCCGGCCGGCGCCTGCGCCAGGCGCTGCATGTTCTGAAAGGTACTGCCCATCAGCACCGCTGCCGCGGCGTCGCGGTCCTCATCGACGTGCTCGACGTGCGCGCGGCGGCGGCGGCGCGTCGCGGCGTCAGGTTCGGCTGCAGCCGCACGAGCGCCAAGCGCGAGCGCGATGACACCCGCGCTACGCCGCATCAGCCTGCCTCTTGGACGGCTGTCAAGCGGTGCGACCGCGCAGTCGGCATGCGGATGCGGAAGTGCGCTCCCGGGAATTCGCCATCGACGATTTCCACGGTGCCCTGATGCACATTGACGAACTCGTTCACCACCGACAGGCCGATGCCGGTGCCGCGCACATGGCCGCTGGGGGCGCGGCCGGTGTAGAACGCCTCGAAGATGCGTGCCCGATCCTCGTGGGGAATGCCCGGGCCGCTGTCGGCCACTTCCAGCACCAGCTCCTCGCCGCTGGCGCCGAGCGCGCAGATAGATGACGCCGCCGCGTGGGGAGTATTTGATGGCGTTGGACAGCAGGTTCTCCAGGATCAGGCGGATCTTGCCGCGATCGGCCACCAGCGTGACGTCTTCGACGTGCACATCGAGCCGCACCCGCTGCGACACCAGCGTGAGCTGCTGGTTCTCGAGAACCTGCTTGACCACCGGCCGGAGGCGGAATTCGCGACACGTCGAGGCCGGTGCTGTTGCTCTGCCAGGCGCTGAAGCTGAGCAGATTCTCGATCAGGCGCTGCAGCTTGATGCCGTTGTCGCGCAGGATCGCCGTGACCTCGCGCTGGCCCGGAATCGAGCTCGCCGACCGCGCCGTCCATCAGCAGCTCGGTGCCCTCGCGGATGTTGGCCAGCGGGGTCTTCAGTTCATGCGACATGTGGCGCAGGAAGCGATTGCGCTCCTGCGCCAGTTCCAGCAGCCGATTGCGCAGCCATTCGAGCTGATGGCCGAGCCGCTCGAGGTCCACCGGGCCGTTGACCACGATGTCGTTGCGAGAAGTTGCCGCGTCCGAGCTCGCCGATGGCGCGATCGATCTGCCGCAGCGGCCGGCTCAAGCGCAGCGCGAACAGCAGCACTACGATCACACCAGCGGCAGCAGCAGCGTCGACTCGAGGAACAGCTCGCGCTGCGCCTGGTCGGTGCTGCCGCTGCAGCGTCGCGCGACTCGGCGTCGATCTGCTGATTGTTCAGCCGTGCGCCACGCCGTTGGCCAGATCCCCCAGCAGCACGAACGACTGCGCGAGCTCCGCCGACTGCGCCTGGCCGGACGTGCGGCCGGGGCTTGCAGCGACCAGCGACTCGGATCGTGTCTGCGTGTCAGTCAGGCGCTGCAGCTGCGCCGGGCGCCTCGGCCGCCCGCAGTCGCAGCCTGAGCGTGCCGACGATCGCGCTCAGCGTTGGCATCGTGTTCGCGGAACGAGGCCCAGCACCGTCGGTTCGCCGAGCACCTGGTACAGGCGCGCCGAACGCTCCAGCAGCGCGATCTGGGCGTACATGTCCTGCGTCAGCCGCGTGCGTCTGCACGCTGTCGGCCACCAGCCGCTGGCTGGTGTCCGACAGACGCCGCATCTGCACCGTCGCATGCAGGATCGCGAGCAGCAGCGGTCCGGCCAGGATGCCCAGACCCAGCAGCAGAAATCCATTCAACGACTTGGGTAGCAGCCAGCGCATCAAAACATTCTATGCCACACCGGCCGGTGTTGCTGTGAGGCCAGTCGCGAGCGCCGTCACGCGGCGCCCGCCGGGGGACCCGCGCTCGCGCGCCCTACCAGGGATCGCGCTGCAGCTTCCGCTCCCAGCGCAGCGAGCTGTCGACGATCGCGTCCAGGTCGTCCAGCCGCGGGGCCCAGCCGAGCTGCGAGCGGATCCGGTCGGCCCGCGCGATCAATGTCGGCGGGTCGCCGGCGCGGCGCGGCTCCTCCTTGATCTCGAGGCGGCGGCCGCCGATCCGCTGCACGCTCTCGAGCACCTCGCGCACGCTGTAGCCGTGGCCGTAGCCGCAGTTGAGCACCGCCGCGGCGCCGCCGCGGCGCAGGTAATCGAGGGCATCGACGTGGGCGCGCGCGAGATCCTCGACATGGATGTAGTCGCGCACGCCGGTGCCATCCGGGGTGTCGTAGTCGGTGCCGAAGATCGAGACGTGCGGGCGCTTGCCGACGATGGCCTCGCAGGCGACCTTGATCAGCAGCGTGGCCGCGCGAGTGGACTGGCCGATCCGGCCCTGCGGATCGGAGCCGGCGACATTGAAGTAGCGCAGGCTGACATAGCGAAAGTCGCTGGCCGCGGCCAGATCGCGCAGGATCCACTCGGACATCAGCTTCGAGGTGCCGTAGGGGTTGATGGGGGCCAGCGTCATGTCTTCATCGGCGATGCCGCCGGGCGGGATGCCGTAAACTGCCGCGGTCGAGGAGAACACCAGCTGACGCACGCCATGGCGCACGCACGCCTCGAGCAGGTTACGCGTGGCGCAGGTGTTGTTGCCGTAGTATTTGAGCGGGTCGCGTACCGATTCCGGTACGATCGTATTGGCGGCGAAGTGCATCACGGTGTCGATGTCGTGCTCGCGCAGCACGCCCGCGAGCAGTGCGCGGTCGCCGACGTCACCGACGATCAGCGGCGCGGTCGCGCACGGCCTGGCGAAAGCCGGTGTACAGATTGTCGAGCACGACCACGCGCTCGCCGCGCGCCTGCAGCTGCAGCAGCACGTGGCTGCCGATATAGCCCGCGCCGCCGGTGATCAGAATGGCTTTTGGGGACACTACGTCGAGGCCTCGCTGCAACAAGCTCGGATGGGTTGGAAATGATAGCGGCAATTCTCGGCCGACGCGCCTGCACATGAGCGCCCGCAAACGGTCGCGGCACGGCGCGGCCCGGACGCGATCGCGCACTCGCCAGGCGCAGGCGCAGTCACAGGCGCCGAGCCGGTGACGTCGCGGTCAACAGCACGCCGTTTGCGGCGCTGACGCCCGACGCGGTGCTGGAGGCCGCCGAGGCGCTCGGGCTGGCGCCTGACGGGCGCCTGTTCGCGCTCAACAGCTACGAGAACCGCGTCTATCGGGTCGGTCGCATCGATCGCCGAGCCGGTGGTGCTCAAGTTCTACCGCTGCCGGCCGCTGGTCGGATCAGCAGATACTCGAGGAGCATGCCTTCGCCGCTCGAGCTGGCCGCCGAGGAGATTCCGGTGGCCGCGCCGCTGGTGCTGTCCGGCGCCACGTTGCATCGCCACCGCGAATTTCGCCTGGCGGCGTTTCCGCTATGCGCCGGCGCGCGCCCCGGAGCTCGATGCAGCCGGGGGCGCGCGAGCTGCTGGGCCGCACGCTGGCGCGCATTCATGCGGTCGGCGCGCGCCGGCGATTTCAGTACCGGCCGACGCTCGAGCGCGCATGGCTCGGTGCGCGGGCGCGCAGCGAGTCTGCTGCGCTCGGCGCTGCTGCCGGAGCACATGCGAGCACGCTACGCGGAGGTCAGCGCCGCGCTGGTGCAGGGCATCGAGACGCGCGTTCGCGCAGGCCGCGCCGCTGACGCTGATCCGTCTGCACGGCGATTGCCATCTCGGCAACATTCTGTGGCAGTCGCGCGGTCCGCTGCTGGTGGATCTCGACGATTGCCTGAACGGGCCGCGCATGCAGGATCTGTGGATGTTCCTGTCCGGCAACGCCGATGAGCAGCGGGCCAGTGGGCCGAGATCATGCGAGGGCTACAATCAGTTCGGAGCGATTGAGTATCGCGAGCTGCGGCTGGTCGAGCCGCTGCGCGCGCGTGCGCATGCTCAACCATGCCGCCTGGGTCGCCGAGCGCTGGGCCGATCCCGGCCTTCCCGCGCGCCTTCCCGTGGGCCGGCGGAGGCGCGCTTCTGGGAAGGCTACGTCGGCGACCTGATGCAGCAGCGTGAGGCGCTGGAGCTGCCTCCGCTGCTGGCCGGGAACCTGTGATAATGTCGCCGCCGACGGGAGGCAGGCGGTAAGGATGGCGCACATGCTCTGGAGCTCGCGGGCTCTTGCTACCTTAGCGATAGCCGCGACGCTGGCCGCCTGCGGACAGGCGACCGATAAGGCGGGCGCGGCGGGCCCCACCCTGCAGCACCGAGCCGGCGACCTGCCGGACCCCGACATGGTGGCCGCGGTCAGCGCGGCGCACTCATCGACTCCGATCGCGATGAAATTCCGGCTAATGGGCCGCCCGGTCGTCGGGGTTCCGCTGCAGGTCGTGGTGGCGCTGATTCCGGCAGCCGACGTGACCATCAGCCATATCCACGCATCATTCCAGCCGGGCGATGGCCTGCAGCTTCAGACCGAGCGCAGCCTGGACATCATCGATCCGACCGCTGGCGGGATGATCGAGCAGGAGCTGTCGGTGGTGCCACAGCAGGCCGGGGTGCTGAGCCTGAATGCCAACGTGGTGGTCGACATGGGCGACGGCTCGCTCTCCCGCAGCTACGCGATCCCCCTGATTGCCAGCGATAAGCCTGCCGACGCGCACTCGCCCTAGCAGAAATCGCTACTGCTTCACACGGGCGGCGAGAGCCGCTTCGTATGATGCTGTCAGTCCTGACGCATGCTAGGTTATGTCACACGAATCCGCGGCGTTCGAGGCCCTTCCGACCCTGCAGCCGGTGCCGCGGCGTGAACACGTGGCGCCCACCGGTGAGCTGCATCCACGACTGTGCGAGCAGCTCGCGCGGGCGCGTCTGGCGGCCGCCGGTTCGCTCGAGCTGACTCAGCTATTACCGCTGATCAGCGCCTACTACGACCAGATCGACGACGAGCGTCGCGGCATCGTGCGTTCGATGCAGTTGATCGCGGATGAGGCGCGCTCGTTCGGCGACGGCCTGGCGGGGGCCGATGCCGGCCATTTGCAGGCGATACTCGACAACATCAAGGACGTGGTTATCACGGTCGGGGTCGACGGCTCGATCAAGATCTTCAATCCGACCGGCGAGCGCGTGTTCGGTTATTCGCGCTCCGAGGTCATCGGCCAGCCGATCGCGCGTCTGTTGCCGGAGCTGCCGCGCGGCTCGGTCGAGCAGGGATTGCGAGTCGCTTGCCACCCGGGTCGAGATGGACCGCGGCGATCTGCGTCCGCGCGAGTTCAATGCCCGACACAAGGATGGCCACCAGTTCCCGGCCGAGTTGATCGCGAGCCGCGTGCGCATCGAGCATCGCGAGGTCTACGTGATCTGCCTGCGTGACACCAGCGAGCGGGTCCGGGCCGAGCAGGCACTGCGCGACAGCGAGGCGCGCTATCGCACGCTGGTCGAGAGCGCCCCCGAACTGATCGTCCTGCTGGACCGCCAGTCCGGGCACTATGTTGACGCCAACGAGAACGCGCTGCGCTTCTTCGGCGTCAGCCGCGAGCGCTTGCCGGAACTCACGCCGCTGGATCTGTCGGCACCGGTGCAGGCGCACGGCGCCGGGGCTGCGCAACTGTTCGCCAGCCGCTGCGCACGCGCGGCCGCCGGCGAACCGCAGGTGTTCGAGTGGCTGCATCGGGACGCGCGCGGCGACGAGGTCGAAACCGAGATGCGTCTGATGGCGCTGCCGGGAGCGGGCGGTCTGCTGCGCGCGAGCATCACCGATATCCGGGCGCGGCGCCGCGCTGAGAAGATCACCGCCGGCGAGCGCAACGTGTTCGAGCGCATCGCCGCCGATGCCGCGCTGTCCGAGGTGCTCGATTCGATCGTCGGCCTGATCGAATCGATCAACAGCAGTTTCACCGCGGCGGTCAGCCGGCTCGGGCCCGACGGCCAGAGTTTCGTCGAGGTGGTGGGCAAGCGCCTGCCGCCGCGCTGGCGCGCCGTGGAGGAGCGCATGCAGATCGACATCCGCAACGGCTCTAGCGCGGCCGCGGTCTACCTGGGCCGGCAGGTGCTGGTCGGTGACGTCGAGCGCGATGCATTCTGGCAGCGTCGGCGCGAGCTGGCGCTCGAGGCCGGCTTGCGCGCCGCCTGGGCGGTGCCGATCAAGTCCGCGAACGGGCGCGTGCTCGGCGCCGTGACGGTCTATCGGCCGCTGGCCGGCACGCCACAGCCCGCGGATCTGGATCTCATGGTGCATGCCGCGCGGCTTGCCGGCATCGCGATCGAACGTCGCCGCGGCGAAGAGGCGCTGCGCGCGAGTGAAACCAAGTTTCGCCGCCTGTACGAGCGCGTGCTCGAGGGAGTCTACCAGTGCGCGCCGGACGGGCGGCTGCTCGAGGTCAACCCGGCGTTCGTCAAGATGCTCGGCTACGACAACGCCGAGGAAATCTACGCGCTCTCAGGCATCGCGATGCTGTACCGCAATCCGGCCGAGCGCGCCGAGTTCGAGCTGGCGCTGGAGCATCACGGGGAGATCCACAACGCCGAATTCGTGCTGCATTGTCGTGACGGCTCGCCGGTGGTGGTGCTCGAGAGCGCGCGCATCGTTCGCGACGAAGAGCAGCGCACCGTCGCCTACGAGGGCACGATGGCGAACATCACCGCCCGCAAGCGCGCCGAGCAGGCCATGTTCGCCGAGAAGGAACGTGCGCAGGTCACGCTGCAGTCGATCGGCGAAGCCGTGATCACCACCGATCGCGACGGCCGCATCGACTACATGAACCCGGTGGCCGAGCAGCTCTCGGGCTGGCGCAGCGATGAGTCGCGCGGCGAGAGACTCGGCACGGTGCTGCGGCTGCGCGACCAGCTGACGCACCGCGAATTGGAGAATCCGCTGGTGCGCTGCCTGCGTGAGGGCCAGCTGGTGCATTTCGCCGAGCACAGCGTGCTGCAGAACCGGCTCGGCAAGGAGATCGAGATCGAGGACTCGGCGGCGCCGATCCGCGATCGCAATGGCGAGATCGTCGGAGCCGTGGTGGTGTTCCGCGACGTCACCAAGGAGCGCCGGCTGAAGCGCGCGCTGTCATATCAGGCCAGCCATGACGCCCTCACCGGATTGATCAACCGGCGCGAGTTCGACAACCGGCTGGGTCATGCGCTGCAGAGCGCACGCGAGGGCCATGGCCCGCACGCGCTGCTGTACGTGGACCTGGATCAGTTCAAGGTCGTCAACGACACCTGCGGTCATTCCGCCGGAGACCGCCTGTTGCGCGACGTCACCGGTCTGCTGCAGGCGCACGTGCGCACCGCCGATACCATCGCGCGGCTGGGCGGGGATGAATTCGGCATCCTGGTGCAGCACACACCGCCGAACAGGCCGGCCGCATGGCCGAGAACATCCGCCAGGCGATCCTCGACTACCGCTTCTCATGGGAGCAGACCACCAGCAGCATAGGCGCCAGCATCGGCGTGGTTGAGATCACCAGCGAGACCGAGAGCGTCGCCAACCTGCTCAGCGCCGCCGACATCGCCTGCTACGCCGCCAAGGATTCGGGACGCAATCGCGTGCACCTCTACAACTCCAGCGAGGTGTCAGGCCGTCACCGCGAGATGTACTGGGTCAGTCGCGTCACCCGCGCGGTCGATGAGGGGCGCCTGGAACTGCATTACCAGCCGATCGTCGCAACCGGCTGCGAGGCCCCGCGGATGCCCGCTGCCTGCGAGCTGCTGGTGCGCCTGCGCGACGATGAGGGCGAACTGGTGATGCCGGAGGAGTTCATTCCCGCCGCCGAGCGTTACAACCTGGTGTCCTCGATCGACCGCTGGGTGGTGCGGCGCGCGGTCGAGGCCCTGCAGCAGCACGCCAGCGGCGACGAGCCGCCGTTTCTGTTCGCGCTGAACCTGTCCGGGACGTCGCTCAGCGACCGCAGTTTCCTCGATTTCGTGCTGTCACTGGTCGAGGACTCTTGCGTGGCTCGCGGGCTGTGCTTTGAGATCACCGAGACCGCGGTCATCACCAGCATGACGCAGGCGGTATCGTTCATGCATGAGCTGCGCAAGCGCGGCTGTCGGTTTGCGCTCGATGACTTCGGCAGCGGCCTGTCGTCGTTCCACTATCTGAAGACGCTGCCGGTCGACTTCCTGAAGATCGACGGCCAGTTCATCGGCAGCGTCACCACCGATGTCGTGGACCGCAGCATGGTCGAGGCGATCAGCCGGGTCGGGCGCGCACTGGGCATCGCGACCATTGCCGAGAAGGTCGAGTCGGCCGCGGTGTTCTCGGAGCTCAAGCGTCTCGGGGTGCAGTTTGCGCAGGGCTATTACGTCGCCCGACCCGCGCCGATCGACACACTGACCAAGGACAGCGCGCGCGGCTTCAGCGACCTGGCCGTCGCGGCCGGCAGCCCGGCCTGAAAGCCGGCCGCGACCAACCGCCATCTCTAGGCCGCGGCGACGGCGCCCCGGTACACCAGCAGGGCCGCGGCCAGATCCTCGGCCGCCATCCCCAGCGACTTGAACACGGTGGTCTCGCCGGCGCGTGCATCGACCTTGCCGCCGAGGGCTTCGCCGAGTTCGGCGTAGATTTCGGCATTGGACAGAATGATGTCCCCGGACTCGCGCAGCGCGGCGGCGCGTGAGTCCACGAATACCACCCCCGCCATTGCCGCATCATCGAGCTCGCGCCACTGCGGCAGACACGCCCCGACCGCATTGACGTGGCAGCCATGCTTGAGCCACGCACCTCGCAGGACCGGCACCCGGGAACTGGTGACCGTGACCACGACGTCCGCGCCCTCGACCGCGCGCTCGGCGGTGGTAGCGGTGGCACCGATCTCGTCGGCAAAGCGCTGCGCGTGTGCCGCTGTGCGGCTCCACACCCTGACGTCCGAGAAGTTGCGCACCAGTGTCAGGGCTTCATAGTGGCTGTGCGCCTGCACCCCGCTGCCCAGAATCGCGAGCACACCGGCGTCGGGGGCGGACAGCAGCCGCGTGGCGATCGCCGACACCGCCGCGGTGCGCATCTCCGTGATCAGCCGTGCGTCGATCAGCGCCAGTGGCGCGCCGGTCTCGGGCTCGAGCAGAAAGATGCTCGCCATGTGCGTCGGCAGGCCGCGTGCGGCATTCGACGGATAAAAAGTGACGAGCTTCAGTCCCAGCGCCTCGGAATGCGCCGGCATCCAGAAGAAGAACCCACCTGCCGGCTCGACCGCAATACCGGCGCGCACCGGCTGCACCACCTTGCCGGCGGAGAAATCGATCAGCGCCCGCTCCATCGCCGGAAGCAGGTCCGCCATGCGCAGATGCCGGCGAACCGCAGCTTCGTCCAGTACCAGCGGTGCCGTTCGCATGTTTGCCATAGAATGCTCGGGTGCTCCCATCCATAGATTAATCGTTTGACGAACCAGGAAAAAATCTTCGCGGTCGCGCCGATGATGGACTGGACCGACCGGCATTGCCGCTACTTTCTGCGCGGCTTCTCGCCGCGCGTGCTGCTCTATACCGAGATGATCGCCGCGGCTGCCATTGCCCACGGCAACCGCGGCGCGCCTGCTGTACGCCTGCGCCGAGGAGCAGCCGCTGGCCCTGCAGGTCGGCGGCAGTGATCCCGCGCTGCTCGCGGCCGCTGCGCGCGCCGGCGCCGATCACGGCTACCGCGAGATCAATCTCAACTGCGGCTGTCCCAGCGAGCGGGTGCACGCCGGGGCTTTCGGGGCCTGCCTGATGCTCGAGCCCGAGCGGGTGGCCGAGGCCGTGGCCGCGATGTGCGCCGCGGTGGCAATCCCGGTCAGCGTCAAGATGCGCATCGGCGTCGTCGTGGGCCCGGATGCGCGATCGCAGCTCGCGCGCTTCGACGAGGACGACTACCAGCGCCTGCGCCACTTCACCGCGCTGGTCGCACAGGCGGGCTGCATCCGTTTCATCGTGCACGCGCGCAAAGCCGTGCTCGGCGGGCTGTCGCCGCGCGCGAACCGTGAGGTGCCACCGCTGCACTTTGACGTGGTGCAGCGGCTCAAAGGTGAATTCCCGCAGCTGTCGATCGATGTCAACGGCGGGCTGCGTACCGCGGCGGCGTGTGCGGCGGCGCTCGGCTGGTGCGATGGGGTGATGCTCGGCCGCGAGGCCTATCATCGACCCTAGCTGCTCGCCGAGCTGCATCAGCGGCTGTTCGACGATGGCTGGCGCTGCCCGGACGCCGGGCAGCTGCTCGAGCGCATGGCGGCGTACGCCGAGCGCGAAGTCGCCGCCGGCGAGCCGCTGGCGGCGATCACGCGTCACATGCTCGGGTTGTGCACCGGCCGGCCCGGCTCGCGGCGTTATCGGCAATGGCTGTCGGAGGCAGCGCGCGCCGCATCAGGGCGAGGCCACGGGGGCGAGGAGCCCGGCCGGGCTGCTGCGTGCAGCCGCAGCGCTGTGTGCGGTATAAGGCCTGAACGCTGTGCGGCGCGGCTCTTTCCAGTAACATTCGGCTCTCATGGCCAAAGACATCGAGCTTGCGATCCTGTTTGCCGACGTGGTCGGCTCGACACGCCTGTTCGAGATCATGGGCGACCAGCGCGCCCGCGACATGGTCAGCCACCTGCCTCGAGGTGATGCGCGAAGCCACCGAACAGCACAACGGCACGGTGATCAAGACCATCGGCGATGAGGTCATGGCGACCTTCCCGACTGCGGACGATGCCCTGAACGCGGCCGGGCAGATGCAGAAGCAGATCGCTGCGCACACCGAGCTGCGCGTGGAGGGTCAGCCGGTCGCGATCCGCATCGGCTGCCATTTCGGTCCGGTGGTGCTCGAGGCGCGCGATGTGTTCGGCGCCAGCGTGCATACCGCCAACCGGATGACCAGCCAGGCCAAGGCGGGGCAGATCATCACCACTCGGCGACCGTCGAACGGCTGTCACCCGAATGGCGCGCCTCGGTGCGGCAGATCGATGTCGCGACGATCCGCGGCCAGGGCGGCGAGATCGCGCTCTACGAGGTGCTGTGGCAGACCGAAGATGTCACCAGCATGCTGCCGGCGATCGCGATGACCGGGCGCGAGGGTCGCAAGCCGCAGCGGCTGCGCCTGTCTGTGCAGGATCGTGAGCTGATCATGGACGAGCAGCGGCCGCATATCGCGATCGGACGCGCCGACGACAACGACATCGTGATCCGCGGCAACCTGATCTCGCGCCTGCATGCGACGCATCGAGCTCAGCCGCAACCGCTTCACGCTCACCGATCAGAGCACCAACGGCACGTTCGTGCAGATCACCGGCGAGGAGGAGGCGTTCGTGCGCCGCGACAGCATGGCGATCAAGGGCGAGGGCATGATTGGCCTGGGCCGGATTCCCGATCGCGACTCGCCGTTGACGATTTATTTCACCTGCGAAGAATGCTGATAGCGCGGCGGCCGCGCCGCGCTCGTCGGCGCGCGCCGGCGCCGCCCGCGGATCGGCGGAATTCTACGCGTCAGTGGCGGCGGCCTCGAGCCGGCGCGCGACCTCGTCGACCTGCGCCAGCATCGCGCCGGGCAGGCGCGAGCCGAATTCGAGCAGGTACTGACGCAGGCTCGCGATTTCCTTGCGCCAGGCGGCGTTCGGCACCGCGGAGAGTTCCGCCAGCGCTTCGGGCGCGATATCGAGCCCGGCCGTGTCGATGATCGCCGGCGCGCGGCATGCTGACCGATCGGAGTATCGACCGCGCCTGCGCGGCCGGCGCAGCGATCGAGGATCCACGCCAGCACGCGCAGGTTCTCGCCATAGCCCGGCCACAGGAACTTGCCGCGCGGCATTCTGCCGGAACCAGTTGACGTGGAAGATGCGCGGCGGGTGCTTGAGCCGCGTGCCGACATCGAGCCAGTGCGCCCAGTAGTCGCCGAAGTTGTAGCCGGCAGAAGGGCTTCATCGCCATCGGATCGCGCCGCACGACGCCGACCTGGCCGGCCGCTGCGGCGGTGGTCTCGGAGGCGACCGAGGCGCCGACCAGCACGCCGTGCTGCCAGTTGCGCGCCTCGTAGACCAGCGGCGCGAGCTCGCGCCGGCGACCGCCGAAGATCAGCGCCGAGATCGGCACGCCGCGCGGGTCTTCCGCGGCGCGGCTGTAGGCCGGGTTCTGCGCGGCGGCGACCGTGAAACGCGAATTCGGATGCGCGGCCGGTCCGTTGCTGGGATCGTACGGCTCGACCGAGCCAGTCGGTGGCCGGGCGGCCCTCGCCACGTCCCTCCCACCACGGCTCGTCGTTCGCCGTCAGGCGCAACGTTGGTGAACAGCGTGTCGCGACGAATCGTCTCGTCGGCATTGCGATTGGTGCTGGGCGTTGGTGCCGGGCACGACGCCGAAATAACCCGACTCGGGATTGATCGCCCACAGTCGCCCGTCCGGGCCCGGCTGCAGCCACGCGATGTCATCGCCGATCGTGAACACCTTCCAGCCCGGCAGCGACTCGGGCGGAATCAGCATCGACAGATTGGTCTTGCCGCAGGCCGACGGAAACGCCGCGGCCACATAGTGGGTCTCGCCGCGCGGATTCTGCAGTCCGACGATCAGCATGTGCTCGGCGAGCCAGCCCTCATCGCGCGCCTGCCAGCTCGCGATGCGCAGCGCGTGGCACTTCTTGCCGAGCAGCGCATTGCCACCGTAGCCCGAGCCGAAGCTCTCGATCGCGAGCTCTTCCGGGTAAGTGCATGATGAAGCGGCGCGCAGGATCCAGATCGCCGATCGAATGCAGGCCGCGCACAAAGCCGCCGACTCGGTCGCGATGCGCTCGAGCGCGGCGCGGCCCATGCGCGTCATGATCGCCATGTTGAGCACGACGTAGGCGCTGTCGGTGATCTCGACGCCGCAGCGCGCGTACGGCGATTCGAGCGGCCCCATGCAGTAGGGCACCACGTACAGCGTGCGGCCGCGCATGCAGCCGCGGAACAGCTCGCGCATCTTGGCCTGGGCGGCGCCCGGGTCCATCCAGTTGTTGTTTGGGCCGGCGGCCTCCTTGGAGCGCGTGCAGATGTAGGTCAGGTGCTCGACGCGCGCGACGTCGCTCGGGTCGGAGCGATACAGGTGGCAGCCCGGAAAGCTGTTCTGATTCAGTTCGTGCAGCTCCCCGCACGCCAGCAGCTCGCGCGCGCAGGCGCTGCAGTTCCGTGGCCGAGCCATCGCACCAGTGCACTTTGTCCGGCTGAGTCAGCTGCCGCACGGCCGCGACCCATTGGGCAACGTTATTGGAGACTTCCGCAAGGCCGGCAAAGGTGTGGAGTGCGGTCGCCATGAAGTATCCTTCCGAGTCTTGCGGGAAATAGAGCGCATTACGAATTATACCGGCCACGCCGGATAGTTGCGGATCAATTGCCTCGATGCAAGCCATTGCTGCCGGTAATATGTTGAACCTAGACGCAATTCTGGGTCCGGCAGGTCCGCTTGCACGGCTACTGCCCGGCTTCACGCCCCGCCCGGTGCAGCAACAGATGGCAGCACGCGTCGAGGCCGCACTGTACGCCCGCGAAGCTGCTGATGATCGAGGCTGGTACCGGTACCGGCAAGACCTACGCTTATCTGGTGCCGGCGCTGCTGTCCGGGCTGCGCGTGCTGATCTCCACAGGTACGCGCACCTTGCAGGATCAGCTCTTTCATCGCGATCTGCCGCTGCTCGCCGCGGCTCTCGGCCGGCCGGCGCGGGTGGCGCTGCTCAAGGGCCGCATCGAATTACCTGTGTCGCGCGCGGCTGGCGGACCTGCCGGCACCAAGCAACAGCTGCTGCCGCTGTCAGCCGATCGCATTGACCGCGCGGATCCGCAACTGGTCGCAATCCACGCGCAGTGGCGATCTGGCGGAGTTGCCAGAGTTCGCCGATGCGCACCCGCTGCGGGCCCAGATCACCTCGACGCGCGAGAACTGCAGCGGCACCCGCTGCAGCGAAATCGCGCGCTGCCACGTGTTCGAGGCGCGGCGCGCGGCGCTGGAAGCCGACATCGTCGTGGTGAACCATCATCTGCTGCTGGCGGACATGGCGCTCAAGGAAGACGGCTTCGGTGATCTGCTGCCGAGCGTCGATGCGGTGGTGCTCGATGAGGCGCATCAGCTGCCCGATCTGGCCAGCGAGTTCTTCGGCGTCAGCGTCAGCAGCCGGCAGCTCGAGCTGCTGCTTGCCGATCTGAGGCGCGAGCTCACAGCTGCCGGGTTCGCGCCGCGCGAGTCGGCGGATCTGAGTTCGCAGTTGGAGCAAGCGCTGGCAGCCGCGCAGGCGCTGCTGGGACCGGGCGAACGTCACCTGAGCTGGCGCGAGCTGGGAGCTGAATCGCAACGGGCCGTGCGCACGCTGCAGCGTGGCTGCGGCGAGCTCGGCGCCGCGCTCGACGCGCTGCGTCCGTCACCCGAGCTGCAGCAGTGTGCCACGCGCGCCCGCGCGCTGGGGCAGGCGCTGGCGCAGATCATCGACGAACCCGGCAGCGGCGGCGTCGAGGCCGCTGCCGCTGCCGTCGCCGGCGCGCGCACGGTGTCGACGCACGCGCGCGGCTTTGCGCTGCGGCTGCTGCCGTATGAAATCGCGAGCCGCTTCCAGGCGCAGCTGACCCAAGGCCACAACGCCTGGATCTTCACCTCGGCAACGCTCGCGGTCGGAGAGGACTTCAGTCACTTTGCGAACCGTCTCGGTCTCGACGGCGCGGCGGCGCTGCGCCTCGACAGCCCGTTTGATTTTTCCGAGCAGGCGCTCCTCTACCTGCCGCGCGGCCTGCCCAACCCGTCTGAACCGGGATTCGGCGATGCGGTCATCGACACCGCCCGGCCATTGATCGAGAGCGCGGGCGGCGGTGCCTTCCTGCTGTTCACCAGTCACCGCGCGCTGCGCCATGCGGCGCAGCGGCTCGGCGGGCAGCTGCCCGATGACCTGCCGCTGCTGGTTCAGGGCACCGCGCCGCGCGAGCAGCTGCTGCGGCGCTTTCGGGCCAGCGGCCGCGCGGTGCTGCTTGGTACCGCGAGCTTCTGGGAAGGGGTCGACGTGCAGGGGCCGGCGCTGCGGCTGGTGATCATCGACAAGCTGCCGTTCGCCTCACCCGAGGATCCGGTGGTGCGCGCGCGCATCGAGTACCTCAGGACACGTGGGGCCAACGCGTTCCGGGACTACCAGCTGCCCGAGGCGGTGCTCGCGCTCAAGCAGGGCGTGGGACGCCTGATCCGCAGCGAGCAGGATCGCGGCGTGGTCGTGATCTGCGATCCGCGCATGAGCGAGCGCGCCTACGGCCGCATCTTTCGCGCCAGCCTGCCGCCGATGGCCACGACGCAGCTCGGGGAGGTGGTGTTGCAACGGCTGCGTGAGCTGCGAGCCGCCGCGGGCGCGCACGCGCCAGCCGCGACATTGCCGACATGACGGCACCGACGTGAAGCTGCCGACGTGAAGCTGCTGGCACTCGATACCGCCACGGAGCTGTGCTCGGCAGCGCTGTGGCTGGATGGGGCCGTCAGCTCGCGCGAGGCGACGCGCGAGCGCGGTCACAGGCGAACTGATCCTGCCGATGATCGACCAGTTGCTGCGGGAATCCGCCGTGGACCTGCGCCAGCTCGACGCGATCGCATTCGGGCGCGGGCCGGGTGCCTTCACCGGCGTGCGCCTGGCCGCCGGTGTTGCCCAGGGGCTGGGATTTGCGGCCAGCCTGCCGCTGATGCCGATCTCGGATCTGCGGGCGCTCGCAGCGCAGGTCTGCTGCTTCCGGGTGCGCCGTCGCGCGCGTTGGTCTGCCAGGATGCGCGCATGGGGGAGGTGCTACTGGGGCTGCTTCGAGCGCGTGGCCGAGGCGGTCTATGCGGTGACGGCGGAGGCGGTCGACGGCCCCCGCGAGCCTGGCGCTGCCGCAGGTCTGGGCCGGTGCAGCGCGTCTGCGGGGCCGGCTCCGGATTTGCCGCCTATCGCGACCGGCTCGAGTCGCTCGGCGCGCAGTTGAGCGCGCGGTACAGCGATTTTCGGCCGCGCGCGAGCGAGATCGCGCTGCTGGCGGCCCAGGATGGCCTGGCGAGCGCGGTGCCGCCCGAGCAGGCGCAGCCGGTGTATCTGCGCGACGAGGTCGCCCAGATACCCGCCTGAGCCGCCCGACTCCGCTTCACCAAACTGACAAAATCGCGCTGCCCGTCATACGACTGCAACATTGGCCTCCTAAGGTGCGCGCGCAGGCCTGCAACGATATGACTTCAAAGCAAATTTTAGTAGTCGAGGATGAACGGCCGATTCGCGAGATGATCGCGTTCGGGCTGAAGCGTGCCGGCTTCGACGTGCGCGAGGCCGAGGACTGCCGGGCGGCGCGCGCGGCGCTGGCCGATCGCAGGCCGGATCTGATCCTGATCGATTGGATGCTGCCCGACAACAGCGGCCTGGAACTCACACGTTCGCTCAAGCGCGAGCGCGAAACCCGCGACCTGCCGGTCATCATGCTCACCGCGCGCGCTGAGGAGGTCGATAAGGTCGCCGGTCTCGATGGCGGCGCCGACGACTACATGACCAAGCCATTCTCGCCGCGCGAGCTGATCGCGCGCGTCAATGCGGTGCTGCGCCGCAGCGGTGGCCATGATGAGACCGAGCTGATCCGGTTCGACGAGCTGACGCTCGATCGGGCCGGGCCACCGCGTGATGGTCGGGGAGCGCACGGTCACCGCTCGGCCCGACCGAGTACCGGCTGCTGGAGTTCTTCATGACCCATCCCGAGAGGGTCTACAGTCGCGAGCAGCTGCTCGACCGCGTCTGGGGCGGCAATGTGTACGTCGAGGAGCGCACCATCGATGTGCACATCCGGCGTCTGCGCAAAGCGCTCGAGGAATTCGGCTACGATCGGCTGGTACAGACCGTGCGCGGCGCGGGCTATCGTTTTTCGGCGCGACCCGAGGCCTGACAGCCGCGCCGATTCCACAGGCGGACGTTAGCGACGAATGAATTCCGGCGGTTGGCTGTCCCTGACCGTACGTGTGTCGGTCGCTCTGGCGATCGGACTGGTGGCCGGTCTGATCTTCGGCGCCCCGTGGGCCGGCGTAGCCGTGGTGCTCGCAATCGCGCTCGCGGTGCAGCTGCTGCACCTGCTGCACGTGCTGCGCTGGCTGCAGGGCGATCAGAGCGAGCTCGCCCCGGAACTGCCCGGTCCCTGGGGCCGACCTGGTAGCGATGATCGTGCGCCTGTACCGGCGCAAGCAGTTCCACAAGCAGCGCCTGCTGCGGCTGCTGCGCGAGCTGCGCCGTTCGACCGCGGCGATGCCCGATGGCGTCGTGGTGCTCAACCCGCAGGCTGAGATCCTGTGGTTCAACCGCACCGCGGCGCGCCTGCTCGGATTTCGCGGCAAGACCGACTTCGGGCTGCGGATCGAGAACCTGGTGCGGCAGCCCGAATTCGTGCGCTACCTGCGCGGCGGCCAGTATGCGATGCCGGTGATCGTGCGCTCCTCGGTCGGCGCCGAGCAGTATCTGTCGCTGCAGATCGTGCCCTACGGGGCCGGGCAGCTGCTGGCGCTGGTGCGCGACGTCACGCGCGAGGCCCGGCTCGAGGCGATGCGCAAGGATTTCGTCGCCAATGCCTCGCACGAGCTGCGCTCGCCGCTGACCGTGATCTCGGGCTACCTCGAGACGCTGACGCAGGATGCTGAGATCGATCCTGCGCTCGCGGCCCCGCTGCAGGAAATGCGGCGGCAGGCGCAGCGGATGACCAGCATCGTGCAGGACCTGATCGAGCTGTCGCGGCTCGAGTCCTCGGATACGCGATGCCGCCGGCCAGCCGATCGACGTGGTCGCGCTGATGGCGCAGCTGCGCCAGGACGTGCTCGCACGCCCGCAGCACCCGGCGCAGGTGCAGGTGCGCGCGGACTCGCACGCGATGCTGCTGGGCGAGGAGCTGCAGATCCACTCGGCCTTTGCCAACCTGGTCGACAATGCCGCCAAGTACACGCCGGCCGACGGTTCGGTGCAGATCCGCTGGTGGACCGACGAGCAGGGGCGGTCACTTCTCGGTCGCCGACACCGGCATCGGCATTGCCCCGGAGCACATTCCGCGACTGACCGAGCGGTTCTACCGCGTCGATGCCGGCCGCAGCCGCGCCACCGGCGGCTCCGGACTCGGACTGGCGATCGTCAAGCACGTGCTGCAGCGGCATGGCGCGCAGCTGTCGATCGAGAGCGAGGAGGGGCGCGGCAGCAGGTTCACCTGTCACTTTCCCCGCGAGCGGCTGCAGACCCCGCTCAAGGAGTCGGTGGTCTAGTGGGCCGCGGGGGCTTCGCCGCGACTGCAATTTCTCAAAGCTGCGAAGTGCATCGCGTGCGCAGGGCTGGGATTGCGCTATATTGCATAATCATGCGCTGTCACCGCGCTGTGAAGCTGGAACATCGAGGCCGCCATGCAAGCCGCTGACATCTCCCACCATACCTCGCGACGCTTCAACGAGGATCTCGAGCGGGTGCGCAGCAAAGTGCTGGCGATGGGCGGCTTCGTCGAGGACCAGCTCAGTCGCAGCCTGATGTCACTGGTCGATGCCGACAGCTCGATGGGGCGCGAAGTCGCCCGTGACGACTACAAGGTCAATGGCATGGAGGTCTCGATCGACGAGGACTGCAGCCGCATCCTGGCCACCCGCTCGCCCGCCGCAGGCGACCTGCGCATGATCGTTGCGACCATAAAGACCATCACCGACCTGGAGCGCATCGGCGATGAATGCGAAAAGATCGGCCTGATCGCCGCGCGGCTCGCGACCATCGAGCGCCCGGCGGATCGCTACCGCGAGGTCAAGCACCTGGGACGCACGGTGCAGATCCTGGTCCACGACACCCTCGACGCATTCGCGCGCCTGGACGCCGACGCCGCGCTCAAGACCTGCCGCCAGGACCGCGTGGTCGACGAGGAGTACGAAGCGATCCAGCGCCAGTGCATCACCTTCATGATGGAAGATCCGCGCACCATCCGCCGTGCGCTCGACGTGATGTGGGTGGTACGCTCGCTCGAGCGCATCGGCGATCACGCCAAGAACATCTGCGAGTACGTGATCTACATGGTGCACGGCAAGGACGTGCGCCATACCTCGCTCGATCACGTCGAGCGCGAGCTCGCCGAACGGGCCGTACGCCGGCCTTAATGCGTCGCGGGCTGAACTTCCTCGGCTTCGGGGTGTGCCTGGCGCTGCTCGGCTACGCCTGGTACGCGCAGGGCGTGTTGCGGCTCGAACCCTGTCCGCTGTGCATCTTTCAGCGCGTCGGCGTCGCCGCCGTCGGACTGGCGTTTCTGCTGGCAGCGCTGCACAACCCCAGGCGGCGCGGGGTCGCGGTCTACGGCGTGCTGATTGCGCTCACGGCGCTGCTCACCATGGCCGTCGCGGCCGGCACCTGTGGATCCAGCACCTGCCTGCGGGGTCGGTGCCGGCCTGCGGCGCCACGCTGTCGTACCTGCTGGAGGTCTTCCCGGTCTCCGATGTTATCGGCAAGGTTCTACTGGGTCCGGCGAGTGCGCCAAGGTTACCTGGCGCTTTCTCGGCCTGTCGATGCCGGGCTGGGTGTTGATCGCCGCCGCGCTGCTGGGGGCCTTCGGCGCCTACGTCAATTCCCTGAAGCGTCGCGTCTAGTCCAAGCGCCTGCTAGGCCAGCAGGTTCCGCAGCGTCTGCAGATACATCGCGTGCAGCGTATCGATGTCCTCGATGCGCACGCACTCGTTGACTTTGTGGATGCTGGCATTGACGACGCCCAGCTCGACCACCTGCGCGCCCATCGGCGCAATGAAGCGCCCGTCGGAGGTGCCGCCACCGGTTGATAGCGTGCGGGTCGCGCCCGGTCACGGTGCGCACCGCCGCGCACACGGCGCGCGACAGCGGCCCCGGCGGGGTATAGAACGGCTCGCCCGACAGGTACCACTCGAGCGTGTGCTTCACCTGATGCCGGGTGAGCACCTCCTCGACGCTGCGCTTGAGCGCATCGAGGGTCTGGGCCGGCGAATAGCGCAGGTTGAAGCGCGCTTTGAGCTCGCCCGGGATCACGTTCGGCGCGCCGGTGCCGGCATTGAGATTCGACACCTGGAAGGTGGTGGGCTGGAAGTGCTCGTTGCCCTGGTCCCAAACCCGGCTGGACAGCTCGGCCAGGGCCGGGGCGAAGCTGTGGATCGGGTTCTCGGCGAACTGCGGGTAGGCGATGTGGCCCTGCACCCCGTGCACCGTGAGGCGCCCGGACAGCGATCCGCGCCGGCCGATCTTGATGGTGTCGCCGATCGCATGCTCGCTCGAAGGTTCACCGACGATGCACCAGTCGATGTGCTCGCCGCGCTCGCGCAGGGTCTCGACCACCCTGCGGGTACCGTCCACCGACGGGCCTTCCTCGTCGCTGGTGATCAGAAAGGCGACAGCGCCGCGGTGGTCCGGATGCGCGGCGACGAAGCTCTCGGCCGCGGTCACCATCGCCGCAAGGCCGCTCTTCATATCGGCCGCGCCGCGACCATACAGCAGGCCGTCGCGGATCGCGGGCTTGAACGGGTCGGAGCGCCATTCCTCCAGCGGGCCGGTCGGCACCACGTCGGTGTGTCCGGCAAAGCACAGCACGGGGTCCGCCAGCGCCGCGCCGGGCCCACAGGTTGTCCACGTGCCATAGCGCAGGCGCTCGACCTGAAATCCGACCCGGGCCAGCCGCCCGGCCATCAGCTCCTGGCAGCCCTCGTCGGCCGGGGTCACGGAAGGGCGGGCGATCAGTTCATGCGTCAGATCGAGCGTGGCGGACATCGTTCTCCCAAGCGGGGCGTCTGCGGTGGCGGACAGGCTCGGCGCCTTATACGGTGCATGCGGGCTACCGACAAGGGCTGACACAAATCTGTCATCAACCACCGTATACCATGAGCGGATGAGCACCGAGGGGCTGAGTCACCACATCTCCAGCCGCTACAACGACGATCTCGAACGGCTGCGCAGCAGCGTGCTCGAGATGGGCGGCCTGGTGGAGCGGCAGCTGACGCAGGCGATCGGCGGCATCACCGAGCCGGATGCGCGCGTGATCGTGCGAGTGGCCCAGGAGGAGCTGCGGGTCAATCAGCTCGAGCGCTCGATCGATGAGGACTGCAGCCGCATCCTGGCGACCCGCGCACCGACCGCCTCGGATCTGCGACTGATCATCACGATCCTCAAGACCATTACCGACCTGGAGCGCATCGGCGACGAGGGCGAGAAAGTGGCCGCGATCGCCGCGCGGCTGGCGATGCGCGAGCGGCCGCACAACCGCTACCGCGAGCTGCGCAACCTCGGGCGAGTTGGTGATCGGCATGGTGCACGACACGCTCGATGCGTTTGCGCGCCTCGATACCACCCTGGCGCTGGCGGTGCTGCGCCGCGACCGCACGGTGGACGAGGAGTACGAATCGATCCACCGTCAGAACATCACCTTCATGATGGAGGACCCGCGTTCGATCCGCCGGGCGCTCGACGTCATGTGGGTGGTGCGATCGCTCGAGCGCATCGGGGATCACGCCAAGAATATCTGCGAATACCTGATCTATCTGGTGCTGGGCAAGGACGTGCGTCACACCAAGATCGAGGAGATCGAAAAGGAGCTGCAGGCGCCCCGGAGCTGAAGCGATGACTGGCTTGCGGTACCGTAGCTGTATGAATTTATGGAACAATTGGTGAGAAACAAGCAGCCGCCCGAGGTCGAGTCCGGCGGTTTTCCGCCGGCCAGCGATATCGATACCGGCGTGATCCCGATCCGCACCAGCGGCCGCGGCATGCTGCAGGTGGCGGTGGACGAGACGCGCCGTACTGCGGCGCTCAAGGCGCCGATCAAGGCGCGCGCCGAGGCGTTGAACTTCTATTATGGTCAGTTCAAGGCGCTCAAGAATCTCAACATCGAGATCCGCGAAAAGCAGGTCACTGCGCTGATCGGGCCTTCCGGCTGCGGCAAGAGCACGTTCCTGCGCTGCTTCAACCGCATGCACGATCTGACGCCCGGGCACGCGCTACGAGGGCCGCATCATGCTGCTGCCCGAGGAGATCAACCTGGTGGCGCGCAACATCGATCCGATCGAAGTGCGCATGCGCATCGGCATGGTGTTTCAGAAGCCGAACCCATTTCCGAAGTCGATCTTCGAGAACGTCGCCTACGGGCTGCGCATCCGCGGCGTGCGCTCGCAGATCCGCATCCAGGAAGAGGTCGAGAAGGCGCTGCGCGGAGCCGCGCTGTGGGACGAGGTCAAGGACCGGCTCGCGAGCTCGGCGCTGTCGCTCTCCGGCGGCCAGCAGCAGCGGCTGTGCATCGCGCGCGCGCTCGCGACCAGCCCTGAAATGCTGCTGTTCGACGAGCCGACCTCGGCGCTGGATCCGATCGCCACCGCGCGCATCGAGGAGCTGATCGCCTCGCTGCGCGACCAGGTCACGGTGCTGATCGTCACGCACAACATGCAGCAGGCGGCGCGGGTATCGGACTACACGGCGTTCATGTATCTCGGCGACCTGATCGAGTTCGACGAGACCTCGCAGGATCTTCACCAATCCGGGGCAGAAGGCCACGGAAGACTACATCACCGGGCGCTACGGCTGATCCGCACGCCGCCCGATGAGTGCCATGCACTGGCATCAAGCGCTCAGAGAGATATACGTACAGGGAGAATTTTTGTAATCAAAAATTCTCCCTGTACGTATATCTCTCTGGCCGCTCCATGCCTTTTCAGATCGCGCCGCTCGCGGCGTGCTGGCGTGCTGATCAGCTGTAGCGCCAGCGGCTGTGGCCTGCCGGGGTCAGTCTGGGCGCAGCAGTTCGTTAAGTGCCGTCTTGGCGCGCGTCTGAGCGTCTACTCGCTTGACGATCACCGCGCAGTACAGGCTGTGGCTGCCGTCCCTGGCCGGCATGCTGCCCGACACGACCACCGAGCCGGGCGGGACCTCCCCCTGCAGCACCTGGCCGGTGGTGCGATCGTAGATGCGCGTGCTGGCGCCGAGGAACACTCCCATCGAGATCACCGCGCCGGCGCCCACCACCACGCCCTCGACGATCTCGGAGCGCGCTCCGATGAAGCAGTCGTCCTCGATGATGGTGGGCGCTGCCTGCAGCGGCTCGAGCACCCCGCCGATACCGACGCCGCCGGACAGGTGCACGTTGCGCCCGATCTGCGCGCACGAGCCGACCGTGGCCCAGGTGTCAACCATGGTGCCGGCGCCGACATAGGCGCCGATGTTGACGTAGCAGGGCATCAGAACGGCGTTCGGCGCCACATGCGCGCCATAGCGCACCAGCGCATGCGGCACGACGCGTACGCCGGCGGCTGCGAACTGCGCAGCGTCGGTGCGGGCGAATTTCAGCGGTACCCGGTCGTAGAAGCGCGCGTAGCCGGCATCCACTACCACGTTGTCATGGGTGCGGAAGTACAGCAGCACCGCCTTTTTCAGCCAGTCGTGGACCTGCCAGCGACCATCGATCTTTTCGGCGACGCGATACTCGCCCCGATCAAGTGCACCGAGGGCACGCGCGATCGCATCGCGCGTGTCCGGGTCCACGCTGGCGCTGGACAGCTGCGCTCGTCGCTCGTACGCGGTCTCGATCCGGGCCTTGAGTTCCTGGGTGTTCATCGCATCATCCATGGGGGCAACGGCGCGCATGCTTACCCGAGCGGGGAGCGCGAGTCCAGTCGGGCGTGTCGGAATCCTCCGGCAGGGTTCCCCCGGCTGGACTACGGGCCTGCCCGCGTGGTCCTATAGTCGGCGTCGAACCCAGTTGGCTACGGTCCTGCCAGTGATTGATGCGATGAACCACACGGCCACCCCGATCGAAGCCAGCCCCGACAGCGCCGCGGACGCGCCCCGCTGTTCGCTCGCGGGCCACGCGCTGTACCTGGATATCGACGGCACCATCCTGGATCTTGCCCCAAGCCCCGACGCGGTGGAGGTGCCGGTGTGGCTGGTGCCGCTGCTGCAGCGTCTGTCGCGCAAGCTCGACGGCGCCGTGGCGTTCGTCAGCGGGCGCACGATCAGCGCGATCGACCACCTGTTCCGGCCGCTGAGCCTGCCCGCGGTCGGCGTGCACGGCGGGGAAATCCGCAGTGCGCCGCACGGGCCGATCATCATCGACGAGCAGCTCACCGCCGAGCTGCAGGGGGCCGAGCCATTGCTGCGGGAGGCGATCGCCCGGATCCACGGCGTGCAGCTGGAGAACAAGCGCAGTGTCATTGCGCTGCATTACCGCAGCGTGCCCGAGCGCGGCCGCGAGGTGCTCAAGGTCGCCGAGCTCGTGGCGGGCAGCCTCGGCAGCCAGTTCGGCGTGCTGATGGGCAAATGCGTGGTGGAGATCCGGCCGCGCCACCTCACCAAGGGCAGCGCGATGCGCCGGCTGATGGAGCGTTCGCCGTTTCGCGGGCGCACGCCGATCTTCGCCGGCGACGACAGCACCGACGAGGACGCGTTCGAAGTCGTCAACCGGCTCGGCGGCATCAGTCTGCGGGTGGGCGCGGAGGCACCCACGGCGGCAAGATTCCGCCTGGCCGATCCGGAGCAGCTGCGCGGCTGGCTGCTGGACGTAGCGGACACCTGAGCGGTTCACCTTCCCGAGCGCAGCCGCGGCGCGGCGGTGGCCCGGCGAGCGAGGATTCTGGCGCCTATGAATACCCCTACCCTCGATCTGGCGATGACCGGCAACTGCCAGGTCGCCTCGCTGATCGACGGCAACGGCACGCATGTGTGGACCTGCATGCCGCGGTTCGACAGCGATCCGGTATTCAGCGATCTGCTGGCCGGTTCGGACTCGCCCGGGCGGCACGGACGCTGGAGCATCGAGCTGCTCGATCAGGTCAACAGCACCCAGACCTACGAGCGCAACACCGCCATCGTCGAGACCACGCTGACCGACAGTCATGGCGCAGTGCTGGTGATCACCGATTTCTGCCCGCGCTTTCGCCAGTACGACCGGAACTTTCGCCCGGCGATGCTGGTGCGCATCGTGCGCCGTCTCGCCGGCCGGCCGCGGCTGCGGATGATCCTGGCGCCGGGCGAGAATTACGGCGAGCGCCTGCGCCCGAACACCGCCGGCTCGCATCACATCCGTTACGTTGGCCGCGATCACGACCTGCGGCTGACCACCAACGCCAGCATCGCGATGATCCAGGAACAGCGCGTGTTCGTGCTCGAGGACCCGCTGGCGTTCGTGTTCGGTCCGGATGAGACCGTGCACGAATCGGTGACGCAGGTGTCGCAGAAGCTGCTCGATGCCACCCGCGAATACTGGAACGACTGGGTGCGCAGTCTCGCAGTGCCATTCGAATGGCAGGAGGCGGTGATCCGGGCCGCGATCACGCTCAAGCTGTGCAGTTACGAGGACACCGGCGCGATCATCGCCGCGATCACCACCTCGATTCCCGAGAGCGCCAACAGCGGGCGCAACTGGGATTACCGCTACTGCTGGATTCGCGACACCTATTTTACCGTCCAGGCGCTCAACCGGCTCGGCGCCACGCGCACGATGGAGGGCTATCTTCGCTTCATCCAGAATCTGACCGCCACGCCGCCGGTGCGCCTGCAGCCCTGCTACGGAATCGACGGCGGCCTGCGACTCGAGGAGTCAATCGTGCCGTATCTGCAGGGTTATCGCGGCATGGGCCCGGTGCGCGTCGGCAATGCGGCCTACGCGCAGGTGCAGCACGACGTCTACGGAGCCGCGATCCTCGCGGTCACGCAGAGCTTCTTCGATGAGCGCCTGGTTCGTCGCGGCACCGAGGCTCTGTTTGCGACGCTCGAGCCGCTGGGGGAGCAGTCGCTCGCCGAATTCGGGCAGCCGGACGCGGGTCTGTGGGAATACCGCGGCCGTACCGCCGTGCACACTTTCTCGGCCGCGGTGTGCTGGGCGGCCGCCGACCGGCTGGCGCGCATCGCGGTCAGGCTCGGTCTCAAGGATCGTGAGCGCTACTGGCGCGGACACGAGCGCAGCATGGCGCAGCGCATCCGCGCGGCAGCGTGGTCCAAATCGATGAACAGCCTCACCACCACCTTCGGTGGCGACAGCGTCGATGCGAGCCTGCTGCTGTTGCCCGAGCTCGGCGTGCTGGAATGGTCCGATCCGATGTACCTCGCGACCGTGGAGCGCATCGGCAAGACGCTGCGCCGCGGAGAATTTCTGTTGCGTTACGCCGAGCCGGATGACTTTGGCATGCCGGAGGTCGCGTTCAGCGTCTGCACCTTCTGGTACATCAATGCGCTCTGGAGCACCGGCCGGCGCACCGAGGCGCGCGAGCTGTTCGAGCAGATGCTCCAGCGCCGCAACCGCCTCGGCCTGATGTCCGAGGATCTGGCCCCCGGCAGCGGGGAGATGTGGGGCAACTACCCGCAGACCTACAGCATGGTCGGGATTGTCAACTGCGCGATGCGGCTGTCGCGCTCCTGGGAAGAGGCGCTGTGAGACCCGGGACAGGAACAGCGGCGGCCGGAACGCGCCCGGCAGGTGCCGGCAAGGAGGCCGCGCAGGCGATGACGGGCCGCGGCTATCAGGCCAGTCGCCGGTCGAGCGCCTCGGACAGGTGCGCGCGCAGGCGCTCGGCGGCCTCGTCATCCAGCGGCCGCTGCGCGCGGTCGGTCACGTAGAACACATCCTCGGCGCGCTCGCCCAGCGTGCTGATCTTGGCCGCGTGCAGATCGACGCGCTCCTCCCACAGTACCTTGCCGACATCGCACAGCAGGCCGGGGCGGTCGCGCGGCGATCAGTTCGAGCACCGAGCGGCGATTGCGTTCATCGACCGTGATCGCGATCTGCGTCGGCGTCTTGAACACGCGCATCTGCCGCGTCGCACGGCGCGACACCGCCAGCGGCGCTTCCTCGGGCGCTGCAGCGAGCCCCACAGTGCCGCTCGATCTCCATCAGCCGCTCCGGATCGGTGATTGCCGAGCCGTCGTCTTCCAGCACGTGGTAGGAGTCGAGCGAGAAGCCGTTGCCCACCGGCGTGATGCGCGCATCGAGGATGTTGAGGCCGAGCTGGTCGAGCACCGCGGTGGCGCGCGCGAAGCCGTGGCGCCGGTGCGGGGCGTAGATCATGACCGCGGTGGTGCCGCGCTCGGTCTGCGGCTCGACCGAGACCAGCGCTTCATCGGCGTTGGCGTCGCCGGCGGCCAGCGCGCGCGTGTGGCGCGCGATCTCTTCGGCGCTGTGGCGCATGAAATATGCGGTCGGCAGGCGCGCCCAGGTGCGATCGATCGCTTCGGCCGCCACGCCCGAGCCGCGCAGCAGCGCACGCGCCGAGGCCTGGATCTCGCGCACCAGCTCTTCCTGATCGACCGGTGTCTCCAGGCCGCGGCGCAGGGCGCGCTTCACGCGCTCGTAGAATTCGTGGAACAGCGATGCCTTCCACGAATTCCACAGCTTCGGATTGGTGCCGCGCACGTCGGCGCAGGTCAGCACGTACAGGTAATCGAGGTGCACCTCATCGCCGACCTTGCGCGCGAATGCAGCTGATCACCTGCGGATCGCCGATGTCCTGCTTCTGCGCCGTCATCGACAGCAGCAGGTGGTTCTTGACCAGCCAGGCGACCAGCCGCGCGTCGTAGCGCGACATGCCCTGCTCGAGGCAGAACGCCTCGGCGTCGACCGCGCCCAGATCGGAGTGATCGCCGCCGCGTCCCTTGGCGATATCGTGGAACAGCGCGCCGAGGTAGGCGATCTCGGGCTTGGGCAACTGCTGCATGATCGCCGAGACCAGCGGCAGCTCGTGGTCGAACTCGCTGCATCGCGAGCCGGCGCAGGTTGCTGACCACGAACAGCGAATGCGCATCGACCGTGTAGGCATGGAACAGGTCGTACTGCATGCGGCCGATCACGCGCCCGAATGCCGGAATGTAGCGGCCGAGCACGCCGTAGTCGTTCATGCGCCGCAGCTCGTGCGTCACGCCGCGCGGCGCGCGCAGGATCTCGAGGAACAGGCGGTGGTTGCGCGGGTTCTGGCGGAACTCCTCGTCGATCAGCCACAGGTTGCGCACCACGGCGCGGATGGTGCCGGCGCGCACGCCGCGGATCTGCGGGTTCTGCTGCAGCAGCACGAACAGCTCCAGCAGCGCCGAGGGGTGGCGCGCCGAACACGTCCTCGTTGACCGCCTCGAGATAGTCGTTGCGGACCTGGAAGCGCGGATTGAGCGGTTGCGGCGGCTGATCGTCGCTGAGGATCGCCTCGCGGAACAGCTGCAGCAGCAGCTCGTTGAGCAGCGTCACGTCGATGATGGTGCGGTAGTAGCGCTGCATCAGCTGCTCGACCGCGAGCGTGTAGGAGGCGTCTTCGTAGCCGAAGCTGCGCGCGAGCTTGATCTGATAGTCGAACAGCAGCCGGTCTTCGTGCCGGCCGGTCAGCACATGCAGGCCGAAGCGCACCTTCCACAGGAATGCCTGCGCCTGCGTCAGCCGGCGCAATTCCGACGGCGTCAGAAAGCCGTGGGTGACCAGCTCATCGAGCGATTCGGCGCCGAAATGGCGCTTCGCAACCCAGGCGATGGTCTGCATGTCGCGCAGGCCGCCGGGGCCGGTCTTGACGTTCGGCTCGAGATTGTAGGCGGTATCGTTGGCCTTCAGGCGCCGCTCCTGCTGCTCGCGCACCTTGGCTTCGAAGAACTCGCGCACCGGCCAGACGCGATCGGGCGCGAGCGCGACGCGCATCTCGGCCAGCAGCTCGGCGGAGCCCGCGAGCCGCCGCGATTCCATCAGCGTCGTCATGACGCCGACGTCGGCGGCGCTCTCCTCGGCGCATTCGGCCACGGTGCGCACGCTGTGGCCGACCTCGAGCCCGATGTCCCACAGGAACGAGACCAGCCGCTCGACGCTGGCGCGCTCCGCGTCCGCCAGCGGCGCGGGCACCAGCACCAGGAAATCGACGTCGGAGCAGGGATGCAGCTCACCGCGGCCATAGCCGCCCACCGCCACCAGCGCCAGACGCTCGGCCAGGTCCGGCATCCAGCCGCTGCCGCCACAGCGTCTGCAGCAGCACGTCGATGAAGCGCGCGCGGGCGCGCACCAGACCCTCGACCGGCTCTTCCTCGAAGAAGCGCGCCCGCAGCTCCTCCTGGGCCTGCGCCAGCAGGCTGCGGCAGCTTCCGCATCGCCATTCGATTCGGCCAGCAGCCCCGGCAGGCGATTCAGCAGCGGCCAGTCGATCGGCGCAGGCATGCGCGGCGGCGCATCATCGAGCACCGTTGGATCGGGAACCGCCACCTGCTCCCTCAGTGAGCCCGCGCCGCGGGCTCAAGGTCAGCACTTCATGCCCGGTCGGGGGTGACCAGCACCATGTGTTCCCACTGCGCCGACAGCGAATGATCCTTGGTGACCACGGTCCAGCCGTCCGGCAGCACGCGCACGTGACGCTTGCCGGCGTTGATCATCGGTTCGATGGTGAATACCATGCCGGCGCGCATCTCAAGCCCGGTGCCGGGCTCGCCGTAGTGCAGGATCTGCGGGTCTTCATGATACACGCGGCCGATGCCGTGGCCGCAGTATTCGCGCACCACCGAGAAGCCTTCGGCCTCCGCCAGGCTCTGAATGGCGTGGCCGATATCCCCCAGATGCGCACCCGGGCTGCACCAGCTCGATCGCGCGCCACATCGCGTCCTTGCACACCTCGGCCAGGCGCTGTGCGAAGGCCGGGGGCTTGCCGACGAAATACATGCGGCTGGTATCGCCGTGGTAGCCGTCCTTGATGACGGCGACGTCGATGTTGAGGATGTCGCCGGCCTTGAGCCTGCGCTCGTTCGGGATACCGTGACAGACGACGTGATTGACCGAGGTGCAGACGGTCTTGGGAAAGCCGCGGTAGCCGACATTGGCCGGAATGGTCTTCTGCACGTTGACGATGTAGTCGTGGCAGATGCGATCGAGCTCCTCGGTGCTCACGCCCGGCACCACGTGCTCGCCGATCATGTCGAGCACGTCGGCGGCCAGTGCGCCGGCGACGCGCAGCTTCTGCTGCTCCTCGGGCGTTTTCAGGGATATCTGAGGGTGCGCAACATGGTCCACAGGACCCGCTTAAGGCATTGTTCAGGCTGGAACTTCATGGTATAAAGCGCGGCCTTTTTTGGCAACGTAATCCACACGCGCATCGTGAACCTGTGACCGGGTGTCCGCCAGCGGGCGTTGGGGCCTGAAACCTTATCGGCACCCAGCGTCGCTTCCAGGATCGTCATTCAGGGATGCGCGGAGGCCACAACCCGACAGAGGAGTTCTCCTATGCCCAGCGTGTCGATGCGACAGATGCTGGAGGCGGGTGTTCATTTCGGACATCAGACCCGCTTCTGGAACCCGAAGATGGAGCCGTACATTTTCGGTGAGCGCAACAAGATCCACATCATCAATCTCGAGAAGACGCAGCCGCTGTTCGCCGAAGCGGCGGCATTCATCAAGCAGGTCGTCGCCGATGGCGGCACGGTGCTGTTCGTCGGCACCAAGCGCTCGGCGCGCGACGCGATGCAGAAGGAGGCGGTGCGCTGCGCCATGCCGTATCGTCAATCAGCGCTGGCTCGGCGGCATGCTGACCAATTTCAAGACCATCCGCGGCATCGATCAAGCGGCTGGCCGAACTGCAGGAGATGGCCAGTTCCGGCGCGCTCGACAAGCGCGGCAAGAAGGAGGCGACGCAGTTGCGTCGCGAGATGGTCAAGCTCGAGCGCAGTCTCGGGGGCATCAAGAGCGATGGAGGCGCTGCCGGACTGCGCTGTTCGTGATCGACGTCGGTCACGAGCACATCGCGATTCACGAGGCCAGGAAGCTCGGCATTCCGGTGGTCGCCGTGGTGGATACCAACTGCTCGCCCGACGGCATCGATCACGTGATCCCGGGCAACGATGATGCGATGCGCGCGATCCAGCTGTATGCGGCAGCCATCGCCGAAGCGGTGCTCGAAGGCAAGTCCTCGGTGCCGCAGGTGGCGGTCGGCGAGGACGAATTCGTGGAGCTCGACGAGGAAGGCAATCCGCGCCGCAAGAGCGCCCGGCCTGGCCGGCCGAAGCCGGCCGCCGCGGTGCGCCGCAAGACCCCGCCGCGGCGCCGTCCGGCGGTCGATACCGCCGCGCCGCGGCGGCAGCGGTCGACCGAGGATGCCGGCCTGGAGGCCGATGCTGGACGATGCCACCGAGACTGCCCGAGCCGGCCGCGGCGCCGGCGCCCGATCGGCGCTGAAGCGTCGCACCGGGGCGGGCTGCGGCCCGCCGGCCGCCGCAGCAGCAATGGCGCCGGCTGAGGAGGATCTGGTAACCATGGTAAGACCATGAGTGTGACAGCGGAAGCGGTTCGACAACTGCGCGAGCGCACCGGCGCCGGCATGATGGAGTGCAAGCGGGCGCTTGGTCGAAACCAACGGCGATCTTGATGCCGCGGCCGAGCTGATGCGCAAGCAGGGCCTGGCCAAGGCCGACAAGAAGGCCGCGCGCATCGCGGCCGAGGGCGTGATCGTGATCGAGCGCTCGGCTGACGGCCACGCCGCGGCCATGGTCGAGATCAACTGCGAGACCGATTTCGTCGCCCGCGAGCAGCGATTTTCGCAATTTTGCCGCCGACGTCGCGCGCTTGACGCTCGCCGGGCGGCTGGTCGATCTCGAGGCGCTGCTCGCGGCGGAGCTGGCTGCCGGCGAGAGCGTCGATGCGCGCCGCCGTGCGCTGGTCGCGAAGATCGGCGAGAACATCAGCGTGCGCCGCTGCGTGGTGCTCGAGAGCAGCGGGCCGCTCGGCGCCTATGTGCACGGCACCCGCATCGGCGTGCTGGTGGCGCTCGACGGCGGCACCGCCGAGCTGGCGCATGACCTGGCGATGCACATGGCGGCGAGCAACCCGCGCTACATGAGCGTGCGCCGAGGTGCCGGCCGACGTGCTGGCCAAGGAGCGCGAGATACTGACCGAGCAGGCGCAGCAAGGAGGGCAAGAGCCCCGAGATCGTCGCCAAGATGGTCGAGGGTCGGCTGCGCAAGTCGCTCAATGAGATCACGCTGCTGGGCCAGCCGTTCGTCAAGGATCCGGAGCGCACCGTCGAGAAGCTGCTCAGCGGCGCGGGCGCGCGGGTGCTGCGCTTCGAGCGCTTCGAGGTCGGCGCCGGCATCGAGAAGAAGCAGGAGGACTTTGTCGCCGAGGTCATGGCGCAGGTCAACGCGGCAGGCAGCCGCTGAGCGAGGAGCCGCCAGCAGATCATGCAATACCCCGCCCGCCGCGGGGTTTTCTTATGGCAGACTCAAGTAGTGGCCGTCAACGAATGCGAGCGGCTGCCGAAAGCGGAATGGGCACGATGAATCAAAACAGCACACCAGCCTGCGAGTCGCATCCTGGTCAAGCTCTCGGGCGAGGCGCTGCTCGGCGGCGCCGACTACGGCATCGACCCGGCGGTACTCAAGCGCATTGCCGGCGAGATCGGCGACGGTGCAGGCGCTCGGCGTGCAGATCGCGATCGTGATCGGCGGCGGCAATCTGTTCCGCGGCGCCGGCCTGGCGCGCGCCGGCATGGATCGCGTCACCGCCGATCAGATGGGCATGCTGGCGACCGTCATGAATGCGCTCGCGCTGCAGGATGCGCTCGAGCAGCAGGGCATGCAGGCGCGCGTGATGTCGGCGATCCGCATCAATGAGGTCTGCGAGGACTTCATCCGCCGGCGCGCGGTGCGCCACCTGGAGAAGGGGCGCGGCGGTGATCTTCGCCGCCGGCACCGGCAATCCGTTCTTCACCACCGATACGGCCGCGAGCCTGCGCGCGATCGAGATCGAGGCCCAGCTGCTGCTCAAGGCCACCAAGGTCAACGGCATCTATCTCGGACGATCCGGTGAAGAACCCGGCGGCGCGGCATTATCCGCGCCTGACCTATGATCGGGTGCTCGACGAGCGCCTCGAATGTGATGGATGCGACCGCGATCGTCATGTGCCGCGACTATCGGATGCCGTTGCGGGTGTTCAATCTCGGCACGCCGGGGGATCTGCTGCGCATCGTGCGTGGCGAGGACATCGGCACGCTCGTGACCAACGACTGAAGGCAGCGATCGCCATGCTCGAAGATCTTGAAGAAGGACGCGACGGCCCGCATGCACAAGTGCGTGCAGGCGTTCCAGGCCGACCTGAAGAAGCTGCGCACCGGGCGCGCGCACCCGAGCCTGATCGAGCACCTGAAGGTCGACTACTACGGCGCCGACGTGCCGCTGCAGCAGGTCGCCAACATCAGCGTCGAGGACGCGCGCACGCTGGTGGTGTCGCCGTGGGAAAAGAGCATGGTCGGGCCGATCGAGAAGGCGATCCACAAATCCGAGCTCGGCCTGACACCCAACACCGCCGGCGCGGTGATCCGCATCCCGCTGCCGCCGCTGACCGAGGAGCGGCGCCGCGACATCACCAAGATCGTGCGGCAGGATGCCGAGAATGCGCGCGTCAGCGTGCGCAGCGTGCGGCGCGACGCGCTCGCGGACTCAAGGAAATGCTCAAGGAAAAGATGGTCTCGCAGGACGATGAGCGCCGCGGGCAGGACGAGGTGCAGAAGCTGACCGACCGCTTCATCGCCGAGATCGATCAGTTGCTGGCAGCCAAGGAAAAGGAAATTCTTCAGGTTTGAGCAGCGCTGCACCAGGCCCCGTGCTGCTGCCGCTGCCCCGCCACGTGGCCATCGTCATGGATGGCAACGGACGCTGGGCGCGCGCGCGTGGCGGCGTGCGCGCCGATGGCCATCGCGCCGGCGTCGAGCCGGTGCGCATGGTCATCGAGGAGTGCGTGCGGCACCAGATCGGTGCCCTGACGCTGTTCGCCTTCAGCAGCGAGAACTGGGGCCGGCCGCGCGATGAGGTCATGAGCCTGATGGCGTTGTTCGTCGAATCGCTCGAGGCCGAGATCGAGGAACTGCACCGTCAGCGGCGTGCGGGTGCGCTTCATCGGCGAGCGCGCCGAGCTCGATGCGCGGCTGCGGGCCAGCATGGCCAGCTCCGAGCAGGTCACCGCCGGCAATAGCCGCCTGGCGCTGCAGATCGCGGTCAGCTACGGCGGGCGCAGCGACATCGTCGGCGCCGCGCGCCGCCTCGCCGAACAGGTCGAGCGCCATCAGCTGGCCGCCTCGCAGATCGACGAGGCCGCCTTCGCAGCGGCGCTGGCGCTGGGCGGCACGGCCGGATCCGGACCTGTTCATCCGCACCGGCGGTGAGCAGCGCATCAGCAATTTCCTGCTGTGGAACCTGGCCTATACCGAGCTCTACTTCACCGACCGACTGTGGCCGGACTTCGATGCGGCGGCGTTCGAGGCGGCCCTGCAGCACTACGCTGCACGCCAGCGGCGCTTCGGGTTGAGCTCCGAGCAGGTGCAGACCGCCAATGCCGGGGCGCCTTAGGGCCTGCGCCGATGCTGCGTTCCCGCGTGCTCACTGCCCTGGCGCTGACGGCGCTGCTGGTCGTGGCGATACTGTTCGCCGCGCCGAGCATCACGGCCTCGCTGCTGGGACTGTTCCTGCTGATCGGTGCCTGGGAGTGGTCGGCGTTTCTGGCGGTCGCGCGGCTCGTGGCGGCTGCTGTATCTGCTGGCGCTCGCGGCGCTGGCCGCGGTGGGCTGGTGCTACTGCCGGGAGCAAGCGCATTTCCGGCTGATGCTCGAGCTCGGCATCATCTGGTGGCTGATCGCGCTGGTCTGGATCGTGTATGCCCCGCAACGCGTCGGCCGCCCCGCCGCGGCGCTGGCCGGGGTGCTGGCACTGCTGCCGACCTGGATTGCGCTGGTGCGCATCGACCTGCTCTGGAACGACGGCGCGCAGTGGACCTGTTCATTCTGGCGCTGGCATTTGCCGCCGATACCGGCGCGTTCTTTGCCGGCGGGCGCTTGGGCCGGCTGCATCTGGCGCCGCGGGTGTCGCCCAACAAGACCTGGGAAGGCGTGATTGGCGGTATGCTGTTCGCGCTGCTGGTCGCAGCGGCCGGCGCGGCCTGGTTTGCGCTGCCGGCGCGGGGTTTTTTGCCGTTGTGCCTGGCCGCGGCGGCCTTCTCCGTGGTCGGCGACCTGACCGAAAGCCTGCTCAAGCGCCACGTGCGTCTGAAGGACAGCGGTCGGCTGTTTCCGGGCCATGGCGGAGTGCTCGATCGCATCGACAGCGTCACCGCCGCGACGCCGGTGATGGCACTGGGACTGATCTGGCTCGGGGTGGGTCGTTTGATCGATACGGGTGCAACATGAGCATCGGCGTGGCGGTTCTGGGCTCGACCGGCAGCGTGGGCTGCAGCACGCTCGAGGTGCTCGGCGATGCAATCGCGAGCGCTTCCGCGTGTCGGTGCTCGCGGCGCGCAGCAACGTCGAGCTGCTGCTCGCGCAGTGCACGCGCTTCGAGCCCGAATGGGCCGCGCTGGAGTCGCCGAGGCCGCGCGCGAGCTGGAGCGACGGCTGCGTGCCGCGGGCAGCCGCACCCGGGTCGCCGCCGGCGCCGGCGTCGATCAGCCAGCTCGCAGCCGGCCCGCAGGTGGACTACGTGATGGCGGCAATCAGCGGTGCCGCCGGGCTGCCTCGACGCTCGCGGCCGCTGCGGCCGGCAAGCGACTGCTGCTGGCCAACAAGGAATCCGCCGTGATGGCCGGCGCGCTGCTGATGAGCGCGGTGCGCGCCGGAGGCGGCGAGCTGATTCCGATCGACAGCGAGCACAACGCGATCTTCCAGTGTCTGCCGCCGGGATTTCGCCCCGGCGAGGCGCCCGCCGGTGTGCGCCGGCTGCTGCTGACCGCCTCGGGCGGCCCGTTCCTGAACTGGAGCGCCGAGGCGCTGTCGAACGTCACGCCCGCCCAGGCCTGCGCGCATCCGCGCTGGAGCATGGGCCGCAAGATCTCGGTGGATTCGGCGACGCTGATGAACAAGGGGCTGGAGCTGATCGAGGCCAGCGTGCTGTTCGGCATGCCGGTCGAGCGACATCGAGGTCGTGGTGCATCCGCAGAGCATCGTGCATTCGCTGGTCGAGTACGAGGATGGCTCGGTGCTGGCGCAGCTGTCCGCCCCGGACATGCGCGTGCCGATCGCGCAGGCGCTGGCTTCCCCGCAGCGCATGCCGGCCGGTGTAGAATTCCTGGATCTGGTGCGGGTCGGGCGGCTGGATTTCCTCGCCCCCGATCCGCGAGCGCTTTCCCTGCCTGCGGCACGCTCGGGAGGCGGCCCGCCTCGGCGGCCTGCATTGCGCCAGCCTGAATGCCGCCGATGAGATTGCTGTGCAGGCGTTCCTCGACAAGCAGATTGAACTTTGGTGATATTCCGGCGGTCATTGAAACAGTCATGGGCAGGGTCCAAGGGGGAGCGATGACCGGACTGGATGCGGTTATGGCAGCCGATAGCGAGGCGCGCGCTCTGGCGTCCGAGGTCGTGGCACGACGTGGCCGAGCGGAGCGTGCGCGCATGAGCCTGCTCGGGATTCACCTGCTCGGCATCGTTATGACCGTGCTCGCCTTCATCGTGGCCGATCTGCCTGCTGGTCACGGTGCACGAGTTCGGCCACTTCTGGGTCGCTCGCCGGCTTGGATTCAAGGTGTTGCGGTTCTCGGTCGGCTTCGGCCGGGCGCTGTGGACCCGGGTCGCCGGGACGGACCGCACCGAATATGTCATTGCTGCGGTGCCGCTAGGCGGCTACGTCAAGATGCTCGATGAGCGCGAAGGCCCGGTCGCCCCCGAGGACCTGGCACGCTCGTTCACGCGCCGTCCGCACTGGCAGCGCATCATCGTGCTGCTCGCGGGGCCGGCCTTCAACATCGTTTTCGCCGTGCTGCTGCTGACCGGCATCTTCCTGGTGTCCGGCATCACCCAGGTGCGGCCGCTGCTGGGCCGCATCGATGCCGCGAGCATCGCCGGTCGCGCCGGACTCAAGGCCGGGGATGAGATCGTCGCGATCGATGCGCGCCCGGTGAACTCCCAGCGCGACATCTGCTCGATCTGCTCGATGCGATCAGCAGCCAGCGCACCGATCACGCTCGCGGTGCGCGCCGCCGACGGCAGCGAGCGCACGGCCAGCTCGACATTGCGGATGCCGCCGAGCGCCGTCGCCTCACCGAGCCGGCAGCGCTGATGAGCGGCCTGGGCCTGCGCTTCTACGAGCCGCCGATTCCGGCGGTGCTCGGGATGGTGGACCCCAGTGGCCCGGCCGCGCGCGCCGGTCTGCAAGCCCGGCGATCAGATCCTCGCGGTCAACGGCGAGCCGGTGCATGACTTTCTCGAGCTCGCAGACGCGCGTGCAGGCGCATCCGGGCGACCCAGTGCTGATCCGTTACCGCCGCGGCCAGACCGAGACCGCGCGTGCGCATACCGACGCTGGCCGAGACCGTGAACGGCAAGACCGTCGGGCGCATCCACGTCGGCCCGCCCGCGACGCCGTTGCCCGCCGAGCATGCTGCGGCATATCAGCCTGTCGCTGCCGGCGGCATTCGTGCGCGCCAACGTCGAGGCCTGGGACATGACGGCGCTGCAGGGCCGGCTGTTCTGGCGCATGCTGATCGGGCAGGTCTCGATCAAGAACCTGAGCGGCCCGCTGAGCATCGCCGAGTACGCTGGGGATTCCGCCGCGCTCGGGCTGTCGCCGTTCCTGAATTTCCTGGTGATCATCAGCCTGGCGCTCGGATTCATGAATCTGCTGCCGATCCCGATCCTGGACGGCGGCCAGATCGTCTTTCAGGCCATCGAATGGCTCAAGGGAAGTCCGTTGTCGGAACGCTTTCAGACCATCAGCCAGCAGCTCGGCGTGGCATTGCTGGTACTGCTGATGGGCGTTGCACTGTTCAACGACATCACCCGACAGCTCGGTTGAACCATCCTTGATCAGCCGCGATACGGCGCGCGAGATGGCGTGCACTGCTGGCAGCGCTCGCATGGACCGCTGCGCCGGTGCTGGCGTTCGCCCAGCGGGAGCTCCGCGGGCGATTTCGTCGTCAAGCGACATCCACGTCGAGGGCCTGCAGCGCATCTCCGAGGGCACGGTCTTCAACTACCTGCCGGTGAACATCGGCGACCATCTGAGCGCGCCGCGCGAGCGCGAGGCGCTGCGTGCGCTGTACGCGACCGGCTTCTTTCGCGACGTCGAGCTGCGGCGCGACGGCGACACGCTGATCGTCGCGGTCGCCGAGCGCCCCTCGCTCGAGAGCATCGACATCAAGGGCAACAAGGACATCAAGACCGAGGATCTGCAGAAGTCACTGCGCAACGTCGGCCTTTCGGCCGGCAAGACCTTCGATCGCTCGACGCTCGATGAGGTCACGCAGTACCTGACCGATCAGTACTACAGCCGCGGCAAATACGCGGTGCAGATCGACACCAAGGTCGAGGATCTGCCCGACAACCGCGTGCGCGTCAACATCAACATCACCGAAGGCAGCCGCGCCAAGATCCGCCAGATCAACATCGTCGGCAACACCAAGTATTCAAGGACAAGGACATCCTGTCAGACGCTGCAGCTGCAGACGCCGAACTGGAGCTCCTGGTACAAGGAGAGCGACCGCTACTCGCGCGAGTCGCTGCAGGGCGACCTGGAGAAGATCACGGCCTACTACCAGGATCGCGGCTACGCCAATTTCCGCATCGACTCGGTGCAGGTGGCCATGGCGCCGGACAAGAGCGATATCTTCATCACGGTGAACGTGACCGAGGGCCAGGTCTACCGGCTCGGCGAGATCAAGCTCGCCGGCAACACCATCGTGCCCGAGGCCGAGCTGCGCCGGCTGCTGCTGGTGCAGGGCGGCCAGATCTACTCGCAGAAGGCCATCAGCGCCACGCAGGAGGCGATCAAGAACCGTCTGGGCGCGGAAGGGTTCTACTTCGCCAAGGTCGAGCCGGTGCCGACCACCGATGACGAAGCAAGAAGATCGTCAACCTGACGCTGTTCGTCGATCCGGGCAGCCGCGTCGTACGTGCGCCACATCAATTTCACCGGCACGACGCGCAGCAACGATGAGACGCTGCGGCGCGAGCTGCGCCAGCTGGAGGGCTCCTGGCTGTCAAACGTGGCGCTGGAGCGCTCCAAGCAGCGCCTGCAGCGCGAGCCGTTCATCGAGAGCGTCGACATGACCACCGAGCCGGTGGCCGGCTCGCCGGACATGGTGGACGTGAACTTCGCGGTCAAGGAGCGCCCGAGCGCCACCATCGGCGGCGGCATCGGCTACTCGGCGTGCGCAGAAGTTCGTGCTCAACGGCAACTTCAGCGACAGCGATTTCTTCGGCGGCGGCGACTATGTCGCGCTCAACATCGACTCCGGAGCGTTCAACAAGATCTACAGCTTCAGCGAGACCGATCCGTATCGCACCGTGGATGGGTGTCGCGCACGATCTCGGTGAGCTACAGCGACTCGACCCAGTTCACCTCGCAGACCTCGGCGTTCGGCTCGAAGAATCTGGCGCTCGGACTGACCTACGGCTATCCGATCAGCGAATATCAGGGCATCAGTGGCGGCGTGACGCTGCAGCATGTCGATCTGCTGACCTATCGCCAGCAGCAGCGCGCAGCAGGCGGTGCGCTGGGTGCAGCAGAATGGCCATCCGTATGCCAGGCGAGTCGGTATCGACCTTCATCCAGCCCGACGGCATCGACCACCTCGGTCAGCACCACGCTGGTCGGCTCGCGTTACAACACCATCGAGCTGTCGGCCGGCTGGCAGTACGACTCGCGCAACCGCACCCTGTTTGCCGACCGCGGCATGCGCCACGCGCTCAGCCTGACCATCGTGCCCCCCGGCGGCAACGTGCGCTACTGGGTCGGCAGCTACAGTTCTCCGGGTTCCTGCCGATCTGGCGCAAATGGGTGCTGTCCGAAGCCGTGCAGATCGCCTATGGCAAAGCCACTGGGCGGCACCATCGGCATGCCGCCCGTACAAGCGCTTCTACGCCGGCGGCCCCGATACCGTACGCGGCTATCTGGAGGACACCCTCGGACCGGTGGACACCAACGGCAATCCCTACGGCGGCAACCTGCTGACGGTGGCGCGGACCGAGCTGATCGTGCCGTTGCCCGAGAAGTGGCAGACCAGCGCCCGAGGCAGCCTGTTTTATGACATGGGCAACGTATTCTCCACCGACGGCACGAGCTACGTCGGCACCGACCTGCAGACCCCCGTCGACTACAAATTCAGCTATCATGAGCTCAAGCATTCGACCGGCGTTGCGGTGCAATGGCTGGCTCCGTCGCTGGGGATATTCCGCTTCAGCTACGGCATCGCGCTCAATCCGTCTCGTGGCGATGCGATCCATTTTCCGGACCGCACCGAGGGCTTTCAGTTCTCGATTGGGCAGTCGTTCTAGCGTGGCTTGGTACAAGCAGGAGCAGGCATGAGTTTTCGGCGGTGGGTCGTGGGGATATCGGGGGTCGTGGCGCTGGCGGCGGCGGCCGCGCCGGCGCAGGCCGGATCTGAAGGTCGGCGTGGTCAACTACGCACGGCTGATGCAGGAGTCGCCGCAGGCGAAGGCCGCGCAGGAGGCGCTGCGCGGCGAGTTTGCCGGCAAGCAGAAGGAACTGCAGACGCAGCAGCAGGCGCTCAAGGGCAAGGAAGACTCGCTGCAGCGCGACTCGGCCACGATGTCGGCCGAGCAGCGCGCCCAGGCCGAGACGTGACCTGCGCGACGGCAACCGCGAGCTGTCAGCTCAAGGTCAACCGAATACCAGGACGACTTCAACGCGCGCCAGAACGAGGAGCTCTCGAAGCTGCAGAAGACCCTGGTCGAGGAAGTGCAGAACTACGCGCAGGCGCAGAAGTTCGACCTGGTGCTGGCCGATGGCGTGATCTTCGCCGCCCCGGTGCTCGATATCACGCCGCAGGTGCTGTCGGCGCTGCAGGCACGCGGCGTGCGTGCGCCGGCGCCGAGCGGCGCCACGGCCGCGCCGCCGGCCGGCGGCACCACGTCGGCTCCCAAGGCCACGCCGGCGCCCAAGGGCACGAGCACGCCGAAATAGCCGAGCCCCTGCATCGCTGACCGTCTGATCGATCGCGGGCCATGGGGATCGCACTCGGGGAACTGGCGGTTCGCTTCGGCTGCGAGCTGCGCGGCGATCCGGACCTGGCGGTCGATCACGTGGCGCCGCTCGCAGTCGGCCGGTCCCGGCGCGCTGAGCTTTCTGGCCAACCCAAGGCTGGCGGCGCAGCTGGCCGCCACCCGCGCCGCGGCGGTGGTGCTCGAGCCGCGCAGCGCCGCGTCCTGTCCGGTCGCAGCGCTGATCACGTCCAATCCGCACGCGCTGTTCGCGCGTATCGCCGCGCTGCTGCACCCGCCGCCGCCATTGCGGCCGGGGATCCATCCGAGCGCCATCGTCGATGCGCGCGCGCAGGTCGATGCCAGCTGCGAGGTCGGCGCCTACGCGATCATCGCGGCCGGCGCGCGTGATCGGTCCGCGCTGCCTGATCGGTCCGGCCTGCCTGATCGGGCCGGACGTGCAACCGTCGGCGACGACTCGCGGCTGCTCGGCGCGCGTCACGCTCGAGCACGGCGTGCGGCTCGGCGCGCGGGTGCTGATTCACCCGGCGCGGTGATCGGCGCGGACGGATTCGGCCTCGCGCGCGAGCGCGGGCGCTGGCTCAAGGTGCCACAGGTCGGCAGCGTGCGCATCGGCGATGACGTCGAGATCGGCGCCAATACCACGATCGACCGCGGCGCCATGGACGACACCGTGATCGGCGAGGGCGTCAAGCTCGACAACCAGATCCAGGTCGGCCACAACGTGCAGATCGGCGCGCACACCGCCATTGCGGCCTGCACCGGCATCTCCGGCAGCACGCGCATCGGTGCGCGCTGCATGATCGCCGGTGGCTGCGGCTCGTCGGGTCATATCGAGATTGCGATGATGTCGTGCTGACCGGCATGTCGATGGTGCCGCACTCGATCAGCAAGCCCGGCGTCTATTCCAGTGTGATTCCGGTCGAGCCGATCCGTCGCTGGTGGCGTGTCGTGACGCACGCTGAAGCAGCTGGCCGAGCGCGAGCGACGCTGGCCGCAAGCAGCAGCGCCCCGAAGAGATGCAACAGGAACCGAACGATGAATGATGCCGCTCGCAGCTCGATATCAATGGCGTAATGAAGCATCTGCCGCACCGCTACCCGTTCCTGCTGGTGGATCGGGTGCTCGAGTGCGTGCCCGGCAAGAGCCTGCGCGCCCTCAAGAACGTCAGCTACAACGAGCCGTACTTCACCGGTCATTTCCCGCACCGCCCGCTGATGCCGGGCGTGCATCATCATGGAGGCGCTGGCGCAGGTCGGCCGGCCTGCTGGCATTCCTCACCGCCGACGTGATACCGGATGAGAACACGCGCTTCTACTTCGTCGGCATCGACAAGGCGCGGTTTCGCAAGCCGGTCGAGCCGGGCGATCAGCTGATCCTGACCGCCAACCTGGAGCGCAGCTTCAAGGGCATCTGGCAGCTATGCGACCCGGGCGGAAGTCGGCGGCGAGGAGGTGGCCAACGCGCAGATCATGATCGCGCCCGATCTCACCAGCGTGCCGCGGCACGCCGCCGCCGGCAGAGCTGCCATGATCGACCCGCGCGCGGTGGTCACGGCCGGCGCGCAGGTGGCCGCCGACGCCGAAGTCGGCCCGTATGCGGTGATCGGCGCCGACGTCGTGATCGGGTCGCGCACCTGGGTCGGCCCGCACGCGCTGATCGTGGGCCACACCACGGTTGGCGCGGACAACCGGATCTTTCAGTTCGCCTCGATCGGCGAGGCGCCGCAGGACAAGAAATACGGCGGCGAGCCCACGCGGCTGGAGATCGGCGATCGCAACGTGATTCGCGAGTACTGCACCATCAGCCGCGGCACGGTCCAGGATCAGGGCGTGACCCGCATCGGCAGCGACAACCTCTTCATGGCCTACACGCACGTGGCCCATGACTGCGTGATCGGCGACAACGTGATCATGGTCAACCTCGCGATGATCGCGGGTCACGTGCAGATCGGCGACTGGGCGATCCTGAGCGGCTACTGCGCAGTGCATCAGCATTGCAAGATCGGCGCGCATGCGTTCCTGGCCAACAATGCGGCGTGACGCGCGACGTGCCGCCCGTACGTGATGGCGGTGGGCAATCCCGCGGTGCCGCACTCGATCAACAGCGAAGGCCTGAAGCGACGCGGCTTCAGCGCTGATCAGATCCGCAACCTGCGCAATGCCTACCGGATCCTGTATCGCAGCGAACTGCCGCTGGCGGCGGCGGTCGAGCAGCTGGCCGGCCTGGCTGCAACGCAGCCCGAGTTGCGCCCGCTGCTGGATTTCATCGGCACCTCCGAACGCAGCCTGGTCCGCTGAGCGCAGGCCGACCGATGAGCACCGAGTCGATCGCGATACCGCCCCCGCAGTCCCGCGCCTGAGGGCAGCCAATGAGCACCCTGCGGGTCGCGATCGTTGCCGGCGAGACCTCCGGCGACGCACTCGGTGCCGCGCTGATCGCGGCGCTGCGCGAGCGCTGCGGGCTGATCGAGATCCAGGGGGTGGCCGGACCTTCGATGCGCGCGGCCGGCTGCGTGCCGCTGGCCGATGCCCATGAGCTCGCCGTCATGGGATTGATCGAGCCACTGCGGCATCTGCCGCGGTTGCTGCGGCTGCGCGCGCTGCTGATCGATCGCATCACGGCGTTTCGACCCGACGTGTTCATCGGCATCGACGCGCCGGCGTTCAACCTCGGCCTCGCCGGGCGCTTCAAGGCGCGCGGCATCGCCACGGTGCAGTACGTGAGCCCGCAGGTCTGGGCCTGGAGGCCGGGCCGGGTGCGCAAGATCGCGCGCCGCTGCGATCTGGTGCTGTGCCTGCTGCCGTTCGAGCCGGAGTTCTACCGCAGTCACGCGGTACGCGCCGAGTTCGTCGGCCATCCGCTGGCCGATCAGATCCCGCTGGTGCCGGATCGCGCCGCAGCGCGTGCCGCCCTGGCGCTGGATGCGCAGCAGCCGGTAGTGGCGCTGCTGCCGGGCAGCCGGCTGGGCGAGGTGCAGCGCCTGGCCGGCCTGTTCATCGCCGCTGCGCTCGAACTGTCGGGGCGCCGCCCGGGCCTGCAGCTGCTCGCGCCGATGGCCAACAGCTGCGCGCGCGCCGCCTTCGAGCGCGCGCTCGCGGCCGCGCCGCACGCGCAGCGGCTGAACCTGCGGCTGCTCGACGGCCAGGCACGTGCTGCGCTGACGGCGGCCGACGCCGCGCTGGTCGTCTCGGGCACCGCGACGCTGGAAGCCCTGCTGTGCCGTTGCCCGATGGTGGTAGCCTACCGGGTCGGTGCGCTGACCGCATTGCTGCTGCGCACGCTGCGGCTGGTGCGCCTGCCGTATTTTTCGCTGCCGAACCTGCTGGCCGGGGAGGCGCTGGCTCCGGAATACTTTCAGGAGGCGGTGACGAGCGCGAATCTGTGCGGGGCGCTTGAGCGCGCGCTCGACGATCGCGTGCGTCGCGAGTATTTACAGCGGGAATTTCTCCGGGTACATGAGTCGCTGCGGGCAGGTGGGGCAGCACGCGCCGCCGCGGCTGTGCTTGAATTGCTGCGCGCGAAGAAACTGGATGGGGAGGGCTTGCGGCAGTGACGGAGCTGATCGCCGGGGTGGATGAGGCCGGGCGCGGTCCGCTTGCGGGGCCGGTGGTCGCGGCGGCGGTGATTCTCGATCCAAGGCGCCCGATCCGCGGCCTGCGCGATTCGAAGCAGCTGACTGCCGGAGCGGCGCGACGTGCTGGCCACGCGTATCCGCGAGCGCGCGCTCGCCTGGGCGATCGCGGAGTCCGACCACGAGGAGATCGACCTGCTGAACATCCTGCAGGCGACGCTGCTGGCGATGAAGCGCGCGTTGCTGTCGCTCGCCGAACGGCCCACGATGATCATGATTGACGGCAACTGTGCGCCGCAGCTGCATGATTGTTTTGCAGATTGCGGCGTCAAGACGGTTGTCGGCGGCGATGATCTGATCTCCTGCATCAGCGCCGCGTCGATCCTCGCCAAGACCCATCGCGATGCGCTGATGACGGATCAGGCCGCCCAGTACCCCGGCTACGGCCTGGCGCAGCACTTCGGTTACGCGACGCCGATGCATCTGCAGGCGCTGGGCTATCTCGGGCCATCGTCCGATCCATCGGCGCAGCTTCAATCCGCTGCGCAGCTGGTTGTCCGGCACGCTGCGCTGGGGCTTGCCGGGCGAGACCGCAGTCTGCGAATCTGATGCCGACGACGCCTGGGCAGGCTGATGAGTCCAACCTTCGTACATCTGCGGCTGCACACCGAATACTCGCTGATCGACAGCGTGGTGCGCGTGGCGGATCTGATGGATGCGGTCAGCGGCCGCGGCATGCCGGCGGTGGCGCTCACCGACCAGTGCAACCTGTTCGCGATGGTGAAGTTCTATCGCGCAGCGCTCGAGCGCGGCGTGCAGCCGATCATCGGCGTCGACCTGCTGCTGAACGAGCCGGACGAGAAACAGGGGCCATCGCGTCTGACGCTGCTGTGCCAGAACCTCGGCGGCTATCAGAACCTCGCCCGCCTGGTCAGCCGGGCCTTCCTCGAGGGCCAGACGGTCGCGGCGGTGCCGCTGGTGGATCGCGCCTGGCTCGATCGGCGCAGCACCGCCGGCCTGATTGCGATCTCGGGGGCGGCCGAGGGTGACATCGGCCGCGCACTGCTGCGCGAGCGTGCGCCGCAGGCGCAGCAGGCGCTCGACTTCTGGCTGTCGCTGTTCGATGACCGTTTCTACATCGAGTTGCAGCGGCTGGGGCGGCCCGAGGAGCGCGCCTACCTGCCCGCGGCGCTGAAACTGGCGGCGCGACGCGGCGTGCCGGTGGTGGCCACCAACGACGTGCGCTTTCTGCGGCCGGACGACTTCGAGTCGCACGAGGCACGGGTGTGCATCCACGACGGCACTCTGCTGGCCGATCCGGCGCGCCCGCGGCGCTACACGGCGCAGCAGTACCTGCGCAGCGCTCCCGAGATGCACGCGCTGTTCGCCGACATCCCCGAGGCGCTCGCCAACACGGTGCAGATCGCGCGCCGCTGCAGCCTGCAGCTCACCCTCGGTCAGCCGCGCCTGCCGGATTATCCGGTGCCCGACGGCAGCACGCCCAACGAGTTCCTGCGCGTCGAGGCGCAGCGCGGGCTGCGAGAGCCGGCTCGCCGCGCTTGCGATCGCGGGCGAGCAGGCGGCGCGCTATCGCGCGCGGCTCGCAGACCGAACTCGACGTGATCTGCCCGATGGGATTCGCGGGCTACTTCCTGATCGTCGCCGATTTCATCCGCTGGGCGCGCGAGCATGGCGTGCCGGTGGGCCCGGGCCGCGGCTCGGGGGCCGGCTCGCTCGTGGCCTATGCGCTGCGCATCACCGATATCGATCCGCTGCGCTACGACCTGCTGTTCGAGCGCTTCCTCAATCCGGAGCGCGTTTCGATGCCGGATTTCGACGTCGATTTCTGCATGGAAGGGCGCGACCGAGTGATCGACTACGTGGCCGACAAGTACGGTCACGACCGCGTGTCGCAGATCATCACCTACGGCACGCTGGCGGCCAAGGCGGTGGTGCGCGATGTCGGTCGCGTGCTCGGCCACCCGTACGGCTTCGTCGATCGCATCGCCAAGCTGATCCCGTTCGAGCTCGGCATCACGCTCGACGATGCGATCGCCAAGGAGCCGGAACTGAAGCGGCTCTACCAGCAGGATGAGGAAGTGCACAACCTGCTCGATCTGGCGCGCTCGCTCGAGGGCCTGACGCGCAATGCCGGCAAGCACGCCGGCGGCGTCGTGATCGCCCCCTCGGTGCTGACCGACTTCACGCCGCTGTACTGCGAGCCCGGCCGCACCAGCGTGATCACCCAGTTCGACAAGGACGACGTCGAGGCCGCGGGCCTGGTGAAGTTCGATTTCCTGGGACTGCGCACGCTCACGGTGCTCGACTGGGCGGTGGCGACGGTCAACGCCGGGCGCGCTCGCCAGGACGCTGGCGCCGCTCGAGCTGGGCGCGCTGCCGATGGACGATGCGCCGACCTACGCGCTGCTCAAGGCCTGCCGCACCACCGCGGTGTTCCAGCTCGAATCGCGCGGCATGAAGGACCTGATCCGGCGGCTGCAGCCCGATTGCTTCGAGGACATCATCGCGCTGGTGGCGCTGTTTCGGCCCGGCCCGCTGCAGTCGGGCATGGTCGAGGATTTCATCAACCGCAAGCACGGTCGCAACCAGGCGGCGATCGACTATCTGCACCCGCAGCTGCAAGCCGGTGCTGGCGCCCGACCTACGGCGTGATCCTCTACCAGGAGCAGGTCATGCAGATCGCGCAGGTGCTGGCCGGCTACACGCTCGGCGAGCGCCGACCTGCTGCGCCGCGCGATGGGCAAGAAGAAACCCGAGGAGATGGCCAAGCAGCGCTCGGTGTTCGTCGACGGTGCGCGCGCGCGCGGCGTCGACGGCCGGCTCGCGGCGCACATCTTCGATCTGATGGAGAAATTCGCCGGCTACGGCTTCAACAAATCGCACTCGGCCGCGTACGCGCTGCTGTCGTATCAGACCGCCTATCTGAAGGCGCACTATCCGGCGGCATTCATGGCCGCCGTGCTATCGGCCGACATGGATCACACCGACAAGATCGTCACGCTGATCGATGAATGCGCCCATATCGAGCTGACGGTGCTGCCGCCGGACATCAACAGTTCCTGCCACCGCTTCGCGGTCGCCGACGAGCGCACGATCCGCTACGGACTCGGCGCCATCAAGGGCGTCGGACGTTCAGCGGTCGAGACGATCGTCGAGGAGCGCGACCGCCATGGCCCGTACCAGAGCCTGGTGGATCTGTGCCGGCGCATCGATCTGTCGCGGCTGTCGCGGCGCGTATTCGAGGCGCTGATCCGCTCCGGCAGTCTCGATGGGCTCGGGGCCAATCGCGCCACGCTGATGGCCAACCTGGAGCAGGCAATGCAGGCCAGCGAGCAGAGTGCCCGCAGCCTCGAGGCAGGCCAGGTGGATTTCTTCGGCCCGAGCGCGCTCGCGGCGGCATCGGCGGCTCTGACGCTGAAGCCGGTGCCCGAGTGGAACGCCTCGCAGCGCCTGGCGGGCGAACGCGAGACGCTCGGACTGTATCTGACCGGGCATCCGATCGCTCCGTATGAGCCGGACCTGCGCTATTTTGCCTCGGGGCGCATTGCCGACTTCGCGCTCGAGCGTCCTTCGACGCCGGTGGATGCCGCGCGCGCCTGGCAGGATGCGCGCAGCGTGACGCTGGCCGGGTTGATCGTCGAGATCCGGCGGCGCGGACCGCGCGTGAGCTTCATGCTCGATGACCGCAGCGGTCGCATGGAAGTGACGATGTTCGAGGACGTTTACCAGCGTCACCGCGACCTGGTCGTCAAGGATGCCCTGGTGCAGGTCGAGGGTGCGCTGCGCTTCGACGAGTTCAGCGATGCCTGGCGCCTGGCCGCCCGGCAGCTGCAGCCGCTCGAGGCCGTGCGTGAGCGCCTGGCGCGTCACCTGCTGATCAGCTGGCCCGAAGGTGCCGATGCCGCCCAGCTGATCCCGCAGCTCGAGGCGCTGCTGCGCGAGGCGCGCGACGGACAGTGCAGCGTGCTGCTGCGCTACCGCTGCCACGAGGCAAGGGGAACGCTGAGCTTCGGAGAGGACTGGAAGGTGCGGCCTTCGCGCGCGCTGCTGGAGCGGCTCGAGCATCTGCTCGGGCCCGGGATGGCCCGGCTCGGCTACAGCCTCGAGGCGCTGTCGGGCTCCACGGCGCTGGCCAACTAGGCCTGCGCCGGGCAGTCCTTGCGCTCGCCGGCCCCAACCCCGTACCCTTCGCCCCCCGGCTGGAACGAATAAGAGTCGCCCGCTAGATGGCCGTCAGCTTCCTCGATTTTGAACAGCCAATCGCCGAACTTGAGGCCAAGATCGAAGAGCTTGGCCACGTCACCGCGGACGACAAGGTCAACATCGGCGATGAGATCGCAAAGCTGCGGGCCAAGAGCCGGGCGCTCACGCGATCGATCTTCTCGAACTTGACGCCATGGCAGATCACGCAGCTCGCGCGCCATCCGCAGCGCCCCTACACGCTCGATTACATCGGCGCCATCTTCACCGATTTCCAGGAGCTGCACGGCGATCGCATGTATGCCGACGACACCGCGATCGTCGGCGGGCTGGCGCGCCTCGAGGGCGCGCCGGTGATGCTCATCGGGCACCAGAAGGGCCGCGACACCAAGGAGCGCGTGCGGCGTAACTACGGCATGCCCAAGCCGGAGGGCTATCGCAAGGCGTTGCGGCTGATGAAGATGGCCGAGCGCTTCGGGCTGCCGTTGATCACGCTGATCGACACCCCGGGCGCCTACCCCGGGGTCGGCTCGGAAGAGCGCGGCCAGAGCGAGGCGATCGCGCGCAACCTGTTCGAGATGTCGACGCTGCGGGTGCCGATCGTCAGCGTGGTGATCGGCGAGGGCGGTTCGGGCGGGGCGCTGGCGATCGGCGTGTGTGATCGCCTGCTGATGCTGCAGTTCAGCACCTACTCGGTGATCTCGCCGGAAGGGTGCGCGTCGATCCTGTGGAAGAGCGCCGACAAGAAGGAGGTGGCCGCGGATGCCCTGAATCTCACGGCCGCGCGGCTGCGCGATCTGGGGCTGGTGGATGAGGTGCTGCCCGAGCCGCTCGGCGGTGCGCATCGCGATGCCGCGCTGATGAGCGACGGACTGCGCGCAGGCGCTGCTTGCGCCATCTGCGGGCGCTGCAGGGCCTGAGCATCGACGCGCTGCTCGAGCAACGCGCCCGGCGTATTGCGTCATTCGGGGTGTATCTAGAGACCGAGCCGTGAGCGCCGCACGTGCCCGGGCGCAGTTCCCGGCCGAGCCCGACGCCGAGACGACAGCTCCGGCACGCTTCGATGCCGCGTGGCTCGGCTCGCAGCTGCGCGAGACTGCTGGGCACGCTGCGCGGCCGGCGGCTGTGCGTCGCCTACTCAGGCGGGGTCGATTCCGGCGCGCTGCTCGCGGCGCTGGCGGCACTGCGACCGCGCGAGCGCTTCGCGCTGCGTGCGCTGCACATCGATCATCGGATCTGCAGCCGCAATCGGCCCAGCTGGGCACGCTCAGCGCGCGCGCGCGCGCGCCGGCTGCGCGTGCCGTGCGAGGTCATCGAGCTCACGATCGAGTGCGCTCGCGGGCGAGTCGCTCGAGGCGGTGGCGCGCGCGGCGCGCTACCAGCGCGCTGGCGCACGCGGCTCACGCGCGCGGAGCTGCTGCTGACGGCGCATCACCAGGAGGATCAGCTCGAGACCGTGCTGCTGGCGCTGCTGCGCGGCAGCGGCGTGCGCGGGCTGGCCGCGATGCGCGCGGTCACGCCGTGGGCGGGGACGCTGCTGGTACGACCGCTATTGCCGGTGAGCCGCGCCGCAGCTCGAGCAGTTCGTGCGCGAGCGCGGACTGGACTGGAGCGAGGACCCGAGCAACGCCGACGAGCGCTTCGATCGCAACTACCTGCGCCGGGCAGTGCTGCCGCTGATCCGTCGGCGCTGGCCCGCCGCGGCCGCCACCGTCGGCCGCAGCGCCGCGCACCTGGCCGAGGCGCGCGCATTGCTCGAGCAGCTGGCCCGGGTGCTGCTGCAGCCGGCGCGCGACGGCGCCACGCTGCGCGTGAGCGTGCTGCGGCGACTGCCGTTGCCGCAGCGGCGCTATGCGCTGCGCCAGTGGATCGCCGAGCGCGGCTTGCCGGCGCCAGACCAGCGGCGCATGCGCGAGATCTGCGGCCCGATGCTCGCTGCCCGCGACGACGCGCTGCCGAGGGTCAGCTGGCGCGGCGCCGAGTTGCGCCGCTACGCCGATCGCCTGTTCGCATTCGAGGCCGCAGAGTCGCCGCGCCCGGTGGCGGTCGGGCAATGGGACTGGCGCGCGCAGCCCTGGCTGCGCCTGGCCGACGGTGGTGCGCTCGGCCTGGTGCGCGACCGCCATGGTGATGTGCGACTGGCGGCGCTTCCGCGTCTGCTGCACGTGGGTCAGCGCCGCGGCGGCGAGCGGCTGCAGGGCACGCGCGGGCGCATCGCGCTCAAGGATCTGCTGCAGGCCCAGGGGCTCGCGCCCTGGGAGCGTGCCTCAGTGCCCCTGATCATGCACGCCGGCCGCATCATCGCGGTCGCCGATCTGTGGCTCGATCGCAGCTACGGCTGCCAGGACGAACCGGCGGAGGATCGGGGCCGGTTCCGCTGGCGTCGAGGCGGCGCGAAAATCGATGATAGCGATTGAGACACTGCGCCTGATTTGCTAACCTGACTGCCCGTCGTCACTGGCTCTTTCTTCGGGCGGCGGTTTTCCTCGATGACTCGATTCATATTCGTCACCGGCGGCGTCGTTTCCTCGTTGGGAAAGGGCATCGCCGCCGCATCGCTGGGCGCGATTCTCGAGGCGCGCGGCCTGAAGATCGCGATGGTCAAGCTCGACCCCTACATCAACGTCGATCCCGGGACCATGAGCCCGTTCCAGCACGGCGAGGTGTTCGTCACCGCCGATGGCACCGAAACCGACCTCGACCTCGGTCACTACGAGCGCTTCGTGCGCACCACGACCGGCCGCAACAGCAATTTCACCACCGGCCGGATCTACGAGCGCGTGATCGCCAAGGAGCGCCGCGGCGATTATCTGGGCGCCACGGTGCAGGTCATTCCGCACATCACCGATGAGATCAAGCGCAGCATCATGCTCGGCGCCGGCGACGCCGACGTCTGCATGGTCGAGATCGGCGGCACCGTCGGCGACATCGAGTCGCTGCCGTTCCTCGAGGCGATCCGCCAGCTCGGGGTCGAGCTCGGCCGCAGCAAGACGCTGTACATGCACCTCACGCTGGTGCCGGTGGTCGGCGGCTCGGGCGAGATCAAGACCAAGCCCACGCAGCATTCGGTCAAGGAGCTGCGCTCGATCGGCATTCAGCCCGACGTGCTGCTGTGTCGCTGCCGCGAAACCCTGCCCGACGAGCAGCGGCGCAAGATCGCGCTGTTCACCAACGTGGAGGAGCGCGCCGTGATCTCGGCAGTCGACGCCGACGATATCTACCGCATTCCGTTGCTGCTGCACGAGCAGGCGCTCGATGACATCGTGGTCGACAAGCTGCGGCTGGAAGTGCCGCCGGCGGACCTGGCGGCCTGGCGTCAGGTGGTCAACGCCAAGGTCAATCCCGACGGTCAGATCGATATCGCGATGGTCGGCAAGTACGTACAGATCCGCGATTCATACATCTCGCTGAACGAGGCGCTGATGCACGGCGGGCTCAAGACCCGCACGCGCGTCAAGGTGCACTACATCGAGTCCACCGACATCGAGAAGGAGGGTGTTGGCTGCCTCGCCGGCATGGATGCGGTGCTGGTCCCCGGTGGTTTCGGTGAGCGCGGCATCGAGGGCAAGATCCAGGCAGTGCGCTATGCGCGCGAGCACGGCGTGCCGTACCTCGGCATCTGTCTCGGGATGCAGCTGGCGATCATCGAATATGGCCGCCATGTGCTGCAGCTGTCGGACGCGCACAGCACCGAATTCAACCGCGCCACGTCCCACCCGGTGATCGCGCTGATCACCGAATGGCAGGACCGCAGCCTCGGCGTGCAGCAGCGCGACGAGGGCTCGCAGCTGGGCGGCACGATGCGTCTGGGCGCGCAGGAGGTGCTGCTGCAGGCCGGCACGCTGGCGCGCGAACTCTACGGCCGTGACGTCATCGCCGAGCGCCATCGCCACCGCTTCGAATTCAACAACAACTACCTCGAGGCATATCAACGCGCCGGCATGAAATTCTCCGGCTTCTCGCGCGATGGCCTGGTGGAAATCATCGAGCTGCCGATGCATCCGTGGTTCATCGCGACCCAGTTCCATCCGGAGTTCACCTCGACACCGCGCGATGGCCATCCGCTGTTCACCGGCTTCGTGCGGGCGGCGCGCGCCTATCGCGGCTCGCAGCTGCCGGCCGCGGCCGGCGCATGAAGCTGGCCGGTTTCGAGGCTGGGATCGACCGGCCACTGTTCCTGATCGCCGGTCCGTGCGTGATCGAATCCGAGGCGCTGGTGCAGGAGGTCGCGGGCACGCTGCGCGAGATCACCTCCCGGCTGGCGATGCCGCTGATCTTCAAGGCGTCGTTCGACAAGGCCAATCGTTCCTCCGGCAGCAGCTTTCGCGGACCGGGACTCGAGTCGGGACTGAAGGCCCTGCAGTCGGTGCAGAAGCTGTTCAAGCTGCCGGTGCTGACCGACGTGCACGAGGACACCCCGATTGCCGAGGTGGCCGCGGTGGTCGACGTGCTGCAGACGCCGGCGTTCCTGTGCCGCCAGACCAACTTCATCCTGCAGGTGGCGGCGGCCGGTCGGCCGGTGAACATCAAGAAAGGCCAGTTCCTCTCGCCGTGGGAGATGCAGAACGTGGTGGACAAGGCGCGCTCGACCGGCAATGAGCAGATCATGGTGTGCGAGCGCGGCTTCAGCTTCGGCTACAACAACCTGATTGCCGACATGCGCTCGCTGTCGGCGATGCGCGCCACCGGTTGCCCGGTGGTGTTCGACGCCACCCACTCGGTGCAGCTGCCCGGGGCGCAGGGTGGCTCCTCCGGCGGGCAGCGCGAGTTCGTGCCGGTGCTGGCGCGAGCCGCGGTCGCCGCGGGCATCGCGGGCATCTTCATGGAGACGCACCCGCGGCCGCAGGAAGCGCTGCTCGGATGGTCCGAACGCCTGGCCGCTCGAGCGCATGGGCTCGCTGCTCGGCACGCTGCAGCGGCTCGACACGATCGCCAAATCGCAGCCATTCGAGGAGTCCTCGCTATGAGCCGCATCGCCGGAGTCCACGCGCGCGAGATCATCGATTCACGCGGCAATCCGACGATCGAAGCCGAGGTCAGGCTGCAGTCGGGCGCCCATGGCCGCGCCGCGGTGCCCTCCGGGGCTTCGACCGGTACGCGCGAGGCGGTGGAGCTGCGCGACGGCAACCCCAAGCGCTATCTGGGCAAGGGCGTCACCAGGGCGGTCGACAACGTCAACACGCTGCTGCGCGAGGCGCTGATCGGCCGCGACGCCGGCGATCAGCCCGGCCTCGACGCGCGCATGATCGAGCTCGACGGCACCGACACCAAGTCCCGGCTGGGCGCCAATGCGCTGCTGTCGGTGTCGCTGGCCAATGCGCACGCCGCGGCGAACGAGGCCGGGCAGCCGCTGTTCAGGCACCTCGGCGGCCGCCGCGAGCCAGTGATGCCGGTACCGCAGATGAACATCATCAACGGCGGTGCGCACGCCGACAACACGCTCGATATCCAGGAATTCATGATCCTGCCGGTCGGCGCACCGTCGCTGCGCGAGGCGCTGCGCTACGGATCCGAGATCTTCCATACGCTCAAGAAGATCCTCAGCGGCAGGGGGCTGGCCACGTCGGTGGGCGATGAGGGGGGATTTGCGCCCGATCTGCCGTCGAACGAAGCCGCGCTGCTGACCATTCTCGAGGCGATCGAGACGGCCGGCTACAAGGCCGGTCGCGACGTGTACCTGGGGCTGGATGTGGCGAGCTCGGAATTCTTCCGCGACGGCAAGTACGAGCTCGAGTCCGAACACCGCAGCTTCAGTCCGTCCGAATTCACTCAATACCTGGCCGACCTGGTCGCCAAGTACCCGATCATCACGATCGAGGACGGCATGAGCGAGGCCGACTGGAGCGGCTGGTCGTTGCTGACCTCGGCACTCGGGCGCAAGGTGCAGCTGGTCGGGGACGACGTGTTCGTGACCAACACCCGCATCCTGGCCGAGGGCATTTCCCGCGGCGTGGCCAACGCCATCCTGATCAAGCCGAATCAGATCGGCACGCTCACCGAGACGCTGGCGGCGATCGACATGGCCGAGCAGGCGCACTACGCGTCGATCATCTCGCACCGCTCGGGGGAGACCGAGGACTGCACCATTGCCGACATTGCGGTCGCGACCGCCGCCACGCAGATCAAGACCGGCTCGATGTCGCGCTCCGATCGCATCGCCAAGTACAACCAGCTGCTGCGCATCGAGGAAGCCCTCGGCGGCAAGCCACGCTACGCCGGCCGCGACGCATTTCCGGTCAAGATTTGAGCCCGCCCTCACTTTGAACGGTGTTACCCTAGCCGCCCCATGAAGTGGCTCGCCGTCGCCCTGTTTGCCGCCCTGCTGCTGTTGCAGTATCGGCTGTGGCTGTCGAACGACGGCGTGCACGAAGTGCTGCGCCTGCGCTCGGCGGTCGCCACGCGCCAGGACGAGAATGCCCGGCTGTCCGAGCGCAATCGACAGCTCGCGGCCGAAGTGCGCGACCTGAAGCAGGGCTACACCGCGCTCGAGGAGCGCGCACGCAGCGATCTGGGCATGATCGCCGGCAATGAGTCGTTCTACCAGGTGGTGCCGCCGAGGGCGCCCGCTCCGGCAGCCGCGCCGATGGCGCCGGGGCTGCAGAATCAGCAGCGGACGGCTGCGGCGCGCTAGGGATTGGATGCGCTATTGGATCGTGATGCCGGCCGCAGGCGCCGGCCGCCGTTTTGGCAGTGCCAAGCAATACGCGGTGCTGGGCGATCGAACCGTGCTCGAGACCGCGCTGCAGGTATTCCTCGATGACCCGCAATGCCTCGGTGGCAGCCTGACGCTGGCGGCGGATGATCCGCACCGCGCCCGGCTGCAGGCAGGCCTGCCCACGCGCCTCGCGCTGGTGGACGGCGGCCCGGAGCGCGCGCAGTCGGTGTGCAACGGCCTGCGGGCACTGCAAGCGCGCGCCGCCGCCGATGACTGGGTGCTGGTGCACGATGCGGTGCGCCCGGCGCTGAGCGCAGCCGACCTGCAGCGATTGCTGCGCTACGGGGCCCTGGATGCGGTCGGTGCGTTGCTGGCGGTGCCGGTCGCCGATACCGTGAAGCGCGCGCGGCAAGGCGGCAGCGAGGCCGGTGAGCCGGGCGTGCGCCGGTGTGACGTAACGGTGCCACGCGAGTCGCTGTGGCTCGCGCAGACGCCGCAGATGTTCCGCTATGCGCCGCTGCGCTCTGCGCTCGAGCGCGCTATTGCCGACGGCCGCGCTGCCGACTGACGAGGCGCAGGCCATGGAATGGCAGGGACACACGGCGCTGCTGGTGCAGGCCCAGGACAGCAACATCAAGATCACCACCGCCACCGATCTGCCGCTGCTCGAGGCGATCCTGCGCCAGCGGACCGGGCAACCACAGGGGGCCACCCGATGAGAGTCGGCTCCGGTATCGACGTGCATGCGTTCGGGCCCGGCGATGCGGTCATGCTGGGCGGCGTGCGCATTGCCCACGACCGCGGCGTCGTCGCGCATTCCGACGGCGACGTGCTGCTGCACGCACTGGTGGACGCGCTGCTGGGAGCCGCGGGCCTGGGCGACATCGGGCAGCACTTTCCGGACAGCGATCCGCGCTGGAAGGGCGCTGACAGCGCGCGCTTCGTCACCGCCACGGTGCGGCTGCTCGAGCAGCAGGGCCAGCGGGTGGTGAACGCGGACCTGACGCTGCTGGCCGAGTCTCCGAGGATCGGTCCGTGGCGCGAGGCGATTCGTCGCAGCATCGCCGGCCTGCTGGCGCTGCCGCCGGAATGCGTGAACCTCAAGGCCACGACCACCGAACACCTGGGCTTCGTCGGACGCGACGAAGGACTGGTGGCGATGGCGACCGTGCTGATCGATGCGCGTTGAGGCGAACGCGCGATCCGGCCCCCGTCACGCGCGCGCGAGCAGCACCAGCGTCGCGCCGGTGCCGCCGGCGACCGGTCGCGCCGAGGCGAACGCCAGCACCGGATCGGCCCGGCGCAGCAACGTATTGACGGTATTCTTCAGCACCGGGCCGCGCGTACCCGAGCGCAGCCCCTTGCCGTGAATCACGCGTACGCAGCGCAACTCGCGCACGTGCGCATCCTTCAGGAAAGCATGCAGCTGAGCGGCGGCTTCGGCGACCGTCAGACCGTGCAGGTCGATCTCGGACTCGATGCGGTACAGGCCACGGCGCAGCTGGCGCAGTACCGTCTCGGGCACGCCGGCGCGGCGGAACGACAGCTCATCCCCCGGCTGCACGTCGTACAGGTCGGCGCCGCTGCCGAGGGTTTCCTGCAGCACCGCATGCGCGCTCGGCGCGCGCGAAGCTCGCGCGTGCCCTGGGTGCGCGCCGCACCGGCGCCACGCGCAGCGGCCGCTTCAGCGGCTGCACGTCGCGCATCGCGCGGCGGAACAGCTCGCCGTCGTCCTCCTCGGGCTCGTCGTCCTCGCGGGCCATCGCAGCTTGCTCCTCCCGATGGGGGCATTGAAGTATATTGGCGCGCCCGGTGTCCAGGGCGCGAATTCGCGCGACCCGCGCACTCTTGATGGCCGAAGATAGCTTGCCGTGAAAATACTCGTCAGTAACGACGACGGTTATCGTGCCGAGGGTATCGCCCATCTGCGCGCAGCGATGGCGTCGCTGGGCGATGTCACGGTGGTTGCCCCGGACCGCAATCGCAGCGGCGCCGGCAACTCGCTTACGCTCGATATCCCGCTGCGTCTCTACCAGGTCGAGCCCGGCGTGCACTACGTCGTCGGAACGCCGACCGACTGCGTGCATCTGGCGATCTCCGGCGTGTTCGATTTCGAATTCGACATGGTGGCATCGGGTATCAACGATGGCGCCAACCTCGGCGACGACGTGCTGTATTCCGGCACCGTGGCGGCGGCGATCGAGGGACGCTTTCTCGGTCTGCCGACCGTGGCGATCTCGCTGTGCACTGCCCCGGGCGGCGCGCGGCATTTCGACACCGCCGCGCGCGTGGCGCACCGCCTGGTCACGGCCCTGCTGCAGCAGCCGCTCGATGCGGCGATGATTCTGAACGTCAACGTGCCGGATCGGCCGTACGCGCAGCTTGCCGGCTATGCCAGCACCCGGCTCGGATTCCGGCATCGCTCGGATGCGGTGCTGAAGGCGAGCGACCCGCGGGGCAACCCGGTGTACTGGATCGGTCCGGCCGGTGAGGGCGCGGACGCCGGCGCCGGGACCGATTTTCTGGCGGTCGCGAACGGCTTGGTATCGGTGACACCGCTGTCGATCGATCTGACCCGCCACGCCGCGTTGCCGACCATCGGGCGCTGGCTCGAGGCGCTGTGAGCCGGAGGCAATGAACGATCCGCGCTTCGCCGGCATCGGCATGACCTCGGCGCGCACCCGCGACCGCCTGGTGCAGCGCCTGCGCGAGCAGGGCATCGCCAATCCGACGGTACTGGATCGGATCCGCAACGTGCCGCGCCACATCTTTGTCGACGAGGCACTGGCGAGCCGCGCCTACGAGGACACCGCGCTGCCGATCGGCTTCGGCCAGACGATCTCGCAGCCGTACATCGTCGCGCGCATGACCGAGGCGTTGCTCGAGGGCGGCCCGCTCGCGAAGGTGCTCGAGATCGGCACCGGTTGCGGCTACCAGACCGCGATCCTGGCACCGCTGGTCGGCCGGGTATATTCAATCGAGCGCATCGAGGCGTTGCTGAAGCGCGCGCGCGAGCATCTGAAGGACCTGCAAATCCGCAACACGCGGTTGCGACATGGCGACGGCACGCTCGGCTGGAAGAGCCAGGCGCCGTTCGACGGGATTCTGGTCGCGGCCGCGCCGCTGTCGATTCCGGAGACGCTGCTCGCACAGCTGGCGATCGGCGGCCGTCTGATCGTGCCGGTCGGACCCGAGGGCGCGCAGCAACTGGTGCGCCTCACACGGCGCGAGCAGGGGATCGAGCGGCGCGTGCTCGGCGCAGTGGCGTTCGTGCCGCTGCTCGGCGGCACTGGTTAGCCTGCGGCACGCATGGCGAGCTAGTATTTACATTAAATTATCGACATTAGAAAACAATCATAACTATAAGATTATTAAGGTTCAGATTTCGAAGGCTTGTAAATTTATCGCGGACCAGCTTAGTATCTTCGCGCTGTCGGTCTTTGCCGACAGCACGGTCTCAAAGCGCGGAGGAGCACACGAAGAAGACACAGGGGTGAACAGGGGAAGACCGCGTTTAAGAGCAACAAAAAAAATCAGTTTCCATAACGAGAACAACAGAAGTGCGAAGCGGGAAACAATTACTCGAGGATGTCAGCTTCGAGTAGTTGGGGGCAGTTAGTCGATCTTTCTCTCCCTGTGTCTTCTTCGGGTGCGCTTCCGCGGCGCACGCTTCCCCTTTGCAACTCCATCCTGCCGGCCGGCTATGGAAACAGGCCCGCGATCACGCTGCGCGCTTCGTTCGCAAGGATGTTGTACGTGCGGCACGCGGCGCCGAGACTCATGCACTCGAGCGCAATGCCGCGATCGCGAAAGGCCGTGCGGATCGCGGCCGAAGGCAGCTGCTGGTGCTCCCCGGCACCCAGCAGCACGATGGCCGCGCGCAGCGCCCACAGCGGTTCCAGCTGCGGTTCGGCCAGGCCCGCAATCGAGCTCGCGTCCCAGTCCAGCACCAGCTGCTGTGGCGTGACGAGGCAAGGACGGGTGATCTGCCGTTCGCCGATGACGATCACGCCGGCATCGTAGCGGCGCACGAGATTGATGCGCGGGTCGGAGTCGAGTAACAGCCGCATGACCGGTACGATACGACATCGTGGCCGAACTGGTGTTTGTCCTCAGCGATTTTTTTTCGGCCGTGCCGTCTGACGCCGGTGCCGGTTTGCCGCGCCTGCCACTGCTCGAACTGCTCCTCGCGCGCGCCGACGCGACGCCGCTCGCGAGCGGCTGGCGCGGCTGGCTTGCCGCGCGCGGCCCCGGCGCGGCCGGGGGTGCCTCGACGCCGGCCGCCACCGTGGCCGCGGCGTGGGATGCGCTGCCGGCGGCGGCGCCGGCTGCGCGCCAGGTCTGGCTGGCCACGCCGGTGCATTACTTTGCCGGCCTCGACACCGTGCATCTGCATCCCGCCGGCCTGCTGCGGCTGGACCGCGACGAACAGGATCGGCTGGCGGCCGATTTCGCCCGGGTGTTCGCCGGCTCGCCGTGGGCGTTGCATGGGCTCGGTCAGCGCGAACTGCTGCTGTCGGGCCCGGCGAACGCGGCGAGCGGCGCCGATCCGGCCCTTTTTGCCGGAAGCGACCCTTCGGGCGGTTTGCCCCGCGGCGACGGCGCGGCCACACTGCGCGCTCTGGGATCCGAGATGGAGATGTGGCTATATGAGCATCCGCTCAATCTCGAGCGCCGCGGCCGCGGTGAACTGCCGGTGACCACATTCTGGCTTTGGGGTGCCGAGGCGATTGCGCATGCACCGATGCGCTCGCCCTGCCCGCGGGCTCGGCTGTATGGGCGCGACACCTACGCCGAAGCGCTGTGGCGCCTGCAGGGGGATGCGGCGCAGGAATTGCCGCCAGCCTTCGATCCGGCGCTGATCAGTGCGCACGCCGACAGCGTTTTCCTGCTTTCGCTGCTGCAGCCGCAGGGAGCGACCGCCGCGCTGCTGCAGCTCGAGCAGCGCTGGTTGCCGGGCGCGCTGCGCGCGCTGCGCCGGCGCCGCGTGTCGGGGCTGTGGCTGCTGTCGGGGGCGCGCGCCTACCGATTGCGCTGGCCGCAGCTGGCGCGTTTCTGGCGCGCAAGGTCTGCGTGGTGGGAGCGTCTGGCTTGAATCTCAGGATCGTACGGCGTGCCTCGCCGCTGCCCGCACCGGTGCTCGACCCACAGATGCATCCCGTGCTGCAGCGTGTGTATGCGGCCCGCGGCGTGCGCTGTGCCGAGGATCTGCGGCTGTCGATGCAGCAGCTGCTGCCGATCGGCACGCTGGGCGGGGTCGAGGCGGCTGCCGAGCTGCTGTGCCAGCACCGTCAGCGCGGCGGGCTGGTGCTGATCATCGGCGATTTCGATGCCGACGGCGCCACCAGCACCGCGCTGTTCGTGCGCGCGCTGCGCAGCTGGGGCTTCGCCGCGGTGGACTTCCTGGTGCCGAATCGCTTCGAGTTCGGCTACGGCCTCACACCCGAGATCGTTGCGCTGGCGGCGCTGCGCCATCCGGCGCTGATCGTGACCGTGGACAACGGCATTTCGAGCAATGCCGGCGTGGCGGCCGCACGTGCCGCCGGCATCGAGGTGCTGATTACCGATCATCACCTGCCGGCACACGAGCTGCCGCATGCCAACGTCATCGTCAACCCGAATGTTGCGGGCAGCGCCTTCGGCAGCCGCGCACTGGCCGGCGTCGGCGTTGCGTTCTATGTGATCGCGGCGTTGCGGCGCGCGTTGGCGGCGCGCGGGCTGTTGCCGCCCGGCGCGCTGGCGGCCGCCGATCTGCTGGATCTGGTCGCGCTGGGCACCGTGGCTGACGTGGTGCCGTTCGATGCCAATAACCGCATCCTGGTCGCGCAGGGGCTGGCGCGCATACGTGCCGGGCGCTGCGTGCCGGGCATTACCGCGCTGCTGGAGGTGGCGCGGCGCACGCCTGCGACCGTGGTCGCATCGGACCTCGGTTTCGCGGTCGCCCCGCGGCTCAACGCGGCCGGGCGGCTCACCGACATGTCGATCGGAATTCGCTGTCTGCTCAGCGACGAGCTCGAGCAGGCGCGGGCCGCGGCGCAGGAACTCGATACGCTCAACACCCAGCGCCGCCAGATCGAGGCGAAGATGCAGAGCGAGGCGCTGTCTGCGATCCGGGTGCTGCGCGATCCGGGCAGCGGCGTCACACGGGCCGGGGTGTGTCTGTTCGACGCCGACTGGCACCAGGGGGTCGTGGGCCTGGTGGCCAGCAGGGTCAAGGAACGACTGCGCCGGCCGGTGATCGCGTTTGCCAGAATCGATGCGGGCATGCTGCGCGGATCGGCGCGCTCGATTGCCGGCATCCACATGCGTGACCTGCTCGATGCGATCGCGGTGCGCGATCCGCTGCTGATCCAGAAGTTCGGCGGCCATGCGATGGCCGCGGGCGTGACGCTGGAGGCAACGCGGCTCGACCAGTTCGCCGCCGCCTTCGATGCCGAATGCAGCGCCGCACTGGCGCGTCTGGGCTCGCCGGACGTGATCGAGACCGACGGCGAGCTCGGCGTGGAGGATATGGCATTGCCGACGGCGGCGGCGTTGCGCGCCGGAGGACCGTGGGGGCCGGGCTTTCCCGAGCCGCTGTTCGATGGCGTATTTCACATTCAGTCGGCACGCCTGGTTGCCGAACGCCATCTCAAGCTCGGATTGAGCGCGCCGGAGGGACGCGGGCAATTCGATGCGATTGCGTTCAATTTCAGCGACGGCGCTTCGCAGGCGCCGCCGCTGCCCAGCGGCGCGACGCGACTGGTGTACCGCCTGGACAGCAATGAGTACCAGGGCGAGCGGCGGCTGCAGTTCATGATCGAGCATCTGCTGCCCGCATAATTGTCGCGCGGCCTGCTAGAATCATTCGATGGAAGTCAACCAGCTCAAACGTACGCTCAAAGATCTCGAGGAACGCGCCGTCTCCTTGAGGGGGTTTCTTTGAGTACGACCGCAAGAAAGAACGGCTAGAGGAAGTCAGCCGCGAGCTGGAGGATCCGGCGGTCTGGAGCGTGCCCGAGCGCGCCCAGGAGCTCGGGCGCGAGCGCGCGCGGCTGGTCGGCGAGCTGGAGGAACTCGATCGCACCAGTCACGCGGTCAGCGACGCGGCGCAGCTGCTCGAGCTGGCTGAGCTCGAAAACGATGAGTCCACGGCGCGCGCGATCGAGCGCGATGCCGGCCAGCTCGAGGCCGGCGTGCGCAGGCTCGAGTTCAAGCGCATGTTCCGCGGTGAGATGGATGCACACAGTGCCTTTCTGGACATCCAGGCCGGCGCGGGCGGCACCGAGGCGCAGGACTGGGCACAGATGCTGCTGCGGATGTACCTGCGCTGGGGCGCTGCGCACGGCTTGGCGTGCGAGGTCATCGACTCGAGCCCCGGCGAGGTCGCGGGCATGAAGGGCGCCACGGTTTCGATCCAGGGCGAATACGCCTACGGCTGGCTGCGTACCGAGACCGGGGTGCATCGGCTGGTGCGCAAGTCGCCGTTCGACTCCGGCAACCGGCGCCATACCTCGTTCGCCTCGGTATTCGTGTCGCCGGAAGTGGACGAGGACATCGACATCGAGATCAATCCGGCTGACCTGAGGATGGATGTCTATCGCTCCAGCGGCGCCGGCGGCCAGCACGTCAACAAGACCGAATCGGCGGTGCGTATCACGCACATGCCGAGCGGCATCGTGGTGGCCTGCCAGAACGAACGCAGCCAGCACAAGAACCGGGCGACCGCGATGAAGATGCTCAAGGCCAAGCTGTACGAACTGGAAGTCAACAAGCGCAACGCCGCCGCCAAAGTGCTCGAGGACTCCAAGTCCGATGTCAGCTGGGGTCACCAGATCCGTTCCTATGTGCTTGATCAGTCGCGCATCAAGGATCTGCGCACCGGGGTCGAGGTCGGCAACACCGCGGCGGTGCTCGACGGCGATCTCGATCAATTCCTGGAAGCGAGCCTGAAGGCGGGACTATGAGCAAGCACGGCACTTCGGGCGGATGCGACGCGCCCGGCTCGTCGCCCGGCAACGCCAGCGAGGCCGCGCCGGGACCGGCGCCTTCGCACGAGGCGGCGGACGAGAATCGCCTGATCGCCGAGCGGCGCGCCAAACTGGCGGCCTGGCGCGAGCGCGCGGTCGCGTTTCCGAACGATTTCCGCCGCGATGCGCTGGCCGCCCAGTTGCTTGCGACCTACACCGATCGCGATGCCGCCTGGCTCGAGGCCCATCCGGTGCGGGTGCACGTGGGCGGACGCATGATGTTGAAGCGCGTCATGGGCAAGGCGAGCTTTGCCAACATTGCCGATCGCAGCGGACAGATCCAGTTGTTTCTGCAGGAAAGCACGCTGGGCGACGCCTACGAGGAGTTCAAGGGCTACGACATCGGGGATTTTATCGGTGCCGAGGGCGTCGCTGTTCCGCACCCGCAAGGGCGAGCTGTCGGTGCGGGTCGAGCGCCTGAAGTTGCTGACTAAGTCGCTGCGGCCGCTGCCGGACAAGTGGCATGGGCTGATCGATACCGAGTTGCGCTACCGCCAGCGCTACGTCGACCTGGTGATGAACCCGGCCAGCCGCGAGGTGTTTCGCACGCGCACGCGCCTGCTGCGCTACCTGCGCGACTATCTCGATGCGCTCGACTTCATGGAGGTCGAGACGCCGATGATGCAGCCGATCCCGGGGGGCGCGGCCGCCCGGCCGTTCAAGACCCATCACAACGCGCTCGATCTCGACATGTACCTGCGCATCGCCCCGGAGCTGTACCTGAAACGCCTGATCGTCGGCGGCTTCGAGCGGGTATATGAGATCAACCGCAATTTCCGCAATGAAGGCCTGTCGACTCAGCACAATCCGGAATTCACGATGCTCGAGCTGTACTGGGCCTACACCGATTACCACGAGCTGATGGAATTGATCGAGCGCCTGCTGCACGGCCTGGCCGACTCGCTGCTCGGGTCGCGGCGCGTCAGCTACCAGGGCCGCGAGTACGACCTCGGCAAGCCGTTCCGGCGCGTCACGGTGGAGGAGGCGATCCTGGAACACAACCCGGTGCTCGAGCGCGCGCACTTGCGCGACGTGCCGTACCTGCGCGCCGCCTGCGAGCGTCTCGGGATCGCCTACCGGGAGCATGACGGCGCCGGCAAACTGCAGATCGAGATCTTCGAGAAGACCGCCGAGCACACCCTGTTCGACCCGACCTTCGTCTACGCCTATCCGGCCGAGGTCTCGCCGCTGTCGCGCGCCAACGATGCCGATCCATTCCTGACCGATCGTTTCGAGTTCTTTCTCGCCGGCCGCGAGCTGGCGAACGGCTTCTCCGAACTCAACGATCCGGAGGATCAGGCGGAGCGCTTCCGCGCCCAGGCTGCGCGCAAGGAATCGGGCGACGACGAGGCGATGCACTATGACGCCGACTACGTGCGCGCGCTCGAGTACGGCATGCCGCCGACCGCCGGCCTGGGAGTCGGGGTCGACCGGCTGGTGATGTTCTTCACCGACTCGGCATCAATTCGCGACGTGCTGCTGTTCCCGCAGATGCGGCCCGAGAGCTAGTGGCAGATTCTGCGCGGCCGATCGGCGTCTTCGACTCGGGCGTCGGCGGCCTCACGGTGCTCGCCGCGCTGCGCGCCGAGCTGCCGCACGAGCAATTCGTCTACCTGGGCGACACCGCCCGCCTGCCGTACGGCACCAAGAGCGCCGCCACCGTCGTGCGCTATGCGCTGCAGGCCGCCGATGCGCTGGTGGCGCGCGACGTCAAGGCGCTGGTCGTCGCCTGCAACACCGCCTCGGCGGCGGCATTGCCGTCGATGCGCGAGCGCTTTGGCGCCCTGCCGGTCATCGGCGTGGTCGAGCCGGGTGCCGACGCGGCGGTCGCCGCCACCCGCAGCGGAGGCATCGCCGTGATCGGTACCGAGGCGACGGTTCGCGGCGGTGCCTATCAGCGGGCGATTGCGCAACGGCGGCCCGACGCCACCGTCACCGTGCTCGCGTGTCAGCTGTTCGTCGCGCTGGCGGAAGAGGGCTGGACGCAGGGCGAGGTCGCTCGCGCGATCGCGCAGCGTTACCTGGCGCCGCTGCTTGCGCCGGCGCCGGGGCCGGGCGCTGCGGCGCGGCCAATGACCGGCTCATCGACCGACACGCTGGTGCTTGGCTGCACGCACTTCCCGGTGTTGCGTGCGGTCATCCGCGACGTGGTCGGCGATGAGGTGACGATCGTGGACTCCGCCGCCACGACGGCGCGCGCAGCGCGCGCGCTGCTGAGCTCGCGCGACCTGCTGCGCAGGCAGGATGTGACGCCGCAATCCTGCGCGCTGAGCTTTCTGGCCACCGACGGTGCTGCCCGGTTCGCGGCGATCGGCGGGCGGTTTCTGGGTCGGGCGATCGGCGCGCACGAGATCGAGCTGATCGACCTGTAGCTCGACCGTCCCCTGAAGACCGTTACCGCACACTATAGCCGCGTCCCTGCAGGCAGGCCGCCTGCGCCCGCAGGTATTCCTGCCGGTGCGTCGGCGATGCGGCCCCGGTTATGTTCGCCGCCGCAGCGCCGGATTGTGCCGGGTCAAAGCCGGTCTGGGAGCTGGCCCAGCTCTGGCATTCTTGCTTGTCCTGCGCTTGCTGCGCCGTGCTCTGAGCATTCCTGGGATATGCGTACAGTTCCGTGACCGGCGCCTCGACCTGCTCGTGATTCATCAGTCCGGCAGGAGGCTGCACCATCTCGTACTCGCCGACCGATCCGTCCCACTGATAGTAATTGTCGTCGGCGTAGTAGTAGGGCACACCATCCCACCAGTAGGTCGAGTAGTAATAAGGCAGCGTGGATAGATACAGACCATATCCCGGCCAGCCCCAGCCGTAACCTCCGTACCAACCACCCCAGCGACCGTACCCGTAGCGGCCGCGATAGCCGTAGCCGCCGTGAAAGCCGTAGCCGCCGTGATAGCCGTAGCCGCCGTGATAGCCGCCGAAACCGCGTCCGCCACCGTGAAACCCAAACCCACCCCCATGGCCGCCGCCGCGTCCGCCGCCACCGCCGTGTCCGCCGCCGCCTCCATTGGCACTTGCCGGAGCGGACAGCGCCAGCGCGGCGGTCAGGGCGATCGCCAGGCCTCGCAGGGCTCGAACAGCCGATGATGTGTTCATGGCGCCCACCTCACTGTTGGAAAGCTGGAAAGCAGGAACTTGTCTGGACTGAACGCTACGCGCGCCAGATTAAGGGGCGCTGAAGATGAGGTTAAACGCGGCCAGCTGGTCTCGATACTTTAATGGCGCATTCAGAGGACTTTAATCTGCGCCGCATACGCTGCCTGTCAGAATGAGAAGGCTACGATCGAGGATGGAACCCTCCGACAGCAGCGATTCCGGTCTTGTGTGCCGGGCTCAGCTCGGTGAGCGCGGAGCATTTGACTTGTTGGTGCTCAGGTACCAGCGCCGGGTATTCAAGCTGACCCTGAGGTACACGCGCAATCCGGCCGATGCCGAGGATGCCTCGCAGGAGGCATTCATCAAGGCCTACCGGGGCCTGCGTCGCTTTCGCGGCGAGTGCAGCTTCTACACCTGGCTTCATCGAATCGCGATCAACTGCGCCAAGAATGTATTGACTGCGCGCGCGCGCGATCCGCTGGTGAGTACCTTCGTCGTGCCCGATGACGACGCCGCCGCCGAGGTTGCAGCGTGCCTTCGGGAACTGGAGACGCCGGAGGACCTGACGCTCACCAACGATATGCGCGGCGTAGTGAACGCGGCGCTCGAAGCGCTGCCCGAAGCGCATCGGACGGCGATCATTGCGCGCGAAATCGACGGCCTGACCTATGAGGAGATCGCCGCTGCGATGACCACCCCTGTCGGGACCGTGCGCTCGCGGATATTCAGGGCGCGCGAAATGATCGATCGCCAGTTGCGCACCGTGTTCGACGGCGGCCTCGGGCGCCGCGGTCGGCGACGGCCGGCAGCGGCGGCAGCGTAAATTCGGGGCGACGCGTCGCGCCGCCGGCGCGCACCGCAAGCCGACGTTCAAGTGTCTGATCCAGCGGGGGATTGGCAGGTCGTGGCCGCCCGCGATGGGCGCTTCGTGGGCGCCTGGCCGGGCGCGCAAGATGAGAGCTTTTTAATGTCGGCCTAACGCGGCTCTAATCCTGGTTCTATTGAATGCAGTCGCATGCGCCTGCTCATTGTGGAGGACGACCGCAAGCTTGCGGATTTCGTCGCCCGCGGCCTTCGAGCCGAGGGTTTCGCCGTCGATCTCGCCGCCGACGGTCGTGATGGTCGAAGTCACATCGACGCTTACCAGTACGACTTGCTCATTCTCGACCTGATGCTGCCGCTGATCAGCGGCAGCGAGCTGCTACGCATCGTCCGGCGGTCGAATCCGACGCTGCCGGTCCTGGTTCTCACCGCGCGTGATGCCACCGACGACAAGGTCAAGCACTTCGAGGCCGGCGCCGATGATTACCTGACCAAGCCGTTTGACTTTGCGGAACTGGTGGTGCGCGTCAGGTCGTTGCTGCGCAGAACCCCGGTCGAACGAACCGACGTGATATTGGTCTCCAATCTCGAGGTCAACCGCCTGACTCGGCAGGTCCGGCGCGGCGGCCAGAATATCGAACTGACCGGAAAGGAGTACGCGCTGCTCGAATACCTGCTGTCCTCCCCGAGCCGGGTATTCACGCGCACCATGATCCTCGAGCACGTCTGGGACCAGAGCTTCGAGGGCGTCACCAATATCGTGGACGTGTACGTGCGTCACCTGAGGCGAAAGGTGGATGACCCCTTTCCGGTAAAACTGATTCACACCGTGCGCGGCGTGGGATACTGCGTGCGCGAAGCGCTGCAGCCGACAGGGCCTGATCAGGGATGAATCATCGCTCGCTCGCCTTCCGGCTCGCACTCTGGTACACGCTGCTGCTCAGTGCCACCTTCGCGCTTGTTGGAAGCGGAATGTTCTTTGGGCTGGAGCAGTATCTGCGCTCCAGCCTGCGCGACTCGTTGCGACGCCGTTCGGAGCAGGTCGAACAGATTCTGATGCAGGGGCGGCCCGACATCTCGAATGCCGAGATTGCGGAGGCGATCGATACCCGGGTGGCGCCTGAGTTCAACAATCGGTTCGTGCGGGTGACGCACGAACCCGACATGTTGATCTATCGCTCCGGGCCGCCGGCCGATCGCAGCTTTGACCCTGGCGCGGTACCGCCGATCGCCGCCGAGTGGCGGACCGACAAGATGGCGCCGCGCACGGTCACGGTGCAAAACCAGCGTCTAATGGTGCACGCCACGCCGATCGAGACGCCCTCGGGGCGCTATCTGATCGAGCTCGGGACTTCACTCGAGCCAATCGATGCGCTGCAGGCACGGTTGCTGGCACTGCTTGGATTGCTGTTGCCTGCGCTCGTCATCTGTGCCGCCGGTGGCGGCTATCTGCTGGTCAACTGGGCGCTGCGGCCGGTGGATCGCATGTCGCAGACCGCCGAACAGATGAGCATGCAGAATCTGGAGGCGCGGCTGCCGGTGGTTCCGACCGGCGATGCGCTGCAACGTCTGTCGCTGTCGCTCAATCACATGCTGCGACGCCTGCGCGATTCGGTGCAGACCTCGCGCCGTTTCCTCGCCGACGCCTCGCATGAGCTGCGCACTCCGTTGACGGTCATAAAGGGCGAGCTGCAGGAGATCGTGGGCAACGATGCGGCTCAAGGCGAGGTGCGCGAGCGCATCGGCAGCGTGCTGGAAGAGGTCGCGCGGCTGGAACATCTGGTGTCCGGGCTGTTGGCCCTGTCGCGCCTCGATGCCGGAGAGGTGCAGCGCGAATGGCTGGATGTGGACCTGGCGGAACTGAGCGCCAGCACCGCTGAGCAGATGCGGCTGATGGCGGAGGATCGCGGCATCCAGCTGGAGTTCTCGACTGCCGAGCCGATGATCGTTCGCGGCGATCCGGGCCGGCTCAAGCAGGTCATCGTCAACCTGCTCGACAATGCGATCCGGTTTACTCCCCGCGGCGGCACCGTGACGCTGCGTACCGCCAACAGCGGCCGCTACGGCGTGCTCGAGGTAGCGGACACCGGCATCGGCATTCCGGCCGCGGCGCTGTCGCGCGTGTTCGATCGGTTCTATCGGGTGGATGAAGCCCGCTCGCGCGACGACGGCGGTGCCGGCCTGGGGCTTTCGATCGCGAAGTCCATTTGCTCGGCCCATGGAGCGCAGATCGAGGTCCATAGCGAGGTCGGGCGCGGCAGCTGCTTTCGCCTCCAGTTCCCGCGGATGCAGGTCTCCGGGGTCCGTGCCGGCGCGCACCGCGTCCGGGAGGAGCCCGGCGCAGCTCGCGTGCCGTCCGCGGTCGAGCCGCAAGTCGAGCGCCTCGCCATCGGCGGCAGCGCTGCCGGCGCTTCCGCGATGTCCGACCGGGGCCCCGTGAAGGCTGTCTCAGATTCCAGCCGGTCATCCTGAGGAACTGATTGCATGTCGCTGGTCCGGTTCGTGCTGCAGCATCCCTATACCGTCGCGGCGATGCTGATCCTCATCTGCCTGCTCGGTATCGGCGCCGGCCTGCGCATGCCGATCGACATCTTTCCGGAGATCAACATTCCGGTCGTCAGTGTCGTCTGGACCTACAATGGCATGAGCGCCACCGACATCCGGAACCGCATCCTGTCGCTGCACCAGCGGCAGATGGCCTCGCTGGTGGACGACATCGCGCGCATCGAGGCGACCAGCTACCAGGGCGTCGGCGTCGAGAAGGTCTACCTGCACGAGGGCGCGGACGTGTCGCGCGCGGTGTCGCAACTGGCCAGCAGCGCGCTGGTGGTGCTCAAGTACATGCCGCCGAACATCACGCCGCCGCTGGTGCTCCGATATGGGGCCACCGACGTGCCGATCATCCAGCTGAGTCTCTCGAGCAAGACACTGCCCGATACCAAGCTGAACGATCTCGGCCAGAACATCATCCGACCGGACCTGGCGGTGGTGCACGGCGCAGAGGTGCCGCAGCCGTACGGCGGCAAGCCGCGCGTGATCATGGCGGACCTGGACCCGCAGGCGCTGGCAGCGCGCGGGCTGTCGCCGTCCGATGTCAGCGAGGCGCTGCAGCGCCAGAACGTCATCCTGCCGGCCGGCGACGTGAAGATCGGCACCAGGGATTACACGCTGGCGATGAACAATAGCCCCAGCGTCATCGACAGCATCAATGCGTTCCCGGTGGCGCAGGTGGACGGCAAGACGGTGTTCATGCGCGACATCGCCCATGTTCATGACGGCTTCCAGGTGCAGACCAATTCAGTCGCCGTCAACGGCACGCCGGGCGCACTGATCACGATTCGCAAGACCGGTGGCGTGTCGACGCTCGCGGTGATCGACGGCGTGCGCGAAGCGCTCACCGATATCCGAAAGGTGATACCCAGCGGCGTTGTCATCAAGCCGATCTTCGATCAGTCGATTTTCGTGAATGCGGCGCTGTCGAGCGTCAAGATGGGTGGGCTGATGGCCGCCGGCCTCACGGCCCTGATGATTCTGCTGTTTCTCGGCAACTGGCGGCTGACGCTGATCATCCTCGCGGCCATTCCGTTGTCGATCATCACCGCCGTGCTGGTGATGTATGCCGGCGGCCAGACACTCAACACGATGACGCTCGGCGGCTTCGCGCTGGCCGTGGGCATCCTGGTGGACAACGGCACGGTCGTGATCGAGAACATCGAGCGCCACGTCGGTCTGGGCGAACCGCTGGTCGAGGCGATCGTCAGCGGCGCGAGCGAGGTCGCGGTGCCGACCTTCCTGGCTACGCTGTGCATCTGCATCGTGTTCGTGCCGGTGTTCCTGCTCCAGGGTACGGCGAAGTACCTGTTCTCGCCGCTGTCGCTGTCGGTGTGCGTGTCGCTGCTCGCGAGCCTGGTGCTGTCGTTCACGATGGTGCCGGTATTGTTCAAGTACCTGATGCGCTCGCACGTCGCGGTCGAGGATGCGGCCGTGGCGGCGGCGGACGTGGCGGACGCGGCGGACGCGGCGCGCGCGGGAACGCATCGGCGCCCCAATCCGGTCCTGGCGGTGCATCGCGGATTCAACCGCGGCTTCGAGCGCTTCCGCGACAGCTACCGCGATGCGCTCGCGTGGACCATATCCGAGCCGCTGCGCACGGTAGTGTTCTTCGCGCTGCTGATCGCCTGTTCGCTGCTGCTGTTTCCCGCGCTCGGGCGCGATTTCTTTCCGCAGGTCGATGCGGGCCAGATGCGGCTGCACGTGCGCGCGCCCGCGGGAACGCGGCTGGAACAGACCCAGGCCGATTTCGCGCAGGTCGAGGCGAGCATCCGCGATATTGCCGGCAATGCGCAGATCGATACCATTCTCGACAATATCGGACTGCCCTACAGCGGCATGAACATCGCGTTGAGCGATTCGGCGACCGTCGGGCCGATGGATGGTGAGATCCTGGTGTCGCTGAAGCCGAAGCACACGCCGACGGCGGATCTCACGGCGCGGCTGCGGCGCGAGCTGCCGCAGCGCTTCCCCGAGCTGCAGTTCTTCTTCCAGCCTGCCGATATCGTCGATCAGGTGCTGAATTTCGGCCAGCCGGCGCCGATCGACATCCGCATCTCGGGGCCGCACAGCAACCAGACCTATGCGCTGGCGACCAAAGTGGCGCACGATCTGCAGCGGGTGCCGGGGATCGTCGACGCGCACGTGTTCCAGGTGCCCGACGCGCCGACGCTGAATGTGGATGTCGATCGGGCGCTGGCGACGCAGATGGGGTTGCAGCAGCGTTCCACCGCCAACGATGTGCTGATCACCACCAACAGCAGCGCCCAGAGCGCACCGAATTTCTGGGTGGATCCGCGCAACCAGGTCAGCTATCCGCTGGTGGTGCAGCTGCCGACCTATCACATCGATTCCACGCATGACCTGTGGACCATGCCGCTGACGGCCGGCGTTAGCGGCAAGCCGGGCCAGATGCTGATGAATGTCGCCAGCTTCAGTCGCAGCGCGGCGCCCCTGGTGCTGTCGCAGCTCAATATCCGGCCGGTGTTCGACGTCGATGCCGATGTCCAGGGACGGGATCTGTATTCCGCCGCCTCGGACATCGACAAGGTCCTCGCCGCCGATCGACCGGACGCGTCACAGGCGATCTCCATGGTATTGAGCGGCCAGGTCGAGACTATGCGCGAGAGCTACGCCGGGCTGTTCTCCGGCATGGCGCTGGCGGTGATCCTGGTGTACCTGTTCCTGGTGATCAATTTCCAGAGCTGGCTCGACCCGCTGATCGTGCTGATGGCAGTGCCGTTTGCCCTGGGCGGCGTCATGTGGATGTTGTACCTGACCGGCACTCACCTGAGCGTGCCGGCGCTGATGGGTACGTTGATGTGCATCGGCCTGACCACGGCCAACAGCATCCTGGTGGTGACCTTCGCCAACCAGCGCATGACGGCCGGGGACGATGCCGCGACCGCTGCGGCGAGCGCCGGGTATACCCGTCTGCGCCCGGTGCTGATGACGGCGGGGGCAATGGTGCTCGGCATGGTTCCGATGGCCTTGGGAATAGGCGAGGGCGGCGAGCAGAACGCTCCGCTGGCGCGCGCGGTCATCGGCGGGTTGCTGTTCGCCACGTTTGCGACACTGGTATTCGTGCCGACCGTCTACCGATTGCTGCGGCGTGCCCCGATCGCGTCGTACCCGGCATCGGACCGAGGAGACCCTCTTGCAATCCACTGATACCGGGCGCGTGCTGCAGCGCGCCGCCGTCGCCGTCGCCATCGTCCTGCTGCTCGCGTTCCTGATCGTCCATTTCACCAAGTCGCATGCCGAGCACGTCCTGGCGCGCGAGACCCGGGCATTGGCCGGCGCAGCGCCCACGGTCGACGTGGTCGTGGTGCATGGCGCCGCGGGCGCCGGCACGCTGACGCTGCCCGGTGAAACCGCGGCCTGGTACGAGAGCACCATCTATGCGCGGGTCAGTGGCTACGTCGCCAAGTGGTATGTCGATATCGGCGATCAGGTCAAGGCCGGGCAGCTGCTGGCGACGATCGACACGCCGGAACTGGATGCCGAGCTCGCGGCCGCGCAGGCCAAGCTGCAGGTCGCGCAGGCGCAGGTCAAGGTCAAGCAGGCGGACGCGACTTTTGCCAGCAGCACCTATGAGCGCTGGCGCGATTCTCCCAAGGGCGTCGTTTCCGAACAGGAGCGCGAGGATAAGAAGGCCGGCGACGCGAGTGCGACCGCCCAGCTCGAGGCGGCGCGTGCCCAGGTCAACCTCGACCAGGCCGATGTCAACCGGCTGTCGGCGTTCGAGCAATTCAAGCGTGTCATCGCGCCCTACGCCGGCACCATCATCGAGCGGCGCGTCGACATCGGCAATCTCGTCACCGCGGGCAGCGCGACCAGCACCACGTTGCTGTATCGCATGGCCCAGGACGATCCGATCCGGGTGTTCGTCAACGTTCCGCAGAGCGCGGCTGCCGAGCTGATGAAACCCGGAGTGCCGGCGCAGATCTCGACCAATGACGCCGCCGGCCAGATCATCTCTGGCACCATCACCCGCACCTCCGATGCGATCAATCCGCAGGCGCGCACCTTCCGGGTCGAAGTGGATATACCCAATGCGGACCGGCGCCTGGTGCCGGGGCTGTACGTGCAGGTCGCGTTCCAGCTGCCGAACAGCGGCATGAGCCAGGTTCCTGCCGCGGCGCTGGTGTTCAAGAGCGGCGGGCCCAAGGTTGCCGTGGTCACCCGCGATGGCACGGTGCGGTTTCGCGACGTCACGATCGGGCGCGATGACGGTGACCGGGTCGAGTTGAGCTCGGGCGTGGCCAACGACGAGCGGCTGGTGCTCAACATCAGCAACCAGATCGTCGATGGGCAGAAGGTCCGGGTCAACGACGATGAACCGCCGGTTTCCGGCGTCGCGATGCGGGCGCATTGAAATGCGCGCCGCCCGCTCGCTGAGCGCTGCACTGCTGCTCGCCTGGCTGGGCGGCTGTGCCGTCGGGCCGAACTACCACGTGCCGAAAACCACGGCTCCGCGCGAGTTCTTTGCGCGGTCGCAGGCCGCAGCGCCGGCAGCCCCGGCAGCGCCCGACACGAGCGCGGCCGTGGACCTGTCCCAATGGTGGCACGCGCTCAGTGATCCCGAGCTCGATGCACTCATCGAGCGGGCGATTCGCGCCAACCCCGATATCGAAATCGCGCTGACGCGACTGCAGGAAGCGCGCACGCAGCAAGCCGTGCTGTTGGGCAATGCGCTGCCGGAGGTCGCCGCCAGTGGGGCAGCGGGACGCGGTACCGGCAGCGATATCACGCGCGCCGGGGCGGCACCGGGGCTGCGCGCCGGAGACAACAAGGGCGCGCTCGATCAGATCCGGCAGGTAGCCGGATTCACCGCCACCTGGGAACTGGATTTGTTTGGCGGCTACCGGCGCGCGATCGAGGCCGGAAAATACGACGTGGAGAGCGCCGCCGCGACCCGAAGCGCGGTGCTGCTCAGCGTCGTAGCCGAGGTGGCGCGCAATTACGTCGATCTGCGCGGGCTGCAGGTGCGGCTGGCGATCATCCGGAACAACATTGCCACCGCCGAGCAATCGCGCGACTTGGAACAGACCCGATTCGATCGCGGATTGACCAATGAACTGGACCTGCAGCTCGCAATTCGCGAGTTCGAGACGCTGCAATCCGGGCTGCCGCTGCTGCAGAGTGAGATCAAGGCCGCCCAATACAGCATCGCCGTGCTGCTCGGCCAGTATCCCGAGGATGTCGCGCAGGAGCTGGAACAACCGGCAGGGCTGCCGAACCTGCCGCAGGCGATCGCACCGGGCCTGCCGCTCGATCTGCTGCAGCGCCGGCCCGACGTGCGCGCCGCGGAGCGGCAACTGGCGGCCGCGACCGCGCGTATCGGAGTGGCGACGGCCAACCTGTTCCCGCACGTGGCGCTGGTCGGCGGGCTCGGCACGCAGTCGGCGAACATCGGCGCGCACGGCAGCCACATCTGGGCGTTCGGCCCCGCGGTCTACTGGCCGCTGCTCGACTTCGGCGCGCTCGATGCGCTGGTCAGCATCGCCGATCTGCAGGCGCACGAGCGATTGATCGCCTACCGCAAATCGATCATCGATGCGGTGCAGGACGCGGATACCGCGATCGCCAACTACGACGCGCAGGAGCAGCGTCTCGACAATCTCGCCGAGGCGATGACGGCCAGCGAACGCGCTCTGAGCCTGGCGCAGCAGCGCTACGATCGTGGCTTGACCGATTTCCTGAATGTCGTGGACGCCGAGCGCCAGCAGTACAGTCTGGAAGACCAGTACACCACGGCGCAGCAGAGCGCCGCCGAAGCGTTCATCTATCTATATAAGGCGCTCGGTGGCGGCTGGGAGCACTACCAGGGCGTGCCGGCAATCCGACGCCCGGAGCCGGCCGCGATTGCCGGCGTTCACCGGCTGCTGGCCGGTGATGATCCGCAGAAATGAGCGCACCGCCGCCCCGGTACCGGCCCGGGCGGGTCAAACCTCAGGGAGGGCATCGTGGACGTCAGGGAAAAGCACGCGCGATTACGGATCTACATCGGCGAGGACAAGCTGCACGGCGACAAGCCGCTGTACGAGGCGATCGTGCTCAAGGCCCGTCACCTGCAGATGGCGGGTGCGACCGTGATGCGCGGGACACTCGGCTATGGCCGATCCACCCGGCTGCACACGACCGGGGTCGTGTTCTCACAGGACCTGCCGGTCATCGTCGAGATCGTCGACAGCCTCGAAAAACTTCGGAAGTTCTGCGAATTGCTGACCGGAATCAATGAGATCGGCCTGGTGACCTGTGACGACGTCACGGTGGTGTCGTCACCGCCGCTGGAATCGCCGCCGGCCGCCCGCTGAGCCGCACTCGGTGAGGTCGGTCCCTTGACGGCGGCCGAGGACGATTGGTATATACCTGCCTAGACAGACACTGTGGAGGCAGTAAGTGCTAATGCAGCATTATCGACCGGAAAACTACAAGGCGCGCACCAGCGTGGGCTACCTCATCAAGCGCGCGCAATCGCTGCTGATCGACCAGCTGGAGTCGGTGGTGGCCGGCAGCGAGCTGACGTTCACCCAGTGGGTGGTGTTGATCTATCTGCGCGATGGGTTGGCGATCAATGCCACCGACCTGTGCTCGCAATTGCGCCATGACAGCGGCGCGCTCACGCGGGTCATCGACCAGCTCGAGGCCCGGGGACTGGTCCAGCGCGAGCGCAGCCGCGAGGACCGCCGCGCCGTGCAGCTGCGATTGACCGAGGCGGGACAGACGATCGTTGCAGAACTGGTCCCGGCCGTGGCCGACAAGCTCAATTTCGCGCTGCGTGACTTCTCGAAGGCCGAAGCGGCGGAGCTGAACCGGCTGCTGACCAAACTGATCGGCAGTCTGGACGGTGCCGGTACGGGCGTCGAGCCGGGAGCGGCCGCATGAAGCCGCTCGGCATCGGCCTTCGCTGGCTGGCCCCGGCCGTGGCGGCGCTGTCGTGCGCCTGTGCGACGCCGCCCCGGAGTGAGGCGCCGCAGGTCCCGATTGCCGATGCCAGCCTGGGATTGGCCGGTGCGGACGCGGTGCCGGCGCCGGACGGCTGGTGGCAGGGGTATGCCGATCCGCAGCTCGACCAGCTGATTCGACAGGCGCTGCGCGATAACCCGGGCATGGCGCAGGCGGGTGCCCGGCTGCGGCTGGCGCAGGCGCAGGTCGCCGCGGCGCACGCGGGCCAGCTGCCGGCCGTGAAGCTCAGCGCCGGCGAAACGCGACTCAAGGTCCCGTCCAGCTTTCCGCCGCAGTTGGCTGGCGGCCAGACCGTGTGGCTGGGCGATCTGGGGGCAGTGCTGTCGTGGGACCTGGATCTGTGGGGCCAGCATGCCGATGCGGTCGCACAGACGCGCGCGCTGGCCGAAGCGGCGAGTCTCGACGTCGACAATGCGCGGCTGCTGCTGGCGGGCGCGCTGGTGCAGTCCTACATCGATCTGTATCGCAGCTACGCGCTCGCCGACATCGCCGAGCGCGCCCAGGCGCAGCGCTCGAACATTCTCGACATCACGCGGCGGCGCGTGGCGGCCGGCCTCGATACGCGGGTCGAGCTGCGTGAAGCCGAGGGCGCGCTGCCGCAGGCGCGCCTGGCGCTGACGCAGGCGCAATCGGCGCAGGCGCTGGCAATCCATGAGCTCGCGGCGCTCGCGGGCCGCGGCGCAGATGCCTACGCCACCATCGGCCGGCCGCAGATGAATCTCGACTCGGCGTTGCCGCTGCCTGCGCAGTTGCCAGTTAATTTGCTGGCGCGCCGCCCCGACGTGATCGCCGCGCGCGCACACATCGAGGCTGCCGATGCCGGCAAGCGAGCCGCCAGGGCGGCGTTCTATCCCAACGTCACGCTCACGGCCCTGGCCGGCTACGCGTCGTTCAGCCTGCGCGACCTCATCAGCGCCAGCTCGTTCGGTTATGGCGCCGGTCCAGGCCTGTCACTGCCGCTGTTCGACGGCGGTCGCCTGCGCGCGCAGTATCGTGGCAGCGAGGCTGCGCTCGAACAGGCGGTGGCGAACTACGATGACATCGTGGTACGCGCGGTGCACCAGGCGGCCGATCAGATCAGCCTGATCGATTCGTTGAGTGCCGAGCTCGGGCAGCAGCGCGAGTCGCTCGCCGCTGCGGAGGAGGCTTACAGGCTGGCCGAAGAGCGTTACCGCGCGGGGCTCGCCGGCTACCTCACGGTGCTCAATGCCGAGACCGAAGTGCTCAACGAGCGCCGCCAGCAGGTCGATCTGAGCGCGTCCCTGGCACTGGCCAGGGTCACGCTGCTGCTGGCAGCGGGCGGCAGTTTTCAATACCCGCAAGCCCGGCGCCTCGCGGCAGGCTAGCGCGATGCGCCGGGCAGATATTCAATGAGTGAGAGTGCCATGGACCAACCCACACCAACCAACAACCACAGCCGCAATCGCGCACTGCTGATTCTTGCCGTCGTGGCGCTAGTCGGTGGCCTGGCGTGGCTGACGCACCTGTACCTGGTCGGCCGCTATTACGAGAGCACCGACGACGCCTACATCAGCAGCGACCTGGTCCAGGTCACCAGCGAGGTGCCGGGCACCGTGCTCGCGGTGAATGTCGACGACACGCAGAGCGTTGAGCGCGGCCAGGTGCTGGCCGTGCTGGATCCGGCCGACGCGCGGGTCGCAATCGACGGCGCCGAGGCGCAGCTGGCCCGTGCGGTGCGCAATGTGCGCGGCCTGTTCGCGCAGCGCGAGCAGCTGCAGGCGCTGATCGCGCAGCGCGCTGCGGACCTTTCGCGTGCGCAGGATGACCTGGGTCGCCGCCAGGACCTGCTATCCGATGGCGCGGTGTCGGGCGAGGAATTATCGCATTCGCGTGACGCGGTGGCGGTGGCGCGCGCCGCGCTCGATGCGGCGCGCGAGCAGCTCAACGCGACCGAGGCGCAGATCCAGGGCACCACGATTGCAACGCATCCGCAGGTGCTCGATGCCGAAGCCGCGGTGCGCAACGCCGCCCTGGCACTGCACCGCACCGAGCTGCGGGCGCCGGTGTCGGGCGTGATCGCCAAGCGCAACGTGCAGGTCGGCCAGCGCGTGGCGGCAGGCAGCCCGCTGATGGCCGTGGTGCCGCTCGAGGACGTCTGGGTGGACGCGAATTTCAAGGAAGTGCAGTTGCGCAGCATGCGCGTCGGACAGCCAGTGACGCTGCACGCGGACCTCTACGGCAGCGGCGTGGTGTTCCACGGCCGGCTCGCCGGGCTGTCAGCCGGCAGCGGCAGTGCGTTCGCGCTGCTGCCGGCACAGAACGCTTCCGGCAACTGGATCAAGATCGTGCAGCGCCTTCCGGTGCGCATCACGCTCGATCCGCGAGAGCTGCAGGCGCACCCGCTGCGCGTCGGGTTGTCGATGACCGCGGGGGTCGACGTGCACGATACCTCGGGCCCGGTGGTCGCAAGCCGAGTGCGCACCCAGCCGCAGCCGACACAGGACAGCGCGGGTGACGATCCCGCGTTGGAGGCACGCATCGACGCAGATCGTGACGCTCAATGCGGGGCACGATGGCAGGCGGCTGTCCATCGCGCGCACCGCCGCGCCGATGCGGTGAACGCGCAAGCGCAACCCGTGCCGCTGGCAGGATCCGCCCGCGCGCTGGTGGCGCTGGCGCTGGCGCTCGGCACCTTCATGCAGGTGCTCGATACCAGCATCGCCAACGTCGCGATTCCGACCATCGCCGGCAATCTGGGCGTATCGGCCGATCAGGGCACCTGGGTGATCACCTCGTTCGCGGTCAGCAATGGCATATCGGTGCCGCTCACCGGATGGCTGATGCAGCGCTATGGCGTGGTGCGCACGTTCGTATGGTCCGTGCTGGCATTCACCGCCGCGTCGTTCCTGTGCGGCGCGGCCTGGAGCCTGTCGTCGCTGGTGGTGTTCCGGGTGCTGCAGGGCGCGGTCTCCGGGCCGATGATTCCGGGCTCGCAGGCGCTGCTATTGCGGTTGTTCCCGCCGTCGCGCGCCGGCACGGCGCTGGCGATCTGGTCGGTCACCACGCTGGTGGCGCCGGTCGCCGGACCGGTGCTCGGCGGCTACATTTCCGACGACTGGAGCTGGCCGTGGATCTTCTATATCAACGTGCCGATCGGGGTGCTCTCGGGGGTGCTGTGCTGGCAGTATCTCAGGCGGCATGACACCCCGACGCGCCAGCTGCCGATCGACACCGTGGGCCTGGGACTGCTGATCGTCTGGGTCGGCGCGCTGCAGGTGATGCTCGATAAGGGCAAGGACCTGGATTGGTTCGGGTCACCGGCGATCGTGCTGCTGGGCGCAGTGGCGCTGTTTGGATTCATTGCCTGGCTGATCTGGGAGCTCAGCGAGCGCTATCCGATCGTCGACCTGTCGCTGTTCGCGGGCCGTAATTTCAGCCTCGGGACGGCGGCTCTGTGTCTCGGCTACGCGGTGTTCTTCGGCAACATCGTGCTGCTGCCGCTGTGGCTGCAGACCCAGCTCGGCTACACCGCCACCTGGGCCGGGCTGGTGGCGGCACCAGCCGGCGTGGTGTCGGTGCTGGTGTCACCGCTGGTCGGCGTCCTGGTCGGCAGGATCGATGCGCGCTGGCTCGGCACCGTCGGCTTTCTGGGATTCGCGGTCTCATTCTTCATGCGCGCGGGGCTCACCGCGGACGCAAGCTTCGTCGCCTTCGTGCTGCCGCAGCTCGTGATGGGCATCGGCATGGGCGCCTTCTTCGTATCGATGGTGTCGATCCTGCTCGACGGCCTGCCGCCCGAGCGCGTACCGTCGGCCTCGGGGGTGTCGAACTTCCTGCGCATCGTCGCCGGTGCGTTTGCTACCTCGATCACCACCACCTTCTGGGATCGCCACGAGGCGCTGCACCAGACGCGGCTGGCGGAGAGCTCGAGCGCCTACAGCGCCAATCTGCAGGAAGCAGTCAATGGGCTGCATGGTCTCGGGGTTGACAACACCGGCAGCGCGCTGGGTGTCCTGACCCAGAGCCTGGTGCACCAGGCGTACCTGCTGTCGTCGCTGGATTATTTCTGGATCTCGGGTTGGTTGACGCTGGCGCCGCTGCTGCTGGTGTGGCTTGCGCGGCGGCCGCGCGGCAAGGCGGCTGCGGCCGCTGAATGAAAGCCGCCTGGGGCAAGCGGTTTCAGCCTCGTTGAGGTTGAGTTGGGGCTCGTTGGCAGTCAAGGAGAGCAGCATGAGTCGAGACCAAGTGACTGAAAAGATCGTCACCGCCAGGATCCGGCTGGGCCTGAAGTGGGCCGAAGTCGCGGCCAAGGTCGGCCGCAGCAAGGAATGGGTGACGGCGGCCTGCCTGGGCCAGATGGCGCTGACCGCGGAGCAGGCTGCGGTGATCGGCGAGCTGTTCAGCCTGAACGAGCAGGAGCGCAAGTGGCTGACGGTGGTGCCCTACAAGGGATCGCTGCCCACCAGCGTGCCGACCGATCCGCTGATCTACCGCTTCTATGAACTGGTCAACGTCTATGGCACGACGCTCAAGGAGCTGATTCACGAAGAATTCGGCGATGGCATCATGAGCGCGATCGACTTCACGATGAGCCTTTCGCGCGAAGCCGATCCGAAGGGCGATCGGGTGCGCATCGTGATGTCCGGCAAGTTCCTGCCCTACAGGACTTACTGACGGCCGCAAATCAGGACATCAGCGCGACGCTCTTCACCTGTGCGTACAGCGCGATGCCGCTCGCGATGGCCAGCTGCGCAACCGAGCGTTGGGTAATGCGCGCCAGCAACGGGCGGCCGCCGACGTCGATGCGCACCAGCCGCTGCGCCGGATCGCGATCATCGGTCACATCGATCACGCGGCCCGCCAGCACGTTGGTGATGCTGCTCAGTTCCGGCGGCTTGAGCGCCAGACTCACGTCGCGCGCGTCGATGCGGACCCGCACCCGCTGGCCGACCGGGACCGAGCGCAGCGAGATGGCGAGGCGGCCGGCGGCAGTGGTGACGTAACTCAGGTGATATTGGGCGTCGTGCTGGGCGATCACGCCGTCGAACACACTGCCGGCCTCTTCCAGGTGCGCGAGCGGCAGCTCGGGCCGGGTCAACAGCTCCTGGATCGGGCCGAAGGCCCGCATGCTGCCGGCCTCGAGCAGCGCGATGTAGTCGGCGATGCGCATGACGTCGCCGATCTCGTGGCTGACGTAGACGATCGGGATCGACAGCTCGTCGTGCAGCCGCTCCAGGTGCGGCAGGATTTCGGCCCGGCTCGGCAAATCCAGATTCGACAGCGGTTCATCCAGCAGCAGCAGCTGCGGGCTGGTGAGCAGCGCGCGCGCAATGGCGACGCGCTGGCGCTGGCCGCCCGACAACTGGTGGGCGCGGTGCGCCAGCAAGCTCTCCAGGCGCATCAACTGCACCGCCTGGTCAAAACCGATGCGCCGCTGCGCCACCGGCACGCGCTGCAACCCATACAGCAGGTTGCCGCGCACGTCGAGATGCGGGAACAGGCTCGATTCCTGAAACACATAGCCGAGCGGCCGCCGGTGCGCGGGCACGAAATGGCGCTCGTCCTGCCACACCACGTCGTTGAAGCGCACGGTGGCGCGCACCGCGCGCTCGAGTCCGGCAATGCAGCGCAGGACCGTGGTCTTGCCACACCCGGAGCGCCCGAACAGCGCGGTGATTCCGCTGCCCGGGAATTCGCAATCCACCTGCAGCTGGAAATCTGGTCGCGACCAGCGAATGTCGAATGCCAGGCTCACGCGACGGCCGCCGCGGCGCGTACGCCCCGGTTGGCGGCGTAGACGATCAGCAGCAGGACGAAGCAAGCGACCAGCAAGGTTGCCGACAGGCGCTGGGCCGCGGCGTAGTCGAGCGCCTCGACGTGATTGAAGATCACGATCGATGCGGTTTGCGTGCGCCCGGGGATATTGCCGCCGAGCATCAGCACCACGCCGAATTCGCCCAGCGTATGCGCGAACGCCAGCACCGACCCGGTGATGAAGCCGCGGCGCGCCAGCGGCACCGCCACCGTGAAGAAGCGATCCCAGGGAGGCGCGCGCAGCGTTGCGGCGACTTCGAGGGCGCGCGCGCCGACCGCCTGGAATGCGCCCTGCAGCGGTTGCACGACGAACGGCATCGAATAGAGCATCGAACCGATCACCAGGCCGCTGAAGCTGAAGCTCAGCGGCTGCAGGCCGAACTGGTGCATCATGCGGCCGCCCCAGCCGTAGGGTCCGAGAAACAGCAACAGATAGAAACCCAACACCGTCGGTGGCAGCACCAGCGGCAGCGCCGCCAGCGCCTCGGCAACGACTCGCAATCGCGAGCGGGTCATCGCCAGCCACCACGCCAGCGGCGTGCACAGCAGCAGCAGCAGCAGCACCGTGACGGTCGCGAGCTTCAGGGAAATCCACAGCGCGACCAGGTCGTCCGGGGAATAGAAGCTCGCGCTCATTCCGTCACATGGTAACCGGCCGCCTTGATGGTGGCGATGGCCTCCGGATCCTTGCGCAGCCAGTTCAGGAACGCCTCGGCGGCCGGCCGTTTACTGGTGTGCGTCAGGATCACCGCGTCCTGCTCCAGCGGGGTGTACAGCGATTGCGGTGGCAGCCAGTACGAGCCCGCGATCACCCCGTCGCTGCTGACCTGAGACAGCGCGACGAAGGCCATGTCGACATTGCCGGTGACGGCGAACTGCCAGGCCTGGTTGATGTTCTCGCCGACCGCGAGTTTCTTGTCGTGGTTGAGCTGGTCCCACAGCCCCAGCGCCGCGAGCACCTGCTGTGCGGCCGCGCCATACGGGGCGTTGCGCGGCTCGGCGATTCCGATCATGCGATAGCCGCCGCCGCGCAACACCTGTCCGTCGTGGTCGACGCGGCCGGCTTTCGGGCTCCACAGCACCAGCGTGCCGATGGCGTAGGTGAAGCGGCTGCCGGCCACGGCCAGGCCCTCGGCCTGCAGCTGCTTCGGCCGTTCGCTGTCGGCCGACAGCAGCACGTCGAACGGCGCGCCCTCGCGGATCTGCGCGTAGAACTGTCCGGAGGACCCGGAGCTCAACCGCAGGTGCTGGCCGCTCGCCTGCTCGAATTTCGGCGCCAGCTTCTGCAGTGTGCCCAGGAAATTCGCCGCGACCGCAACGTTGAGGTCTTCGGCGCGCGCCGCGAGCGCAGCTGCCATGAGCAGCGCGGCCAGGATCCGGCCAAGGGTGCGCGTCGGGCGCGCCGCAAGCTCAGTCATTGACCGCAATCAGCACGTGCGAGGACTTGATCAGCGCGCTGCAGGCGGCCCCTTCGACCAGTCCCAGCTCCTTCAATGCCTCGTTGGTGACGATCGCCGTGAGCGTGCGCCGGCCGGGCAGCTCGATCTTGACCTCGCCGTTGACACTGCCGGTGATGACCGCGCTGACCTTGCCGCGCAACTGATTGCGTGCGCTGACGCGGATGTTCGCGTCGGGGGAGAGCACGATGAAACTGGCCTTGATCAGCGCCACTGCGGCGCGTCCCGGCTTCAGGTCCAGGTCCTCAACCGCGTCGTTGGTGATGTTGGCGAAGATCTCGAGGCCCTCGCCAAGATCAAGGATGACATCGGCGTTGACCGCGCCCTTGCGCACCGCCTTGATCGTCCCGCGAAATTGATTGCGCGCGCTGGTTTTCATCGTGATCGCCTTCACGAGTTCATTGAGCTTGTGGAAGTCGTGCACCTGCGCCTGCATCTGTCCCACCAGGTGCTGGTAGCCGGATTCCAGCAGCCGGTAGAGACGCACCAGCTGCCGTCCATGCTCGGTGAGATGACTGCCGCCACCGTGTTGGCCGCCGGTGGTGCGGATCAGCAGCGGCTTGTCGGCGATATTGTTCATCGCATCGACGGCGTCCCAGGCTGCCTTGTAGCTCAGGCCCACATCCTTCGCCGCATGCGTAATCGATCCGAGCCGATCGATGCTCTCGAGCAGCGCGATGCGGTTGGCGCCCACGAAGGTGCGGCCCTTGCGATCGAGCCACAGCCCGCCGTGAATCGCCAGCGTGGCCGGTTTTGTCCTCGCCATGGCAGCTCCTCAGGGCCCCGGTGATGACGGTGCCGCAACTGTGTGCGTGATGCTCAGCCGTGCGCGCGGGCTGGCTGCAGCGCTGCCACACGCGAGCACCAGCCACAGCTGCGCCCGGCGTTGACGGTCTGGCGCGATCGGGTCAGTGGCGCACACGGCGTTCAGGCCGTTGCCGGCGCGGGCATCGTCATGTCATGCCTAATATAACGAGAATCGCGGCCGCGTGATCGCCTTGCCGGCCCCGAATGCTCATCGCGCGCTAATCGACGCCGATCCGGGGGCTGCGCCGCTCCAGAAACAGCACGTCGCGCCACCGGCCGGCCATCGGTCCGAAGCTCATGCGCCCGATGCGGCGGCGCAGTCCGATCGGCTCGAATCCCATCCCCCGATGCAGCGCGACGCTGGCGGTATTCTCCGGAAAGATGCCGGCCTGCAGCGTCCAGTAGCCGCGGTCCTCGGACTGTGCGATCAGCGCCGCGAGCAGATGGCGTCCGACGCCGCGCCGGCAGAATGCCGGGTTGACGTACACGCTCTCCTCGGCCACCCCCGCATAGATGCAGCGGCTGGAGGTGCGGCTCAAGGCCGCCCAGCCCAGCGGGGCGCCCCCGCCGTCGCCGCCGAGCAGCGCCACCAGGCATAGCTCGGGCACGTGCCCCGCGAGCCACTCGTCGAAGGATTCCGGGGCGTGGCTCTCGAAGGTCGCGTGGCCGGTCTCGATCCCGGCCTGGTAGATGGAGCGAACGCCCGGCCAGTGCTGGGCCAGCATCGGTCGAATCGTCACCGGTTCCATGGCCTGTCAGCTCGTGGGCGTCCCAAAGCGCATCGACAGGTCGATCGCGTCGATATCCTTGGTGAGCGAGCCGACCGAAATGTAATCGACGCCGGTGGCGGCGATGACCGCGATGCGCTCGAAGGTGACCCCGCCGGAGGCTTCCAGCCGTGCCGGTCGCACATGCGCTCGATTGAGCGCCACCGCGCGGCGCAGGGTCGCAAGGTCGAAATTGTCGAGCATCACCAGGTCGGCGCCGGCATCCAGCGCCTCCTGCAGCTGTTCCAGGTTCTCGGCCTCGACTTCCACCCGCAGCGCCGGCGCCAGCTGGCGCGCGGCACTGACTGCCGCACCAATCGAGCCGGCCGCCGCAATGTGATTCTCCTTGATCAACACCATGTCATACAGGCCCATGCGGTGATTGTCGCCGCCGCCGCAGCGCACCGCATATTTCTGCGCGCTGCGCAGACCCGGGATGGTCTTGCGCGTATCGAGAATGCGGCAGGCCGTTGTGCCGAGCGCCTCGACGTAACGCCGCGTGACGGTTGCGGTGGCCGACAGCAACTGCAGAAAATTCAGCGCGCTGCGCTCGCCGGTGAGTATCGGCCGCGCCGGACCGGTCAGTTCGCACAGGATCGAACCGGCCGGCGCGCGCGCGCCTTCAGCAATGTGCCAGCCGACCCGCACCGCCGGATCGAGCTGGCGGAAGGTCTCGTCGAACCAGGCCGCGCCGCAGAGCACCGCGGGTTCGCGGCACAGCACCCGCGCCTGCGCCTGTTGCGTCGCGGGGATCAGCGCGGCCGTGATGTCGCCCGATCCGATGTCCTCGCGCAGCGCGCGGGACACCTGATCGGGCAGGTCGGCGGGCAGCGGCGTCAGCACCGAAGCGCGCGCCTCGATCCAACTTCGGCTTGCTCAGAACGGCAATGGGTGATTGGAGGCACCCATGCACAGCAGCAGCGGAATCGAGAGTACGAAATTGGTGCGCGAGGCGAGGGCGGCAACTTTGCGCGCCTTGGCCTTCTGCTCGTCGGTGGCCGGCACGATGCCGAGGATCTTCTTCTGGTTCGGCCAGATGAATACCCAGACATTGAACGCCATGATGGTGCCGAGCCAGCCGCCGATGCCGATCACCAGGCCGTAATAGTCCTGGCCGAAATGACCAAAGGTCATGGCGTTGCCCAGGTTGTCGGCGCGAGTCAGGTACCAGACGCCCGAGAGCCAGGTGGCGACCGCAGACCAGCGAAACCACAGCAGCGCGCGCGGCGCGATGTACTTGCCGATGCCGGCGCCGCCCGGTCCGCCCTTGTCGGCCGCCGCGGCGGCCAGACCCGGCGTCTGCACGACGTTGAAGTAATAAAGCAGGCCAATCCACATCACGCCGGCGACGATGTGGATCCAAACCGCCAGGCCGAGTTCCGCAAAGCCCGTCGGAGGAATGGCCAGGGCGACGATCAGCGCCAGGATGACGCCGGTGAGGATGGCGCCACGCACGGAATTCAGTGGGTTCATGTTGACCTCTGTTAAGTTGTTGTTCTACTTGACCGCTGCACCAAAAATGCGGTTTGAAGAATAGGCCAGCGCCCCCCATAATTCAACGCATACGTCATCGCAGGTGAATCAGATGGATGTCAACGATCGGATCCGCAAGGAACTTACTACCGCGCCGGTGGTTCTTTTCATGAAGGGCAACCCCGATTTCCCGCAGTGCGGGTTTTCGGCCCAGGCCGTCGCCGCACTGCGCAAGCTCGGCGCCCAGTTTCATTACGTCAATATCTTCGATGACCCGGAGCTGCGTGAGGCGCTCAAGCGTCATTCGAACTGGCCGACCTATCCGCAGCTCTACGTCAAGGGCGAGCTGATCGGCGGTTGCGATATCGCGCTCGAGATGTATCGCACCGGCGAGCTCAAGCAGCTGCTGCAGAGCGCGGGCGCGATTACGGCTGTTCCGGCCTGACGCCGGCCCGAGCGCCGCCGCTCGACGCAGCCATTCATTGGTAGATTCCCTACGTCGGCGGGTCCGGCGCAGGGTCGTCTTCGGCCTCGGGCGCGGCGGCCGACAGCTCCTGCCAGCCCAGTTGGCGCGCGCGCTGCTCGGCGCGCGCGTAGCTGTCCGCGAGTTCGTTGCAGATGATGCAGAACAGGTCCGCGGTGCGTTCGGCGTCGTAAGTGGCCGAGTGCGCGCAGGCCTTGTCCCACTCGAGCCCGGCAACCGTCACCGCCTTGGCCAGCACCGTCTGGCCCAGCGCCGCACCCGCCAGCGTTGCGGTATCGAAGCACGAAAACGGATGGAACGGATTGCGCTTGATGCCGGTGCGCGCCACCGCGGCATTCAGGAACGCCAGATCGAAGGCGGCGTTGTGCCCGACCAGCACCGCGCGCCGGCAGCCATGGCCGCGGATCGCCGCGCGCACCGCGCGGAAGACCCGGTGCAGCGCGTCGTTCTCGTCGATCGCCGGCCGCAGCGGATGCCACGGATCGATCCTGTTCACCAGCAGCGAGGCGGGGTCGAGCCGCGCGTTCTCGAACGGACGCACGTGGTACGAGTGGGTCTCGCCGCGATACAGCCGGCCGTTCATGTCGATGTCGATGAGCACCGCGGCGATCTGCAGCAACGCATCGGTGGCGGGCTGAAAGCCGCCGGTCTCGACGTCGATTACCACCGGCAGAAAACCCCGGAATCGCCGCACCATCAGCGGCGGCGTCGGGGCGGGCGCGCGCTCGGGGCTGGGAGCCGGCGTCGTGGCGGCGACCACGACCACGACGTCCGGTGGCGGCAGCTCGCTCATGCGCTCGCTCCCTGCAGGCGCCAGCCGATGCGTTCGCCGGCGCGCAGCGGCACCAGTTCGCCGTCCGCGAACGGATAGTTTGCCGGTGCCGTCCACGGCTCTCGCACCAGCGTGATCTGCTCCTGGTTGCGTGGCAGGCGGTAGAAATCGGCACCGTACTCGGACGCGAACCCCTGCAGTCGCGGCAGCATGCCCTCGGCGTCGAAGATCTCGGCGTACAGCTCGATGCCGGCATGGGCCGAGAATATTCCCGCGCAGCCGCAAGCCGCCTCCTTGGCGGCGCGCGGGTGCGGGGCGCTGTCGGTACCGAGGAAGAATCGCGCATCGCCGCCGGCCAGCACCTCGAGCAGACTGCGACGATCGGCTTCCGTCTTGAGCACCGGCAGGCAATAGTGGTGCGGGCGCAGCCCGCCGGCGAACAGCGCATTGCGGTTGAGCAGCAGATGCTGCGGCGTGACCGTGGCCGCAACCCCGCGGCGCGCGCCACGCACGAATTCGACCGCCGCGCGCGTGCTCACGTGCTCGAACACGATCCGCAGCGCCGGCCAGCGCTCGCTCAGCGGCGCCAGCACCCGCTCGATGAAGCGCGCTTCGCGCTCGAACACATCCACCGCGGGGTCGGTGACCTCGCCGTGCACCTGCAGCGGCAGGTCGAGGCGCGTCATCGCGGCCAATGCGGGCTCGAGCCGCGCGATGTCGGTGACGCCGGCCTCGGAATGAGTCGTGGCGCCGGCCGGATAGAGCTTGCAGCCGTAGATCGCGCCGCTCGCGTGCGCGCGCTCGATTTCAGCGGCACTGGTCTGGTCGGTCAGGTACAGCGTCATCAACGGCTGGAAGCGCGCGCCCGCGGGTAGCGCTGCCAGGATGCGCTCGCGATAGGCGAGGGCCAGCGCCGTGGTGCTGACCGGCGGCGTAAGATTGGGCATCACGATGGCGCGCGCAAAACGCGCGGCGCTGAACGGCAGCACGGCCCGCAGCGCGGCGCCATCGCGCAGGTGCAGGTGCCAGTCATCCGGCCGGCTCACGCGCAGCTGGCCGCTCATGGCGCCCGCGTCCGGCGCTTGCCCGAGGCCTTCACACCCTGATGCAGTCTCGCAGCCAGCAGCAGCTCGAGGGTGAATCGCACGCCAAAGCCGGTGATCTCGGTGCTCACGTGCGCCAGGCCGCCGCGGCGCGTGGCCGAAGACAGATCGACATGCACCCACGGATTATCGTCGCCGATGAAACGCTTCAGAAAACGCGCCGCGAGAATGTGATCACCCTTGCCGTCGGCGCTGCACTGCATGATGTCGGCCACCGGGCTTTCCAGATCGCTGTCGAAGTCCTCATCGAGCGGAAAAGTCCACACCCGCTCGCCGCTCGCCGCGCCGGCGGCAACCAGCGCGCCGGCGAATTCGGCGCGATTGGTGAACACGCCGCTATAGCGTTCGGTCAACGCATGCACGCAGGCGCCGGTGAGGGTGGCAAAATCGACGGTCAGGCGCGGCCGGGTACGTGCCGCCAGCGCCAGCGTGTCGGCGAGCACCATGCGGCCCTCGGCGTCGCTGTGAATGACCTGGATCGTGATGCCGTTGCTCGCCCGCACCAGCTCCTGCGGCCGGTAGGCGGTCGGTCCGATGTTGTTCTCGCTGATCGCGAGCCAGGCGTCGACATCCAGCGGCGAGCGCAGCTCGGCCAGCGCCACCAGGCAGGCGAGCGCCACGGCGCTGCCGGCCATGTCGATGTGCATGTCGAGCATCGAGCGGTGCGTCTTGAGATTGATGCCGCCGGTGTCGAACAGGATGCCCTTGCCCACGAGCGCGACATCGGGGGCGCGCGGACCGCGCCGCCGCGCCGATTTGCCGCCGCGCCAGCGCAGGTGTGCGATGCCGGCGGTGCGCGCGGCGTTGCCACGCGCCACCGCCAGAAAGGCACCGGCGCCCAGACGCCGCAGCCGTGCCTGCGAATACCAGCTGAGGTGCAGGCGATGGCGGCGCGACAGCTCGGTGAGCAGCCGGCGATAGGCGGTGGCGTCGAGTTTGTTGGGTGGCATCGCGGTCAATGCGCGCACCAGGTTGCCGGCGCGTGCGCTGGCCGCGATGCGATCGAGCTCGAGCCGGGCGGCACCACAGAGCTCGATGGCCTGCAGGTGCCAGCGCGCGCGCGGCCGGCTGCGATATACCGGCAGCGCGAAGCTCTCGGTCCAGGCCGCGGTCAGCAGCGCTTCCTGCCACAGCGCGGCATCGGGCATGGCCTCGTTGACGACCAGCCCAAGCGTGCGCGGCTGGCGCGGCGCGAGCTCGCGCAGCAGCTTGCCGGCCAGACTCAGGCGCTCGAAACTGCTGGCGCCGGCCTTGGCGTAGGCCAGCAGCGCGCACGTCTGGCGTGCATTGGCGAGTGTGGTGGCGCGCGTGCCAGGTGCCACCGGTTTGTCGCGCGCGTGCAGCCCGAGCCAACGGCGCGGCTCGGGCAGGCGACGCAGGAACGCGACATCGTCGGGCACCGTCAGCACGACCAGGGCGTCGAGGGCGGCGGCCCGGCGATCATTCGGAAGCGCGCGACGCCGGTGCAGCACTGCCAGGGTGCAGTCGGGCAGCGTCATTTCAGACGGTCTCCATTGACCGCCGCGATTGCTTGACCATGCTAATTAGGACTCGGATCATGCCGGCCGCCCAAGCGGGGCCGGTGCGCCTGCAGGATCCTAACACAGCGTCGTGGGAAGCTTTTTCCCCGGGTCCTCCCGCCCGGGAGTGCCCGACACGCACCCGCGCAAAAGCACTAGAATCGCAACCATGAACGACGTGACACCCCCGCAGGACCTGGACCCGGTAGAAACGCGGGAATGGGTCGAATCGATCGAGTCTGTGCTGCGCGCCGAGGGACCCGAGCGCGCGCATTTCCTGATCGAGCGGCTGATCGATCGTGCCCGGCGCTCCGGCGCTTACCTGCCGTACCGGCCCAATACCGCCTACGTCAATACCATTTCGGTCGGTCAGCAGCCGGAATACCCGGGCGACCGGGCGCTGGAGCGGCGCATCGAGTCGTATATCCGCTGGAACGCGATCGCGATGGTGGTGGCGGCCAATCGCAAATCCGCGGAGTACGGCGGTCACCTGGCGAGCTACGCGTCCTCGGCGACGCTCTATGAAGTGGGGTTCAATCATTTCTGGCGCGCTCCGAGCGACAAGCACCCCGGCGACCTGGTGTACATCCAGGGCCATTCATCACCCGGCGTCTACGCGCGCGCCTATCTGGAAGGCCGCCTGAGCGACGATCAGCTGGCGCACTTTCGTCAGGAGGTCGGCGGCAGGGGCCTGAGTTCCTATCCGCATCCGTGGCTGATGCCCGACTTCTGGCAATTCCCGACCGTGTCGATGGGCCTGGGACCGATGATGGCCATCTACCAGGCGCGCTTCATCCGCTATCTGGAGAACCGCGGACTGGTGGCGCCATCGGACCGCAAGGTCTGGGCGTTCTGCGGCGACGGCGAGATGGATGAACCGGAGTCGATGGGCGCGCTGACGATGCCGGTGCGCGAGGGGCTCGATAACCTGATCTTCGTCGTCAACTGCAACCTGCAGCGACTGGATGGACCGGTGCGCGGCAATGGCAAGATCATCCAGGAGCTCGAAGCGGCGTTTCTCGGCGCCGGCTGGAATGTGATCAAGGTGATCTGGGGTTCGCGCTGGGATCCGCTGTTTGCGCGCGATACGCGCGGCATCCTGCAGCGCGTGATGGAGAATTGCGTCGACGGCGAATACCAGAATTTCAAGGCCAAGGGCGGCGCCTACACGCGCGAGCACTTCTTCGGCAAGGATCCGGCGCTCAAGGAAATGGTGGCCAACATGTCCGATGAGGACATCTGGCGCCTGAATCGCGGCGGCCACGACGCGCTCAAGGTATTCGCCGCCTACCAGGCGGCCGTCAACACCAAGGGTCCGCCGACCGTGATTCTGGCCAAGACCGTCAAGGGCTTCGGTCTCGGAAAGGTCGCCGAGGGCCAGATGGTCGCGCACCAGCAGAAGAAGCTCGACATCGCGGCGGTGCGCGAGATGCGCGATCGATTCAACATCCCGGTGTCCGACAAGGATCTGGAGGATCTGCCGTTCCGCAAGCCGCCGCCGGACAGTGACGAGATGCGCTATCTGCAGACGCACCGCAAGAGTCTCGGCGGCTATCTGCCGGTGCGCAATCCAGACGCGCCGCCGCTGACAGTACCGCCGCTGGAGGCGTTCCACTCGATACTCGAGGGAACGGCCGAGCGCGAGATCTCGACCACGATGGCATTCGTGCGCATCCTGACGGTGCTGCTCAAGGACAAGGGGATCGGCAAGCACATCGTGCCGATCGTCCCGGACGAAGCCCGCACGTTCGGCATGGAGGGATTGTTCCGCCAGATCGGCATCTACTCGGCGGTCGGGCAGCTGTATACGCCGGTGGACGCCGAGACGCTGATGTCCTACCGCGAGGACCGCAAGGGACAGATGCTCGAGGAGGGCATCAACGAGGCCGGCTCGACCTGTTCCTGGATTGCCGCGGCGACCTCGTATGCCAACCACGGCATTGGCATGGTGCCGTTCTACATCTACTATTCGATGTTCGGCTTCCAGCGCGTCGGCGACTTCATCTGGGCCGCCGGCGATATGCGTGCACGCGGCTTTCTCGTCGGCGCGACCGCGGGGCGGACCACGCTCGCGGGCGAAGGCCTGCAGCATCAGGATGGCCACAGCCAGCTGGTGGCCACCACTATTCCCAACTGCCGCGCCTACGATCCGGCGTTCGCCTACGAGCTTGCGGTCATCATCCAGGACGGCATGCAGCGCATGTACGTCAGCAACGAGAGCGTGTTCTATTACATCTCGGTGATGAACGAGAACTACGCGCAGCCCGCGTTGCCGGCGGCGCGCGGAAGCCGGCATCGTCAAGGGCGGCTATCTGCTGAGGCGCGCGGGCGCGGGCGAGCCGCGCGCGACCTTGCTCGGCAGCGGCAGCATCCTGCGCGAAGCGCTCGCCGCCGCCGAGTTGCTCGAGCAGCAGTTCGGTGTCATGGCCGACGTATTTTCGATCACCAGCTTCAGCGAGCTGCGGCGCGACGCACTCGAGTGCGAGCGCTGGAATCTGCTGCATCCGGCCGATGCGCCGCGCGTGCCGTACGTGCAGACGCTGCTCGCCGATCGTGCGGCGCTGGTGGCCGCGACCGATTACGTGCGCACCGTGCCGGATCAGATCCGCCCCTGGCTGTCGCAGCCGTACGTGACGCTGGGCACCGATGGCTTCGGACGCAGCGACACGCGGGCGCAGTTACGTCAGCATTTCGAAGTCGACCGGAACTTCATCGCACTGGCGGCGCTCAAGGCGCTCGCCGATGGGAACCGGATCGACCGCAAGACCGTGGTCGATGCGATTGCCAAGCTCGGCATCGATGCCAACAAGGCCGATCCTCTCACCAGCTAGCGCCTCAAGGGGATCGCCTTGGCTTCGAAAGACATCTACGTGCCCGACCTGGGCGACTTCAAGGACGTTGCGGTCATTGAAGTGCTGGTGCAGCCCGGCGACAGCGTACAGGTGGATGCGCCGCTGCTGACGCTCGAGACCGAGAAGGCGACCATGGACGTGCCGTCCACGGACGCCGGTGTCATCGAGAAGCTGCACGTCGCCAAGGGCTCGCGCGTCTCGACCGGCACGCGGATCGCCACGCTGCAGCTGGCGGCCGGTGCGGGCGCCGCCGCCGCGCCCGGGCCCGCAACCGCAGCCACCGGCCCGACGACGCCCACGCCGGCGGCAGCAACGCCCGCTGCGCCGATGCCTGCTGCACCGGCGTCTGCTGTACCGGCGGCGCCCGGTGCAGCGAAGGCTGCTGCCGCGCCGATACCGGCGATCGCCGCCGCGTCCGCGCTGGCCACCGCGCAAGCACCGCCGCCCGTCAGGGAGGATGGATTTGCGCGCGCCCATGCCGGCCCATCGGTGCGTCGCTTCGCGCGCGAGCTTGGCGTTGACCTCGGTCGCGTCAGGGGCACCGGTCAGAAGGGGCGTATCACTGACGAGGACGTCAAGGCATTCGTCAAGTCGCTGATGGTCCCGGGCGCGGGCGCGCGCGGCGCCGGCACGACGGATGCGGGTGGCGGTGCGTTGCCGACGCTCAACGTGCCGGATTTCGCGCAGTTCGGTCCGATCGAAATCAAGCCGCTGGGCCGCGTACAGCGCATTTCCGGTCCGCGACTGCACGCCAGCTGGGTCAACCTGCCGCACGTCACGCAGTTCGACCAGGCCGACGTGACCGAGCTCGAGCAGCTGCGCAAGACGCTCAAGAACCGGGCCGACAGCGCCGGCATCAAGCTCACGACGCTGGCCTTCATCGTGCGTGCGTGCGTCAAGGCACTGCAGCAGTTCCCACTGTTCAACGCCTCGCTCGACGCGACGGGCGAGAATCTGGTCTACAAGAAATACATTCACATCGGCTTCGCGGCCGACACGCCCAACGGGCTGCTGGTACCGGTGATACGCGATGCCGATCGCAAGGACATCTACGAGATCGCGCGCGCGCTCGGCGAGCTGTCCGCCAAGGCGCGCAGCGGCAAGCTCACCGGCGCCGAGATGCAGGGCGGCAGCTTCACGATCTCGAGCCTGGGTGGTATCGGTGGCACCGCCTTCACGCCGATCATCAATGCGCCCGAGGTGGCGATCCTCGGCGTGTCACGCGCGAGCGTGCAGCCGCTGTTTCAGGAGGGCGCGTTCGTGCCGCGGACGATGCTGCCATTGTCGCTGTCGTACGATCATCGCGTGATCGACGGTGCCAACGGCGCCCGCTTCACCAGTTACCTGGCCAAGGCATTGGCTGACGCGCGGGGCCTGACCGAGGCGGTGCCGTGAGCCGTGAGCAGATCCTGTGCCCGGACCTGGGCGACTTCAAGGATGTGCCGGTCATCGATGTTCTGGTCAAGCCCGGTGAGGACATCGAGCTCGAGACACCGCTGATCACGCTCGAGACCGACAAGGCGACGATGGATGTGCCGTCGACGGCTGGCGGCAAGGTCATAGAGCTGCTGGTCGGCAAAGGCAGCAAGGTTTCCAAGGGTACGCCGCTGCTGCTGCTGGAGACCGGCGCGCCGGCCACGACCGCGGCGGCTCCGGCCGCCGCGGCCACCGCGGCCGCCCCGGCTGTGGCGGCGGCGCCAGCGCCGCCGGTGACGGCGCCTAAAGCCGCGGCAGTACCCGCGGCGGGCGCCGTGCCCGCAGCCGCGATCACGACCGCGCCGGCAACGATGCAGGAGGAGGCTGCGCGCAGCACGCAGCTGCTGGTGCTGGGCGCGGGGCCCGGCGGTTACACCGCGGCCTTTCGCGCCGCGGATCTCGGGCTCAAGGTCACGTTGATCGAGCGCTGGGAGACACTCGGCGGCGTGTGCCTCAACGTCGGCTGCATTCCGTCCAAGGCGCTGCTGCACGCCGCGAAGGTCATTGAAGATGCGCGCGAGATGGGTGCGCATGGCATTGTGTTCGAGGCGCCCCGGGTGGACACCGGCAAGCTGCGCGCCTGGAAGGCGAGCGTGGTGCGCAAGCTGACCGGCGGACTGACCATGTTGGCCAAGCAGCGCAAGGTCGAGGTGGTACGCGGCGTCGGCAAGTTCATCAGCCCGCATGTGCTCGAGGTCAGCCAGGGCGGCGGCAGTGAACGCATTCGCTTCGAGCATTGCATCATCGCCGCCGGTTCCGAGCCGATGCGGCTGCCGTTCGTGCCGGACGATCCGCGCGTCATCGACTCGAGCGGCGCGCTCGAGCTGCCGCAGGATCCAGGACGCTTCCTGGTGATCGGCGGCGGCATCATCGGACTGGAGATGGCCTGCGTGTTCGATGCCCTGGGTGCGAAGGTCAGCGTGGTCGAGCTCACGCCGCAGCTGATGCCCGGCTGCGATCCGGACCTGGTGCGCCCGCTCGAAAAGCGCATCAGGGCGCGCTACGGCGAGATCCTGCTCAACACCCAGGTCACCGGTGTGACGGCGGCGAAGGAGGGCCTGCAGGTGAGTTTCGCGACCAAGGATGGCGCCCGCAGCACCAACACCTACGATCACGTGCTGGTCGCGGTCGGACGCACCCCGAACGGTCGGTCGATCGGTGCCGAGGCCGCCGGAGTGCGGGTCGATGCTCGTGGCTTCATCCCGAGCGACCGGCAGATGCGCACCAACGTGCCGCATATCTTCGCCATCGGCGACATCCGGGGCCAGCCGATGCTCGCGCACAAGGCGAGCCACGAGGCCAAGGTGGCAGCCGAGGTGGTGGCCGGACACAAGAGTGCGTTCGACGCCCGCGTGATTCCCTCGGTGGCCTACACCGATCCCGAGATCGCCTGGGTCGGGTTGACGGAGGGCGCGGCCAAGGCGCAGAAGGTCAGTTTCGAGAAGGCGGTGTTTCCGTGGGCCGCCAGCGGCCGGTCATTGTCGATCGGCCGCGATGAGGGTTTCACCAAGCTGATCTTCGATCCGGGCACGCAGCGCCTGCTCGGTGGCGGCATCGTCGGTACCAATGCCGGCGAGCTGATCGCCGAAGTGGCGCTCGCGATCGAACTGGGCGCCGATGCCGCCGATATCGGCCTGACCGTGCACGCGCACCCGACCCTGTCCGAGACCGTCGCCTTCGCCGCGGAGGCCTTCGAAGGCACGCTGACCGACCTCTACATGCCGAAGAAGCGCTGACCAGCGCGCATTTCTCCTAACCGCGCTGTGACCGGCGCGCCACCGACAGTGTTACCGCGTCCCATCACTATTAGGCGCGCCCGGTGACCAACACCTGGCCCGTCCTCATAGTTCTGGGAGTTGTCCATGGGTTGCTCGTTACCGATGGGCGCGCGCCGCAGCGCGCGCGCCGCGCCGATCTCATCGTGGCTACTGATCGCGTCGCTGACTGCGTCAATGGCCTGGCCGTTCGCCGCGCATGCCGCCGATGCCGCGGCGTCGGATGATCCGAAATCGGACACCGAATCGTTGCGCCGCGAACTGCAGCAGGAGAAGGCGCGGATCCAGGCGCTCGAGCAGCGGCTGGCTGCCGATGAGGCCGCGCACAGTGCGCCACCCGCAACTGCAAACGCCGCCGCGCCGGATGCGGCGCCCAGTCCGGCTATCCTGGTCGGCAATTTCGGCCCGCAGGGCTTCACGCTGCAGACCGTGGACGGCGCCAATCAGATCCATTTTCGCGGCAACCTATCGGTGGACGATCGCTACTTCAGCGATGCGGGTACGCCGACCACGGCCGACACCTGGCTGATACGCAAGCTGCGTCCCACGCTCGAGGGCACGCTCGAGGACATTTACGACTTTCGTTTCATGCCAGATTTCGGCTTGGGCAAGGCCATCCTTCAGGATGCCTGGGCGGACGCGCGGGTGGCGCCCTGGCTGGTGTTCACATTCGGCAAGTTCAAGGCGCCGGTGGGCCTCGAGCGCCTGCAGCTCGAGCAGTTCGCGCGCTTCATCGAGCCGGCGTTGACCGCGGACCTGCTGCCTTACCGCGACCTCGGCGGGCAAATCGGCGGCACCCTGGGCGGCGGGCTGCTCAGTTACGCGGTCGGTGAATTCGATGGTGCCGTCAACGCCGGCAGCACCGACGGCAACACCGTTCCGGATGCCAATTCCACCGGCAAGTTCTCCTGGCACGGCCGTCTCTACAGCGAACCCTTTCTGCACACGGATTGGAGCGCGCTGAAGGGGCTTGGATTCGGCGTTGCCGCTACCTACGTGAACTGGAAAGGAGTGGCGAGCGCCGCAACCACCACCAGCCTGCTGGCAGGCTACAAGACTACCGGTCAGCAGTCGATGTTCTCCTATCGCGGCAACACCGCGACCGGCGGCGCGATCAACAACGCGACCATCGCCGACGGCAGCGAGCGGCGCGTGGTGCCGCAGTTCTATTACGCCTATCGCATCGTGAGCCTGCTCGGCGAGTACGTCGGCGAGGATCAGCAGGTGCGGCGCGCGCTCAGCGCCACCACCGCCAGCACCGCGACGCTGCACAACACCGCCGAGCAGTTGCAGCTGGCGGTGTTCCTGACCGGCGAGGACGAGGCCTTCGACAGCACCACGCCGCGCCGCGATTTCGGCAAAGGCGGACCGGGGGCGTGGGAATGGGTGGCTCGCTATCACGAGCTGCGCTTCGATCGAGCCGCGTTCGAGGGCGGCGCCGCGTCGTTCGCCAATCCGGCCAGTGCCCCGCTGGCTGCGCATGCCTGGGGTACCGGCGTGAACTGGTACCTGAACCGCAACTTCAAGATCCAGCTCGACTACGAGCTGACGCGTTTCGACGGCGGTGCGGCTGGGCGTGATCGCCCGGACGAGCGCGCGCTGACCTCGCAATTCGCGCTCATCTTCTGACGCGCTTCTGATGCGCTGACGCCGCGAGTCGCGGGATCTCCCGCCGGCAAAAGCAATAGCGCCTATCTGGACGCGTTGCTTACGGAAATCGAGTCTACGACCTGCGCCCCGCCGGTCGCCTGAACGGCGACCGACTCCGCCAGCTGCCGCTGCATGTCCGTATCGACCTGCCCGTACAGGTACACCACGTTGTCGATGGTATGCACGCGCACTGAATTTGCACCACTCAATGCCGGATATTGATCCAGCTGCGCCCGAACCTGCGCCGTGACCTTCGCATCGTCCGCGCAGCCGCGCAAGCCGCACTTGCTGTACGCCGCGCAGCCGGCGAGCGCACCCGCCAGAACGAGCGCGAAACAGGCTGCATGGACATTGCTCGGCTGGCTCATCGAGCGCGCTTCCGCCGTGGCACTGCTCATTAGAGCGCCACAGGGCTCGCATAGTTCCGGATGCCCGCGGTCAAATGTTCCGCCGCGCGCAGCGGCAGGGCTGAGGTTACGGCTTCACGGCCCGAATTTCGGCGGTCAAACCGGGGGCCAGCGCTCTCGCGTCGGCCGGGTCGGACGCCAGCGGCCTGGCCCCCGGCTGTGGAAATTTCAGGCGAAAACAACTGCCCTGGCCCGGAGTGCTTTCGATCTCGATTTCCGCCCCGTGCGCGCTGCAGATTGAACGCACGATCGATAGTCCCAGGCCGGCGCCGCCTTCGGCGCGCGCACGCGCCTCATCGACCCGGTAGAACCGATCGAATACACGCGGCAAAGCGTGCGGCGGGATGCCGATGCCGCTGTCGAGCACCTCGAGCAGCGCGTAGCCGTCGCGCTGCTGGGTGCGCAGACTGACCACGCCGCCGCGAGGTGTGAACTTGATCGCGTTGTCGAGCAGGTTGACGATCACCTGCTTGAGCCGGCCGCGATCACCCCGCACCACCAGCGGGGCCAGGCTGCCGGGCTGCAACCGCACGCCCCGGTCCTCGGCGACCAGTCGCATCTGCTCGACGGTGCGGGCGGCAAGATCGCCCAGGTTCACGTCGAGCCATTCGCGCTGGGCATCGCCGGCGTCCAGGCGAGACAGCACCAGCAGTCCGGACACCAGATGCTCGAGGCGCGCGACTTCCTCGAGCACGCTGCCGATGCGCTCGCGCAACTCGCGCGGCGCGGTCTCGTTGCCAGCGATTTCCTGCAGTTCGCCCTTGACGATGGTCAGCGGCGTGCGCAGCTCATGCGAGGCGTCGGCGAGGAAGCGGCGCGAGCTCTGGACCGAGTCACGCAGGCGCGCCAGCATGTGGTTGAGCGCCAGCGACAGCCGTTGCAGGGCATCGCCGGTCGCCACCTCCGGCAGGCGCGCATCCAGGTTCTGCACGCTGATCTGCCGGGCGGTCTGCGACATGCGCTCGACCGGGCGCAGCGCCAGATGTACCAGCAGGTAGCCGCCGCCGGCCGCGCAGGCCACCAGCACCGGCAGCAACAGGCCGAGCAGGCGCAACAGGCGATGCTGTGCGGCCTCAATCGGACCGAGCGCAATGCCCAGTTCGATCAGATAGCGGCCCGACACGGTGTCGATTGACGTGGCGCTGACCAGCAGCGGCCCGCCCGGGGTCGCGATAGGGCGCACCGTGGTACTCCGCGGCCACTGGTCGCGCTGCGGCGGCACGCGGGCCGGATCGAAGCTGCGGTCCGCGGGCTCGCCGGCCTGATACACCAGGCTCGCCGGAGTACGCGTCACGCGTACGAAGCGATTGTTGAACTCCGGCGCCACGCGGGTGGTGATCGTCGTCGGCGATTGCGCTATCCGGCACATCCGCCGGCGCCTGCTCGAGAATCTGCTCGACCTGGGCCGAGCGCCGCTGCAGTGAGTCGCGCACGCTGGAGCGCAGATAGCGCTCGAGCCCGAAGAACATGCCGCTCCCGACCAGAGCGAAGGTCGCGCTCAGCAGCAGCGCGTACCAGAGCGCGAGGCGGAAGGCGAGCGAGCGATGATTCATGGCTGGCCGGCGTCGTGGACCGGATCCGCCTCGCGCACGCAGTACCCAACGCCGCGCACGGTGCCGATGAGCTTGACCGGAAACGGGTCATCAATCTTGCGGCGGACGTAGCGCACGTAGACATCGACGATGTTGGTGACTCCCTCGAAGCTCTGGTCCCAGACATGCTCGAGAATCATAGTGCGCGAGAACACCCGCCCGGGCGAGGACATTAGGTATTCGAGCACGGCGTATTCCTTGGCCGTCAGGTCGATGCGTTGACCGCCACGACGCACCTGCTGCGTATAGCCGGTTGAGCTCCAGGTCGGCAATGCGCAGCACCTCGGCTCGCTCCTGCGGCGCGCGGCGCAGCAGCGCCTTGACGCGCACCACCAGTTCGGCGAAGTCGAACGGCTTGGTCAGGTAGTCGTCGGCGCCGGCTTCGAACTGCCTGACCTTGTCCTCGGTGGCATCGCGCGCCGTGAGTACCAGCACCGGCAGCTGGCTCTGTGACTGGCGTACGCGCCGCAGCAACTCGCCGCCGCTCATCTGCGGCAGCATCAGGTCGAGAATCAGCAGATCGTAGGCGTAGGCGTCGAGGTAGCCCTGACCTTCGCGGCCGTCATACGCGATGTCGACCGCGAAGCGCTCCGCGCGCAGGCCGCGAGCCACGAACTCGGCCAGCTTGCGGTCGTCCTCGACAATCAGCAGTCGCACGTGCGCAACCTTAGCGGACGGGGACCGGCGTCGGACCGGGTGTCATCAGACTGCAATATTCGTGTCTCAGTCTTGTCATTCACGCCAAACACACTGCACGCGCTCGGGGAGCCGCAGACCGGCGCGCGGGCCGCGCAGCACCGTGCGGCACAGCCCGCAGCAACGCGGGCGTCGCCGGGATTATATGTTCACGGCGGGTCAATGACCGCGCACGCCGCCAGGACGAGGACCGGAGCGGCTTGCGAGCCCGCGTGCAGGGATCTGCGACACACGCTGGGCCAGGTTTCCGGACCGTGCCCGGGGCGCAAGTGCCGCCAGGCCCAGGACCAGGGTTAAAGAATTGCATCAACACAGCAGAAGTCTCAGGAGTAGCGAGTGACTAAGAGCGGAATGAGGGTAATTCTGGGCGCGCTCGCGCTGGCTGGCGTGACGATGGGCCATGCGCGCGCGGGTGACATCTCCGGCGCTGGCGCGACCTTTCCTTATCCGATTTATGCCAAATGGGCTGAAGCCTATAAGCAGCAGACCGGCATCGGCCTGAACTACCAGTCGATCGGCTCCGGCGGCGGCATCAAGCAGATCGAGGCCGGCACTGTGACGTTCGGTGCCTCCGATAAGCCGCTCGAACCGGCGGATCTGAAACAGAACAGCCTGGTGCAATGGCCGATGATCATCGGCGGCGTGGTGCCGGTGGTAAACATTCCTGGCATCAAGCCGGGCGATCTGATGCTGGATGGGCCGACGATCGCGGCGATCTACATGGGGGACATCAGCCGCTGGAATGACCCGGCGATCCAGAAGCTGAATCCGAAGCTGAGCCTGCCCAAGCTCGACATCGCACCGGTCTACCGCTCGGACGGGTCCGGTACGAATTTCCTGTTCACCAATTACCTGTCGAAGGTCAGCCCGGGATTTTCCCAGAAGATCGGCGCCAACACGTCGGTGCAGTGGCCGGTAGGCATCGGCGCCAAGGGCAACGAGGGCGTGGCGAACCAGACCACGCAGACCAGCGGCGCCCTCGGCTACGTCGAATACGCATACGTCAAACAGACCAACATGACCTACGCCAGAGTGCTCAACCATGACGGCAAGTACGTCGCGCCGGAAGCCAAGGCGTTCCAGGCGGCCGCCGCCAATGCCGATTGGGCCAAAGCCGAGGGCTATTACCTGATCCTCACCGACCAGCCGGGCGCGGATAGCTGGCCGATCACGGGCGCCAGCTTTATCCTGATGCACGCCGACAGCAAGGACACGAGCACGACGGCTGCGCTCAAGTTCTTCGATTGGGCGTACAAGGGTGGCCAGAAGATGGCCGAGGAGCTCGATTACGTGCCGCTGCCCGATAAGGTCTCGAAGTTGGTCGAAAAGACCTGGCAGGACTCCCTGAAGCTGGACGGCAAGCCGGCCTGGCCTGCCAAGTAAGCCTGAAGGGTCCTAAACGGACGCGAGGAGGCGGTTCGAAGTATTCCTGGCGACAGGCGGCTGGTGCCCATCCATCGCTGCCTCGGCCAGGCATCTTGACCGCCCAACAACCGCACAGTAGGCGCACGAGAGCATGTCGGCAATCACGATTCCCTACCATCAGCAGCTGCGGCGCGAAGCGCGAGCCGAATGGCTGTTCCGTGGGCTGACCGTGGCCTCGGCCGCGCTGGTGCTGATTCTGCTGGCGGGGGTCCTCATCGCCCTCAGCAACGGCGGCTGGCCGGCGCTCAGGACCTTCAGATTCGGTTTCCTGACACACGAGATCTGGAACCCAGTCACGGATCAGTTTGGAGCGCTGGCGCCGCTCTATGGCACCGTAATCACCTCGTTGATCGCGATGCTGATCGCGGTGCCACTGGCGTTCGGTATCGCGGTGTTCCTGACGGAGACCTGCCCGCTGTGGCTGCGCGGGCCGATATCGAGCGCGATCGAATTGCTCGCTGCGGTGCCGAGCATCGTGTTCGGCATCTGGGGCCTGTTCGTGCTCGCGCCGCTGCTGCAGCATTCGGTGCAGCCGTGGCTGATCGACACCCTCGGTGATCTGCCCTGGATCGGCAAACTGTTCCGCGGCCCCCCCTATGGAATCGGCCTGATGACGGCCGGATTCGTGCTCGCCGTGATGGTATTGCCGTTCATCACCTCGGTGATGCGCGAGGTGTTTCTGGCGACGCCACGCTCGCTGAAGGAGGCGGCCTATGGCCTTGGCGCCACGCACTGGGAAGTGATCTCGGACGTGGTGCTGTCGAATGCGCGCGCCGGCATCGTCGGCGGCATCATGCTCGGTCTCGGGCGTGCGCTGGGTGAAACCATGGCGGTCACCTTCGTGGTCGGTAATGCGCACCGGATCTCGACCTCGCTGCTGGCGCCGGGAACGACGATTTCCGCCAGTATCGCCAACGAGTTCACCGAGGCCGTGGGCGCGCTCTATACCTCGTCGCTGATCGCGCTTGGCCTGCTGCTGTTCGTGCTGACCTTCACGATCATCGCCGCGGCGCGGCTGCTGCTGCTGCAAATCGAGCGTCGCCACGGTGCGCGCGTATGAATCATCTCGCGTGGCGCAAGCTCAAGGCCAAGTTCGCGCTCGGGGCTTCGGGAGTCGCCACGGTGATCGGCCTCGCGTTCCTGGCAGCGATCCTCTGGACGTTGTTCTCCAAGGGGCTGGGCGGCCTGTCGTGGAGCGTGTTCACCCATGCCACGCCCGCGCCCGGCAGCAGCGGCGGCCTGATGAACGCGATCTTCGGCAGCGTCGTGATGACACTGCTCGGTGTGCTCATGGGCGGCCCGATCGGAATCCTCGCAGCCACTTACTTGTCGGAATACGGCCGCACCGCTCGCCTTTCCACTGTGATCCGTTTCATCAACGACGTGCTGCTCAGCGCGCCCTCGATCGTGATCGGGCTGTTCGTCTACACGCTGTTGGTAGTGCCGATGGGGCACTTCTCGGCGCTCGCCGGCGCCGTGTCGCTGGCGATCATCGTCATTCCGGTCACGGTGCGCACCGCTGAAGACATGCTGCGGCTGATACCCCCGACGATGCGCCACGCGTCCGCGGCATTGGGAGCTCAGCCCTGGCGCACCATCACCAGCATCGTGTATCCGGCGGCGCGCAGTGGCCTGCTGACCGGCGTGCTGCTGGCGCTTGCGCGCGTCAGCGGCGAGACCGCACCGTTGCTGTTCACGGCGCTCAACAATCAGTTCTGGAATGCGAACCTCAACCAGCCGATGGCGAACCTGCCGGTGGTGATCTTTCAGTTCGCCACCAGCCCCTATAAGAACTGGCAGTCGCTCGCATGGGCTGGCGCACTGCTGATTACGCTGTTCGTGTTGTTCCTGAGCGTCGTCGCCCGGCTGGTCTCGAGCATGTTCGGTCCGGGCGAAAATCGCGTCGAGTAGATATGTCCGCGACGGGGTAAAATCACTGTGGCACAAAAGACACAACCTGAGTCTTGCTTAGTGAGATATATCAGATAGAATGTTTATTAAATCCAACAATCTTTTTGCGGGAGCATTATTCATGATCAACGGCAAATCGCCCGCTGAAGTACGGGCGTCCGAAATTCGTGCGCCGCGCGCCGTCCCGGTATTCGTCGGCGCCGTGGTCGCGGGTGCATTGTGGACCGCGAGCGCTGTCGCCCTCGCAGCCGATAGCGGCTCGCCGCCGCCACCGGTCCAGGACCAGAGCCTGACGTGGCATGGCATCACGCTGTACGGCATCATCGACATCGGCCTGCAGTACGAGAATCACGGCGCGCCGATCAGCGATTACTTTCCGGCCGGTGCCAACGACGTGGTCCAGAAGAACAGCCTGCGCTCGGTATTCGGCGCCACGCCCAGCAACATGAGCCAGTCGCGCGTTGGCCTCTCAGGCAAGGAGCCGCTCGGGGTCGGTGACTGGTCGGCCGTGTTCAGGGCGGAGACCTATTTCAACCCGCAGTCGGGCGATATCAGCGACGGCCTGAAGGCCCTGACCCAGCAAAATGGCAAGGCGTTGAGTGCGCAGACCACCGGCATCGACACCAGCGTCGCGGGTATTCCGTTCGAGCAGTCGTATGCCGGTCTCAGCTCGCCGACCTTCGGCACGCTGACGTTTGGCCGGCAGAACACGCTGCTGGCCGATGCCATTGCCAAGTACGACCCCCAGGGCGCCTCGCAGGCCTTCTCACTGATCGGACTGTCGGGCCTGACTGCCGGCGGCGGCGACACGCAGGATCGCCGGCTCGATTCGTCGCTCAAATACGTGGCGAACTTCAGCGGCGTTCACGTGGGCGGCCAGTACAAGTTCAACGGCTCGAACGGCGGCAGCGCCAACACCGCGATGGAGTTCCAGCTGGGCGGGGAATATGCGGGCCTGTCGGTCGATGCCTATTACGAAAAGGCCTACAGCGCCATTTCTGTGACTTCGCTGAGCGCGGCCCAGGTCACCGGCTTGGCCGCGCTGGGCTACTCGAGCAACAACTCGCTCGCCGCAACCATCTCGGACAATACGACCTTCAACATCAGCGGCCTGTATGACTTCGGTACCGTGAAGCTGTTCGCGGCCTACGAGCACATTCAGTTTGCCAATCCGAGAACCCCGCTCGCGGCCGGTTTCAACGACATCGGCGGCTACGTGCTGGCGTACGTCAACACCCAGACCGGCCCGACTTCGACCTTTGCCAAGAGCAAGGAATTCCAGGTCTACTGGGGCGGTGTGAAGTACACCGTCTTGTCGAAACTCGACCTGGTGGCGTCTTACTATGGTTACCACCAGAACAGCTACGCCATTGGTGCGAACGCCGGCTGCACCACCAACAAGGCGGGTAACTGCAGCGGCACTGAGAATGCGGTTGGAGTGTCGGCCGACTATCGCTGGACCAAGCGCTTCGATACCTACGTCGGGATGATGTACACCGGCGTGAAGGACGGCCTCGCGAACGGCTTCGAAAACACCTCGACGGTCGATCCGACGATCGGCGTGCGGTTCAAGTTCTAGCCGCCCGAAGCAGTGTCCGACGGTTCCGGTCTCATGGGTCGCTCCGGCCCATGAGGCCGGGCACCGATCGCTCATCACGCGGCGTCGGCCTTCCAGCGCACCTCCAGGGCCTGGCCGCGCGCCAGCGTCGCACCCGCACCTGCGACTACGATCGCGTTCTGGCCGAAGCACACACCGCGCAGCTGCGGGTCGTAGCGATAGCCTTGCAGCGTGTGTAGCGGCTCGTCGCCATCGATTTCGCCGCTATCCTGATCGGTGAGCGTGATCCGGCAGCGCGTGCACGGCTTCACCAGCTTCAGCCGCACAGCGTCGCCGCGCAGCTCGTCGATGCGATCCTCGTCGTAGGGCTGCAGCCCTTCGAGCACCAGATTGGGGCGGAAGCGATTCATCGGCAATGGCGCGGCGAGCCGGCCATTCAGATCGGTCAGCGATGCGCTGTTCATCACGAGAATCGGGAAGCCATCCGCGAAGCGGGTCTCGGCTTCGTACGGGCCGGTCCAGGCGCGCTCGCTCAGCCGCCGGTGGGACGGATTGAACCGCACCAGGCGGCAGTCGCGGCCGAGGAAGCCAGCCAGCCAGCCGGCCACCGCGTCGCCCTCGTCGAACGCGTCGCAGCCATCGCGCCAGACGGTGACCGCGCGGGGCTGTCCCTGGTTCGACAGCGGTATTGCGATCGGCGGCAGCTGCGGAGCCGTCAGGCGCAGCGCCTGCGCCGACAGCTGCGGTCGCAGCAGCGCCAGGCGCGGCAATTCACGCTGCGTGAGGAAGCGTCCGGCCGCCGTCACCAGCATCCAGCGACGATCGTTCTCGAAGCCGGCGATCGTCAGCAACGCGCGCTCGATCTCGATGCCGCGCGCCGACTTGAGCGGGTAGTAGTGCAGGGCGGCGATGCGCGCGCTCGGTCTCACAGGCGGCGCAAGCGCTCGAGATAAAGCGCCTCGTCGGCGTCGTGGCCGCCGCGGTGCGCTTCCCACAGGATGCCGGCCAGGACCTCGATCATCCGGTGCTCAGCCGCGTGCGCCGAGCGCAGGCTCGCAGCCAGGCGGCGGTGCGTCGCCGCGATGCCTTGCGGACGGTCGGTACTGAGCTGTTCACGCAGCGCGAGGTGCAGGCCCATGTGCAGGAATGGATTCTCCGCGGCGCCGTGGCCTGGAAAATCCTGCTGCAGGGCCGCCTCGTTCTGCAGCAGCGGCTGGTATTCGGGATGCTCGGCGATCACATCGGCGATCTGCGCCTCGAGCGGCTGCAGCGGCACGCGTTCGCGCCATTTGCGCCAGGCCTCGCGCCAGCTGGCACGCAGCGCATCGCGGCTCTGATCGGCGAACAGCGTCACGGCGGCGTCTTGTCCGGGTATTCGCACCAGCGCGCGATCGGGCAGTGCGGGCAGTCCGGCACGCGCGCCTTGCAGATATAGCGTCCGTGCAGGATCAGCCAATGATGCGCGTGCTGCATGAATTCCGGGGGAATGATCTGCAGCAATCCGTCCTCCACCGCGCGCGGCGTGGTGCCGCGGGCCAACCCGGTACGATTGGCGACCCGGAACACGTGGGTGTCCACCGCCAGCGTCGGCTCGCCGAACGCCACGTTGAGCACCACATTCGCGGTCTTGCGCCCGACCCCCGGCAATGCCTCGAGCGCTGCACGCTCGTGCGGCACCTGGCCGCCGTATTGCTCGACCAGGATCCTGCAGGTGGCGAGGATGTTGCGCGCCTTGGCGTTATACAGGCCGATGGTACGGATGTGGCGTTTCAGTCCCGCCAGCCCAAGTTTCAGCATCGCCTGCGGCGTGCGCGCGCTGCGGAACAGTGCCCGGGTCGCCATGTTGACGCCCTTGTCGGTCGCCTGCGCCGACAGGATCACCGCCACCAGCAGCTCGAACGGCGAGCGATGCTGCAGCTCGGACCTGGGCTCGGGATTGGCGGCGCGCAGGTGCTCGAAGATCTGATGTACCTGTTCGGGTTTCATTGCGAGCGCGGCGCGGTGGCGGCCGGTGCACTGCCCTTGCGTTCGGCCAGCAGCGCCGAGCGCTGCTGGGCACTACGCCGCAGTCGCGCGCGGTGACCGTCGTAGCGCGCGCGGTTCTCGGCCGGCGCAGGGGCCGGCTCGCCGGGCGGGCGCGGCCGCATCCCGATGCAATCGACCGGGCAGCTGGCGATGCACAGCTCGCAACCGTTGCAGGCGCGTGCGAGCACCGTATGCAGATAGCGCTGCGCGCCAAGGATGGCATCGACCGGGCATGCCGGCAGACAACGGGCGCAGCCGATGCAGGCGTCCGGGTCGATGCAGGCGACGGCCGGATCCGCCTCTGTGCCGCAGGCCGGATCCAGCGGTAGCGGGTCGCGGCCCAGCAGCCGCGCGAGCGCATCGATCCCGGCTGCGCCGCCCGGTGGGCAGCGATTGATCGCGGCTGCCCCGTCGGCCACGGCCTCAGCATACGGGCGGCAGCCGTCGTAGCCGCAGCGCGTGCATTGGGTCTGCGGCAGCAGCGCATCGATGCGATCCGCGAGGCCCGCGCACAGCGCCGTAGGCCGCGCTGCCCCGGGCGCGGCGGCGGTCGGAACGGCGGCTTCGGCTGGGAGGGACGCGCGTTCCTGCAACTATCGCCTCACTTGTGGTTGGCGGCCAGAATGCCCTGCTTGGTGAGCTCGGGCACCAGTACGCGGCTGATCTCATCCGTGGTGCGCTGGGTCGAGCTCAGATCGACGCTGCGGGTGATGCCTGTCCAGACCAGTTTGCCGCCCGCGGCGTCCACCGTAAAGATATCGGTCTGGTAATCGGCGCGGTATTCGGTCTCCACATAGCCCGGACCGTACACGGTGTCCCAGTAGCCAAAATAGCGCCAGCGCCAGCCGAATCCGACTCCCGCGTAGCCGGGCATCCAGTAGTTGCGCTGGCTCGCGCTGACGAAGTGGGTCGCGATCACCCCGTCAAAGCCGTCATGGCTCGCGGTCGCGGCCAGCTGATCGGCGGTCGGCGCCTTGTCCGGGAACACCTGGTAGGACGGCGTGGCCTGCACGCCCTCGCGCGTCAGGGCGGCGACCATGCCGTCTTCCCAGACGCGCCGCCGGCCCTGATCCTTCTGCACCCCAACCACGAGCACCTTGTGCAGCGGCGGCCCGGCGAAGCCAGGATCCTTCCAGCGATCGATCAGCGAGGTGCTGACGCAAGCGCCCAGGCCGAACAGCAGCGCACTGGCGGCCAGCACGCGGCCGTGCACGCGGCGATTGAGAGTAGAAGTCCCCATGGCGAGCGTCTCCTGGTGGCAAAATGCCGGCACATCATCGATATGGACTGCGCAGCGAGCCCGGATGTTCCGCAACCTCACGCCCGTGGTACGGGCGCTCCTATACGCCAACTTCATCGTCTATGGGCTGCAATGGTTGACAGGCGACCAGCTGCTCGACACGTTTGCGCTGTGGCCGTGGGGGCCGGTCGGCTGTGCGGATTGCCACCCGTTCGAGCCCTGGCAGCTGGTCACCTACGCGTTCCTGCACGGTGGCTGGCATGCACCTGGCCGGCAACATGTTCGCGCTGTTCATCTTTGGTCCGGACGTCGAGCGCGTGCTCGGCGCGCGCCGCTTCTCGTTGTACTATTTTGCCTGCGTGATCGGTGCCGGGCTAACGCAGCTGTGGGTGGCGCACTCCATCTATCGTGAACCTTACGCGACGCTCGGCGCCTCGGGCGGCATCTTCGGGCTGCTGCTGTTCTACGGCATGACGTTCCCGCACCGGCAGGTGCTGCTGATCTTTCCGCCGATCCCGATGCCCGCGTGGCTGTTCGTGACCCTGTACGGCATCCTGGAATTGTCTCTGGGCGTGTTTGGCACCAGCCAGGGCGTGGCCCATTTCGCGCACCTCGGGGGCATGGCGACCGGATACCTGCTGATCCGCTATTGGCGAGGCCGCAGCCCCCGGGGCTACCGATGAGGTGGGAGTTCGCGCGCGACCGCTAGGTGACTTTCATGCCCGGCTGGGCACCCGAATCCGCAGCGAGCAGGAACACCGCACTGGCATCATCGTCACTGCCGGCGCACAGCACCATGCCCTGCGAGACGCCAAAGCGCATCTTGCGCGGCGCGAGGTTGGCGACCACGACGACCAGACGGCCCGTCAGTTGTTCGGGCCGATACGCCGCGCGGATGCCGGAGAACACCGTGCGCTGCTGTCCACCAAGGTCCAGCGTCAGGCGCAGCAGCTTGTCCGAGCCCTCCACCAGCTCGGCTCGAGCCACGCGCGCCACGCGCAGATCCAGCCGGGCGAAGTCATCAATGCTGATGGTGGGCGCCGCGGCGGCCGGTGCCGCGGGCGCCGCAGGTGCCGCTGCCGCGGCCGGCTCAATCAGCGAGGCCACCGCCTGCGGGTCGAGTCGGGTCGCCAGCGGCTGATAGCGCGCGATTGGCTGCGCGAGCAGCGGCGCGGCGACTGTGTTCCAGTGATCGAAGCTGCAGCCGAGAAACTGTGCCGCGGCCTGTGCCATGCGCGGCAGCACCGGGGCGAGATAGCTCATCAGCACCCGAAACAGATTCAGCCCCTGGGTAGCGATCGAGCGCACATCGTCGGCGCGTGCGGCATCCCGGGCCAGTGCCCAGGGCTTGTGCTGATCCACGTAGCGATTGGCGCGATCGGCCAGCTCCATGATCTCGCGAATGGCGGCGGCGTAGTCGCGCGATTCGTACAGATCTGCGATGCGCTCGCCGGCGGCGGTAAACTCCTGGTAGAGCGCGGGCTCAGGCAGCGCATCCGCGAGCCGTCCGCCACCACGCTCGATGAAGCCGGCGCAGCGGCTGGCGATGTTCACCAGCTTGCCGACCAGATCGGAATTGGCGCGCGCCACGAAGTCCTCGAGGCTGAAGTCGATGTCCTCGATGCCGCCGCTGAGCTTGGCGGCGAAGTAGTAGCGCAGCGGCTCGGGCGGCAGGCGCTCGAGGTAGCGCTGTGCGGTGATGAAGGTGCCGCGTGACTTGGACATCTTCTGGCCGTTGATGGTCAGAAAGCCGTGCGACGAATACGCCGGTGGGCCGCCGCAGGCCGGCGCCGTGCAGCACCGCCGGCCAGAACAGCGTGTGAAAGTAGCTGATGTCCTTGCCGATGAAGTGATAGAGCTCGCTGGCGGTCTCTGACTTCCAGTACTCATCGAACGAGGCGGCGTGCGCGACGCGCCAGGCCTCGAAGCTGCCGATGTAGCCGATCGGTGCATCGAACCATACGTAGAAGAATTTTCCCGGGGCATCCGGGATCTCGATGCCGAAATACGGCGCGTCGCGCGAGATGTCCCAGTCCTGCAGACCGGCCTCGAACCATTCCGCGAGCTTGGCGCGCACCGCGGGCTGCAGGCTGCCCCCGGCGACGTACTCGCGCAGCATGGCCTCGAATGCGCCGAGCTTGAAAAACAGATGATCGGACTCGCGCCACACCGGGGTGGTGCCGCTGACCGTGGAGATCGGGTCGATCAGCTCGGCCGGCGTATAGGTCGACCCGCAGACCTCGCAGCTATCGCCGTACTGGTCGGGCGACTTGCAGCGCGGGCAGGTACCGCGCACGTAGCGGTCCGGCAGGAACATGCCGGCTGTCTCGTCGAACGCCTGGCGCACCGCACGGCGTGCGATGTAGCCGGCATCGCGCAGCTTCGCGTACAGCTCATGCGTGAAGCGCACGTTCTCCGGCGAATGGGTGGATGGAACTGATCGAGGCCGATCAGAAACCCGGCGAGATCGCGCCGATGCTCCTCGGCGCTGCGCGCGATCAGCGTCTCCGGGCTGATGCCCTCCTGCTGTGCCCGGATCATGATCGGCGTGCCGTGCGCGTCCTCGGCGCAGCAGTAGATGCAGTCATGGCCGCGCATTCTCTGGAAGCGCACCCAGATATCGGTCTGCACCGCCTCCATGATGTGGCCGAGGTGCAGCGGGGCGTTGGCGTAGGGCAGGGCGCTGGTGACCAGGATTTTTCGTGACATGATCGGAAAACGCGCAATGACCGCAAAAGAACACATTATCGCACGCGCCATCGATCGCGTGAGCGGTGCGCGGGGAGCGGTCGGAAAAGCGCTGGCGCGCCGGCCGGGATCCTGCCGGCTCTAGTTCTGGTCCTTGAACTGCTCGAACTTGGCCTTGTTGATGGCCTTCTTGTAGGCCTCGGCGCCGCTGACGACGCCGGAATCGAGCAGTTGCTGGATCGCGCTGTCCATGGTGCGCATGCCGAACTGGCCGCCGGTCTGCATGGTATTTTCGAGCTGATCGAGCTTGCCCTGGCGGATCAGGTTGGCCGCGGCCGGGGTGTTGATCAGGATCTCGAGCGCCGCCACGCGGCCGCTGCCGTCGGCCTTGCGCAGCAGCTGCTGCGAGATCACGCCGCGCAGCGAGGTCGACAACATGGTGCGCACGTGCGACTGCTTGTCGGACGGAAAGGCATTGACCATGCGATCGACCGTGGGGCCGGCGCCATTGGTGTGCAGCGTGCCCATCACCAGAATGCCCATCTCGGCGGCCGTGACCGCCATGCTCATGGTCTCCAGGTCGCGCAGCTCGCCGACCAGGATCACGTCGGGGTCTTCGCGCAGGGCGGAGTGCAGCGCCGCGGCGAAGCTCGGCGCGTGCACGCCGATCTCGCGCTGACTGATCAGGCAATTGCGCCGCGTATGCACGAATTCGATCGGATCCTCGACCGTGAGGATGTGGCCCTTGATGCGCTTGTTGATGTCATCGATCATCGCCGCCAGCGAGGTGGACTTGCCCGAGCCGGTCTTGCCGGTGACCAGGATCAGTCCGCTGATGGCGTGGCACAGCTGGCGCACCGCCATCGGCATGTCGAGCTGGTCGAGCGTCAGCGCCTGCGACGGGATGGCGCGAAACACCGCCCCCATGCCGTTGAGCTGGCGCATCACATTGACGCGAAAGCGGCCCTTGCCATCGAGCGTGTAGGCGAAATCGGCGCCGTCCTTGGCCTCGAAGCGCTCGACTGCCTTGCGCGGCATGATCTCGTACAGCGCTTCCTGCGCGAAATCCGCCGTCAGCGGCTCGCCGCGCAGCGGCGAGAGCTCGCCATGCATGCGAATGCGCGGCGGATCGCCGATGCGATGAAGTGCAGATCGGAGCCGCGCCGCCTGAGGATCTCTTCCAGGAATTGATCGATCTGCGCCATAGCGTGGACGATGCCAGCCGCCGCCTCAGCCGCCCGCGGCCGGCTGCGCGACCGCTGGGCTGTCCATGCGCGGCAGGATGCTGGTGTCGGTGACGAACTTCTGGAACAGGCGCTTGTCGGTGGCGTAGATATAGGCATCGTCCGGATCGATCTCGCGCGCGTTCAGCGCCTGCAGCAGCGCCTGATCGAACATCTGCATGCCGAATTCGCGCCCCATCTGCAGCTGACTCGGGATCTGATGCGTCTGGTCGCTGGTGATCAGTTTGGCGATGGCCTTGGTCATGACCATGACTTCGACCACCGCGCGCCGGGCGCGGCCCTCGTTGGTCTTGACCAGGATCTGGGTGACCACCGCCAGCAGGCTCTGCGACAGGAAGCTCTTGGTCTGCTCGCGCTCCTCGGCTGGCAGTGCGTCGATCAGCCGGTCGATGGTCTTGACGGCGCTGGTGGTGTGCAGCGTACCGAGCACCAGGTGACCGGTCTCGGCGGCGGTCATCGCCATGCGAATGGTCTCGGCGTCGCGCAGCTCGCCGACCAGGATCACGTCCGGATCCTCGCGCATCGCGGCGCGCACGCCCTCGGCAAAGCTCGGGATGTGCGTGCCGAGCTCGCGCTGGATGATCTGGCTCGACTTGCTGCGATGGACGAACTCGATCGGATCCTCGAGGCTGATGATGTTGAGCCGGCGCGTCGAGTTCAGCAGATCGATCATCGCCGCCAGCGTGGTCGACTTGCCGGTGCCGGTCGAGCCGGTCACCAGGATCATGCCCTGGTGATAGTCGCACAGCTTGGTGACGATGGGCGGCAGGCCGAGCTTGACCAGGCTCGGGATGTCGGAGGGAATGGCGCGGAAGGTCGCCCCGACGCCGGTGTCCTTGCGATATACGTTGACGCGGAAGCGCCCGCCCTCGGCCGAGACGTAGGAGAAGTCCAGGTCGTTGCCGCGGGTGAAATGATCCTGCTGGTTCGGGGTCAGGATCTCGGTGATGTAGCTGTCGAGCTCGGTGTCGCGCAGGTCGCGGAATTTGATCGGCACCAGGTCGCCGTGCATGCGCAGCATCGGCGGCACACCTACCGCCAGATGAATGTCCGAGCAACCCTGCTGGGTGCCAAGTTTCAGGAACGCATCGATGCGTGCCACGGTGCTCCATCCTCACGGTTTGCCGGGTCTGATGACCCGCAGTCGGGCCAAACCTATACGCCCTAAGCACTGCCGTATCAACGGCTTGCGGCTTGAACCTTGATGCAGCGCACGGACTTGGATGATGCGCCAGCCGCGCGCGCCGGTCCGCGACGGGCTTCACGTCCGTGGCCGCTAAATGAGCTTACAGGAATCGCTCCAGTGCGCCGCGGTATTCTTCCATGGTCTGGAAGCGCTTGGCCTTGTCCACCGCCATCGCCTTGACCACCACCTCGGCCAGATTGGCCGACAGCGTCGGGTTGATCTCCTGCGGCGCGCGCGCCTTGCCCTGCACGTGCTGATACATCACCGCCATGTGATCGCCGCGCGAATAGGGCGGAACTGCCGGTCAGCATCTCGTACATCATCACTCCCAGCGCGTAGATGTCGGCGCGCTCATCGACCTTGCGGCCGAGGATCTGCTCCGGCGCCATGTACTTGGGCGAGCCGATCACGTAGCCGGTCTTGGTGAGCTGGGTATCGCCTTCGCGCTGGGCGGCCGCGACGCCGAAGTCCACGATCTTCAGCAGGCCCTCATCGTTGATCAGCACGTTCGCCGGCTTGAGATCGCGATGCACGATGCCGACCTGGTGCGCGACCGTCATGCCGGTGGCGATGTCGATGCCGAACTGCAGCGCGCGCTTGAGCTCCAGCGGCTTCTCATTGACGATCTCCGCACCCAGCGTATGCGAGGGGAAGTACTCCATCGAGATGGCGTACAGTCCCTGGATGTAGAGGAAATCGTAGATGCGGATCACGTTGCGGTGCGTGATCTTGCGCGAGTAGCGCAGCTCGTGCACGAAGCGCTTCATGATCTCCTCGTCCTGGGCCACGTTCGGGTTCAGGAATTTGAGGATCAGCCGCTCATCGACCACCGTGTCTTCCATCAACAGCACGGTGCCGAAGGCGCCGCGGCCGATGCGTTCGATGTATTTGTAGCGTCCCTCGATCACGTCTCCGGGCGTGAGCGTCGATGATGTCGAGCCTGGGCGCGCTCGAGGCCGCGGCCTGCTGCACGACCTTGGCGACCTCGCGCTCCGGGATCAGCAGCGTGCGGGCCGGCTCCGCCACGCCGCGCCGGCCGACCCGGGTGGGTGCTGACCGCCGGGGGCACCGAGGTCGCCGCCGCGGTCGGCACCGGAGGAGAAGCGTACCTCGAGCTCGGTCAGCGGCGCGCACCGCGGCCCGCGCCACGGTCGCATCCGGGTTTGCGGTCTGGCCCTGCAGCTGCGCGCGGATCTGTTCGGCGCGCGGCTCATCCGCGAGGCGCGCCAGCGCCTGGATGGTCTCGATCCGGATCTCCTTCTCGCCGCGCGATCGAGCATCGGCGTGAGCAGGTCGACGCGATTTCTCATCGCCGAGCTTGCCGATCGCCCGCACCACCACCGGCAGCGCGCGCGCATTGGCCGTGCGCAGCATCTCGTACAGGCGCGGCACCGCGCGCTTGCTGCCGATCTCGGCCAGCGCATCGACCGCGCGTTCACTGACCCACCAGTCCGCATCGCTTGCGTGGCTTCGATCAGATGATTGATCGCGCGCTCGTCCTTGGTCTGGTTGAGGATCTCGATCGCGGCGCGCCGCAGGTCCTCATCCTTGTCGCGCACCAGCTCGAGCACCGCGTCGATGACCTTCGGGCCGCCGATCTTGCCGAGCGCATCGCCGGCGCGGCTGCGTACCCACCAGTCATCGTCCTTGATCGCCTCCAGCAGGTACTTGACCGAGCGCGCATCGCCGACCTCGTTGAGCACCTCGACCGCGGCGCGGCGCGCCTGTTCGTTCTCGTCCTTGAGCACCGGCACCAGGTGGCGGATGGTCTCGGGGTCGCGCGCGCGCTGCAGCAGCTCGACCGCGCGGTTCTGCACCTCGATCTCCGGATCGCGCAGCAGCGCGCACACCCGCGCTACCTCGATCGGGCCGTCCATCTTCGCCAGCGCCGCCAGCGCGGCCGCGCGGATCATCTTGTTGTTGTCGCCGAGCTGGCTCTGCAGCGCGCGCTGCACCTCCGGCTTGTTGAACCGCGCCAGCATGCTGATGATGTGCAGGCGCGCCATCGGGTCCTTGCCCTGCAGCCGGCTGATCAGCTCCGGCAGCGCCGACTCGTCGGCGGTCTCGCCGATGATGCGGAACAGCGCCGCCTTCTCGTTCGGCTCCTGCGCGTAGGCGGCGGTGAGCAGCTCGCGGATCGAGAAACGCTGGCGCTGGCCGTTGATGACATCGAGCAGCGCGGACTTGGCGATGCCCGGGGTCGACAGCGCATCGAGCAGCAGATGCGGCGGATAGCCGCGGCTGCTGGTGAGCGCCCAGGCGACGCCGGCGATCGACGCGCGGACTGCCCTGCACCAGGGCCTGGACGTACTGCGGGAAGGTCTTGGGGTTGGCAAGCGTCGCCAGCACGTCGACGAAGGCGACCGTGGCGTGCTTATCGGCGTCCGGCAGCGCAGCGATGATGAGCTCGATCGCGCCCGGGCCCGCCTCCTTGAGCTTGCCGATGGCCTTCTGCGTCTCGGGCGCCCATCAGATTGGTGGACGACTTGATCTGCTCGATCAGCCGGTCGGCACGCAGGTTGGTGAAAAAACTCATTCCGCCGTGTTAATGTTGTTCTGAAGGGGCTGCGGCTGCCGCAGTCCCTTCGCCCACACTTTCCAATGGCCAGTAGTTCCAAGCAAGCTTGGATTATGCCATGTTTGCGCGGCGCGACGGCCGTCCTTGCCTGCTCCAGGGTGACAGTTTCCATGGCGATTTCCGAAGCGAGCGTACGCGCAGCCATTGAGAGCTTTGTCGATCCCTATCTGCGGCAGACCCTGGCGCAGGCCCAGGCGCTGCGCGCCTGGAGCTGAACGCCGACCGGGTGCGTTGCGCAGAATCGAACTCGGTTTTCCGACGCTCGGCTATGCGCATGAGCTGCAATCGGCGCTGCAGCAGCACCTGGCCGCGGCCGGCACTGCCGGTGCAGCTGACGCTCGAGCTGAGCAGCAGCATCGTGCCTCACGCCGTGCAGCGTAACCTCAAGCCGCTCGCGGGCGTAAAGAATATCGTGGCGGTGGCGAGCGGCAAGGGCGGAGTTGGCAAATCCACCGTGGCGGTGAATCTGGCACTGGCCTGGGCGGCCGGCGGCGCCCAGGTGGGCATCCTGGATGCCGACATCTACGGGCCCGAGCCAGCCGCTGATGCTGGGACTGTCGGGCCAGCGCCCGAGCTCGCCGGACGGCAAGCGCATCGAGCCGCTGCAGGCCCACGGCCTGCAAGGCCATGTCGATCGGCTTTCTGGTCGACCCGGCTCAGGCGGTCGTCTGGCGCGGCCCGATGGTGACACAGGCGCTGACGCAGCTGCTGAGCGACACCGACTGGGGCGAGCTCGATTACCTGGTGGTCGACATGCCCCCGGGCACCGGCGACATTCAGCTGACGCTCGCGCAGCGCGTGCCGGTCGCCGGCGCGATCATCGTCACCACGCCGCAGGACATCGCGCTCGCCGATGCCCGCAAAGGGCTGGCGATGTTCGAAAAGGTCTCGGTGCCGGTGCTCGGGATCATCGAGAACATGAGCATGCACGTGTGCTCCAACTGCGGACACGTGGAGCACATCTTCGGTGCCGGCGGCGGCGCGCGCATGGCCGCTGAATGCGGCGTGGCGCTGCTGGGCGAGTTGCCGCTCGACGCGCAGATCCGCGAGCAGGCCGACGGCGGTCGTCCGACCGTCGTGGCCGAGCCGGACAGTGCGCGCGCGCGCAGGCCTACATCGAGGCCGCGCGGCATGCCGCGGCGGCACTGGCGCGGCGCGCGCGCGATCGCAGCGCGCTGTTCCCCAAGATCGTGGTCGAAGACACCTGAACGCGCAGGCCATCGGCAGAAGCGAATGAGCATCAAGTCGGATAACTGGATCCGCCGCATGGCGCGCGAGCACGGCATGATCGAGCCGTTCGAGGCCGGCCAGGTGCGCGACGGCGTCGCCGGGCGGGTGATCTCCTACGGCACCTCGAGCTACGGCTACGACGTGCGGTGCGCGCAGGAGTTCAAGATCTTCACCAACATCAACTCGACCATCGTCGATCCCGAAGCAGTTCGACGAGAAGAGCTTCGTCGATCTGTCGCGCCGATGTATGCATCATTCCACCCAATTCATTTGCGCTGGCGCGCACGGTTGAATATTTTCGTATCCCGCGCAACGTACTGGTCGTGTGCCTTGGAAAGAGTTCGTACGCACGCTGCGGCATCATCTGCAACGTGACGCCGCTGGAGCCCGAATGGGAGGGCCACGTCACGCTCGAGTTCTCGAACACGACGCCGCTGCCCGCCAAGATCTACGCGAACGAGGGCGTCGCGCAGATGCTGTTCTTCGAATCCGATGAGGTCTGTGAGATCTCGTATGCCGATCGCGGCGGCAAGTACCAGGGACAGAAGGGCGTGACGCTGCCGAGGGCCTGAGCGGTTCAGTCGCGCTGGAGGCTCTGGATCTCCATGGTCCATTCGACGCTGTCGAGGCGCTTCTGCTCGACCCGCATCGGCAGGTAGCCGCGCGACGGCGCGCACCAGAAGCGCGTCACACGCGGTGAGCCCGGGTGCTGACTGCTGTAGATGATGGTGTCGATCCGACCCAGCGGCGTGGCGAGGCTCTCCGCGCCCTCGCGCTGGTAGCGGTAGTCGCGCGTCGAGTTCTTGTCGATCATCGACAGGTGCTCGGGGGTCCGGCCGTGCATCAACTCGACCATCATCGCGATCTGCACCGACAGGTCATCCTGAATGCCGGGCTTGAGCGGCAGATCGAGCACGCTGCCCTCGTAGACGCCGGTGGCACGCCCGGCGCTCCAGTCGAATCTGACGTCGGCGTCGTGGCTGTCGCCGCCGCCCTCGGCCCGAAAGCTCAGCGGCAGCACCCCCTGGTCGGTGATGCGCAAGGTGCTGCGCAACCTGGGGCGCATCGGATACAGGTGGCCGAGCCCGCGCGGCTCGCTGCTGGAGCTATAGATCCAGGTATCGCCTTCACCATGCTCGAGCTTGAGCGTGGAGACCGCCACCGTGGCTCCCTTCCAGCTCCAGCTGTAAGAGGCCTGGAAGGCCTCGAGTTCCGCGGCCGGGGACGCGCAAACCAGGCTGACGGCGATGGCAAACGCCCCCAGCCACGACCGGGCCCGATGCCCGCGGCGCGCGGCCATGGCTCTCATGCCTCGATGACGACGCCACGTTCGCCGCGCCTGACCTTGCCGATGACCATGGCATGCTCGCCGGCCTGCTCGAGCACCCGCACCGCATCGGCGGCCCGCTCGGCGGCGACGATCGCCACCATGCCGATGCCGCAGTTGAATGTGCGATGCATCTCGGCATCTGCGATCGCGCCGGTGTGCGCAAGCCAGTCGAACACCGGCTGGCGCGGCCAGCTGCCCCGCCGCAGCACCACCTCCAGGCCACTGTGCAGCACCCGCGGGATGTTGTCGGTTAGACCCCCGCCGGTAATGTGCGCCAGCGCGTGCACTGGCAGTGCGCCGATCAGGTCCAGCAGCGGCTTCACGTAGATGCGCGTCGGCCTCAGCAGCTGGTCGAACAGCGGCTGGCCGGCGAGCTGCGTGGCGGGGGTCGCCCCGGCGAGCGCGACCAGCTTGCGGATCAGCGAATAGCCATTGGAGTGCGGGCCGGAGGAGGCCAGGCCGATCACCGCGTCGTCGGCGCCGACGCGGCTGCCGTCGATGATGGCCTCCTTCTCGACCACGCCGACGCAGAAGCCCGCAAGATCGTAGTCCTCGCCCTGATACATGCCGGGCATCTCGGCGGTCTCGCCGCCCACCAGCGCCGCGCCGGCCTGCGCGCAGCCCTCGACGATGCCGCTGATGACGGTGGCGGCGACCTCGACGTTGAGATGGCCGGTCGCGTAGTAGTCGAGGAAGAACAGCGGCTCGGCGCCCTGCACGACGACGTCATTGACGCACATGGCGACCAGGTCGATGCCGATCGTCTCATGGCGGCCGGTCTCGATCGCGAGGCGCAGCTTGGTGCCGACGCCGTCGGTGCCCGAGACCAGCACTGGCCGGCGGTAGCGTCCGGGGGGCAGCTCGACCATCGCGCCAAAGCCGCCGATGCCCGCGAGCACCTCGGGCCGCATGGTACGCCGGACCAGCGGCTTGATGCGCTCGACCAGGGCATCGCCGGCATCGATGTCGACGCCGGCCTCGCGATAGGTATAGCTGTGCGGCTTGCTCATGAATGTCGCCTGGTGTCCAGCGCGGCCTGCGCAGCGCCATTGCGGGCACGTTATAGTAGCCGAGGGAGCCTCGGAAGCATGCACCGCAGTCGCGTATTTTTTCGGTTCTGGCCGCTGCTGGCACTGAGCCTGGTGAGTCCGGCGCCGGGCGCGCACGCAGCGCAGCTGGTGAGCACGCTGTACGGCGCGGTCGTCGCCGCGAGCGATGGCCAACAGGCGGCGCAGGAGGCGATGCGGCAGGTGCTGGTGCGGCTCACCGGCGCGCGCGATGCGGCCAGCGATCCGGCGCTCGCGGGTTTGATCGGTGATGCGCAGCGCTACGTGCAGCTCCAGCGCCGCACCACCGCCGGCGCGACCCAGGTGCTGTTCCAGGCCGATGCGCTGCGCGATGCGATCAGTGGCGCGGGTCGCAGCGTCTGGGGCCCGGAGCGACCGCTGCTGTGGGTGGCGCTGCCGCCGCTGGAAGATGCCGTGGCGCAAGCGCTGCGGGCGCGCCTGGCCGCCGCGGCGGAGGCGCGTGGCCTGCCGATCATGTTCGCAGACCCAGGGGCCGGTGGCGCCGCGGGCACCGATGGGCCGCTGGCGGCCGCGCGCCGGGCCGGCGCGGCCGCGGCGTTGACCGCAGTGGCCTCGCCGGGCGAGCCCGCCGTACTGCAGTGGGCGCTGGCGGCACCGACCGCTGATGGGCGCTGGAGTGGTGGCCCGGAGCTCGCGATCGATGAGGTCACCGACACGCTGGTGCGCGCTGCCCGCGATCTCGATGTCGCCTCGGTGGCGGATTACAACTGCCGGATCTCCGGCGTCGCCGATCTGCCGGGCTTCGCCCGCGTGGTGACCGCGCTGCGCACCGCCCCCGAGGTGGCCGGCATCGAGCTGCGCGAGGTCGACGCCGACAGCCTGGTGCTGCACCTGAAGGTGCGCGGCGACCAGATGGAGCTGGTGCACGCGCTGGCGAACGATCGGTTGCGCGCCACCGGCGCGAGCGCAGGTACGTTGGATTTCCGCTACCAGGCGGCCCCTTAGGTACGCAGTGCGTCACCTGCCGAATCTGATCTGCCTGCTGCGCATCGCGCTGGTGTGGCCCATCGTGGTGTCGATCGCGCACGCGAACTATCCGCAGACGCTGCTGCTGTTCTTCCTCGCAGCGATGAGCGATGGGCTCGACGGCTTTCTTGCCAAGCGATTCCGCTGGACCTCGGAGCTTGGCAAGCTGCTCGACCCGCTGGCCGACAAGCTGCTGCTGGTGGGCGTGTTTCTGGTCGCCACCTGGTATGGGCTGATTCCGCGCTGGCTGACGATCGCCGCGGTGGGGCGGGATGTGCTGATCCTGCTCGGCTCGCTCGCCTATCATTTCGGCTGGGGCCCGCTCAAGGGGCAGCCGTTGATCAGCAGCAAGGTCAACACGCTGTTTCAGGTGCTGTACGTGCTGGCAGTCGTCGCCCACGCCGGCTACTCCGTTCCGCCGCAGGGCGTGGTCGATGCGCTGAAGTGGCTGACCTTCGCCACCGTGCTGCTCAGCGGGCTGGCCTATGTACGCGAGTTCACGCGGCGCGCGCTGCAGGTGGCACGCGCTTGAGGCCTGCCCTGATCGGTTCATCGCCGGGATTGTTGCCGTGAAACAGTTGCCGCTGGCGATGCGGTTGCGCGAACGCGCGGTATTCGACAGCTATGTCCCCGGGGACAATCTCGCAGCGGTGCAACAGCTGCAGGCGCTTGCGCGTGGCACGCAGGCCGGCGTGTACTGGCTGTCCGGACCGCCCGGGGTGGGCCGCACGCATCTGCTGCAGGCGAGCTGCGCGCTGGCGCACGCCGCTGGCGCCGACGCGGCTTATCTGCCGTTGTCGCAGTTGCTGGCCCTCGGTCCGGAGATGCTCGAGGGCTGGCACAGCGCGCGCTTGGTGGCGCTGGACGATGTGGCGGCGGTCGCCGGTTTGCGCGACTGGGAGCAGGGGCTGTTCCGCCTGCACCGCGAGATCGAGGAGCGCGGTGCGGTGCTGCTCGCCGCCGCGGCGGAGCCGCCGTTGCTGCTGAAGTTCTCGCTGCCCGACCTGGCATCGCGCTTTGCCGCAGCGGTGCTGCTGCCGCTGCGCCCGCTCGATGAGACCGGGCAACGCGAGGCGCTGCGTCTGCGCGCTCGCGCGCGCGGCCTGGAACTGCCCGAGGAGACCGCGCTGTATCTGCAGCGGCGCTTCCGCCGCGACCTGGCGACGCTGTACCAGCTGCTGGATGCGCTCGATGACGCCGCGCTGCAGGCGCAGCGACGTCTCACGGTGCCATTCATCCGCCAGGTGCTGGCCCAGCGCCCGGGCGGTGTTGCAGAGTGACCGCAAGCTGCGCCACCCGCCGGCCGAGCGCCTGCGCCAGCGCGCGCTCATCGTCGGTCAGGTCCGGCTGAACCGCTGCCACGTGCGACGCCCCATAGGGCGAGCCGCCGCCGCGCGTGCTCGACAGCGCGCGCTCGGTGTAGGGCAATCCGACCAGCAGCATGCCGTGATGCAGGAGCGGCAGCATCATCGACAGCAGCGTGCTCTCCTGGCCGCCGTGCATGGTCTGCGTCGCGGTGAACACCGCGGCCGGCTTGCCGGCGAGCGCGCCGTCGAGCCACAGGCTCGAGGTCGAATCGATGAAGTATTTCAGCGGCGCGGCCATGTTGCCGAAGCGCGTCGGGCTGCCGAGCATCAGCGCATCGGCGCGGCGCAGTTCCTCGAGCGTCGCGTACGGCGGCCCTCGAGCGGGCACCGGCTGTGGTGCGGCTTCGCTGCCGGCGCTGACCGGGGGCACGGTGCGCAGCGTGGCGCTCGCCCCGGCGATCGACTCGATGCCGCGGCAGGCCTGTCGCGCCAGCTCCGCGGTGCTGCCATCGCGCGAGTAGTACACCACGAGTATTTCAGCCATCGGCGGTGAGTCTAACCCATTGACCGCATGCGGCCCGCCGGGAAATCATCGCGCATGAGCGCGGATCCGCCAGCCAAAGCCCCGCACGTTGCGCGCCGCTGCCTGGTCTCGGGCCGCGTGCAGGGCGTGTACTACCGCGCCAGTGCCCAGCAGCGCGCCCGTGCGGCCGGGATCGCCGGGCATGCGCGCAACCTCGACGGACGGGCGGGTCGAGGTACTCGCGTACGGCGAGGAACGCCGCGGTGTACGAGTTCATCGAATGGCTGTGGGTCGGACCTTCGGCCGCCAAGGTGACCGACGTGGCGGTGGAGATCGTCGAGCTTCACCCGGCGCAGTTGCCGCGCGGATTTCAGGACGTCTTGACCGGCGGCCTGCGCCCCAGGTCGTCGGCGCCGTGCCAATAGGTGCGTCCAGCGCACGATCACGCGGTCGGGATAGTCACGCTGGCCGATGCTGCCGTTGTAGCGCTCGAGCGCGCGCCGCACATCGCGCCGCTCGCTGTCCAGGTAGAAGCGCAGGATTGCGCAGCCCATGTGCAGATTGGCGGTGATGCGCGTGAGCTCGTAGCGGCGCATGCCGAGCTGCTCGGGCCAGAACGGCATCACCTGCATCAGCCCGACCGCGCCGGCGCTCGAGACCGCCCAGCGATCGAACCCGCTCTCGACGTCGAGCACCGCCATGACCAGGCCGGGCGGCAGCACGCTCTGGCCGGTGCGATGCGCCTCGCAGTAGACGCGTGCGCAGAATCTCGCAGCCGCTCGTGCTGGTCCTTGACGTAGCGGCGCAGCTTCGGCTCCATCAGCGTGTACCAGACCGCCGAATCGTATTGGTCGGCGAAGCACTGCGCCTGGCTGATTGCCTGCTGCGACCACCGCGCGCAGCTCCGGATCGCTGCTGCGCGGACGCGGCCGGGGCGGCCGCGGCGCGGCATGAGCGCGCCGAGCAGGCGCCAGCGGCGAGCAGCGCACCGTATGCGCGGCATTGTCATGCGCACGCTCTTCAGGTCGGCTGCGCGAACTGCAGGCGCGCGCGGATGAACTCCAGCGGCCTGCTGGGGAAAATTCTCGCTGTCGCTGGCGCGGCGATGGCGGTATTCGAGCGTGCCGGCCTCCAGGCCGCGCTCGCCGACGACGATGCGGTGCGGGATGCCGAGCAGCTCCGCGTCCGCGAATTTGACCCCGGGCCGCGCGTCGCGATCGTCGTACAGCACGTCGATGCCGGCGGCGCACAACTGCGCATAAAGCGCATCGGCCGCCGCGCGCACGCGCGGGGACTTCTGCAGATTGAGCGGCACCAGGCCACATGGAATGGTGCGATCGGATCCGGCCAGATGATTCCGCGCTCATCGTGATTCTGCTCGATCGCGGCCGCTACGATGCGCGTCACACCAATGCCATAGCAGCCCATCAGCATCGGCACCGCGTTGCCCGCCTCGTCGAGCACCGTCGCATTCATCGCGGCGCTGTACTTGCTGCCGAGCTGAAAGATATGCCCGACCTCGATGCCGCGCACGATGCGCAGCGCTGCCCGTGCCCGGAGGGACTGGGGTCGCCGGCGACGACGTTGCGCAGATCGGCGCCGCGGGCGCCTCGGGCAGGTCGCGGCCCCAGTTGACGCCCGTGCAGATGCACGTCCTTCTCGTTGGCGCCGCAGACAAAATCGGCCATCGCGAGCGCGGCGTGGTCGGCATAGCACCGGCAGCCCTCGAGCCCCAGCGGGCCGATGGAGCCGGGCGTCGCAGCCGGTCGCGGCCTGCACCTCGGCGGCGCTGGCCATGCGCAGCGGGCTGGCGACGCCCGGGCAGCTTCTGCGCCTTGACGGCATTGAGCTCGTGATCGCCGCGCAGCAGCAGTGCCACGCGGCCGTGCCGTCGCTGCCCGCGACGATCAGCGTCTTCAGACAGCGCGCGGCCGGGACCTGCAGCAGCGCGCTGAGCTGCTCGATGGTGCGCGCACCAGGGGTTGCGACGCGCTGCAGCGGCTCGCGCCGGCGGCGGGCGCGGCGCCGCCGGCGGCAGTGCCGCGGCGAGCTCGACGTTGGCCGCGAAATCATCGGCATCGGAGACCGCGATCGCATCCTCGCCCGAAGCCGCCAGCACCTGAAATTCCTCCGAGCGCGCTGCCGCCGATGGCGCCGGTGTCGGCCTGCACAGTGCGAAAATTCAGTCCCATGCGCTGGAACATGCGCGTATAGGCGGCGCGCATCGCGGCATAGCCTTCCGCCAGCGAGCGCTCATCGACATGGAAGGAATAGGCATCCTTCATGATGAATTCGCGTGCCGCGCATCACGCCGAAGCGCGGCCGCACCTCGTCGCGGAACTTGAGCTGGATCTGGTAGAAGTTTACCGGCAGCTGGCGATAGCTCTTGATCTCGCGTCGCGCGATGTCGGTGATCACCTCCTCGTGCGTGGGTCCGACCACGAAGTCGCGCTCGTGGCGATCCTTCAGACGCAGCAGCTCCGGACCGTACTCGTTCCAGCGACCCGATTCCTGCCACAGCTCGCCGGGCTGGACCGCGGGCATCAGCAGCTCGAAGGCTCCGGCACGGTCCATCTCTTCGCGGATGATGGTCTCGACCTTGCGCAGCGTGCGCAGACCCAGCGGCAGCCAGCTGTAGATCCCGGCCGCAGCGCGGCGGATCAGTCCCGGCGCGCAGCATCAGCTGATGGCTGATGATTTCGGCCTCGGACGGGGTTTCCTTGACGGTATTGATCGGGTATTGCGACAGGCGCATGGGCGGGTGGCGGGTAAATGGATAAAAACCGCAATGTTAACAGAAGGGTTAGCGCGGGTTAGTGCGGTCTGGTTGTGACCCGCGGGGGACTCACCCTATGATGCCGGCCCCATGGATCCCGACAGCCTGCCCGTCCGCCGACCGTCGCGCGGCATCTACCTGCTGCCCAATCTGCTGACGACCGGGTGCCTGTTCTCCGGCTTCTACGCGATCGTCGCGGCGATCGACGGCAACTTCGAGCGCGCCGGCATGGCGGTGTTCATCGCGATGATGTTCGATGGCCTCGATGGCCGGGTCGCGCGCCTGACCAGCACCGAGACCGCGTTCGGCAAGGAATACGACAGCCTCGCCGACATGGTCGCCTTCGGCGTCGCGCCGGCGATCGTGTCCTATCAATGGGGCGTCGCCCGCATCGCCGAGTACGGCAAGGCCTGGTATCGCTTCGGCTGGCTGGCGGCATTCTTCTATGCCGTTGCGGCCGCGCTGCGGCTGGCGAAATTCAGTTCGCGCGTGCAGGACAAGCGTTATTTCGAGGGCCTGCCGAGCCCGTCGGCGGCGGCGGTGGTTGCCGCATTCCTGTGGATGTCGAGCGAATGGCGCGAGCCGGGCCTGCCCGGATTGATTCTCGCGTTCATGATCACGGCGGCCGCGGGCGCGCTGATGGTCTGCCGCTTCTCCTATTCGAGCTTCAAGGGCTTCGACCTGACGCGGCCGGTGCGCTTCATCTGGCTGGTGGTGCGTGGCGTTGGTGTTCATCGTGATTGCACCGGCCCCGGCCATCGTGCTGCTGGTGATTTTCGGCGGCTACGCGCTGTGGTCGCCGCTGCTGTGGGTGTGGCGGCGCATCCGCCGCTCGCAGCGTCTGGAGCGCAAGCCGCCGCCGGAAAATGCCGCCCATGAGCGCGCGCGAGCAGTATCTGGAGGCCCTCGGCATCGACCTGTGGACGCCGCGCGCGCGGCGCACGGCACCGCAGGCGACGGCAGCGATGCCGATGAGCCGATGATCGAGTTCCCCGAGGCACCGGCGGGAGCGATCCGATGCAGCTCGCCATGGCGCCGCTGCCGGCACCGCCGGCGAGGGTGGGAATGGCGGTGCCGAGGGCCGGCGCCGGGATCGACGCGTCCGATCGGGCGTGGCAGGGGCTGCGTGCCCAGGTCAGCGCCTGCGTGCGCTGTGAGCTCTGCCAGACCCGCACCCAGACGGTGTTCGGCGTCGGCGACCGCTGCGCCGAACTGCTGGTGATCGGCGAGGCGCCCGGGGCCGACGAGGACCGCCAGGGCGAGCCGTTCGTCGGCCGCGCCGGGCAGCTGCTCAATTCGATGCTGCGTGCGATCGGCAGTCCGCGCGAGACGGTGTACATCGCCAATGTGCTCAAGTGCCGGCCGCCGGGCAATCGCGACCCCAAGCCCACCGAGGTCGCCTCCTGCCTGCCGTATCTGCAGCAGCAGGTCGAATGATCGCGCCGCGGCTGATACTCGCGGTCGGCCGGATCGCGGCGCAGAATCTGCTCGCCACCGACACGCCGCTGGCGCGCCTGCGCGGCCAGGTGCACCGATTCGGCACGCGCGCGACGCCGCTGATCGTGACTTACCATCCGGCCTACCTGCTGCGCAGTCCGGGCGAGAAGCGCAAGGCCTGGATCGACCTGAAGTTCGTGCGTGCCGAACTCGCCCGCGCCCGTGCGGCCGCGGGCGAGGTGCGCAGCAGCGGCGCATTGCCTGGTCCGGAGTCCGGAGGTCATTGAGTCTCCTATGGCGGTCGTACGACACGACGCGATTGGGATGCCCGAACTCGACGATCCGCAGCATGCAGGAGGCGGATATCGCGCAGGTGCTGCGCATCGAGCGCGCGTCCTACGCGTTTCCTTGGACCGAGGGGATCTTTCGCGACTGTCTGCGGGTCAACTACACCTGCCGTGTCGCCGAGATCGTGCCGGTCGCGGTCGGCTACGGGATCCTCAGCGTCGCGGCCGGCGAGGCGCATCTGCTCAATCTGTGCGTCGCCGAGCGCCTATCGCTGCCGCGGCATCGGCCGACGGCTGCTGACGCACCTGATGCTGGCGGCCGGCAATGCCGGCGCCAGAGAGGCGTTTCTCGAGGCGCGGCCCTCCAACACATCCGCGATCCGTCTCTATCAGTCGCTCGGCTTCGCGCAGATCGGCACGCGCCGGGGCTACTATCAGGCCGTGGACGGCCGCGAAGATGCGATCGTGCTCAAGCGCCGCATCGATTAGAATCGCGCGCCTTTTAGCCAACGTACCAGCCATCGTCCATGACTACGCTCGAGCAGGAAATCGCGCGGCGGCGCACCTTTGCCATCATCTCGCACCCGGACGCCGGCAAGACCACGCTGACCGAGAAGCTGCTGCTGTTCGGCGGCGCGATCACGATGGCCGGTACGGTCAAGGGCCGCAAGGCCGCGCGCCACGCGACCTCGGACTGGATGCGGCTCGAGCAGCAGCGCGGCATCTCGGTTACCAGCTCGGTGATGCAGTTTCCGTATCGCGAGCACATCATCAATCTGCTCGATACGCCCGGGCCACGAGGATTTCTCCGAGGACACTTATCGCACGCTGACCGCGGTGGATTCGGCGCTGATGGTGATCGACTGCGCCAAGGGCGTGGAGGAGCGAACCATCAAGCTGATGGAAGTATGCCGGCTGCGCGACACGCCGATCATGACCTTCATCAACAAGCTCGATCGCGACGGCCGCGCGCCGATCGAGCTGCTCGATGAGATCGAGCGCGTGCTCGAAGATCCAGACCGCACCGATCACCTGGCCGATCGGCATGGGCCGCGATCTCAAGGGCATCTATCACCTGCTCGAGGACCGCATCTACGTCTATGAGGCGGGTGAGCGCGGCCGCGTCGGCGGCAACCGGGTGATCGATGGACTGGCATCGGAGGCGGCGCGCGAGCTGTTCGGCGAGGACGCCGAGCCGCTTGGCGGCCGAGATCGAGCTGGTGCGCGGCGCGACCGCGGCCTTCGATCCGCAGAGCTATCGCGCCGGGCGACAGACACCGGTGTTCTTCGGCTCGGCGATCAGCAATTTCGGCGTCGAGGAGCTGCTGCGCTCATTCGTGGCGCACGCGCCGCCGCCGCTGCCGCGCGCGTGCCGCGAGCGCAGCGTGCAGGCGAGCGAGCCGACGCTGACGCGGCTTCGTGTTCAAGATCCAGGCGAACATGGATCCCGGGCATCGCGATCGCATCGCATTCCTGCGGCTGTGCTCGGGCCGCTACCAGCGCGGCATGCGCCTGCGACACGTGCGCCTCGACAAGGAGCTACGCATCGCCGATGCGCTGACCTTCATGGCCGCCGACCGCTCGCAGGCCGAGGAGGCCTATGCCGGCGACATCATCGGCCTGCACAATCACGGCACCATCAACATCGGCGACAGCTTCAGCGAAGGCGAGGCGCTGCACTTCACCGGCATCCCGAATTTCGCGCCGGAGATCTTCCGCCGCGCGGTGCTGAAGGATCCGCTGCGCATGAAGGCGCTGGCCAAGGGTCTTGACCAGCTGTGCGAGGAGGGCGCAACGCAGCTGTTTCGCCCGCTGCGCAACAGCGACCTGATCCTCGGCGCGGTCGGGTCAGCTGCAGTTCGAGGTGGTGGCGTTTCGCCTGCAGGACGAGTACGGCGTGCAGTGCGCGTTCGACAACATCGCCGTGCACACGGCGCGCTGGATCAGCGCCGCGGATGCGCTTCAAGCTGGAGGAGATTCAGGCTCAAGGCCTACGAGCACCTGGCGCTCGATCACGGCGGCGCGCTGGTGTATCTGGCGCCCTCGCGCGTGAATCTGCAGCTGACGCAGGAGCGCTGGCCGGATATCGGGTTTCACGAGACGCGCGAACACCTGGTGGAATGAGCGCACGGAGCATGCGTTGAGTCCCAAGACGCGCCGCCCAATGGGCCTGGGCGCTGACCGCCTGGGCCAACCATGCCTTCAGTCACCACCGTGCTGGTCGGCCTGTTTCCGATCTTCTTCGATCAGTACTGGGCTGCTGGGCTGCCGGGCACCACCTCGACGTTCTACCTCGGGCTGACCAACTCCAGCGCCGCCTTCTTCGTGATGCTGATTGCGCCCTGGCTTGGCGCATTGGCCGACCGGCGTGGCGCAGAAGAAACTGTGGTTCGGCATCTTCACTGCGCTCGGCGCACTGGCCACCGCGGCGCTGGCGCTGATCGGCGCCGGACCACTGGTCGTGGGCGCTGATCGTCTTCGGGCTCGGCTCGATCGGATTCTGGGCCGGCTCGTCGTTCCAGGACGCGCTGATCGTGCAGGTCGCCGAGCGCGCAGCGAGACCAACCGCGTGTCGTCGCTGGGTTTCGCTCTGGGCTACCTGGGCGGCGGCCTGCTGTTCCTGTTCAACGTCGCTGTTGGTGAAGTATCCCGCACTGGTTTCACATCGCCAGCGCCGCCAGCGCGATCGCGCATTGCGTTCCTCGACGTCGCCGTTTGGTGGCTGGTGTTCTCACTGCCGATGTTCCGCTGGTACGCGAGGCGGCCCCGACCGCCCGAGAGCACCGGCTGGCGCGAGCTGTGGGAGACGGTGCGCGGTGTGCTGCGCGACCGGCCGGTGCTGCACTTCCTGCTGGCCTACTGGCTCTACATCGACGCAATCGGAACGCTGCAGCTGATGGCTGTGGATTTCGGCCTGAAGCTCGGCTTCTCGTCCTCCGCGATGATCCAGGCGCTGCTGCTGGTGCAGTTCGTCTCGTTCCCGTGCGCGCTGCTGTTTGGTCGGCTCGGCGACCGGATCGGCGCGAAGCGCGCGATCTATCTGGGGCTGGCGGTATTTCGTGGCACTGACCTGCTATGCCTATTTCATGCAGACCGAGCGCGCAGTTCTACATTCTGGCGGCGGTCGTCGGCACGGTGCAGGGCGGCGTGCAGGCGCTGTCGCGCTCGTTGTTCGCGCACCTGATTCCGCGCGAGCGCTCGGGCGAGTACTTCGGCTTCTACAACATGCTGGCGAAATTCGCGGCGGTGCTCGGCCCGCTGGCGATGGGCGTGGTCGCGATCGCCACCGGCAATCAGCGCCTGTCGATCCTGGTGCTCGGCCTGTTTTTCATCGGCGGGGCGCTGCTGCTGGCGCGCGTGCGCGCCCCCGCCACGGCCCGCTAATCGGCTCGCGGGGTAGCCCGGCGCGGCCTTGCGCGCGCGCGGCTCGCGGCCCGTGGCCGCAGCCGCCGCACCGCGCGCCGGAACTGCTCGAGCTCCGCGGCGCCGGGCGAGGGCCCGTAGCGCAGCTTTGCGTAGCGGCGCGCCAGCACGCCGAGCGCGGCCGACAGGTCGGGCCGCGAGCGGCCCACGCGCTCGGCGTACGCGATCGGGCCCTCGTACGCGGCGCGCGGGGCACCGGCACGGCGCATCTTGCGTTCCAGTGTGCGCCAGCTGCGGCTCAGGCCGTCTCCCATGCGCCGCTGCAGCCGTGGACGCAGTCCCCAGGCGATCAGCGCCAACCACACACTCGCGCCGGCGGCCAGCAGCAGAGCGAATTCCTGCAGGTCGTGGCGCGGAAGGCCGAGCCGGTCGAGCAGCGCGAGCTGCTTGGTGAAGTTGAAGCCGACGAATTCGTCCTGCCACCAGGCGTTGAGCCCATGCCAGGCCTGCACCGCGTTGGCGATCCACGGGGCGGCAAGCAATCGGTGCGCGCCGCCGGCGGCACCGGGCAGCAGCTCATCGAGCTCTTCGGTCAGGCGGCCCGGAGCCACGACCGCGGTCGGATCGACCCGTACCCAGCCCTGCGGCTCGAGCCATACCTCGGCCCAGGCATGGGCGTCGGACTGGCTGATCTAGAGATAGTCGCCGTAGCGATTCCAGGTTCCGCCCAGATAGCCGGTCACGACCCGCGCCGGCACTCCCGCCGCGCGCATCAGCGTGACGAAGGCCGACGCGTAGTGGCCGCAGAAGCCCTCGCGCGTGCGAAACAGCAGGTCGTCGACCGAATCCAGATTCAGCAGCGCCGGCTCGAGCGTGTAGCTGAAGCCGCCGCCACGCAGATAGTCGAGCACCGCAGTGACGTAGTCGGCATCGCTGCCGGCGCGGGCGCGCAGCGCGTGCGCCAGCTCGATGCTGCGCGGGTTGCGCTCCGGGGGCAGCTGCAGATCCAGCCGGCGCGCGGCAGCGGTCAGCGGCTCGATGTTGCGATGTTGCGGATAGGACCGCAGGTGATAGCTGATAGTGCGGCTGGTCGGCGCGGGCGCGATCAGCTGGTAGTCGAAGGTCGGGAATGCATTCGGCAGCTCGTCGGGCAGTCCCTGCGCCAGCTCGAGCGCGATCAGCACATTGTGCTCGTTCGGCTCCAGCGTGACCTGATAGCTGTAGGCCGGTCCCAGGTACTGCAGGCGCGGCGCACGACCGAAGTCCGCATGGCGGCGGCGCCAGGTGTAGCCGTCGAATAGATGCAGTACCGGCCCGCGCCAATAGCGCTCGGCGGGTGGCGGTGGCGCGCCATCGAAACGCACGCGCAGCGCGGGCTCGCCCGATTCGGTCAGGGCCGAGATGCTGCCGGGGCTCATGTCGTCGCCGAGGCCGGTGATCGCCTCGTTCTGGCGCGGCAACGCCCAGAACGCGCCCGGCAGCCGCGGTACGAACAGGAACAGCAGCAGCGCGAACGGCAATGCGGTCGCGAGGCTCAGTGCCGAGCGACGCAGCAGCGTCGCCGTCGGCGGTGCGGCGGCACCGGCGCCGAGCGCGTACAGTGCCGCGCACAGCAGCCACAGCTCGCGCCGCATACAGCGGCAGGCGCCACAGCGCCTGGCCGTCCAGGCAGGCGGTGAGCAGCAGGAACAGCGCCGCGCCCGACATGATCAGCCAGTCGCGGCGGCGCACGGTTTCGGTCAGCTTCAGGGCCGACATCGCGACCAGCAGAGTCGAGCCCGCCGCGATGCCATTCAACGTGTGAAAGCCGACCAGCACCGCAAGCATCAGCAGCAGCGCAACGCCGATGCGCAGGTAGCGGGCTGGCAGGTGCAGCGGCGCGTGCAGGTCGCGCGCGCGCCAGGCGATGGCCCCGAGCGCCCACGGCAGGCACCAGAGCGCCGCGTGGTGCGCATTCAGCAGCACCGCGCCGAAGAAGCCGCCGAGCAGCAGCCACACGGTGCTGGCCGGCAACGCGGTCGATTCATCGGCGATCGCGGCGGGTGCGTTCACGGCGAATACAGCGCCAGCGCTTCGAGGCAGGCGCGTTGCTGCGCGAGGCCGTGCCCGGCCGGCAGCGCCCGCTGCGGCAGCTGCAGGCGTAGGCCTCGCCGAGGCGCTCGCAATCGAGCACCCATTGCGCCAGCTGCGACAGTCGCTGCTCGAGCGGCAGGGCCTGCAGCAGCGCGAAATCCAGCAGGCGGTGCACCCCGGCCGGCGCGTCGTAGTGCGCGACCAGCAACGGCCCGCCGCGCGCGTAGGCCTTCCAGGCGACACTGCGCGGCGAATCGCTCTCCCGCAACGGCCGCAGCCAGGCCCATTCCTCCTCGCCGCTGACGCGCGAGCGTTGCTCGTCGTTGCGCGGCTCGCCACGGCGCATCGGCAGCGCGCGCGTGCCGGCCGGCGCCGGATACACGATCGCCTCGAGCGGCAGGTGCAGCCAGGTCCAGGCCCGAAACAGCCCCAGCGGCGCATCGCGTCGACAGCTCGAGCCGCTCGATGCGCTGTCGACCGCGCGCGCCGGCCCGGAAGGTCAGCCGCACGCGTCTGCATCGGCGGCGGGCGCGAGCTCGAAGCGGCTGGGTGCGCTTCGCCGGCACGCGCAGCTGCAGCGCCGCTGCGCGGCCTCGCCTGCGGGTTCTCAAAGTGCAGCCGCAGCTCGCCGGCGCGCCCGGCGAAGGTGTTGTCGGCTTCGGCGCGCACCAGCTTCAGCCCGGCGAGCGTCGCATGACACTGATGCATCGACACCAGTGCCACGCCGACAGCATGAAGCACAGCAGCAGCGCCAGGCTGTTGCTGTAGTTCATGCCGGCGAGCAGCATCAGGAACAGCAGCCCCGCCGCGGTCACGCCGGCCCTGGTCGGCAGGATGTAGATGCGCCGCGCCTGCAGCGTCAGCGGTGGCGTGTCCACGCCCTGGCGCGCGCGCGCCCAGCGCGCGAGCGCCGCGCGACAACGCGGCGCGCGGCTCAGACAGGGAGCGGAACCGCCTTGATGAGCGCATCGGCCAGCTCGCTGCCGCTGGGTGGCCCCGTCGCCGCGGCGTGACTCCAGGCGGTGCGCCGCGATGGCGGGAAACACGGTCTGCACGTGTTCGGGCAGCACCGCGCTCTCGCCTGCAGCAGCGCCCAGGCCTGCGCTGCGCGCAGCAGTCCCTGCGCGGCGCGCGGCGACAGACCGAGCGCCAGCTCCAGGCGCGTACGCGCCACCAGCGCCTGCACGTAATCGAGCAGCGCGCCCGCCACGTGCACGCTGCGCACCTGGCGCTGCAGCGCTCAGCACTTCGGCGCCGCTGAGAACGGCCGGCGTGTCGTTCAGCAGCTCGCGCCGCTCGCCCTGCAGCAGCACGCGGCGTTCGGAGGCCGCGGTCCGGATAGCCGAGGCTCACGCGCATCAGGAAGCGATCGAGTTGCGATTCCGGCAGGCCATAGGTGCCGACCTGCTCGTGCGGATTCTGGGTCGCCACCACGAAGAACGGCTCGGGCAGTGGGTAGGTCACGCCATCGACGCTGACCTGCCGTTCCTCCATCGCCTCGAGCAGCGCGCTCTGCGCCTTCGGGCTGGCCCGATTGACCTCATCGGCGAGCAGCAGCTGCGTGAACACCGGGCCGCGCCGGAACTGGAATTTGTGCGTGTCGCGATCGAAGATCGATACGCCGATGATGTCGGCCGGCAGCATGTCGCTGGTGAATTGCACCCGCGTCCACTCCAGGCCGAGCACGCGCGCGAGGCGTGTGCGCGAGCGTGGTCTTGCCGACGCCGGGCACGTCCTCGATCAGCAGATGCCCGCGCGCCAGCAGGCAGGTCAGGCACAGCCGCACCTGCCGGCCCTTGCCGAGGATGACGCGCTCGATGGCCGCGAGGCTGTCGTCGAGGCGGTTCAGACACCCTCCTGGGCGCCAGCCGGTCCAGAATCTCGCCGAGGCTGCGGCATCAGTGCGCGCACCTGCTCGATCTGGCGCAGCAGCGCGGCGCGCTCGCGCTCGCGTTCGGCCAGGCGCGTGCGCTCCTGCGCCACCACGTCCACCGGCGCGTTGTGCACGAAATTGTCGTTGCCGAGCTTGGCGCGCGCGTTGGCGAGCTCCTGCTCGATCTTCTGCAGCCGCTTGTCGAGGCGCTGCAGCTCGCTCGCCGGCTCGATCAGTCCCGCCATCGGCACCAGCAGCGCTGAGCTCGCCGACCAGCGCGGCGGCCGCGGGCGGCACGGCATCGCCGGGCGACAGCGGCCGCACCGTGTCGAGCACCGGCCAGCTGGCCGAGCAGCGGCCTGATGGCGCTGTGCGAGCTGCAGGTCGCTGGCACTGGCATGTTGCAGCAGCAGCGGCAGGCGCTGCGAGGACTTGATATCCATCTCGCCGCGAATCTGGCGAATGCCGAGCACGACCTGCATGCACCCAGCGCAGTTCGGATTCGGCCGCCGCGTCGTGCGCAAACTCGTCGGCCTGCGGCCAGGGCGCGAGCATGATGCTCGGGCCGGCGAGGCCGGCGAGCGGTGCCAGGCGCAGCCAGATCTCCTCGGTAATGAACGGCATCAGCGGATGCAGCGCGCGCAGCAGCGCCTCGAGCACCGCCAGCAGCGTGCGGCGTGCGCCGTGCTGCGCGGCCGGGTCGTGCGCGTTCTGCAGCACCGGCTTGACGATCTCCAGATACCAGTCGCAGAACTCGTACCAGGTGAATTCGTACAGCGCGCTGGCGGCGAAATCGAAGCGATATTCGTCGAACGCCCGATCGACGGCGCGCGATGGTCGCGCCGAGGCGTGAGCGGATCCAGCGATCGGCCACGCCGCCGATCGCGATGCCGCCGGCTGCCGGCGCCGCGGCCGCGGGAGCGGTGCTGGCCGCCGGGGTGGCCTCGTCGAGCGCCAGCATCACGAAGCGCGCGGCGTTCCACAGCTTGTTGCAGAAGTTGCGATAGCCGGCCACGCGGGCGAGGTCGAAGCGCATGTCGCGGCTCTGGGTCGCCAGCGAGGCAAACGTGAAGCGCAGCGCATCGGTGCCGTAGGCGGCGATGCCCTCGGGAAATTGTTTGCGCGTCGCTTTCTCGATGCCTGCGGCCAGGTGCGGCTGCATCAGCCCCGAGGTGCGCTTGGCCACCAGCGCCTCGAGCCCGATGCCATCCATGATGTCGAGCGGGTCGATGACGTTGCCCTTGGACTTGGACATCTTCTGGCCTTCGGCATCGCGGATCAGGCCGTGCAGGTAGACCGCGCGGAACGGCACCTCGCCCATGAACTTCAGCCCCAACATGATCATGCGGGCGACCCAGAAGAAGATGATGTCGAAGCCGGTGACCAGCACGTCGGTCGGATAGAAGCGCTCGAGCTCGGCGGTATGCTGCGGCCAGCCAAGAGTCGAGAACGGCCACAGCGCGGACGAGAACCAGGTGTCGAGCACGTCCTCGTCCTGGCGCAGCGGCACCTCGCGCCCGTGGCGTGCGCGCGCCTGAGCCTGGGCGTCCGGCCGCGCTGCGCGCGACGTAGACCGTAGCCTTGCTCGTCGTACCAGGCCGGGATGCGATGGCCCCACCACAGCTGGCGGCTGATGCACCAGTCCTGGATGTTGCGCATCCACTGGAAGAAGGTCTTGTCCCAGTTCTCCGGCACGAAGCGCACGCGGCCGGACTCGACCGCGGCGATCGCCGGGGCGGCCAGCGGTGCGATGCGCACGTACCACTGGTCGGTCAGATACGGCTCGATCACGGCGCCGCTGCGATCGCCGCGCGGGATCATCAGCTTGTGCGGCTCGATGCGCTCGATCAGACCGGCGGCGTCGAGCTCGGCCACGATGCGCTCGCGCGCCTCGAAGCGATCCAGGCCGCGCAGATGCGCGCGGCGCATTGTCGTTCAGGCGCGCGTCGGGCGTGAAGATGTTGATCAGCGGCAGCGCGTGACGCTGGCCGATCGCGTAGTCGTTGAAGTCGTGCGCCGGCGTGATCTTGAGGCAGCCGGTGCCGAAGGCCGGGTCGACGTAGCTCGTCGGCGATGATCGGGATCTCGCGCCCGGCCAGCGGCAGCCGCACGCCGGCGACCGATCAGCTCGCGGTAGCGGGCATCGTCCGGGTGCACGGCAACGGCGGCATCGCCCAGCATGGTCTCCGGGCGCGTGGTGGCGACAACGACGATGGCCGCTGCCGTCGGCGAGCGGATAGCGCAGGTGCCACAGCTGGCCTGGTTCCTCCTCCGACAGCACCTCGAGGTCGGACAGCGCGGTGCGCAGCACCGGGTCCCAGTTGACCAGCCGCTTGCCGCGATAGATCAGGCCCTCCTCGTGCAGCCGCACGAACGCTTCGTTCACCGCGCGCGACAGGCCCGGATCCATCGTGAAGCGCTCGCGCGACCAGTCCACCGAGGCGCCCAGGCGGCGCATCTGCTGCGCGATGGTGCCGCCCGACTGCTCCTTCCAGGCCCAGACGCGCTCGACGAACGCCTCGCGCGACAGGTCGGTGCGGCGTTTGCCCTCGGCGTTGAGCTGGCGCTCGACCACCATCTGCGTGGCGATGCCGGCGTGATCGGTGCCCGGCTGCCACAGCGTCTGCTCGCCACGCATGCGGTGCTGGCGGATCAGCGCGTCCATGATCGTGTCCTGGAACGCGTGCCCCATGTGCAGCGTGCCGGTGACGTTCGGCGGCGGGATCACGATGCAGTAGCTGCGCGGCGCCGGGTCGCGGTGCGAAGTAGCCGGCGCGCCTCCCAGCGCTGATAGCAGGCGCTGTTCGATCTCGGCGGGCGAGTAGACTTTATCCATCCAGCGAACTGTGTTAAGCCAGGAAAACCCGCAATTATAGGGCCTTGGAGGCGCGCGGCTCATGGCGTTTCTTCGGCCGCGATGATGTGTGGGTCTCGGGCGCGAGCCCGCGCTCGCGGTAGTGGCGGAAGCGCTGCGCGGCCGGCCTGCCGGCGCGGCTCCTCGGCGTCGACGATCTCGACGATGCGGCCGGCCTGCGCGGCGGCTGCCGGGCACCTGGCTGCCGAGATTGAGCAGCACGTCGAACGGCTGCTGCGGCTGCGCGGTCGCAGCCGAGCAGCACCGGCGTGTCCTGCCACTGCTCGGGCATCGCGGTAGAGCTCGTGCGGCACGAAGCTGCGATCGGCGAAGGTCCAGAGCAGCTCATCGAAGCTCTGCAGCTCGGCGGCGTCGTCGAGCCAGACAAACACCCGCTGATCGGTCAGATAGGCCTTCTCGGCGAGGCGGCAGGCGAGCTTCAGGCGCGCAGCGCGCCTCGGTGCCCGCCAGCACGTAGAAATCCGACGCGCGGCGTCGGCGCGGCCGACACCTAGGACTTCGAGCCGGCGCGCGCGGCGCGTCAGGAAGTCGGCCACCAGCGACAGCGGCCGGCCGGTGGCGCCCTTGGCGGCCCCGCCACTCCAGGCGGTGCCGGCGATGTCCATGTGCGCCCAGCGCAGTCCCTGCGGTGAATTTGCCCAGGAACGCGGCCGCGGTGATCGCGCCGCCCTCGCGGCCGGCGATGTTGGCCATGTCGGCGAAATTGCTGCGCAGCTGCTCGCCGTAGTCCTCGGTCAGCGGCAGCTGCCAGGCGCGATCGTCGGTGCGCAGCCCGGCCTCCACCAGTTCCCGGGCCAGCGCATCATCGTTGGCCATGACGCCGCTGTGGTGGTTGCCCAGCGCGATGATGCAGGCGCCGGTCAGGGTCGCAAAATCGACCACGGCCTCGGGCTCGAAGCGGCGCGCGTAGTTGAGCGCATCGCACAGGATCAGCCGGCCCTCGGCGTCGGTGTTGAGGATCTCGACGGTCTGCCCGGAAGCGCTGGTGACGATGTCGCCGGGCTTGACCGCGCGGCCGTCCGGCATGTTCTCGCAGCACGGGCACCAGGCCGACCAGATTGATCCGCAGCTCGGAGCGGGCGGCGAAATCGATGGCGGCCAGCACCGTGGCGGCGCCGCACATGTCGAATTTCATCTCGTCCATCGCCGGCGGATCCTTGAGCGAGATGCCGCCGGTGTCGAACGTGACGCCCTTGCCGACCAGCACCAGTCGGCGGCCGGCTGCGCCGTGCGCCGCGGTACTCGAGCACGATGAAGCGCGGCGGCTCGTCGCTGCCGCGGGTCACCGCGAGCAGGCAGCCCATCTTCAGGCGGCGGATGCCGGCCTCATCGTAGATGCGCACGCGCAGCCGGCGCCGATAGGTGCGCTCGAGCTCGCGCGCCTGCGTGGCCAGATAGCGCGGCGTGCAGACGTTGGCCGGCAGATTCCCCAGGTTGCGCAGCAGCTTCGCGCTCTCGGCTACCGCGGCGCCGGCGGCCAGCCCGCGCCGCACATCGGCAACGGCTGCGGGCTCGACCGGTCCCACCAGGATCCGCGCCAGTGCCGGCGGGCGCGCACGTCGCGCGGTCTTCAGATCGTTGACGCGATACAGGCTCGCGCCGGTAATCTCCGCGATGCTGCGGCCGAAGTAATAGTCGTCCAGCTCGCGCGCCCCCGGGCGCTCGAGCGCGATCGCCGCCGAGGCGATGCGCGTGCGCGCCAGCGCGGTGATCGCGGTCTGCAGCGCGCGGCGCCAGCCGCGACGGTTGAACTGCGCCCTGACGCCCAGGCCGACCAGCATCAGCCTACCGCTGGCCAGTCCGGGTACCTCGGGCAGCAGCAGCGTCTCGCCGCGCGACCCGAGAAATCCCCTCGCGTGAGCAGCCGTGCGCACGCGGCCGCGCAGGCTGCGGTCGACGCGTCGACGCCGCGGCGCCCATTTCGCCGCGCTCGAAGGCGCCGATGACCAGGCAATCGGCTGCGCTGCGCGGCGGCCCGGCGGGTGAAAGCTTCGAATCGCATGCGTCTTAATCCTTGTTTGCCCGCGAAATATTCGTATAACTTAGCGCCCGCCGCGGCGTAAATCTCTGTTTGCGTCGGTGGCGACCCGATACGCCGGCTTGCGCACGGCAGCGACAGTCCGGGACAAGTGTAGCCGAAGCCGGCTGGAGGATCAGGGCCCGTTGCGAATTCTGCAGCGCTATATGCTCTGGGAGATGACCGTCAACTTCCTTGGCGTGACGCTCGTTGCGTTTGCCCTGCTGTTGGTCAATCAGGTCGGCGCGGTGCTGGCGCGCGCCGCCCAGCTGCAGTACCAGAAGGGCTTCGTGCTCGAGCTGATCGGACTTAGCGCGGCGCAAAACGTCGCGATCCTGCTGCCGATTCGGATTGGTGATCGGCATCGTGCTGGCTTTCGGCCGGCTCTATCACGACAGCGAGATGGCGGCGGCGCAGGCCTGCGGGGTCGGCGTCGCGCGGGTGGCCGCGGCAGTGTGGCTGCTGGCGCTGCCGGTCACCGCGCTGGTCGGCTGGCTCAACTTCGACCTCGCGCCGCGCGCCGCCGCCGCCGAGGCCGCGCTGCGCACCGAGGCGATACGCGCCGCGATCATCGCGCCGCTCGAGCCCGGAAAGTTTCGCAGCTTCAGCGGCGGGCGCATCGTGGTGTATGCGCGCGGCGCCCAGCCCAATGGCGACCTGACCGATGTATTCGTCAAGCGCAGCGAGGGCCCGGCGGTGGAGACCACGGTGGCGCGCCGCGCCCATTACACCGGCTCGGTCGACGGCGGGGCTGAGACCATTACGCTCTACGATGGCGAGCGCATCGAGGGCACGCCGGGCAGCAACCGTTACCGCATCATGCATTTCGAACAGCAGCTGATCCCGGTGCAGACGCCCGAGGCCGCCGCGCACGCGCCGCGCGTCGGACGAGATGAGCACGATGGCAGCTGCTCGCGCAGTCGCGATCCAGCCGTTGCTGGCCGAGCTGCACTGGCGGCTGGGACTGCCGATGATGACGCTGGTGTTTACGGTGCTCGCGGTGCCGCTCGGGCGGTTGCGCCCGCGCCAGGGACGCTATGCGCACGTCTGGCTCGCCGTGCTGGTGTTCGCGCTGTACGCGAACCTGGCGCTGGCGGCGCGCACCTGGATCGAGCGCGGCTTGATGCCGGCCGCGATCGGACTGTGGTGGGTGCATGGCACTGTTCTTCGCGCCTGAGTCTTGCGGCGATGCTGCGGCCCCGGGGTGCTGCGCGCGCGGCGCGCGCGCCGCGCGCAGGGCGAGCGGTGACGCTGCTCGATCGCTACATCGCGCGCACGCTGCTGTCGGCGGTTGCGCTGGTGATGGCTGGCGCTGCTGATGCTCGGGATGCTGTTCGTCTTCATCGGCGAGCAGGGCGCGTCGGCGTCGGTCACTACGGCATGCTCGATGCGCTGCAGTATTCCGCGCATGACGTTGCCGCAATTCGCGCTCGAATCCTTTCCGGCCGGGGCGCTGATCGGCGCGCTGCTCGGCGTCGGCGTGCTCGCGCGCAGCCACGAGCTCACGATCATGCGCGCCTCGGGGATGTCGAAACTGCGCCTGAGCGCTCGCGGTGCTGATGAGCGCGGTCGTGCTGGTTGCGGTCGCGCTGCTGATCGGCGAGCTGCTGGCCCAGCCGCTGGGGCAGCTGGCCGATGAGCAGAAGGCGTTTGCGAAGTACTCGAACATGAGCTTCGCCGGTGCCGGAGGCCTGGATCCGCGACGGCGACACCATCCTCAACGTCCAGGACCGCTCGAGCGCGGCCGAGTTCGGCGGCATGCTGATCTTCGAAATTGACGCCCGACAATCGGCTGGCAGCGATCGCCCGTGCCGAACACGCGAGCGCCGCCGGACCGCAGTCATGGCTGCTGCGCAACTACGTCGAGTCGCGCTTCGGCGAGGATTCGGTCACGAGCCAGCGGGTGGCGCAGCAAGCGCTGCATACCGCGGCCGGCGCAGATTTCCTGCGACTGGTCAACACCGATCCGTCGGAGCTGGCGCTGCGCACGCTGTATCGGGCGATACGCTACCTGCGGGCCAATAACCTCGACACCGGGCAGTACGAGATCGCGTTCTGGTCGCGCGTGGCGCGCACCCTGGGCATCCTGGTGGCGCTGCTGTTCGCATTGCCGTTCGGCTTCGGCTCGCTGCGCTCCGCGTCGCTGAGTGCGCGCACCACCTCGGCGTGGCGCTCGGCATCGTCTACTTGTTTCTGCAGCGGCTGGTCGAGAGCGGCACCCAGGTGTTCAACCTCGATCCGCTGCTGCTGGCGTGGGTGCCGACCGGCCTGCTGGGGCTGGTCGCGGCGATGATGATGTGGCGCGTGCGCTAGCGGCCATGCAGCCACTGTCCCGGCCCTCGCGCCTGGGCCGTCTGATCGAGCTCGCGGCCCGGGTCGCGCCGCATGAACGGCGGGCGGTGGCGCTGGCGTTCATGTGCAATTTCGTGCTGCTCGGCAGCTACTACATTCTGCGGCCGGTGCGCGACACGGTCGCAACCGTGTTCGGCGTCGGCCAGCTGCAGGTGCTGTTCAGCGTCACCTTCGTCGGCACGCTGGTGGCCTCGCCAATCTATGCGCTGCTGGCCTCGCGGCTCAAGCTCACGCGACTGCTGCCCGGCGTGTTCTGGTTCTGGTTCGCCAACGTGCTGCTGTTCGAGCGGCTGTTCGCGTCGGCGCCGCAGAGTGTCGCGGTGGCTGCCGCGTACTACGTGTGGTTCAGCGTCGCCAACCTGTTCATGATCTCGCTGTTCTGGAGCCTGATGGTCGATATATTCACTGCCGCCCAGGCGACGCGGCTGTTCGCGCTGATTGCGGCCGGCGGCAGCATCGGCGCAGATCGGCGGCCCGTTGTTGACGCGGCTGCTGGTCAGCCGCCTGCGGCTCGGCGGTCTGCTGCTGGTCGCAGCGGTGGGTTTCCTGGTCGTGATCCTGCTGGTGCACGCCTTGATGCGCGAGAAGGAGCGCCTGCGTGCGAGCCACCAGGAGGTGCAGGCGACGACGCTGGATCACGGATTGCCCGGCCACCCGTTTGAGGGCTTCACCCAGCTGTTCAAGATCGCCCTACATCGCGAGCCAGGCAGCGTTCATGCTGCTGATGACCTGGGTCAGCACGGTGGCGCTATTTCCTGCAGACTGACGTCGTTGCGCGTGCGATTGGATCGGTGGAGGGTCGCGCGCAGGCGATCGCCGATATCGATCTGGTGGTCAACATCGCCACCGCTGTGATCCTGATATTCGGACTGGGACGCCTGGTGCAGCGGTTCGGAGTCACGGCCGGGCTGGTGCTCAATCCGCTCATCATGCTGCTCGCCTTCGCGGCGGTGGCGATCGCCCCGTCGTTATTCGTGATCCAGGCGCTGCAGGTGGTGCGCCGGGTATCGCAGTACGCCATCGCGCGACCCAGTCGCGAAATGTGCTTCACGGTGGTGGAGCAGGGCAGCCGCTACAGGACAAAGAACGTCATCGATACGGTGGTGTATCGCTTCGGAGATCTCAGTTCGGCGTGGATGCAAACGGCGTTGCGCGCTGCCGGGTTCGGCCTTGGCGGCGCGGTGGCGTTGGGCGTCGGTGCGTGCCTGGCGTGGGGCGCGGTGGCGCGCTATGCCGGCCGGCGCTATGAGTTGATTCGTCGAGGCAGCTAGCGCGCCTGCCGATCGCTGTGCTAGTACCCGCGCTCGATGTCAACCACCGACAGCATCGGATCGCCGGCTTCATAGCGGCGCAGATTCTCCTGCAGGATGGCCATGCGTAGGTCTCTGGCCACGGGCGTCAAACCGGAGATATGAGGCGTAATCATCACGTTTTTCAGGTGCCACAACGGGCTGTTGCTCGGCAACGGTTCCGGGTCAGTCACATCGAGGCCGGCACCGGCGATGCGCCCTTGCTTCAGAGCGCCGATCAGGTCAGCGGTGACTACGCTGCCGCCGCGGCCGACGTTGAAGAAGTATGCCGACGGCTTCATGGCGCCGAAGAATTCCTTGTTGAACAGCCCGGTGGTCTGGGGCGTGAGCGGTGTGCAATTGACGATGAAATCGGCGTCCTTGGCGAGCTTTAAGAGCTCGTCGGGTGATCCGACATAGCTGACATAGTCCGGTCCCGCCGAGCCGCTGGCGCGCGTCGCGGTGACACGCATCCCGAAGGCGGAGGCGCGCCTGGCCACTTCGGTGCCGATGCCACCCAGGCCCGCCACGAGCAGGGTCTTGCCCTTCAGATCGATCGGTTCCGGATAGTGATCGGATCGCGACCAGTGTCCACGCTGCTGCTGGACCAGGAAATAGTCGAAATGACGGCTCAGGACCAGCATCATGCCCAGCACATGCTCTGCCATGGGTGCAGCGGCAGCACGCTGCATGTTGGTCACCAGCGGCTGTCGTTCGCGAATGAGTGCCTGCTGCACGCAATACTCGACACCGGCGCTGAGCAATTGAATCCATTGCAGCTGCGGCGCCGCCCGCAAGGTCTTGTCGTCGCACACCCCGATGGCCGCGTCGGCGTCGGCGATGGCGCTCGCGGGGGTGTTCGCCGACACTTCGATGAACTGCACCGCCGGCGCGACCTGCCGCAGACCCGGCAGGTCATCGTGTATGCCGGGCGAGACCAGGATCTTGCGCGGCGGCTTCCACCCGCTGCGCTGGCGCACCGGATCGGCGGCGACACGCAGGCCAAGGTCGCTGACGATTGACGCGGCGGACGGCGCGGGCGTCTCGGCCGTGGCGGCGAGCAATGTCGCGCCGGTAAACCAGCCGAGGGCAATCGCCGAACTGACGCGGATGAGTCTTGAGGCGAGACGATCAAAACCGGCTCTTGAGGCTGGCCTCGGCATCGGCTGATCTCCCTGTCAACGCTGCTTGACTGCCGCCAGCTAAACCCGATTTTCGTTCCGGCGCAACCGCCACCTCCAAAGGAGGATCGGGCGCACTCGCAGCTGGCGGGTCCGTGCTGTAGCGGTTGCCCGGGCTGACTCGCCGGCGCATTCTACGGTCGAACGTGCCAGATCGATTCCGCATGAGCCCATCGTCGCCATCGTCGCCGTCCCCGCCACGCCCGTCCGTGCTGGCTCGAATCTTCAGGTCGGTGGCCGCCGTCGAGCCCTACGAAGTCAGGGCGGTGGTGCTGAGCATGCTTTATTTTTTCTTCCTGTTCGGCAGCTACTCGGTGGTGAAGCCGGTACGCGATGCCATGGGAACGATCTACGGCGTCGAGCACTATCAGCGCCTGTTCACCGCGACGCTGCTGGCGAGCCTGGTGTTCGCGCCGCTGTATTCGGGCCTCGCCTCGCGCATCAAACTGTCGACCTTTCTGCCATGGGTCTACGGATTCGTGGCGGTCACGGTCGTCGCCTTCTACGCACTGTTTGTTGGCCTGCACAACCAGGATCGCTGGATCGCGGCGGCGTTCTTCGTCTGGGTCAGCACGTTCAACATGCTGATCATCTCGGTGTTCTGGACCTTCATGGCCGACATCTTCTCGCGCACCCAGGCCAAACGCCTGTTCGGCTTCGTTGCCGCTGGCGGCACCATCGGCGGTATTGTCGGACCGGCGATCGCGACCTTTCTGGCCAAGGGGCTGGGCAACAACAACCTGATGCTGATCGCGGCCGCCGGATTTGCCGTGACGGCGGCGCTGGTGCGCATGCTAGCGCACGAAAAGCAGCGGTTACTGGCCGCCGGGGTCGAAGTCCAGCGCACCAGCCTGGAGCACCGCCTGCCGAGCAGCAACCCATTCGACGGTTTCGTGCTGCTGCTGCGATCGCGCTATCTGTTGCTGCTGGCGCTGTTCCTGCTACTGATGACCTGGATTTCCACCATTGTCTATTTCCAGCTCGGGGATCTGATCACCAAGGCGTTCAGCAGTCGCGAGGCCCGTACCCAGGCCTACGGAATCATCGACCTGTCGGTCAACAGCATCGCGGTGATCATCCAGCTGTTTGGCTCCGGACGCATCATCAAGCGCTTCGGAGTCAACGCCGGTCTGTTGCTCAATCCGATCATCATGGTGGTCGCGTTCCTCGCGATCGCGTTCTCGCCGGTGCTGGTGATCCTGGGTGGCATTCAGATCGTGCGGCGTGTGGCGGAATATGCGCTGGCCAAGCCGACGCGTGAGATGTTGTTTACGGTGGTCGACCAGCAGAGCCGGTACAAGGCAAAGAATGTCATCGATACGGTGGTCTACCGCTTCGGCGATTTCAGCAACGCCTGGGTCAGCTCCCTGATCCAGCCCCACGGTGTCGCCGGACTGGCGATCTTCGGCGTGGTCACCTGCGCGGTCTGGTTCCCGGTCGCTTATCTGCTGGGCCGGCAGTACGAGAGCGTGCGCGGCGGCGAACTGGTTGGCATGGCCGCTGCGCCGATCCGGGACACCAAGGCAGCCGGGGCGTCACGCTGACGCGCCGGCCCTGGTGGTGCCCAGGCGGCGGGGAGCCGCCGCGCCGAATTCTCCAACCTCAGTGCCAGCCGTTGCTGCGCGCCTTGGCCTCGGCCGCAGCAGATAGCGGCTCACCGCCCATGCGTTCGTTGACCGCCTGCAACAGCGCGGGCGGCAGGCTGGTCGCGGCCGTACGCAGGTTCTGCCCATTGGCGGGGGCGCTCGGGGCCTCGGCGCCGACCAGGTTCAACACCTGCCACTGCTCCTGGTCCCGGCAGGCCAGACCCACGAGCGCCCGGCTGCCGCTGACGGCAAAGGTGCGACAGTAATTACCGCTGCGGCCCTTGAAGCTCAGGCCGACACGCACCTCGGCCCCGGACGGGGCGTTGCCGCCCAGCTGTTCATTCAGCGCACGCGCCAGGGCGCCTTGCGCCAGCAGCGAGCCGTCACGGAACTGTGTCAACGCGCCGGGCGCCGACAGTCGCTGGATCAACGCGCCTGCCATCACGCCGACCACCAGGCTGGCTGCGATCGTGAACCGGCGCATTTTCACAGTGCGCTGGCCGTTGCCGCGGCGCGCCCGCTCGGCACGCACCCGCGCCAGATCAATGACCTGGGCGGGGCCCGACGGGCCGCCGAGCTTGGCGGCCTGGGCCAGGCGTTGCGGTACGGCTTCCTGCAGCACGCCGTCGAAGCTGCTGCGACGGCGCTCGCGCAGCGCGCGCTGCTGCGCGACGCGTTGCGCCAGCTGCGCATCCTGGGCAATCGCCTGCTCGACGCGCACCCGCTCGGCGCCTTCGAGCTCGCCGTCAACATAAGCGGCCAACAATTCGTCCGAAATCGTCATGCGTCCTCCCCTGGCCCCAGCAACTGCTGCAACGCCTGGCGTCCGCGCGCGAGTCGGCTGGTCAGCGTCCCCAACGGAACCCCGATGATCTGCGCGGCTTCCCTGTAGGGCAAGCCCTCGATGAGCACCCGGGCCCGAGCCCAAGGGGCCGGCCGCCAGGGCACGCCGGGCCGGCAGCCCGAAAGGGCCGCTTGGCGGCGTCCTCGGCCGCGCCAGCCGGCTCGTGCGCCGACACGACGGGGGCCGATGGACCGGCCGGTGACTATTGCTGATGCGCGCAGCAGCGATGCTGACTTAGCATTCGGTCATGCCGGGAAAGAACAGGAACCTGCAGGCAGATCGATCGGCGACCGGGACGGTGCGCGGCGCGGCGCTTCAGCACGCCGAGAACGCGGCGCGGGCGTTGGCATCCGTGCGGCCAACCGATGTGGATGTGCACCGCGCGCGCAAGGAGATCAAGAAGGCACGCGCCGCGCTGCGCCTGCTGCGCGCCGCGCTGCCCGAGCTGACCTACCGGCGCGAGAACGCGGCGCTGCGCAGCGCCGCCCAGGCGCTCAATGCCGCGCGCGATGCCCGGGTGTTGCTGCGTACCTTCGAGAACCTGCGCCGCCGGCGCGTCGCGCTGCGCCGGGACAGGGCGGCCGCGGCGCTGTGGCGCGCGCTGCGCCGGGGCCAGCGACAGGTGCGGAAGCAGCTGCGCGAGCAACCCGAGACGTTGGCTGGGGTCCGGGTCGTGCTGCTGCAGGTGCAGCTGCGCGCGCACCGCTGGCGAGTCGGGCAGCATGGCTGGAAGCGGCTGCGGCCCGCCTTTCAACGGATCTATCGCGGCGGCCGATGCGCCGCTCAGGCGGCGCATCGGCGCCCCGATGCGCTGACGCTGCACGAGTGGCGCAAGCAGGTTCAATACCTGTGGCATGCTCTGCAGATACTCAAGCCGCTCCAGTCGAAGCCGCCGTCCAAGCTTGCAGCCACCGCGCGTCGGCTCGCGGATTACCTGGGCGAGGAGCACGATCTGGCGATGCTGCGGGCTAACATGGTCGCGTTCGGCCGGCGCCACGGCCCGGTCAGCGAGCGCCTGAGCGCGGCGATCGAGCAGCGGCGTCATGCGCTGCGGGGCAAGGCGCTGCCGCTGGGCCGGGGACTGTATGCACTCAAGCCGCACGCGGTGGCGATGCGCGTCGGACGAGGCCTGCACGCCCGCCGCACGCGGCCGGCACCCGCGGTGGCCGCGCGCTGATGAAAATCCTGATACGCATCGCCGGGCTGGCCGCGCTCGCGGCCTTCATGCTGCTGCGCCTGTGGCTCGGCGTGCTCGGTCTTGCTCAGCTAACCGGCGTGCCCTGGGCGATCGTGGTCGCCGTCGCGCTGCTGCTGTGCCGGCTCACGCTGCCGCTGCAGATCGCGATGTTCGTCGGGGCGCTCACGGCATGGCATTGGCCACTGCTGCTGGCGCTCGTCGTGGCCGCGCCGCGCCTGGTGCTGGTGTTGCCCGGCTTGATCTCGACGTTTCTGGCTGGCCGCCGTCATCCGCGGCCACGTTGGAGTCGCTATCAGCCGCCCGACCGCCCCGAACGGCAACTCCCCCGGCAACCTTTATCAGCGCCGGGAGCCAGATGATGCGCGTTCTTGTTCTGGGCGCCAGCGGGTTGATCGGACGGGCGACAATACGGCATCTGCAGCAAAGCGGCATGGCGCCTGTGGCCGGCGTCCGGCGCCCCGCGCCGCAGTTCGTGACGGCAGGGATCGAGTGCCACCAGGTTGAAGCGACCGACCCGCAGTCGGTTGCCGCCGCGATCGGCAACGTCAGCCACGTGATCAATTGCGTCATGGGGCCGGCCGACACCATGATTGCCGCCACCCGCAATGTCTGCGATGCGGTATCGAAAGCAGGCATCAGCCGCCTGATCCATTTGAGCAGCTGCGCGGTCTATGGCACAGCCACCGGCGTCATTGGCGAGAGCACGCCCCTTGGCAGCGGTGTGGACGGGTATGGCAGCGCCAAGATCACCTGCGAGACAGTCGTCCAGGACTTTGCCAGCAAGGGGATGGCGGTCGTGACCCTGCGGCCAAGCTGCGTCTATGGCCCTGGCTCCGACCTGTGGACCCGGCGCATTGGCCGCTTGCTGGCCGCGCACCGTATTGGCGATCTGGGGCCTGCGGGGGACGGGCGCTGCAATCTTGTCTATGTGGATGATGTCGCGGCCACGGTAGTCTCAGCACTGTCCCGGCCGGTCGCGAGTGGTGCGATCTTCAATCTCTCCGATCCCGAACCGCTGTCGTGGAACGAGTATTTCCTGCGCTACGGACGAATGATCGGCGCCACCCCGGTCAAGCGCCTGCCGAACTGGCAAATCTGGCTGGAACGGCGGCTATTCGCTCCGCCGCTGAAGCTGGCGCAGATCGCCGCCGCTCGCCTGCATCTTCCGGTGGATCGGATCCCCGATCCCATCACTCCGTCGCTGCTGCGGAGCTGCCGGTTGGATGCGACCTATGACGCCAGCCAGGCGGTCGCGGCCCTCGGATACGTCCCGACGCCGCTCGAGCGCGGGCTGGAGTTGTCGGCAGGCTGGTTTCTCGGTAGGAGTCAGTGAGCGGAAAGCCGGTAGTGCGTTCGAGGTTGTCCGCGATCCAGAATTCCTGAACAGGATTTCCCTTCGCCAGCCGCAGAAGACTGGCGGCCTTCGAACGGATCAGCCGGACCACATCTTCGTTCTCATCGCTGGAAAAATAGCCATCGCGGTAGTCAACGATGTCGTGCTGCGGATACTTGTGCCTCGGCAACCTTTGCACATCAAGTTGCGCCAGATCGCGCGTGCGGGTGCCGACCGGACCGGCGCCTAACTCCTTGATTCAATGGCGCTCCCTACGAGATTCGAACTCGTGTTCCAGCCTTGAGAGGGCCGTGTCCTAGGCCTCTAGACGAAGGGAGCAGCAAGCGGGAGGCGATGAAAGGCGCGGTATTATAGACGTGCCTCCTTCTGATTGCTCAAGCGGATTAGGACGATTTGAACGACATTCCACCAGTAGTTGCCGCCGCCTCGGTACCGCGCATCATCGCCCGCGCCGAGCACAACATCTCCCGCTCAGAATATCTCCAGTAACGCGCTGCGCGTGCTCTACCGCCTCAAGGATGCCGGCTACCAGGCGTTCCTGGTCGGCGGCTGCGTGCGCGACCTGATGCTCGGGCGCCACCCGAAGGATTTCGACGTCGCGACCAATGCGTTGCCTGATGAGGTGCGCTCGCTGTTTCGAAATTCGCGCCTGGTCGGCCGGCGTTTTCGGCTGGCGCACATCGTGTTCGGGCGCGAGGTGATCGAGGTGGCGACGTTTCGCGCGGCAACCGCGCCGTCGCCGAGCGAGGAGCCGGTGCCGCAGGCGGATCCGGAAGAGGGCGAAGCGCCGGAACTCGACGAGGAGTCGGAACTCGACTCGCCCGACAACGAGCGCGTGCTCGATACGCACGGCCGGCTGCTGCGTGACAACGTCTACGGCAGCATCGAGGAGGACGTCTGGCGCCGCGATTTCACCGTCAACGCGCTCTATTACAACATCGCCGACTTTTCATTGTGGGACTACGTCGGCGGTGCCGAGGACATGGCGGCGCGTCGCCTGCGCCTGATCGGCGATGCGGAGACGCGCTATCGCGAGGATCCGGTGCGCATGCTGCGCGCCGCGCGCTTCGAGGCCAAGCTCGGCTTCGCGCTCGAGCCATCGACGGCGGCGCCGATGCGCGGCTGCGTGGACTGCTGGCCGGGGTGCCGGCGGCGCGGCTGTTCGATGAGACGCTGAAGCTGTTTCTGACCGGTCACGGGGAAGCGCAGCCTCGAGGTGCTGCGCCGGCGCGCGCTGCTCGAGGTGCTGTTTCCGGCGATCGAGCACTATCTGCGCGCAGGCATCCGGGCGGCCTGGTCGAGCAACTGCTGCGTGCAGGGGCTGCGCAATACCGATGCGCGGGTGGCGGCCGACAAGCCGGTCACGCCGACGTTCCTGTTCGCGCTGCTGCTCTATGGTCCGATCGCCGAGGCGATCGAATCGCTGCCGCCGCAGCGCTGGCACGAGATCGGCGCGATCGTCGAGGCGTGCGATCACGCGCTGCGCGAGGCCTCGGCGCGCGTGACCATTCCGCGCCGCATGGCGCTCGGGCGTGCGCGAGATGTACGCGTTGCAGCCGCGGCTCGAGCAACCGCGCGGCAAGCGCGCCTTGCGCCTGCTCGAGCAGCCGCGCTTTCGCGCGGCGTTTGATCTGCTGGCGCTGCGCGCCCAGCTCGGGCTGGCCCCGCCCGAGATCGCGGCCTGGTGGACGCGGCTGCAGGAAGTGACGCCCGGCGAGCGGGCGGCCATGGTCGATGCGCTGCCCAGAGCGCGCCCCGGAGCCAGGACCGGTGCTGCTACGGCGGACGCGCCCGAGGGGCGCGCGCCGCAGCCGGCCGCACGCCCGCTGGGGAGTCCGGGCCGGAAGCGTTCGAGGGCGGCGGCGCGGCGGGGACCGGCGTGCGCCGCACACGCCGCCGCCGCCGGCGCCGGCGTGGTTTCCCGGGTCCGGCTTGAATGCTGTGGTAGCCGGCCTACGTCGGCATCGGCAGCAATCTGGATGAGCCGGCAAGCAGGTGCGCCGTGCGCTCGCAGCCCTGGCCGACGCTGCCGCAGCACGCGGCTGGTCGTCGCAGTCCTCGCTCTATCGGCTCGAAGCCCTGGGGCATGGCCGCGCAGCCGGACTTCGTCAACGCGGTCGCGGCACTGCTGACCCGGCTTGCGGCGCGGACGTTCTTGCACGCCCTGCGCTCGCTGGAGGCCAGCTCTGGGCGCGCAGCCGCTCGCGCGTGCGCTGGGGCCCGCGCCGCATCGATCTGGACCTGCTGGTGTTCGGCCGGCGAGCAGATCGAGAGCCCCGAACTGACGCTGCCGCATCCCGGGATAGTGCAGCGCAATTTCGTTCTGTATCCTCTGCTCGAGGTGGCGCCCGATCTGAACGTGCCAGGCTGCGGGCGCGTGGCCGAGCTCGCGAGCCGCGTGTCGATCCGCCGGTATCTGGCGCCTGGATGAACGAGCCGCAGTCACGCATGGCGCCTGAAACTCTGCCGCATCGCTTCATCGTGATCGAAGGGCCGATCGGGGTCGGCAAGACCACGCTCGCCTCCCGGCTCGCCGCGACGCTCGGGGCCGAGCTGGTGCTCGAGCGCGCCGGATCAGAATCCGTTCCTCGAGCGCTTCTATCGCAATCCGCGCGCCGGCGCGCTGCCGGCGCAGCTGTATTTCCTGTTTCAGCGCGCGCAGCAGCTGGCCGCGCTCAAGCAGCAGGATCTGTTCGCACCGCTGCGCGTGGCCGATTATCTGATCGACAAGGATCGCCTGTTCGCGCGCACCACGCTCGATGAGGAGGAATACCGCCTGTACGAGCAGGTCTACGCCAAGCCTCGCGATCGATGCGCCGAAGCCCGACCTGGTGATCTACCTGCAGGCGCCGGTCGATGTGCTGCTGGGTCGCATCGCCCGCCGCGGCATCCAGCTACGAGCAGTACATCGATCGCGCCTACCTCGAGCGCCTCAACGATGCCTACGCGCGCTTTTTTCACGAGTACGATGCCGCGCCGCTGCTGATCGTCAATGCCGCGGCGATCGACCCGGCTGAAGCGACGCCGATTACGAGGAGCTGCTGGCGGCGATTCGACGCATGCGCCGCGGCCGGCTCTACTACAACCCGCTGCGGCACGCGGCGCTGTGAGGATCGGTCGAGCTCCGCATGCTGCGCGCTGGCTCATGCTGGCGCATGTATACCCAGCTGCAGCAGCGCGATTCCGATCGTCCGCCGGTCACACTCAGCACGCTCGAGCAGATGAAGCAGCGCGGCGAGAAGATCGCCTGTCTCACCGCTTATGACGCCAGTTTCGCGGCGCTGCTCGATGCCGCCGGCGTGGACGTGGTGCTGGTCGGCGACTCGCTCGGCATGGTGATCCAGGGCCATGACACCACGGTGCCGGTGACGATGGATCAGATGGTCTATCACTGCGCCGCGGTCGCGCGCGGCCTGCGCCGGCCGTTCCTGATCGCCGATCTGCCGTTCATGAGCTATCCCTCGCGCGAACTGGCGCTGGCCAACGCGGTGCGCCTGATGCAGGAGGGCGGGGCGCGCATGGTCAAGCTCGAGAGCGGCAAGGGACAGACCGAGATCGTCGAATATCTGTGCCCGTCACGACATCGCGGTGTGCGCGCACCTGGGCTGAAGCCGCAATCGGTGCACAAGACCGGCGGCTTTCGCGTGCAGGGACGGGACGAGGAGGCCGCGCGCCGCATGCTGCGAGGATGCGCTGGCGCTCGAAGCCGCGGGCGCGGATCTGGTGCTGCTCGAGTGCATCCCGGCCGCGCTCGGCCGCGGCATCACCCAGGCGCTGAGCGTGCCGGTGATCGGCATCGGCGCCGGGCCCGACACCGACGGCCAGATCCTGGTGCTGTACGACATGCTCGGATATCACGCCGGGCCGCAAGCCGCGCTTCGTGCGCAATTTCATGAGCGGCTGCGATTCGCCGCAGGCCGCCGCGGCGCGCTACGTGCAGGCGGTCAAGTCCGGCGAGTATCCGGCGCAGGAACACTGCTTCTTGAGCCCGTCAGGCGCGATGGAAACGCTGACCACGCGTCGGTCGCGGTGCGCGCGCGCGTGCGCACAATGGCGCGCCGAGGGGCTGCGCGTCGCGTTCGTGCCCACCATGGGCAATCTGCATGCCGGACACATGAGCCTGCTCGCCGCGGCGCGTTATCGCGGCGAGCGCGTGATGGCGAGCATCTTCGTCAACCCGCTGCAGTTCGGACCGAGCGAGGACTACACGGCGTATCCGCGCACGCTGGGCGAGGACCAGCAGCTGCTGCACGAGGCGCATTGTGATCTGCTGTTCGCTCCCGGAGTTGCCGAGCAGATCTATCCCGAATGGCGGCGACCAGCGCACGCTGATGCGTGGTGCGCGGCCTGTCCGAGATCCTGGACGGCAGCTTCCGGCCGGGCCATTTCGACGGCGTGGCCACCGTGGTGGCGAAGCTGTTTGGCATCGTCGCACCCGATGTCGCAGTGTTCGGCGAGAAGGACTACCAGCAGCTGCTGGTGGTGCGTCACATGACGCTCGATCTGGCGCTGCCGGTCGAAGTGGTCGCCGCGCCGACGGTGCGCGCGCCGGACGGACTCGCGCTGAGTTCGCGCAATCGCTACCTGAGCGCCGAGGAGCGCGCGCGCGCGCCGGCGATCTCATCAGGCCCTGAGCGATGCGGTACGCGCGCTCGATGGCGGCAGCGTCGATCACGCCGGACTGGAGCGCGCGGGTCGCCTGATGCTCGAGCGCGCCGGCATGAACGTTGATTACTTCGCGATCAGGAATGCCGCGGACCTGAGCGAGCCCAGCGCAGCCTCGAGCGAGCTGGTGGTGCTGGCGGCGGCGCGGCTGGGACGGGCGCGGCTGATCGACAACCTGCGCACGCACCGGACCTAGGACGCGTTCGCGTCCGCGCGGCCGCGGTGCCGTTCGAGTGCCCATGCGACGTGCTCGCGCACCAGCGCTGACGGGTGCTCGCGGCGCGCCTCGAGCGCCGCGAGCACCGCCGCGGAGGTGCGCGGCGTTGCCCAGCGCGACCGCGATGTTGCGCAGCCAGCGCTCGTAACCGATGCGATGGATCGCCGAACCGCGCATGCGCTCGCTCGAAGGTCTGCTCGCTCCAGCCGAACAGCTCGGTCAATCGCGGCGCATCGAGCGCCATGGCGCACGCGAAAATCCGGATGCGACGCGTCGCGCGCGAATTTGTTCCATGGGCACACCAGCTGGCAGTCATCGCAGCCGTAGATGCGATTTCCGAGCGCGGAGCGCAGCGCCGGCGGAATCGGGCCCTCGAGCTCGATCGTCAGGTAGGAGATGCAGCGGCGCGCATCGAGCTGATACGGGGCCACGATCGCTCCGGTCGGGCAGGCCGGAATGCAGGCCTCGCAACTGCCGCAATGGGCCCGCGCCGGCGTCGTCCGGCGGCAGCGGCAGGTCGGTGTAATACCTCGCCGATGAAGAACCACGAGCCGGCGTCGCGGGCGATCAGGTTGGTGTGCTTGCCGATCCAGCCCAGCCCGGCATTGCGCGCCAGCGCCTTCTCGAGCACCGGCGCACTGTCGACGAACACCCGATAGCCGTGCGGGCCGGCGACCGAGCGCCACTGCCGCCGCCAGCTGCCGCAGTGCGCGGCGCATGACCTTGTGATAGTCGCGGCCGAGCGCGTAGCGTGACACATAGGCCGTGCCGGGCTCGCGCAACACCTCGTCGGCCGCGCGGGCTTCGCCGGCGCGGTAGTTCATGCGCGCAGAGATCACCCGCAGCGTGCCGGGCACCAGCTCGGCGGGGCGGCTGCGCTTGCGGCCGTGCCGGGCCATGTAGTGCATCTGTCCGTGCCAGCCGCGCTCCAGCCAGCGTTGCAGGTGGCGCTCGTCTTCGCTCAGATCGACTTCGCTGATGCCGATGGCATCGAGGCCGAGCTGCCGCGCCGCGCGCTGCGATCGCCGCGCGCAAAGCGCGTTCCTTGGGTATTGCCGCAGCGGCGGCCGCAGATGGCGGGTGCATGGCAGGTGTCGTGCGGCTCAGTATAATCCGCCCGATGACGGCCTCGAATCTGCTGTACAGCGCCGCGCAGGTGCGTGCGCTCGACGCGTACGCGATCGCGCAGGGCACCAGCGGCTATACGCTGATGAAACGCGCCGGCGAAACGGCGCTGCGGGCGCTGCGCAGCCGCTGGCCGACGGCGCTCGAGATCGCGGTGGTCGCTGGCGGCGGCAACAACGGCGGCGACGGCTACGTGCTGGCGCGCTTTGCGCAGGCCGCGGGCCTGTCGGTCACGGTGCTGGCCGTGATCGCGCCGGGGCAGCTCAACGGCGATGCGCGTAGTGCCTGCCAGGACTTTCGTTCGCAGCGGCGGGCGCATTGTGCCCTTTTCTGCGGAGCTGCTCGCGCCGGCGGAGGTGATCGTCGATGCGCTGCTCGGCACCGGGCTGTCGAGCGCGGTGCGTGCGCCGCTCGCTGATGCCATCGAGGCGATCAACGCCTGCGGTCGTCCGGTGCTCGCGCTCGATCTGCCCTCGGGCCTGAATGCCGACAGCGGTGCAGTGATGGGAGCGGCCGTGCGCGCCGACTGCACCATCAGTTTCGTCGGCGCTCAAGACCGGCCTGTTCCTGGCCGACGGCCCTGAACACGCGGGACGGCTGCTGTTCGACGATCTGGAGGTGACGCCGCCGGCCGAGCCGCAGTTCACCGCGCTGCTGGAGCGGCTGGGCGAGGCCGAGATAGCGCAGCGCTGCCGTCGAGGCGACGCCAGGCGAACAAGGGCGATTTCGGCCGAGTGCTGATCGTCGGCGGCGGCGCCGGCATGCCCGGCGCCGTCAGGCTCGCCGGGGAGGCCTGCCTGCGCGTCGGCGCCGGCCTGGTCACGCGTTGCCACGGCGCGCGAGAACCTGGGCGCGATCGCGGCCGGACGACCGGAGCTGATCGTGCACGGCCTGGAGCAGCCCGAGGAGCTGGCGCAGACTGCTCGACCCCGCCGACGTCGTGGCGATCGGTCCGGGCCTGGGCCGCTCGGCCTGGGCGCAGTCACTGCTCGAGCGCACCCTGACGTGCGGCAAGCGCTTGGTGATCGACGCTGACGCGCTCAATCTTCTGGCCGCGGGCCGCCAGGTCGTTCCCGCCAGGCTCGGTGCTCACGCCCCATCCGGCCGAGGCCGCGCGGCTGCTCGAGATCAGTACCGCGGCGGTGCAGGCCGATCGCATGGCTGCACTGGCGGGTCTGACTCGCGCGTCACCCGGGCGCCGTGATCGTGCTCAAGGGTGCCGGCACGCTGATCGGCATGTCCCACGGCGGCGCGCCCAGCCCGATGCCGGGCATCTGCGAGCGTGGCAATCCCGGCATGGCCGCCGCCGGCATGGGCGATGTGCTGACCGGCGCGATTGCCGGCATTCTGGCGCAATGCCGCGAGCCGTGGCTGGCCGCGCGCGCCGGGGTGATGGCGCACGCGCTGGCCGGTGACGATCTGGCGCGTGAGCGCGAGCGCGGCATGCTGGCGCTGGAGCTGGCCGAGGCGTTGAATCGCTGGGTGAATCTGCGCCGATGAAGGCGATCTGGCAGTTGCCGGACGCGCGTGCGACCGAGCGTCTGGGCGTGGCGCTGGCGCAGAACTGCCCTTGGGACGAGCGCGAGCCGAGGCTGATCTACCTGTCCGGTGAGCTCGGCGCGGGCAAGACCACGCTGGCCGCCGCGCTGCTGCAGGCGCTCGGCGTCGGCGAGACCGTGCGCAGCCCGAGCTATGCGCTGATCGAAACCTACACGGCGCGCAGCGGCGAGGCGGTGCACCTGGACCTGTACCGACTGCACGGCGCCCAGGACCTGCGGCAGCTGGGTCTGCGCGACTACCTCAATGGGCGCACGCTGCTGCTGGTGGAGTGGCCGGAGCGCGCCGGCGGGGCGCTGCCGCCCCCGGACCTCGCCGTGCGGCTCGAGAGCGGTGCCGCTACGGGGGACGCCGGGCGCATTGCCGATATCGAGGCCCGATCGAGCGCCGGCGAGGCCTGGCTCGCGCACACCCCGGGTGCGCTACCGAACCAGATCTGAGTTGAGCTTAAGCGTGTATCTCGCTAATTAGCATTGAAATGTTATTCCGGTCAGCATAGAGTCAGTCCCGCCGGGATGAGCGGGGACGTCTGCCTTGAACCACAAATACGGTCTCGATCTGAAGTGTAGCGGCATCGGCGCCCTGGTCGCGGCGCTTGCCGCTGATGGCGATGGCCGCCCCCAGCCCAGGCCTGGCCGCTGAGCTCGAGCAGATTGCGCTCGAGGCGGATGCGCAGGGCGCGGTGCTGACGCTGTCGTTGTCCGCGCCGGTCGCCCAGCACGTGTTTCGTCTGCGCAACCCCGACCGGTTGGTGATCGACCTGCCCGACACGCGGCGCCGGGTCCGGTTGCCGCAGCCGCCCGAGGGCGGCGTGGTCGCGGGACTGCGCTCCGGGATGCCCGACGGGCGCGCGCTGCGGCTGGTAGCCGAGCTGCGCTCGCCGGTGCGCCCGCAGGTGCAGCGCCTGGCAGGTGCCGACGGCTATCAGCTTCGCATCGCGCTGATCGCGGCCCCGGGCGCGGCGCCGGCGCCGCTGCTGCCCACGGCTACGAGCAGCCCCGTGACTGCCGCGGCGTTGGCCCCGGCGCCGACAGCGCCGACAGCGCCGACAGCGTCTACCGCGCTGCGCCGCGTGCGCGCCGCGCACGCACCGGCGGCCGAGGGCGAACGCGATATCGTGATCGCGGTGGACGCCGGCCACGGCGGCGACGATCCCGGCGCCACCGGCGCGTCCGGCACGCAGGAGAAGGTCGTGACGCTCGCGATCGCGCGCGCGCTGGCTGCGCGCATCGATCGTGAGCCCGGCCTGCACGCGGTGCTCACACGCGATGGAGATTATTTCGTTCAGTTGCGCGATCGCATGAAGCGAGCGCCAGGCCGCGCACGCCGACATGTTCGTCTCGATCCACGCCGATGCGGTGCGCGACCGCGGGGTCTCCGGCGCATCGGTCTATATCCTGTCCGAGCGCGGCGCCTCGAGCGAGGCGGCGCGGATGCTGGCCGAGCACGAGAACGCGGCCGATCTGAAGGGCGGCATTGCGCTCGGCGAGCTGCGTCCGGACGTGCGCTCGGTGGTGCTCGACGTGGCGCAGAACGCGAACATCGGCCAGAGCGTGGAGGCGGCGGACCGCGTTCTCGGTGCGCTCGATCGCGTCGGTGCAGTGCGCAAGCGCGAAGTGCAGCAGGCGGCGTTCGTGGTGCTCAAGTCGCCGGACATCCCGTCGATGCTGGTCGAGACGGCATACATCTCGAACCGCGGGCGAAGAGCGCAAGCTGCGCACGCCGGCCGAGCAGCAGCGCCTGGCCGAGGCGATCTTCAGCGGCATCGACGGCTATTTCCGCAAGTTCCCGCCCGACGGCAGCCTGTTCGCCCGCACTCACGGCGATGGCGCGAGCGACGCCGAGCTCGCGCGCAGCGGCTACTAGCCGGGCCATCCGATCGCCGACGCGATTTCGGCGCATGCGCCCGGGGTCGGCTGCAGTGTGTACACTGCGGGCGGTTACCCCCCGTGGATGTCCGCCGGGCCTTCAGCGCATGCCGATACGCGTTCTGTCTCCCAACCTGATCGACCAGATCGCGGCCGGCGAGGTCATCGAGCGACCCGCCTCGGTGGTCAAGGAGCTGATCGAAAACGCCTTCGACGCCGGCGCCCGGCGCATCGAGATCGACATCGAGCGCGCCGGACTCGCGCTGATCCGCGTGCGCGACGACGGCGTGCGGTCTCGACGCGGCCGACCTGCCCTCGCGGTCGAGCGCCACGCGACCAGCAAGATTGCCACGCTGGATGACCTGGAGGGCATCGCCAGCTTTCGGCTTTCGCGGCGAGGCGCTGCCCTCGATCGGTTCCGTGGCACGGCTGCGGTTGGTGTCGCGCAGCCGCGGCAGCGAGCACGGCAATGAATTGCGGGTCGAGGGCGGCGTGCGCTCGGCCGTGGCACCGGCGGCACATCCGGTCGGCACCAGCGTCGAGGTGCGGGATCTGTTCTACAACGTGCCGGCCCGGCGCCGGTTCGTGCGCAGCGAGAGCACCGAGTTCGGTCACATCCTGCGCCAGGTCGAGCGGCTGGCGCTGTCGGAGCCGGCGGTGGCGTTCCGGCTGCGCCACAACGGCCGCGAGATCCTGGATCTGCCGGCTGCCGACCGATCCGGCAGGCGTTCGAACAGCGCATCGATCGGATCGCTCGGCGCGGAATTTCGCAGCCAGTGCGCTCGCGATCGATGAGGCCGCCGGTGCGTTGCGACTGCTCGGGCTGGCTCGGGTTGCCCACCGCGTCGCGCGCGCAGGCCGATCTGCAGTACTGGTTCGTGAATGCGCGCGCGGTGCGCGATCGGGTGCTCGGCAACGCGGTCCGGCTCGGCTACCGCGACGTGCTCTATCATGGCCGTCACCCGAGCTATCTGCTGTACCTGCGGCTCGATCCGCGCCAGGTCGATGTCAACGCGCATCCGAGCAAGCTCGAGCTGCGCTTTCGCGACAGCCGTGCGGTGCACGACGGGGTGTTTCGCGCGATCGAGCGCGCACTCGCGGCGACGCGGCCGGCGCCTGCGGCCGCCGCGCCTGCCGAGCCGGCGGCGCCGATGCGCGAGGGTGCCGGCCTGCCATTCGAGCCGGCTCACAGCGCGCTGCCGGACGGGTTGCGCGAGCTGATGCCCGGCGCGGTGCCCGGGTCGGCGTATCAGCGCAGCAGCTATGCCGCCGCCCGGGCCCTGGCGGCCGCCGAGCCGCAGCCGGGGGAGCAGCCCCTGGGGATCGCGATCGCGCAGCTGCACGGTCTGTACATCCTTGCGCAAAGCCGCGAGGGCCTGATTCTGGTCGATACCCACGCCGCGCACGAGCGCGTGATCTACGAACAGCTGAAGGCGCAGTACCAGGACGGTGCGCCGGCCTCGCAGCTGCTGCTCGAGCCGTTGAGTATTCCCGCCCGTGAGCACGAAATCGATGCGCTGCTGGCGGAAGCGCGCCGAATTCGAGCGCATCGGTTTCGAGATCGAACGCCTCGGCCCGGAGCGGCTGGCGGTGCGGCGGGTGCCCGGGCTGCTGGCGCGCGCCGATATCGCCGGGCTGATCGCGCAGCTGGGACGAGAGCTCACCGGGGAGGCGGGCACGCATCACCTCGACGGCGCCGCACATCGCATTCTCGGCAGCATGGCGTGCCGGGCGGCTATTCGCGGCCAGCGGGCGCTGAGCCTGGCGGAGATGGATGCGCTGTTGCGGCAGATGGAGCGGACCGAGCGCGCCAGCCAGTGCAATCACGGCCGGCCGACCTGGATGCGGCTGTCGCTGCGCGAGATCGATCAGCTGTTCCTGCGGGGGCGCTAGCATGAATGCGGGCGCGGGCGCCGCGGCGGCGCCGCCGCGGCAGCAGCCGGGGTCGGCGCCGCTGCTGCTGGTGCTCACCGGGCCGACCGGCACCGGCAAGAGTGACCTGGCGCTGGAGCTGGCCGAGCGTGCTGCAGCCGCAGCTGCCGGTGGAGATCGTCAGCGTCGACTCGGTGCTGGTGTATCGCGGCATGGACATCGGCAGCGCCAAGCCGGGCGTCGCAGCCCGGGCGCGCCTGGCGCATCACCTGATCGACATCCGCGATCCGGCCGAAAGCTATTCGGCCGGCGAGTTCGTGCGCGATGCGCGCGCCGCCATCGCGGCCATTCACGGCCGCGGCCGGGTGCCGCTGCTGGTCGGAGGCACGATGCTGTACCTGCGCGCGCTGCGCGATGGCCTGGCGCTGTTGCCACCGGCCTCAGCGGCGCTGCGGCGCGAGCTCGATGCACAGGCGGCGAGCGACGGATGGCCGGCGTTGCATGCCGAGCTCGAACGCGGTCGATGCCGCAGCCGCGGCGCGCATTGCCCGCAACGATGCGCAGCGAATCCAGCGCGCGCTCGAGGTGCATCGACTGACCGGCGTGCCGATGTCGCAATGGCAACGCAATACGGCGGGCGCGCGCGAGGAATTTCGCTGGTTGCGCTATGCGCTGCTGCCGGACGTCGCGGCGCGACTGGCGCGCCCACCTGGGCGCGCGCTTCGATGCGATGCTGGGGGCCGGACTGGTCGAGGAGGTACGCGCGCTGTATGCGCGCGGTGATCTGACCGAGCAGCATCCGGCCATGCGCGCGGTCGGCTACCGCCAGCTGTGGCAGTACCTGAGCGGTCGCTGCAGCCTCGATCAGGCGGTAGCAGCAGGCGATTGTTGCTACGGCGCAGCTGGCGAAGCGTCAGCTGACCTGGCTGCGGCGCGAACAGGGCCTGACAACGCTACCGGCGCATACTGTAGGACTTGCCGAAACTGTCGCGCAAAGCATCCACGGCCGCTCGCGCATGACCGCCTGTGAGCGCGGTGATAGAATAAAAGCCGATGTATTTCCTCCCCGCGGGATTTGTCTCTGACACAGATTCCGGCTCACAGACCGACCCATTGAAAAGTAAAAGCAGTTGAAAAATAAGGAGAATCCCATGGCCAAGGGCCAATCCCTACAAGACCCCTTCCTGAACGCACTACGCAAAGAACATGTTCCGGTATCGATCTACCTGGTCAACGGCATCAAGCTTCAGGGACAGATCGATTCGTTCGATCAGTTCGTCGTGCTGCTGAAGAACACCGTCAGCCAGATGGTTTACAAGCATGCGATCTCCACCGTGGTGCCGGCGCGCGCTGTGCGGCTCACCGTCGAGGAGGGTAGCGTCGCCGAGCCCGCGGCCGAATGATGCGCCGTAGCGGACAGAGGCATGTTCGAACGCCCGCGCGCCGGTGAGCGCGCCGTACTCGTGCGCCTCGGGCTTGGCATGCCGGTCAAGCGCGAGGATCTCGAGGAGTTCGAGCAGCTGGCACGCTCCGCCGGCGCCGATCCCGTAGCCACGGTCACCGGACGGCGCGAGCGGCCCGATCCACGCTACTTCGTCGGCAGCGGCAAGGCCCAGGAGATCGCCGGCGCGGTGCGCGCCGAGCATGCCGAGCTGATCCTGTTCGATCATCCGCTCTCGCCCAGCCAGCAGCGCAATCTCGAGCGCCTGAGCGGCGTGCGTGTGCTCGATCGCAGCGGGCTGATCCTCGACATCTTCGCGCGCCGCGCGCGCAGCTTCGAGGGCAAACTGGAAGTGGAGCTGGCGCAGCTGAAGCATCTGTCGAGCCGCCTGGTGCGCGGCTGGACTCACCTGGAGCGTCAAAAGGGCGGTATCGGTCTGCGCGGCGGGCCCGGCGAGACGCAGCTCGAGACCGACCGGCGCCTGCTCGGTGCGCGCGTGCGCTCGGTGACACAGCGTCTGGGGCGCCTCAGGCAGCAGCGTGACACCGGGCGCAGCGCGCGCGCCGAGATCCCGGTGCCGTCGGTGGCGCTGGTTGGCTACACCAATGCCGGCAAGTCGACGCTGTTCAATGCGCTGACCGGCAGCGATGTCTACATCGCGGACCAGCTGTTCGCGACGCTGGATCCGACCGTACGGCGCGTTGCGTTGCCCGGCGGAGCCCCGGTCGTGCTCGCCGACACCGTCGGATTCATCCGCGAGTTACCGCACGAACTGGTGGCTGCGTTCCAGTCGACGCTGCAAGAAGCGCGCGAAGCGCATCTGCTGCTGCACGTGGTCGATGCCAGCGACCCGCGCCGCGACGAGCACATCGGGCAGGTGGACACCGTGCTCAACGAGATCGGCGCCGGGGAGATTCCGCAGCTGCGCGTCTATAACAAGATCGACCGGCTCGAGCTCGACGCGAAGCTCGAGCGCAGTGCGGATGGCCGGCCGTGCGCGGTGTGGATCTGCGCGGCGCAGGGGCACGGCATCGAGCTGCTGCGTGCGGCGATCGCCGAGCGGCTCGACCTGAACGTGCGACGCTTGTGGATGCAGCTGCCGGCGGCGGCGGGTGCACTGCGGGCGCGGCTGTACGAGGCCCGGGTGGTGCGCGCCGAGCGCGCGCTCGACGACGGCGCGACTGAACTGCTGGTCGAGCTGCCGGCGGCGCAACTTGCCGCCTGGGCGGCGCAGCCCGGTGTACGGTTGCTCGAGCCCCAGCCGCGTATCGCGCCGGTGGCTTGTGCCGCGTCGGAGCCGTACCTAGAATCGGTCGCGTCAGCGCAGGCCGCGCCGGTGCGTTGCTGAAGCGCACTGCATCCGACAGCCCAACGGCCCCTCCGATATGGCATGGAACCAGCCCGGCGAAGACAAACAGCGGCCACCTCCGCGCGGCGCCCCTGATGATTCGTCGCTCGATGAGATGCTGCGTCGCTGGCAGCAGCGCGTGCAGCGCCTGTGGCGACCGGGCCGCGGCGGCGGCACCGCAGCGCTGGCGCTGCTGCTGGTGGCGGTCGCGGTATGGCTCGCAAGTGGCTATTTCCAGATCGACGCCTCCGAACGCGGCGTGGTGCAGCGCTTCGGCCGCTACCTCGCGATCGAACAGCCCGGGCATGGCTGGCGCTGGCCCTGGCCGATCGAGAGCATGCAAAAGCTCAATGTCGCCAGCATCCAGGGGCTGGACTCCAAGGCCCTGATGCTCACCGCCGATCAGAGCCTGCTGCAGATCGGCTGGTCGCTGCAGTACCGGATCAACGATCCGGTGCAGTACCTGTTTCAGGTGCGCGACCCGCAACTGACCCTGCGCCAGAGCGGCGAGACCCTGCTGCGCGAGCTGGTGGCGCAGCACACGCTGTCGGCGCTCATCTCCGGCGATGCCCGCGGGCAGGTCACCACTGAGGCGCGCGGGCGCATTCAGCAGCTGCTCGACGGCTATCGCGCCGGTGTCATCGTCACCAGCGTGAGCATGACGGACGTGCAGCTGCCCGACGCAGTCGTCGCCACGCAGCGCGATGCCGAGAAAGCCGAGGAGGATCGCCAGCGCGCGATCGCCGACGCGCAGGCCTTCGCCAACGATATCCTGCCGAAGGCGCAGGCGACGGCACAGCGCCAGCTGGCGGACGCGCAGGTGTACGCGGCGCAGACGGTGGCGAACGCGGACGGGGAAGCCGAGCGCTTCGCGCAGCTCGCGCTTGCCTATGCGCAGGCGCCCGAGGCGACGCGCAGCCGTCTCTACATCGACACCATGGAGAGCATCCTGTCGCGCTCGCACAAGATCGTCATCGACGCCAAGAGCGGCAGTGGCAACATGATCTACCTGCCGCTCGACAAGCTGGCCGAGGCAGTGCGCGCTGCGACGCCGGGCGCGACGCCGGCGAACTCGGCGCCGGCCACCGGTGCCGCGCCGGCCACTGCTGGAGCCGCCGGCGCCAGCGCGGGCGCGACTGGCAGCGATCGCAGCGATCAGGCCGAGCGCAACCGCGAACGGGTGGATCGCTGATGGGCCCCCGGATGGTGCTCGCACTGGGCGTGGCGCTGGCAGCGCTGCTGCTGTGGCGCTCGAGCTTCACCCTGAGCGAGGGCGAGACTGCGCTGCGCACGCGTTTCGGCCAGGTCGAGGGCGCACAGTACAGCCCCGGACTGCACCTGAAATCGCCCCTGGACGAGGTGCACGTGTTCGACCGGCGCATCCTCACGCGCGCTTTTCCGGGCGAGAGCTTCCTGACGCGTGACCAGAAGGCCCTCAGTGTCGATTTCTACGTCAAGTGGCAGATGCTCGATGCGGTGCGCTTCTTCCAGGCCACGGGAGGCGACGAGGACCTGGCTGCGCTGCGGCTGGCGGATATCGTTCGCGACCGTCTCAAGAGCGCGGTCGCGAGCCAGCCGCTGACGCACGTGATCGCCGATCCGCGCGGTACGCTCAGCGATACGGCATTCGGCGAGATCGGCGCCGCCGCCCGGGAACTGGGCGTCGAGCTGGTCGATGTGCAGCTGCAGCGCATCGATCTCACCGATGACGTCGCCACCGCGGTGTACCAGCGCATGCAGCAGAGCCAGATTGCGCAGGCCCAGCAGCTGCGCGCCAGTGGCATTGCCGACGCCGAGAAGATCCGTGCCGATGCCGAGCGCAAGCGCGCCGACATCCTGGCCGACGCGACCCGCGAATCGCAGCGCATCCGCGGCGAGGGCGATGCGCGGGCGGGAGCCGCTTACGCCAAGTCGTATGCACGCAATCCCGAATTCGCCGCCTTCTATCGCAGCATGCAGGCGTATAGGAACACCCTGGGACGCGACGGCGATATTCTGGTGATAACGCCCGAAGGCGAGTTCTTCAAGTATCTGCACAGCGCCAGCGGGCGCTGATTTTCCTCAGGGTGATCCGTGGGGTTGGACTGGACCGACTTGTTTGCCGCGCTGGCGATCGTGTGCATCATCGAAGGCATCATGCCATTCATCAATCCGTCGGCCACCAGGCGGCTGCTCGCCAGAATGGTCGCGATGCAGGAGCGTGAGCTGCGGATCGGCGGCCTGGTGAGCATGCTGGTCGGGCTGGCAATCCTGTATCTGGTGCGTTCCTGATGGGTCGCTTCGTCGTCGTGATCGGCACGCAATGGGGCGATGAGGGCAAGGGCAAGATCGTCGACCTGCTGACCGAGCGCGCGGTCGCGGTGGCGCGTTTCCAGGGTGGCCACAACGCCGGGCATACGCTGGTGATCGGCGGCCGCAAGACCATCCTGTCGCTGATTCCCTCGGGCATCCTGCGCGACGGCGTGCAGTGCTACATCGGCAATGGCGTCGTGCTGTCGTTGCCGGCGCTGTTCGAAGAGTCCGCGATGCTGATGGAGCAGGGCGTGCCGGTGTTCGATCGGCTGCGCATCTCCCCGGCCTGTCCGCTGATCCTGCCTTCGCACGCGGCGCTCGATCGCGCGCGCGAATCCGCCCGTGGCGTCAACGCGATCGGCACCACCGGCCGCGGCATCGGCCCGGCCTACGAGGACAAGGTGGCGCGGCGTGCGGTGCGCGTCGCCGACCTGTTTCAGCGCGATCGTTTCGCCGCCAAGCTCGGCGAAGTGCTCGACTTCCACAATTTCGTGCTGCAGCGCTATTTTGCGCAGCCGCCGGTGGATTTCCAGCGCACGCTCGACGAGCAGCTCGAGTACGCCGAGCGGCTGCGACCGCTGCTGGCGGACGTCACCGACGCACTGGCGCGGCTGCGCGGCCAGGGCGCCAATGTCATGTTCGAAGGAGCGCAGGGCGCGATGCTCGACGTTGACGTCGGTACCTATCCGTTCGTCACCTCGTCGAATACCACGGCCGGCGGCGCTGCGACCGGCACCGGCGTCGGGCCGCGCATGTTCGATTACGTGCTCGGCATCGTGAAGGCCTACACCACGCGGGTCGGTGCCGGACCGTTCCCGACCGAGCTGTTCGATGAATATGGCGAGCACCTGTCGCGCGTCGGGCACGAATTCGGCTCGGTGACCGGGCGCCGCCGGCGCTGCGGCTGGTTCGATGCCATCGCGCTGCGCCGCTCGATCGTGCACTCGAGTGTCTCCGGGCTGTGCATGACCAAACTCGATGTGCTCGATGGGCTCGATACGATCCGGATCTGCGTCGGCTATCGCGTGCGCGGCGAGACCACGTGCGAGACGCCGTTGATCGCCGATGCCTATGCCGAGGTCGAACCGGTGTATGAGGAATTGCCGGGCTGGAAGGTCAGCACGGTCGGGATCACCGAGCACGGCGCGCTGCCGGACAATGCCCGGCGCTATCTCGAGCGCATCGAGGAGCTGGTGGGCGTGCCGCTGGACCTGATCTCCACCGGGGCAGATCGCGACGAGACCATCGTGCTGCGCCACCCGTTCGACGGCTAGCGACTGCACGGCTGGATTCGGATCGCGGGCGGCGTGCGCCGGCATCGACCCGGGCGCCGCGGCCGTGGTGCATCCGCGGCGCCGCGCCCGGCGTACTACCGAGCGTATGCAGCAGATTCACGCCGTCGGTTGCAATGCGACGCGGGACATCGAACCCGCGCGGCGCGGGCGCGCACCCGGCCGGGTACGGCTGAGCGGCGTGGCCGCGCTGGCCGCGATCGGGTCGATCACGTCCGGTGTGGCCGGGCAGTACTACCAGGGCGAGGCCTACGCCGCGAGCGACCATCGCCTGCTGTACCGGGAGAGCCATTGGCTCTATACCGAGCACGGTGTCGAGCATCGCCTGGTGGTGTATTCCTGCCCCAGCGGCGAGCCGTTCGTGCGCAAGCGCATCGATACCGCACCGGGTGCGGCGACCCCCGATGTCGATCTGTTCGATGCCCGGCTCGGCTATCGCGAGGGCGTGCGCACGCGCGCTGGGCGGCGGGAAGTGTTCGCGCAGGCCGACGCTGGATCACCGGAACGGCGCGCAGCCTTGCCGCTGCCGCCGCCGGCGCATGCGGTGATCGACGCCGGATTTGATGCATTCGTGCGCGCGAATTGGGGCGCGCTCAGCGGCGCCGGCGTCTCGCCGGTGCCGTTCCTGGTGCCCAGTCAGCTGCGCTATCTCGATTTCAGTGCGCGCATGCTGCGCGATGGCCGGGTCGAGGAGGGCGCGGTGCGCTGGTTCCGGCTGTCGCTCGCGAGCTGGTACGGGTTTGCGCTGCCGCACATCGACGTCGCTTACGACCTGCAGACCCACGAGTTGCGCGAGTACAGCGGACTGAGCAATATCCGCGATGGCGAACGCCGAAATCTGAGCGTCACGATCCGCTTTCCGCCGTCGCAGCGGCGCAGCGACGTGGCCGCGGCGCAGGTCGAACAGGCTGCGGCGATGCCGCTGACCGGACGTTGCCTGTTGCAGTGACATGCCCGATACATTGGGCGCGCCAGAACCAACAACAAAGTGCAGGGACGCCATGACAGACACGACACTGCCGCTGGCGCGGCGCATCGCGACGGCGCTGGCCCGCTGGCTCGACACCAGCGCCGGCGCCGAGCTCGGCGACGACGGCCGGAACATCGACTGGTTGCGCACGTTGCCATTCATCGCGCTGCACCTGGCCTGCGTCGCGGTGATCTGGGTCGGAGTCTCGGGCATTGCGGTCGCCACCGCGGCGGCTCTGTACGTCGTGCGCATGTTCGCGATCACCGCCTTCTATCATCGCTATTTCTCGCACCGCGCGTTTCGCACTTCGCGCATCGTGCAATTCGTGTTCGCAGCGATCGGCGCCAGCAGCGTGCAGCGCGGCCCGCTGTGGTGGGCCGCGCATCACCGCAACCACCATCGGCATGCGGATGATGAGCTCGATCCGCATTCGCCGGTGCGTCGCGGCTTCCTGTGGAGTCACGTGGGCTGGTTTCTGACGCCACACGGATTTCGCACCGACTGGAGCATGATCCGGGACCTGGCGCGCTTCCCCGAACTGCGGCTGCTCGATCGCTTCGACATCCTGATGCCGCTGCTGCTGGCGGTCGGGCTGTACGGCACCGGGCGCTGGCTCAGCAGCGCGCAGCCGCAGTTCGGTACCAACGGCCTGCAACTGGTGGTGTGGGGCTTCTGCATCTCCACGGTGGTGCTGTTCCATGCCACCTTCATGATCAACTCGCTGGCGCACCGCTTCGGTTCGCGCCGCTTCGGCACGCGCGATGCCAGTCGCAACAACTGGCTGCTGGCGCTGATCACCTTCGGCGAGGGCTGGCACAACAATCACCACCGGTTCCCCGGCGCCGCCCGCCAGGGCCTGCGTTGGTGGGAGTGCGACATGACTTTCTACGGCCTGAGCGTGTTGTCGTGGCTCGGCCTGGTGCACGACCTGCGACCCTATCCGGCGAGCCTGCGCCAGGCGCAGCAGCCCGGCGCCGAGGGCGGGTTGCGATGAGCGACGCTGGCGCTGTCGCATTGGCGCGGCCGCGGCGCCGCTCGAGCTGGCTGCAGCGCGTGCTGCGCGCTCGCGTGCTCGAGCTGCTGCGGGGAATGCCCGATTGCGCGCTGCAGCTGCGGGAGGACGGCCAATCGCTCACGCTCGCCACGCCGGCGCCGGGCTCGCGCGAGCCGCTGCGCGCCTGCCTGCGCGTGCACGATCCGGCGTTCTATCACCGCACCGCGCTCAACGGCAGCGTCGGCGCCGCCGAGGCCTACATGGATGGCCTGTGGGATTGCGACGATCTGGTGGCGCTGGTGCGCATCCTGGTGCGCAATCGCGACCGCCTGGATGCGATGGAACGCGGCCCGGCACGCGCGGCCGGCGCGCTGATGCGCGCTGCAGCGGCACTGCGGCGCAATACCCATGCCGGCAGCCGGCGCAACATCGCCGCGCACTACGACCTGGGCAATGACTTCTTCCGGTTGTTCCTCGACGAGAATCTGATGTATTCGGCGGCGTTATTTGTCAGCGACGATGAAGCGCTGGAGGTGGCGTCGGCACGCAAGCTGGAACGCATCTGCGAGAAGCTCGAACTCTCGCCACGTACGCGGGTGATCGAGATCGGCAGCGGCTGGGGCGGCTTCGCGCTGCACGCGGCCCGTCATCATGGCTGTCATGTAACTACGACCACGATCTCGCGCGAGCAGTATCAGCTGGCGCACGAGCGCGTGGCGGCCGCGGGGCTGCAGGATCGTGTCGAGGTGCTGCTGGCCGATTATCGGCGCCTGAGCGGCCGCTACGACCGACTGGTGTCGATCGAGATGATCGAGGCGATCGGACACCAGTACCTCGATACCTATTTCCGCAAGGTCGGCGAGCTGCTCGCGCACGACGGCATGGCGCTGATCCAGGCGATCACGATCGAGGACCACCGCTACGCCCAGGCGCTGCGATCGGTGGATTTCATCAAGCGATACATCTTTCCCGGCAGTTTCATCCCATCGGTGAGCGCGATGCTGTCCGCGATGGCGCGCGCCAGCGACCTGAAGCTGTTCAACCTCGAGGACATCGGGCCGAGCTACGCGTTGACGCTGCGGGCCTGGCGCGAGCGCTTTCTGGGCCGGCGCGATCAGGTGCGCTCGCTCGGCTACCCCGAGCGCTTCGAGCGCATGTGGGAGTTCTATCTGGCGTACTGCGAAGGCGGATTCCTCGAGCGCGCGACCGGCGACGTGCAGATGCTGCTGGCCAAGCCGGGCGCGCGGCGTCGCCAGTTCGTGCCGCTAGCGCGGTGCGGCAGCCCCGCCTGATTGTGGCGGCTGGCTCTCCAGCTGCCGTGATTCGTCATCGGTGTAGAGCCGGGAGCGCGTCAGGAAACGCACGCCTTCGGGACCTTCCAGGGAAAACATGCCGCCGTGCCCCGGCACCACGTCGATGATCAGGTGCGTGTGGCGCCAATATTCGAACTGCGCGGCGCCGATGTAGAACGGATGGCCGCCGATCTCGCCCAGCAGCACGTCCTGGTCACCGACCAGGAATTCGCCACGCGGAAAACACATCGGCGCGCTGCCATCGCAGCAGCCGCCCGACTGATGGAACATCAGCGGCCCATGCTTGCGCTCGAGCTGACTGAGCAGCGCCAGCGCCGCCGGGGTGGCGCTGACGCGTCCGACCGTGGCCATCCTGACGTTCCCGGCCGGTCGAGCTAGAAGAACCCGAGCGCCTTGGGCGAGTAGCTCACCAGCATGTTCTTGGTCTGCTGGTAGTGATCGAGCATCATCTTGTGGGTCTCGCGCCCGACGCCCGACTGCTTGTAGCCGCCGAAGGCCGCGTGGGCCGGATAGGCGTGATAGCAGTTGGTCCATACGCGCCCGGCCTGGATGCCGCGTCCCATGCGATAGCAGGTGTTGATGTCCCGCGACCAGACGCCGGCGCCCAGACCGTAGAGGGTGTCGTTGGCTATCGCCAGCGCTTCATCCTGATCCTTGAAGGTGGTCACCGACACGACCGGACCGAAGATCTCCTCCTGGAACACGCGCATCTTGTTGTGACCCTTGAGCACCGTCGGCTGCACGTAGAAACCCTCGCCAAGATCGCCCGGCAGCTTGGCCCGCTCGCCCCCGGTCAGCACCTTGGCACCTTCCTGGCGCGCGATGTCGAGATAGGACAGGATCTTCTGCATCTGCTCGCTCGAAGCCTGGGCACCGATCATGGTGTTCGGACTCAACGGATCGCCCTGTTTGATCTGGCCGACGCGCTTGACGGCGCGCTCGATGAAGCGCTCATAGATCGATTCCTGAATCAATGCCCGCGACGGGCAGGTGCAGACCTCGCCCTGGTTGAGCGCGAACATCGCAAAGCCCTCGAGCGCCTTGTCGAAGAACGCGTCGTCCTTGTCGCAGACATCGGCGAAGAAGATATTCGGCGACTTGCCGCCCAGCTCGAGCGTCACCGGAATCAGGTTCTGCGCCGCGTACTGCATGATCAGACGACCGGTGGTGGTCTCGCCGGTGAATGCGATCTTGGCAATGCGCTTATTCGAGGCCAGCGGCTTGCCGGCCTCGACGCCGAAGCCGTTGACCACATTGAGCACCCCTGGGGGCAGCAGATCGCCGATGATCTCCATCAGCACCAGGATCGATGCCGGGGTCTGTTCGGCGGGCTTGAGCACCACGCAGTTGCCCGCTGCCAGCGCCGGAGCGAGTTTCCACACCGCCATCAGAATCGGGAAGTTCCACGGAATGATCTGTCCGACCACGCCCAGCGGCTCGTGATAGTGATAGGCGACCGTGTCGTCGTCGATCTCCGACAGTGAGCCTTCCTGGGCGCGGATACAGCCGGCAAAATAGCGGAAGTGATCGATCGCCAGCGGCAGGTCGGCCGCCATGGTCTCGCGGATCGGCTTGCCGTTGTCCCAGGTTTCGGCGTGCGCCAGCAGGCTGAGGTTGGCCTCCATGCGATCGGCAATCTTGTTCAGGATGATCGCGCGTTCGGTGGTGGAGGTCTTGCCCCAGGCTGCCTTGGCTGCGTGCGCGGCATCGAGTGCGAGTTCGATGTCCTCGGCGCTCGAGCGCGGAATCTCGCAGATCGGCTGGCCGGTCACCGGCGTGATATTTTGGAAGTACTCACCTTTTACCGGCGCAACCCATTTGCCGCCGATGAAGTTGCCGTAACGGGTCTTGAAGGCAATTTTCAAACTGCCGTGCGTGCTGGGTGCGATGGTCACGTTGTTCTCCTGACGAATCGGTGTCTAGATGGACCGCATGTATGACGGTAGCCGGAGCTGGCATCTCGTGGTGCAGCGGTTCACTCCTGCCGCCCTTATAGGGCTACGAGATCCGGTGAGGAATACGCAAAAGCCGAACCGTCGGCGCAATGGCGCGGCCAGGCCTGCTGCGGCGACCCCCCGGGGCCTGAAGGGCCCGATTATCCGCCCGCCCGGTCAAAGCCACAATCACGGCCCATGGATCGGGTGACACCGGCGGCCAGCGCCGCGGTGGATTTCCCGGCCCGGTGTCTCGACGCCGCCGGGCACGCGCACGTGGACCAGCGCGCGGTGCTGACCCTGGCGCTGCCGCTGATGGCCAACAGCGCGGTGCAGATCGTTCTCAATCTCACCGACATGTGGTTTGTCGGCAGGATCTCGACCAAGGCCCTGGCGGCGGTCGGTGCGGTGCAATGGCTGGTGCTGGTGGTGGTATTCGTGCTTGGCGGTATCGGTACCGCGGTGCAGACCATCGTGGCGCAGGCACAAGGGGCGCGACGCTACCGGTGGGCGGGTCGGGCGGTGTGGACCGCGCTCTGGGGTACGCTGGGCGCGGCGCCGCTGTATGTGGCGGTCGGGGCGGCCAGGCACCTCATTCTGGCGCCGCTGGGATTCGATCCGCAGATCACGCAGCTGGCGGGCAGTTTCTGGCTCCCCCGCGTCGGCGGAGCGGCGTTCGGCGCCGCACTGTGGTCCATGTTCGGCTTCTTCAATGGCGTCGGACGCCCGCGCCTGACGTTGCTGGTCACCTGCGTGACCGCGCTGGCGAACGCGTTGTTCAATCAGCTGTTCATCTTCGGGCTCGGCTGGGGCATTGCGGGTTCCGGCTGGGCAACGACCGTGGCGCAGGCGCTGGGTCTGGCACTGGCAGCCGTGATCTTTCTGCGCCCGGAGTTTCGTCGCAGGTACCGCTCACACCTGACCTGGCGGCCGCGCGCCGGGCTGCTGCGCGAGCAGTTGCGGCTCGGAGTTCCGATGGGACTGCTGTCGGCCGCGGACCTGTTCGGTTTCGCGGTGTTCCAGATGATGCAGGTGCGCCTCGGTACCGTGGCCGGCGCCGCCACGCAGATGGTGATGATGCTGACTTCGATCGCGTACATGCCCGGATACGGCATCGCGCTCGCGGGCACCACGCTGGTCGGGCAGTCGATCGGCGCCGGCCATACGGGCTGGGCGAGCCGGGTCGGCACACGGGTGATTCTGCTGGCCGCCGTGTACATGGGCGGCATCGGCGTGCTGCTCGCGCTCGCCGGACCGGCGCTGTTGCCACTGTTCACCGGCGCGCACGATGCCGATGCGCCGGCCGCGGTCGCGCTCGGCACGCGACTGTTGTGGGTCGCGGCCGGCTATCATTTCTTCGATGGCGTCAATCTCGGCAGCGCGATGTGTCTGCGCGGGGCGGGCGATGCCGCGGTGCCGGCGACCCTGGTGCTGGCAATGTCGTGGCTGCTGTTCGTGCCGCTGGCATATACGCTGACCTTCGCGCCGGGCCAGGGCTGGATCGCATTCCTGCCGCAGCTGGGCTGGGGCGCCATCGGCGGCTGGCTTGCGGTGCTGTTCTACATCATGGTGCTCGGAAGCACTCTTTTTCTGCGATGGCGCTCGCGCGCCTGGTGGCGCGCCTGAGCCGGTCACGGGCGCCGTGCAATTTTCGAATCGCTATTTATCTGAAACGATACTATGATGTCAACTATGCAACTCTTTGATTTAATTGGTGCCCAGGAGAGGACTCGAACCTCCACGGGTCGCCCCGCTAGTACCTGAAACTAGTGCGTCTACCAATTCCGCCACCTGGGCATTCAGTGGGCGGCGCAATGTACGGAAGGGGTCGGGGACTGTCAATTGAGGCGTAGCGGAAAGCAGCGGCCTTCGAGAATCCGGCGGCCAGCGGAAGGCGGCTGCGCCGAGCGCATCTGCGCACGCGCCGCGCCGGCAAGAGCGCGAGCGATCGGGCGTCGCGCCGGCGGCAAGCGCTCGGGCAGCGAGCAGGCGCTGATGCAGACGGAAGGCACGCTGAGCGCCAATCGCGCCGGCTATGGCTTCGTGCGTACCGATGCGCTGGCCGAGTCGGTGTTCCTGCCGCCGCCGGAGATGCGAGGCCTGATGCACGGCGATCGCGTGCGCATCGAGGTGCGCAGCGATGGTCAGGGGCGCTATGTCGGGACAGGTGCTCGAGGTGCTCGAGCGCGGTGTGCAGGCGTTTCTGGGCACGGTCGAGGCCGCCTACCGGGGACTGGCGGTGCGCAGCCGCCGACCAGCGGCTCGGCACTGCACTGCGCGGTGGCCGACAACCCGGCCGAGGCGCGCGCCGGCGACTGGGTGATCGCGCGCGTGCTGCGTTATCCGAGCGACGGCCAGCAGGGCGAGGCGCGCGTCGAGCAGCGCCTGGATCCGGAGCGGCCGGTACAGATGGCCACCGAAGCGGCGATCGCGCGCTTCGGGCTGCCGGTGGAGTTTTCCGCCGCGGCGCTGCGCGAGGCGGCGCACTGGGGCAAGAGTGTCGATCCGGCTGAGGCCGCGCAGCGCATCGATCTGCGCGCCCTGCCGCTGGTCACGATCGATGGCGCGGACGCGAAGGATTTCGACGATGCGGTGTATGCCGAGCGGCGCGAGGGCGGCGGCTTTCGGCTGACTGGTCGCGATCGCCGATGTCAGCCACTACGTGCGTCCGGGCAGCGCGCTCGATACCGAGGCGCGCGCGCGCGGCACCTCGGTATATTTCCCGACGCGCGTGCTGCCGATGCTGCCGACGGCGCTGTCGAACCACCTGTGCTCGCTCGAGCCTCAGGTGGACCGGTTGTGCATGGTCGCGGACATGCGCATCTCCAGGCGTGGAACGCTCGAGGACAGCAGTTCTATCCGGCGGTGATGCGCTCGGCGGCGCGGCTGACCTACAACCAGGCGCACGATGCGCTGTTCCTCGGCGTGCCGGCGGCTCGCGCGGCGCTCGGAAGCGTGCTCGAAGCGCTGCTGCCGCTGGTCGAACGTCTATCACGTGCTGCAGGCCGCGCGCCGCAAGCGCGGCGCACTCGAATTCGATGCGCCGGAGGCGGAGTTCGTGATCGAGAACGGCGAGCGCGTGCGCGCCATCGAATTCATTTCGCGCAACGACGCCCACAAGCTGATCGAGGAATGCATGGTGCTGGCCAATGTCGCGGTGGCGCAGGAGTTGCGCAGCCATCGGCAGCCGGCGCTGTTTCGCGTGCACGCCGCACCGGACGAGAGGAAACTCGACCAGCTGCGCAGCGACACTGCGCGTACTGGGCATCGAGCTGCAGCTGCCCGATCCGGTGAAACCGAGCGACCTGGCAGCAATCGCGCCGCGCGTGCGCGACGCCGAGCAGCCGGCCGTTCGTCGAATCGCTGATCGTGCGCTCGATGGCGCAGGCGCTGTACCAGCCCGAGCCGATCGGCCACTTCGGCCTGGCGCTGAAGGACTACGCGCATTTCACATCGCCGATCCGGCGTTATCCGGACCTGATGATTCACCGCGCGCTGCGCGCTCGCCTGGGCGTGCTCGACCCGCAGGCCTTACCGGCTTCGCAGGAGCTGGCCGCGCAGGGCGTGGACCTGTCGCGGCTCGAGCGGCGCGCCGATGAGGCTGACCGCTACGTCGGCACCTTCCTCAAGTGCGTGTACCTGCGCGATCGGGTCGGACAGACCTTCGATGGCCTGATCACCACGGTGATGGAATTCGGCTGTTTCGTGCAGCTGCTGGACTCGGGGTCGAGGGCTGCTGCCGCTGGCCTCGCTGCGCGACGACGACTACCAGATGGCACGCGATGGCGGCCAATGGATCGGCGAGCGCAGCAAGCGCCGCCTGCGCGCCCGGCGCGCGGCTGCGCGTGATCGTCGCTGCGGTGAAGCCGGTGGAAGGACTGATCGATCTTGAGCTTGCCACGGACTGAAGTCGTCTACGGGCTGCACGCGGTGCGCGCGCTGCTGACGCGCCACCCGCAGCGCGTGACGCGCGTGCTGCTGCAGCACGGCCGCCACGATGCCAGGGCCGCAGAGATCGAGCGCCTGGCGCGCGGCGCCGGTCGGGCGGTGGAGCGTGTGGACGCGCGGCAGCTGCAGGCGCGGCTCGGTCAGGCGGTGCACCAGGGCATCGTGGCCGAGGTGGCGCCGCTGGCCGCGTGGAGCGAAGAGCAGCTGCTCGACGCGGTTGCGCGAGCCACCGATCCGCTGCTGCTGGCGCTCGATGGGGTGCAGGATCCGCACAATCTGGGCGCCTGCCTGCGCACCGCCGATGCCTGCGGCGTGCTGGCGGTGATCGTGCCGCGTGACCGTGCCGCGCCACTGAACGCCACGGTGCGCAAGGTGGCGGCTGGCGCCGCCGAGACCACGCCGGTTGCCACCGTGACCAACCTGGCCCGCACGCTGCGGATTGCTGAAGCAGGCCGGTCTGTGGATCGTCGGCGCGCGACGCGCAGGGGCCGCAGCAGGCCCACGAGGTGGACCTGCACCGGTTCGCGGGTGCTGGTCATGGGGGCCGAGGGCGCGGGCCTGCGCCAGCTCACGCAGCGTCACTGCGACTGGCTGGTGCGGCTGCCGAACCTGGGAGCGGTGGAGAGCCTGAATGTCTCGGTGGCGACCGGGATGCTGCTGTACGAGGCACTGCGGCAGCGGGGCGCGCGGCAAATGCTGCGCTAGGCAGCTCCAGACCCTCGACACGGGCTGAGAGCCGGCCCAACGGCCTGAAAATCCAGGCCGTTGCCTGATGGGGCGGCTTTTTGTATCCTTGCGCGCCTTTTTCAACTACCCGGCGACCGCATATGTAAGTCTGCCGGATCTCCTTGCCGCACCGCTCCTTGACTGAAGCCTCGGGTGGGCGGCATTACCCCATAAGGAGGACTCCATGAGGCATTATGAGATCGTGTTTCTGGTCCATCCGGACCAGAGCGAGCAGGTTCCGGCCATGATCGAGCGCTACAAGGGCATGATCGCCGCCGGCAATGGCAAGGTGCACCGGCTCGAGGATTGGGGTCGCCGCCAGCTCGCCTACCCGATCGCCAAGGTCCACAAGGCGCACTACGTGCTGCTCAATATCGAGTGCGACCAGAAGACGCTGGCCGAGCTGATCGGAGCGTTCCGCTTCAGCGACGCGGTGCTGCGCCATCTGGTGACCAACGTCGAGACCGCGATGACCGAGCCCTCGCCGATGGCGAAGGCCGAGGAAGAGGGCGAGGCGCGCCGCGAGCGCGACGACGACCTGGACGATGAACCTGCCGCGATGGGTGCGTGATGGCTGAACCAAGAGTATCCCGCTTTACGCGGCGCAAGAAGTTCTGCCGCTTCACCGCCGAAGGCGTCGGCGCTCGATCGACTACAAGGATCTGGCGACGCTGAAGAACTACGTCACCGAGACCGGCAAGATCGTGCCGAGCCGCATCACCGGCACCAAGAGCTTCTTCCAGCGCCAGCTGGCCACGGCGATCAAGCGTGCGCGCTTCCTGGCGCTGCTGCCGTACACCGATCAGCACTGAGGGCGCCGCCATGGAAGTCATACTGCTGCAGAAGGTGGCCAACCTCGGCAACATCGGCGATCGCGTCGCGTGAAGTCCGGCTACGGCCGCAATTTCCTGCTGCCCAAGGGCAAGGCGACGCTGGCGACCGCTGAGAACGTCGCGCGCTTCGAAGCGCGGCGCGCCGAGCTTGAGCGGATGGCGAACGAGGAGCTGCATCGCGCCCAGCAGCGCGCCGCCGCCTCAAGGATTTCAAGCTCACGCATCATCGCCAAGGCCGGCACCGAGGGGAAACTGTTCGGCTCGGTCGGCACCGCCGACATCGCCGAGGCTGCGACCGCGGCCGGCCATGCGCTGGCGCGCAGCGAAGTGCGTCTGCCGGGTGGTCCGTTGCGCGCCGTCGGCGAGCATACCGTGACGCTGCATCTGCACGCCGACGTCGAGGTCGAGCTGCCGGTCATCATCGTCGCCGAAGAGGCGGGCTGAGGCCCGATCCGCCCGACGCGGCCGCGGCGCGCATGAACACGCGTCTACAGACAGGCAAGGGCGCGTGAGCACTCCGCTGCGCTCGCGTCGTGATGGCGTCAGCGCGGGCGCCGAGGGCCTGGTTCCCCCGCACTCGGTCGAGGCCGAGCAATCGGTGCTCGGCGCGCTGCTGATCGACAAGACGGCCTGGGATCAGGTCGCCGATGTCCTCACCACCGAAGACTTCTACCGCCCCGATCATCGACTGATCTTCGAAGCGCTCGGCGAACTGGTTGTCGCGGGGCACGCCGGCGGACGTCGTGACGGTGTCCGAGCAGCTCGAGCGCCACGGCCGGCTCACCGACGCCGGCGGCCTCGCTTACCTCGGCACGCTGGCTGGCGATACGCCCACGGCCGCCAATGCGCGCAGCCTACGCGCAGATCGTGCGCGAGCGCGCGCTGCTGCGGCGGCTGATCGAGGCCGGGCGCGAGATCGCCTCCTCGGTGTTCAGCGACGACGGACTGTCGGCGCGCGAGCTGGTCGATCGTGCCGAGGGCCTGGTATTCGAGATCGCCGAGCAGGGCCTGCGCACCGGGTCGGGCGCGGTGCGCGTGAGCGCGCTGTTGCCGCCGCTGATCGACAAGATCGATGAGTGGCACAGCCATCCGGACAAGCTGCGCGGCCTGGCGACCGGATTCACCGATTTCGATCACAAGACCGGCGGCCTGCGCCCCGGGGATCTGATCATCGTTGCGGGCCGCCCGTCGATGGGCAAGACCACGCTCGCGGTCAATATGGCCGAGTATGCCGCGGTGAGCCCGGACAGCAAGGCCTCGGTGGCGATCTTCAGCATGGAGATGCCGGCCGAGCAGCTGGTGACACGCATGCTGGCCTCGATCGGACATGTGCCGCTCAACAGCATCCGCAGCGGACGCATTTCCGACGACGACTGGGTGCGCATCACCGCGGCGACCAGCCAGCTGTCCGAGGCAAGGATCTTCATCGACGAGTCGCCGGCCCTGACGCCGACCGACCTGCGCGCGCGCGCACGCCGCGTTGAAGCGCGAGCACGGGCTGGACCTGGTGGTCGTGGACTATCTGCAGCTGATGCAGGTGCCGGGCACGAAGGAGAATCGCGCCACCGAGATCGCGGAGATCTCGCGCGGCCTCAAGGCGCTGGCCAAGGAGCTGTCGGTGCCGGTGATCGCGCTGTCGCAGCTCAATCGTGCGGTCGAGCAGCGTAACGAGAAGAAGCCGGTGATGTCGGATCTGAGGGAATCAGGCTCCCTGGAACAGGATGCTGACATGATCCTGCTGATCTACCGCGACGAGGTCTACGACAAGAACACCACCAAGAAGGGCATGGCGGAGATCGACCTTGCCAAGCATCGCAACGGCGAGACCGGCACCTTCGTGCTGACGTTCCAGGGGCAGTACACGCGCTTCGTCAACTACGCGCCCGATACCTACGCCGAGGGCGTATTGCGGTGATGCGGCTGATCCGCGCGCGCATCGACAGCGCCGCGCTGCGGGCCAATCTACAGACGATCCGGGCGCGCGCCCCGAGCAGCCGCGTAATGGCGGTGGTCAAGGCCAACGCCTATGGCCATGGCCTGGTGCCCACGGCGCTCGCGCTCGCCGATGCCGACGCGTTCGCGGTCGCGCGCCTCGAGGAGGCCGTGGCACTGCGTGATAACGGACTCAAGCGACGCATCGTGCTGCTCGAGGGCGTGTTCAACGCGGCGCAGCTGGCGCAGGCCGCGCAGCTCGAGCTCGATCTGGTGGTGCACCAGCCGCTGCAGATCGCGCTGCTGGAAGCCTTCCGCGGGCCGCGCGCGTTTGCGCTCTGGCTCAAGGTCGATACCGGCATGAACCGCCTCGGGTTTCGACCGCAGGAGTTTCGCGCTGCGTGGGAACGGCTGCGCAGCCTGCGGCCGGCGCCGGTGCAATTGCGCGTGCTGACGCACCTGGCGTGCGCCGATGAGGCCGACGGCAGCTACACCGCCGAGCAGCTCGCGCGACTGTACCCGCTGGTCGCGGGGCTCGAGGTCGAGCTGAGCATCGCCAATTCGGCCGCGATCCTCACACAGCCCTCGACCCATGCCGCCTGGGTGCGGCCCGGCCTGGCGCTCTACGGAGTCTCGCCGTTTGCCGGGCGGCACGGCGCGCAGCTTGGGCTGCGAGCGGCGATGACGCTCGAGAGCACCGTGATCGCGGTGCGCGAGGTCGCACCCGGCGAGCGCGTTGGTTATGGCGGGGTGTGGCGCGCGGCGCGACCCTCGCGCCTGGCGATCGTCGCCGCCGGCTATGGGGATGGCCTGCCGCGCAGCATTCCCAGTGGCGCCCCGGTGCTGATCGGCGGTCATCGAGCGCCGGTTGCGGGCCGCGTGTCGATGGACATGATTGCCGCCGACATCACTGACCTGCCGCCGGTGACGGTCGGGGATCGGGTCGAGCTCTGGGGCGCGCACCTGGCGGTCGAGGAGCTGGCCGCCGCCGCCGCCACCATTCCGTACGAACTGCTCTGTGGCGTGAGTCAGCGCGTGCCGATCGAGCTGGTCTGAGCCGGCGGGCGCCGCAGCCGTCGCTGGTAACATCCGCTCGTGGAGGCCATCGTCCAATTCGGTACGCGCCTGGTCGGCCGCGCCGATCGGCTGCTGCGCGCGGCGCTGATCGTGGCCAAACACGAGCAGCTCAGCGGCATCGTGTTCTGGGCCGCGCTGATCGGCGTGTGCGGTGCCTTCACCGGCGTGGCGTTTCGCGCCGCCGTGCGGCTGGTGCAACGGCTGCTGACGGGTTCCTCAGCGGGCCTGGTCGAGACCGCCGAGCTGCTGCCCTGGTGGGCGCGCATCGCGGTGCCGACCGTCGGTGGCGTCTGTGCCGGGACTGCTGCTGTGGGCCGGAGCAGCGGGTGCTGCGCCAGACGCGACGCGTGGACTACATGGAAGCCGTGGCCGTCGGCAATGGCCAGCTCAGCGGCGGCGCCGCGCTGCTGCAGGCGGCCTCCTCGTTCTTCACGCATCGGTTCAGGCGGCTCGATCGGCCGCGAAGGCCCGCTGGTGCAGCTGGCCGCGACGGTCGCCTCGAAGATCGGCCAATGGACCCAGGCGCCGATCCCGCGGCTGCGGCTGCTGGTGGCCTGCGGCGCGGCGGCCGGCATCGCCGCGGCCTACAACGCGCCGATCGCCGGCGCGCTGTTCGTCGCGGAGGTGGTGCTCGGTTCGATCGCGATGGAGAGCTTCGGCCCCCTGATCGTCTCATCGGTGGTCTCGGATGCGACCAGCGCGCCACTTCCTGGGCTATGGGCCGGTGTACCAGGTGCCGCATATCAACTTCGGCGCGTCCTGGGAGCTGGCGCTGTATGGGTTGCTCGGTGTGCTGCTGGGACATGGGGCCCCGCCGTTCCTGGCGCTGCTCGAACGCGCGCGCAGCGCAGTTCCGCCGCCTGCGCTGGCCGCTGCCGGTCGACGCTGGCGCTGGGCGGCCTGGTCGTCGGGGTGATCTCAGTGGCGGTGCCGCAGGTCTGGGGCAACGGCTACAGCGTCGTCAACGACATCCTCAACGACAAGCTGGCGCTGAACCTGCTGGCGCTAGTGCTGGTCGCCAAGCTGGTCAGTACGGCAGCCTCGGTGGGCTCGGGCGCCAACGGCGGGATCCTGACGCCGACGCTGTTCATGGGCGCGGCCTTCGGCGCGCTGTTCGCCGACATCCTGCACCTGATCGATCCGCACCTGACCTCGCAGCAGGCGGCCTACGCGGTGGTCGGCATGGGCGCGTTTCTGGCGGCCACCACGCATGCGCCGCTGACTTCCATCCTGCTGATCTTCGAGATGACGCTGGACTACGAGGTGGTGCTGCCGCTGATGCTCGCCTGCGTGACCGGTCACTACGTCGCGCGCATCTACCGGCGCGGCGAGTCGGTGTATACGCGCGCGCTGCGCGCCACCGGCGAGGAGGACGAATGGCGGCTGCGCCAGATCGCGGCACTGACCCGGCCTCCGGGAGCGGTGCTGCAGCGGGATGAACGCCTGGCCGGAGTGCTCGAGCGCCTCGCGCCGCGCGGCGATTACTGGGTGTACGTGGTGGACTCGCAGAATCAGCTGGTCGGCCAGGTCGACTGCCCACGACCTGCGGCGCCAGGCGCGCGCCGGGCCGGTCGATCCTCACATGACGGTCGGTGTGATCATGCAACCGGCGCCCCCGGTGCTGATCCCCGAAATGCTGCTCGGGGATGCGCTCGATGTCTTCATCGCGCACCGCTGCAAGCAGCTGCCGGTGGTATCGGGCCACTGGAGCCCGGTGCTGCTCGGCGAGGTGCTGCGGCACGACCTGCTGCTGGCACTGCAGGATCGCATCGCGGAACGCCCCGAGCGCCGCGCGCCGGCGGCGCTAGCCCTCGAAGAACCCCATCTTCACGCCGGCGAGCTGGATCACGTCGTTGTCGGCCAGCTTGCGCGCCTGCTCGCCGATCGGCGCGCCGTTTACCAGCGGCGGGCTGTTCGCGGAGTCGGCGTCGACGTGCACGATGAAATAGCCTTCCGAGCGGCGGGTAATGGCGGCGACCTGCACGCCCGGGCGGCCAAGCGTCGTGAGTGCCTTGGTGAGCTCGAGCTCGCGGCCGGCAAACGCGCCGGACAGCACCTGCAGCTTGGCCTTCTTGAGCGCCGGTGCGCCGTTGCCGAGCGCGCGCCGGCTCTGGGTGGTGGTGGAGGTCATCGACCGCGGCGCGCAGCTTCTCGACCGGCCGGGCCGAGGGCTGGATCACCATGGTCTTCTCGAATTCGTCCTGGTGGGTGTCGTCGTCTTCGACGAAGCGCAGCTGGTGGTGGCCGGCCGTGACGACGTCGCCATGCTGCAGGGCATGCTTCTTGATGAGCTTGCCGTTGACGTAGGTGCCGTTGGTGCTGTTCAGATCCTCGAGAAACGAGTCGTTGAGGATGTTGATGATCAGCGAATGGTGCCCGCTCACCGCCGGATTATCGATACGAATGTCGTTGTCGGGCAGGCGCCCGATGGTGTAGCGCTCCTTGTTCATGTTGTATTCCGCGAGCACGGCGCCATCCAGACTCAGAATCAACCTAGCCATGTGCATTTAGCCTCAGGTCGAGCTGAACCAGCTCAACATCTTGTCGAATATTCCACGCGGCGCGGGGAACGGTTCCACGATCTCCGCGGCGACCACCGAGATATTGTCCTTGCCACCGTTGTCGTTACCCAACTGAATCAGTTGCTTAGTGGCGTTCTCAAGGTTAGCACCAAAGGTGCTTATGGTTAAGTGAATGTCGTCATCCTCGACCATGTCCGACAGGCCGTCCGAGCAGATCAGATACAGGTCCCCCTTCTGCACCGGGTGCTCCTGCACCTCGACGTCGACATTGGATTCCACCCCCAGGGCGCGGGTGACGTAGTTCTTGTTGGCGGCGCGTTGCGCTTCCTCAGGCGAATAGAAGCCGCGATCGACCAGCTCCTGCAGCAGCGAGTGGTCCATGGTCAGCTGCTCCAGGCCGGCGGCGCGCAGCCGATACATCCGCGAATCGCCCACATGCGCAATCGACACTCGGTTGTCGAAGAACAGGGCGCCGACGACGGTTGTGCCCATGCCCTCGCACTGCGGCTGCGTGCGCGCAGTCTGAAAGATGATCTTGTTCGCCCGCAGGATCGCATCGCGCAGAATGATCGATGCGCGTGTCAGGCCCGCGGTGGAGTCGTTGATGCGCAGATCCTCGCGCTCGACCGCATCGCGCACCAGGCCGACAATGGTCTTGACGGCGATGCCGCTCGCGACCTCGCCCGCATTATACCCGCCCATGCCGTCAGCCAGGACCAGCAGGCCGATATCGGCATCGTATGCAATGGTGTCTTCGTTGTGATCGCGAACCCGACCGGTGTCGGTCTGTCCCACACAACGCAGCTTCCCTTTGAGGCTTATGCGGCCTCGAGCGCGCGGCATAAATTCTTTTTTCACCAATTCTTGAACTGCGTCACACTTTTATATCTGTCAATGGTGCCAAGCGGATCGGCGCCCACGGACCGTGCGCCCAAGGCTGCACTGTCCGGGGGCATTGATCGGAATGCATAACTTAGCATCGTGGCACGGCCAATGCGCGGCCCTGATCACAGTTGCATGGCTGGGCTTCCCGCCGGGTGCACCCCCAGGTGCCGGTGCGTGGAACACGTCGCCAGGCGGCCGGTGTAGCATCCCGCCTCAACCTTCCGGTTCACACGGTTGTCAAGCCATTGGCGCGAACCCAAACCCTCTACGTCTGCCGGGCCTGCGGCGGTGAAGCGCTCAAGTGGCAGGGCCAATGCGCGCACTGCCGGGAATGGGACTCGCTCGAAGCCGTCACCGCGGTGCGCGGCGCCCGCGAGCGCAGCACCGCGGTTGCCGTGGCGGCGCCGACCGAGGGCGGCGGGGATGCCGCTGCGCTGACCCGGCTGTCCTTCGGCATGGCCGAGCTGGATCGGGCGTTTGGCGGCGGGCTGGTGGCCGGTTCGGTCACGTTGCTGGGCGGCGAACCCGGGATCGGCAAGTCTACTCTGCTGCTGCAGGCGGCGGCCGCGCTGGCGGCCGAGCGCGTCGTCGTCTACGCCAGCGGCGAGGAGTCGGTGCCGCAGATCGGGCTGCGGGCGCAGCGCCTGGGCCTGCACGCCGGGCAGCTGCTGCTGGTCGGCGACAGCTCGCTCGATGCGGTGCTCGCGCTGGCGGCCGAGCGCAGCCCGGCGTTGCTGGTGATCGATTCCATCCAGACGATGCAGCTGGCGGGCAGCGAATCGGGCCCGGGTTCGTCGCTGCAGTTGCGCGAATGCACCGCAGCGTTGGTGCGCTACGCCAAGGCCGGCGGCGGCGCGGTGATCATCGTCGGTCACGTCACCAAGGATGGCAGCATCGCGGGACCGAAGCTGCTCGAGCATCTGGTCGACACGGTGCTGTATTTCGAGAGCGATGCCGGCAGTCGTTATCGCATGTTGCGCGCCACCAAGAACCGTTTCGGACCGGTCAACGAGCTCGGCTTTTTCGCGATGAGCCCGGGCGGGCTCAAGGAGGTCCGCAATCCATCGGCGATCTTCCTGTCGCGCCACCCGCAGCCGGTGCCCGGCAGCGTGGTGATGGTGGCCCGCGATGGCGGCCGGGCGCTGTTGATCGAAGTCCAGGCATTGGTCGATCGCAGCCGCCTGGGCGCGCCGCGCCGGGTCGCCCAGGGCGTGGATGTCAATCGGGTGTCGATGCTGCTGGCGATCCTGAGCCGCCACGCCGATCTGCCGCTCGCGGACTATGACGTATTCGTCAACCTGGTCGGTGGCATCGAGATTACCGAGACCGCGACCGACCTGCCGCTGGCTCTGGCGCTCGCCTCGAGCCTGCGTGCCCGCGCGTTGCCCGCCTCGCTGGTGGTGTTCGGGGAGCTGGGACTGACCGGCGAGGTGCGACCGGTCGCGCACGGCGAGGAGCGGTTGCGCGAGCTGATGAAGCTCGGCTACACGCGCGTCATCCTGCCGCGCGACAACTTGCCGCGCAGTGCGCCGGCAGGACTGTCACTGCAGCCGGTTGCGAGCCTGACCGAGGCCCTGGCCGCCGCGTTCGCGGCCTAGCTGGTCGCCGCTTCTCCCGCCGGTATCGCGCGCACGCGCACGGTGCGAATCGCGTTGTCGGCGATCTGCAGCATCTCGAAGTCGTAGTTGCCGATGCGCAGCGCGGTGCCCGGCGCCGGGATGGTCTCGAGCTTCTCGAGCAGCAGGCCATTGAGCGTGCGCGGCCCGAGCGTCCGGCAGCTGCCAGCCGAGCGAGCGATTGAGCGCGCGGATCGTCGCGCTGGCGTTGACCAGCCAGTTGCCGGCGGCGTCGCGCTGCACGTCCTTGTGCGTCACCGTGGCCGGATCGTTGGTGAATTCGCCGACGATCTCCTCGAGGATGTCCTCGAGCGTCACCAGGCCGGCGATATCGCCGTACTCGTTGACGACGAAGGCGAGGCGGCGGCGCGTGCGCTGGAACTGCGCCAGCTGCTGCGTCAGCGGGGTGCCCTCGGGCACGAAGTAGGGCTCGCGCGCCGCCGCGAGTTCGCATCAGCCGCTCGCGGGTGAGGGTGCCGCGCGCCAGCTCCTGCGCGACGCGCTTCATGTGCAGGATGCCGATGAGGTTGTCGAGCTCGCCGCTCGTAGACCGGCAGGCGCGAGTGCGGGGTCTGGCGCAGCCGATCCAGGATGTCATCCCAGCTCACCGAGATGTCGATCGCCGCGATCTCCTGGCGCGGAATCATGATGTCGTTGACGCGTGACGCGCTCGAGATCGAGGATCGACAGCAGCATCTGCCGATGGCGCTGCGGAATCAGCGCGCTCGGCCTCGGCCACCACGGTGCGCAGCTCATCGGTCGACAGCGCGGTGTGCGCGTCGAGCGCCGCGGCGCACGCCGAACAGGCGCAGGAAAGCCCTGCGCCAACTGAGTTGGCGAGCCAGATGATCGGCCACGTGATCCACAGCAGCACGCGGTAGATGATACGCGCGAGCCGAGCGCGACGCTCTCGGCATGCACGGCCGCGAAGATCTTCGGCGCCAGCTCGCAGAACACGATCATGAACACCGTCAGCAGCGACCATCATGAGCGGCAGCGCGATGCGGATGACCGGTGCGCAGCGCCAGCAGCGTTGCCGACCGTGGATCGCGGCGACGCTCGCGAGCGCCAGGATCACCAGATTGGCGCCGAGCCAGCGATCCGGCTGGGCCAGCAGCCTCTCCAGCAGGCGCGCGCGCCGTTCGCCGTAGGCTGGCGCGATGGCGGATGCGGTAGCGATTGACCGACAGCATCGCCACCTCGGTGCCCGAGGAGAAGGCGATGACCAGCAGCAGCGCCGAGCAGAATCAGGATCAGGACGATCGTGGGCGCTTTGTCCACCGGCGTCTCTTATAATCGGTAGCCTGACAGCTGTATAGGGCGGCGCCGCCGCAGTCCCACGATGTTCGACAAGTTGACCGAGCGCCTAAGCCGCGCGGTGCAGACCCTGCGCGGCCGCGGCCGCGTGACCGAGGAGAATGTCGCCGAGACGCTGCGCGAAGTGCGCATGGCGCTGCTCGAGGCCGACGTCGCGCTGCCGGTCGTCAAGAGCTTCATCGACGGCGTCAAGGACGCGCGCGCTCGGCGCCGAGGTCGCCACGCAGCCTGACGCCGGGACAGGCGTTCATCGGCATCCTGCATCGCGAGCTCGGTGGCGCTGCTCGGCGAATCGCAGGCCGGCTTTGCGCTCAACGTGCAGCCGCCGCAGGTGGTGCTGCTCGCCGGTCTGCAGGGCGCCGGCAAGACCACCACCGCCGGCAAGCTCGCGCGCTGGCTGCAGGAGCGCAGCGCCGGCGCGTGCTGCTGGTGAGCACCGACGTGCGCCGGCCGGCGGCGATCCTGCAGCTGCAGCGCTCGCCGAGAGCGTCGGCGCCGACTTCTTTCCGAGCGCGGCCGGGCGAGGAGCCGGCGGCGATCGCGCGTGGCGGCGCTCGAGGCGGCGCGCCGCGGCGTCTACGACACGCTGATCATCGATACCGCCGGCCGGCTGCACGTCGACGCCGAGCTGATGCAGGAGGTGCAGGCGATCGATCGGGCGGTGCAGTGCGCATCAGCGACTGTTCGTGGTCGATGCGATGGCGGGCCAGGACGCGGTCAATGCGGCGCGCGCCTTCGGCTGCGGCGCTCGAGCTGACCGGCATCATTCTCACCAAGGCCGATGGCGATGCGCGCGGCGGCGCGGCGCTCTCGGTGCGCTATGTCACCGGCAAGCCGATCGTGTTTCTGGGCGTGGGCGAGAAGCTCGAGGCGCTGCAGCCCTTCGATCCGGAGCGCATGGCGTCGCGCATCCTCGGCATGGGCGATGTGGTGTCGCTGGTCGAGGATGTCCAGCGCCAGGTCGACGTCGATCAGGCCGAGAAGCTGGCGCGCAAGGTGGTGCAGCGGCAAGGAGCTTCACCTGCTCGATCTGCGTGCGCAGCTCGAGCAGGTGCGCAAGCTCGGCGGCCTGTCGCGCGGTCATGGACAAGCTGCCGGCGCAGCTCAGCTCGCGGGCCGCGGCGTGAAGCGGCGAGCAGGCCGACCGCGAGCTCAAGCGCCAGATCGCGATCATCGACTCGATGACGCGCGCAGGAGCGGCTGCCAGTGCCGGCATCATCGACGGCTCGCGCCGCCGCCGCATCGCCGCCGGCGCCGGCGTCCAGGTCCAGGACGTCAACCGTCTGCTCAAGCAATTCATGGAAATGCAGAAGCTGATGAAGGGCATGAAGGGGGGTAAGCTCGGGCGCCTGATGGCGGGCCTGAAGGGGACGCTGCCGGGCCTGCCGCCGACCCGCTAGGTCCGGGGTTCCGGCCCTGGCCGGCATCGCTTTGAGCGTGCTCTTTCGCCGCCGGGCCAATTTGCGTAGAATCCGCGCTCTTTTTTGCGACCCTCACTGAAGTTCGATTATGGTCACAATTCGTCTGACGCGCCGCGGCGCCAAGAACAAGCCTTTCTACCACGTGGTGGTCACCGACAGCCGCAAGCGCCAGGGCGGCTCGAGCCTGGAGCAGGTCGGCTATTTCAATCCGGTGGCGCGCGGCAAGGACACGCGGCTGCAAGTTGGATCTCGAGCGCATCGATCATTGGCTCAAGCAGGGCGCGCAGGAGTCTGACCGCGTGCGCCAGCTGGTCGCGAGCTATCGCAAGGACGAGCGGCAGGAGCCAGCGCCGCGGCTGCCGCCTGAGCCGCTATCTCGTACTCGGGCGCATCCTCGCGCCCCATGGCGTGCGCGGCGGGCTGCGAGGTCTGCTCCTATGCCGATCCGCCGCGAGTCGCTGCTGCAGCATCGCCACTGGCGGCTGCGCCGGCCCGGACGTGGCGAGGACACGTACGAGGTGCGTGCAGGCGCAGTGGGATGGACACGCGATGCGCGTCGAGCTCAAGGGCATCGCCGATCGAGATGCCGCCGAGCGCGCTGCGCGACTGTGAGATCCTGATCGAGCGCGACAGCGCTGCCCGCCGACCGCGGCGCAGGTGAGTACTATCGTGAGGACTTCTGGGCTTCAGCGTGCGCAACCAGCGAGGGGAGCTGCTCGGGCACGCTGCGGCACTTTCTCGAGGCGCCGGCCGGCGCCTGATGGTGGTGCAGGCGGGATGAGCGCGAGCACTGGTTGCCGGCGCACGGCGCCGCACCTGCGAGCGCGTGGACTGCGAGCGGCGCGAGATCGAGGTCGACTGGCCGGAGGATTTCTGAGGAGCGCCGTGCGCATCGAGGTGGTGACGCTGTTTCCGGCGCTGATCGGGACGCGCTGCGCTACGGTGTGCTCGGCGCGGGCGATCGAGCGCGGTCTGCTGAGCGGTCGGCACCGAGGATCCGCGCGCGCACACGCAGCGATGCGCACCGCACGGTGGACGATCGGCCGTACGGCGGCGGTCCCGGCATGGTGCTCAAGCCCGAGCCGCTGTGCGCGGCGATCGCGGCGGCGCGCCAGCGCGCTGCCCGGCGGGCAGCTCCGCGGATTGCGCTGTCGGCGCAGGGGCAGCTGCTGACGCAGGCGCGGGTGGCGCGCGCTGGCGAGCCTGCCCGGACTGGTGCTGGTCGCCGGGCGCTACGAGGGCATCGACGAGCGGGTGATCGAGCTGGCGGTCGACCAGGAACTGTCGATCGGCGATTATGTGCTGTCGGGCGGCGAGCTGCCGGCGCTGGTGCTGATCGATGCGCTGGCGCGGCTGCAGCCCGGCGCGCTCGGCGATGAGCGCTCGAGCGTCGAGGAGTCGTTTGAGCGACGGGCTGCTCGACTGGCCGCATTACACGCGGCCGGATGTATATCGGGGGCGGGCGGTGCCGGCGGTGCTGAGCTCCGGCGATCACGCCGCGATCCGGCGCTGGCGGCTGCAAGCAGAGCGTGGGTCGCACCTGGCTGCGGCGGCCGGAGTTGATCGCGCTGCGCGCCGCTCGATGCCGAGCGCAGCGGCTCTGTTGGAGGAGTTTTTGCAGGAGCAGCGCGACAGCGCGCGGCGAGGATTGAGGAGAGGACGATGAGACATCATCCAGACACTCGAAGCCGAGCGCATGACGCGCAAGGTGCCGGACTTTCAAACCCGGCGATACGGTCGTGGTGCAGATCAAGGTGGTCGAGGGCGATCGCGAGCGCGTGCAGGCCTACGAAGGCGTGGTCATCGCGCGCAGCAACCGCGGCTTCAACTCCTCGTTCACGGTGCGCAAGATCTCGCACGGCGAGGGAGTCGAGCGCACCTTCCAGACCTACAGCCCCAGCATCAGCGAGATCGCGGTCAAGCGCCGCGGCAGCGTGCGCCGCGCGAAGCTTTACTATCTGCGCGAGCGCGCCGGCAAGGCCGCGCGCATCGAGGAGAAGGTCTAAGCGAAGCGCGGGGCACGCACCGCCATGCAGCTGCTCGGTCGATTCTTCTATGGCATGTGGCGCGGGCTGGACGTGCTGCGCCGGCTGCTGCATCTGTTGCTGCTGCTGGCGCTGTTCGGCGTCGTGATCGGTGCGCTGCGGCAGTGCTGACGCCGCGACTGCCGGAGAAGGCGGCGCTGGTGGTTCGCCCCTCGGGCGACATCGTCGAGCAGCTCAGCGGCGAGCCATCGAGCGCGCGCTCAACGAGGCGCAGGGCGCAGGGCGCAGCCGCAGACGCTGCTGTGGGACCTGACCACCGCGATTCGCGCGGCGGCCGGCGATCCGCGCATCGCGGCGCTGGTGATCGATACCGATGACATGGGCGGCGCCGGTCAGGCCAAGCTCGAGGAGCTGGCCGCGGCCATCGGCGATGTTTCGCCGCAGCGGCAAGCGAGTCATCGCCCACGGTGCCTACTTCCTGCAGAGCCAGTACTACCTCGCGGCCCAGGCCGATGAGGTCTACCTCGATCCGTTCGGCTTCGTGCTGCTCGACGGCTACGACCGCTATCGCATGTACTTCAAGGACGCGCTCGACAAGCTCAGCATCGACATGCATCTGTTCCGGGTCGGCAAGTTCAAGAGCGCCGCCGAGACCTTCACGCGCCGCGACATGTCGGCCGAGGATCGCGAGGAGAGCGAGGCCTACCTGCCGGCGCTGTGGCGTGGTTACCGCGCGGCGGTCGGCGAGCGCTCGCCAGCCTGAAGCCCGAGGCGGTCGCGCATTACGCCGACAGCTATGTCGACGGCGAGTGGCCGCGGCCGGTGGTGACACCGCCAAGGTGGCCAAGGACAGCGGCCTGGTCAGCGGACCTGAAGATCGCAGCAGCAGGTCGAGGAGCGCCTGATCGAGCTGGTCGGCGCCGATCACCAGCGGCAAGTCCTACCGGCAGATCAGCGTCGCGGATTACCTGCGCGCCACGCACGCCGAGGACAAGCAGCGCGGCAAGGGTGCAGGCGGTCGGCGTCGTGATCGCCAGCGGCGAGATTCTCGACGGCAAGCAGCCGCCGGGCACCGTGGGCGGCGAGTCCACCGCACTGCTGCTGCGCGAGGCGCGCCAGGACGACGACATTCGGGCCGTGGTGCTGCGCATCGACAGTCCCGGCGGCAGCGTGCTGGCCTCGGAGCAGATCTATCGCGAAGTGCAGGCGCTCAAGCAGCGACGGCAAGCCGGTGGTGGTGTCGATGAGCGATGTCGCTGCCTCGGGCGGCTACTACATCGCCGCGGCTGCCGACGAGATCATTGCCAGCCCCAATACGATCACCGGCTCGATCGGCGTGTTTGCGGGCATCCCGACCTTCAGCCGCACGCTGGCCAAGCTCGGCGTAAACGTGGACGGCGTCGGCACCACGCCGCTGTCCGGAGCGACGCGAGCTCGACCGCCCGATGTCGGCCGATGCGGCCCGTCTGCTGCAGGTGACGGTCGATCATGCCTACGAGGAATTCCTCGCGCGCGTCGCGAAGGGCCGCGGCAGCACGCGCGAAGCGATCGACGCGATCGCGCAGGGTCGGGTGTGGGCGGGCAGCGATGCCAGCGCAGCATCGGTCTGGTCGATCGCCTCGGCACCTACGACGATGCGGTGGCGGAGGCCGCCGCGCGGGGCGGCCTCAAGGCCGGCTATGGGGTGCGGCGCATCGAGCCGGAGCTGAGCTGGGCGCAGCAACTGCTGTTCCAGGTGCGTTCGACCGGTGAGCGCATGCTCGAGCGCGTCGGCGTGGCGCGCAGCGGCATCGGCGCAGCTGGCACAGCGTCTGAAGCCGCTCGACCTGGAGCTGGCGCGCTGGGCGCGGCTGTCGTCCCCGAATTCGCTCTACGCCTACTGCTTCTGTACGGTGGATTAGCGCCACACGATCGCGTGGCCGTGCTGCCCGGCGCGGCGCTGCGGTGACTGTGGAACCGCGCTTACGGCACCAGCGCCAGAAACAGGAAGGCGCCGAAGATCACCAGGTGCACCGCGCCCGTCATCACGTGGCCGCGTCCGGACACGAACGTGATCAACGTGACGAAGAAGGTCAACAACAGCAGCACCAGCTCCTTGGCATCCAGGCCCAGCACCAGGGGCACGCCGATCAGCATCGACGTGATTGCGACCGCGGGAATGGTCAGGCCGATGCTGGCCAGGGCCGATCCCAGGGCCAGGTTGAGGCTGGTCTGAAGGCGGTTGGCGCGGGCGGCGCGCAGCGCCGCCGCCGTCTCGGGCAACAGCACCAGCAGCGCGATCGCGACGCTGATCACTTCCTTCGGCGCCCCGGCCACGGTGACCGCGGTTTCGATGCCGGGCGACAGCAGCTTCGCCAGCCCGACCACCGACACCAGCGCGACGAATAGGAGGCCGAAGCTCGCCCAGGCCAGGCCCAGCGACGGTGGCGGTGCATGCAGCTGTTCGTCGCCGCGATTCTCCGGCGGCAGGAAATAATCGCGATGGCGCACGGTCTGGACGAACACGAACGTGCCCCACAGCAGCAGTGACGCCAGCGCGGCAAAGATCAGCTGGGCGTCGGTGTAGGTGCCGCCGGGCGAGCTGGAGGTGAACGTCGGCAGCACCAGCGACAGCGTCGTCAATGCGACCAGCGTGGCCAGTGCGGCGGTGTTGCCGATCACGGGAAACGCCTGCTGGTGGTGGCGCAGCGCGCCGATCAGCAGGCACAGCCCGAGCACGCCGTTGCAGATGATCATGATCGCCGAAAAGATCGTATCGCGCGCCAGTGCGGCCTTCTCCGGTCCGGCGCCGAGCATCATCGTGACGATCAGTGCCACCTCGATGGTCGTGATTGACACCGCCAGCAGCAGCGCGCCAAAGGGCTCGCCGAGACGATGCGCGATCACCTCGGCGTGATGTACCGCGGCGATGACGGCGGCCAGCAGGGCGGCCAGGCAGGCGACTGCAAGCACCAGGCTGCCCGGCAACGCAAGCGCGCCGATCAACAGCACCGCCGCCGCAATCGGTGTCAACGACGCCCATAGTGGCATTGGCATCTCCGGTGCATGCGCGGGCGTGCGCAGAATACCCGATGCGTCGCCGCCCGCGCGAGCGCCGTCACACTGGAATGATGCCGGCCTGCTGCAGCGATCGTTGCGCCTCGTGCACGCCGCGCACCAGCCGCGAGCGCATGCCGATGGCACCTGCGGCCTCGACATTCACTGCGTTGTCGTCCAGAAACAGCACCTGGCCGGGGTGACAGCCCAGGCGCTCGAGCACGTGCTCGAAGGCCGCGGCATCCGGCTTGATCTTGCCCATCAGGTGCGAGGCGAACTGATGCTGGAATAGCGCGCCCAGGCCCAGTTCATCGAGCACCCGCCGCCAATGCAACACGTTGCTGTTCGACAGCAGCGCCCGTCGATAGTGCGGCGGGATGCGCTCGATCATCTGCAGCGCGCCCGGGTACAGGCCGCTCGGCCAGCCGGTGAATGACTGCAGGAAATCCTCGGGTTCGATCTCGAGGCGCAGCTCGGCAAGGATGCCGGCTGCGAACTCACGGTCATCGATCCTGCCGGTTTCGAACGCGCGCACCGACGGCGACTGCAGCCACAGCGTCCAGAGCTCGCGGTCCGAAATGCGGTGCCCGAGCCAGTCCAACAGCGTCGCCACGCCGCTCAGTTCGACCAGCACCCCGCCGACGTCGAACAGCACCACGCGAATGTCCTGCCGCTCATCGGGGTTCGAGGTGGTCGCACGCGGATCACCCGGTCGAGTACTCAGGGCACGCTCCCCGGGACTGCCAGCATCAGTGGATTGCTGCCGCGAACCACTAGCGCAGCACCGCGAACGACACCGCCGCTTCGGGTCGCAGCTCGCGCCACGAGTCGTATTCGAAGTCGATGCGGCACAGTCCCGCGGGACGCAGCTCGATGCGCTGGTTGCCGCCCATGAAGCGGCGCGCCAGCGCGCTCAATCCGGGATTGTGGCCGATCATCAATATGGTCTGCGCGCGGTCGTCGCAGCCGCGCAGCGGGGGCAGCAATGCATCCGGCTCGCCGAGATACAGCGCCGGCTCGTAGCGACACTCGGCCGCGATATCGAGCTCGGCGGCGACAATGATCGCAGTCTCGCGGGTGCGCAGCGCCGGGCTGACCAGCATCGCATCGATGCGCAGACCCGCGGCGGCCACGCAGTCCGCGGCGTCGAGCGCCTCGGTGCGGCCGCGCGCGCTCAGCGGCCGGTCCATGTCGGGCATCCCCTGCGCTGCCGCTTCCGCTTCGGCATGCCGCAACAGCAACAGCGTGAGCTGCTTCATCCGGCAGCGCCTGCTACCAGGTCATTCCGGTTTGCAGGCGGGCTGCCTCCGACATCATCGAATGATTCCACGGAGGATCGAAGGTCAATTCCACCTCGACGTCACGCACCGTCGGGATGGCCGTGAGCTTCTCCCGGACGTCCTGCACCAGCACATCGCCCATGCCGCAGCCGGGAGCGGTCAGCGTCATCGTGATGCTGATATTGCGTGTCTGATCCTCGTTCGGCGTCGACCTTGCACTCGTACACCAGGCCGAGATCGACGATATTGATCGGGATCTCCGGGTCATAGCAGCCGCGCATCTGCTCCCAGGCGAGGTCGCGCACATCCTCTTCGGTGGCGTTGGGCGGCAGCTGCGGTCGGCGTGACCACTTCCTTGCCGATGGCGTCGGCCTGCTCACCCGATATGCGATACAGGTTGCCCTCGACGTAGAGCGTGAAGCTGCCGCCGAGCGCCTGGGTGATGTAGCCGGCGAGCCCGAGCTTGAGTGTGATCGCCTGGCCGGAAGGCACCATGACGGCCTCGACGTCGCGCTGGATCACGACCGGTTCATTCTCGTAGGCGCGCATCGCATCACTCCGTCGATACCGGTGCCGGCGCACGCTCGAGGGCCGCATTCAGCGTATGCCAGCACAGGCTGGCGCACTTGACGCGCGCGGGAAATTCGGCGACGCCGGCCAGCGCCATGAGCTTTGCCGAGCCTGGCGCGGGCGGCGCGCGACCGTGGCCGGTCAGCAGCGCATGCACATCGTCATACAGGCGCGCGATCTCCTCGCGACTGCGGCCCTTGACCGCTTCGGTCATCAGCGAGGCCGACGCGGTGGAGATGGCGCAGCCCTGGCCCTCGAAGCGCAGGTCCTGCACGCGATCGCCCTGCAGGCGCAGCGTCAGGTCGAGCTTGTCGCCGCACAGCGGATTGTGCCCCGTGCGCCTGCGCATCGGCAGGCTCCAGCCGGCCGAAATTCCGCGGGCTGCGGTTGTGGTCCAGAATCACTTCGCGGTACAGCTCTTTCAATTCCATGGCCAGGCGCCACCTGCGGTGCTCAGCCAAACAGCTCGCGCACTTTCTTCAGTCCCTCGACCAGCCGCTCGACGTCCTCGGCGCTGTTGTAGCAGCCGAAGGAGGCGCGCGCGGTCGCCGCGAGTCCGAACAGCTGCATGATCGGCATCGCGCAATGATGCCCGGTCCGGATCGCGATGCCCTCGCTGTCGAGGATGGTGCCGATGTCGTGCGGATGCACGCCCGTCCATCGTGAACGAGACCACCGCGGCCTTGGCGCGCGCGGTACCGACCAGGCGCAGCCGCGGCAGCGCCGACAGGCGCTCGGTCGCGAGCTCGAGCAGCGCATGCTCGTGCGCGGCGACGCGCATCGCGGCCGAGCGACTCGACGTACTCGAGCGCCGCGCCGAGACCGACCGCACCCGAGATGTTCGGGGTGCCGGCTTCGAATTTCCAGGGCAGCTCGTTGTAGGTGCTGCTGTCGATGCTGACCGAGCAGGATCATGTCGCCGCCACCCTGCCACGGCGGCATCGCTGCCAGCAGCGATTCGCGGCCGTAGAGCACGCCGATGCCGGTCGGTCCGTAGACCTTGTGGCCGGAGAACGCATAGAAGTCGCAATCGAGCGCCTGCACGTCCACGCGCTGATGCGGCGACCGCCTGCGCACCGTCGAGCAGCACCGGCACCGCCGCGGGCATGCGCCAGACGCACGATCTCGCTGCACCGGCAGGATGGTGCCGAGCGCGTTCGAGACATGCGCGACCGCGACCAGCCGGGTGCGCGCCGACAGCAGGGCGCGGAACGCGTCGAGGTCGAGCTCGCCGTTCGGCCTGACCGGCGCGGCGCGCAGCTGCGCGCCGGTCGCCGCGCAGAGCATCTGCCAGGGCACGATGTTGGCGTGATGCTCGAGGTAGGTGATCAGGATCTCATCGCCGGCGCTGCAGATGGCCGCGGCCCCAGCTGTTGGCGACCAGGTTGATGGCCTCGGTGGTGCCGCGCACGAACACGATCTCGCGCGTGGAGCGCGCGTTGAGGAAGCGGCGCACGCGTCTCGCGCGCGCCCTCGAAGGCCGTCGGTGGCCCATTGGCTCAGCGAGTGCACGCCGCGATGCACGTTGGCGTGCAGACGAGGTCTCGTAGTGCTCGACCGCGCGCAGCACCGCGCAGCGGGCGCTGCGAGGACGCGGCGCTGTCGAGGTACACCAGCGGCTTGCCATGGATCTGGCGCGCCAGGATCGGGAAATCGGCGCGCACCCTCGGCGACGTCGAATGCCGGGCGCGGCATCGAGCGGCGCCGGTTCTGCGGCCGCTGTTGACTGGCTCATGTCAGGGCTCCTATCGCCATGACGTCCGGCAGCTGGCCGGCCGCGCCGTGCTCGGCCGCGCGCGCGCAGCTGCGGCAGCTCGATCGCGCGCAGCACGTCGCCCAGGAACGCCCACTTGAGCAGTGCGCGCGCGGTGCCGCGATCGATGCCGCGCGACAGCAGGTAGAACAACAGATTCTCATCGAGCTGCTCCGGTGGTCGCGCCGTGCTGCGCGCGCACCTCGTCGGTGTTGATCTCGAGCCGCGGCCGCAGATCGATCTCGGCGCTGGGCCCTCGATCAGGCCGCGCAGCGACTGGCGTGCCTCGGAACCGGGAGCGCTCGGCCGCGATGTGGATGTGGCCGCTGAAGGCGACGCGCGCCCGCTCATCGGCGATGCCGCGAAACACCTCTTCGGTGCGGGTGTCGGCGGCGCAGGTGTTCGACCTTGAGCGCGCATGTCGTGGACCTGCTGCGCCACGGCCGACCGCGATCGCCTGCCAGCTCAACGCCGCGGCGCGTCCGGCGAGCCGTACCCGGGCGCTGGTGCGGGCCGATGCCGGCGCCGATCGCGACCTGACGCACGCTGTAGCTGGCCTCGGTCGGCGAGCTGCGCCGAGCAGCGTATCGGTGAACAGCGGTATGCGCGCCGCACTGCTGCAGCCGGTAATGCGTCAGCTGCGCACCGCGCGCCGAGCTCGACCGCGACGTTGGCGCAGACCAGCGTCGGCGGCAGGCGGCGCGCCGAGGTGGCGTTCCACGAGCTGTCAGCCGGCTGCCGGGTTCGAGACCGACCTGCAGCCGCGGGTAGCAGGCCGCGCCCGCGGCCGCGCCGCTGGTCACGAACAGCACCTCGATCGCGCGTTCGCCACGGATGTGCAGCGCCGCGCTGTCGCTGGCAAACATGTCGCACAGCAGCCCGAGCCGCTGCTCGGCAGGCCAGTCCGTACCCGCAGTGGCGGCGCCGGCCGTGCGGGCGTCCGCAGCCGGGTCGCTGCGCGTACGCCATCGACGAACACCAGACGCTCGAAGCCGGGCAGCGGTGGCGGCAACTCCCACGGCGCCGCGTCGGTGGCATCGGCGGCGCGCTCGAGCGCCGCGGGGCGGAACGCGGGCACGCGCTCGAAGGCGCGCAGATTGGCGTAGCGCCACTGTTCGTCGCGCCGATCGGGGCCAGCCGAGGCGCGACAGCTCGCTGCGGCGCGCGCGTCGCGCGCCGCGCGGCGTCACCGCGGCGTCGGGCAGGCGACCGGCCACGCGCCTCGAAGTCGCGCAGCGATCCGATCGAGCACGTCGCTGCGGGCTGGGGTGACGGGCGCAGCCATCGCGGGATGTTCAGGCCGCGCCTGCTCGCTGATCCAGTCATAGCCGCGCCGCTCGAGCTCGAGCGCCAGCGTGCGATCGCCGCTGCGCGCGATGCGGCCGCGCGCCAGCACGTGCACGTAATCGGGCACGACGTAATCGAGCAGTGCGCTGGTAGTGCGTCACCAGCACGATGGCGCGCTCGGCGGCGCGCAGCGAGTTGATGCCGTTGGCGACGATCTTGAGCGCATCGATGTCCAGGCCCGAGTCGGTCTCGTCGAGCAGCGCCAGCTTCGGCTCGAGCACCAGCATCTGCAGGATCTCGTTGCGCTTCTTCTCGCCGCCGGAGAAGCCCTCGTTGACGCCGCGGCTGAGGAAGCTCTCATCGATCTGCATCAGCTTGATCTTGGCGCGCACCAGCGCCAGGAACTCGAACGCATCGAGCTCGGCCAGGCCGCGCTCGCGGCGCGCGGCGTTGACCGCGGCCTTGAGCAGATAGGCGTTGTTGACGCCCGGGATCTCGACCGGATACTGAAAGCCCAGGAACAGGCCGGCGCGTGCGCGCTGTTCCGGGGCCAGCGCCAGCAGGTCCTGACCCTCGAAACTGCACGCTGCCCGGAACGATCTCGTAGCCTGGCCGGCCCGCCAGCACGTGTGCCAGCGTGCTCTTGCCCGAGCCGTTCGGCCCCATGATCGCGTGCACCTCGCCGGCGCCCACGGCGAGCGATACGCCGCGCAGCACCGCCTGCCCGGCGACCTTGACGTGCAGATCGCGGATCTCGCAGCAGCGCTCGGTGCAGCGGATTCTGCCGGGCTGCTCATCCGACGGCTCCTTCGAGGCTCACGGCCAGCAGGTTCTGGGCTTCGACCGCAAACTCCATCGGCAACTCCTTGAATACCGTGCGGCAGAAGCCGCTGACGATCATGTTGACCGCATCCTCGGCGCCGATACCGCGCTGCAGGCAGTAGAACAGCTGCTCCTCGCTGATGCGCGAGGTGCTGGCTTCGTGCTCGACCGTGGCCGTGGGGTTGCGGACCTCGATGTACGGAAAGGTATGGGCGCCGCAGTGCTTGCCCATCAGCAGCGAGTCGCACTGGGTGAAATTGCGCGCGCCGGTCGCCGACGGCAGGATCTTGACCAGGCCGCGGTAGGCGTTCTGCCCGTGGCCGGCCGAGATGCCCTTGGAGACGATGGTGCTGCGGGTATTGGCGCCGATGTGGACCATCTTGGTGCCGGTGTCGGCCTGCTGATAGTTGTTGGTGGTCGCGACCGAATAGAACTCGCCGACCGAGTTCTCGCCGCGCAGGATGCAGCTCGGATACTTCCAGGTGATCGCCGAACCGGTTTCCACCTGCGTCCAGGAGATGCGCGAGTTGCGTCCGCGGCACTCGCCGCGCTTGGTGACGAAGTTGTAGATCCCGCCGCGGCCCTGCTCATCGCCCGGGTACCAGTTCTGCACCGTCGAGTACTTGATCTGCGCATCATCGAGCGCGATCAGCTCGACCACCGCCGCGTGCAGCTGGTTCTCGTCGCGCATCGGCGCGGTGCAGCCTTCCAGATAGCTCACGTAGCTGCCGGCATCGGCGATGATCAGCGTGCGCTCGAACTGGCCGGTCTTGGCGGCGTTGATGCGAAAGTAGGTCGACAGCTCCATCGGGCAGCGCACGCCCGGGCGGCACGTACACGAACGAGCCGTCGGTGAACACCGCGGAGTTGAGCGTGGCGTAGAAATTGTCGGTGTAGGGCACGACCGTAGCCCAGGTAGCTGCTCGAGCAGCGCCGGATGCTTCTGCACCGCCTCCGAGAACGGGCAGAAGATCACGCCGGCAGCCGCCAGGCGCTCCTTGAACGTGGTGGCCACCGAGACGCTGTCGAATACCGCGTCGACCGCGACGCCGGCCAGGCGCGCGCGCTCGTGCAGCGGCACGCCGAGCTTGTCGTAGGTCGCGAGCAGCTTCGGATCGACGTCGGCGAGGCTCTTCGGCCCGTCGCTCGTTCTGCTTGGGCGCCGAGTAATAGGAGATCGCGTCGTAGTCGATCGGCTGGTAGCGCAGATGTGCCCAGTGCGGCTCGCGCATGCCGCTGCCAGTGGCGCAGCGCGCGCAGCCGCCAGTCGAGCAGGAACTGCGGCTCGCGCTTCTTGCGCGAGATCAGCCGCACCACGCTCTCATCCAGACCCGGCGGCACCGTGTCGGCCTCGATGTCGGTGACGAAGCCGTGGCGGTAGCTGCGGTTGACCAGCGCGTCGATGATCCGGGGGTGCTCATAGCGGCTCCCGCTTGAGGCTGCGCGCCGCGATGCTGCCGAGCGCAACCGGGAAAGCCGCGATCGAGCGCCGACGGATGGGCCGCTGCTGCCGCTCAGGCCCGCCAGCTCGAGCAGCGTGATCTCCTGCAGCGAGCGGCGGATCGCGAGATTGACGCGTTGCCAGGCGCGGCCGACCAGGCAGCTGCTCTCGATGCAGCAGTGGCTCTGGCTGACTCGGCGCATTCGGTCAGCGCCACCGGACCCTCGAGCGCATCCAGGATGTGCGGCGGCACTGATCTGGCCGGCCGGGCGCGCCAGCAGGTAGCCGCCGTGCAGGCCGCGGGTGGATTGCACCAGGCCGCGGCGGTGCAGCTGCTTGAGCAGCTTCGAGACCGTCGGGGCGGCCAGGTGCGTCTCGCTTGCGATCTGGGCGGCGGTAAAGCGCCGCTCGGGCTCGGCGGCCAGGCGGGCCAGGATCACCGTGGCGTAGTCGGTTAGTTTGCTGATGCGCAACATAGGGCGTCCTCCTGAAGTAGGACTAGTTTAGTACTATATGGCTGCGAATGAGAAGCGCGCCGCTGTAGCGCTATCGAGCGCCGTCAGGGCCGCGCACGTAAGCTTTGGTATCCTCGCGCAAGTCCAATTTCGGAGGACATGGCAATATGAGTCGTAGCGACCTCGAACGGGTGGCCGCCGCCATGGTGGCGAAGGACAAGGGGCTGCTGGCGGCCGACGAGAGCACCAGCACCATCAAGAAGCGCTTCGACAAGATCGGCATCGAATCGACCGAAGAGCACCGCCGCGCCTATCGCGAGCTGCTGTTCACCACCGCCGGCATCGCGCAGTGGATCAGCGGCGTGATCCTGTACGACGAGACCATCCGCCAGAAGACCCGCGACGGCGTGCCGTTTCCGGACTATCTCGCCAAGCTCGGCATCATCCCGGGCATCAAGGTGGACACCGGCGCCAAGCCGCTGGCCGGCTTTCCGGGCGAGACCATCACCGAGGGCCTCGATGGACTGCGCGAGCGGCTGATCGAGTACTACAAGCTCGGTGCGCGCTTTGCCAAGTGGCGCGCAGTGATCGACATTGGCGAGGGCATTCCGACGCGCTTCGCGATCGAAGCCAACGCGCAGGCGCTGGCGCGCTATGCAGCGCTCTGCCAGGAACAGAACATCGTGCCGATCGTCGAGCCCGAGGTGCTGATGGACGGCGGGCACACGCATGGAGCGCTGCGAGGCAGGTCACCAGACGAGGTGCTGGCCGAAGTGTTCGCACGAGCTGCGAGCGTCACCGCGTGCACCTGGAGGGCATGATCCTGAAGCCGAACATGGTGATCTCCGGCAAGAAGTGCGCGACGCGCACGACCCCCGAACAGGTCGCCGCTGCCACCGTGCGCTGTCTCAAGCGCCACGTGCCGGCGGCGGTCCCCGGCATCATGTTCCTCTCGGGCGGCCAGACGCCGGCCGAGGCGACGCTGCATCTGTCGCTGATGAATCGGCTCGGCTCGCTGCCGTGGCAGCTGTCCTTCAGCTACGGGCGCGCGCTGCAGGATGCCGCGCTGAGCGCCTGGGGCGGCAAACCCGGCAATGTTGCGGCCGGCCAGAAGGAGTTCCAGAAGTGGTCGCGGCTCAATGGATTGGCGCGCAGCGGGCGCTTTCAGGCCGGCATGGAGCAGCAGGCGGCGTGATCGCTCCGGCTCGCGCTCAGCGCCGGTGTGCGCGCACAGCCGCCGGTTGCTGACCGGCGCATGACGGAGTCACCAGCGAGCGCGGGAACCGGCGTTGACGACGCCGTGGTCGACGTACGCGACGTGCACTACGCGATCGGCAGCCACGACGATATTCAGCGGCCTGAATGTACGCGTGCGCCGGGGCGCGATCACGGCGGTGATGGGGCCCAGCGGCACCGGCAAGACCACGCTGCTGCGGCTCATCATGGGCCAGATCGTGGCGCAGAGCGGGCGCGTCAGCGTGTTCGGCGAGGACGTCGCCCGGCTCCGCGCGTCGCGAGCTCTATCGACTGCGCCAGCGCGTTGGCATGCTGTTCCAGAACGGCGCGCTGCTGACGGATCTGTCGGTATTCGAGAATGTGGCATTCCCGCTGCGCGAGCATGCCCACCTGCCCGAGCCGGTGCTGCGCGAGCTGGTGCTGATGAAACTGCAGGCGGTCGGGCTGCGCGGCGCCGCCGAGCTGATGCCGGCCGAGCTCTCGGGCGGCATGGCACGGCGCGTGGCGCTGGCGCGCGCGATCGTGATGGATCCGGAGGTGCTGATCTACGACGAGCCGTTCGTGGGGCTCGACCCGATCTCGATGGGCGTGATCGTGCGCCTGATCCAGTCACTCAATCGCACTGCTCGGCATCACCAGCATCGTGGTGTCGCACGACGTGCGCGAGATCAGTGCCATCGCGCATTACAGTTACCTGCTGTCGGGCGGCAAGGTCGTGGCCGAGGGCAGCCCGGCGGAGCTCAATGCCGAGCAAAAGGACGTCGTGCGGCAGTTCATGAGCGGCGCGCCCGACGGGCCGGTGGCGTTCCATTATCCGGCGCCGGATTACTTCGAGCAGCTGCTCGAGCGTCCACGCGCATGAGGATGGCCGCGTGAGTAGCCTGCTGCAACGCCGCTCGATGGCGCTCGACGCGCTCGGCAAGATTGGCGCGGTATCACTGTTCCTGCTGCGGGTGCTCGGACAGTGCGTCCCGGCGCTGGCGCGTCCGCGCTTGGTGCTGCGGCAGATCTACAACGCCGGCGCTCGCTCGCTGGTGATCATCATGCTCAGCGGCCTGTTCGTCGGCATGGTGCTGGGACTGCAGGGCTACGACCTGCTGCAACGCTTCGGCTCCGAATCGGCGCTCGGCGTGGTCGCTGCGCTCGGGCTCATCAAGGAGCTCGGCCCGGTGCTCACCGCGCTGCTGTTTGCCGGCCGCGCAGGCACCGCGCTGTGCTCCGAGATCGGACTGATGGGCGCGACCGATCAGCTCGCGGCGATGGAGATGATGGCGGTGGACCCGGTGCGGCACGTGGTCGCGCCCCGATTCCTCGGCGGGTTCATTGCGGTGCCACTGCTCGCGGCGATCTTCAACTGCATCGGCATCTATGGCGCACAGCTGATCGGCGTGTCCATGATGCGCATCCAGGCCGGCACCTTCTGGTCACAGATGCAGAATGCGGTCGAGATGCGCGACGTCCGGGAGGGGCTGATCAAGAGCGTGGTGTTCGGCGCCGCCTGCAGCGCTGCTCGCAGTCTACGAGGGTTACCATGCCGAGCCCACGGCCGAGGGCGTGGGACTCGCCACCACACGCACCGTCGTGAGCTCGGCGGTACTGGTGCTGCTGCTCGATTACATTTTGACCGCGATGTTTCTGTAGGTCCGGCGAAGAGGATTGCACATGGCTCAGGCGAATCGATCCATGGACGTTGGCACCGGGCTGTTCGTGCTGCTGGGCTTCGCGGCACTCGGCTTTCTGACTACACAACTACCCGGCAGCGGCTTACAGCTATCGCGTGCCTCGCAGAGTTACACTGTGATCGCGAAATTCGACAACATCGGCGGCCTGAAAGTCGGAGCGCCGGTGACGATGGCGTGGCGTGCGGGTCGGCCAGGTCAGCGCGATCGGCTACGACACCTCGGTGTACAAGGCTGCCGTCACGCTCGACGATCGATCGCCAGCTATGGACACATTCCGGACGACAGCGATGCGGCGATCCAGACCTCCGGGCTGCTCGGTGCCAACTACATCGCCATCATCGCCGGGCGGCTCGGACACCTTCCTGCATGCCGGCAGCGAACTGCAATTCACACAATCGGCCATGGTGCTCGAGAATCCCTGATCAACAAGCTGTTTGCCAATTTCTCCAGCAGCAAGGATTCGGGCAACGACGCGGGCAAGGACTCCGGCAAAGACTCCGGCAAGGAATCGAGCAGGAATCCCCGCGATGTGAAGCAGGGCTCGGGCCAAGGTCCGAAGTGAGGTAGGTATGCGACATCTGATGCGGGGGATTGCGGTGACGCTGGGCCTGGGGCTGGCGCTCGCGGCTGCGGCCGCAGCGCCGGCAGCGGCTCCCGCCGGGGCGGCCAATTCCGGCGCGGCCACTTCGGGCGCGGCCAACGCCGGCACAGGGGCGGATCTCGCGGCCTCGGTCGATGCCAGCGGGCCGGGCCAGCTGATCCAGACGGCCGCCAGTGCGATGCTCAAGGATCTCGATGCGCACCGCGCCGAATACCGCGCGGATCCGGGCAAGGTGCACGCGCTGGTGGATCAGGTGCTGCTGCCGCATTTCGACACCGACTACTCGGCGCGACTGGTCCTGGGCCATCACTGGACCTCGGCGAGCGATGATCAGCGCCAGCGTTTCATCAAGGCGTTCTATAAGTCGCTGCTGAACAATTACGGCGATGCGCTGGTCGACTTCACCGGCCGACAAGCTCAAGGTGTTTCCGTACACCGGCGATGCGAATGCGCCCTACGCGACGGTGCGCACCCAGGTGCGAAGAACGACGGCTCGCTGGTGGCGGTCAACTACAGCCTGCGCCAGCACCGATCAGGGCTGGAAGGCATGGGACGTGGTGATCGAGGGCATCAGCTACGTCAAGAGCTTCCGCGACGACTTCGGCGCCGAGATCGACCAGAAGGGGCTCGATGAGGTGATTGCGCGCTGGAGGCCGGGGAGACACCCAGCGCGATCAAGGGCGCCGCGAGCAACGTCAAGGGCTAGCGCATGGCCAAGCCGGATACGGCGCCGGGCGCCGCCGACACGAGCCAGGGCGCGGCTGGGGTGACCGGGAGCGCCGTCCGGGGCGCCTTCGTCGCGACCTCGGCCGGTGTCTATCGGCTCGAGGCGCCGCTGACTTTCGCCACGGTCGCGGCGCTGCGCGAGCCCGGGCTGCGCGCTGATCGCGACGGCCCAGGGCGAGCTCACGCTCGACCTGGAGGCGGTTCCGGCCGTCGACAGCGCCGGCCTCGCGCTGCTGATCGACTGGCTGGCCGCGGCGCGCGCGAGCGCGTGTCGATTGCATTACGCCAAGCCGGCGCCGACACTGCTGTCGCTGGCGCGGCTCAGCGAGGTCGAGCCGTTGCTGAGCCAGTGACGGGCAACTCCAGGCAGCGGTTCTGGTGGGGGAGGAGGGCGCCGGCCACGCGGTGCCGGCGGCGATCAGGGTGGGCACATGAACCAACAACAAGCGACCGAGATCGAGCCTGGCCTGGCACGGGCGATGGAGCACCTGCAGTCGGTACTGATTCCGGGCGAGACCCTGGAAGCCTGGGCCGTGCAGCGACGCATATTCGCGCTCAAGCACCGCCGCGTACTGGTCGCCGCAACCAGTGGGCGACTGATCTGCATCGCGCGCAATCTGTTCGGAGGATTCGATCTGCGCGACATCCGCTGGCAGGATCTGGAAGAGATCAGGCTGCGCGTCGGCATTTTCTCGGCCGACCTGAGCGTACGCACCGGCAGGGCCGCGGATCTGGCCTCACAGGGAGGCTCGGGCCACCAGCTGATGGAGATCGACGGTCTGCGCAAGGCGCAGGCCGAAGCGGTGTACCGGATCTGCCAGGCCCAGGATCAGCAGTGGCGTGAGAAACGGCGCATTCGCGAGCTCGAGGAGCTGCGCGCCCGCGCCGGCGGTATCCAGTTCTCGACCGCCGCGGCGCCCGGGGCCGCCGCATCCGCGGCGGCTGCGCCGCCGGCCGCCCCGGATGCCGTGCGTTCGACTGCAGGAAGCGAAGCAGATGCTCGACAGCAAGCTCATCACCGATTCCGAATACGAGGCGATCAAGGCGAAGATCGTCTCCGGAGCCTGACCTACTTCGGCGCTGGCGCGGCCGGTTCGCCCGGGGCGGGTACCGTTGGCTGGACCGGGGCCGCACCGGCGGGTACGGCGGGCGGGGTCGGGCTGGGCGCGGCGGGCGCTGCCTCGCCACTGGTATCGGTATCCGGGAATTCCTCCTCGGGCGTCATTTCGCCATCGTGGATCAGGTAGGCGCGTCGCTGCAGGTAGGCGCCGCGAAGAAACGCGTACGGGTCGTAGGTGCGTTCGAGGATCTTGTCCTCATCCAGCAGCTGCGCGCGCCGGTTCACCGCATCGACCGCCAGCAGGCTCCATTCGATGTAAGCATTGTTGTCGAACAGCTGCACCGTTTCGATCTCATGCAGCAGCAGGTAGTCCGGCGCCATCCCGATGGTGTCGCGAACCGTGGAAGGGCCGAGAATTGGCAGCATCACATAGGGGCCGTCATGCAGACCCCAGCGCCCCAGCGTCTGGCCGAAGTCTTCGTCGTGCCGGTCCAGACTCATGCCGGTCGCGGGATCGAATAGTCCGCCGATGCCGATGGTCGTATTGACCACGAGCCGCGCGATATCGCTGATGCCGTCGTTGACTTTCCCCTGCAGGAAGTTATTGACGATGGTCTCGGGGTACGCGAGGTTGGTCACGAAATTGTTGACACTGGTGCGCACCGGCAGCGGCGTCACTTTCACGTAGGCGCGCGTGATCGGACGCAGGATCGCGTGATCCAACGCGACGTTGAACGCGTACACCGAGCGGTTGAAGCGCTCGAATCGATCGCGCGGATCAGGTTTGCCGCTCGGCAGCGTGGCGCAACCGGCAACACCGAGGCTCAGCGCCAGCAGCGCCAGTGCAGCGGCACGCGGCGTGGGGCATGAGCGGGTGGTGAGTTGGAGTCGGCAGACGGGGCGTTGACGCGGCATGGGCGGCAAGTGTAGCAGCTTGAACGGCGCCGCCATCGCGGCGGCGAAGCCCGATCAACTGCCGTTCTGGCCGCGTCGCGATTGCTGCTGCTCGCGCAGCCAGCCGCGCACTTGATCGAGCCGCGCGCGATACCGGGCGCGCTGTACGCTGGTGAGATCGGGGGCCGCAAGCGCAAGTTCGAGCTGCTGATTGGCCAGTGCCAGCTGTCCGCCGGCGAGATCGTACTCGGCCATGTAGGCGTAGGCGTCGCCGGCATCGCCGGCCGCGCTGGCCGCGAGCGCCGTGAGCCGGATCTGTGCCGGTGAAGGATCGACGTTGTTGAACAGGTCGAGCAGCAGCGTATGCGCCTGCTTCGCCCGGCCAGCCTGCATCAGGGTCTCCGAATAGCGCACCGTCAGCGGCACGTTGCGCGGGAACAATCGCACCGAGCGATCAAACAGTGCGAGCGAGGCCTCCATCTGACCCGCGGCAGCCAGCGCCTGGCCGAGCGCGGCGTACAGCACCGTCATCTGCGGGTAGCTCGCCTGCAACTCGCGCAGGGTCTGCACCGCGGTGGCCGCGTTGCCGTGCTGGATCTGTACCAGCGCCTCGCCGTAGCGCTCCGCCGGCGTCAGCGCCCGCCGGTCGCGCAGCGATGCATAGTACTGGTCCAGGTGCACCTCCGGCGGTGTCGCCAGCACGCGCACGCGCTCCTTGAAGAACGCGAAGCTCTGCGATTCGGGCAGCAGCTTGACCGGCGGGAAAGTCGCGGCGCGGTTGCGCGCGGCGGCAATACGATCGCTGGTCACCGGGTGATCCACCAGCAGCGCCGGGATGCCCGCCATCCCCAGGCCTTCGACCCGCGACATCGATTCAAAGAAGGCCGCCATCTCATTCGGATCGAACCCGGCTCCGGACAGCAGCTCGATACCCACCGCGTCGGCTTCGATTTCCTGGCTGCGGGTGTAGTTGATGCTCTGTTGCAGCGCTGTCGCCTGGCTCATCGCAATGGCGCCTTCCATCGCCTGGCCGCCGGCACCGCTGGCCGCCCCGATGAGGATCGCGGCCAGCAATGCGGCGGTCGAGGCCAGCGACATGCGGCTCTGCGCCAGGTAGCCGCGCGCGATGTGGCGCTGGACCACGTGGCCGGTTTCGTGCGCGACCACGGCCGCGAGCTGCGACTCGTTGTCGGTCAACAGAATCAATCCGCTGTTGATGCAGACGAAGCCGCCGAAAGTCGCGAAAGCGTTGATCACCGGCTCGCGCAGGACAGAATATGTAAAATTCTGGCCTTCATCGTGGGCCTGGGACGCGAGCCGCATCCCGAGTTGCTGAATGTATTCCGTGGCTTCGGGGTCCTCGAGAATCATGTTCTGGTCGCGCATTTCGCGCATCGCCATGCGGCCGACCTGGTACTCGTCGGCCTTGCTGATCATCGCGTTGGCCGGACCGCCGAGGTCCGGCAGGCTGCTGCCAACCGAGGCCGTGTTCGGAGTGAAACTGGCGGTCGCAGCCGAGTCGGCCGCTGCCGCCCAGGCGGCCGTGACGGTCAACACACAGCCGAGCAGGGCGGCGTAGGTACGGCGCATAACTTCCAGAGACATCAATATGTTGTACTGTACTTCGACCCTGCGCCGGGCGCCAAGGTTCCACCTTAATTCCACGGAAATGGGGGCGCCGAGCCCCAGCGCAAGCGCCGCGACCCGTGGCGGCTGCCTCGCGCTACAGCGCCTCGGAGGCGAAATCCGCCAGCCGGGAGCGCTCGCCCCTCACCAGCGTGATATGGCCTGAATACGGCCAGCCCTGGAAACGGTTGACCACGTAGGTCAGCCCGCAGGTGGTCTCGGTCAGATAAGGGGTATCGATCTGAGCAATATTGCCGAGGCACACCAGCTTGCTGCCGGGACCGGCGCGCGTCACCAGTGCCTTCATCTGCTTGGGCGTGAGGTTCTGCGCCTCATCGAGGATGATGAAGCGGTTGAGGAAGGTGCGGCCGCGCATGAAATTGAGCGAGCGGATCTTGATGCGATTGCGCAGCAGGTCATTGGTCGCCGCGCGGCCCCAGTTGCCACCCTCGTCGCTGCGCGTCAGTACTTCGAGGTTGTCCATCAGGGCGCCCATCCACGGCTCCATCTTTTCCTCCTCGGTGCCGGGCAGGAAGCCGATGTCTTCACCCAGGGGAACGGTCACGCGCGTCATGATGATCTCGATGAAGCGATTGCGCTCCAGGGTCTGCGCGAGGCCAGCGGCCAGCGCCAGCAGCGTCTTGCCGCTGCCGGCCGGACCGAGCAGCGTCACGAAGTCGATCTCCGGGTCCATCAGCAGGTTGAGTGCGAAGTTCTGCTCCCGGTTGCGGGCGGTGATGCCCCAGACGCTGTGGCGCTCGCTGCGAAAATCGCGCGCCAGTTCCAGCGTGGCCGACGCGCCGTCGACCGTGCGCACGATGGCCTCGATGCCCTGCGGACTGGCTTCGTAGACGAACAGGTTGGGTCGCCAGCTGCTCGCGGCCGGACCATTGATCTGATACCAGGTGCGATCGCCATCCTTCCACGAACGCATGTCCACGCCGTGGCGTTCCCAGAAGTCCCCGGGCAGGGTTTCCACGCCGGTATAGAGCACGTCGGCGTCTTCGATGGTCTTGTCGCTGTAGTAGTCCTCGGCATGCACGCCGACGATCGCGGCCTTGATGCGCAGGTTGATGTCCTTCGACACCAGCGCCACGCGCGCGCGCGGCTCCTGTCGCTGCAGCGACAGGGTCTGCCCGAGAATCAGATTGTCGACGCCGACTCCGGGCAGGCCCTCGGGCAGTCCGCCGGAGAGCTCGCGGGTCTGGAAGAACAGGCGGCCGGCCGGCGGTTTCTTGCCATGGTTGCCGCTGTAGCCGGAGGGGATGACCAGACCGGCATCGATCTGCTCCTTGGTGACGCCGCGCATCATGTCGTCGAGGAAGCGGCTGACCTGGCGCGCGTTGCGCGACGCTTCCGACAGGCCTTTCTTGTTCGCATCGAGCTCTTCGAGCACCACCATCGGCAGGTAGATGTCGTGCTCCTCGAAGCGAAAGATCGCGGTCGGATCGTGCATCAGGACGTTCGTGTCGAGCACGAACAGTCGGCGCGTGGTGGGTTTCACAGCGCTTGCGCCGCTTCGAGAACTTCCAGCGCGTGGCCGTCGACTTTCAGCTTACGCCAATGCTGCCTGAGCACGCCCTGGGCATCGAGCAGAAACGTACTGCGCTCGATTCCCATGACCTTGCGTCCATACATGTTCTTCTCACGGATCACCCCGAACTGATTACACACCAGGCTGTCGGCATCCGATAGCAGCGCGAACGGGAATCCCATCTGGCGGCGGAACTTCTCGTGCGCGGCCAGGCTGTCGCGCGAGATGCCGACGATCATGGCGCCGGCCCGGCCAAAGCGCGGCGCGAGCGCGGCAAACTGCTGGCCCTCGAGGGTGCACCCGGGCGTGTTGTCGCGCGGATAGAAATACAGCACCAGCTTGTGCCCGCGCGCGTCCTGCAGCCGCCAGCTGCCGCCGCCGGTCGACGGCAGCGAGAAATCCGGCACCGGTTTGCCGATCGCGACCGCCACCACCGGCGTTGCATTGCGCTCCGGAGATGCCGGGGCGCTCCTTTCGGGCGGGCGCTTGCGTGCCGCCGGCTTGCGTTCAGGCACCCGGGTGCGCGCTGATTTGCCGGAGGCGGCACGGCGCGCTCTGGTTGCGGCGCTCATGATTTGACCGGCTCGAGAATCGCATCGAGATTGAGCGAATCGCAGAAGTCCATAAATTCCTCGCGCAGCTGCGCAACGTGCAGCTTTCCGGGGACGTTGATGACTATCTGCACCGCAAACATCGGTGCACCGGTATGCGCCGCGGCATAGCTGCGGGTCGAGACCTCGCAGATGTCGATGCCGCGGCTGGCGAAGAAACCCGACAGGCCGGCGACGATTCCGGTCTGGTCCAGGCTCACGATGTCCACGGAGTAGGGCAGCATGTCGGCGCGCGCGGGGCGGGGCTCGGTGCGCTTGACATGCACGCTCAGCGCGGCGGTCTCGGCCAGGCGCGCGAGTTCGGACTCGATGCGTGCGAGCGTATGCCAGTTGCCGTTGACCAGCAGCAGCATTGCGAACTCCGAACCCAGCGCCGCCATCCGGCTCTCGGCGATATTGCCGCCGCAGTCGCTGATGATGCGCGTCAGCTCATGGACCATGCCGGTTCGGTCATTGCCGATGGCGGAGACGGCGAGATGTTGCTTCATTGGATCCGAAGTCACGGTGCTGGGGCGGCAGTGTACCGGGACTCGCGTGGCTTGCGAACGCCGGCTTGCTTCTGGTCAGGTCAGGCCCGTAACATCGCCGGCCCCGTCTCCAATATCGAGCAGCACCCTATGTTCTCCGGCAGCCTGGTCGCGATCGTGACGCCGATGCACGCGGACGGCAGCATCGACTGGCCGGCATGGGAACGTCTGCTCGCGCTGCATCTGGAGGCCGGGACCAGCGGCGTCGTGGTTGGTGGCACCACCGGTGAATCGGCGACCATCACCGATGCCGAGCTGATGACACTGGTGGAGCGCGCGCGCGCGCAGCTCCGAGGGCGTGCAGCGCTGCTGGCCGGCATCGGCACCAGCAGTACTGCGACCACCGTGGAGCGCGCGCGCCGCCTGTCGGCGGCGGGAGTCGATGCTTTGCTGGTGGTCACGCCGGCCTACAACAAGCCGACCCAGGAAGGCCTGTACCGTCATTTCGAGGCGGTCGCCGCTGCTGCCACCGTGCCGGTGGTGCTCTACAACGTGCCTTCGCGCACCGCGGTCGATCTGCTGCCGCCAACGGTGGCCCGGCTATCGAAACTGCCACGCGTGATCGCGGTCAAAGAGGCGGTGGCTTCGATCGAGCGCGTGCGCGAGCTGGTCGGACTGACCGGTGCGCACTTCACCGTGCTGTCCGGCGACGATGCGAGTGCCGCTCAGGCGATGCTGAACGGCGCGCGAGGAGTGATCTCGGTGACGGCGAACGTCAGCCCTAAGGCGATGGCGGATCTGAGCGCGGCAGCGCTGCGCGCAGATCACGTCGGGGTCGAGCAGCTCGACGCGCCGCTGCGCGCGCTGCACGAGGCGTTGTTCCTGGAGCCGAACCCGATACCCGTCAAGTGGGCACTGAGCGATCAGGGGCTGATCGATCGCGGCATTCGGCTGCCGTTGACCGAGCTGTCCGAGCCGTTGCAGGCGCGCGTGCGCGCCGCCGTCGATGCATCGCGCGGGCAACGGCCCCTGGCGCGGGCGAAATCGGCGTGAGGCAGCCGCGCTCGCGCCTACGCGCCGCGCTCGGCGCGCTGTTGATCTGCGTGGCGATGTTGCCGCTGCTGTCCGGCTGCACCTTGTTCAACCGGGTGTTTCACCGCGGCGGCAAGAACCCCACCGGATGCAGCGAACGCCCGTTCGCCGGCAACGCGGATTCCCGGCCACCGCTCAAGGTGCCGGAGGGCATGAGCGCGCCGGACACGCGCAATGCCGTCAAGATCCCTGAGGTTGGTCCTCAGGCACGCGACCGTCCCAAGTCCGAACCATGCCTCGCGCAGCCGCCGAATTTCTTTGCCAAGCCGCTGCCGACCTCGGAACCGACCAAGGCCAAACGCGGTCGGCGCGCGCCAGCTGCACCGACCGCACCCGCGGCGCCGGCCAGCCCGGCCGCACCCGCGCCAGCTGCGCCGGCACCGTCCGCTACACCCGCGCCGCCAGTGGCCGCGCCGCCGGCGACCGCGCCCCCGGCGACCGCGCCCCCGGCCTCCGTACCTCCGGCGAGCGCGCCGGCGGCACCGCCCGCGCCCTCCGAAGAGGCGCCGGTGCCACCCGGTTAGGCGCTGTGACGGGCCGGTTGCTAGAATTCTCGTTGCCGGTCATTGGGGCCTCGCAGCCAGGTCTGCAGCGCTGACGATCAGCCTTAAGAGATAGCCGCAACATATTGAATGGAGAGGTGGCCGAGCGGTCGAAGGCGCTGGACTGGAATTCCAGTAACATCTTCACGGGTGTTCGTGGGTTCGAATCCCACCCTCTCCGCCACAGGTCCACGGTGGTCCGCGCCGGTACCTTCGCGACGACTTACCGTGAACCCCGTCAGGCCCGGAAGGGAGCAGCGGTAACGGATCGGTCGGGTGCCGAAGTTCAGACTGGTGCGGATCACCTCCCGCTGGCCCTTGAGACTCGTGGAATCGAATGAGCGCGTACACCGCACTGGCTCGTAAATGGCGGCCGCACAGCTTTGCCGAAATGACCGGCCAGGAGCACGTGCTGCGCGCGCTCGCCAACTCGCTCGCGAGCGGGCGCGTGCATCATGCGTTTCTGTTCGCCGGCACCCGCGGCGTGGGCAAGACCACGGTGGCACGCATTCTGGCGAAATGCCTCAATTGCGAGCGCGGTGTGAGCGCCACGCCCTGCGGCGAGTGCGCCAGCTGCCGTGAGATCGACGCCGGCCGCAGCGTCGATCTGATCGAGGTCGACGCAGCCTCGCGCACTCGCGTCGATGACACGCGCGAGCTGCTCGACAACGTGCAGTACGCGCCCACCCGCAGCCGCTTCAAGATCTACCTGATCGACGAAGTCCATATGCTGTCGGCGCATTCATTCAATGCGCTGCTCAAGACACTGGAAGAACCACCGCCGCACGTGAAATTCCTGCTGGCGACCACCGACCCGCAGAAGCTGCCGGTGACGGTGTTGTCGCGTTGCCTGCAATTCAATCTCAAGCGCCTGTCGGTGGCGCTGATCAGCGCCCGGCTGACGCATATCCTGCAGGCGGAGCAGCTCGCGTTCGAGCCGGCCGCGGTACAGCTGCTCGCTCAGGCCGGCGACGGCAGTCTGCGTGACGCGTTGTCGCTGCTCGATCAGCTCCTCGCCTTCGGCAATGGCAAGGCGCTGGAAGCCGACGCACGCGCCATGCTCGGCACGGTCGAGCGTGATCAGGTGCTGCGTGTGGTGGAACTGCTGGCGGGGGGTGATGCCGCGGCGCTGCTCGATTACGCGCGCACACTCGATGAGCGCTCGCCCGATTACGCGCAGCTGCTCGATCAGCTCGCGGCGCTGCTCGAGCGGGTAGCCATCAAGCAGCTGGTGCCTGGTTTCGAAGGCGATGAGCTGCATCCCGCGGAGCTGCTCGAGCGGCTTGCAGCGCAGATTGGTGCCGAGGATCTGCAGCTCTACTACCAGACGGCGATCCTCGGCCGTCGCGATCTCGTGTTGGCGCCCGACGCCAGGACCGGCTTCCGGATGACGCTGGTGCGCATGCTGGCGTTCCGCCCGGCCACCGCACCCGGCACCGTTGTGACCGCACCGGGTGTGCTGGCGGCGCGGCAGGCCGCGGCTGGGTCGACACCGCCGACCCCGGCGAGCCTGGAGCCGCCGGGGACCGCGTCGGCGGCCGCGGCGAGTGCTGCGAGCGGCACGCTGCCTCGGGCCGCTGCCCCTGAGCCGACGCCAGCGGCCGGCTCAGCGGCACCGGCAGCGCCGGCGGCGACTGCGCTGGCGGCGACTGCGCCGGTCTCGCCCGCACTCGACTGGGCCGCGATCGTCGCGGCGCTCGATTTGCAGGGCTTGCCGCGGCAGCTGGCCAGCAATTGCGCGCTGCTGGGGCGCGAGGGTGCCACGCTGCGCCTTGCGCTCGACGCGCGCAGCGCCGCCTCGCTGCGCACGCGCGCGCTCGAGGATAAGCTCGCACAGGCGCTGTCGCGCTATTTCGGCAGCCCGGTGCGACTGCAGATCGAGCTGCGCGACGATGCGCACGAAACCCCGGCGCGCTCGGCAGAGCGGGCCGAGGCACAGCGACGGGCTCAGGCTCAGATCGCGTTCGAGGCCGATCCGGTGGTGGGGGCTTTCAAGGAGCGCTTTGGCGCGAGCGTGCTGCCCGAATCGGTGCGGCCCGCCAAACCGAACGAGTGAGGTGATTCGTGGCTAACATGAACCAGTTCGTCAAACAGGCGCAGGCGCTGCAGGCCAACATGCAGAAGGCGCAGGCCGAGATCGCCAGTCTCGAGGTCACTGGAGAATCCGGCGGCGGCATGGTCAAGGTGGTGATGACCGGGCGGCACGAGGTCAAGCGTGTGCAGATCGAACCATCGGTGATCGGCGAGGATCGCGAGATGCTCGAGGACCTGGTTGCCGCTGCAATCAACGACGCGGTGCATCGGCTTGAGGCGGCCTCACAGGCCAAGCTGTCGGCCGCGATGGGCGGCCTGTCGCTGCCGCCGGGCGTCAAGCTGCCGTTCTGAAGCGCCCGGTCGACCCACGATGAAGCATTCGCCTGCACTGGCCGCCCTGATCGAGGCGCTGCGAGCCTTGCCGGGCGTCGGCCCGAAGAGCGCGCAGCGCATGGCGTTTCATCTGCTGCAGAACGGCCGCCCGGCAGCGCGTGCGCTCGCCAACTCGCTGAACGTCGCACTCGACTCGGTGGTCCGCTGCGGCCGCTGCCGGATGCTGACCGAGGGGGCGCTGTGCGCGATCTGCGCTAACCCGCAGCGCGATGCCTCGCTCGTGTGCCTGGTCGAATCCCCATCCGATGTCGTGGCGATCGAGCAATCGGGCGGTTATCGCGGCCACTATTTCGTGCTGATGGGACATCTCTCGCCGCTCGATGGCGTCGGTCCGGACGAACTCGGTGTGCGCGAGTTCGAAGCACTGCTCGATGGCGGCGGCGTCACCGAGGTGATCCTCGCAACCAATCCGACGGTGGAGGGCGAGGCCACGGCGCACTTCTTCTCCGAGCTGGTGCGCGCCCGAGGCGTGGCGGCGAGCCGCATTGCGCACGGCGTGCCGGTCGGCGGCGAGCTGGAGTATGTCGATGGTGGTACGCTGGCCCACGCGATGGCGGGCCGCCACGCATTGTCCTAGAGGCGTGGGAACCACCAGAGGCGAGGCACGGCCATCAGCGGCGCCTGCGATCGGTTGCCGCCAGCCGCTCGGCGCTCAAGCGCTCATACAGCCGGCGCAGGCGACGGTAACTCTCGTAGCGTCGAGCGCTCAGCGCCTCCCCGACCGCTGCGCGCACGGCACAGTCGGGCTCGCGCAGATGACGGCAGTCGGCAAACCGGCACTGCGGCGCCAGCGCCTCGATCTCCGGAAAGCCCAGATCCGAGCGTTCCAGGCGGTCGATCGCCGGCGCGAAATCGCGCACGCCAGGTGAATCGATGATCTCACCGCCGCCCGGCACCTGGTACAGGCGCGTCGCGCTGGTGGTATGGCGCCCCTCATCGTCGCGGATCAGCTCCCCGATGGGCGCCTCATTACCGGGCACCAGCCGCCGCAGCAGCGAGGATTTGCCGACCCCGGACTGGCCCACCAGCATGGCCGTCTGCTTCGGCAGCCAGGCCGACAGCGCGTCCAGGCCGGCCTGCTGCCGGGCCGAGACCCGCAGGCAGCGATAGCCGGCCGCACCGTACGCCGCCAGTTCCTGCTCGATCGCGCCGTCCAGCGGCAGCTCCGACTTGTTCAGCACCACCGCCGCCGCCAGGCCGCCGCATCGCGCGGCGCACAAGTAGCGGTCGACGATGAAGAAATCCGGTCGCGGCAGCGGAGCGACCACGACCAGCAGCAACGATACATTGGCGGCTATGAGTTCGCTGCCGCCGCGCGCATTGGTGCGATAGAGCGCGCTGACGCGCGGCTCGACCGCGATCACGTTGAGTTCCTCATGGCGTGGATCGAGCTCGCAGCGCACGAAATCGCCGCAGACGATCGACAGCTCGCGCCGCGCCGGACGCGCCACCGCTTCGTGGCCGTCTGCGGTGCGCACGTGCAGCAGGCGGCGGTGGGTGACAGTGACTCGGGCGAGCGACATTCCTTGCTATGATGCCCTAACTGCCGCGCAACCGATGTGCCATGGCGAATCATGAGTATCTGATCTGGATCGACCTCGAGATGACCGGGCTGATGCCGGACACCGATCAGATCATCGAGATTGCCACGGTGCTCACCGACAAGGACCTCAATGTCGTGGCCGAGGGCCCGGATCTGGTGATCCAGCAGCCGGAAGAGGTCCTGGCGCGCATGGATGCCTGGAACCAGCGCCAGCATGGCAGCTCGGGCCTGCTCGCGCGGGTACGAGCGAGCCGCATGAGCGTGACCGAGGCCGAGCGCCAGACGTTGCTGTTCCTGAGCACCCATGTGCCGCCGGGCATGTCGCCGATGTGCGGTAACAGCATCTGCCAGGACCGGCGCTTTCTCGCGCGGCTGATGCCGGAGCTGGAGCGATTCTTTCACTACCGCAATCTCGACGTCAGCACCCTCAAGGAGCTGGCCCGGCGCTGGATGCCTGCGATCGCGAGCGGCTATTCCAAGGAGTCGGCGCACCTGGCGCGCGCCGACATCTATGAATCCATCAGTGAGCTGCGCTACTACCGCGAACGCATGTTCGTCAAGCCCTGAACGCGTGGGCGCGGCGGCCGGTGGCGCCCGAGCGCTGCGAGAACCACGGCACTAAATCGTAGCAACGCTGCGGCGTGGCCAAAGCCCCACATGCTATAGTCCTTGCATGCTCTGCGAAGCCGACATCAAGGTGTCATGGCGGGCACGACCCCGAGGGTTTGTCGCCCTGATGAGCCTGTACGAGAGCAATTACCTGCGCTTCATGCATCTTGCGGGCGACCCCACGCGGCTGTCCGGAACGCTGGTCTCGCGCGTCGAGGGCGACTGTGAGCTGCGTCTCGCGGTGCTCGAGCACATGCCTTACACCAGCATGCTGACGCTGACCTATTTATTGCCGTCGGGTGACAGCGCCGGGTTCGAGCGGTTGCCGGACCTGAGGTTGCGCGCCTATCACGATGCGCGGCTGCTGGAGGCGGAACAATTCCGGCAGCCGGCACCGAAGGAACATAACCCGCGACGGCGGGACCCTCACAAGGGCGAACGTGAACTGCATCAGCGTTGGACTCGCAACATGATGCTAAATAAGTGGCTGGAATACTGCGTAGAGCGGGGCCACAGGTTCACGATCTAGGGCTTTTACCAACGGCTCAGCGGACGGTGGCCCGTGCGCATCATGGCGCCACTAATGAAGCTGATCTCACAACTGGGGCTCCTTCGCCTCGGCGGGGATTCGAACAAGCTCGAGGTCGATGATGACCGCGTGCTGCACCTGTTTCGAAACCGCGCGGAGCTCAAGAAATCCCATATCTCGCTGCAGGAAGAGGTGCAGCGGCTGAAGGATCGCGTCAAGCAGCAGGAAGGCGCGACCGCGCGCGTGCAGGAAATGCTGCAGGGGCTGGAGGGCCGCCTGTCGCAACCCGAGAGCGCCTATCCGACGCTGGTGTTCTATCAGCTGCGCGAACTGTGGAATCTGGGTCGCACCCTGCTCACGCAGTTCGTGGCCGAACTGGCCGCGCAGCAGGAAGAGCGCGAGCGCCGCGCCTTCTTTGCCGAATACAACCGCGAGCAGTTCGGGCGCCGGCAGGCGATCGAAGCCAAACTGCGCGAGGCCGAGAACCAGGCGGTGGCCGCGCGCGAGGCGGTGGCGCAGCTCGAGCAGTCGCTGCTGCGGCTGCGCCGCATCTGGCATTTCTTCAAGCGCCGCAGCCTGCGCCAGCAGCTGCAGGCCGCGAGCCTGCAATCGATGCTGTGCGTGCAGGAGCTCGACGGTGCGCGCGCTGCGCGCGATGCGCTTGAAGCCGAGCCGACCCCGGAGTTTGGCGGCCTGTCGATCGATGCGCGCCGCGCAATCAATCAGGCGACGATCGCTTACGCGCAGGTGCTGGTGGAGCGCCTGGCGCGCACGCCACTGATGGAGATGGCGCGCGCGGCGTCCGGCCGGCGCGAACCGCCGCGTGACGAGTACGGCGATCGAGCGCGCTGCGAGGTCACGATGGCCGAGATCGTGCAGGGGCGGGCATTGCTGCAGCAGCGCGGGCCGCTGCAGCAGGACATCAAGCAGCGCTCGGAGCGGCTGCGGGAGCTGGCAAAGTACCGCAGTTCCGGCGACACAGTACCGACGAGCGAGAGTCTTGCCGTGGCGATCGACGGGTCGAAAGTGCTGTCCGATGATCTGTGGGAAATCTTCCGGGTGCTGCTGCGCTAGGGTGAGCCGCGTCTTGTCGCGGGCCGCGACCGGGGCCTGCTGCGCCACTGCCGGCGCGTTGCGGTTGGCCTCGCCCGCGACCGCATCCGCCATGATATCGCTGGCCTGCGCCAGCACCACGTCCGGCTCATCGCTGATGCTGATTTCATCGACCGTCTTCCACGGCGGCAGGCCATCGGCGCCGCGGCGCGCGTTCTCCTGCGTCAGGCGCGCGAGGTCCTGCGCGGCGCGCTCCTGCTTGCGCTTCTTCAGATTGAGCGACAGCGTCTTTTCCTTACGCTGGGTGTCGAGGATACTCAGGCTCGAGAGCAGCCACTGGTAATCGGCATTGTGCACGGCGCGATCGTTCTCCTCGCCGGCCAGCGTCTGCATCAGGCTCGGCTCCGGGACCAGCGAGCGGAACGGGACCGACGCGATGCGATCCCAGGGCAGGGCATGCTCGAGCACGCTCTCGCCGACGTCGTCGGTGCTGATCGGCGAGGGCAGTACGATATCGGGCGTCACGCCGCGCAGCTGGGTGCTCTCGCCGGTGACGCGATAGAACTTGCCGATCGTCACGGTCACCTGTCCTTCGGTTGGCCGCGAGGACCAGCGATCGAGCGGGATCACGCTCTGCACGGTGCCCTTGCCGAAGGTGGTCTGGCCGACGATCAGGCCACGATGGAAGTCCTGGATCGCGCCGGAGAAGATCTCGGACGCCGAGGCGCTGGTTCGATCCACCAGTACCGCGAGCGGACCCGAATACGCCTGGCTCGGATCGGGCTCATCGAGCACCTCGAGCTGACCGGAGGTGTCCCTGAGCTGCACCACCGGACCGTGATTGATGAACAGGTGCGTCAGGCCGATAGCCTCCGGCAGGTAACCGCCGCCGTCACCGCGCAGGTCGAGCACCAGGGCATCGATGCCGGCGCCGCTGGTGAGCGACTGCAGCAGGCGGCGTACGTCGTGCGTGGTGCTGCGGTTGTTGGCGTCGCCGCCGTTGGCCGCATCCATGTCGTTATAGAAACTCGGCACGGTGATGATGCCGATCCGATAGGTGCGGCCGTTACGCTGGATCTGCCGGACCTCCTTCTTCGCCGCCTGGGCCTCGAGCGTGACCTTGTTGCGCGTGAGCTCGAGCGTGCGCTCGGCGGTGCCGGGAGTGGCTCCGGCGGGCAGGATCTGCAGCCGCACCACGGTGTTGACCTTGCCGCGGATCTGCTGCACCACGTCGTCGAGCCGCCAGCCGATCACGTCGATCATTGCCCCGTCGTGCCCCTGGGCGACTCCGGTGATCCGATCGTTGGGCTTGAGGCTGCCGTCAGCGGCCGCCGGGCCGCCGGGCAATACGTTGGTGACGGTGACGTAATCGTCGGTGAGCTGCAGCGAGGCGCCGATGCCTTCGTAGCTCAGGCTCATCTGTATGCGGTATTCCTCGGAGCTGCGCGGCGAGAAATAATTGCTGTGCGGGTCGTAGACGGCGCAATAGGCGTTCATCAGCGACTCGAACACGTCCTCGGGGGAAATCTTGTCGAGTCGTGACAGCACGCGCTGGTAGCGCTTGCGCAGCAGCTCTGCGGTGTCGGCCCAGCTCTTGCCGGTCAGCATCAGCGAGACGGCGTCGTTCTTGACGCGCAGGCGCCAGAGCTCGTCCATCTCAGCCTGCGTCGCCGGCCAGGGCGCGTGCTCGCGATCGAAGTTGAAGCTCTCGTCGACGGTCCAGTCCGGTTCGGTGTCGAGCAGCTTGAGCGCATAGTTGATGCGCTCGCGGTTGCGCTGCTGGAACACATTGAAGATCAGGTAGGCCGGATCCATCTCGCCGGTGTGGATCATGTCGCCGAACCTGCCCTTCCAGCGCTCGAAACCGGTTACGTCGCCGGCGAGGAAGTAGCTGTGCTGGCCGTCAAGCGCCGACAGAAACCGGTCGAACACCAGCGGCGACATCTTGTCGTCGATCACGATGTGACGATAGTGATTCTGCTCGAGGATGCTCGCGATGCGCGGCGCGAGCTGCCGCTCCTGCGGCGTCGGGCCGAGCGCGCCTTCTGGCAGCAGCCCGGTGGCCGATGGCGCGCCGGTGGAGCCGGCGGCGCTCAGCGCCAACAGCCCCAGGGCGGAGAGTGCGAGCGGCGCCAGGAGCCTGCGCCAGGGACGGAACGTGTACGACATGCTGTGTGGGGTGCCTTGCAACGGCTAAACTGCCATCAAGTCTGACATCTTTGCAGGTTAGATGGCAGTCGCGCTGCGATGCAATCGGCGGGCGCGCCAAATTTGGAGAACGGGCATGCGGCCGATGGCGGTACTGATGGGCATCATCACGGGTTCGGCCGTTGCGATGACAATCTCATTGACCATGAGTGCGGTGGTGTTCTTTCTGCTGCCGGAATATTCGGTGCGGCTGGCGCCGGAGAAGTTGCCGCTGCTCAAGGGGTTGCTGTGGTCGTGGAGCCTCGCGGCCGTCGGCGGGGCCAGCTTCGTCGGCGAGTTGCGACATTGGCGCTGGCGTTACGCCGCGCAGATCGCGCTCGGGGCGATGCTGATTGCGCTCGGTATCCTCTACTGGCCCTGACGCGGCGCAGCCATCGCGGGCCCGCACTGCGGCGCTTGGGTCAGGCCCGGCGCCGCTGTCCCCAGACATCGCGCCGGGCAGCGTCCGGCCCGCTGTCATAGGGGTCGAAACCGCCCCCGCGGCCGGCACTGACTCCAAGGTCGCCGTCGGCGACCAGCGCCAGCGTGATCTGCTTCAGCACTTCATCGCGGCGGCGCGGCGATGGCTGCTCCGAGCCGGGAATCCGCCAGTGATTGTCGGGTGATTTCCCCATATGTGACATCCAGTTACGCGCAAGCTGCGCACGCTCGTTCCCCTGTTGGACAGGATCGCACGGGTGCCCCTGGAATGTGCTGCAGTGCCGCCGGATCTGTGACGGCATTCACGGCGCGGAGGCGGGCCAACTCAGTTATGTAACAAGCGGCGGCCCCCGCGCAGCAGCCAGACGAACAAGTAGGGCCCGAGAGCGACGAACCACATCGCCTGCGAGCCGGAAGCAAGACCGGTGATGAAATCGTGCCACAGCGCAAACACGCTGCCATGGGCATAGGGGCCGAGCGCCAAGCGCCCGGCCGCAAAGATCAGACAGGGCATCACGATCACGCCGAGCCCGAGGCAGGCCAGCAGCGTCAGCAGTTCGCGCCCAACGCCCTGCGCGCCGCGACCCAGATCCCATATGCGGCGCCATCGATCGTTCACGTCGAATCCTTACAAAAATGACGTCGAGGTTCCATCGCCGGCCGCGCACCGACTCGTGTCCCCGACCTTTAGGCATAATAGCCGGCAGATGGAGAAAATCAGAGCGGCAGTGGTCGGCGTGGGCTATCTGGGACGCTTCCATGCCCAGAAATATGCGTCGCTCGCCGAGTGCCGCCTGATCGGCGTGGCAGATAGTCGCCACGAGACCGCGGCGCGGGTCGCGGACGAGGTGCAGGCCAGCGCCTGCACGGATTATCGCGAGCTGCTCGGCAAGGTCGACGCCGTCAGCGTCGTGACGCCGACGCCGACCCACTACGACATCGCCCGCGCATTCCTCGAAAGCGGCGCTCACGTGCTGGTCGAAAAGCCCATCACCGAGACCACCGAGCAGGCCGAGCGGCTGGTCAGCACCGCGCGCCAGTTTGACCGGGTGCTGCAGGTCGGGCACCTCGAGCGCTTCAACCCGGCCATCCTGGCCGCAGAATCGCTGCTGAGGCGGCCGCGCTTCATCGAGTGTCACCGACTGGCGCCGTTCAAGGAGCGCGGCACCGACGTCAATGTCGTGCTGGACCTGATGATTCATGATATCGACCTGGTGCAGATGATCGTCGGCAGCCCGGTGGCGAGCCTGGAGGCGATCGGCACGGCGGTGTTTTCCCAGGAAATCGATATCGCCAATGCGCGTCTGCGCTTCGAGAGCGGCTGCGTCGCCAACGTGACCGCCAGCCGCGTGAGCTTCAAGACCGAGCGCAAGCTACGCGTATTCGTCGAGGATGCCTACCTGTCGATCGACCTGCAGCAGAAGATCTTGACCGTGATCCGCAAGCGCCCGGGGCCCGTAAGCGAGGGGCAAATGCCGGCGCAGATCGAAGAACAGTCGTTCGATCAGGGCGATGCTCTGCTGGCGGAGATCCGATCATTCATCGCGGCGATCCGCGGCGAGCAGCGGGTACTGGTCAGCGGCGAGGACGGACTGCGCGCGCTGCGCACCGCGATCGCGATCACCGAGCGGGTGCAGGGTGCGGCCGCGAAGGTGCCGGCGTGAGCGTGACCGGTCGCCCGGTCACGGTCGCCGCAACGCAATTTGCCTGCGGCTGGGAGCTGCCCGCGAACCTGGATCGCGCCGAACGCCTGGTGCGCGAGGCGCATGCCCGCGGGGCGCGTATCATCCTGCTGCAGGAGCTGTTTGCGACACCGTATTTCTGCATCGAGCAGGATCCGCGGCATCTGCTTCTTGCCGAGAGCGCCGATGACAGCCCGTTGCTGCGTCGCTTCGGTGCGCTGGCGGCCGAGCTCGCAGTGGTATTGCCGATCAGCTTCTTTGAGCGCGCCGGCAACGTCTATTTCAATTCGCTAGCGATGTTCGATGCCGACGGCCGGCGGCTCGGCATCTACCGCAAGTCGCATATCCCGAACGGCCCCGGGTACCAGGAGAAGTTCTATTTCAGCCCGGGCGACACCGGTTTTCGGGTGTGGGACACCCGCTATGGCCGGCTCGGCGCGGCCATCTGCTGGGATCAGTGGTTTCCCGAGAGCGCGCGCATCATGGCGCTGATGGGCGCGGAGCTGCTGCTGTATCCGACCGCGATCGGCAGTGAGCCGCCGCCGGCGCCGCCGGTGGATTCGCGGCTGCACTGGCAGCGCACACAGCAGGGACACGCGGCCGCCAATCTGATGCCGCTGGTTGCCAGCAACCGCATTGGCACCGAGTATTCGCTCCAGAATCCACAGGGGCTGCATATTCGCTTCTACGGCTCATCGTTCATCGCCGATGCCAGCGGTGCGCTGGTGGCGGAGGCCGGCCAGGACGCGGAAGGTGTGATTACCGCAAGCTTCAATCTGGATGAGCTGCGCCAGGCGCGCGACCACTGGTTCGTGTTTCGCGATCGCCGGCCCGATTTGTACGCCCCACTGGGCAGCTTCAGCGCCCGCTGACGACCCGGCCGGCGCCCGGCCTGGCGCACGCCGCATGGAATATGTAGCGTCCCGATCGATTTGCAGTGCGAACAGTAATGAAAATATACTTCGCGCGGTCGCGCTGGTACCGCGTCTTGGTTTGAAGGCTTGGGGGTGTTCTAGTGGAACAGACGGGCAGTAACGGCGCACGCACGCGCGACAAGCGGTCGCCGGGCGTCCGGCGCGAACGGGCCGCCGGTGCCAAGGTGGACCTCGGGCCGCTGCCGCGGCTGCTGGGCTACAACCTGCGACGTGCCGCGCAGACCTCCTGGCGCACGTATGTGAGCTTCATCGGTGAGAACAAGATCCGCCCGGGACTGTTCAGCCTGTTATGCCTGGTGCGGTCCAATCCCGGCATCGCGCAGATCGAGCTCGGCACCCACCTCGGCGTGGACAAGGCGAGCATCGTGGCGCTGCTGGATCGGCTGGAGCGGGCCGGCTTGATCGAGCGCCGCCGCTGCACGCGCGATCGACGCCGCCAGGGCATTTCGCTCACCGAATCGGGCAGCGATGAGCTCGAGGCGCTGATGACGCAGGTGCGGCAGCTCGAACGACACATGGCGAGCCGCTTCAACAAGGCCGAGCTCGACCAGTTCCTGGGGTTCCTGCAGCGCATGTACTCGACCTGACAGTCGATTAGCGCACCCATTGCTTCAGAGAGATCGGACTACAGGGTCCGTTTTTCGTAATGAAAAACAGACCCTGTAGTCCGATCTCTCTCAAGGCGTGGTACGTCTAATTGGCAAGCAGGTCAGTGAGTGCGGCTGTCAGGGGCTTCATGAACCAGGCGCTCTCTGGCATCGCCTGGACCGTCACGCCGTGCGACGCCAGGGTATCGCCGACCACCGGGCCCACCGCGGCGACCTGGGTGGCGGCGAGCGCGGCGCGTACCTGCTCGGCGGGCGCGGCGCGAAACAGCCGCTCGACCTGGGCCTTGCTGGTGAACGCGATCGCGTCCACCGCGCCAGTGCGCATGCGCTCGAGCAACTCCTGCACCGCGGCGTCGGTGGCGGCGTCGGCATACAGGTAGGGCGCGACGCTGGCCACCCGTGCCCCGGCGCGCTCGAGAAATTCGATCAGTGCCCGATTGGGCTCGCCGCCGTACAGCTGGACACCGACGCGGCGACCGGACAGATCGACGTCGCGCAGCGTCTCGATCACGCCCGCGGTGGTCGGAACGGCGGCCGCCAGATCGCTCGCGAGGCCAAGTTCGCGCAGTGCCCGCGCCGGCTTCGGACCGCGGGTGATCTTACGCATCTGCTGCAGAGCAGCGAGAAACGGCGCGCGGAGCGCGGGCTGATGCTGAGCGATGCAGCTCAGGAGCCGCCGCAGGCCTTCCCCGGTCAGCAGGATCAGGTCGTCGTAGCCGCCCGCGGCGGCACTGCGGATCCAGGTCAGCACCGGCGCCGGGTCGGGCGCATCGATGATCCTGACCAGCGGATAGCGCAGCACCTGCGCGCCACGGCGCTCGAGCAGCGCGGCAAACACGTCGAGCTCGCGCGCCTCGGCGATCGCAATCACCCGGTCGGCGAGCGGCTCGGTCATTGCGGCGAACCCGGGCGCTCCCATTCGAACTTCGGCAGCTGCCGGAATGCCGCCGTCAGCTTTTCGTTCCAGCGCCGGCAGACACTGCGTAGCAACGGCGAATCGGCATCGAGTGACAGTTGGTGCGAGAACTTCATCGCGCCGTCAGGATAGATCGCGAGCTCCAGCGGCGGTCCGACCGACAGGTTGGATTTCATCGCAGCATCGAATGAGATCAGCGCCAGCCGCGCGGCATCGTCGAGCGACAGGTCGCCTCCGGCGAGGCGCGACAGGATGGGCTTGCCGTACTTGAATTCCCCGAGCTGAAGATACGGAGTCTCCCAGGTTGCGGCGATGTAGTTGCCTTCCGGATAGACCAAATAGATCTCCGGCGCCTGACCGGCGATCTGGCCACCGACGATCAGCGTTGCGCGCAGGTCCGCGCCGCTTCCGACCGTCGGTGCGTAATGCTGCACAACAGTGCAGAGCACCTTGCCAACATAGCGCGCGGCCTCCCACAGATACGATACGCGCGCCAGGTTCTCGGCGATCTCCGGCGAGGCCACGTCGCAGCGCAGATTGTCGAGCACCTCCTGGCTGGTGGCGAGATTACCCGACGTCAGCACCACGATCAGCCGGTCACCGGAGGGCTGAAATACATGCATTTTCCGGTAGGTGCTGATGTAGTCGACGCCGGCCGTGGTGCGCGAGTCGGAGGCGAATACCAGGCCATCACGAAGCTTGAGTGCAAGGCAGTACGTCATGGCAGTTCCATCGCTTCCGACCCTGGTGCACCAGGAACGGGCGTCAGTGTAACGGATTGGTTCAAATCCCACGCCGGCAGCACCGAGTGTTCATTCGCTACCCGCGCCCTGCTACTGTAGCTGCAAGTCGGTCAGACGGGGCCTCGCAAATTGCATGCGGATTGCCTGGGAACAGTATCCGGCGTCGGCGAGCTTCGATGAGCTGATCGGGGCCGGTGGTGCACCGCGGCCCGCAGCCAGCGCACTGATCGAATTTCTCACGGCGCTCGGACCCGAAGAGCTCGCGACGCGCCAGAAGGCCGCCGACGCAGCCATTCGCAGCATGGGGATCACGTTTACGGTCTATCACGAGGAGGGCGGATCGATCGATCGCGCCTGGCCGCTCGACATCATTCCGCGCGTGATCGCGTTCGACGAGTGGCGGCGCATCGAAGCCGGGCTGGAGCAGCGCGCGCAGGCGCTCAATCTGTTCATCGACGACATCTACCACGAGCAGCGCATCGTGCGCGATGACGTGTTCCCGCGCGCTTACCTGGCCGATTCGGCCAACTTTCGCTCGCAGTGCGTCGGCATTCACCCGCCGCAGCGCATCTGGGCGCACATCTGCGGCTCGGACCTGGTGCGCGGCGCCGACGGCACGGTGTACGTGCTGGAGGACAATCTGCGCGTCCCCTCCGGGGTGTCGTACATGCTGGAGAATCGCCAGGTCGTAAAACGCGTGTTCCCCGAGGTGTTCGAGGCCGCCGGTATCCTGCCGGTCGATGACTATCCGTCGCAGCTGTTCGACATGCTGCGCGCGCTGGCGCCCGCCGGCGTGGAGCAGCCCGAGGTGGTGGTGCTGACGCCTGGCATCTATAACTCCGCCTATTTCGAGCATTCGTACCTGGCGCATCAGATGGGCTGCGAACTGGTGGAAGGGCGCGACCTGGTGGTCGGAGACGACGACTTCGTCTACATGCGCACCATCGTCGGCTGGCAGCGCATCGATGTGATCTACCGGCGGGTGGACGATCTGTTTCTCGACCCCGAGGTGTTCCGCGCAGACTCCACGCTCGGCGTGCGCGGTCTGATGCGCGCCTGGCGTGCCGGCAACGTCGCGCTGGCAAATGCGCCCGGCGCCGGCGTCGCCGATGACAAGCTGGTGTACACCTTCGTGCCGGCGATGATCCGCTACTACCTCGACCAGGACGCGATCCTGCCGAACGTGCCATCTTTCCTGTGCGCCGAAAGCGCCCAGCGCGAGCATGTGCTGGCTAACCTGGCCACACTGGTGGTGAAGCCGGCCAATGAGTCGGGCGGCTACGGCATGCTGATGGGCCCGAAATCGAGCGAAGCCGAACGCAGGCAGTTTGCCGAGCTGATCCGGTGCAATCCGCGCAACTATATCGCCCAGCCGGTGATCAGCCTGTCGACCACTCCGACGCTGGTCGAGGGCGGCATCGAGCCGCGGCACCTGGACCTGCGGCCGTTCATTCTCTCCGGCCGCGACGTGCAGGTGACCACCGGCGGCCTGACCCGCGTCGCGATGCGCAAGGGCTCGCTGGTGGTCAATTCCTCGCAGGGCGGCGGCAGCAAGGACACCTGGATAGTCGATACATCGGCCGAACATGCTTTCGCGCGTAGCTGACAACCTCTACTGGATGGCGCGCTATCTGGAGCGTACCGAGAACCTGGCCCGGCTGGTGGACGTCAGCGCCGGCCTGATGCTCGATCTGCCGCAGCGGCTCAGTCCCGGGTGGCAGCCGCTGGTGAAGATCACCGGTAACGAGAACCTGTACGCCGAGCGGCAGCGTGATTACAGCGAAAAATCCGTGGTCCGGTTCATCGTCGCCGATGAGAAGAACCCGGGATCGATGCTGACTTCGATCGCGCGTGCGCGCGAGATCGCCCGCACGGTGCGCGACATCCTGCCGCGCGAGGTATGGGAGCAGATCAATGAGCTCTATCTCTACGTCGGCGAGCATGCCGCGGAGGCTTCCGCCCGGCGCACCCGCTATGGCTTCCTCGGCCACGTCACCACCGCGACCCACGCCCTGACCGGCATGTTCGAGGGCATCTTCAACGAAGGCGATGCGCTGTCGTTCCTGACGCTCGGGCGCAATATCGAACGCGCCGACATGACCAGCCGCATCGTGGACGTGCGAGCCGCAGCGATGATGAGCGGACCGAGCGCGGTCGAGCTCGGGGCGTTCGAAACGGTGCTGTGGATGGGCGTATTGCGCTCGCTGTCCGGCTACCAGATGTATCGGATGAAGACGCGCGAGCGCGTCTACGGGGCCGGGGTGGTGCGCTTCCTGCTGGCCGATGAGCAGTTTCCGCGCGCCTGTGTCTGCTGCCTGCGTCGCGCCGAGGAGGTGCTGCGTCGGCTGCCGAACAGCGAGCCGCTGCTGCGGCGCGTGTCGCGCATGCGACGCGCCATCCACCACACGCGCTTCGAGGCGCTGGAGCAGGGCGAGCTGCACGAATTCATCGACCGGCTGCAGGTGTCGCTCGCGCGAACCAACGACGAGCTGGCGCGCATCTACTTCATCGGCCACAGCGCCCCGCTGGCCGAGGTCACGCCGATCCTGGCCTTCCAGGGTCAGGGCCAGATCAGAATAAGCACATAACGGCCCGGGGATCCCTCAGAATATAGTATTCGGGGTCTATCCGCGGGGAGCGGGCGAAGGCCGTTTGATGTCAAATCTATCGCATCTGGCGCGGCTCGAGGCCGAGAGCATCCACATCATGCGCGAGGTGGTTGCCGAGTGTGAGCGGCCGGTGATGCTCTATTCGATCGGCAAGGACAGCTCGGTGATGCTGCACCTCGCGCTCAAGGCATTTTACCCGGGTCGGCCGCCGTTTCCGCTGCTGCACGTCGATACCACCTGGAAGTTCCGGCGAGATGATCGAGTTCCGCGACCAGACCGCGCGGCGGCTCGGCATGCAACTGATCGTGCACGTCAATCCGGACGGCCTGGCGATGGGAATCAATCCGTTCATCCACGGCTCGGCACTGCACACCGACATCATGAAGACCCAGGCTCTGAGGCAGGCGCTCGACCGGTACGGCTTCGACGCCGCCTTCGGCGGCGCGCGCCGCGACGAGGAGAAATCGCGCGCCAAGGAGCGCGTGGTCTCGATCCGCTCGGCACAGCATCGCTGGGATCCGAAGCGGCAGCGGCCCGAACTGTGGCGCCTCTATAACACGCGCAAGGCCAAGGGCGAGAGCCTGCGGGTATTCCCGCTGTCGAACTGGACCGAACTGGACATCTGGCAATACATCCACCGCGAGGCCATCCCGATCGTGCCGCTGTATTTCGCCGCCGAACGACCGATCGTCGAGCGCGACGGCGCGCTGATCCTGGTGGACGACGAGCGCATGCCGCTGGCCCCCGGAGAGCGGCCGCAGCTGCGCAAGGTGCGATTTCGCACGCTCGGCTGCTACCCGCTCACCGGCGCGATCGAAAGCAACGCCGATTCGCTGCGCGGCGATCATCGAGGAGATGCTGGCCGCCCGTACCTCCGAGCGCCGGGGCCGGGTCATCGACCACGACGCGGCCGCCTCGATGGAGATGAAGAAGCAGGAAGGATACTTCTGATGAACGCCGAGCCGTCACTGCCGGCCGCCGGTCTCGACGCATGGCTTGCGGACCAGAGCCGCAAGGAGCTGCTGCGCTTCATCACCTGCGGCAGCGTCGACGACGGCAAGAGCACGCTGATCGGCCGCCTGCTGTACGAGTCGCGGCTGCTGCTCGAGGACCAGCTCGCGGCGCTCGAGAGCGATTCGCGGCGCCTCGGCACGCAGGGCGGCGAGCTCGATTTCGCGCTGCTGGTGGATGGCCTCGCCGCCGAGCGCGAGCAGGGCATCACCATCGATGTCGCCTACCGCTTCTTCGCCACCGAGCGGCGCAAATACATCGTCGCCGATACCCCGGGTCACGAGCAGTACACGCGCAACATGGTCACCGGCGCGTCGACCGCGGACCTGGCGATCATCCTGGTGGACGCGCGCAAGGGAGTGCTCACGCAGACGCGCCGCCACAGCTACCTGGTGTCGCTGCTGGGCATCCGCCGGATGGTGCTCGCGGTCAACAAGATGGACCTGGTCGGCTACTCGGCCGAGGCGTTCGGGGAAATCGAGCGCGGCTACCGGGAATTCGCCGCCCGGATCGGCCTGAGCGACGTGGTCGCGATCCCGGTGTCGGCGCTGCGCGGCGACAACGTGATCGAGGCCGGCGCAGCCATGCCCTGGTACCACGGGCCGACGCTGCTGCAGCACCTGGAGAGCGTGCCGGTCCAGGACGAGCGCGCCGCGCAGCCGTTTCGCATGCCGGTGCAGTGGGTCAATCGGCCGAACCATGATTTTCGCGGCTTCGCCGGGCTGATCGTCGCCGGCAGCGTGCGCTCCGGCGAGCTGCTGCAGGTGCAGCCGTCGGGCTTTACCAGCCGCGTCGCGCGCATCGTGACGGCGGATGGCGATCTGCCGCAGGCGGTAGCCGGTCAGTCGGTCACGTTGACCTTCGAGGATGCGATCGATGTCAGCCGCGGCGATCTGCTGGTGGCGGCCGCGGCGCCGGCCGGGGTCTCCGACAAGTTCGAGGCGACCATCGTCTGGATGAGCGAGGAGCCGATGCTGCCCGGCCGGCCCTACCTGCTGAAATGCGGCACGCGTACCGTGACCGCGACGGTTGCACCGCTCAAGTACAAGATCAACGTCAATACGCATGGAGGAACTGGCGGCGCGCCAGCTCGAGCTCAACGAGATCGGGGTGGTGAACCTTAGCATTGATCAGCCGCTGGCCTTCGATCCGTATCTGCGCAATCGCGACACCGGCGGCTTCATCCTGATCGACCGCATCACTAACAACACCGTCGGCGCCGGCATGCTGCAAGCGGCGCTGCGGCCGGCCGAGAACGTGCATTGGCAGGCGCTCGACGTGGATCGCGCCAACCGTTCAGCGCAGAAGAAGCAGAAGGCCTGCGTGTTGTGGTTCACCGGGCTGTCCGGTGCCGGCAAATCGACCATCGCCAACCTGGTGGAAAAGCAGCTGTTCGGCATGGGGCGTCACACCTATCTGCTCGACGGCGACAACATCCGCCACGGGCTCAACCGCGATCTGGGGTTCACCGATGCCGACCGCGTCGAGAACATCCGCCGCGTCGGCGAGGTGGCGCGGCTGATGACCGATGCCGGACTGATCGTGCTGGTGTCATTCATCTCGCCGTTCCGCGCGGAGCGGCGGCTGGCGCGCTCGCTGCTCGGTCCCGGCGAGTTCTTCGAGATCTTCGTCGATACGCCGCTCGAGGTCGCCGAAGCGCGCGATCCGAAGGGCCTGTACCGCAAGGCGCGCGCCGGCAAGATCCGCAACTTCACCGGTATCGACTCGCCGTACGAGCCGCCGGAGAATCCCGAGATCCGCATCGACACCGCGCGCGTGAGCGCCGAGCAGGCCGCCGAGCACGTGATCGCCCAGCTGCGCGCCGCCGGCGTGATCGACCTCGATTGGGTGTTCATCCCGTAGCGGTCGCGGTCGAAGTGATTGATACTGAGCGATGGGCGGAGCTGCATCCGGTGACTGCGATTGCATGAAAGTCAGCAGGCGGGATGAGATCCTCAGGCACGGCAGGCGGTAGGGGGATTGCGATGATCATCGATTGCCATGGCCACTACACCACCGCGCCCGGCGCAGCTGCAGTTTTCGCGAAGCGCAGCTCGCGGCGCTGCAAGCGGCCCCGGATGCCGCCGCCGCGGACGCCGCGCATCAGCGACGACGCAGATCCGCGACAGCCTGGAGAAGGCGCAGCTCAAGCTGCAGCGCGAGCGCGGCACCGACCTGACGATCTTCTCGCCGCGCGCGTCGGCGATGGGCCACCACCTCGGCAACGAGGCGACCAGCCTGCACTGGGCGCGGCTCTGCAACGACCTGATCCATCGCGTCTGCAGGCTCTATCCGCGAAAACTTCGTCGGCGTCTGCCAGCTGCCGCAGTCGCCTGGCGTGGCGCCCGGCACACTGCGCCGCGGAGCTGGAGCGCTGCGTGCGCGAGCTGGGCTTCGTCGGCTGCAATCTCAATCCGGATCCTTCGGGCGGCTACTGGAACTCTCCGCCGCTGACCGATCGGCACTGGTATCCGCTCTACGAGAAGATGGTCGAGCTCGACGTGCCGGCGATGGTGCATGTCAGCGCCTCCTGCAATCCGAACTTTCATGCCACCGGCGCGCACTACCTCAATGCCGACACCACGGCATTCATGCAGTTCCTGACCTCGGACCTGTTCAAGGACTTTCCGACGCTGCGCTTCATCATCCCGCACGGTGGCGGCGCAGTGCCGTACCACTGGGGGCGCTATCGCGGCCTGGCGCAGGACCTCAAGCGCCCGCCGCTCGAGGAGCTGCTGCTAATAACGTCTTTTTCGACACCTGCGTGTACCACCTGCCGGGCATCGAGCTGCTGTTCAAGGTGGTGCCGGTCGACAATATCCTGTTCGGCTCGGAAATGGTCGGCGCGGTGCGCGGCATCGATGCGCGCACCGGCCATTCCTACGACGATACCAAGCGCTATGTCGATGCGCTGCAACTCGGCGAGTCCGACCGGCGGCGCGTGTATTCGGGAAATGCGCGGCGGGTGTTTCCGCGCCTCGACGCGCGGCTGAAGGCGATGGGCCGCTAGCGGCTCAGCGCCGGCTCCAGACCGACTGCGGCACCAGCACCTCGCCGCGCATCAGCGTGCGCGCTTCAGCGGTACTCGAGTCCCAGCGCCTTGAGCCGCTCGCGCATCTGGTAGATGTCAAGTCCGAGCTCGCCCGCCGCCAGCCGCTGGCGCCGTTCCTCTTCGCCCGCGACCCGCTGGCCGGCAGCCTTGGCAACCCCCCCGGCCTGGGCGAGCCGCACCACCACGACGCCGTCGTCGTCGGCAACGATCGCATCGCCCGGCTTGACGCGCGCGCCGGCGCAGATGATCGGCACGTTGACCGCGCCGAGGCTGGCCTTGACCGTGCCCTGGGCATAGATCGCCTTCGACCACACCGGGAAGCCCATCTGCGTCAGGATCGCGACGTCGCGCACCCCGGCGTCGATGATCAGGCCTCTGACACCGCGCGCCACGCACGAGGTCGCGAGCAGATCGCCGAAGTAGCCGTCCTCGCAGGGCGAACTCGGCGCCACGACCAGCACATCGCCCGGCCGGCACACCTCGAGCGCGACATGCAGCATCCAGTTATCGCCCGGCGGCACCAGCACCGTGACGGCGCTGCCGGCGAGCGTCGCCGGCCGGAAGATCGGCCGCATGTACGAGGCCATCAGTCCGGTGCGGCCCTGGGCCTCATGCACCGTGGCAACGCCATACTCGCCCAGCAGTTTCAGGTCGGCCGCTCCCGGGCGCGGGATCTCGCGGACGACTACGTGCTTGCCGATGACAGTGCTCCAGGTTTGCCGCGTCAGCGCCGTGGCCGGCGCCGAAGCTGCGCGGGCAATGAACAACGCGCATAAATTATATCGGGGGCCACCCAGCCTCGCCATCGCCGCGGCCGGATCGCCCCGCTCCGGCTGCGCCAGCGCCCCGCGGCCGGCCGCGGTCAATTCGAGTCGCTAGCGTCGCAGCACGCGACGAGCGCGCGGCGAGGGCTGGCGCGGGGTGCTGGGACCGTTGTCGGCCGCCGTCCAGGCGCGTCCGGTGCGTTCCTCGATGTAGCGCCGGATCAGGCGTCTTACCACCTGTGACGGGGTTGCGTCCTCTTCGGCGCACAGGCGCATGAAGGTGGTCTTCTTGCGCGGATCGACCAGGATTGTCAGCCGCGCGGTGCGCTGTTCGAGGTTCATATTGGCATGGGATGATAATACAAGGGACATTCAAGTAACATTACGGCCGCCGCAATGCCCGTTCCCTCGGGCCGGAGGCTTCGCTTCGTGACCGCCGCGCTGCCCGCGCTCCACTCGCCGCTCGAGCTGTGTCTCGGCCTGCTCGCCGGCTGGGTGATCATCGGGCTGATCGGGGTGGTGCGGCCGACGCGCGTCGGCCTGACCTGCGGCGTGCTCTATCCGGCCGGCGCCGTGATCGGCGCCGCTCTGGCGCTCATCGCCGCGGCGAGTCTGGCCATGCCGCCCGAGCAGCGCGTGCTGCCACTGGGGCTGCCGGATCTGCCGCTGCACGTGCGGCGCGATGCGCTCGCGAGTGTGTTTCTGCTGTTGCTGGGCGCGGCGTCGGTCGGCACGTCGCTGTTTTCGGCCGGTTATTTCCGGCGCGACCAGGGCGCGCCGCCGGGACTGATCGGCCTGCAATATCACCTGTTTCTCGCCAGCATGGGCTTCGTGCTGCTGGCCGACGATGCCTACGGTTTCATGGTGGCCTGGGAGACGATGGCGCTGTCCTCGTATTTTCTGGTCACCACCGATCATCGGGTGGCCGAGGTCCGCGAGGCCGGATTCATCTATCTGCTGATCGCGCATGTCGGTGCGCTGGCGATTCTGCTGAGTTTCGGTGTGCTGCAGGGCGGCACCTGGCAGTTCACGTTTGATGCGATGCGCGCGGCGCGCCTGTCGCCGGGCTGGTCGGCCGCTGCGTTCCTGCTCGCGCTGTTTGGGTTCGGCGCCAAGGCCGGCCTGGTGCCGCTGCACGTATGGCTGCCCGAAGCGCATCCGGCGGCGCCGTCGCCGGTCTCGGCGTTGATGAGCGGCATCATGCTGAAGACGGCGCTGTACGGGATTCTGCGGGTCACGTTCGACCTGATCGGCAGCTCACAATGGTGGTGGGGACTGGTGCCGCTGTCGCTGGGCCTGTTCAGCGCGGTCTATGGGGCGGTGTTCGCCGCCGTGCAGACCGACATGAAACGGCTGCTGGCGTACTCATCGATCGAGAACATCGGCGTGCTGTTCAGCGGACTCGGCCTGGCGCTGGTATTCCAGGGCGTCGGCATGACCGCGGTGGCGACGCTGGCGCTGCTGGCAGTGCTGTACCACGCGCTCAACCACGCCTTCATGAAGAGTCTGCTGTTTCTCAGCACCGGCGCGGTGCTGCATGCCACCGGCAAGCGCCACATGGCGCATCTGGGCGGCCTGATCCACCGCATGCCCTGGGTCGCGTGGACCGCGCTGATCGGCGCGCTGGCACTGGCCGGTCTGCCGCCGCTCAACGGCTTCGTCTCCGAGTGGCTGCTGCTGCAGGCGTTCCTGTTCGCCCCCGAGGTGCCGCGCACGTTCGTCAACATGCTGCTGCCGATGGGGGCGGCGCTGCTGGTGCTGTCGGCGGCGCTTGCCGCCTACGTGATGGTGAAATTCTTCGGTGTGGTGTTCCTCGGCGCGCCTCGCGCCGCCGCGCTGCGCGAGGCGCACGACGCCGGGCCGATGCAGCGCCTGGGGCTGGCGTGGCTTGCCGGCGGCTGCGTGCTGCTCGGCCTGCTGCCGGCGCAGATTCTGCCGCCGCTACGCGAGGTGACGGCGGCACTGCATCTGGGCGACGGCGCCGCGCCCACGGCCGCATGGTGGAGCCTGGTGCCGCTGGCCGGGCGACAGGCCTCGTACTCGCCGCTGCTGTTCCTGGCCGCGGTCACGACCGTGGTCGGCCTGACGATTCTCGCGGTGCGCGGTTTCTATCACCAACGCGTACGGCGCGCGGCCGCGTGGGATTGCGGCAGCGGCGTTGTCAGCGCGCGCCTGCAGGACACCGCCGAAGGCTTCGGCCAGCCGATCCGCCACATCTTCCAGCCGTTCTTCGCGATGCGGCGCGAGCTGCCCAGCGCGTTCGATCAGATGCCGCGCTACCACGTGTGGATCGGCGATCATTGGTGGCTCGGCGTGTATCTGCCGCTCGGCGCACTGGTGCGCCGGCTCGCCGACGCAATCGCCTGGGTGCAGCAGGGCCGCATTTCGGTCTATCTGCTCTACAGTTTCCTGACCTTGCTGCTGCTGCTGGCGTTCGTGCTGTGAGCGTACGGGAGAATGAAGGCGGGCGCGATGACGGCTATCGCATGAAGGCGATCGGATGAAGGCCATCGAGTGGTTCACCCAGGTGCTGGAGGTGCTGGTGGCACTGGCAGCGGCGCCGCTGTTCGTCGGCTGGGTGAATCAATGCCGCGCCTGGCTGTCGAATCGCAGCGCCCCGAGTCTGCTGCTCCCGTACCGGGGCATCCGCAAGCTGTTCTACAAGGACGCAGTGCTGGCCACCAATGCCTCGGCGCTGTTCCGGATCGCCCCGTACGTGGTGTTTGGCACCATGGTGCTCGCGGCGGCGGTGATCCCGTCGATGGGCACGCGGCTGCCGTTCACCTCGGCGGCCGATGCGATCGCGCTGGTGGGGCTGCTGGCCACGGCGCGGGTATTCCTGTCGCTGGCGGCGATGGATGTCGGCACCGCCTTCGGCAGCCTGGGTGCGCGCCGCGAGATGATGGTCGGTTTCCTGGCCGAGCCGGCGCTGCTGATGGTGATCTTCGTCGCCTCGCTGATCTCGTCGACCACGGCGCTGCCCGCGATCACCGAACAGCTCGCGACCCAGCGGCTCGGGCTCTACCCGAGCCTCGCGTTCACCGCCGTTGCCTTCACGATGGTGCTGCTGGCAGAGAATGCACGCATTCCGGTGGACAATCCGGCAACCCATCTCGAGCTGACCATGATCCATGAGGCCACGCTGCTCGAATACTCGGCGCGTCACCTGGCGCTGATGGAATGGGCCGCGGCGCTCAAGCTGTTCAACTACGCCTGTATCGGATTCGCGCTGTTCCTGCCCTGGGGGGTGTCGGTGGGTCAGGGCCCGCTGCAGCTGATCGCCTCGGTGCCGATCCTGGCGGTGAAGCTGGCGCTGACCGGGGGCGGCCTGGCGCTGATCGAGACCCTGACGGCGAAGCTGCGCGTGTTCCGGGCACCGGAATTCCTGGCCACAGCGTTCCTGCTGGCGGTGCTGGGCCTGCTGGTGCACCTGCTGTTGGGAGGCTGAAGCGTGCATGCACTGTCACTGCAACTGCTGAACGCGCTCGCGGCGCTGCTATTGCTGCTGTCGTTTGCGATGCTGGCGCAGCGGCGCATCGTCACGCTGGTCAATCTGCTGGCGCTGCAAGGCGCCGTGCTGTGCGCGGCGACGCTGCTGCTCGCCTGGCGAACCCACGAGGGGCACCTGTACCTGTCCGCGGCACTGACGCTGGCGCTGAAGGTGATCGTGCTGCCGCGCCTGCTGCACCGGCTGATCCGTCGGCTCGACGTCTACTGGGACACCGAGCCGCTGCTGAACATTCCCGGCACCATGCTGGTGGGTCTGCTGGTGGTGGTGTTCGCCTTCGGACTGGCGCAGCCGATCGCGGCGCTGGCGAGCACCGCGACGCGCAATGCCATCGGCATCGCCGTGGCGGTCATCCTGCTCGCGTTCCTGACCATGATCACGCGTCGCAAGGCCATGTCGCAGGTGGTCGGATTCCTGTCGATGGAAAACGGCCTGTTCTTCGGTGCCATGAGCGCCACCTATGGGATGCCGATGATCGTCGAGCTCGGCGTTGCGCTCGATGTGCTGGTGGCGATGCTGGTGCTCGGCGTGTTCTTCTTCCAGATCCGCGAGCAGTTCGACAGTCTCGATCTGCACAACTTCGAATCGTTGCGGGAGGAGAAGTAATGGAGTTCCTGCTGCTGCTCGGCACGCCGCTGATCGGTGCCCTGGTGCTTGGCGTATGGGGAGGCCGACCGCGCGCCCCGGAGATCAACATCGGCTTCAGCGCGGCCACGTTCCTGGCCGCGAGCGCGCTCGCGGCGCGCGTGATCGGCGAGGGCAATCTGCTGGTCGCACGCGAGCAGTTCTTCATCGACCCATTCAACGTTTTCCTGGTCGCGCTGACGGCGTTCGTCGGCCTGACCACCGCGGTGTTCTCACGTCCCTACATGCGGGTCGAGATCGAGCACGGCCGCCTGACGTCGGGGCGGCTGCGGCTGTTCCACAGCATGTACCAGCTGTTCATGACGACCATGCTGGTGGCATTGACGACCAACAACATGGGACTGCTGTGGGTGGCGATGGAGGCGGCGACGCTGTCCACGGTGCTACTGGTGACGCTGTATCGCACGCCCGCGAGCCTGGAAGCGGGCTGGAAGTACTTCATCCTCTGCGGTGTCGGAATCGCGCAGGCGCTGTTCGGCACCATCCTGCTGTACTTCGCCGCCGAGAAGCTGCTGGGCGCCTCGGGAGTGAACGCGCTGCTGTGGACGCACCTCAACGCGGTCAAGGGGGAGCTCGAGCCGGCGGTGCTCGGTCTGGCGTTCGTGTTCCTGCTGGTCGGCTACGGCACCAAGGTCGGTCTGGCGCCGCTGCACAACTGGCTGCCCGACGCGCATGCCGAGGGCCCGACGCCGATCTCCGCGGTGCTCTCGGGACTGCTGCTCAATGTCGCGATCTATGCCGTGGTGCGCTGCAAGGTGCTGGTCGAGGGTTCGCTACGCTCGAACCTGCCCTCGCACATGCTGATGGGATTCGGACTGCTGTCGGTGGTGCTGGCGGCATTCTTTCTATGGCGCCAGCGCGACATCAAGCGACTGTTCGCCTACTCCTCGGTCGAGCACATGGGCATCATCGCGTTCGCGTTCGGCATGGGCGGACCGGTCGCGAACTTCGCCGCGCTGCTGCATATGACCGTGCATTCGCTCACCAAGTCCGCCATCTTCTTCACCGTGGGTCACGCCGCGCAGAAGGCCGGATCGCAGCTGATCGACCGCATCCGCGGCCTGATCGACACCAACCCGACCATCGGCTGGGGCCTGATGACGAGCTCGCTCGCGATCCTCGGCCTGCCGCCGTTCGGCGTGTTCGCCAGCGAGTTTCTGATCCTGACGACGGCGATGAAGCAGCAGCCGTGGGCAACGCCGGTGCTGCTCGCGGCGCTCGGGGTCGCATTCGCCGCGATTCTGAGCAAGGTGCAGCCGATGGTGTTCGGCGAGTCCTCGGGTCGGCGCCTGCCGCACCCGCCGGCGCTGCTGCCGGTATTCGCGCATCTGGCGCTGGTGCTGATGCTCGGCCTGTTCATCCCGCCGTACCTGGCGCAATGGTATCAGGCCGCCGCGCGCCTCATCGGAGGCCAGTGATGCCGCTCAAACGCTGGTTCGATCAGGCGGTCGCGGTTCCGGGGGCGCCGCGCGTTTGCGGTTTGCGCGTGACGCCTGAACACTGGCGCGAGGCGGCGGCGGCTGCCGCCGCGGGCGGCGCTCGACTGCTCTCGCTGTGGATCGACGGCGCGATCGGCGATGCGACCGACGGGGCCCGCAGCGCGGTGGCCGCGCTGGCGGCCGATTCCGGCGTGCTGCTGCTCGAGCTTCCGATCGGCGGCGGGCAGCGGCACGCGGGCGATGCGAGCAGCCCCGAGGCGGACTATCCCGGGCTGCAGGACCTGTTCCCGGTGGCGAGCCGACTGCAGCGCGCCGCGGCGGATCTCTCGGGCGCGCTGAGCAGCGATCCGGACACGCGGCCGTGGCTCTCCCATGGCGCCTGGCCTGCCGGCTTTCATCCGCTGCGCGACGCGGCCGTGCCAGCGGCGACCGTGGCTGCGCCGGACTACGCGTTCGTGCGCGTCGAGGGCGACGGCGTGCACGAGATTGCCGTCGGTCCGGTGCACGCCGGCATCATCGAGCCGGGGCACTTTCGCTTCTCGGTGGTCGGCGAGAAGGTGCTGCGGCTGGAGCAGCGGCTCGGCTACGTGCACAAGGGCATCGAGCGACGCTTCAGCGAATTGACGCTGTCCCAGGGGCACCGGCTCGCCGCGCGCATCTGCGGCGACTCGGCGGTGGCATTCTCGTGGGCGTATTGCCAGGCCGCCGAAGGGCTCGCTGCGATCGAGGCGCCGGCGCGCGCGCACTGGCTGCGAGCCCTGGCGCTGGAGCTCGAGCGCATCGCCAATCATCTGGGCGATCTCGGCGCGCTCGCCAACGATGCCGGGTTCGCGTTTGGCCTGGCGCAGTTCTCGCGGCTCAAAGAGCTGCTGCTGCGAACCACGGAGGCCGCACTGGGCCAGCGCTACCTGATGGATTTCATCGTGCCCGGAGGCACCCGCGGCGACCTGCGCGCTGAGGCGCCGGCGTTGCTGCTCGGCTGCATCGGGCAGCTCAGCGCCGAAGTGCAGCGACTGCGCGAGATTCTCGATGACCACGCCGGCGTGCGCGATCGCTGGTTCGGCGCCGGGATCGTCTTGCCGACGCTGGCGCGGCGCCTGGGGCTGATCGGCCTGGCCGGACGCGCGAGCGGCCAGGCCTACGATCTGCGCACCGATCTTCCGCACGCGCCGTACGACCGGCTGGCGCCGAGGAAGATCGTGCGCAGCAGCGGCGATGTCGCGGCGCGCGCCGGCGTGCGCTTCGACGAGCTGTTGGATTCCTGCCGCCTGGTTCGCGAGATACTCGAGCGCGCGCCGGCGGGTGCGCACGCGACGGCCTTTGTCGAACCAGCCGCCGCGGGATTCGCCCTGGGGCTGATCGAGGGCTGGCGCGGTCCGGTGCTGATCGGGCTCGCCACCGGCGAAGGCGGCAGCATCCGTCGCTGCCACGCCCACGATTCATCATGGCAGAATTGGCCGGTACTGGAACACGCGATCATCGATAACATCGTCCCGGACTTCCCGCTGATCAACAAGTCCTTCAACCTCAGCTATAGCGGCCACGACCTGTAGCCATGTGGAAGACGCTGCGACAGATTGCCGAAATCGGCGTGGTGACCGAGCCGGCGCCCTCGCCCGACGAGGCGCTGCGGATCCGCGATGCGCTGCGCTCGCGCATCCGCGAAGTGCTCGGTCGCGCGCTGTGCATCCGCGAGATCGATGCCGGCTCGTGCAATGGCTGCGAGCTGGAGATCCATGCGCTCAACAATCCGATCTACAGCGTCGAGTCTCTGGGTATCCGCTTTGTCGCCAGTCCGCGCCACGCCGATCTGCTGCTGGTCACCGGGCCGGTGTCACGGAACATGGAGGCCGCACTGCGCCGGACCTACGAGGCGACGCCCGATCCGAAGCTGGTCGTGGCAGTGGGCGATTGCGGCTGCAGCGGCGGCGTGTTCGGTGAGAGCTATGCGAGTCTCGGGCGTGTCGCCAACGTGATTCCGGTCAACGCGATCGCGCCCGGATGCCCCCCGAGTCCGAGTCGTATCCTGGCCGCCATCCTCACCGCAATTTCGACATCGCCGGCGCGCCGGCCGGCCGGCTGACGGGCGCTGGCTCAGCGATCGATCGTGACGCTGGCGCGCGCACTGGGCGCGCTGCCACTGCCGGGAGGGTTGCTCAGCGCGACATAGAATTGATTGGGCCGGCTGCGCAGCGGATTGGAGATGATCGGCACGTACACCGTGATCTTGTCCGTGCCGCTGGGAATACGCTCGATGCGCCGGCCGAGCGACGCATAGTCAACGTCCGGCTGAGCCGAAGCCGCCTCGGTCCACCAAGCGAAGCTGATATCGCCATCGGTGCTGCCGAGGCGCCGCACCACGATATGCGCGGCCGGCTCACCCCCGGACACATCGTAATTGGCGGCGGCAAATTCGACGCGCGGCGCGCCGTGCGCGGCGGCCGGCACGTTGTCGTTGCCGGCAAATGCGATCGCCACCGGCGCGCCGGTCGGGCCAGATGGGCGCGCGTTCGCGGTTCGCGCTGCGGAGAGCGCGGCCGGCTTGACCGGGCCGGCAGCCGCGGCCGCCTTCACCGCGGAGGTCGGGGCCGGCGTGGGCGGCGGCGGCGCGGGCAGCGCAGCCGTTCCTGCCGGCGGACTTCCCGACAATTCACGCCAGGCGCCGTCCCAGCTGCTCTGGACGCTGGCCAGCGCCTGATGCCAGTGGACATCCGCCTGGCGCTCGAGCGCGAATCCGGCCAGGCCCAGAGTGAACAGCACCACCGCCGCGGCGGCGGCGCGCTGCGGCCAGAGCCGTGGCGGCGGCGCGGCAGTCAGACGTGCCAGCGGCGGCAGGATCTCGGGGCAGTTCGCGGCCCCGAGCTGCTCGAGCCACTTCTCCATCGTCATGTTGCGCTGCTCTCGGCTCCAGGCGAGGCCGCGCCGCAATGCGCGCCAGCTGTCGGCTCGCACACCCGGCGGCCGGCGCGGGCGCAGGCGCCGCCCGCGGGCCACGAGTGAGGAGCGCAGATCGAACGGATGCCGGCCTGCCAGCAGTTGGTAGGCGAGGCAAGCGAGTGCGTAGATATCGTCGCGCGGATCGGCGCACCAGCCCTGCAGCTGCTCGCAGCTCGCGTAGGCGGGGGTCGCCTGGCGGTAGTCGCCGCCGGGCGATAGTTCGGCGATCCAGGGTTCGCCTGGCCGCACGATCCCGCTGCCGAAATCGAGCACCCGCACGTGGCCGTCCCGGGTAATCATGATGTTGTGCGGCTTCAGGTCCGCATGCACCACGCCGCGCGAATGCGCATGCGCGATGGCGGCACCGATGTCGCGGATGATCGCCAGCGCGTAGCGGTGCGGCAGCCGCCCGCCGGCCCGGTTCAGCAGCTGGCTGAGCCGCTCGCCTTCGAGCAGCTCCATCGTGTAGAACGACGCGTCGCCCTCGCGGTCGATGTCGTAGACATTGACCACGTTGGGATGCGAGAGCCGCTGCGCGTTGTGAAACTCGCGCCCGAGTGCGTCCACGCTGCCCGGCCGCGACGGATGCGGCTGCACGATCTTGATCGCGACCAGACAGTCGGCAACACCGAGACTGGTGCGATAGCGATCGCGCGCCTTGTAGACCGAAGCCATGCCACCGCGACCGATCAACTGCAGCAACTCGTAGCGATCGCGCAGCACGGTGCCGACGCCGATGCTCAGATGGGGCGCCTCGGCCGCTTCGGCGCGTCGCGATGAGGTGTCAGTCGCATCCGGACGGCGTGCCGCCGCCGGCGCACGCGCCGGGGGCATTTCAGGCTTGCCTGAGGGCGCGACTGCGGGCGGCGATGCGGCCGCGGGCTGCGGGGCGGCTGCGCGCGATGGGGTGGCCGCGCGCGGCGCGGCGGGCGCGGGTGTTTCGGCCCTGGGGGACTGCGGCGCAGGCTGCCGGGCCGGGGCAGGCTCTGCAGATTGCGCGGAGGAGGTGACGGATGCGGGCGGGCGCGGCGCAGGCCGCTCGGGCCGCGTCACGCGCGCAGGAGCGAGCTCCCGCGTTACGGATTCCTCGGAGTCAACGTCGTCCTCGTACGAGTATGCGTCCTCGTCCTCGAACTCGTCCGCTGGCTGCTTCGTTCCTATCGTCTGCTCGATGGTGGATTTGAGCTTCTGGTACTGCGGCGCTGGCATGCGGCCGATTCGATAGTAGCGTTCCATCAACTCGAGCAGCCTCGCAGCCGACTCGGGTTCGTCACGACTGAGCGCCGACACATGCCAGAGATACAGTTCCTCCCTGTAACGGCCGCTGAGGATCGAGCTGACCAGTGCGCGCAGCGCATCATCGGCCTCGTCAACGCCGGCCTCGTCGAATTCTGCAGAGACAGACATGTCTCCCAGATTAGCGTTCCAGGCCCGCAGTGGGTGACCGCGTCGGCCGCGCCACTGTGTCGGGAACATCCTACCCTGAGCGGAAAAACCGCTGCAGTTTAAACGATCGTCGCCTGATAGCCACAGGCCTCGGGGACAATTGCAAGCTGTACACCTGCCAACACACATCAGAGTGGTGGTCAGCGGCGCCGTTCCAAGAGAATGATCAGGAGATTCAATTGATTTCGTTCGATAGCTCGATTTGGAGTTGCATCGCAGCCGGTGTGCTCGGTTGCTTCGCTGGCGCGGCCGATGCACGCGGTGAATTCTGCGGCGTAGTCCCGGCGCCGGGCTTCGATCAGCCCCCGAATCAGGCACATAGCGGATCCTACTTGAACCGCGTCTATGGCTATTCAGTCGCGATCCCTGCGGGGCTGCGCGCGTACACGCCGGCCGGAGGACCGGGACGGGGCTTCGGGATCGTGCTGTCCTGGTCGCCGCGAGCGTACCTGAGCGTTGACGCCGCCTACGATGCCTATTACGACATCACGGCCGAAGGCGTACATCGGCGCGATATCAATGCGATGCGGTTGCACGACACGGTGCTCAACGATCACGCCTCGCCATTCTCGCTGGCGCGGGTCGCCGGCGGGCGCTACGTGACCCGAGTGCAATGCGCGGGTGACCCTCGGATCTACATCCACGACGATGTGATCGTGATGCGCAACCGGGAGATCTATCGAGTGCATCTGCAGAGCGTGCCCGAGCGCTACGCCAGCGACGCGTCGCGGCTCGAGGCGCTGCTGCATTCATGGCGCTGGGAAGCGCTCCAGGGGGGTTATGTGAAATAATATCGGGCGTCGCGGGCTGTCGCTGCACGGCTTTTCGACATATCGCTGCGCTTGCGGGCGTATAGTTGATCACAGGACGACAGACGACTTTGGGATCAGCTGCAAACCGCGCATGCGCGGCTGGAATCGACGGACTGAGCTCGGGGTAAGAAGAAGATGTTTTCCTGGTTCAAGCGACGACTGAAGGTCAACAAAATCCAGCGTGAGGGCAACCGCACTGGCACGGTTGCACACATTCACGTGACCAACCCGTGGCATGCGGTCGGGATCAGTACCGGCCTGTCGTGCTGCCAGGCCTCGGTCGCGCTGAGGCAGACCCGTTTCCTGTCGAGCTATGCGCCGACACTGCCGTTGGAAGGTTGCACGCAGCCCAAGGCCTGCATGTGCAAGTACAAACATTTCAGCGACCGGCGCAGCGGCCCGCGGCGCACCACCGAAACCGAGATCTTCCAGAATGCGCTGTCACGGCATGCGGTGGCGACCCGCGCGCAGGAGCGTCGGGCACTACGCGGCCGGCGCGCCACGGACGGACACTGACCGATCCGCGGGCGTGCATGGTGCGAGCGCAACCGCCGCTACTGTCCCGCCAGCAATTCATCGCGTTAGCGGCCAACATTGATGCCCGACGAAAGTCTGCGGCGCGCACTTGTCTCTATTTCGACACGAACACGAGCTAGCCTGAACCTGCCTTCGTGCAGCGCGTTTGGAGCGCCACGCAATGCACCATTGGAGCAGGCTGTGCGTGGCTAATGACTCAAATTGGTGCACAACGATGCAAGGCGGCGCATTGACGCGCCCAACGCTAGGGATCAGGAAGATAAGGGAAAGTCTCTAGCTACTGCTAAGTAATGTGTTAAGAAATCGGACGCTTTCAATCGATTAGGCCTCTCAGCGATGGCGGATTGACTGCGTCCCATGCCCAGTTTCAGGCACGAGCACAAGTGCTGGCACACAGCATGCATTCCCGTCCCCGCACAGTTTAATTAATTACTGTCGTTGCAATCTTACGACAACTGGTGCCATTGAGGCCGGTTGCATCGGCCGCCTGTCGCTCGTCCGCGGCAGGAGGCGATAGAGGGCGGCGGCGCCCGCGTGGCGACGTCGAGCTGGGGACCTATTTCAAAAAGGGAGGCGCACGAATGCGCATTTATCGGTCGAGAGTGGCAATCATTTCCGTATCCATGCTGGCCCTCGCGGGGGTAGCGGTTGCAGACGAGGCTGCCCCGGCGGCACCGGCCGCGGCGGCACCGGCGAAGCCCGCCCTTCCGAGCGTGTCCGACCTGCTGGACGCTTCGGGTCTGACGCTGACGGGCTACGTGGATGGCAGCTACACCTACCAGCACAATGACACCAGCAGCAAGGACTACAACACCTTCGCGCTCCAGCAGGCCGCGTTCACGCTGGCCAAGCAGCCGACCTCGGGATTCGGTGCGCTGGTCAATGTCATCGTTGGCCAGAACCCCTACGCGGCGACCGGCTATGGCAGCATCCCGCCGGGCCAGGGCGCGACGACGACGGGTTTCTACCTGATGCAGGCGTTCGCGCAATACGTGACCGGACCGTTGACGCTGCAGGCCGGTAAGTTCTCGACGCTGGCCGGGGCCGAAGTGGCCTCTGTGGTCGGCAACACCAACACCACCCGGTCCATCCTGTTCGCGTATGAGCCCGTTACCCACACTGGCTTTCGCGCCACCTACGCGGCCAGCGACCAGCTCAGCCTGATCGTCGGGATCAACAACGGCTGGACCAACAGTCAGGATACGGCCGACGGATCCGACAAGACATTCGAGGCGGGCGTCAGCTTCACGCCGTCGAAAGCCTTTTCGTGGACCCTGCAGGGCTACTACGGACGCGACAACAGCGCCTATCCGGGTCCGACCTCCGCGATCAAGGCCAATATCGGGCTGTTCGATACCGTGCTGACGTGGAACGCGACCTCGGCACTGACCGTGGTCGGAAGCGTCGACTATGGAACCGTGCAGAGCACCTCGCTCACGCCGTCCGCCTCCTGGTGGGGTGTGGCTGGGTATGTGAACTACGCGATCAGTGATACCTGGCGCGTATCGCTGCGCGGCGAGTACTTCGACGACAGCGATGGCTACCTGACCCATAACTTTGATGCCACCTACCATGGCAGTTCGCAGAAGTTGGACGAAGGCACGGTGACCTTCGGTTACGACCCGACCAAGAACTTCGAATTCCGAATTGAAGGCCGGTACGACGATCCGAACAAAGTCGCAGGTAACCAACTGGTGCCGAAGACCTATCAGGGCTGGTTCGAAGCGATCTACAAGTTCTGATCCTGCGGTGTACGGAAGTTTCAATGAAGCCGGGACAGGTGCGCCTGTCCCGGCCTGGCGGAGGCGGTATGAGTTCCAGTGATGTTGTGAAAATGATCAAAGAGAAAGAGGTGAAGTGGGCGGATTTGCGTTTTACGGACACCCGGGGCAAGGAGCAGCACGTGAGCATTCCGTCGCGCTACGTGACGGAGGAATTTTTTGTCGAGGGCAAGATGTTTGACGGCTCCTCGATAGCGGGTTGGAAGGGGATCAACGAGTCGGACATGATTTTGCTGCCGGATGCCTCCACGGCGGTGATTGATCCGTTTTTCGAAGACAGCACGGTGGACATTCGCTGCGATGTGATTGAGCCGGCGACGATGCAGGGCTATGAGCGCGATCCGCGCTCGCTGGGCAAGCGCGCGGAAGGCTATTTGAAGTCCACCGGGATAGCCGATTCGGCGCTGTTCGGGCCGGAGAACGAGTTTTTCATTTTTGACAGCGTGCGCTGGGGATCGGACCTGCGCAGCGCGTTCTACGAGATTGATTCGATCCAGGGGTCGTGGAACTCCCAGACCAGCTACGAGGAGGGCAACAAGGGGCATCGGCCCGGGGTCAAGGGCGGGTATTTTCCGGTGCCGCCGGTGGATGCCTTTCAGGACATTCGTGCCGCGATGTGCAAGGCGTGCGAGGAGATGGGGCTGGTGGTGGAGGTGCATCACCACGAGGTGGCCACCGCAGGTCAGGCCGAGATTGGCATTGGGGCCAACACGCTGGTGAAGAAGGCCGATGAGGTTCAGATCCTGAAGTACGCGCTGCTGAACGTGGGAGCCAACTACGGCAAGAGCGTGACGTTCATGCCCAAGCCGCTGGTGGGCGACAACGGCAGCGGCATGCACGTGCACCAGTCGCTGTCCAAGGAGGGGAGGAACATTTTTGCCGGCGACAAGTACGCGGGGCTGTCCGAGACGTGCCTGTATTACATCGGCGGGATCATCAAGCACGCCAAGGCGATCAACGCGCTGACCAATGCGACCACCAACAGCTACAAGCGTCTGGTGCCGGGCTTTGAGGCCCCGGTGATGCTGGCCTACTCGGCGCGCAACCGCTCGGCCTCGATCCGGGTGCCGTGGGTGTCGAGCCCGAAGGCACGGCGCATCGAGGTGCGCTTTCCCGATTCGAGCGCCAATCCGTACTTTGCGTTTGCGGCGATGATGATGGCGGGGTTGGACGGGATTCAGAACAAGATTCACCCCGGGGAGCCCTCGGACAAGGACCTGTACGACCTGGAGCCCGAGGAGGCCAAGCACATCCCGACGGTGTGCCACTCGCTGGACATGGCGCTCGAGCACCTGGATCGGGACCGGGAGTTTCTCAAGCGCGGCGGGGTGTTCACCGACGACGTGATCGATGCCTATATCGGCCTGAAGATGCAGGAAGTCACGCGCGTGCGCATGACCACCCATCCGGTCGAGTTCGACATGTACTACAGCGTCTGAAGGTCAGCGTGAAACCATATGACATCTTTAAAAGAAAAGGGAGTTGCAAGTCATGCGCATTGATTTGAAGTTACCGACATATAAATGGTCAGCCGCGCGGGCGCTCAGCGGGGCGCTCGCGGCCGCGGTGCTGGCGCTGGTGCTGTGTGCCACCCCAGTCAGGGCATGGGCCGATGAGGCTCCGGCGGCGGCGGCGCCGGCCGCACCGGCCGCGGCCGGCGGCGAGGCGGCTGCGGCCGCAGCGCCTGCGGCGGCAGCGCCGACCGAGCCGACCATCGTCAAGTTCTCGGATATCAACTCCGGGGACACCGCCTGGATGCTCACCTCCACCGCGCTGGTGCTGATGATGACCATCCCGGGCCTGGCGCTGTTCTACGGCGGCATGGTGCGCAAAAAGAACGTGCTCGCCACGCTGATGCAGAGCTTTGCGATCACCTGCCTGGTGACGATCCTGTGGTGGGTGATCGGCTATTCGCTCGCCTTCACTCCGGGCAGCACGCCGTATCTGGGCGGCTTCGGCCGCGCCTTCCTCAACGGCGTGGTCTACATGCACGATGATTCCAAGCTCTCGGTCTCGCACCTGGGATTGACCATCCCGGAGACCGTGTACGCGATGTTCCAGGCGACCTTTGCGATCATCACCCCGGCGCTGATCTGCGGCTCGTTCGCCGAGCGCATGAAGTTCTCGGCCATGCTGTGGTTCATGGGACTGTGGCTGCTGGTGGTGTACTGCCCGGTGGCGCACTGGATGTGGGAGCCCTCGGGCTGGTTTGCCGCCACGCAGCTGGACTTCGCCGGCGGCACCGTGGTGCACATCAATGCCGGTATCGCCGGTCTTGCCACCGCGCTGATGCTCGGCAAACGCCAGGGACTGGGCAAGGAGTCGATGGCGCCGCACAACCTGACACTGACCGTGATCGGAGCCTCGCTGCTGTGGGTGGGCTGGTTCGGCTTCAACGCCGGCTCGGCGGTGGCCTCGGACGGGCGGGCGGGCATGGCCTTTGCGGCCACGCACATTGCCACGGCGGCGGCGGCGCTGGCGTGGATGTTCACCGAGTGGCTGGTCAAGGGTAAGCCGAGCGTGCTGGGCATCTGCTCGGGGGCGGTCGCCGGGCTGGTGGCGATCACGCCGGCTTCCGGCTTCGTCGGCCCGGACTCATCCGTGATCATCGGGGTGGCCGCGGGCGTGATCTGCTTCTTCGCCTCGACCTCGGTCAAGCGGGCGTTCGGCTATGACGACTCGCTCGACGCCTTCGGGGTGCACTGCATCGGCGGCATCGTCGGTGCGCTGCTCACCGGAGCACTGGTGAGCAAGGAGATCAGCGGCGCCACCGGCAGCGTGCTGCTGCAGCTCAAGGGCGTGACCGCCACGCTGGTGTGGAGCTTCGTCATGAGCATGATCATCCTCAAGGTGATCGACCTGGTGATCGGGCTGCGCGTGAGCGCCGACGAGGAGCGCGAAGGGCTCGATATCTCGCAACATGGCGAAAGCATCGAATAATTATCGGGAGAGAGTCGGTCATGAAACTGATAACTAGCATCATCAAACCCTTCAAGCTGGACGAGGTGCGCGCGGCGCTGGCTGAGCTGGGGGTCTCCGGTATGACGGTAACGGAGGTCAAGGGCTTCGGCCGGCAACGCGGCCATACCGAGCTTTATCGCGGAGCCGAGTACACGGTCGATTTCGTGCCCAAGTCGCGCATCGAGGTGGCGGTGCGCTCGGACCTGGTCGATCGCGTGGTCGATGCGATCGTGCAGGCGGCCAAGACCGGCAAGGTCGGTGACGGCAAGATCTTCATCAGCGATGTGCAACGCGTGGTTCGCATCCGCACCGGCGAGACGGACGACGCCGCGCTGTAGCGATGAAGGGTTAGGGAGACTCGCGCGGGGATGCCGGTGCACCCATGGCCGGCACCCCGTCAGGGTCTTTAGCGGATAGCCTGCAACGGGTCGGACGGGTCAGGCGCAGCTGAGCGCTTGCGATGACTCATCGCGGCGGCGAGGGTGCGGATGGAGCCTTCTGCTATCGAGCGCAGCCGGCGCGCGATGCCCGGAATGTCAGAAGCTTCCATCGGCCGTCCGAACAGGAATCCCTGGATCGAGGTGCAGCCGGCATTGCGCAGAAACTGAAGTTGTGCCTCGGTCTCGACACCTTCGGCCACAACATGCTTGCCGAGCGCAGCGCACATGACAATGATGGATTCCGCCAGCCGGCACGCTGCGCCGTCTTGCGGCAGACTCTGGATGAATGAGCGATCGATCTTGACCGTATGGATGGGATAGGCGCGCAGGTAGCTCAGCGAAGAATACCCGGTGCCAAAATCATCCAGGGCCAGGCGCACGCCCTGTGCAGCAATGCCGAGAAGAGTCTGTTCCAATTCTGCTCCATGGGCCAGCACGCTCTCGGTAATCTCGAGTTGCAACTCTTCAGTCCGCATCCCGCTGTCGCCGATCGCTGCAATCAGCTTTGGCAGAAAATCGGCTTCCCTCAGCTGGCGGACCGACACGTTGACCGAGACATATTCCAGCCGAAGTCCCTCTGACCGCCAACGTACGAATTGCTCGCAGGCGCTGCGCAGGATCCAGTCACCAAGGCGCACGATCAAGCCATTTTCCTCTGCGATCGGCACAAATTCCGCCGGCGATATCCAGGCGGACTGATCCTCTCCCGGCCAGCGCACGAGCGCCTCAACACCGATGGTGCCGCGCCCCTCCGATACGATCGGTTGATAGAACAGCCTGAAGTCGCTGCGTTGCAGGGCGCGGTGCATGCCAGTCTCCATTGCCAGCCGCTCCAACAGCTGCCGCTGCATTTCCGCCTGGAAGAATACCGCGCGCCCGCGACCCGCCTCTTTGGCCTGATACATCGCGATATCGCTGGTTTTGAACAAGTCCTCGAGCTTGGTGCCATCGGAAGGGAACACGGTCATGCCGATGCTCGCCGAGACGTGGTGCTCGCGGCCGTCGATCACGATCGGTCGCTGAAGGCTGGCTATGATCCGCTCGGCCATCTGCCGGGCGCTATCAGGTTCCGGTATGGCTGGCAGCAGCACCGCAAACTCATCGCCACCAAGCCTGGCGATGCTGTGGTTTTCGCCGACGCATTCGGTGAGGCGTTCGCCCACAACTCGCAGCAGTCCATCACCGGCGCTGTGGCCCGCAGTGTCATTGACACGCTTGAACTGGTCCAGATCAATATACAGCAGGCTGCCAAGCCCCTGGCGCTCTTGCGCCGCGGCGACCGCGGCGCAGACGCGTTCCGAGAACAGCTGCCGGTTCTGCAATCCAGTGAGCGAATCAAAGTTGGCCTGGCGGTGCAGGTCCTCGGTCTGTTCCAGATTTGCCAGAATCAACGAGAGTCGGTCGGCGAAATCAGCGGCACCCACCCCGGTGTCCTGGGGGCGACCGGCGCGACTCACATAGCCGATGCAGAGCACGCCCGCACAGCGACCGTTATACTTGAGCGCATGCAGACTGATGGTGTCGATTCCGAGGGCCGCGATCGGCGCCAGATACGAGAGTTTCTGAGCAACCGCGGCATCTATTGGCGCAAGCGTCGATTGTTCGCATGCCCCCTTCAATGCGACGATGTCAGTCGCGATTCTTCGCACCGGCAAATGTTCTGACTCGGAAGCGTGATAGTCATAGGCGCGGGCGTGACCGTCCGAGTCATGATCGAACAGCAGCACCGATACGCTCTCGCAGTGCAATACGGCTGCCATTCGCGGCAGCAAAGTGTCCAGGATCGGCTCCAGTTCCGGTGTGTGGAGCAGTATTCGATCGACCTCGGAGAGCATCTCCAGAGCCGAGAACTGCATCTGCAGTTTCTTGGACATGGCTCCGAAAGAGCGCGCCAGGTCGCCGAATTCATCGTTCCACGACATCTCTGCGAATGCGTCGAAGTCCCGCTGCGCCACGCGCTTGGTCGCCCGGGTGAGCAGATCCAGCGGGCGCAACTGGAGGCGAATGGTGGTCATCGACAACCAGGTGATCAACAGGATGGTCAGGCAGACAAATCCAAACAGATAGAAGTTCGCGTAACCGTTGCCGCTCAGTAGGGTCGGGCGCGGACTGATCGCCACCAGGTGCCACGAGGGAGAGGAAAAGCGGCTTCGTAGGAAGACTTCCCAGGAGCGAACCATCCATCGATCCAGCAGGGCAGATGGGCGGCCCGTTATCCGATCGACCGGAGGTTGTTGCGAGGTCGTCCAACGCGATAGATCTGAATAGAGCAATTCGCGGGGGATGTTTCCTCCGGACGCCAATACCTGGCCTCTGGAGTCAAGCACCAGCAGCCCTGCATCCGAAGCGAACTCGGTCGCGCCAGCCCACAGCCACATCGAGTTGAGTTCTACGTACAGCCACGCGCCGCTCGGCAATCTGCGTACCAGGTAGATCTGAGCTGCGCCGTCCTGGTCGATACTAAAGAGGAGGGCAGGCTCGTCGGCGTCCAGGGCGTGCAGCTGTTTCTCATCCGGGCGTGGGATGGATTGTTCCGCCCCGTGGAACGGCTGTGTGGGCTTGATGCGCTGAAAGCTGCGGGCCCAGATCAGTCTTGCCACGCTGTCCTGGATCGTGACGTCGGTCGCGCCGGGCGCCGATACGACCGCCTTGAGCACGTCATCCGCAGCGCCGAGACGACCCAGGACGGTCATTCCGTAACTGCGCACCAGGCCATCGAGATTCTGTTGCTGTGTTTGGGTCAGCTCGGCGCCAAACTCTCGGACGAGAAAAGCTGCGCAAAGGCCCAGAGGCACCAGTGCACTCAGCACGAACAGGCCGACCACGCGACGGCCTATGCGGCTCCGGAGCAGCGGCGCCCGCGTCCCGATGTCACGGTCAGTAGCCAGAGGCGAGGCCAATGTAGTTCCCGTCGTTGGCCATGACCACGTCGTCCCGGCTGACTTTCGCCGTCAGGGGGGGCCTCGACTGACCGTCTGCCCCCATGCTGTAGAGGTCGTACTGGGTATTGATGGGCACCAGATTCTTGTCCTTGCGCATCTGTCCCTTACCATTCAGTCCCGTGAAGGAAAGGTAAACATAGGGATTACCCCACGGATCGAGAACATTGCCCCAACCGACCGTTGCCAGGTCCGGCGGCGGGGCGCCAGCCAAGGTGATGTAGCGCTCGATCCGGGCATTCACCTCGGCGATATCCTGGATGGCCACGTTCACCCTGGCCTGTTCCCGGTAGGACAGGTACGAGGGGACCGAGACCGCGAGAAGAATGGCGCCGATGGCAAGCGCGATCATGGTTTCGATCATCGTAAATCCCGACCCTGGAAGGGATCGTACGAAGGACCGGCTGCCGTCAGATGTCCCCTTGTGGTCCCGCATTATGTCGTCCGAGCTTTAAGTGCCGTCGGGATCCTATCGGCACCTCTCATCGGAACATTTAGATCCGAGCGTGCGCGAGACTGAGCCGCGCTCAATGCATTACCAAACTGTGAGTTGCATCGTCTTTTGGAATGAGCGTACGGTCGAATGCCTGGACCGGCCTTAACCGCGGTGGGGCAGTCGGAATGCCCGTTGGGCCTGCTTTTCGCCGATCAGCCTGATTGGCTGCGCACCAGCAGCAGCGGAACCGGCGCATGGCTGGCGACATATTCCGCGTCACTGCCGATCACCGCGCGCGCAAAGCCGCGCCGGCCGTGAGTTCCCATCACGATCAGGTCTGCCTTCCATTTCTCCGCATCCTCGATGATCGCCTCGCCAATCTGGGTGCTGTGATGCTCGAGCAGCTTTGGCTCGACCTCCAGCCCCGCACTCTCGTGCTCTTGATCTATGATGCGGTTGTTCAGGGCGGGCCGGCGCCCCGGCGCACTCGCAATAGCCCGGAGTTGCCATTCATGTCACGTGGCCTGTTCGTATTCGTCATTCAGATGCTTGTCTGTATCGGCGTCACCGGTATCGGCGTCTGGGCATTGGCAAGACCAAGACATCTGCAGCAATTCATCAACTCCAATTTCGCGCTGTTGCCGAGCGTAAAGGAGACTGCGCAGGTTACGCCGATCCTGCTGCGGCTGGCGGGAGCGTTCGCGCTGTGGTACGGCTACATGCTGTTCGTCGGGCTGCGCCAGGAACTGACGTCGCTCGGCCTGGGATGGCTCTTTGCCAGCCTGCCACCCCATTAGCGCGTGCGATCGTCGCAGGCAGCACATCAAGACTGCGCAGCGGCCTGCTTCAGCGCGTCACCTGCGGCGCGTTTTCTATGCAGCAACGTACCGCCTATCGTCGCGTTTCCCGTTTGCCGAAGAACCGTGCCACTCGCTCCGCCGCATCCGGGGCCAAGCCCTCGTTCTTGAACAGCTCCAGCGCATGGGCGTCGCGCAGGCTCAGCCCGTCGCTTTCAATCAGTGCGCGTTTGTTCACCTGATTCGCGTACCAGGAATTGTCCAGGATCTGTCCACAGAGCGACGCCAACTGCGTTTCGAACTGAGCGTCGGCAAAGCACAGATTGACCAGCTGCATCGCCTGTGCCTCGGCTCCGGAGTAGCTGCGGCAGGTGAGCATCATCTCGAAGGCTTTCGCGCGGCCAACACGATGCGGCAGGCGAAGGCTCAATCCCCAGATCGGCGTCAGACCCCAGCGCGCGTAGGCATCGCTGAATCGCGCGGACTCGCTTGCGATGAGCAGGTCGGCCGCGAGTGCCAGCTCCAGCGCCCCGGTCGAGCAGTGACCCTGCACGGCTGATATCACCGGCTGCGGCAGATTGGCGATCTTGTCGATGACCTCCGAGTGATAATGCGGCTTGGCGTGGGCCCTGACCTGTTCAAGTACTTCCTGCATGTCATAGCCGGCCGAGAAATTCCCGCCAGCACCGCGCAGGATCACCAGTCCGATCTTCCTGGTCTCGCGAGCGATCGCGTCGACGTGCTCTTCGAGCGCCTCAAACAGGTCCTTGGTCAGCGCATTGAGCTTCTCCGGGCGATTGAGGGTCAGGGTAGCGGCGCCGCGATTGTCCTCGCGCAGGACGAGGCTGTTCATTTGAGCTCCTCAGGGCGATGCCACCAGCCACCGCCCAGCGACTGGAACAGGCCCGCCGTGTCGGCGTATCGGTTGCCTCGAGCCTGGACCAGCGCCAGCTCTGCCTGTTGATATGCCTGCTCGGCGTTCAGCACCGCCACAAGGCTGATCGTACCCAGGTCGAATTGGCGTTGTGCCAGTTCCAGCGTCTTGCGGGCGGCGCGATCGGCCTCGGCGTTCGATTGCACTGCATCGGCGTCCGACTGCAAGGCTCGCAGGCTGTCGGCGACGTTCTGGCACGCGAGGATCACTGCAGCGCGGTATTGCGCTGCCGCCTGATCCAGGGCGGCGTCCGCCGCGCGTCGTTTATGCAGCAGGGCCCCCGCGTCGAACAGGGTCTGGGTGAGCGAGGCCCCAAGGCTCCAGAAGCCGGTATAAGGCGAGAACAGATCGCCCAACTTCAGCGCGCTCGAGCCAAGGCTGCCATCGATCTCGAACTGCGGCAGCATGTTGGCGAGCGCCACGCCTGCCTCGGCCGACGCCGCATGCAGGTTCGCTTCCGCCTGGCGCACATCGGGACGCTGCTCAACCAGTTTCGACGGCAGGCTGACCGGCAGGTCGCCCGGCAGTGTCAGATCCTCCAGGCGGAAGGTTTGCTGCGGCTCCTCGGATGGCAGCTGTCCCAGCAGCGCCGTTAACGCATCACGCGTCTGGCTCAACTGCTTCTGCAGTGGTGGCAACGTGGCAGCGGTCTGCGCCTCGGTCGCTTGCTGGGCCAGCAGCTCGAGATCGCTCGCGGTACCAAGCGCGCGCTGGCGCCGTACGGTTTCAGTCAATTGATGCTGCAACTGCAGCAAGCGCTCAGTCGCGCCGATCTGGCCGCGCAGCGACGCCTCCTGCACGGCCGTCACCACCACGTTGCTGCTCAAGGTCACGTAGGTGGCGTCGAGCTGGAACCGACCAGCCTCGACCTGGGCGCTGGCAGCTTCGACCGAACGCCGGGTGGCGCCGAATACGTCGGGCAGATAGCTCAGGGTCAGCTGGGCGGTGTAGAGACTGTAATAGGGATCGGCCTGCGGCAGGCTGGTCGGATTGGCGAGCGTAGCGAGGGGATTCTTGGCGCGCGCGCCATTGAAGCTGCCCTGGATCAGCGGAAAGTAGCTGGTACGCTGCGCCAGGTACAGTTCATGCGCCTGACGCAGCGCCGCCTGGGCGGCAGCGATATCTGGATTGGCCTTGAGCGCCTGCTCGACCAGCAGGTTGAGCGGCTGCGATTGAAACAGCGTCCACCACTGTCCCGGAATGTCCATGCCGGCGACGAAACGCTGGACGTTGCCGCCGGCGACTTCCGTCGCCGCGGTTTGCCCCTGTGACGGCGCATTTCCATAGTCCGGCGCCGACGGCGCTGCCGGTCGCCTGAAATTCGGGCCCACCGCGCAAGCTGCGAGGCTTGCAACCCATACGCTCGCTACCAGGCGGAATGACATCACGCGCCCCATCGTGCCCGTCCGCGGCGCTCTTCGGCCCAGTGCTCGATGACGTGATACATCGACGGCAACACGAACAAAGTCAGCACGGTGGCGATGGCCAGGCCGCCCACGACCACGGTCGCGATCCCACGCTGCACGTCGCTGCCGACTCCGGTGTGGATCGCCGCCGGAAGCATTCCCAGTGTGGCCACGGCAGCGGTCATCAGCACCGGCCGCAAGCGCTCGGTCGCGCCCTTCATGATCGCTTCGTGCAGCTCCAATCCGGACTTCCTCATGCGATTCAGGTTCGAAACCATGATGATGCCGTTCTGCACTGCTACACCGAACAATGCGATGAACCCCACACCGCTCGCAACGTTGAGGTTCTGTCCGGTCAGGTGCAGCGATATCAGGCCCCCCAGCGTCGCCAGCGGCACCACCCCCAGGATCAGGGCAGCCTGCCGCACCGACCCGGTTCCGACCGTGAGCAGGATCAGCATCAGGACCATCAGCATGCCCAGGATCAGCAGCAGTCGCGACTCCGCGCGCCGCTGGTTCTCGAACTGCCCGCCCCATTCCAATCGGACCTTGTCCGGATCGAAATGAACCCGGGCCGCGATCTTCGCCTGGGCTTCGGCGAGGTAGGAGGTCAGATCGCGATCGCGGTTGTCGATGCGGATGGTCAGGTTGCGCTGACCGTTCTCGCGCGTGACGGTACTCTCGCCTGCACGCAGCCGCACCTCCGCGATCTGCGACAGCGGCACCTGCATGCCGCCCGACGTGTTGATAAACAGGTTGCCGAGCTTCTCGGGCCGGTCGCGGCTGGCCTCGGTGAACCGGACGGTCAGAGGGTAGGTTCTCTCTTCCACGTACACGGTCGACACCGGGGCTTGTCCGACGCCAGTCTGGATGACATTCAGCACGTCGTTCATGGTGATCCCGAAGCGAGCGGCCTTGTCGCGCTCGAGCCTGATCTCGATCTGTGGAATCGGGGGCTCCTGGAAAATCGACGCGCTGGAAGTGCCCTGGATCGTGTACAGCACGTTGACGATCTGCTTGCCGATCCCGCGCAGTGCATCCAGATCGTCGCCGAAGACCTTGATCACCAGCGGACTGTGCGCGCCGCCGATCATGTCGTTGACTCCGTCGATGATCGGCTGACTGATCCCGATCGAGTAACCCGGCAGTTGCTCGGCGAGATCCGCGGCCAGCCGATCGACGAATTGCTTCTTGGTTTCGCCCGCAGGCCAGCTGTCATAGGCCTTCAGGCCAACCGGCGCTTCGATGTGCGACATGGTCCAGGGATCGGTGCCATCATCGTTGCGACCGGTCTGGGTGAGTACATAGGAGACTTCGGGATGCTTGAGCACCGCGCGCCGAAGATCGCTCGCCATGTCGCTCGCCTTGTTCAAGGCAAGGCCGGTGGGCATCTGCACCTGCAGCCACAGTGCCCCCTCGTCGAGATCCGGCAGGAACTCGCGGCCGACCGTTACCCCAAGGCCGACCACCGCCAACAGGGCGAAGATCACCACTCCATAAATGATGCGCGGTTGCTCGATGCAGGCGCCGAGGAGGCGCTCGTACACACCGGTCAGTCGCTCCAGCCACCAGTTGTGATAGACGCGGCCGGGCTGGCGAAACGCGTAATAGGCGAGGCCGGGCACCAGCGCCAACGTCGTCAACAGGGCGCCGAACAGCGCATAGCCCATGGTGTAGGCCATTGGCGTAAACAGCTTCGCCTCGGCGCGTTCGAACGAAAACAGCGGCAGGTAGGCGGTGATGATGATCAGGCTGGCGAAGAAGATCGGTCGTGTCACCTGCAAGGTCGCGGCCCGCACCTCGCTCTCGCTCAATTCCTCGCTGGGCGTGGCTTCGCGTCGGCGCAGGATCGCTTCGGTCACGACGATGGCGCCGTCCACCAGAATGCCGAAATCGATCGCCCCCAATGACAGCAGATTAGCCGACACCTTGGTGAGATTGAGCAGCGTGAATACCGAGACCAGCGCGAGCGGAATGCTGACAGCGACCACCAGGGCGCTGCGCGGGCTGCCGAGGAAGAGAATCAGCACCAGAACGACCAGGCCGATGCCTTCGGCAATCGTGCGCCCGACCTTGCTGACCGTAGCCCGGACCAGATCGTCGCGGTCGATGTAGGGCACGATCCTCACGCCGGTCACCGCCAGGCGAGCGTTGAGCGCGGCTACCCGGGCGTGAATTCCGCGCAGCGTCTGCGACGGGTTCTGGTACTTGAGCATCAGCACGATGCCTTCAATGGTGTCCGGATTGTTGTCCTTGCCGAGGATGCCCTCGCGCTCCTGGTGACTCAGCGTCGTGCGACCCAGGTCGCGCACCAGCACCGGCGTACCGCCGACCTGCGTGACCACGGTCGAGCCAATGTCATCGAGGCCGTGCATCAGCCCGACGCCGCGGATCACATAGCTCTGATCGCCGCGCGCGACCCGTCCGCCGCCAGCGTTAGTATTGTTGTTGTTGATCGCGTTGATGACGTCGGTGATGCCAAGGCCATAGTGCTGCAGCTGGCTGGGATCGAGGTCGAGCTGGTACTCGGTGGTAAGGCCGCCGAAATTCGTGACATCGACCACGCCGGGCACCGATTTGATCGCGGGGATCACTGTCCAGCGCTGGATTTCGGACAACTCCTGCAGGTTCCTGGTATCCGATTCGAGCGTGTAGCGGAAGATCTCGCCGCCCGGTCCGGCCACGGGGTCGAGCGAGGGCGTGGCTCCGGGCGGCAGCACCGCCTGAGCGATGCGCTCGAGCAGGCGTTGCCGCGCCCAATAGTCTTCGTAGCCGTCGCGGAACAGCACGGTGATCAGCGACAGCCCGAAGGTGCTCGAGGAGCGCATCAGCAGCAGACCGGGCGTTCCGTTGATCTGCCGTTCCAGTGGCACGGTAATCAGTTGTTCGACTTCCTCCGCCGCCAGACCCGGCATCTGCGTGGTGACTTGTGCCGCGACGTCGCCGAGCTCCGGGTAGGCTTCAACCGACAGCGTCTCCCAGGCGTAAATCCCGAACACGCTCAGCAGCACTGCCACGACGATGACGGGCACGCGCCGGTGCAGGCAGAAGGCGACGAACTGGTCAATCATTGAGCAGGATTCCGCCCTTCACGACGACCTGGTCACCGGTCTGGATGCCGGCGCGGATGGCCACCGACGGTCCTTCCTCCAGCTGCGGCTCGACGATGCGGCGCTCAAACGTCCAGGGTGCCGTCGCGACGAATACGCTGGTTCGATCGTTGTTCATCAGCAGGGCCGAGGTCGGCAGGACGAGGCGCGTCTGGGCCGGCCCGAGCAGTGTCACGGTGGCAAACATGTTGGGCTTGAGCCGGTGTTCGGCATTGGCAAAGGCAATTCTGATCTTGTTGCGCCGCGAGTCCGGCTCGATCACGTCGGCAACGAACAGCACCTTGCCCTGCAGGATCTCGCCGGGGTACGCCGCGAGGGCGACTTCGGCTTCCTGATCCTTGGACACCGCCGCCAGATCCTTCTCAGGAACCAGCGCCGTGACCCAGACGGTGCTCAGATCCGCAAGCGTCATCATTGGTTGCGTCGGGTCGTTGATCATGTTGCCGCGGGCGATCGACAACGCGGTGATGCTGCCGGCCATCGACGCGCGTACCGTCAGCAGGCGCGACCGTTCACGGGGGTCGGTCGATACTCCGAGCACTTTCAGACGCGCCTGGGTGCGAGCGTATTCGGCCGCTGCCTGACGGTGATCGCTGCGGGCCTGATCCAGATCCCGCTCCGAGGCCGCACCAATGCTCGCTTGTCCCTCCTGGCGCGCAAGATTCTTCTGTGTCAGTGCAAAGGCGTCCGCCGCCTTGTCGTTGTCGTCGTACGCCTGCGCCAGATCCGGAGAGTCGACCACGGCCAGCACCTGTCCCTGCGCTACACGGTCACCGAGCGCGACCTTGATCTCCAGCACGCGGCCGGCGAGCGGAGTCAGAACCGCCGCGGTGCGGGTCGGATCGGACTCGACGATGGCCGGCAGCAGCAGCTTTGCGCGAACCGTCTGCGCCTGCACGGCCATCACGGTCAGACGGTTTCGGAGGGACGAACCCGGAGGGACAATGATTTTGTCGCCCTGGTGGACGACCAACGGGGCTTCCCCGGGCGCGTGTTGGCCGCCCAGCAAGCCGAATCCGTGGGTAACGAGCGCGGCCACCAGGAGCGCGCCGAGCGCGATTCCGCCCCAGAGAAAGGCCCGGCCGCGAGCGGTGGGCGTGTGGTTGTCCAGTTCCACGATGACTCCGCGGGATTCTTGGTGCGTTTCTTATTGGTGTCCGAAAGCCCTGTGAGGCATTGCACTCGCAGTGATAGCGCCCGAGTCACAGGCCGGTAGCGAGCTAAATCTCCGGCTCTCGGACCCGGTCTCTACGTCTCTTTCTTACGCCTGTAGTGCTACGGTCAAATTAAAGGGGCGCCGTCGGCCTCCGCAAGGTTTTGCAGCCTATGCCCTTTCATGTATCCTGTCCAGGAGGATAGGATCTACTGAATTGGATGCGAGGTAGGGCTGATGCAAAAGTTTCCCGAGATCGCCACGCGGCTCAAACGCGCCCAGGGACACCTGGTGCGGGTGATCGAGATGCTGGAGGCGGGGCGGCCCTGCCTGGAGCTGTCGCAGCAGCTGCACGCGGTGGAGAAGGCGGTCGGCAACGCCAAGAAGGAGCTGATCAAGGATCACATTCACCACTGCATGCAGGAGACCTCCGAGGCGATGCCACGCGAGGTCAGGGAGCTGATCAAGGAATTTCAGGGGGTCACCAAGTACCTGTAGTGCAGCTCCGGGCCGGTGACATTCCAGTCCCTGGCCGCAGGATCGCGAGTGTCGAGCTCTCAGTAGCCGATGGTGAAGCGTTTGCGAATGTGCTGTGGCTTTTCGAGCTCATCGACCAGGGCGATAGCGTAGTCGTCGTAGGAAATGGAACTCTTGCCGTCGGCTCCGGTGATCAACTGGTCGCCGCCAAGACGGAATTTCCCCGTCCGCTCACCAGGCCCGATCAAGGCGGCTGGCGAAAAGAACGTCCAATCAAGCTGCCGATCGGCGCGCAGCAGCCTCAGCATCTCTGTTCCCTCGTTGATGGCGGGCATCCATTCCGGCGGTATGCCACCCGCATCTTTCAGCAGTTTTCCGGGGGCGACTTCAAGCGACCCGGCTCCGCCCACGGCGACGTACCGTTTGACGCCTGATTTGCGAATCGCGTCCACGAGCCTGGCCGAGCTGCCGGGCACGAAGGTGGCCGAGCTGATCACCGCATCATGTCCACTGACAACAGCCGCGAGGCTGTCCGGGTCGGTGATGTCGCCGCGTTTCGAGCTGACGTTCTTGCTCGGGGGTAGCCTTTCGGGATGCCGTGAGATGGCGGTGACCGTGTGACCCCGGCGCAGCAATTCGTCAAGAATCTTGCCGCCGACCTTGCCCGTGGCCCCGATGTGCGCAACCTTCATGCTGAACCCCTAGGCCATAGCGAGAGGAAGCTAACCTAGCACGGCCACCCGACAAGTGCCGCGATTGCGATATATCGGAATTGGCATATGGTCCGCTCGATCTGCATGCACAGGCGCATTCAATGGCGCCATCAGGGTCCTGCAGATGCCGGACCGGGCGCTGCTGCCGCCGTACTGGGTGCTGCAGTGTGCGGCAATGCATTGCTCGCTGTTGCGGGAGCACCCGTGCCGGACTTTCCGGTTTCCTGGGAACGCCCCATCAGCCATTGTGCTCCAAGGAACAGCACCATGAGTGCAACATAAAGGAGCAGGTAGCTGGTGAAGGCATGGTGACTCGTCGCGAGCCCTGTGACAGGTAGCGGACCGGGCGAGTGCCTACGGGTTGCAAGCCGTTGCGGTAACAATGCGACCAGGCGCTGCGCAAGCGCTTCCGGATCTGCGCGCGCCGATGGCCCGTCGGGGAGGGCCGCGATCAGGGCCGTCAGGAAGCGCGTTGCACTCTCGGGAGGTAGCCGCGCCAGTCTCTCCGCTTCATCCCAAGGATCGACATCCAGTCGGGCCAGTGCCGACAGCATGCTCAACAGCATTCCGTTGCTTTCCTCCGTTATCGGCGCGTACAGGAACTGGTCGAACTCGGAACCCGCAGCGGAAGTTGGAATCGCGTGCCTCATATTACTCGGCCGTTCGCGGGATTCCTGGCGGCGCGTCGCAGGACCGGCGCCTGGTCAGACGCCGGCTTGGAGAGCCTTCGCGCCGTCACGCCCGGATTGAGACGCAGGATGGGTCTGTGGGCAGACGTCGCAGGTTGTGGTGGCCCCGGACATCCGGCTGGTTGGTGCGAAGGTGTGGTGCGATAGAGCACCGATGGCTGATGTGACGGGTTCATGACGACCTCCGAGTTGAGCGATCCGCGAGGTTGTCGGGCGCTCCTGTCGAGTTGAGGCTCGCATCATATTCTTTAAAGCCGCCACTGTTGGTGCGCTGCCGCGCTTAGTGCGGCACCGCACCGACCTCGTTTGCGGTTCCGAACAAGCTGCACTTCACCTTCGATACCTTGGAGCCTTCGCATGAACAGCATCTCATCTCGCAAATCCTCATATCGATTCGCGTTGATCGCCGCTGCTTTGGCTGCCGGCGCCGATGTCGGCGGGGCCGGTGCTGCCAGCACTGACTCGATGGGACCGCAAGCCCACAGCGACAGCGTGGGCGCCGCTCTCACTGACACGGCCATCACCGCTAAGGTGAAAGTCAAGCTGCTGGACGAGCCCAGCCTGAAGCGATCTCATATAAGCGTAACGACCACCAATGGCGTGGTGACGCTCGATGGTTCGGCGAGTAGTGCGCGCGCGAAGTCAGCGGCTGAGGCGGCGAGCAGGTCCGTCGATGGCGTCAGAAGTGTCGACGACGAGTTGACGATACCCGCGCGCAATGAGGCATCGGCCAAGACGCACGCGGTGGCTGCCGCCACAGAACGGGGCGTCTCCGACAGCTGGATCACGACACAGGTCAAGTCCCAGATCCTGGCCGACAGCGTGACAAAGGGCTTCGCCGTGAGCGTGGAAACGAAACATGGGGTTGTGAGTCTGAAGGGCACCCTGGCAAGCCAGGAAGCCATCGCAGACGTCAGGCACACAGCTGAGAGCGTCACGGGCGTGCGAAGCGTGGATACCTCGGCCCTTACCGTCGCAGAGAAATAACCGGCGCTGCGGCGGGCGCTATGTCGCCTGCCGCACCGACTGTGACTGTCGGTGCGCGCATGCTGCAGCGGTTGCAATGAACGCGGCTAACGAGCCGCATCTGCCTCTCACACTACGTTGGAGCTCGTCATGTCAATTTTTGCGTGGATTATCCTTGGACTCGTTGCCGGATTCGTTGCCAGCAAGATTGTCAATCGGACCGGGGAGGGCGTCGTCATCGACGTACTTCTTGGGATCGGCGGCGCGATGATCGGCGGGTGGCTCTTCAACGTCTTCGGACTGAAGAGGCGTGAGCGGGCTCAATCTCTATAGCATGGTCGTTGCAACCATCGGCGCAGCCGTGGTGCTGGTGCTCTACCACGCGCTATCCCGCAGCTCGACGTTCCCGCGCCTCTGATCGTCCTCTTTAGTACGACGCCAGCGCGCTCCGCCGTTGAGCAAACGCTGGAGTGCGCCTCCGGCAGCAGGGTGTCGCACGTGCGCCAGCGTACCGACGCCGCCGCTCCATCGAGCGCACGATATCCATAAGCCTCGCAACGTGGAGGCAGCTCTCAACGCGGAGAAGATTGATGACCATATCCAAGCGAATCACCTGCGGTGCGGTGGTCACATTGCTCGGGCTGTCGGCGTGCATGGTTGACAGGGGACGAGATCAGCCCAACGGACATGATCGAGACGCGGGTCATGTAGCCGACCAGCAGGATCGCTCGCGCGATCAGGGCGACAAGCACTGCGACGACGCCGGCCGCCAGGGCTCGCAGGGTCGTGACCATGACGATTGCGGCGACAGGGCGCATTGATCACACGAGCGCGGCAGACGACGCATGGTCGCGCTACGGGATGACATCGACGATCACCGCTTGTTACTGCCATCCGAACAATTCGTTCGATGGCCCTGGAGGAACGGAAATGAAAATCTGGCTGACTTCACTGTGCGTTGTCTTTGCATTATGCGGCTGCATCAGCAGCAGCAGTCCTCCCGCTCCGCAGCGCAGTTCTACCACCACCATCATTGTGCCGCCGAGTTCGGGAACGACGGTCGTCTGCTCTGACGGGTCTCACCCGCCATGCGGATGAGTTGCCGGAGAGACGTGCGGCTGACCGCTGGGCCGTTTATTTGCAAAAGGAGGTGTTCGGCATGAACCTTGGCCATGTGACCGATCATCCGATGCTCGGATACCTGAACGCCCGGCGCATTGCGCGTGCGGCGCGTCGGGGTTCCCTGGCGAACCTTGGTCCAATTATCGAGGGGGCGGGGTGGATCCTTGCCGGCGCGGTTCTAGGCTCAGCGGCAATCGTCGCCGGCATTTGGGTGCTGCTTCAATTCAGCAATTTGGCCGGATCCTTCGATGATTCCGCCGAAGCGGGCATAAGCAATCAACAGCCGCTGGCACGATAGATGAGCATTCCCCGGATATCTCCGGGGACTACCCACGAATTGGTGGAGGCGGCGGGAATTGAACCCGCGTCCGCAAGTCCTAGACTTCAGGATCTACGCGCGTAGCCCATTCTTTGGTTCTCATCCGTCGCTACCCGAAGGGCAGGGAAGACGCCGGACCAGCCACGGTATCTCTTAACGGAGCCACCCCGTCGCACGATGGCCCGCGATCCTATGAGCGCGTCCCCTGATACAGTCGCATAGGCACGAGCTGGTCAGAGGTCAGCTGCGTTTAGGCAGCTAGAGCGTAGTTGTCGTCGTTGGCAACTAGAGTTTGCAGCAGTGTTTAACGAGGGCCACTGCACCTCGGCACGCCCCTGAAGGTTCGCAACCCACGTCGAAACCGGTCGCCCCCTTCGGAACACTAATAAGTATAGCACCACGGGCGGGGCGGCAGCCGGCGTGGTGGTGCGGAATGGGGCCTGGATCCCGGTTTCGTATAATTACCGCTGCCGTTTGCCCTCAGCGACCGAGGATTACCCATGTACGTTGCCGCCGCCGACCGCTACCAGCGGATGCCCTATGTTCACTGTGGTCGCAGCGGCCTGCAGCTGCCGCGCATCTCCCTCGGGCTGTGGCAGAACTTCGGCGGTGCGGTGGCATTCGAGCAGGCCCGCGAGATGGTGCTGCGCTCGTTCGACGCCGGCATCACGCATTTCGACTTGGCCAATAACTACGGACCGCCGCCCGGATCGGCCGAAGAGAACTTCGGCCGCGTCCTCGCCACCGATCTGGCTGCGCACCGCGACGAGCTGGTGGTGTTGACCAAGGCCGGGTATCTGATGTGGCCGGGCCCGTACGGGGAATGGGGCTCGCGCAAGTACCTGTTGTCGAGTCTGGATCAGAGCCTCAAGCGCATGGGTCTGGACTACGTGGATATCTTTTATTCGCATCGCCACGACCCCGACACGCCGCTGGAGGAGACCATGGGCGCCCTGGATACGGCGGTTCGCAGCGGCCGTGCGCTCTACGTCGGCATCTCGTCCTATGGGCCGCAGAAGACGCGCGAGGCCAGCGCCATCCTGCGCGAGCTCAGAACCCCGTTCGTGATTCATCAGCCGTCATATTCGATGCTCAACCGCTGGGTGGAGGGCGGTCTGCTCGAGGTGCTCGAGCAGCAGGGCATCGGCTGTATCGCATTCTCGCCCCTGGCGCAGGGTCTGCTCACACAAAAATATCTGAACGGGATGCCCGAAAGCTCGCGTGCGAGCCAGGACGGATCGTTTCGCAAGGCGATGCTCACCGAATGCACGCTCGGGCGGGTGCGCTCGCTCAATCAGATTGCCCGGCAGCGCGGGCAGAGCCTGGCCCAGATGGCGCTCGCCTGGGTGCTCAGAAGACCGGTGATCACCAGCGCGCTGATCGGCGCCAGCCGCTGGTCGCAAATCGAGGAGTGCCTCGGCGCGCTGCAGAACCTGCGCTTCAGCGCCGATGAGCTGCGGCAGATCGACCAGTACGCGGTCGACAGCGAGCTCAACATCTGGGCCCAATCGAGCCAATCAGGCTAGGACGGCGCTCGCGCGTCAGCTGCGACGCATCAGGCGTGCGCGATCGCGCTGCCAGTCGCGCTCCTTTTCGGTCGCGCGCTTGTCGTGCTGCTTCTTGCCCTTGGCGAGCCCGATCTGCAGCTTGGCGCGACCATTTTTCCAGTACAGCTCCAGCGGCACGATGGTGTAGCCGCGACGCTCGGTGGCGCCGATCAGGCGATCGAGCTCATGACGATGCAGCAGCAGCTTGCGCGTTCTGACCGGGTCGGCGACCTTGTGCGTCGAGGCGGTACGCAGCGGCGACAGGTGGGCGCCGATCAGAAAGGCCTCACCGTCGCGCACGTAGACATAAGCCTCGGCGAGCTGCGCGCGCCCGGCACGCATCGACTTGACCTCCCAGCCCTCCAGCGCGAGGCCGGCCTCGATGCGATCCTCGATGAAATAATCGTAGCGTGCGCGCCGATTCTCGGCGATGACGCGCTCGGTCACGGGCGCTTTGGGCATGCGGCCATTGTACAGAGCTTGAGTCGCCGACCCCGGTGGGCGACACTGGATCGATGCGAGAGATGACCCGATCGGCGCTGGTTGCGCGGCCGCCGGCCCTGGTGTACCGCCTGGTCGAGGAGGTCGAGCGCTATCCGGAGTTCGTTCCTGGCTGCAGCGTCGCGCAGGTGCTCGAGCGCGGCGAGAACCAGATGCTGGCCCGCCTGGCGGTGCGTCGCGGCCTGCTGCGCACGGAATTCATCACGCGCAATCGGCTCGATCCAGGGCGCAGCGTGCACATGCAGCTGGTGGAGGGGCCGTTTCGCGTGCTCGAAGGCCACTGGAGCTTTACACCGGTGGCCAGCAATGGCTGCCGCATCGAGTTCGCGCTGCGGTTTGAGTTTACCAATGCGCTGAAATCGGCGCTGTTCGAGCCGCTGTTCGAGGAGACCGCGGGTTCGCTGGTGCGCGCCTTCGCGGCGCGCGCTCAGAGCCTGCCGGCCTGAAGGCGCGCTGCCCGCCGCGCGCCGCATCGCACGAGTCACAGTCCCAGCCGCCCGCATGCCGAAACGCTGCACCGTCGTCTGCGATACGCCGCAGGGAATACGGGAGTATGAAGTGGATCTGCCCGAGGCCGCCACGATCGCGGCGGCACTGGGGGCTGCGCGGTGCGTCCTGGGCGACTCCGCCGCCGATTGGGAGCATGCGCCGACCGGCATTTACGGCACCCTGTATGGACGCGAACACGTACCCGCAGACGGTGATCGCATCGAGCTGTACCGGCCCCTGAGGATCGATCCGCGCGCGCAGCGTCGCGCCCGGGCAGCGCAGGCGGCGCGCCAGGCGCGCGCCAGCTCGGATCGAGCCGGACCCGGATCGGGCGCCAGGCCGGGACGCGGAGCGCGCCGCGGCTGAAAGGCGCCCGTCAGTGGCGGGCGTTATTCGGCAGCGGCGCGGCAACGCCGCGCAGGAACATCGGCGAGAGCGGTGCGGAGGTCACGTTGCTGTCGACCTTCGCGACCAGGTTGTTCTCGAAGTAGATCACCACGTGGCCGCGCGACGGTGTCTGCAGGCGGCGCAACTTCAGGTAATAGTCGTAGTCCCAGCGTGAATCATCAAAGCCGCCCGGCACCATCGGCGTACCGAGCAGGTAGCGCACCTGGCTGTGGGTCATTCCGGTCTTGACCTGGGCTATGGCGGCCGGGTCCAGATAGTTGCCCTGCTGGATCGGCATGCGGTAGACACAGCCGCCCAGGGCCCAGAGCGCGGCAATTAGTGGGATAATTCTCATGGGTCCATCATAGCGTATCGTCCGCAGTGAGCGCCGCCTGGCACCCGTTGCCGGGGTGAACGCGCATCGAGGTGCATCGTGGAAGGAAAAGATCTGCGCAAGGCCGGGCTCAAGGTCACATTGCCCCGGCTCAAGATCCTGGAGATCCTCGAGCACAGCAACACGCGGCATATGTCGGCCGAGGAGATCTACAAGAAGCTGCTCGACTCGAGCGAGGACATCGGGCTGGCGACCGTCTATCGGGTGCTGACCCAGTTTGAAGGGGCGGGCCTCGTCAGCCGGCATCATTTTGAAGACGGCATGGCGGTGTTCGAGATCAACCATGGCACCCATCACGACCATATCGTCTGCATGGACTGCGGCGCGGTCGAGGAGTTCGTGGACCCTGATATCGAGACGCGCCAGCATCAGATCGCCAAGCGGCTCGGCTACCAGATCGAGGAACACTCGATGGTGCTCTACGGCCGCTGCCAGCGCCCCGATTGCCCGGCGCGCAAGCAGGGTCGCGTCAAGCGCGTCAGCTAGCCGCGGCCCGGACCGGCGGTCCCCTTCAGCCGCGCGCGGGGCGCGGACGGGCTCGGCGCTGGCCGGTGGCGCTGACGCCGCCGGCATCGGCCTGACCGCCCGCTGGATCGGCGGCTGGACCGGCGGCCGGATCGGCGCTCGCGGTCGCGGCGCTGGCCGCGGCGGCCAGCATCTCATTCGCGTGGGCGCGTGCCCGCGGCGTGATCTCGACGCCGCCGAGCATGCGTGCGAGCTCATCGACCCGCTCCTCGGCACTGAGCCGTGACACGCTGGTACGCGTGCTGCGACCGGCGGAAGCCTTGGCAACGCGCAGATGCTGATGGCCCTGCGCCGCCACCTGCGGCAGGTGCGTCACGCACAGTACCTGCGAGTGCTCGCCCAGCCGCCGCAGCTCGCGGCCGACGATCTCGGCCACCGCGCCGCCGATGCCGTTATCGACTTCGTCGAATACCATGCAGGAGGCCGCGCTGCCGGCGCACGACACCTGCACCGCCAGCGACAGGCGGGCCAGCTCGCCGCCGGACGCCACCTTCGCGATGGCGCGCGGCGGCTGGCCGGGATTGGTGCTGACCCGAAATTCGACCCGATCGAGGCCGTGCGGCGCCGGTTCGGCTGACTCGGCGGCGACCACATCGATCAGGAAACGGCCGCCGCCCATGCCGAGCTCCTGCATGCGCGCGGAGATCTCCCTGGCCAGCGCGCGCGCGGCGGCTTCGCGCCGGCTCGAGAGCTGGCGTGCGAGCTCCTGGAAGCTGGCGGTCGCGGCCGCAAGCTGGGTGCGCACCGCGCCAACATCGGCGGCCGCGTTCTCGAGTTCGGACAGTTGTGCGGCCATCTCGGCCCGCTTGTCCGGCAGAGCCTCGGGTGCGAGCCGGTGTTTGCGCGCCAGTTCCTCGATGGCCGCGAGACGACGCTCGATGGCGTCGGCGCGCTGCGGATCCAGCTCCAGCGCATCGAGATACTGGAGCAGCGAATGGCCGGCATCCTTGACGCGCATCTCAGCCTCTTCGAGCAGCAGGCACAGCGGTTCCAGTTGCGCATCGAGTGTGCTGGCCTGGCGCAGCGCGGCGATCGATCGGGCGATCAGTGTGTGCGCGGTCGCGCCTTCGGCCTCGTATAGACACTCAAGCGCGCCGCGCGCGGCCTCGACCAGCCGGCCACGGTTGGCGAGCCGACCATGCTCGTCCTTGAGCTCGGCGAGCTCGCCCGGCTTGAGCTGCAGCGCCTCGATCTCATGCAACTGGTAGCGCAGCAGGTCCAGCCGCGAGCTGCGATCGCTCGCGGCGCTGTCGAGCTCGACGCTGCGGTTGAGGAGCGCAAGCCAGACGCTGTAGGCGGTGCGAACCTGCGCGGCGAGGGACTCGAGCCGGCCGTAGGTGTCGACCAGGGCGCGCTGCGTCGCCGGGCGCACCAGCGATTGAAACTCGTGCTGGCCGTGGATCTCGAATAGCAGGCCGGTGATGCTGGCGAGCACCTGCACCGCAACCGTCTGGCCATTGACCCAGGCGCGGCTGCGCCCGTCGCTGCCGACCACGCGGCGCAGCAGCAGCTCACCGGAGGTATCGATCGAATGCTCGCCGAGGATGTGGCGCAGCTCGCCGGCCGTGGCGCTGATATCCACCGTGGCCGAGATGTCCGCGCGCTCCGCGCCGGCGCGCACCACGTCGGGACCGGCGCGGCTGCCGCACAGCAGCTCCAGCGCATCGACGATGATCGACTTGCCCGCGCCGGTCTCACCGGTCAGCACGGTCAGACCGGAGCTGAATTCGAGCTCGATCGCATCGATGATCGCGAAGTCGCGGATCTGCAGGTGACGCAGCACGGGGATCAGCGCTCGTGGGCCAGCCCGCCGAGGCCCCAATGCAGCTTCGAGCGCAGCAGCCGGAAATAGTCGTAGCCCGGGGGATGCAGCAGTGTGATGAGCCGGCCGGCGGGCGCGATCTCCAGACTGCCGCCCGGCGCGAGTTCACCGAGCACCGTGGCATCGCAGGTGACCTGGGCGCTGGCATCGTTCTGGCCGCTCAGCCGCACCTCGATCCTCGAGTGACCGGGGATCACGATCGGTCGATCCGAGAGCGTGTGCGGACAGATCGGGGCCACGACCAGTACCTCGAGCCGCGGGTCGACGATCGGACCGCCGCACGACAGCGCGTAAGCGGTCGAGCCGGTGGCGGTGGCCACCACCATGCCGTCGCCACCGTGTGAATTGACATAACGGCCGTCGATGCTGGTCTCGAAGTCGAGCATGCGGCCGGTCTCGAGCCGGTTGAACACCACGTCATTGAGCGCAAAGCGATGGGCGACGCTGCCGGCGGGCGAAGTCAGCCGCGCCTGCAGCAGCGCGCGCCGATCCGACTCGTATTCACCGGCGAGCACCGCCTGCACGCAATTCACCATGTCCTGCGGCAGCACGTCGGTCAGAAAGCCGAGGCGACCGCGGTTGATGCCGAGCAGCGGAATGTCGTGTTCCGCCACCAGCCCGGCGGCATGCAGCAGCGTGCCGTCGCCACCGATCGCGATCATCAGATCGGTGCGCCCGATCAGTTCCGGCAGCCCGGTGACACACACCCCGGCCGGGGCGCTGCTGGCCGTGGCGTCGCGCGGCACCAGCACCGTGAGCTGCCGCGCGAGCAGCTCGGGCACCAGCGCAGCGGCGCATTCGGCGACCCTGGGATCCTGAAACTTGCCGACCAGTGCGCAAGTACGTATCGGCTGTTGCATGTGGGGCTTCGGACCTTTCAATCGCCTGCTGTTGTAGCATGGCCCGGCTGCAGGGCGCCACGCGCGGCACTTTTGAGCAGATTTGGGTAATTTGGCAATTATAAAGGGGGCCGGCATGCGCTTGACGGCACCGGGGACCGCTGGTTAGCTCCAGAGTCAGGATGGCACAGGACAACCGCGAAGAGCTGTTGAACGAGCGCGCGCAGCGCCTGCTGCGCGTGCTGGTGCAGAACTACATTCGCGAGGGGCAGCCCGTCGGCTCGCGTACCTTGTCGCGTGAGTCGGGTCTGGCGCTGAGTTCGGCCACGGTGCGCAACGTGATGTCCGACCTCGAGGAGCTCGGGTTCGTGAACTCGCCGCATACGTCGGCGGGCCGGGTGCCGACCGACAAGGCCTATCGCTTCTTCGTCGATTCATTGCTGCGGGCGCAGCTGACCGCCGATGACTCGAGCCTGGAGGAGATCCGCCGGCAACTGGACGTGCCGGCGGATAGTTCCAAATCGCTGGTCGCAGCCGCCTCGCAGCTGCTGTCGAACATCACTCACCTGGCCGGCGTTGTGACGCTGCCGCTGGCGCAGGCGGCGATGCTGACGCAGATCGAGTTTCTGGCGCTGTCGGAGAACCGGGTGCTGGTGGTGCTGGTGTTCGACGACCAGGAGGTCCAGAACCGCATCATCCAGCTCGACCGGCACTACTCGGCCGAAGAGCTGCGGCGGGCCGCGAACTTCCTCAACGAGCATTGCGCCGGGCGCACGCTGCCGCAGATCCACCAGGAGCTGGTGCGGCAGCTCAAGGAGACGCACGAGAATCTCAATCAGGTGATGCTCGATGCGATTTCGATGGCGCAGCGGCTGTTCGAGCAGGGTAGCGCCAGCGAGGACATCGAGTACCTGATCGCCGGGGAGACCAACCTGATGGGCTTCGCCGGGCCGGCGAATGTCGACAAGCTCAAGCGGCTGTTCGAGGCGTTCAATGAAAAGCGCGACATCCTGCATCTGCTCGATCAGAGCCTGCGCGCCGAGGGCGTGCAGATCTTCATCGGCCAGGAGTCGGGCTACCAGATCCTGGATGACTACAGCGTCGTGACGGCACCCTATAGTTCGGCCAAGGGTGTGGTCGGCGTGCTGGGCGTGATCGGACCGACGCGCATGGCCTACGAGCGCATAATCCCGATCGTCGATTTGACCGCCAAAGTTCTCAGCTCGGCCTTGAATTCGCGCCGCTGAGTGCCATCTATGCAATAGCAACCGTCAGAGTAGCACAGTGGGTCTTTAGGTATTGATTCCAACACGATGTTTTATAAAGGGTATCTCGTGTGCATGAGGCCAGGCAGGAAGGATCTTCGATGAGCGCGCCGGAGCCCGAGGTCGAGGCTGGCGCGAACGCCGCCGTCGAGGCGACCGGCGAGCCCGAGGCACTGCGCCAGGCACTGGCGGCCGCCGAGGAGAACGCGCGTACCCAGCGTGACCTGTACCTGCGCGCCGCGGCCGAGCTGGAGAACGTGCGCAAGCGCGCCCAGCGCGATATCGAGAATGCGCATCGCTATGCGGTCGAGGGCATCGCCGCCGAGCTGCTCGCGGTGCGCGACGGCCTGGAGCTCGGGGTGCGCAACGGCGCCAACGCCGATACCCGTACGCTGTTGGCCGGGCAGGAGGCCACCCTGAAGCTGCTCGACCGCACGTTCGACAAGTTTTCGATCAAGCAGCTCGACCCCGCGGGGCAGCGCTTCGACCCCAAGCTGCACGAGGCGGTGCTGATGCAGCAATCGGACGCCGCGGCGCCAAATACGGTGCTGCAGGTGGTACAGCCGGGCTACGAGGTCAAGGGTCGCCTGCTGCGACCGGCGCGCGTGATCGTGGCCAAGGGCGCGGACGGCTAGGCTCGCTGGGCCATTCATAAAGTTGAAAAGCAAGGCTTTGATCCCAAGCTAGGGCATCATGAAACAGAACCGCTGGAGTGCGAACCATGAGTAAGGTCATCGGCATCGATCTGGGCACGACCAATTCGTGCGTCGCGATCATGGAAGGCGGCAAGCCGCGTGTGATCGAGAACAGCGAGGGCGATCGCACCACTCCGTCCATCGTCGCCTTCACCAAGGACGACGAGGTGCTGGTTGGCCAGTCGGCCAAGCGCCAGGCGGTCACCAATCCGCAGAACACCCTGTTCGCGGTCAAGCGGCTGATCGGCCGCAAGTTCGATGACGAGGTGGTGCAGAGGGACATCAAGATGGTGCCCTACAAGATCGTCAAGGCCGACAACGGCGACGCCTGGGTCGAGGTGCGCGGCAAGAAGATGGCGCCGCCGGAGATCTCCGCGCGCGTGCTCATGAAAATGAAGAAGACCGCCGAGGACTATCTCGGCGAGCCGGTGACCGAGGCGGTGATCACGGTGCCGGCGTATTTCAACGACTCGCAGCGCCAGGCGACCAAGGACGCCGGCCGCATCGCAGGGCTCAACGTGCAGCGTATCATCAATGAGCCGACGGCCGCGGCGCTGGCCTACGGGCTCGACAAGCAGGGCAAGGACCGCAAGATCGCGGTCTACGACCTCGGCGGCGGCACGTTCGACATTTCGATCATCGAGATCGCCGAAGTCGATGGCGAGCGTCAGTTCGAAGTGCTCTCGACCAACGGCGATACGTTCCTCGGCGGCGAGGACTTCGATCTGCGGGTGATCAATTTCCTGGCCGACGAGTTCCAGAAGGAATCCGGTGTGGATGTGCGTCGTGACCCGCTGGCGATGCAGCGGCTGAAAGAGGCGGCGGAGAAAGCCAAGATCGAGCTGTCCTCGAGCCAGCAGACCGAGGTCAATCTGCCGTACATCACGGCCGATGCCAACGGTCCGAAGCATCTGAACGTAAAGCTCACGCGCGCCAAGCTCGAATCGCTGGTCGAGGACCTGCTGCAGAAGACCATCGGGCCGTGCCGCACGGCGCTCAAGGATGCCGGTCTTGACCCCAAGGAGATCGCCGAGGTGATCCTGGTCGGTGGCCAGACCCGCATGCCGCTGGCGCAGAAGTATGTGCGCGATTTCTTCGGCAAGGAGCCGCGCAAGGACGTCAACCCGGATGAGGCGGTCGCGGTCGGCGCGGCGGTCCAGGGCGGCGTGCTGGCGGGCGAAGTCAAGGACGTGCTGCTGCTCGACGTGACGCCGCTGTCGCTCGGCATCGAGACCCTCGGCGGCGTGATGACCAAGCTGATCGAGAAGAACACCACGATTCCGACCAAGGCGGCCAACGTGTTTTCGACCGCGGATGACAACCAGACCGCGGTCACCATTCACGTGCTGCAGGGCGAGCGCGAGCGCGGTGCCGACAACAAGTCGCTCGGCAAGTTCGACCTGACGGACATTCCGCCGGCGCCGCGCGGCATGCCACAGATCGAGGTCACCTTCGACATCGATGCCAACGGCATCCTGAACGTCTCGGCCAAGGACAAGGCCACCGGCAAGGAGCAGCGCATCGTGATCCGCGCCTCGAGCGGGCTGTCGGAGGACGAGATCAAACGCATGGTCAAGGATGCTGAGGCGCATGCGGCCGAGGACCGGCAGTTCCGCGAGCTGGTCGAGACGCGCAACCGCGCCGATGCATGATCCATGCGGTGGAAAAGGCGCTCAAGGATCTGGGAGACAAGGTCAGCGCCGATGAGCGCGCCAAGGCGGAGGCCGCGCTGAACGACCTGAAGTCGGCGCTGGGTCCGACGACAAGGAGGTCATCGAGAAGAAGACCGAGATCCTTGGCCAGGCGTCAGCCGCGATCGCGCAACGTGCCTACGCCGCCGGACAGCCGGGCGCCGGTCCGCGCCCCGGCGGCGGCCCCGGTGCCTCAGGCCCGGGCGGCGAATCGCCCTCGGGCGCGGCCGGTGCCGGTGCGCAGGGCAAACCGGAAGAGAACGTGGTCGATGCCGAGTTCGAGGAAGTGCGCGACAAGGGTCGCCGCGCTTCCTGAACACGGCGCTTCTAAGGACAGGGAGTTCGAAATGACTCCAGCACAGATCACCGGGCGCCGGGCAGGGCGCCCGGTGATCTGTGCGTATTCGATTTGACCGGGTGAAGGCAGCGGGCAATCACACCCTGACAGGGATTCATGGCCAAGCGCGACTATTACAAGGTCCTCGACGTGGCTCGCAACGCGAGCGAAGCCGACATGAAGAAAGCCTATCGGCGCCTGGCGATGAAATACCACCCGGATCGCAATCCGGGCGATCACGAAGCCGAAGAGAAATTCAAGGAAGCCAAGGAAGCCTACGAGGTGCTGTCGGACGGCGCAGAAGCGCGCCGTCTACGATCAGTATGGGCACGCCGGCGTCGAGGCCAGCCGCAATGCGGCGCGGCGGCGCCGGCTTCACGGCGCCGAGGCGTTCAGCGACATCTTCGGCGACGTATTCGGCGACATCTTCGGCGGAGCGCGTCGCGGCGGCGCCTCGCAGATGTATCGCGGCGCGGATCTGCGCTATGAGATCGAGCTCGATCTGGCCGAGGCGGTGTTCGGGCGCACGGTCGAGATCGACGTCAACAAGTTCGTCGAGTGCGAGATCTGCCAGCGGCAGCGGCGCGGCCAAGGGCAGCGACGCCGGTCACCTGCGATACCTGCAGCGGCAGCGGCCAGGTGCGCATCTCGCAGGGCTTCTTCACGCTGCAGCAGACCTGTCCGCATTGCCGCGGCACCGGACGCATCGTGCGCAACCCCTGCGATCACTGCCTGGGGCAGGGTCGGGTGCGCCGCGGCAAGAAGCTGTCGGTGAAGATTCCGGCCGGCGTGGACAGCGGCGATCGCGTGCGGCTCGGGGGTGAGGGCGAGGCCGGCCGCAATGGCGGTCCGCCGGGCGATCTGTACGTCGAGGTGCACGTGCGCGAGCACCCGATCTTCGAGCGCGACGGCATGCACCTGAGCTGCGAGGTGCCGATCAGCTTCGCGACCGCCAGTCTGGGCGGCAGCATCGAGGTGCCGACGCTCGATGGCCAGGTGGCGCTCAAGATTCCGCCCGAGACCCAGTCCGGCCGCGTGTTCCGGCTGCGCGAGAAGGGCGTCAAGTCGGTGCGCGGCAACGCCCGCGGCGACCTGTTCTGCCGCGTCGTGGTGGAGACGCCGGTGAATCTGTCGACCGAGCAGCGCGCGCTGCTGCGTGAGCTCGACGAGTCGCTGCGGCGCGACGGTAACAAGCATGCGCCACGCCAGAAGAGTTTCCTGGACGGCGTGAAGCGGTTCTTCTCGAGCGAACCGCCTTGAGCGAGCGGGCGCGACTGTCCCGAACCGAGGCAGCTGCGAAGAGCAGCGCCGCGTGAGCGCCCGATCCGCATGGTGATCGTCGGTGCCAGCGGGCGCATGGGCACGCAGCTGCTGCACCTGCTGCCGCGATTTCCCGACGCTGCGACTGGTCGGGGCGGTCGCCTCCGAACGCAGCGCCGCGCTCGGCAAGGACGCCGCAACGCTCGCCGGCGTGGCTGCAGGCGCGGCACCGCGGCGATCGCGGTTACGGCGGCGTTGCCGCCGCTGCTGCGCCAGGCCGATCTGGTGATCGACTTCTCGCAGCGCCGTCGGCGCGGCCGCGCACGTGGCGGCCTGCGCGGCAGCGCGCGTGCCGCTGCTGCTCGGAACCAGCGGGTTGCCGCGTGAGCTCGATGCGCCGCTCGCCGCGGCCGCCGAAGTGATTCCGCTGCTGGTGGCGCCCAACACCAGTCTCGGCGTCAACGTACTGCTGGAGCTGGTGCGCCAGGCGGCCGCAGGCGCTGCCGCCCGAGCTACGACATCGAGATCGTCGAATCGCACCATCGCGCGCAAGCGCGATGCGCCCTCGGGCACCGCGCTGGCACTGGGCGAGGCCGCGGCGCGCGGCCGCGGCCTCGCATTCGATGAGCAGGCCGTCTATGCGCGGCATGGCCACACCGGTCCGCGCGGATCGAGGGCAGATCGGCTTTGCGCGTGGTGCGCGGCGGCGATGTGGTCGGCGAGCATGAGGTGCTGGTTGCTCGGGGACGGCGAGCGGCTGCTGCTCAAGCATTCGGCGACCGATCGCGCGGTGTTCGCGCGCGGCGCGTTGCTTGCGGGCCAGTGGTTGGCGCGGCAGAGCGCCTGGGCGCTATGCTATGCGTGATGTTTTTATTAGTGAATACAGATAGTTACTGTCAATATATCGAGAGGCATTTCTGCAGCTATCAGGACGCTACGGGGCGATTTCACTTAATTTACTCGAACGCGGCGGAGAATTTGCGTGGACAGGGGCGGTGGGGGTCTTTAAACTTTCGCGCGTAATCCGAGTATCGGGTTAGTCCGCACAAGGCGGGAGGATGTTCCAAAAGAACTCCTCCCGCTTTGTGCATGTGCGCGTCGCAAATCACCGCTAACCCGGCGGCTCGGGCGCCGCGGGGAGCTCGAGAGTGGAAGGAGACGTATGAGGTGACTGCACCGGCGGTGCTGGCTCTGGGCGATGGGTCGATCTTCAAGGGCCAATCCATTGGCGCTGCCGGCAATACCACCGGTGAAGTCGTCTTCAATACCGCCATCACCGGCTATCAGGAGATCCTCACCGACCCCTCGTATGCGCGTCAGATCGTGACGCTGACTTACCCGCACATCGGCAACACCGGCGCCACGCCCGAAGACATGGAGTCGTCGCAGATCTACGCCTCTGGGCTGGTGGTGCGCGACCTGTCGATGATCGCCAGCAGCTGGCGCTGCGCCGAGTCGCTCGGCGAGTTTCTCAAGCGCGGCCGCGTGGTTGCGATCGCCGGCATCGACACGCGCCGCCTGACGCGACTGCTGCGCGAGAAGGGCGCGCAGGCCGGCTGCATCATGACCGGCGAGCGCATCGATGAAGCGGCGGCGGTGCGCGCCGCGCGCGCGTTCCCGGCCTCAAGGGCATGGACCTCGCCAAGGTGGTCACGACGCGCCCGGCGTATCAGTGGAACGACGGCAGCATCGGCCGCCAGCCGGCGGCGACTGCTGCGCGCGCCGCAGCGCCTGCACGTGGTCGCCTACGACTACGGCATCAAGCGCAACATCCTGCGGCTGCTGGCCGACCAGGGCTGCCGCATTACGGTGGTGCCGCGCGACCACGAGCGCCGCCGAGGTGATGGCGCTCAATCCGGACGGCGTGTTCCTGTCGAACGGTCCCGGGGATCCGGAGCCGTGCGATTACGCAATCCGGGCGATCGCCGAGCTGCTCACGACCGACCTGCCGATCTTCGGCATCTGTCTTGGGCACCAGCTGCTGGGCCTGGCGAGCGGAGCCAGGACCGTCAAGATGAAATTCGGTCATCACGGCGCCAATCATCCGGTGCAGGAGCTCTCGAGCGGTCGCGTGATGATCACCAGCCAGAATCATGGCTTTGCGGTCGATGAGTCGACACTGCCCGAGAACCTCGTGGCCGACGCACCGCTCGCTGTTCGACGGCAGCCTGCAGGGGGTCGCGCGCACCGACCGGCCGGCGTTCAGTTTTCAGGGCCATCCCGAGGCCAGTCCCGGCCCGCATGACCTGCGGCCGCTGTTCGAGAACTTCATGCAGCTGATGGTGCGGCGGCTGCAGGATCAGCTGCGACGCTGCGCGCGGCGCCAGCAGCGCGCCGAAGCTAGCGTACGATCGCATGCCAAAGCGTACCGACCTCGAGAGCATCCTGATCATCGGCGCCGGCCCGATCGTGATCGGCCAGGCGTGCGAATTCGATTACTCGGGGGCCCAGGCCTGCAAGGCGCTGCGCGAGGAGGGTTACCGCGTCATCCTGGTGAACTCGAACCCGGCCACGATCATGACCGATCCCGAGACCGCCGATGCGATCTACATCGAGCCGATCAACTGGCGCACGCGTGGCACGCATCATCGAGCGTGAGCGGCCCGACGCGCTGCTGCCCACCATGGGCGGCCAGACCGCGCTCAACACGGCGCTCGACCTGGTGCGCGAGGGGGTGCTCAAGCAGTACCGGCGTGGAGCTGATCGCCGCCTCGCGCGAGGCCATCGACATGGCCGAGGATCGCGAGCAGTTCCGCAACGCCATGCGCGAAATCGGCCTGGAGGTGCCGCATTCGCAGATGGCGCGCAGCCTCGAGGAGGCGCTCGCGGTGCAGGGCAGCATCGGCTTTCCGATCGTGATCCGGCCCTCGTTCACGCTCGGGCGGCAGCGGCGGCGGCATCGCCTACAACCGCGAGGAGTTCGAGGACCATCGTGCAGCGCGGCCTCGATGCCTCGCCGACGCGCGAGCTGCTGCTCGAGGAGGCGGTGATCGGCTGGAAGGAATTCGAGATGGAGGTGGTGCGCGACCGCAACGACAACTGCATCATCGTCTGCTCGATCGAGAACCTCGATCCGATGGGTGTGCACACCGGTGATTCGATCACCGTGGCGCCGGCACAGACGCTGACCGACAAGGAATACCAGCGCATGCGCGACGCCTCGATCGCGGTGCTGCGCAAGATCGGCGTCGAATGCGGCGGCTCCAACGTGCAGTTCGCGATCGATCCGGACACGGGCCGGATGCTGGTGATCGAGATGAATCCGCGCGTATCGCGCTCCTCTGCGCTGGCGTCCAAGGCCACCGGATTTCCGATCGCCAAGGTGGCCGCCAAGCTCGCGGTCGGCTACACGCTCGATGAGCTCAGGAATGAGATCACCGGCGGGGCCACCCCGAGCTCGTTCGAGCCGACCATCGATTACGTGGTCACCAAGATCCCGCGCTTCACGTTCGAGAAATTTCCGGCCGCCAACACCCGCCTCACCACGCAGATGAAGTCGGTCGGGGAAGTGATGGCGATCGGCCGCACCTTCCAGGAGTCGCTGCACAAGGCGCTGCGCGGCCTGGAGACCGGACTCGATGGACTGGATCCGTTACTGACCCTGCCGTTGACCGAGGAAACCGAGCTGCAGCTGCGCTACGAACTGCACGCACCCGGTGCCGGACCGCCTGCTGTACGTCGCCGACGCGTTTCGCGCCGGCTGGGACCTCGAGCGTATCGCCGCGATGAGCTGCGATCGACCGCTGGTTCCTGGCGCAGATCGCCGATCTGATCGGCGAGGAGGCGCGGGTGCGCGCGCGAGGGCGTGGGCTCACTCGGGGTCGAGCGCCTGCGCGCGCTCAAGCGCAAGGGCTTCTCCGATCGGCGGCTGGCGACGCCTGACGCGCTCGACCGAGGCGCTGGTCCGCGGCAAGCGCCGCGAATTCGGCGTGGTCCCGGTCTACAAGCGCGTGGACACCTGCGCCGCCGAGTTCGCAACCTCGACCGCGTACCTGTACTCGACCTACGAAGAGGAGTGCGAGGCCGAGCCGACCCAGCGTCGCAAGATCATGATCCTCGGCGGCGGCCCGAACCGCATCGGCCAGGGAATCGAGTTCGACTACTGCTGCGTGCACGCGGCGCTGGCGCTGCGCGAGGACGGATTCGAGACCATCATGGTCAACTGCAATCCGGAGACCGTGTCCACCGACTACGACACCTCCGACCGGCTGTATTTCGAGCCGCTGACGCTCGAGGACGTGCTGGAAGTGATCGCCAAGGAGCGACCCGAGGGCGTGATCGTGCAGTTCGGCGGCCAGACCCCGCTCAAGCTGTCGCGTGCACTCGAGGCGGCGGGCGCGCCGATCATCGGCACCTCGCCCGATTCGATCGATATCGCCGAGGACCGCGAGCGCTTCCAGCAGCTGGTGCGGCGGCTGGGACTGCGCCAGCCCGCCAACGCCACCGCGCGCAATGAGGAGCAGGCGGTCGCAGCTGGCGCGCGAGGTCGGCTATCCGCTGGTGGTGCGGCCGTCGTACGTGCTGGGCGGACGCGCGATGGAGATCGTATTCAACGAGGAGGATCTGCGCTCGTACATGGAGCACGCGGTGCAGGTGTCGAACGAGGCGCCGGTGCTGCTCGATCGCTTCCTCGACGTGGCGATCGAGGTGGACGTCGATGCGGTATGCGACGGCGATGACGTGCTGATCGGCGGCATCATGGAGCACGTCGAGCAGGCCGGCGTGCATTCGGGCGACTCGAGCTGCTCGCTGCCGCCCAACAGCCTGTCGGTCGAGCTGCAGGATGAGCTGCGGGCGCAGACGCGCAAGCTGGCGCGCGCGCTCAACGTGATCGGGCTGATGAACGTTCAGTTCGCGATCCAAAACAATGTGGTGTATCGTGCTCGAGGTCAATCCGCGCGCCTCGCGCACGGTGCCGTTCGTGTCGAAGGCGACCGGCGTGCCGATCGCGAAAATCGCCGCGCGGGTCATGACCGGGCGCAAGCTGCGCGAGCTCGGGGTGCTGGCCGAGCGCGTGCCGCGGTACTATCTCGGTCAAGGAAGCCGTGTTCCCGTTCCTGAAGTTCCCCGAGGCCGATCCGATCCTCGGCCCGGAGATGAAATCCACCGGCGAGGTCATGGGTACCGGCCGCACCTTCGGCGAAGCCTATGCCAAGTCGCAGGCCGCTTCCGGCGTGGTGCTGCCGCGCTCGGGCTGCTGCCTGATCAGCGTGCGCGAGCGCGACAAGGACGGCGCCGTGCCGCTGGCGCGGCGGCTGATCGCGCACGGATTCAATCTGGTCGCCACCAGCGGCACCGCGGCGGCGCTCAAGGCCGCGGGCATCGAGTGCCGGCGGGTCAACAAGGTGCGCGAGGGCCGGCCGCACATCGTCGACATGATCAAGAACGACGAGATCGACCTGATCGTCAATACCACCGAGGGCAAGCAGGCGATTCTCGAATCGAACTCGATCCGCCGCGAGGCGGTACACCGCCGCGTGACCTATTACACGACGCTGGCAGCCGCGCTGGCGACCTGCGAGGCGCTCGATCACGTCGATGAGGTCGACGTCAACCGGCTGCAGGACCTGCATCGCGAGGTCGCCGAGCTGCCCGAGGCCGCCCCGCGCCGGGAGGTGGGTACATGAAGCGCTCGCCGATGACGCTGCGCGGCGCCGAACTGCTGCGCGCCGAGCTCAAGCGGCTGAAGTCCGAGGACCGGCCGCGCGTCATCAAGGCGATCGCCGAGGCGCGCAGCCACGGCGATCTGTCCGAGAACGCCGAGTATCACGCCGCGCGCGAGCAGCAGGGCTTCATCGAAGGCCGGATCATGGAGATCGAGTCGCGGCTCGCGGCGGCCGAGATCATCGATGTTGCCAGCCTGCCGGCGACCGGCAAGGTGGTGTTCGGCGTGACCGTGGTCGAGCTCGAGGACCAGGACGAGGCGAATGCGGTCACCTACCAGATCGTGGGTGAGGACGAGGCCGACATCCGCGGCGGGCGTATCTCGGTGACCTCGCCGATCGCGCGCGCGCTGATCGGCAAGATCGAAGGCGATGTCGTCGAGGTGGCGGCGCCAGGCAAGACCCGCAGCTACGAGATCGTCTCGGTGCGATACATCTGATCGTCCGGGCAGCGAGATCGCTGCTAGCTGTCCGGCAACGGGAAGCGCGATAGCCCGGATTTTGGCTGGAACAGCACCGCGACGTGCCCGATGCGCGTCACCAGCGCACTGCCGGTCTGACGCACCAGTTCCGCCAGCAGCGCATCGCGCGCGACGCGGTCGGCAGCCTGGATGCGCAGCTTGACCAGCTCGTGATCGGCCAGCGCGCGCCGCATCTCACCGAGCACGCCTGCGCTCAGGCCCTGATGCCCGATCTGGATGATCGGCTTGAGGGCATGGGCGCGGCCGCGCAGGAAGCGCAGTTGCTTGTCCGACAGGGGCATGGCCTTATGATAATCAGGTCGGCGCAGGCGCGCTGACTGAAGTCAGCCGCAAGTGAGGCTCTAGCGAACATGGCGCGCCGGTCCAAGAGCAGCGATCGCTGGCTGCGCGAGCATTTCTCCGATCCGTTCGTGAAGCGCGCCCAGGCCGAGGGCTGGCGCTCGCGCGCGGTATTCAAGCTCGAGCAGATCGATCAGCGCGAGCGGCTGCTCAAGCCCGGGATGCTGGTGCTCGATCTGGGGGCGGCCCCGGGGGCCTGGAGCCAGTACGCGCGGCGCCGGGTCGGGCCCGCCGGTCGCGTGCTGGCGTCCGACATGCTGCCGATGGAGCCGATTGCCGGCGTGGAATTCTTGCAGGGCGACTTTCGTGAGGAGGGCGTGGTGCGGGCGCTACTGGCCACCCTGGACAGCGGCAGGGTGGACCTGCTGCTGTCGGACATGGCACCGAATTTGAGCGGAATGGACGCGATCGACGCCCCGGGGGCTATGTACCTGGCCGAATTGGCCCTCGATCTGGCGCGCCAGGTCTTGAAACCCGGCGGCAATGCCCTGATCAAGGTCCTGCAAGGGGCCGGTTTTCAGGAGCTGGTCGCCTCGGCGCGCACTAGTTTCGGGCGGGTCAGGTGCCTCAAACCCGAGGCGTCGCGTTCTCGCAGTGCTGAAACGTACTTGCTGGCCTCCGGGATGAGGATGGTGTAGCGTCCTTGTCACGATTCCCCTTCTGGCGGTCCCGCCGCGCAGCATTATGGTGAAACGAAGTTGAACGATTTGACAAAAAACATCCTGCTCTGGGTGGTCATCGTGCTGGTGATGCTGCGGTGTTCAGCCGCTACATGCCCAGCGGGCCGCAGCGTCAGCAGCTGACGTATTCCGAGTTCTACAATGACGTTCACGCCGGCAGCGTGGACAGCGTGGTGCTGCAGGGCGACCGATCCGCGGGGTGCTCAAGGACAAGACCCAGTTCGAGACCTATAACCCGGAGACCAACTACACGGCCCTGATCGGCGACCTGCTGAAGGCCAACGTCTCGGTCGAGGGTCAGGCGCCCAAGCAGCCGAACTTCCTGGCGCAGCTGCTGCTGCAGCTGGCGCCCGCGCTGTTGATGCTGCTGGTGTTCGTCTATCTGCTGCGCCAGATGCAGGGAGCGGCCGGCGGCCGCGGCGCGATGTCGTTCGGCAAGAGCCGCGCGCGGCTGCTCGGCGAGGACCAGGTCAACGTGACTTTCGCCGACGTCGCCGGCGTGGATGAGGCCAAGCAGGAGGTCGCCGAGATCGTCGATTTCCTCAAGGACCCGGGCAAATTCCAGAAGCTCGGCGGCAAGATTCCCGAAGGGCGTGCTGATGGTCGGCTCGCCCGGTACCGGCAAGACCCTGCTCGCGCGTGCGATCGCGGGCGAGGCCAAGGTGCCGTTCTTCACGATTTCCGGCTCCGACTTCGTCGAGATGTTCGTCGGCGTCGGCGCCTCGCGCGTGCGCGACATGTTCGAGCAGGCCAAGAAGCACGCGCCCTGCATCATCTTCATCGACGAGATCGATGCGGTCGGCCGCCACCGCGGCGCCGGGCCTGGGCGGCGGGCATGATGAGCGCGAGCAGACCCTGAACCAGCTGCTGGTCGAGATGGACGGCTTCGAGGGCAACGAGGGCATCATCGTGATCGCCGCGACCAACCGTCCGGACGTGCTCGATCCGGCGCTGCTGCGCCCGGGCCGCTTCGATCGCCAGGTCGTGGTGCCGCTGCCCGACGTGCGCGGCCGCGAGCAGATCCTGCGCGTGCACATGCGGCGCGTGCCGCTGGCCGATGACGTCAAGCCGGCGCTGATCGCCCGCGGCACCCCCGGCTTCTCCGGCGCCGATCTGGCGAATCTGGTCAACGAGGCGGCGCTGTTCGCCGCGCGCGCCAACCAGCGCACTGGTGTCGATGGAGCAGTTCGAGCGCGCCAAGGACAAGATCATGATGGGCGCCGAGCGGCGCTCGATGGTCATGACCGATGCCGAGAAGCGCATGACGGCCTACCACGAGGCTGGTCATGCGATCGTCGGCATCAGCGTGCCCGAGCACGACCCGGTCTACAAGGTCACGATCATTCCGCGCGGCCGCGCGCTGGGTGTCACGCAGTTCCTGCCCGAGCAGGATCGCTATTCGATGAGCAAGCGGCGGCTGGAGAGCTCGATCGCCACGCTGTTCGGCGGCCGCATCGCCGAGGAGATCATCTTCGGCGACGACGCGGTGACCACCGGCGCCTCGAACGACATCGAGCGCGCGACCGAGCTGGCGCGCAACATGGTCACCAAATGGGGTCTGTCGGACCGGCTCGGGCCGCTGACCTACTCGGAGGAGTCGGGCGAGGTGTTCCTCGGCCGCAGCGTCACGCAGCACAAGCAGGTCTCCGATGAGACCGCGCACGCGATCGATGAGGAAGTGCGGCGGGTGATCGAGATGCAACTACAAGCGCGCGCGGCAGATCCTCGAGACCAACCTCGACAAGCTGCACGTGATGGCCGAGGCGCTGATCAAGTACGAGACCATGGCCGACGAACAGATCAAGGACATCATGGCCGGCCGCACGCCGACGACCGCCGGAAGGTTGGGACGACTCGACGCCGAGCAGCTGGCGGCAAGCCGGCGACTGCGCCGGTCGGTGCGCCCAGCCGACGGCATCGTCGCGGCCGGCCGGGACAGCACTAGAGCCGGCAACCACGCAGAGAGATCAAACTAAAGGGCGCATTTTTATCAGAAGAAATGCGCCCTTTAGTTTGATCTCTCTGCATAGCGACCCGCCATTCGGTGCTGTCTAGCGCGCGGTGCGCAAAGCGTCGGGCGGGAGGCCAACGATGCATCTGCTGTGTGCCGGCCGCGTGCTCGAGCTCGATCAGCCGGTGGTCATGGGCGTGCTCAACGTGACGCCGGACTCGTTCTCCGACGGCGGTCGCTACCTCGATCCGCAGGCCGCCGTGACGCAGGCCGAGCGCATGGCGGAGGAAGGCGCCGCGATCATCGACATTGGCGGCGTCTCGACCCGTCCGGGCGCGGCCGGGGTCGCAGCGAAGAAGAACTGCGCGCGGGTGCTGCCGGTGCTCGAGCGCCTGGCCGCGCGATCGCCGGTACTGCTGTCGGTCGACACCTCCAACCCTGAAGTGATGCGCCGCGCGCGGCGTCCGCCGGCGCGCACCTGATCAACGACGTGCGCGCGCTGCGCACCCCCTGGGCGCTCGAGGCGGTCGCGGCCGGCACGCTGGGCGTGTGCCTGATGCACATGCGCGGCGAGCCGGCGACCATGCAGATCGACCCGCAGTACGCACGATGTGGTCGAGGACGTGAAGACCTTCCTGGCCGAGCGCGTGCAGACCTGCATCGCCGCCGGCATTGCGCGCGAGCGCCTGTGCATCGATCCCGGGTTCGGCTTCGGCAAGCGACTGGCGCATAATCTCGCAGCTGCTGCGCGCGCTGGCGCGGTTCGAGGCGGCTCGGGCTGCCGCTGGCCGTCGGCCTGTCGCGCAAATCGATGGTCGCGGCACTGGGCGCGGCCGGCCAGCCGCGAGCGGCTGGCGGCGAGCCTGGCGCTGGCGACCGTCGCGGTGCTGAACGGTGCGCACATCGTGCGCGCCCATGACGTGGCGGCAACGCTGGACGCGGTGCGGATCGCCGAAGCGGTCAGACAGGGGGATTGAGGTGGCCAGAGCTTACTTTGGAACCGACGGGATCCGCGGGCGCGTGGGCGCCGATCCGATGACGGTCGATTTTGCGCTGCGGCTGGCGAGCGCCGCGGCCCGCGTAGCTGCCTCGGAGACGGCGGCACGGTGCTGATCGGCAAGGACACCCGGGTCTCCGGCTACATGTTCGAGGCCGCGCTCGAGGCCGGTTTCGTCGCCGCCGGCGCCAATGTGCTGCTGACCGGCCCGTTACCGACGCCGGCGGTCGCCTACATGACACGGCACCTGCGCTGCCGGCTCGGCGTGGTGATCAGCGCCTCGCACAATGTCTACGAGGACAATGGCATCAAGTTCTTCGACGCCGAGGGCGCCAAGCTCTCCGACCAGCTCGAGGAGCGCATCGAAGCGCAGCTCTCGACCGTGCCGCTGACGCGCGCCTCGCGCGAACTCGGTCGCGCCCGGCGGGTCGATAGCGCGCTGCTGTACTACCAGGAATTCTGCGCCGGCGTGCTGTCGGCGGGCATGGACCTGTCGGGATTCAAGATCGTGATCGACTGTGCCAATGGCGCGGCCTACAAGGTGGCGCCGCGCATCCTGGCGGATCTGGATGCCGAGATCGTGCCGATCGGCTGCTCGCCCAACGGCCGCAACATCAACGACGGCTGCGGCTCGACCGTCGCCGCAGCTGCTGCAGCTCACGGTGCCGGGCGTGCATGCGCAGGTCGGCATTGCATTCGACGGCGACGGGGATCGCGTGGTGATGGTCGATCATCTGGGACGGCTGGTCGACGGCGATCAGCTGCTGTATCGTGATCGCCTCGGCGGCCAAGGCCGCGGGCCGGCTGCGCGGACCGGTGGTCGGCACCGTGATGAGCAATTTCGGCCTGGAGCTTGCGCTGCGCCGGCTCGGCATCGATTTCGTGCGCGCGCCGGTCGGCGACCGGCACGTGCTGGCGAAGCTGAAGGAGAGCGGCGGCATGCTCGGCGGCGAGACCTCGGGCCATATCCTGAGCCTGGACCGCACCACGACCGGCGACGGGCTGATCACCGCGCTGCAGGTGCTGAGCATCATGAAGCAGACCGGCCGTTCGCTGGCGGAGCTCGCCGCCGGCATGGACAAGCTGCCGCAGGTGCTGCTGAACGTCGAGGTCGCACGCCGCTTCGATCCTTCGGCCGTGCCCGCGATCGCCGCGACCGTGCGGCGCATCGAGAAGCAGCTGCAGGGCGAGGGCCGCGTGGTGCTGCGCGCTTCCGGCACCGAGCCGGTGATCCGCGTGATGGTCGAAGGCCGCGATGCCGCCGAGGTCCGCAGCTGCGCCGATGAGCTCGCGGATGCGGTCAGGACCGCGGCATCGCTGGAAACCGCGCCGACCTGAAGTTCGCAACTTTGACCATTGCGGGGGACTGCCCCGGTGGCTATGATCCGCGCGCCCAAAAACGGGGCGGCCCGTGAGGCACGCCCGAATCACGCCACGGGGGCTCATCGTAAGTCATGCGACGCAAACTCGTAGCCGGCAATTGGAAGATGCATGGATCGCGCGCCGACAACGCGCCGCTGATCGAGGCGATCCTGGCGGCCCCGAATCTCGAGAGCGTCGATTGCGTGGTCTGTCCGCCGTTGGTGTATCTGTCGGAGCTGGCGCGACTGCTGCGCGGCGCCGCGGTGAAGCTCGGAGCGCAGAATGTCTGTGCCGAAGCGCAGGGTGCCTATACCGGCGAGGTGTCGGCGGCGATGCTCAAGGATGTCGGCTGCGACTACGTGATCGTCGGACATTCCGAGCGGCGCGCGCTGTTTGGCGAGGATGATGTGCTGGTGGCGCGCAAGTTCGCAGCGGCGCAGTCGCGCGGGCTGCTGCCGATACTGTGCGTGGGCGAGCTGCTCGCCGACCGCGAGGCGGGTCGCACCCATGAGCTGGTCAGTCGCCAGCTCGACGCGGTGGTTTCGCTGACCGGGATCGGCAGCTTCGCGCATGCCGTGGTCGCGTACGAGCCCGTCTGGGCCATCGGAACCGGGCGCACGGCATCGCCGCAGCAGGCGCAGGATGTACACGCATTCATCCGTCAGCGGCTGGCAGAGCGGGATGCTAAAATCGCCGCCGACCTGCGGATCCTTTATGGCGGCAGCGTCAAGGCGGGCAACGCCCGCGAGCTGTTTCTGCAGACCGACGTCGATGGCGGTCTGATCGGTGGTGCCTCGCTGAAAGCCGAGGAATTCTTGAGCATCGTGGCCGCAGCGCGCGGCTGAGAGCGGGACCTGATGTTGCACATAGTTCTGATGATCATCCATTTCTTCTGCGCCGCTGCGATCGTGGCGCTGGTGCTGCTCCAGCGCGGCAAGGGCGCGGAGGCGGGCGCGGGCTTCGGCGCCGGTGCTTCGGGCACCGTGTTCGGCGCCCGCGGCGCCACCACTGCGCTGTCGCGCGCCACGGCAATACTGGCCGCCGTGTTCATGATCACCAGCCTGTCGCTGGCGTACGTCGGTGCGCGCAAGAGCGCTGCGCCGGCGAGCAGCCTGCTCGAACAGCTCGCGACACCGACGGCGCCGGCGAAACCGGGGACTGGGCCCACCGGCGCTTCCAGTGGTGCGGCGGGCGGGGCCGGTGGTGTAGCCGGCGGGGCCGCGGGCGCGGCACCCGCCAACCCGGCCACGACTCCGGCCAACCCGGCCACGACTCCGGCCGACAACGGCAAGGCGCCGAAGTAGGCCGGGCGTCGATCGGCCTGCGTACATCTACGTATATCCGGGCGCGACCCCAGCGGGTGCGAGCGCTCGCGCCATTGAGGATGCAGATTAGAATCCGGCAGGACAGCTGATCAGAGCCGACGTGGTGGAATTGGTAGACACACTAGCTTGAGGGGCTAGCGCCGCAAGGTGTGGGAGTTCGAATCTCCCCGTCGGCACCACAAGTCTGCGTCGCCTGTTACAATAAGGCGATGAAGGGGCGGATCCATGTACGCGCAAGCGCTACGTGCCGCCCCTTTTAATGACGGTGTGGAAATGCTGACGAACTACCTGCCGATACTCATCTTCCTGACCATCGCCGCGCTGCTCGCGGCGGTACTGCTCGGCCTGGGAATGGCGCTCGGACGTCTGTCCTCCCGGCATCGCGCCGATCCCGAGAAGCTCTCGCCGTACGAGTGCGGCTTCGAGCCGTTCGAAGACAATCGCATGAAATTCGACGTGCGCTACTACCTGGTCGCGATCCTGTTCATCATCTTCGATCTCGAGATTGCGTTCCTGTTTCCCTGGGCGGTATCGCTGGGCCGCACCGGCGGGTTCGGACTGGCGGTGATGGGCGTGTTTCTGCTGATCCTGGTGATCGGCTTCGCCTACGAGTGGAAGAAGGGGGCGCTCGAATGGGATTAGCGGCGGCCGACCCCGAAGGATTTGCGCAGCGCGGGTTCCTGACCACGCAGATGGACAGCCTGGTGAGCTGGGCGCGCACCGGCTCGCTGTGGCCGATGACCTTCGGGCTTGCCTGCTGCGCGGTCGAGATGATGCACGCCGGGCGCCTCGCGCTATGACCTGGATCGCTTCGGCGTGGTGTTCCGTCCGAGCCCGCGTCAGTCCGACGTGATGATCGTGGCCGGCACGCTGGTCAACAAGATGGCGCCGGCGCTGCGCAAGGTCTATGACCAGATGCCCGAGCCGCGCTGGGTCATCTCGATGGGCTCATGCGCTAACGGCGGCGGCTATTACCACTATTCCTACGCCGTGGTGCGCGGCTGCGATCGAATCGTGCCGGTCGATGTCTATGTGCCCGGATGTCCGCCCACGGCCGAGGCGTTGCTCTACGGCATCATCCAGCTGCAGCGCAAGATCGAACGACAGGCCGCGGCGAGCGCCTGAGCGGCAACCGGCCGTCTAACAGAAGGAATCGAGGGTGGTGCCAGCGTATATCGAGGAGCTCGCGGCGACGGATCACGGCTGCACTGGGCGATCGCGCGCACCGCTATAGTTCGCTGCCCGACGAGCTTGCGATCGAAGTCGCCGCCGGCCAGCTGCTCGAAGTCGCGGCGCATCCTGCGCGATGATCCGCAGCTGCGCTTCGAGCAGCTGATGGACCTCGCCGGGGTCGACTATCTCGACTTCGGTCGCGCCGAGTGGCGCACCAGCACGGCCACCACCACCGGCTTCAGTCGCGGCGTGAATCGCGCCGCGCCGCATACGCTGGCCGGCAACAAGCGCTTTGCGGTGGTCTCGCAGCTGCTGTCGATCACGTACAACCAGCGGCTGCGGCTGCGGGTGTGGGCCGAGGATGTCGAGAATCCGATGGTGGATTCCCTGACCGGCATCTGGGCCAGCGCCGAGTGGTTCGAGCGCGAGGCGTTCGACCTGTTCGGCATCCTGTTCCGCGGCCATCCGGATCTGCGTCGCATACTCACCGACTACGGCTTCATCGGCCATCCGTTTCGCAAGGATTTCCCGCTGATCGGCAATGTCGAGGTGCGCTACGACCCACAGCTGCAAGCGCGTGGTGTACGAGCCGGTCAGCATCGAGCCGCGCACGCTGGTGCCGCGCGTGATCCGTCACGACAACCGCTACGATCCGGTGCTGCACGACCACCCGCCGGGCGAGCGCGCACCGGTGCCGGGCGTGCCGCTGCCGACGCTGCCGGGAGTGAATCGTGCCTGAGATCCGCAATCTCACGCTCAACTTCGGCCCGCAGCACCCGGCGGCGCACGGCGTGCTGCGCCTGGTGCTCGAGATGGACGGCGAGACCATCCAGAAGGCCGATCCGCATATCGGACTGCTGCACCGGGGCACCGAGAAGCTGGCCGAGTCCAAGCCGTTCAACCAGTCGATCGGCTACATGGACCGGCTCGATTACGTGTCGATGATGTGCAACGAGCACGCCTACGTCGCGGCGATCGAGCGGCTGCTCGGCATCACCCCGCCACCGCGCGCGCAGTACATCCGCGTGATGTTCGACGAGATCACGCGCATTCTGAATCATCTGATGTGGCTCGGCGCGCATGGCCTCGATATCGGCGCGATGACCGTGTTCCTGTTCTGCTTTCGCGAGCGCGAGGACCTGATGGACTGCTACGAGGCGGTGTCGGGCACGCGTATGCACGCAACCTATTACCGTCCGGGCGGCGTGTACCGCGATCTGCCCGAAGCGATGCCGCGGCACCAGCCCTCGCGCTGGCGCAGCCAGAAGCAGATCGATCGGCTCAATGCGGCCCGCGACCGGCTCGCTGCTGGATTTCATCGCGGCGTTCACCGAGCGTTTTCCGGCGCGGGTCGATGAGTACGAAACGCTGCTGACCGACAACCGCATCTGGAAGCAGCGCACGGTCAACATCGGCGTGGTATCGCCCGAGCGCGCGCTGCAGCTCGGCTTTTCCGGACCGATGCTGCGCGGATCGGGCATCGAGTGGGATCTGCGCCGCAAGCGACCGTATGAGGTGTACTCGGCGCTCGATTTCGACATCCCGGTCGGCGTCAACGGCGATTGCTACGATCGCTACCTGGTGCGCGTGGCGGAGATGCGCCAATCCAACCGCATCATCCGAGCAGTGCGTGGACTGGCTGCGCGCCAATCCGGGGCCGGTCATGGTCGATGACCGCAAGGTGCGCGCGCCCAGCCGCGAGCACATGAAGAGCGACATGGAATCGCTGATTCATCATTTCAAGTTCATGACCGAGGGCTACTGCGTGCCCGAGGGCGAGACCTACGCCGCGGTCGAGGCCCCGAAGGGCGAATTCGGAGTATTTCTGGTCTCGGATGGGGCCAACAAGCCCTACCGCCTCAAGTGTCGCGCGCCGGGGTTCGTGCATCTGGCCTCGCTCGGCGAGATGGTGCGCGGCCACATGCTGGCCGACGTGGTGGCCGTGATCGGCACGCAGGACATCGTGTTCGGGGAGGTCGACCGCTGATGAGCGTCGAACAGGGCAAGGCTGGCGTGCTGTCCGGGCACACGCGCGAGGAGATCGATCACTGGGTGGCGAAGTTTCCCCCGGGGCGGCAGCGCTCGGCGGTGCTGTCGGCGCTGCGCGCGGCGCAGGAGCAGAACCACGGCTTTCTGACCCCGGAGCTGATGGACGCGGTGGCGCAGTACCTGCAGCTGCCGCCGATCCAGGTGTACGAGGTCGCGAGCTTCTATTCGATGTTCGAGACCCGGCCCTGCGGCCGCCACCACGTCAGTGTCTGCACCAACATCTCGTGCATGCTGCGCGGCGGGGAGGACATCCAGGCGCACGTCGAGCGCAAGCTCGGCATCCGTGCCGGCCAGAGCACGCCCGATGGCCGCATCTTTCTCAAGCGCGAGGAGGAGTGCCTCGCGGCCTGCACCGGTGCGCCGATGATGATGGTCGATCACGTCTACCACGAGCATCTGACGCCCGAAACGGTCGATCAGATCCTCGATGCGCTCGAGTGAGCGCGGAGATTCGATGGGCGCCTGGGACGACAAGCTGAATCTGACCTGTTTCGAGCCGCTCAAGCTCGAGCGCTCGTGGACACTCGAGAGCTACGGTCGCATCGGCGGCTACCAGGCCTGGAGGAAGCTGCTGGCCGAGAAGCCGCCCCGCGAGCAGGTGATCGAGCAGGTCAAGGCCTCGGGGCTGCGCGGCCGCGGTGGCGCCGCATTCCCGGTGGGCGTGAAGTGGAGCTTCATGCCGCGCAATGCCACGATGCAGAAATACGTGGTCTGCAATTCGGACGAGAGCGAGCCCGGCACCTGCCACGATCGCGATATCCTGCGCTACAACCCGCATGCGCTGATCGAGGGCATGGCGATCGGCGGCTACTGCATGAATGCTACGGTCGGCTATAACTACATTCGCGGCGAGTTCCTCGGCGAACCGATACCGCGCTTCGAGGCGGCGTTGCAGGAAGCCTACCAGGCCGGCCTGCTCGGCAAGAATATCCTCGGCTCCGGCATCGACTTCGATCTGTATAGCTTCGTCGGCGCCGGCGCCTACATCTGCGGCGAGGAGACCGCGCTGCTCGATTCGCTCGAGGGCAAGACCGGCAAGCCGCGCTTCAAGCCGCCGTTTCCGGCCGCGTTCGGCCTGTATGGTCTGCCGACCACGATCAACAACACTCAGAGCTACGCTTCGGTGCCGACCATCCTGCGCAAGGGCGCGCAGTGGTTCGCCGATCTGGGACCGAAGAATTCCGGCGGCACGGTGATCTTCTCGGTTTCGGGTCACGTGAGCCGGCCCGGCAACTTCGAGGTGCCGCTGGGTATTCCGTTCGCCGAGCTGCTGGCGCTGGCGGGCGGCATCTGGAAAGGCCGGCAGCTCAAGGCCGTGATCCCGGGCGGCTCCTCGGTGCCGGTGGTACCGGGCGAGATCATGCTCAAGACCAACATGGACTACGACTCGCTCAAGGCCGCGGGCTCGAGCATCGGTTCGGCCGCAGTGATCGTGATGGACGAGACCACCTGCATGGTGCGTACGCTCGAGCGCCTGTCGCGCTTCTACATGGCTGAATCCTGCGGTCAGTGCACGCCGTGCCGCGAGGGAACCGGCTGGCTGAACCGCACCATCAAGCGCATCCTGGCCGGGGAGAGCCGGCGCGAGGAGCTGGATCTGCTGCTCGACGTGGCCAACCGCATCGAGGGACATACGATCTGCGGGCTGGGCGATGCGGCGGCCTGGCCGGTGCAGAGTTTCCTCAAGCACTACCGCCCCGAGTTCGAATACATGATCGATCATGGCGGACGAAGCATCGTCGATGCCGCACGGCAGGCCGCATGAGCGAGGACTTCGTCAACATCGAGGTCAACGGCGTGCCGCTCAAGGCGCGCAAGGGCGAGAACATCATTCGCGCGACCGATCGCGCGGGTGTCTACGTGCCGCGCTTCTGTTATCACGAGAAGCTGCCGGTGGCGGCCAACTGCCGCATGTGCCTGGTCGAGGTCGAGAAGGCACCCAAGCCGCTGCCGGCCTGCGCCACGCCGGTCGCCGAGGGCATGAAGGTCTTCACGCAGTCGGTCAAGGCGATCGGCGCGCAGCGCGCAGTGATGGAATTCCTGCTCATCAACCATCCGCTCGACTGCCCGATCTGCGATCAGGGCGGGGAGTGCGAGCTGCAGGACCTGGCGGTCGGCTTCGGCCGCGACATCTCGCGCTTCGTCGAGCGCAAGCGCGTCGGTCAAGGACAAGAATCTCGGGCCGCTGGTGTCGACCGACATGACGCGCTGCATCCACTGCACGCGCTGCGTGCGCTTCGGCCAGGACATCGCCGGCATCCAGGAGATGGGGGCCACCGGGCGCGGCGAGCACATGGAGATCGGCACCTACATCGAGCACAGCGTCGATCACGAGCTGTCGGGCAACATCATCGACCTGTGTCCGGTGGGCGCGCTCAACAGCAAGCCGTTTCGCTACCGCGGCCGCGGCTGGGAGATGACACAGTATCCGCTGGTCTCGCCGCACGACGGCGTCGGCACGCAGCTCTACGGCCACGTGCTGCGCGGGCGGCTGATGCGCGTGGTGCCGCGGCCGTGCGAGGAGATCAACGAGACCTGGATCGCCGATCGGGACCGCTTCAGCTACGAGGGTGTGTACAGCGAGGACCGCCTGCTCGCGCCGCAACTGCGGCAGGCCGACGGCAGCTGGCGTGAAGTCGAATGGGACGTCGCGCTCACCGCGGCCGCGCAGGGGCTCGGGGCCGCGGCTGCCGAGGCGCCCGGGCTGGGCCTGCTGGCGCATCCGTCGAGCACGCTCGAGGAACTGTATCTGCTGTCGCGCCTGGCCGAAGGGCTCGGCAGCGCCAACATCGATCATCGGCTGCGGCAGCGTGATTTTCGCGACCAGGCGGCCGATGCGCTCACTCCGAGCCTCGGGCTTGCGGTGGCCGGCATTGATGCGCTCGATGCGCTGCTGGTGGTGGGATCGAACCTGCGGCACGAGGTACCGATCCTGGCGCACCGCGTGCGCAAGGCGAGCCTGCGCGGCGCCCTTATCAGCTTCATCAACCCGGTGCGCTTCGACTATTTCTTCCCCGTAGCCCACAGCGTGCTGTCGCCGCCGGCGCAGCAGGTCGCGGATCTGGCCGCGGTACTGCTCGCGGCGCTCGAAGGCGCACCGGCGCCACCCGAGCTTGCCGCGCTGCTCGCGAACGTGGCGCCCGGCGAGGAGCACCGCGCGATCGCCACGGCGCTCAAGAGCGGCGAGCGGCGAGCGATCTGGCTCGGCGCTCTGGCCACCCGCAGCAGCCGCTACAGCGAACTGCGCGCGCTGGCGCGCGCGCTGGCTGCGGCCACTGGTGCGAGCCTGGGCGAGCTCGCCGAGGGCGGCAATGCGGCCGGGGCGTACCTGGCCGGCGCGGTGCCGCACCGCGGCGCGGGCGGGGCCGCGCGTGCGAACCCGGGGCTCAGCGCGCGGCAGATGCTCGAGCAGACGCTGCCCGGCTATCTGCTGCTCAATGTCGAGCCCTGGGCCGACGCAGCAATGCCGGGCGCGCTCGCGACCCTGGCGCGCGCGCGCTGCGTGGTGGCGGTCAGCGCCTACGCGAACGAAGAGATGAAGCGTGCGGCGCACATTCTGTTGCCCGCGGGCACCTTTGCCGAAAGCTCGGGCACCTACGTGAGTCTGGAGGGCCGCTGGCAGAGCCAGGGCGGGGCCGCCAAGCCGCTCGGCGCATCGCGCCCGGCCTGGAAGATCCTGCGCGTACTCGGCACTCTGCTCGAGCTCGCCGGCTTCGACTACCAGTCCTCGGAAGGCGTGCGCGATGAGCTCAAGTCGCGGCTCGAGGCCGCGCCGCAGCCGTTGTTTCGCGCCGCGGTGGCGCTGCAGGCCGCCGCCACCGAAGCGGTGATCGACCTGCCAATGTACCAGATCGACCCGGTGCTGCGCCGCTCGGCGCCACTGCAGCGCACGCGCGATGGGCGCGCCGGCCCGCGGCTGTATGGAGCACCGGCGTGAACCGGGTGGTCGATCTGTGGGGGCAGCTGCCGGGCTACGTGCATTCGACGGTGTTCACGCTGGTACTCACCGTGGTGCTGATCCTGTGCGTCGCGTACCTGACGCTGTGGGAACGCAAGGTCATCGGCTGGATGCAGCTGCGCATCGGCCCCAACCGCGTGAAGATCTTCGGCTTCCTGCCCGGCATGGGCCAGCCGTTCGCCGACGTCGTGAAGCTGCTGATCAAGGAGATCGTGATCCCGGCGCGCGCCAACAAGATCCTGTTCCAGCTCGCGCCCATGATCACACTGATTCCCGCGTTCGCCGCCTGGGCAGTGGTGCCGATCGCGCCGCATTACGCGATCGCCAACGTCGATGCCGGCCTGCTGTACGTGCTGTCGCTGACCTCGATGGGGGTCTACGGCGTGATCCTCGCGGGCTGGTCCTCGAATTCCAAGTACGCATTTCTCGGCGCGATGCGCTCGGCGGCGCAGATGGTCGCCTACGAGATCGCGATGGGGTTTGCGCTGGTGGGCGTGCTGATGGCGTCGGGCAGCCTGAACCTGGGCACCATCGTCACGCAGCAGCACGGCGGCGGGCTCGCCTGGAACTGGTTCTGGCTGCTGCCGCTGCTGGTGGTGTATTTCATCTCCGGGGTTGCCGAGACCAACCGCGCGCCGTTCGATGTCGCCGAGGGCGAATCCGAGATCGTCGCCGGCTTCCATGTCGAGTACTCGGGCATGGCGTTCGCGCTGTTCTTCCTGGCCGAATACGCCAACATGATCCTGATCGCGGGCCTGACCGCGGTGTTCTTCTTCGGCGGCTGGCTCAGCCCGCTCGATGGTTACCCGGCGTGGCTCGGGGGCACGAGCCTGCTGGCGCTGCCCGGTACCCACTGGCTGGTGCTCAAGGTGTTCGGGCTGCTGTTCCTGTTCCTGTGGTTTCGCGCCACCTTTCCGCGCTATCGCTACGACCAGATCATGCGCCTGGGCTGGAAGTTCCTGATCCCGGTGACGCTGGTGTGGATCGCGGTCGAGGGGCTGATGAGCTGGTATCACGTGGGTCCATGGAAGCTGTAGCGGGCACGCACCGGAGCGAATGATGGCGATGGCCAATCCGATCAAGACCTTCATGCTGACCGAGCTGCTCTCGGGCTTGTCGGTCACCGCGCGCTCGCTGTTTCGGCGCAAGGTCACGGTGCAGTACCCGGAGGAGAAGACGCCGCAGTCGGTGCGGTTCCGCGGCCTGCACGCGCTGCGCCGCTATCCGAACGGCGAGGAGCGCTGCATTGCCTGCAAGCTGTGCGAGGTGGTGTGTCCGGCGCTGGCGATCACGATCGATTCCGACGTCGCCGCTGACGGTACGCGCCGCACCACCCGCTACGACATCGACCTGTTCAAGTGCATCTACTGCGGCTTCTGCGAAGAGGCCTGCCCGGTGGATGCGATCGTCGAGACGCGCATCCACGAATATCACATGGAGCATCGCGGCGAGAACATCATGAACAAGGACAAGCTGCTCGCGGTCGGCGAGCGCTATGAGGCGATGATCAGCGCGGACAAGAGCGCCGACGCGCGCTACCGCTGATGAACCGGTTGCAAGGATAAGGAGTCGCCGTGCTGCCGCTGATCCTGTTCTACCTCTGGGGGACGATCCTGGTAATCGCCGCGCTGGCCGTGATCGTGTCGCGCAATCCGGTCTATTCGGCGCTGAGCCTGGTGCTGTGTTTCGTGACCAGCGCGGCGCTGTGGCTGCTGATCCAGGCCGAGTTTCTCGCCATCGTGCTGGTGCTGGTGTACGTCGGGGCGGTGATGGTGCTGTTCCTGTTCGTGGTCATGATGCTCGACATCAACCTGGAGGAGCTGCGTGCCGGTTTCACGCGCTTCGCCTGGCTCGGCTGGATCATGGCCGGCACCATCGTGTTCGAGATCGCGGGCGTGGTGTTGACCCGCAGGCTCGGCATCGATGTGACGCGCGGCGCAGCGCCGCTGCCGGCGAACTACAGCAATACACAGGAGCTCGGCGCGCTGCTCTACAGCAAGTACGCCTATCCGTTCGAGATCGCTGCGATGGTGCTGCTGGTCGCGATCGTGGCCGCTATCGCGCTGACGCTGCGCCATCGCCCGGGCCTGAAGGTGCAGAACATCGGCCGCCAGGTGGCGGCGCGCGCCAGCGAGCGGGTGCGGCTGGTCAAGATGGACGCGGAACAGCGCAAATGATCACGCTGGCCCACATGCTGACACTGTCGGCAATCCTGTTCGCGCTGTCGGTGGCCGGTATCTTCCTGAATCGCAAGAACGTGCTGCTGCTGCTGATGTGCATCGAGCTGCTGCTGCTGGCGGCGAACTTCAATTTCGTCGCCTTCTCGCGCTACCTCGGCCAGCTCGACGGCCAGATATTCGTGTTCTTCGTGCTCACGGTGGCCGCCGCGGAGTCGGCCATCGGCCTGGCGATCCTGGTGGTGCTGTTCCGCGAGCGGCGCAGCATCAACGTCGAGGAGCTCAACCAGCTGCAGGGCTGAACGCGCCAGGACCATGCCAATCGTGCCACCGATACCAACAACAACACCGACATCATGAACCCCAATCTGCTGCTTGCGATCCCGCTGCTGCCGCTGCTGGCCGCGCTGCTGGCCGGGCTGGCCGGGAAGGCGATCGGCCGCGCGGGCGCGGCAGCCGTCACGATCGGCGCGGTGGCGATCTCGTGTGTGCTGTCGTGCTGGGTGCTGGAGCAGATGCTGGTGGCGCAGGCGCCGAACTTCGACGCCACGGTCTACACCTGGCTGGTCAGCGACGGCGTGCGCATGCAGGTCGGGTTCCTGATCGACCGGTTGAGCGCGCTGATGATGGCGGTGGTGACATTCGTGTCGCTGTGCGTGCACGTCTACACCGTCGGCTACATGGAGGACGACCCGGGCTACCAGCGTTTCTTCGCCTATATCTCGCTGTTCACCTTCTCGATGCTGATGCTGGTGATGTCGAACAACTTCATGCAGCTGTTCTTCGGCTGGGAAGCGGTCGGCGTGGTGTCCTATCTGCTGATCGGGTTCTGGTATACGCGGCCGAGCGCGATCTTCGCCAGCCTCAAGGCGTTCCTGGTCAATCGCGTCGGCGACTTCGGCTTCGTGCTCGGCATCGCCGGTGTGCTGTATTTCACCGGTTCGCTCGACTACCAGGAAGTGTTCGCCGCGGCTCCGACGCTGGCCACGAAGAGTCTGGTGTTGTTCCCGGGCCATGCGTGGTCGGCGGCCACGGTGATCTGCATCTGCCTGTTCATCGGCGCGATGGGCAAGTCGGCCCAGGTGCCGCTGCACGTCTGGCTGCCCGATTCGATGGAAGGTCCGACGCCGATCTCGGCACTGATCCACGCCGCTACCATGGTGACCGCGGGAATATTCATGGTGGCGCGGATGTCGCCGCTGTTCGAGTACTCGCCAACCGCGCTGTCGTTCGTGCTGGTGATCGGCGCCACCACCGCGCTGTTCATGGGCTTTCTCGGCATCGTCAACAACGACATCAAGCGCGTGATCGCGTACTCGACGCTGTCACAGCTCGGCTACATGACGGTCGCGCTCGGCGTGTCCGGCTACAGCGTCGCGATCTTTCACCTGATGACGCATGCGTTCTTCAAGGCGCTGCTGTTCCTCGCGGCCGGCGCGGTCATCATCGCGATGCATCACGAGCAGGACATGCGCAAGATGGGCGGCCTGCGTCAGCGCATGCCGGTCACCTACTGGACGGCTCTGATCGGCGCGCTGGCGCTGATCGGCACGCCGTTCTTCTCGGGCTTCTATTCCAAGGATGCCTTGATCGATGCGGTGCATGCCTCGCAGCGCTATGGCGCCGGCTATGCCTACTGGTGCGTGTTGCTGGGCGTGTTCGTGACCGCGCTCTACACGTTTCGCATGATCTTCATGACGTTTCATGGACCGGAGCGCCTGGACCATCAGGCGCGCGAGCACTTCCACGATGTCGGCTGGGACATGAAGGCGCCGCTGGTCGCGCTGGCGATCCCGTCGCTCGTCATCGGCTACCTGACGGTCGAGCCGGTGCTGTTCGGCGGCTACTTCGGCGGCGCGATCAAGGTACTCGAAGGCAACGACGTGGTCGGGGAGCTCAAGAGCGAATGGCACGGCCCGACCGCGTTCGCGCTGCACGCCGTGGCCGCGGCGCCCGCCTGGCTGGCCGCGCTCGGCGTGCTCACCGCCTGGTGGTACGTGCTCAAGCGGCCGCAGGCGGCCGACGCGCTGCGCGAGCGCTTCAGCGGGCTCTATGGGCTGCTGGTCAACAAGTACTACTTCGACTGGTTCAATGAAAACGTGCTGGCACCGATGGCGCGCGGACTGGGCGTCGTACTGTGGCGCGGGGGCGATGAGGCGGTGATCGACGGGGCGCTGGTCAACGGCTCGGCCGACGCGATCGGACGACTCGCCGGCGTGACACGATTGCTACAGAGCGGATTTCTCTATTCGTACGCGTTCTGGATGATTATCGGTCTGGCGGTCTCGCTCGGCTGGTTCCTCATCCACATCTAAGGCGAAGGTCTCCAAGGCATGCAGCATCTCGGCTTGCTCTCCCTCGTGATCTGGCTGCCGGTCGCGGGCGGGCTGGTAACGCTGGCGTTCGGGGACCGGCACGCGCGCGCGGCGCGCTGGGCGGCGCTGGTCAGCTCGTTGTTGACGCTCGCGGCCTGCGTGTCGCTGTACACTGGCTTTGCCGACGGCACCGCGAAGTTCCAGTTCATCGAGCGCATGCCGTGGATCCCGATGCTGAAGTCGCAGTACTACCTCGGCGTGGACGGCATTTCGCTGCCGCTGATCCTGCTGACGGCATTCATGACCGTGCCGGTCATCATCGCCGGCTGGTCGGTGGTCGAGAAGCGCTCGTCACAGTACTACGCGGCCTTCCTGATCATGGAAGGGCTGATGATCGGGGTGTTCGCCTCCCTCGATTCGCTGCTGTTCTATTTCTTCTGGGAAGCGATGCTGATCCCGATGTTCGTGATCATCGGCGTCTGGGGCGGCCCGCGGCGCGTGTATGCGACGCTGAAGTTCTTCCTGTACACCTTCCTCGGCTCGGTGCTGATGCTGGTGGCGCTGATCTTCCTGTACCTGAAGGCGGGGGACTACAGCATTGCAGCGATGCAGCAACTGCCGCTGACGCTTGCCCAGCAGCGCTGGGTATTTCTCGCGTTCCTGCTGGCGTTCGCGGTCAAGGTGCCGATGTGGCCGGTGCACACCTGGCTGCCCGATGCGCACGTCGAGGCACCCACCGGCGGCTCGGTGATCCTGGCGGCGATCATGCTGAAGATGGGCGGCTACGGCCTGCTGCGCTTCAGCCTGCCGATGACGCCCGATGCCAGCCGCGAGCTCGACTGGCTGATCATTACGCTGTCGCTGATCGCAATCGTCTACATCGCGTTCGTGGCGATGGTGCAGCAGGATATGAAGAAACTGGTGGCGTATTCATCGATCGCGCACATGGGGTTCGTGACGCTGGGTGCGTTCGTGGTGTTCTACATCGTGGCGGCCACCGGCTCGGCCAGGGGCGCGGTCAACGGCCTCGACGGCGCGGTGGTGCAGATGATCTCGCACGGGCTGATCTCTGGCGCGCTGTTCCTGTGCATCGGCGTGATGTACGACCGGCTGCATACGCGCGAGATCAGCGCCTACGGCGGTGTCATCAATGTGATGCCGAAATTCGGTGCTTTCATGGTGCTGTTCGCGCTGGCGAACTCCGGCCTGCCAGGCACCTCGGGTTTCATCGGTGAATTCCTCGTGATCCTCGCGAGCTTCAAGGCCAGCTTCTGGTTCGCGCTGCTGGCGGGCACGATCCTGGTGGTCGGCGCCGCATACAACCTGTGGCTGGTCAAACGCGTGATCTTCGGGGAGGTCGCCAACGAGCAGGTCGCGAAGATGCAGGATCTGAACCCGCGCGAGTACGCTGGTGCTCGGGATGCTGGCGCTGGCGGTACTGCTGCTCGGCGTATGGCCGGCGCCGATGCTGAACATGATGGAAGCCACGGTGCAGCACCTGTTGCAACAGATTCTGACCAGCAAGATTCCGGGGGCGATATGACGGCCGGTACGCTGACGGTTGCGGCGTTGCTGCCGGCGATCCCGGAGATCTCGCTGGCGGCCTCGGCCTGCCTGATCCTGCTGTGCGATGTCTACTTTGGGGCGACCCGTCGCGGCCTGACCGCGACACTGACGATGCTGGCGCTGACCGTCGGGGTGGCGTTGACCAGCCAGTACGGCCTGTCGATGCAGCGGCTGCTGCTGTTCGATGGCCTGTACGTGGTCGATCCGTTGGCGGGATTCCTGAAATTGGCGGCGTTCGTCGCGATGGCGACCGCGGTATTTTATTCGCAGGACTACCTGGAACAGCGCGAGATACGGGGAGGGGAGTACTACGTGCTGTGCCTCACGGCACTGCTTGGCATCTTCGTGCTGATCTCGGCCAACAGCCTGCTGACCGTGTACCTGGGGATCGAGCTGCTGTCGCTGTCGCTGTACGCGCTGGTGGCATTCGACCGCGACTCGGGCATCGCGGCCGAAGCGGCCGCGAAGTATTTCGTGCTCGGTGCGATTGCCTCGGGCATTTTGCTCTACGGCATGTCGATGCTCTACGGCCTCACCGGGACGCTCGATCTCGATCAGCTCAGCCTGATCGTACGCCGTGGGCCCGACGCGGCGCTGATCATCGGCGTTGCATTCGTGGTGGCCGCGATAGCGTTCAAGTTCGGCGCGGTTCCGTTCCATATGTGGGTGCCGGATGTTTACCAGGGCGCGCCGACCAGCGTCACGCTGTACATCGCCACGGTCTCGAATCTCGGCTCGTTCGCTCTGATTCTGCGGCTGCTCACGCATGGGCTGGCCGGCACCCCCGCAATCTGGACCCAGATGCTGGCGGCAATCGCGGTGCTGTCGCTGCTGGTCGGCAATATCGGCGCGATCGCGCAGACCAATCTGAAGCGCATGTTGGCGTACTCGGCCATCGCGAACGCCGGCTTCGTACTGCTCGGCTTCGTCACCGGCAATCCCGGTGGTTACCAGGCGGCGCTGAATTTCACGGTCGCGTACGTGCTCACGACGCTGGCGTCATTCGGCATGATCCTGATGCTGAGCCGCAGCGGCTTCGAGCACGACGAGATCGCCGATTTCAAGGGCCTGGCGACGCGCGATCCGCTGCTGGCGGCGATGATGCTGGCGCTGATGTTCTCCACCGCCGGCGTGCCGCCGTTCATCGGTTTCTGGGCGAAGCTGTGGATCCTGCAGGCGCTGCTCGGTGGGGGCCACGTCTGGCTCGCGACTTTCGCGGTACTGATCTCGGTGGTCGGCGCGTTCTATTACCTGCGCGTGGTCTGGTACATGTACTTCGAACCCGCGGAAGAGCGGCCGGTACCGGAGGCACGGCCCCGCATGCGCTTCATCCTGCTGCTCAACACCGCGGCGGTGACCGTCATCGGGTTGCTGCCGAACGCGCTGTTGAGCGTGTGCCAGCGGGTGATTCCGTAGCCGCGCTGGCGGCCGTGGGTGAGGGGATTCGCCGCGAGCTATCCCGTAACTGACTGAATAATAAAACAAATATGCCCCGCTTGGCGGGACTTGGCATGGCGAAGAATTAATTCGGCCAGACGGCCAGTTTCTCCGAGACGTGGTGTAGAATGCGCGGCCTTCCTGGTGCGGGGTGGAGCAGTCTGGCAGCTCGTCGGGCTCATAACCCGAAGGTCGCAGGTTCAAATCCTGCCCCCGCTACCACTGGGCTTAGGTGTATTCCGGTCAGATCGCTGACGTTTTATACCGGACACATCATTGACACTTTAGCACTGAAGGGGTTTGGGGCACATTCGACGCGACAGGTCTCGTCGTCGAAGAAGCCTAAATCGTAGTGCATGAAGCTGATCAACCAGACGTGATCGGCAACCTCTTTGACGCCCACATTCTGGCCAGCAAACACGCCGCTGAGATTGATCTTGCGCCTGCCGAAGCACAGGCGGCCGCATTGGGTCACGGTGATGGTCATATCGTGGAACGGGTAATGCAGCTCCGGTAGACCGGTATAAGGGCGCGGTGAGGGCGTGTAGAGCTCGGCTGGGTATCGCATGTTCAGCGCCTGATGCGGTCGCTCCCGGTTGTAATCGTGGATGAAGGCATCGAACTTGGCCTGCTGCTGCAGGAAGTTTTGCCCCGGCGGTTTGGTGGCTTCCTTCTTCAAGGTCAGGTGCATGCGTTCGTGCCGGCCGTTCTGCTGTGGATTGCCCGGCCTGATACGCTCGATGCCGATGCCTAGGCGCAACCACCAGACCGAGAGCTTGCTGAGGCCAAAGAAGGCGCTGTTGCTGGCGAAGGGCACACCGTTGTCGCTGCGGATCGCCCGCGGCAGCCCGAAGTCCTTGAAGACCCTTTCAAAGGCTGTAAAAGCATAGATCTCCTGGGTCGTCGCCAGTGCCTCGCAGCACAGCAGGTAGCGGCTGGCGAAGTCGGTGATGGTCAACGGATAGCAATAGCGCCGGTCCGCGAGCATGAACTCGCCCTTGTAATCGGCGCACCACAGATCGTTGGGATGATCGGGGCGGGATAGGCCCGTGCCTTCGGCCTTGTAGTGGTTACGCCGGCGGCCCCGGGTCACCAGACCATGGCGATCCAATACGGCGTGCACAGTGCTGATGGCCGGTAGCGCAATGCCCAGGCGCAGGCGTTTGACCTTCTCGCGGATCTTGGGAGCACCCCAGCTGGGGTGCTCCCTGCGCAACTGCACAATCAGCGACTCGATCTGGAAGGGCAAGCGGTTGGCTTGCCGATACGGACGTCGGGATCGATCCGTGAGCCCGTGCAGGCCGCAGTCCTTGTACCTGGCGTAGATCTTGTAGCCAGTCTGGCGGGAGATATCAAACTCGCGGCACAGCCCCGCCATCCTCTCCCCATCGAGCAACCGGGCGATAAAGCGCAGCCGTTCGTCCACCTTGCGACACTCCTGCCAGGGCATTTGCGTCTCCCGCAAAAGCCCAAAAGTGTCAGCGATGTGCCCGGCGGTGAGTGTCAAGATAGTTGTCGCCTGGATCAGCGCGCGACACGATCGGCATCGCTGGGATTGAGCAGTACCTGACGCACTGGACTCCAGTCGCGCGTGGCCCTGGTCCAGCGCCGAGGATGTGAGCGCCGCGCGAGCTGATAGAGCTCATGGCGACGAGCCAGGATTTGCTGCTCCTGGCCGTAATGGCGCTGATTAGGGGTGACATAGCGGATGGCGCTGTGTCGATGCTCAGCGTTGTACCAGTCGACGAAGCGCGCCACCCAGCGTCCGGCTGATTCGAGACCCGCAAAGGGAACGCGCGGGTAAGCCGGCGTGTGCTTGAGGGTGCGGAACAGCGCCTCCGAGTAAGGGTTGTCATCGGAGACGTGCGGACGGCTGAAGGACGGCACGACGCCCAACCATTGCAGGGTAGCGAGCATGGTATTGGCGCGCATCGGCTTACCATTGTCCGAGTGCAGTACCAGTCCCTTGGGATCCACGTGTCCATCTCGACAGGCCTGAGTGATGAGTTCGGTGGCGATATCGGCCGAGTCGCTCTGGGCAATGCGCCAACCGACGATGCGGCGGCTCCAGACGTCCATCACCAGATACAGGTGCAGGTAGATACCGCGCACGGTGGTGGGTAGCCAGGTAATGTCCCAGCTCCACACCTGATTGGGTCTGCTGGCTCGATGCAGGGTGCTGGCACGCGTCAGGTCTGTGCGGCTTATGCTCCGTTTTCGCTGCCGCAGCCCTAAGCGCCGTTGCAGCCGATATAGCGTAGATTCGCTGGCCAGATACAGCCCTTCATCGGCCAGCTGCGGGACCAGTTGTCGCGGTGGGACGTGCGCGTAACGCGAACTGGTGAGCACCGTGAAGAGCTGAGTCTCTTCGATCGGCGAGAGCGCGTTGGGCGGCCGTTGATGCGGTCCGCGCCGCGCATCATCACTGCCGGATGCCTGGCGCCAACGTTCGACGGTACGAGCCGAGATACCGGCGATCCGGCAGGCGGGCGCCAACCGAGCGCCCGAACACTGGGCCTGTGCCACGGCTGCTAGGATTACCGCTCGCTCGGCTCGTCGGTGTCGTCGTCCTCGTCCAGAGCATGCTGCTGGATCGTTTTTTTTAGCACTAACAGTGCCGCAGCCTCCGCCAGGGCCTTCTCCTTGCGTGCCAGTTCGCGCTCGAGCTGCCGAATGCGTCGGGCTGCACTCAACGAGCCGGATCCATCCTCCAGTGCGACACGCCAGCGTTCAAAGTCAGCGAGCTGGACTCCTTCGTGTTGCAAGTAGGCATTGAGCTGCTCGCCGGAGAGGTTGCTGCCCTCAGCCAGAACCCGGGCCTTCTGCTCTACGCTCCACGCCCGCGATCTTTGGTTGTTCGAGGCCATGGGAGGAAGGCTACGCGCCTCCTGTAGCCAGCGGGATAAAGACTGCTGTGGAACGCCGGTTTCCTTAGCCAGCTGCACTGCGCTCAAGGCATGCTTACCGGTCAGCCGCTCAACCATTTTCTGCTTAAATGCGATGGAGAACGGCCTGGTCATGTCGCCCTCGATTATTCCTAGAGGAGGCGACAACTACCCTGGCACAGGGGGCCGGAATAATCTGTAACCTATGAGCCCGAACGCTCATTACAGCCGGGCAAAGCCCTTTGCCGGCGCTGCCAGCCGGCCAACTCAAGCACGTGCTCACCTAGGCCCACCAGCCGCACCGGGCCGGTCACGGCCGTATGGTCAGGCGTGGGGGCCAGCACTATCTGACCGTCAGCCAGGAGCCCGCGCGCCAGTTCACGGGCGTCATGCACCAGCCGGTCATCAGCCAGCACTTTCATGGCCCGCTGTAGCTGCTGCCGGTACGCACGCACGATGTCAGGCAGGCGGGCCAGCAGTTGCCGGGCTCGGCTCTCGCGCTGGTCACGCTTGCCGGCGGCCTTGGCCAGCAACTCCGCCCGTTCCTTTTCAATTTCCGCTATGGCAGCGGCCAGCGCAGCCGGGCGCAGGGGCATGCCGCGCAGTTGCCTGATCTCATCATCTAGGCGCTTCAGGTCAACGCCGCGCTCGGCGTCACGCGCCGCTTGTTCCTCATCTCGCGCACGCTCCCGTAGTACCTGCTCAGCGTACTGGCGGCCAATGGCTATCTGCTTGTCACTCAATAGTTCCGTGTGCAGCAGGTCAAACACCGCTACGTGAGCGTCTTCACGGCGAAACCGCATATCGTTGTCGCAATCATTGGAGATGTGCGCGGGGCAGACGTAATCCTTAATGCCGTTGCCTATGTAGTTGCTGCCACACTCGCACACCAGAATCGTGCCAAGCCAATACTTCGAATCGTGTCCGGAAGCTTTTTTGGCAATGCCACGTTTAACGGCCTCGCGACGCGGGTTCTTTGCGGTCTGGATTGCATGCACCTTGTCCCACAGCGCATCAGTCACAATGCGCAATGCGGGTATGTCATGCACTATCCACTCGCTCGGTTCTACCCTTTCAACCCGACGCTTCTTCGAGTTGGCCGCGCTGCGTATCCACTGAGAACGGCCCCAAATCATCTGTCCCTTATAGAGTGGGTTGTTCAGGATGCCGACGCCGCGCGCCGGGTCTCCGGCAATAGCACTCGGACGCCAGCCGCTCTTGATCTTGCGATGCTCCCCGGTGTCCACACGATTCCATGTCGAGCCGGGAGAGGGCACGCCCGTATCATTCAGGTGGCGAGCTATGCGCTGTGCCGACCAGCCGGCGGCTCGCCACTGGTAAATCTGTAGTACAACCTTGGCTTGCTTGGGATCGACGGTGCGGGTCTGATTTGAGCACACATAGCCGTAAGCCCTGCCGCCAGTGCTTTCACCCTTTAGGGCCTTGCCTTGCTGGCCGCGCCGAGTGCGATAGCGGGCCTGCCGCCGCGCATACTGGCCCATCGCTACCTTAATCTGTATGAATATGCTCCAACCGTCCTTGCGCGTGTCATCGCCATCCGCGGTAACTAGATCGATGTTCAAGTCCTCAAATTCTGCGGAACGCGGCCCATACTCCGAGACGGCGCGCCACAGGCGATCTGTGTCCTCGGCAATCAATATGTCGAACATGCCGGCGCGGGCGGCCTCTAGCATGTCCTGGTAGCCCTTTCGGTCGGCTGTCCCGCCTGAAATTTCCTTATCGCCAAATTTGGCTACGATCTTGAAGCCCTGTCGCGCAGCTACTTGCTCGCATACGTGCCATTGATCCTCTAGGCTCTCGACCTTCTGCTTGTCGGTGCTGTAGCGGGCGTAGAGGGCGGCGCGCAGTTGCTTGGGTGCCATGGTTAGCGCTCCTTGTGCTGCGCCAGGATCAGCTTCACACCCTCGCGCATGTAGTGATTGACTGGGGCTCCGGTGCGGTCACTCAGCTCTCGGAGCGCTTCAGCCTGATCCTTGTCGAGGTAAATGCTCATCGGCACTTTGACTAGGCGCTCTTTGCTATTTGGTTTCTTTGCTTTTGCCATGGTGACTCCTACTAGTTACCAGATGTCAATGGTAACACATTGCAGTGCATTGCACAATGGTGGTGCAAAGCACGCTAATTCCTGCATTTGGTCGGATGAAAGCCGGCGTGCCGCCCACGAGCAGTGGCAGCGCCGGCCAACGGCTATGGCTGGGAATGCACCAAGCGCAGCCTAGGGCGTGCTGCCGCCGCCGCATCCAGCGTCAACTGGAAGGCCTGTATCTCCTCGGGAGTCATCGTGCGCCAGCATCGATCAGCGGGTAGCGCTTTAAACTCCTGTCCGAGGGCCGACACTTTTTTGGCAAACTCGTCAAACCCCTCGATTTCGAGCTGAGCCTGAATCCAAGCGAATGCGACAGTCATTACGTCGAACTGTGTGAATCGGGAGCCTTCCGCGTTTACCCAGTCATCTGCAAACTCGAAAAATGAATCCATGACATCGGCCAAATCCATCTCATTGTTGTTGTCTGTCATGGCTTAGCCCTCCTGACCTGCTGGCATTCTTCGGTCCACTGGTGACTTAGGAAATGGCCAGCTCCGGGTTGTTGGTTGATGATAGTTGCTGTTTGAACTCTGCCGGGGTCAGCTGCCCGAGACTCGAGTGAGGTCGGACCTCGTTGAACTGGCGCCGGAACTGTTCGATGACGATCTTCGCATCGATGCGATTTCTGAACCACTCCATCGACAGACATTCATCGCGGAACTTGCCGTTGAAGGATTCGTTGTTGCCGTTCTGCCAGGGCTTACCGGGATCGATGTGGGCAGTATCGATGTTCGCCTGCGTGAGCCACTTCAGAATTGCTCTCGACACAAACTCCGGGCCGTTGTCGGATCGCAGGTACTTCGGGCTGCCGTGAACGCTGACCAGCTTGCTCAGCACTTCGATGACCCGGCCGGAGCGAATGCTGCCAGCCACATCGATCGCCAAGCACTCTCGAGTGAACTCATCGACCACCGTCAGGCATTTCAACTGCTGCCCATTGGCACAGGCGTCGAACAGAAAGTCATAGGCCCAGACCTGGCCCACGGCCGTTGCCGGCAACGGCCGTGGGCGGCAGCTCGCCACGCGCCGCCGCGGCCGTTTTCTAGGGACTTGCAGCTTGTGCAGCCGCCAGAGTCGGTGCGCCCGATCAGTGCTCATGGCATGTCCACGGCGCGCCAGAAATACCTGGATACGCCGATACCCGTACCGCGGATACTGTGCTGCGAGCTCGTGCATCACAGCCACAGCGGGCGCGTCGCGCTGCACCAGGCGCGACTGATAGCCCACGGTGGATCGAGCCACACTCAGCAGCGCGCACGCTCGCCGGACAGATCGGCCTCTTTGGCAGACGAAAGCGATCTGTTGACGGCGCACGGGCGCGCTCACCATTTTTTTGCGGCGACTTCCTTCAATATCTCGATGTCCATCACCCGCTCGGCCAGCAGCTTCTTGAGTCGGGCGTTCTCGGCCTCAAGCTGGCGCAGCCGCTTCACATCCACCGCCTCAAGCTGCCCAAAGCGCTTGCGCCAGGCGTAGATCGTGACGTCGCTGACCCCGTGCTTCTTGGCCACCTCTGATACCGGCGTCTTGTCCGCCTCGCGCAGGATCTTGACCATCTGCTCTTCGGAAAATCTTGTCTTCTTCATGGTCCCCTCGGTTCCCGAAGGGCCATTGTCCCAAAGTATCAACTGGACCGAAAATCGACTAGCAGGTCAGAGCGTAGTTCCATTCATTGATTGCAACCAAGTTATCGAACAACTTTCGACGTGCCCACCGTGAAAAACAACACCATACGCTTCGTCCTTGCGGATCGGTACTTTAACTTGTTCTGTCAATAGCTGCGCCACTGCCACCGCCTCCGCGATGTAGGGCAAGCACTCTTTGCTGTTCGAATTCGCGCAGGCGACTTGAGCCTGGAAGAGCGTCGCTAGGTGCCCCATCCATTCAGCAGACGGCAGTGCAGGGCTAACGATTACGCACAACGCCGAGATTAGGCTTATGGCCATTTGCCTTTGAGCGACCATATGTGGTCTCCGTTATTTGCAGCTACATACTCCGAGTTTTGGCGTTTAGTGCCTTCCATTTCTCGGCCGCGCGCAGCTTGGCAAATGCAAGCTTCAGGGTTTTGCGGTCACTGGCGTTCGCGGAGGTCGTTGCGGCTCGAACGGCCGTAGCGACCGCGAGCAGCTCCTTCGGGGATAGCGCGCGGCCTATATGTTCTCCGGCTACAGTGATTCGTCGTGGGTTCTTTGCCTTGGCCATGACGTGAGTCCTCCTGGATGAAGGGTTGCGCATCGGCGGCGTTGATGTTGCTCCAACATCACGCGGTCGTGCAGGAAAGTCTTCCAGAGCGAGGGTATATCGATCACGTTAAGGGCAGCCCCTGGGCGGTGATTCAATTCGGTGCGACAGGTGGACGCCAACCGCAATCGGCTGACGGGCATACGTATCCATTGCCGGTCACCGTGTTGTAGATGAGCGTATATGTGTTGGCGTGGTCGCTAGCATGGAGATGAACGGCGAAATAAGCCAGTGAGGCCATGACGATTGCAGTGGCCAGGATCTTCGCTGCGTTGTCACTCATGTTATCCCTCGCTTATTGTGAGCGAACCCTTGCGAGCAATTCAATTGCACGTGACGCGGCCACCGGTACTGGTTCCTTTGCGAAGTAGCAGCGTCGTACGACTGTCGTCAATGTCGGCGAGACGATCTGAAGGTAGATGCGGCAGCGGCCAGCATTCCGCGGCAGCCCTGCCGGCCGGTTTAGGGACTGACGCTGGAAGCCCGCCGCCACCACGAGGTGCCATCAGTCACGACGCCGTCCGACCAGAAATCAGGATCGGCCCGCGAGGCGGGGATCCAGCCCTTCCGGGCCATACAAGCACTCAGATATTGGCGTTTCTCGCCCTCGAAGCAATAGTCGCCGCCGCAGATGACCCAGTTCCCGGGATCGGCACCATGGTGGTCATATATCCAACTGCGCAGACAATCCCAGAAATCATAGCTGACCCTAAGCGACGCTTTATCTAATGCATCGTCAGCGTGTGCGAGTTGGCAGCTAAATATCGCCAGTAGGAAAGCGACTACGACTAGGCCCATTCGGCACGTGACCGCCGGAACGACATTCATCATCCTCATCTCCGCTTCCCCCTGGTCGCCGCACCGTATTCCGTGTAAATACCATACTTCCAGCCGCACTTATCCACGTGGGCTGCCTGCTCGACGCGCGCGCCCGGTGAACGTGAAAGCGGTGCGGCAGCGGGCGCACCAGAGGATTTGTGGCGACATATCAGTCAGCCGTGAGAGCATCCCATTAACGGGGGACAGCCTAAGGCGGCTACACTAGGGTATGTCAAGCATTCTTGTAGCGTTCCCCGGTGCGCGATGACATTTGCAGTCGTCCTCGCATCCCGTACAGCGATCTGGGCCTGCGCTGATCGAAAGCTCACCAATCGGCAGAATGCTCTGCGTTCATCTAAATCTGGGGTGAAGATCACGAGTATCGGTGCCATCGATGGGCAGGCGCTACTCGCCTACGCCGGGGTTGGTCGGGTATACGACACTCAGGTCAGCTGGTGGGTCTATCGAACGCTGCGTGGCCTGAACTGGCCGCTGGAGAGGTTGCTGGAACGCGTTTCGGATGCGGCACAACGCAGACTTGTCCGTCATGCGCGGCAGGCCCGCACGACACATTGTTTTATCGCTTCGGCTATTCGCAATGGCAGACATTGCCTCTATGTGATCGACGTGCTTAAGAGCCCTCCGCAGGTAACTCGATTTCCGCCGAGATCTCGGAGCCAAGGCATGATTGGAATATCAGGAATTGGTGTCATTTACGCGCTCCGTCAAGAGCGGATGTGGATGAGGCGCATCACGCGTCTTTTGAAGCCGTACGAGCGTGGCCAAGTATCCGGTATATTTATCGCCTCGCAGCTTGCGGCTCTAAACCGAGCTGTCAGTGCACATGCCCGCGTGACCGGAGATGAAACGGTTTCCGCTGAGTCGGTCGTGATCTTTCGCCAAACGAATAGTAAGAGGGGCATGGGCGGGGAGTACTGGTGCTTCGACGCAGACGGCGTCCAGCACAACGATGAAGAGACCCAGGTGCCGTCAGTCTCACACGGATTTCCCGTCTCGGAACTTCAAGGTGCGATCATGACCGACATTAACCGACGCTTGCGAGCGATGCCTGCTGACGCAACCGCGAATCAGCGCTTGAGTGCCGTGTTCACCGATGAGGCGAGTCTACGAGTCATCGGTGAGAGTATTTCGGACAAGCCGGATGAGGAGTTCCGGTAAGGCTCTGGAACCTTTCTAGCCCCGCACACTGCTAGCGCACCGTAAATGTGGTTTGCCGCCCGATTCGGTGCTTCGGCAGCGCCTCAGCATTAAGAGAAGGGGAGACGCTTTATACAGCTTTGTGCACTGCGGACTACTGTATGGACCGCTCGGCCGGCGGCTGGCTACGTTTCAGCGATGGCCCGCCGAAACGTCTTCGACCCGCTGGAGCCGACCAGCGAGCCGCGCTGGTACACCGTGCGCAACATGCACGGCGCCCTGCTCGACGCCCGCCCACTACCCGCCGGCAGTAATCTGAAGCGCGCCTTTGTGGCAGCGATGCTCGAATCGATCGACGCCGGCTGGCAGCTCGGCGAATTTAGCTCTCGATGCGTGCATTTCTTCTGCACCAAGATTGTCGAGCCGGAGACGGTCGAGACTTCGCCTACTGATCCGGGGATCGAGTAACTACGATCCCCTTTCTCCTTTAGAATGGACGCTCCATGAACGCGCCAGCTTGGTATTGCGTGCGAATGCCTAGCGTCGATGTGCAGGCCGGCCGGCATATCGCAATAAAGGATCAGTTTGAAACTGTGTTCCGTGAATTCGGCGGTAAACACAATGATGTCGCTATGTACAGCAGCGGTTTCCAGGGAGACATTCTGACCCTTTACTTCTCGCCGGCTACAAACGAGTACGCCGCGCCATTCCTGCGGCAGATTAAGGCCGAAGCCTGCGATCAGCCTGCGGATGTTGAAGGCTTCCTCGTGGGTCACACCGGAACAATGCGCAAGCTCTTGAGTCGCGATCGCTGAGGAGGCTGCTCCGTTAGCGGAATGCAGATGACTCGGGCGAACGCTCCTGAAATGCGGCTCGACGGCGCAAGCAGTGCTCAGACGATCAAGCAACTCGGACTGACTCACGACAATCGTCACGCTGGTAGCAGTTCGCTGAGAATCCGAAGCAGGCGCTCAGTGCCCGGACTCGACCTCGCCGACGACCTTGTACAGCTCGCGACCGTCTTCGCTCGTGCCGTAGGGCACTATCTCGTTGAGCGCACCGCAGTCCTGGTGACGAACGGTGAGCTTGCCGTCGGCCACGCGCTCGACACGGGCGCCGGTAAATGTGAACGCGGTGTGGCAGCGGGCGCACCAGAGGATTTGTAAAAGCATCGTAAAGTGTCTATTTCAGCTTCCACCCGCAGATGAATCGCATAAGCGTAGCCACTACGCTGTCGGGTGGAACTCTCCCCCACGGGTCGGGAGTGGCGGAAAGCGCGGGGTCGACGGTCCCGTCGTCGAGATATATGTACATATCCTCAACTCTGAATGCTTCCTCCCCGCAGTTGAATGCCATACGGGCTAGATCGTAGGCGATCCACTTGGTCGAATATTTACCGACGCCGTGTTTGGAGTGCGGGCTAACGAGCGTCTTGACCCACGCTCGCCGCGTGTCATCTGTGACCTGGATGCTAGAGACATCAACATCCTGCTCCTCCGTCCCAGCCTTATTCGTGCTGACAGGCACCCACTGCGGCGTCTGCGGTGTGTCGCTTGGCTTCCACGCACAGAGTAATTCCATCTGATTATCATCCATAGTCTCAGGCGCGACCGGCTCCCAGGGCGTTGGAAAGGCTGCCGCCGGCACGTAGTGATTGCTCCCGTCGTCGTAGTAGGTGGTGGTCGCTTCGAATCGCACAGTTTTCTCAGCGCAATCAAACGCCTTGAGAATCAGAACGGAGCTAACCCACTTTTGTTCGAGCATCTGCGTGTGGGGCGCTACTACCATCTTAGACCACGCCCGCCGAATCTGGCCGGCGACCTTGACGCTTGAGACATCAACAAGAATTTCTGTTTTCCCGTCAAGAGTCTTGCCGAGCGAAACCCACTCGGATGCCTGCGCCGTTCCGCATGCCAGCAGCATCACCAGTAGTATTGATTTCATTTACATGTAAATGTCACGGTCGCAACGCCATTGGTGGGCCAGGCGTGCTCGGTTGATAGATCCGTGACGTTGATGTTCTTTCCAAGTGAATCGCATTTGGCGTTCGCATTCTTAAGCGCCATTTCGCGTGCTCCCGTGATGCCGCCGCGCGCGGGCGATGCGTTGGCTGATACTTGATAGGTATCGTCTCCAACCTTGAGCGCTTCGGACTGCCACGCGCAAGCGGTTACGAGTGGCGCGACGAGCAGCGCAGCGGCGATTCGCATTCGTAGCTCCTCCCTTTGCCGGATCCTACGCGCGGCGGCGCCGGCGGGCAAAACTTGCACTGGAAATGGTCAGTGCTTCCAGCTCAATTCTGTTGACTGTCTCCACAGTGCCGGCAGGCTATCCGTAGGAGCCGGGATAGAAATCGCGCAGATTCACCACCGATAATTGTAGTTGCGTGGTGAGGCGCTCCTTGTAACTGGCGCTCGCCATGAAGGTTATATCGACGAGCCGCGGATCGGTCGGTAGCGAGTCCTCTACGGTCAACTGTAGAACCATCGGGGCGAAAGCAATCTCGGAGTACACCGAATTGGGCTCACTGCCATCGGTGCTGACCTTGGCGCCAATGGCCGATTGTCGGCCGGTCTTGTCGCGTGTCAGGGCCGCATACACATGAATACCATCGGATAGACCCGACGTCTCCGCATTCCAAACGTATCGGCGCAACCTGATCGGTAGCTCGCCGGTCGGCGGATTGGCGCTCAGGAACATGGCGCCGATTTGCTTCATGATCCTGCTTGGATAGATATGTTGTGAGAGCCGGATCGACGTAGCGGCAGGGTCGGAATCGAGTGCAGTCTGCCAGCGCACGGCCCAATCGACGAAGTGCATCGCGTACCGCGCACAGCGGCGTGTGTTGCACTCAACACAGAGCGTATAGGCGCCCGCGCCTCGGGGCTCGTCGATCATTGTCGGCGCCGGCCCGCCCTGGTAGCGGTGTTCGATGAACTGGCGTGCGTCAGGCCGGAAGCGGGGAAAGTGGCTGTACGCCGCCTGCGGTGGCACATGCTCGAACGACAGTATTTTGCGCTCGCCGCACAGGTGGCAAATGCCTGAGATGCGCTCGGGTTTCATGACCGGCAGAGTAGGGCGCGGTCAATCTCAGAGTGTTGCGTGTTTCGGCTAACGCTGGCAAATCAGCTACTTACGCGCCTTGGCAGCCGTGCAAGTAACGACCGAATCGAGCCCCCGCTACCACAATTATCAGTGTCTATTCCGATGACATGGGTAACGGTTCATACCGGCGGTGAGTGTCAAGATAGTTGTCGCCTGGATCAGCGCGCGACACGATCGGCATCGCTGGGATTGAGCAGTACCTGACGCACTGGACTCCAGTCGCGCGTGGCCCTGGTCCAGCGCCGAGGATGTGAGCGCCGCGCGAGCTGATAGAGCTCATGGCGACGAGCCAGGATTTGCTGCTCCTGGCCGTAATGGCGCTGATTAGGGGTGACATAGCGGATGGCGCTGTGTCGATGCTCAGCGTTGTACCAGTCGAACGAAGCGCGCCACCCAGCGTCCGGCTGATTCGAGACCCGCAAAGGGAACGCGCGGGTAAGCCGGCGTGTGCTTGAGGGTGCGGAACAGCGCCTCCGAGTAAGGGTTGTCATCGGAGACGTGCGGACGGCTGAAGGACGGCACGACGCCCAACCATTGCAGGGTAGCGAGCATGGTATTGGCGCGCATCGGCTTACCATTGTCCGAGTGCAGTACCAGTCCCTTGGGATCCACGTGTCCATCTCGACAGGCCTGAGTGATGAGTTCGGTGGCGATATCGGCCGAGTCGCTCTGGGCAATGCGCCAACCGACGATGCGGCGGCTCCAGACGTCCATCACCAGATACAGGTGCAGGTAGATACCGCGCACGGTGGTGGGTAGCCAGGTAATGTCCCAGCTCCACACCTGATTGGGTCTGCTGGCTCGATGCAGGGTGCTGGCACGCGTCAGGTCTGTGCGGCTTATGCTCCGTTTTCGCTGCCGCAGCCCTAAGCGCCGTTGCAGCCGATATAGCGTAGATTCGCTGGCCAGATACAGCCCTTCATCGGCCAGCTGCGGGACCAGTTGTCGCGGTGGGACGTGCGCGTAACGCGAACTGGTGAGCACCGTGAAGAGCTGAGTCTCTTCGATCGGCGAGAGCGCGTTGGGCGGCCGTTGATGCGGTCCGCGCCGCGCATCATCACTGCCGGATGCCTGGCGCCAACGTTCGACGGTACGAGCCGAGATACCGGCGATCCGGCAGGCGGGCGCCAACCGAGCGCCCGAACACTGGGCCTGTGCCACGGCTGCTAGGATTACCGCTCGCTCGGCTCGTCGGTGTCGTCGTCCTCGTCCAGAGCATGCTGCTGGATCGTTTTTTTTAGCACTAACAGTGCCGCAGCCTCCGCCAGGGCCTTCTCCTTGCGTGCCAGTTCGCGCTCGAGCTGCCGAATGCGTCGGGCTGCACTCAACGAGCCGGATCCATCCTCCAGTGCGACACGCCAGCGTTCAAAGTCAGCGAGCTGGACTCCTTCGTGTTGCAAGTAGGCATTGAGCTGCTCGCCGGAGAGGTTGCTGCCCTCAGCCAGAACCCGGGCCTTCTGCTCTACGCTCCACGCCCGCGATCTTTGGTTGTTCGAGGCCATGGGAGGAAGGCTACGCGCCTCCTGTAGCCAGCGGGATAAAGACTGCTGTGGAACGCCGGTTTCCTTAGCCAGCTGCACTGCGCTCAAGGCATGCTTACCGGTCAGCCGCTCAACCATTTTCTGCTTAAATGCGATGGAGAACGGCCTGGTCATGTCGCCCTCGATTATTCCTAGAGGAGGCGACAACTACCCTGGCACAGGGGGCCGGAGACATGGGTGACACTTTAGCGACGAAGGGACTTTCGGCGCTCTCGACATGTCTCGTCATCGAAGAATCCTAGATCGTACTGCATAGAGCTGACCAGCCAGATCTTCTCGCTGACCTCTTTGACGCCGACCTTTTGGCCTGCGAAGGCCTGACTGATATTGATCTTCTGGGGTCCCAGGAAGATCCGACCGCGATGAGTGAGGGTGATGGTGCGATCGTGCTGCAGATAGTGCAGCTCGCATAAGATCACCCTCCCTGGTTGGCAGCTGACCCCTAGTCAGAGTCGTATTCGTGTCTGAGGAACCGGCGAGATGACATAGGTGTGGCCCGTGGGACCCGGACCGATCGTTCCACACCGTGTCAAATTTCGGGCACAGGGAATGCACGATCACCGATGGCGAATGACCACGGGCAGCTCGCCCTCAGAGCGCGCTGAGGAACGCCCCGAGGTCGCTCACCTGCTGGGGTGTGAAGCCAATATTGAAGCGCTGGTTGTAGAAGTTCACCACCGTCGTGAGGTCCTTCGCCGAGCCGTTGTGGAAGTAGGGTGCACGCCCGGCGAGCCCGCGGAGCATCGGGCCCTTCGTCTTTCCGATGTCGGTCCAATTGCCGCTCAGCATGGCCTTCCCCGGGTCGGTCACGGCCACGGGTGCTCCTGTCGCTGTGTTCTGAAGCGTGTAGATAGGCAGGTGCGCGATATCCAGGACGTTGTTCGGCGAGCCGTCGTTGTTCGTCGGCTGCGCCATCGTGACGCCGATGTTGATCGGGAGCGACGTCGAGTGGTTCCCCACATTCGGGTTGTTATGGCAGATCGCGCACCCCCCCCGGATGTCCCGCCCCGCGAGCGGATCGGCCGGATTGTAGAGAGGGTTGCTTGGAGCGCTGTTCAGCCCGGGCACGTCATGGATCACAAAGGTCGTGTTGTTGAAGATCGCCTCACCGCGGCCGATCGCCTGCTCGCTCGACCGCAGGGACTTGTAGGTTGGACTCGTCGGCTCCCAGGCGGCGTATAGATCGAAGTTTGCATTAGTGAATCCCGGCGTTAGCGGGTCATTGATTCCGATGAAGAACGCGGGCGCCACCGCATCCTGAAGATAGTCCGCTCCGCCTCGCGCCCCATCGGCAGTCAGCAAAGCAATAAGACCTTGTTGGAAGAGAAGGGATTGCGCGGTGTAGAGGTTCGTCTCAAACGTGACGATGTCCGCCTGGGCGGGCGTGCCGGCGATTGATACCCCCTGCGCATGGCCTGTTGTCGCGCTGTTGGCTTGATCGGCGAGGTCGAAGAGTAGCGGGACAAGGTTCTGGAAGTCCGCCTGTGTCGTAAGGCGCTCGAGAGTCTCCCGCCCATCCCACATGATGGCCGAGTCGAAGATTAGGTTGCTCGAAGGTAGTGGCCGCCGGAAGAGGAAGAGCTGCCCACCGACCCCCGGAGAGCCTGGCGGGATCGCACATCGCTTCGGATTGGTCGTGGAAGCCAGTGCAAAGTTGGCCGTGGCGGGAATGCCGAGCTCAACACGGATGAGTCCGTACTGGAGGACTTCCGAGGAGAGCGCGCTGTTCGGTCTCTGGAACGGACTTGTGGGCGGACAATCGGAGCCGTCATTGGGCGTGAAGAGCGGATCGTTTGGTGCGAGCGACTTCGCGTGCTGTGGGGTGAAGGTCCAGGCATTGGCGTCAACGTGACAGCTCCCGCAGGTGCGGCCATTCGTCCCAAGCTTGGCTAGAAAGCCATTGGTCGCGCCGGTGTCAAAGCCGTTGGTCGAAACGCTCGCCAAACCCCCAGAACCATCGATAGTGAACCGCGTCTTGTCCGAATCGCCGTCGCTGTCGGCCCGGGTGGAGTTAGAAGCCGATAGAGCGACGAACACGAGGGCTGCGGCCGCGCAGAGCCCGGTTCGTCGGATTGAAGTCAGGATTCGCCTCATCGCATTTTCTCCTCTTCCATGAGCGAGGCGCTACGCGCGTCAGTCTCTCGCCAGCACGCGACGACCGCGTATTCCGCTAACGGTATTGCTCTAATACATTGTCCACGACAGTTGTCGGCGCGTTCTCGGGCAGTGAGCTGGCCAGAGCCAGAAGCCCAAGAATGCTTTCTTTCACTAACGCACCCCTCGGTGTTTATTATTAGTTGTCCGAGCGGTTCAGCTTCTACACCCACGAAACCTGGAGAGCAAGCATCTGGGGCAACCAGACATAATCAAGTTGGGTGCCTCTAGAGGAGAGGCACGACGCCTGCGCCAGGCCTGCAGTCTGCCGGTTATATTTCTAAGAAGATCAATCGCTCGATTTCAGGCAATCGCGCCCCCGCTACCACACTCAGCCGTCTGTCGATCGGGTCAGCGCCTCCCAAGTGGCAATTTCGTCCGCCGTTGCAGCCAGCTTTTCACGAACCAGGCGCAGCGCATCGCTACCCAGCAGCAAACGCCTGGGCGGCGAGGGACTGTCGATGATGGTCAGCATGGCTTGCGCGGCCCTCACAGGGTCGCCCATCTGCTTGCCGTTCCTTTCCTGGCGGCCCTTGCGAATGGGGTCGAACAGCGCGTCATAATCGGCAATGGCTCGCGGCGTGCGTACCATCGAACGCCCTGCCCAATCGGTGCGGAATGCCCCTGGTGCCACCGCCGTCACGAAGACCCCGAACGGCTTCATCTCCTTGCCGAGCACTTCGGAAATCCCTTCCAACGCGAACTTGCTGCCGCAGTAGTAGGCAATACCGGGCATGGTGATGTAGCCTCCCATCGAGGTGATGTTGAGGATGTGTCCGTGTCGGCGCTCCCTCATGTAAGGAAGCACCGCTTTCATCAGGGCCACGGCGCCGAATACGTTGACGTCGAATTGCCGGCGCATTTCTGCCATCGGGGATTCTTCCATCACGCCCTCGTGACCATAGCCGGCATTGTTCACCAGCACGTCGATCGGCCCTATCGTGGCTTCGGCTTCGGCGACGACTCCATCAATCGCATCGAATTGCGTTACGTCCATCACGCGACCGAATGCCTTTGTGGAGTCGAGCGCCTCGAAATCCAACTTCGCTTCGCTGCTGCGCACGGTTCCAACTACCCGATGGCCGGCCGCTAGTGCCTTTTGGGCCAGTGCGCGACCGAATCCGCTACTGACGCCCGTAATGAACAGAGTTTTCGGGGAAGACATGCCATCGGCTCCTGAATTCAGACATCAGCGCGTAATAGTATTTGTTACCGCCGGATTGTAATGTGACCCACCTCGCCGCCCCACCCAGCAAGTACTGCAACGTAGTGCACTCCGTCTACCTCGTAAGTCATCGGCCCGGTTGATGTGCCCCGCCTCCTTGACAAGGGCAGGGCGCCACGACACAGCCCTTCAGGCCGGCCGCAATCTGCGAACGCGCAGCGGCATCCGACCGCAGATCGCGGTATTGGCCTGCGTCAGCGGACTGAATCGCTGCTCATCGTGATTGCGGCCATAGCTCATCCAGTTGCTGGCTCCGAATCTGCATCGGTGAGCCTGGTTGCGTCCACGGCCGCCCGCGCCGCGAACACAACCGTGGGTCTGACGTCAACGAGTAGGGTTGCGGCAGCGATGCACGCCTAGCAATAGAACTGATGCAGCAATGGAGATCTCCCTGGGGCAATGGCGTTGCAGAGGTCAATCACATTCAGGCCGGAATGAAGCTACCTATGTGACGGTAAGAGCACGATGGTCCCGATTCGATTGATTAAGTAAAGCGCGCCTGGGGGCCAGTCGCCGCGAGGGGCTGTGGAACCTTAATGCGTCAGTGCCTGTGCTAAAGTCAGACCGTCAATTCGAGCGTGAACACCGGAAATTTCGAATAGCCGCGGCCCGCCAGACATCGATAGTGCGGCGGCGTCGCCGCCGCCAGCGGTGAAATCCACAGCGAGCCGGAGCCTACTGAATTCGGCGTACTGAGCGGGCGTTGGGTCATCGTGCCGCCGGCTCGCGATTCGAGCGGCGCGGGATAGGAGCGAACGTTGATCGACACCGCGACAGCCGCAAGCGTGTTCGAATTCGGACCCGGCGGCGCCTACCTGGGATATATCAGCGATCCGTCGCGTCCGCGCTCTCAGACCGGGGTGATCGTGTTTGGTCTGGGTCGGCTCGAGAGCCGCATTGCCCGGCGGCTAGCCGCGCTCGGGCTGGTGGTGATGCAGATCCAGGTGTTTCGCAACTACGCCGATATGCAGCGCCGGTTGCAGTTCTACGACGATGCCGGCGTCGCAGCCTGCACTGAGGCCATTGAGGAAATGCTTTCGAAGCGACGCATCACGCAGGTGGTGCTGATGGGTGATTGCGCTGAAGCGAACCTGAGCTTCAACACCGCGCTTGCGGACCGGCGCGTCGTCGGCCTGATCCTGACCAATCCCAACCTCGAGGCGCTGCTTGCGAGGTTGACGTTCATCGATCGCCTGCCGCTGCGCCTGTTCAACATGGACGCCTGGCGTCGGCTGGCGACCGGAGATTCCAAGCTGCTCAAGTCGATCCTGCGCAGGCTCGGCTCGCGCTCCGCCGGGCAGTGGCTGGCCGGGCAAATGTCGTTTCACAAGGATGTGATCCTGCCACTGGACTTCGAGCAGAAGCTCTCGACGCTGCTGACCGAGCGCGCCGGTCCCAGTCTGATCGTGTTCTCGAAGGACAGGGACGGGCTGAGTTTCTTCCGCAAGGTCTATGCCGCGACGCTGCAGCAGCTGATCGCTGCGAATCGCCTCAACTTCGAGGTGATGCCGGCCAATGCGCGCGACGATCCTGCGGACGATCAGGTCGCGTGTCAGTTCGCCGATGTGATCGCCGACTGGGCGGCGAAGGCACTGGTGAGCAGCACCCCGAAGCGCATTGAAATCGACTCATCGCAGAACACCGCAGCGCTGGCCGATTGGTCGCTGCATGCCTCGATCGTCGAACGATTCGACTTCGTGGCGCGACTCCATCCGGATCGGCTCGCGCTGCGTGATCAGACGCGCAGCCTGACCTACGCGCAGCTTGAATCTCTATCTCACCGGATCGCGGCCGCGATTTGCGCGGTCGCCGTGGACCCGGGTCCCGTCGGCGTATTGCTCGGCCATGAGGCCCGATTCTCTGCGGCCATCCTCGGCGTGCTGGCCGCGGGGCGTATCTGCGTGCCGCTGGACGCCGATCATCCGGCCGAACGCAATGGACGAATTGCTGCGCATTCCGGCGTCACGCTGCTCATCGCCACTGCGGAGCTGGCAGACAAGGTGCGTGCGCTGTTCCCGGCTGGGCTCGCCGTCATCGACCTGGACGGCATCGCTGCTGCGGACCTGCCGGCGTCAGTAATGCCGCCAGCGATGCAGCCGCGGCCTGACGATATCGCGTGCGTGCTCTATACCTCCGGATCCACGGGCGCGCCGAAGGGCGTGTTCCAGAATCATCGCGGTCTGCTGCATGACGTGATGGAGTCGGTGCGCTCCACGGACATGTCCTGCCAGGACCGGACCGCGATGTTCTATCCGCCGTCCGTCATCGCCGGGCTGCTCACGATGTTCACCGGGCTGATGAGCGGGGCCACCCTGGAAGTGCTGCCGCCGCGGATATTCGGCCGCACGGCGCTGGCCGGGCAGGTCAAGGCACGGGGAATCACGGAGCTGAGCCTGTCGCCGACCTTGTTTCGGCATCTTGCCGATACCCTGGCTGCCGGCGAGTGCTTCGATGATGTGCGTTTGCTCACGCTCGGCGGCGAGCGCGTTGACTGGAGCGATTTCGATGTGTTCCGGCGCGCCTGTCCGCCACAGGCGAAATTACGCGTGCACCTGGGCGCGACCGAATGCTGGACCCTGCACACTGAGTGGAAGGTGGATGCATCGGTGCGCGCTAGCTGTCCACGGCTGCCGGTGGGACGGGCGATCCCGGGGCGTCGGGTCGATATCGTCGGCGAGGATGGCGAGCCGCTACCCGATGGCGAGATCGGCGAGGTCCGGGTGAGCAGTCGCCACATTGCGCTCGGTTATTGGCGGGAGCCTGAGCTCACGGCTCGGTCATTCACGGTTGACCCGGATGATCCGCTGCAACGCCAATATCGTACCGGCGACCTGGTGCGCCGGCGCGTTGACGGTCTGGTCGAATTCATCGGGCGCAAGGACAAGCAGATCAAGCTGCACGGCTATCGGATCGAGCCGGACGAGGTCGAAGTGGCGCTCAAGGCCTGCGCCGGGGTGGCAGGCGCCGCGGTGCTGGTGCGTAACGATGCCGCCGGGATGCCGCTGGCGCTGGCCGCCTACGTCAAGCTGCAGGCTGCAGAGGGCCGAGTCACACCGGATCGCCTCAGCGCGCTGCTGCGCGAGCGCGTGCCACCCTACATGATGCCGGCCGAGGTCGTGATTCTGGACGAGCTGCCGTGGCTGCCGAACTTCAAGATCGACCGACAGCGCCTGGCGCAGATCGATGCCGAGCGGATGAGCGAGCGCTCGAGCGCGCAAAACTCACCGCTGATCGGGGAGCTGATCGAGACATTCAGGCAGGTGACGAAGGCCGCGAGCGCGACGCCGAGCGACAACATTCTGTCGCTCGGGGGCGACTCACTGCAGGCACTCGAGCTGATGCTGGAGATCAGCCGCCGCTTCCGGATGGTCGTGCCCGAGGAGGCGCAGGATCCCACTCGGACGATCGCGCAATGGGCACTCGATATCAGCACATGGCGCAGCCTAGACGCCGCGCGCTGGACCGGATGACGGCCGTCACGACGGTTCCAGCACTCTAGGGTGCTTGTGGAACCATTCAAGCGCCGACCATGAATAACCTGCGCCAGCGAACCCTGGTAGGCCTGGGCTGGACCGGGGCTGCCCGGCTGCTGGGACAGATTCTGCAGCTGGGCACGACCGTCGTGCTGGCGCGCCTGCTCAGTCCAAAGGAATACGGCCTGCTGGGCATGGTCCTGGTGTTCACCGGATTTGCCAACTATGTGGCGGACATGGGGCTGGGCGCGTCGATTATTCAGAAGACGACGCTATCGGATCGGCATCTGAACTCCGTGTTCTGGCTGAATGCCGCAACCGGAATGGTGCTGACGGTGATATTTGCCCTAGCGGCGCCTCTGCTCGCGAGCTTCTACGGTGAGCCGCAGCTGTACCTGCTTACTGTTGCGATCGCGCCGAATTTCGTCCTGGGCTCCCTGAACGTCGTGCAGAACGCCTTACTCGACAAGGCTCTCAATTTTCGAATCAAGTTCTGGATTGAAATTGTCGCGGCTTTCGCCTCAGGTCTGGTGGCGCTCGTACTGGCGCTGCGCGGGTGGGGTGTCTGGAGCCTGGTCGGGCAATCGCTCGCCCTGACGACGGTCCGGGTTCTGATGATGTGGATACAGTCATCCTGGCGACCTGCAATGGCCTTTGATTTTTCCGCGATCCGCGAGTTGATGCGTTTCAGCGGACATTTGACCGGCTTTGGCGCCGTCTTCTACTGGTCGCAGAACGTAGACAAACTGATGATCGGCCGCTGGATCGGCAGTTCGGCGCTGGGGATCTACACTCTCGCTGACAAGCTGATGCGTCTGTCATTGGCCAACATCAATGACGTTACAAGCTCGGTGATGTTTCCGGCACTTTCGTCGATTCAGCGTGACGTGGAAGCGGTAAAGCGCGCCTATCTACGTGCCACCCGGATGACTTCGTTGATTGTCTTTCCGATGATGATTGCGCTCGGTGTGCTGGCAGAGCCCGCCATCCTCGTCATCTACGGCAGCAAGTGGCGTGATTCCATAGTTATCCTGCAACTGCTGTGCGTCGCCGGCGTCTCGCTGTCGACCTACAGCACCGCCGGCTGGATATTCATGTCGCAGGGCAGAACGGACATCCTGTTTCGCTTAGGGGTCTATGCCACCGTGGTGCGCGCAATCGAGGTCCTGATTGGCGCCCGTTGGGGGCTGATGGGGGTCGCCTGGGCCTTTGTGATCGGCGGTTACGTCTTCATCTGGTATCCGACCTGGGCAAGTGCGGGGCGCTTGGTGCACTTGAGTTTCACGGCGCTGCTATGCAACGTCGCCGGGCCATTCGCCTGCGCGGCATCGATGGGGGCAGTGTTGTGGCTATCAGACCGCTGGGTCTTCGGCGGCTGGGTGGTCGGATTGCGCCTGGCCATCGAGGTGGTATTAGGCGCCCTGGTGTACGCTGCCCTGGTCAGATGGTTTCGCGTACAGGCCTGGGTCGAAATTGCCGATATTCTGCTGGAAATGGGCGCCAAGCGAAGCCGGTTACTGCGCTGGGCGCTGGGTTATCAGGTTCAAACAGACCCGTAGCCGCGGGTCGTCTTTCAGACGGAAAACCGAAAAGTAAACGATTGCGGCCGGAGTAACGGCACTGGGTATTCGCCCCCGGCGCGTGGCGTTTAGCCTGCCTTCTCGACAGCGTAGCCGTAGGCCCAATCGAGACTCACGCGTGCGTCGGCGCCCACATCGAGGCGTCGATCGTCGCGCGATAGGCATGCCAAGTGGCGTGGCCGAGCAGCGGCATTAGCACGATGAACCCCACACACAGAGTCGCAAACCCGACGGTCACGGACGCCACGATCACGGCGCCCCAGACGAGCATCGCGGGCTTGTTGCGTAGTGAGGCGTTGATGCTCGTGACGACGGCGGTGATGGCATCCGCTCGCCGATCCAGCAACATCGGCAGCGAGAACGCCGTGGCGGCGAAGACTATGGCCGAGAACAACGCGCCGACGGCCGAGCCGATGCCGAGGTACGGCATCAGCGCACGCCACGTTGGGAAGGCGTCGCTCGGTCGGAATACGTTCATGACGGCCGCAGCGCGCGCCCATACGAGCAGTATGATCAGCAGGCATAACCCTAAGACCAGCGTGTCGCGCAGGTGTGATTGGCCCTGTTGGAGGCTGAAGATCAGCGTCGGCCGGCGCCCCTGCTGCAGTTGATAGCTGATCGAATACAGTCCCATCGCGAGCAGCGGGCCCACGAACACGAAACCGCTCGCGAGCCCCACGTAGAGAGCCAGGAGGCCAAGCTTCCAGGTCAGCACGGCGAGCAGCGCACCGAGCCCGGCCAGCAGCACGCCGTAGCACAGGCTCTGCCGCGGGGCCGCCAGCAGGTCCTGCCAGCCGAGCCGCAGCCATCCAAGGGGCGCGGTCGCGGGCAACTGGCGGCACGGCGCGACGAACGGCAGCTCATCGGGATTCGCCGCGGCGCCGACCTTGGAGTCGAGATTGTTGTCCATGTTGTCGCGGAAGTATCGATCCGGTGTGCCCGCGAAGCATAGCACCCTCGAATCTCGGGCCGCACGGGTTGCCCGGCCTCCTGGAAAAATGCCTCAATGCATCATCTGCGGGATTTGCTTTAGCGATGCGGTGTCGGGCGCGGTCTTCCCGCCTGGGATGGCGCTGCCGTCCAGTGCTCTCTGGCGCACGGCGTCTCTGCTATCATGCGCCGCCATGGCGGATCGTCGCCGCGCGGGCCAAACGGCTTGACTGAGACCCTCAGGCTCCTCTCATCGATGGCACCGCGCGAGGTGCTCGCTGCGGCCGTTGCCATCTATAAGGAGAGTTGCCCGGTATCGATCGTGGCCGAAGCCGCCGGCGGCGTGGAGATAGCTCGACGAGTCGCCTCGGGCGAGGCGGTGGACGTCGTCGTGCTCTCCAGCGACGCCATCGACAAGCTGATCGAAGGCGGCCAGCTCTGCCCAGCCAGCCGAGTCGACCTAATGAACTCGGAGATCGCCGTGGCGGTACCGGCCGGCGCCCCCCATCCAAGCCTTGCCGATGAGGCAGCGGTGAAGGCGGCGGTTCTCGCTGCGACCTGCGTGAGCTATTCGACCGGTCCGAGCGGTCGATATCTCGAAAAGCTCTTCGATCGTTGGGGCATCCTCGATAGCCTGCGCGCGCGCATCGTCGTGCCGTCATCGGGGGTGCCCGTGGCCCGTCTGGTCGCGAGCGGCGAGGTCAAGCTCGGGTTTCAGCAGCTCAGCGAGCTGCTCGGCGTGCCGGGCATCGACGTCTTGGGTCCGTTACCCGCAGAGATTCAACAGCTGACGACGTTCACGGGTGCCGTGACGCCAGGCTGCAGGAGCCCCGATGCGGCGCGCGATTTGCTCTCGTTCCTGGCCGCGGCACGCCTCGATGGGCTGAAGCAGCGCTACGGCATGGCGAGCCCGCCGCGGGGCTAGGAGCTCGTCTCCAGCAGCGCGGAGACGAAGTCCAGCTCCATGACGAGCCGCTCCTGTATCACGGTATGCAGCACCAGCGCGCTGTGGTCGTCGGGGCGCTCGAACTGTATGCCATAGAAGTAAATGGCCGGATGGTCGGTGTCACACTGCCCGAGCCGGTGGGTCAGCGAACCGCGCAACGTCAGCATCATCTCTCGATCGATCAGTCGCGGTCGCAAGGTCAGCTCGAGTGGCGCGTCGATGTCGAGCGTGAGTTCGCTGGCCACGCCAATTCGCGCGCCGCTGAGGCTCAGGTCCGTGATGATCGCGGGCTGCGGCTCGGGTGTCCGCACGGAGGCCCCCAGGGCCGTGAGTGCGCGCGCCTGAGCGCGCAGCGAGCGTTTCTTGATCTTGCGCAACTCCGCCAGTACGACGAGCGGAACGGGCTCGAACAGTAGGTTCGCAACCGTGGCGCTGAACTCGAACGCCGCCGAGGGGTTTACCCAGCGGCACGAGACCGTCGAGTCGCGGGTGATGGCGATCAGGGATCTGTCCGCATTGGCGGGTGCCGATATCAGAAGGCAGCGGCGCGCACGCAGCACTCCAAGAAGTGACACGTCGAACGAACGCTGGCTCGCGCCGGGCGTCACGGACAGCACGAGCCGCGCACGCCGACTCATGTCTCCGTAGGAGCGCGCGAGACGCTCCAGCGGTGATCGATCCGGTTCGTCGGCACGACGTGCGCGAGCGCCGAACTCCAGGCTGGATGCCCGTTGAGTCGGTCTGGCTTCGTCCGTCATGGTGCTCCTGGCACTTACGCACTTCGTCGCCTGCCCATATTATGATATGCGGCTGGTACGGCACTTCTGTCGATCAGGTCACCGATTCGGCCAAATCATCATGGCGGCCGTCGCACCGTCAACTATCGAGGGTTTGAGCCAGAACGGCCAAAGACATTGACGTCATTCCCCAATGAGGCAATATTGATCGCCGTTCGGTATCAGCCGAATGGCGGGAGAGGAAGTTTCGCATGATTGCTGGGTCGTTCAAACGGGAGTTCAACTAATGAAATATCTTGCTATCAGCGGACTTGTAGTGGCCGCTGCGTTCGCCACGCAAATGGCTAGTGCGGACCAGCCGGTCAGAAATGTTAGCGCGAAGCACCACCCCAATATCGCCGCGGCGCAAAGGCTCACAGACAAGGCCTATGAGAAAATCGTGGCTGCACAGCAAGCCAATGAATTCGACATGTCTGGCCATGCCCAAAAGGCCAAGGACTTGCTCGACCAGGCAAACACCGAGTTGAAAGCGGCTGCTATGGCTGCGAACAAGAAATAGCAGAGATCTCAGGGGCGGCAGACCGACCGCCGCTTCGCGCGGCCGATGCTGAGTCTATGGAACGATTGCAGGTCGCAACAACGGCATCTGGTAGCACTTTGTTGCCAATTGCTGGTTGGCTACGATGACTAAACAACCGCGCTTCATCCCTGTTTCCCATCTGCCGTCAACGTTTGGGAAGAATTCGACTGCAGCCGGTAAGTTGCATGCCCTGACATATTCCAAATCTAGGGTGCGCCCTGGGCCATAGTCATCGAATCCATAGTCCATATCCAATGGCACCTTGAAATCATCAACAATAGTGATCCAAGAATTAAAGCTTCGGCTGATGATTTCGAGTTCTTCGCGAAGGGGCAAATGCTCCTGCCAATGCGCGTCGAGATAGAACAATGTCCGTCTTGAAACAACGTGAGATGCCTGAGACCAGCGTTTCAGCGCTGCAACAGAGTCCGCACACTCGATCTGAACGTTTTGCCGGTGCGCGAGACGACGCTGCGCAAACGAGGCGAACCGCGGTTGCCTTTCGACGCTAAGAACGGGCATTCCAAATTGGGCAAACCATTCGGTTGTTGTCCCACGGTAAGTACCAGTCTCAATGATCTGTTCTATTGCGTATTTCTCGATGATTGAGCGAGCAATCTCAAGGCGCACAGTCTGACCATTCATTGGGCCTCCCCACGGATAGAAGGTGGCCCAATGACCTCTACGGTAATCAATTAGCCCCCTAATTCTGTCTGGCAGCGCAGCTGCTACCGATCGCAATGCTCCTCGGAACATCAGGAGAGCCCCCCTGGAATCAAGTACCGCGCATCGAGAGCAGTCTGAACCTACGATACGTCCATCGCGGAAAACTCTGATGCCCTGCGCTACTGAAAGCGGGGGACGTCAGTTCCTCTCGTTGATCGTGCTCGCCAATGGCGTGGCCATATCTGTTTGGATTTGAGCCGCCGTCAGCGCCACGTTATAGACACGCACCTCGTCAATAATTCCGTTGAAAAACTGACCCTGTGTCGGATCCCCGCCGACACATAGAGGGTTCGTAGATGTCGTGATCGAGAAAGTTTCAGGCGAGCTGTCAACGAGCACGCCGTTGACATAGAAGCGGATCATTGCACTGTCGTAGCTAAGCGCCAGATGGGTCCATGTGTTGAGAGGTAAAGCAGAAGGCCCAAAGAGGACGTGTTTTCCAGTTCGCGTCCGGAAATGCAGGAATGATCTCCAGCGACGTAGAAAAATTCCCCCGGCTTCTGGCTCCCCATTTTTGTTCGAGCTAGCTTCTATATAGTAGCGGTCGCTATCTTTGTGAATTACATCCATCCAGTAACACGTAGAGGCGGGTGTGCAGTTTGCTGGCGGGATGGCAAATGGATTCACCCAGGCTTCAAGCGTCATCCCGGTCGTCAGATGCAATGATGCAGTGTCCTTAATCGTGACCAAGGCATTTTGTCCGTTGAACACTAATGCGTTGCCGTACTTCCCACTCGTCGTCCACACGGCATTTACGATGGTGCCCGTGTTCCCGGACCCGGACGCATCAACTGCCGTCGTACCAGTGCCCTCGTTGAACGAATACGCGGCGACAAGCCCTGAAACGAACGCCCCCGTGGTGGCACTTGCTGCGTTCGAATATGGACTCACGTTGCCGGGCCTTGACCTCTTCCGCTCGGCCAGGAAGTGAACGGCGAGCATGATTCCCAGTATCACGACCGCCGCCGCGACTGTCGCCCGCGTTTTGCTATTCATGGCGTTACGCTGGCTGTGAGCGTGGGGGTTTGAAGAACGGGCTCCACGGTTCAGCCTGCTTCGGTCATACTAACAGATCTAATTAATCGTCCGCCCAACCTGCAAGTGCAAGTCTACGCCGGGCGCCGCTACGATCCCGACCACTCTTACTTGAGTCGGGCCGACTGGGGAATACTGGCAACAGGCTACGCCTGTGGGCCGCCGCGAGATGATGCTCGCGTCGAAGGAGTAGCGATGATTCGAGTATTTCTGGTCTACGCCCTGTCGGGCTTCGTCGCATTGGGTTACCAGGTGGTGTGGTTCCGGCTCTTCCCCGACTGGTTCGGCTCCACCAGCCTGAGCTTCGCGTTGGTCGCTTGTAATTTCATTGGGGGTCTCGGCGCAGGCTCACTGGCGAGTAGGCCGATCACGAAGTGGATTGCCCGGGTCGCGGGTATTACTGATGCCTTGCGCCTCTATGGCATGATCGAGTTGCTGGTTGCGGTGGCGGCCGCGCTGACCCTGCTCGCTGGCCACCTCCCCGCGGATCTTTGGGGCAACTTCCCCTATCACGTGCATGACGGCATCTGGGTGCAGAATCCCGGGTACCGCTTTGGGCAGCTGGCGGTAGCTGTGAGTTGCGTATTCGCTCCGTGCTTCTTGATGGGAACGACGTTCCCGCTGCTCTCGCAGGTGTTTCTAGACGCACCCGGAGGATCGCGGTTCCCGGCAGCGCTATATGGCTGGAATACGTTCGGTGCCTGCGCGGGCGTGCTCGCGTGCCAGTTCCTGCTACTGCCGTCCATCGGTCACAGTTCCACGTTCCGGCTGATGCTGGGCCTGAACCTCGGGATTGCGGGATTCTTTCTCATCACTGGTCGTGGCGATCTGCCGGTGGCCTCGCTCGCGCCGGACCCTGCCAGCCAGAACGTGAAGCATGCGACCATCCCGACCGCTGCCAACCTCACGCTGCTTGTGACCTGTGCGGTGCTCAGTGGCCTGCTTGCCGGCGCGCTTGAAGGGGATATGTTCAAGCGCGTCAATCTCGTGGTCAGCAACAGCCCGGGTGCGCTGGGCCCGGCCATCTCATTCTGGGCGATTCTCGGTATCTTTTTGGCGAGTACGTTCGTCTGGAATGCGACACGCCTGCGAATGATACATATCAAGATCGCATTCGTATCCGCCGCGATCTATTTATACGTGGCGTGGTGGCTGATGTATCCAAGCGTCATTAACAGGCTGGAATCTCGTTACACGCCAATCAACCAGTTGGGCATGATCAACAACTTCCCCGATAGCGTCGCGGAGCTATTCGTTTTCGTCGGAGGCTGTGTATTCGTGCCTTACCTGCTGGTTTCGCTCCTGCTGCCCTATGTATGCAACCAGGTGCAGATGCGTCGAATGCACCTGGGTCTTGCTTATGGGCTCAATACGGTGGCGTTCTGCATTGGTCTGATTGTTTTCACTTTACTGGCCCCGCGGGTCAATATCTTCTATTCGCTGAAGTTGCTGTGGGTGCTGATGGGCTGTGGGGTCGCGCTGCTGCTGGTGCTTTCTGAGAGACGTGGGGTCAGGTGGTGGCAACCCGCAATCGCGGCGGCCGCATTCCTTGCCGGATGCATTGTCACGCCGTCAGATTTCGATGCGAGCTACCTGATGCCCGACAGCATTCAGACGCGCTACCCGATGTCCAATTTGAAGAGTAACGGGACCGACACCAGCTATGTCGTCAGGGCGCCAAATGGGGCCTTTCTGTTCTTTGGCAATACGTCCATGTCAGGCACGGTTCTTCCTTCCCAGATCTACATGCGGCTGATGGCACATGTTCCACTGTTGCTTCAGGCGAATCCCGTCAGGGCGCTCGTGATCTGTTTCGGCATTGGGAACACTGCCTCGGCGATCGCCACGCACGGCAGCATTCGCCATCTTGATATCGTGGACTTGAACCGTAACGTGTTCGAGACGGCGCCGGAATTCGCGTCCACAAATCTCGAGGTCTACAGGGATCCGCGGGTAAGACTCATTAATGACGACGGCCGAAGTTTCCTGCGACTGTCGCGAGATACGTACGATCTCATTACCAGCGAACCGCCGCCACCGATGCAGGCAGGCGTATACCGGCTGTATTCACGGCAGTACTACGATGATGTGTTGGCACATCTGACGCCGACCGGGATGATGACGCAGTGGCTGCCGGTGTATCAGATGCCGGTTAAGGCTGTCGATGCGGCGATCGCCACGTTCGTGACGGTGTTTCCATACACGCTGCTGTATTCGGGGATCAGTCAGGAACTGATTCTCCTCGGAAGCCGCAAACCAATCGACATCGACCGTCTCTGGCAGCGCTTCCCGGCGACCGGCCCAGCGCGGGAGGATCTGGCCGCAATCTTCGTTGATACGCCTGCAAGGCTCGGGGTCCGGATCGTTCGCACGGATGCAACATTGCGTCGCGACTACCTCCGAGGTGAGACCATCAGTGATGAGCGCAACGATCTTGAGCAGATGTTTCTGACGACGAAGGCCGGCGCGGTCACCTATGATCCCCGGGAGGTGTTGGCGTGGTTGCGCGTCGAAGCGCCGCTGATGGCCGCCGCGGTCGCGCCGATCCTGGAGTCGCGGTGAGGTTCAGAGCGAATGTCGGGCGCGCGAGCCCATCAGGTTCTCGAGTCAGAACGCGTCGCCCTGCGTCGTCAGGTTTGCGGGATGACGGCGCGTCCCGTGGCGCCATCGCGTGTGAACTCGAACCACAACAGCCATTCTGGGGATTTCTGATTGTCTGCCGGAGCGAACCTCCATTTTCTGGCGGCTTCGGTTGCCAGGCGCGCGAAGTACTTGCTTGGACCAGGAACCTCCAGGGTCTCCTCGGTGACCCTGCCTGAGCGATCAACGGTCACACGAACCATGACCTTGATATGGCCATGAATCGACTCACGTGCACTGCGCGGAATGTTCGGAATTTCCTGATGCACCACGGAAGGTGGGACGTGCGCCAACACTTGCGCGGGTTGATCCGGCGCTCGAGAAACAGGGCGCGAGAGCACCGCGCCAGCCTCCGCAGAGCTTGCGCTGGACGATGCAGGATGCTCGGATATAGAGGTCGCCGGATTTTGTGAATCGGATGCAGGTGCCGCAGCCTGTTGCGAAGCAGCCGAAGAAGCATTTGAAGCGGATTGTCCGGAGTTCGGGTGGCTCCGCAAGAGGTGCCAGCCCGTCCAAATTGCGATCAATACCATCAGGGCCAGCACAAGAGCCAGGGCGGAGAAGGGCCTTTCTGGCGACTTCTGCATGGGAGCGGCTCGGATCGCTGCTTCGCGCACGACAGGCCGAGGAACCGAAACCACGGTCGCCAGTGGCACCGGTTTGATTTGGGAGTCGAGGTCAGTGATTGTCGGACGGCTGGCTGGGGTGCGACTCAGGCATCGCCGTACGATGTCCACGAATTCTGGAGGAAGAGTTTCGGGCAAGGAGGCAGTTTCGGATCGTTCATCGGGCCACACGGGGGCGCGCTGCGTGAGAGCCTCAGCAATGGTCATGCCGAGACCCCAGATATCGCCGGCGGCGGAAGTCCTGCCGCTGCCTGCTTCCGGCGGATCGTACAAGGAAGTCCTGTCGATGCTCGTCGTGGCTTCGCCGGCAGGACGGATGGTATCGCTCGCCAGTTTCAGTTGATCATTCACGACCAGAAAGTTTGGCGGCTTCAGCTGACCATGCACCAGGTTTCTGCGGTGAAGGAAAGCCAAGGCGTCGAGGGTGGGAAGCAGCATTTCCCGCACTTCGACAGGAGTAAGGGCACGGTGGGGAAGAATCTGAGCGAGAGTCTGCTCTGCATATTCCATCACGACGAAGAGAAATGGGTAACCCCCGAGCTGGCAACGACCCACATCGAGCAGGCGAATCAGGTGAGGATGGGATAGGGCAGCAACCATCCTCCAGTTCGAGACCTGTGCCTCCGCTTGCACCGGGTCAGCCGGGACGAGCTTGATCGCCGCGTTGGCAAAGCCTTGTGTCTCGGTAAGGAATACCACGCTGTGGTTTGACTTGCCCAGAAATCGACGCAGCGGGAACATCCCGTTAACAATCTGGCTCTCCCACTTCGCCCAATCCTCGGTCATCGTTTCTCTCGCTGCCTCCACACTCACGAGGGACGAGACGCCCGGGCACGACTATACGAGATATCAGCAACAGGCGGGCTGATGTCTGCGGAATCAGACAAGAAGCGACGGTTCGCAGGACATGAATAGGGCGACAGTGCCAGGACAGCTGGGGAAGTGACCGAAGCTGACGGCCCCTTGACCCTTGGCTGCCGTGGGCGGGTGTGGCTAGTTGCGCATGACAAGTACGATAATCGCGATCAGCGCGATGACAATAAGCGGCCAGAGTGTTCCAAGGATGGCGGCGAGCATGGCCTGCTGATCCGCGCTCCTTGAGCGCTCTTCTAAGAACACACCAATGATAGCGATCACGATTAACGCGCCGAAACCGGCGAATACATAAGGCGCACTACGCCGCAGCAGCGAGCGCCGCTCCTGCCGTCGTCCGCACCTTGGACAGAACTCGGCCTTGGAACTGATTTCCGTGCCGCAGTCCTTGCATGCAACGAGTGTCATGGCGAATCGAAGCCCTGCCTGTCGTCAAGAGGCGAGATTAACCCTGTCGCTCGAGTCTCTACTACGGACCTGCTGTTATGCTGCGAAGCATCACGGCCGTCGGGCAAAGGGAGGCAAACGTCAGCTTTCGGGATAAGCGGCCTAAGCTCAGTCGTTGCTCAGAGCTTCTCGACGACCTTGAGGGCGACCGCCTTCTCAGCGGCCTTTGTTTCTCGGGATGCACGGCCAGTCAGCCCGCTGGCGCGAGCCTACTTGCCGGAGGCTTTGCTTGCCCTCGCAGCCCACCCGTTTACCACGACCATTGCCTTGGCGGCGGCCGCCTTGGCGCACTCCGCAGCGCTCGGCGTTGCATCCGGATGAAGCGTACCCAGCTCTTTGCAGGCGGTTTCGGCAACGTCCTTGACACGCTTTTCGGCCTCCATGAATCCAGCCTGTGAGGCGAGATCCAAGCCCCTGACACTTACGTTGTAGCTAAGCGATACAGTACTGATCGGGATGCCCGAAGTTGTTTTGCCAACCACTTTGGTAGTCACCATTCGGGTGCCTTCGACCGTGACCTCTTCCATGTTCTGGTTCTGGGCGACAGCGATTCCGCCAACCAATCCCGCTGCAACTGCTCCGACGGCCACTCGCACAAAAATCGTCTTCATCCGCTTACTCCTTGCTTATCTGGCGCCAGCGCACATGGGAACCGATCGGCTGCTGACAATGCAAAGGTAAGTAATTCCTATGTGCGATGGGACTCGTACTTTACGCAATGGCAGTTTCGGGAAATACCTAATAAGAATTGCGGCAAGTTGTGCGCCCGGAATTGGATGCAGGCGGCAGGTGCAGAGCCTGTTCACGACTATCACCGGCGTCGCGCCAGTGGCCACTTTGGGCTGCAGTACCGAGCCCCTGGTCACCGATCTATCGCCCAACCGAGACCGACGACGCGGCTGTCTATTCGCTGGTAGAGTACCGGGCGCTGGCGAAGCCGGGTGCAAAATCGAGGGAGGCGTCATGCGGGATCTCGCTGGAAAGGTCGCGTTCATCACCGGCGGCGGATCCGGGATCGGGCTGGGTCAGGCCAAGGTATTTGCCGAAGAGGTGCAGATGCGAGTGATCATTGCGGACGTGCGCGATGATCAACTTCAAAACGCAATGACCTACTTTTCTGAGAAAAACCTGCCGGTACACCCGATCCAATTGGACATCACCGACCGCACAGCATACCTCCGGGCCGCGGATGAAGCTGAACGCGTTTTCGGACCGGTGCAGCTCCTGTGTAACACGGCGGGTGTCAGCCAGTTCGGGCCGGTCGAGAAGGCCAGTTATGACGATTGGGACTGGCAGATCGACGTCAACCTCAAGGGCATGATCAACGGTGTCCAGACCTTCCTGCCTCGCATGATCGAGCGTGGCGCGGGCGGCCATATCGTCAATACCGCGTCGATGTCCGCCTTCGTCGCGCTGCCGAACACTGCGGTCTACTGCACCTCGAAGTTCGCAGTGCGAGGCTACACGGAATCATTGCATATCGAACTCGAGAAGTTCGGCATCGGGGTGTCGCTGCTGTGCCCAGGGGCAGTCAACACGAATATTCATCAATCCGTGCTTTCGCGTCCGGGCCGTTACCCTCAGACGGGCTACTATGGTGCGGATCCCGAGGTGTTCAAGCGTCTGCGGGCCGTCATTGAGGGTGGCATCGAGCCGGTTGATCTCGCGCGTATCGTGCTGGCGGCGGTTCGACGCGGCGACTTCTGGATACTGCCGTATCCGGAGTTCATACCGACTCTTGAGAAGTCTCATGCCGAGGTCATTGCAGCGCTTAGACGCTATGAGGACGACCCCGATTACCAGCGTCGCAAGCGGCTCGGCCGCGGCATGCCGGGCGCGAAGGAGCGTTGAGGCGGCGCCCGCCATCACCCGGCACGAGAAAAGTGATGTATCGCTGCGGGCTATCGACTCCTGCGGCGCTCAGTCATCGCAGTCGTGCGTCTTGCATACCGGCGGCGGCTCATTCGACGGCAGCGGCCACGTCGTGGGCGGAGCGTTGCCGAGTATGCGGCTGTTGATCGTCAGATACAGATTGGCCAGGCGGCCGCGGATTTCGCCGTACGGGTTCGGATTGCTCGAGGAACTGCTGAAGCTGGAGCGATTGGCGGCTGCGGTGCTGTCGCAGCTGACCAGCTGCCGGGCGGCGCACGCGTACTTCGTCTGATTCATCAGGTACTGGCTCTTGGCGACGCAGGCCAGAAGTTTGGTCTGAACCGTCGAGACGATATTGGCGCCGCTGATCGTTGCGCTCAGGTCCTGGAACTTGGTGGTGGCAAAGTTCACGAACGGGTTCGCCGAGGGCGTGACGGGCAGGGCGGCCTGATTCAACACCAAACCGATGCCCCAGATCGACAGTCCGCGGCTCAGGCCCGAGGAGCTGCCGCAGAAGCCGGTCAGTTCCACCAGATTATTGCCCTCGACAATAGTGCCCTCGCTCGAATTCGAGCGCGGCGCCCAGCCGAGCACGGTCTGTGGGCACAGCGGATTGGTTCCGCCCAGAATATTGGCGGCGGTGGCCTCATTGTAGACCAGCAGATTCGGCACGGTATCGACACCGTTCGCGGTCGTCTGGATCAGCGCAAAGCCGGTGCCGGACGTCCCCGAGCCGCCGCACATCGTGTCCGGAATCACGGTGGCTCCAAATCCGGGACAGACGTCCGAGACATTCAGCGTATGTCCGGTGCAGGTTCCGTACTTCGCAATCCGCGGATCCGCGGGCACGACGCAGGACTGTTCCAGCACGTTGCCGGTGACCGGCTGCACCGCGGTGACGACCCGGTGCGGGAGCACGCCGCCCAGCAGATCACAAGTGCCGCCGCCTGCGCAGTTGGCCGCAGAAGTCGCGGCCGAATTGGTGACGGCCAGACCGTCCGGACTGCTGACGCCCTGGGTGACGGTGGCCAGCGGCAGGTTGGGGCCGCTGGACGGGGGCGCCCCGAGTTCCAGGATCTGCCCGAGCGTCTGCTGCGACACGAATGCGTACGGCACGCCGGTCCGCAGACCGGTCTTCACCTTGGCCAATCCAAAGCCGAGGCCGTCGGCGAAATCCGCCATTCGGGTGGCGGTCGTAGGCGTAAAGCTGTAGCGCAGAATGGCGCTGCCGGGCGTCCGGCTATTGCTGCGCGTGTTGGTCGTGATCAGCAAGCTGCCATCGGCCGGCCAGAAGGCCATGCCGGCGGCGTATTGGCCGGCCGGAAACTGCGATGCCGACAGGAGTATGCGGCTGGGTGCGACCGGGCCCGAGTACGGGTTGCCGGCGATATCGTTTTGGATCAGGGCCTGGATGCTGGCGGCCGAATAAACCAGCACCCAGTCATCATTGCTGTCGTTGTAAGTGTAGTTGGCGTCACCGTTGTCGCCGATCAGCAGCAGCAGATCGCCCACACCCGCGGCCCCGCCGGCGCTACCGGCAACCAGCGTCTCCTTCAGACTCTCGGCCTCCACGCCCGCGAACCGGTTATCGATCAACAGCGGTGCGAGAAAGCCCGATCCGAGCGGCACGGCCGGATTTTGCGGCAGCGCCCACAACTCGGATCGCGCCTGATCCTGGCAGCGGTAACTGACGACGTACAGATTGCCTGCGGCATCCACCGACAGGCCGTCGGGGTGTTTTGGGCCGGCTCCGGAGGCTGTGCTCCACACGACCGTGGCGGCGCCAGTGCCGCCGGCGTAGCGGACAATGGCACCGCCGAGGGTGTCCGCGACCAGCAGATCGAGGTTGCCGGTGGCCTGATTGGCGACATAGACCAGCGAGCGGAAACTGACGTGTGAGCTCGCAGTCCGAATTCAACGCCGTCGTGGTGCCACCGGGGGGGGCGAAGTTGACGCTGTAGACCGAATTGTTGGAGGAATTCGCGGCAGTCACGTGCAAGTTGTCAGCACGTGCGGCGGCAACGGCGAGCAGGCTTGCCAGTCCGACGGTCAGTCGTGCAATTGCCGCTGATGCCAGTAGGTGCCTGTCCATGGATCTTTCCCCAATCTAATTTTTTATGTTAGCGCCAATTTGCAGCAGTACAGTTCACGGGCCAGCGCCTGGACGGGCCCCGCGAAAGCCACACTCGTTGTTGAATCGACGACCGGACGGGAAGGTTCTTCTGTTTAGCCCATCAACCCTGTATTGAGCGTAGCACGGCGCTCCTGCGGCAACCACCTCGTCGCCGCTGGCATAAGATTATGTCACTTGACCAGCGGATCAGGCGCCAGGGCCGCGAATGTCTGTTGATGCGGAACATGATCGCGGCTCTGCTGCTCGCGCAGTCTGTCCAGATAGCGTTGCGTCAACCGGCTGTAGGTTGGCGGCGCACCGACATCCTTGCTCAAGATGCCGTAGCTATGGGTCAGCAATTTGTCGGCTTGCGCGTAGTTGCCAAGTCCGGTGAGCGCGGCGCCCTCGGCGCTCTCGGCGATGGCGGTCTTCCAGTGCGATGCTGACAGCGCGGCCGTGTAGATCTGCCGGGCGTCGCGTGCGGATGCGAGCGCGTCGGAATACTTACCGGTTGCGACTTGCAGAATCGCCAGGTGCGTAAGACTGCTCGCCACGTCAGGATGTTTCTCACCGAGTAACCGGCGTCGCATCGCGAGCGCCTCGCGCAGGTCGCTGTCGGCTTCAACGTAGTCGCCCGCTTCGGTCAACCAGTAGCCGATCCGGTTGACGATGCGCGCGACTTCCGGATGATCGCCGGGGAATAACTGGCGGTAGATCTTGAGTGATTCGCGCTCAGTGAGCAGCGCGCCTCGCGTGTCGCCGCGGTCGTATTGCACGAAGGCGAGGTTGTTCAGCGTCTCGGCCACATCCGGGTGCACGTCGCCGAGCAGCTCGCGCTGCATCGCGAGCGCCTGCCGGTAGGTCGCCTCGGAGCGGGCGAGCTCGCCTTTGTCATTGAGTACATTGCCGAGGTTGTTCAGCCCCATCGCGATCTCCGGGTGCTTGTCTCCGAGCAGCCGGCGCTTCATCGCGATCGATTCCAGAAAGTTCTTCTCGGCCGCATCGTAGTCACCATGCTCTTCGTGCAGCAGCCCGAGATCATTGATGCCTTCGGCCAGGTCGGGGTGTGGCTCGCTGCCGCGCAGCCCGCGCTGCATGTCCACGGCGCTTTGCATCAGCGGTATGGCCGCGTTTAGATCACCGCCCTGATCGACAATCTTGGCGAGGTCCTGCAAGGTGCGGGCGATGTCGCCGTGGACCGGTCCGAATGCCCGGCGTTGCCGCTCGAGCGCCTCGCGCAGACTGCGTTCGGCCTCCGCATAGCGTCCCTGCCGCGCCAACACCGTACCCAGGCCGTGCAGACTCCTGGCCAGCTCGGCCTGGCTCTGGCGCTTCTCCGGCAGTGCGCCCTGCAGCGCAATGGCGTTGCGATAGTTCTGTTCGGCGGCGGCATACTGGGCCTGCAGCGTCAGCAGATCGCCGAGGTGATTCACTGAGTCGGCCATGACGGCCGGGTCGGCATTGCCCAGGCGCTGCCGGGTGGTGACGGACTGGTCCAGCAATGGTCTGGCGTTTGCGTACAAGCCCAGTCCCATGTACACGCTGCCGAGCGTATCCATCAGTGTCGCCTGGATCGCGGGCTGGTTGGCCAGCTCGGTGTGGATCCGGGCCGCGCCTTTGTCGAGCATTTCGCGCGCCGTAACGCTGTTGCCGCGTGCTTCACTCGGGTCGGAGATCCGGAACAGGTCGATCAGGAAACTGGTCGTCTGCTTGGCCGTCTCCGCTTCGGCCTCGGCGCGCGCCGTCTGGCGCTCGGCGGTGGCACGCTGCATCAGAGCGTACGCCGCCAATCCGGTGGTAAGCACCATGCCGGTCATGGCCGCGCAGGCGATCGCGAACAAGCGTCGGTTGCGGCGGTGCTGCTCGCGCCGTTTCAGTGCATCAAAGCCCAGTCCAAGCACGCCGGCGATCAGTTTCAGCTTGGCGTTGTTGCGGCCATCCTTGCCGGGGCGGGCGTCCGCCGCGATCGGTTCGGCGCGCGTGGAGCTGAGGTTTCCATCCGGTCCCAGATGGAAGCGCAATGCCGGCGGAAAGCATTCCTGGTGGGCCTGTGCCGGATCCTCGGAAGCATTGGGCTCACCGTCAACGATCAGGCAGAACACGCAATCAGCACGGCCCAGGCGCTTGAAGGTGAGAATTTCCTCATTGACCCAGCGGGACCCGGCAGCCTGCGGCGAGCAAATCACGATCTGGCAGGCCGACTGCTGCAGGGCCGCGCTGATTACCGCGCCCAGATCAGTGGCGCTGGCTAGTTCTTCGCGGTCGCGGAACACCGGGGACAGGCGCTTGGGTACGGGGCCCCGTGCCGTGGTGGTGCCTATCAGCGGCTTTGGGGGGCGATAGGATTCGAGGGACTTGCACAGCCAATCCGCCCATTTGGCATCGCGGTGGCTGTAGCTGATAAATGCCCAGTATTTAGGCCGATCCACGCGCGGGTTCTCTCGTTAGGTGGGGGTCGGCGAGTAGCTGGATCTTGGCTTGCCTTAATACCCCGCTGCGCGACTCTAATCCAATTGCATGTGCGCGCAAAGCCCGGCGGCGATTGAGCCAACGCTCCGCGCCGATCCGGCAGCTGGTCTCATGGCTGCAGGCTTGGGCGTCAGGGTGACTGCGCCACAGCCCCAGTTGCCTTGTCCGCCTGTGCAACGGAGATGATCCAGGAACGGACCGCGGCGGCTTGATGATGATCGAGCACGTTTGCGAATGAAGCCATGCCTTCGCCTTTCAACGCGCCGCCGAGTACCACGTCGAACCAAGCATCGCTCCCGAGTAGCCCGCTGGCGCGAACATCAGGGATGACGCCGCCGGCATGAGCGCGTGCGCCATGACAGTCGGAACAGAAATTGGCGTACAGCGCATGGCCGGTGCGAAGCGTGTCCTCGTCGGCACTGCCCACGGGCGGGTCCAGGGCACCGTCGCCGCTCGCCTGCGCCGGAAGGGAAGCATTGCCGCCGAGCTTATAAACCAGCAGGCGACTGACGTTGCGTTGTTTGCCCGACTTTTCTGAAAGTTCCCCAGCCACCAGCGGGAATACGCCGCCCCATCCGGCAAGTACCGCAACGTACTGGACGCCGTCAACCTGGTAGGTCATTGGACCCGCAACGACACCCGTTTGAGCAGGCTGCGACCATAAACGCTCGCCGGTATCGGCGCGGTACGCTGCAAACTCACCGGATGCGTTGCCCTGAAACAGCAGATTGCCGGCAGTACTCAACAGGCCGCCGTTCCAGGGTCCCTTCAGGTCGATGCGCCATGCCTCTTTCGCGAGCGCAGGGTTCCATGCGACGACATAGCCCTTCAGGCCGGCTGCAATCTGCGCGCGCGCAGCGGCATCCGACGGCAGATCACCGGCAAGCTTGTCGAGGCCATTGTTCATGCCCCGTGGCTTGGCGGCAAAGACGGTTTCCGGCGTATAGGGAAAGGCCGCTTCGTTGGCCGGAATGTACACCAGGCCGGTCATAGGGCTGTATGACATCGGCTGCCAGCTATGTCCACCCATGGCGCCCGGTAGCGATACCCAGGGCTTGCCGGTTTGCGAATACCGCGCCGCCGGATTCTCGATCGGTCTGCCGGATAGCAAATCGATGCCGGACGCCCAGTTCACCTCGGTGAACGGCTTGGCTGACAGAAGCTTGCCGGTGCGACGGTCCAGCACATAGAAGAACCCGTCCTTCGGAGCCTGCATGAGAACCTTCTGCAGCCTGCCATTGATCGGTACATCAGCGAGGATGATCTGCTGCGTGGCCGAGAAGTCCCATTCGTCGCCGGGGACGAGCTGGTAGTGCCAGACGTATTTCCCGGTCTCGGGCCGTACGGCAATGATCGATGTCAGGAACAGGTTGTCGCCGTGGTTGTCGCTGCGGAATTTCGCGTTCCACGGATCGCCGTTATCCGTTCCGAAGTAGAGCAGATCCAGATCAGGATCGTAGGCGATCGCGTCCCACGTGGTGCCACCGCCGCCCAATTTCCACCATTCCCCGCTCCAGGTGTGCGCCGCCTTCGCCAGGATGGGCGCCTCGAATGGCTTCGATGGGTCACCGGGCACGGTATAGAAGCGCCAAGCCAGTTTGCCGGACGCCGCGTCATAGGCGGAGATGTAACCACGGACGTTGTACTCGCCTCCGCTCATGCCGATGATCACGCGGTCCTTCACGATGCGTGGCGCCTGGGTGATGGTGATGCGCTTCGATCTGTCCGTGGTCTGCACCGTCCATTGAGCCGTTCCGGTCGCAGCGTCCAGGGCGATCAACCGACCATCCAATGTCCCGACGTACACCCGGCCTTTCCAGACCGCGACCCCGCGATTGACGGCGTCGCAACAGATGTCCGGCCCCATCTCGCGGGCAACCTTCGGATCAAACGCCCAGATCAGTTTGCCGGTCGCAGCCTGGTAGGCCTTCACCATGCTCCAGGCGGTGGAGGTGTAAAGGACGCCATCCACCACCAGTGGCGTAGCTTCCTGGCCCCGGCTGGTATCCAGATCCGCGTACCAGGCCAGGCCGAGCTGCCGAACGTTATCGGCGTTGATCTGCGTCAGGGGACTGAATCGCTGTTCATCGTAAGTGCGGCCGTAGCTCATCCAGTTCGCCGGCTCGGAATCCGCGTGCGTGAGCCTGCTCGCGTCTACGAGCGCCTGCGCCGCGAACGCGGCCGTCGGACTGACGACAACGAGTACGATTGCGGTAGCGATGCATGCACAGGAATAGAGTCGTGAGTTCATGCCCCTTTCAGACCTCAGCAATCAGCGCGGGCAGGTTCTGCCGAGCTTCCCGTATCCCCGGTTCTTGCAAAATGGCATTGTTCTACATGTAGTACCTTTGCTCAAGTGCTCGTCTTTCGGGAGACATAGGCGTGAGCGGAATCCTTTGCGTCTACGACGCATCTGGAATCGAACAATCGCTCGAGCCCTATTCGAGCGCGCTGCGTCTCTTGTCCCACCGTGGTCCGGACGCACAGTGCTGCGAGCTTCGCCGCGGCGTCTTTCTGGGTGTTCGACTATCACGGCGTGAGTGGGGCAGCGCCGCGAAGCCGTCCTGTTCGGCCGGCAACGTGGCGGTGGCGCTCGACAGCCGGATTCAAAACCGCGAGGAGCTGGTGGGCGCCCTGCGAAAGAAAGGCTGCCGGACGGATTTGTCCTCGGACTGCGCGCTAGTCGGGGCTGTCTATAGTGAGTACGGCGAGCAATCGTTTGAGAGGTTTCACGGACCGTGGGCAATCGTGCTGTGGGATGAGCGCTCGAATCGATTGATCGCGGGTCGGGACCGCATCGGGGTGAAGCCGCTGTATTACTATGTCGGTGCCGGAAAGATCATCATCGCCTCCGAGATCAAGAGCATTCTCGCTCTGGATCGTGCGGCCCGCAGCATCGATCAACGCCGCCTGCGACAGCTGATCTGCGAGGGCCGCATCGACGACTGGACGGGTACGTGCTTCGCACAGATCAAACCGGTGCCACCCGGCTCGGTTCTGAGAATCGACGGCAGGCGGACCGCGCTCCGGCGGTACTGGAGTCTGCGGCCAACACGCTCTGCAGACGCCACGCCGACGGACGTGCTCGAGAAGCTCGTCGCAGCCGTAGAACGTCACACGCCATCGGATGTCCGGATCGGTCTGGCGCTGAGCGGCGGCATCGATAGCTCGAGCATTGCGGGCATCCTGGCTCACACGCGCCTGCGCCTGGTCCGTGACGTGCAAGCTTTCAGCATCAGGCCTCCAAAAACGGCGGATGAATCCTTCCTGATCGATGCGACGCTTCGACACACCGCCATCCCTCACGTATACGTGCCGCTTGATACGCTCGATTACGCCAGGTCTCTCAGGCGGCTGATCGACTATCAGGACGAGCCGATTCACTATTCAGGCGTCTTCTACCAGTTTTTTCTGCGTCAATGCATGGCGGAGGCGGGGTGCAGGGCGGTCCTGGTGGGCTATGGGTCGGATGAAATCTTCAGCGGCTACACCCACCTTGCGCCGGCGTTCCTCTGGGCCCTGTTGTCGCAAGGATCCTTGTGGCGCTGCGCGCGCTTTGTTCTCGGAGCCAATCGGTTCATCGGCAGCAGGACGCTGTTGAAACAGGCGCTGCGCTTCGTGCTCCTTCGGCGAGCTGATCCAATCAGTCGAGCGCTGGAGCGCAGCATCCGCTATGCCCTCGGCAAATCCAAGGACGCCGCCGCTGCAGGAGACTTGGAAATTCTCGCGGCGACCGGGGAGGTCGGCGAACCCGCGCCGGCGCCGATGTCGGAGTTCGATCTCAGCGGGCTCGGTCCGGGGCGGGTCTTTCTTGAGGAGCTGCTGCGATGCTTTCGCACCAATATCCCCTTGCTGGTGCGACTCGAGGATCGAAATGCGGCCGCCCACGGCCTCGAGCTCTGTGCGCCATTCATGGACGAAGAGCTGATTCAGCTTGCGCTGAGTTTTCCATATCACCGGTACATGGAACATGGCTGGAACAAGGCTATCCTTCGCGCGGCGGTACACGATCTGCTGGCCCCGGAGGTCAGCCGCTTCAGGGCGAAGCTTCCGACGCCTGGCAACGACGGCTACCTCGCATTCGAGATGCTTCGCGAGGAGCTGCTGGATCTGCTGAATTCCAGCTCGTTCCGCGACTGTGGCCTGTGGTCAACCCGGTGCCCGCAGCTCTACCAGTCCGATATGGCTCGGAACGCCAGGCCACATCTGTGGTTTCGCACTTACATGACCCATCGGTGGTACGAGCAAATCGTCCGTCGAGCATGAACCCGCGGCGGCTCACGGCGGTGCATCCTGCCGCGCTGGCGCAATTTGGGCGGCAATCCAGGCGAGTAAGTCTTTGAAAAATAGGCTTACCTGGTCAGAAGTCTGCGCCGGCCCCAATTCCCGACTGGGAGCAGGTTCCGCGACCGCGACCCCGGCCTCGCCGGGATACGCTCGGCGATTTCCCTTGCACTCGTGCTCAAACTTATCATTGCGCTGTGGTGCGCGCACGCCGCTCCTGAGCCGGGTAGGCTCGGGCCACAGACTATGAACCTATGAACCGCCCCGGGGGTGGGATGCTATGAACAGTCCAGGCAAGCCGCGGGGATTTCCCCTGCCGAGCTCGTTGCGGGTGGTTCCCGGTACCGAGGCGGCCCAGGCCGCCTATCCGTACTACATGCAGTTCATGGACGGCGACGATCAGCGCTTCTGGTTCTATAACTCGATGCACTTCCCGGAGCCGATGTCGGCGTTCGACATGGTGACGGCGGAGGCCGCGTACTGCGCACTCGGTTCCGCAAACACCCGCGTTCACTGCCTGCCGACCACGCTCGGAATCGACTACCGGATCATCAACGGACGCGTTTATATCGGCGGCAATGGGGTGACCGATCCGGCCGAGATCGCGCGGCGGACGGCGGAATTCCAGAACCGCGCGTTTTATTACTACGACAACTGGGAGCGCCTGTACGCCCAGTGGCGCGAGAAGATGCTGGCCCTGATCCGGGAAGCGAAGACGCTGGCGCGGCCGGTGCTGCCCGAATTCGAGCCGATTGCGAACGTGCACGCGGGACGCGGCATCGCCTCGAATCACGATCTGATCGACATCTATTGCAAGACGCTCGAAGGCTACTTCCGCATGTGGCATCACCACTTCGAGTTCCTGCTGCTCGGCTATGGCGCCTATATGACCTTCTTCGCGTTCTGCAAGAAGGCGTTTCCGGAGATTACCGATCAGACCGTCGCCCGCATGGTCGCTGGCATGGAGGCCGAGATCTTCCGGCCCGATGAGGAGCTGCGACGGCTGGCGCGCCGTGCAGTCGAGCTCGGAATGGATGCGCACTTCCGCGAGGACCGATCCGCCGATGCGATCATCCAGTCCCTGCAGGGCGCCGGCGAGCCGGGCATCGCCTGGCTCAAGGAGCTGCAGGTATCACGCGACCCGTGGTTCAACATCAACGTCGGCGACGGTTTCTACCATTACCACCGCTCGTGGAACGATGACCTGTCGATGCCGTTCGCGTGCATCCCCGGTTACATCGCCCGCGCCAAGGCGGGCGAGACACTGGAGCGCCCAGTCGAGAAGCTGCAGGCCGAGCGGCAGAAGCTGATCGCCGACTACCGCGAGTTGCTCGGCTCCGACGAGGAGCGGGCCGCGTACGATCAGATGATCACGCTGGCGCATCGCGTATTCCCCTACGTCGAGGGTCATAAGTTCTACTGCGAGCACTGGTACACGAATCTGTTCTTCAACAAGATCCGCGAGTTCGGTGCGCTGCTGAGCGCCCACGGCTTCTTCGAGCAGGAAGCCGACGTGTTTCATCTGACGCACTTCGAGCTCGAGGCGGCGATCATCGATCTGATGACCTCCTGGTCAACCGGCTCACCGCCGCGCGGTCCCTCCCGCTGGCCGAAGATCGTGGCCGAGCGACGTGCAGCGATCGCCGAATGGTCGAAGCACGACACCCCGCCCGCCCTCGGGCCGGTGCCCGACATCATCGACGATCCGGCGATCGTCATGCTCTGGGGTATCACGCGCGAGAGCCTCAACACCTGGCTCAATGCCGGTGGCGACGCCGCCAGCAACGAGATCCGCGGCTTTGCGGCATCGAGCGGAGTGGTCGAGGGCCCCGCGCGCATCATCAAGTCGGCCGAGGAGATCGGCCGCCTGCGTCGCGGGGACATCCTCGTCTGCCAGATCACCAATCCGACCTGGGCGCCGATCTTCCAGAAGATCGCGGGCGCGGTATCCGACATCGGGGGCTCCATGAGCCACGCGGCCATCGTCGCGCGCGAGTTTGGACTTCCGGCGGTTGTGGGCACCGGCTCGGCCACCACGCGCATCAAGGATGGTCAGCGCATCCGCGTCGACGGCGGTCGCGGCGTCGTGACGATACTGCAGTAGGCCCGATGCGAGAATCCGAGCATGTCAGCTGGTTCGCCGAGCTGGGACTTGAGCATCGAGCGCAGGTCGGTGGCAAGGGCGGCAGCCTGGGCGAGCTGCAGCGCGCGGGCATCGCGGTGCCGCCCGGATTTGTCGTCACGACGCTCGCCTTCGAGCGCTGCCTCGAGGCGCTGGAGCGCAATGCACCGGTGCGCTCCACGATCGAGGCACTGGCGGCGGAAGATCTGACGGCGATCGCGGAAGTCTCCAGGGCACTTCGCAGCAGGATCGAGCAGGCGGTGCTGCCGCCGGATGTGCTCGATGAGATTTCATCGGCCCATGCGCGACTGTGCGCCGATGCGCGCTCGGCGGTCGCGGTTCGCTCCTCCGCGACGACGGAAGATGCCGCCGACGCGAGCTTCGCGGGGCTGCAGGATACCTACCTCTGGGTCAAGGGTGCGGCCGACACCGTGCGCATGGTCCGCCGCTGCTGGGGTAGTCTCTATTCGGTCGAGTCGATCAGCTACCGGCGCCAGCGTGGCATTCCGGAGCACAACGTTGCGATGGCGGTCGTCGTGCAGACCATGGTCAACGCGCGATCCGCGGGCGTGATGTTCACGCGCAGCCCCACCACGGGCGATCGGTCCGTGATCACGGTCGAGGGCGCCTGGGGCCTGGGCTCGGCGGTGGTCGGCGGCGAGGTGACTCCGGACCGCTGGGTCATCGCCAAGATCACGGGCGAGATATCGGCGCGGGCCATATCGGACAAGGCCATTCAACATGCGCCGTGCGATGCCGGCGGCATCGAGACGCTGCCCGTTGCCGACGATCTGCGGCGCGCTGCCTGCCTGAGCGATGAGGAGCTGCAGCGGCTGCGGGATATTGCCCGGCGGGTCGAGCGCCACTATGGTCGCGCGCAGGACATCGAATGGGCAGTCGAGCGCTCGAGCGGTCAGATTCTGCTGCTGCAGAGCCGGCCCGAGACCGTCTGGTCGGCCAAGGACGCCGCACCGGTCGCACGCGCCGCGGACAATCCGCTGTTGCATGTGATGTCGATCTTCGGAGGCCGTTCGTGACGCTGACGTCCAAGGAGGTGGCTGAGATCACGCGGCTGCTCGAAGAATCCACGTTCACCGAACTCTACCTGGAGCTCGACGGCCTGAAGATCAGCCTCAAGCGCGGCGGCGGCACTGCGGAGTTCGCTCCGGCCACAGCGCCGCTGGCGGTCGGGAGCGCGGTGCCCGCCGCGCGCCCCGCGGCGCACGGCGTCGCCACCGAGCCGACAGACCCGCGTCTGCACACGGTGTCGGCGCCGCTGCTGGGGACTTTCTATCGCGCACCAAAGCCTGGCGCTGCGCCATTCGTGGAAGTCGGCTCACCGGTGGATGAGGACACGATCGTCGGCATCATCGAGGTGATGAAACTCATGAACGCCGTGCGGGCCGGCGCTCGCGGCGCGGTTGCCGAGATCGTGGTCCGCGACGGCACGCTCGTCGAGTATGGCGAGACGCTGCTGCGGATCACGCGCTCGGGCTAACCGGTGAGCATTCGTCGCATCCTGATCGCCAACCGCGGCGAGATCGCCGCGCGCATCATCCGCACCTGCCGCGCCCTGGGCATCGAGGCGGTGCTCGCCGCTTCCGAGGCCGATCGAGATTCGCTGCCGGCGCGGCTCGCCGACCGGACGATCTGCATCGGTCCGGCGCGGCCGAGCGACAGCTATCTCAGGGTCGAGACCATCGTTCAGGCGGCGCTCGGGGTCGGTGCCGACGCGATCCATCCGGGATACGGCTTTCTCTCGGAACGTCCCGCATTCGCCAGACTCTGCGAGCAGCAGGGCGTGATCTTCATCGGTCCGACCGCGGCGCAAATCGAGGCCGTGGGTGACAAACTGCGCGCGCGCGCCGAGGCCGAAGCGGCCGGCATTCCCGTGGTGCCCGGTGGCGCAGTGGCCTCCACCGATGCTGCGCTGGTCCTCGCCGGGGCGATCGGCACGCCGCTGCTGGTCAAGGCGGTCGGGGGCGGGGGAGGGCGTGGCATGAAGCGGGTCGAGAGCCTCGCGGAATTGCCTGCGATGCTCGAATTGGCCGCATCGGAGGCGGGCGCAGCGTTCGGCGATGCGCGCCTGTATCTGGAGCATTTCGTGACTCGCGGCCGGCACATCGAGGTCCAGATTCTGGGTGATGGACGGGAAGGCGTGATTCATCTCGGAGAGCGCGACTGCTCGGTACAACGCCGCTATCAGAAGCTGCTCGAGGAAACGCCGGCGCCCGAACTGCCCGAGACGCTGCGACGTGGCCTGCACGAGGCCGCCGTTCGCCTTGCACGTCAACTCAGCTACCGAGGGGCGGGCACCGTGGAATTCCTGGTAGATCGGCAGCGCGAGGTGTTCTATTTCCTGGAAGTCAATGCCCGCATCCAGGTGGAGCATCCGGTCACCGAGGCGGTAACCGGTGTGGATCTCATCGCCGAGCAGATCGCCATCGCCGAGGGCGGTGGATTGCGGCTCCGGCAGGCCGACATCCATCCTCGGGGCTGCGCGCTCGAATGCCGGGTGAATGCCGAGGACCCGGCGCGCGACTTTCGTCCGGGCCCGGGCCTGGTGCGCGAGGCTGAGTGGCCTGGCGGGCCCGGTATCCGCGTGGATACGCATATCACATCCGGATCGCGCATACCACCGTACTATGATTCGCTGATGGGAAAGATTATCGCTCATGCGGCCGACCGGTCGGCCGCGATCAGCCGGATGCAGCAGGCGATCGCACAGACACGGATCGTTGGTGTCTGCACGAACTTGACGTTCCATGCCGCGCTGCTCGCCGATGCGGAATTCCAGGCCGGTGGAGTCAACACCGGTTTCCTGGCGCGCGTGCTCGAGCGTGGCCATGGCTGAGATCGAGATCGTCGAAACCTCGCTGCGCGACGGCAATCAGTGCGTCTGGGCCGCGCTCGGCATCGATACCGCCAAATGCCTCACGATCGCGCCGGTGCTCGATCGAGCCGGTTTCAAGGCGATCGATTTCACAACCTCGACGCACATGGGTGTGGCGGTGCGCTACAAGCGCGAGGATCCGTGGGAGCGCATCCGGCTCATGGCGGCGGCGATGCCCAACACGCCGCTGCAATTCCTGTCAACCGGGTTCCGTTTCATTGCCTGGGAAACCGCAAGCCCGGAGTTCATGGCGCTCGTATTCGAGGTGCTCGCGCGCAACGGCATTCGCCGATTCTGTCTCGCGGACCCGATGAACGATGCAGATGCCAACCTCGCATGTGCCCGAATGATCAAGCGCGGCGGCGGCGAGTTCGTGATCGCGGCACTGGTGTTCACGTTGAGTCCCATTCACGATGACGCCTACTACGTCGAGCGGGCGCGCAAGCTCGCGGCAAGCGGCGACATCGATGCGCTCTATGTCAAGGATCCCGGCGGCCTGCTGTCACCCAAGCGTGCCGGTACGCTGATTCCTGCCATCAAGGCCGAGCTCGGCGGCAAAGCGCTCGAGCTGCATTCGCATTGCACGATCGGCCTGGCGGAGCTGCTCTACATGGATGCGCCCGACTACGGTGTCAGCGCCTTGCAATGCGCCTCGGGTGCGGCCTCGGATGGCATCTCCAATCCGCCGTCCGAGCGGGTAGTGTCCAATCTGCGAGCCCTCGGGCATTCGGTCCGCATCGACACCGACGCGCTGGCCGAGGTGGGGCGTTACTTCACGCGCCTGGCCGAGGCCGAAGGCCTGCCCTCGGGTAGCCCGCAGGGCTTCGATGCGAGCTACCTGCGACATCAATTGCCGGGCGGCATGGTCGGCACGATGCGACGGCATCTGGGCGAGATGCGCCTGTCTCATCTGGAGGGGGCGGTGACCGAGGAGCTCGGGAGGGTGCGCGAGGAGCTCGGCTGGCCGATTGTGATGACGCCGTTCTCGCAGATACTGCTGACGCAGGCGGTCATGAACGTCACCGGTCGCGAGCGCTATGCGGTGATTCCGGATGAGCTGATCCGCTACGCCCTTGGCCGCTTCGGCAAGCCGACCGGCCCGATCGATCCACAGGTCATGGAGCGCATCGAGTCTTCACCGCGTGCCGCAGAACTGCGCGCCGAGGCCGCAATGGCGTCGCTCCCGGAGCTCAGGCGACGCCTCGGTCCGAAGTTGAGTGACGAGGAATTCCTGCTGCGCGCGACGATGCCCTCGGGTCAAGTCGATGCCATGCTGACCGCGGGCCCCGCAGAACGCCACTACGATCCGTCCACCAGGCCGGTGATGGAACTGATCCGCACGCTCACCGCGCGCCGCGACCTGTGGCAGGTCTCGCTCGAGAAGCCGGGATTCAAGCTCGAGCTGCGACGGCAGTCCGCTGACGCGGGAACGGTGCCGGTATGAGCACGGCGCTCGAGCTCGAGAGCACGCCGCCGGCGCTGCCTTCCATTCGCGGCCTGGTGTTCGACGTCGATGGTACGCTGTTACTCAGTGATCGTTCGCTGGGTGCGTACGAGCTGTTGCCGGGTGCGGTCGAGGTACTCTCGGAGCTGCGACAGCGCGGCGTACCGTTCGTGCTGCTCACGAACGGCAGCGCCTACCCGCCGGCCGAGCAGGCCGCAAGGCTGCGGCGTTCCGGCCTCCCGGTCGAGGACGAGCAGATGATCACCCCGTCGAGCGTGGCCGCCGATCTCATGCGCCGACGGGGCATCCGGCGTGCGCTCATCCTCGGGACCGACGGCGTCGGGCAGGCACTGCGCGATGCCGGCATCGAAACCACGTACACCGGCGCGCCCGATGCCGCGCAGGTCGATGCCGTGTACGTCGGCTGGCATCCGAAATGCGGCATGCCGGACATCGAAACGGCCTGCCATGCAATCTGGGCGGGGGCGAAGCTCTACGTCGCGTCCGATGTGCCGTTCTTTGCAACCAAGCAGGGTCGCACCATCGGCTACTCGTTCGCGATCGTCGGCGCGATTCGGCGCATGACCAAGGCGCCGATGATCCTGACGGGCAAGCCATCGCTGCATGCCCTGCGGTTCGTGTCCAGGAAGCTCGGGATCGCGATGCGTCACGTGGCGGTGGTCGGCGACGACCCGCTGGTGGAGATCATCATGGCGCGCCGGGGAGGCGCCGTTGCCGTGGGCGTGACCACCGGCATGACCGGGCTGGAGGAGTGGGCGCGCCAGCCGCCGGCCCGACGACCACACCGTGTACTGACCAATCTGCACGAGCTGATGAGCGTCATCCGCTCCGATTCGCTCGTATGATCTTCGTGACGTCGTGCAGGGATTCGATCTCATAGTCGGCGGGTATTCCCCTGGAGCTTGGTGCCTGATTCGCGAGCATCCCATCGACCGGCCGTCGGAGCCAGGCGGTTATCAATCCGGCGGCCATGGCGCCCTGCACGTCGAAGCCCGGCGCCGCGCAGTAAAGGACGTCGCGCGGCTGTAATCCGTTCTGCTGCAGGACCCAGTAATAGGTGAGTGGGTTCGGCTTGTGAATGCGGGGCTGCTCGGTGCTGCCGACGAAGTCCGGCTTGAAGGTCCTGAACTTGCTGACATACATGTCGAGGTACTCGCGCTCGACGTCGGAATAGATGAATATTTTCACGCCCAGGCTCTGCTGCTCCTGCAGCGCCTGCTCGGTGTCCGCGAACAGACCGACATCCTTCTGCAGGTCGGTGTAGGCCCGAACGTCCTCGGGCGATCCCGAAATCCTGAACGTATTGAACGTATCGAGGAGCGCCTCCCTGACTGTATCGGTCACCGGCGTGTACTGGGAGAACGCGGTGCGGCGATGATGGGATTCGAAGAAGCGTACCCAGTTCTGCGTGAACTTTCCGGTGTCAACAGTCGAGCCGTATTTGCGTACCAGCGCGGCTGCCGCCGTCAACCAGCTCCAGCCCCAATCGAACAGGGTCGTCTTGGAATCGTAGAACACGGCCCGTGGCCAGCGACCTTTGAAGGACATGGTGATCTCCCTGTTCGAAGCTCGAGTTCGCGATAATAGGCTATCCGCTTCCCATCGAAACGTGGGAACGCTAGGATCCAGATCACCTCGCAGTTTTCATAGAGATTACCGGCATGGCACGTGGCTGGCCCGCTGCACTGATCGGCGGCTTGTGGTTGCTGTGGGCGCTGTACTGGTTGCTGGCTGCTCAGTCCGCAAAGCCGGTCCGACAGCGCGAGACACTTACTTCCCGGCTTGCCTTTGTCGTGCCAATGCTGCTCGGCGCGATGCTCCTGCTGGCAGGGCACGGTCGGCTGGAGTGGCTTCAGGCACGATGGATTGGCGGCGGTTGGACGCGTTATTGGATCGCGCTGTCGCTGGTGATCGCGGGACTGTCGTTCAGTGTCTGGGCGCGACGCACCCTCGGCGGCAACTGGAGTGCCACGGTCACCGTCAAGGTCGATCACGAGCTGGTGCAAACCGGACCCTATCGCCGGATCCGGCATCCGATTTACACCGGCATCTTGCTTGCAGCATTCGGATCGGGACTCGCGGCCGGGCGCCTTTACGGCATGTTCGCCTTCGTCCTAATCGCGCTCGCGTTGGCGTGGAAGATGCGGATCGAAGAACGCTGGATGGCGGCAGAATTCGGGGAGCGCTACGAGCAGTATCGGCGCTCGAGCTGGGCGTTGCTCCCATACGTGATCTAGGCGATCGAGGCGGCCCGCGGACAATGTTCCCAGACGCTTCCGGTACCAGGCTGATGGGCATGTTTGCAGCGGTTTTGCATAACGTGGTGTCCCTGATGTGCGACATATCGACTGCAGGGGCACATTCCTGATAGTCAGCATCACCAAGTAACAAGCCCGCGCGATCAGGGGCGCGTCGTGGACACCAGTGATGCGAGATAAGCTTCTCACGCGCATCCTCATGCGCGTCGCGCCGTGCGCGTTGCTCGCAATGCTTGCGGCTTGCAGCGACAGCTCCGGCATGGGTGCTTCATCCGCTGCTGCCTCATCCATCAGCAGCAATGATCCAGGACCTCTCGCCGAGCGCACTGCTGCTGCCGCCAGTGCCACGCCGCAGACTGGGCTGGCTCTGGTTTGCGTCGGCGTTACCGTCTATACGCAGGCAATCGCCTGCGTGACACATGAATACGCGCCGCTGCAGCCCGGGCTGTACTTCGAATCCTACCCGAAGGTCGCCGCGAGCTGGTCAGTGGCCGATCCGAACTATGGCTACCGGCTGCTGAGTACCATCACTCCGTCCATGGGCGTGATCGTATGCCCGATCGCGGTAGTACCGTATCAGACGTTCACCACCACGGATCCGTGCGGCCCGACATCGCATTCAATGGTGGCCGCCTCCACACTCGGAATCTCTGCCAGCTCGAGCTCCAGCTCCAGCAGTTCATCGGGCGGCAGCTCCTCGAGCAGCGGTTCATCGAGCAGCACCTCCTCAGGCGGCGTTTCCAGCGGTAGTTCATCGGGCAGCAGCTCCTCGGGCGGCAGCAGCTCCAGCAGTGGCTCGTCGAGCGGCGGTTCCCTGGGCAGTGCTGCACCGCAGGTCGGACTTTCCGTGGTGTGCGTCGGCGCCAAGGGCTACACGCAGGCAGCTGCCTGTGTGACACATGAGTACGCGCCGCTGCAGCCCGGGCTGTACTTCGAATCCTATCCGACCGTGGTCGCCAGCTGGCATTACACCGATCCGAACTACGGCTACCGGCTGCTGAGTACCATCACACCGTCCATGGGCGTGATCGTATGCCCGATCGCGGTAGTCCCGTATCAGACGTTCACCACCGCGGATCCGTGCGGCGCGACATCGCATTCGATGGTGGCCGCGTCCACGCTCGGCATGTCTGCCAGCTCCAGCTCCAGCTCCAGCACTTCATCGGGCGGAAGCTCCTCCACTGGCGGTTCGAGCGGCAGCTCCTCGGGTGGCAGTGCCTCCGGCGGTGGTTCATCGAGCAGCAGCTCCTCGGGCGGCAGCGCCTCGGGAGGCGGCTCGTCGGGTAGCAGTTCCTCGGGCGGAAGCTCCTCGAGCAGCGGCTCCTCGAGCGGCGGCTCATCGAGCGGCGGCTCATCGAGTGGCGGCTCATCGAGTAGCGGTTCATCGAGCGGTGGCACCGGCCCAGCGGCGCGGCTCGCTGCCCAGCTCGGTGCGCCGTCACGTTTGCTGCTTGGGGAGGAAGATCAATCGACGTCGAATGACATTGCCGCGTGGGAAGGCCTTGGACTGCCGCACCCTGACATCTTTCAGCGCTACCTGGCGGGCCTAGGCTGGACGGCTTGGAACAGCCCGACGGGAGCCTATGCCACGATCGTGATGCAGGAAGCCGCCGCCGCCGGCGCGATCCCATTTTTCACGCTCTATCAGATCAATGGTGACATGACGACAATCACCAGTCAGGGCAGGATGGCGACCTACTGGGCGAACTACAAAGTGCTGCTGCAGCTGATCGCAGCGTTCGGAAAGCCGGTGCTGATCAATTTTGAGCCCGACGGCTGGGGCTTCATGGAACAACAGCACCAGGATCCGACGCTGGTGTTCGCCTATGTGGACAACAATCCCGATTGCGCAGGGCAGCCCAATACGGCCGTCGGCATGGGACAGTGCCTGCTGAGCATGAGGGCCAAGTACGCCCCGAATGCTTACGTCGGCTTCTCCTATTCGAATTGGGGTGGCAATGCGGCCCAGGTGACGGCGTTCATGCGCCAGGTCGGCGCCGGTCAGGCCGACTATATCGTCGGCGGCACGTTGGACCATTCTGTCGGCTGTCTCGAGGCCTACGCCACCCAGCCGCCGGGCTGCGCGCGCGGACCGCAGGGACAGCAACTCTACTGGGATGAGACCAATACCACGCACCCGAACTTCCAGGACACGTTCAACTACGTCACGTCATACCAGTCAGGCATCGGCGGCAACCTGCCCATCATCTGGTGGCAGACACCAATGGGTGTGCCATCCAGCACACCGGGCGGCACGCCCTACCACTACCGCGATAACCGCGTCAACTATTTCCTCAAGCATCCGAGCGAGCTGACCGCGATCGGCACGCTGGCCGTGAGCTTCTCTGGTGCGTCAGGCGATACCACGATCCTGACGGACGGTGGCCAGTTCAAGACACTGGCCGGCGCCTATTTCGCTTCGCCAGTGCCGCTGCCCTGAGGGCCCGGCCTCGCAGCCCCATCATCGTCAACAGCGAAAGCAGTGAAATTGGATCGAGCGCGCCGCCGCCACCCGAGCCGAGTGGACTGTTGACTATGACGTTTGCGTTTGCCTGGGCGGACTTCGGGCCGGACGAACAGGTCATGGTGTAGACAATCGTTCCGGCAGCATTCGGCGTCACCGTCGCGGTGCCATTCGTCGAACTGTTTCCGGCCCACCCATCGCCCGACTGCCCGCCACTGGCTATGCAGGCGGTCGCATTCTGTGAGGCCCAGGTGAGGGTGAAGGAGTGTCCGACGGTAACCGAGCTTGGTGTTACCGACAACGCGACGGTCGGCAGGGTCACCACGACGTTCACGGTCGCAGCCGCACTAACGCCCGGTGCCACGCAAGTCACAGCGTAATTGTAATTTCCGGTCGATGCCTCGGAGACCGACTGAGTTCCGCCGGCCGCCAATTGCCCGATCCAGCTGTCACCGCTACCGCCGCCAGTGGCGGTGCAGGTGGCGCCAGGCGTGCTGGACCAGGTCAAAGTCACCGGCACACCGGCCGTCACGCTCTGGGAGCTCGCTGTCAATGTAACCTGCAGGCTTCCAGTTCCGGATAGGTTGACCGTCAACGCCTTCCCGCCGGCGTTGACCGTCAGAGTCGCGCTCGCCGACCCCGCCGCAGTGGGATTGAATACCACGCCGATCGTGCAACTGAGGCCGACCGCGACCGATGTGCCGCAGGTATTGGTTTGCGAGTATGGGTTGGGACCCGGCGACGAGAGCGCAATGCTGGTGATGGGCAGCGGCACCGGGCCGGTGTTGGTCACCGTAACCGACATTGGCGCGCTGGCCACGTTGATCGTCTCGTTGCCGAATGCCAGGGTTGCCGGCGACACATTGTAGCTCGGTACCACACCGGTTCCGCCGAGTGTCACCGTCTGCGTCCCGGCACCGCTGCCCGCGTTGACGCTCAGCGTCGCGCTCGTCAAGCCGGCGGATGCTGGATTGAACACCACGCTGATCGTGCAGCTGGCTCCGACCGCGACCGACGTCCCGCAGGTATTGGTCTGCGAGAACGGGTTGGGGCTCGGCGTCGACAGCGTGATGCCGGAGATGGGCAGCGGCACCGGGCCGGTGTTGGTCAGCGTAACCGACATTGGCGCGCTGGCCACGTTGATCGTCTCGTTGCCGAATGCCAGGGTTGCCGGCGACACGTTGTAGCTCGGTACCACACCGGTTCCGCCGAGTGTCACCGTCTGCGTCCCGGCACCGCTGCCCGCGTTGACGCTCAGCGTCGCGCTCGTCAAGCCGGCGGATGCTGGATTGAACACCACGCTGATCGTGCAGCTGGCTCCGACCGCAACCGACGTCCCGCAGGTATTGGTCTGCGAGAACGGGTTGGGGCTCAGCGTCAACAGCGTGATGCTCGTGATGGGCAGCGACACCGTGCCGGTATTGGTCACCGTGACCGACATTGGCGCGCTGGGGACGTTGAGCGTCTCGTTGCCGAATGCCAGGGATGTCGGCGACACCTTGTAGGTCAGCAGCAGCCCATACACTGCGACCTGATTGGACCAGGTCGCCACGTAGACCTTGCCGTTTGCGACCAGCGGCGGCACGAATTTCGCAAATCTGCCGAAACTGTCGCGCGACGCATTCATCGTCGAATTCCACAGTTCGTTGGAGACGTCAACGGCATCGAAGGCGTGCAGCGTCCCCGGGACCGGGGGATTGTTTTCCGCGTCTCCGCTGGCCGCGACCGTTGCCCACAGCACGCCGCTGCCGGGTTGATCGCCGTTGGCCGACAGCGCGAGGATTCCCCCGGGCCAGTTCTGGGAGCCACTGCCCTGGGCGCTCGGATTTGCACCGAACCTGGTTCCGTTGAATGCGTACGCCTTGATCGAGTCCGAGGAACTCCAGTTGTAAAGCACTGGGCCACCGTTCGCGGCGGATCGCTGCCAGTACACCGGCCCGCCGCGCATCTCGCCGCCGTTGGACGTGATGCCTTCATCCTGCACGATCTGGCCATTGTTGGCGTTGTACTTGCCGAGATCGGCAGTATCGAGCACGTAGAGCTCACCGGCCTTGCCGCCGCCGGCGAGCAGGCTCGTGCCCGGGATCAGCAGCGGGCCGGAGCTGGAGAGATCGAGGTCGTTGGCATCCAGGTAGCTCCAGTCGTCGGGCGTGAACCAATCGACCAGGCGCAGGCTGTTTGCGGGATCGAGCTTCAGTGCGCTTTCACTGAAATCGTGGACGCCATCATAGCCGCCGCCGTATGCGTTGCCCACGAATGCGTAGACGTAACCGGAGCCGTCGACCACCGGTGGGCGGCCGGACTGCCATACACCACCGCCGCGGTTGCCGGTGGTCACCGTGGCGAAGCTGCCGCTCTGCTGCAAGGTGCGCTTGTCGTACGCCATCACCCAGCCGGCGTAGGTGTTGGCACTTTCCAATTCCACGGCGCTGAACGCGAACACGACTTGATTGCCCGAGAGCGTGAGGGACACCCGCTGCAGCAGGTATCGCGCATCGAACTGCTGCCCGCCATAACTGCCCGAGATCAGCACGCCGGGGCCATGAGGCTCGGTGCCGGTCGTGATGTCGACAGCGTGCAGCCGATACGCCAACGCGCCGTTTTCCAGCGTGCCGGCGACCAGATACATGATGTTGGTGGACGCATCGATCACCGGTGTGCTCAGGATGCCGAGGTTGCCGATGATGTTCTTGTTGCCGGAGAACACGAACTGGGCGATCGGCACCGGCATTGCGCCGACCAGGGTCGCGAGATTGACCGACCAGAGCGGCGCGCCGGCAGCATCGGCGTCGAAGGCGTAGAGCGTATCGCTCATCGTCGCGACGTAGAGGACGTTGTGGACCCCCTTGTTCGGAATGGCAACGTCCGGCACGTATAGCGGTTGGGCGAAGACGGCATCGTCAACCGGCAGCTTGAACACGAGGCCAAACGTGTTCGGGGCTACATTCGATGTGTTGAGCGAGGTCTCGGTCAGGGTCGCGCCGGAAACGCCTGGGTCATATCCGCGCTGCAGTACCGGCTGCACGGCCTGCGCTGCCGGCACCAACGACAGAGCCAGTGATCCCAGCGCCGTCAGCCACTTGGTTATCGTGGATATCGGGTTCAATCGTGCGTCGGACTTCGATTGGTGGGGCAGCGCGCCGCGACGCCGATCGTGAGCGGGAATGGTTCTAGTTATTCGGAGGCCCTTGCGTGCGCAATCTTTGCAAAATTATAGCCAAGAATGCGGCGCAGAATTGCAATTACCTCGCAGTCCAATTCTGTCAAACGCGCAGGCTCGCTGGCCGGGTGGTGAACCCGATCGGGGCGACAAATCAGTGAACGTAATGTGGTGGCCGGTGAAGATCTCTTCAGCGGCCGTGCCCGAGGCGTACAGGCGAATGCTAGGTTTCGGTTGCGAGCCCCGGCGCTCGCCCAAGCTCGGTCTGCAGGCGCTTGCGCTGATGGGCGGCGCTCCCGGACTCAGGTTCGGCCACCGGCGCGTGGATCAGCGCGATGCTGAGCCACACCGCGACGCTGAAGTACAGCGTCATCCACACCACCTCGTTCTTCCAATCCGCCCAGCGGTACGACACCACCCAGCGAACGGCAACGTCGTGCATGCCTTGCGCAATGCTCAGATAGTGGCGTCCGCTGGCTTCGTCGGCGAGCCAGCGCGTCCAGTACATCGGAACGTCAACCAGGAACATGAACGCGACATAGGCCACGCCAGCGACGCACCAGGTGAGCAGTAGCGGACGGCGCGCCGCAGGGCACGACGGCCAGAGCACCGCCATGCTGGCGACCAGAAGCGCTGCCGTCAGCCCCCAGATCGATTCCTCGGCGACGTGGCCGAGGTTCGACGTAGTCAGCACTGCGTACCAGGAGCAGGCCTCCGCGACCGCGATCAGCGGCACCACCGCCCGCGATGCGGTGCGGCCGACAACGCTGCCGGTCGCACGCGAGGTCTCGCGCAGCATCACGGCCCATTGAGCGACGAAGCACAGCTCGGCGCAGGTCGCGACTGAGCGGCCGACGATGACGCTGGAGAGCCAGGAGTTGTACAGGCAGATGCGCGGCCCGTCGAAGACCGGCAGCATGGAACGGAACGCACAGCCGAAAACATAGACCGCGGATAACCGCAGCTGCAGCTGCCGCACGGCGAACACCTCGGCGGCGATCATGGTTCGACGACGGTGGAGGGCGACGGCGGAAATGGACCAGGCCAGTATGTTGAGTACGCCCACCCCACAAAGCAGAGACCACCAGGCCGCGACACCTTCTGACATCATGCTGTCATATTGACATGCTAGAGGCAGCCAGCCAACTCGCGCGGCTGTTTCCGCATCGCATCCTGAGTGCCGACAGCCGCCCGGCGGCGTAATGCGCATGGCTGCGGATTGCTGACGCCGACCGCTTACTCGATTATGCTGCATGTGCGGTCGGCGAGAACCGGGCGTGGCTGGGAGCGGCGGGCGAAGCAGCTCCCGCGCTGCACGCCGCTCCGCGGCACGGAGGAGTGCAAGGAATGCGCGCGTCTCACATGGCAGCGGCCGCGCAGGGCGCTCGAACCAGTGCGCACGACGATGCCGCGCACGGCGGTCCGGAGCCGCGCCCGCCGATGAACGAGGCTCCGGTGCTGCGAGCAGTGCGGTCGGCAACCGCAGCCATTCACCTGCTTGCGGAACGGCTGCTGCGGCCCGACGGGCGGTATGGCCGAGCTTTCGACAGCCTCATCCTGGCGCTGATCGTCCTGAGCGTCATGTCGGTTGTGCTGGAGACGAGCCCCGGCTTGCCCGCGTGGGCCAGGCGCGCGTTTCACGTCGAAGAGATCGTCGTCGTCTCCGTATTCTCATTCGAGTACCTGCTGCGCCTGGTGGCGGCGAAGCAGAAACGCGCGTTCATCTTCAGCTTCCAGGGTCTGGTGGACCTGATCTCGATCGCTCCGTTCTACCTGGCGGGCATAGACGCGCGCTCGGTGCGGGCGTTGCGCCTGTTGCGGCTGGTGCGGGTGCTGAAGCTGCAGACGCGAGTGCTCGAGAACACCGTCGCCGAGCGCACCCGCGAACTTGCCGCGAAGAACGCCTCGCTGGAACAGGCACAGGCACAGCTTGAAGCCGAGCTCGAGGTCGCGCGCGCGCTGCAGCTCGCGATCCTGCCGGCGACGTTTCCCGCCAAGCCGGGTTGCGACGGCGCGGCGCGCATGATCCCCGCGACGACGATGGGCGGGGACTTCTACGACTTCATCGAATTGCCGGATGGGCGCATCGGGTTGGTGATCGCGGACGTGGCGGGCAAAGGCGTGCCGGCCGCGTTCTTCATGGCGGTCGCCCGCACCAACCTGCGCGAACTCGCAGCGCACTATAGCGAGCCCGGCGCCTGCCTCGCGCAGACCAATGAGGTGCTGTGCACGCAGAATCCGATGGATTTGTTCGTGACGGTGTTTTACGCCGTATTCGATCCGATGACCGGGCTGCTCCGGTATGCCAACGGCGGCCACAATCCGCCGTATGTGCGTCGCGCCCAGGGCTCGGTTGAGGTCCTCAGCGGGACAGGCGGGCTGTTGCTCGGGGTGATGCCGGGCGTAGCGTATCCAGATCACACGGTGCAGCTGCTGCCCGGCGACCGACTGGTGTTGTATACCGACGGGGTGACTGAGGCCTTCAGCCCGGCCGATGAGACCTACGGCGCCGGGCGCCTGATCGCCGAGGTCGAGGCGCACGGCGACGGAGCCGCCGCCACCCTGGTCGAACGCATCTGTCGCAGCGTGACGGTCTTTGCCGGGTCTGCCCCGCAATCCGACGACATCACGCTCACCGTTCTGGTGTGGGGCGCACGGGCTTAGCGGCGCTCCTTGCCCAGCCGATCGCTGTTGCTGGCCGGGGGTATGAGCACCCACGTGAGGGCGACGAGTCCGGCAAAGCCGCTATAGCTCAGCAGGAAGACCCACGCCGGAAGATCGTAGAACATGAGCCGATCGAACCAGCGCTCGAGCAGGCCGACGCCCGGTCGGTGGCCGCGCAGCGCGTCCTCCCACACGGTAAGCGGACAGGCCAGGCCCAGAATCGATTCCGTCGCGACGAACAGTATCGCAGCGAGGTGCAGCGCGCGCCATCGCCGCGCGCGCACCCAGTTCCAGCCACGCGCGGCACCCAGATAGATCAGTGGCAGCCCCAACGTGATGAACAGCACCAGGGCGAAATGCACGATGAGGATCGCGTCAGCCAGCAGCGCCATCTGCTCAACCTCCGTTTCGTCGTGCGACGGCCCGCCTGGCAGCCGAAGCGCCCGTTCGCGGTTTGCAAGCCTCGCGGGTCCACTCGCCCGGCACAAGCTGCTAGAATTTCGCCACGCAGCTCGGATGGGCGCGAGTATCGACAGCGACGAGGGTGGACGCGATGGAACTGGCGGCACGTGATCTCGACTCAGGCATCCTGGGGATCAGTCTCTCCGGCCGGATGGACATCATGGGCACGCAGCAGATCGATCTGAAACTGACGTCGCTGACGGCAACCCGCAAAGCGCAGATTCTGGTCGATCTGTCCAACGTCACCTTTCTTGCTTCCATTGGAATCCGAACGCTGGTCAATGTTGCGAAGGCTCAGAAGCTGCGCGGCGGGTCGGTTGTGCTCTACAAGCCGACGAATCAAGTCGAAGAAGTGCTCAAGGCCACCGGTATCGCGACGATCATCCCGATCGTCCATGACATGGAAGCGGCACGCGGAGCCCTGGGTTCTGCCTGACGCCATCGTGCTGACGCGATAGCGCCGCACTTGATCCATTCTGGAACTGAGCCCCGGATGGCCACCGACCCGTCCTCGCAGATCGTGCTACGGGCGGCGCTCGAGGATCTCGCACTTCTGGAACGATGGGTAGCGATGCTGGCGGAAAAGTTCCTGCTGCCGGCGTCGCTGGCGCAACGACTGGACCTGTGCGTGACCGAGCTGGTCACGAACGTGATCGGCCACGGCTATCCCGACGGACGGGCCGGGACCGTGAGCATCCATTTCTGGCGCGAACCTGAGCAGATCATCGTTCGCATCGACGATGACGGTACAGCGTTCGATCCGACGTCGTATGTGCTGCCCGACCTGCCGATATCGCTTGCCGAGGCGACGATCGGCGGGCGCGGAATCCGCCTGGTGCGTCACTTCGCCGACGAGATTCATTACCTGCGCGAGGCCGCTATGAACCAGCTTACGCTGGTGTTTCGTTGTCCAGGTCCGGGGACGCAGCGCTCGACGACCGACCGGCACGAGTCCTCGAGGACGACTTCTCAATTGTGCGCCTTGCCCTCGGACTGCGTGGCCGATGCGCCACCCGGGCCGGCCGATTCGGGATGAACGGCGGCGAGGCGTGCGAGCGGCTCGGCTCTCGCACGTCCCGACTGCGCAGCGTGAATCTCCGCCATGATGGACAGCGCGATCGCTTCGGGCGTCTCGGCTCCCAGGTCGAGGCCGACCGGCGAGCGCAGTCGGGCGCGAAGTCCTTTCGCGTCCGCGCCCAGCTCGGCGAGCAGGCGCTCGCGCCGGACCGCGGGTCCCAACAGACCGACGTAGGGAATGTCGCTGCGCGCAAGCGCCCGCAGATACGCCCGATCCGTCGCCAGGTGATGGCTCATCACGATCGCCGCGCCAAACGCAGCCGGCGGTGAGTCGGACACCCGGGCGTCGGCTGGATCGGTGCTCAACAGCGCGGCGAGCGCCGGGGGGCCGCCGTCGAGCACCGCGGACGCGTTCGGAAACCGCTCCGCCCGCGCATATTGGCTGCGGTGATCAATGACGGTGAAGTTCCAGCCGAGAAAGGCGGCCAGTTCGGCCACCGGGTGCGCGTCCGGGCCTGCGCCGAGCAACAGCAGCCGCGGCGGCGGCGACTGTTTCAGCGCCAGCAGGTCGAGCCCGGGTAACGCCTGCGGCAGGAACTGGTTGAGATTCCGTTGCGACAGCATCGCCGCCAGCCGGCACAGTGATTGGACGGTGCGCGGATCGGTGGCCACCGGGCCGGGACCAAAGATCTGGTGATCGCCGGCGAAGGCGCCGGAGCCGGCGGGGACATCCGCTAGCGTCGAACTGGACCACGAGTAGCAACGCCTGGGTGCGTTGCGCCCGCCAGGCCAGGGCGAGCCGATCCAACGGTTGCCAGTCGTTGGTGCTATCGAGGCGTTGCAGCAGTATCTCCATGTCGCCTTCGCAGCCCGATCCCAGACCGAATAGCAGATCATCCGGAGTCCGGGCGTTGTAGCGCGCCAGCCTGGCACGGCCCGTGGCCAGCACCGCGCGAGCGTGCTCGGCCAGGTCGCCTTCCAGGCAGCCACCGGAAAGCAAGCCGGCGTATTCCCCGTCACCCGCGATGAGCATATGCGCGCCGGCCTTGCTGTAGGTTGAGCCGGAGGTGCGCACGACCGTCGCCAGTACCAGCGGCTGGCCAATGGCGCGGCGGCGCTCGAACAACGGCAACAGGGTCTGCAGCGAAGAACCCATCAGCCCACCGAGAGCGCACCCGCCGGAATCGGAAACTGGCCGTGCATCGGTGACACCTGTGGGCTTGAACTGACTGGCTGGTGAGCCACGGTGAGGGTGGTGAGGCGGGAATCATACCATTGGCACCGGCGGGTCGCCCCGCGGCCGCGCTGCCGGGAAGCCCGCGCCGGCCGTCTGATCTCACGCCCGGAACAGTGCGCCGCTTATAATCCGCACTCCAACGATCGGGCGAAGCGACGGTGGCTGTCGCCTGCAGACGTACGCTGGGCAATGGACGGTCCGAGAAGTGCGCTCAATGTCTGAAATCACGCGCGCCGCTCGATCGGGAGATAACAAGATGCGGCATTTCGAGCCCGACTCCGGTCTGAGGACAATGGCACTTCCCGGCAGTTTGCTGGCACTGGCGGTCCTGTTGCTGCCCGGCTGCGCTCCTTCGGAAAAGGCCGAGATGCGCGCGGAGCTGGAGTCGCTGCGCGCGTGTCAGATCCTGCTCGAGGACGGAGTGCGGTCGATCGCCAAGACCCGTGACACGCGCTTTCAGGGAAAGGTCGCCGAAGCGACCGCCAGATGCCGGGGCGGGGACAACGCCGCGAGGTTTCGCGCCACGCCGTGGACCGATTGGGCGAACTACTGGGCGACCGGAGATGCGGGCTCCAAGGCGCCGGAGTTCGTCAGCCGGGCCGGGCATGCCGCGCCTAACCAGCGTGGGATCGACGGCGCGCTGCTCGATCTGGAGTACGAACGCATCGAGTTGATCAAATTCAATCTGTTCGACAATAACAAGACCTACGAGGCCTACGTCACGGGCCGCAAGGGGGTCGGGGGCCAGGCCCTGAAGGTGTGGCCGGAGATGCGGCTCCCGGCCGCTCACCCGGAGTACGCCAAGGTCGGCGGCGCCGGTGAGCAGCTCTGCCGGGGCGAGCTGATTCGCCACCGGACACTGACGGGAATCTGCAACGATATCCGCAACCCGCTGATGGGGTCGAGCGGGCAGCTGTTTGCCCGTAACGTCGAATTCTCGGCCACGTTTCCGGACCTGGGCCGCAACGAACTGGCGCGCAATCGCCACGGCGATCGCCTGGGCCTGTTGAAACCCGATCCGCAGGTGATCAGCCGGACGCTGCTGACGCGGGCGCAGTCCGATCCGGGCAAGTGCAACGATGGCTACGGCCTGAAGGACTACTCGGCGGACGCCAATTGCGACTACAAGAAGGCGCCGTTCTTCAACGTACTGGCCGCGTTCTGGATCCAGTTCATGACCCACGATTGGTTCACGCACCTGGAGGAGGGTCATAACGCGGATGAATTCATGGCGGTCGGCTGCTCCGAGGCCGACGCGAGGGCGCTCGGCTGCCGTCCGGGCGATCGCATCGACAAGGCGTATGTGGCCGAGAGCAGCGAACCGGCGACGTTCACGCACCAGGGGGTCGAATACGCGACCCGCGCGCCGAGGACCTTCCGCAACAACACCACGGCCTGGTGGGACGCGTCGCAGATCTACGGCTACGACGAGCGCTCGCTCCAGCGGGTGAAACGCGATCCTTCGGATCCGGCGAAGCTGCTGCTCATCGCGGTGCCCGGCCGCACCAGCCAGGGCGATGCCCTCGGCTATCTGCCGCTGCTCGGGCCCAAGGATCCGATCAATCCGGACTGGAAAGGGCAGGAGGCCACCGCGTTCCCGGACAACTGGTCGATCGGCGCGAGCTTCTACACCAACCTGTTTGCGCGCGAGCACAACCTGTTCGTCGACGAGTTCCGCCGCCTGGCGGCACTGAACCCCGAGGCCGATTGCGGCCTGCGAAATCCTGTCGCACCGGAGCGGGTCATTCGCTACCGGGACGTGAGCGCGAACGAGCTATTCGAGGCGGCCAGGCTGGTGATATCGGCCGAGATCGCCAAGATTCACACCACCGAGTGGACCACGCAGTTGCTGTACGACGAGCCGCTCTACCGCGGCATGAACGCGAACTGGAACGGGCTGTTCGGCGCCGACAACGGCGTGTCCACGGCGCTCGGCCAGGTCGTCACCCGCAGCTTCGGCAAGTCGAGCGACGTGAAGAACGCGACGCAGTGGTATTCGGTGTTCGCCTCCGGCGCCGGCATCTTCGGGCTGGGGAGCAAGGTGTATGCAGAAGAGCCGATCTTTGCCGCATTCGATCCGAACAAGAAGGATATCTGGAGCCTGAGCAATCCGGACCACGTGAACGGCGGTGTCAACCATTTCGGCTCGCCATTCAATTTCCCAGAGGAATTCGTCACGGTCTATCGTCTGCACGCGCTGGTGCCGGACCTGATCGAGTACCGTGAACTCAACGGCGATCCGAACCGGATCCTCAGCAAGATTCCCGTGGTCGAGACATTTCGCGGCAAGGCGACCGATGCCATGCGGCAGCGCGGACTGTCGAACTGGGCGCTGAGCATGGGCCGGCAACGCCTTGGGGCGCTGGCGCTGCAGAACCACCCGCGGTTCCTGCAGAACCTGAAGATGGAGCGACTGAAGTCCGACACCCGGCAGATCGACGTGGCCGCGCTCGACCTGATCCGCGATCGTGAGCGCGGCGTGCCACGGTACAACGAGTTCCGCCGCCAATACGGGCTGCGGCAGTTGACCAGCTTCGATGATCTGGTCGATCAGCACTTCCCCGCCGGATCCGACGAGCGCAGGCAGCAGGAAGCGCTGGTGAGGAGCCTGCGCGAGGTCTACGGCCAGCACACCTGCGACGCCTCGAAGATCATCACGGATGCGCAGCTCAATGCCGACGGTTCCGCGATCAACGATTGCCTTGGCCGCAACAACGGCAGCACGGTGGACAATGTGGAGGACGTGGACACGATGGTCGGGTATCTGGCCGAAAGCACCCGCCCGCACGGCTACGCGATCTCCGAGACGCAATTCGTGGTTTTCATCCTGAACGCGTCGCGACGCCTGTTCAGCGACCGCTTCCTGACTTCGAGCTTCCGGCCCGAGTTCTACACACAACTCGGCGTGGATTGGGTGAATCACAACGGCCCGGGGCCGGAGATAATGGAACGGGGCAAGCCGAACGGACACCAGCAGCCGGTGTCGCCATTGAAGCGGCTGCTGCTGCGCACGATGCCGGAGCTGACCGGCGAACTGCAGGATGTCGTCAATGTGTTCGATCCGTGGGCGCGCGACCGTGGCGACTACTACTCGCTCGACTGGAAGCCGCGCCGCGGCGCCGAGTCTGACGATGCGTTCAAGCAGCCATGAGAGTGCGTTTCGGCGGTGATCTGAACCAGGGGAGCGGATGATGACCCAGCTGCGCTTCGAGCTGTACAAGCTGCTGATGGCGCGCGCGCAGCAATCGGGCTTTCGCCAGCAGGTGGTGTATCCGCTCGAGCTGCCGATCCGCGAGCGCATCGAAGTCGAGCCGCTGGCTCCGGAGCTGCCACGGCTGCTGCGCGCTCGTAACTTCCCGGTCACCGAGCACGCCGAGCAGCGCTACCGGCGCTTTCGGCGCTCAGTGCCGCTGTTCCGCCTGCTGTCGCGGCTGCCTCCTGCGCGCACGGCGCCGATTGCCGGCGATCTCGAGGGTTTCCTGCGACAGGTGTATCCCGGGCGCTACCGGCGGATCTGGCCGCATCCGCCGGCGCTGCCGGCCGAGCTCTCCGAAGGCGAGGACCTGCTGGCGTCGCTGGCCGTGAAGGGCCCGTTCGCCGGCTACCTGCGCCGGGCCCAGGCGGGCGACGGCGAGCGGGAGATTGCGGCGCTCGCAGGTCTCCTCGGCTCCGCTGCCGGCTTGGAATACGTCATCGACATGAGGAGTCTGGAAGGCCATCCGGTCAAGCCGCGGCTGATGCGGCCCGGCGGTATCGCGATCTTCGGCGTCGAGGGTGCGCGGCTGCGCACCCGCGGCATCGTCTATCAGGGCCAATTCCATGCCGCGGGCACCGCATCGTTCGGGCGCGTGTCCCGCGCGTTCCTGTGCGCGCTCAACACGCACCTGACGACGCTGCTGCACAACGTCTCGATCCACCTCGCGTGTGTCACGCCGATGGCGGTCGCCACCACGAACGAGCTTCCCGCGGAGCATCCGCTACGCCGGCTGTTGCACTTTGCGCTCCAGACCGCGCTGATCGGCAACCTCGAGCTGGGTCACTTTCAGATGGCGGGTCCCGACGGTTTTGCCACGCGGCTCTTCAGTCACGACTACCCGGTGCTGGTCCAGATCATCAACCGCCATCTCGACAGCTTCCGCATCGCCGACCTCGATCCGGAGCACGACCTGCAGCGGCGCGGCGTTGCGCGCACACCGTTCGCCTACCCGCAGCGCGATAACATGCTCGCGCTGTGGCAGGTGACGCGGCAATTCGTGAGCCGGTATCTCGATCGATACTATCCCGACGACCGGACAGTGGCATCCGACGCCGCGCTGGAAAGCTGGCGCCGCGAACTCGACCGCCTGCTTCCCGCCGGGCTCCCCGACGCCGATGGCTGGATCGGCGGCGGACCGCTCGACCGTGCCGCACTGAAGCGCATCGCCGCGACGTTCCTGCATACCAGCACGGTGACGCACGATCAGGTCAACAACGTGGTCTGGAATTACTCGACCCTCAATTTCCTCATTCCCACCGTGGTGCCGGAGTCGGGCGAGCAGCAGGACCAGCGGCTGTCGTTCGACTTCATTACCACGCTGATCGTGACATGGAAGCCGTTCAACATGCTGCTCGACGGCATCTCGCTGCTGGCGCTCGATGCTGGTGCCCGGGCGCTGATGGACGCGTACATCGAGGAAATGCGGACGGCCGAGCGCACCATGGTTGCAATCGACGGACCGGACCGGCCCGACCTGACGTATCCTAGCAACCTCAACTACTCGGTGACCAACTGAACGCGTGCTGTCCGGGGGCGAGATGAAACGGCAGATCAACTTACGTGCTCTCGCTGCCGTCGGCTTGCTGCTGATCAGCGCCGCCGCCAGCGCCGAGACTACCGGACAACAGCGCGCGGAAGCGGCCGGACGCGGCCTCGTGGGTTCTCCGGCACCCCGCCTGGTGCTCAAGACGATTGACGGCGACACGATCGAGCTCGGCAGCCTGTACGGCAGGAAGGCGGTGTACCTCAAGTTCTGGGCGACCTGGTGCGTGCCCTGTCGCGAGCAGATGCCGCACCTGCAGCACACCTATGAGACCGCGGGGCCGGATCTTGCAGTGATCGCGATCAACGCCGGATTCAACGATTCGTTGGAGGAGATCCGAAAATACCGCGAGCAACTCGGCATCACGATGCCGATTGTGCTGGATGACGACGGGCGGCTGGGCGCTGCGTTCAACCTGCGCGTCACGCCACAGCATATCGTCATCGGACGCGACGGGCGTATCCAGTATGTCGGCCATCTTGCCGACCAGCGGCTCGAGGCGGCCCTGCTCGCCGCGCGGACCGCTGGCACCGACGCGCAACCGGTCGGGGCAACCGGGGATCGTGCCAGCGCAGCGCTGCAGCGCGTCGGCGTGGGACAGCGGATCCCCGATACGAGCGTGCAGACACTCGACGGCCAGGCGTTTCGAATGCAATTTGGTGAGCAGCACGGACCAACCGTGCTGGTGTTCCTGTCACCGTGGTGTGAATCCTATCTGGCAACGACGCGCCCGATAGTGTCGACAAACTGCCGCATTGCCCGCGAGCAGGTGACGGCTCTGTCCCACAATCATCACGTGCGCTGGCTGGGCGTCGCGTCGGGGCTTTGGGCCACACCGGAAGACCTTCAGGAGTATCGAACCAAGTACAAGGTCGGCATCCCGCTGACACTCGACGAATCCGGGACGCTATTCCGGGAGTTCGGAGTGAGCAATACACCAACGATGATCGTGGCGAACGCCGACGGGAAGATCGTCCGCCGAATCGAGGCGGTAAACGCGAGGACGTTGACGCAGGCGATCCGGGGCCTGTGATCGACTGACTCATTACCGACGCTTGCCCGCGTCGCCGCAGCAGTTGCCTCGGGCAACAGGAAGGCGGTCAGCCCGGCCGGTAGCAGACGCGAGACCGGACCGGACCACCCTGCATCTTGGCGACCTGAATCTCGATCGGCCTGCCGATGTCGCGGTGGCGTTCGAGCTTATCAACCTGGCCACTGGGCAGGTCTGCCGGCAGCGCGCCCTCGATGGCTCGTATGTGATGTCGCCCCGTTATGATCACTGCGTGACCGACACCGTGGAGAGGGTGGTCGCCAGCATCAATCGGGCGCCACTGACTGCGTTCTCCCGGCAGCGGACCCAGATGCGGGTGGCTTTCGCGGCCCCGCCCTGATCGGACGCGCCGGCTCGTCAGACGATCCATACGGCGGCCGCGGTCGATGTCCGCTGCGGCCGTTGACGCGCAAAGGCTGATCCTATCCGGCCAATGCCCGGAGGAGGGACACGCGCTGTTTCCGAGCCCGAGAAATTCTGCTGGCCCATGGTTTTCTAAACTTCTTATTATATAAATCAATAACTAAGCATACTATTTGAATCCTTTTTAGGGGATAATGCCGACGCGTTGGCTGGCGCTGGGCCGGTATGGGGATTCGGCATGAGCCTCGAATCATGCAGTGCCAATGCGACGCGGCTCAAGATTTCGCCATCGCACCGTCGAATAGAATGCAACCGCTATGTGGTCCGCTGCGGTGAATGGTTTCGACGCTGGCATTCTTCATTGGCTGAATGCGCTGGTCGGCCGCTCGGCGAGTTTCGACAAGCTCATCGACTTCCTGGCCGATACTGAGCTGAAGGGTGCGCTGTTCTTCTCGCTGTACTGGTGGTGCTGGTTCAGGAAGACTGCCGCCGGCGCCACGACGCGCGCACACGAGCATCTGCTTCAGACCCTGTGCGCCGGTGCGCTCGCCATAGTCGCGGCGAGAATCCTGGCCGTGACATTGCCTTTTCGGGTACGGCCGCGTTTCGAGCCGGCTCTGAACTTCGTCGCGCCTCCCGGCAATCCCAGCGACCTCGTGGATTGGAGCTCGTTTCCGAGCGATCACGCGGCCATGTTCTGTGCCCTCGCGGTTGGAATATGGTTTATCTCGTGGCGCGCCGGCCTGATCGCAATGCTCTATACGCTGTTCGTCGTCTGCCTGCCGCGGGTATACCTGGGATTGCACTATCCGAGCGACATCGCCGTGGGGTTGCTGCTGGGCGCACTGGTGGGTTACTGCATGAACGTCGCGGCCGCCAGCCGCAACCTCGCAGGCCTGGCGCTGCGCTGGGAGAGCGACTCGCCAGGCGGCTTCTATCTCACGCTGTTCATCGTCAGTTTCGAGTTCTCGACCATGTTCTACAGCCTGCGGGCGGTGGCACTGTCCGCGGTGCACCTTGGCGCGCAGCTGGCCTCGGTTCTCTAGCCGGCCGCTGCAAGTCCTGCCCGCATCGGTTTCAGCAGCGCGATGGCCAGGAAGGCCGCGACGAAATCGAGACTGATGACCGTGACGAAGACGGTGATCCAGCTGCCGGAACGCTCGTGCAGCCACGCCGCCATCGGCCCCCCCAGGATGGAACCGATACCCTGGGCCATGTAGAGGAAGCCGTAGTTGGTGGTCGCGTGCATCTTGCCGAAGGTATCGGTCAACGTTGATGGGAACAGCGAGAAGATCTCGCCCCAGCCGAAGAAAGCGAGGCCGGATAGCAGCACGAACAGCAAGGCGTTGTCACGGTTGAGCAGCCACAGGGTCATCGCGATACCTTCGAAGCCGAACGCGAGCAGCATGGTGTTCTCACGGCCGATGCGGTCGGAAACCCAGCCGAAGAACGGCCGGGTCAGGCCATTGGTAAATCGGTCCAGGGTCAGGGCGAGTGGCAGGGCGGCCATCCCGAACACCGTCACCGAGGTAATGCCGAAGTCCCTGGCGAAGGCGCCCATCTGTGAAATCACCATCAGGCCGGAGGTGGACATCAGCGTGAACATCACGAACATCAGCCAGAAGACCGGCGAGCGCAGCATCACGCGCGGGCCCACGCCCGCCGAGCGCCGCAGTTGATCGGCGAGCGGGCTCATCCAACCCGGCGGCGGACGGCGCATTCCCTGGGCGGCCAGCAGAGCCACCGCGCAGATCGCGAAGCCGAAATGCAGCAAGGTTTCCCGGTAGCCGTCCGTGGCTATGCTGTGGGAGATCGGAAAGGTCGTCAGCACCGCGCCCATACCGTAACCCGCTGCGGCCACGCCGGTAGCGAAGCCCCTTTTGTCCGGGAACCAATGCACCATATGCCCGACAATGCCGACGTACACGATGCCGGTGCCAATGCCGCCGAGCAGCCCGTAGGTCAGGTACAGGTGGGTGAGGTCGCCGGCCCGGGAAGCAAGAATCCAGCTCAAACCGGTCAATGCTCCGCCGATCGAAAGCAGCACGCGTGGACCAAATCGATCGATCAGATATCCCTGCACGGGTGACAGAAACGTTTGGAATACAATCAGGATGGAGAATGTGACCTGCAGCTGCGAGAGCTTGACACCGAATGCCGTCACCATCGGCTTGGTGAACAGTGCCCAGACGTATTGCGGGCTCGATATCGCCATCATGCAGATCAGGCCGAGCGTCAGCTGCACCCAGCGGTTATCCAGCATCTCGATGCGAGATCGGAAACTCAGTACTTTCGCCGATGAGGTGGACACGACATTCTCCTGACCAGGCGATGATCGGATGTTGCTACGCAAGCGGCGTGCCAGCACAGTAGAGGCAGCAAAATGAGCCGCTTAACGTGAGGACCATCTTAGCGAAGCGACCCAACGGTGCACCAGGTGCATACTCTTGGTGCAGGAGGAACAGGCTGATGAGCACATTCGTCCGCAGGAACCTGGTCTACACGTGGCTGGCCGCTGTCAGCGTGCTGCTCGGTGTCATTGCCTGGGGACAGGCATCGGCTGAGCGCAAGGTGACGGACTTTGTCGAGATCGACGTCCAGCGGATCAACGTGCGCGAACCGGATGGGACGTTGCGCATGACGATCTCCGGCGCGGCAACCGCGCCCGGCCTCATTTTCAAGGGTACCGAACACCCGTACTCGAACCGGCAGGCCGCCGGGATCCTGTTCTTCAATGACGAGGGAACGGAAAGCGGCGGCCTGCTCTTTGGCGGTGCAAAGAAAGGCCAGAATGCCAGCAGCGGCGGTCATCTGAGCTTCGATCAGTACGAGCAGGACCAGGTCATCTCCCTCGACCAGACCGAGGATCACGGCCGCCGCCGCGCGAGCCTGACGTTCTTCGACCGGCCCTCGACACCGATTCAGCCGGACCTCGTCGATCAGTTGAACACGCCGGAAGGCAGCGCTGAATTCGAGCGTCTCGCGCAGACCGGCGGCTTCGGTTTCCCGCGGCTGTTCATCGGCAAGACCGAGGAGCGCGAATCGTCGGTCGTTCTGCGCGATGCCAAGGGGCTGGCACGGCTGAGATTGACGGTGACCGCCCTTGGTGCCGCGTCGATCGAATTCCTGGATCCATCCGGCAAGGTGATCCGGCGTATCGCGGAGAAATGATGCCCGAGTCAGCACCGCAGCGCGCGCCATCACCCGAACCGTGGGCGCGCTCGCGTCAACGGCCGATGGGAGAAGGATCAATGCGGGCAGTTGCGACGATCGGCGCGGCGCTGGCGCTGGCTGCGATCGGCTGCCTGTCGGCGTGCGTGACGAGGACGGATCCTCCCAAGGCCCAGTACAGCGGCGCCACGCTGCCCGAGATCGGCACCAAGATGCCCGACGGTCGGGTCTACGCCGGGCTTTCGATGGATACCGGCAAACCCTCGTTCATTGCCGCGGCCGGCGGCAGGATGCCGGACGGCACGGTGTACGCCGGGGTATCACCGGATACAGGCAAGGAGCTCTACACCACCGCGGCAGATGCGCCGGGTGTCTATACCTGGGACCAGGCCATGCAGTACTGCAAGACGCTGCTGGCAGCGGGGCACCGGGACTGGCGCGTGCCCAGCATCGGCGAACTGGCCGTGCAGTTCAATAATCGCGCCGACATCGGCGGATTCAACGAAACCGGAATCGTGGAACATGCGACCGGCTATTACTGGTCGTCCTCGCAGGCCGGTGATGCCGAGGCATGGGCGCAGCGCTTCAACGATGGGTTTCATGAACATCCCGGCAGGAACATAAATTCGTCCCTGCGCTGCGTTCGCTGACTTGCAGGCGTAGGGGCAGCCGCCCCGGCGGCGGTCGTCCGAGCGGCTCGCCTACCACCACCCGCGCCGTTTGAACCAGAGGATCGGTATCAGGGTGCTCAGCGCAATCAGCGCCAATCCATACGCATAGCCCCAGCGCCAGCTCAGCTCCGGCATGTAGCGAAAGTTCATGCCGTACATGCTCGCGATCAATGTCGGCGGAATTCCCACCACCGATACGATCGTGAGCACCTTGAAGATGTCATTCTGCTCGGTATTAATGAACCCGAGAATGGCGTCGAGCAGAAACTGGGTCTTGCCGGACAGATGCGCTTCGAACTCGGCCAGCGAGCTGAGATCCTGCCGTGCCGACGCCAGTCGCGTCTTGAGCTCCGGCTGCAGCCAATCCGCCCCCATTTCCGATACCGCCCCGATGATGCGCTGCAGGCCCAGAACACTCTCACGAATACGCGACAGGTGGTCGCCCGCGATCCCTACGGCACTGAGACCTTCGCGCAGCGCATGGGTAAAGCGCTTGCCGTGTCGCGGGATGACGCCGTGCTGACCAAAGGCCCGCGCCGAGACGGCTGCCAGGTCACTGCTGAGCTTCTCGAGCATATCGGCAGCGAAATCCACCATGCCATCGGCGAGCGCGCTGAATACGGCCGCGCTGGTCATCTGTGGGTCGGCTTGGACGCGTGGCTTGACCGCGTCGAAGGCATGGACCTCGGAAAAGCGCACGGTAACCAACAGTTGCGGCGAGAGAATGAACCCGAGCGGCACCGGAGTGAGCCCCGCAGCATCGTATTGCAGCGCGAGCGGCATGCTGGCGTACAGGACCCTGCCTTCGAAGCGGATCCGGCTGGAGCTCTCGATTTCCTGCAGTGATTCGCGCGACGGAACCTGCACGCCAAATTCTGCCGTCACGCGCGCGGTTTCAGCCGGCGTCGGATTGAACAGGTCGATCCAGCGCGGCTTCGAGGCTGGCGCTGCCGGGTCGGCGGAAGTGGCAGGGTGAGGCATTGGGGTCAGTCCAACGGCAGGCAATCGGCGGTGCGGATCATGGCATGGATGACAGCTAATCCCAATCGGCGCTGCGTCGCTCCGGCAGCCACCTCTGACCGGTTTGCCACGCTCCGGTTTGGCCGATGCTTTATGATGATCCGCCAATGAAGAAGCTCGACATTTCCGCCGTTCCGGCCCAGGCCGGCAGCACCTATCCGCCACCGTTCGACGCGCCTTGCCGCGATCAGGTGTCGCAGCGACTGGCGCGCTACGCGGGCCTGACACAGTTCGGGGTCAATCTCACCGTCATCGAACCCGGCGCCTGGTCCAGCCAGCGCCATTGGCACAGCCACGAAGACGAGTTCATCTGGGTGCTGGAGGGCGAACTGACACTGGTCACCGAGGCGGGCGAGGAGGTGTTGCGCGCCGGGGAATGCGTCGCCTTCAAGCGTGGCGAGCCTGACGGCCACCATCTGATCAACCGGTCCGGCGGCAGCGTCAAGGTGCTCGAGATCGGCACTTGCGACCCGCGGGACCGATGCGTGTACCCCGACATCGACATGGTCGCGGAGCCGGGCGTCGCGGGCTACAGCCATCGCGATGGAAGTCCGTATCCGGTGAAAGGATAGGCAGCACCACGGGTTGCTTTCCTATGATGGCCCGATCTTGAGCCGCTTCAGGTACTCCCTGACCGCGTCGCGAAAGCCCTCGCTGCTGGTGACCGTTGCGCCGCACGCGAGCACGAAGATGAAATCGCCGCGCGGCGTCCGGCTGAGCTCGCGTACGTGATTCACGTTCACGAGGCATGAACGGCTGATGCGAATGATCGGCTGGCTCTGCAGCGCCTGCTCGGCCTGCTGCAGGGTGCTGCGGGCGTGGAACACCTCGCGTCCGACCATGAACTTGACGTAGTTGCGGTCGCCTTCGACCAATTCGATCGTGGAGATGTCCAGCATGTGCATGCGACTGCCGGACTCAGCGAGGATGCGCGGTGCGGCACCCGATAACGCCCGCACGTTGCGTTCCAGCTGCGCCAGCAGCGTGGACAATGCAGCTTGCCTTTCCGCCAGCGCGTCGTCGCCCCGCCTGCGGCGCACCCGGGCCATCGTGTCGCGGAAGCGCTTGTCGTCGAACGGTTTGAGCAGATAGTCGGTCGCGCTCACCTCGAATGCCTCGAGCGCGTACTGATCGTAGGCGGTGACAAACACGATGAACGGCAGCGCCGCGGGGTCGAGCGAGCGCGCCAGCGTGATGCCATTGACCGATTCGATCTGGATGTCCAGAAACAGCAGATCGGGCGGCTGCGCCCGGATTGCCTCGAGTGCCCGGCCGCCATCACCAAACTCGCCGACGATGTGAAGATCCGGCTCGTTGGCGCAGCATTCCCGCAGCGTGCGGCGCGCGGCCGGCTCATCATCGACGATGATTACCCGCATCACGGACAAGACTCAATCGGCCGGCCGTCTCGCCTGCGAGCCCTCGCGCAGCAATGGCATGCGCGTCTCGGCGATCCAGTGAGCGGAATCGACCGCGCCGGTCGCGAGGCTGGCCCGGTCGCCAAAATGCACGCTCAGACGCTCGGCAACGTTGCGCAGACCGATCCCATCGGGGGCCGCGATGCAGTTTGGCGCCGTGGTATTGAGCACGCGAAGCACCAGCGTCTCATCCGACGCCACGGCTTCGACCCTGATCTCGACCGGGCCATCGTGACCCGCGAGCCCGTGCACGACGGCGTTTTCGATCAGTGGTTGCAGGATCAGGCTCGGCACCGACGCGCGCGGCAACGACGCGGGGTCCGGCAGCTGAATGCTCAGCCGGTCGGAGAAGCGTCTTTGCTGCAGCTCGAGATAGAGCTGCGCGAAGGCGAGTTCCTTGGTGAGCGTAGAGAACTCGTGTCCGCCTGCATCCAGAAGCCGGCGCAGCAAGTCCCCGAGCTGCACGATCATCGACTGTGCGGTGGCCGGATTCCACGCGATCTGGCCCCGTATGGTGTGCAGCAGGTTGAACAGCGTGTGCGGCGATAGCTGCATGCGCAGCGCGGCAAGGCGCGCGCCGCTCCAGGCGCGTTCCAGCGCCGCCCGGCGAAGCTCGGAATCGCGAAAACGCTGATACAGCGCGAAGCCGCTGGTCAGCGCAAGCGCGAAACCATAGCTGCAGAAGAAGCCGGTTGCGCTCGCTACCCACAGCGGGATTTGCGGACGCAGGGTCTGCACATGCCACGACATGTCGTGGTGCAATGCTGGACCGGTGTCCCCCACCAGTGCTTCGGATACACTCAGCAGCGGCGCGGCGAGTGCGGCGAATATCAGTGCCAGCAGCAACTGAATCGGCACGGCGCGCCATGCCGGCCGCCAGCCGAGCCGCTGCGAGAGGTGCACGCCGCCCACCAGCGCCGGATAGAGAAACAGGTGCTGCAGGCAGCGCGCCGTCCACGATGCGAAGAAATGCTCGGTGCCGTGCGGATCCAACGTGGCCGACATGCTGTGTGCGTAGAGCACGTTCGACAGAGCGACGTACGCCCAGAAAGCCGTGAGGACTGCCAGCTGCGACCAGCGGCCACTAGCGCTGCGCGCTGTCGCGCGTGGTTCCCCGGTCACCTCGGCGCTGATCATCGTGGCGGCGCCAGCCAGGCCATCCGCCGGCATCACGTTCATTCCTGCCTCTCCAGCAAGCTCACTCTGTGCGTGACCAATAGCCTACGCCAGTTCTGATCAAATGCCGACGAGAGCGCGGAATCCGAGGACCAGTGCGTGGATAGCAGGGACGAATCGGCGGCGTGGGAGGCGCGGGCGCTGAAGGCACGCGCGTGGGCGAGGGCCGGTGGCCGCAGCCGATGCGTCAGCACCGGCGGCGCGGTTGGTACCAACCCGTCGCTGGCCGGGACCGCTGCGTGGCCGCCGTGCTGACGCCGCCGCGGTCGATGCCGTTTCATACGCACATCGCCGCCGGGCGATCGTATTGAAGAAGTCCGACAGCATCTGCCCAAGGAGAGAAGCCATGACGACAACTTTCAGTCTCAAATCGAACCGCTGCCTGCGGGCTGGTGTTGCGACGATCGCGACCTGCATCGTGGCAGCCGCAGCCAGCGTGGCCGGTGCTGCGACCGCGCCGGACGGTGTGCCGTCGGTGACCGTGCGTTTCGCGGACCTGGACATTACGACGGAGCAGGGCGCGCACACCCTGTACCGGCGCATCCAGTCCGCTGCACGCGTGGTGTGTCCGTCGGCGGATGCCCGCGAGCTCGAGCGCTCGGCCGCGAGCCGCTCATGTCAGGAGCAGGCGATCGCCCGCGCAGTGCAGTCCGTGAGCAGTCCGCGACTCGCGGCAGTGTATGCGGAACACGCGCGACGCAGTTGACCGGGAGCGCGGGTGCTGCGCACTGCTTCAGCGGTAGAGTCGCATCCTACCCACCCTTTCGAGCAGCGCGGCACCCGCGTCACCCCAGCCCGCGCCGGCCAGGTCCGGCACCCAGGCTGCGGCGAGCGTTACTGACGGCTCCGGCAGGTACGCAAAAATAACTATCTTATAATCAATCACTAAGACATACATCGTAGATTAATTCTAGGTGGTCTATCCCCAGCGCCGGCGCGACCAATATCGCCGTGTTCGACCATGCGCTGGATACCGGCGTGAACTTCCTCGATACCGCCGAGATGTACGGGTATTCGTTGTGGACGCGCGATGCCGAGCGCGATTCGCTCGCGGCTTGTCGGAAATATCGCGTCGGCTTCGGCGCGGCGCATCGCCCGCCTGGATGAGAATGCGGCGGTGACGCGAGTGCGGCCCACGCCGCAGGCTTGCAACGGATTCGCAGCCTGCTGGACCAGCACACGCTGGCCGGCACGCGCTACGCCGCTGCGGGAATGACGTCCCTCAACGCCTGACATCCCGTATAATCGGCTCTTCCTTCGCCGCCGCTCGAGGCAACCCGTGTCCGATGAACTGCAAGCCGAGAACGAGCGCCTGCGGGCCGAGAACGAGCGCCTCAAACAGTCTGGCCGTGGCAAGCTCGCGATGAAAGTCAGCGAGAAGGGCGCGCTGTCCGTCTACGGCATGGGCCGATTTCCGGTCACGCTGTATAAGGAACAGTGGCTGAGGCTTCTCGCCATCGCCGACGACATCAAGGCCTTCATCGAAGCGAACCAGGCGAGCCTGAAATCCAAGGAGTAGGGCCGCGGGCGCCGATACGGCGGCGCGGCTGCAACGCGACCCGCTGCTCCACGAATGTTTCTGATTCGCAGGCAGGGATGATGCCGCCCGAGCGATGAGAATCGCCACCTTCAATGTCAATGGGATCGCCGCCCGGCTGCCGGCATTACTGCAGTGGCTGTCCGGCACGTCTCCGGACGTGGTCTGCCTGCAGGAACTGAAGGCGATCGACAGCGCCTTCCCGATCAGCTCGATTCGCGAGGCTGGGTATGGCGCCGTCTGGCACGGGCAGCGATCGTGGAATGGCGTGGCGATTCTCGCCCGGAACGCGCAGCCGGTGGAGATCCGTCGCGGCCTGCCGGGTGATCCGGACGACACCCACAGCCGCTACATCGAGGCACAAGTGCATGACGTCGTGATCGGCTGCCTCTACCTGCCGAACGGAAATCCCCAGCCCGGGCCGAAATTCGACTACAAGCTCGCCTGGTTCGACCGACTCATCGGGCATGCGCGCGTGCTGTTCGATTCCGGGCGGCCGGTCGTACTGGCGGGCGACTACAACGTCGTACCCACCGATTTCGACATCTATGACCCCAGGTCGTGGAAGAAGGACGCGCTGCTGCAGCCGCAAACCCGCGCCGCGTTCGAACGCCTGCTGTCACAGGGCTGGACCGATGCGCTGCGCGCGCTGCACCCGGATGAGCGCATCTACACCTTCTGGGACTACTTCCGCGATCACTGGGCACGCAATTCCGGGCTGCGCATCGATCATCTGCTGCTGAGCCGACCGTTGCAGCCGCGGCTGACGGCCGCCAATGTCGATCGCGACGTGCGCGGTCGAGTACGTGCCAGCGATCACGCGCCGGTGTGGGTCGAGCTCAAATAGCACGCGCACCGCTGGCCATTCCGACATGGCCGGCCGCCTAGCGGGCCGAGATCGCTGCGGCGGCGTCGGGTTGCGTTCGCAGTGACCACGCGGCGACCAATCCGACGGCGGCGACCGGCAGCAGCACCCAAGGAGAGGCGGCCCAGCCGCCCATCGCGGCCGCGACCGCGGCGACCGTCGGCGGACCGACCAACTGTCCGATATGCGAGGCCTGCACCACGATACCCATCGTGGTCGAGCGCGCCTCGGCCGGAGCGACCCGCGGAATCGCCGTGAAGATCGATGCCGGGATAAGGCCACCGATCGCCGAGAACGCGACTGCACCCAGGTATTGCACGCTGGGCGGGTAGTCGGGCGAGAACACCATGAGCGCGGCGGCCGCCATCGCGATGGTGGCGGCGCAGATCAGCAGCCGCGGCGCCACGCCGCGCGTAAACAGCCAGCCCGCCGCCAGATTGCCGAACGCATTGGCAACGACCGCCAGCGCCGTGAGCGTCCCGGCGGTCTTGGGCGAGCTGCCGTGTTCCTGCAGGATCGTTGGCAGAAAACCCAGAACCGACAGGAACTGAAACGTATAGCAGGCGAACATCACCGCCAGCAGCCGTGCCCCGGGTCGCAGCAGCGAGGCTCGCAGCAGGCTGCCGGGCTGCGAGACGTGGAGCTCCGGGCCGCGCCGGCGTGCGTTCGACCAGGCAACACCGAGCGCGAGTGCGGCCAGCAGTGCCGCATTGAGTTCCCACAACGCGCGCCACCCGGCTGCGGCGAGGACCAGCGGCGAGACGGCCATTGCGATCGCGATGCCGACCGGCATGTAGGCGCCCCACAACGCGGGTACGAAGCGTCGGTCGCGTTCGACCGCCGCAGCCACCAGCAGACTCGGGATCGCAACGACCGCCACGACGAAGCCGGAGCCCTCCACGGCGCGACTGACCAGCAGCAGCACCGCGCTGTGCGCGCTGCCACCGAGCGCCGAGGCCAGGGCCATCACCAGCAGACTCGCCACCGTCACGTGACGCGATCCGATTCGATCGGCAACTACCCCCGCCAGGCTGCCGAACAGTGCGCCCAGCGCGCTGAACATCGACAGGATCCACGCCGAACCAACCAGCCCGATGCCCAGGTCGGCCCGCAGCCACGACAGCGCCGGCGGCACCTTGCCGATCTGCATCGCGGACACGACGCCTGCCACGACCAGTACGCTGATGCGCAGCCAGTCGCTGTGCGCGCCTGAGCGACGATTGTCAGCCGCCCCAGACATCGATCAATGTCTTGCATTGAGTGGTGCGATGGCGCAGCGCCTCAAAAGCCGCGGGAAGGTCCGACAGCACGACCGTCTCGGTCACCATTGATCTCGGCGTCACGACGCCTGCGTTCAGAACGTCAACCGCCATCTCGAACTCATTCAGGTCGTAGAGCATTGAGGCATGAATTCGCACCTCCTTCACCATGGTCTGGAACGGATTGTAGGTATCGGTGCTCGTGCACAGTCCGACCACGACCACCGTTCCGTGTGAGCGCACCAGGTCGACGGCTCTCGCGAGCAGCCCCAGCCTGCCTGCGGCTTCGAACACGATATCGGGTGGACCGCCCAGTGCCCGAGCGATCTCGCCGGCGAGATCGTCCGATGCCTGCACGAAGGCGGTTGCGCCCATTGCCAGCGCGAGCGCTGCGCGCCGGTTCGATGGCGCGGTTACTGCGACGCGCACGGCGCCGAGCCGCCGCGCCCAGAAGGCGGTCGCCAGGCCGATCGGGCCGGCGCCGATTACCAGTACCCGTGCGGCGGGCATCATGGGACCGGCATTGACCGCATGCAGTCCGACCGCCAACGGCTCGACCAGCGCGCCGTCCGCCACCGACACGCTCGCTGGCAACCGGATGCACTGGCGGCGGTCGGCCAGCGTGTACTGCCCGTAGCCGCCACCGGTGATCTGTTTCCTGCCGCAACGGGCGAACCGTCCCGCCAGACAGGCAAGGCAATGGCCGCAACTGCGGACCGGCAACACCGCGACCCGGTCACCCTGGCGCAGACCAGCGACGCTCGTTCCAAGCGCCACAACCTCACCGGCAAACTCGTGGCCCAACACCATGCCGGGGAACGCCCGGAAGATCGGATCCTCGGTGATATGCAGATCCGTGCCGCAGATGCCGCAGCGCCCGACCTTGATGACTACATCCTCCGGACCTGGAACGGGATCGGCCACTTCCTCGACCGACAGTGGCTGACCGAGTGCCTTGAAAACAGCGGCGCGCATCGTGTGATCTCTCCTGTCAGTATCGGTTACGGAGCGGCGGGCGCCGGCGCCGCATTCTGCGCTGCGAAGTCGCGCCGGAATGGCGCAAAGGCGAGGAGCGCCGCCACGATGCCGATGGTAGACGCCCGGCTGGTTGGCCTCATCACGTCTTCTCGGGATATCCGACCGACTGCGCGAACAGCACCCGTTGCTCGGCCCCTAGTCGAAGCCGCTGCCCGAGCACGGTCTTCTCGCAGTTGTGAAACCAGGCTGCCAATCCCTGGGCGGCGGCGAACAGGTAGACGTTGCCTGCAATCAGGCCGGTGGCAACGTAGTAGTAGGACATCTGCACGTCCGGGTCCTCCAGCCTGGGCTCCTGGAAACCGGCCGTGTGGGTGAGACGGTGGACGTCCACCACGAAGATCAGTTGAACCGGAGCCTTGGCGTCAACGCCGCGCTGTCCGGGAGTCAGCGCGCCGGCGCGCAGATCGACTGCCACGATCGGCTGCAGCCGGTGGCGGAAGGCATCGTACAGATACACGCCTTGCTCGAGCGCCACGTAGAGGTCGATTTCCTGCGAATTGCTGGCTGATGCCGCGGTCCGTCCGGGGACGCCATATGGACCGGACTGGCGATTGACCCCGTAGGCCGCCCACAGCAGATTCGAAAGCAGCTGCAAGGGCAGGGGCTGCGCGCTGATCTCGCGTGTGGTCTTTCGCCGACCGAGCGCCGTGAAAACCGCAGTATCCGTATCGATCGCGGGCGACGGTAGTTGAATGGGTAACAAGGCCTGGATCTCTCCAGTGGAGGAGATCATGATGAATGCGTTCCTTCCCGGGGCCAGCCTCCCCGCGTCGCATTAGCGCATCGGAACGTACCGCAAATCAAGGCGCGCAACTCGAATCTGCGTGCACTGCGCAGGGAGAAGCCCATGGGGCGGCTGCTTGTAGGCTCACGTACGCTGGCGCTCATGACCAGCGTGCTCGCAGCGGCAATGGCCGGGGCGGTCGAGCCGGTTGCGATTGCGCCGCAGCGATTCGAGCTCAGCCCCTTCATTGGCTACGGGCTGGGCGGCAGCTTCACTCTCAGCGGCAGCGGCCAACAGGTGGACATGGACAATCACGGCTCGTTCGCGCTGGCCCTGGATGCGCAGGCCGGCGATGCCGGGCAGTACGAGTTGCTGTATGCGCGGCAGTCCACGGTGCTGCGCGGCGCGGGTTTCGCGGCAACGGGTGTTGATGTTGAATACCTGCAGCTCGGAGGCACGGCGCTGTTGGGTGATGGGGTGCATCTCAGGCCCTATATCCTCGCCGGCGTCGGGGTGACGCGGCTGAGCCCGGGTCCGGCTATCGCTCATGAGGACACGAGATTTTCGGGATCGCTCGGGCTGGGAGTGCGCGTGCCGATCAGCCGGCATCTGTCACTGCGGCTCGAGGGACGCGGATTCCTGACGCTGCTGAACGCGAACGGCGCGATCTTCTGTCGCTCGGACCAGAGTGGAGGTCTGTGCCTGGTGCGTGCCCGGGGCTCCTCGATGTTCCAGTTCGATTTTCTGGCAGGTGCGGCTTACGCGTTCTGACGCCGCCTATCTCGACAAGCAGCGGTTGAAGCGCTCGTCGACCCGGTGAGCGTACCAGTCGGTCGTCAGCCGCCGCGTAATCTTCGGTCCCTGCAGGTTGATGTGCGGCACGATGGCGCGGGGTGGCGGGCGACCGATCGCCTGTTCGGCCAGCGCGAACACCCGGCGGTAGAGCGGGGTCTTCTCGAAATCCTCCGATCTGCCTTGCTCCAATGCGGTGTGGATCGAATCTTCCCCGAGGTTCAGCCGTCCCGCGAGCGTACCCACCGCCGACTCGGTGCTGCCGGCGCGGTCGGCGTCGCCGTCGTGGGGTAACAGCGCGCCATCCGGCGCCAGCGGCACGCCGGAGGCGACGCTGAGGGCGCTCTGGAAGGCGGCATTTCGGCTTGCGTATTGACCGGCGTTGAAGTCGGCGAAGCGGTAGAGATAGCGGTCGTAGGGAGCGGAATAGTCCAACAGGTGAGCAATGCCGAAGTAGATGCTCCCACGGCGCGTGAACACTTCGTCCGCGACGCTGATCTTCACCGGGAACGGGTACGGCCTGACCGCGGCAAACCTCTCGGCGAACGCGACGTTGACCTGCATCGGTCCGCGCGTGCGAATCGGATTCCAGCTCGCGAACAGCGCGCGTCCCAGCGGTATCGATCCGGTAAAGTCTTCGAAGATGTCGCTGAGCTGCTTCTCGGTGCGCGCGCCATCGATGCGATCGCTGTAGCTGCGGCCGGTCGGGGATTTCAACTGCAGCACGCCGTGAACGACCATCGGCGGTATCCCTGCGCGCTCGGCCCGGGCATCGATCTCGCGCCGCGCGATGCTCCCCAATCCAGGCACGACCGGATCGACCCGAAAGCCCGATTCCTGCTCGATGACCGCGACCACTGCGCAGACGTGCTCGCGGCTGGGATCGATTCGCAGTGCAGTGAAGCCTGCGTGGATGTCCGCGACCCATCCAGCGCGGTCGGAAACCCCTAGGGGTAGGGATTGATCGATCAGCGCGCGGGCATCCGTCGGCCTGGCGGGCGCCCGCACCACCGGCGGCGGAGCCGCGCAGCTCATCAGCAATACCGCAAATCCGCACCCGATCAGCGCGGCGCGGAGGCTGGCCGGCGGATTCCTCGTCCACGGATATGAGCTGCTGATAGCTACGCGCAATCCCACCAAGCTGCGGGATTGAACTGTACAGAATCCAGGCGCGCGTGTCGGGACATTTTCCGAAGCGGCCAGCTTCGCAGACATCATTGTGCTGGCGTGGGCAACGCTGCAGTGGTGCATTCCCGGCTTTCTGCGCAACGACTGGAGTCATGCTTTCAAGTTGCTCAAGTAGCTGCGCCACGGCAGCCGCAACGCGTCCGACCGCCGTTCCCGATGACGTGCAGGACAACGCGCTGACGACATTCGGGTGTTGTCCGACGGCCGACGCAGCGCGGGCTGTGCAATAAGAAGCAAACGAGTGCCTGCGGCAGGGAGCCGTGCAGGCGGGCCGTGCCATATACAGCCAGCACTGGTGCGCGCATGATCGCGCCAGGGGGATGCTCCATGAATGCCAGATTAGCCGTCGCGTGGAACGAGAACGGCGTGGTATGGCTCAGCGGCCAGGAGCCGCCATGAACGCCTCTGTTCTCGATGCGGGCAGCGCACCGGGGCCGACCGATAGCGTCGCATCCGACAGCGCCACAGACGACTGTCCGACGGCGGAGCTGCGGCCGATTCAATGGCGCAGCGCGATGGAACACGTGACGGGCCGGGATCCGGCCTGCCCCACTGACATCGCGGTCGGCGCCATCCTGCGTTGCCGCTACATTCTGGAGCAGGTCGTCGGGCGGGGCGGGGACTCGATCGTATATCGCGCAAGGGATCTGCATCGCGTCGCGGCGGACGATTCGGCGGACAATGTCCTCGCGGTCAAGATCCTGCTGCCCGAGCGGCGCACCAATGTGCATGCGCTGACGCGCCTGAAGCGCGAATTCCGACAGATGCAATGCCTGTCCCATCCGGGGATCGTGCGCGTGTTCGACCTGGACTGTGACGGCGACATCTGGTTCATTACCATGGAGCTGGTTGCCGCCCAGACCCTCAAGACGCGACTGCAGGCACCGGTGAGCCACGCGGAAGCCGTCCGGATCATCGCCGCCTGCTGCGAGGCGCTCGAGTACGCGCACTCGCGGGATATCCTTCATGGGGATCTCAAGCCCAGCAACGTTTTGCTCGACCAGCACGGCCGCGTCAAGCTGATCGACTTCGGATCGGCGCCCGGTCCGGGAAGTGATATCGCTCCCGAATCGGATCCTAGCCGCGCCGCGACCTACCGTTACGCGAGTCCGCAGATCCTGGCTGGCAGCAGCGCCGAGCGGCGTGACGACATCTTCAGCCTTGCGTGGCTGAGCTACAGCATTCTCAGCGGTGGCGCGGATCCGTTCGAGCCCAAGGCATCGCTCGACGCCAGTCACGTGCCGTTGGTGCCAACGTACCTGTCCACGATCCCGGCGCGGCTCTATGAGGTGATCGCTCGGGGCCTGTCGGCCGAACGCGAGTCACGGCCGGCATCAGTCGGGGAGTTCCTGCGCGATCTGACCGGCACCGGTCTGTGTCGCTGCACAATTCCCACGGGCATCGCGCTCGCGGCGGCACCGACGCTGCCCTTCGAGTTGCATCCGGAGGACGGAGTTGCCGCGGGGACGCTGGCTGCCATTGGCGAGCGGCTCGGGGCCGGTCGTGCCGCCTATCGGCGCCCCAATCGCCATCTCAGCATGCTGGCTATGGTGGTAGTGGCGCTCGGGATGACGGTGCTGCTTCGTCACGCCACGCACCCGACTGCGCTGCGCAGCGATGAGCTGCCGCGCGCGGCGACGCCTGCGGCCACCGAGATCGCTTCGACGGCGCTCGCACCGCTGCCGATGCAACCCGATCCGGCCGCCATCGCTTCCCCCGAAGTACGCCCGCAAACACAGCCCGCGCCTCGTGCATTGGGAGCCATCTCATTTGAGGAGTCGGCGATACGCGCCAGCGCCGCGCAGTCTCTGGTGGCGATCCCGGTCAAACGGCTGCAGTTGACGCGCGGCCGCGCAACCTTCGTATGGCGGATCGAACGCGGCACCGCGCTTCCCGACGTCGACTATCGACGCTTGGCACCCCAGCTGGTGGGATTCAACGAAGGGCAGGCGGTGCGCAGCCTGTTCATTCCGCTGCTGCGGGCTCGCGCGCCGGTCGCGGCGCGTGAACCCCGCTCCTTCACCGTGATGCTGGAAAAGACGGCCGGCGGCCCGGAGCTCGGGCGCTTTGCTCGCGTCACGGTCACGATCGAGCCGGCGCCGGGCGCACTGCGTTACGGGGCCTACCAGGTGCGCGCCGGGCCCTAAGTGGGCACAGGCCCCGGGCCGGCGGCAGATCAATGTGCGGAGCCGGTTGCCGACCGCTGCGGAAGGATCAGGATGCACGCGACGATGAATACGATCAGCGCGGCCGAGGCCTGATAGCGACTCAATGCCAGGCCTCCGTCCACAATCGGCTTATCCAGAAAATCGCCGACTACCGCACCCAGCGGCCGCGTCAGGATGAATGCCGCCCAGAACAGCCCCGTTCGGGACACGCCGGTCCAGAAGTAGAGCGCGGCCACCAGTGCCAGAAGCGAACCGAAGACCAGCGCTCCACCGGCGTATCCCAGTCCCGCGGTATCGGCCGTCCAGTCGCCGAGCGCGGTGCCGAGCGTCTGCGAGAACATGATCGTGACCCAATAGAACATCTCGGCCGTGGGCGATATCACGGTAGCGATCGAGACCGAGCCGAGCCGCCAGTACCAGGCGGCCAGCGATCCGACCAGCAACACGAACAGCAGCGCCGTGCCGCCGACATAACCGATGCCGAGGGAGCGGTCGGCGAAATCCGCCAGCGTCGTGCCGACCGTCGTCGTGGCGATGATCGTCGCCCAGTACAGGAACGGGTGGAAGCGGCTCGCCCGGATCTGCGCCGTCACGGCAACGAGGAAGATGGCCGCGAAGATCGCCGTGCCCAGCAGATATCCCAGATGCATCGACATCGACACCGTGTCACCGCCGGTCTCACCGAGCGTGGTGGCAGCGATCTTGATGATCCAGAACCCGACCGTGACGGCCGGGACCTTGCTCATGGCGACTGCTCTTACATCAGGTGCGTCATTCATAGATCTGTCCGAGAAACAAACGGCGCCGCTGCAGCGAACGGATGGCGGTTGATTAGATCAACAAATGGATTGCTTTGTCATGCGCGCGCCGCTTAACATCCTTCGAGTGCTGCAGAAGGCGGGGATTTTCTACAACCGTCGCATCGGGGCGCCGCGCCACGGAGGCTCCTGCACCCATGCCGTATTTCGACGCCGTTTCCAAGGTGGACAGCCATGAGCTGTCCAATGCCGTGGACCAGGCCAATCGGGAGGTCGCCAAACGCTACGACCTGCGCGGGACCAACGCGCGCTTTGAGCTCCAGGAATTTGTCATCACGCAGTTCGCCCAGAGTGAATACCAGCTCAATCAGTTGCTCGACATCCTGAAGCTGCGCCTGGCTGCGCGCGGCATCGATCCGCGCAGCATTGAACTCGGCGAGGTCGAGGTGAACCTGAGCGAGGCGCGCCGCAAGATCACGATGAAGCAAGGCATCGAACAGGCGGCAGCCAAGAAACTCGTGGCGAGCCTGAAACAGGCCAAGCTCAAGGTCGAGGCGCAGATCAATGGCGACAAGCTGCGGGTGACCGGCAAGAAACGCGACGAGCTGCAATCTGCGATCGCGCTGCTGCGCAAGTGCGACATCGATCTGCCGCTGCAATTCGAGAATTTTCACGACTAGGCGCGCATTGCCGGCGGCCGGCGGCGAGCACCGGGCGTACGTCTGCTCAGACGAGCGTCTTATAGAAACAGGTGGTGTCGCACAATCCCCCGTTCGGCCACAGCGCATAGCCGGGAATCACGCCGAGCCGCTGCCAGCCCTGGCGCGCGTACAGACGCTCGGCGTCGCCGCCGGTCACGGTGTCGAGGACCAGCAGCGTCCTGCCGGCTTCGCGCGCCGCTGCCTCGGCAGCCCGGATCAGTGCCGCACCGACGCCGCGGCGGCGTGCACGCCGGTGCACCAGCATCTTGGCGACGTCGGCACGGTGCGGTTGGTTGTCGGGTACCGCAAACACCACCTGCACGGTGCCGACGATGCTGCCTGAATTCACCTCTTCGGCCACGAGCACGATACGCTCGCCGCGTCGCGCGCTGTCGATCACCCCGTGCCAGAACGCGCGCGCTTTGTCCTGCGCGAGCGGCCACATGAAGTTGACCGAGGCGCCGCCCGCGACGCAGTCGATCAGGATGTCGGCGAGTGCCGGGACCAGTTCGGCTTCATCAGCGGTGGTGCGAATTCGGAAGTCGGCAAGACTCATAGCCCAGCCCCGGTCCGGCCTTTCCGGCACCAGCGTCTGAGCGCGATGTTGTCCAGGTTGATGCGGGTCTGTCAACGGTCGCCACCGGCACCGATACCGCGGCGGCGGGTTCGCTAGCGTTTGGGTGCAGCGGCCGATACGATCGATGCAGTCGATGCGCTTCGATGCGTCATCGATACGCAACGCCGCGCCGGCGCGAGGATGGCCGCGACATGTCTGAAGCACCGATCGAACCGATGTGCCTGCACAGTCCCTCCGGGCTGCGTGCGGAAATCAACGCCAACGGTTCGCTGCGCCGACTCGATTGCGATCCGATCTCGCTGCTGCTATTCGTCGGCAATGAGCTCGAGGCTGGTCCGACGAATCTGTATCTGCGTCGTCACGCCGGTACGGTCGAATGGACGCCGCTGCTCGGACCGCTGAGCCACACCCGTTTCCAGGCCGACGCCACCCGCGGCGCCGTAGTAGGCGTCGGCGCCTGGCAGGATATCGCCTACTCAATTGCGCTGCTGCTTGCCCGGGACGCGCCGGTCTGGTTCTGGCACGTTCAGCTCGAGAACATCGGTGCGACGCCGCAGCGTGTCGATCTGACGTATGCGCAGGATCTGGCGCTGGCACCCTACGCTGCAGTGCGGATGAATGAGTATTACGTCAGTCAATACATCGATCACGCGCCGCTGCATCATGCGGTGCGCGGCTGGATGATCGGCTCACGCCAGAATCTCGCGGTGGACGGCCGCAGCCCCTGGTGCCTGATCGGATCGCTGCGCGAAGGCGTCTCCTTTGCCACCGACGCTCTGCAGTTCCACGGGCTTGCCAGCCGTGCCGGGGATACGCCGCTCGGACTGGCCACGGACCCCGCTGGCCGGCGCCTGCAGCATGAACATTCCATGGTCGTCATTCGAGACGCGCCGATGCAGCTGGATCCGGCTGAACGCATCGCGGCGGGTTTCTTCGGCTCGTATGCGGCGGATCACCCCGGTGCCACGGCGGTCCCGGATCTCGAGCGCGTAGGCCGGCTACTGGCGCTGCCGGAGGCGGCGCCGATCACGCCCGGAGCGGTGTCGGCGGCGACCTCTGGCGCCGCGACGCTGTTCGGTTCCGCGCCGCTGCTCAACGGAATCGACCTGGATACCGACACATTGCGGGCGCTGTTCGGATTGCCATGGCGGCACGAGGAACTCGATCAGCGCGACGCGCAGCTGTCTTTCTTTTGCGGCGGCGACCGCCACGTGGTGCTGCAGGCAAAGGAGCTGCGGGTGCTGCGCCCGCATGGGCACCTGCTGCGCACCGGCCGTCACCTGACGCCGGATGAGAGCGCGCTGACGTCGACCGCGTGGATGAGCGGGGTGTTTCATTCGATGCTGACCCAGGGACATGTGAGCATCAATCGCTTGCTCTCCACGGTGCGCAGCTATCTCGGTCTGTTTCGTTCGCACGGGCAGCGCGCCTTCATCGAGCTCGGGGGCGTCTGGCGGCTGCTGAACGTGCCCTCGGCCTTCGAAATGTCGCCGCAATCGTGCCGCTGGATCTATCGACATGCCGGCGGCGTACTCGAAGTGCGCTCCGAAGCGCGCAGCGATCCGCACGAGCTGGCACTGTCGCTGCGGGTGCTGTCCGGCGAACCGGTGCGATTCCTGATTTCGCACCACATCGCGCTCGATGGCGATGATGGCGGCACGCGTGCGCCGGCGCGTTGGCGGCGCGACGGTGACGACGTGGTGGTGCTCCCGCCGCCTGGAAGCGAGCTCGGGCGCCGCTTCCCGAACGGGAGTTTTCGCATTGCGCCGGCAGCGGGCACCCAATTCCAACAGGTGGGCGGTGATGAGCTGTTGTTTGTCGATGGACGCTCGCGCCGCCAGCCCTACCTCTGCATCGTCACCGCGCCGGCCTCGCGCGTCAGCCTGGGGATCCGCGGACATCTGGTTGCCGAGGACACGCAGCAGCCGCAGCGCGCCCGGGACACCGCCAGCCTGGCACCGGGGCTGAGCATGCGGGCGCCTGGCAGCCCGTTCGGCGAACCGGTGGCGCGATTGGCCGAGATCGTGCCCTGGTATACCCACAATGCGCTGGTGCATTACCTCTCGCCACGGGGCCTGGAGCAGTACTCGGGGGGCGGCTGGGGAACGCGCGACGTATGCCAGGGCCCGGTCGAGGCGCTGCTGGCACTCGGACGCGAGCAGCCGATACGCGATCTGCTGCAACGGGTGATGGCTGCGCAGAACGCCGACGGTGACTGGCCGCAATGGTTCATGTTCTTCGAGCGCGAGCGCGACATCCGTGCCGGGGATTCGCACGGCGACGTGGTGCTGTGGCCGCTGGTGGTGCTGGCACAGTATCTGATCGCGTCCGGCGATGCCGGCATTCTCGATGAGCGCGTGACGTTCTTCGATCGGCGTGGTCCGCAGGCGGGCGAGGCGGCGACGATCTGGCAGCACGTGCAGCGCGCCCTGGCGGTGGTGGAGAAGCGCGTGATTGCGGGGACCGCCCTGGCCGCCTATGGCCACGGCGACTGGAACGACTCACTGCAGCCGGCCGACCCGGCTCTGCGCGATCAGATGTGCAGCGCCTGGACCGTCACGTTGCAGGTCCAGGCGCTGACCAGCCTGGCACGGGCATTGCGCACGATTGGGCGCGCACCGGATGCCGTTGGCCTCGAACAGTGGGCGGCGGCCGTGCAGCGGGATTTCCAGCGCCTGCTGCTGGTGGACGGCGTGCTTGCCGGCTATGCCATTTTCGATGGCGACGGGGGGGTACGCTACCTGCTGCATCCGCGCGATGACAGCACCGGGGTGCGCTACAGCTCGCTGGCGATGATCCACGCCATTCTCGAGGACATGCTGACGCCGGCCCAGGCACGCGATCACCTGCGCCTGATCGACGCGCACCTGAGCGCAGCGGACGGCGTGCGCCTGTTCGACCGTCCGATGCCGTATCACGGTGGTCCGCAGCGCATCTTCCAGCGGGCCGAGAGCGCCACGTTCTTCGGCCGCGAGATCGGGCTCATGTACATGCATGCCCATCTGCGCTACGCGCAGGCGTTGGCGCACCTCGGGGAAGCGGAGCGCTTCTTCCACGCCTTGTGCCAGGCGAATCCGATCGGAATCCGTTCCATCGTGTCGACCGCGACGTTGCGGCAGGCAAACTGCTATTACTCCAGCTCCGACGCCGCGTTCGACGACCGCTACCAGGCGAGCGCACAGTACCAGCGTGTCATGCGCGGCACGATTGCGCTCGATGGCGGCTGGCGCGTGTACTCGAGCGGCGCAGGCATAGCCCTCGGCCTCATCGTGCGCTGCCTTCTCGGCCTGAGCCGCGAGTCGGATCTGCTGCGCGTGGATCCGGTGATACCGGCCGCGCTCGACGGCCTGTGCGTCGAAACCATGCTGCTGGGGCGACCGGTCGAACTGCGTTACCGGATCGGGGCCGCCGGCTGCGGCGTCAACCAGATCGTGCTGAACGAGCAACCACTGTCATTCACCCACGGCTCGAATCCGCATCGCCGGCCGGGCGCGCTCGTTTCGCTGACCGGCGTGCTCGAGCGATTGCTGGTCGGGGGCAACCGGTTGAGGATCGACATCGGATAGCGGCACGGGCGTGACCCGGCACAGCTGCACATCCGCGTTCAGTGCCCGCGCCAGCGAAAGCTAGCGGCGCTTCCAGATGGCGGAGCCTTTGAGGCCGGCGAACTCGACGCTGCGCGCATCGACGATTCGGTAGGTTCCCATGTCGGTCTGTCCGGTGACCGCAGAGGCGAGGTGCCATTGATTGTTCGCATAGCCGCAGGTGCCGCTGTCCTCCGCCTGCGCCGTGTATTCGAAGCTGCCGTTGGCGTTGTTCTGCAGGGTCAGCGTCCAGTTCACGCCGCCCTGAAGGACGCTCGCGCGCCAGGTGCCGAGCATCACCGGGTTCATGGGATTGACCGGTGCGCTCGGTTGTGCCGGACGGAATACGGCCGATCCCGCGGCGCTCGTCACCTCGATCGCATCGGCACCGACCGCCCGATAGGTCCCGGTGCGCACACGGTGGGTCCTGGCGCCGATGGTGCGGAAGACGCCGTTGGCCGACTGAAACAGGCCATTTTCCTGCTGCGTCATGAGCAGGCGAAACCTGCCATCCGCCGTGACCGTGTAGACGTAGCGCTGATCGTAGTCGTCGACGATGCCTTCGAGCTCGAACGTCCCGACGATGAGCGGGTCGACTTCGGGCTTGACCGACTGAGCCGGCGGCTGCGCCGACGCGCGCGCCGGCGCCTGGGGCGGCGGCTGCGAAACCAGCGGTGCCTGCGGCTGCGTCAGCGTGGCAAGCCGGATATCGGCGGTGGTGGCGTACGCACTGTTCGGATAGTTGCGCTTGAAGATCTGCCACCCGGGCACGGAATTGCTGGATTCGGCAGCTTTGAAGGCCGCGATTTCATCGGCCGACGCTCCATGGCCGGCAGCGGACGGTGCCGCCGCGGGCGGGACCGGGGCCGACGCTAAGGGCTGACCGGGGGCCGGTGGAATGAAGTAGAAGTCGCCGGTGAACTGCGAGTAGTAACCCGGCGTCTGGTCCTGATTGACGCTCTTGGCCAGTTGCACCACCTGACTGCGGACCTCGTGAATCACCTGGTCGAACGAGAGCCCCGGCGTCTTCATCTGCCTGATCAGTACCCGGGTAAAGACGCCGTTCGGGTCCTTGTCTCCCGATCCGAGGTTGTCCAGGGCCTCCTGTCCGGCACCGGCCGAGTACAGGACCGCCTGGCCATCGGCCGCCGTGACGGGGGCCAGGCCGCGCGTGCGCAGCGCGCGCCCGTTGCCCTTGAAGGGGTTGTTGCGGCATGCATCGATGATCGCCAGTGTGAATCTCGCCTTCTGATCCTGCATGTCGTCGAGCACGCGCTGCAGGGATACCGAGTCGTCCTTGAGCTGATCGGCGCTGTCCCCGGCGGTATCCACCGGGATCATGTAGTTGTTGCCCTCGAGCTGCACGCCGTGACCGGCATAGTAAAATACCACCTCGTCGCCGCCGGCCACCTCGTTCTTGAATGCGCGCAGCGCCTCCTTCATGGTCTGCAGCGTCACATCCTGCCGCAGCGTGACCTTGAAGTTGGTCGCCTTGAGCGCTTCGGCCACGGCCTTCGCGTCCGCACGCGCATTGCCCAGCGGATCGGCATGCTGGTAGGCGTCGTTGCCGATCACCAGCGCCAGCCGCTTCGCTTCCGCGGGCGCCGTGATGACCAGCAGGATTATGGCAAGCAGCGCCAAGCCGGGGCGCTGAGCTCGGTTGAGGTGCGTTTCGGTGTTCCGTCTTCTCGTGCGGCTTGGCAACTGCCTACGTCCATCGGCTGGTGGCGCCGGTCAAGGTCACCGACTCAGCGGCCTTTGCCCGGAAATCATAGTGGAGCCTCGCTACCCTGGCTACCGGGGGGACCAAAGTTGCCGGGCGATCTTTTTTGCACCAGACTCGGGTCAAAATCACATGGTTTGCATCTGCGCAGGATAGGCAGTGCGGGTTACCCTCGGTCTCCTGGTGGTCTTGCTCTTGGGGTTCGCGGCCCAGCCCGCGGCTGCGGAGACGCGCGTCGCACTGATCATCGGTAACAGCGATTATGCCAACCCCAATCTGAAACTGGCCAATCCCGCCAATGACGCTGCGGCGATGCGGCGCGCGTTGCACGATGCGGGTTTCGAGACGATCGTGAAGCTCAACGCCACGCGGCGCGATTTCTATCGGGCGGTCAACGAGTTTGCCGCGATGATCGGGCGCGACCCGCATTCGGTGGGGTTATTCTATTATGCGGGGCACGGCGTCCAAGCCGATGGCACGAACTACCTGATTCCGGTGGATGCCGATATCCAGGCCGAAGCCGATCTCGAGCCCAATGCCTTCGATGCCGGGCGGGTGCTGCGCGCGATGAAGACGGCGCAGAATGAAATGAACATCGTGATTCTCGATGCTTGCCGCGACAACCCGCTGCCCAAGACACGCGGTATCGAGCGCGGGCTCGCGCGGATGGATGCGCCCAGCGGCACTTTCATCGCCTACGCCGCGGCGCCTGGGCAGAGCGCCCAGGATGGCGCCATCGGCGCCAACGGCGTGTTTACCGGAGAGTTGGTGAGGGCCATGGCCGAGCCGGGTGTGCCGCTCGAGCAGATGTTCAAGAAGGTGATCGCCGGGGTCAAGGCGGATACGCATGGCGGGCAGCAGCCCTGGTCGGAAGCATCGATCCAGGGGGATTTCTATTTTCATGCCGCGGTCGCGGCAAGCGCGGCGCCGCGTGCCGGCGTCGATCCCAAGCAGATCGAACTGGCGTATTGGGAATCGATCAAGGACAGCAAGGACGCGGCCGACTTTCAGGACTATCTGAAGAAATACCCGCAGGGCGAATTCGCCGCCCTGGCGGCCAATCGCGCGAAACTCGCGCCACCGGTGCAGCACGCCGCCCCGAACGCGGCGCCGAAGGTCACGCCGGTTTCGAACTCGGTTCCCGCCGTGACGAACCCGGTGGTGACGAAGAAAAAGCAGTGGGGCGAACGATGCGACACCCTCATGGAAAGTGCCCAGGTAGGAGAGACTCTCAATGAAGAAGAACGAGCCTATATCAGGGAGAAGTGTCAGTAGCGCCTGGCGCGCTGCGGTCAGCGTGATCGCGCTGGCCGCGCTGGCGAGCGGCTGCGTCGCCCCCAAGGGGGAGCAGGTCGCGGATACCCCGTTGGACAGCGCTGCGCCGAAGGCGGTCGGCGTCCACGCGCCGTCGCCAGCCCCAGCCGCGCCGGCAGCTGCCACCGCGACGCCGACACCGCCCGCGCCGCCACCGCCGCCGCCCGTCCTGCCGTTCGATGAGGCGGTCGCCAATGCCGCGCACGCGGTATTCACCAATGCACCGAGCCCTGAGGCGAGCGCGACCCTGGTCGTGATTGATCCGCTGGTGGACGGCATGACCGGGTACCAGTCGAAGGCAACGCAGAGCATCCAGGATCGCATCGCCGGCATCGTGAAGCAGGACTTTCCGAAGTACCAGGTGCAGCGCATCACGCCGGAGAGTCTCAAGCAGCAGCCGCGTGTCCTGGTCGGAACCTTCACACCGGTGAATGCGCAGATGAAGACCAGCGGTGAGCGCGAGGCCTACCGCTTCTGCCTGGTGATGGGCGATCTCAAGACCGGCAAGATCGTCGCCAAGTCCGTGGCCCGGGCGCGCATCCAGGATGCCGACGCGACCCCGACCGCCGCCTTCGGCGACAGCCCGGTCTGGACCGACGATCCGAGCGTGCAGGCCTACATTGCCACCTGTCAGGCGAGCAAGGTGGGCGATCCGATCAAGCCGGAGTATTTCGACGGCCTGCTCGCGGCTGCCCTGGTGAGCGAGGCGGGCGATGCCTACAGCGAGGGCAAGTACGCCGAGGCGCTGGACCTGTACATGACCGCACGCAAGACGCCCGCGGGCGATCAGCTTCGTGTCTACAACGGCATCTACCTGTCTCTGACCAAGCTCGGGCGCACCGAGCGGGCGAGCGCGGCCTTTCGGGATCTGGTGGACTACGGCCTGCGCAAGAGACGCCTCGCGGTGAAGTTCCTGTTCCGGCCGGGCTCGGTGCGGTTCGTGACCGACAGCAGTTTCAGCGCCAGCTACGGGATGTGGTTGCAGCAGATCGCCTCGCTGGCGGTGGCGAATCAAGCCTGCCTGCAAGTCACCGGGCATACCAGCCCGACGGGTCCGGCGGCGATGAACGACAGCCTGTCTCAGTTGCGCGCCGAGTACGTGCAGTCGCGCCTGGAAGCCGACTCGCCGGCACTCAAGAGCCGGACCGTCGCGACCGGCATGGGGTCGCGCGAGAACCTGATCGGCACCGGGCGCGATGACGCGACCGACATGCTCGACCGCCGGGTCGAACTCAAGCCGATCGAACCCTGCAGTTAGCATCCGGCCACGCCGGCGCCCGGGCGGCGACGCGGCTGCCGGGATGCGCCGGTGGAAAGCCCTGATGGCGGCGCGCAGTCGGCTCAACTAGCCTCGCCAGACGGGGGGGTTGGTTCATGGGGGCGGGCATGATTGTTGCCGATCAAGCGCTGGCACTGCAGCGGCTATTCCATTGGGAGAGCACCGCGCCCGATCGAGTGGCGCTGACGCAGCCGATGGGCGGCGGCGAGGTGCGCGACTTCACATGGCACGAGGTGCTCGACCAATCGCGCCGCATGGCCGCGCACCTGCAGAGCTCAGGCCTGCAGCGTGGCGACCGGATTGCCATTTTTTCGAAAAACAGCGCGCACTGGCTGATGAGCGACTTTGCCATCTGGCTCGCAGGCGGCGTCTCGGTGCCCCTCTACCCGACACTGGCGCCGGGTACGATCCACCAGATACTGGAGCACAGCGAATCCAAGTTGCTGTTCGTCGGCAAGCTCGATGGCTGGGAACACATGAAGCTGGGTGTGCCCCCCGGGCTGCCGTGTATCAGCCATCCGCTTTCACCACAGGAGGCGAAGAACAGCTTCCCGCGGTGGGATGACATCATCGCTGCGACTGCGCCACTGCGGGGCGAGCCGGTACGCCCCGGCGACGAGCTGGCGACGATCATATACACCTCGGGCACCACGGGCGCACCCAAGGGCGTGATGCACTGCTTCGCGGCGTTTGCCTGGGCGGTCCAGGCCGCCATCAAGCGCGTCCCGCTGAATAGCAGCGCGCGCATGCTGTCCTACCTGCCCCTGGCACACGTGGTCGAGCGTGCGCTGGTCGAATTCGGCCAACTGGAAAGCGGCATGCGCGTGTACTTCGCCGAGACCGTCGAGACCTTCACCGCCGACCTGCACCGCGCCCGGCCGACGGTGTTTTTCTCGGTGCCGCGGCTCTGGGTCAAGTTCCAGCAGGGCGTGCTGGCGCGCATGCCGGCTGCCAAGCTCGATTGGCTGCTGAAGCTGCCGGTCGTCAAGGGCATCGTGAGCCGCAAGATTCTGGCCGCTCTCGGCCTCGACCAGTGCATCTTCGCCGTCGGCGGCGCGGCGCCCATGCCCCTGGAGCTGCTGCACTGGTATGCCAGGCTCGGGCTAAACATTGCCGAAGGCTATGGCATGACCGAAAATCTGGCCGCCAGCCATCTTGCAATGCCGGCGCAGCGGGCCTTCGGCACCGTCGGGCATACCTACGACGGCGTGCAGTGCCGGCTGGATCCATCCAACGCGGAGATCCAGGTCAAGAGTCCGGCAACGATGCTGGGCTACTACAAGCAGCCCGAGCTGACCAGGCGGGCGTTCACCGATGACGGCTGGTTGCACACCGGCGACCGCGGCGTGCTTGATGCCGCGGGCAATCTGAAGATTACCGGCCGAGTGAAGGACCTGTTCAAGACCAGCAAGGGCAAGTACGTCGCGCCGGCACCCATCGAGGACAAGCTCGTCATGCACACGGCGGTGGAGGCCTGCTGCGTGACGGGCGCCAACCTCGGGCAACCGATCGGCTTGATGATGCTCAACGAGGTTGCAGCCAGGAAGATTGCAGACCCCGCCGCCCGCAGCGAACTCGAGGCCTCGCTCGCCGAGCACTTGAAGGCGATCAACGCGACCCTCGACCCGCATGAGCAGCTCGACTGCCTCGTCGTGATGACCGAGGCCTGGACCGTGGATAATGACTTGATCACCCCGACCCTGAAGGTCAAGCGCAACCGCATCGAGGACCTGTTCGCGAAGAACTACGAGCTCTGGAGCCGCATGGGCAAGGTCGTGGTCTGGCATGAGCACTGATCCCCCTGCTGCGCGCTTGGGAGGGGAGACGATGATGAACTGCGCATTCGTGCAAGCCGCCCCCCGGCTCGTCAACAGCTATGCGAGCGACTGGCTGTTGAGAACCTACCTGGCACGCAAGCTTAGTCCCGACCTCCTCGCTGCCATCGAACCCGAGCTCGTCGAGCTCGGCGATCTTGCGGCGGGTCGCCTCCTTGAGGCACAGCGTGCCGATCGTCGCAATGAACCGATGCTCACGCAATGGGACCCCTGGGGAAGTCGGCTGGATCATATCGAGCCCACGCCACTGTGGCGCGAGGCAGAGCGACTCGCCGTGCGCTTTGGCCTCACCGCAATTCCCTACGAGCGCAAAGAAGGTGCGTGGTCACGAACGCGCCAGTTCGCGCTCGTATACCTGTTCCATCCGGTCACCGACGTCTACACGTGCCCACTGGCGATGACCGACGGCGCGGCGCGGGCAATTCTCGAGGCGAACAATGCACGACTTATCGGGCACGCGGTGCCGCACCTGACGAGCCGCGATATCGCACAGTTCTGGACCAGCGGCCAATGGATGACGGAATCCGCCGGTGGGTCTGACGTCGGCCTGTCGCGCACGGTCGCCCAGCGGGACGGGTCCGGAGTGTGGCGCCTATATGGCAAAAAGTGGTTCACGTCGGCCGCGACCTCGCAAATGGCACTCACCCTGGCGCGCCCCGAAGGCAATGGTGCGGGCGGCAGTGGTCTGGCCATGTTCTATCTGGAGACGCGCGATTCGCAAGGCCGACCCAACGGCATCCGCGTCGAGCGACTCAAAGACAAGCTCGGGACGCGCAAGGTCCCAACGGCGGAGCTATCGCTCGACGGCACCGCCGCCGAGCTGGTCGCCGGCACTACCCAGGGTACCCGTGCCATCGAGCCCATGCTCAAGATCACCCGGACCTGGAATAGCGTCTGTGCAGCAGCCTTCATGCACCATGGGCTTGCGCTGGCAAATGACTATGCGCGCCGTCGTCTGGCGTTCGGCGCCATGCTGGCCGAGCAGCCCCTGCACCGGGAAACGCTCGCCGAGCTGGAGGCCGACGCAGCCGGAGCGTTCCTGCTGACGTTCTTTCTCATCGAGTTGTTGGGCCGCGAAGAAGCCGGTCTGCTCGATGAGGACGAGGCAGGGCTGCTGCGGTTTCTCACTCCGATCGCCAAGCTTGCGACCGGAAAGCAGGCGGTGCGCGTCGTCAGCGAAACGCTCGAAGCCTTCGGGGGCGCGGGTTACGTGGAGGACACTGGGATCCCGGTGCTGCTCCGGGACACACAGGTTCTTCCCATTTGGGAAGGAACGACCAACGTTCTGTCTCTTGATGCTCTTCTGCGCACCGATGCCGAGCGTGGAATCGCTGCGTTGCGACAGCGCATGCGGCGCACGGCGAGCGGTGCCGGGCACGGCGAGTTCAAGAAGTCGGCTGAAGCGGCCGACGCAGCGCTCGAGCATGCGACCCGTTGGCGCTCCACGGCCCACGACCGCGCTGCGCTTCAGGCCGGGGCACGGCGCTTTGCGATGACCGTCGCCCGGGCCCTCGAACTCGGCCTGCTGGTCGAGCACGGCGGGGCGATGCGGGACGAGACGGCCACCATGGCCAGCCGCGAGGCATGCCGCCGCCTGCGTCGCGGCGGGATTGACTTGATCCAGGATGAGGAGAGTGCCTGACGCTACATCGAGGACAAGCTGAAATGACTGCGCCGCGCGGTGGACCGCTGGCCGGAATACGGGTTGTCGAAGTCGGGGGCCTCGGTGCCGTGCCTTACGGCTGCATGATGCTGGCTGACATGGGCGCCGACGTCGTGCGGATCGAACGGCAGGGGGGCAGCGCCGAAATTCCGGCGAGCTCGCCGTTGTTTCGCAACCGGCGATCCTTGGCGCTGGATCTGAAGAAGCCGCAGGCCATCGATTTCGTGCTGGCGCTGATCGAGCGCGCCGATGTGTTAGTCGAAGGCTTCCGCCCGGGTGTAGCAGAACGGCTCGGCATCGGTCCCGAGATCTGCCTGCAGCGCAATCCGAGACTGGTGTATGGGCGCATCACCGGATGGGGACAGACTGGCCCGCTGTCGCAGCGCGCCGGACACGATCTCAACTACCTTGGGCTCACCGGGCTGCTGCATCAAATCGGCCCCACTGGCGGGCACCCCGTCGTGCCGCTCAATGTCATCGGCGATTTCGGCGGCGGCGGCCTGCTGATGGCTTTCGGCGTGGCGTGTGCCTTGTTCGAGGCGCAACGCTCCGGCAAAGGCCAAGTCGTCGATGCGGCGATGATCGACGGCGCGCTGTCGTTCATGGCGATGTTTTTTGGTGATCGTGCGGCCGGCAAGTTCCCGGATCGCACCGGCGCACACCTGCTCGGCGGCGCGGCCCACTATTACAACATCTACGAGACCGCCGACGGGAAGCATCTGTCGGTGGCACCGATCGAACCGCAGTTCTATCGAGCTTTTGTTGCAAAGCTGGGACTCGACCCGAATCGTTTCCTGCCGGCTGGGTATCCAAACCAGGACTACGCGACCGTGGCGCATGACTGGCCGGCACTCAAAGCCGAACTGCAAATCATTTTCAAGACGCGCACGCGCGATGCCTGGGTCGCTTTTTTTGAAGACAGCGACCTCTGTGTCACGCCGGTTCTGACGCTGGGCGAAGCGATGGAGCACCCGCACCATCGCGCACGCCGATCCTTCATCGAGATCCAGGGCCTGCAGCAGCAGGCGCCCGCCCCGCGCTTCAATCGTACGGTTCCGTCCAATCCCGCGGCACCTCCGGATGTTGGCGCCGACGCCGATGCGGTCGCGCGAGAGTGGGGCTTGGAGCCGGGGTTGATTGAGCGCGCCCGTGCAGCCGGCGCCAGCGGTTGACAATGCGACGAGCCGCGGGAGAGACCGGCTACTGCCTGAGCGGAATATCGATGTAGCTGCTGCCGTACCAGCGGATCCTCAGCGGAATTGCCGCATCGTCGATCGATTCTTCGCTCACGTCGGCCCCGGTGCCATAGTTGATCTGTTCGTCGGGGCGCTTATTGATGCCGAGTACCAGCACCAGCCGGCTGCCGGCCTGAACTCTGCGACTCGTCATGCGCTCGATTCTGAACGGCAACTGCTGGCGCTCGCCGGCCTTCAGCAGGTGGCGATGACTGCGATCCTGGGCGTAGCTGGCGCGAAACGTATACGCCGGAGCGAACAGCCGCAGGTATTCGCCGCTCGCCAGCCGTTCGTACAGCTCGATCGTGATGTCCATGTCCATCTTGTTGGTCGTGAAATCGAGCAGTCCGGAGAACAGGCCGTTGACCTGGATGGGCTGCAGTAGCGGATCGCCGACGAATGCCACGCCGTTGTGTATTGCAAGGCTGCGGCTGACGAGTTCGGAGGAGGGAGTCCAGCCGGCGTCGCTGCGATCTGCCAGGTTCACACTCTGGCGAACGACCCCGCCCTTGGAATCCATCTTCGATGCCAGTCGGTGTGCGTCGCTGCCGGCGGCGGGGTCCAGGTACAAGCGCATCGAGCCATTGGTCATGGCCTCGAGCGACGGCGCGTGCTCCCAGGTGTTGGCTCCCATGACCTCATAGTTGATGCGGTCCTGCAGGACCGACGGCCGCGGGCCGCCACGGAGGATATAATCGAACCACTGGTAACGCAGCTGATGAATGTCGATGAGAGCGGCCGAATCGACCTGATATCCCTGTAGCAGCGAAAGGGGTCCACGGTCGATCGCGACGTCGTCATACGGGCCGATCAGCAGCGTGTGATCGGCGTTGGAATCGTACCGGTAGTGCTCGCTAAGATAGTACAGTGCACCTTCCTCGCTGCTGTCGAAGTAGCCAGTGGTCGTCAGCACCGGGATGTTGATCTGGGCGAAGTCGTCCCGGTACGGAATCATCTTCTGCCAATACCCGTCGTAGCTTGGGTGACCCAGCCAACGCCGGAAATTTGCGTTGGGCTTTCCATAGACATGGACCAGATCCCAGTACGGCCTGCCGCTTGTGTACCAGGTCTGATCGAGCCAGCGCCAGTGCGCATCCTCCCGATAGATCTCCGGGTCGAGGCCATTGGTGTCGGTGACGAATCGGACCCAGCGGTAGGCAGCGTTGAGGTAGATGCCTCCGTCCTTGGGAAAATCGATTCCCGGCGCAGTGGTGGCCGAGGTGGCAATGGCCTTCAGCGCGCTCGGCAGGCGTTTGGCCGCGGCCCATTGGGTAAAGCCGCTGTAGTTCTCGCCATACATGCCTACGCGGCCGTCGCTCCACGACTGCTTCGCAATCCAGTCGATGACGGCGCGCGCATCCTCGCCGTCGTGCTCGAACGGCACGGGTTTGTCAGCGCTCTTCTGCTTTCCGCGGGAAAATGCGATGACGCCCACGTAGCCGTGGGAGGCGCACTCCATGGCATAGTTCTGCGGATAGACGTAAATCGTGAATTCGAGCAGCGTCGGCAGCGCCTTGGCGGCATTTCTCGGGCGAACAACCAGTGCGGAGATGCTCGCGCCACCGGGTGTCTTGATGAGGACATCCTCCTGGGTGGTGTAGCGCCGACTCTCATCGGTCGCTATCAGTGAATCGACCAGGGGATGAAGGCTTCGATAGGCATCGAACGAAAAATAAGCCCAGATCAGGTCAACCGCCTCGGCCAGGGTGACGGAGCCTTTCGGTCGCAGTCGGTCGAACTGACTCTGCAGCGCTTCCAGCGGTACCGGCGGCGGCGCCTCGAAGTTCCAGCTGATCGCGTAGGCTTCCGGGTCGCCGAGACGGGGGATCACATTCTGGAACGACTGCGCAAGCGCCTGCGCAAATGGAATGTGATCCGCCGCCTCGACGGCACGGGAGTGTACGTAGATGTCGTAGACCACCGAGCGGTCGGCTGGCAACGTGCCGTGTGCACCGCGCCGCCATTCGCGCAGCTCCTGCCGCGTCGCATCGGCGGCGGCATAGCCCTTTTCGACAAATTGCAGCGCGGACAGGTTTGCGAGATAGCGCTCGCGGTTGCTCTCCTGATAGACGGGCAGGACCCGCTGGGCCAGATCGCGCAGCAGCTCGGGAGTGGATGCATCGGTCGCCGCGGCAGGCAGGCGCAATTCGAGCTCCTGCGCCCCCGCAAAGCACGGCAGCAGCGCCAGCAGCACAGCGAGGTAGGACGATCTCGCCGGGTCGATGCGATGGCTGAGTCCGGCGGACCCCTCAGCCTTGAGCACGGTCTTGTTCTTCATGGGCCGGATGAGGTGCGATTTCCAACGGTCGCGTGCGGTGCGCCGAGCTCACCATCGCGACCGACCATGTGACTGGGCGGCGCCTTGATCAGATGCAGGGTACGCGAGAACAGCGGGTTGCGTGCCTGGCCGCCGCCGATATGGATGACACCGGTGTGCTTCAATTCGTGCGCGAGCACGTCCATGACGCGTTCGAGCGTGTCGCCATCGAGCGAGCGCAGGGTGTCGTCGATGAGCACCCAGGGCGGCGCCTGCAGCACCAGGCGCGAAAAGGCCAGTGTGAGCTGCTCATCGGCGCTGAGTTCACGGTCCCAGCGCTGCGTGGTATCGAGCGCCGGTAGCAGTCGGTCCAGCCCAAGCCGCGCCAGCGCATGAGCGAAGGTATCGGGAGCGAAGCGATCGACCTTCATCGGATAGGCAAGCACCTCGCGCAAGCTGGCGCGGGGCAGGTAGGGGGTGCCGCGAGGAATGTAGAGTATCGCTTCGGCTTCGGGACGCTCGATACGCCCGGCACCCCAGGGCCACAGGCCGGTAAGCGCGCGAAACAGCTGTGTCTTGTTGGTTCCGGGTTCGCCGACGATGAGGACGCGCTCCCCGGCCTTCACTTCGACGGATCGTTCTCTGAGCATGTCGCAGCCGGTGGAGGAGGCCACTTCCAGGTTCTCGATGACGATCCTGCCGGGTTCGCCTTCCGCGTATTCGATGCGGCTTTCCACGTGACGGACCATGTCGGCGGTCGTCAGGGCACGGCGGAAGCTGGCCACGCGCAGCAACGTCGCGCGCCAGTCGGCGATGACGCTGAAATTATCGACGAACCAACGTAAGGCCGACTGCGCCTGCGTGAAGGCTGCTGCAGCCATCATGAGTCCCCCGAATGACAGTTTGCCCGCGAAATAGAGCGGTGCGGCGACCAGTATCGGCGCCACCAGCGTGACCCAGCCGAAGCCCGCGGTGACCCAGGTAAGATTGGTAAGGCCCGTCACCAGACGGCGCGTCGCCGCGAGCACCGCCACCAGGTGCAACTTTACCCGCCGGCTCTCGTCGGCCTCGCCGGCCGCCAGCGAAATGCCGTCGACGTGCTCGTTGACGCGGACCAGTGAGAAGCGCAGATCGGCCTCGCGAGCGTAGCGCTCGGCATTACGATAGATGAGGGTTCCGCCGACCCAGTAGCTCAGCAGCGAGCCGGCGGCAGCATAGATTACCGCGGCCCACACCATGAAGCCGGGAATGGCGAAGTCGCGGCCGGCAACATGAAACGAAAAGTCACTCGATAGAACCCAGAGCACACCGGAGAATGCGACCAGCAGGATCGAAGCCTGCAGCAGACCGATGCCGAGATCGGCCGAGAGTTCGCACAGGTGCCGGGCATCCTCGTGCATTCGCTGATCCGGATTGGCGCCGATCGGGCCTGCGTTGGCAAGCCAGAAGGCCCGGCGCGGCAGCATCCAATGCTGGATCAGATCGCCTACCAGGCCCTCGCGCAGTCGGATCTTCAGGGTCTCGCCGAGCCACTTCTGTGCGACGTTGAGGACCAGCAGGATGCCGGCGATCAGGAAGAAAACGGCCAGCTGATACAGGAAGTCCCTGAAGTCACGGCGCGACAAAGCGTCGTAAAAGGGCTTGCTCCAGCTGTTGAGCCGGATCTGGGCGTAAGTCGTAGCCAGGACGACCAGAAATATTCCGGCCAGCAGCACGATGATCCGCTTGCCCACTGGCGAGGCCAAAAGCGCCCGGACCATCATGCCCAGCTGAGGCACAAGGCCGGAGTGGGCAGCCTCCTCGGCCTGCTCGGCGTCGGCTGCTGCGGCGCTGGCGATCTCTTCCGGATCAGCTGTCGTGCTGGGCACTCCTTCTCGGGCAAAACGGCCCGCCGCTACCATAATCCGGCATGTCTGATGCGGCAAGCAGGCAGCGCGCGAAGAGCATCGGGCAGCTTCGTATCCGTGACGGTGTGTTGGCCCGCGGGTCCGGACCTGCTGTTTACACGGACGTCACGTGACGGCGCGCCGGGCGGCAATGCAGGAGATGAACGCGGCATAACTCCAGGCGAGATGCCTCGCGGAGGTCTGAACGCCGGTTCGCTGGTCGAACTGCTCCGACAGCTCGCCGCTCGAGGGCGTAAAGCTGCGCACGGTTTCCAGGAAGGCGTCCCCGCGCATGATTAGCCCGCGCGCATCGCCGCTGCCGTGTGCCGCGCGGAAGCAGAACTCGGCGGCCGCAAGAGTCGAGAAGTAGTAGGCGCCGCCGGAGTAATACACATCACCGGCATAGCGGCCCATCGCGGGCGCGCGCGACGGCGGCCGGTTATGGTTGATCCGATATTCGGCATCGAACAGGGCTTCCAGGCGTGCCAGTGTGGCATGCATGCGCTCGTCACGGACCGAATGGGCGCCGTCGTTTGCGGACGCGTGCAGCGCCGCGAGAATCACGGCGATGTCGAGCTCCTTGCTGGAGCGCTGTCCCGTCTCCAGTACCCGCGATCGGTAATAGCCGTGCTCCGCGAGCCAATATCCGTCGAGCGTCCGACAGATCGCCTCGGCTTCGGCGCCGGCCTCCCGCGCCTCGTGGCCGCTGCCGTGTTCCTGCAGCCACGCAGCGCCTGCTTCCAGTGCCGCGGCCGCGACGCGCAGGGTGTAATAGTGCAGTCCCTTCTCCTCCTCCCAGATATCGAAGCAGGCAGTGCGCCAGCGATTTCGCGTAAACGCGAGATCGGCGCGCAGCAGTACCGACAGCGCCGCATTCAGATCGGCATCGAAGCGAGTGCTGCGTTCCCACCGCAGCAGGGTGAGCGCCCGCATCGCAGGCCCATCATTCTGTGGGCGCGGCCAGCTCGATATGTCGAGCGTGCCGTCCGGGTTCACGCGCGTTTCGGCGCCGACGGCCTCGCCGTGAACGGACGCGAGCTCCGCGTCGGTGCGCAGGAATTTTGCAAAATCCGGTGCGACCTGCCTGCGCCACGCGGACGCTGCCACCAGCGCGCGTCCGTCGAGATGCTGCAGCGACAGGCTGAAGCGCACGAAATCCGAGAACTGTGAGAGTGCGCCCGGCCCGGCGCTGCCGTCCTCGAATAACAGCCGTAGTGCATCGATGACGACAGCGGAATCGCGATACCAATGAAAGAAATAGTCGGGCTCTGGATCATAGGCGGCCAGCACGGGCGAGGCGACGATCGAGCCTCGCACCGGGACCACGCGCTGGCCGAATCCGGGACGCGCCTTGACCAGGCCGAGCGGCGATACGCTCAGCATCATCGCGGTGGCGGCATGACGGTATTGCCGATCGATCCAGACGCCGAGCGGCTCCATCAGCGGCGGGCCGTGCGGTTGAGATGCGGGCTGGTGAAGCCGAGTCGGCGCAGTCCCACCTGCACCTCCGGCACGCTCATGAACAGCTTCCACAACAGGCCGGTGCGGTAGTTCTCGATCATGAGGATGATTGGACCCTGGTCGATAGCTAGAAACGTATCGGCATACCAATTCCTGGTCTCGCAAAATGCATCGATGAAGCCGTAACGGCCCCAGATTTTCCCGCCGTGGCTGCTGAGGAAATGGCGCAGCGCTCGCATCGCCTCGCGCGGCGCATATGGAAAGCTGCCTAAAGCCGCAGTGGGCGAGATGGTGCCGTTGTCATTGTCGGGGTGGTGCGCCAGATAACCCACCTTGTCGTCACTTGCCGTGAGACCCCAGCAGGCCGAGCTATAGCCTTTGAAGTGATGCGGATTGGCAACGCAATGAGCGTGGTTGATGCGCACATGGCGCACATTTTGCTCCCAATAGTCGACGTTGTTGTCCTTGAGGCCGCGCGGATCAAGTCCGCAGAACGAGTAGTGGGCAAAGAACAGGGGGCCGCCATACGGCATGCCCAGCGGTAACTCGATGCCATAGTAGGACTTGCCGTTCAGATAATCGCGGCCCGCGGCATAGCCATGATGATAGACGATCGGGTCGATGCCATAGCGGGGAGCCGATGCCGCGAGCACATAGGTGACGAGACATTCGTCCCAACCGCGAATCTCGTGGTCCATGGCCCAGCCGTTGTTGGGGCTCCAGTGCCAGTAGAGCGCCTTGCGTCCATCCCGCGTATACCAGTTCCACTCAACCTCTTCCCACAGCAGAGTGATGCGCGCCCGAAGCTTCCTTTCGATATTGGTGCTGCGATCGAAATACTGTCGCGCGCACAACAGTCCCATGCACAGATAAGAGGTTTCCACCAGATCGCCGCCGTCGTCCTTGCGGCTCAGGGGGATGGCGGCCCCTGTATGCGAATTCATGAAATGCGAGAATGCGCCGTGGTAGCAGGGCGCGGCGATCAGAAAGTCGAGCATGCGCTTCAGGCGCTGAAGTGCGGCATCGCGCGAGACCCAGCCACGCTCAATGGCGACGATGAGCGCCATGATGCCGAAGCCGGAACCGCCCATCGTGACGAGATCCTCAACGTTGCGGTCGCGGGTCTTGCGCCGATCGGGCGCCAGGCCGGTGGTCGAATCCGCGCCATCCCAGAAGAAACGAAAGGTCTGCCGCTGGACCGCCTCCAGCAACTCATCGTTGGGCAGTCTGGCCAGAGCGGCCGGGCTTGGCGATCCGGGCGGCGGGGCTATGGCAGTGTCGCGGCCTTTGGCTCTTGAGGTTCGGTCGGTTTTGGACACGGGGAGGCTACTCGGTTGGTGGTGGTGGGCTGTTTCGTCGCCGTCAGCGGCGGTCGTTCATAATCCCTCACGTTATCTGGAGTATCGCGACCTTGCCATTGCCCGGCGCAGAAGGGTAGAGAAAAAGCGCGCCGCCCCCTAATGTTGTGGCGAGAAGCGGAAGGTGGATCACATGAGCCGGATCGAGACACTCATCGGTGACATGACCCTGGGCGAGAAGCTCGGGCAGCTCACCATGACGGCCGCCGGCTACGCGGTGACCGGGCCGGTCATTGCCGGGGATTCGACCGACGCGATCCGGCAGGGCACGATCGGCAGCCTGCTCAACCTGACCGGCGCCGGTCACGTGCACGAAATGCAGCGGCTCGCGGTCGAGGAATCGCGACTGGGGATTCCACTGCTGATTGCCTTCGATGTGATCCACGGTCATCGCAGCCTGTTTCCGGTGCCATTGGCCGAAGCGGCAGTGTTCGATGCCGATGCCTGGGCGCTCACGGCCCGGGAGGCCGCGCGCGAGGCGGCCGCCGACGGGCTTGCGATGACCTTCGCCCCGATGCTCGACGTCTCGCGCGATCCGCGCTGGGGTCGCAGCGCCGAGGGTCCGGGCGAAGACCCATGGCTGGGTGTGCAGATCGCGCGCGCCAAGGTGCGGGGCTTTCAGGGCTCCGACCTTGCCGCTGCCGACGCGCTCGCGGCGGTGGCGAAGCACTATTGCGCCTACGGACCGGTCACCGCGGGTCGCGATTACGCGTCGGTCGACATCTCCGAGCGCAGCGTGCATGAAGTGCATCTGCCGGCTTTCGCCGCGGCCGTCGCGGCCGGGGTGGCGGCGGTAATGCCGGCGTTCACCGACCTTGCCGGCATTCCGATGACAGCCCACGCCGGCCTGCTGCGCGGCTGGCTGCGCGACCGGCTCGGATTCGCCGGCGTCATCGTCAGTGACTACAATGCCATCGCCGAGCTCATGCGCCATGGTGTCGCGGCCGACCTCACCGAGGCGGCAACGCTGGCGCTGAAGGCCGGAGTCGACATCGACATGATGGCCAACGCCTATCGGCTCGGTCTGCCGCTGGCGCTGGAGCGCGGACTCGTCGGCATGACGGAGATCGACCAGGCCGTGCGCCGGGTGCTGACACTCAAGGAGCGGCTGGGCCTGTTCGACCAGCCGTACCGTCGGGGGGCCACTCGTGAAAGCGCCGCGGTGCTCGCCCAGCGCCGAGCGCTGGCACGCCGGGTCGGTGCGCGTGCCATCGTGCTGCTGAAGAATGACCGCGCGGCGCTCCCACTGGCCGGATCGATACGCCGGCTCGCCGTTGTCGGTCCGCTGGCCGATGCGGCCGCGGAAATGGCCGGTCCATGGTCGCTCGCCGGCGAGCCCGCCGCACATGTCAGTGTCCTCGCGGGGCTGCGCGCAGCGCTCCCCGGAATCGAGATCACACACGCTTCGGGGGTGGAGATCCAGGGGAATGAGACCCGCGGCATTGCGCAGGGACTCGGTGTATGCGCGACAGCTGAGGCGATCATCCTGTGTCTGGGAGAAGCCGCGAGCATGAGCGGGGAGGCGGCAAGTCGCGCCTGCCTGGATCTGCCCGGACAGCAGCGCGCGTTCGCGCAGGCTGTCATCGAGCGTGGCCGCATGCTCGGCCAGCCGGTGATCGCCGTGCTGTTCTCGGGTCGCCCGCTGGCCGTGCCGTGGCTGATCGGGCAGGCCGATGCCGTGCTCGCGGCCTGGTTCCTGGGCAGCGAGGCGGGCAACGCCATTGCCGATGTCGTGACCGGACGCGTCTCCCCGAGCGGGCGCACGCCGATGACCTGGCCACGCGCCGAGGGGCAGATTCCGATCTTCTTCGGTCAGCGCCCGGGCGGCAGGCCCTCGGATCCCGACAACCCGTATACCAGCCGATATCTCGACCTGCCGACCGAGCCGCTGTTCGCGTTTGGTCACGGCCTCACCTACGGACACTTCAGCCTCTCGAACCTGCGTGTAACGCCGCATGATGCGACCGCGAGCGACACCATCGAGGTCCGCGTCGACGTCGCCAATCAGGGTGCGAGGGCAGCGGAGGAGACCGTGTTCCTGTTCACGCACGATCGGCTGGCGAGTGTGGCGCGACCGCTGTTGGAGCTCAGGGGCTTTGGCAAGATCGCACTCGGGCCCGGTGAGTGTGGCACCGTGATCCAGTATCTGCCGGCCTCGGAGCTGCATTTTCTCGGTGCAGACCTGCAGCCGGTATTCGAACCGGGCGACGTCGAGATTCTGGTAGGCCCGTGCGCGGAGCGCTCGCAGCTGCTGGTGCAGAGCATCCGCCTGCAAGCCGGGCGCCGGTGAAGGTCTCCAGCGATGCCTTCAGGCGAGCGGCAGATGGTGCGGGCGCACCAGCATGTGCCAGTCCTGGTGTTCTTCCAGAATCAGCGCGATCGCTGCCTCGACCGACGCCCTGAGCGCCTGGTAGCGCGGGGCCTCGATCGGCTGCGCGAGCGCTGTGCGGATCGCATCAATACCTCCCTGCAGCTCCGCGACCAGCCGCTGGGAGGTCGCGCCGAGCCTGTAGGCCTCCGACTGCGCCAGAGCCCCATGCAGCGATGCGCCAAGCGCCGGAAAGAACGTCGTGATCAGCGACAGCCAAAGCGTATGAATCAGCAGATGCAGCAGCGCACCGAGCGCCGTCAGGCCAAACAGTGCGCTGGTGACGCGATGCACCCGATGCAGCAGCGCGTGTTGGCGCACCGCGATGCGCGCGTGATAGTGCTTCTGTCCCTGCAGGATGTCGATGGTCCATTGCGCATAGCCGGCGATGAAGTCTGAATCCCACCAGGCGTGAGCGAGCAGCTCCCGGGCCAGCGGCTCGTGCCGCGAGCACAGCGTCGCGACATCGTCCGCCCCGCGCACGTCCTGGCCCGGATCGAGCACCCGCAGATACCAGTTCGCCTGTGCCTGAGATGCCGAGAAGTCGAGCAGCGGCGCGATCAGTGGCAGGTACCAGATCAGCTCCGCGGTGGTGCGCGCGCGCAGCCACTGCCCCTGCCAGTCGCGCCGGTGTCCCAGCGCGTAGATCGCGCTCACCGTGCCGATCAGGATCACTTCCGCCACTGCCCAGACCCCTGAGTACGGATGCAACGCATGCCTGGGACTGTCCCAGCCGAGCGCCAGTGGCAGCACGGCGCACAGCACCGCGAGCGCGCTGAGCAGATAGATCGCCCAGAAACCGCTTCGATAGCGATTTCCAAAATGGATGGCGCGCTGATCAAAACTGCGATGTGCCGGGCCGAGCGATTCGATCAGCGGCAGCAGTTGCCGCGGGGGCTGCGGCGGTGACGGAGCCGCAAGGGTCTCTAGCTGCACACCGAACAGCAGCAGGCGCTGAATGGCTTGATGCAAGACCATGGAGTCAGCTCAGGACCTCGTAGGTGGTGGCGAATATGGCGCGCGAGACGATGCCGAGGCTGCCGTCGCCATAGTCCACCAGCCAGTCGCCTGGGCCGCCGGTGAGCCGCGACTGCCCGTCGGCCAGCAGCACCTCGAACGGTTCCGACATCTGCAGCGCAAGGATGCGATTGCGCAGACTCAGGTATCGCCCGGCCTCGCCTGGCTGCGTGGGCGGCACGGGGCGGTATTTCTCGGCAAAGCGCGAGCGCGAGACGCGCCAGCGCTCCCCGGCGATCCCGGTCAGGATCGCATCACCGGGCTGGGCATGAACCTGGCCCTCGGGCGTCTGTACCGTGCAGGCTTCGGCGGTGAATCGGACCTGCACCTCGCGTTCGAGCTTGCGCGCGACGACATGACGGCGATCATCGTTGAGCGCGCTCGAGAAGCCCCGTTGCCCGCTCGAGCGAAACAGCGGCATCGGGTCAGGATTCACCCCGTGCCCCGAAGTCCGGGCGCCGGCGAGCGGCTCGCGGTCTGGGAGTGAAGCGCCTCACGCACGCGATCGCGCCAGATGCGAACGCTGTGCAACGCCTGCATTTGCGGCGGCATGGATTCGAACAGCGCGGAGGCTTGCTGCAGCAGCGCCGCGCGGCGCGCCGGGTCGATCAGTGCCTTGGCGTACAACGCACGCGCCAGCTCGGCGTGCTGCTGCTGATCGCCGTGGTTGCGCGCCGCGAGATCCCGATGAAACTGGATGATCGGATCGATGACCTGCCGCGCGTCCGAGCCGCGGCCCTCGCCGGCCAGGGCCAGGGCCAGCATCGTGGAGACCTCGGCTCGCTCGCGCCGCAGGTCATCGGTGCCCATCGGCCAGTGATTGCGCGCCTCGAGGGCCTCGTTGAAAGTCTGCTCGGCCGCGGCAAAATCTCCGAGCAGGTACTCGGCCTCGCCCTTGAGCCGGTCGGGATAGAAGATACAGGCGTACTTGTAGTACTCCTGATATCCGCCGCTCGGTGTGACGCCGCGCATCATCGTGACGATATCCGCGCCGATGCGCCGCGCGGTCGCCGGATCCCCGCGCCACAGAGCTCCTGCTTCTTGCCCGATGCGCAGATTGCACTCACCGAACAGCGGCAGCACGCTCGCCTGGGGTTCGGAGCCGTGCAGCGCGGAGACAAATTTCATCGAGCTGCTCAATGCGGTCTCGGCGGCGGCCATGTCACCGAGGTCGGCCTGCCGGTTGGCAATGATTGAGAGCGGAAACAGCTGGTTCAGGACAAACTCGGCGCCCGCGTCTTCGGCGTGCCGCATATCGGCGATGGCCTTCTCGTAGTAATCCAGCGACGCGCGCGGCTGCCCGGCAGCCCAGCTGGCATCGCCCAGGTCCATGCGGACTGACGCGAGGTTGTTGAACGAAATGGTATTCTTCGGATCGAGCGTGACCAGCGTCTGAGCGGTCGCTTCTGCGCGCCGTCCGAGCGCGAGGGCTTCCACCGGGCGCAGCTCGCTCATCTCCAGCTCGGTCAGATTCGATTGCATGACCTCCAGCGCATGCAGCGCGACTCGATGGCCCGGCCGCAGCACCAGCACACGTTCCGCGATGCCACCGGCGTCCGCGGCCACCTCCCGGGCCTCCTTGCCCTGTCCCATACCGATCAGTGCCGACACCCGCCAGGTGCCACTCTCGGCATATAGGGCCGCCATGTCGATGTCGGAAAGATCGCGGCCACCAAGCTGCGCCGCAAGTTCCATCGCCTGCTGCAGCGTGGCCGCAGCTTGCGCATGCATTGTCTGATCCTGGAATTGCAGATAACCGAGAAAGAAGATCAATTCGACGTCGGCACGTCGCAGGGCCAGCGAAGAGTTGGGCGTACCGGCGATCGGCTTGAGCAGGTCGACCGCGCGTTGCGCGGTCGGCATCGCATCCGGGCTCTGCTGATTGGCGAGAATGCGCGCTTTGATCTGGGTGCCGCGCGCCAGCGCGATGGTGGTCGCTTCCGAGGCATCGCCGCCTTGTCGCAACTGCTCGAGCAGCCGCAGTGCTTCGTTATCGGCTGCGACCGCGGCGTCGAGGTTTCCCAACGTGCGCGTCGCTTTGGCGTACTGCAGCAGCGCCATGGCACCGTTGCGCGTGGTATCCGGGCCCTTGAGCGCAGCGGGCAAGGCGTGGAAGTAGTCGATCTCGCGCTTGGCCAGCCCGGCTACGACATCCAATCGGCCGGAGCTCTCCAGCTCGCGTGCGAAATCGTCGGTCAGGTAGCTCATCAGCTGCTCGGCCTCGCCGCGCGCCTGCTCGGCGGTGGTGCGGGTCTGTTCCGCCAGACGTTCGGCGCGGTGGGCGCGCTGCGTGCTCAGATACGCCAGTACGGCCGCCAGTACCGCGCCAATCGCCAGTACCGCGCACGCGGCGGCTACCTGGCGTGCGCGAATCAGCCCGTGCCGCGCGGCGAGCTCGCGCTGCCGCTGCTCGGCCAGCACCCGCTCAGTCGCCTCGCGCGCATCGCGCTCGCGGCGCTCATCGCGGCTGGCCTTGACCACGCCGCACAACACATCGTGGGTGAGCTCGACACGGCGCACGTCGAGGCGCTCCTCGATGCGCAGCAGCCGCCGGTTGACCAGCACCGCGAGCGTATCGGGGGCCGCGCCCGCGGCAGTCAGACTGCCGAGCAGGCGCTCCTCGGCAATGTTCTCGCGATAGCCCGAGGCCGTGAGCAGCTCATCCTCGATGATCCGGCGTACCGCCGGCGGCTGGTCCGCCAGGGCACGCTGGTAGAAATTACTGAGGATGCTGGCATGCGAGCCGGCGAGCAGGTCGAGCGAAATCTCATCGCGCCCCTGGGCGATGCGCGCGTCGTTGAGCTCGCGGCAGATCAGGCTCAGCAGCGATGGCTCGACCTCGGCGTTCGCAAGCTCGGCGCCGCCGGCCACGAAGCGCACGATCGCGGCGGCCACTTCCTCCGTCACCAGGCCCTTGCCGGGCCGCATCACCGCGGTCAGTGCCTGGGCACCGGTCATCGGCGCGAGGCGCAGGCGGTTCTGGGTGATGCTCGGCATCGCGCTCTTGAGGCCCTCGAGCGGCGCCAGGTAGTCCTCGCGCAGGGAAATCAGCACGCGATAGTCGCTGCGTGAAAAATCGAAACGCTCGGCCAGCGAATCGTCAGCGTCGAGCCTGGCCTCGAGCGCCTTGGGCGCGCGGTTTTCCACAAGATCGGCCAGATCGGCGATGAAGCGCGCGGCGCGCGCGCGCCCGAAGTCGTCGCTCTGGGCGAGCGTGAAGATCTCCTCGAACTGATCGAAGATCAGCAGCGGGATCAGGGTGTTGCCGGACTCATCGCGCAGCACGTCGTCGCGATGGTGCAGGTATTCCCACAGCGATTCGCCTTCCGAGGCGACACCGACCTGGGTCCATTCCCCGGAGCGACGGGCGGTGCGTGCAATCGCCTGCTTGATCTGCTCGGCAGGCTCAGGAGCCTCGCGCGCGTAGTCGACCCGGATGTACACCGGACAGTAGCCCTGGGTTCGCAGCCGCGGCACCAGCCCGGCCCGCAGGATCGAGGTCTTGCCGAGTCCCGACTGGCCGAACAATACCGTCAGCAGCTTGCGCTGGACGCGGCGCGCGAGTTCCGCGACTTCATCCTCGCGACCGTAGAAATAGGCCCGCGTCTCCTCGGTGAACGACGCCAGGCCGAGCCACGGGTTACGCTCATCAACCGTGGTGGCAGTGACGTCGAGCGATGCGGCGCCATGTGGTAGTGCGTTCATTGCTGCCGCGCCCGCATGAAGTCGCCGAGGCGCTGCGCAAACTCGGCCGGCACCATACCGCCCGGCAGCTGGCTGAAATGCAGCGCCCTGAACTTGTCGGGCACCAGTGCCTGGGCGGCGCTGGTGCTGTCGATCGTGACCGGCAGAATGAACAGCGCGCCGTCGGCCATGTTGCGCACCCGATCGATGGCGTAGCTCCATTCGCGACGGAAGTAGCCTTCGAGCCGCCGCTGAGTGGTCGCCGAGACCACCGGTATGAAATACGAGCAGCGTGCGATGTTGCGCTGGATCTTGCGGTCGTAGTCGTCGCCGACTTCGAGCCGATCGATGTCGAACCAGGTCGTGATGCCGGCGGCCTCGAGGCCGGCCTTGATCTGCTGTACGGCGGCCAGATCCTCGCGCGCGTAGCTGATGAACACGGCGTTGTCCGGCATTTCGCGCGCCGGCGGCAGGAATCGCGCCGGAGCCACGCCTGGCGCAGGCGCAGCCGCGGGCTGGCGTCGTGCGGCGAGGCGTTGGTGCAATTCATCGACGAAGCGCTCCGCCCCAAGGTAGATGCGCGTACGCACGCTGACCTGCTGCAGAAACGACACCAGCCGCTCATCCTCGCTGGTGTGATCATCGGCCATGATTTCCCCGACGTCGCGCGGGTCGGACAGGCGGTGCCGCTTGGCCATGCGCAGGAACAGCCGTGCGAGCCAGTTGGTGAAATTGCTGCCGATGAACAGCAGATGGTTGTGCTCGAGTTCGTGGAACAATTTCTCGGGCGCCAGGTGCTCGCTCTGCAGCGCGCAGATGAATTCCAGCAGATCCTCGTCGGAGATCACGTAGTTCGGCGAGGCCGAGAGCCGGCCGAACAGGTGATAGACCACGGGTCGCTGCAGGCGGTCGCGCTCGGAGGGCAGATCGACCACGCGATTGGGGGAGTACGACAGCACTTCGGCGAACGCCGAGCCGTTGAAGCGCTCCTGATTGATCGCGGCCTCGAGCAGCGGATCGAACGTGGTCGTTACGAACAGGTCAAACTCCGGGATCGCCGCCAGACGGCGCAGGGCCCGGGGAGCCTCGAAGGTCGCGTCCTTGAGAATGCCGCGCAGACGCACGTAGGCTTCTTCGCGCCGACCGCGCGCGCCGAGAAACCAGCAGACCACGTCGTTCAGGGTGTAGGGCTGCGGCAGCTGCGTGACGTCAACGTTGAGTCGCGCGGCGAGCTTTTCAGCCAGCCAGTCGTAGAGCAGGCGCGGGCCGCGCTCGGTGGTTACCTGCAGCAGCTCCGGCCCCACGATCGGAATGACCCGCCGCTCCTCGATGAAGCTGAGCAGATCCTCCCAGGCATCGTCGTCCAGCGCGCTCAGCGGCAACTGAGCGCTAGCGGCTGTGCTCATGCGCCGCCAGTGCCGATCAGCCGGGCCGCCGCATCGGTGCATGCCCGCGCGGCATCGGGTCGTTGCGTATCAGGCGGCTTCTGCCTAAGGTTTCGTTGCATGAATCGGCGCTCACAGCGCGATAGCTAAGTTATTAATAATTAAGCCGATCCCGCCAGCCGCCCGGAGGGTCGTGCGGACTGGCTCCGTCCGGGAACGGCTTGCCCTGCGCTTCAGAAATGAGTTTGCCGCAGCGCAATCGGCGTGGCAAGGCAAGCGGGTTCCGGGGGTCATCGCCAGCGCAGCTTCAGCTCGTGGCCCGCGTCCTCATGGGCGGATTCTCAGCTCGAACGGCCCCGCCGGCAAACCGGACAGGTCAAACAGCGTGCACACCGGACTGTCGGCCCAGCAATAGCGAACGCGCGTGGGCACGGTAGCGTTCGGAACCGACATTTCAGGCCAGCCTGACTCGCCGGGCGTCGAAGGCGCTGGTCCGAGGTTCGGGAATTGCACCACCCGGCACGGCAATTCAGCGCCGAACTGGTGCCCCGAAATCTGCGATCAACCCGGCGAGCAGCGTCTGATAGGTTGCCGCTTCGCCGGTAGTGGATTCGCCCTGGTACCACAGCACTCCACGCATGCCGTACGGGCCGAGCGGCGCAGTCATCGCGTTATAGAGCGTGCTCGGCCCGCCCACGGTCTCCCAGGGCGCTCGCGGCGGATAGCCGATGGCTGGCGGCGCGCGGCTGCAATCGAGTAAGTGCGCTCGGTGCCATAACCGAAGGTATTGCCGACCGCGCGACCATTGAGCCAGGTTTCATCGACCTGGTTGATCGATGGCTACCAGCACGCGCGTTACCGACAGCGGAAAATCGGGCAGCGAATGAGCCGGAACGGCGCGCTGCCCGCCATTGGAGCGGTGGTGGAGTGCGGAATCTGCGGCCGGCTCGGACGGCTTCATTTGCTAGAATGACACGAAGGGCTACGGCTGAGGCTTGTAGTGAAACGCACGCGCAGACGGCGCCGCAACGCAGTCACAATGCATGAAGTTGCGAAACGCATCGGCGTTTCGCCGATGACCGTGTCTCGCGTCCTCAGTGGCGACGCGAACGTAAAGCCGGAGATGCGGCAACGCGTGCAGGCCGCGATCAAGGAGATGGGCTATTCGCCCAACGTGGCGGCCCGGAACCTGGCACGGGCGTCGACGGTTCACGTCGGGCTGCTCTACAGCAATCCGAGCGCGGCTTACCTGAATGAGCTGCTCGTGGGTGTTCTGGAACAAAGCAGCCACGCCGGATGCCAGGTCATCCTGGAGAAGTGCGGAGCCCGAAACGAACGCAAGGGCATCGAAAAACTGCTGCGCGACGGGGTTGATGGAATCATTCTGCCGCCGCCTCTGTCGGACTCGAGGGTTGCGCTGGAGGCATTGCGCAGCGCGCGCATTCCATTCATCTCAGTAGCCACCGGCCGCCCCGACGGCGAGGGGCTGTCGGTGCGAATCAACGATTTTGAGGCGGCGGCCGCGATGACACGCCACTTGCTCGCGCTCGGCCATCGCAACATTGGATTCATCGTCGGCGCACCGAATCAGACCGCCAGCGCGCAGCGGCACGCGGGATTCGTGGCTGCGTTGCGCGAGGCCGGCCTGGAAGCGCGTCCGGAATGGGTGAAGCAGGGCTCGTTCAGCTATCGATCGGGCTTGCTGGCGGCGGAGGAATTGCTCAGCGCGGCCGAGCGTCCCAGGGCGATTTTTGCCAGCAACGACGACATGGCCGCGGCCGCGATCGCGGTGGCCCATCGGCTGCGACTCGACGTGCCGAAGGATCTCACCATCGTCGGATTCGACGATACCCCGCTGGCCACGACGATCTGGCCGGCGTTGACGACCGTGCGACAGCCGGTCGCGGCGATGGCGCGCAAGGCGATCGAGCTGCTGCTGGAGGAGATCAGATTGCGCGGTCTGGGCCGGACCCAGGAGCCGTTGCAGCAGGTCCTGAACTTTTCGCTGGTCGTCCGGGAATCCTCGGCGAAGGTCTAGCGGCGCGGGCGCGCGGCGTACGCGAGAGGTCTTATGACGCAGAGCAACACCTGGCTCGTGACCGGACTGACATTCGTCGCAACCTTGGGCGGCCTGCTGTTTGGCTACGATACCGCCGTGATCTCTGGGGCCGTGAGCTCGATCGACGCGAACTTCATCGATCCACTCAACCTGTCGGAGACCGCGCGCGGCAGCCTGTCCGGTTGGACCGTATCGAGCGCGTTGTTCGGGTGCATCATCGGCGCAGTCGTCGCCGGATGGGTATCCAAGGCCATCGGCCGCAAAGGCGGGATGCTGGTCGCCGGTGCGTTGTTCCTGATCTCGGCCGCCGGTTCCGCCTATCCCGAGCTCGGACTTGGACCGATCGGCGCGATGGGCCCGAAGGCACTCACGCCGTTCATCCTCTATCGCATCCTGTGCGGGGTCGGTGTCGGCATCGCGTCGATGCTGTCACCGCTGTACATTGCCGAGATCGCGCCCAGCCAGATCCGCGGACGACTGGTGTCGTTCAATCAACTCTCGATCGTGGGCGGCATCCTGCTGGTCTATTTCGTGAACTGGGCCATCGCCGCACAGGGCGATGAAGCCTGGATCAGGACCACCGGCTGGCGGCTGATGCTGTTGTCCGAGGCGATCCCTGCCGTGCTGTTTCTCGGGTTGCTGACGCTGGTCCCCGATACGCCACGCTGGTACGTGATGAAGGGCCACGTCGGCAAGGCGCAGATCGTGCTGGCGCGACTGGTCGGGGATGCCGAGGCGCGCCAGACCATCAGGGAAATCCAGGAGTCGCTGGTGGTACCCAAGCACGCGACGCGCGCGAGTCTGTTTGCCTTCGGCAGCCTGGTGATCGTCGCCGGCATCATGCTGTCGGTGTTCCAGCAGTTCGTCGGCATCAATGCGGTGCTCTACTACGCGCCGCTGATGTTCAGGAACCTGGGTGCGTCCACCGACTCGGCGCTGCTGCAAACCGTGATCGTTGGCCTGGCGAACGTGATCTTCACCGTGGTTGCGATCCTGACGGTCAACCGACTCGGGCGCAAACCGCTGCTGATCATCGGCGGCCTGGTGATGGGCGTGGCGATGGTCACGCTGGGCTTTCAGTTCCAGGCCAACGCGGTGGGCACCGGGCCGCTGATTTCCGCGATCGCGTATATCGCGGGCTTCGCGCTGTCCTGGGGGCCGGTCACCTGGGTGATGCTGTCGGAGATGTTTCCGAATTCCATCAAGGCAAAGGCGATGGCGATCGCGGTGGCCGCGCAATGGATTGCCAACCTGTTCGTTTCGTGGTCGTTCAAGATCCTGATAGGAAATTCGACGCTGAACGCGCTGTTCAATCACGGCTTCCCCTACTGGATCTACGGCGTCATGAGCTTCCTGGCGGCGGCGTTCGTGTACTTCTACGTCCCCGAAACCAAGCGCCGTACACTCGAGGAAATCCAGCACCTGTGGCTCCATGGCGGCCAGAGCGCGCCCGTGGCCAAACAGACGGCAGCGGGCTGATGCGGCGCTGACCGGCCCAGCGTGAACAGCGATGCGAGTCTGCTGGAACTGCGGCGCGATGAGGCACGGCTCGTGCTGGACCCGCAACGGGGTGGCGCTGTCCGTGAATTCGACCGGCGTGGCCTTCACGAGGCGATAGAGGTCGATCAGGGGCCCGCCGGCATCCAGTATCATCGGTAGCCGGCGGGGATCAGTGACGTCTCGGAGGTGTCCGATGGCAGCGACCGGCCGTTACCAGCTGCTCGCCCCCGATGAGCCGCCGGCCTTCACTGAGTCCCAGCGGCACGGGCGATCGAATTTCCTCATCGTGGTCGATCATGCGAGCCGGCGCATCCCGCGTCGCCTGGGCGATCTCGGCCTCCCGGCTTCCGAGCTGACGCGGCACATCGCCTGGGACATCGGCAGCCTGGCGCTGGCCCAGCGGGTGGCCACCGCGCTGGATGCGGCGCTGGTGGCGCAAAACTACTCGCGCCTGGTGATCGACTGCAATCGCGATCCCGGGGTGGCATCATCGATCCCGAGCGTGGGCGAATCGGTCGCAATCCCCGGCAATGTCGGCCTGAGCGCGGATGAGATTGCCGCGCGCCGGCGCGAGATCTTTGATCCCTATCACGCTCACGTGCGCGCGCTGCTCGATGAGCGGCTGGCGGCGGGCCGCCGGACCATCCTGGTGGCTCAGCACACGATGACCGACGTATTCAAAGGCGTGCGGCGCGAGATGCACGCCGCGATCCTGTATAACCGCGACCGTCGATTTGCCGGACTGCTGCTGGAGATGCTGCGCCGGGAGCCGGATGTGCGCGTAGCCGACAACCAGCCCTATTTTGTCAGCGATGAGACCGACTACACGATTCCGCACCATGGCGAGGCGCGCGGCCTGCCGCATGTCGAGATAGAGATACGCCAGGATCTGGTGCAGGACAGCGCCGGCCAGGCGCAGTGGGCGCGCCGCATCACCGACGCGCTGCGCGCCGCCGAGCGTGCGTTCCTGGAAGCCGGCCCCTGAGCGGGGCGCGATCGCCGACCGGAGCGTTGTCAGTGCGCGCCGCCGGTCGTCGGATGCGGCAGTGTCGCTACCTGCTGCGCGCTCACGCGGTCCTTGTAGCCGTTGCCGAAATGGCTGCGCACGTAGTTGACCACTTCGGCGACCTGGGCATCGGTCAGATGCACGGTCGGGCCATCCCACACCTGGCCGGCGGCTGCGCTGAATGCCGGCATGCCCTTGCGGCCGCCGAGCACCGTGAGCGCCACGTAACGCCAGGAAGCGAGCGTCGGATTGCCGGCCAGCTTCGGATAATGTCCTGCGCCGATCGCGCCTTCACCGTGCGGCATATGGCAGCCCTGACAGATATGGCTGTAGATATCTTCGCCGCTGGCGTCACGTGGGGTCGCAGTGGCGTTGAAGGCCGTAACGTCGGCCAGGGTCACGCTGGCGGCTCCGATGGTCAACAGCCACGTCGCCAGGCGCCGGATGGTCGGCTGCAGCCGGCGGACGCTCATATCCTGTCTGCCTGCGCCCGCGCGCGCTGGTGCAGTCGTTCAACGACATCGAGCGCGGAGGTCACCGCGCCCTCCTGCCAGCCCGGGATGAATGAGGCGTGCTCGCCGGCAAGCGCGATGCGCTGATCGAACTGGCACAGATTGTCGTAGTGCCGCGCGCGCGTGTCGGAGCTCCACATGCCGTAGCACCCCATCGTGAACGGCGAGCGGTGCCATGCCATCGCGACACCGTTGTCGAATTCCTGCGGGTATTGGGGATGAATCTGCGCGCCATATTCGACCGCCTTCTGCACCCGCTGCTCGGGAGTCATCGCAGTGAACTCCATGGCGTGCAAGCCCCAGATGTAGGCGCCCAGCAGCACGCCTTTGCCGCCGCTGTGATAGCCGGTATTGGGATAACCGATCATCCCGATCGGCAGGTCGGTATAGCTGATGCCCCCATAGATGCGATCGTCTTCCTCCCAGAAGCGGCGTTTGAACTGCAGACCCACCTTGATTGCGGCCGCATATGGCACGGCGGCGATGGCCGCGGCCATCGCCGCACTGACATTCATCGGGATTTGCGCAAGGATCGACAGTGGAATCGTGCACAGGCACCAATCCGCCCTGGACGTCAGCGTCGGTCCCGGCGCGCTGGTATCCTCGTAACTGACCGTGACGCCCTGCGCATCCTGATGGATCTCGGTCACCTTGGCGTGGTAACGGATCAACGGCCCGAGCTCACGGCCGAACGCCTCGCCAATCCGGCCCATGCCGCCGACCGGTTGAAACAATGCGGTCTGAAAATCGAACGCATCGTTGGCGCCGATCGCCTGCCACAGGCCGGAGTCGAGTATGTCCGCCAGACCCATCGGCTCGGAGGGGATCGGCCGTGCACTCAGTCCGCCGCCCGGATTCTTCCGGTAGCCGCGGCGATCGCTGCTGGCGTCGCCGGCGACATAGCCGTAGCTGCTGTCGAGCGCGCCCCAGTCCTGAAGCGATTCAAGCAGCTTCTCCTGGTCTTCCCGGCTGACTGCAGCATCCAGCGCCTGTTGCCGCGTGGCCTTGGCCAGCAGCTCGGCCACGTGGCCCTGAAAATCGGCCTTGATCTCGCGATAGCGCTGCGGCTTGCCGCCGAATGAACCACTGCTGTGCAGGTACGCGTTGTAGTTCACCTGCACGAAGGCTTCCAGCGGCACGCCGAGGCGCTTGCAGTAGCTCAGAATGCCGCGGTGGTGATACGGAATGCGCCAGGGACCCGGGTTGATGTAGAGGCCGCTGTCGAACTGGCAGTGCTGCGTCAGCCCACCGAGCTCGGTATAGGTGTCCCCGCCGCGCAGGCTCCAGTTGCGACCACCGGCGCGGCCGTTGTATTCCAGCACCTGCACCTGGTAGCCGGCGTTGCGTAACTCATAGGCCGCGGTCATGCCCGCCATGCCCGCGCCGAGGATCAGCACCGAGGCACCGCGCGGCGCCCCCTGCAGGTCGATCGGACCGCGGTACGGAGACTCGGCCGCAAAGCCCAGGCTGCTCATCGCCTGGTACATCGCGGCATTGCCCGCGGTCACGCCGATCATGTGCAACAGCTGCCGGCGGCTCAGCGGAGGAGAACCTGCTTCCATCGTTGCTCCAGGATTGAACCGGGGCCTCTCGGGCGGGCGCCTTCGGTACGAGGCTCTGTCAGCACGACCAAGGATACGTGAAAGCAGTCCGCCAGGTCACGGTGCGCTTGAACGCGACGCCGAACGGCGCGCGGCGCCCGGCGCCCGCCGCCCGGTGCCGCTCGAGCTGCCGCCATCGGGCGAGCTGCGATAGAATTGCGCTTCGATCCGCTCCCCCGGCCGTGGTCAGCTGCCGCGGCAGCGCCTGCATGATCCGCCAGCCATCCGGCAATCGATCCAAGGGTAACCACGTGAACGACAACAGCTACAGCAGAGCGGATCCCGTCGGCGGTGGTGTCTACAACCCGATGAGGGAACCGCGTTACAGCGAGATCGCGACGTTCATGCGCGCGCCGCTGGCGTCGACTCTGCATGACGTCAACATCGGTCTGATCGGCGTGCCCACCGATCTCGGCGTGACCAACCGGCCGGGCGCGCGCCACGGGCCGCGCGAGATCCGCAATGCATCGAGCCTGATGCGCGCGTTCAATCTCGGACTCGGGATCAATCCCTACGAGCTGTGCCGGATTGCGGACATCGGTGACGTGCGTCTATCGCACCGCTATGACCTGGAAAAGCAGGTCGAGGAGATCGAGGCCTTCTATCGCGAGGTGCATGCGGCGGGGGTGCTGCCGATCAGCGCCGGTGGCGATCATTCCATCACCTACCCGATCTTCCGGGCGATTGCGGCCGATGCGCCCATCGGCATGGTTCACATCGACGCGCACTGCGACACCTGGGGCGAATTCTACGGGTCCAAGTTCACTCACGGTGCGCCATTTCGGCTGGCGGTGGAGGCGGGCGTACTCGACCCGAAGCGCACCATCCAGATCGGCATCAGGGGCGGTCAGAACTTCATGGATGGCATCGAGTTCTCCAAGTCGCACGGCATGCGGGTCGTGTTCATCGAGGAATTTGCCGCGCTCGGCGTCGCGCGGGTCATCGAGGAAGCGCGCCGGGTCGTCGGCGACGGGCGCACGTACATCTCTTTCGATGTCAACGGACTGGACCCGGTGTACGCGCCCGGCACGGGAACGCCGGAGGTGGGCGGTATCACCACGCTGGAAGCGCAAACCCTGCTGCGGGGTCTGCGCGGCCTGAATCTCGTCGGCGGGGACGTCGTGGAGGTTGCGCCGCCCTACGACCAGACGGGAAATACCGCGCTGGTCGGGGCAACGATCATGTTCGAGATCCTATGCCTGGTCGCCGATCGCAATTTCGGCGCCGGCCACACCCGGACCGCGAAGCCGAAATCCGGCAAGCGCTGAGACGGCGCCGCTGCATCAGCGCTGCTGTTCCAGGCCCGCCGCGACCTTGTCCTGCACCAGCGTATAGGCGATGTAGTACTTGTAGATATTGGCGACGTACTGCACGGTTTCGCGCCCGATGCGGTAGTCGGCCACGCGCTCGACGTTGTCGAACCAGACATTGGGATCGAGGCCGAGCGCGCGCGCTTCGGTGCGCAGCGACCGGACTCTCGCCGGCCCGGCATTGTAGGACGCAAAGGCGAACAGCACCTTGTTCAGGGCGTCCATTGGCTCGCCGGCGTAGTACTGATCGACGATGTAGCGGATGTACTTCACGCCCGCATGGATGTTCGGCTCCAGCTGGGAGATATCCCCGACCTGCATCTTTTCGGCCGTCGAGGGCATCACCTGCATGACCCCGATGGCGCCGGCGGCGCTGTGCCGGTCCTGGTCAAGCTGGGATTCCTGGTAGCCCTGCGCCGCCATCAGCAGCCAGTCGATGTCGTATTGCCGCCCGTACTTCTGGAACAGGGTGACCAGGGTGTTGAATTTCTTCAGCTCCTGCTCGGAAGTGGCGTTCCGGACCCAGCGGGTCTGTCCCAGATATTTCTGCAGTGTGACGTTGCCGAATTCGGTGCCTTCGCCGTGCGTGCGCGTGAAGGCGTCGAGCGCGGCTTTGAGCTGCGGGCTGTGCTTGCGTACTGCAAACGCGATGTCGCCGTTGCGATGCACGACCAGGTCCTCGCGCACGGTGATGTTGGGATACACCTGGCGCCACAGCCGGGCGATATAGCCATCGGCGACCACGATGCTCACCAGGCCGGCGTTCGCCATCTCCAGGATGTCCTCGCTCTCGAAGTTGCCCGGCGCCTCGCGCAGCCTCATCGGGCTCAGGCCCCGCTGGATGAATCCCTGATTCAGGGTAGCGAGGCTGTCGTAGTAGCTGGTGGCCCGACTGACATAGATGTCCTTGGCGGCGAGATCGTCGAGCGTCGCCAGCGGCGGCGCCCCGGGGCCGGTGACGATCAGCTCGTTGACGGCGTGCGCGGCCGGAGTCGTGAAGTCGACGAGCTTGCGGCGTTCCGGCGTGATGGTGAGGTTGGCGGCAACCACATCGCCCTGTCCGGCGACCAGCAGCGGCAGCAGCCGCGCGCGCGATACCGGGATGAAGACCACGTGGGTGCGCAGGTCGCCGTGCCCGAGCCTGCGATTCAGATCGTCCTCAAACGCGCGCATGAAGTCATAGCTCATGCCGCGCTGGGTGCCGCCCAGGTCGACGAAGTACAAGGTGCGGCTGTAGGGCACCAGCACGCGAATCACCCGGCGTGCGATCATTCCGTCGAGATCGCCGCTCCAGGGCTGCTGCTGCAGCTTGATCGACAGCTCATCGCCGGTCCAGGCCGCTGTCGAGCAGGCCGCGCCGAGCAGGCCTGCCAGCAGCAGCGCCGGCCAATTGCAACGCGGTGGTGGTGCCAGGTGCATGTTGCCTGATCGGGCTAGGCCATGCGGTTCACACGGTCATTCACCGCCGGACTACGCCCGAGCCGGTGCCTGTGCGGCATCGGACAACTCGCGCAATGCGCGGTGCACGAACTGCACGCAGCTGGAGCCTTCACCGACGGCGGCGGCCACGCGCTTGACGCTGCCGCAGCGCACGTCACCGACGGCGAAAACCCCCGGCAGATTGGTCTCGAGCAGGTACGGATGGCGCACCAGAGGCCAATGCGCCGCTGCCAGCTCCTCCGGCCGCAGATCCGGTCCGGTCCTGACGAAGCCGCGATCATCGAGCGCGACTGAACCGTTCAGCCATTGGGTATTGGGCAGCGCGCCTGTCATCAGGAACACGTGGGCGATCTCGCGCTGCTCTTCGACGGCATCGCTAGCGCGCCTCCAGGTGATGCGCTTCAGCTCCCGATCGCCTTCCAGCGCCGTGATCTGTGTGCGCACGTGCAGCGTGATGTTCGGGCTCTCCTCGATGCGCCGAATCAGATAGCGCGACATGCTCGCGGCCAGTCCATCCGAGCGCACCAGGATATGCACCTGGCGGCAGGAGCCGGCGAGAAACACTGCGGCCTGGCCGGCCGAATTGCCGCCGCCGACTACGACGATCTCCTCGTCCGCACACAGCTTGGCTTCCAGGTTGGTGGCCGCGTAGTAGATCCCCGCGCCGAGGAAGCGGCCGATGCTGTCGATGCCCAGAGTGCGATATTGCGCACCGCTGGCGATCACCACGATGCTCGCCCGCACCGATTCGCCCTCCGCCAGGTCGATCACGTAGGGCCGTCGCTCGCAATGCAGGCTCACGGCCTGCGAGGCGACGCTCAGGTTGGCGCCGAATTTCTGCGCCTGCGACAGCGCGCGACCGGCCAGCGCCAGGCCGGAGATGCCGGTCGGGAAGCCGAGGTAGTTCTCGATCTTGGAGCTGGTGCCCGCCTGTCCGCCAGGCGCCGTGGTCTCCACCAGGCGCACGTCCAGGCCTTCGGAAGCGCCATACACGGCGGCCGCCAGGCCGGCCGGCCCGGCGCCTACGATCAGCAGATCGTGCACTGCCGAATCGTCGACCTGCGGGTTGACCCCGAGGCAGGTCGCGACTTCGAAATTGCTCGGATTCTTCAGCACGCTCTCGCCGCGGCAGATCACGACCGGTACGTCGGTCGCCGGCACATGGAATCGCTCCAGCAGCGCGCGGGCATCGGCATCGCTCTCTACGTCGAGACTGGCGAATGGAAAGGTATTGCGAGTGAGGAATTCCTTGAGTCGCAGCGTATCGGCGGAATGTTGCGAGCCGATCAGCAGCACGTCGCGCGTGCCCTCCGACAGCAGTCCCATGCGGCGCAGGATGAAGGCGCGCATCAGCAGCTCGCTGAGCTCGGCATCGGTCTGCACGATCGCGCGCAGCTGGTCGATATCGATTGCAATCAGCGTGCCGCCCTGGCCGACGCGTATGCGCGTCATGCCGGCGCTGCCGCGCAGCGCATTCATCTCGCCGGTGAAGTCGCCCGGCTTCAGCGTGTAGAACGGTTCATAGCCGGTCGGCCGGGACAACAGCAGGTCCAGGGTGCCTTCGATCACGACGAAGAACTGGCGTGGCCGGTCGCCGGCCTCGATCAGGACCTCGCCGCCGTGGGTCGCCACACGCGTCCCGTGGTTCTCCAGGCGCGCAATCTGCGCCGCCGTGAGCTTCGGAAACATCTGTGTCTGGCGGGTTCGAAACAGCTCACTGGCCATGCTCGGTTCCCGGCGTCAGCCCAGCTCCATCACCAGCTCATCGACGTAGCACCAGCTCCAGTCCTCACCCGGCTCTATCGAGGTGATGATCGGATGCCGCGTCGCGTGAAAATGCTTGGTCGCGTGCTTGTTCTTCGAGTCGTCGCAACAGCCTACATGCCCGCAGCTCCGGCACAGCCGCAGGTGCACCCAGCTGTCGCCCAGCTTGAGGCATTCCTCGCAGCCGCGCGTGTTGCGGTGATCGGTCTTGACGGAATCCAGGTGTTTGCAGCGGCCAGCCATTGCGCAGCACCTCGGCTTCAGCGGGGCAGCAGTTCCCCTGTGCCCGGATAATATAGGAGCGCTTTCGCTGCGTCTGCGCCCGCGAGCGCAAGCCTCCCGGCCGGGGAGGGGCCGGCCGCGCCCGGAGCGCTTCCGGGTCAGGCCTTCAGCGCGTTGTTGTCCGGATCGAACGGCGACTCGGTGAGCACGGTCGACGGTCGCCGCTGCCCCAGGATTTCCATCTCGAGCCCGGTTCCGACCGCCGCATACTCGGGCCGCACGTAGCCGATCGCCAGGCTCTTCTGCAGGGTGTGGCCGAAATAGCCGGAGGTGGCGCGGCCGACGATCCTGCCGTCGGGCGCGAAGATCGGTTCGTTGCCGAGCGGATCGGCATCACCGACATCGTGAGCTTCGAGCGTCACGAACCGGTGCGGCACCCCGGCGTCAAGCTGCCGCTCGAGCGCCTCGCGACCGATGAACGGGCCCTTGTTCATTCGCACGAAACGGTCGAGGCCGGCCTCGAACGGGGTGTAGTCCCGGGTCATGTCGCTGCCCCACATGCGGTACGACTTCTCCATGCGCAGTGATTCCATCGCACGCATGCCCACCATACCGATGCCGAACTCCCTGCCCGCGGCGAACACCGCGTCGAACAGGTGGTGCGCGTGCTCGATCGGGAAGTGCAGTTCCCAGCCCAGCGCGCCGACAAAGTTGACGCGCAGCGCGTAGACATCGCTGGCGTAGCCGACCTCGATCACCTGGCCGGTCAGCCACGGGAACGCCGCGTTATCGAGCGACACGTCCACCAGTTTCGCCAGCAGATCGCGCGATCGGGGACCCGCGATCACGAAGCAACCACGGCTGCCGGTGATGTTGCGCAGACCGACCGAGCCGTCCCGCGGCAGCATGCGCTGCAGGTAGTCGGAGTCGTAGTGCTCGGCCGCGCCCGCGCTGATGACGTAGTAGCGCTGTTCGCCCACCTTGGTGATGGTGAACTCGGAGCGGATGCCGCCGCGCTTGGTGAGCGCGTGGCAGAGCGCGATCCGACCCAGCTTCACCGGCACCTTGTTCGCCACCAGACCGTCGAGCCATGCTTCCGCGCCGCTACCGGTGACCTCATGCTTGGTGAACGGCGTCAGGTCGATGACGCCGACGCGCTCGCGCATCAGCCGGCATTCGTTGCCGACGTGCTCGAAGTAGTTGCTGCGGCGGAAGCTCCACAGGTCGCGGCGTTCGACGCCGGCGGGCGCGAACCAGTTGGCGCGTTCCCAGCCGTAGCGCTGGCCCCAGACCGCGCCGAGGCGGTCGATCTTGTCGTACACCGGGCTGGTCTTGCTCGGGCGCGCGTCGGGGCGCTCCTCGTCGGGATAGTGGATCGTGAATACGCTGCGGTAGGTCTCCTCGTTTTTCGTGACCACATAGCGCCGGGTGCAGTAGTGGCCGAAGCGCCGTGGGTCCACCGCCAGCATGTCGATGCCCGGCTCGCCCTCGACGATCCACTCGGCGAGTTGCCAGCCGGCGCCGCCGGCCGCCGTAATGCCGAAACTATGTCCCTCGTTGAGCCACAGGTTGCGCGCGCCGCCCGCCGGCCCGATCATCGGGCTGCCGTCGGGCGTATAGGAGATCGGGCCGTTGACGATGTCCTTGATGCCGCAGTGCTCGAGCGCCGGCACCCGGCGCTGCGCGGCCTCGACGTGCGGCAGCAGACGGTCGAGGTCGCCCTCGAACAGGGTCTTGCCGAACCACTCGGGCACGCCGTCGGCGAACCGGGCCGGTGCGCCGGCCTCGTACGGCCCGAGTATCCATCCCAGGCGCTCCTCGCGCAGGTAGTAGGATTGGTCGGATTCGCGCAGCACCGCGAGTTCGCGACCGCCCGCCGCGCGGTAGGCCTTGAGTTCGGGCGACTCGCTGTAGACGATGTACTGGTGCTCGACCGGAATGGCCGGCACCCTGACGCCGAACATCCGCCCGGTCTGCCGCGCGTAGTTGCCGGTCGCGCACACGACGTGCTCGCAGACGATCTCGCCCTGGCTGGTGGTGAGTTTCCACTCACCGGAAGGCGTGCGCGTTGCGGCCGTGACCTCGGTGTTTTCGTGAATATCGGCACCGCCATTGCGCGCACCGCGGCGCAACGCCATCGTCAGGTCCGCCGGCGCGATGTGGCCGTCGTCGGGATGGTAGAGCGCGCCGATGATGCGTGCTGTATCGGCGCCGTCACCGAGATTGACGAGCGGCCAGAGCTCCTTGACCTGCTGCGGGCCGATCACCTGGAACGGCACGCCGATCGTATTCGCGGTGCCGCAGTATTTCTGGTACTCGTCCATGCGCGCCGGATTGGTGGCCAGCCGGAGGTTGCCGGTCACGTGGAAGCTGACATCCTGGCCGGTCTCACTGGGCAGGCGCTTGTACAGGTCAACCGAGTACTTGTGCAGCTGCCCGACCGTATAGCTCATGTTGAAGAGTGGCAGCAGGCCGGCCGCGTGCCAGGTCGATCCCGCGGTCAGTTCCGAACGTTCGAGCAGCACGACATCCTTCCAGCCCTTCTTGGTCAGATGGTAGAGGGTGCTGACTCCGACTACGCCACCGCCGATCACGACCACACGGGCATGGGTTTTCATAGTGCTCGCTATGATGACAGCCTACGCTGCGATGCAGAAGCCAAAAAGCGACACGAAGTTGTTCAGGGCGGCATCACCCGGCAGGAGTTTCAGCGCGGGCGCGGCGCGATGCGATTGCGGGCTGAAGTTTGCTGAAGTTTGCGGCGCTGCTGCTAATGGCGCGCCAGCGCGCGCGGGGCGCGCGCTGGCTTGGGTTTGGCGCCCGCACGCCGACCGGGCGCGCGCTGCACGCCCGGCTCGTGCCCGTCCTGGGCGGCTTCGCGCGCCGGGTTGCGTCGCTGCCGGCTCGGTGAATGGCCGAACAGCGCGCGATAGGACTTGCTGAAATGGGCTGGTGAGCGAAAGCCGCAGGCCACGGTGATGCTCATGATCGGCATGTCGGTCTGCAGCAGCAGCTCGCGGGCACGGCGCAACCGCAGGTTCAGGTAGTACTGCGCCGGGGTGAGCCCCAGGCTGCGCCGGAACAGCCGCTGCAACTGACGTTGCGATACCTCGCTCATGCGCGAGAGCTCCTCGAGCGACAGCGGCTCCTCGACGTTCGCCTCCATCAGGGCCGCGGCCTGGGTCAGCGACTTGTGATAGCCGCCGAGCCGGTTGGCCAGAGGAATACGCTGCGGGTCGTTGGCATCGCGTACCCGCTCGAGAATGAACTGATCCGAGATGCCGGCCGCGAGCGACTTGCCGATGCGAGGCGTGATCAGATGCAGCATCAGATCCAGTGGCGCGATCCCGCCGGTGCAGGTGCAGCGATCGCGGTCGACGACGAACAGCTCGGGGGCAAACACGGTCTGCGGGAAGCTCTCGCGCAGCGCCGAGAGGTTTTCCCAGTGAATTGCGCAGCGGTAACCGTCGAGCAGGCCGGCACGGGCCAGAGCGTAGGCACCGGTGCACAAACCGCCCAGCACGATGCGCGCCCGTGCGAGGCGGCGCAGCGCCTGCAGCAGCGGCTCGTCCACCGCGTGCTGCACATCGACTCCGCCGCAGACGAACAGGATATCGGGCAGCGCGGCTTCATCGATGCGCTCGGTTGGTGCGACCGTGAGGCCGTTGCTGGCGGGCGCCGGCCGGCCGTCGAGGGTGTGGACCGACCAGCGATAGATGTTCTGTTCGGCCAGATAGTTCGCCATGCGCAGCGGTTCGATCGCGTTGGTGAACGCGATCATCGAGAACTGGCGCAGGGTCAGAAAGCCGAAATGCGTCGGCGCCGCGCGGGGTCCCTCATCCATGGGGCTCAAGCCTACGTCGCCTGGCCGCAGGATGCCACGGCTTCAGTCTATTGCCGGCAGATCGCGTGCGGCCTCGGCAATGACGGCTGACACATAGGCTGCGAACGAGCGCCACACCTCGATATGGAAGCGCTCATCGGCGGTTCGCCAGAGCACGATTTCGGCTTTGGCCAGCACCGTGCGCGTGCACATCCCGACGGGAAATGCGCCGCGGTCCAGATCGAGCGGGCAGCCGGCGGCGAGCAGGCTGGCCGCGTGTGGACCGCCGATCTCGAGCGCCACCTGTCGGTGACTGACGTCGACCAGCGAGTGCGGCTGGCCGTGCAGCGCCTGCACCAGCCGGGCCTCGGTGCCGGCCGCTGAAGCCTCCTCGCCGAGCAGCAGACGCTCGTCGGGTCCGAGCCAGAGCGCGGCGCGCGCCCCGTCAACCGACGCCCGGCACGCGGGCAGCGACAGCGACAATCCGAGGGCTTCGCCGGCTGCGCTCAACCCTGCCGGTGCAGCGCGCAGGATGTGGCGTGCAAGCGGCGGCAAGCCGCGCAGCATCGGACTCGGCGCCAGCCGCGGCGCAGCGCGCGGGATGGATGGCTCAGCCATGCAGACGAGTGCCTTCGGGATCGTAGAACACTGGCGATGTCACCTCGACCGGTACTTCGCCCCGTACGGTTGCGGCCGACAGCGTCTGGCCGATGCGCGCGCGGCCGCCGGCGATCAGTGCCAGGGCAATCGAGCGATCGAGGGTCGCGCTGCAATAGGAGGAGGTGACATGGCCGATCGTGCGCCGCGAGGATCGCTCAGCCGGGGCCGGCATGATCTGCGTGCCTTCCTCGAGCACCAGCCGCGGTTCCGCGGTCGCGAGCCCGACCAGCTGCTTGCGATCTGGCGCGCTCAGGGCCGGCCGAGACAGTGAGCGCTTGCCGACGAAATCGGACTTGTTCCGGCCGATCGCCCAGCCGAGGCCCACGTCGTTCGCGGTCACGGTGCCGTCGGTTTCCTGGCCGACGATGATGTAGCCTTTCTCCGCGCGCAGCACGTGCATCGCCTCGGTGCCGTAGGGTGTGATGCCGTAGGACATACCGGCCTGATGGATCGCCTGCCACACCATCAGCCCGAAGTCCGCCGGGACATTGACTTCGAAACCGAGCTCGCCGGTGAAGCTCACGCGAAACAGCAGCGCCGGCACGCCGCAGATCCGGCCACGCGCCACGCTCATGTGCGGCAGCGCCGCGGTCGAACAGATCGATGCCCTCGACCAGACCCTGCAGCACGCGGCGCGACTGCGGGCCCTGCAGCGCGATGACCGCCCACTGCTCGCTGGTCGAGGTCAGCCAGACACGCAGCTGCGGCCATTCCGTCTGCAGGTAGTCCTCCATCAGCGCAAGCACGCGCGCGGCGCCGCCGGTGGTCGTGGTCGCGTGGAAGCGATCTTGCGCGGTGCGTGCGACCACACCATCGTCGAGCACGAAGCCGTCCTCGCGCAGCAGCACTCCGTAGCGGCAGCGCCCGACCGCAAGAGTGTTCCAGGAGTTCGCGTACATGCCGTTCATGAACGTCAGGGCATCGGGCCCGGCCACTTCGATCTTGCCGAGCGTGGAGGCGTCGAAGATGCCGCAGGCGTTGCGCACGGAGCGGCACTCGCGGGCCACGGCCGCATGCATGTCTTCGCCGCCGCGCGGGAAATAGCGCGCGCGCTTCCACAGTCCGACATCCTCGAACACCGCGCCGGCCGCCGCCGCCCACTCGTGGATCGGCGTGGTGCGAACCGGGTCGAACAGCTCGCCGCGGGCGAAACCGGCGAAGCTGCCGAAGGTCACCGGCGTGTAGGGCATGCGAAAGGTCGTGAGCCCGACCTCGGCGATCGCCTTATCGAGCTGGTGCGCGACGAATCCGAGTGCGTTCAGGTTGGAAGTCTTACCCTGATCGGTGGCCATGCCGGCCGTGGTGTAGCGCTTGATGTGCTCGATCGATACGAAGCCTTCGCGCGTTGCCAGCGCCAGATCGCGCGTGGTCACGTCGTTCTGCCAGTCAACGAAGGCCTTGCTGCCGCTGCTGCCGGGCGGAAGCGGCAGGGCGCCCGCGTAGCCGGCCATCGCGCCATCGCGCTCGGGGCCGGGCGTAGACGCGGCCGCGTTGCCGGCGAAGCCCGCGTCGCGCGCTGCCGCCGCTCCGGCTGCCGCGCCATCGGCACGCGCTGCAGCCACGGAAAACACGCCGCGACAGGCGCCGGCGGAGCGCACCCGCTCCGCGGCCTGCGCCGGGATGAAGCTCTGCACGGTGTCGTCCCAGGCGAGCTTGCCGCGCGACTGCGAGTGCAGATGCACGCTCGGGGTGAAGCCGCCCGACATCAGCAGCAGGTCGCAGGCGTGTGTCTGAACGCCGCCGATCACGCGTCGCTGCGCATCCAGCCGCGCCAGCCGCACCGCGTTGACGCGCAGCCGCCCGTGCGTGCCGAGCACCGTGGTTTGCGTCTGCACCGGAAGACCGGCGCGCCGCGCCGCCTCCGGCCACGCGCCGTCCGCGCGCGAACGCACATCGCCGACCATCGCGATTGCAACCCCCGCCTGGTGCAGCTCGAGCGCCACCCGATACGCCTCGTCGCAGGCCGTGATCAGCACCGCGCGCGTGCCCGCGAGAACGGCGTAGCGATTGAGGTAGCTGCGGGCCGCCGTCGCCAGCATGATGCCGGGCCGGTCGTTGCCCGGAAACACCAGCGGACGCTCGATCGCCCCGGTGGCAAGCACCACCTCGCGCGCACGCACCTGCCAGCAGCGCTCGCGCGCCTGGCCGGCCGCCGGATTCGCCAGATGCTCGCTCAGGCGCTGGTTCAGAGCGACCAGATTGTGCGCAAAGTAGCCGAAGGCGGTAGTGCGCGGCAGCAGCGTGACGCGCGAATTGCGCCGCAGCGCGTCGAGACTGTGCGCAAGCCACGTGGCGGCGGATTCGCCCGCCAACGCCGGGTTCGGCTCGTCCGCGGGCTCCGACAGCAATGAGCCGCCGAGCTGCGCCTGCTCGTCGCACAGGATCACGCGCGCGCCGCTGTCGGCCGCGGCCTGCGCGGCCGCGAGTCCGCTCGGCCCCGCGCCCACGACCAGCACGTCGCAGTGCGCGTAGCGCTGGGCGTAGCGATCCGGATCAGCGTGCTCGGGCGCCCGGCCGAGTCCGGCGGCCGACCGGATGTACGGCTCGTACAGCGCCTGCCACGCGCGCCGCGGCCACATGAACGTCTTGTAGTAGAACCCCGCCGGAAACAGCGGCGAGAGCAGGTCGTTGACCGCGCCGACATCGAACGCGAGGCTCGGCCAGCGATTCTGGCTGTACACCTGCAGGCCGTCGTAGAGCTCGATCTGGGTCGCGCGAAGATTGGGCGTGCAGCGCGCCGCGTCGCGGCGCAGCGTCACCAGCGCGCTCGGCTCCTCGGCGCCGGCCGCGAGGATGCCGCGTGGGCGATGGTACTTGAACGAGCGCCCCAGCAGATGCACGCCGTTGGCGAGCAGCGCCGAGGCGAGCGTATCGCCCTGCAGGCCCGAATAGGCACGGCCGTCGAAGCTGAAACGCAGCGCCCGGGCGCGATCGACGCGGCCGCCCGAGGTCGCCCGATGCTTCTGCGTCACAGCGTGGCCCCGGGCGCCTGGGGCAGCGCCGGCGCCGGCTCATCCACGCGGTAGGTGGCGAGGAAATGATCGGTGCTGGTGTCGCGCAGCGCGTTGAAGAAACGGCCGCAGCCGTGCGTGTGCCGCCAGCGCTCGGCGTGCACGCCGCGCTCGTTGTCGCGCGAGTACAGGAAATCCGCCCATGCCTGCGCGTCGAGCGCGGCCGGATCGGCCGGGCGCACCAGGTGCGCCTGACCGCCGTAGACGAACTCGATCTCCGGGCGCGTTCCGCAGTAGGGGCAGGTAATCAGCAGCATCGGCCTGCTCAGTGCGCGACGGCGGCCGCGGCCGCCTCGTCGATCAGGTTGCCGTCGCGAAAGCGCTCGAGGGCGAATGGCGCATTGATCGGGTGCGGCTCATCGCGCGCAATGGTCCAGGCAAACAGGTGCGCGGAGCCTGGCGTGGCCTTGAAGCCTCCGGTGCCCCAGCCGCAGTTCACGTACAGGCCCGGCACCGGCGTCTTGGCGATGATCGGCGAGCGGTCCGGCGACAGGTTGACGATGCCGCCCCAGTTGCGCAGCATCCGCAGTCGCCGAAAGATCGGAAACAGCTCGCAGATGGCCTCGAGCGCGTGCGCGCTGACGTGCAGGGCGCCGCGCTGCGTGTACGAGGTATAGGCGTCGGTGCCGGCGCCGATCACCAGCTCGCCCTTGTCGGACTGGCTGATGTAGGCGTGCATCGAGTTCGACATCACGACGCACGGAAACACCGGCTTGACAGGCTCGGACACCAGTGCCTGCAGCGGATAGCTCTCGAGCGGCAGGCGCACGCCCGCCATTCTCATCACGGTGCTGGTGTGCCCGGCCGCAGCCACGCCGATCTTCGGCGCACGGATCACCCCGCGCGTGGTCTCCACCGCTTCGACCGCGCCCCGCGCATCGCGCCGGATACCGGTGACTTCGCAGTTCTCGATGATGTCGACGCCGAGGGCGTCGGCTGCGCGCGCGTAGCCCCACGCGACGGCGTCGTGTCGCGCGGTGCCGCCGCGACGCTGCAGCGCCGCACCCAGCACCGGGTAGCGCAGGTCGCTTATATTCAGCGGCGGACAGAAGTCCTTGGCCTGCTGCGGGCTCAGCCATTCGTTATCCACGCCGCTGGCTCGATTGGCATGCACGTGGCGCCTGATCACCTGCATGTCGTGCACGGTGTGTGCCAGCATCATCACACCGCGCTGCGACAGCATGACGTTGTAGTTGAGCGCCTGCGACAGATGCTCCCACAGCTTCAGCGCATGATCGTAGAGTGCGGCGCTCTCAGCGAACAGGTAATTGGAGCGGATGATGGTGGTATTGCGACCGGTGTTGCCGCCGCCGATCCAGCCTTTCTCCAGCACCGCGACGTTGCTCAGCCGGTGTTCGCTCGCGAGGTAGTAGGCCGCGCCCAGGCCGTGTCCGCCACCCCCGACGATGAGCGCGTCATAGGCGGCCTTGGGGGTGGCGCGGCGCCACTGCGCCGTCCAGCCGCGATGGCCGCCGAGCGCGCGGCCAAGGAGTGACAGAGCCGAAAAACGTTGCATCGTCATTCCTACGGCGGGTTGGCAGCGCCGGCAGCGCATGATGCCGCCCGGCAGGCACGCACGACGAGCATTGCGCCGCCGGCCGGCTTGAACAGATGCGACACGGACTAGGGCGGCGCGGCGTCTCCCTTGAGCACGGTGCGCGCATTGATATGACGCACGAACTCGGCGACGTAGTCATCGGCCGGTCGCTGCACGATGTCCTGCGCGGTGCCGGTCTGCACGATGCGACCGCCCTCGAGGATCGAGATCTGGTCGCCGAGCTTCAGGGCCTCGTCGAGGTCGTGGCTGACGAACAGGATCGTGCGCTGCACGCGCGCCTGCAGCGCCAGCAGCTCGTCCTGCAGCTTGCGGCGGATCAGCGGATCGAGCGCCGAGAACGGCTCGTCCATCAGCAGGATGTCGGCGTCGGTCGCAAACGCGCGCGCCAGCCCGACGCGCTGCTGCATGCCGCCCGAGAGTTCGTGGCAATAGCGCTCGCTCCAGGCAGTCAGACCCACCAGCTCGAGCTGCTCGTCGACGATGCGCCGGCGCTTGTCGGCTGGCTCGCCGCGCAGTTCCAGCCCGAATCCGACGTTGTCGCGCACGCTGCGCCACGGCAGCAGCGCGAACTGCTGGAACACCATCGCGATGCGCAAGCGCCGGACGCGGCGCAACGCGGCAGCGTCGCAGCGCGCGATATCGATCACCGCTCCACCGTCGTTGACCAGCACCTGCCCGCGCGTGACCGGCGTGATGCCGTTGGCCGCGCGCAGCAGCGTGGACTTGCCCGAGCCCGACAGTCCCATCAGCACGCAGATCTGGCCCCGCTGCACCGCGAGGCTGGCATCGGCCACCCCGACGATGACGCCGGTGCGCTCGGCGATTTCGGCGCGCGTGGCGCCGGCGTCGAGCGCGGCGAGCGCCTGCTGCAGGGCGCCGCCGGCGCGCCGCCTGGCCTTGGGGCCGAACAGGATGTCGACCTGGCGAAATTCCAGTGCCGCGTTCATGGCTTGCCCGAGCTGGCCTCGGGGCGGCTGATCCGGTCGAGGATGATCGCCAGCAGCACGATCACGAAGCCGGCCTCGAACCCCATGCCGACCTGCACGGTGTTGAGCGCGCGCACCACCGGCACGCCGAGGCCGCCGGCTCCCACCAGGGCTGCGATGACTACCATCGACAGGCTCAGCATGATGCATTGGGTGATGCCGGCGACGATGGTCGGCGACGCGCTGGGCAGCTCGATCTTCCACAGCATCTGCAGCCGCGTGGCCCCGAACGCCTGGCCGGCTTCCAGCAGCGATTCGGGTACCGAGCTGATCCCGAGCTGCGTCAGGCGAATCGGTGCCGGCAGCGCGAAGATCACCGTGGAAATCAGCCCCGGCACCACGCCGAGTCCGAACAGCACCAGGGTCGGAATCAGATACACGAAGGTCGGCAGGGTCTGCATCAGATCGAGCACCGGGCGCAGCGCCGCGTACAGGCGCGGCCGATGCGCCGCTGCGATCCCGATCGGCACGCCGATCGCGGTCGACACCAGCGCGGCGACGATGACCAGCGAGAGCGTTTCGAGCGTTGGCAGCCAGTAACCCTGGTTCATGATGAACAGCAGGGCGGCGGTGACGAAGGCGGCCAACGGCAACGAGCGCCGCAGCACCCAGCTCAATGCCGCCAGCGCGAGCACCAGCAGCGGCGCCGGCACCGCGCGCAGCAGTGAGGTCAGCCCGCCGACACTGCCGCGAATCAGCATCGAGACCCCGTCGAACACCACGCGACCATGGGCCTTGACGTATTCGATCATCACCGCGACGCTGTCGCCGACCGGGATCTTGTGTTCACTGATCCAGTGCTCGAAGTTCCAGGCGCCACTGACCTGGTGCTCGCCCCGCAGCGCCTCGAGCGCCGGCCGACCGTCGAGCGTGTAGACCCCCTCGAGCCAGGCGCCGAGCTGCGCCGGATTGGCCTTGAGCCACGCCGCGGCCGCAACCTGCGGCGGCTGATGCTGATCGAGAATCGAGGCCATCACCTGGCTCTCGCCCTTGGTGGTGAAGTGCAGGTTGCGCAGCAGCCGGCCAACATTGGGACATTGCAGGCTGTAGCCCGCGCGCGTGTTGGTATAGACCGAGGCGCCCCCGTAATCCGGCCCGAACACGCTGTCGCCGCCCGACAGATACTTCAGGTCGAAACGCATGTTCATCGGATGCGGGTCCCAGGCCAGAAACACGATCGGAGCATGGTCGCGATAGGCGCGCTCGACCTCGGCCAGCATGCCCTGTTCACTCGACTCGACCAGCTTGAACTCACCCAGGCCGAACAGGTTCTGCTTGAGCATCGACAGGATCAGGCGGTTGCCGTCATTGCCCGGCTCGATGCCATAGATGGCGTTCCTGAGCGGGCCGGCAAAGCGCTGAATGTCGCCGAACGATCGCAGCCCCGCCTGGTAGGTGTAGGCCGGCACCGCCAGTGTGTACTTGGCGCCGGTGAGGTTGGGGCCTATCACCTCCACTGACCCATCGGCGACATAGGGTTTGCGATCGGCCTCCTGCGTGGGCATCCAGTTGCCGAGAAACACGTCGATGTCGTTGTTCTTCAGCGATGCGTAGGTTACCGGCACCGATAACACGGTGATTTCAGGGCGGTAGCCCAGATCCGTCAGTAGCACGCTGAACAGCGCGGTCGTGGTCGTGACGTCGGTCCAGCCGATATCCGACAGGCGCACCGTGCGGCAGGCCTCGCCATCGAGGGCGGTCGGGGAGGGGGCGGCCCGGGCGGCCGTGCCGCTCAGCAGCGCGCTGCCGAGCAGCACCCAGGCCGCCAGGGCGCGGATCCGGCTCGATTCATAATCTGGCATAGGCCCCCCTGTAGGATCTGCTTGCAAGCCGGGCTTGACCTTCGGCGGGCCGCGACCGGAAGATCTTCCGCCAAGGGTTGAATAGCGGTTTAATGAACCCTGTGTCAAGCCGGCTCGAGCTCAAGCAAATAACTGAAGAATCACGGGGTATCCGCCTAGGCCGGCCGCATCGCCGATGCCCCGACTCGGTCTGACTGGACACCCTCCTGGAGCATTGAATTGAACAGGCAATCAACGCCCCATACGCAGGACCCGCGCGATCCGGCCGCTGCCGTGCAGCCGCGCGACGAGCTCGAGGAGTCCCGGCGGCGGCAGCTGATCGAGGTCACGATCGACAGCCTGGCCGAGGTCGGCTACGTCGGCAGCACGCTGGCGCAGATTGCCAGCCGCGCTGATGTCTCTCCGGGCCTGGTTGCCCACTATTTTGGTGACAAGGACGGTTTGCTGGCGGCGAGCTTTCGCACCCTGGCCCGGCGCGTGGATCAGCGCGTGCGGGCACGGATCGCCCTCGCGCACACGGCACGCGGCCGCATCCAGGCGGTGATCGACGCCAACCTCGCACCCGAGGAATTCGACCGCCGCACGGGCACCGCCTGGCTCGCCTTCTGGGGCCAGGTGCTGCATGCGGAGGGGTTGAAGCGTATTCAGAGGGTCTACCAGGGCCGCACACTATCCAATCTTTGCCACGCATTGAAGCAGCTGGTGCCTGCGCATGAAGCACGCAGCCTCGCCGGCATGATAGCGGCGATGATCGATGGCGTGTGGCTGCGCGCGGCGCTGTCGAACTGGCACGAGGCCGACAGCGAAAGCGCCAGGGCGCTGCTGACGGCGTTCGTCGATGGTCGTCTCAAGGAGTACGCGCCGGCCGGGGCGGGCGTCCCGGCCGCTGTCGCGGCGCGCGCCCAGCGCCAGGCCGCGACACTGACCAGCATCAATCCGGCCACCGGCGCGGTGCTCGCCGAACTTGCGGTGGACGGGCAGGCGCAGGTCGATGCCGCGGTGGCCAGGGCGCAGGAGGCGCAGCGGCATTGGGGGGCGATGAGCGGCGCGGCGCGCGGACGCATTCTGCGCCAGGCCGCCGATCTGCTGCGCGCCCGCAACGCGCAGCTCGCCGAGCTCGAGACGCGCGATACCGGCAAGCCAATCCAGGAAACCAGTGTGGTGGATATCGCGTCCGGCGCCGACTGTCTGGAGTATTTCGGCGGCCTCGCGGCGAGCCTCGCCGGCGAGCATCTGGATCTGGGTGGGCAGGCTTTTGGCTATACGCGGCGCGAACCCCTCGGGGTCGTGGCCGGCATCGGCGCCTGGAACTACCCGCTGCAGATCGCCTGCTGGAAGGCCGCGCCGGCACTGGCGTGCGGTAACGCGATGCTGTTCAAGCCGGCGGAACTCACCCCGCTGTCCGCGATTCAGCTGGCCGAAGTGCTGGCGCAGGCGGGGCTTCCGGCAGGGGTATTCCAGGTGGTGCAGGGCTACGCCGACACCGGGCGGCTGCTGACCCGCCACCCGCAGATCCGCAAGGTGTCGCTGACCGGGGAAGTCGGCACCGGCCGCGCGGTCATGGCCGATGCCGCGGCGTCGCTCAAGCATGTCACGCTCGAGCTGGGCGGCAAATCACCGCTGATCGTGTTCGACGACGCCCGGGTCGACAACGCCGTGGCGGGCGCGCTGCTGGCCAATTTCTACTCGGCCGGCGAGGTCTGTTCGAACGGCACGCGCGTATTCGTTCACCGCCGCATCAAGGCCGCATTCCTGGAACGCCTCAAGGCGCGCACCGCCGCGATGCGGGTCGGCGATCCGATGGATCCGGCCACGCAGGTTGGTGCGCTGATCTCGGAGGCGCACATGGAGAAGGTGCTCGGCTACATCGCCCGCGGCCGTGCCGAGGGCGCACGCGTGCTGGTCGGGGGCTATCGCGTGACCACCGGCGATCTGGCCAATGGCTTTTTCGTCGCACCCACGGTGTTCGACGAGTGCCACGACGACATGGCGATCGCGCGCGAGGAGATCTTCGGTCCGGTGATGACGGTACTGGAGTTCACCGACGAGGAAGAGGTGATCGCGCGCGCCAATGCGACCGAATTCGGGCTCGCGGCCGGCGTGTTCACCAATGATCTCACCCGGGCGCATCGGGTGATCGCCCGGCTGCAGGCGGGCACCTGCTGGATCAACCACTACAACGTGACGCCGGTCGAGCTGCCGTTCGGGGGCATGAAGCTCTCCGGCCTCGGACGCGAGAACGGCCGCGCTGCGATCGAGCATTACTCGCAGCTCAAGAGCGTGTACGTCGCGATGGGCGATGTCGATGCGCCGTATTGACCGGAGCGGCGGGCGGTGAACGAGATCTTCGACTATGTGATCGTCGGTGCCGGGTCGGCCGGCTGCGTGCTGGCGGACCGTCTCAGCGAGGACGGCCGGCACAGCGTATTGCTGCTCGAGTACGGTGGCTCGGATCGCTCGATCTTCATCCAGATGCCCTCGGCGCTGTCGATTCCGATGAACATGCCGAAATACGACTGGCGCTATCAGACCGAGTCGGAGCCGCATCTGGGGGGACGTCAACTGCACACGCCGCGCGGCAAGGTGCTCGGCGGCTCCTCATCGATCAACGGCCTGGTCTATGTGCGTGGCAATGCGCTCGATTACGAACATTGGGAATCCCTGGGCGCCGCCGGCTGGGGCTACCGCCAGCTGCTGCCGTACTTCCGGCGCGCGGAGCGGCGTGCGAGCGGCGGGGATGCGTACCGAGGTGCCGACGGCAAGCTTCAGACATGTTACGGCCCGCTCACCAACCCGCTGTACCATGCCTGGCTGCAGGCCGGCCGCGAGGCGGGTTACCCGCGGACCGACGACATCAACGGCTATCAGCAGGAGGGCTTCGGGCGGCTGGACATGACCGTGGGCGAGGGTCGCCGCTCGAGCGCCGCCAACGCCTACCTGCGGCCGGCGATGCGCCGCGGAAACCTCGCGGTGCGCATTCACGCGCTCGCCACACGCATCGAGTTCGACGGCCGGCGTGCGAGCGGCGTGCGCTATCGGCGCGCCGGCACCGATCAGCTGGTGCGGGCTCGACGCGAAGTGATCGTGAGCGCCGGACCGATCAACACGCCGCAACTGCTGATGCTTTCAGGTCTGGGGCCGGGCCCGCAATTATCCCGGCACGGCATCGAGATCGTGCGCGAGCTGCCCGGAGTCGGCGAGAACCTGCAGGATCACCTGGAATTCTACTTTCAGGTGGCGTGCCTGCAGCCGATTACGTTGTATTCGCAGATGACGCCGTATCGCAAGGGGCTGATCGGCCTGCGCTGGATGCTGCGCAAGGATGGACTGGGCGCGAGCAATCACTTCGAGACCGGCGGTTTCATCCGCAGCCGCGCCGGCGAGCGCTATCCGGATATCCAGTACCATTTTCTGCCGATGGCGGTGCACTACGACGGCTCCTCGCTGGCGCGCGAGCACGGCTTCCAGGCCCACGTCGGACCGATGCGCTCGCCCAGCCGCGGCTGGGTGCGCCTGGCGTCGGCCGATCCGCTCGTGAAGCCGCGGGTGTTCTTCAATTACATGTCGCACCCGGACGATTGGGTGCAGATGCGAGCCTGTCTGCGACTGACGCGCGAGATCTTTGCGCAAGGCGCGTTCACGCCGTATCGGGGCCGGGAGATTCAACCCGGCGCCGGGGTGCAGACCGATGCGCAGATCGACGAGTTCATCCGGGCGCACGTGGAGAGCGCCTATCATGCGTCCTGCTCCTGCCGCATGGGCGGCATCGATGATCCGATGGCGGTGGTCGATCCGGAAACCCGCGTCATTGGCGTCGAGGCGCTGCGGGTGGTGGATTCCTCGATCATGCCTGCGATCACCAACGGCAATCTGAACGCGCCGACCATCATGCTGGCCGAGAAGGCCGCCGACCATATTCTGGGCAAGCCGCTGCTGCCCCCGGCCGAAGTGCCGTACTACGTGGCGCCCGCATGGGAGAGCGCCCAGCGCTAGCGCGCGCCTCGCGGCGCGTGTCGTTGCAGGACACCACGCCCTGCGGCATCCACTTATGGCACTCGCCGCTGCTTTCAGCGACGCTGCAGCACGAAAGCGCGCGCGTCCCGCCGGTGTGCGCCGGGAAAGAGTCATGCACAGGCTAAAGCTCATCGCCATCATCATCGGATCGTGTCTGCTGCTGGCCGGCGCGTATCTGCTCTGGGACCAGCACGCGCATGCGATGCGCGTCGCCAGGCCGCTGGTGGTGGGCGAGGCGTCGCGGCCGCAACACGTGCTGATCGCCACCCAAGGCAGCGCATTCAAGGATGCATTGGTGGCGGGCGTGCTCGCGGCGCTGCAATCCCGGCCGGTCTATGTGCGCGTGGTCAACGTATCGGCGCTGCGCGAGGTGCACGAGAACGATTGGAATGCAATCATCATTGCCCACACCTGGGAGTTCGGACGGGCGCAGGCGGATGCCAGGGCGTTTGTGGAGCGCGCGCCCGACAAGAACAAGCTGATCGTCGTGACGACCTCGGGGGGTGGGCGCGAAAAGCTGCCGGGCGTCGATGCCATCAGCGCCGCGTCGGTCATGGACGACACACCGGCCCGCGTGGCCGAGATCACCGGCAGGCTCGACGCCATCCTGCGCTAGAGCGCATTGCAGCACGCGCCTACGCGTTTTTCCGGGTTGCGAATACGCCCGCGAAGAGTATCAATGGTGCGGGGTACGTGGCTGTCTGATGCAGGGGCAAAGAAACATGGACGCTATCTGGGTGCGCTCTTATCCGCCAGGGACCCCGGCTGAAGTCGATGTCGATGCATTCGCATCGCTGGTCGCCGTGTTCGAGCAGAGCTGCCAGCGCTTCGCCGACCGGCCGGCCTATCACAACCTGGGCGTCACGCTCACATACCGCGACCTGGATCGTCTGTCGCGCGACTTTGGCGCGTATCTGCTCAGCATTGGCCTCGTCAAAGGCGACCGCATCGCGCTGATGATGCCGAACCTGCTGCAATACCCGGTGGCGATGTTCGGCGCGCTGCGGGCGGGACTGACCGTGGTCAATACCAATCCGCTCTACACTGCGCGTGAACTGCAGCATCAGCTCAGCGACTCCGGCGCGCGCGCGATCGTCATCCTCGAGAATTTTGCGCACGTACTGGCGCAGGTGCGCGCCGACACCTCGCTGCAGTACATCATCATCACCGGTGTCGGCGACCTGGCACCGCTGCCCAAGCGGGCCGTGGTCAATTTCGTAGTGCGGCGGATCAGACACCTGGTGCCGGCCTATGAGCTGCCCGGGGCAGTTGCTTTCCGCCGGGCGCTCGCCCGCGGAGCGCAGTGCGAGTTCCACCCAGCGGTCATCGGCCGGCAGGACGTGGCATTCCTGCAATACACCGGTGGCACGACCGGCGTGGCCAAGGGGGCGATGCTCAGCCACCGCAACATGGTCGCCAATCTGCTGCAGGTCGCGGCCTTCTGGAAGAACCTGATCGAGCCCGGGCGCGAAGTGATGATCACGCCACTGCCGCTCTATCACGTGTTCTGCCTGACCTGTAACTGCCTGGTGTTCATGCAGCATGGGGCGCTCAATGTGCTGATCACGAACCCGCGCGACATCCCCGCCTTCGTGGCGGAGCTGCGCAAATGGCGCTTCTCGATGATCACCGGGGTGAATACGCTCTACAACGCGCTGCTGGGCCACCCGGGGTTCGCCCGCCTGGACTTCTCGGCGCTCAAGCTCGGGGCCGCCGGCGGAATGGCGTTGCATCCGAGCGTGGCCGAGCGCTGGCAGGCCACGACCGGGCGCCCGCTGGTGGAGGGCTACGGTATGACCGAAACCTCACCCGTGGTCGCCTGCAACTCCTATGAGAACCCTGCGGTTGGAACGGTGGGGCTGCCGCTGCCGTTCGACCCAGATCAGCATCCGCGATGGCGATCTTGAGCTGCCCCTCGGAGAACGCGGCGAGGTGTGCGTGCGCGGCCCGCAGGTGATGCTCGGCTATTGGAAGCAGCCCGACGAGACCGCCAACGTGCTGTCGGCGGACGGCTGGCTGCGCACCGGTGATATCGGAGTGCTCGAGCCCACCGGGTTGCTGCGCATCGTCGATCGCAAGAAGGACCTGATCATCGTCTCGGCATTCAAGGTGTACCCGAATGAAATCGAGGCCGCGGTCGGCGAGCATCCGGCGGTGCTCGAATGCGGCTGCATCGGTGTCCCGGACCCGCGCTCCGGCCAGGCGGTGAAGATCTTCGTGGTGCTACGCGACGGCACATCGCTCGGGGAAGAGGAATTGCTGGAACATTGCCGAGCTCGCCTCACGGGCTACAAGGTGCCGAAATACCTGGAATTTCGGCAGTCCCTGCCGAAGACCAATGTCGGCAAGGTACTGCGTCGCGCCCTCGCGCAGCAGGAGGCCTCGCGCGCCGCGTGACCGGCGGCGAATTCACGCCGGTGTGGCCCCTGTGCCCCTGTGTCCCTGTGCCACTACGCGCCACGCTCCAGTGCGATAGCCTGCATGCGGGCATAGTGTGCGGGCGCAATTGCGCACCAGCGGCATGTTGACCACCGACGCATTCGTCTGGACAGCTGCGGCGTGGATCCGAGCAGCGATAGGGTCGGCGCCGTAGAGATAGTGGTTTGTCCGAATGGAAGTGTGCAGGAGTATGATCATAGAATAGTAGTGGGGCGTTCTATTGAAGAGGTGAGCCATGAGCACACTAAGCACGGCGAAGGTTCTCGGCCGGCATCTGCCGTCGGAACGCAGGGCGTCCCGTGCCAAAGCGAGCCGCATCGCTGATGCGATTGCACCGGTCGGCATTCGCGGGCTTGCGGCCCCATCTTCGAAGATGCAAAAGAAAAAGGCGCGACCGTCGACGAAATCCATGCGCGAGATTCTTGATAAGAGCGCCGACATCTATTCGGACTTCTGTAAGTCACGATGCTGAACCGTCCATCGACGGCTGAGTAGTAACAGCCCGCTCACCAGTGGATGCCTCGCAACACCGAGGCGAGCGCGATCATTTCCGGTGACGGCTGGCCTTCGTGCGGACTGGTGCCGCCCGCGGCGGCAGATTCGGGGAACATGCGGAAGCTCTCGCTCATCACCGCCCGGTTGAGCCGCGGCGCGAGCATCTCGACCAGCAACGCCAGGCTGCCGAGCCGTGTTGCCAGGCGCTCGGGCCGATGCACGATCGCATCGCAGACCAGATCCGCCGCTTGTTCGGCGCTGATCAGGGGGAACTGTTCGTAGATCCGGGTCGGCGCGACCATCGGCGTGCGCACCAGCGGCATGTTGACCACGGTGAAGTGCAGGCCGCGATCGCGGTACTCGGCTGCGGCGCAGCGCGAGAAGGCTTCCAGCGCGGCTTTGGAGGCGTTGTAGCCGGCGAAACGGGCGGCGTTGCTGAGCACGCCGATCGAGGAAATGCTGATCACATGGCCCGAGCGCTGCCTGACCATCGCCGGCAGCAGTCCGAGCGTCACCGATACCGCTCCGAAGTAGTTGATGCGCATCAGCCGCTCGTAGTCGTGCAGGCGCTCGTAGGTATGTTCGATCGCACGCCTGATCGAGCGGCCGGCGTTGTTGACCAGAATGTCCACGTGCCCGTGTTCGGTCAGCAGCTGGGCGATGAAGCGCTGGCAATCCGCCGGATCGGCGATGTCGCAGCGGTAGGTGCCGATGTCGCCGCCGCGGGCGCGGATCTCGGCCTCGACGCCGGCGAGCTTGTCCGGATCCCGGGCGACGATCAGCACGCGGGCGCCGGCTTCGGCGAGCTTCAACGCAGTCGCGCGGCCAATGCCGGAGGAGCCGCCGGTGATCAGGACAGTCCTGCCCGAGACGGCACGGCGCAGATTCTGCTCCTTGAACAGGCTTGGATCGAGGTGACGCTCCCAGTAGTCCCACAGCCGCCAGGCATAGTCCTCGAGCCGCGGGACACCGATCCCGGACCCGCGCAGCAGCCCTTGCGCACGGGCGGCGTCAAAGCGCGTCGGATAGTTGAACAGCCCGACCACGGCCTTGGGAATGCCCAGATCGCGCAGCAGCTGGTCGACGATCCGGCCGACCGGAGCCAGTGCCGCGGTCACGGCGTGCGCAAGCTGCGGCAACGCCGCCATCAGGCTCGGTTCGAGTCGCAGCGTCATCGTCGGGGCGTGCCCGGCTTCGGCAAATACGTTCAATACCTCGCCGGCGCGCCGGTCGGCGGGGTCGGTCAGGTGGAAGCAGCGACCGTCCTGATCCGGCACGTGCGCGAGATGGACCAGTGCACTGGCCACGAAATCGACCGGCACCAGGTTGACGTGCCCGCCCTCGAACCCGACCAGCGGCAGCCACTGCGGCAGATTGTCGCGCAGCTTCTGCAGCGTCTTGAAGCAGTAATACGGGCCATCCACCTTGTCCATCTCGCCGCTGACCGAATGGCCGACCACCATGCCGGGTCGATAGATGCGCCACGGCACGCGACAGGCATTGCGAACCTGGGCCTCGGATTCGTGCTTGGTGCGAAAGTATGGATGATCCAGACCCTCGGCCTCGTCAAACATGTCCTCGGTGAAGACGCCGCGATAGCGCCCGGCGGCCGCGATCGAGCTCACCAGGTGAAAGCAGCCGACCTGCAGCGCGTGCGCGAATGCCAGCGCGTTGGCGGTGCCGATGACGTTGGCGCGCTCCAGGTCTGCGGCCTGAGCCTCCAGATCGTACAGCGCCCCCAGATGGAAGAAGTGCCGGATCGGCCCCTGCAGCTGCGCGCGTGCCGCCGCCGGCACGCCCAGCTGATCCTGGGCCAGATCACCCTCGACCGGCACGATCAGCGCACCGCGCTCGCCACACTCGCGCACGATGCGCTGCAGACGCTCGTGCGAGCCCGCCCTCACCAGCACATATACCGGCTCGCCGCGTGCGGCAAGCAGCGGCAGCACATGGCGGCCAATGAAGCCGGTCCCCCCGGTGACGAAATAGCTCATGATCTGTGACTACGGCGCTCGGCAATGGCTGCAAAGGCTACGCTCGCCGTGGTGCATTCCTATCGTGGCAAACCGAAGCAGCAAAGCTCGCAGCGATCGGCGATAGTAGGCGTATGAGCGCCGTTGAGCAGTTGTCGGGCGTTGACCGGGCGTGGCTGTTGATGGAGCGGCCGACCAACCCGATGATGATCATCGGGCTGGTGATTCTGGGCGGTGTCCTCAGTCGCGCTCGCCTGCGAGCCCTGATTGCCGAGCGCTTCCTTACCTATCAGCGCTTCCGCTGCGTCCCGGTCGCGGACAACGTCGGCGTCGGCGCCAGCTGGATTCCGTCGCCGGGGTTTGATATCGACGACCACGTATTGCTGGCGGCGTTGCCCAAGTCGGCTGGACAGCATGAGCTCGAGGCGCTGGCGGGCGAGCTGGCAAGCACGCCGCTCAATCGCGGAAGGCCGCTGTGGACGTTTCATCTGGTCGAGAGCTTCGGCAGCGCCAGCGCGATCATCGTGCGCATCCACCACTGCTATGCCGACGGCATTGCGCTGGTCCAGGTGCTGCTGTCATTGGCAGACGCAGCGCCCACGGCCGGCATCGCGCACGAGCCCGAGCGGTATCCGGGATCCGCGGACACTATCAGCGCGGATCTGTCGCCCGGCTTCCTGCCGCAGGTCATCTCGCGAATCCTGCGCGAAGGATCGGACCTGCTTGGGAAGGGCCTGCACTACGCGCTACACCCGGCCGACACAAAGACGGTCGTGCGCGACGGCATCAAGCTTGCCGTCGAAGTCGCCGGCATAGCACTGCTGTCGGATGATCCTCTGACGAGTCTCAAACAGCCGCTGTCCGGCTTCCGGCGCGTTGCGTGGACCGATCCCATTTCATTGGAGGAGGTTTCGATCATCGGCCACGTGCTGGGCTGCACCGTAAACGACGTGCTGGTGTCGGCACTGGCCGGCGCCCTGGGCCGCTATCTCCAGTCGCAGGGCGAGAAGGTGACTGGAGTGACCATTCGGGCAGCCGTTCCGGTCAACATGCGCGCGGCCGGTGATCCGCAACCGGTACTGGGAAATCGCTTTGGGCTGGTGTTCGTCGACCTGCCAATCGGCATTCGCCACCCGCTCGAACGCCTGTACGCGGTCCACGCGGTGATGCAGAAATTGAAGAGCTCGTCGCAGGCGCTGGCGGTGCTGGGACTGCTGTCCGCGATTGGTAACCTGCCCGCGGCCGTGGAAGACCCCGCCATCGCGCTGTTCAGCGCCAAAGCCAGCCTTGTGGCCTCCAACCTGCCCGGGCCCACGACGGTGCTGTATTTCGACGGCGTACCGGTGTCGCAATTGCTGTTCTGGGTGCCGCAATCGGGCAGCATCGGCACCGGCGTGAGCATGCTGGCGTACTGCGGCCGGGTGCAGTTCGGTGTGATCGCCGACCGCCAGGTACTGCCAGACCCGGCAAAGCTGGTCGAGCTGATCGTGACGGAGTTCGAACGGCTGGTGTACCTGATCCTGCTGGGGGCGGGCTCGATGGGGGACTGAGGCTTCAGCTCAGGCCCTGCTTGGCTCGCCGCGCATCGAGCGACTCCATGGCATCGGCCGGCTCGCAGGCCGCCGCCTTCTGATAGAACTCGGTCGCCTGGGCTCGGGCCGGTTCGCCGCCGAGCAGCATCAGGCCGTTGCCGTACTCCATGTGAATGATCGGCGAGTCGGGCGCCAGACGCACGGCGTGGCGGAAGTGCTCGATGGCGGCATCGCGCGACGCCCCATAGGTGAGGGCGGCCGCGAGGGAGCCCAGCTTGTTGATGATTTCCGCGTGATACAGGCCAAGCGCAAGATGCGCCTCGGCATGGTGGGGCTCGAGCGCCAGCGTACGGTCCAGATGGCTGCGAACGCGGCCGGCCAGACCCTGGGCCAGCGCCTTGAGGATCGAGATGCGCTGGCTGTAGCGCCCGAGCACCAGCGCCAGCAGGTAATGCGCGTTGGCATAGTCGGGCAGCTGCTTGACGGCTGCCTCGCCGCGCTGCACCGCAGTGTCGAGCATCTTCAGGATCGTCGCCTCGCTCTGATTCGAGTACAGCGAATCGATGCCCGCGGCCTTGTTGGCGGCCGAAGCGCCCAATGCGCCCAGCTCATCGCCCTGGGCGATTGCCTTGCGGAAGTCGCCGGCGTGAAACTCGCGCCACGCGTTCTGCAGCGCTTGCGCGACGTCGGCTGCGCCACCATGCGACTTCACCCACGACCCGAGCGCCGGTTGCTGCTTCGAGAAGCGCGCAATCATCGCTTCATCAGGCCAGGGTTCTCGATCGCCATTATGCAGCCGCTCCCAGCGCTGCCGCAGCTTGTCTCCGGGGTAGCGAAAGGCGGATAGTGGGCCAGTGCGGCTCGCCCGTGATCGTTGCGGTTGAGGCATTGCGAGGCTCCTGATGTGGGAAATACGCATCCAAGTCACACCAACGAGCCTCTATAGTACCTATGGGATTTCGAAGGCCCAGTCGGGCAAATACATATGCGGCTCGGCCGCGAAGGGGAAATTGATATGGTCACGAAGAGAAAGTCCGCCAGAAAAACCGCCAGGAGGTCCGCCAGGACGACGCGCAAGGCGGCAACCAGTGTTCAGGCGCAACTGCTCGAGACGATGAACAACATATGGCTCGCCGGCCTCGGTGCGGTGTCGAGAGCGCAGCGCGGAGCGCCGCAGCTGCTCGAGCAGCTGATTACCGAAGGGGCGCGCGTTTCCACTGAAACCCGTGGCGCTGCGGAAAAGGCGTTGCGCGGCTTGGTGGGCGATGTGCGCTCGACGATCAATGCCCGTCTCGGGGAGGCACGCGGCCAGGCGGCCGATGCGCTCGAGAATCTCGAGAAGATCTTCCAGACCCGGGTGCATCGCGCACTCACGCAAATCGGAGTTCCGAGCTCCGACGAAGTGGCCGCGCTCAGCAAGCGGGTCGACGCGCTCAACGACAACATCGACCGACTGGCGCAGTCACGCAAGAGCGGCGCGCGTTCCCGCCGGCATGGCGCGGCGAAGGCCGCAGCGCTGCCACCGGCTGCGCTGTCCTGACGGGCGATGCTCGCGATCGAGCCCGCGCGCCGGCGCCGCGCGGGCCCCGGTAAGCTGGGGATTGCGCTCGCCGGCGGCGGACCGCTCGGTTCGTTCTACGAGCTGGGCGCGCTGCACGCGCTGGAGGAGGCAATCGTCGGACGGGCGCTGACGCAGTTCGATGTCTATGTGGGAGTCAGTTCGGGCTCTTTCGTCGCGGCCGGTCTTGCCAATGGCTTCGACACCACGGCGATGGGCTCGATCTTCCTCGAAGACGAGTTGACGCTGGCGCCGCTGTCGCCGGGAGTGTTGCTGAACCCCGCGTTCGGGGAGTATCTGCGCCGTCTGGCGCTGCTGCCGGAGGCGCTGACCAGCATCGCCCGACAGTATGCGCGCGATCCGCTGCGAACCTCGTGGCCAGCGGCGGTCGGCTCGCTGGCCAGGATCCTGCCGACCGCGGTGTTCGACAACCGGCCGGTGGAACGCTATCTGCACCGGCTGTTTGCCAGCAACGGGCAGAGCGATGACTTCCGGCAGCTGAAAGCGCGGCTGTACGCGGTGGCGACCAATCTGAACACGGGTGAGTCGGTCGCCCTGGGTGATGCCGCACATGACCACGTGCCGATCTCGCGCGCAGTCGCCGCCAGCGCCGCGCTGCCCGGGTTGTACCCGGCGGTGCAGATCGACGGCCAGTCGTACGTGGATGGCGCGTTGATTCGCACCATGCACGCCTCGCTGGCACTCGAGGCGGGCTGCGATCTGGTGATCTGCATCAATCCGCTGGTGCCATTCGACGCGTCGCAGGCCTCGAACGGCGCCGCAAATCTTGCCGACAAGGGATTGCCGGCGATTCTCGGCCAGACGTTTCGCGCACTGATCCAGTCGCGCATGCAGGTCGGCTTTGCCAGCTATCGCTCGCGCTTTCCGTATGCAGACACGCTGCTGCTGCAGCCGGACCGCCACGATGAGCAGCTGTTCTTCGCCAATGTATTCCGCTACTCCGGCCGCCGCCGCCTGGCCGACCATGCCTATCAGCAGACCCGGCGCGACCTGCTCAGGCAGGCGGGCCCTCTGAGTGCCTTGCTGAAGCGGCATGGGCTGCGACTGAACATGAAAATGCTGCGTGAGCGGCAGCGCCGGTTCTCGACCACGGGCAGCGAGCGTGCCCTGCGGGTACGTCAGACGGCCCGGCGGCTCGACGGCGCCCTCGGCCGGCTCGAGCGATTGCTCTCGGCGCCGAACCTGATGGGATGATGGCGGGTGACAACCTGGCTATGGCGGTTGGCGGTCGGCTGCGAGCTCGCATGGGCGGCGCTGGTCGCGGCGAGCCTGGCCTCAACCTGGAACCTGAGCGCGGCTGAGGCGCTGACGGCGGGCCTCGGCGCGTACATTCTCACCCAACTGGTCCTGGTCACAACTCTATTCATTCTGGCCCATGGCGCCGCGCACGAGCTGCGCGCCTGCAGTGTCGCTCGCACCTTGTGGGCGTTGTGCATGGAGAGCTTTCATTTCGGTCTCGCGAAGCTGCTCATGTGTGCCGATCCTTACCTCAGTCGCCGCGACGTGCCGGCGCCCGCCGACGCCCGCATCGCGCGGCCGGTGCTGTTGATTCACGGGTTTGCCTGCAATCGTGCCGTCTGGCGAGCACTGATCGGGGTATTGCGCGCTGCCCGGTTCGCACCCATTCGGGCCATCAATCTCGAGTTGCTGTTCTCCGATCTCGACTCCCACACTGCTGGCGTCGAGCGCGAGTTGCGGACCATGCAGCAACAATGTGAGGGCGCGCGCGTCGCGATCGTTGCACACAGCACCGGGGGCCTGGTCGCGCGCTCGGCGCTGCGTTCTGCCGGCTCGAGCGTCATCAGCCAGATTATTACGCTCGGCTCGCCGCACCATGGAACCGCGATCGCCTGCCTGTCCCGATTGCGACCCACACAGCAGATGTGCCCGGGATCGTCTTGGCTGCGCCGCCTCAACGCGCCAGCGGATCCCCGGGTGGCGCGCATTGCGGTCACGAGTCTCTACAGCGCCGAAGACGAGCTCATCGCCCCGGCAGCAACCGCGGTTCTCGCGGGCGCGGAATCGACACTGCTGCCTGGCCTCGGGCATTTCGCGCTGCTGCGCGCGGCTCGGAGCATCGACCGCGTGCTGGCAGCTCTGCAATGCGGGGGCCGGGTATGACCAGCGCGGAGGAGATGGACCAGCTGTTCGCCCGCCGGCGCCTGCTCGACGCGCAATTGGCGGCGGCGCCCGAGGTGTCGCGCCGCCTGCAGGAGCTGAGAACCTGGCAGGCCGCTCGCCTGGCGCATACTTACGCCGATCTGCGCCGCGATCCTCAGCTATCGCGCGGGCTGGAGTTCTTCCTGACCGATCTTTATGGCCCGCACGATTTCACGCGACGCAATCGCCAGCTTTCGCGTGCATGGGGTTATTTCAAGCGAGCGCTGCCGGGCTCAGCCATCGAAGTGCTGGCGAAGGCCATCGAGCTCGAGGTACTGACGGCCGAGCTCGATCAGGCGATGGTTTCGCAGCTGGCTCTTGAGCCATTGAGCGGAGCAAGCTACGCGGCCGCCTACCGGGGCGTCGGCAGGCCGGAGCAGCGCCAGCGTCAGATCGATCTGATCATTGCTCTCGGCGAACAGCTCGGACGCGTCGTGCGTCACCCGGCGATCGGCCTCGCGCTGCGTGCCGCGCGCGCGCCGGCGCATGCCGCCGGGCTCGGCATGCTTCAGGATTTTCTCGAGCGAGGCTTTTCAAGCTTCGGTCACATGCAAGAGCCGCAGCGTCTGCTCATCGCCATTCGAGAGCGCGAGGAGCAGCTGATGCAGGCGCTCTTCAACGGCAGCCACGATCCCTTTGATACCCTCAGCGCCAAAGTGGACAGCGCCCATGGATGAGAGCGTCTACGACTACGTGATCGTCGGCGCCGGCTCGGCCGGCTGCGTGCTCGCCAATCGCCTGTCCGCGGACGCGCGGATCAAGGTGCTGCTGATCGAAGCCGGCGGAGCCGACCGCAATCCGTTCATTCACATGCCGGCGGGCCTGGCCCGTCTGGTCGACAATCGCGACGTCAACTGGCACTACTACACCGAGCCGGAGCCGCAGCTGCTCGGGAGGTCGCTGTACTGGCCGCGCGGCCGGGTGCTCGGCGGCAGCAGTTCGATCAACGCCATGTGCTACACGCGCGGCCATGCGCTCGACTACGACGAATGGGGGGCGCTTGCCGGACCGGGCTGGAACTACGCCGCGGTGCTGCCATACTTTCTCAAATCCGAGGACCAGGCACGCGGCGCCAGCGAGTATCACGGCACCGGCGGCCCGCTGTCGGTGGAGGACCTGAGATTCCGCAATCCGCTGAGCGCGGTGTTCGTCGAGGCGGGCGTTGCCTGCGGCCTGGCGCGCAATCCGGATTTCAACGGGGGCTCGCAGCTGGGCGTCGGCTTCTACCAGGTCACGCAGCGTCTCGGCCGCCGCTGTAGCGCGGCCCGTGCCTACCTGCGGCCGGTGCGATCGCGGCCCAATCTCACGATCCTGACGCGTTGCCTCGCGCAGCGTGTGGTGTTCTCGGGCACGCGTGCGATCGGCGTGGAGTACCGTCGGGACGGTCGTCCGTGGCTTGCGCGTGCCGAACATGAGGTGCTGCTGGCCGCCGGCGCCATCGGCTCGCCGCAGCTGCTGCTGCTGTCCGGGATCGGACCCGCCGAGCAGCTGCAGCAGCTGGCCATCGCGGTCACCGCCGACCTGCCGGCGGTCGGCTGCAACCTGCAAGATCACATCGATTTCTGCACGCTCAACAAATGCACTCAGCCAATCAGTTATGATTTCAACGCGTTGCAGGAGTTGGGCGTTGCGCTGCGCTACCTCGCCACGCGCTCCGGGCCCGGTGTCAGTAACATCGCTGAGGCCGGTGCCTTCGCGCGCACGGCGCTGGCGCCCGATCAACGGCCGGACGTGCAGCTGCATTTCGTGCCGGCGCAACTCGACGATCACGGCCGCAACCGGCTGCCGGGACACGGCTTCACGATCCATGCCTGCGTGCTGCGACCCCACAGCCGCGGACGACTGCTGCTGCGCTCCAACCGGGCCGAAGACCCGCCGCGCATCCATGCCGATTATCTGACCGATGCGCGGGATCTCGACGTGTTGCTCGAAGGCGTCAGGCTGTCACGCCAGATCGTCCTGGCCGAGCCGTTCGGGCCGTATCGCGGCGTGGAGGTGTTTCCGGGAGCGGCGCTCACCACGCGATCGCAGCTCGAGGACATCGTCCGGCGCAAGGCCGAGACGATCTATCACCCGACCGGGACCTGCCGCATGGGCAGCGACGCCGCCTCGGTAGTCGACCCGCAGCTGCGCGTGCGCGGCGTGCAGGGTGTGCGCGTGGTCGACGCGTCGGTGATGCCGCGGCTGATCGGCGGCAACACCAACGCCCCGACCATCATGATTGCCGAGAAGGCGGCCGACTGCGTGCTCGGCGACGCCCGTTGAGCGCCCCGGCGAGGGCGACGTCGATTCACGGCACCGCGGGCCGGCGCCGCGCTCAGCCCGGGCGTGCCCCAGTCCTCATAATTTGTACGCGAACGACGCGCCGATGATCCGCGGCCGCAGCGGCGTCTGCGCGACGATGAATTGATCGGTGCTGATGAACGTGCTGGCATTCGAATCGCTTAAGTTCTCACCGTACACGGTCACGGTCCAGTTATCCTTCGCGAAGCCGAAGGACGCATCGTAGGTCGAGTAAGCGGGATTCTCGAATCGCAGCCGCGAGGTGCTGAGTCCGGCCTGGGCGAACGTCGGATTGGAACCTGCCTGGGTGTAGGAATGGCCGCTGTGCGTGGTGTTGAACTGAATGAACGGCGTGTAGCTGGCGATGCTCCATTCGTAGCGGGCGCGCAGGCTGAACTGGATCGGCGGCGCATTGGCGCTCGGAGCGCCGATCGGGCCGAACGGATTGGTGGCCGGCACGCAACCGCTGCTGGGACAGACTTCGCTGATCGGCTTGCCGAAGTTCACGCTCGCCGGGTTATTGTCGGTCAGCACCGGCGAATTCGTCTGCGTGCTCTGGTTCCAGGATGCCGCACCCTGCAGCGTCAGCCCGCTGGTGACCCGGGCCACCAGTGACGTCTCGACACCCCTGACACGGAAGTTCTGACCGTTGGTGTCATAGAAGATGTTGCCGACCAGTCCGGGGTCGAAGAAGGAGATCTGGACGTCGTCCCAGTTCTCCTGGTAGATGGCCCCGTTCCACTGCAGGCGATGGTTGAACAGTTCCGTCTTCCAGCCGATCTCGTTGTTGGTCAACTTGTCGGATGAGTACGACTTGGGAACTGCGTACTGCGCCACCCCGTCCGGGCCGAGGCCGTGCAGCGAACCGCCGTTCTGGTTGAAGCCGCCCGGCCGAAAGCCCTGCGAGAACGTGTAATACACCATGATATCCGGCGTGATATGCCAGGTCAGGTTGCCGCGGCTCTTGAAGCCGGACTCGGTGTCGCGCAGATTCTCGGCGTTAAGGTTGTAGGAGTCGGCTGATTGACAGCCGCCGGGCGGCACGCCGCCCTCGAAGCAGAGGAAACTGGACAAGACACTGCCGGCCGACGAGTTCTCGAAGCGGAAATGGCGCGTGCCGAGCGTGGCCGTCAGCACCTTCGGAATCAGGTCGAAGTCGACCGACGCAAAGAACGCCGTCTGCCTGGTTTCGCGCACCGTGTCCTGGTAGAACGACGTGTTGTCGCCCTGGACGCCGGGGTTGGCGACGCTGGTACCGGGGAACGTGCCGACGTTCGCGAAACAGCCGCTGTTGCCCGGGGTGCCGGACGCGCCGTTCGAGGTACAGGTGGGAACCGTCTTGTACTGCCAGCCGGTCTGGTCGTACAGCGTATTGTCCTCGTAGAAGGCGCCCGCGATCGCGCGCAGGCGCCACTCGTCCGGCGTGCTCAGGCGAATTTCGTGCTGCTGGTGGGTGTTGCGCTCGACCGAGTGCCAGCTGGCTTTCGGGGAGAAGCAGGTCGACTTGAGGTTGGGATCGTAGGCCGTGGGACCGTAGCACTGATAGTAATCGGCGTAGACGCCGCGCGCGTAATTGGTGTAGTCGCCGACCTGTTCGACATTACGGATGAGATAGCCGCCGGTGTAGACGGCCTTCAGATCGCCGAACTTGCCGTTGATCGTCCACGCGGTGCTCTCGAACTTGTCCTTGTCGTAGGAAGGGTTGAACAGCGTGACTTCGAGCGGCTTGAGCGGCGCACCGTCCGAGGCATTGGGCTGCTGGTAGAACACGCCCTGCGCGTTCATGTCCTGGTAGGACTGCGTGATCAGCACGTCCCAGTCATCGTTGATCTTGTAGAGCGCCTCCACGCGCACGCCCTCATAAGTGACGGGATTGATGCCCGTACCCGTCAAACCGGCGTTGTTGATGACCGGGCTGCCGGGCGGCACCTGGCAGGCGGGTGCGCCGCCGGCGCCCAGGTCGGCACATCCGGTCGGGTAGTTCGCATAGTGGATGCCGATATCGTTGTTGCTGCGGGTGAAGGTCGCCGGCACGTTGTCGATGTAGCCGCCGCGCCGGTCATCGTAGATCACCGCGCGCACCGCCATGGTGTTGGCGATCAGCGGCAGGTTCAGCACCGCCGTCAGGTCGGTGTTCGGATCGCCGTGGGCGGTCACCGAGTATCCGGCTTTGATGTTCCCCTCGGTGACGTCGAGTTTCGGCTCGTTGGTGATGTAGCGGATCACGCCGGCCTCGGCGCCGGCGCCGAACAGCGTTCCCTGCGGACCCTCCAGGACCTCGATGCGATTGAGGTCGGCGGCGTAGATGTCGAGGTTGCGATTGGGAAGCTGCCCGGATTGATTGTCCAGGTAGATGGCGACGTTCGGCCACAGGCCGGTCGAGGCGCTGCCCTGGCTGGCCTGCGAGCCGGCGCTGAGGCCGCGCATGAACACCTCATTCTGGCCTGGTCCGTTGTTGGCCGTCGTGACGTTCGGCAGATCCTTGATGTAGTCGTCGAAGGTCGAGATGTTGAGCTGCTGCAGCGTCTCCGAGGTCAGCGCCTGCATCGAGATCGGCACGTCCTGGATGTTCTGGGTGCGTCGCTGCGCGGTGACGGTGATCTCGGCGAGCATCTCGGTACCCGCTTCGGTGCTCTCGGTCGCCGGCTCGGCAGCCAACGCGGCGAACGACCCGCCGCCCAGGATGGCCGCAACTGCGTATGAGATCTTCGAGTTCATTGCTGGATCCCCCTAGAGCTTGATGTGCGCCACGGCATTAGATGCAACACTGCCGGCATGCGATTGAACGCAGGCGTCATCGGATTTGTGAGTGAGCGCCCGCGGTCGGATGGCGCCGGCCAGGCATCGGGCTGCCGGCGCACGGTCAATCGAAAACCCGCGCGCCCGCAGCCTCGCCCAGCATCGAGCGTGCCGGCTGCAGCCGACGCGTGGATGGCGACAGGCCGTAGGCGTCCTTGAACTGGCGCGAGAAATGCGCGCAGTCGGCAAAACCTGCCTCGATCGCGATTTCGGTTACCGAACGGTCGGTATTCTCGATCAGCCAGTTGGCGTAGCGCATGCGAAGTTGACGATACAGGGAGGCCGGCCCCACGCCCACCTGCTCGCGACACAGCCGCTCCAGCTGTCGCACCGATACGCCCAGCTCCTGGGCGATGGTGGAGATGGTGACCGGGCGCGCGAGATTCTGTTCCATCAGCAGCAATGCGCGGCGCACACGCGGTTCGCGCACGGTCTCCGGCAGCGGCGGGTGCGGTTGCGCCTCGCTGCCGGATCGCGGGCGCTCGAACAGCAGCACCTGACTGGCCTTCTGGGCCACCGCGCGGCCGAGGTGGCGCTCGATCAGCCAGGTGGCGAGTGCGGCCGCGCCGGCGCCGCCGGCGCAGGTGATGCGCGGCCCGTCCGCGAGGAACAGACGGTCGGCGACCACGTCGTGATCGGGAAACGCCTGCAGGAAGTCCTGATAGTGATACCAGCTGACGCAGGTGCGCCGGCCCTTCATCAGGCCGGCCCGGCACAGGATGAAGCTGCCGGTGCACACCCCGATCAATGGCACCCGGGCCGCAGCGACGTCGCGCAGATAGCGCGCCGTGGGCTCATCGATCTGGGGGCCGGCGTGCAGGATGCCGCCGATCACGACCAGGTAATCGAGCGCGTCGGAGGTCAGGAATTCGCTGGTTGGCTCGATCATCACGCCGCAGCTGGCGGGTATCGACTCGCGCCCACTGGCCATGATCGACCATTGCACGTGCATCGGGCGACTGCGATCGCCTTCGTCCGCGGCCAGCCGCAGGTGATCGATGAAAACCGCGAATGCGGACAGCGTGAAATGGTCCGCCAGAATCACGCCCACGCGCAGCGGAACGCGCGCGCCGCGAGGCGCGGTATCGTGCTTGTGAATCACTGCCGGTTGGGGCATTGAATAGCCGCTCAATATTATTGACCCCCCGACGCGACTATAATCCATGAACGACTCGGCCGATGCAAGAATTACAGATCTCAGCAGTCTTTATCTCATAGAAACATATTTGTAGATCTGATATCTGACATCGGTTCGAAGCAGCCAGCGCGGCTCGAGGCATTGAACGGCCGTTCAGACGACGCGAGCCTGCGGTCCGAGGGCGTACCTATGGGTGTGCACCGCTGCTCGACTCCAGGCCCAGATCCGCCGCCGCGGCGCGCAGCCGCTCCTGCTCGATGTTCATGCTCCGACAGACGAGGTAATAGACGCCGGCGGAGACTGGCAGACCGACCAGCATCGCGAGGTCGGCGCCGCCCAGGGCACGCGCGACCGGCCCGATATACATCCCGGTGCTGAAGAACGGGATCATCACCATGAAACCCAGCGCATAGGCGAGCAGTCCGCGCCAGTTCCAGCGACCGTACATGCCGTCGGCATTGAAGATCTCGCGGATCGAATAGTGTCCGCGGCGCACCAGATAGAAGTCCACCAGGTTGATCGCCGTCCAGGGCGTGAACAGGTACAGCAGCACCGCCAGCAGATCGCCGAACCGGGCGGCGAAATCGCTCGCGGAGTGAAGCGCGATCACGGTTGCGAGCACCGCCGCGAGCAGCAGGCTGACGATCCGATTGGCGCTACCGGAAACGACCGGCCGGGAAGCCGGCCGAAAAGCGTCGGCCACGCTCAGCAGCGTCAGCGACGCGCCGTAGAAATTCAGCGACGATATCGTCACCAGGCCGAGCAGCGCACCGAGCAGCAACACCGGACCGAGGCCGGGCAGGATGCCATCGGCGGCGCGCTGCGTCGCCGCCGCCACGTCCAGGCTTGGATTGGCGGCGGCCGCGACGGTGCCGACCAGCATCATCCAGGTCCCGCCGATGAACGCGCCCAGGTAGGTCCACCAGAACGAGGATCGCACGCTGACCTCGCGCGGCAGGTAGCGCGAATAGTCGGATACGTAGATCGACCAGCTGAGCTGGTAGGAGGCGGCCGCAAACAGCTGCGCGATGAACGGCACGGCGCGAAAGCCGGCCGGGTCCCACTGCGTCGCGGGAAACCGCAGCAGGAAGCAGGCACCGACCGAGAACACGCACAGGATGGCGATGATCAGGTAGGCAAACGCACGCTGTGCCAGGTGAATCGTGTCGTAGCCGACGACGGCCAGCGCCAGGGCCGCGATCGCGAACACGATCATCGCGGGCGCGGAGCGCGCCGCGATCGACGGGGACAGCTGGTGCAGTACCTGCGCCGCCAGCACCTGATTGAAGGCGTTGAAGCCGATGTAGGCAACCAGCGCCACCGCCCACACCAGCAGTGCGCCGGTGTAGCCGAACTGCGGCCGCGACTGAATCATCTGCGGCAGTCCGAGCTGCGGCCCCTGGGTCGAGTGAAACGCCATGAAGAAGGTGCCGAACGCGCACCCGAGCACCACCGCGGCGGCCGACCACAGCAGGTTGCCGCCGAGGGCGATGCCGAGCACGCCCGCGGCCAGCGTTGCGAGGTTGGCGTCGCCCGAGAACCATACCGGCCACAGGTGCCAGACCTTGCCGTGCCGTTCGGCCAGCGGCACATAGTCGATCGAGCGTCGTTCGATGATCCTGGTATCGACCATGCAGCCCCTCACGCGCGGTCCGGAGCTCGCCTGAAGTGCCACGCTGCGGTCCGTTTGTTATATTATTACGGTGACATTATAAAAGCTAACCGGGGTCCGGCGCGGCTGGAGCGCGAGCGGGCACACTCTCGAGGATCGCGGCCATGAGACAGGTGAAGACGCTGGGTCTGCTCGGTACCGGGGTGATCGGTGGCGGCTGGGCGGCGCGCGCGCTGCATTTCGGCATCGATGTCGTCGCGGCCGACCTCAGGCCGGAGATGCAGGCCTGGATTCGCGGTGCGGTCGACAACGCCGAGGGGGCGCTGGCGCGCCTGACCTTTGCACCGCTGCCGCCCAAGGGCCGGCTGTCGTTCACCACCGACCTGCACGCAATGGCGCGACAGGTGGACTTCATCCAGGAGAACATCCCCGAGCAGCTGGAACTGAAGCAGCGGGTGCTCGCGGACGTCAGCCGGGTGGCGCCCTCGGACGTAGTCATCGCCTCGAGCACTTCCGGCCTGATGCCATCGGATCTGCAGCGCGACATGCAGGCGCCCGAGCGCTTTCTGGTGGCACATCCGTTCAATCCGGTCTACCTGCTGCCGCTGGTCGAACTGGTCGGCGGCAACCACAGCTCGAGCGAGACGCTCGAGGCGGCGGGCCAGTTCTATCGCTACATCGGCATGCACCCGCTGCGCGTGCGGCGCGAAGTGCCCGGACACCTGACCGACCGGCTCCAGGAAGCGCTGTGGCGCGAGATCCTGCACCTGGTCAATGACGGCGTGGCGAGCACCGGTGAGCTCGACGACTCGATCATCTACGGGCCGGGGCTGCGCTGGGCGGCGATGGGCACCAACCTGATCTACCACCTGGCCGGCGGCGAAAGCGGCATGCGCCACATGCTGCAGCAGTTCGGACCGTGCCTGAAGTGGCCGTGGACCAGGCTCGAGGCGCCCGAGCTCACCGAGCAGTTGATCGACCGCATGGTCGAGGGCACGCAGGCGCAGGCCGGCGGCCGCTCGATACGCGAGCTGGAGCGGCTGCGGGACGACTACCTGGTGGCGATACAGCAGGTGCTGCGACAGTTCGATATCGGCGCCGGGGCAACCTTGCGCGCCGTGGAGGAGCGGCTGTACCAGCAGAGCGGTTCGACCGCCCGCGCCGCGGTGGCCGGGCCGGGCGCAATCGATGCAGCCAAGCCGCTGCGGTTGATCGAGACCCAGGTGCGCCCGGAATGGGTCGATTACCACGGCCACATGACCGATTCGCGCTACCTGCAGGTGTTCGGCGACGCCACCGACGCGTTATTGCGCGCGGTCGGCGTCGATGACGCCTATCGCGCGACCGGACGCGGGTTCTATACGCTGGAGACCCACGTTACGCATCGTGCGGAAGCCAAGGCGCTCGAGCCGCTGTACGTGAGCACGCAACTGCTCGGACTGGACGAGAAGCGCGTGCACCTGTTTCACTGCCTGCATCGGCGCCGGGATGAGCGCCTGGTCGCGACCGGCGAGCAGCTGTATCTGCACGTGAGCCGTGAGGCCGGCAAGGCTTCGCCGATGGACGGCGCGGTACGCGCCCGGCTGGAGAAGATCCATGCCGCCCATGCGGGCATCGCGCAGCCGGCCCCCTCGGACCGTCGCCTGAGCCTGTCGAGGAGTTGAGGGTCAGTCGCATGCCAAAGATCGTCGATCACGATCAACGTCGCGACGAGATCGCGCTGGTGGCCTGCCGCGTGGTGGCGGATCATGGGTTCGATCAGGCCACCGTGGTGCGCATTGCACGCGAGGCCGGCTATACCACCGGCATGGTCGCGCATTACTTCGATACCAAGCAGGACATCATCATCGCGGCACTGCGACTGATCCTGCGACGCATCGAGGAGCGCCTGACGCGAGCGGCCGGTCAGACACGCCCCGATCTTCTGCTGCTGCTCACCGAGGCGCTGCCGGTGGATGAGCAGCGCTATACGGAATGTGCATTCTGGATCGCCTTCTGGGGCCAGGTGTCGGCCGACAAGCGCCTCAAACGCATCAATGCGTGGGTGCACCGCGAGTACATGCGCCTGTTCGAGCGCTGCCTGGCGCGGTCCTGGCCTGAGTGGGGCCAATGGTCGCCCGCGACACGCGACCAGGTGCTGCGCTCGGTCGTGACCTTCATCAACGGACTGACGGCCGGCGCCGTGGTGAGCCAGAGCAACTGGCCGGCCGAGAAGCAGGTCGAACAGCTGCGGCTGCAATTGCAGTTGCTGCGCGCCTGGGCGGGCACTGCCGCGGTTGCGGGCCCCGACAAGGCCAGGAAGAACCACAAGCCATCTGCGCCGGGATCATCGGCGGCATAAGCGGCGTCATCGTCTGGTTTTGCACCGGGGAGGCACCAATGGACTTTGCGCTCACTGAAGAACAGCAGATGATCGTCAGGTCCACGCGCGAGTTCGTGGAGCACGAGCTCTACCCGCATGAGGCGGAGATCGAGCAGAGCGGGGTGCTGCGCCCGGAACTGCTGCACGAGCTCAAGGCCAAGGCGATCGATGCGGGCCTGTACGCGGCCAATATGCCGGTGGAAGTCGGCGGCGCCGGCCTGGACAGCGTGACCTGGGTGCTGTACGAGAAGGAGCTCGGGCGCGCCAGCTACGCCCTGCATTACAGCTGCGTGGCCCGTCCGTCGAACATCCTGCTCGCCTGCGAGGGCGAGCAGCGCGAACGCTATCTGCTTCCGGCGGTGCGCGGCGACAGATCCGACTGCCTGGCGATCTCCGAACCGGGGGCCGGATCGGATATGCGCAGCATGAAGACCAGCGCGGTCGAGCGCGGCACGGATTTCGTGATCAACGGCACCAAGCACTTCATCAGCCATGCCGATCACGCGGATTTCGTCATCCTGTTCGCGGTCACCGGCGAGGAACAGACCGCGCGCGGCAAACGCAGGCTGATGACCGCTTTCCTGGTGGACAAGGGCACGCCGGGATTCGAGGTCCGGCCCGGCTACCGCAACGTCTCGCATCGCGGCTACAACAACAGCATCCTGCAGTTCAGCGAATGCCGGGTGCCGAGGTCGGCGGTGTTGGGCGAGCTGCACAAGGGTTTCGAGGTCGCCAACACCTGGCTCGGTGCCACGCGCCTGCAGGTGGCGGCCAACTGCCTGGGTCGCGCCGAGCGCGCGCTCGGGCTCGCCAAGCAGTGGGCCGTCGATCGGGTGCAGTTCGGACAGCAGATCGGAAAGTTCCAGGGCGTGGCGTTCAAGCTCGCGGACATGGCGGTGGAGCTGCGCGCAGCCGAGCTGCTGACGCTGGAGGCCGCCTGGAAGCTCGATCACGGCGCCGCCAGCGACATGGATATGGCGATCGCGAAACTCAAGGCCACCGAAATGCTGGCGATGGTTGCCGACGAGGCGCTGCAGATTCACGGCGGCATGGGGCTGATGACCGAGATGCCGCTGGAACGCATCTGGCGCGATGCGCGCATCGAGCGGATCTGGGACGGTACCAGCGAGGTGCAGCGGCACATCATCTCGCGTGCGCTGCTGCGCCCGCTCGGCGGGTGACTGACCGAGCCTCTAAATATCGAGTCCGACCAAGTCCGATCGGTACCTGAGCGCGAGTCTGCCGGCTAGCGCGCAAGACCTTGGCATTCGGATGCTAGGTTTCCTGAGCGCACTCGAATTGCCAGGCGTCGTGACACAGAAAGTGAAAACGGTACGGGCCTGGGCTGTCGATGCCGACCCCTTCGATCTCGTATTCGACCTCGCTGTCCCTGATCGGCGCATCGCAGAGCGCGCACGGCTGATTGCTGCCGCGGCCTCCCCAGGTGCGATGGCCGGGGATGCAGCGCAGTCGGCCATCGCGGATGCGCGCGCGCGCGCGGACTCGCAACTCGTCGTCCAGTTGGCTGGGTGGCATAGGTTCGGCCTCCAACTTCCAGTGTCGAGCGTGTTCCATTCCCATCCCCGGTACCTCCGCCCCGTGGCACACGAAATCATGGCGAGTGAAGCTAAGCAAACGCGACTGAACGCTGACTGAATCGGATCGCATCCGGTTTGACGACTACCGCCCGTGACCGCTAGCGGGGCGCGGCGCGCCAGCCAATTCCTACAACGGGTGGGGCATCGACGCCGTGCCGGTCGGCGCCATTGCCAGGGCGATGGCGCGGCGCGGTGGTCGCGCAGCGCTGCGGCCGGTGAGCTCGGGCGCCGCGGCCGCGGCGCCCGACGCCGCGCGCGGCCGGGGCTCAGGGCGTCTTGCCCGGCAGCTTCATGTCCTCGGGGTGCAGGATGTTGAACTTCATTCCGTCGGCGCCAACGAAGTCTCCCGGCACCATTCCGGCGGGACAGGCCCCGACGTACTTGCTGTCACTGGTTATGGTCACGGCGCCGTCGGCCTGGTGGATCTCCGTGTGCACCGCGGTGTCTCCCTTGAATGTGGTGACGCTGGTGCTCTTGCGGACCTGGCCTCCGATGCTGCATTCGGTTTGCTGGGTGTAGACCGATCCGCTGTGAGTCAGGCTCGTGATCTTGCAGGGCTGATCGGATTTCTTCTGCGCATCGATGACGCTTTGCATGACCGCGGTGCTGTTGCACAGGGTGCCGGTCTGCGGCGGCCGCTTGGCATCACTCATGACCGTCGTGGTCAACCACAGTCCGGGCTTGATATCCGGATAGTCTCCGGCATCGGCCGCGCCCGCGACGCAGGCAGCGGACAGCAATCCCAGCAACAGCGGCATTTTCATCGGTGGGCTCCGTAGATTCGTGATGGGTCGGGGACCGCGGCGAATTATCGTCGATCGCTGCGCGGCCAGGAAGCGTCGGGGCGGCAGTACGCCGGCTATCTTCCCCGCCACACCGGCGGGCGCTTTTCGGTGAACGCGCGGGCGCCCTCCTTGAGGTCCTCCGAACGGATCACCTGCTGCACGGCGTGCAGACTGTCGTGCAGCTCGAAAGCCTGGTGCTCGGCAACCATCTCGGAGTGGCGCAACAGCTGCTTGATCGCCGGAAACAGCAGCGGCGGCCCGGCGGCGAGCTGATGCGCGATCTCGCGCGCCTTGGCCAGGGCCTGACCCTTGGGCACTACGTGATTGGCCAGCCCCCAGTGTTTGGCCTCAGCGGCGTCCATCCAGCGGCCGGTCATCAGGAACTCGACGGCGACGTGGTAGGGGATGCGCCGCCGCAACTTGATCGTGCCGGCATCGGCCAGCACGCCGACGTTGATCTCCGGCAGCGCGAAGCGGGCATGCTCCTCCATCACGATGATGTCGGTGCCGAGCACGATCTCGAAGCCGCCGCCGCAGGCGATGCCGTTGACCGCGCTGATGATTGGCTTGTCGAGATTGCGCGGGTAATTCAGACCGCCGAAGCCGGCGGCTCCCCAGTCCTCGTCCGACTCCTCGTCGGCGGCCGCGCCCTTGAGGTCCCAGCCGGCGCAGAAGAAGCGCTCGCCGGCGCCGGTGACGATCGCGATGCGAAGTTCCGGATTGTCGCGGAACGAGCTGAATATCTCGTTCAGGCGCAGGCTGGCCGCAAGATTGATGGCGTTGGCCTTGGGGCGGTCGAGCGTCACCTCGAGAATCGGGCCATCGGTGGCGGTCTTGATACCCTCAGACATCGCAATGCTCCTGTTGCAGGGATTGGCGCGGGATAAGTCGGTCAGGCAAGCCGGATCAGCGCATCGACCGCAACGGCGCCGCGGCCTCGGGGTCGAACGATCACCGGATTCAGGTCGAGCTCGATCAGCCGTTCGATGTTGGCCTCCGCGTAGCGCACGCACGCCAGGGTAAGCGCCAGCAGCGCCTCGACGTCGGCCGCCGGCCGGCCGCGATAGCCGTCGAGCAGCTTGCCAACCGACAGCCGCATGAAGGCCGCTTCGATCACTGCCGGCGTAAAGGGCGGCAGCAGGCTTACGCTGTCGCGCAGCAGCTCCGTCAGCACGCCACCGGCGCCGAGCACCAGGGTCTGCCCGAACTGGGCATCGAGGGTCACGCCGATGAGAACCTCCGCGACGCCATCGTGCACCATTTCTTCGACCAGGATCGTGTCGGAGAGTATAGCGAGGCGCTGCGCCGCCGCCGCCGCCTCCGCTGCAGATCGCACATCGACGATCACCCCGCCGACGTCGGACTTGTGTTCCAGGTTCGCGCCGGCCGCCTTGATGACCACCGGAAAGCCGATGGTTTCTGCGGCGGCCACCACCGCTGCGGTCACGCCCGCGGGTTGGTCGACCGCGATGACACGCGAGCGCGGGGTCGCGACGCCAAATGCCGCCAGGGCGGCCTTGCCGTCGTATTCGGCCAGGGTGCGTGCGGCATCGGATGACCGCCGCGCCGGCGCTCGCAGCTGCACGCGGCCGCCGCCGCTCCAGGTCTCGCCGACGGCGCCCGCCAGATCGATGGCTTCGAGCGCTTCGCGTTGACCCTGCAGCGGGGCGACGCCGGCGGCAAGGCACTTCTCGCGCGTGACCGCCGCGAGCGATTCCGGCATCGAACAGATCAGCGCCGCGCGACTCGCCCCGCCCGGCAGGGTGGCGATGTATTCGTCGATGACGGCGTAGTAGCTGGCCGGATTGGCCTGCGCCTCGGGTGGGCAATCCACCATCAGCCCTACCGCGTCGAATCCTGCGCTCCGCACCACGGAGAACATCGATCGCATCGCCGGGCGGTCGAACCAGATGTGGGTGTGGAAATCGAATGGGTTGGCGATGGTGACCCGGTCGCCGAGCACGGCACGCAGCCGCTCGGTGGACGCCGCAGGAAACGGCGGGAACTTCAGTCCCAGCTGTCGCGAGGCGTCTGCCGTCATCGCCATGTCGCCGCCGGAAGCGCCCATTACCAGCACGCGCCGGCCGGGAAGCGGGCCACCGGTGTGGAATATCTTCAGCGTCTCGCACAGCGTGGCCAGCGAGTCGCAGCGCGCAATGCCCGCCTGCCGGCAGAACGCATCGAACACGACATCGGCACCGGCGAGCGAACCGGTGTGACTGCGCGCGGTGCGCGCGGCGGCTTCGGTGCGCCCGGCCTTGACCAGCGCGATCGGCTTGCCGGCCGCGCGCGCCTTGTCCACTGCGCGCGCAAAGCCGGCCGGATGCTTGATGCCCTCGATATAGATTCCAAAGGCGCTGACGCGATCCTCTTCGGTCAGCAGCTCGATCATGTCTTCAACCGCCAGGCGGGTCTGATTGCCGACCGTGAGTACATAGCCGATCGGCAGCGAGCGATCGCCGAATATCAGGTTTAGCGCGATCGTGCCGCTCTGGCAGATCAACGCGACGCCGCGCTCGGGCCGGTAGCCGACCACCTGGTCAGGCCACAGCGCCACGCCGTCGAAGAAATTGATGAAGCCGTAGCAATTGGGACCGAAGAAGGGCAGCTCGGCGGCGTTCGCGAGCAACCGCTCGGTCAGCCGCTGGCCCTCGGCGCTGCCGGTCTCGGAGAAACCCGCGGCGAAGCAGACGAAGCCGCCGGCTCCGCTGCGCGCGAGCGCCGCCGCGATCTCCGGTACTTCGCTATTCGGGGCGGCGATGAAGGCGGCATCCGGAACCCCCGGCAGCTCATCCACGGAGCGGTAATACGGGGTCTCGGGCGACGACGGCCGCTGCGGATGAATCCGCCACAGCTTGCCCTCGTAGCCGATGGCGCGGCTGGCGGCGACCGCCGCGTCCGCCCAGGCGCCGCCGATCATCGCGATACTGCGGGGCGAGAGCAGTCGCTGGATGGCCCGTGGATTCATCTATCGAGCGCGCAATTGCATGCGTCGGGAGCCGGGGCCCGGCCACGGGGCGTCCGCGCTCGAGGACGCCAGGGTGCCGATGGCAGCGGCGATCTCCGGCGGGAACGGCGTGGCGGACACCGTTGCGCCCTGGTGCACATGCAGCAGCATGAACTCCGCGGTCGCGGCCGGTTCGCTCTGCCCCTCGCAGCTGAGGTCGAAGGCGGCGTGAATGCGCTTGTGATCGGCCCCGAGCAGACGCACGCTGACAGCGACCATGTCGCTCGCGTGCACCTCGCGCAGGTAGTGGATGTGCATCTCGACCGTGTAGAGCGTGTTGCCGCTCGCCGAGCGGTAGGCCGCGTCTACTCCCAGGCGGTCCATCAGTGCATCGGTCGCCTGGCTCAATATCAGTACGTAGTAGGCGTCGCGCAGATGGCCGTTGTAGTCGATCCATGCAGGCAGGATCGCGGTCCGATAGATCGGGGCTGCCGGCACGAGTGGACTGCGCTCGAGGTGATGCGGGGTCGGGGTGGGGCTGTTCAGTGCAGCTGCAGGCGCTCGCGCGTTTGCGCCGGCGAGAGTATGCGCGCTCCCATGGCCTCGACGATAGTGCGCGCCTTCTGAACCAGCTGCGCGTTGCTCGCGTATACACCGCGGCTCAGGTACAGGTTGTCCTCCAGCCCGACGCGCACGTTGCCGCCGAGCAGCACCGACTGCGCCACCCACGGCATCTGCATGCGGCTGATGGCGAACGAGCTGAAGATGCAATCGGGCGGCAGCGAGTTGACCATCGCCAGCAGATGGCCGACATCGGCCGGCGCGCCGTAGGGAATTCCGGTGCACAGCTGGATCAGGGCCGGGGCGCCGATCAGTTGCTCCTTGATCAGCTGCTTCACGAACCACAGGTTGCCGCTGTCGAACACCTCGAGTTCGGGCTTGACACCCAGGTCGCGCAGGATCTCGGCGCCGCGCCGCAGGTAGTTCGGGGTCGATACATAGGCACGGTTGCCGTCCCCGAAATTGAGGCTGCCGCAGTCGAGCGTGGCGATGTCCGGCCGGTACCGCCCCTCCTGGCACAGGTCGATGACGTGGCGCATGCGCTGTTCCTGGCTGCAGAAGTCGCTGCCCGGCGCAGGGGTGTCCTCCAGCCCGCGCTCGCCGACGCAGATGTAGCCGCCCATGCCGCAGGTCAGGTTGACGATGACGTCAACGCCGCTTTCACGGATGCGCTTGACCACCTCGCGGTAGTGGCGCGTCTCCATGCTGAAGGCGCCGGTCTCGGGCTCGCGCACGTGGATGTGCACGATAGCGGCGCCGGCACGCGCAGCGTCGACTGCCGCGGTCGCGATCTGTTCCGGAGTGATCGGGCAATGGGGGCTCTTGGTGACGTTGGTGTCGTCGCCGGTGATGGCGCAGGTGATGAATACGTCGTGATTCATGGCGACCCTCGGTTCGTTCTGCGGCGATGGTAAATATTATGCAGTCAATAATATAATGATGGAGGACACTGCGGCAAGTCGTGCGCCGGACAGCGAGGGGGAAGGGGCAATGCAGACACAGTTGTTGATCGGTGGCCGGCTGGTGCCGGGCGAGGGGCCGGTCGAGCCGGTACTAGATGCGGCCACCGGCGGCGTGATCGCCTCGGTCGCCGCGGCGAGCACGGCGCAGGTGAATGCGGCGGTGGCGGCGGCGGAGCAGGCGTTCGAAGGCTGGGCACAGCGCGCGCCCAAGGATCGCGCGGCGCTGCTGCTGAAGATCGCCGATCACATCGAGGCACAGGCACAGGGCTACGCGGCGCTCGAATCACACAACACCGGCAAGCCGCTGGCCGCGGCGCTCAACGACGAGCTGCCGGCGATCGCCGACGTGTTTCGCTTCTTTGCCGCAGCAGCGCGCACCCAGCACGCTCCGGTCGCGGCCGAGTACCTGCCGGGCCACACCAGCTTCGTGCGGCGCGACCCGATCGGCGTCGTGGCGTCGATCGCGCCCTGGAACTATCCGCTGATGATGGCCGCCTGGAAGCTCGCGCCGGCGATCGCCGCCGGCAACACGGTGGTGCTCAAGCCGTCAGAGCAGACGCCGCTGACGGCGCTGATGCTGGCGCCGCTGCTGGCCGAACTGCTGCCACCCGGTGTCGTCAACGTGGTCTGCGGGCGCGGCGAACCGGTCGGCACCGCGCTGGTGGCGCACCCGCGCGTGCGCATGGTGTCGCTGACCGGCGATGTGGCAACCGGTCAGAAGGTGCTGGCCGCGGCCGCTGGCAACCTCAAGCGCACCCATCTGGAACTGGGCGGCAAGGCGCCGGTCATCGTGTTCGACGACGCCGATGTCGGCGAGGTGATCGCGGGTATCCGCGGTTTTGGTTTCTACAATGCCGGCCAGGACTGCACTGCAGCGTGCCGCATGTACGTCGGCGCGCGCATCTACGAGCGCGTGGTCGCCGATCTGACGCAGGCGGTGCGCACCATCAAGGTCGGGCGACAGCAGGAACCGGGCGTAGAGATGGGTCCGCTGATATCGCGTGGTCAGCGCGAGCGCGTGGCCGCGTTTGTCGCGCGCGCCGCCGCCGAGCCGCACATGCAGATCACCACCGGCGGCGAGGCACGTGCCGGCGAGGGATTCTTCTACGAGCCGACCATCGTTGCCGGGGCGCGGCAGACCGACGAGATCGTACAGCGCGAGGTATTCGGGCCAGTCGTTTCCATCACCCGTTTCACCGACACCGACGAGGCGGTGCGATGGGCGAACGACTCCGAGTACGGACTGGCCTCTTCGGTCTGGACGCGCGACGTCGGGCGCGCGATGCAGGTTGCGGCCCGGCTGCAATACGGCTGCACCTGGATCAACACCCATTTCGCCGGAGTCAGCGAGATGCCGCACGGTGGCTTCAAGCGCTCCGGCTATGGCAAGGACCTGTCGATGTACGCGCTCGAGGACTACAGCGTGCCGCGCCACGTGATGGTGAGGCTATAGCCGATGAGGCCCGATCGGCCGGCATTGCCGGAGAGGCGGGCGGCGCGGCCTCGACTCCGCTCGACACTACTGGCTGTGGCTGCGGCCGTGGCTGCGCTGAGCGGTTGCCATTCGCACTCTGCGGTCGGCGCGGCTGGCGCAGGCAGCAGGGCTGAGGACAAGGTGCTGAACGTCTATAATTGGGCGGACTACATCGGCAGGGACACATTGGCGAAATTTGAACGCGCCACCGGCATCAGGGTCATCTACGATACCTACGACGCCGATGAGACCCTGGAAGCCAAGATGATGGCCGGCGATTCTGGTTACGATGTGGTGAGCACTTCGACCGATTTCTTCAGCCGCCAGATCAAGGCCGGAATCTATCAGCCGCTCGATCGCAGCAAGCTGCCCAATTGGAAGAATCTCGACCCCGAGGTCCTTGCCATTGAGGCTGAAGCCGACCCGGGCAATCGTTACGCGATGCCGTACCTGCGACATGTCAATGGCTTTGCCTACAACGTTGACATGATCAGAGCCCGCATGCCCGACGCTCCGCTCGACAGCCTCGACATGATCTTCAAACCACAGATCATCGCGCGCTTCGCCGATTGCGGGGTGTCGTTTCTCGACCAGGCCGAGGATGTGCTGCAGCTTGCGCTGAACTACCTGCATCTCGACCCGAATTCCACCAATCCCGAGGACTACAAGCGCGCCGAGAAGCTGTTGCTCGCGGTGCGCCCCTACATCCGTGCCTTCGACTCCACCGAGTATATGAATGGCCTGGGTAACAGGGAGTTCTGTATCTCGATGTCCTGGTCAGGCGACTATGCAGCGGCCAAGGCGCGCGCCAAGGCCGCCGGCGTTGACGTCAATCTGGCGTTTACCGTGCCCAGGGAGGGCGCCAATGCCTCGTTTGACGCGCTGTTGATTCCGGCCGATGCACCCCATCCGGATGCCGCGCATCAGTTTCTGAATTTCATACTCGAGCCGCAGATCATCGCGGAGATTACCAATGAGATTCATTACGGCAACGACAACATCGCGTCCAGGCCGTATGTCGATCCGCAGATCCTGAATGATCCGGCGATCTATCCGACGCCGCAGATGACAGCCAGACTGTATCAGTCCGCGGAAGTCAATCCCGCGCTCGAGCGCATTCGCACGCGCACCTGGACGCGCATCAAGACGGCGAGGTGATCCGATGAGTTCACGCAGCAGCACCACCGCGGCCATGCAGCCGCCCGTCGCACAGCCGCCCGCCACGCCGCCGGCCGCGGCGCGGCTGCAGGTCACGGCAGCCGACGAACTGACGATCGAGCAGGCCGATGGGCGGCGCTACGCGATCCATCCGATCTGGCTGCGGGAGCGCTGCCAGGACGCAACCACGCTCGACCTGCACACCGGGCAGCGCCTGCACGACCCCTCGGATCTGGACCCGCAGCTGCAGCTCACCGCGGTCACACCAATCGAGAACGGGCGATTTCGCGTGCGCTTCAGCGACGGACACGAGTCGGAGTTCCTGGAACGCGACATCCTGGCGGAGGCGGCGCTGCCGGCCGGTGACCACGACTTGCCGGCGCCCCGACTGTGGAACGCAGCGCTCGAGCTCGGCGTGCGCGCGCACTGGAGCGAGCAGCCGACCGATGCCGAGCTGACCGCTTGGCTGACCCAGTTCCTGGAACTCGGCTTCGTGATCTTCAGCGGCGTGCCGACCCAGCCGGGGGCGATACGGCGCGTCGCATCGACGTTCGGCTATATCCGTGACACCAATTTCGGCGCGCTGTTCGATGTGCGCTCGACCCCCGACGCCATCGACCTGGCATACACGGCGCTGGCGCTGGATCCGCACACCGACAATCCGTACCGCTGGCCGGTGCCCGGGGTGCAGCTGCTGCACTGTCTGGTCAATGAGACGTCGGGCGGCCTGTCCACGCTGGTTGACGGTATCGCTGCCGCCGAGATCCTGCGGGCGAACGACGCGGAGGCGTTTCGACTGCTGTCGCAGACGCCGGTGCGGTTTCGCTATCGCGATGCCACCACCGAGCTGGTGGCCAGCGCCCCGCCGATCGAGCTCGACGTGACCGGCCGCGTGCAGACAGTGCGCTTCAGCCCGCGGCTGGATTTCGTGCCGCTGCTGCCGCCGGCGGAGCTCACGCGCTACTATCGTGCGCGGCGCACATTCGATCATATGCTGCGTTCGCCGCAGTTCGAGCTTCGTTTCCTGCTCGATGCGGGCGATCTGATGATGATGGACAACCGGCGCCTGCTGCACGGACGCACCGGCTTCGACCCGGCCGAAGGGCTGCGTCACCTGCAGGGCTGCTATATCGATATCGATGGGCCGCGCAGCCTGTATCGGGTGCTGCGACGGCGGCAGGCGACTTCCAACGGGGGTGCGCAATGAGCGGGATGGTGAGCTTTCGCAGGATGCAGGACGGTACCCGTGAGGATTACCTGCTGCTCGATCGATCGGAGCGCGAATTCGCCGTCGGGTTGCCTGACCGGGTGCTCGGCGCGCTGCGCCGGCTCGATCATTCGCTCGAGGGCTACCCGGTGAGCCGGCTCGGACATTCGCTGCAGGCGGCAACGCGCGCGCTCATCGACGGCGCGGATGACGAGCTGGTGCTCGCGGCGCTGATTCACGACATCGGTGACGATCTGGCGCCGTACAACCACGCCGAATTTGCCGCGGCCATCGTGCGGCCGTACGTGCGGGCCGAGGTGAGCTGGATCGTAGAGCAGCACGGTCTGTTCCAGAACTATTACTACGTGCACCATCTGGGCGGCAACCGCAACGCGCGTGACCGCTTCAAGGGTCATCCGTGGTACGCGGCCTGCGCCGCGTTCTGCGAGCGCTGGGATCAGGTGTCGTTCGATCCGGACTATCCGAGCAAACCACTCGAGACATTCGAGCCGCTGGTGCGCCGCATCTTCAGCCGGCCGGCCCACGATCCGCGCTACACGGCCGAACCGGCGCCGTGAGCGCGCGGCGCCGCTGAGCGGGCGGCCGGTGGCAGGCGGGGCGGGGGACGGCGCAGGGGCGCGCCGCGCGCTGTCGCCGTCAATGCTGCGCCATCTGCATCTCCAGCGCCCGCCTCTGATCGGCACGACGCATGAAGTAGCCTGCCCCGATCACACAGGCCCCCACGGCGCAGATGATCAGGCTGGCGAGCGCGTTGACATCGGGACTGACACCGAGCTTGACCTTCGAGTAAATGACCATCGGCAGGGTGCTCGCCCCAGGTCCGGAGACGAAGCTCGAGATCACCAGGTCGTCGAGCGACAGCGTGAAGCTCAACAGCCAGCTCGAGAGGATCGCCGGCGCCAGGATCGGCAGCGTGATCTCCAAGAAGGCGCGCGCCGGCCCGGATCCCAGGTCCATCGCCGCCTCCTCGAGCGAGCGGTCGGCCGTCTGCAGGCGCGACTGCACGGTGATGGTTACATACGCGCAGCAGAAGGCCACGTGCGACAGCACGATGGTGATGAAGCCGCGGTGCGGCCACGAAAACATCTGGAACATCGAGACGAACAGCAGCAGCTGCGTGATGCCGGTGATGATCTCCGGCATCACCAGCGGTGCGTTCACCATGCCGGTCAGCAGCAATCGACCGCGAAACCTGGAGAAGCGCACCAGCGCAATCGCCGCCATGGTACCCAGCACCACGGCGGCGGTGGAGGCGGTGACCGCCACTTCCAGCGACAGCAACGCCGCCTGCAGCAGCTGGCGGTTGTGCAGCAGCTGGAAATACCAGGCGGTCGACAGCCCGCCCCAGACGTTGACCAGCGGCGATGCGTTGAATGAATAGGCGATCAGCACCAGAATGGGTAGGTACAGCACCGCGATGCCCAGACACAGGATGGTGAGCAACATCGGGGAGTAGCGGCGTTCCATCGCGTTCAGGCCTCGAGTTGCTTGACGTTATAGTACTGATACACCGCGATCGGGCCGGCGAGCAGCAGCAGAAACGCGATCGCCACCGCAGAGGCCACCGGCCAGTCATGGTTGCCGAAGAATTCGTCCCACAGAACGCGACCGATCATCAGACTGTCCGGTCCGCCGAGCAGCGACGGGATGACGAACTCGCCGACCGCGGGAATGAACACCAGCATCGAACCGGCGATGATGCCCGGAATCGACAGCGGCAGCGTGACGTCGAGGAACACGCGCCACGGCGGACTGCCGAGATCGGAGGCCGCCTCGAGCAGTGCACGGTCGAGCTTTTCGAGTGTCGCGAACAGCGGCAGCACCATGAACGGCAGATAGGAGTAGATGATGCCGAGGTAGACCGCGAGGCTGGTGCGCATGATCCTGAGCGGCTGATGGATCAGTCCGAGGTGAAGCAACACGGTGTTGAGGATGCCGTTGTCGCGGATGATGCCCTCGAGCGCATAGACGCGCAGCAGGAACGATGTCCAGAATGGCAGAATGATGATGAGCAGCAGCACGTTCTGCGTCGACTTCGACGCTCGCGCGATCGCGTAGGCCATCGGATAGCCCAGGCCGAGGCAGATCAGCGTCGAGAAGAATGCGGTCTTGAGCGAGTACAGGTACGCCACGCCATAGACATCGTCGGTGAACAGGTAGCGGTAATTGCCGAGGCTGAGGTTCAGCTGCACACGATGGTCAGGGGTGATCGACCAGACGTCGGTGAACGGCGGCACGCGCGCCGCCGTCTCGGCGAAGCTGATCTTGAACGCGAACGCGAACGGAATGAGAAAGAAAATGAGAAGGAACAGCAGCGGCGGCAGAATGATGAGCCAACGGCCCGGACGCTCGGTCAGTTTCATCAGTCGCGCAGGAATGTGCCCCTGGGCGCTATTGTGCGCGATAAACTTGACCCGGTGTACAAATTTCAGCCTGTCGCGCTCGCGCGGCGCGCCGCGCCGCGCCGGCAGTGAGCCCGGGTAGCCATCGTGTCACGCGCCCGAGCGCCCGCTGCCGCCAAGACCCACGACCAGGCCGGCCCCGGCCGGGCGACACGCATCCGCCAGCGCCAGCGCCTTATCGACGCCTGCATCTCCGCGCTGCATATCCATGGACCGTCGCGCACGACCGTGGAGAAGGTGGTTGCGATCGCCGACATGTCGCCGGGCATCGTGCGGTTCTATTTCGAGTCCAAGGCGGCGATGCTGGTGGCATCGCTGGAGTATCTGGCATCCGAGTTCGAACAGCGGGTGCTGCTGCCGGTGTCGCAGCTGCGGGGCTCGCCGGTGCGCGCGCTGGAGCTGCTGGTGGATCTGTATCTTGACCCGGACATCGCCAGCCCGCGCAAGGTTTCGGTGTGGTACTCATTCTGGGGCGAGGCCAGTTCGCGGCAGGAGTACTACGACATCTGCGGCAAGAAGGACGAGGATTTTGCCGCCCTGGTGCGCGAACTGATCGAGCGGCTGATCGCCCAGACCGGCGCGACGCACCTGGACGCCGATGGCATCGCGCTGGGGCTGATCGGCGTGCTGGAGATCCTGTGGCAGACCTTTGCCTTTCAAAGCGAGTCGAGCATCGACCGAGCGGCAGCCAGACGGCGCACGCTGGCCTACCTGGGCTCGGTCTTTCCGGGCCAGTTCGGCCCCGCCCCGGCGCACCGGGGTGGCGAGCCGGACGATGGCCCACCTGACCTGATCGCGCCCGCAGCGCACGCTGCCTCCGATGCCGGGCCGTTGCGAAGCGCGCCGCCCGTGGCACCTGCACCGATCGCGACGCCGTCGTCGGCTGCTCACACGCGCGCGCCGAGCACCCGCCTGCCCGCATGGGCCTATGCACATGCCAGACTGCTGGCCGCGGAGCGCGAGTGGCTGCTGCGACCGGCCTGGCAGGTCATCGGACACGACGCCGAGGTTGCGGCGGCCGGGGACTTCCTGAGCGGCGAGCCGGCGGGCGAGCGCTCGCTGGTGGTGCGCGACGAGCGTGGCCGCCTGCGGGCGTTTCGCAACGCCTGTCGACGCCGGCCGCATGCTCTGGTGCTCGCGCGCACCGGGCACTTCGAGGGCGCCATTCACTGCGGGTCGCACAATCTCACCTATCGGCTCGATGGGCGACTGGTCGATGGCGACACGCCCGGGGATCTGAGCCCGCTCGAACTCACGCAATGGGGACGGCTGATTCTGGTGCGCGCGAGCGGCGCGCCCGGCGCGCCCGGCGCCGCATCTTCGGACGGCGCCAGGTGCGACATCGACTGGGACATATTCGATCGCCTGGCGCCCATCAGCGCACAGCGGGTCGAAGTCGCGGCCGACTGGAAACTGATCGTCGAGCGCTGGCTCGAGGCGCCCGGCGGACAGCGCCGGTACCTCGCCCCGAACCAGCTGATCGAGGTCCGGCGCGATGCGGCGCTGATTCTGCAGGTCATTCCGTCGGCACCCGGGCGCTGCCGGATCCAGCGCTTCGATTATCGGGCGGCCGGGGGCGCGCGGCGCGCGCGCACATCCGGCCTCGCCGCCTGGCAGCGGCAGGTCAACCATTGGCTGCAGCAGGAAGTCGCGCTGGCCGAGTCCACTCAGACCGGCCTTGCCGGCGCGTCCGATGAGTTCGAGGACAGCGGACCGGTCAGCGCCACGCTGGCGCAGTTCCGGCAATCCGTGACGGCGCTGCTGCCGGCCATTCCGACGCTGCCGGAGCGCTCGCTCTAGGCAAAACGGGCCGGCGGACTCGACAGACGCAGTTCCGGGATGCGCTCGCGCAGCAGGTCGTGGAACTCGAGCATGCAGTTCTCGAGCCGCGACAGCGGACCCGGCTCATAGCTGCCCGACGCCAGGCCCTGCTGGACGCGACGGCACAGAAACTCGTCCTCGCGCTGCACCTGCCGATTGATGCGCGCGCTCAGATAGCGAACGATGCGCATCTCGCGCCGCTCATCCGGCAGCGCATAGGAGGCGCCGCGGATCGCGCACTTGCCCGGGCCGCGCGGCAGTACCTGGAAGAAGTCCATCTGATCGGGAAACACGTCGATACCGAGATTCGGCAGCATGCTGTAGAAGCTCCAGCGCTTGCGGTGCCGTTCCGGCAGTCCCTGGCTGACCTGGCCGATCATGCGCTGGTACATGCGCTCGCTCCACTGGGAGGACTCGCGCTCGCGCAGCCAGCTGATGCCGCGGGCCACGCCGGTCGGCAGGTTGATCTGATCGTCGTAGTCCGGCGTGAACATCCGGTTCAGACCCGGATGCCCGATCGGGACATGGTAGGACTCGAGGTAGTTGTCCATCGCAATCTTCCAGTCGCAGTCCCATTGCTCGAGGTAGAACGAGCCCAGCGGCACCATGTCCTCGAAGCGATGTGGCGCGAACTCGTCGAGAAAACTGCCCCAGATCTGTTCGAGCGGCGGCGGACTGCCGGCGAGGCACACGAACACGAAGCCCATCATCACCTGGGTGCGCACCGTCTTGAGCGCAAATTGCGAGCGGTCGAGTCCCGGAAAGCTATCGCGCGCGGGTACGCCGACCAGATCGCCGGACAGGCGGTAGCTCCAGCCATGATACGGGCAGGTGATATGGGCGCGGCAATTGCCCGCGCCTTCCAGCAGACGCGCGCCCCGATGACGACAGACGTTGTGAAACGCGTGAATCTCGCCCTGGGTGCTGCGCACCGCGACCACGCTGTCGGCGCCCAGGTGGAGCGTCACATAATCGCCCGGTTTGGGAATGGAGCTGACGTGGCAGACGATCTGCCAGCTCGGTTTGAGGATGCGCTCGTACTCCAGGCGGGTCATTTCCGGGTGGTTGTAGGCCCACGCCGGCAGCGCACGCGGCAGTGCGGCGACCACGGGCGGAGCCGACGGCACGGCTGAGGAATTCATCGGACGCCTCCCGGGAACTATATGAGCGTTTAATTATACACAGAAATTATATAACCATATAGACTGATATCGCGCGCGGTGATACCTTGCCCGGCAGGCACCCCGGCAACCGCGGAGCGCAGCCATGAGCCGAACCCTGACCAAGAATCATGAGCATTTCCGACGCGCGCTGACGCGCATGCCGCTCGGCGTCGCCTCGAATTTCCGCTTCTGGGGCGAGCAGCGCACGATCTATGTCAAGCACGGCCGCGGCGCGCGCGTGACCGATCTCGACGACAACGTCTATGTCGACTATCGGATGGGCTACGGGCCGGCCATTCTCGGCTACGCCGATCCGAGGGTCGACCAGGCCGCGCGCGAGGGCATGCAGGTTGGCGGCGTGTTCGCGCTGTCCACCGAATGCGAGTTTCGCGTTGCGGAACGAATCGCCAAGATGGTGCCGGCCGCGCAGCTGGTGCGTTTCTCCAACTCCGGCACGGAAGCGGTCATGGCCGCGCTGCGTCTCGCGCGCGCCTATACCGGCAGGGACGACTACGTCATCCTTGAGGGCAGTTATCACGGGCTGTTCGATGCCGCGATGTGGTACACGCCGATGGACAAGTGGTCGCAGGTCGGCGAACCGGTGGTGTATCCGTACAGCGAGGGCGTGCCGCTGAGCACGCGCAACTTCGCGCATTTTGTTCAGGCGAATGATGCCAATCAGCTCGAAGACGTATTCAAGCGCCATGCCGGATCGATCGCCTGCCTGCTGATCGAGCCGATCATGGGCAACTGCCTGGGGATAGCGACCGATCCCGGGTATATCCGTGCGGCGCGCGAATTGTGCGACAAGTACGGCGTGGTGCTGATCATCGATGAGGTCAAGAGTGGCTTTCGCGTCGCCCGCGGCGGCGTGCAGGAGCTGTACGGCGTGCAGGCTGATCTGTGCACCTTTGCCAAGGCGATCGCGAACGGCTACCCGATCTCGGTGCTGGCCGGTCGCGAGGACATCATGCGCAAGATTGGCCGCGGCGTGGCGCACGGGGGCACCTATACCGCGCACCCGGTGTCGCTGGCGGCGGCGGAGAAGACGCTGCAGATTCTCGATGAGACCGACGCACTGGAGCGCATCGCACAATACGGACTGCGCCTGCGCGCGGGCATGAGCACGGTGCTCAAGGCGCGTGGCATCGCTCACAGCTTCGTCGGCCATCCGTCGATGGGCGGGCTGTACTTCGCGCACGAGCCGCCGCGCACCTATCGCGACTGGAAGAGCAGCGACTACACGTTCTACGATGCGGCGGCCAGGGTGCTGCACGACGAACGCATCCTGTGCGAGCCGGATTCGCGAGAGCCGTGGTTCATATCCGCGGCGCACGATGACTCGTGCCTGCGCGACACGATGGCGGCATTCGAGGTGGCGATCGACACGACGCTCGATGCGCTGGGAAAGTCGCGCCGGATGCCGGCCTGAGCAGGCGCGCAACCGGATATTCGCGACTGAAGCAAGGGGGGGCAGGGGCATGGTCAGCGGCGGCAGCAGGCGCCATGATGCGATCATCGTGGGTGCCGGCCACAACGGCCTGGTCGCCGCCTGTTACCTGGCGCGCGCCGGACTGGACGTGCTGGTGCTCGAGCGCAATGCGTACATCGGCGGCGCGGCGGTGAGCCGCAGCCTGCACGACGGCTTCACCTACTCGAACTGCTCCTACGTCTGCAGCCTGCTGCGCACCGAGATCATCCGCGAACTGAACCTGCCCGGCTACGGTCTGCAGATCATTCCGTACGAGGGCGGCTGCACCATGATGCGCGATGGCGGGCACCTGGCGCTGTACGACAATCACGATGCGTTGCGGCGCGAGATCGCCCGGCATTCCAAGCGCGACGCCGAGAGCTACGACCGCTACCTGCGCGACATGCTGCGCCAGTGCCGCTTCATCAAGCCGCTGCTGTTGCGCGAACCGCCCGACCCGACCTCATTCAAGCCGCGCGACATCATGGAACTGCTGTATCTCGGCAAGCATTTCCACCGGCTGGGCGAGCAGCGCATGTATGACACGGTGCGCTTCTGGACCATGAGTTGCGCCGACTTTCTCGACCAATACTTCGAGAGCGAAATCATCAAGGCGCACCTCGCGGGCAGCTCGATCATCGGCACCGCGCTCGGGCCGCGCTCCCCGGGCACCGCTTACGTGCTGCTGCATCACTACATGGGCAACATCGACGGCGCGGTCGGCGCCTGGGGTTTCGCCCGCGGCGGCATGGGCGCGGTCACCCAGGCGCTGGCCGCTTCGTTCCAGGCCAGCGGCGGCAGCATCCGCAGCAGCGCCCCGGTCGAGCAAATCGTGGTGCGCGGTGGCCGTGCCTGCGGCGTGGTGCTGGCCGACGGCGAGGAGCTTCAGGCCCGCATCGTCGTGTCCAATCTGGACGTGCGCCGGACCTTTCTCGACATCATGGACGCGCACGACCTGCCCGAGGAGTTCGTCTCGCAGGTGCGAAATTTCAAGATCCGCGGTTCATCGGGCAAGCTCAACATCGCGCTCGACGGGCTGCCGCACTTTCCCGCGATTCCGCACGGCTCACCGAGTACCCGCGGCGACATGCACGTGACCGACAGCATCGAGATGCTCGAGCGCGCCTACGACGACTGGAAGGAGGGCCGCTGGTCGCGGGCGCCGTACATCGATATGCTGATGCCGTCGCAGATCGATCCGACCCTGGCGCCGAGCGGCAAGCACTATATGTCGGTGTTCGTGCAGTACTGTCCGTACCAGCTGGCCGACGGCCCGTGGGACGGCGCCAGGCGCCAGGCGTTTGGCCGCACCGTCATCGATACCATTGCCGAGCACAGTCCGGACTTCAGGGACCTGATCCTGCATGCCGAGATCCGCACGCCCTGGGATCTGGAGAACGAGGTCGGGCTGACCGAGGGCAATATTTTCCAGGGCGAGCTGACCTTTGATCAGCTGCTGTTCAACCGGCCGATACCGGGTTACGCGCAGTACCGCGCACCGGTGCGCGGCATGTACATGTGTGGTTCCAGCACGCATCCGGGCGGCGGAGTGATGGGCGCCCCCGGCGCCAATGCCGCCAGCGCCATCCTGCGCGATCTGGGCCGCACCCACTGAGCGGCCGAGCCCACCGACCATGACAGGCACTGCCGTCGCGCGACCGGACTACGACTGCATCGTCATCGGCGGTGGTCACAACGGCCTGGTATGCGCCGCATACCTGGCCCGCAGCGGCCGCTCGGTGCTGGTTCTGGAGGCTGCAGAGCAGGTCGGTGGCGCCGCGATCACGCGCGAATTTGCACCGGGATTCCGGGTGTCTGCGTGCGCCCATCTGCTGCATCTGATGCCGGCATCCATGATCACGGACCTCGAGCTCGATGCCCGCGGGCTGCAGCTGGCCGCGACGCGCATGCCGACCACCGCGATTGCGCCCGATGCTCCGGGGCTGCCGATCGATGCGCACAACCTCACGGCGCTGGCGGCGCGATCGGCTGCCGACGCGGCGGCGTTGCCCGCCTATCACGCGCGCCTGCGGCGCCTGGCCGAAGCGCTGCATCCGGTGCTCGAGGCCGCGCCACCGCGGCTGGGCATCGACTCGTGGCACGACCGCCTGGCGTGGCTGCGAATCGGCTGGCGCATCCGCCGGCTCGGCCGCCGCGACATGCGCGAACTGCTGCGCATCGGCGGCATGTGCGTGCAGGATCTGCTCGATGAGCATTTCGAGACGCCGCTGCTCAAGGGCGCACTGGCCTTCGATGCCGTGCTCGGTACCTGCGCCGGACCGCGCTCTCCGGGCAGTGTGTTTACGCTGTTGTACCGCATGGCCGCCGAAGCGCGGGGCGGCAGCGCGCTGGCGCAGCCGTTGGGCGGGCTCGGGGCGGTGTCGGATTCACTGGCGCGGTGCGCGCGCGCGGCCGGGGCCGCGATCCGCACCGGCGCGATGGTCGAGCGGATCCTGGTTCGCGACGATCGCGCCGCCGGCGTGCTGCTGGCGTCGGGCGAGCAGATCAGCGCCGGCAACGTCATATCGAATGCCGATCCGAAGACGACCTTTCTGCAGCTGCTGGGCGGTGAGCATCTCGATACCGGGTTCGTGCGCCGCATCGCGCACCTGCGCGCCCGTGGGGTGACGGCCAAGCTGCATCTGGCGCTGAACCGGCTGCCGCAGTTCACCGGCCTGGACCAGAGCGCTCTGCCCGGACGGCTGCTGCTGGCACCGTCACTGGATTACATCGAACGTGCCTTCAATCATGTCAAGTACAATGAGTGCTCGTCGGCGCCGATCGTCGAGGTCACGCTGCCGACGGTGAACGATCCGGGCCTCGCGCCTGCCGGCAAGCACGTGCTGTCCGCGCTGGTGCAATACGTGCCGTACGAGCGCGCCGCCGGCTGGCAGCACGAGCGGCAGCGTCTTTCGGACCTGGTCATCGATGCGCTCGAGCGCTGTGCGCCCGGACTGCGCAGCAGCGTGGAAGCCGCCGAGCTGCTGACACCGCAGGACATCGAGCGGGAATTTCGCATCAGCGGCGGACACTGGCATCACGCCGAGCTGGCGCTCGATCAGTTTTTCATCGTGCGCCCGGTACCCGGTGCCACGCAGTACCGCACGCCGGTGGACGGGCTGTACCTGTGCGGCGCCGGCTGTCATCCGGGCGGCGGCGTGATGGGTATCGCGGGCCGCAATGCCGCCCGACAGCTGATCCGCGAGGCGGCCTGAAGATGCTCACCGAGAGCGAACCGCACTATCGCCAGCCGCTGCTGAAGACGCCGTTCCATGAGTGCGCCCGCGCGCTCAGCCAGGTGGACAGCTTCATCCCCTGGGCCGGGTACACCACGGTGGATGTGTTCACGTTCGTCGAGCAGGAATACTTTGCGATCCGCAACGCCACCTCGCTCTATGACCTGACCCCGATGGTCAAGTATCGGATCGCGGGTCGCGACGCGTTGCGCTTCCTCAATCGCCTGATGACACGTGACATCGGCAAGCTCAGATGCGGGCGGGTGAGCTACAGCGTGTGGTGCAACGATGACGGCCACCTGATCGATGACGGCACGGTGTTCCGCCTCGGCGAGAACGAGTACCGGCTGTGCGCGGCGGAACGACAGCTCGACTGGCTGCTCGACTCCAGTCTGGGATTCGACGTGCAGATCAGCGAAGTCACCGAAGATACCGCGGCCCTGGCGGTGCAGGGGCCGACCTCGTGCGCGGTGCTCAAGAGCTTCGGCCTGCGCGACATCGAGCGGCTCAGGCCGTTCGAGCTCGCGCATTTCACATTGCCGCCTTCGATCGGCGCCGACTGCCGGGTCATGGTCTCGCGCACCGGCTTCACCGGCGATCTGGGCTACGAGCTGTGGATGAGCCCGCAGGATGCCGAGGGCGTGTGGGACGGCCTGATGCACGCCGGGCGCGGCTGCGCGATCCGGCCGATCGGTTCGCGCGCGTTGAACATGGCGCGCATCGAGGCCGGGTTCGTGATGCCGAATGTCGATTTCATCTCCGGGGAGCGCACCCTGAGGGTCGGCACCGCCTGCTCGCCGCTCGAGCTCGGGCTGGGTTGGCTGGTCGATTTCGACAAGGGTCACTTCACCGGCCGGCGCGCGCTGCTGGCGGAGCAGCGGCGTGGACCCCGGCGAGGATTGGTGGGACTCGATATCGAGGGCAACAAGCCGGCGCACAACGCGCTGCTGTATGCCGATCGATCGGGCAGGCATCCGGTCGGCAGCGTGACCTCGGCCACCTGGTCACCCACCTGCAAACGCAACATCGCGCTCGCCATGGTCGATGCGCCGCACCTGGAACCCGGGTGCACGCTCTGGGCCGAGATCTACCTCAACCGCGAGCTGCAATGGGAGCGGCGCATGGCGCGCGCGCGGGTGGTCGAACGCCCGTTCTTCGCGCCCGAACGCCGCCGCGTCACGCCGCCGGCGGACTACTGAAGGCACTCCGGGCATGATCGCAAACTCTCCCAAAGCGGTTGCCGATCGCCCGTGGCTTGATCCAGCAGCCACCCCGCAGATCGTGATTCAGGGTGTCAGCAAGACCTACGGTGGCTTCACTGCCGTGGACAGCGTCGACCTGGCGATCTACAAGGGCGAGATCTTCACGCTGGTCGGCGCTTCGGGCTGCGGCAAGACGACGCTGCTGCGGATGCTGGCGGGGTTTGCACGCCAGAGCAGCGGCAGGATCTCGATCGACGGGGTGGAGATGAGCGATGTGCCGCCGCACGAACGGCCGGTCAACATGATGTTCCAGTCGTACGCGCTGTTCCCGCACATGAGCGTCGAGGGCAATGTCGGCTACGGAATCAAACGCCTGCCGCTCGATGCCGCGACCCGCCGCAAGCGCATCCAGGACGCGCTCGACATGGTGCAGCTCGGGGCGCTCTCGCAGCGCAAGCCGCACCAGCTCTCGGGTGGCCAGCGCCAGCGCGTCGCGCTCGCGCGGGCGCTGATCCGCCGGCCCAAGCTGCTGCTGCTCGACGAGCCGCTGTCGGCGCTCGACAAGAAACTGCGTGAGAAGACCCAGTTCGAGCTGATGGATCTTCAGTATCAGCTCGGCATCACCTTCATCGTGGTCACGCACGACCAGGATGAGGCCATGGCGCTCGCCTCGCGCATCGCGGTGATGGACCGGGGAAAGGTGCTGCAGGTCGGCACGCCGTCGCAGATCTACGAATTCCCGAACAGCCGGTTCGTGGCGGATTTCGTCGGCACGACCAATCTGTTCGAGGGTACCGTCAGCGCGTGCGAGCCGGGGCTGATCACGGTGCAGTGCCGCGAGACCGGTGGCGACCTGCTGGTCGATGACATCGGGCGCTTCAGCGTCGGCCAGCGGGTCTGGGTGGCGCTGCGGCCCGAGAAGATCCGCCTGAGCAAGCAGCCGATCGGCGCCGCCCGCGTCAACCAATTGCGCGGAACGGTGTGGGAGCTGGGCTATCTGGGCAATCGCTCCACCTACCAGATCAAGACCGCGACCGGCAAACTGGTTACGGTGTTTTCCCAGAACGAGCGGCGCACCTCGGAGTGGTCGATCGACTGGAGCGACGAAGTGTTCGTCAGCTGGGGCGCCGATGCGGCGATCCTGCTGGAGGCATGAGCGGGGACGGGCAAGTCAGGGGTCCGAGGCGTAAAGCCCGGGAATCAAAACCGGAATGTTGTTAGGGGAGAGCCAGTCATGACACCGATTATTGCCGCTGCGGCGCGCAGATCCGATGCACTCCTGCTGGGCGCGGCACTCGCGCTGTGCGCGTGCGGCGTGGCGCTGGGCCAGAATGCGCCCTCGGCCGATGAGTCCCAGGCCGCGGAAACCACAGGTGCCCTGAAGGAGATCGTGGTGACTGCGACGCGCCACGAAGAGTCGCTGAGCAAGGTGCCGGTCAGCGTCAGTGCCTACACGCAGGAGGACATGGATCAGAAGGGCATGAAGGATTTCACCGACATCGTGCGCTTCACGCCCGGCGTGTCGATCGACCAGACCGGCACCAACGCCATCTCGATTCGCGGCATCTCCTCCTCCGGTGGCGCCGGCACTACCGGCATCTACATCGACGACACGCCGATCCAGATGCGCTCGCTCGGCTTCAACCCGGACGACACCTTACCGAAGACCTTCGATCTGGATCGTGTCGAGGTGCTGCGTGGACCGCAGGGCACGCTGTTCGGGGCAGGTTCCGAGGGCGGCACGGTGCGCTACATCCTCACGCAGCCGAGTGTGACCAAGGACAGCACCTACGTGCGCAGCGAGGTCTCGTATACGCAGTATGGGGAGCCGAGCTACGAGGCTGGCGTCGCTCACGGCGGTCCGATCATCGACGGTACGCTCGGCTATCGCGCCAGCGTTTGGTTCCGGCGCGATGGCGGCTGGATCGATCGCGTGGACCCGACCACCGGCGCGGTGGTCAACAGCAACTCCAACCACGATCAAACGCTGGTGCTGCGTCTGGCCGGCATGTGGAAGCCGCTCGATACGGTCACGGTCACCCCGAGCGTCTTCTATCAGAACAAACAGGAGCACGACATCGATACCTATTGGCCCGCCTATTCGGATCCTTCCGCGGGCGTATTTCATAATGCCAACCCGGAGCATATCCCGGTGCCCGACCGGTTCTACCTGCCCGCCTTGAAAATCGAGGCCGATCTGGGAAATACCCGGCTGGTGTCCAATACCTCGTACTACGTGCGCGACGAGATTACGGGCTATGAGGGCACTGTCTACAACCTCTCCTACTATCAGACGATCGGCTGGCCGGCGTCTCCGGAGGGTCAGACTCTGCTCGATCCGACACTGTACCCGCTGATCGACTCGACCGGCATTCATCTGCCACCGGGGCTGACCAATTATCAATCCCCGGCTACAGTGAAGAATCAGCAACGCAGTTTTACGCAGGAAATCCGCCTTCAGTCCAATGACCCGACCAGCCGCTGGACCTGGACCGTCGGCGGCTTCTTCCAGGCCAGCCGCGAGCTCAGCCTCGAGGAAATTCACGATCCGATGGGAGACGCGCTGCTGGAGGCGTTCGTCGGCAACGATTTTCTGGGCATCTACGGCGTGCCGCTGCTGCCGAACGGCGATTCCTTCTACCAGCTCAATATTGCCCACGACCATCAGTTCGCCGGTTTCGGCGAGGTCACCTATGGGCTCACCGACCAGTGGAAACTGACGCTCGGCGGGCGCGTGGCCAGGACTTCGTTCGATATCTACAGCGCGGCCGATGGGCCGCAGAACTACGGTCCCACCGGCCCCTTCAACGGATCGCAGAGCGAGACCCCGTTCACCCCGAAGGCCAGTGTGTCGTATCAGCTCAACCAGAGTCATCTGTTCTATGCGACTTACGCGAAGGGCTTTCGCGTTGGCGGTGCCAATCCACCGCTGCCGCCGTCCTGCTCCGATGGGCTGATAGCCGAGGGCTATGCGAGCGGACAGGCACCGCTGACCTACAAGTCCGACTCGACGCAGAGCTTTGAAATCGGCGCCAAGGATAACTTCAACAACGTGTTCAAGCTCGCCAGCAGCGTTTACTACATACGCTGGAATGACATTCAGCAGAACGTGTTCGTATCGGGTAGCAGCTGCGGCTACCAGTTCACCGACAATCTGGGCAAGGCCGTGGCCAAGGGTTTCGACCTGCAGGCCGACGCCGCCCTGGGTCCCGTCACGTTCGACGCCGCCGTGGGCTATACGTCCGCGCGCTTCGTCGCCGACTCAAAGAGCGGACTGGCGATCTCCGGTGATGCGGTTTCCGGGCAGTCCGCAATCAACGGAGCTCCCGGCGCCAACCCGCCGTGGAACGTGGCGGTGGGGGCGCAGTACAACTTGATGATCGCCGATCACAGGAGCTTTGCACGTTTCGACTACGAATATGCCAGCCGCAACCCATGGCTGGCGCCGATACAGGATCCGCGCTCTTCACAGTACACCCCGTTCCCGACTGCGCTTTCCTACACCTTGCCTTCGACCACATTCGTGCAGTTTCGCACCGGCACTACCATCGGCGGCTGGGAGCCGTCGTTCTTTATCGACAATCTGCTGAATTCACACACCACTACGAACTATGCACGCACCTTTACCGACTCGAACAATCCGACCTATCCGCCCCCGGGTGCGCAGTACAACAACTTCACGTTCCGGCCGCGCACCTTCGGTATCACCGTGACATATCGTCAATAGTGGAAATCAGCCCGCGTTGACGCGTGCAAACCGCGCGCCGCGGCGCGATCCGCGGCGGCGCGGCGCCGTGCGTGGGGGCGGTCGCTCTGTTTGCCAAGGCGCGGCCGGCCGGGGATTCCTGGGGGGTGCTTACAGGGCCGGGCAATCGGCCGCAAGCGTGTAGGGCGCACTCGGATCGAGCGCATCCGGGGCTCGAAACGCGTTGCCAAACGTGAAGGCGCGCGGCGAGGGCCCATGTTGCCGCAGATGATCGAGGCGCTCGCTGGCCTCGACGATCGACGGACGGTGCCCCACGGGCACCCACCACAATACCAGGTTGGGTCCGGCGCTCTGCCTGAACCATTGGCGGCGACGCCGCATGATCTCCACGTGTGCCGAGGCGTAGACGTAGTCGCGCAATGCAGCGACATCGCGCCACACCGACATGTTGACGAGCACGTCTTCGCCGAAGGGGCGCAGCGCCGTGGTATCGCCCGCATCGGTCTGAAGTCGCCAGACAAATCCCGCAGACGCTTCAGCCAGCGCGTTGATGCGCTCCAGATTGCCGACGAAGTCGGCCATGAGCGGTGACTCGAGCGGTGCCTGCATCACGGCGATGTTGAGCTGTGCCAGTTCAAATGTTGACATCAAAATGACTCCCCCTACCTGCAACAGCCGACCCGCCTCATAGCGGGCCCGGATGGACCTCAACCATGCACCACGGGACCGCCGGAACGCCCCTGCGAAACGGCACTGATCGTCATTTCAGTGCACTGGCGCCGCCGCGGCAGCGCCTCGCTTGCGACACACCAGCAAGATTTCGTCCACCTCGGTGGCGTCGATCATCCCCGGCGCGAGCGCGAGCTTCTTCTGCAGGCGCATGCCGAGCGGCATCAGCGCGCGGTTGTACCACCACATCGCCCGCTCGCGATGGTGCGTGAGCCACCACATGCCGAAATCGAGCAGCTTCGACGAGCGCGGCTGCATCCCGTAAACGCCGCTGCGCTCGACCGCCAGGCCATGACGCGCGAGTTTCCCCAGCAGTTCCTGCGGCTGGTAGCGGCGGCGGTGACCGACGAAGTCATCGAATGGCGTCCAGCGCGAGGGATGCAGCGGGGCGGACAGCAGCAGCACCGCCCCTGGCGCTGCGACGCGCGCGATCTCCGACAGCGCCGCATCGTCGTCATCCACGTGTTCGACGATGTCGAGCGTGCACACCAGGTCGAACGCGCCGGCCGCGAACGGCAGCGCGGACACCAGTCCCAGCATCACGCTCGCGCCGTGCGCGCGCAGGGTCGCGAGCGCCGGCTCGCTGATGTCGACGAACTGGGTATCCTCGATCGGCAGTCGCGGCCGCAGGCCCGGCGCGACCTCCAGTTGCCGCCGCGAGGACGGCAGCACCGAGCTCACCAGCGGCCAGGTATTGAAGCGCTGCGGCTCGACCAGGCGTGCGCCCGACCATAGCAGGTCATAGAAGCGGCGGTTGGCATCGAGCGCCGCGCGCTCGCCCCGTGGCGGCGAAACCGGCGTTGCCACTAGCGCATCGTCCCGTATCGCGCCGCAGTGCCTAGCATTCCGGTACGTTCACCGCCAGGCCGCCGCGCGACGTCTCGCGATACTTCGACTGCATGTCGGTGCCGGTCTGCCGCAGCGTCTCGACCGCCTGATCGAGCGAGACACGGTGAGTGCCGTCGCCGTGTAGCGCCATCGAAGCGGCATTGATTGCCTTGATGGCGCCGAAGGCATTGCGTTCGATGCATGGAATCTGCACCAGGCCACCGATCGGATCGCAGGTCATTCCCAGATGATGCTCCAGCGCGATCTCGGCGGCATTCTCCACCTGCTCGTTGCTGCCACCGAGCGCTGCGGCCAGGCCTGCGGCAGCCATCGCCGCCGCCGAGCCGACCTCGCCCTGGCAGCCCATCTCGGCGCCGGATATCGAGGCGTTGCGCTTGATGATGCCGCCGATGGCGGTGGCGGCCAGGAAGAAACTGGCGACGCCCTGGCGATCCGACGGGGTGCAGAAGTCCCGGTAGTAACGCAGCACCGCCGGCACCACGCCCGCGGCACCATTGGTCGGTGCGGTCACGACGCGCCCACCACAGGCGTTCTCCTCGTTGACCGCGATCGCGAATGCCGAGACGTAGTTCATCGCGTCGAGCCCGGCGCGGTTGCTGCCGTGGCGGGCGGCTTCGGCCTTGGCATACAGGCCCCTGGCGCGCCGCTTGATCTTCAAGCCGCCCGGCAGCGGCCCTTCGCGCGACAGGCCGCGGTCGATGCAGGCGTGCATCACGCTGGCTATCCGATCGATCGCGAGCAGCAGATCGGTTTCCGATCGCTGCGCGGATTCGTTGGCGAGCACCATGGCCGCGATCGGCAGTCCGCTCGCGCGTCCCAGGGCCAGCAGGGTCTCCCCATTATCGTAGGCAAATGGAACCACGGCCGGCGCGCTGTCGGATCTGGGGGCATCGTCCTGCTCGACGAAGCCACCGCCGATCGAAAACCACAGTTCGCGCAGCAGGCTGCGGCCGGCGGCGTCGAACGCCTCGAAGGTCATCGCATTGGGATGCCGCGGAAAACTATGCACGGTGTCGAACACGATGTCCGTGCTCGGGTCGAACGGGATCGATCGTCCGCTGGGCAGGATCAAGCGACGGCTGGCGGCCATCGCGAGCAGTTTCGGCTCCACCGTGTCCGGATCGATGGTATCGGCTGTTTCACCGGCGAGCCCCAGCATCAACGCCTTGTCGGTGGCGTGCCCCTTGCCGGTCCACGCGAGCGAGCCGTACACCGTGGCAACCAGGCGATCGATCCTGGCCATGTGGCCCTGAAGGTGCTGCAGGTACAGCGCGGCGGCCTTCATCGGTCCGACAGTATGCGATGAGGAGGGTCCGATGCCGATCTTGAACAGATCGCACAGTGCCGTCGGAGGATCCCGGCCGGCGCTCGGCCCGGTGATCTGCACGGGTTGCGCGCTGCGCGTGGCCGAATTGTGATTCATCAGGGCGTTTCCCTGGGGTCGCGCCGACCCCGATCCGTCGTCGATCGAGTCGCGACGAGCAATTCAACATAGGGTAGCGCTACGCACCGGTCAAGGCCGTGACGTTGTCGGGAGATCAAGGGTAGTCCACCGGCCTGGTCTGCAGGCTCGGCGACGAGGGCAGCGGGATGAACTCGGAATCGCCCGGCACGCGGCCGAGACGGCCGTCGCGCCAATCGATCTTCGCCTGTTCGATGCGCTCGGCCGAGCTCGAGACAAAATTCCACCAGACGTGCCGCGGACCTTCCAGGGCCGCCCCGCCGAGCAGCAGCAGCTGCGCCGGGGCTTCAGCGTGCAACGTCACCGGTTGCTGCGCTCGCAGCACAACCAACTCACCGGCCTCGAACGCGCCGCCGTCGATGTCGATCCGGCCCCGCACGATGTAGAGCGCCCGTTGTTCGTAGTCGGTCGCGACCGGTAGCCGCGCTCCGGCTGCCAATGCGACATCTGCATAGAACATTTCCGACAGCGTGGCGACTGGCGAGCGCGCCCCGTACAGGGTTCCGGCGATCAGTCGCAGCGATGCGCCTTCGCCGTCGATCTGCGGCAGCTCGCTGGCGGCGTGATGTTGAAAGCTCGGAGCTCGCTCTTCCTGGGCCTTTGGCAGCGCCACCCAGGTCTGAATGCCAAATAGCGAGGAAGCGGCGCGGCGCTTGTCGCTCGCGGTACGCTCGGAATGCACGATGCCGCGCCCGGCGATCATCCAGTTGACCTCGCCCGGACGGATCGGCTGCACGCTGCCGAGACTGTCGCGATGAATGATTTCGCCGTCGAACAGGTAGGTCACGGTCGCCAAGCCAATGTGCGGATGCGGACGCACATCGAGCCCGGTGCCCGCGCGCAGCAGCGTCGGGCCCATCTGGTCGAAGAACACGAACGGGCCGACCATGCGCCGCTGCCGACTGGGCAGCGCGCGACGCACCTGAAACCCATCGCCGAGATCGTGCGTCGGCGGCACGATGACGGTCTCAATCGCCGGGTTTGAAGTCATACTCGAAGGTCCCGCACCTGTACTCGATCCGGGATATTGCGGCGGGCGGCGAGGTTTGACAATTGGACGGAGCGCGCACCTGCAGGCGCAGAGCCTGTACCGGGAAGCGCGGCAGGCACGCCAGCCTCACGGGTTCATGACCTGCCGGTGCCGAGGGCTTCCTGCTCGAGAGCGATTGCGAATTCGCGCACTTCCTCGCGGCTGCAGAATTGCTCGTCGAGCATCGCGCGCAGCAGGCCCGCGAGATGGATCCGTAGCGCCATCGCGATCACCGACTCCGGATAGCGTTGCAGCGTTTCGACGAAGTCATCGATCTCATCCACGCACTGTTCGATCGCCGCCGCGGCGGAACCAGCGAGTTGTCCTGGCATCACGGGTCTCCGGGGAACCGATATCCACACGATACATCAACGACAGGATGGCCGTTGACACCGAGCGGCAAAACCGAGCGCGATTTGTGGTGTAAATGCAATGAATTGGCTGCTGCGGCGCGCCTCGAGCACGCCGCGGACTTTCTGCACGAACGCGCGCGAAACCGGGGCAGGCGTGCCGCACACTGGCCGCTAGACTGGCTCGCGCCTGGTGCTCCAGGCGTCACCGAGCCACCAAGGGGAATCAGCATGAACAGTTTCCAACTCACCGCGATCGGAAATCTCGCGAAGAATCCAGAGCTGATCGCCAAGGGCGACGTCAGTTACACCCGTTTCTGTCTGATCGGCAACGACTACGCCGGCAAGGACGAGGACGGAAGTGCGCGCGAGGTCTTCACTAGCCTGTGGTTCGTCGCCTTCGGTGGCCTCGGCGAGGCGATTGCCGCGAACGCCCGCAAGGGCGATCAACTGATTCTCGAGGCGAGGATCCGATCCAACAACTGGACCGATCAGCAGGGCGAGAAGCAGTACGACTATTCGTTCATCGTCGAGGGATTCCGATTCGGGGCGCCCGGAAAGGTGAAACGCGAGGAACTCGAGCTGCGCCGTGATGGCGAGGCGCCGCGTCGCGCGGTCGGTATGGAATGAGCCCGCGAAGGCTGCGGGTACAGGAGTTATCTGCGTGAACAACACTAGTCACCGGTGTCGAGCCGCGGCGCGCGCTCGATGCGGCCTCGCAGTGCCGCTGCTGCCGGCGCTGATCCAGCCGGCGGTCGCATCAGCCCAGGCATCGCCGTTCCTGACTGGAGCCACGGCACTGCAAAACAATCTTCTGGCATGGCTGACGCCGATTGCGGTCATTCTGATCATGGCGCTCGGGGCGATGGCGATGGCCAATCGAATCGCTCAGGTGTCCACGACCTACGGTCACGGAGATGCTCAGACCATCGTCGAAAACTGCGCCAATACGCTGATTCTGCGCTGTTCGGGCAGTGAGCAGGGCGGCACTTCACAGTTTGCCTCGCGCCTGATCGGCGAGCGCGAAGTCATCCGGCGCCAGACCTCGCGCGGCCGCGACCGCGACGGATTGTTCAGCGCCATCGGCGCGCGCCGCTCGATGCAGGTCAGTGAACAACAGGTCATCGAGAGCGCGGTGTTGGCGTCGGAGCTCGAGCAGCTGCCGGATCTGCGCGGCTACCTGAAGACTGCGTCCTCGCGCGCCTGGACGCGTGTCGCGCTGAGCTCTCCGGCGGGACGCTAGCCTTGGCAATCTTTCACCTGCAGACCAAATCAATATCACGCGGCGACGGCCGCAGTGCCATCGGCGCCGCCGCTTATCGCGCTGGCGAGCGCATCCGCGACGAGCGCACCGGTGTGCTGCACAACTATTCACGCCGCAGCGACGTCACTCACTGCGAGATCCTGCTGCCGTCGCCGCTCCGGGGCGCGGACCTCACCTGGGCTACGCAGCGCGCGAGCCTATGGAACGCCGCCGAACAGGCCGAGCCCCGACGCAATGCGCGCGTGGCGCGCGAATACGTCGTAGCGTTGCCCGCCGAACTGAATGCCGGGCAGCGACTGCAGCTCGCTCGCGCGTTCTCACGCGAGCTCGCCGACCGTCACAACGTCGCGATCGACCTGGCTGTGCACGCTCCGCGTGCCGCGGGCGATGCCCGCAACCATCACGCACACCTGCTCGCGACCTCCAGGGAAATCTCGGCGGCCGGGTTCGGCGCCAAAGCCGGTTTGGACATGGCGAGCGGCGAGCGGGCACGGCGGGGCCTGCCGGTCGGGATTGCCGAGATCAAGGCTGTGCGGCAACGCTGGGCGGTGTTGAGCAACCAGGCGCTGGCAGCGGCCGGGCTCGATGCGCGGATCGACCATCGCAGCCTGCGCGCACAGGGTATCGACCGGGAGCCGATCCCCCGGATTCCGTTCGCTCTGATCCAGATGGAGCGCCGCGGGGTGCGCAGCGAGATTGCGGAGCGTATCCGCGAGCGCTACCGCGCTCGGATGGAGGCACGACGCGCGCGCTTGGCGGAGCGGCCGGAGGATGCCGCGGTCGGGCGGCTCGATCTTGCGCAACTACGGCGCCAGGCGCGCGCCGACTGGTTGCAACTGCGGGCCAGCGCCGCGCCGTCGCCGGAGTTCGCGCGGCCAAAGCAGCTCGCGCAGTCGCCAGAGTATGTGAAAGAGTCGTCGCAGACCCCGCCGCCATCCCTGGGGCAGCCGCCGCCTCAGCAGCTGCCGGCCCCGAAGCCAGTCGGTCCGAACCCGCCAGAGCAGTGCCGCGCGGCAACCGCGTTGCAGCGCGATGCCCTCGATCGGGATTGCGCGCTATGAGGGCAGCGTTCGGCGGACCGTTCGCGCTCGATGAACGAATGCGCGCTGACCATGCTTATCTGTCGGCAGCCGACCAGTGCTGCTGGCTGGCCGAATACCGGCCGGGGCGGGGCTATCGTGCCGGACCGGTCAACCAGTTGATCCTCAATCTCAAATGTCCGCCCTCGATTGCTGCGATGGATGCGCGCCGCAGACTCTATAAACGCCGGGCCATCGAAGAGATCGGGCAGGCGCTACGCGGCGCGCTGAGCCGATCATCGGTCGGATCCGCCACCTGGATCCCGATCCCGCCGTCGCGAGCGGCGCGCGATGCCGACTACGACGATCGACTGTCGCGCATCCTGCAGGCGGCTTTCGGCGACTACGACCTGGATCTGAGGCCGGCGCTCTACCAGAGCGAGGGCACGGCGTCGGACCACGCCGGCGCGCGGCGCCTGACGGTTGACGCGCTCTATCGGGTCATCGGCCTCGAACGAGAGCTGCTCGCTCGACGCCCGCTGCGGGAGCGCGTCGTGCTGTTTGACGATCTGCTGACCAGTGGCAAGCACTACAAGTGCTGCGAGCGCCGGTTGCAGGAGGTGCTGGCCGACGTCCCGATCAGCGGGCTGTTCGTGGCGAGACGGGTGCTGCCGTGGCGCTGGCGCTGCCCGTCGCCGCCGGATCAGGCCGGCAGCGCGCGCGCGCCGGCGCCGCGCTGACGGCCGATCAGCAACGCGAGCGCGGCGGCGATGATGCCGGCGGAGCCTGCGAATACGAACGCATCGACGTAGTCGCCCTGCAGCGTTCGCAGGTACCCCGCCATGAAGGCCGCGCAGGCAGCGCCGAGCTGGTGTCCGGCGGTAATCCATCCGAATACGATCGCGGCGGACGTCTCGCCGAAGGCCTCGGTCGTCAGCCGCAACGTCGGCGGCACGGTTGCGATCCAATCCAGGCCATAGAACACCGCAAATATCGAGAGGCTGGCGAGCGAGAAGGTGGAGTAGGGCAAATACACCAGCGCAGCGCCGCGCAGGCCGTAGTAGATGAACAGCAGCTTGCGCGGATCAACGCGGTCGGTCAGCCAGCCCGACGCGGTGGTGCCGATCAGGTCGAACACGCCCATCATCGCCAGCAGTCCCGCGGCGCGCACCTCTGCAATGCCGTGATCGCCGCACAGCGCGATCAGGTGCGTGCCGACCAGGCCATTGGTGGTGAAACCGCAGATGAAGAAGGTCGCAAACAGGTACCAGAAGTCGCGCTGACGAATCGCCCCGGCGAGGGCCCTAAGGGCGGCGCGCACCGGGTTGTCGCCGCGATCGTCGGCAGGCGCGTCGGCGCTGGCGCCGTAGCGGCGCAGGCCGAGGTCGGCCGGACGCTCGGGCAGCAGCCACCAGACCAGTGGAATCAGTGCCAGGGCGCAGCCCGCGACCGTCAACACGACCGGTTGCCAGCCATGCCGCTGCGCGATGGCCGCCAGCGCCGGCAGGAAGATGAGCGTTCCGGTCGCGGCGCTGGCGGTCATCGCGCCCATCACGACGCCGCGCTGCGTGACAAACCAGCGGTTGACGATCGTGGCTCCGAGCACCATCGCCAGACAACCGGTGCTCAGCCCCGACAGCACTCCCCAGCACAGCAACAGTTGCCAGCGTGCGCTCATCAGCGCGCTGGCACCGCTCGCCGCCGCCATCAGCGCCAGCGCGCACAGCATGGTGCGGCGGATACCGAACCGGAGCATCAGCGCCGCGGCGAACGGGCCCACCAGGCCGTACAGAAAGATGCCGACCGCCGCGGCCAGGGAAATCGAGGCGCGGTCCCAGCCAAAGGCGCTCTCCAGCGGCAGGATCAGCACGCCGGGCGTGGCGCGCACTCCGGCGCTCACCATCAGCGCGAGAAACACCACCGCCACGACCACGAAGATGTAGTTCTGGCCAAGGCGCTGGCGCAATCCTAGAGCCATGTCATTGACCGCTCGCTGCTCTGGTCGAGGCTTCGCCGCGCGCGCCGGCGCGCGCGCCAGGGCCTAAAGTCTCACGCCAGTGCGGCCAGCACTGCCGCGCCGGCCTCCTGCGTGCTCGCGGGCCGCTGATTGGGTGCGGCGATGTCGGCGGTGCGCACGCCGTCGCCGATCGCGCGGTGCACCGCGAGCTCAACGGCGCGCGCCTCGTCCTGCAGCTTGAAGGAATGGCGCAGCAGCAGCGCGACACTGAGGATCGCGCCGTACGGATTGGCGAGCCCCAGGCCGGCGATGTCGGGGGCTGATCCGTGGATCGGCTCAAACAGGCCGCGCGTGCCATCCCCGAGCGAGGCCGACGGCAGCAGGCCCAACGAGCCGCAGAGCATCGAGGCCTCATCGGTGAGGATGTCGCCGAACATGTTCTCCGTCACCGCAACATCGATGTCACGCGGGCGGCGGATCAGGTGCATCGCGGCGGAATCCACCAGCATGTGCTCGAGCTGGATGTCGGGGAATTCAGCCTGCACCACGCGCTCGCAGACCTCGCGCCACAGGCGCGAGGTCTCCAGCACATTGGACTTGTCGATCGACAGCAGCCGACGGCGGCGGGTGCGCGCGATCTGCGCGGCGACGCGCACGATGCGCTCGATTTCCGGCGTCGTGTAGGTGCACAGATCCGTGGCCTGGTGCGCATCGCGCGTCTTCGGTCCGAAGTAGATGCCGCCGGTGAGTTCGCGCACGAACATCAGGTCCACGCCGTCGACGATCTCCGGCTTGAGCGAGGAGGCATTGCGCAGCTCCGGATGCACGCTGACCGGGCGCAGATTCGCGTAGACACCGAGCTCGCGGCGCAGCCGCAGCAGCCCGGTCTCGGGCCGCACCTTGGCCTGCGGCGAGGACCACTTCGGGCCGCCAATGGCGCCGAGCAGGATCGCTTCGGACTCGAGGCAGACCTTGAGCGTCGGCGCCGGCAGCGGGTCGCCGTGCAGATCGATTGCGGCACCGCCGAACGGCATCGGCGACAGCGTGAACTCATGGCCGAAACGGGTGGCGATGGCCTGCAGTACCGGCACTGCCTCAGCGATGACTTCCGGGCCGATGCCGTCGCCGGCGAGCACCGCGATCCGGGCCTTCACGTCGGCATCCCCCGTTCATGAGCCGCAATCTCATCCTGCCGCGCGAGCAGGAAGCCGAGCTCGTCCACACCATTGAGCAGGCAATAGCGGGCGAAGCCTTCGATCGGGAAGCTCACCGTGGTGCCGTCGGGCAGCCGCAGCGTGGTACTGTCGAGGTCGATCGCGACTTCGGCGCCCGGATGCGCGAGCAGCCAGCTGGCCGGTGGCTTCGTCGACCTCGATCGGCAGCAGTCCGTTCTTGAGCGAGTTGGTGCGGAAGATATCGGCAATCTCGGTGCTGATCACGGCGCGAAAGCCGTAGTCGAGCAGCGCCCAGGGTGCGTGCTCGCGCGAGGAGCCGCAGCCGAAATTGCGGCCGGCGACCAGCACCGCGCAGTTCGCGGCCTCGGGGCGGTTCAACGCAAACTCAGGCCGGATCGCGCCCTCGGCGCCGTAGCGCCAGTCGGCGAACAGCTGCCGTCCCAGGCCCAGGCGCGTCGTGGTGCGCAGGAAGCGGGCCGGGATGATCTGGTCGGTGTCGATGTTGGTATACGGCAGCACCGCCGTGCGCGAACGAATCTGCCGGATCGGTTCCATGGTGCGTGCTCAGCCGTTGAGGAAATCGCGCGGATCGGTGACCCGGCCGCGCACGGCGCTGGCCGCGGCGGTCAGCGGGCTGGCGAGCAGCGTGCGCGCGCCGCGGCCCTGGCGGCCCTCGAAATTGCGATTGCTGGTGCTGATCGCATACTCGCCGCTGGCCACGGTGTCGCCGTTCATGCCGATGCACATCGAGCAGCCCGACTCGCGCCATTCGGCGCCGGCGTCGATGAAGATGCGGTCCAGGCCCTCGGCCTCGGCGGCCCTCTTGACCTGCTGCGAGCCGGGCACGACCAGCGCGCGCACGCCGCGCGCGATCTTGTGCCCGCGCAGCAGCTGCGCGGCGCCGCGCAGATCCGACAGCCGGCCGTTGGTGCAGCTGCCGATGAACACGACGTTCACCGGCTGATCGCCGATCGGCGCACCGGCATGCAGCCCCATGTAGGCCAGCGCCTTGTCGAAGATCGGATCGTTGCGCTTCTCGGGGATCGAGCCGGACACCGCCACGACCATGCCGGGGTTGGTGCCGTAGGTGATCATCGGCTCGAGCTGGCTGCCATCGAGCGTCGCTTCGCGATCGAAGCGGGCATCCGCGTCGCTCGGCAGGGCACGCCAGCGCGCCAGTGCGCGCTCCCAGGCCGCCCCCTGCGGTGCGCGCGGCCGTGCCTTCAGATAACTGTAGGTGGTCTCATCGGGCGCGATCATGCCGGCGCGCGCGCCGGCCTCGATCGACATGTTGCACACGGTCATGCGCTCTTCCATGCTGAGCGAGCTGATCACCGCGACCGCGGTACTCGAGCACGTAACCGGTGCCGCCGCCGATGCCGATCTGGCCGATGATCGCGAGGATCAGGTCCTTCGCAGTCACGCCGGCAGACAGCTGGCCGTTGACCGTAATCGCAAACGTGCGCGGCCGGCGCTGCAGCAGGCACTGGGTCGCGAACACGTGGCCGACCTCGGTGGTGCCGATGCCGAAGGCGAGGGCGCCGAATGCGCCGTGGGTGCTGGTGTGGCTGTCGCCGCAGACGATGGTCTGGCCGGGCTGCGTGAGGCCGAACTCCGGTCCGATGATATGCACGATCCCGCGCTGGTCGCTCTTGAGATCGAGCAGCTCGATGCCGAACGCGGCGCAGTTCTCGCGCAGCTGCGCGATCTGCGTCGCAGCCGATTCGATCCCGATCGGCACGCCGCCAAAGATCTGCTCGGTACGCGTCGGGCTGGAGTGATCGATGGTGGCGAGCGTGCGATCCGGCCGCCGCACTGTCAGGCCGCGCTCGCGCAGCACCGTGAAGGCCTGAGGCGAGGTCACCTCGTGGATCAGATGCAGGTCGACGTACAGCACCGCGGGCGTGTCGGCCGTTTCGGGCACGACCTCGTGCTGCTCCCACACCTTCTGAAACATCGTCTTCATGTTGGCAATCCCGTGCGTGGCCGCGGCCTGCTCGAATCTCGAGGCAGCGCCATCAATTCATCATTCGGCGGAACGAGGGTGATAGGTACCTTGGGTTTGTTTTTGTTATCAAAAACAAACCCAAGGTACCTATCACCTTCATTGCGCTACCTGATGATTCGGTGGCCGTGGCTTAGCTCGCCGCGGCCACGCGCGGCTTCGCCTGCATGTCCACGTAGTCGAGCCACCCCCACTGGTCCGGCGTCGCGCCGGTGAACAGGCCGAAGAACGCCTGCTGCAGCCGCTCGGTGATCGGGCCGCGCCGGCCGGCGCCGATCGGGATGCGATCGACCGAGCGGATCGGGGTGACCTCGACCGCGGTACCGGTGAAGAACAGCTCATCGGCCAGATACAGCAGCTCGCGCGGGATCGAGGTCTCGCGTACCTCGATGCCGGCTGCGCGCGCCAGCCGCATGACGCTGTCGCGCGTGATGCCGGCGAGCGCCGAATGGGCCAGTCCCGGCGTGAGCAGCACGCCGTCGCGCACCACGAACAGGTTCTCGCCCGCGCCCTCGCTGACCAGGCCGTCGGGCGACAGACCGATGCCTTCGGCAAATCCGAGCCGCTTGGCTTCCTGGCTGATCAGCTGGCTCGAGAGGTAGTTGCCGCCGGCCTTGGCGAGCGCCGGCAGCGTGTTGGGTGCGACCCGCTGCCAGGACGACACGCACACGTCGACGCCGGCTTCCTCGCTCTCGTGTCCGAGGTACTTGCCCCACTCCCAGGCGGCGATGGCCACGTCCACCGGCGGATCGATCTTGGGCGCCACGCCGATCTCGCCGTAACCGCGAAACGCGACCGGGCGGATGTAGGCCCCGTGCGCCAGGCCGTTGACCGCGATCACCTGGCGGCAGGCATCGTTGATCTGGTCGGCCGAGAAGGGCACTTGTATACGGTAGATCTTCGCCGAGTCGAACAGGCGGCGGGTGTGATCGAGCAGGCGAAAGATCGCCAACGCCCTTGGGCGTCTCATAGGCGCGCAGGCCTTCGAACACCGAGGAGCCGTAGTGCAGCGCGTGCGACAGCACGTGCACTGTGGCCTTCTCCCAGGCTACGAGCTTGCCGTTGAACCAGATATAGGGGGTGGCGGGTATCGGCATGGTCGTGGCTCCTAGATGACGTTCTGCGCCAGCGGCGCGCTCTTGTCGCGCTGTCCGGCGCTCTGGCGACCGCTCTTCTGCGACAGCTCGATGCGATTGATGACCTCGAGCAGCGCGCGGCCGGCGGCCTCGATGATGTTGGTGCTGATGCTCGAGCCGCGGTAGCTGCGGCCGTTGTTATCGACGTACAGGATCGCCTCGCCCTGCGCGTCCTCGCCGATGGTCACGGCGTGCACCTCGAACTTGCGCACCTTCACCGCCACACCGGTGGCCAGCACGATCGCCTTGTACGCCGCATCGACCGGGCCGTCGCCCGACGCCTGGCGTTCGAGCACGCGACCGTCGGCGTGCTTGAGCCGCACCGTGGCCTGTGCTCCGGCCCCGCTGTGCACTTCGACGTCCAGATGCTCCAGGCTCCACGGACCCTGCGCCGCGCTTCCGGCACGCAGCACGATCGCCTCGATGTCGCCGTCGAACAGCTCCTTCTTGCGGTCGGCCAGCGCCTTGAACTCCTCGAACACCCGGTTGAGTTCCAGCTCATCGAGCTCGAAGCCGAGCTCCTTGACGCGCTCGCGGAAGGCGTGCCGGCCGCTGTGCTTGCCGAGCACCAGGTGGCTGCGCGGCAGCCCGACGTCCTCCGGCCGCATGATCTCGTAGGTGGCGCGATTCTGCAGCATGCCGTGCTGATGGATGCCGGCCTCGTGCGCGAACGCATTCTCGCCGACCACGGCCTTGTTGCGCGGGATCGGCATGCCGGTGATGCTCGATACCAGGCGGCTGGTCGGATACAGCCGCGAAGTGTTGACGTCGGTCTTCAGATTGAAGAACGCCGCGCGCGTGGCCAGCGCCATGACCACTTCTTCGAGCGAGCAGTTGCCGGCGCGCTCGCCAATGCCGTTGATGGTGCATTCGATCTGGCGCGCGCCGGCGACCACCGCGGTGAGGCTGTTGGCGACCGCCATGCCGAGATCGTCGTGGCAGTGCACCGACAGCGTGACCTTGTCGATGCCGCGCACGTGCTGGCGCAGGTAGCGGAACAGCTCGCCGAATTCGTCCGGTACCGTGTAGCCGACGGTGTCCGGGATATTGATGGTGGTGGCGCCGGCCGCGATCACCGCCTCGACCACCTGTGCCAGGAAGTCGAGCTCGGTGCGCGAGGCATCCTCGGGGGAGAATTCGACGTCGTCGCAGTACTCGCGCGCAATCGACACGCCCTCGACCGCGAGCCGCAGGATCTCCTCCTGCGCCATGTTGCAGCTTGTGCTGGCGATGGATCGCGCTGGTGGCGAGGAACACGTGCAGCCGATGGCGCGGAGCATCGGCGAGCGCGCGCGCCGCGAGCTCGATGTCCTCGCGTGCGCAGCGTGCCAGGCCGCAGATCACCGGTCCCTGGATCTCGCGCGCGACCGCGTTGACCGACTCCCAGTCGCCACGCGAGGCGGCCGGAAAGCCGGCCTCGATGACGTCCACTCCCAGCTCCGCCAGCGCGCGTGCGACCCGCAGCTTCTCCGGCTGCGTCATGCTGCAGCCGGGCGCCTGCTCGCCGTCGCGCAACGTGGTGTCGAAGATCAGAACGCGGTCAGCGGTCGGTGTCATGGCGCTCTCCATCCATCCTCAGGTGACTGCCCGGTAGCTGCCGGGCCGGTCGGTCAACGGGCTTCCTTGAGCCACGGCATGCGTTCGCGCAGCTTCGCGCCCACGCGCTCGATCGGCTGGCGCAGGTCCTGCTTCAGCAGGCGGCGATAGTTCTTAGCGCCGTTGCGGGTCTCGCGGATCCACTGGCGGGCAAACTTGCCGCTCTGGATCTCCTTCAGGATCTTGCGCATCTCCTGCTTGCGTGCGCACGATTCGACCACCCGCGGGCCGCGCGTCAGGTCGCCGTACTTGGCGGTGTCGCTGATGTAACGGTGCATCTTCGCCAGCCCGCCTTCATGCAGCAGATCGACGATCAGCTTGAGCTCGTGCAGGCACTCGTAGTAGGCGACCTCGGGCTGGTAGCCGGCCTCGACCAGGGTCTCGAACCCTTGCCACCACCAGCTCGGTCGCGCCGCCGCACAGCACCGCCTGCTCGCCGAACAGGTCGGTCTCGGTCTCCTCGGCAAAGGTCGTCGTCGAGCACGCCGCCGCGGGTGCCGCCGATGCCGTCGGCATAGGCCAGCGCCTTGGCGTGCGCCTGACCGGTCGCATCCTGCGCCACCGCGATCAGGCAGGGCACGCCGCGACCCTGCTGGTACTGGCGGCGCACCAGGCCGCCCGGGCCCTTGGGCGCGATCAGCACCACATCCAGGTCCTTGCGCGGCCTGATCTGCTTGAAATGCACGTTGAAGCCGTGGGCGAACAGCAGCGTCGAGCCCGGTTTGAGCGTCGGTCTGATGTCCGCGGTAGAGCCCCGCCTGTGCCATGTCGGGCACCAGCATCGCCACCAGGTCGGCGCCGCGCACCGCCTCGACCGGTTCGGCCACCGCGAGCCCATCGCGCTTGGCCTGCCTCCAGCCGTCGCCGCCCTTGCGCACGCCGACCACGACGTTGAAGCCGCTGTCCTTCAGATTCAGCGCATGGGCGCGGCCCTGGCTGCCATAGCCGAGCACCGCAATGCGCGCGCCCCTGAGCGCCTTCTTATCGACGTCTTTTCTCGAATACAGCTGCATCATTCGGAGCTCCAAGCTGGATAAACAAAAAACCCCGCATCGGCGGCCGGTGCGGGGTTTCGGTGTGGTTCGTTTCCGGTGTTAGAAACGCTGGCAGCACCCGCCCCGACCGCTCACTGCGAGCAGCAGGTCTACCGACAGTAGGATAATGCGGGACGTGTGCATCGTTCGTTGCAAAAATGCCTCAAGCGCAGCGCAAGATATGAGCACAACGATCAACTAGTTGTCAATTTCGCTAAGCTCGGCCGATGCAGACATTGTTGCGAAGCGAGACCCCCGGCCCGACCGTACCCCTGTGGCTGGTCACCGAAGCGACCTATGGCGCGCTGCTGCAGTCGCTGCCGGCGCCGCAGGCCGCCTGGGCGCGCGCGCAGGGCTTCGCCGCGGAACGGCAACGCCTGCTGCTGCTGCCGGCGGCCGATGGCGGCATCGCCGGCGCGCTCTGGGGACTCGGGGCATTGCCGGGGCTCGAGGAGCTCTCGGTGTGGGATGCGGCGGCACTGCCGGAACGGCTGCCGGCCGGCAACTACCAGGTGGCGACGCGCACTCGCGGCGTCGGCGGCCACGCAGTTTGCCCTCGGCTGGCTGCTCGGCAGCTATCGCTTGAGCCGTTACCGGGGCAGCGCGCCCAAGCCGGCGACTGCCAATGCGCTGGTCGCTCCGCCGGGCGCCGACGTGCGCTACGCGCAGGCCACGGCGCAGGCGATCGGCATTCGCGCGCGACCTGATCAACGCCCCTGCGAACGAGCTCGGCCCGGAGCAACTCGCGGCGGCCGCGAACGCGCTCGCCGCGCGCACCGCGGGCAGCAGCGTGGTGCATGCCGGGCGAATCGCTGGCGCGAGACTATCCGCTGATCGCGGCCGTCGGCGCCGGCAGCGCGCGCGCACCGCGGCTGATCGACTGCCGTTGGCGTCGCCCCGGTGCACCCCGCGTTACGCTGGTAGGCAAGGGCGTGTGCTTCGACAGCGGCGGACTGGATCTGAAACCCTCGGCTTCGATGCTGCTGATGAAGAAAGACATGGGCGGCGCCGCCTGCGCGCTCGCCCTGGCGCAGCTGCTGCTCGAGCTGACGGCGCCGATTGAGCTGCGGGTGCTGATTCCGGCGGTCGAGAACAGTGTCGGCGGCAATGCCTATCGGCCGGGCGACGTCTGGCGTTCGCGCAAGGGTCTCACGGTCGAGATCGGCAACACCGACGCCGAAGGCCGCCTGGTGCTGGCCGACGCCCTGGCGGCCGCCGACGAGGAAAAACCGGATCTGCTGATCGATCTGGCGACCCTGACCGGGGCGGCGCGCACCGCGCTCGGGCCGGATGTTCCGGCGGTGTTCAGTCCCGATGAGGCGCTCTCGATGCAGCTCGCGGAGCTTGGTCGCGCGCACTCGGATCCGGTCTGGCCGCTGCCGCTGTGGCAGGGCTACGACGATGAGCTCAGCAGCCGCGTGGCGGATCTGAACAATGTGTCGGCCTCGCCGTTCGCCGGCGCTATCATCGCGGCGCTGTTCCTCAAGCGCTTCGTCACCGCGACATCGAATTGGCTGCATCTGGATCTGTACGCCTGGAACCCGAAGGATCGGCCCGGGCGGCCAGTCGGCGCCGAGGCCCAGTGCGTGCGTGCGCTGTACCAGCTGATCCGCCACCGCTGCGGCTAGCGGCCCGGCGGTGCGGCCGCGACGATTCGCACCCGCGATCGGCGGCCACCGCCGTCGTTGGCGGCGGACCACGAACGTTCGATGGAGACGCGCAATGCCCACTGAGAACAAGAAAGCCCCGCCACGCAAGTCGCCGCGCCGGCCTGCGCCGGATCCGCGTGCCTTCTCGCGCCTGGTCGTCGACGGGGTCAAGCAGTCGCCTTCGCGCGCGATGCTGCGCGCGGTCGGGTTCAGGGACGAGGATTTCGCCAAGCCGCAGATCGGCATTGCCTCGACCTGGGCCAATCTCACCCCCTGCAACATGCACATCGCCGAGCTGGCGCGCGAGGCGGCCGCGGGGGCCGATGCGGCCGGCGGCAAGAGCGTGGTGTTCAACACCATCACCGTCTCGGACGGCATATCGATGGGATCGCCGGGCATGCGCTACTCGCTGGTGTCGCGCGAGGTGATCGCCGATTCGATCGAGACCGTGGTCGGTGCCGAAGGCTTCGACGGGCTGGTCGCGATCGGCGGTTGTGACAAGAACATGCCGGGCTGCGCGATGGCGATTGCGCGGCTCAACCGGCCGGCGGTATTCGTCTACGGCGGCACCATCCGTCCCGGCAGCCAGCGCCGGGACATTGTTTCGGTGTTCGAGGCGGTCGGCGGCCACGCCGCCGGCCGCATCAGCGACGCGCAGCTGCTCGAAGTCGAGCGCACCGCCATTCCGGGGCCGGGCAGCTGCGGGGGCATGTACACGGCCAATACCATGGCCTCGGCGATCGAAGCCCTGGGCCTGAGCCTCCCGGGTAGTTCTGCGCAGGAGGCGGTCGGAGCGCCCAAGCACGATGACTGCCGGCGCGCCGGCGCTGCAGTGCTGCAGTTGCTGCAGCAGGGCATTCGACCCAGCGATATCCTGACGCGCCGAGCCTTCGAGAACGCGATTACGACCGTGATCGCCCTGGGCGGCTCGACCAATGCCGTGCTGCACCTGCTGGCGATCGCCCGGGCCGCGCGCGTGCGCCTCAAGCTCGACGACTTCACGCGCATCGGCCGGCGCGTGCCGGTGCTGGCGGATCTGCGACCGAGCGGCCGTTATCTGATGTCCGAGCTGGTCGCGATCGGTGGCATCCAGCCACTGATGAAGCGCCTGCTCGGGGCGGGTCTGCTGCACGGAGACTGTCTGACCGTGACCGGGCAGACGCTGGCCCAGAACCTGAGCGGAGCGTCGGACTACCCGGGCACGCAGGATATCGTGCGTGACATGTCAAATCCGATCAAGAAGGACAGCCATCTCATTGTTCTTTATGGAAACGTTGCCCCGGAGGGCGCGGTCGCCAAGATCACGGGCAAAGAGGGCCTGCACTTTTCCGGACCGGCCAGAGTGTATGACGGCGAAGAGCGGGCCACCGCGGCGATACTCGCGGGCAGGGTGCGCCCGGGTGAGGTGATCGTGATTCGATACGAGGGCCCGAAAGGCGGGCCGGGCATGCGCGAAATGCTCAGTCCCACCGGGGCGCTGACCGGACGCGGACTGGGCGGGCAAGTGGCCTTGATCACCGATGGACGTTTCTCCGGTGGCAGCCACGGTTTCGTCGTCGGCCACGTCTCGCCCGAGGCGGCGAGCGGCGGCCCGATTGCGCTGCTTCGCAATGGGGATCGCATCACGATCGATGCCCGGCGCCGGCGCATCGAGGTGGCCCTGCCGGCCGCCGAATTCAAACGCCGCCGCGCCGCCTGGAAGCCGCGGCGCCCGTATGCCCCTCATGGCGTGCTGGCCAAGTACGCCCGTGTCGTCAGCAGCGCGTCGGACGGCGCGGTGACCGATCTGCCGAATGTCAAATGATTCAATTATTACATCGGCTTTGAACAAGCTGCCGACGCGGCCGAGGGTTGTAACGGGTGTCACGAGCAGTTAAAGTTCTTGCGCTTGCGTCGATCCGCACGCGCGTCCGGAAAGTTACGGGGCAACATGACCCCGAGCACTTGCGGGAGCAGTGGATCTGTGCGATCGCAGATTGATCGACCGGGTAACGCATGGGGAGGAGGCGCCGCTGAAGAGCAGTCCGCTGACGCGCTCGACGGCAGTGAGCGCACTGAACGTTTGGTCTGGGGCACCGCCGCTATAATTAAGCATGACTATAACTACGGTTGACACACGATTTCGGTGGACTGCCGTTGCTTCGTCTTAAGCGTCGTCGACGAACACACGCCATCTCACCGCGATAGCAAATATGAGTTATTACCCACAGGATTCCAGTCATCTGTCGCGGCGTCTGGTCGCCTTCATGGCGATCCTGGTCGTGCACGCCGTGGTGATCTGGGCGTTCGCGAAAGGCTTCATCACCACCGGGGCGCGCTACGTGCAGACCATTCTGGAGACCAACATCATCCAGACCGAGAAGCCGAAGGAACTGCCGCCGCCGCCGCCGCCGGTAGACCTCAAGGAACGGCCGCCGGTACAGGTGGTTGCCCCCGAAATCAATATCACGATACCGGTGGAGGCGCCGCCGCCGCCGATCACCAACATCACGACGAAGGCCGCTCCGCCGCCGCCGCCGCGGCCGCCGCCGCCCGGGACACCGATCAAGCCGACCTACGTGCCGGACGTGCAGGACTACTATCCGGAGGTCTCGCGCCGTAACGGCGAGGAGGGCCGGGCCATCGTCAAAGTCTGCGTCAGCGCGGCCGGCAAGATCGAGTCGGCCGAGATCGCCACCGGCACCGGCCATCCGCTGCTGGACGAGGCCGGCATCAAGGTGGCCAAGGCGTTTCGCTTCAAGGCGGCGACCTCGGAGGGCAAACCGGTCGCCAGCTGCGCCAACCTGCCGGTGAAGTTCGAGCTTCATGCCAGCGCGGGCTGACACGCGGCCGGGGCGGACGCCGGGATGATCATGGGTTCGACAGGCATAGCATTTGGTCCGCCGGGTTTGCGCCGGGCGGGAAGGATCTAAACGAGGAAAATTATGGATACCGCAGCCACCGCAGCAGTAGCAGCAGCAGCCACCGCAACCGCAAATCCCGAGACCCCCTATGGCCTGATCCCGCTCTGGGTCAACGGCAACATCGTCAGCCGCGCGACCCTCTCGGTCCTGGTGATCATGTCGCTGGGTTCGTGGTTCATCATGTTCACCAAGCTCTGGGATCAGCGCGCGCTCAAGCGCTCGGGCAAGATCGTCGAGAAACAGTTCTGGACCGCCCCGTCCCTGAAGGATGGCGTCGAGCGCCTGAAGAAGGGTGATGAGTATCGGTTCATCGCCGAAAGCGGACTGCGCGCAGCGTCGCACCACGAAGGCCGCCTGACCGATCGTATCGATCTGCACGAGTGGATCACGATGGCACTGCAGCGCTCGGTGGACGCGGTCAACAGCCAGATCTCCGGGGGCCTGACTTTCCTCGCGACCGTCGGCTCGGTGGCACCGTTCGTCGGGCTGTTCGGCACCGTCATGGGCATCCTGAACGCGCTGATCGCGATCGGCATCGCCGGCCAGGCGAGCATCGATCGTGTCGCCGGCCCGGTGGGCGAAGCGCTGATCATGACGGCGATCGGTCTGTTCGTCGCGGTGCCGGCGGTGCTTGGCTATAACTGGCTGCTGCGCCGTAACAAGCTGATCCAGGACGATGTGCGTAATTTCGCGAGCGATCTGCATGCCTATCTGGTCAGCGGCGCGCGCGTTGGCAGCTGATCGGCGTTCACCTCAGAGCCCTCAACACGGGAGCCATCATTATGTCGATGAGCATCGGACCGGGCAGTGGCGAAGATCGCGGCATCATGTCGGAGATCAACACCACGCCGCTGGTGGACATCATGCTGGTGCTGCTGATCATTTTCCTGATCACGATACCGGTCATCACCAAGAACGTGCCAGTGCACGTGCCGAAAGCGGTCAATATCCCGACCCAGACCAAGCCGGAGAACATCACGATCTCGGTCACGGCTGACGGCGATGTCTACTGGGCCCAGCAGCGCGTCCCGGACATGAAGCGCCTGGTGGAGCAGGTCGAACGGGAGGCTGTCAAGGTGCCGCAGCCCGAGATCCACATTCGCGCCGATGCGAATACCGACTACAAGAACGTCGGCAAGGTGATCGCGGCGATCAACCGCGGTGGGGTCATCAAAGTCGGGTTCATCACCGAACCCGATCGCGGCGTGCGCGGTCAGCGCTAGCGCCTGGAGTCGAACGCCATGTCGATGAATGTAGGAAGCAACGAAGGCGGCGTGATGTGCGATATCAACACCACGCCGCTGATCGACGTGATGCTGGTACTGCTGGTGACGCTGATTCTGTCGCTGCCGATCATGACGCATGCGGTGAAGCTGGACATGCCGCCGCCGAACCCGAATCAGCCGCCGCCGCAGACGCCGCCCGAGATTATCAATCTCGACATCTATTACGACGGCACCATCTCCTGGAACGGCGGCACCATTCCAAACCTCACCGAGCTCGAGCAGCAGTTCCAGGTGGCGGCGGCCAAGGATCCGCAACCGGAACTGCATCTGGCGCCGGACAGTCATGTGAAGTACGACGTGGTGGCCAAGGTGCTGGCCGCGGCGCAGCGCAATCACATGGAGAAGATCGGATTCGTCAATACCAGTCAGTTCGTCGAGGAATGAGCTCACTTTAGCAGGGCGCCGGCCGAATGCGGCTGCTTCCGGACGTCGAAGCGGCGCCATGCACCGGCAGCAGGATGCCCATTGATCGCCGCGCGGCAGCCCGGCAATGCCTCGCGGGCTCCGCGCCGCAACTACCGAGGAACGCCATGAGGAATCGCCTGAATTTCGTTGCTCTGCTCGCCTGCATCTGCGCCGGCGCGTGGCTGTGCGGTGCGGTGATGGCGGCGGAGCAGTCCGCCAGCCCGCAGGTGAGCAAGTCGGTGGCCAAGCCATTGAAGGCCGCGCAGGAAGCCTTGCAGGAGAAGAAGCTCGATGAGGCCCTGGCGAAGGTCAGGGAGGCCCAGGGCGCCGCCGGCGAGAAGACGGCGTACGACAGCTACGTCATGAACATCCTGCTGTTCCAGATCTATCAGCAGAAGCAGGACATGAACGATGCGATCCCGGTGCTGCAGCAGGCAGCGCAGTCGCAGTACGCGACCCTGGAGCAGCAGAAACTCTGGCTGAAGAACATCGCGCTGTATTACTTCCAGCAGAAGGACTATGCCAAGGCACTGGACACCGCCGAGCAGGCGGTCAAGCACGGTTCCAATGACCTGGATACGCTCGGCCTGATCGCCAGGAGCCAGTACCTGTCGGGCAAGTACAAGGATGCCGCAGCCACGATGCAGGACATCGTCAGCAAGCAGGACAAGCCGGACGAGGAATCATTGAAGCTGCTGTGGCAGTTCAATCTCAAGGCCGGTGACGACGCGGGCGCCGCCAAGGCGGTCGAGAAGCTGGTGGCCTATTACCCGAAGCCCGAATACTGGGCCAATGCACTGGCACCGCTGGTGCGCATGGATATCAAGGATGCGCACCTGCAACTCAATGTCTATCGGCTGATGAACGACGTCGGTGTCCTGAAACTGCCATCCGACTATGCCGAGATGGCCGAGATCGCGCTCGATCAGGGCTATCCGGGCGAGACGCAGACGGTGCTGCAACAGGCGTTTTCGAAGAACGTGTTCACCGAGCAGCGCGACAAGGACCGCTACCAGCATCTGCTCGACGGCGCCAAGCAGCGCGCAGCGGCCGACCAGGCTCAGCTCGGCACCAACGAGCAGCAGGCCAGTGGCGCCGCGACCGGTGATCAGCTGGTACAGGTCGGTGCGGCGTACATGAGTTACGGGCAGAACGACAAGGCGGTCGCGGCGATCAGCAAGGGCATCGCCAAAGGCGGGCTCAAGTCGCCCGATGAGGCCAACCTGTTGCTCGGTATCGCGCAGCTGCGGCTGCGCAACGCCTCCGAGGCGCAGAAGTCCTTCGATAAGGTAGCCTCATCGAGCAACAGCGGCTATGCGCGTCTGGGCAAGCTCTGGGCGCTGCACGCGCACAGCGCCTAGAGGCAGTGCACAAACCTCAAGGAGTATCGCACCATGACCATCAAAGCCGGCGAACGCATGCCTGAGGGCAAGTTCAAGATCATGACCGACAAGGGGCCCAAGGATCTGAGCACCGCTGAGTTGTTCAGCGGCAAGCGCGTGGTGCTGTTCTCGGTGCCCGGCGCCTTCACCCCGACCTGCGATGCCAAGCACCTGCCGGGCTTCATCGGCGCTGGCCGGGCAGCTGCGCGCCAAGGGCGTGGATACGATCGCCTGCATGGCCGTCAATGACGTGTTCGTGATGAATGCCTGGGGCAAGCACGCCGGCAGCGGCGACAAGGTGCTGATGCTCGCCGACGGCAATGGCGACTACGCGCGTGCGCTCGGACTGGAAATGGACGCCAAGGGCTTTGGCATGGGCATGCGCGGCCAGCGTTTCGCGATCGTGGTGGACAAGGGCGTGGCGACGCAGGTCAACGTGGAGGCCGCGGGCCAGTTCAAGGTCTCCTCGGCCGAGCACGTGCTGGGGCAGCTCTAGAGGCCGGCACCGGCTTCCGGCACCGCGCCGGGCAGCCCGGCGCTCGCGCGCTGCGGCCGCACACCGGACCGGGCCCTCGCCCCGGCATCGCCGGAGCGTGAGCGCGCCTGACATGCGTCCGGCAGCGAGACAGGTTAGGCTTGCCGCATGAGCCTCGATCACAGCGTGAAACCCAGCGACTCGCTCAAGAATGTGCGCTACGAGATTCGTGGGCGACTGGCGCGCCGCGCGCACGACCTGGAGCGCCAGGGCTACGAGATCATCTCGCTGAACATCGGCAACCCGCGGCTGTTCGGCTTTCGCACGCCCGAGACGATGCGTCTGGCGATGATCGAGAATCTGTCCGAAAGTGAAGGCTATTGTCACCAGAAGGGGATCTTCCCGGCGCGCGAAGCCGTGGTGATGCAGCAGCAGGCACGCGGTGTGACCGGGCTGAGCGCCGAGGAGGTGTTCATCGGCAACGGCGTCAGCGAGCTGATCGACCTGGTGCTGCGCGCGCTGCTCAACGACGGCGACGAGGTACTGGTGCCGAGCCCCGACTACCCGCTCTGGACCGCAGCGGTCAATCTCAATCGCGGCCGCGCGGTTCACTATCCGTGCCGGCCTGAAAATGGCTTCGTGCCTGATCCGGCCGAAATCGAATCGCTGATTACCCGGCGGACCCGCGCCATCGTCGTGATCAATCCCAACAACCCCACCGGCGCCAACTACCCGCGCCCGGTGCTGGAGTCGATCGCGCGACTCGCCGAACGGCACCAGCTGGTAGTGTACAGCGACGAGATCTACGACCAGATGGTCTACGACGGCGCCGGGTCGATCCCGATGGCGACGCTGGTGCGCGATACGCTGTGCGCGACGATGTCCGGCCTGTCGAAGATCTACCGCGCTTGCGGCTATCGGGTCGGATGGGCCGCGTTCTCGGGACGGCTGCACGGCGCGGCCGACTACCTGACGGCGCTCGAGCTGCTGTCGTCGCTGCGACTGTGCAGCAATGTACCGGCGCAATGGGCAGTGCAGACCGCGCTCGGCGGCTACCAGAGCATGCGTGAACTGGTGAGCCCGGGCGGCCGGCTGTACGAGTCGCGGCGGGCGATCATCGAGGCCACCGCGGCCAGCCGCTACCTGCGTCTGGCGCCCCCGCAGGGCGCGATGTACGCGTTCATCAGCGTGGACCCGCAGGCGCTGCCCGACTTCGACGATCAGCAGTTCGCGCTCGACCTGCTCGAACAGAAGCATGTGCTGGTCGCGCCCGGCGTGAGCTTCAACGTTCCTTATCGCAACCACTTTCGTGTCACGACGCTACCCGACGCGGCGACCCTGCGCGTGGTATTCGAGCGCATCGATGAGCTGCTCGCTGCTCAGGCGAGCGCCGCGCCCGACACCGATCGGCGCACCGTCGTCGAGGCGCAGGCAAGATTTAAGTAATACATCAGATTTTACTGATATCGATCTGATTTGCTTGAGCTTACTTCCGAGCTCCTGGAGCACCTGAACGGCGGCGGCACGCTCGTCGTGCCGAGCCGTCAGCGCGCCACGGCGATCCGTGTGGCGCACAGCAATGCCATGCTCAGCGCCGGCCGGCGTGTCTGGGACAGCCCCGACGTGTTGCCGTGGGGCGCGTGGCTGGAACGTGAGCTCGATGCCGCGCGCGCGCGCGGCGAGCTGGCACGCCGGCGGCTGACTGGCGCTGAGGAGTGGCTGCTGTGGCGCGAGGCGGTGCATGCGGCGTGCAGCGATCTCGCGGTGCTGAGGCCCGATGCCCTGATCGAGCCGGTGCGGCGCGCCGTCGGGCGGCTCGACGACTACGGCATGCCGCTCAGGCGCGCCTCGACAGCGGAGTCGGCGGTGCTGCTGCAGTCGCGAGCCGCCTTCAGTCGTCGCTGCGCCGAGCTGGGGGCGCTCGGCAGCAGTTCCTGGCGCGACTGCGCCGAGCACCTGCGACCCTCGGCGCAGCTGCTGCTGGCCGGCTTTGCCTGCCTGGGCAGTGCCCGCCGGCAGTGGCTTGAGCAGCACGGAGCCCGGGTCGCCGCCGAGCAGGCCGCGAGCACCGGCGGGCCGCTGGCCGGCCGCACCGCGCGGGTCATCGGCTATGACAATCCGCTGCTGGAAGCCGAAGCAGCGGCACAGTGGTGCGCCTCGCTGCTCGAGCGCGACACCCGGGCGCGCCTGCTGCTGGTGGTGCCGCGGCTGGCGCAGCAGCGCCATGTCTGGGAGCGCGCGCTGTCGCAACGGCTGGACTTCGAGGCGCTGCTGAGCACCGGCACCAGCCCGGGCGAGGCGTCGTTCGCGCTCGAAGGCGGACGGCCCCTGGATGCGTATGCCGTGGTGGCCACCGCGCTGCAGCTGATTGCCGTCGCCGCCGAGGGCGCACAGTTCGAGCCGCTCAGCGCCGCGCTGCGCTCGAGCTACCTGGGCGCGTTCGAGCGCGACCAATGCCTGCGAATCGAACTGTGGCTGCGCGAGCACAATCTCGGCGACGTCCGGCGCGCGATGCTCGGGCAATTGGTGGCGCCCGTGGGCGCGGCCCTGGGAGAGCCGGCCGCCGCGGTGCTGCGCGGGCTGATCGCGGCGCTCGATGCCGCGGTGGCGCCGCGCCTGGCCAGCCCGGCGCAATGGGCACGCTCGTTCGCGCAACTGCTGCAGCGCTGCGGCTGGCCCGGCGAGAGCAGCCTCGGCAGCGCCGAGCAGCAGCTGCGGATGCGTTTCGATGAGCTGCTCGGCGACTTTGCGGCGATCGTGGCGCCGGTGGGCCGGCTGGACGGCGCGCAGGCAAGCCGCCTGCTGCGCGAGCTGGCACAGCGCATCGCGTTCGAGCCCGCCAGTGACGATGTGCCGGTGACCGTGACCGCCAGCCTCGACGACCCGATCGTGCGCTACGACGGCATCTGGGTCGCTGGGCTCTCGGCCGAGGTCTGGCCGGCCGCCGCGCAGCCCGATGCGCTGCTGCCGCCGCTGCTGCAACGGGATGTCGGGTTGCCCGAGGCGAGCCCGGCAGGCCAGCTGCAGCTGGCGCTGCAGCGCATGCGGCAGTGGCAGGGGTGCGCGGCGCATTGCGTGTGGAGCTGGTCGCGCAGCGAGGCCGAGCTGCCGCGCGATCCCAGTCCGCTGCTGGGGGAGCCTTCACCGGCGCTGCCCGATACCGCGGGCGCGCCTGGCGCAGGCTCGAGCGACTTCGCGCTGCACGTCTGGCTCGAGGCGCAGGCGCCGCCGCTGCAGCCCTGGCGCGACGACCATGGTTCGCGCTGGAGGGAGGAACAGGCCCTCTCGGGCGGCATCCGGCTGCTCGAGTTGCAGTCGCTGTGTCCGTTTCGGAGCTTTGCCGAGCTGCGCCTGCAGGCTCGGCCCCTGCCTGAGCCGCGTCCCGGCATCGATCCAAGGGTGCGCGGCCAGTTGCTGCACCGCGCGCTGGAGCTGTTCTGGCGCTCCACCCGCGACTCCGCGACGTTGCACCAGCGGGGCCCGGAGGCCACGGGTGCACTGGTGCGCGACTGCGTTGACGCGGCGATCGAGCAAGTCGTCGCGCGCCGGCCGGACAGCCTGGCACCGGACCTGCTGCGGCGCGAGCGTGCGCGCACCGAGCGCCTGATCGCCCGACTGGTTGACTGGGAACTCACGCGCGAGGCATTCCACACGCATTCGATCGAGTCGCGGCTGCCTTGCCCGATCGGCGGCGCCTCGCTGCTGCTGCAGCTCGATCGGGTCGATCGGCTCGGCGATGGGCGGCTGGCGGTCATCGACTACAAGAGCGGCGCCGCGCAGACGTTCGATGCGTTTGCCGAGCGGCCAGCGCAGCCGCAGCTGCCCGCTTACGCGACGGCGCTGGGCGATGAAGTGGCGGCGGTGGTGGCGCTGCACCTGGGCCGCGAAGGCCTGAAACTGCGCGGCCTGGCGGATCGGCACGGGCGGCTGCCCGGGCTTGCGGCGCTGCCCGGCGGTGCGCCCGCGTGGCCGCCGCTGCTGCAGCAGTGGCGCGAGCGGCTGCAGCGGCTGGTGCGCGAGTTCCTCGACGGCGACGCCGCGGTGCAGCCTCAGCCCGGCGCCTGTGAGTACTGCCATCTGCCGATGCTCTGCCGCATCGACCCGCGGGTGCTGGCCGCGGCGAGCCTCGCCGCGGCCGGCGAGAGCGAAGCGGCACAGGCGGCCGAGGCGCTGCGGTGTGACGCGCCATGAGCAGATCGACCCCCCCGGCCGACGCGGCGGCGCTCGAGCTCGATTGGCGCGCGCGCCACGAGGCGCTGGATGTCCAGCGCTCGATGCTGCTGCAGGCGCCGGCTGGCTCCGGCAAGACCACGGTGCTGACGGCGCGCTTTCTGGCGCTGCTGGCTTCGGTGGATGCGCCCGAAGAGATCCTCGCGATCACATTCACGCGCAAAGCCGCCGCCGAGATGCACCACCGGATCCTGGCCGCGCTGCAGGCGGCCAGCACAGGCCAGGCAGTGCCGGGCATCGCGCCGCAGCTGCTGCGCTCGGCGCGCGCACGCGATGCCGAGCGCGCCTGGCAGCTGCTGCACAATCCGTCGCGGCTGCGCATCGAGACCATCGACGCGCTGAACCACTGGCTGGCAACCCAGCTGCCGGTCGCCGCGCGTTCCGGGCCGAGCCTGGAGATCGCGCCGGCCCCGGCGACGCTGTATCGGCGCGCCGCGCGGCGCTGCCTGCAGCTGGCGGGCGAGGATCCGGCGGCCGCGGCGGCCGCTGACCGGCTGTTCGATCGGCTCGACAACAGCTGGCGCCGGCTCGAGCAGTTGCTGGCGGACATGCTCGAGCGACGCTCGCACTGGTTACCGCGGCTGCTGCAGGCGCGCGACGGCGGGCTGGCGCAGTGCGTGCAGCGCGGCCTCGAATCCGCGCTGCGCACCGAGCTGGCAGCCGCGATGGCGCTGTTGCCGCCGGCGCTGCTGCGCGAGGGCGAAGCCCTGCTGACTCACGCCTGGCGCGTGCGCGCCGATGGTGGCGCCGCGCCACCGCGCGCTCCGATTGCCCTGACCGGGGAACCCGACAGCTTGCCGCACTGGCGTGCGTTGTGCGAGCTGGCGCTCACCGAACAGGGCTGGCGGCGGCGCTTTACGCTGCGCGAAGGCTTCGAGCGCAATGACAGCGTCATGAAGGACCGCATTGCGGCATGGACCCGGGCGCTCGATGCGCTGCCCGGCGCGCTCGCGACCTGCGCCCGCGTGCGCGCGCTGCCCGACAACCGGTTCGACGCCGCCGATCACGAGGCGCTCGAGGCCCTGGCGCTGCTGCTGCTGCGTGCGGCCGCCGAGCTGCAGCTGGTGTTCGCCGATGGCGCCACAGTCGACTACAGCTACGTCGCCGCGGCCGCGCGCGAGGCGCTGCGCGAGCAGGACACGCCGAGCGATTTTGCGCTGCGCGCCGGCGGTGCGCTGCGCCACATCCTGGTCGATGAGTTTCAGGATACCTCCTACGAGCAGTTCGAGCTGCTGCAGGCGCTGACGGCAAGTTGGGAGCGGGGCGATGGGCGCACGCTGTTCGTGGTCGGCGATCCGATGCAGTCGATCTATCAGTTTCGCGAAGCCGAAGTCGGCCTGTTTCTGCGGGCGCGCGACTACGGGGTCGGCGAGATCGCCTTCGAGCCGCTGCAACTGCGTCGCAACTTTCGATCGAGCGCGGCGCTGATCGCGTGGGTGAACGCGCATTTCACCCGACTGTTTCCCGCCGATGACGACGCGCGACGGGCGGCCATCCGCTATCTGCCATCGGTGCCGGCTGCGCCCGAGGACAGCGCGCCAGATGCGCCAGAGGCGCCAGAGGCGCCGGACGTCGCGCAAGGCGCGGTGACGCTGCATCGGCTGCATGCCGGCGATCGGGTCGCAGAAGCCGCGCGCGTGGTGCAGATCGTGCGCGCGGCACGCGCGCGCGACGCGCAAGCGGCCATTGCGGTGCTGGTCGCCAGCCGTGAGCACGTCGCATTGAGCGCCGCGCAGTTGCGCGCGGCGGGCTTCGCGCTGCGCGGCGTCGACCTCGAGCGGCTGGGCGACCGGCCGGTGATCCGTGACCTAGCGGCGCTCACGCGCGCGCTGCTGCACGCGGCCGATCGCAGCGCCTGGCTGGCTCTGCTGCGCGCGCCCTGGTGCGGCCTGAGCCTCGCGGAGCTCGAGGCGCTGCTGCCGCGCGCCGACACCGATATGTTCCGGTGGCTGCAGTCGCGGGCCGCGCCGCCGCACGATGGCGCGAACCAGGCTCAGTCCAGCCAGGACCGGCGCGCCGCATCGGATGAGACTGCGGAGGCGACGCGGCTGCGTGTGTCGCGCCTGTGCAAGGCGCTGGCGCCCGCGATTCTCGGGCCGGAGCGCGCCCTGGCGCTGTGGCAGCGCGTCGAGCACTGCTGGCTGCGGCTGGCAGGTCCCGCAATCCATCGTGCCGAGGTGGATCGACTCGACGCGCACCGGTTCATCGATACGCTGGCGCTGCACGATGATCCCGAGCGGCTGGTGGGCGAGGCGCTCGCGGAGCTGACCGAACGGCTGTATTCCGGCGCACCGCCGCAATCCGGCGCGATCGAGCTCATGACCGTCCATGCGGCCAAGGGGCTGGAGTGGGACGTGGTGATTCTGCCGGGACTCGGCCGCCGGACCGCGGTCGATCGCGACCCGCTGCTGCATTGGATCGAGCTGCCGCGCGCGAGCGCGGGCACCGATCTGCTGCTGGCGCCGATTCGCTCCACCGAGCAGGAGCCGCGGGTTTCACTGGCCGCCTATATCAAGCGCCTGCGCCGCGAGCGCTCGCGGCTGGAGCGCGTGCGCTTGATGTACGTCGCCGCGACGCGCGCGCGCACCGCACTGCATCTGCTGGCTGACCTGCCGCTGCCGGCCCGCGCCGGGCAGCAGCCGGCGCCCCGCGCCGGCTCGCTGCTCGATCTACTCTGGCCGGCGATCGGCGAGCAGTTCCAGGCCCTGACGCCGGTAGGCGCGGTCAGCGCAGCGACGCTGGAATCGTGGTCGGACGCCGCCACGGCCGTCACGGATGCGGATCGCACACCGCTGTGGCGGCTGCCGGCGCGCTGGTCGGTCGCGCAGCCGCCGGCGAGCGCGCTGGCCGCGCTGCGGCGGCTGCGACTGGCATCGCCGGACCTGATCGAGCCGCCCGAATACCGCTGGGTGGGCCTGAGCGCGCGTGCCGTCGGCACCATCGTACACGCCGAACTGCACCGCTTGGCCACGGCAGCGGAACTGCCGGCCGCGACCGCGCCGGGCGTACTGCCGGACTACGGCGGCTGGCTGGCCGAGCTCGGTGTGGCCGCGGACGAGCGCGCGGGGGCCAGCGCACGGGTGCAACAGGCGCTGCAGCGCACGCTCGCCGATCCGCGCGGCCGCTGGCTGCTCTCAGGCGCACACCGCGAGGCACGCAGCGAGTGGCGCCTGACCGGGCTGCATGAGGGTCGCGTGGTCAACATCATCATCGACCGCATGCTGGTGGACGATGCCGGGCAGCGCTGGATCGTCGACTTCAAGACCAGCACGCACGAGGGCGGCGCCGAGCGCGAGTTCGTCGACCGCGAAGCCGATCGCTACCGGCCACAATTGCTGCGTTACGCCGCCCTTGCCGCGCAGCTCGGGCGCCAGCCGGTGCGCCTGGCCCTGTACTTTCCGCTGCTCGGCGTGTTCCGCGAGCTCGATGCCGCGGCGAGTTGAGGTCGATGCCGGATCAGGCTTCCGATGTGCCTGACCGTCGGGCCGGTGCGCGCTACAGCGCGCCCGCGAGCGAGAACGCGCGCCGCCCCTGGGGGTCGGGCGGGCCCAGCATCTGCAGCATCTGCGTCAGGTCCGCACCCGCGCCCGGCCGCGCAGCGATGCTGCCTTCGAGGTCGTAGCTGCCGCTCGGCGTGAGCTGCAGCACTCCGACCACCGACAGCGGGCCGCCCAGGTCGGTCAGTTGTCCGACCATCGGCCCGGCCTGGATCGGCGGCCCAAACTTCAGCTCGAGGCTGCCCAGGTAGGCCGGCGGGTTTTCGATCCGCAGCTGCTGCAGATCGAGCTTGCCCTGCACCGCGACCAGCTGCCCGCCCTGGATGCGCGCTGAGTCGATCGCGAGCAGCAGCGTGCCGGTGGCGCCGGCGGGTACCGGTCCCGAGCCGCCCGGTATCGCGATCGTGGCGGCCAGCGCGCTGATCGCCATAGCGCCATCGCGGGCGAGCTCGACCTGCGCTTGTCCGCGGACAGAAGGGTCCTGGCTCGCAACATCGGCCGCGATCCGCAGGCGCAGCAGCGCCGCGGGGTGCAACGACCAGCTCAGCGACGCGACCGACCAGGTGCCGACCCGCAGCTGCCCGCAGCGACCGCGCCACACCGTGCCATCAGGCTCCGCGCACGCCACGCCCGCCGGCAGCAGCGGCAGCAGCAGCTGCGGCGGCAGGCGCACCAGCAGCGTGATGAGAAATACGGCGACCGCCAGGATGAGCGCCGTTCGCAATGCTCAGCCCGCGTGCAATACCAGCGTGGCGGTGACATTGCCGCTACCCTTGCCGGCATCGATGGTCGCTGAATCCACGCGTACGCCGTAGCGCTCACGCAGCTGCGACAGCCAGGCGATCAGCGTGTCGAACGGCGTCTGATCGAGGCGCACGTTCAGGCCGCCGTCCCCGCCCGGCTGGCTGCCGAGCAGGCTCTTTGCCAGTCCGGACTCACGCGCGGTGCGATCGACCAGCACCACCAGCGACTCGCGCAGCGGCGGCGGCGCGTTGCTGCGCAAACCCGCGAGCTGCGGTGCCATCGTGCGCAGCCACTGCAGGTCATCGCGCTTGCGCTCGACGCGCTGCTGGGCTGCCGCGACGCTACGTTGCAGCGGCAACACGGTGCCGACAACGATCAGCAGCAGCGCGGCGGCGGCGCCGAACAGCAGCACGCGCCGCTCGCGCGGCTCGAGGCGCTGCAGGTATTGCGACAGGCGTTCAATCATCGGCCGTGCCTCGCGGTCGTGGCCCCGCCGGGCGGCCGCATCTGGATGCGGCCCTCGTAGGCCGAGCCGGCCGTCGCGCCGGACGTCAGCTCGGCCTGCCAGCCGCCGTTGCGCAGCGCCTGATCGACGCGCTCGAGACTGGAGGCATCACTGGCCTTGAGCTGTGAGATCCAGACCGCCCTCGTGGAAATTCAGCGCCTGCACCGAGGCGCCATTGACACCGTTCACCGCCTGCGCCAGCGCGGCCAGCGCCGGCAGCAGCCCGGAGCCGCCCGACTGCCCCTGCGCCGCGAGCAGCCGCTGCTCGACGCGCGAGCGCACCGCACCGGTGCCGGAATCCCCGGGCAGTGCGCGCCGTGCGACATTGCCGATGGCCTCATCGAGCGCGCGCTCGTTGCGCTGCTGTTGCAGCAGTTCGAGCGACAGTCCGCCGATATGCAGCGCGAACAGCGCCGCCGCGAGCACTGCGGCCAGCCGCCAGCGCCGCCAGTCGCCGCCGAACGAGTTCTTGAGCGCGAAGTCCCCGCGCGAGCAGGTTGATGAAATGCCCGCTCATCAGCTGCGGGGCGAGCAGCGGCAGCGGTCCGGCATTGAGCAGCTGCACCTTGAGGCTGGCACATCGGTTGCGCAGCGCTTCGGCCTCGGCTCGAGTGACGATGCCAGTCCTGCGGCGTTGCGTAGACGATCAGGTTGTCGGCGCTCAGCTCCGGCGCCGAGCGAAGCCTCGAGCGCGGCCGCCATGTCCGCGGCCGGCAGCGCCAGCGGCGTCTGGCCGGCGCGGCGCACGCTGAGCATATCGCCCTCGAGCAATACCACGGTGTGACCCGGATTGTCGGGCAGCAGCGCGGCTTCCGCGCACAGCACCGTCGGGGTCAGCCCTTGGCGCATTGAGCGCCGATAAGCCACTGGTCCATCAGCGCGCGCGTGACCACCGCGACCGCGGTGCGAGCGCTGTGCTCATCGCGCGCACCGACCGCGAAATGCAGCGTCTCGATATCAGCCGCGAGCTGCTCCTCGAGCGCGAACGGGGCGATCTGCTGCGGACGCACGCCGCTCTTCTGCGGCAGCTCGACCTCGGTCATCAGCACGTCGCTGCTCGGCACGATGGCGGCAATGCGGCGGCCGGCCGCATCATCAGCCGCCTGTGCGAGCGCACCGACCCGCGGCGCGCTCAGCGGCTGGCCGTGATCATCGGCGAGCATCCAGCCGCAGCGTTCCTCGGGGCCGCGCGACAGCTGCAGAATGAGCCATTCCGCCATGATTATTCCGTGCCGAAGGTTCTGAGTATGGGCCGGATCTGCCCGCTGAGATCGCGGTACAGGAGACTGTACAAGTTGAACCGCGCAGTGCCAATAGTGATGACCGCGCGCAGCCGGAAGTACGACGAGGTGGTACCGATCGCGGCCCGCAGCCTGTGCCTGCGCCGGGCCGGCGAGGCTCTGCTGATAGGCGGCCATGGTGGGAAAACAGCCGTTGCTGTCCTTGCGCTTGATTGCCAGGTTCGCGGGATCGGTGCTGTATTCGCTCTTGCCCTCACCAGCAGCGCATCGAGCACGTAAGGCCTGGCAGTGCAGATGTTGATTGTTGTTCCTGGCGGCAGGGCGGTGATGTAGGGCGCCAGTCGATTGTAGCGATCGCGGCCGAAGCCCGGCAGTGCCAGCAGCTCGGAGATGCTCGTGACCGGCATGTTCGCGGCGCGGTACGGCGGGGTCTGCGCGAGATACACGCTGTCCTCGGCGCCGTCGGGAGTGTTCGGCTGGTTATCGACGTCGATCCAGTCGGCGAGGATGCCGGCCCACTTGGTCTCGAGGCCGAGCAGGCTCAGCAGTTGCTGAAACTGCTGGATCGAGAACTTGTCGCTGGTGCCGCCGGCGGCGAGGTTGTTGATGTTGAACTTGCCCTGCTGGTCCTCGATCTGCGCGAACTCGAGGGTCACCCCGTCGCCGAGCTCGAACGGGCCATAGGGCTGCGCCCAGGGCTGATCGAGCGACATGCTCGCGGCCCCGCTGGCGAACTGCTTGAGCACGAAGGCCGCCATGGCCTCGGCGCCCTCGGCCGGCGAGCAGGCTCTGGTCGGCACCGAACACCGTGGTGGCGCGCCGCGCCGACATCGCGCTGGCAAAGCCGATCGCGGTGGCGAGTACCGCTGCGATCGCGACCAGCACCATGGCCGTGATCAGCGCGACGCCGCGCTGAGGCCGCAGCGCCCGCCAGCCGCGCAGAGTGGCGCCGGAGGCACCCGGGCGCGCCTCATCCGGCCACCTCGATGCGACGGACCAGCACGCCCCAATCCTCGAGCTCGATCGTCACTTCCACCGCCACCGGTCGCAGCCGCGGCGCCATGGTCGGCCGAGCTGGCGCCGGTCGTGATCGGCGGCCAGCTGTGTCTGCCAGTTGTGGCCGGCATCCATGAAGCGCAGGCTGAAGTTCTTGACGTGATCGATCAGCTGGCGCTTGACCGGAAGCACCGCCTCGGTTGCATCGAGCACCGGATAGTACTGCCGGATCAGCGCGCCGTTCTCGATGCTGATAGCTCACGCGCTGCAGCTCGCTGCGCTGAACGCCCACGGGATTGGTCCAGCCGCCGCGGGTGAAGGTGACCAGCGGTGCGGCCGCGCCGCTCGCGGTGATGCTGCCGAGGCCGCTGGTACTGCTGGTGCTGAGGCTGCTCAGGCCGCCGACGCTGCCGATGGCACTGCTCTGCGCCGCGCTCAGCGCCGGCAGATAGCCGTCGCCGATGAGGTTGCGGACCGGACGCGGCTGCAGCAGCTCGAAGTCCTGCTCGAGCGTGCGCAGCGTCTGCTGCACGGCAATCAGCCGTGCCGACTGCTCCTCCACTTCGCGCCGGCTCTTCAAGGCTTGATCCAGTGCCCGGTAGCCGAATGCAAACATGATCGCGGTGATGAACAGTGCCACCAGCAGCTCGATCAGCGTGAAGCCACGAGGGTGGCGGCCGGCCATCGCCTCAGCCTCCGCCCGACGAGCTGCCGGGCGTGACCGGCATGAACGTGCCGCTGCCCGAGCTGCTGCCGCTCAAGGCGCCGCCAATGCCCGTGCCCGGGTTGGCCACGGCGCCGGAGCTGGAGGCGCCGCTGCTGCTGCCGGCGCCACTGAGGCTGGTGCCGTTCCAGTCCGGTGCCTCGCCGCTGGCGAGGGCCACGGCATCGCCACGAAAGCCGATGACGGTCGCGAGCCAGTTCTGATTCTGCGCGCTGTTCGAGAACATCGCGATGCCGGAGCTGCCCGAGCTCGATGAGTGGCCGAGCGTGCCGAGACCACCGGAGCTGCCGAAGCCGCCCGAGCTGCCGAAGCTGCCCGAGTTTCCCAAGCTGTTGCTGCCGCCGATGCGACTGGCCCCGCTCGAACTGCTGGAGCTGCTCGAGCTGCTGGATCTGCCGCTGGCGGGCGAGCTGGTGCCGGTACGCCGCACCCGGACCGTGATCTCGAGCAGCCCGGGAAACATAGGCACCGGCACGATGTCCTGCTGCCAGTGCCAGTTGGCGTTGCCGAATGCCTTGACGTCGCCTTCGCTGGTGCCGGTGGTGGGCACCTGCAGATTGAGCCGTGTGTCGGCCACCAGGTTGAGCGCGATCCACTGGGCCAGCGTCTTGTCGTGCAGGGCGGCCACGTTGTTTGCGGCCGAGCTCAGTGCGGCCAGCACCGCGCCCATGCCGAAGGCGACGATCACCAGGGCGACCATCACCTCGATCAGCGTGAAGCCGCGCGCGCCCGCCTGGCCGCCGCCGAAGCCCGGCCTCATCGCTTCGGCTCCAGGATGTCGCTGGCCTTGATGGTGCCATCGGCGCTGCTCTGCAGGCTGACGCTGCGGCCGACGCCCTCGCGCATGATGGTCAGGGCGAAGGAATTGGTATCGCCGTTGGAGAACAGCATGATCTGCGGCGAGTTGTCCGCGAGCTGGTCGGTGAAGCTGTTGGGCAGATCGCCCAGCGTGGACACGGTGCCGCCCGCGGGCGTGGTGACGCGCTTGTCGAGTGTCAGCGCCTTGTCGTTCAGCACCACCTGACGGCCCTCGATCACCAGCTGCAACGTCAGCCCGGGCGGCATGCGCCGCAGCCGCAGCGTGTCATCGATACGTTTCGGGCACCCACTGATTGGTGCAGTGTGTCGAAGTAGACGAAGCGATAGCCGTGCTGGCCGCAGCGGATGCCGTACTCGAGCGTCAGCATGCCGCCGCGCTCGCGCACATACGCCATCAGCGCCGACAGCCGATCGCGCTCGCGCTCGAGCTGACTGTCCTTGCCGGTCGCGCCCAGGCTGAGGATGGCGCCGACGACCACGATGCCGATGATCACCATCACGACCAGGATCTCGACCAGCGTAAAGCCGCGCGGGCGCGGCAGCAGCGACGGGCCTGACCGGTGCGTGCGAGTCACGGCGGAGACGCTCGGGCGACCCTGGGTCAGTTGCCGAGATTCCAGTTGCCGATGTCGGCGTTGACGCCTTCACCGCCAGCCTGACCATCGGCGCCGAACGAAGTACACGTCGTACTCGCCGTGCGTGCCCGGACTCTGGTACTGATAGTCGTTGCCCCAGGGGTCCTTGGGCAGGTGCTTGAGATAGCCGCCGGGCCGCCAGTTCTTGATGTTCGGATCGTTGGGTTTCTCCACCAGCGCCTTGAGGCCATCCTCCGTGGTCGGGTACGTGAAGTTGTCGAGCTTGAACATCGTCAGGCCGGTCTCCAGGGCCTGGATATCCTGCTTCGCCTTGGCGATACGCGCGTCATCGACGCGTCCGAGGAACTGTGGCACCACGACCGCCGCGAGCAGGCCGATGATGATCACGACCACCATGATCTCGATCAGCGTGAAACCACGCTGCTGCGGCAAAGCCTGCAGGCACGCTGTACGCACGTCTTTGGCACTCATATAGTTGGCTGGCCGCGGCAAAAAGCCATACGCTGTCGATCGCACGATGATAACAAATGAAGCCCGCAAGAACTGACAGCAGCGCACAATCTTGGGTCCGGTCGGCAAATTGCGACGCTCGCTATGGTGCAGCACTGCTGCGGTGCTGATGCTGTTGATCCTGGCGGTCGAATGCCACCGGCGACTGGGGACGCGAGCTGCCTGCAATACGAGCGCGACGCGCTCGCCCACTTCCAATGGTGGCGACTGTTCAGCGCGCATCTGGTGCACCTCGGTTGGGTGCACGCGCTGCTCAATTGCGCCGGGCTGGCGCTGCTGTGGGTGCTGTTTGCGCGCGAATTCCCGCCGCGCCGCTGGCTCTGGATTCTGCTGATGGCCGCGACCGCGATCGATGCCGGGCTGTGGTTCCTGCGGCCCGACGGTCGAGTGGTATGTCGGGGCCTCGGGGGTGTTGCACGGCGCCTGGCCGCGGGCGCGTGCGCACTGTATCGCGCGGTGGCGACGCATTCGGCGCCGCGCTGCTGCTGCTGCTGATCGTCAAGCTGGTGTACGAGCAGCAGTCCGGCGCCAGCCTGTTCGCGGGCGATCTGCCGCTGGTGCCCGATGCGCATCTGTTCGGCGCGCTCGGCGGCCTGATCGGCGCGCTGCTGCCGCGCGCGGCGGCGAAGCCGCTATAATCCGCGCCGCTTTGTATGCTGCGGGCCGCGGCCAAGTGGCGCGCGACGCTGCTTTCGGTGACTGCGGCTGCGAGGGCTGACACAGCTAATGTCGATTGCAATGGTGTTTCCGGGCCAGGGTTCCCAGTCGGTCGGCATGCTGGCGGCGCTGGCCGCGCGCTATCCCGCAGGCCGCGCACTGCTTCGCGCAGGCCTCGCAGGCACTCGGCTTCGACCTGTGGCGGCTGGTCGCCGAAGGTCCGGCGGAACGCCTGAATGCGACCGAATACACGCAGCCGGTGATGCTGGTCGCGGGCATCGCGACCTGGCGCGTCTGGCGCGAGCAGGGCGGCACGCCGCCAGCGGTGGTCGCCGGACACAGTCTCGGCGAATTCACTGCCCTGGTGTGCGCGCGAGGCGCTGCCGTTCGAGGCCGCGGTGCGGCTGGTGCAGTACCGCGGCCAGATCATGCAGCGCGCGGTGCCGGAGGGTGCAGGGCGCGATGGCGGCCATCCTTGGCATCGAGGATGCCGAGGTCGAAGCGGTCTGCGCGCAGGCCGCTCAGGGCGAGGTGGTGGAGGCGGTCAACTACAATTCGCCCCGGGCAGGTCGTGATCGCGGGCCACGCGGGGGCGGTCGCGCGCGCGATGAACCTGGCCCGGGAACGCGGTGCCAAGCGCGCCGTGCTGCTGCCGGTGAGCGTGCCGGCCCATTCGCCGTTGATGCGTGAGGCCGCGCAGCAGCTGTCGCGCCGGCTCGAGCAGATCGAAGTGCGCTCGCCCGTGTATCGCTACGTCAGCGCCGTGGACGGCCTCGAGCATTCGGATCCGGCCGACATCCGTGCCACGCTGGTGCGGCAGCTCGCCAGTCCGGTGCGCTGGACAGCCACCGTGCGCGCGCTGCTCGGGCTGGCGCCAAACCTGATCGAGTGCGGTCCCGGGCAAGGTGCTGACCGGCCTGAACCGGCGCATCGAGCGCAGCGCGCACTGCTATGCGCTCGAGGATCCCGACTCGCTCGCGGCCGCCGTGGCGGCCACCGCCCCGGCCGCCGCCGCTGGAGCCGGGCGTGCTTGAGTCGGATCTGGCACTGGTGACCGGGGCCTCGCGCGGCATCGGCCGCGCGATCGCACTTGCGCTCGGCGGCGCCGGCGCAACAGTGGTCGGCACCGCCACGACGGCCGAGGGCGCGGACAAGTTGGGCGCGGATCTGCGCGCCGCCGGCATCCGCGGCCGCGGCCTGGTCTGGAATGCGACCGAGCGCGGCCTCGACCGACGCACTTGCTCGATGCGCTGGCGGCGGCCGAAGGCCTGCCGACGATTCTGGTCAACAACGCCGGCATTGCACGTGATGCGTTGATTTTGCGCATGAAGAGCGAGGACTGGGAGCAGACGCTGCCGGTCAATCTGTCGGCCGTGTTTCGTCTGTCCAAGGCCTGCCTGCGCCGCATGCTCAAGGAGCGTCATGGCCGCATCATCAACATCGGATCGGTGGTCGGATCGATCGGCAATGCCGGGTCAGGTGCACTATGCGGCGGCCAAGGCCGGACTGATAGGTTTCACCAGGGCGCTCGCGCAAGCGAGGTGGCGACACGCAACATCACGGTCAATACCGTGGCGCCGGGATTCATCGAGACGGATATGACACGCGCATCACCGAGGCGCAGCGCGAGGCCTATCTGGCACAGATTCCGGTCGGCCGCTTTGGCGGCGCCGAGGAGGTTGCCAACGCGGTGCTGTTTCTGGCCTCACGCGAGGCGGCCTACATCACCGGGCAGACCCTGCACGTCAACGGCGGGATGTACATGGGCTAGCGCAGCTGCCCAAATTGCTGTCCGCAAATAATCTGAATAATCAAGTACTCCCGCTGTCACCAAACTGGCCAGCGTGCGGGGGTTCCCCTACAATACGCGCCCTCGCGTGGAGGCGCCCGGCCAGGCGAGCCCGCAGCGGGACTGAAGTCAACACGAAAGAGGATTACTAAAAGATGAGCACCGTTGAACAACAGGTGAAGGCGATTGTTGCCGAACAGCTGGGTGTCAAGGCTGAGCAAGTCACCAACGCCGCCTCGTTCGTCGACGACCTCGGCGCGGATTCACTCGACACCGTCGAACTGGTCATGGCGCTGGAAGAGGAGTTCGAGATCGAGATTCCGGACGAAGACGCTGAAAAAATCACCACCGTGCAACAGGCGATCGATTACATCAGCGAACGCCGCAACAAAGCCTGATTTCGACGTTGTTGCCGCCATGCGTGGCGCTGCGTTCGCCACTTCCGATTCGAGAGCCGCGTGAGTAAACGCCGGGTAGTCATCACCGGTCTCGGTCTGATCTGCCCGGTGGGCAGCACCGTGGCCGACGCCTGGGCGGCGATCCTGCGTGGTGAGAGCGGCATCGGACCGATCACCCGGTTCGACGTCTCGGCGTTCCCGACCCGCTTCGGCGGCGCGGTGCGCGGCTTCGCGGTCGATCAGTACATGAGCGTCAAGGAAGCGCGCCGCGATGGATGAGTTCATGCACTACGGCATTGCCGCCGGCGTGCAGGCGGTCGGCGATGCCGGCCTCGACTTCGAGCAAGCTCGACCGCGATCGCTGCGGGGTGGTCGACCGGTGCCGGCATCGGCGGGCTGTGGACCATCGAGGAGACGCACGCAGCCTATGTCGATTCCGGGCGCAACCCGCGCAAGATCTCGCCGTTCTTCGTGCCCTCGACCATCATCAACATGATCTCCGGACACCTTTCGATCCGCTACGGCCTGCGCGGCCCGAATCTGGGTGTGGTCACCGCCTGCACCACCTCCACGCATGCGCTCGGGCTCGGGGCGCGCTGCATCCAGTATGGGGATGCCGATCTGATCGTGGCCGGGGGCGCCGAGATGGCGACCACCCCCACCGGCCTGGGCGGCTTTGCGCAGGCCAAGGCGCTGTCGACACGCAACGACTCGCCGCAGACGCGCCAGCCGGCCGTGGGACCGCGATCGCGACGGCTTCGTGCTGAGCGATGGCGGTGGCGCCATGGTGCTCGAGGAGTACGAACACGCGCGGCGGCGCGGGGCGCGCATCTACGCCGAGCTGATCGGCTTCGGCATGAGCGGCGATGCCCATCACATCACCGCGCCGCCCGAGGACGGCGACGGCGCGCGGCTGGCGATGGTCAATGCGCTGCGCGACGCGCAGCTCAACGCCGACCGACGTGCAGTACCTGAACGCGCACGCGACCTCGACGCCGCTCGGCGACAAGGCCGAAACCGTCGCGATCAAGCGCGCCTTCGGCGAGCACGCCAGGCGGCTCGCGGTCAGCTCGACCAAGTCGATGACCGGGCATCTGCTCGGCGCCGCCGGCGTCGTCGAGGCGATCTTCAGCGTGCTGGCGATTCGCGACCAGGTGGCCCCGCCGACCACCAACTATGAGAATCCCGATCCGGAGTGCGACCTTGACTACGTGCCCAATACCGCGCGGCCGATGACGATCGAAGTGGCGGTATCGAACTCGTTCGGTTTCGGCGGCACCAACGGTACGCTCATCTTCCGGCGCCTCGGCGGCGGCTGATTCGCGCGAGCGCGCCGGGCGCGAAGGCTACGCGCAGATGGCGCAGGTAGAGATTTCCGACGAACTGCTGATCCGGCCGGTAGCGCTCGGCGCCGACCGGCTGCGGCGCCTGGCCTACCGCGATCCGCAGGCCTTCCCGGTGCTGCTCGACAGCGCGGCTCACGGTCCACTGGGCCGCTACTCGATCCTGGCCGCCTATCCGCAGGCAGCGCTGTGGCAGGATGGGTCCGGGCAGCTACACGCCACCGGCCTGCCGCTGCCGCCGGGCGGCGGGTTCCTGAACGCGCTCGAGGCCCTCTGGCGGGGCCGGCGCGCCGCGGGCGACCCCGAGCAGGCCGGTGCGTCGCCCGTGGCGCAGGCCGCCCAGGCGGCAGCCTCCGAGGCGCTCGGCCCGTTTCGGGGCGGCTGGGTGGTGTTTCTGGGCTACGAGCTTGCCAGCGAGATCGAACCTCGCTTGAACCTGGCGCCACGGATCCGGCGCGATGCCGGCGCGCCGGCCGCGTTCGCGCTGCGCATCCCGGCCGGTGCGGTCTACGATCATCGCGCGCAGCGCGCCTGGCTGTTCGCCGAGGATGGCCGGGAGGATCGGCTCGAGGCCTTGAGCGCGGCGCTGGCCGCGCTGCCGGAGGCCGACGCGACCTCGGCCGCGCCCGGGGCGGGCCCCGGGCCGGTGCAGGTCGAGGAGGAGGCGCCGCAGCGTTTTCGCACACGCGTCGAAGGCGCGCTCGACTACATACGGGCCGGGGAGATCTATCAGGCCAACCTGTCGCGCGCCTGGCACGGCGAGCTCGAGCGCGGCACCGCGCTCAGCGCGGCCACCGGCGCGCTCTACGAGCGCCTGCGCAGCGCCAATCCGGCGCCGTTCGCGGCGCTGGCTCAGTTTCAGAACTGGCGCCTGCTGAGCTCCTCGCCCGAGCGGCTGGTGCGGCTCAGCGGCCGGCGCGTCGATACGCGCCCGATCGCGGGCACGCGGCCGCGCAGCGGCGCTGCGACCGATCACGCGGCGGAGATCGCGGCTCTGATCGCACACCCGAAGGAGCGCGCAGAACACGTCATGTTGATCGACCTGGAGCGCAATGACCTGGGACGCATCTGCCGGCCGGGCAGCGTGCAGGCAGATGAATTCATGCGCATCGAGAGCTATCCGCACGTGCATCACATCGTATCGAATGTGTGCGGCGAGTTGCTGCCCAACCTGACCCCGATCGACGTGCTGCGGGCGGTGTTTCCCGGCGGCACCATCACCGGTTGCCCGAAATTCCGCTGCATGCAGATCATCGCTGAGCTCGAGGCCGAGGCGCGCCAGGCCTATACCGGAGGCCTCGGTTTCATCAACGCCGACGGATCGATGGATTTCAATATCCTGATCCGCAGCCTGACGCTGCACGAGCGCAGCGTTGATTTTCGCACCGGCGCCGGCATCGTGGCCGATTCGGACTGGCAGCGCGAGCTCGCCGAGACCCGCGCCAAGGCGCGCGGCCTGCTGGCGGCGCTGGCGGGCGCATGAGCAGCGCGCTGATCGATGGCCGCCCCGGCCACAGCATCGACTGCGGCGACCGCGGCCTGCAGTACGGCGATGGTCTGTTCGAAACCGTTGCCTGTCGCGATGGACGGCCGAGTTGGCTGGGCCTGCATCTGGAGCGGCTGCAGCAGGGCTGTGAGCGGCTGCGGTTGCCGTTCCGGGAATTCGAGGCGCTGCGCGCCGAGATCTGCGGGCTGGCGACTGGCCAGCCGCACTGCCTGGTCAAGGCAATCGTTACCCGCGGCGCCGCGACCCGCCGCGGCTACGCCCCGGTGGGCGACGAGCGGCCGACGCGCATCGTCAGCCGCCACCCCTGGCCCGTGCCGTCAGCGCGCGCGCCGTCGGGCTTTCGCCTCGGCGTCTCGGGCGTCACACTCGGCGTGAACCCGCTGCTGGCTGGCCTCAAGCACCTGAACCGGCTCGAGCAGGTGCTGGCGCAGATGGCGCGCGATGAGGCCGGAGTCGATGAGGTGCTGATGATGTCGACGGCGGGCCAGGTAATTGGTGGCAGCATGTCGAATGTGTTCCTTGCCGATGACGAGGGGCTGTTCACGCCCGACCTCAGTGACTGCGGGGTCGCGGGTGTGATGCGACGGGTGGTGCTGGAGGCCGCAGCGCGCGACGGCAGCCCGGTGCGCGTGCGCCCGGTGCAGCTCGCTGAGCTTGGCGGCGTGCACGAGGTCTTCCTGACCAACGTGCGCTGGGGGCTGCAGTCGGTGCGGCTGTTCGAGGGGCACTCGCTGGCGAGCGATGCCCGGGCGCGACGATTGCGTGCGGTGATCGATGCGGCGCGCGCTTAGCCTGCTGCTGTTGCTGCTGCTGCTGCTGGGCGCGGCGGCGGGACTCGCCTGGCGCGGGCTCGATTGGGCGATGGATCAGCCGGCCGCGCTGGCCTCGCCGGTGCGCGTGGAGGTGGCGCCCGGCAGCAGCCTGCGCAGCATCCTGCTCGCCCTGCAGCAGCAGGGCGCGCTGCGACACGCACGCCTGGTGGAGATCTACCTGCGACTGCACGGGCCGATGCCGCGCCTGCAGTCGGGCACCTACGAAGTGCCGCCGCACTCGAGTGCGCGCGAGGTGCTGGCGCAGCTCATCGCCGGCCGCGTGGTGCTCGAATCGGTGACCGTGCTGGAAGGCTGGACCTTCGCGCAGATGCGCAGTGCGCTCGATGCGCATCCGGCAGTAACGCACCAGTTGCGCGGACTGTCCGCGCCGCAGTTGATGGATGCGCTCGGCCATCCGGGAGAAGCCGCCGAAGGGCGATTCTTCCCAGACACCTACCGCTTCGCGGCCAACACCAGCGATCGTAAGATCCTGGAGCGCGCCTATGAGCGCATGCAGTCCGAGCTGGACAATGCCTGGCTGAACCGCGCTCCGGATCTGCCGCTGGCGAGCCCCGACGACGCCCTGGTCCTGGCCTCGATCATCGAGAAGGAGACCGGCCGCGAGGACGAGCGGGCCAAAGTCGCTGCGGTGTTCATCAACCGTCTGCGCGCCGGCATGCGGCTGCAGTCCGACCCGACCGTGATCTACGGGCTGGGCGAGAGCTACGATGGCCATATCCATACGCGCGACCTGGAGACCGATACGCCATACAACACCTACACTCGCGGGGGCATGCCGCCGACGCCGATCGCGCTGCCGGGCGCGGCCTCGCTGCAGGCGGCGCTGCACCCGGCGGATACCGACGCGCGCTACTTCGTCGCCACCGGCAATGGCGACGGCACGCATCAATTCTCGGCCACGCTCGCCGAGCATGACGTTGCGCTGCGCGCCTATCTGCACAAGCTCGGCGTGCAGCCGGACTCGAGGCTGGCCGCGCCGGGCGCGCCCGGCCGCCAGCCATGAGTGCCCCGGGGAAATTCATCAGCCTCGAAGGCATCGAGGGTGCCGGCAAGTCGACGCTGGCACGGGCGCTCGAAGCCGCGCTGCAGGTGCACGGCGTCGCGGTGCGGCTCACGCGCGAGCCCGGCGGCACGCCGCTGGCCGAACAGCTGCGCGGGCTGGTGCTCGCGCGCGGCACCGAGCGCATCAGCGCCGAGGCCGAGACGCTGCTGATGTTCGCAGCGCGCGCGATTCACCTCGACAACCTGATTCGCCCGGCGCTGCGCGGCGGCATCTGGGTGATCTGCGATCGCTTTACCGATGCCACGAGCGCCTACCAGGGCGCGGGCCGCGGCGTCGATCCGCAGCTGATCGAGCGCCTGGCGGGCGCCGTGCACGGCGATCTGTGGCCGCACCGCACGCTGGTGCTGGACCTGCCGGTGGAGCAGGGGCTCAGGCGCGCGCGCCAGAGGGCCGGGCAGGGCGATCGCTTCGAGGACGAGGATCGGGGCTTCTTCGAGCGGGTGCGTGCGCGCTATCGCGAGCTGGCGGCACTCGAGCCGGCGCGCGTGCGCGTACTCGATGCCGCGGGTTCCCCGCAGAGCGTGGCTGCCGGCGCGCTCGCGGCGATCGCGGATCTGCTGCCTGCTGGCGCTGTGCAATGAATGCGGCCGCGCCGTCGGCCGTGGAGGCGCCGTGGCTCGCCCCGCAGATCGCGCAGCTGCGGCGCGCTCGGGCGGCCAATCGCTACCCGAGCGGACTGCTGATACACGAGGAGCGCGGCGCGGGCGGAGGGGCACTGGCGCGATTCGCGGCGCAACTGGCGCTGTGCCGCGAGCCGGGCGCACCCTGTGGCCGCTGCCGCGATTGCCGCCTGTTCGGCGCGTCGCAGCACCCGGATTTCCACGAGCTGCATCCGGTCGAGGACTCGAAGCTGATTCGCGTCGAGCAGGTGCGCGAGCTGTCGGAGCAGCTGGTGCTCACCGCGCACGGCGGTGGGGCCACGGTGGCGCTGATATCGCCGGCCGACAGCATGAATGCGAATGCCGCCAACGCGCTGCTGAAGTCACTCGAGGAGCCGCGCCCCGGGGTGACGCTGATCCTCGTCAGTGCGATTCCCTCGCGCCTGCCCGCGACCATTCTGAGCCGCTGCCTGCGTCTGCACGTGGCCGCACCGGCGCGCTCGGCCAGCCTGGCCTGGCTCGAGCGTCACAAGGGGCCGGGCCCCTGGGCGGGCGTGCTCGAGGTGCTCGGGGAGGCGCCGTTCGAGGCGCTGGCCGCCGACCCGGCGGACCTGGTGAGCCTGAAGGCCGAGACCGATCGCAGCCTGAGCGATGCGTTGGCGGGCCGGATGGACATTCCTGGCACCGCCGAGCGCTGGGCCCGCGGCGAGTCGCTCGAGCTGCGCCTGGCCTGCCTTGAGACCTGGATCACAGCGCGCATCGAAGACGCCGTGGGCGCTCGGCGCCAATCGTCGGAACTGCGCAGTAGCGCCCACTTGCCAGGACCGGCTTCGGACATGAATATTGCAGTGCTGTTGCGGATGCTGGACGGCATCTATGAGCTGCGGCGCCTGCGGCTCACCTCCATCAACCGCTCGCTGGCGCTCGAGCAGCTGCTGTGGCAGTTGCAGCGGGTCCGGCAGCGGGCCGGTGTCCGCGCAGGCGGGGATCGTTAGGTATTCTTCAGGGAATCGCGCTTCGGACTATGGCCAAGGATCCAAACTCCAGATCCGGCATCAACAAGCCGGGCTTGCTGACGCTGACCATCAAGGACAAGAGCGCCTTGTATCTGGCCTATATGCCGTTCGTTCAGAACGGCGGCCTGTTCATTCCGACCAACAGCAATTACCGGCTTGGCGATGAAGTATTCATGCTGCTCAACCTGATGGGCGAGGACGAGAAACTGCCGGTTGCGGGTCGCGTGATCTGGGTCACGCCCAAGGGAGCGCAGGGCAAGCGCACCGCCGGCATCGGCGTGCAGTTCTCGGATCAGGATCGCGGGCAGACCCGCGCCAAGATCGAGAATTATCTGGCCGGCGCGATCTCCGGCGACAAGGCCACGCACACGATGTGACGGCGGCCCGGTTCCCGGCGAGTTCTCCATGGTCCGCGCGCCAGGCGCCGCATTATCCTATTTAAAACATTAACTATAGTTCGTACAGTAATGTTTTATAAAATAAATATCATCGATTAAGAACTGACCCCATTGCCGGACACATCGGCGAGCGCGCGTCGCCGCCGCCACCGGCCGCGAGGTGCTCACCCAGGCAGCAGCAAGGCGTTGCGCGCGGCGTCGAGCTCGAAATCCCCCGCGGCCAGCCGGTGCTGCCACTGTGCCGTCTTGAGGGTGCCCCCGAACGCAAAGAAATGCGGTGCCACCAGTTGCTGTGACCTGCCCGCATCATGCGCCCGAGCCAGCCCGAGCAGGTGCTGATCGGGCGTGGTGGCCAGGTGCGAGACGCTGCTCAGTGAACTCAGCGTGTGCGCGGCGGTGCGCAGCGAGGTGCCGACGCCGCAGCGCACGGCGAACTGCAGCAGCTTGAGCAGCGGGGTCGGTCCGGCGATGCCGACGCGTACCGGCAGCCGGATGCCGTGAGCGGTCAGTTCCCGCTCCCAGGCAAAGATCGCATCCGGATTGAAGCTGAACTGGGTCACGATGTGTATCGCGGTGCCGGTGCGCTCGCCGAACGCCTGCTTTTGCGCCAGCGCCTGCCACAGCGCCTCCGAGCCGATCACGCGATGGCCTTCCGGATGTCCGGCGACCCCGATGACCCTGATGCCGCTGTCGACCGTGACGCCACTGTCCAGAATCTCGAGCGTGCTCGCAAACACGCCGAGCGGTTTGTCGCTGTCCCCGGCCACCAGCAGGATCTGCTCGACGCCGCTGCGTGTCAGTTCGCGCAGCGCCGAGCGCAGCGCGCTCAGACTGACGATGCGTCGCGCCACGATGTGGGGGCAGGCGAGCAGTCCGGCCCGCTGCACGGCCAGTGACAGATGAACCACCTGGTCGAGGGAGGCTTTCGGCGTGTGCGCGACATGCACACAGCTGCCCACCGGCAGCTGCGCGGCCAGCGAGGGCACCAGGGCATCGTCGCCTACGGTGATCTCGGTCGACGCCTGGCGCACGAGTCCGACGATGCCCGACTTGAGGCGCTCGGCGCCGGGCGGCGCGGGTACGGCATTGGTTTCGATGGCGCTCACGACGATCGCGTCCGCACGAACGGGCTCTCCTGCGTCACCCAACGGCGATGATCCGGAATGATACGATGATAGTAAGTGCAGCGAAGCGGGTGCCGAAATCGATTCAGTGGATGGCAGCTATTCATCGGCAAAATGCCGGCAAAGTGCGGGCCCGCGCAGCGCGCAACCGGGTTCGCCGTTGGTCGATTCGCCGTACCCGCGGGGTTGAGTTCGCCCGCTGGCGCTCGGGCCCGATAGTGCATGACAGTGGAGAAGAGCATGCGTGCTGCGGTCTATTACGGGCGAGCGGACCTGAGGCTCGAAACGGCGCCGGAACCGGAGCCCGGGCCGGGTGATGTCAAGCTGCGTGTGCTCTACAACGGCATCTGCGGCAGCGATCTGCATGAGATCTACGATGGGCCGATCACGACGCGCCCGACGACGCCGCATCCGCTCACCGGCGTCAAGAACCCGGTGATCCTCGGTCATGAGCTGTGCGGGGAAGTGGTCGCGCTCGGCGCCGAGGTCCAGGATCTGGCACGCGGTGAACTGGTCACGGTGGAGCCGTTCGAGACCTGCGGCCGCTGTCTGTACTGCGTGTCGGGCCAGTACAACCATTGCCCGCTGCTGGCATTGCACGGCTATAACCGGGCCGGCGGCGGGCTCGCGGAGTACACGGTGGTGAAGCGCACGATGGCGCATCGGCTGCCGGCAGGCATGAGTGCGCAGCAGGGCGCATTGATCGAGCCGCTCGCGATCGCGTGGCGCACCGCGCATCGCTGCCAGGTGCAGGCCGGCCAGACGGTCGCGATCCACGGCGCCGGACCGATCGGCGTCGGCGTGTACCTGACGCTTCGAGCGCGCGGTGTCGAGACGATCATCATCGATCCCTCGCCGGCGCGTCGCGCCGTGCTCGCCGGCCTCGGCGCGCGCACGCTGCTCGATCCCGCAGCCTGCGATGTGGTCGGCGCCATCCGCGATCTCACCGCAGGACATGGCGCGCACGCCTCGGTCAACGCGGCTGGAGGCGCCGCGGCGTTTCACGCGATGCTGCACGGCACGCGCGTCGACGGCACTGCGGTCGTGGTCGCCATTCATCATGAACCGGTGGTGATTCCTCCATTCGATCTGTTGATGCCCGAGGTGCGGCTGACCGGCGTGGCGCTGTCGGTCAACGCATTCCCGAGCGTGATCGAGGCGATGGCCCGGGGCACTTACCCGCTCGACGGCTGGGTCGAGACGATCCCGTTCGCGAACCTGATCGACCGTGGCATCGAACGGCTGCGCCGCCAGCAGGGCATGAAGATCCTGGTGGATGTGGCTGGCCGCGCGTAGCGGGCGCGCCCGGGGCGCCGCTGGAGCCGGAAGCAGAACCGGATGCCGCCAGACCAAAGACAACAAGGGGGGGCTGATGCTGAATCGTCGGGGATTTCTGGGTGCGGGGCTTGCGAGCTGCGCGGTGCCGTGGCTGGGCGCGGCCGGATCGCCGGGGCCGATCGTGGCCGCGGCGGTGCCGCGGTTGTATCGCGTGGTCGTGGACCAGCGGTCCGAGGCCGGCGCCGGCTTTCGTGCCGGCGTTGCGGCGCACGGTGAGGTGGTGCGCGCGATTCGCGGCGATGTGACCGAGCTGTGGTTCTACGAGCTTGCGCCGCGCTGGCGCGACCGGCCGGCGCCGATCGCCGGACTGACCGGCGCCGACGCGTTGTTCTGCCTCGAGCGGCTGGCTTGGGATGCGGGGCTGCGGGTCGCCTATCGCGGCGAACACCGCCCCGTTGCCGACGCGGCGCTGCGGCATCGGCTCAGCGGATCCGCGACCGCGCTCGCACCGGCGAGGTCGCTCGCAGCCGCGCGCTGCGACTGGGGCGCGCGGATCGCCGAGCTCGTGCTCGCCTGCCCGCGGCAAGCGCCCTCGCACCTGACATCGATGACCGTGATCGGTCCACAGGGTTCGTCGGCGGTTGCCGCGCCACTGTACTCGTGGGTGATCGCCGCGAGCGCGGCTGGCGATCGCAGCCGCGAGCGCGGGGGACCGGCATGAGAACGCCCCCGGGTCTCGCACCGGATGAGTTCGCGGCGGCAATCCGGGAATTTCAGGCAATCGTCGGTCTCGACTGGGTCTACACCGCCGACGCGGACGTCGCGCTGTATCGCGACGCCTATTCCCCGTTCCCCGGGGAAGCCGGGGAAATCACCGTATCGGCCGCGGTGGCACCCGACACGGTGGAGCAGGTGCAGAAGATCCTGCGCGCCGCGAACGCCCGCCGGATTCCGATCTACCCGATATCGACCGGCCGCAACCTCGGCTATGGCGGCTCGGCGCCGGTGCTTTCTGACAGCGTCGTGCTCGATCTGAAGCGCATGAACCGCATTCTCGAGGTCAACGAGCGCAATGCCAGCGTGCTGGTCGAGCCGGGCGTCACCTACTTCGATCTCTACCGCCACATCCGGGAAAATGAGCTACGGCTGTGGATCGACGTGCCCGATCCGGGCTGGGGCAGCCTGATCGGCAACGCGCTCGATCATGGCGCCGGCTACACGGTGGCGCCGATGCGCGATCATTTCGATGGTCACTGCGGCATGGAAGTGGTGCTCGCCAATGGGGACATCGTGCGCACCGGCATGGGTGCACTGCCCGGCGCGAAGACCTGGCAGCAGTTCAAGTACGGCGTCGGGCCGCTGGTGGACGGCCTGTTCTCGCAGTCGAACTTCGGGGTAGTCACCAAGATGGGATTCTGGCTGTATCCGGAGCCGCAGGCACACCGCGCCGGTGTCGTTACCGTGGCGAAGCACGACGACATCCATCCGTTCGTTGACACGCTCGCGTATCTGATGAATTCCGGAATCGCGAATTCGACCATCCAGCTGCGCAGCCCGCTGATCGAGGCGGCCGACAAGGACGCGTCGATCCGCGAACTGCTGGCCCGGCCCGGCGACCCATCGGCGGCGGCGTGGGACCGGTTGGCGAGCGAGCGTGGCCTGGGCTCCTGGTCCACCAGCTTCAACTTCTATGGACCGTCCAAGGTGATCGATGCGCAGTGGGACTATGTGCAGCAGCGGTTCGCGGCGATCCCGGGCGCGCGCTGCGAGGACGGCGTCGCTCACCTGTTCCCGCTCACGCGCGAGCAGGTCGCACAGGTCGAGAACAAGGCGCGGCTGGGTATTCCGAGCCTTTCGATCTTTGCCTTCGGTGCGCGCTCGCCGGACAACCCGACGCCGACGCATGGACACCTGTGGTTCTCGCCGATCGTACCGATGTCGGGCGAGGCGCTGCTCGAGGCGAGGCGGGTGTTCTTCGATGCCTTCAGGCAATGGGGCGTCATGCCGCTCGGCAGCGGACTGCCGTATTCGTTTCATCCACGCAGTTTCCTGTTCCTGTTTGGATTCCAGATAACCGAGGACGTCGCAACCAATCGGCGCAATCGCGAGACCTTTCAGCGCATGATTGCGCTCGCCGCTGAGCATGGCTGGGGCGAGTACCGCACTCACCCGGCGTTCATGGGCCCGGTCACCGATGCGTATTCATTTAATGATCACGCGCTGCGGCGTCTGCACGAGTCGCTCAAGGATGCCGTCGATCCGAATGGGATCCTGTCCGCAGGCCGTTACGGGATCTGGCCGCGGCAGCTGCGCCGGAGTACGCCATGAGATCAGCCCCGTGGATCGCGGCCCTGAGCGCGCTGCTGCTCGATGCCGTCATCGGCGCGGCCGCACCGGCCGCGGACGAGCCGCGTACGGCCTGGGCCGCTTTTCCACCACCGGACGCGCAGGCCGCAAGTCCCGGCCGCCGGCTGTTCTGGAACCACTGTGCGGCCTGTCACGGCGAGGGCGCGGGCATGCCGGGCACCGCGGCGCTGGCCGCGAAGTACCGGGGTCAGAAGCCGGCGCTGCTGGAGCAGCGCCGCGACCTGACGCCGGAGTTCGTCACCGCGGTCGTGCGCCACGGCGTCTCGGTGATGCCGATGTTCCGCAAGACCGAGCTCAGCGATACCGACCTCGCGGTGCTGTGCGCCTACCTGGCGCATCGCTGAAGTCCGGCTGTCGGCGGCAGGGTTGATGCCTTGGATCAGGAGCGAATGAGTGAAAATCGATCAACTGTTCAAAGTCGAGGGTTATGGGGTGGTCGTGACCGGCGGGGCGAGCGGCCTGGGTCTTGGATTCAGCGAGGCGCTGGCCGAGAACGGCGCCCGCGTCACGATGCTCGATGTCGATGCCGGGCGCATTGCGCACGAGGGCGAGCGCCTGCGCGCGCTCGGCTACGCCGTTCGCGGCGAGGTCGTCGATGTGCGTGACCATGCGGGTCTCGATCGCGCCTTGGACGCGGCGGTCGCGGCGCATGGCCGACTCGACGTGGTGTTTGCCAATGCCGGCATCGATTCGGGTCCCGGTTTCGTCGGCAGCTGGGTCGGATCGGAACGAATGCGCAACCCCGAAGGCGCGCTCGAGATCTATGCCGATGAGCGCTGGCAGCGCGTCATCGACATCAACCTGACCGGGATCTTCGCGACGCTGCGTGCCGCGGTGCGAATCATGAAGCCGCAGCGCGCCGGACGGCTGATCCTCACCACGTCGGTGGCCGCCTATCAGTGCGAGCCGGCCATCGGCGCCGCGTACATGGCGGCCAAGGCAGGCGCCTCACACCTGATGCACTGCGTGGCCCAGGAGCTGGCCGCCTACAACATCACGGTCAATGCGATCGCGCCGGGCTTCTTCGTGACCAACATCGGCGGCGGTCATGCGAAGAATCCCGCGGTGCAGGCCGCGATGGCGAAGGCCATCCCGATGCACCGCGTCGGGTTCCCCGAGGACATCAAGGGCCTGGCGCTGTTCCTGGCCTCGCCGGCCTCGGCCTACCTGACCGGCCAGCAGATCTCAATCGATGGCGGTTGGGCGCTCGGCGCCGCGGACTGAAGGCGCCGGCCGCGCGCCGCCGATGCGTCGATCAGGCGCCGCCGGCTGTCCCGGGTTCGGCCAGAAACACCTCGATCAGCAGCGGCGCCCGCGCGGCGAAGGCGCGCGCGAGCGCCGCATCGAGCTCGGCACAGGTGTCGACACGCACCGCAGCCACGCCCTGGCTGCGCGCCAGGCCGCAGAAATCCAGATGCGGCAACTGCGTGCCCGGCAATTGCGACAGCCCGAAGTGCCGGCCGAACTCGACCAGGGCCTGGTAGCTGTGATTGTTGACGATGATGAATGCGACCGGCAGCTGCCATTGCGCGGCGGTCCACAACCCCTGGATCGAGTACATGCTCGAACCATCGCCGATCAGACCGATCACCTTGCACTCCGGGCGACCCAGCGCCACGCCGACCGCGGCCGGCAGGCCGAATCCGAGGCCGCCGCTGGCGCAGGTGTGGAAGCTGTCAGGCTCGATCATCGGCAGATGCTCCTGCATCGCCGGGCGGCTGCTCGGAGCTTCCTCGACGATCACGGCCCCCGCCGGCCGGAGCGCGGCGATCTGCTGCATCAGGTAGCTTTCGGTCAGCCGGTCGGCGGGCGTGCGCGCGGCCCGTTTCGGCTCCGGCGGTGCGGTGCGGGGCGGCGGAGGCGGCTGCTCGAGCAGCGCCGCGACACCGAGCTTCAGATTGGTCACGATCGCGAGGCCCACCGGGGCCCAGGCGGCGGCGGCCGGATCGTCGGTCAGCTGCACCAGGCTGGCGCCGGCCGGAATGTGCGGCCCCTGGCCCTCGACATGGTAGGTGAATACCGGAGCGCCAAGCGCCAGGATGAAATCGGCGGGGCGCAGCCGCTCCACGATCGAGGCACGATCCGGCGGCAGGAAGCCCGCAAACAGCCGATGCCGTTCAGGAAAGCTGTTGCGCGCCGAACGTGGGCTCACCCAGACCGCTGCCTGATGGCGCTCCGCGAGCGCAATCGTCTCAGCCCAGGCGCCATCGCGCGCCACCGAGGCGCCCACGACGATGACCGGATGCCGCGCAGCATTCATCGCTGCGGCCGCGCGCGCCAGCAGCGCCGGATCCCCGGCCACCACGCCGCTGACCTCGCGCGGCTCGATCGGCGCGCACGGCCGATCCCAGTCATCGACCGGCACTGATACGAACGTCGGACCGCGCGGAGGCTGCATCGCCGTGTAGTAGGCGCGGGCGATCGCCGCTGGGACGTCCTCGGCGCGTGCCGGCTCGCAGCTCCATTTCACGTATGGCCGCGGCAGGTTGGGCGCCTGCTCGGAGAACAGAAACGGTTCGAACGGCAGGATCGAGCGCGCCTGCTGGCCCGCGGTGATCACCAACGGCGTCTGGTTCCGGTAGGCGGTGAAGATGCTGCCGAGCGCATGACCGACACCGATCGCCGAGTGCAGGTTGATCAGCGCCGCGCCGGCGCGCGCTTGCGCGAATCCGTCGGCCATCGCGACCACGATCGATTCCTGCAGGCCGAGCACGTAGCGGAAGTCGCTCGGAAAATCGCGGAACATCGGCAGTTCGGTCGATCCCGGATTGCCGAATACCGTCGTCAGGCCGAACGCGCGCAGCAGCGAAAAGCTCGCCTCGCGCACCGTCACGCGCGTCGGATCAGAAGGGGCGCGTGCCATGTCGATGCCGCTCAGATCCGGATCACGACCTTGCCGAAATGCGCACCGCGTTCGAGATGCCGATAGGCCTCGGCCGCCTCGTCGAAGGCGAACACCCGGTCGATCACCGGCTCGAGCCCGTTGCAGGCAATGGCCGCATTCATCTGCTCGAACATCGAGCGCGAACCGACGAACACGCCGTGCAGGCTCGCGTACTTGGTCATCAGGCCGAACGGATTGGCGTCGCCGGTGTGCCCGGTCAGCACACCGATCAGCGCGATCTTGCCGCCCAGCCCGATCGCCTGAATCGAGCGGCCGAGCGTCCCGCCGCCACCGACCTCGACGATGCAATCGACGCCCCGGCCCTCGGTCAGCCGCAGTACCTCCTGTTCCCACGCCGGCGTCGAGCGGTAATTGATCCCGGCGGCGGCGCCGAGCTTGCGCGCCCGCGCCAGCTTCTCATCGCTCGAGGATGTGACCAGCACGCGAGCCCCGGCCAGGCGCGCGAACTGCAGCGCGAACATCGATACGCCGCCAGTGCCGAGCACCAGCACAGCATGCCCTGGCTGCACCTGGCCGATCGCCATCAGCGCATGCCACGCCGTCACGCCGGCGCAGGGCAGGGTCGAGGCCGCCTCGAACGACAGCTGCGGCGGAACCGTAACCGCGTCCTGCTCGCCGAACACCGCATACTCGGCCAGCACGCCATCGGCCGGCGGGGCGCCAAGGGCGACGCGCGGTCCCGGCTGTGGCTGACCGCAGATCCAGTTGCGGAAGAACGTACCGGCGACGCGATCGCCGACGCGAAAGCGCGTGACGCCGGCGCCGATCGCGACCACCTCGCCGGCTCCGTCCGACAGCGGCACGGTGCTCTGCTGCAGCGGGCCGCCAAAATACTGGCCACGCGCGATCATCAGATCGCGGAAATTCAACGCGGCGGCCCGCAGGCGTACCAGGATCTGGCCGGCAGCAGCCTGCGGCTCGGGGCGATCTACCCGCCTCAGGCCGTCTATCCCGGTGCTGCCGGCAACAATCTCGTATACGCGCATCGCTTGCCTCCGTTGGGGTGGGCCGGGGATTGAAGCCCGAGTGCCCCCGCGTCCACTCGACTGTTGGGGAACCTGGCCTAGATTCCCAGGGAACGTGCGCCGCTGCGACGCGTATCCCAGGGGCTATGCTATATCGTTTTTTGCCGTTTGCAGCGACGTCTCAGGAATCGACTTCATGGACGCTCGTGTATCCCGGCGAATTGCGCTGCGGGCGTTGTACGGCGGGACCTGATCAGGCGCGCGAGCCTTGCGCGGCGATGTTCAGCTCGATCTTTACACCGTTCGGATCGGTCAGGAACAGCTGCCGCAGGCCGATACCGGGCACGAGGTTTTCGGCCGCGACGATGCCGTGCGAGCGCAGCCGCGCCTTGACCGACTCGTAGTCGACCGCGTTGAACGCGATGTGATCGACCGGTCCGGTGCCCGCGGCACGCGCAGAGATTGGAATTCCGGTAACCTCGGAGTGGGCACGGTAGCTTTGCCAGTCGGCGATGTGGATGCACGGGATGTCGCCGAGGTAGACCCAATAGCCCGAAAATTGCAGCGGCGGCCTTGGTCCCACCCGCAGCCCGAGCGCGTTGCAGTAGAAGTCGCGGGTCGCGTCGATGTCGTCGGTCAGCACCAGGTAGTGTTCGAGCTGTGTCAGCGGCATGGGTCAGGCCATCGGGCGCGCGTTCAGCGCGGGAACTGCGCGCGCGTGGTCGCGGCCGCGCGCTGCGCGATGCGCTCGAGCGGCCACTTGCGCATCTCGGCGTTGAGCACCTCAATACCCCACGGGCCCTGGTAGCCGGCCGCGAGCATCGTCGCGACGAATCCACGCACGTCGAACTCGCCTTCGCCGCACAGCCTGCGGTGCTGGGTGGTGTCGGTCGCAAGGTCCCAGGGCGCCTGGAAGGTGCCGTCGTTGATCTCGATGCCGCCGAGAAAGCGCGCCGGAATGCGCGCGACATCCTCATACGCGATGCCCAGCTTCACCACGTGCCACAAGTCGATGATGATGCCGCCGTTGTCGGCGCCGGCGCCGGTGACCAGCTCGAGCGCGCCGGGCAGCGTATTGATCTGCGCGAACGGCATCAGCTCGAACAGCACATCGGTGCCGCGCGCGGCGCCCTGTTCGCACAGCGCGGCGAACGAGTCGATCAGCTGCGGCATCGGGCACGGGGTATTGAGGAAATCACCGACCTTGATGTGGTGCGCATCCAGGGCTTCGGCCGCATCCAGCAGCAGACGCTTGCGCTGCTCGCACTCCGCCCGGCGCTCACCTTCGGTAAACCACCAGTCGGTCAGGAACTCGAGCTCGATGTGCGTCATGCCATGATCGTCGAGGATGCGGCGCATGTCGCGTAGTGACATGGATTTCAGCGTGTGCTCGAGGTCCGCGTGCCAGATACCGAACCCGCTGAAGCCGGTCTCGGCCGCTGCATTGACCCGCTGCTGGAAGCTGAAGTCGCTGTACTCGTGCTCGGTGTGCGGTTCGGCACCACCGGCCAGAGTCCAGTACGAGGCCACCAGCTGCACCGGATTTGCCATTCGCGTTCCTCGTCCTTCGATAGCCAGCCGCAATCATTATAGGGGCGCGCAGGCAGGTTCTGGCGTTGATGCCATTGGGGAGCGATCGGAACCGCCACCTGAAGGGCCGGGGCACCAAAGGCGCCCCGGCCATCCAAGTGCCTGTCCGGATGCCGACTGCGTGCGAGGATTTGGGGGTTCATGGACCCAAAGAACCGCAGTCATGCTCCGGATCTATGGCATCGGCTACCCGCTCCCGGTCACACCGGAACTTTACTCGACGCCTGTGCGAGTTGCGTTCGCTCGGTGGCCACGCAGATTTCGCTGTCGGTCGAGTCCCGAGCCTCAGTTCGTCGGAAGCTGGCTTTCGACGCAACAGGAAGCCTGTGCACTGGTGGATCTGCACGCGGCCTCGGAAGGCGGCGAAGCCAGCGGCGTCGGCGGGGGACGCTCCGAGGGCCGCGGCGCCAGGCGCCAGGGAATTCCGGTCAATCCCAGGTTCCGAGCTGCCGGACAGTGGACGCGCGCAGCGCGCCATTTGGCTCGAAGCAGCCCCGCTGCATGTGCAGCGCGGCCGTCGCGGCCAACCCGACGCGGTGCCATCGTCGCGCTGGTACTGCGCCAGGCGGATAACATCCCGCCGCGAGCCTGCCGCCGCCGGTAGAATTTGACGCAATCGGTACCTGGGCGGCGCGGGTTCGCCCGGGATCTGCATGCATAAGCAAGAGGTTATCAGGATCATGAGCCAGCAAAGTCTAGAGAGCTTGTTACAGGCCGCCGGCAATCCGGTGAAGCTGCTGCGCAATTCGCAGATCGGCGCTTATGTCTATCCGGTGGTCCCGAGCGAGTTCAGCAACTGGCGCGACGAGCAGCGCGCCTGGCGGGAAACTGCGGTGCTCTTCGACCAGTCGCATCACATGGCCGAGATGCTGGTGAAGGGTCCCGATGCCTTGAAAATGCTGTCGCATCTGGCGATCAACAGTTTCGTCAATTTCACGCCCAACAAGGCCAAGCAGTTCGTGCCGTGCAGCCACGACGGCTACGTGATCGGCGACGGCATCCTGTTCTATCTCGCCGAGAACGAACTGCTGTTCGTCGGCCGAGCGCCGACCGTGAACTGGATCCAGTTCCACGGCGAGACCGGCGGCTACCGGGTCGAGCTGCGGCGCGACGACCGATCGCCGTCGCACCCGCGCGGCAAGGCGGTGGTGCGCCAGCACTATCGCTACCAGATCCAGGGGCCGAATGCCGCCAAGGTGCTCGAGAAGCTCAATGGCGGGCCAGTACCGGACGTCAAGTTCTTCAATATGGACACGATCAACATCAAGGGTCGCAAGGTGCGTGCCCTGCGGCACGGCATGGCCGGCGCTCCGGGCCTGGAGATCTGGGGTCCGTACGAACAGGGGGACGAGATCCGCGAGGCGATTCTCCAGGCCGGCAGGGATTTCGGCCTGGTGCCGGTGGGGTCGCGTGCCTATGCGAGCAATACGCTCGAATCGGGCTGGATCCCATCGCCGCTGCCGGCCGTCTACACCGGCGAATCGATGAAGAAGTACCGCCAGTGGCTGCCCGCGACCGGCTACGAGGGCACCGGTTCGATCGGCGGCAGTTTCGTCGCCGACAACATCGAAGCCTATTACATGACGCCGTACGAGCTCGGCTATGGGCCGTTCGTCAAGTTCGACCATGATTTCATCGGGCGCGAGGCGCTGGAGAAGAAGGCCAAAGCCCCGCAGCGCAAGAAGGTGACGTTTGCATGGAACGCCGACGACATCAGCAAGGTGTACGCTTCGCTGTTCGTGCCGGGTGGCGAACCGTATAAGTTCTTCGATCTGCCGATCGCCAACTATGCCTCCTCCTCGTACGACCGCGTGACGATGGGCGGCAAGACGGTCGGCTTCTCGATGTTCGGCGGCTACAGCTATAACGAGCGTACCGCGCTGTCGCTCGGCGTCGTGGACTCCAACATCAACCTCGGTGACGTGCTCACACTGGTGTGGGGCGAAGAGGGCGGCGGCACCAGCAAGCCGCCGGTGGAGCGTCACAAGCAGCTCGAGGTGCGGGTGAAGGTATCACCAGTGCCGTACGCGCGTGATGTGCGCGAGAGCTACCACCAGGGCTGGCGCACGCGCCAAGCCTGATCACGGTCCACGCTTCGGGCTAGCTGGTGGGCGAGCGCTCGCGCGCGCCGAGCGCGCGAGCCGAGCGTGCGCGCGGCTGATGACCGGTATCGACGGCGCTGATAGGTAATCTCCACGATTCTGTCGCGGCTGCGACGCGGCGATGATTCACCTGCAACCGCTGGGTAGAGTCACGCGGGTAACAACTATGAGCATGAGCGCGCAGGCAGCAGGCGAGAATGAGATCTGGGGGACGCGTATCTTCGACGGCCGGCAGGCCATGAAGGGGTATGCGCTCAACAAGATGTGTTATTCGTTCAACGATGCGGCGAATCGCGCGCAGTTCGCGCGCGACGAGGACGAGTACTGCCGCCGTTATCAGCTGAACGAGCAGCAGCGCCGGGCGGTCAGGAATCGAAACGTGCTCGAGCTCATCGAGGCCGGCGGCAATATCTACTATCTGGCGAAATTCGCTGGCATCCTCGGCCTCAACGTTCAGGACATCGGCGCGCAACAGACCGGGATGAGCGTCGAGGCGTTCAAGGCGAAGCTGGTCGCGGCGGGGAGCTGAGCGCTATGGCGACCATCGTCGGCGGCATTGCCACCTCCCATATTCCCGCGATCGGCGGCGCCATCGCCGGCCGGCGGCAACAGGAGCCGTATTGGAAGCCCTTCTTCGACGGCTACCCGCCGGTGCATGCGTGGCTCAATCGGGTGCGCCCCGACGTCGCGGTCGTGATCTACAACGATCATGGCCTCAATTTCTTCCTCGACAAGATGCCGACCTTCGCGGTCGGCGCGGCGAGCGAGTACCGCAATGCTGATGAAGGCTGGGGGCTGAAGCCGGTGGCGCCGTTCCCGGGCGATCCGGCACTGTCGTGGCACCTGATCGAGTCGCTGGTGGCCGCTGAGTTCGATATCACCACTTGCCAGGAGATGCTGGTCGATCACGGTTTCGCGATACCGATGTCGCTGCTCTGGCCGGACCAGTCGCCGTGGCCGGTGCGCACCGTCCCGATCGCGGTCAACACCGTGCAGCACCCGCTGCCGTCGCCGAGCCGCTGCTACAAGTTCGGCTGCGCACTCGGCAAGGCGATCGAGTCCTACCCGCAGGACGTGAAGGTGGTGCTGCTCGGTACCGGCGGCCTGTCGCATCAACTCGACGGCGAGCGCGCCGGGTTCATCAACAAGGAATTCGACCTGATGTGCATGCGCAAGATCGTGGACGATCCGGCGTCACTGGCACGCTATTCGATCCATGAACTGGTCGAGCTCGCCGGCAGCCAGGGCGCCGAATTCATCCATTGGTTGATGATGCGTGGCGCATTGACCGGGCGCGTCAAGCAACTGCACAGCAACTATCACATTCCGATCTCGAACACCGGGGCCGGGCTGCTGCTGCTGGAAAACGCAGCCTGAGGTAACGTCCGATCCGCTGGGCCACGGTTGCGATGATCCGCGTCATCGGCTATTTCAGGGTGTAGTCGGTCTGTTGCTTTGCATAGGCGACGAAGAAGTCGAAGGCGGCCGGATCGGTCATGGCGCTGCGATTGCCGGCCTGCTCGGGCGGCGTGCCCATCAATAGGCGACGCACCGGCACTTCCATCTTTTTCCCCGTGAGCGTCGTGGGAATCGCGGGCACCTGAAAGATCTTGTCGGGTACGTGGCGCGGCGTGTAGTCCTGCCGCAGGACATTACGGATCTTCTGCTCGAGCGCGGCATCCAGTTGCAGCCCCGGGGCCAGCTTGACGAACAGGGGCATGAAGAAGCCGCCGTCCGGAAGATCGAGATTGACGATGAGTGAATCCTCAATCTCACCCATTCGAGCCAATGTGCGGTAGATCTCGGCGGTGCCGATGCGCACGCCATGGCGGTTCAGCGTCGCATCCGAGCGTCCCAGAACCTGGCTGCGCCCCTGGGCATCGATGCGGAAGAAATCCCCGTGGCGCCACACACCCGGGAATTCCTCGAAGTAGGTTTCGCGGTAGCGTCGCCCGGAATCATCGTTCCAGAAGCGCAGCGGCATCGAGGGCATCGGCTCGGTGATGACCAGCTCTCCGACCGTGTCGATGACGCTCTCGCCGCGATTGTTGAACGCCTTGACTGATACGCCAAGCGAAGGCGCCTGAATTTCGCCGGCCCGCACCGGCAGCGTCGGCACGCCACCGACGAATCCGGTGCAGCAATCGGTGCCGCCGCTGCCGTTCGCTACCCACAGATCACGTTTTACATTGCGATAAAACCACTGCATGCATTCGGGCGTTGCAGGGGAGCCGGCCAGCACGATGTTCCGTAGCGCAGCGAGGTCGTAGCGCGCCGCCGGCACGATACCGGCCTTCGACTGTTGCTCAACGTAGGCCGGACTGGCGCCGAATAGTGCGACGCCTGCATCCTGCGCCAGCTTCCAGAGCAGATCGGGTTGCGGGTGGGCGGGATGTCCGTCGTAGAGCAGCGGTACGGCCTTCAGCAGCGGGGTGCTGGCGACGAAGTTCCATAACATCCATCCGCTGGTGGTAAAGAACAGCAGGCGATCGCCGGCATGCAGGTCGAAATGAAACGTCCCATTCTTCTGAAGCTCGAGCAGAATTCCGCCGTGGCCGTGCACGATCTGTTTCGGCAGTCCCGTGGTACCGGATGAAAAAAGTATCCACAGCGGGTGATCGAACGGCACTTCCTCGAATTTGAAATCTGCAGCGCAGATCGGAGCCCGGTCGAAGATCTCACTCCACACGATCGCCGATCTGCGCAGCGTCGCGGACGATTCCGGGTGCAGGTACGGCAGGAAGATCACCTGCTGTAGGTCGGTCAGACCGCCGATGATCTCATCCATCTCTCGACGCCGATCGAATTCCTTGCCACCGTAGCGATAGCCGTCGACACAGATAAGTACTTTCGGGCGCAGCGCCGCGAGGCGGTCGAGTATTCCGCGCACGCCAAAGTCCGGCGAGCACACGGCCCAGACGGCGCCGATCGCGCTCGTGGCCAGCAAGGCGATCACGGTTTCTGGAATGTTCGGCAGCACGGCTGCCACACGGTCACCGGGCTGTACGCCCATTTCGCGCATGCGCGTCGCCAGCATCCGTACGCGGTTGCCGAGCGTGTCCCAGCTGACCGAGCGCACCGGTTGGCCCTCGCTGGCATACAGCAGCACGTCTCCGCCGGCGGATTCTCCGCGCAGCACATGACGCGCATAGTTCAGCCGGGCGCCGACGAACCACTCTGCACCGGGCATGGTGCGCTTGCCCAGCACACGCGAGTGTGGCGCCGTCGCTTCGATGCGGAAGTAGTCCCAGAGCGCCTGCCAGAAGGCTTCCAGATCCTGCACCGACCAGCGCCACAACGCTGCGTAGTCGTCAAATCGCAGTCCGCGCTCGCGGCGCAGCCACTCCTGGAAGACGGTGACATTGGCGCTGGCGATCCGCTCGGAAGAGGGCGTCCAGAGCACATCGCCCGCCTTGACGGCCGGACCTGCACCCTGCTGCGCCACCTCGGCCATCACGCTGTTCGTTGCCGGCGCACCACGGCGCGGCTCTGTTGGTTGTTCATGCAGCGGTGCAGCGCGCTCCAATTTTCGTGGTCACGAGAGCGACAGCATTCTTGATGACTGGGATCCCGCCTGTCAATGCATGCGGCGCTGCGCGGCGGCGCCTTGCAGCGCGGAGCGCAGGGATCGTGTGTGACCCCGCCTCAAGCAGCGCTATAGCCACCGTCCACCATGACGACAGCGCCGGTCATGAAACTCGCCTGGGCGCCGGCCAGGAACACAATGACATCCGCGATCTCCTCGGGCCTCGCCGAGCGACCGATCGGGTGATGTGGTCCGAAGCTCTCCAGAAGCGCGCGACTGTCGGACACCGCGCCCTCCAGAAAGCCCGTTACCACGGCGCCGGGTGCGATCGCATTGACACGGATACCGCTTGCGGCGAACTCGATCGCCAGGGTCTTCGTGATCTGGATGATGGCGCCCTTCGATGCCGCATACGCCACCTGTCCGGCGATCCCGATGACGCCTGAAATGGAGGCGACATTGACGATGGATCCCGATCCGCGTTGAGTCATCACTTGCAGTGCCTCACGGCAATGCAGAAATGTCCCGCGCGCATTGGTCTCAAGGATTTGATCCCACTGCGTAGTCGACGTGTCGAGCGTCGGGCACTGCAGATGCCGACCGGCATTGTTGACGAGAATGTCGAGCGCCCCGAATTGGGCCAGGGCAGCGGACACCGCGCGCTTTGCGGTCTCTTCCTGCCGCAAATCACCAACTATGCATACAACGCCGCCTGGTTCCGACAGCGATTCGACGCTGGCCTTCAGATCCTCCGCGACGACTTGGCACCCTTGCCCGCGCAGACGCTCCACGGTGCAGCGGCCGATGTCACCCGCTGCACCGGTGACCAGAGCAACCTTGCCCTCGAGATCCCCGCTGTTCTGTTGTGTCATGGCGAGCCCGCAAAGCGCCACGAATTGCCGTCCGCGACGATGTAGCCGGCGGTCGGCTGCGGAAAGTGGCTTCCGATGACCAGCACCGGTTTGTCGGCCGAAGCCTTCACGAAACGCGCGCGTTGCCGGGCACCGAGTGCCCGGTCCATGTCAAATCTTCCGAGCCAGTCCGGCAGCGCGATCTGAATCGGGCTGTGCAGGATATCACCGGTGATGATTGCCTCGGACCCGCGGGAGCTGATGCGTACGCTCACGTGTCCCGGGGTGTGGCCAGGAGTCGGTTCAAGCGCGATCTCCTCGCTGATCCGGTGCTCCATATCGATGAGATCCACCAGCCCCGCATCGATGACCGGGATGATGCACTCCTCCACGTGCAGCAGATGGTGATAGCCCTTGGTCCGGTAGAGCTCCATCCAATGCTCGTATTCGATTCGGCCGAAGAGATAGCGGGCCTTCGGGAACGTTGGAACCCAGCGATTGTTCAGCTTCTGCGCGTTCCACCCGACGTGGTCGAAATGCAGGTGGGTGCACAGCACGGTATCGACGTTGTCGGCCGTGACGCCAATGGACTTCAGGTCCTGCATGAAGTCCGACTTCAGATTGCAGAAGACATCGTACTCGCGTTGTCGATCCGCGCCGATGCAGCTGTCGACCACGATGTTGCGACCGCCCGCCTTGACGACGAACCCTTGAAAATTAATGAGCATGCGGCCATCGGGCGTCGCGTAATGCGGCTGCAGCCACGGGTATTTCAGTATCAGATCGGGGGTCGCATTCTCGAGCAGGACACCGATGTCGTCGTTCAAGGCGACGACTTCCGGTATGCTGAAGACCTCGACGTCGCCAACCCGCCATCGGCCAATGTTTTCAACCGCCATCGGTTAGCTCCTCCAAAGGATGGTGGACTGCATCGTCCGGGGCCAGTGTCGCCGGAGCCAGCGACGGGCGGCCCAAGGCGAAATCAGCGGCTCTCTCCGCAACCATGATCGTCGGTGCGTTGGTGTTGCCGCCGATAATCGACGGAAACACCGAGGCGTCGGCCACTCGAAGGGCATCTACGCCCCGCAGCTTCAGCTCGGAATCGACGACGGCGTCAGATCCCGTCCCCATTCGGCAGCTGCCCACGGGATGATGCACCGTAGCGGCGGACGACCGTATGAAGGACTCAATATCCGCATCCGATTCGACATCCGGCCCTGGCTGGTATTCGCGTGCGCGGTACATCGAGAAGGCAGGGGCCCGAAGGATGCGGCGGCAAAGGCGGACTGCGCGCACCATCCGCTGCAGGTCTACCGGATCATCGAGGAGTTTGGGATCGATGACCGGCTCGGCCTCCGGATCTGCGCTCATGAGACGCACGCTGCCGCGACTGTTCGGATACAGCAACACGGGACTGATCGCGTAACCGTGACCACGCGGGATCCAACCGTCGGGGGGTGCAGGATTTGCGGGCTGGAACACGAATTGGAAGTCGGGCCGGTCGAGGCCCGGAGAGGTTCGCAGGAAAGCGACCGACTCGAACACATTGCTTGCCAGCGGCCCGGTCCGTGCGACTGCGTACTGCAGCGCATTCCAGATGCTGCGCAGCGCGGTCCTCGCGGACAACCCATAGGGGTGGGTGCTGGAAGTATGCACACGCACAGGCGCAGCCGGATGGTCGTGCAGGTTCCTGCCAACGCCGGGCAGATGCGCGAGCGTAGCGATGCCGAAGTCGGCCAGCTGCGACGCGTCGCCCACTCCGGAACACAGCAGCAGATGCGGGGTGTGTAGCGCTCCACACGTCAGAATGACTTCACGGTCGGCTCCGATCCTGACGCCGCCACTCCCGCCGCCAGTGGCCTCGACACCGACGGCGCGCCGGCCGTCGAACAGAACACGGCGCACGCGGGTGTTGCTGAACACCGCGAGGTTGCTGCGCGACAGCGCCGGCTCGAGGAATGCGCTCGCCGAGGATACGCGCCGGCCGCGGTGAATGGTCGCCTGTCGCAGCCCGACACCCTCGGGATCAGGGCCGGAAAAATCCCCGCATGACGCATATCCGAGACTGCGCACCGCCTCAATGTACGTCTGTGTCATGCCATTGGGCCGCCGCACATATGACACGTGCATAGGTCCGGTACGCCCGTGATAGCTCGATGCGGGATAGTCCTCGTTGTGCTCCGAGCGCGTGAAGTAGGGCAACACCTGCGCCCAACCCCAGTTCGGCAAGCCTTGCTCTGCCCAGTCCTGGTAATCACGCGGGTGGCCGCGATGATAGACCATTCCGTTCATCGAACCGCTGCCGCCCAGAAGCCTGCCCCGGGGCAGCGGAATGCGACGTTGTCTCAATGCGGCCTGCGGTGCCGTGCTGAGCCCCCAGTTGAATTCCCGGTTTGCAATCACCGCCGACACGGCAGCCGGGGTCGTGACCGACAGGTGCCGGTTGGAGCCGCCGGCCTCGACGAGTGCCACACTCACACCCGGATCCTCGGACAGCCGTGCAGCCACCACGCAGCCTGCCGTGCCACCACCCACGACGATGAAGTCGAAGTGACGCGATTCGCTCACAGCGACGCCACTACTGAATCACATGGCATGCGTTTCCCCGAAGCGGTGGGATCTGCCGGCGTTCTCGGCGGCAGCGGTGAGCGGCGTCATGTCGCAATCCACCCCGTTGCAGGATCTTTTTTGTACTATTCTCATAGTAAATCCTAAATGGCGCGATGCAAGGGGGCGTCTGTCTTGAGAGTCAGCGAGACGTTTACCGCGCAGCAGCGCGATGTGCCGCTGAACGGCATCTTTGACCGGAAGTACGAACGGATCGTCGATGCGTTCATGGCCAATTACCGCGAAGAAGACGAAGTAGGCTCGGGCCTGAACATCGTGCGCGACGGCGAGAGCATCGTCGATATCTGGGGCGGCTGGCGCGATGGGGCACGAACGCGGGAATGGCAGCGCGACACCCTTGTGTGTGTCATGTCGGTATCGAAAGGTATTGCCGCCCTCGCATTCAACATGCTGATCGATCGGGGCCTCGTCGATATCGATGCGCCAGTGGCCCGCTACTGGCCGGAGTTCGCCGCGAATGGCAAGCAGCGCCTGCCGGTCCGCTACCTGCTCGATCACCGCTCCGGACTGCCCATCATCAGCGATCCGCTCTGGCCAGGCGCTATCTTCGATCGCGAGGCCATGGTCAAGGCGCTCGCGGCTCAGGCGCCGCTGTGGGAGCCAGGTACCACGGCGGCCTATCAGGTGACCACGCAAGGCTTCATGCTGGGCGAGATCATGCGCCGCGTGACCGGACGGACTTTTCAGCCGTTCATCGAGCAGGAGATTGCCGGGCCTCTCGATGCCGATTTCCTGATGGGGGGCCTGAGTCCCCGGGATCAGCTTCGATGCGCCGAGATATTGCCCAATCTGGAGGCCAAGCTGCTGGCGGCCAAGGAGGCAGAACAGGAATCGCTTCGTGCGAAGACCATGCTTCAATATCCGACCGAGCCCTGGTCGACACTGCTCAATTCGCGCGCCTGGCGCGAAAGCGAGATCGCGAGCGGCAACGGTCACGGCACTGCCTGCGCTGTCGCGCGCATCTATGGCGTGTTCGCCGGTGGCGGTGAATCGAACGGCCTGCGTCTCATGCGCGCGGCTGCCATCGAGAACATGATCAGGGAACAGCACCATCAGATCGAAATCGTCCAGGAGCGGCACTACCACCAAGGTCTTGGCATTTTGCTCAATTCACCGGATGCGGTGTACATGGGCCCCAATCCCCGCTCGTTCGGCCACCACGGTATCGGCGGATCGATCGGTTTCGGTGATCCGGATGCCCATATCGGGTTTTCCTACGTCGTGAACCGCTTTCACGCCGTAGGCACCAACGGCCCGCGCGCGAAGCGGCTGATCGACGCCTTGTACCAATGCCTGTGAAACTTCGCTCCCCAGCGGCGCCACTGCGTGCAAACGGGTTGGGAGGCGAGCAGCCGGAGGCGGTTGAGCTCAAGCCGACTTCGCGAAGCGGTCGTGCCGCGCGCGATAGACGCGGATCGGTAATTTGGCAGGCCCGTGTCCGATGGTGGTCATCCAGGGTTCCGGCTCGCCGGCCATCTCGAAACGCTCGATCTGGCGCGCAACCTCAGTCAGCAGGATGTGCGCCTCGAGCTGCGCGAACACCCGGCCGACGCAGGCATGCACGCCGTATCCCCAGCCGACCTGCTTGCGCAGATCCCGGGATATCTGGTAACGGTCCGGGTCAGGCCAGACGCGAGGGTCGCGATTTGCCGCCGCAAACATGAGGCCCACCCGCTGGCCCGCTGCGACCGTGAAGCCTTCGATGTCGACATCCCGCGTCGTGATCCGACCGGCCATTCGCGATGGCGAGTCCCACCGCAAGCTTTCATCGAACGCATTTCGCACCAGCTGCGGATCGGCGCGAAGTTTCTGGTATTCGTCGGGAAACAGCGCGAACGCGCGCAGCGTGTTCGCCATGGTGAGCACGGTGGTATCGGCACCTGCCGCGAGCACGGTTTGTGCCAGCAGTTTTGCCTCATCCTGCGTGATCAGCCGTTCATCCGCGAGATGGTAGATCGCCATGCCGATACCGCCGGGCGCGAGGTTCTCCCGGTTGCAGCACTGGTCGATCCATGCCAGGACCGGCTCAATGCCGACCATGGCTTCACGGAACAGCTCGTTCTCCGGCCCGAGCGTCGCCCACACCATGTGGCTGAAGCCATACATGTTCTCACGGCCCTCGATCCGCATGCCGAAGGCATCGGGCAGCGCCTTGTACACGAAGCGCTGGGTGATATCGGCGACCGCGTCGATCACCTGACCTTCGCGCGCCAGCAGGTCGCTCACGATCGTGGCGGCGTCGCGCTCAAAGGACGCACGCATGCCCTCGAGCAGGGCCGGCGACAACGCTTTGGCCATTGCCGCACGTACATGCGTGTGCCGCGGCGGATCGTCGGTCAGGAGAATTTCCGGCCGCACCGATTTGGGATCGTGCCAGGGACGAGACGTCGAGGAGAACGTCTTCCAGTCCGCGAGGCCCGAGATCACGCTTGCATGACGCGTGATCATGACCGTTCCGTCCTGCAGCCGCACGATCGGCGAGAATTCACGCAGTGCATCGTCGACGACGCGAGCGTGGCGGACTGATTCCCGGCTGAAGATGTTGACCGGGTATTGCGGAATAGGGCTGCTCATCGGAGCCTCGGCGACGGCGATCCTGTCTGCGGATACTACAACTGAACTGCGGCAACCTTGAACTGCGCCCGTGCCAGCACACGCGGCGCCGTCTCACGCAGGCCGAGCGCGAGCAGGCCAGCCAGAATCGTGAGTCCGAGCATGATCCACAGCGGTGCGGTCAGACCCATGCGATCCGCAGCCATGCCGGCGATCGACGGCGAGAGAACGCCGCCGACGACCTCGCCGGTGCCCATGCACAATCCGAGCACGGTCGCCTGGTGCTTTGGATCGACGCTTTCGGAAGGGACCGTGGCCATGAACAGCGGAAAGATGCCGTTGACGCCCCAGCCCACGAAGAACATCGCAGCGAGCACCCACACCGAGCCGGTGTAGTACAGGGCGCCGATCGGCAGGATGACCCCGATCAACGGCATGATGATCATCAGAGGGCGTTGACCGAACCGATCCGAGAGTCCGGATATCAGAAAGGCGCCCGCGGTCGCGGACACACCGAGCGCGCCCATGAGCCATCCGGCAGTTTGCGGATCGTAGCCCCTGACCTGGGTCAGGTACAGCGGCATGAACGCCCAGCAGGTCACCAGATACGACACCAGCAGCACGCCCAGGATCGCGCAAATGAGCACGTTGCGCTCGGCAAACGCAGCGCCGAGCGTCAGCTTCTCGCGCGGCCGCGCCACGGTCCTTTCAGCCGCCGGCTGCTCGCGCACGTAGCGCCACATCAGCAGCGCGGCCGCGAGACCCGGGGCGCCGGCAAGGAAGAACGCATGTCGCCAGCCCGCGTGGGACGCGAATGCCGCCAGCAACACCGGCGCGGCGAACGATCCCAGGAGATTGGAGCCAAAGTTCTGGGTCACACCCATAGCCAGGCCGCGGCGTTCGGGCCGCACCTCGGCCGCGATCAGAGCCTGGCTGATCGGCATCACGCCACCCTCCGCAGCCCCCATGAGCAGCCGCGCCGTCAGCAGCGTGGCGAATGAGGTGGCAATGCCGGAAAGAAAGGAGCACACGGAGAAGGCGAGGGTCGCAATGATCAGCAGGGCCTTGCGACTACCGGTCTTGTCGGAGACGATGCCGATGCCGAACGCCGCGCATGCCCAGGTGAGAGATAACGCGCTGGCGAGCATGCCGACCTGGGTGTTGCTCAAGCCCAGGTCGGGCAGCACGAACGGCATCAGGAACGACAGCGCGTTGCGGTCGAAGAATACGATGCCGAAGTTGAGGCTGAGGAGGGCAACCAGACCGATCTGGTAGGCAGGGGGCACCGCCCCTGCGGCGAGCGGAGCGGGGCTCGGGGTCAAGCGCAAGGCGCTTGACCCCGAGCGAAGCGATACAGTCTCCCGTTGATGCTTGGCCGACGGCCGGGGCGTCTCCGGTTACTCAAGTTTGATGCGCAGCGTGATGTACCACTCGCGCGGGTCGTTGTAGTAGCCGCCCACTTCACCGGCGCCGTAGTTGGGCGATCCGGCCGTGATGAAGCGATCGTCGGTCAGATTCGTGCCACCCACCGCGAGGTCGTACTGGCCGTTCGGTGATACATAGTGAATCGAAGCATCCAGCAGGCGAGAGGCCGGTCGGCGCAATTGCGGGGTGTTCAGGGAATCGTTGAACATCTCCGACATGTAGGTGAAGGACGGAATGATGCGGATGACGGCTTCGCTGGGCAGGCGGAACTCGTACTGTGGATCGAACGTGGCCTTCCACTTCGGCGTCTTCGGCAGCTTGGCGTCCAACTGACTGCCGGTCCCCTGCACGCCGCAGCCGGTCAGGGCGGGCACTCCAGGGCAGACCGTCGTGCCGTCCGGCAACGCAAACTGCGGAATATTGGCAGACGGGTTCACCGAGGTGTAGTACGCATCGATGTAGGCGCCGTTGAAATTGAGCGACAGGCCACCGCCCACGTTCGACTGTACCTCAAGCTCTGCGCCCTTGATGTCGGCATTGCCGGCGTTCGTGTACACGGGCGAGATGCCGCGCTGAATGTTGAGCTGGATACCGTCGTAGTTGGTGAAGTACACCGCCGCGTTGGCTTGGACGCGGTGGTTGAACCACTGGGATTTCACGCCCAGTTCATACGTCTTGGAATATTCAGGGTCGAAGCGCGCCGCGGTCGGGCTCGAAATACCCGAAGACAGGCGCGTGGTCCAGCCGCCCTGCTTGAAGCCCTTGCTCCAGCTGGCATACGCCATGAGATCGTCGTTGAAGTGGTACTGCGCGCCGAGCGTCGGGTCGAAGATGTGCCACGATTGACTGTCGGGCGTCGGCGGGAAGTAGCGGAAGAACGGGCTGCCGGGCGGCGCGGCGTTCGGGATGATCTGGGTGAAAGGCGGCCCGCCGTTGCAGGAGTTCTGCCAGCAGAAGGAGCCGAAGGGGAACGAGTTCAGGTCGCCCTGGCCGCCGACAAAGTAGGTCAAGACATCCGTGTAGCGCCCGCCGGCCGTGAAGCTGATCTGGTCCGTCAGCTTGAAGTCGGCGTGGATGAAGGCCGCGATGTCCTTGTTCTCGACATCGTTATCGAGGTCATAGACATACAACAGGCCCTCGAACGGCACCCAGTCGTGTACGTAGCCGGCCTCGTTGAAGTAGTACAGGCCAGCGACGTAGTTGAGCCTGTCATTGAAGGCCTTGCCAAGCAGCTGAACCTCCTCGGAGACCTGCCACTGGTGCTGCTTGTCGGTGACGCTCTGCATGCCGTCGCCGGGTGTTCCCTGCAGCGACGTGCCGATCGCCCACGTGATCTCGCGATACGCGGTGATCGACTTCAATGTCACGGTATCGGTAAGGTCGTACACACCCGTGAGCGAACCGCCATAGAGATTGTAGCGTGCGAAGTCCGGGCCATCCGCGGCGTAGGTGCTGTTGATGTCGCCCGTATTGACTGCCGCGTTGCTCCACCAGATATACGGATTGGGTCCGCCCTGGTACGCCGTGCCCGGGTGGTTCAGATAGTTAAACGGACCGGCCGGTCCGCCGACGTAGCCGGCTCCGATCAGTGCCGGCGCGCCCTGCGAAAGTCCGGGCACCTGTGCGCGCGGCTGCGAGCACACGCCCGAGAACAGCGCGTTGTTCTGCGACCCGACGGCGAACGGGGGTATGTTGAACGCCGACGCAGCGACCGCGGCTGGCAGCGAGGCTGCACTGTTGCTGATGCATAGGTTGTACAGCGACGAGAACGTCGAGGCCAGGACATTGCCGCTGTAGGTACCGAGCACGGTATATCCGAGTGCAGTCGTATCCTCATGCCCCCAGTCGGCCGATAATGTGAACTTGAGCTTGTCACTGGCGTTCCACAGCAACTTGCCGCGGACGACCTGCAGGCCCTGGCCATCGTAGGTGTCGCTGGTCCCGTAACCCGCCTGCGCGAAGTTGCTCATCGAAGTAATCGCGATCGGCGCCTGCGCATAGGGCGTGTCCGCCGGATACGGGACGACTTTCATCCAGCCGGTCTGCTCTTGCGATGAGACGCTGATGGTCGACAGCAGTGTCCCCTTGATGATCGGGATGTCGGCCGTGAATCCAAAATCGCGCCGGTCGAAGCTGCCGCCGGTCGCCTGGGCGATGAAGCGCGACTCGTCGCCTGGCGTGTGCGTGACGACGCTGATGGCGCCGCCGATGGTGTTGGCGCCGAACAGGGTTCCCTGCGGCCCCTTCAGGATCTCGACCCGATCCACGTCGAGCAGATTCTGGTTGGCACCGATGGTGCGCGCGAGAAACACGCCATCGACGTACACGCCGACGCCTGGATTCAGGTTGAAGGCGAAATCGTCCTGGCCGATGCCGCGGATCGAAGCCGACAGTACCGACCGGTCGCCGGAGAACGGCGCACCGGCATCCAGATTGACGCCCGGAGTCAGATTGCCCAAGGCGTGTATATCCGTGAGATTGCGGCTCTGCATGGCCTCCGCGCTGAATGCGGTCACCGCGATGGGCACGTTCTGGATGTTTTCTTCGCGGCGCTCGGCCGTCACCACGACTTCTTCGAGGGCACCGACCTCGCCCCCCGATGATGGCGCCTGCTGCGCCTGGGCACTCAGGGTGGCGCCCAACGCGACAACGCAGGCGCCACTGACGATGGAAAGTTTGAACGCGCTACGACGCGCCACGCGCAGAATCGATTGCGCATTGATGTCCAGAATCAACGACATGTTATTCCCCCTAATAAACACTCCATCCGTCGCGGATGGTAATTGTCGCGGCCTGAGTCAGTACACCCGCAGCATGCGCACGTCGCATGCCAGGCGGTAGTCCGCCTTAACTGCGTACGATTTTCACTAATTGGGATCCCAAACGCTAATGTCTCAGTTTGGTGGCCCCATCGCTCAACTCACGGAGAGCAATCAACGATCGCTCATTTCGCTGCTAGTTTATTGATATCCCCCCTGGCAGCTGCGCCTGACATTTAGTCCGGATAACCATAATTGACAGCTGGGATCCCGTCAAGAACAATGCCCCGCCAGGTCTGTGGCTGCGCATGAATACTCAACAAACCAGCGCGTTGGTTCGTATCCGGGAAATGATCCTGCGCGGCAAGCTCACGCCGGGTCAGCGTCTGGCTGAGGCACCGCTCGCGGAAATGCTGGGCATGTCGCGTACGCCGGTGCGTCAGGCCCTTCCCGTGCTGGCCCGCGAAGGGCTGCTGCAGGAACACGAGACTCGCGGCTACATCGTGCGCGGCTTCAGTACCGCGGACATCCACGACGCGCTTGATCTGCGCGGAGCGCTCGAGGGGCTGGCAGCCAGACGCGTGGCAGAGGCGGGAGCCTCGCGAGCCCTGATTGGCGCGCTGCGTCAGGTGCTGGAGGACGGTGATCGGATCTTCAGCAAAGGCCATATCGAAGAAAGCGACGAGGCGCTGTATGCGGACATGAATGGGCGTCTGCACGGCCTCATCATTCAGGAAGCGCGCAGCCCGATCATCGGACAGGCCCTGGAGCGCAACTCGCACGTCCCATTCGCGGCGCCACAGGCGCTGGCGTTCGACAAGACCAGCCTCGATTACATGTATCAGCGGCTCCTATACGCACATCGGCAGCATCACTACATCGTTCAACGCACTCGAACGCGGCGAGAGTGCGCGCGTCGAGGCGCTGATGCGTGAACATGTCAATCCGGTCAAGGAAAACCTGAACCTGCCGGGCATCCAGGAGACACACCGGCTCCCCACGACAATGCTGTCATTCGTTCGCTGAAGGTCATTGCAAGCCGGGGCGGCGCAACCGCCTCAGAGCACTGAGGCTCATCGACAGTTCGGTCAATCATCAGAAGAGGTTCAAACATAGTGAGTGCGACCACCCTGGAAACCCTATTGCAGAGCGCGGGCGGTGCTGTGAAGTTGCTGCGCAACTCCCGCACCGGCCCGTATGTCTACCCGGTCGTTGCGAGCGAATACACCAACTGGCGCGACGAGCAGATTGCCTGGCAACAGACCTGCGTGCTGTTCAATCAGTCATATCACATGACCGATATGTATGTTGAGGGTCCGGACGCCCTCAGGCTGCTGAGCAGTCTCGGCGTCAACACTTTCAGCAACTTCGAGCGCAACAAGGCCAAGCAGTACGTGGTCTGCAACCATGACGGTTACGTGATTGGCGATGTCATACTGTTTTACCTGGACCACAACTCCTTCAATCTCGTCGGTTGACCGTCGGTGCACCATTGGGTGCAGTACCACAGCGAGATCGGGCGCTACGACGTCAGGCTCGAGACCGATGAGCGCGCTGCGGCACGAAGCGGGCCCGTGGTCCGCAAGGCCTACCGCTTCCAGGTTCAAGGACCCAACGCACTCAAGGTCATCTCCAAGGTGATCGGCACCAAGGCGCCGGATCTGAAGTTTTTCAACATGACGGAGCTGACCATCGCCGGACGGCGCGTGCGGGCACTGCGGCACGGTATGGCGGGACAGCCGGGCTTTGAGCTGTTTGGTCCATGGGCCGAGGGCGAAGAAGTCAGGCTCGCTCTGGTCGAGGCCGGAGCGGAATTCGGCCTGCGACAGGTGGGTGCTCGTGCCTACTCCTCGAATACGCTGGAATCCGGATGGATACCGTCGCCGCTACCGGCGGTTTATACCGGCGAGAAACTGCGTGGTTATCGACAGTGGCTGCCTGCCACCGCCTACGAGGCCATCGGGTCTCTGGGCGGTAGCTATGTTTCGCCAAACATCGAGGACTATTACCTGACTCCTTACGACCTCGGTTACGGCCCGTTCGTCAAATTCGATCACGATTTCATCGGCCGCGAAGCGCTCGAGCGCATGGATCCGGATTCCAGCCGGCACAAGGTCACGCTCGCGCTCGACACCGAGGATGTGACGCGCGCGATCGGCACGATGTTCAAGAAGAAGGATCGCGCCAAGTATTTTGATTTCCCATCTGCGGTGTATTCCACCTGGCCCTACGACCGGGTGATGGCGCTCGGGAAGACCATCGGCATCTCGACCTGGTGCGGCTACAGCGCCAATGAAGGGCGCATGCTCACGCTCGCGATGGTTGACAGGGCGCATAGCGCGCCCGGCACGGAGGTCACCTTCGTGTGGGGCGAAGAGAACGGTGGTACTTCAAAGCCTACCGTCGAGCGGCATGTGCAGACCGAGATTCGGGCTATCGTGAGCCCGGTGCCGTATGCGGAGGTGGCCCGAGCCAGCTACGCGCCCGGCTGGCGCACCGCACAGCACTGAATCCGTCACGGGACGTCATGCCTGCGAGCTGAGCGGTCCGGTTCGGTCCGCTCTAGCGGCACGCCTTGTCGAAATCAATTCCCAGGTCTTCGCAGAACCTCTGCGCCGCCGCGCGACCGGCCCCAAATACGCCGCCACCGGGGTGCTGGAACGGCCCCACGAGGTAGAGACGTTCGATATTCGGAACCGTGTACTGTCCCAAAGCCGGCGTCGGCCGGTGAGCTCCCAATTGGTACGAAGGCATGGCCACGCCGTGCAGATCCCCGCGCACGAAGCTCGATGAGGTGCGCTCCATATCCACCGGGCTGTCGCAGTGATAGGCGAGGATATTCTCGTGGGTCATGTTCTTCAGGAATTTGCCCATGTGGCGGATCATCCTCTCGGCGTACTCTCCTTTGACCTCATCCCAGGATCGAGCGTCGGCGCGTTGGTAGGGTACGTAATCCCAGGCGTGGACTGCCGCCTTGCCGCTGGGCACGCGCGACGGGTCAAACTCCGAGAGCGAACCCAGCCCTACCAGCGGGTAATTCGACAGGTGGCCATAGCGCAGTTCGTCGAAGGATCGGCGCAGGGTCTCATAATCGGTCGGCAGCAGCTCGATCATTACCGAGCGCAGCGCAGCTCCGTGCAGCGTGCGTAGCGGCTCCTTGAGCGCGGCATGCACGGTGATGCAGGCGTTCTGGGAAATCTCGGTTGCGGCAGCGTCCGATGCCACCTCGGGGTTTATCCCCTCGACCATCCCACCTAAGTGGTGCGGGTGAATGGCGGCGATGATCCCATCCGTTGCGCCATACTCCCGTCCGTCCCTGGTATGAACGCCGCTCGCGCGGGCACCCTCGGTCGTGACACGATCAACATCCACCTGGGAGAGCACGGTGCCGCCGTGATCCTCGATACAGGCGATCAGCGAATGCGTCAGTGCTCCACTGCCGCCGATCGGAACGCCAAAGCCGTAGTGCTCGAGAAAGCCGAGAAACACGAACAATCCAAGCCCGGTGCCTTTCTCATCGGGCGACACCAGGTTTTCGCCGGCCACGCGTGCAAAGTGCGTCTTGACCCGTTCGTTCTCGAAGTACTGGCACAGCAGCTCATGCGTGCTCATCTGGGTCGTGCGCCAGAGCTCGCGGCCTTCACGGCTCTGATCCATCAGAGCGGTCGATGCGCCCAGCGGCATCGGCGCGGCATAGAGCGAGGCGGCGATCATGGGCAGCCAGCTCGCCGCCTTCTCGGACAGTCGCTCGTACGAGGCGGCGTCCCTGGGCGAATACCTGGCGATCTCGGCGCTGGTCCGGGCGCGATCGCGATACATCGCCAGCGTCTCGCCATCCTCGAATATCGAGCTCATCGGAGATTCGGGGAACACATAACGCAGCCCGTACTTTGACTTGAGCCCGAGCTCATCGTTCAACAGCAGGGGATTGCCCTGGATGAAGATGTGCGTCATGGAATGCTGGTCGTGCCGGAAGCCGGGCAGCGTCAGCTCGCGCGTGACCACACCGCCGCCGAACCAGGCATTGCGCTCGAGTACCAGCACCCGCTTGCCGGCCGCCGCCAGGTAGGCGGCGGCTACCAGACCGTTGTGCCCGGACCCCACCGCGATGACATCGAAGTTCCGGGATGTTTGCCCCTGGCTACTCATCTGGGCTGCGAGCTGCCCAGCAGGTTGATCACGTAGTGGCTGTCCATGTATTCGCGAATCGCGTGCACCTTGCCGTCCTTGAGGTCGAAGGCCCAGGCGTAGAGGTTCTCGTAGCTGCGCCCGTCCGCGACCTTGCCGGTACCACGAGCCTCCGCGATCACCAGGTCTCCCTTGGACGCGAGCGTATCGACGATCACCTTCGGATCACCAGGCCTGAACAGCGCGCGAATCGGCCGCAGAAAGTCGTCGACGATTCCCTTCTTGCCACGATGCATGCCGGCGCCCGGGACATCCCGGATCTGCGGTTTCCAGGTGGCTTCCTCGTGCAACAGGTCCCGTACCGCCTCAAGATCCCCCGCACTCAGCACCTCGAAGAAACGCATGACCAGACGTTCGTTGTCGTTATCGGGGCTGATCATTCGCGCTCTCCATATTCCAGGTCCGACTCGCCGTCAAACGCTTCGACACTGACGTATTCCTGCCGCTGCAACGCCTGCCTATTCGGTTCATGCCTAGGCCGCCGTGAGTCCGCCATCGACGATCAGGGTGTGACCGGTCACGTAGGAGGCGGCATCGCTCGCGAGCCAGAGTATGGCTTGCGCAATCTCAGGCGGCTCCGACACACGCGCCATTGGTACCTTGGCCGCGACTTGCTCGATCGACAGCTTGCCGTCCAACATCCTCGACAGCAATCCGGTGCGAACCGGGCCGGGTGCAACGGCATTCACGCGGATCTTCAATGGCGCCAGTTCCAATGCTGCGGCTTTCGTCAGTCCCACGATCGCGTGCTTGCTTGCCGTGTAGAGCGCCACACCCGCAATGCCGGTCACGCCCGCGGTGGAAGCCGTGTTGACGATGGATCCCCCTCCGTGCTGCAGCATGTGCGCAATCTCATGCTTCAGCGCCAGCCACGTTCCCCGGACGTTGACTCCCATGACCCGCTCGAACTCCTCGTCGCTGGCCTCCTGCACCGGGCCCAGGCGTGTTTCCACGCCAGCATTGTTGATCGCGATTTCAATTCGCCGGAAACGGGCGACCGCAAGTTCGATCAGTGCACGAATATCGGTTTCGCGGCGGACGTCGATTTCCAGGAAGGCCACATCGGCGGCGCCCAGGCGTCTGGCCTCCTCGGCGACCGCGTTTCCTTCCGCCTCCCCCTGTCCGGCAAAGCAGACACGCGCACCGCGTGCGGCAAAAGCCAGCACCGTCGCCCTGCCGATGCCCGTCGTCGCACCGATCACCAGGACGCCGCGGCCCGCCAGATCGCTTGCCGGCTCACGCTCTGCGGTCCGGGAGCTCATGGGTTGGGACGGTCCCTGCCTTCAGCTGTTCGGGTGCGCCGACCTGCTGCGCACTTCGACGCCGGCACGCAGTTCGCTCTTTCGCACGATGGTGGTGAAGTCGGCTTCCGCACCGGTGATCTCCATGGCCGCACGCCACTCCCGCCCGATCTGTTCTCCCAGCGGCATCGCGGCGCCCAGGTCATGCGCCATCTGCAGGCACAGCTCGACATCCTTGAGCATCAGCGCGTTGGTAAACCCGAGACTGAACGTCCCCGGCAGGATCGCCTTGGGATACTTGTCCAGGGTCGCGCTGTTGCGGCCACTGCCGGCGTTGAATACCGCGATCATCGTGTCAGCATCAACCCCTGCCTTTGCGCCGAGTGCGGCGACCTCACCGGAAAGCAGCAGCGCTCCGGCGGACAGCATGTTATTCAATACCTTGGTGACTTGGCCTTGGCCGGCACGGCGCCCGACGTGGAACACGCGCCCCAGTGTCAACAGCAGGGGCGTCAGCGTCCCGGCAGTCTCATCGCTGCAGGCGAGCATGATCACCACGGTCCCCGCAACCGCACCGGGGACGCCGCCGCTGACCGGGGCGTCAACGTAGACGATTCCCGCCTCAGCCAGTCTTTCCGCAAGCGATCTCGCCATGACCGGACCCGTGGTCAACAAATCGACCAGCCAGCGAAGCTTTCGATCGCTCGCTGCGCTGGCGGTCTCCAGCGCAACCTGCTCCACGACCGCGGGAGTGGGAAGGCTCATCAACACGACCTCCGCTGCCGCTGCGACGGCTCGAGGGCTGGCGTGGGCAACGGCGCCCCGCGCGGCGAATTGCGCCACCACGTCCGTCCGAACATCGCAGATCTGGAGTCCCTTCCCGGCGGCCAGCAACCGCGTGGCAAACGCCGCGCCCATATTCCCAAGCCCTACGAATCCAACCTGCTCGGTCATTGAGTACTCTTCAAGCCGCCAGTGAGCTACCGACACCGCACCGTCCGGCGCGGTCAACTTGTCCGAAATTGGTGATGCAACGTTTTGAACATACCGCCGTGACCGCCTCTCGTCCAGCGACAGACCTGCCCCGATCATACAGTTGCACGCGCTCGCCTTTCTGATAGCGTAGCCGGCACCTGGCGGACAGGCGAATGATATCGTTCGACGGATTGGAGAATGGTTCCACCCCGAAGGGTGCGAGCGAAGCAATGCCAGCAGATCGGCTTCTTCAATGGACCGTCGGTGACGTGCAGATCCACCGCATCGTGGAGGTGGCCAATCACGCCGATCCCATCGGCATCCTGCTGAAGGACGCGACCGAGCGGATATTTGACCCCTTCGCCACGTGGCTTCGCCCGCATTTCATAACTGACGCGGATCAGATGCTCATCCAGTGGCAGGCCTTTGCCATCCGGACACCTCGCCTCAACCTGATGATCGATACCTGTATCGGCAACGACAGAAAGCGCTTCTTCCAGGTCTTCAACGACATGCACACGCCGTTTCTGCAGGATCTGGCGTCGTGCGGCTTCGCGCCGCGCGACATCGATCTCGTATGCTGCACGCATCTGCACTACGATCACGTGGGTTGGAACACGCACCTCGAGGATGGGAAGTGGGTACCGACATTTCCCAATGCCGTCTATCTCATCGATAACGCCGAATACGCCGAGATCCGCGAGCTGCAGGCGAGCGGCGATTGGCACGGTCAGCACCTGCCGGATGCCATTGATCCGATCGTAGCCGCAGGGCTGCACAAGTTCATCGACGCGCCCGGCTATCGGGTATGTGAAGAAATCTGGCTCGAACATACTCCCGGGCACACTTCCGGTCATTGTTCCGTTCACATCGAGTCCGGCGGCGAGCACGCGGTCATTACCGGAGATTTGATGCACCATCCGGTGCAGGTTGCAGTGCCTCATTGGCGCGGAAACTTCGATCACGACCCGGATGCGGCCACCGCGACGCGCCTGAAGTTCGTGTCCAAGTACTCGAACAGGCAGACCCTGATCATCGGTTCGCATTTCGCCGGGCCGACCGCCGGTTGGATCGTTCCCAACGGCGGGCATTGCCGCTTCGTCATCGAACCCCCGGCTCGCTGACCCCCATCGCACGTGCAAGTCTGACGACGGAGTGGAGTGCAGTGAGCAAAGCCTTCGTCGGACAGAATTTCTTCATCAGCGGCGCGGCCAATGGCTTGGGCAGGGCACTGGCGCTGGGCCTTGCAGCCGACGGCGCCGCGGTGGGGATCGCCGACATTGACGGGGCAGCGCTCGAGGCAACGGCCGGCGAAATTGCCGCCGCCGGCGGGTCCGCCCACGCGTACGTCGGCGATCTGTCGAGTCGCGGCGAGTTTCAGCGCGCCGGTGACACCTTCGCGCGTCAGGTCGGTGGCCTGAACGCGGTCATCAACAACGCTTCGTTGCTGGTCTATGAGCCCCTCGCCGAGGTCTCGGAGGAAACGCTCGATCGCATGCTCGGCGCCGGATTCAAGTCGGCGGTCTGGGGCAGCCAGCTGTTGCTCCGGCAGCGCAAACCGAATGTGCAGGCCAGCATCATCAACTTCAGCTCTCCGGTCGCCTTCAAGGGCTATCCGAACTCTTCCATCTACAGCGCCATCAAGTGCGCCACGACCGGCCTGACCCGAACGCTGGCGGCGGAGTTGGGGCCGTTGGGGATTCGGGTCAATGCGCTCGCACCGGGTTCCGTGCCAACGCCAGGGGCGCTCAAGTACGTGACCGCCGAGGAATACAAACGCCGCGCCGCGACCATTCCACTGCGACGACTCGGGCACGAACAGGACGTGGTCGCCGCGGCCAGATTCCTGCTCAGCGAAGGCGCCTCGTTCATCAATGGGGCGGTGCTCTGCGTCGAACGGCGGCATCATCGCGTCAGCATAGGTGTCGCCGTGCCACCGGAGAGCTACGACTTCATCATCGTCGGGGCAGGCACCGCGGGCTGTGTTCTGGCCAACCGCCTGAGCGAACGTGCTGATGTGACCGTGTGCCTGCTCGAGGCCGGCGACCGCGACGTCTACCCACTCATCAAGGTACCGGCCGCCGTGGCCTTCACGATCCTCAATCCAAAGCTCGGTTGGGGATACGAGACCGTACCGCAGCCACACTGCAACAACCGGCGCGTGATGCTGCCGCGCGGACGCGTGCTCGGGGGCTCGAGCTCCACCAACGGCATGGTGTACATTCGTGGCCACCCCGGCGATTACGACGACTGGGCCGCCGCCGGCGCCCGCGGCTGGAGCTATGCCGAGCTGCTGCCTTACTTTCTTCGCTCGGAACACAATCCGGCGTTTGCCGGCAGCCCCTACCATCGTGTCGGCGGACCCATGGCCGTCAGCAGCATTCCGCAGGTCAATCCGCTGGTGGCATCCTTTCTGGAGTCGGCGCGGGCGCTGGGCCTGAAATCTTGCGCCGATTTCAACGCCGGCGACCCGGAGGGGTTCGGCGTGCGGCAGGGGACCATACGCGATGGCCGGCGCGAGTCGGGGGTGACAGCCTTTCTGCGACCCGCACAGCGACGACCCAATCTGAGGGTCATCGTGAATGCCCTGGCTCAGCGCGTGCTGCTCGAGCAACACCGGGCTATCGGCGTACAGATCGACCGGGACGGAGCGCCGTCGACGCTCCTGGCACGGCGCGAGGTGATCCTCAGTGCCGGCTCCTATGGTTCGCCGGCGCTGCTGATGCGCAGCGGCATCGGCCGACCGGAGGACCTGCAAGCTGCAGGCGTACAGCCGGTCCACGGGCTTGCCGGGGTCGGCCAGGGTCTACACGACCACCCGTCGGCCGAAATTCAGATGCTGACGCGGGACACGACCTCCTATGGCGTGTCGTGGCCGAAGACACTCGCGAACGCGCTCAGCCTGCTGCGTTATCTCGCCTTCCGCAGCGGCCCGATTGCCAGCAACCTGTTCGAGGCTCACGGGTTCGTGAGGAGTGATCCGGCGTTGCCGCGGCCGGATTTGCAAATCATCATGGTGCCCGCGCGCCGCAACGACAGGCCGCTGGCGTTACCGCGCGGACACGGCTTCGGCATCATTGCCGCACTGGTGCGGCCCAGCAGCCTCGGCAGCATCAGGATCGCGACCCCTGATGCGCACGACAAACCGCTGATCGATCTGAACCTGCTGGCCGATTACGACGACGTCGTGCGCATTCGCACAGGCTTGCGCCTGGCGCGGCGCATCCTGAGCGGCAAAGCCTTCGAGCGCTATCACGCCACCGAGCTCAAACCCGGCACGAGCTCCGAGACCGATCAGCAGTTGGATCAGCACATCCGCCAGACCTGCGCGATCGTGCACCACCCGACGAGCAGCTGTCGCATGGGCGATGATGCCGGCGCCGTCGTTGACTGGGCGCTCAGGGTGCACGGCACGCAGAGACTGCGAGTCGTCGATGCGTCGATTTTCCCTACGTTGCCGGCGGGTAACACCAATGCGATCGTCGTGATGGTCGCTGAAAAGGCCGCCGATCTGATCCTCGGCAGACCAGCGCCTGCGCCCGCGCCACTTCCCCATGCCCACTGAATGCGATCACCTGCAAGGCGAACCAACCATGAGTGACGTGACAGAAGTTCCCGGTCTCGACGCCAGCCGCATCCAGCACCTGGCCGATACGATCCGCGCGGATACCGAGCGCGGCGATTACTGGGGTGCGCGCATATTGTTCGCGCGGCACGGTCGTGTAGCACTTGACGCCTCGATCGGTCATGCGGATCGCGAACGCACGCGCAAGGTCGAGAGCGACAGCGTGTTCTCGATCTTCTCGATGACCAAGGCCATGACCAACGTGCTGGCGCTGCGAGCCATCGAGCTTGGCCGATTCTCGCTGGCGCACAAGGTTTCCGAGATCATTCCGGAATTTCGCGGCGGCCTGCGCGAGCACATCACGGTGTTCCACCTGCTGACGCACATGTCTGGTCTGCCGATGCTGTTTCAGCTCAGGCCGGGCATGCCGATCGACAAGCTTGATGACATGGTGCGCGTCGCCTGCGAGACCGTGCAGTCTGACGAGCCAGCAGGCTTGTCGTGCAAGTATTCGCCGTTACTGAATCATCTGCTGCTCGGCGAGATGGTGCGGCGAACCGACCCGAAGGGGCGACACTACCGCGACATCATGCGGGAGGACTTGTTCGAGCCCCTGAAGATGACCGGAAGCTCGCTCGGGTTGCGTCGGGATCTGCAGCCTCGCCATCTGTTTCCCGACTTTCGGGGTAATTCGCCGGTCAATCACATAGGCAGCAGCGGCCTCGGGGAGAACGGCGCCTTCCGCGAGGAGTTCGCCGAAATGCCCTGGGTGGGCGCTGTCGCCACCGCTCCGGATATCTTTCGGCTGGCGGAAATGCTGCGCCAGCAGGGCAGCCTGGATGGCGCGCGGCTGCTGTCGCCCGCGATGCTCAGCAAGGCCCGGCAGTGCTATACGGAGGACAAGCCCAATGAGCTGTACAAGACATTGGCCCACAAGGACCAGTGGGAGGTCTGTCCCGCATATATCGGCCTCGGCTTCTCGCTGCGCGGTACCAGGATGGCTCATCACATGTTCGGCACGCAGACCTCACCGGAGACCTTCGGTAACTACGGCGCCGGCAGCACGCTGTTCTGGGTCGATCCTCAGTTGGACCTGACCTTTGTGTGTCTGTTGACCGGCCTGCTGTCCAGCAATCGCAACATCGTGCGCTTTCACAAGCTGGCCGACATCGCGGTATCAGCAGCCTGCTGACGATTGGCATCAATTCGTCTTGCTTTCGAGGTACTGCTGGCGCGCCGCCATCACGACGCGTTGCGTCTTGGCAAATCCTTCGGTCGCCGCCGTCTCCAACGGCCATCTCCTGATGTACTCGTTCAGCACCTCGACTCCGATCGGCCCGTCGTAGCCGATGGACCAGGCTGCCTGGAGAAATGCCGCGATATCGAATTCGCCATCGCCCGGCAGCAGACGCCTGTTGATGACCGAATCCTCGAACTTCACGGGTGTCGCAAGATAGCCGTCGTTGATCTCGACTCCCAGCCGGACCTGGCGACCGACCTTGCGAACGATGTCCTCCGGGGTTGTGCCGGTGCGCTGCACATGCAGATTGTCCAGCATGATGCCGGCGTTGTTCGTGCCGGCGCCCCGGCAGATGGCCAGTACGTCGTCGAGCGAAGGCGCGCGCGAAAATGGCCGCGGCAGCATTTCGAGCAGAACCACGGCGCCTCGCTCGGCGGCCTGCCGGCATAGAACCGCGAACTCCTCCGTCATCTTGGGGACGTCTGCACAATCGTTGCCGAGGTCGCCAATCTTGATGTGTCTTGCGCCGAGGGCCTCTGCCGCATCGAGCAGCAGCGAGCGAATCCTGTTCGACGCATCGCGTCTGGCGCCAGTGCAGAACCAGTCGAGCAGCCACTCGACCTCGATGTGGACAATGCCGTTGTCGTTCAGGATCCGCTTCATTTCCTGAAAGCTGTAGCGGCGCCGGATCTCCAGGAGGTCCGCGTGCCAAAACCCCATGCCTTTGAAACCCGCCCCCGCGGCAATCTCCACCCGCCTGCGAAAGTCGTGCAGGCAGCGTTGATCCCCAAGCGGCTCCGCGCCGACCCCTAAGGTCCAGTAAGAGCCAAGAATCTCGATTGGTTTCTCCATCTGCAAGATCGGATCTAGTGTGCGGGCCGCGCCGGCGTAAAGGAAAACTTCTGTCCGGCGACCGCGGCCGAATACATCAGTCCGCCCTTGGCGATGGTGAATACTGCCATGCCTTTGTGAAACACGCCGCGCGTGGTGGCGTTGTCCTGGGTGCCACTGGCTCCCGCGCTCGCGCCATTGGTTCCGGCACTGGCGTTGGCAGCGGCGGTAATCGCCACGACGCTCGCATCGGCGCCGAATTCAAAGGAACCCGATTCGAATTCGTCCAGGGCACGTTTGTCTTCGAAGAAGATGATTTCGCTGTAAGCCTTGCCACCGGCCTGAAACCCGACGCTCAATTGGCCCATCTTCGCGTCGCCGACGTAGCGCCCATGAACGTAGACGCTTCCCTTCCCAAAGGCACCGCCGACACCCAACGCGCCGGAGCCCACGGTGGGAAACACGGCATAGCCGTAGCTGCGAGAGAAAAACGCCGCGCTGGCGCCGGCGTTCTTGAAGATCTCGATGGTCTGTTTGACGTCAGTAGCGTCGGTTGCGCCGGCCGCCTCGCAAAGCAGCAGCGCCAAGGATACCAAGGCTCGAACTGGCAGTTTCATGTTGAATCCCATGCCCCAAGATCTGCAAAGATGGCCAGAGCAAGCAACTGATTGTCAAGGCCTGCAGGACATCGCGCGTATTGCATGCCGCTGCCGCAGTTACTGGCAGCGGTGAGCAGGTGCACAACTCGTGTGAAGGTCCTAAGATGACCAGCCAAGACTCAGATCAAGAATGGCTTGCCACCAGGGAAGGGGGCTCATGAAAGACCGGGCGGGTATCTCCACCATCGTGGTGGGCTTCCTGGCGAGCTCACTGAGTGCATGCGGAGGCGGCGGCGGTCTTGCAATGGCTCCGCCGACCACTTCGTACGACCTGCAGGCCGGCTTTGAGCAACTGCTGACCAGCGGTCAGACGTCCAATGTCACGCTGAGTGGCTCCGCGTTCGTCAACGGCAGCTCGGTGCCGTTCACCGGCTCGGGGACGCTGACGCTGGCGCCCGCGATGAACTCGACGTTCAACGGCGCTGCCGCCTTGGCACAGACCGAAACCGTCGCGGGAACGGTTACTGCAGCGGGTCAGTCCGCCCCGTATTCGACCAGTGTGGTGGATTACTATGCCGCCGGCAACGACGCCTTTGTCGGGGAAACCGGCAGCAACGAGTACGACGTCGCGCAGACTCCGTTCACGTATCCGGCGACGGTGGTCGGCGGAGCCAGTGGCATGCTGGGCACGATCAGCAACTACACGGACAGCAGCATGGGGGTTTCACAGGGTACGACGCAGGTCAGTTACATGGTAACAGCCCCGGTTGACCCCGGCAGCCCGGTGCTGGTCGAGATCACCGACAAGATCTACGACCCACAGAACAATCTGCTGGAAACCGACGTCACGAGCTTCACCCTGACCGCGAGCGGCGTGTTGTCGTTCGCGTCGGCGACGGCGCAGAGCGCGTCCGGCTCGCTCAAGGTCACCGCACCATAGATCTTCACGACGCGCCGTTCAGCGCCAGGTGCCGCTGCACGTGGATCGCGCTGCGCCGTCCACAGACGCTAGATGGTACGCGCGAGATTGACGATCAGCTCGCGCAGCCACGCATGTGCCGGATCCGGTTCGTTTCGCTTGTGCCACAGCAGGATCTCGTACTGTTCCCTGACCGGGAACGGCAGCGGAAAGGTCTTGATCGGCATCAGAGTGGAGAACAGGCTGGTGACCCGCTCCGGTACCGTTGCCACGTACGACGTTCCGGCGAGCACCAGCGGCAGATGCAGCAGACTCGGGACGGTCAGGTGCACCGTGAGCTCGATGTCGAACAGCCGGCGCACCAGCTCCTCGGCCGAGGCCGAGTAGCCGCTCGGGCGGCCGAAGACGTGCGGTAATGCATGGTATTGCTCGACCGAGAGCGTGTCGGCGACGCTCGGATGGTCGCGGTTGACCGCGCACACCCAGCGCACCGGGCGCAGACGCACGCTGCGCAGGCTCTCCGGATAGGCCCGTGCCTCGTACAGCCGAAGAACGTCCAGGCACAGGCACAGATCCGCCTCGCCATACTCGAGCCGGGTCAGCGCGGTTTGCGAGATGAGTTCGATGCGACAGCGGATATCCGGCGCCTGCGCGGCCACCTGCTGCAGGATCGCCGGCAGGAATCCGGGAACGGCTTCCTCGGAGACGATCACGGTGAATTCACGCCGCGTGGTTGCCGGCTCGAAGCTCGGCTGGGCGCCGAGCGCCGCCTGGATGCGCAGCAGCGCCTCGCGCACCGGCTCCACCAGCGACAGGCCGCGCGGGGTCAATTCCATCTCCCGGCCGACGCGCACCAGCAGCTGATCGTCGAAGTAGTTGCGCAGCTTATGCAACGCCGCGCTCATCGCCGGCTGCGACACGCACAGCTTCTCTGATGCGCGCGTGACGTTCTTCTCGCGCAACAGCGCGTCCAGTGCAATCAGCTGGTTGAGGTCGAATCGATTGAGTTGCATGATCGGCAGGTGCTTTCCGAACCCGGCCGGCCATGATAGCAAAGCCGGCACTGGCCCGGCGGGCGTGACTGCGCTCGCAGTGGAGCGGGCATTCGCCGACGGTCGAGCACCCGGCAGTGGCTGGCCGGCAGATTGATCACTGTTCATCAGCACTGTCAACCGATATGCCTGTGCCCGAACTGACCGCCATCGAGCAGGGGGCGCTGCTGTGGTCGCCGAGCGCCGAGCGCATCGCCGCCGCGCGCCTGACGGACTATCTCGCCTGGCTGGCAGCTCGCGGGCGCAAGTTCGAGTCGTACGCGGCCCTGTGGCAGTGGTCGGTGACCGAGCTGGATGCTTTCTGGGGATCGCTGTGGGATTACTTCGATATCCGGGCCTCGCAGCCGTTCGAAAGGGTGCTCGGTCGGCGCACGATGCCTGGCGCGGAGTGGTTTCCGGGTGCGCGGCTCAACTATGCCGAGCACGCGCTGCGCCATGAGCGTGACGGCGCCGAGGCACTGCTGTACCTGAGCGAGCGCCAGGAGCTCAGCTCACTGAGCTGGGCCGAGCTCGGCGCCCAGGTGCGACTGCTGGCCACATATCTGCGCGGTTGCGGACTCAAGCCGGGCGACCGGGTCGTCGCCTACCTGCCGAATTCGCCCGAAGCCGTGATCGCGATGCTCGCCACGGTAAGCATCGGGGCGATCTGGGCGAGCTGCGGTCCGGATTTCGGCGCCCGAGGCGTCGTTGACCGCTTCGCGCAGCTCGCACCAAAGATGGCGTTCTGCGTCGATGGTTATTACTACGGCGGCAAGCCCTTCGATCGTCGCTCCGAGCTAAGCGCCATTCTCGCCGATCTGCCGACGCTCGAGCGCGTCATCTATCTGCGCCGGCTCGATCCCAATGACCCGGCGATTCCGAGTGCGCACACGACAACCTGGGAGCAGGCGCTCGCGGGACCTGCGGTGGCGCGTGACTCGTTCGTGTTCGAGCAGGTGCCGTTCGCGCATCCGCTGTGGATCCTGTTCTCCTCCGGCACCACCGGGCTGCCGAAGCCGATCGTGCATTGTCACGGTGGCATCACACTGGAACAGTTCAAGAGCCTCGCCTTTCACATGGACGTGCATGCACGCGAGCGCATGTTCTTTTTCACGACCACCGGCTGGATGATGTGGAACTTCCTGGTCAGCGCGCTGATGCTCGATGTGGTGCCGGTGCTCTACGACGGCAATCCCGCCTATCCGCAGCCCGACAGGCTGTGGCGCATGGTCGAGCAGACGCGCGCAAGTTTCTTCGGCGCCAGCCCCACCTACGTTGGCATCCTGGAGAAGGCCGGTATCGTTCCAAAGGATCGCTTCGATCTGAGTGCGCTCAAATCGGTGCTGCTGGCTGGCTCCCCGGTGACGGCCGAGTGCATGGCCTGGGTCTACCGCCGCGTGAAGGCGGAGGTCTGGGCTCATTCGGGCAGCGGCGGCACCGACCTGTGCAGCGGGATTGCCGGCGGAGTGGTGACGCTGCCGATCCATGCCGGCGAGATCCAGGCGCGCCAGCTTGGCGTGGCTGCCTACGCGTTCGACGAGCGCGGACGGGCGGTGTTCGATGAGGTTGGCGAGCTCGTGATCACGCAGCCGCTGCCCTCGATGCCGGTCGGATTCTGGAACGACGCCGATGGCAGCCGCTACCGCGACTCGTATTTTGATCAGTACCCGGGCGTGTGGCGGCACGGTGACTTCTTCAAGGTCAATTCCCGCGGCGGGTGCTTCGTGCTCGGCCGCTCGGATGCGACGCTGAACCGCCATGGGGTTCGGATCGGCACCGCCGAGGTCTACCGCTCGCTGCTCAACGTGCCGGAGATCGAGGATGCGCTGATCGTCAATCTCGACCTGCCGGGCGGCCGATTCTTCATGCCACTGTTCGTCAAGCTGCGCCCCGGCCTCACGCTCGATGCGCCGCTCAAGCAACGCATCCGATCACGCATGCGCACCGATTACTCGCCGCGCCACGTCCCTGACGAGATCTACGCGGTCAACACGATTCCGTACACGCTGACCGGCAAGAAGATGGAGGTGCCAGTGCGGCGCATCCTGATGGGAATGTCACCCGAGAAGGCAGCCAATCGCTCGGCAATGGCCAATTCCGAGGCATTGGACTACTTCATCGACTACGCGCGCACCCAGACCCGGCGCCTGCTGTCCGGCTAGCCGTGCAGTCATCGCGCGCGGCCGCGATCGCGCCGCCCCGGCCGGCAGCTCAGAACGGGTAGTGCCGCGGCGAGGTCTGAACCGTGATCCAGCGCAGCTCGGTAAACGCATCGATGCCGGCCTTGCCGCCGAAGCGGCCGTAGCCGGAGGCCTTGACGCCGCCGAACGGCATCTGCGCCTCATCATGCACGGTCGGACCGTTGACGTGGCAGATACCAGACTCGATGCGGCGTGCGATCTCCAGGCCGCGATTGAGATCGCGCGTGAACACGGCCGCGGACAGGCCATAGTCGGTGTCGTTCGCGAGCCGCACCGCCTCGTCGGCCGAATCGACGCGCGTGATCGACACCTGCGGGCCGAACGACTCCTCGCGGAACAGCGCCATCGCGGGCGTCACATGATCGACCACAATGCCACGCATGATCGTCCCCTCGGCGTCACCGCCGACCAGGACCCTGGCGCCGTGCTTCTCGGCGTCGGCGACCAGTCGCTTGACGCGCTCGACCGTCGCAGGGCCCACGACCGAGCCGATCACGAACTCTCCTTCGTTCGGATTGCCGACTGGCAGCGCCGCCACGCGCTTGACCAGCTTCGAAGCGAAGGCGTCGGCCACGCTGCGCTCGACCAGCAAGCGCTCGGTGGACATGCAGATCTGCCCGGCGTTCGCATAGGCGCCGAATACGGTCGCGTCCACCGCGGCGTCGATGTCGGCGTCGGCGAGCACGATCAGGGGTGCCTTGCCCCCGAGCTCGAGCAGGATCGGCTTGAGATATTTTGCCGCGATCTGCGCCAGGATGCGGCCGACCCGGGTTGAGCCGGTGAAATTGATGCGCCGCACCGCGTTGTGGGATATCAGCGCCTCGGCTACCGACTCGGCCTCCTTGACGTCGGTGCTGATGACATTGATGACACCGGCGCCAACGCCCGCCTCTTCCAGCACGCTGCCGATCAGCGCGTGACTTGCAGGGCAGACCTCGGAGGACTTCAGGATGACCGTGTTGCCGCAGGCCAGCGGCATCGCGATCGCGCGCACGCCGAGAATGATCGGAGCGTTCCAGGGCGCAATGCCGAGCACGACGCCCACCGGCTGGCGGTAGGCCATCGCCAGACTTCCCGGGACGTCGGACGGAATGACTTCGCCCACGATCTGCGTGGTCATCGCAGCCGCTTCGCGCAGCAGCGAGGCAGCGAAGTGCACGTTGAAATGACCCCACCCGGCGGTCGAACCGGTCTCGTCACGTACCGCGACCGCGATCTCCTGCGCGCGCGCCTCGAGCAGATCCGCCGCCTTGTTGAGCTTGGCGCGCCGCGCGCCGGGGCCTTGCGACGACCAGGCCGGGAACGCCGCCTGTGCAGCGTCCGCAGCCGCGGTCGCGTCCGGCACCTGGGCGGCCGCGGCCCGGGTGACGATGGCGCCGCTCACGGGGTTGCGGCGCTCGAAGCTCGCCCCACCGCGCGCGGGGACCAGGCGTCCGGCAATCAACAGCTTCGTGTCGTACATGATGTCCTCCCCCGGACAACGCCTGCCGGCACTGGAGCCGAATGCTCGCGGCAGGCAGTCGAGGTATGCTGGTACAGCGGTGGACGGATGCTAACTGCAAGCGTTGACCGCTGCCAACATGCAGGTGAGGCAGTTCGCAGGTTCGCTCCCAGTCGATCTGCATCTCCTCGCCAGTCGAGCCCGGTGCGACGCAGCTGGCGCCAGATGCCAATTTAAGGCCACCGTCATTGTCCGTGGAGATGTGCCCATGAGTACCGTACTGAGCAGTATCGAAATTGCACCGCAGCCGGCGCCATCGAGGGGCGTGAAGGAGTTCATCGGCAAGAAGCCGCGCCTGCTGATCAACGGCGAGTGGGTCGAGGCCCGTTCCGGCCAGACGCTCGCCGTTTTCGACCCGGCGACCGGCCGGGAGATCGGCCGTGTCGCCGACGCCGGTGCCGAGGACGTCGATCGTGCGGTTGCCGCCGCGCGCGCCGCGTTCGAATCAGGGCCGTGGCCCGAGATGCTGCCCGCCGCGCGTGAGGCGCTGCTTTGGAAACTCTCCGACCTGATCGAGCAGCACGCGGCCGAGCTGGCCGAGATCGAGAGCATCAATAACGGCAAGACGCGCTTCATGGCGAGCATCATCGACGTGCCGGGTGCCCGCGATTACTTCCGGTACATGGCCGGGTGGGCGACCAAGATCGAAGGCACGACCATGCGGACGTCGATTGGCGGCATTCCCGGGGCGAAATTCCACACCTATGTCTCCCGCGAACCGGTCGGCGTCGTGGCCCAGATCGTGCCGTGGAACTTCCCGCTGGCGATGGCGGCCTGGAAGCTCGCCCCGGCGCTGGCCGCCGGCTGCACCTGCATCCTCAAGCCTGCGGAACAGACCCCGCTAACGGCGCTGCGGCTCGGTGATCTGATCCGCGAAGCCGGATTTCCCCCGGGCGTGGTCAACATTCTGACCGGTCTGGGCGAGACCGCCGGCGCCGCGTTGGTCGCGCATCCCGGGGTCGATAAGATCGCATTCACCGGCTCGACCGAGGTCGGCAAGCTCATCAACAAGAGCGCGACCGACACGCTGAAGCGCATATCGCTCGAGCTCGGTGGCAAGTCGCCCGTGATCGTGCTGCCGGATGCCGACGTCAACTCGGTGATCGGCGGCGCTGCGATGGCGATCTTCTTCAATTCCGGGCAGGTGTGCACCGCCGGCTCGCGACTCTACGCCCACAGCTCGATCTTCGATCGGGTGGTTGAGGGACTGAGCGCCGCCGCCGGCGAGATCCGACTCGGCCCGGGGCTCGACCAGGCCACGCAGATGGGGCCGCTGGTGTCCAAGGAGCAGCAGGAGCGCGTGCTCGGATACATCGAGTCCGGTCGCAAGCAGGGCGCGGCCGTGGTCGTGGGTGGCGAAGCCCCGGCGCACCCCGGCTACTACGTCAAGCCCACGGTGCTGGTCAATGTGCGCCCGGAGATGCGGGTGGTGCGCGAGGAGATCTTCGGGCCGGTGCTGGTGGCGCAGCGCTTCGATCAGCTCGATGAGGTGGTCAAGGCCGCCAACGACTCACCGTACGGGCTCGGAGCGAGCATCTGGACCAATAATCTGTCGGCCGCGCATCGGCTGATCCCGCGCATCAAGGCAGGCACCGTCTGGGTCAACTGCCACAACATGGTCGACCCGAACATGCCGTTCGGCGGCTACAAGCAATCCGGCTTCGGTCGCGAGCACGGCCGGGTCGGGATCGACATGTACACCGAACTGAAATCGGTGTGCATACTGGTGTGAGCACACCGGCAACTCCGGTCAGGCGATCCCGGATTTCAGACGCCGGTACTCCCGCGGCGTCATGCCGTATTTGGCGCGAAACACACGGCCAAAGTGGGTCGGACTGTTGAAGCCGGAGTCGAAGGCGATCTCGGTCACGGTCCGGCCGCGCTGCGCGTCGCAGACCAGTGCCCGTGAACAGGCCTCGAGCCGGCGGCGCAGGATATAACGCGCGACGGTTTCGTCCTGGTCGGATGACAGATGATGCAGGTAGCGCGGCGTCATCTTGCACGCCGCGGCGATCCTGGTCGGCGTCAGGTCCGGATCGTGCAGGTGCGCCTCGATGTAGTTGAGGATGCGGATGCGGTGTGCGATGGCGAGCGACGATCGGCCCGACTGCGAGCGCGGAACGTCGGCGTAAGCGGCTCCGAGCAGGTCCAGGATTGCGACCGTGAGGCGTCCGGCCACGGTGTCATCGAGTTGCTCGCGGCACTCGGCCCAGTAGTTGCGCAGGAAGCGCGAAAACAGCCCGCGCACGCCGGCCGAGGCCTGCATCGGGATCGCGACCAGGCATTCGGGGCATGCGATCTGCCGGCGCAACGGCGCGTCCGGGATTCCCAGCACCAGCATGCGGTTGGTGCCCGGGAATACGATCTCGTAGTGCCGGGTGCTGTCGCAGAGCGTGAAATCCCCCGCATTCAGGAAGGCCTCGCGGCCATCCTGGCGGCTGATGCTCGTACCCTCCATCTGCAGGTGCAGGAAGAACAATGGGCTGCGGGTGCGGGCCACATGGGCGCGCGTGTGCCGCACCAGCTGCGCTTCCGAATAGACTTCGGCCAGCGTCAGTTCGCCGATCGTCGTGCGCGCAATGGAACCGTGGAAACTGCGGATATCGACCGGATCGCACACCTGCGGCGAGAAGCTCTCGCAGGCCTGGTCATTCCAGAATACGAGCTTGCGACGCAGATCGAGCCCGGCCGTGGAGAACGACACAATCGGTGTCATGGTAAGACCCCCCAATAGATGACATCAGCGATCTCTTTCTGGCGCGATTTATACGATAGGATCATTTCACTGAGCCAATGCTTTGCGCTTATAGGAGATATTTGTGCGGCTGAGAGCTGGGGGTTGGATGGGCGGTTTTCACAGGCAAGTCAAGCCCCTGGGCTCGGCTGACCGGACCATCCCGCTGATTGCGCCGCTGGCGCACGACGGCGTCGCTTCGCTCTGCGTCGAGTTCTACGCAGCGCGGGCCGGCAACATCACGCCCATCGATTCGTGCGGCAACGCAGTATCATTATGTCGGGCTTTCGAGGGTATGACCTTGCTGATGACCGTTGACTCATGAACCAGGACCCACGCGCCACGCTGGCTCAAAGCCCCATGACGCCAGCGCAGGTCCGGGTAATCGTCATCACGATCGCGCTGTGCGCCCTCGATGGTTTCGACGTGCTGGCCATCAGCTTTGCTTCTCCCGGGATTGCGCGCGAGTGGGGCATCAACCGCGCAGCGCTCGGGGTGGTGCTGTCGATGGAACTGCTCGGTATGGGGTTCGGCTCGATCCTGCTCGGCGGCATCGCCGATTGGGTGGGCCGTCGCTACACGGTGCTCGGCTGCCTGCTGGTCATGACCCTCGGGATGGCGCTGGCGACCACCGCCCACAGCATCCTCGCGCTGTCGGTGTGGCGCGTGGTCACCGGACTCGGCATTGGCGGCATGCTGGCCTCGCTCAACGCCATCGCATCGGAATTCGCCAATGCCCGGCGGCGCGACCTGTGCGTCTCGGTGATGGCCATCGGCTATCCGCTCGGGGCTATCATCGGCGGTTCGATCGCCGCGCTGCTGCTTCGCCGCAGCGACTGGCGCACCGTATTCGAGTTCGGGGCGGTGGTCTCCGGGTTGTTGATACCGATCGTGCTGTGGTGGGTACCCGAATCGGTCGTCTGGCTGTGCCAGCGCCGGCCCGCGCGCGCCCTGGAGCGCGTCAATCATAGCCTCACGCGCCTGGGTCACGGTCGCGTGGACGCGCTGCCGGCCGCCGCGCTGGCACCGCGCTCGCAGAGCTGGGGGCGCGCCGGAATCTTCCGGCCCGAGCTGATCGTCACGACCCTGCTGGTCACCCTCGGCTATGCGCTGCACGTGACCACCTTCTACTTCACCCTGAAATGGATTCCCAAGATCGTCGTCAACATGGGCTTTACTGCTTCGATGGCCGCCGGCGTACTGGTGTGGGCCAACGTCGGCGGTGCCACCGGCGGGGCGGTGCTGGGCGTGCTGACGCACCATGTCGGACTCAAGGCGCTGACCCTCGCCTGGCTCGTGGCATCAAGCGTGATGGTGGCTGTCTTCGGCCACTCACCGGCCGATCTGACCCAGTTGTCGCTGACCTGTGCGCTCGCCGGATTCTGCACCAACGGTGCCATCGTCGGGCTGTATGCGATCATCGCGCGCGCCTACCCGGCCGATGCGCGCGCAGCCGGCACCGGCTTCGCGATCGGCATGGGACGCGGCGGCGCCGTGCTGGCTCCGATCATCGCCGGCTACCTGTTCCAGGCGAACTGGGGCCTGCAAGCCGTCGCGCTGACCATGGCGGTCGGCTCGCTGCTCGCCGCGGCGGCGGTTTCCGTGCTGCGCGTCGAGCCGCGCGAGCTGGTGGCGGTCAAATGATCGTTACGCTGGAATTCAGCGGTGGGCTCGCGGTCATCACCGTCGATAATCCGCCGGTCAATACCCTCAGCGCGGCCACGCGCGAACAGCTGTTCGCTGCCCTGGCCGACATCCGCGCGCGCCCGGATGTGCGCGGCGTGGTGCTGGTGTGCGCCGGCAGGACCTTTTTCTCGGGCGCGGACATCGCCGAATTCGCAGGTCCCCCCAAGGAACTCGAATTTCGCAAGCTGTTCGCCGAGCTCGAGGGCTTGCCGCTGCCGGTCGTGGTGGGCATGCATGGCACGGTGCTCGGCGGTGGTCTCGAGCTTGCGCTCGCCTGCCATTATCGGGTGGCCGTGCCGGACACGCGCTTCGGGCTGCCCGAAGTCACGCTCGGCATCATTCCCGGCGCCGGCGGCACGCAGCGCATGCCGCGACTCATTGGGGTCGAGCAGGCGCTGGAGCTGATCATCGCTGCGCGACCGGTCGACGTGGCCCGGGCGCTCGAGCTCGGCTTCCTCGATGCGCAGATTCAAGGCGAGGTGCGCGCCGGCACGATTGCCTATGCGCAGGCGCTGGTGGAGAGTGGACGCGGACCGCGCCGCACCTCGGAACGCGCCGTGGACCCGATGAGCGCAACGCCGGTCATTCGTGAGCGCCTGACCGCCCTGGCGCGCAGTCAGTACCCGCACCGCAGCGCGGCGCTGACTGCCATCGACGCGGTGTTCGCAGCCGCGCGGCTGCCGTTCCAGCAGGGGCTCGAGTTCGAGACCGAGCTGGCCCACCGCACCAAGGAGACGGTCGAGTCCAAAGCGCTGATCCACGTATTCTTCGCCGAGCGCGAGACGCGCAAGGTCCCGGAGCTGCCGCCCGAGGTGCGCGGTGCGCCCATTGCCCGCGCCGCGGTCATCGGCGCCGGCACGATGGGCGGCGGCATCGCGATCTGTTTCGCCAATGCCGGACTGCCGGTGACGCTGATCGACAGCAGCCGCGAGGCGCTCGAACGCGGGCTGGCGACCATCTCCAACACCTACCAGTCGATGGTCAAGCGCGGCCGGATCAGCGCGGCCGACAAGGAGCAGCGGCTGGCGCTGATTCACGGCGCGCTCGACTACGCCGCCGTGCCCGATGCCGACGTGATCATCGAGGCAGTATTCGAGAACCTGGAACTCAAGCAGAAGATCTTTGCCACGCTCGCCGCGCTCGCCAAGCCCGGCGCGCTGCTCGCCACCAACACCTCGACGCTCGACATCGCGGCGATCGCCGCTGCGACCAACCGGCCGCAGGATGTCATCGGACTGCATTTCTTCTCACCGGCCAATGTCATGCCGCTGCTCGAGGTGATCCGCACCGACGCGACCTCCGCGCCGGCGATCCGCACCGCGCTCGATCTGGCGCGGCCGCTGAAGAAGACGCCGGTACTGGCGCGCGTGTGCTACGGCTTCATCGGCAATCGGATGATGGAGGGTTATGCGCGCGAGGCCGAGCGCATGGTGCTCGAGGGCGCGACCCCGCAGCAGGTGGACGGCGCGCTGGAAGAGTGGGGCATGGCCATGGGTATGCTGGCGGTGTTCGACATGGCCGGCATCGACGTCAGCGTCAACGTCCACAAGGCGCACGCCGACAAGTACCCGCCGGATCCAAGCTACTATCAGGCCGATTTTGCGCTGCACGCGGCCGGCCGTCTCGGCCAGAAGAGCGGCAAGGGCTACTATCGCTACATTGCCGGCGATCGCGCGCGCCACGATGACCCGGAGGCGATCGCGATCCTCAGGGCGAAGGCCGAGCAGCTCGGCGTGCCGCAACGCTCCCACAGCGACGCTGAAATCGTCGAGCGCTGCCTGCTGCCGCTCATCAACGAAGGCATGCGCATTCTGGAGGAGGGCATCGCGCTGCGCGCCAGCGACATCGATGTCGTCTGGACCTCGGGCTATGGCTTTCCGCGCTATCGCGGCGGCCCGATGTTCTATGCCGATACGATCGGGCTGAAGGCGGTCCATGACGGCATACTCAAGTACCGCGAGCTGTTCGGACCGATGCACTGGCAGCCGGCGCCGCTTCTGGCGCGCCTGGCGCGCGCCGGGCGTACGCTTGCGGACTGGGACAAGGCACGGGACTGAAGCGGCGAGGAGGCGAGAGGCATGAACGTCCAGGAGCTGGTCGCGATCGACGTCCACACGCACGCCGAGGTGTCGTGCCGGCAACCGGTGGACGAGGTCTGGAAGGAGTACGAGGACGCGGCCTCGAAATACTTCAAGGCCGGCAAGCGACCGACGATCCCCGAGACCGTCGCCTACTACCGCGAGCGCAAGATCGGCCTGGTGATGTTCACGGTCGATACCGAATGCGAGATGGGCGTGCGCCGGATCGCGAACGAGGAGGTCAGCGACGCTGCGCGCGACAACCCCGACATCATGGTCGCATTCGCGAGCATTGACCCGCACAAGGGCAAGTTCGGGGTGCGCGAGGCGCGGCGGCTGATCCGCGACCACGGCATCAAGGGTTTCAAGTTCCACCCGACCGCGCAGGGATTCTTTCCAAACGACCGGCTGGCCTACCCGCTCTACGAGGTGATCGCCGAGCATAAGCTGCCGGCACTGTTTCACAGCGGACACTCGGGGATCGGCACCGGCATGCCCGGCGGCGGCGGCCTGCGGCTCAAGTACTCGAACCCGATGTATCTCGATGACGTGGCGGCGGATTTTCCCGACATGACCATCATCATCGCCCATCCGTCGTTTCCCTGGCAGGATGAGGCGCTGTCGGTGTGCCTGCACAAGCCGAACGTCTACATCGACCTGTCGGGCTGGTCGCCGAAGTATTTTCCGCCGCAGCTGGTGCAGTACGCCAACGGCCAATTGAAACGCAAGATGCTGTTCGGCTCGGATTTCCCGCTGATCACGCCCGACCGCTGGATCAAGGACTTCAAGGAAGCGGCCTTCAAGCCCGAGGTCCACGAGCTGATCCTCAAGGGCAATGCGATCGCGGCGCTCGGCCTGGGTTAAACCGCGCCGCTACGGCTCCTCGGTGTCGATCTCGCCCTGGGTCGCCGCGTTATAGCGCGCGCCGCTCACGGTCGCGGGGTTGATCAGCGCTTCCAGGCGTGCGAGCAGTTCGTCATCGAGGTACACCAGCGCCGCGCCCAGGTTCTCTTCCAGATGAGCGATCGAGGTGGTGCCGGGAATCGGCACCACGTGCGGCGCCGTGTGCAGCAGCCACGCCAGAGCGAGCTGCGCCGGCGTGCAGCCGGCCTCGTGCGCAAGCCGCCGCAATCCGGCGAGCAGCTTCAGGTTGGCCGAGAAATGCGGTTCCGTGAACCGCGGCATGTCGCGCCGCAGGTCCTTCGGCGCCAGCAACGCCGGATCGGCGACGCCGCCGGCCAGAAAGCCGCGGCCCATCGGCGAGAACGCAACCAGCGCCACGCCGAGGCGGCGGCACTCCTCGAGCACGGCGATCTCGGGATTGCGTGTCCACAGCGAGTACTCGCTCTGGACCGCGGCGATCGGGTGCACGGCGTGGGCACGGCGCAGCGTCGCGGCCGACACCTCGGACAGGCCGATCGCGCGGATATGGCCCGCAGCCACCAGTCCGGCCAGAGCTCCGACGCTGTCCTCGATCGGCACGCGCCGGTCCCAGCGGTGCAGGTAGTACAGGTCGATCACGTCGGTGCGCAGGCGCGCGAGCGATTCGAGACAGGTACGCCGCAGTGTCTGCGGGCGCCCGTCGATGACGCGGCGGCCGTCAACGCCGGTCATGCCGCACTTGCTCGCCAGGTGGATCAGGCGCCGGTGGGGCGCGAGCGCGCTGCCGAGCAGCGTCTCGTTGGCGCCGAAGCCGTAGAGAGCGGCGGTGTCGAAATGGATCACTCCGAGCTCGATCGCCCGCTGCAGCAGCGCGGTCGCCTCGGCCGGCGGCGGAGGGATGGCGTAGGCGTGACTCAGGTTCATGCACCCGAGGCCGAGCGGCCCTACGGGCGTGCCGGCAATCAATCGTGCGCGCATCGGGAAGCGACCGTCGCGGTCAGCGTCCGGCCCGCAGCTGCAGCTCGAGCTCGTGCAAAGTTCGGTAGCACGGCAACACCTGAGCAACACTCGCATTGGGCTCGCGCCCCTCGCGGATCGCCGCCAGGAACTCGCGATCCTGCAGCTCAATGCCGTTCATCGATACGTCAACCTTGGAGACATCGATCTTCTCGTCCTTGCCGTTGACCAGGTCGTCATAACGGGCGACGTAGGTGCCGTGATCGCAGATATAGCGAAAGAATGTGCCCAGCGGTCCGTCGTTGTTGAACGACAGCGACAGCGTGCAGATCGCTCCTGAGGCCGCCTTCAGCTGGATCGACATGTCCATCGCGATGCCCAGTTGCGGGTGGTGCGGACCCTCGACGGCGTGCGCAACGGTGATCGCCGCGCGTGCCTGGTACGCGAACAGGTCGACCGTGTGCGCGGCGTGGTGCCACAGCAGGTGATCGGTCCACGAGCGCGGCTGGCCGAGCGCGTTCAGGTTGGTGCGGCGGAAGAAGAACGTCTGCACGTCCATCTGCAGGATCGACAGCTCGCCGGCGATGATCCGCCGGTGCAGCCACTGGTGCGACGGGTTGAATCGTCGGGTATGGCCCACCATGCAGATGCGCCCGCTCTGCTGCTGCGCCCTGGCGACCGCCTCGGCGTCGGACCAGCAGTCGGCCAGCGGAATCTCGACCTGCACGTGCTTGCCCGCCGCCAGGCACTGCATCGCCTGGCGCGCGTGCAGCTGCGTCGGAGTGCAGAGGATCGCCGCACTGACCCCGGGCTGCGCGAGTGCTTCGCCGAGCTCGGTGGTGACGTGGCCGACGCCGTACTTCTGTGCCACGGCGCGCGTCTTGTCGAGTTCGCGGCCGACCAGGGACACCACCTCGACACCCCCGATCTGTCGCAGGGCATCCAGATGCTTCTGGCCGAAGGCGCCGGCGCCGGCGAGCACGATCTTCATGCCTGGCTCCGATTCTGCAGGATCATGTGGCCGAGGGCGGTGTTGGAGGCCGGCACGTGGTAGAAGCGGTACACCTCGTCGACCTTCGCATCGAGCGCCCCGCGCATGATCAGCCACATTACCAGTTCGATGCCTTCCGAGCCCGCATCGCGCACGTATTCCAGGTGGGAAATCCTGGTGAGCGCTTCCGGATCATCGACCATGCGGTCGAGGAAGCGCCGGTCGAACTCGCGATTGATCAGCCCGGCGCGCATTCCCTGCAGCTGGTGCGACATGCCGCCCGTGCCCCAGACCTGGACCTTCAGATCCTCATCGAAGCTGTCGATCGCGCGACGGATTGCCTTGCCGAGCTGGTAGCAGCGGTTGCCCGACGGCGGCGGATACTGCACCACGTTGACTGCGAACGGTATCACGCGGCACGGCCACGCCTGCGGCTGTCCGAACATCAGCGACAGCGGCACCGTCAAGCCGTGGTCGACATCCATGTGATTGACGATCGTGAGATCGAAGTCCTGTTGGATCACGGATTGCGCGACGTGACTCGCGAGCTCGGGATGGCCCTGCACCACCGGCACCGGCCGCGCGCCCCAGCCTTCATCCGCTGGATTGAAGCTGGCGGCGCAGCCGATCGCAAAGGTGGGAATGATCTCGAGACTGAACGCACACGCGTGATCGTTGTACACCAGAAACACGACATCGGGCCGCTGCTGCTCGATCCAGCGCTTGGAGAACTCGTAGCCCTGAAACAGCGGTGCCCAGTAGGCATCGCGGCTCCTGCCAAGATCGAGTGCCGCCCCGATGGCCGGCACATGCGAGGTCGTTACACCCGCCGTGACCCTAGCCATTGCGGCGCTCTCCCGCGCCCTGGCCCTCGGGCGCCCGGCCTCCGTGCAGCATCATCTTCGCGTACTCCTCCTGGCTCATGCCAGTCATCAGTGCGGCCGCGTACTGGTAGCTCTTGCCGTCGGTGGCGAATAACTTGGCGAGGAAGTAGATGTTGCCGCCCAGCGCGATCATGCGGTTGTAGTCGCGCGCCATGACCGCCAGCTTCTGCTGCTCGCTCATCGGCCACTCATCGAGATAGGCGCGCTCGTTGGCCTTGAAGTGCTCGCGATTGGCAGCTTTCATCAGCGACATGCAGAACATGTTCAGGTGATAGCCGATGCGCGCCTGATCCGCGTCGAATACGGTGGTGCCGGGGATACTCTTGTAGGGCTTGTCGAGCGACATGAGCTTGCCTGTCCTAGCGGTTCCAGTATAGGCGCATCGGATTATCGACCAGCAGCGCGCGCTGCAGCTCCGCCGTGGGCGCGATCCGCGGAATGAAATCCACCAGCTTGCCGTCGTCCGGCATGTGCGACTTGAGGTTCGGATGCGGCCAGTCGGTACCCCAGAGCACGCGTCCGGGAAAGCTCTCGACCACGCGGCGCGAGAACGGCGCCACGTCGTGGTAATCGGGAGGGCCGGATTTCGACAGCCGCTCGGTTCCGCTGACCTTGGACCAGATCTGCGGATGATCGCGCATCAGTCGCAGGAACAGCGAGAATTCCGGGCCGTCGACCGGCTTGCCCACGTCCGGGCGTCCCATGTGATCGACCACCACCGTGGTCGGCAGCGAGGTGATGAAGTCGTACAGCTCGGGCAGCTCGGCCGCCTCGAAGTAGATCACGACGTGCCAGCCGAGCGGTGCGATACGGGCGGCGATCGAAGCAAGCGTCGCACGTGGCACGCTGTCGGCGAGCCGTTTGACGAAGTTGAAGCGCACGCCGCGGACGCCCGCGGCGTGCAGTGCCTCGAGCTCGGCGTCGCCGACGTCGGCGCGCACCGTCGCGACGCCGCGCGCGCGTCCCTCCGAGCGCTGCAGCGCGTCCACCAGCGCGCGGTTGTCGGCGCCGTGACAGGTGGCCTGCACGATCACGTTGCGCTCAAAACCGAGAAAGTCGCGCAGCTGGAACAGCTTGGCCACCGGTGCATCGCACGGGGTATACCTGCGCTCGGGCGCGTACGGGAACACGTCGCCGGGTCCGAACACGTGGCAGTGCGCATCCACCGCACCGGGCGGTGGCCGGAACGAGGGCTTGGACGGGTTGGGGTGAAACACCAGCCAGTCCTTGTCCATCTGAAACGTACTCATAATCGCCTTACTTCGATTCCCTGGCTGTCAGTCTGGGCGGCTCGCGAGTATCGCATCGAGCATGGCAGCGAGCGACGACTGCGCAGCCGCCTCGCAACGCCGCGCAGCCCAGTCCTGGCGTTCGGCACAGGCGCGGCTCATCCACGGATCGAGCCCCGCCTCGCGCACCGCGAGCGCCACCTCGCGCATCTCGGCGGCGCGCCGACGACCGTGCTGCAGTGAGCGCCCGATCATATAGTGCGACAGCGACCGCCAGTCACCCACCGGCAGCAGGGCGCCGAGCGAATCGAGCACTGCGTCCTCGACGCCGTAGCGACGTGCCGCGAGCAGCGACTCCGCGAGCAGCGCCTCGACGCCCTTGACGATCACGCTGCGGCACATTTTTGCGGCCGAAGCCTGGCCGACCCGGTCGGAGAACACGCTCGCGCCGCGCAACCCGAGCTCGTGGACTTCGCGCAGGAACGCCGCCGCGTGCGGCCCACCCAGCAGCATCGGCGAGGCAATCCGCGCCGTCGCAATCGGCGCCATGACTGCCGCCTCGACGTAGCGAGCGCCGGCCGCGCTGATCGCCTCGGCCGCCAGTGTCCTGGTCGCAGGCGAGACCGAATTCAGGTCCAGATACACGGCCGCCGGTGCGATCGCCGCCGCGGCGGTCGCGGCGGCCGCAACGCATTCGGCCGCGGTCACGGCGCTGATCACCAGCGTCGCCCCGGCGAGCGCCTCGGCAGCCGAGCGGGCAGCGCGCACGCCGCTGTCCACCAGGCCGCGGCTGGGTGCGCTCTCCGGATCTGAGAACTGCAAGTCCCAGGCCGCCAGCGTGTGCCGGCCCGAGGCGCGCAGGTCGGCGGCCAGCACCTGGCCGACCTCGCCGAACCCGATCAGACAGATTCGAGCACTCAATCGGTGACGCTACCGCGCAGCTGCCTGGCCGATCTGCATGATACCCGCTGCGGGCCGACCGGGGCATGCACTGCCTGGCGGCTCGGATTTCCCTTAGGGTCGAGTCGTGGCGCCGCTTTCCGTGGAGGCTCAGGTGCTTGCGCCGTCCGGCGAGGAAGTCGGGCGATCCGGCCGACCGCCGCGCCAGCAGCAGGTAACATTCATCTATGGTGACTCTGTATCACTGGGAACCGAATGCCAATTCGGGCAAGCCGATGCTCGCGCTCGCCGAGAAGGGCGTTCCCTATGAGAGCCGCTATCTGGATCTGCTGAAATTCGACCAGCACCAGCCCGAGTACCTGCGCGTCAATCCGGACGGCACCATCCCGGCCATGGTGCATGGCGAGCGCGTGCTGACCGAGTCGACGCCGATGATGGAATACATCGACGAGGCATTCGACGGCCCGCCGCTGCGGCCGAGCGATCCGCGTGAACGCTGGCGGATGCGCTGGTGGATGCGATTCTTCGACGCCTACTTCGGTCCTTCACTGAGCATGATCGGCTGGAACGCCTTCGTCGGTCCGGCGGTGCGCCAGCGCGATCCGGCGGAGCTGCGCGCGGCCATCGAACGCATACCGCTCGAGTCGCGCCGGATTGCGTGGCGCAAGGCGATGTTCAACGAATTCTCCGAGCAGGAGCTCGCCGAGTCACGCCGCCGGGCGACGTTCGCGACCGGCGCGCTCGAGGCTCACCTGAGTCGGCACCGCTATATTTGCGGCGACACCTATTCGCTCGGCGACATCAACGGATTCAACCTCGCGTATGCGCTGCCGCTGGTGCAGTCCGAGTGCTGCAACGACGAGCAGACCCCGCACATCCTGGAGTGGTTGCGCACGATCTATGAGCGACCGGCTACGCGCGCGACCTGGGCCAAGTCTCGCACCGAGCTGGCGGCTCGAGTGAGCGTGCTCGAGCGTCCGGCGGCCGGACCGAAGCGGGGCGGCGGCAATGCTTGAGCTGTATCACTGGGAACCGAACACCTTCTTCCTCAAGCCGCTGGTCGCGCTGGCGGAAAAGGGCGTTGAGTTCCGCGGTTGCTACTTCGATCCGACGAACTTCGAGCAGTTTGGCCCGGATTTTCCCGCCAATGTCGAATCGCGACTGCAGCTCGAGCGCGAGGGACCGGTGCTGGTGCATGACGGGGCGATCATCAGCAGTTCGTTTTTCATGCTCGAGTACATCGCCGAGACTTTCCCCGGGCCGACGCTGCTGCCCGCCGGGGCCTATGACCGCTACCGGATGCACGCCTGGGGCCAGCAGATCGCGCTGTCGCTGGCAAACACGGTCACGACGCTCGGTTGCGCGCGCCACCTGGCGCCGGCGTTGCGCGCACGCCCCGCGGCGCCGCTGCGCGCGCGGATCGCGAGCATCGAGCCGCTCGAACGGCGCTCGGCGTGGGCGGCGCTACTGGACGCCGATCTTGAGGGTGCCGTGCGGGCAGCCCGCGAGCGGCTCGCCGTGCCGGTGCGACGCATCGAGGCGGCGCTGGCGAACTCGGTGTGGCTCACCGGCGCCGAGTACTCGATTGCCGATATCGACGCATTTGCGCTGTTGCTGGTGCTGCCGGCCCTGGCGCCGCAGCTGGTGAATGCCGCGGAAACGCCGCGCATCCTCGAGTTTCTGGCCCGCATGCGCGCGCGGCCGGCGGTACGCGCCGCGCTCACACACAGCCGCACTGGCCGCCCGGAGGAATCGTTCGTCCCGGGCCCCGAAGCGTCGCGCTGGGGCTGACGGTTGGCGCGCGCTATCATCGGGCGCGTGGGCAGGCGCGCCTCGGTGGGGGAGCATCATGACCGATCATCGATTTTACGGTTGGAAGCTGCTCGCCGCCTGCTGGTGCATCATGTTCCTGAACCTCGGCATCCCTGCCTATGGTGCCAGCGGACTGAACGCCCTCATGGCTCCTGCGCTGCATCTCGACCGGCGCGCACTCGGACTGCTGTTCAGCGCCTACATGGTCATGTCCGGATTGCCCGGTCCGCTGGTCGCGGTATCGGTCAATCGTCTCGGCGTGCGCCGTACGCTCATGCTGGGCAGCGTGCTGCTGATTGCCGGGGCGCTGCTGATGGCCACGATCGTGAATTCCTTCTGGCCGGCCCTGCTGTCGTTCGGCCTGCTGGTGGGCAGCGGTGTGGCCACCGGCGCCGCGCTCGCCTCCCAGGCCGGCCTGGCACGCTGGTTCGTGCGCAGGCGGGCGCTGGTGCTCTCGATCCTGTACTCCTCGGGCGCCATCGGCGGCTTCGTTGCCGGTCGGCTACTCGATCGCGTGGTGACGCTCTGCGGCGGCAACTGGCGTGCCGGCTGGTGGGTGATCGCGGCGCTGTCGGCGCTGGCCTGTATCGTGGCCGCGCTGTTCGTAAAGGAATCGCCCGCGGACCTCGGCCAGGTTGCCGACGGTGCAGCGGGGGCCGCGGCGAGCGCCGCGGCGTTGAGCGGGCCGGCGCATGCGCCCGGTTTTCGCACCAGCGAGGACTGGTCGTACGCCCGGGCGCTCGCGTCACCGGCCTACTGGCTGATGGTCGCGAGCCTGCTCGGGGTGAGCTGCGGGTACACGCTCTACCTGGCACACGGCTTCGTGCACCTGCGTGACCTGGGCCATTCGGCCAGCGAGGCCTGGCAGGCGATCTCCGTTCTGGCGGTGAGCGGACTGATCGCAAAGGTGCTGGTGGCAAGCCTGGGCGACCGGCTGGATCCGCGCTATCTGTGGGCGGCTTTCCAGATCAGCTTCGGCGCCGGCCTGTGGCTCGTGGTCAGTGCGCACAGTCATGCGAGCGTGCTCGCCTTCGCCACCTGCCTGGGCATCGGCTTCGGCGGCGGGCTGGTCTGCCTGATGGCGGTCCTGAGCAACTACTTCGGCACCGGTCCGTTCGCCTCGCTGGCAGGCCTCGCAGTCGCGATCAACACGACGCTGAGCGCGGTGGCGCCGTACGTCGCCGGCTGGCTGTACGATAGCGGGCGCGGCTACGGCACGAGCTTTTACTTCCTTTCGGGCTGGTGCCTGATCGGCGGACTGGTGCTGTTCATTCTGCGACCGCCGCTGCTGCGACGGCGCGCACGCCTGAGGCCGCACGCGGGCACCGTGAGCGCGTAAGCGCGGCCGGCAATACGGAGACACATGATGGCTTTCACGCTCTACACGGCGCCGACGCCGAACGGCTGGAAGATCTCGATCGCTCTGGAAGAGATGGGCCTGCCCTATGAGGTCAGGGTCATCGATTTCTCCAGCAACGAGCAGAAGTCCGATTGGTACCTGAAGCTCAATCCCAATGGCCGCATACCCACGCTGGTCGACGATGGCTTCGCGCTGTTCGAATCGGGCGCCATCCTGATCTACCTTGCCGAAAAGACCGGCAAGTTCCTGCCCCGCGACGTGCAGGGCCGCAGCCGGGTGATCCAGTGGCTGATGTTCCAGATGTCGGGTATCGGCCCGATGATGGGGCAGGCGAACGTCTTCCTGCGCTACTTCCCCGAAAAGATCCAGCCGGCCATCGACCGCTACCAGCGCGAAGTCACGCGCCTGTTCGGTGTGATGGACCTACAGCTCGCGAGCCACGAGTACATCGCGGGCAACTATTCGATCGCGGACATCGCCCTCTGGCCCTGGGTGTCGGGGCACGAATGGTCGGGTGTGGCGATCGACGAGTTTCTGCACCTGCAACGCTGGCTGCAGCGGGTGGGTGGGCGGCCCGCGGTGCAGGCCGGGCGTGACGTTCCGATCAGGCGCGATCGAGCGGCGGAGATCGAGAATGCGAAGCAGACCGGTCCGAAGATGCTGGCCTGATGAACGAATTTCACGGCCGGCACGTCCTCGTCACCGGCGCGTCCACCGGGATCGGCCTGGCGACGGCAAAGCTGCTCGCGCGTCGAGGCGCGCGGGTATTTCTGGTGGCGCGCCATGCCGACAAGCTGGCCGCCGCAGCCGAGGCGATCACGAGCGAGGGCGGCGCTGCGGCCTTTGGCGCCGCTGACGTCGCGGATCGTGACGCGTTGCTGGCGATGATCCGGACGGCGGAGGGCGCGTGCGGCCCGATCGAGGGACTGTTCGCCAACGCGGCCACCGGCGGCAGGTTCGCGCCGCTGGGAGACTACGATGACGACACCTTCGAGGCGGTGATCCGCACCAACCTCACCAGCGTCTTCTGGGCAATCAAGCGCGTCCTACCCGGAATGATCGGCAGGAAGCGCGGCAGCATCGTCGTCACCGGCAGTCTCGCCAGCGAGCGCGGCCTGCCCAACAACGCGGCTTACGTCGCCTCCAAGCATGGCGTGCTGGGCCTGGCACGCGCCGCCGCGATCGAGGCCGCGCCGCACAATGTGCGCGTCAACTGCGTGCTTCCCGGACTCATTGAAACCCCGATGCTGATGCAACTGGATCCGCAAGCCCCCGTTCAGAAGATCCGCGACCTGCTCGGCAAGGGCGTTCCCATGGGTCGCATCGGAACGGCAGAGGAACTGGCCGAGATGGCCTGCTTCCTGCTTTCCGATGCGGCCAGCCACGTCACCGCTCAAGCCATCGCCGTCGACGGCGGTATCCTTGGCACTCACACCACACGGTAATACCACCATGGCCCTCAAGTACTATCACGCTGAACCCGCGGCGAACTCGCTCAAATCGATGATTCCGCTCATCGAGAAGGGACTCGAGTTCCAGAGCGTCTACGTCGACCTGCACAAGTTCGAGCAGCATTCGGACTGGTTCGTGGCGATCAACCCGGAAGGTCAGGTGCCGGTGCTCGACCACAACGGACACATCATCACCCATACCACCGTCATCAACGAGTATCTGGAGGACGTGTTCCCCGAAATACCGCTGCGCCCGCGCGACCCGCTCGACGCTGCGCGCATGCGTTACTGGAACAAATTCGTCGATGAGCACGTGATGAACCATGTTTCGATGCATGGCTGGCACCGCATGGTCGGGATCATCGCGCGCAACATCGAAAGCGGAAAATTCGAGAAATTGATGGAACGCATCCCGTTGCCCGACCAGCGCAAGAAGTGGATGACCGCGCGTTCGGGCTTCAGCGAGGCCGATCTCGCCAACGCGACCGCGAAGATCGTGTACGCGGTGGACAAGGTCGAGAGGCAGCTGGCAGAGACCGCGTGGATCGCCGGTAATGCCTACACACTCGCCGACATCAACTTCTATTCGATGTGCGGGATGATGGTCGAACGGATGTTTCCCGAACTGGAGATCGGCCGGCGCTGCCCGCGCATGGTCGACTGGCGCGAGCGGATGAATGCCCGCCCTGCGGTCGCCAAGGCTCTCGCCGGCGAGGACCGCACCGCGCCGGGTCTGCGCACCTGGACCGGTCACGCGCGATGAGCGGCCGGGAGCGCACGCAGCGGCGGCGCGGCGCGCGTGCGCCCGCGGGGCCTATCGTGACTGCAGGCCCTTTCGCTGCAGCCTGTAGCTGTCGCGGCGGATCTTCTCGAAGCCGGTACGCCGCTCGAATCCCGCATCAACAGGGTAGTCGCGGAAGTCCTGCAGAACCTCGTCGAACAACTCGCGCAGCTCGTCCCTGAATTCAGGGTGGGTGAAGATATGAAAGCGGTTCTCGCGCATCGCGTCGAGCACACGTGCGCCGATCACGTCGGGTTCCATCCCGAACTCGTGGATCTCCGCCAGGCGCTTCACATTCTCGGTATCGACCGGTTTCGCGCCCGCCCTGAGCCGCTGCGGCCGGATGTCGTCGCTCGCGTAGATGTAGGACTTGACCAGGCCCGGGCACATCACCGAAACGCCGATGCCGTGCGGCGCAAGGCTGGCGCGCAGCGATTCAGACATCCCGCGCACCGCGAACTTGGTCGTGTTGTAGATACCCGGCCTGCCGGCGGCGAGGAATGCGGCCATCGAGGCGGTGTTGACGATATAGCCACCATTGCCCGCTGCAACCATCCGCGGTGCGAAGGTCATGACGCCGTTGATCACGCCGTGCAGGTTGACACCCAGGACCCAGTCCCAGTCGTCGTAGCTCGACTCCTCGATGGTCTGGAACAGGTTGATGCCGGCATTGTTGAACAGCAGGCTCACGGGTCCGAGCTTCGCCTCGACCTCGTTCGCAGCCCGCGTCATGGCTTCGCGCGAGGCTACGTCCACCTCTACCCCCATGGCGCGCTCGCTGCCGAGATCCTTCAGCGCCTGTTCGATCGACTCCCCGCGGATATCGGCGATCGCGACCTTGCAACCCTCGGCGAGCAGCGCGCGGACCACTCCGATCCCGATCCCGTGGGCGCCGCCGGTCACGAATGCGGTGCGGCCTGCAAAATCCTTCATGCTTTCAAACCCCTCTGGCGTGCGATCTCCGCCGCGTGGATCGGGTTGCGAAACAGCACGCTGAAGGTGCTCTTGTATTCCTGGTTCTCAGGCAGATTGGGCACCGCGGCGCACATGGCCTGCGCGCGATCTTCGACCCCCTGCCGGAATTCGCTGTGAGTCAGGATGTAGAGCTCGTCGTTGAGAATGCCCTGCAGCACGCGCTCGCCGACCTGCTCCTTCGTCCGGTAGAGATGGAAGAAGTTGCCACCCTGTTGACGACGCCGGTCGGACTCGGCGTAGCCGGTGTCGGACAGCTCGGCGGGGCGAGTCTTGGCGGCTTCGGCAATGTTGGATTGCACGGCGCCCGGACAGAAGGCCGAGCAGATGATTCCCTCGGGTTCGAGTTCGGCGCGCATGCATTCGATCATGTGCACCGAGGCTCCCTTGGACGTGCCATAGATGGTCGCGCCCGGGTGCGGCATCAGACCCGACATCGAGGCGGTATTGACGATATGTCCACCCTCGCCGTGCCGGCGGATGCGCGGCAGCATGGTGACGACGCCATTGATGGTGCCGCCCAGGTTGACGCCCATCACCCAGTCCCAGTCGGCGTAGGTGGCCAGAATGGTCGGGCCAACGACCGCGACGCCTGCGTTGTTGCAGAGAAGGTGGATCTTGCCGAAGCGCGCCTCGGCCACGTCGGCCGTGCGCGCGAACTCGGCCCGGTTGGTCACGTCGAGCTTGAGCGCCAGCACGCGCGCCGACACGCCGAGCTCCGCCGTCGCAGCCCCCAGATGGTCGTCGCGAACGTCGGCAATGACGACGTTCATGCCGGCGCCCAGCAGCGCCTTGGCGATGCCGAGCCCGATGCCACTTGCGCCGCCGGTCACAAACGCGGTCTTGCCTGGCAGATTCTGCATACAGTCCTATTTTATTATCACATTCGCCAGTATCCGGACTCGACCATCAGGGAGCAGAAAGGCCACGCCGCGGCACAAAGCGCGACACTGTAGGACATATAAACTCTCGTCAAGTGAATTGGGGGCATCGATCATGGCAGCAGGAATTCCTGAATCGGTTTCATTCCCGGCGGATGCGGCGCCGGCCAGGCAGCCCTGGCCATCGCGTGCGGCCGCCTACTACGGGCTCGCCGTCATCATCCTTGCAACGATGCTCAATTTTTTCGATGCGCAGGTGTTCGGAATCATGGGTCAGCGCATCAAGGTCGATCTGCACCTGACCGACGAGCAACTCGGGTTCCTGATCGGGCCGGCCAACGTCGTGTTTTACGTGCTGGTCGGAATTCCGATGGCGCGGCTGGTGGACATCTATCCGCGCAAGATCGTGCTCGCGTGCGGTATCGCGATCATCGGCGGCATCACCGCCCTGGGCGGGCTGGCACAGAGTTTCCGGCAGCTGTTCTCCAGCCGCATGCTGGTGGGCGCCGGTGGCTCGGCGCATGCACCGGGCGCCTATTCGATGCTAGCCGACTATTTCCCGCCCGCAAGGCTTCCGCGGGCGATCGGCTGGCTGCAGCTCGGTTACATCGGCGGCAGCTCGCTCGGCATCTACCTGGGCGGGCACCTCGTCAGCTGGGCCGCGGCCTGGCCGGTCAGCCACTGGATGGGTCTGTCGATACACGGCTGGCAGCTGATCCTGATCATGGTGGGAGCGCCGGGGTTGTTGATCAGCGTGCTGCTGTTGTTGGCCAGGGAGCCGGCGCGGCGCGGAACCATTACGCACGGCAAGTCGCTGCCGGTCTCGGTCGTGCTGCGCGAGATCTGGTTGCGCCGCGCGATCTACCTGCCGCTGTTCCTCGGGCTCGCCCTGATCGCGACGCAGACCCAGGGCATCCAACCCTGGCGAGCCCCATTCCTGATCAGGACCTATGGCTGGAGCGAAGCGCGCATCGGCAGCTGGTTTGGGAGCATCTTCCTGGTCGGCTCGCTCGCCGGCGCGGCTTCCGGCACGGTATTTGTCGAGTGGCTCGGCAAGCGCTACAAGGATGCCCACGTGCGTGCCTCCACCATCCTGTTTGCGGCCGCGGCGCCGTTCGAGATCATCGCCCCGCTGATGCCCACGGGCGAGCTGTCGCTGCTATGCGTGGGTGTGGCGCTGGTCTTCGGAATCGCCTCGGCCGTGCCGCAAAATGCCGCGATCCAGCGCATCACGCCCAATGAGATGCGCGGCCAGGTGACGGCCATCTACCTGTTCATGTTCATCGTGTTCGGCGCACTCGGCAGCCAGCTGATCGGCACCATCACGCAGCGGGTGTTCCGCTCGGATGCGAAGTTGTGGGAGACCATCGTGCTCACGGCGTCGGTGCTGATGCCACTCGCCGCGCTGGTGATCTCGCGCGGCATCAGGCCCTATGGCCGCGAGGTCGAGCGGCTCGAGGCGCTCGAAGCCACGGCAGGGTGAGGACAGGCTCATGACGCACGAGCTCACGACGCCCTGAGCCGCCAACCTCTCACACCACCAGTCCGACGTCGGCCGCGTCCGCCCAGTTGCCGTGCAAGCCGAAGCGCAAGCGGATGGGAATGTTGATGGTGGCGATCGGGCCCTCGGAGATATCGAGCGCGTCGAACAACAGCAGGTCGCTGGTGTGCTCCTGCAGCCGATTACAGACCATGACGATCCAGCCATCGCCTTCGGGCGCAGTCTTGCTGCGCGCAATGAAGCACGGCTCCTGCAGGCTCGACACCGGGCCGCACCACCAGTGCTGTTCCCGCCCGGTCGCCAGATCCTTGTGCAGCAGGCAGTTCATCAGCAGCCCGCCGGCACTGCCGCCGCGCAGCTCAACCGGGCGGCGCATGTCCATCTCGAGCAGCCAGCCGTGGCGATACGGCAGGCCGGTGAAGCGATCGTCGATACGGGGGAACTCGGCGGCGGTATCGGTCAGCCGCTCAATGCTCAGAAACTCCTCGGAGCCCGAAGCCAGGTCGATGGTCCAGCGCGTCAGATGGCTCATCGCCTCCATCCCGTTGAAGGGCGCTCCGTGCACGTCGGGGAAGAAGGGGAACATGTTGTTCTTGGCTTCCGGGGTGTCGAAGTGGATCCTCGTGCCTTCCTCGAAGGCGTTGAGCACATGGCTCGCAAAACAATTGCCGCGCTTGAACCAGCGGATGTCCCGGGCGGTCGCTCCTTCGCGGCGGGGCAGGGCGCCGAGGTAGACGGGCAGGGTGGTATCGAAGCCGAAATGCGGCAGGCCGTTCTTCAGCCGCTCCCAGCTGCCAATCGAGGGCACGATGTGGAACAGTGCATGATGCTCGGTGATCGCGAAATCGTGCATCATGCAGTAGTAGGGGGCCTTGAACCACAGCTCGCGGATCAGCACGCCATCGGGCGTCACTTCGTAGAAGGTGCAGTCGTCGGTGCACAGACCCGAGGAGGCATAGCCGAACGCGATCATGTTGCCGCTCTTCGGATCGCGCTTGGGATGGGCGGTAAAAGTCTGCCCGGTCATCTTGCCGTTGAACCAGGTGTAGCTGTCCGTCTCCATCGTGACCGGATCCATGACCAGCGCCGGCGAATCCTCCTTCAATGCGTAGAGCTTGCCGCCGTAGATCCAGGCGTTGGTGTTGGCGGTGCCGCGGATCCGGCCCCTGACCGACTCGTCGTCGGTGAGCGGGTTGCGATAGGCGCCGAACAGCGCCTTGCCCGCGGCCTGCTCCAATTTCCATTTGTCGGTGCGCGCCCAGCGCTGTCTGAAATCGCACTGGCCGTCATGGAAGTGAAAGCGCGCAATCATTCCGTCGCCGTTGAACGCAATATCATCGCCCAGGCGCGGCGGGAATTGCGGATCGGGTTGCACGCGATAAAACGCCCCGTTGAGCTCCGGTGGAATCGTGCCTTCGTGCACCAGACCGATCACATCGCCCTCGATACGTGACGGCGTGTTGAATCCGGTGAAACTCAGTGAGTTGGGGAAATGGGCCATAGGGCGTCTCTTCCATCCAGGCTTGTAAGTTATACTGACGGGCAAATCAAGGTGAACGGAATGGCGGCAAACTCGATCATCGTCGCCGGGCTGGGCGCGTGAACACGCGCGCAGCGATTGCCTATGCCGGCAGGGGTGTCGCACGGCCGCGCTATCATGCCAACGATTCCAGCCGCGACGTGCTGCAGGTGGTCCCCGTTGAAATGCAGATCGCCGACGCCCGCGGGCGCGACACCGGGCTCGATGTCGCGGGATTCGAGCTCGTCGCACATCGCAGCGCGGTCGCCGATTTTGCCGACCGCACGGCCGTCGACGCCGTCCACCGCCAGGAAATCGTCGAACTGCTCGGCGCGCTGTCGGGTGCCGATCTGGTCGTGGTCAGCAGCCCCGGTGTGCTGCGCTTCAGCGAGAAGTCGGCGCAGTCCGGCACCCTGGACAATTCGCGCCCGGCGCGCTTCGCGCACGTCGACATCAGCGATGCCACCGCCGCGGCGTTTGCTCAGCGCGTCGTCCCGGAAGGCCGGAGCGTCGCGCGATTCGTGCACTACAACGTCTGGCGCGCCATCTCGGCGCCACCGCAGGACGTGCCGCTCGCGGTGTGCGACGCGCGCAGCGTCACGGCACACGACCTGATCCTCGCCGATGCCGTATTCGACGCGCCCGGCAAGCCCGAATGGTCGTTCGAAGGCGTGGTCGTGGCGCATCACCCGGCGCATCGCTGGTACTGGTTTCCGGACATGACGCGCGCTGAGGCTCTGGTCTTCAAGACCCATGACAGTGACCCGGCGCGCGCCCATTGCGTACCGCATGTCGCCTTCGACAACCCGCATTGCGGCGCGCAGACCGCTGCGCGCGCGAGCATCGAGATGCGAGGCATCGCCCTCTGGTTTGGATAGCCGTTTGCGCAACCGACGCGGGCCGGCGCATCATCATGGTAACGAATGTTAGCATGAGGCGGCCATGGCGGGGTTTCCGGAAACGCTCGAATACACCGGCCTGAATGCACCGATCGGCCAGGAATACGCGATCGAGGGGCTCGTGGTCGAGGGAGTCATCCCCGGCGATGTCAACGGCACCCTGTTCCGCGCCGTGCCCGATCCGGCGTTTCCACCGTTCGTGGACGACGGCGGCGCCGTACTGTCCGGCGACGGCATGGTCTCAGCCATTCGATTCTCCAGTGGCAAGGCGAGCTTTGCCATCCGCTACGTCCAGACCGAGCGCCACAAGGCCGAGGTAGCCGCCGGCCGGGCGTTGTTCGGCAAGTATCGAAATCCCTACACCGACCGCCCGGAAGCGGCAGGGATCGACCGGACGGTCGCCAACACGACCCCGGTCTGGCACGCCGGGCGCCTGCTGATGACCAAGGAGGACGGCCGACCGTACCGCATCGACCCGCGCACGCTGGAAACCCGCGGCCGCTACGACTTCGGGGGCAAGCTCAGATCCGAAACCGTGACGGCGCATGTGCGCATCGACCCGCAGAGCGGTGAGTTGTTCTTCTTCGGCTACGAAGCCGATGGTCTGGCTTCGACCAAGGTCGCGTACTGCCTCGCGGACAAGGACGGGAATCTGAGGCGTGAGCAATGGTTCGACGCGCCCTATTGCGCAATGATGCACGATTTCGCGCTGACCAAGAACTACGCGCTGTTCCCGATCTATCCGACCACCTGCGACCTGGGCCGGTTGCGCGCCGGCGGCGATCACTGGGTGCACGAGATGGATCGCGACAGCTGGGTCGGCGTCATGCCGCGATACGGAGAAGTATCGCAAATACGGTGGTTTCGCGGGCCCAAGGGCGTGTCCTGCTATCACATCATGAATGCCTTCGAGGATCCGGGCGGCCGCATTCACTTCGACCAGTGCCTGTCGAACGTGAACGCCTTCAAATTCATCCAGCGCGCCTCGGGTCTCGATGTGCCGCCCCAGGAAACCGGCGGGCGTCTGGCGCGCTGGACCATCGATCTCACGGACGGCAGCGGGCGCGTCAGCGAAACGGTCGTGGGTCCTCCGGGCGATTTGCCGGTCATTGCGGCCGCCGATCAGGCCCGGCCCTATACCCACGGCTGGATGCTGACCATGAATCCGCAGATGCAGGGACCGCCGGTCGCCGGTGGGCCGGTGGGCGCGATGTTCAACATGCTGCTGCGGCTCGACTTCACCGGTCGGCCGCCGCAGGGGCTGGCACTGCCGCCCGGGCATTGCTTCAGCGAGCCGGCGCACGTGCCCGCGTCGCAGCCAGGCCATGACGGGTGGCTGCTGACGGTGGTCGATCAGCAGACCGGGCCATCGGATTTCAGACATGCGGTCTGGATCCTCGATGCCGGCGATCCCGGCGCCGGCCCGCTCGCAAAGGTTGGCATTCCACATCGCCTGCGACCGCAGGTCCACGGCTGGTGGGTCAGTGCCGCACAGCTCGCCGCGGCCGCATGAGCCAAGGAGTTACCGGGCCGCCGGGGTGACGGGTCAATCCCGCGAAAAATAGGCGATGCCGCGAAATTCCATCGAATGGCGCTCGTGCGCTTCAGGTCGGCTGGTGTCGCGGAACGCGGTGTGCGGGCAGCGCCAGGCGGTGCTGTGGTCCGAGTCGTAGAGCTTGATGAGGATGACTTCATCGGGCCTCATGTCCGGGAAATACCACCAGCGATGGGCGGCGGAGTGATGAAATATCGTGGCCGCCGTCATGTTCTCCTCGCCCTCGATGGGTGCGAATAGCGCCTCGCCGTTTGGGATTTCGTCGACGTCGATCTTGGTGTTGTGCGTACCCTCATCATCGCGGACCGAGCCGCCGTCACACAGCGCCAAGGGCATGTCCTGCGGGGGCGGCGACAGCGCGCGCCAAAGGCTGAATGCGATGAAGCGCCGATAACCCGGACCGTTGGGGCGGGCCGTGCGGTAGCGCGCCTGCGCGATGCGCTCGGCGGAACGCTGCGTGAAGTCTACGTGCGCCTCGGCAGCCGGAGGCTGAAAGGACGGGGTGATCGGGCCGGATCGGCGCTGCATGCCGCCCATCCCCAGTACCAGATCCGCACCGCTCAGGCGTGCCACCACCTCGCGCACCTGCGCGGCATAGGCACTGTCGGCGGCGTAGTGGTTCTCCCAGTCGGTGATGTCGGTGTGGTGCCGCGCCAGGCAGAAGCCATGCTGGTCGATCGAGAACGGGCCGGCCAGCCGCGCGTTGCGGATGATGACCTCGTGCGGCGCGTAGATGCCGGTGTTCAATTCGCGTCCGGGCGCCCAGAAACGGCGGTTGATGCGCGAGGTCGGCACCAGGTAGTCGATCGATGAGTGGACTTCAGCGACGGCGCTTCCCATGACGCACCCTCCGGCGGCGTTACTTGAACCCCTCGCGGGCGCGGCTGTTGTCGAGCACGATCGGCTTGCCCGTCACCGGATGCGGAAAGTGGAAGGCGACGGTGTCGGTCGCCGGCCACAGGCGCGGTGGCGGGTCAATCAGCGCATCGGGACCGAGCGGATCCTGCGGGTAGAGCGTCTTGGCCATCGGGTAGGAATCGATCGACGTCTTCGTCCAGCCCTCGGCGAAAGTTGCGTGCCAGAACGGGTAATAGCGCAGCGCCTTGATCTTCCAGACCCCGTTATCGCGCACGTAGTCATTCTCGTAGATGCCGCCTTCCCACCAGGCGCGCGGCGTGCCCTGTGCGGCGACCTGGGCCGTCTCGTGCTGTCCCGCCTGCATCAGCGAGCGGCCGCGAACCCGGCCGGTGCTGCGGTCGGGCGCCACGTCGATGACCATCTGCAGCTGCGGGTGCTCGAGCAGCCAGCCGTAGCGCGGGCCGTTGTGCCCCTGGGTGAAGTTGCGCTGGAAGCGCTCGATGTAGAGGCGACGCACACCTGCCTTGCCCCTGTAGATGCCTCCCATGAACCAGACGTCGCCGTCGTCCGCGAACAGATCGACCACCTCGTTGTACTGCGACTTGTCGATGAAGTAGCCGTAGGTGTACTGGATGCGGCGGATCTGATGAATATCCTGCTGGATCGCAAGCTCGTGCTCAAGCCTGTCTATCCGGGCGACGAGGGCGGCAATATCGGTCATGGCGTTCTCCGGTCTGATTGCCCAGCGGGCGTAGCATAGCCGACGTGCATCTGGGACTTGCAACTGGCGATTAATTCCAGCCAAGTTCAAGATCATCGGTCATCGCAGCATCCTCAACTCAAACAGGAGAGAACTATGCGCCTGTCGTCTGCACTGCTCACTGTCCTGCTGGCGCTCGCGTACGCGCCCGCGCATGCCGCATCGTGCCGCCTGAAGCCCAAGCAGGTGGTCACCAGGTTCATGACCATGTTCTATGTCGACAAGAAGGTGCGCGAGGCGTTCGAGACCTGGGTGGATCCGGGCTACATCCAGCACAACCCGTTGGCGCAATCCGGGCGCGATGCGGCGATCGGGTTCCTGGAGCCGTTCTTCGCGCAGCACCCGGACATCAATTACTCGATCAAGCGCATCATCGCCGACGGCAACCTGGTCGCGGTGCATTCCCATGGCCGGTTTGCGGCTGACGATCGCGGCATCGCGGTGGTCAACATCCTGCGCGTCGAGGGCTGCAAGGTCATGGAGCACTGGGACGTGGTGCAGCCGGTGCCCGAGAAGTCGGCCAACTCCAATGGGATGTTCTGAGGCCATCTGGTAGCGTTGGCTGACAACCATGCAGCCGAGGAGGGGACCATGTCCGATCTGGAAGCGCGGCTTGCGGCCGTGGAACAGCGCGTTGGCGAGCTCGAGGACATCAACGCCATACGCCGCCTGCACTGGGCCTACGGATACTACATCGACTTCAATCGCGCCGAGGACGTGGTGCAGCTGTTCGCCCGCGACGGCGCCGTCGTGTTCCTTTCGGGCGAGTACCGCGGACACGAGGGCGTGCGCCGGCTCTATGGCACCTGGTTCCAGAATTTCTTCACGCAGGGCGTAAACGGCCCGGTCTACGGTCTGCTGCTCGATCACTTCCAGATGCAGGACATCATCACGGTTGCTCCGGACCGCGCCACCGCCAAGGGGCGCTTCCGCGGCCTGCTGCTGGGAGGCAGCCACGAGAGCCGTGACTACAAGCCCGAAGGTCTGCCGCTGCAGTTCTACGAGGCCGGCATCTACGAAAACGATTACGTGCGCGAGGGCGGCATCTGGAAGATCAAGCGCCTCGACTACATGATGCAGTGGCAGGCCGATTTCGAGCGCGGCTGGGCGAAAACCGTCGCGCACCTGCAACCCGCGACGCAGACCTTCCCCGAGAACCCGTTGGGACCGGACGTGCTGCTGCCCGCAGCCCAGGTCCGACGGACCTGGCCCCACCGGCAGGATGTCCCGATGCATTTTGCGCACCCCCGGTTCGGTAAGGCGCTGGCGCGGTAAGTCCAGGCCAGGGCTTCAGGCCCGTGGAACGTGACGCCGCCGTTCGGTCGGCTGCCACTGCAGCACCCGGTGGTCGAGTTTCGTGAGGATCCTCTTGAGGCTGTGGCGCTCGCTGGTCGAAAGGAATCCGAACAGGAAGCGTGCGACCTGCGCGATATGGGGTTTCATCGCGATGCACGAGGCGGCACCGCGGCGATTGACGCGATGCGGCTTGCGCCGCCGGTTCCCCGGGTTATCCACCTGGTCGATGAGACCCATCGCGTGCAGGGAGGCCAGCGCGCGACTGACGTTCATGGCGTGCATGCCCATCAGTTCGGCGAGATCGTGGCCGGCGGATTCGCCCTCATCGGACAGGGCCATCAGGATGCGCAGCTCGTTGGAGCTGAATCCGGCCGGGTCGGCGACACCGTCCCGCATCGGACGGCTGATCAGCGACGCAAATCGCAACATCGCTACCAACAGGCCGATCTGGCCGTCGCGCCGGAGGGCTTTGCTACGGATAACCATGTCGCCGCGGTTGTTATTTCCCTGATAGTTGAATTGTCGCGCAAAATCGGCAGAGATTTCGACCCGGTCGAACCTTAACAATTGTTCCTGTCTTGCATTCGCCTGTTTTGTTTGCTCTACTGAAAAAAATCGGCATGCGCGCGACGATGCCGAGCGAAATTGGGGGGTTACTCTACGCCAAGTGTTGCATTCGGCAACGGTGAACCGAGCCCACGCGCCCGGGGCATTTGCCCGAGGCCGGCGCGTGCACATTGCCGGCGCTCTCAGCGCTTCGCAGCGCGCAGCGGCGGGTTTTTCCAACTGAAGATCCTTAGTCAGCCGATGTGGTGTGTAACAACTCGCCTTCGGGTCATGCTGCTGGCAGTCGGGGGCGGGGTGCGTCTTTCGGGGCCCGGATAACAAGCAATCGATGCGCTGAGGCGCTTAGGGGGTGTCATGAACTCGATCATTCAAACCGCGGTCGGCTGGGTCCTGCGGCCTTGCGCCGTGGCAACGCTCGCCGTGGCGCTGGCTGCCGGACCGACGCTGGCGGATCAGCAGGCCGCGGCACCCGGAGGAACACTCGAGGAAATCGTCGTGACGGCGCAGTTCAGGCAACAGAACCTGCAGGACACGCCGCTGGCCATCACCGCGGTCACCGCCGACACGATGGAACAGCGTAACCAGACGTCGCTGCACGATCTGGCCCAGCAGGCGCCCAACGTCACGCTGGTGGAGACCGGCGGCGCGTTCGGTCCCGGCATGACGGCCAGCATCCGCGGCATCGGCCAGGCCGACTTCGACCCGGCGTTCGCGCCCGGTGTCGGTATCTATATCGACGACGTCTACTACACCAGCCTCACGGGCTCGAATTTCGGCCTGGTGGACCTGGACCGCGTCGAAATATTGCGCGGTCCCCAGGGCACGCTGTCCGGAGCGAACTCCGAAGGCGGCTCGATCAAACTGTACACGGTCAAGCCACAGGGCAATGACAGCGGCTACGTCAAGGTCAGCTATGGCGAGCGCAACCTGCTCGACTTTCAGGCGATGGGTGACGCGTCGCTGATCCAAGATACGCTGTTCGTGCGCGTCTCCGGCGTCTCGCACCAGCAGGACGGCTACGTGACGCGCGTTGACTATGGCTGCTCCCATCCGGGCTCGGGCATTACGCCGGTCGGCGGACTACAAGGCGACTGCATCGCGGGTTACGAAGGCGGCAAGAATTACACCGGCGGTCGCGTGGCGTTTCGCTGGTTACCGACCGAGAACTTCGAGGCCAACCTGTCGGGCGACATTACGATCGACAAGTCTGAGACCGCCGCCGTCACGCTGATTGCGGCGAATCCGGTGGCAGGGACCGCAACGGCCATCAACTCGGGATTCCCGCCCGGCAACCCATTCGGGATCGCTTACGACAGCCGCTTCATTTCGAGTAACCCCTATGTCAGTTATGCGGGGTTCTGCGGCATCGGCGCGGCGGGCAACAACTACTGCTTTTCGACGGATACGTACAACAAGCAGTACGGGACGAACCTGACGCTGGACTGGAAGCTCATGCCGGATCTGGCGCTGAAGTCGATCACCGGCTTTCGCGAGTTCGACACGCGGTGGACCGAGGACAACGATGTCTCGCCGCTGTCCGGATCCCTCGGTGCCGAACATCTGCTGAACCACACGTTGACCCAGGAACTGCGTCTCAACGGCAAGGTCGCTAGTGTCCTGGATTACACGGTGGGCGGTTTCTACCTGAATCAGACCACCACGTACCCCACGCATCAGATCCTGGACTACATCTTGCCCGCCCCCATCTTTCCCAACGGCTCGTTCGAGTTCCTGGGGAATGACCCGATTCACGAGCGCGACTATGCCGGCTTCGTGAACGGCACCTGGCACATCGTCGAGGGGCTGGATCTCAATGCCGGCGGCCGTTACACGCATCTGGAAAAGGACTACACCTACCACCGTGAGAACCCACCGAGTCTTGGTGGTGGCCCCGATCCTGCGTTACCAGGTCTAGACGGCCTCACGAGCACGTTCACCGGCCACAAGTTCGACTATCGCGTCAACCTGGACTATCGCTGGAATCCGCAGTTGATGACCTACGCCGCCGTGTCAACTGGCTTCAAGGGTGGCGGCTCGAACCCGCGTCCGTTCATCGCCAGTCAGGCGCAGCCGTTCGGGACCGAGACGCTGACCAACTATGAGATCGGCGCCAAGTCCGACTGGCTCGATCACACTCTGCGTATCAACATCTCGGGGTTCTACAGCAAGTACAAGGACATCCAGGTCGTGCTGCTGAGCTGCCCGCAGTACTCGGGTGGCAATCCCTTCATTCCATGCGCCGCTCCGGTCAATGGGGGCGCCGCAAATATCTATGGCGGTGAGCTCGAGGCCGAGTATCGATTAGGGGGGCTGTCCTTCAACGGCAGCGCCAGCAAGCAGCACTTCGAGTACACCTCGGTAGACCCGCTGGCCGGCATCCCGCTCAATACCACGGAACCGGGCTTCCAACCGCTCAAGTGGAGCCTCGGGGCGCAGTATGACGCGCGCATTCCGAACGGCGCCACGATTACCCCGCGCGTCGATTTCATCTACTCGGCGGGCTATCAGACGATCACCGTACCGGATGCCCAGAGCTATCTGCCGGGCTACCACAACCTCAACGCACGCCTCAGCTACCGGCCGGATTCGGGCAAGTGGGAGGCCTCGGTGGTCGGCACCAACCTGGCCAACAAGCTCTGGTACACGCAGATCTTCGATCTGTACGCGGTACCGCAGTCCGGCGCGGATTACGGCATACCGACGCCGCCGCGCACGATCTGGATGGAGTTCAAGAAGAAGTTCTGATCGCAGGCAGGGGACTCACGCGGCGCTAAAGGCTGCGTGAGTCCTTCGGGCCGCGCACCTGCCGCCGCGCGGTGCAGCGCAACGAATTCATGGCAGTATCCGCATCCGACATCACGTCCGACGGTGCCGCTGCAGGGGCGCCGTGGCCGCGACCGCGTCAAGCGTGGTATGCGGTAGCGATCTTCGCGCTGGCACTGACGGTCAATTTCCTCGACCGCGGCATCCTCAACCTGCTGGTCGAACCGATCAAGCGTGACCTGCATCTGTCGGATCTGCAGATCAGCCTGCTGATGGGCTTCGCCTTCGCCTGCTTCTACGTCCTGCTGGGATTGCCGATCGCGCGGCTTGCCGACAGCCGCAGCCGGCGCACCATCGTCGGGGTAGGCATCGCGATGTTCAGCGTCATGACCGCGCTGTGCGGCCTGGCGCAGAACTTCTGGCAGCTGTTTCTGTGCCGCGTCGGCGTCGGTGTAGGCGAGGCCTGCAACGGCCCGGCGACCTTCTCGATGCTGGCGGACCTGTTTCCTCCGGCGAAACTGCCGCGCGCGATCGGCGTGATGAATTTCGGCTTCGTTTTCGGGCTCGGTAGCTCGTTGCTGATCGGGGGCACCGTGGTACACCTGGTCAGCGCGCTGCCGCCGCTGACGCTGCCGCTGGTGGGCACGCTGCACGGCTGGCAGTACACTTTCTTCATCGTCGGCATTCCGGGCCTGATCGTCGCGGCGCTGTTTTCGACCGTGATCGAACCGATCCGTCGCGGGCGCATCAGCGGCACGACGGCCGCAATCCAGGAGGGTGCAGCCACGGTGCCGGTGCGCGAGGTAGTGCGTTTCGCCTGGCACAGCCGCGCCACCTACGCGCCGATGTTCATCGGTGTAGCGCTGCAGACGGTGCTCGCGTTCGGCATCCAGAGCTGGACCCCATCGTTCTTCATCCGCACCTACGGCTGGACGATCGCGCAGATCGGTTGGACCCAGGGGCTCATCATCCTCATCGCCTGGCCGCTGGCACTGCTGCCCGGCGGGATGGCTGCGGAATGGCTGACCCGACGCGGTTACCCCGATGCCAATATGCGCGTGGCGATTGCGGCGCTGCTGGCGTACACACCATTTGCCATCGCGTTTCCGCTGATGCCGACTGCGCTCGGCTCGAACATCATGATTGGGCTGTCGGGCTTCTGCATCTCGTTCGGTATCGGCCCGCTGAACGCGGCGCTGCAGACCGTCACGCCGGGTGAGATGCGCGGGCAGGTGACGGCGTTGTTCTTGTTTGTATTCAACCTCATCGGCTTCGGCCTCGGCTCGACCATCGTGGCGCTGTTCACCCAGTACGTGTTCGGCTCTGAGGCGCTGCTGCGTTACGCGCTGTCGACCACGGTGGCAATCCTGGCACCGGCGGCTGCTCTGATCATGGCCTCGGGGCTCAAGGCCTACGGCAACAGCGTCGTGCGCGCGCGCTCCTGGGTCTGATTGTTGCGATGTGGGGCGCCACGAGGCGGTGGCGCTGGAACCGATGGCCGGCCGGAGCGGATCTACGAGCCCCGGCGCACGTCGCCTTCGGCGCTGTCGAGCCCGCCGCGCAGCACGTAGGCATCGAATCCGCGCTCCACCAGGATGTAGGCAGCGGCCGAGCTGCGGCGGCCGGTGTCGCAGTAGACGACGTACTTGGTCGCGCGATCGAGCGTCGAGATCTTCAGGCGGATGAAGTACAGCGGGATATTCAGTGAGCCCTCGATCGCCAGGTTCTGGTGCTCGGACGGCAGACGCACATCGAGCCAGCGCCCGCCCTGGGCGATCACGGCGCGCGCCTCGGGGTAGGTCACCCACTGACCAGCGGCTCGTTCATCAGGTCGCGAAAGTCCTGCTTGTTGAGCCGCATCAGCACCCCGTCAGTCAGCATGCTGACGGTGGCATTGCGTTTGGCCTCGGAGATCAGCGCCTCCTCACCGAAGGTATCGCCGACGCCGAGCTCGGCGAGCTTCAGACCGCTGCGGTTCATCGGCGTTTCGCGCGTGACCACGCACTTGCCGCTCACGATGGCGTAGAAATAGTCGCCCTCGGCGCCCTGCTGGATGATGGTCTCGCCGGCACGGCGAGTTGATGCGCTGCATGCGCATGAAGATCGCCTGGATGTTGGCCGGCGGAATGCGATGGAAGGCCTGGGTCTGCAGCAGCGTCGTCATCCAGTCATCGCCGCCGCTGCCGGCGATCTGGGCCTGCAGCTCCGCCACCTCGTAGGTGCCGGTCTGGTCCCAGGTGATCATCATGTCGAGCAGCTCGCTGTCGACCGACGAGGTATTCGATCGGATCGACCGCGCGTGCCTGACCTTGCGCGGCAGCGACGGCGCGAGCGGGTTGCGCGCCTCGGCGGCTGCCGGCGCGGATCATCGCGACGGTGCGAGTGGTCCTCGCGCAGCTCGACCAGTCCGGACAGCAGCCAGTAGGTGCGCCGGTCCTTTTCGCCCTTCCTTGAACAGCACGCGGTTTGCCGGGAGCTGCGTGACTGTCACCTTGCGGGCCAGCGCGACCAGGTTTTCCTTCTTCATGCCCTCGAATGGCGAGAACTTTCGCAGCAGCGCCACATCGACAGCTCGTTCTTCGCTCATGAGCGCGGGGCCTCGATTCCTCTCATCGTGTTGCACAAGATCAAAATGGTAGCACAGGCCCTTGCCGGCGCGGTCACGACGCCGTTCACGCAACGCGCTCCAGCCGGCGTCGGGGCTGAAGCGCGCCCCGTAGCGCTGCGCCAGGCCGTCGAGACGTGCCGTGCAGGCATCGATGCCGCGCGCGCGCGCGTAGGTGAGCGGGCCGCCGCGAAACGGCGCGAAGCCGGTGCCGAAGATCACGCCGGCGTCAATCAGATCCGCGTCCTCGACGATGCGCTCGCGCAGGCACGCGACGTGATTCGTTGACCAGCGCGAGGATCAGCCGATCGGCCAGGTCTTCGGCGGCCGTGGCCGCGTGCGTCTCGGCCGCACGATCTTGCCGTCGCGCCAGCGGGTAGAAGCCCTGTCCGCTCTTGCGCCCGAGCTTCCTTGTCCTGGACCCAGCTGCCGGACCGTGGCGACGTAGGGGGGCGGCTCCTGGTGCAGTTCGCGTGGTCACGATCTCGCCCGACATGCAGCAGCACGTCCAGCCCGACCACATCGGACAGCTCGATCGGCCCCATCGGCATGCCGAAGTCAACCGCCGCCCGGTCGATGGCATCGAAGGCGATGCCTTCGCCGGCGGCATGCAGCGCTTCGTGCAGGTACGGGAACAGCACCCGATTGACCAGGAATCCGGGACTGCTGCGGCACGGCAGCGGCAGCTTGTCGATGCGGCGCGTGAAGGCCATGCGCGGTCGCGAGCACCTCGGGCGGGTGGCCGCGCAATGAACCACTTCCACGAGTGGCATCTGCGCTACCGGATTGAAGAAGTGCAGGCCGACCAGGTGGCCCGGATCCGCCAGCGTAGCGGCAAGGGATTCCAGCGTCAGGCTCGAGGTGTTGCTGGCTAGGACGGCGCCGGCGCGACAGCCGCGGTTCGGCGACCGCATACAGCGCCCGCTTGGCCGGCAAGTCCTCGAAGATCGCCTCGATGACGACATTCGGCACCGGCGACGCCGTTGCCGTCGACATCGGCGCGCAGCCGCCGGCCCGCCGCCGCCTGCTCGGCCGGGGTTGCCAGGCGCCTGGCGAACAGGCTGGTCGCGCGTACCAGGGCCGGTTCGATCAGCTTCTGCTCGCGATCCTGCAGCGTCACGTCGAGGCCGCGCAGCGCGCACCAGGCGGCGATGTCGCCTCCCATGACCCCGGCACCGATCACATGCACGCGCTCGATCGCAACCGCGCTCTTGCCGGCCAGTGCCTTGAGCCGGTCCTGCAGCAGGAACACGCGAATCAGGTTGCGCGCGCTGTCGCTGTGGAACAGCGCGGCGATCGAATGGGCCTCGGCGGTAAAGGCGGCGGCGCCACGGGCGCCGTATTTCGACCACAGGTCGATGATCGCGTAGGGGGCGGGGTAGTGCTCGCGGACGGGCCCGCGCGCGCACCTGCCGCAACAGCACCGGACGCAGCGCGGCGCGCACCCCTGGCCAGCTCAGGGCACGCTCGGGCCAGCGGCGGTCGATGCGCGCTGCGGAGCGTCCTGGATGATCTGTCGCGCGGCCGGCGTCGAGCTCGGCCACAGCTGGCGACCAGGCGGTCGAGCAGCCCCAGCTTGAGCGCCTGATCGGCGCGCACCGTGCGCCCGGTCAGCATCAGGCCCATCGCCGGGCGCACCCCGAGCAGCCGCACGCTGCGCACCGTGCCGCCAAATCCCGGATGAATGCCGAGCTGCACCTCCGGCAGCCCGAGGGCCAGCTTCGAGTCGCCGACGCCGATGCGGTAGCTGCAGGCAAGAGCCAGCTCCAGCCCGCCGCCCAGCGCGAAGCCATGGATGGCCGCGACCGTCGGACAGGGCAAAGCCTCGATGCGCGAGCAGACCGCTGTCCGAGCATGATCAGCTCGAGCGCCGCGCCCTGCGAACCGAGGGTGGTGAATTCGCGGATATCCGCACCCGCAATGAAGCCGGAAGGCTTGCCCGAGCGGATCACGAGTCCGCGCAACGCGCGGCTTTCAGCGATCTCGACCTGTGCCTGCAGCTCCAGCAGCACCGCCCGGCCGAGTGTGTTGGCGGAGCTGCCGGGTTTGTCGAGCGTGAGCCAGCCGATGTTGTCGGCGTCGACTTCGAAGCTGCAGCTTGGCGCATCGCTCATGGGAATTCCGCCCCGTTGATGCTGGAGTTGACCTCGAAATCGCATACCAGCGGCCGATGATCTGACCAGGTGACCGGCAGGATGCGAAACGAGGTGACGTCGATGCCGCCGCTGACGAGGATGAAATCCAGTTCCACGCGCGGATGGCGCGATGGAAATGAGGGCAGCCCCTCGGTGTTGGCGCTGCGCAGCCCGGACGCGCGCATGAACAGGTAGATCTCGTGCGTGCCCCAGAAAGTATTGAAATCACCGGCCACGATCACCGGCTTGTGCGAGCGCACCACCAGGTCGTGAAGGGTGCGCAACTGGTATTGGCGATGCCGGAACTTGAGCGACAGGTGCACCAGGAACACGCACAGCTGGTCGAGCTCGAGCTCGATGATCAGGCGCTTGATGCCGGTGTCGAAGTAGTGAAACCGCTCGCCGGTGACCCGCGGCGCGGCCAGCAGCGCGTTCGATTGCTTGCGCACGATCGGCACCAGTTGATTGATCGAGGCGGTGCCGTACTTGCACTCGTGGGCGGTGTAGTGGCCGAGGGCATCGGCCACATAGGTGGCCTGGTTGACCATGCCGGTGCGCACCGAGCCGGTATCGACCTCGATCAGGCCGACCAGGTCGGGATCCTCGGCACGAATGAATTCCGTGATCTGCTCGCAGCACCCGCCGGCTGCTGCGCAGGTAGCCGGCCCCCGGCACCGGAAAATGGAATGCCGGGCCGGTACCGGTCGCATAGCGGATATTGTAAACAAGCAGTCTCACGGTGGCTGCAGCGTGTCTCTACCCATCGGGCCGGTCGTCACAGTACACTGTGACCATGTCTCAGCGCGATCCCATTCGGGTCTTCGTGACCCACTGTTTCGAGGAGGGGGACGACTACCTGCGGGTATTCGAATATCTGGAGAGCGCGCAGAATTTCTATTATCGGAACTGCAGCGCACCCGATGTGCGACCGGCGGTGGGCGGGCAGGAAGGGCTGCGCGAGGAGCTGCGTCGGCAGATCGCGCCGGCCGAGGTGGTGATCGCGCTGTCGAGCCTGTATCCGCAGCAGCAGGATCAGCTGGTATTCCAGCTCAACTACGCCAAGGCCAGCGACAAACCGGTGCTGCTGCTGCCGCACTTTGGGATCGAGCAACCGCGGGCCAAGGCCCTGCTTGGCCTGTTCGACGAGCAGGTGTCGTGGGACGAGCGGGCGCTGGTGGATGCGGTGAAGCGCCAGGCGCGGCATGAAGACACCACGCGCTGGGACACGATCGAGTTCAAGCTCGACTAGGAATTGCTGCTGGCCTCGCTCGCCAGGAACATTGCCAATGGCACGACCGGACGGGCATTACGTGAAGTGACGTGATGGCTCATGCCCGCAAACATGCCGTACAGCCGTATCACCAGTTCGGCGTAGCGACACGCCTGATCGTTCGACAGCTTGCGCACCGATGCCTTCACGACATCGTCGCCGGGCAGCGCCGGCACGCGATGCAGCGCCTGCACCATTGCGTCGAATTCACCTGCCAGTTCGCCCGGCACGTCCGACTGCTGGATATCTTCCAGATAACTGCAATAGGCGTCGAATAATCGGTCCTTGATATGACCCGGGCCGGTCAGAGACAGCGCGGCGGCCTCCAGGCGCGTACACAAATCCGCCATACTCAAGCTCCCTGCGACGCTTGTTGTTGATTCGCACGCATCGGTTGATTGCAGCGCGAAGCTCACGTAGCGCCTTAATAGTTGTAGATCGGGGAAACCTTGTTTGTTCAATGCTATGCGGGGTGAATATAGCGCGATGCCTGCGAAACTCAAGAGCCGGAAATCATCGGCTACGGAAAACGAGTCACGGCGCTGCCCGCAGGGGGGTTTTCGCTACCGCAGGCGGGCCGATCCACCTAATATATCAAGAGAAGAGCTTAAACAACTGATATTACAGTCAAATGAACGGCGAATAGGGGGACGGGACCCCGCCGCGCCGCCCGGTAGCGGTATACGACCCGCTCCATGTTTATTATTCCACCGCTCGATGTGGCGACCCGGTCCCCACGCTAACATCGCCGGCCTGACGCGAGCGACAGACCCAAGGATCCACCGGTGCCGGCAAAGAGGGCAAATCGAGCACGCAGCGCGCGCGCGCGGGGATTGCGCACCCTGCAGCACCAGACGTTGCCGCCAAAAACCCGCTATGCGATCGATACCGAGGTCTGGTTTCGCGGGCTGATCGTCGAACGACAGCCCGCCGCCGAGCGCGACCATCGATGGTCGACCAAGGACCAGGTGCACGACGAGGCGATCGCGTGGTTTCTCGAGCAGCACGCCGATCGGCCGTTCGAGCAGTATCCGGCGCGACGCACGGCCGATGAGGACCTGACGTTCTGGGTCGACTCGCGGCTGATCGCCCGCGCACGGCGCATGGCGCAGCGCGATGGCGTCAGAGTCGCACGCCTGATTGATGCCGCACTCAGTACCTACATCCGCCAGCACTTGCCGGAGGAGCTGATCCGGTATCGGCAGCGCGTGCAGCAAGAGGCCGGCAGGCTGTATCTGGGCCGAGGCGCGCGCGCGGCACGCACCCGAAGGAGAAAGCCGTAGCATGAACACCCCGGCCTCCGAGCTCTCGCCATTGCTCGAGCGACAGCGCGCCGCCTTTCTCGCCGCCGCGGTCGTGCCGGCCCGCACCCGCATTGACCGGCTGCAGCGCGCCATCGATCTGGTGGTCTCGCACCAGGCTGAGTTCTGCGAAGCCGCGGCGAGTGATTTCGGTCAGCGACCGGCCAGCATCACGCAGTTCATGGATCTGGTGCCGGCGGTTCTGGCGCTGAAATACGCCCGGCGTCACGTCCGACGCTGGATGCGGCCACGGCGCCACCGCGTCGGCTGGCCATTCGGCGTGCCGGGCGTGCGCGCTGAGGTCGTGCACCAGCCGCTCGGGGTCGTCGGCCTTATCAGTCCGTGGAACTTCCCGATCAATCTCAGCTTCGGGCCGCTGGCCGGGATCCTGGCCGCGGGCAATCGCTGCCTGATCAAGCCCTCCGAAATCACGCCTGCGGTGTCGGCGCTGATGCAGCGTCTGGTGGCCAAGGCCTTCGACCCGAGCGAAGTCAGCGTGGTCACCGGCGGTCCCGAGATCGCCCAGGCGTTCTCGCAATTGCCGTTCGATCACCTGCTGTTCACCGGCTCGACCGCGATCGGGCAGCGGGTGATGGCTGCCGCGGCCGCCAATCTCGTGCCGGTCACCCTCGAGCTCGGGGGCAAATGCCCGGTAGTCATCGGCCGCTCGGCTGTGCTGGCGCGCACGGTCGGGCGCATCCTGCTCGCCAAGCTCGCCAACGCAGGCCAGATGTGTATCGCGCCGGACTATGTCTATCTGCCGCGCGATTCGATCGATGGTTTCATCCGCGAGGCCGAACGATGGATGCAGGGAGCCTATCCGGGCGCGCCGGGCAATCCCGACTACACCGGCCTGGTCAACGAGCAACACATGCTTCGCGCCGCCAAGCTGCTGGCCGATGCACAGGCCAAGGGCGCCCGGATCGTGGAGCTGTCGTCCGCGGCCGGCCGGGCGGCGGAGCAGCGGTTGATGGCACCCAGGCTCATCGTGGATGCGACCGATGAGATGCGCGTCATGCAGGAGGAAATATTCGCCCCGTTGCTGCCGCTGCGAGCCTACGAGCGCATCGAGGAGGTCATCAGCGACATCAATCGTCGTCCGCGCCCGCTGGCGCTGTATTACTTCGGCCGCGATCCCGCGGAGCAGGCCGAAGTACTGACGCGCACCAGTTCCGGTGGCGTGACCGTCAACGATATCGGCATGCACTTTCTGGCCGAATCGCTGCCGTTTGGCGGCGTGGGCGCCAGCGGCATCGGCGCCTACCACGGCGAGGAGGGCTTCCGTCGCTTCAGTCACGCGCGTCCGGTATTTCATCAGACGCCGCTGGACCTCGCCGGTCTGATCGGTCTGCGGCCGCCCTATGGGTGGCGCTTGCGCTGGCTGCTCAAGCTGCTGATCCGGCGCTGACGCGCCCGGGCAGCGCGGCGAGCGTGAATGACGGGGGCGCCCCGGAGGGATAAGCTTGTGCGCGGATCGGGGGCGAAGCAATACGAGGCGCACTACCATGGCTGAAAGTGTCTACAAAATAATCGAGCTCGTCGGAACCAGCACGGAGTCCTGGGAGAAGGCGGCCACCGCCGCGGTCGCACGCGCCGGCCGCACGCTGCGCGATCTGCGCGTCGCCGAAGTGGTGGAGCTGGATCTGCAGCTCAACGACGGCAAGGTCGAGGCATTTCGCGCCAAGATCAAAGTCTCGTTCAAATACGAAGAGGGGCAATAGCCGGCCCCGCAGCGCGGCTGCGCCCGGCACGCACGGGCGATGAGCGCGGCTACGGCGCGTGCGCGCGCTGCTCGCGTCGTGCGCGCCGGTAGACTTCGCGCGCAGCCCCCAGGCTCATCGCAAGGATGGCCAGGCCGACGGCAACATCCGGCCACGGCGAACCCGTTGCGAAGGTCAGGCCGGCCGCCGCCAGGATGGCGAGATTGGCCCAGACATCGTTGCGTGCGGACAGGTAGGCCGCACGCGCCAGGCTTCCACCCAGGTGCCGGACCCGTGCCAGCAACAGCGCGCAACCCAAGTTCACCGCCAGGGCGCCCAATGCGGTGAGCGACAGCGGCAGCGGCGCGGGCGCGACCGGCAGCAGCAGCTTCTGCCCGGCGGTCCACAGCGTCGCGGCGCCCGGGATCAGCAGCAGCGCGGCCAGCACGATCCCGAGCGACGCACGCTGGCGCGCTTGCCAGCCGAGCGCGACCAGGACCAGCGCATTGAGTGCAGAGTCTTCGAGAAAATCGATCGAGTCGGCGAACAGCGAGACCGAACCGATGTGGCGCGCGACCGAAAATTCCAGCACGAAGTAGCCGAGATTCAATGCCATCACCCGGCCCAGTGCGCGCCGCAAGGCGGCTTCGCTCGCCAGGGTGCCCGATGCGCTCCGGCGCTTCAGCGCTGTGTCCCGCCGGTACGTTCGCTGACCATGATCTGGATGCTCTGCGCGTCCGGATCGAACATGATGCGGGCCTCGCCGCGCGCAAGCTGGCGCAGCACCTGTTCGACTTTCTGCTCGAGCGAGTACTCGCGCTCGCCGTAATCGGTGCCTTCGCGCAGCACGAATGACTCCACCACGCCGCGAAGCGCCTCGGGCGACAGTTGTGTGGGCGGCACCTCGATCCCGGAGGCGGCGGCGTCCTGTGCACGATCTGACATTGGTATATATGCTTTATCAATAGCTTGCAATGTAAAGCTTCAGTGACTTCAACTTCGTATGAGACGGCACCGTTAAAGCTCCCGCCGCGGCAGGCCCGGGGCGGCCTGTCCGGAGCATGATCGAATACCTGCGGCGGAGCTGGTAAATAGGTTAATTTACCCAATATAGATTTTGATGGATCGTCCAATATTAGGTCAGACGGGGGAGCACTCGCATATGGCGCCGTCCGCGGATCGAGCTGAGGTTGCCTCGCGCAACTGGCCGGCTACGTTGATGTTCGTCGTGACCTTCGCGGTCGCGCTTGCGGCGGTCCCGTGGTATGGGATCGCACATGGCTATTCGACGGCAGCGTGGGTCGCGTTCACGCTGTTCCTGGGCGCCAACGGCATGGCGATTACCTGCGGCTATCACCGCCTGTTCGCCCACTGCACCTACGAGGCCCACCCGATCCTCAAGGTGGCGTACCTGCTGTTCGGCGCCATGGCGCTGCAGAACAGTGCCCTGAACTGGGCCGCCAACCACCGGGTGCATCACCGCTTCATCGATGATCCCGAGCGCGATCCGTATTGTGCGCGTCGCGGGTTCTGGTTTTCCCATATCGGCTGGATGCTGCGCAGTTATCCGAGCGGCGAGCCCGATCACAGCGTGGTGCGCGATCTGCAGCGCGATCCGCTGGTGATGTGGCAGCACCGCCATTACCTGCTACTCGCGCTGACAACCAACTTCGTGCCGCCGCTGCTGGTCGGGTACCTGACCGGGGATGTCTGGGGCGTGTTCCTGCTGGCCGGGGTGCTGCGGCTCGTGGCCAGCCATCATTTCACGTTCTTCATCAATTCACTGGCGCACATGTGGGGCTCGCAGCCCTACACCGACGAGAATACCGCGCGTGACAACCCGGTGGTTGCGCTGCTGACCTACGGCGAGGGCTACCACAACTTTCACCACATGTTTGCGCACGACTACCGCAACGGTCTGCGCTGGTGGCAATGGGACCCGTCGAAGTGGTTCATCAGCAGCATGAGCGTGGTCGGACTGACCCGCAACCTGAAGCGCGTGCCGTGGTTTCGCATTCAGCGGGCGCTGCTCGATAATCAGTTTCAGCGTGCCCAGCGCCGGCTCGCGAGCCTGCCGGGGCGTGCCCACATCGAGCAACTGCGCGCGCGCATCGCCGAGGAGTATGAGACATTTTCAAAGACGGTGGCGGAGTGGGCAAACCTGCGCGACCAGTGGCTCGAGGACACCAAACGGGCCATGGTGGAGCGCTGGGAACAATCGAACCTACAGTCACGCCTGCGGGAACTGGAATACGGCTTGCGATTGCAGTATCGTCGAATGCGCGTGCTACAAGCCCAGCTCGGATAAAACACATGCGGCTGCGGCGGGCAGTGTCAGTACTCTCGAAAAGCAGAGGTGGCAACAGCGCAACGATCAGATGATCTGCAAGGGTTCCGTATGAGCGCCAATCCCGAATCCGAGAGTTTTTCCGACTTTCCCGATGATGCGCCCGCGCCGGGCGGGACGCGCGGCTCGCTGGAAGGCCGGCTGGTGCGCCGGTTGTTGTCGGGCCTGGGTGACCCGCCGCTCGAGTTCGTCCTGTGGAGCGGCGAGCGCATCGCGCCTGCCGGCGCGGCTCCCGTCATCAAGATCCGCATCCGTGACCGCGCCACGCTGTTTCGGATCCTGAGCGATCCGCAGGTGCAGTTCGGCGACGCCTACAGCGCCGGCACGGTGGAGGTGGAAGGGGACCTGGTCCATCTGATCGAACTCATCTATCGCGGCATGGGCGCCGAGGACGGCCGGCAATCGTTCACGGATCGCATCGCCCGCTGGTTCCGTCGTAATACCCTGGCCGGTTCCCGCCGGAACATTCATCACCACTACGACATCGGCAACGAGTTCTACGCCATGTGGCTCGGCGAGACCATGGCCTACACCTGTGCCTACTACCCGACGGCGGAAGCTACGCTGGAGCAGGCGCAGATCGCCAAGATGGACCACGTCTGCCGCAAGCTGCGGCTCAAGCCGGGGGATTCGGTGGTCGAGGCGGGCTGCGGCTGGGGCAGCCTGGCGCTGCACATGGCCAGCCGATATGGCGCGCGGGTACGCGCATTCAACATCTCGCGCGAGCAGGTAGCGTATGCGCGCGGAACGGGCCAGGCAGCAGGGACTGGAGGATCGGGTCGAGTTCATCGCAGGATGACTACCGCAACATCACCGGCCGCTACGATGTATTCGTGTCGGTCGGCATGCTCGAGCACGTCGGCCTGCGAGAATTACGCGCGAGCTCGGACGGTTGGTGCGGCGCTCGCTGGGCTCGGACGGCCGCGGTCTGATCCATTCGATCGGCCGCAATCGCCCGGCGCCTGCTGCATCCCTGGATCGACGCGGCGAATTTTCCCGGCGCCTACGCCCCGTCCCTCGGCGAGATGATGCAGATCTTCGAGCCGTCGGGTCTGTCGGTGCTCGACGTGGAGAATATCCGCCTGCACTACGCACTCACACTGCGCCACTGGCTGGATCGCTACGGGCCGCCGAGGATCGCGTGCGCAAGATGTTCGATGAGACGTTCGTGCGGATGTGGCGATTGTACCTGGCCGGATCGGTGGCCGGCTTCGAGACCGGAACGCTGCAGCTGTTTCAGGTGCTGTTCACCACCGAAGAGAACAACGACATTCCACTGACGCGCGAATACATGTATTCGGCGCTGAGCCGCGCCGTTTGCATGCGCAACTGCGACGTCATCGTCGTCGGCGGCGGGCCGGCCGGCGCATCGGCCGCGAGGCGGCTGAAGCAGGGCGGCGCCGACGTGCTGGTGCTCGACAAGGAGGTCTTTCCCGCGGCCGAAGCTGTGCGCCGGTTGGATCACGCCGCAGGTGGTGCGCGACGTGGACCTGGATCCGGCCGCGTATCCGCATCGGTTCCTGAGCTTCCGGCGCCTGCATTGGCATCTCAAGGGTCTGCACCTGCCGATTCCGTGCGTGCAGCATTCGATCCGGCGATTTGAATTCGATGCGTGGTTGCTGCAGCAGTCGGCCGCGCCGGTGCTGACGCATGCCGTCAGGGATATCCGGCGAGAGGCGGAGACTACGTGCATCGACCAGCAATTTCGCTGCAGATACCTGATCGGCGCCGCCGGCACCGCCTGTCCGGTACATCGAAGCCTGTTTCGCCAGGCGCTGCCGCGGGTGCGCGCGCTGCAGACCGTGACGCTCGAGCTGGAATTTCCCTACGAGTGGCTCGATGCCGACTGCCATCTGTGGTTCTTCGAAGATGGCCTGCCGGGCTACAGCTGGTACGTGCCCAAGGCGCGCGGCTGGCTCAATGTCGGCGTCGGCGGCATGGCGCAGCGACTGAAGCAGCGTGACGAAGACATCTGGCTGCACTGGAGCCGGTTCGCCGCGCGGCTCGAGCGCCGCTTCGGCATCCGGATCGCCGCCGAGCCATCCGGCTATAGCTATTACGTGCGCGGGCCGATCGACACGGTGCGTCTCGACAACGCGTTTCTGACCGGTGATGCCGCCGGACTCGCCACGCGCGATCTGTGCGAAGGCATCGGGCCGGCCATTCGCAGCGGTTTGCGCGCCGCCGATTCGATCCTGCACGGCGACGCTTACGATCTCGCCGACGTCACCGGTGCCAGCATGGGCGGCGGCTGGATCAGCCGGATGGTCGACTGGGGATTCACGCGCGGCGTCGGCAGGCCCACGACGACGGCGCACGCGCTGGTCTGATCCGCGGCGCTGCCCGCGCCGGCACAGCCCCTACTGGGCGGGCGAGGCTACCGGCCCGGCCAGCCGCGCGGCGCGCGCCAGGTGCTTGTGATAGCAGATGATCACGGCGAGTTCGGTCTTGTACACGCGGTCGACGGTCCCATAGAAGGCGTCCAGGGTCAGGCCATCGTCAAATCGTTCGGCCAGCACCTGGAAGCGCGACGCGCACGCACCAGGACCGGTCTGGTCGAGGTGATACTCGATGTAGCCGCGCAGCAGCGTACTGCTGAGCTCGGTATGAAACGCGTCCTTCGCGTCCTCGGATAAGGTGTCGTAGGCGCTCACCAGCCGCGCATCGATGCTGCGCTTGGAGAGCACGATGATGCTGCCGGGCCGTTGCGAGAGCGACAGCGCCTCCATGACGTGATTGCTGGTGGCGGGAAAGTCGAAGCGCAGCGACCACCGGAAAGTGGGGTTATCGGTCTTGATGGGAGTGCATCCCATGGATCGCAACCAGTTCTCGATCGGCTCCAGTTCCACGGCTTTCAGACTCCAGGGGCCATGCGGGTGTGCCGGCCGCATCGTACAACGTCCTTGTTCGAGCGGCAGCGGAATTGGAATACCCGGACATCAAGGCACAGCCGGGCGATCAATCGGTGTTATCGCGGCCGGACTCCGGCCCGGCGGTGATCAGGTGCCGGACGACCGGCGAGCGCTCGAGCAGGCGGTGTATCTGTTCCTGCAACAGCCGGTCGGCGTGCGTGACCCTTTCATGCTGGCGCAGATGCTCCACCCATGACTCGATCAGGAAGGTTTCCACGAACACACCCCTGACCGCCGTGTCCTCGAACATGGCCCAGGCGTACGCGCCATCACGCCGGCGTTCATGGGCGAGTCGCTGCATCGCGCTCAGGAACGCGGCGCGATCCTTGCCCGCGGCCAGCCGATACTCGACCGTGATCAGCACCGGGCCCCGGTCGCGCTCGATCTCATGCGTGACCACGGGCACTGGCCAATGCATCGATGGCGTCAGGTCAACCCCGGCGCCGGTCTGCAGCCTGCGGCCTCGTGTCAGCGGAATCGCCAGCAGTGCGCCCGCTGCAGCGACCAGCAGCGTCAGTGGCAGGCCGGCGAGCTCGGCGACCTCGCCCCACGCCGCACTGCCGAGCGTCATGCTGCCGTAGAACACCGTCACGAACATGGCTAGCCCGCGGCCGCGCACCCAGTCAGGCAACGCGACCTGGGCGGAGACGTTCAGATTCGCGAGCACCGCGATCCATGCCACACCGGCGAGGAAGCTGGCGGCCAGCCCGATCAGCGGCGCGCGCGCGAGCGCGAACAACAGCAGCGATATCGCGGTGCCAATCGTCGCCATGGCGACCACCCGGTCCGGTCCGAATCGGGCCTTCGCCCACGGCAATGCGAACGCGCCGATCACCGCCCCGGCACCGATGGCGCCCAGCAGCACTCCATACAGCCCTGGACCGCCTGCGATCCGGTTGCGCGCCACCAGCGGCAGCAACGCCCAGTACGCGCTCGCGAACAGAAAGAAGGCCACCGCGCGAATCAGCGTCGCACGCAGATGCCGGTTATGCCGCGCGTGGCGAAAACCAGTGCGCATCGCGCCGAACAGCGGCTCGGCCGGCAATCGGCTGGGGGTTCCCCGCGGCGCGCGCCACCACAGCAGCGCGCCGATGACTCCGAGATTGCTCAGCGCATTGAGCCAGAACGGCGCGGCGATACCGGACAGCCCGATGATGCTGCCGGCCAGCGCGGGACCCACGGCCCGACTGACGTTGATGCCGACGCTGTTGGCCGTGACCGCCGGCGCGAGATCCTGCGTCGGCACCAGTTGCGGCACGACCGATTGCCAGCCGGGCGCGGACAGCGCGCTGGCGACACCGATCAGGAAGGTGAACAGCAGCAGCGTGGCGGGCGTAACCTCGCCGAACTGGACCAGCGCCGCGAACAGTGCAGACAGCAGCGTGGTCGCGGTCTCGACCACGATCAGAAACCGCCGCTTGTCGAAGATGTCGGCCAGAGCGCCGGCGGCGAGCGCAAACAGGAACATCGGCAGGCTGGTTGCAACCTGAACCAACGCCACCAGCAGCGCATCGCTGTTCAGGCTCACCATCAGCCAACCGGATGCCGCGTTGTACATCCAGGTGCCGATGTTCGAGACCACTGTTGCAATCCAGATCACGGTGAAGGCCCGATGCCGAAATGCCGCGCGAGGCCGCGACGTGCCCGCGGCCGATGGCACGCGCTGCTTCGAAACAGACTTGTCCCCGCCGGTCACGTTCGTTGGTGTCAGATCGGTTGGTCGGCCGATGCCTGGCCGGCTCCGCGCCGCCGGCCTTCAGCGCAGCAATCTATGCCAGCGCGCGGGGTAAAGCGATCCGGGAGGATCCCCATCACCGGCGCGGCCGGCCGCGCCGCTGTGCCAGCCGGCATCAGTGGGTCAGGCGGGCGCCATGCTGCATCAGTTTCGTCAGCCGCCGGGGGTCAACCGGCTTGGTGAGGTGACTGTCGAAGCCGGCGTCCATGGCTCTTGCCTTGTCGCTTGCCTGACCCCAGCCGGTTACCGCGATCAGCTGGATCGGCTGGTCACCCGTCGTCTCGCGCATCCGGCGCGCGACTTCATAGCCGTTCTGCCCCGGCATGCCGATGTCGAGTATGACCACGTCCGGACGATGCTCACGAAATGCCGCGAGCGCACCGACCCCGTCGTAAGTGACGATCACCTCGTGGCCCTCCATCCGCAGCAGCATCCCCAGGCTCTCCGCGGCGTCGCGGTTATCGTCGGCGATCAGTACGCGGCGTGCCGGGGAGCGCGAATGCCCGGCACCGATTGGCGCCGGATCGGCCGAATCCGGCGTCGCCGCGCATGGAATGCGGACGACGAATTCACTGCCATGGCCTGGTCCGGCACTGTGCGCCTCGATCGTGCCACCGTGCATGTCAACCAGCCCCTTCGCGAGCGCGAGGCCGATCCCCAGACCGCCCTCGGATCGATCCATGGTCGCCTGGACCTGCGAGAACATCTGGAACAGCCTGGGCAGCGCCTGGGCGCTGATGCCGATGCCGCTGTCGGCGACCCGGATCTGCAGCAACCGGTCCTGATAGCTCGCCGACAACCGGATGGTCCCGTGCGCGTCGGTGTATTTGGCCGCATTGGTCAGAAGGTTGGAGAGCACCTGTGCCACGCGCAGGGGGTCGGCCAGAAAGCGCGCGTTCTCATTGCAAGTCTCGATCGAGAGCATATGGTCCTTGGCATCGATCAGGGGCCGGGCGGTCTCGATCGCCACGTTGACGATCGAGCCGAGATCGGTCGTCTGCATGCGCAACGCGAGCGTGCCGCGGGTAACCCGTGATATGTCGAGCAGATCGTCGAGCAGCAGCGACATGTGCTGTACCTGCCGCTCGATCACGCCATGGCACCACTTCTTCTGCGTCTCGGTGGCGCCGGGGGTATTGGAGAGCTGCGCCGCCTGCCGGATCGGCGCCAGCGGATTGCGCAGCTCATGCGCCAGCGTGGCCAGGAATTCATCCTTGCGCCGATCCGCCTCGCGCAGTGCCTCTTCGATCGCCAGCCGATCCGTCATGTCGGTGTCGGTGCCCACCCAGCGTTCGATGCGCCCGTCCTCGTCCTCGATCGGTTGCGCGCGCGACAGAAACCAGCGAAAGCTGCCGTCTTTGCTTCGCATCGGGTAAGTGTCTTCCCACGGGCTTCCGGTCTCGAAACTGCGGCGCAGCTTCTGCACCACCTGATCGGCGTGCTGCGGGTGCAGCACCTCGCGCCAGCCCCAGCCGTGCACCTGCGCAGCGCTGCTGCCGGTGTACTCGTACCAGCGTTCGTTGTACCAGAAGCGCGATCCGCTGGGATCGGCCATCCATACCAGCTGCGGCACCGTGTTCGCCATCGATCGGAACCGGAGTTCATTTTCGCGCGCCGTCGCCTCGGCCTGGCGCAGCGCCCGCAGCTGGTCGCGAATCTGGTACTGGCGCTGCCGGCCGCGAAGCGCCGACTGCACCGAGCTCAGCAGCGTCCGAATCGACGCCGGCCGGTCGAGAACCGTCACGTTGGCGAGCGCGCCGAGCGTGCTGAACACGGCGGGCGACCATGCCGCACTTCGACTCAGCAGGATCGTCGGCACGTCCGACCAGGAGGGCTGATGCGCGAGCGCCGCCAGCACGATGTCCAGCGAAGGAATGCGCAGCGCCGCATCGGTCAGTACGATCGCTCCGAGCCCGTGCTCGATCTGCTCGGCGAGGGTTCGCGGCCGATCGCATACGGCACAGCTCAGCCCGGCCCGTTCGAACAGCGCGCGCGTAACCTCGCCGTCACGCCGCGTCGGCGGTAACACGCAGATCCGGTAGTCGTGCGCTTGGTTCGCGCTGGCGATCATGAGTGCGGCGCCTGAGCAGCTCGCGGATGTCCGGCGGGGGAGTCGACCTCGACCGGCACCCCCGTGAGAACGCCTCGCAGCCGCAGCAGCGGTTCGCTCAGATGGATGCCATGCTGGTCGAACCAGAGCTCGCGGATCGATTCCTCGTGCGCGCCGGTGCGCTTCTTCAACACCGAGATGGCCTTCTTGATGGTTCCCGCATGTTCAAAGTAGCGGAACATGACCACCGAGTCGGCCACGTAGCTTGCATCCACTGGAGACAGCATGTTGGCCCCCACAGCGCTGCTGTGCGCGACCACCATGAACGTAGCGACCGCCCGATGGTTGAGGTAGGACAGCAACTCGTGCAGCTGGGCGGTCAGGAAATTGCTTTGCGGCATTGAATTGAGATAGCCATTGAGGCTATCGATGATCACGACGCGGGCGTGGCGCTGTTCCACGCTGGCGCGTACCGCGTGCACGAATTCCCCGGGCGAGATCGCCACCGGGTCGATCTGGTGAAGTGCGATCTCGCCCGCACCGTCACCGACCCGAAAATGCAATCCGATGCCGCGCGATCGTGCCAGCAGCGCCGTACTGGTCTCGTCGAAGATGAACGCGGCCGCGTGTTCACCGCGCCGTGCGACCGCGGCCGCGTACTGCAGCGCCAGGCTGGACTTGCCGCACCCGGGCGGGCCCATGAGCAGCGTGCTGGTTCCGCGCTCGATGCCACCACCTACCAGGGCATCGAGTGCGGCGACACCGCTGTCGATCGAGTCGCGCTTGGCGCTCGAGCCGAGATCGGAAGCGGCCACCAGTCGTGGGTACACCGTGAGCCCACCTTGCCCGATCCTGAAATCGTGCAGACCGCTGGCAAACTCGCTGCCGCGAAATTTGCGCACCTGCAGTTCGCGGCGCGCCTGTCCGTAGGCCGGCGTGCGGTTGTCGAGCGATACCACGCCGTGCGCGATGCTATGCAGCTGCAGGTCGGGACCCTCCGCGGTGCGATCGTCCAGCAGCATGACGGTGCAGCTGCGGCCGATGAAGAACTGCTTCAGCGCGAGGATCTGCCGCCGATAGCGCAGCGAGCTCTGTGCCAGCAGCCGCATCTCCGACAGCGAGTCGAACACCATGCGCTGCGGGTTGAAACGATCCACCGCGTCGAGCACCCTGCGGGTGGTCTCGGTCAGTTCGATCTCGGAGGTGCTGAGCATCGTGAGCTCATTGTCGCCGTCAAGATCGTGCTGATCCGCCACCAGTTCCATCACCTCGATTCCATCCAGCGACCAGCCATGCGACAGCGCTCCCGCGGCAAGCTCTTCCCGGGTCTCGGACAGCGTCACGTACAGGCATCGCTCCGCTGCACGCACCCCGGCCAGCAGGTACTGCATTGCAAGCGTCGTCTTGCCCGCCCCCGGGTTGCCATCCACCAGGTACAGACGATTCGGAATCAGCCCCCCGCACAGGACATCGTCCAGCCCCGGGATCCCGGTGGTCGATCGCTGCGCTGTCTGTACGTTCATCCTGGGCCTGCGGTGAGTCTGTGCGCCCCAAAGCACCTTATCCGGCCCGGGCCCGAAGCTGGCTGTCCGAGTGGCATCCGCTTCGCCGTCGGATTCGGCCTACAGTCGGGGCGCTTTCGCGCTATCCGACCGCAAGCGTGCAGTTAATCGCGATGTTCCTGCGGCCGGGGAGGCGAATCATGCTATATGGCGTCGCACCAACGCGATCGGTCACACCGAGGTCCTGATGATCATTCGTCCCCGTCCGGGCCTGCTCGAGCTGTTCTTCGTGATGCGTGGCTCCATCGTGCCGCGCATTGCCCCGCAGATCATCGGCTTTGGCGTCTATGCGGCACTGGTCGTCGCCGCCCTCAGGCGCGGCGGGCTCGAGCTCGGCAGCTACGGGCTGGCGCCGTTCACGCTGCTCGGGGTGACGCTGTCGATCTACCTGGTGTTTCGAAACAATGCGGCTTATGACCGCTGGTGGGAGGCGCGCAAGCTCTGGGGGCAGCTGATCGTCGACATTCGCAATCTGGCGCGCCAGGCCATCGCGCTGCTGCCAGCCGACGGCGGGCGGGCGCGAGCGCTGCTGATGGAGGCGCTGGCATTCGTTCACCTGCTGCGGGGACAGTTACGCAACGTGGATGCCGGCGCCGAGACACGCGCGCTGATCCCGGGCCAGCTCGATCGCGTGCTCGAATCGGGTAACCGCCCGGACGCCGTCATCCGGGCCATGGGCCGCCGGCTGGGCGAGCTCAAGAGCGCCGCATTGATCGGTCCGATCGAGTTCCGGATCCTTGACGAGCGGCTGTGCTCGATGTCGGCGCTGCAGGCCGGCTGCGAGCGCATCGCCGGAACGCCGCTGCCGTTTGCCTACACGCTGCTGCTGCACCGATCGGCTTACCTGTTCTGCCTGCTGCTGCCGTTCGGCCTGGCATCGTCGGCCGGGTGGTACACGGCGCTGTTTACCGCGCTCGTGGCCTACTCGTTCTTTGGACTCGATGCGTTATCGGAAGAGCTCGAGGAACCGTTTGGCATCGCCGAGAACGACCTGGCGCTCGATGGCATGTGCCGCGTGTGCGAAATCGCGGTATTCGAGGCCCTGGGCGAGGCGGCCCCCAAGCCGCTTGCGCCGCACGATCATCGCTACACCTGAAGATACGCACGACCAATGGTCATTCGTACAGTCCGGCCTGCCGGGCGCGCTCGCGCGCCAGCGCGAGCAGCAGGTCGAGTACCGGCGTCGGCACGCCGGTCAGCTCGCCCAGCTCGTGCACCGCCGTCACCAGCGCATCGAGCTCGATCGATCGTCCGCTCTGCAGGTCCTGCAGCATCGACATCCTGTGTCCGATCGCTACTCCCGCCACATCCAGGCGGCGCTGGATCATGGCCTCGGGAATATCGATCTGGAGCGACTGCGCGACCTGGCGGCACTCCTGCATAACCAGGGTGCACAGGCGCCTCAGCGCCGGCTCGCTGGTGATGCGATCCAGCGTCGAGTGCGTGAGCAGGCTGATGGGATTGAAGCAGGCATTGCCCCACAGCTTGAGCCAGATGTTCCAGCGGATATTGTCCCGGATCGGGGCTTCGAATCCCGCCTGCACCAGCGTACGCGACAGTGCCTGCACGCGCGGCGAGGCGCTGCCATCAGGCTCACCCAGCGTGAAGCGCCTGAACTCATGGTGCTCGACGATCCCGGGGGCGACCACCTCGCACGCAGGGTCCACTACGCAGCCGATCGCGCGCTCCGGCCCGATCGCTTTCCACTGCCGCGCGCCGGCATCGACCGCCTGCAGCGTGTGGCCCTCGAGCGCGCCGCCACTCTGGTAGAAATACCACCACGGGATGCCGTTCATCGCGGTCACCACCGCGGTATGCGTCGCAAGCAGTGGGGCGAAGCGTTCACACTGCTGCCACGCCTGGTGCGCCTTCAACGCGCAGATGACCATGTCCTGAGGGCCGAAGTCGGCCGGCTCGTCGCTCGCCGGCAGGCGCGCCGTGCGCTCCTGTCCGCCGATCCTCAGGCGCAGGCCGTGCTGCTGGATGGCCCGAAGGTGAGGGCCGCGGGCGATGACGCAGACCTCGTCGTTGCCCGCCAGTGCGAGCTGTACCGCGAGATAGCCGCCGATGGCTCCGGCGCCAAACACACATATCTTCATGCCGGGCTCGAAGCGATCCTGTCAGCGGATGGAAAGGCCGACCCACGGCGGCATCTTGGGGGGTCGCCGCCGTGGGTTCGGGCTGAACGTTTCTACATGGTTGTTTCCATGATCGACCCGCTCACAACTTGCGCTCCAGTCCCATCAGCAAGCCCATCGCGCGCCGGCGAGAGGATTGCTCGCCAACGTGCTGGGTTGTGGCAGGTGCCGACCACCCCAGCAGCAAGCCTTTAGCGGGTCACCGGCGAGTCACCGAGGCCCTCGCGCTCCAGTTCCATCTCGTCGACCACCTGCGCGACACCTGGGACGGTCTCGGCAATCCGCTGGGCTTCGTACAGATCCTCGGTATTCCAGACATAGCCCGCGAGATGCACCACGCCGTTGTCGGCGCGCACCGTGATGTGCTTGGCGTAGAGAAGCTTGTCGGCGTCGAGCGCGTTCTGCACGCTCTCCGCCGTCTCCTTGTCGGCTTGCTGCTGCTCCGAGGTCTTGCGCGGCGTGGTTGAACACGCGACCGCGCAGGTCAGGAGCGTTACCCACACGCCCGTGTACAGAATACGTCTCGTGGATTGAACCATGGACCCTACCTCCCGATGCGCGCGGCTGCCGTCAGGCGGCTGCTTTAGCCTATGGACAACTCACGAGCGTACAAGTTTCCTGATGGCGCGACGCTGCTTCGGCCGCAGAGGCTCCCGGCCCTGTGGGCCGGGAGCCTCCAAAGCGCAGCACCGGGTCAGAACTTATAGGTCACTCCGGTGGAGAATCCGAGTTCGTGACACCCGCCCCAGGTGGTGGGGCCGGCGCTGCTGAAATCCGTGAACACGGTATTGGTGCCATCGTGGCAGTCGGTCTTGATACCGTGACCGCCGGCTCCGATGTCAAAGTGCGCGTTGCCGTCATTGATGGTCTCGGCAGCATCGACGTACCACGTCAGCTGCTTGTCGAGCTTGTGCCGCCAGGACACGCTGTACGTATTCCCCAGGTTATCGCCGACGAGGGCGAAATTGGCGTTGAAATTGTGCTGTCCGGCGGGGTCGCCCGGCGTCCTGCCGGCATGCGCCCACGCGGCGGCGATCTGATCGGTTCCGTGATTCAGATCCTGCTCGAGAGCGAACCAGGTACTGAAGCGCTCGCGCTCGTTCTGGAATTCCAGGATAGCGGGGAGGCTGCGAAACATGTGCTCGTAGATCGCATCTACGGTAAGGCCAAAATCAAACCGGTATTGTCCGCCGAACTTCCACGCGTACTCATTGGCGACGTCGTTCAGATAGGGCGGTGAGCCGGCGGCGGCCGCGCCGGGATTCTCGGCCGCCCAGGCGTTCCAGGTGTTGAAGTCGAGCACCGGGCTGCCGATCGCATCCAGATACCCGTAGAACGGGCTGTTGGAGCCGATGCCGTCGCTGTTGCGGTTGACGGCTCGGTGCATCTCATAAGCGGCCGTCAGGTACAGGCCACCCATTTCGAACTTGAGATCCGCGCCGTAGGCGTCGCCGAAGCCGCCGTCGTCGCAGTTCAGCGGCAGGTTGCCGCTTCCTGGGGCGTTGCTGCCGCGGCAATCGGACGATCCCAGCGGTATGTCGACGTTGTTGTAGGCGGGGTTCTGCCCCGGAGACACCATCAGGTCGAAGCTGAAGCCACCCATCGTCGGCGAATTGTAGACAATGGCATGGTCGAGGCGGGTGCCGAACTCCACGCGATTGTCACCACCCGTATTGCCCAAGATGGTGGCATAGTTGCCGAGCCCGGTGCCCATCGGATTCAACCGGTCCGTCGAGGTCTTGTACGGGGCGAACATGACGCCGAACTTCAGCGTGCCCCAGGATTTATTCTTGAAGCCGATGTAAGTGTCGCCCAATCCGATGGCGCCCGTGACAACATTGGAAGATTTCGTCCAGGTGTTCTGCAGACCAGGCGCCGCGTCGATGTTGAGCGCGGTCGACACCTGGTAGATGAAATCCACGTCCGAGTTGGTAATCCTGTGCGATCCGCGGTAGCCAATGTTGGATCCGTTGCTGGATATCGCGGGGATATACCCGACACGCCCGACAGCCGGGCCCTTGTTGCCACCCCTGATCAGTCCGGAGCTCGGATCCAGCGGGTTGTTGTAGTTCCAGTGATAAGCCGACAGCTGATCGATGCCCTTGGTCGTGTCATCCAGAGACAGGTCCATAGTGCCGAAGAAGCCCTTCAGGAACTTGTCGAATTTATCGACCGTGACCTCTTTGCCGCCCGCCTTCTCGCCCGGAGCGGGCGCTGGCTTGGCGGCCGCAGCGGCCGCGGCCTGCTGCTGCTTCTGGATGGCATCGAGTTCCTTGCTGAGAGCATCAATTCGCTCCTGCAGGATCCGCATCTTGGCGTCGACCGACGAATCCGGCGTTGATTGCGCAGCGCCTCGATCCGGATAGCTCAACAGAAGCAGCCCGGATGCAAGCACTGCAACCAGCAATCTGGGCGCTGTGAAGATATTCATGTAACCCCCTCAATTGTAGTGACAGAATCCGAACACTCAATCTTGCAAGAAAAACCTCACGCGGCTCAAGGCGCCGGGATCAGCCCGGCGCCGCGCGCCCATTTGAATTTGGCTCCCAGCACCGCCACCGGTATCTCGGTCGAGTAGGCATACGCCGGAATCCCATGCTGATACAGGTACTCTGCAGCTTCCTCGACTTCAACGTCACCCGCGAGCGACGCCACCACCGGCTTGACGAAGCCCTTGGCACGCATCTCGGCCACCACCTCGACCATCAAGCGCGCAAACACCATCGGCGGGGTGATGATCGTGTGCCAGTATCCGAGGATCAGCGCGTGGATGCGCGGATCCGTAAGGCCGAGCCGCACCGTGTTCTGGTAGGTCGTCGGCGGCTCGCCGCCGGTGATGTCCACCGGATTGCCGGCGGCTCCGAACGGCGGGATGAACTTGCGGAACGCCGCATCCAGATCGGCCGGCATCGCCATCAAAGTCAGGCCGTTGTCGACGCAGGCGTCCGACAGCAGTACGCCGGAGCCACCCGCGCCGGTAATGATCACGACGTTGTTGCCCTTCGGCGTCGGCAATACCGGTATGCCGCGGGCGAACTCGAGCAGATCGCGCAGCGAGCGCGCACGGATGACCCCGGACTGGCGGAACACGTCCTCATAGATCTTGTCATTGCCGGCGAGCGCGCCGGTATGCGAGCTGGCGGCGCGCGCGCCCATGCTGGTGCGCCCGGCCTTGAGCACTACGACCGGCTTCTTCCTCGACACGCGTTTGGCGGCTTCGGCGAACGCCCGCCCGTCCTTCAGATCCTCGCAGTGCTGGGCGATGATCTGCGTATTGTCATCCTGCTCGAAGAAGATCAGCAGATCATCCTCGTCGATGTCGCACTTATTACCCACGCCGACGATCGCCGATACACCCATCTTGGCCGAGCGCGAGAAACCGATGATTGCCATGCCGATGCCGCCCGACTGCGAGGACAGCGCGGCCGAGCCCTTGACGTCGTAAGCGGTGCAGAACGTGGCGCACAGATTCTTCGGCGTGTAGTAGAAGCCGTAGATGTTCGGACCCATCAGGCGGATGTCGTATTTGCGCCCGATCGCCACCAGCTCCTCCTGACCGGCGACGTTGCCGGTCTCGGCAAAGCCCGAGGGAATCAGCACCGCTCCGGGGATCTTCTTCTCGCCCACCTCTACCAGCGCCTGGGCGACGAACTTGGCGGGAATGGCAAACACCGCGACGTCGATCACGCCGGGGACGTCCTTGACGCTCTTGTACGCCGGCTTGCCCATGATCGACTCGGCGCTGGGATGGATCGGATAGATCGCGCCCTGATAGCCGCCGTTGATGAGGTTCTTCATCACCGAATTGCCGATCTTGCCGCTCTCATTCGAGGCGCCGATGACCGCGACCGCATCCGGCTTCATGATCCGGTTCATCTGCCGGACGATGTCCTCCTTCTTCCGTCGATATCGCGGCACGGCGGGAGTGAAATCCAGTACGATGCGCACGTCGGCGGCAATCGCGCCATTTTTGTCCGCGAACACCGGGTTGAGGTCGAGCTCCGAGATCTCGGGAAAATCGGCAACCAGCTGCGAGACCCGCTCGATCATCGCCGCCAGCGCTTCGCGATCGACCGGGTCGGCACCGCGCACCCCGCGAAGGATGGCCGCAGCCGCGATGCCGTCGAGCATCGACAGCGCATCCTCGCGCGTGGCTGGTGCCAGGCGAAAGGTGATGTCCTTCAGGACCTCGACCAGGATGCCACCCAGGCCAAAGGCCACCAGTTTGCCGAAGGCGGGGTCAGTCACGGCGCCGATGATCACCTCCTGGCCGCCGCTCAGCATCTGCTGCACCTGCACGCCATCGATGCTCGCCTTCGGATCGTAGCGGCGCGCATTGGCGACGATGCTGGCGAAGGCTTCCGCGGCCTGCTCGGCGTTCTTGACGCCGACCACCACGCCGCCGGCCTCGGTCTTGTGCAGGATCTGCGGTGAGACGATTTTCATCACCACCGGATAGCCCATGGCCGCGGCGAGGCTGGCCGCTTCGGCCGCATTGGCGGCCACGCCTTCCTTCGGGACGGCGATGCCGTAGGCATCGCAAATGCCCTTGGATTCGGGCGCCGTCAGTGCAGTGCGCCCCGCCAGCTTGGCCTGGTCGAGCACTCTGCGTACCGAAGCCTTGTCGTGTGCCGTGTCGTTCACGTTGCGAATCCTCTGTCCGGCCGCGGCCGGTGTGGCCCGCAAGCCGGTCATATGACTTTTTCCGCCCGCAGCGCGTCGATCTCGGCGCGGCCGAGGCCGATCTCGGCCAGTACTTCCTCGGTGTGCTCGCCGAGCAGCGGCGAGCGCTTGACCTCGGTCGGGCTGTCCGACAGCTTGATCGGGTTGCCGACCGAGAGATATTTGCCTCGGGCCGGATGGTCTACCTCGACGACCGTGCCGGTGGCGCGCAACGACGGCTCCGCGGCCAGTTCCTCCATCGACAGGATCGGCCCGCAGGGAATGTCGTGCCGGTTGAATTCGGCCATGGCCTCGAACTTGGTCTTGGTCATGGTCCAGCGTTCGACCTCGGCGAAAATCTCCATCAGGCGCGGCAGACGCGCGCCCGGCGTGGCGTAATCCGGATCGGTGATCCATTCTGTCTTGCCGATGACGGTACAGATCTCCTTCCATACCGGCGCCTGGGTAATGAAATAAAGATACGCGTTGGGGTCAGTCTCCCAGCCCTTGCATTTGATGATCCAGCCGGGCTGCCCTCCGCCGGAGGCGTTGCCGGCGCGCGGCACCGAGGAACCGAATTTTCCCTTGGGATACTGCGGGTACTCCTTCATTACCTTGGTGCGCGCCAGGCGCTGCTGATCGCGCAGCTTGACGCGGCACAGGTTCAGCACCCCATCCTGCATCGCGGCCAGCACCCGCTGGCCGCGGCCGGTGGTCTTGCGCTGGTAGAGCGCGCAGACGATGCCCAATGCGAGGTGCAGGCCGGTCCCGCTATCGCCGATCTGCGCGCCGGTGACCAGCGGCGGACCGTCGTCGAAGCCGGTGGTCGATGCGGCGCCGCCGGCGCATTGCGCGACATTTTCGTAGACCTTGCAGTCCTCGTAGGGCCCCGGGCCGAAACCCTTGACCGAGGCCACGATCATCTTCGGATTGAGCTGCTGGATGCGTTCCCAGGTGAAGCCCATGCGATCGAGCGCCCCAGGCGCGAAGTTCTCGACCAGTACGTCGCAATACTTGACCAGCTTCTCGAGCACCGCCTTGCCATTCTTGTTCTTGGTATCGAGCGTGATCGAGCGCTTGTTATGGTTCAGCATCGTGAAGTAGAGGCTGTCCACATCCGGAATATCACGCAGCTGCTCGCGCGTGATGTCACCGGCGCCGGCCCGTTCCACTTTGATGACATCGGCGCCGAACCAGGCCAGCAGCTGCGTGCAGGTCGGACCCGATTGCACATGGGTGAAGTCGAGGATGCGTACGCCGTCTAGTGCCTTCCCCATCTAACTGTCTCCCGCGCGTCCCTGACTCGCCGTCTACTTGTACATCGTCTGATTCTTGGTGCCCGGCGCGTATTCGCGCGGATCGACCCAGATGTTGATCACTGCCGAGCGCTTGAGTCGGTGCACCGATTCGCGCGCACGCAGCAGGGCAGGGGCGATCTGGGCCGCATCGCGTACCTCCTCGCCGTAGCCGCCCAGCATCTCCGCGAACTTGCCGAACGGCACGTCGCCGAGCAGATTGCCGACATTGCCGCGCTCTTCGCCATATTTCGCCAGTTGCCCGTAGCGGATCTGATTCATCGCCGAGTTATTGCCGATGACCGCAATGTAGGGCACGCCAAACCGATTGGCGGTCTCCATGTCGAAAGCCGTCATACCGAAGGCGCCGTCGCCGTAGTAACAGAGCACTTCCTTGGTCGGATGGGCAAGACCCGCGGCAATCGCAAAGCCGGTGCCGACGCCGAGCGAGCCGAGCGCACCCGGATCCATCCACTGGCCGGGCGCCCGGGGTCGGACCGCCTGCGCCGAGATCGTCACCACATCGCCACCGTCGCCGATATAAATGGTGTTGTCGGCGAGGAACTCGTTGAGCTCGTAGGCAACCCGATACGGGTGTATCGGTACCGAGTTGGACTTGAACAGTGGCATCAGCTTCTCGGTGGCCGCGGCTTCCGCGTCGGTCAGTTTCTTCATCCACTGTCGGCGCGCCTGGCGCTTGTCCTGTTTGAGGCGGCCCGAGGCTGCCTGCAGCACCGCGCCCAGGATCGCGCCCGGGTCGCCGACCAGTCCCAGGTCGATGTCGCGGTTCTTGCCGACGGTGCGATAGTCCATGTCAATCTGCACCAGCTTGAGCTTGGTGCTGATGCGGCGCCCGTAGCCCATGCGAAAATCGAACGGGGTGCCGACAATGACGATCACATCGGCATCTGAGAACGCGCTGCCACGGGTTCGATCGAAGTGATGCGGGTCGCCCGGTGGCAGCAGACCGCGACTGCCGCCGTTGAAATAGCCGGGAATGTCGAGGCCGCGCAGCAACGCGATCGCCTCCTGATGACCACGCGCGGTCCAAACCTGCTGCCCGTAAAGGATCGCGGGCCGCTCGGAATTGACCAGGATGTCGGCGAGCTTCTCGATGTCACGCGGATCGCCTATCGAGCGTGTCGAGGCGCGGTAATGACCCGGCTTCGGAATGATCGCTTTCGTCAGATCAACCTCGCGATCGAGCACGTCGCGGGGAATCTCCAGATAGACCGGCCCCGGCGCGCCACTGAACGCCTCGCGCGCGGCCATCGAGATCATGTCGGCAACGCGCTCGGTGCTGGGGATGGAGGCGGCGAACTTGGTGATCGGCGACAGCAGCTCGACGTGCGGCAGATCCTGCAGCGACCCCATCCTGTGCTGGGTGAGGGCGCCCTGGCCGCCGATGTGCAGGATCGGGCTCTCGGAGCGAAATGCCGTGGCGATGCCGGTCATGGCGTTGGTACAGCCCGGGCCCGCGGTGGTCACCACGCAGCCGAGCTTGCCCGTCTGCCGGGCATAGCCGTCGGCGGCATGCGCGGCCACCTGCTCGTGGCGCACGTCGATGATGCGGATGCCTTCGTCGATGCAGCCGTCGTAGATGTCGATGATGTGGCCGCCACACAGGGTAAATATCGTGTCGACGCCTTCGTTCTTGAGCGCTTTCGCCACCAGGTGACCACCCGAGACAACGCTGGCGTCGCGGCTCTTGGGTTGCAAGGTATTGTCCGCGGTCGTGCTCGCTAGCGGCGTTGCTGCTGAAGGGCTTGCGGGTGTCATGGTGCCTCCAATGTTGTCGACTTAAGTCAGTGAACGTGTAGTCGTCCGTATGGCCGACGCGCATGTATGCGCGCCGGCTGCACCAGCTGAATGCAAGTGTTGGCAAAGATCGAATTTGATGGTGATTTCGAGTCGGCTGCCATTGATGCTTCTTCTTTTTGATCGGGCCACGAGGCCGTCACCCAAGCGGCACGAACTTCCATGAGCGGGAACCATGCAGTAGTGAGCTCATTCACGGGTGTCATAGCGCAGTGCAATAGCGAAGGTCTTGAGCCGCCTTCCATCCATCGCTCGGAAGCCCCCAAGAAGCGCGAACTAGATCCTCAAAATACTTGGTCGGCGCCGACCATATGTGATATATCTGCAACTTGTCAACTGCTCGGTGAATGGGTGAATTCGCTTGAGGAAGACCCGCCCCGAGCCATCGGCGCCGATTAGATATCGCCCGTTCCAGCGCAGAGCAGCCGGGGCGCTCAGACGCCCCGGGCGTGCCAATCAGCAGGCAGTGATATGCAGTGCCTGATATATCTTGACACCCCAATGACGCCATTATAGTTTTTGCAATCCCGCCCGAAAAACTAAGGTACTCACGATGCTGGTGTTTTTGCTCTCATTGGCGTTGCTTGGAATGGTGTTGTGCATTGGCGCCCTGGTGGTGCAGGCCATTTGCATCATCCCACTCTCCATCCTCGGCGGTGCCGCTGAAGCCGGCCGCTTCGTGCAACTGAGCGGCAACGACGCGTCGCTGAGACCGCGCACAGAGCGGCGAGCCCCGTCAGCGCGCAGCGGGCACCGCCCGGCGCTGACACTGGCCGCCGCGGAGGCCCGATGAGCACCGTGGCAACGCTGAGGCAGAGCCGCAGCATGGCGGGACCGCTGGCGCTCGCGCCTCTGAACTCCGTCAGCCTGCGCGATCAGGCCTATGCATTGCTGAAGGATGCAATCGCCGATACCGACATCTACAGGGAGCGGCGGCCGCTGCGGCTCGATGAACGCCAGTTGACGCAGGCGCTCGGTGTGAGCCGGACCCCGGTGCGCGAAGCGCTGTCGATCCTGGAGCAGGAAGGCTTCGTGCGGACGGTGCCGCGTCGCGGGATCTTCATTGTCCGAAAATCCAAGCGCGAGATCATCGAGATGATCCAGGTGTGGGCGGCGCTCGAGGGCATGTCCGCGCGCCTGGCGACGCTGCATGCGCCCGATTCGGAAATCAGCAAGCTGCGCCACCTGTTCGACGAGTTCGAGAATTCGCCGCCTTCGGAGCACATCGGCGAGTATTCGGATGCCAACATCGCGTTTCATCAGCTGATCATCCGGCTGGGCGGCTCGCGACTGATCGCCGATGCCACCAAGAACCTGTTCATCCACGTGCGCGCCATCCGCAAAGTCACGATTTCGCAGGACAACCGCGCGGCGCGCTCGATCATCGATCATTTGAAGATCATTGAGGCGCTGGAACGTCGCGACACGGAGCTCGCCGAACGACTGACGCGCCAGCACACCCTCGATCTTGCCACCCATGTCGAGCGCTATTGTGACTTCCTCGACTAGGCGGCTGGCTGGCTAGCGCGACTGTAACGGGTTCGTCGGCACAGGGGGTGCGTGCAACACCATCAACCGCGGCGCAAACGGTTTGCGCATGAGATCATAAGAACGGCAGCGGTTCGCGGGGTAGGTAGGGAAAAATGAAGATCGCAATCATTGGCGCCGGCGCCATCGGCGGCTATGTCGGTGCCAGGCTGGCGCTGGCCGGCGAGGACGTGACCTTCATGGTGCGGGGCGCCAATCTGCAGACGATTCGCCGCGCTGGCATCAAGCTCATCATGAATGACGGCAGCGAGCACGTTGCCACCAACGTCAGGGCCAGCGACGACTACGGCGCCACCGGGCCGCAGGACCTGGTGATCCTGGCGGTCAAGGCGCACCAGGTCCAGGATGTCGCCAATGACGTACCGAAGCTGTTTGGCCCCGACACCGTCGTGATCACGATGCAGAACGGCATTCCGTACTGGTACTTCCACCGCCATGGCGGCGAGCTGGCCGGCACCGTGGTGCATAGCGTGGATCCGAATGGGACCGTCGGCCAGAAAATTTCCCCCGAACGGGTCATCGGCTGCGTGGTCTATCCGGCCGCCGAGTTGATTGCGCCCGGCGTGGTCAAACACATCGAGGGCGAGCGATTTCCGGTCGGGGATCTCGACGGATCGGCCAGTGCGCGCGTATCGCGGGTTTCGGCGTGCTTCACCCGGGCGGGGTTCAAGGCGCCGGTGCTCGACAACATTCGCGCCGAAATCTGGCTCAAGCTCTGGGGAAATCTGACCTTCAATCCGATCAGCGCGCTGACACGCTCGACCCTGGTTGACATCTGCCAGTTCCAGCCCACGCGGGCGCTGGCCGCGGCGATGATGACTGAGGCGCAGGAGGTGGCCGGCAAGCTCGGCATCACCTTCCGGGTCGCTCTCGAGAAGCGCATCGCCGGCGCGGAGAAGGTCGGCAAGCACAAGACTTCGATGCTGCAGGATATCGAGGCCGAGCGGCCGCCCGAACTCGAAGCCCTGGTCGGCTCGGTGGTCGAGCTGGGCCGCCTGACACACACACCGACGCCGCACATCGATGCGGTGTTCGCGCTGGCCGATCTGCTGGCGCGCACGATTGCCGCCAATCGCGCGGCGGCTGCGGGCAAATGACGCGCTGGGCACGATTCCAGGCTGCCGGCGGCCGTATCGGCTTCGGTGCGATCGACCAGCTGGGGATCACCGAATACCACGGCAATCCGTTCGAGCAACCGACCCGCACGGCGGCGACGCTGCCGAATGGCGCGTTCACGTTGCTCAGCCCGTGCATGCCTTCCAAGATCATCGCGCTGTGGAACAATTTTCACGCGCTGGGCGCCAAGCTCGGCAAGGCGCCGCCCTCGCATCCGCTGTTTCTGATCAAACCCGCGAGCTCGGTCGCCGGACCCGGCGAGCCGATCCGGCGGCCGCTGGCCTATAAGGGCAAGATTGCCTTCGAAGGCGAGCTGGGCATCGTCATTGGACGGCGTTGCAAGGATGTTCCGGCGAGCAGCGCCGGCGACTATATCCTCGGATACACCTGCGTCAACGACGTCACCGCCGGCGAGGTGCTCAACGAAAATGCCGACTTTGCGCAGTGGTGCCGATCCAAGAGCTACGACACCTTCGGCTGCATCGGCCCGGTGATCGGCACGGAGCTCGACTGGCAGCGGGCGCGGCTGGTCACCCGGCTCGATGGCGTCGAGCGCCAGAACTTTCCGCTGTCCGACATGATCTTCTCGCCGCTGGAGCTGGTGAGCCGCATATCGCACGACATGTCGCTGTTGCCGGGCGATGTGATCGCGTGCGGCACGTCGCTGGGCATCGGATCAATCAAGGATGGCTCGAGCGTGGAGGTCACGATCGACGGCATCGGCTCGCTGGTGAATTCGCTCGAGCCGAGTGCGTCTGCAGCGAGCGCTTCCGCGGCAGATTGAACCTGGCGCGATCGCCGCACGCGCCGGCGCCGCAGACCGGGCGCCGCGCGCGCCGCGACCCATCCGATTGAGCCGGGCCGGGAACGTTCATGCCGAAATTCAACGCCAATCTGACGATGCTGTTCAACGAAGTCGTGTTCCTGGAGCGTTTCCAGGCGGCCAGGCACGCCGGTTTCACGGGCGTGGAATACCTGTTCCCGTACGCTCATCGCAAACAGGACCTGGCCGAGCGACTACAGGCCAACGGGCTCACGCAGGTACTGCACAACCTGCCCGCCGGCGACTGGGCCCGCGGCGAGCGCGGCATCGCCTGCCTGCCCGATCGTGTAGCGGAATTCGAAGACGGCGTCGGCACGGCGATTGAGTATGCACATGCCCTGCAGTGTACGCAGCTCAACTGCCTGGCCGGCATCGCGCCGGCCGACGTCGATCCGGCGAAGCTGCGGGACACGCTGGTCGGCAACCTGCGGTTCGCCGCGGCCGAGCTCGAAGCGGCCGGCATCCGCCTGCTGGTGGAAGCGTGCAATACGCGCGACATCCCGGGTTTTTATCTGAACCATTCACAGCAGGCGATCGAGATCATCGAGGCGGTCGGTTCGGACAACCTGTTCCTGCAGTACGACATCTATCATATGCAGGTCATGGAGGGAGACCTGGCGACGACACTGCAGCGTCACCTGGGTCGTATCGGTCATCTGCAGCTGGCGGACAATCCCGGCCGCCATGAGCCGGGCACCGGCGAGATCAATTTCCCGTTCCTGTTCGGATGGATCGACCAGCTTGGCTACGCCGGCTGGATCGGTTGCGAATACAAGCCGGCCAAGGGTACCGTGCAGGGCCTGGGCTGGATTCGTGCCTATCTCTAACAGGGCTCCCACCGGGTTGATACGCATGATCTGCAGCGCAAGGACTTAAGGCATGAGCAAGGTCGGCTTCGTGGGTCTGGGCATCATGGGCAGACCGATGGCGGGGCACCTGCGCGCGGCCGGTCACGAGCTCTACGTACACGATCACAAGCCCGCCCCGCAGTCGCTGCTCACGCAGGGTGCGGTGCAGTGCGGCTCCGGCAAGGCCGTCGCCGAACGAGCCGACATCATCATCACCATGGTGCCCGATACGCCGCACGTGGCGAGCGCGCTGTTCGGCGCGGACGGCATTGCCGAGGGCCTGTCGCCCGGAAAGATCGTGGTGGACATGAGCTCGATCTCTCCGGTGGAGACCAAGCAGTTCGCACAAAGGATTCAGGCCCTCGGTTGCGAGTATCTGGATGCGCCGGTGTCGGGCGGTGAAGTCGGCGCCAAAGCGGCCAACCTGACCATCATGGTCGGCGGATCCGAGAGTGCCTTCAGCAAGGTGCGGCCCCTGTTCGAGCTGATGGGAAAGAACATCACGCGCGTGGGCGGCCACGGCGACGGACAGACCTGCAAGGTGGCGAATCAGATCATCGTGGCGCTGACGATCGAGGCGGTCGGCGAGGCGCTGCTGTTTGCCTCCAAGATGGGCGCCGATCCGGCCAAGGTGCGTCAGGCGCTGATGGGCGGCTTCGCCGCCTCGCGAATTCTGGAGGTGCATGGAGATCGAATGCTCAAGCGCAGTTTCGAACCGGGGTTCCGGATTGAATTGCACCAGAAGGATCTGAACCTGGCGCTCACCGCCGCACGTCAGGTCGGCCTGTCGCTGCCGCACACCGCCACGGCGCAGCAACTGTTCAACGCCTGCATCGCACGCGGCGGCAGCGCCTGGGACCATTCGGCGATGGTGCGTGCGCTCGAGCTGCTGGCGGACCACCAGATCGGCACCGGGCCGGCGTAAGCTCAGGCAACCCGCATGTCCAACGCTGTCAATCGGCTGCACGAGCCGCGCGTCCTGTTGCGGCGCATGTTCGATGCCGCGATCGATGCAGCGCAACCCTCGCTGTGCGTCCCACGACACCTGCCGGCGCCGCCGCGCGGCCGCCTGGTGGTGATCGGCGCCGGCAAGGCGTCGGCGGCGATGGCCCGGGCGGTCGAGGACAATTGGGGCAGCGAATTGACCGGCGTCGTGGTCACGCGCTATGGCTACAGCGTGCCGTGCCGGCGCATCGAGATCATCGAGGCGGCGCACCCGGTGCCGGACGCAGCGGGACTCGCGGCCTCAGAACGGATTCTCCAGGCGGTGCAGGGGCTGCGGCCCGACGACCTGGTGCTGTGCCTGATATCCGGCGGCGGCTCCTCGCTGCTGGTGCGGCCGTTGCCCGGTCTGACGCTCGAGGACAAGCAGGCCGTCAATCGCGCACTGCTGAAGTCCGGCGCCACGATCCGCGAGATGAACTGTGTGCGCCGTCATCTATCCGCCGTCAAGGGCGGGCGCCTGGGGGCAGCCTGTCACCCGGCGAAGCTGCTCACGCTGCTCATTTCCGACGTGCCCGGCGACGATCCGGTCAACATTGCCTCGGGCCCGACCGTCGCCGATCCGACCACGTGCGCCGACGCGCTCGCGATTCTCGCGCGCTATGCGATCGAGGTGCCGGCGAGCGTGCGGACAATCCTGGCGGACGGGCGCGGCGAGAGCCTGAAGCCCGCCGATCCGCGGCTCGCGGGTTCGCAGCTGCGCCTGATTGCAACGCCACAGATGGCGCTCGAAGCCGCCGCGGCGGTTGCACGGGAAGCGGGGATTGCCCCGCTGATCCTCGGTGACAGCATCGAAGGCGAGGCGCGCGATGTCGGCAAGGTCATGGCGGGCATTGCACGCCAGGTCGTCACCCACGGCCAGCCGTGCGCACCGCCGTGCGTGCTGCTGTCGGGCGGCGAGACGACCGTGACCGTGCGCGGGGAAGGGCGCGGCGGCCGCAATGTGGAGTTCCTGCTCGCCCTCGGTATCGCGCTCGACCGGCAGTCCGGCGTGTACGCAATCGCCGGCGACACCGATGGCGTCGACGGCACCGAAGAGGTGGCGGGCGCGTATCTGGCTCCGGACAGCCTGGAGCGCGCGCTCTCGCAGGGCATCAATGCGCGCGGCAGCCTCGCCAATAACGATGGTCACAGCTTTTTCGCAGCCCTCGGCGATGCAGTCATCACTGGGCCGACGCTCACCAACGTAAACGATTTCAGGGCGATCCTGATCACGCACCGGGCCGCATCCGGCGCCACGGGTGCATGATGACTGGCTCCCCGGAAGCGGCGTGGGCGCAGGGCAGGATCGCGCTGATCACGGGCGCAACCTCCGGCATCGGACGCGCGCTGGCGCTGGCTCTGCTGCAGGCCGGGGCCCGCGTCATTGCGACCGGACGGCGCGCGCAGCGTCTCGGGCAGCTCGAGGCGGACGCCGCGTCGGAGCGCCTGCTCACCCGAGTGCTCGACGTGCAGTCGATGGCGTCGCTGCAAAGCTGCCTCGACGGCCTGCCGGAGCCGTTCCGCGCGATCGACCTGCTGGTGAACAACGCCGGTCTGGCGCTCGGGCTGAGCAAGGCCCACGAGGCCAGCCTCGAGGATTGGGAAGCGATGATCCAGACCAATGTCGTGGGCCTGACCCGCGTCACGCGGCTGATCCTGCCCGGTATGGTCACGCGCAACCGCGGCGATATCATCAACCTGTCATCGATCGCGGCCACCTATCCTTATCCGGGCGGCAATGTATACGGTGCGACCAAGGCTTATGTGCGCCAGCTGTCGCTGAATCTGCGGGCGGACCTGCTCGGCACCGCGATCCGCGTGACTTCGCTGGAACTCGGTCTGGTCGAAACCGAGTTCTCGCTGGTGCGATTCAAGGGCGATGCCGCGGCCGCTCGTGCCCCCTATGCAGGCCTGCGCCCGCTGCTCGCGCAGGACGTGGTTGACGTGGTGACATCGATATTACGCCTGCCGGCGCATGTAAACGTCAATGCAATCGAAGTCATGCCGGTGCAACAGGCGTTCGCAGCGCTCGCGGTAGACCGCAGGCCCTGACGCGGCCGACGGCCATGGGGCCATCGCATCAACGCATGGGGATTATCTGAAGCCGCGCCGGACATGCGTCGCACGGATTGCCCGACGCGATCGCGGCGGCAGGTCAGAAAAAAAGGGGCGTTAGATACCGCCCCTTTTTTTCGATGACTCAATTCATCGCGCCAACGCCGCCATCGCGCTAAGTCGTCTGCGCCTGTACGTCTTTCCCCACCGGGTCGGCCACCACTCGGTCAAGCATCTTCCGGCGCATTGGCGAAAGTACGAATTTCGCCAGCACGGCAGCGAGAATCGGTAACGCGCCCGCAATCCACAGCACGGGCACCCAACTGCCGGCGGACGCCTTCAACGCGCTGGCCAGCGGAATGAGCAGCGAAGAAGTTCCTTTGGCGGTGTAAAGCAGCCCATTGTTGGTTGCAGCGAACTTCGGGCCGAAGGTGTCGCCGCTCGCCGCAGGGAACAGCGAGAAGATTTCCCCGTAGCCGAGGAAAATCAGCGGTGCGAAGATCAAGAAGCCCGTGGGGTTGTGACCGAATTTCATCAGACCCCAGATGGCCACCCCTTCGACGATAAACACCAGCACCATCGTGTTCTCGCGACCGAGATGGTCCGAAATCCAGCCAGTAAGAGGTCGAGTCAAGCCATTCACAAGCGAGTCGATCGACAGCGCCATCGTGAGGAGCGGCAGTGTGGCCCAAAGAACCGTGACCTGGGTCGTCGCAACACCGTAATCCTTGGCAATCGGACCAATCTCCGCAGCCGCCATCAACCCGCCGGACGCGACCAGAACCATGCACAGGTAGAGCATCCAGAACACCGGCGTCTTGAGCATTTCGGCTGGCCCGATGTTGCGCCGAGTCATCGGATTCACCGCGCCCTTGGCCGCAGCAACAATGGCGGTAATGGGGGGTCGAATCAAGAACAAAGAGACCACCAGGACCACAATGCCCTGAATCAGCCCGAAGGTGAAAAACGCCTGGTCGTAGCTGCCCGACTTCACCATGTTCGCGATGGGAATCACCGTCAGCGCGGCACCGGCGCCGAACCCCGCGGCGGTCAGCCCGGCGGCAAGACCGCGCTTGTCCGGAAACCACTTGAGCGCATTGCCTACGCAGGTTCCATATACGGCGCCAGCGCCGATGCCGCCGATCACCGCGGAAAAATACAGCATCCCCAACGACGTCGCATAAGAGTTCAGAACCCAGGAAACCCCCGCCAGAATGCCACCCACCAGCACCACCGGGCGGGGTCCGAATTTGTCCATCAGGTAGCCCTCGACCGGAACCAGCCAGGTTTCGCAGAGCACGAAAATGGAGAACGCAATCTGAATGGCTGCCTTGCTCCATCCGAACTTATCGTGCATCGGATTCACGAAGAGCGTCCAACCATATTGCAGGTTGGCCACCATCGCCATGCAGATGATTCCCATGACCAACTGCGCCCAACGGTTTTTCAATCCAGGCTGCTGGATTGGTGCTGTTATCTGAGCGACGTTCATATAGTTACCTCCCCGAAAAGTCGCACAAGTAAATGTAGCGAGCTCATTTATGGGTGCCATAGCGGGCCTGGAAGACGTATCTTCCACCGATCGCTCGGAAGCCCCCTTGAACTGAATCCATAAGATATTTGGTCTACGCCGACCATATGTGATATATCTCAAAGTTGTCAACTGCTCGGTTCGTGGCCGATCCAACGGCCCGGACTCGAAATTGCGCGGCCCAGGCTTGAGAGCCTCGGGGCCCTCGAAGCTTCCCAGGCCCGGTAATCCCAGGCTCGATAATCGTGCTCAGCGGCTCCGTGGCATGCGGGGCAACAGCAGCTGGCCGACTTCCCCGACGATCTGCCTGATTCTCGCGATCGATGCCGATCAATACAATCGAGGGCATGGCGGTGCAACAGGCGTTCGCAGCGCTCGCGGTAGACCGCCGGTAGTGGCCCGGCGAGTGCGGCGCGCCGGCAGGACATGAACTACTCGATGGGGAGCCGCAGGTGCCCGAGCCAATCTATAACGTCCTGTTTCTGTGCACACATAATTCGGCGCGCAGCATCTTTGCCGAGGTGCTGTTGAACCGATGGGGGCACGGAAGGTTTCGCGCATTCAGCGCCGGCAGTCACCCCACGGGCGAGGTGCATCCGCTGGCATTGGCGCTGCTCACGCAGTATGGCTTGTCGACCGCCGAGCTGCGCAGCAAGAGCTGGGACGAGTTCGACCGGCCCGGGGCGCCGCGCTTCGACTTCGTGTTTACCGTGTGCGACAAGGCTGCCGCCGAGGCCTGTCCGGTCTGGCCGGAACAGCCGATGTCGGCGCACTGGGGCGTTGCGGATCCCGCAGCGGTCGAGGGCGACGACGCGGCCAGAGCGCGGGCGTTTCGCGAAGTGTTCCATACCCTGGAGGCCCGTATCCGCCTCTTCACCAGCCTGCCGATCGCCAAGCTCGAGGCGATCAAGCTTCGCGAGCATCTCGAGGCGATTGGCCAGACACCCGCGGCAGGCCAGTGACGGCCTATGCGCGATCCCCGTTGGCTGCGTCCGTCCGGCAGGCCCGGCGCAACAGCGCTCGACAGGTCAGACCCTGGACGATGATTGAGAATGCGACCACCGCACTCGTCACCACGACAATCGGATGGCGCCATGGGAAGCTCTCCGGGATACTGAGTACGAGTGCAAGAGGCAATGCACCGCGCAATCCTCCCCAGACAAGAGCGTGCTGTAGCGCGCTGTCAACGCGGTGGGATCCTCGAGAGAACAGTGCGCATGCCGGGTACACGGCCGCCATGCGGCCGGCGAGCATCGCTATCACGGCACCGCCGGCCGTCCACCACAGACCGGTAAAATCCTCATGCCCCTCGGCGAGGCCGATCAGCAGGAAGACAAGGGAGTTCGCCAGGAAGGTGATGAACTCCCAGGTTGAGCGTACCGTACGATCGCCGGCCTCGGAAAAGAATCCCCACCGGGTGGCGAGATTTCCGAGGAGCATGCCCGCGGTAAGCGTGGCCAGAATCCCCGAGCCTCCGAACTGCTCCGACAGCAGGAAGGATCCATATGCCGCAACGGTCGTGAGAGCGACCTCGAGCAGGTGGTCATCGGTGCGCCCCAGAAGCGCGAACACGATGCCCGCCACGATCGCTCCCGCGAGCAAGCCGATCCCGATGGTCGTCCAGAGGGTGGCGGCGACCACCCGGTACGTCAGCGACTCCCCGGATACGAAGCCAATCGCGATGGCGAACAACACCGCCGCGGTGCCGTCATTGAGCAGACTCTCGGCTTCGATAACCAGAGCGAATCGGCCGTGCGCTCCGATCTCCTTGAGTGTCGCGAGGACCGAGACCGGATCGGTCGCCGCGATCAGGATGCCGAATAGCAGGGCGGCGGACAGCGGCCAGCGGACCAGGCCGATCATTACTGCGCCCGTCACCAATGCGGACAGCAGCACGCCGAGCGTCGCCAGCACGGCGACCAGCGCCAGATTGCGCCTGAGCGCCGTCCAGCGCAGCTCAAACGCGGCCTCGAAGATGAGCGGCGGAAGGATGCCGGTGTAGACGAGTTCCCGGCTCAGGGTGACTGACGGACTCCACGGCAGAAGTGCCAGCCCGATTCCGGCAACGACCAGTCCGACGCTGTATGGCACCTTCAGTCGGCGTGCGCACACGCCCACCACGGCGGCGATCAGGAGCAGAATCGCCCATGGCGCGATGCTACTTGTCACGCTCGTTCCCCGGCGCTGCGCCCGCCGCCGAAGGGGACAGGATCTCGGCCCGAACTCGGCAGTCTGTCGTTGCGCACGCGCGGCTCCCCGGCTGGCGGCCCGGCCAGCACGAAGTTCCTGTTGGCGCGGTCCCGCTCCGGCGCAACACCCGATACACATGGTAGCGGACGGAGACGCGCAAGTCTGCAAGCGCTGCATCACCGCTGCTCCTGGATCGGCGGGCGCTGGGTCTTGGCCCGTCAGGCAGGACTACGTGCGGTCACCCGCGTCGCGCAACGTCCACCAGCAGTGCGATCGCGACGCCGATCGCACCGAACGCGCAGCACAGTACCGCAGCTGCGGCGCAATCCTTGACGATACGGATCTCCGGGTGCAGCTCGGGGTGCAGGTGATCGACGAGGCGCTCGATCGCCGTGTTGAACAACTCCGCGGCGAGCACCGCGGCGCTCGAGGCGATCACCAGCGCCCACCAGAGCGGCGCCGGCCGCAGAATCAGCAACACCAGCACGGCCAGCAGCAGCGCCAGCGCCTGGGTCCTCAGGCTGCGCTCGGTGCGAAAGCCGTGAGCGATGCCGGCCATCGCAAAGCGCAGACGCGCGGGAAAGGACTGGTTTTTTTGGGTATCCATCGTGCGCGGCACTCACCGGCGTAGGCGCTGCAGCGATGATAGCACCGCGCTGCACCGTCAATCGAAGCGGCAACGCCGCCCGGACCATCGAATCGGCTTGTGGACGCAGCGCGTCCTGATGTACTTTACGATGCAAAGTAATAGGGTGACCGGAATGCGGGATCTGAATCGCGCTTTGACTGATATCAGTGTGATTCGGGAGCAGCTGGCTCGGGGCACTGAATTTCGCGGCTATGGCCCGGCGGCGCTGGCGGCGACTGGAGTCCTGGCACTGGTAGTCGCCGCGGCGCAGGCACGGTGGCTGAAGGATCCGGCAGCTCACGTGTACCTGTACGTGTCGCTCTGGGTGGTCACCGCGGCGGTGTCGCTGCTCGTCATCGGCATGGAGACCATCCAACGTTCGCGGCGCGCGCACGGCGACCTGGCGGTGCCGATGTTGCAGTCGGCGCTGGAGCAATTCCTGCCCGCGATTGTCGCCGGGGGGCTGCTCACGGTGGCGCTGCTGCGGGCCGCGCCGCAGAGCCTGTGGATGCTGCCGGGGCTGTGGCAGATCGTGTTCAGCCTGGGGGTGTTTGCCTCCTGTCGTTTTCTGCCGCGGCCGATGTTCATGGCCGGTGTCTGGTATCTGGCATGTGGACTCGGCTGCCTCGCGCTGGTCCCGCCGGAACTGCGATTTTCTGCCTGGGTCATGGGTGTGCCGTACGGCGTTGGGCAGCTGCTTGTGGCCCGCATTCTGCAGCGCAGCCTCGCCGCCGGTGATGACGATGAACGGTTCTAGACGAGAAGACCGGCGCGCATCGCAGTATGCGTACGAGGGCCTGGACCGCGTGATCCATGAACGGGCGCGGTTGAGCGTGCTGACCTCGCTGGCCGCACACCCGAAAGGCCTGCGATTTGGCGACCTGAAGCAACTGTGCGGGCTGACTGACGGCAACCTCAGCCGCCACGTGCAGGTACTGCAGGCCGCGCGGTTCGTCGAAGTCTCCAAGACCTTCGAGCACAATCGCCCGCAGACGTTCTGCCGGCTCAGCGCCGAAGGGCGCCGTCGCTATATCGAATACCTGTCGGTGCTGGAACAGGTGGTGCGCGACGCCGCGGCCGCCATCAGGCCGCGGGCGGCGCGCCGTTCGGCGCGCGGCGCGACTGACGGCTGACGGCCAGACGCTGCCGCCTACGTCGGCGGCGCGGTGTTGCCGTCCGTTACATCCCAAATCCACATGAGCGCCCACAGCTGCGGGCGCTTGGCCGCCACGCGTCGGGCCACCTCGGGCAGTTCCACGCCGGGGGCATCGCTGAGCTGTGTCGGATCCGTTGGTTTCGTCGGCCGCATTGTACGCCTGCCGGCCGTAATATCATGCTGGCGGCGCACTGCTGGTTGCGATCACGACCGGCCGGCCCACAGCAACGGGGCTGATTTGGTGAGGCCATCAAAGGACGGACCGATCGTGACCGACGTGCGCAACGTGATCTTCGACCTTGGCGGCGTACTGCTGGAGTGGGATCCGGACCGGATATTGTCGCGCTTCCAGCCGGATGCGGATCTGCGAACCCGTCTCAGGGCCAACCTGTTCGGCCCGGACTGGCGCCTGTTTGATCGCGGTGGCCTGACCGAACCCGAGCTGATCGGACGACTGCAGGCGCGGCTCGGGCTGTCCAGGACCGAGCTGATCGAGATCGTGGACGCGGTGCGCGAGTCGCTGGTCGAGAAGCCGGAGACCGTCAGGCTGGTGCGCGCGCTGCACCGACGCGGCATCCCGCTCTACTGCCTGTCGAACATGCCGGCGTCGATCTATGCGCACCTGCGGCGCCGCCATGCGTTCTGGGATGTGTTTCGCGGCATCGTGATATCGGGCGAGGTGCGAATGGCCAAGCCGGAGCCGGAAGTGTTCACGCACCTGCTGCAGCGGTTCGACCTGCGCGCCGTGGAAACGGTGCTCGTCGATGACCTTGCCGTCAATATCGATGCGGCGCGAGCCACTGGATTGCGTACCGTCTGGTTCCGGGACGCCACCCAATGTCAGCGCGAGCTCGAGCAGTACCTGCCCCCATGACGGCCGCAGTGATGCAACGGTTCTTCGGTGGATTGTCGAGGAATACGTTTCTGCTCGCCCTTTCGAGTCTGTTTGCCGACATTTCCACGGAGATGCTCTACCCGGTCCTGCCGGTGTTCCTGACCCAGGTGCTGCATGCGACCGGCAGTATCGTCGGACTCGTGGACGGCTTTGCGCAGGCGGTGCAGAACATCGCGCAAGGCTTTTCCGGCGCCCTGTCCGACAAACTGCAGCAGCGAAAATCGGTTGCGCTGTGCGGCTATCTGCTGGCCGCGATCGCCAAGCCTCTCATGGGCATGGCGACGGTCTGGCAGGGTGTATTCGGCGCGCGGTTACTCGACCGGTTGGGCGCCGGCACGCGCTCTGCGCCGCGCGATGCGTTGATCGCAGCGTCGGTGGATGAGCCGGTCCGGGGCAGGGCCTTCGGACTCGAAGGCTTTGGCGATAACGCCGGGGCGTTTCTCGGACCGCTGATCGCGGTCGCGCTGCTTTTTTCATGGCACGTGGGCCTGCGATCGATTTTCTATCTGGCGCTGATTCCCGGTCTGCTGGCGTTCCTGATGGTGCTGCTGGTGGTCGAGAGGCCGGCAGCAGTGGCGGCAAAGCTCAAGATCGGCATCGGGATCCGGCAGTTTTCGGGCGCTTACTGGAAGTACCTGCTGGCGACCGCGCTCTTTGGGCTCGGTAACTCGACGACTTCGTTTCTGGTCCTGCGCACGCAGGAGCTCGATGCGTCGCTGAAGACGACGATCCTGGTCTATGCCGGATACAACCTCGTGGCCGCGCTGGTCTCGTATCCGGCCGGAGTGCTGTCCGACCGTTGGGGTCGGCGCCGACTGCTGCTGTCCTCGTTCGTCGTGGTGGGAATCGCGTTCCTCGGCTTCGCGCTGGCTCGAAATCCGCTGCTGATTGCCGCGCTGTTCGTGCTCTACGGTTTGTATTCGGGGATCTTTCGCGTCGCCGGCAAGGCCCTGGCCGCCGATCTGGTGCCGGTGCAGCTGCGGGCGAGCGGGGTCGGCTGGTACAGCACCACCGTTGGGTTGCTGCAGTTGATCGCGAGCATCGTCGCGGGGCTGCTGTGGGACCGGCTCGGTCATCCATTCGTGTTCTATTACGGCGCGGTGTTCGCCGCCGTCGGCAGCGTGGCACTGGTGCTGCTGGTTGCGCCTGGAGACCACCGGCGAAGCAGCGCCGGCAGCGCATAGCTCCCGGACATCGCACCGGCGTGCGCCGCCGCGGGCCGCCGCCCCGAGCCGGCAACAAAGAACGGCGATGAAAGGTTTGTGAAAGCCTCGGCCGGTAAGCTGCGTTCTCTCCCGAAGCGCCGCGCACGACGCGACGCTGCGATGCAGGCACGCCGCGGCACCGCCCATAGCGGTGCGCGGGCGCCGGCGGCTGCGGTTGAGTCCGGCTTCGAAAGCTCTCGCGCCGCTCTGGTCACCAGCCTTTCGATTCATCAGATATGGAACATCCCGGCTCCGGGCCCGACCCGATGTTGATGATCGCTCGCAGGCGATTCGCGCTCGCGGTCGTCGCGCTGCTGCTGCTGGTCGCGCTCGTCACGCTGATCGCCAGGCACTGCACGACTGCTCGCCCGGGCGCCGCTGCGGCCGCCGCAATGGCGCCGCCGGGCACGTTCCATCTGACCGATGACCAGTTGCGCTCGATCGCGATCGAGCCGATCGTGACCATGCCGTTTCATTCCGAAGCGGTGACCGACGGCAAGATCGCGTTCAACGGCGATACACTGACACCGGTCTATTCACAGTATTCCGGCCGCGTTACTCACGTGATCGCCGCGCCCGGCGCACTGGTCAGGCGCGGCGAACCGCTGTTCGAACTGGCGGCGAGCGAGTTCGCGCAGGGCGAGAGCGACCTGCTCAGCGCGCTGGCACAGATCAAGCTCAGCGCCCTCAGCGAGGCACGCAAGCACGCGGCCTACGACGCGCACGGCGGATCGCTGCAGGACTGGCAGCAGGCGCAGAGCGATCTGGCGGTCGCGCAGGCGAACCTGGCCGCGGTGCGCAATCGCCTGCGCATCCTGGGTCTTGCCGATGACGCGATCGATGCAATCGGCGAACGCGGCAGGCCTGATCCGCTGGTCCGCGTGACCGCTCCGATCGGCGGGCTGGTGGTCGATCGTCAGCTCGGACCCGGCCAGGTGCTGCAGGCCGGCGGCACCACCGCGCTCTTCACCATTGCCGATCTGTCAACGGTATGGGTCGTCGCCAACGTTCGCGAGCTCGATGCGCCGCAGGTGCAGCTCGGTCAGAGCGCCGTGGTGCGCGTATTGGCGCTGCCGGATCGCGTCTACCGGGGCCGCCTGAGCTATGTCGGCGCCGCGGTGGATGCTGCCAGCCGGCGGCTGCCGGTGCGTGCGGTGATCGACAGCGCCGACGGGGCGCTCAAGGCCGAGATGTATGCAACGCTCGCGATCGCGACCAGTGCCGATACCGAGGCCCCGGCGGTGCCGCAGGACGCGGTGATCCACGAGGGCCAATCCGCCCGCGTCTGGGTGATGCTGTCGGATCACGACGTGGGGCTGCGTCAGATCCGGATCGGGCGCGAGCTCGACGGCAAGGTCGAGGTGCTCGAGGGGCTGACCGCAGGCCAACGGGTCGTCACGCGCGGGGCGCTGTTCATCGATCGGGCCGCTGGCGCGGGCTGAGCTTTGCCCGATGAACGCGATCGTCGGCTTCGCGCTCAAGCAGCGCCTGTTCATGATGGTGCTGTTGTCGCTGGTGCTGATTGCCGGCGCCGTCAGCTTTACCAGACTGAACATCGAGGCCTATCCCGATCCGGTGCCGCCGCTGGTCAACATCGTAACGCAGTCATCGGGGCAGTCGGCCGAAGAGATCGAGCGATATATCACCATTCCAATCGAGGTGCAGATGGCGGGCATCCCGAACGTCAGCTCGGTGCGCACCATCTCGCTTTTTGGCCTGTCGGACGTCAAGGTGCAGTTCACCTACGACTTCAGCTACCAGCAGGCCGAGCAGTGGGTCATCAACCGCCTGTCGCAACTGCCCGCGCTGCCCAACGGCGCCCAGCCGACGATCTCGCCCGATAGTCCGATCGGCGAGATCTTCCGTTACCGCGTCGTGGGGCCGCCGGGCTACTCGGTCACCGACGCGAAGACGCTTCAGGACTGGGTGCTGGAACGGCGCTTCAAGGCGGTGCCGGGCGTGGTCAACGTCACCGGCTGGGGCGGCAGGACCAAGGCCTACCAGGTCACGGTCAACCAGCACCGGCTTGCCACCTTCAACCTGTCGCTGCCGCAAGTGCTGCAGGTGCTTGGCAACAGCAACCAGAATGTAGGCGGCCAGACCATCAATATCGGAGCGCAGTCCGCGGTGGTGCGTGGAGTCGGGCTGATCCACTCGATGGATGACATCCGCAATACCATGCTGAGTTCGAGTCGCGGCTCACCGGTGCTGGTGCGCGACGTCGCGACAGTCGAGGTCAGCCACCAGCCGCGGCTGGGCATCGCCGGACAGGATGCCGATGACGACATCGTGCAGGGCATCGTGCTGATGCGGCGCGGGGAACGCAGCATCCCCACCATTCGCGGTGTCGAGGCCGAGGTCAACAGGATCAATCGCCTGGGCATCCTGCCGCCCGGTGTTCGGATCGAGCGCATCTACGATCGCAGCGACCTGATCAGCGTCACGACCCGCACGGTGCTGCACAACATGCTGCTCGGTGTGCTGTTGATCTTCGTCGTCCAGTGGACGTTCCTCGGAAATCTTCGCAGCGCACTGATCGTCGCGGCCACCATCCCGTTTGCGCTTTCATTTGCGATCGGATTGCTGGTGCTGAGCGGCGAATCAGCCAACCTGCTCTCGGTCGGGGCGATCGACTTCGGGCTGATCGTCGACGCCTCGGTGATCATGGTCGAGAACATCTTCCGCCACCTGGCGGAGAGCCAGGAGGCGCGCCGTGCCGGAGCGACGCTGCTGCACCGGGTGCGTGGCAGCGATCAGTTTCGTGGCAAGTTCGCGGTGATCGCCAATGCCGCCACCGAGGTCAACCAGGCAATCGTGTTCGCCGCCACGATCATCATCGCGGGCTTCGTGCCGCTGTTCACGCTGAGCGGCATCGAGGGCCATATCTTCGGCCCGATGGCGCGCACCTATGGCTACGCGATCGCGGGCGGCCTGATCGCCACCTTCACGATCTCACCTGCGCTCAGCGCGCTGATCCTGCCGAGCGCGGTGCAGGAGTCCGAGACTGCGATCGTGCGGGCCTTGCGGCGCAGTTACGACCGGGCGATCGTCTACGGACTGGATCATCGGCGCGTCATTCTGGCGGGATTCGGCACTCTGTTGTTGCTCGCGCTGCTGGCGCTGCGCACCCTGGGTCTGGAATTCCTGCCGAAGCTCGAGGAGGGCAACCTGTGGATCCGCGCCGAGATGCCCAGCTCGATCTCGCTGGAGGAGGGTAACGCCTACGTCAACCGGATGCGGCGCGTGATTGCGGCCTATCCGGAGGTGCAGACGGTGGTCTCCCAGCACGGCCGGCCCGATGACGGCACCGACGCCACCGGCTTCTTCAACGCCGAATTCTTCGTGCCGCTTCGCGGCAGCGGCAGCTGGCCGCCCGGGATGGACAAGGACAAGCTGACCGCGCAAATGAGGAACGCGCTCGAACGGCAGTTTCCGGGCGTCGATTTCAATTTCTCGCAATACATCCAGGACAACGTCGAGGAGGCGGCGTCGGGCGTCAAGGGCGAGAATTCGGTCAAGCTCTACGGCAACGATCTGGCGGCGCTGGAGAAGAGCGCGGCCGAGATCCGCACTGTGCTCGCCACGGTGCCCGGCATTACCGACCTGGCCGTATTCAACTCACTCGGTCAGCCGACGCTCGAGATTGACATCGACCGTGCACGCGCCGCGCGTTACAACCTCGCGCCCGGCGACATCGATGCCGCGATCCAGACCGCCATCGGAGGTCAGAGCGCCGGGGATCTGTATGAGCAGGGCAGTGATCGCCACTTCCCGATCCTGGTCCGCTATGCGCCGCAGTATCGCAGCAACCCCGATGCGCTGCGTCACATCACCATTCCGGCCACCGACGCCTCCAGCAACACGGTCGCGCAGGTGGCGCTCAGCGACGTGGCCGATATCCGGCTGCAGTCCGGCGCCTCCTTCATCTACCGCGAGCAACAGCAGCGCTACATTCCCATCAAATTCAGCGTTCGCGGGCGCGACCTGGGCAGTGCGGTGCTGGAAGCGCAGCGCAAGGTCGCCGAGCGGGTGGCGCTGCCGGGCGGGTACCGCCTCGAGTGGGTCGGCGAGTTCGGCAATCTGCAGGAGGCGTTGCAGCGGCTGGCGATCGTCGTGCCGCTGAGCCTGTTGCTGATCTGCGTGCTGCTGTATTTCAACTTCGGTTCTCTGACCGACGTGTGGCTGGCGGCGAGCGTGATTCCACTGGCGCTCATCGGCGGCATCTTCGCGCTCTATCTGGGCGATACCCCATTCAGTGTCTCGGCTGCAATCGGCTTCGTGGCGCTGTTTGGCATCGCGACCATGGACGGCATCATCGTCCTGTCCTACTACAACCTGCATGTCGATGCGGGTGTGGCTCGACTGGCCGCAATGCTGCTGACCTGCCGCACGCAGATGCGGCCGGTGCTCATGACCTGCATCGTGGCCTGCGTCGGCTTGATGCCTGCCGCCTTCTCGACCGGCATCGGCTCGCAGGTCCAGCGGCCGCTGGCCCGGGTGGTCGTGGGCGGCATGCTGCTGGCGCCGATTCTGATCCTCATCGTGCTGCCGGTGCTCATTCTCAAGTTCTCGCGCCGCGCTGCCGACGCGACCGGCAGCACGCCCGAGGCGACGGATTCGATGCCGCGTGATTCCCCGCCGGGACCGGCTGGCGCGCCGCGATGAAGCCGCTGTCGCATCGCGCCGCTGCGCGCTACTCGAGGCCGATGCGTCGCATCGCAGCGCTCGTCTATGGCGGGCTCGCCGCCGCGTGTGCCGTCGGCCCGGAGTTCCACCGCCCCGTGGCCCCGCAGTTGCACGGCTATGCCGCCGCGCCGGTCAGCGCGACGGCATCCGCCGACACTGCCGGTGGCGAGGCGCAGCGATTCGATGCCAGGCGCGATATTCCGGCTCAGTGGTGGACGGCGTTTCAATCCCGGCAGATCGACCAGCTGGTGGCGACGGCGCTCGCCGCCAACCCGGACCTGCAGGCGGCGCAGGCCGCGTTGCGCGCCGCACTGGAGACTGCAGCGGCCCAGCGCGGGGCCTATTTCCCCACGGTGTCCGCCGCGCTGAGCAGCGACCGGGAGCAGAACGCGGTCGGGACGCTGGCGCCGACCTTGAACTCCGGTGCCCCGATCTTCACGCTGCACACCGCGCAGGTCGATGTGGCTTATACACCTGACCTGTTCGGCGCCAATCGACGCCAGGTCGAAGCGTTGCTCGCCAGCGCGGAGGCACAGCGCTTCCAGATGGAAGCCACCTATCTCACGCTAGCGTCGAACGTGATCGTGGCGGCTATCACGCAGGCCTCGGTGAACACGCAGTTGGTCACGACCCGGGCGATCGTCGCCGGCGAGCGTGAATCGCTCGAGATCCTGCGCAAGCAGTATCAGCTCGGTTCGATCTCATCAGCGCAGGTCAGCGCGCAGGAGGCGACACTGGCCCAGACCGAAGCGACGCTGCCGGCTCTGCAGCAGCAACTGGCGCAGCAGCACGATCTGCTGGCGCAGCTCAGCGGCACCTTCCCGAGCGAGCTGGCGGATGATGGGCTCGATCTGTCGATGCTCAGTTTGCCGCAGGCGCTGCCGCTGAGCCTGCCGGCACGGTTGATCGAGCAGCGGCCCGATGTCCGTGCCGCCGAGGCGGCGCTGCATGCCGCGACGGCGCAAGTCGGGGTCGCAATCGCCAACATGCTGCCCGATATCTCGTTGACGGCGAATGCCGGCACCACTGCGGTGCGACTCGGTGAGTTGATGGGACCGGGCACGCGCTTCTGGAGCCTGGGGGCCTCGTTGAGCCAGACCCTGTTCGCGGGCGGCACCCTGGTGCATCGCAAGCGCGCCGCCGTTGCAAGCATGGATCAGGCCGCAGCGTTGTATCGCAGCACGGTGCTGCAGGCTTTCCGCGAGGTCGCCGATACGCTCGCGGCGTTGCAATCCGATGCCATCGCGCTCGAGGCCCAGGCACACGCCGAACGCGCAGCGGGCCAGAGCCTGGCGATCGTGCGACAGAACCTGGCTCTCGGCTCGGCGAGCTATCTCGAGCTGCTGGACGCCGAGCGCGTTCAGCAACAGGCTGCGGCCGCCCTGGCCCAGGCGCACGCGGCACGGCTCAGCGACACCGTGGCGATGTTTCAGGCGCTCGGCGGCGGCTGGTGGAACCGTGCGCCGACCGCCAGCTCTGCCGGCGGCTGAGCGGCGGGCCCGCGCGCCTCCACGCGTTCGAGGCGGGCAAACGCCACCGTGAAGCGTGTGCCGCCGCTGCCGGGATCGGAACGAATGCTGACCGTGGCGTCATGCAGCTCGGCGATCTGTTTGACGATCGACAGACCCAGGCCGCAGCCCTCGCCGCTGGTGCCCGGCGTTCGATAGAAGCGCTCGAAAATGCGATCCTGCTCGGCCGGGGTGATGCCGGGACCGTCGTCTTCGACGTACAGCGAAGCCACCGGCTCGCATGCCACCCCCAGCGTAATGCGGCCCTCGGGCCTACCGTAACGCAACGCGTTATCGAGCAGGTTCGACAGCAGTTCACCGAGCAACGACTCGATGCCGCTCACGATCACGGGTGCTTCGGGCACCGCGAGGCCGAAATCGACACCCCGCAGCAGCATCTGCGGCACCCACTCCTCCCCGATGCGGCGCGCCAGAGCGGCCAGATCCAGCGGTGCGAACCGCGCGACGGCTGCCGCAGGTCCGGCACGCAGCAGCACCAGCAGCTGCTGACTCAGGCGCGCGGCGCGATCGGCGGACTGGCGCAGGCTGCGCAGGGCGTGACGCCGGGCCTCGGGGTCGATGGCGCGCTCAGCCGCATCGGCGTGCAGCACCACCGCCGCCAGGGGCGTGCGCAGCTGGTGAGCCGCGTCGCCTACGAAGCGTTCCTGCGATTGCATCGCCGCGTATACGCGTGCGAACAATTCATTCAGGCGCGAGGCCAGCACACGCGCTTCCATCGGAAGATCGGTCTCGGACACCGGCGTCAGATTGTCATGGCCGCGCGATTCGATGGCCTGCGCCAGGTCGGTCAGCGGCTTGAGCGCCCGATTGACGTTCAGCCAGGCCAGGCTCAGCGCCACCGCCAGCAGCGCCACCTGCGGCGCCACCATCGCCAGCACGATCTCGCGCGTCAGCGTCGAGCGCTTGATGAGCGTCTCGGCCACGCTGATGATGACGCTGCCCGCGGCCGCGGGCAGCGCCAGGCGCATGCTCACGACGCGCACCGGGCGACCGCCGATACGCGAGTCCGCGAGGCGCACCTGGCCCTGCGGTACGTCGGCGATCGGAGTCAGGGCCGGCTCGCCGGCAATCCGACCCGGTGCGGCGTCGATGCGATAGTAGGTGGTATCGACCTCGTCGAACTGAAAGACTTCCAGCGCCGCGTGCGGCAGGTCGAGTTCGATGCGGCCATCCTGCAGGTGCACGGCCGTAGCCAGCGATCGGTTGGAATCGACCAGCCAGCGGTCATACACCAGGTTGGCAAAATGCAGCGCGGTGTAGTAGCAGGCGAGCGCATCGAGCGCGAGCAGCAGGCACAGCAGCGCGATCAGCCGCAGCAGCAGGCCCAGCCGCAGGCTGCCACTACGCATCGGTGCCATGGCCGGCACGCCTAGACCAGGGCTTCAGGCATCGGTGCTGGCCTCGAGCAGATAGCCGAAGCCGCGCAGCGTACGCACCCGAAGGCCATGTGGCTCGAGTCGCCGCCGCAGGCGGTGCACGCAGATCTCGATCGCAGTGTCCGACGGTGGTTCACCGCCCCGGGTGAGCCGCGCCGCAATCTGGGCGCGACTTACGACGTGGCCGACCCGTATCGCCAGGGCTTCCAGCAATGCGAACTCCCCGGCCGGCAGGTCCACGGCGGTATCGCTGAGCGTGACGCGCGGTTCCCCCAGGTGCAGGGTCAGCGCTCCGATGCGCAGTTCCTTGTCCTCGCGCGAACGATGGCGGCGCAGCAGCGCGCGCACGCGCGCCTGCAGCTCCGGCAAGTCGAACGGCTTGATCAGGTAGTCGTCAGCGCCGGCATCGAGGCCGCCGACGCGATCGTTGAGCCCATCGCGTGCAGTGACGACGAGGATCGGCACCGTGCGCCCGTGCGCACGCAGGCCGCGCACCAGTTCGAGTCCATCCATGCCCGGCAATCCCAGATCGACGATGCCGAGATCGTAGCCTCCGCCCATCAGCGCATCGAGAGCGGCCGCACCATTGGCGCAGCCGTCCACGTCGAAGCCCGAGTGCGCGAGCAGTTCGGTCATGACCTGGCGCAGGTCGGTGTCGTCTTCAGCGATCAACAGGCGCATGATGATTGCTTCATTGTACATCGCCTGCAATCCTCGCCGTGGCAACGGTGGATGAGATCGGCGGTGGCAGCTGAGCGTCGGGTGCGATCAATACTCCAGATGCAGTCGCAGCGACCAGAAGTGCACCGGCCCGCGATCGCGGTTGTAGCCCGGATTGAGCACGTATTGGAAGTCGGGGCTCAGCTGCCAGCGTACCGGACCCGGTTGCTGCGGCCAGAAGTACTGGATGCGGTAGTAGACCTCAAGCAACTGCTCGTGTCCGTAGTTCAAGCGTCCGTCGCCGAGCAGGAACCCCGAGCCGCCGGCAGCCAGATAGTCGCGATGCGGCCCGGAGAGACTCTCGCTCACGAGCGCCATGGCCAGGCGATCATCGCCGCGGCCCCAGTGGCTGCCCGCCAGTTGCGCGCCGAAGCTTTCGACCTCGTCGACTTCGGTAAATGCGAACGTCTCGGTCTTGCCGTCATTCCAGCCCCAGCGCAGGAACAGCCCGGTGTCCCCATCATCGGCCAGCGGCTGCTCGGCATTGAGGCCAAAGCCGTGCTTGTGCCGTCCTTCGCGATCATCCGCGACGATGTTCGGCACCGTGCCGGCGGCAGCGGCGATCGCGAGGGCCTCGCGGTAATCGCCCATGCGCGCGGTGTTGAGATAAGCGAGCAATCGCACGATCGTGCCGGAGCGCCACGGCGAGAGCGTCAGCTCGAGATTCTGGCCGCGCGCGCGGTTGAACGAGGACTCGAGCGTCTGGTAGTTGGCGCGCACCGGCATCAGGTAGGCCCCGTACTTCAGGCTCCAGTCCGGACTGATATAGCCGATCACGAAGCCGTCGGTGTAGCCGCGGGTATTGGCGGCGTAGTCCCAGGCGGTGTCAGCCCACAGCGACCAGTTCATGAAGGCCGTGCGTGGGGAACTGGCGTAGCGGTTCTGGTCGAAATCATCCGGCAGCGCCATGCGCCCGATCTTGAGTTCCAGGCGCGTCGCGGCCTCGCGTCCGGGAATCTGATCCTGGGCGCGATCCACCGCGGTGAGCGAATCCCCGAGCGGCAGCATGAAGCGGGCATAGCTGCGGGCGATGTAGAACTGCTTGCGCAGCCCCGAGGCGCCCTCGCGCACCACATCCCCGTTGGTCAAGCCCGCCAGGCCGGTGGCGTTGCTGACGCCGGCGCCCATGAACTTCTCGACGTCCAGATACAGCTGCCCCCAGCTGACCGGTGCCCAGCCCAGATAGATCCCGATCGTATGCGTCGGCTGCGTGTCGCCGTTCGGATCCAGGCTCAGCGGTCCCGAGTAGGGCGAGCGCAGTGCGCTCTGATTCTGCAGAATGGACGTGTACTGGACCCCGAGCAGCATCGGCCACGGGCTGGCCGCGCCCGGCAGCGGCGCCTGCACGCCGCTGTCGGCGCCGGTCGGTGCCAGCGACGCCGGATCCGAGCCAGTGGCCTCGGCGCCGCGGACGCCGCTGGTACCGAGCAGCCCGATGCCGAGCAGCCACTGCGGCCAGCACCGCATGATCGAGAGCTGGCTCATCGCGCGCCCGGCGGGAACCGTTCGCTCGCGCGGCACGAGCGCATCGCGCTTCGGCTGCATGACTGGCAGGTCACCGCAGAATCGCCGCGCTGGGTGGTGTGCGGCAGCAGTAACCGGAGGAATTACTCAATAAAAATCTCTATATAATCATAAATATAGAACTATAACATAAAGTACAAAGTGACTCGTGGGAAGCGCGCGGCCGGCCGCGCCGCAGCGTGCCGCCCGGTGCAAATCCCACGCGAGCAGGCTAGGGGTTTTCCGCTGTTGTGCGCGCCGCCTCGCTGTTATCCCATAGATCATCGCGTGCTGGGAACTGATCGCAGTCTTCACGCCGCTCATCCATCCAAACGCGGGCCAAGCTCCATGAGAAACCTCCGGATCGTCGCTGCGCTGGCGCTCATCGCCGGCACCGCGGCATCCATGGTTGCGCTCGCCGCGGATCGCGCCGCAGGCCAGATGATATTCGATAGCACCTGTGCCTCCTGTCATCAGCCGGAGAGCTTTGCCGGCAAATCGACGGCTGAGCTTGAGCGCGCGTTGAAAGGTGTAGTTGCGGGCACGACCGGTCATCCGAAAAAACTGACCCTGAATGCCGCTGACATTGCGAATGTCGCGGCGTATATGGTTAGTGCCGGGACAAAATAATCGGTAGCAGCAAATCCATGGTCGCCCGCGCCGAACCGGTTCGATCGGCCCGGCACGCGAGGCAGCCGATCCGGGAGGGATGTGGTGATGAAGCGCTCGATCCGATTTGCTCTGAACGGCCGATCCGTCACGCTGACCGCGAGCGATGAGCGCACGCTGCTGTGGGTGCTGCGCAGCGACCTTGCGCTCACCGGCACCAAGTACGGATGCGGCCAGGGATTCTGCGGCGCCTGCACCGTGATCGTCGATGGCAAGGCGCTGCGCTCCTGCGTGACGTCACTCAACGACGTTGCGGGCAAGGAAGTCCTGACCATCGAGGGGCTGGCGCGTAACGGCGAATTGCACCCGTTGCAGCAGGCCTTCATCGACCACGGCGCGGTTCAGTGCGGCTACTGTACTTCGGGAATGTTGCTGTCCGCGGCGGCATTGCTGCGCGATACGCCGCGGCCGAGCCGCGCGGCGATCGTCGCCCGCCTTGACGGCAACCTGTGCCGCTGCGGGGCGCATCAGAGAATTGCCGATGCGATCGAATCCGCAGCCCGGCGCACCGGAGCGTTGCCGTGAGCGCCCGTCCGGGCATCAGTCGCCGCAGATTCTTCGAGCTGGTCGGGGGTGGGATTGTGGTGTTCGTGGGCGCCGGCCCCGGGTTGGCATTCGCCCAGGAACCCGGCCGGATCTATCCGCAGGACTTCAACGCCTATCTCGTGATCGGTAAGAGCGGCCGCGTCACGGTGTTCTCGGGCAAGATTGAAATGGGCCAGGGCGTATTGACCTCTCAGGCGCAGATGGTGGCCGAGGAACTGGATGTGGCCCTCGGGTCGATCGACATGATCCTGGGCGATACCGACCGCTGTCCGGTGGACATGGGCACGTTCGGCTCCCTGACCACGCGCATGTTCGGTCCGGCGCTGCGCGCCGCGGCCGCGCAGGCGCGCGCTGAGCTCATCGCGCTGGCCGGCCAGAAGCTGCAAGTGCCACCCGATCGCCTGTCGGTCAGGGACGGCATGGTTTCAGTCGCCGGCGAGCCTGCGCGCCACATCAGCTATGGCCAGCTCTCCAATGGCGCGAGCATCGTGCGCACCGTGGAAGCTCAGGCCGTCCTGCGCGCCGCCTCCGAATTCCAGGTCATGGGCAAATCGCCCAGGCGGCTCGATGGGTTTGGCAAGGTCACCGGAGCGTCGATCTACGCCGCGGACATACGAATCCCCGGAATGCTGTATGCGCGCATTCTGCGACCTCCCGCGCACGGCGCGACCCTGGCGCGCCTGGATACATCCGCGGCCAGGCATCTGCCGGGGGTCACGCTGGTCAATCGGGAGGACTTGGTCGCGGTGCTGCATGCCGACCCGGAGGCCGCCGGGCAGGCATTGGAGCGCATCGAGGCAGACTGGCGCACGCCCGAGTCGACGCTCGATTCGGACAGCATCTACGAGCACCTGGTGGCGCAGGCCGCCCCGATCAAGACACTCATCGATCGCGGCGATGCGGCGGCGGCGCGTGCCCGTGCCGCGCATGTCTTCGAGGCGACGTACCAGAAGGGCTATGTGGCGCACGCGGCGCTCGAGACGCATGCGGCGGTGGCCGAGCTCAAGCAGGGCCGGGTTACGGTCTGGGCATCGACGCAAACTCCGTTTCCAACCCGCGATCGAATCGCCCGGACCCTCGGGCTGGATCCGAAATCGGTGCGCGTGATCGTGCCATTCCTAGGCGGTGGGTTCGGCGGCAAGAGTGCCGATGCCCAGGCGCTCGAAGCGGCGCGGCTTGCACAGATCACCGGCAAGCCGGTGCAGGTGGCCTGGACTCGCGCCGAGGAATTCCTCTACGACACCTTCGATCCGGCCTCGGTGGTGAAGGTCGTGTCGGGCATCGAAGCCGATGGAACGATCTCGCTGTGGGACTACATGGTCTACGCGGCCGGCGAGCGCGGAGCGCTGGCCTGCTACGAGATGCCGAATGCGCGGATTCGTTCGGCGGGCGGCCTTGCGTACGGCGTACCGGATTCCCAGCCGCAGCTGCATCCGTTCGCCGTGGGGCCGTGGCGCGGGCCGGGCGCCAGCATGAATGTCTTTGCCATCGAGTCGCAGATCGACCAGATGGCGTCGGCGGCCGGGGAGGATCCGCTGGCCTTCCGGCTGCGCCACTTGCGATGCCCGCATGCGCCGGGTGCTTCAGGCAGCGGCCAATGCCTTCGGCTGGCAGGCGGGCGTGGCGCCGAGCCGAAGGGGCTTCGGCATCGCATGCAACATCGACGCCGGGACCTACGTGGCGACGATGGCCGAGGTCAAGGTGGATCCGAGCAGCGGAGGAGTCAGGGTCGTGCGCGTGGTGTGCGCCCAGGACATGGGGATAGTGGTGAATCCGGACGGCGCCAGGATGCAGATCGAAGGCGGCGTCACGATGGGTCTTGGCTATACCCTGGCGGAGGAGCTGCGCTTTCGCGGCGGCGCGATCCTCGATCAGAACTTTGGCACCTATGCGATTCCGCGCTTCTCCTGGGTGCCCCGGATCGAGGCCGTGCTCGTCAGGAATGATGAGCTGGCGCCGCAGGGCGGCGGCGAGCCGCCGATCACCACCACCGGTGCGGTGATCGCGAACGCAATCTTCGATGCGACCGGCGCACGCCTGTTCCGGTTGCCGATGAGCGCCGAGCGGGTGCATCAGGCGATCGCCCGTCTGAGCGCCGGTTGAGCACGTCAGCACTCACTCCGCCGCGGCCCTGGCCAGATTCGCAAGCAAAGTGGCCATCGCGACCACCGTCGCGGTGCTAGCCGAACCGAGGCCGTGCCGCTGTGCCAGCCAGCGTGGATCGATATAGGAGAGCCAGACCTGTGCGCCTTCGTCCTGCCATCCCAGAATCTTCAGCGGCAGATCGATTCCGATCCTCTGGTTGGATTGCATCAGCGGCGTGCCTGCTTTTGGACTACCGAAGATCAGCAACTCCGTCGGTCTGAGTGTCATCGCGACCGATGCGGCGCCGGCGGCATGGTCGATGCGCGCAAAGACCGTGATGTTCTTCGCCCGTAGCTCGACCTCGAGACGATCGAGCGAATCCTTGACCGAGTAATTGCTGGCTATCGAGACCAAGCCGTCGTCAGTCATTGCCGATGCCTCCCCGGCCGTGTCGGTCGGGCCGCAAGCATAGCGCAGTGGTCGCGTGCTACCCATCAGTTGGATGCAGCGAAGGCTTGGCATGATCGAAACGACGCCGCGGTCGCGATCTATGTCTGACGGTTGAGCCACCGGGCGCGCGGCGGGCTTGCGAGGATTACCGCAGCTGGCTGTCCTTACTACCGCGCCGGTTATAGCCGCTGAATGTCCCGCAGTCGCGGTCCTGCACATCCTGGCAGGCAAGGCACAAACGAGCGCCGGGGATCGCTTCCCGGCGTGCCTGCGGAATTTCGGCGCCGCATTCCGCGCAGTGTGTCAGGCTGGGGCCCTGCGGCAGACGACTTTGCGCACGCCGGACAGCGTCCTTGACCGTGGCATCGATCTGCTCCTGAACCGCACCTTCCTTCGCCCAGCCTGTGGCCATACCTCACCAGCGTGCTTTGTTGCTGCGATCACTCTAGCACTTCAGTGGCCTGAGATCCTGCGGGAGATCATATAATCTAATATATTAACTATTATCACTAACTAACTGTTATTTAAAATGTTGTTATTGCGGTTAGCGGCGCCGGAGCCACCAGCGGCGCGCGCAGTGAGCGTGATTTCATTTCGCACGCGCCACACCGCGCAGCGCATCGCCTTTGCGTTACTCGCAGATCTTCGCGGCGCAATACCGGCCGGGGAACTGATCAGACCTGAGCGCAGTCATCACACGGTAATAGGTTTGCCTTTCGCCGAGGCCAGATGTTCGGCGCCATGCCGACGCTCGCCTGGACGAACCGCTGAATAAATTGATTGACTGCTTCGGCCAATCCGCACTGTGTGCGCTCAGCGTCGCAGGAGCGCCGGTGCGGCGGACTCCAAAAAGTCTGACGCAGACTCGGGCCGTGCGTGCGCGAGGTCAGGAGCAGGCTGTGACATGATACGGCTGCGCATGCCTCAGTATTTTCTACAAAGGCACACGGGCAATAATCCGACGCTTTGTCATCTGTCCTGCTCATCGATCGCTTCGCGATGGCTTTGGATCGCTGTCTTCATGCTGTGTGTATCCGTCCCCCGGCTGGCCTGGTCGCAAACGCCGTCGCCACTACAGGAGTGGCAGTATCCGGGCGGCACCATTCTGGAAAAGCTCTACGAACCGAATCTGAATGACTGGCGCGTGGTGCTGGGCGGAGCGGTGGCCTCGCTGCCGCGCTACGACGGCGGGGCGGTGTATCGCGTCACCCCCGCTCCCGTGATCGTCATTCTCTACAAAGACATCGCGTTCGCCTCGGTCGGAGAAGGACTCGGCGTGAACCTGCTACATGGCGAGAAGTATCTCGCCGGCATCTCGGTCGGGTACGACCTCGGGCGCCCGATGTCGGACGACTACACGCATCTGCGCGGCCTGGGGGACATCAGTGCTGCCCCGGTCGTCAAGCTGTTCGCGTCGTACGTGCTCTCCAAGGCGTTCCCGCTGGTCCTGCGCACCGACGCGCGGCGGATCGTGGGCAGCGCCGGCGCCGAAGGCTGGCTGGGTGATGTGGAGGCTTTCATGCCGCTGCCCGGGAGTTCGAAAACCTTCGTGATGTTCGCCGGCCCGTCGTTCACGTTTTCCAACGGTCAATACATGCAGCGGGTATTCGGGGTGACCGCCCCGCAGTCGGCTGCCTCCGGATATCCGATGTTCGCCACCCATGGTGGCGCTCTGGCCGCCGGTTTGGGTTTCAGCGCCAGCCGCTTTGTGACCGAGCACTGGCTAATCAACGTGGATGTGGCGTGGAACCGCTTGCGCGGCAGCGCCGCTCAGAGTCCGCTGACGCGCTCGGGTGTCCAGGGCATTGCGGAGCTGTCGAGCGCGTATCGCTGGTAGCGAGCATCAGTCGTGTGTCGGCCCGGCCACCTGCAACTCATCGCACGCTCCCGGCAGGTGATGCAGATGGGCCAGCCGGCCGCCGGCGTGGGCACCGACGATCAGCGCCAGCGACCCGATCCCATGCATCACAAGGCCCGCGAAATGGCCCTGCTGCGGATCGCTCGGCGAGCAGAACAGGCATGCGAGGGCAAACGACGTCCAGGCCACGAGCATCAGGCCCGCGTGTCGCCACAGCGTGCGCTCCGCGGTCACCGCGTTTCGGCACCACCACGCGTCGAGCGCTCCGGCAACCATGGCTGGTAGTGCACTGATGACACCGGCGGCAGCGAAGTACCAGCCCAGGCGCCAGTATGGGCCGGCGCGATTGAGCCAGTGGCCCGCATCTAGTGCCGGGACCAGAATCCAAAGGGTCACCGGAAAGTGAACCAGGGCGGGGTGCATAGGCACCCCGCCCAGCGTCAGACGCTGCATCAGCGCAGCGCTGCCAGCGCGAGGCAACCGACTCCGCCGACCGCCAGCAGCGCATGCAGCACCACGACCAGCCGGGGATGAGGTCGGTCGCGCAAATGAAAGCTGAGCAGGAAGGCACCGCCGAGCGCGGCCAGCACCAGCACCGCGACGCCGTACTTGACCAGCGTCGCTGCGCCGGGCGCGATCGCTACCAGCAGCGCCAGCACCAGCGCCGTGGCCGCGAGCAGGCCGTGACCCACCGCCAGGGGCGGCTTTGGTTTCGCGCCGTTGAAGATGCCGAAGGCCATCATCAGGCCACCGAGTGCGGCCAGCAGAAACAGAACAATGGCGGCAATTAGCATTTGCGTCTCCCCCATCTAAGTATTCAGGTCATGCCCGTTAATTGACACATATAATACTGTGTAATATGATTTAGTCATTGTCAAGCGGATCGTGCGGTCGGCCGGGCAGTGCTCGCGGCGGTCTGCCGCGCTGATCGGCGAGCAAAACGGTCGCGGGAGCGGGTAAGAACATGAGGTGCAGATGAGTCCGTCCAGCCTGATCGAACAGCGCGGCGTCACGCAGCGCGGGCTGCTCGAGGCGTTGCAGAAGAATCCGCAAGGCCTGTCGGTCAACAATCTGACGCTCGAGCTGGGTATCAGCGCGAACGCCGTGCGCCAGCATCTGACTGCATTGGAACGGGATGGCCTGGTCATGCACGAAGTCGCGCCCGCGTCGCGGGGCCGGCCATTGTTCCTGTATCAGTTGAGCGAGCTCGGGCAGGAGGCGTTTCCCCGTCGCTATCGCGAGCTGGCCGAGGCGGTACTGTCGGAACTCGGTGATCAGCTGGGCACTGCCGCACTGGTGCGATCGATGCGGCGCATGGGCGAGCGCGCCGCGCAAGCCGCACACGTCAAGCAGCTGTCGGTGGCCGCAACGTCCAGGCTAATGAAGCAACTCGGATACGAGACCGAGGCGCGATGCTGCGCGAAGGACGGCGATGAAATCGTTGCCCGCAATTGCGTGTTCCATCGGCTCGCTGAACGCTTCCCGGCCGTGTGCGAGTTCGATCTCGGGTTCATGGAATCGGCGACCGGACGCAAAGTGGAACACCGCGAGTGCATGGTGCGCGGCGGCAACGTGTGCCGATTCAGGCTGGGCGAGCCGCCCGATTCCGCTACCCGCAAGTAGACGGCCCGACAGGCCCCTTGCGCCGCGCCTATTCTTTCAATAAAGTAGAATAAATGAGCGCTCGAGAGCATCTCGGCTCGCTGGAACTGCTGGTTCTGCTGGCAGTATTGCGCGCTGGTCGCAATGCCTCCGGCATCCCCATTGCCGGGGAGGTGGAGCAGGGCAGTGGACGGAAAGTGGCGCTGGGCAGCGTCTACACGGCCCTGGCGCGTCTTGAAAAGAAGGGCCTGGTGGTCTCAAGGCTCGGTGAGCCCACAGCGGCGCGCGGAGGCCGGGCCAAGGCGTACTTTCAGCTGACCTCCAGGGGTTTGCGGGAAGTGCGTGAGACCCGGCACACGCTGACCCGACTGTGGCAGGGCATCCCGGAACTGCGAGGCAGACGAGGATGAAAGCCGCCGTAGCAGCGGCAGACCCGCCGCGCCTGGCGATGTGGATACTGCTGCGACTGGCACCGGACTACCGGCGCGAGGCGCTGGTCGGGGATCTGATCGAAGAGTTCCGGCAGCGACGTTCCAAGGCCTGGTTCTGGCGTCAGGTACTGCAGATCCTGTGCCTGCACGTCGGCTCCGTCATGCGCGATCACGCGACTGGAAACACAGGTCCCATGACGAGCGCATCCCGGCAGGGCCGGCTGGCAGGCCACTGGCGCGAGTACCGCGCTCTGCTGCTGTTCCTGATCCTGATGTGTGGTTTTCGCTCGGCGTGGGCCGACTGGGTCTACGTGCCCTCGGGTTCCATGAACCCGACGATCCTTGAAGGCGATCGGCTGCTGGTCAACAAGCACGTCTATGGTTTGCGCCTGCCGTTTTCGCTGATACACCTCACGAGCGGGCAGGGTCCGGTGCGGGGTGACATCGTCGTCTTCGACTCGCCGCGGGACGGCACTTCACTGGTGAAACGCGTGATCGCGTTGCCAGGCGATACGGTGGCGTTGGACGGCGAGCAGCTGATAGTCAACGGTGTACCCGCCCGCTACGCCGCCGGTGACGGCTGCGGATTGCAGGGGCTGCTGGCGGCGACCCGGGCGCACGATCCTTCAATTCTGCGCGAGTCGGGTGTACTGCCGGCGCATGACATTCTGCTGCTGCCGGACCGACCACGATGGCCCCTGGTCGGTCCGGTGACGGTCCCGGTGGGAATGTATTTCGTGCTCGGCGACAATCGCGACAACAGCGCCGATTCGCGCTACTTGGGTTTCGTATCACGACGGAACATCGTCGGGCGCGCCACTCGCGTGGTGGTCTCGCTGAATCCGGATCGGTATTACGAGCCCAGGCCCGGACGGCTATTCAGTTCGCTGTACTGATTTGTTGGCCAACTGCTCGAGATTCCGGGAAACCGGGCGCCCTTACTGCGCGCGCGCTACCCGGATGGCCCGCCCTGAAGATGCGTACATATGGAATGATCCCAGCGTCCCCGGCTTGATGGTGACGGCCTCGCCCACCTTTACGTCGAAGACCTCCCAGGCCTCGCCCTGAACCCAGATCCCGCCGTCGGCCAGCGAAATGACTTTGCGTCCGTCGGCGCGCTCGACGACGGCGGTCACGACGGACGACAGGACCTGCGGCCGGGGCTTTTCGTGCGCCTGGTTAGCCTCCTGTTTGCGCTGCTGCTCGGCAGACAATCCGAACGATTTATCCGGTGTCGTCGCCAGACGTGAGACCTCTCGGTCGTAGCAGGCCAGACGCCGGCCGTCGTCCTGCTCCTGAGTGCAGTTTCGCAGCGCATCGGGCAAGCCGGACGCCGCCGCCGGAACGCTCCAGGATGCGACGGTAGTCAGAAATAATCCCCAGAAAACCCGCCGCTTCATCCGCACGCGTGCTACTCGCCACTGTCGCATGAGGCCCGCCTCCTAGTTACTTGATCCGGCGCCAGGAACCGGTCCCGAGCCTTCCCGTCATCGCCATGGTATCCGGCGCGAGCAGCTGATAGGTATGATTAGATAGATATCCAAGCAGGGTCAACAGAGCATGCAACGCACGGCGCGCCGGCCACGCCTTGGTGTACGCGAATATGTCCTATTCGCGGCGCTTGATTGAAATCGACGCATCGGCCAGCGCGCCGTCCGCTCGACCTGCGGGCGGTCCTTAGCGTTCTTGCCCTGTGCGTGATTTGGGGAGCACAGCAGGTCGTGATGAAGGCCGTCGCCGCCGACGTCGCGCCCACCATGCAGCTTGCAATCCGGTTCGCGGGGGCGGCAGTCTTCTTCGGCGTATGGGTATTCGTCCGCGAGGGCAGGGCGGCCCTGGCCGACGGCACCCTGCGCAGCGGTGCGGTCATTGGCAGCATGTTTGCGCTCGAATTCATATTCGTCGGCGAGGCGCTCGCGCACACTACTGCCGCGCATACGATCGTATTCTTGTACGCGGCGCCAATCTTCACCGCACTAGGGCTACAGTTCCTGCCAGAGGAGCGTCTCCGGCGGCTGCAGTGGGCTGGCATCAGCGTCGCGTTTCTGGGCATCGTCGTCGCCTTCCTTGGCCGGTCCGGCCGCCCGACTGGAGAGATGCTCGGCGGTGATCTGCTCGCGTTGCTTGGCGGCGTGAGCTGGGGTCTTACCAACGTGGCTCTGCGACGCGGCCGAGTCGGCAACGCCGCGACGGAAAAGACGGTCTTCTATCAGGTCAGCATTGCCGCGGTGGTGCTTCTGGCATTCGCTGCAATGACCGACCAGACGAGGGTGGTGCTGTCCCTTCCAGCGCTACTCGCACTGCTGTTCCAGACACTGGTCATTTCGATCGCAAGCTACCTCGCGTGGTTCTGGCTGCTGCGCCACTACCTGACATCACGGTTGATGCTGCTGTCGCTGCTGACACCGATTTTCGGAGTCGCACTGGGCGCGCTGCTGCTCGGTGATCCGATCAGTCTGCGCTTCGGCTTCGGCGCGCTGCTGGTGCTGGCCGGCATTCTGATCGTCAACGCCCGGCAAATGCTGCAACGCTTGTCGCCGCCGGTCGTTGCTTCCTGATGTTGCCGGTACGTCGAGCCCGGCCTCAGTATCCGGACTGACGCGTGTGAGGCACAGGCCGCATCGAGTGAAACAACATTCGGAGATTGCTGATGCTATTCATGGTCGTTGAAAAGTTCAGAAATGGCGACGCGCTCCCCATCTACAGACGGTTTCGCGACCATGGGCGGCTGTCCCCGGACGGTCTGCGATATATATCCAGCTGGGTCGAACGAGAGCCTCGAGCGCTGCTTCCAGCTGATGGAAACGGGTGATCGCAATCTGCTCGATCGGTGGATCGAGAACTGGAGCGACCTGGTCGAATTCGAAGTCTATCCGGTGATGTCCTCGAATGAGGCCGCCGACAAGGTTGCACCGCGCCTATGATGGCACAGCTTCGCTCGCGCCCGCAGTGCAATCCTGCGCGATGAGAGGCGTGCAATACGGCGACAATCGGCGGCGCGGATCTGCCGCGCTCAGATCCATACGTCCTTCTCTGCCGTGAGTTCACCTCCGGCATTGCCAGTGTTCACGACACCGCGGGGCTCGATCAGCAGGGCGTGGCATTCACTCGCAGCACGCGTGCGGTGTTCCACGCCCTTCCGAACCACGAACAGCTCGCCAGCGCCCAAGCGCACCAAACCGTCTCGAAACTCGATCTCCATACTACCGCGCAGCACCAGGAAGACCTCATCGGTATCCCTATGATCATGCCAGACGAACTCACCGGAGAACTTGACGACCTTGAATTGATAGTCGTTCATCTCTGCAACGACTTTCGGCGCCCAATGGTCCGAGAATTTGCTCAGCTTCTCAGTCAGACTGATCGGGTGGTAGTCCATCAGGGCGAAGTCCTTATCTGCTCGCAGGCCCGGAACGGGCGCTTCTGTCAGGCGCTGCTACGCGGAAGAGGAGTCGGAATTCATCACCAGACCAAGCACCGCAGCCAGCCGCCGCAACGGAGAGTCTTCCGCTGCGCTCGCGTCGCCTACCGCTGAGGGAGCGGGGTCAACCCCGATCTTGCTCAACATGTTCGGCCACACCCCGAGCGGCAACGGCGCCGCAACCATCGAGGGGGGAATCATGTCGTTGAAGCGTAATAGCTCCGCGGCTGACCTGAACCTCGGGCATCCGTAGCTCGCCTTGCAGGCCCAGCATCGGTCGTCGGCGACCGCGCGATATATGTAGCAGCAAATGGCCACCGCGCCTTGCGGATCAGGCATTCTCGAGAGCCTAAGTGAGACCTAGAGGAGCCACCGCATTGTAGTGGCTCGGTCTGTCGGGCGTGCAGGACGCCCTGGTAGGCCGAACGCTCGTGTAACCGTCGGAAAGCTCCGACAGACAGTTCTAAGATCCCCCGGGTCCGATTGCTCACCGCAGCAGCGACAGATCGACCGCAGCCGCCATCGCCGCATAGGCGGTATCGGTTCCGTGGAGATGGTCGCCTGGATGATAGCCGTCCCGGATCTGCGTCGGCTTGGCCGGATCGCGGATCGTCTTGTCAAAGTCCAGCACGCCATCGACCTCCCGATTGGTGCGAATCCAGGCGTTGATCCGCTGACGAACGGCCTCGCCCTCCTCAGAATAGTAGGCAGCGCCCCCGTACGGCGTGATGGTCGCGGCCAAGACCTTAAGTCCACGTGCATGCGCCCGGGCGATCAGCTGCCGGTAGGCGCCGATCAGGGACTCGGCCGTCACTTTGCGGGCCGGCATCCAATTCTTGAACACCTGCGCCAACGGCCCTTCGACGTGCCCATAGGACAAACCCAGGTCGTTCACCCCTTCGAAGATCACCAGCACCCGGGCGCCGGGAACGGCCAGCACGTCGCGATCGAAACGAGCCAGGGCACTCTGTCCGGCACCATCCGCCAATACCTGATTGCCGCTGATGCCCATGTTGACGACGCTCCAGCCGGGCTGCGCCCGCGTGTTGAGTCGGTCGGCCAGCAGATCGGGCCAACGACGGTTGGCATCCACGGTCGAGCCCACACCGTCGGAGATCGAATCCCCGAGCACCACGATGGCCCGCGCACCTCTGGCAAGCTCAACCTCGACCCCCGAAAGGAAGGCGCGCGATTCGATCGTTTGCTGCGGCGCGAAGGCTTGGTCGGTGTAGTCGCCGGTGCCGGACACGAAGGCATTCTGCATGCCAGTCGCATGGCAGGTGCACGCGCCGGTCGCCTCCGGCAAGTAAATGCTGATCGACAGGGCAGCGAGGTTCGCGACCGGCAGATCGATCGGATCGCTCAGGAACGGCGCACCGGCCGGGATGGTGACCGACGCTCTGCCGTCGAACGTTACCGCGCGTGCGGATCCCGGCTGCATCGCGCCTTTCCCGTCCGCCAACGCCACGCGTGCGGCGCCGATCACCAGGGGCTTCGTGCCGTATTCGTTGGTGAAACGGATTCTCACGCGCCTGCCGCCGCTGCTGACGCGCACGACCTGACGGATAGTCACGTTTTCAAATGAGGGTGTTGCGGGGAACGGGCCGAGCGCGGGGGTGGGCGGCAGGGGCGCAGCACCCCAGGTCTGCACCCATTCCGCAGCGCTGCCGATCGAGCACAGCCCGAGCGCCACAAGCAGGCCGCCCGCAACTTGAACTCTACCCCTCATGGTCCGCTCCTTGGTAACGCCTCTGGGTATTGCGCAGTGAATTATCCCCGGTATGTCAATTGAGGCAATGCCGGCAGGCTATGCGTAGCGTCTGTCAGCCGGACCACTTCGACGCAACGTCGATACGACCCGGATGATGGTGGTCTAAACTACCGCGACGTGAATCGGCAGACGATCACGTCCGATGCTCGGATGAACGTCATGAGCGGCATGAGTCCGGTGCATGAGGCGGAAATTTCGACTGGCATTCAGGCCAAGGACAAACACGTGGACAATTTCACAATCCGCAAGGCGGCCGTACTCGGCGCGGGCGTCATGGGCGCGCAAATTGCGGCCCATCTGGCCAATGCCGATGTACCGGTGCTGCTATTTGACCTGCCCGCCGAGGGCAGCGCGCCGAATAGCATCGTCGCCAAGGCTCTGGCGGCAGTCTCCAAGCAGGAACCGGCGCCGCTCGCTACGAGGGACAGGCTCGCCTACATCGACGCTGCCAACTATGGTTCGGACCTGGAGCAACTGCGAAACTGCGATCTGATCGTCGAGGCCATCGCCGAGAAACTCGAGTGGAAGCACAACCTTTATGCGAAGGTCGCGCCGTACATTGCTGCGGACGCGATCTTCGCTTCCAATACCTCAGGCCTGGCCATCGAGACGCTGGCCGCAGGGCTGCCGGTAGCGTTGCGCACGCGATTCTGCGGCATGCATTTCTTCAACCCGCCACGCTACATGTCGCTGATTGAGCTGATCGGGACCGGTGATACCGATGCATCGATGCTCGACGGACTGGAGACCTGGCTGACGAGCCGGCTCGGCAAGAACGTCGTGCGCGCCAAGGACACGCCGAACTTCGTGGCGAACCGCATCGGCGTGTTCTCGATCCTTGCGGTCATGCACCATACCGCGCGGCTGGGGCTCGGTTTTGATGAGGTGGACGCGCTCACCGGTCCCAAAATCGGTCGCCCGTCGAGTGCCACGTACCGGACCGCCGATGTGGTGGGACTGGATACACTGGCCCATGTCATCGGCACCATGCAGTCGATGCTTGGCGCGGACGGCAGCGCGGATCCGTGGCATGCGTACTTCAGGTCGCCCGACTGGCTGCAGGGGCTGATCGCCAAGGGGGCGCTGGGCCAGAAGACCAAAGCCGGTATATTTCGCAAGCTCGGCAAGGAGATTCAGGTCCTGGACCCCGGGACACTGGCGTATCGACCCGCGGCCGGCGTGATCGCCCCGGAGGTTGAAGCGCTCCTCAATTTGCGCGATCCGGCGGAGAAGTTCGCCGGTTTGCGCGCCTCAACGCACAAACAGGCACAGTTCCTGTGGGCCATTTTTCGCGATGTCTTTCACTACTGCGCCTATCACCTGGCCAATATCGCCGACAACGCGCGTGACCTCGACTTTGCGATGCGCTGGGGCTTTGGCTGGGTGCAGGGACCGTTCGAGACCTGGCAGGCGGCCGGCTGGCACGAGATCACTCAGGCGATTCAGGCCGATAGGGACGCCGGGCGTACCATGGCACAAGCACCGCTTCCCGGCTGGGTGGCTGGCCGCAGCGGCGTGCACGAGGCGACAGGTTCCTATTCGGCCGCGACCGGGACCCTCAGGGCGCGCTCATCGCTACCCGTCTTTGCCCGCCAGTTGTATCCGGAGAAGCTGCTCGGTGAGACCGCCGCAGATCGGGGTAGCACGCTGTGGGAGAACGAGGGCGTACGGCTCTGGCAGCTGCCGCGGCAGGATTCCCGCATCGGCATCGTCTCGTTCAAGACCAAGAAGCACACGATCGCCGGTGCGGTGGTCGACGGCATCCTCGAGGCGCTCGCGCGCGCCGAGCGCGAGCTCGATGGCCTGGTGATCTGGCATGAGGCCCCGTTCGCGCTCGGCGCCAACCTCAACGAGGTGCTGGAGGCCTGCAAGGCCCATCAATTCGAGCGGCTGGAGCGCTTCGTGGACAAGTTTCAGCGCGCCGCGATGAGACTCAAGTACGCCACGGTGCCGACCGTAGCGGCCGTGCAAGGCATGGCGCTGGGCGGCGGCTGCGAGTTCGCGCTGCAGTCGGCGCATCGCGTGCTGGCGCTGGAGAGCTACATTGGCCTGGTCGAAGTGGGGGTCGGTTTGATTCCGGCGGGCGGCGGCTGCAAGGAGCTGGCCCTGCAGGCTGCCGACCTGGCCGAGCGCACCGCCGGTGGCGACGTTTCCCCCTTCATTCAGAACGCGTTCCAGAATGTCGCGATGGCGGTGGTATCCAAGAGTGCCCTGGAGGCCATCGCGCTCGGATATGCGAAGAAGTCCGACGACGTCCTGTTCAACGCGAATGAGCTGCTGTACGTGGCGATCCGGCGCGCCCGCGCGCTGGCTGAGGCCAGCTATCGTCCGCCGTTGGTCCGACGCTCGATCCCGGTGGCCGGTCGCAATGGCATTGCCACCTGCGAGATGACGCTGGTCAACATGAAGGAGGGCGGCATGATCAGCGAGCATGACTATCGGGTTTCGCGCGCGGCGGCCATCGCGCTGTGCGGCGGGGAGGTGGAGAGCAACAGCCGCGTCGACGAGCAATGGATCCTTGATGTGGAACGAGCACAGTTTGTCGAGCTGCTCAAGACCGAGAAGACCCAGCAGCGCATTGCGCACACACTGGAGACCGGCAAACCATTGCGCAACTAGGACCCGTCAGAATTCTTGGAGCTCATCATGAACAAGCCGATTCAGGAAGCCTTTATTGTCGCTGTGACCCGTACTGCCGTGGGCAAACGTAACGGCATGTTCCGCTACGTGCGCCCGGATGACCTGCTGGCCCATGTACTGCGCGCGGTGGTCAAGCAGGTCCCGGGGCTGCAGGCCGACGCGATTGGTGATGTCATTGTCGGGTGTGCGATGCCCGAGGCAGAGCAGGGCATGAACGTCGCGCGCATCGGGGTGCTGCTCGCGGGGCTGCCCGATACCGTGCCTGGCATCACGATCAACCGCTTTTGCTCCTCCGGCCTGCAGGCCGTCGCCGATGCCGCCGCGCGCATTCGTCTCGGGGAGGCCGACGTGATGATCGGCGCCGGCACCGAGTCGATGAGCGTGATGTCGCAGATGATGGGCAACAAGGTGAGCATGAACCCGGCGGTGTTCGACCGGCAGGAGCATTACGGCATCGCCTACGGCATGGGCCTCACGGCCGAAAAGGTCGCCGAGCGCTGGAAAATCAGCCGCGAGGATCAGGACGCCTTCGCTCAGCAATCCAACCAGCGCGCCTGTGCGGCCATTGCCGCCGGTCAATTCCGCGGCGAGATCACGCCCTATCTGGTGCGTACGCATGTTCCGGGTGAGGGCGGCACAGTGCGGGTGGTCGAGAGGATCTGCGACATCGATGAAGGTCCGCGCAAGGACTCATCACTCGAGGGCCTGGCGAAGCTGCGAGCGGTGTTCGCGGCCGGCGGTACCGTGACGGCCGGCAACAGCTCGCAAATGTCGGATGGCGCGGGCGCTGCGCTGCTGATGAGCGAGGCCGCGATGAAGCGCTACGGCGCGACCCCGCTGGCCCGCTTTGTGAGCTTTGCGGTGGCCGGCGTGCCGCCGGAGATCATGGGCATCGGGCCGATTGAGGCGATTCCACGCGCGCTCAAGGCGGCCGGGCTGCAGCAATCCGATCTGGATTGGATTGAACTCAATGAGGCCTTTGCGGCCCAGGCTCTGGCCGTGATGCGCAGCCTGCAGCTCGATCCGACCAAGGTGAACCCGCTGGGCGGCGCCATTGCGCTCGGCCATCCGCTCGGTGCCACCGGTGCCATCCGCACCGCCACCATCGTCAGTGGTCTGCAACGCGACCCTAAGCTTCGCTACGGCATGGTGACGATGTGCATCGGCACGGGCATGGGAGCGGCCGGAATCTTCGAGCGCTGCTAGCGTGACTCGCGGTTTGGACGGGAAGCGGAACTTCAGGAACTCGAGGCAATGCTGCTCCGCGGCCGAAATATCCACAGTGCCGCCCAGATCGCAACCAGGGCAACCAGGTAGCCTGCCGCCGCGGTCAAAGCCAACGGCGGCCCCAGCCCCTTTGCTGCCCCGAACACATGCTCGCCGGCCAGAGCCACTGCGGTGGGGCCGATGCCAGCACCCAGCGCCACGTTCAGAAAGAAGCTCATCGACATGGCGAGTCCCCGTGACTGATTCGGGACCGCATCGAGGATGGCGGAAAATCCCGTCGCGGTAACGACACCTGAGAGCGCGAAATACAGCGGTATACCTGCCAGCACGCCGCCGAAGTGCCGCGAATTCATCAGCAGCGAGACCGGCAGAACCAAGAGCCCGGAGTGCAGACAGACACGCAGCTTGGCCTGCCGACCGCCGCGCGCAGCGGCACGGTCGGCCAGGACGCCGCCGAGGAGCACGCCGCCGCCAAAACCGGCGGTCAAAAGCAGCCCCAATTCCACACCGATCTGCGCCGCATCTTTGCCGAAGTCCCGGATGAGCAGCGTCGGTGCCCACGCGCCGACGGCATTGTTGACGAATGACGCCGCCGCCAGCATCAGATAGATCGGCGCCACCTGAGCCCACGGCGTGGCGCGCCAGGCACCGTGAGGCGCCTCGGCATCTGACACCGGGACAGCTTCCGTGGCACGCCGGATGGGCTCGCGGATCAACAGAATCACGAGCGCCCACAGCAAACTCGGACCGCCGATCAGCAGCAACACCGAGCGCCAGGGTGGCTCGGACGCGAGCGACGTGGCGGCCAGCGCTCCCGACTCGACGACATGCATCACGCCGCCGCCGATCAGAATGGCGGCGCCGCTACCCATTGCAATACCGCTCAGGAAGAACCCGACGGCTGTGCCGCGCCGCGAGGGCGGGAAGTAGTCGCTGATGAGCGATATTGCCGCGGGAGACAGCGCCGCCTCACCCATCCCAACCACGATGCGGCTGGCAAATAGCTGCGCGAAATCGTGCGACAGTCCGCACGCGATCGTTCCCACGCTCCACACCGACACCCCCGCGAATATCAGATTACGACGCGATGTCCGATCTGCAAGATGACCCAGCGGTATACCGGCAATCCCATAGACCACGGCGAATGCCGTGCCGAGCAGCAGACTGATCTGTGTGTCACTGATGCCCAGATCAGCGCGGATCGGATCCACCAGCAGGCTCAGCACCATTCGATCGGTATACGACAGGACCGCCGTCGCGATCAGGATCGCGACGACGGTCCAGGCGTATTGACGGCTCGGATAGGCGACCACGCCGCTACGTCAGAACTTGAAACCCAAATCCACTCCGATCGTGCGGGGCTGATTGGTCGAGATTCGATTGAGGATCGAGATGTTCGCCGACAGGGCGCCCGTGTCTCCCAGCAGGGCCATCTTGTTCGTGAGGTTGTCCGCGAACAGTGCCGCCGACCAGCGGACGGTCTCGAGCCCGAGCCGAAGTCCGACGAGGTCGTACGAGGGCAGCGTATTGCGCGTGAACGTGATGTCCTGGATCGTATCGACGTAGCTGTTGGTGACGCGCGCGAACAGATCCATGCCAGCTGCGAGCGGCCGCTTATAGGTCAGACTCGTGTTGGCGGTCACCTCCGGCACGTCCAGCAGACGGTCTCCGGACACCACGCCGGCGGCCGGCAAGGTGGTCGAGTTGGTGGCATGAGTGTAGCCCACGTTCTGTGTCAGCACGACGCCCGGCACCAGCACCGCGCCCAGTTCGAGCTCGGAACCATAGACCCTCGCCTTGCCGGCGTTGGCCGTAAACTTGAAGCCACAGCTCGGAGCCACCTGCTGCTGCACGTTGGTCCAGTCTTCGTAGTAGATGTCGCCATTGATCGAAAGTCGCGAATCGAGCAAGCGCAGCTTCTCACCGAGCTCATAGTTCCACACGCTGTCCGGACCGAACTGCGTGGGGGCATCTGACGCGCACGGCGGGACCGGGATCGGTGAATTCGGGCCGCCTGGACGAAAGCCCTTGGAGATGGTGCCGTAGACGGTCGTGCCGTCGTTCGGGATGTAGGCGAGGTCGAGCTTGGGAGTCACGCCCGAGTTGCGAGCGCGGCCGAATAGCGGGTTGCTGGTGCCGTTGGCGGAGACTCCGCTGACGCTGGTCACCGAATTGCTGTTGTACTCATAGTAGCGCGCGCCGAGGCTCGCCTTGAAATGGTTGGAGAGCAGATACGACACCTCGCCGAACGCCGCGTACTGATCGATGTTGACCTTGCGATGGTTGTCGGCCAGGTTGGTGGTGCCGAAGTCGGCGTCGAAGCCATCGGCGGCGACAGGATAGAAAGAGTAGACGTGCGAGGTGGCGCCGAAGCTGCTGTAGTAACCGCCGATCAGCCACTGCAGAGGGCCGTCGCCGGTCGAGGCGAGTCGCAGCTCCTCGCTGAACTGACGGGTGAAGTCATTCTCGGTGATCGATCCCGCGCCGAGTCCGAAAAACGTGCCGCCGCCCTCGGTCACCGTTTCGCTCGACGAGAACGGCCAGTTGGCGGGCGGCCCGAAAAAGCCGCCGATGTAGTCCTGCATCGCCTCGGAGATGTCCTGGGTCTGGTCCTGCTCGCGGTCCCAGTAGGCCGATGCGGACACTACCTGGAACGCGTCGAAATTATATTTGGCGGTCAGGGTGTACAGGTTGAACCTGTCTTCGAACGGCTCTGAGACGTCGAACGGCTGGTAGTGCGCTTCGTTCAGCGGTGGGCTGTCGATGGTATTTGGACCACCTTGACTGAGTTGCTGATGCATGAAGCCGGCCGTGACGCTCAGGCGATCGGTGGGCTGAAACAGCACCGAGGCGCGTCCGGCCTGCAGCCGCTCCCAATTGGAGTGGCTGAAGTCCTGCGCCACCGGCGCGCCGGCGACGTCGCCGCGCGCCGTGCTGTTGTTGACCTCGACCGGGAACGGACTCAACACTTTGCGATCGATCCATCCGTCGATGTATTTGTCCGTCCCGACCAGGCGCAGCGCGAGCATGTCCTGCACCAGCGGAATGTTCACCATCGCGTTCTCGGTGTGGTTGAAGCCGCCGCCGTTGGTGGTGTCGGAGCCGATGACCTCGACGTTGGTGGCGAACGCGTGCGGATCGGGTTGATTGGTCACGAGTTTGATGGTGCCTCCCATCGAGCCCGCGCCGTACAGCGTACCCTGCGGTCCTCGGAGCACCTCGACCCGGCTCAGATCAAAAAGGCTCGGATCGATCACGGTCTTGCCGTTCTGTGCCATGGCGGCGGGCGTCAGAACTGCGTCGTCAAGGTAGAAACCCACGGTCGGCGACTCGCCACCGGTAGAGGTCAGGCCGCGGATCTCAAACTCCGTCTGGCCGGGACCTGCGGTCTTGAACGAGATCCCCGGTACCTGCTGAGCGAGCGATGTCATATCCGACAGGCCGTGTGCCTGCAGATCCGAGCCACTGACCGCCGTGATGCTGATGGGCGTGCTCTGTACCGTGGATTCGCGCTTCTCCGCCGTGACGACGATCTCGCTCAATTCCTGATTCGGCTCAGCGCCGGCCGTATCGGCCCAGGCTGCCGGGCACAGAGCGCAGCATCCCAGCAACGCGGCACTGATCGTGCTGAGAAACAATCGTTGCGCCGATGTGCCCTCAGGTAATGAAGATCGCTTGGTAGTCATGTCGGGTCCCCCCTGTTTTATATGAATGCGCGACTTGGGCCGCGTGGTCAGTTTCGACTCAGGTAGCGGGCGCTCCTGGCTTATTCTGCGCTGCATGCTGACGTATGCGGCCGATGGGCAATTCGTTCAGTTCGTAGTTCATGATCCGGCCGTGTCGGCCCGTCCGATCACGTTCCAGCACATACACGTCGCCCGATGGGCCACGTCGCTGGCAAGTCACGGAAGCAATGGCGGCGCAGTCCGCCTCCCCGAGACGCAGGGCATCAATCCGCGTGTGCGCCTGCAGATGCGAGGTGTTGGTCGCGCCCACGATCGCCGCGGCGACTGTCGGTCGGTCGAGAATCGCACGCGTCGCCACCGAGGCGATATCTGTACCGTGTCGGGCTGCGATATCGGCGAGTACCTTCAGCAGTTCCTGGAAGAGTTCCCATCCACCAAAATCATCAATGATGAGCTTGTATTTGATCAATGAGCGATTGGTCAGATCATGTTGTGGAGCAGATTTTCCCAGCCATCGCTCCGAGAGAAAGCCGCCGCCAACCGTGCCGTAACACAACAACGGGATGCTTCGAGAGCGGCAGTAGTTGACCATGGCATGAGTCGGACGGTCGTCCAGCAGAGAGTACTGCACCTGGTGGGACGTCACGGGTATGCCGGCATCCACCAGTTCTGCGAGACGGGGGGTGTCGAAATTTGTCAGCCCGATGTGCGCTATCTTGCCCGCGCGCCGCAGGCGATCCAGTTCGAATGCGGTCTCCACGTAGCGAGCAATCGAGAAGTCCCACCAGTGAAATTGCACCAGATCCAGTCGCTCCAGTCCCAGTCGCTTCAGGGAGCGATCGACGATCGTCTCGACGTAGGCGCGGTCGACGTAGGCAAGCTCGGACAGGTCGGGAACGAATTTGGTATGAACCTGTATGCGCTTGGCATGTGCTGGGTACGCCCGGCGAAAGCTGCCAATGAGAAGCTCCACGCCCGCATAGATATCGGCGCAATCGAACGTGGTAATGCCCGCATCGACGAATGCCGCCATGTCCCGTTGCGCCTGCTCTGGCGCGATCGATCCGTGCCCACCCGCGAGGTGCCAGCCACCCTTGATGATGCGCGAAATCGTGTACTCGCCGGTGAGCGAGAATCGCGCAATCACGGCGTACTTCCGCGGTCCAGCGGCGTTGCGGTGACCTGCGAATGGGAGAAGCGGCGCTTACCCACACGCGTAATCCGGAACCGGGTAGGGCAATTCGGATCGGGACAGGCAACCTCGCTATCGGTCGTCATCCAATCGTTCGGATCGGTTACGCGCTGCTTGGCGGGCAGCAACGGCAGCAACGTCGCCAACGAATAGATCGAGAATCCCTGCCCCGGCGGAAGCATCAGCATCTCGCCGTGAAGTTCGAAATAATCCCCCAACCGCGCGCCACAAAATATCTTTTGATCAGGCGGCCCGACGACTTCGACACGCAGGTCGAACAGTTCGAACTCCGCGTCGTCCTGCGGGCGTGCGGGTGTGGTCACGAGGCTCCATCCCGGCTCTGCCACAGCGACTTGTCACTCAGTACCAGATCGAACGAACGGCCAAAGTCCGCTTCGAGCGCTGCTCGCCCCTCGACACCAACACCGCGTGCGAGCGCCTCGAACCTCTGTAGGCGCCTGACATTCATTTGCGGGACTCCTTTTTGCATTGGAATCAGCATGTTAACCGATTTGCCGAACGCAATCCCGACGGGCGTCTTCGCGTAATGTACAGCAAGGACAACCTGTAACGTGCCCAAATCCGCTGCAAGATCAAGCAGCTGCGGATTCGAAGCCGTCCGCAATACGCCGCAGCAACTAAATTACTCGACCTTGTTGGCTATGGGTCCTGCCGCCGAATCAGGGATGCCCCGTACGCGATATGCTTCTGCGCCGGATGATTGACGGGGCAGGGTACCTCTCCAGGGAAGCTCTCGCGCCCCAATGAATTAATTGGTACGCGGGTGTCTGCCCCGTGTTCTTTATTGAGTTATCCCAAACGTCATCTCGCCCGCTCGGCTCCAGGTACGCAGTTTCACCGCGTCAGATACCGCACAGACGGATCGACAACATTCACGGCATGCTCACACACTTTAAACTGCAGCGGAAGCCGGTCGCCGACTTCGATAGGTTTGCGTCATGAATAAATCAACTCTGCCGACGGCGATACTGACGCTGCTGATGGCATCGGCTCTCGCTCACTCCGAGGACGATGGCGCGTTGAAGGGTTTGGTGGACTTCGATGTCCGATCGGCGTCGAGCGGCCAAGCCGTCGCTTATGCTGACCTCGACCATCCGGACGATCCTACCGTTGCTCTTGGCAGCAAAATCAAGCGGACCCGATTGGCACCCCGGAGCGGCCTGTCCGCAGGAACACATGAGAAATTGGCCTGTCCCGTCGCCTCCGCGGAGCAAGACAGTGAACGCGTTAACGTGTCAGCATGAGTAAGCTGAGTATCACCCCGGGAGAAATGCGATGAGCTCGCAACCGTTCAAAGCAAAGGCATACCTCAAGGAAGGCTGCCCCTTCTCATTCAAGTATTTGCTCTTCATGGTCGAAGCAGGCCTCAGCGATCAGATCGAGGTGATCCGTTGTGACCCGAGCGACCCGGAGTTCGATGCCGTGAAGGCCAAGCTGGCCGCGGGACTCCGAAAGCCCGCGAGCTTTCCGACGGTCGAGATCGAACCTGGCCACTACGAATCGGATTCAGACGCGCTCATCAGGAACTACGCAGCGAAGAATGGTGTCGAGGCGAGCAGTCTCCCGGCGCTGGCGTTCTACACGGAAACGATCTTTCGGCAGATTCTGGATTTGCATGAGAAGAAGAACGATGCGGAGACTCGGCAGAATCGCTGATGCCGACTATCCCGTGCTTGCCCCGACCACGCAGGGCAACCCGCGATAACGAGTTTTCTCATCAAAAATCCAGCAGTTAACCCGCATACCGACTTCAACAGCCGTCTATCGATTCTCCTGTATGTAGATTGCGCGCTCGATGAGAGAACGCTCTTGAACCCAAAGACCCCGTGATAGCTGCCCATGCCGCTTTGATTGACGCCACCGAAAGGCAACTGGTTTTCCAGGTAATGGGAGAAGAATCCGTTGATCGTCACGCCGCCCGATGAGGTCCGGCTGAGTATCTTGTCGATGTTGTTTCGATTGTTGCTGTAAATGTAGAGCGCCAATGGCTTGCCACGGCCCGAGATGTATTCGATGACATCATCGATGTTCTTGTAAGTCAGAACCGGCACGATCGGCCCGAATATTTCCTCCTGCATGATCAGCATGTCAGGAGTGACATCGGTGAGCATCGTCGGATGGATCGTGCGGTCGGCGCCTTCCAGAGTGCCGCCAACGGCAATCTTGGCGCCCTTAGCAACGGCATCATCGAAGAGTCTCTTGATTCGGGCGAAATTCTGATCATTGACGATTTGGGCGATATTTTCCTTCTTGATGCTCCCGTCGTCCCTGTAGAGGTTCTGCTTTACTTTGGCTCGAAACTCCTCGACCAAACCGTTCTTCTGCTGCTCCTTCACGAATACATAGTCGGGGCAGATGCAGGCTTGCCCTCCATTGAATTGCTTGGCCGCCGCCAGATCCCCGCGCAATCTTCTTCAAATCCGCGTCTTCATCGACGAAGACCGGAGATTTCCCTCCGAGCTCCAGGGTCACGGTGGCCAAATGCTTCGCCGCCGCCGCCATGACCAGCTTTCCGACTCGCGTGCTTCCCGTGAAGAAGATGTGGTTGAACGGGAGCTCGAGCAAAGCGGTTGCCACATCTACACCGCCTTCAAATAAGGCAACCTCCTTTTCATCGAATGCCTCCTTGATGATCCTGGCGGCTACTCTGGCAGTCGCCGGGCACAAGTCCGTGAGCTTGACGATGCAGCAGTTTCCCGCGGCAATGGCTGCTGCGAGAGGTCCCAAGACCAACCCAAGCGGAAAGTTCCAAGGTCCCAATATGAGGCATACTCCTCTCGCCTCGTACACGATTCTCGCCTTGTCGTTCTTGTTCTGCGATGGAATCACTTCGACCGGCTTCATCCACTCGTCGAGATTGTTGATGTTTCTTTCAATATTGGCGGTCACGTTCAGGAGTTCTGTGACTCTTATTTCGTTTTCAGGCTTGCGAGTGTCTTGTTTCACTGCCGCCACGATCTCATCGCCGTGAGCTTCCACGGCCGATTTCAACTTCCTCAGTTTTTCCTTCCGTTGTTCGACGGTAGTGGCTTTCATCTCCCATTGGTGAGCTCGCTGCGAGCGAAAACCCGTTCTATTTCTGCAGATACGCCTTGAGCAATCTGTCTGGCAGGAGTGGACACAGTATTTCCTCCATTCAAGGGAGCGAATGCACATCAACACGAGATCCGGCGCCACGAAGGAAATGCCGGCTGCCCTCGGTTCTCGCGCCGTCTCTGGTCCGAGCATTGTAGTGTATTACAGCAAGTTCGCACGAAATCGCGGGAATGTTCTCGGCATACTTCCCAGCCCGTGCGCACACCCGCTAATCCGCAATCGCCCGGCGTCCGAAGCTAGACGATCAGCGGCGACTACGCCAAGATTGATTTGCCTTTACCATCAGCGGACCGTGGGGCCGTGGCCCTCTCGACCGAGACGCCAGGGCAGCGGTAAACGGAACTCGGCACAGGGCAGACGGCCGAGGCCGAAGAATGCCGGCTCTGCCGGCATTCCTCGCGCACGCCCTTGCTGCCGCGTGCACAGATTGACGTTCACGGGGTCCTCGGACTCCGCTAGCCAGGATTCGCCCAGAGGTCGAAGGCGGCGGAGATACCCAGTTCTACGACCATATGCACGAGCAAGTAACGAAAAGAAAAGCCGCATGGAAATCTAAGGAGGAGGGCGGAGATTTCTCGTCGGCGGAACTATCTCGACTCATAGATTCAGCCTGGGGTGTTCTTCGTTACATCGAGAAGGAAAAAGCACGCCGAGCGTAACTACGGACCGGCGCCTTCTCAGCTGACCGGGCCGCATGCGATTGGACTCCCAAATGGACAACGCCCAATTGCTGGTGCCGCCGTACTTGCAGATGCTTGGCTACGCAGACCTACCGGAAATTCGCAAGCTTGCCAACCGAGCCCTGACAGTAACCCCTGATGGCATCAACCATGATCCCATCTGGATATCTTGGCGCGGACTCCTGGAGTACGTCTGCTGCGTCGAGCACGCACGCGAGATGATCAAGCGATTGCCTACGGGCCACGCCATAGGATCGGTGGACGTAATTCCGGCCCAGTATCATTCCGCGGCCCTCGTGTTCTTCGCGCAGGCAACGCTTGATAACCTAGCGGTATGGTCATCGCAGTACCTCCATCTATCGTAAGCGGCTGGTGAACCCACTGGCCACGCCGGCATTGGATGAGACAGACGCGACCGGAGGCAGTGAAGGTACCTCTCAGCGCTTCCTCGGCTTTTTGCGTACGCCCGATTGGCGAGCTGCCGATTTCGGACGGCCAATGATAATCGCAGTCTTCGGGGCCGAGGGTCTAGCGAAGCGGTGGGCGTCGCGCAGGAGTTCCCTAAGATCGGCTCGAGTGATCTTTGATAATCGGACGAGCACGGTTGGGTGCGGCTCGTAATGATCGGTGACGTAGTAGATATCGGCATGCTGCCGAAGTAGCTCGGCGCGGTGTTCGAGATCGATACGCACAACGATGCTATTGGGTTCAGCGGACTTGTTAGTGGGGATGCAGGCCAGGAGAAGAATACTTGCCGCCCAGCTTCAACGCAGGGGCTCCATACGCGGTGCCATTGACGACATCGGGCAAGGCAAGACCAAGCTCCCGCACCGTATCAAAGTTGAGCATTCCCATGGTTAATCTTCCGGGGTTAACTATCCAGCCAATGTAAAGTAGTCTGGGGCGGATGCCAGCGATGTGGCAGCAGTTCTTCGAGTCGGCTGGCGGATTGGGTGGTAGGCGCTCGAGCACGTCCTTGAGAACCGTACGGATCGTGCCCGTTGAGTTTGGCGGACTGGATTAGACTCATGACGACGGCAGCACGCTGGCCAGCGCGCAAGGAACCGGCGAGGAGCCAGTTGGATCGTCCAGGGCAACCGGCCTGATTCGATTCTCGATATGGTTGTTGTCGATGGGTAGGCCGAATCGCCATTGCTAATCCGAGAGGCAAGGAAATTCTGGAGCGGATGCAACAGTTATGCGACGCGAAAGGATTTGACACATCAGCGTTTCCTTGGGGGACATTCAAAAACACGCTTGAGGAATTGAAAGCCAAACGAGATCAATTTGCTCATAGCCCATGGCTCTATAACAAAAACGTACGAAAATACATACTCGTATTAACTAGCGGCAATCGCCCTAAAATACCTGCAAGTAAGGAAAGCACTAGCCGCAAGGTTAGGCCAGAAGGTGTTGCTATCATCGCTTCTGACGTTCGCTCGCTGAGAGTGAAGATCGAAAACGGCGATTGCTCAGACAATTTTCCTTGATTTAATGATCCAGTCTCGCCTGATTGATCCAAAGAGCACATGGCCAAATAGACTGCCGTAACTAGCTCGGCCGGATCGTCCCATTCAAGATCGAATGAGTAGTAGGCATCTAATCCTGCCCGGACCATTTCGTCGGTAATGCAGTTTGTCTCTTTGAGAGCCACGGCCTAAACTCCCGCGCCATGACTGACGAGAAGCCCAAGCCCATCGCTGAGGACGACGTACTGCGGCGGATGCTGAACACACCGCCAAAGCCGTTTACCCCGAAGAAGCCAGCGAAGTCTAAGAAGCCGGCCAAAAAGTAGCTGGCTCCAAAGGCTAAGAGGTCGCGTTCGCGAGGAGCAGAATGCCGCCCGGGCCTCTAGTACGTCAAGTATATAATTGCCATCCTACTTCGCATAATGTATATTATGTTAAGTTTGAAATTGGTTGCTTAGCGCTAAGCCCTGACACGCGCGGCGGCACGATTCTGCAGCTGGTCGCTCTACTCCGAGCTGCCAGGTCGCGGTGCGTGACGACGGCGTTGACAAGATTGTGCTCGACGCCGTCTTGGCGCCAAGCGAGTGCCGCGGCAACAATAAAGCTCGCGCCCCGATCCGGGATTAGCCAAAAGTCCCGAGCCATTGACCCAGTTCAACTCCCGGTGCTCGGATTGTATTGCCACAGGTCGTTGAGGTAGCCCAAGCCCCCGTACCCGCCGAACAGCCACAGGTTCCCGGACGAGTCGATCCAGGAGCTGATGGAATTGCGCCCTCCCGGCACATCGCCGGCCGAGGCGGTGCCGTGGGTGCCGTAAACCCCACTGGCATTGTCTCCGTTCCCGCCACTGACCCAGGTCCACTGTCCGCTGCTCGGACTGTATCGCCACAGATCGTTCAGGTTTCCTACCGCGCCGGTCGAGTCATAGCCAACCCCGCCGAACAGCCACAGGTTACCGGAGGAATCGATCCACGAGCTGGCTGCCTGGCGCGCTCCCGGCAAATTACTGGCTGCGGCGGTTCCTAGCGTGCCGTAGAACCCAGTGGCATTGGCCCCATCCTCGCCAGTGACCCAGGTCCACTGTCCGCTGCTCGGACTGTATCGCCACAGATCGTTGAGCTTGCCCACACTGCCGGTCGAGTCGTAGCCATACCCGCCGAACAGCCACAGGTTGCCGGAGGAGTCGATCCAGGAGCTGGCCGAATAGCGCGCACCCGGCACGTTGCTGGCTGCGGCAGTGCCCTGGGTGCCATAGACCCCGCTGGCATTGTCCCCGTTGCCGCCGCTGGCCCAGGTCCATAGCCCGGTGCTCGGACTGTATCGCCACAGATCGTTCAGGTTCCCTACCGCGCCGGTTGAGTTGTAACCAACCCCGCCGAACAGCCAGAAATTGCCGGAGGAGTCGATCCAGGAGCTGGCCGAATAGCGCGCACCCGGCACGTTGCTGGCTGCGGCGGTGCCCTGGGTGCCATAGACCCCGCTGGCATTGTCTGCGTTGCCGCCGCTGACCCAGGTCCATAGCCCGGTGCTCGGACTGTATCGCCACAGATCGTTCAGGTTTCCTACACCGACGGTTGAGCCATAGCCAACTCCGCCGAACAGCCACAGGTTGCCGGACGAGTCGGTCCAGGAGCTGGCTGCCTGGCGCGCACCCGGCACGTTGCTGGCCGCGGCAGTGCCCTGGGTGCCGTAGACCCCGCTGGCATTGTCCCCGTTGCCGCCACTGACCCAGGTCCATAGCCCGGTGCTCGGGCTGTATTGCCACAGATCGTTCAGGTACCCCGTACCGCCGGTTGAGTTATAGCCCACTCCGCCAAACAGCCAGAAGTTGCCGGATGAGTCGGTCCAGGAGTTGGTCCCATAGCGCGCTCCCGGCAGGATGCTGGCCGAGGCGGTGCCCTGGGTGCCGTAGACCCCGCTGGCATTGACCGTATTCAAGCCTCCTTCCCAGGTCCACTGCCCAAAGCCGCACGCCACCGTCACATTGCCCACATTGCCGGTGTCCATCCCGCTGCCGCCACTGGTTACGTCGCACAGCTCTCCGACGGGTTGTGTCTGTACCGTCACCGAGTAACTGCTGCCGGGGGCAAAGGAGCTCGGAAAGACCCAGGAGCTCGCGCCCGCCGCGACGGTCACGGTGGCGGTGCCGTTGGCCAGCACGACGCTACTGACGGTCAAGCCGCTGATCGTGCCACCCACGGTGTAGTTCTGGACCGTGTAGATCGTCGTCGGGGTGCTGACGATGGTCGAAATGCTGCTGCTGCCACCACAATCCGCGAGTGTTAACGTCACACCAACCAGACAGATAGCCTGCATTGCCTCGACGAGGGTGATCAGCGGGCCGCTTGCTCGTGGACGCATTGCATTTCTCCTGATCAGTAGCGGTACTCCGGATCCATATCGGAGGCCGGCCGGCCCATGCCGGGATGACGAGCGATAAATCTCTACGGACTTACGGATCGATTTCGCGGCCCGCTAAGTCGCCGGCTTGTCCTTGTCCCTACGGCGGTACAAATTGCCACAGATCATTGAGATAGCCGTTGCCGGTTGAGCCATAGCCCGTCCCACCGAACAGCCACAGATGGCCGGAGGAGTCGATCCAGGAATTCGCCGCCTGGCGCGCCCCCGGCACGGTGCTGGCCGAGACGGCGCCCTGCGTGCCGTAGGCTCCGGTGGCATTGTCCCCGCTGCTGCCACTGACCCAGGTCCACTGTCCGCTGCTCGGACTGTATCGCCACAGATCGTTCAGGTACCCCGTACCGCCGGTTGAGTCATAGCCCGCGCCGCCGAACAGCCACAGGTTGCTGGAGGAGTCGATCCAGGAATTGGCCGCCTGGCGCGCTGCCGGCAGGTTGCTGGCCGAGGCGGTGCCCTGAGTGCCGTAGGCTCCGGTGGCATTGTCCCCGCTGCCGCCACTGACCCAAGTCCACGCCCCGCTGCTCAGACTGTATTGCCACAGGTCGTTGAGGTAGCCCACACCGCCGGTTGAGTCGTAGCCATAGCCGCCGAATAGCCACAGGTTGCCGGAGGAGTCGATCCAGGAGCTGGCCGCCTGGCGCGCTCCCGGCACGTTGCTGGCCGCGGCGGTGCTTAGCGCGCCGTAGACCCCGCTGGCATTGTCCGCATTTCCGCCACTGACCCAGGCCCATAGCCCGGTGCTCGGACTGTATTGCCACAGATCGTTGAGCTTGCCCACACCGCCGGTTGAGTCGTAGCCATAGCCGCCGAACAGCCACAGGTTGCCGGACGAGTCGATCCAGGAGCAGGCCGAATAGCGCGCTCCTGGCACATTGCCGGCCGCGGCGGTGCCGAGCGTGCCGTAGACCCCGCTGGCATTGTCCGCATTTCCGCCACTGACCCAGGTCCATAGCCCGGTGCTCGGACTGTATTGCCACAGATCGTTGAGCCTGCCCACACCGCCGGTTGAGTCGTAGCCATAGCCGCCGAACAGCCACAGGTTGCCGGACGAGTCGATCCAGGAGCTGGCCGAATAGCGCGCGCCCGGCACATTGCCGGCCGCGGCGGTGCCTAGCGTGCCGTAGACCCCGCTGGCATTGTCCGCATTTCCGCCACTGATCCAGGTCCACTGTCCGGTGCTCAGACTGTATTGCCACAGGTCGTTGAGGGCGCCCAAACCGTCGGTTGAGTCGTAGCCATACCCGCCGAACAGCCACAGGTTGCCGGACGAGTCGGTCCAGGAGCTGGAGTCATAGCGCGCCCCCGGCAGGTTGCTGGCCGAGGCGGCACCCTGCGTGCCGTAGGCCCCGCCGGCATTGACCGTATTCAAGCCCCCTTCCCAGGTCCACTGCCCGGAAACGCTGCATTCCACCGTCACATTGTTCACATCGCCGCTGAGCGTCGTCCCGCTGCCGCCACTGGTTACTTCACACAGCTCTCTGACGGGTTGTGTCAGCACGGTCACCGAGTAGCTGCTGCCCGCGGCAAAGGAGCTTGCAAAAACCCAGGTGCTCGCGCCCGCCGAGACGGTCACGGTGATGCTGCCGTTGTAGACCAGCACGACGCTACCGGCATTCAGACCGCTGATCGTGCCGCCAACGGTGTAGCTCTTGTTATTAGAATTAGAAGAGTTGCCGCTACCGCAGGCTACGAGCGCCAGCACGGCTGTCATCAGATAGACGCCCCGTACTGCAACACCCAGTGTGAACAGCGGGTTGCTCGATTTCCCTTTCATGCCATTTCTCTCTATTACTCCCCCCGTCGCGGTGGCGGGCCTCAGGGGCTCTGCGTGAAGCGCCACAGGTCATTTAGGTCGTCTTCCACGTCGGATGAATCGAAGCCGAAACCGCCGAACAGCCAGAAATTGCCGCTGCTGTCGAGCCAGCCGACCGCCTGTTCGCGCGCGCCGGGAGCGTTGCTGCTGGCCGGAATGCCCTGCGTACCGTAGCTCCCGTGTGCGGCTGTTGACGAGGAGTTGCCGATCCACGTCCACACCCCGGAGCCGAGGTTGTACTCCCACAGGTCGTTCAGATTTCCGAGACCGCCGCCCTGAGCGTACCCGTAGCCCCCGAATAGCCAAAAATTTCCGGAGTGGTCATTCCACGACACGGCCGAGACGCGCGCGCCCGGGCCGTTGCCAGCGGCACCCGCGCGCTGCGTGCCATATGCGCCCGCAGCATTCGGTCCATTGGAGCCGCCGACCCACGTCCACTGGCCGCTGCCAGGGTTGTACTCCCACAGGTCGTTGTATTCCTGGGCCAGGCCGCCCTGGCCCAGACCCAAACCACCGAATAGCCAGACATTGCCGCTGGCATCCAACCAGGCGCTGCCACCCATACGGGCAGCAGGCACGTTATTGGCCGCTGCGGTTCCCTGCGTGCCATAAACGCCCGCGGCATTGGGCGCATTGGAGCCGCCGACCCAGGTCCACAGTCCGGTGGTCGGGTTGTAGCTCCAGAGGTCGTTGAACACAGCGAGATAGCTGCCATTTGAATTGAGCTGCGCCCCGCCAAACAGCCAGAAGACCCCGACGCTGTCCACCCAGCTGATCGCACCGGTACGCGCCGGCGGCAAATTGCTCGCGGCGGGGACACCCGGTGTGCCGTAGCTGCCTGCATTGGCCGCAATGTTCGAGCCGCCGACCCAGGTCCACAGTCCGGTGGTCGGGTTGTAGCTCCAGAGATCGTTGAACCCCTCCCAGTTCTGACCAGCGAGACTATCGCCGCCAAACAGCCAGAGATTGCCCGCTGCATCGGTCCAATTTGCGGCGCCCTCGCGCGCGCCGGGATTATTGCTGGCAGCCGGTGCGCCTTGTGAACCGTATGAGGCTGCGGCGCCCACCATGTCAGAACCGCCTTGCCATACCCACTGTCCCGCAGAGGCACCGTACTCCCATAGATCATTGAGCATGCCAACATTGCCCACACTGTTGCCGCCGAACAGCCAGAAATTACCGGCGGCATCGGTCCATGCGATCGGCTGCCGGCGCGCGCCGGGCGTATTGTTCGCCGCTGCCGTGCCCTCTGTGCCATAAACGCCGGGGGCATTCACGTAGTTTGAGCCAGCAACCCAGGTCCATACATCAGTGGCAGTCGAGCCCAAACTGCACGCGACGATGACATTCGTGACCGAGGCACTGGCCGTACCGCTCCCGTTGCTGACCGAGCAGACCTGGCTGGCCGGTTGCGTGGCGACGGTTACGTCATACGGTGAGTTCGGTTGCAACGTAACATCAAAAGCAAAGGAACCATTGCTCGCGAGCGAGAGGTTGTCGCCACCGTTGTTCTGCAGGACGACCGTTCCGGAAAGACCCGCGATGCTGCCGCCGATCGAGTACGTCAGCGGAGAGGTAATGGAAGTGGATGGTGCCGCACTACTTCCGCCGCATCCCGACAATACAGCGGCGAGTCCGATGACCGGCAGTGAAAGCAGATGGCGCATAGCAAAGCCCGTCAAGTCGGCGTGGCGACAAATAAGTTTGGAGGCAAATCACCGGTGCAGGGGCGGTGGAGCGGCTCGAAGTTACGCAAATCTTCTCGCCCCAGGGGTTAGTGAGCGCTGCAGGCCTGACGCCCGAGATCAATGCCAACGGCGCCGTGGGTTTGGGCACCTGCCCGCGTAGGAACTATATTCTTACGCTCCGTCTGGCGCAGCCATTGCCCGCGTGATACTGGCGCCGTAACGCCGCAGGTGCGAGACGGTTGACGCGATGGTTCTTCGCCGGCTCTGTATCGGCCGCTGATGCGGCTGATCAGTCCGCTACGAGCACATCCGCCCCGTGGTAGCGTGGTAACTGACGTCAACTGTCTACCGATGCCGGAGGACACAAGCATTGGCGGGTCTGCAATCGCTCAAACAGATCCCGCGTCGCCCCGACCCATATCGATTGCCCGCTGATCTGGCTGACTTTATCTGCCATCAAGCCAATCCACCCCTACTCTTTGCGCCCAGATCGCCCATGGGCTCCAATCTGTCCGACGATGCCCTCGAGCAATGCGCATTCGATGCCTCTGGGAGGAGTTGCACTCGCGACAGGCGCGCAGTCCCCAGCACTGCCTCTCTGCACATTTCTAGCACCCTCAGATACTTCGATTCAACCCGGGCCGTTTGGTTCCCTGTTGCTTTTATGCCATGTCGTCAGGCAAGGCCTACGCGGGCGAACGCTCCCGTCTGAACGTCAGAAGCTCATTTTGCGGGCCTAATGCCCGTTCCCGTATCACGCAGAAGAGCAGACGATGAAGCAAGTCGTACGATCCCGACTGGGTCTAGCCCTCCCCGCCCTACTGTTCGCGACAGGAGCGCGGATCGCCCAAGCCGATGATGGCCCTTATATCGGCGTCGAGGGCGGACTGAACTGGGAAAGCCCCCAGGACCTCCGACAGGACCGCGCGGTGAGCGATCGGATCAACTTTGATAAAGGTTGGGCGGCGGGACTTCTCGGTGGGTACTCCTTCGCCAACGGCCTGCGCCCGGAATTGGAGCTCGACCATCGCTCCAATCACTTGGATCATGATTTCCTAGGGACTGACCACGGATTGGATCGCGCCGAGAGCGCGTTCGCCAACCTGTGGTACGACTTCAAGGCCCCGAGCGGATTCTTCAGCATTGTGCATCCCTACCTGGGGGGCGGCATCGGCGCGGTGCGCTCGTATTATTACAACGCCAATCTCGGTGGCTTTCCGATCGCTGATGATTACGCCACAGAGTTCGGCTATCAGGCTGGTGCGGGACTTGGCTATGACGTTACGAGCCATCTGACTTTAGGGCTTGATTATCGTCACGTCTGGACAAATCGAGGTGCCTTTTCGCCATCGCTCGCGGTCGGTCCGCCGATCCAACAGCGCTATCTAGCGAACACGGCGTTGATCAGCGTTCGCTACGCCTTCGGCTCACCGCCTGCACCCGAGGCACCTGCCGTGGCTCCGCCTCCGCCACCGCCTCCCCCGCCGGCCGCACCTGCACCCGCGCCGGAACCACCGCCGGTGGCCGCGACGGCGGTGCCGTGCACAGCGCCCGCAGGCTTTCAGGTCGATGCCAATTGTCGCATTATTCAGCAGACCGTGATCGTGCGGGCCGTGGATTTCGAGTTCGACTCGGCGAGGCTCACCGCCCCCGCGCAGCAGACACTCGATCAGGTTGCAACTGCGCTCGCGCAGCAGCCTGAGCTGCGGATCGAGATCCAGGGCTATACCGATTCGTTGGGCAAGGATGCATACAATCTGCAGCTCTCGCAGCGGCGCGCCGATGCGGTCAAGACCTACCTCATCAGCAAGGGCGCCAACGGCACGACGCTCAGCGCGCGTGGCTATGGCAAGGCCAATCCGCTGGTCAGCAATGACACCCCGGAGAATCGCGCCAAGAATCGGCGCGTCGCCTTTGAGGTGACCAACGCACCGCCCAACGTCAAGGTGGAGGTCGAGCCGGCGACGCAGGAATCGACCGACGCCGCAGCGCAGGGAGGCGAGCACGCCGCCAAAGACCATCCGTAGGCCCAAAGCGCTGGCCGCGAGTGTCTCTCCTGGCGCGCTCGCTGCCAGCCATCACAGGGAAATGTCTTCCATAGCAGTGCGACCGGAGCGGCAAGTGAGTGGCGCACGCAAGAAGAAACCCCCGACCGCACGCCATGAGGCGTCCCGGCACCGGTGGTCCGGAGAGAAGTCAATCGTCACAGCGATGCGCTCGACCTTGAGCGCTCAACATTTAAATCCGCTAGCCCTGCACGCATCGCACAGTCGCTAAAGCGATCGGCCGAAGCCAGCGCGCGCCGAAAGAGCACGCCTTTTCAATCAGCCATGTCGATGCTGAATTTCTATATCAATCGCGCCGGCGGTAACTTGCCGGAGCGACGTAAGCGCGTATTGGAAAGTGCCAAGGATGAGCTGCGCAAGGCGTCCCACCGTAAAGACTGACAGGCTCTGGGGGGGCACGCGAGGTGCTCGGCAGTGGCCGTGGTGCGGCCGCCTTTTCGGGTATCCTGCGCCTGAGTATCAGGCACTTAGCATGTTCAGTTGGACCGCTCTGGGAATCGCGGCATTGGCGCTCGCAATAACGCTCGCGGCCTTGCGCCATGCTGTGGCCGAGGAGCCGACCCCCTATCCCTGGGAGCATCGGCTCCACGGTGATGCGATCGTGCTGCTCGGTGAAGTGCACGACAATGCAGATCAGCACCGCCTGCGGCTCGAGGTGCTCAGACGGGCGTTCGCAGCCGGCTGGCGTCCGGCCATCGCGATGGAGCAGTTCGATCGCGATCACCAGACCGACATCGAACGGGCTCGCATCGAGCGCCCGCTTGATGCGCGCTACCTGATTGAGAAGGCAGCGCCGGGGCACAGCACGCCGGGCGGCGGGTGGAACTGGGAGTACTACCGCCCGTATGTCGCGTTGGCACTGGAGTACGACGTACCGTTGCTCTCAGCAAATCTCTCCCGTAGCGATGCCGCAAGGATCGTCGAGCACGGCTATTCCGCTGTGTTCGACGATGCCGAGGTGCATTTTCTGGGGCTGGATCGCGCGCCGGCGCCGCTGCTCGCGGCTCAAGAGAAGGAGATCGACATCGGGCACTGCCACAAAGTACCCAAGCAGCAGCTGCCATTCATGGCTCGAGCCCAGCTCGCCCGGGACGCGGTAATGGCGGGCATACTGCGCGAGCACGCTGCACAGGGCGTGGTGCTGCTCGCGGGAGATGGGCATGCGCGCCGCGACATCGGCGTACCAAGTTGGTTTGACCCAGCTACGCTTGCACGGGTGTTCGCAGTAGGATTTCTCGAGCGCGGCGACGCGCCCCCACTCGGTTCGGCCTTCGATGCCGTGGTGACCACGGATCCCGCGCCGCGCCCCGACCCGTGCGCGGCACTGGAACGCCCTGTGACGAATTGAGCACCCGCGCACCCGCGATGGCTCAGTGAACTATCGACGGTAATCCGGCGGCCCGGTACGCAACAGCTCGAGTGCTATAAGGCACTGACCGCCTCGCTCACGAGATAAATCGATACGCTGCCAGCTTACTATGGGTCCTGCCGGTATCGTCTTCGGCCGGCGGTACCGCGTTGGCTTGGCGCAGCAGCGCCTCGAACTCGCCCGCAGGTAGCGCGCGACTGAAATGATACCCCTGGTACTGGTCGCACCCGAGACTCCTGAGAAAGTCGAGCTGTTCGCGCGTCTCGACGCCTTCGGCCACGACCTTCAAACGCAGGCTGTGCGCCAGCGAGACTATGGCGCGCACAATGGAGGCGTCGTCCGCAGAAGCGCTCATGTCGGCCACAAAGCCGCGATCGATCTTCAACTTGTCGATCGGAAAGCGCCGCAGATAGCTCATGCTGGAATAGCCAGTGCCAAAATCATCCACTGACACGAGAACGCCCATTCGACTCAGTTGTTCGAGGATCCTGATCGACTCTTCGGGGTCGGTCATGACCGCGCTCTCAGTCAATTCCACTTCGAGGTAGCGCGGTTCCAGTTGCGCATCTGTCAATGCAGACTCAATCACGGCGAGAAGATTGCCCTGCCTGAACTGCGTCGCAGACAGATTCACGGCAACTCGCAGCGCCTGCAGGCCGGCCTGCTGCCAGGCTCGCGCCTGCCGGCACGCCTCGTGGATAACCCACTCTCCGATCGCGCCGATCAGTCCGCACTCCTCGGCAATGGGAATGAAATCCGCCGGCGAGATCTCTCCCTGGTCGGGATGGTGCCAGCGGATCAGCGCTTCCGCGCTATGCACCATACCCGTCGCGGTATCGACCTTGGGCTGGTAGTGGAGTTCGAACTGGTCCAGCGCCAGAGCCTTGTGCAGGTCGCTCTCCAGCCGCACGGTGTCGCGCGACACCGTGTTCATGTTGGGCGCATAGCACTGGAAGTTGTTGCGGCCGCGCTGTTTGGCGTAATACATGGCGGAATCGGCATGCGCCACCAGGCTTTCGCAGGAACTGCCGTCGCTGGGGTAGAACGCGATGCCGATGCTCGGAGTCACGTGCATATCGACCCCGGCCGTCTTAACCGGAACCCGTAACTCCTGCATGATGCGCTGTGCGACTGCTGTCACGTCTTCGCGCCCGCAGACGGGACTCACGATTACGACGAACTCGTCACCGCCCAGCCGCGCCACCGTATCGACGTTGCGCACCACTGCAGACAGACGATGCGCGACCTGCTTGAGAAGATCGTCGCCAGCACCATGGCCGAAGGAGTCGTTGACGAGTTTGAAGCGATCGAGGTCGATCACAATCAACCCGAATTCCTTGCCATCCCGTTTGGCGTGGGCGATCGCATGCGCCAGTCGATCCTCCAGCAGAACCCTGTTAGGCAACCCTGTGAGGGGATCGTGGCTTGCCAAGTGGCGCAGCTGCCGGTTGGCGGCCTCGAGTCCCTGGGTGCGAGCGGCCAGCATTTGCTCGAGCATCTCGGCTTGTTGCCGCAGTTCTTTCTCATTGCGCCATTTGTGCGTGAGCGCGCTCGCACATTGCAGGATTTCTATGGTTTCAAAGGGCTTCTTTACGATCAGCAGTTTCTCCGCGTGCCCGAGACGCGACACCACCTCCACCCAATCGTAGTCACTGTGGGCCGAACAGATGACGACCTGCAGGTTGGGATCGGCGCTCCACAAGTGTTCGATGGTTTCGAGGCCATCCCACCCCGGCGGCATGCGCATATCCACAAACGCCACGGCGTACGGGCGGCTCATACGCAGCGCCTGCTCGACTCGCTCGAGCCCATCCCGTCCCTGCGAGGCGAAATCGACCTCGAAGGTCGGCCGCGCCGGCGCGTCGGACGCCGTCCCAAAGAGCGCCCGCTCGGCCGCCGACGGGCCCGATTCCGCCACCGTGTCGGCGGCGAGGATCTTACGAAAATCGGCATGGATCGACGCATTGTCGTCGATGACGAGCACCCGGCGGTTGTTACTGCCGCTGTCGCTAGCCATGGCCGCTCTCCGGTGGCGCGAGCGGCAGATCCAGCGTGAAGGTGGCCCCCTGACCAGGGCCGGCGCTGGCCGCACCCAATGCTCCGCCCAGCTCCTTGGCGGCCAGCGCGGCGCTGTGGAGCCCAAAGCCATGACCGCCCTTTCGGGTGGTGAAACCGTGGCTGAAGAGGCGGCTCATGTTTTCCGCGGATATTCCAATCCCGGTATCACTCACCGCAACGCGCACGCCGCCGGCGCGGCCAGTGACGCTCACGGTCACGAGCTTCTCGGGCCCACTCGATTCGTCGCATGCGTACTTGGCGTTGCGCAGCAGGTTCACGAGAATCTGCAGAATCTTGTGCTTGCGGCTGTTGATCGGTGGCACCTCGCCAAACTCGCGGCGAATGCTCACGCCGTGGCGTGAGAAGGCCCCGGCGTTCAGGCGCAGGCTGTCCTCCACCAGATCTGCCAGCACCACGGTCTCGGTCACACCGGACAGCTTGGCGTAGTCTTGCTGCATCGACACGACGTCTTTGATGTGATCGATGTTCTTTTGCAGTTCAGCCAGTTCCACCAAGGTCGCCTCGCGCTCGGTTTCCAGGTCCTGCGCCAGCTCCGCCAGGTACACGAGCATCTGCGCGCCCTTGCCGTCGGTCGTGAGAAAGCTCGCCAAATCCCGCTCGTGCTCTGTCAGCAGGCTCACCACCCGTCTGAGACCGGCGCTCTTGGATTTGCGGGCGGCCTCGGTCACCACACTGGCGGAGACATTGACGCTGTTGAGAACGTTGCCCACGCTGTGCAGCACGTTGGTGGCGATTTCCGCCATGCCCGCTTCGTGTGAGGCATCCCTGAGCCGTTTTTGCAGCTGCTCCAGCTCGGCTTCAGCGTGCTTCCGCTCGGTAATGTCCTGCGATACGCTGACCGCGCCCAGGAACTCGCCACTCGGCGAAGCAATGCGGCGCGTGCTGGCCAGGATGGTTCGGGCTGCCGATGCAGTGGGAGCCAACACCATCTCGAAATCGGTCAGCGTTTCGCCGCGCAATGCGCGCGCCAGGGCCCGCTGATGTCGCGGCATCGAGGTGGCAGCGTCCGCTTCGGCCATCTCGCCGTCCGCCTGCTGCAGCCAGGCAGACTGGCCATCGGCCGGTGTCGTACCGCTGATGGCAAACAGCTCGGCCGCTGCCGGGTTGTGCAGCACGATCTCCCCGGCGGCATTACAGGCCAACAGCGCCGCCGGTACGCTCGCGATGACCGCTTCAACGAAATGACGACTCTGCTGCAGCGCCAATTCCGCTTTCTTGCGCGCTTCGATATTTTCGATAAATCCAATGGCGCAGGTGGGATGTCCGGCATCATCGCGGATCAATGCGGCCGTGACCCGCACCCAAACCGGGGACTGATCCTTGCGCACGTAGCGCTTCTCCAGCGTGTAGGATCCGATCTCGCCGCGCCACAGGCGCTGGATGTCGGACAGGTTCATCTGCCGGTCATCCACAAAGGTAATCTCACCGATAGGCTTGGTCACCAGTTCGGCGGCCGTGTAGCCGAGCAGCTCGCAATACGCCGGATTGACCTCAGTCAAGCGGCCATCGCGGTCGGTGTAGGCAATGCCAATCGGTACCTGGTCGAATGTTCCCTTGAGAAATGCCTCGGAGCGCTGCAACGCATCGCGAAGGGCGTGTACTTGGTCCGTATGCGATTGCTCGGCCGTCAGACGTGCCTCGTCGGCCAGATTGTCGGCCAGGGAACCCCGTGTCATTGACGACCTGCCTGCGCGTCGCTCATTGGACGGCCTGACTTTGGCTCCCCGCTGGGATCTGGTGCGAAGCAATTGCGCACAAATAGCTCGCTTAAGGAGTTGACCCGGATCAAGTTATCGGCTGATGCCAGGATTCCTTGTTGACTGGCGGGCGGCGAGATGCTCAAAGTGTGACGCGGCGCACACCGGCCGGATCAGACCTCCGCCGATGGGCATGCGCCCCGCTCTTTGGCCACGTGCGACCCTGTGCCGGCGACAAAAATACTGTCGCCATGGTGTGCACCTCAGGTCTTCACTCGCTGCAGGACTGCGCTTGCCCGAACCTTACCCAGATTGTGCGTCCCGATCTGGTAGCCAATATCTATCAATGACTTATGCTATTTTTGCTCCAGACTCGATAATCGAGCCGGTGATGATTGACCGCCTGGGTCAGGAACCGATCTCATGAACGCTGTCTCCCTTGGCGAACGCGGGCTGCCCTACAAGATGCAGCGCAGGCTGCGTTTCCTCACCGCCACTCGCTGTTCGATGGCCACGACGCCACCGTCAACATCATGCGCCGAGTGCTGCAAGCCTCCGGCGCCGAGGTGATCCATCTCGGACACAACCGCTCGGTGCAGGAGATCGTCAACGCGGCGCTGCAGGAGGATGTGCATGGCCTCGCCATCACCTCTTACCAGGGCGGTCACGTCGAATTCTTCAAGTACATGATCGACCTGCTGCGCGCGAACGGCGGCGACAACATCAAGGTGTTCGGCGGCGGCGGCGGGGTGATCGTGGCCTCCGAGATCCGGGAGCTGATGGCCTACGGCGTTACCCGCCTGTATTCCCCGGACGACGGGGCGAAGATGGGTCTGCAGGGCATGATCGATGATCTGCTGCGCGCGAGCGACTACGATCTGTGCGCACTGGCCCCCGAGGAGCACCAGGCGATCGATGCCCTGCGCTCCGGGCAACCGCCGGTCGCTGGCCCGGGTGATCACGGCGATTGAGGACCGCGCCTACCCCATGCGCGTCGCGGCAAGCCGTATTGCAAGCCGCCGCCGGTATCAGGACCCCGGTTCTCGGCATCACGGGCACTGGAGGCGCCGGCAAATCCTCATTGACCGATGAGCTGATCCTGCGCCTGCGGCTGGATCACGACGATCGGGTACGCGTGGCCGTCGTCTCGATCGACCCGTCGCGCAAGCGCACCGGCGGTGCCTTGCTCGGCGATCGCATTCGAATGAATGCGATCGAATCCGACAGCATCTTCATGCGCTCGTTGGCTACGCGTGATACCGGAACGGAGCTCTCCGCCGCTCTCCCGAGGTGCTGGCCAGCTGCAAGCTCAGCGGCTTCGATCTCATCGTGGTCGAAACCTCCGGCATCGGACAGGGCGAATCCGCCATCGTCCCGCTGGTGGACACCTCGCTCTACGTGATGACGCCGGAGTTCGGCGCGGCCTCCCAGTTGGAGAAGATCGACATGCTCGACTTCGCCGACTTCGTCGCCATCAATAAGTTCGACCGCAAGGGCGCCGAGGATGCGCTGCGCGACGTCCGTAAGCAGTACCAGCGCAACCATGGAGCGTTCGCAGAGGCACCGGACACGATGCCGGTCTACGGCACGATCGCCGCTCGATTCAACGACGACGGCGTCACGGCCCTGTATCAAGCCCTTTCGGCCAGATTGCAGCAGTTGGGCCTGAAAGCCAGGCCCTGCTCATCTGCCCCGCGTATCGGTCAAGGCTTCCTCGCGCGGGCGCGCCATCGTCCCGCCCGAGCGCGTGCGGTATCTGGCCGAGATTGCCGAGAACGTGCGCACGTACCACCAGCGCGTCGCGGCCCAGGCGCATGTGGCACGGGAACGCCAGGCCCTGCGGATTTCCAAGGCCCTGTTCGAACGCGTCCGGCAGGCCGGTCGACGGCTTCGACGAGCTTCTGGCATCCACCAGCTGGCGAACTGCGCCCCGGAGGCGAGCGCGCTGCTGGAGCAATGGCCGCAGATTCAGAGCGCTGTACTCGCAGGATGAATACGTCATCAAGAGATCGCGACCGGGAGATCCGCACCCAACTGAGTCACGAGTCGCTGTCAGGCACTCGGATCCGCAAAGGTCGCACTGCCGCGCTTCGAGGACGAGGGCGAGCTGTTGCGCTTCCTGATGAAGGAGAACCTTCCAGGCTTCTTTCCCTACACCGCCGGCGTGTTCGCTTTCAAGCGCGAGGGCGAGGATCCGACGCGCATGTTTGCCGGTGAAGGCGATGCGTTCCGTACCAATCAGCGATTCCGGCGCGTGTCCGAGGGCATGCCCGCACACCGGCTGTCCACAGCGTTCGATTCCGTGACGCTGTACGGCTCCGATCCCGACCCGCGCCCGGACATCTACGGCAAGGTCGGCAATTCCGGGCGTATCGATCGCGACGCTCGATGACATGAAGGTGCTCTACTCGGGCTTCGATCTGTGCGCCCCGACGACCTCGGTGTCGATGACGATCAACGGCCCGGCGCCGATCATCCTGGCCATGTTCATGAACACCGCCATCGATCAGCAGGTGGACAAGTTCCAGGAGCAGAATGGCCGCGCTCCCGACGAGGATGAATACCAGGCCCTCAAGGCTCGGCACACTGTCCACGGTGCGCGGCACCGTGCAAGCCGACATCCTGAAGGAGGATCAGGGGCAGAATACCTGCATCTTCTCCACCGAGTTCGCACTCAAGATGATGGGCGACATCCAGCAATACTTCGTCGACCACCGGGTGCAGAACTTCTACTCGGTGTCGATCTCCGGCTACCACATCGCCGAAGCCGGCGCGAATCCGATCTCCCAGCTGGCCTTCACGCTCGCCAACGGATTCACCTACGTGGAGTCCTACATCGCGCGCGGCATGCATGTCGATGAATTCGCGCCGAATCTGTCGTTCTTCTTCTCCAACGGCATGGATCCGGAATATTCCGTGCATCGGCCGCGTCGCACGCCGCATTTGGGCGGTCGCCATGAAGCACACGTACGGGGCGAACGAGCGCAGTCAGAGGCTCAAGTACCACGTGCAGACCTCGGGCCGCTCGCTGCATGCGCAGGAGATGGCGTTCAACGACATCCGCACGACCCTCCAGGCGCTGTGCGCGATCTACGACAACTGCAACAGTCTCCACACCAACGCCTACGATGAGGCGGTCACGACCCCCACCGAGGAGAGCGTGCGCCGCGCCATGGCGATCCAATTGATCATCAACCGGGAATGGGGTCTGGCCAGGAACGAAAATCCGAATCAGGGCAGCTTCATCATCGAGGAGCTGACCGATCTGGTCGAGGAAGCCGTGCTCAAGGAGTTCGATGCGCATTGCCAGCCGCGGCGGCGTACTCGGCGCGATGGAAACCGGCTACCAGCGCGGCAAGATTCAGGAGGAGTCGCTCTACTACGAGCACAAGAAGCACGATGGCTCCTATCCGCTCATCGGCGTCAATACGTTTCGCAGTCCGACTGGCAGCGCTGAACCCCGGGCCATCGAACTCGCGCGCTCGACCGATGCGGAGAAGCGGTCGCAGCTCGAGCGTCTGCACGCGTTTCAGCAGCGTCATTGTGCAGAGGCACCCGACATGCTCGAGCGCCTGCGCCGCGTCGTAATCGAGAACGGCAATACGTTCGAGGTGCTGATGGACGCCGTGCGCTGTTGCTCGCTCGGACAGATCACGCAGACGTTGTACGAAGTCGGCGGCCGCTACCGCCGCAACATGTAGTGCCAGCTCTGCCCTTACTGTGACCAGGCTCAAAAGGACATTGCCATTCAATGCTCAACCACAGGCGGTGAAAGTGCGCCGCACCGCGTGAAGCTGTTTCTGTGCGGTGACGTGATGACCGGGCGGGGAATTGACCAGATCCTGCCCCATCCAGGCAAGCCGACGCTGTTCGAGTCTTACGTACACTCGGCCACGACATACGTTGAGTTGGCCGAACGAGCGACTGGACAGGTGTCGAGACCAGTCGGCTTCGACTACATATGGGGTGATGCGCTAGCCGAGATCGAACGCGCACGGCCCGACGCGCGGATCGTGAATCTCGAGACGGCCGTGACGACGAGCGATGACGCTTGGCCTGCGAAACCGGTCCTCTACCGTATGCACCCGGCCAATATACCCTGCCTCACCGCAGCGCGGCTCGATTGCTGCACGCTGGCCAACAATCACGTCTTGGATTGGGGCCGATCAGGACTTGCGGAGACGCTGTCCACGTTGCATGGAGCGGGCATCCGCACCGCCGGCGCCGGAACCGATGTGGCCGAGGCAGCGGCCCCGGCAATCATAGCGCTGGGCGATAACGTGAGAATTTTGGTATTCGCCATCGGCATGGCCAGCAGCGGCGTGCCGCCCGAGTGGCGCGCGAGTCGGAACGGCCTGGGCGTCAATTGGATCCAGGACTGCTCCACGCGGGCGGTGAACGAAATCAGGCGCCAGGTGGCGGCGTTCGTGCGCGCCGGAGATGTCGTCGTCGTGTCAATTCATTGGGGCAGCAATTGGAGCTACGCCATCACGCAGCGCGAACGTGATTTCGCGCACGCGCTGATCGATACGGCCCGCGTTCAACATTGTGCACGGCCATTCCTCTCACCACGTCAAGGGTATCGAGGTTTACCGCGGCAGGCCCGTGATGTATGGCTGTGGAGATCTTCTCAACGACTACGAGGGCATCGGCGGGTACGAGGCTTATCACGGAGAACTCGGGCTGATGTACTTTGTGAGCTTCGACACAGGCAGCCATCGTCTCGTGCAGCTATCGATGGTCCCGACTCAAATCCGCCACTTGCGCATTAATCGGGCGCCGCCAGATGCCGGGGACTGGCTGCTGCAGACGCTCAATCGCGAATCCGGGGAGCTAGGTGCAACGGTGCATCAGCAGCCTGACGGAACATTCGTGCTGCGATTCGATCGTCCTGAATCGACCCTGTGAGATTCCCCTTCAGCGACTCGCGCTCTCGGGTCGGGCCTGCCGGGACTTTGCGAGCAGCTCGCAAACTTCGCGATCTTCCGTCTGACCGAAGTTCTGGTACCACAGGCTTATCGCGACCAGGTCGGCCGGGATATTGAGGAACACAGTCGCATCCGCTTCATCGCCGATGAGAGCGGCAGCCTCGGGCGAAGCAACGGGTGCGGCGGCGATGACGTAAGCCGCACCCGCCCTGCGCGCCGCGCGAACCGCCGCCAACATCGTGCAGCCCGTAGCAACGCCGTCGTTGACCAGCACTACCGTCTTGCTGCCCAGAGCAAGCGGTGCGAGGTCGGCGCGATAGGCCTGCTCCCGTCGCGACAGCTCTTCGCGCTCGCGTTGCGCCAGCTTCTCGAACGGCACATGTTCTGCTGCCAGATACGCTGCCATATGCGGCTCGCGCACAGTCACACCCCCTGCGGCAATCGCGCCGATCGCAAGCTCCGGCTGATCAGGCGCGCCGACCTTCCTTACCACCATTACGTCCAGCGGCGCACCCAGCGCCAGTGCGACCTGATAGGCAACGGGCACACCTCCCCGAGGCAAACCCAGGACGACCACAGGCGATCTCGGCTGGCGCTTCTTGAGCGCCTCAGCGAGCGCAATGCCTGCTGTTTCACGATCAAGAAAGCGTTCATCCCAGGCGGCCATCGATTGAAAGCCTAGATACGCTGACATTGGTGTGCCATGCGTATCAATACTTAAGTAGCGCCCACGTTTACGGCCTGAGCGCGATCTGGAGAGCGCTCGGCACGTCGGCCGCGGGGAGCCAATCGACCGGTCAGAAGTGACGCGTGAACCACGTCGCCGCCAGTGCAGCCACCTGTTCCAGAGCGCCGGGTTCTTCGAACAGGTGTGTTGCCCCAGGGACGATCGTTAAACTCGCTTCACAGTGCATTTGCGCAAGTGCCTGTCGATTCAGGGCCAACACTTCCAGATCGTTGCCACCGACAATGAGCAGCGTCGCGGCGCGCACGTCGCTGAGTGCATCTCCCGCAAGATCTGGCCGGCCGCCGCGCGACACCACGGCGGCAACCCCGCGTACCTGCGCCGCGGCTGCCAATCCCGCCGCGGCACCGGTGCTCGCTCCAAAGTAGCCGATCTTCAGGGCCTGCAGCTGTGGCTGTGCCCGCGTCCAGTGGGTCGCGGCAACTAGTCGTCTCGTCAGCAGCGGAATATCGAAGCGCAACTCTGCGGTCAGGGTATCGCGTTTCTCTTCCTCTGCCGTGAGCAGATCAAACAGCAGTGTCGCGCTTCCCGCAGCATAGAGTCGTTCCGCCACGTAGGTGTTGCGGGGACTGAATCGACTGCTACCGCTCCCGTGGGCGAATAGCACGATTCCCGGAGCGGAACTCGGAACCGCGAGCGTCCCTCGCAACGTCGCGTCCTCCGCAGCGATCAGGACTTCCGTGGAATGTTTCGCCGTGGCTGTCATTGAAGCCTGCGGAGAACATTCGATCGCGCGCCCGTTAAACCGGCCAGCGACAACATGACGAGATGCCAAATCATGAGTCCGCAGCACCTCTTACTCTCTTGAGCCAGCCTAGAACCCCGTGTCCTGGAATGCATCCGTAGTAATCCGCATCCGCACTACCTACTTCGCCTAGTAGCCGAACGCGCCTCAGGGAGCCTTGGCGCCAGCTCGAGGACGGTTTTAGGTCAGGTTGGGTTTCTACGACGGCCGGATCATTCAGCGACCCCCTGCGCATGTTGTCGTATTGAACCCTGGCCGAGCTGGGCTTGGCTAGCGGTTCGTTATGAGCAAGATCTATGTGGGAAACCTGCCGTTTTCCGTCACTGAGGTCGAAATGCAGTGGTGGGCGCGGACCGCGGCGGTAACGACGCTGCCAGGATGGTGGGAAGGGCTAGGTGCGGCATGGGCGCCCGGCCCTCTTCTGTCAGGACCTTCATCGGCAGTCCGCCACGCCGGGATCGGCCGTGCACGAACCGGCCCCGATGCGCCAACAACTGCCGAAAAGCTCGTCGATCGCGGGTTAAGCTAAGCTCAGCATCGGTGCGGCCAACCGGACTTCCTTAGGATGCGGCAGCGGGACGGACATAGGACAATGCTCTCGGCGGCACCGCAGAAGAAGTACTGGTCCGCCCAAGTCACTGAACGCAGCAACGCGCTTGCTCTGGAAGCCGGGGTCTTCACTTGGACGAACCCGCGGCGCATCGCCAAGTCATTGAAGCGCTCCGCCGAAGCCAGTATGCGCCGCAAGGGCACGCCGCTCCAATCGGCGATGGCGATGCTCAATTTCTACATCAACCGCGCCGGCGCTAAGCTCCCTGGGCCACAGCGCCGTGTTCTCATTCAAGCCAAGGTCGAACTCAGAAGATTATTCGGGCGCTAGCCCAGCCTGCCTTGCGAGCACAGAGCGCAGGCCGGATCTTTACCCTGTTCACGCGCGGGGCTTCGGCAGGAGGACGTCTTCGGGACGCTTGTCGTCGCGCAATCCCAGAAATACCGGCTGCCGCAGCTTCCCGTCCGCGGTCCACTCGTGGAACGAGACCTGAGCGATGAGCCTTGGTGCGAGAAATACCACGCCCTTCTCCCCGGGGGGATCAACCAGCGCGGGTTGCGATCTCACCAATGGCTGGAACCGTTGGTACAGCGCATCGAGAGTCTTCTCATCGAAGCCTGTTCCGACCTTGCCAACGTAGTGCAGCCTGCCCTGATCATAAGCACCGAGGACCAGGGCCCCAAGATGCTGCCGCGAGCCGGCGGGTTCGGTGTACCCGCAAATGACGAACTCGTCTTCCTGGCGAATCTTCACCTTCAGCCATTCGGTAGAGCGCGTTTCCACGTACGGACTGGACAGATTCTTCGCGAGCAGCCCCTCGTATCCCCGACGCTCGGCTAGGCGGAACGCTGCGAGACCGTTGGCGGCAAGTCTGTGCGATGGCAGCAGCGCCTTGCTCGAGCCAAGCGAGGTCTCCATCACCGCGCGTCGCGTGGAGAGTGGCTCACGCCGCAAATCCTCGCCGTCGTGGAAAAGGCAGTCAAAGACGGCATACACCGGTTCACCCTTGCCCCGCTGAAGCAGCTGAAAGCGCGACACGCCTTCGCTATCAAATACCACGACCTCGCCATCGAGAAGAAGAGATTCAGGACGGAGTGCTCGAATAGCGGCTGCGATCCGAGGGAAGCGGTCCGTGCGCTCCTTTCCGTTTCTCGATAGCAGCCGAACGCGCTCTCCCTCCTTGTATGCGAGGATCCTGTCGCCGTCGTATTTCTCCTCAAACACCCATCCCGCCCTGTCGAATGGCCCCGCGGCGAGCGTGGCGAGCATGGGGTGCACGCGAAATGGAATCCGGTTCGTCACGCCGGCGGCCCTCGCTTTCGGATCGCGCTGTCAGTGCTTGCCACGAGATGACGACCTTCCGCTTTCCTGGATCATCAATTCTCGCGCCGCCACAATAGGTTCAAGAAGAAAAGCTCAGCTACTGCCAGGCAGCTCCTGCGGAACCCACGTATTGCATTCGAATATCTTCTCGGCCATCTTCAGCACTCAAGGTCGATCGGAGAGCGCCGCGCAAAGTATAGGCCACCAGACATGCTCTGTGCTCAGCAGAACATCGTGCGGGATGAGCGATAGAGAGATGCGCTGAGGAGCGTAACATGACACCGTTGGTTTCCAGCACAGATTTCCCGCATTTCCATCGCACACTGCAAGCGCGCCAGCGTGCCCTGCGCGTGACGCTCCACGAAGCGCTACTGCGTAGCGATCAAGAGCAGTACCTGCAGATTGCCGGTCAGGTCCACGACGCGGAGGACGAGGCGCTCGCCGACCTTCTTGTCGACGTGAATCTCGCCGAGGTCACGCGCGGCATTCAAGAACTACGCGATATCGATGCCGCCCTTAAGCGCATCGTTTTGGGCACATACGGCGTGTGCGTACGATGCCGGCAGGCTATCGACAGGAACCGGCTTGACGCGTACCCGACCGCCGCATGTTGTATTGATTGTCAGCGCCAAAAAGAACATCTTCCGACGGCGTCTCCCCCACCCTCCCTGTGAGGCAGGGCTTGACTTGGCATCAGACAGTTGCGCCAAGTCAGGCGCGAGCAGTTCTTTGGCCGTTAAAGACGTACAAGTGAATGCAGCGCGTTTGAGCCGCAACCATTTCAGGCGCTGGCGGTCTTGGTGATCGATGCGAGCCGACCCAGACATATGGCACAGACTTGCTCGCTCTTCGCATCCGTCTCTGCCAGCGAATTGCTAAAATGCATGACACAGCGTGCATCGCGGCAATGTTCCAACCCCAGAGCATGGCCCAATTCATGCACGATTTCCTTCATGGCGCGGCGCCGAAAGATGTCGACGCTCACGGCCACCCGCAACCGGTGCAACGACACGAGCGCAACTCCTCCACCGACATCTGCGATGCCAAAGACGAAGTTCAGCTTGTCCGCGTAGCAGTCTGCGTCCGTGATTGCAAGAACCGGCCGTCCTGAGCACGAGCGAGCGCGCTCGAGTAACGCGGCAGCGCGCAACTGGTGACGCTTCGCGTCATAGGCATCGCGCGGCCGCAGAATCGGTCGCTCCAGCTTTGACGAGATCTCGTGCATCTGGAGCATTCGGACGATGTCCCCGAGATCACCCATGTCGATCGGCTGAATCGGCAGAATCGTCAGCGACGCGATCGGCAAATGCCCCGTGTTTGTCATGATCGGCCCATGATCGGCCCACCACACCCACCCGCGACGCCACCGCGCGATGCCGCTGCAGCGTGAGAGATACAATGTCCAGCAGGCGCAGCCGAGACGCTTCCCGACGTGTCGTCACCTCACGCTGTAACCGCGTCCTTCGAGGCACGCCGTCTGGGCCCTCAGGTAGTCCTGACGCCTCGCTGGCCACGAGGCGGCCGAGGCTGCAGCGTTGGCGGTGCCCGGCGTCGTCGAATCCGCGCCGGCTACACCACCGGGCTGCGTCGGATCAAATCCAGTCTGCTCTTTGGCCCAGGAATGGCACTCGAATCGATCACGCGACTGCTGGTCGGCACTCTGACCGTTCTTCGGATAGACAAACAGATCCGTGACGTTCGGCTGCTGCGCGGCGGCCTGGCTTTCCAACCCAGCCGGCGGAGGCACCGTTTCATACTGACCGACGTCCGCGTTCCAGATGTAGTAGTCGCCAGCGGCGTAATAGTACGGAACTCCATTCCACCACAACGTCGAGTAGTAGAACGGGAGTGCTCCAAGGAAAAGCCCGTACCCCAGACCTCCCCAACCCCAGCCCCAGCCTGGATAGTAACCATAGCCGCGCCAGCCGCCGCGATACCCGTAGCCGCCACGATACCCGTAGCCGCCTCGGTACCCGTAGCCGCCTCGATACCCGTAGCCCCCACGCGAACCATACCCGGCCCCCCCGCCGCGCGATGCAGCGACGTGGCCGCCACCTCCCCCGCGTCCACCCTCAGCCGCAGCTGCAGGAAACGCTGCGAGCACTGCAACAAATGCGATGGCGAAGACCGCAAGGCTTCTGACGACCGGTCGCGTATTCATAGAGTTGCCTCACGCCGATGACGGAAATTCCAAGCTCGCCATTACCCACGGCAGATTAAGACGAACTGAAAGCAACATGAAACAGCGCCAGTGTGAACGCTGCGGCGCCTTTCGTCATCGGTAGAAGTCCGGATCCCGCCTGGAAGGGTCTGTGCAGCGTTCGGCTTACCAGCGCTTCCGACCGACGGCATCGCTGATTCCAGCCTGAATCAGACAGTTGCATGAAAACCGGCCTGTCCCGCCGACGGCCAATCCAGGTCACGATTCAATCGGGTGCAAATGGCGCACCCCCATCTCGCGCAGGGTGTCGGCGACGGCGGCCACTGCCTGCCTCAAGGCATCGGGGCCGATCGCGCCGATACAGCCGACCCGGAATGTATCCACGGCCGTCAACTTGCCCGGGTAAAGGATGAATCCGCGCTCGCGCACCCGACGGTAGAACTCGCTGAAGTCGTACGCCGGATCGGGTGGGGAGTGGAACGTGACGATGATCGGTGCCTGCACGGCGTCCCGCAGGAATGTCTTGAATCCCAGGGCCCGCATACCCGATACCAGCACGGCGCAATTCTCCGCGTAACGCGCCAGCCGTGCCGGCAACCCACCCTGTCCCTGGTACTGGTCGATGGCGGCGCGCAGTGCGGCCACCACGTGCGTCGGCGGCGTAAACCGCCACTGACCTGTCGTCTGCATGTACCGCCATTGGTCGAGCAGGTCCATGGCGAGCGACCCGCTGTTGCCGTCGGAGCGCTCGAGCACCGAGCGCCGTGCGATCACGAAACCCATGCCGGGCACGCCCTCAAGACATTTCCCGGACGCCGCGATCAGAGCGTCAAAGCGGATGGTGCGAGCGTCGATCGGGATGGCCCCGTAGGAACTCATCGCATCGACGATCAGGCCGCGGCCATGCTCTGCCACGATCGCCGCGATTTCCGCTAACGGATTCAGGATCCCTGTGCCGGTCTCGCAGTGCACTTGCGCGACGTGCGTGATCGCCGGATCGGCGCTCAGCGCCGCATCGATCCGCGCGGGCTCGGCCGGCTGTTGCTCGCTATGCGACAGGATGACCGCCTCACGACCCAGATAGCCCAGGATCCGCACGATGCGTTTGCAATAGCTGCCATTGTCCGGCACCAGCACCTTGCCGCGCCTTGGAACCAGGGTGCCAAGCGCCGCTTCGACGGCGAACGTCCCGCTGCCCTGCAGCGGGACGCAGACGTGATCGGACTCCGCATTGACGATGGCGATCAGATCACGGCACACCGATGCCGTCAGCGCGTTGAAGGCACCGTCCCACGATCCCCAGTCCGAGAGCATCGCGGCCTTGGTTTCGGCCGAAGTCGTCAGAGGTCCGGGCGTCAGGAGGATCGGGTCTGTCATCGGATTTACTTCCGTGTTTCGCGCCGGGCAGCACACGCGTCAACCAGCCAGGGCCGCCGAAACGTCGAGCCACCATCGACGTTTGCGGAATCCCCTGCAAGAATTCAATATAAAGTCTAGAAAAGCAATGTAACTATTGATTATCGCAGTCTCTAGACCTCTGAGGCCTTCCACATCTCATCTGTCAATCGACTCGCGGGCTCGTTACCGCCGGCGCATCGGGCGCGCCGCAACTATTCTCGTCACCAGCGTTTCGCATTCGATCGACTCAAGAATTTCCGAGCGGGACAAGCCCTTATGGCTCTGGTCCTCTGCGTACGCGTGGATTGCATGCAGGTGCCTGCCATAGAACGCAAGCGCAGCATCGAAAAATTTATCCACGGAATCAAACTCCTTGAGAGACACGCAGGATTCAATGAATGCATAATTCTCCGGATCGAGCGTGATCGTTATGGGTATGCGCCGGCTCGGGACTCTCGACTTCTGTGGGCGCATCGTTCCTCCCTGATGGAATGTGCGCATCGATGAAAGTCGCCAAGCATGCTACGAGTCCGTGTCGCAATCAACGGCCCGAAGAACTCTGGCACTACCGCTCTGCCCCATCTTCCTTCTTCCTGTAGTCGCAGTCCTACTCCGGAATCGGCCTCTTCCTGCGCCGCCCGAACGGTATCGTCCGGGTGTCGGACGCATGCCCGGCCTGCAATGAAGGGGCTCCCAGTCATGGCGTTTCGCAACCTGTCCGCCAGCCCGGTTCGACCGAGCGATGATCCTTCCTCAAGGGATCGCACCAGCGCGTCCACGGACCCGGCCTGGGAGGCCAGATCCGTTCGGGATGCGCTTGCACACGCCGCTCATCGCAGGATGAACCTGCCCAGGAACTGGAAATGGGAAAGCTGGCGCTGGCCGGGACAGTTGTGAAGCCGGGGCCGACAACACTACTGATCCGGCTCGAGTACCCGCGACAGATCCAATCCCCAGGATAGCGCCAGGCGTGTGAGTTCGATGTCGCTGTCGACGCCGAGCTTTGCCTTGATCTGATAATGCAGGTTGTGAACGGTCTTCACGCTAAGATGCAGTCGTTGCGCGATTTCATGCGCACCGGTCGGCGCAACCAGCATGCATAGCACGTCAAACTCGCGCGGCGTCAGCTCTTCCAGAGGCCGACGACGCCCGGACAGTCGCGCCAGCGCCAAGGCTTGCGCAATATCCGGGCTGAGCACTTGCCGGCCTGCCAGTACATCGGCAATGGCCCTGAGCAACACATCGGGGGGACTGCTTTTTGTGACGTAGCCGCGGGCCCCGGCGCGCAGCGCGGCCACGGCGAAATCGGGCGATACGTGCATGCTGAACACCAGCACACGGGCGGCTGCATCCGCACGCAGGATCCGCGCGATCGCCTCGAGGCCGCTGGCCCCGGGCATCGCCAGATCGGTGATGACCAGATCCGGATGGTGTTGTTGAAACATTGAGTAGGCCTCCGCGGCCGTTTCCGCCTCGGCGACCACGGTGTATCGATCCTGGCGCTCGAGAAGGTGCCGATAGCCGGCGCGAACGATTGCGTGATCGTCTGCCAGCAGCAGGCGCACCGGTGCTGGGGTAGTCATCGCGCTGCCAAGGGCAGCTCAGCCTGCACCGCGAACTCCGCACCGGTTGCTTCGACCGCAAACGTCCCGCTGAGCGAGCGTACCCGTTCACCCAGGAGCTTCAGGCCCATGCCCGAACTCAGCGCCGCGCGGCCGTCGTTCGCTGCCACAAGTTCGTTCGACACCCGAACGCACAATTTCCGGGGTTCCTGGCGCAGTCGGACGCAGGCGGTCCGGCTGGTGTTCGCATGGCGTGCGATGTTATTCAGACACTCCTGGACGACGCGATAAATGCACAGCGCGCACTCATTGTTCGGTACCTGATCAGTGCTGGCGTCCGCATCGAGCGTTATGCGAGGACGGTCTTGGAGCTTGATCTGCCATGTCGTCACCAGGTCCGCCAGGGCGGACCGCAGTCCCTGCCCTTCCAGCGGCGGCTGGCTCATGCGCTGCAGCAGTCCCCGCAGCGAACACAGCATTTTCTCCACACCGAGCTCCAGCGGTGTCACGTCAGCCTCGGTCACCGTCTCGCCGGCGAGCACGCTCTGTCGAAGGCTCGCGCCGACGGCTCCGAGCGCGCTGACGCATTGTCCGAACTCCTCGTGCAGTTCATGAGCCAGCTCGCGCCGTTCGTCTTCCTGCAGACGGATCAGGCGCGCAGTCAGCTCTGAGCGCGCCGCGTCGGCGCGGGTCAGCCGTTCCGCCAGCCGGTTGATGCCCGTGGCAATCAGCGCAAATTCGCGCGGACGAAACGCCGGCAGCCGCACCTGATGCGTTCCGTCACCCAGTTGTTCTAGGGCTGTGATGATCCGGGCGGTCGGTCGCAATGCGCGCCCGATGACCCACAGGGCAAGTATGTCGAGCAACAGCACCGTCACCGCAGTCAGGGCCAACAGCTCACGAACACTGCGCCATTGGCGCCGCAACAGGCTCGCATCATCCGACTCCACCTGCAGCGTCCCGACCGAGAGGCCAAAGACCTCGATCTCCCGAGGCAGCGACAGGTGCCCCGGGCCGATCGCCCTCAGTGCCTGTGCGATCCAGTGCGGGGTCTCTGGGCTGAGTGCGGATCTACTGCAACCCCAGTCCGAGTTCGACCCATCCGGGGTGCCATAGCGCAGACACATTGGATCCGGAAAGCGCGCGGCTGCGCCCGCCAGGTCCGGGTAGTGCGCGTCCGAATCCACGGATATCCAGCGCCGCATGATGTCCGCCGTCACGATGGTCTGCAGTTGATCGGCGCTCGTCATCAGGTCATGAGCGGCACGTTGCCCTGATCGGGCGACCAGAAAGATCGAGACTGCCAGCCAGCACAGCAGTCCCATCAAGGTCATGCGGATGAGCAGGTGCAGCCTCAGATTCATCAGCTCATTGTAGTCAGTGTCGCTACCGCGGCCAGAAGAAAAGCAGACTCCGACATGCTCCCCGGCGCGGGCACCGCGCGACCCTGTTTTCGGGCAATTTGCCCTTGTCGGTCGCGTCGCCGGGTGACTACTCTCGCGGCAGTACCGCCTGGACACCAGAGCACCCGGCCAGGCGCTCACCATCGGCGGAAACGGCATGCATTCAATGGACACTGCGAGCAAACGCACTGGGTTTTGCGGAATTTACGCTTCGTCGGTCATCCGATCGATCGGCTTTCTGTTTCTCGTCGCCGCCGCGTTGCCGATGCTTCCGCTGCGCGCGGCGGCGTCGCCACCGATCAGCATCGCGCTGTTCGAGATCGAGCTGGAGGATGTCAGCCCGAGTGCGGCAGCGAGCGGCGAAGACACCCATTACGCGACCCGGATGCAAGCCGTCACCGCCGAAGCGCGTCGGGTTCTGGCCCGGTCCGGGCGCTACCGCCTGGTGGATACCAGCGGCGCCGACGCGGAGCCGGCAAAGGACAAGTCGCTGCGCAATTGCGATGGGTGCGATGCCGGCATCGCGTTGAAGCTGGGTGCCGAACAGTCCTTGGTCGGCGTTGTCACGCGGGTCACCAACACCGACTACTATGTTTCACTGCGAATCACCGACACCCGCACCGGCAAGGTCATCAATCAACAGACCGCGTTCTTCACCGGCGCGGACGATGCCTGGGCGAGCGGAGTGTCTTTTCTGATCAGACATGGCATCCTGGCCAACCCCAGCCATTGACGATTTCCTCGGTGCCCGATCGGGCCCGTGCAGTCGGCTCTCCCTGCTACTCGGTGCGCAAAACCGGCGTACTATGCACCGGTGCTCGGCGCCGTGTGCCGTGCATTCGAGCCGCGTTGCACATCGACAAGAACCATATCCAAACGAACCGAGGAGGGGCACGACATGGCCAAGTATCTGTTCGAAGCTCACTACACCAGTGACGGCGCCAAGGGCCTCGCCCGCGAGGGCGGCTCCGGACGCCGTGCTGCCCTGGCGAAGATGGCAGAGGCACAGGGTGGAAAGCTGGAGTCCTTCTACTTCGCATTCGGCGGAGTCGATGCCTATGTGATCGTCGATTGCCCCGACAACGTCACGGCTGCCGCCGTCGCGCTGGCGGTCAATCAAAGCGGCGCCGCAGCTGTGAAGACAGTCGTGCTGATCTCGCCCGAGGAAATGGACAAGGCCGCCAAGAAAACCGTGGATTACCGGCCGCCGGGTCGCTGACGCACCCGACTGCGGGTCTTGGGGGCGTGTCCGCAAGAGGAGCGATGCTGTCCCGCCCCAGCTTTACCTCTGGCCGCTCACGAGCAGGTACGCGGCCAATGCAACTCCCGCCGCGGCAACGACCAGGTTGGTAACCCAACCCAGACTGATCAGGTAACCCGATGGTACGTCCTGGCTCGACAAGGTCTTGAGGAATCGTCGGTAGCCGATACTCGAGGCGAGCGCAACGACGGCGCCTAACAGAATGAGGGCGACACCGACCAGCAACGAGAAGAGGTGCTGCTGCGCATTCTCCGGCTCGCGGCGCAGCGCCGACAGAAAGAGACTGAAGCGCTCGATGACGAAACCGAAACCCATGAGCGCCAGGCTGCTTCGCTGCCACGCCAGCAGGGTGCGCTCGGCCGCAAACAGGACACGTGGGTCGGGCGGATTGGACACGACGGGAGCGATTGTATCCGATGAACGCTGCAGCGGCGGCCTACATCGCGGCTTGCCGTCGCGCGAATGCGAGCAGCGTCGGGCTGCCGGCGCTGACTGAAACCGTGCCCGGAATCGCCACGACGCGCCACGTCACCGTCCAGGGTATCGAGGCCCCGCCGGCGAGATGGATCGGCGGCCAGTTACCCGATGGCCAGGCACGCTGGGGACTGGTCCAGAAAGTGGAGCCCGAATTGTTGCAGGCGGCAGCGCCGTCGTATGTGCCGGCAACGCAACGGTAGGGTTGGATGACGTCTGCGCCGCCCATTCGTAGCGCTGCGATGCGTGCGCCAACCGGTGGATTCACATCCATTTCGAGCCGACATCCTGGCACGCTGAAGCGATAGTCGGACTCCGAAATCCTTGTCGGAGTGGCGGGATGCAGTTGGGCTCCTCTGCCACTGCCGCAGCCCGCCAGACCCAAACAGGCAAGTATCGACAGGCTCCCGCAACGGGCAATCTCGCTCATTCCCCGACCAAGCCGGTTATCTGCGCTACCGGCGATCGAGGAACAGCAGTTTGAGTGATCCCGGAACGATCGCGTGCTTGTCCGCTCCCGCCGCCGGGTCAACATCGCCCGCAGCCAGATAGATCCGGCCGGTGGCCGGATCGATCGCCATCGTGCGCGCCGACGACGCGGTCTTCAGATCACCGAGCGAGACGAAAGTCTGGGGACTCTGTTCCTGAATGATCGACAGCGTGCCATCGCGGCCATTGGAGCTGAAGATCAGCTTGTGCGTCGGATCGAAGGCCGCCGCGTCCGTGCCGCTGCCGATTGGCAGCGTGGCAACGGTCGCACCGGAATCCAGATTGACCACCACCAGCAGGTTGTTGACGCAACTCGCGAACAGTTGACGTGCCGCAGTATCAATTGCAAGCCCGTGCGGACTGGCGCAGCCGGCAATCGGCCAGCGGGCATCGATCTGTTCGGTCTTCGTGTCAACGCGCACGATCTCCCGTTTCTCCGCGCCGTTGACGTAGAGTTTGCTGTCAGCGCCGACGACCGCGGATTCCAGCTTGCCTCCGGCTTGCACGGTGGCGATGACCGTCGCATGCCGTGGATCGATCACCGTGATCGTGCCGCTGTCGCCATTGACGACGAATACGTGCCCACTGGCCGGGTCGAACACGACTGCGTCGGCGTCCTGGTCCGCTTGAATGCGGTGGATCGTCTTCAAAGTCTTCAGATCGAAGGCTCCAGCCTGCCCCGCGTGCCCATCGTCCGTAAAGCCCAGCCCCAGGGCCGGTATGATCGCAATCCCGTGGGTGCCACCGGGATATCCCTGCACCTGGCCGACAATTGCACCGTCGCGGCCGTCAACCACGGTGACGCGATCGCCGTGCGCGACGTAGACCCGGCGCGAAGACGGATCAAACACGACGAAGTCCCATCGATCCGGCGCACCGAGCGGCACCGTTTTGGTGACCTGGTAGTTGGGTGTCGCCGGTGCGCTCGAGGCCGGCGAGCCGAGGGCCCATAGCGCGGCGGTGGCGCCGATTAACGCACGGAACTGATGTAGCTTCATCGGTTGGACGCTCCGTAAGTCGTATCGGGCGGGAAAGCGCTGTTGCCAGCTTCGGGGCGTGAGTCGCATACAATATCACCTTGAAGTCCTCTGACAGCACGTGCGGCTCCAGCGGTGATGCGATACGAGCCGCGGACGCCGGCAGTCAGGCATCGCTGCATGGAACGGACTCAATGAATTCCGCTTCGCTTTCAAGGCGCGACTTTTTCAAGGAGGCTGGCGCGACCGGCCTGGCTGCCGCCGCGTCTGCTTTGACGTCCTCGAGTGCTCGCGCGGGCGCGCTGCCTGCTGACGGCACCCCGGAGCAGGTTCACCTCACCTGGGGCGACGATCCAACCAGCAGCGTATTCGTTTCCTGGGCATCGCCCGCCCAGGCCCTGAATCCGCGACTGCTCATCCGGGAAGCATCCACCGCAGGCGGTGTGATCCAGGCCAGTCAGCGCTCCTACACGGACGGGCTCAATGGCCAGACGGTCTTCACGTATCACGCCAGACTCGACCGGCTCCGACCGGGCTCAACGTACCAGTACTCGGTGACCGCCGATAACGACCGCAATCGGGAACGGCCTTTCACCGCCAGCTTCCAGACCGCGCCGCTGGGCCGCGCACCGTTCCGCTGGACCAGCTACGGCGATCTGGCGACCCCGGTCACGTCCTGGGCACTGTCCTCGCCGCAGAGTCGCTTTGCAGTGCAGGCGGTAGAGCGGTTCAAGCCCCTGTTCCACTTGCTCAACGGTGATCTCTGTTACGCAAACTTGAATCCCGCGGCGCAGCCCGCGGTGTGGGCCGATTTTGGCAAGAATGCGCAGGTTTCGGCCGCATTTCGCCCATGGATGCCTTGTCCGGGCAATCACGAGATTGAATTCAGCAACGGCGTGCAGGGATTCAGTTCTTACGTCACCCGGTATTCGCTGCCGCACAACGGCACCTCGTTCCCCGGCCTGTGGTACCAGTTCAAGGTCGGCTCGGCGTTGTTCATATCGCTCTCCGCCGATGACGTGATCTACCAGGACAGCGGCGCGTTTGTCGCGGGCCCGGCGCCGATACAACCCTCCCCGAGCACCGGGCATGCGCCGATCCAGCCCGGCACCTCGTTTTATATCCGTGGCTACAGCGGCGGTGAGCAGACGCGCTGGCTGGAGAAGACGCTGTCCGCGGCATCAAACGACGACAGCATCGACTGGATCATCGTACAGATGCATCAGGATGCGCTGAGCTCTTCGAAGGACGGTAACGGCTCCGACAAAGGTATTCGCGAGACCTGGCTACCACTGTTCGATCGCTATGGCGTCGATCTGGTCCTCTGCGGTCATGACCATGACTACGAGCGAAGCTGGCCAGTTCGGGGCTGCAACCACAACGTGGGTAGGGACGCCGCGAGTGGTGCGGCGGTCAACACCTGTCAGCCGAGACCAGTGATCACCGCCGAACCGGCCGATGGCCGCTTTGACACGAGCCGCGGCACGATTCATCTGATCCTGGGCGGCGGGGGCACCAGCGCGCCACTCGACACCTACGGCGTGGATTCGTCGAGCGGGCTACCGCAGGCCAAAGTGATTACCAAGCGGAACCGCCCCGTACCCGCTGCCACGGCGGGGACCTTTGCCAAGCCCGGTGCCGACGCGCTGGAAGACGCCATCTGGTCGGCGCGCCGCGACACTGAGACGGGTTACGGCATCGCCGTCTTCGATCTGGATCCTGGAATCCCCAAAGGCAAAACGTCGATCACCATTCGCTACTACCACGCTCCGGGAGCCGACCGAGTGCCCACACCAAACTACCAGCTGTTCGAAACCATGGTGCTTGCCAAAGACCGGCGCGACCCGCGGCGCGATTAGAATAGTGCCGTGCGACTACCTCGACAGCAAAAATCAGGGGCGGCAATTGCTCGAGCCAAGCGCAGCGCGGGTATCGTGCTGTACCGGCGGCGGCTTGGGCTGCTCGAGATATTTCTGGTGCACCCCGGCGGCCCCTATTGGGCACGCAAGGATGACGGGGCGTGGTCGATCCCCAAGGGCGAGTACGAGCCCGAGGAGGACGCGTTGCAAGCCGCGCAGCGTGAATTTCTGGAGGAGACCGGGGTTGCAGTGAACGGCCCGTTCCGACCGCTGACGCCAGTCAGGCAGCCCAGCGGCAAGATCATCTCCGCCTGGGCCGCCGAGGGTGAGCTGGATCCGGCTCAGTTGCGCAGCAACACATTCTCGCTCGAATGGCCCCCGAAGTCGGGGGTCATTCAGAGCTTTCCAGAAGTGGATCGAGGCGCCTGGTATTCACTGGCGGATGCTCGAACCAAACTCTCGCCGGGACAGCGAGCGCTGATTGAGGCTCTCGCCGAACTGTAAGTGCGCGGGCGACGATGCCTGGCTGGCCCGCTACTTGGGCGGAATATCCTTGCTGATCCCGTTCTCCTGCTGGTTGAGAACGCTCTGCTCCGCCTTCGTGATATGACCACCGTTCTGGCTGGCCATGTCACGTTCCTCCTGGCGCACCTGGTGGTCGTCATGATGTAGTGCGGCCGCCTGCGCCTTGGACAGCGTGCCGTTCTTGACGTCCTGGTGAATGCGCCTATCCTGATTGTTCAGGCGGCCGTCAACCTGCTCACGCCGCGGATGGCTCTTCTGCCAGGCGGTGTCCGCTGCCGCCGTCCCGGTAAGGCATGCGAACGTCACGGCCACGGCCGCAACGCTCAGCAGTTTCTTGGCAACATTGTCCATGATTGTCCCTCGATTTCTGACCGATGTTGAAAGCACACTAGAGACGCGATTTCCGACCGATGACGCTAACAACGTCACAATCCGTGCGACGTTTACTGATCGAGGAAATACATGGTGGTCGCCTTTACCATAAGTGCAGATCACGCGTCGCAGCCGCATTCCTGCCACCGCTGCCCGACGACCGCATGACTCGCGCATTCAAGCGCGCGGCCATCGTACTGGTCGCCGTCGTCGCCCTGCCGGCCGGCAGCCATGCGGGCGAATGGAGCACCTTTCGTGATCCGACGGAAGCCGCCTTCAGCATCGAGGTCCCGAGCGGATGGCAGGTGTCGGGCGGACTGAAACGCCGCTCCGTCAATCAACCCCACCCGCTCCTCGAAGTGGTGTCGCCGGATGGCCTGACCAAGATCGTATTCGGTGATCCGAACGCAATTGCCTACAGCGAACTCACGAATTCGATGCGTGGACTCGGTTTCCACGAGGGGCAGTCCTACCTGCCCAATGGCGAGCCCGAGATCATCCGCAACTATCGAACCGGGGAGCAGTGGTCCGAGACCCTCGCCAGGCAGGAGCTCGATCAGGACGGCTGCCATGGCATCCAGGTGACCAGCCAGCGCGCGCTGCCGAAATCCCAGCCTGGATTGCCGACGCCACCGGGGGTCGAACGTCGCGACAGCGCCGGGGAGACCTATCTCAAGTGTGTGCGCAACGGGATCCTCTACGCCGCCTATGGCTTTGCCGAAACCGCCGGTGATTACTACCTTCAGGGTTCGCAGGTCATCGCCGGCGCATGGACTGACGACACCAGCCTGGTGCTGCTGACACCGCAAGGCATGGGTGCATTCGCCATGGGCATTGCCCAGCACATGCTCCAATCGCTACAGTGGAACCCGGCCTGGTGGCAGCGCCAATTCCATGCGGCGGTGTCGCAGGCCACCGCCGTCTATGCCCAGGCGACGCAAGCGATTGCACGGCAGGGACAGAGCTGGGACCGGTCCGTTCGTGGCGTCGAGAGCTACCTGAATCCCCAGACCGGCCAGCGATCGGACGTTCCGATCACGGGCGCCAACCAGTTCGCGCAGGACGGCGCCGGCCACATCATCGGCCTCACGGGCCAGCAACCGCCGCCGGGTTTCACCCTGCTCAGGAAAGTCGAACGCTGATTCGCGGCTGACAACGCACAGGCGCGTGATGCAGCGCCGATCCGCGGCCAGGTCAGGTCGATGCGCTGACGCCATCGTTGGCGCTGCGCTGGGTCTTGGATTGATACAGCAGGCGATCCACCGACTGTAGCACGCGCTCCAGATTCCACTCTGCAGTTGAAGCCGCAGCAAAGCCGATGCTGATGCCACAGCTGTAATTGTTCTTGCGAAACCAACTTTCAACACCGGACTGAATCCGCGCAACGATAGCCTGTGCTTCGCCCAGATCAGCGTCGGCGAGCAACACGACGAACTCGTCACCTCCATAACGTGCGACCAGGTCATCGGATCGCAAACTCTCAGTGAGCATGGCGGCCACGGCGCTCAATACCCGATCCCCCGCGGCGTGACCGTAAGTGTCATTGACCGACTTGAAATTATCCAGGTCGGCAAATACCACGATGGGCTTGCGTGTCGGCCATTGCACGTCGGCGGCCCAGTATTCGACGGCCTCAGTGAGGCCGTGGCGATTGAGCAGACCGGTGAGCGGATCGGTCCGGCTTCGGTGCTCGCTGCGTTGCCGCGAGCGCTCGATGCGCATCATCAGAATGTACGCATACACCACTATAATGGCGCCGAACAGCGCCAGAAACATCGTGCCCTGACTCGGCGTGTTGTGCAGATGCCAATAGCGCGCACCCAATCCAACGCTGGCACCGATCAATGCGGCCGCTATGGCCTGGGCAAAGAATCGGATGCCATAGCGCATGCCGTTTCCCAGAACCACGACGATGTATGCGACTATCGACGGTGGAATCGTGTTGGGATCATTCGCCACGCAAATCGTGACCATCACGACGTCAACCATTAATGCGATCAGGTAACGACGCGACGAGCGCGGCCAGTACCAGGTGTGAACCAGGTTGCCGGTGGTGATGGCCAGGTAGAGGCCAAAAAGGCAATTGATTTGCCATAATGACAGCCAGATCGGCGTCGCCTCACGGCTGAAATTAAAGAAGATGAGACCCAGCGTCGCGAATAGATAGCGCGTCAGGTACTGAACGACCTGCTCCGACACGCTCGCGAAGCGGATATGCGACCCCCCGGCATGCCGCGCGCGCATCCCCGGAGCACCGTGACGACGGTCTCTGATCAAATGCAGATCGGTGCGGCGTCGTTGCATTTCACTGGTCGCCGGGGTTGTTGGTATCGGCCGGCGACGGCGACAGTATAAGCCCCCACCGCACAAAACTCAGGTCACGCATGGGCCCAAGCCGCGACCGCCGTCCCCGCACCATTGGCATCAGCACAGTTTGCAGGCACGGTGGCGCAATGGCACGCCGCCGGGCTCGAGAGTTGTCCCGTCAGCGCTGGTGTGCTACAAATGCCGGGCGATGATTCAGTTCAGCCGCGCGTTTTCGTTTTATTACTGGCCAGCTTCCCGTGGCGGTGGGCGGACTGCATTCGGCTGACACTCGAGAGCAGAAGGAATCCCAAAAACCGCCGGACCGCCGGCGGTTTTTTTTTGCCGACGGCCGGCACAACGGAAGCCGCCACCATGAGCATCCAGACTGACGACTTACGCATACGCGAGATTCGGGAACTGATCACGCCCGAGGAGCTCGCGCGTGAATACCCCCTGACCGACCCGATCGCAAGCACCGTGGCGGGCGCGCGCCAGAGCTTGAGCCGGATCCTGCACGGCGCCGATCATCGCCTGGCAGTGGTCGTCGGCCCGTGCTCGATCCATGATGTCGATGCCGCGATGGAATACGCCGCTCGCCTCGTTCAGCAGCGCGAGCGTTTCAAGCCCTGGCTCGAAATCATCATGCGGGTGTACTTCGAGAAGCCGCGCACCACGGTTGGCTGGAAAGGTCTGATCAATGACCCGCAGCTTGACGGCAGCTTTCAGATCAATCGGGGCCTGCGACTCGCGCGCGGCCTGCTGCTTGAAGTCAACCGACTGGGCCTGGCCGCCGGCTGCGAATTTCTCGACATGATCACGCCGCAGTACATCGGCGACCTGGTGGCCTGGGGAGCAATCGGCGCCCGCACCACCGAGAGCCAGGTGCACCGCGAACTTGCCTCGGGCCTGTCCTGCCCCGTCGGCTTCAAGAACGGCACCGATGGCAACGTGAGGATCGCGGTCGAAGCCACCCAGACCGCCGCGCATGCGCATCATTTCCTGGCCGTCACCAAGCAGGGGCGCAGCGCCATCGCCACAACCGCCGGCAACGCCGACTGCCACATCATCCTGCGCGGCGGCAAGGTACCGAACTACGACGCCGCGAGCGTGGATGCGGCCTGGAGCGCACTCACTGCGGCCACACTCTCGACCCGCCTGATGATCGATGCCAGCCACGGCAACAGCGGCAAGCGGCCCGAGAATCAGCCGCGCGTAATCGAGTCGATCGGACAGCAGATCGATGGCGGCGAGTGGCGCATCGGTGGTGTCATGCTCGAAAGCCACCTGGTGGCGGGACGGCAGGATCTTGCGCCGGGGAAGCCTCTGCTCTACGGACAGAGCATTACCGACGGCTGCATCGGTTGGGACACCACCGTGCAGTGTCTGGAGCGCCTGGCCTCCGCCGTCGAGCGGCGAACGCGGGTCCGCGCCGCGATGGGCGCCGCTTCGGCAATCAGCCAATCGGGAACGTAGATGCTCCACTCTGGCGACACGAATTGACGCGTTCCGCGGGCGCAACCGTAGCTTACATATGCTGCGTTTCGGTGTTCCTGCTGTCAGCCGGCCGCCCTGCCATGCGTTGTGTCTGCAGGGACAGTCATCCGAGGAGACGGTAAATGAAGCGCCTGATTATGTTAGTGGTTCCACTCGGCATCCTGGCTCTGGCAGGCTGCGTGGTGGCCCCGGCGCGCGGCTATTACTACCATCCGCGTGCCGTCGTGGTGGCGCCGGCGCCCATCGTCCTGGTACGGCCGTAGCGTTCGAAGCCGCGGCGAGCCTCGATTGGTGGCCACCGGTCGCCTGCCCTGTGGCGCATCTGTTGGCCGCAACATCTGCGGTCAGACCGCTGTACCGCCGCCGCTGCCGGAGACGCTGACGCCCGCGCCGATGAAGTGAACCATGATCGCATAGCCTGCCAATGCGACCAGGGCGAGACCGAGCGCGCCAAGCATCGAAGTTCCGAGGATGAACTTGAAGGCTAGCAGAAACGCAAGGGGAACCAGGAGCAACGCATAGCCCCCACCCAGTGCGATGCTGATCACCGAGGCGATGGTGCCGGCGAGTAGAGACAGTATCGAGCGAATCAGCGTTGGATGCTGTGCGCGCACGATGCGGGCTCCGAGCCACACCGGCGTGGAAAAGACGACGATGAATCCGACCTGGACGATCAACGCAGCCAGGCCGGAGATGTGCAGGTTCACGAAGTCGCCCCGCTAGAAAATCTTGCCTGGATTCAGGATACCATTGGGGTCCATCGCATTCTTGATGGCGCGCATCAGGGCAATCTCCTCGGGACTGCGCGACAGGTGCAGGAAGTCCTTCTTCAGCGAACCGATGCCGTGCTCGGCCGAGACCGAACCGCGGTGTGCCGACACAATGCTGTAGACCGCCTGCTCAATGTCCAATTCCGGTACCGCCGCTCCGGACATGCGCACCGAGACGTGCAGATTGCCGTCCGCCACGTGACCGAAATGTACCGCCGCCAGTCCGGGCCAGCGCGCCGTGAGCATCGAATCTATCTCCGTGACCAATTGCCCGATTTCCCCGGTCGGAACACTCACGTCAAAGCTCAGCTGCGGCCAGTGCGCTCCCTTCTGCCATTCACCGGGGGAGTCGCGTACCGCCCAGATCTCGGATATCTCGCGCTGCGACTTGGCGATCACCGCGTCCCTGACCGTGCCCGCCTCGACGGCCGCACCGATCACGCCCTCAAAGCGCTGCTGGTCGGCGTCCGGATCGAAGCCCATGGTCTCGATCAGCGTATAGATCCCATGTCCCAGCGGCAGCGGCGGTTTGCGGCCCAGACCCACGGTGCCGAGTTGGTAGAATTCCGGCCACATGACCTCGAACGCGGTCAGCTGCGAGCCGAAACCCGTGCGCGCGCGCTTCAGTAAGCCGATCACGGCCGCATAATCGTCGACCGCGCACAGGCCGGTGTGGACGCTGCCGGCCCTGGGAAACAGGCGCAGCACGGCCGCCGTGATGATGCCGAGTGTACCCTCGGAGCCGATGAACAACTGCCTCAGGTCGTAACCGGTATTGTTCTTGATCATCTTGCGCAGGCCATTGATCACGGTGCCGTCGGCGAGCACTGCCTCGACGCCCAGCACCAGGTCGCGCGCCATGCCGAAGCGCAGCACGCGGTTGCCGCCGGCATTGGTCGACAGGTTGCCGCCGATCTGGCACGACCCGCGGCCGCCCAGATCCAGCGGGAAGAACAGGTCTGCGGCCTCGGCGGCCTTCTGCACCGCCTCCATCACGACCCCGGCTTCCACCGTGATGGTCGATGCGGCCGTATCGATTTCCCTGATTGCACGCATACGCTCGAGGCAGACGACGACACATGGTCCGACCGGCACCGCCCCGCCGGCCAGACCCGTCATGCCGCCCTGAGGCTGGACCGCGATGTGTCGTTGGTTGCAGTAACGCAGGATCGCGGAAATCTGCTGGGTGCTGCGTGGGTAGGTCAGCGCCAGGATGCCGACCGCCGGATTGCCCTGGACACAGAAGTCGCTGGTATGGCGCGCGACGTTCTGGGCGTCCGGGGCTTCGACGACTCCGGCGCCGGTCAGCTGGGCGAGCTCGGCAACGATATTGTCGTGCGATGTCATGCGCGACTCGCGCCGCTGAGCGGCATTTCGTTCATGTGGGTCGTTCACCTTGCACGGTCGTCCGGTACATCTCCCGGCGATAGCCCTGATAGTCGTTATATGCTTGGTGCACGCACAGCCGGTTGTCCCACATCGCCAACATATTGGGCTCCCAGCGCAGCCGGCAGGTGAAGGCGGGCTGCGTCAGGTGTTCTGCCAGGAAATGCAGGATCGGCGCCGACTCCTCCGCCAGCATTCCCTCGATGCCGATCGCGTAGGCCGCATCGACATACAGACCTTTTTCCCCGGTCACCGGGTGCGTGCGCACCATCGGATGGGCATTGCCCTTGATCTTGCGCGCCAGGTCATCCGACAGGCGCTCGGCGTCGCGCGTCGCTGCCAGGCGCCCGATCGGGCTGTCGCGTAGCTCGACGGCTTCGTGCACCGATTTGAGCACGTCGCGCATTGAGAAGTGCACCTTCAGGCCATCGATCATCCGACGATAGGTATTGCTCAGCATCGCGTAGGCAAGCGCGGAGTTGGCCCATGTAGTATCCCCACCGAACGGCGGAATTTCGACCGAATACAATATCGTTACCGACGGCGGCTCGGGCAGGAACGGCGAGTCGGTGTGCCAGCCCTCGCCGAACACCATTTTGGACTGGTCGTCCGCGTCCTTGATCAGCGGATGGACATTGCGGTGCCCGGGTACGCCCTGGGTATACGCGTCCTCAGCGAACGGCCCAAAGCCCAGGCTGAATGTCTCGTGTTCGGCGTGCGTGAGCTTCTGGTTACGGAAGTAGATCATCTTGTGACGGTACAGCGCATGGCGGATTTCCGCGAACTGTTCGTCCGTCACCTTGGCGGCGTCAACGCCGCAGACCTCCGCGCCCATGGCCGCTGCCAGCGGCCGTGCCTCGATGTATCGGTACCTGGCCGCGTGATTATTGAACTTTCCGGTTGGGTGAAGTCGCATTGTACCCCCTGCGAGCGCGCACCGTCAGTGCTGAGCCGGTGCGCCGGTGGCCGCCGCCGTCTGCGCGTTGTAGGCTTTCCATGCTTCGTCGACGATATACGCGTGAATCGCCTCGGCATCGGCGCGTGACAGCACGTCATCCCAGCGCCCCATGCCCAACGGGGCCAGTGCGCCCGTGAGCACGATGTCGTAGAACGCCTGATGCACTCCCGGATTCAGAGTTCGCAGATCAGGCAGTATGCCCCGGCCCAGTTCATGGCAGCGGGCGCAGAAGCGATTGTAGAGCACCTCGCCCGCCGCGATCCTGGCCGGGGTGCCCTCGTGCGCCGGCGGCGTCGGAAACGGACTATCGGGCAGCGGGGGCGCCAGCGGCACGGCGCCGCCGTCGAGTTTGAGTACGATGATGCGACCCTCGTTGTCCCGGTTGTAGGCAGCGTAGCTCGCGCGCAGCGGATAACCCACCATGTTTCCCCCGTAGCCGGCCATCACCGCGACGTACTGGATGCCAGCGATGCGATAGGTCATGGGCGCAGCCATCACGCCGGTGCCCAACGGCAGGTGCGCCAGCTGTCTGCCACTGTCGGCGCTATAGACGTTGAGATACCCGGCACCATCGCCCTGGAATACCAGACCGCCGCCGGTGGACAACACGCCACCGTCCCAGTTGCTCAGGCTCGGGACCTCCCAGGCGAGCCGCTGATGCACCGGATCCCAGGCGCGCAGAAAGCCGCGGCTCTTGGCGGGGGGGAAACCGTGATCGAGCTGCGCCAGCGATGGTAGCGGCCCATAGAGGCTGGCCAGTGCCGCTGGATCGTAATCTTCGGGCGGAAACGCCGGAACCGTGAAGAAGCCTTCAATGAGACCAGCGCGCAACTTGGCGGTGTCGAAATACACCATCGGCCACTCCATGGTCGGGATGTAGGTCAACCTCGTCTGCGGATCATAGGACATCGGTTGCCAGCTGTGGGCGCCGGCGTTCGCCGGAAACATCAGCTTCGCGCCGTTCTGATAGTCAGCCTGCGGGGCGACAATCGGCCGCCCGCTCTTCGGGTCGATGCCTCTGGCCCAGTTCACGTATGCAAAATTATTGGCTGACAGCAGCTCACCGGTCGCACGTTCGAGCACGTAGTAGTAGCCGTTCTTCGATGCCTGCATCAGCACCTTGCGTGGCCCCTGACCCAGGTCGATGTCGACCAGGATCATCTTCTGTGTGCTGTCGTAGTCCCAGCGATCACCGGGAGTGGTTTGGTAGAACCACGCGAGCTGCCCGGTGTCGGCGTGAATTGCCACGATCGCGGCGGTATACAGATCGTCTCCGCCCTTGCGGCCGTCCAGCTTGATGTTGTAGGGCGACCCGTTGGCGGTGCCGACATACAGCAGCTTCAATTCCGGGTCGTAGCTGATGCCGTCCCACACGGTTCCGCCGCCACCCGCTTCCCACTGATGGCGCGGGTCCCAGCTCTTGACTGCTTCGACCAGATGCGGCTGATCCTGGGGTCCCTGCTTCGGATCGCGCGGCACCGTGTAGAAGCGCCAGCGAAATGCGCCGGTTGCCAGATCGTACGCGGCGACATAACCACGGGCGCCGTTGAAATCAGCGCCAGCGCTGCCGACGATGACGAGGTCCCCGGCAATCACCGGTGCTGCCGACAGCGTATACGGAGTTTTCGGTCCGCGGGCCGGCAGCGTGTCAACCTTCCACAGCAGCCTGCCGCTGCCGGCGTCGAGCGCGTGCAGATAGCCATCGAGCGCGCCGACGTAGACGCGGCCCTTCCAGACGGCAAGGCCGCGGTTGACAGCGTCACAGCAGGCATAGCGGCCCCACTGGCCGTCGACACCCGGATCGTAGGTCCAAAGTTCCCGGCCGGTAGCGGCATCGAGCACGTACACGTGACCGAAATTGCCGACCGTATACATCACGCCGTCGATCACGACTGGGGTCGCCTCCAATCCCCGATGAGTGCCGAGGCGGTACTGCCACGCGAAACCGAGCCGCGCCACGTTGCCGGCATTGATATCAGCCAGCGGCGAGAAATAGGCGCCCGTGGCATCCCTTCCCGGCGTGAACCACTGGTCCGGCTCGCTCGCTGCCGCCGCAAGGCGCGCGGCATCGAGTGCGCCCGGACTGGCGCGCGCCGGCGCCGCCACCGGCACCGGCGGCGGTGTGTGCCCCCCGCACGCGGACAGCCCGATCGTCATCGCGGCGGCTGCGATCGAACGTCCGATCGACCATCGACATCGGTGCATCGCCATCTCCCAGATCTGCGGACGCGCGCTCCGTGCAACTGTGTTAGCAGCCGACTTCGGACACGGCATTTTCAATCAGCCGCCGCCATGGGCATCCAGTGTCAGCAGTTCTTCGAAGAAGCCGCCGATCATCCTGACCCGGTGGACGAAGTGAATCTCCAGTATCCAGTGCCACGCCCGACCGTGCGCATCGGTCGCACGCAGCGGCAGATCGTTGCCGTGCCGGATCGAGAAGCCTCGCGCATCCTGGTGCGATACCTCGTGGGGAAAGCGACCGATCAGGTGTCCGGCGGTAGCCGCGCCGAATTCCCAGCCGAGCGGTGCCGCAAGGCTCGCAACGAAGGTTCGGCCCGGCACGCGCGATACGCCTGTGCCAGTGGCGGCGCAGGCCAAATCGGGCCTGCGCGAGCGAATGAATCTCCGCGCTGAGCTCGCTCTCGAGCTTCCCGGCCTGGATCAGGCCGCTGCCGACGACCTCGTCGAATAGCGCCTCGGCTTTGTTCTGTGCTGCCATCAACGACTGTGAAGTCGAGTCCATCGTCAGCCTTCAAGGAGTCCGATACAACAGCTACCCTGACGGGTATGCGCAGGCATGCATGATACCCTGCAAACCCCCGCTGGCGATCAGGCCAACGGCGAGGGCGCGCAGGACCGTGAACACCCGTTTCACCGACGGCGGCTCAGTTCAATGCCGCTTCCGATCGGCAGCGAGATGGAATCGAACTCCAGTTGACGGATGCGCTGCTGATAGGCGAGCGCGTCAGGGCGGGCGACTTCCGGAAATATCATGTTGTCCGCGACCACGAATGCGCCCCGCGCAAGCTTCGGGTACACCAGGTCAAGGCACCTCACGTACAGCTCCTTCCACAGATCGATGAGCACGAAGTCGAACGGCCCCTGCAGGCGCGGCAAGGTTTCGAGGGCAGTACCGACCTGGATGTCCACCACTTCGCCGAGTCCGGCGCGTGCCAGGGCCTGACGCGCGAACTGCGCCTTGTAATCAGCCAGCTCCAGACTGACCACTTTCCCGCCGGTATCACGAGCGGCCTCGGCCAGCCACAGAGTCGAATAGCCGTACGACGTGCCCAGTTCCAGGATCGAGCGTGCCTCGGCGCTCCTGATCAGGATGTTGAGCACCCGACCCGTATCCGCGCCAATCGGCAGCAGGAACTCATCCCGCCGGGCGTAGAACTGCAGCGTCCCGGCCGATCGCATCTGATCCTGCTCGGCTGTGATCCGTGCGTCATACTCGGCCAACACGCGAGTGACTGCTTCGTCCATGTCCGATCTCCTAGGCTGCCTCGCGCCGGTCAGACGCCGAAGGGGTAAGTGTCCGGCATGCCTTCGAGCTTCTCAACCGGCAACGGCTCGATGGCCGTGCTGCGGTCGAACCAGATGTATTCATCGAACTGCCGCGGCAGCTCGGCCTGGAAATAGTGGCTCTGCAGCTCGGTTTCGGGGCGATAGATGACACCAATCGCGCGCTCGAGGCGCGGCGTTGACAGTCCCGCCAGCTGCCCGGTGGTGGCCGACGGGCGCAGACTCAGCAGAAACCGCGGCACGGCGCTCTCGTGGCACAGCGCCTCATAACTGTTGGCGAGCGACGGCCTCACGGCCATGGTGCGCATCGGCCCGTCCCAGTCGTCGGCCGCCGCAACCGTGCCGTCGTGGGTGCCGAAACCGATGGAAAACACCCCGTTACCGAACCGCTCCCGGCACAGGTGGCCGATGTTGTACTCACCCCGATGCGACATCTCGGTCGCCCGCGAGTCCCCGACGTGCGAGTTGTGCGCCCAGACGATGCCCCGGCTCTCGGGACCATGAAATTCAAGCAGGTTCAGCAGCGTCTCGAACATGTGCCGGTCGCGCAGATTCCACGAGGCGCGCGAGCCGTAATACATGATCCGGTAGTAGTGCTCGGCATTGGCGACCAGCTGCGCGTTCTGCAATGCATCGAGGAACCGTTCGCCATCATGCTCCGCGTACGCCTGCCGCTTGCCCTGCAGCGCCTTCAGAACCGCAACCACCTGGGCCTCGCAGCTGTGATAGCTACCGGTCAGTGCGGCGCGTCCGTAGGTCACCGGGTCCGCCTCCCAGGGCGTCAGGCAACCGTAGCGGCGGCGCGCGATCTGCGAACTGTCCGGATCCACCTTGTCGAGATACCCAAGCACGGAGCGGATCGAGCTGTACAGGCTGTAGAGATCGAGACCGTGAAACGCCACGCGCCGTGCGGCATCGCGCTCCGCGTTGTGGGTCCGCAGCCAGTCCACAAAGCCGCGCACCTCCTGGTTGCGCCACATCCAGGTCGGAAAGCGCGCGAACGCGGTCCACTCCGACGGCGGGTACTGCGCGTGCCGCACGTAGTGATCGACACGCGCGGCGTCGGGCCAATCGCCCTCGATCGCGACGAATGAGAAGCCCTTGCGCTCGATCAGTTCGCGCGAGATGCGCTCGCGCATGCGGTAGAACTCGGAGGTACCATGGGTCGCCTCGCCGAGCAGAACGACGCGGGCATCGCCAATACGCTGCATCAGTGGCCCGAGATCGGCGCTGTCGATGTGCGCAAATCGCTCACACGCCGACCCGATCGCGTGCGCGAGCTCGAGAGCCCCGGTGCGCCCGGGCCGCAGCGGCGCGCGCGCCACCGGCGGCGCCTCCTCGGCCCGCTCCGGCGCCCAGCCTTCGGCGCCGACCAGCGGCACGAAGCGCACGTCCGCCAGATCCTCGCTCTGGTACTGGTGCTCGGAGCGGCGCGTGATACGGACCAGTTCCTGCAACCCGCGGTCCGCACCGATCGGAATGACCAGCCGGCCGCCGATCTTCAATTGGCTCTTCAGGGCCCCTGGCACGCTCGGGCCACCCGCCGCCACGATGATGGCGTCGAACGGGGCGTGCTCGGGCCAGCCGAGCGTACCGTCACCCTGGCGAACATGCACGTTGCGGTAGCCCAGCGAGGCCAGCGTCGCGGCCGCCCTGCTTGCAAGCGCGGCATGGCGCTCGACCGAGTAGACCTCCTTCGCGATGTGCGCCAGGACGGCCGCGGCGTAGCCCGATCCGGTCCCAATCTCGAGCACGCGCTCCCCGCCCTGCAGGCCCAGGGCCTCCGTCATCAGCGCCACGATATAGGGCTGCGAGATCGTCTGCCCCTGCTCGATCGGCAGCGGCGTATCCTCGTAGGCGAACTCGCGCAGATCCTCCGGCAGGAATTGCTCGCGCGCTACCGCGCCGACGGCTTCGAGTACCAGCTTCGAACGAACGCCGCGCTGGACAATCGTACGCTCCAGCATCGCGCGGCGGCGTACTGCGTGAGCGGTGTCATCGGTGCTCGAAGTGGTCATGAGGGCAATCGCAGGCAATCTCCCGGGTGCCACCACCGGCGGCGGTCAACCGCTCGTCCCATGCTCGATCTCGTGTGCCGCCCGCGGACTCACATGACTGCGAAAACCGGGCGGTTTCACGATCAACATGTCGCAGTCCAGCCCGTCCAGCAGCGTTTCGGCCGTATGGCCGATCATAATGCGCCCGAGCAATGAGCGGGATACGGCGCCCATCACGACGATGTCGGCCGCCTCGCGGCGCGCAAGGAACGGCAGCTCCTCGGCCGCATCGCCCTCGACCAGTTCGACCTGCTCGCGCGCAATGCCATGGCGCTGCGTGAGCTGCGTGATCTGCGCCTCGACATCGTGGCGGTACGCGGATTCGGCATCTTCGCGGACCGATGCCGGCTGGTGTCGCAGGTTCGGCCGCACGCGTGCCCACGGCACGCAGGCATGAAACACCAGCAGCCGCGCCGACAGGGCACGCGACAGCGCGCTCGCTGCATCGAGAATCACGTCATCGAGTACCTTCGGTTTCTCGTGCTGGTGGAACGGATCGACCGCTGCGATCATGCAGCCATCGACGTAGGGACGCGTCGTCTTGACCAGCAGCAACGGACAGGGGCAGGTTTCGATCATCTTGTGGTCGGCGAAGCCGAGCGTCCAGGGCGCGTGATGACGGCTCGATTGCACCACCAGCAGGTCCGCCGGGCATCGCAGCAGCTGGCGGGCTACCGCTTCGTGCACCGGGTAATCCCAGCGCACGCTGGTTGAGACGCGCAGCCCCTGTGTACGCAGGCCCTGGGCATGCTGCTCGAGCTGCCGCTGGCGCTGCCCGAGCAGCTCGCCCATCTGCCGCTCGACCTCGCGTCCACCCAGCTGCTCGGGGCGAGGCGGCAGCGCGTCACCGAAGCAGTGAAACAGCTCGAGTTCGCCGCCCAGGGCCGCCGTCAGGCGCACCACTTTCTGCATGACCGCCGGATCCACCTCCGGCAATGCCAGCGCGAACGTGACACGACCCCAAGCCACGGCTCACCCTTGTGTGAATGGATGCCAATCGAAGCGTAGCGCCGGTCCGTGGCGTCAACGATCAGCACTAGCGCCTATTCAGGTTCGGCCATTACCTATTGCTGGCACAATGGGCTCATCGTGGCTATGAGCTGAAACCCGGACCGCTGGCGGAGCCGTATTTCCGTGAAACGACGCTTCCGAGGGCGCATGCGCATCGGCAATCGCTTTGCGCTGATCAGCGACGGACGAGAATTCCTGGCGCGCATGCTCGCGGCCATCGAGGCGAGTCAGCATTACATTCTGCTGGAATTCTATCTGGTCGAATCGGGTGCGGTCGCCGACCGGTTCATCGCGGCGCTCGCCGGCGCAGCGGCACGCGGCGTTCGCGTCCGGGCACTGTTTGACGGGTTCGGCGCGCGCGCGCTCGCCGCCACCGACCGCGCCCGGCTGCGCAATGCCGGCATCGTGCTCGCGTTCTATAACGAGCCGCGATGGAGCAGTCTTGCGAGCCTGTTTCTGCGCGATCATCGAAAGTTGCTCACCGTGGACGGCCGCATCGGCTTCACCGGCGGCGCGGGGCTCACGGACGTGTTCAGCCCCGATGCCCGACCCGATTCCTTCTGGTGGGATTGCATGGTCGAAATGCGCGGACCGGTCCTCAACGACTGGCACCTGCTGTTCGCCGGCACCTGGCGGCGTTGTCTGCACAGCAAGCTCGACGTTGCTCCGCACCGATCCGAGCCGTTGCTTCCGGGCGAGCCCGGCCGCGTCGTGGCCAGCGCCGGCCTCGGCCGCAAGGATCTCGGTCGATCGGTCGTCCGGCGGGTCAGAACAGCCAATCGCCGGGTATGGCTCGCGACGGCCTATTTCTGGCCGTCGATCCGATTACGCCGTGCGCTGCGCCGTGCGGCGCGCCGCGGGGTCAACGTGCGCCTGGTGCTCACCGGTCCGCATACCGACACGCCGATCGTGCGCAGCGTGGGCCGCCTGTTCTACAAGCGGCTACTCGTCAACCGGGTCGTGATCTACGAGTATCAGCAGCGATTCCTGCATGGCAAGCTCATTCTCTGCGATGACTGGGCGTCGATCGGGTCGAGCAACCTCGATCGCTGGGGGGCGCTATGGAACCTGGACGCCAACCAGGAGGTCGAATCGCCGGCCTTTGCCAGCCAGGTCCAAGCCGCGATCGAGCAGATCATCCAGCACAGCGCCGTGCTGCGACACACCAGTGACGTGGTGCACCCGTGGAGCGTCTACCTCTGGCGACCGTTGGCGAGGCTGGTCTTCGCCTGGAGTACGCGCGTACGTGCTCGGCTGCGCCGGCTGCGTCGGCTACGATCCCGAGTTTGAAACACGATTAAATATCATTGACATCTCATTGATCCTAAAATGTATACAGCCTTGACGCAGTTCTGAGGCGTCGCGATGATTACGTATAGCCGCGCCGGTGCGCACGCCGTAGCGTTTGCAGCACCGCAGGAGAGCAAACGGCTATGAGTAAGATCCTGATCGTCTACTTTTCCCGCAGCGGCTACACACGGGAGATCGCCGATGCGCTTGCCGGCGCGCTCGGCGCCGATATCGAGTGCGTGCGGGAGTACAAGGGCCGGCTGGGGGTTTTCGGCTATGTGCGCTCGCTGCTTGAAGCCCTGCAGCAGCGCACCGTGCCGATCCGCCCCGCGGCCAGAAATCCCGCCGATTACGATCTGGTGATCATTGGAACGCCCGTCTGGGCCAGCAATATGTGCTCGCCGGTGCGCGCCTACATCCGCGCGCAACAGCGCAGCCTCGCACGGGTCGCGCTGTTCTGCACCCAGGGCGGATCCGGCGCCATGAAGGTGCTGGGGCGAATGGCGGAACTTTGCGGACACCAGCCTGTGGCAACCATGATCGTCAATGACGCCGAGATCACGAAGCACCGGTATGCCGACAAGCTCGATGGGTTTCTCAAGGCGATTGCGCTGCCGCAGGCCGCCTGATCCCTTCGGGGGGATCGCGCGCCGCTGCCCACTGATCCGATCAATGCACGGTGCCGCCGGGCACCTGCGGTAACCCGCCCTATTTCATCCGGGAGCGCAGCTTGATCGTCGGGCCGGCAACCATGAACCGCCCCATCCCCAAATGGTGGATCGTACGAGCGCGCTTCTTCGGAGGCGTAATCCACGCCTTGATGACCTCGAGGATGAACAGGTTATATCGGACCGCCATCCTGGCGTCGATAACCCGGCACTCCAGGCTGGCATGGCATTCCGCGATCAGCGGCGCCTGCACCAGTGCGGCGGGTACGGCCGTCAGCTTGAATCGCTCGAACTTGTCCACGGTGCGTCCGGAAATGTTGCCGCAACCGACGGTCGACGCCGCGAGTTCCACCGTCGGAATGTTGATCACACATTGACCTGTCGCCCGCAGAGCGTCGAACGAATAGTTGCGGTTGCTGACGACGCAGGCCACGATCGGCGGATCGAAATCGATCATCGTATGCCACGACTGCGCCATTGCGTTGGCCCGGCCGTTGCGCGCAGTGGTCAACAATACCACCGGGCCGGGCTCGAGCAGCCGGTAGACCTGCGGTAGCGGAAAGCTCCGTCTTGCAGCTCGTCGCTTCACTGCTCGCGCGGATAGCCCACGGTCTGCGCAAACGCCACGAATTGCTGATCCGGCAGCTTCAATGTTTGAGCGAGCTTCGCATAGTCAACCGCTCCGCGGAAGACCGTGGCCAGGCCCTCTGAAGCGCAATACAGATAGACGTTCTGGCCGATGAATCCCGCGTCAACCGAGCTATACAGCCGACGCTCCGCAGGCGAGAGCTCCGCCATTCGCTCGCCATGGGCGACATAGACGAGGTTGAGTGGCGCTGTGCCGACGAAGTCCTGCAGGCCGGTCTGTGCGCGGATGTCGCCCGGCAGGTGAGGAAGCAACGCGTGGGTCTTGGGCTCGTAGATCCAGACCCCATCGGCCATCGCGAGATAGATGTCGATGACCATGATGTGGCGCCAGTAAGGTGCGGTACGATCGCCGCTCGGGCGATTGATGCCGTACGCAGCCCACAGCAGGTCTGAGAGCATCTGCGGCGCCAGGGGGCGACTCGAATATTCGCGGGTAGAGCGCCTTAGTTTGAGCGCCGCGATCAATGGCAAGCCGCCTTCGCCGCGCGGCGGTGGCAGCTCGAGTGGTTTGATCTGCTGGGCGGGGACGGCAGCCGATGCCGCGGCTGCGCCGACAGCGAGAATCCCGGCGGCGGTCTGGCGTCGCGTCATCATTCGTACTCCTTTGATCAGGCCCTGCTCGCTGCACGCCGTCGGCACTGGAACGAATGATCGGGGGCAGGAACCGGAAAGTCGATTCGCGCAAATACCTAGCCTTAGCAGCCTGGCGGGCTCAACGATGGCTGGACGGTTGTTTGGCTCCCTCCGTACATGTGCGCCACTGGATCACAGTTCAGGCGAACGGCCAGGCGGCCAGATGCGCCGGCCCGCATCCGCCGGGCTCATCAGGCCCACGTCGTTGCCGTTCGGGTCCGCTATGACGGCGTAGCGCGAGCCCCAGAAGGCATCGTAAGGGGGTTGCCGTGGCGTATAGCCCGCTATCGTGAGCTCCAAGTACAGTCGGTCAACCGCCTCGCGGCTCGGCAGAGCAAATCCGATGAGTGCGGAGCTGCTTCCCTCCGCTCCTCGCCACGCAGCATTGTAGCTCTGCGCCAGAGCACGGTTGTCGAACTCGAGCGTGAGACCGCAAGGCAAGACCACCTCAGCGTGGCGGATGCCGTCGCGCGCCACCTCCTCGGGAATGACAATCCCGAGCCGGCGGTAGAAGGCGAGCGTGGCATCGAAGTCCTTGGCCACGATGTTGAGTTGATTCAGAACGGCTGGCGAGTGCGGCATTGGATGTTCATCTGCGTTCAAGTGTCAGTCCAACCGGCTGCTAGGGCGCGGTGGAAATCTCGGCTCGCGCCACCGCGGCGCTTGCATCGGGTTGGTACTTCCAGGGCACGCTCTGCAGGTGTGCCAGCAATGCGCGCACCAACCGATCCTGCCGGCGCCGGGCTTCGCCGACGCGCAGGTCGTGGTCCAGAATCGCGAAATACACGGTGCCCTGGTCACGGGTTGCGATCGCGCCGATCAGCGCGCTGGCGCCATAGTCGCCGAATGTGCCGGTCTTGCCCACCACGCGGCCGGCCTCGGCAGGCCCGTTCAATCGGTCCTGCAGCGTGCCCTCATCGACCCCGGCGACCGGCAGGATATCGAACAGCGCGTGACCCGTGCCTTCGAGTTCCCGTTCGAGCGCGCGCAGCAGCGTCACCGCAGCGCGCGGACTGAGCCGATTGCGCGGATCGGTGCCGGCCCCATCGCCCAGGACAATCTCCGCGCGCATCGATGCCGGTACCGCCGCGCGCGCCAGGGTCTCGACCGCGGCTGCGCCGCCGGCCGCGTCCGCCAGCGGCTTGAAGATATTGTTGGAGTAATCATTCAGCTCCTTCACCAGCGACAGCAGGGGCTGGGAGCGGTGGACCAGCAGCAGCCGCTCGAGCGGCGGATCGGCGCTACCGCTGCCTGACAGGCGGGCCGCGCCCGGCGCCGAGCCACCCGCAAACTCGATCCCGATCGGTTCCAGCGCCGCCGCGGTCGATGCGGTTGCATGCGCCGCATCCAGTGCACGCACCGCCGCCCACGCCGCCGGTGGCGCGATACCGGACAACGCCCGGCGCAGACGCGCGGCGTCGGCGTCGCTTTGCCAGTCGAACGTCAGCGCCCCCTTTGGACACAGGTTGCCGCCGACGCGGCGTATGCCCAGCTGCTGCAACCGCTCGAGCACCAGCAGCGCATTTTCATCGACGAAATACGGATCGCCGTCGCTCTCCACCACCAGGTCGCCATCGAGGGTGCCATCGTGAATGCGACCCTGTGCGGTAAAGGTCGTGATGAAGCGGTGCTGCGGGCCGAACTTGCGCAGCAGCGCAAGCGTGGTCGGGACTTTCGAGACCGATGCTGGATGTACCGCCCTGGCCGCGGCCTGCGCCACGAGCACCGTGCCGTCGGCCGATTCGACGTACACGCCCTGGTCCGCGCCCATGATCGAGCGCGCGAGCTGCGCGAGGATGCGCGCGTCGCCGGCGCGGGCGACCGTAACACCGGCCGGGGCCAGCATCGCGATCAACAGCGCAGCCAACACTCTGCGGCCCAGGCGGATGGGCAACTCCGGCTCGACTACTGCTGGCGCCCTGCGCATAGCGCAGCGATGTTACGGCGTTGCGATAGCGATGGACAGTTCGGTTGCGGATTATCGCGATGCGGCGCCGGGGCGATGCGTTCAGGATATCGGCAAGGGGGATTCATTCACGATCGACGGAACCACCGGTCGGGTCTATGCGGGGATCCTGCCCATCGTGCGGCACCGACCGGAGAGGCTACTGGCGAGGCTGGCGCGGCTGCCCGATGATCCGCAGCGCCCCCAAAGCAGATATCCTTAAACAATACCCTCAAGTCGCACAGCTCGGAGCGTAACCCATGCACCCGTATCCCCATCTATACACCGTTTCCGCTGCCGGATCGAGCACCGGGAACGTTTCCGTGACGGCGGCGCAACTGCCGACGCTCGAGACCGCCCCGCCGCCCGAGTTCGACGGGCCCGGCGGCGTGTGGTCGCCGGAGACGCTGCTGTGCGCCTCGCTGGCGGATTGCTTCCTGCTCACGTTCCGGGCCGTCGCCCGCCTGGCGAAGCTCGAATGGCGTCGGGTCGAGTGTCGGGTCGAAGGCGTGCTGGACCGCGTCGAGCGGGTGTCGCAGTTCACGCGCTTCAGGACATTTGCGACGCTGACCGTGCCGCCCGGTACCGATGTTGCCAAGGCACGCGAATTGCTCGAACGCGCCGAGCACACCTGCCTGATCTCCAATTCCGTGCGCGGTACCCGCGCACTCGAAGCGCAAGTGGTGGTTGCAGAGGCTTGAGCGCGAACGCCTGAACGTGGGCGCTGAGCCTGACGGTCGTGCGCGATCGCGACCGCCCTTCTATCTGCGTTTGAAGTACTGCACCGCACGCTCGTGCTTGAGGGCGGCCTCGCGCGACGGGAACGTGCCGAGGTTGCGCCGACGGCCGGTCTTGGGGTTGGTCTTGCGCGAATACAGGCGGTAGGCGCCGGACCGCAGTTTTCGAATCATGCGATCACCTCTCGAATGCATCATGTCAAAGCGAGCCCGCGGTTTACTGTCGGCCTGGCAGAGAGGTTGCCGTGAGCCGGCTACTACCCCGTGTGCCGGGGCCGTCCGGCACCGAACGTGCCGCCGGCTGCATCACCGATGCCGCGCAACGCGCGCAGGCGCTTGCCGGGCTGGTTCGGATCTGCCGCGTGGCGAGCGCCGTCGCGCCCGCCAGTGGCTCAGGGCTTGAGCTGAGCGCGTATCTCGCCGGGCTTGTGCTCCGCGCTGTGCACATTCAGATACAGCTTGCCCGCCTTGTAGCTCGCATACTGCTCATCGGTGAGCTTCGAGCCCGGCGGAACGGACCAGACGCCGTCGGCACCCTTGGTAAGCGTAATGATCGGCGGGCCGGCCTCGCCCGGCGCGCCGACGTGAATGTGCGCCATGGTCCCATCGATGCCCGTCGTCTTGACCGAGCCGCTGACGGACTTATCTGCCCCGATGGTTATCGTGCCGGTTCCGGACGCCGATGTCGTTACCGGAGGTGTCTCTTCGGCCCCGGTCAGATGCACTTTGACATCGGCGGCGGTGGCCGAGGTCGAATCCACGCCCGCTACCAGTGCGGCTGCGGCGACCAGCGAGCGGACATACCGGGCATTGAAGTACCTGTTCATGACTGCTCCTTAGACAATTGCGACGACTTCACTGCGTCCCTACGTTAGATCCCGCGATCAGGCGAGTGGTTGCACTGCCGGCCGCAGATTATAGGAAGTTTGTCTGACTAATTGAAACCTCGTTCTTTCGCCAGCCATGTCAGTCATCGCTATCTATAGGGGGAATCATCTATTGCCGGAATCGCGACCAGAGGACAGGCGGTGCCACCGAAAGCAACAGATCAATCGATTTCAGCCGCAAGCGATGCCGTGGCGTGCGCCCGACGCCGCCATGGAACCGTCATGAACAAATTGAGCGATCTGTTCCCCTGCCTCCGGCATTCAGCTGACCACGAGCGCCGTCATCCCTGACGATCGGATCATAAGGAACGGGCGCGACACAAGCCCAGCGCTGGCGAGTCGTGCATCGCTGGACTCGCCGGCGCTGGTTTGTCGCGCCAATGGCTAGTGAATAGGCGCCATCAGGTGCTGATAGGGCGTGCCGGCCCACATCACGTAGGGACTCCTGGTGTTCGGATCCGCACTCTTCGGATAGGTGCTATAGAAGGCTTCATCGGCGCCAACAATCATGATGTGAGGGCCGGTCTTGATCCAATGGTTCGACTTGGTCGGCTTGTCGGCGTAGGGGTCGGTATTACTGGCATCCGTGCCGCCGGCCAGCATGTACATGAAGCCGACTTTGCCGGCGGCGGGCGGCTTGTGATTAAGATAGGCGTCGATCCATTCTCCCGCATTCTTGTCCCAGCACATCGGATCGGGACCGGGAGTCGCCGGATTATCCGGCATGCACGTGAAACCATTGGTGCCCTGACGCAGCGTGCGCATTGCACCGTTCTGTCCCGGCACGACGATCGTCGCGTGCTCCGCGACATCCTTGGGCGCCGCTTTCATGGCGCTTGCCACCAACTCTTCATCGCTGGGCGCCGTCCTGGCGTCGCTGGCGGCCACCGCATGATGCATCATGTGCGCACCACCGGCGTCGGGCGAATCCGCCGGCCATGCCGGCCCACCCAAACCCAGCAGCAGCACGCCGGTCCAGGCGCAACTCCTCAAGATTGATCGATCCATGATCAGACCCTCCGGTAGTCCGGGATTTTTTTGAGCGCATATCTGACTCCGATCCGCGAGTCAGTGCAAGGGCCTTGGGATCAGTCGCCGCGATGCAGCGAAATCACCTGCCGTCATTCCGGCGGCGGCTTCGATCACGGCAATGGCACCGCGTGCGCGCCATCGGCTGCCACCGGCACATCGCCTTCGATGCGGTAGTAGTCCCCGGCTTCGGCCGCATAGATATGCGCGGCGATCTTCAGGCCCTGGGGCTGATCGAGGCTGCCGGCGGCGATCGACATGCGCTCGGATTCCAGACTCTCGAAGAACAGGCTCGAGCCGCAAGCGGCACAGAAACCGCGACGCAGTCCCGGCTTGACGCTGTACCACTTGAGCGTGTCTTGTCGCAATAGCCGGAAGTTGGGCTTGCGGCAGGCGGTGGCGGCCACGAAATGACCGCTGCTGCGCCGGCACTGCTCGCAATGACAGCAGATCACATCGCGCAGAGCGCCCTGCACCTCGTAGCGAATCTGGCCGCACATGCAACCGCCAGTCGTGAGCCTGTCCATGCTTGCCTGCCTTGAGGGATATTGAATTCGCCGCAGTCTACTCGTGTGATCCTGCGCCGACGGCGACCCACGCGAGATCGGCGTTGGAGACGGATTCGAGCCTGAAATTCCTGGCTGCGGCCGTCATGCGCGTGAGTGCCTGGCCGATCGGCATCGCGGAGCCCGTATCGCCGCGCTTGTGCACGTGGAAGCGCACCGGATTGATGCGCGCCACCACGTAGTTGCGCAGGTACGGCGAATTGAAGCCTCGGGCCTGCAGCCCCGCGACGATTTTCTTCACGTCCGCCTCGATGGCCTGCAGGCGTGCGGCGTAGCCTTCGCGCTCGCGCAGGCTCGCCGGCAGTGGCCGGGTGCTGAAGCGATCGATCTTCCGCAGCAGCGGGCTATAGGCGCCGCCGGCGAAGCGCGGCATTTTCTGGTAGATGATCCCGAGTGTCAGCAGTTCCGCGGACTCGAACTGATCGGCAAACTGTGTTTCCCGGGCGCCCGGTTCGCGGCGCGCCAGGGTGCGCGCCATCCGAATGACCTCCAGGCTGCGATCCTTGAGGTTGTGCGCCTTCTCGGTGTTCAGTGCCAGGATCCGGTAGGCGAGCGTCTGGTCCGGGGATATGAGCACCGAGATCTGCTTGAGCGCGAGCAGCTTGGCCGCCGCCAGTCGATGCCGTCCATTCGGTGTCCAGAAGCCGCCGTCCTCGCCAGGCACGACGATCAGCGGGTCGAGGAACGCCCCGGCCTGGTCGATCTTTTCCGCCAGGCGCCTGGTGTGCGTCGGGGACAGATCGCGCTGGAACGGGGTCGGCTGAATGGAGCGTACCGGTAGTGTCGCCAGCACCAGCGGCCTGCCCCCGAGGGGATCCCGATAGGCCCCGATCAGGGTCCCGCCTGACTCGCGTATGCGATCCACCAGTTTCGCGATCTCCTGCTGCCCCGCCGCCAGCGAAATGTCCGCCGCGTCCAGCCCGCGCGCACGCGCCGAGGGTTTGAGCTTGCGACGCGAGCCGGGTCGCCGGGCGGGTGGCTTCCTGGGCCGACGGGCGGGCGGGCGGGTTGCCATGGATTGCGTGAGGCGATTGGCGATATGGCCGGGGCAAAGTGTAACGGCATTGGGTCGCAGCAGCCGGAAAGTTGCCGCACGCGGCATCCACGCCGCCGGTGGCGGCGGCCAGCTGCCGCAGGCTTATCCCGGCAAATCAGTCAGTTGCATTCTCCCAGCAGCGGGCCGCGCTCGCGCGGCAACGATTCGTCATAGCGTGTTAACGAAAGTGTGATATATCACATACGGTAAGTAATCTATATTGTCTGTATTACGAACGATTGCTCGACGACGCCTTGGCGGGGAGCATTCGCGCCATGAAGATCGTGAAGACGTCTGGAAGGGAGTTGCAACCATGAAATCGATTTCGCTGCCGTTGATGGCCCTCGCCGCGCTCGCCACCGGCGCCGGCGCCGTTCCCGCTGCCGAGGCCCCGGCCTCCCTGACGCAGGATCCAATCGTGATGCGCCTGAGCAAGGATGAATTCCGCATCGCGTTCGGCATCGATGCCCAGCACTGCGCTGTCAACGGCGGCAACGGCGTGATCCGCTACCGGGTTGACTGGAAGGCCGACGATGGCACCTCGCGCTCGGAGACCAAGCTCGTCAACTACACCGTGTCCCCGAGCGCCAGCCGTACCATCGCGGTGGATCGCCAGTACTTTCACGGCGCCGAGGGCCAGCACCGGACGGATGTGCTCAGGGTAAAGGTCAACAGTATCACCTGCGCGGCCGCCGGCTGATCGCGCGGCGCTGGCGGGAGCACCGACCAGCGCTGCGGCAAACCCGGATCCCCGACGAGGTTGAATCGGGATAACATCGCGCCAGCTTCGTTGCTGGTTGCGGCAATCGCCGACAGGTGACGGGTGGGATGGCCATGTTGACGACAAGGTGGATCGTAATTGCGGCCTGTGGCGTGGTGGTCCTGCTGGTGGCCGTACCGGTGGCGCTGCTGCTGCTGGTGGACCCCAACTCCTACAAGGGCGAGCTGGTCGGGTTCGTGGCGAACAGGACCGGACGCCCGCTTGAGTTGAGCGGACCGCTGAAGCTGTCGATCCTGCCGCGCATCGCACTGAGCGTCAGCGGCGTCACGGTGGGCAATCCGCCGGGCTTCACCGGCCAAGCACTGCTGTCAGTGGAACAGGCCAGCGTCGGCATGAAGCTGTGGCCGCTGCTGCACCATCGCTTCGAGGTGGGACGTATTGAATTGTCCGGCCTGCAGCTGCACCTGCTGAAAAATGCCCAGGGCACCGCAAACTGGCAGACCGGCTCCGGCCCGGCGGCACCGGCAGCACCAATGGCACCGGCGGCACCGGCGGCACCGGCGGGGAAATCCGGCCCGACCGCCTCACCGGCGTCCAGGAGCTCCGCGCTGGCGGGCACCACCATCGAGGGCTTCGAGCTGCGTAACGCCGAGGTCACCTATGATGATGCCGGCACCGACTCCCATTGGCGCGTGCAGAAACTGAATGCCTCGCTCGGTGCGATCGATTCCGGTCGAGCGGTGCCGCTGAATCTGCAGGCGACCGTTGACAGCGGCACGGCGGAGCGCTCCGCCACGATATCGGTCAAGGCGCAGGCCAGACTGGACGCGCAGGCATTCGACCTCGATTCACTGGCGATGGCGGCGGTGCTCAACGACAAGATGCTGCCATCCGGCGGCTTGCCGGTCACGCTGGCGATGCCGCACCTGCAGTATTCGTCCGCGCAATCGACGCTCGACATTCCCCAATTTGAGTTGGCGTTGCAGGCTCTGCAGCTGTCCGGATCGCTGAGCGGCCGTCAGCTCGCCGCGGCGGCGGTGTTCGCTGGCGCGCTCGATCTCAAACCGATCAACCTGCGCTCATGGCTCGGCAAGGTCGGCATCAGCGCGCCGATCACGCGTGACCCGCTGGCACTTTCGAATGTCTCCGGCCACTTCGCCTTCGCGATGAATGACGACGGCTTGAGCGTCAAGCCGTTCCACGTGGTGCTCGATGCCTCCCAGATCGACGGCGGGCTGAGCCTGCCGAAAACCGCCGCCCGCCCGACGGAGTTCCAGCTCCGGCTCGACACCATCGACCTCGATCGTTATCTGTCGCCCAAGGGCAACGCGCCGGCCTCGGCGAAAGCGCCCGGGCCGCAAGCCAAGTCCGGCGAACTGCCCACCTCCAGCCTGCGGGCGCTGAGCCTGCGGGGCACGCTGCAGGTCAAGGCGGCCAAGCTTGCCGGGATCAGCATCGAGGATCTCAGCGCGACGGTCGATGCCCACGATGGTGATCTGGCCCTCAAGCCGATCGATGCACGCTTCTACGGCGGCACGTACCACGGCACCGCCGGCATTGATGCCCGCGCCGCCGTCCCGAAGCTGACTGCCGATACCGCGATTGCGGCCGTGGACCTGGGCGCATTGCTCAACGGTCTCTACGGCAGCCGGCGACTGAGCGGGCGTGCCACGATCACCTCGCAATTGAATGCCGAAGGCGCCGATCTGGACGCCTGGTTGAAGAGCCTGTCGGGACGGCTCGATGCGACCGTGACCAACGGCGCACTGGAAGGAATCGACGTGGAATACGCGATTGCGCAAGCGGTGGCGTTGATCGGTCAACATGCGCTCACGAGCCAGCCCGACACCAAGCGAACGCCATTCAGCCAGCTCAATGTGAAGAATCGGTTTACCGCGGGGGTGATGACCACCGAAAGCCTGAACGCGGAAACGCCGCTGTTGAAGGTCACGGGTCAGGGCACAGTGGCGCTGGCCAATATGGTCACCGATTACCATCTGGCCGCGTCGTTGCTCAAGAAGCCCGACGCCGGAGCTCCAGGCGGCCTCGCCAGCCTGGCCGGCGCCACGGTCCCGTTCACGATCAACGGCCCGGCGGACAAGCTGAGCATCCGGCCCGACGTCGAGGGCCTGGTCAAGGGTCAGCTGAAACAGCAACTGCAGCAGAAGACCCAGGATTTCACCAAGGGTCTGCTCGAGAAGCTACAGGGCGGCCACTAGCGGGTCGCCGCCGGCGAATCGAGGTGGCTAAGTCGCCTTCGCCGCGCTGATCGAGCTGGCCTTGGCGATCAGCGCCTGCGCCATGCGGATGCTGGCGATATCGATCAGCCTTCCATCGAGCGATACGGCGCCACGGCCCTCCTTCGCCGCCTGTGCCATCGCCTCCATGATCCGCCGGGCCTTCGAGACCTCGGCGTCCGAGGGCGTATAGACCCGGTTTGCCAATTCGACCTGCGAAGGGTGAATCGCCCACTTGCCCTCATATCCCAGCACCGCCGCCCGATTGGCCGCGGCGATGTAGCCATCCGGATCGTTGAAGTCCCCGAACGGGCCATCGATCGGTCGCAGGCCGTAGGCGCGGCAGGCGATCATCATGCGCGTCTGCGCGGCGTGCCACGGATCGGTCCAGAAGTACTGGCGCCGCCCCTCGGCATCCTTGTCGGTGAGCACGCCGGAATCCTTGTTGACACCGCCGATCACCGTGGTGCGGGCGCGGGTCGAGGCCGCGTAGTCGGCGACGCCGAAGCTCATCGCCTCCAATCGCGGCGATGACTGTGCGATGGCCTCCACGTTGGCCATTCCGAGGGCGGTCTCGATCAGCACCTCGAAGCCGATGCGTTTCTCGCGCTTCTTCGCCGATTCGATCTGGGTCACGAGCATGTCCACGGCGTAGACGTCCTGGGGCACGCCGACTTTCGGGATCAGTATCATGTCGAGCCGCGGGCAGGCCTCCACGATATCCACCACGTCGCGGTACATGTAATGGGTGTCGAGGCCGTTGATGCGCACCATCATCGTCTTGCTGGCCCAGTCGACCTCGTTGAGGCCCTGGATGATGTTGCTGCGAGCCTGCTCCTTGTCGTCCGGCGCCACCGCGTCCTCGCAGTCGAGAAATATGATGTCGGCCTTGGATTGCGCGGCTTTCGCGAACAATGCCGGGTTGCTGCCCGGCACGGCCAGTTCGGAGCGGTGCAACCTCGGCGTGGCCTGTGCGACGGTGGTGAAACTCATGCTGACTCCTCGATCAGGCGCTGACGCGACGCCCGGGTTTTCGGCGCAACACCTCGGCGACCGTGGATCCGAGCTCGGAGGCGCTGGCCGCGACCGTCAGGCCGTAGGATTTCATGGTCTCGGCTTTCTCGGCCGCGCTGTCACCGGAGGTCGAGATGATGGCGCCTGCGTGTCCCATGCGCCGCCCCTTGGGCGCGGTGAGCCCGGCCACGTAGCCGATGACGGGTTTGGTCATGTTCTCCTTCACCCACTTCGACGCCTCGGCCTCCTGCGGCCCGCCAATCTCGCCGATCATGACGACGGCTTCGGTCTCGGGATCCTGCTCGAACAGCATCAGGTGATCGAGAAACGAGCTGCCGTTGATCGGATCGCCGCCGATTCCGACACTGGTCGTCTGGCCAATGCCGAGCGCGTTCATCTGCGCGGCGGCCTCATACCCGAGCGTTCCCGAACGCGAGACGATGCCGACGTTGCCGCGCCGGTAAATGTGGCCCGGCATGATGCCGAGCATGGCCTTGCCGGCGCTGATGATGCCGGCGCAGTTCGGCCCGACGATCATGGTGCGCTTGTCCTTCGGATAGCGCATCAGATAGCGCTTCACGCGCATCATGTCCTGCGCCGGAATCCCGTCGGTGATCGTGCACACCAGCTTCAGGCCGGCATCCGCCGCTTCCATCAGGGAATCAGCCGCGAATGCCGGCGGTACGAACGCCAGGCTGGTGGTGGCGCCGGTGGACCTCACCGCATCCTTCACCGTGTTGAACACCGGGCGATCCAGGTGCTTCTGCCCGCCCTTCCCCGGTGTCACGCCACCGACGACGTGGGTGCCGTAGGCGATCATTTCCCGGGCGTGAAACGTGGCTTTGTCCCCGGTGAAGCCCTGAAGGATCACCGGCGTCGCCTCATCTATCAGAATGCTCACTGCATATCCCCCGCAAATCCGGTCCCGGCGTTGAAACTCACGAATGGCGCGACGCACGCGCCGCCGCCACCGACTTCTGCGCCGCTTCGGCCAGCGTTTCGGCACTGATGATCGGCAACCCGCTGTCGGTGATGATGCGGCGGCCTTCGTTCTCGTTGGTTCCGGCCAGGCGCACCACCAGCGGCACCTTGATCCCGATGTCGCGCACCGCCTGCACGACGCCCTGGGCGACCCAGTCGCAGCGGTTGATGCCGGCAAAGATGTTGACCAGGATGGCCTTGACGTTGCTGTCGGACAGCACCAGCTTGAACGCCTTGGCTACACGCTCGGGTGACGCGCCGCCTCCCACATCGAGGAAGTTCGCCGGCTCGCCGCCCGCGTACTTGATGGTATCCATCGTGGCCATCGCCAGCCCCGCACCGTTAATGATGCAACCGATGTCGCCCTCGAGACCGACGTAGCTGAGGTTGTCCTGCGAGGCTTCCGCCTCCCGCGGGTCCTCCTGCGACAAGTCGCGCATCTCGGCCACTTCGGAGTGGCGGAACAGCGCGTTGTCGTCGAACGACATCTTCGCATCGAGCGCGATCACGCGATCGTCCCCGGTCACCACCAGCGGGTTGATCTCGACCATGCTGGCATCCAGGTCACGAAAAGCGCGATAGGCGCCCAGGATCGCGGCCACCGCGCGGCTCACCTGCTTGATGTTGAGCCCGAGTCCGAACGCGATTTCCCGCGCCTGAAACGGCTGCAGCCCCACGGCGGGTTCGACGATCACCTGCAGGATCGCCTGCGGCGAATTCTTCGCGATCTCCTCGATCTCCATTCCCCCCTGGGCGGAGGCGATGATGCGCACACGCTCGGCCTTGCGGTCGAGCACGATGCCGAAGTAGATCTCGCGCTCGAATTTCTCCGCGACCTCGATATAGACGCGCTGCACGATCTTGCCTTCCGGTCCGGTCTGGTGGGTCACCAGCTTCCGGCCGAGCAGCGCCTTTGCCGCGTCCTGCACCTCATGATAGGTCCTGCAGAGCTTGATCCCGCCGGCCTTGCCGCGGGCGCCGGAATGGATCTGCGCCTTGACCGCCCAGTGCCAGCCGCCCAGTTCCGACGCAATGAACGACGCCTGCTCGGCACTGTAAGCGACTGCGCCGCGCTGAATCGGCACGCCGAATCCGGACAGCAATTCCTTTGCTTGATATTCGTGTATGTCCATGCCCCATCCCCTTGATTGCCCGCGGCGGCCTCGGTGCGCAGTATAGGCGGTTAGTGATCGGGAATTCTCAGGCGTCGGGAGGACCGCGGGAATCGTGCGTCGGGGATGACGCACGCCGTCCGGCCGGTGAAGTTCGCAGCCGTTGCGCCCGCGCGCCGCTGCAGCCTGCGCCTACGGCCGTGTCGCCGCGGCCACGAGCACCGGGCTGTCGGCATAGACCTGTGGGAATTCGCGCTTCAGATTCGCGATCTTCGGCAGGTCGTTATAGACGATGTAGGGATAGTGCGGGTTTCGGACCAGAAAATCCTGGTGGTAGGCTTCCGCCGGGTAGAACCCCTTGAGCGGATCGACGCGCGTTACGATGGGCCCCTTGAACACATGGGCTTGCTCCAGCTGGGCAATGTAGGCCAGCGCGGTCTTCTGCTGTGAGGCGTCGGCGAAGAAGATCTCCGAGCGGTACTGCGTGCCGGCGTCGGGGCCCTGCCGGTTCAGCTCGGTCGGATCATGCGCGACGGAAAAGAAGATCTGCAGGATCTCAGCGTACGAGATCACCGCGGGATCGAAGCTGATCTGGATCGATTCGGCATGTCCGGTGGTACCGGTGCCCACCTTCCCGTAGTCGGCGGTCGCCTTCTCGCCGCCGGAATAACCAGCCAGGACCTGCCGCACGCCCCTGACGTGCTCGAATACGCCCTGCGTGCCCCAGAAGCAGCCTCCGGCCAGTACCGCCGTCTGCAGAGCTCCTGGCCCGGTGGTCGCGTTGCCCGCGCTCGAGGCGGTCACGGCGGCGGCGGCTTCAGCGGCCAGCGATGAACCCTGCACACCCAGCGCAGCCAGCGCAGCCAGCGCGGCGAGCACGGCGCAGCGCAGTAGTGTTGACTCGAATCGCGACGACTCCGATCGGAACATGGCTATCTCCGAAGGCTCATACCCCAATACGGCTCAGGCACGCGCGGCAAATCGCAGCGACGCGGAGTTCATGCAGTAGCGCAGCCCGGTCGGCCTCGGACCGTCATCGAACACATGGCCCAGATGGGCATCACAGCGCCGGCATGAGACCGCGGTGCGCTGCATGCCGAGGCTGTTATCGGATCCTTCCAGGACATTGTGCTTCGATATCGGTTGCCAGAAGCTGGGCCAGCCGGTGCCGGACTCGAATTTGGTACGCGAATCGAACAGCGCGGTATCGCAGCACACACAATAATACAATCCATCGGCGTGCTGATTCCACAGCGCGCCCGAGAACGCCGGCTCGGTGCCGGCGCGGCGGGTGATGTCAAACGCCTGCGCAGACAGCTGCTGCCGCCATTGGGCGTCGCTGCGCACGATCTTCGGGACCTGCGTGACCCCGAGGCTCTGGCCCGAGGGCGAGAAACCTTCAATGGCGACCTGCCCCGACTCCGCGGTCGCTGCCGCCTGCGAATGCTCCCGCAGCGCGATCGCGCCGACCGCGAACGAGGCGAGCGCGCAGCGCAGCAGCTGGCGGCGCGTCAGGCCGCCGCCCGTGCCTTCCGTGCGGTAGGACTTACGCTGAACACCCGGCATCGCGGCTTCTCCTGCACTGACCGCAGCTGAACGAAATGGCTGCCATAACTGAATTCGCAGCAGCCGGGGCCAAGGTTACAGCCCCCGGGGAATCAGTTCGATAGCTGCGGCACGTGGTAGGCGCGAAGCAGCGCATCGATCTCGGGCTTGCGTTGCTCGAGGATGTTGTCGAGGCGATTGCGAAGCTCGGGGTTCTGCTTGCGCACCCCCACCGAGATATCGTAAGCGATGGGAAACGCCACACCGTCGTGCGGCGGAACGATCGGCTCGATCCGCAGCGGCACCGTGGATCGATGCGCCAAGTATCCGGCCAGCGGCCCCCATACCAAGGCCACGTCGATCGAGCCAAGCGCGACCGCGTTGACGATGGCGGCTGGCGGATTTGGCCGCTCATGGTCTGCGTAGAGCAGATAGCCGTGCACCTGCCTGATCAGCCCGCGGCGCGCGATTGGGTGCGCCGGCGGCGTAGTCATCGCCTCGTTGCCGACCATCTGCACGCCGATCGACAGGGATCTCAGCCGCCGATCATCCAGCCTCAGCCCGGCCAGCGGCCTGTCCGCGCGGGTAACGAACACGTAGCTCGAGCGGTAGTAGGGCCGTGTCGTTGCGATCGACGGCTCGCCGCTGGCGACTCCGGGCCACAGATCACACCGGCCTTCCGCCACCGTATCGCGCAGGTAGCCGCGGCGCTGCGTCCACCAGACGTACTCGACCTGGGCCTGCATGTCCCTGGCGAGCAGTTCGACCAGCTTGTTCTCGAATCCCTGCCCCGCGCGGTTCGACAACGGCAGATTGTCGGGATCGGCACACACCACCAGCCGGGGTGCCGGGGTCGCCACGGTCAGGCGCGTCGCCAGCGCCGACATCATCACGATCAGTACCAGCACCGGCAGGCGGATCATTCGCGACCGGCCGGCGTGTCAACCCACCGCCCCATACAGCTGCCCGGTGGAGTAACTGGATTCGTTCGAAGCCAGCAGGACATAGATGGATACAAGTTCGCTGCGCTGGCCCGGGACGACCAGGCGGGTATCGCCGCCGCTTTGCGGCTGATCCTCGATCGGCGGCTCATCGCTGGATCGAAGCGGTGTCCAGATCGGACCCGGTGCCACCGCGTTCACCCGAATCCCGCGACTGGCGAGCTGCCTGGCCAGACTCTTCGTGAACACCATGATTGCGCCCTTGGTCGCCGCGTAATCGAGCAGGATCTCCGACGGATTGTGGTCGCCGCTCGAGCTGGTGTTGATAATCGATGAGCCGGGGCCCATATGCGGCAGCGCGGCCTTCGTCAGCCAGAACATCGCGTAGATGTTGGTCTTGAATGTTGCGTCGAACTGGTCGGTGCTCATGTCAGCGATGTCGGCCATGGCGTACTGCCCGGGCGCGTTACTGACGAGCACGTCCAGGCCGCCGAGCTCACGCGCCGCGTCGTTGACCAGCTGGTAGCAGAATTCCTCGTTGCGAAGCTCTCCCGGCCGCGCTACCGCTTTGCTTCCCGCCTCCCGAATCAGGGCGGCGACCTGATCGGCCTCGGGCCGCGCCATCGGCGCATAATTGAATGCGACATCAGCACCTTCGCGCGCGAACGCGATCGCGGCCGCGCGGCCCACGCCGCGTTCGCCACCCGTGATGAGCGCCCTTCGTCCTTTCAGCCGCCCGGTGCCGCGGTAGCTGCACTCGCCAGAGCTCGGCTGCGCCTGCGTCGGACCGGCGAATCCACGCCACTCCTCATGCGGAAACGAGCCTCGATGCGAGACCGCCAGCCCCGAGGCCGAAGAAGCGTCGCCGTCGCGCGCAATACCCGCCGGCCCCTTGCCTGCGAACAGCCCCATGGCCAGTTCGCCGAGGAAACCACGCCTGGACGGATCGCTTCCCTTCGGCTGCATCGCTGCGGTTCTCACCTGGTAGACCGATGACATTTGGCGCGCGGCAGTGGCGCTTGACCATCGGCAGCTCGGCAGGCAGCCGGGTCGTCCGTGGGAAGACGGGCCGTCGGACAGCGGGCGCCGCGCTGTCGGACGTCCATGCCCTGCCGGATAGGATTTCTCCGACAGCGGATATGTTCTAGGGAGCCGGGGGTGTTGTGGCGGTCAGGTACACCACGCGGTCAACCGAGACTGACTTCGGGTCCTCGATCTGCGGGCGAAGCACCTGCTCGAAGTAGCGCCGTTCCTCCGCACTGAACTGCTCCGCGAGTATCACACTGAGCGATGGAGCCAGCGGGTGCGGCGTGCTGCGAAGGAACACGTCCCAGGACGGAACGATGTTCGGAGCGATATCGATGTGCAGTTCCAGGTGAATCGCCTCAAATCCAGCCTGCTGCACCCACCGGATCAGGTCACGCTCCGAATAGTTGGCGATCGGACTGTTGCGGATCTTCTCTTGCGTGTCCGGATACTGCGCGGACTTCCAGCGATGCAGCAGCGGCGTGAAGCGGTCGATCGCTCCAGGGGCTTGCGCTTCCAGCAGCGTTCTCAACGCACTCGCCGCAAAAGCGTCGTCCTGAAACACCGGTTCAGCAATCGAAAGCCGGCCCCCGGGCCGAAGCACACGGTGAAACTCGCGCAGCGCGGCGCTCTTGTCGGCCACGTAAGCCAGAGCCGCACGAGTCGTCACGGCGTTGACCGAGGCATCGGCGATAGCCGGCAGATGTTCAGCGGAGCATTGCAGGAAGGTGCACCGCTCCCGGATACCGCGCTCGATCGACAGCATCTCGGCATGACGAAGCATCGGTGCCGAAATGTCGGTGAGTATCAGGCGCAACGACGGGCCGATACGCTCAATGGCCCGAAAGGCGACGATTCCGTCTCCGGCACCGATGTCGGCGAGCGTCATCCCGGGGGCGAGCTGCGCGCCGTCGAGAACGCGGTCGACATAGCGGGTGATGGCAGCGCGAAAAATCCGGTCGTAATCGGGATGGTCCGCATGCCGGTCATGCAGCAGCCAGTCGGACCACACATCCGACAGCGGTTCGCTCCGATCGCTGGACATTCTCCGTTCACCCCGTGAGCGCCGGTACGCGCGGCGGAATTGTACCCGATCATCCCGCTCAGCCATCCGAGGCGGGCGCTGCTGCACCGGCGCACGCCACTTCGATCGACTATTGCGTAGACTTGGCTGCCACCAGTGAACTGGAGGGACCGATATGGATAGCAAACCGCCGCTGCCGCCCTACACGGCGCAGAGCGCCGCTCAGAAGGTACGCATGGCCGAAGATGCGTGGAATACCCGCGATCCGGATCGCGTGGTGCTGGTCTACACCGAAGACACGCGCTGGCGCAATCGAGCCGAGTTTCCCGTCGGGCGCGAGCAGGTGCGCCAGTTCCTGCAGCGCAAGTGGGCAAGGGAGCTCGATTACCGCCTGATCAAGGAACTTTGGGCATGCGCCGCAAACCGCATCGCGGTGCGCTTTGCCTACGAGTGGCATGACGATTCGGGCCAGTGGTTCCGCAGCTACGGCAACGAAAACTGGGAATTCACCGATCAGGGATATATGGCGCGGCGCTACGCCAGCATCAACGACCTGCCGATCCAGGCGTCGGAGCGCAAGTACTTCTGGCCGCTGGGCCGGCGTCCCGACGATCACCCGGGGCTGAGCGATCTCGGCCTGTAGGATCAGATCGACACCTGGCGCCCGATCTCGACCACCGAGTCACTGGGCAGGCGCAGGAAATCGCTGACGTGCAGCGCATTGCGCGCCATGGCGGCGTACAGGGCCTGCTCCCATGGCCAGAGTGCCCGCCGGCCCGCCTCGGCGCGCACGATGGTTTCATGACCGACGTAGTAGGTGACGTCATCGAGCTGCAGATGACAGCCCAGAGCCGGGGTCTGTTGCAGCAAATGCGGGATGTCCGGCCGCTCCATGAAACCATAGTGGGCGGTGGCACGCCAGAAATCCGGCGCGAGTTCGATGACTTCCAGCCGCCCTTCGTCCCGGATCCATGGTACCGACTCGGTGACTACCTTGAGCACGAACAGCTTCTGGTGCAACGCGCGGTTCTTCTGGACGTGCCATTGCATGACCGGGGGCGTGTCGCGCGAGGTGCGCGAGATGAACACCGCCGTGCCCGGTACGCGCGGTATCTGCCTGGCCTTGACGTCGGCGAGGAATTCGCGCACCGGTATCAGCTTCTGGCTGGCAGCGTGCACCACGGCCGCGCTCCCGCGATGCCAGATCAGCATCGCACCGTAAACCATGCCGGCAAGCAGTAGCGGCACATAACCGCCCTCCTCGACCTTCAGCAGATTGGCGGTAAAGAATGCGCAGTCAATGCACAGCAGAGCGGCTGCGAGCGCGCCGCTGAGCCACAGATTCCAGCCCCAGATCTCATGCATGGCCATGAACAGCAGCACCGAGGTCATCAGCATCGTGAGCGACACCGCGACGCCATAGGCGGCAGCCAGATTGTCGGATTTGCCGAAGGACAGCGCCAGGCCGACCGTCACCGTCATCAGCAGCCAGTTGATGGCACCCACGTAGATCTGTCCGTAGCCGACCGCGGAGGTCTGTTTGACTCGCAGCCGCGGCAGCCAGCCGAGCTGGATCGCCTGCCGTGTCATCGAGAACGCGCCGGTGATGATCGACTGGCTGGCGATGATCGTCGCCAGCGTCGCAAGTATCACCAGCGGCAGCAGCAGCGTCTCCGGGCACAGCCGGAAGAAGATGTTGTCGCGGGTAGCTGCGCCGGCGAGCACCATCGCCGCCTGGCCGGCGTAATTGAGCAGCAGACTCGGAAAGACGATCGCGGACCACGCCAGCCGGATCGGACCGGCGCCGAAATGTCCCATATCGGCGTATAGCGCCTCGGCGCCCGTCACGCACAGAAACACCGCGCCCAATACCAGGAAGCTGGCGTACCCGTGCAAGAACAGGTAGCGCATCCCAGGCACCGGGCTGAGCGCGACCAGCACCGCCGGATGCTGCGCTATGCCCCAGACGCCAAGCGCGGCGATCGACAGGAACCACAGCGCCATTACCGGGCCAAAGGCGGCGCCGATGCGCGCGGTGCCGCTCGGCTGCAGCGCAAACAGGCCGAGCAGGATCGCCACGGCCATCGGCAGCACATACGCTGCAGCGCGGGCAGCGCGATATTCAGTCCTTCGAGAGCCGACAGCACCGAGATCGCCGGCGTGATCGCGCCATCACCGTAGATCAGCGCCGCGCCAAAGGCCACGATCACGGGCCGCTGATGCTTCTTCAGCGCCAACAACGACATCAGCGCGAGAATGCCGCCTTCGCCGTCGTTGTCGATGCTCATCGCAATCACGACGTATTTCACCGTGGTGATCACGATCAGCGTCCAGAGTATCAGCGACAGCACGCCGAGAACCGTCTGCGGCTCCGGTTGGGCGCCGGTAAGATTGAGCACCGTCTTGAGCGTGTAGAGCGGGCTGGTGCCAATGTCGCCGAACACGATGCCCAGGGCCGAGAGCCATAACGCCGCGCCGGTGGGGCGGCTGAGACCGCGCGCCGGCGTAGCCGGCGACGTTGCGGGTGCGGGATGACACTCCGGCGCAGGAGCCTTCGCCGGCTCAGTGGGGTGCACGCGATTCTGCCATCAGATGGTTGGCTGCTCTGGAAGCTGCGCAGGATAGCGCAACATCCCCCTCATTGTCGGATACGAAGCCTCTTGAAGAAGTAAGTTTAATTATCGTCAGTAACTATCTGTTGTAACAACGCTTAGCTGCGTCAGCTGGTTGCGTGCAGGGCTGCAAGCAACAGCGGCGTGGTGAGCGCCGCGAATAGATTGGACAGCACGATGCTGCTCGCGATCGTCGCCTGGACGGCCTGGAACTGCAGCGACATCAGATAGACGTTAACGCCGACCGCCATCGACGCGACCAGCACGGCAGCGCGCAATTCCAGCGCCGGCAGTCCCAGCGCGATCGCGAGCGACCAGACGACCAGCGGCTGCACCAGCAGCTTCAGCCCGCAGACCGCGAGGCTCGATGCCCATTCCTGCCTGAGCTGGAATGCCGCCAGCCCCATGCCGAGCGCGAGCAACGAGGCCGGCGCCGCGATATCGCCGACCTTGGCTAGCCCGGTATCGACGATCACCGGCAACTGCAGGCCCAGCCTGCCGAAGACGTTGCCTGCGATGATCGCGATGATCATCGGATTGCTCAGCACGCCCCGTGCGGTCCTGGCAAACCCGGCCAAGCTCAGGGAGCCGTGCCGGGACCATTCGACCGACACCGTGACCAGCGTCCACAGGCTCAGCGTGTTGAACACCAGTAGCAGCGCCACCACCGGTACCGCGCTGGTGCCCAGCGCGATCTTCGCGATCGGCAGGCCCGTCATCGCGATGTTCGAGAAGATGCCCCCGAGTGCGAATACGGATTGAGCAGTGGTGTCCAGCCCGAACAGCCACGCGCCGGTCGCGCGGCCAATCCCGAAGACGATCAGGCAGCTGCCGAAGTAGGCAATCAGGACCCGAGCGTCCACCCTCGGCAGCGATGCCTGGTGGCTCATCAGGTGAAACAGCAGGGCGGGAAGAGCGATCGCGAACACGAAGGTCGAGGCACGGTGCGTCCAGGCGCGCCGCCACCACGGCAGACAGGCCAGCAGATAACCGGCACCGACGAGGCCGTACAACGGCGAGGACAGTCGGATGAATTGCCACAAAACGTTCATGCGATCCATGGATGCACGGCATTGCCAGCCTGGCGAGCCGATCTCGCCGAGACTGCGGCCCGCGAACCGATGCGCTGTGCCATCGAGGTGTGCAGTCCGGGCGCACCGCTAGCGCTCGGACCAGGCCACGACTCTCTGCGTCTGCTCGCCAAGGCGTTCGATCCCGAGCTTCATGACATCCCCGGGCCGCAGATACACCGGCTCGGGCTTCACTGCCATGCCGACGCCCGGAGGCGTGCCGGTGGTGATCAGATCCCCAGGCTCCAACGTCATGAAGCGGCTGATATAGGCGATCAGCGTGGCAATGCCGAAGATCATCGTGCGCGTGTTGCCGCTCTGGCGGCGCTGTCCATTGAGGTCGAGCCAGAGATCCAGGTTCTGCGGGTCCCCGACCTCATCCGCCGTAACCAGCCACGGACCAACCGGTCCAAACGTATCGCAGCCCTTGCCCTTGTCCCAGGTGCCGCCGCGCTCGATCTGGTATTCGCGCTCGCTCACGTCATTGACCACGCAGTAACCAGCCACGTGCCGCAACGCCTCGGCCTCCTCGACGTAGCGGGCAACCGTGCCGATGACCACGCCGAGCTCGACCTCCCAATCCGACTTCTGCGAACCTTTCGGCAGCATCACGTCGTCGTTCGGTCCGCTCAGGCAACTGATGGCCTTCATGAAAAGAATCGGCTCCCTCGGAACCGGAAGCCGTGCTTCGGCCGCGTGATCCGCATAGTTGAGGCCGACCGCAATGAACTTGCCGATGCCGGCTACAGGAACACCGAGCCGTGGCCTGCCGGCGACGAGCGGCAGCGTCGCAGCCTGGATTTGGGACAGCCGCCGCAAGCCTTCGACCCCGAGCTGCTCTGGGGCCAGATCCGGCAGCTCGCGCGACAGATCGCGCACCACGCCTTGGGCGTCGAGCAGTCCCGGCTTCTCGCCTCCACGCGGACCGTACCGTAGCAATTTCATCTGTTCCTGCCAGCCCTAAAGATGCGACACCGTCACCATCAGGTAGACCGTCCGGCCGGGCTCAGGCTCAAAATAGCGCGAGTTGGTCTCGTTGACGATCACCGAACCGACGTAGCTGCGATTGGCCAGATTATCCAGCCGCAGCACTTCGGTGAAATGCCAGGCTGAGGTGTGCTGTTCGATCCCGGCGCGCACATTCGCCAGCCAGTAGCCGCCGGCGGCCTGGCTGTTGAGGTCGTTGGCATAGAGCTGCGCCCGGCCGACGGTCTCGAGCGTCGCCCAGAATCCGCCCGGCGAACGCCGCCAGGTCACCTCCGCATACAGCGAGTCGGCCGGTACCGCCGGGATTCGATGCCCGGGACTGATCACCACCGGCACACAGGGTACCAGCAGGCAGGTGCTGTAGGACTGCAGCGTCAGCGCCTGGATATAGGTGTAGGCGAGCTCGCTGCTGAATCCATGACCCCAGTCGCTCTGATACTCGGCTTCGGCGCCTCGGCGCTGGCTCGCGGGGATGTTCTCATAGACCGAACGTCCCGCGGCATTCGACTGGACAGCCACCTCATCCTCAGTGCGGATATAGAATCCCGCAAGCGTGGCTCGCATGCGTTCGGTCCCGGCCTTGAGCCCGAGTTCGTAGTTGTCGCTGCGCGCCGCCCTCAGGGCAAAGTTCAGCCCCGGCAGACTGCCGTTGCTGGATCGGTAGGCGAGCTCGTCCAGCGTCGGCGTTTCGAAGCCTTTGCCGTACGAGCCGTACAATTCCAGCTTCGGCGCAGCGCGGTAAGTCACTCCGGCGACCGGGCTGACGGTGCTGTAGCGAACGCCACTCTGCGTGGGCACCCCGGGCTGGGACAGATGGGCATCGGCACCGACATCGACCACGCTGTTGCGGATCCCGGCTTCGAGGCGCCAGCGCTTGGCCGGATCCCATTCCAGCTGCAGGTACTCGTCCAGATCGTAGACCGTGTCGGTTTCGTCCTTGCGCAGCTGCCCTTGGACGCCGAGCTCGCTGCCAATGAAGTTCAGATAGCCGCGGCGGCCTTCATCGAGATCGTCATAGCTCACCCCGAGCGTCAGCTGCAGCGGCGTATCGCCCACGTGGCGATGATCGGTCAGGTGCACGTCTGCTCCCCAGTAGTCGTTGTTCAGAACGATCACGCCACCCGGGTGCGTTGGCGCGCTCTGGCTCGCCTGGGGGATGGCCTGGTACTGGGTCGCGTCGCGTCCACCGCCATAGACAATGGCGCTCAGATCGTCCGCGTTCCCGAGCCTGCGCTCATAGTGCGCACCGAGCTGTTCCTGCTCGACCGACTTGCGCGTGTTGTAGGCAATCGCATTGGTGCCGGCCTGCTCGCGGTTGCTCGCGAGCTGCGCCCGGGTCAGCCCCAGCGGATCCTGCGCATTCGGCAGATCCACCGCGTTGCCGATCAGCGTGAGCTGGGAAGACTCATCGAGCTGCCAGGCCGCCTTGGCATTGAACACGTTGCGCTGCGCCGCGCTGTGATCGCGGTAGCCATCGGTGGCAAAGTGCGATGCGTCCACCACCAGGTTGAAGCCGCCGGGTCGGCCGTACATCTCCTTGAGGGCATAGCGCTGCGTGTCCAGGCTGCCATACTCGGCGGTCGCATCGACCCGCTCACCCGGCGGGGCATCCTCGGTGAAGATGGAGATCACGCCGCCGGAAGAGTTGCCGTAGAGGGCCGAGAACGGTCCGCGCAGCACTTCGACGCGATCGGCAGACCCGAGATCGAAATTGGAAAACTGGCCCTGGCCGTCCGGCATCGTTCCGGGAATCCCATCGGCGTACAAGCGCACGCCGCGTACGCCGAAACTTGATCGGGCGCCAAAGCCGCGCACCGAAATCTGCAGGTCCTGCGCATAGTTCTGGCGATTCTGCGCATTGACGCCGGGCACCCCGATCAGCGGCTCGGATAGATTCACCTGCAGTTGGCCTTGGCGGATCTGCTGCCGCCCGACCAGATCGATCGACATCGGCAGGTCCACGCTCGCCTCGGGCATCCGCGTGGCGGTGACGACGATCGGTTCGAGACTGAACGCCGGAGGCGCGGCGCCCGTGCTCGAGGTATCGGCCCGGGCCAGCGCCCACGGCAGCGCGATGCCGGCAGTCACCGCTGCCAGCGACGTGCCGATGGATCGAAGCGTCAGCCGATGCAACCGCAGGCAGCCTGCAAAACCCGAATATATGCATATCACGATGAGCGCGTCTTCCCATGATTGGTTATTGGACTTTCGGTCCGGGCGCTGACGACGGCGCCGTCGATGGCGTCGCCGGCGGCGGCGCGCGGCCGGAAATTGTCTTACGAATCAAAATATACGGGAATAGGTTGCGATACTGATTGACGGCCGCCCTATTCGGATTCCTGCGGCCCTGACCGGCACTCGGCAACGGCCGCAGGCTGCGCTGCGGCGGCGGCGACCGCCAATGAGAACTCGGCCCGGACATTGTCGGAGCGCACGCCGGCAGGGCCGTGCAGGCCCGCCCCATCGGCCCCAAGCCCGCCCTGCCAGGCGAGACGGCCATCGATCGATGCACGCAGCTCACTGCCGTGCAGCTCGGCCCTCAGACTGTGCGATTGCCCGGGCGTCAGTCGCGGAACTGCTGCGCTGAATTGCGGCTTGACATTCTGGTAGCCGCGATTGCCGCACTGAGCACTGGAATGTTCGCTCGGGTTGCGCTTGATGGACACGACCAGCCTGGACTCGGGTTCGATGCGCCACATGACGTAGATCAGGTTGCAGGCGTCGTCGGCGCGCAGCTTGAGTCCCAGCTGGCGACGCGATTGGCCGGAGGCCAGAGTCGCCTCGCTCGCAGTGGCCCCGAGATAGGTAAATCGGATCTCGGCTGCATCGGCCAATGACTGGTTGACGTAGGCGCGCATTTTCGGGACGTTGACCGAAAGCCCTCGATTCGGCACCGGATCGAGCCTGCCTTCGGTGACACACAGCGCCGGGCGCGCGACTTCGCTCAGCCTGGCCGCGGCCAACTGCGCCTGCGCCGGGCCAAAGGACAGTGGAAACAGTCCGACGCACCATAATGACAGTGGTCTCATGCGGTTCATCCGAATGCTCCTGTGGCGATTCCCGAACGAGCGCCCGGCCGCGAACCGGACGTTTCCCGCGCGCATGCGCGGTAGGATACGCTGCAGTTCGCGCAGCCGGCGGAATCCCAGGGTCCTTCGGGCAGGCAGTGGCCGGGGAATAATCACAGACAGGAGGTGGCGGGCATGATACTCGGAATCTCGACCGCATCGTTCACGCTGCTGCACGTCGCATTGAGCCTGATCGGAATCGTCTCCGGGCTGGTGGTTGTTGTCGGCATGTGGGGCGCGAAAGACTCGACGGCATGACGGCGCTGTTTCTCGCCGCGACGGTGGCAACCAGCGTGACCGGATTCCTGTTTCACTCGGCGCGTTTTGGGCCACCGCACGTGATCGGCCTGGTCTCGCTGGTGCTACTGGTGCTCGCGATCCTGGCCCGCTATTCCTACCACCTGCTCGGATCGTGGCGCTGGATCTACATCGTCAGCGCGGTGCTGGCGCTGTATTTCAACGTGTTGGTCGGCGTGGTGCAGGCGTTCCAGAAACTGCCGCTGCTACAGCCGCTGGCACCGACCGGAAGCGAGCCGCCGTTCGTCATCGCGCAGGCGCTGGTGCTGGCGGCTTTTGCCGTGCTCGCCGCGCTGGCGTTGAAACGCTTCTACCCGGTGCGGGACCCCGGCGCGGTCAGCATGAAGATCTCGTGAACGAAGGATGGCTCCGGGCCTGCGATCAGGGCACACCGGCCAGACGCAGCACGAAGAACAGACCGGCGGCAAACAGTGCGGCGCCCAGCAGCACACACACCGGCAGCGTCAGCACCCAGGCGAGAATAATGTTGCGAACGGTTTCCTTTTGGATTCCTGACCCATTCGCGACCATAGTGCCGGCGATGCCCGAGGACAGCACGTGGGTGGTGCTCACCGGCAGGCCGAGCACGTCGGCGGCTTCGATGGTGCCGAATGCGACCAGCTCCGCGCACGCTCCCTGGGCGTAGGTCAGATGTGCCTTGCCGATCTTCTCTCCGACCGTCACCACGATGCGCTTCCAGCCGATCATGGTGCCGAGGCCGAGCGCGAGCGCCACGGCAACCTTCACCCACAGCGGAATGTAGTTCGTCAGCGCCTTGAGTTGCTTCTGGTAGCCGGCCGCGGCCTTGAGACCGATCGTCGCCGGCAGCTGTTTCGCCTTGATCAGCCGCGCCAGGCTTTCCGAGACCAGGTAGATGTCGAGGCGCAGCGCACGCCGCTGCAACGCCGGCACCGTCGACAGGTCGCTGACGCCATTCATGCCGTCGATGACGCGCTGGTTCGCCAGCGCGAGTGCCGGCAGGGTCGAGGCGCTCATATGCCCGGTGCGCAGAAATACCGTCAACTGCTTGTGAGCAGTGGCCGTGTCGGCCACCGCGGCATCCGTCGCTGCACCCGCCGCCGGCTCGCGCTCGAGCGACTGCGCGAATATCACGGCCGATGATGACAGCTGCCGCAGCGAGTCGGCGGATGCGCTCATGTTCAGGGCGAAGACGGTCGGCACGATGCCGACCAGGATCAGCACGATCAGCCCCATGCCCTTCTGGCCGTCATTCGACCCGTGGGCAAAGCTCACACCGGTACAGGTCAAAACCAGCAGCCCGCGGATCCACCACGGCGGGGGTTCCTTGCCCTCCGGAGCGCGGTACAGCTCGGGCCGGCGCAGCAACGCCTTGGCCGCGAGCAACAGCAGGCCGGCCGCGACGAAGCCGATCAGCGGCGAGAACACCAGCGCCTTGACGGTATCGGCGACCTTGACCCAGTTGACCCCGTCGCCGAAGGCGGCGTCGGGACTGAGCAGCGAGTTCATCAGGCCGACGCCCACGATGGAGCCGATCAGCGTATGCGAACTGGAGGCCGGCAGACCGAGGTACCAGGTCCCCAGATTCCAGATGATGGCGGAGACCAGCAGCGCAAACACCATCGCGAAGCCCGCGCCGGATCCGACGTTGATGACCAGTTCTACCGGCAGCAGCGCGACGATGCCGAAGGCAACGGCCCCCGATGAAGTCAGCACGCCGATCAGGTTCCAGCAGCCGGACCACACCACTGCCAGCACCGGCTTCAACGAGTGGGTGTAGATCACCGTGGCAACCGCGTTGGCCGTATCGTGGAAGCCGTTGACGAATTCAAAGCTCAGCGCGAGCGTCAGCGCTAGGCACAACAGAATGGCGGTCGGCACATCGATGCCTAAACTGGTCAGCACGGGTAACCTCTCGCGTTAGTCGTCGGTCGTTGGTGTTGTTGCGGCGGCGCGGGATCGAAGACTATGACCGTGCTGTGACGGCTGTGTGACAAGCCGATGGGTCGGCGGCAGGTTCGTGGATGCACTCGGAGCGACTGAAGCTACATGGCAGCGACTGGGCGAAGTACTTCGCTCCGGTCGCCCTTTGCATCTACGTCGCGACCATCTGTCTGGCCCTGATCGTGACCTCGGCCTTCCTCGACAATCTGCGCGAGGCCCTGGCGGTGACCGCCTCTGCCGTGTTCGGATTGCTGCTGTCGGGAGCCCTCGCGCTCGGCATGCTCGCCATGCAGCTGCGCGAGCTGCGGTACCTGCCGGTGGCCACGGCTTTCGATCCGGAGTCGAATTTCGACGCGGTCGCGCGCCTGGCCGCGGAGCTGGGCTGGCAGGTGACGTGCCAGGAGCGCGGGCGGCGGCTGGATGCGCGCACGGTGGGCTCCTTGCTCGAGCGCGGCGAGCTCGTGGTGGTGCAATTCCGGGACCGGCAGGTGCTGATCGCGAGCATCTGCGATCCGGGGGTCGGGTTTTCCCTGGTCGGGCGGCGCCGGTGCCAGCACAACCGCGAGCTGGTGCGTCAGGCGATGCTGCGCCCGCCCTCTTAAGACCAAAGCCTCAGTACTTGTGCGGATGCAGCATCGTGGAACTGACGTATCATGGTTGAGCACAGGCCGATTCTGCGGCGCCCCGGGGGCGCGGTAGCCTTTCGCGGCTTGGCATTGGACAAATATACGGGGGCGACATAATGAACCACGCAGCGCACCATCATCCGACTCATCTCTATGAGGTCCCGCCTGCCTTCGCGGCCCGTGCTCGCATCACTTCGGCGCGCTACGCCGAACATTACGTGCGCAGCGTCAGCGATCCGGAAGGCTTCTGGGGTGAGGTCGGTCGCCGCCTGGACTGGATCCGGCCGTACCGCAAGGTCAAGGATGTCTCGTTTGGACTGGAGGACTTTCACATCCGCTGGTACGAGGACGGCACGCTGAATGTCGCCCAGAACTGCCTCGATCGGCATCTGGCCACCCGCGGCGATCAGACTGCGATCATCTGGGAGGGCGATCAGTCGGACGAGATTCGAAATATCACCTATCGCGAGCTGCACGCCGACGTCTGCCGCTTCGGCAACGTGCTGCGAAGCCTCGGGGTGCGCAAGGGCGATCGGGTTACGATCTATCTGCCGATGATCCCCGAGGTCGCCGTGGCGATGCTGGCGTGCGCCCGCATCGGCGCGATTCACTCAGTGGTGTTTGGCGGATTCTCGCCCGAGTCGATCGCCAGCCGCATCGAAGACTGCGGTTCGCGGATCGTGGTCACCGCCGATGAGGGCTGGCGTGCCGGCAAGATCGTGCCGCTGAAGAGAAACGTCGATACCGCCCTTGCGCTCCGATCCGGCAGCCCGGTGGAGACGGTGGTGGTGGTGCGGCGCACCGGCGGGGACGTGCCGAGGGTCGAGGGACGCGATGTCTCCTATGAGGAGCTGATGGCGAAGGCATCGGCCGATTGCCCGATCGAGGAGATGGGCGCCGAGGATCCGCTCTTCATCCTCTATACTTCGGGATCCACCGGCAAGCCCAAGGGCGTGTTGCACACCACCGGCGGCTACCTGGTCTACGCCTCGTACACCTTTGAGAGCGTGTTCGATCACCGCGAACAGGACGTGTTCTGGTGCACCGCTGACGTCGGCTGGGTCACGGGACACAGCTACGTGGTCTACGGTCCGCTCTCGAATGGTGCTACCACGGTGATATTCGAGGGCACGCCCAAGTATCCCGACCCGGGGCGCTTCTGGGAGGTATGCGATCGTCATCGGGTCACGATCCTGTACACCGCACCCACCGCCATCCGCGCGCTGATGGCCGAAGGCGATCATTGGGTGCAGCAGCACTGGCGGCACTCGCTGCGGCTGCTGGGCAGCGTCGGCGAGCCGATCAATCCGGAAGCCTGGGAGTGGTATTACCGCGTGGTCGGCAATCATCGCTGTCCGATCGTGGACACCTGGTGGCAGACCGAGACCGGCGGCATCCTGATCACGCCGTTGCCGGGGGCCACCGGTCTCAAGCCCGGTTCCGCGACGCGGCCGTTCTTCGGGATCGTGCCGGCGATCGTCGATGCCTCCGGCAATGAGCTCGACGGCGCCTGCGAAGGCAATCTGGTGTTGCGCGACAGCTGGCCGGGACAGATGCGTACGGTCTATCGCGATCACCAGCGCTTCATCGACACTTACTTTCGCACCTATCCGGGCAGTTATTTCACCGGCGATGGCGCGCGGCGCGATGAGGACGGGTACTACTGGATCACCGGGCGCGTCGATGACGTCATCAACGTGTCCGGTCACCGCATCGGCACCGCGGAGGTGGAAAGTGCGCTCGATTCGCATCCCTCGGTGGCCGAGGCCGCGGTTGTCGGCTATCCGCATGACATCAAGGGACAGGGGATCTACGCGTACGTCACGCTGAGGACCGAGCACGAGCCCTCGGAGGAACTGCGCCGCGCGCTGCTGCGCATCGTGCGCGAGCAGATCGGGCCATTTGCCGCGCCGGACGTGATCCACTGGGCCCCAGGCCTGCCCAGAACCCGTAGCGGCAAGATCATGCGCAGGATCCTGCGAAAGATCGCCGCCAATGAAACCGAGCAACTGGGGGATATCTCGACGCTGGCCGATCCGTCGGTCGTGGCGCAGCTGGTCACCGACCGCTCGGTCTGACTGCCTGCGGCTTGACGATCGCCGTCGGCGGATGCGGATGCGAATCACCGCCGGACGAAATCGTAGATTCCCTCCGGCGGTGAGATCTGGCTCAGCCGATGGTGCGCCCGCTCGCTTGCGCGTTGCGGTCAGATGCCGCCGCGATCAGCCGCCTTCGAGCATTTTCTTCAGGTTGGCGAGGCCGCCCTGGTAGACGCCGGTGATCAGCTTGACCCCAGCCGCGTCACTCTCTGCTTCCGGTGGATTGTCAGCCGGGTTCTTGCGCTTGAACGTGGAGGCCCATCGCACCAGTGTGCTGCCGTCTTTGCTCGCCCTTACGCTCAACGTTAACACGTAGTCCTTGATCGGGAACGGGGTATCGACGAACTTGTAGGTGAAGGAATGCTTGGCGTCGCTGAAAGCGAGCAACCGCTCCTTGATGACCGGGCCGTCCTTGATCGACAGCGCTCGCACCGCGCCCGGCTGGTTATTGGTGCCCTTGACGATCTCGTCCTTCACGATTCCCGGGTGCCATTTGTTCAGGCTGTCGAAGTCCTTGACGGTCTCCCACACCTTGTTAACCGGCGCCTTGATGGTCGTGGTCTCAACCACCTTGAGCTGCTTTGGCGGGTCCGCGAATGCCAGGCATGGAGCGACGACGGCCGCTAATGCCGCCACGGCAAAAGCCCTTTTCATGTAGATTTCCCCTTGAAAGACGTTGATATATCTCGGAACGCGAAACTATAGCGCAGCGCACCGATGCCGTCGATGGATGCCCCGGCTCGGCCCCGCGCCTGAATCGGTCATCTCAAGCGGCACATCACGACGGCGCGATTTGCTGCCGAGCTCACTTGCGGGCCGGCAATCGGCCGCTCTCGCGATGCGCCCAAGGGAGATGAGAATGATTCTCTTTCGCCCTGTAGCCGCCAAGTCGGTCGCGCATTGAAGCGGCCAGTCTCGGCAGTTCAGTCGATGCCCTCGGGCGGCGGCCTGAGCTCGCTCGGATCCCGGGCCAAATGGCCGGCAAGCAGCACCGCCTGCGTACGGTTGGAAGCTCCGAGTTTGCGCAGGATGGCGCTCATGTGGGCCTTGACGGTAGCCTCCATGATCTGCAGGTCGTGAGCGATCTGCTTGTTGAGCCTTCCTGAGCACAGCAGCCCGAATACGCGGAACTGCTGCGGCGTGAGTTGCGCCAGACGCCGGGCAACGTCGAGCGCGGCGGCATCGGCTCCTGGCTGCGCATCCGTTCCGGGGGGGACCACGACTTCACCACGCAGCACCGACTGCACGTCGTGGCCGATGGTCGCGGCATCGGCCGCCTTCGACACGAAGCCCTGCGCCCCAAATGCCAGTGCCTGACGCACGGTGTGCGCGTCATCCGTCGCCGAGACCACGATGACGGGCAACTCCGGGTGTGAGCCACGCAAATGCGCCAGCGCGCTGAAGCCGCAGGCGCCGGGCAGATTGAGGTCCAGCAGCAGCAGATCAACGCACGGATGCCGTTCAAGAGCCTCGAACAAACCCGCGATACTGTCGGCCTCGAAGAACTCGCTGTCAACGCAGGCCACTGCGACCGCGTCCTTGAGCGCCGCGCGGTACAGCGGATGGTCATCGACGATGAGAACTTTGTAGATTGGCCGCACGACCGTGGTCGTCGTCGCTGATCAGGCTGCCGAGACCCTGCTCGTCTGTCGCCGAAAGGCGCTCAGTAGCGCCCGCAGTGCTGCCGGTCGCAGTGGCTTGTGCAGCAACGGGTAGCCGGCGGTGCGGGCCAGCAGTGCCAAGTCGGCGCCATGGTCCGCGCTGATCAGGGCGGCGGTGCAGGCTGAAGACAGCGATTCTCGCAGCCGGCGTAACAGCTCGATGCCATCGACACCGTCGCCGAGATGGTAGTCGGCCAGTATCGTGTCGATCTGCGCCTGAGCGCAGATCTGCGTGGCTTCATGGCTGTTCCTGGCCTTGAGCACCTGCACACCCCATTGCCCCAGCAGCGCCTCCATGCCATCCAGGATCGAGGAATCGTTGTCCACGCACAGCACCCGCAAGCCGCGCAACCCGATCGGGTCGGCCGCCGGGCGTTGCGATCCACTGCGTCTTGCCCGCCGGGCCTTGATGTCGCGCGTCACCCGCACGCCAAACGCCGAGCCGCGCCCCGGACAGCTGGCGAATGTCAGCGTGTGGTTCATGAGCCGCGCCAGGCGGTCGCAAATCGACAGCCCGAGGCCTAGTCCCTTCTCGCCCCAGGGGGAAGGCTGCTCGCACCGGCTGAACTCGGCGTACATGCATTGCCGCTGGTGCTCGGCAATGCCGGGCCCGGTGTCGTAGACCACCACCTCGAGCTCGCCGGCGCGTCGCCGGCAACCGACCACGACGCCGCCGCGCTTGGTGTAGCGCAGGGCGTTGGACAGGTAATTCTGGATGATCCGCCGCAGCAGCACGCGATCGCTGCGTACCACTTCGTGGCTGCCGACGATGCTCAGTCGCAGGTGGCGTGCATGCGCCAGCGGCGCGTATTGCCGGCGCAGCTCCTCGAGCAGTTCGTTGATCGCAAAGCTCGAGATATCCGGTTTCAGCACACCGCTGTCGAGGCGCGCAACATCGAGCAGGTCGTCGAGCAGTTCTTCGGCCGCCCGCATCGAGGCTTCGATACGTGTGGTCAGTTCCTGCAGCTCCGGGTGTGCGCGCGCCCGCGATTCGAGGGCCGAGACGAACAGCCTGGCCGCGTTCAGCGGTTGCAGCAGGTCGTGACTGGCGGCGGCAAAGAAGCGAGTCTTGCTGACGTTGGCGGTTTCGGCCTCCTGCTTGGCGATTCGCTGCGCCTCGAGTGAAGCGCTCAGCTCCCGTGTGCGCTGTGCAACCCGCTCCTCCAGGCCTTGCTTGGCCTCGATCAATTCCTGTTCATGGCGTTTGAACTCGGTAATGTCCGTATAGGTCGTGACAAATCCGCCGCCGGCCATCGGTTGACCGTGAATGCTGTAGACCTGCCCGTTGCGACGTGCCCGTTGAAAAGTGTACGTGGTTCCGGCACGCATGTGCGCCAGCCGTTTCTCGACCTGCTGCGCCGGGTCCCCTGGTCCCATGTCGCCCTGCTCGGCATTCCATCGAATCAGGTCTGCGACCGGACGGCCCACATACACCATGCCATCGGGATAGCCGAGCAGATCCAGATAACGCCGGTTCCACGCAACAATCCGCATCTGCGCGTCCACCACGCTGATCCCTTGCGTGACGTTCTCCATCGTCGCCTGCAGCAGCTGGCGACTGAAGCGCAGCTCCTGCGAGGTCTCATCGAGCAGTTCGGCGACTTCGTCGACCTCCAGGCCCTTGCGCTTGAGCGCGTGGGTGAGAACCACGCGCGCTGATGAGGCGCCAATCGAGCCGGCCAGTACCCGCTCGAAATGCTGCAACAGTCCCCGGTCCGCGGGCGCGCCCGGCCTTGGCACTTCGTGGCTGGTCAGGGCCGCATACTCCTGCAACGCGTGGCGAGCGGCCGCCGCGCCAATGATTCGAGCCGCCACGGTCTCCAGATCACCCACGGTGGAGGTCATCGCCGGCACTCCAGCGGCCGGGCGCTTGGGCGCGACAAAGGCGCGCGCGGCCAGGCGTTCCTGCAAGGTCACACCGCGCCGCGCCGACACGATCAGCAGCACAAGCACATTCAATGCGAGCGCCAGCAGAGCGCGAGGTCCGACGGCGACGACACTCGAGTAGTCCGACAGTGCGTGCGGCAGCAGCCCGCCGGCCGCCAGGTTGGGCAGGAACAGCAGATAGACCCAGGTGATGAATCCGCTCACCATGCCCCAGAACACACCCGCGCCGCTGGCGCCACTCCAATACAGCGCCACAAAGATTCCCGGGGCGAACTGCGCCACCGCGGCGAACGACAGCATGCCGATTGCGGCCAGGCTGGTCGACCCCGAAGTGGATCGGTAGTAGGCGAAGGCCAGCAGCGCGAGCGTGAAGATTGTCGCCCGCCGCACCCATAGCACCCGACGACCCAGGCTCGAGCCCTCTTCCAGTCGCTGGCGCCACAGCAGGGGTGCGGCGATGTCATTCGAGATCATCGTTGCCAGGGCGGTGCTCGCGACCACCACCATCGCCGTGGCCGCAGATAGCCCCCCCAGGAACACCAGAATGGTCAGCCAGGAAGCGCCATAGCTCATTGGCAGTGTCAGGATCAGCGAATCCGATGCGGTATGCAGCGACAATCCGTTGAGCGTGCCCAGCGCGACCACCGGTATCACCACAACTGAGAACACGCCGAGGTAGCTGGGTAGCAGCCAGCGTGCGAGTCTCAGATCCGAAGTGCGAGCGCACTCGACCACGCCAAGCTGAAACTGGCGCGGCAGACAGAAGATCGCTGCCGCTGCGAGCACCGTGCTCATCAGCTCATTGCCATTGAGCAGCGTGCTTCCGGTAGCCAACCGGGCCGGAAGCAGCCACCGATGGCCGCGCAAGTGCAGACACGCAAACACGCCCACGGCGACGAAGGCCAGCGCCTTGAGCAGCGATTCAAAGGCGATCGCCAGCATCAGGCCTTCGCGGTGGCGCGTAGCATCCACGCGCCTGGCGCCGAACAGCACGGCGAACAGCGCCATGATCAACGCTACCGCCAGCGCCGTGTCGTGATACCAGGGCGCGTGCCCCACCGCGACCGTGGTCAAGGCATCGATACTCGCCGCGACGGCCTTGTATTGCAGTGCTATATACGGAATGGCCGCAGCCAACGCGATCACGCTCACCAGCACCGCCAGCGCGCGGCTCTTGCCAAAACGTGACGCGATGAAGTCAGCGATCGAACTGACCTTGTGCGCGCGGCCGATCTCGACCAGCCGCTCCATGAACGGCAACGCGAACAGGAACACCAGCGCCGGTCCGAGATAAATCGGCAGATATGCCCAGCCATCGCGAACGGCACTGCCGACCGCACCGAAGAAGGTCCACGAGGTGCAGTACACGCCGAGCGCAAGCGCGTAGATGTAGGGCCGGAGTCGACGCTGGTTGGTATAGAGCCGGTGCCGATCGCCGTAGAACGCGATCGCAAACAGGCTGCCAAGATACCCCACCGCCAGCAGCGACAGCAGCCAGCCCGAAAACATACTCCCCCCTTGCTGCTGACACTCTAAGCCGCCCACCGCGGCAAGACAAATGCCACTGGCCGTGAACTGCCCGGCGCCCTGATCCAGCTGCAGAACCCGAGCAGAATGGACATGATGCCGTTGTCTGCACGTCCGCCGCGCACTGGCGCGAAGCGCTACGCCCTGCGCAGCACGATGAACAATCGCCGGAAAGGGAACAACGTGGTGGCGTCCGCACGGCGCGGATAGGCGGCGCGCAGGCGCTGCGTATAGTCGGCTTCGAAGGCGACACGCTCCGCCGGCTGCAGGCGCTCGAGAAACTGCCTCAGCCAGGTCCCCTTGGTCCATTCCTTGACCGGGTCGTCACCAGACAGCACCTGCAGGTACTCGCTCTCCCAGATGTCGAGGCTGACGGCCAGTGGGGCGAGCAGCGCGTAGTAATCCTGCGGTTCCGCGACCGGCGCGGGGCCCAGCAGCGGCTCGAGCCGCTCGCGCCACCGACCGTCGCGCGCCACGGCGCCGATCAGCGTGTGCGATGGGGCCGAGAAGTTGCGCGGCATTTGTACGGCGAGTACGCCGCCGGGAGACAGTGCTGCAACCAGCGCGGGGAACAGCTGCGCGTGCTGCGGCAACCAATGCAGCGCCGCATTCGAGTAGATCACGTCGACCGGGTCATCGGGCTGCCAGCCGACCAGGCTGTGCTGCACCCAGCGCACCTGCGGCAGGGTTCTTGCCGCCTCTGCCAGCATCGCCGCGGAATCATCAACGCCAATTACCTGCGCCTGCGGCCAGCGATCCACGAGCAGCGCCGTGACGTTGCCGGCCCCGCAACCCAGGTCGTACACGCAGCGGGGAGCGACCATCGGGATGCGCGCGAGCAAATCGATTGCCGGCCGCAGTCGCGGCTGCGAGAATTTCAGATACTGTTGCGGGCTCCAGCTCATCGTGTATCCGCCCTGGCCTGCCAGGCCCAGTGTGACGGAGGCGCAGCGTGCGATCCAGGCCTACAGACTGGATGAGCCTTGGCCCGGACACTCGGGATTTCGCAAACCTGGCGGAGGATCGGCAGTGCCCGGCAGCAGATTATCGACCTATCGCGCCAAGCGCGATTTCCGCCGGACGAGCGAGCCGCGCGGCTCGGTGCCGGTCGCAAAGTCAAAGCAGCTGCGCTTCGTGATCCAGAAACATGCGGCGCGCCGCCTGCACTATGACTTGCGCCTGGAGCTCGATGGCGTGTTCAAGTCCTGGGCGGTCACACGCGGGCCCTCGCTCGATCCGGCCGACAAGCGCCTGGCGGTCGAGGTGGAGGATCATCCGCTCGACTATGGTGATTTCGAAGGCACGATTCCGCCGGGACAGTACGGCGGCGGCACGGTGCAGCTGTGGGACCGTGGCTACTGGCGTCCGTTGCCGGGCATCTCGCCCGAGGCGGCGCTCAAAGCCGGTCAGCTCAAGTTCGAGCTCGAAGGCCAGCGCCTGCACGGCGGCTGGGTGCTGGTGCGCTTGCGCCACGATCGCACCCCCGGCAAGCGCACCAACTGGCTGCTGATCAAGCACCGCGACCAGGCCGCGGATCCGGCGCATGCCGAGGCGTTGCTGGCGCAGGATCGGTCGGTGGCATCCGGTCGGCCGATGGCGCAGATCGCGGCGGGGCTGGGCCGGGGCGCAACGGCGTTCATGCGCGGCGGCCGGGCCGTGACCAAGGCCGACGCGGTCTGGCAGTCGGGTGGCTCGCCGGCCGTCCCGGCGACGACCAGGCGCGCTGATGCATCCTCCTCGGCCGCTGCGAAGCGCGGCCAGATGCCGCGATTCATCGAGCCGCAACTGTGCACGCTGCTCGAGCGGCCGCCGGACTCCGATGCCTGGGCGCATGAAGTCAAGTTCGATGGCTATCGCGTGCAGCTGCGGGTCGAAGGCGGTAACGCGCTGCTCTACACCCGCAAGGGCCTGGACTGGACGGCGAAATTCCCGGAGATCGCCCGGGCCGCGCACAAGCTCCCCGACTGCATCCTTGACGGCGAGATTGTCGCGCTCGATGCCCGTCGGATACCGAGCTTTGCCGATCTGCAAGCCGCTCTGTCCGAGCACGACACCGCCCGGCTGGTCTACTTTGCGTTCGACCTGCTGTATCTGCAGGGCGAAGACCTCAGACCGTTGCCGCTCGCGCAGCGCAAGCAGCGGCTGCACAAGCTGCTGCCCGACAACGGATCAGACAGCATCCGCTACGTGCAGGATTTCGTGGCCAAGGCCGATACCGTGCTGGACTCGGCCTGCCGCATGTCGCTCGAGGGCATCGTCTCCAAACGCCTCGATGCGCCGTACGTCTCCGGGCGCGTCGGCGCCTGGACCAAGAGCAAGTGCCGCGCTGGCCATGAGGTGGTCATTGGCGGTTATACGCTGCGCGCAGGAGCAGCGCGCTCGCTGCTGGTCGGCGTGTATCGCGACGATCGGCTCGTATACGTCGGCCGCGTCGGCACCGGCTTCGGCCGGCGCGCGGTCACCACTCTGCTGCCGCGCCTGAAGTCGCTGAGCACCCCGCACAATCCGTTCAGCGGCGATGAGATACCGCGCGCGGCAGCCGACGTGCGCTGGGTCAAGCCGCAACTGGTCGCGGAGATCGAATTCGCCGGTTGGACCGGCTCAGGCATGGTCCGGCAGGCGGCCTTCAAGGGTCTGCGCGAAGACAAGCCCGCGCGCGAGGTTCAGGCCGAGAAGCCGACGCGACTCGCGCGCGCCGAAGTAAAACCGCTGCTCGGACCCGATCGCCAGCGTGCCCGGCCCGCTCGGAACCGCCGTAGCGCGGCGCCGACCGCCGCACGCCGCGCGCGCGCTGCTGCCGCCACCGGCCGCACAGACCCGGTCATGGGCGTCACCATCTCGCAACCCGACAAGGCCCTGTGGCCCGGCGCCGGCGATGAGCGGCCGGTCACCAAGCTCGATCTGGCGCAGTACTACCAGTCGATCGGTCCCTGGATGATGCCGCACATCGAGGGTCGACCCTGCTCGCTGCTCCGGGCGCCGGACGGCATCGACCGGCAGCGTTTCTTTCAGCGCCACGCGATGCCCGGCCAGTCGAACCTGCTGGCGCTGGTCAGCGTCCGGGGCGATCGCAAACCGTATGTCCAGATCGACCGCATCGAGGGCCTGATCGCCGCCGCGCAGATCGCGGCGCTCGAACTGCACCCGTGGAACTGCGCCCCGCACCTGCCGGAGATCCCGGGCCGGCTGGTGTTCGATCTCGACCCGGCGCCCGACGTCGATTTCAACGCGGTCATCCGGGCGGCGGTCGAACTGCGCGAGCGGCTCGAAACTCTCGGACTGCAGGCGTTCTGCAAGACCACCGGTGGCAAAGGCCTGCACCTGGTGGTGCCGCTGCTGCGCGAGCGCGATCCGCCGGACTGGCCCACGACCAAGACGTTCGCCCAGGCCGTGTGCGTGCAGATGGCCACGGACAGTCCGCAACGCTTCCTGACCACGATGGCGAAGAAGGATCGCAGCGGCCGCATCTTCCTGGATTACCTGCGCAACGACCGCACGGCAACGGCGGTCGCGCCGCTGTCCCCACGCGCCCGCCCCGGCGCCCCGGTGTCGATGCCGCTGACGTGGCCGCAGGTGCGCACAGGACTCGATCCGATGCGATTCACGGTGCGCACCGCGCCGGCGTTGCTGGCGCGCGCCAGCCCGTGGCAGGACTATGCGAAGGCCGCGCAGTCACTGCGGGCAGTGATCAGGCGCTTCACTGAATCCGGCCGCGTGTAGCTTGCTTCGTAACAGGATTGGCCCCAGAGCGGTCGGTCCGAGCCGGATCGGCGTGTCAGAGCAGATTGTGTCGCAGCGCCAGCAGCACCAATTCGACGTCGCTGGCCGTGTGGAGCTTCTGCTTGATCAGGGTATGGTAATTGGCGACCGTCTTGGCGCTGAGATTGAGAATCCTCGCGATCTGCGCCGCTGGGCGCCCACTCACCAGCAGGCGGAAGATTTCGAATTCGCGCGCGCTCAGGGCTGTCACCGGATTGTCGTCGCCGGTGACCTTGAGGATCGCGATCGACCTCGCGACGTCGTCGCTCAGGAAGACCTTGCCGGCCGCGACCTCGACCACCGCGGTGGCCAGCACTTCCGGCGCGTTGCTCTTGGTGACGTAACCGCGCGCCCCCAGCTGTATCGCCCGCACCGCGAGCGAGGCGTCCTCGTGCATGCTGAACACCAGGATTCTGGCGTCCGATTGGCGCTCGACTATGCGCCGGATGATCTCGAAGCCGCTGACGCCGGGCATCGATAGATCGAGCACCATCACGTCGGGCGCGTGCTCCACGTACAGCAGGTAGGCGCGCTCGCCGCTGTCGGTCTCGGCAACCACGCGAATGCCCGGCTGCTGCTCGAGCAGGCGCCGAAACCCGGCCCGCACCACCGCATGGTCGTCCACCAGCATGATCCGGATCGGCTCGGCGTTCATGCCGCGCTCTCGCACGCGATCGGCACCGGTATCGTTGCGCAGATGCGGCTCCCCTGCCCGGGCGCGCTGTCGATGCTGCAGTCGCCATCGAGCACCTTTACCCGTTCGCGGATACCCATCAGTCCGAAGCCGGATTGCGGCGCGTCGGTGTCGAAACCCTGGCCGTCGTCGCTCACGGCAACTCGCAGCACCGGACCCGGCGCCGCCTGGGGGTGCGCGGCCGTCGCGGGCGCTGCTGCGCCCAGATGCACTTCGATATCGACCCGACGTGCCCGTGCGTGGCGCGCGACATTGGTCAGGCATTCCTGAATGACGCGGTAGGCGGCCGTGCTGAGCTCGGGCGGCAGCGGGCCCAGTCCCTGCGGCGCGTGCAGGCTGCAGACGATCTGCGGGTTTCGTTGCTGAAAACCAGCCACCAGCTCGCGCACCGCGGCCGCAAGTCCCAGCCCTTCGAGTTCCGCGGGACGCAGTCGCTGCAGCATGCCGCGAACCATGTCCTTGATCTGCGCCGTCACGCTCACGATGGCCTCCGCGCTCTCGCGCACCGGGGCACCGCCACGGTTGCGAATGGCCGCGGCATCCGCGTGGATGGCGCTCAGGCACTGGCCGATCTCATCGTGCAGTTCACGCGCCAGGCTGCGACGCTCGTCTTCCTGCATCTGCAGCAACCGGCGGGTGAGGCGTTGATTCTCCGCTACGCTGTGCTCCAGCGTCTCTGCCATATGGTTGAAGCCGACGCTGATGCGCGACATCTCGGGCAGCCCGAAGCGCGCCAGTCGCGTCTGCAGGTGACCTTGCTGCACCTCGGCGAGCGCGGCCAGGATCTGCTCGATCGGCTGCAACGCGTGCGCCACCGCCCACCAGACCAGCACGTTGACCAGCACGAAGAACAGCAGCAGCAAGGTGAGCAGGCCGCGCGACGTCGCCCAGATTTCGTCCATTTCATAGGTAGGATCGGCCGCGATGATCAGCTGGCCAATCACGGCACCGTTGTAGCTCACCGTGCGCGTCGCCGGCGCTATCGGCGCTGAGGCGGCCCGCACCAGCCGCACGAACCAGAGCGGAGCCTCGGGCGCGCGGGCATGGCTGCCCTCGTTGCTGTCGAGCAGGCGGCCCTGGGCATCGTAGAATCGGATCGACAGATGCCGCACGTCACCGAGCTCGCGTAGCTGAAACAGCGGCACCGCATAGCCGGACATGGACCAGCGATCGCGCATCAGCGCCAGCTGCGCGTCGAGGAAATGGCCGGTCAGATTGAGCGTCAACTGCACTTCAATGCGGATGTCGTCACGCGCCTGACGCACCACATAGGCGCCGCCGGCGAGCGTGAGCAGCGCGATCAGTGCGGTGATCAGCAGGCTCAGCCGCAGCTTGAGGGTGCTGCCGACCGCCGGCAATCGTTCTCCATGTACGGACATGAGCACCGCGGCGTTCGCTCCACGAGTAGGCGGTGCGCACTGTAGCAATGATTCGCGCCGACCGGGGAGTCACGGGCCGCGGCACGCTGATCGACTTCTTGTATTGCATTATCATAAAGTTACCATGTTTACATGAGATAGATTCTCATATGAAATCAGGCCCCACGGCGGCTTACGGCGACCGGGAAAATTTCCCGCCGCAGGCGGGACAGCCGCTGTGGTGGGCGCGCGGCGGGCCACCGACACTAGGCGGATTCGCAGAGCAATCCCGGCCGTGCACACAACAAAATCGCGCACGCCGGATCGGAGAGAATCAGTGGCGCGATCACTCAGGGTTCTGACGCTGTGCAGCCTGTCCGGCATTGCAGGCCTGGCGTTGCCGCTGGCGGCGTCCGCGGCCGACGCGGCTGCCGCGGCGGGACCGGCCAATGCAGCCACGGCGCTGGAGCTGCCGCAGGTGGTCGTGGTCGGCAACGCACCGCTGCCGGGTCTCGGCCTGCCGATGAATCAAATACCCGCGAGCGTGCAGGCTGCGGACAGCAGGGATATCGAGCGCCAGCAGAGCACCGATGTTGCCGATTACCTGAACGCTAACTTCAGTGGCGTCAACGTCAGCGAAAGTGCGGACAATCCGTTCCAGATGGACATCAACTATCACGGCTTCACCGCCTCGCCGCTGCTCGGCACGCCCGAGGGCCTGTCGGTCTACGTCGACGGAGTACGCGTGAATGAGTCCTTCGGCGACACCGTCAACTGGGACCTGATCCCGGAATCGGCGATTTCAACCGTGACGCTGGTGTCAGGGTCCAATCCGCTGTTCGGGCTCAATACCCTGGGCGGTGCGCTGTCGGTCCACACCAAGAGCGGCCACGACGACCCCGGTACCGAACTCGAGGCCTATGGTGGCTCGTTTGGCCGGAGATCGTTCCAGGGCGAGACCGGCGGCGCGCTGGGCGATTTCGACTATTTCGTCACCGGCACCTATTTCGACGAGACCGGCTGGCGCGCCCTGTCGCCAACCCGGGTGTGGCAGGGCTTCGGCAAGGTCGGCTGGCAGAACGAGACCAGCGACATCGACCTGAGCTACACCTATGCGGACACGAGTCTGTACGGCAATGGCGCGACGCCGCTGAGCATGCTGTATTTCCGCCGCACCCAGAGCTATACGCCGGACTTCACCGCCGATCGGCTGCACTTCGTCAATCTCACCGGCACCCAGTTTCTGTCCGAACATCTGCTGCTGTCGGGAAATGCGTACTACCGTCATCTCGTCACGGGCAGCAGCAACGGCAGCAACAATGACAATTACCTCGACGGCGACTATTCCGGGCCGCCGATCGACTGCAGTGTCCCGGCCACCGACCGGGCGGGAATTGCCTATTGTGCTAATTCCGCCAGCCAGGTCTCACGCCTGTCTCAGCGCACCTTCGGCGTCGGGATGCAGCTGACGGACTCCCAGGACCTGGCTGCATGGAAGAACCAGGCAATCGTCGGCGTCGACTATGAAGATGCCGCCGACGTCTTTGCGCAAGCCTTCCAGTACGGCACGTTTGCGCCCAACCACACCCTCATTTACGACGTCAATCCGCTCAATGACGAGACCATCATTTCACTCGCCGGCAGCAACAGGATATTGGGGATCTACCTGACCGACACGCTGTCCCCGGGCGAGTGGCTGCATTTTACGGTCTCAGCGCGCTATAACGGCAATACCGAAGCCCTCAACGGCTACAGCGTGGATACCAACGTCGGTGATGTTGGCGCGGGCTTCGATCAGGCGAGTCCGCTCATTGGGCAACACACCTTCAGTCGCATCAATCCGGCGTTTGGCTTTACGGTCACGCCGACCAATTTTCTAGACGTACTACGCCGACTACAATGAAGCGAGTCGCGCACCGACGGTGGTCGAACTGGGCTGCGCGAACCCGGCACAGCCCTGCGGACTGCCAAATGATTTTGCCAGTGATCCAGGCCTGAAGCAGGTGGTTGCGCGTACGGTTGAACTGGGCATTCGAGGCAATCTGCCCGATCGCAGTCTGAACTGGAGCGCCGAATTGTTTCGAACGCTCAATAGCGATGACATCCAGTTCATCGCCACCAGCACCAATGCAGGCTACTTTGCCAACGTCGGCAGCACGCGACGGCAGGGTGTGGACCTGACGGTGGGTGGCGAGCGAGGCGCATTCAGGTGGCATCTGGCCTATAGCTTCGTCGATGCCACGTTCCAGTCCAGTTTTGTCGTGAGCGCCAATTCGAACAGCTCCGCGGACGCCGATGGCAACATCCTGGTGCGTCCCGGGGACCGCATCCCGCTGATACCGCGTCATACCGGACGCCTGGTGCTCGACTATGATCTCAACAAGCGATGGGATATCGGCGGCAATCTCGTCATCGCCTCGGGCTCATACCTGCATGGCGATGAGAACAATGCCAACCAGGCGGGAGGAACCAACGCCGCGGGCGCCTACATCTCGCCCACCGGCAGCGGCTGGATCCCGAGCTATGCCGCGGTCAATCTGCACGGAACCTATCACCTCGGAAAGTCCGTCGACCTGTTCGCCCGCCTCAGCAACCTGATGAACAAGGACTACTACACGGCCGGATTCCTGACCACCAATACATTCAACCCCAACGGCGCGTTCCGCTTCAATCAGTCCGATTGGACCAACGAAAATGCGGTGTCGCCAGCGGCGCCGCGGGCGATCTGGGCCGGCGTGCGCATCCGCTTCAACTGAGCTCGGCCTTGACCCGCTGGTACCAGGCCTGTGCCCGCGGCCGGCTGTCCGGCACGCGCTCCTTGATCCAGCCGGCAAAATCAACCAGCACCAAGGCGTCGATGTCCGCCAGCGTGAGCGCACCGCCGACCAGGTATTCGCGCCGCTCGAGGTGCTGCTCCAGGTGCTGCCAGAACAGCTGCACGCGCTGCCGGCCGCGCGCTTCCAGCGCCGGAATCTGCGCCACGGGATCCGGTCCGGGTACCGCGCGATCCTTGAACGCCTCGCTGCGGTTGCGCAACGCCTCCGCCACCGGCAGAAACGCATCGGAGACGAGGTACGCATCCCAGCTCAGCACCTGCGCCTGCAGCAGCGGCTCGCTGCCGAGCAGCGGCTTTTCGGGGAAGCGGCTCTCGAGGTACCAGCAGATTGCAATCGCATCGCACAGCACGGTCCCATCGTCCAGCTGCAGCGCCGGCACGGTGCAGCGCGGGTTGAGCGCGCGGTAATCCGGGCTGAACTGCTCGCCTGCGCGCAGATCGATCTGCCGTGACGGCAGCTCAATGCGCTTGTATCCGAGGAACAGCTGCACGCGGCGTGGATTGGGTGCGCCGTCGAAGGTATAGAGCTTCAAGGGAGACGCCGAATTCATGCAGTAACGCAGGTACCGGGTCAATGCTCCGCCGGCGCCGCGGATGCCGCGCAGACGATGCCCCACGGGCTGCCGCCGACCGCAATCCGGCTCTCCACGCGCCCGGATCCAAGATCCACCACCGAGATATCCCCGGCTGGACCATTCGCGGTGTAGGCCTTGCGCCCGTCGCGACTCAACGCGACGCCCCACGGGCGCTTGCCCACGCCATCGATCGTCCTGACGATCTGGCCCGAGTCCGGATCCACCTCGAGCAGCGTGCCGGCACGGCCGGTAGTCACATAGAGCAGACGGCCGTCGGCCGACGCCGCAATTCCCATCGGTCGCACCGACTTCGGATCGCCGAGGGGAATGGTCCTGAGCACCTTGTAGTTCTCGGTGCTGAACACCGTGATCGAAGCGCCAAACTCGTCGGTCACATAGCCGGTATGTCCCCTGGTCGACAGCAACACGCTGCGAGGCCGCGCGGCGGTCGCAATGGTGGCGATGACCTTCATGCTGCGGGTGTCGATCGCATAGACCTCGTTCGAGGTCTCGCAGGCTGTGTACACGACACGGTCGTCCCGGCTCACCGCGACCCCCTCGGGCTCGGAGCCGACCGTCACCGCGGCACGAATGGTGCCGCTGACCAGATCGATCGCCGAGAGCATGCCGGTGTCCTCATTGGAGGTATACAGGGTCTTGCCATCGTGCGAGATCGCGAAGGTCTCCGGATCGGCGTTGCTGGGAAAGGTGTTGATCAGCTTGTGCGATCGCAGATCGACGACCCCGATGCCATCGAAGCGCCGATCGGGCGGCGGCAGTTTCGACTCATCGACGTTCGGGCCGCCATTGGGCGAACCCGACAACGCCACGTAGAGGCGCGTCGCATCCGCCGAAACGACGATGCCGCGCGGGCGGCGGCCGACCGCTATGCTGGTGACGATCTTGGAGGTCGCCGGATCCACCACGACGACGTTGCCGCCGCTCTCGTCCGAGACATACAGCCGCTCACCCGCGGCCTCACCCGCCAGCAGCCGCGGACCGGCGCCCAGCAGCCCTGACAGTGCGAGCAGCGCAGCCCCGACGTGAATCCCGCGGCCGCCAGAAGAGACAGTGTTCATGGATCTACCTGTGACGATGCCCGATGCCCGACCGACGCGCACGCCGCAACGGCTACCACGGGCAGTTGGACCTGCGCCCCCGACCGGAGTTCGACACCGCGGCAGCACCGGCCCCGGACGGTGCCGGGACCGGGCCGCATGCGGATAGCGGCGGCTCAGTAGACGACGACGCTGCGGATCGACTCGCCGGAGTGCATCAGGTCGAACGCATCATTGATCTTGTCGAGCGGCATCTTGTGGGTGATCAACGGGTCGATCGAGATCTTGCCGTCCATGTACCAGTCGACGATCTTCGGTACGTCGGTGCGCCCGCGCGCACCGCCAAATGCGGTGCCCTTCCAGACACGTCCGGTCACGAGCTGGAACGGGCGCGTCGAGATTTCCTGACCCGCCCCGGCCACGCCGATGATGACCGACACGCCCCAGCCGCGGTGACAGCACTCGAGCGCCTGGCGCATCAGCTTGACGTTGCCGATGCACTCGAAGCTGTAGTCGGCGCCGCCATCAGTGAGCGCCACCAGGTGCGCCACCAGGTCGCCTTCGACTTCCTTCGGGTTCACGAAATGCGTCAGGCCGAACTTCTCGGCCAGCGCCTTGCGCTTCGGATTGATGTCTACGCCGATGATCTTGTTGGCACCGACCAGTCGCGCGCCCTGGATCACGTTGAGGCCGATTCCGCCCAGACCGAACACCACGACGTTGGCGCCAGGCTCGACCTTGGCAGTGTTGATGACCGCGCCGATCGCCAGTCGTCACACCGCAGCCGATGTAGCAAACCTTGTCGAACGGCGCGTCCTCGCGAATCTTGGCGAGCGCGATCTCGGGCAGCACCGTGAAGTTCGAGAACGTCGAGCAGCCCATGTAGTGGTATACCTTCTCGCCGCCGATCGAGAATCGGCTGGTGCCATCCGGCATCACACCCTTGCCCTGCGTGGCGCGGATAGCGGTGCACAGGTTGGTCTTGCGCGACAGGCAGCTCTTGCACTGCCGGCATTCCGGCGTGTAGAGCGGGATGACGTGGTCACCTTTCTTGAGCGTGGTCACGCCCGGACCGACGTCGACGACGATTCCGGCGCCTTCGTGGCCGAAGATCGCGGGGAACAGCCCCTCCGGATCCGCGCCCGAGCGCGTGAACTCATCGGTGTGGCAGATCCCGGTCGCCTTGAGTTCGACCAGCACCTCGCCGGCCTTCGGACCGTCGAGGTCCAGCGTGACGATTTCGAGGGGCTTGCCGGCGGCGTAGGCAATGGCTGCGCGTGTTTTCATGACTCACATGTTCCCTTGATTCGGACGATAGATCAGGTTGCGTCGGCACCGCCGGTCGTCCGGCGGTGCAACGCATCGGCCCGAAGGCGGCTCACCGGCGCTCGCCATAGGCCACGGGCCGCACCGGAGCGCGACTGCTGCCGACGGCAGCTTCTGGACCCCCCGCTTCCACGAGGAGTCCAGACTGCAGCGAACGGCCTAAGCGGCCAGTACGCCCTTCGCCTTGGCTGTATGGGTCGCGATCAGATCCATCAGCTGAGGCGTCAGGCAATCGTACGGCTCGAGGCCCAGTTCCTTCAGACGCGCACGTATCGCCCCCATCTGCTCGGGCTTGGTTCCCGCCTCAATGACCGACGACACGAACGCCGCGAACTTCGGTTCCTCCCAGCCGACCTCTTTCGAGAGCTCGACATGGATGAAATCGAAGCCGTACAGCGGGTGGTTCTTGTTCTCGATGCGCCCGTACATGTGCACGCCACAGCCGGTGCAGGCATGTCGCTGGATTGCAGCGCTGGGGTCCACGACCTTGAGCTTCTGCGCGTTGGCAGTCACGCTCAGCTTGTCTCGTGGCACGACACCGACGATCGAGAATGTCGCGCCCTGGGGCTTCCAGCATTTGGTGCAGCCGCAGGCATGATTGAAGGCGACGTTTCCGGAAATCTTGACCGTCACCTGTTGCTGCGCGCACTTGCAGGTGAGCGTGCCGCCGGCGAAGTTCGGATTGCCGCGCTTTACTCCCTGGTCAACGGAAGGGTGAATTGACACTGTAGCCATGATTGTTTTGCCTCGCTTCTGAATTAAACACGACGACCATCTAGTCAAACAAGCTCGCGACCGCCCGGCGCGCCGTTGAAACCGTGGCGCACGAGTCCGTGGCGATGCATCTTTCGATACATCGTACGGCGACTGATATGCAGATGCGCCGCCGCGGCGCTGACATTCCAGCGGCACCCCTCGAGCGTGCGTCGCAATGCGTCGCGCTCGGCACCGCTCAGTACGCCCTCGCCGTCCGCATCGCCTTGCGCCTGCGGCGGCTCGCCGCCCGGCGCGGCTGCGGCCGCCGCCGCACCGCCGGTGAGCCAGTCCTCGCTGAAGTCGCCGAGCGTCAGGCGATTGGAAGTCCGCAGCGCCAGCATGGTGCGCACCACATTTCGGACCTGCCGCACGTTGCCGGGCCAGGAATGGCGCACCAGCAGCTCGAGCAACGCCGGGTCGATGTCCACCGTCGGACCCGAACCGGTCTCGCTCTGCAGTAGCTTGCGAATCAGATCGGCGCGATCGCTGCGCTGGCGCAGCGGCGGCATGCGCACCGTGATGCCATTGAGCCGGTAATAGAGATCCTCGCGGAACAGCCCCTTGGCGATCAGATCGACCGGATCGCGTTGCGTAGCGCTCAGAATGCGCACGTCCACGCTGACGACCTTGTTGCCGCCCAGCGGCATGACTTCGCGATCCTCGATCACATTGAGCAGACGCGCCTGCAGCGGCAGCGGCATGTCACCGATCTCGTCGAGAAACAGCGTTCCACCGTTGGCCTGCAGGATCCTTCCCATGCTGCCTTCGCGGGTCGCCCCGGTGAAAGCACCGGCCTTGTGGCCAAACAGTTCACTCTCAATCAGAGTCTCGGGGATCGCTGCGCAGTTCACCGCGACGAACGGTTTGTCGGCGCGGCGGCTGGCGTTGTGGATGGCGCGGGCGCAGTAGCCCTTGCCGGTACCGGTTTCACCGAGCAGCAGCACCGAGATGTCGCGATCCACCACGCGCCGCAGGATCTCGACATTGTGCATTATCGCAGGATCCGCCGAATGCAGGCAGTCGAGCCCGCCGACCGTCTCCGCCGCCGCGGCCACCGGGACCGCAACTGCCGTGGTCGTCGTCGTCACGATCGCGCGTCGCACCGGCTCGGCCGGCGCGTGCACGGTCGCAAACCAGCGCCGCTGGCCGAGCGTTGCGGTGAGCGCTTCCGGCCGAAAACCCTGCCGGGCAGACAGCTGGATCAGTGCGCTCAGGCTGGTATCGAGCACACGATCGACGCGTTGCCCGCACACGGACTCATGGTCGCGTACTCCGAGCAGCTTGAGGGCACCGCGATTGGCGCCCCGGATGGTGCCCTGGTCATCGAACGCCAGCACCCCTTCACCCGGCGTGCTGACGAATTCCGCGCAGCGGTGAAACCGCACCAGATGAAATTCCTTGCAGGCGCCGAGGAAAGCGCGGTTCTCCACATTCTGCGCGGCCATGTCGACCAGCGCCAGCGTGTGGGTCTGGGTATGAGCGGAGGCGCCCGATATGTCGAGTGCCGCGAGCAGCTGGCCGCGCATGTCGAATATCGGCGCTGCGGAGCAGGTCAGCTGCGTGTTCTGCTGCAGGAAATGATCGGTGCGGTGGATCACGACGGAACGCTGCGTCATCAGACAGGTGCCCATGCCGTTGGTGCCCATCTCGCGCTCGCTCCACATCACCCCTTCGCGAAAGCCGCAGCGACGAGCGGTCGCCGAGAAACCGGGGTCCCCGACGTAGCTCAGGATCACGCCGTCGCGGTCGGTCAGCATGATGCTGTACTCGGAATGCTCCATGAGCTTTCCCAGACCTTCCATCTCGATGCGCGCGATCGCGAGCACCACGCCCAGGCGCTCTCTGCGCGCCTGCAGGTCGGCGCGCTCGACCATGTTGGGCCGCTTGGTCTCCTGCGGATCGAGCAGGTAGGTGTTGATGCAGCGGTTCCAGGAAGCCCGCACGATTTCATCGGCCGGCAGACCCCCATTGGGCCTTCGGGCGCCATTGCTCACGGGTTCCGCGTGGCCCTGGCTGGCAGCTCGTGCTCGCATCATATGTAACTTCCCCCCCGGGTCGTCGTCTACTCTGCAACCACCTGCGGCCGAGCGCCTACTGCGGCGGACAGCCCAATTTGCATTCGGGCGAGCCGGAATAATTGGATCGCACGAACGTGAGAACGCGCCACAAATTATCCTCGCTGGCCACGATCGCTCCCATCGGCGGCATCGGTCCGACGACGTTCTCGTGCCCCTTGCGCGTGTAGCCCTTGGCCTGCAGGGCATCCGAACCCAGCGCGACCAGCCGGAACAACGTGTCGTCGTCGCCGCCGTAGACCCAGGTATCGTTGGTCAGCGGCGGGCACATGCCGCCGCCCCCGTTGCCGCCGTGACAGCCGTTGCAGCCGGCGCGAAAGTACGCCTTGCGTCCTGCCTCGACGACGGCCGCATCATCGTCCTTGTACGGGTTCTTGAGCTGTCCCTTGGGAGTGGCTTCGACGACTTCCCCCGGCTGCTTGGAAGAGGCAACCGCCGCAGCGGGTGCCACCGGGTGGGCGGCCGAATACCCTGGATCCGACTCCGGTGTAGGCGGGGCCCCCGCGGGTGGCGCGGCCGCGGAATCCGCGGCACTGACGGCACCCATGACCAGACACATCAGGCAACCAATCCAGGTACTTCTGAACACTACCGTCTTGAACACTACCCGCCCCCGTTCTTGTTTAGTGCAACCTGAACCGCGCAATTCTACACCGCGACCGCACTATCCTCCTGAATGCGCCGGATTTGACGCGGTCGGCTGATCCAGCAGCTTGACCACTGCCAGATGGCCTTTGGCGCGCGCAATCGACAGCGCGGTATCGCCGCGCTCGCTTTGCGCCTGGACGTTGGCTCCCGAGTGCATCAGCAGCTCGACCAGCGCGGCCTGCCCGTCGGCCGCCGCAATCATCAGCGCGGTGACGCCGCCGGCATTGGTTGCGTTCACGTCGGCGCCCTTGCTGATCAGCGCCTGCGCTGCGCTCTCGGAATGTCCGGCGACCGCCAGCATCAACGGCGTGTAGCCCGCGTCCCCAATGGGCTGTCTGTAGTCCACCCCGGACTGGACCAGCGCAACGGCCGCCGCATCCTTGCCGTATTCCAGTGCGATCGCCAGCGGTGTGAGATTGCCGGGCCCGGCGAAATTGGGGTCGGCCTTATGAGCCACCAGCAGCTTGATCGCGTCGGCATCGTCGGCCCAGGCCGCGGTCATCAGCGGCGACCAGCCGTCGCGATCGGTCGCCGACACGCTGGCACCGTGGTCGAGCAGCAGCTTGATCATGGGTTGCGAGCGGCGCACCAGCGCGTGGTGCAACGGGGTCTCACCCTGTGGATCCTGGGCATCGATCGCCGCGTGCTTCTTGTCCAGCAGATACGCGACGCGCACCGGGTCATCCGCGACGACCGCGTTGTTGAGCTCGACGTTGGCATTGGCGCCGTGGGCGAGCCAGTCGTTCAGCATCGCGATGGTGACGACCGGTTTCGTGTCGCCGGGCTCGTGCGGCGCCGCCACGGGCTTATACGGCCCGTGCGACGGCAAATCACCGCTGATCAGGCAGGTGTCGCACTTCACCAGCGGCACCCCGAAATCGTTCAATATCGATTGAATCGCATCCTTCTGGTCGTGCAGCGCCTGCTCGACCCGCGCCAGCAGTTCCGTGTCGCTATGGCGCACCGCGATGGCCATGTCGAATTCCATCGGCACCGCATCTTCCATCAGGTTGACCGGTTGGATGGTGATCGGCGCATGTTTCATCGCCTTGTAATAGCCGGCAAAAGGGCCCCACGCCGCGGCAACGTCGAGGTTGCCGTCCAGCACCTGCTGCAAGTCATAGCCGGGCTGATGCTCCGGCACCAGGTCCGCATCGTGGCTCAGATAGTGAATGAAGACATTGTCGAACACATCGTGCTCGAGCAGCGCCTCGCGAATCGCCGAGGTCTGGTAGACGCCGACCTTGAGTTTCTTCAGCCGCGGATCGTCGAGGTTCTTGATCTTGATGCCGCGATCGTTGCGGTACGCCAGCACGAAAGTGCTGCGGTACACGGCGGCCGTCGTGAGCACGCGCTCCGAATCCACCGGCATGTCCATCATCACATCGCACTCGTCGGCGTCCAGCGTCGTGCGCGTCATCCCGCGCTCGATCGTCGGCCGGTAGTAATACTCCACGTTGGTGCCGAGCGACTTCGCCAGCAGCGCTCCGATCTTGTTCTCGAATCCCTCGCCGGCCTCGTTGGAGAACGGCATGTTGCCCGGGTCAGCACAGATCCTCAGCGCGGCTCGCGCCTCGACCGGCACCACGAGCGCCGCCGTAGCCAGGATCAGGGCGCCGAACAGCGCCGCTCCATTCCGCATCACCATAAGCCATCACCCCTGCTACGCCATAGTGGGCGTAGACGCTCGAGGATAATCCCTCAAACCATTGCGCGCAAAAAGAACGCGCCCGGTGAAGACACCGGGCGCGTTCCGAACTACCTCAGCTGTATTCCGTCCTTATTCGACGCGGAAGGTGTACAGCGTCCCACCCATCGGGATCTTATCGAGGTTGGCTGCCTTGGTCATCGCGGTGGCGCCAATCGCGCCGAACTTGTCGCTCAGATCAAGACCCGCAGTCACCGGCAGGCCGATCCAGCCGCCGATACCGCTCCACACCGACACGTACTGCTTGCCAGCGATCTTGTAGGTGATCGGGTTTCCGATGATTCCCGAACCCAGGCGACGCTGCCACAGCACCTTGCCACTGGCGCGGTCAACGGCTCGGAAGTCGCCGTTCAGGCTGCCATAGAAAGCCAGGCCGCCATCGGTCACCAGGGCGCCGCCCCAGTTCGGATACGGGTCCGGAATTTCCCAGACAGTCTCGCCAGTCAGTACGTTGAACTTCTTGAACTTGCCGGTCACGCCCGGCTTCTCCGGGTACATGTAGACATTGGCGAACACGTACACCGTGCCCTGCTGGGTGTGCGAGCGCTCCTGCGGCTCGTCCTCCATGCACCAGTTATTGGTCGGGCAGTACGCCATTCCAGGCTCGGTCGGGTCGATCGCGCAGGGCTGCTGATCCTTGCCGCCCATGGCTGATGGACACGCCTGCGTGTTGCCGCCCGGGGCGAACGGTGAATGTTCCTTCACCTTGATGGGCCGGCCGGTCTTCATGTCGACCTTCTCCGCCCAGTTCGTGGTCACGTACTTGTTGGCGCGCAGCAGCGTGCCGTCGGTACGATCGAGCACATAGGCAAAGCCGTTACGATCGAAGTGGATCAGCACTTTGCGAGCCTTGCCGTCGACCGTCAGGTCTTCCAGCATGTTCTCGTTGATGCCGTCATAGTCCCACTGGTCGAACGGGGTCATCTGGTAGGCCCACACGGCCTCACCGGTGTCGACCTTGCGCGCGAAGATGGTCATCGACCACTTGTTGTCCTGCTGGCCCTTGTTGCACTCTTCGTGCGTCTTGAACTTGCAGCGATACGACGGGCTCCACAGGCCGGGGTTACCGGTCGAGGTGTAGACGAGCTTCAGGTCCGGATCGTAGCTGTAGAAGCCCCACTGGGCGCCGCCGCCACGCTGCCATTCATCGCCAGGATAGCTGGAGATGCCAACATCAGAACCGGCAGTGCCGTATTCCGGATGCGCCTTGTTGGTTTCCTTCGTCAGGCACACGTCCTTGTCGCTGCCGGTGCTGTAGCACTCCCAGATCTTCTTGCCGGTCTGCAGGTCGTAGGCGGTCAAGCGGCCACGCGCAGCGAACTCATCGCCGCCGAAACCGATGACAACCTTGCCGTCCGCAATCAGCGGCACCGGGGTGATGGTCTCGCCCTTGTCCGGATACGCATGCTTGACCACCCAGACTTCCTTGCCGGTCTTTGCATCCAGAGCGATCACAAAGCCGTCCAGGGTTCCGAATACCAGCTTGCCATCCGCATACGACATGCCGCGATTGACCGTATCGCAACAGGCCCGCGGTACCGCGGAGTCATCGCGATTGGTGGTCTTCTTGTAGTTCCAGATCTCCTTCGGGTGATCCGGATCAGTCAGGTCGAGGGCCTGAATGATGTTCGGCCAGCCGCTTTCCATGTACAGCATCGGCGTGGAGCCAACGTCCACTACGAGAGGCTGCCCTTCGTGGCCGCGCAGTGTGCCGCTCGATTGCGACCACACCATGTCCAGCTTGCCCACGTTTGAAGTGTTGATGTCCTTTAGACGGCTGTGCCGCGTGTTGGCCTGATCGCCACCAGGCGCTGCCCACAGATCGGGATTTTTGGCGCGGTCGGTGACCTCATCTCCGATTGCCGCGGCACAGGACCCTCCGAGTGCCAGGATGGCACAAATTGTCCATAGCCGACCTTCACGTTCGAATCGCATACGCAGTTCTCCTCAATTCGCTTTGTATCGTTCTATCGTTGTAACGGTGAGCCCTGCCATCACCCCGCCCGTCCACGCTTGCGAGCACAGACGCTGCCACGTGCATGGCCTCGCGACCGTCCATCCCCTAGCAGGCATCGTGCCAGCTTGTATCGATGATACTAGAGCACGGCGACTATCATAGTCTTATCTACACTGTTGGTAGCTCACTACTTTGCATACAGCCGTGCGAGAGTCGGCTTCGCTACAAGCTTGCGCCAGAAATGGCACATTGAATTACGGTTGCATCGGACCTGAAGTTGTGCTGCGTCAACAATTGCAGCCTGTGCCCCGCCGGCGGCAGCTGCCGCGAAAGCCCCGCTTCCGTTTCTGGCCGCCGGAGGATGCGGCGCCGGGGCAAAGCTTGCTTCGGAATGCGAGTCGGCGATCGGGCGCTGGCCGGTGTGCAGTGATCGGCAGCGGGCTTGGTGATCGGGCGAGTGCCGTGCCGCGGCCATTGGCCGCGAGTCATCGAACACGATCGCCTGGTGCGTCGATCGTCGCGATATCGCCTGAAAAACAAGCGGCGCGGGCACCCGAGTGAGCGCCCGCGCCGCGGTTTCAACGACAGCCTGATCGGCTGTCGCGTTCGGTTCAGAATCCGACGAACGCGCCGATGTTGAACGTATTGGACGTATTGCTGCCGCCGTTCTGCGCCTCGCTCCTCTCGTTGCTGTACTCGGCCAGCAGCGTCAGGTTCTTCGTCAGCGAGTAATACACCCCGCCCGTGGCCTTGCGGTTGCTCCGGACGAGCGTCGGGTTGACCTCTCCACTTGCCTGGTCGAGCCGGCTGTCGCCGTAGTTCACGCCGAGCTTGGTCGGACCGATCTTGTAGGTCAGCTGGGCCATGTAGCCGTCGGAGTCGCGCTTGTGGCCGAGGCCGTCATCTGACAGTACGAACAGGCCGGTCGTGCCGATGCCGCTGCCGTGATAGTAGTAACCGAAGGCTTCGAAGTCCTGCACATCGATCTTGGCAAAAATGTCGTAGCCGGTACCGGTGTAGCTGTAGTGGGTAGCCGCGGTGCCGTTGGTGTCGTAGTCCTGCTCCTGCGTGATGAAGGTCGCGGAGGCGTAGAACTTGGTGCCATCGGCGATCGGCAGCGTGTACGCGGCCTTGCCGTGAAAGCCCGGTGCCTTCTTGTTCTCGGTAATGTCCCCATTGGTCAGCGAATTGATCGGCTCAAAGATGCCAGCGGTCAGATTGAAGCCCGAAAAGTCGGGCGTCGTGTAGTTCATCTGCGCCAGCCAGTCGGTGTAGATGTAGCCCAAGCCGATGCCACCGAGTGTCGTGTTGCCCGGTGCCGGCGAGGCCGCGCCGCCAGGCCCGCCCACGCCGAGCAGCGTCATGTCGTTGAGAATCACGTCCTGGCCGAACAGGCCGATCTGCCGACCGACCAGGACGGTACCCACGTCCTTGTTGCCGAACGTCAGATAGACCTGGCGAACGTCCAATCCGGCCGTCCCCAGCGCCGCGTTGGTGCCGCCGCCGTTCGGGCTACCGCCGTCGTGCGTGACGATGCCGGGATAGAAGCCAAAGTGCGCCCCGATGTCGATGCCGTCCTGGGTCGTCGTGATGCCGAAGGTGATCGCCGCAGGCAGCAGGCCGTTGTCGACGCTCGACACGGAGTTGCCGCCGCCGTCGCCGACGCAGGTCAGACCGCCCGCAACCGCGTGCGCACTGCTGGCGCTCTGGCAGCTCGTATAGACGTAGTCGCCGTTGACGTTGCCAGCGACCGACAAAGTGTATTTGCCGTCGGCCGTCGAAAAGTCCACCGCCATGGCTGGCGCCATCAGCAGGGGCAGGAGGGCGCCGGCAAGCAGTTGCCCTCGATAATGGTGTAGTGCAAAAGTGTTCTTCATTGAATGACTCCAAATTGTTGTCTTCTCGCGACGCCGGCTGGCAGCAGTGCTGCAACCTGGCAACCTGCTCGGGCGCAGGAACCCCACGGAGGCTTTTAGCAAACCACGTGCCATTAGTGGTTGTTTAAAAGAAACACCGTGGCTATTGTCGAACAAAGGCTTATCAGCCTAATTCCCCGCACCGCGACCCCCGGAGTGCCATAAAGGCTACACTCTGGCGCGCCAGTGTCACCAAAGCGCCACCGTAAGTCAACCGAGTATCAGGCGCGATAGCGCAACCAGCGCGCTGCCAGTGGCGGCACCAGCAGCAGGCTCACCAGGGTCGATGACACCAGGCCGCCCAGGATCACGATCGCCATCGGACCTTCGATCTCGTGGCCCGGCTGCCGCGACTGAATAGCCACCGGCAACAGGGCGAGGCCCGTGAGCAGCGCGGTCAGCAGCACTGGCGTCAGCCGTTCCTCCGCGCCGCGCAGCGCCGTCATCGCGTGCCATGGCTGCTGCTCGATCGTGACCAGATGATCGTAATGCGAAATCAGCAGAATGGTGTTGCGGGCGGCCATGCCGAACAGCGCGACGAAGCCCACCATCGCCCCGAGTGACAGCGAACCACCGGTCAGCGCCACCGCCACCACGCCGCCGAGCAGCGTGCTCGGCAACGCCACCAGCACCAGCACGACATGCCTGCTCTGACCAAACCCGAGCGCCAGCAGCAACACGATCAGCACGAATGCGGCCGCCGAATGCAGCAGCAGCTCGCGCGCCGCGGCAGCCTGCGCCGGCGCCGTGCCGCCGTAACGCAGATACACGTCGGCCGGCAGCTTGACCTTGGCGGCAACCGCCTCGCGCGCGGCCCGGGCGTAGCCGGACTGATCGGTGGTCTTCGGGTTGGCGACCACGACCTGGCGACGCAGTCCATCCTCGTGGTTGATGAGGCTGCGCGCAGACACGATATCCAGCGCCGCCACCGACGACAGCGGCACCAATGCGCCGTCGCGACCGCGCAGCACCAGGTCGCGCACCGCCTGCGGCGTGCCGTCGACACCGGCCACGCGCACCACGATCGGCACGCTGCGATCCGATTGATTGAGTTCCGACACCTCGCTGCCATGGAACGCGGCATTGACGGTCTTCAATACGTCCGCGGCCTGCAGCCCGTACAGCGCCAGCTGGTCGGGACGCAATTCAATGCGCAGCTCCGGTTGCCGCGGTGGCACTTCGAGCCGGACCGTGCCGCTCTGCGGCCACTGCCGCAATACCTCGGCGATCTCGCCGGCGACCCGGTCATCGGCGTCCAGATCCGGACCGAACACGCTGACGAAGAACGGTGCGCCCTCGCCCGACAGCGTCTCGCCGATGCGCTCGGCGAGCACCGAATAGATCTCGACCAGCTGGTTCGGAAAGTCGTCGAACACGGAGCGAACCTTGGCCTCGATCTGCTCCGCGGTGACCCCCTGCGAGGGGTCGAGCTGGATCTCGAATTCACTTTTGTTCGGCGCATCCGGGTCCTGGCCGTTCTCGGCTCGGCCGATCTGCTCGGCCACGCTCTTGATGCCGGGAATGGCGGCCAGCCGCTCGGCGATGCGCCGACCCACGCGCGAGGTCTCCACCAGCGATATGCCGGGTCGCAGCGCCGCGTGCGCGATCAGATAGTCCTCACGAAAGTCCGGCAGCAGGCGCGAGCCGAGCAGCGGCAGCAGCAGCACGCCGAGGGCGCCACACAGCAACACCGCGCTGAGCACCAGCCCCGGACGCGACTGCAGACGCAGGATCACCGACTGCTGCAGTCGCTTGCAACCGCGCAGCCAGCCGGCCTCTGCACGCGGGGTGTAGTTGCTCATCAGCAGGGCGCACAGCGCAGGGGTGGCGCTCATGGCCACCAGCAGCGACAGCCCTACCGCGACCAGGAACGCGGTGGCCAGCGGCCGGAAGAACGCGCCCTGCAGCCCCGACAGCATCAGGATCGGCAGAAACGCCACCGCCACGGCCGCGGTGGCATAGAACACCGGCCGCCTGACTTCCAGTGAAGCGCTGGTCAATAGCGCGCGCACGTCCACGTTCGCAGGCGCGCCGCGCCGCCGGCGCGTGATGTTCTCCACATCGATGACGGCGTCGTCGACCACGACGCCAAGGGCGACCACCAGGCCGCCCAGGGTCATGGTATTGAGCGAAAAACCGAGACTGGTGAGTATCCAGATGGTCGCCAGCAGCGACACCGGTATGGAACTGAACGAGACGAAGGCGCCGCGCCAGTCCCGAAACGTCAGCAGCAGCAGCACCACCACCAGCACCGCGCCGATCAGCAGCGAATTGCGCAGCTTCGCGATTGCGCTCTCGATGAAGCTCGCCGGCCTGAGCAGTGCGCGGTGATACTGCACGCCGCGCTGCGCCAGCTCGGGCGCCAGCGTCTCGAGCCGCTGCTCCAGATCATGCGTGACATCGAGCGTGTTGGCGCCGAACTGGGTGGAGGTCTCCACCAGGATGCCGGGACGACCGCCGATGATCGCGTCGCCAAATCGCGGCGCGGCGGCATCCTGCACGGCGGCGATGTCCGCGATGCGCAGCGGCGCCCCGTTGTGCGTCGTGACCACCGACTGCGCCAGCGATTCGAGCGAGGCCCCCGGTGGCTGCGATTGCAGCACGATGCGCTGCGTCGCGGTCTCCAGGTAACCGCCGCCGATCAGCTGCGTGCCGCGCCGCACCGCCTCGTCAACCTCATCGAGCGTGACGCCGGCCGACTGCAGCTTGAGCGGATCGACCAGCAGCTGCCGCTCGCGCGAGTCGCCGCCGAAAATCTGCGCCTGCGCCACGCCAGGCACCGCGAGAATCTGCGGCTTGATGGTCCAGCGGATCAGATCGCGCAGCTCGATCGGTGACAGCCGATCGCTGGTGAAGCCGAAGTGCAGCAGGTATTCCATCGACGAGCTCAGCGGCGACAGCAGCGGCGGCCCGACGCCCGCGGGCAGCAGCGAGCTCGAGTCCGCCAGACGCTCGGTGATCACCTGCCGCTGCCGGTACGGATCGCCCTCGCGGCCGAACACCACCTGGATCGCCGACAGCCCCTGGCTGGACGTGGAGCGCACCGCCTCGACGTTCTCGGCGCCGGCGAGCAGACCTTCCAGCGGCCGCGTCACCAGCGACTCAACCTGGGTCGCATCCAGGCCCGGCGCCTCGGCCTGGACCAGCACGTGCGGCGGGGCAAAATCCGGAAACACGTCGAGCCGCGCGTTCAGGAGAGCGTAGCCCCCCAGGATGGCGATCAGTAAGGAAAGCGCGGTAACGATCCTCGGATACTTGAGCGACCCGCGAACGATAGTGGCAAGCATGGTCGCTAGTCGTGTTCCTCTTCCGCGGCGGAGAAGGTACTGATGCCTTCGAGCGACCACAGCACGCCGGCGCCCTGCACCACAACGCTGTCGCCGCGGCCGAGGCCATCGACCAGCCAGCCATCCCCCACGCGCAGCAGCAGCTTCACCGGCACCGGCGCGTATTGCGCGCGATCCGCCGTGCTCGCCGCGACGCGATAGACGTAGGCGCCCTGCTCCCCATACAGCAGCGCCGCCGCCGGGATCAGCACCCCGCCCACCGGCGCGGCCTGCAACCGCACGTGCGCCCGGGCGCCGGGCCCGAGACCTTCGGGTCGTCGCTCGACCTGCAGCAACCAGCCGGTACTCTGAGACTGCGCATCGGTTCGTGGCAGCGGTCCGAGCACGCGCGCCGCGATGCTGACGCCGTCAACGATCACCAGTGCGCGCGGCGCAATGGTGCTCAGCAACTTCTGTCCGGGCACGTCGGCACGTACCAGCAGCTGGCGCCCGCTGCTCAACGCATCGATCAGTTCGCGCCGACCCGAGCCGCTCAGGGCCGCCACCGGCCCCCATTGCAGCTTGAACGCTGCCGCCGCCGACTGCGCCTGCGCCGCGGTCTCAATCGCCAGCGCACGCGACGCCTGCAGCGCCTTGAGCGACGCATCGGCATTGTTGCGGTACAGGCTGTCCAGTCGAGCAACGTCCGCGGCCGCCGCCTCGGCCGCGGCCTGGGTGCTGTCCATATGGCCGGCATCGCTCACCAGCGCCACCGGATCGAGCACCAGCCCGAACGCCTCGATTTGCGGTGGACTCGCGAGCGGCATCGGATGGTCGATGCGAAGACCGACCGCCTGTTGCTGGGACTGAGTCAGCGCGAAGGTTCCGGAATGGTCCGGTTGCAGCGCCGGCTTCACGTCATCGGCCTCATCGGCGCGGCAGGCGAGCGCGAACAGCATCGTCAGCCACAGCAGTCGCGCCGGACGCTTCATGAGCGCGGACCGGCGCCGAGCGGCAGCTCGCTCTCAGCACCCTGCAACGGCCGGCGATAGGCATCTTCGAGCGCGCCCAGGGCCGCTTGCGCGTCATAGGCGGCCGCGAGCAACAGCAGTCGCGCCTCGGTGGCTGCAACGTCCGTGGACGCAAGGCCGGCGCGATCGCCAGCGCCGGCGGCGAACGAGCGCTGCTCCGCCTCGTGCTGCCGATTCGTGAGCGCGACCACGCCGCCAGCATCATCCCACGCCGCGCGCGCGCGCGGCCAGGCGAGCTCGGCGCGATCGATCTGTCCGAGCAGCTCGGCCTGCACCGCGATCAGATGCTGACCCGCGGCCTCGCGCCGCGCGAGTGCTTCGCCGATCGGTCCCTGGTGAAGATTGAATAGTGGCACTTCGAAACTGACGCCCAGCGCACTCTCCTGCGTGAAGTCGTTGAGCGGGTCCTCGCGCACGCCGCTGGCGCCCCAGGCGTAACCGGGCGACAGCCGCAGCTCCGGCCAGCGCTTGGCGATCTCGCCCTGCAGGCCAATCTCGGCCTGATCGTACTCGCGCAGCGCGCGCACGATCTCGGGCCGTCCAATCAGCGCTGCGCCCCGCCAGTCGGCCGAGGGCGCGGGGGCCAACGCGCCGATGTCCGCCCAGCCATCCCATCGCAGCGGCACGTCGCTCAGCACCGTCGCCGGCACGCCCACCGCCGCTGCGAACCGGGCTACCGCGTCGGCACTGCGTGCCTGCGCATGCCGCAAGCGCTGTTCGGCCCGGGATAGTTCCAGTTCATCCGCCAGGATCTGCGGACGGGCGATATCGCCGGCATCGGCGCGCGCTCGATCGCTCGCGAGCAGCGTCCGGCGCTCGGCAATCAACGCCTCGAGCAACGCCGACTCATCATGTGACGATGCCACATCGAGCAGCGCCTGTCGAAGCGCGGCGCGCACCGACCAGATCGACTCGGCCAGATCCGAGTTCGCCAGCGCGGTCTGGAGCGCGGCATAGTGCATCGCGCGAGCGCGATCACCGGGGCGTCGCAGGATAAAATCCATCGACAGGCCATAGAGCCACGCGGCGCTGCGGCTGGCGGCGCCGACGTATTCGGCAAATAGATTCACCGTTGGGTTGGCGCGTTGCGCCGCGGTTCGCTCGGCCGCGGCGGCCGCGGCGACCCGGGCTCGCGCCTCGGCGAGCTGCGGATTGAGCAGCAGCGCGGCGCGCAACCATTGCGCGCGATCCCAACCAAGCGACGGCGAGGGCAGATCGGGTGCGAGCTGCTCGAGCCGTCGGGCATCGAACGCGGCGGCCGTGCTGGCGGGCGACACCGGCGCCGGCGCCGGAGTTGCCGCGCAGGCCACGAGCAAGGCGCACGCGGCGGGCGCGAGCAGCAGCGCCGCAGGACATCGGTATCCTCTGCTTGCCCTGATGAATTGCAGCGCCCGCCCGTAGCCGCCGCACTGCCGGAAATCGCCCCCCATGCGCAGCAGTATAGAGTTCCGAATCAAGGCCCGCTGCCCCGGCCGCTTGTGCCATTGCTGGCACATCGGCGCGGCGGTAGCATCGGTGGCGATATCGTTGCCCGATCGCACCGGAGTCAAGCTCGAATGCAGCCCATCGGCACCGCTGTTCTGTTCGGCATTGCAAGCGCTGTGTGCTCGCTCACTGCGGTCGCCGCCGAGGCGCCCGGCGAGCATAGCGGCGCGCAGCCCGCGCGGGCGATCTGCCAGGAGGCGGTGGTCAGTCCGGTCAGTGGGTACGCGGAATGTGTCAAGCCGCGCGGCGCTGCGGTAGCGCCGCCGCCGAAACGACCCGACGCCGTGCGGCCCGCCGGCGGCGCTGACCTGAAGCCGCTCGAGCCGGGTCATTGAGGCGCGCCGCGGCGCGCGCCGATCAATCGGCGCGATCCGCGGGCGCCGCGCGCGGATGCGCGCGCTGCCGCTGATGCCACTGGATCAATTGACGCAGCGTGATCCGCTGTGCGGATGCTGCATCCGGCGACGGCATCCAGCCACGTGCGCTGCCGAGCGACGGGCCGACGGCCAGGGCGCCGGCAACCTCGGCGTCGGCAAAATAGAAACTGCGCACGGCCACCACGGCAACACCCGCGGCGCGCGCCGCGGCCACGCCCGCGGGAGCGTCCTCGATCGCAAGCGCCTGCTCTGGCCGCAGGCGCAGAGCCTGCAGTGCCTGCAGATAGACCTGCGGATCGGGCTTCTTCCGCGGTGCCTGTTCAGCGCACAGCATGGCAGCGAACCGCGAGCGCCAATGCGCACCGACCTGCGCATCCAGCAGCGCGTCCACGTTGGCCGCGCTGGTGGTGGTCACGATCGCCATGTGAACTCCCGCCTCGGCGCAGTCCTGGAACAGTTCGGCGACACCGGCGCGCAGCGGCAGCGCGCCGGTGCGCACGATGTTCGCGTACAGCTGGTTCTTCAGCCGGTGAATGCGCCCGGCGAGCGCGTTGCGCTGTGCACCGTCCGCGGGCGCCAGCGGCTGGTTCTGCATGTCATGCAGCAGCCGTTCGCGCCCGCCGGCCACGGCAAGCAGCTCGCCATAGCGTTGGTTGCTCCATCGCCAGGCAACCCCGAGCGTCTCGAAGGCGCGATTGAACGCGACCAGATGACCGTCGCGCTCGGTCTCCGCCAGCGTGCCATCGACGTCCCATAGAATCGCCCGGATCATGCAACCTGCGCCCCGATCGCTCAGGGCGCCGGCCGCGCGCGCGCACCGGTCAGCAGCGCCGGCAGTTCCGCCAGCGTCTCGACGAATGCATCGCACGGCAGTTGCCGCGGATCGGAGCCCTCATTGTAGCCGTAGGGCACGCACACGATGGGCAAGCCGGCGGCGCGCGCGGCCAGCACATCGTTGAGCGAGTCGCCGACCATCAGCGCCTGGTTCGCCTGCACCTGCAGCGCGTGGCAGGCGAGCTGCAGCGGCTGCGGATCGGGCTTGCGCCGCTCGCAACTGTCGCCGCCGATCACCACTGCGATCCATTCGCTCCAGCCGAGCCGCCGCAGCAGCGCGGCGGCGAATCGCTGCTGCTTGTTGGTGACGACGGCCAGTCGCAATCCGAACCGATGCAGTTCGCTCAAGGCTCCGGCCGCGCCGGGGTAGGCACTGGCGCCGCGCTCATCGCTGACCTCGATCCGTTCGTAGTGCAGGAAATAGCGCTGCAGCAGCGCGGTCTGGCCGGCCTCATCGATTGACACGCCGATTCGCGCCAGTGCGCGCTCGATCAGCATCGGACCGCCGCGCCCGATCATCTCGCGCACTGCCGTCGCCGGCAGCGACGCAAGCTGCCGCTCGGCCAGGGCCTCGTTCAAGCCCGCGGTGATGGCCTCGACGGTATCGAGCAGGGTGCCGTCCAGATCGAACAGCACCGCCTGCAGGGTCCGCCCCTTCCATTGCGCGCCGGTGCCAGCGCCGACGATTATGGTCGCCCTCCGCGCTGCGCCAGCGCGCGTGCGCGCTCGGTGACCGCCGCTACCGTCAAGCCGAGCGCTTCGGCCACCTGCGCCGCCGGTGCCGATTCACCGAAGCGGTCGATGCCGATCACGTCGCCGTCGAAGCCGGTGTAGGCGCGCCAGAAGCGCGTCACGCCGGCCTCGATCGCCAGCACCGGCACGCTGCGCGGCAGCACGCCGGCACGGTACTGCGCGTCCTGAGCGTCGAAGTCGCTGCAGCTCGGCATCGAGACCACGCGCGCGCCGATGCCGTCCGCCGCCAGCGCCTCGCGGGCGCGCATCGCCAGCGCCACTTCAGATCCGGTGGCCAACAGCGTCACCGACGGCGCGCCCTGTGACTCGGCCAGCACGTAGCCGCCCTTGCGAATGTCGCGCAGCTGCTGCGCGTCGCGGTCGAAGTGCGGCAGGTTCTGCCGCGACAGGATCAGGCAGCTCGGCCCGTCGCGGCGCTCGATGGCCGCAATCCACGCGATCATCGTTTCGACCGCGTCGCACGGGCGCCATACCGCGTTGTTGGGGATCAGGCGCAGACTGGCCAGGTGCTCGATCGGCTGGTGCGTCGGTCCGTCCTCGCCCAGGCCGATGCTGTCGTGCGTGAACACGAACAGCACGCGCTCGCCCATCAGCGCTGCCATCCGTACCGCGTTGCGGCTGTAGTCCGAGAACGTCAGGAACGTGCCGCCGTACGGAATGTATCCGCCGTGCAGCGCGATGCCGTTCATGATGGCGCTCATGCCGAATTCACGCACGCCGTAGTTGATGTGATTGCCCCAGCTGCCACGACGCAGCGCTACGCTCGCCTTGCCGGAGGTCAGGTTCGAACCGGTCAGATCGGCCGAGCCTCCGAGCAGCTCGGGCAACAGCGGCAGCAGCGCGTCGATCGCATTCTGCGAGGCCTTGCGCGTGGCGATGCTGGCGCGCCCGGAGATCACGCGGGCGATGGCGGCAGCGCTGCTCTCCCGCCAGTCAGCCGGCAGTGCGCGGCGTATCACGCGGCGCTCGAACTCGGCAGCCAGCCGCGGCTCAGCCTGCGCAAACGCATCGAGCCGGCGCTGCCAGTCGGCCTGGCGCGCAGCCCCGGCTTCGCGCGCATCCCAGGCGGCACGAATCTCCGGCGCGATCTGGAATGCGCCGTCCGTCCAGCCGAGCGCGGCGCGGGTCGCCGCCACCTCGGCCGCGCCCAATGCGGCACCATGCACGTCGTGCGTGCCGGCCTTGTTCGGACTGCCCTTGCCGATCACGGTCTTGCAGCACACCAGCGTCGGCTGCCCGTGATCCTCGCAGGCCTGCGCCAGCGCCGACTCGATCGCGGCGGTGTCGTGGCCGTCGACATTGCGAATCACACGCCACCCGTAGGCTTCAAAGCGCCGCGGCGTGTCATCGGCAAACCAGTGCTCGACGTGCCCGTCGATGCTGATGCCGTTGTCGTCGTACACCGCGATCAGCTTCGACAGTCCGAGCGTTCCTGCCAGCGAGCAGGCTTCGTGGCTGATGCCTTCCATCAGGCAGCCGTCGCCGACGAAGACCCAGGTGCGATGATCGACGATGGTGTGCCCGGGGCGATTGAATTCCGCCGCCAGCAACTGCTCGCTCAGCGCCATGCCGACCGCGTTGGCCAGCCCCTGGCCGAGCGGACCGGTCGTGGTTTCCACGCCCGGCGTGATGCCGACCTCGGGATGGCCGGGGGTCCTGCTGTGCAGCTGGCGGAAGCGCTTGAGTTCCTCGATCGGCAATGCATAACCGGTCAGGTGCAGCAGCGCGTACAGCAGCATCGAGCCGTGCCCGTTCGACAGCACGAAGCGGTCGCGATCGGGCCAGATCGGGTCGGCCGGATTGTGCTTCAGATGCCTGCGCCACAGCACCTCGGCGATGTCGGCCATGCCCATCGGCATGCCCGGGTGACCGCTGTTGGCGGCTTCGACGGCATCGATGGCCAGCACCCGCAGCGCATTCGACAGCTCGCGAGCGGCCGGTCTCGATCGGTTGCACTAGCGCATTCATGCTCGGTTCGCACTCCTCATTGGGCACGCCTCTTCATGTCGATCAGCCGCAGGATCATCGGCGTGAATATGAACTGCATCGCCAGGCCCATCTGTCCTCCGGGCACGCAGATGTTGTTCGGCCGACTCATCCATGAGTGATGCAGCATCGACAGCAGGTACGGAAAGTCGATGCCCTTGGGATTGGCGAAGCGGATGATGACCATGGATTCATCGGCCGTCGGGATGTCCCTGGCGATGAACGGGTTGCTGGTGTCCACGGTCGGCACGCGCTGGAAATTGACATGCGTGCGGCTGAACTGCGGGCAGATGTGGTTCACGTAATCGGGCATGCGGCGCAGAATCGTCTCGACCACCGCATCCTGGCTGTAGCCGCGCTGGTGGCGGTCGCGGTGCAGCTTCTGGATCCACTCGAGGTTGATGATCGGCACCACGCCGACCAGCAGGTCCACGTGCTGCGCGACGTTGACGTCACCGCCGACGTAGCCGCCGTGCAGGCCTTCGTAGAACAGCAGATCGCTCTCGGGCTGCATCGCGCGCCACGGCGTGAACGTGCCCGGCTCGCTGCCGAGTTCCTTCGCTTCGATCGCGTCGTGCACGTAGCGGCGCAGCTTGCCGCCGCCGGTCGCGCCATATTCCTCCAGCGTGTCGGCCAGCTCGGCCAGCAGGTTCGCCTCGGGCCCGAAATGACTGATCGCCGGTCCCTTGCCGCTGTCGGCCGCGGCCACGCGCTCGCGCATCTCGACGCGGTTGTAGCGGTGGAAGGAATCGCCTTCGATGACTTCGGCCTTGATGCCCTCGCGCCGGAAGATGTGCGCGAACGCCTTCATCACCGTGGTGGTGCCGGCGCCGGAGGAACCGGTGACGGCGATGACAGGATGTCTCGATTGACATGGTTTGCTCGATCCGGATCAGGCGCGCGCTTCGGGCCGGAACAGCGAACGCTCGTTGAACAGCGGCGAGGTGTATGGCCGGTCGGCCCCGCAGTCGAACTCGGCGTGGTAGCGCTCGATGCGCTCGACCTCGTGGCGCGAGCCGAGGATCACCGGAATGCGCTGGTGCAGGCTCTCCGGCACCAGACCTCGAGCAGCCGCCGACTGCCGGTCGTGGCGCGCCCGCCGGCCTGCTCGATCAGGAAGCTGATCGGGATTGGCCTCGTACATCAGGCGCAGGCGCCCGGGCCGGTTCGCAGTCCTTGGTGTCCTTGGGGTACATGAAGACACCGCCGCGCATCAGGATGCGGTGCACCTCGGCGACCATCGAGGCGATCCAGCGCATGTTGAAGTCGCGCCCGCGCTCGCCGGTCTTGCCGGCCTGGCATTCGGTCACGTAGCGGTGCACCGGCGGCTCCCAGAAGCGCGCGTTGCTCGTGTTGATCGCGAATTCGCTGGTGTCGGCCGGGATCTGCAGATCCGGGTGCGTGAGGATGAAGTTGCCGATCTCGCGATCGAGCGTGAAGCCGTGCGTGCCCTTGCCGACGGTGATCACCAGCATCGTGGCGGGACCGTAGATGGCGTAGCCGGCGGCCACCTGCCTGCTGCCCGGCTGCAGGTAGTCGGCCGCGGTCGGGCGGCTCGCCTTGTCGTGGCGCAGCACCGAGAAGATCGTGCCCACCGAGACGTTGACGTCGGTGTTCGACGAGCCGTCGAGCGGATCGAACACCAGCAGGTAGCGCCCGCGGGCGAATTCGCTCGGCACCGCATACGGCTCCTCGAGTTCTTCGGAGGCCATGCCGGCGACCAGGCCGCCCCACTCGCAGCTGCGCAGCATCTCGTCGTTGGCCAGCACGTCGAGCTTGCTGCTGGGCCTCGCCCTGCACGTTGCGGTCGAACCAGCCTCGCCGAGCGTCGCCGCCGAGCGCGCCCTTGGCGGTCATCGCCGAGATCGCCTTGACCGCCGCCGCGACGTCGACCAGCAGCGCCCAAGATCGCTGGCGCCGGCGCTCCCGATCGGATTGCTGGATCAGGAACTTCGATAGCGTGGTGCGTCCGAGATGCATGGTCGGGACTCCTTAGTTATTTGTCGGCGTTGGGCGCGGTGGCATCTGGAACACCCGGCTGGCACGGATGTCGGATCCGCCGCGATGGTCGTGAGGTCCTCGGGCGTGAGCTCGCGGTCCTGGTCGGCAAACAGGCGGCTCGCCTGGCGCAGACGCGCGCGATCGAGCGCATTGCGCACGCTGCGCGCGTTGGCGAAGTGCGGCTGCGGATCCGGTGGCCGAGGTATTCCTCGAACGCCTCGCGCGCGCCGGCGCCGAAATGGTAGTTCTGCTGCGTCGAGCATCCGGTCGGCGATGCGCAGCAGGTCACTCTGGCGGGTAGTCGGGAAAATCCAGGTGGTGCGCGATGCGCGAGCTCATGCCGGGGTTGGAGCGGAAGAAGGTCTCCATGCGGTCCTTGTAGCCGGCCAGGATCACGACCAGGTCGTCGCGCTGGTTCTCCATCACCTGCAGCAGGATCTCGATTGCCTCCTGTCCGTAATCGCGCTCGTTCTCCGGGCGGTAGAGGTAATAGGCCTCGTCGATGAACAGCACGCCGCCCATCGCTTTCTTCAGCACTTCCTTGGTCTTCGGAGCGGTGTGGCCGATGTACTGTCCGACCAGGTCGTCGCGCGTCACCGCGACCAGATGGCCTTTGCGCACGTAGCCGAGCCGATGCAGGATCTCCGCCATGCGCAGCGCCACCGTCGTCTTGCCGGTGCCCGGGTTGCCGGTGAAGGACATGTGCAGGCTCGGGGCCTGCGCCTGCAGTCCGAGGTTCATGCGCAGCTTGTCGATCACCAGCAGCGCCGCGATGTCGCGGATGCGTGCCTTGACCGGAGCGAGCCCGATGAGGTCGCGTTCGAGCTCGTCCATGACGGCGCCGGCCTGGCTCTGCGCCAGCACCTGATTCACGGTGCGCAGTGCGCCCGTATCCGCCGCGGGCGCGCCGCTCGCTGCGTTGGCCGGCGAGGCCGCCGTCGCCGGCTGCGGCGCGCCGGGAATGGTGTACATCGGTGTCCCCATGTCAGGCCACCCGGCTGGTCGGCGCGCGCCGGCGCAGTTCGGTCCGCATCGCCTCGATCACTGCGTGGTAGTCCGGGTTGCCGAAGATCGCACTGCCGGCTACGAACGTGTCCGCGCCGGCGTCGGCGACGCGGCTGAATGTTCTGCAACCTTGATGCCGCCATCGACTTCGAGCCGTATGTCGCGTCCGCTGCCATCGATCAACCGGCGTGCGCGCTCGGTCTTGCGCAGCGCCGACTCGATGAAGCTCTGGCCACCAAATCCGGGATTGACGCTCATGATCAGCACGAGGTCGATGCGGTCGAGCACGTACTCGAGCACATCGAGCGGGGTCGCCGGATTGAAAGCGAGTCCCGCCTGGCATCCGGCGGCCCGGATGAGCTGCAGCGTGCGATCGACGTGCAGCGATGCTTCCGGATGAAAGCTGATGAGGCCGGCGCCGGCGGCGGCAAAGGCGCTCGCCAGCGCATCCACCGGCTGCACCATCAGGTGCACGTCGAGCAGTGCCGCCGCGCCGTCACGCGTCACGCAGTGCGGTTTGAGCGCCTGCGCGACCTCGGGCCGATGGTCAGGTTCGGCACGTAGTGGTTGTCCATGACATCGAAGTGGATCCAGTCGGCGCCGGCCGCCAGGACATCCCTGACTTCCTCGCCCAGGCGGGCGAAGTCGGCCGACAGAATGGATGGGGCAATGCGATACATGGCGGGGGTCTCTGGCACTTGGTTCACGGTTGCGGGCTACTTGCGGCCGTCGCGTTCGCCTTCCGGCCGGTCGGTCGCGTAGCTGTGCACGGTGTAGCGAAGGCTGCGGCCGCTGTGCCTCCTGACGCACCAGCCCGAAGCCCGGCTCGTTGGCGGGCCGGTTGACGATGAAGCTCATCGCGATGCTCTCCACGCCGCGCGTGGAATCGAAGGCCATGAGGCGGATGTAGTGTCCGGGGAAGGTCTTGCGGCAATGCTGCAGTTCCAGCATCACGCCGGCCGCGTCCTTCAGGTCGAACATCGGCATGCCGAACATCTCCCAGTAGGTATTGCGCGGATGCGGGTCGTCGGTGTACTCGACGCTCCAGGCATAGCCCTTCTTCAGCCCGTACTCGATCTGCAGCGTGATTTCCGCGTCGCTGAGATCGGGCAGGAAACTGAATTGTCCCTGGGTGATGCGGCCTGCCGGGTTGGTCATCATGCTGGCGGTCTCCTTCGCTAGTCAGGTCGACGCGGCCGCGGTGGCCGCGTAGTCGGAGGTGTCGGTGGAGGCGTAGTTGAAACTGATCTCACCCCAGGTATCGAGCGCCTGCTGCAGCGGACTGCAGAACTTGCGCCGCCTGGCGCAGGATCTCGGGGCCTTCGTTCTTGATGTCGCGGCCTTCGTTGCGCGCCTTGACCATCGACTTCGAGCGCCACGCGGTTGGCCACCGCGCCGGCCTGGATACCGGCCGGATGGCCGATGGTGCCGCCGCCGAACTGCAGCACGACGTCGTCGCCGAACAGGTCGAGCAGCTGGTGCATCTGTCCGGCGTGAATGCCGCCCGAAGCGACCGGCATCACCTTGCGGATGTCGGCCCAGTCCTGATCGAAGTACAGGCCGCGCGGCAGATCCTGCCGCGTGTAACTGTCGCGGCAGACGTTGTAATAACCCTGCACGGTCATCGGGTCGCCCTCGAGCTTGCCGACCGCGGTGCCGGCGTGCAGGTGATCGACGCCAGCCAGGCGCAGCCACTTGGCGATCACGCGGAAACTGATGCCGTGGTTCTTCTGCCGCGTGTAGGTGCCGTGGCCGGCGCGGTGCATGTGCAGGATCATGTCGTTCCTGCGCGCCCAGTTGGACATGCTCTGGATCGTGGTCCAGCCGACCACGAGATCGACCATGATCACGACCGAGCCCAGGTCCTTGGCGAACTCGGCGCGCTCGTACATGTCCTCCATGGTCGCGGCGGTGACGTTCAGGTACGAGCCCTTGACCTCACCGGTGGCCGCGCTCGCCTTGTTGACGGCGTCCATCACGTAGAGGAAGCGGTCGCGCCAATGCATGAACGGTTGCGAGTTGATGTTCTCGTCGTCCTTCATGAAATCGAGACCGCCCTTGAGTCCCTCGTAGACCACGCGGCCGTAGTTGCGTCCCGAGAGGCCGAGCTTCGGTTTGGTGGTGGCGCCCAGCAGCGGCCGGCCGAACTTGTCGAGGCGCTCGCGCTCGACGATCAGGCCGGTCGGCGGGCCCTTGAAGGTCTTGACGTAGGCAACCGGGATGCGGATGTCCTCCAGTCGCGCCGCCTTCAGGGGCTTGAAGCTGAAGACGTTGCCGATCAGGCTCGCCGTCATGTTCGCGATCGAGCCTTCTTCGAACAGGATGATGTCGTAGGCCACCCAGGCGAAGAACTGCCCCGGGATGCCGGGCACCGGCTCGACCTTGTAGGCCTTTGCCCGGTAGCTGTCGCAGGCGGTCAGTCGATCGGTCCAAACCACGGTCCAGGTTGCCGTGCTCGACTCCCCGGCCACGGCCGCGGCGGCCTCGATCGGATCCACCCCCGCTTGCGGAGTTATCCGAAACAGGCAGATCGTGTCGGTGTCCTTCGGGACGTAATCGGCATCCCAGTACCCCATCTGGCGGTACTTGAGCACGCCAGCGGTATAGCGCTTCTTCGTGTCCTTGATGACGCCTTCACCTGATTTTTCAGTTACTTGTGCCATTTATCGGTCTCGACTTGTTGCCTTGGCGATCACTGTAGAATGGTTTATCATTCAGGTACAGTAATTTATAGTTACCAGCATGTTAAGAATATCTGAATGAAGAACGCGACCCTTCGCCAGCTGCGCGTCTTCGCCTCAGTGGCGCGCCATCTGAGCTTCGTGCGTGCCGCCGAGGAGCTCGGCCTCACCGCCCCGGCGGTTTCAATGCAGATCAAGGACCTGGAGATCGAGGTCGGCCTGCCGCTGTTCGATCGGTCCAGCCGCAAGGTCTCGCTGACGATGGTCGGTGAGTACGTGCTGGCACACACGCGGCGCGTGCTGGCCGCGATGCGCGATGCCGAGGACATGGTGGCGCGCTTTCGCGGCCTGCAGACGGGCGTGCTCGACGTTGGCATGGTCAGCACCGCCAAGTACTTCGTGCCGCGCATGCTGGCGCAGTTTCGCGATGAGCACCCGGGCATCGAGGTCCGGCTGCAGGTCTGCAACAACCGCGAACAGGTGGTGGCGTTGATGCAGCAGGGCAGCGTCGAGCTGGCGATCATGGGCCGGCCACCGAAGGAATGGGCGACACGCGCCGAGCCGTTTGCGATGCACCCGCATGTGCTGGTGACGTCGGTCGAGCATCCGTTCGCGCACAGCGAGAAGGTGCCGGCGAATGCGCTGATCGGTGAGGGTTTCATCGTGCGCGAGCCCGGCTCGGGCACGCGCGCGGCGCTCGATGAGTACATGGCGGCTCACCAGATGTCACCGCGGGTGGTGATGCAGATGTCGAGCAACGAGGCGATCAAGCAGGCGGTGATGGCGGGCATGGGCGTGGCGCTGCTGTCGCTGCACACGATCGGACTGGAGCTCGATCACCAGCTGATTGCCACGCCGGAGTGCGAGGGGCTGCCGCTGATGCGTCGCTGGCACGTGGTCAACAACCTGGCGAAGACACTGTCGCCGGCGGCCGAAGCATTCCGGTATTTCATTCTCGAGCGCGGCGAAGCCTTCCTGGCCAGGCACTTTGCCCACCACCAGGGCTTCCTTCCTGCCGGGTCGCCGAAGCAAGGCAACGCCGCTGCAGGCGGCGGTGGCGGCGACGCTGCTCAGGTCTCGATCAGTCCGTGGCGCACGGCGATCAAGGTCAGTTCCGCCTGATTCGCTGCCGACAGTTTCTGCTTGATGTTGTAGAGGTGCGTGCCGACGGTGCTGGGACTGAGGTGCAGGGTCTCGGCGATCTGGTTGACCGAGACGCCGCCGGCCAGCAGCACGAACACCTCGAACTCGCGCGCCGAGAGCTGCTCGATCGGATTGTGATCACCGGTGACGTCCTGAACCGCCATCAGCTGGGCAATCGAGGCATCGATGTACATGCGCCGGGCGGCGACCGTACGGATCGCCTCGATCAGCGTCTCGGGTGCGCTGCGCTTGGATAAGTAGCCGAGGGCGCCGGCCTTGAGCACCCGCTTGGGGTGGCTGGTGTCCGCGTGAGCCGAGAGTGCGAGGATGCGTGCATTGGCGTCGCGCGCGAGGATGCGCTTGACCGCCTCGATCCCGCCGATCCCGGCCATCGCCAGGTCCATCACGACGACGTCGGGCCGGTATTCGGCGTACTTTGCACAGGCCTCTTCGCCGCTGTCGGCCTCGGCCACGACCTGCATGTCCTCGGCGGCCTGCAGCAGCAGCCGAAAACCCATGCGCACCACCGCGTGGTCGTCCACCAGCATCACGGTCGTGGGCTTCATGCGTGCGCTGCCAGCGGCAATCGCACGATCACCTGCGCGCCGCCTTCGCGGCCGGCGCGCAGCTCGAACACCCCGCCGAGCGCGGCGGCGCGCTCGCGCATGCCGCGCACGCCATGGTGGCCGCTCTGTTCCCAGGCGCCCGACAGGCCCACACCGTTGTCGTCGACGCGCACCACCAGCTCGCCGGCTTCGACGCCGACCGACACCAGAATCCGGCTTGCCGCGGCATGCCGCAACGCATTGGTCAGCGCCTCCTGGACGATGCGGTAGGCGCAGGTGGTCACCGTGTCGTCCAGCTCCGGCAATGGGTCATCGACGTGCAGCCGCATTTCCACTTCAGGATGGCGCTGATGCCATTCGCCGGCCAGATCGCTCAGCGCATCGCTCAGGCCGAAGCTGTCGAGCGCAAACGGGCGCAGGCGCGGGATCATCTCGTGCACCGCATCGTACATGCGGCCGGCAGTATCGACGATCAGCCGTGCGGCCTCGGATACGCGCTCATCGTGGCCGTCGGCGCGCTGCAGGATCGACAAGCCGATGCTCTTGATCGCGGTGATCGACTGTCCGAGCTCGTCGTGCAGCTCGCGGGCGATGCTGCGCCGCTCCTCTTCAATGTGCGCCTGGATCATCTGCGTCAGCTCGCGGTTCTCCTGCAGGCGCTGTCGGGCCTCGCTCGCCAGCTTCTGCGCGGCGGCGCTGTCGGCCACGGCCTGGGCGGTGCGATTGAACGCCAGGCTCATGAGCCGGCCCTCCTTGCCCGTCAGATCCGGCAGCCGTGCCTCGTAGTCGCCGCGCTCCATGCGCTCCAGTCCCTTGATCACCGTCTGCAGCGGCTGCAACACGCGCCCCGTGAGCCAGAATACCGCGGCATTGATGACAGCCAGCGCGATCGCGCCGATCCACAGCAGCCGCGTCAGCGTGTCCCAGCCGTCCAGCACCGCGCGCGAGGAATTCGCCTGGATCACCAGGCGGCCGTCGCCGATGTGGATCTCCTGGCGCTGCACCGGCGGGGACACCAGGTGCGCGAACCAGCGCGGCGCATCCCGGCCGCTCTTGTAGGCCGAGGGCGGCGACGAGTACACCAGTCCGCCGGAAGGGTCGTACAGAAACACATCGTTGGCGCGCACGCGGCCGAGTTGATCGAGGAAGGTCAGCATGCCGCGCAGGCCGGAAACCTCATATACCCACGACACCCGGGTGAGGAACTGCGTCGCCACCTGGTTCGAGCCCTCAATCTCCTCGCGCACGCTGCTGCGGGTATCCTGGAACTGCTGATAGACCACCGTGCCGATGAACAGGCTCATCAGCACCGCGATGATCAGATTGATCTGCAGCCGCAGGCTCACGCCGCCCTTCCAAGACCGCTGCGCGCGCACAGACGCCACGTTATTCATCGCCGGCATGCTACCGCACTACCGAACGGCGGCGCCCTCGGCGGCCGGGCCGGGGCGGTGCTCGGAACGGGCTGTCCGGCCACGGCGGCGCCCGCGGCCTTGCCGGACCGACCAGGCGGCGCCCACCCGGCGGCGTCGCCTGGGGGGGCCAGCCGCCGCTTCCGCGGCGCCCGCGAATCATGAAAATCATGAGGTGGGATTCAAGGTTCCATGGTGTCCGCCAGCCGGGCCGACCGGCACACTGGCAGCGTCGTCAAGGCAGATCCGGCGCAATTGCTCCAGACCTGTCCGACGCGCCAGGCATCTTTAGACCCCCTATTAAGTCAAGATGGCTGGTGTCCGATGGCTGATCAACACAAGGAACTTGCATATGAAATGGGTGACACCGGCGGCTCGCGTATTGCGTTTCGGAATGGAAATCAATTCGTACGTCGCAAATCGTTGATCGGGTTCCGCCCCGGTAACTCCGGGGCGGTCTCCACACAGCAGACCGGCTGCTGTCCTTGCTGATACGAGTATTGGGTTCATCTGCCGGTGGCGGCTTTCCACAGTGGAACTGCAACTGTGGTAACTGCCGTGGCCTGCGGGACGGTACGCTGCGCGCGCGCCGGCGCACGCAGTCCTCGATCGCGATATCGCTGGACGGCCACCGCTGGGTGCTGTGCAACGCCTCACCCGACATTCACCAGCAGATCGCCCAGAATCCTGTGCTGCAGCCGCAGCAGGGCCTGCGCGACTCCGGAATCGGCGCCGTCATCCTGGTGGACGGACAGATCGACCATTCGACCGGGCTGCTGCTGTTGCGCGAACATGGCGCGCCGCTCGAAGTGTGGACCACCGAGACGGTACGCGAGGATCTGAGCACCGGATGGCCGATCCTGAACGTGCTGCAGCACTTCTGCGGCGTACACTGGCATCGCGTGCCGGTGGACGGTGCGCAGTTCGAGATCCCGGCCCTGCCCGGGATGCGGGTGACCGCGTTGCCGGTCGAGGGCAAGCCCGGTCCTTACTCGGCGCACCGCGAGAATCCGCGCCTCGGGGACAACATCGGCCTGGTGTTTCGCGACCCGCGCAGCGGCCGCCAGTTGTTCTATTCGCCGGGCCTCGCCGCCATCCCAGCCGCGGTCGAGCGGGTACTGCAAGCGAGCGACTGCGTGCTGGTGGACGGCACATTCTGGAGTGACGATGAGATGATTCGCATCGGCGTGTCACACAAGCGCGCCCGCGACCTGGGGCACTTGCCGCAGAGCGGACCGGGCGGAATGCTCGAGCAGCTCGCGCGGCTGCCGCAGCGTACGCGCCGCATCCTGATTCATATCAACAACACCAACCCGATTCTCGATGAAGCCGGGCCCGAGCGCTCGCAGCTGGCCGCGGCCGGCATCGAAGTCGCGTTTGACGGCATGGAGATCGAACTGTGAATGCTTCCAATGCGGTTGTGGCCGCACCAGTGGCGGTACTGCCGCCGTGGACTGCGGCCGAATTCGAGCAGCAGTTGCGTGCCAAGGGGCAGGCCTACCACATCCATCACCCGTTCAACGTGATGCTCAATTCCGGCCGCGCCAGCCCGGCGCAGATTCGCGGCTGGGTGGCCAACCGCTTCTATTACCAGATCAACATCCCGCGCAAGGATGCGGCGATTCTCGCCAACTGCCCCGACCGCGAGCAGCGCCGGCTGTGGGTGCAGCGTATCCTCGATCATGACGGCGTCGAGCAGAACCCGGGCGGCATCGAGGCCTGGGTGCGTCTCGGCGAGGCGGTCGGCCTGACGCGCGATGAGCTGTGGTCGCTCGAGCACATCGTTCCGGGCGTGCGCTTCGCGGTCGACGCGTACGTGAATTTCGCGCGTCAGCAGCCCTGGCAGGAAGCCGTGTGCGCCTCGCTCACGGAGCTGTTTGCCCCGCAGATCCACCGCGAACGGCTCGCCACCTGGCCCGCTCATTATCCGTGGATCGACGCCGGCGGCCTGCAGTACTTCCGCTCGCGGGTGCCGCTGGCGGCGCGCGATGTGGAGCACGGCCTCAAGGTCACGCTGCAGTATTTTCTCACGCGCGAGGCGCAGCGGCGCGCGCTCGAGATTCTGCAGTTCAAGCTCGACCTGCTGTGGTCGATGCTGGACGCGATTCAGCTGCGCTACGGGCTCGACCATGAATGATCCGGCACCGCTGGCTCGCACCGCCTATCCGCGGATCGCGCGGCTGTATCGCTTCCAGTGGGAAGCGGCGCAGAATGCCTACGTGCTGCTGTTCCCGGAGGGCATGGTGCAGCTCAATGTCGCGGCCGGAGAGATTCTACGCCGCTGCGATGGCAGTCGCTCGGCCGACCAGATCATCGCCGAGCTGCGCGAGGCGTTTCAGTCGGATGCGATCGACGCGGACGTCGAGGCATTCCTGCGCTCGGCAACGCACGATGGCTGGGTCGAATGGCGCGACGCGGTGCTGCCATGAACGCGCTAGCGACCGATGCCATGGCGGGCAGAGCGTTACCGGCGGGCGCCACGGTGCCGATGTGGATGGTCGCTGAGCTGACTTACCGCTGCCCGCTGCATTGCCCGTTCTGCTCCAACCCGGTCGATTTCGCGAACATACGCAATGAGCTGTCGACCGAGGAGTGGATTCGCGTACTGACAGAAGCACGCTCGCTCGGCGCGGTGCAGCTCGGGCTCACCGGCGGCGAGCCGCTGAGCCGCCCGGATCTCGAGCAACTGGTCGCGGAGGCGCATCGGCTCGGCTTCTACACCAACCTGATCACCTCGGGGGTGGGTCTCAACGAGACCCGGATGCAGGCACTGAAGGACGCGGGCCTCGATCACGTACAGCTCTCGTTCCAGGATTCGACCCGCGAGCTCAATGATTTTCTCTCCAGCACCCGCACCTTCGGCCTCAAGCGGCGCGTGGCCACGCTGGTAAAGGACCAGGGCCTGCCGATGGTCATGAACTGCGTGATCCATCGGCTCAACATCGATCATGTCGACCGCATCATCGACCTGGCGCTGGAGATCGGCGCCGAGTATCTGGAACTGGCCAATACCCAGTTCTACGGCTGGGCCGACCTGAACCGCAGCCAGCTGATGCCGACGCGCGAGCAGCTCGAGCGCTCGGAGGCGGTGGTGGCCAGCTATCGGGCGCGCATCGGCAACCGGTTGCGCATCCTGTATGTCATCTCGGATCTGTATGAGACGCGGCCGAAGCGCTGCATGAATGGCTGGGGGACGACATTCATGGTGATCGCTCCCGACGGCCTGGTGATGCCGTGCCACGCGGCGCGCATGCTGCCGGGAATCAATCTGCCGTCGGTGCGCGATGCCAGCCTGCGGCAGATCTGGCTCGATTCCCCGGCGTTCAACCGTTTCCGGGGCGACCAGTGGATGCCCGAGCCCTGTCGCAGCTGCCCCGAGAAGGCGAAGGACCTGGGTGGCTGCCGCTGCCAGGCCTTCCTGCTGACCGGGGATGTCGGTGCCACTGATCCGGTGTGTGACAAATCGCCGCAGCACGCGCGCGTGCTCGAAATCGTCAATGGCCCGCGCCCGTCGCGTCCCGGGAATGAGCGCCCGCTGGTATTTCGCACGCCGGAGAACTCCGCACAGCTGATCGCGGACGCGATCGGGCACTGACGGCCCGAGCCCCGGCCCTTACCGGGCTGGCAGCTCAGCCCCGCGTGGGTCACCATAGCCGCGGGCGATCCGCCCGGCGTGCTCGACAGGTGGTCCATGGCGTGGGTCGAACTCATCACGGTGCTTGCCCTGGTGCAATTCATCTATCTGGGCGTGCTGGTCGGCCACGCGCGTGAGCGTTTCGGGGTCAAGGCACCGGCCACCACCGGTAACGAGACTTTCGAGCGCTACTTTCGCGTGCAGATGAACACGCTCGAGCTGCTGGTGGTGCTGCTGCCGGCGATGTGGATGGCGAGCGCGTTCGTGGCGGCGCCGTGGGCCGCGCTGCTCGGCCTGGTCTACCTGATCGGCCGCTTTGTCTACCTGCGCGCCTATGTGGCCGAGCCTTCCAGGCGCAGCGTCGGATTCAGCCTGAGCTCGCTGCCGATCCTGGTGCTGCTGCTGATCGACCTGGTCGGTGCGGTGCGCCGGCTGCTCCCCGGCTAGCGCTGCTTTGCAGGGCGGCGGTCGCATGAGCTGGCGGCACAACCTTCTGGCCACGCGTGCGCCGCGCTGGTCGATTCTCGTGCGCCTGCTGGTCGGCCTGGTCGTGTTTCTGCCCGAAGGCGTTCAGAAACTCGCCTTCCCCGACATCCTTGGAGCGGGCCGTTTCCTGCACATCGGAATTCCTTTCCCCGATGTGATGGGGCCGTTCGTCGGTGTGGTCGAGATCGCATGCGGTTCGCTCGTCATTCTCGGGCTGCTGACCCGCCTGGCAGCGATTCCATTGATCCTCATCATGCTGGTGGCGATCGTATCGACCAAGCTGCCGATCCTGCTGGGCCACGATGTCTGGATCTTTCACGTCCCCAAACTGGCGCGCTATGGTTTCTGGAGCGCCGCTCATGAAGCCCGCGCGGACTTCTGCATGCTGCTTGGCGCTCTCTATCTTCTGATCGAAGGCGCCGGTGCCTGGTCGCTGGATGCCCGAATGGGCCGCTGGCGCCCGCCCTCGGACGCGACCCAGGACTGAACCCATGAACATCGATCGCCGATCGCTGCTCGAGTACGCCGCGCTGGCGCCGTTCGCAGGCGCCTTCGCCCGCGTCGCCCGGCCGGCTGACGAGCATGCCGACGAAGCGGCCGACTACACGCTGCGCATCGGTACCGGCCTGGTCGAGCTGGCGCCGGACCACATCGTTTCCACGACGCTCTATAACGGCCAGTTTCCGGGGCCGCTGCTGCGTTTCAGGCAGGGGCGGCGCGCGATCGTCAACATTTATAACGACACCGACACGCCGGAGCTGGTGCACTGGCACGGGCAGATGATTCCGAGCGACGTTGACGGCGCGGCCGAGGAAGGCACGCCGTTCGTGCCGCCGCGCACGATGCGGCGGGTGAGCTTCGTTCCGCAACCGGCTGGATACCGCTTCTACCATACCCACGTCGTGGCCGGCGCGGACCTGAACCGCGGCACCTATACCGGCCAGGCCGGACCGGTCTACATCGAGCCGCGGGACAATCCCGGAGCCTACGACCGCGAGGTATTCCTGGTGCTGAAGGAGTTCGGTCCGACGTTGAGTCGCGGCGGCGACATGGCGATGGACGTGCTGGCCGGGCGGCCGATCGAGTCGCTGCGGGCGATGGCTCGTTCGGCCGACGAACAGGCGCACCGTAACACCAAGGGCTTCGAGGTCGGCTACGAATGGTTCGGCATCAACGGTCGCATGCTCGGTCACGGCGAGCCGATCCGAGTCAGGCGGGGCGAGCGGGTGCTGTTCCACGTGCTCAACGCCAGTGCCACCGAGATCCGCAGCCTCGCTCTGCCCGGCCATGGCTTTCAGGTTGTGAGCCTGGACGGCAATCCGGTCCCGACACCGTCCACGGTACCGGTGCTGTGGCTCGGCACCGCCGAACGCATTTCGGCGCTGGTGAACATGGACCATCCAGGCGTGTGGGTCATGGGCGATCTGGCCGACGACGACCGCCACCACGGCATGGGGATCGTGGTCGAGTACGCAGGTCAGAAGGGCAAACCGCAGTGGGCCAGGCCGATGCCGTTCCGCTGGGACTACACCCGGTTCGGAAGCACCCCTGCCGCATCGCACTCAGCGGACCAGACGATCGAGCTGCTGATCGTCAAGCACAATGCCCTGCTCGACGGCTTCAACCAGTGGACCCTCAACGGCGCAGCATTCTCGATGCAATCGATGCAGCCGATGTACACGCTGCAGCGCGCTCGTCGCTACCGGCTCAGGTTCCGCAACGCCAGCGACGACATCCACCCGTTGCACCTGCACCGGCACAGCTTCGAGCTGGCGCGGATCGGGGGCAAACCCACCGCCGGGGTGATCAAGGACGTGGTCATGCTTGGCGGCTTCCAGGAACTCGAATTCGATTTCGTGGCCGACAATCCGGGATTGACGCTGTTTCATTGTCACCAGCAGCTGCACATGGATTTCGGATTCATGGCGCTGTTCGATTACGCGTAGACCGAAATGCACCATGGCGATCGCCACCAAGTCCGCCGCGGTCCAGCGTAGCGGGGCCGGCTCCCCGCTGGAGGTGCTGCTGGCCTTCCTCAAGCTCGGCGTCACGTGCTTCGGTGGGCCGCTCGCTCACATCGGATACTTCCGCGAGGAGTTCGTCGTGCGCCGCCGTTGGCTCGATGAGCCGGCTTACGCGGACCTGGTGGCCTTGTGCCAGTTCTTGCCCGGCCCCGCCAGCAGTCAGGTCGGCTTCTCAATCGGCCTGATGCGCGCCGGCTATTGGGCCGCTGTCGCGGCCTGGACTGGATTCACGCTGCCATCGGCCGTGGCACTGTTCCTGTTTGCCGAGGGCGCGGGCGCGCTTCACGGACCGAGCGGCAGCGGACTGCTGCACGGTCTGAAGCTGGTTGCGGTCGCCATCGTCGCACAGGCGGTCTGGGGCATGGCGCGCACGCTGTCTCCCGACCGACAGCGCGCCTGCATCGCGGTGGCCGCGGCGCTCATCGTTCATTTCGGCGCGCCGTCCCTGGGCCAGATGGCGGCTATCCTGCTGGGCGGCGTCGCCGGCGGGTGGCTGTGTCGCGCCGCGCCGCCCACGGCCGCGGCCGCTGTCGTTCTGCCGGTCTCGCGCACCGCGGGGTTGCTGGCCCTGTCTGGCTTCTTCGTTCTGCTCGCGGGCCTGCCACTGCTGCGCAGTCTCACCACGTCGCCGGGCGTTGCGCTGTTCGACGCCTTCTATCGATCCGGCGCGCTGGTGTTCGGCGGCGGACATGTGGTGTTGCCGCTGCTGCGCGACGCGTTTGTCACGCCCGGCTGGGTGAGCGACGATACGTTCCTCGCGGGCTACGGCGCGGCGCAGGCGGTGCCGGGCCCGCTGTTCACGTTCGCGGCCTATCTGGGCGCCGTCGTCGCCCCGGCGCCGCACGGGCTGAACGGAGCGCTACTCGGCCTGGTCGGCATCTTCCTGCCGGGCGGACTGATCCTGATCGGCACACTGCCGTTCTGGGACACCTTTCGCAAACGCGCCGGCGCGCAGGCGGTGATGCGAGGGGTCAACGCCGCGGTGGTCGGGCTGCTGGGCGCCGCGCTCTACAGCCCGGTCTGGACCAGTTCGGTGCGGAACGCGGCGGACTTCGGCCTCGCCCTGCTCGGCTTCGTTCTGCTGAGCGTCTGGCACACGCCACCGCTGCTGGTCGTGCTCATCAGCGCACTCGGCGGCATCGCGATGGCGCATGCCATGTCATGACGGGTTCGCTGCTCGTTCGGGGCGCTGTGGCGCCGCCGGCTGCGCCTCAGCGCTTGCGGCCATCGGGTTGCGTGAAGATGTCGGGACCGAATCCCCGCAGGCCGGGTTGGCCCGCAAACCCCAAGTGACGGACGCCGAACATGTCCTCGACGCTGCGGAGCAGTGCGTAATGATTGTACGGCACGCGTGACACCGTTCCGGGCCGGATGAAGGGCGAGAGCATCACGGCCCCGATGTGGCCGCCACCCGGACCGATCAGGCCCGGGCCGTTGAACGCAGTCCGGACCGCGCCGCCATCCGCCTGGTAGGCAGGAATATTCGGGCCCGGTCGCTCATGGCAGCAGGCGGCGGCATCGCCGCCCCGGATGAGGATCGAATTGGTCGAGGCGTCGTAATCGGATTCGATGTCCGATTCGTCGAAGGTAATGATCAACAGCCCATCGCGCCGAAAGGCAGGTGAGGCCACGATCCGCGGCACCAGCGCCTGCAGGAAACGGTCTGCCGACAGCAGGCCGCCCGGTGCACCATCGACGCAGCGGCTGTGCCCGCCCCCATCGTGACCGTCATTGCAGAGATTGGGTGTGATGAAAACGTAGTTCGGCGTCGCATCGATCGTTTGCAGATCTGAGGTCAGCTCACCAAGGTTGACGACCCGCTGCGCACAGGATGCTGTGTCGATGATGCCGTGAAAGTAGACGAACGGATCGTGGCGGCTGGCATATTGGTCGCCAACCTGGGCCTGCTGGGTATTGTCAGCAGTGCCGATCTGCGGATGCCCGCAGGCAGCGCTCTCTCGCTCAGGGTTGTTCCCCATATCCTCCATGTACGCCTTCCAGCTCAGGCCCTTGGCCTCGAGCTGATTGGCGATCGTCGGCACGCTCGCCGGGTAGACGCAGCCGCTGCCGATCGCCTGGCCATCCGTCGTGGTGCCGCTCGCGACGAATTCGGTGAATTGCGGGCAGTCGTAATCGGTCGCCGGATTCGGCGCCTGGCCGCTGATCAGGGCAATGTAGTTGCCGAGACTGAAATGACTGGTGCCGAAATAGTTGCTGACGAACGCACCCTGGCGCCTGAGTTGGTTCAGGTAGGTCGCGGGCGAATCCGCACCGAAGGTGACGTCATAGCCCTCGTTTTCGAGCATCAGGATGAACACGTGGCCGATACGGGGAGTGGCGCGAGCCGGCGTGTTCGCGGCTTCGACGGCGTGCGGGCTCAAGACCAGCGCAGCGAGCAACCCGCACGCACTCGACACCCGGCAGCCCGTCAGTGACACAACCATTGATCGCTCCTCGTGATCGCAACGCTGGGTTCAGAGCCGGTGCCGGTAGTGCGGCGTGACCTGCAGCTCCAGCCAGTTGCGCAGTTCGGCCAGCTTCAGGGTTTCATCCTGCATCGCCGGCCCCAGTCCGTGCTTCCAGGCGAGCCTGCGGTGGTGCGGGTCACGCATCAGCTCTCGCAGTTCGGCGACGAACTGTTCCAGCTCGGCGCGGTTCTGGAACAGCGCCTCCCCGAGCAGCGCGTCGGCGTAACGCAGCGTCGTGGCCGCGATCTCGGCATAGCTGTACTCGGGGTGATACTGCACCGCCCAGATGGTCCCGGCGCCCAGGCGCAGCTCCAGCGCCTGCACGCCCATCTCATTGCTGGCCAGCACCTGCGTGCCTGCCGGAAGCTGGTCGACGTCATCGCGGTGCACGGTGACCGCCTCGAACACGTGCGGCTTGCCGGCGAACATCGGATGCTGCCTTCCGGTGGCGCTCAGCTCGATGCGCCGCGCGAATCCGAACTCCCGCCCCAGCGGATTGGGTCGCACCCGGCCCCCGGCCGCAGCGACCGCCACCTGCAGGCCCCAGCAGCTGCCGAAGAACGGCAGCGCGCGGGCAAACACGGCGCGCGCAAGTTCGATCTGGCGCTCGATATGCGCCCCACCGTCGTAGATATTGAGCGCGGAACCGGTGATCACGGCGCCGTCGTAGTCGGCCAGACCCACGCCGCGCGCCCAGCGAACCTCGCCGTCCGCCGGCCGGACGATGTCGCAGCTCACGCGCGAGAGCCGCTGCAGTACCTGCGCGTAGCCTTCACCGGATGGCTGCCCGCCGGCGGCGACCTGCGCCTCACGCGTGACCGCGCGATTGCCGTCAATCACCAGAATCCGGGGCTGACTCATGAGTTATGCCTGCGCACCTAGCCGCGCGACTTCGCAGGCAGCTCGGCCGATGCCCGCGCAGGGTACGCGCTGCGCAGGTAGTCGGCGAGCCGCTGCACGTCCGCGGCCGAGGCGTACAAGCCGGTTTTGGTGTGGCGCCAGTACAGATCCTCGCAGCTCGCAGCCCATTCGTGGCGCATCAGGTAGTCGACCTCGATTTGCGTCAGGCCACCGCCAAAGTCCTGGCCCATCGCCTCGCTGCTCGCGACGCCCTCGAGCATCCGCGCCAGGCGCGTTCCGTAGGCGTGCACCATCCGTTGCAGCTGTGGCAGCGGCAGGAACGGCCAGCGCCGCTGCATCTGCGCAAGGTATGCTGGCAGGCCGCCGTCGGGAAAGTCACCGCCCGGCAACGGCCGGTGCGCCGTCCAGGCAGCGGCTAGCCCCGGCAGAAACGGCGCGAGCCTGGTCATCACATGCTCGGCCAGGGACCGATAGGTCGTAATCTTGCCGCCGACGACGGTCAGCACCGGTGCCTCCCCGGGTGGCGCCTCGAGCTCCAGCGAGTAGTCGCGTGTCAGCTCCGCCGCCTTGGAGCCGGCGTCGTGGCACAGGGAGCGGATTCCGGCATAGCTCCAAACCACGTCCGCCGCGCCGATGGCGCGCTTGAAATAGCCGTTCACGGTGCGGCACAGATAATCGGTCTCCCCGGCCGAAATGCTCACCGGGCCGGGCTCACCCGGCCACTCCACGTCGGTGGTGCCGATTAGGGTGAACGCATGCTGATAGGGGATCACGAACACGATGCGTCGGTCCGGGTTTTGCAGCACGTAGGCCTGATCACCCGGGTACATGCGGCGCACGACGATGTGGCTGCCTTTGACCAGGCGGACCAGGCGCTGGCTGCGAGCGCCGACGCGCTCATTGAGCACCTCGCCGATCCAGGGACCTGCGGCGTTCACCAGCACTCGCGTCAGCGCCGTGTAGCTGCGACCGCTCGCCAGTTCCAGGATCTCGGCCCGCCAGTGGGCGCCCGCGCGCGTGGCCCGCAACAGCCGGTGGCCGACGCGGATATCGGCGCCGCGCTCATCGGCGTCCAGCGCGTTGAGCATGACCAGCCGGCTGTCGTCGACCGTGCAGTCCGCGTAGGTGAATCCCCTGAGCAGGCTGTCGCGCAGCGGTCTTCCAAACTCGGATGTTGCAAAGCGAACGCCGCGCGATCGCTCCAGGCTGCTTCCAGGCGCGAGTGCATCGTAGGCCAGCAGACCCAGGCGCAGCAACCAGGCGGGGCGCAGATGGCGCTGATGGGGCAGCACGAACCGCGCGCGCGTGACCAGGTGCGGGGCGATCGACAGCAGGCGTTCGCGCTCCCTGAGCGCCTCGCGAACCAGGCGCAGCTGCAGATATTCCAGGTACCGCAGCCCACCGTGGATCAGCTTGGTGCTGGCCGAGGAGGTGAAATGCGCGAGCCCGGCCTGTTCCACCAGCAGGACGCGCAGCTTGCGGCCGGCCGCGTCGCGGGCGATACCCGCACCGTTGATGCCGCCGCCGATGATGAGAAGATCAAACGCCCTGCCGGAATCCAAGCGAGCCCCCACTGCGAACGGGCGTCTGAACCGATCGGTTCCACTTTCGTTTCAGACTATATTGCACTTCAAATGTTGGCAAGCGAAAATCAGTTGCGGTGCCGCAGAGATTGGAGGGCAGTGCAGTCGCAGGCGGCGATGAAGTCAGGAACCGATCGGTTCAGCCACATGTACCGTCACGCCGCCCGCGGCCAGTCGCTCGCGGATCGGTGGCGGTGGCGGACCATCGGTGAACAGCGCCGACACGTCGCTGAGCGAGCCCATCCTGACCATCGGGTGCCGGGTGAATTTCGTGTGGTCGGCAAGCAGGTAGGTGGTGCGCGAATTCCGGATGATCGCGCGCGCCGCCCGCACTTCATCGTAGTCGAAATCGAGGAGAGTGCCCTGTTCGTCTATGCCGCTGATCCCGATGATGCCGTAATCGACCCGGAATTCGCCGATCATGTCGCAAGCCGACTGACCGACGATGCCGCCGTCGCGGTTGCGTACGGTGCCCCCGGTGACCATCACCGTGAACGAGCGGTTGCGCGCCATGATCTGTGCCACATTCAGGTTATTGGTGATGACCCGCAGATCCTCGTGCCCCAGCAGCGCCCGCGCCAGCGCCTCGGTCGTGGTGCCGATATTGATGAACAGCGAGGAGTGATTCGGGATGTGGCGCGCGGTCAGTTCGGCAATCGCCCGCTTCTCCGGCGAGCTGAGTTCCTGGCGCTCGCTGTAATCTATGTTCTGCGTGCTGGACGCAAGACTTGCGCCACCGTGATGGCGGCAGACTTCACCTTCGTCGCCCAGTTTCGTCAGATCACGCCGCACGGTCTGCGCGGTCACGCCGAAAGTGCGGGCGAGTTCCTCGTTGCTGACATAACCGCGCTGCTGGACCAGCTGGATGATCTTGCGATGACGGTCTTCGGCAGGGATCCGACCCATGGAGGCACCCATCGCGCCGGGCTGCGGATGCGGCGCCGTCACTATCATGCCGATTTTAGGGCTGCGCCGCCAAATCGGGAGTGCACCTGAGTGTCGGGCACGCTGGTACTGATCGGCCTGTCCGGCTACGTCGGCTTGCTGCTGTGGGGCACCCACATGGTCGGCACCGGCGTGCAGCGCGGATTTGGCGCCGCGCTGCGCCGCGCGCTCGAGCGCAACCTGACCGGTCGCTGGCGCGCGTTCGTCACCGGCATCGGCATCACGGCTCTGCTACAGAGCAGTACCGCGGTCGGACTGATGGCCACCTCGTTCACGGCGGCCGGCGTGATGGCGCTGGCCCCGGCGCTGGCCGTGATGCTCGGCGCCAATGTCGGCACCGCGCTGGTGGCGCAGATGCTGTCGTTCAATGTCGCGGTGGTCGCGCCCCCGCTGGTCCTGTGCGGCGTGCTGGCATTCCGCTGGTCGAGCGGCAGCCGCGTGCGCAACATTGGCCGCGCGACCATCGGCCTGGGACTGATGCTGATGGCGCTGTCGGGACTGCAGGCGACGCTGGGCCCGGTGGAAAATACACCGCTGTTGCGCTCGTTTCTCGAATCCCTCGCCTCCGATCCGCTGCTCGCGGTACTGCTGGCGGGGATACTGACCTGGGGCTGCCATTCAAGCGTGGTGATGGTGCTGCTGTTCGGGTCGCTCTCGGCCAACCACGTGATCAACGCGCCCGAGACGCTGGCACTGGTGCTGGGCGCCAACATTGGCGGTGCGTTGCCGCCGATGCTGCACGCCTCCACCGTGTCCGCCCGCCGCGTGCCGGTCGGCAACCTGCTGGTGCGGCTCACCGGTGCGCTGCTGCTGCTGCCGTGGCTGACGCCGATCTCCGGCCTGATGCAGCAGCTGCTTCCGGGCCAGGAGCGTCTGGCGGTGAATTTCCACCTCCTATTCAACCTGGCGCTTGCGGGACTGTTCCTGGTCAACGTCGATCGCGTCGCGGGTCTGCTGCTGCGCTGGCTGCCGGACCCGCCCCGGCCGCTCGACCCGGGCCGCCCGCTGTACCTCGAACGCGCGGCGCTCGACTCCGCGTCAGTGGCGCTGGCCAACGCCGCCCGGGAAACGCTGCGCATGTCCGATCTGGCGGCGGCGATGCTCGATGGAGCACTCGAGCTGCTGCGTACCCGCGATCTGTCGCTTGCCGATCGCATCGTCGAGAACGATCGGTCCGCGCGCCAGCTCGGCGGCGCGATCCGCAGCTATCTGGCCGCGGTCGGCGGCGAACAGACGCTGGACGACCGGCGCGAGGGTGCCAAGGTCCAGGAGATTCTCGCCGCCGTCATCAACTTCGAGCACATCGGCGACATCGTCGCCAACAGCCTCACCGACTTCACGGTCAAGCAGATCAAACGAGGCCAGCTGCTGACGCCCGAGGAACTTGCCGCTGTCACCGCGATGAATGCAGAGCTGGTCGAGAGCCATAAGCTGGCGCTCGCGGTGTTCCTGCGCGGCAACCGTGCCGATGCCCGGGTGCTGATCGAGCGCAAGCGCCGGCTGCTGCAGCTCGAGGCCGACGCCACGGCGCTCAGCGTGCAGATACTGCGTGATGCCGCCGCGGCCGGCCGCGCCGCCGGCACCGATACGGTCGGGGTCGCGGCGGAGGAAAGCGGGCTGCTGCTGCGGATCGTGCGCGACCTGCGCCGCGTGCATTCGCATCTGGCCAGCTTCGCCTACCCGGTGCTGCGCCGGCCGCTGCGGACCGCGACCGCGCGCAGCAACGACGACGACGATGCGCTCGGGCGTGGCTAGCGTCGCCCGGTGGGGGCGTAGCGGCGCCGACGCCGCGGTCCATTGACCGTCACCCTGACGGCGACTCGATCAGGCTGCGCAACGGGCCAACGAACGGCTCGTAGTTGCGCCAGCGCGCCACGGATGCCTTGCTGATCTTCTGCCGCACCTGCCACTTGCTCGCCGTAATCACGACGCGATCGGTCTGGTGAAAGTCGAGGCATTTCGGATCCCAGGGCAGGCCAACGAATTCCAGCATCCGGCGGGTCCAGCCCTCCTGGTCCTCGATCAGCGCCTCGTACGGGACCTCCAGAAGCGTCGTGGCGGGCAGCACCGCGCGCCAGTGATCGGTGATGCGCAGGTATTCGCGGTAGTAGTGCGCCAGGTTGGCGAGATCGTTGGCATACGGGCCGATGTTGAAGAAATTCTGAAAGTAGATCGACAGGCAGGTATCGATCGGATGGCGCTGCATGTGGATGATGCGGGCCTGCGGCAGCGCGCAGTGGATCAATCCGGCATACAGGAAATTGGCGGGCATCTTGTCCACCACGCGCTGCGCGGCCCCGGACAGTGACGTTATCAGCGCGAGATAGTCGCGCGCCATGCCCGCTATCAGGTCCGAGCCCGCTTTGCCATCGAGTTCCGCCGCCCGATAGGCGTCGTAAGCGGCACTCCAGAAGACCACTTCGCCGGCGCCGAACACGGCCGGGTGTGATGCCAGGATCTGTTCAGCGAGCGAGGTGCCCGACCGCGGCATGCCGACGATGAATACCGGCAGCTGCGAGCTGGACGCGTCGGGCCGGCCACGTCGTATGCACGCCGCAGTCGAAGCTGCGGATGAGCTGGTCGACCAGCTGCGTCAGCTTTGCGCGGTCATAGCTCGATCCATAGCGCTTGGTCAGTTCATTTGCCTGCCGATATTGCTCAAACGCCTGATCGTACTGCCTGACATCGTCGAAGTACTTGCCGAGCGCGTACCGCAGGCTGATCTCCTGTCCGAGCGGCAGCCGTTTCGACAGCAATGCTTCTGCGCCCCTGAGCCAGGCGGAATCGTCGCGCGTCATCCTGCGATGGGTCGCGATGCTGGAATAGCCGAACGCAAAATCGGGATTGATCGCGATCGCGCGCTGGAATAATTCCTCACTTTCCGAAAACTGCCCGCGGTCGGCCCGCAGCTCGCCGAGCAGCGACAGCGCTTCCACGTAGTTGGGAATGATCGCCAGCGCGGCGCGGCAGCTCGCTTCCGCATCGTCGGGACGACGCTGCTGGCGCAGCGCCGAACCCAGGCTCACATGTGCCGCGGCATAATCGGGCTGCAGCGCCAGAGCCTGGCGATAGCTGGCCATGGCCTCATCGACCCGGCGGAACTCAAACAGTACGGTTCCGAGATTGAAGTGGCTTTCGGCACGCGCGGGATCGAGCTCGATAGCCCTGCGGTACAGTGCCGCGGCCTCGCGACGCCGACCCAGGTCGCGCAGCACGTTGCCCAGGTTGTTGAGCGCGTCCACCATGGCGGGACTGAGTGCCAATGCCCGGCCGTAGCACGCAACGGCCTCATCGAACCGCCCGAGCTGCCTAGCGGCGCCGGCCAGGTTGCACAGTATCTGGGGATCATCCGGCTTCAGCCTGAGCGCAAGCCGGTAACAGCCGGCGGCGTCGGCATATTGTCCCAGTTCCAGGAACGCGTTCCCCAGGTTGTTGTGTGCCTCGACCAGTCGGGGATCGCGCTTCAGCGCCTGTTGATACAGCGCAACCGCTTCACGCGCTTGGCCCAGCGCTCGCAAGGCATTGGCGGCATCGATCATCGCTTCCACGTCGCCGGGCTGGATCGCAAGCGCACGGCGCAGGCTCGAGAGCGCTTCCGCCCACTGGCCCCGATCGTGCAGGGCTGCGCCCAGATTGCGGTGGGCTTCGGCATCGTGCGGCATCAGCTCCGCCGTTCTGCGCAGGGCCGGCAGCGCGTCCTTGCCCTGCCGCACCTGCGCCACGCTCAGAATCTTCCAGAGCATCCCCTCGTTCGGGTGCATCGCCAGCAGCGCACGGGCCTTGTGCTCCGCCTCGCTCAGTCGTTGCTGATTGACCAGCGCCACCAGCGCGCCGATCTCGATCGGATGCAGCGCAGCCGCTTTATTCATCACGGTAGCGGGTCAGCGCGTCACCGAGTGCCTGCTTGAGCGGCTCGAGCCAGGGCTCGAAATTCCGCCACTGATCGAGTCCGTCGCGAAAGATGGGCTGACGGACCTGTTCCGAGCTCGCGGTACGCACGCTGCGCACCGTTTTATGGAACTCGATGCACTGCGGCTCGAATTCGAGCCCGCAGGAATCGAGCAGCCGTCGCACGCTGCCTTCGAGATCATCGACCACGTCCTCGTGATGGACGCGAAGCACCCATCCGGGCAGCACCCGGTCCCAATGCCGCATCAGTTCCAGGTAGGTTCGGTAGTAGCGCGCGATGTCCTCTACGCTGTAGGTGAACTCCTGGCCCTTGGCGAACAGCTGCTTCAGATTGCTGAAGCAGCACGCGATCGGTTCGCGCCGTGCGTCGATGACCTTGGCGTTCGGCAGCATCAGGTGGATCAGTCCCAGGTGCCGGAAGTTGTTCGGCATCTTGTCGATGAAGTAGGGTTTGCCGGTGCGGTAGACCCGGGTGGCGTCCAGATACTGCTGGCCGAGCTGCGCGAACTCCTCGCGCTGCATCTCGGCCAGGATGCGCGGATAGCGCGGATTATTCAGATCCGGGTCGCGGCCCCGAAGCTTGCCGACGATCTGCTGGATGTTCGGCAGTTCCTGCGTGCCCTCGACCTGGGAGTGCGATGCCAGGATCTGTTCGATCAGGGTCGAACCCGAGCGCGGCAGGCCGACGATGAAGATGGGATCGGCAGCCGAGACGCCGCAGCCGCGGTGGCGGGCGAAGAACTCGGCGGTGCAGACCTCGATCTGCTGACGGGTATTGTTCTCGATGATTTCCGGGCGATACCTGCTTTCGGCGCGCTTGAGCGCATTGCCGAGCTCGTAATGGCGGAACGATTCCGCAAACTCGCCCTCATCCTCCAGCGCCTTGCCGAGCGCAAAATGCAGATGGTAGCGATCGGCCTCGCGGATGGTCGGCTCCGCCTGCAACGACTGCAGCCGCGCCAGCTCTTCTTGCGTGAATCGGTAGGTCTTGAGGTTGGCCAGACTCCAGTACGCATCGCCGAAGCCCGGCCGACATGCGGCCGCCCGGCGGTAGGACTCGATGGCCTCCTCGCGCCGTCCCAGCGTCTTCAGTGCGTGCGCGATCGACAGGTGCAGGTCGGCGTCCGCCGGCGCCGCCTGCAGCAAGTCCCGGTACAGCCCGACCGCCCGCTCGTGTTCGCCCAGGCCAACGGCCGTCGTGGCATGCAGGCCCTGATAATACAGCCGGTTTGCCGGTTGCTCGCGCAGCAGTCGATCGAGCTCCCGGCGCGCTTCCGGATATCGGTGCAGTTCAATGAGCACCTCGGCGTACTCGGCGCGCGCGGCATGGTACTCGGGCGCCAGTTCCAGCACCGCGGCCAGCAGCAGCTCCGCATCGTCGTACACCTTGCGTGCCATGCCGATACGGGCGAGCAGCCGCATCGCTTCCACGTGATCCCCGTGCTGCAGCAGATAGGCACGCACCATCGGCTCGGCCCGGTCCAGGTCGCCATCCATGAACAGACCGGTTGCCGTCACCACCTCGCGCGGCAGGGCCTTGAGCGTGGCTACCTGACCCGCGGCCAGCGCGCAGCCCTCCGCCTGCCCGGTCATGCGATACAGCCCCTCGAGCATGCTCCAGCTGGCCGGCAGCGCGTGATTGATGTCCACGGCCGCCTGGAAGGCCTCGATGGCCTGCGGCGCCTGCTCGCAGGACCACGAAGCACTGCCCGCGCTCCTCGTGCAGGCGGCTGAAGCGCGGATGAGTGCCGCTGCAGCCTGGCGAGCGTGTTCAGTGCATCGTCGATGCGCCCCAGATTTCGCTGGGCAATGGCTACGAACAGCAGCGCATCCCGCTGCTCGGGCGTCTCCTCGAGCAGCGCCTCGCTCGCGGCCAGCGCCTCGGCAAACTCACGCCGTCGGATCAGCCCGCGTATCCGGGGAATTTCGGAAGAGATCGCTGGCGCGGCGGTTTCGGCGTCCGTGGATTGCATTCAGTATCCATGAAAACAAAGGGCGGACCGTCCGGGGTCCGCCCTTGATTTTACTGCAACCGACCGTCGCCGGTTGCCTTTAGGATCAGCGTTCTCCGCTCAGAACTTCAATCCGACCTCCGCCATGATCACGCGCGGACGCAGCGGGAATTCCGATCTTGATGAATTGACCCGATGAGGTATTGGTACTGGCATCGTTGTTCCCGAGGTTGGTCCCCGTGATCTGGAAGGTCCAGTTGTCCTTGGCCACGCCGATCGCCGCATCGTAGGTCTCGTAAGCCGGCATCGTGTACTTGAGCAGCGTGGTGGTCGGGACGACTTCATTGGGAGCGTTGCCATCCGGGAAGCTCGCCGGCTCGTTGCGCATCGCGCCGACGTGGTTCATACCGACGCTCGCGAACGGCTTGAAGTCGCCGTAATGAAAGTCGTAGCGCGCGCGCACGTTGAACAGCAACGGCGGCGAGAACGCCGGTGCGGTGCCCAGCACGCCGTACGGATTGGTGTACGGCAGACCGTTGACTTCCGTGATGCACTGGCCGACCGGGGTGGGATTACCCTTGGATGCCGGCACATTGCTGGTCAGGCACGGCGCGTTGGTCTGGCTCGAGCTGTTCCAGGAGCTCGATCCCTGCACCGTCAGCCCTTCGGTCACGCGGGCGACCAGCTGCAGCTCGAGACCCCGGACCCGGTAGGTCGGGCCGTTGATGTCGAAGGTCGTATTACCCAGATGCACCGGGTCGAACAGCGGCAGCTGCACGCCCTTCCAGTCCATCTGGTACAGCGACACATTGGCCTGCACGCGATGGTTCAGGAACTCGCTCTTGAAGCCGATCTCGTTGTTGATGAGGTTGTCCGAGTCATAGCCCTCCGGCTTGTAGAACTGCTTCGGTCCGCCCGGGGTGATGGGAGCGACGGCCTTGAGCGTGACGACGGTTCCAGCCTGATTGCTTGCCGTGCGGTTGAAGCCGCCCGGACGGAAGCCCTGCGACCAGGTGTAGTACGCCATGATGTCCGGCGTGATGTGCCAGGTCAGGTTGGCGCGGCTCTTGAAGCCGCTCTCGCTCTTGTTCAGGTTCATGCCGAAGCCGGCATAGGGCTTGGGTCCGAAGGTCCCGGTTCCGTTCGGTACGTTCAGGATGCTCGAGGTGGCGCTGTAGTACTCCGAACCGTGCTCGAACTCGTCGTACTTGTAGTGACGCGTCCCGCCGGTAAGCGTCAGGACTTTCGGGATGATATCGATGTCCACTGAACCGAAGAACGCCAGTTGCCGGTAACCACGCTCGTCGTCCTCACCGAACGCGGTGTCCGAGTTCAGACGCAGGCCGGGATTGGTCGCGTAGAAGCCGGGAATGGGACCAACCGCAGCGACGCAGTCCGGGCCGCCGGCCAGCGAGATCGCAAGGTTCGCCGCATCGCACTGCGGGATGGCCAGGTAGTTGAAGTTCATCACGTCCTGGATGATGAACTTCTCCCAGTAGGCGCCCACCACGCCGCGGATACGATTGTCCTCCGAGGTGCTGATGCGAAACTCATGGCTCAGGTGCGTGTTGCGCACGGTATCCAGCCACGAGCCGTTCGCCGGGTAGCACGTGGTCGGCTTGGTGGACCGGAAATACGCATAGCCGGCCCCCGCGCCCGAGCAGGCGTAGTAGGAACCGTGCGCGGAGCGCTGGTAGTTCGAATAATCCCCCTGCTGCTCGATATGACGCACCAGATAGCTGCCAGTGTAGACCGCTTTCAGCTCGCCAAACCGGCCCAGGTCGCCGAAGCGGCCATTGAGCGTCCACGCGGTGCTGGCGTACTTGTCCTTGTCGAATTGCGGCGCGAACCCGCTGATCTGGTAAGACTTCAGTGCGGCGCCATCCGGCGCGATCGGCTCCTCGGCGAAATAGCCGTCGGCTTCGAAGTTCTGCCAGTTCTGCTGCAGCAGAAAATTCCAGTCGTCGTTGATCTTGAGCAGTGCCGAGAGCCGCGTACCGGTGTAGGTCACGCTATTGAGGTTCGACCCGGTGAGGCCGGTGTTGTTGGTCACCGGACCGGCCGGACGCACCTTCGGCGTGGTGGCGGCGGGCACCTGAATCGTCCCGGCGATGTTGTCGATATAGCCGCCGCGACGGTCGTCGAACACGACCGCACGTACGGCGAGGCGGTCCGAGATCAACGGCAGGTTGAGCGTCGCATTGATGTTCGAATTCGGGTCGCCGCCGGCGGTGGTGCCGTAGCCGGCATTGGCATTGCCTTCCGTGACATCGAGCTTCGGCTTGTTGGTGATGTAGCGGATGGCGCCGGCCTGCGCGCCGCCGCCGAACAGCGTGCCTTGCGGGCCTTCCAGCACTTCGACGCGTTCCATGTCGACCATGTAGACGTCAACGTTGCGGGCCGGGAACTGCATCGCCTGGTCATCGAGGTACAGCGCCACGTTCGGGAACGGGGCCGTGGTCGACTGCGACTGGTTGCCGGAGCCGCCGGAGCTCAAACCGCGCATGAAGATGTTGCCGGTGCCGGGACCGTTGCCGCTGAAAGTCACGTTCGGCGTGTACTTGATCAGGTCATCGAACGTGCTCACGTTGAGTTGCTTCAGCGTGTCCCCGGTGACCGCCTGGATCGTGATCGGCACGTCCTGCACCGATTCGTTGCGCCGCTGAGCGGTGACGATCACCTCTTCCAGGCTGGTCGATGTCGCCGCTTCGGTGCCGGTGTCGCTGGCGGCGTAGGCCCCGCCGGTGTGCGCGCCGAGTGCTGCCAGAATTGCGGCAGTCAATTTTTGATTGGTGTTCAAGAATCTCTCCCCGAGACCTATGAATTGACGTGATAAAACAACAGGTGGAAGCACCACCAGATCAGCCGATGAATCGCCCTGTCTTATTACCGATGATCTTTTACTGAGTTCTTGCCGCAGACGCAGTCCGGCAGAATCAGCGAGCCGCAAATCACGTGAGACCGATTCTGATCCTACTGCCTCACGCGACATTTTTGCAACACGGCTTTGAGCGAAATGTTAGAACCCGAAAGTTGCAGGCAAGTGACAATTCGCATCGTTTTGCGCGCGCTGCAGCGAGTGATGTCGCATACCATCAAGCACAGTGTCGCGCACTAACAACGGTTTGCACGTGCACGCCACCGGCCCGACACGAACAGCCAAGTGAGCCTCTGATGCGCTTGCATATTCCGATCATTATCGATCGCCGACGCGAAAGCTGCGGCTAGTGACACCGACCATCCCGTCGGAGCCCTAGGCGGCCAGCATCAGGTCACCCTTCACGGCCGAACGGAACAGCCGCGCGTAGGTCGCTGCATCGGTGGGCAGCGGATTGCCCGACGCGGACGGGTCGAGCGACGCCTCGTGCCCGATCGTGTCGGCATCGGCCAGGGGAACGCCGATCTCGGCCAGCGAATGCGGGATGCGCAATCGCTGTCGGAACGCGAGCACCCAGTCGAGTACCGCGCGGTAAGGCTCACCCGGCAGGTCGAGTGTGCGCGCGATGACTTTGAGCCGCGCCTCGATCGCCGGGCGGTTGTGCACGATCACATAGGGCAGCAGGACTGCGTTGGTCAGGCCATGATGCGTGTTGTAGTGCGCGCCGACCGGGTGCGCGATGGCATGCACGCCGCCGAGCCCCTTCTGGAACGCCGTCGCTCCCATGCTGGCCGCCGCCAGCATGCGCGAGCGGGCCTCGATGTCCCGGCCGTTGTCGCATGCCCGTGGCAGATAGGTCTGAATCAGCCGCATGCCTTCGAGCGCAATGCCGTCGGCGAGCGGATGAAACCCCGGCGCACAGAAGGCCTCGAAGCAGTGCGTGAACGCATCGATGCCGGTGGCCGCAGTGATCCCGGGCGGCAGTCCCACGGTCAGCTCCGGATCGCTGATCACCACGCCGGGCATCATCTGCGGATGAAAGATGATCTTCTTCTGGTGGGTCGCCTCGTTGATCACCACCCCGGCGCGGCCAACCTCCGAGCCGGTGCCGGCCGTGGTCGGCACCGCGACCACCGGTGCGATGCCGCGCCGGTCCGCGCGCGTCCACCAGTCACCGACGTCTTCGAAGTCCCATAGCGGGCGGGTCTGCCCCGACATGAATGCGATCACCTTGCCGGCATCCAGTGCCGAGCCACCGCCGAACGCGATCACGCCGTCGTGACCGCCGGTGCGGTAGGCAGCCAGGCCGGCTTCGATATTGGCCGCGACCGGATTGCCACGCACCTGCGCGAACAGGCCGGTCCCGGGCACCAGCGCGCGCGCCTGCAGCACCATCGGCGCTGCGCGCAATCCCTCGTCGGTCACCAGCAGCGGCCGCTGGATGCCCAGCGCTGCGCACGCCGCCGGCAGCTCGGCGATGCGGCCGGGGCCGGCCCAGACGATGGTCGGATAGTTCCAGTTCGCTTTGAGTATCACACTCACGTCGCCACCCGCAGATGAAATGATTTTGGCCGCGTCAGATGCTCGTAGCCCACCACCGAGAGCGTGCAGCCGCGTCCGGAGTCCTTGACCCCGACCCAGGCAAGCGCCGGATCCAGGTAGTCGCAACGATTCATGAACCAGGTGCCGGTCTGCACTTGTCCGCCGAGGGTCAGCGCCGCCGCCTGATCGCGCGTCCAGATCGCCGCGGTCAGTCCGAACGGACTGTCGTTCATCCGATCCACGGCTTCCTGGTCCGAGTGCACCTTCATGACACCGGCCACCGGGCCGAAGATCTCCTCGCGCATGACCGACGAGGCGACCGGCGCATCCAGCAGCAGTTGCGGCGCCAGATACGGCGTGCCGGCACGGCTGAGCGGAAACTCGCGTTCATCGATCACCGGGCGCGCACCCGCGGCAATGGCCGAGCGCAGCTGCGCACGGATGGCCTCGGCGGACGCGGTGCGGACCACCGGGCCCAACGTGGTCGCCGGGTCCAGCGGTTCGCCCAGCCGGTACTGCCGGATCAGGTCGATGCAGCCGGCCGTGAAGCGTTGGTGCACGCTCTCGTGCACGTAGATGCGCTGCAGTCCGCAGCAGGACTGGCCGGAATTGAAATAGGCGCCGTCCACGATGTTCTCGATCGCGTGCGCCAGGTCGGCGTCGTGTCGCACGTACACCGGATCGCATCCGCCCAGCTCCAGACCCACGCCGATGAAGCGTTCCGCGGCCACGCGCTGCACGGTGCGACCGCCCGCGACCGAACCGGTGAAGGCCACAAAATCGATGCGCGCGTCGCGAATCACCGCTTCGGTGTCGGCGTGCTCCAGATGCAGCACCTGGAACACCCCGGGCGGCAGCCCGGCCGCGGCAAAGCATTCGGCGAAGCGTTCGGCGCACAGCGGCGTCTGCGCCGAGTGCTTCAGGATCACGGCATTGCCCGCCAGCAGTGCCGGAACGACGCTGTTCACCGCGATCAGGTACGGGTAATTCCAGGCGGCCACGGTGAATACGACGCCCACGGGTTCGCGGCGGATGAAGCGATGAAAGCCGGGCTTCGGGCCGGCATCGATGTCTGCCAGCGCGCCGGCGGCGACGCTGATCATGTAGCGCGCGCGCTCGAGCGTACCGCGCACTTCACTGGGCGCATAGCGTATCGGCCGGCCCATCTGCCAGCTCAGCTCCGGGGCGATCTGCGCGGCAAGCGCCTCGAAGGCAGCGCAGAAACGCTCCATCAGCGCGGCCCGGTCCGCGATCGGCACTTGCCGCCAGTGCAGCTGCGCGGCGCGCGCGCGCTGCAGCGTGGCGTCGATCTCGCCGGCCGAGGCGGCGCGGCGCTCGACATACACGCGGCCGTCGACCGGGCTGATGGTCTTCATCTAGATGATCTCGAAGTAGCGCGCCAGCTCCCAGTCGGTGACCGCGCGGCGGAACTCGCGTTCCTCCCATTCGCGGCTGGCGGCAAAGTGAGCGACAAATGATTCGCCAAACAATTGCTGCGCGACCCGGGAGCGCGCCAACCGATCGGCCGCCTCGCTGAGCGTGCGGGGCAGCTGGCGTTTGGCCGGCAGCTTGCGCTCATAGGAATTGCCGCTGATCGGCTCGTCCGGCTCAATCCGGTGCTCGATGCCCCACAGGCCTGAGCCGACGGCCACGGCAATCGCCAGGTAGGGATTGATGTCGGCGGCGGCGACGCGATATTCCACGCGCTGGCTTTTCGGGCCGCCCAGGATCACGCGCAGCGCACAGGTGCGGTTCTCGATGCCCCAGGTCGCGGCCGTGGGTGCCCAGTAGCCCGGCACCAGGCGCGAGTAGCTGTTGACGTTGGAGGCAACCATCGCCAGCAGTTCCGGCATCAATGCCTGCTGCCCGCCCACGAACCAGCGCAGCTCGTCCGAGATGGCCTGCGGCTTGCGCTCATCATGGAACGCGGCTGAACCGTCGCCGCGCGAGAGCGACACGTGCAGGTGCCCGCTCTGGCCGGGCAGCTGCTGCGACCACTTGGCCATGAACGTGGCCATCAGGCCGCGCCGCTGCGCCAGCACCTTGACGAAGGTCTTGAACAGCGCGGCCCGATCCGCCGCCTCGAGCGCCTCGGTGTAATGCAGCGCGGCTTCGATCACGCCGGGACCGGTTTCCGCGTGCAGTCCTTCGATCGGCATGCGCATATCGGCAGCCAGCTGCAGCAGCGCCTGGTAGAGCTCCGCGTGCACGCCACTTCGCAGCATCGAATAGCCGAAGTATCCGGGGCTCAGATTGCTCAGGCCACGATAGCCTTTGTGACGCACGCTGTCGGGTGTCTCGGCGAAAACGAAGAACTCGAACTCCGCGGCGGCCGAGGCTGCGAAGCCGAGCCTCGACGCCCGCTCGAGCACGCGACGCAGCACCGCGCGCGGGCAGACCTGTTCGGCATTGCCCGAGAATTCCCCGAGAAACAGCAGCATGTTGCCCTCGAGCGGTAGCGCGCGGCACGATTGCGGCAGCAGCCGCACCTGCGCGTCCGGGAACGCGGTATGCCAGCCGGTGAAGCTGACGTTGTCGTACTGCTGGTCGTTCGAGTCCCAGCCGAGCACGACGTCGCAGAAGCCGAAGCCGTTGTCGAGCGCGGAGAAGAACTTGTCCCGATCGATGTACTTGCCGCGCAGGATGCCGTCATTGTCGAACACGCCGACCTTCACGTGCTGCAGGCCCCGCTCCTCCACTATCGCGCGCGCCTGCGCGGCGGTGCGCACCTGTTCCGGCTGCATCTGGGCAACTCCACTGAACCGCGATGATTGAATTCCGATCGGTCCGGAAGATCGCGGTAAATCTCCCCGTTCCGGACTCGCTCAATATCCGCCACCGCGCTGCACGTGGCAATACGGCGCGGCCTGCCCGATCCCACTGCCCGCGGGTTGCGCGCCGCTAGGCTCGGGCGCTGCCGGTGTCGCGGACCCGCAACTGCGCGACCGCTGCGCGCGGCAGCTCCTCCAGCCCCTCGCCGCCATTCTTCAGGTGCGCGACGATCTGACGCAGCATGCGCGGATCCCAGAAGCGCTGCATATGGGTGGCGATGCCCTCGACGGCATCGGCACGCTTCGGTTCGGAGGCAAAGAAATGGCCGATGTCGTTGGCCATTTCCACCAGGTGCTCGATGCTCATCCGGTTGGCGAATCCGCCTTGGCCGGCGCTCGCGGGTGCACGGCTTTGTCGAGCAGCGATTGCTGCTGACGGTCGAACTCGTGATAGCGGCGCTGCCACGCGGACGGCTGGGTCACGCGCGTGACCTGGACCGCGGTCACCTTGTACTCCGGACAGTTCGTGGCCCAGTCCGAATTGTCGGTGGTGATCACGTTGGCGCCCGATTCCGGGAAATGGAACGTGGTGTAAATCACCCCGGGCTGCACCCGCGGGGTGATGCGCGCGCGCAGCACGGTCTCGCCCGCGCGGCTCTGGATCCCGACCCAGTCCTCGTTCTTGATGCCGCGTTCCTCGGCATCGTGCGGATGGATCTCGACGCGATCCTCGTCGTGCCAGGTGGAGTTCTCGGTGCGCCGTGTCTGCGCACCGACGTTGTACTGCGTCAGGATGCGCCCGGTGGTCAGGATCAGCGGATACTTGGCGTTGACCTTCTCGCGCGTGGGCACGTACTCGGTCACCAGGAAACGGCCCTTGCCCCGTACGAAGGTGCCAACATGCATGGTCGGCGTGCCCTCCGGGTGCTCGGCATTGCACGGCCATTGAATGCTGCCGAGGCGATCGAGCTTCTCGAAGCTCACGCCGGCAAAGGTCGGGGTGAGGCTGGCAATCTCGTCCATGATCTCGGATGGATGCACATAGTTCATCGCCAGGCCGAGCGCATTGGACAGCAGCTGCGTGATCTCCCAGTCAGCATAGCCCGACTTCGAGCGCATCACCTTGCGCACCGGTGAGATGCGCCGCTCGGCGTTGGTGAATGTACCGTCCTTCTCCAGGAATGAGGATCCCGGCAGGAACACGTGGGCGAACTTGGCAGTCTCGTTGAGGAATAGATCCTGCACGATGATGCATTCCATCGCCGTCAGCGCCGCGGTCACGTGCTGCGTATTCGGATCGGACTGGGCGATGTCCTCGCCCTGGATGTACAGCGCCTTGAACTCGCCGTCGAGCGCTGCCTCGAACATGTTCGGTATGCGCAGCCCGGGCTCGGACCGCAGCTTGACGCGCCAGGCGTGCTCGAAATCGGCGCGCACCGCATCGTCGGCCACGTGGCGATAGCCCGGATACTCGTGCGGGAACGATCCCATGTCGCACGAGCCCTGAACATTGTTCTGTCCGCGCAGCGGGTTCACGCCGACGCCGCGCCGGCCGATGTTGGCCGTGGCCATCGCAAGATTCGCGATGCCCATGACCATGGTGGATCCCTGGCTGTGCTCGGTCACGCCGAGTCCGTAGTAGATCGCGCCGTTGCCACCGGTGGCGTACAGGCGCGCGGCCGCGCGCACGTCCGCGGCCGGCACACCGGTGATCGCCTCCATGGCTTCCGGGGAGTTGCGCTGCTCGGCGACGAACACACGCCATTTGTCGAACGAGTCGACCTCGCAGCGCTCGCGCACGAACTCTTCCTTGACCAGGCCCTCGGTGACCACGACGTGCGCCAGGCTGTTGATCAGCGCGACGTTGGTGCCGGGCTTGAGCTGCAGGTGATACTGGGCCTCGATGTGCGGCGTGCGCACCAGATCGATGCGACGCGGATCGGCCACGATCAGCTTCGCGCCCTGGCGCAGTCGGCGCTTCATCTGCGAGGCGAACACCGGATGACCATCGGTCGGATTGGCGCCGATCACCATGATGACGTCGCTGTCCATTACCGAATCGAAGTCCTGGGTCCCGGCCGACTCGCCCATGGTCTGCTTCAGCCCGTAGCCGGTGGGCGAGTGGCAGACGCGCGCACAGGTGTCGACGTTGTTGTTGCCGAAGCCGGCACGCACCAGCTTCTGCACCAGGAAGGTTTCCTCGTTGGTGCAGCGGCTCGAGGTGATGCCGCCGATGCTGTCGCGGCCGTACTTCTTCTGGATGCGCCGCAGCTCCGAGGCGGCGTGCGCGATCGCCTCTTCCCAGCTCACCTCGCGCCACGGATCGGAGATCGTGGCGCGGATCAGCGGCTTGGTGATCCGGTCCGGATGGGTCGCGTAACCGATGGCAAAGCGTCCCTTGACGCAGCTGTGGCCGTGGTTCGCGTGGCCATCCTTGTTCGGCACCATGCGCACCACTTCTTCGCCGCGCATTTCGGCGCGGAACGAGCAACCGACGCCGCAGTAGGCGCAGGTGGTCACGATGCTGTGCTCGGCCTGACCCGCCTGGATCAGCGATTTCTCCGACAGCGTTGCGGTCGGGCAGGCCTGCACGCAGGCGCCGCACGACACGCATTCGGACTCCAGGAACGACTCGTCCTGGCTGGCCGACACCTTCGAGTCGAAGCCGCGCGCCTGGATCGTCAGTGCCAGCGTGCCCTGCTGCTCGTCGCAGGCGCGCACGCAGCGCGAACAGACGATGCATTTGCTCGGGTCGAATGTGAAATACGGGTTTGACTCGTCTTTCTGCGCGTCCAGGTGATTGGCACCGGCGTAGCCGTAGCGCACTTCGCGCAGGCCGACCGCGCCGGCCATGTCCTGCAACTCGCAGTGACCGTTGGCCGGACAGGTCAGGCAATCGAGCGGATGATCCGAAATGTACAGCTCCATCACGCCGCGGCGTATCTGGGCGAGCTTGTCGTTCTGGGTCGTGACCTTCATGCCATCGGCCACCGGCGTGGTGCAGGAGGCCGGGTAGCCTTTCATGCCCTCGACCTGGACCAGGCACATCCGGCACGAGCCGAACGCCTCGAGCAGATCGGTCGCACACAGCTTCGGAATCTGCGTGCCGGCCTCGGAGGCGGCGCGCAGGATCGAGGTACCTGCCGGCACCTTGACCTCCTGGCCATCGATAGTGAGGGTGACCTCTTTGGCGGCCAGGCTCTTGGGTGTCCCAAAATCCCGATCGGCGATTGATTGCATGGTCGTTGACTCTTAACGCTGGGCCGCCACGAGAGCGACCTGTTTGGAAAAATCTTCCGGAAAATAATCGAGGGCGGAGAGTACCGGATAGGGCGTCAGACCGCCGAGCGCGCACAACGATCCATTGAGCATCGTGTCACATAAATCGCGCAACAGCGTCTGCTGCATTGCAGCACGATCCCCCGCGACCAGCCGGTCGATCACTTCGACACCGCGCGTCGAGCCGATGCGGCACGGGGTGCACTTGCCGCAGGACTCGATCGCACAGAATTCCATTGCGTAGCGAGCCTGGGCCGCCATATCGACCGTGTCGTCGAACACCACGATGCCGCCGTGGCCAAGCATGCCCCCGCCCGCGGCAAATGCCTCGTAGTCCAGCGGCGTATCGAACTTCGATTGCGGCCAGTACGCCCCGAGCGGGCCGCCCACCTGTACCGCGCGAATCGGCCTGCCGGAACGCGTGCCGCCGCCGTAGTCGTACAGCAGCTCGCGCAGCGTCACGCCAAATGCCCGTTCCACCAGTCCGCCGCGCGCGATGTTGCCCGCCAGCTGGATCGGCAGGCTGCCGCGCGAGCGGCCCATGCCGTAGTCCCGGTAATACTTCGCCCCGCGCTGCAGGATGATCGGCACGCTGGCGAAACTGATCACGTTGTTGACCACCGTCGGGCAGCCGAACAGCCCCTTGAGCGCCGGCAGCGGCGGCTTGAAGCGGATCTGGCCGCGGCGACCCTCGAGCGATTCGAGCAGCGAGGTCTCCTCGCCGCAGATGTAGGCGCCGGCGCCGAGCCGCAGCTGCAGCTCGAACGCGCGCCCCGATCCGAGCACGTCGGCGCCCAGATAGCCGTGGGCATACGCGGTCGCGATCGCCGCACGCATCGTATCGTGGGCGTGCGGATACTCGCAGCGCAGATAGATGTATCCGCGCGTCGCGCCGACCGCGAGTCCGGCAATCGTCATGCCTTCGATCAGGCAGAACGGATCGCCCTCCATCAGCAGCCGGTCGGAAAATGTACCCGAGTCGCCCTCGTCGGCGTTACAGACGATGTATTTCTGAGCGCCCGGCGCATCCTGCACCGTCTTCCATTTGATCCCGGTAGGAAACGCGGCGCCGCCGCGTCCGCGCAACCCGGAATCGGTCACCGCCTGCACGATCGCGGCCGGCTGCATCGGCAACGCCGCCTGGAGCCCCTCGTAGCCGCCATGCGCGCGGTAGTCGTCGAGGCTCAGCGGATCGATGACGCCGAGGCGGCTGCAGGTCAGGCGCTCCTGGTTCTTCAGGTACGGAATCGACTCCACCGGCCCGAGGCTGCGCGCGTGCTGGCCACCGGTGAGAAACCCGGCGGCGAACAGCCCCGGCACATCGCTCGCCTGCACCGGGCCGTAGCCCATGCGCCCCGCCCTGGTCTGCACCTCGACCAGCGGCTCGAGCCAGAACAAGCCGCGCGAACCGGTGCGCACGATCTGCACCGAATCCCCGCGCCGCGCGGCTTCATCGGCCAGCGCGCGCGCCACAGGCTGCGCCCCGAGCGCCAGTGCCGTCGCCTCGCGTGGAATGTAGACGGTCACGCTCATGGGCCGCCCCCGGCGATCAGCTCATCGAAGCGCTCGGCGGTCACGTGCGCGTGCAGTTCGCGATCGATCATGAGCGACGGACCGCACGCGCAGTTGCCCAGGCAATAGACCGCCTCGAGCGTGTAGCGGCCATCGGCGCTGGTGCCGTGAAACTCGGTGCCCAGCGCGCGCTTGGCGTGGGCTTCCAGTTGCACCGCGCCGACCGCCTGGCAGGCCTCGGCGCGGCACAGATAAATCACGTGCTGACCCGGTTGGTGCTGGCGGAAGTAGTGATAGAACGACAGCACGCCATGGACTTCGGCGCGCGTCAGGTTCAGCTCGTACGCGATCAACGCCACGGTACGCGGCGGAATCCAGCCGAGACGGTCCTGGATCGCGTGCAGGATCGGCAGCAACGAGCCTTCGAGCGCGCGATTCTGGTTGACCGCCTCGAGCACCGCAGCGCGCTCCGCGGCCGACAGGTCGGCGCCCGGCTCGGGCCGGATCGGGATCGTCACGCGGCGCTTGCGCTCAGTCATGGTTGTCCGCAATACACGGGCGAAGCTGGGGAATGAGCATCTGCAGTGCAACCCCATCTTCAGTCCAATGCGTCTCGGCCAGGGTCAGTTCCGACACCGAGGCGATGATCCGCTCGGTCAGCGCGAAGCCGTACGCGAAATCCTCGAGGTTTGACGGTGTGGGCATCATGACCGCGTGCGGCCGAGCGTTGTACAGCATCGCGACCGACACCTCGGCGGCGAGCGTTTCCCGCACCAAACTGCTGCTCCTTCGCTGCGGTATCCGGGGCTGGCGGGAGCCCGAGCCGCTATGAATAGGACTCATTCTAGCTCACCGCGTTCCGGGACAGGCGTACTCAGGCTCACGGCACCGCTTTAAGGGCGGCTGCATGGAAAGCGAGGTGCTCGCCGACAAAAGTCGAGATGAAATAATACCCGTGGTCGTAGCCCTCGCGGCGGCGCAGCCGCAGCGGCTGCCCTGCAGCGGCACAGGCCGACTCCAGCAGTTCCGGCAGCAACTGCGACTGTTGCAGGAACTTGTCGGCCAGGCCCTGATCGACCAGGATTTCCGGATAGACCTTCTTGCCGCGCGCCCTCAGCAGCTCCACGGCGTCGTACTGGGCCCAGGCCGCACGGTCCTCACCCAGGTAGCGCGGCAGTGCCTTCTGACCCCAGGCACAGCGGGTCGGCGAGCAGATCGGGGCAAATGCCGATACCGACTTGTAGACCTGCGGGTTACGCAACGCGAGCACCAGCGCACCGTGCCCGCCCATCGAATGACCGAAGATCCCGACCCGATCCGCCTTGGCCGGGAAGTTGTCCAGAACGGCCGTGCGCAGCTCATCGAGCACATAGTCATACATGCGGAAGTGACGTGCCCAGGGTTCCTGCGTGGCATTGACATAAAATCCCGCGCCGCTGCCGAATTCCCAGTCGTCGGCCTCGCCGGGGATCCCGGTGGCGCGCGGGCTGGTATCGCAGGTCACCAGCATCAGCCCCAGTTCCGCGGCGCCGCGCTGTGCGCCGGCCTTGATCGCAAAGGTCTCTTCGGTGCAGGTCAGGCCGGCCAGATAGAACAGCACCGGCACCGGGCCGCGCTCGGCCTGAGGCGGTCGAAATACGCTGAATCGCATCGGCAGGCCGATGACCTGTGAGCTATGCCGGTAGAACCCCTGCACGCCTTCGAAGCATCGATGTTCGCTGAGCACTTCCAAATCAGTACACCATCCGCCCGCGCCTGCATCGCGCGGCGGTTCCGGCGCGTTGCATGCGCGTGATCAGTACCGCGATTTCGATGTCGTTCTCCAGATATACCGGCCGTCAATGCGCAGCAGCGCATCTTAGGGTTCCGGCAGTTGCGGCCAGAACTCTGCGCCAGGATTGACTCAGCACACGCGTTTTCCGGTCAACCGGGCGCCGTCAACGCTGCGCACTCTCAACGGTGCGCAGCGTCGCTGCCGGCATCCCAGGCCGAATAGCGACGCATGCCATGCGCCTTGAGCTTGCGGTGCAGGGTCCGGCGACTGATATTGAGTTGCGTCGCTGCCCGGCTGACGTTCCAGCCGCAGCGTTCCAGCACCTCGCGCAGGGCCTTGCGTTCGGCCTGTGCCAGGGCATTCACCCGCGTGGACGCGCTGCTGGCGGCAGCGGCCGATCTTCCCGACAGCGGGGGTGGTTGGATGATGCCATAGCACAGCGAGCCACAGTCACGCTGCGGCAGCGGCGCGGCCGAGGCCGGCTCGCCCCGCAGTGTCTCGAGCGTCGCCAGATCCAGCCCGAATACCTGCTCGACGCGCTGGCCGCACAGGCCGCTGTGCGCCGGCACGCCCAGCCACTCGAGCGCCGCGACATTCGCGCCCACGATGCGGCCGTCGCCGGCGATCGCCAGGATCCCCTCACCGGCGGTCGAGATGAATTCGCGGTGCGGATGAAAGCGCAACAGGTGATGCGGGCGATGCTGCGCGAGCAGCGCGCGATTCTCGATGTTCTGCACCGCCAGGCGCACCAGCGCCAGGGTGGGCGCGGCCGACAGGCGCAGATGACCCGAGATGTTGAGCACTCCCACCAGCTGACCGCGGCTGTCGAGGATCGGCGCCCCACAGCAGGTCAGGGCGACGTTCCTGGCCAGGAAATGCTCGTCAGCCTCGATCAGTACCGGCTCGCGCACCGCCAGGCAGGTGCCCATGCCATTGGTGCCCTGCGCCTGCTCGCTCCAGATCGCGCCTTCGCGCAGGCCGGCGCGGCGCGCACTCTCGGCGAAGCTCGCGGCCCCGGTGTAGGCGAGAATCACGCCCTCGTGATCGGTGAGCGTGACCCCGACCGGGGCGTTGAGCAGTCGCGCCAGCGCCGCCATCTCCACGCGCGCGATCGAGCACAACGGATCGGCGCGCTCGCGCCGTAGCCGCAGCTGCGCGACCGACACGACCGCCAGATCCTGCGTCTTGTCGGGGCTGAGCCGATAGTCCGACAGGCAGCGCCGCCAGGATTCCCGCACCCGGACATCGAACGGCCGCGCCGAACGCTGGCCGGAGACCACTTCCTCCACGAATCGCGCGTGTCCGATGGTGCTAGGTGCCGTTCGCATCGCGGGGCGCATTCTACTGCAGCATGCCTCCGCGCGCCCGCTGTCAATACGCCCGCCGGCAATGGGCCGGCTGCTGCACCGATCGCCCGGGACCGGCGCGCTTGCCGGCGGCGCCGGGCGGCGGCGGCTGCCCTGGCGGAACGCGACCCTTATAATGAATCGATGAACATCGAGCTGTCGGCACACGAAGCGCGCGTCATCGGCTGCCTGATCGAGAAACAGATCACCACACCGGAGCAGTACCCGATGTCGCTCAATGCCCTGACCAGCGCCTGCAACCAGAGGAGCAATCGCGATCCGGTGCTGCAGCTGTCGGAGGCCGAGGTTCAGGCGCTGATCGACGGCCTGTCGCGCAAGCATCTGCTACTCGAGAAATCCGGGTTCGGCAGCCGGGTGCCGAAGTATCAGCAGCGCTTCTGCAACACCGAGTTCAGCGTGTTCCAGTTCACCCCCCAGGAGCGCGCCATCGTCTGCGAGCTGCTGCTGCGCGGCCCGCAGACCCCGGGCGAGCTGCGCAGCCGCGCGGCGCGCATGGCGGACTTCGCCGACGCCGCTGCAGCCGAGGCCGCGCTCGCGGCTCTGGCTCATCGCCCGTCCGGTCCGCTGGTGCGACGATTGGCGCGCGAGCCCGGCAGGCGCGAGACGCGCTACGCACATCTGTTCGGCAGCGGCGATGCCGCACCGGGCACGTCCGAGGCGCCGGTCGCGTCCTCGCCGGCCGCCGCGCCGGCTCAGCCGCCGCGAGCGGCGCAACCGCCGGACACGCAGGCCGAGCGGCTGGCCGCACTGGAAGCGGAGGTCAGATCGCTGCGGGAGGAAATCGAACGGCTCAAGCGCGCCAGCTGACATGCCGGCAGCGGTCTCCATCTCGGGCCTCACCAAGACCTATCCGTCGGGCCTGCGGGCGCTCAACAACATCGACCTGGAGATCCGCAACAGCGAGATCTTCGCGCTGCTCGGCCCGAATGGCGCCGGCAAGACGACGCTGATCAGCATCGTCTGCGGCATCGTGACCGCGAGCGCGGGCCGGGTGCTGGTTGACGGCCACGACATCGTGCGCGACTACCGCGCGGCGCGCAGCAGGATCGGGCTGGTGCCGCAGGAACTGCACACCGACGCCTTCGAGACCCTGTGGAGCACCGTGAAATTCAGCCGCGAGCTGTTCGGTCATGCGCCGGACGCGGCGTTTCTCGAAAAGCTGCTGCGCGACCTGTCGCTCTGGGGCAAGCGCAACGATCGCATCATGACGCTGTCGGGCGGTATGAAGCGCCGGGTGATGATCGCCAAGGCGCTGTCGCACCAGCCGCAGATCCTGTTCCTCGACGAACCCACCGCCGGGGTGGACGTGGAACTGCGACGCGACATGTGGGCGCTGGTCCGCGGCCTGCGCGATAGCGGCGTGACCATCGTTCTCACCACGCATTACATCGAAGAGGCAGAGGAAATGGCCGATCGCATCGGCGTGATCAGCAAGGGCGAACTGATCGTGGTGGAGGACAAGCTCAAGCTGATGAAAAAGCTCGGCAAGAAAGAGCTGACGTTGCACCTGCAGGAGCGCATGGGCGCGATCCCCGCGGGCCTTGCGGATTGGCAGCTGCAGCTGGCGGCCGGGGGGACGGAGCTGCGCTACAGCTTCGACGCCAATGCCGAGCGAACCGGCATCTCGGCCCTGCTGCGGCGCATGGGCGAACTGGGCATCGGCTACAAGGACCTGAACACGTACCAGAGCTCGCTGGAGGATATCTTTGTCAGCCTGGTGAGCGAGCGGCGCCGGCCATGAACCGATCGGCCTTCAACCGCCGCGGGGTGTGGGCGATTTTCAAGTTCGAGATGGCGCGCTTCCGGCGCACCGTGCTGCAGAGCCTGGTGACCCCGGTGATCACCACCTCGCTCTATTTCGTGGTGTTCGGCTCGGCCATCGGATCGCGCATCTCGCAGGTCAACGGCGTCGCCTATGGCGCCTTCATCGTGCCCGGACTGGTGATGCTGTCGCTGCTCACCGAGAGCATCTCCAACGCGTCCTTCGGCATTTACCTGCCCAAGTGGACCGGCACGATCTACGAGCTGCTGTCCGCACCGGTGTCGGCGCTGGAGATCGTCCTCGGCTACGTCGGCGCCGCCGCCACCAAGTCGGTCATCCTGGGGCTCATCATCCTCGGCACAGCCTCGATCTTCGTGCCGATTCAGATACTGCACCCGCTGTGGATGATCGGCTTCCTGCTGCTGACGGCGGTCAGCTTCAGCCTGTTCGGCTTCATCATCGGCGTGTGGGCCGACGGCTTCGAACACCTGCAATTCATTCCGATGCTGGTGATAACACCGCTCACGTTCCTGGGCGGAGCGTTCTATTCGATCTCGATGCTGCCGGGGGTGTGGCGCAGCATCACGCTGTTCAACCCCGTGGTCTACCTGATCAACGCCTTCCGCTGGAGTTTCTACGGCCTGTCGGACGTCAGCGTCGCGATCAGCCTGGCGATGACGCTGGGATTCCTCGCACTGTGCCTGGCGCTGGTGGCCTGGATCTTCAAGACCGGCTATCGGCTGAAGCAGTGAGGCAGCGCTAGGCGCCCGGAGCCTTGCGAACGATGCTGGTCGCCATCGTGACGACCGATGCCAGGTCGCTCAGGTTCCCGGGCACCACCAGTGTCGTGCTCTCCTTCGCGAGCTTGCCGAACTGGCGCAGGTACTCCTCGCCGATGCGCAGCTGCATCGCCTCGATGCCGCCGCGCTCGCTCAGCGCAGCACCGACCGAGCGCAACCCAGCGGCGGTCGCGGTTGCGACCGCCAGGATCGCGGCCGCCTGCCCTTCGGCTTCGTTGATCTGCTGCTGCTTGTTGGCCTCGGAAGCCTTGATGACGCGCTGCTTGTCGCCCTCGGCCTGGTTGATCTTGGCATCGCGTTCGCCTTCGGACGCCAGCACCACCGCGCGCTTCTCGCGCTCGGCGCGCATCTGCTTCTCCATCGCCGAGAGCACGTCCTTCGGCGGCGCGATGTTCTTGATCTCGTAGCGCATGACCTTCACGCCCCAGGCCACCGACGCCTTGTCGAGCTCGGCGACGACGTTGGCGTTGATGATGCCCCGGGCTTCGAACGTCCGATCGAGCTCGATCTTGCCGATCTCGCTGCGCAGCGTCGTCTGTGCGAGCTGCGCGATGGCAAAGGTGTAGTTGGTGATGCCGTAGGAGGCCAGGTGCGGGTCGAGCACCTGCATGTACAGCACCGCGTCGACCCCGACCTGCACGTTGTCGCGCGTGATGCAGATCTGTTCCGCGACGTCGAGCGCCTGCTCCTTGAGGCTGTGCCGGTAGGCGACGCGCTCGAAGAACGGCACCAGGATGTGGAAGCCGGCGTGCAGCGTGCGGCTGTATTTTCCCAGGCTCTCGATCACGTAGGCGCTCTGCTGCGGCACCACGGTCGCGGTCTTGCTGATCGCGATGACGACGACGATGGCAGCGATGATGAATACGTAAGACGTGGGCATGCGGGCGTCCTTGCTGGAGGTTTGCTAGGCGTCGGGCCGCACCAGCAGCGTGAGGCCCTGTACGCTGATGATGCGTGCCGGGCTGCCGCACGGGATCGGCGTGGCGCTGTCGTTGCGCGCGGTCCAGAACGTGCCGCCGTGCTCGACCTGGCAGCTCTGGCCCGGTGCCAGTGCGGCGGGTAACGTCAGCACTCCGCCGGCCGGCCCGATGCGCATGCCCGGCAGGTGGCCGCGCAGTCGCAGGTACAGCCGGCTGCGAAAGCTCACCATCGACGCGATCGCCAGGATCGCGAACAGGCCCCACTGCGCCCACGATGGCAGCGACGGGACCGCGACGCTGACGAGACCGACCAGCAGGGCCGCGCTGCCGATGAACACCAGATAGAACTGCGCGTTCACGAAGCCGAGTTCCGCTCCGAGCAGTATGGCACCGCCGATCATCCAGCCCCACCAGCTCATCCGGCTCTCTCCCGCCCCGAGGCGATGTGCGCGCCATCGATTATAGACCGCAGCACGGCCCGCGGGAGATCCGCAGTGTGCGCAATTCCGCTACCATAGCCGTCACCCGATTGCTGCCCGCGATTCCCCCGGTGAAGAAAACGCAGATCGTAGTCGTAGGAGGCGGCGCCGGAGGGCTCGAGCTGGTCACACGGCTCGGCGCCCATTACGGACGCGACCGCCACGACATCCTGCTGGTCGAGAAGAACCTGACGCACATCTGGAAGCCGCTGTTGCACGAGGTGGCGGCCGGCTCGCTCGATGCCAACCTAGATGAGATCGGCTATCGCAGCCATTGCCATCGCTGGGGCTACCGGTTCTTCTACGGCGCAATGGAATCGATCGATCGCGCCGCGCGCGAGATCGTGGTCGCCCCGCTGATCGATGAGGACGGACGTGAGCTGATCGGGCGTCACCGCACCCGCTACGACTATCTGGTGATCGCCGTCGGATCGATCACCAACGATTTCGGCACTCCGGGTGTCGTGCAGAACTGCCTGTTCCTCGATGACCGGGCGCAGGCGGACCGGTTCCGCAACAAGTTGTTGAATCACTGCCTGCGCGTATCGCGCGCGATGAGCGAGAATGCCGCCGCCGATGAATACGTGCGGATAGCGATCGTCGGAGCTGGCGCCACCGGTGTCGAGCTGGCGGCCGAGCTCTACAACGCCGCCTCGGCGCTGCGCTACTACGGACTGGAAGTGTTCGATGAGACGCGTCTGAAGGTGACGCTGGTCGAAGCCGGTCCGCGCATCCTGCCGGCGCTGCCGCAGCGCCTGGCCGACGCGGCCCGCGCGGAGCTCGAGGCCCTCGGCGTGCGCATCCTGACCGGCACGCGGGTCACGAGCGTCACGCCCGAGTGGATCATGACGCAATCCGGCGAGTCCATTGCGGCGGATCTGAAGGTCTGGGCCGCCGGCGTGCGCGGCGCGGACAGTCTCCGCGGCATCGGCGATCTGGAGACCACGCCCTCCTGCCAGCTGGTGGTGCGGCCGACCCTTCAGACCACGCGCGATGACCGGATCTTCGCGATCGGCGATTGCTGCTATTGCCTGCTGCCCGGCTCCGATCACCCGGTGCCGCCACGCGCACAGGCGGCGCATCAGATGGCCAGCACCACGTTTCACAACCTCGATCGATTGATGCGGGGCAAGCCGCTTCGCGCCTACGCCTACGTCGATCGCGGTTCGCTGGTCTCGCTAAGCCGCTATTCGACGGTCGGCAGTCTGATGGGCAACCTGATCGGCGGCCGCATGGCGATCGAGGGCCGGCTGGCGCGCTTTGTCTACATGTCGCTCTACCGCATGCATCTGCTGGCCATTCACGGCTGGCTGCGCGGCACCGCCCTGATCCTGATCGGTCACGTCGCGCGGATCCTGCGCCCGCGGCTCAAGCTGCACTGAACGGCCGCGCTGGTTAGCGCACGCCCGCGTTCGAGCGCGCCGCCGGCGCGGCCGCAGCGTCGGCGGCCTCGCCCTCGTGCAGCAGCGCCAGCAGCCGCGGGCCATCGATCAACTGGATGCTTCCATAGCCGGCGAAGCGGCTTGCCTCGAGCGTGAAGCTGCCCGAGGTGATCAGCATGCCGGCATTCGCATTGTGCTCGGCCATCATTCCATAGAGTTCGCGCACCGGCAGCTCGGCGATCTTGCGGGTCTTCCAGTACTTGCACTGAAGCAGCAGGCGCTGTGCCGCTTTCGTCAGCAGGACGACCGCGTCCGACTGCGCCGCGGACCCGCCAGCCTGAACCAGCTGATAGCCCTGGCGTTGGTAGGCCTGCACGGCGAGCCGCGCAACATCCTTCGCAGACATGCCGCTGATCGCGAGCAGGTTGTCCGCAGCTGCGGCGCTCAGCACCAGCGCGGCCTTGCCCGGGGATTGTCCGATCACAGCGGCACTGTGTTCACCGGCGTCGCGTTGCTTGGCCATGAGGGTTCCTGCGGTCGATGCTGCGTATGGCGCGCATCCTCAACCAGTCGCGCGCCGGCCGATACGATGGCGGTCGCAGATCTGAGTGCGGAAACTGCAGCGAGTTCCCGCTGCGCTTCGCACATTGTCAAATCGGTGCGGCGCATGGAATCATCGCTCGATGAAATTCATCGAATACGGTCCCGAGGGGACGCCCGAGAGTCTGCGCGTGGCCGAGGGACCGATGCCGACGCCCGCCGCCGGCGAGATTCTGATCGAGGTGCACTACGCCGGCGTGAACCGGCCCGATGTACTGCAGCGCATGGGACGCTATGCGCCGCCGCCGGGGGCCTCACCGATACTGGGGCTGGAGGTCGCCGGTCGCGTCACGGCCCTCGGCGCGGGGGTCACGCACTGGCGAATCGGCGATAGGGTGTGTGCGCTGGTGCCAGGGGGCGGCTACGCGGAATTCTGCGTTGCCCCGGCGGCCCACGCGTTGCCGATCCCCTCTGGTCTGGACCTTGCGGAAGCCTCCGGTCTGCCGGAAACCTGGTTTACGGTCTGGGCGAACCTGGTCAACCTGGCCGGCCTGCGCGCCGGCGAGCACCTGCTGATCCATGGCGGCTCGAGCGGCATCGGTCTGGCCGCGATCCAGCTGGCGCGCCACGTCGGCGCGCACGCCATCGTCACCGTGGGCAACGATGACAAGGTTCGCTTCTGCCGCGAATTCGGCGCCGACCAGGCCATCAATTACCACACCGAGGATTTTGTCGAGCGCACCCGGGCGTTCACGGCGGGACAAGGCGTCGATGTCGTGCTCGACATGGTCGGCGGTCCGTACATCCCGAAGAACATCAGCCTGCTGCGCCGCGACGGTCGTCTGGTCTTCATCGCGTTCTTGCAGGGCAGCCGCTGCGATGTCGATCTGATGCCGGTGATGCTGAAGCGCCTGCGGCTCACCGGCTCGACGATGCGGCCGCGCAGTGTGCAGGAGAAAGCGGCGATTCGCGACGCGCTGGCGCGCGAGATCTGGCCGGCGTTCAGCGCCGGCCGCTTGCGCACGCATCTGTTCGCGCGCTTTCCGCTGCAGCAGGCCGCCGAGGCGCACCGGCTGATGGAAAGCAGCCGGCATATCGGTAAGATCGTGCTGCAGATACGGTAGTCCGCCGCAGGAGCCTGCTGATGAGTGAACTCAGGAATCCGGGCCGACGCGCGCTGTTGCAGCAAGCGGCGCTGGGGCTGTCATTGGCACCACTGGCGCTGGCCGCAGCGCCCGCCCGCGCAGCGGCGGCCGATCTGCCGCTGATCAGCGAGCAGGATCCGGCCGCAAAGGCGGTGCACTACGTGGAGGACGCGCGCCGCGCCGACGGCGCCAGCTCGGGCGCGCAATGCTCCAACTGCTCGATCTACAGCGCGGCCGCCGGCGCCTCGAAAGGAACCTGCACGCTATTTCCGGGCAAGCTGGTCAAAGCGGCGGGCTGGTGCAACCAGTGGAGCAGCCTGTAGGCGAACGGGTTGTTTGACGTTGAATTAATTATGTATGCTAAATAATTGAATTATCAATAATTATTTAGGAAATGTCAGCTTAACCGCGAGCGCTCGCCCGATCGCGAGCGCTGAGCGCCGCCCCTCCTCGGATCCGCGGTGCGCATCCAGGGCCGCGCCGCGGACGATATATCGGCGCCGGTCTAGAATGCCCCCTCACAGGACGACGGGCTCGAGGCGCTCATGATCTGGTTGCTGCGCATCGCATTTGCTGGCGTGCTGATCACGATGCTGTGCGTCACCAGCTGGGCCAGCTCGCTGGTGCCGCTGTGGCGCACGCCGCGCGCCCTGGTACTGCATCCCTGGTTCATCGCCACGCTGTTCGACTGTTACTTCGGCTTCTTGACCTTCTATGTATGGGTGGCCTACCGCGAGGCAAGCTGGCTGCTGCGCGCACTGTGGCTGGTTGCGATCCTCGCGCTCGGCAACATTGCGATGTCTGCGTACATGCTGCTGGCGCTGTGGCGGCTGCCGGCCGACGCCCCGATCGATCGATTGCTGCTGCGGCAGCCGGCGTGACGGTCGCGCCTTTGCCTCACGGCGGCGCCGACGGCGACCACGGTTGGCGGCGGCGCGTGCTCGATCTGCTGCTGACCCAGCTCCGCCAGGGCATAAGCGCGGAGAAGATCGCGTTAACGCTGGCCATCGGCCTGATCCTTGGCATGTTTCCGATCCTGGGCAGCACCACCGCGCTGTGCGTGCTTGCCGGGCTGTGGCTGAAACTCAACCAGCCGATCATGCAGCTGGCCAATTGGCTCGCCTGGCCGCTGCAAATCCCGGGGATCTACCTGTTCGTACGCGTCGGTGAATGGCTGACGCGCAGTCCGCCGCTGCATTTCTCGATCGCCGGCCTGATACAGCAGTTTCGCGCCGCGCCGCTGCAGTTTCTGCAGCAGTTCGGCATGACGGGCCTGCGCGGTGTCCTGGGCTGGATGCTGATCGCGCCGGCGGTGGCCGCCGCCGTCTATGTCACGCTGCTGCCGCCGCTGCGACGTCTCGCGCGGCTGCGCGGCCCCGGAGCGCCGCGCCGTGTGGACTGAGATGCTGCGGCTGTGGCTGGCCGCGCTGCTGTTCGCGATCGTGCTGATGACGCTGGTGTGGGCACTGGCGGTACGCATCGGCAATGCCGGCATCGTCAACATAGCCTGGTCCGCGGGATTTGCCCCGGTAGTCCTGCTCTTTGCCGCGGCGGGCAGCGGCGCGCCATCGCGGCGCGCCCTGATCGGCGCGATGGTCAGCCTCTGGAGCCTGCGGCTGGGCGCCTACCTGTACGTGCGCGTCAGCGCCCAGCATCCGCTGGAGGACCGGCGCTACGCGCGCCTGCGTAGCGAATGGGGAGCGCAGGCAAACGCGAAGATGTTCGGCCTCTTCCAGCTGCAGGCCGCGCTGCTGGCGCTGCTGTCAGTGCCGTGGCTGCTGGTGTGCCTGAATCCGCGGCCCGGATTGCAGACGATCGAATGGGCGGGCTGCCTGCTGTGGATCATCGCGCTTTGCGGCGAGGCCCTGGCCGATCGCCAGCTGCAAGCGTTCAAGGCCGACCCGGCGCATCGCGGCGCGGTGTGCCAGGCCGGGCTGTGGCGCTACTCGCGTCATCCGAATTATTTCTTCGAATGGCTGGTGTGGGTGGCTTATTTTGTGGTTGCGCTGGGCTCACCCTGGGGTTGGCTGACGCTGTATTGTCCGGCGCTGATGCTCTATTTCCTGCTGCGCGTGACCGGCATACCCCTGACCGAGCAATTGTCGCTGCAGAGCAAGGGTGCGGCCTTTGCCGAATATCAGCGCCGCACCAGCGCGTTCGTTCCCTGGTTCGCGAAGCCGGACCGGAGTGCGTGACCGAACACGCGCAACCGCCCGCCGCCTTGCGCTTCAGAGCGCTGGCCGCCCGGTTGCGCCGCGTGGCGCGCTCGCCTAGCTTACGGCGGTGTCGATCCCCTCGCCTCTGCTGGTACTCGATGAGATCACCAAGCGCTATCGCCCCGACGGCGCTCCCGTGCTCGATCGGCTGCGACTGCAGGTGCCGGTCGGCGAGTATCTGGCGATCATGGGTGAATCGGGCTCCGGCAAGTCGACGCTGCTGCACCTGATCGCGGGCCTGGACCGACCCGATGGCGGGCGAGTGCTGATCGACGGCACTGACCTCGCGACGCTGGATGACGATGCGGTGACCCGATGGCGCCGCGCGAGCATCGGCTTCGTATTCCAGGCATTCCACGTGCTGCCGTATCTGACCGTGCTGCAGAACGTCGCACTACCGCTCGATCTGCTGGGACTGCGCGATCCGTCGCGGCAGCACCGCGCCCTGGAGCTGCTCGAGGCCTGCGGCATCGCCACCCTGGCAGCGCGCTATGCACGCGAGCTGTCGGGCGGCGAACTGCAACGGGTCGCGATTGCGCGCGCACTGGTGCATCGACCGCGGCTGCTGCTCGCGGATGAGCCGACCGGCAACCTTGACGCGCGCAGCGCGCAGCAGATCCTGCGCCTGCTGCGCGAACAGCTGCGCGCCAACGGCGCCACGGCGATTCTGATCACGCACTCGATTGCCGCCGCACGCAGCGCAGACCGGATCATGCTGCTGGAGGCCGGGCAATTGCGGCCGGCGGCACTGCCAGCCGCCGCCGCGTCGCTGCCGTAAAGCCGTGATGAGAGCCGCATGAAGCTCGGCGATCAGGCACGTGGCGCGGCAGTCGCGTGGCGCATGCTCGCCCGCTCGCAGCTGCGCGAGCGCCCGATGCAACTGCTGGCCACGGTGCTGGCGATCGCGCTGGGTGTTGCCCTCGGAACCGCGGTCTATCTGGTCAACAGCGCGGCGCTGCGCGAATTCGATCAGGCCACCCGGGGGCTGGTCGGCATCGCGGATCTGATCATTCGCGGGCCGCCGGAAGGATTTGACGAGTCGCTGTTCGTGTCGCTGGCACGCCATCGCTCGGTCAGCGCCGCAAGTCCGATGCTCGAGCTCGAACTCACGCTTGCGGGTCAGCGCCCGGCGCTCAAGCTGCTGGCGCTCGATCCGTTTCGGGCCGCCGCGCTGCAGCCGGCACTGATGGGTTCGATCGACAGCGAGGTCACACGGCTGTTCGAGCGCGATACCATCGTGCTCAGCCGAGCTGCCGCGCAGCAGCTGCGACTGCGGCGCGGCGATATGCTCACCATCATCGTCGGCGGCGAGCCGAAGTCGCTGCGCATCCTCGACATCCTGCCGGACAGTGCCTACCCCGAGCCACTCGGCATCATGGACATCGCCACCGCGCAATGGAGTCTGCAGCGCGTTGGCAGGCTCAATCGCATCGATCTGCGTTTGCGAGCGGGCGCAACCACGGCGGCGCTGCGCGCCGAGCTGACGGCGACATTGCCCGGCGGCGTGGTGGCGGTCACGCCGACGATCGAACGTGGCCGCGCGGTCACCGCGACCCGCGCCTATCGGGTGAATCTCAATATGCTGGCGCTGGTGGCGCTGCTGACCGGCGCCTTTCTGGTGTTCTCGACGCAATCGCTTGCGGTGTTGCGCCGGCGCTCGGCACTCGGGCTGCTGCGGGCCCTGGGGGTCACGCGCCTGCAGCTGCAGTGCGCGCTGCTCGGCGAGGGCGCCGCGATCGGGGCGGCCGGTTCGCTGCTCGGTGCGCTGCTCGGCGCGGTGGTCGCGGCGCTGGTGTTGCGCTACCTGGGCGGCGATCTCGGCAACCGCGCGCTGGTCGCGATCGGCGCGGTGTTCGCGCTGCAACCGCAGGCGATTACAGGATTCGTGCTGATCGGCACGGCAGTCGGCTGCCTCGGGGCGTGGATTCCCGCGAGCGAGGCGGCGCGGCGAGCCCCGGCGCTGGCGATGAAGGCCGGCGACGCCGAGCCGGTCCTGAGCGCGCTGCCAACGACGCTGCCGGGCCTGGCTCTGGTCGGCGCCGGCGCGGGACTCGCCTGGCTGCCGCCGATCGGCGGCGTGCCGCTGGGCGGCTACCTGGCGATTGCCGGGCTGCTCACCGGCGCGGTGCTGCTGATACCGGCTCTGATGCGGGTGGTCAGCGCGACAGCGGCGCGCAGCGGACGCGCCGTGCTCGACACTGCTGTGGCGCAACTGCAGGGCAGCGCTGCGATCGCGAGTGTCAGCCTGGCTGCCATCATCGTGAGCTTCAGCCTGATGGTCGCGATGACGATCATGGTGCATTCGTTTCGCAGTTCGTTCGATCTGTGGCTGGTGAAGCTGCTGCCCGCCGACCTGCAACTGCGTCTCAGCATCGGCAGCGACACCGGCGCATTCTCGATCGATCAGCAACAGGCGATCGCGGCGCTGCCGGGGGTGGCGCGCGCGGAATTTCGACGCGTGCGCCAGGTGTGGCTGCGTGCCGACCAGGCGCCGGTCGCGCTGATCGCGCGTGAGCTCGACCCGCACCGTCCTGCCGACACCCTGCCGCTGGTGCGCGACGCACAGCAGCCGGCACCGCAGGACACCGACGCGGTGTGGATCTCCGAATCGCTGCAGGACCGCTACGGCTATCAGCCCGGAGAGCGGCTGCAGCTGCCTCTCGGCGGCCGCATGCTTCCGGTGTTCGTTGCCGGTGTCTGGCGCGACTACGTGCGTCCCGGGGGCGCCATCGTCATCAACCGCGCGGCCTACGTCGCCGCCACTGCCGACCGCAGCGCCACCGAAGGCTCGATCTGGCGACGCCCGGCGATGCGCGCCGCGACCCTCGACGCCGCGATCCGCGGCGTGCTGAACCTGGGCGATGGCCTGCAGCTGATCGGCAGCCAGACATTGCGCGAGCGCTCGCTGGCGCTGTTTGATCGGGCCTTTGCGATCACCTACGCGCTCGAGGGCATCGCGGTCGTGATCGGTCTGGTCGGCGTCGGCGTCGCCGCCAGTGCCAGCGCGCTGGCGCGGCGCGCGCAGTTCGGCATGTTGCGGCACATCGGCATGTTGCGCCGGCAGGTGCTGGCCATGCTGGCGATCGAAGGCGTGATCATGAGCACGCTGTCGGTCATCTATGGATTGCTGCTCGGTACGGTCCTGAGTCTCATTCTGGTCTACGTCATCAATCGGCAGTCGTTCAACTGGAGCATCGACCTGACATTGCCGTGGCGGCAACTGCTCCTCCTGAGCATCGGGTTGATCAGCGCGGCAGCACTGACCGCGCTGTGGAGCGGGCGGGCGGCCATGAGTCAGGATGCCATCCGCGCGGTGCGGGAGGACTGGTGAATCGGCCCGCGCGTTCGGCAGCATGCTGGCGGCCGCTGCGGCGGCCTGCCCGGCTGCGCTGGCTGGCACTGCTGCTGCTCGCGTGGCGCGCGATCGGCCTGAATGGCGCGCCGGGCAACGAGGCGCCGCCGATCGCGGCGGCACCCTCCGCGGTCGTGCCGGGCAAGGCCATCGAGTTTCCGCGCGATTACGGCAGCCATCCACAGTTCGGACTCGAGTGGTGGTACCTGACCGGATGGCTCGAGACCCGCGCGCACGAGCGGTTGGGCTTTCAGATCACCTTTTTCCGCACGCGCCAGTTACTGGCGGAATCCAATCCCAGTGCCTTCGCGCCGCGTCAGCTGCTGATCGCGCACTGCGCAATCAGCGATCCGGCGCGCGGCCGCCTGTGGCAGGACCAGCGCATCCGCCGCGCCGGGCTCGGGCTGGCGGAGGCGCAGGGCGGGGACACCCGGGTATGGATCGATGATTGGCGGCTCGAGCGCAGCGCGGGCGCGTACCAGGCGCGCATCGCGGCCGTGGACTTCGCGCTGGATCTGAGCCTCGAGGTCACACAGCCGGCCATGCTCAACGGGGTCGGCGGCTTCAGCCAGAAAGGCCCGGCGACGGACTCGGCCAGCTACTACTACAGCCAGCCGCACCTGCGCGTGAGCGGCCAGATCGCTCGCGCCGCGCGCACGGACGTCGTCAGTGGCGAGGCCTGGCTCGATCACGAGTGGTCCAGCCGCTACCTGGATCCGGCGGCGGACGGCTGGGACTGGGTCGGCCTCAACCTGGACGACGGCAGCGCCCTGATGGCGTTTCGGATCCGCGACCATCAGGGCCGGTCCTACTGGGCGGGGGCGACGCTGCGCGATGGCCAGGGTCGGGCACAGGGTTTCGGACCCGAGGAGGTGGAGTTCACGCCCGGCAGGCGCTGGCGCTCGCCGCGCACCGCAGTGAGCTATCCGGTGGCGTGGCGGCTGCGCGTCGGCGCGCGTCAGTTCGAGATCGAGCCGCTGCTCGATGATCAGGAGAACGACACGCGGCTCTCAAGCGGCGCGATCTATTGGGAGGGGGCGGTGCGCGCGCAGGAGAATGCGCGCGCCGTGGGCAGCGGCTACCTGGAACTCACCGGCTACGGGCAACCCCTGACATTACGCTAGCGAGGCGCCAGTCCGTGATAATGCCGCAGGGAAAAGGATGACCATGCTCGACAATCTTGCACCGATCGACGAAGCCGGCCGGCTCGGTCTGGCGATCGCGCTGGCGGTATTCATGGGCCTGGCCTTCGAAGGCGTGTACAAGCGCGAGCAACGCTCCAGCCCCGGCGGCATCCGCACCTTTCCGCTGCTGACCGCACTCGGCGCGTTGCTGTTCCTGCTCGACTCCAGATCGCTGCTGCCGTTCATCGCCGGCCTGGCTGCCGTGGCGATCTGGCTGTATGCGCACATCCGGACAGTGGCCGGCAGCGATGGCGAGCTTCCGAGCCTGATGATCCCAACGGCCAATCTGCTGGCCTATTGCTTTGGGCCGGTGGCGTTGGCGCAGCCGGCATGGATCGTCGTCGCCGCCGCGGTCACGGCGGTGCTGCTGCTCGAAGGACGCGAGCGGCTGCATCGGCTGGTGCTGCAGGTTCCGCAAGACGAGGTATTCACGCTCGGCAAGTTTCTGATCCTGGTCGGGATCGTGCTGCCGCTGCTGCCGAATCATCCAATCGTCGCGTGGACACCGCTGTCGCCGTTCCAGGTCTGGCTCGCGCTGGTGGCGATCTCGACGCTGTCCTATGCGAGCTACCTGCTGCAGCGCTATCTGCCGATGAAGGCCGGCGCGCTGTTGCCGGCGATTCTCGGCGGCATCTATTCCTCGACCGCAACTACGGTGGCCCTGGCACGCCAGCAGCGGGGGGGCGGCGCCGTGCGCACCGACGTCGCCGTCGGCATCGTTGTCGCCACGGCGGTCATGTACCTGCGTATCGATGTGGTCGTGGCCATATTCAACCTGGGGCTGGCCCGGGCGCTGTTGCCGGCGCTCTCGGGACTGTTTGCGCTCGCGGCGCTGGTGGCGGCCTGGCAGTGGATCTACCGCGAGCGCTCGCTGCCCCCAGCGGGCGCGCAGGTCACGCCTGCCAATCCGCTGCAGCTCGGAACGGCGCTGACGTTCGCGCTGCTGTTCGTGATCATCGCGCTGGCCTCGGCCTGGGTGAGCACCAGCTTCGGTCAGCGCGGCGTGTACGTGCTGGCGGCGATCACCGGGACCACCGATATCAACCCGTTCGTCCTCAGCCTCGCCCAGGGCGGCCTCGCCACCATGTCTCTGGGCGCGCTCAGCACTGCGATCCTGATCGCGGTCGCCTCCAACAACATCGTCAATGCCTGCTATGCACTGCTGTTCGGCGGTGTTCGAGCCTGCCTGCGCGCGGCGCTGGTGCTGATCGGATTAGGACTGGCGGGGCTGGCGGTCGCACTGCTGTACGCGCGCGCCGCGGGCTAGGCGCGCGTACCAACGATACCGCGCGAGCGGTACCGGATCGCCAGCGGTGCGCCCGTCAATGCAGCTCAGGCACCAGCTGCCGCAGCGCCGCGCCCACATCGACCTGCCCGGTCATGTCCAATTGGTCTCTTGTGACGGTCTGTGTCGGCAGGGCGGTCTGCGGCAAGCCGGTGCGTGGATCCACCGGCACCGCGACATGCGATCCCGTTACGTAGACCTGCTTCGCTGGTACTGCCGCCGGCGCGGTCGAACGTGCCCCCGTGGGCGCCGTGGTGGCACAGGCGCTCAGCAACGACCAGGCCAGCAGCATTGCAGTCCACCGATGTTCAGTTGACATGGCGGTCTCCGACGCGATATCCAACGATATTGTACTGCCGTGATCCGCGATGTGCGAACGATGCTGAAGCGCTGCACAATGCTGCACGTGGGAGCGCAGTCACCGTACCGAGGCAGCAAAGCGTGGCTGTAACGGGTGGCTGCCAGTGTGGATCAGGCCGCGGCGCCGACTCAGGTGTCGAAATCCAGCTCCGGGTAGTGGCGGAACAAATCATCGTTGTTGAACGCGAGGCGCCGGCTGGACGCGAGGTAGCGCCGGATTCGCGGTCGATTGAACGCCGCAAGGTGCAGCGCGCGCAGCCGCGGCCGAGAGCGCAACGCCCGGGCGCTGGCGTTGGGAAAGGCATAGCGCAGTCCCGCGATCACCTGCGCCATTGACAGGTCCACGTACGTCAGGCGCGTCCCGACCATCCATGGTCCGCGCCCGGTGTTGCGCTTCAATACGCCCTCGAAGTAATCCAGGAACTTCGGCAAGCGTTGGGCCAGAAACGCCCGGGTCCGGCGCCGGGCCGCCGACTTCTGCTGCTCATAGTAGAGGCCACCGCTGATCGGGTGATGCGTATCGTGAATCTCGCCGATGAAATCGGCGATCGTCAGCTGCAGTTGGTGCGTCCACAGCCTGCCCGCCTCATCGCGCGGCGCCAGATTCAGGCGCTGCCCCAGGAACAGCAGGATGTTCGGCGTCTGACCGATCAGCTGCCGCCCCGCCCGCAGACACGGCAGCGCAAACGGCGCACGCTCGATCCGCTCGTCTTCAAGCACATGCTCGATCGCCTGCTCCCCGCCGCCCTCGTCCGCCGGTATCAGAGCGTAGTCGAGGTAGTCGGCGCCAGCCTCTTCCAGCGCCAGCCGGACGTATTCGCCGCGGCCCTGGATGCCGGGCCAGTAGTAGAGCTGGTAGATCATGCGAGCTTTGCCGTCGTCGCTTTGGGAGGAGCGATTCTACCGCGCCGCCGCGCTCGACGTGCCTGGCCGTCAGCGCTGACCCTGCAGGTCCTGAATGCGGCCCTTCCACTGGCCGCCGCGGCCGAGAGCGTATTGCACCGCCGAGTGAATGGTCGCTCCGGCATAGAACGCGGCGGTCGCCGGCAGGCACAGGCCCCACAGCGGCGACAGGCCATAGAAGCGCAGCATCGGCGCATAGCCCACGATCATCAGCGTCCAGGCCGCGGCACCGAGCGCCATCGGCAGCGGCCGCGCCGACAGCAGCAGCAGCGGCGGCAGCAGGAAGGTGACCGACAGACCCGCCATCGTGGCCGCCAGCAGCAGGTAGGAATGGCGCAGCTGATTGAACGCGCTGCGGGAGATCATGCGGCCGATCTCGCCAAAGCTGCCGTAGGCACGCGTGCTGCGCGCGGCGCGGGTGAGGCCCAGCCAGATCGTGCCGCCGGCGGCCTTGACCGCCCGCGCCAGTGCGCAATCGTCGATGATCTGTGAACGGATCGCCTGCAGACCGCCGATGCGCCCCAGCGCCTGAGGCCGGATCAGCATGCAGCCGCCGGCAGCCGCGGCCGCCCTGGAGCGAGGCGAGGCGATCCACGCCGGCGGATACAGCATCAGGAAGAAGAATACGAACGCCGGAATGAGCAATCTTTCCGCCACGCTCGCGGCCTCGAGCTGCACCATGCACGACACCAGGTCGCGACCCCGCGCTTCAGCAACGCTGACCAGCACGGCAACGTCATCACGCCGGTGCCGGATGTCGGCATCCGTGAACAGCAGATAGTCCGGCGTCAGTTCGAGTGCCGCGAGCACCCCCTGAGACATCGCCCACACCTTGCCGCTCCATTGCGGCGGCAGCGGCGCAGCCGTCATTACCGACAGGCGCGCCGCGGCGCCGACGCTGGTCGCCGCGTCGATCGCGGCAGCGTGTGTCGCGTCAGTACTGGCGTCGTCGATCACGATGACGTGAATCGATCCGCCGTAATCCTGTTGCAGCAACGATTTGACCGCGTCACCAATCACCGCGGCTTCGTTGCGCGCGGGAATGATGGCCACGACCTTCTTCGCGAACCGGTGGCCGGCGGGCACTGGCGCCATTTGTCGCGACACCCGCCAGAAGCCGCCGCGCGCCAGCAGCAGATACAGCCAGATCAACCCGGGTGCGACGGCGGCAATGTACAGGGTCACGCGGTGGTCTCGCTCCGGGGCTGGCACCGCGAGCCCGTGTCGGCAGCCGGCGCGGCAATGTTCAGATGAACGAGCGGACCGGCTCCGAGCCGTCCCAGCCGATGCTTGCACGATAGAAGCGACTGAAGACCGTCTCAAAGGCACCGCCCAGCTCGATCAGCTCCACGAACCCCGGCAGCTGCTTCGTGGTATCCAGGTAGGCTACCCGGCCGCCGCTCGGCACGCGACAGATGAAACCGAGCTCGTGCCCCGCGGCGCGGTAGTGTTCCAGGTCGCGGTCGAATTGCAGGGTCGCGCGTCCCCAGTGGTGAAAACCGTAACCGCGCCGCTCGATGAGCTCGCGGTACACCGACGGGGCGTCGTTGTTGGGCTGGATCAGCTCGATATTCATGTGGCCGGCAAAGGCCATCGCGATCGCAATGTCCGCCTTGGAAGGCTGGCCCCGATACACCGGCTCCTCACCGGTGAAGTGATCGAGCAGGAACCACGGCCCGACGCCGAGCTTGCCGACCCACTCGGCCATCGCCGCATGGATGTCCTTGACCACGTACGCCATCTGGATGATGCCGTCGTCGGGCTGGCCGAAACCTACGAGACCCATGTTGCCACCTCAGCTGTCCAGGGCATGACGCGCCGAGCATACCGGCCTCGGGCCGGGCGACTCGACTGCGAGCGAAATTCGCGCACCGGCGCCCGAGCGCAGTTACGGCGACGATGACAGCTCGAGCTGTCTCAGACGCGGTCCCTCGAGTTGGCCGATGTGCACCGAGGCGTCGTAGAGCACCACGCCGAAGACCACGAGCGCAAGCAGGATCGCAATCGAAGCCCACAGATGGCGCGACTCGAAGCGCCGTATCGAACGTGCGAACGCGATCAGGCCCAGCACCGCGGCCACCACGATGATCGCGTTGACGCTCGCCCGTTGCCAATAGCTGCCGCCCAGATGCAGCCACATGCCGAATTCATCGAACGTGAGCGCCATCGCGACGCCGTACACCAACGCCGCGACACGCAGCGCTGCACCGCCAGGCATCCAGAACAGCAGGTAGGCACCGACGCCGGCCAGCAGGAAGATCCCGTAGTTCAGATGATGCACGTGGGTGCCGCGCAGGAACAAATACAGGTTCGGCATCCGTTGCGCCATGATCAGGATCACCACGGTGCGCGAAGCGATGAATGTCAGAATGAACCCGAACAGGGTTCGACGTGCCAGCTGGTCAGATGCGTCGTTCACGTAACTCCTGCGCTGTCTCCATGGTATATGCAAGCTTAGATATAATATTCAAGTAATTGAATATTAACTATTTAGTTGCGATGGCGCCGCTGCCCGCAGCCGCAGCCTTAGCACTCGCGCCGGCCGCGGCGACGGCGGCTTCTAAGTACACTACCCGGCCGCGGCCTGACCCGGTATTCGCGCATGAATCGCCAGCCACACGACCCGGTGCAGATTGTCGATCTGACCCTGGAGCACTACAACCAGCGCGCGCGGGAGTTTCGCGACAGCACCCGCGATCATGATGTGAGCCAGAACATCGGCGCGCTGCTGCGCCATATCGAGGCCGAGCCGCCGTATCGCATCCTCGATTTCGGCTGCGGCCCGGGCCGCGATCTGCGCGCTTTCGCCCGGCTCGGACACGTGGCCATTGGTCTCGAGGGCGCCGCCCAATTCGTAACCATGGCTCGCGCTGACAGCGGCTGCGAAGTCTGGCAACAGGACTTTCTGCGGCTCGATCTGCCGGACGCCAGTTTCGATGGCGTCTATGCCAATGCCTCGCTGTTTCACGTGCCGAGTCGCGAGTTGCCGCGAGTACTCGGGCAGTTGCGCGCCACGCTCAAGCCCGGCGGCGTCCTGTTCAGCTCCAATCCGCGCGGCGCGAATGAGGAAGGCTGGAATCGCGGCCGCTACGGCGCCTACCACGACCTTGCGGCCTGGCAGCGCTATCTGACGCAGGCCGGGTTCATCGAGCTGGAGCACTATTACCGGCCCGCGGGATTGCCGCTCGATCAGCAGCCATGGCTTGCGAGCGTGTGGCGCAAGCCGGCCTGAGCGGGTACTTGCCGTCCATCTCGGATCGTGGCGTACGCCTGCGGCCGCGGCATCGAGTGCATGTTCGAGCTTCACCAGACGCTCAGTGCCCTCCCAGCTCCAGCGGTGATGCGCGGATCCCCGCCAGCGCGCTATTTCACCACGATGGTCGCCACCATCTGCGGATGAATCGAGCAGGCATACCGGTAGGTGCCGGCCTGGTCGAACCGGAAGCTGAAGCTCTCGTTCTGGTCGAGCGCGCCGGATCGAAACGTATCGTCGACGCTGCGGATGGTATGGGGCTCGGGGTCGAGGTTGGTCCAGCTCACGGTAGTACCGGCCGGCACTTCCAGCGACATGGGCGCGAACATGAAGTTGTGGATGGTGATGCTGCGGCCTTGCGACACCGGGCCCGCCGCCGCCGGCGCGGCCCCAGGCTCGGCCGCCAGGCCGAGGCGGCCGACCGCGAAGCTCGACAGGCACAGCGCGCACAGTGACAGCGCGATGGCGCGCGATACCGGGCGCCGTGCGCCAGACAGTTCTGTGATCAGCATGGTTGCTCCTTTACGCCAGCGTACGATCGGTCACCGCCAGCACGTGCGGGTGCCGTTGCACCGTCACGCTGCTGATGCCGAGCATCTTCGGCAGCTGCTCGGGGGGCACCCTGAGCGGACCCGGCCCTGGACCATCGCCCGGCGCCGGCTGCGGATAGGCCGACGAGCGGGCGGTATGGAACGTGATGTTGCCTTCCAGCTTCTGCACGATCTGGTGGATGTGCCCGTTGAGCACCGTCACCGATCCGAACCGCCGAAGGTACTGCGTGGCCTGCAGCGCGTCCGAGGTACCCCAACCCCAGGGCTCGTAGATGCTCCAGAGCGGCATGTGCGCGAACACCACGATCGGCGTGCTGGCGGCGCGGCCCTTCAGATCCGCCTCCAGCCACTCGAGCTGAGGTTGTCCGAGTGCCCCAAGGCCGTTGGCCTTGAAATTCAGTACATTGATCAATCCGATGAAGTGCACACCCTGGTGATCGAAGCTGTAATAGCCGCGGTTGCCGGACGCCTTGCCGTAGCGACTGAAGTACTCGGTGACGGTCGGATCGGCGACGTCATGCTCGCCGGGCGTGGTATGCAGCTCGCTGACGCGCAGCCCGGACAGCAATTGCGATGCGGTGTCGAACTCGTCGGGCCGCGACAGGTGGGTGATGTCCCCGGTGTGCAGGATCAGCGCCGGGCTCGCGGGCATCGCATTCACCAGCTCGATCGTCTGCCGCAGCGTGCCGGCGACGTCCGGATTGGCATCCTTGTTGAACCCGATATGGGTGTCGCTGATCTGAACGAACAGCGGAACGCCGGACGCCCCGGACGGCTTGCGCTCGGCGGCCGCCACGGCCAGATCGATCGGCGTCAGCACGCCGCCCGCCAGCGTGAACAGCGTGCCGGCGCCGCCAAAGGCGAGACAGCGCAGTGCGCGCCGGCGCGAACTCGAGATTGAATCGTGCTGCGACATGGACATCTCCTGGCAATGCGTTGCGACTGCTGCAGAAGACTGTGCGCCGGTCCGGTTTATTCCCGCTGCGCCGAAGAAACCCGTACTCTTGGGAATAAATTACCGCGCGCAGCGGTCTTGTTGTTCAGGAGCCAGAGCGCATGCCGGGAGACGATGGGACGCGGACACGACGGTTTGAAGCCTTAGCGTTGCCGCACTTGCCCTCGGCATACAATCTCGCGCGCTGGATCTGCCGCAACGAGGCCGACGCGGCGGACGTGGTTCAGGAGGCCGTGATGCGCGCACTGCAGTACTTCGACAGCTATCACGGCGGTGATGCGCGCGCCTGGCTGCTGCAGATCGTGCGCAACTCGGCCTACACCTGGATCGAGCGCAACCGGCCCGCGAGCCACGTGTCGCTGGTCGATACCGAGCTGGACGCCGCGGGCGACTCGGAAGATCCGCTGGGCGCGGTCACGGCGCAGGCCGAGGCTGCTGCCCTGCGCCGAGCCATCGCCCGGCTGCCGCTCGAGCAGCGCGAAGTGCTGGCGCTGCGCGAGTTCGAGGAGCTGTCGTATCGGCAGATCGCCGATATCATCGATGCTCCGATCGGAACGGTGATGTCGCGGCTGTCACGGGCGCGCGATCAGCTTGCTGCCATCGTGCGCGGCGCTCGGCGGACATCGTCATGACCCACGAAGAGGCTCAGGGGCTGCTCGACGCCTACCTCGATGACGAGCTCGATCTGACTTTCGCGCTCGGGATCGAGGCTCATGTGCACGGCTGCCCGACATGCACCGCATGGCTGGCCGAGCGGCGCGCACTGCTCGGCCAGATCCGCGCGCCAGGGGTTCGCTATCCGCTGCCACCGGCGGTGTCGGCGCGCATCGGCGCGCAGCTGCGGCCGGCAAGGGCACGCGTGGCGGTTGCGCCGCAGTGGCTGGGTGCGCTTGCCGCCGGCATCGCCGTGGCGATTGGCGGCTTCCTGCTCGGGCACTCCTGGCCGCGGCCGCCAGACCTGCGCGCCGAACTGGTCAGCGCCTCGGTGCGCGCGATCTTGAGCCCGCATCCGGTCGACGTGCTGTCGTCGGATCATCACACGGTCAAGCCGTGGCTATCGAGCCAGCTGCCGTTCTCACCGCCGGTGCCGGAGCTCGTCGCGCAGGGCGATGAGCTGCTCGGGGCCCGTGTCGACTATCTCAACCATACCCGTGTCGCCGCGCTGCTCTACCAGCACGGCCGTCACCAGATCAATGTCTTCGTCTGGCCGCGCAGCGCGATGCCGCTGGCCGCGCCGCCTGACTCCACCACCGACGGCTATCACCTGATGAGGGCGCGGGCGGGTGCATTCACGGCGATCATGGTCTCGGACTTAAGTCTCGAGGAACTGGCGGCGTTTCGCGAGCACTGGGTGGCGGGCGCCACCGCCAATGCCGCCCCGGGACCGGGAGTCGGCATGGGCGCGGGCGCGGACACGAGCGTGCGCTGAGCGCGGATTGATCGGCGAGCGCGCGCCGGTCATGATGCGATATGCGCGTCCCTGAGTTCGCTGTCGACGAGCCTCGCTGGAACCAGTCCGGCGAAGCACCGACGGGCGAGCGGCGGCTCGCGGTCGCCGAGGAGCTGCGCGTACTGCTGCCGGCGGACGTCGTGCTCAGCCGCGATGAGGAGCTGCGTCCCTACGAATGCGATGGGCTGGCGGCGTTCCGCCAGCAGCCGATGGCGGTGGTGCTGCCGCGCACCGAGCAGCAGGTGCGCACGCTGTTGCTGACGTGCCGCCGGCTCGGAGTGCCGGTGGTGGCGCGCGGGGCGGGCACCGGGCTGTCCGGTGGCGCGATGCCGCACGCGTCAGGGGTCGTGCTGTCGCTGGCGCGCTTCGATCGCATTCTCGAGATCGACGCGGGCGCGCGCACCGCACGCGTCCAGCCTGGGGTCCGCAATCTTGCGGTCTCGGAGGCGGCCGCTGCGTATGGCCTGTACTACGCTCCGGACCCTTCTTCACAGATCGCCTGCAGCATCGGTGGCAACGTCGCCGAGAACTCGGGCGGGGTGCATTGCCTCAAGTACGGCCTGACGCTGCACAACGTGCTCGGATTGCGTGGCTACACCATGGATGGCGAGGCGATCCAGCTCGGCGGCGGCGCGCTCGATGCGCCCGGCCTCGACCTGCTGGCCGTGAGCGTCGGTTCGGAGGGCATGCTGCTGATCGTGACCGAAGTGACTCTCAAGCTGATTCCGAAGCCGGCGCTGGCGCAGGTCGTGATGGCCTCGTTCGACGATGTCGGCAAGGCCGGCGAGGCCGTCGCGGCGATCATCGCCGCCGGCATCATTCCAGCGGGCCTGGAGATGATGGACCGCAAGGCCACCGCGGCGGTCGAACCGTTCGTAAAGGCCGGCTACGATCTGACTGCCGAGGCGATCCTGCTGGCCGAGTCCGACGGCACCCCGGATGAGGTCGCCGAGGAAGTCGCCGCGATCGAGCGCGTGCTGCAGGCCGCCGGCGCCACCGCCATCGCGGTTTCGCGTTCCGAAGCCGAACGGCTGCGCTTCTGGTCGGGACGCAAGAATGCCTTTCCCGCCGCCGGGCGCATATCACCCGACTACTACTGCATGGACGGCACCATTCCGCGCAACAAGCTTGGCTCGATGCTCAAGGCCATCGAGCAGATGGAACAGAAGTATTCCCTGCAGTGCATGAACGTATTTCACGCCGGCGATGGCAACTTGCATCCGCTGATCCTGTTCGACGCCAATCGTGCCGGCGAATGGGAGCGCGCCGACGCCTTCGGCGCCGACATCCTGGAACTGTGCGTGCAGTTCGGCGGCACCATCACCGGTGAGCACGGCGTGGGCGTGGAGAAGCTCAACTCGATGTGCGTGCAGTTCGCGCCGGCCGAGCGCGCCGCGTTCTTCGCGGTCAAGCATGCTTTCGATCCGGCCGGGTTGCTCAATCCCGCCAAGGGGATCCCGACCCTGGCGCGTTGTGCCGAGTACGGTCGCATGCACGTGAGCCACGGGCAGCTGGCGCATCCGGAACTGCCGCGGTTCTAGATGGACGCTGTGCTGCAAGAACTGCGCCGCTGCGTAATGGACGCCCATGGCGCCAAGCGGCCGCTGCGGCTGTGCGGTGCCGGCACCAAGGACTTCTACGGCGAGTGCCGTGCGGGCACGCCGCTCGAGCTGCGCGGCTATCACGGCGTGGTGGATTACGAGCCCTCGGAGCTGGTGATCACGGCGCGTTGCGGCACCGCGCTGTCCGAGCTCGAGAGCCTGTTGGAGCGACACCGGCAGTTCCTGGCCTTCGAGCCGCCGGCATTCGGCGGCGATCCGACGATCGGCGGCATCATTGCCGCGGGGCTGTCGGGGCCGCGGCGATCGCAGGCCGGCGCCGCTCGCGATTTCGTGCTGGGCGCGGTGCTGCTGTCCGCCCGGGGCGAGCTGCTGCATTTCGGCGGCAAGGTCATCAAGAACGTCGCCGGCTTCGATGTCGCGCGCCTGCTGTGCGGCTCGCTCGGCATACTCGGGCCGATCACCCAGGTGTCGCTGAAGGTGTTGCCGCTGCCGCGCGCGCAGCAGACGCTGCGCTTCGAGATGCCGGCCGACGAGGCCCTGGCGGCATTCAACCGCTGGGCAGGCCAGCCGCTGCCGATCTCCGCGACCGCGTGGTGCGATGGCCAGGCCTGGGTGCGCCTGTCCGGCGCGCCTGCGGCGCTCGCGACCGCGTGCGAGCGCCTCGGCGGTGAACGGCTCGAGGCGGACCAGGCGGACCAGGGGTGGTCCAGCCTGCGCGACCAAACGCACCCGTTCTTTCAGGCCAGCACGCTGTGGCGCCTGTCGCTGCCGTCAACGGCCGCGTCGCTCGCACTCGAAGGAGCGCAACTGATCGAATGGGGCGGCGCGCTGCGCTGGTGGGCGAGCGGGCAGTCCGCCGCCGAGGTCCGAGCACTCGCCAGCGCGGCCGGCGGCACCGCGCTGCACTGGCGCGGAGGCGTCGCCGGCGAGCGCTTCCACCCGCTGGCGCCTGCGGTGCTGCAGATCCACCGTCGCCTCAAGGCGCGCTTCGACCCGCATGGCATTTTCAATCCGGGCCGGCTGATCGCGGATCTGTAGAAGCAACCCCGATGGAAACGAAGCTTGCGGACTGGATCAAGGACACACCCCAGGGCGAAGCCGCCAATGCGATCCTGCGCGCCTGCGTGCACTGCGGCTTCTGCAATGCAACCTGCCCGACCTACCAGCTGCTCGGCGATGAGCTGGATGGGCCGCGCGGCCGCATCTACCAGATCAAGCAGGTATTGGAGGGCCAGCCCGCCACCCGCAGCGCACAGCTGCACCTCGACCGCTGCCTGACCTGCCGCAACTGCGAGACCACCTGCCCCTCGGGCGTGGCCTACGGGCACCTGGTGGACATCGGCCGCGCGGTGGTGGATTCGCAGGTGCCCCGCCGGCTGCGCGAACGCATCGTGCACTGGCTGCTGCGCGAGGGGCTGACGCGGCGCTGGCTGTTCGGCGGTGCGCTGCGCACCGCTCGCGCACTGCAGATCGCGTTGCCGCGCCGGCTGCGTGGCAAGCTCGGCCGGGCCCGCCGCACCGGCGCCTGGCCGCGACGCGCGCACGCGCGCAAAGTGCTGCTGCTCAATGGCTGCACGCAGCCGTCCATGGCTCCGTCCATCGATGCCGCGACCGCGCGCGTGCTCGATGCCCTCGGCGTGCGCGCCGTGATCGATGCCGGCTCGGGCTGCTGCGGTGCCATCCGCCATCATCTGAATGACCAGGCCGGAGCATTGCGCAATGCCCGCCGCAATATCGATGCCTGGTGGCCGCAGCTCGAGTCCGGCGCGGTCGAGGCGATCGTGATCAACGCCTCGGGCTGCGCCGTGATGGTGAAGGAATACGCGTGGCTGCTGCGCGATGATCCGGCGTACGCCGAACGGGCGCGGCGCATCACTGCGGCGACGCGCGAGCTGGTGGAATTCCTCGGCCCCGAGCTCGAGCGGCTACGGCAGCTCTGCGCGCCGCCCGCGATCACCAGAATCGCTCTGCAGAAGCCCTGCACGCTGCAGCATGGCCTGCGACTCAGGGACGAAGTCGATGCGCTGCTGCGCACGCTCGGCGCGCAGCTGCTGCCGGTCAGCGAATCGCATCTGTGCTGCGGATCGGCCGGCACCTATTCGCTGCTGCAGCCGCGCCTGGCGCTCGAGCTGCGCGATCGCAAGCTTGCGCAGCTGTTGCTGGGGCAACCGGAGCTGATCGTCTCGGCCAATGTCGGCTGCATGGCGCACCTGGCCTCCGGCACGCAGATTCCGGTCTGGCATTGGATAGAATGGATCGATAACGTAATCGTATCTAACTGATTTTACAATCGTTTAATTCGATCATTGAGCGCGGCGGTCGCGCGCTCCGGGGCCGGTACCGAAAGGGCGTAAAATCAGCGCTGTCGATGCCGGCCCGTCATCGCTTGCTTGCCAAGGAACCATCATCGTGCACGCCTTCCCGATCGCGCAGCTACCCGCACCGCAGGCCACGCGCCGCGCCGCCGCGCTGCTGGCCGCGCTGCTGATGCCCTGGGGTGCCGCGCTTGCGCTCGGCGATGCGCAGACCCCATCGAGCGGCGCCTGGCAATATCTGCAGCCGCAGTTCTACGCCGGTCGCGACATCGGTTTAGCCGACGAGGCCTACATGAGCCTGGAGGCTCCGGCCAACACGCCGGATCCCGCGGCCACACCCCTGACATTGCGCTTCGGCGACGCCGCGCTCGGACACATCAAGCAGATCAGGGTGATCATCGACAACAATCCATCGCCCGTGGCGGCGACCTTCGATCTGGCCAGTGGCGCCCGCGTGGCCGAGATCGGCATGCGGCTGCGTATCGATCGCTTTACCTCGGTGCGCGCGATCGCCGAGAGCACCGACGGCAGACTGGAGATGCGCAGCAGCTGGGTGAACGCCAGTGGCGGCTGCTCTGCGCCGCCCAGCGCCACGACGGCCGGCACCGTCGGCGACATCCGATTCCGGCCCTCGCCCGACAGCAAGTCGATGCTGGTCAGCATCCGGCATCCGAATTATTCGGGCTTTCAGATCGACCCGCGCAGCGGCGAGCCGATCGAATCGCACTACGTCGCGCATATCCGCTTCAGTACCGACGGGCACACGCTGCTCGATGCCGATACCGGCATCTCGCTGAGCGAGAACCCGACGCTTCGCATCGCGTCGGACCAGCCGCTGGCCGCACCGGTGACGGTCAACGTGGTGGACTCCAGGAATGGGCATTTCAACGCCACCTGGCGCGGCACTGTGGCTGCGAGCGCCGCCAGCACGACGGCGGCGGGAGCGGCCGGCACTCGTTGAGATGCTGCGGCGTATACGCCTTCGCGCATCTTCGGTCGGCACGCTGACCTGCTACTTGGTCGGCGCCGCGCTGCTGGCACTCGCCAGTGCGCCGGCGGCAGCCTCCCGCTCCGTGGCCGCGTTCGCGATGCGCGAAGTGGCGCCCGGGGAATTCGTACACCTCGGGCAGCAGTTGCCGCTGGATGCTCCGGCTCACGACGACATCGCCAATATCGGGTTCATCGTGGGCAGACGCTGTGTCGCCGTCATCGATACCGGCGGCTCCATGCGCATCGGGCGCGCGCTGCGCGCCGCGATCCGGCAGCGCACCCGGCTACCGATCTGCTACGTGATCAATACGCACGTGCACGTCGATCACGTGCTCGGCAATGCCGCCTTCGTGCCGGACCGCCCGGCTTTCATCGGGCATTGGGCGCTCGGCGCGGCGATCGCGCGCAGCCGCGACTTCTTCCTGCAGCAGTACGGCGCGGATCTGGATCAACCACCGAGCGCGGCGCAGATCATCGGGCCCGACACGGCAGTGCGGCAGGACCTCGAGCTCGACCTGGGGGCTCGTCGCCTGAGCCTGCGATCATGGCCGACTGCCCATACCGATTGCGATCTTACGGTGTTCGACCAGCAGAGCCGTACGTTGTGGACCGGCGACCTGCTGTTTCGCGACCGCCTTCCGGCCCTGGATGGCAGTGCCGAGGGTTGGCTCGCGGCGATCGATGAAATCGCGCGCCTGCCAGTCACGCGAGCGGTGCCGGGTCATGGACCGGTCACCGCGGACCTGCCAGCGGCCCTGGACGCCGAGCGCGGCTATCTGCGCGCGCTGCTCGACGGCGTGCGCCAGCAGCTCTCGCAGGGCGGCTCGATGCAGCAGGCAATCGCACAGGTGGCCACGACCGAGAAGTCCCGGTGGCTGCTATGGGACAGCACGCACCCGCACAACGTGGCGCGCGTGTACGAGCAGATGGAATGGCAGTGATCGGGCGTCGCCGCTGGCTGCGCCTGGCGATGCTGGCCGCGGCCTGCGGCGTATCCGGTCTGAGCCTCGGCAGAACTGCGCGCGCGCGGACCCGGGCGGACGCGCATACCAGGGCCCGCGTCGTGATCGTCGGTGGTGGCTTTGCCGGGTGCGCCTGCGCCCTGCATCTACGACGGCTCGATCCGGCCATCGACGTGACGCTGGTCGATCCGATCGATCGCTATGCGACCTGTCCGATGAGCAATGAGGTCGTGGTCGGGCTGCGTGACCTGGATTCGATTACGGTCGGGCGCGCTGGGGTACGCCGCGCCGGCGTGCGACTGGTGCATGAGCACGCCACCGCGATCGATGCCGCCGGGCGCAGCGTGCGGCTCGAAGGCGGAAGCACCCTGCCGTTCGATCGCCTGGTGGTGGCACCCGGGATCCGCTTCCTGTGGAACCGGATCGAAGGCTACGATGAAGCCGCGACGCAGGCGATGCCGCACGCCTGGCAGGCCGGCGCGCAGACGCAGCGCCTGGCCGCGCAACTGCGTGCGATGGACGACGGCGGCGTGGTGGCGATCAGTGTGCCTTCCGGGCTGCTGCGCTGTCCGCCGGCGCCCTATGAGCGCGCCAGCCTCATCGCGCAGTACCTGTCGCGGCACAAACCGCGCTCCAAGGTGCTGATCTTCGATGCCAATAATCATTTCCCGCGGCAGGACCAGTTCACCGACGGCTGGCAATCACTGTATCCGGGCATCATCGAGTGGATTGCGTCAACCCAGGACGGCGCCGTGGTGCGCGTGGACACCGCCCGCATGACCTTGCACACCGGCAACGCCGCACACGCGGTGGCGGTCGCCAACGTGATTCCGCCGCAGGCGCCGGGACAGATCGCGGCCGACGCCGGCCTCGCATCCGATCACGGCTGGTGCCCCATAGCGCCCGATAGCTTCGAATCGCTGTTGGTCAGCCGGGTACACGTCATCGGCGACGCCTGCATTGCCGATGCGATGCCGAAGTCGGCATCGGCCGCCCACAGCCAGGCGGCGCAATGCGCGCGCGCGATCGCGGCGCTGCTCGCAGGGCACGCGGTGCCGCCGCCGGCCTTCGACAGCGTGTGCTACAGCATGCTCGGGAGCGAGCGCGCGCTCGCGATCCACGGCCGCTTCGGCGCCGAGGACGGCAGGATCGTTGCCGTGGAATCGCCGGCCGCGGTGGCCACCCCGGTGGCTCCCGGCGCACAGCAGGTGCGCGAGGCGCAGCGCTGGTATCGCGGCATTCGCGCCGACTCGTTCGCCGGCTGAGCGCAGTGGATGCAGTCCGGGTCGCGGCTGCTACCGCCCGAGCCGCTCTCGCAGCTGCTTCGCCGTGAGCAGCTGCACATAGACCGGCGTACCGACGTCGAACAGTTTCGCACTCGACAGCGGTCCCACCACGACCGGCTCGAACCCCGCATCCTTCACCAGTTGCGAGGCCACCGCCAGCGCCCGCGCATCATCGCCGGCGAGCGGGATCGCCACCGGCTCACCGGCGCGATGCGCCTCGCTCGCCAGATCCGTGTACTTGATCGCATTGAACGCGCGTACCAGTCGCACGCCGGGCAGGTACTCCGCCGAAGCGACACCGGTGCCCTTGCGGCGCGCCTCGAGCGCCATATCGCCGTCGCGCTCCGGATAGGGATTGCCGGTGTCGAGCACGATCTTGCCGGCGAGCTCGTGCGCGAGCTCCTTCCCGACCTGGGGCAGCGCGCCGTACGGTATCGATATCAGCACCACATCGCTGTACATCGCGGCCTCGCGCGGGGTGCCGACATGCGCCCGGGGACCGAGGGACTGCGCCAGCGGCTTCAGCTCCTCCGGGTGACGCGACGAGATCAGGACCTCATGACCGGACTTCACCCACAGCGTGGCCAACGTGCCGCCGATCCTGCCGGCGCCAATGATGCCGATCTTCAGCGGTTGCGCCTCGGCAGCGGCGGCGCTGCGCGGCAGCCCCGGCAGCATCAGGATGGCGATCGCCGACAGCCCGAACATCGCCGCCCGGCAATACCCGCGAAAAGCTGCCACGGCCTGGTCGCGCGCACGCATGGGGCTCTCCGGCACTGTCGGGGCGGTGAGTATAGTATTCGCGATCCGCTTGTTCAAAAGGGCCGCTGAACCATCGTGACGATCGCCGCCGGCTGCGCGATCCTGATCGGGCCGCGCTGCACATGCCTACGCTGATGATCCAGGGCGCAAGCTCGGACGCCGGCAAGAGCACGCTGGTCGCGGGACTGTGCCGCGTACTGCGGCGTCAGGGCGTACGTGTCGCGCCGTTCAAGCCGCAGAACATGTCGCTCAACAGCGCCGTGAGCGTCGACGGTGGCGAGATCGGTCGTGCCCAGGCGTTGCAGGCGCAGGCCGCGGGCATTGCCGCCACGATCGACATGAACCCGGTGCTGCTCAAGCCCGAGAGCGACACCCATGCACAGGTCATCGTTCACGGTCGCGCGATCGGCCAGATGGGAGCTGTCGACTACCAGGACTACAGGCGCGTCGCACGCGAGGCGGTGCTCGCCTCGTACCGGCGTCTGCAACAGCGCTACGACACCGTGATCGTCGAGGGCGCTGGCTCGCCCGCGGAGATCAATCTGCGCGAGGGCGACATCGCCAACATGGGGTTCGCCGAGGCGGTCGACTGCCCGGTGGTGCTGATCGCCGATATCGATCGCGGCGGCGTCTTCGCCCACCTGGTGGGCACGCTGGCGCTGCTGAGTCCGAGCGAGCAGGCGCGCGTGACCGGATTCGTCATCAACCGCTTTCGCGGCGACATAAGTCTGCTGCAACCCGGGCTGGACTGGCTCGAACGGCACACCGGCAAACCAGTGCTCGGCGTTCTGCCCTATCTGCATGGCCTGCAACTGGATGCCGAGGACGGCATCAGCCGCGAAGCGGCGGCGCCGTCGGCTGATGCGACACTGCGGGTGCTGGTACCGGTGCTGCCGCGGATCAGCAATCACACCGACTTCGATCCGCTGCGACTGCATCCGCAGGTCGATCTGCGCTACGTCGACGCGACGCAGCGCCCTGCGTGCGCGGATCTGATCATCCTTCCGGGCTCGAAGAATGTCCGCGCTGACCTCGACTGGCTGCGTGCGCATGGCTGGGTGGAGCATTTGCAGCGCCATTTGCGCTTCGGCGGCAAGCTGCTGGGCATCTGCGGCGGATTCCAGATGCTCGGCCGCTCGATCGCCGATCCGCACGGCGTGGAAGGCGCGGTCGGCGAGAGTGCCGGTTTCGGCTGGTTCGACATGCGCACGGTGCTGCAGGCTGACAAGCGGCTGCTCAACGTCTGCGGCACGCTGGCGTTGGAGCAGGCTCCAGTCCGCGGCTACGAGATCCACGCCGGACACAGTGAAGGTCCGGCCCTGGCGCATCCGGCCGTGCTGCTCGGAGCGGGATGCCGCGATGGCGCGATCTCGGTTGACGATCAGATACTGGGGACTTACCTGCACGGCCTGTTTGAGCAGCCCTCGGCCTGCCAGGCGCTGCTGCGCTGGGCCGGACTGGCGCAGCCGCTGAGTGTCGATCACTCGGCGCGGCGCGAGCAGATGCTCGAGCGTCTGGCCGATGCGGTCGAGCACTCGCTCGATGTGCCGCGGCTGTTGAGTTCGCTGCACTACCAGCGGCCCAAGTAACTGCTGGTGTCCAGACCGCCGACCGGCCGGCGGATCGGCGCACAACTCGAGCAGTCCATGCGACTCAGCGCGGTGTCGGGCGGAGCCCGCGCCCACGCGCGGGCTCCGCCACCCAGTTTTACCAGCTCACTATTCCTTGGACGGAAGGCCTGCCGCGATCGATGTGGCCGCAGAACTGCATACCGGATGTCCCCAGCCCTTCGCACTGACACCCTCCTGCAGTCCAGAGAGTGGGGTGATGTCGTACACAATGTTGTCGGGACGGGCCGCGTCGCCACTCACGCCGGCAGGCACGTAATCAAGTTTCAGATAGTTACGAGTTCTCCAGGCGATGTTGTGGTCCGCACAGGAGCTATCGCCACTGACACCAATAGCCCCGATCAGCACGCCGCTGCTGTTGTACAGAGCCAGTCCGCCGCCGAAGACATTCACTCCACCGACGCGATAACCCACCATCGGGTCCTTGCTGGTGCCAAAGTCGGTGGCTGGACCGAGGTAGGCCAATGCGGGGTTGACCGGGTTGCTGGCTTGCAGACCATAGAGGCTACCGCCTGGCTGGACTGCCGAATAGAGATTGGCGGTGGATAAGGCAAGGCCGGGCAGGCTGAAGGCGTTAGCGGTATAGGCCTTCTGCGCCGCAATCATGCGACTGCCGGGCCACTGTGAACCGCGGTCCGAGCCGGTGAAAGCGATCGCGCAGACCTCACCATCGCGATTGACGATAGCGCCCCACATATCCAGATTGAAGCCTCCGTTCGATTGCCCTCGCGCCAGGATGAGCTTCGCCTTGAGCATGGAATAACTGGGTAACGCGGAACAATCCTGCGCTGACTCGTGGGACGGCTCCCACGCACCAGCAGGCGAGATCGCGGCCATGCACAGCGCAATCGCCGCGCCGCTCGCCAAATGCAGTGAGCGGAATTCTGAGACGGGCATAGTGCTTCTCCATTGGTGTTTGAATTTGATGTCAGTCGCAGGGAGCGGGAAGCGCCGAATGCGCCGAGCGCTCGGAAGGCTCTCGCAAGTGATCCTGCTCTCCCCTTTCTCTTCATTAAGCAGTCACGGTCGATGTCATCCCACCCTAGACTACTCTTGAAGTTATTCTCCGGTCACCGGGTGACACGCTAATGACCGCAGCGCTGTTCGGCGACGCGTCCGATTCGCTGTCGTCGGGCATCAGCACGTTTGACATATTGTTCGACGATCGCCCGTCACGTTTGAACCGAGGCGAGGAGCTGGCTCTGCGGGCAGTCAACCGAGGGCGGCGTTACCGACAACAGTCCCGATCAGTGCCGAAGAAGCCATCGAGCTCGCTGCCGGAAGCAGCATCGGCAAATCCCGCAAAGCTGCCCTGCTCGGCGATCAATCGCGCGCTGCGCATGAAGCCGCCCCACGCCGAGCGTGCCAGGGCTCCGCCAACGCTGATGCGCCGGACTCCGAGCGCAGCGATATCCTTCACCGTCAGTTCGCTCGGAAAGCCCAGCAGCAGATTGAAAGGCTTGGGTGCGACCGCGCGCACGATGGCCTCGATCTGACTGGCAGCCCTGATGCCGGGTGCGTACAGGCAGTCCGCGCCGACCTGTGCGTAGGCCTGGAGCCGCGCGATGGTCTCGTCCAGATCCGGGCGGCCGACCAGGAAACATTCGGCGCGCCCGACCAGCAGCGCATCCCCGCCGCTGCCGTCGATCGCGCGCCTTGCAGCCCGCATCCTCGCGACCGCGGTCTCCAGGTCGTACAGGGGCTTCGCCGGATCCGCGGTCGAATCCTCGATCGAAAGTCCCGCCACTCCGGTCTCGAGCGCCAGCCGCACGCTGTGCGTCACGCTCTCGGAATCGTGTGCAAAGCCCGCCTGGAAATCGGCATTTACCGGCACGTTGGTGGCGTCAACCATCGTCGTGAGATGCTCGAGCACCTGGTCGCGGGGAACGCAACCATCGGCGTATCCGGCCGACCAGGCGAATCCGGAACTCGTGGTGGCCAGGGCCGGGAAGCCCAGCGATTGCAGGAAGCGCGCGCTGCCGACGTCCCAGGGATTCGGAATGACGAAGCAGCCACTCTGATGCAGCTGCCGGAACACGCGCCGTTTGTCGGCTACGCTCAGGCGAGGCATCGGCATCGCCCGGCTACGGAATCATCCACTTGAACAGCGGCCACCCGCACGGTCGCTAGCGGCAATGCCGCGAGAATCATCGACAGCAGCAGCTTTCCCGCAACGGGCGTCAATTTCTGGTGGAACATCGATCCCATGGTGTCTGCTGATGTCGTGGTGCCCGGCCAGACCAGTTCGGACCGCGGCCCACACTCCTGCCGCCCTATATTGGCCGTGACGAGCCTCGGTTTCAAACGATGGCGCCAGCAGCCACTGATCGGGCGGGCTGGTCAGGGCACCAGAAGCGCGACTCCGCGCGCTCGGGGGTCGGCCGCCGCGATCGGCTCCCGGCCGATCACTTCGATGGCCTCGATGTCCCCGTTGAAGTCCTGGGCTTCGAGCCGGTAGCCGCGTTCGAGCATCGCGCGGGCCAGCGCCGGGGGAAATGCGGCGTACGGTTCGGCGAAAAGCGTGTTCTGCGGCAGCAGCTGGTGATGGAATCTCATCTGCGCCAGCGCCGGCTTCAGGTCCAGACCGAAATCGTAGACGTCGGCCAGCACCTGAAACACCGATGTGAATATCCGCGAACCGCCCGGCGTGCCGAGCACCATCGCCACGCGCGCGTGCTGCAGCAGGATGGTCGGTGTCATCGATGACAGCGGTCGCTTGTAGGGTGCGATCGCGTTGGCCTGCGCGCTGACCACGCCGTACTGGTTGGGAATCCCAGGCTTGACCGAAAAATCGTCCATCTCATCATTGAGCAGAAATCCGGCGCCCTCGACCACCACGCCGGATCCGAACCAACCGTTGAGCGTGTAGGTGTTGGACACCGCGTTGCCGAAGCGATCCACGATCGAGAAATGCGTGGTTTGCGGCTTCTCCAGTCCCGGCTCGACCGCCGCCAGCGGCGAGGGCTGCGTCGGATCGATCTGAGCGGCGCGTCGTGCCAGGTACGCCGGATCGATCAGCGCGGCGACCGGAACCGGGACCATGTCAGGATCGCCGAGGTACTGCGCGCGGTCGGCGAATACCCGCTTTTCAATCTCCGCGACCAGATGCAGGTACTGCGGGGAGTTCAGCGGCACGCCCTGGAACAGCGATGCGGCGTCGTGCTTCATGCTCAGCATCTGCAGCAGCGCGATGCCTCCCGAGCTCGGCGGCGGCGCCGTAATCACGCGCAAGTCGTGCCAGTCGCCCTCGAGCGGCTCGCGCCACACGGCCTTGTAGCCCGCCAGATCCGCCCGGTCGGTCAGACCCTTCGGGGCGCCGCGATTCATCTGCGCAACCAGCAGATCGGCAGTGCGCCCTTCGTAGAATTCCCTGTCTCCCCCCTCGGCAATCCGCTCCAGCGTCGCGGCGAGCTCTGGCTGGCGAAAGCGCCGGCCGGCGCGCAGGGCGGCGAAATAGCGGCCAAAATTGGTGCTCCGGAGCAACGGCTCCTGGCTGCCGTCGCGGATGCCGATCAGCTGCGGGCTGACCTCGAATCCCTGCCGCGCATAGTGGATCGCGGGGGCCAGGTCGCGCCGCCAGGACAGACGCCCGAAGCGGCGCTGGGCTTGCGCCAGGCCTCGCACGGTCCCCGGCACCGCGATCGAAAGGTTACCGACGACGCTGAGGTCGGGGATCGGCTCGCCACTGCCGTCCAGGTACATGCCGGCGCTCGCGCGCGCCGGGGCGGTCTCGCGATAGTCGAGAAAATACGCATTGCCACCGACGTACAGCGTCATGAAGCCGCCGCCGCCGAGATTGCCGGCCTCCGGATAGGTGACGGCGCGCGCGAACCCGGTCGCTACCGCTGCGTCAACCGCGTTGCCGCCGGCCCTCAAGATCTCGCGCGCGGCCAGCGCGCCGTAACGATCGGGTGATGCCACCGCGCCGGCGGCCAGCGCCCGCGCATCGGTGCGAAGCGCATCGCCGGCAACTGCAACGACGCGGACCCCCCGCGATGCCCGAGACGAGCAGCGCGATGACGAGGGCGCGCAGCACGATCACGGCAGCATCGGCGCGCTGCGCTGTCGAGCGTCCACCCGCGCACCGCGGCTGGACCGTCGAGCCTCAGCCGGGCGGATATATAGGCTCGGGCGGCGCAAGCGGGTGATCCTGGGGCCGCGGCGGCGCAGCCGCGGGCGCCGGCGACGTGGTGGGACCGCTTCGCGACGGCGGCGGTGCTGCGGGTGGCGGCGCAGGCGGCGCTGCATGCGCGCCGCCCAGGGACAGCACCCGCCGCTGGGCCGTGACTACGTAGATTCGGTCCGCCGCGTAATCGGCCGGCGGGTTGCGAGCCTCAGATTCGCAGCGCCCCATCACCGTGCACTCGACCGTCTGGAAGCGTACCCCGATGCGAAAGCGGTGGGATGCCGCTGCGCCCTGCTCCCAGTCTGCCGGGACTTCAAAGCGCAGGTTCCTGACCAGCTGGCGCGCCGATTGCTCGAATTCGCGCGGCGGCTCGGAATTCACCACCACCACATCGGCCGGCACCCCGCGCCCATTCAACGTGAATTCGACCAGTGCCCTGCCCTGCAGGTAATGCTGGCGCGCGTCCGCGGGGTAGTAATCGTCCTTCAGCGTCCCCTTGTAAGGCGGCAACTCGTTCGGAGCGCTCGCGGCACCCCGGACAAGGCTGGAAGGATCGAGCCCGACGGCGGCAATCACGGCGACAATAGCGGCGCGTGCGATCCGCCTGATGCGTTGTCTGGTCATGGTGATCATCCCTGTAATTCTTCTGGCCGGACGGCATCGTACCGGCGCAGCACCGTCACGGCGAGCGCCGCCAGCCGCGGCAGCCGTTCAGGAACAGCCGCACCGACGCATCGGCCCAGGCCTCGAGCTCGGCCGGACTCATCGGGTTGTCGAACCCGAGCGCCCGGCGTTGCGGTACCACCACCACCAGCTGCAGGAACTGCAGCGCGGCGAACTCGCGCGCCGGCGCGGCGAATTCTGCATTATCGATCTCGCGCTCCAGCGCACCGCTGATCAGCGCGATCGCCTCGTGGCTCGCGCCCTGAGCGTGGACCGCGCGCGCGAGCTCGGGAAAGCGCGCCGATTCGGCGACGATCAGTCGATGCAGGGCGATGGCGGGCGGTGACAGTGCGGCATGCAGGATCAGGACCGCGAGCCGCTTCAGCACCTCGTGCAGCGTTGCACCCTCGAGCAGCGGAACGCCCGGCGGTGGACGCATGCCCTCGATGATCCGGTGCACCACCGCACCGAACAGCACCGCCTTGTCAGCAAACCGGTGATAGAACGTACGCTTGGAGGTGCCGGCGCGCCGCGCCACCGCTTCGATGGTCGTCAGACCATAGCCCTGCGCCAGAAACAGCTCGGTGGCCGCTTCCAGGATGCGCTCATTCAGCGCCAGCGCGGCCACCCGCGACGGCCGGCCGCCGCCGCGCCGGGCGGAAGTCGGGCGGTGGTGCCGATCTTTAGCGCGGGTAGTGGTAATAGCCGGGGCGCCGGGCGGCCTGGTAGCCGAAGGGCGCATAGTAGCCCGCGCGTGCGCCTGCGTTCCTCGCAGGCCAGCCGTAGTAGCCCGCCGGCGACGCATAGTAGTAGTGCGGAGCCGGTGGGTAGTAGACGGCGCGCGGTGCGTAGTAGGCGGCGCGCGGTGCGTAGTAGGCGGCCGGTGCCGCGGGATAGTAAGCGGGCGCTGGCCGGTAGTAGTTTACGGGGGGCGCGTAGGCCGAAGGCGGCGCATACGCCGGGGCCGGCCCATAGCCCGCCGCCGGCGCATACCCATACGCCGGGGCCGGCCCGTAGCCCGCCGCCGGCGCATACCCATCCGCGGACTGCGCGGCCGCCGCAGCGGCACCTGCGATCAGGAACGGCCACGCGGCGAGGCCGAACACACCGTGCGCGAAGGCCGCCCCAAGCCCGAAGTGCGTGAATGCGTGCTCACCCACCCAAGGCCCGGGCCCGGCCGCAGCGGCCGGTGCAATCGGGGCCAGCGATAGCGCCAGGGCGCTCAGCGCCGCAAGAACCGTTCGTGGGTATGGCATTGGGTGGGCCCTCCTGCAGGTGACGGCGAGGCGGTTGAGCGCGCCGTTACGCTACGCCTGCTCCCTGAATAATGCAACGCTACCGTTGCGTTCCATATCCGGGGTGTCCAACCCGGGCCCCGGGAACGGTCCTCGCGCGCCGGATCACGGTCGCAGGCGGCGCGGGATTCCGGTCAGCTGCAGGATGCGGCTGGAAATTTCCTCGACCGAGCAATGCGTGGTGTCGATGTGCGGCACGCCAAATCGTGCGTACATGCGCTCGGCCGCGCGCAGCTCGTACTGGACCTGCTGCGCCGAGGCGTAGCGGCTCTCGGGCCGACGGACCTCGCGAATCTGCTGCAGCCGCGAGGCCTCGATCGTCAGGCCGAACAGCTTTCGCACGTGCGGCCGCACCGGCTCGGGCAGCTGCCCGTTCTCCAGGTCTTCTTCCATCAACGGATAATTGGCCGCGTAAATTCCGTACTGCAGGGCCAGGTACAGGCACGTCGGCGTCTTGCCCGATCGCGACACGCCCAGCAGCACCACATCGGCACGCTCGTACTCGCGGTTCTGACCACCATCATCGTTGGCCAGCGCAAAGTTGGTGGCATCGATGCGGGTCATGTATCCGGCCAGGTCGATCATGCCGTGCGCGCGGCCCAGCGCGTGCGAGCTCTTCTGTCCCAGCTCGGTCTCCAGCGGCGCGAGGAATGCGTCGAAGAAATCGAGGAACAGTCCGTTGGCGCCCTTGACCACCTCGCGCTCGGCATCGCGAACCAGCGTGCTGAAGATGATGGGCGGCGCACCGTCAGCGAGCGCCGTGGCATTGATCCGCTGCCGCGCCTCCACCGCCCGTTCCAGCGTGCTGATGAACGGCAACGTGACCGCTCTGAAGGAAATACCCTCGAACTGACTGAGCAGGCTGTGACCCATGGTTTCCGCGGTGACGCCGGAATGATCGGAGATGAAGAACACGGTCCGTGCGACCGACTCGTTGCTGGCCACGCATTGCCTCCGACTGCGGTTGCAGTGGATGATCGCTAGTGTTTCACTTAACGGTTCTTGCCGGCAACAACAAGCTCTTTAGGGGTCGCGCGTGAGCGAATACGCAGTGCCATTTACTGAACTCGGTATGCGCGATGTGGAACGGGTCGGCGGCAAGAATGCCTCGCTCGGTGAAATGATCAGTCATCTCGCCCCGCTCGGCGTCAGCGTGCCCGCGGGCTTCGCCACCACCGCGGAGGCCTATCGCGAATTCCTGTCGCACGATGGCCTGGCACAGCGCATCGAAACCGAGCTGTCGGCGCTGAACGTCGAGGATGTGGCACAGCTGGCCAGGACCGGCGAGAAGATCCGCGGCTGGGTACTCGCGACGCCGTTTGCCCCGCAGCTCGAGCGGCAGCTGGTGGCGGCCTGGGAGCACCTCGGGGGCAACGCGGTCGCGGTAGCGGTGCGCTCCTCGGCGACCGCAGAGGATCTGCCGGATGCCTCTTTTGCCGGCCAGCAGGAAACGTTCCTCAACGTACGCGGCAAGGAGCAGCTGCTCAGCGCCACCCGCCAGGTGTTTGCATCGTTGTTCAACGACCGCGCGATCGCCTATCGCGTGCACCACGGTTTTGCCCATGCCCAGGTGGCGCTGTCCGCTGGCGTGCAGCTCATGGTACGCAGCGATCTCGGCGCGAGCGGAGTCATGTTCACGCTCGACACCGAGTCCGGATTTCGCGACGTGGTGTTCATCACCGCATCCTATGGCCTCGGGGAAACGGTCGTGCAGGGTGCGGTCAATCCGGATGAGTTCTACGTCTACAAGCCCGCGCTGCGTTCCGGTCACCTGCCGATCGTACGGCGGCGCCGGGGCAGCAAGAGCGTCAAGATGATCTACGCGGACGGCGCCGGCGCCGCAGCGCGCGTGCAAACCGTAGCCGTCGCGCCCGCCGATCGTGAGCGCTACTGCCTCGCTGACACCGACGTGGTGACGCTTGCGCGCCAGGCGCTGATCATCGAAGAGCACTACGGCCGTCCGATGGACATCGAATGGGGCCTCGACGGCGGCACCGGCCAGATCCATATCCTGCAGGCGCGTCCTGAGACCGTGCTGAGCCGCACCGGCAGGGACCTGCAGCGCTACAGCCTGCAGGACCGATCGCCGGTGATCGTGACCGGTCGCGCCATCGGCTCGCGCATCGGCGCCGGCCCGGCGCGCGTCGTGCGCTCGGCCGCCGACATGCCGCGGGTGCAGCCTGGGGACGTGCTGGTGGCGGACATGACCGATCCGGACTGGGAACCGGTGATGAAACGCGCGGCTGCCATCGTCACCAATCGCGGCGGCCGTACCTGCCACGCCGCCATCATCGCGCGGGAACTGGGGATTCCCGCCGTGGTCGGCTGTGGCGATGCCACGCAGAAGATTACCGACGGCGAGCTGGTGACCGTGTCCTGTGCCGAAGGGGACACCGGAAATGTCTATCGTGGCCGGCTCAAGTTCGAGCAGCAGGTGATCAAGCTCGACTCCATGCCGGCAGTGCCGGTCAAGATCATGATGAACGTGGCCAATCCCGACCGCGCCTTCGACTTCGCCGCTATTCCCAATCGCGGCGTCGGACTGGCGCGCCTGGAATTCATCATCAACCGCACCATCGGCATTCATCCGCGCGCTTTGCTCGAGTTCGCATCACTGGAGCCGGCGTTGCAGGCCACCATTCGCCAGCACATCGGCCCGGGCACCGATCCGGTGGAGTTCTTTGTCGACCGCCTCGCCGAGGGCGTCGCGACCATTGCCTGCGCATTCGCGCCCGAGCCGGTGATCGTGCGGCTGTCGGATTTCAAGACCAATGAATACGCGAACCTGATCGGCGGCAGCCAGTACGAGCCGCACGAGGAGAATCCGATGCTCGGGTTCCGCGGCGCATCGCGCTTCATCGATCCGGGCTTTCGGGGCTGTTTCGAGCTCGAATGCCGCGCCCTGCGACGCGCGCGCGAGCAGATGGGACTGGCCAACATCCAGATCATGGTTCCGTTCGTTCGCACGCTCGCCGAGGCGCGCGCGGTGTCGCAGCTGCTGGCCGACAACGGCCTCAAGCGCGAGCCCGGCGGCCTGCAGCTGATCATGATGTGCGAGCTGCCGACCAATGCGCTGCTCGCGGATCAGTACCTGGAACATTTCGACGGCATGTCGATCGGCTCCAACGACATGACGCAGCTGACGCTGGGACTGGATCGGGATTCGGGCGTCATCGCGCACCTGTTCGACGAACGCGACCCGGCGGTCAAGGCGATGATGTCGATGGCGATTCAGGCGTGCCGCAGGGCCGGCAAGTACGCCGGCATCTGCGGCCAGGGCCCGTCGGATCATCCGGACCTGGCGCAATGGCTGGTCAACCAGGGCATCGAATCGATGTCGTTGAATCCGGATACCGTGGTCGAGACCTGGTTGAAGCTGGCCGCCGGCAGCCGCTGAAAGACCCGGCCGCCTTCACCGCCGGCTACCCCGTGGCGCCGGGTAATACCGCCCGCCCAAGATCTTGCAAGTGCTCGAACCGGGGCCGCAGGGCTGTCGTTAGATCGTCGCTCGACGCACTGCCATTCGCCAGCCATCGATCAACGGCGTGCGTTCGCACTCGAGCATTCGTGGCGCGAATCCGGCGCCACTCGCCCAGGTTGCGGAAATTGCCGCAAGGTCCGACCACACACCAGTGGCGAGCCCAGCCAGGAAGGCCGCACCCAGACAGCTGCTCTCGAGATACCGCGGCCGCTCGACCGAAGCCTCGAGGATGTCAGCGAGGAACTGGCAGAACCAGTTGTTGGCGGCCATGCCGCCATCGACGCGAATCGCCCGGACCCGCGCGGCGCCGTCGCGCGCCATTGCATCGCACAGGTCCAGCGTCTGATAGGCCACCGCTTCGAGTGCCGCGCGCACCAGATGTGCGCCGGTGACATCGAGGGTGAGTCCGCATATCAGGCCGCGGGCGTCGGGTCTCCAATGGGGCGCACCGAGCCCCACAAAGGCCGGCACCAGGTAGACACCGTGGTTAGCGCGCAGACTCTCTGCAACCTGTTCGGATTGGGCGGCGTGGGTGATGTGCTGCAACCCGTCGCGCAGCCATTTGATGGCAGCGCCGGCAACAAAGATCGAACCCTCGAGCGCATAGGTGGGCCGGCCCCCGAGCCGATAAGCCGTCGTCGTCAGCAACCGGTTGCTTGAGGGCACTGCCTGTCTGCCGGTATTGACCAGCATGAAACTGCCGGTGCCATAGGTGGCTTTGGCCGTCCCCGGCTCATAGCACGCTTGCCCGAACAGCGCCGCCTGCTGATCGCCTGCGATGCCGGCGACAGGTATGGCTTTCCCGAACAGCGCCGGAGCGGTCGCACCGTAGAATCCGCTGCTGTCACGTACCGAGGGCAGCACGGAACGGGGAATGCGAAACAACCGCAACAGTTCCTCGTCCCATTGCTGTCGGTGAATATCGAACAACAGCGTACGAGAGGCATTGGTCGCATCCGTGGCATGCACTTTGCCACCGGTCAGGCGCGACAGCAGGAAACTGTCGATGGTACCGAACGCCAGTTCACCACGATCCGCCCGCGCACGCGCGCCGGGCACGTTGTCCAGTATCCACGCCACTTTGGTAGCGGAAAAATACGGGTCGAGCAGCAGACCGGTGCGCGATCGCACCATCGCCTCCACGCCGTCGCGCTGCAGACGAGTGCACTCGTCGGCGCTGCGCCGGTCCTGCCAGACGATGGCCCGATGGATCGGTATGCCAGTGTTGCGATCCCAGACCACCGCGGTTTCACGCTGATTGGCGATCCCGAGTGCCGCGATGCGCTCAATGCCGACGTCGGATTGAGCGATCGCGTCTCTGGCCGTGGCGAGCGAATCGCGCCAGATGTCCTCGGCGTTGTGCTCCACCCAGCCGGATGCCGGATAGTGCTGAGGCAATTCGCGCTGCGCGACGCCGACAGGCCGCGCCTGCTCGTCGAACACGATGCAGCGGGTCGAGGTGGTACCTTGATCGAGCGCCAGAACGTAGTGCGATCGGATCATCTCTTGCCTGCGGCGTCGAAGTCGCTACAGGGTGCGTCCGACCCCGAGGCGCCAGATGTCGGCATCGCGGCTGTAGTTGCTCACGACGCGATCCCAGATGGCCCGGACGAACCAATTTGATCTCGCCGGATACGAGGCCATCAGCGAGACCAGCGGCGCGGCCGCAGTGCTCGAGATCTGTCCCGGGATCGGTTGCTGCTTGCGGTCGATGAACGCATAAGCGCCAAAACCTGCGCCAATCTCGATGCCGCTCTTCACGTCGGAGCGAACCGGCCACAGCTGCGCGGCGAAACCGCTGCGACGAGCCACCCGCGGATCACCTTCGTAGATGTAGGTGAGGGTGCCGTCAAAGTGCTGCGCGAATCGGTGGCGGTATTCGACGCTCGCCCCCCACGACTCGGGATTGCTCGAGATATTGATGACGCTGATGACGCCGTAGGCCGACAGCTCATCCGGATCATTCGACGCCGACACGTTGCCGGCCCGTTCAAAGAATCCCGCGGGTGACGCGCTGTCGCTCAGCCAGTAGCCGATGCCCAGGCTCAGCATCTGCGCCTTGACATCGTGGGCCGGATCGATCGAATCAGCCGACACCACCCAGTCCCACTGTCTCCAGAGCTTGCCGCGCGCGCTGAGTGTGACCACCGGCGCAAGTCCGTGCGCATCGATGGATTGGCCGCCCGCGGGCGTGATGGTGTCGAAGTAATAATAGGGCCCAATCCCGGCCCCGAAGTACAGGCGATATTTTTCGGACAATCGATGCTGATACCAGAACTCCAAGCTGTAGCCGTCCGGGTGGTGTCCGGTGTAGTGGCCTTCGTTCACGTAGTCGAAAGTGACTGAAAAGCCCTGATACAGCATCTGCCGATATTCGATCTTATAAGCCGGGTTGACCTCACCATTGACGCTGGAGTACGCCTCCCCCTTCGAATAGGAGAGCATCTGCGCATGGGCCGTGAGCGGCAGGCAGGAGATGCCGGCCAGCGCCAGCCATCGCCAACTGCACATGCGCAGGCGCCACATACCTGACTGATTGATTTGCTGCTGCATATTCGACTCCGCTCGAGCGTCTAGCGCTGCCACGGCGCGATCGATTCGATGTCGATACCATAGCGCTCGATCGCCTGCGCCACCGACTGCGCGGGCAGATCCCCGAGCCGGGCCAGCGTCGCCAGCGCGGCCAGCACGATCGAGTGCCGATCGACTTCGAAGAATCCGCGCAGCGCCGGCCGGGTGTCGCTGCGCCCGAACCCGTCCGTGCCGAGCGCCACGAATCGTCCCGCGACATACGGCGCGATCAGCTGCGGATAGGCGCGCACGTAGTCGGTGGCCGCGATTACCGGCCGCGCGCCGGCGAGCTGCTGCTCGACGTGGCTGCGCCGCGCCGTCTGCAGTGGGTGCAGGCGGTTCCAGCGCTCGACATCAGCCGCCTGGCGCGCCAGTTCGCTGAAGCTGGTCACGCTGTGCACGTCGCTGGCGATGTGCCAATCCTGCGCCAGCATCTCGGCCGCCGCGATCACCTCGCGCAGGATGGCGCCGGAGCCCAGCAGATCGAGCTGCGAGCGGGCCTGCGCCGGCCGGTGGGTTGCATAACGATACATCCCCTGGATGATGTCGGGCTCGATCCCGGGCGGCATCGATGGCTGGGCGTAGTTCTCGTTCATCATGGTGACGTAATAGAACTCGTCGACCTGCTGTTCCATCATCTGTCGCATGCCATGATCGATGATCACCGCCAGCTCGTACGCGAACGTGGGATCGTAGGCACGGCAGTTCGGTACCGCCGCCGCCATCACATGACTGCTGCCGTCCTGGTGCTGCAGGCCTTCGCCGCCGAGGGTGGTGCGGCCGGCGGTGGCGCCGAACAGAAAGCCGCGCGTGCGCTGGTCGGCCGCGGCCCAGATCAGATCGCCGACGCGCTGGAATCCGAACATCGAGTAGTAGATGTAGAACGGCAGCATCGCGATGCCGTGCACGCTGTATGCGGTACCCGCAGCGACCCACGAGGATAGCGCGCCGGCTTCGGTGATGCCCTCTTCCAGCAGCTGCCCGTTCCTGGCTTCCTTGTAGAACAGCATCGAGCCGGCGTCTTCCGGTTCATAGAGCTGGCCCACCGGGGAGTAGATGCCGATCTGGCGAAACAGGTTGTCCATGCCGAAGGTGCGCGCCTCATCGGCCACGATCGGCACGACGCGCGCTCCGAGGCTGCGGTCACGCAGCAGAGCGCCGAGCATGCGCACCGCCGCCATCGTGGTCGACATTTCCTTGCCGTCCGCGGTGAGCGCGAATTGCGCGTAGCTGGCCACGGGCGGCACCGCTACCGGCGGGCATTCGCGCCGGCGCGACGGCAGACGGCCCGCCGAGCGCGGCGCGGCGTTCGTTCAGATAGCCGAGCTCGCGGCTGTGCTCGGGCGGCCGGTAGAAGCGCAGCGCCGCGACGTCCTCGTCGGACAGTGGCAGCTGGAAGCGGTCGCGAAAGGCCTTGCAGCGCATCGACGTCCAGCTTCTTCTGCCTGGTGCGCGGTCATGCGCGATTCGCCCGCGCCGCCCATGCCGAAGCCCTTCTTGGTCTTGGCCAGAATGACCGTCGGCTGACCCGCGTGATTCATCGCTGCCGCGAACGCGGCATACAGTTTGCGCGGATCGTGTCCGCCGCGCTTGAGCGCGTCGATCTCGGCGTCGGTCATGTGCGCGACCAGCGCACTGGATGTCCGGATCCTTCTTGAAGAAGTGCTCGACGGTTGTAGGCGCCGTCGTTGGCGCCGAGGTTCTGGTATTCGCCGTCCACGGTCGCCGCCAGCCGGCGCAGCAGCGCGTGCTGCGTATCGCGCGCGAACAGCGCGTCCCACTCCGAGCCCCACAGCACCTTGATCACGTTCCAGCCGGCGCCGGCGAACAGCGCCTCCAGCTCCTGAATGATCTGGCCGTTGCCGCGCACCGGGCCGTCGAGCCGCTGCAGATTGCAGTTGATGATGAAGGTCAGATTGTCCAGCCGTTCGCGCGCCGCAAGCGTCAGCGCGCCGATCGATTCCGGCTCGTCCATCTCGCCGTCGCCAAACACACCCCAGACGCGGCGGTGGTCGGTCTGGGCCAGTCCCCGGTGCGCCAGATAGCGCAGGAAGCGCGCCTGGTAGATTGCACTGATCGGGCCGAGGCCCATCGAGCCGGTCGGAAACTGCCAGAACTCCGGCATCAGCCAGGGATGTGGATAGGAGCACAGACCACCGCCCCGCACCTCCTGGCGGAAGTGCGCGAGCTGCCGTTCGCTGAGCCTGCCCTCCAGAAAGGCGCGCGCGTAGACGCCCGGGGCCGAATGCGGCTGGAAGTACACCAGGTCGCCGCCGCGATCGTCGCGCGCCCCCTGAAAGAAATGGTTGAAGCCGACCTCGAAGATCTCCGCCGCCGAGGCGTAGCTGGCGACGTGGCCGCCGAGCTCGCCGTAAGCCTGGTTGGCGCGCACCACCATCGCGAGCGCGTTCCAGCGCATGATAGCGGTCAGGCGTTCCTCGACCGCGAGGTCCCCCGGGTAAGTGCCCTGGCGCTCGAGTGCAATGGTATTGCGATAGGCGGAGAACGGCGCGGCGGCTGCGACCAGGCCCAGCTCCTTGGCGTGCTCATCGAGCTGGCGCAGCAGAAACAGGGCGCGCGCCGAATCTTCAGCGCGGATCACCGCGTCGAACGATTCGAGCCAATCGCGGGTCTCCTGGGGATCGCGGTCGGGAGTGTCGCCGCCGGAGGGCGTTGGCGCACCGCGATCCAGTCCAGCCATGAGGTCCTCCCGCTGCCAGGTGATGTGCGCATCCTCGGGCAGCCGCGGGAAGTTGCCAAGGTCATCGGCTGATCAGGCAGCGGCGGCGCAGTGCGCGGCCCCGCAATCGAGGCCAGTGCTCCCGGGGTTAACCTTGCGACCAGCCCCGGGGCACCGCCCCTATGCCAATGCGGCAGTCGCGCGCTATTTCTTGGTCAGAGCGCCCGCGAGCTTGCCGGAGAACAAGCCGAAGAACGCTCCGATAATCAGCGAGACGATGAGCAGGATCAGCGGGTTAGCGAACGAACCTGATGTCAGGTTCTTCAACGGGCCGACACCGGGATCGGCCGAGGGCTGATGCAGCGAATAGGCGACGATCGCCGCATATCCGTACACATTAGCCGGAACAACCGACAACAGATCGATCGAGGCCACGATCACCAGGAAGAACACGGTCACGCCGACCAGGATCGCCGGCCAGGCCACGCCGAGTGCCGGCATCGAGGTGTTCACCACCAGCAGCAAGGCGATCCAGCCGATGAATGCGCCATAGCAGGTGCCGGCAATCGTCTTGGTCAGTGCCTTGCCGTCGGCACCACTGTGGAAGAAGCAACCCCAGGAAATGAATCCGGCCCAGACCAGGACGTCACCGCTTAAAGGCCCGAGGGCCAGATACGCCCAGATTGCCCCCAGAATGGCGATGCTGAGCGAAAGCGCTACCAACTGTTTCATGTTCTTGTCTCCTAATCGCGAGGAGTTTCTAGTTCTTTACACGGCACTGCGGATGAAGTGCTACCCCGCTGATATTGTTAGACCGCGGCCGGATACTAGCATGCGCTCCAATCGCCTCCTATTTGGTCCGCGCTGCACTGGAGCAGGCAATGATCCTGTTCGTCGCGCACACGCAACGAATGCGCGTCTTGGATCGCTGTGATTGCATCGAGGGCCCGAATCCGTTACGGATCGGATTTGTTGTACAGCGACAACGCTGACAGCAGCGGCTATTCCCGCAGCGGCGAGCGTCCCGCGCAGCACATAGGTACTACGCACGCTTGTTGCGCCATGGCGCCGGACCGATCATGTGTCCGAAGATCGTCCCGGTGGGGACGATGACGATTGGCCAAACTCTTGGATATTCGATGGAACTGCAGCAAGCCATCCACGCGCGGCGCGCCGTGCGGGAATTCACCAGCGAACCGATCGATAAAGCGCTGCTGCGCCGGCTGATCAACGCGGCCATCCTGGCGCCGAGCGCGGTCAACGAGCAGGCCTGGTTTTTCAGCGTGGTGCTCGACAAGGCCCTGCTCGACCGCATATCGAGCGCCTCCAAGGCCCACCTGTTGCGAACGCCGCCGCCCGGCGCGCTGTCGCATCATCTGCAGGAGATCCTGAACACGCCCAATTTCGACATCTTTTATGGGGCGCCGGCGCTGATCGTGATCTCGAGCACGAGCCAGAGTCCCTGGGCGGTCGAGAACTGTTCGCTGGCTGCCGAGAATCTGATGCTGGCCGCGTGCGGCGAAGGACTCGGAAGCTGCTGGATTGGATTTGCCCAGGCCTGGCTGGGGACGCCCGACGGCAGGAGCGCGCTGGGGCTTACCGCGGGACAGCTGCCGGTGGCGCCGATCATCGTCGGGCACCCGAAATCGACACCGCCGCCCGTGCCGCGCAAGGAGCCGCAGATACGCTGGATCGGCCCCTAGCAAGGCCGAACGGAACGCGCGCGGTCAAGGGTCGTGGACACTCGCGTGCAGCATCTGATGGTGGTGGCGCAGACTGCGTCAATTACCTAGGGCGCTGCGGTGCCTACGACTACACCCAGGCGCCGCGGGCGGCGATTCTCTGCCCCAGAGTCCGGTTGTGAGGGATGTGTCGATGATGGTGCGATGCCCGAGGTTGAGCCTTCTTTATGCGGAGCAATCACCGCCGCGTTGGCTGCGCGTCGTGACGGCCGTCATCGACCAGGACTTCGCGCCAGCATGCACGCGGCGCTGGCGGGTGATGGCGCGGCCCAATGCCGGGTCGGACCGGCCCGAGCCGGAGCGACGCTGAGCGCCGCGCCGAAGCCGGCGATGTCTGGATCCATGCAAGCTCTGCGGGCGCGACGGCACGGGGCGCGAGCGTGCCACGAATAGCGGTCCTGACCAGCGGCGGTGATTCACCGGGGATGAATGCGGCAACGCGGGCGGTGGTGCGTTGCGCGATATCCCGCGGCCATGAGGTGCTCGGAATTCATCACGGCTACAGCGGGCTGATCGGCGGGGATTTGCGGCCACTGGGTCTGCGCGATGTCGGGGGCATCCTGCATCTGGGCGGAACCATGCTCGGCACCACACGTTGCGAGACCCTGAAGTCCGAGCGTGGTTGTGACGAGGCGATGGCCACGTTGAAGCGGCACGACATTTCGAGCCTGATCGTCATCGGTGGCAACGGATCCCAGGCGGGCGCGTTGAAGCTGAATCGGCGTGGCGCGCCCGTCATCGGCATTGCATCGACGATTGACAACGACCTGCAGGGTACCGATATCACGATCGGCGCTACGACAGCGGTTGACGTGGCTCTGGAGTCGATCGATCGCCTGCGGGTCACCGCCTCGTCGATGAAGCGCGCGTTCCTGGTCGAGGTCATGGGGCGCAACTGCGGTTACCTGGCCGTGGTCGCCGGAATCGCCGGTGGCGCGGAAGCCGTCGTCGTGCCCGAATCCGACTTCGAGCCGCATCAGCTCGCCGAGGAACTGCGCGCCGCCTATGCACGCGGCAAGAGCCACGCGATCGTCGTGGTGGCCGAAGGCGCGAAGTACAATGCCGATGCCCTGCTGCATTATTTCAACGAACATCAGGAGCGGCTCGGCTTCGAGCTGCGAACCACCAAGCTCGGTCACGTCCAGCGCGGTGGTGCACCGGGAGTGTTCGACCGCATGCTCGGATCCATGCTCGGCGCAGCAGCAGTTGAACGCGGCCGCCGCCGGCAGCTACGGAATCCTCATCGGCTTGCGCGATGGCAAGCCGGCCGCCACGCCCCTGGACCAGGTCGCGGAACGGGTGAAGCCCGCAGACGTGCGCCTGCTGGATCTCGCGCGCATTCTGGCGATGTAAGCTGTCGGTAACGAACTGGAGGAAGCACTGTCATGCTATTGAAAGAAATGTGCACGGCGGAGGTCGTCTGCTGCGCGCCGCAGACCAACGCCCTGGAGGCGGCCCGGCTGATGCGTCACAAGCACGTCGGCGACCTGGTGGTCGTGGATGACCCGGATGACGAGCGCCTGCCGCTCGGAGTCGTCACCGACCGCGATCTGGTGGTCGAGGTCCTGGCCAATGGGCTTGACCCGTCCAAGACCAGCCTGGCGAGCCTGCTGCATGCCCCCGTAGTCATTGCCAGCGAGTCCGAAGACACCAGCCAGGTCATCGAACGCATGCGCACGCACGGCGTGCGGCGGATACCCGTGGTCGATGATCGGGGCGCGGTGGTCGGCATCGTCACCCTCAACGATCTGCTGCACGTCGTCGTCAGCGACGCTCGGGCGCTGCTCGACATCACGGTCAAAGGGCAACGGCAGGAGCAGCACTCGCGCCGCTGATCCGGCAGAGTCTTGCTGCCGGCCGCTACAGCCGGCCCGCGTCGGCAGCGCGCGGCCATCCACCAGCGCGCGCCGGCACAGAACCCGAATTGCGTTTGACTTTAATGCGCCCACCGCGCAGCCTAGATAAGGGGTTGGGCTGCCAGCGCGCGCCGTAATCAGGGAAGCCACGCCTCAGAGGCATTGCGATGCTGTCAACGCCTGCTGATCTTGCGCGTAGCGCGCTCGACGCCGCCCCGGATGCGATGATCATCATCGATCCCGCCGGCATCATCTGCTTTACCAACCGGCAGGTGTCCGCGCTGTTCGGCTACGCGCACGACGAAATCATCGGCCAGCGCGTCGAGATGCTGATGCCGGAGCGTTTCCGCTCACGCCACGTCGGACACCGGGATCGCTACGTTCGACAGCGTGCGCGTGCGCCCGATGGGTGTGGGCCTCGACCTGTTCGGTCAGCGCCGCGACGGCAGCGAATTTCCAGTCGAGATCAGCCTGAGTCCTGTCGATGACGGCGAGCGCGTGCTGGTCGCTGCGGCCATTCGCGACGTCACCGATCGCAAGCGCGCCGAAGCCGAAGTGATCATCGCGCGCGAGGCCGCCGAGGCGGCACGCGTGATCGCCGATCAGGCGCGGGACAGCGCCGATCGTGCCAACCAGGGCAAGAGCCGCTTTCTCGCCACGGCCAGTCACGATCTGCGCCAGCCGTTGCAGACCCTGGCGCTGCTCAACGGTACGCTGCGTCGCGTCGTGACCGCACCCGACGCCGCCGAGGCGCTGGCGCAGCAGGAGCAGGCGATCGGCGCGATGTCGCGGCTGCTGAACGCACTGCTCGACATCAGCAAGCTCGAATCCGGCGCCATCAAGCCTGAACCGACCGACTTTACCGTGGCCAGCATCTTCGAGGAGTTGCGCACGCAGTTCGCCGCCATCGCGGCCAACAAGGGACTGAAGTTTGAGATCGAGTCGTGCGCCGACTGCGTGCACAGCGATCCGTCGCTGGTGGAACAGATCCTGCGAAACCTGGTCTCGAATGCGATCAAGTACACGCGCGAGGGCTGGGTGCGGTTGCGATGCCTGCACGAGGCGACGCTGATTCGCATCGAGATCCTGGATACGGGCATCGGCATACCGGCCGACCAGCTGCGCTACATCTACGATGAGTTCTACCAGGTCGGTGTGCCGACCAACAGCTCACGCGACGGCTACGGGCTTGGACTGACAATCGTTCAACGGCTGGTCAAGCTGCTGACGCTCAAGCTCGACGTGCGCTCCGAGGTCGGTCGGGGCTCGGCCTTTTCGCTGCTGCTGCCTGCGAGCACCGCGCGCGTCGCGCCGCCGGCTGCGGTCGCGGAGCGGCCGCGCGCCCAAGAGCCGCTGATCGGACAGGCGCGTGTGCTGCTGGTGGAGGATGACGCAGCGGTGCGGGGCGCGACCCGGATGCTGCTCAGAGTCGAAGGCTATCGCGTGACCGCAGTCGCCTCGCTGGCTGAGGCGGTAGCGCATGTTCGCGCTGGCAACGGCGTCAACCTGCTGGTCAGCGACTATCACCTGAGCGGCGGCGAGACCGGCCTTCAGGTGATCGCCGCGCTGCGCGAGCTGCTCGGCAACTCGCTGAAAGCCGTGCTCGCGACCGGAGATACCTCTTCGGCCGTGCAGAATCTGCCGCGCGATCCGCATCTGCGGATTGCGAGCAAACCGATCAGGGCCGAAGAGCTGTTGACCCTGCTCCGCGCCCTGCTTGCGGCTTGAGGCAGGCGCAGCACGACGCATGGTGGTTTTCCCTGATAGCCGTCGTCGGCACCGTTTCGGATCATGTACCCGTAGAACAAGTCACGGCCGTTGCGGGGCTGTGTCCCGCGAAACAGGCCGCGTCGGGAGCGGGCCCATGTTGAGCCAAGGAAATGCCTGGTCGCTGATCCTCGCCGCCGGCAGCGGCGTTCGCCTTCGAAACCTGACCACGACGCCGTCGGGCACGGTGATTCCCAAGCAGTTCTGCTGCCTGCGTGGCGGCCCGTCGCTGCTCGATCACGCTCTGGAGCGCGCGCGCGTAGTCAGCGCCGATCGCAATACCTGTGCCATCGTGGCTGAGCAGCACCGGCGCTGGTGGGAACCGGAGCTTTGGCGCCTGCCGCCAGCGAATGTGATCGTGCAACCCGAGAACCGCGGCACCGCCAACGGCATTCTGCTGCCGTTGCTGCAGATCCTGGAACGCGATCCGGCGGCGCGGCTGGTGGTGCTGCCATCCGATCATTTCGTGCGCCAGGAGTCGATCCTCGCGCGCTCGCTGCGTCATGCGCTGGAACTGTTGCGATCGCGCTTTGACAGGACGGTGCTGCTCGGTCTGCAACCCGAGTTCGCAGATCCAGGCCTCGGTTATATCCTCCCGGGAAGAGCCGACGACCGAGATGCGCTCGAGGTATTGCAGTTCATCGAAAAGCCCATGGCTGCCCAGGCCCACGAGCTCATCGAACGCGGCGGGTTGTGGAACGCCTTCATCGTGGTAACCAGTGCCGAGGCGCTGCTGGCGCTGTTCCAGCGTCGGGTGCCCGAGACCGTGCGTGAGATGAGCGCCGCGCTGCGAGCCGATCTGTCGGCGCAGACGGACGGCCGGGCCGTCGCCGAGCTCTATGATCGTCTGCCGGACATTGATTTCTCGCGCGACATCCTGCAGGGCCAGGAGAGCTGGCTGCGCGCCGTGGCGGTTCCGCACTGCGGCTGGAGCGATCTGGGCACGCCCGAACGTGTCAGCGAAGCGCTGCGGCGCCTGCCCGCAACGGAAACCAAAGCGGCATGGTCCATGAGTTCGGGGAATATGAGCCTCGCCGCACGCTCGGAGCTTCTGAACCGGGCCAGCTCGCTGACAGCGCGCGACGCGCACTGAGCCCGCGGCGGCCACGCGCCGGTCGCACGGCTGCGGGACTGCAGAATCAGATGCTTGCGGCTGCCTGAGCCAGCCTGAATAGCAGCAGTAGTGTGACGGCCGTCACTTCCTGTCGGTTTCACAGAACGTCGCCCGCCGATTTGAGAGTCGCGCGGCAGCAGCGCCGGCTGGATTTATCTAGCGTGTCGCTTCATGACGATACGCCCCAAGGTCATCACACTGGTTGCGTGCATGCTGGTGGTGCTGGGCATGGTTCAGATCGTGGTCGAGCAGCGCGTCCTGATGCCCAGTTTCGCGGAACTCGAGCGCGACGATGCCCGCACCGCCATGCGTCGCATCAACTATGCGCTCGACCTGACGTTGGACCGGCTCGCCCTGTCGGCCGCGGATTGGGGTAACTGGGACGACACCTATCGTTTCGTCGTCGATCACAATCCTGACTATGTTCGGGCCAACGTCACCACCGTCGGGCTGAAGCAGCTGCAGGTCAATGCGATGCTGGTGGTCGATGCCGCGGGCAGCGTGGTCATGTCGAGTGATCTCGATCTGACGTCGGAACGGCCGCTGAGCATCGATTTTGCGACGCGCACCGAGCTTCCGGCCGATTTCCCGTGGCGCGCCAATCTGCGCGACGCCCGGCCTGCCAGGGGTTTCCTGCAGACCAATCGCGGCATCATGATGATCGCCGCCGCACCGGTGCTCGATGGCAATGGCGCAGGACCGCAACGCGGTATGGTGATCCTCGGACGGCTGCTGTCTGCGGCCGAGATCCAACGCATCGGCTCTCAGGCCCAGGCGCTGCTGTCGATCGCGCCCGTGGGTGATGCGCTGCTGCCCGGTCAGATGACCGAAACCGACGAGCTCACGCAGGTGTTCCGCTCGCTGAATGATGTCTACGGACACCCACTGATGGCACTGCGCGTCAACGTGCCGCGACGGATCACGCAACGCGGCCACTCGGCGATTGCCTACGCATCGGCCTGCCTGATCGCGGCGGCCGTCGCGGTGCTGGCGCTGCTGGTGCTGGTTCTGAACCGGGTGGTGCTGCGACCGCTGGCCGAGGTGACGCGTCATGCGGTGAGCATCGGTGAGGGCAAGGACCTGACCGCGCGCCTCGACCTTCCCGGGACCGACGAGATTGCCCGGTTGGCGCGCGAATTCGATCGTATGGTGGAGCGCGTCGCCGAGTCGCGCCGCCAGCTGGTCGATCAATCCTTCCAATCCGGATTTGCCGAGCTTGCCAAAGGGGTATTGCACAATCTCGGCAATGCGATGACCCCGATCGGCGTGCGCCTGTCCGGCCTGAGCCAGCGTCTGCGGCAGGCCCCGACGGCCGATGCCGAACAGGCGGCCGGGGAGCTCGAGCGCGGAACCGCCGACGCTGCGCGACGAACGGATCTCGAACAATTCATGCGCCTGGCCTGCGGCGAGTTCGCGCACGTCATCCGATCCGCCGAGGAGGATGTGGCGCTGCTGACTCGACAGACAGCGATCGTGCAGAGCGCGCTATCCGAACAGATGCGCTCGACGCGCAATGAACACGTGATCGAGCCGGTGCGCCTGCCGGACCTGCTGGCGCAATCGCTCGAAGTGGTGCCCGACTCGTGCCGCCAGCGGTTGACAATCGACGCCGATGAATCGCTCCGCGGGATCGGCGTGGTGCGCGTGGCCCGAACGGTTCTGCGCCTGGTACTGCAGAATCTGATCATCAACGCATCGGACGCCGTGCGCGACGCCGGCAGGAATGGAGGCACGCTGCGCGTCGGCGCCGAGCTGATTGGAAGTGCCGACGGCGAACAGTTGCACCTGTACTGCCAGGACGACGGCGTGGGCATCCCGCAGGCCAACCTGGAGCGGGTCTTCGAGAAGGGATTCTCGACCAAATCCAGGGGCACCAATTACGGCATCGGACTGCATTGGTGCGCCAATGCGCTCAGCGCGCTCGGCGGCCGGATATGGGCCACGAGCGACGGTCCGGGACGTGGCGCATCGCTGCATCTGTTGCTGCCGCTGCACGCTCACGCGAGCGCACCGCGCGTGGCGGCCGCCTGAGGTCAGCCATGGCAGAATCAAGCCGAACCGCCATTCGCGTCCTGGTCGTCGACGATGAAGCCGACGTACGCGAGGCCTATCGGCAGATCCTGCTGCAGGATGATGTGAACCGCGATCTTGCGGCATTTCACGATCTGCGCACACGCCTGTTCCGCAAGACCGATGCCGGCAAGCCGCCGGCGAAGAGCGCGCCGCGCGGCGCCACGTTTGATCCGGTGTTCTGCGACAGCGCTGAATCGGCGGTGGCGGAAGTCAAGCAGGCCCTCGCGCAGGAACGGCCGTTCGCGGTGGTGTTCCTCGACATGCGGATGCCGCCCGGACCCGACGGCGTGTGGGCGGCCGCGCGCATCCGGGAACTGGACTCCGCCGTCGAGATCGTGGTCTGCACCGCCTACTCCGATGTCGATCCGTGTGAAATCGGCGGCATCGTGCCGCCGGAGGAGAAGCTCTCCTATCTGCAGAAGCCGTTTCACCCGCACGAAATCCGGCAGATGACGATCGCGCTGGCCAGCAAGTGGCGCGCGGAGCGCGCCGTCGTGAAGCTGGCCTACTTCGATTCGCTGACGGGCCTGCCCAATCGCGAACAATCGCGCAATCGCCTGGTGGGAGCGATCGAAGCGGCGAAGCTGCACGCGCGTACTCTGGCCGTGCTGTATCTCGATCTTGACAACTTCAAGCGCGTCAACGACACGCTGGGGCACGCCGTGGGCGATGAGCTGTTGCGCGTGGTCGCCGCGCGACTTCGCAACTCCTTGCGCTACGGCGACACCTGGAGCACGGACCCGGGCTCGGTAGCCCGTCCCGGGGACCTGGCGCGCCTGGGCGGCGATGAGTTCATGGTGTTGTTGCCGAACATACGCAATCCGGGCGATGCGGGGGTGATTGCCGAACGGATCATCGGCGGCCTGCGCCAGCCGATGCAGATCGCGCTCAACTCGCTGGTCGTCACACCGAGCGTCGGCATTGCGGTTTATCCCAACGATGGGTCCGACGCCGAGACGCTGCTGCGCAATGCGGATCTTGCGATGTATTTCTCCAAGCGCAAGAGTCCCGGCACTTACTCGTTCTACGACGCGGCGATGAACGCCACGGCGCTGCAACGCTTCACCATCGAGGACAAGCTGCGCGGCGCGATGCAGCGCAACGAGTTCTCGTTGAATTTCCAGCCGCTGTTCGACATCCGCACCGGCTTCGTATCCGGCATGGAGGCGCTGCTTCGGTGGACCAATGACCAGCTCGGCGTGGTGCCGCCGTCGGAATTCATCTCGGTCGCAGAGGAGACCGGCCTGATCCTGCCGATCGGCGACTGGGTGCTGCGAAGCGCCTGCGTCCAGGCGAAGGCCTGGCACGACGCCGGCCTGCCGCCGATCCGCATGTCAGTGAACGTGTCCGGCCAGCAGTTTGCCCTCAGCGACTTCCCGGAGCGCATCGGCGAGATCCTGCGCGACACGCGCCTGGACGCCTCTAAGCTCGAACTGGAGATTACCGAAACGGTGATCATGAATGACGAGACCTGGGCCGAGCAGACCATCAATCGGCTCAAGGCGCTCGGCGTGGCGCTCGCGATCGATGATTTCGGCACCGGCTATTCGAGCCTCGCGCGCCTGCGTCGCTTCGCGGTCAACCGGCTCAAGATCGATCGTTCGTTCGTTACCAGTCTCAACGAATGCAGCGACGATCGGGCGATCGCCGCGGCCATCATCGCCATGTCCCGATCACTGCGCATCGACGTGACCGCCGAGGGCGTCGAGAACCTGTCGCAGCTGTTGTTCCTGCAGGAGCACGGCTGTCATGAGGCGCAGGGATTCCTGCTCGGGGAGGCGCTGCCTGCGGCGGATGCGTTGCAGCTGCTTCGCCGGGTCAGCGAGATCGTCGAGGGCAGCCGCACCCAGCGCTTCAAGGCGCTGATCGGCTAGGTGCGCGCGTTCGCGCAGCGGCGGGTGCGGCTGGACCGCGCTCAGCGGCGACGGCGAATCAGCCGGCGGATCGCGCCGTGCGTGCGCCGGAAGATCCTGCTCTGCCGCAGCATTCCGAAGCGCAGCGGAAACGCCTGATCGATCTGCCTGAGCTCCCCGGGCTCCAGGCGCAGCTGCGCCGCGTGCAGATTGTCGTCGATGCGCCGCGGCGTGCTGGACTTGGCAACGGCGACCACATCCGGCTCGCGCAGGCACCAGGCGAGCGCGATCTGCGAGGCGCTGACCCCGCGCTCGTGGCCGAGCCTGGAAAGCACCGCATTGGTCGTCAACGCGCCACCGCCGAGCGGTGAGTAGGCCATCGTCTGGATCGCGCGCTCGCGCTGCCATGGCAGCAGTTCGTACTCGATGCCGCGCGCGTCGGCGCTGTAGCGCACCTGATTGCAGCGCGTGGGGGCCGGCAGGCCGACCTGGCGCTCCACCTCGAGCCATTGACGCAGGTCATCGACGCCGAAGTTGCTCACGCCAACAAAGCGGATGAGCCCGCGCCGCAGCAGCTCGTTGAAGCCGCGCAACGTTTCGACGAACGGTTGCGAGCCGCGCCAGTGCAGCAGATAGAGATCGAGATAGTGGCAGCCCATGCGCTCGATCGACCCTTCGCAGGCGCGCACGATGCCTTCGCGGCTGGCATGCTCCGGCACCACCTTGCTGACGATGAACAACTCGGCGCGGCGCGCGGGCCCGAAAGCCTTCAGGGCGCCGCCGATGATGCGTTCAGCGCCGCCATCGGCATACTTCTCCGCGGTGTCAATCAGACGATAGCCGACATCGAGCGCATGTTGGACCGCGGCAATCTCCTGGTCGCGTTGCGACGCGACCTCGCCCATCGGCCAGGTGCCAAGGCCGATGCGCCCTGGAAAATGCAGGGCTGCCTGCTGTTCGTCTGCCACTGATTACTCGGGAAAATCTGCCGGCGCGCCGCGCAGCGACTATAGCATCTTCGGCTCACCCGCCCTGCCGCGCTCCCCGCGCCACCGGGCAGCCGCGCCGGCTGCGCGCACGGCAGGCGCGCCGGGCGGGAAAATATCCGTCACTCGCAGTAGCATCGGCGCTTCCGATGACCGGTGAATTAGCGAAGGTGCAACCCGATGATCCATGATCCCTCGCGGCGCGGATTCCTGATTGGCGGCACCGCCGCCGTGACCGGCGCGGCACTGCTGCCGCGCGCCTTCGCCATCGCGCAGCAGGAAGCGGCGCCGCAGCGCAAGCGATCCGCGGCCGCGGCGGGCACAATCCTGATCGGCGGCGATGTTGCGGTGAACCGCCTCGGCTTCGGCGCAATGCGCATTACCGGCGATGGAATCTGGGGTGAGCCGCGCGATGGCAAGGAAGCCCGTGCAGTGCTGCGCCGTGCCATCGAACTTGGCACGAACTTCATCGATACCGCGGACGCCTACGGGCCCTATGTCAGCGAGCGCCTGATCCGCGATGCGCTCTACCCGTATCCAAAAGGACTGGTGATCGCCACCAAGGGCGGGCAAGTGCGCCCAAGCCAGCAGGAATGGGTCCCCGACGGCCGGCCCGAACATCTGCGCGAAGCCTGCGAGGCGAGCCTGAAGCGGCTGAAGTTGGAGCAGATTGCGCTGTATCAGCTGCATCGACCGGATCCGAAGGTGCCATTTGAGGACTCGGTCGGCGAACTGGCGCGGCTGCAGCAGCAGGGCAAGATCCGCCACATCGGCCTGTCGAACGTGGACCCAGGGCAGCTCGCGAGCGCGCAATCGATCGTCAAGGTGGTGTCGGTGCAGAATCGCTACAACGTCGCCGATCGGCAGTCGGACGACGTGCTCGCGATCTGCGAGCGCCAGCACATCGTCTTCCTGCCCTGGGCGCCACTGGCGCAACGCGCCCAGGCCAACGCGGTGGCCGATCCGCGGCTGGCGGCCCTCGAGGCGGTCGCCGCGCAGCGCCACATCGACATGGCGCAGGCAACGCTCGCCTGGCTGCTGGCGAAGTCCCCGGTCATCCTGCCGATTCCAGGGACCTCTCGGATTGATCACCTGGAGGACAATGTCGCGGCCGCCGCTATCCGATTCAGCCGGCAGGAGATGGATCGTATCGGGTAGCTGCCACGGCCCAGGCCGGTGGTGTCTATCCCCAGCGCTTCGCCAGCTCGTCCAGCCCCGCGTTGCCCAGGTCGGCCGGTGTCATGCAGATGCGCATGCGGCAATCCGCATTGAGGTTGAGAAAGAACGGCTCGGCCAGCGCCGGAATCCGGGAAGGATCGGCGACATCGGCGATCAGTACCACGCCCCGGGTGCCGTCCAGCTCGGTGAAATAGACCGCCTCGGGCTTCAGTTCGGCGACGATCCGCTTCAGGAGCGGACCGAGCTTGTTGGCTCGAATCAGCGAGTTGCACGGTTCATGAGGAATCGTGGCAGTCAGCATCATGCGCATGGTTCACCCTCCTGGTTCGACGATCGTTATTGGAAGTGGGCCGGCAATATAGCGCGGCTTCGCGCCGCGGGTAAGGCGCGACCTGCCCGGCCGGCGCTTCAGGAAAAACTCGCGGGCTCGGCCGCCCCCGCACCGACTCCCGCCTGTGCGAATCGCTGCGCCAGCGCTGTCAGTAGCCTTGATCGCAGCGAGTCCCGACTGGCGGCGTCCGGGGCCTGCAGCCGCAACTCGAGCAGCGCGGTGGCCGCTTCCATCCGCGTCAGCAGGCATCCCGCGACCGACTCCTCGCCGACCGCCTCGGTCGCAACGCTGACGGCGAGTCGTTGCACCGCTTCCAGATCCGCATCTCGGCTGACGCGAATCGCGATCGACATTTGCCACGGCGTGAACGTCTGGCTCAGATTGATCATCACCTGACTCGCCGCAACGCTGTTGGGCAGGACCACCAGGCGCCCGTCCGGCGAGCGCAGCGTGGTATACCCGAGCGAGATCATCTCCACGGTGCCGATCTCGGTACCGGTGGGAGCGGCTATCTGCAGCGTGTCGCCCAGCCGAAATGGACGGTAGATCGTGATGGCAACGCCGGCCACGAGGTTTCCGAGCGTGCTCTGCGCGGCGAGCCCGATGACGACCGAGGCGATGCTCGCGCCTGCCAGCAGCGCCGTGCCCATCGCCCGCAGCACCGGGATCAGGTGCGCATACAGGATCAGCATCACCACCCAGATGAACGCCGAAACCAGCTGCTGGGCGAAAATGATCATGGTACGGTCGATATGCGCCTGCCGCGTAAGCGCCGCATGCACCGCGGCGCGCAGTCCGCGCGACAGCATCATCGCCACAATGACGAACACGGCCAGGTAGACCAGTGCCCCGATCAGGCTGTCCGGCCGCAGCGTGGACAGGACATCGTGCTCGCCGACTTGCAGCTCATTCATCATCGATGCGCCTGCAGCAACCGCCGCTTAGCCGATCCGGTCGGTCCAGACGCGGAAGCGCTCGAGCACGCCCGCGCCAAATGCCGTGCTGATCGCGACATCCGCTGCGTCACGCCCGCGCGCGATCAGGATCCGCCCGATACGTGGATGATTGTGACGCGCGTCGAACGCGTACCAGTCGCCGCCCAGATAGGCTTCAAACCAGCTCGAGAAATCCATCGGCGCGTCCATCGGCGGCACGCCGATGTCGCCCAGATATCCGGTGCAGTAGCGCGCCGGAATGTTCATGCAGCGGCAGAAGGTGATCGCAAGGTGTGCAAAGTCGCGGCACACGCCCCTGCGATCGTTGAATGCCTGCAGCGCCGACTTGGTCGGGCTGGCGTACTGGTAGCCGAACTCGAGATGGCCATGAACGAAATCGCAGATTGCCTGTACGCGTGGCCAGCCCGGAGCGCTGCCGGAAAACAGCTGCCATGCCGTTGCCGTCAGGCAGTCGGTCTCGCAGTAGCGGCTGCCCAGCAGGAACAGCAGCGTCTCCTCGGGCAGGTCCTGCACCTCGTGCTGGCCGGCGCCGGGCACCGTCGGCTCGGGGTTACCCGAGTCGCGCACCACCGCGTCCGCCGCCAGCCGCATCCTGCCGGGTGGAGCGATCAGCCGGCTGCACAGGTTGCCGAACTTGTCGCGGTAGGCGATGACCGGCACTGCCGGATCGGTCGTCAGCTCATCGGGCCGCAGCAGGTCGGCAGTGCGGCTGTGATGGATGTTCAACGCCAGGATCATCGGCGTGGGGTTCGGAAATTCATAGATCAACTCGAAACCGGCCCGAATCTGCATGGCTGTTCCTCTGTGAGCGGGATCGTCGAGCGGCCATCCGCAGGACGCGCGTGGATCGTCCGCGGCGGTCGGCGGCCGGGGGACGCTGCAAGGTATACGCGTGCGACGGCAGGCGCCGCCAGTGTAACGCTGTGCGCGGTGTCGGACAGTGCCTGCGCGGCTCACCAGCGTCGGACCTGCCCCCTCCCGCGCAAGCTGCCTGCGGGACGGGCTGCGTCTGCGCGGGGCGAGGCCACTTCGAATCACTGGAAATCGCCATCGGAGATCTGAAGAGGGTAATCTGCGCGCCATAGGGCCCGACGAGTCCCGCATAAGGAACCGCTGCTCTCCATGCCCACACACGACGACGTCCGGCGATGAGCGGATCCGCCACGCGCGACCGCGTCTCCTGGCTGGTGACGCTGATGACCGCGCTGCTGTTCGTCAACTACGTCGATCGCGGCAATCTCGCGACCGTCGGTCCGCTGCTGATCGACCAGCAGGGGCTCACCAACGCCCAGCTGGGGTTGCTGCTGTCGGCGTTCTATTTCACTTACGCGCCGGCGCAGCTGCTGGCCGGCTGGCTGTGCGAGCGTTTCGACGTCTATCGTTTGCTCGCGCTCGGGGTCGCCGTGTGGTCGCTGACGACCGCCGCGAGCGGCCTGACCGTGGGATTCGTCTCGCTGCTGCTGATGCGTCTGCTGCTCGGCCTCGGCGAGAGCGTGATATTTCCGGGCAGCAGCCGCCTGTTCGCGCAGCTCATCCCCGAGGAGCGCCGTGGCGGCGCCAACGGCTGGATGGCGGTGGGTCTGGCGATCGGGCCCGCGATCGGCACCTTCGCCGGCTCGCTGATTGCCGGCCGCTTCGGTTGGCAGGCGTCGTTCCTGGTGTTCGGCCTGCTGTCCCTGACCTGGCTCTGGCCCTGGTCACGCTTCACCCGCACCGTGCCCCATGCGTCGCTGGCGAGCTACGGGCGCCCGCCGCCGTACCGCGAAATGCTCGGCAAGCGTGCGGCCTGGGGCGCATTTCTGGGGCATTTCTCGTCGAACTACTCGTTCTACTTTCTGATCAGCTGGCTACCGACCTATCTGGTCAAGGTGCGCGGACTGTCGATCAACGAGATGGGCGTGGTGGGCGGCCTGTTCTTCTATACCGTGGTCGCGGTGAGCTCGGTCGCAGCCGGATGGTACTCGGACCGCATGATCAGGCGCGGCGCATCGGTCAATTCGGTGCGCAAGGGCTACGTGGTGTATGGCCAGCTCGGAGTGGGTCTGTGCCTGATCCTGTGCGCCGCCGCCCCGGCGCTCGCGGTGGGCAGCCTGCTGGTGTCGGCGGTGTTCGTCGGCATCGAGTCGGGGCCGGTGTATGCGATCGCGCAGACACTCGCCGGACCTCGCGCTGCGGGCCAATGGGTGGGCGTGCAGAATTTCTTCGGCAACCTGGCGGGCATCGTCGCCCCGTATGCCACCGGCCTGATGCTGGATCGATCCGGTCACTACGGCTGGGCATTCCTGGTCGCCGGCGCCGTGACCTTCGCCGGCGCCGCCGCCTGGGGCTGGGTGATCCCGAAGGTCGAGCCGCTGACCTGGCGCGAGGAGCGGGCCGCCAGCGCATGAAGACACTCGGTCGCTACCTGATCGAAGCCCTCGAGGCCGCCGGTGTGCGCCACGTGTTCGGCATCCCGGGAGTGCATAACCTGGAGCTGTATCGCGGGCTCGAGGGCGCCGCTGTGCGCCATATCACCGCTCGCCACGAGCAGGGACTCGGTTTCATGGCTGACGGCTATGCGCGCATCTCCGGGCGGCCGGGCGTGTGCTTCACGATCAGCGGGCCGGGCGTGAGCAACATTGCCACCGCGCTCGGCCAGGCCTACGGCGATTCGATCCCGCTGCTGGTGATCGCCAGCCAGAACCGCCGCGGCGAAGCCGGAAGCGGCCGCGGCTTCCTGCACGAACTGCCCGATCAGCGCGCCCTCGCCGGCGCGGTGACGGCCGCCAGCATTGCCGTGCCGGATGCGGGCGGGCTTCCCGCCGCCCTCGGCCAGGCGTTCTCGATCTTCGCCTCGGCGCGGCCACGCCCGGTCTACATCGAAATCCCGCTCGACGTGCTCTCGTCGGACGCGAGCGGCCTGCCGTTGCCCAGGGCGTCGGCCGCGGCGCCGCGCGCCGAGCGGGCGGCACTCGAGGCGGCGGCGCAGCGGCTGCGGGCCGCGAACAGCGCCGTCGTCCTAGCCGGCGGTGGTGCGCGCCGCGCGGTGGCGGAGCTGCGGCGCCTGGTCGAACATCTGGGGGCGCCGCTCGTGATGACCACCAATGCGCGCGGCATGCTGCCGCCGGGGCATGCGCTCGCGGTGCCCATGAGTCCCTCGCTCGAGCCGGTTCGAGCGCTGATCGCCGCGGCCGATGTGGTGCTCGCCGTCGGCACCGAGATTGGGCCGACCGACTACGACATGTACTCGGTAAGCGAGTTTCCGAATCCGCCCAACCTGATCCGCATCGACATCGAGGCCTCGCAGCTGACACGCAACGCGAAGCCGCAGCTGGGCCTGTGCGGTGACGCTGCGCAGACGCTGCGCGGGCTGCTCGAGCAGGACCTGGGCGCTGCGCGACCTGGCGCCGGCGCGGCGGCTGCCGCAGCGGCGCGCGCGCAGGCGACGGCGGCATTGTCGCCGGTCATGCAGGGTCACATTCGCCTGCTCGAGCTGGTGCGCGACGCGCTGCCAACGGCGCTGCTGGTGGGCGACTCGACCCAGCTGATCTACGCCGGCAACCTGGGCTTCGCGGCTGCAACGCCAGGGTCGTGGTTCAACTCCGCGACCGGGTATGGCACGCTCGGCTACGCGTTACCCGCCTCGACCGGCGCGGGGCTCGCGGCGCCGGATCGACCGGTCGTGTGCCTGGTCGGGGACGGGGGCCTGCAGTTCTCGCTCGGTGAACTCGCGGTGCTGCGCGAAGTCAACGCCTGGAGCGCGATCATCGTATGGAACAACCACGGCTACGGCGAGATCCGTTCCGCGATGGTCGCGGTCGGGATCCGACCCGAAGGCGTCAACGTGGCGCCACCCGATTTTGCGCTGCTGGCGGCGGCGTACGGATACCGGCACCGCTTGATCGAGACCCCCGAGGCGCTCGGCGACGCGCTGCGCGAGTTTGGCCGCCGTCGACAGGTCGTGGTGCTCGAGATCGCCGCCGACTGAACCTCTGAACCAGCCATGCCACTGCCGCGCAACGACAGCACGACATTCAGCGTCACCGACCGCGACATCGCCGACTATCGGCGCGATGGCGCCGTGTGCCTGCGCGGCGTGTTCGCCGATTGGATCGATATCATTGCCGCAGGCATCGAGCGCAACATGCGCGAGCCGGGACCCCACGCCGCCGAAAGCGTGCGCAGCGGCGAGGCGGGCAGCTTCTTCGACGACTACTGCAACTGGCAGCGCATCCCTGAATTCCGCGACGTGATCGAGCACTCGCCGGCGGCCACGGTGGCGGCGCACATCATGCAATCGCAGACCGCCCAGTTCTTTCATGACCATGTGCTCGTCAAGGAGCCCGGGACGCAAAAGGCGACGCCCTGGCACCAGGACACACCGTATTATTTTGTCAACGGCGATCAGACCGTGAGCTTCTGGATACCGATCGACCCGGTCAGGGAGGCGACGCTGCGGCTGGTGGCCGGCTCGCACCGTTGGGAGCGGATGATCCTGCCGGTGCGCTGGCTCGATCAGAGCGACTTCTACGCCAGCGCGGGCAACTACCGGCCGGTGCCTGATCCGGACCATGAACCCGATCTGCGAGTGCTCGAGTGGACGATGGAACCGGGTGATGCGGTGCTGTTCCATTTCCGCACCGCTCACGGCGCTCGCGGCAATCCGACGCTGAAGCGCCGGCGCGTGCTGTCGCTGCGCTGGGTCGGCGATGATGCGCATTACGTCGAACGGCCGGGGCGCACCTCCCCGCCGTTCCCGGGACATCAGATGCATGCCGGGCAACGGCTGCGCACCGACTGGTTCCCGGTGATCTACGACGAACGTCAACGCGGTGGCGCCGGCTAACGGCGACGCTCACCGGGGCGGCGGCAACGAGCCGGCATAGAACACCTCGCAGTGCCCGCCGAGCGCATGCTGCGCCTTCTTGAGCAGATGCAGCGCCGGCCCGGCCAGCGAGCTCACCACGTTCGGCTGCGCCACCTGCGGATGGCTGAAAGGCCCGCTCACCTTCTGCTGTACCTGGACGCAACCCTGCGGGCCGACCACCGCCACGGTCACGTCCTGGTAGGTGCCGCTCACGAAATCGAGCGCTCCCTTGAGCGCCACCCGGTTGGACTCGGTAGTCATGGCCACATCCTGGGCCTGCGCCACGCCGCGCTCGATCTGCCACTCGGAGATCAGCGACTGGATCCGACTGCTGCCCCCGGTGCTGCTCATGACCCTGGCATAGTCGTAACCCTTGGTCACGGCCACGCCGAGCGGGCCCGCCAGCAGCACTGCCCCGAGATCGATCAGACTGAAGCGCTGCGTGGCCTTGTAGTGCGACAGCTCGCGGTCGAGATCGCCAATGTCGAGGGTGAGCCCGGTGCCGTGCAGACTCGCCGTCCCCGCGCCGCTGCGGATCATCTCGTCCGCACTGGTCCCCGACATCGTCAGCTCGGTCGAGAAATCCATCGGACCGTGGCCGATGCTCTTCTGCGAGAAGTTCTTCGCGAACTCCTCGATACGAAATCCCGACAGCCGGCCATGCACGCGATAGGAAGGGATCCGCCCCGAGAAATCCGCGCGCACGTCGGCGCTGCCCGCCCCGCCGAACGCGCGCATCGTGAGATTCCTTGTCTCGAGCACCCCGTTGCTCGCCTTCACACCAAAGCTGACGCCACTCATCGGCAGATCCCGGGTCCTGATCTCGGCGCAGGACACGGTCGCCAACACGCCAAAGTCCTTCATCGGATCGCCGCCGGCGGTGCCGGGGAATCGCAGCTGCTGCGCCTGCAGTTCGCAGGGACCCGCGTGCACACTCGTCCCGGCCGCTCGATTGACGTACGCGAAGCTCAGATCCGTGAGCGCGACGTCGATCGAGCCGGGCGGCACGCCGCCGGCGCCCCCCGGCGCCTCGAAATTGAACTTCCCGTCGCGGCCGCGCTCGACCGAGATCGTGGCGTGCTGCAACTCGATCCGCGTGATGCGCAGCTGCCGGCGCAGCAGCGACACCAGCTCGACTCCGAGCCTGGCCTCCCGGGCCGCGGCGAGCGTGGTGCCGCGGCTTTGGATTCGAACGTCCTCGAGTGTCAGCCCCAGGCTTGGAAAAAATTTCAACACCGGGCGAGCTCCGATGCTGACCTGCATGCCGAGCGCCTCCGAGGCGGCCGCCTCCACCTGCGCTTTGCCATGGCCACGCCATGCGAGCAGCAGGCCGGCCGCGCCGATGACGAGGATGGCGAGCACGGCGCCGGCAGCGACCAGCGCAATCTTCCAGGATTTCGGCATCGTGTTAGGCTCGAGGGCTCTCGCGAACTGTTGCCCGTAGAACTATGGCCGTGAAGTCTAAACCAGCTTCCTCCGCCGAGACGGTGCCGCCTTCGATCAGCCAGAATATCGAAGCCATCGCCGACTATTACAAGCGCGAGGACCAGAGGATCGGCCGCGCGCAACGGCTGCTGGAACGCATCGGCGCGGCGATCGGTCGGCCGATGTTTCTCGGCGCGATGCTGCTGTTCGTCGCGCTGTGGGTACTGTTCAATGCCGTCGCGAGCCGCCTGGGGTTGGCCGCGTTGGACCCGCCGCCGTTTGTCCACCTGCAGGCCATCGTCACGTTGTCGGGACTGCTGATCACGACCATCGTGCTGATCGGACAGAACCGGCTGGCTAAGCTCGAGCAACTGCGCGGACAGATGGAGCTGCAGGTCAACATTCTCACCGAACAGAAGACCACGACGCTGATCCGTCTGCTCGAGGAGCTGCGGCACGATCTGCCGATGGTGCACGACCGGCACGATCCCGACGCCGCGACCTTGCAGCTAGCGACCGACGCCACGCAGATCCTCACGGCGCTGGAGGAAGATGAACAGCAGCGCACCGACGGGGGTAAAAGAACCTGACGGTCCCGGCGGCGCGCTTCAGTGCCCGCCCTGCACGAACAGGCCTTCGGCGCGCAGCGCCTGCGCGAGTTGCTGTTCGATGCGTGCGGCCTGCGAGCGCCGGATGTGCTGCAGATGCAGCGTGGGACCGGTCAGCACCTCGAGGCCGCGCTTCAAAACGCTGCCCGCGGCCCGAATCCCCGCCTTGTGCTGGTCGAACCGCACCGCCGGCGCATGGTGACTCATGCCGACATAGACACCGTAGGGATCATCGCGGCGGTCGCTGTAATCGAGCAGCACCAGGTAAATATTGCTGCGTCCGCCGTCCGCCTGAAACCGGCCCGCGACCTCATAGGCGAGCGGCAACCAGTCGATATAGCGCATCGGCAGCCAATCGGGGATCGAGGCGGAGGCTGCCTGCCACAGGCGCTCGAGTCCGGCCTCGATGTGGGTCGGCATCTCATCGCGCATCCACAGCTCGTGCAGGCAGTGCGCGCCGCTGGCGCCGTCCGCGGCCCGCAGTGCGGCCTCGAACAGCGAGGCAAGCTCGGCCCGGGTGCGATTGCGCAACGGGCGCGCGGCGGGGGCTACGGTCGGCGCGTCCGGCTCGCCGCTTCGGAGGCGACGGGCCCGGCGCGGCGCGTTCACAAGATCGCTCACAAGACGCGCTGCAGGAAAGCAGCGATTGCCGCGATCTCCTCGGCACAGACCGCGTGCGGCATCGGATAGCTGTGCCACTCCACCGGATACGCGGCGGCCTCGAGCAGCGAGCGCGTCTGCTCACCCAGGCGCGCATCGACCACGGGATCGAAGCTGCCGTGCGCGAGAAACACCGGCGTCGCCTGATTGGCCCGCTGGCGTTCAGCCTCGAAGCTCGCTGCAAGCAGCAGATAGCATGACAGCCCAATGATGCCAGCGAGCCGCTCGGGGAGCCGCGTGCCGGTGAAGATCGCCATGGCCCCGCCCTGGGAGAATCCGGCGAGCACGATGCGCTCGGTAGCGATGCCGCGCTCGTTCTCGCGCCGGATCAGCGCGCGGATCGCGGTGTCGGACTCGCGGATCCCGCCCTCGTCCTGCGCGGCATGGCGCTCGAAACCGCGGACGTCGTACCAGGCTCGCATGCGGGCGCCGCCGTTGAGCGTGACGGGTCGCACCGGGGCGTGGGGAAAGACAAACCGCAGCGCGCGCGCCCCGCGAGGCACCAGTGCGGGCACCGCGGGCTCGAAGTCGTGACCGTCGGCGCCCAAACCGTGCAGCCAGATGATGCACCCGGCCGGCTTGGGACCGGTTTCGACCTCGACCGCGGCCAGCGTCTGCGCCTTCATCGAGCGGCCTGCGCCGCCGGCCGATGCCTGAGCCAGACGCCGGCTCGCAGTTCATTTTTTTTGGTGATAATCACTGCAATCCTTTGAATATTGAAGACTTAATTACCCTATGCGCCACGGGTTCAGCCAGCCGACCGCAGGCCGTCAGCCGCTGCGCGCGGCGTGTCGCGCGCGTCGTAACGTGCGGGGCGCATTGCACGCTGCGCGCAGGATCGCACGCCGGTCCTGAGGCCCGGCGACATACAATAATCGGATTCAGCGGACTTTCAGCGCTGCGGACCAGCCCGCCAGCGCGCAGGGGCATCCCCATTAACGGCCAACCCGATGATAACAACCCCGAGCCCGCTCGCCCGCCGCCACACGCTGCGCCCGGCCCCGCGCTGACGGGCTGGCCGCGCGCGCGAGTGCGCATCCGGTTCCTGTTCAAGAACCTGCGCCATCGTTCGCGTGAATATCTTGGCTGGCTGCTGGCGCGGCTGGTCGGCAATCGTCAGGTCGCCACCAGCCTGGCGCCGCAGGAGGTTTCCAGCGTGCTGATCTGCCGCATCAATGGGCGCATCGGCAACACGCTGTTCGTGACGCCGCTGATCCGCTACCTGCACGAGCTGCTGCCGAACGCGGCGATCGATCTTGCGCTCGCCTACCCGCAGGCCGAGGAACTGCTGCGTGGCATGCCCGGGGTGCGCCGGATCATCGTGTTTCCGCATCGGCAACCACAGATGATCGGGCGGTACCTGGCCGCGCTGCGCCGCCTGCGCGCCTGCCGCTACGACCTGGCGATCGATCCGACCGAGTTCTCCACCAGCGGCCGCGTGATGCTGGCATTGGCGCGCAGCCGCTTCCGTCTTGGCTTCGCCAGCAGCGCGCAATGGGCGCCGCTGACGCACGCGGTGCCATTGCCGCGGCAGGCGATGCACCAGGCCGTGCGCCCGCTGTACCTGCCGCACCGGATCTTCGGCGCGCCGTTCGAACCGCGGGCGGTACGCTTGTGGCTGCCGCTGCCGGAGAGCGAGCTCGCGCAGGGCCGGCGCGCGATCGCACAGGCCATCGGCGTCGAGCGCATGCCGACGCCGAGCAATGCGTTCGGGTTCTTCGCGCACGCCGCCAACCTGAAGATCATCGATCGATCCTGGTGGCTCAGCTTCTGGGAGGCGTTCCTGGCAATGGAGCCGCAGGCGCTGCCGGTGGAGTTTCTGCCCTCCCCCACGCAACCGCCGACCGACGAGCGCTTTGCATCGTTGCACCTGCCGTCGACGCGGGCGCTCACGGCCGCGATCGCCGCCACCCGCCTGTTCATCTCGACCGACACCGGCCCGATGCACCTCGCCAGCACCACCGCGGTGCCGACCGTGGGTCTGTTTCTGGCCTCGGATCCGGGGCTCTACGGCCCGCTGAAGCCGGACGATCTCGCGATCGATATCAGTGCCTGTTCAGCGCGCGAGGTCGCGCAACGCTGCCAGCGCCTGTGGGCCGCGGCCGCTGCAGCGGCTGTCGGCGGCTCAATTGCGCCGCGCGAGCAACCAATCCGATAGCAGCCGCAGCGGTTCGGCGCGCGCGCCGAACGCACTGAGGGCCTCGAGCGCGCGCTGGTGCAGGGCGCTGACGCTGGCGCGCGAGGCGGCAACCCCGGCCACGGCCGGATAGGTCGGCTTGGCGTGCGCCTGGTCGGAGCCGGCGGTCTTGCCGAGCACCGCCGTTTCGCCGATGACGTCGAGCAGATCGTCCTGGATCTGGAACGCCAGGCCGATCGAGGACGCAAAACTTGCGAGCGCCGCCTTCAGATGCGGCTCGAGCCCCGGCGCGCATTCGGCGGCCATCATCACGCTGGCGCGAATCAATGCCCCGGTCTTGCGCGCATGCATCTGCTCGATACCGGCCAGATCGAGCGAGCGCCCCTGGGCGGCCATATCCAGCGCCTGCCCACCGGCCATGCCGAAACTGCCGCTGGCCTCGGCCAGCAGGCCGATCAGCTCGAGTCGGACGGCGCTCGATGCCGGCAGCGCGGCGTCGCGCGCGAGCAGCTCGAAGGCCAGGGGCTGCAGCGCATCCCCGACCAGGATCGCGGTCGCCTCATCGAAGGCCTTGTGGCAGGTTGGCCGGCCGCGCCGCAGATCGTCGTCGTCCATCGCCGGCAGGTCATCGTGCACCAGCGAATAGGCGTGCACCAGTTCGATCGCGCAGGCAGCCGCCTCGACTTCATCTTCAGCGAGGCCGAGCGTGATCGCGGTCGCGAACAGCAGCGCCGGACGGATGCGCTTGCCGCCCCCGAGCACGCTGTAGCGCATGGCCGCGTGCAACCGCTCCGGCACTGTCGCGCCGCTCGGCAGCCGCGCGGCGAGCGCGCGCTCCATCCGCGCCTGCCAGGCGCGCAGTTGATCGAGAAAGGCGTCCGCCGGGCTGGCACCGCCGGATGCGCTGGCCGCGTCCAAGGGAGGGGCGCTCTTTCCGTGTCCGCTAGTCGATGCTGGCGGCGGAGGCTTCACGCGCGCGGCGCTCGCGCCGCACCGCGCTCACCGGCACGACCACGGTCTGAGGCGCCGCGGCCGGCTGTTCGGCATACAGGAACGGCAGCTCGGGCGCCATCGCGCCGCTCAGCCGCGGTCCGCTGACTGCCACCCGCAGCGCCTTGAGCGGATGCCGCAGCAGGTCATTGACCGCGGTGCCTTCAAAACCGCAGTGGGCCATGCAATTGTCGCAGCGCGGATCCCGGCCGACGCCGTAGCGCTCCCAGTCCGTGTCCTCCATCAGCGAGCGAAAGCTCGGCGCATAGCCCTCATCCGACATCAGGTAGCAGGGCCGTTGCCAGCCGAACACGTTGTAGGTCGGATTGCTCCACGGCGTGCATTGATAGCTCTGATTGCCCGCGAGGAAATCCAGGTACAGCGCCGAGTGATTGAACAGCCAGCGCCGTCCCTTCTGCCGGCCGCGCGCGAAGATGTCGCGGAACAGGCGCTTGCTGTCGACGCGGCCGAGGAACACGTCGTGACGCGGTGCGTGCGAGTAATGGTAGCCCGGCGAGACGGTGATCGCCTCGACGCCGAGCCCCATCGCGAAATCGAAGAACTCCGCGACTTCGTCCGGATCCTCGTGCGCGAACAGCGTGCAGTTGATGGTCACGCGAAACTTGCGCTCGCGCAGCAGCCGGATTGCAGCGACCGCCTTGTCGAACACGCCTTCCTGGCACACCGACGCGTCGTGCTGACGCTGCAGGCCATCGAGGTGGATCGAGAAGGTCAGATAGGGCGAGGGCCGGTATTCATCGAGGTGCTTGGGTACCAGCAGCAGGCGTTGGTGCACAGGTAGACGAATTTCTTGCGCGCCACGATGCCCTGCACGATCTGCGGCAGTTCCTTGTGGATCAGCGGCTCGCCGCCGGGGATCGACACCACCGGAGCGCCGCATTCATCGACCGCCTGCAGCGCGTCGGCGACGCTCACTCGCCGTTGCAGGATGTCCTTCTCGTAGTCGATCTTGCCGCAGCCGGCGCAGGCGAGGTTGCACTGGAACAGCGGCTCGAGCATCAGCACCAGCGGATAGCGCTGGCGGCCGCTGAGCTTCTGGCGCAGCAGATACTTGCCGATCCGATATTGCTGGATCAGGGGAATGCTCATTGGCGTGCCCTGGCGCACACGGCAGAAGACAGCTGGACCGGCAAACAACACCTCCGCGCTTTGCGCAAGGGTACCTAACTTGGCGGGTCAGCGCGAGCGCGGCGCCCGGCGAGCCCTCGCCCGAGCGGCGCGGTGGCTTCCACCGGGCACACCGGCGTTCGGGTCCGACCTAACCGTCCGAGCCCGGCTCGTGCTACATTTTGCGAATGAAGACGCTATTTCTGCATCCGCCGTCCTTTGACGGTTTCGACGGTGGCGCCGGCTCGCGCTACCAGGCCAAGCGGGAGATCCGCTCGTTCTGGTTTCCGACCTGGCTTGCCCAGCCCGCCGCGCTGGTGCCCGACAGCCGCTTGCTCGACGCTCCGGCCGACGGCCTGACGGTGGCGGAAGTGGTGCCGCTCGCGCGCCAGTACGAGCTGGTGATCATGCACACCAGTGCGCCCTCGTTTCCGACCGATGCGCGCATGGCGGAGCTGCTCAAGGCCGAGAATCCCGAGCTGCTGATCGGCATGGTCGGTGCCAAGGTGGCGGTCGACCCGGAGGGCGCGCTGAAGGCCTCGAGCGCAATCGATTTCGTGGCGCGCGAGGAATTCGACTACACCTGCAAGGAAGTCGCCGAGGGCCGGCCGTTCGACTCGATCGCCGGCCTGAGCTACCAGACGCCGGCTGACGGCATCCGTCACAATCCGGCGCGCGCCGCGCTCACCGACATGGACGAGCTGCCGTGGGTCGCGCCGGTGTACCAGCGCGACCTTCGAATCGAGAATTACTTCATCGGCTACCTGAAGCACCCGTATGTCTCGTTCTATACCGGGCGCGGCTGCCGTTCGAAGTGCACCTTCTGCCTGTGGCCGCAGACCGTCGGCGGCCATCGCTACCGCGTGCGCAGCGTGGACAACGTGCTCGGCGAGGTGCAGTGGATCAAGCAGAACCTGCCGCAGGTCAAGGAGATCTTCTTCGACGACGACACCTTCACCGACTTTCGTGCCGCGCGCCGAGGAAATCGCGCGCGGCCTGGGGCGACTCGGCGTGACCTGGTCGTGCAACGCCAAGGCCAATGTGCCCTACGAGACGCTCAAGGTCATGAAGGACAACGGCCTGCGCCTGCTGCTGGTCGGCTACGAGTCGGGCAACGATCAGATCCTGCACAACATCCGCAAGGGCCTGCGCACCGACATCGCGCGCCGCTTCACCCGCGACTGCCGCAAGCTCGGCATCATCATCCACGGTACCTTCATCCTCGGGCTGCCCGGCGAGACCGCGCAGACCATGCGCGAGACCATGCAGTTCGCGATGGACATCAATCCGCACACCATCCAGGTGTCGCTCGCGGCGCCCTATCCCGGCACCGAGCTCTATGCCCAGGCGATCGCCAACGGCTGGCTGCAGGAGGACGCGTCGCTGAACCTGGTGAACACCCAGGGCGTGCAGCTCGCGCCGATCAGCTATCCGCATCTGAGCGCCACCGACATCTATCACGCCGTCGAGACCTTCTACCGGCGGTTCTATTTCCGGCCCCGCAAGATCGCCGAGCTCACGGCCGAGATGATGACCAGCTGGGAGATGACCAAGCGGCGCCTGCGCGAGGGCGTGGAGTTCTTCCGCTTCCTGCGTGCGCATACCGCCGCCTGAGCCGACTCCAGCGTCCGCGCGCACGCCTGGCGATCGCTTCCTGATCGTCACCGCCGATGATTTCGGCCTGCACGAGGCGGTCAATGAAGCCGTGCAGCAGGCCAGCCGCGACGGCATCCTGACCGCCGCCAGTCTGATGGTGGGCGCCGCCGCGACCGCGGATGCCGTGCGCCGCGCGCGCGAGCTGCCGGGGCTGCGCGTCGGGCTGCATCTGGTGCTGGTCGACGGCATGCCGCTGCTGCCGGCCACCGAGGTTGCGCTGCTGCTGGACCGGCGCGGCCGGTTCAGCAACCGCATGGCGATCGATGGCGCGCGCTATTTCCTGTCGCCGCGCGCACGGCGGCAGCTCGAAGCCGAGATCCGCGCGCAGTATCAGGCGTTCGCGGCCACGGGCCTGGGCCTCGATCACGTCAATGCGCACAAGCATTTTCATCTGCATCCGACGCTGTTGGCGCTGCTGTTGCGCGTCGGTCGAGACTACGGACTCAGAGCGGTGCGCTATCCGCATGAACCGGCGCGGCTGCTGGCTGACGCCTCGCTGCTCGATCGGGCCGCCGCCGCAGCGCTCGGGCCGTGGCTGCTGCTGATGCGGCGGCGGCTGCGCCGCGCCGGGGTGGCTCACAACGATCAGCTGTACGGGATCGGCCATAGCGGCGCGGTCGATGAGGCGCGGCTGATCGGCGCATTGCGCGCGCTGCCGCCCGGGCTCACCGAGATCTACCTGCATCCGGCCACGCGTTCCGGCGCGGCCGTAGCGTCCTCGATGTCCGGTTATCGGCATGCCGAGGAACTGGCGGCGCTGCTGAGTCCGCGCGTGCGCGCGCTGCTGACGGAGTCGCACACGCCGCGCGGCGGCTATAGCGACTGGCTGCGGCTGCAGGCCAGCCGACAGGCCGCATGAGATCGGCGGCGCGGTGCCGCGGGGCGCGGTCAGGTACGGTTGCGAACTCCCGGGGGCCGCACTTATAGTAACATTTGTGACCAGTTTTAGCGCCGCAGTTGCAGCACCGGCCGTGATCGGCTCGCCCCAGCACCGCAGCCTGCTGGCGCGCTTCTTCCTCGACAGCCACGTCGAATTTGTGCCGGAAGCCATCCAGTGGCCCGCGCTCGACGCAGCGGCGCTGCAACGCCTGACCGGGCTGCCGTTCTGGCAGGAGGCGGTGGCCACCGAGAACATCACCTCGCACACGGTCGCCGCGGCCGCGGCACTCGAGCCGGATCCTGAACTGCGCCGCGCGATCGAGCTGCAGGGATTCGAGGAACACCGCCACGCCCGGCTGCTGCTGGCGCTGACCTCGCACTACCGCATCGCTGTCAACGTGCCGCCGCGCTTCGAACCGCGCTCGCTCGAAGAGGATTTTCTGTTGGCGGGCTTCGGTGAGTGCTTCGACTCGTTCTTCGCCTTCGGGCTGTTCGCGCTGGCGCGCCGCTCCGGCTTGTTTGCTCCGGCACTGATCGAGATCTTCGAACCGGTGATGCAGGAGGAGGCGCGCCACATCCTGTTCTTCGTCAATTGGGTCAAGTACCGGCGCACGATGCTGCCGTGGTGGCGCCGACCGCAGTTTCGGCTGCGCTGCGCCTGGATCATCCTCAAGCAGCTCGCCAGCCGCGTGAAGACGGCACGCACGATGGGCGCTGCGCCCACCGCTCAGTGCGCCGTTGCCTACGACAGCGACAACTTCACGCTCAGCGCCCATCAGGACCTCGACGAGTCGCTGACGCTGCACCAGCTGCTGGCCCTGTCGTTGAGCGAGAACGAGCGCCGCCTCGGGCAATACGATGCGCGCCTGGCGCGCCCGCGCCTGGTGCCGTCGATCGCGCGCCTGCTGTATCGACTGTTACCGGCGAGCCTGTAGAAACCAGCGCACGGCATCGTCGATCGCCTGCTGCGCCGGCCGCCAGCGGTAGCCGAGCTCGCGCACCGCCTTGGCGCTGGAGAAATACATGCGATGGCGCGCCATGCGCACCCCGTCGACGGTGATGCGGGTTTCGCGGCCGGTGATGCGGGCGGCCATTTCGGCCACGTAGGCGATCGGCAATACCAGCCCGAGCGGCAGCCGCAGCCACGGGGCGCGCCGCCCCGAGGCGCTGGCGATCATCGACAGGATGCGCCGCAGGCTCAGATCGGTGCCGCCGAGTATGTAGCGCTCGCCGATACGGCCGTGCTGGTACGCGAGCAGGTGCCCGGCGGCGACGTCATCGACATGCACGATGTTGAGCCCGGTGTCGACGTAGGCCGGCATGCGACCGGTCGCGGCGTCGAGCACCAGCCGCCCCGTGGGCGTCGGCTTCACATCGCCCGGTCCGATCGGTGTGGACGGATTGACGATCACGACCGGCGATCCGGAGCGCGCCGCCTCGACCACCCATTGCTCGGCCAGGAACTTGGAGCGCTTGTAGTGACCGATCATCTGATCCAGCCGCGCCACATCGGTCTCATCGGACGCACGGCCGTCGGCGCGCAGGCCGATCGTGGCCACGCTGCTGGTGTACACGATGCGCTTGACCCCGGCGCGCTGCGCGGCCTCGATGACGTGGCGCGTGCCCTCGACGTTGCTGCGGTAGAGCGCCTGCGGGTCGGGCGTCCAGAGGCGATAGTCGGCGGCCACGTGAAACAGCGCCTCGCAGCCTTGGAGCGCGCGCTCGAGCGCAGCGACATCGGCCAGCTCACCGATCGCCAGCTCGACCGACAGGCCCTCGAGATTGCGGCGACTGGACTGCTCGCGCAGCAGCGCCCGCACCCGGGCGCCGGCGGCGAGCAGCGCGCGCGTCACCGCGGCGCCGACGAAGCCACTGGCCCCGGTCACCAGCGCTCGCATCAGCACTCTCCCGGCAGGTCGATCCGGCGCGTCGGATCCCCGCAGCGCACGCAGTCGCGCAGCGTGCGCTGCGCGCGCCGGTACTGCCCGGCCAGCCGCAGCAGCGCTGCCAGATCGGTCGGCCTGGTCAGCAGCGCCACGAGCAGGAGCCAGGCGCGCGACCGCCCGGAGCGCGCCGCCGCCGGATCGAACGCGCGCAGGATGCTCTCGGGCAGGCTGTCGGCCGCCGTATCAAGCACCACGCGCAGCACCAGGAACGGCAGGCCGTGCTGCGCGGCGACTTCGGCCACCGCCGCACTTTCCATGTCGACGGCCACCGCGTGGGTCGCGCCGAACAGCTGCGCCTTGCGTGCCGCCGCCGCCACCGGCGTCGCACTTGAGAGCAGCGCTCCGGCCGCCACCGGCGCCCGGCGCTGCAGCGCGCTCATCAGCGGTTGGCGCCAGCTGGCGCAGGTCTCATAGCGCCGCAGCGCCCCGTGGCCTGCAGGGGGCTCGCGCAGCACTGCGTCCGGCAGCACTGCAGCGCCGCAGCGTAACGAAGGATCGAGCCCGCCGGCCACGCCCCAGCTCAACAGCGCGCCGGCGCCCGCCGCGACCAGCGTGCGTGCCGCGCGGGCGGCGTTGTCGGCGCCGATGCCGCTGACGCTGAGGAGCGACCCATCGGTAAGTCTCCACAAGCCGCCGCTTTCGCGGCGTCGCGTTCCCAGACAGCGCGCCTCGAAATCGAGCGCGGCGACGACCCCAGTAACGCTCAAGCGTCCTTGCCGCCGTCCACCAGGCGGCGATAGCGAGCCAGCGCCCATAGCGGGAAGTAGGCGCAATAGCCGTGATACTTGAGGTAGAACACGCGCGGAAAGCCGGGCGCGGTATAGCTCGGATGTTCCCACAGCCCGCTGGCCTGCTGGGTGCGCAGCAGGAATTGCACGCCGCGACGCAGGACCGCCGACTCCGCGCCGCCGGCCGCCATCAACGCCAGCAGCGCCCAGGCGGTCTGGTACGGCGTGCTGGCGAGGCCGCGCCCTGCCAGATCGGCATCCAGGTAGCTGTCATTGCTCTCGCCCCAGCCGCCGTCGGCCTGCTGGCAGCTGGCCAGCCAGGTGACGGCGCGGCGCACGGCCGGGTCATCGGCACCGATCCCGGCGGCCGCAGAGCGCCACCAGCACCGACCAGGTGCCGTAGATGTAGTTGGTGCCCCAGCGGCCGAACCAGGCGCCCTCCGGTTCCTGTTCGCGCGCAGGTAGGCAATGGCGCGCTCGAGCGCCGGCCGGTCCTGCGCGCGCCCGACGCGCGCCAGCGCGGTGACCACGCGTGCGGTGACATCGGCGGTCGGCGGGTCGAGCAGCGCGCCGTGATCCGCGAACGGAATTTCGTTCAGGTAGTAGTAGGTGTCATCGACATCGAACGCGGCAAAGCCGCCGTTTTCGCTCTGCATGCCGACCAGCCAGTCGAGCGCGCGCGTGAGCGCGCTCGCGTACCGCTCCGGCTGCGGCGCAATGTGCATCGCCCAGGCGACCGCCGCGGTATCGTCCAGATCGGGGTAATAGCTGTTGTTGAACTGAAATGCCCAGCCGCCCCCGGGCAGGTCGGGTCGCCGCTGCTGCCAGTCGCCGTCAGCTTCCAGCAGCTGCAGCGGCCGCAACCACTCGAGCCCGCGCGCAAGCGCGTCGCGGCTGAGCGCGCTGCCCTCCTCCGCAGCGCCAGGCAGCTCAGCGCGGTGTCCCAGACCGGTGACACGCAGGGCTGGCAATAGGCGGTGCGCTCGCCGACGACCAGCAGCTTGTGCAGCGCGCGCTTGGCCAGCGACGCGGCGCGGATCATCGGCCGGATAGCCGAGCAGTCACCATCACCTCGAGCGCATTGACCATCGCCGGAAAGATCGCGCCCAGCCCGTCCTCGCCGTTGGCCCGGGCATTGATCCACTGCTCGGCACGCGCGATGGCCCGCGCGCGCATGCCAGCGCGGGACCAGCGGATCGCTGCGCCGTCCAAGCCGATCGAGCAGCAGGAACAGCCGGTTGGTGAAACCGCCGCGGCGAAAGTAGTTGCGCTCGAGCTCCGGCGGCACCGTGAACAGCTCGCGAATGTCCACCGCGCGCGGATTTTTCGCCACGGCCCTGTGCGTGCACAGCACGAACAGCGGCACCATCACGGTGCGCGACCAGTAAGAGACCTTGTCGAGATGGAATGGAAACCATTTCGGCAGCAGCATGATCTCGACCGGGATGTACGGCACGCCGCGCCAGGGCACCTGGCCGAACATCGCCAGCGTGATGCGCGTGAACACGTTGGCCCGCGCCGCACCACCGTGCTGCAGGATCGTGCTGCGCGCCCGCGCCATGTGCGGCGCCTGGGGATCGTCACCGGCCAGCTTGAGCGCGTAGTAGGCCTTGACGCTGCAGCTGATGTCGAAGCTGCCGCCGTGATAGAGCGGCCAGCCGCCGTGCTCGGCCTGGCGCTCGCGCAGGAACGCGGCGAGCTTCGATTCCAGCGTGACATCGATCTCGTCCAGGAAATGCATCATCAGGATGTATTCGGCCGGGATGGTGCAGTCGGCCTCGAGCTCGAACAGCCAGTGGCCGGAGTCATCCTGCTTCGCCAGCAGCGCATCGCGCGCACTGCGCAACGCGCGTTCGATCGCCGAGCTGCCCACGGCGTGCAACGCGGCGATCTTTTCGACCTTGTGCTCAACCGACATCGCTCAGGATCTCCTTCCAGGCCGCCGCGTCGTTCCAACCGCGCCCGTTGCGTCGCGGGCGGCTTGCGCGGCGCGTCGCGCGAGCACGCCCCCGTCAGCCGTGCAGCGCCGAGCGCGCATCGGCGTCCGGCGGCCGCAGCTGCTCCAGTAGCGCCGCGTGCAGCTCGCTCGAGTCGCAGCTGCCGCTCTGCTCGATCAGCGGCAAGCCGCGCGCGGCACGGGCAAACAGCCACCGCAGCAGCCGGTCGCTGCGCGCGCTCGCGTTGCTGACCAGCCTAACCATCATCACCGCGCGGCGCGATACCTTGACCTGGGCACCGGCCGTGAAGCGCGGATTGTCGTGGATGCCTTGCAGCGTCAGCAGCGCCAGTCCGATCGACCACAGGCAGAAGCGGCGGATCCCGGTCTGGGCTGCCGGGATGAGCAGCGTGAACGACAGGGCATTGCGCAGATGCCCGTGCGCGATGCCGATCAGTTCCTGCAGGCTGTCGCGAAAGCCCTGCTCGTGCTGCCTGTCGGGCAGCTGCTCCAGGCTCAGGCCGCGCCGCTCGAAGATCTCGCGCGGCAGCCAGCAGGCGCCGCGGCTGCGATCCTCCCACATGTCCTTGAGGATGTTGGTCATCTGCAGTCCCTGGCCGAATGAGGGCGCGAGGCGCCGCAACGCCGCCGCGTGCTCCGAAAGACCTGGCACCTGGGCGCAGAACAGGTCGGTCAGCATCTCCCCGACCACGCCGGCGACGTGGTAGCAGTAGCTGTCCAGGTCGGCCAGGCGCTGCAAGCCGCGCACGCTCGCATTGCGCTGGAAATAGTGCATGCCCTCGCACATGACATCGATGCAGCGCTGGATCGCCGCCTGTTCGCGCCGGTCCATGCAACGCACACAGCGCACCACCCGCGCAAGATGGCGCGCCAGATCGCGCTCGTGGGCGGAGGTCCGATCCGACAGCCGCGCCGTGAGCTCCAGGGCCAGCTGCTCGGCGTCCGACTGCCCGGCAACCACCTGGCTGAATTGCCGCAGCAATCGCAGCTTATCCTCAGCCGACAGCGTCGGCTCATCCTCGATCGTGTCAGCGATGCGACAGAGCAGATAGGCGCTGGTGACCGTCTCGCGCAGGCCCGCCGGCAGCTCGGGGATAGTCAGCGCGAAGGTGCGCGACACATGGACCAGAATGTCCCTTTGGTAGTCCTGATCGGAGCGCGTGTCACGCTGGGGTACGGCTCGGGACATGGTGCCAGTTCCAGGGGTTACGGCGGCCTCCGGGCTCAATCGGGAGCAATCTTAACAAGTTGCGCGGCCGGTGGGCGCGGGAGCAGCGGCCAGCGGCGCTTCAGGGCGGATTCTCACCGTCGGGAGGGTCATCGGCACGCCGGTGCTCGGGCAGAATGCGGGACACGCCGGTGCTGCCCGGCGTGCGCATGCCCGGCCCGCCGACACCCCAGATCCCGCTGTCCTCCAGGCTCTTTTCCGCCGCGCTGGTCTCCACCCGCAGCCGCGCCCACTGCGTGCGCAGCATGCGCGCCCACAGCCACAGCGCGATCAGCGCCAGAATGCCGATCAGCCCGGTGCGCAGCTGCCGTTCCCACGGTAAGCCGCGGCTCAGCAGCAGCAGCGCCACGCCGACCGTCAGCGCGACATACAGCAGCGTTGCCAGCACCAGCGCCTGGCGCGTCCGCCGCGGTCCCCAGCGCTCGACCAGCCGCTGCCAGCGCGTGTTGCGGTCGATCCTCCTGCGATTCATGCCGGCGGCATCCGCTTCAGGTCTTGCCGGTTCGCGGGCCGAGGAACAGCCAGAGCACGAATCCCAGCACCGGCAGTACGATCACCAGCACCACCCAGAACACCTTGCGGCCGGTGTCGGCGGTGCTCTGCACGATATTGACGATCGCCCAGACATCGGCGATCAGGACCAGCAGACCCCACAGACCCCGGTATTGCACGCTCGAACCCCGTTGCGCGAAGCTTCGCTATCCTAACAGTCGCCGGCGGTCGAGCGCGCTACCCTAGCGGCGCGACTGCACGTTCTGCACCATCGCAACGATGAACCAGCACAGGCCGCTGATGACCAGCAGCGCGGCCAACGTCGAGGCCACGCGTCCGCCGCGCGGCCAGCGACTGGCGGCATCGGCGGCAATCACGCCGAGCACCAGCGTCAGCGAGGCCAGCGCCAGGCGCCAGCGCAGCTGGCTCGGTGTCAGCTTTACCGCGGCCGACGGGGTCGGAACCAGATTGAATGCCGACTGCGGCGGGGATATCGGCGCGCCGCAACCGATGCAGGCCGGCGCCCGATCGCTCACGGCTCGTCCACATTCGCTGCATTTGATGATTGCCATGCGCTCACCCGTGCCGTTTGCGCTCCGGCGGCGGCGGCTGCCGGGTCTATTGGTACCCCATGCGAAAGGCACCCCAGAGCCGGCCGTCAACGAAGATCGGCGACGACAGGTCTTTCATCAACACGAACTTCCCGCCGCCCATGTTGCGCCGATAGGTCTGCAGCAGGAAGGACTTGCGGTTCTGCGCCACCTTGCGCACCGCGCGATCATCGAAAATACGCCGGTTGCGGCAATTGGCCGCGTTCCACTCCGGATCCGGCCCCTGCGGCTTGCGGTAGTTCGGGTTGTGCGTCGGCAGGTAGCCGCCCCGGGCCCAGGCGACGCAGAACACGATCCGCGGATCCATCTTCTGCACCGGATCCTGGATCGGCGGCAGTACCCGGTCGGTGTACTCGACGTATTCGGTCAGATACTGCTTCGGGTTGGTGCCGGGAATCTCCCGGTAGTTCTCGTCGAACAGCTGTGCGACCGTGATCTCGCCACGCTGCACGCCCGCGGCGAATTCAGCGCTGATACGCTTCGCAGTTTCCATCACGGCGCGTATCAGCGGCGTCTCGGGGGTCTCGACACCGCTCTCGGCAATGTACTCGATCAGCGTCTCGCTGAGCGCGAGCAGTCCTTCGACGCGCTTGTCGGCCTGCCCCAGATTGACCGAGGACAGCTCGACGCCGTTGGCCAATTCGACCAGCTGTTCAATGGTCGCATCGCAATTGCGCAGGTTCTCCTCGGCCGAGCTGGCGATCGCGTCGATCTCACGGCCTACGGTCCGGAAGGCATCATCGGCGCGGATGATCACACCCTGCACCTGCTCGGCGCCCTTGCCGGCATGACCGGCATGCTCGGTGGCATCGGTGCTCTCGCCGATCAGGCCGCCGATCTGGTTGCCCAGATCGCGCACGATCTCCCCGATCCGGTCGGTGGCCTTGCGGGTGCCCTCGGCCAGATTGCGCACCTCGGCGGCAACCACCGCAAAGCCGCGGCCGGCCTCCCCGGCCCGCGCCGCCTCGACCGCGGCATTGAGCGCCAGCAGCCGCGTGTGTTTGGCGATGGTCTCGATGGTCGCAGCGACATCGCCGACTTGCTTGAGCAGCGTGCTGAACGATCCGAGCCGCTCCTCGATGCGGCCGACGGCCGACGTCAGCTGCCCGATATGCTGGACGGCGCCGCCGATGAGCGCGCGCGATTCGGCGATCTCGGCCCCGGCGGTAGAGGCCGCGCTCTGGGTCTCGCGCGCGGCGCGATCGATTTCGCGATTGCCCGCCACCATCGTCTCGGCCGCGCGCTGCAGCTGCTTGAACTGCGTCGCCTGCTGCGAGGCACGCGACGTGACTTCCTCGAGATTGCCGGCAATGTCGGCGACCTCGGTGCCCAGGTTGCCGATGCGGCTCGCAAGTTCGGCGATCAGCGGCTGCTTGGGCGCGGCCATCAGCCGGACACCGGATGCAGCATCCGCAGCGGTGACTGTCGTGGCGCAGCGGCGTCGGGTTGAGGATCCCGCGCCATGTCAGGAATTTGCAATGAACCGTGCCCCCGGCAGAAGCCGCCGCATTTCATCTGGAATCTTTGGAAGTATCCGTCTGCAGTGCATAGATTATAAACATAAACATGCGCTGCGTGCGCATCGCGCGACGCGCCATCGAGAAGGCTGCAATCGGCGCGGCTCGCGCCGCGCGCAGGCCACATCACTCCGCGGCGCGCAGGTTCTCGAGACCGGCTTCCCGCAGATCGAGCTCGCGTTCGATCCGGCGCCGCGCCTCGTCCTTCAGCTTGCCGTCGCGATACAGGTCGTTGACCTTGCGGCGCTCGGCCGTGATCAACTCCAGCTCGACATCGTCGTACAGCTCGACCAGCCGGCGGTGACTGTCCTGTCCATCGATGCGGTGCTCGAGATTGTTGAGTCGATCGTGCAGAGCGGCGAGCAGTGGCTTGACCACAGCCGCGGGCAGCTCACGGGCGGCCGCGAGTTGCTCGAGCCGCTCGCTCGCCGCGGCCACGGCCTGCTGGCGGGCCGCAAACTCCTCGGTCGCATCCGCGTGGTGCTCGCGGCGCCCGGTATTGGCCAGACCGAGCGCGCGGATCACGATCGGCAGCGTCAGCCCCTGGCCCACCAGGGTCACCAGGATCACGAAGAACGTCAGGAACAGGATCAGATCGCGATCGGGGAACGGCTGCCCGCTCGCCGTCTGCAGCGGGATCGCCAGCGCCGCGGCCAGCGAGACGATGCCGCGCACGCCGGTGAACGCGAGCGCGAACGGCGCCTGCCACGGCGGTGACGGATCCTTGCGGCGGATCGCCGGAATCAGCCAGCGCGGCAGGTACGTCGCCGGAAAGGTCCACACGAACCGGGCGATGATCAGCACTGCGCTGAGGATCAGGGCCCACACCGCCAGTTCGGACGGCGAATAGCCGCCGACCCCGGTCAGCATCGCACGCGCCTGCAGGCCGGTAATCAGGAACACCATGCCCTCGAGCAGATAGATCAGAAAATCCCAGAAGAAGATGCCCTGCAGGCGCGTGGCCGCGCTGATCAGCCGCAGGCCGTTCCAGCTGATATACAGACCAGTGATCACCGTGGCCAGCACGCCCGAGCCGCCCAGCTGCTCGGGCGGCAGGTAGGCGAGGTACGGCGTCAGCAGTGACAACAGGATCTCCACCCGCGGGTCATCGACCCAGCGCCGCAGCCGCAGCATCCCCCAGCCAACGCCGATCCCCCAGAGGATCTCCCCGCCAACGATGGCGAGGAACATGAGCGCGGCCGTGCTCAGGGAGAACACACCGAGGGTCACCGCGGCGGCCGCGAACCGATAGAGAATCAGCGCGGTGGCGTCATTGGCCAGGCCCTCGCCCTCGAGCACCACCAGAATGCGTCGCGGCAGTTGCATGCCGCGCGCGATCGACAGCGGCGCCACCGCATCGGGCGGGGAAACGATCGCCCCGAGCACGAACGCGACCGGCCAGGCGAGCCCGAGCATCCAGTGCACCGCGGCCGCCGCCGCGATCGTCGTGAACACTACGCAGCCCACGGCCAGCAGCGAGATCGGGCGCAGATTGAAGCGGAATTCGCGCCAGCTCATCGCCACCGCGGACGAATAGATGATCGGCGGCAGCACCAGCAGCAACACGAACTCCGGTGCGAAGCTCACCCGCGGCAGGCCCGGCACCAGCGCCAGTAGCACGCCGGTCGACACCAGCAGGATCGCCGGCGGGATCCGCAGGCGCCGTGCGGCCACGGCTATCGCCGCCGCCACGATCATCAGCCCGAGTACCACCTCGATGGTCTGAATCAAACGCCCATCCCCGGGCCGGAAACGGCCCACCGTCCGGTCGGGCCGCGCTAAATCTGTGCTCGACAGCGGCCCCTGCCGCCCTATCCTACCGGTGCGGCAGGCAGGAAAATCAAGGAGGGTTCAGCGGATGACCAGGTTGATCGGCATATCGGGCAGCCTGCGCCGCGGCTCGTTCAACACCGCGCTGCTGCACGCCGCGACGGGGCTGCTGCCCGCCGAGGCCTCGCTCGAGATCGCGACAGTGCACGGCATTCCGCTCTACGACGCCGATCTCGAGGCAAGCGCCGGACTGCCGCCTGCGGTCAGCACCCTCAAGGAGGCCGTGGTTGCCGCCGACGGCGTGCTGCTGGCGACCCCCGAATACAACAACGGCATCCCCGGTGTATTCAAGAACGCGATCGACTGGCTGTCGCGACCCGCCGCCGACATCCCGCGGGTCTTCGGCGGCAAGCCGATCGCGCTGATGGGCGCCTCGCCCGGGGCCTTCGGCACGACGCTGAGCCAGGCGGCCTGGCTGCCAGTGCTGCGCACGCTCGGCACCAGTCCATGGTTCGGCGGCCGGCTGCTGCTCGCGCGCGCCGGCGAGGTGTTCGACGATGCGCTCGCGATCAAGGACGGCGCCACGCAGGAGCGCGTCCGGCAGTTTCTCGCCGGCTTCGTCGGGGCCGTGCGGCGCGCGCAGCGGTAGCAGACGTGCACTTCGAATCCCCCGAGCTGCGAGCGGATCGCGACGCCGCCCGGTACGTGAAGCAGGAGACCGTGCAGGTCGAATTTGCGCGCAGCCCCGGCAATCTGGACAGCCGCGAGGGCCCCAACCGCTACCAGGCCGGCGATGCGCTGATCACCGGCTCCGGCGGCGATCGCTGGAGCGTGTCGCGCGATCGCTTCGATGCGCGTTACCAGCCACTGCCGCCACTGCGGCACGGCAGCGGCGGCGCCTACCGCAACCGAGCGCTGCCGGTGCTGGCGCGGCAGATCCCGCAACCCTTCACGGTGCACCGCTGCGCCGGCGGTGACCTGCTGCACGGAAGCGCCGGCGACTGGCTGCTGCAATACGCGCCAGGCGACTGGGGCATTGTCGAGGCCGCCAGGTTCCAGCGACTGTACCGACCTTACGGGCCCGCCGAACCGTGAACCGCGCAGCAGCGCATGCGCTGCTGCGCCGGCATCGCCGGCGAGCGCATCATTACGGACTCTTGGGCGCGCTCGGAGTCGGCATCGCCCCGGCACCTCCGGAACTACCCGTCGCCGGGGGCGGCGTGGGCGGCTCGATCGAGACCAGTTCGATATCGAATACCAGGCTTGCGCCCGGCTTGATCTTGGGCGGTGCGCCGCGATCCCCGTACGCCAGGGCCGCCGGACACACGATGCGGCTCTTGCCGCCCACCTTCATCAGCTGCAGCGCCTCGGTCCAGCACGGAATGATGCTGCCGACCGACAGCACCGCGGGCTGCCCCCCGTGTTGAGCGGAACTGTCGAATACGGTGCCGTCGATGAGCCGGCCCTCATAGTTCACCTTGACCCGATCGGTGCGTTGCGGGGTCGCGCCGGTGCCCGCGGCTACCGGGATGTAGAGCAGACCGGTGGCGGTCTTGGTCGCCCCCGGGGTCGAGGACTGCTTGTCCAGGTACGCCTGGCCGGCCTCCTTTTCATGGGCTGACAGCGCCAGCACCCGCGTGCGCTGCAGGGCCTGGATCTGTGGCAGCGAGGCCTCGGCCGACGCGGCTTCGGGCTTGTTGTGAAAGCCATCGACGATGCCGGCTTTGACGCGCGTGAACTCCGCCTCCGAGAGCTGGAAGGTCTCCAGGTTGCGGCTCAGTAACACGCCCAGCGCATACAGCGCCTTGTCCTGTTCCGGATCGATCGATCCGGGCTTCGCCGCCGCGCCCGGGCTGACCGCGGACTGCGAGGTCGTGGTCTTGGTCGCAGCCTTGGGCGACGCGCTTGGGACGGAATCGGCCGCCAACGCCATGCCGCCAAGCACCAGGCTGAGCGCGGGCAGCAGCCCGCGCGAAATGAACTGATTCATACACACTCCTCTAAGTGACCGCCAGATCATCCGGCGGCGTCAGTCGCCCTTGCGATCAAGCCTTCGATGATACCGCGCCCGCGACTGATGCGTTTTGCATTCAAGGCGAGCGCGTGTCGGCCAGCCATGCCTGCAGCGCCGAGCGACCGTCATCCCACACCGCGTAAGGGATGGGCAGGACGTCATCGCTGTAGCGTAACGACAGCGTCTGTGCCGACGCAATGTAATGCAGCGTAGCCGAGTTCGACCGCATACGCGGCCGACAGCGCCGCGCTGGTGCGCGGTTCGAACAGTCCATCGCGTCGCCGCAGAAAGGCCGGATCCGGCGCAACCGCATTGAAGGTGAGTTCGCGGTCGTCGGCGATGATGCGCAGTTGGCCGGATCTGCCCGTGGCGGCACCGGCAAACCGTGGATCCACGGTCAACCAGCGATGCACGATCAGCCAGGTCGAATACTTTCCGCTGCGGTCCTCGTGCATGGCCACGACCGTTGCATAGTCGCGTGCGTTGGCCGCCACGTCCGTTCTGGCGCGGGCAAACACGATCGGCCGCTGAACGATGAGCAGGGTCGAGCCGCTTGATTCGTCCAGCAGCTCCCGGGTCTGCACGCCGGTGGACGATGCGCAGGCGCCCAGCAGCGACAACAGGCCAGGCACCAGTAGCCAGCCGCGCCGACGCGCCGGTGCGCGCACGCTGCCTGCCTGTCGCTTGAGCACTGACATAACTCGCTTCTGTCGCTGTATTGCTACTGGATCCGGGTTGCCGCCGGATTGCGCTATGCTGCCATGGTGAGCGGGCTTTCACCCGCTGCGTTACTGGTACCGAATGTCAACAGTAAATGGCCGCCCGCTTGCGTGGCAACGTGTATGCGGATTCTAGCCCGGTGATCTGCAGGCTGGCGGTTGCGCTGCTCGGTGCCATGCTCGCGTGGAGCGCGCCGGCAACTGCCGATCTGGGCGGCGACCTGTCGGGCGTACAGGCGGATTCGATGGTGCTGGGCGCGGTCGTGCGTACTACCGGCCTGGTGGACTATGACGTGCACGAGATCGACGCCGCGGCCGGCCTGACGGTGCGTGAGTTCGTCAATCGCGGCGGCACCGTATTTGCCCTGAGCTGGGCCGGGCCGGCGCCGCCCGATCTGCAGCTGCTGCTCGGTCGTTACTTCGACACCTACACGGCGGGCCTGGCAGCGCTGAAGTCCCCAGGGCTGCACCGCTCCGTGCGCGTCGCGCGCGCCGGCCTGGTCGTCGAGTCGAGTGGACACCTGCGCGCATATGCGGGACGCGCCTATCTGCCCGCACTCATGCCCCCGGGCGTGAGTGTCGCTGATCTTCGTTAGCGCAAGCCCGCAGATGCGTTGGCTGCTCCCTGTGGAAATCGTGCTGACAGCGGGCTTGCTGGGCGCTTGCGTCGGCGGCAATGGTACCCATGCCGCAGCGGGCAGCCCTCCGCCACCACCGCCGGTGCTCAATACGATGACGTTGACCGTCGATGCCGGGCCGGCTGCGGCCGGCGGTGCGATCAATCATGCCTATGTGACGGTGAAAGTCTGTGCGCACGGCAGTGCGACCCAGTGTGCGAACATCGATCACATCCTGCTCGACACCGGCTCGTGGGGACTGAGGCTGGTCGGCTCGGTTCTGGCCGCAAACCAGGTGGCGTTGACGAACGAGACCGACAGCAGCAACCGCACCATCGAGCGAATGCGTGACGTTCGTCGGCGGTCAGACCTGGGGACCGGTGGCCCTGGCCGATGTCACGCTGGCCGGGGAGATTGCGGCCGATCTGCCGGTCCAGGTACTGGACGATACCCTGGCCTACGCACCGCCGCCGCCCGGCTGTGGGGCCAACGGCACCCTGATCAACTCGGTTCTGGGCTTCGATGCCAATGGCGTACTGGGGGTCGGCGTGTTCGCCCAGGACTGTGGCGCCAGCTGCGTGAGCGCCGCCACTCCCGTGGCGCTGTACTACGGCTGCACGGCCGGCGCGGCCGGGGTCTGCACGGCTGAAAATGTCCCGCTGACCGCCCAGGTCACCAATCCGGTGTCGATGTTCGGGGCGGATAACAACGGCGTCATCGTCGAATCTGCCGAACCTGCAGAATGCGAACGGCGACGCATCGGTCCAGGGTTCGCTCGTGTTCGGTCTCAACACCCAGAGCGACAACGCCCTGCCGGCGAACAACCTGACGGTCCTGGGAACGGATGCCAGCGGCGATTTCACCGCGAACTTCAACGGCGCTGCGGCGTTGCCGTCGTGGATCGATTCCGGAGCCGACGCCTACGATTTCGACGATCCGGGCATCACCACCTGTCCCGGTCCGGCGTTCGTCGGTTACTACTGCCCGAGCATCGCGCCGCTGCCGCTATCGGCGGTCAACACCGGCGTCGGTGCGTACAACGCCAGCAGCACGGTGCAGTTTGCGGTCGCCAATCCCAGCTCCTTCGTGGCGGGCGCGGCCGCCTACTCCGGATCTCGCGGGCGGTGGCGGATCGAGCACCTTCATCTGGGGTATGCCGTTCTTCTACGGCCGGAAGATCTACATCGGGATCGAGCAACGCACGGCCAGCGTCTACACTGGCCCGTACTTCGCCTATTGAAGCCGCGGCTGCCGCCGCCGCCGGCCGCGGCCGCCGTCGCGCATCCGGCGGGCCGCCTTCAGGTTCTGGTGGCGAGTTCCTTCGCCAACGCCGTGAAGCCACGGCCGGCGGCGACATCAGCCGCGGAGATCTGGGCGCCGTTGCGCAGCGCCCGGTTGGCCCCGGCGAGCAGCAATGCATGGCAGATCGCCGCATAGCCGCCGCGACTGGCGGCGATCAACGCGGTGTCGCCGGCGCTGTTCTGCACGTCCAGGGCCGCGGACTTCGCCAGCAGCAGCTTGACCGCGTCGTCGCGACCGCTGCCGGCGGCAAGCAGCAGCGGCGTGTCGCCTGCGGCGCTGCGTTCGTTCACGCGTGCGTCATGCGCCAGCAGCCGGGCAATCACATCGACCTGGCCATGCGCTGCCGCCGCGTGCAGACTCGTCAGGCCCAGCGCATCGGCCTGCTGCGGGTCGGCGCCTGCCGCAAGCAGCGCGTCCACGGCGTCGGGCGTTCCCGACCAGGCTGCATACCACAAGGCCGTGCGGTGCTCACGATCCTGCGTGCCCGCGCGGGCATGGTGCGCCAGCAACTGCTGCACCAGCGCGGTGTTGCCATCGGCAGCAGCCATCATCAGCGGCGTCAGACCGCGATCATCGGCGAGCTCCACGCCGGCTCCGGCCTGCAGCAACCATTGGACACTGTCGGCGTGCCGCGCGCGAACCGCCGCGCACAGCGCCGTCGCTTCGCCGGCGGCGTGACTGTCGGCGCCGACGCCGGCAGCGAGCAGCGCCTGGAGGATGGCGGGATCATTACGTGTCGCCGCGAGCCACAACACGCTGTGGCCGTCACGATTGGCGGCCGTGGGACTGGCCCCGTGCGCCAGCAGCAGCGCGATGCTGTCAAGCGCGTGCGCGTCGGCCGCCGTCTGCAGCAGAGTATCGCCCTGCGGCAGCCGCAGATTGGCGTCGCCGCCGGCGTCGAGCAGTTGCCGCACGCTGTCGGTATCGTTGCGTGACACCGCCAGCGCCAGCGTCTGCCAGCCGCGGTAGATCTCGCCCGGGTGCGCCGAGTCAAACTTGCCGCTGGCCCGGCGCTCCGACATCACGACCGTGGTCCTGGCGCCGAGGCTGCGCAACTCGGCCGCCGCGGCATCGGCGTGCATCGCGATCGCCTCATCGAGCGCGCCGTAGGCATGGCTGTCCTGTACATCGAGAGCCGCGCCGGCGCGATGCAGCAGCTCAATGCTCGCAGCCCGGTCCGCGCGGGCCGCGTAGAACACAGCTGTTCGCTGCTCGGCATCGGCGTCTTTGAGATCGGCACCATGGCGCAGCAGCAGCTCGACCAGTTGCGTGTCCGGCCGCTCGGCCGCCAGCATCAGGGCCGTGGTCCCGAACTGGTCCCTGTCGTTGACGTCGGCCCCCATCTCCAGCAACGCCAGCGCGGCCTCCGGCGCGCCCGCCTGGGCAGCGCGCGCCAGCGCGCTGCGACCAAACTCATCGCGTACCGCGGCGGCCGCGCCGCCAATCTTGCGCAGTTCCGCGGCATCGTTGCGGCTGGCACGCTCGATGACCCAGGCGGCCAACAGGGCACGGTCGGTCTGGCCGCGCGTCTGCCGCTCGAGCAGCGGCTGCTCCGCTTTGAGCGCATCCGTGGCGCGCGCGTAGCCGAGCGCGGCGGCGCGATCAAGCCACTGGCGCACGGCGTCAGGATCCGCCGGCTCGTCCCTGGCCAGCTCCCCGGCAAGTACGTAGGCGGCCGCGCCGTTGCCATGCTCGGCCGCCGATCGCAGCAGCGCGCGCCCCCGGGTCGGATCGGCGGCGACACCGACGCCGTTCAGATAGATCAGGCCGAGCAGATATTGGGCACGGGTATTGCCGGCGCTGGCGGCGCTGTCGAGCAACCCGATGGCGCGCTCGTATTGCAACGTGCGCAGGGCCGACAGTGCCGCCTCCAGCGGATCCTTGGAGCTCGCGGGCGTCTCTCTGGCGAACAGCGCCGATCCGAGCAGGACCATCGCCAGGCACACGGTCATGCGCGTACGGCGGCTCACCTGACGCATGAACAGGCGACTCCCCGCGTCCATCAGAAGCGCACCCGGTAGGCCGCCGACACGTACAGGTGACGCGCCGCCTGCGCACTGCCCGCGCTCTGCCCGGCCAGCGCCTGCTGCTGCTGCAGCTGGTAGCCGCCGATGAATTCGAACACGGTACGCCTGCCCGTCCAGTCGCTGCGCATCTCCGGCAGATACAGCATCTGCGTGCCGCCGAGCACCGGGTCCTTCAGTCGCTCGACACTGAATCGCGGACCAAAGCGCCAGGCGCCGGGCAGCACAAAGCGCGCGTCCCATGACAGCGTCGTGCTGCGCGAAGTGGCGAATCATCATAGCGCACGCCGAAAAAATGCAGGTCGCTCGGCCTGCATCAGGCTCGAGCCGGACATCTGCAGCGGACTGTCTTGTCCAGCCCGGTCGACGGCGTGGCCGGCGACGCCGCCCGAGGCGGGCGTACCGCCCAGTTCCAGCGCCGACAGGTTGCCGCATGAACTGCCAGCGCTCACCGAGCGGATGGCTCGCCGACAGCGTGAAGGTATTGCTGGTGGCAGTGCGATCGAGCGCGAGCTGCTTGATCTGCGAGGGCGTGAACTCGGTCTGCAGCGTCGGCAGGTCGGGTGCCGACTGGCCCGATCAGCGCATTGCTGAGCAGCAGCAGCGGACTGCGGCGATGGTCCGCATCGAAGCCGAGGACCCAGTGACTCGCCACGCGCTCAGGTTGCCGATCAGCGGTCGCGGAGTTGAGCTGCTGAAACGAAATATCGTAGTCGACCGAGCAGCATCGCGCGAGCGGCCCGGCATCGGAATAGCGCGTCTGAAAGCCGAGCGAGCGGCGCTCGGTCAGACCGGCGTTCGTCTCATCGAAGAGGTAGCCATCGAACACCCACGCCTGGCGGTAGGGTCCGAACTCCGCGCTCAGCGTGCCGAATTTCTGTTGCGTGCGAGAAGTGCGAGTAGCTGGTGTAGGCCGGGAATCCGGCCGCTGCACTGACGGTAAGCTTCGGAGCTGGGCTGATAGCCGACGTACACGCCGTCGAACAGGCCGATATTGCCCTGGCTGGCGAGCGACTGGCGCCCCAGCCTGCCGCGTCAGACCCAGCAGCCGATCGTCGAGCTCGACGTAGGCCGCGCGTGGTGCGGTCCTGACTGCCGCCGGTATTCGGCACCAGGTTGGTGGTGTAGCCGCTGTCCGACGCGGCCGGTGAATTCGTAGCGCTCGCCGCGGTCGCGCACCAGCAGGTCGCCATAGACCAGAGACGCCGTTGAGCGAGGTGCTGGTGGTACTGGTGCCCCCGGTGCTGATCTGATCCTTGCCATATTCGTAGGTGACCGCTCCGCTGCCGGCGACGCTCCAGTTGCTCGCTCGCGGCGCGCCGCCGAATTCACCCGTCGACTTCGGGCTCTGACGCGGCGCTGGCGAGCGCCAGCAGCCGACTGCGTACCCGAGCCGCACCCGGCCCCATCCGGGTAGCGGCGCAGGTATTCCTCGTATTCGGCCTTGGCATGCGCGAGCTGGCCGGCGCGCTCGCGAACCAGACCGATCAGTTCCTGCGCATCGGCGCGCTGCCTGGGTACTCGGGCTGGCGCAGCAGCCGCGTCAGCAGCTCGACGGCCTCCGGGAACTGATGCTTCGCGAGTGCGACGCGCGCATCGCGCAGAATCTGGACGCGCTGCTGCGTCCGGCAGCGGCGCATCGGTCTGGCCGCCGGCGGCGAGCGACCGCGCGCTCGCGCGTTCCACCGCAGTCAGATCCGCGGTCTCATCGTTGATGGCGAGCCAGGCACGCGGATAGCTGGTCTGCGCGATCCGCAGCACTCGCTCCGCCTCCTACGCGTGTCGTGAACGGACCGACGCGCAGCCGATACCAGTGCTTGTCCTCGATGTCGGTCTCGGAGACATACGCGGTTGCTCCGAGCTGCGCCGCGGCCGCTTGCACCGCGCTCGGATCGAATTTCTCCAACGAAGACTCCAGGTTGACGGCATAGCCCTCCGGCGCCTCGTTCGACGTCGCGTAGCCACCGGCCTGCTTGCGCTCGGTGCCGAGCAGCCGAAGGCGCAGCCCCTGGCCGTTCGCGGTCGGTGCCATCACGAAATCGCAGATCGCGCGTGAACGAGAACTCAAGCGTCACCTCGCCGGGTACCACGGACTCGAGGCGCGCCCCGGTGACGAGCTGGCCGCCGCCGCCGACCAGCGGAAACTCCGGCGTTATCCCTCCAGGAACGGTCCGCAATCGGGTCCAAGGCGCAGCGTGATGACCGTGTTCCTGCCGTGGTTCAGCGGCGCGTTGCCCAGGTAGTGCACCGTGCAGGCGAACTGCACCGAAATATCCGCATGCCCGTCGCGCTCGTCGGTGTCGATCACCTGGACCAGCTGCATGTTCACCGGGCTGGTCGACTGCGCGCCCGCGGCATTGTCGAGCAGCGCGAGCAGCGCGATCGGCAGCAGCACCGCGCGCCAGCGCAGCCGCCCGGCGGAACCGCGCGGCGCCATCACTGGCCCGAGCCGGTCCGGCCGCCGCGCGCGGCGGGCGACGCACGCGGCTGCGCCGGCGGCGCACCGGTCGTGGTCCAGGTGGTGGTGTTGTGACAGCTCGAGCAATCGAGCGTCGTGGCCACGTGCCGCAGTGGCTTACCGGTCGCAGTCAGGCCGTTGTGGCAGCTCAGGCAAGTTCCCGAGACGCTCGCATGGCTGAAGCGTGCCGGGGTCCACGCGATCGTGCCATGGCAGGCGCTGCAATCCTGGGTCGTCGACACATGGTGCGCCGGCTTGCCGGCGGCCAGCACGCCGTTGTGGCAGCTGGCGCAAGCGGCGCCGACACCGCGGTGATCGAAGCGCGCCGGCAACCAGGCGATCGTCGTGTGACAGTTCTCGCAACGATCGTTACTGGCGATGTGCGTCGGCGTCCTGCCGGTCGCGGCGACCCCGTTGTGACAGCCGGCGCAATTGCCCGTCACGCACACATGAGAGAACGGCGCGGCCAGGACGTGCGCGGCGGCGCCGGGATGACCTGGCATCGTCGACGCGCCCGCGGTCACCGGGACCGACACCCCCAATATCGTCGTCGTGGCCGCGGGTGGGGCTGGCGACATCGACAGCGGCACGCCGAACACCGGTCGACTCCCCTGGTTCGACCCGGCGGGACTGACGCTCGCGGTGCCGGTGGTGGCATTGGGAATGATTGTGGTCTTGGCCGGCCTGGCCTGCCCACCCCCGTCCCAGTTGTTGGGGTTGTGGCAGGCGCTGCAATCAGCGGTCGCCTTGCTGCCCGAGTTGTGATCGTTCGGGCGGGTCTGCAGGTTGCTCACGCCATAGAAACTCAGAGCCGGCGTGACCCGGTTGTGGCAGGCATCGCAGGTACTGCCGATGAAGGCAAACATCAGCGTGTGCTTGGCTGCGGTCATCGTCGTGCCGCTGAAGGCGGTAAACGTCGTCGCACTGTGGCAGTCCTCGCACGGCGTGCTGGCGGTCGGAATGTGCACCGGCGACAGCACCGCGGATTTGGGGGTGAAGTTGTTGTAGAACGTCAGCGCCGCGGCCGGGCTGCCATGACAGGTGATGCAGCCGCTGCTGATGCCGGTGTGCAGAAGCGGATTCGCCGCCAGCGTCGCGGTGGAATAGTCCGCCGGTGCAGTGGTATGGCAGACGCTGCAGGCCGTGTTGGCCGGGTTGGGCATGTGGCCGGCCGGCAGCGCGGTGCTGTTCCAGTTCGCGGTCGTGTGACAGATGCTGCAGTCGTTCGGCGCCACCATCTGACCTGAGGTGTGGTCGGCGGGGCGGCCCTGCAGCGCCGGGCTGGCTGCGCCCATGTAGAACGCAAGGCCCGCTTCATGGCAGGTGGTGCAGACGGCGGTGACGAACGCATGCCTGGCCTGGGTCATGTTCATCGGCCCGAAGCCGCCGGCGGCATAGGTCGTCGAGGTATGACACGCAGCTGCAGTCGGTGCCAGCCAGGTACGGAATGTGCGCGGGCGTCAGCACGCCGTCCTTGGGCGTGTAGTTGTTGTACCAGGTCAGCGCCGTGGTGCCGCCGTGACATTGACCGCAGTCGCCGCTGATCCCGGTATGCAGCACCGGATTCGCCGCCAGCGTCGCGGGGAATAGTCCGCGGGTGCGGTGGTGTGGCAGACCGTGCAGGCATTATTGGCCGGATTGGGCATGTGGCCGACCGGCAGCGCGGTGCTGTTCCAGTTCGCGGTCGTATGGCAGAGGCTGCAGTCGTTCGGCGCCACCATCTGTCCTGTGGTGTGATCGGCCGGGCGGCCTTGCAGGCCGGGATTCGCCGCTCCCATGTAGAACGACAGGCCCGCTTCATGGCAGGGATTGCAGCTGGTGCCGACGCCGGCATGCGTGGCCTGGGTCATGTTCATCGGCCCGAAGCCGCCAGTGACAAAGTTCGACGCGTGGCAGGAACCGCAGTCGGTGCCTGAGAAGGATGGGATATGCGGCGGGGTCAGCACCGCATCCTTCGGGTTGTCGTTGTTGTTGTAGAACGTCAGTTGCGTGGTACTGCCGTGGCATTGCCCGCAGCCGGCGGTGATGCCGGTGTGCAGGAGCGCAATGCTCGCCAGGGGGGCGTAGTTGCCCGGTGCCGCGGTGTGACAGACGGTACAAACCTGGCCGCCGGGGTTCGGCATGTGGCCGGCCGGCAGCGCGGTGCTGTTCCAATCCGTCGTTTCGTGGCAACCCGAGCAGTCGCCGGTCACCTGCTGCGGGATGCCGCTCGCGATATGGTCGGCCGGACGGCCCTGCAGCGCCGGAGTTGACGCCCCGAGATAGAAGGTGAGACCCGCCTCGTGGCAGGTGTCGCAGGTCGTGGGAACGAAGGCATGCTTCGCCGCGCTCATGTTGGTGGGACCGAAGCCGCCCGCGACGTAGTTGGCCGCGTGGCAGGAGCTGCAGTCGGTTCCGGCCAGGTACGGGATATGCGCGGGCGTGAGCACGCCGTCCTTGGGCGTGTAGTTGTTGTACCAGGTGAGCGCAGTCGCGGCGCCATGGCACAGTCCGCAGTTGCCGCTGATGCCGGTATGCAGCGCCGGGATCGGCGCCAGCGTCGCGGCGGAATAGTCCGCCGGGGCGCTGGTGTGACACACGGTGCACGCGCTGGTTGGCGGGATTGGGCATGTGGCCCGCCGGCAGCACGGTACTGTTCCAGTTCGCGGTCGTGTGGCAGAGGCTGCAGTCATTCGGCGCCACCATCTGACCGAACGTGTGATCGGCCGGGCGGCCCTGCAGCGCGGGATTCGCGGCGCCCATGTAGAAGCTCAAGCCCGCCTCATGGCAGGTATCGCAGGACATCGGCACGAACGCATGCTTGGCCTGGGTCATGTTCATCGGTCCGAAGCCGCCGACCGCATAGGTGCTCGAGGAGTGGCACGAGCTGCAGTCGGTGCCGGCCAGGTATGGGATATGCGCGGGGGCGAGAATCGCGTCCTTGGGCGTGAAGTTGTTGAACCAGGTCAGCACCGTGATGGTATTGCCATGGCACTGTCCGCAGTTGCCGCTGATGCCGGTGTGCAGCACGGCGTTGGCAGCCAGCGTGGTGTAGTTGCCGGGCGCCGCAATGTGGCAGGTGTTGCAGCTCTGGTTGCCCGGATTGGGCATGTGACCGGCCGGCAACGTGGTGCTGCTCCAATCGGTGGTGGTGTGGCACAGCCGCGCAATCGCCCGAGACCATTCGCGAATCACTGCTGCTCAGGTGATCGGCCGGCCGCAGCTGCAGCGCCGTGCCGCCGCCGGTGTAGTAGCTCTTGCCCGCTTCGTGGCAGGTCACGCAGCTGGTGGCGACGAATGCATGCTTGGCGGCGCTCATCGCCGTGGCCGGGCCGAAGCCCCCGGCCTGATAGGCAGCGGCGTGACAGGAGCTGCAGTCCGCGCCCGTGAGGATCGGAATGTGCGGCGGCGCCAGCGCTGTCGCATGGGTCGGAGATATCGCCGGAGATGGACATCGGGATGTACGGCGCCGGAACGCCGGCGAACGTCTGGCCGGCGTGGCACAGCAGACAGTTGCTGACCTGCAGCCCCGCGTGCAGCGTCGGAATATTCACCGCGAGCACGCTCCAGGTCTCGGCGCTGGGTGTATTGCCGTGGCATACGCCGCAGTCGACCAGCGAAGGGATCGGCGGCACGTGGTTGCTGGGCTGACCCGACACGACGCCGGTGGAGATCTTGACGCTGCCGTTGTGGCAGGTCTGGCAGGTCGTGACCGTCATCTGCGCGTGGTCGAATGCCGACGGCACCCAGCTCGGCGTCGACGTCCCGATCCCGCTGGTGTGGCAGTTCTCGCAGAGATTGGTGGTGGGCATGTGACTGGCCTGCTTGCCCACCGCCTTCGGACCGTTGTGGCAGCAGAAACAGCCGGTGGTGATGCCGGCATGATCGAAGTTCGCCCCGAGCCAGCTGGTGGTCGTGTGGCAGTCGCCGCACTCGAGGTTCGTGACTACGTGCCCGGCCGGCTTGCCCGAGGCCTGCACGCCGTTGTGGCAGACGATGCAGAAGCCGGCAACCGCCTGCGGAATCTGCGAATGATCGACCGCCTTGGGTGGATTCCAGCTCATCACCGTGTGGCAGGCGGCGCAGTTCTGGCTGGTGGCCGGGTGAGCTCGGACCTTCGCCTTGCGCAATGGTGCCGTTATGGCAGCTGACGCAGCTGCCGAGCACCTCGGCGTGATCGAAGTGCACATCCGGCCGGAAGGAGATCGTGTTGTGGCAGGCGGCGCAGTTGTTGGTGGTCGCAATGTGCGTCGCCGTCTTCGGCGTCGCATTGAACGGCGAGCCGGTGATATGGCAGGTACCGCAGTCGAGCGGGGTGCCCCGGAAGACGGCATTCAGGTGACACGACTCGCACGGCAGATCGCGGTGCACGCCATCGAGCTCGAAACCGGTGGTCAGGTGATCGAACGGCACCGTGATTGGCGCGGTGCCCGCCGCCACGGCCGAGGCCGGCCTCAGCGCCAGCGCCGCGGCCGCCAGCACCACGACGATCAGCACCATCCACGCGCTGCGGGCACTCTGTTTCATGTGGGCCTACTGAACCCGGGCGCCTTTCCAGGAATACGTCGTATGGCAGCGCTCGCACTGACTGCCATAGGCGCCCAGATGCCGGTCATCCTTGCGGTGACAGGAGATGCACAGCGGCGAGGTCTTGACCGTGCCGGGCGCCTCTCGATGACAGTCGGCACACTTGAGATTGGCGTGCGCACCGATGAGCGCAAAGCCGGTCTCCCGGGCGTGATTGAAGGCCCAGAGCGCCCAGCCGTTGGCCGAGTGGCAGCTGTCGCATTTCTTGCCGAGTCCGCCCTTGTGCACATCGTCGCGGCCGTGGCAGTCCACGCAGGTGATCGGGGCCGCGCCATAGGCCAGGGTGCTGTGGCACTGCACGCAGCTGACGACCCGGTGCAGTCCCAGCAGCGGGAACGCGCTCAGGTCATGGTCAAAGCTGAGGCCGCTGCGCCATGAATCCTGTCCGTGGCAGGCGTCACAGCCGCCTTTGACCTTACCGCCATGCGGATCGTCGCTGCGATGGCAGTCCACGCAGTCCTTGCCCAGCTTCTGCTTTGCCGTCGACGCGCTGTGGCAGGCGTAGCAGGAGATCTTCGCATGTGAGCCGATGAGCGCAAACTTGTGACGCCCGAGGTGATCGTAATCGACCGGCTGCCATCGGTCGTTGTCGTGGCAGTCTTCGCATTTGCCGCCAAAGCGCGCGGCGTGCGCATCGTCGGCCCGGTGACAGCCGTTGCAGTCCTTTGGAATCCTGTCCTGGTAGTTGCCGCTGCGATGACAGCTCAGGCAGTCGAGCTTGGCGTGCGATCCGAGCAGCGCGAACCCGGTTTCCTTGAGATGATCGTATTTCGCGGTTTTCCACTCGGTGGTGGCATGGCAGCGGCCGCAGTCCGCGCCGCGCGAGCCGCGATGCTCGTCGTCGGTCTGCGTGACATCCGTTGCAGGTCTTGGGCGTCGGCCGATAGTGGCCGGCAATGTGGCACGCGTTGCAGGCGACTTTCTGATGCGCGCCGGTGAGCGCGAAGTCGGTCTTTTCGTGGTCGAAGCGCCCGCCGCTCCAGCTCGTCGAGCTGTGGCACTCGCCGCATGACTGGCTGAATTGGCCGCGGTGCACGTCATCATTCTTGTGGCAGCCGATGCAGCTGGCCGGCGGTTTGTTCCACGCCTCACCCTGCTTGTGGCAGCTCTCGCAGGCGAGCACCAGGTGCGCCCCCTCGAGGGCGAACTCCGTCAGCCTGTGATCGAACTGCGCACGGCTGAGCTGCACGATGTCGGCCGCGCGGCCCTTGTGTTCGGTGTGGCAGGCGCGGCATTCGCCCTCGCCGGCATTGCTCATGCGGCCGTGAAAGCCGTGCCGCGTACGGATGTCGGCCGCGGTCTCCTTGTGACAGTCGAGGCACAGCGAGCTCTGAGTACGCGCGCCGCTGCGATCGTGGCAACTGCTGCACTTCTCTTCCCATTTCTCATGCCCGCGGATCACCTTGCCGGGCATCAGCAGCGTTTCCACTGAAGCGGCGGTCGCGTGCGAGGCGGCGAGAATTGACATCGCAGTCATCAATGACATTCGCAACAGCTTCCCGATCCCTGGGCGGCTCATGAAACTGCGTCAGCGGTCAGTAGATATTGACCGCGATCACATGTGCGATGGCTGCGATCAACAGCATGAAAAACAGCGGTATGTGCAACACGTGCCAGAACGAGAACAACCGCGCATACAGCCGGTACTCGGCCACGCGCCGCCCGGCATCGAGCCGCCGGTCGGCGTAGCGGCAGGCAGCCGCGGCGATGCCGGGTGCGTGCCGCGCGATATGCTGCGATTCATCAGCGGTCGCCATCGCCACGGTACGCCTGATCAGACGGTGCAGCCGCCAGCGCGCCAGCGCCGCGCGCCCACCGGCGGTGAACACATGCAGCAATGTCCCCACCGCGCCTGCGGCGGGATCGACCAGCCGCAGCTGCTCCCGGTCGATGGCATCGAGTAAGCCCGGCAGGAATGTGATCTTGGTGGTCTGCGCGCGGATCTTCTCGGCCGCCGCCTGCAGCTCCTCGAGGCTGTCCTGCTTGCCGTCGAGATTCGCGTGGATGCGGGTATAGATATAGCGGCCAATCACGCCGCTGCCCGCCACCAGCAGCATGCAGATCAGGGCCACGTTGCTATTGGTCGAACCGAGACGGAAATTGCAGTGAAACAGCACCAGCAACGGACCGACGACCCCGAGCGTCATGTGGATCTGAAACCATTGCGGAATGCCGCCCATCCATCGCAGCCAGGATGCGCGCTTGCGCGCCGAGTACAGCAGCAGCAGCATCATCATCGAGCCGCCGATGATGCCGAGCCAGTAACCGAGACCGCGCTGCGGAGTGATATAGCGCTCGAGTCGCGCCTTCGCTCCGACGCTAATCAGTGCCGCGACCACGATGCCCCAGGTGATCGGCCAATGCAGGTTATGGCGGCTCACCGCGCGCGCTGTTGGAATCGCCGCCGTCGGCCGCTCCGCCGCCGCTGCGGGCAGCGGGACGCCCGGCTCGTTGTGGCCGGCCACACGCGACGGTGCCGCCGCTGGCTGCGGCGGCGAGCCGTCATTCGGCCGGGAGCGCGCGACGAGGTTCATGGCACGCCGATGACCCGATCGATGACCAGCCGCACGGCGGTGCGCTGCCGCGGATCCACGGTGGCAACCGCGCTCTGGAAATCACCGCTCTGGGGCGCAGCGGTACCCGCGCGCGACACCCGCGCCTCGACGGTGACGCGCCCGACCTTGGAGAGGGTTCGACTCGGTAACATGGCCAGCGAATCATCCAGCAGGAATTTCAACGGCCATTGGCCGGTCTGCGTGCGCGCCACGGCGACCGGCGGCCCCGGCGTATCGATCGATTTGGCCACGATGAACACCGTCATGCCGGCGGGCACCTGGCCCCTGAGCGCATCGGCGAGCGCCACCTCGCCGCTGACCTGCCCCGCGCCGGCGTCCGCGGGAGCGTCGGACGCAGCCGCGACGGCGCGGTCCGCGCTCGAAGCCGCAGCGGTAGCGCCCAGCGCCTGATCCTCTGCCAGATTGGCCGCAAAGATCCTCGCGTCGGGCGAGCCCGCAGGGGTGAGCTTCAACAGCTGCTGCCAGCTTGCGATCGCCTCGGCGTAGCGTCTGGTCTCGTGCAGCGCACTGGCCTTGAGCCACAGCGCCTTGCGGTTGGCGGGGTCGATGGCCAGGGCGGCGTCGATGTAGCGCTCGGGTTCGCCCGTCAGCTTGTCACCGTTGAGTGACGCGGCGACGTCCGCGTAATCGGCCCAGGTCTGTGCACTCATGCCGCCGCGGGCCGCCAGTTGCCGGTACACAGCCGCAGCCGCCGAATAATCGCGAGCCTTGCGCGCGCGCTCGGCGCGGTTGATCAGTTCCGTCACCTGCGGACTGGCGATGAGCGGCGAGCTGATGCTGCCGGCGCCCGGCACGGCGCCCTCGCCGGCGGCACTGGCTGTCCCGCTCAGCACGCCCGCGGCGACGGCCGCGGCGATCGCCGCATCGGCGCCCGGCGTCGAGCTCGATGCCAGGCGATGCTGTGTTCGGGCGCTGGCAGCGTCGGCCTTGCGACCGAGAAAGTCGTAGGTCTGCGCCAGCAGCTGCCAATCGGCGTCGCTGCCGCCCTGCTTCGCCAGGCGCTGTTCAAGCCGCGTGAGCATCTGCTGCATCGAGCCGGCCACGGGCGCAGCGGCATTCGATGCCGCTGCGGCGCCGGATGAACTCGCGCCGGCGATCGCCGCGGCCGCTGCATCCGATTGGGCGGGACTGCCGTGCCACAGGTACAACGCCAGCGCCAGCGACACCAGCAGCACACCGGCAACAAGCGGCCATCGAGCGAGGCGCAGGCGCGCGCGAAGCGATGACGCGGACGCCAGCAGCGGTGCCAATACGAAGCCTGACGCCAGCGCCGTCAACAGCCCTGCCGCAAACCAGAACAGATCGCGCGCATTGATCGCCATAAGTAACCCGGCCGCATTGCATCCGTCCCGATCGCGGATCGCGATTGATTCGAGGCTAATCGTACCGTGCTCGAATCGTATTGCAGCATGTCGCAGGCCCGCGACGATTTCGCAGCCCGGTGAACGTGCGTCACATTATCCGCTGCAATTCTGTGAACGAACCGGAATGCTTACCATGTAACGGCGGCACGCGTCTTGCTCCCGTGGGGTGCCGCCCGATAGATTGAGCCAGTCGCTTCAGCGCCGGCACCTCCCCCGATGCAGAACCTGATCCTCGCGCTCTATGTGCTGCCGTTGCTGCTGATCTACGCCTGGTACGGGTGGCGGCGGCACCGGAAGGAATCGCGTTTTCGCGCCACGCTCGAAGAATCCGTGGCTGCCGGCCTGATCGAGCCGGCCTCGTTGCATCCGCTCATCGACAGCAGCCACTGCATCGGTTGCGGTGCCTGTGTCGCCGCGTGCCCCGAAATGCCCGAGCACCAGGTGCTCGGCGTCATCGACGGCAAGGCGCAACTGGTCGGCCCGACCGAATGCATCGGCCACGGCGCCTGCAAGGTTGCATGCCCGACGCAGGCGATCGAGCTGGTATTCGGCAGCGCGTCGCGGGGCGTGGACATTCCGCTGTTGACACCGAGTTTCGAGACCAACGTGCCCGGCATCTATATCGCCGGCGAACTGGGTGGCATGGGGTTGATTCGCAACGCCATCGCTCAGGGCAGGCAGGCGATCGAGTCGATCGCACAGGCACGGCGTCGGGACTCCGCGCGTCATGACGTCGTGATCATCGGTGCCGGCCCGGCCGGTTTCGCAGCCGCGCTGACCGCCAAGTCGCTCGGGCTGCGCCATCTGGTGCTGGAGCAGGAATCGCTCGGCGGCTGTGTGTTTCAGTATCCGCGCGCCAAGCTCGTCATGACACAACCGGTCGACGTGCCATTGGTCGGCCGCATGCACTTCAAGACCGTCTCCAAGGAACAGCTGCTGCAATTCTGGGAGAAGGCCCGGGACGCGCAGCAGCTGGACATCAGGACCCAGCAGCATGTCACGATGATCGAGCCCGACGGCCACGGCTTCGTGGTTCGCACCGAACAGGCCGCCTATCCAGCCTCGACGGTGCTGCTCGCGATCGGGCGTCGCGGCACTCCGCGCAAGCTGGGCGTGGCTGGCGAAGACTTGCCCAAGGTGGTGTACCGCCTGATCGATCCGGAGCAATACCGCGGCCAGAAGGTACTCGTGGTCGGCGGTGGCGACAGCGCACTGGAAGCCGCGGCCAGCATTGCCGAGGTGCCGGGCAGCTACGTCACGCTCAGCTATCGCGGCGATGCATTTACGCGCGCCAAGCCGCGCAACCGGCAGCGCGTCAGCGACGCCACCCGCGAGGGCAAGCTGCAGGTGCTGCTTGGCTCGGTGGTCAAGGCGATCCTGCCCGAAAGCGTGCAACTGCAGCACGACAAGCGCGCGCTCGCGTTGCCCAACGACTCGGTCATCGTCAATGCCGGCGGCGTATTGCCGAACGATTTCCTGCGCAGGATCGGCATCGAGGTCGAGACCAAATACGGCACCGTATGAGCGGTCACGGCTGCCTCGGTGGCAACCGGGGCATCACGGCCCCGTCACCACGTAGCCCTCGGCGCGAAACTTCGCCAGCGGCCCCTCGCGGTCGAGCAGCTCGTAAATCGGGCGCATCGCGAAACTGACCCGATTGCGGTCCAGGGCCGCTTCCGCCTCGCTGCCCCAGGCGCGCACCACGCTGTCCACCAGCGCCTTGATACGCGGCGAATTCGACAGCGCATTGATGCAGACCTCGCGCTGGTTCGGATACGGCAGCGCGCGCAGTCGATCGACATCGCCGATGGCCCAGGCGAGCGCCCGCTGCTGCATGCTCGGCAGGTCGGTCTCGATGCGCGCGACCGTGGCCGCCAGGCAGTCCACCTCGGCGACCGGGGACAGCGCACTGACCTCTTTGAGCGTGCCCGACGGGTCTTCGACCCGCAGCGCGGCCCGCTGGATCGGAACGCCGCGCCGCTTCGCCAGCCTGATCACGGCCTGCTCGACTTCATCGTGCTGCGTCAATCCCGCCGCGTCGAGCGCGTGCTCGTACAGGCGCAGCGCGGCGAAGCTCGGCCGCAGTTCCTCGATGCCGTCATCGCCGGCATCGAAGCGCGCTTTGAGCGCTTCGAAGCGCGCGTACAGGGGCGCCGGCAGCCAGACGTCGAGCCGCAGGCGATCCGGACTCTTCTGGGTGCGTCGCCATTGCAGGTACAGCCGGATCGCGGCGAATGGACCAACATCGGCCGACACCGAGAGCCCGCTCGCGAGCAGCTGCTGCGAATCGGACAGCGCCGACTCGACCTCGCTCGAGCGCCAGGTCATGCGCTTGGGAATGTGACTGAGCGTGCCGAGCAGCCACAGCACGTGATCGCCCTTGGAGACTTTCCACAGCCGCGGCCCCGGCCGCTCGCCGATGATCGCGATCTCGTCGAGCTGCTGGAGACCCGCGCCGACCGGCGCCGCGGCGGCGGCGGCGGCGACGGCGACGGCGGCAGACGGTAAGGCGGCAGCGAACGCTGCCGAGACGGCGATCAGACGGCCCGAGAGCACCCGATGGAGGATCAGTGCGGCCGATCGGCCGCCCATTTCTTTACCGCAGCGAGCGTGTTGGCGACATGCTGGTCGGGGTTCAGAGCGGTGTAGCTGTAGAGGATCTTGCCCTCGGGCGAGATCACATACGAGGTGCGGTCCGCCAGGCTCGGCTTCATCTTCAGCACCGCATCGTACTCCTTCATGATGTGCTGGTCGGGATCGGCTGCGACGGCAAACTTGTTTCGACACTCGGTGACCGAGAACTTGTTGAGCGTCTCGATGTCATCGTGCGAGACCCCGATCACGGTGGCGCCGAGCGCCTTGAAGTCCGCGGTCGCTTCGGCGAACTCGTGCGCCTCCACGGTGCATCCGGGCGTGAACGCCGCCGGATAGAAATACAGCACCACCGGGCCCTTCTTCAGCGCGTCGGCCAGCGAGAACTGGAATGCCTTGCCGGCGAGTGTCGCCTGGGTGGTGAAATCCGGGGCGCTGGCGCCCGGTTGCAGCGCCGCCAGCGCCGATCCCATGCCCGCGCTGACTGCCAGCATAATCATCAGTCGTTTCATGATCGCGTGACCTCGCCGCTGAAGGGGCGACGATTATGAGACGGTGCCTGATGCGCCGCAAATCTGTGATGCGACCCTCACTCCACTCACGGCCCGCGCAGAACTGCCATCTGTCTGACATAAAATTGTGATCCCAGGCGTTCTGCTGCCGCAGTGGAACCCCCACAGTCGCAGCTGCGATGAAGCCACAACCGCAGGATTGGCCAGGGCTCGCCGACATCGATGCGGTTCGCGCCCCGCGCGATCCAGCACGCAGCCGGCACCCGATTGACGCGACGCGTACTGCCGGCAGCCGCGCACCCTCCATCGATGCCGCACCGCGGGCGGCGAATTGCTCGCCTGGATCGAGCGGCGCCGTGCGGCCGCTGCAGGCGCTGCTGCTGCTGTTCGCAGCGCTGCTGCCCTGCTGGCTGCTGGCTGCGCACGGCGCCCAGGACATGGCCGTGGTGGGGTTGGCCGCCGGCACGCTCGCCACGCTGCTGGGGACGACATTGCACTACGCGCGCCGTGCCCGAGCCGCCGAGGCCGCCGCCAGCGCCGCGCAGCGGCGACTCGCAGATGTCCTCGGCGGCGTCGGCGAAGGACTGTTCCTGATCGGGCGCGACCTGCGTCTGAGCGCGCACCGCTCCGGGTCGATGGCCGGATTGCTGCCTGTGGCGGTGCCCAAGGGTTGCCCGGTCGAGGCCATGCTGCGGCCGCTGCTCGATCAGCAGCAGCTGGATGCCGCACTGGCGTACCTGCAGCGGCTGTTGGACCTTCCCGCCAGCGCACCGTCCGCCGAACTGGTCAATCCGCTCAGCCGGGTCGAGGTGTCGATCGCCAATGCCTACGGCCGCAGCGAACGGCGCCACCTGAGTTTTTCGTTCCGGCGCCTGGCCGGCAGCGCGCCCTTCTGTGAGGCCATTCTCGGCCGCGTCGCCGACGTCACCGAGCAGGTGCTGCTGGCACATGAGCTCGAGCACGCGAAGGCCGACGGCGACACCCAGGCGGGACTGCTGTTGCAGCTGGTGCGGGCGGACCCGCTCGCGCTGGTGGCCTTTCTCGACGACGCCGACACTGCTCTGCGCAAGAGCAATGCCCTGCTCACCGCCCCCGGCAGCGACCAGCAACACCTGCAGAAGAAGCTTCAGGGGGTGCTGCGCGAGCTGGAAGCGATCACGGCCGAGGCGGAACTGCTGCCGCTGACGGGCTATGCGCAGCGCCTGCACGGCATCGATGAGCTGCTGGACGGGCTACGCGCCCACGCGTCGCTGAACGGCGATGATTTCCTGCCGGTCGTGATCAGGCTCGATGAGCTGATGAGCCACGCCGCCACCATGCGCTCGATTCACCAGCATATCGTGCTGTTGCGCGCCGCCTCGGCGGCGCTGGCGGCGCTCGATCAGCGCAAGTCGCCGATCACGCGCGCCCCCGGCGTACTCGAGCCGTCATGAGCAGCGAGGCGCAGGTCGGCGTGTTCGTGAACAGCGTGATGCACTATTTCGAAACCGCCGTACAGCAACCGGCCGCCTGCGGCATACCGCACCTGGCGCTGCGACGCAGTCCCGAGCTGTCGGACTACACCGGGATCGTCAGGATCGGCGGCGAAAGCCAGGGCGTGGTGCTGTTCACCGCGCCCCGCAACATGCTGTCCGTGATGCTGATGCGCATGCGACACACCGACCTGAGCCACGATCACCTGTGCGGGCTGGTCGGGCAGATCGCGCATACTCTCTCCGATGACGCGCAGCGCAATTTTCGCCATCGCTACAGTGTATCGGTCGAACCGGTGGTGCATGACTGCGACCTGCCAATGCTGTATCCGCCCGAGGCACGCCCGATCGTGATCCCGATCGACTGGCGCAGTTATCAGGCGCATCTGATCGTGTGCCTGGACAGCTAGACGGCCCGCAACATGCTCGAGGCGCTGGCGCGAAATTCACGGATGACCTGCGGCAGCGCCGAGTTGTTCAATGGCGCCATCAGGTGCACGCCGGCGACACCGGGAATGCGCTGCATCTGCTGCATCAGCTCCAGGCAGATGCGGCGGCCTTCGAGCTTCTCATCCGCGGCCGATTCCAGCCGCGCGATCAGTGCATCCGGGATGATCGAACCGCGCAGGTGCTGGCGTATCCAGCGCGCCGATCTCGCCGAGGCCAGGGGCGCCAGGCCGATCAGAATGAACAGCTCGCCGGTGAGCTGGTGCTCGGCCAGGCGCGCGACGTAGCGGCGCACCACGCCGGCATCGAGACAGAACTGCGTCTGCACGAATTGGGCTCCGGCCTTGAGCTTGCGCTGCAACCCCTCAGGCTTCCAGTCGGGCGCCGGATCGACCGGTGTATCGGCCGCACCCAGGAAGAATTCTGCTCGGCCGCCCACCGCCTGGCCGTGCAGCAGCTCGGCGCGATCGCGGATCGCCTTGGCGGTGGCCATCAGCGTGGTCGAATCCAGGTCGAACACCGGCTTGGCATCGGGCTGGTCCCCGGCCGCGGGGTCATCGCCGCGTAGCGAGAGGATATTGCGCACGCCCTGCGCGGCCGCGCCCACCAGCATGCTCTGCAGCGCGATGCGATTGCGGTCGCGGCAGGTCAGCTGCAGCACCGGCTCGATTCCGGCGCGAACCAGGATCCCGGCGGCGGTCAGTGCGTCGAGGTGCGCGCGCGCGCTGGCGCCATCGGTCACGTTGACCGCATGGGCGACACCGCGCAACGGCAGTGCGATATCGAGCAGCGCCTGCGGATCGGCCGACAACGGCGGCGTGATCTCGGCGGTGACGACGAATTCGCCGGCGCGCAGCCGCCGTTCCAGAGCCCCATTACTCATGCTGGCCTGACTTGTCCTCGCAGCGGGTTCAAGGGCTCAGTTTATCAATCTCGAGCGCCCGCGCACCGCTTTTGCCGGCCACGTACTCGATCTGCCCGTACAGATCGCCGTGGACCGGCAGCGGGCTGCCCGAGGCGGAGATGCGCGCGATCACCGACACCTTCTGCCCCGGCTGCACCCCGCGGCCGGCGATCATCGAGTCGGCCGCCGACAGATCGACGTCCTGGGGCAGGCTGGCCGCGCTGCGCTTGGCCGCCAGCGGTGCACCGCCGTCGGGCGAGCGCACGAAAACGAACAATGATGCGTTGGCAGGCACTTTCGCGGCCAGTGCCGGGGAGAGCGTCACGTGCAGATGAATCGCCGTGGCGGCATCCACCTGCGGATGCTGCCTGGCATCGATCTCGTCGATCTCCTTCTGCAGCGCCGCGCGCACATTTTCCGGCGGCGACAGCGCCAGCATCGCCCTGAAGCGCGTGCGCGCCACGTCCAGTCGGCCCTGGCGATCGGCGATGATCGCTCCGTAGAACAGCGCCTTGGGCGCACTGGGGTCGATCTGCAGCGCACGCTCGATGAACTCCGCCGCCTGTGCCGCGCGCTCACTGTCGCCGCTGAGCAGGACCGCCTCGCCCATGCCGGCCAGCGCGGCGGCATTACCGCCCTGGCTGAGGCGATTGGCGCGCTCGTAGGCGCGCAGCGCCAGCGCGTACTCGCTCACGGCCTCGTAGGCCGCCCCGAGCTGCAGCCATCCCGACTGATCCTGCGGCTGCGCCTCCAGATGACGTGCGAGCGCGGCGATCGTGGCGTTGCCGTCATTGGTGCTGTCCAGCCGGCTCCAGTCGCGATTGCCAATCAGGCGGTAGAGGATCGCACTGGCCGTGATCACCAGCAGCACGGCCACCGCCGCGGCGATCGGCGCCGGCAGTGCGTCGGCACGCCGACGCAGCAGCGGGATGGCTAGAAACAGCGCCGCTAGCGTGGCGAGCAGCAGCGCCGGGACGGCGAACGCGCTCATGCTTCGGGCGAGTCGCCGTTCGCGCCGGACTCATCGTCGTCCACCAGCCGCGAGCGAGCGCGCACGATGCGCCAGGCGACCCAGGCTCCAAGGATCATCAGCAGCGACGGCGCGGCCCACAGCCACGCATTGCGCCAGGTCATGCGCGGCCGGAACAGGATGAATTCGCCATAGCGCGCGACCATGTGATCGCGGATCTGATCGTCGCTCTGGCCGGCCAGCAGCAACTCGCGCACCTGCAGTCGCAGATCGGCCGCGAGGCCGACCTGCGAGTCGGCCAGGGCCTCGCTCTGGCACTGCATGCAGCGCAGCTCGTGGGTGAGCTGGTAATAGCGCTGCTGCAGCTGCGGATCGGGCAGCGGCGGCGTGGTATCGACCGCCGCGGCCAGGCCCACCCACAGCAGCCCGGCGCTCAGCAGCGCGAACGCGCCGACCCGTCCGGCGCGGCTCATGCGCCGGGGCCTGGCGGCGCGCTGATGCGCGGCATGAATTCCTGCTGCCAGACCTGCAGCGTCATGGCGCCGATGTGCTTGTAGACGACGATGCCCGCCGGGCTGATCAGAAAACTCTCCGGCGCCCCGTACACGCCCCAGTCGATCGCGACCCGTCCATCATGATCGGTGCCGATGCGCTCGTACGGATTGCCGAGTTGCGCCAGCCAGCTCATCGCATCCTCGTCCTGATCCTTCCAGTCGATGCCGATGATCGGTACGCGCGCCTGCTGCTTGATCTGCAGCAGCGTCTCATGCTCCGCGCGGCATTCGACGCACCAGGTGCCCCAGACGTTGACCAGTGACCAATGCCCCTTGAGCGCGTCCGAACTGAGTGGCTGGGTGTTGTCGAACAGATTCGGCAGCGTGAACTGCGGCACCGGCTTGCCGATCAGCGGTGAGGGCAGGATGCTCTTCTCGGGTGCGCGCTTCAGGCCGACCACCAGCACCACGAGCAGCACCGCAAAGGCGGCCAGCGGAAGCAGGAACCGGTTCAACCGGATCCGCCCCGGCCAGGCGCCTCGCCGGCCGCCGCCCCGAGCGGCAGCGATGCGCCGCTGACCACCAGGCCGCGCTGGCGCCGCCCGACCACGGCGGTGACGCCGCCGATCGCCATGATCAGTGCGCCCACCCAGACGAAACGAATCAGCGGCCGATACTGCAGGCGCAGGCTCCAGGCGCCGGCACCGACATCCTCGCCGAGTGCGGCCAGCAGGTCGCGACCGAATCCGGGCGCGATCGCCGCCGTGGTCTGCACCGTGCCCTGTACCCAATAGCGGCGTTTCTCGGGGTACAGCACGCTGACCGGATACCCATGGCGCGTGATGGTCACCTGGCCGCGAAAGCCTTCGTAGTTCGGACCGACGATGTTCTCGCCACCGTCGTAGCGAAACTGATAGGCGCCGAGCTGCGCCGACTCGCCAGGCTTGAGCGCGATGTCGCGCTCGATGGTGTTGGACTGCACGAAGGTGATGCCGAGCACGAACAGACCCAGGCCGATGTGCGCGATCGACATGCCCGCCACGCTCGCCGGCAGCCTCTGGCGGCGGCGCACACTCTCGATTGGATCGATCAGCGCCGAGAGAATGATCCACAAGCCGACCGTGGCCCCGATCGGCGTCAGCTTGAGCGGGTGCGCGTACACGCCGAGGCTCAGCGCCAGACCGAGCACCAGCGCCAGGCCGAGCGCCGCCAGCAGCGGTCGCTTCTCGCCCAAGCCGCCGCGACGCCAGCGCGCGTGCATGCCCAGCGCCACCAGCGACAGCATCGGCAGGATCGGCACCAGGAAGCTCGGATTGAAGTACGGCGGACCGACCGAAAGCGTGCCCAGCCCCACGGTGTCGGAGATCAGCGGCGCCAGCGTGCCGCCGAACACCACCGCCGCAGCGATGGTCAGCAGGATATTGTTGAACAGCAGGAACGACTCGCGTGAAACAAAGTCGAAACCGGCGCTCGATTTCATCAGCGGTGCTCGCCAGGCGTACAGGCCGAGCGCTCCGCCGATCATCAGTACCAGCAGCACGAGGATGAAGATGCCGCGGCTCGGATCGGCTGCAAACGAATGCACCGACACCAGCACGCCGGAGCGCACCAGGAACGTGCCCAGCAGGCTCAGCGAGAACGCGGTCACAGCCAGCAGCAGCGTCCAGCTCTTGAACAGGCCACGCCGCTCGGTCACCGCGAGCGAGTGGATCAGCGCGGTACCGATCAGCCACGGCATGAACGAGGCATTTTCCACCGGATCCCAGAACCAGAAGCCGCCCCAGCCGAGCTCGTAGTAGGCCCACCAGCTCCCCAAGGCGATGCCGCAGGCCAGGAACGCCCAGGCCATCACCGTCCAGGGCCGCATCCAGCGGGCCCAGAGCTGGTCGCGCCGGCCCTCGATCATCGCCGCGCAGGCGAGCGCAAAGCTCACGCTGAAGCCGACGTAACCCATGTAGAGGATCGGCGGATGGATCGCGAACGCCGGATCCTGCAGCACCGGGTTGAGATCGCGCCCGTCGGGCACCGCCGGGATCAGGCGCGCGAATGGATTGGAGGTCGCGAGCGTGAACAGCAGGAAGCAGAAGCTGATCACGCCGAGCACGCCGAGCGCGCGCGCGGCGTACGACGGCGGCAGGCGCGGCGCGCTGGCCACCAGCGCCAGCGTCCACAGCGACAGCACCAGGATCCACAGCAACATCGAGCCTTCATGCGCGCCCCACAGCGCGGTGACCCGATAAAACAGCGGCAGCGCGGAGTTGGAATTCTCGGCCACATAGCGCACCGAGAAATCGTTGCTGACGAACGCGTGCACCAGCACCCCGACCGCGAGCGCGATGAATACGAACTGGCCGCAGGCCGCCGACGGCACCACCGCGAGCCAGCGCTCGCGCTTCAGTGCCGGCCCGGCCAGGCCGAAGAAGGCCTGGGCGCCCGCGAGCATCAACGCGAGGATCAGCGCGTAATGACCCAGCTCGACCACCATCAGCGCGCCTCCCCTGCCGCCGCGCTGCCGGCGGCGGCGGTCGCCGCGCCGCCCGCGCCCGCAGCCCCGGCGGCGGCGCCCTGGCCCGGCGGCCTGGCCGAAGCCGCGCCCTGCTTGAGCGAGCGTGCGACTTCGGGCGGCATATACTTCTCGTCGTGCTTGGCGAGCACTTCATCGGCCACGAAGGTGCCGTTGGCATCGAGGCGCCCGTGGGCCACGACGCCGGCGCCTTCGCGAAACAGATCCGGCAGCACGTTGTCATAGCGCACCGGCACTTCGTGGCGGAAATCGGTGACCACGAACTGCACCTCGAGCGTACCCGGCGTGCGCTTGAGACTGCCCTGCTCGACCATGCCGCCGAGGCGAAAGCGCTGCCCCGGCTTGACCTCTCCGGCCGCGATCCGGCTCGGATCGAAATAGAACATCACGTTCTGCTGGAAGGCGCGCAGCGCCAGACCACCGGCGAGGCCCACGCCGGCAAGGATGCCGAGCACCCAGAACAACCGTCGACGCCGTGGCGTCACGAGGCCGCCTTGAGGCTGCCCATGCGCCGTCGCGCCTCGGACTGCGCGGTGCGCAACGCGGATCGCGCCCAGTGAATGTTCAGGCCGACGACCAGCACCGTCAGCCCGTAACAGGGCCACACATAGCGTGCATAGCCGCCCATTTGAAGAAACTTCAGCATGCCTACACCTTTCCCGTCGCCGCGCCGAGTGCCTCGGCGATCCAGCGCGCATTGCGCTCGCGCCGCAGCAATTCGCCGCGCGCGCGCGTGAGCAGCAGCGCCACAAAGTATGCGGTGAATCCGACCAGCATCAGCAGCAACGGTACCAGCATCGCGGCCGGCATGGTTGGCCGGCCGAATTTCATCACGCTCGGGGCCTGGTGGAGCGAGTTCCACCAGATGACGGAGTAATGAATGATCGGGACATTGACCACACCGACGGTCGCCAGCACCGCGCTGGCGCGGTCGGCGCGACCAATGTCGTCGATCGCGTTGCGCAATCCCATGTAGCCCAGATAGAGGAACAGCAGCAGCAGCTCCGAGGTCAAGCGCGGATCCCATTCCCAGTAGGTCCCCCACATCGGGCGGCCCCACAGCATGCCGGTCGCGAGCGCCAGCGCGGTAAATGACGCTCCGATCGCCGCGCAGCTGGCCGCGACCGCGTAGGCGACCGTCATGCGCCAGATCAGTCCGATCGCCGCGCTGCTGGCCATCACGACGTAGACCATCAATGACAGCCAGGCCGCGGGCGCATGCACGTAGATGATCCGGAAACCGTCGCCCTGCTGATAATCGGCCGGAGCCAGGACCAGACCGCCGATGAGGCCGGCCGTGCCCAGCAGCGCCGCGGGCCACGCGAACCAAGGTGCCAGCCGGCCCGCCAAGCGGTAAAAGTGCGGCGGTGAGCCGAAGCGATGAAACCAAACCCAGGCCACGTTGACTCCCGGTCCTATTCCAGACCAATTCGCACTGCCGCCGCCAGCGCCCACGGCGCCAGCGTCGCGGCCAGCACCGCGATCGCACCCAGCAGGTACAGCGGCCCCGCGAGTGACTCACCCGCGATCGCCAGCGCGGTCGCGCGCGCGCCGAAGATTAGCACCGGTGCGGCCAGAGGCAGCACCAGCAGCGCCAGCAGCGATCCATTGCGCTTCAGGCTCATCGTCAGGCCGGCGCCCACGGCGCCGATCAGGCTCAGGGCGAGACTGCCGAGCAGCAACGCCGCTAGAATGCCCGGCATCGCCTCATAGGGTGCGCCCAGCGCCGTAGCCGCAAGCGGCGCGATCAGCACCAGCGGCAACCCGGTCAGCAGCCAGTGCACTGCGGTCTTGGCAAGCAGCAAGCCCTGAAACGGCAAGCCGCACAGCGCCAGTTGCTCGAGCGTCCCGTCCTGCGCATCTTCGCGGAACAGCAGATCCAGCGCCAGCAGCGAGGATAGCAGCGCGCCGACCCACAGGGCAGCCGGCGCGACGTCTCGCAGCAGCGACAGCTGTGGGTCCAGCGCCAGTGGAAAAAGGGTGCTCACCACCAGAAAGAACCCAAGCGGCTGCAGGCTGTCGCCCGAGCGGCGCAGCGCCAGGCGCAGGTCACGCGCGATCAGCACGCCGGCCGCGTGCGCGAATCCGACGCGCGGCGGGCTCATTGCAGCGTCAGCGAGCGCAGCTGCGCCAGCGGCAATTCGAGCGCCCGGTGCGTCGCGACCACGGCCGCGCCGCCGGCGCGCAGGTGGGCGCCGATCAGCTCGAGCAGCAGCCCCTGCCCGCGCGCATCCAGGTTCGAGGCCGGCTCATCGAGCACCCAGAGCGAGCCGCCGGTCAGCGCCAGCCGCGCCAGCGCCACGCGTCGGCGCTGTCCCGCGGACAGGCGCCGCAGCAGTTGACCAGCCGCCTCGGCCACCCCGGTGCGCTCGAGCGCGGCGGCCACATCGCGCGGCTGCACCCGCAAGCGCAATCCCGCGGCGTAGCGCAGGTTCTCGGCCGCGGTCAGATCGGCCTTCAGCCCGTTATCATGCCCCAGATAATTGAGCTCACTGTGAAACGCGCTCGGGTCGTCGGCGATGTCACGACCACGCCAGCAGATGCGGCCGTCCTCCAGCGGCACCAGGCCGCACAGTGCCCGCAGCAGCGTGGTCTTGCCGGCACCGTTGTCACCGGTGACCTGCAGGCACTGCCCGCCGGCCACGTCCAGGCAGATGCCGCGCAGCACATGCTGCTCGCCACGCCACAGGTGCAGATTGTCAGCGGTCAGTTCGTTCATCTGGTGCGGACGGCGGGACTCGAACCCACACTCCCTGTTAAGGAAGCAGATTTTAAGTCTGCTGCGTCTACCGGTTTCGCCACGTCCGCGCTTTGTGACGCGGTCCCCAGCCTCGGCGCATTATGCGTCAATGCCCACAGGCGCGCGCTGAAGCCCGGCGACTCACGCGCTGCCGGCGCACCCACTGGCCGCGCGACGGCCATTCCAGCGCGCCACTTTGCCACGGTAGGCGAGGTACGGCGCACCGAAGAGCCGCGCCAGCGCCCGTTCCTCCGGAACGATCTGCCGCGTCGTAATCGTGATCACGAACAACGGCGGAATCAGCCAGACATTCGCACTGCCGAGCCAGAGCGCCCAGCCGATCAGCAGCAGCAGCGACCGAGCACAAGCCAGTGCGACAGCGCGCACATGCACGCGGCCGCGGTCAGCATCACGATCGGAGGCTGAATACGGGTTGTCAGGCGATCAGGGGTGCCGGCGCCAGCCGTGGCGGTGATGCCATTGATAGCTTCTACAGCCGAAAACATACTAAGCTTTATCATACACTTAAGCGATTTATCTGCTGAAAATTATCGCTCAGGCCGGACCGTTCATGTGGATCTGATGCCGAGACTGCGCGACGGGCAAGGCGCACGGTCTTGAATCATCACCGGTTGCTCGATTACCGCTCGGATGCGCACCGGCACGGCCTGCAGCCGGTCCGCCCCCGAGACGCCCGATTGACAAACTGAACGTGCAAACCGCGATCGCCGCGTTCGAATACCAGCATCGGCGTGCTGCTCGCCTCGACACTGCGCCGAAGGAACAGCGGCGACAGCTGCGCGCTATCGGCGCGGATCACAGTGCTGGCGCGAATCTGGCGTCAACGCGCGCCGCGCGCGACGAATCACCGATAAATCAGCCATAGCCAGGGATACTTAGGGCCCGGGGGTGACACCTCCGGGCCAGCCAGGAGGGGCCTGGCCGGACGATGCCATCGACGGAGTTACTCGGCGCGGCTGTAGGCGCGCGACGAGGTGCCGCCGAGATGCTGCCCGAAGCGGAACAGTTTGGATCCGAGTTGGGTCAGCTTGGAAATGGCCGCGAGGATCACCAGCACCACGAACAGGGCAAGGATCACGAATATCACGCCAACCGCAGCGATCGACTTGGGTTGCATAGCTGCGCCGCCTGCATACGCACGCCGTGTGCGCACTGCAATCGTGCGCCCGCCCTGGCGCTGCCACTGTGTCGGCGATCACGCCGACATCGGGCGAATTGTGACGCAACTGGCGCTGTGGAGCCGTGCTTCGGGTCTGCGAAAGCTCAACCGGAGGCCACGGCCGAGGGCGCTGCCTCGCCGGCCGATACCAATTCCAATACGGCTATCAGCCGACGAGCGCACATCGGCCCGCGTAGACGTCGCACGCAGCTCGATCGGACAACATTAGTGATGATCCAGGCCGATATTCGACGTTCCCCGTAAATTCGACCTGAACAATGCATTGACAACCAATCCCGCTCAACGCGGTAATTTTGCGCGACGCATACATGATCACAATCAGTTAATCGGTATCGCCTTTTCCGACATGAGAACTGCCGCCGCACGGCGCATCGAGGGCGTACGCCCTGCTCCAGTCGCGTGCTTTTGCCGTTCGTGGAGAGCCAATTTGAGCCGGTCCGGGGCCTGTGCTATGTTCAAGACGGGCGGCACTGGTACGGTACCGACCGGGGCGGTCGCAAGCAGAAAAATCAAACCGCGGTGACGCCGGCACATAGCACGCCTACGCCGCGCCGACCGTCGATGGAGAAATCATGTTCACGCAACTGATAGACCCGCTCGACAACCTGACGCTTACGTGCTTGGTGGCGCTGGTTCCCGTTGTCACTCTGCTGGGCATGCTCGCAGTATTCCGGTTTCCGGCCTGGCTGGCGACGCTGCTCGGCTCGATCATTACGTTCGCGCTGGCCCTGTGGCTGTGGAAGATGCCGTTTGACGACGGCGTCCATGCCTACGTCTATGGCGCGGCGACCGGCGTGTGGAATGTCGACTGGATTACGCTCTGGGGCATGGTGCTGTTCAACACGCTGGCGGTATGCGGTGTATTCGAGAATTTCCGCCGCTGGCTGATCGCGCAAGGCAGCATGGACGTACGCGTTCAGACGATGCTGTTCGCGTGGGCTTTTGGAGCACTGCTCGAAGGCCTTGTCGGTTTCGGATATCCGTGGGCGGTAGTTGCGCCCATCCTGATCTCGCTCGGCATTTCCGACCTCAACGCGATCCGCGTCGCTGCGATTGCCAACAATGCGCCGGTCTCCTACGGCGCGCTCGGCGCACCGATCATCGCGCTGGCCGCCGTCACCGGCTATCCACTGCTGGCACTGTCAGCCTCGGTCGGCACCGTGGTCGCCGTGCTCGCGCTGTTGCCGCCGTGGGTACTGTTGTACCTGGTCTCAGGCAAGGAGGGTATGAAAGGTGGCTGGCCGCTCGCCGTGGTCGGATCGGTCGGCTATATCGCGGGCCAGTATCCGGTTGCCGTCCATCTGGGGCCATATCTGCCCGACGTCACCGGCGCCATCGTTTGCTTCATCGCGTTGTTCGCATTGCTCAAAGTCTGGCAGCCCAAGACCGTACTTGGTTATGGCGGCGTGCCGGTCGATGCGGCCATGGCAAAGCAGACGCAAGGACATGGACTCAACGCTGGCGAAGTGCTGCAGGCCTGGATGCCGTTCGCTGTGCTGCTGATAGTGGTCGCGGCCTGGACCGGTCCGTGGTCACCGTTGCCGAAGGTGAGCTGGTTCAGCGCTAAGGTAGTCGCCTGCTCGTCGCTCGCGGCCACCTGTAATCCGGCAAAGCCTGACGTCAGCGCAGTGTTCAAATTCGCCCCTTATATCGGCGGCACCGCAATCATGGCGTCGTGGTTCGTCGTTGCGGGGTTGCTGCTGGCGATGGGTAAGCTGAAAGGCTCTCAAATCGGCGAAGTATTCCGCCGTACGTTCCATCAGATGTGGGGTGCGTGCCTGGTCGGCGTGTTCATCTTTGGCCTGGCATATGTCTTCAACTATTCCGGCATGGCGTCGTCGCTCGCGAAAGGCTTTTCGAGCCTAGGCGCCGCTTTCATCATTGTCGCCCCGATACTCGGCTTCATCGGCGTCGCACTCTCGGGCTCGAACACCTCAACCAACGCCATGTTCGGCAAATTCCAGGCGCTCGTCGGCGTCCAGCTCGGCATGCCGCCACTGCTGTTACCAACGCTTAATTCTGTCGGCGCGGAAATCGGCAAACCCGTGGCACCGCAAACCGCGAGCGTCGGCGTTTCAACCAGCAAGTTCGTGCGCAAGGAAGGCGATGTCATCCGCCACAACATGGGCTGGACTTTCATTCTGCTCGCCTATCTGATCCTTATTGCTATCGGCTTCTACCTGATGCATCCCGCGGTGATGACGGCAGGTTAGCAGCATTGGCCAGGGCGGCGATGTGCCGGCGTCACTGACGCCTATGGTTCGGCGCAATATGCGTGCGCAGCAGAAAGAAGCTCACGGCGACCATGATCACCAGGGTACCCAAGGCGTAGAAGAACGTGCTGAGCGGGGGCTGCGGGTGCAGGCCGAAGAAGGCCCCGGCCGCGAGCCCGCCGAGCACCCCGCCGACGCGCGAGATGCTCTGCGCACAGCCGACCCCCGCGGCGCGAACATAGGTCGGGTAGGAATGCGCGCCGACCGCGTAGAGAAAGGCCTGCAAGCCGCTGAAGGCCGCTCCCGCTGCGAGCACCAGCAGCGAAAGCTGCGCACCCCGCGGGCTTGAGTCAGACAGCGTGATTCCGACCAGCAGTGTTGCGCCGACTCCGAGCAGCGCCAGGCCCGTTCCCACGAGCCGCGAGCCGTAGCGGCCGATCAGGATCGCACCGCCGACCGCGCCGAAGAAGCTGCCGAGGTTGAAGTACTTGTGCTGCTCGAGTGCTGCCGTCTGCGTAAATCCAGCCGCCGTCAGCACCGTGGGCAGCCAGTTCGCATAGGTGTACAGGCCGAGGGTATTGAATGCGAAGGCGGACCAAAGCAGCAGCGTCGTCTGGCGGTATTCACGGCTGAGGATGATGCCGAACCAGTGACGAGCGGGCGCTGCGGGCTCCGCAACATAAAAGCGCTCGATGCCCACAAAACGCGGCTCTCGCACCAGGCGGTTCAAGATGGCGGCCAAACGGTTCGAGTGAACCGGGTCCTGTGCCAGGAATTTCGGTGACTCCGGCAAGAGCCACGCGACGAATATGATGAACAGCACCGGCAGGGCAGTCCCGATCCAGAAGATCGCACGCCAGCCAAACAACGGGATCGCACGTTGCGCGATCATCGCACCCAGCATTCCACCGAGGGGCACGGACACCACGGTGCAGGCGACAGCGATACTGCGTACTCGGCGCGGCGTCCACTCGGAGATGAACGTCGTGGCCAGCGGCGTCAGCCCGCCGAGTCCGATGCCCGTGGCCGCACGCCACACGAACAACTCGCCGAGGCTATAGGCATGGGCGCTCAGCAGAGAACCACCGCACAGCGACAGCAGACACGCGATGAAGGCGCCTTTGCGCCCGACTCGGTCCCCGAGCCGGCCGAGCACCACCGATCCGATGGCCATGCCGATCAGGCTGCCGTTCAGGACCCAGCTGAGATCGGCGCGTGCGATGCCCCAGTCGGCCACGATGGCCGGGGCGACGAATGACATCGTCTGCAGGTCGTAGCCATCGACCAGCATGACGAGGATCGTCAGGATGGTGATGGCCAGTGGCCACCCGAAGTAGCGCGCCGAGTCAATGACGCCTACGACGTCGACGGAGCGCGCCGTCACATTCATACGGCGCTGTTCTGGTCCCAGGCCTTGATCGCCTCCGTATGATCGCGCGTGTAGCCGAGCGCATCGCGTGCAGCCTCGAAGCGCTCGCTGACCAGACGCACCAGCGGCGCGTCGAGCCGGAGGTCGTGCGCCAGGTCGGCGGCGATGCGCACATCCTTGGCGAGCAACCCGAGCTGAAAACCGGTAGCGAACTTGCCCCCGACGACGTGTTCCCGCAGCACCAGATCGGTATGGAAGCTTCGGCCCGTGGAGACATTCAGGATCTCGACCATACGCGCGGGATCGAGGCCAAAGCGCTGGCCCGCCAACAGCGCCTCGGCACAGGCGGCGAAGCTCGCCGCAGCCACGAAGTTGTTCAACGCCTTCATCGCGTGTCCGCTGCCGAGACCCCCGGTGTCGAACAGCCGATCTCCCATGGCGCGCAGCAGTGGCCGGGCGCGCTCGATCGCCGCCGGATCATCGCCGCCGATCATGATCGTCAGCGTGCCCTGTACCGCACGCGGCACGCCACCGGAGACGGGCGCATCGATCAGCGTGATGCCCGAGGCCGCGAGTGCGGCGCCGAGTTCCCGCGTGCCCATGGGATCGGATGAGCTCATGTCGATGGCGATGGCGCCACGCCGCAGCTTCTGCGCCAGTCCCTCGCGCAAGTACAGATCGCGCACGATCTGTCCGGTCGGCAGCATCGTCACGACGAAGTCCGAGGCTGCCAACCCATCGATTCCGTCAGCGACGCGGCAGCCATGCTCGGTGGCCACCTGCATGGCGCGCTCGCGCACACTGTCGTACAGGGTGAGCGCGTAGCGTGCGCGCGCGACGCAGGCCGCCATGGGAGCCCCCATCGCACCCACTCCGACGAACGCGACGTTCACTGCTTGCTCTCAGCGAGACGCGCGAGAGTCTCGGCCGCGGCATTGAAAGCTTCAACGCCACAGGGCACGCCCGCGTAGACAGCGGTGTGCAGGATCGTCTCGCGAATCTCCTCAATGCTGCAGCCATTGGCCAGGGCGCCGGCGACGTGGACCTTGAGCTGATTGGGCTTGGCCAGTGCGGTCAGTGCGGCCAACGTGATCAGGCTGCGGGTCTTGCGGTCCAGGCCCGGCCGGGTCCATGTTTCGCCAAAGCAGTAGCGCGTGACCATGTCCTCGAAGGGACGATTGAAGTCCGTGGCTTGCGCATAGCGCTCCTCGGCGCCGCCGGGCCCGAACATCTCGCGCCGCACCTGCATGCCTGCGGCGAATGCCGCGTCCTTGGTCTCGCCCATGTCTACCTCCCACCTTGCTCAGCCACTCGGCCGATCATTCCCGCCGGCAGTGTCTCAATTGACCCGTTGCTGCCTCCCCCGTGACCGTCAGCTGCCGGGAATCTGGAAAAATAAGAAATGTCCCATAGTCCCCTGGTTCTGACACACCACCTCGGCGGATCATGGCAGCTTCAATTTCTGCCGCCACGCCTTATAGCTCGGATCCGACTCCACATTCTGAAAGCATGCCTCTCGGTTGAGAAGATCGTGATATTCGCCCTGATGCGTCGCGAGGAAGCGGTTGAGCCACTGGATGGATCGTTCGGCATCGTGTCGGCAGGCATAAAACGCCGCGATCCCGCCAGGATCGTCTTCGGCGTGTTTCAGCTCATACGCGACGATTGCCCGGTCGGCGTCGCCCTTGCGCCCTGCCGCGTCCAACGCAAACAGCAGGGCGGTCTCTCGCCATTGAGCATCGGGCTCCCGTTCCGCCTCAGCAACCGCCTCAGCTGCCTTGTGCGTCGATAGCAGTATGTTTGCCAGCGATGCGTGCAGGCCCGCGCTCGTCGGACCAAGTTCCACCGCCTTGCGATACGCCGCTTCGGCTTCGGCGAAGCGGGCCCCCGTCCGCGCCACATCGCCCAAAACCGCGAAGTTCCATTGATTGAGTGGATCCAGGGACACCGCGCGCTGCGCCAGCTGAAGTGCCTGATCAAGTCGCTCACTCGCAAGTGCCAGCCAGGCATAGGACCGAAGCGCGTCTGAACTACCGAGGCTGCAATTCGAGTGCCCGCCGGAATTCCCCCTCAGCCGCCAAGAAATTGTTATCGCAGTATTGGAGCACAATTCCCTTGGCTCGGTGTGACTGGACCAGTGTCGAATCAAGTTCGAGCGCGCGGTCCGCAGCAGCGCGCGCATCGGCGCACGCCGCCTGAGTCGGATAGGCTCGGATGGCGCGTAAACCCGGATCACGTGCCACATCGAACTTCCAAATAGTCACGAGAGCGAGCCACCCCCAGGCAGCGGCGAATTGTGGATCGAGAGCTAACGCTGAGTGCAGCTGCTCAGCGGCCGCATCATAATCGGTCGACAAGTTACTCACCGAGTTCGAATGAGCCCGAAAATACAGCGTGTAGGCCTCGATGCTGGTAGTCGGTGCGGCTTCCGGTACGTAGTGGTTGAGGATGGACATTTTGAGCACCTGGACTACGGCGCTAGCGATCTCATCCTGGATCTTGAATACATCAGTCAGCGGCCGGTCGAATGTCTCCGACCAAACCTGGTAGCCGTTGTCGACTCGCACCAGCCGCGCGGTAATCCATACCGTATTACCCGACTTGCGGACTGTGCCTTCGAGTAAGTGTGCGACGCCGAGCGCCTCGGCGATCTCCGGAACGGTTGCCTGCCTTCCTTTGAAATAGAACGACGACGTTCTTGCCGGGACGTGGAGTCCCGGGACCATCGCCAGGCGGTCAATGAGCAACTCTGACAGGCCGTCGGCGAAGTACTCCTGATCCTTCTTGTCGCTCATATCGACGAAGGGCAGCACGGCGACCGATGCTTCGCCGACACCGACAGTCGCCGCGCTGGTTTCCTGGCCTGCGCTCGTGGCCGGTTTCGACGGCCATTGCTTCCGAACGATGGGATATCCGATTGCCAATGCCGCGGCCAGGACAAGCACCACCCATAGCCACCCTCGCGAATGAGTAATCGCGGGTATGACCGATACCGGGACCGGGGTCGCTTCGGCACGCCGCTCCTGCGGATTCGATGCGGTCGCTGCGTCATTCCATGGAGCGACCGAAGCCACCAGACGATAGCCACGCCGCAGCACGTTGGCGATGTAGGCCGGCTCCTTTGATGTATCGCCAAGTGCCCGCCGAAGCCCGGCCACTGCCTGATAGACGGAGTCGGGTGTGACGACCACATCTTTCCATACCGCATCCAGTAGCTGGTCGACGCTCACTACCTGGCCGGCGTGGTCAGCAAGGCACAAGAGAACTCTCATCGCGCGCGGTTCGAGTTTGACGGTCGCTCCGTCCCTCGAAATCTCATCGAGCGCGGGGGCGACGCGCCAGGCGCCGATTCGAAGTACCCTCTCGTCCGCGACAATCATCGGCTCGGCAACTTCCACAAGTTACTGAACAATATAGCATTGTACGGATCGCGCAAGCGCCTTCAGCGCGCCTTTGACGCTTCCTCAATCCTTATTCAGCGCCTCCTCAGGACTCGGCAGGTCCAGAGCGCGCAGCGTCCATTCGTCGATCCGAATTCGCGTCCCCGACTCAGGAGAGCATCCAATGAAAACTGTTACACAGCTCGCCTTCTCCTCCTGCCTTAAGCAGATTATTGGCACCACTACCCTTCTTGCCCTATGCGTCATTGGTCCCGCAGACGCCTTGGCAGGCTCTGAGGTCAACGCCTCCGTCACGCGTAGCGCAAAAGTGTCGATCGCGGGCCTCGATCTGTCGACGCCCCAGGGAGCACTCGCCGCCCGCGAGCGGCTTCGTCAAACGGCCCGCAAATTGTGCGCCCAGGTCGCGGATGAACTCGACCTCTCTCATCATGCGAACTATATCGCGTGCGTCGACGAAAGCGTGGCCAAGGCGATGCAACAAGTCGCGCCTGCCTCGATCGTTGCAGGCGCGACCGCGAAATCTGCGCCGAAATCTCGCCCGTAGACCATCGAACGGTGGTTGGAACGACGAAGTGCATTGGCTCGATTTGAACGGCCTGCGACGCACCACCCGCTCGGGAATCGGTAGCGCTGACCGTGCTCGAGTGTCAGCACGGCCGACGAAACCGCTATCTCAATTTCGCGAGCTCGGCGCCACCGTTCTGGAATACGAGGCCCAATGACCGGTCTGTGGACATATCTAGAGGCAGCAGGCGCTTGCCTGTATAAACGTCGCGGGACGGCTCACTTGCTTGCTTTACAGCTCTGGTAGCATTGCTTTAATTCTTTCTTATGCTTGGCAACTTGACCGGGCTTGGGGTTATTGCAAATGTAGTTTTCATACTCCAAGTAACATTTCCCGCGACACGTGTTCTTTACCGTGCTACCGCAGGCAGTTTTCAGAGTCGAGCTTTGGGCATTGGTCTGTTCGGAGTCTGATTTTGGCGTAACGGAGTTTGCTATGGGCGCAGCGAGAAACAAAAATGCTGCGAAGACGGCCACGAACGGGAATCTTGCTTTCATCACACATCCCCCTTACTGCTGCGAGACTTATAGTATGACTGAACCAAATGACGGCAAGAGACATATGTGCCCGCTTGCTCCCAGACAAACTAGGAGGAGCCGAGGAGCACGAATAATCCTACGCGCGGTTGCAGCGCATCCGGAATCCGGAGATATACGATATATAAAATCCGAGACGATGGACATTTTGGCGTCTATGTCCGTATTGCCGTTGCCTGACGGATCTTGTTCGGAGCGCGTTGGTGCCAGTTATGCGGGCAGACCGCGCACCATACGCAACTATATGTGCCCTCGACGCGGCTCGCGAAGGCTTCAGGATCATCAATGCGGGCGGCGCACGGACGGTGCCGGCGAGTTGGGCCACGGGATAACCCCACCGGAACCCCGCGTTATTTCATTTCGAACTTGATCGCCAGCTGCGCGCAGCCGGACACAGGCGGCCCGTTCGACGAGGTTTCTGGCCGGTAGTAAGCAGAACCGGATGCTGCGATTCTCACAGCGGCCTGATCCAGAGACGCCTTTCCCGAAGAGTGGACGATCGTCGGGTCCTGTTCGAGTCTTCCCGTTTCATCGACGCAGACATGCACAGTCACGCTGTTAGCCTGGCCACCGGAGTCATCTTGTCTCGCATTGGCCGCTATCTGCGCCCGCGCTCCCGCGATGGGTTCGGATGCTCGACTTGCCCCCGATAACGGGTTTTGGGAGGTCATCGCTCGCGCCTCATCCGCATTGCCTTGATTGGCCCACCTGAGGGCAATCTGCTGCCACGAGTCGATCGGCTCACCGTCGCCGAGCCGGGTCGCGGGTGCGAATCGAAGCCTGGAGACGCAGCTGATCGCCGCGGAATCCAGAGCATTCGAACCCGAAGACGACTTGATGGAGATCTGTGACGGGGTGCCACTGCTTGGGAGCCAGAAAACAACCACTGCTATGGTTCCCTCATCAGCGATCCGCAGATCCGGACACCGTGTCTTGGGATTGAATCCCAAGGACGTTTGCGCCGGCAGCGGATTGTCGGGAACGGGCCGGGTCTGAGCGGCACTGATGTCTGCCCGAACGCTCAGAACCACGCACGTGAGAGTTACGCCAAGCCAATTATGCATCAGGACCGCCAATGTTCAATTTGCATCTACCTTCAAAGCCCGCCAATTATAGAACTCATGCGCCATTTGGCGGAAGAACACTGCAGCCTGCTCCGATTAGGTTTATCGCAGGGCGCGGGTCAAGAATGGGAGTGATACGTTCATCCGGTAATCGATATCGGAGTGATCATCGTCGAATTCCTCATAGCGGTGCTCAATACCCGCGGCTTGAAGGCGCTTTGAAAGAATCCGCATGCCATAGTGGATGTGGTACTGATCCCGCGATCCGCAATCTAGATAGATCCCGCGCAGCGATCGCAGGTTCCTCCGATAACGATCGACAAGGCGAATCGGGTCATGCCCCTGCCAGACTTTCCATCTTTCGGGAAGAACCTCCCCGGTTTCCAGATTGAACGGGAGCCTGAACCCATTGGGCGCCTTCGGATCGGGATCGTAGGTTGCCGCCATACACAGGTTCATGAGCGCATGGCCTTCCGCTGACGATAACTTTGGCTTCTTCCATACGGCCGCCAGAAAGCGCGCTACGCGCCCGTCATCAAAGCCGCGGTCGGCGCCCCGCTGCGTTTTCAGGACGTCGTAACGACCGGATCTCAGCGGTCGCGAACGGAATTTCGCTAGCTCATTCAGGTTGTTGGGCCAATCGCACCAGTACACGTATTCAAAATAGGCATCACCCGAGTGATCGGCGATCGCGCCCCAGGTCGAGCTATATTTCATTCCATGGATGATCGCCCCGTAGCCGCCGGATGATTTGCCGAAACATCCCCGATACTCGCGCGCGGCAGAAGTTCGAAACTCCCGGTCTACGAACGGAATGATTTCGCGGACGAGGTAATCTGCGTAGGGGCCGACGGCCGAGGAATTCACGTACTGGTTTCCACCAAGCGCCGTGAAGCAATCCGGAAAAACTATGATGGCCGGAGCCATCCTGCCTTCGTGCACCAGCCGCGCCGCACGCTCTGGCACATTTTCACTGAAGTTCTTCCAGGCAATGTGCGAGAGGCCCGAGCCCGTAAACCCCACCATGTCCATGAGCATCGGGAAGCGCCTGCCACGCGAGCGTGCTGCGTCGTACTGCGGCGGTAGCCAGACGGCGAGTCTACGTACGTACGGATCACCCAAGGGATTGCCCTTCAGAAGTGCCGAGACGTGCTCGAGCACGATGACTGTCCCCTCCTTCCACTTCGGTCGCTTCAGAGCCATGGAATTTATTCTAGCAATCTGCGAGTGAAATACGACATTTCGATGGCACCGGTGTCGATTCCATCAGCTAGGCGTGGGAGTCGTGACCGGCCCCTTCCGGGATCCGAATCGCGGCCGAATAATGCATGTGCCTTGGAGATTGGTAGCATTACTCTGCAAAGCTCTGAAGTCGTGGTGATCGCCTAACACCCGACGGCCGCGCTGATAGGGAAGTGCCCATGCGCAATGTTGGACTGGGTCAAGGCTTGTTCGCTATCGCATTGGCGAGCGTCGGTATCTTGAGCCTGAGTTATGGCGACTTCGTGCCAATGGGACAGTCCTTGCCCGCGTGGATTCCGTGGCGGGAAATGTGGGTCTACGGGTCCGCGCTGCTCGTCCTGGGCGCTAGCGCCGGTCTTTGCTTCTCGCGCACGGCCTTACCGAGCGCGTTGACGATCCGCGCGTACCAGACGGTATGGGCAGTGATCTGTGCACTTCCGGTTCTCTCCAAGCCGCTTAGCGTTGGCGCCTGGTATGGCTTTTGCGAAGCTCTGGCGCCGCTTGTCGGTGCCTGGATCCTCTACGCCATGTTGCGATGGGGGTCACCAGAATCGCAGATGCCAATCGCCAGCGAGCGCTCCGTGCGCGTGGCGCAAGTTCTGTTTGGCCTCACCTGTGTCTTCTATGGATGGTCCCACTTTGCCTACGCCGATTACACCGCCAGCATGGTCCCTACCTGGCTACCTGGTCGGTTGGGATTCGCTTACTTCACGGGGCTCGGTCACGTTGCCGCTGGAATTGGAATCATTGTCTGGATTCTCCCCCGACTAGCGGCCACCCTCGAAGCGATCATGATGAGCTTGTTTGGGCTTCTGGTCTGGGTGCCGAGCTTTTTTTCGCAGCCCAGGCCCGACTGGGCGCTGCCGCCCGAAAATCAATGGTCGGAGCTTGTCGTGAACCTGGTGTTGGCCGCCGCCGCGTGGATTGTCGCAACTTCCTTGAGAAACCGCCCCTGGGGATTCGCCTCGCGTTCACGCAAGTGATCTAGCGCAGCGTTCGGACGCCGATCTCGACCCCATCCCGTCTGATGCAAACGGCCGTACATGGACGCCCCCACTTGACCAAGCCTTTCAGTTCATGAGGGCTAACAGGATCAGATTGCAACCGTACATTCGGACTTTTGCTGCGGCCTGAGCCGCTGTCCCTGATGGGTTTGGCTGATTGGCTCCCTATCGCTTTCTCGCACTCGAAGTGCTGCAGCCGTTCTGGGTTTAGCCAACCACGGTCTTACCTGTTTTGCCATCACTGCGTGATCGCCTGAGCAATCGGTGGTGTGTTCTCCTGTGCTGCCGTTCTTGCCAGTAATTCAGTGGATCATGCGGCCATGCGCGTATTCCGGTCGATCGTGACCGCTGATTCCGATTTGACGTGACCGAGGATTCCGAATTCGCGTGACCGCCGATTCCGATTTGGCGTGACCGGATTTTAGGGGTCGATCGGAACGGCGGCAATGGCGGTTCGGGGCTGACCGCAGCTGAAGTGCTCAAGGGGATACCCTCGCCGGTTTTGGTACCGGAGAGGGTCGATGCCGACAAGAGCACTGAGCATGCGCAAGATCCGAGAACTGATCCGACTGAAGTACGAGGCACGCCTCTCGCACGAGCAGATTGCCGGGGCGCTGGCGATCTCCAAGGGCGTGGTGGCCAAGTATGTCGGTCGCATCGAGCGCGCCGGCCTGGAGCCGGGGGAGTTGATGGGGCTGTCGGATGCCGAGGTGCTGGCGCGTATCACGCCGGCGCCGCGGCCGGCGAGCTACGGCGGGCGGATCGCCCCCGATTTTGCTCACGTGCACGCCGAGCTTAAGCGCCCGAGCGTGACGCTGATGCTGCTGTGGCAGGAATACACCAGCGCCAACGCCGAGGGCCGAACCTACCGGTACTCGCAGTTCACGGACCTGTATCGGGATTACGTGGCGACGCTGCGCCGATCGATGCGCCAGGTACACCGCGCCGGGGAGAAGCTGTTCGTCGATTACGCTGGCCAGAGCGTGCCGTACGGGCGAGAAGGCGATCGGGCGCAGATCTTCGTTGCGGCACTGGGTGCCTCGCATTACACCTTTGCCTGCGCCACGGCGCACCAGCGTCTGATCGACTGGACCGGGGCGCTGGTGCGGGCGCTGGAATATATCGATGGCGTGCCGGCGCTGATCGTGCCGGACAATGCCCGGGCGCTCATTGCCGATCCGGATCGCTACGAGCCGCGCGCGTCCGCCACGATCGAGGATCTGGCTCGACATGATGGCACGGCGGTGCTGCCGGCGCGCCCATACCGGCCGCAGGATAAAGCCAAGGTCGAAGTGGCGGTGCAGATCGTGCAGCGCTGGATCCTGGCGCGGCTGCGTAACCGCGTGTTCGCCACCTTGGCCGATGTGGATGGCGCCATTGGCGATCTGCTGCCGGATCTGAACACCCGAGCCTTCAAGCGTCTGCCCGGCTCGCGCCTTACGGCGTACCTGCAGCTCGACCGCCCGGCCCTCAAAGCCCTGCCGGTCAGCCGCTACGAGTTCGCCCGCTACTACGAGGCGCGCGTGAACATCGACTACCACATCGCCATCGAGGATCACTTCTACAGCGTGCCCCAGGCCTTGGTGCATCAGAAGGTCGAGGTGCGTGCCACGGCCCGCAGCGTTGAGATCCTCTACCGCGGAGCGCGCGTGGCCTCCCACGCGCGCTCCTTTACCCGCTATGCGCACACGACCTTGCCGGAACACCTGCCCGCCGCGCACCGCGCGCATCTGGAGTGGTCCCCGGGCCGGCTGATCCGCTGGGGTGAACAGCACGGCGCGGCCTGTGCCGAGGTGATCCGCCACATCCTGGCGTCCCGGCCACATCCGGAACAAGGCTACCGGGCCTGTCTGGGGCTGCTGCGCCTGGAGCGACAGCATGGCGCCGTGCGTCTGGAGGCGGCCTGCGCTCGAGCGCTGCTGCTGGGCAGCGCTCGTTATCAAACCGTGGCGCAGATCCTGAAGCAACGCACCGAGAGTTTAGCGGTGAGTGAGAAGGCCGACTGGAGTGCGCCAGAACACGCGCATCTGCGTGGGCCGAAGTATTACCAATGAATGAAGGAGAACATGACCGATGATCGTGCAACAGACCCTGACCCAACTGCGAGCGCTCAACCTGGAGGGTATGGCCAGCGCCTTCGAGGAGCAGGTGACGCTGCCCAGCAGCAGCTCGCTCGCCTTCGAAGATCGCGTGGCATTGCTGGTGGAACGAGAAGCCGCGCACCGTGACGGCCGGCGTCTCACGCGGCTTCTGGCCAAGGCGCGCTTCAAATACGCCCAGGCGTGCCTGGAGGATCTGGACACCCGGGCCAGTCGCGGCCTGGATGCTCGGCTGATCACGAGCCTTGCCCATGGCCAGTGGCTCGAGCGCGGGCAACCGATCCTGATCGCCGGTCCCACCGGTGTCGGCAAAACCTGGCTCGCCTGTGCACTGGCGCAAAAGGCTTGCCGTCTCGGCCATACCGCGCTCTATGCGCGCCTGCCGCGACTGCTCGAGGAGCTGCGCATCGCGCGCGGTGATGGCACGCACAAACGCCGTCTCCTGGCACTCGCCAAAATCGAGGTGCTGGTTCTCGACGACTGGGTGCTGCAGCCCCTGGAACCCTACGGCCGAGAAGATCTGCTGGAAATCATGGACGACCGTGCCGAGCGGCACGCCACCATCATCACCGCGCAGCTGCCCATCGAGCACTGGCACGGTTGGATCGGCGACGCCACCATTGCCGACGCCATCCTGGATCGACTGCTGCATCACGCTCATCGCCTCACGCTCAAGGGTGAGTCACTGCGCCGGGCCACCAAAGAGCCCAAATCCCGTTCCGACAAAACCCCCATCGTGACCGACTGAGTTATCATCAACGCCGAGCACTTCACTGCGTGACAGACCGGTCACGATAAATCGGAAACGCCGGTCACCATCACCGGAATACGCAGCCATGCGCGTTGGCATATAGTCGGCTTTAAATTCGCGCCCATGGGCGAGCATCGCCCACACGGTGCGTACGTTCTTGTTGGCCAGTGCCACCGCGGCGATATTCGGATGCCGACGCTGGAGCAGATTGGTCAACCATCCATTGGTGTTATCGACCTTGTTCTTTGCCGCCAGGATGGCCGAGCGCGCCCCATGGATCAGCAGCGTGCGCAAGTACGCATCGCCGCGTTTGCTCATCCCCAGCAGCGTTGGCTTGCCGCCGCTGGAGCTTTGGCGTGGAACCAGGCCCAGCCAGGCGGAGACTTGCCGGCCATTGTCAAAGCTGTGCGCATCCGCGATCGATGCGACCAGTGCGCTCGCAGCCAGCGGGCCGATGCCCGGGATCTTCTCGAGCTTGCGGCTGAGCTCGCTGCTGCGGTGCCAGGCGATAATCTCCCGCTCGAACTCCTTCACTTGCCGATCCAGCTCCTTCAGATGCTTGGTCAAGCGATCGATCAGGTGGCGAAACGGCACCGGTAGTTCATTGCTCGCATCCTCGAGGATCTCGGGCACTCGCTTGGCGACATTGATGATCCCTTGGGGGATGACGAATCCAAACTCGCCCAACAGACCACGGATCTGATTGGCCTGCGCTGTACGGGCCTTCACAAAACCCTGGCGCACTCGATGCACCGACAATATCGCCTGTTGCTCGATGCTCTTGACCGGCACGAAGCGCATGTTCGGCCGACCCACCGCCTCGCAGATCGCTTCGGCATCGGCGACATCATTTTTATTCGTCTTCACGTAAGGCTTAACAAACTGCGGTGCAATAAGCCGTACCGTATGTCCAAAGCGCTGCAGCGTACGGGCCCAGTGATGCGCACTGGCGCAGGCCTCGATCCCAATCACACACGGCGGCAAATTTCCAAAGAAGACGGCGACTTGCGCTCGCCGCAGCTGCTTGCGCAGCACCGCCTTACCCCGTTCATCGATCCCATGCACCTGAAACACGTTCTTCGCCAAATCAATCCCGACCGTTGTAATCTTCATGGCGGACGCTCCTATCCGTTTAAGTGGTTGCTAGACACTTCCACTTTGGCACGTTGATGCCGTTTAGGGTGGGGGCGTCCATCCCATTGCTTTTGGGCGAGCATTCAAGCACGCCATACGACCGTTGATGGCCGGTCAGCGACGGTGGCTCGGTTTTGCCTGCTGTTGACCCTGGTAGTCAATCAGTAGTCGGGTTCTTCGGATTTCCCGCGGAGCGACGGCCGCAAATGACCGGGCACTGCCTCATCGTCCGCTCGGAACTTGCCGTGTTAGTCGCCTTATCGGCGACCACAACGGTGGGGCGTCGAGTTCGCGGCAGCTCAGCGAGGCGCTGACGGCGCGGCAGCGGCGCGAAATGGCAGCGGCACCTCGATACCTAATTGCAATTGCGCCCGCAACATTGGTGTGACTGCCTGAGATTGGAAATGTATCCGGTACATCTGCACATCGCGGAAGTAGCGCTGGAGCCGGTCCCCGCGCTTCGCCCCCGATGCCCCGGCGCTGTGAAATAGCATCTCCACGCATTCGCAGGCTGCCCGACAACCTTCACGCGCAGTTCCCCAGACTCGCAGGGTGTCTGCAGCCGTGATTGGCTGCCGCTCCTTCATCCATCGATCACATTGCTCAATGTAAAGGCGGGTCGCGCTCAAGGTGAGGGCCTCGGCGGCGTCGGCGCGACACAGCGCCTCGCCGAATATCCGTTGCAACTCCGGATCGTGCATTCGAGTACGCTGCGGATCGAACAACATCGGTTTCGCCCGTATCAATCGCTCGTATTCCTCCAGCGCTGCGCGCGCCGCGCCGGTGAAGATGGCGCCAAACTCACAGCTGAACCACCCGAAGATTATGCCGAGGAACATCCCTTCGCCGTGCAGGCGTGTACCGGGCGTACCTTCGGGCAAATTGTCGGTGCTCAGCAGACCGACCGGGGAGGGAATGATGTGGCGGTCGGGAATGAACACTCCGCTCAATCGAACACTGTTGGAGCCGCTCGCCTGCATGCCCATGGCCGCATCGCCGCCCCAGTCCGGCAATACCTCAACGCTCGAGCACGGCACCACGAAGGCCACCGGCGCGGGCGTACCGTTAACACCGGGGATGAAGGCCCCACCCAGAAAATGTGTAGACACGGGAATTCCCGACGCGAACGCCCAAAGGCCGCTTACGCGGTAGCCTCCGTCGCGACGTTCGAAGGTCGGAATCCCTACCGGACCGGCTGCAAATGCAGCGCGAAAGTCTCCCTCTGAGCCAAACAGCTCGCGCTGCACCTCTTCCTCGAAGTGTGCGCCTACAACCAGGGCGTGAGATGAGGCGAGGGCGTAGCACCAGCCGCCGCCAGGATGTCCTCGGGAAAGTTCGAGGATCACTCGAATATAGGTTTCGCAGTCACCCCCGCCGCCATTGAACATACGCGGCTGCAGGATTCGATAGAAGCCACCTTCCAGGAGTTCCCGGTGTATCTCGTCGGAGTAGCAGCCGCGCGCATCGCTCTGATCCTGCTGCGCGCGCAGCTTCGCGCTGATTTGCGTCGCCCGTGCAGTGAGCTCCGACGCAAAGGGGTGGCGGTAAGAGATGGAATCGGCGGCCATGGCTCATTGTACGCAAACTCGCGACGCAGGCCTCAAAGCCCCCCCTCAGAACGCTACCGCCTCAAGTAGAACAAGACGAGCAGTGGTGCAATTCCAACCACGATCAACGCAACAGTCGCGCCCTTCCTTGGCAACCAACGACCGCCAAATGACGGGGATTTCAGCCTGACGACCGGCAAGTATTGGCCGATCAGCGACCCCCAGCCCCACCGATCGCCCGAAGGCCGCTTCCTGACCCAAAGTTGCCGGTCATGACCGTGACCGCTTCCGGCCAATGCAAGTGCCGACATGGCTAACTTGTTGGTCTATCCGGTCGGCGATACGCTTGGCAATGCGACCCCTTCGGTATTCCATCAACATCACATTGGACGGGTGCTGCGACCATTGTGCAATTCTCCCGGACGAGGAATTGCATCGTCACGCGGCCGAGAACCTCACCCAGGCCGATGCCCTCCTCTTTGGCCGGGTAACTTACGAAATGATGGAGGCAGCGTTTCGGCCGCCGGCGCGGACCGGAGCGAGGCCTGATTGGATGGAGCCCTTCGCTCGAACGATCGACGCGGCAAAGAAATACGTCGTGTCGCGCACCATGGACCGGGTCGATTGGAACGCGGAGCTCGTGCGCGGGGATCTGGGAAATGCCGTTCAGCAGCTCAAGCGGGAATCGGGTAAGGGGCTGTTGGTGGGAGGCGTGAAGCTCCCGCTGGCGTTGGCGGAGCTGGGATTGATCGATGAGTACGAATTCTTGGTACAGCCCAGGCTGGCGGGCCACGGGCCGACGTTGTTTGCGGGGCTATCGAGGCGTGTCGACTTGAAGCTCGTGAGCCGGCTGGAGTTCGGCTCGGGGGTGGTGGCGATGCGGTATGAGCCCAGAAGGTAACCATCGGGCTTGCAGGGGAAGGCGTGGCTTGCTCACATTGGCGGCTGAGCCATCGCAGAGTCGTCCCGCAACAGCTGGACGATCCACCCCACGAACGTCGCAACTAGCACGGGATAGGCGAAGAACGGCAGCGGTCGCGACAATGGCGTGATCGGCGCACCTGCCAGGATGCAACAGGCCGTCACTGCGAATAGGAGCGCCGCCGCGAATCCGAGCAGCCGTACGACGATCGGGAGAGCGCCAGGGACGCTGATCAACGCAAGCCCCGCCGCCCACAGGCCAACACCGCCGCCGAATGAGGGGGTACTTCGCGCCAGATCCATCGCCGCACCCGAGACAAGCAGACTCTCGCCAATGCCGAAGACCAGAAATCCTGCCGCCACCACCTCCTGTCCGAGCCTGAAGTAGCGGAGCATGAGTAACGCGCACGCCGTAACCAATGCTATGCCGTCGATCCCCCAGGCAAGCCCGCGTAGCGATGCCGAGGAGGCGAACGTGCCCGCCATACCGAGGGTCCCACCCACAGCCAGTCCGACCGAAGCCATGACTCTCAGCGATCTGTCATTCATCGTGCCACCCTCAATTTCAACGTCGCGAGTCTCGCCAACGCATCGAACTCGAGGTCAGCACACTGCTTGCGAGCAGTGGGCCACTCTTGCCCGACCCCAAGATCCACGAATCGCTCGCGGTTCGTATTGCTCGGCCTAATGTAGATCTGAATCATACTCAGGCGACGGGCTAGCGGTTCCTGAAATCGGGCGACGGGTGACCGTCCGGTTCGGACGGACCGGCAATGGGTCGCTTCGTGACCCACTCCCGCCATTCGCGACCGTCGGCTTTGCGGCGTGTTGGAAACTGCGGGCCTGTCTAGCTGCTGTAAAATGAGACTGAATTTAGCGGCCGCTGGCACAGGTGCAAGTAATGACTCCCCGAGAATTGGTAAATTAAGTGGGTTGAGTCGTTCAATCAAGGCAGTATTGAAGGCCTACTGAATCTCTATGCTACCGATGCCGTCAACCACCAGGTAGTGACAGACCCATTGCGGGGTCGCGGTGAGATTCGCCGCATGTTTGAGGTCGAGTTCGGCCGGGCAAAGATGACATGCATAGTAGAAAAGATCTTCGAGGACGGAGAGTGGGCGATACTTGAATGGAGTGACCCCAATGGGTTGCGCGGGTGCGGCTTTTTTCAGGTCCAGCGCGATCAGATCGTTGTTCAGCGAGGCTATTTTGATCAACTTTCGTTCTTTCGACTCCAAGGTATCCCTATACCGGATAGGTATCTTGGTACATGAGGGTCGGGCGCGTGAATCAACTGTCCGCTTCAGAGCGACCAGTTCGGCTTCATCCTTCCCGTCGCTGAAAGCGCCTCGGGGCTGCGGCGCAGCGACAGATACGCAGATCTGGTCATCTCTTATGCGCTTAACCAAGTGCCATTGACCCGACTTAGGAGCACAGCGCAGCAGTGCGCTTGACGAGCTGGCCGTCGAACATGCGTGCCTCGGCATCGACGCGGTCGAGCAGAGGCCGGAGATGTTCCGCAATCATAGCCGCGCCCTCATCGTGAAACATACGGTCGTGCCAGCCGGGAAGTCGGTAGTGTAAGAGCTGGCCCTTGACAAGATTTGACCAGCCCATCTTGGGATCCACGAAGTTGGCGACCGGTAGCTCATTGCTTTGGAGTAACACGACATCGCCAGCCGACTCAGGTGGGTGGTAATTGTTTCGCGCGCTCACGAGAGCCGGCAAGAACCAACGGTCTTCCCAGCCCACCTCGGTTAGTTTCGAAGGGTCTTCAATGAGGCGCAACGTGGACAACAGATGCATCAACCTGCTCCATTTCGCAAGACGAGTTGTCGCGAGAAACTGCTCAATCCGGATTGTGCCGCTTCGAAGGAGCGCCAACGTATGCCTGCGGTAAATGAGTCTGCGGTTAAGGTTGAACAAGATACGTTGCAGAAAGGAAGGGCGGACCACATAGCCAGGGCACCAGGTGTCGGCCATCACGACGAGCGGAACCTGCTCTCCCGCCTGCCGCAACTGGCGCGCGGCTTCGTAGGCGATGAGTCCCGCAACACATAGTCCCATCAAAATATAGGGGCCGTGCGGTTGTGCTTCGCGGATGAGGTGGACGTATTCAGTGGTGATCGCCTCCAGGCTGCGGCTGGGCAACGGTTTCGGATTGCTGGGATCAAACAGCTGAACGGCGAGAAACCTCCGATCCGTCCCAATCCTCTGAGCCAGATCGTAATACATCATCGTATTGTTGATCGCGATGATAGGCGTCTTCCTGCCCAGTGGCTGGATCTGGACGATTTTCCAAGATTCCGGCGGCCTGTCGAACTCGGACACACGGATTGCGAACGCCCTTAAGGTCGGCGACGCGAAAAGCGCCGCGACACCAATTTTGACGCCGAAGGTACTTGCGACGCGGGCTACGAGGCGCAAGGCCACAAGCGAATGCCCGCCGAGCTCGAAGAAATTATCGTCACGCCCGATGCGCGGCACGCCCAGCAGCGTCTGCCAGATCTGCGCAATCGCCTGTTCCACCTGCCCCACCGGCGCTTGGTACCCTGCGCTCGCCACCGCGGTCTGATCCGGCGCCGGCAACGCGTTGCGATCCAGCTTGCCGTTGGGCGTCAGCGGGAAGGTCTCCAGCATGACAAAGGCGCTCGGAACCATGTACTCGGGCAGCACCGTGGACAGTTGGCTACGCAACAACGTTGGCGACAGCTCAGCACCGGGGTGCTCTGTGACATACGCTACCAGCCGCTTTCCCCCGGCGCTGTCCTCGCGCGCCAGCACCACCGCTTCGTGCACCCCAGGACAAGCCACTAGTCGTGCTTCGATCTCCCCCAGCTCGATCCGAAAGCCTCGGATCTTGACTTGGAAATCGTTGCGACCCAAAAACTCGATGTTCCCATCCGATCGCCATCTCCCAAGATCCCCGGTCTTGTACATCCGCGCATCGAGAGCCTTGCTAAACGGATCGGCTACAAAGCGCTGCGCCGTCAACTCCGGTCGGTTCAAATATCCTCGCGCTACGCCCTCCCCTCCAATGTGGATCTCACCTGTCACCCCGATCGGCACCGGTTCACCGCGCGCGTCAAGGATGTAGATCTGCGTGTTCGCAATCGGGCGGCCGATCGAGATGGAACGCTCATCGTCTGCTAGACGATGAATCTCGAAGGTACTGGCGAATGTGGTGGTTTCTGTCGGCCCGTAGCCGTTGATCAGATGACGCGGCGGATGCCCGTTGGACAGAATGCGTGCAACGGTTCTCGGGTCAAGCGCATCCCCGCCGATGAGTAAGTATTGTAAGCGACCCAAGGCAGCGTCAATGACATCAATGTATTGATTGAATAACCCAACGGTCAGCCATAAAGCAGTGACCCCACCCTCAATCAGTGCGCGATTGAAGCATTTCGAATCAAGTAAGATCGATTGCGGGATCACCAGCAGCTTTGCGCCATTGAGCAAAGCGCTCCATATTTCCCAAGTCGAAGCATCAAAAGCAGGATTGGCACAGTGGGCGACACAATCTGTCGCAGCAATCTGGGCATAGTAGTTATTAATGACCAGTCGCAACACGTTGCGATGCTCGACCATGACTCCTTTTGGCAGGCCGGTGGAGCCGGAGGTATAGATCACATAGGCGAGATTGCTGGAGGTGAGCCCCAAGGCGCGCGCATCGGGGTTGTGGTTTGGCTCCCGGGCGATCATTGAAGCCCTATCCTGCAGCTCCAGCATCAGCACCGGCACATCCAGGGCCGGCAAGCCGCCTCGCACGGCTGCCTGGGTCAGCACGGCCACGGGGGCGCTGTCCTCGAGCACGTACGCCAGACGCTGGGCCGGATCGCTCGGATCGAGCGGCACATAGGCGCCGCCGGCCTTCAGGATCCCGAGCAACCCGACCACCATCTCGAGACTTCGCTCCATGCAGATTCCCACGCGATCATCGGGCCGGATACCCAGCGCAATGAGGTGATGGGCCAACTGGTTGGCATGGGCGTTGAGCTCGCCGTAGCTCAGCTGCCGATCCTCAAACACCACCGCAACCGCCTCGGGTGTTCGGGCGACCTGCTCCTCGAACAGCTCATGAATGTACTGTTCGCTCGGATAGGGCCGGTACGTCTGATTGAACCCCACCAGCAGCTGCTGCCGTTCGGCTTGCGATAGCAGCTTCAGGGTGCTGATGCGCTGCTGATCATCGGCCACCATGGCTTCGAGCAGGCTGAGCAGGTGCGCGCTCATGCGCTCGATGCTCGCGCGCTCGAACAGGTCAGTGGCGTACTCCAGCGCCCCCTCAATCCTCTCTCCCACATCCCGCAGCAAGAGGGTCAGATCAAACTTCGCGCTGCTGTGCGGGGGTTTGAACTCACTGACCTTCAACCCCGGCAGACTCAGCACTCGCTCTCCGGGCGCGTTGTCGAAGGCCAGCACGGCCTGGAAGATCGGGTTGTAACTGAGGCTCCTCGGAGGTTGCAGCGCTTCGACCAGCTGCGCAAAGGGAAGGTCCTGATGCGCGTACGCCTCGAGCGTCGTAGTCTTGATCTGCGCTGAGCAACTCGGTCAACGCTCGGGTCATCCTCCAGACGCACGCGCAGCGCCAGCGTATTGGCGAAAAAGCCCAGCAGCGACTCGAGCTCGCCGCGCTGCCGGTTCGCCACCGGTGTGCCGATCACCACATCGCTCTGCCCGCTGACCCGGCTCAGCAACGCCGCCCAGCCCGTCAGCAGCGACATGAACAGCGTCACCCCGTGACGCTGGCTCAAACGGCGCAACCCCGCCGTCAGCTGCCCCGACAGCGTCAATCCAACCCTGCCGCCCGCATAGCTCTGCACCGCAGGGCGTGGCCGGTCATTCGGCAACTCCAGCAACCCCGGAGCTCCTGCCAAATGAGCCCGCCAGAACGCCACCTGCTCGTGCAGCACCTCGGCTTGCAACCACTGCCGTTGCCACACCGCATAGTCGGCATACTGAATGGGCAGCGCCGGCAAGGGGTTGGGCTGACCTTGACTGAAGGCGCCATAGAGCGCTGCCACTTCCCGCACCAATACACCGATGGACCAGCCATCCGAGATGATGTGATGCTGCGTGATCAGCAGCAGATGTTCCTCTGACCCCAGGCGCAGCAGTTGACCGCGAATGAGCGGACCGGTTGAACAAATCAAAGCGCTCGGTCGCTTCGCTCCCGCTCAACTCATTGACCCGCTGCCGTTGAGCCGCCCCCGACTGGCCGCTCAGATCGTGCTCGATCAGATGAAAGCCCACCCCGGGCGGGGCGATCCGCTGCACCGGTCGGCTGTCGAGTACCACAAAGCTCGTGCGCAACGCCTCGTGGCGCGCAACGATCGCATCGAGCGTGGCCCGCAGGGCGCCTCGGTCCAGCCTGCCCTGCAGCTGCAAACCGGCTGCAAGGTGATACGCCGCACCGGCGGTGGGATCGAGCTGGTCCAGGAACCACAGGCGCTGCTGGCCGATGGACGCGGGATAGACGGCTACCTGCCTGCCTTCCGCATCCACGTCCACCCGCGGCGGCGGCTCTTTCCGTATGGAGGCGCGAGCCGCGCCGGTAGTTCCCGCGTTGTCTCTTTCCCCGTCTAATCGACGGACCAGCAGAGCGCGCTGGGCCGCGGCTAAGGATGACCAGCGCTGCTTCAGCGCCGTGCGCTCCTCGCTCACCGGCCTGCTTCCTCCGACGGTTGCAGGTCTTGAAACACCGTCTCGTTGCACGATTTCAACGTCGCATCCGCATCCCACGCACTCGCTGGCGTGCCAGCCTCAGCCCGGGCAGCAATCTTGCGGGTGAATTTGCGCGACAGAGCCATGTCAGTCTTCGTATCACAACTGTTCTTGGGTCTCAAGCAGATCGATTTCCCGAGAAGCGAGCAGTTCATCCAACCGCGCCAGCAGCGACTGCGTCGGCAATCGGAAGAGCAACGACAGCAGCAGTTCAAGTGACAGCGTTGCCATCGGCGCGTACATTTCCTGCTGCGAAAACTGCAGCCCCACCCTTCACCGAGGATTGCCGGGCGCGATCCAAATCGCTTCGCATGGCAGTCCAACATCGCCGCGATGGTCGTCCATTCTGCCGAGAACATTGACATGCTGGACAAGGTCGCGATTCCTTTTTGATATTGATACCCAGATTGGAATTCAGTGCCCGGGTGATTGCGCATTTACTGATTCTTCGAGAAGCATTGCTAGTGTCACCTAAAATGTCAGCGCTGCAAATCGTAATCCACTAGCATTTATTATGGTAAAGAAGGGATCAAACAAGGGTGTTTCGTCTAGCGCTTTTGGCAGCTCGAGCGCATGCCTCAGGCATCGTCCCCTCGCTGCCGGCCCGACATGCCGTGGAATGCTGGCCCGGCGTCACAGGAAATCCTCGGCCGGCATGGCGTGAAATACGCAGAAGAGCAGTCCCAACGACCGCTTCCCACTGACTCGAAGGACTGCAACGGCACATTGTGGACGCAGCGTCCCGCGTATAAATCGTGGTAGCGGGGGCGCGTAGATCCTTGAACGTGTAAGCTCCGGGCCCAGCGCCGACGGCGCTCTGCCATGGGATGAGCCCTGGCCAGGCAGAGAATTTTAGTGAAGGTGACATCGCGTCGGGTAAGCTATCCCCTGCCGGCGCCGTGATGGTTCGCCTATGACCGGCGGAGTCGCGATGGCGCTCTCTCCTGGCTTTTTCGAATTGATCGGACGCGAGTTTCCGGTTGACTTCGCCTCGACCGATCCATCGGATCTCGCGACTTACGGCCGAGACTGGACGGCAGCGTTTCCGCCGCGCGCGAGCATCCTGTGCCGCCCACGCACGACTGACGAAGTTTCCCGTCTCATGAAGTTGTGCGCACAGCATCGCGTGCCCGTCGTCCCCTCGGGCGGACGCACCGGCCTTGCCTGCGGCGCGCTGGCGACGCGTGGCGAGCTGATCCTATCACTCGAACGGATGCGGGGAATGGAGCCGGTCGAATCGCTCGGCCGCACGGTCCGCGTCCAGGCGGGAGCCGTGATTGAATCAGTGCGTCTGCACTGCGCGGAGGCGGGCCTGTTCTGGCCGATTGACCTTCACTCCACTGGCAGCCAGATCGGCGGCATTATCGCTACCAACGCCGCAGGAATGCGCGTTGTCCGCTACGGGCTGACCCGTCATTGGGTGCTTGGCTTGACGGTCGTGCTCGCGAACGGTGACGTACTCGCGCTCAACGGAGCCCTCGAGAAGAACAACGCTGGCGTCGATCTGCGCCAGCTCTTCATCGGCAGCGAAGGAATCCTCGGCATCATCACCGAAGCCACTCTAAGACTCACTCGCCCTCCCGGGAAGGTCGATGTCTTGCTGCTCGCAGTACCGTCCTTCGCAGCGGTGCTTCAAGTATTCGAGCGCGCCCGAAGCGCGTCGTTCACTCTGCTGGCATTCGAGTCTTTCACGGACCGCTGCCTCGCGCATGTGATCCGCCACCACCAGCTCCAACCAACCTTCCACGTTCCGTCCAATCACTATGCGTTGCTCGAGGTGACGCGAGGCGAGGACTCAATCGACGGATGGCTAAAGTCGCTGCTCGAGCCCGGTTTGGTGACCGCCGCCAGGGTTGCCCAGAATTCGAAACAGGCCGAGGAATTCTGGACCTACCGAACGGGTATCGACATATCGCTAAGCGATGCGGGTTTCATCCACAGGCACAACGTTGCGCTGCCGCTTTCGCGCCTTCACGCCTTCTACGCCGAACTCGAGGCTTTGCACGCCAGCAGCTATTCTGACTGGGAGCTATGCCTCTTTGCCCATGTTGGCGAAGGCACTCTCCAGGTGCGGATCATCAAACCCGAAGCACAGGATAAGCGGACGTTCCTTGCGCGCTGCAATGCCTTCGACGCGGCGATGTTCGATCTGGTCCTGACCCATCAGGGCGGCCTCAGCGCCGAGCACGGGATCGGTCTGCTCAAGAAAGCCTCGCTGGTCCAGGGCCGCAGCGCGGCCGAGATCGGCCTGATGCGTGAACTTAAGCGCGCGATGGACCCCCTGGGGCTCCTGAACCCAGGAAAAGTCCTTTGATCCACAACCGCGGTTGTGGTCGCTATCCGCCACCGGTAAACGCGTTCTTGCGCGAGAATATCTTACGGACCAACGGCTCGTAGTGTTCGAGTGGCGGCGTCTCGTAATCGGGATCGAACGCCATCTGATCCCATTCGCTGGAGAAGCGCCTCGCCAACTCGTAGGATGGGTGGCCCTTGTACCGGTCGCTGACGTTTCGGTCCAAGTTGAAATGGTGGAAGTAATACCTGCCTTGAAACTCCTGATGCACGCGGACGACCCAGTAGACTTCCTTCCGCACAAACGGCCTTAGGATCTCAGCCGCGATCATCGCGTGATTGCTCGGTTCGATCAGGTTGCCTACGTCGTGACACAGTGCCGCGACGAGCATCTCGTCGTCAGCCCCCGCGGACTCCGCCCGGGCCGCTGTCTGCAAGGAGTGCACGAGTTGGTTGACGGGAAAACCCTCCGTGAGCGATGCGAGTGAGCGCAGCATCTGCAGCACGTTCTCGGCGACGCGGTGCTGATTCAGAGCCGCCTCCGCCGCAATCTCCTTCCACTGCTCGGCGGTGGCTTCGTCCAGCCGTCTGAAAGATGGGGTCAATGGAGCATCCGTTTCCAGGTACCTGGCATCTCAAACATGCATCCCTTGTCGGTTCGGATAAGGGCGAGCCTGCGACAGGTCGCTATCGCTGCTGGCCCTCGCGCAGCAACCGTTCGACCTCGACTGCAAGCTGCTCAAGGGTGGTATGAGCGTAGATCAGCGTGGGAGGAACTTCGGTGCCGACCAGTTGAGAAATGGGGAACATCACCTGTACCGCGGCGATGGAGTCGCCACCCAGCGCAAAGAAATCGTCGCCCGGCCCAACACTGACCCCCAGGACCTCGGTCCAAGCATTTGCGAGCATTTCGCGAATGGATGCCAGGCTTGGTACTGAGACTGCCGAACTCATTTGCGGCTACTCGACTCGTCGGATTTTGCCTCGAGTCTATTGCATCCCAGCATCGATCACAATTCCGCTGCGATCACATCGATATGCGGCGGTCGAATTATCGTGAAATGCGTACCTCCGACCACCTTCTCCCTGAATTCTGCTTTGGTGTAATTTGACCAGTAGCGTCCCGGCGCAGAGTCGCCGGACCACCACGCAACAATCGGGGAATTGACGGTGCCAGGCCGGTGATCGCGCAGCAGCTGGAAATGCTTCAGATAGCGTCGCACGCTGCTGCTGAATGCACCTGCCGAGATCGCAGCCTTGGCAATGAGTCCGTGCAACTGACACCACGTCAGGAGCTCCGCGCCTTCCAACGGCTTCGCGTCCAGCTTGCGAAGCTCCGGCAGCACGCCTCCAGGCTCCGGTGAAAGCTGGAGATCGTGCATCACTCCCATGACCGCCGCCCCGATGTCATGCGTGTCGAATCCCGCAATGGGCCGCGAATCAATCATCGCAATCTGTTCGACGAGCTCCCCGCGCAGCTCGAGCTCGCGGGCGATCGCATGCGCGATGAATCCGCCCAACGACCATCCGAGAAGACGATAAGGCCCGGTCGGCCGTACGCCTTGGATCACGGTCGCGTAATCGATCGCCATCGCCTCGAGGGTTGGCTGCTCCCGCTCCAGTGATTCGGAAGCGCGTGATTGAACGGCGAACAGCGGTTGCTCGTCGCCGAGCAGCGACTGCAGACGCAAGTAGGCGGTCACTTGCCCGCCGGCCGGGTGGATGCAGAAGATCGGAACCCGCACTCCCGGTTTATGGAGCACGACCAGCGGCGAGTTACCCTTCGCACGAACGGATTCCGGCAGCGGATTTGACACCAACGCCGGCTCCGCAAGCGCAGAGGGCTGGCGGATCTCCGGTTCCCCGGGCTTCATCTTCTCGGCGAGATCCGCAGCGAGCCCAGCGAGCGTGGGCCGTGCGAAGAAATCCGCGGGAGACAACACGACGTTGAGGGATTGCCTGAGGCCGGACAGGAGTTCCATGACTCGCAGGGAATCGAGCCCGGATTCGAGCAGATTCATATCGGGCGGCAAGGACTCCGGAGCGAAGCCGAGGACTTGGCCAAAGATCTGGCGCAGGTGGTGGGTGAGCTGTTCCGTGCGCTCTTTCAGCGAGGCAGCGAGCTGCGTCCGAACGGGCGCCACACTGGATGCCGCGTGAGCGGGCCGCCCCTTGGCGTCGGCAATTTCGCTTGTCGCGCCAAGCCGCACGCTCCAATGGCTCTTTCGCTGGAACGGATAGCCAGGCACGACGACTCTTTTTAGCCGTTCGCCCTCGTAGAATCCCCTCCAGTTTGGGTCCACGCCGCGCACGTAAAGAGCACCGAGGCTTTCGAGCATCTGCTCCCGAGCGTCCCGGTCGCGTCGCAAGGACGGCAGCCAGAGGTGGGAGTCCGCCTGTTCCGCCAGGTGTTGGCGCGCCATTCCCAGGAGAACGGGGTTCGGTCCGATCTCGAGGTAGGCGCTGCTGCCCTCGGCGGCTAGTCGATCCACTCCCGCGGCGAACTGGACGGGCTCTCGCAAGTGTCGGCGCCAGTACTCCGGACGAGACATCTCCTCGTAGGTGGCGAGCGACCCAGTCAGCGTCGAAACCAGATTCAACCGCGGTCGCGAGAACGTGAGCTTGGAAACGAAACGCTCCCATGCGTCCAGGACCGGATCCATGAGCGGCGAATGATAGCCATAGGCTACGGCCAACCGGCGGTTGATGATGCCCTCCGCCGCCAAAGCCGGTTCGATCTCCGCAAGGGCGTCCGCATCTCCAGAGATGACGGTGCTCTCGCGACCGTTCACGGCGGCGATCGCGACGCGGTCGCGGTGGGCAGCGATCGCCCGCTGGGCACGCTGCGCGGTAGCGACCAGCGCAAGCATCGCGCCATTGGGTGCCAGTTCCCGGGTCAGCCGCCCGCGCTCGGCGACGAGGCGCAAACCGTCCTCCAAAGAGAACAACCCGGCGACGCATGCCGCGACGTATTCCCCCAGGCTGTGCCCAATCACCAGATCAGGCTCGACTCCCCACGAGCGCCACAGCTCGGACAGGGACCATTCGAACGCGAACAACGCAGGTTGCACCAGTGCAGCATCGTCCAGCGGAGGGCTGTCTGCCGAATCCTGCGCGGCGTCATGGAAGAGCACTTCCAGCAAGGGGCGAGAAAGCCAGGGCCGCAGGACTTCAGCGCAGCGCTGCAGTGCCTCCCGAAACACCCGCTGCGTTTCGTAGAGCTGCCGTCCCATGCCGGTGTACTGCGATCCCTGCCCAGTGAACAGGAAGGCCAGCTTCGGACGTTTCGCGGAGCCTCCACCCGCGGCTGGCGCGCGCAAGGCGCGCACCGACAGGCGCTCGCGCGCGTCGGAGGCCGTCGGCGCGACGACGGCGAGCCGGTATGGAAACGGGGCCCGGCCGGCGTTGGTCGTGAAGCAGACATCCGCGAATGCCTCGGCGGGGCCACGCTCGAGATACGCGGCGTACGCGTTTACTAGCTCCGCAAGGGCGGGTTCCGTCCGCGCGGACAGGCACATCAGGTGAGGTTGACCCGCATCATCGGGCGGCGTGCGCTTTACCGTCGCAGTAGTGGGTGACTCCTCGAGCAGTACATGCGCGTTCGTGCCACTGAATCCAAGTGAGGTCACGCCAGCCAAGCGGCGATGGCCCGATGTCCTGGGCCATGCCTGAAGTGACGTCGGCATGCTGAAGCGCTCCGACAACGGTTCGATGAGTGGGTTGATGCGCTTGAGATGGAGAAGCGGTGGAATCTCACCGTGCTCAAGCGAAAGTGCAACCTTGGCTAGCGCCGATGCCCCGGCGGCGGCCTCGGTGTGGCCGATGTTGGTCTTTACCGAGCCAATCATGAGAGGCCGCTCTCGATTCTGCCCGAGTACTGCCAGGGCTGCCTTCACCTCAATCGGGTCGCCGAGGGGTGTGCCGGTACCGTGAGCCTCCAGATAGTCAACCTCAGATGCTTCCACTCCAGCGTCTTCAAGCGCAGCGGCGATGACCGCTTGTTGCGCCGCTCCGTTGGGAGCCGTCAGGCTCTGACGCCGGCCGTCGTGGCAGACCGCGCTGCCACGGATGAGCGCAATGATCCGATCGTGGTCTTTGACTGCGAGCGACAGCGGCTTGAGGACCAGGATGACGCATCCCTCACCCCTCCCGTAGCCGTCGGCGCCCGCATCAAACGCCTTGCAGCGTCCGTCCGCGGCGAGAGCTTGAATGGCTGACAGGTATACAAATGGCCTCGGCGAGGTCATTACGTTGACGCCACCGGCAAGGGCGATGTCACATTCCCCGCTGTGCAAGCTCTGCACGGCGAGGTGAATTGCCACCAACGACGAGGAGCAGGCTGTATCGATAGCAAACGAGGGGCCGCGGAAATTCAGGAACTGGGAGATACGCCCTGGCGCCATGCAAGGCATCACGCCGAGGAAGTTGGCGCTTGGATAGGTGGAACCTGTGATACCCACAAACACTCCGGTCTGTCCGCTGCTGAGACTGTATGGGTCGTGACCGGAATGCTCCAACGCCTGCCACGAGACTTCGAGCAGGAGCCGGTGTTGCGGATCGAGCCCCTTTGCCTCCGCAGGGGTAATGCCGAAGAAGTCAGCGTCAAACAGGTCGACGCTATCAATGAACGAACCGCAGCGCGTGTACGTCTTGCCGGGCGTGCCGCGTACCGCGTCGTAGAACTGCTCGACGTTCCAGCGTTCGGATGGGACGACGCGTGTACTGGCGACACCGTCACGAAGCGACCTCCAGAACGCTTCGGGATCCGCCAGCGTCCCCTCCTTCCCCGGCAAGCGGCAACCAATGCCGACGATGGCCACGGGCTCGCGTTGCGCCGATCGCCCGGCGGACTTGACCGTTGCTACCGCGTCGGTGGACGGGAACAACTCCTTGAGGAGTTCGTCACAGACGGCGTCGATCGTAGGGTGATCAAAGGTCAGAGTCGCCGAGAGCGGTCGGCCGACCGCAACGCTAAGCGAATTCGCTAGCTCGAGCGCTCCGAGCGAATCCAGGCCAAGTTGACCGAACGTTGCACTGACGTCGAGTTCCGAACCAGGGGAGACAGGCGGCTCGCGATGGAGAATCCGCCGCAGATGTTTCCCAATCTCTTCCCTCAGCAAGGACCGGCGTCCAGCCAGCGACGCCGAACGAAGCTCACTGATCAGGTCGGTCTCAACGACGGCGGCGCGTCGGCGCAGTACTTCCTGGCGCAGCACTTCGGTCTTGATCTTGCCAAGCTCGGTTTTCGCGAGACCCTTGAAGAACAGCACGCTCGACGGGACCATTCGCTTCTCGAGATTCGCTCGACAGTGCGCAAGGACGCCTTCTTCGGTCATTCGCGCTTGCTCTCCAGGAACGACACACGCGACCGCCTCCTCGCCAAGCAAGGAATGCGGAAGTCCGACAACGGCGCACTGCCGAACACCCAGGCGCAGGATGACGTCCACTATTTCCTGCGGATTGATCTTCACCCCACCTACGCTGATGAGCTCTTTGATCCGGCCAGTGATGAACAGCTCGCGATCGGCGTCGATATAGCCGATGTCCCCCGTAGAGATCCACTCATCATCGCCCTCGGTCCCCTTTGGGGCCTCGTCGTCAGGGCGATAGATGCTGCTCGCCCAGTGCCTCTTGAACTGAACCTCCCCGATTTCGCCCACCGAAAGCGGGCGACCGTCTGCATCGACGAATCGCACGTCAACGGCTGATGGCAGGCGCCCAGCAGAACCCGGCTTGGCCTTGGACGACCCCAGCGTTACCCCGGGTACCTCCGTCAGGCCGTAGCTGATGACCAGGCGCTTCTTGAATTTTGCTTCAAACCTCTCGACGAGCGAAGCCGAGACGAAAGCCCCTCCAGCGACGATCGTTCGCAGCGAAGAAAGATCGTAGGCACCGATTTCTTCTTCCTTGAGCAGTGCTTCGCACATCGACGGTACAAGTACGGTCGATGTGACGCGGTGTCAACCCACTGCATGCAGAAATTGGCGTGCGTCGAAGGTGTCCTGACAGACGATCGTGCTCTTCGACACGAGCCTGAGAAAGAAGAAGCTTCCGCCCAACGCGTGCGCCGGCGGGAGCGCCATCAGCCGGACGAATGGCCTGACGGCATCTCCATTGATCTGACTTGTCGCCTTGAGGAACGGATAGCGCCGGGCGATCTCGCCGTGTGTGTAGACGATCCCCTTCGGGGTACCAGTCGTTCCACTCGTATGGATGATCTGAGCGATGTCGTGAGCGGCGCGTGGCACAGGTTGACATAACGCTGTGTCGCATTCGAGCAACCGCTCGAAGGCGTGCGATCGTGCGGCCCGATTTTCACCGTTCGTGCCCACGATGATTTGGAGTGGAATAGCGTTGGCGGTCAAAGATGAGGCCCGGGTGACGCTCGCGATCACGCCCTTTGCGCCGCAGTGCGCGATGACCCGCTCGATCTCCGAACGCGGGGAATCGGGATACAAGACGACGGGTACGCCTCCGGCGCGCAGGATGGCCGTGAACGCGACCATCAGCTCGAATCCGCTGGGCAGCAACAGCACGATGCGATCGCCCGGAGCGAGTCCTAGTTGCGCCAGCGCTCCGGCCAACCGACGGCAGTGGTCATGCAGTGCACGGCTCGTCCACGTGCGACTGCCAACCACAAGCGCGTCGTAGTCGCCGTAGATCTCGAGGTTCTGGTCCTCCAAGCATGCAACGTTCATGGTTTTTGACCGGTTTCCCTGAAAACCGTCAGCGATCTGAGTCTAGACCAGAATGCGCCTGCAAACGAGTTACGCTAGCGATGTCTCATCTGCGCCTTGGGGTGCGAGAAACGGTGTGCGTCCCGGGATTCACAACACCTGGGAGATCGACGATCATGATCGAAGACGTCATGAAGCGGAGCGCCCTGCATGGGGGACTTGGTACTCGCAGCCCTATCGAATCTGTCTGAAACGCTAGCCGCACTCGAGGATCGGAGCGGCACCTGGACGCGGGCAGATCTCCGCCGTGCCGTTGCGAGTACCCACAACTACTTCTCGCGCAACGGCATCGGCGTCGGCCACCGCGTCGCAATCGTCACCGGCGACGACAAACGCGTGGTCGCCGCCCTCCTCGGGGCGCGGGCTGCGGGCGCGCTGGTATGCCCCATCGATCCGGCAGACGCCGAAGGACAAGCCGCACGAATTCGCCCGCACCTGGTAGTCGCTGCCGGGCGCATGCCTGGCGTCGATGCGATTGACGTGAGCGCACTGTTCGATGAGTCCGGCCCTTCACTCCCGATCGTGCAAGGGAGCGCCTCCGCCTGGGGCGTCGCGACCTCCGGCTCCAGCGGGCCACCGAAAACCGTGGTGCTCACCGAGAGCTCCGTCGCACACGTCACCGCCGCGATCCAGGACCTGGTCCGCTACACCCCGCAGGATCGCGTTCATGGCGGGCTGCCACTGCACCACACATACGGCCTGTCCCAGTTGTGGTTGGCAATGGTCTCGGGCGCGTGCCTCTACCTGCCGGGAGGGCAGCCGACGCAAGCCGGTCTGTCAAGTTGGCTCGGCGGGGCGACGGTATTGCCAACCATTCCGTCGAAGTTGAGGTTACTGTACGAACTGGGGGCGAGGCCCGATGCGAGACTGATTACGCTGGCCAGCCAAAGCGCCGAGCAGGACACGCGGAAGCTATTCGCGTCGGTGCAGTCCTCCGCGACCTACATGTACTTCTACGGATTGACCGAGGCGAGCACGCGCGTGCTGTGGCTCGGACATGAAGAATTCTTCCAGCGGCCACGCGCCACTGGCCGGCCGATTCGAGGTGTGCGGGCGTGGGTCGGGGCTGATGGAGAGCTGTGGGTCGATGGTCCCAATGTCGCGGCAGGCTATCTGGATGATCCCGCTGCGACCGCTGTTCGGTTTCCCGAAGGAAAGCTGAGAACGGGTGATTATTTCGAGGTCGACGGAGATCTTTTCAGCTATCTGGGAAGGATTGACGGCATCTTCAAACGCTTTGGGGAAAAGGTCATTCCGGAGCAGGTTGAAGCGGCGATCCAGTCGCACTCTGACGTGCTCAAGTGCCTGGTCACGCCGGAGCTCGGTCCCGGCGGAGAGCCGGTGCCTATAGCCTGGGTCGTAAGCCGGACGGGTCGTGCCGACGGGCCGGCGCTGATCCGCCATGCACGCGCGCTGCTTGCACCAGTCATGCTCCCTGTGGCGGTGCGCTTCGTGTCCACGTTGCCAACGACGTCCAACGGCAAACTTTTGCGCGCGCCGCCCGAGCCCTCGCCTCGGCTGCATGCCGATGCGCCCATTGCCGTGAAGCGGAGCCGGACTGAAATCGAAGCGTGGCTGCGCGATGCGCTTGGCGTCATGCTCGCGGTTTCCGCTCCCACGATCGATTCAACCCGCCCCCTCGCAGAGTATGGGTTGGATTCGATCGGCAGCGTTGGCCTGATCGCCGCGTTGGAGCAATGGCTTGGCAGCAGCGTTTCTTACTCGGTCATATGGAGCCACCCGACGCTCGCGGCGCTGAGCGCGCACCTCGAGAAGCCCCCTGCGCCTGACACACGCCAATCGAGCGAGCAGGCTTTGGACGCCCAGCGATGGTCGGCGCCGATTGTCCGCCGCTCGCCCGGTGATTCGATTCCCGTCTCACAGCTCGAACGGCGGCGACTGCAATTGTCGCGTGCCGCTCCAGACAGCGATGGGCGCAGCCTCTGGTTGGCGGGCGAGGCCGAAGGAGCCTTTCGGCCGGACACTTTTGCTACCGCACTCGACGAGCTCGGCAAGCGGCACGATGTCCTGCGCTCGAAGTTTTCATTCTCGGGCGGAAGGGACTCGAAGGTTATTCTGCCCCGCATGCCAATCGACCTCCGCGTCCACGATCTCGCCGGGCTACCCGAGCGGAATCGCCGGCCGAGTGGCCTTTCTATTCTGGCCAACGAAGTCAGGCAGGTGTTCGACCTCGCCAGCGCGCCGTTGCTCAAGGCGGCGGTGGTCAAGCTGACGGAGCGACGCTTCTTCTTCCTGGTCGTCTTCGATCACGTGATTTCGGACGCAGCTTCGATTGGCTTAGCCTGGTCGGATCTGCGCGCGATCTACGCCGCAATCGCATCCGGACGGGACCCGCCGCCGCGGCCGGCCCTGCAATACATCGATTTCACCGACTGGCATAAGCGACTGCTGGCGAGCCCGCACGCCGAACGACTCAAAGAGCATTACGCGCGGCACCTCGCGGGGAGCGTTCCCCCGATTCGACGCGCGGCGGACGAGCGGCCAGGTGCCGAGGGAGCAGGCGAGCGCAAAGACACTGCGTTCGCACCCTTTGCCTGCCACAGTGCGTTCCTCGACCTCCCAGACGCAGTGAGCGCAGCCGCCCGCCGCACTGCGATGCGACATGGTTGCACCTCATTCGTCTTCTACTACAGTGCTTTCGCCCTGCTTCTGGCCAGAGCGTCCGGATACTCGGAGATCACGATATCGAACTCTTACGACTTCCGTAATCGCGAACGTGAGCTTCGGGACGTGTTCGGTATGCTGACGAATACATGCGCGCTCAGGATCGACTTGGCTGGGGTCGCGACCCTCTCCGATCTGTTGGCACGGGCGAGGAAGGAAGTCTCGCGGATGATCGCGACCAGTGACCTGCCGGCGACGCTCTATCCCGCGTCCGGTGTCTTTCAAGTGCTGTTCAACTACGTCGAGGTCAACACGCAACCTATGGTGTCGGCATGGGAGGGTTTCGGCGTGCGCGCCCTGGGCCGGGTCGCGTTGTCTACAACTGGGTATAGCTACCGGAACAACCACGATCTGCTCTTCGTGCTTCGCAACAACGCTGGCAGGGTCTCCGGCGCCGTGATCGCCAACGCAGCGCTGTGGTCGAAAGCCGGTGTCCAAGAGATGGCTGCGGCGTATGGAGAGCTCCTGCGTCAGATGACCGAGCCAGGTCCGAATCCCACGGAACTGTTGTCGAGGCGCCTCTCGCACTGCTGAGCGCAGGGAGGTTCACGTCTAATCGTCTCAATATGAATGTACGGGTGAAGCTATCGCCGCAACGTGGCTTCGACCAACGATCGGACGACTTCGACGACGCGCGCTAACAGCTGCATGTCTGCCGTGTCGACCAGCCTCTCGGCTTCGCCGAAATCCTGTGCCGGCAAAGATCCGACCCGGCGCCGAAATTGATCTCGAGCATCACCACCAGCGGCACTTCGCGGCCCACGTGGCGCAGCTGCTCAGCCATTTCGATCGCAAGCGCGCCGCCCAGGTCTACCATGGCGAGCACTGCTCGCTGCGCGGCCCCTCGGCGACATTTTCGCCGACCGGGCGGTGCTGCCGCGAGACCAGCTCCAGTATCTCGGCGACATCGCCACGCTTCATGACCTCGCCGATCGAGAGCTTGATGTCGAGACGGCTCCGCAGACGCGCGACCAGGCGTATGAAGTCCAAGGAATCGGCGCCGAGTGCGTACAGATTGTCGTCGCGCGCTACCGGCCGGGACAGCAGCTCGGCCATCAAGGCAAGCACCACATCGTCGCTGCCAGATCCTGCACTCGGCAATGGCACGGGTGGCGCTGAGTACGCAGTCGCCTCCTGCAGCGCTGCCACATCGAGCTTGCCATTGGGTTTCAAGGGCAGCGCATCGATGCAGACGAACGAGGCCACCATCATGTAGGGCGGCAGCCGTTCGGCCAGGTGCTGCGCCAGCCGCAGCGGGAGCTCCTTGCCCTCATGGCCTGCCTCCGGCACCACGTAGGCAAACAGCCGGGTCTCGCCCGTGCGGCTCTTGCGCGGCACGACTGCGGCCCGTCGTACGCCAGGGTGCTCGGCCAGCACGGCGGCAATCTCGCCTGGTTCGATGCGGTAGCCGTTGATCTTGAGCTGCTCATCGATGCGGCCGAGAAACTCGAGCAGGCCGTCATTGCGCCAGCGCATGACGTCGCCCGTGCGGTAGCGGCGGGCCTGCGGCGTCGCCGATTTCGGATCGGGAATGAAACTCAGCTTGGTCTGCTCAGGTAAACCCAGATAGCCGAGGGCCACTCCATCCCCACCGGTGACCAACTCTCCCGCCACGCCGATCGGCAACACATTTCCCTCGTCATCGAGCACCTCCGCGGTGCTGTTACCGATCGGCCGTCCGATCGGCACCGAGCGGCCCGGTGCTACATCGGCATGCGTGATCGGATGGCAGCAGGTGAACGTAGTGTTCTCGGTCGGTCCGTAGACATTCATGAGCCGCACGCCGGGCAGTCGTTCCAAAGCGCGTCGGACGTGGGCCGGCGAGAGCGCCTCGCCACCGACCAGGATCTGCCGCAGTCCGGCGAGACACTCCGGACTCTCGTCCACCAGCACGTTGAAGAGCGATGTGGTCAAAAACGCTGACCGGGCGCCTTCGCGCGCAATGACTGCCGACAACAGCGCGGGCGTGGGGACATCCGCTTCGACCACGATGCAGCGGCCGCCGTTGAGCAGCGGCGCCCAGATTTCCAGCGTCGAGGCATCAAAGGATGTCGGCGCCAGCTGCAGCCACGACTCCTCGGATCCCATGCCTACAAAGTCCTGCCCCCGCACGAGCCGCACGATCCCGCGATGCGGAACCACGACGCCTTTGGGTTGCCCGGTGGAGCCTGACGTGAACATCACATAGGCAGCATCCTCGGCGCTCAAGGCAGGCGCAGCAGGGGGCGCTGCCTGGCGCCGTTCGGACACGCTCCCTGGCAGCCATTGCAGGGACGTCGCTGTCGACACCCCCGCGCCAATGCCGACGCGGGCCCGCAGCAACTTGAGCAAACGCGTGCGCCGTCCGGTCGGCAAGCCTGGCTCGATGGGCACATAGACGGCACCCAGCTTGAGCACGCCGAGTTGGCAGATGATCAGGGGAGCGCCGCGAGGCAGCAGCAGCGGCACGTGCTCGCCCCGCGTGACGCCGCAGCGGTGCAGCTCATCTGCCACTGCGTTCGCGCACTCATCGAGTTCCTGGTAGTTCCAGCGCTGCGGACCTGCAATCAATGCGACCGCCTGTGGCCGCGCCAGCGCGACCTCGGTAAACAGTTCGACCACGGTGCGCCCTTTTGGATAGGGCCGCTCATTTCGGCCCCACGCTTCGAGCGGCGCCAGTTCCGCGAGGACAGGCATCGGCGAGGTCGGCTTCGTGACTGCGTCAAGCAGCGTGGCGATGCTGCGGTTGCCAGCTCGCGCGGCGAGCTCCGCAAGGATGGCATGCAGTCGACGCGTCAAACCAGTCAGCTCGACGCTCTCATAGAGATCCGCGTTGCCATTGAGATCAACCCTCAGCTCAGCGGATCCTGGAGCATCGCACACGGCGACGACCAGGTCGGAGATCGGTCCATGGGAAAGATTGTGCGTGCTGGCGGGATGGCCGGCGAACGAGTGACCCGAGTCGAATGGCATGAAATTTACCGTCATGCTGTATGCGTCCGGTTCCATCGGCAGCAGACGCAGATCGCGGCGCAGTGCCTGCGACGGATAGCGTTGATGCGGCATCATCGCGCGGATGGCGCCGGCTGCCTGGGTCAACAGCTCATCTATCGTCATCGCATCATCGAGGTGTAGGCGCAGCGGTACGATATTTGTAAGCATCGACGGCGTGCGGCGATCGGTCTGTGTGACGCGTGCGCTGACGACCAGTCCAATCACGATGTCGTCGCCGCCGAGCTCGCTGCGCTGAAGCAGCGCCACCGCTGCCACCAATAAGCGCGCCAGGCTGGCACCTGCAACCGCGGCGCGCAGGCCAGCCGTTGTTGACTCAACCAGGCAGATCGTCTCGCGGCGGAATTTGCGGGTGGCCGCAGCCGGTTTGCGCGACATGCTCACACACGCGGGCCGCTGCGCGAGCAGCGCTGAGAAAAAGCGCCGGTCCGCATCGAAACTTACCGAGCGGTAGTAGGCCTGCTCCTCGGCGAAGCGTTGCCGCAGCGGTTCGAGCTCTACCGGCGGCGCCGGCTCATGAGCAGCGAGTGCCGCATACACCTCCTCGAGTCGACGCCAGACCAGGTTGCGGCCAAAGCCGTCCATGATCAGGTGATGCACCTGGAAGCTCCAGACGAAGCGGCTCGGCTCCAGGCGCAGCAGCGTCCAGCGAAAGGCGCAACCGGAGCGGGGATCGATTGGCTGCGCACCCTGATGCTGCATCCAGGCGACAGCAGCCAAGTACGGCTCGTGCTCGCCTGACAGGTCGATAACTGGCAGTGACCAGTTTCCAAGTGGCAGAACCCACTGCTGCGGCTGCCCGGCCACCTCGCCGAAGCACAGTCGCAGCGCCTCGGTCTCCTCCAAAACCTGCCGCGAAGCGCGCTCGAACAGGGGGATATCAATGGCGCCGACAATCTCGGAGTATTGGGCCGAGATGCTGGCACTGCCGCCCAGATCCATGTGCTCTGCGGTCCACAGACCCAGTTGCGGCATAGAAAGCGGAAAGGCGCCTGCCTCCGGGCCATCGGCAGACGGCGTCGGGTCCGCGCAGATCACCGCAACGTCCGTGTCACTGCCGAGATGCCGCATGGGTGCGTAACGCTCACGCCGTTCCGTCAATCATCGTTGGATTATGCGCACAATAGCGCGCGGTTGCTGACGCCAAATATCGCCAGCTGCCGCCGGACATTGCCGACTTAACAGAATTCGAACGTCCATTAGTACGCATCCCGCGACAGGCGCCGCACGAATGCTTTGGCCGCACACGCTTGAACACCTTCAATGCTCTGGCACGTACCCGAGCATTTCCGAAGCATGCCCACCCAACGCGAGCAGTGCCCCGCCGCGCTCCGGACAGGTAAACGCTCCGGGGGTGGGCACTAAAGGACAAGGCCAGACGCTGGAGGACAGCGCTGGACTTAGGGGTTGGAAGCTAGAGTCGGAATCACAGGATCCGCGCAAATAACTGAGCCTACAGGTTAAGTTAACGCGATGCGCCTTGGATACCCCATCACATACCCCACTCAATGCGCCTGACGGCGCGCACTTGTGTAATGCCTATAGACCTGACTGTCCTAAGTTCCAACTGGACCGAAAATCGGCCAGCAGGTCACCGGTACGCTTGTCCCTAACTTCGGAAAGCAAGCTACCGATAGCAAACACGTCCGCGAGTATTACCGCAATTTCCTTCCAATAAGATGAGAACTGCAAACGTCGTCCCCCTTGTCATCGCTGCGACAAAGACCGGGCGCAAGCATTGCCGTAGACTAGATCGAACCGCTTACCCGTTTAATCTGCCCTCTATCAACTCCCGAGTGAAAACAATCGCGGCCTTCACGTCCGGTCGGAGAGCCGGGCGCTGTTCGGTTTCTCCTTTCGGAGCGGCCACCAGCCGCCTGACACTTTCACCAGCTTCGGGCTACTGAGCGATGAGACCTGTCCGCCGCTACGACGTCAACCGCTGGATGGCGCGCCTCGTCGGGATCGTCTCCTGCCTGTGCGGTCTGGGCGCGATCGCCATACTCGTACGGTTGGGGATTGCCGAATTCTCCGTTCCTCACAGATTGACCGCGGGTGCGCTCTTGTTCGGCGCGGCCATCGTGCTCATCGCGGGGTTCTTCCTGTCAGTGGATTACCGCCTCGCTTTCAATCGCCCGAATCTTTACGGCTCTATCCTCGGGCTCACCGCTTGGCGCGGGTTGGGCGTGTTCTTTGCCGCCATCGCAGCAGTCCTCGCTGTACAGGCAGCCCGACGCCGCGAGCTCGACGCGCTGGCGTACGCATTAGTCAGTGCTGCTGCCTCCTGCTGGTGCTGGATGCGTGCGTTTCGAATCGGGCTGCGACACAACGATCGAAGAGCGGTCGATGCCTATCTAGATGCGTGCTATGCCGATTTCGATGATGCCCGGGCGGCCGCTCTGCAAGCCAATCGCGCCGCGCAGCTGCCGGCGATCGATATCAGCCCCAGCCAAGGCAAGTTTTTGCAGCTGCTCGCCCGGAGCATCGGGGCGCAGCGCATCCTCGAGATCGGCACCTTAGGCGGCTACAGCACGCTCTGGCTCGCCGGGTCGCTGCCGCCGGACGGGCGTGTCATCACGCTCGAGTTCAATCCCCGTCACGCCGCCGTGGCCCGCAGCAATTTCGAGCGCGCGGGCCTCTCGGATCGGATCGAGCTACGCGAGGGGCCGGCGCTCGAGAGCCTGGCCGCGATCGAGCGGGCCCAAGAGGGCCCATTCGATGTCTTCTTCATCGATGCCGACTGGGTGAACCACCCCCAGTACTTCACCTGGGCGCTGAAACTCGCCCGTCGAGGCAGTTTGATTGTCTTCGACAACGTTGTGCGCGACGGGGCGATCGTCGATACCCACAGCCGGGACGCGGCTGTGCGTGCGACGCGCGAACTGCACGAGCGGCTTGGGAGCGAGCCGCGCGTGCTCGCCACAGCCCTTCAGACAGTCGGCGAGAAAGGGCACGACGGCTTCGCCCTCGCGCTGGTGGTCGCGGACTCTTAAGGAACGTATGGTTGGCGATCTAGCACCTCTCGGTCAAAGCGGTCAGCCGCTCCAAGGGGGGGTGGCCTTTGTTGTGTACGCCCAGACGGTTTCGGTATGGGTGCGTTCGGCGGGCTCGACGAGCGCGGCTCGCCGGTTCTGTTTGATTTCCCGGTGACGCAGCGGAACCCGTCGCTCATTTGGGCGGAAATCGGCCGGCCGCCGCCTCTAGCTGTGAGGGGTATCAAGAATGAGCAGGCTGACCTGAACGTCCCAGCGACTGCTGCAAGAGCTAAAGAACAGGTGTTGCAACTTATGCACGAGAATGAGGGGTCTTCCGTTGGGCCGCCATAGGAATTTCTGGTGATCGAGCGCGGCGCAACGGCTATAGCTTCCTGAACCGCGAACGCGCTGAGTAACTGTGATAGTGCGTATCGGGGATCTTTCGGGTATTTCGCTTCTGGTGAAGTTGACGGTGTTTCGGACGGTACTGTGAGCAGCACGCTTCTAAAAGTTGCCTTGCATCAACATTATGTCGCCAGGGGGTTATTGAGTAGAGAAGTACAGTACACTGGTAATCAGTATAAAGATGAAATGACGTGGTTGTCGCAGGAGCCACCGTCTTTGCGTCCGAGGTTCGCGTGCTCCAGTCGTCGGATTGAGCTTGCCGGTCAGCCTAGCGAAAGCATTGACAACCGCCGGCGAAATTACCGGGACCGGACATTCGCCAGCTTTTGGTCGCTGGTGCTCGGTACAATATGGACCTTAGCAGGTCGTATTCGATTCATTAACCGCCTCGTATATTTGCCAGTGACAGGGGAAAGGATTTGTTACTGATCCTTGGGCTTAAATCCCTATAAGGTTTCCCGGATCCAGAAATGGCTATGCTCGCTGGCCCCCCGAACTTGGACAAAGATCGTCGGCCCGGCTCGGGGTTGTTGGCACCGTCCACTGCGTTCTCTAGGCTGATCCGCAATTCCCTTGGTGACTGTCCATTTCGGAGCATTGTCTGATGGAGACAATACACGGCAAGGTCAGCCACCACGCGGGCCGCGAACCACAATCCTTGGCCATTTTGGCGGCGGGGCGGCCACCCCTCACCTACGACCGATTGGACAGTCAGATCCGCTATGTCGGTGAACAGCTCCGATGCGCAGGCGTCCGCCCCGCGGATCGCGTCGCGCTCGTCCTACCTGGAGGAGCGGAATCCGCCGTTGCGAGTGTGGCGGTTGCCGCCAATGCGGCTTGCGCGCCGTTAAATCCGGCGTGTTCCGAGCGCGAGTTTGAATCCCATCTGGCGGCACTGCGGGTCACGGCGCTGCTCGTGCCACACGGCGGCCAGTCGCCGGCGATCGCGGTTGCAAAATCGCTGAACATACGTATCTTGCGGCTGCTTCCGGAGACAGCCTCACCCGCAGGACTTTTCTCGCTGTCGAGCGACGGCGAGCCGCACAACAATGATGAGCCCGCTTTAGGCCAAGGCGACCCTGCGCTCCTTCTCTTCACATCAGGCACGGCGGCGCGGCCCAAGCTCGTGCCTCTGACACACCAAAACCTCTGTGTCTCGGCGTACAACATTTGTTCAGCGCTGCAGCTCCAGCCGTCCGATCGATGCCTTGGCGTGATGCCGCTCTATCATATCCATGGGCTCAGCACCCTCTTTGCGTCGCTGATCTCCGGGGGAAGCTATGTCAGCATGGCGAGCTTCTCGACGGAGAGCTTTTTCGCTTGCTTGGACGAGCTTCGGCCGACCTGGTATTCCGCCTCACCGGCTATCCATCGCGTGATACTCGATCAAATCCGCATCGATCATCGCAATCCGCGCGAAAGCGGGCTGCGCTTCATTCGCTCGGCGTCCGCACCGATGCCGCCGCAATTGATCGCAGATGTCGAGCGCGCGTTCGGCGTGCCATTCGTTGAGGCATACGGTATGACGGAGGCGGCGCCGCAGATTGCCAGCAACCGCCTCCCGCCGTTCAAACGCAAGCCGGGATCTGTTGGCATGGCGGCCGGGCCGGAAGTCGCGATCAGGGATGAAGCCGGCCGCATCCTGCCGCCGGACGCGAACGGCGAGATCGTCATCCGCGGTCCCAATGTAGTGCGGGCCTATGAGGGTGACGCCGCCCTCAATGAGGCAGCGTTCTCAGGAGGCTGGCTGCGGACAGGCGATCTAGGGACTCTCGATGCGGACGGCTATTTGTTTGTCACAGGCCGCTTGAAGGAAATCATCAATCGCGGTGGTGAGAAAATCTCGCCGCAACTGGTTGAGCGAGTCTTGTTGGAACACCCGGCGATCGCACAGGCGGTTGTTTTTGGCGTTCCCCATTCGGCGCTCGGTGAGAATGTCGCCGCCGCGGTCGTGCTCAAACCGGCGGAACTACTCGATCAACCAGCTCAGCACATTCGCAGCTTTGTGGCCAAGCGGCTGGCACGCTTTCGGGTACCGCAACAGATTGTCCTCGTGGATCAAATCCCATGCGGTCCAACAGGAAAACTGAGTCGCAAAGATCTGGCCCAGGCGCTAGGCCTTATGCACAACGGGCAGCGCAATTTGTCGCGTGACGACAAGATCGCGCCACGCACCGCCGCCGAGCGCCGGGTGGTAGAGGTTTTCGCCGAGGTGCTGAGGACCGATCCGCCGGGCATTCACGACGATTTCTTCGAACTCGGTGGTCACTCCCTCATGGCCACGCGGCTTCTCACCCGGTTGAAACAGATATTCCACGTCACGCTGCCAATCGATTCAGTGTATGAACATCCCACGGTTGCTCGACTCTCGGAATGCATCGGTGCGCAGATGGTCAATCTCGTCGCGGACGGCGCGGCACTGTTCGAGCAAGGCTGGCCGTCGGCGGTCGATGCGCATTGGTCCGATGCGAGCATTGCCCGACGCCACGATGCGATGCAGGTTCCGCTCTCGTTACAACAACAGCGCGTCTATTTTCTCGATCAGATCGGCTCCGGCAGCGCCTATAACATGTCGGCATCCCTATGGTTGACAGGGCCGCTGGATGAGCGCGCGCTGGCACTAAGCCTTGATGAAATCCGTCGCCGTCATGACATTTTGCGCACGACGTTTCACATGCGCGGCGAGCGGCCGGTGCAAGTGGTCTCGCCAGCGCAAGCGAGTGATCTGCCGGTGATCGATCTAACGGCGCATCCGGCGTCCACGCGCACCGCCGAGGCGATACGTCTGGCCACTGATGAGGCCGCTCAACCATTTGATCTGGCGAATGGCCCACTCTTTCGCGCCAAGCTGATCCGATTAGCCCCCGAGGAGCGCGCATTCCTCCTGACCATGCACCACATCATCTCAGATGGCTGGTCGATCGATATCCTTTACACGGAGCTCAGGCAGCTCTACGACGCGTTCCGCGAGCGTCGGGCATCTCCCCTGAACGAACTGCCCATTCAATATGGCGACTTCGCGGCCTGGCAGCATCAGTCCGTCGAAGCGGGCGTGCTTACACGTCAGATCAACTACTGGACCGGCCGTCTCGACAACCTTCCGCTGGCTTGCACGTTTCCGACGGATCGGCCCCGCCCTGCGATTCAATCCTATCGCGGCGAAATTCATCAAGTGTCAATTAATCGTCAGCTGATCGATCAGCTGAAGGCGCTCAGTCAACGCGAGAATGTGAGTTTGTTTATGACGCTTCTCGCAGCCTTCAAGACATTGCTGTTTCGCTATAACGGGCAGGATGACTGCGTCGTGGGCATACCGATCTCAAATCGTCAGAAAGAGGAACTTGAATCGCTAATCGGATTCTTTGCCAACACATTGGTTTTGCGCACGGGGCTCGCGGGCGATCCGTCGTTCGAGGAGTTGCTCGCCCGCATCCGATCGACCGCGCTCGGCGCCTACGCGAACCAGGACGTTCCGCTCGAACGGATCGTGCAAGAGCTGAAGGTGTCACGCGATCTCAGCCTTACGCCGCTCTTCCAAGTCATGTTCGCGTTTCAGAACGTTCCGGGGACGACGGGGTCGGCGTCCCAAGAGCCGCCGCCGGTCGATCGCTTCGCCCGACCCGCCTTTGATCTCGCACCCGGCCTGAGCGCGCAGCCGTTCCGGGTCGATAACGGAACGGCAAAATTCGACCTCACGCTGTACCTGTCCGAAAACAATGAAGGCATGTCGGCAACGTGGCAGTTCAATGCCGATCTATTTGAGGCAGGTACAGTTCAGCGCGTGGCTCGGCACTTCCACACCTTGCTTGAAGGCATAGTGGCCAATCCCGAGCACAAATTGTCGGAACTGCGGCTCGTGCCCGAAACCGAAAGGCGCCAGATCGAAGTCGATTGGAACCGCACGGAAAACTGCGACCTGCTTAGTCGCAATTTTCTGCAACTGTTCGAAGCACAGGTGGAGCAGACACCGAGCGCCGTGGCTGTGCTGAGTGATGATGGACAGTTCACGTATCGCGAGCTCAATCAGCGCGCCAACCAGTTTGCTCGGCTCTTTCAGCGCCAGGGTATCGCCCGGGAAAAGCTGGTCGGGGTCTGTTTGCCCCGGTCGGCCGATACGTTGGCGGTGTTGCTGGGAATATGGAAGACGGGCGGCGCGTTTCTGCCACTCGACCCTGACTACCCGCCCGAGCGCATCGCCTTCATGCTGCGTGACGCAGGCGCGATGCTCCTCGTTACGCAAACGTCTCTGCTGCCGAGATTTGCTTTGGTACTTGAGTCTTCGGCGCCCGATTTGCCCGAGACCTTATGTATTGACGCCCTCGATGGCCCGGTCCCGCAAGAAGAAACTAAAAATCTTGAAGTGACTCTGGCGGGCGATACACCGGCTTATGCGATCTACACATCAGGCTCAATGGGAAAACCGAAGGGCGTGATGATCACGCACGCCAATGTCGGTCACTATGTCCAGGCGATGGCTGTGATGCTCGCGCTCACGGCGGACGATCGATACCTTCACACGGCCTCGTTCTCCTTTTCCTCGGCTGTACGGCAGTTCGCGGTCCCCCTGTCGTGCGGCGCTGCCGTCTCGATTGCATCAGAGGAGGAGATCCGTGATCCACAATTGCTGTTCGAGCAGGTACGCCAGCGGGGCGTCTCGGTGCTGGACTTTGTCCCGTCATTTTCCGCCGCCTGCCTCCAGATGCTGATGTCTCTGGAGCCGTGTGTGCGCGCGCGGTTGCTGGACAACCACGTGCGACTGATGCTTTCCGCCAGCGAGCCTTTGCCTGCTGCGTTGGTCGACGAATGGCGGCGCCTCTGTAAGCCCGTGACAAAGTTCGTCAACATGTTCGGCCAGACGGAAACCACCGGTATTGTGATGGTATATCCCATTCCCACCGGTGAGAATAAAGCGGCCATCGTTCCAATCGGCCGGCCGATCGCCAACGCGCAAGCTTATGTGTTGGACGCATCGCACCGCCCGGTTCCAGTCGGCGTTTGCGGGGAGTTGTATGTCGGCGGCGGCGGCATCGGGCGCGGCTACATCAATCAGCCGGAGCAGACGGCCAAATCCTTCATGCCGAACCGGTTCAGCCAACATGCCGGCCAGCGCCTCTATCGAACGGGTGATGTGGCGCGCTACCGATCCGATGGCGTATTTGAAATTGTCGGGCGCGTTGACGAACAGATCAAGATTCGCGGATTCCGCATCGAGCCGGGCGAGATCGAGACCGTGCTTCGCACTTATCCGGACGTGCGCGAATGCGTGGTGAGCGCGGTTGATGAGGCGGCCGGGGTGACTCAGACCGGCCATCGCAAACGCCTGGTAGCATTTGTCGTAGCCGACGATGAGTCTGTTGCAGAACCAGCACTCTTTTCTCAGCGCTTGCGCGGCTTTCTAAGGGGAACACTGCCAGACTATATGCTGCCGCAACGGATCCTCGCATTGGACCAGTTGCCGCGCACGCCGAACGGGAAGATCGATCGTCAAGCCTTGTTGGCGCACGTGCGAGCGACCACAGCTTTGGATAGCGCAATGCCCGCCTTGAGCGAAGCCAAGCCGCAGGGGATGGCGAGCATGGATGCCGAGCGGATTTTGTTGGATGTCTGGAAGAAAGTCCTAAGAGTGGACACGATTGGGGTCGACGATAATTTCTTTGACTTGGGCGGCAATTCCCTCCTGAGCATCAATATCGTTCTGGATGCAAAACGAGCCGGCCTGCAGATCGATCTGAAGCAAATCTATCAATATCAAACGATCGCCGAACTTGCGCGCGCAGTCCAACTGGGGAACAAGACCGGTCGAACCAGCTTGGGTGTGCCTGCTTCGAGCGAACAGAAGTCGAGAATTCTAGTGACGATCGAAAGCCTGCGGGCCTACGGTCACGAAGCGCTGATGCGGGCAGGATTGACTGCCGAAGGCGCCGCGATCGTGACGGAAGTGCAGCTTGAGGCGAGCATGCGTGGCCAGCCGACGCACGACATGGTCAGCATTCCGCGCTACGCCGTGAGGATAGCTTCGGGCAAGCTTAACTCCCGGCCGCAGATCAGGATCGAGCGTGAGACAGCCAATACCGTGCAGATCGATGGCGACAACGGTCCTGGCCAGTGGGTCAGCACCGTCGCGATGGAAGCAGCCATTCGAAAGGCGCGAGAGCAGGGTGTCGGAATCGTCAGCGTACGCCGATCCAATCACTTCGGCGCCGCCGGTCACTATGTGTGGCAGGCGACCAAGAACGGTCTCATCGGGCTTTGCACGACCAATGGACCGCTGATTCTGGCGCCGACGGGCGGCATCACACCGACATTCGGCAACAATCCGCTCGGTGTCGGCATACCGGCGGGGCGGCATGTCCCGATCCTGCTCGATATTGCTATGAGCGTGGCGCCGCGCGGCAAGATCGGTCTCGCTGTTGCGGAAGGAAAGCCGCTGCCGCCGGGCTGGATTCTCAACCGCTTCGGGCGCCCCTCGACGGATCTTGCGGATCTTGCCGCCGGGCTAGGCATGCCGATCGGAGGACACAAGGGATACGGCTTGGCTCTGGTGTTGGAAGTTCTTGCGGGCGTCCTCAGCGGTGCGGGTTTTAGCGCCGACCACGGTCGCGACAGGTTGCACGGCAGCTCCGGGGCTCCTGACTATGGCCATTTCTTCATTGCAATCGATCCAGAGCGGTTCATGCCGGCATCCGAATTCGCCGCGCGCGTCAACCGCCTGATCGAGCAAACCAAGAACGGTGAGCACGCCGAAAATGTTGACGAGATTCTGATCCCCGGCGAAATGGAACTGCGCGCCCGCGATCAAAGCTTGAAAGAAGGTGTGCGCCTGCGGCCTTCAACCCATCGCGCACTCGTCACCTACGGACGGCAAATGGGGCTCGATGCCGAATTGGAGGTCGTTTCGAGCATGAAGGTGCCGACGGGCTGAGGTTCAACTCGACAGGGCCGAGAGTGCTACCAACGTCTCACATTGAAAACGACATCATTCCTGGTGACCGGATTGGCGAGAGACACCAGGATTTGACGCGGCCCGGCAAACGAGTTTCTGGCATGTGCCGTCGCAATATTGTCGATGAGAAGCACATCTCCCTTTAGCCAAGGAAACGACACTGTCTCCGATCGATAGGCGTCCTGAAGGGTCCTGATGGTATCGCCGTCAATAGATGATCCATCGCCATAGTAAGTGTTGTTCGGGAAATCCGCTTCGCCATATGTCGATCGGATAAAACTCTGAATGCGCGGCGGCAGTGTCGTCACGTGAAAGAATGTCACATGATTGAACCACGAAAGGTCGCCGGTAACCGGATGCCGCATTACCGCCGGGAGCACTCGCCTCGTGCGCAATTGGTTGCCCTGCGTCCACTCGCAATGGACTTTGTTTTCCGTGCAATACGCCTCAACTTCAGCGCGACTCTCGGTCTGGAATACCGTCTGCCACCGGCGCTCCGGCAAGTCGTGGTAATTGCGCACGAGCATCCACCCAAGGCGCTCGAATTTATCGCGCACACGCGGATCGAGGTGTTTGTAGACTTTGCGCGTATCGATTATCGGCGTTTCGCCGCCCCGCACGGCGGGAAGCTGGCACCAAAATGCGAGCCTGCCGGGAAAAGTCAGCGACGCGGAATGTTCATTGTGCGGAGCAATCTGTTGATCGGGGGGATACTTTGTCGGCGTGTAGACCGCATCAGCAACTTCCTGGCGCCCGGCGATCATTTCAGGATGCCGCACCGCTTCGGTGATAAGCGGATTGATCAATCGCCGGAAGGTTTCGATTGTATCGATGTTGAAGCCGCGAAATAGAACCGCGCCGTGAAGCAAGAGCTTCTGCTCGATGAGCGCCTTGTGGTCCGACACCCAGCCGAACGGGTCGGTTCTGGCGTTCGTGGGCTCGACGACAACGGGCAAGGACTGAGACGCTTCCAAGAAACTGAACTTGGCAAAGTCCTGAGCAATCTTCTCGATGTTCTCGTTCATGTGGCAACCGCAGTCGGAAATGAGCTCAGGCTAGTTCAGACCATGAACCGGACGGAGCGATGAGACGCAGATATCGACAACCGCAGATCGGCCCCGGCGCACTTCGGCGAGCGCTTCGCGCAGCACCTGCGGGAGCTTTGCAGGATCCTCAACCGTTCTGGCCCACAAGCCCATTGCTTCCGAGATGCGCGAATACATTGGGGCGGACGGCAGATCGCAGGCCGGATAGACGCCGGTCGCCCTTGCGTAGCCATCTGGAGCGACGGCAAGAATCGCCTCGGCGGTGGCAGCATACTCCTGGTTGTTGAAGATCACTGTCAGGAATGGACTGCGATGTTGCTGGGCGGCCCAGTAGGCCGGGATTGGCGAACTGAAGATCCAGGATCCGTCTCCGGTCACGCAGATGACCGTTTTTGAGGGCGCCGCGAGTTTTGCGCCCAGCCCAGCTCCGAGGCCCCAGCCAAGGCCGGAACCGAGGCTCTGAAAATAGGTTCCAGGCGCATCCAGCCTCAGGTAGTTCCAAAGGACCGGATTGTTGCTGACAGCTTCGCTGACGATGACGGTGTTCTCATCCACAACCTCACTGAGACAGTGTGCGGCCCATTCCGGCGCGATCGGCTTCCGCGCCGCCAAGTCACGAATGCGCTCGTTCAGCCTCGATCGCAGAGCGCGGTGCTCCGCCGTTACAACTCGGCGCCGCGCTTCGATCCGAGTTCGATCAGCGGGGGTTACCCGCCGCTCGATCTCACCGGCGAGGACCTCCATCGCTTGCGAGGAGTCCGCCTCAATGGACAGATCCACGGGAAATCCCCAGATCGGCATATTCTTTTTCAGAGGGTCGATGTCGATGTGGACGATTCGACAATGCGGTGCCGGATGCTCCTGCGCCGGGATCCACGGAATATCGCTGTCGATAATGAGAATGCAGTCCGCTTGCTGCAGATAACGTCCGGCGGAGTATCCAAGGTGAAGCGGATGGCTCGAAGGAAAATTGATTCGGTGGCGCGACTCCACCACTGGCACAGCCAGCGCCTCGGCAAGTTTGATGAGGGAGTCGACAGCTTTGGGATTGCGGCCTGCATAGGAGACAAGGATCAATGGGTTGTTGGCGTCGATTAGCCATTGGGCTACGCGGCCGAGGGTGTTGGGATCGGCGGCCGGTGCCGAAACCGTCGGCGCTCTTCCCGGCTCTGCAACCAGATCCTCCATCTTCTGCATCAGGACTTCTCTGGGTAGTGTCAAATATACCGGTCCTGCCGGGTCCGTACCGGCCACCTGGAACGCGCGCTGCACGGCGAGATGAAGGTTGCCTGGGCGGGTGAGTTCGTAATGCCACTTGACGTAACCCTCAACGATGTTCGCCCGGTTGAATTGCTCCTGAAGCAAGTGTGAGGGCGTGTTGTGCTCTGCCGGCACGCCGCCGTCGGTGTCGTGAGGCGATCTGCCTGCACAGACAACGACTCCGGCGCGGCCCCGTTGTGCGTTGTGCATATTCGCGCCGATGTTCTGCGTGCCGACATCGACGTGAACCAATACAACCTGCGGTTTGCCGCTAATCATAAAATGTCCATGCGCTGCAGCCATCGCCACAGACTCATGCAAGCAGAGGATCAGCTTTGGTGCGTGGCGGCCCTGCGCCCCGAACTTGGCGATCGATTCGAGAATCGGTGCGGTGTCGGTGCCGGGATTTATGAAAATGTACTCCACGCCACAAGCAGCGAGCATCTCGATATATCCGTCGGAGACACTGTCAACCGAAATCAGTTTCTGACTTTCGGCACTTCCCGACTCCTGTTCGGACAGCGGCATGATCCCGGTTGTTAGAGAACGCACGTCACTACTTACTGGTTCGGATGCCGGCTCGATCCTTGTTGTTGACGAATGCTCCGAACGGCTGCGTACGGACGAAGATTTTATCTTCGGTATACCATCCAGGATGCGCCTGGACAGATCGCGCAGGGTTCGCCCAAAAGTTTCAGACCGCGCGGAGGCCGGCTTTGGTCGGTTCCTTACGTGAGCGGCGAGGTGCCGAATGGTTCCTTGCTGATAGAACTCTGCGGGCGCGATTCGAATCCCATATTGCTGTTCAACCCGATCCAGGACCGTCATCATGGAGATCGAGTCTCCACCGAGGTGAAGAAAATTGTCGTCGAATCCCACGGCGTCCAGTCGCAGCGCCGTCTTCCAGATCTGTGCCAGCTCCTGCTCGATGTCAGTTGGGGAGGTTGGGGTGGGGCTTGCCGCTGGGCTCGCTACGTCGGGACTTGCGGGCAAGGCGCGGCCGCTCATTTCCGCATCCAAACGTTGCCTGTCGACTTTGCCGGTCAGTGTCACCGGCATGACGGGGATGGCATGGATGCGCGCCGGTATTTTCCAGTCAGGCAAAGACGCACGCAGACTCTCGCGTAGGACTAGCGGATCGAACTGGGATCCATCGTTCAACACCACGAACGAAGTCAGTCGGAATTCATCGCCCTCTTGACGCGCGATCGTTGCCGCCTCGCGCACGTAGTCAAGTTGCAGCAACGCTGAGTCAACTTCACGGGTATCCACGCGGTAGCCGCGGATTTTCGCCTGGTGATCCCGCCTCCCCAGGAACACTAAACTCCCGTCTGGCAGGAATCGCCCGAGATCGCCGGTGCGGTAGATCCTTTGGCCAGGCACGTCCGGGTCAGGCTTGAAGACCGCAGCGGTCTCTTCCGGTCGGCGCCAGTATCCATCCGCCAGATATCGGCTTTTAACGACCAACTCACCGGTCTCACCTGCGGTCACAGGACGGCCCGCTTCGTCGATCAGCATGAGCGTCTTGTCTGCCACCGCGTGTCCGGCAGACACGACGCCAGTGTTCGGCAGCGAACCTGACTCAATGCGAGACACGGTCAAAAGAGCGGTCTCGGTCGTTGAAAAGCGGTGCAATACCGCACAGGACTTTGTGAAGTGTCGTTGCCATTTTTCCAGGTCCGCCGACAGCACGACATCTCCAGCCAGCGCCACGAGCCTTACCGATGGGAACAGATTGTGACCTTCTAAGGTGGCGAGGAATCTCCGGAACAAGAGAGCCGGCGGATGCAGCAGCGTGATCTTTTCCTCTTCAAGCCATGTCCGGAACCCCGCAAGCCCTATCGATGCAATGTCAAACACGCAAACTCTAGCGCCCTGGAGAAGAGCCCCAAAGATGTCCGATTCCGATGCCGAAAAACTGCAATGCGTCAAAAGGGATTGCCGGTCCAGATGAGTGATTTGATCATGTTGCGCGGATAGCCACACGCGGTGAAGGACCGCGCGATGGCTCTTCACCACTCCCTTCGGCTGGCCTGTTGTTCCAGAAGTGTAGAAAATCGTGGATGCGTCGTCGGGTTTGGTGACCGCTGATAAATTTTGATCCGACCATCGCTCACCAATATCATCGAGCTTCAGAACCGGACACGAAGCGTCCGTCAGCACGAGGGCATGGGACTCATAATTGGCGTTGCTCAGCAGCAGTTGCGGCGCCACATCCCGCATAATTTCCAATTGCGCCGGGGCAGGCATTGCGGGGTGAATGGCGAGATAGGTCTTTCCAGCTTTCAGGACCGCCAGTGTGGCGATCACCATTTCCGGCGAGTGATCCAACAGATAGGCAACGCAGCCGGGCCCAGCGCCAGCGCTGTCCAGAATAGCGCGAGCGATCCGATTGACCTGACTGTTGAGCTCCCGATATGTCCAGGTGCGGTCGCCGCCAGTGAGCGCGATGCGGTCGGAAAAGTGGGAGACGACCTGTTCGAAACGAGCCGGAATGGTCTGCTCGATGTCCGCGCGGGCGAATGGCAGGCCGGACGACGGGATGGTGTCTTGAATCTTGATCATGGTCTGACTGTCGCCCGCGCGGGGCGAAACTCAATTGTTGAAGATCGGCCAAAACCAGGGGACTGGGGTGAACGACTCACGTGGTGATGCGGCTTGCACGGTTGTTGACACCCCAAGTGGTGGCATTGCTCCTATGCGTTGAGAAGTGGTTCCTTAGGGCTCTGCAGATCAGATCGTATCCTTATAGTTCAGTAACTTAAGTTCTATTTGGAGATAAGGCCAGACGCGGGAGGACAGCGCTGGACTTAGGTTCTGGAGGCTAGGGTCGGAATCGAACCGGCGTACACGGCTTTGCAGGCCGCTGCATGACCACTCTGCCACCTAGCCGCTCGCGATGGCTCAAAAAAAACCCTTAGGGCCATGAGGCCTTAAGGGCTTCATCAGTTCATTGGAGCGGGAAACGAGGCTCGAACTCGCGACCTCAACCTTGGCAAGGTTGCGCTCTACCAACTGAGCTATTCCCGCACCGTGGCAAGAGCGGAATCTTAAGTCCACCGGCCGGCAAGTCAAGGTAAGACGTCGCCCGGCGCGTCCGGTCACGGCAACTGGAAATCACCGGTGTCGTTGCACGGCGCCGATCAGCGCCTGTTCGAAGGCCCTGACCGCCGGGCGGTTGCCGTCGGCCGCAGGCGCTGCTCGACGAATCGCTTCACGTCGCGTGGGCCAGTGCTCGGGCTGGCGCGATTCCTGCGCCCAGCGAACGGCAAGCTGCGCATACTCTTCGCGGGGCGAAGCGATGCCGTCAGTGACACCGATCTGTCGTAGCAGGCCCGCCGCGAGGCGTTGGCGCAGGAACTCGCCCTCGACAGTCACGATCGGCAGACCGCGATGAATGGCCTGCCAGGCGGTCGTGTAACCGGAGAACGCCGGGCAGTCCAGATAGACATCCATCTCGTCCAGGAAACCCAGAAACTGCCCGCGCCGCAGCCACGGCATCACGCGCAGCTGCGCATCGGGATCAAGGCCTTCGGCGCGGAAGGCGCCGGCCAGCCGATCGCGCAGCCTAGCCGCGGCCCATTGCTGCTTTATTGGCGACGCCAGCCAGAACTCGCTCGGGCCGACCGCTTTGGCGATGCGCGCCAACAGCACATCGTCCGCCGGATCAAACTTGATCGGCTGCTGGCACAGCGCAAAGCGGACCGTGTTGCGCGGCCGGTCGGGGCCCTCCCAGCGCTGCGCCGGGACCGCCGCCGGCTCCGTGCAAACACCAGATCCGGGCAGCCTGACCAGGGTTTCGTGATAGTGCCGCTCGGCGCCCGGACCTTCCGTGAGCTCCGCGGATACGAGCAGGTCGATGCTCGGCAATCCAGTCGTCACCGGATGCCCCCAGCCGGCGACCTGCAGCGGTGCCAGCCGCAGCGCGGCCAGCGTGCAGGTAGCCGGATCCATGCCGACCTCGGGATAGAACATCACATCGGGTCGATCCTGCCTGACCTCCTCGAGCCACCCGATGGTCGACTTCGGGCCCTGTACGAAGCGATCAACCCGCGCTCTGGCCCACGCGGTTTCATCGTCGATCACCGAGCCCGTGTGGTAGAGAACGGTCTCGAACTGCCGCCGATCGATGTGGGCAAGGACGCCGCGCAGCACCACTTCCCACACCGGGTGTTGCCGTACCTGGCCGCTCACCACCACCAGGCGCAGGCGATCCCGTGGCGCCTGGCTGATCCGGTCCTCATCGAGCTGCGGTCGCCAATGAGCCGCCGCGGCGGCACACACCAGATCTCCATAGCGGCCCAGCAATGCACTGACGTCGAAGGGGCGGTACGCCAGATAAAACGGCTGATTGCTGCCCACGCACTTTCCGAGCTTTCCGGGATCGGCACTGCTCCATGCCGTCAGGGCATCGAGGGCTCGCGTGAAGGCTTCGGATGTTGCGGCGCTTTCGGCAACGCTGCTGGCGATCATCGGGATCACGCCGATGGCCAATCCCAGCCGTGCCTCGGCGCAGTCCGGATCGAGGGCCAGTGCCTGCTGGTAGGCGGCCAGCGCCTGCTGCACCTGGCCCTGCTCGCGCAGCGCATGGCCCAGGTTGACGTGCGCCTCGACGTAGTCCGGCTTGTGGAGCAACGCCCGTTGGCAGCTGGCCACCGCTTCTTCCAACCTGCCCTGCTGCAGCAGGACGATGCCGAGATTGTTGTGCGCTTCGGCGTAGTCCGGCTTGTGCGCCAGCGCCCGCACATAGCAGGCCGCCGCTTGATCCAGCCTGCCCCTGCGCCTTGAGGACATTGCCGAGATTGCCATGGGCCTCGGCAAAGCCCGGCTTGTGGGTCAGCGCCCGCCGGTAGCAGGCCACCGCCTCGTCCAGCTTGCCTTGCGCCTGCAGACAGTTGCCGAGGTTACTGTGCGCCGCGGCGTGGTCCGGCTTGCAGGTCAACGCGCGCCGATACGAGGCGACCGCCTCGTCCAGCTTGCCCTGTTCCTGCAGCGCAATGCCCAGGTTGTAATGGGCCTCGACGTGGTCCGGCTTGTACGACAGCGCCCGTTCGTAGGCCGCCGCTGCCTGCAGCAACTTGCCTTGCGCCTTCAGGGCATTGCCCAGGTTGTTGTGGAACGCCGGCGCCCGGCCGTTGTGCGCAATCGCCTGCTCGATCAGCTCCACCGCGGCGTCATGACGACCGAGCTGGTGCGCGATGACACCGAGCAGGTGCAGCGCGTCGGCGTGGCGGCAATCCGCCTGCAGAACCTGCCGGTAGAGCCGCTCGGCTTCCAGCAGGCGTCCAGCAGGCGTCCAGCCTGATGATGTCGCAGGGCGACGGCGAACAGCTCCTGAACGTCCGGCACTGACTGTTGGCCTGCCATCCTGCCCCCGAATCGACGAGCTTACCCGCACTGCGCGTGCCGGGCCCTGCAGGTTGAATATTCAATTGCGGGCGATTTGACAAGATGTTTCGCCGCGATTCGACTCACACTGCACCGGCTGGCCGTGCGACCATGCAACCCCATGAGCCGGAAGCAAGCTGGCAGCCGGGAGCAGCCATGAGCGGCCGCGGGCGCACCGCCCTGCATGCGATCGTGCTCGCCGCCGGGGCGTCGAGCCGCTTTGGCGAGCCGAAGCAGCTGGTGCGCTTTGAGGGGCAGCCGCTGGTCCAGCGTGTGATCGCCGGGGCCACCGAGCTGGCCGGCGCCGCGGTCAGTGTCGTGCTCGGCGCCTATGCGGCGGAGATTGCCGCGACGCTGCCGCCGGGCAGCGCCAGCATCATCGTCAACCGCGACTGGCAGGAAGGCATTGCGAGTTCGATCCGTGCCGCGGTCGCGCGATTGCCGGGCGCCTGCGACGGCGTGTTGATGTTGCTGGCCGACCAGCCGCTGGTGAGCCGCGAGAGCCTGAACCGCCTCGTGGCCGCCTGGCGGCGAGCGCCGCGCAGCATCATCGCGTCGCGCTATCGGGCCGTGACCGGCGTGCCGGCCATCTTTCCGCGCTGGTGTTTCAGCGATCTCGCGGCGCTGCGCGGCGATCAGGGCGCGCGGATCCTGCTGCGTCGCTACGCCGACCACGTCGTGCGGCTGGCGCATCCCGAAGCCGAGGTCAACATCGACTACCCGGAAGACCTGCTGGACCTGTCCGGCACCGCCGCGCCGGTCGTGGACGCCGGGGGCTGACTCGCCCCCGGGCCGCTAACCCACGGTACGGTTACTGGACGACGCCATCGATGACCTTCGGTGCCGAGCTGACCGTGGGCTCGGTGCCGAGATACTCGCCGTCGCTGCTGCTGCTGGGATCATGGGTGCCGCCCGAGGGCGGGGTCACCGGAGTCAGCGGCATCGAGGCGCACGGCGAGGAGCTGCTGGGCCCGAGATTCGCCAGCCGTAACTCCTCGTTCAAGGCCTTGACGATCAACGGCGTGGACGGAGTCGGCAGCGTCATCGTGGCGCCGTCGGGGATCGAGAACATCGGCACGTAGCGCGAGTTCGGCGTGCTGCAGTCCACGGTCGCATTGCTGACCGGATCGACGCAGTAGCCCGGGATGCCGTTGAGATTACCGAAGCCATCGAACTGCAGCAGGATCGGCACACCGGCATAACTGCCGTACGCCGCACCCGCGGGCACGGTATAGGCGATGTTCTGCGGGGCATCGAACGGCACGATGCTCGCGCCGCTGGTCAGCCACAGCGACTGGTTCCACTGCTGCGGCCCGGTCTGCCAGGTGTAGTACGTGGCGGGATTGGCCGGCTCGCACACGGTACCCGCCGGGGTACCGCTCGGACAGTTGGCGAGGCTCAGTGGCGTGTCGAACAGCCGCCCGGTATTGATGCCGTTCTGGGCATACATCGAGCCGGAAGGAAACGCACTGGCCTGCTCGAGCACCATCGGCACCGGACTGCCACTGCTTGCATCCTCGAGCCCGCCGCCATCGAAGCTGTAGCTGACCGTGTTGGCTGCGGGAGCGCTGAACCACTGCTGGCCGGTGTTATTGCCAAACGGAGAACTCTGACTGTTGCCGCCCTGGAATGCCGCCAGCGCGGCCGCCGTCGGGCACTGGTTCAGGCACTGCAGGCTCAATGCGGCCGAGCCGGGAATCACGGTCGATTGCAGGTAGTAATACACCGCATCGCCCGGTGCGTGCGGCGCTCCGGTCGGCGCGATGTTGATGCTGCCGCCGTAGGAATCGGCCCAGCCCGAGAGCGGTGCATTGTCGAAAGCGTCCGCATTGACCGTGGCGGCCGGAGACAGCGTGGTGACCATGCAGCCGTTGTTGCCGCACTGCTGCGTGCCGGTGACGCTGAACGTCTGGTTGGCCGAGCTCCACTGCAGCTGCCAGTTCTGGAAGCCGGTGACCGCGGCATTGCCGCTGGTCAGCCCGGTCAGATCAATACCGATCGTGAAAGGGATGCCGTTCAGGGAATCCAGCGTGGTCGACTGCTGCGTCCACTTGGTCAGCTTGCCACCTACCTTCGACAGTGCATAGGTAGTGGTGTTGTTCGGACGCTGATCGGCGACGGTCAGACCGGCGATCGGCTGCGCATCAGCGATGCCGTTGAGGTTGAGGCCCTGGAAATTGATGCCCCAGTAGTTGGCGAAGCCGAAGTACGAACTGCCGCCGTACGATGCCTGGATCGGAAATCCCGGGTGTACCATGTCCACGCGCGAGCCGTCGTTGGCGTTGTAGGTGCCGTATTGCCACACCGAGCGCTGGGCATTGGCCGCCGAGCGGTCGAAGCACAGATCGTTGGTCCCGTCGCTGCGCCGGAAATAACCTGAGTTGTAAGCAAAATCGAAAGTGCTCCCGCCGACGATCGCGATGGTTCCCGAGCCGGCGCTGGTCGAGCTGGCCGTGAGCGTCATCGCCGAGTTGCTGGAATTCGGGCCGGTCTCGTACTGACTGATCGAGGTCGGTTGCGCGTCAATGAAGCCGTTGAAGCCGATCTGGCCGCCCTGCTTGCCCACATAATCCATCCGGAAAACGCCGTACGGGGATGCGGCCGACGGGGACTGCGTCGCGCTCAGGTAGGCAAACACATCGGTGCTGCCGCCCCCGTCCGTCAGCGACAGCCAGACCTTGCCGATCATCGGATCGGCATTACTGGCGCGCGTGACATTCACGACCGCGGTGGCGTAGTTGGTGGCACCTGTGGCGGCGCTGCTGCCGCCGCCCTTGTTACTCTGGCATTTATTCATGTCCACGAGCGCGATGTACGGGCCGGCATTGACCATGGCGCCGGGATCCATCGAGCTGATCACGCACAACACCATGTTGAGGTTGCCGATGCCTTGCGAGGTATCGTCCTGCACGTAGATATTCTGCGGATCGGTGTTGTAGGCCGAATTTGCTGGCATCTGCGCCTGCGCGGACGTGGCGCCGATCAGCGCCGCGGTCAGCGCAGCGATTGCATGGAAACTGCGATTCATGTGCTGCATTCCTTTTAGTTGGCGGTCACGACTGATACCGAATGCGGGGTCAACAGCCCCGTCACCGCGGGTGGTGTCGTCGTTGTCGTGCCAGCAGCGCCCGCGGGGCTGTTGCTGCCGCAGCCGGTGAACGTCCCGGCGATGATGAGGGTCATGACCAGAAAGGCCGCAGTCTTCATGCAGTGCGCTCCAGTAAGATTTGGAATGGGTGCGACCGGGTCTGCGCCTGGATCGCTACCGAGGCTAGCGGCGGCGGCGGAACTTTCTGAAGGCAGGGATCGGACTATTTGCGAACGCGCGTCGCTGTCAGGTCGGCAGATGTGACGTGCGCATCATTGTGGCCGGCCACAACCGGTGCGGCGGCGCTCGATCGATCGGGATTATGTGAGGCCGCGGCCTGAAGCCGCCGGCGCTGCCGGGCGCTATTTGCGCTCGCCCGGTCGTGTCTCCTGGGCCACGAGCCATTTCACCAGTTCGATCGTCTGATCATAGCCGCCCGCGGACACCGGGTTGAGCCGATACTTGCCGTTGACGACGATGCTCGGAGTCTCGGCGACGCCGTAGTTTCGGATCAGCTCATCGGCCTGCCGGATGCTCACGTCTACCGCGAACGAGCTCGCGGTCGCGATGAACGTCTCCGGCTTGACACCGGCGGCCTGTGCATAGAATCGCGCCGCATCGGCCAGCGTCGGCGCCGGCCGCTTGGCGCGCTGCGTGGCCGGATCGAACACCGCGAGCTCGCCGCTCTTCCACACCGCATCGAACATCGCCGCATGCGTGCGCTGGTCGATGCCCAGCTGCTTCGCGGCGAAATAGGCGCGCTGGAACATCGGCCAGTCCTCGTCCGGGCGGAACGAGGCCGGCAAGTAGTCCATCACCGCATTGGCCGGCAGGCTGGCCTGCAGGCGCTGGGCCACCGGATTGAACCGGTTGCAGCCCGGGCAGGCGTAGGAAAAGATCTCGGTGACCGCGATCTTGCCGGCCGGCAAACCGGTCGGCTGCGCCGGATTGATCACGAAATAATTCACCCCGGCCACCCAGCGCGAATCCCCATAGGCCACACCGGCGGCACCGAGCAGCGTCAGGGTCAGACCGGCGAGCACGCGTCGTGCCCGGCGTTGCGTGGCCGGCCTGGCACGGCACCGTCGCACGCCGATGAGCGTCGCTGCCAGCACGGCGAGCGCGAACAGCGCGGGCGCATCCATCGACCCGCCACCGCCGCCTGGCGCAGACACGGTAACCTGCGCGCTCCCGGTGCCCGTGCTGTCGGCGATCGAGACCGCGGTCACGGTCACCGATGCGGGCGAGGGCACCTGGGACGGGGCCGTGTAGATCCCTGACGAGGAGATGGTGCCGATCTTTGCATTGCCCCCGGAAATGCCGTTGACGCTCCAGGTGACGGCGGCATTGGAAGTATTCGTCACTGAGGCGGCGAAGGGCTGCTTTGCGCCGATCAGAACCTTGACCACGCTCGGTGCGACCGTGACCTGCACCGGCGGCAGCGTCACGCCGGCAAAGCCCGTCTTGGTCGGATCGGCATCCGACACCGCGACCACCGAGACGGTTCGCACCGCCGGCGGCTTCGTCGGCGGCCTGTAGACACCCGCAGAGGATATCGTCCCCACGGTGGTTGCATCCCCGCCGGGAATGCCGTTGACCTGCCAGCTCACGTTCTGGTTTGCAGCGCCGGTCACCACGGCGCTGAAGGCCTGAGTCGCAGCGCTCGAGGGCACCGCTGCGCTGCTCGGCGAGACCGTGACCGCAATCGCCAGCGCGGGACTGAACGGCACAAGGCAGGCGTGGTTACCTGCGCTCGCGGGCGCCGTGGTCGTGGCCGAGCTCGACCCTATAACCGCCTGCGCACTGTCGGTTCGGCCGGCGTCGTCCGTCACGATGACCTGCACGGTGAAACTGCCCGAGGTTGGCGCAGTGACGGTCGCGGTGCTTTGATTGGTGGGACCCGAGAAATTGCCGCCGCCGATGATCGACCACTGGTAGCTCGAAGCCCCGAGGGTGTGCGTGCAGGCCGCGGCACTGCCCGAGGCATCGAGCATCACGGGCTGGCCGGCGCTGACCGAGGCGGGCACCGCGAGCGCTGCGATCGGACGCAGCGCGGCGGCCACCGCAGCGTTCGCGTTCGCCATGCCGGCGCCGCAGGTCTGCGTCGTGCAGTTGCATTCGGATTGCTGCAGATCGCTGGCGTTCGCCGGCACGTGGCACGTCGGCACCGTCGGATCGCTCGAGACCGGAAACGCCGTGGCGCTCGACTGCAATCGCGCCCGGATCTGAGCGGGCGTCAGGTTGGCATTGACTGACAGCATCAGGGCTGCGATGCCCGCCACCTGTGGGGTCGCAAAGCTGGTGCCGACGTTGATATTGGTCTGAGTGGTGTAGCTGTCCGAGGCCGTGTTCGGACCCGGTGTCGTGGTGCCCAGATTGGTCGTGGTGTCGATCGAGAACAGGCACGGGCCGCTGGTATTGACGCAGTTGCCACCCGGGGCGCCCAGCGCAATCTCGGGACCGAGGCTGCTGAAGCCGACCTTGGTGCCCACATCTCGCAGACCCGCGACGGCGATCACGTGGGCGCAGTTGCCCGGCGCATCGACCGGTCCACCCTCGTTGCCGGCGGCTGCCACGACGATTACGGGGAGCGGCAGACTATTGAGCTGGTTGATGACGTCCGCGTAGCTCGATGGACAGGCGCCGGTTGCGCCCAGGCTCAGGTTGATGACGCTCGCCGGGTACGGGTTCGGTGGCACCGGATTGTTGTTGTCGTCGAATACCTGCACGCCCGCCGCCCACAGCATCGCGGTCTCGATGTCCGAGTCCGCCCCGCCGCACTTGCCGAGCGCACGCACCGGCAGGATCCAGCCATGCCAGGTCAGGCCCGCGATGCCCAGGTTGTTGTTGGTAATCGCGCCGAGAATGCCGATCACGCGCGTGCCGTGCCAGCTGCTGTTCGCGGCGGTGCATGTTTTGAATTCCGGAATCTGGACATCGGCCGAGCTGATCCAGTCGCCGGGATCCGAGGCGTCGGCATCCCAGGTCGCACTGCCGTCGGCATCCGTGGCCGCACCATCATTGGCTGCGAGCACGTTGCTGACGAACGAGTAGCCCGGCAGCAGCCGCCCGCCGTTGCCATCGCCGGCACGCCCCAGATCCGGATGATCGAAGCGCACCCCGGTGTCGATATCGGCAATCACGAGCCCGTCGCTGCCGGTGGTGCTGTTCCAGGCATCGATCGCATCCAGCGCGCTGGCCGCGCCGGATGCGCCCGGGTTCAGCAGATACCACTGACCGGTCGCGCCGGTCGTGGCCAGGTACAGCGGGTCGTTCGGGGCGGACAGCGCGTAGCGGCGCTGATCGGGCTCCGCATATTCGACCGCCGGATCGGCGCGCAGCCGCGCCAGACTCGCCTGCAGCGATTCACCGCTCGTCTGCGATGCGAGCTCGACGGCGTGCAGCCCGGGCAGGATGCTGCGCGCACGCACCAGCGTCAGGCCGCTGCGGGCCGCGAGCTCCGAGATCCGCTCGTGCTCGGCCACTGCCTGGCGCTGCTGGCGCGCGCTGGACGATGGCGCGGCGCCGGCGGCGCCGCGCAGCTTGACGATCACGCGCTGGCTCGTTGCCGGCGCCACCGCGGCGCGCGCCGCGGGCGGATTGGTCGGCACAGCGCGGGTACCGAACCCCAGGCAGACTGCCGCTGACAATCCCAGGACCACGGTCCGTACGCGCATCTGCACTCCCTGTCGCTCGATGCCGAATCTTAAGGGTTCAGCCGGTTTCGTGCTTGCGCCGCTGATCGATCTGCGCCGATCGCAGCCGCGGATCGGCGCGCAGGCGCTCGATCGCCGCGGTACAACCGCCGGCGGCGCTCGGCGCCGTCATCCGGAACAGGTACAGGCCTGAGCTGATTGCGCGCAGATACTGCAACTGCACACCGCTGGCGGCCGCGAGCTCGCGCACCCAGCTGTCATCGGGCGGGGGTGGCGCGGGCGTCTTCAGGCCAAGAATGATGCGGGCCTGGCAGTCCGCGGACGGCGCCGGCTCGGTCGCCAGCACGCGCTGCGGCGGCACCGCGCATGCGATCAACAACGACAGCAGCGCCGAAATCGCGCTTACCGGAACCCACCTGCGATCTGGCATCCGCCATTCTAGACCGGACACCAACGGTGGCGGCTAGCGCCCCGCCCCGCCGCAGTCATCGCCGCACGCCTCGGTCTCTATCTGCACCGTCGCGTGCACCACGTTGAGCTGGGCGCGCAGCGCTCGCTGCACGCCCGCCAGACAGATCATTGGATCGGCCCCTTCGCGCACCACCACGTGCAGCGTCACCATCGGCCGCTCGTCGGTGAGCGACCAGGCATGCACGTGGTGCACCGCCGCCACGCTCGGCACCGCCGCCATGATCCGTTGCTCGATCGCGGCGGCGTCGAACTCGGCGGGCGTGCCTTCGAGCAGGATATGGGCCGACTCGCGCGTGATCCGCAAGCCGCCGCGCACGATCAGCATTGATGTGACGATCGACAGGATCGGATCGATCGGCGTCCAGTGGGTCAGCAGGATCGCCAGGCCTGCGAGCAGCGCCGCGATGTTACCGAGCACATCCGCGGCCACGTGCAGCAACGCACTGCGCACGTTGAGGGTGCGCTCGCCGCGTGAGAGCACCAGGTAGCTGACCAGGTTTGCGAGCACTCCGATCCCGGCCACCGTCATCATGGTCGGCGCCTGAATCGGCGTCGGCGCGAGCAGGCGATGCGCCGCCTCGATCACGATCCACACGGACAGCAGCAGCAGCGCGAGGCCATTGACGAATGCCGCCAGCACCTGCCAGCGGTGATGGCCGTAGCTCATCACGTCGGTCGCCGGACGGCTCGCGGCGCGCACCGCGGCGTAGCTCATCGCCAGCGCGCCGGCATCTGCCAGCATGTGCGCGGCGTCGGCCATCAGCGCCAGCGAACCGGCGATCCAGCCGCCGATCGCCTCGGCGAGCATGAATCCGGCCGTGATCCACAGCGCCCACAGCAGCGCGTTCAGGCTGGCGCCGGCCCCGTGCGCGTGCGCGCCATGGCCATGGTGCCCATGCGCATGCGCATGATCGTGCGGGTGATCATGGTCATGTTGACCATCACGAGCAGGCTCGTGATCGTGCTCATGAACGCGCGGGCGCAGGGAATCGCGCATCGACATCGTGCCGCTCCGGGGAGGTGCGCAGATTGCAGATTAACAACCTTGTAGCTACTATAGAGTCAAACCGCTCCGCAGGAGCTGAGCCATGGTTCACGCAATCACCATCGGTGCGCTGGCCAAGCGCACGCAGTGCCAGGCCGAAACCATCCGCTACTACGAGCGCGAGGGCCTGCTACCGCCACCGGCTCGCTCCCAGGGCAACTACCGCCAGTACGACAGCGGGCATGTCGAGCGGTTGTCGTTCATCCGGCATTGCCGCTCGCTCGACATGACGCTGGCGGAGATTCGGGCGCTGCTGGATTTTCGCGATGCGCCGACGCGCGATTGCGCCGAGGTCAGCGCGCTGCTGGACGAGCACGTGCGCCATGTGGCCGATCGCATCGATGAGCTGCGGCGGTTGCAGCGTCAGCTCAAGCACCTGCGCGGCCTGTGCGCGCGCCCGGGCCAGGCCAGGCGTTGCGGAATCCTCAACGAGATGTCGCGCGCGGCCACAGGCGGCCCGGTGGCGGCGGCGGGCGGACACATCGAGGGCTCGCACCGCCGGCGCGGGCTGCGGAGCTGATCAATTGATTTCGATATTAATATTTTAAATAACAATATATTACATACTATTTCTAGATTCTACTGGATCCCAACGGCGCACGCGCCGCATGCTGACACGAGCTTCGTCCGCAGCCGGCAGGATCACACCGAAAGGACCTGCCGCCGCGGCGAGTGACGGCTGATGCGAGCCGCGCGGCGCGCTATGGGCCCAGCATATTCACCGTATTGGTGTTGTCGTCGTTGAAGTAGATGATCTGGTTGCCCTGGGCATCGAGCGTGGCGGCGAGGCCGAACAGCGCGCCAGGCGTGCCGCTGGTGTCGAGCTGCAGCGGCGCGCCGACGAATCCGATCGCGGGCGAGATCTCAAACAGCAGGTTCGGCATTGTCGGATTGTTGAGATCGGCGTTCGCGACCACCAGGTCGCCGTCGGCGAGCAGCGCGGCGCTCAGCGGCGCATTGAATTGGCCGCCCGTGGCGATGACACGGGCCGAGGTGGCCGAGGGACCGCTGAACGTGAGCGCCGGGGTCGGGGTGCTCGCCCCGCAGCTGCCGTTGACGAGCACACCGTCGGCACCGATCGACGACACCCCCGCGAAAGCCACTACGCTATAGGAGCTGGTGTCGACGATATAGAGCGTATCGATCGATGCATCGTAGGTCAGCCCGGCGGGAGCGAATATCGCTCCGGGCACACCGCTGACGCAGAAGCCCTTGGCGATCTCGGTGAACCCCATCGGTGCATCGCCGTTGAGCGTGATGCGATCGATCACGCCGCTGGAGGCGTTCGATACGTACAGCGCCGCGGGCTGCGATCCGGCCGCGGCCACGAACGCTTCACCCCAGGGGCCGTTGAACGTATCCGCAGCGAAGGGATTGTTGACCGTGCCATCGGGCGCGACCAGCGGATTGAGATTGGCGCCCCACGCAGCGGCCGAGATGCTGTCGTCGGGCAGCATCGCGAGCGCATTGCAGCCCAGCAGCTGCACCGACTGCGCGATGCGATAGGGCGTGGCGCCTGCACTCGGGTGCAGGCCGACGATCGTAGTGCCTTTGCCCTGGGTGTTGGTGGCGCCGTCATTGAAGTTGCAGACCACCAGGTCGCCCTTGGCGATCAACCCGGCGCTCACCGGCGCGATCGCCAGCCCGTAGGGATTAGCGCCCATTTCGATCGGATCCACCGTCGAACCGATCTGGGTGATCATCGACATTCCGCTCAGAATCGACGGGCTGACCGTGATCATTTCTGAATGGGCGGTGGCCATGCCGCCACTGCCGGAGCACTGCACAGTGTAGGTTACGGCACCGGTTGCCGTGGGCGCGACCGTCTGCGTGCCGCTGGCTGCGAGCATGCCGCTGAAGCTGCCGGCGCTCGCACTCGAGGTGCTGGCCGTACAGGAAGTGGCGTAAGTCGACGACCAGGCCAGCGTGACGCTCTGGCCCAGGTGGATGGTCATCGCCTGGGCTGGCTTTGAAAATGCCGCGCTCGGCGCCGTCATCATCGACATATAACCACCGCCGGAACCATAGCCGCCACAGCCTGATAGAACGGCCAGGCAGGCGATCTGCGCGAGCGCAGCCCGGACAGAGCGTTGGATGTTCATGTTGGCACTTCCCTTCCTCTTTCTTGGATCTGCATGCGTGAGTGCCGGCGGAGCCGCATCGGGTTGACCGGTTCGGGCAATCCGCTCCCGGCGCGGCAAGCGGCGCCGCCGTGGGCCCTCATCGGCGGCGCGTGCCTGAACCGGCCGGCACGGGGTGATCGCCGTCACTCCACGGCTTGACCGCCCGCCGCTCAACCCAGCCCCGTGAACCCGGTCGCATACAGAACGTCGATTTCGGATGACTATTCATGCTGCCCATGTGTGTGTGGAGCTGATTGACTGATGAACAAGACCTACAGCCTGTATGAGGCGGCGACCGGGCTGTTTACCGGCAAGCGCCTGCATTGCGACGATGAAGGGCTGTTGGCCGTGCGACTGCCGGCCGGAACGCTCGCGATCGAAGGCGCATACGATCCGCGCTGCCAGCGCATGGACCTCACGACCGGCACCGTCGTCGCCTACCGGCCGCCGACGCCGTCGGCCGATCACGAGTGGGACGACGTCGGCAAGCGCTGGCAGATCAAGGCACCGGCGCGCGGCGCCGAGGGACGCACGGCGGTGATCTACGCGAGGATTCAGGCGCTCGAGGCCACCCAGGGCCGCGCCGTGCGTGAAGCCACGCTCGGGGATGCCTCGGCCATGAAGCGACTGAAGGACATCGACGCCGAAATCAAAGAACTGCGCAAGGAACTCGCCCGCGCCTGACGCGGGCGTCGCGGCGGCAACGCCACGGCCTCGTCCGGCGGCCCCCGCCATGACCGTTGCGGCGCAGCATGGATCCGATGCGATCCAGGCGCGCACACTATGCGAAATGCTCTCGCGCCGCGGCTTCCTCGGATATGGCATGTCTTCGCTGGCCCTCGCGCCGCTGCTCGCCCGCGCGCAGGATGCTGCGCTTCCCGCCGGGGTGGCCGAACACCCTGCTGCGCCAACTGCCGGAGAAACCACGGACCGGATTGCCACTGCCACCGATCTCGAGCAACGCCTGACGGTTGACGTGCAGATCGACGGGCGCGGCCCATTCAGCTTTGTGGTCGATACCGGCGCTGATCGCAGCGTGATTGCCGACGATCTCGCCGCGAGTCTCGAGCTGTTACGCGGCGAACAGGTGATGCTCAAGGGCATCGTGCGCTCGCTCGCTACCCAGACGGTCGCGGTGCGCGAGCTTTCCCTGGGCTCGACGCGGCGCAGGCACCTGCAGATACCGGTGTTACCGCGCGCCATGCTCGCGGCGGATGGCTATCTCGGCCTCGACATCATCGACGGCATGCGCGTCACCTTCGATTTCAAGCATCACGCGCTCGAGATCGGCGCCGCGCAGTCGCGCGCCGCCTCCTACCGGCTGCGCCCGAACGAGGCGCGCCTTCGTACCTCCGGCTCGGCGGGTCACCTGCGTGCGCTCGACTGCGCCGTGGCCCGCGTGCCGGCGAGCGCCTTCATCGACAGCGGCGCCGAGGTTTCGGTCGGCAACTCGGCGCTGCTGACTGCGCTGCTCGAACACCATGACGCGCAGCTCGAGGTCGGCTCGCTAGCCCTGAGCGGCGTCACCGGCGGGCAGATCTTCGGCCGCGTGACCACGATCGACCGGGTGAGGTTGCAGGAGCTCGAGTTCACCGACTGCGTGCTGGTGATCGCCGATCTGCAGGTGTTCGATCTCTGGGGGCTCAGCCAGCAGCCGGCACTGCTGATCGGCATGAATTACCTGCGCCAGTTCGCCAGGGTCTCGATCGACTACGGGCTCAAGGAGATCCGCTTTGACCTGGCCCGGCTGGCCGGCGTGCAGCCGGTCTGACGATCGCTACGATAGGCCTACTGGAGATCCGCCACCAGATAGTCACCGGCATCGTCGTCCGCGAGCAGTTTGATTTCGGCCGGTGCAGCAGGGCCAGTTGCCGGCAGATAGGTGGCCAACCCCGTGAATGTCAGGTTGACGCCGTTGCATGAACGAACGTAATTCTCGCTATAGATATTGAAATTGGAATCAATCAAGCCAAACGCGCCATTGTAGGTGCAGCTGTTCGAATCGATCGCGGACAGTGTGCCATCGGATTGTATGGTTGCAGTCAGAGTCAATCCGTTGTCGCTGAAGGTCCAGCTTCCGGCCAACGTCGCCAGCGTCGAGGCAACCTCGTAGATGCTATCGAAGTTCAGCAACAAGGCCTCGGTGTCGCCCGCTCGATCCGTGAGGCTACCGTTCAAGCCTGGAGGCTCGACCGTGGCGGAAACGGACCCAGACGTCGATTGGCTGCCGTTCGGAAAGCTGACCGCCTGCGAGTAACCGACATAACTACCCGATACGTTGCTGCCCGCCGTGGCGACGCTCAAACGGTAATACGTGCCATCCTGACCGCTCATTCGCCCATCGCCCGTTTCCGCGATGATGGCGATGACCGGATTTTCCTGCTGCGTAACCTTATTGGTCATCGTGCCGGCATAGATGCCCGGAGCCCCGACGTTCATCGGCGCGCCGCAGATTCCATAGCCCGCCGGAGCGCCCGCGTAGGCTGTATGAGCCGCATTTGTCGCGCGAGCTGCATGAGCGCTGCGGGGGCTCGCGCCCGCCATGCCGAAGGATCCGAACGAGCCGTATGAACCGTATGAACCGTAGGATCCACACGAGGGACCCGAGTAGCCGCCGCAACCGACCAAAATCGAACTACCCGTGACTGCCACGACCGGCAATAAGCGACCTTCCATACTCATGGCGCACCATCAATCGTACCCTATTGGAGAAGATGGCAAATCGATCAAATAGTTCCGAATCGTCTGGCCGAGGGCACGGCAAGCCCAAGCGGGTCGGTGCCTGCGACGGCCCCCGTGTCGAGCGTCCGACGTGTCGCGGCGTTCTGGACCTTCGCGTCCGGCCCTCGCTAAGCTGCCGGCGCCATGGGCATTGAATTCAAACTCAGCGATCGCGAGTTGCCGATCTCCCCGGCCTTCATCACTTTCCTCGCCCAATGGCTCCATAAGCGCCCGTTTGAGCACGAGATTTGGCCCGATCAGCTCTCCGAGGCACTATCGCTCGCCGACGAGCAGCTGCAGCGGCGCGCGTCCGATGCGGCCGAGCAGGTCATGAGCGATGCCACGGGCCGTGCGCTCGTGGCCCGCGCCTACAGTCTACTGTTCGCCTTGCTAACCGGGGATCTGGCGTCGCTGCAAGAATTGCAATCGCGCTTTCATTTCATCAGCGTCGTGGGCATTCCGCGCACCGGCGGATCTTATGTCACGGCGGAACTCTACCGAGCACTCGGCATGGTGCCCGAGCAGGTGCCGAGCGCGCTCGCCCATGACAGCTTTCCGGAATCGGGGCCATTCCAATTGCAGAACGGCACCAACAGTTGGGTTCTGAGCCTCAAGACGATGGCCGAATATCTGACCATGGTCGAGCTATTCTTTGCCGACAAGAAACAACAGGCTGGCAAGATTGTGGTGCCGAAGAAACTCACCAAGAGCATCTATGCCGGCGGCTTTTTCCATAGACTACTGGGCGTAGGCGGGGAACTGATCCTGACGCTGAGACATCCGGTCGCGGGCTGCGTATCGACCTACGAAAAGTCGGGCGGGCTGCCCGCCACTGGCCACTTCGCCGTGCGCTCCAATATCGAGGAATGGTGCCGACGCGATCTTGAGTACACCGGCTGCGGCGCGGAGCAGCTCCAGGACATGGATTATTTCGACGCCTACCTTCGCTATTGGGAGCAGTACCATTCGACTCTGGCGACGTCCGGATTATCTGCCAGCCGCGATCTGCGGGTGGTTGCCTTCGGCAAGAGCGCGCTGCGATCCGTCGCCCAGGATTACCACGACCGTTATGGGAGCGGACTTCAGGCTTCCGAGTTTCAGGTGCTGGATAAGGCGCGGCGACTGCATCCGCAATGGATCGAACGGGCGCAACCATCATTGGATCGCATCGCCTCGCTCTGGAAGTCAGTCGGACTCACATTTCCCGCGCAGGAACTCCAGGTCTGCTGGTAATCGAGTCGTGTTCTGGCTGGAAATGCAACGTATTCCGCGATCTGTGAGATTGTTGAACCCTTAAGGACGCTCTAAGCGCGGCACTCATCACCGGCGCGTCGTCCAGGTCGCATCGACAATCCTCGCTAGGTCGCACCGAATGGTCCGGGAAACGCTGCATCCAGAGTCTGAAGGTCTCGCGGCGTGAGGGCTATCGAAAGCGCCACAGCGTTTTCCTTGACGTGCACTGGAGAGCCGGATTCGGGAATTGCGATGACGCTGCCGCTGCGAATCACCCATGCCAGCGCGACCGCGGCTGCAGAGCAATCATGAATAGTGCCGACCTGCGCCAGCGTGCGGTCACCTACTACGAGGTTATTGTCGCCGCCGAGCGGAGAGTACGCCATGACTGGCAGGTTGTGCTGCTTGCACCACGGCAAAACGTCGCGCTCAATGCGACGGTTGTTGAGACTGTAAGAAACCTGATTGGTGGCGCAGCGATGGCCGTCGGGAACCCGGAACAGATCTTCCATCTGGCCAACGTTGAAATTGGATACGCCCCAGGCGCGAATCTTTCCCGCCGCGCGTAGATCTTCAAATGCCGCCACCACGCCGGAGAATTGCGCGCTGGAAACCGGCCAATGCAGCAGATAGAGATCCAGATGCTCGCTGCCCAGACGAGCCAGGCTTGCCGCGCAAGCACGCGCGATGCCATCGCCAGACACTTGATTGCCCTCTACCTTGGAGACCAGGAATATGCGGTCGCGCTGACCGGCAATCACGTGACTGAGGAATTGCTCGGAGAGGCCGTTGCCGTAGTTTCCCGACGTATCGATCAAGGTCATACCGAGCGAAATGCCGGTGCGCAGCGCGTCTTCCTCGACAGCTCGCGGATGCCTTCCCTGACCGAGGTGCCAGCAGCCTTGACCGAGCGGCGGGACGGTCGTGCCGTCTGGAAGCTTTACGGTGCGCGCGGCAGGGTTCGACGCCGCGCCCGTACCAGGAACCTGTGCAGCTACTGGCGGCGCAATCATTGCACCTAAGGCGGGAAACGATAAGCCGAAGGCCGCACAGCGCGCACCGAATTGACGTCGGTTGAGCAAATGCTTGTTCATTGTGTCATCTCCTTCGAGCTAGACAATTGTAATGGGCTGAATGTGCAATGCCGCGCACCTGCTGCAACGCAGCATCGCGCGCTCCGGCGATGCCGGTGCGGCTTGCCGTCTCGCATTTGACGCATCCGGGGCAACGGTCTCTAATGAATCGACAATGCGGCCAGCATCGGACGCGCTGCTGCGCGTCCGCTTGTTCATCAGCCGCGACGATAACGAGCGCCGGTAGCGTTGTGTCACGACACACGCCTTACGGCGCGACGAGCTCCAGCGAGAGTCAGGGGACTTTAGAGGCGAGCGTACAAGCGCCATTGGTGAAGTATGGGTCACTTCAATGCGGCGGCGGCAAGCTGCCTGCTGACTGCCACGATACTCGTCGCTTGTGTGGCGCGCCCCCCGATCGGGGTATTCGGCCCGGGCCAATCGGAACAAGCGCGCGAGATGCAGCGGCAGGCACAGGAACTGGCGCGACAAGCCGCGGAGCTGCAGAAGGACCCTGCGCAGATGCAGAAGATGGCCGAACAAATGCTCGGCAAGAGTGCGATACCGGAGCAGCCCAGCACAGAGGGGATCCAGGTCGTCTTCCAGACCGGGCATGCGTCCGGCATCACGTCAGTAGCCATCAGCCCCGATGGCAGGTACCTGTTGAGCGGAGGAATGGACGAGACCGCGAGGCTGTGGGACATCGCGAGCGGGCAGGAAGTGCACGAGTTCACCGGCTTCAGTATCTATGGGATGGCATCGGTTGAGTTCACCGTCGATGGCAAACAGGTCATCGCGCATGACTTCGAGCGCACCAGGTTGCTGGACATTTCGACCGGACACGAGCTGCAGGCCGTATCGGGTGTGATCAGCCGCGATGCGCGTTTCGTAGCGGCTCGCGATATCAACGCCAAGGCGCCGCTTCGCGGCGGGCAATCATTCAACACGATCAGCGTGTTCGATTCGCGGAACCATCAGGTGATCTGGACCTCGCCGGCGGACGAAATCCTCCAACCGGTTGCCATGAGCGCCAACGGCCGCACGCTCGTATTGCTCAAACAGATCGTATCGGCCAAAGCAGGCGACAGCCCGCACATGGAGCTCCAGGCCTGGGATATGGGATTGAAGAAGAGGCGACGGAGCGTGCAGGACAGTCGGCTCGATCCAAACTTCATGAATCAGGTCGCCGTCAGTGCCGATGGGCGGTGGATCGCAGCGGGGAACCGCGATCGCACCGTGAGTCTGTATGACCTGGACACCGAGGCCGGAGCTCAGGTACTGGGCTTGCCCTTGAGCGGCTCGCTCGCTCAAGGGCTCAGCTCGATCGTTTTCAGTGCGGACGGCAAGCTGCTCGCCAGGGCTACGATCGCCGCGCCCGCGTCCCAAGTCAACGTATGGGAAGTGCCGAGCGGCAAGGAGGTCGTGAGCCTCGCAGCCTCGGCAGTCAACTTCAGTGCCGATGGGAACACCTTAGTTCTCGGACGTCCGGACGGTGGCGCGCCCTATATGAGGGATCTCGCGACAGGCAAGGAAACCGCGCTCGCTGCTGGTGCATCCGAGGTGGCCGATCTCTCCCCCGTCGGCGACCGCTACTCAGTCGCTGCTGCCACGCAGAACGGTGGCGCCCGATTGTGGAATCTCGCCACCGGGGAGCTCGTGCGAACCGTTGAATGTCCGACTCACGCCGGTGTTGGCTCCGTCAGCGTGGACGCGAGCGGGCGTCACCTGGCGACCGGCTGTTACGACGGATCCACTTGGATATGGGATCTCGCCGATAGCAGCGCACCCATGCCGGTAACACCGCCCGCGATTGGGGAGTTGCGTCGAACACTGGTGCGCTTCACCACTGATGGGGAGCGCCTCGTCATCGGCGAGCAGGATCAGCTCATCGTGTGGGACGTTACCGCTGGCCGCGAGATTCATCGTGTCACTCTGCCCGAGGCGCAAGAACCGATGCAGGGCCTGCGCCAACGCTTCGTCGATCCGAGCGTCGCGCGCCGCCTCGAACAAAGGCAGGCGGAGCCGCGCCAGGGACAGGAAGCAATGCATGCGCGCGCCCGTGAGATTCAAGCGCTCGCGATCCAACCCGGCGGTCGTCTGATTGCGGTCGGCAGGATGTTCGACACGAGTTTATGGAGCCTCGAGGGCGGGGAACGTGTGCGCTCGCTCTCTGCTGTACCGAGCTCGGTGCAGAACTTGTCCGCCGTAGGGTCCAGCCCGCAAGCACTGCTGCAAAACATGCGGTCCCGCGCCGGCACATCCACCAGCGGATCTGCGGGTATGACTGCGTACGCGCCTGCCGATATGGGCGAAACGATGGGCGAGCTGGGCCTCGCCGATGGCGCGCACGCACTGACATTCAGCAGCAACGGTCGAACGCTCGTCACAATCGCGGCAAACGGCAAGCATCTGTGGGACGTTGCCACCGGCCAGCAGATTCGGATGCCACCGCCGCCGCAATCCGGCAAGCCGCTCGATCTTCAGTCCTTGATGGCGGAAGCGGTGCCGGAAGTGTGAACGGGGTCCGCTGTCGCTATCAGTCCCGACGGGCGTTTCGCTGTACGTGGCGTCGGGCGCATCATCAAGATGTGGGATCTGGCAACCGGCGTGGAGGTGAGCCAGCTCACCGGTCACACGAGCGATGTCGCCTCGCTGTCATACCTGGATCACGGGCGCGTGCTGGTCAGCGGCGGACGAGACGGTACGCTCAGGTTATGGCACGTGCCGGATGGCAAGGCGATCGCACAGCTGATCGCTCTCGGTGACTCGGACTACGTCGCCGTCACCCCCGATCAGTACTACCGCGCCTCGAAGAGTCGAATCAAGGGTGTCGCATTTCGCCTCAAGGATCAGGTGTATCCGTTTGAGCAATTCGATCTGCGTTTCAACCGTCCGGACGTGGTCTTGGAGCGACTCGGACACTCCTCGCCGGAAATCCTCGATAGCTACCGGCTGGCGTATCAGCACCGACTCAGAAAGTTGGGGCTCACGGCAAACGCCTTGGCGGGTGATCTGCACTTGCCGGAAATCGAGCTGCTCGGAGACTCTCCACCGCCATCGTTGAACGCTAATTCGCTCACGCTGCGTGTTCGCTCGACCGACGAGCAGTATCCACTCGATCGCATCAACGTGTTCGTCAACGACGTGCCGGTGTTCGGGACGGCCGGCGTCTCCATCGCCGACCGCCAAGCGCGGCTCGACGAGCGCCAGATCACCGTGCCACTCGTCGCCGGTCGGAACAAGATCCAAGTCTCGGTGCTCAACCAACAGGGCACTGAATCCTTGCGGCAAACGCTCTATACCACCTCGACCGCCGATCCGGGACCACCGGATGTATACGTTGTCGCCATCGGTGTGAGTGAGTATCAGAACCATGCGTACAACCTGCGCTTTGCCGCGAAGGATGCACTGGACCTGATGAACACATACCGCGCCATAGGCGAGCGCGGCGCCGCGCACGGCGAAATCCATCTACTCGATCTGACGAACTCGAAAGCGACCCGCGCGGGCATCCGGCAGGCGAAAGACTGGCTGATGCAGGCGCGGGTCAGCGATCTGGTGGTGGTATTCGCCGCCGGTCATGGGCTGACGGACAACGAACAGAACTACTACTTCGGAACATACGATATCGATGCGGCCCAACCTCAAAACAACGGTCTGCTCTACGATGAGTTCGAGGCGCTACTCGACGGCATTCGTCCGCTGCAGAAGGTGCTACTCCTCGATACCTGTTTCTCCGGAGAGATCGAGAAGGACGAGCCGGTAATAGTTGCGCAGGCGGATGGAGCCGGGGCCGTTAGCATGCGGACGTTCAAAGCCGTGCGGGGTATCAGCCTCGTCTCCGGCCCTCAGCCGGCCGCCTCGAATGTCTCCGGATCGGCCAATGCGACGACCGCACTCGGCCCGGACCTGCTTCGCTTTCAGCAAGATCTGTTTGCCGACCTGCGACGCGGTACCGGGGCGGTCGTCATTTCCAGCGCCGGTGGCAACGAGTACGCGCTCGAAGGCGAGCAGTGGCACAACGGCGTGTTCACGTATGCCTTACTGTCCGGTTTGAGAGACGGTAAGGCGGATGCGAACAAGGACGGCACAGTCACGGTCGGCGAGCTGCAGGCTTACGTCATCGACGCCGTGAGGAAGCTCACCCGAGGAGGACAAAACCCGACGGTGCGTCGCGAGAATCTCGACTACGATTTTCCGGTCTACTGAGCGAATCCTATCGAGCTCCGCCACCCCGGTGTCGGACCTGCGTCGGCCCGGCTGTCGCGATGCAATGTCAAACGCTATAGCCCTCCCTGCTCAGCGGCAGGGTACGAATGCGATGGCCGCTCGCCGTGTAGATGGCATTGCACACGGCCGGGGCCAGCGGCGGCAGCGCCGGCTCGCCAACGCCGGTGGGCGGAAAATCCGACTCGATGAAATGCACGTCGACGATCGGTGCATTGGCCATGCGCAGCGGCCGATAGTCACCAAAGTTGCGCTGCTTCACGCGGCCCTGCTCGATCGTGATCTCTAGCGCGAGCATGGTGCTCAGGCCATCGATCACGGCCCCCTGGCATTGACTTTCGGCACAGCTCGGATTCAGCACCGGCCCGATGTCGCCCGCGACCGTTACGCGGTGCACCGTCAGCTTCTTGTCACGCGTGACGCTGACCTCGGCCACTTCGGCGAAGTGGCCGGCGTGACTGAAATAAAACGCCAGACCGAGCGCGCGCCCCGGCGGCAGCTTGCGGCCCCAGCCGGCCTTCTCCGCCGCGAGTCTGATGACCGCCGCCGCACGAGCCGTGTTGAGTGCGCGATCGTTCTGAGGCGCGAGCCAGCGCGGCTCGCCCAGTATTTCGAGCAGGAACTCGACGTGATCGCGTCCGGCCGCCACGCACAGCTCGTGCAGGAAGCACTGCAGCGCGAAGCCGATCCCGTTCGACCCGGGCGCGCGCCACGGGCCGCAGCGCGTGCCCAGCGGCAGCAGCGTCTGGCTGATATGCACGTCCGGCAACAGCGGCGCCGGGAACTCCTCGCCGCTGAGCCCGCCGCCAGCGACTGGTTTCTGCCCGTCCGCGCTGAAGGTCACGAAGTGATCCTGCCAGGCTGCAAGCTTGCCGCGCGCATCGAGGGCGCCCTTGAGAGCATGGAAGCCCGCGACGCGGTAATAGTCGTGCGCCATATCGTCTTCGCGCGTCCACATCAGCTTGACCGGCGCCTGCACCTTCTGCGCCACGAGCGCGGCCTCGGCCATATAGTCGATCAGCAGCCGGCGGCCGAAGCCGCCGCCGACACGGGTCTGATGCACCGTGACCTTGCTGACCGATAATCCGAGCATCTGTCCGACCGCCGCCCGACCCCGGTCGGCCATCTGGCTCGGCGTCCACATCTCGATGCCGCCATCGTGTATCCACGCGGTCGTGTTCTGCGGCTCCAGCGGGGCGTGCGAGACGAACGGATACGTATAGAAGGCGTCGAGCGTGTGTGCCGCGGACGCGAAGGCCGCGGCAACCTCACCGGTCTTGATCAGCGTCTTCTGTCCGGGGCCGGCCGCTATGGCCCTCGCCTTGCGCTGGGCGGCACTCCAGCTGTCCGCCGACGCCGCACTCGCATTCCAGCGTACCTTGAGTGCGCGCTTGGCGCTGAAGGCCGCCCAGGTCGAGTTCGCGACGATGACGACGCCGGGGGGCGCATCACCGCGCGGATCGCCCTGCGTGACAAACACGTCCTGGACGCCGGCGAGGCGACGCACCTCGTCGATATTCGCCTCGGCGACGCTGCCGCCGTAAGCCGGACTCTTTTCGTAGACCGCGTACAGCATGCCGGGCAGCTGCTGATCGATTCCGAAGAGCGGCTGGCCAGTCACCACCTTGTCGTTGTCAATGCCACCCACTGGCCGGCCGAGTATGCGATAGGCCGGGCGCTGCTTGAGCGTCACCGTGTTGGGGTCGGGTACCGGCAAAGTCGCAGCCAACTCGGCCAGTGCGCCGTAGCTCGCGCGCCGGCCCGAGGCGGCGTGCATCACGATCCCGGCATCGGTACTGCACTCCGCCACCGGGACACCCCAGCGCTGTGCCGCGGCACTCATCAGCATGAGCCGCGCCACCGCACCGGCCCGGCGCAGCGGATCCCAATTGTTCGGAATCGAGCGTGACCCGCCGGCGCCCTGCGGCCCATAGACCTCGGGTCTGATTGGCGCCTGCTCGATGCGCAGTCTCGACCAATCGGCGTCGAGTTCCTCGGCGATGATCATCGGAAACGCCGTCTTGATGCCCTGGCCAATCTCCGGACCCTTGGCGTAGATCAGCACCGAATCATCGGCAGTGATGCGCACCAGCGGATTGGGTGCAAACACCGACTTGCGGTCAGCGGCTACATCAGCCGCACGCACATCGCGGGTCCCGGGCGCCAGAGCGAGCATCAATCCGCCACCGGCCAGGCCGGTGCATTGGAGAAACTGCCGGCGCGAAAGCGACACCAGTCGCAGCCACGGAAGCGAACTATCGTACGAATCGGCCGCTTGCGCAGCCTCAAGGGCCGATCGCGCCAGCACATCGCCCGCCGAACCAGCTGCCACCATCGGGACTGGCGAGTCCAAGGAAGGCCCGCGACGGCGCCGCTCAACTCTCGACATGCACGCCGGTCCGATGCTCTACCGGCGGCGGCAGCAATTGCGCGGCTCGATGAATCGCCGCCCGGATGCGCTGATAGGTACCACAGCGGCAGAAATTGCCGCTCATCGCGGCATCGATATCGGTATCGCTGGGATTGCGCTTGTCCCGCAGCAGCGCAGCCGCCGACATCAACTGCCCCGCTTGGCAGTAGCCGCACTGTGGGACATCGAGCTCGATCCAGGCCTGCTGCAGCGGATGCAAACGCACACCCGACCCGCCCAGGCCCTCGATCGTCAGGATCTGCTTGCCATCAACCGTGGCTGCGGCAATCAGGCAAGAGCGCACCGGGACGCCGTCGAGTTGCACTGTGCAGGCGCCGCAGAAGCCCGCTCCGCAGCCGTACTTGGTTCCAACTAGCCCCAAGTTGTCCCGCAGCACCCACAATAGCGGCGTAGCTGGATCCAGCTCCTCCGCTACGACGCGCTCCTGACCATTGACGTTCAGTCGAAGCATGACGGCCCCGGGTTTCGAGGGCTCGACTTTCCTCTAACTTTGGACAGAGCTCAAGCGTATCAAATAAGAGAGTGCGAGCTGCCGCCCGTGGCGATGAGCTTACGAAGCGCTCTCCAGATTGCTGAATTCACATGGGCGGAGGATGACAATCACCCGGAAAGAAAAAGGGCCGGAATCCGGCCCTTCTTCCCAGCGCAAATAGAAGCGCTTCTACTCTGTCGCCCGGTTGCTTCCAACGATCCCGGCCGTCGCTCGGTTACTACCAACGATCCCGGCAGTCGCTCGGTTGCTACCAACGATCCCAGCGGACGCCTGGTTGCTACCAACGATCCCGGCCGTCGCTCGGTTACTACCAACGATCCCAGCGGACGACTGGTTGCTTCCAACGATCCCGGCCGTCGCCTGGTTACTACCAACGATCCCGGCGGTTAACTGGTTGCTTCCAACGATCCCGGCCGTCGCCTGGTTGCTCCCAACGATCCCAGCGGACGACTGGTTGCTTCCAACGATCCCGGCCGTCGCCTGGTTGCTACCAACGATCCCGGCAGTCAACTGGTTGCTTCCAACGATCCCGGCCGTCGCCTGGTTGCTACCAACGATCCCGGCGGTCAACTGGTTGCTTCCAACGATCCCGGCAGTCGCTCGGTTGCTACCAACGATTCCCGCGGTTGCTCGGTTGCTACCAACGATCCCGGCGGTCGACTGGTTGCTTCCCACGATTCCGGCAGTCGCTCGGTTACTACCAACGATCCCGGCGGTTGCTCGGTTGCTGCCCACGATTCCCGCCACTCCAGCCATCCCGCTTCCCGGAACGTTCATCACCGCTGCCGCCGCTCCGGCACGAGTGGAAGTGCCTAGAACAACACCCCCTAACTCCGGTTGGGTACCCGTTACAGCTACCAAATCGCCCTTCTCCGGGACTGCAACGCCGGGTTCAGACAAGGCTGCCGTGTAGTCGATTTCGCTATCACCGATAGAAAGGCGACCAAAGCTCTCATTGACGCTTGTAACAACACCTGTCTCGAACACGCGATCGGCCCCTGCTACATAGGTGCCCATTGGTTCTGCCCAAGCGTTCGTAACAGAACCATCCGGCAATAGAGTTCCATGTACGGTTACTTTCTGGCCCGTTTCGAGAGCGCTCGTATCTTCGACACGATATGACCGACCGAGCACGGTAACATTGGACGCCTCGACAATTTCCACCGGCCCAACAGCGACCACGTCCGAGGCGCCGTTTGCCGAATCAGCGTTGGCCGCGGACACGAGCCCAATTGCCAGCAGAGTCGACACGCAAGTTGTAATTGCTCTTGAAGCCATATCCTCTCCCCTTAACTATTCGCCACCGCTTGAGCCCCGGAAACAGCTGAAGGCTCGTTTGGTGCGTCATACATGAAAATATCCACACCGACACGTTGCCCGTTCGGCGCTTCTAATTCGGGACGACTCGCAGTCAACCATGCATCTAGCGTTTCGAGAAACCGAGTACCATCTGCGGCCAGCCAATCTCTAATGACTCGCCGACCATCTTCGGACACCGGGAAATCCGTCTGAACTTCGCGCTCGAGGTAGCCGACAGACGTCTCTTCAAGAAGGTTGTGAGTTAACGTCGCCGCTAAGGCGCTTAGCACTGTCCCGACGCGGGAAATACGTTCGACGCTTACGCCGGCGGGGATATAAGCGCGGTTCGTACAACGCACGAACTCCTGTTCGTGCACTTCTACGCAGCCAGCCGCCAACAACTGGTCGAGGACAGCATCCGCGTCTGATCCGGGCGCAACTGCCGCTACAAGTTCGCCAAACGTCCGATGCCGCCCACCTGGCGTAAGCGACAGATCAAGTGCAACTCCGTATGGAGTCGAGAAACGGGTGTCGGTGTTCCAGGCGGTTAGCACCGCGGCAGGGGTCATGAGCGCTGAGGTTTTCAACGCTCGCCGTTTGGTCGATGCGTTTCGCTCGCCGAGGTGTTTATCGACTTCGCCGCGCGTAAGCCCGGTCATGAGAGCGAGTCGCGCAGAAGTTGCTGGGCGGCCCTCCTCGTTCAGGATTTCGGCAGTGTCGTAAACGAAGAGACGAGCGAGCGTTTGCGAAAGATCATGATGCGTAACGCCGTAGTTACGAAATAGCGGCATAAGCGGCCGAAGCAATGCTTCGATCGCATCTATCAACGCGGCTCCCTGAGCGTCCCTGTTTTCCAAGCTAGCCCTGTCGCGGCTCGTATAGTTCTCTTAGTGGTTAAGGTAAATTGGATGTGCCCTTATGTCAATTGAATATATGTTTCATCGTCATCTCGTAACACTCTGATTTTTAGTAAATCTTTGACATAAGCGAAAACCAGTTAGAGATATCCATCACACTGCGACTTCTCGCGGTTCTTATTGATGTTGTACAAAAACAACTACCCACACTGCCAGTCCATTACTATTTGTCGAAACTGCTGGCATGCAAGACTTCTAGTGCTCTCGCTACACAGGGCCACAATTGACACGAATTAGGCTCTCACTCCGACGCTTTTCCGCCCGTAGTCGTCCGATTCTGTATAGAAGGCCCCTACATCCGTACAATCGCGCCATCGAAGCCCAAGCCGGCACGTGACCGGCTGGCATTTCTGTAGTTGCCGGAGAGATCCATGAGCGCCATTCCGCAAATTCGCGATGCCACCCACGAATTCCGGCTGCTGATCAACGGCCAGCGCACGCCCGGTGCGGCAACGCTGGACGTCATCAATCCGGCGACCGGGAAGCTGCTCACGACGTGCGCGCGCGCCGACAGGGCGCAGCTCGACGCGGCCGTGGCGGCCGCGAAGAGCGCGTTCCCCGGCTGGGCGGCAACGCCCATCGCGCAGCGGCGGGAGGCCCTGCTCAAGATCGCCAGTGCTTTGTCGGCACGCAGCGCCGAGTTTGCCCGGCTCCTGACCGAAGAGCAGGGAAAGCCGCTGGCATTGGCCAATGGCGAAATTGCCGGATCGGTCGCGATGATCCACGCGTTTGCCGCGATGGACCTGCCGAATAAGGTGCTGCGTGAGACCGAGCGCGAGCGCATCGTGCAGCAGCATGCTCCGCTGGGTGTCGTGGCGGCGATCACGCCGTGGAACTTCCCGGTGATCCTGCTGATGATCAAAGTCGCCCCGGCACTGCTGGCCGGCAACACGGTGGTCGCCAAACCGGCCCCCACCACTCCTCTGACCACGCTGCTGTTCGGGGAGCTGTGCTCGGAATTTCTGCCGCCGGGCGTATTCAACGTGATCGTGGACCAGAACGACCTGGGCGGATTTCTGACGCAGCATCCGGACGTCGCGAAAGTCGCCTTTACCGGTTCCACCGCCACGGGCAAGAAGGTGATGGCCAGTGTCGCCGGGACCATCAAGCGCCTGACGTTGGAGCTCGGCGGCAATGACGCCGCAATCGTGCTCGATGATGTGAACGTGAAGGAAGTCGCGGCCAAGATCTTCCGCGGGGCGATGGTGAATGCCGGCCAGGTGTGCCTTGCGATCAAGCGCGTCTACGTGCCCGACTCCTTATATGAGGCCATGTGCGCTGAGCTGGCCGAGCTCGCCAGGCAGGTCGTGGTCGGGGACGGACTCGATCCGGCGACGGAGATGGGCCCGCTGCAGAACAAGGTGCAGTTCGAGAAGGTGAAGGAATTTCTGGAGGACGCCCGCCTGCACGGCAAGATCATCGCCGGCGGCAAGGTGCTGGAGCGCGACGGATACTTCATCGCGCCGACCATCGTGCGCGACATCCCGGATGATGCTCGTCTGGTGCAGGAGGAGCAGTTTGGACCGGTGCTGCCGGTGCTGAAGTACTCCAGCCTCGACGATGCGATTGCACGGGCCAACGTCGGCCAGTACGGATTGGGCGGCACGGTGTGGGGCGCCGATAGCCAGCGTGCGTTCGAGGTCGCGCAGCGGATGGCGACCGGCACCATCTGGATCAACAAGCATCTGGAGCTGCCGCCGGACATTCCGTTTGGCGGCGCCAAGCAGTCCGGCTTCGGTACCGAGATGGGGCAGGAAGGGTTGGAGGAGTTTACTCAGTCCAGGATCATCAATAGTGCCAAGTAAAGGCCCCGGGTGACGCCTGCGGCGGGCAATCCGCGGCCTGCCATCCCGGTCACGCTGATCCCCGGCGATGGCATCGGGCCCGAGATCGTCCACGCCACGCTGGCGGCACTCGAGGCACTAGGCGCCCCAATCGAGTGGGACCGCCAGATCGCCGGACTCGAAGGCGTCACCACCGCGAACGATCCGCTGCCACGAGCCACGCTCGAGAGCATTCGACGCACGCGCCTGGCGCTGAAAGGTCCACTGGAGACGCCCTCGGGCGGCGGCTACCGAAGTTCCAACGTGCGCCTGCGCGAGGAATTCAAGCTCTACGCCAACGTACGCCCCGCGCGCACCCTGGTGCCCGGCGGACGCTTCGACCGGATCGACCTGATCGTCGTGCGCGAGAACCTCGAAGGTCTCTACGTCGGCCATGAGCTATACGTGCGGATCGACGACGACCCGCATGCCGTGGCGATGGCCACCGGCATCAACACGCGCGCCGGCGGCCGTCGCCTGCTCGAGTACGCATTCGAATATGCGATCGCCGCCGGCCGCAAGAAGGTGACGATCGTTCACAAAGCCAACATCATGAAGGCGCTGACGGGCATCTTCCTCGAGACGGCGCAGCAGCTCTACAACGACAAGTACAAGGGCCGCATAGCGATGGATGCCGTGATCGTGGATGCTTGCGCGATGAAACTGGTGCTCAACCCGTGGCAGTTCGACGTGATCGTCTCGACCAACCTGTTCGGCGACATCCTGTCGGACCTGGTCGCCGGCCTCGTCGGCGGGCTGGGCATGGCGCCGGGCGCCAACGTCGGCACTGACGCCGCGATCTTCGAGGCGGTCCACGGCTCGGCGCCCGACATCGCCGGCAAGGGCGTTGCCAATCCGGTGGCGCTGATGCTCGCGGCCGCGATGATGCTCGACTACTGCAAGCTCAGCGCGCTCGCCACGCGGTTGCGCCAGGGCATCGACCTGACGCTGAATGTGGATCAGGTGCGCACCAGCGATCTCGGCGGCAGCGCGAGCACGGGCGAGTTTACGCGCGCGCTGGTGGCGCGATTGAAGGGCTGATCGCTGCAGCGAATCCCATGGCAACCGTGCCCACTGCTGCGGCTGACCTCGAGAACGTCCGGTTCGGACCCTGGAATCCTGGCATTTCCTCGCAGATACCGGACGAGCTGCGGCACCTCTGCACGATCTTCCGGCCGGATTGCGTATTTACCAGCCTCGCGACGGCGCTCGAGATCTCCGACCTCATTGGACACGAGGCCACGGAGGTGGTCGCGTTCACACCCGCGCGCCTGGCCCTGCATGAACTGCTGGTGCGCGTGACCGCCGACTTCTCGGTCCCCGACGGCGAGAAGATCGAGGATCTCGGGATCAATTTCCGCCACATGACCCGTGCGCTGCTCGAGCGGCACATCGAGCCGCAGATGTCGGACATCACGGCGACCTACGAGGCGGTGCGCTCCAGTGCGGCCGCTGTGATCGACCGTGAGCTATCTCGCCTGATGCCTGCTTCCGAGCGCCCCGTGACCGTCGCTGCCCCGCCGAAGCGATCCGGCCTGCTGGCGCGCTTGGCGCGCACACCCGCCGCCGCGCCGCCTTCCACCACGCCTGTCGGCAGGCCCGCGACCGCCCTGGTCGCCGAATGGGAAGCGCGTGCGCGCTCCGTCCTCGACCCGGTCGAGGCGACCGCGATCCGCGTCCTGGCGCGCGTGGTGGCGGCACTGCTGATCAAGCACGGCAGTATCTGGATCGGCCGCCCGATGATCGCCTCGGTCACGACCGACATTGCCACCAACGAGCTGGCGGGCGATGCGATCGGCCGGCAGATGGATCCGTGGCTCACCGCAGCGGCCGCAGCCGAAGGCTATCGCCTGCTGCCGCCGCAGCAGCGGCCGGTGGTGATGAACCTCAAGGGTCCATCGGCCGCGGGCAAGAGCACGATCCGACCGCTGCAGAAGGCGCTGGCCGGACGGATCGGCGTCACCTGGAGCGAATTTGCGCTGATCAGCCCCGACATCTGGCGCAAGTTGCTGCTCGACTACGGCTCACTCGGTGCCGCGTACAAATACGGCGGTGCCTTCACCGGCGACGAACTGCGGATCATCGATCAGAAGCTCGATCGCTACATGGCGCGCAAGGCGCAGGGCGGCCGGGTATCGCATCTGCTGATCGATCGCTTCAGGTTCGACAGCTTTGCGCCCGATTCGGACGAAGCCGGCAGCAACCTGCTGACGCGATTCGGCCAGATCGTGTATCTGTTCCTGCTGATCACACCGCCCGCCGCCCTGGTTGAACGCGCCTGGAACCGCGGGCTCGCAGTCGGCCGCTACAAGGCGGTGGACGACACGCTCGCGCATTCAGTGGAGGCCTATGCCGGCATCCCGCAGCTGTTCTTCACCTGGGTCCAGCGCAGCGACAAGCAGGTGCATTTCGAGTTCCTGGATAACAGCGTGGCTCAGGGCGAGGAGCCGCGTACGATCGCGTTCGGCTGGAACGACGTGCTCAACATACTCGACGTCAAGTACCTGCTCGATGTCGAGCGCTTTCGCAAGGTCAACATCAACGCCGCCGCGCCCGCGGAGCTGTTCACCAGCCCGGAACTGCTCGCGCCCGAGCGCAACACGACATTTCTGAAGGATTGCATCGGACGGTTCCGCGAGAGCAACTTTGCCGATCAGCGCACCGGTCGCATCTATCTGAAGATCCTTGGCGGCCAGGTGGCCTGGGTCGATCCGGAGGCGCTCGCGCAGGCGGTCGCCGATTCCGATACCCGCGCCGGAATGCAGGCGGTGGCATCGGCCGCGCTCGAGGGAGCCAGTGCCGCGCCGCGCGAGCCGACCTTCCTGGCGCGCCACGAGCAGCGCCACACCGTCGGTCGCTGGGGCAGACCCGAGTGATCGGCTAGCGCAAACCCGTGAGCCAGACGCTGCAGATCGAGGAATTGGTTGACGGACAGAAGTTCGGCCGCTTCAACCTCAACCTCCTGATCTGGTCGTTTCTCGCGATGATCGCCGACGGTTTCGATATCGCGGCACTGGCTTCCGCGGCGCCGGCGCTGGCCAGAACGTGGCACCTGGCTCCGAAGGCCTTCGCTCCGGCACTGAGCGCAAGTTTGTTCGGCATCCTGTTTGGTGCGCCGCTGCTCGGTTACGTCGGGGACCGTTTCGGTCGCAGGCTCACGATCGTCGCCGGCTGCACGGTCTACGGGCTTGGAACCCTGGCCACCGCCTGGGCCACCGGTCTCGATCAGGTGGTGGCGCTGCGATTTCTGACCGGCATCGGCCTGGGCGGGCTGATGCCAAACACGATCGCTCTGAATTCCGAGCTCTCGCCGAAGCGACTGCGCGCGACGCTGATCGTGCTGATGTTCACCGGCATCACGATCGGCGGCGGCCTGCCCGGCTACATCCAGGCCTGGCTGATACCGATCTATGGCTGGCGGATCATGTTCTGGATCGGCGGGCTGCTGCCGCTGCTGGTGGCCGGCTGTCTGCTGTTCAGTCTGCCGGAATCGGTGAAGTATCTGGCGTTGCGATCTCGGCGCCACCGCGAGCTGCTGGCGACCGTCCGCCGGCTGCGCCGCGATCTGAGCATTGCCGACGACGCCCGCTTTGTGATCGCGCCCGCGCCGCCCGCCCAGGGCTTCGGATTGCGGCAGATCCTCAGCGGCGGGCTCGCCTGGATCACGCCGCTGCTGTGGCTGTGCTTCGCGTGCGCACTGATGGCGAACTTCTTCCTCAACAGCTGGTTGCCGCTGATATTCGAGAACAGCGGCCTGACGCCCAGGCAGAGCGGCATCGCCACCAGTCTCTACCACTATGGCGGCACGATCGGCGGGCTGCTGGTCAGCGTGGCGCTCGGCCGGTTCGGCTTCGCGGTGATTGCGCTGCTGTTCCTGCTGGCCGCGCCGGCGATCGCTGCGATCGGAATCCCTGGTGTCGCCTATCCGATGATGGCGTCGGCGGTGGGGCTGGCCGGGTTCTGCACCCTCGGCGCGCAGTTCGGCAACAATGCCGCCTCGGGGCTGCTCTACCCGACGGCGTTTCGCTCCCGCGGCGTCGGCTGGGCACTGGGGGTGGGACGCCTCGGATCGATCGCCGGCCCGCTCCTCGGCGGCTTGCTGATCGGCATGAAGCTGCCGCTGGCGCAGCTGTTTGCGGTGGCCGCGATGCCGATGCTCGTCGGTCTGATCGCGGCCACCGCAGTGGCGAGGCTCTGCCAGCGCAGACTCGGGAGTCTGCAACTCGACGATCGCCCGGCGATCACCTCAGCGGAGCCGACCAAGATCATTGCCGATGTCGCGGCCGATTGATCGCGGCGTCACCGGAGGGGATGCCCGGGCCGGCCATGCACCTGGTCATTTCCGACCCGAGTTGCAACGACTCGATGGCGCAATCAAAGTCCCGTCTTTTCATCAGCTTACTGCGTGGCGGGTGGATCGCCCGCGCGACCCACGGGCCCGGTGGTAACGCGCCACGGGCGCGGATGGGACTCGATCCGTGCGCCGCTGTTCGAGCGCGCGCAGGATCAAAGCGCTACTCTTGCCGGGTGCAGTCACCGTTTGGAGCGGGGGATGATGGAAGACAGTTCAAACCTGATCAGTCTGCGGCCGGCGAATTCGCCCAACGCATTCGATCTGCGTCGCGTCGGCGCGCACCCGGATTACTGGTACCCACTCGCCTGGTCCGAGGAGCTGAAGGCGGGCCGCGCGCTCGGCCGCGTGTTCGCCGGTCAGCCGATCGTGCTCTATCGCGGCGGCAGCGGCCGGGTGTTTGCGCTCGAGGATCGCTGCGCGCATCGCCAGGTGCCATTGCACCTCGGGGTCGTCAGCGGCGAAGAGCTCAAGTGCCACTATCACGGCTGGACCTATGATTGCAGCGGCAAGTGCGTCGATGTGCCGTATCTCGGCAAGGAGCGGCTACCGAACGGAGTCAAGAGCTATCCGGCAAGCGAGGTCGACGGCCTGATCTTCGTGTTTCCGGGCGATCCGGCGCTGGCGCCAGGCCGGCTGCCAAAGGGCCTCGGCTCCTCGCAACGCAAGGACTACAAGACACGGCAGCTCAACCGTCAGGTCGCCTGCCATTACACGTTCATGCACGAGAACCTGTTCGACATGAACCACCAGTTCATGCACCGCAAACAGATGGGCTCGATCCGTGCCCAGTGCATTGGACGCAAGCACGGCGAGGACTGGGCGCAGGTCGAATACAGCTTCAGCCGATCGGCCGGTCGATCGTCGATGGGAGAGAAGGTGATCGTGAATCTGGTGCGTGACCACAGTGGGCGCAAGAAGGACTTCTCCGATCACATGCGCATCCGCACCGACTATCCAAGCCAGAGCCTGAAGGTCTGGATCGGGCGCGACATCAAGGAGACCAACGATCCGGTGCTGGATGTGTGGCTGTGCTATACGCCGCTCGATGCCGCGCAGCGCACCAACCGCACCTACGGCTATCTGTCGGTCAAGAAGCCGCCGGTGCCTGGCCTGATCCATGCGGTTTGGCCGGCGGTGGTATGGTTCACCGAGAATATCTTTCGCGAAGACAAGGAAATCGTGGAGTTCGAGCAGCGCGCCTACGACGCCCAGGGTGCCGATTGGAACAACGAGGTATTTCCGGCGCTGCGCGACCTGCGGGGAGTGTTGGCGCGCTGCGGTCGTCTCAGCGACGGTTGAGCGCTTCCTCTGGCATGTCCGGCGCCGGACATTGATCGGCGCTGGCGACTGCGGCATCCGCGGGATACAGCGCGATCAGCTTTCGCATCACGCCGTTGGTCCAGCCGAATCCATCCTGCAGCGGGTACTCGCCGCCACCGCCGCCCGCGCGATCGATCACATCGTATTTCTCGACCAGCTTGCCGCTGCGCCGATAAACCTCGTTGACGAGGCTCATCCAGCGGCAGGCGAGGCTCTCGGCCAGAGCACCCTGGCCGTAGCGGCGCAGCCCCGCCACGGCGATCCACTGCAGCGGCGCCCAGCCGTTGGGCGCGTCCCACTGCTCGCCGGTGACGAGCGGCGTGGTGACGATGCCGCCCGGCCGCAGCAGCTCACGGATCGCAGTGTGGGCCACCGCCGCCGCCTGGTCCGCGGAAGCCTGCGCGACGAACAGCGGATACAGCGTGGCGGCCGAGACGCGCGCAATGCGCGCGCGCCGCTTCCAGTGATAATCGAGATAGGCGCCGGTCGGCGGATCCCACAGATAGCGATCGATGGCCGCGCGGCGCACGGCCGCGCGGCGCGCAAACTCCCGGGCACAGACCTCATCGGCCTGGCGCTGGCAGCCTGCGTGAATCGCGGTCTCGAGCCCGAACAGCAGGCTGTTGAGATCCACCGGCACGATGTCGGTGGTCTCGATCGTGGCGCGCGTGCGCGCGTCCGCCAGCCAGCGCGAACTGAAGTCCCAGCCGCTCTCGGCGGCGGCGCGCAGGTCGCGCAGCAGCTGCCGCGCCGGACGCGCGCTGCCGCGCGCCAGTTCAGTGTCCTCGCGATAGGACTCATCGCGCGGCGTATCACGATCGTCCCAGTAGCGATTGAGGATCGATCCGTCGGGCAGCGCCACCACGCGCCGATCGGCGCTGCCGCGGCCAAGAGCGTCCGCCCCCGCCATCCAGAATGCGTATTCGCGCTTCAGCTGCGGCAAGTACTGCGCAAAGGCGCCCGCTGGATCCTCGGCCGACAGCAGGCCGAGCATCTCGAAGAAGAACGGCGGTTGCGAGCGGCTCAGATAATAGGTGCGCGTGCCGTTCGGCACATGCCCGTAGCGATCGATCAGGGCGGCGAAATCACGCACCATGTCCTGAACCAGGTCGTGGCGGCCACTCTGGTCCAGGCCGAGCATGGTGAAATACGAATCCCAGTAGTAGATCTCGCGAAAGCGTCCGCCTGGGACCACGTAAGGCTGCGGCAGCGGCAGCAGCGAGCCATAGCGTGGCGCGGTGGGTGTGCTGCGGGTCAACTGATCCCACAGCGCGTCGATGTGCTCGACGATGGGCACCTGATCCGGTGTCGCCGGGGCAGCGCTGACCGCTGCGGGTAGCGAGAAGTGAGCCTCGACAAAGCGCTTGAGCGCCTGCGGGGACTGCGGACGCTCGGCGTGGTATTGGGCGAGGATGTGCGCGGGCGCTGCGTCGGGCACCGCATCCGCAAACGTCTTGCTGTCGGGAAAGATGGCCGCGGACTGGACCGCGGTGAACAGGCTCTCGAACAGCCGCTGTGGCGGCGCCGGATAGGCGGCATCGCGCGCCGTGCCGCGCGGCGTCGCCGCGAGCGCCAGCACACCCATGGCCAGCGCAGCAATCAGCGTGCTGAGAAATCGCCGCCGCTCATGCCCGCTATGCACTGCGCGCGTCCACCGGCTAGGCTAGCCGCGTCCGACCAGCGGCATTCGGGTGGCCATGACCGTGAGCGACAACACGTTGGCGTCCAATGGCAGGCTCGCCATGTATCTCACGGCGTCGACCACGTGCTGGACGTTCATGGTCGGCTCCGCCGCCGTCGAGCCGTCGGCCTGCAGCGTGCCCTGCACTATGTGTGCGCCGATCGCGGTGGCCACGTTGCCGATGTCGATCTGACCACAGGCGATGTCGTGGCTGCGTCCCTCGAGTGCCGCAGCTTTGGTCAGGCCGGTGATCGCGTGTTTGCTGGCGGTGTAGGCCACGCAGTGCGGCCGCGGCGTCACCGCCGACACCGAGCCGTTATTGATGATACGTCCCCCGCGCGGCATCTGACGCTTCATCAGCCGAAACGCCTGCTGGGTGCACAGGAACGCACCGGTGAGGTTCACGTCGATGACGGATCGCCACTCCGCCGGCGTCAGGTCCTCCAGCGGCGCCAGGCGGGCATTGGTACCGGCATTGTTGAACAGCAGATCGAGCCGGCCGAATTGCGCTTCGACCTGGCCGAACAGCTCCCCGATCCCCGCCGGATCGGTAACGTCCGCCACCGCGACCAGCGCCCGCCGCCCCAGCCGCGCAATGTCCGCGGCCAGCAGCGCCAGCGGTTCACGGCGCCGCCCGACCAGCGTCATCTCAAAGCCGTCGGCTGCGAGTCCCAGGCTGACCGCCCGGCCGATGCCGCTGCCCGCGCCGGTGACCAGTGCGACTCTCGGTGATCCAGCATTCATCAGGTGTTCTCGCGCCTTGCGGTGCCGGTTGATCGCTTCAGGCGACGCGGTTCGCAGCCGCGACGGCGGCATACCAACGACCGGAATCCTTGATGATTCTGCGCTGGCCATGGGCAAAGTCGACATAGACCAGGCCGAAGCGCTGCGAGTAGCCCTCGGCCCATTCAAAATTGTCCATCAGGCTCCAGCAGTGATAGGCGCGCACCGGCGCGCCGTCGCGGATGGCGCGCGCCAGCTCGCTCAAGTGGCTCTGCAGGTAGGAGATTCTCGGCGCGTCGTGAATCTCGCCGTGCTCATCCGGCCCGATATTGCAGGCGGCACCGTTCTCGGTGATCTCGATCGGTAGATTGCCGGTCTCGTAGGCCATGCGCATCAGAATGTCGTGAAACCCTGACGGATAGATGTCCCAGCCGATATCGGTCTTGGCCACGGAGGCCGGTGCGGTCGCCCACTGGCCACGGGTATTGAGTCCCGGCACGCCGTTGCCTTCGGGAGCATCGCTCACCAGCCACGGCGAGTAGTGGTTGAGCCCGATGAAGTCGAGCGGCGCGCGCATGATCTTCTCGTCGCCGTCCCGCCAGCCGAGCAGATCCGGCTGCTGGTGCACCGGAAGCACGCCCTCGGGATAGTGCCCGCGCAGCGCCGGATAGACGAACCACAGGTTCTGGAACCGGTGCCAGCGTTCCGCCGCCGCAATGTCGGCATACGACGGCGTCGCCGGAAACATCGGCGCGACGTCGAAGGCGCTGCCGACCTGCAGCTTGGAATCAACCGCCTTCAATGCCCGAAAGCCTTTGCCTTGCGCGAGATTCACCGTGTGCGTGGCGCGCACGAACGCCAGTGGCTCGGTGCGGCCGGGCGCATGATGGCCTTGCCAATAGCCCACGCCGGTGAAGGTCTTCGGCTCGTTGAAGATGCACCAGTGTTCGACGCGGTCGCCCAGCGCCCGGGCGACGATGCCGGCATAGTCGGCAAAACGCTCGGCGGTATCGCGATTGGGCCAGCCACCCGCATCCTCCAGCGGCTGCGGCAGGTCCCAGTGATAGATCGTGGTCAGCGGCCGCATGCCCGCCTGCAGCACCGCGTCGGTCAATCGCTGGTAGTAATCCAGACCCTTGGGATTGGCGGGCCCGCGTCCCGAGGGCTGGATACGCGGCCACGCGATCGAGTAGCGGTGGGATTTCAGGTTCAGCTGGCGCAGCAGCGCGATGTCCTCGGCGTAGCGGTGATAGCTGTCGCAGGCAATATCACCGTTGTCGCCGTTCTTGATCTTGCCGGGCGTGTGAGCGAAGCGGTCCCACACCGATTCGCCGCGTCCGTCTGCCTGCCAGGCTCCTTCGACCTGGTACGCCGCGGTGGCCGCACCCCAGAGGAAGCCGGGCGGAAACTGCGCGACCACCCGCGGGCCTTGCGCATCCGCCGAGGACGCGGTCGCGGCGTCGCCGCCCGCGGCGCGTGCCGCGCCGCCACCGAGCAGACTGCCGCCCAGTGCCAGCGTCGATTGCAACAGTTGTCGACGATCCATCCCTATCCCCCTCAATGCTGGACGGGCGCGTAGCCCTGGTGCTGCAGCAGCTCGACGATGCCGTCGTGGCCGATCAGATGCAGCGCGCCGACGATGACCAGGTAGTTCTCGTCGCTGTTCAGAAGCTGCACGATCTTGGGCAGCCAGCGCCGATTGCGATCCGTGGTCAGCAGGCGATACAGCTCGGGCGATTCGGCGGTCTCCCGGCGCAGCAGCTGCTCGAGTGCGGCGGTGTCGCCGCGCTGCCAGGCTCGGACCACCGCCTCGGTCTGGCTCTGCGCGCTGTCGGATTCCTGCAGCGTCGAGCGCAGGAACTGACGCTGCTGCTCGAGCGACAGGTGCGCGAAGAAGCCGAGCTGCTCGTCGACGGTTTCCAGGCCGATGATCGGTTTGTTATCGGTCTGCGCGAGCAGCGTGAACTGCTCGTCGACACCGGCGCTTGCATCGAAGCCGGACTTGGTGAGCTCGAGCTGCTGCAGCATCAGGGCGGCGAACCACGGCTGAAAGCGACTGAGCATGTCCGGTTCGAGCCCGAGCGGCTGCGCGCGCGTCAGCAGCTGCGCGTACAGCTGCGGCCCGATGACATCGGCGAGCGATTTTCCTTCGGGCAGCATCACCGCCTCTTCACCGGACTCGAGCAGCGACTCGGCACCGGCGCCAGTGAGATCGAGCTCCATCACCAGCACCTGCGAGGCTGCATAGGCACTCATCGCTTCGGCCGGCAGCACGCTGTCCTCGGCCTTGAGCATGTGCACCGAGCCGAGCAGATAGACGGTATTGTGCTTGCCCTTGACCTCCCAGAAGATGTGATGCGCGGCGTCGGCGCGCGCGCCCAGCGATGCGACGAGCAGCAACCATCCCGCGGCAATCAGTCGGCCGGCGAGCCTGCGCGGGGTCACCACATCAGATCGTCGGGGACCGTAAAGTCCTGGTAAGCATCGTCGGTGTGCGCGCTTTCCGCAGCGACGCCGTCTGCGACCACCGCAGCCTGATCGCGTTCGCGAATGCGATCGGCCGTGGCCGCTGGGACCCATTCGTAGCCGTTGCCATAGCGCACGATAGCCACTTCGCGACGCGCAAACCGTTCGCGCAGCGAAGCATCGACCCCGATACGTCGGATCTTGCTGCCGTCGATGAAATTGTAGAACTCATCCTGGTCGGGCTTCGGCAGGCGATTCTGCTCGATCAGTTGCCGCACCTGCGCCAGGCGGGCCTTGCGCTCCATCTTCTGCTGTTGCTGGCGGCTGATCTGCTGGTCGCGGGCGGTCTTGGCCTGTTGCGCCTGTCGCACGGCGAGCTGCTGTTCCGAAGCCGCGTCACGCTGCTGCTTCGGCAGCCGCTGCCGCCCCTGCTGTTGACGCAGCGTGGCTCGCTCCGCCTCCCGGGCTTGCTTCTCATTGACCAGCCCGGCCTGCAGCAGCTGATCGCGTAACGACGTGCTCATGGATCGCAACGACTCATCGTGGCAACAGCGATCATTCTAGCGTGCTCGGGCGCGACTGGCGGCCGCCGTGGCACGAGCCTTCGATCGCGCCGTCACGACTTCAGCACGCCGAGCTCATCATAAGCTATTGAATCTGCAGCGCGCCGCAATTTACAGGCTCATTCGAGCGCCCGTCGCGCCGGCTTCGAGGTGGTAAACTTTACAGATTGGAAGCCCTGGTAATACGGCGGAGAATAGCCGCATGCACGCCGGTTGTTCCTGACTTCCATGCACGGGCTGTGTCCGTCCCGGTGCGCCAACGCATGAAGAAAGTCGCGAAGAAGGCGCTGAAAAAAGCACCGCCCGTGCAGAAAGCCGCGCCCGCGAAGCCGGCGCCGCAGACCATGCGGGTGATCTGGTTCTATCACAAGGACACCGGTCTGTTTCACGGCCGGAACCTGATGACATCCGACCCGGAACTGATCGCGCCCAATACCCCGCCCGATCACATCGCGATCGAAGGCGATCATTTCGACCCGATCTCGCAACGCGTCAACGTGGCCACCGGCAATGTGGTCAACCGCCTGTCGCCGCAGCCAAGCGAGGATCACGAATGGAACAGCAGCATCCGGCGCTGGCAGGTGAAGCCGGAAATCGCCGCCAGGAAGGAAGCGTGCCGCGTTGCGCTCGAGCGCATCCGCTACCTGGAGTTGAAGGCACTGCGTGCGCTGCGCGAGCATGCCCTGGGCCAGGCCACGGCGATCGACCGCCTGAAATCGATCGACGACGAGATTGCGCAGCTGCGCTCGACACTGCTTGACTAACCGGCTGCCGTCGCACCGTGTGCGGATTGCTGCCGTTCGGCGCTCGCCAGCGTGAGGTGGGGGGCGGTCCCGCGCAGCGACGCAATCCGCTAGAACGGTGCAGGCGTTCCGGCCCGCCACAGCGCGGCGCCGCCCTCGATACCGGCATCGTTGGACACCAGGGTCGCATTATCCGGCAGTCGCAGCGTCACCTTCGCCGCGTTGCCACCGCCGATGAACAGGTGGTCGTAGTGCAGCAGCGACTCGAGCACCCCGATGGTGCGCGCCACACGCTTGTTCCACCGCTTCTTGCCGACTTTCTTGAGCGCCGCATTGCCGATGTAGTCGTTATAGGTCGCGCTCTTGTGCAATGGGTGATGGGCCAGCTCGAGGTGCGGCATGATCTCGCCATGGCGGAACAGCGCGGTGCCCGCGCCGGTACCGAGCGTCAACACCAGCTCCAGCCCCTTGCCGTGAATCACGGCCAGGCCCTGCATCTCGGCATCGTTGATGAGCCGCGCGGGCACGCCGCCCAGGCGCTGCGACAAGCTGGCCGCCAGTGCGAAGTTCGCCCACGCGCGGGTGTCCCAATGCGGCGCCGTGACCACGCGGCCGGCGCGCACCACGCCCGGGAAGCCGATCGCTATATGGTCGTAGCCCGTCAGCGGCTTGACCAGCCGCAGCAGCGCACCAACCATGGCTTTCGGCGGACACGGATCCGGGGTCTCGAGCCTGACCTTCTCGCTCAGCATCCGGCCGTGCTGGTCCACCACGGCCGCCTTCAGGTAGGAGCCGCCGATATCGATGCCCAGAACGCGCAGTACCCTCGTGGCCGGACGCGAACGGCGTGCGCCCGGCCGGGCGCTCATCGACGACCGGCCGCGGCCGAATCGCGCCGTGTCAGCTGCGCGCTCTTCGATGCGAGGCAGTCGAGCAGATCGTTCCAGGAGCTGGTGAAGGCTCGGGCCCCGTCGCGTTGCAGCTGCGCGGCCAGCGCGCCCTGCTCCACGCCCGAGCGCTGAAACTCGGCCAGCAGCGCCTCGGCGTCGCCGCCATCGACCGGCATCTCACCGCTCAACCTTCCATGATCGGCGTACGCAAGCAGTGTCGGCTCGGGCATGGTATTGATCGTGTCGGGCGCCGCGAGCGCTTCCACGTAGAGTGTGTCCGGGGCCTTCGGGTCCTTGGTGCCGGTACTGGCCCAGAGCAATCGCTGCGCCCGGGCGCCACCGGTGGCCAGCTCGCGCCAGCGCGGCGATTGCAGCAGTTCCCGATAGGCGCGGTAGCAGCGTTGCGCGACCGCGATGCCGAGCCGGTTGCGCAGCGGCATCGGCACCTTGTCCTGCACCGCGGCGTCCCAGCGGCTGACAAAAATCGACGCCACCGACTGCACCTTGGGGTCGAGCCCGGCGGCGATGCGCCGCTCGATGCCGCGCATGTAGGCCTGCGCGGCTGCCAGGTACTGCTCACACGAGAACAGCAGCGTCACGTTCACGGGCACGCCGGCGAAGATCGTCTCCTCGATGGCGCGAACGCCCGCCTCGGTGCCCGGAATCTTGATGAACAGATTGGGACGCTGTGCGCGGCGCTGTAGCCCCGCGGCGGCATCGATCGTGCCGGCGGTGTCGTCCGCCAGCAACGGCGACACCTCAAGCGACACCCAGCCGTCGACGCCACCGCTGGCGTCGTGCGCCGGGCGGAACAGGTCCGCGGCCCGCGTCAGATCCTCCAGGGCCAGTTCGAAGAACAGCGCCTCGCCGGTTTTACCTGCGCCGGCCTTCTCGTGGATGGCATCGTCATAGAAGCTGGTGTCCCTGATCGCCTTGTCGAAGATGGTCGGGTTGGAGGTCAGGCCGGTCACCGCGTAGTCGGCGATGTAGCGCGCCAGCGTGCCGCCGGTCAGCAGCCCGCGCGTGATGTTGTCCAGCCAGATTCTCTGGCCGAGCTGATGCAGCGCTCGAGTGGCCTTCATACTCAACTCCTTGCCTGCCGGCCGGTCGGCCGGTCAATGCATGTGAAACGCCCCGCCGGCGGTGAGCCCCACCAGTCCGATCAGGATCAGGTAGACGGCGACGATGTAGTTCAGCAGCCGCGGCACGATTAAGATGAGGATGCCGGCGATCAGCGATATCACCGGACCGATGCTCAGATTGATATGCATTTCCGGGTTACTCCAGATTGTCACAGCAGGGCAGGTAAAAAGTGCAAACAGATTCGGCCGCAGCAGCTTCAATATACTCGCTCACGATGTGCGCTTCTGACAATTGCCGCAACCGGTACACCGTGACGACTGACACCCGCGGCGGATCGGCACCGTGAAACTCGCCGACGCGCGCGCGGTGATCAGCGGCGGTGCCTCCGGTCTGGGGCTGGCGGCGGCGCAGCGCCTGGTGGCCGCCGGTGGGCGGGCGGTGCTGCTCGACATCAATGAGGCCGAGGCGAAGGCGGCGCTGGCGGCCCTCGGACCGCAGGCCTCGTTCGTCGCAACCGACGTAACCCGTGAGAGCGACGTCGATGCTGCGATCGAGCGGGCACGCACCGCGATGGGCACCATCAACGTCGCAATCAACTGCGCCGGCATCGGCACCTCGGGCCGACTCGTCGGCAGGCAGGGCGCCATGCCCGCCGACGCCTTCCGCCGGGTGATTGAAGTGAACCTGGTGGGAACCGCGCTGGTATGCAAGAGCGCCGCGGTGGCCATGCAGCACGGCCCGCCGGGCGCGGATGGCGCGCGCGGCGTGATCGTGATGACGGCCTCGGCCGCGGCCTTCGACGGTCAGATCGGGCAGGTGGCCTATGCGGCCTCGAAAGGCGGCATCGTGGCGATGACCCTGCCGATGGCGCGCGAACTGGCCTCGTCCGGCATCCGCGTCGTCACCATCGCGCCGGGCGTGTTCCTGACACCGATGATGGCCGCGATGTCGCCCGAGATGCAGCAGTCGCTCGCCAGGCAAGTCCCGTTTCCGGCGCGCCTGGGCCGGCCCGATGAGTACGCGTCGCTGGTGGCTCAGATCCTCGAGAACGAGATGCTCAATGGCGAGACGATTCGACTGGATGCGGCGCTGCGCATGTCGGCGCGCTGAGCGTTTCGCGGCCCACGCCTCCAGGTCGTCACGATGGCGGTACTGACCTCGAACGTCTGCTCGATTGCATTCATTCCGGGGCCTGATCCCCGATGAGCCGCGCGGCCAGCCCCGCCAGGCCGCGAAGCGGCACGCCGAGCCAGCCGGGACGGTGGGCAGCCTCATACGAGAGCTCATAGCCGACCTTCTGCAACAGGAACAGATCAAGCAGCGCCGCACGCGCCTGCGGCGTCGCGGCGCCACGCGGTAGCTGTTCGCTCGCCTGCACATAGGCGGACAGGAAGCCGTTCTCGGATACCTGGCGGAAGCGCTCGATGATCACCCGCTTGCGTGCCAGCGCGATCTCGCTCTGGCCTGCCCCGCCGGCCACGATGGCGCTGGCGGCGGCGTAGTCGAACGAGCGCAGCATTCCGGCCACGTCGCGCAGTGGGCTGGTCTTCTCGCGTCGTTCCTGCAGCGGGCGCGCCGGTTCGCCCTCGAAATCGATGAAGTAGACGTCGCCGTGCGAGACCAGTGCCTGCCCCAGATGCAGGTCGCCGTGGATGCGGATCATCAGCGTATCGACTCCCGCTGCGGCGAGTGCGGCCGGCAGCGCCAGCAACCCCAGGCGGCGCGCCAGCACGTAGTCCCGTAGCCCCTGCTCCTGTTGCGACCATTCGCACGCGCCGTCGAGTATCTGCAGCGCATCCCGCAGCTGCGCACGCGCGGCGTCGGCCCAGGCCGCGCAGTCCGCCGTCGTCGCGGTGCGGGGGGCGAACGCCGGGTTCGTGGTCGGCTGCGCCAGCACCCGGTGCATCTGCGCGAGCCGGTTGCCCAGGATCGTTGCCGCCGCGTGAAACTCCTTGATCGGCTCGAGCTGATCGTCGAGCGCCACGTCCTCGGGCAGTACGATCACGCTCTGAATCGCCCGATCCAGCATGTTCTGGGTCCAGGCCCAGGCATCGCCCTGGTTGAAGATGAAGCCCTGCGCGATGCCGAGCGTGAACGCCTCGCCACCCGGCGCCACGCGGCCGAATTCCCCGAGCAACGGCGCCACGTTCCCGAAGCCGGCATCGTTCAGATACGACGCCATCTCGGCCTCCGGATGCGGCCCGGCGTGGATGCGCCGGAACAGCTTGATGATCACCTGCTGCCCGACGATGACCGAGCTGTTGGATTGTTCGCTCGGCGAGCGCCGGATGTCGACATCGGCGGCGAGCGCTATGTCGGCAAAGCGCGCGGTCGGAACGAAGCGCAGTTCGCCGGCGCCATCCGCGACCCGCGCGCCGCGCTTGAGCAGCTCGGCCAGCCGGCGCGCGAAGCTGTCGAGCGAGAACGCATCGGTCAGGAAGCCGACGCGCGCGCCCCGGCGCACGCGCGCCAGTGCCAGCTGCTGGGGCAGCGCCGTGCTCAGCTCGCCTTCCGAGACGAAACCAAACGGAAGCAAATAGCGATCCACGCCGCGCGCGGTGCGCACGTTGATTTCCGCCAGCAGCACCGGCGGTGCGATGCCGGGCACGGGCGAGATCGCGTCGATGCTGATCTCTTCCAGCGTCGCGTCCCTGCTGTTGAACCAGCGTCGCTTCGGCAGGTAGACCGGCAGCACCTCGCGCTCGAGCACCGCACGCGCCGAGGCTGCCAGCAGCTCCTCGAGCGAGCTGCGGATCACGAAGGTATTCAGTTCCGGCAGCGGCTCGGGCGCCGGTGTGTGCCAGGGCGGCATCTTCGCGGCCGTCGCCAGCATGAACCAGTAGAAGCCGTAGGGCGGCAGGGTCAGCAGGTAAGGCAGCTGCCCGATCGGGGGAAACGCCGCGCCGCCGAGCAGTTCCACCGGAACCCGACCGGCGAATGACGCCAGGTCCAGTTCCACTGCCTGCGCGGAGCGCGCGACATTGGCGACGCACAGGATGGTCTGGAGCGCACCCTCGTCGTCGCCGTATTCGCGCACGTAGGCCAGTACCCGGCGGTTCGACGGATACAGCAGCCGGAAGCTGCCGCGCCCGAACGCCTTCTGCTGTTCGCGGATCGTGAGCATGCGTCGCATCCAGTTCAGCAGCGAGTGCGGGTCGCGCGCCTGCGCCTCGACGTTGACCGCCTGGAAGCCGTACAACGAGTCCATGATCGGCGGCAGTACCAGCGCCGCCGGATCGGCGCGCGAGAAGCCGCCGTTGCGGTCGAGCGACCACTGCATCGGCGTGCGCACGCCATCGCGATCGCCCAGGTGGATGTTGTCGCCCATTCCGATCTCGTCGCCGTAGTAGATGACCGGCGCGCCGGGCATCGACAGCAGCAGCGAGTTCAGCAGCTCGATCCGGCGGCGGTCGCGCTGCACCAGCGGCGCCAGCCGCCGGCGAATGCCCAGGTTCAGGCGCGCGCGCGCATCGACCGCGTACTGCTGCCACAGATAGTCGCGCTCTTTGTCGGTCACCATCTCGAGCGTCAGCTCATCGTGATTGCGCAGAAAGATGGCCCACTGGCAGCCCGCTGGAATATCCGGCGTCTGGCGCAGGATGTCGGTGATCGGGAAGCGATCCTCCTGCGCCAGCGCCATGTACATGCGCGGCATCAGCGGGAAGTGAAATGCCATGTGGCACTCATCGCCGTCGCCGAAATATTGCTGCACGTCTTCCGGCCACTGATTGGCCTCGGCCAGCAGCATGCGGCCGGGGTAGGCGCGGTCCACTTCCGCGCGGATGCGCTTCAGCAGTGCGTGCGTCTCGGCCAGGTTCTCGTTGCTGGTGCCATCGCGCTCCAGCAGGTACGGCACCGCATCGAGCCGGAAGCCGTCCACGCCGATGGCGAGCCAGAAGCGCAGCACCGACAGCAGCGCGTTCACCACGCGCGCACTGTCGAAGTTCAGATCCGGCTGATGCGAGTAGAAGCGATGCCAGTAATAGCCATTCGCCACCGGGTCCCAGGTCCAGTTCGACTTCTCGACGTCGACGAAGATGATGCGCGTGCCGGCATAGCGCGTGTCGGTATCCGACCACACATAGAAGTCACGCGCCCAGGAACCCGGTGGCGCGCGGCGCGCACGCTGAAACCACGGATGCTGGTCCGACGTATGGTTCATCACCAGTTCGGTGATCACGCGCAGGCCGCGCGCGTGCGCTTCGGCGACGAACCGCCGCGCGTCGGCGCGGGTGCCGTAGTCTGCATGGACGTTGCAGTAATCCGAGATATCGTAGCCGTCGTCGCGGCGCGGACTCGGGTAGAACGGCAGCAGCCAGATCGTATTGACGCCGAGCTCGGCGATGTAGTCGAGCTTGTCGATCAGACCGGCGAAATCCCCGATGCCGTCGCCGTTGCTGTCGAAGAATGACTTGATGTGCAGCTGGTAGATGACGGCGTCCTTGTACCAGAGCGGGTCGGCGTTGAAGTCATGGCGCGCGGCACTTCGCCGCCTGCGCCGGGTCCTGGGAACGATGATGTCCATGTCCGTGCAGCGCGTTGCGTCAGGCGCCGGCGGGGCGAATGCGAAAGATCGCGAACGGCAGCTCGTGCGGCACGAGCCGCCAGTGCTGGATCTTGCCGTACCAGGTCAAGCTCTGGCCGCGCATCAGTTCTTCCACCGCCAGCGCGCCATCGTCGGGCAGCCCGAACTCCCACAACGGCGCCTCGAACCGGGTTTCCTGCGGCCGGTGTGGATCCAGGCTCACCGCCACCAGGATGAAGTTGGACCGGTCCGGCGTGTGCTTGCCGTAATAGAGCACCTGGTCGTTCCAGGCGTTGTAGAACTTCAGGTTCAGGTGCGTGTGCAGCGCCGGATTCTCGCGCCGGATGGTATTCAGGCGCGCGATCTCGGCGATGATATTGCCGGGCGCCTGCCAGTCGCGCGTGCGGATCTGGTATTTCTCCGAATCCAGGTACTCTTCGCGACCCGCCACCGCTGCCGACTCGCACAGCTCGAAACCGCTGTAGAGCCCCCACAGGCCCGACAGCGTCGCGGCGAGCGCGCCGCGGATCAGGAATCCGGGCCGTCCCGCGCTTTGCAGGAAGAACGGATTGATATCCGGGGTATTGACGAACAGGTGCGGCCGATAGAAATCCTTCGGCGCCTGGGTGGTGAGCTCGGTGAAGTAACTGGTCAGCTCCGCCTTGCTGTTGCGCCAGGTGAAGTAGGTGTAGCTTTGTGAAAAGCCGATCTTGGCCAGCCGGTACATCATCGCCGGGCGCGTGAACGCCTCCGCGAGGAAGATCACGCCGGGATCGCGCGCGCGGATGTCGGCGATCAGCCACTCCCAGAACGGCAGCGGCTTGGTATGCGGGTTGTCCACCCGGAAGATCCTGACGCCCTCGTCCACCCAGCCCTGCACCACGTCGCGCAGCGCCAGCCACAGCGCCGGACGCGCATCCTTGGAGTAGAAATCGAAGTTGACGATGTCCTCGTATTTCTTCGGCGGATTCTCCGCGTAGCGGATGCTGCCGTCGGCGCGCCAGCTGAACCAGCCCGGATGTTCTCTGAGCCACGGATGGTCGGGCGAACTGTGCACCGCGAAGTCGAACGCCACCTCGATGTCGTGGTCGGCGGCGGCCTTCATCAGGCGGCGAAACGCCCCAATGCCGCCCAGCTGCGGATGCACCGCCTCGTGCCCGCCGCTCGCCGCACCGATTGCATACGGACTGCCCGGATCGCCCGGCTGCGCGCTGAGCGCATTGTTGGCGCCCTTGCGATTGCTGTCTCCGATCGGGCTGATCGGCGGGAAATACAGTACATCAAAGCCCATCGAGCGGATCGCCGGCAGGCGCGCGATGACATCATCGAAGGTGCCATGGGACGCAGGACTGCGGCTCTGGGAGCGTGGAAACATCTCGTACCAGCTGGCGAAGCCGGCCGCCTGCCGCTCGACATCGAGTGCCTGCTCCGGCGCCATCCGCGTCAGGAACAGCCGCTCACCGAGCTGACCCATGAGCGCATCCAGCGGCTGCGACAGCAACAGCTCGATCGCCTGCCCGACGTCCGCCGCGGCCAGCTCGGCTGCGAGCCGCGCGGCGTCACGCCCGGCGTCGGGCGCGCGCCTCAGCGCCGCCAGCACCCGCGCACGGCCCTCCTCGATCTCGATCCGGCTCGCCACGCCGGCCTCGGCATTGTTGGCCAGATCGGCCCTGAGGCTCGCCCAGACGTCGAGCCACGCCTCGATCGCAAAGTAGTGCAGTCCGACGTGGCCGGGGGTGAATTGAGCGCGCCAACGATCGTTCCCGAGTGCGACCATCGGCACGCTGTGCTCGGCCACGCTGTCGGCGGCTCGCCAGATCAGGCGCGCACCGGGCCGCTCATGGCCGTCGAGAAAGACGTCGGCTTCCACCACCAGCGCGTGGCCAACGATCGCCTTGGCGGGGTAGCGGCCGTGATCCACCGACGGCGACACGCGTTCAATCGCGATGCGCGGTGCAGCGATGACCGGCGCGTTCACGGCACTGGCCTGTCCAGCGCCCGTGACCGGTCGCGCCGGCGGCGTGTTCGAAGGTCGCGTGGACACCAGCGCCGCCTCAGGCCGCGAGACGCGCGATGAAGGATTCGTGCCAGCGCGCAATCGAGTTGGCGCGCAGCACTTTCAACATGCCTTCGTGGCGCGAACGCCGTTCCGCGAGCGGCATGGCAAGCGCCTGGTCGAGCGCGCGTGCGACGGCGACCTTGTCGTAGGGATTCACCAGCAGCGCACCGCTGAGTTCATGGGCCGCACCGGCCAGGCTCGAGAGCACCAGCGCACCGGGATCCTCCGGGTTCTGGGCGGCGATGAATTCCTTGGCGACCAGGTTCATGCCGTCGCGGACCGGTGTGACCACCCCGACATTGGCGATGCGCAGGAATCCGCTGAGCGTCTTGTGTGCGAAATCCTTGTTGAGGTAGCGCACCGGCGTCCAGTCGGTATCGGAGAATTGGCCATTGGTGTGCCCGGCGGCCCGCTCCAGCGCATCGCGGATCTCGGCGTAGGCCGCCACGTTGATGCGGCTCAGCGGCGCAATCTGAATGAAAGTGATCCGGCCCTGCAGTTCCGGGCTGGATTCCAGCAGCGCGCGGTAGGAGGAGAAGCGCTCGAGCAGACCCTTGCTGTAGTCCAGGCGGTCGACGCCGAGCAGCAGCTTGCGCCCGAGCAGCCCCTGGATCAGCCGCTTGACCTCGTCGTCTTCCCGCACCGCCTCCTCTGCCTGGCGCGCGATCACCTCGACGTCGACGCCGATCGGAAATACGCCGGTGCCGATGCTGCGGCCGTTGAGCCCGACCCGCCGATCGCCGAAGCTGGCTTCGTCACGGAAGACGGCTTTGACCGCAGAGTTGAAGCCATCGAGGTCCTCATCGGTCTGGAACCCCACCAGGTCGTACTGGCACAGGTCGCGCACCAGTTCGGCGTAGGTCGGCAACAGCCGCAACACCGCGATATTCGGATACGGGATGTGCAGGAAGAATCCGATCGGCGCCGTCACGCCGGCCTGCCGCAGCAGGCTCCCCAGCGGCATCAGGTGATAGTCGTGCACCCAGATGACATCGCCTTGCTGCAGCATCTTAAGCAGTGCATCGGCGAAACGGCGATTGATCGCCATGTAGGCTTCGAACTCGGACGCGTCATAGCGGAAGGCGCCGGGAAAGTAGTGATGCAGCGGCCACAGCGAACCATTGCAGAAGCCGTTGTAGTAGGCATCGAAGCCTGCGGTCGGAAGATCGATGGTGACGAAACGGATGCCCTCCTTCTCGTGTACCTCGGGCGCGACGTTCGGCTCATCCTGCGTCTTGCCGCTCCAGCCGAACCAGACGCCGCCCTCCGCGCTGCGCAGCGCCGCGAGCACGCCGACCGCGAGTCCGCCCGCGGACGATCCGTGCCCCGGGACCACGACCCGATTCGACACCACGATCAGGCGCGCCACAGTGCCGTCATGAAGTTGTTGCTTGTCACCGGGCGCAAGCGTGCCGGCGCCGCCGCCCGAGGTCTGTACGTGCAGCGTTTCCTTACCGGGTGGGGTCGGCCTATCCGCGCGCGGCAGCGGTCCGACACGAGCGTAGGACAGCGACTACGGCGCCGATTCGCAGCGCATCGCGGCGATCGGTCAGCCGGCCGGCGCCCGCCGGCGCTGTGGCTGCACGGGTCTCGTGACGCGCTGGTCGTCGCGTCTGCGATCGTCAAGCCCGCCGCCGGCGGGAGCAGCCGCGCGATCGCGCCCCACGCTGCTCCCGCCGTTGTCAACTGAGCGCTCAGCCCGCGGCGGACTTGAGCCGCGTGGTGTCCACGCTCTTCACGCCCTCAACCTTCTCCGCCAGGTCCTTGACGTGCGCGACCGCATCCTCGTTCGGCAGCGTGCCGTGGAGCATGACCACGCCGTTCACCGTCTTCACGCCGACCTTGAAGCCCTTGCTGACACTGTCGGCCAGGATCTCCGACTTGACCTTGGTGGTGATCCAGCTGTCCGAGCCGGCGCGATCGGATTTCGCAAGCGCCCGGTGCATCGAGCCGCTGCTCGACGCGCTGGTGAGCTCATCGTTGACGCTCTTGACGCCGTTGACGTTCTTCGCGAGCTCCTCGGCCGCGACCTTGGAGTCCGCTCCGGTCGCGGTTCCCGTCAGCGTGACCACCCCGTTGGTGGTCCGGACCTTGATGTGCGATCCCTTCAGCCGGTCGTCGCCAAGATAGGACGACTTCACCTTGGTGGTGATTGCAGTGTCGCTGATCGCGGCACCGACACTGTCGCTATGTGGCGTTGGCGAGCTGTCACCCGACGCTGCGCCCGCCACGAGGCACAGCCCCAGGCCTGTGGCCATGCCGATCGCCGCCACCAGCCTACGAATCTGCGCTGGGCGTGATGGTGTATCCATACGATTGATCTCCTTCCGGATTGAAGCCGTAATCACTTGAAACTGACGAAATCGTAGCCATCCATGAAGCCCAGCGGCCCCCGGCCACGCTAAACCGTGGGTCCGGCGCGTCGTCCGAGCAGCAGCGACACCACGAACAGCACCAGGAACACGAAGAACAGGATCTTGGCGATGCCTACGGCCGCCCCGGCGATACCGAAGAAGCCGAGTGCGCCGGCAATGAGAGCGATGACCAGAAACACTACCGCGTAATAGAGCATGACAATCTCCCGCGTACCTTCCGGGTACCTCTGATTCACGACAGCCGTGAGTTACGAGCGCGAGTTGCGATCGCGGCACGACCTTGCGCCGGCAGTTATACAGAACCGTGGCCGAGCGCGACCTGCCCCCACACCCTCATAGCCTTGTCGGCGCCGTCTGATTCACGGCGCAGTTACCGGTTCGCGGGAAACGGTCGGACAGGTCTTACGAACCAAGTTCAAGCGCGGCGCATGGATTGACGAGCGCGCCTCGTCATACTCGAGGCGCGTTTGCAACCCAAGGAGATGTCATGAACAAGGACCAGGTTAAGGGCCGCGTTGAGGAGGCGAAGGGCAAGGTCAAGGAAGTCACCGGTCGCACCGTCGGCAATCCGGATCTCGAGGATCGCGGCACCGCGCAGAAGATCGGAGGCAGCGTGCAGAAGAACTACGGGGATCTGAAGCAAGATGTGAAGGACTCGCTGAAGAAGCCGCGATAACGATCCACTGCTGATCCCGGTCGGGGCGCGCGCGCTTGTGCACGTGCCCCGCTCCGGAAGGGTCGCGTCACGGAGTCAGGCGAAAGCGACCCGTCACGATCGTGACATCGCCGTCCTGCGTCGGCACCGCGAAGGGCGGGCGCGCGCGCTGCAACCCTGCGCCCTCCGCGGGCAGACCGAAACTCTGGTCGGACAGGCGCAGATCGAACGCCGCTGCCGACCCATCGAAGGACACATCGAGCCCCTGCGGCGGCACACCGAACAGGCGCAGCTGCGACCAGCCTTTGCCCACGCGTCGTGGCGGGGCCGACAGCGGCGCATCGCCCGGCAGCTGCACTGCGCTGACCTCCGCCGCGGGTGAGAACTCCAGCGTCAGCACCGGCGCGGCTCGCACCGATGCGATATGCACGCGGTAGTGGGCCTGCTGCGCGCCGCGCGCGGCGCCCAGCAGCGTCAGCCGCGGCCCCGGGATCGGCAGCACCGGCGCCGCGGTGCTCCATGACGGCTCGCTCCCGGACAACCATGGCGGGATGCCAGGCGCAAACCCCGCCACGCTGCGCAGCGATGCGGGCAGCGCACCCGACAGCGGATCGGCGATCCATGCGGCGCGCTGCGTGTCGGCATCCAGCGCGTAGCGCAGGTTGAGCCGCTGCGGCGATTCGCTGGTGTAGCGCGGCAGCAGCATCGCGCCGACGACGCCGGCGGCCACGCACAGCGCGCTGGCGATGATCGCGAATTGCTGCTGGCGGCGGCCGCCGATCGCCCAGAGCGGCGCGAGGCTGAAACCGCCGTAGATCAGAAGCAGGCACATCAACGTCAGGCCATCGGCTCCGAGTGCCGCGTACAGCGGCACGACGATCGGCAACAGCAGCGTGAACATAACGATGCACGGCAGCAGCGCTGCCAGCTCGATGCTCGTCAGCCACGCCGGCCGAGCGCGTGCAGCCGCCCCCGGCCACATCGCCGGGATCAGCGCCAGTAGCGCGGCCAGCGCCGGCAGCAGCGCCAGATAGCTCGCCCCGGGCAGCGCGCGCGCGAGCGCCGCCGCGAGCAGCGCGTACAGCAGCGCCGCCGCGTAGGCCAGTCCCCAGGCGCCGGCGCGACGCTGCAGCCGCGTAGCCAGCGCAATGGCGCCAAAGGCGAGCGCCGCGAAAGCCAGCTCCAGCGCCCGCGGATATGCGACCGTGCTGGTCGCACCGCCGGGACTCGCTGCGCCGAGCGCACGCAGCAGCGCCATCAGCGCCAGCGCCGCGATGCCGCCGATCGCGAGCGCCGCGCCGAGACTGAGGATCCCTGTCATCAGCGCGCGCGCGCTCGACAGCCGCAACTGCCCCAGGCGCAGGCCCGCGCCCAGCAGCAGTGCCAGTAACGCCAGCGCCGCGGGCCAGGTCCACGCCTGCGGTACCCGCACCAGCACCCGGCCGAACAGATCGAAGTACACCGCCTCGCCGGAGGGGACCGGTCCGGGCCCGGCGTTCGCCAGCGCCAGCAGCGTCGCCAGCGCATTGTCACCCTGATGCTGCAGGCTGCCGGCCTGCGCGTGCCGCCAGTCATCGAGCGGCGTGTGATAGTGCGCAACGTCGCCGATGAACGCGAAGTTGAACCCCTGATAGCCCGCGGCCTTGAAGACACTGAAGTCGGTGTCGTTCGGCAGCCGCTGGTAGACCGCGTAGTACACCGAGTCCGTCAGTGGCCGGGCAATTGCGGCCGCATACAGGCTCATGAGCCAGCGATTCGAGCTGCCGGTCTCGAACATCAGGCTCGGTCCCGACGTGCCGCGGGCATCGAGATTCACCGCCGCGCTCACCGTAGCCGCCCAGGGCTGATGCTGCACGAACGCCTGCGCGCCGAGCAGTCCCGGCTCCTCACCGTCATCGAGCAGCAGGATGATCGACTGCCGCGGGCGCGGCAGCCGCTGCAGCACGCGCGCGATCTCGAGCACGCAGGCCACGCCGGCCACATCGTCGGATGCGCCTGGCCCCGCGGCCACCGAATCGTAGTGCGCGGCCAGCAGTACTGCGTGCTCGCCGGATTGCGTACCCGCAATGCGCGCGAGGATATTGGTCGGCGTGCCGCAGACACCGTAGTGACTGCAGACCATGAGGCCGCTCTGCAGTGTCGGCTCGAGGCCGAGGTCCTGAAGTGCCCCGACGATGCGGTCGCGCAACTGTGCGTTGGCGGCACTGCCGAGCGGATGCGGCACGTTGTCGCCTACCAGGCGCTGCAGCAGCGCCCTGGCGCGCTCGCCGGAGAACTCGCTGGGCGCGGCATCGAGCGGCTTGGATGCCGGAGTGCGATAGGCCGCCAGGGTCGCCACCCACAGCGCGGCCACGAGCAACAGTGCGACCCGCACGCCATGGTGTTTCGCGAGGCTCATCGAAAGTGATACAGCCGTGCCACCTGCACCCGATGCGAGCCGAGCATTTCCACCCGCAGCAACGCGACTGCGAGCGCCGCGCCGAGCAGCGGCCCGAGCAGGTAGATCCAGAACTCGCTCCACTGCCCGCTGACCAGCGCCGGACCGAAGCTGCGCGCCGGATTGGCGCTCGCCCCCGACCACGGTCCTTCCCACCAGACCAGCCAGGCGAACAGCGGCGGGATGCTCCAGGGGGTGAAGCGCCGCGTGCGCTCATGCGCGGCGGTGATGAAGATCGCCAGCACCAGCGCCAGGGTCGCCAGTACTTCCCCGCTGAGCCCAAGCCAGATCGGGACGCCCGGACCCACGCTCGTTGCGCCGTACTGCACACTGCGCCCCATCGACCCCCAGATCAGCAGCGCCGATGCGCCCAGCAGCGCGCCGAACAGCTGTGCCAGCCCATAACCGATGGCATCGCGCCACGCGAGCTTGGACTCGAGCCAGAACGCGAAACTGAGCGCCGGATTGAGGTGCGCACCGCTGATGCGGCCAAGCGGCGAGATCGTGATCAGCGCGCCGACGGTGCCGAAGCAGCCGCCTGCCAGCGCTCGACGCCAGGATGCCGACGGCAGCAGCGTCGCCAGCACGCTGCCGTGCCCGAAGAATACGATCACCATCGACAGTCCGAAGAACACCAGCAATGCGGTACCCGCCGCTTCAGCCAGATACAGCCGCGGATGCAGGCGATTGTACGGCGAGGGCCGCCCATGCAGCGGCCGATCGACGGCCGGCGCCTCAGCCACAACGGCTGAGCGCGTGCTGCAGGCCCACGTGCCCGAGCGCCACGCTATGATCGACCCCTTCCCAGCGGTCCTGGTAGTTGCGGGTGAAATTGAGCTCGCCGCGACCTGACAGTTCCGCCGCCGACAGCCGCACCGCCCACAGTCCGAACGGCTGCGCCTGCGCCGCGCGTGCCTCGATGCGCTGCCAGCCATCAAAACCGAAATGCAGCGTGAACGCGGTTCGATCCTCGATCAGCAGGGCGCGACCGGCCTCGTGCTGCAGCACCGGCACTTCGTCGCGCCAGTGCCAGGCGGCCGCCGCGCGCACCGCGTACTGCGGGGCGGCACAGGCGTAACGCTGCTCGATCGCCTGCAGCAGCTCGATCGGCCGGCGGCCCTCGCGCGCGATCAGCAGCTTGAGAAATTCGGCGTGTGCCCAGAGCAGCGGCATCGCACTGCCCGAGGGTCGGCCCGGCGCAAGTCCCAGCTCGGGGATCGGCGCGGCATCCCACACCTGCTCGGGCAGCAGCCCGCCGCTGCTTGCACAGCGCCACATGGTGCGAAGGTACCCGATCGGGTCCTCGCCGCTCTGCATCGCCAGGTGCCCGCGCTCCCCGACCAGCAGCGGCCAGGCACGACCGACACCGTTGCCATCGAACGGCCGGCCATCCGGGTATTCGCCGTAGCCATCCTCGTTATAGCGGTGATAGAGCGGACCCGACGGCGTGTCCACCTTGAGGACACGGTCCACGACCTTGATGGTGTCCTGCACGCGCGGATCGTGCGCGCTGCGCAGCCCGAGGCGCACCAGATAGGAAAAGTCCAGGCTCACGAGCGCCGAGGCCAGTATCTGCTCGCCTTCCCGATTGCACAGCTGCACCTGGCCGGCCAGCGCAGCGTCGTGATCCGGGCTGCCGATGCGCACGTAGTAGCCCAGCACGCCGATATCGCGCGCCAGCTCGGTATCGCACACGTAGCACCAGAACTCGAGCCGCTCGTTCCAGTCATCGGCCAGGCTGAGCGCGTAGTCGCGCTCCTCGTCGGCCAGCCACGGCGCGGCCGCCACCAGCGCGCTGATGGCGGCCGCAAGCGTGAATGGACTGACGCCCGGGTTCTCCTCCCATCGATCCTGCGGACTGGAAGGGCCGGTCCGCGCGATGAACCCGACCGCCGCGCGCACCATCTGCCGGGTGCCCGGCAGCTCGGCCTCGCCGAGCTCGCGCAGCTTCGCGGCCAGCAGCACCGGAAAGGCCGCCTCGTCGAGCTGCACCCCGATCCAGAATGGCTCGCCGCTCGGAAAATAATTCTGCGGCCAGCGCCCATCGCGCCGCTGGGTCGCGGTCAGGTGCGCCAGGATGTGACGCGCATCGTTCAGCTGATGTGCCGCCAGCAGCGCAAACGCCGTCAGCGTCGCATCGCGCGGCCACACCAGATGGTAGCCGCCGAGCTTGTCGGTGGTGTTGCCCCACGGCACGCTCAGGCTGGCCACGACCGCGCCCGGAAAGGCGCGGTCTTCGTGGATCTTGAGCACCGCCGCCGACAGCAGCCCGGCATCGCCGAGCGCATCGTCGGGCCGCGGCAGTTGCAACCGCGAGCCCCAGTGGTCCCAGGTCTGCAGAAACTCATCACGCAGCGCATCGAACGACGCGGCCAGCGCGGTGCGCGTGCGCGTGAACGCGCCGTAGGCACTACCGGCAAATCCGAGCGCAAGCACCCCGCTGCGACCTGCCGCCTCGGCGCTGAGCGCGACCGTGCCGTTGTCGGCACTGGTGAATGCGTAGGTCAGGCGGCCGTGACGCGCCAGATCCTGCCAACCGTCCGAGGCGCCGACGTAGCCGCAGCTGAGCCGGGTGAGCGGCAGGTCGGCCGCCAGGCACAGGCAGAATTCCCCGTGCCTCGCATAGGCGTAGGCATCGTCGATCCAGGCACTGTTGTGGCGGCCGGTGCTGCCCAGGTGTGGCGCGACGATCACCACCAGCCGGTAGGCGCCGGTGATCCTGAAGCGCACCAGCAGTACATCGCGCAGTGGATCGGGCAGCACTTCGAGCATCAGCTCGTAGTCCTCGCCCGTAGTGCGTGATCGTCAGCGCCGGTCGGTACGGCCCCGGTGTCAACAGCCGGTAGCGCGCGCACGCGCTTGAGGTCGACCCAGCGCTGCTCGCCGACCAGGTAGAAACCGAAGTCGCGGATCTGCGGCTGTCCGGTCGATGGCCAGTAGATCTCATTGATGATCCCGTGCCCGACCGTCGCCCACAGCCGCGAACCGCCCAGCGCGGTGCTGACGTAGTCCTTGTCGCTCGAGGACCAGGTCGGGGCAATCCCGGGAGCCCCGAACGCCGCGCCGCCGGGATCCCGGCAATTCGTCGGTGCAGGCGCGCCGTCGCCGACGGTGTCGTCTTCCGATCCGCCGCCGCGCGCGTCCTCGCCGTCGCTGCTGCCGCTGTCGGTGCCGCCGCTGTCCGAGCTGCCGTCGCTCATGCGCTAGCCGCCGTGACGGAACGCGGGATAATCGGTCATGCCGCCGTCGACCAGCACGCTGCTGCCGGTCACGTAGCGGGCCACGTCCGAAGCCAGCACCACCGCCATCCCGGCCACATCCTCAGGCTCGCCGACGCGCCCGATCGCGATCTTGCTGATCAAATCCTGCTGCCCGGCGGCGTCCTGCCAGACATCGGCGTTGATCGACGTGCGGATCGCACCCGGCGCGATGCACAGCACCCGCACCCCATAGGCACCGGCCTCCTGTGCCAGCGTCTTGGACATCATCGACAGCCCCGCCTTGCTGGCGGTGTACGCGGCGTGGCCGCTCCAGGCGATCAGTTCGTGCACGCTGCTGGTGTTGATGATCACGCCCGAACGCTGCGGCACCATGCGCTTGAGGGCTTCGCGCGCGCACAAGAACGCGCCGGTGAGGTTGATCTGCAGCACCTGGTTCCAGGCCGATGCGTCCGCCTCCCAGGTCAGCGCCCGCGGGCCGTCGATGCCGGCATTGTTGACCAGCACATCCAGACCGCCCCAGGCAGCGTCAATCTGGCCGAACATTGCGGCGACGGCGTCGGGCTGACTGACGTCGGCCTTGAGCGCCAGCACCTCGCTGCCGAGCGCACGCAGCTGCGCCGCGAGCTGCTCGGTCTGTTCCGGATGCACCAGGTAGTTGACCGCCACGCGCGCCCGCTCGGCCGCGAACGCCCGACCCATCGCCGCGCCCAGACCGGTATTGCCGCCAGTCACCAATACCCGCTTGCCCGAGAGCTTCAGATCCATGTCGGCCTCGATCCCATGCTCGCGCGGTCGGCGCCGCGCACCGAGCATACCGATCTTTGCCACCGCACAGAAGTCGGCGCACGCGATAATGGCGGTCGCATGTCGATCTCGCACTTCGTCCGCTATCTGCTGTTGCCCGCCCGGCCCACCGTTCTGATTCTCATTGCGGCGCTGAGCCTGGGCCTGCTGCTGTCCGAACAGCTCGGACTGCTCGGCATCGTGCTGGCCCTGATGCTGTTGCTGTGGCTGTTCAGCTACGCTTACGTTCTGCTCGAGCAGATCGCCCATGGCGCGCGTGAGCCGCCGGTGCTGGCGATCGAAATGCTCAATCCGCTGAACGAGCCGCGGCCGCTGCTGCAGCTGCTGTTCATACTTGTCGTCTACGGGGCCTCACGTGCGCTGGCCCACTATGCAGGTCCGCTGGCCGCGCTCGCGCTCGCGGCGCTGGCATTCACCGCGCTGCCGGCTTCGATCGGCGCGCTGGGCGTCGGCGACAGCTTCTGGCAGGCGATCAACCCGCGGGTGTTGTGGCAGCTGGTGCAGACACTGCGGCTGGTCTATCTGGGAATCGTCGCGGTGGTGCTGATCGATGGCCTGGGGCTGTCACTGCTGGCCAGTCGGGCGCTGCTGCCGCAGTGGCTGCTGATCGCGGCGGCGCAGTTTGCCTGGCTGTCGGTATTCTCGCTGATCGGCGGCAGCCTGTTTGAGCATCGCGCGGCGCTCGGGCACGAGGCCATCGACACGCCCGAGCGGCGCGCCGCACGCGCGCAGCAGCAGCTCGACCGCGATCGCGCCCGATTCATCGATCGCCTCTACGGCGAGGCGCGCGGCGGCAATCTGGCCGCCGCCTGGCACACGATCGAGCGTGAACTGGCGGTCCAGAATTACGCGTTCGAGTTCTACGATTGGCTGCTCGAGCGTCTCGGCAGGCTGGGCACCCCGCGGCTGGCGTCGCGCCTGGGGCAGGATTACCTGTCGCGCGCGCTCGGGCGCGACAACGCGCGCGTCACCCGCCTGGTCCAGCGCTGTCTGACCGCCGACCCGTCGTTTCGTCCGCGATCCGGCGCGGAGACGCTGCGCGTCGCTGAGCTGGCGCGCCTCGCCGGCGACCGGCGCACCGCCGAGGCGCTGCTCGTCAACTTTGCCCGGCACTTTCCCGGCGATGCCGCCCTTGCCCAGGCCGCGGCCATGGCGCAGCAGCTTCGACGCGACTGAGCTGCGAGCGCGCCGCGGCGGACGTCAGCTGCGCTGCGACGGCACCGCCGCAGCGGCCGCCGCGTGCGCGCCCGGCAGATCGAACACCAGCACCTCGGCCTGTCGGCCCTGTTGCAGCTGCAGTGTCGTGGTGTCGGTGAGCTTCAGCGCATCACCGCTCGCGAGCGCCTCGCCGCCGGCCTGGATCTGCCCGCGAGCCACGTGCACATAGAGGCGGCGGCCCGGCGCGACCTCGAGCGTCGCGCTCTCCGGTCCATCGAACAGCCCGGCATACACGCGGGCATCCTGGTGGATCAACACCGACCCTTCGGCGCGATCCGGGGATGCGATCAGACGCAGCCGACCACGCCGCTCCTGCGCACTGAAGTGCCGCTGCTCGTAGCCGGGGTCGATGCCGCGCACCTCGGGCATGATCCAGATCTGCAGGAAATGCACCGGCTCGCTGCTCGAGCCGTTGAATTCGCTGTGCTGCACGCCGCGTCCCGCGCTCATGCGCTGCACGTCGCCCGGGCGGATGGTCGACCCATTGCCGATCGAATCGCGGTGCGACAGTGCGCCCGACAGCACGTAGCTGAGAATTTCCATGTCGCGGTGAGCGTGGGTGCCAAAGCCGGCGCCCGGCTGCACGCGATCCTCGTTGATCACGCGCAGCGGACCGAACTCCACGTGCTTCGGATCGAAGTAGTCGGCGAACGAGAAGGTGTGGAACGACTGGAGCCAGCCGTGATCGGCAAAACCGCGTTGATCGCTGCGTCGAATTTCCCGCATGAGAGCCTCCTGACTGGACTCAGACCGATGGGGTCGATTGCGCACAATTCAAGCCCCCATCGGCGCGCGCTCCCGGGAACCGATGGCGGAGCGGCGCGCACCCCGCGACACCGCAGAACAGTGCCATCGATTGCGATAGAGTCTGGCGCCGGGGCCATTGCCCGTCCTGCTGGCCGGTATTGGGAGCATCCTCAGATGGTCACTGTTTTCGATGCACTGCTGCACTTCGGCTCGGTCGTGCTGCTGGCCGTGGGCGCGCTGCTGCCGATCGTGGACCCGCTCGGCGGTGCCCCGATCTACCTCGCGATGACCGTGGGCCTCACCCACGAAGAGCGCAGCCGGATGGCGAAGGCGGTCGCGATCAACAGCTTTCTGCTGCTGATCGCCTCGGCACTGATCGGCGCCTATGTGCTCGACTTCTTCGGTCTGTCGATTCCCGCGGTCCAGGTCGCCGGCGGCATCGTCGTCTGTGCCGTCGCCTGGTCGCTGCTGAACAGTCCCAATTCGCCGCCCGCGCTCCAGCGCAACGGGCCAGCCGCGGCGCGCCCCGAGGACCTGAGCCAGCGCGCGTTCTATCCGATGACCATGCCGCTGACCGTGGGGCCGGGTTCGATCTCGGTCGCCCTGACGCTCGGCGCCAACCCGCCGGCCGGCTTTCGTTCACTGCTGGCCACGGCGCTGGCGCAGGCGATCGGCATCCTGATCGTCGCTGTCGGGGTGTACCTGTGCTATCGCTATGCCGATCGCATCCTGCACAAGCTGGGTCCCACCGGGACCAGTGTGGTGGTGCGCCTGACGGCGTTCATCCTGCTGTGCATCGGTGTGCAGATCTGCTGGAACGGGGTGCATGCGCTGGTGGCCAGCGGCTTTCACACCGCGCAGGCCGCCGATTGAGCGCCGCGACGATCCGTTGATCCGCACCATCACCGCGGGCCTATTCTCCAAGGCTGCCTGCACGAGCGCCGACACTTTCAGGTCACGGCGCCGGGTGCCCGACCGTTGGTTGTTGCCGGCGAACGCACTAGAGTATGAGCGCACCGGCGGATGCCGTGCCTGTAGCTCAGCGCATGCGCCACCCAGGGGGACCGATACCATGCGAAGCCTGTTCGGATCGATAGTTATGTTAGCCTGCTGCCCGCTCGCGGCACAGAGCGCTGCGGCGGCCGGTGGCACAGACTCTGTCCCGGCGCTGAGCTACGTGCACTTGTACGTGGATGCGAACGGCGACTCCCACTTTCGCGAGGAGCAATTCGACTTTCGCTCGACGCGCGCCGGCGGGCCGCTGATGCACGCGCTGAGCACCGGACCCGGCGCCATGCTGCTGCGCCTCAAGCCCGGTGCGTTCGAGGACTGGCACAACGCGCCCAAGCCATGGTACCTGATCGTCGTGCAAGGCATGTCGGAGGTCACAGCCTCGGACGGCGAAGTGCGCCGCTTCGGGCCAGGATCCGTGGTCCTCATGGACGATGCCACCGGCAAGGGACACCGCACGCGCGCCGTGGGCCACATCGATCACATCGCTGCCGTGATCCCGGTAGCGGACAGCGCGGCCGCAAGCGCCAAGCAACCGTGACGCGGCACCTGATCACCACGGCCGCGCTGGTCGCGGTACTGGCCGCTCGCGCGAGCCATGCCGGCGAAGCCGCGCAACCCGCGCAACCCGCGCCGATGCCCGCGCCCGAGCCCTCGGCGGGCGCGCCGGGTACCGAGTCGGGGTTCTTCCTGTTCCAGGCCCGATGCACCAGCTGTCACGGCAATCCCCAAGTCGAGCGTGCGCCCTCTCCGGAAGCGCTGCGTGCCATGCCGCCCGAGCGCATCTACGCCGCGCTCGGGCCCGGCGGCATCATGGCCGAGTCTGGCGCGGTGCTGAGCGACGCGGAGCGGCGACGCATCGCCGAGTTCATGGCCGGCCGGCCTCTGGGCAGCGCGGCTCTGGGGTCCGCGGCAGCGATGTCGAACCGCTGCGCACACAATCCAGCACTGGCCGATCCGAGCTCGCAGCCGCTGTGGAACGGCTGGAGCAGCGGCAGCGAGAACTGGCGCTTCCAGCCCGCGGCGCTGGCCGGCATCGCCATCGGCGACGTGCCGCACCTGCGCCTGAAGTGGGCCTTTGGCTATCCGTCGGGTGTGTCCTCGAACGCGCAGCCGACCATTGCCTCCGGACGAGTATTCGTCGGCAGCGACAATGGCTATCTCTATTCGCTCGACGCGCGCAGCGGCTGCGTCTACTGGTCGTTCGAGGCCGGCTCCATCATCCGCGCAGCGGCGGTGGTCGGCCGCATCCCGGGCGCGCACGGACATGCACGTTACGCCGTTTATTTCGGCGATGGCCACGCGAACGTATTCGCACTCGATGCGCAGTCCGGCAGCCTGCTGTGGCAGAGGCGCGTCGATGATCACTTCGTCGCGCGCATCACGGCGGCAGCGAGGCTCTACCGCGACAAGCTACTGGTGCCGGTGTCCTCCTCCGAGGGCTACGGCGCAGGCACGCCCGACTATCCGTGCTGCACTTCGCGCGGCAGCGTGGTCGCGCTCGATGCCGCCAGCGGGCGACAGCTCTGGAAAGCGTGGGTGATCGCCGAGGCGCCCCAGCCCTACCTGCAACAGGCCAATGGCGTCTGGCTCTACCGGCCGGCCGGTGGGCCCGTCTGGAATACGCCGACCGTCGATCCGCGGCATAACGCCGCCTATTTCGGGACCGGCGATGCCAGCGCCGGGCCGGCACCGCCGACCATCGATGCCGTCATGGCGGTCGATATCGACAGCGGCCGCACGCTGTGGTCGTATCAGGTCACGTCGGGCGACGTGCGTGTCGGCGGCTGCGCGCGGCCTGACCGCAGCGCCGCCTGCCCCGAAGTCAATGGTCCCGACATGGACATCGGCAACTCGCCGCTGCTGATCAACCTTCCGCGCGGTCACCGAGCGTTGCTCTTTGGCACCAAGTCCGCAGACATCCTTGCCATCGATCCGGACGCCGCCGGCCGCCTGCTCTATCGCGTCAATCCGACCGGCGCCGAGCCGGGCGGGATCTACCATGTCGGCGCACCCGCCATTCTCTGGGGCGGGGCAACGGACGGCCACCGCGCGTATTACGGGCTCGGCACGGGCGGTGTCGCCGCGCTCGATGCGGCCAGCGGTCGAGCACTGTGGCGCTTCCTGCCAACGCTCGCCGACGGCTCCGGAACCGACTCCTTGGGCGCCGCCCCGACGGTGTTGCCTGGCGTGGTGTTCGAGGGCTCCGGCCATGGCATGCTCTACGCGCTCGCCGCTTCCGACGGCCATGTGCTCTGGCAGTTCGACACCGCGCGCAGCTTCGATACCGTCAACGGCGTGGCCGCACACGGCGGCGCCATCGCAGTCTCCGGCGCGGTGGCGGTCGGCGGCATGCTCTACGTCGGCTCCGGTTACGCGATCGGCAACGGCGCTACGGCCGGCAACCTGTTGCTGGCCTTTGGCCTTTGAGGCGCCGCGATCAAGGTAGACGCATGCCAACGCTCGTCCTGGCATCGATTATCACGTGTCCGGCCTGTGGGCATACACAGGCGGAACGGATGCCAGAGGACGCATGCCAGTATTTCTACGAGTGCAAAGGCTGCGGCGTCCTGTTGAAGCCGAAAGCCGGGGATTGCTGTGTGTTCTGCTCATACGGCACGGTGAAATGCCCGCCGAAGCAGGCCGGTGACGTCGAGTGCGGCTGCACGCCGTGACGCGCCCGCTCCAGGCATTCCTAAGCGGTCGAATTTACCCAGTTGGTAGTTGAAATTGTCGCTTCGAGCTGAAGTTGTACGACGCCCAGCCGCTTCCAAGTATCTCCCGGTCATGTTAGTAATGAACGCGAAGTCGGTCGTCGCCAAACACCTCACATATACTGTGGAACCGATAAGGCTTCGGAAAAGTCACGAGTTCTCGAACGCTCGCGCTGTCGCGATCGTGAATGCTGTGTTCGCAAAACTGGAAGAACGATACGAAATAACCTCGCACTGGGAAGGATTGAATCTCTACTTCGAAGCGACGGCAGTGGCTGGCGTCGTTCAGCTAGAACCGGGTCGTGTATCAGTCGAGGTAACGTTGGGCTTTCTGCTGATGGCGGTCCACGACGAAATTCGCATGGACCTTGATCGAGAACTAGACGAGGCATTCCGTGCGCGTCCAGCACGGATACGCCAAAAGCAGAATAAAGGTCGGCGCAGGGTGAAGATTGGGAAGTAGTCGCAATCACCGTTCAACAAGCGCTGGGCGGCCGCAGGCCGAACGCCCCGCAGGCAACAGCGAGCTCGTGGAGGCTCGCGCAGCCGAGTTCCGGTTCTCCGCGACGGGTTCTAAGTCGATCGACAAAATCTAAGCTAACCGGGTCATTCGCCTTTCAGCTGCGCCACGGGGAAGTACAGCCCCAGCAACCGCCGGTCCCACCACAGGCCCTTAGCCTTTTCCTCACTGCTGGAATAGGTGTACTCGTAGAATTGCGCGCGCACATACACCGGCGGCTTGTTCGGAAATGGATTCCTTTCCATCAGCGCCATCACCGCGGGCTTATTCTCCAGTACTGCCTGGAGGAAGCGCGGAAACCATCTCAGACGCCGCGGGTCCTCGAGCGCGGCGAACCACATCTGCCAGTCCAGGCGCGGCTGGTGCGGGATATTCCACGGCGGGCGGCGCGAGACGTCGCCGGGCTTGTACGCGAAATTCGTATTCGCGCCATTCGGCGCCGTCGTACGAACCCTCAATGACGATTTCATCGCGCTCAGTAGTCATGACGGCAAACAGACCGTAACCGCTGACGATGTGCAGCGGTTCGACAACGCGGTCGACTGCCTGCGCCACCGCGGGCGGACGGCCGCCGAAACGCGCATCCATCTGCACAAGACTGCAGAACACGATCAGCAGCGCCAATGCGCCGACGATGACCGTAACCGCCCTTCGGGGCGCCTTCTGTTCCGCGCGCTACCGGCAGCAGCCCGGATCAGGCGCCGCGGCAATATCTTTTGCAGAGCTGCGTCGTCGAACAGCAGCAAACACAGCAACATGGTCTGCAGGTTGAACCAGTTGTAATTGCCGGTGAACAAAATGCAGCTTTGCAGCAGCAAGGATACCGAAAGCGGCAACGAACCGCAGCCGCCGCGGGCAGAAGATCCAGAACGGCAGGATCAGCTCGACAAAAAATGTGCCCCCGGTGAGCGAACTTCAGCACGCCCAGCGGCAGATGCGCGGCGTACCAGCCGAGCGGCGTCGGCAGCGGCTGCGTAAGAAAATGATAGGACAGCGCCGACAGATTCCACCAGTTGGGATCGCCGCTCAGCAGCTTGACCATGCCCGACATGAAGATGAAGCGGAACAGCAGCCAGCGCAGCAACCATACGCCCGGGGTCCTAGCGAAGCTCAAAATCAGCGCGAGAAATCCGGCTTCCAGCAGGAACGTGTCCCACTGGTAAGTCATGAAGTCCTGTCCGCCATAGAGCAGCGAGAGATAGAGCATAAAGAGCAGAAGCAGGCTCAGCGCGAGGCAGCAGATTGAAGAGCAGCAGCAGCGATAGCCCCGCTCCGGCCCAGCACACCGCCTGAATGGCGACATCGCTTGCGCTCCACCAGAACACCATCGGCATCAGATAGAAGCGCTCCGGCCCGACGCGAGCGCCAAGGACATCGACCAGTTCGGCCAGTGGCAGGATGCCATGGCTGCCGATCAGCCCCTGCGCCTGCACGCCGAAGGAGATGAAGGCCGACAGGTAGATCAGCCCAAACAGGCGCAGGAACAGGAATGAGACCAGATCGTATCGTGGCGGTCCGTAATCGCCGCCCCACAGAAGCAGACTGATGCGATAGAACGCCGAGCGGTGCGCGGCGATGAAGGCGTAAGTCAATTCCGCGATGGCTGCGAAACCGGGCAGCCTTCTATAGAGCGCGAGCCAGATTCCCTTGCCGCGCGCGTGGCTCAGGGTCAGGAAGCTGGCCTCCGCGGCGCTCGCATGATGTCCATCGGGCGTGACGTATTGCACGGCGCGCTGAAAGTCGGCCAGCGGGATCGCAGGATATTGCGCCGCCACTTCCTGATACGGCCTGTAATCAGACCTCGTCGCCCGTGAGCTTCTTCCAATAGCGCGCCCAGTAGCCGCAGAACGCGCAATCGCCGTCATACACCAGTAGCGGCCGGGGACCGGCAACCGGCGAATCGACAGCACGGGCGGACTGCTTTCCGGATGCCTCTTGCACGATGTGCAATCTAAACTAAATTGTGCTGTTTGGGCGCTTGGGATAAGTCCAGGAGGTTCGATTAGCATGGTTGAGGTCTTCATTCTGCGATCGCAGCGCAGTTGGAAGAGCGGACGGTCGCCTCCTTGCGTCTCGGGTGTGTACCCCCGCGAACGCACGCTAGGACTCATTACCCTGGTGCTGGGTCTCGCGGCGTGGATAGCATTGATCGCAGGTACCTTCGGCGTCGCGCTAGTCATCCTCAGCTTCGGTTTCGTGGCATATCTGTTTGCACAATCTGCGCTGATTACCCGGATCAAGGGCAACGGCGTTCAATTGTCCGATACGCAGTTCCCGGATTTGTACGCACAGTACGCCGCGTGCTGCGATCGACTGCAGATCAAGGTGCGTCCCGATCAGATCCAAAACGCATGCTGCTGACGGTGCATACAGCCACGGCCTAGAGACTGTCGGCGGACAGCGGTGTCCAGCGCGCCGTGCGCCGCCGGGCGCGCTCGCCCGTGCCCTCGGCGCCGTACTGCATCGGCTGCGGCGCCGGCAGATCTGACAGCGGCGGCTGCAAGGTACGAACGTTCAGGACGCCCCAACGCTGCGACCCATGGGTCATGACGGCGCCCAGGTACACGCCGCACGAGCGGCAAATCAGAAAATCGGCCGAGCGGGTACCAAACCGATACCGCTGCAGGCGTTCGGGCTCGGAGGCGCCAAAGGTCAGCGAGCCATGCGGATCCGAGGTGCTCAACGCGCCATGGGCGCTGCAGAATGCGCACTGACAGGCACGCACGGGCCAGGAAGCCGTCGGTAGCATTGTGCGGTAGTGCGCAGTCAGCGCACCACAATGGCAGCGGGCGAGGTACTCCATCACTTCCGTGTCCCAGGCGCCTGGAAGATACGCTTCGCTCAGGGTTGCCGGCAAGCCCGACGTCCGCCCTCTTTCTGTTCGGTGATGGCGGTTCGATAGTCGCCAGCAAGTGCTTTCTGGCCATAGAATCGAATGGGACGAGGATTCTCCGACGGGATCCTTAGACATGGGAGGTCGGCATCAGGCTTCCATCGGCAACACCGTGACCGTGATGGGCGCCGTGCTGCTGATCTGTGCCATCGCGGTGCTGGTCTATGGGTTGATCACCGCGCGCTCAAAGGCCGAAGCTTGACACTGCATCGGAGCCGTCAGGTTCCGCGCAGGAAGGAGCAACTGATGTCATCCATCGAGATCTCGCCTCTGCGCACCTCGGAACGAGCGCGCTGGAACGAATTGTGGAGCGCCTATCAGCGCTTCTATGGCATCAAGCTGTCGGCGGAGATCACCGACAGCACCTGGCAACGGATCCACGCCGGACTCATACACGGGCTCGGTGCGCGTGATTCAACCGACCGGCTGGTCGGGATCGCACATTTCTTGTATCACGAAGACACCTGGTCGACGGCGCGCGCCTGTTACCTGCAGGATCTCTATGTGGATGAGACGGTTCGCGGCCGAGGTTGCGGCCGCCAGCTCATCGAGGCGGTCGATGCGGCAGCGCGTGCCGCGGCCGCCAACAGCCCGTATTGGTTGACGCACGAAGCCAACACGGTCGCGCGGCGACTCTATGACAGTCTGGCGCGAAATCAGGGCTTCGTTCAGTACACCTACGGACGGTAGGCATGATCTACGCGAGCTGCAATGCCTGCGCTGCGCCTCGCCGCGCATCGCAGACGCAATGGGCGGTCGCGAATTTTAGCCGCTGGTATTCCCGGCCGGCTCCAGTAGCAAGCCTTTTATGTGAAAGTCATTGACGGGCAGAGTCTGTGGAAAGCAGCTGATATTGTATTCCAGCTGCCGCCAGCTCAATTCCTTCGACAGCACCGACTGCATGGAACGGAGCAGCTCACAATCGCCGCTGTCCAGAAAGCGCGATCGCTGCGGGCTGATATCCATATTTACCCAATGACTTGGCACACCGTTGGCTGCATCGCTCATCGAAGACGGCGCGAGCGCATAGAACGTCACGTGAATCGTGCCCATATGGCTGGCGGCGAATGTTCCGGCGTCACACCCGCTTGCCCGCACTTGCAGGTCGCTGCGCACTCCCAGCTGCCGCAACAGCTGGCGCACTTTCCCCTCCAGCACCTGGCAGCTGTACGACCTCGTCTGGCTGTAATAATCGAAGCTCACCTGGTGTTGTTCCCAAACGGAAATCTCTTTGGTTGCCGGGGCGGATTGCTCGACCGCAAGCACCACCATCGCGGGCGCGATTGCCGACGATGTCGCCAGCACGCACACAAGTCGTTTGATGGTTTGCATGGACGGATCCTCGCGAAAGGTATTGACACGTCGCTCGGCGAGCCAGCCAATTGTACTACTGCGTCCGGTGACGCGCGGCGGGCAAGGATGCGTTGCCGGTGAAGCAGGAGCAGTCGTATGCTGTGATAGTTGTTTTCCCTGGCGTCGCCAAAGGCGGCTCGACAAGCGGTACCCTAGGGAGCCTAGGTCGCGCCCGGGCAACCGGATCAGACTGGAACCCAACCACGTGAGGGCCTGGTACATCACTTTCTTGAGCACGCAGCCGGCCGCGAGAGCGGATTGGCTGCAACTCCAACCGGCCAGGGAGCGCGTTCAACTAATGTCCCTGGCACGTTACTTTGACGACTTCGTCGTCGGCCAGATCTATCAATCGGGTGAGTACCAGGTCACCGAGGACGAGATCGTTGCCTTTGCGCGCCAGTTCGACCCGCAGCCGATCCACACGGACCCTGACGTTGCACGGCGCACCGAGTTCGGCGGCCTGATCGCGAGCGGGTTCCACACCGCGGCCATGACCATGCGGCTCTTCGTGATGAGCGACGCCTCGACAGCGCAGGGTTCAGTCGGCATCGGCGTCGACCGGCTGCGCTGGCGTGCCCCCGTTCGCGCTGGTGACAGGCTCCGCGCGAGTTTCACGATCGAGAGCCTCGCACCGAGCACTCGCCGCCGTGGCTGGGGCACCGTGCGCATGCTCGCGCAAGTACGCAATCAGACCGACGTCGAGGTGCTCGAAGCGCTCATGTCATCGCTGGTGCCGGGCAAGCCCGCCACGTGACACGTCTGATGGAGACATGACATCAGCTAATGGACTGCGCGCCGAACCAGCAACGCTGAATCATCGTCGCGTGCTGCTCGCGAGCATGATCGGCACGACGATCGAGTTCTTCGATTTCTATATCTACGCGACCGCTGCGGTGCTGGTGTTTCCGCGACTGTTCTTTGCCGCCGGCGATCCGGCCTTGGCGACCTTGCAGTCGCTCGCGACCTTTGCGCTGGCGTTCTTCGCGCGACCGGTGGGTTCGGCGCTGTTCGGGCATTTCGGGGACCGCATCGGACGCAAGGCGACGCTGGTGGCGGCACTGCTGACGATGGGGCTGTCGACCATCCTGATCGGCATGCTGCCGACCTACGCATCGATCGGCGTCGCCGCGCCGGTGCTGCTGGCGCTGTGCCGTTTCGGTCAGGGCCTGGGCCTGGGCGGCGAGTGGGGTGGCGCGGTGCTGCTGGCCACCGAGAATGCCCCGCCCGGCAGGCGCTCCTGGTACGGCATGTTTCCCCAGCTTGGCGCGCCGCTCGGTTTCCTGTGTTCGAGCGGGATCTTCCTGTTGCTGACCGACCGGCTCAGGGACCCCGAGTTGTTCGCCTACGGGTGGCGCATTCCGTTCCTCGCCAGCGCCCCGCTGGTGTTCGTCGGCCTGTACGTGCGGCTGCGCCTCACCGAAACACCGGAGTTTCAGCGCGCCATCGAGAACGGCGAGCGGGTGCGCGTGCCGATGCTGACCCTCTGGGCACGGCATGCGCCGGTGCTACTGCTCGGCACTCTCGCCGCTGTGGCCACTTTCGTGCTGTTCTACCTGATGACCGTGTTCACCCTCAGCTGGGCCACATCGGCACTCGGCTATACGCGGCGGGACTTCCTGGTGCTGCAGATGCTCGCGGTGTTGTTCTTTGCGCTGACGATTCCGATCTCGGCGGCGATCGCCGACCGGCGCGGGCGCTACGCGATGCTGATCGCCGCCACGCTGGGAATCATCGCATACGGGTTGGCTTTTGCGCCGCTATTCGGATCGGGCAGCACCGCGGCCGTGCTCGCCTTTCTGGCCGTGGGTCTCGGGCTCATGGGACTCACCTACGGGCCGCTCGGCACCGCGCTCACGGAACTCTATCCGACGGCCGTGCGCTACACGGGCGCGTCGCTGAGCTTCAATCTGGCGGGCATCGTCGGCGCGTCGCTCGCGCCCTACATCGCCACCTGGCTGGCCACTCACTATGGGCTCGCCTACGTCGGCTACTACCTGTCCGCGGCGGGGCTGCTGACCCTGATCGCGCTGATGCGACTGCGCAGATACGGCCCGGCGCTGTCGTAGAAATCAATCCAGGCGGGCGCGGAAAACTTCCCCGAGCGAAATCACGCCGGCGCGCGCCAGCGTGAGCGCCTGGACCGTCAGCCGCACCATGCCCTGTTCCGCAGCGCGCACTTCCAGCTGATCGTGGCTGGCGCCGGTGCGCACCAGGTCGCGAAGCTCCGCGCTCATCTCGAGTAGTTCGTACACCGCTACGCGGCCGCGATAGCCGGTGCCGAAGCATTCCTCGCAACCGCTGCCGCACCAGAACGTTTCGCCATCGCCGACGCCGACCGCCTCGCGTACCTCGCTGCTAAGCTGCTCCACGACCTTGCAGTGCTCGCAATTGCGGCGCACCAGCCGCTGCGCCAGCACGCCCGCCAGCGTGGCATTGACCAGGTACGGCTCGATGCCGATCTCGATCAGGCGCGTGATGGTTTGCGCGGCGCTGTTGGTATGCAGCGTGGACAGCACCAGATGGCCGGTCAGTGCGCTCTCGACCGCGATCTTTGCGGTATCGGGGTCACGGATCTCGCCGATCAGGATCACGTCAGGATCGTGCCGCAGGATCTGACGCAGCGCGCGCGCGAAATCGAATCCGATCGCGGGCTGCACCTGGATCTGCACGATGCCGTCGAGCCGATACTCGACCGGATCCTCGACGGTCAGGATGTGGTACTCGCCGGTGTTCAGTTCCTGCAGCGCCGCGTACAGCGTCGTGGTCTTGCCCGATCCGGTCGGTCCGGTGACCAGGACCAGTCCCTGATTGCGGTCGATCAGCGAGCGAAAACGGCGTTGATCGACCGCACTGAAGCCGACATCGGCGAGCCGGCGCAGCCCCGCGGTGCGGTCCAGAATGCGGATCACAACGTTGGCACCGTACAGCGACGGCAGTACCGAGACGCGCATGTCAACCGGGCCGCCCGGCGTATCGATGCGAATCGCGCCGTCCTGCGGCAGGCGGTGCTCGGCGACGTCCATGTTGGCGAGCACCTTGATGCGCGCAACCACCGCTGGCAACAGCGCCTGGCGGAACTGCCCGACCGCTACCAGCGAACCGTCAATCCGATAGCGCACGTCCGCGCAGTGTTCGCGCGCGTGCAGATGAATGTCCGAGGCGCGCCGCTGCACTGCGTTGCGCAGCATGTTGTCCACCAGCCGCACGATCGGCTTGGACTCCGCATGGCGCTCGGCAATCGGCGGCGCCGCCGCCGCGTGCTGCTCGAGCAGCCGGTCAACCTCCGAGTCCAGTGCCGCATCCTCGATTGCCGGGTAGTGGGTCGCGATCGCGGTATCGAGATCCGCCGGCGTGGCGAGCACCGCCTCGATCGAGCGCTGGGTGCGAAATCGCAGCGCCGACAGCTTTTCGGTATCGCTCGGATCGTCCGTCGCGATCACCAGCTCGCCGTCGTGCAGCATCAGCGGCAGCACGCGCTGCGCACGCGCGACGTCGCCGGGCAACGCAGCGAGCGCGGCCGGCTCGACGTCGAACTCGCCCAGGCGCACGAACGCCACGCCCATCTGTTCGCCGAGCGCGCGATACAGATCGTCTGCCGCGATTTCACCGGCAGCGAGCAGCAGCGCTCCGAGCCGCTGGCCCGGATGCTCGGTCTGTGCCACCAGACCGCGATGCACACCGGTTTCGTGCAGCCGCCCGGCGGACGTCAGCAGTGCCCCGAGGGGTTCGCGGCGGGTCGGTCTTGGAGCCGTCAGATGGGCCAACAGGCGCGCCTTCGACGTCAGGGCTTCAGGCGCAGCCGGCGGCGTCGCAACACCGCGGGGGCGCTCGGCTGGCTGGGTCTTGGTCATGGGTGGCGCGCTCGCACTACCGGCAAATACCGGTGAAAAAGCTGTAATTTCAACAGTATGCCGCGCTCGGCGAAGCAGCGGCGTGTCGCTGATCACGATTGGCGTGCCTGCTGCCACGGCGGGCTGGCGCAACGCATCGATTCGCGGCGCCGCGCACCGCCCGGCACTAGCCGCTGTTGCGCAGCGCGGTCGCGATCGCGTTGATCGAGAGCTGCAGGCCCTCGCGGATGCGCGGATCCTTCTCGCCCGAGCGATGCCGCTTGAGCAGCTCGACCTGCAGCCAGTTCAGCGGCTCGATGTACGGCAGGCGCAGATGGATCGCCGCGGCGAGGGCCGGATGTTTTTCGAGCAAGCGCGCCTGGCCGGTCAGCGACAGCAGCGCATCGTGGGTCGCCGACCAGCCGGCGCGGATGCGCCCGAAGATGTTCTCGGCGAGCCTTCGATCCTCGACCAGGCCGGCATAGCGGGCTGCGATACCCATGTCGGACTTCGACAGCACCATCTCGAGATTATCGAGCGTCGCTCGCAGGAACGGCCACGCGTCGACCATCTCCCGCAGCAACGCGGTGTCGTCGAACGAGCGCAGCGCGTGACCGACGCCATACCAGCCCGGCAGCATCACGCGCGCTTGCGCCCAGCTGAACACCCACGGGATCGCCCGCAGGTCCTCGATGCGATCCGAATTGGTGCGCGATGCCGGCCGCGAGCCGATTTTCAGTTCGGCAATCTCGCGCAGCGGCGTCATCTGCCGGAACACGGTCGAGAAGCCCTCGGTCTCGTAGACCAGCGAGCGGTAGGCCTGGAATGCCGCCTTCGACAGTGCATCCATCGCGGCGGCAAAGCGCGGACGATCGCGCGCCGACACGGTATCGCCTTCCAGCGATGCCATCAGGGTGGCGGAAGCGATGGCCTCGAGATTGGCGCTGGCGCTCTCGGCCGTGGCGTACTTGGCGGCGATCACCTCGCCCTGCTCGGTGATCCGTATGCGGCCGTTGACGGTGCCATGCGGCTGCGCCCGGATGGCCGCGACCGATGAGCCGCCGCCGCGTCCGACGGCGCCGCCGCGACCGTGAAACACCTGCATCCTGGTGCCGCGCTGCTCGAACACCTCGGCCAGCGTGCGCGTGGCCTGATGCAGGCTCCAGACCGACGTCAGATAGCCGCCGTCCTTGTTGGAATCCGAGTAACCCACCATCACTTCCTGGTAGCCGTGCGAGGAGGTGATCACGGCCACCTCGGGCAGCGACAGCCAGTCGCGCATGATCTGCGCGGAGTTCCTGAGATCACCGATGGTTTCGAACAGCGGCACGACCATGATCGAGGCCCTGCGTGCGCCGTGCCCGCGATACAGACCGGCCTCCTTCAGCAGAATGTTGACCTCGAGCAGATCGGATACGCATTCGCACTTGGACACGATGTAGGTAGTGATGCAGGCCGGGCCGTACATTTCGTGCGCGCGGGCCGCGGCGCGCACGATTGCGAGTTCCGACAGCGTCTCGGCGCTGTAGCTGGCAAACGCACTGGCCAGCAAGCGCTCCCCGGCCAGCTCCCGGCGCAGCAGCTCGACGCGCGCGCCCTCCTCCAGCGCCTGATAATCGGCCACTACGCCTGCGACCTTGAGCAGTTCCGCAACCACGCGGGCGTGGACATCGGCATTCTGCCGCAGGTCGAGCGTCGCCAGATGAAAGCCGAAGGTTTCGACCGCGCGGATCAGGCGCGCCAGTGCGCCGCCGCGCCCGAGCCAGCCGCGGCTGCTGGTCTCGAGCGACTGCTCGAGCGCGAGCAGGTCCGAACGCAGGCTCTCGGCGTCCGGGTACGGTTCGCCGCTCACCGAGGGCAGCCGTGGCGGATTGCGACCGGTCAGTGTCTTGTAGGTCGCCGCCAGTCGCGCATAGCAGCCGGTGATCGCTCGACGGTACGGCTCGTCGCGTCGCGCCGGATTGTCGTCGCCGCTCTCCTCGGCAAGGATGTCCACCGCTTTGCTGACCGAGGCCAGCTCGTTGGAGATCGACAGTTCCGCGCCCAGCGCGTGCAGGCGCTCCAGATAATCGGCCAGCACCGTCTGCGAGGCACGGCCGAGCGCCAGCTGCAGCGACTCGGCGGTAACGTGCGGATTGCCGTCGCGGTCGCCGCCGATCCAGCTGCCGAGTCGCAGGAAGCTCTTCGGGCGGTGCTTGAGAACCCGCTCCCAGCGCGCGTACAGCGAAGGCAGCACCGGCATGAAGATGTCGCGCATGTACGCCAGCGCGGTGTCCACCTCGTCGGTCACGTACAGGCGTTCGCGCCGCAGCGCGCGCGTCTGCCACAGCAGCGCAATCTGCCGCGCGATCGCATGCTCGATGAATTCACCTTCCGGGGTCTCGGTGCGGCCGGCCTCGCGCATGCGCATCATCGCCGCGATGCGGTTGCGATGATCGAGCATGCTCTTGCGCATCACCTCGGTGGGGTGCGCGGTCAGCACCGGCACGATCAGCGCGCGATTGAGCAGCGCAACCGCCTTATGCACATCGATGCCGATCGACGCCAGGCGCTGCAGCGCGCTACCCAGGTCGCCGCCCTGTTCGGCGTGGCCGCCCTGCAGATCCTCGGCCAGATTCGCCAGCATCGAGAACAGCATGAAGCTGCGCACGAATGCAATCGTCTCATCGAGGCTGAGCGCATCGAGGCCCGGCTCGACGCCGCGCCCGGCGTCCACGCCGCGATAGCGGTCGACCGAAGTGGCGCGGATGTATTCGATGCGCCGGAACAGCGCCTCACCGCCGTATTCGCGAATCACGTCGCCGAGCAGCTTGCCGAGAAAGCGGACGTCCGCGTTCTGGGTGACCACCAGGGTCGATTGCGAGCGTGCGATTTCGATTTCTGCCATGTCGATGAGCTTCGGCCCGGATTGCCGCGGGTATCGGACCGATACTGAAACACATGCAGTCGCCCGCTGTCAACGTGGCGCCAGATATGGCGTTGCGGGCCCGCGCGACCGGGCGGGATCATCGGGACTCGACGTCCGGCGATGCCCCAAGGTCGCCTTGCCCGGGTGCCGTGCTGCCCCATTTCCGGGCGACTTGGGGCGCCGGGGCGACTGGAATCAGGGCATCGTCATGCCCGGGGGCATGGCCGGTCGCAGCTCGCCGGTGCCATCGTGTGCCGGCATCGCCATCGCATGATGGTGGTGGTGCGGACTGGCACCCGTCAGCGTTGCAATCGGCATCGTCGCAGTCCACAGGCCGCACGCGACGATGATCGCGCCGAGCAGGCGCGCCAGCGTGCCATCCGGTCGCGGCAGCCGTGTGCCGGCATAACTCAGGCTCAGCATCGACGGCATCGTGCCCAGTCCGAACGCAATCATGGTCGCAGCGCCGCCGAGTGCGCTGCCGGCGACCGCGGCGGCCACCAGCGCGGAGTAGACCAGGCCGCACGGCAGCCAGCCCCAGAGCAATCCGAGCATCAGCGCGCGCGCCGCAGCCGAGGCCGGCAGCGCCGCCCGCGCCGCCGGCGCGATGCGGCGCCAGAGCATGGCGCCCAGCCGTTCGGGCGCCCGCAGCCAGCGCGCACGCCCGCTGGTCGCCAAGGCGATGTCCAGGCCGATGATCACCACTACCAGCGCGGTCGCGAGCCGCAGGATGGTGCTCCAGCGCGAGACCGCCAATCCCAGTCCGGCGGCGGCACCGAGCCCGCCGACCAGGGCCCCGGCCGTACCGTAGCTGCTGATGCGGCCGAATTGATAGAGCAGCGGTTGCCAGCGGCCGCCGCCACTGCGCGGCGCCCCGAGCGCCGTGGCGATGCCCCCACACATCACCAGGCAATGGCTGCTGCCGAGCAGGCCCGCGATGAACACGGTGGCCAGCGCAAGTTCACTCATCGCCGTGTTCCCGCTCACGGGCGGCCGGATCGGAGGCCTGCGCCGGTTGGTTGGCTGCGGCGCGGCCGGGCATGGAGCGGATCGGTGCGCGGTCGTCGTCCAGCAGGATCTGCATCGCCGGTGAATCCAGGTCGTCGAACTGCCGCTGCCGCACGGCCCAGAAGAATGCCCACAGCGACACCGCGAGCAGTACCAGCCCGAGGGGAATGAGCACGTACAGAATGTTCATGCGGGCACCGTCGTTGGCGCGTCCGCCGGCGACTGCGCGCTGACGTGCGCCCGGCTGCCGCCCAGCAGGCGCATCGCGTTCAGCACCACCAGCAACGAGCTGGTCGACATGCCGATCGCCGCCATCCAGGGTGCGAGCCAGCCGCTCGCCGCCAGGGGTACCGCGGTCGCATTGTAGAGCAGCGCCCAGGCAAGATTCTGGCGGATGATGCGGCGCGTTTGCCGCGCTGACTCGATGCCGCGCACCAGCGGGCCCAGCCCCTCCCCCAGCATCACCACATCGGCATTGACCTTTGCCAGATCGGTGCCGCCGCCAATCGCGACCGACACGTCGGCGCCGGCGAGCACCGGAGCGTCGTTGATGCCGTCGCCGACCATCGCCACCCGATGACCGCGCGCCTGCAGTGCGCGCACCAGCGCCAGCTTGTCCTCGGCGCGCAAATCGCCGCTCGCGCGAAAGCTCCCGAGCCGGCGCACGACCGAGGCGACCACGCCGGCCCGATCGCCGCTCGCAATCAGCGGCTCCACTCCGAGCCCGCGCAGTCGCTCGAGGGTCTCGCGCGCGTCCTCGCGCACGCTGTCGGCCAGCAGAAACTCCGCCAGCAGACCCGATTCGTCCCCGAGCACGATGCTGCTGCAGGCCGGATCGGCCGCGGGCAGCTGCGGCGGCGCCGCGCCCGGGCAGCCTTCGCAGACATAGTCGGCGCGGCCGATGCGATAGCGCACGCCGCCGAGCCTTGCCGAAAGCCCGCGCCCGGCAGCGGTGCACACCTCACTGACCGCCGCCGCCGGCTCGATCTGCGCGAACGCGCGGGCGATCGGATGCTCCGAGTGGCGCTCCAGCGCCGCCGCGAGCGCGAGGCAGCGCCCGCGTGCGGCACGCGCGCTCAGCAGCCGCACCTGCTCGATACGCGGTTGCCCGCGCGTCAATGTGCCGGTCTTGTCGAATACGATCCGATCCGCGCTGGCCAGGCGCTCGAGCGCCCGTCCGCGCGTGACCAGCAGGCCGCAGCGCGCCAGACGCGTGGTCGCGGCCGCGAGCGCGGCCGGCGTCGCGAGCGACAGCGCGCACGGGCAGGTCACCACCAGCACCGCCAGCACGGTCGGAAACACCCGCGTCGGATCGACCCGCAGCCAGTAGAGGCCGACCAATAGCGCCAGCAGCAGCACGGCGCCCACGAACCAGGCGGCGACGCGATCCGCCACATCCGCGACCCGCGGCCGCGTGGCGCGCGCCCGCTCGAGCAGACGCGAGACTGCGGCCAGCGTCGAGTCCTGTCCTACGCGCGTGACCCGCATCTCGATCGCGCCGCTCAGATTCAGCGTGCCGGCAATCAGCTCATCGCCGCGCGAGCGCAGCTGCGGCACGGATTCGCCGGTGAGCAGGGATTCGTCGATCTCGGAGCTGCCGCTCTGGATCTCGCCATCCGCCGGAATGCGCTCGCCCGGCAGGACGCGCACCCGGTCGCCGCCGCTGAGCTCATCGGGTGTCACGCGTTCGGCGTCGGCGCCGGCGACGCGCAGCGCGCTGTCGGGCAGCAGCTGCAGCAACGCATCATGGTGCATTCCGGAACGGTGGCGCAGTGACATCTCCAGATAGCGCCCCAGCAGCAGAAAGAACGTGAACATGACCGCCGAGTCGAAATACACCGCGCCCTGCCCGCGTAACGTGGACCACACGCTCCACAGGTAGGCCGCGCCGATCGACAGCGCCACCGGCACCTCCATGACCAGCGTGCCCGAGCGCACGCTGCGCCAGGCGGCGACGAAGAACGGCTGCGCCGCATACAACACCACCGGGGTTGCAACGCTCAGGCTCACCAGGCGCAGCAGCTGTTCCAGGTCCGGCGCGATGCCCTGCATGGCACCGGCGTAGAGCGAGACCGCATAGGTCATCACGGCCATCATGCCGAGGCCGGCCACCGCCAGGCGCTTGAGCGCGCTGCGCCGCTCTGCGCTCCAATCGGCCTCGCCGCTCGTGAAGCTCAGCGGCTGCGGCACGTAACCGAGCGCCTGGATCCGCTCGAGCACGCGGCTCAAGCTCACGCGCTGCGGATCGAAGCGCAGCTCGGCGCGCGCACCGGCCGGATTGACGTGAATGTCGGTGACGCCCCCGAGCCGGCCCAGGCTGTTCTCGATCAGCCAGGCGCAAGCCGCGCAGTGCAGGCCGCCGATCTGCAGGCTGAGCTCGCGCTCGCCGTCGTGTCGCGAGTGCGTGTAGCGGCGCAGTGCCGCGTCGCGGTCGAACACCGACCAGTCTCGTTGATCTTCGGCCGCCGGCGCCGTGGTCGCGGAACGGAACTCGTAGAAACGCCCCAGTCCCTGCGACAGGATCAGCGTCGCCGCCGCCTCGCAACCGCCGCAGCACACCGCACGCCGCTCGCCATCGATCACTACCGCATAGCGGCCGCCAGCCTTAAGGCTGTTGCCGCAATGAAAACAGCACTCGGTGACCGCGATGTCCACGGCTGCGCAGGCTACTCGGAGGAGTCCGCGTGCGGCAGAACCACGTCGTTCGTATGTACCGCGAGGTAGGCGCTGGTGAGACTTGCGACCACGGCGCTCGAGAGCATCGCGATGATGAACCAGGGCCAGAACTGACGGTACCACGGCGTCAGCGCCGACGGGATCGGGGCGCTCATGGCTGCGGCCCTATGAAGCGCGCCTTCTCGTGCACCGCGATGCGCGGGGCATCGGCAGCGGCGAGCGTGAGCGTGATGAGGTGGATGCCGCCGGCGACCGAGGCCGGTGCCTGCAGGCGCGCCGAGATCGCGTTCACGCTGCCCGGGGCGACCTCGATCGCACCTGCGGGCGCGGCAATTTCGAGTCTGTTCATCCCTGCCACCTCCAGATGGTAGCTGTGCGGCTTATTATCCAGGTTGATCACCTTGAGTGTATACGCGTTCTCGATCCAGTCGCCGCGTACCTCGCGGTACAGCGCATTGCGATCGCGAATGACGTCGAGGATCAGCGGCGTGCGGGTGATCAGCGAGTACAACAGCGTGCCGGTTCCGACGAGCAGCAGCGCCGCATACACCACCATGCGCGCCCGCAGCACGTGCGTGGTCTTGCCGTGCATCGCGTGCTCGGTGGTGTAGCGGATCAGTCCGCGCGGCGAACCCATCTTGTCCATCACGTCGTCGCAGGCATCGATGCACGCGGCGCAGGCGATGCACTCGTACTGCAGGCCCTTGCGGATGTCGATCCCGGTCGGGCACACCTGCACGCACATCGTGCAGTCGATGCAGTCGCCCAGCCCCTGGGCGCGCGGCTCGGTGCCGCGGCGGCGCGCGCCGCGCGGCTCACCGCGACTGTCATCGTAGGAGATGATCAGCGTGTCCTTGTCGAACATGGCGCTTTGAAAGCGCGCGTACGGACACATGTACTTGCACACCTGCTCGCGCAGGAATCCGGCATTGCCGTAGGTCGCGAGCCCGTAGAAGAACGCCCAGAAGCTTGCCCAGGGACCGAGCGTCAGGCTGAAGACCTCCGTGCCCAGCGCCCGGATCGGCGTGAAGTAACCGACAAAGGTGAATCCGGTATGGACCGAGAGCGCCACCCACAGGAACTGCTTGCTGCCCTTGCGCAACACCTTTTCCAGCGTCCACGGCGCCTGGTCGAGCTTCATGCGCTGCGCGCGCGAGCCTTCCGTCCACTGCTCGATCCAGATGAACAGCTCGGTCCACACGGTCTGCGGGCAGGCGAAGCCGCACCACAGCCGCCCGGCCAGCGCCGTCACGAAGAACAGCGACAGCGCAGCGATGATCAGCAGCAGCGCCAGGTAGAAGAAGTCCTGCGGCCACAGGGTCAGCCCGAAGATGTAGAAACGCCGGGCCGGCAGGTCGAACAGCAGCGCCTGTCGGCCATCCCATTGCAGCCAGGCCACGCCATAGAACAATCCCAGCAGCACGAACACCAGCAGCTTGCGCTGGCGCGCGAAGCGCCCCTGCACTTCACGCGGATAGATCTTCTGGGCTGCCGCGTAGAAGGCCGAGGGCCCCTGCTCGTGCACCGGGGCAACGATCGGCGCCCGTGTCATGGCAGCACCGACCGGCGGCCGGCCTTGCGCCCACGGCGATTCGAACTGCGTATCAGAAAGACGCTGAGCGTGCTCGCTACCGCGCCGACGGCCCAGAAGAAGAAGAATCCGAGTGCGTAGCCGGCCTCGCGATCCAGGTTCGCGAACAGCCGCGGGCCCGCGCCGCGCAGCAGCGCGGGATCCACGGCCGCGAAGAACAGCACGCTCGCCCCGCAGGCCGCCAGAAACGATGGCCACAGCACCCGGCCGACATCCATGGCCCGCTCGGACCGATACTCACCATCGTTCGATGCCGGATTGGGCTCATTCATCTAGGACTCACCGCTGATGCGACAGGCTGTACACGTAGGCCGCCAGCAGCCGGATCTTGTCATCGCCGAGCCATTGATGCGCCGGCATCTGCCCGTGGCGCCCATCCATGATCGTCTGGCGGATCGCGGCGCTCGAGCCGCCGTAGAGCCAGATATCGTCGGTCAGATTCGGCGCGCCGATGGTCTGATTGCCGCGGCCGTCGGCCCCGTGGCAGGCCGCGCACAGCACGAAGCGCGCCTTGCCGGCCTCGACCTTGTCAGCAGGGGCTTCGCGACCGCTCAGACTCAGCACATAGGCCACCAGCTCGTCCACGCCCTGCGGGCCGAGCGCGGCGCCGAGCGGCGGCATCATCCCCTGACGCCCGTGCGTGATCGAGTCCACGATATTCTGCGGCTCGCCGCCGTACAGCCAGTCGTTGTCGGTCAGGTTCGGAAAGCCGATCGCCCCGCGGGCATCGGAACCGTGGCAGTTGATGCAATTGTTGAGGAACAGGCTGTGCCCGAGCGCCAGCGCCTTGGGATCCTTCGACAGCTCGACCACATCCCGGGCGGAAAAGGCCGCATAGATCGGCGCGTATTGCTTGTTGGCGCTGGCGATCTCCTGCTGGTACTGCCCCTGCTTGCTCCAGCCCAGGATGCCGCCGAAACTGCCCATGCCCGGATAGAGCGCGAAGTAGATGAAGCAGAACACGATGGTGAGCCAGAACAGGATCAGCCACCAGCGCGGCATCGGGTTATTGCGTTCCTGCAGATCCCCGTCCCAGACGTGATCGATGACCTCGCCCTTGGCCACCTCGTCGGGGCGGCTGCGAGCGGTCCACCAGATCAACCAGGCGCAGCCCAGCACATTCAAGCTGGTGCCGATGACGATGAACAGGGTCAGGGCCGGTGACATCAGTGCTTCTCCTCATGCGCCGGTGTGTCCGCGGGCGAAACGCTGTCAGACTCATCGAACGGCAGCCGCGCCGCCGCCGAGAACTCATCGCGGCGCCGGTCGCTCCAGGCCCACACGCACAGCGCCACGAACAGCGCAAACAGCGCCACCGTCACCACGCTGCGGACAAAATTAAGGTCCAGGTGCATTGCGCCGCTCCTCTAGCCGCGCGGCCGGGCGAGCCCGAGCCCCTGCAGGTAGGCGATCAGCGCATCGAGTTCGGTCTTGCCCTCGACCGCCGCCGGCGCCCCGGCAATGTCGGCATCGGTGTATGGGGTGCCGAGCATGCGCAGCACCCGCAGCTTCTTCGCCAGCAACGCGCCGTCGATCTTGTTTTGCGCCAGCCACGGAAAGCCGGGCATGTTCGATTCGGGCACCACGTCGCGCGGGTTGTGCAGATGCACCCGGTGCCAGTCGTCGCTGTAGCGTCCGCCGACGCGCGCCAGATCCGGCCCGGTGCGCTTGGAGCCGAACTCGAACGGGTGATCGTACTGCGACTCGGCCGCGACCGAGTACGGGCCGTAGCGCTCGGTCTCGCTGCGGAACGGCCGGATCATCTGCGAATGACACAGGTAACAGCCCTCGCGTTCGTAGATGTCGAATCCGGCCTGCTCCAGGGCGGTACGCGGCTTGATCGTGACGTTGCCCTGCTTGGACGCGGCGCTCATCGCCAGCGGCACGATCTCGACCAGACCGCCCAGGCTGATCACCAGGATGATCAGCGTGATCAGCACGCCCAGCTTCTTCTCGACCACCTCGTGGCTCATGTTCAGACTCCCACCGCGGCCGGCATGACCGGCACCGGCACGGGTTTCTCATCGCGAATCGTCATCCATACGTTGTAGGCCATGATCAACATGCCGGAGAAGAACAGCAGTCCACCCAGCAGCCGCACCAGATAGAACGGATAAGTGGCCTTCAGGCTCTCGACGAAGCTGTAGGTCAGCGTGCCGTCGTCATTGAAGGCGCGCCACATCAGCCCCTGCATCACCCCGGCGCTCCACATCGCTGCGATGTACAGCACCACGCCGATGGTCGAGGTCCAGAAATGCACGTCGATCAGCCTGACGCTGTACATCTGCTGGCGGTTGAACAGCCGCGGTATCAGGTGATACATCGAACCGATCGTCATCATCGCCACCCAGCCGAGCGCGCCGGAGTGCACGTGCGCGATGCCCCAGTCGGTGTAGTGCGACAGGGCATTCACGGTCTTGATCGACATCATCGGACCTTCGAAGGTCGACATGCCGTAGAAGGACAGCGACACGATCATGAACTTCAGGATCGGATCGGTACGCAATTTGTACCACGCACCCGACAACGTCATGATGCCGTTGATCATGCCGCCCCAGGACGGCGCCAGCAGCAGCAGCGAGAACACCATCCCGATCGAGCCGACCCAGTCCGGCAGCGAGGTGTAGTGCAGGTGGTGCGGCCCGGCCCACATGTACACCGAGATCAGGGCCCAGAAATGCACCACCGAGAGCCGGTAGGAATAGATCGGCCGCTGCGCCTGCTTGGGCACGAAGTAGTACATCATGCCGAGGAAGCCGGCGGTGAGGAAGAATCCGACCGCGTTGTGCCCGTACCACCATTGCATCATCGCGTCGACCACGCCGGAGTAGATCACGTAGGACTTGGTCAGGCTCACCGGGATCGCCAGATTGTTGAATACATGCAGCACTGCGATCGTGATGATGAACGCGCCGTAGAACCAGTTGGCCACGTAGATGTGCTGCACTCGCCGCTTGGCGATGGTGGTGAAGAACACCACCGCGTACACCACCCAGACGATCGTGATCAGGATGTCAATCGGCCACTCGAGCTCGGCGTATTCCTTGCCCTGCGTGATGCCGAGCGGCAACGTGATCGCCGCAGCCAGGATCACCGTCTGCCAGCCCCAGAACGTGAACGCGGCGAGCCGGTCGCCAAACAGCCGTACGTGACAGGTGCGCTGTACCACGTAGTACGAAGTTCCTAACAGCGCGCAGCCGCCGAACGCGAAGATCACCGCGTTGGTGTGCAGCGGCCGCAGCCGGCTGTAGGTGAGCCACGGAATATCGAAGTTGAGCGCCGGCCAGTACAGCTGCGCGGCGATCAGTACGCCGACCGCCATGCCGACGATGCCCCACACCACGGTCATGATGGCAAACTGACGAACGACCTTGTCATTGTAGGTGTTACCGATAGCGTCGCTGATTGTGGTGCTCATGCGTGGTTCCCAGGTGGCCCGGACAAGCACCCTTCGCTGTCGAGGTGCCGCGGCGATCCTACAATTCATGCTCGGCACGGAGCATACGTAATACCCACAGTGGTCTGCGGGTTTCCGAGTGGTTTGGGGTGCGAATTATCTGCTGACGGCGGCAGATGCCCGGGGGGCCGGCGGCCGATACCGGCGCAGTGGCCGGCTGCGCCGCGGCAGACGACGCGCGGCGCACCGGCGAGCGGCGACCCCGGGCGGGGCCGCCGCTCGCCTCGGCCGGATCGCGGATCAGATCAGAACAGCGCGGCCGCCTTCTGGATCGCGATATAGACACCGATCAGGAACGGGATCCCGATCGCGGCCCAGGCCAGCACGCCGGCAAAGCCGAAGCTGCCGCGCGCGGCGCGCTCGGCATCGCCCGCGGTGCGGTCCTCGTGCTGCAGTGCCTTCTCGCGCGCGAGTTGCTCGGCGCTCATGTAGTACTTGGGATTCACCGGCCGCATCAGCAGATTGCACACCAGGCCGACGAACAGCAGGCCGGCCAGGATATATAGGGTGCGGTCGTACACCAGATTGCGCGCAACCCCGGCATCGATCTGCGCCTGGCGCAGCGCAGCGATCAGGAATGGACCGGCGATGCCGGCCACCGACCACGCCGTGAGCAGCCGCCCATGGATCGCGCCGACCATCTGCGTCCCGAACACGTCCGCCAGATACGCCGGTATCGTCGAGAAGCCGCCGCCGTACATCGTCATGATCAGGCAGACCGCGGTCACGAACATGGCGGCCCATCCCAGGTGACCAAGCGTGGCCAGGCTCACGTACAGCGCCATGCCGAGCAGGAAGAACACGGAGTAGGTCACCTTGCGCCCGATATAGTCCGACAGCGATGCCCAGACTATGCGCCCGCCGCTGTTGAACAGGCTGATCAGGCCGACGAGGCCGGCGGCGGAAGCGACCACCGCGGCCTTTTGGGCCGGCGTCAGTTCCGTGGCGGTACTGAGCCCGATCAGGTGCGCGCCGAATACGTCCTGCAGCATCGGACTCGCCATCGAGAGGACCCCGATGCCGGCGGTGACGTTCAGGCACAGCACGCCCCACAGCAGCCAGAACTGCGGCGTCTTCCACGCCACGTTCAGATGCACATGGTTCGGCGTGATCATCGCCTTGCTTTTGCCGTCTGACCGGCGGTGTCCAGCCCGTGGGCCGCCAGCCGCTCGGCGGAATGCGCATGCCGAAAGCGCCGGCGGACATCGCGACGAAATAGATGATGCCCATCGCCATCAGCGTGGCGGATACTCCCTGTGCACTGTCGCCGTGGCCGAAGTACTTCATCAGCGCCACCGCGAGCGGCGCGCCGATCATCGCGCCGCCGCCGTAGCCCATGATGGCAAACCCGGTCGCCATGCCGCGGCGGTCGGGGAACCACTTGATGAGCGTGGACACCGGACAGATGTAGCCCAGTCCCATGCCGACACCGCCGATGATCCCGGTGCCAAGCCACAGCAGCCACAGCTGGTGCGTAGAGACACCGATGCCGCCGAGGATCAGGCCGCCGCCCCAGCACAGCGCGGCGATGAACCCGGCCTTGCGCGGGCCCGCGTGCTCGAGCCAGCCGCCCCACAGCGCCGCGGAGATGCCCAGAAACGCGATGAAGAATTCGAACGTATGCGTTACCAGCGGCACGTTCCAGTTGCAGGTGGTCGAGAACATCATCGTGAAGACGCCCTGCGCCTTGCAGCTCGGATCGCCGGGTCCGGCGAGCAGCTTGCTCATCGGCAGCCAGAACACCGAAAAACCGTAGCCCATGCCAATGCACAGGTGAATCGCGAGGGCCGCCGGCGGCACCAGCCAGCGATTGAATCGTGGTCCGGCCACTGAACGGTCGCGGTCAAGCATGCCGCCGGCCGGCGGAGAAGTGGCTAACGCTTCAGACATGATGTCCCCCATCTTGTTTTATTAACGCGCATCGACCGCTGGGCCCGGCTGCATACGTCGGCCCCCGCCCCGCTCACATGATAATTCAAGTCAATGCAAAGGCACGCATGCGCCACTGGCGGGGTCACACGGCGTCAGCGCCGTTTGTATGCACTGCACAAATACGACAGTTGCCCGCGCTGGTGGCCCTGGGCTCGGAGCGGGCTCGCATTCCGCAAGCCTGATTATGTAGCCCGCGGCGGCTGCCGGGCAGGACCAGTGTTGCTCTGGCATCTCGCTCTCCCTTTTGCTACGGTTCAGTGGCCCTGGTGCGCGCCATCTTCGTCCCGACAGCACCGGCGGCACACCGGTGCGGGACACCGTCTCCCGATCAGACATCGCTGACGGGAAGCGACGCGCATCCAGGCTGGTACGGAGACAGGAATGAAATGGCCGCTTGGGCGCGTTGTCTCGTATGGCTTGATGCTGAGCGCAGCGGTCGCGAGCGCCGCAGAGCCCATCGCCGCGCCGTCCGCCGCAGCTGCGGCCACCGGCCTGGCCGATTCGGCGGCACTGCGCGCGACCGTTTACGGCACGCCACCGCAGGATCTCGCGCCGATGCCCGAGCGCGTGCCGCTGCAGGAGATCGACATTGCGCTGCCGTGGGCACGGCCGGTTCCGGACGTGTTCTGGTTCGATCGCCGACTGCGCGTGTGGTTCTCAGGACAGGATAAGCCCGCACCGCTGGCCATCGTCATCTCCGGCGCCGGCAGCGACGGCAATACGTCGAGCCTTTCGATCCTGCGCGGCGCGCTCTACGGGGCGGGTTACCACGTGCTGACCATGCCCTCGCCGACGTTCCCGGGATTCATCGTATCGGCCTCGAGCACCGGCGTTGCCGGCGACCTGCTGCAGGACAGCCGCGATCTGTACGCGGCGATGGTGCAGATCGTGGCCCATCTGCCGCGCCGGGTTCGGATCACCGACGTCGAGGTGCTGGGCTACAGCCTGGGCGCGGCCAATGCCGCGGTCGTCAAGTCGATCGATGCCACCGAAGGCAAGCTGAAGATCCACCGGGCCGTCATGATCAGTCCGCCGGTCGGCCTGTTCAGCTCGATGGGCCGCCTCGACGAAATGTTCGCCAGCAGCATCGGCTCCGGGGAAGCGGGCGTGGAGCGGCTGTACCGCAAGCTCTACGCCCGGCTCGCCAACGTCTATCGCACCTCGGAGCAGATTGCTCCCGGCGACAGCGATGTGCTGGCCGCGGCTCCCATGGTGCTGACGACCGATGCGGAATTCTCCGCGGCGATTGCGCTCAGCTTTCGTATCGCGCTGATCAATGTCTTCTTTGCCGGCGATTTGTACGCCGGCACCGGTGTCGTGATCGATCCCAAGCATCCTCCCGGGGTCGGGGATTCACTCGAAGACATCGCGCGGACGCTGCGAGGCAAACCGTTCTCGGAATATTTCAACCGGGTGTTCACACCTTATTATATGGCTCACCGGCCGGGTTCGACCCCTGAATCGCTGCTGGCCGACAACCGCCTCGAGATCATCGGCGCTGCGCTGCGCACCGATCGCGACTATTACGCGCAGGCCAATAGAGACGATCCGATATTGATCCGGTCCGAACTGGCGTGGCTGCAATCGACGCTCGGCGACCGGATCGCCCTCTACGATCATGGCGGTCACCTCGGCAATCTCGGCGATCGCCGCCAGATCGCAGACATGCTCGACATGCTGGCCGGGCGCTGGCCCGTGCAATGAGGGCGGCGGTCGCGCTCGCGGCGCTCGCGCTGTGCGGTTGCGCCTCGCAGGGTTTCTCGATCCGCACCCTGCCGCCCGAGACGCCCGCCGCCGACACGGCCGCCGCGGTCCGTCGTGCCGCCGCGCTGGCCGCCACGGCGAACCAGGCCTCCGGACGTGCGGCCGGCCAGGAGGCGGCCCAGGGCGTGATCCCGCTGACCGCGGCCGACGCTCCGTCGATGTACACTTATGATCCCTGGGAGCGACTGAACCGTTCGATCTATCGATTCAATGCGCGCTTCGACGAGGTGTTATTCCTGCCGGTCGCGGATAGCTATCGTCGCCTGCCGCCGCCGATGCGCTCCGGCGTTCACAATTTCTTCAGCAACCTGTCCGAGCCCAGGAGCACCATCAACTATCTGCTGCAGTTGCACCCGCTGTTGGGTCTTCGCAGTCTTGGCAGATTCGTGATCAACAGCACCGTCGGCATCGGCGGCCTGTTCGACGTCGCCGGAAGAGCAAACCTGAAAGCCGCCCTGACCGGCTTCAGCGCAACGTTGTCCACCTGGGGCATGCATCCCGGCCCCTACCTGGTGATACCGCTGCTCGGTCCCTCGACCCTGCGCGATGGCATCGGCCTCGCCGGGGACTACGGCGTTTCCTATGCGATCAATATCGCCGACCTGTATCGCGGCTACCAGAGCTACCTGTTGGGCACCCTCGATGCGATCGACCAGCGCGCGAATTCCGCTTTCCGCTATTACGCCAGCGGGTCACCGTTCGAATACGAGACGATCCGCTTCCTGTACGTGCGCCGGGAACTGATCGAGGACGAGGCGCGGCACGCGCGCTCGTCACACAGGGTGCGCGCCGGCACGCCTGCCGGGCGCTGACGCGTTCCCGTTGACGATGATCGGTCTGGTGGCATTTATCGTGTGCGTATGCGCGATCTGGGGCTGCCTCGCCCTCTGGTACCGGCTGCCGGGCGGCAGAACGTGGCGGGTCCTGGCGGCTGCCATCTGGATGCTGGCCGGCCTGGTGATTCTGTCCGCCGTGTCACCGGCGCATGTGCTGTCCGCGGTCGCCCTGTTCGCTGTGCTGTTCGGCGGCTTGCTGCTGTGGTGGATCCGCCTCACACCGTCGAATGATCGCGTATGGGCCGATGACGTTGCCGAGATGACCAGCGGCACGGTGCTCGCAAACCGCGCGGTGCTGCGCAACGTGCGCAACTTCGACTGGCGCACCGATGCCGACTACACGCAGCGCTGGGAGACGCGCAGCTACGATCTGGATCGCCTAGATACCCTCGACATGATCCTGTCCTATTGGACGGTCTCGGCGATAGCGCACGTGCTGATTTCGTTCGGCTTCGACGATGGTAATCATGTCGTGTTCTCGGTCGAGATCCGCCGCGAGAAGCATCAGCGTTATTCGGCGCTGGGCGGCTTCTTCAAACAGTTTGAATTGAGCATCCTCGCCGCCGACGAACGCGACGTGATCCGGCTGCGGACCAACGTGCGCGGCGAGGACGACTATCTGTATCGTATCCGGCTGTCCAAGCCGGCCATGCGCTCTCTGTTCGTGGCCTATGTCGAGCAGGCCAACAGCCTGGTACGCACGCCGCGGTTCTACAACACCGTCACCGTCAACTGCACCACACTGATCTACCGGATGCTGCAACGGATCGTCGGCAGGTTACCGATGGACTTTCGGCTGCTGTTCTCAGGATATCTGGCCGCCTACGTCTACAAGGTCGGCGGGCTCGATCGCCGCTTCAGCCTCGACCAGCTGCGCTCCTTGGGACGCATCACGGAACGTGCCAGGAGCACAGATCGGAGTCGGGCGTTTTCCGCCGACATCAGACACGGCGTGCCGAGGCTGTAACCGCCGTGCGCAGTTCAGGCGCCCAGTACCGTGCCCACTTCCACGCCGGCCTCGGAACAGGCCTGCGAGGCAGGCAATTTCTTGCCACTGTCATAGCGCAGCCGGATCAGCTCGATCTGTCCGCCCTGTACCGCGACAAAGGCGCTTTGGCCCTCGATCGCCGTCACAGTGCCGATCTTGCCTTTCACCTGCGAGAAAGTGCGGGCGCAATGTTTACGCGCATCGAACACGTATAACTTGGCGCCGCGGTGCGTGGTCCACGCGCCGGGAGCCGGATTGCAGCCGCGGATCAGGTTGTAGATCAGATCGATGTGGTTGTGCCAGTTGATACCGGCCTCGGCCGTCCGGCACCAGCCCAGGTAGCTCGCCTGCGACTCGTCCTGAACGATCGGTGCGGCCGCGCCACTCACCACCAGCTCGGCAGCTTCCTGAAGCGCGACGATCCCCATCGGAAACAGCCGGTCGAAATACACGCTGCCGAGCGTATCGTCCGGACCGATCGGGGTCTCCTTCTGCAGGATCACCGGTCCCTCGTCCAGCCCGTCGGTTGGCCGGAATATCGTGAGTCCGGTCCGCACATCGCCGCGGATGATCGGCCAGTTGATCGAGCTTGGACCGCGGTAGCGCGGCAACAGTGACGGGTGGTACTGAATCATGCCGTGCCGGGGCACGGCCGCGAATTGCTGCGGCACGAACTGCAGCACATAGGCCATGACGCCGAGCTCGATATCGAGCGCGCGCAACGCCTCGCACGCCTCCGGGGTCTTGAGGGACGGCAGCTGATACACCGGAATGCTGCGCTGTTCGGCGGCACTACGCAGTGGATCGGGCCGGGCGCCGGGTTGCTCGGGGGCGCAGAACACCCCGGCCACGGTGTCGCCCCGTCCCGCCATCGCCTCGAGCACCGCCTTGCCGAAGTCCTGCTGTCCGATGATGGCTATGCGCAATCCGCTGTCTCCTGAAACGCGGCCATGATCCGGGGGATCGATCCCTCGGTGAATTAGCGTAATGGCTCCGGCGGCCCTTGTCGCCTGTCTCGGAGTCAGCGGGCGAGCCGGCGACCCATCGGGCAACCTCGAAGGTCGCAGAGGTCGGTCGGATCGGGTAGGGGGTGAGCTTGCGCTCACCGCCCTCCCACACCACCGGACGTGCGGTTCCGCATCCGGCGGTTCAACTGAGACTCTGGAGTCGCTGATGGGTACCCAGCAGCGAGACCAGCCCCTTGTGCGTGAAGTACTTGGCCGGCAAGGCGTGGTTCATGTGGAATGCACCAGCATTCCACCACGGACCCTGACCATTCCGGGCGCTGTGGAACGCACGGTCGACATCCAATCCCAAGGCACGGAGCTTCCGGGCTCGAGAGGCTGGACGCTTCCATTGTCGCCACAGCAGGCAACGCAACCGCCGCCGGATCCAGCCATCCAGTTCCTCTAAGATCCCTCTGCTTTCGGTGAGCCGGAAGTAATTTATCCAGCCCCGCAGCAGCGGGTTCAGATCCTCGATGGTATGCCCCAGTGAGCGGCCGCGTCCGGTACGCATGAGCTCACGTACCTTCTGCATCAGCCGCTGCACGCTCGCTGGCGCGATCCGCAGACGACTCTCGCGCTGCGCCGTGACACTAAACCCCAGGAACTTACGCTCCCAAGGCCGCGCCACCGCGCTTTTCTCGGCGTTGATGCGCAGCTTCAGGACCTCCTCGAGGAACGCCCTGACCCCGCCCATCACCCGTTCGCCCGCTACGCGACTGCCCACATAAATGTTGCAGTCGTCGGCATAGCGGCAAAACGCCAGCTGTCGTCGTTCCAGCTCCCGATCCAGGTCGTTGAGCAAAATGTTGGAGAGCAGCGGTGAGAGCGGGCCGCCTTGCGGCGTGCCCTCGGTGCGCTGCTCGACCAGCCCGTCGCTCATCATCCCAGCTTCCAGGAACCGTCGGATCAGTTTCAGCACCCGTGCATCGCTGACCTGCTTTGCCACCCGCGACATCAGCACATCGTGGTTGACCCGATCGAAGAACTTCTCCAGATCAATGTCCACCACCCAGCGCTTTCCCTCACGGATGTAACCCTGTGCTTTGCGCACCGCTTGATGTGCCCCGCGACCCGGCCGGAAGCCGAAGCTACCCGCCGAGAACGTAGGCTCAAAGAGCGGTTGCAGCACCTGGTGCAGCGCTTGCTGGATCAGCCGGTCCACCAAGCGTCGGCACCCCGAGTGTGCGTATCCCGCCCGAGGGCTTCGGAATATCCACCCGTCGTACCGCTCGTGGCAGGTACCGACCTTCCAGTAACGCTGTCTTCACGCTCGGCCAGTGTATCTTCAGCCAGTCTTTGAACTCGGCCACCGGCACGCCATCCACGCCCGATGCCCCTTTGTTCTCAACCACCCGCTGATACGCTAGCTTCAAGTTGCTGCGTTCGACCACCTGCTCCATCAGCCGGTGATCCTCCGATTTCGTTCGCCCGAATGTCGCCGCGCCAAGCTCCGCACCGCGTCGATTAATGCTGGGCTTCCGGCCCGCACCCCGCGCCTCGGCCACCCTTGCGGGTGCTTCTGCTTCATCGCTTCGCCTCGAGATCATCCGTCCTACTCTCGGCCTCGTTGTTCGGCCCTTCAGGATAGCTCCCTAATATGGCCTCTGCTGACTTCTGCTAACGCCTCCGAGAACCTCTCGATCCCCGTAGCACAGCGGCACGCTTGCAGATCTCCCCGGGTATTGCGCACCCACCTTCACGCTTATGCGCGTCGGATCTACGGCACCGTGTTCCGTACATGAATCGGGCTTCACATTTTCTTGCCTGCTTGCCCCGCGGTGCCGCCTCTATCCGCTTCCTGTTCGTCGCGCCAGCGCTTCGCTTCCGGCTTCCTTCCGACTCCCGGTCACCCGGGAAACCGTTGCCTTTCGCTAACACTTGCCCATGTCGGCTGTGTAGAGGACTTTCACCTCCAAGTGAGTGCGCCCTGCCGGGCGCACAAGAAAGAGCCCGCCACGTCGCCGTAGCGGGCCCGGGACGGCGCCGGGGGGGTCATTCAAGGCGGCGCCGCCAACACAGCGTTGGCAGATTGCCAGCGGACAGCGGCCCCGCCTAGCTGTAACAATTGACAGGTGCCGCGGCCCGTCCGGGTGCGAACATTCGACGCGACCGCTCGGGCTTTCGGATCAGATTCTGGGCAACGCCAGGATCTGTGCCTTCATCAATTCCCAGCGCGTCATCTCGCATGCAATCTCGGCCGCAAACGCTGCGGGCGACGCGCTCGTGAGCACGTCGGCGTCCACCGCCTCGATCGCGGATCGCGCAGCCGGGGTGTTCATGGCCCGCACCACCGCGGCGTGCATCCCCTGCAGGCGCTCGGGTGGCAGTCGCCGTGGCGCGAACAGGCCCTGCCACTGGATCACTCCAATGCCCGGAAGGCCCGCTTCGGCCATGGTCGGCAGGCCGGGAAAACCGCTCAGGCGTCGCGGGCCGCTGATCGCCAGCGCTTTATATTGCCCGTTGTACGCCGTCGCGGTCGCGACGTTCATCAATGCCATGTCGATCTTGCCGTCGAGCAGCGACGCGACGACCCCATTGGCGCTGCCGGCCTCGTGCAGCGCGACGCTCAGTCCCGCCTGTCGCCCCATCTCGAGGGCGTCAACATCGACGAACGTACCCAGGAAGTCCGATCCGTATCGCAATAGCCGATCCCGTCGCCGGCAGAACTCCAACAGTCCACGCACGTCATTGACCGGCACCGACAGCCGGGTCATCAGGATACTCGGAAACTCGGCGAGCTTCGTGACCGGTGCGACTTCGCTGTCGAAGTCGAAATCCATCCGGTCGCGGCGAATTACCGGTGTCATCGATGCCGTGATGATGTTGCCGATCATCAGCACATGCTCGTCATGCGTTTGCACCAGGCCGCGCAATGCATTCAGGCCGTAATCGCCGATCTGATAATCGAACGCCGGGCGACTGCCGGATTCGCGCTGCAACGCATCGGCAAGGACCTCGGCGGTGTGCGCCGTGGAGCCTCCGGGAGGAAACGGGAGCAGCAGTCGTGCGTTCTTCAGCAAAGAAGGGACGTCTGCGCCTGGCATGGTTGACATCAACGGGCGCCGCGCGCGACCCAGCAGGTCTATTTGCGGACTGCCCAGGCCATGCCGTCGGGCCACTGCCCGGTCGCGATGCGGCCAGTGATGCTCCATGTCTTCAGATCGATCACCGCGATGTAATCGTCCCGGCTTACCGCGACATACGCGCGTGACCCGTCGGGCGCCATGAGGATTCCGCCCGCGCCATGCCCCAGGCTCAGCCGCTTCGATTCCTGTCGCGACGCCGCGTCCACCACCACCAGCTCGCCGTTGCCGAGGTCCGAGATGAGCACCAGGCGACCATCGGGCGTGAACTTCAGCCGATTCGCCGACTTCATGCGCACATCGAGCACTTGCGTTACTTTCAGGCTCGCGACGTCGATGATCGAAACCGTGCCATCGTGCGTGTTGGCCGCCCACAGCTCCTTGCCGTCGGGCGAGAGGTCGAAACCCTCGGGGCCCTTGCCGACCGGAATCGTCGTCTCGGTCCACCCGGAGACGTCGCCGTTGCTGAACATGAGCGATTCCAGCCAGCGATTGTCCGAATTCTTGTTGTCCCGCTGCAGCACGCTGATGGTGTTGGAGGTGACATTGCTGGTGAAGATGCGTCTGCCATCCTCGTCCACAAGCAGCATATGAGTGCGATCCTGCCCGACGCCGACCACCATATCGACGCGCGCGCTAGCCGGATCGTAGCGACCGACCAGCTTGCTGCCCTCGGCGGTGAAATAGACGCGGCCGCCGACCAGACACATCCCGTGCGGCGCGAGGATGGCACCAAGGTCCGCCGGCGCCAGCGCCTTGGCGGTCGTCAGATCGACGATCGACAGCGTATGCTGCGGCGTCATCAGCGAGCCGTAATTCGAGATGTAGGCGAACTTGCCGTCGGCCGAGGCCACCACCTCGTGCGGATCCTCACCGACCTCCACCCGGCTAACGACCTTCAGCGTGGCGGGATCGACGATCGCGAGCGATCGGTCCTTCTGGTCGAGCACCAGAAGGACCGTCGATGCGGCTTGCGCGGTGCCTGCAGCCGAGGCCAGCGCCAGCGTAACCAGCCCGCCGAGCGCGATCGACCCGAAGCTTCTGCAGCGACCGCTCATTCCTATTGAGCGCCCGTCAGCCGCGCCGTGAACCGAATACCGTAGGTGCGCGGTGGCGATAGCGCAAAAACACCAATCGTCTGTCCCTGTTCGATGGTCGCGCCAGGCATCATCTGGGCCCCATTCTCGAGGTTCTGGCAATACGCGCCCAGGCTCCAACGATCGTGCGGCGCATTGTAGGTGAGCGATACATTGGTGCGAGTATACCCGTATTGCTGCGCGCCATACTGAGCCGGGAAATCGTCCGCCAAGTAGCCGCCACTGATGTACGAATCGACCTGTCCGGTGATGTTGCCTCCGGCGCTCAAGTCAACGCGATACCGCGCACCCAGGCTCACGGTCAACTCCGGCGCTTCGAACAGCGCCTGGTTCACATACGTTTCCCCGGCCGCCGTAGTGAAGGTCTTGGTGTACGCACGGTCATACGCATAGCTCGCCCGAATCTGAAAATTATCCGTTATCAACGCCCGTATATCGAGCTGGTCGCCATAACTCACGGCTTTCGGCGCCGTGAAGAACGCATTAACGTTCTGGCCGTCCGGTTGAATGATGACCGTTTGAATCAGGTAGTCAGTGTAGTCGTAGTAAAACAGCTCATCATTGACTTCCAAACGACCATCGAACAGGCGGTTCTTGATACCCGCCGTGTACGACAACAGTTTGGTCGCGTTGATCAGAGTGGGCTGGTTGTCCGGCGTGGGAATTCTGTAATCGGCGGTGCCGTTGGTAAAGCCGGTCTGGACCGCGGCGTACGCCATGGAATTCTTGGTCACATCGTATTCGGCACCCACCTTCCAATCGAACGGGTGCCATGTGTGACTGAGCGGCTCCAGGGCCGGAATGATGAAGTCGTCTTCCTTTTGCTGCGACGAGATGCGGGTGCCTCCAATGAGACGCAGACTGTCGGTGAGCGAGAAAGTCAGCTGTGCGAACGCCGCGTAGTCCTTTTCGTAGTTGAACACGACGGGATTGGAAGGTGCACCGACCGCATAGTTCAGGAAGTTATTGAGATGCAGCCAATAAGCTCCGGCAAGCAGCTTCCACCGGTCGCCCAGGTCCTGGGTGAAGCGCAGCTCACCGGTGTACTGATTGGTCGCTGTAGAGATGATATCGGACAGCGGTCCGACATAGTCCGTCTCCGCGGTAGATCCGTTGACGTAGGTCGGTATCAAGGTTAGCGCGCCATTGCCGATCTTCAAGTCGAACTGGCCGGCGACGATCGTGACGGTATCGTCGCCCCAGACACGGCCAACATCCTGCCGGGGGATGAAGCTGCAGGGCGAGCTGGAGCAGAAGTTCGTGTCCCACGGATTCGATGGATCGTTGAATTTTGGCCCGGGACCGGTGGTGACCACCAGCGACGTGGGTTCCCCCGTATTGCGACTGTAACTGGCCCACACGTAAGCCGTGAAGATATCGCTCGGCTTCGCCAGCACGGAGATGCGCCCGGATGCGTAATTCTCGCCTTGCGCACCGCCGGTCTCGTAAGGGTTGTGCTTTTCGTAGTCGAAGGCGCCACGAACCGCGACGGTATCGCTGAGCGGCATATTGCCAACCAGTGTGCTGTGCACGGCACCGAAGTTGCCGACTTCCGCCAAGACGCTTGCCTCGGAAGTCTGCGTCGGCCGGTTGTAGGCAACATTAACTACGCCACCCGATGCTCCGGCGCCGTACAAGGTTCCCTGCGGACCCGGCAGCACCTCGATCTGCTTCACGTCGAATGCCGGAATATTCGACGTGTTGCGCGGCATATAGGTGCCGTCGATCACCGTCGCCACCAGCTGGTCAACGAAATTTCGATCCTGCTCGGACCCGATTCCGCGCATGTAAAGATGGATACTGGATTCGAACGGTTCCAGTCGCGCCGAGGGAATCAGGTCCGACATGCCTCCCATGTCGGTGATACCCATGTTGGCAAGTTCGACGCCGGTCGCTACGGTGATCGCAGCCGGCGCATGTTGCAGATCCTCGGCCGCCTTGGTCAACGTGACCACGATTTCCTGCAGGACGTCCGGATTCGCCGCGCTGCTGCCTTGATCGCCCGCCAGCGATACTGCAGGCGAAATCGTGCTCATGATGATCACTGCCAGGCCGAACTGGCCCGTCTTGACGATGCCGCCCAGAGAGTACAAACCGCGCGCCGTGTACATATACGCCCCCCCAGAAAACTTTTTGACCGAGCCATGTGTGCCGTCCTCGTCGTGCGACAAGGCGGCGTTCGCTCAATACAACGCGCGTCGGCGCGAATCCGGAACTTCAATAGAACGTGCTTGCGCAGGTTTGTTGTTTTTATCTGTCGCGAGTTCGACGGTTAGCGGTAACTCGACCGAGCTTGCCGCACCCGATACGCATGACGTGTCAAATCATGCCTGTGCCGGCGGCAGTGAAATTCGCGCGGGACGTGGCAACGGCTGTTGCACCAGCGGCATTGTTGCGGCCACACTGCGTCGAACTGGCGATGCCGCGGCATGGGACATCGTTGCCAGCTGCCCAATCGCCCGCCAAACCGTTTCCATGCGCTCGAAGGCCTCGGCATTCTCATCGGCGGCATCGAGCCAGCGCTGACACTTCTCGAGCAACAATTCGTCGGCCGGCGACTGATGCAGTCGCTGCAGCCAGTCGGCTGCCTTGCTCAGCCGCGACAGTGTTGGATCGTTCAAGTTTTTCCTGCTCATGATTGTGCCGACCGAAGCCTCGGAACCGAAAGACACCGCTGCGGATCGGTCTTCCTGGCCGTGTGGTGCCTCATGGCAGCAACCCGCTGATACCCTGATACGTTATAACGCTCGGGCAGCGAAAACCGGAACTACCGGCGGCCGTGACCGGCAGGCGCGCGCGGGCCACGGCAGCCTACTTCCCCGGCACCGGCGATTCCTCGATGGCGGAAGATCATTCAATACGAGCTGCGAGCACCTCCTGTTCCTGCACGCCCAGGCCTTCGATCGAGAGGCGGATGAAATCGCCGGGTTTCAGGTATTGCGGCGGCTTCATCCCCAGTCCGACCCCAGGCGGAGTCCCGGTGGCGATCACGTCTCCCGGCAACAGCGTCATGAAACGGCTGATATAGCTCACGATTTCCCGACAGCCGAAGATCATGGTGCGCGTGTTGCCACGCTGCATTGGCCGTCCGTTGACGTCGAGTGATACCTGCAGGTTCTGCGGGTCCGGCACTTCGTCGCGCGTCACCAGCCAGGGGCCGATGGGACCGAAGGTGTCGCAGCCCTTGCCCTTGTCCCACTGACCCCCGCGTTCAAGCTGGAATTCGCGCTCCGAGATGTCGTTGACGGCACAATAGCCGGCCACATAGTCGAAAGCCTGATCGGTCGGCACACTGCGTGCGACCGACCCTATGACGATTCCGAGTTCCGCTTCCCAATCGGTCTTTACCGAGCCTCTGGGCAGGATCACCGGATCGGTTGGACCGGTGATGCAGGTCGTGGCCTTCATGAAGAGGATCGGCTCGGCCGGAATCGGCATGCCGGCCTCCTCCGCGTGATCACGGTAGTTGAGTCCGACACACACCAGCTTGCTGATGCCGGTCAGAGGCACGCCCAGCCGCGGCTCACCCGGCACCAGCGGCAGCCGCTCGAGTGCGAGTTGGCGCAGTGTGGCAAGACCCATCGGACCCAACGTGGATCGGTCGATGTCGGCGATGCCGTCCGACAGGTCGCGCAGGCGGCCTTCGGCGTCGATCATCCCGGGCTTCTCAGCGCCTGCGAGGCCGTAGCGGACCAGTTTCATCTGCAAATGTCCCCCGAAGCTTTAGCGTGTGCCGCGTACAGTTCGGCCCTGCTCCGCCCTTTGACTGCCGGATTGACGACATTGCGCGGCCATTCCCCACAGAGCACCCGCCGCACTTCGTGCGGCGCGCCGCACTGCAGGCCCGACATCGATTGCTCGCTGTACCAGGCCGCGTGTGGATTGATGATCACGTTGTCCCGGCCGCGCAGCGGATGCGGGTCGGGCAGCGGCTCCGGATCGGTGGTATCGAGCGCGCAGCCGGCGATGGCGCCCGCGTCCAGGGCCCTGATCAGCGCGGCGCTGTCCACGATCGGGCCTCGCGAGCAGTTGATCAGGAAGGCGCGGGGCCTCATCATGGAAAACGCCGTGTCGTTCATCATATGGCGCGTTTGCGGCATCAGCGGAGCGTGCAGTGAAACGAAATCGGACTCACCCAGGAGCTCGTCGAACTCAAAGCGCATTCCCGGTCCGTCGAATTGTCCTTGCGGGACAAACGGATCGGAATACAGTACCCGCATCCCGAAAGCCGACGCGCGCATCGCGACCTGTCGCGCGATGTTGCCGAATCCCACCAGGCCCAGCGTGCTGCCGGCGACGCGAAAGATGGGCTTGGCGGGGGTGATCTCCCAGCGCCGCTCGCGTACCAGCCGGTCGAAGTGCACGACCTTGCGCGCACAGGCCAGCAGCAACGCCATGGTTGCCTCGGCGACTTCCTCGATGCAGTACGTCGGGTTGTTGGTGACGATGATGCCTGCGGCCGTCGCGGCATTCAGGTCGATCGTGTCCACGCCGATGCCGTAGCGCGCGATGATCCTGCATTTCGGCATCCGGGAGATCACGTCGGCGGTGATCGGGCCGGCGTAGGTATTGAGCAAGCCATCGCAGTCTGCCGCCTGGGTCAGGAACTCATCCGGCTTTCTCGTCTGCAGGGCCACCAGTTCGGCGTGCCCCTCGAGTATCTTTCGCTCGACGTCCAGGGATTCCCAGACATAGTCGGTGACCACGACTTTCGCCCTGGCCGTCATTCCGAACCTCGCTTTGCACCGAAGAGTCTCAATGGAATCGCAGCCCGGGCACTGATGCGTATCCATGCCGTGCGATGCATCAAGCAGCCGCCGTTGACACCCTGCCGGGACATCAGTATCGGGTTGGCCGCGGCAAGCGCCCGGCCGGCAGGCCATGAGCGGCGGTGGCGGTGCGGAGCATGACAGCGGCCGCGGCTTGGGAGCGGCAGCGATGCTCGCCGAACCCGGCAACGCGCGGCGTCATTCATGGCTGCGCAGTCGCATCAGGGTATCCAGCGCACGACGCCGGCGACGCCATCGACTGCGACGTGCTTGCCGTCCGGTATGCGCTGCGTCGCATTGCGCACGCCCAGCACCATCGGAATGCCCCGTTCGCGCGCGAGCGACGCCAGGTGCGAGGTACTTCCGCCGAGCTCGGCGACGACGCCGGCGACGCGCGTCAGGATCCGGCCCAGCACCGGTCCGGCAACCTTCGTGACCAGGACATCGCCCGGGCCGACGCGCGACAGCTCGCACTCGCAGGTCACGACGCAGGCGCGGCCGGTGCCCCAGCCGACACCGGCCGGCTGACCGCTAGCCCGCGGGTGGCGCAGCCAGATCTCATCGGGCACGTGCGCCGGCTGCAGAGGCAGCGGTCGCGACTGCAGCAGCTTGAAGCCGGATTCATCGAGTGCCCACTCGATCTCGACCGGCTTGCCCATGATCTCTTCGGCCCGTCGCAGATAGCCGGCTAGCTCGATCGCTTGCTGATCGCTCAGGCACATCTTCGAGACGATGCTGCCGCTCAGAAGCTGTGTTCCTCCGCCGTGGTGATGCTGGCACCTGACGCTGTGATCCTTGCGACCGGCCTGCTTGCTGAGCAGGCTCCCCTCGCGGCTGAGCATGTAGCGGTCCGGGACTACCTCGCCCTGGGCGATCGCGGAGCCGAGTCCCCAGGTCGCGCTGAGCAGCATCTCTGCCCCCGCCGTCCGGCTCAGCCCGCCGCCGGATGCGCGCGTCGCAACCAGCGGTTGCACCAGCACGCCCATCGCCGTGTCTGCCGGGGTCGCATCGTGCGTGAGCATGTAACGCAGGATCCGCGGCGACCACAGTGCGGCCCAGCAGGCTCGCACGGCGGTAAGAAAATCAGCCTCGTTGTCCAGGCCCAGATAGCTCTCGAACTGACCCGCAAAGCTCGAGCCGTAACGATCCTCGACCAGTGACGACGAGCGCACCACGGTCGCGGCCCCGTTGGTGCGCGCGAGCAGCGCCTGCCTCGCGGCGAGCAGTGGCTCGAGGATCTCCGTGATGATCGGCCGTGATAGCAGCGCTAGCCTGATCTCAATCGCCTGCCGGCGCGCCTCCATCAGGTCGGCATCGCTCGCGCCGCGGTGTCTCGACAGATCCAGCCCCAGGGATGCCAACTGACGTCGGTAAGCCTCGGCTTCGATGCAGAAACCGTCGGGAATCGGCAAACCGGCACGACCGAGCGCCGCCAGGTTGGCTGCCTTGGGGCCGACCCGATCGGCGTCCCGCGCCGCCGCGGCCGCTACCCTGAAAATAAGCCGCTCCACGCTGCCTCTGCTCATGTTGTTGGCAACCGGCACCGGCGCCTATTTCAGAAATCGTGAGTAGCCTGGCAGCGGATCGACCACTGTGATGCGCTCGACTGGAAACGAGGAGATGAGCTCGATGCGATCCTCGTGCACGATCAGCATCTCTTCGATGCGCACTCCCCACTCGAACTTCTTGCCGTGCTGCGTCTCCAGCGCGAACACCATGCCCGGCTTGATCTCGACCGGGAAGTCCAACGACCAGATGCGCGAAATCACCGGTGTGTCGTACTGCGCCAGACCCAGGCCGTGGCCCCACAGATTGGCGGCCGCCTGGTCTTCGTCCTCGTATCCCCAGGTCTCCATCGCGGAAGGCCATTTGGACGCGATGTCACGCGTGGTGACTCCGACCTTGACCGTTTCGATGGAGTCGTAGAGCCACTTGAGCGCAGTCGCATACACGTCCTTCTGTTCCTGGGTCGGCTCGCGGCCTACGCAGTAAGTGCGGTAATAGCAGGACTTGTAGCCGTTCCAGGTCAGCGCGGCCAGATCCATGAAGACGATGTCGCCGGGCTTGATGATGCGATCGGAGAAGTTTCTCCAGTTCGGCCAGGTATTCGGACCCGAGGACACGATGACGTCCTCGACGTCCTCCATGCCGGGAATGTTGTAGAGGAATTCCATGATGTGCGCGGTCACCTGGTTCTCGGTCAACCCCGGCTTGAGGAACTTCATGCACTCCCAATGCGCCGCGTCGCCGATCGCGCCGACCATGCGCATGCATTCCTGCTCGTCAACATTCTTGATGGCGCGCGCCTCCATCATCGGCGTCATGCCGTCCACCCAATCGATGCCCACGTCCTTGAACACCTGGACCATGTTGATGTCGACGAAATCCACGCCAAGCTTCATCCCGGAGACATTGCTCTTCCTCATCTGCTGCAGGATGCCCTTGGTGAACTTCGTCACTTGCGAGATCGAAGCCGGACCGGCCGCGCCCTTGATCCACGGAAAGGCGTGACGGACATTCTCCTTCGGGATCCATGGGCTGTGGCGTTCGATCTGAAACCCCACGTCGCCCTGCTCGAATAACACCGGTGGATCGTCGCCGCACAGCAACGCATAACGCAGACCGGGCTTAAGTTTGCACCAGCCCGGCGTCAGGGTCGCGGTGACATAGCGGATATTCTCGTCATACATCAACAGCATTGCACCGAGGTCGTGGGCCTTCATGCGCTCGCGCGCGCGGTCAAGCCGGTAGTTGCGCATCCGTTCCCAGTTCACGCGTTGCTGCCAGTCCAACCCGACCTTCCCAAAGTTCGCCATTCGTCATTTCTCCTAGTCGCGCGCTGCGCGCGATCGCTTGCCCGCTTCCGCTGCTGTTGCGCCGTCCAGTCGCAGCCGGCAGTGCAACAGTGCTTGAGTGATGTATTTGCGCACCATGCGGTCGGTTACGCACAACCGCTCGGCAATTTCATTCTGGCTCAGCCCGTCGAGCCGGCACATCAGAAATGCGCTGCGCACCTTCTCGGGCAACTCCTGCAGGCATCGTGACAGCAGCAGCAACTCCTCGTCGGCGAGCAGCTGCCGCTCGGGCAGCCCCGGGCCACCGGGCAACTCCGCGGGCAGTTCGTCCGCGATGCGATCCCTGGTCGCGCGTCGACGCAATCGATCGATTGCCAGGTTGCCGGCCACGCGGAACAGGTAGGCCCGCACCAGGTTGCCGGTCTGCGGGCGGCCCATCTGCAGCAGCCGCACGTAGGTTTCCTGGGCGACTTCCTTGGCGTCCTGCACCGAGCGCAGGCGCGCGACCAGGAAGCCGATCAGCGCGCGATTGTTCTCGCGAAACAGCCGCGCAATGGTTTCGGCCTGCTGCGGTCGGCTCAGCATGGGATTCTTGGCTTAGAATGCACTAACGCCACCATCGGCAAACACCGTTGTCGCGGTCACGAAAGCCGCTAAGTCGCTGGCGCAGAACAGGACCACCCGCGCCACATCGTCAGGGCGACCGATCCGGCCCAGCGGCACCATCGAGCGGATCCGCTCGTGCAATTCCCGGTTGCTCTGGCCCGATGCGCCGCCGCCGCTGTTGCGATCCATCGCCTCCTGGTAGCCCGGGGTGTCCGTGAGCGCCGGCGAGACCGCAACCACCCGTATGCCCTTGGGCCCGAGCTCCAGCGCGAGTGCCTTGGTCAAGCCGACCACGCCGTGCTTCGACGCAATGTAGTGAGCCATCGAGGGTCGTCCGCGATAGCCTGAAACCGAGGTGATATTGATGATGACGCCGGAGCCCGCGGCGGCCATGCGCCTGCCGGCTTCGCGGCATCCAAGAAAAGTCCCTTTCAGGTTCGTGTCGTTGACCGAGTCCCACTCCTCTTCGGTGGTCTCGATCAGGTTCTTTGCGGGGTAGACGCCGGCGTTGTTGACCCAGACCTCGATCGTGCCGAGCTTCTGGTCCGCGAATTCGGCTAGCCGCGCCATCGAGCGCGCCTCGCTGACATCCAGCGCGCACGCAAAAGCGTCAACGCCGAACTCCTTACCGATGGCCTCCGCCGCGGCGTTCGCCCCCTGGACATCCTTGTCGCCGATCACCAGCCCGGCCCCGGCCTCTGCAAGTCGTCGCGCGATCGCGTAGCCAATGCCGCGGGCACCGCCGGTGATCACCGCATGCCGGCCGGCCAGGGACAGCAGCTGCCCGATGCGTCGCCCTGCCAAGTCCTCTGCTGTCATGCGTGGGCTCTCAGGCCCTGTCAGTTGAAGTCTTGATGCCGTGCAGGCCGTGCGAGGTATCTTTCACGGTGAAGAACACCACATCGGCTCCCGGCAACGCCCGCCCGTGGTGAATCGTTCCTGCTGGTATGTAGATCACGTGGCCGGGCCGCATGATCGCGCGCTGGCCGTTGACCACGGATTCCATGGTGCCTTCCAGTATGTAGATCCATTGTTCGTTGGGGTGGGAATGCGATTCCGCTCCAGTGCCGGCCGGCATGCGCATCAGCGCCGCCATCATGCGTTCGCCCTCGACACAGCCGCCGAATGCGGTCGAGTACTCCGGACCACCCATCACCTTGTTGACCTGCGCGATGTCGAAGTGGTACTCGCCGGGCCCGGCGCGTTTGACTCCCGGCGTCTGCGCTTGGGAAGACTGGTCAGTGGAGTCTGCTGTTTTTGTCATGAATAACCTCTGGTGATTCCCGGCACTGAAGGCAGGGTTTGCGCCCCCACAGGGCCGAATGCCACGTCCGCCCCCTGTGCATGACCGCTACTCACAGCTGCCATATGTCTGTTATCTTACAAGTTGCAGAATTTGTCAACGTGCCCGGGCCCGCTCGATAGCGGCGCCCAAGCGCGCAGCTGCGGGCGCCGCATTGCGCTCGTGTCAGACTGTAGGCGAGCACAGTAGTCGACTGCCGGAGAGGGATTAATGACTGACGTAGCTGCCCGCGTGGACGCCACCCGCGCCGCCGAGGCAAACGGACGCGCGAACATCTGGCGGGTCGTCGGCGCCGCGACTGGTGGCAGCCTGCTGGAATGGTATGACTATTTCATCTATGGGACCGCGGCCGCGCTGCTGTGGGACAAGCTGTTCTTTCCGACTTTGAACGGCGTTGCAGGTCTGCTCGCCTCCTATTCGACGTTCGCGATTGGTTTCGCGGTGCGTCCGATCGGCGCCCTGCTGCTGTCGAGTCTGGGAGACCGGATCGGGCGCAAGCCGGTGCTGGTCGGCACCTTGTGGCTGATGGGACTGTCCAGCGCCGCGATCGGCTTCCTGCCTACCTACAAATCCGTCGGCGTGTGGGCGCCGGTGCTGCTGGTGCTGTGCCGCGTGCTGCAGGGCTTCGGCACCGGCGCGCAATACAGCGGCGCACTTGCCCTGGTGACCGAATATGCGCCGTCGCGCGCTGGGCTGTTCGGCGCGTTTCCCGCAGCCACCGCGGACCTCGCGATTCTGTGTGCCTCCGCCGTGTTTGCATTGGTGCACACGGCCGTCACCGCGGAGCAGTTCCTCGCCTGGGGTTGGCGCATTCCGTTCCTGCTAGCGCTGTTGGGCCTGGCGCTCGGCCAGTATCTGCGCTCGCACATCGGCGAAACCCCGGAGTTCCTGGTATTGAAAGCGAGCGGAGCCACCGCCGCCCACGCCCCGGTCAAAGAGCTGCTGCGCGATCACCGGTCTCGGATCCTGGTGGGCATGGGATCGAGCGCGTCGGTCACCGCCGGCTACCTGTTCGTGGTTTGGTCGATGTCCTACGTCACGACGACGCTCGGCATGAGCCGCTCGGTTGCACTCAATGCAACGATGTTCGCGTGCGGGTTGTCGGCGCTGGCCGCCATCGGTTTCGGCGCGCTCTCGGATCGCGTCGGATGGCGACCGATCATGCTGTTCGGCGCGCTGTGCGCGGTGCTGATCCCGTTTCCGATGTTCTGGCTGTTCCAGACCAGGAATCCCGCCACGATTTACGTTGCCCTGACGCTGGCGTACATGCTCGGACAGCGGGCGGTCAACTCGGTGCAGCCGAAATTCTTCCATGAGCTGTTCCCGGCCCGGCTGCGCTATAGCGGCATCGCGTTGTCGCGCGAACCGCTGCAGGCGGTGCTGTCCGGACCGATGCCATTCGTTGCGACCGCCCTGTCGGCCTATTACGACGGCAGCTATGTGCCGGTGGCGTGGCTGATGATCGTGCTGGCGATGTTCACGATGATCACGGTAGTGTTCGCTCCGCGCATAACCTCCGCGCCGTGACGGCGACGCCCGGCATTCATCGGCCACGCCCGGTCTGGCCGCTCGCATCGATGTTCTGTGCCACCACGGCCGAGAGCGCCGCATCGACTTCCGGTTTACCGCGACCCAGTCCGCCGGACGCGGCAAAACCGCCATCGACGAGCAGGTTGTGCCCGGTGATGAACGAGGCCTCATCAGACGCGAGAAACAGCGCCGCGCTCGCGATCTCGTCGGGGGAACCGAGCCGTTCCATCAGGCACGAGTCCTCCGCGGCCTTGCGCAGCGCGCGACCCTTGTCGCCGTGAAACGGGGAATGCTCGCTCGCCAGTATGTTGCCGGGAGAGATCGCGTTCACACGGATGGCGTCCGGCGCCAGTTCGTGCGCCAGACCGATCGCGAGCCGTATCACGCCGGCCTTTGCCACCGAATACGGCAGAAGACAATTGACGTTCCCCGGAAAGCCGGTCCCCAGCGGCAGACCCGAAATCGAGGCGACAAAGATGATCGAGCCCTTGCCGCGCGCGCGAAGATGCGGAATGGCGTACTTGGTGACCAGGAACTGGATCCCGAGCGTGTGGTCGAGAGTCCAGCGCCAGTCGCTCAGCGACGTATGCTCGATGGTTCCGGGGCGATGTCCCCGGGCGCTGTTGAACAGGATGTCGATCCCACCGAAGCGCGCGACCGCAAACGCGATCAGTCTCTGCACGGCCTGTTCGTCCATCAGATCGAGCGGCTGCAGCGACTCCATGGTGCCGCCTTTGCCTCGTACCAGATCGACGGTCTGTTGCCCCGCCTCCGGGTCGAGATCACAGCCGACGACCGCGGCGCCCTCGGCCGCGAAGCGCAGCGCGACCGCGCGGGCAATGCCGCGACCGGTGCCCGTTAGCACGGCTACTTTTCCGTCCAATCTACCAGCCATGTTGCTTCTCCATTGCCTGCATTGCCCGCTGCCGCGAGATTGACAAACACCACTAGTTGTAAGATAACAGACAAATGATACCCGTGCGCAGTCGCCGTCGGTGCAGCGGCGAACAGCCTCCGGCAGCACCAGCCGGACACGTCGATGGAAGACCGTAAAGAAGTCTATCTGCGCGCACGCAGGAATTGGCCCCGCCAGTCAAGCGATGTCATACCGGTGCTGGACCTCGGCCCCTGCCTCGCTGCGGAATCCGGTGCCGTGGAGGCGCTGACGATCGAGCTGCGTCAGGCGCAGCAGAACATCGGCTTCTTCTTTCTGCGCAACCACGGCCTGTCGGAGCGACTGCTCGCGTGGACCTTTGCCGCCGTGGAGGAATTCTTCGCCCTGCCGCTCGAGCACAAACTGGCGTTGCGCACGGACGAGGGCTTCACCGGCTACCTTCCCGTTTCCGGCTCGCACATCAGGAACAGCTACGTTGGCACCAACACCAAGCCGGACCTGACGGAAACCATTAATTTCATGCGGGATTTTCCGCCGGACAATCCGCACGTGATGGCGGGCCGACGGATGATGGGCCCCAACAAATGGCCGCGTGAGTTGCCGTGGCTACGGCCGATCATGCAGCAATACATGACCGAGTCGATCCGGCTGGCCTACAGGTTGTTGCCGGCCTACGCGCTCGCCTGCGGCGCAGCGGCGGACTATTTCGACGATAAATTCGACGATCCCAGCGTCAATTGTCGGGCCGGACACTATCCGCCGATTCCCGCAAGCGAGGATCAGTTCGGCCTCGGCGCGCACACCGACCTGGGCTTCTTCACGCTGCTGCCGCAGTCAAAGGTTGGCGGTCTGGAGGTGCAAACGCTGGATGGCGAATGGATTGGCGCGCCGATGATGCCCGGCCACATCCTGGTCAACGGCGGCGACATGCTGGCGCGCTTCTCCAACGGCCGGTTTCTGGCGACGCCTCATCGGGTGCGGCCGAATCGCGGTCCGGATCACAGATATTCGATTCCGATCTTCTTTCAGCCCAATTTCAGCACGGTGGTGGCGCCAATGCCGTCGTGCGTAGGACCCGAGCATCCACCGTTATTCGAGGCGGTGCGCTTCGGTGACTACCGGGAGTGGTACATCTCGCAGGTCTCGGACCAATACGCCGCCACGCGCGCGAGCTGACCGTCTCGCGCGGCCGGGACAGGCTGGCGTCGACCTGGCAACTACTTCGAGGAGGACTATCCAGGTGACAACAGATGTGACAGCAGCGGTCCATGACGAGCACACGTATTCCGAGGACCGCGACGGCATGCGCATCGAATGGAATGTCGGGCTGCAAATGCCGGATGGCACGTTGCAGCGCGCAGACGTCTATCGTCCGATTGCGGACGGCCACTACCCGGTCATCCTGAGCTACGGGTGCTACGCAAAGGGTCTGGCCTATCAGGATGGCTACGCCGCGCAGTGGAACAAGATGGTGGCGGACCATCCCGAAATTCTCGAAGGATCGACGAACAAGTACCAGAGCTGGGAAGTCGTCGATCCGGAGCGTTGGGTGCCCCACGGCTACGCGCTGGTACGCGTCGATTCGCGCGGGGCCGGATGGTCACAGGGCGTGTTCGACCCGATGCAGCCGCTCGAAACGGATGACGCGGTGCAGTGGATCGAATGGGCCGGGGTGCAGCCGTGGAGCAACGGCAAAGTCGGCATGCTCGGCATCTCGTACTATTCGGTGATGCAATGGCGGATCGCCGAACGGCGCCCCAGGCATCTCGCCGCGATCATCCCATGGGAAGGCTACAACGACTTCTATCGCGACTACCTGCGTCATGGCGGCATCCTGTCGGAATTCGCCAAGCGCTGGGCATCGATCCAGGCAACGACGGTTCAATACGGCGTGGGCGATCGAGCGCTCAAGAACCCCAACACCGGCGTATCGGTCGCCGGGCCCGTGACACTGCCGACCGACGAGCTCACCAGAAACATTCGCGATACCTGGCAGGAAGCCGCCCGGCGACCGCTGTGCGACGGGTGGTACAAGGCGCGTACGCCCGATCTCTCCAAAGTCACGGTGCCCTTGCTGTCCTGCGCTAACTGGGGCGGCCAGGGCATCCATCCGCGCGGAAATTTCAACGGCTATCTCGAAGCATCCTCGCGCGAGAAATGGCTCGAGGTCCATGGCGACTCGCATTGGAGCCTGTTCTCGGCGCGCTATGGATTGGAACTGCAGCGGCGCTTCTTTGACTACTATCTGCGCGGTATCGACAACGGTTGGAACAAGACCCCGGCGGTAACGCTCAATGTGCGCCATCCGGGCGAGAAGTTCGTGCTCCGACACGAGAACGAATGGCCGCTGGCGCGCACGCAGTGGACTCGGTTCTACCTGGATCCGGCCGGCAAAGCGCTGAGTCCGACGCCGGTCCGGCAGCCGGGCAAGGTCGAATACGATGCCTGCGGCGACGGGGTCACTTTCTGGACGCCGCCGCTGCCGCACGCCACCGAGATCACCGGGCCGATGGCGGCCAAGCTGTTCGTCGCCTCCTCCACCGAGGATGCAGACCTGTTCGTCATCGTGCGGGTGTTCGACCCCGCAGGCAACGAAGTCACCTTCATGGGATCGACCGATCCGAACACGCCAATCGCCAATGGCTGGCTGCGAGCCTCGCAACGCCGGCTCGATCTGGGTCGCAGCCGCCCGTATCGCCCCTACCATCCACATGACCGGATGGAACCGCTCACGCCGGGCCAGATCTACGAGTGCGACGTCGAGATCGTCCCCAGTTGCATCGTCGTGCCGAAGGGATGGCGGGCAGCGCTCACGATCCGCGGCAAGGACTACCGTTATGAAGGCGAGCTCAGCGAATTCGGCAAGACCTTCTGCTACGCCACCCGCGGCACCGGCGGCATGACGCACAGCGATCCAGGCGACAGGCCGATGGAGGTATTCGGTGGCAGGGTGACTTTGTACGCCGGCAATGGCCGCGACGCCTACCTGCTGCTGCCGATCATTCCCGACACCCCATTATGATGCTAACGTGCGGCATCGTAGAATCTGGCTGATAGGGTCAGTATTTTCGGCAGACAGAGAACCAGTGACATGGCCGCCTCAGTCATCAGAGTCACCGAATCGCCGCTGCGGGCGCTCAATCGTGCCGACGAAGTCGCGCGCCTGCTCGGCGAGCGCATTCGCGCCGGAGAATTCTCAGTCGGTGCCAGGCTGCCGTCCGAGCAGATAATGGCCAGCCAGTTCGGCGTCAGCCGCCCGGTGGTGCGTGAGGCGATCGCGCGGTTGAAGAACGAGGGGTTGGTTCGCACGCGCCAGGGCAGCGGCGCGTTTGTCTGCGAGTGGAAGATGGACTCGCTGCATTTCGATCCCGGGATCGGCGGCCGACTCGAATCGGTACTGCTCATCTATGAATTGCGCAAGGGAATCGAAGCCGAGGCCGCGGCCCTGGCATCGGCGCGGCGCACACGAGCGGAACTCGCCAACATCAAGAAGCGCGCGAAACGGGCCAGCGATACTACCCAGACCGTGGACGAGAACATCAAGGCGGACATGGCCTTTCACCGCGCAATAGCCGAGGCTTCGCACAATCCGTACTACATCATGGTGCTCGATTACCTAAACCGGTTCCTGCTCAATGCGTTCTCGATTGCCCGCAGCAATGCAATGCGTGAGGAATACGCCGGCGACATGGCGAATGAGCATCTCGATATCCTGGACGCGATCCATCGCAAGGACAGCGCGGCGGCACGGCTGGCGGCCCAGACCCATATCGATCGGGCTCGCATCCGGGTCACCAAGGCGAGCAGGAGCAACTCGCAGCGCGAGGGCCCGTTCCTGGCCGAGCACGCCGCGGCCAAACGCAGGATGGAACCGGCGTACAGCAAGCGCAAGTAGGTCGTAGGCCGCCGTCGCCGCCGTGATGCGGCGACATCGGATTCGACGCCGGGTGGGAGCTGTCGATCATGAAGCGGCTGGAGGGGGACTACGACTACATCATCGTGGGCGCTGGCACCGCCGGCTGCATCCTCGCCAGCCGCCTGTCGTCCAGGGCCGATCGGCGCGTGCTGTTGCTCGAAGCCGGGGGACCCGACAACTGGGTCTGGCTGCATATTCCGGTCGGCTACCTGTTTGCGATCGGCAATCCGAGAACCGACTGGATGTTCCGTACCGAGGCGGAGCCCGGGCTCAACGGTCGCACGCTCGCTTATCCGCGCGGCAAGGTCATCGGCGGTTCCTCGTCGATCAACGCGATGATCTGCATGCGCGGCCAGGCGGCCGACTACGATCACTGGCGCTCGCTGGGTCTGCCCGGTTGGGGCTGGAGCGACGTGCTGCCGGCATTCCGCCGTCTGGAAGACCATTTTCTAGGCGACAGCGAATATCACGGAACCGGTGGCGGCTGGCGCGTCGAAGCCCCGCGCGTTCGCTGGCGGGTGCTCGACGCGGTGCGTGACGCCGCGGTGGAGCTCGGACTGCCGGCGCTCGAGGATTTCAACCGTGGCGACAACGAGGGCGTCTCCTATTTCCACGTCAACCAGAAGCGCGGCCGCCGCTGGTCGGCGGCGCGCGGATTCCTCAGGCCGGCGCTCGCGCGGCGCAATCTGCGGCTTCAGATGCACGTGCATGTCGAACGCCTGATCATCAAGGATGGCCGCGCCTGCGCAGTCCAGTTCCGGCGCGACGGGCAGCTGGTCGAAGCCCGCGCCAACGCCGAAATCATCCTGTCCGCCGGGGCCATCGGCTCACCGCATATCCTGAGCCTGTCGGGCATTGGCCGGCACCAGTGGCTCACCGCCCTGGGCATCACCACGGTGCTCGACCGGCCCGGCGTTGGTTCGAATCTGCAGGATCACCTGCAGCAGCGCGCCATCTATAAGGTCAGCAACGTCGGCACGCTCAACGAGCGCTACCATTCCGCGCTCGCGCGGGCCTGCATGGGAATCGACTTCGCTCTGCGACGCCGCGGACCGTTCACGATGGCGCCGTCGCAGCTCGGCATCTTCATGCGCTCGGACCCGCAGCAGCCGAGGGCGAATCTGCAGTTTCACGTGCAGCCGCTCTCGCTCGACCGTTTTGGCGAACCGTTGCACGACTTTCCCGCGATCACGGTGAGCGCCTGCAATCTGCGCCCGACCTCCCGCGGCACCGTGCGCCCGGGATCGGCCGACCCAAGGGCCGCCCCGTTGATTGCACTGAATTACCTGTCCACCCCGCAGGATTGCGTGGTGGCGGCGGATGCAATTCGCGTGACGCGGCACCTGATGGCGCAGCCGGCGCTGCGGCCGTATTCGCCAGTGGAGCATGTTCCCGGTCCAGCGGTCGCCGACGATACGCCCTCGCTGCTCAGGGCCGCGGGAGACATCGGCACCACCATATTCCATCCGGTCGGCACCGCGAGGATGGGAGCTGCCGCCGACGCAGAGTCGGTCGTGGACTCACGCCTGCGCGTCCACGGCGTCGAGCGCCTGCGCGTGATCGATGCCTCGGTAATGCCGACGATCACCTCCGGCAATACCAACACGCCGACTGCGATGATTGCTGAGAAGGGAGCTGAATTGATTCTCGAGGACTTTGGCTGATAAGCGGGGAGACGGCCCATGCCTGTGATCAACAGCATTGCGGACCTGCGGGCGCTGGCGCGCGAGCGCGTGCCGCGCGCGATCTTCGAGTACGCCGACCGCGGTTCCTACGATGAGCTGACCATCGCGCGCAATCGCAGCGACCTGCAGGCGATCGAATTCCGGCAGCGCGTGATGCGCGATCTGTCGAAGCTGTCGGTCGCCAGCACCATGCTGGGACAGGCCGTGACGATGCCGCTGGCGATTGCGCCGACCGGCCTGACGGGACTGTTCTATGGCGACGGCGAGATCCACGGCGCCCGCGCCGCCCAGGCGTTCGGTATCCCTTTCTGCCTGAGCACGATGTCGATCTGCTCGATCGAGGACGTGCACCAGGCCGTGCAGCAGCCGTTCTGGTTCCAGATCTATCTGATGCGCGATCGAGGCTTCAATCAGGAGCTGATCGCGCGCGCACGTGCCGCGCAGTGCTCGGCGCTGGTCCTGACGGTCAACCTGCAGGTCCAGGGATTGCGACGGCGCGACCCGAAGAACGGTCTGAGCATCCCGCCGCGCCTGACACTGCGCAACGCGCTCGACATCGCAACCAAGCCGGCCTGGGCGCTGCGCGTGCTTCTGGGCAAGCGCCGCACGTTCGGCAATCTCGCCGCGCGCCTGGGTCCGGCCACGGGCCTCGGCACGCTATCCGAGTGGATCGCCTCGCAGTTTGATCCGGCGGTCACCTGGCAGGAACTGGATTGGATCAGGAGCCTCTGGCCCGGCAAGCTGATCATCAAGGGACTCCTGGAAGCCGACGATGCGCGCACTGCCGCTGCGCACGGCGTCGATGCCATCGTGGTCTCCAACCATGGCGGGCGGCAGCTCGATGGCGCACCCTCTACGATCTCGGTGCTGCCGGAAATCGTGGCGGCCGTGGGCGGTCGCTGCGAGGTCTGGTTCGACGGTGGGGTGCAATCCGGACAGGACATGCTGCGCGCGCTTGCGCTCGGTGCTCGAGGCTGCCTGATCGGCAAGAGTTTCCTCTATGCGCTGGCCGCGATGGGTGGCGCAGGCGTGACGCTCGCATTGAATCTGATGCGCAAGGAGCTCGAGGTGACCCTCGCACTCACCGGTTGCACCGACATCCGCCAGGTCGATGCGAGCATTCTGCGGCCACGCCCGCCCACCGGCGGGTGATCGTCGATCGCGCGGTCCCGGTTCATTTCTTGTCCGGGTTTGCGGCATTGATCGCCTTCACGATCTCGCCGAGCTGCGCCAGCGCAGCGGCATCTTCCGCGCTGACCGGCCCCTGGTTCTTGCATCTCGGATCGGTGCGCTGCAGCGCTCCGCTGATGGCGCGCGTGACCGGAATGGGATCGCAGCCGTGGTTGTTGTCACAGACCAGGTCCCATTCGGGACGGGCCTTGATGTGGCAGCCGAAACAGTTGCCGCCAAATCGATTGTTGACCTCCGCAAAGCCGCGCGTGCGGATCTTCGAGCCATCCGCGGACACATCGAGCTCGAAGAATTCCCAGTCGTGGGTCGCCGGGTTGAACCCCTTCTCTCGCTTCACCATCACTTCGGTGGGCACCAGCTGCAGTACCGAGCCGAACGGATAGTTCGCGCCGGTGGTCGATTGCGCCACTTTCACGGTGCCTTTCAGGTTGCCGGCGAAGTTGCCGACATAAAAGTGTCGGACGTGCGTCATCTCGGAAATGCACCGAAATGACTTGTCGGTGATCGTGAACGGATGCGCCGCGGCCGCGCCCGGAACGACCACGAGCGCAGCAGCGCAGGCGCCCCAGACCCGCATAACCATCGTGCCGCCGCGACCAGCTCTGCAATTCAGCACTCTGGCCAGCGTGAACATCGTGAGCTCCCCCTGGTTATTGACCGGTATTGCGCCGCCGCATTCTAGACCGGCGCGGCGACAGCTTCCAATTTCGACCGAAATGGCCTGTGACATCCGGCCGCCGTGACCGTGCTGTGGATCACCTTATTTCGCATTTCTATGTATACGCCGTCTGTGCCGGGGTCTCGATCTGACAATTCGGGCGCGATGTGCGCCGCAGGTATCACCGGCCTGCGGGCTCGTTTGTTATAAGAGCCGGCGCACCGCGGCGCATTCCCCTGCGGCTATGCAGCCCGGGACACCGGGCGATTGGCGGTTGATCCGGGAGAGGTCGGATGAGTAGGTACGGAAAATCTCATGTGGCTTGAATTCGCCGCGCCCGCGTTGCTGCTGGGTATTGGCGTGGTCGCGATCGCCTGGCTCAGGACTGCGCGCCTGCTGAAGAAGACCATTCGCGAACGCGAGGACCTGACCAAATCCGCCCTCGCCATCGAGGTGGAGCGCCAGATGCTGGAACTGGTGGCGAAGGGGGCATCGTTGAGCGAGGTGCTCGACACCCTGACGCGCGCGATCGAACACCTGTCGCCCGAATCCCATTGCACCGTGATGCTGCTCGATGAAGAGCACCGGCAACGGCTGCTGATAGCGTCGGGGCCGAGCCTCCCGGGAGACTACCTGCAGGCGATCAACGGCCTCGAGATCGGCGCCGACGTTGGCGCCTGCGGTTCGGCCGCGTTCCGAAATGAGGTGATAGTCGTTGACGACATAGCGACCGACTACCGGTTTGCGGCGGCGCGCGATTTCGTGCTGAGCCACGGGCTGCGCTCGGTCTGGAGCCAGCCGATCCGGGATTCCAAGAACACGGTGCTCGGAACGTTTGCGATCTATCGCCGCAAGGTCGCGAGTCCCCGGCCCGAAGAATTGCGGTTGACGCGCGTAGCCGCCCAGCTCGCAGGCAACGCGATCGAGCGAATCCGGGCGGAAGTTCATCTGCGCGATACCATCGAGCGGCTCAATCTGGCGGAAACGGTTGCGCGCTTCGGAATCTGGGAAGCCAACTTCCAGAAAGACACCATGACGCTCTCGGCCGGACTGGCGCTGATGATGGAACGCCCGATGTCCCTGTTCCAGCTGACGAAAGCAGATTTCTACGCGATGGTCCATCCGGAGGATCGCGACGCGCTGCGGGCGGCGATAGATCCGGCGAATGCGCGCCCCGGCTCGATCCAGGACGAGTTCCGGCTGATGCTGCCGAGTGGCGCCATCCGCTGGATGCGTTGCCGGTGGTGCTTTGAGCTGGGCGAATCGCCGCCGACGCGGGCGAGCGGTGCGATGATCGATATCACGAAAGAACGGGAAGCAGTGGTGCAGGCGGAGCAGGACCTGGCAAGGGCCGAGGCCGCCGCGCGCGCCGCTCACGAAGCAGAACGCCTGGAACAGGACCGCAAGACCATCCTGGAGCTGGTCGCAAACGATCAGCCGCTCGAGACGATCGTCGCCGTGATGGCCGGCGCGGTTGCCGGTCACCTTCCAGGATCGTTGTGCTCCATCCGGATTGAAGCTGAGGGCGACCCGCCCATTGCGATCTATGCCGGATTCCCGGAAGACCTGTCGGCCGCGCTCGATCACATCCCGATCACCTCGATCAGTCCGACGCTGTTGTCAGCCCCGATCGAGGGACTCTCGGGCGATGCCGGATGGCGCGCCTTCCTGCAGTCTTCGGCCGCGACGCCCTACCGGCAATACCGTGCGGTTCCGGTCATGCATGGTGCCCGATTGACCGGCATGATTGTCTCGTTGTTTACCGATGACCATCCGGATCGCCACGCCGAGGAGAACCTGCTGGAATCGTGGGGACGAATCGCCAGCCTCGCGGTCGAGCGCCGCGGACTATACGAGCAGCTGTCGTTCCGGGCCCAATATGACTCGCTGACGGGCTTGCTGAATCGCGCCGCGCTCTACGATCGTGTTGACAGCTGGATTCGGGCCAACGGCGGCGAGCGAAGCTCGATGGCGGTCGTCTACATCGACCTGGACTCCTTCAAGCAGATCAACGACGGCTATGGGCACGACGCTGGGGACAAAGTTCTGCAGCATGTGTCCGGACACATTCTCCGAAGCGTCCGACGTACGGATATCGTCGCCCGCTTGGGTGGCGACGAGTTCGTCATTGTCCTGCCCGGCGTGGGCGATCGGAGCGAGGCAGGCCGGATCGCCGCCACGGTGGCGGGCGCTATCTCTCAGCCGCTGGCTCTCGGCGGACGCGACCTGCGGATGGGAGCGAGCCTTGGAATCAGCATGTATCCTGCCGATGGCGCCGACACCGACGCTCTGCTGAAAGTCGCCGATGAGCATATGTACCGCGTAAAGCTGCAGCAGCGCAATCTGCAGGCGCAGCAAACCCCCGGTCAGCAGCTGGAATCCGCTGCCGGTGGGGCGTCGGAGCGCCTCAGAGCCTGAACCTGCGGGAATTTTTCCTGGCCGTCATTGCCCAGCCGCAGCGTCACGGGCAAAGAGAACTGGATCGGCAGTTCCGCGAATTGCTGTAGCGAGATCCTGCCGCCCGGCTGCCAGCGCCGCAATTCTGTGACCGGTTCCTCAAACCCGCCAGGCAAGCTCGAACCGGCGAGCGGATCGACTCGATATTGTGAACCCGAGCGATGCTCGAAAGCCGCAGCAAAGCCAGTCTAGTCAGACGTGCGTGTGCTGAAGGAACGACTGCAATCATGACGCCGCAAGCGCAAGCACCAAACCAGCTTGTCGAAACGCCTGCTGCACGTCCGCGCCGGACCGAAGCGCTCGTCGTGTCGAATGACGACGATTTCCTGATCGAGCTGGGACCCCTGCTCGGCGACGGCTACCGTACTCGTACGGTCGAGCCGGCGGCGCTCGGCAGTGCCGCTGAGACCTCCCGCTGCCTGGCGATCGTCGATGCGGCATCGCTGTCGGATGCGCGCGAAACCGTTGGGCAACTGGAAAAGTTCTACCGCGGCGCGCCAATTATCGTCATCGCCAGCGATCCGAAGGAATGCAACCTTGCGGGCGCACGCGGCGTGATCGCGGTGATCGCGCGCGAAGACATGACGGGCAAGGCCATGATCGGCGCGCTCGCGACGGCCGAGTCGCGGCTCCGCAATGCGGAGCCGGAGAACTCAGCCCGACTGACCAGGAACGACGCTGCCTCCAAGACCGGCAAGCCAGGACAGTTCCTCCGGCGGTCGCTGCTACTGGGTGCTGCGCTCGGGCTGCTGATCCTCGGGACCGCATGGTGGTTGATGCACAGGCCGAATGTTCCGGCCGCCCCCGTCGAGGCCGTGAATCGGCCGACCAATGGCGCCGGTACGACTGAATCCGCCCTGCCGGAGGTACCCGCGGCCACCAGTCCACAGAACGTACTCGAACTGCTGTCGGCGGCGCGCACGGCGTTTCGCGACCCAAAGCTGCTGCTGCCGCGTACCGATGGCGATTCGCACGGCGACAGCGCGCTTGATCTCTACAGCCAGGTGCTGGCCCGCGAACCGACCAACGAAGAAGCGCTCGATGGTATCCGGCGCCTGTTCGCCATCGGCCGCGCGCGCATCCAGAGCGACCTCTCGAGCGGCAAGCTCGACGACGCGGCGCGGCTGGCCGCGTTGTTCAGGGCCGACGGCATCGAACCAGACGCGATGCGCGACATCGACGCGAGCATCGCGGCCGCCCGGCCGAAGTGGCTGGCGAATCGCGCGCAGGAATCCATTGCCGCCGGCGACCTGGCCAGCGCCGAGCAGCTGATCTCGCAGATGTCCGCCGCCGGGGCCGATCGCGGAACCATTGCCGAGCTGCGTCGGGGAATCGACGCCAAGAAGCTCGACCAGCAGCTCCTGGCCATGTCCGGCGAGGTAAAGGCCGCGATCGACGCTGGCATGCTGATCGATCCCGCCAACGATAGCGCCCGAACCCGCCTCCAGGCCATGCGCACGATCAACCACGCCCACCCCGCGACGCTCGCCGCGCAGCGCGAGCTCCAGACCGCCCTGCTCTCACGGGCCCTGGATGCGACTCATAAGGATCAGTTTGACGTCGCGCAGCGCTACCTGGCCGCGGCCGGTGACCTTGGCGCGACCACCGAAGTGGCCGATGCGAAGCGACAGCTGCAGAGCGAGATGGATCTGGTCGCGGAACGCTCCGCCGCAGCGGCCGAAGCCAAGGCGAAGCAGGCCGCCAATGCGGCGGCGGCGGCCCATTCTGCGCAGAGCTCGTCGGCCGCAGCGGGCAGCGATACCCCATCCTACATCCGGGCAAAGCCTACCGGCCCGGTTAACGCGGTCTACCCCGAGTCGGCGATCGCCAGCCGTGCCGAGGGCTCGGTGACGATCGAATTCACGTTGTCTGCCGACGGCACCGCGAGCGATGCGACCGTGGTGGAGGCGAAGCCTCCCGGGATCTTCGATAGCGCCGCGAAGAGAGCCGTCCTGAGCGGCCGATACGACGTCAGTGCGCTGACCGATCGCAAACCGGCACGCGCCCGAATCCGAATCACGTTCAAACCGAGCTAGTCTCCAGCAACAAGGAATTTTAGCGCATGGCTCGCAAATCCTTGGCAGATTCCGGACAGTGGCTGCAGATCGCGGCAGCGGTGCTGTTTGCAACCGGCTTGACCGTGGTACTGATCATCGGCCTCCGTCGCGCCAACGAGTTGCAAGCCGAATCGGCGGCGCTGCAACTGGCCTCCGAGTTGAGCTCGCGGCCGCAGATCATCCGCTCCGAGTTGACCCTGATTGAGCACGGGCTGGAGACCGCAAATTTCGTCGGCGACTCGCTGCGTGAACTGGCGGCGATTCGCGCCGACAGCACTCAGGCCTTTCAGCTGATGCAGGAGCAGCTGCGCCGCGCCGCGCTCACCGACGATGCCGCCGTGGCCACGCCGCTGGCCGCCGCCTGGAACCACTGGCAGACCTTCGATCAGGAATTGGAAGCACTCAGCCGCAGCCCCGATACGGCGCTCTATGCCGATACGGCCTCGGGCTCGGAACTCACGCCCGCCGGCAAGCGCATGAAAGCGGCCGTTGACGCGATGCTGTCGGCGCAGTCGCAGAGCATGCAGATCATTGGCAGCAACCTGAGGCGGTTAGGCTCGACCCTTCGCGGCGCCGTGGCCGACAGCGGCCGCAGTCTGCGCTCGCTGCTGTTGGCCGGCACCGCCACGGCCGCCCTGCTGTTGGGCCTGATGCTCTACTACGCCTGGCGCTCGCGTCAGTCGTCCGCCGCCGCGGCCAGCGCGCAGCGCCAGGTCGCCAATATATTGGGCACGGTGCGCGAAGGTCTGTTCCTCGTCGGCCGCGACTTGCGCCTTGGCGAGACCTTCTCCGAATCACTGATCGAATTGCTGCGCGTCCCGGCACCGGCCGGACGCAGCTTCGAAGAAGTGCTCAAGCCCCTGGTCGATGAGAAGACCCTGGCCACGGCGCTCAAGTTCGTACAGTTGCTGTGGAAGGACAGGGTGCACGAGGAGTTGATCGAGTCGGTCAATCCACTGAACCAGATTGAAGTCTCGTTCACGAATGCCCACGGGGGCGCCGACGTGCGTTACCTCGCCTTTGCGTTCCGGCGGGTGCGCAGTCAGGACAGCACCGGTGACTACCTGCTGGGCGTCGTCACAGATGTCACAGACCGAGTGTTGTTGGCGCGTGAGGTCGAGCACGTCAAGTCCGACAGTGATTCACAGGCTACGGTCCTGCTGCAATTGCTGCGGGTCGAACCGGCGATGCTGCAGTCATTCCTGTCCACGACCGAACTCGCGTGTCGCAAGAGCAACGCTCTGCTCAATGCGTCGGGCATCGAGCAGGACGATCTGCGGAAGAAACTCAACGGCGTTTTCCGCGAGCTCCATGCCCTCAAAGGTGAAGCGGCGGCGCTGACCCTTACCAGCTTCGTGCAGCGCATCCATGGCATCGAGGATAAACTCTCGACCCTGCGTGCCAGGGAAAAGCTCAACGGTAACGACTTCCTGCCAGTGGTGGTAAAACTCGACGAGCTGCTGAGTCACGTCGCGACCATTCAATCGATGCAGGATCGCATCGCAGCCATCAAGCCGATCTCCGCCGTGGCGCCGCCCGGCAACCCCCCGCGCCACGATACCGCCAGAATTCGCGCCCCGCAATTGACCGAGCCGGGGCAGTCGCTGGCTCCCGCCAGGCCAGCCTCAGCGCGCACGCCTCCGCTGAGCGACATGCTCCGCTCCCTGGTGCGGGAAGTCGCCACGGCGCGCTCGCGCTCGGTGCGGCTGGTGGCACGCGGTCTCGAAGACATTCCCGCCAGCTATGCCGGCGTTGTGAAGGATATCTGCATTCAGATGATTCGCAACTCGATCGTCCACGGCATCGAATCGGCGTCGGAGCGCATGGCGCAGGGAAAGTCCCCGGAAGGTACCCTGCAAATCAGCTTCGCCGGCGACAGTGCCGACGACTATCTTCTGACCATAGAAGATGACGGCCGCGGCCTCAGCTACGAGCAGATCATCGACAAGGCGCTGCGCCTCGGAGTATTGAATCCGCAGCAGGCGGCCGGCCTCGACCGCGGCTCGATCTATCGCCTCATCTTCCGGCCAGGGTTTTCCACCGAGGACGAGGTCTCCGAGCATGCCGGGCGCGGTGTCGGCCTCGATGCGGTGAGCAGCCTGGTACGTGAGAGCGGCGGCAAGGTTGGCGTCTCGACCGGCGCCGGACAATACACCCGCTTCAAGGTGCTGCTGCCCAAACACCCGGCATCGCACGCAGCCGGCTCGTCAGCCGCCTGAGCAGTCAGCGCAACGGAAGCGTACCGGCATGAATCGAGTCACTGTGCACCGGCTTTTGGTGGTCGATGACTCCAACGTCATTCGCCGACGCATCGAGCGTGCGCAGGACCTGCCGGGCATCGAGTTCGTCGGCGCCGCACGCAATGGCCGGGAGGCGCTGGACTTGCACGAGAGACTTCGGCCCACGATCGTCACGATGGACCTCACCATGCCGGAGATGGACGGCAGCGACTGCGTGGCCACGCTGGTCGAGCGCGATCCGCAGATCCGCATTCTGGTGATTTCCGCGCTGGCCGACAAGATGACTGCCATCGATGCGATCGAACGGGGCGCCTGCGGCTTCCTGTGTAAACCGTTTACGGACCGGCAGCTCAACGATGCGCTGCGCAAACTGATCGAAGATTAGAACAGGTGACGCAGCCATCGTGAGCACTGAGTCCGAAGTAAATGTATTCGTGCACAGCGTATTGCAGTACTTCGATACTACTGTGCAGCAGACCGCGGATTGTGGTACGCCCTTCCTCGCGCTTGGTCGTGCACCCGAAATATCCGACTACACCGGCATGATCAGGATCAGCGGCAAGCGCGAGGGCGTGGTGTTCTTCACGGCCCCGAAGAACATGCTGTGCATCATGCTCATGCGGATGCAGGAAACCGACATGAGTCACAGCAATCTGTGCGACCTGGTCGGTGAGATCACCAACACGCTGTCCGGCAACGCGCGGCGCGACTTTGGACATCAGTTCAAGATATCGGTACCGTCGGTCGTGCATGGACGCAATTCCACGGTGGAGTATCCGCCGAATACGCGCCCGATCGTGATTCCAATCGAGTGGCGCACCTATCATGCCCGGCTGGTGGTTTGCCTCAACTGATCTCCGGCGGCGCAATCCTCGGGCGCGGCAAGCACTCGATCAGCAGGTGACGGCCGGCGACCGGCACCCGGTCGGTCCCGAAGCCCCCACGCCCTGACGAACGCGGTTATCCTAATCTGTATGATGGCATGGAACCGCATCCGCGGACTGGACGCCGTAGTCCGCCCTCACGCGCTGCGATATGCCTGACAGCGCTCTGGGCCTGAAGAAGACGCTGAGAGGTCCGCACCTGTGGGGTATCGCGGTCGGGCTGGTCATTTCCGGCGAATACTTCGGCTGGAGCTACGGCTGGGCGCAAGCCGGGACCCTCGGCTTCCTGGTGACGACCGTGTTTATCGCGGTCATGTACGTTACGTTCATTTTCAGCTTCACGGAACTCACGACCGCGATACCGCATGCGGGCGGTCCATTCGCGTACAGCTATCGCGCCTTCGGGCCGATCGGCGGCTACATCGCCGGCTTTTCGACGCTGGTCGAGTTCGTATTCGCTCCGCCTGCCATCGCGCTGGCGATCGGGGCGTACCTGCACGTGCAGTTTCCGGGACTCGACCCACGCACAGCCGCAACCGGCGCCTATCTGGTCTTCATGGCGCTCAACATCGCCGGGGTCACGATCGCGGCGACCTTCGAACTGGTGGTGACCGTGCTCGCCATCGTCGAACTGCTGATATTCATGGGAGTGGTGTCCGGGGGCTTCGCGTGGTCGAATTTCGCGAACCACGGCTGGGCCGGCGCAGAACGGCCCTCGGTGGCCACCCTGGGCGGCATCTTCGCCGCCATTCCGTTCGCGATCTGGTTCTTCCTGGCGATCGAGGGCGCGGCGATGGCCGCCGAGGAAGCCAAGGATCCGAAACGCACCATCCCACGCGCCTATATCGCCGGCATCCTGACACTGGTGGCGCTGGCGTTCGGTACCATGGTGTTCGCCGGCGCCGTCGGCGACTGGAACGCGCTCGCTAACATCAACGATCCGTTGCCGCAGGCGATGAAGATCGTCGTCGGCGCCAGCAGCGGCTGGCTGCATCTGCTGGTGTGGATCGGCCTCCTCGGCCTGATCGCCTCATTCCATGGCATCATCATGGGCTACTCGCGGCAGATATTCGCATTGGCACGCGCCAGCTTGCTGCCAGGAGTGCTGGCTACCGTCCATCCACGCTGGCGCACACCGCACCTGGCCATACTTGCCGGCGGCGCGGTTGGAATCCTGGCCATCTATTCCGACAGCTTCGTCACCATCGCGGGCCAGCCCCTCACCGCCAGCATCGTCACGATGTCGGTGCTCGGGGCAATCGTGATGTACATCACGAGCCTTTTCAGTCTCATGCGCCTGCGAGACCTGGAACCGCGGCTCGAGCGGCCATTCCGTGCACCGCTTTACCCGCTGTTCCCGATAACGGCGCTCGTAATCGCTGTCGTTTCGCTGATCGCGATCGTCTATTACAACGCGATCCTGGCAGTGCTGTTCGTGGCCCTCGGTGCGGCGGGCGGAATCGTCACCTGGCGACGCATGCGGCTCGGCGCAGGAATGGAATCGGACCCGATGCTTCGCCGCTCCGAGTAACACCACCCTTGCCACCGCGCCGCGCAGCGAGCGCGTCGATCATCGCAGGACGGGACATTGACGTTTCAGCCGCCTGGAAGTTTCTGACGGAATGGGCACCGGCCGTTCCTTCAGGTATCCCCTTGGCGTGCATATGTGTCTAAATTGTGACGGCTGTTCCGCTACGGAAAGGGTGCTACACGATCGGACATATCGTCTACTACCAAAGTCTACAGGGGGGGCCTTGCAACCGGCCCGAAAGGCTCGCGTATACTCCCGCACAACGGCAGCCTCGCGGCGGCGCCGTGCGGTACCGGTTTCCAGGCTTGTGCCGCACGGCGAACCGTCTAAAACGATTGGCGATGGGGGAACACAATATGGCAGCGACAATGACGGACTCTCTTCCCCAGGCCCCCAAGATGACGGCCGAAGAAAGAAAAGTGATCCTGGCCTCATCGGTCGGCACGGTATTCGAGTGGTACGATTTCTATATCTACGGCACCCTCGCCACCATCCTGGCGAAACAGTTCTTTTCCGGAGTGGAACCGCAGGCCGCCTTCATTTTCACCCTGCTGGCCTTTGCCGCCGGGTTCGCGGTGCGTCCATTCGGCGCCCTGGTCTTCGGGCACATCGGTGATCTCGTCGGCCGGAAGTACACCTTCATCGTCACGATCAGCTGCATGGGCATGGGGACGTTCCTGATCGGCGTGCTGCCGTCATTCGCATCGGCCGGCATCGTCGCACCGATCCTTCTGATCGCGCTGCGACTACTCCAGGGCCTCGCCCTCGGCGGCGAATACGGTGGTGCCGCAATCTATGTCGCCGAGCACGCGCCGAAGGGGAAACGCGGGCTCTACACATCCTGGATTCAGACGACGGCGACGCTGGGTCTGTTCGTCGCGCTGCTGCTGGTCCTCGGTGTGCGCACCTACCTCGGGGAGGACGCCTTCAACGTCTGGGGCTGGCGGGTGCCGTTCCTGGTGTCCATTGTCCTGCTGGCGGTGTCGCTGTGGATCCGCCTGCAGCTCAACGAGTCGCCGATGTTTCTGAAGATGAAGGAAGAGGGCACAAGGTCGAAAGCCCCGCTGAAGGAGGCCTTCGGGACCTGGCGCCACGCCCGGATCGCGATCCTGGCCCTGCTGGGCGCGACCGCCGGCGAAGCGGTTGTCTGGTATGGCGGACAGTTCTATGCGCTGTTCTTCCTGACCGCGACCCTGAGTGTGAAGGCGCCGGTGGCTCAGATCATGATCGCAATCGCGCTGGTGCTGGGCACGCCGTTCTTCATCCTGTTTGGCTGGCTGTCCGACAGGATCGGCCGCAAACCGATCATCATGGCCGGATTCGCACTTGCGGCGCTGACCTACTTTCCGATCTTCCATGCCATCACGCACTACGCGAACCCGGATCTGGAAACCGCCCTCGCCCACTCGCCGGTCTCGGTCACGGCCGATCCGCGGGAATGCGCCTTCCAGTTCAACCCGGTCGGCACGGCAAAGTTCAAGAGCTCGTGCGACACCGTGAAATCCGGTCTGGCCAAGCTCTCGGTCAACTACCGGAACCTGGCGGCGCCACCGGGCACCACGGCCTCGGTCCAGATCGGCGACGAGACCATCGCCGCCGATGCGCCTGATTTCGCCAAGGTCCTGAAGGCGGCCATCGTCAAGCACGGCTACCCGGCAAGCGCGGATCCCGCGAAGATCAACAGCGTCATGACGGTACTGCTGCTTACGATCCTCGTGATCTACGTGACGCTCGTGTATGCACCGATCGCCGCATGGCTGGTCGAACTGTTCCCGACCAGGATCCGATACACCGGCCTGTCGCTGCCCTACCATATCGGCAACGGCTGGTTCGGCGGCTTCCTGCCGGCGACCGTGTTCGCAATCGTGGCTTCGACGGGCAACATCTACGCCGGTCTCTGGTACCCGATCGTGATCGCCGCCGCCAGCCTGGTAATCGGTCTGATTTTCCTGCCCGAAACGTACCACCGCGACATCACCAAGGATTGAGGGCGTTGGCGCGCCGCGCGATCCTCGCAGGCCACGACAGCGTTGCCCGACGCGTGCCCGCACGCGGTGTCTGTTTCGGCACTGCGTAACTGTTTCCTGCCGAACCGATGATGCGTATTGATTGTGCTGGATAACACTGCCCGCTCTCTAACGCGCACGGGCGCCATGACGTCGCCGGACATCTCGAGTTCTGCGCTGCGTCCGGTCTTGAATTCTCCGGTGTGATGTAAGCCATGCCCTGATTGCCGACCGTGGCATGACCCAACCAGCCGCGTCCGCAGTCAGCAAGCATTCATCGCAAAACTGCCTCGCTAGTCTGGTCATGCTCCGGGAAGTCACGCCGACAGCGGCCGGATAGTCGCGCTGGCGTGTCATACGCGTCAATAGATTGATCGCCAGCGTCTCGAGAGCGAGGGTCATGACAGGCGTTACTCCCATCTTCACGGATGGGCTAAGCCAGATGCGCTGTCTGAAGTTGAAACGCTGCCGCCCCTCGTGGTTGACGTAATACCAGAAGTCGCCGCGAGCATTGTGTGCTCGGGCCCGGCGGCGAGGCGGAGGACTCGCACAGTGATCCGTCTGGCGCGGGCGCGACGCCATCTCATCGATCCGCGCACTAGTGGTGAGTACGGATCCACGCGTCCGAGACCCTGCGCTTTCTACAACGATATCAGGCTGCGTCATGATTCGATCGCTCCGACGAGGCTGGCCTGCTGCTATAATTGTGGCAGTAGTATATGCCACAATTGTAGCAGGTCAATGACGCAAGGCGGGACGCTGACGTTGGATTGGAAGGCCCCACGATCCGCGCCGCACTCGGCCGAGGTGAAAGGTGACTGAGCCCGGCAAGGCTGCGCTCGCGCGCTCGGCGATGGCCGCCGTGGAACCCCTGGTCGAGCTATTCCTCGAACTCGGCATCACCAGCCCCGAGGCCGAGAGCCTGCTGCGCAGCCTCTTCGTTCATAAGGCGCGCAGTTGGTTGGCCAAGTTGAACGGCAGCAGGACGATCCCGTCGGATGTGCGCGTGTCCTTGGTCACCGGGGTGCACCGCAATTTCGTCCGAAGAATCCTGGCCGAGCCGCCCAGGATTGCCGCGGCGCGCGAACAGAAAAGACACCGGGCCGCTCGGCTGCTTGAGGCCTGGCATACGGACCCCGCTTACCTGGACAGCAACGGAAAACCGCGCGACTTGTCGAAGAGGGTGCCGGAGCCGAGTTTTTTTACGCTCGCGAGCACCTATGTCCCTGGAGCCGCGCCCGGAGTGGTGCTGCAGGAACTACACCGCGCCGGCGTAGTACAACTCCTGTCGGAAGATCGCGTGCGAGTTCGTAGTCGCACTTTTCGTGTGCACGGTGTCAATGCCAGTGGAATGAGCGAGTTGGGCAGTCGCGGCAGGGAGTTGCTTGAGACTCTCGTGCGCAATTTGCGAGATCCGAACGCGAGAATCCTGTGCGACTCGATGCCATCTATCGAAGTCGATGCCCTGAGGGTCCCCGCCATTCGCGACCTCATCGCTCGTCGCGGGGGCAACTTTCTGGCAGCGATCGAGCAGGAGTTGGCCATCGAGGCAAGCCTGTCGTACCGAAGGAAATCCAAGAAGCGCGTCCGTATCGGAGTCACGGCCTTCGAAACGGAGCACTGGCCGGCGGGATCGACTCGGGAGGACACATGACAAAGCAGAAAAGGAGCCCCAGGAAGGACCGAGCGCACAAACCGACAGCGCTACAGCCGACCTTGGCCTGCAGATGCGCACGACAAGCGTTTGCGCGACGCCTTGGCGCGAGAGTTGATCGGTGTGTGCATGGAGGGATTGAAGACCTTCGGGTTGGATGGGAGGAGACTGTCAAACCTGGCGGCGCAGGCTGCCGTGGAAACTTCAGAAGAAGTGAACAGCGCGACCGAGGTACTGACAGATGCCGACCAACTCGGTCATGCGATCAGCAAATGGGGCGAAGAGCCGGGCTACCGGGATATCACCGGCCGGCCGGCTGTGTTATCCGTTCGCGACAGTGGACGCCCCAGCTTTGCGAATCTCGCCCATGAATTCTTCCCTGGATGGGCTGTCGCCGACGTAGTCACGCTCGGATGCAAGGCTAACGTGCTCGAGAGAGTGGGGGCGGATAAGGTTGCCCTGCTCAACAATTGCGTTCTCTATCCGGGCAATTCTCCTCTGATATTGGCGTTTGCCATACGCACCGTACGGCGGGTCCTTCACGCAGCGGAGTTCAATCGTCGCGTGACCTCGGCGATAGAAGGCTGGCCAGACCGCGCGGTGTGGGTTGAGGTGTCAGACGGGGATTTCCGCGACTTTGTCAGCTTCATCCGACCGCAGATCAGCGGACTACTCGAAATCAGCCATCGCTGGCTGACGCGACGTTCCGCTCTTTCCAAGAATCGACGCAAGAAGAAACGGCTCTCTGGGCTCCAGGTACTGGTCTATCGAGAATAAAGCGTTGGAGCGAACACCTGGCGACGTGGTTCCCGCGCGCAACTCGAATGTCGTCGCACTATCTCGGTGAGCATGATTGTGGGGCGCAGAAAACCACACGCCAGGGTTGACGGCCAGATTATGTCGTACGATAATTGCGACACTACCCTGGGCAGTACAGTACGCCGCTGGTATTGCCAGGACCGTTCCTGCAGGGTCACCTTGAGTTATGCGTACCCCCCGTTGCATCGTCGTTACGCCCTATTACACCGAGGACCGGATGATCCTGCAGCGTTGCATCCGCAGCGTGCGCAGCCAGTCCGTCGGCACCGAACATCTGTTAGTCGCTGATGGCAATCCACAGGATTGGATCGACCATGAGGGTGTTCGTCATCTGCGGCTGGACCGTTCCCACACAGATCATGGCAATACGCCACGCGGCGTCGGTGCACTGCTCGCAGCGGCTGAAGGATTCGACGCGATCGCGCTACTGGATGCGGACAATTGGGTCGATTGCAATCACCTGGAGGTATGTCTGAACGCGGCCGCCAGGGCGGGCAGGAAATGCGACTTCGTCATCGCCCGCCGGCGCTTCCGTCGGCCGGATGGATCGGTCCTGCCGGTTCAGGACGAGCGAGTATCCGACCATGTTGACACGAACTGCTTCGTATTCCTGCCAGGCTCCTACCACCTGCTCAGCTTCTGGGCATTGATGCCAAAGCCGCTGTCCGTGGCAGGAGATCGATTCTTCTGGGCTGGCGTGCGTGCACGCAGGCTGGTTGGCGCGCTCGTCACCGAGGCCGTTACGGTCAACTACCTGACCATGTGGGCCGGTGAATACTTGAAGAACGGCGAGACTCCGCCTGACGGAGCCAAGACGACAGAGGACTTCGACCCCATGCGCGCCTGGCTGCGCTCCCTCAACCGACGAGAGCGTGAAGTGGCTTCACGACTTGCCGGCGTGCGGCTCAGCGTGCCGGCAAGGCGCCGTTGGCTGCGGTGGCGTAGTGAATGATTTGGCGCCCGCAATGGGGCCCACAGCGTTATGTTTACGGCAAGGCCAAATCGTTCAACCTGTTTGTGCGAATACCCATTCGCGGCATACCATTGCTGGCCCCGGTTCTCGTCATGCCCCAGCCGGCGCTGCGAAAATAGAACTGCGCCCAGCCCGACGGAGCGCTGACATGAGGAATTAGCATTGCCCCGAGTTCTTGCTATATGTCTTGATGGATACGATGAAGCCATCGGTAAACAACTGATGGCGGAAGGACGGATGCCGGCTTTGCGCGCGCTGTCGGAACTCAGCGCGCGTTTCTGGCTTGATCATGGCCCGGCACGGCGAACCGGATTGGCCGGAGAGCATATCGCGTCCGGCCTTTCGCCCAGGGATGCCGGCCGGTGGGCGGCAGTGCTCTTCGATCCCGCCAAGTACGCAGTTCGCCAGGAAGGCACCGCGCTCGCGCCATTCACCGACGCGCTCGGTCCGCGCGTCGTGGTATTCGATCCGACGTATTTCGACCTCGCGCGCGCTCCGCGCACTCGCGGCATCGTGGCTTGGGGAGCGCACGATCCGGGCGTGCCCTGCATGGCGAATCCGCCGGCCTTGCTCGAAGAGGTGAGTGCAAGGTTCGGTGCATATCCCGCGAGCGAGTGGCTCTATGGAACGCCCTGGAACTCGTTGGCGGCCTCGAAACAGATGGGCGAGCAGTTGAGCGAAGCGGTGCGAATGCGGGCCCGTATCGCGCGCTGGCTTTACCGCGAGCGCCTGCCCGATTGGGAGCTCGCGCTGCTCACGGTAAGCGAGGCACATTCGGCACTCGAAGGTCTTTGGCATGGGATCGATTCCAGCCATCCGTTGCATCCTTGCCCCTCTGCCGTCGCTGCGGCCGAGGGCATCCGGGCGGTCTATACAGCAATCGACGACTTGGTCGCGGAACTTCGCGCAGCGTTTCCAGACGCTGCCACGGTCATCTTCTCGATGCACGGCATGGGCCCGAATCGATCTGATGCCGCGAGCATGTTGTTGCTGGCTGAACTGCTGTATCGGCGTGCCTTCGGAAGTGCCTACTTCGATCGCAAGGCGGTGACCTCGGCCGCGCTCAACGGGCAGACGGCCATGACGGAATCGGAGTCGTGGGACAGCTGGATCGCCGCTGGCCTTCCGGCCGAGCCGCGTCCGCCACGCGAGCCGCTGTGGCGGCGACTGCCACGACGAGTCATGCCGACTATGGCCAAGCGTATCAAACGCATGTTGGATCGGCTGACGGTCGAGTCCGGGCCGAGGCTTTCCTTGCCGCTCGACTGGATGCCAGCCGCGCGCTATCAGCCATTCTGGCATCGGATGCCCGCCTTTGCGCTGCCCTCGTTCTACGACGGTCGGGTGAGGATCAACCTGCGTGGCCGGGAGGCAAGCGGAATTATCGACCCGGCCCAGTACCAGGAATTTCGCGATGACCTTGTTGCAATGCTCAAGCAATGCCGGGATCCCATCAGCGGTGAGGGCGTGGTGCAGGAGATCGAGTACCCCGTAGCGTCTGACCCGATGCAGATGGGGCCCACCGAATCCGACCTCGTCATACTCTGGAGGGGTGCGCCGATGGGCCTGGTGCATCCGAAGCACGGCCAGATCGGGCCGATTCCGTACCGCCGCACCGGCGGGCACACCGGTGGCCCGGGATTCGCCTTCGTCCATGCCGCGGGCATTCAGGCGGGCGAGTACGGTACGCGCAGCGCCTATGACGTCGTGCCCACATTTTTCGAATTGCTTGGGCTTCCGGCGCTCGAGGGTCTGTCGGGGGCGAGTCTGATGAGCGCAGCCGCAGAGCCCAGCCGAAAGGCCTCGTGAAGATTGCCAAGGCACCTGGGCGCAACTTGCATTGAAATGACGAGCGCTTGAGCCCTGTGGACTGCGGCACGTTCGACGTCTACACGTACAACAACTGATTTGGTCACGATATCCACGGCCCCGCGCGCAAACGATGCAGAAGAGGCAGGCGACGCGTAAGTCGCTTACTGAAGCCCCTGAATGGATAACACCGCCCACTCTCTAACGCGCACGGGCGCCACGACGTCGCCAGACATCTCGAGTTCTGCGATGCGTCCGGTGTTGAATTCTCCTGTGTGATGTAAGCATGCCGTGAAAGCCGGCCGTGGCATCACCCAACCAGCCGTGCCGCAGTCAGCAAGCCGCATCCGAATGGGCAAGGGCCCAAGTGCTCGCCCGTAGGTTAGACGTTCGAAGCGCCGCAGTCTGTTCTACTCGCCCCTACCAATTTGGTCGTAAGGTTTTCTTTATCTGAGAAAGTCGGCTAATTGGCAATAATTACAATAGATTGAGAGTGAATCCTAGAGGTATGGTGCTCAGCTGAATTTGCTCGGAATCAACCGGCGTCCGAACCGTGAACGCGTCACGTCCATCGTTCGTCACGACAGCGATCCCGTCGCTGGATGGTCTGCGGGCGCTGAGTTTCCTCATCGTGTTCGTTGCTCACGCCGGCCTTGGCGCCTACGTGCCCGGCGGCTTCGGCGTGACCATCTTCTTCTTCCTGAGTGGCTTCCTGATCACGACGTTGATGCGCATCGAATACGAGCGCCACGGAGAGGTAAACCTGAAGCACTTTTGGCTGCGACGCATCCTGCGGATCTGGCCACCGTTCTACCTGGTGCTGTTCACCGGGATTGCCGCGGCGATGATCTACCAGCCAGGAATGCTATCGATACCAGCGACGCGCGCGCAGCTGGCACATCTAGCGAACTACTGGAGCATCGCCCACGGCTTTGACGGGCAAGCCGATGGCACCGGCGTCTATTGGTCGCTGGCGGTCGAGGAGCACTTCTATCTGGCATTCCCATGGCTGTACATTGGCATGCAGTGCACCAAGCTGGGCCAGCGCCAGCAGGCGCTGCTCTTATGGGCACTGTGTGCGGCCGTGCTCCTATGGCGCCTGATACTCGTCGAGGTCTATCACGTGCCGGCCGACCGCACCTACATGAGTACCGACACACGCATCGATTCCATCGTATTCGGCTGCGCGCTGGCCGTCTGGGGTAATCCGGTGCTCGACGCACCGATCTGCAAGGATGCGACCATGAAGTATCGCCTGCTGCCGGCCGCGTTGTTGGTGCTCGCCGGATGCATTGTCATTCGAAGCAATGCTTTCCGGGAAACGCTGCGCTATTCGATGCAGGGGATTGCGCTTACGGCAGTGTTTATCAGCGCGATCCAGTTTCATCAATGGTGGCTGTTCCGATTGCTCAACTGCCGCTTGGCCATGTTCATCGGCACGCTGTCGTATTCACTCTATCTCGTACATCAGACGGTACTATTTAAGATGGAGCGGATATTACCTGGTCTGCCTGTCATTCAAGCCGTACTCTCGCTCGGTATCGCCATCTTGATTGCATGGCTCATCTATCGACTGATTGAAAGGCCATGCGCGCAACTGCGCAGGCAATTAACGAGGGTGAGAAAGCGCCCCTGGGATCCTGCCCTTGCCGCCGGGGACGCCGATCTCGCGCGCTGGCGCCTCCGCAAGCGTACCGGAAGGATTGGCTCGGCTAGAGTTCGGCACGAAGGCGGACAGAGTCATTCTTGGAAACCGTAAGTATTGGTCGGAGCGCCGAGATTTGAACTCGGGACCCCTTGCACCCCATGCAAGTGCGCTACCAGACTGCGCCACGCTCCGACACGATTGTTCTTCTTGTATGAACACGGTGCCGGATCCCGCGGCGCCGATGCCGAAATCATACCCGTTTTGGACCCCCTTGCACGGCCTGAGCTGACCGAAATCTGGCTCAACGCCGCTCGTTGCTGCGCCAATTGCCTATTTCAAGCCGCCGGCCGGGGCTTCTGCTCGAGCAGCATACATCGCCGGTGGGCGCGGGGTGCTGGCCGCGGCGCCGACCGAGCCGCGTGCGTTCGCGCATGTTACCTAGTAGGGGAGCGCCTCGAACGCTGCAGTCGTCTTCCGGGCCTTCAGCGCCGCAGGATCCGCATCACGTCCTCGAGCTCCATGCGCAGCTGACGCACGATCTGCTGGCTCTGCGTGATGTCGGTGCGGGCTTCATCGCCGGTGAGCTTGTTGCGCGCACCACCGATCGTGAAGCCCTGCTCGTATAACAGGCTGCGGATCTGGCGGATGACGATCACATCCTGCCGCTGATAGTAGCGGCGATTGCCGCGACGCTTCACCGGTTTGAGCTGCGGGAACTCCTGTTCCCAGTAACGCAGCACATGCGGCTTGACGCCGCACAGCTCACTCACCTCGCCGATGGTGAAGTAGCGCTTGCCGGGAATTGCCGGCAGCTCGTTATTATTCCTTGCTTCCAGCATAGGCTTCGACACGCGCTTTGAGTTTCTGACCCGGTCGGAACGTCACCACGCGCCTCGCGCTGATCGGAATCTCCTCGCCGGTTTTCGGATTGCGGCCCGGCCGCTGGTTCTTGTCGCGCAGATCGAAATTGCCGAAGCCGGACAACTTGACCTGTTCGCCCTGCGACAATGCTCCGCGCACCTCTTCAAAAAAGAGATCCACGAGCTCGCGTGCTTCGCGCTTATTGAGACCGAGTTGATTGAACAGCGCCTCGGCCATCTCAGCTTTGGTCAGAGCCATCGACTTTATTCTCTTATCCGCGCATCCAAATTCGACCGCAAATCTTCGCGCACTGCCTGGACCACGCGGTCCGCGTCATCGTCCGTAAGGGTGCGGCTTTTATCTTGTAAAATCAAGCCTAAAGCGATACTTTTTCGCCCTAGTTCTACTTCCTTGCCGTGGTAGACATCGAAGGCGGTTAATTGTTTTAGCAGACTCCCGGCAGCAACACTAACACGTTCGCTGAGCGCGGCGAAGGCGACCTCCGTCGGGACCGTGAACGAAATATCGCGCCGGATCTGCGGGAAGCGCGAAATTTCGCGAAATTGCGCCAGATTGGCGCGAAACGCCGCCGAATAGTCGAGTTCGAACAGGATTGGGGCATATGTCAAGTCGAGTGCCCCGACCAGGCTCGGGTGCAGCTCGCCGAGGAAGCCCAGGGCCGTGCCGCCCCGAACGATGCGCGCTGCGCGTCCGGGGTGCAGGTGCCCGGGAGCCGCCGGCTCGAATGCGAACTCCTCCGCTCCGCCGCCCAGCGCCAGCAGCCCCGATAGGTCCCCCTTGACGTCGTAGAAATCCACCGGCGTCGCGGCACTGCCCCACTGCTCGGGCAGGCGCGAACCCAGCGCGATGCCGGCCAGCATCTTCTGCTCGCGAACGCTGCCGTTCGTGCCCCCGCCGGTGCCGGCGTCACCCGGGGTGGCTTCGACCACGAAGCGATTGGCGATCTCGAACAGCCGCACGCGCGCTTGCTGGCGGCGCAGATTCTCGCGCGCCACCGCAATCAGTCCCGGCAATAACGAGGTTCGCATCAGCGCCAGGTCGGCCGCGATCGGGTTGGCGAGCTCGACTGCGGCCTGCTCGCCGAACAGCGCCCGCTGCAGCACCGGATCGACGAAGCCGAACGTGATGACCTCCTGGTAGCCACGGGCCGCCAGCGTGTGCAGCACCACACGCTCGTCGACCACGCTGCTGGCGGGCATGCGCGGCACCAGTGGCATCGCCGGCGCGCGCTCCTCGATGGCATCGAGGCCGCCGATGCGCACCACCTCCTCGATCAGGTCGGGTTCGATCTCGATGTCAAAGCGCCACGACGGCGGCTGCACGCTCCAGCCCGCCTTTTCCGCCCGCACCCCCATGCCGAGCGCCCGCAGGCGCTGTTCCACCTCGATCGCGGCGACGCTGGCGCCGAGCAGGCGCTGCAGCTGACGGCTGCGCAGCGTCACCGGCCTGATCCGCGGCAGCTCATCGACCAGCTCGGCGGTCGTGACCGCACTGGCGGTCCCGCCGGCATATTCCAGCAGCAGCCGGCTCGCCAGCGCGAGCGCCTTCTCCTGGCCGCGCCAGTCCACCCCGCGCTCGAAGCGCTGGCTGGCATCGGTCTGCAGGCCGTGGCGGCGCGCGCGCCCGGCGATCGCCGCGGGTTTGAACCAGGCGGCCTCGAGCACGATGTCGGTCGTGCCGGCCGCGATCGCCGAGCGCTCCCCGCCCATCACGCCGGCCAGTCCGACCGCTGAACGTTCATCGGCGATCACCAGCGCGCCGGCGTCGAGCGTGAGCTCGCTGCCGTCGAGCAGCCGCAGGTGCTCACCGTCGCGCGCGTGCCGGGCCGAGAGCCCGCCGTGCAGCCGCGCCAGGTCGTAGGCATGCATCGGCTGGCCGAGCTCGAGCATCACATAGTTGGTCACGTCGACCACCGGGCTGATCGGGCGCAGTCCGGCGCGGCGCAGCCGTTCGCGCAGCCACAGCGGACTGATGCGCGTGTTATCCAGGCCGCGCAACGCCTGCGCCAGCAGGCGCGGCGCGCCCGCCCCCGGTTGCAGCGTCACCGGGATGGCATCGCCCGCGCCGGCCTCGGCCGGTTGTTCCGCGAGCCGCGCAGGCGTCTTGAGCGCCGCACCGGTGAGCGCCGAGACCTCGCGCGCGATGCCGAGCACCGACATCGCATCGCCGCGGTTGGGCGTGACGTTGAGGTCGAGGATCGCGTCGTCGAGCTGCAGATAATCCCGCAGATCGGCCCCGAGCGGCGCATCGGCGGGCAGCTCGAGGATGCCCTCGGACACTTCGGCGAGCCCGAGCTCGCGCGCCGAGCACAGCATGCCCTGCGATTCGATGCCGCGCAGCGTCGCGGCACCGATCGAGAGATCTCCTGGCAGCCGCGCACCCACCCGGGCCAGCGCGGTGACCAGGCCGGCGCGCGCATTGGATGCGCCGCACACGATCTGCAACGGCGACTGCGTGCGCGCGGCGCCGTCACTGCCGGCAAGGTCATGGCTGCTGTCGCCGCCGGTCACGACCCGGCACAGCTGCAGCTTATCGGCCTGCGGGTGGCGCTCGGCGCTGATGATCTTCGCCACCACGACACCGCTGAACGCGCCCGCGGCAGCGCTGATGGCTTCGACCTCGAAGCCCGCATTCGTGAGCCGTCGCGAGAGCTCGCGCGCATCCCAGTCGACGGGCAGCTCGACCCAGTCGCGCAGCCAGGACAGCGGCAGTTTCATCAGCGTCCCCCCGCCAGACTCGCCAGGAAGCGCAGATCGTTCTCAAAGAACAGCCGCAGATCGTTCACCCCATAGCGCAGCATCGCCAGCCGCTCGATGCCGGCGCCAAACGCCCAGCCGGTGTAACGCTCGGCGTCGATGCCGCAGGCCTTGAATACCTGCGGGTGCACCATGCCGCAACCGGCGATCTCGAGCCAGCCGCTGCTGTTTGCAGACCCGGCAGCCCGCACCAAGGCACAGCACGCAGCTGATATCGACCTCGGCCGACGGCTCGGTGAACGGGAAATAGGACGGACGCAGCCGCATCGACAGGTCCTGCTCGAAGAACGCTTCCATGAAGCGGTGCAGCGTTGACTTCAGATTGGCGAAGCTGACGTTCTCATCGACGTACAAGCCCTCGACCTGATGAAACATCGGCGAGTGGCTGACATCCGAGTCGCGCCGATACACGCGCCCGGGCGCGATCAGCGCCAGTGGCAGCTTGGCGCGCTGCAGGGCCCGGATCTGCACCGGCGAGGTATGGGTGCGCAGCAGCCGGCCATCCTTCAGGTAGAACGTGTCGTGCATCGCGCGCGCCGGATGATCGGCCGGGATGTTCAGCGCTTCGAAGTTGTGGAATTCGTCCTCGATCTCCGGGACCTTCAGCCACCTCGAAACCGGCGCGGCGGAAGATCTCCTCGATGCGCAGCCGGGTCCGCGTGATCGGATGCAATCCGCCCTGCGCCTCGCCGCGCCCGGGCAGACTGACATCGATCGCCCCGAGGGCGAGCGCTCGCTCGACCTGCGCGCGCTCGAGCGCCTCCCGGCGCGCCCTCGATCGCGCTGTGCAACGCGCTCTTGGCGGCATTGATGCGCGCACCGGCGGCGGGCCGCTCCGCCGCCGGCAGCGCGCCGAGCGTCTTGAGCTGCTCGGTCAGCGCGCCCTTCTTGCCGAGCCATCGCACCCGGATCTCGTCGAGCTCGGGCAACGTGCCGGCCTCGCGGATCTGCGCCAGCGCGCTCCCGATCAGGGTATCGAGCTCTGCCACAGCCAGCGCCTTTGACGATCAGGCCGCGGCGATACTGGCTTTGGCCTGCTCCGCGATCACTCCGAAGGCGTTGGCGTCGTTGACCGCGAGATCCGCCAGTACCTTGCGGTCGATCTCGAGACCCGCCTTGTGCAGCCCCTCGATCAGGCGGCTGTAGGACAGGCCGTGCACGCGCGCGGCGGCGTTGATCCGCATGATCCACAGCGCGCGGAACTCGCGCTTCTTGGCGCGCCGGTCGCGGTAGGCGTACTGGCCGGCCTTGATGACCGCCTGCTTGGCGGCGCGGTAGACCTTGCGGCGCGCATTGTAGTAACCCTTGGCCTTGCCAAGGACCTTCTTGTGGCGGCGTCCGGCCGTCACACCCCGTTTGACTCTTGCCATGTTGCGACTCCGCTATGCGTTACTTGTGGTTGGGCAGCAGCTGATCGAGGCGACCGACGTCGCTCTTGTCAACGAGACTGCTGCCGCCCGAGCGCAGGTGGCGCTTGCGCTTGGAGTCCTTGTGGCCGAGGTTATGGCGGCGGCCGGACGAATACCGCTTGTAGCCTTTCGCCGTCTTGCGGAAACGCTTCGCCGCGGCCCGGTTGGTTTTCAACTTGGGCATGATCACTCCTTACATTGTTGCCAGAGTTCGCAAGGCGCCGCATTTGCCCGTCCACGGCCATTGGCCGCGTCGGGGCTCGAAGCACCCGCTTGCTCGCGGATCGCGCGTCGGCGGCTAATCAGGCCGCGGCCGCGCGATCACTTCTTTTTTGGTGCAAACAGCATCACCATCTGCCGGCCTTCCATCAGCGGGTTCTGCTCGACCACGCTGTGAGCAGCGAGATCGGCCTGTACCCGGTCCAGAAGCTTGCGACCGATATCCTGATGCACCATCTCACGGCCGCGGAACCTCAGGGTCACCTTGGCCTTGTCACCCTCGGACAGGAAGCGGATCAGATTACGCAGTTTGACCTGGTAATCCGCCTCTTCCGTGCCGGGACGAAACTTCACTTCCTTGACATGAATCTGCTTCTGCTTGCGCTTGGCAGAGTGCGCCTTCTTGTTCTGCTCGAACAGGAATTTGCCGTAATCCATTACCCGCACCACCGGCGGTTCGGCCGTGGGCGAGACTTCCACGAGATCCAGCTCTGCCGAGGCGGCCAACTGCAGCGCTTCCGCGCGCGTCATGACGCCTGCCTGTCCTCCATCTGCTCCGATCACGCGCACCGTGGGCGACGTGATCTCCTCGTTACGCCGGACCCGCTTCGATGAAATGGCTATATATCAATCCTCCAATGTTCGGCGCCCGTGGCTCTCGATCTCGACGCGCAGACGTTCGCGCGAACGTCTGCGGCGTCATCGCGCCCAGATCCTTGCCACTGCGGGAGCGCACGGAAAGCAGATTCGCCGCAACTTCCTTGTCCCCGGCTACCAGAAGGTACGGGACACGCTGCAGCGTGTGGTCGCGGATCTTAAAGCCGACCTTCTCGTTGCGCAAGTCGGACTGGGCCAGAACCCCCTGATTTTTCAGGAAATCCACAGTCCGCGCGACATACTCGTGCTGCCGATCCGTGATGCTCATCACGACGGCCTGCTGCGGGGACAGCCAGGCCGGCAAACGGCCGGCATGGTGCTCGAGCAGAATGCCCAGGAATCGCTCCAGCGAACCAAATATCGCCCGATGCAGCATGACCGGCGTGCGCTTGGCGCTGTGATCGTCGATGTAGTGCGCCCCGAGCCGCCCCGGCATGTTCAGGTCCACCTGCAGCGTGCCGCACTGCCAGTCCCGGCCGATCGCATCTCTTAAGACGAATTCTAGCTTTGGTCCGTAAAACGCTCCCTCGCCACGGTTCAGGCTGTATTCGATGCCGGCTGCTGTGGCCGCCTGCGCGCAGCGCGGCCTCGGCCTTGTCCCAGATCTCATCGGCGCCCACGCGTTTGGCCGGCCGGTCCGAGAACTTGATGCGCACGTCATCGAAGCCGAAATCCTTGTAGATCTCGAGGATCAGCCGCGTGACCGCGACCGACTCCTCGGTGATCTGGTCCTCGGTGACGAAGATATGAGCGTCGTCCTGGGTAAAGGCGCGCACGCGCATCAGGCCGTGCAGAGCGCCCGAGGGCTCGTAACGGTGCACCTTGCCGAATTCGGCATAGCGCACCGGCAACTGGTGATAGCTGCGGATGCCCTGCTTGAAGATCTGCACATGGCCCGGGCAGTTCATCGGCTTGATCGCGTACACCCGCTCGTCCGGCGTGCGCGTGGTGTACATGTTCTCGCCGAACTGCTCCCAATGGCCCGAGGCCTCCCACAGGCTGCGATCCATCAGCTCCGGTCCATTGACTTCCTGGAATCCGGCTGCCGCCTGTTTGGCGCGCATATATTGGATCAGGGTCTGGAACACGTGCCAGCCCTTGGGATGCCAGAACACCGCGCCCGGCGCCTCCTCCTGCATGTGAAACAGGTCGAGCTCGCGGCCGATGCGACGGTGATCGCGCTTCTCGGCCTCCTCAAGCCGGTGCAGGTAGGCATCGAGCTGCTTCTGGTCCGGCCACGCGGTGCCGTAGATTCGCTGCAGCATCTCGTTGCGCGAATCGCCGCGCCAGTAGGCGCCCGCGAGTTTCATCAGCTTGAACGCGCGCAGTTTGCCGGTCGACGGCACGTGGGGACCGCGGCACAGATCGACCCAATCGCCCTGCCCGTACAGGCTGATCGGTTCGCTCGCCGGGATCGCGGCGATGATCTCGGCCTTGTAGTGCTCGCCGATGTTACGAAACAGCTGCACCGCCTCGTCGCGTGGCAGCACCCGGCGCGTGACCGGCTCGTCGGCCTTCGCCAGCTCCTTCATGCGCGCTTCGATCGCGGCCAGGTCCTCCGGCGTGAACGGGCGTTGATAGGCGAAGTCGTAGTAGAACCCATCCTCGACCACCGGGCCGATCGTGACCTGCGCCTCGGGGAACAGCTGCTTGACCGCCTGCGCCAGCAGGTGCGCGGTCGAATGCCGGATGACCTCGAGACCTTCAGGATCGCGATCGGTGACGATGCTGACGGATGCATCGTGATCGATCACGAACGAGGTATCGACCAGCTTGCCGTCAACGCGTCCGGCGAGCGCGGCGCGTGCGAGACCTGAACCAATGCTGGCTGCGACTTCGGCGACGCTGACGGCGCGCTCGTAGCTGCGCTGGCTGCCGTCGGGCAATGTGATGACAGGCACTGTGTGACGATCGATCGGCCGTGGTCGGTGGGGCGCTTTCGGGAAAAACGAATTCTCACACACGGCTGCAAGCCGCGGCAACCATTGCATGTAAAGGAGGAGTACAGTGCCGTACCGCCGCGACGCTGGCCGAACTGAAGCGCGCCGGCGTGAGGATCGCCATCGACAATTTTGGCGCCAGCTACGTGTCGCTCGCCAACATCCAGAGATTTCCGATCAATACATTGAAGGTCAACCGGTCGCTGCTGCGCGATATGGAAGCGAATTCAGACAACCGGGTCATCACCGAGGCGATCATTGCCCTGGGAAAGTCATTGAGCGTGACCGTGATTGCCGAGGGCGTCGAGACCGGACGGCAGGCGAACTTCCTGCGCGAGCAGGCCTGCGACGCCATCCAGGGCTTCTATGTGAATGAGCCGGCGGCGGCGACTGATTTCAGCAAACTGCTGCGCCACCAGGCCGAACTGCGCGCCCTCAAGGCCTCTCATTAGCCGCTCCGCGCCGCCTGGCCTATACTGGATCGGGGTCCAGGACGCTCGCGACCGGTTGCCGGCGGCTCTTCGTCGACAGCCGTGCCAGAGCGGCGGCGACGCAATCATGTTCGATTCGCGACGGCTCACACCATCCAAATTCAGGCCCCGACCGCTGGGTCCGGATCAGCTTAAACGGGATCGGCTACTGGTGGTGCTGGAACAGCACGCGCATGCCAGGTTGGTGCTGATCCACGCGCCGGCCGGATATGGCAAGACCACGCTGCTGGCCCAGTGGTATCAGCGCCTGACGGCCGCCGGGCAGGGCGCGGCCTGGATCTGGCTCGATGACGATGACAACGACGCCGGGCGATTCGGCGCGATCCTGAGCCAGGCGCTGGTTCCGGATGCCAGCGTCGGCCTCGATCTCATCGATGCGATCAACCGCTGCCTCCAGGTTCATTCCCGCTTCACGCTGTTCCTGGACGAGGAGGAACACCTGACGGCGCCGGATGCGATACAGCTGCTCGAGCTCATGCTCGACCTGTCGCCCGCTAACCTGCATCTGGTGATCGGCTCGCGCTCGTCCCCACAGAGACTGGCGACCCGCTTGCGGCTGCGTGACGACTTTCTCGAGCTGACGGCGCGCGATCTGGCGTTTCAGTCTGACGAGATCGCGCCGTTCATGCAGACCCGTTGCGGCGTCAGGCTCGACGCCGCCACCGTTGAGCAGCTGGCACGCCGCACCGAAGGCTGGGTGGCGGCGTTGCAGCTCGCGGCCGCGGAAATCGCGCATGGCGAGTCGTCACAGGCGGTGTGCGCGCATCTCGCGGGTCCGCAGTCCGATCTGTTTCGATACCTCAGCGAGGAGGTGCTGATCCATCTGCCGTCCGAGCAGCGCCAATTCCTGCTGCAGACCTCGTTTCTGACCGAACTGTCCGGACCACTGTGCGATGCGGTGACCGGCCGCTCAGACAGCGAGACCATGCTGCTGCGGCTGCAGCAGGCCAATCTGTTGCTGCAGCCCGTCGATTCGAGTCACCGCCGCTTCCGCTACCATGCGTTGTTCGCGGACGTTCTGCGTCAACAGTTGTTCCAGCATCATGCGAACGAGCTCCCGGGATTGGCACGCCGCGCCTCGGATTGGTGCGCACGGGCGCAGATGCCCGAGAACGCGGTCGAATATGCACTGTTCGCCGGCGATTCCGACCATCTGGTCGCGTGCATTGCGACCGGCATCGAGGCGCTGATCACGCGCGCGCAATTCGCGACCGCCACGCGCTGGTTACGAGCGGTCCCGCCGAACATCCTGCAGGAGCGACCGGATCTGCTGAATTGGGCCGGATGGGTGTATGTATACATCAACGACTTCGATGCGGCGCAGGCATCGCTCACGGATCTGGAGCGCCTGCGTAAGCGGCGGTCGGTTGCACTGAAGGATCAGCTGGGCGAAACCATCCTGAGAGTATTGCTGTTGCACCTGCATGGTCGTTACGACGAGGCCCTCGCCGCGACGGAATCGGCCTGGAAGCTGGTAACGCCCGCCGTCACGCGCGAGACGATCGTCAGACTGACCAATCTGAGCGCCTCGCTGGCGCAGATGCAGGGCCGATTCGGCGAAGCGGCCCAGCACTCGGAACGGGTGCGGGCCCTCACCACGCAGCCGCCACCGATCTGGTTGACGCTGGTGCACGCGGCGCATATCTCCGGGCTGACAGAACTGTCACTCGGCAACCTGGCGGGCGCGCTGCGTCAATTCCAGCTGCCGGAGCGGGCATTCGCGGCTGCCCGCGATCATTCGGAACTGGGTGTCAATCCGGGCTCGCTGAATGCGTTGCTCGCAGCTCCGAAGGCGCTGGTTCTCTACGAGCTCAATCGCCTCGACGACGCACAGGATTGTCTGGAGCGGTATGCGCCGTTCATGAACACCATGTTTTCGCCATCGAGCCGTACGCTGTGCCATCAGCTGCGCGCGCGGCTGTGCGCGCTGCGCGGCGACGAAGATGGGTTCATGAGCGCGATCCAGGAAGGCAGTGCCTATGCGATCCGGCACGGCATCGCCTGGATGGAGCTGGCGATGCGATGGGAGCGTGTTCGACTTCGACCTCGCGCGCGCTGACCTCAATCATGCGCGTTCGATAGCAATGGGCCTGCTGGCGCACGCCTCGCTTGAGGCGGCACCGGGCTGGATCCTGAGCTGCGAGGAGGTCTTCGGCCCGATCACCGGTGCCCTGCGATTCCTGATCCATGCCAACGAGGCCCAGCGCGCGCTGGATTGCCTGCCGATCCATATCGCGCACAGCGAGCGGCAACTGCGCCGGCGGCGCCTGACGAAATTGCGCGTGCTCCAAGCCCTGGCGCTACAGGCTGTGGGCGAGCACCAGCGGGCGGTTGATGCTATGCGCATGGCAGCCGATCTGGGTCAGGCTGCCGGCGTTATCCGAACCTTCGTGGATGAAGGCGCGCGGTGCCTGGAGCTGCTGCGGGAGTTGGATCGAGCCGGCCACGGTGCCGCACAGTCGATCAGCGCAAGCTACCTGCGGCATTTGCTGGATGCGTTCGACGGCGCGGAGGATCTGAACGATGCTGCCGTGGCGGTGCGGCGTGCTGCGGCCACTGCCACCGTGTTGTCGGCCCGTGAGACGCAGATCCTGCAGCGTCTGGCGCAGGGTCATTCCAACCTGGCCGTGGGGCAGCAGCTGTTCCTGTCGCCGAACACGATCAAATGGCATCTGAGCCAGCTGTACGCGAAGTTGGGGGTGCGAAATCGCACCGAGGCGGTTCATGTCGCGCGGCAACAAAACCTAGTGCCCCTCCCATAGTCGTCCACAACCCCCACACCTCCCTCCGGTAGCCGTTCACAACCGCCCGAATTCCATCCTTTCGGGCGGTGTGATAGCGCTCCTTTTCGCTACAGTTCGCGCTTCAGATCCCCTAACTGCGCGCGCAACCACGGAGCGGACACTCGCCATGAGCAGCAAGGCCACGCCATTGCCCTTGAATCGGGACCCCACGCGGCCCGGCGCCTGCACCCCGACGGTCGATCCGGCGGCGCAAGTCGTCCAGCTGGCCGCGAAACTCATCCGCCTGCAATCGCACCTCAAAGGCGGCACTGCCGGCAGCGGCGGCGCACCCGGCGGCGTCGCCGTCACAGTCACGGCCGGCAGCCGCCAGCCCAACGCCCGGCAGGCGGCCGCGCGCAGCGGAATCGAAGTGCTGCAGGGCTTTGCCGTGTCGCTGATCGGCGAGATCCGCGACGCCATCGAGCGCGACGCATTCCACTACGTGTATCAGCCGATCGTCTCAGCCACCACCGGCATCGTTGACAGTTATGAGGCGCTGGTCCGCTGGCGCCGCGGCGAGGAAACCGTCACGCCGGCCCTGTTCCTGCCGATCGCGGAGGAGACGCGCTCAATCGTTTCGCTACAGCAGCGCCTGCTCGATGACGTGGCGGCAGCTTATGCGCGCCTCAGCGCACCGGTATCCATCTGCATCAACTGGTCGCCGGCACAGCTGTCGGACTCCGGTGCCGTGTCGGCATTCATCGATCGCATCCGCGAACTGCAGATCGATCCGGCCCGCATCGTGATCGAAATCACCGAACGCTCGGCAATGATCGATCAGGAGCTGGCGCAAGCCTGCATCCTGCGGCTGAAGGAGACCGGCTTTCGGATAGCGCTCGACGACTTCGGCAGCGGCTACTGCGGCTTCTCGTATCTTTGCCGGCTGCCGATCGATCTGATCAAGCTCGACGGCTCGCTGATCAGCGAGCTGGGAAGATCTGAGCGCACAGTGACCGTCCTCGACGGCATCATCGATGTCGCGCACAAGCTTGGCAGTCAAGTCGTCGCCGAGCGCGTCGAGACTGCGCAGCAACTGATCGCGCTGCGGCGCCTGGGTTGCGATCTGATCCAGGGCCATGTGGTCGGGCACCCGGTACGACACCCCTCCGCCGGGCCGGCCGAGCAGCTGTTGTTGATCGAGCTGTTGTGAGCGTGCCCGCTCGCTTCACCGAAGCGGCGCCGCTAAGGGCGGGCAGCAACGATTGGCAGCATTTCTAACGGAACCAGGGTATAGACTGCGGCGGCATTCCCATAGGCGTGAATTCGCTATGAAAGACCTGAGGCACGAGCTGCAATCTCCGGCGCATCGGCGCAGCCTGGATACGATTGCCTATTAGCATCGATCCCCGGCAGGCGCGTGATGTGATCCGCTGGCGCAGGGCGGAGCGCGAACGTCTGATCGCGACCCGCCTCGCGCTGCCGATGGAGTTTCGGACCGCACAGACGTCCGCGATCGTCAATCACCTGGAGCGGCTGATTCCGACCGACCGCGGCGCGATCATCAGCGTGTACTGGCCCATTCGCGCCGAACCCGACCTGCGGCAGTGGATGCGCTCGATGCAGGGCCAGGGCGCGCGCATCGCGCTGCCGGTCGCGTTGGAGCTGAAGCAACCGCTGGTGTTCCGCGAGTGGCGCCCCGACGCCCCCATGGCGCGCGGGCTGTGGAACATTCCCCATCCGGCAGACGGCATGGAAGTCATCCCGACGGTCATGCTGGTGCCATTGGTTGGATTCGACCCCGCCTGCTACCGTCTCGGCTACGGCGGCGGCTTTTATGACCGAACGTTGGCCGCAATGGCAGCAAAGCCGCTGGTGATCGGGCTGGGCTACCCGGGCGCCTCGATACCGACGATATTCCCGCAGCCGCATGATATTCCGATGGATTGGATCGTCACCGGTTCGCAGCCGCCGGTGCAGCGCGCTGGACCACGGGGCTAAAGTCAGTCGCCCCGCCGACCAAGTCCGATAGCGATGTGAAGTTCATCTTTCGCATGATATTGCTTCGGTAAGTTTCGGCGGTCTTGACGAAGAAAGCCCCACAACGATGAGCGTCATTGGGATAATGTGCTGATGAATCATGCCGGCCCCGTGAACAGCGCGACCCTGTCCGTAGCAGCGCTTCTGGCAATTGCCGGCTGCGCCTCGGGCCCTGTCAGGGCACCGGAGGTACCCGCCACGCTGCGCGCTCCGGTCGACCAGACGCCGTTCCTCGAGGCGCGCGCTACCGGAGTGCAGATTTACGAGTGCACGTCCAGGCCCGAGGCACCGAACGCATTCACCTGGAGTCTGCAGGCGCCCGAGGCGACGCTCGCCGACCGCTGGGGCCGTACCATCGGCCGGCATTTTGCGGGGCCGAGCTGGGAGCTACAGGACGGCAGCCGCGTCGTGGGAGAGGTCGAGGCCCGCGATCCTGGCCCCGACCCGACGGCGATCCCGTGGCTACTGCTCAGGGCCAAGTCAGCTTCGGGGGCCGGCGCCCTGAGCCGGACCCAAAGCATCCAGCGCGTGCGCACGGTCGGCGGCGCTGCGCCGAGCGCTCCCTGCACCCAGAACCAGGCGCATGCAGTCGTCCGCGTCCCGTACTCCGCAGCGTACTATTTCTATCGAGCGGCGCGCTGACGGGGGGGGCCGCTCGATCTGCGGCCTCAACGCGTCGATACCAGCCTAGTCGCGCAACCAGCGTCGCATCAGCGCTGAGATCTGCGACGGTTGTTCCATCGGTGACATGTGCCCGCAGTCTTCGACCACCTCCAGATGGCCGCGAGGAATCCGGGTGGCCATGGCTTCGTGGCGCGCCAACGGACTCCACGCGTCCTGCCGCCCGCAGACGACCGTGGTTGGACAGGCGATCGTGGGCAGCACGTCGCCGGCGTCGGGACGATGCAGCAGCGCACGCACCTGCGCCGCAAAGCTGGCAGGCGTTTGCCGTTCGAACATTTCCAGTATCCGGTCGATCAAGGCCGTGTCCTGCAGCCGGCGAGGGTGCACCATGCCCTGCACCCACTCCCGGCCCATCGCGCGCATGCCGTCGGCATAGGCGAGATCCACGAGCCGCCGACGCTGTTCTGTTTCGGCTGCGCCCGCCTCGTTGTCGGGCCGGGCCTGCCAGCCCGTGTCCAGCAGCATCAGACGCGTCACGCGCTCTGGCGCGCTGCGCAAAATCTCCAGCGCCACGCGGCCGCCCATCGAGTGACCCGCGAGCGCGAATTGGGCTGGAGCAACCCGCAACACCGCGCCCGCCATGGCTGCAATCGAATCCAGCGCTCCATAGCCCGGCACCACGCAATCCGCGTCGATGGACAAATCCCGCACCTGAGCCGCCCACACCGCCTGATCGCACATCAGTCCCGGTAACAGCAGCAGCACCGGCCCATGTGAGTTGGCAATCATGGCGCCGCAGCGATGTTACGGGACTTCGAGCTCACGCAGATAGGCTCTGCGGCTGAGAATGATGCATTGAACAACGGGGATTCGGATCTGGGCACGCAAGCATCCTTGAAATCCAGCCGCGCCATATATCGTGATGCGATATGCTGGCCTACTTTCCATGAAGCGATCGAGGACAAGTTCTCATTCTGGCAGACTGATTGCAGCGGATTATCAGGCTCTGGCACAGTTTCGCTACCTGTTGAGGAAATTCATGGGCTTCAGCGAAAAGGCCGCCCGTGAGGCGGGCCTGACCCCACAGCAGCATCAGGCGCTGCTGGCCATTCACGGTTTTCCTGGCCGCAAGCGCGTCGTAATTGGTGATTTGGCCGCGCGACTCCAATTGAGCCATCACAGCGTGGTGGGCCTGGTCGATCGTCTGAGCGCCAAAGCGCTGGTGCGTCGCCGCCGCGATCCGCACGACGCGCGGCGAGTTCTCATTGAGCTCACAGCCAAGGCCCGTTCATCCCTGAGCGGCCTTTCACTGGCTCACCGCAATGAGTTGCGTCGCCTGGCCCCATTGCTGATACGGCTGCTGACTCGAGTGGCTGCGGATACCAGACCGGCTCGGCATGCCGCTGCTCAGGTGAGGCGCCTGGGACGCTCGCGCTCGAGCGGCCATTGAGACACAGTCGGGAGAGATGATGTCATGACGAACTCCTCCGCCGCATCGGTTCGCTCCGAAGACCCCGTCAGCAACGTACTGAAATGGATCTTACTTGGCGTAGCGGTCGTGACCTTTGCAATTCTCGCGTGGACCGTGAAGCTGACCTATCAAGCGGCGCCGCCCTTTCCCGCCCGATTCGTCACGGCCGGCGGCGCGGTGGTGATGACCGCCGGCGACATCCAGGCCGGCAAGGCGGGTTTTCAGAAGGCGGACCTCATGGACTACGGGAGTCTGTATGGAATGGGCTCCTACTTCGGAGAGGACTACACCGCCTCCAACCTGGTTCGTCTGGCAGCGCTGACGCAGGACAACATCGCGCAGGCGAGCGCCGGTCAGGCGCTCTCACAACTTCCTGCGGAGCAGAAGGCTGCAACCGAAGCGGTGATGCGGTCGCAATTGCAGAGCATCGACCTCACGCAAACGGTCGCGGTGATACCGCAGCCGGTAGCGGCGGCAATCAAAACGCTGCGCGCCGACATTACGCGCTCCCTGTTGCATCAGGATTTCGCCAAAGGTTGGACGCAAGCCTACAGCCTCGACCAGACGAGCGCAGCGCAGACTGCGGACTTCCTGATTTATTCCTCACTGACGACCGTCGCCCGCCGCCCTGGCACCGACGTGTCCTGGACGCAGAACTGGCCGTTCGAGCCGCAGGTCGGCAATACGCCCACGACCAGCACTTTTCGTTGGACCTGGATCAGCTTCTGCTTCACCTTCTTCGCCTTCGGCGCGGTGCTGTTCATCTATGAACGCTATCTGAATGATCCGGATGAAGCGCCCATGGACCCGGTGCTGGCCCGCTTCGGCCCACTGCACCCGAGCCAGCGCCGCATTGGGAAATACTTTCTGGTCGTCGCCGGCGTGCTGCTGCTGCAGATCCTCGTAGGCTCGATCATGGCCCACTATTACTCGGACCGCAGCAGCTTCTACGGTATCGATGTCGATCGCTTTCTGCCCTTCAACTTCCTGCGCGACGTGCACATTCAGACCCCGATCGTCTGGATCGGCCTATCCTGGATCGGTGCGGCGCTGTTTCTGGCCCCCGCCATCAGCGGCGATGAGCCCAGGGGGCAGGCGATACTCGTCAACCTGCTGTTCTGGGTCACGCTCCTGATCGTGGTCGGTGCGCTGGCTGGCAATTATCTCGGCATCATGGGTTACTTGCAGCAAGGCTGGTTCTGGTTCGGCAACCAGGGACTCTCCTATATCCAGCTCGGGCGCGCCTGGCAGATCGGGTTCTTCGCCGGCCTGAGCATCTGGAGCGTGCTGGTCTTTCGCGCGCTGTGGCCGACTCGCGCCACGCTGCTACAGGCAACGCGCCAGTTCTGGACCGGGCACATCCGCCTCGAGCACCTGATCTGGGCATCCACCGCCAACATCGCGCTGCTCTACGCCTTCGGCATGATTCCGCTCACCGGCATCGAAAAATCCTTCACCATCACCGATTTCTGGCGCTGGTGGGTGGTGCACCTGTGGGTCGAACAATCCTTTGAATTCTTCGCCGCCGCCATCAGCGCCTACCTGCTGATGGCCGTCGGGCTGGTTTCTCGCCAGCTGGCCGAACGCTCGGTGTATCTGGAGCTGATCCTGATCTTCCTCGGCGGTGTGCTCGGCACCGGGCATCATCTCTACTGGGCGGGCGAGCCGGGGCTGTGGGTGCCGATGGGCACGATGTTCTCGTTCATCGAGGTCCTGCCGCTCGTGCTACTGGTCATCGAGGCGATCCAGCATCGACGGTTGATCCAGGCCGAGGAGCAGTTTAAGTATGGACTCGCCTACACCTACATCATCGGCGCGGCGTTCTGGAACTTCGTCGGCGCCGGTGTCTTCGGCGGCGGGACCTTGAATGCACCCCTGATCAACTACTACGAGCACGGCACGTTTCTCACCCTGAACCATGCGCATACGGCGCTCTTCGGCGCATTTGGCTTGCTGGGTCTGGGCCTGATCTATTTTTGCCTGCGTTATGCCGCCGGCGAGCAGTATCCGTTCAGCGAGAAGCTTGGGCGGCTTGCGTTCTGGCTCTACAACGCTGGCTTGGTGCTCTGGATTGCGTTGAATTTCTTCCCGATCGGTTGGCCGCAACTGGATGCCGTCTTTGAGCACGGGCTCGCCTACGCACGCAGCGCCGCATTTTACGATGCCACCACCTTCTGGCAATGGATGCGCCTTCCCGGCGATGTGGTGTTCGCTCTGGCAGCATTGCTGATGGCGTGGGATTTCATCGTCAAGCTTCGCCCCTTGTATCCACGCCGCGTCGCAGAACCAGCTTCCGAAACGCCACCGATTTCTGCCGGCGCTTCGCGGCCCGGTTCGAGCATGGCGAGGCAGGCACGGTAACGCATGTCGTGTCCCGGCATCTATCGGTGCCGGACGACTCGCGCAAATCGCATTTTGATGACATCAAACGTGGGAGCTGGTAGGCGCGAGTGGGATCGCATCAGCCTCGTGCGCGATTGATTCTAAAGGATTATTTTTAACATCTCGCGTCACATGCCCCCACAGATGCCCCACGACTGGTTCGCTGTAAGCGGACATGGATAGAAGTCTCTGGACGAGTGACGGAGCTGCATTGCTAACGGTCTCGGTACCAACTGCTGCAGTGCTGTCGCCTTATCAAGGACAATTCTATTCGACTCCATAGCGGAACGAACCTCTTTGCTATGCGGTGGGCTTGTGGACACGGAGAACGGAAGGGTGGCGTAATCGAATTGTAGGCGGTCGACTTTCCGGGCTGACGGCGGAAACGCTCGTTCAGCAAAACTCCGCGGCCTCAGATCGATTTAGGCACGTTGGCTGGACGCATCCGGTCGCGCAAATGTTTTTTTAGTTCGTCAGTATCGGCCGCGACGCGTCAGAGCTCGAAGCAGTGCTGGCGCTTTGCATGGCTCTGCCCCTACTCTTGGTATGTAGTAGGAAGGGTAGCGAATACAATTGCTGCATGTCGTCCATTGATACAAAAGCGGCCGTACTGACTGCCCATCCTTCGACCCCCAACGACGCCGTGCGCAGCCTCGGGGTGCAGCTGCGAGCGGAAGAACCCGGCATTCTCGTGTTCCAGTATTCACTGGATGCGGACATGTCCCGCATACGCGTTCCCCTATCGGGCGCGGGTGGACGGGCAGACGCCCTATGGAAGCACACGTGCTTCGAGGCCTTCGTCGCGCCTGCGGATGCGCCCGGCTATTACGAATTCAATTTCTCGCCCTCGCTCGACTGGGCGATCTACCGGTTCAGTGCCTACCGGGAGGGAATGTCGCCCGCCGAGATCGGCCAAGCTCCGAAAATCTCCGTGCGTCGAGGCGACGATGGGCTCGAGCTCCAGTCGGCGGTGCGCTTAGGGCATCTGGCTGACTTGCGTGACGCTCGTCACCTGCGGATCGCTCTGGCCGCGGTCATCGAAGACGAGAATGGTAGACTTTCGTACTGGGGACTGCGGCACCCGCCCGGCAAACCCGATTTTCACCACCCGAACGGATTCGCACTGGAAGTTGCCCGCTCATGAGGTTTGGAATCGACCGACTGCTCGAAGAGCCCGAGCTGCGCAAGCCGCTGGCGGGACGGCGCGTGGCTCTGTTGGCGCACCCCGCCTCCGTAACACGCAACCTTGTCCATTCCCTCGATGCGCTGGCGACGCTCGGCGACGTACGCCTGAGCGCGGCGTTCGGCCCTCAGCACGGGCTGCGCGGGGACAAGCAGGACAACATGGTCGAGTCGCAGGACTACACCGACCCCGTGCACGGCATTCCGGTCTTCAGCCTTTACGGTGAAGTACGCCGGCCGACGCCCGAAATGATGGATACCTTTGACGTTCTGCTCGTTGATCTGCAGGACGTCGGGTGCCGAATCTACACGTTCGTCACCACGCTGCGTTACGTGCTCGAGGCGGCTGCGAAGAAGCACAAGGCCGTGTGGGTTCTGGATCGCCCGAACCCTGTGGGCCGGCCCGTGGAAGGGCTGACGCTCAGGGCCGGCTGCGAAAGCTTTGTCGGCGCCGGTGCGATGCCGATGCGTCACGGCCTGACACTCGGAGAGCTTGCACGGTGGTTCGTGGGGACTCTCCATCTCGACGTCGACTGCCGCGTCGTGCCGATGAAGGGTTGGGAGCCGAACGCCGCACCGGGATATGGATGGCCGCTCGGCGGGCGGACGTGGGTCAACCCGAGTCCCAACGCGCCCAATCTCTGGATGGCGCGCTGCTATCCGGGCTCGGTGATGCTCGAAGCCACGACGTTGTCGGAAGGTCGTGGGACCACAAGGCCGCTGGAACTGCTCGGTGCGCCGGATCTGGACGTGCGGGCATTGTTGGCGGAGATGCGTTCGCTTGCAACGCCATGGATGAGTGGCTGTCGGCTGCGGCCCTGCTGGTTCGAGCCCACGTTTCATAAGCACGCGGGGAAGCTCTGCGCGGGTGTCCAGGTGCATGTGGAAGACGCCGCGTACTATGACCACGAGGGATTCAGGCCTTGGCGATTGTTCGCGCTCGCGTTCAAAGCTCTGCGGCGGCTGCGGCCGGATTACGAGATCTGGCGCGACTTTGCCTACGAGTACGAGAAGGACCGGCCCGCGATCGACGTGATCAACGGAAGCGATCTGCTGCGCCGTTGGGTGGACGATCCGGCGGCGACGCCGGCCGATCTGGAGGCGCTGACGGCTCACGACGAGGTCCGCTGGCGCAGCGAGCGCGATGCGGTGCTCCTCTACTGACGGTTCTAGTTCTCCGCGGCAATGCGGCTGTGATTTCCCCTTGAAGGGGTAAGGGCCGGATTCTTGCAAAAAGTAGCGCTTCGCCGCCCTTGACTATCGCGGTGCTGCATGAAACGCCGGATCACGCGCACAAGAATCAGTATGCCGTGGCGAATGATGACGGTAACGCTGAAGACATCGTGCGCACCGGGCTTCACTTCGCGCTTTAGCTCGTCCTGGATTTCAGGAGATAAGAGTGCGGCCCCCGCAGGGAAGTCACCAGAGCGTGAAGCCGCCGTCGATCACGATCTCGGCACCGGTGATGTAGCTGGCCTCGGGCGAGAGCAAGAAATTCACGGCCCCGGCAACCTCCTCGGGACGCCCGAATCGCCCCATAGGGGTGGCGTCGTTGAAGCGCTTGACCAACTCTGATTCCAGGTCCTGGTATTTCTCCACCTGGATCGGCCCCGGGGAGACGGTATTGACCCGCACACCCATCTTGGCGCCGGCGACTGCCAGCTCGCGCGACAGCAAGCGCAGCGCTCCCTTGGACGCGGCATACGCCACCCCGCGGACCGGTCCGGCGGGCGTGTCCGCCGGGATCATGTCGCCGTAATACAGATTGCGCAGCGCAATGATTCCATACATCGAGGCGACATTGACGATGCCACCGCCTTCGGCTCGACTCATGCGGCGCATCGCCTCGAACGACAGGAACGCGGAAGATTCCACATTCAGTGAAAAATTCTCGCGCCAACGTTGCAGCTCCTGGGCGAAAAGCGGCGCCAGATAGGTGTCGCCCGCGTTGTTCACCAGGGCTCGCAACGGCGCGGCCTGGCTGTCCATCGCCTCGCAGATCGCCGCGCGGCCTTGCTCGGTGGTGACGTCGGCCGGAACCACGACCCCCCGCCCTCCTTGGTTTGCGATGAGGCTCGCGGTTTCATCGAGTAGTTCCCGGCGTCGCCCGACGAGCACGCAGGTATATCCGGCTTGCGTCAGCCGGAGTGCGATCGCTCGTCCAATACCGGTTCCGGCGCCGGTTACGACAGCTAGCGAAGTTTCCAAGGCGGACATGTGATCTCCACAGGCGTACGTTGCAGTTGAGGTCGACCGATCTAAAGCATCAGTTCGCGGCGGCAGCAGACGCAGGCGGATTCGACGGCATCGCCGCTCACCAGATCGTGAAGCCGCCGTCCACGACTAGGTTGGCGCCGGTGATGTACGTGGCATCGTCGGAGAGAAGAAAGCTCACGGGACCGGCGATCTCTTCCACCCGTCCGACCCGTTGCAGCGGTGTCTGCAAGCCCAGGGCTGTGATTATCTCCGCGTCGAGGGTATCGCCGAGGCCCGGCGCCTTCCCGGACGTTCCCGCCGCGGCACCACTTCCCTGCCCAGTTGCTGCCTTGTCGTCCGGCACATTCTGCACATGGGGAATCTGCCCCGGACTGACCGCGTTGACGGTGATCCCCCAGCGGCCCACCGCCGCAGCCAGGTCTCGGGTCATCTGAATCACACCCCCTTTGCTCGTGGTGTAGGCGGAGCACCGGACGGGCCCCCGGTCTCCCGGCGAAGTGTCCGGCGCCCGTGCCCCATGGCCGAGGTTATTCATGCCGACAATACCGTGCATCGAGGCGATATTGATGATTCGCCCTTCACCCTGGTGCCGCATGGACTCGATCGCGCGCTGCGAGAGAAAGAACGCAGCTTCGACATTGGTTTCGAACGTATCGCGCCAGTCCTGCACGGACTCATCGAGCAGCGGTCGCAGCTTGCCCACGCCGGCATTATTGACGAGCCCGAAGAGTTTGCCTGGTTGCTTGACCGCACAGGCTATCAGCCGTTCGCGATCCTTGCTCGCTCGGATATCGCACACCACCGTGGTGGCCCGGTCTGCCGCCGCGTTGCCTGCCAAGGCGAGCGTCTTCGCAACGTTGTCGTCATTCTTGTCCGCTAGGACGCACCGAAACCCGTCGCGCAGCAGTCGATGCGCCATCGCTCGACCCAGGTGTCCGCCGGCTCCAGTCACGATGACGGTTTTCTGCGACAGATCGCCAATTGACGCATGAGCGCTCATCGTGAATTCCTGGACAGTGTTCTGTTGACACGCATGGTAACGCCTCCGGAACGCTCGCGATTCATGATACGGGTGTGCCCGATCTGTGCACGCTGCTCCCCTCGCGCTCGACGGCATCCCGGTCGATCCACCTCATGGCGTACCCATACACGGGCACAGCCAGTGCCCAGGCAGCGCCTGTCGTGATCAGCAGCGACATTCTCAGTGCATTGCTTCCGAATGCGGCCGTCAATGCATCGCTCAGGAGTCCCGCGACGAATGGTCCCCCGCCGTTGCCGAGAAGGCAGTCGGGAAGCACGACCAGTGCGGCTGCGGTCGCGCGATACGGCGGCTCAGCCAGCTCCTGGATAGCGGCCATGATGACCGCGTTGATGAAGCCCGAGATCCCAAGTCCGATCCACAGGGCCGTAGGTGCAATGCTCATGGTCGTGGACAGGCCCAGGACGTACAGGCCAAGAATGACGATTGTCGTATTCCTTGCGACGCGCAACGGTCCGGACGGGCCTCGCGAGCGCGCGATGAGCAGTACCTTGCCCGAGGCAAGCGTCACCAGGCCACCGAACAATCCCATGCTGAGGGCCATGAAGTTAGCGGCGCCTGCTTGGCTGAATCCGTGCGATCTGATCAGGAACGCGGACGTCCAGTTCGCCGTCGTATTGATCGCAAAGCCGTACAAGCACGCAATCAGCACCAAGGCGGTGAAGGTTGGTTTGCGCACGAGTTTCTTGAAAACAACGCTCAGCGATGGCCGGACGATCGTTTCTGTTCTGCGATCTCGAACGCTGAGGACTACGACGGGAAGCATGAGAGCGTAGACCGCGGCGACCAGCTGGAACGCCCCACGCCATCCGAGGACGTTCTCGGCATAGCCAACCATTGAGAATCCTATCGCCAAAGCCAGCCAGGTTCCCGCAGTAAAGATGGAAAAGCCCAGCGGCCGGCGTTCCGGCGGCAATGCATCGGCGATGAGGGAAACGGAAAGGGAGTACTGAAAGGCTTGACAGCCGGCAACGAGGATACGTGCCACCAGCATGAGATAGAATTCTCGCGCCAGACCCGTCAGCAGCGTGGCCGCAACGAACACCAGTCCGCACAGGAACAAAGCGCGCCGCCGATTCCAACGGTCAGCGACACGCGCGGACGGCAGGATCAGCGCGGTGAAGGCGATTCCGAAGCTGACGCCGGTCAGCACGCCGATCTGCGCGTCGGACAGCGTCAGGGAACGCTTGATCGGCTCGGACAACAGGCCGACAAGGAGCAGGCCCATGTAGGACAGGCCGTAATTCGCTGTGAGTGCAATGACCGCCCGGTAATCGGACTTGTGCTCCATATGCAGTCCAGGCCAGTCGCAGACAGCAGGATGACTATCTGCGATCGTGATCGGGCGCTTGGCGGGCATCGTCTCAAATGAACCGCTAGGAACGCCCGCTGTTCGCGCCGCGCAATACCCGCGTACTCGCGCCCCGGGCTGCCGCCTGCGTCACCTCCAACGCGATATTGGCAATGCGAACGCACTCCTCCGCGCTAGCCGGGGCAACGCCGGTCTTCGCCATGTTGATGAAAGCCGACACCATGCCCAGGGTCGCCAAGAAGCCATCCGTTGGCTCCCACCGGACGAAGCCGCGCTCGCCATAGACGATCGCGTGTCCGGGCGGATCAAGACTGGTGCGTATGGTCTCGATCATGACCGTGATCGACGAGGATAGAGTCAGCAGCGCACCGCCCCGATTGCAGGATTGAAAACCCTGCATTTCAGTCACATCAATGAGTGGGGTCAATGCATTGGCGATCTCGACGGCGTGTATTCCATAGAAGTCGAGCGGCCCGGCCACCTCCACATAGAGAGCGGTCACCCGACCTACGGTTTCGGGCAGGGCCGCAGCAAAGCGCCGCAGCGATTGCGAGAAGCGGAAAGCCGACCCGGTGAACCACGGCGCATGATGCTTTGCCGCCAGCGCGGCCAGTTTCCCGTTCGACCGGGAATCCGGCGTCAGTGGCTTGTCGATGAAGGTCGGCAGACCACGTTCAATCGCTGCCTTCGCCAGGTCGTAATGCGTCGCTGGATCCTCGGTGAGGATCAGAACGGCGTCGCTGCCTTCGATGGCCTCATAAGGGCTCGCCGTGTTCCGCTCGATGCCACAGGCGCGGGCCAGCAGCGCGGCGCTGTCCCGGTCGGAACACCAGATCGAGGTGACCCGCGCGTCCGGGGAAGGCACCGGAACGTTCGGATCATGCTCGGCTTCGCGTAGCGCCTTGCCCCATAGGTAGAACTGCGGCAGGAATCCATGCTTCCACTCGTACGGCAGAGGGACGTCCTTCGACCAGCCGTTGATAAAGCCCGCAAACTGATGTCCGTGCGTGTTGTCGGTTCCGAGGAGCGCGATGCGTAGGGTCATTAAGGGTCCACTCCTGCCCGCAACCGCTCCTCAGGGCCGGGCCCCGCGAGCCGCCCCGGCATTGGGCCAGCCTCACCAATGATAGACGCCGGTCAGCCCAACCGTGCGAGGCCGGATTGTTTCCGCTCCATAGGCCGAGCTTGCTTCGGTGGTGACCACGGCCAGCAGCGGGTGTGCGTTCGTCACGTTGTTCACGAATAAGGACAGGTCGAAGCCGCCGCGGATTACGCCAGCGCGAAAGATCAGGGTTTCCACCGCCGCGTCGATTCCCTGCGTCTGATTGTAGGCGCCCGTATTGACGGGGTTCAGAAACGAGAAGCGCCCACTGTTCTTGCTATTGTACCGATTCTCCACCCTGAGATATTCATTGTGCTCGCGCGCCGTCTCGAAGTCGTACTCGAGCGCTATGGCGGAGGTCCACGGCGGATAATCCGAGATCTGTTCACCCTTGGCGGCGTATTGTACGCCCGAAAAGGTCACCGTTTCCGCAGTCCTGGCGGACGTATAGCCCACCTCCAGGCTCGTCTTCAAATGATCGGTAATCCGCCCGTTGAGCGCGAGGTCGAATCCGTCGCTGGTCGCATTGCCGAGATTGAGTGTCAGCCCGGCCGTACATACGGGGATCTGCACCGTGCGCTGAATGTTCGTCCAATCGATGTGAAAGACGCTCGCATCCACCGCCAGGCGTCCTCCCAGCAGGTTGTTCTTCGACCCGACTTCATAGCTCCAAAGGGTATCCGGCTTGTAGGTCGGATTATCGTTCAATCCGAGCGCATTGAGCTGCTCCTGACAGGCGTCGTTCGGAATCGTGATCGGCGCGTTAGACCCGCCGACACGGTATCCCTTGGCGGCTGAAACGTAGAACAGATTGTCTTCGTTGAGCTTGTAGTTGATGCCGAACTTCGGAGTCACCGGCGTTGCCTTGTTCAAACCGGTCACCGTTCGAGCCGCTCCAAATAGCGGCCCCGCGCCCTGCGAGAAGTAGCGGTTGGTCAGACTGGAGACGCGCACCCCCGCCAGGACCGACAGGCCGTGGCCGAATGAATACTCGAGGTTGCCGAATCCCGCCAGCTCCTCGTCGTCGAAGTTCTCGCTCGCATCGAACGAGTACACCCCGTTGACCAGGGCGCCGGGGTAGGTCGGTGCGGCAATCGTCTCAATGCCATTTTGCCGGGCATCGGAGTAGTAGGCGCCTACGGTCCACTTCCAGCGTTCGAGGCTGGCCGGCGAGTTGAGCCGCAGCTCCTGCACAAAAGTGTTCTGCGTCGTCAGCTCCCCGAGCTGTTGATAGTCGTTTGCCGTAGTCGGCGCCGGCTGCCCGAGGGCAGCGGGTATCACCGTCGTGTAGTCGACGTACTGGGCAAAGTGGCGATTGAGATAGCCCGTATTGGATGCGAAATCGGCCCAACTCAGGTCTGCGTCAATCTTGAACGACGGTACGACGAACCGATCTCTGGCAGGATTCAACAGCAGGTCGGTCTCAACGAACTTGCCGGCACTCGGGTCGGATGCCACCGGATAGAACTTTCCCAGATCATTGTCGTTGACCTCCTGTACAAACACGGCGGCCGTCATTCTCACCGCGCTGATCGGCGCAAAGGTCAGCGCACCACGCGCAGTGTAGCGGTCGGCCGAATTGGCATTGGTTTGGTTCGCGCCTCCGGGCAGGTAGCTTTCGTGGTTGACGTAGCCACCGTCGGTCCGATGCCAGGCACTCACGCGAAATCCCAGTTTGTCGTCCACGATTGGGCCGCCATACGCCACGCCCGCCTCGTCCGAGAGCGCGCCATCTTCCGTCTCCGCCACCTCGGCACGCGCGTAACCGCTGTAGTGATTCAAATTGGGTTCCGGGCTGATGAAGCGTATGGCACCACCCATGGCGCTGGCCCCGAACAAGGTACCCTGAGGTCCCCGCAGGACCTCCACCCGGTCGAGATCAAAGATCTGCGGTATATCGGTGCTGAAGGCGCCAAGCCCGGTGCGCACCTGAACCGGGACATCGTCGACGTAGATCGCTGCCAACGATGCGCCCGCGGTAGCAGTCGAGGTGACACCCCGGATGGAGATGTTGTTGAAGGCGCCGTCCTCCGTGTAGATCACACCCGGGGTAACGGTAGCAATATCCTTGATGTCCCGGATCCCACGCAGATCCATATCCTCGGTTGTGTATGCGGAAATGCTGATCGGCACATCGCCGAGCTTCTCGGCACGCTTCTCGGCCGTGACCGTGATCTCCTGCAGCTGGTCCGCCTGGGCACCCGGCGCCGCGGTCGTGGCCTCCTGCGCTTGGGCAGTTATGCAGAATATTGAGACCGTCGCAGCCGCCGCAAACGTCGTCCCGCATAGCCGATGAGAATACATTGCGTGCTCCCGTCTGAGTTTGTCGTTGGTCAGCCAACTGGGGTCGCCCTGGTCCCGAATGCAACGAATCCGGAGCTTTAGTGATTCCACCAGATGGAACTATTGTCCTTCCCTGTGGGCAACATTTTCATCTTTTAAAAACGTTGTCAAGGCGATTTTGGAACCGTCGCCAGTTGCAGCGGCCGCGCAACACAGAAGTGCGCTCGGGCATGTCGTCGAGGCAATGCGCGCATGGCGCGCGGCATTTCTCCCCGATGGCCCGCTACGCTCGATCGGCGCCGGGCGCGTGCCGTTCTGCGCCCCAATTTGCAGCGCATTGCCCAGCGGATGCGCCCCCGTGGGCCGATTCAGCGGGGCTCGAGGCAAGAGCGATTCCATGCCGCGCGCATCATCCAGCGCCGCGCCTGCCGTGGATCGCACCCGCAACCGACACGCCTGCGTGGCCTGCCGGGCGATGTTGGAGCGTTGCCACGCGGCGCATTTCTGCGAGCAGAGCGACCCGTTCGCGGCAGCGAACCGCCGATCGTCATTATGGAATCACACTTCCACACTGTGGCAGAATACGCTCCGGCGTAAGGCGACACGGCGAGGCACCTGCATGATCGAATATCCCGCGAGCGCCGGCATGCCGCGCAGTCACCTGCCCTTCAGTCCCTGTACCAAGGTCGGATCGCTGATCTTCGTATCAGGCCAGGCGAGCGTGGATGACTCGGGTGCGATCGTTCCTGACACGTTCGAGGGCCAGATGCGCCGTTCCATCTCCAATCTGGAAAGGATCCTGGAGGCGGCCGGCAGCAGTCTCAAGCTCGTGGTACAGACGCGGAACTATGTGCACGTTCCGGCAGATCTGCCGCTGTTCAACCGCATCTATCGTGAGATCTTCAGCGCGCCCTATCCGGCGCGCACCACGATCACGCAGTGCTTGAGCGAGGTGCTGAAGTACGAGATCGAATGCATCGCCGTGGTCAAATGATCGCAGCCGCCGCTTCTTCGCCTCGAATCACTTTGCCCGGCTGACTCGCAGCTGCTGTATCGGCGGCAATTCCTCCCCACTGATCTCGATTGCGGCAATGCGAAGAGTGTTTGCCACTTCGTGGGCATTTTCCATGGACAGCCGGCTCGCCACGCCGCTGAGACTGATGGCAGTAGGTGTACTGAGGCCAGGCACATAGACCGCCACGCAGCGGCCCTCGAGTTCGTTTTCCCGGTCGTCGATGGCATAGCCGGCCTCGCGCACGCGTTGCAGTTCCTGCAGATACAACTCCGGAGTCGTGATCGTATACGGTGTCAGTCTTGGCATGCCGGTTCGGCGCAGCAGCTCAAGGACATCGCGATCGGACAGCTTTGCGGCCACCACCTTGCCGAGCGCCGTGGAGTGAATGCCCTCGGTATCGCCTTTGCGGGCCGCGAGGCGCATCGCTCGGGGACTCTCCAGGATGTCGAGGTAGACGATCTGATGCCCGACGAGCATTCCGAGATTGACGGTCTCATCGTACTGATCTCGGATCTTGGTCAGAAATGGGCGCGTACGCTGGATCAATCGATCGATATGGCCGCTCTGCAACGCCATGAAGCCGATGCCGAGGCGATAACGCGAGCTGCGCAGATCGCGCTCGACGAAACCTTCGCCCTCCAGCACTTGAAGATAACGATGCGCCGAGCTCTTGGGCAGCTCGGTCGCTGCAGCCACGTCGGCGAGCGTCACGCCTTCGTCCCCGCCCCGACCGATGAGGCGCAGAATCGCGCAGGTGCGAGCAACGGAGCGGCTCCCACCGGACTTGTCGGCGGCGCCGACCACTACCAACCGGGCGCCCTTCGTCCTGGCAGGAGGTGCCGGGGGGCGTGGCGTGGCCGCCCCCCCGGACGGTGTCTTCCTGGCCGGAGTCGGCTCGACTTTCCTCACTCTCGACTCGGCGGCTTGCTTGGCAACCCTGGTCATTCCTTACACCCCCGTGCTCGGCCAACCGCGGCGACCGAACCTGCAGGCCCTCGGCATACCCCGCGCGTTGTCAGCGTAGCCGGCGATCGCCGCTCGATCCATGGATACATTCGACATTCTAGATTGGTAGCGCGTCGCACGCTATTCGCCGGCAGCGACGAGCCGAGGAATTGAGGCTATTTCGATCATCGCAGCGCGCCGCCCGGCCTTGTCGGCCAGCCCCGATCATCGAATCGAGCAATGCTCGCGCCCTTCGTGCCCACATGACACGCGAAGAGCCTTCCTGCCGCCGGGCTTACCGCATCGTCGATCGCCGCACTGGTGATGTACAGCGTGGCAGCGTCTTCGCCGCCAAAATGACACGCGGTGATGTTCCGGCATGGCGCGCGTACGGTCCGCAGCAGCTCGCCCGTGGGAGCATAGCAGCGAACCGACCCTCCCCCCAGAGCGCCACCCAGATGTGATCCTCCTGGTCAACACAGAGACCGTCGGGTATCCCCACCGCGCGGGCGAACACGACGATCGATCGCCGCCCGCGCGGCCTGCCCGTCCCCAAGTCGTACTCGAAGCGATCCAGGGATCCTCGCAGCGAGTGAACAAAGTACATGCTGCGCCCGTCCGCGCTCCATCCAATCCCATTCGACAGGCGAACGTCGCCAAAGACGCGCTCCGCGGAGCCATCGGGTCTCAGGCAGTGAAGGCTGCCATTCGCTTCCGCGGGATTGACTGATACCGACCCGGCAAAGAAGCGCCCCTCGGGATCGATGCCACCGTCGTTCATGCGCGCCCGTGCCGGTTCCTCGACATTCGCGATCGACTCGACCGCCCCGGTGGTCGGTTCCACGAATCCGAAGCCCGACTCGGTGGCGGCAACGTAACGCCGGCCGGAAGCGCACATGCCGATCGCGCTGATCCGCTCGGTCAACGACACGCTCGTCACGATGCCCTGCTGGTCGATGCGGTGCATCAGCATCCGCGGCACATCGAGCCAAACCAGCGCACGACGCTCGGGGTCCCATCGCGGTCCTTCGCCCAGTTCTGCGACGGCTTCGGAGACCGGCTCCGCTCTGATCACCCCAACCGATGGCGCGCGTGAGCGTGCCCTGCGCGTCATCGGAACAGCCATCCACCGTTCACTTCGATGACCTGGCCGGTCACCGAATCGCTGCCCTCGTCGGCGATGAAGCGGATCGCACTGGCCAGGTCGTCCGGGACCAGGCGGCGCGGGAGCGATTGCCATCCAATGACCTTGGCATCCACCTGCTCGTGCTCGCTCTCCGGAACGAATTCATACTCCTGTTCCGTCAGAATGGCGCCTGGAGAAAGCGCGTTCACGGTGACGCCGTCGACCCGCACGTTGCGGGCAAGAGCGCGCGTCAGTGCGACCAGGCCGCCTTTGGACGATACGTAGGCGGCGCCGGACGGACCTCCGAGGCTCTCGGTGATCGATGTGACGTTGATGATTCTGCCCCACCGGCGCTCGATCATGCCGGGCAGGGCGGCTTGCGCGAGCAGGAACGGCGCGGTGAGATTCACGCTGAGTGTGGCCTGCCATTCCTCCGGTGTTATCTGGTCGATCGATACGTAGGAACTCCTCGCGGCATTGTTCACCAGGATGTCGGGCCCGCCGTGCGCATCGATGACGGATCGTGTTAGCCCCCGTATGGCGTCAACCGACGACAGGTCGGCCGTCAGGATCTGCGCCTGTGCACCCTGGGCGCGCGCGGCCTGCGCGACGCCTTCGGCTTCGCTCGCGTGGCCGTCATCGTGAATGTGCAGGATCATCGTACGACCGGGTTGTGCCAGGGCGCGAACCAGGGCCGCACCAATGCCCCGGCGCGCACCGGTCACGAGAACCACGCGTCCACGCGTGCCGGACTGCGAGGGTCGCACGTCAGAAGACCGTATGGATGAGTTCCACGATGTCGAGGTTATCATCCACCAGCGGGATGACACGCCACTTGTCGAACGCGGTACATGGGTGGGAGATGCCGAAGGAGATGATATCCCCGATCTCCACGCTTGCGGCGTCCAATTTCAGATAGCAGTGCTGGTCGTTGAGCCGCAAGGTCTCGATTGAGCCGGCGGCCATCACCGCTCCCGAGGCGCGGCTTCTCACCCACAGCGCCACCGGAAGGCCGGCGTCGAACGGCGCATCGCGCCGTCCGAAGTCGCAAATCGCCAGGCCCGGCTCCGGGCACGACAGCACGGAGCTCAGCACCTCAATGGCGCCGCGAAAGGTCGGTCCCGGCGGGCGAAACGGCGTCAGGCGCGCGATGGCACCGTGATCGTGCGTTACGTAGCAGCCGCTGCGGATAACCACCTGGGTGTTGATCCCCGCTATCGGGCGGCACAGCTCATCCACCACGATGTCGAAGTAGGCACTGCCGCCGGCCGTTAGCAGGACGGTGTCGACTCCCTGGAATACTCCGTCGGCCGCAAGCCGGCCGGCGATCTCTCGCACCCCGCCGAGACAATGGTGAACCGCCTGCTCGGACTGTGCTTCGCGGCGATCCGTGCCAATGATTCCTTCGAACGTCGCGACTCCCACGAGGCGCAACGACGGCTGTGCTCTCACGGCGGCGGCGACGCGGCGGGCATCGGCTTCGGACCTCACGCCACAGCGCCCATTGGGCACGCCGATCTCAAGCAGAACATCGAGGACTCCGGCGGTGATTCCGCCGCCCAAGCGGCGGGCGCCCTCGACGGAATCGACATAGCAGTAGACCTTGGGCCCCGTTGCCACCACCGAGTTCAGCCAGTGGATGCTCGCCGGATCGACGACCTCATTGGCGATCAGAAGCCGCCCGCCGGCGTGACTGCCGAGCGCGAGCGCCTGCGAGACGTTGGCGACGGTGATGGCCCAGGCACCGGCCTTGAGCTGCCGGGCGACGATTTCGGGCGACATGGTCGTTTTTGCGTGCGGGGACAGCACGGCATTGTGGCGCCGACAATAAGCCGCCAGCAGCTCGATGTTCGCCTCCAGCGCCGAGCGCCGCAAGATCATGAGCGGCGTCGCAATGGTCTCGTCGAGGGCATTGAGCCCGATGACGCCTGACCCAGCGGTGCCTAACCCTTTGGCAGCGTAATGCGCTCGCTCACCCACGGACGCGTCCTGTCCATGGAATGTTCCTCCGCGCCATCGGTCATCCGGCTGCGGCAGAGGATACAGTCCGGCTCTCGAGCTCCGGCAGCGCTATCACCACCTCACGTCGATCGGAGATCGATTGCAGGACTGCCTCGACAAGCATGGTATTTCGTACTCCATCGGCGATGCTCGACGTCGGTGCAACCAGACCGAGGCAACTATCCACCCAATAGCGCATCGAGTCGTAGAACCAGTGCGACAGGCGGCCGTATCGGTCCGGGTCCTCTCCCGGCACCGGCCAATGATAGCGCTCGGCAGCGATATTGAGGTTGCGGTCATTGGGCTTGAAATGAACACGCCCCTTCGATCCATAGAGAGCGAAGTCCGCGTCCACGACCCAGGGCACCGACGACGGCACCGCCCACGAGGTCTCGACGGTGACGATGGCTCGTTCGAACTGGAAGGAAGCCTGCAGCGCGTCGAGGCAGTCCTTGCGGGCGCCCCCCACGATGTTGGAGGCGCCGCGGGCGAACACTGACTTCGGAGTCTCCTCGAGCAACCATACCATCAAGTCGAGGATGTGCGGCAACAGGAACCATTCGGGTCCGGATCGATGCGCCCAGGGCAGCCAGTGTTGCGCGACGTCCGTCGCATTGCTGATCCGTATATACGCCATGTAGAGCGCGCCCAGATCGCCTCGGCGAATGGCGTCACTGATCAGCAGGTAATCCGGACTCCAGCGCAAGTGGAAGTCGACCATGCCGACGATGCCGGCCGCATCGGCCGCCTTCCAAACCTGCAGGGCCTCTTTGGTCGTCGTGGCCAGGGGCTTCTCGATCAATAGGTGCTTGCCGGCATCGATCACGGCGAGCGCCGATTCGGTATGCGCGAAGTCGGGTGTCGCCACCGCGATCGCATCGCATTGCTTTGCGGCGTCTCGAACATTGGTTGTCCAGGCGCAGCGGTATTTTTCCGCGAGGGATCGCGCCCGCCCCTCATCTGTGTCGCAGACGACCGCCAGCTCCGAGCGGGGATAGTTCGAGTAGAGGGCGGCGTGATTGCGCCCCCAGATTCCCAACCCAACGACACCAACGCGCAATGGCTTAGACATGTGGCCCTATTCCTATCCGTCGGTTGCAATCATCAGGCGGCATACCGAAGCAGCCGCCCGGCTCTTATTCCGGTCTCCTCGCCGCCGCTGACCGCGACCTTGCCGTTGACCACCACGGTCTCGACACCCACCGCCAGGGCGATCGGTGCGACATAGGTAGCGCGATCCGCAATGTGCTCGGGGTCGATCACCAGCACGTCGGCGACATTACCCGGCTTCAGCCGTCCGCGATCGCGCAACTGGAGGCGATCGGCCGGCGACGCCGTCATCTTTCCTATGGCGTCCGTCAGAGGCACGACCGATAGTTCCCGTACGAAGCGGCCAAGCACGCGCGGAAAACAGCCGAAGCTGCGTGGGTGCGGCCGTCCGAGATCGCTGCGGGCTGGCAGCGCCAAGCCGTCGGACCCGATGCTTGCCAGGTCGTCCTGCATGAATGCGATGACATCGGCTTCTTGTCGGTAGTGAAGGACGATGTGCACTTCATTGCCGAACTGCTCGCAAAGGCGCACGGCCATCTCCTCTCCAGAGACGTGCGCGTCGTCAGCTATTGCCTGGATCGACCGGCCGATGAGATCGGCCGCGCCGGGGGCGGACGATATGATGAAGCGCTGCCACATCCAGGGGCGGTCGTTCCACCAGTCGCGGGCCATCTCTTGCGTCACGCGCTGCCGGTCGGTCCGATCGGCCAGGCGGCGCCGCATCGCCTCGATGCCGCCCTGCTGAACCCAGGGAGGCAGATGCTGCGTCAGGGCGGACGAGGAGGCATCGTAGGGGTACACGTCGAACGCAATATCGATATTGCGGTTTCGAAACGCATGAAAGCGCTCCAGCACCCTGCCTGCGGTACCCCAGTTGGAGGGCTGGTTGATTGCCAGGTGCGAATACTGCAGACGTACCCCGGTCTGCAGGGCCACGGCTGCAGCCTCCTCGAGTGCGCCCGCTTCCCCAAGCTGCCCGCGCGAATGGGTTGCATAGAGCCGGTCATGCGATGCGGTAAGCCCCACCAGATCGGCGATTTCCTCGCTGTCGCCGAGGCAAGAGGGCACGTAGCTGAGACCGGTGGTGAATCCGAACGCGCCTTGCTCGAAGCATTGGGCGAGCAGACGGCGCATCCGGGCGCGATCTTCATTCGGAACTGTCGTCGCCGAGCCTATTCCCGCCGCGATGCGCAGCGAGCCATGCCCCACGAGCGGCACCACGTTGATCGCCGGCTGCGCCTCCTGCACCCTCGCCGCGAACCCCTCCAGGTCGCACCAGTCGAGCGTGGTGTCAACCCGCCCGATCATGCGCAGCAGATCCGTGTGGTCCGTACGATACCGCTGATTGACCGGAAAGGCCGAGAAGCCGCAGTTGCCCACCACCTCGGTCGTGACGCCCTGATGAATCTTGCTGGCGCAGCACGGATGAGACACGACGCTGACGTCGGAGTGGGTATGAATATCGATGAACCCGGGGCAAATGATCCCGCCCTTCGCGTCGATGACACGTCGGGCCTGCGTTCCGGACTGGAGCACACCGGCGGCTACGATGCGATCGCCTTCGATGGCCACCGAGCCGGGGCGCGGAGCCGTCCCGGTGCCGTTGACAATCATGCCGTTGGTGATGAGCAGATCGAGGCTAGGCATTTTTTGATCCAGGGTATCCGGGTCGGTGTCCGCGGTGAAACGACGCCGCAAAGCGCGCCTGTCAGCGATTCCACACTCCGCACGAACCCCAAAAGACCCTACCGCTGGCGAATCTACCGTTCCGACAGCTAGGATGCAAGTACCATTCTGCGGACGAGCTAGGGCCACGCTATGGTCATTGCCGACGTCAGCTCGCATCGTATTTCGGAACTGATGTCATTGCGCGAGCGCGTCGCGGTTGCGCGTGGGCATTGGATTCGCCATTGCGAGTCAACTGGCAGAGGCCGGCGCGCACGTGGCGATCGCGGACCTCGACCGAGCCGCAGCAGGGGCAGCGGCAGCGCGACTCACTGCCGCCCACGGACATCCCTGTGTTGGAATCGAGGTCGATCTCGCCAGTGCCCCCTGCGTGAGCCGCCTGGTCGACCGGGTGGTGGAAGAGCTTGGCGACCCGGGGATCTGAGTCAACAATGCGGGTATCTATCCGATCACGCCGCTGCTCGAGCTCACGGAAGAGCAATGGGATCGGGTCATGGACGTCAATCTCAAGGGAGCCTTTCTCGGGGCCCGGCAGGCTGCCAAGCGGATGATCGCGGCGGGAACTCCCGGCGTGATCATCAATATCGTCTCGACCGCGGGATACAAGGTGCATGCCTTCGGTTGCGCACACTATGCGTCGTCCAAGAACGGGCCGCGCGCTCTGACCAAATCTCTGGCCGCCGAGCTTGGCTCATTCGGCATTCGAGCGCTTGCCATAGCGCCAATGACCACCGACACGCCACGGAGTTGCGAGACTCACCCGATCTCAAGCACCTGATGAAGCACGCGGTGCCGGATGATATCGCTCGGGTGGCCTTGTTCTGCGCCAACGATTTGTCTCTGATCATGACCGCTAGCACGCTGCTTGCCGAGGGCGGCGAGCTCGCCGTGATGTGACCAGGAGCTGGGTTCACGATTGATAGGACGTCGCGTCCGAATCGCTGTCGTTCTACTCGCACGCATCCAGCGGGAATATCGGTCGTCGCAAGCGGCGATACGGCAGCGCGGACAGATCCAAGGTGCACGGGCCGCGGCTGCGGACCGTGTGGGACGCCACAGCGATCGGGTCATAGGCCCGACGGTGTGCCACCGCCGCCTTGATCCCGATGATCCGCAGGTCCCTGGGTTCGATCCCTTGGCTGCGCCATTGGCCCAGGTCCCATGGCGGAGTCTTGATCGACGTCAGCAGGATCGTCACGCCTTCGTGCTGCACCACCGCGCAGGCGCCCATGTCTACGTTTACGCCGAATGCGCCGGCCAAATGGCTGTGGCGATCTTCCAGCTCGAATCGACCGTCGCTGCGAGAAAGTAGCTTCACTTCTAGCCGCACCGGTCCCGGGTCGAGGCGACTCCCCGTTCCGCCGATATCCAAGCTGCAGCGGCCGCCGATCGGCACGCTCTGCAGCGTCGCGACCGCTTTTGCGTCGGCCATGATGACGCCTGCATCCGCCGCCCGGTGCCGCACGAGCGCGCGAAGTACGTCGGTACAGTCACCCGGGGCTCCGCCGCCGATGTTATCGGCCGGTTCAACCAGTAGCACGGGACCGCGCTCGACCGGCAGGATCTGCTCAAGCACCCGGTCAAGATCCTCGCCCTGCTGCAGACCTTCGAGCCGCAGCGACCAGGCGAGATCGACCAGCTCGCCAAGTGCTCGGTCGGCGACCGCAGTATCACCTTCGGCGATCGCGCTGAACGACAGGCCGGCATCGTGCGCGTCCGCAAATGCAAAACCTGGGACGACATTGATTGCGAGCACGCCCGCGAGGCAGTGCTCCAGCTCACGCGCCCGGCTTTCGAGTACGCGCATCGGTCGGTCCGCCGTCCCTGTTGCGCTCGGCGCCCAGATGATTGGGGATTGAGCATAACGCAGCACCGGTCTGACGCCCGACGTCAGCTGACGCGCGAGCAGCTCGGCCGCTTCCACCGCGCAGTCATGGGCATCGATATGGGGATTTTCGCGATAACAGAGTAGACCGTCGGCCAACCGCGCCATGGCCGGACTGAAGTTGGCGTGCAGATCGAATACGCCGAAGATTGGCAGGGCTTCGGCTCCGGCCACCGCACGGATGCGACGCAGAAGCTCTCCTTCCGGGTCTTCCTCGAGCGTGGTCACCATCGCGCCATGAAGCGACAAAAATATCCCGTCGAGCCCCTCGGCGAGCACCCGCCGCAGGATCGGGAGCAGCTCCGACCAGAAGCTTTCGAATACCGAATGCTCGACCAATCCGGATGGAAAGGCCTCATACGAAATGCCGGGAATGACGCGCCAGCCCTCGCTTGCCGCGACACGCAGAAACCCCGCGATCTGGGATCCGTCGCCGGCCCGTTCCAGCAATGCATGGTCGCGATGGATCCGGAACGCCTCTAGACTGGTCCGATCATCGGTAAAGCAGTGAGTCTCATGAAAGATGCCGGCGAGAAATATATTCACGCGAATATTTCCATTTGATCGCCCACGCTCGGCCGCCTGTTTGGTAATCGCCGCGCGCGTGTCATCCCGCAGAGTGGAACGATGAGCAGGAACACCGCGCGCACGCGAGGCTATCACTCGCATCGCCTGATGCGCCAATCTTCCGGCGCCGCCGCCGCTCTGTGCAAAAGTTCTGGGAACCGCCGACTCGAACGTAGTAGACACTTTCCGCCCCGCGGTGCAGTCATTGTTGTGACTCTGGGTGGACAACAATTGGGCGTCGCGCCATACTGGAACACGTGTCCCGGCACATGAGATTACTTCGCGGCTCGACACTGCTACGCCGGGCAGCGGTTGGCGTGCCGCGGTGGCCCTCCCGATCTGGTTCGCCGGTAGGTAGCGCCACATCAACGGCTGCGGCGTTGCGGCCAGCACTGCGGTGATCTCGCATGGGGAACGAAGAGAAGAATAGTCGGTCAGCCGAGGACGCTGCCGACTCGAAGCCGGACTGCAGTGCAAAGTTTCGGCGGTCGATCGCCTATGACCGGGAAGCGTCTGCGGCAATTGCCGGGGGCGTGAATAGCAATGTCCGTCTGGGTGGAACACCGCTGTGTTTTGCCAGAGCGTCCGGTTCCAGGTTGTTCGATCTCGACGGCAACGAATATATCGACTACGCCTTGGGCATGGGCCCTGCGATTCTCGGACACGCCCCGAGCCATGTCGTGCAAGCGGTTCGCGACAGCCTCGAGGATGGCCAGCTCTACGCCGGCCAGCATCCTTCCGAGCTCGCTTTGGCCAGGCTGATTCAGGCGCATATTCCGTCGGCTGAGCTCGTTCGAATTGGACTGACCGGCTCCGAGATGGTCCAGGCGGCGCTGCGTGTTGCGCGCGCCTACACGGGCCGTACGCATTTCGTTAAATTCGAGGGCCAGTACCACGGGTGGTTCGACAACGTGCTCGTGAACACCAGCGGTGCGGCCCACGACGTCGGCGGCCCGCTGCCATTCCCGATTCGCTGCCAGACCGCGGGTCAGAGCCTGCCGGCGGTAGCCGAAACCTATGTCTTGCCGTGGAACGACGCGGCGGCGCTCACTGAGTTCCTGGACCGACATGGCTCGCAGGTCGCCGCGATCATCACGGAACCGATGATGTGCAATACCGGAGCGATCCTGCCTCGTCCCGGCTATCTGCAGACGCTTCGGTCTCTGTGCGACTCGCATCGGATCGTGCTGATCTTCGACGAGGTCATCACCGGATATCGGCTCGGCCTCGGGGGGGGCAGGTCCGGTTCGGCGTGAAGCCGGACCTTTCCATCTTTGGCAAAGCGCTTGGCGGAGGCTTCCCTGTGGCGGCGCTGGCCGGCCGTGCTGATATCATGGGCTTGTTTGCGGACGGCTCCGTCAATCATTCCGGAACCTACAACTCGAATACGGTCAGTCTCGCGGCGGCTATCGCCACACTCGGACAGTTGGCGGCGGACAACGGCTTCGCCTACACGCAGATCGAATCCACGGGCGAGCAGCTCATCGCCGGTATTCGTCAAATTGCATCCAGACGGTACAGCGACCTCAAGGTCATCGGCTGCCCCGCCGTGTTTCATACCCTATTCACGAATCAAGCCGAGACGTTCGACTACGCATCCCACACGCGTGCCGATTCCGCCCGGCAGAAGAGGTTGCTCGATGGGCTGCTGCTGCAGGGCATTCGCCCCACGAATCGCGGAACGTGGTTCGTATCCAGCGCGCATACCGCGGCGGACGTGCAGCGCACGCTCGCGGCCGTCGACGCAGCGTTGGCCTCCGGGGATTGAGGCGTGCACAAGCACCGAATTAGCCGGGCTCGTCGATCAGCGGCAGAGCCTTGCTGGACCGACACGACGCCTATAATCGGTCCAACTCCGGAACGTTGCTCCGCGGCCAAGGACACGGCGGCAGTACTTCGTTGAACTCATTCAGATCGATGGCCCCGAACATCAGGTCGGAAATCAATGAGACCTGCACAAATCGAAAACTTGGCGATGCCGTAATTGGTTCTAATTCCCCCCGTGCGCCACAACGTTTTGGCATTGCTGTCCGAGCTTCTCAATTCCAAGCGATACGACGTCTCCCTGCTTGAGATACCACGGCTTAGGCTTTTGGCCTAGTCCCACGCCTGGGGGCGTTCCGGTCGTGATGATGTCGCCCGGCAGAAGAGTGATGAAACGCGACAGATATGAGACCAAGGTCGCTACGCTGAATATCATGGTCTGGGTGTTTCCGCTTTGCACGCGCCGCCCGTTGACCTCGAGCCACATAGCTAGCTTTTGCGGATCTCCCACCTCATCGCAGGTGACAAGCCACGGCCCAATCGGGCCAAAGGTCGGGCAGGCTTTCCCCTTGTCCCACGATCCTCCACGCTCAAGTTGATATTCCCGCTCGGACACATCGTTGACGACACAGTAGCCAGCTACATGGGCGAGAGCCTCGGAGATCGAGACGTAGGATGCCGCTGAGCCGATGACAACGCCGAGTTCAACCTCCCAGTCGGTCTTCTTCGATCCGGGGGGAATGATAATGGGATCCTTTGGACCCTGAATGCAGCTCACTGCCTTCGTAAAGACCACGGGCTCCTTGGGGATCTCCATGTTCGATTCTCTCGCGTGATCGGAAAAGTTGAGACCAATGGCCAGAAATTGGCGCGTACCGACGAACGGCACGCCCAGGCGCGGATCGCCTTCGATCAGCGGAAGATCCGGAACTTTGAGCGATGCAAGCCTCGCAATGCCGCTTGGCGAGATTTCGGCGGGACCCAGATCAGATATGTGCGCTGACAGATCCCGGATCCAACCTTGGTGATCGATCATAGCCGGCTTCTCACTCCCAACAGCACCGTAACGACAGAGTTTCATTCAGTTAATCCTTCCATCCTGGTTCATTACCGTCAAGCTCGTGCAAGATATTGAGTACTCTATCTTGACGTCCCAGTGTTGCTGCGCCTTTGCGTTGGCTGCTTCGCTGCTCAGTGATCAGCTGAAGTATCTCGAGTCGACCTAGCTGCTGATGGTCATCGCTTCGCCTATATTAAAGTGTACCGCTTCGATTCTGAACACGGGCACCCAGATGGGAGTGGGCCAAGCCGAGGTCGCGCACTTTTTGTGGAGCGTCGGGACGCCAGAACGGAATTAAGGGGCGTCTGTTTTTGGCACAAGCGGCCAGGCATCAGGCGCCACGAAATCCAAGCTTCTTGGCCGTCAATGAACACAATCAATATTATGCGAACTAGCATATGTAATGTCTTTGACCTTTCTACCCACAACAACCCGACGATTGTTTTCCACGATTGACCAGGTTGTCTCCCTCACGCCTCGCTCATATTTCTCCGACAATCATAGTGAGCTTCTTATCGTCGATTGGCTCAGCTTCGATCCTAGCTACCGCTTTCTCCCTGGCCTCTTCCCCGATTCTTATGTTCGCAACCCCTTGGTCCAAGGACATCGACATGGAAGCCTCGTCGCCCACCAGAGCCTCCACAACTCCCAAGATATATGCGTTTTCGTGAAGGCGAACCATGCCACCAGCTCGGTACGGGTGATGTGCCGACTGCTTAGCGTGTCCAAGAGCGGCTTCTATGCCTCGGACCGGCGGGTGCTGTCGGCGCGCGAGCGCGCGGATATCGAGCTCACTGTGCGCATTCGTGCCATCCATCATCAAACACGAAGGATCGGAGGCGGGAATCGATACGGAGGTCGCGCGTGAGCAAGACAGAAGCGATTGGCAATGCGCTCGAATATTGACGCAGTTAGGCGGTACGCTCTCGCAAATCAATGTCACGGAGTTTCACGCGCTGTTGGCAAGCGGCCGACCTAATCGACAAGCAATAGTTTGCGATAACAACGAATAATAACTTGATTTTATTAAAGTTCTTATGGTAGGCGCGAGTGGGATCGAACCACCGACCACCACCATGTCAAGGTGGTGCTCTACCACTGAGCTACGCGCCTGGCGTCTCCAGGATCCCTGGCCCGGCGATTGTACCGGCCGCTCGCCTACAGGGGCGCTGAAAGATACCGGAGGCATCGGGCTCCCGCAAGCGCTCTGTCGGCGGCTAACCTCACGATTTCGCGAGTCTTTCCGCAGCCTTGGCCCGTTTGGTAGTGCCCGCTCCCCCGGGCAGATCGTACGACGCCACGACCCCGGTGGTCACTTCGAGTTCGAGCTTGCGCAGCTGGTCGAGCTGATCGCGCAGCAGCGCGGCCTGCTCGAATTCGAGATTGCGTGCGCGCCGGTACATTTCCGCTTCCAGCCGCTTGAGCTCGCGCGCGATGTCGCTCGAGGTGCGCAGTTTGGTCGTATCGAGCGCACCCGCGCGCCCTTCCCGCCCCTTGCGCTCGCTGCGCCCGGAGGCCGCGCTCGACAGCCGCGCGCCTTCCATGATGTCGGCCACCGGCTTGACGATGCTCTGCGGCGTCACGTGGTGCGCAAGGTTGAACTCCACCTGCTTCTGCCGCCGCCGGTCGGTCTCGGCGATCGCACGTTCCATCGAGCCGGTCATCTTGTCCGCATACAGAATCGCACGGCCGTGCACGTTGCGCGCGGCGCGGCCGATGGTCTGGATCAGCGAGCCTTCCGAGCGCAGGAAGCCCTCCTTGTCGGCATCCAGGATCGCCACCAGTGCGACCTCGGGCATGTCCAGTCCTTCGCGCAGCAGATTGATGCCGACCAGCACATCGAAGCGCCCCAGCCGCAGGTCACGGATGATCTCGACCCGCTCGACGGTTTCGATGTCGGCGTGCAGGTAGCGCACGCGTACGCCGTGCTCGTGCAGGTATTCGGTCAGATCCTCGGCCATGCGTTTGGTCAGCGTCGTGACCAGCACGCGCTGCTGCTGCTCGACACAGCGGTGAATCTCCGACAGCAGGTCGTCCACCTGGGTGCGCACCGGACGCACCTCGACTTCAGGGTCCACCAGTCCCGTCGGTCGCACCACCTGCTCGACCACCTGCGAGGACATTTTCGCTTCGTAGGGCCCGGGCGTGGCCGACACAAAGATCATCTGCGGCGCGAGCCGCTCCCACTCCTCGAATTTCAGCGGCCGGTTGTCGAGCGCGGACGGCAGACGAAAGCCGTACTGCACCAGCGTCTCCTTGCGCGAGCGATCGCCGCGATACATCGCGCCGAGCTGCGGGATGGTCTGGTGGCTCTCATCGACGATCAGCAGCGCATTCGCGGGCAGATAGTCGTACAGGCACGGCGGCGGTTCGCCACTCTCGCGGCCCGACAGGTAGCGCGAATAATTCTCGATCCCGGAGCAGTAGCCGACCTCCTTGATCATCTCCAGGTCGAACAGTGTGCGCTGCTCGAGCCGCTGCGCCTCCACCAGCTTGCCGTCGGCGTGAAGTACCGCGAGCCGCTCGCGCAGCTCCTCGCGGATCAGGTCCATCGCCTGCATCAGCCGCTCACGCGGCGTCACGTAATGCGATCCCGGATAGACCGTGAATCGCGGAATGCGCCCGACCAGGCTGCCTGTGAGCGGATCGATCAGCGCCAGGTTCTCGATCGTATCGTCGAACAGCTCCACGCGCAGCGCCTCGCGGCCCGACTCGGCCGGAAAGATGTCGATGATGTCGCCGCGCACCCGGTAGGTGCCGGGTTGCAGGTCCATGTCATTGCGCGTGTACTGCATTTCGGCGAGCCGCCGCAGCAGCCGGCGCTGATCGATGCGCTCGCCGCGCACCAGGTGCAGCACCATCGCGTGATAGGCCTCCGGATCGCCGAGGCCGTAAATCGACGACACGGTCGCGACGATGATGGTGTCGGGCCGCTCCAGCAGCGCCTTGGTCGCCGACAGGCGCATCTGCTCGATGTGCTCGTTGACCGAGGAGTCCTTCTCTATATAGGTGTCGCTCGAGGGCACGTAGGCTTCGGGCTGGTAGTAGTCGTAATAGGAGACGAAGTACTCGACCGCATTGTGCGGAAAATAGGCCCGGAACTCCCCGTAGAGCTGCGCCGCCAGCGTTTTGTTGTGGGCCAGCACCAGCGCCGGGCGCTGCACGTTCTGGATCACCCGCGCTGCGGTGTGCGTTTTTCCAGATCCCGTGACCCCGAGCAGCGTCTGATGCGACAGGCCCGATTCAAGCCCCTCGGTCAGGCGCGCGATCGCCTGCGGCTGATCGCCGGCCGGCTCATAATCTGCTTGCAATTCAAAGCGGTTTGGGGGCTGGCTCATTCGGATCCGGGCTGCGCGTTGGTCGTCGCCAAGCGAATCCCGTAATATAACCTCCACACCGATGTCGCGACGACTCTCGATGTCTTCAAGGGGATACGTGTGCCTCTAACCATTTCGCGGCGCGCCCAGCGCGTCAAGCCCTCGCCCACCCTCGCGGTCACCGCCCTGGTCAACCGCCTCAAGGCCGAAGGCAAGGAGATCATTGGCCTGGGAGCCGGCGAGCCCGATTTCGACACACCGGTGCACATTGCCGACGCGGGGGTCGAGGCGATCCGCAAGGGCTTCACGCGCTACACCAATGTCGAGGGCGTCAACGAGCTCAAGGATGCGATCATCGCGAAGTTCAAGCGCGACAATGGCATCAGCTACGAGCGCTCACAGATCCTGGTGTCCTCCGGCGCCAAGCAGACCATTTTCAACCTCTGCATGGCGGTGCTCGATACCGGCGATGAGGTGATCATTCCGGCGCCCTACTGGGTCTCGTACCCCGACATGGTGCTGCTATCGGACGGCATCCCGGTGATGCCCAGCGCCGGCCCTGAGCAGGGCTACAAGATCACGCCGAAGCAGCTGGCCGCGGCGATCACTTCGCGCACACGCCTGGTGCTGTTCAACAGCCCGAGCAATCCGACCGGCGCCGCCTATACGCGCGCCGAGCTGCGGGCGCTCGCCGACGTGCTGGTCGAGCATCCGCGGATCCTGATCGGCACCGACGACATGTACGAGAAGATCTACTGGGCGCCCGAGCCATTCATGAGCCTGCTGACCGTCGCCCCGGAGCTGTACGATCGCACCGTGACGATCAACGGCTGTTCCAAGGCCTACGCGATGACCGGCTGGCGCATCGGCTACTGCGGCGGGCCGAAGGAAATCGTCACCGCGATGGGCACGATCCAGGGCCAGTCGACCTCGAATGCCTCGCAGCATTTCGCAGAAGGCCGCGATCGCCGCCCTCAACGGCAGCCAACAGTGCGTCACCGACATGAATCGTGCATTCAAGGAGCGCCATGACTACGTGGTCGCCGCGCTCAACGCTCTGCCGGGGGTATCGTGCCTGCCCGGTGCCGGTACTTTTTATGCGTTCGCCGACGTCCGCGGCGCCATGGCCAATCTCGGCCTGCGCGACGACAACGCCTTCGCCGAGTACCTGATCGACAAGGCCGGCGTCGCCGTGGTCCCGGGTTCCGGCTTCGGCGCACCGGGTCACATGCGGCTGTCCTTTGCCTGCAGCAAGCAGACACTGGAGAAGGCCATCGAGCGCATCCGTGCCGTGCTGCCGCAGCAAGCGCGGGTCAAGAGCGCCTGAAGCGCAGCCTGAGTCCTTGACGAGGCGGCATGAGACCCTGAGAATTCGCGCCGCCGCTAGAGTGCCCATCCAAGCGTCGTCAGGACGCCCCGTCTACTCCCCGGTAGCTCAGTTGGTAGAGCGTCGGACTGTTAATCCGTTGGTCGTTGGTTCGAGTCCAACCCGGGGAGCCAATACAATCAACTAGTTGCATCATCTTTCTAGTCTTGTCCGCCAAGGCACGTCGCACGGATCGATACGTAAGTGCAGAAGCGGTGCTGCAGGATCTTTCAACCCGCTTTGCGCGTGCAAAATCAAAGGCGATACCCTAGATCGCCCGCGCCGTGCGGCACCGTACGGTCCGCTTTACCGCGCACGCAGACCTGCGGAGGCTATACGACCTGCGGTTCTGTGCAACCTGCGGCACGCGGCCATTTAGTGAGGCAGAAGCGCGGCCCCATCGCCCGAGATCGCGAAGCTTGCGGTCACTTTGATCATCCGACTCGACTTAACCCTTCTGCGCCCGGCGATGTGCGGAATGTAAAGCAACACTGCCGCGGAATGACTCACTCGCCCGGCAGCGCATCGAGGTAGGCGGTCAAATCGGCGTTGAATCGCAGCGGGGCTTCCCAAAACGGCGAATGACCCACCCCGTCATATACCAATGCCCGGCCGTATGGGCAGGCATGCGCCGTGTAGCGCGCCATCGCCGGCAGATTGATGCAGTCCTCAGCGCCGTGAATCGCCAGCACCGGCACATTCAAGGAGCCAAGCAACGTCTTGTAGGGCGCAGGCCTTCCCCCCATGGCCGATAGTACCGCCGCCGGTACCAGCAGGTTGTACGTGAGCATCAGCTCTTGCTCTGCGGCGGGGAGAGATTGGTGGACACATTTGCGCAAGAATTCGCGCGTCGCGTCCAGGTTCTCTTCCATATCAATCGCGGCAGCCATTCGTCCCAATAACGACACTGCCGCTCCGAACATAGATGGATCGTCGCAAGAAGTGCCCGCCACCAGAACCAGCCCGGCGATTGCCTGGTCGCCGGCAAGCTGCAAGTAGTCGAGTGCCACGCGCCCGGCATAGGACCAGGCGACGATGACCGGTCGCACCAGACCAGCCGTCTCGATGACTGCCTGCACCTCGCCGCCCCAACGCGCGCCTTCCCGGTAGTACTCCCGGGACGGGGGCTTGTCCGAACCACCGTGACCTCGAAGATCATACGTGACGAGCCGATAGCGCTCCCGCAGCGGACTGGAGAACTGTTTGAACCAACACAAGTGTGATTGCGAAATACCGTGGATCAGCAATATATCGCGAACATGATCGTGAGAACGCACCTCTGAGCGCCAGTCCTGTGCCGCAACCCGCAGGCCGTCGGGGGTCCGCACCTCGAGCGGCTGGTAGCTGAGGCGCTGTCCGAGTATTTCTATCGCTCCGCCGTCCACTTTCATGTTTGAAACGGCCGACTGCGCCTCAATGAGGCGGTCTCTAATTTCGCGCGGTGGTACATGGCAACTATACACCACACATGTTCAATGGGATTGCCTGACGGTGCCGGGCGGCTCCTTGAACGCCGAGCCCGGGCGCGTTGCTCTGGGCGCAGCGGAGAACACCGATCGAATTCTTTCTGCCGCGAATTCAATGAAGGCGGAAACTGCGCAGGGTATCTGCCTTCGGCTGACGTACACAGCGTACAGATCGGCGCCTCACGTCGATCGCCTGGCGAAGCCATGGCCGAGCCGCCGATCCCGCCGGCATATCGCGAGAGCCTTCGGCAAGAAGTCTGGAAAATTGCCAACTCGCGCGGTCGGCCCCGCACAAGCCACATCGAGTTGACTGGGAAAACGCTGGACCCCAGTATTGTTCCGCAGGCTGCCAGGGCCCGCCGGGAGGATCTCAAGATGAGCCTGAATCAGTACATCAAGCGGCACCATCACGTGACCCTGAGCGTGGGAAAGGCGCAGGAGGACTACGATTTTCACACGAAGGTTCTTGGCCTGAAGAGCGTCAAGAAGACCGCCCTTTACGACGGCGACGAGCCCATCTTGCACCTGTACTACGGTAACGATACGGGCGACGTCGGCAGACTGATCACCTGCTTTCCGATGCGCCATTCCGGCCGCAAGGCGCGCAAGGGCAGCGGCCAGATTTGTTCCATCTCGCTGTCGGTCCCAGAGGAATCGCTTGGATTTTGGGAACAACGCCTGCAGGACAGTGGCTTCGAGGTGCAAGCCAAGGAGCGCTTCGGCGAACGTCTGCTGGCCTTCAACCATCCCTGTGGCATCGAATATGAATTGGTCGCAGCAGCGAACGATCCACGCAAGCCCTACTCCAACGGCGTGCTGCCGACCGAACACGGCATCCGCGGCACACATGGAATCGTGGTGTCGGTACGCGATGGGGAGAACTCGGACGAATTCATGCAGTCGGGTTGGAACGGGAAGCAACGCCGGACCGACGGCCGCTACGTGCGCTACGAAGTGGGCGATGGCGGCAGCGGTGCCGTCATCGAGTTCAGGATTGATCCGAGCCTGCCGGCAGGAAGTTGGGCATATGGCGAGGGTGTCCCACATCACGTCGCGTTCGAGGTAGACGACCACGAGACGCAGAGCAAGGTCAAGTTCCACCTCGAGGGCCTCGGCTTTACGGACGTGTCGGAAATGAAGGACCGCGGCTATTTCGATTCGATCTACGTGCGCACCCCGGGTGGCGCGCTGTTCGAGGCGACGGTATCCAAACCCGAGGGGTTCTTGGTCGACGAGACCTATGAAATGTTGGGCACGGCGCTGCAGATTCCGCCGTTCTTCGCCAATCGGCGCCAGGAGCTGCTGGATAAGATCGAACCGCTCGAGTATTGATGCGACGGATCGATTGCCGGATTTGAACGCCGTCTGATGGACGCAACCGCCAACGTATCCGATGTGGACGACAGCCCAAAGCTTGCAGCGTTCAGGCCATCAGCGCCTTTAGGACATGCGGATTGTTCGACCTTGGTTCGCAACAGCTCAGCTGACCGGCGGCAACGAGAGCAGATCACGGGCTTCGGCGACCGTAGCCACCCTGCGGCCAAATTCAGCGCATAGGTCTGCGCACTGTTGTACGAGCGCTGCGTTGGAAGGGGCAAGACGATCCCTATCGAGCCTGACGTTGTCCTCAAGGCCCGTGCGCAAGTGGCCGCCAAGCTCGAGGCACCAGCGATTTACCCGTAACTGCTCCCGGCCGATCCCGGCTGCCACCCAGGTGGCATCCGGCATTAACTGCTTAAGCTTTGCAACTTCGAATTCCAGAACGTCGCGCTCGGCCGGTAACGAGTTCTTTATTCCCAAGACGAACTGCATGTGCAGCGGCCGCCGCAGCAAACCGCGTTGCACGAGCCCGACTGCGTTGTAAATCATGGCGACATCAAAGACTTCAATCTCCGGTTTCACATTGTGAGCCAACATCGAGCGGGCCAGTTCGTCGATCAGGGCCGGTGAGTTTTCGTAGATAATCGTCGGAAAGTTGCAGGAGCCGGTGGCAAGGGATGCCATGTCTGGGCGCAGATACAACATAGAACCGCGCTCCGATCCCTTGCCGGAGCGGCCGCCAGTCGAGAATTGCACGATCATTCCTGGACAATGCTTGCGAATGCCCGCCTGAACTTGGCCGAAGCGTTCAGGATCAATCACGGGTGTCTGGTCATCTTTCCGCGTGTGTATGTGCACCACGGTTGCACCCGCTTCGAACGCCTGTTGCGTTGACTCAACCTGTTCGTCAACCGTTATCGGAACCGCGGGGTTGTTCTCCTTACGGGGAACTGATCCGGTGATTGCAACCGTAATGATGCAGGGTTCCTTCATCATGGGGGTTTGATGCATGGAGCGATGACAGATAGCGTTAAGGGACCGCTGATCACGATCTAGAGATAGTTCATCATAATGAACAACTTCTACAGATAGAAGCGATACCCCATAATGCCGCTAGACATTGATAGAGCGGCAAGAATGGATAACTGCATGACGGATCGGCTCGTGATTCGCGAGCTGATTGAGAACTGGGTGGTGTGGCGTGATGCTGGCGATTGGAGCCGCTTCCGTACCGTTTGGCACGACGACGGTCGAATGATGGCCACTTGGTTTCAAGGCAGTGCCGATGAATTCATTCGAGTCACGATCGAAGGATGGAACAAGGGCGTCAGCATCCTCCACTTTCTGGGTGGCACGGCCATCGACATGGCTGGCGATCGGGCGATCGCGCAGACCAAGATGACGATCTCGCAGCGCGCCAGGGTCCACGAAGTGCTTTGTGACGTCGTGTGCACGGGGCGTTTTTATGATTTCATCGAGCGCCGCTCGGGGCGCTGGGGTCTGGTACTGCGGCAGCCAATCTACGAAAAGGACCGGGTCAACGCGGTGGATCCAGGTGCTGTGTTCTCACTCGACCCGGCGTTGCTTCAGAAGTTTCCTGAAGGGTACCGGCACCTAGCCTATCTTCAGACCTGCATCGGCTACGCGGTCAAACCGGACATGCCTGGTCTCAAGGGGCCCGCCGTCGAAGCGCTGTACGCACGCGGGCGCAGCTGGCTGGCCGGGCAAACCCTCTAGAGCAAGGATGGCGCAGGTGCTCAACCCCGCTGCTGTGGAACCGTTCGTCTATACGGGTCTGCCCTCACGTGTGGCATTTGGTTTCGGCACGCTTGCCACGTTGCCGGGGGAAATCCAGCGTTTGAACTGTTCGCGCGCATTACTGCTGAGCACGGCAGGCCGTCGTCCACAAGTCGAAAGGCTTGCCGAACGGTTGGGGAACCTGGCGGCCGGCATTTTCACTGAAGCGGCCATGCATACACCAACCGAAGTGACCGATCGGGCACTTGTCGCCTTCCACGAGGCTGGCGGCGACTGTACGGTCGCGCTGGGCGGCGGTTCCTGCATTGGGCTTGGCAAAGCGCTCGCTCTGCGCACCGATATGCCGCAGATCGTGGTACCCACCACCTATGCTGGCTCGGAGGCAACGCCGGTCGTCGGCGAGACGCGTAACGGCGTGAAAACTACCCAACGCAGTCTTGCGGTCTTGCCCGAGACCATTCTCTATGACGTCGAGCTCACCTTATCCCTGCCACCCTCCATCTCTGCTGCCTCGGGATTGAACGCCATCGCACACGCGGTTGAGGGACTGTACGCGCGGGACGCGAATCCTCTGACCTCGACAATGGCAGTCGAAGGCATCAAGGCCCTGGCGGGCGCCCTACCTGTCATTGTCAAGGACCCTTCACATCGCGACGCACGCGCCGCGGCCCTTTACGGCGCCTGGTTGTGCGGAATCTGTCTCGCTACGGTCGGTATGAGCCTGCATCACAAACTCTGCCACACGCTCGGTGGCAGCTTCAATCTGCCGCACGCGCAAACTCATGCGGTCCTGCTGCCATATGCAGTCGCCTACAACGCGGCCGCCGCACCGGCCGCTATGGCACGAATCAAAGAGGCTTTGGGGACCGAAGATGCGGCCGCAGGACTGTATGATCTGGCGCGCCGCCTCAGCGCACCCCGCTGCCTGGCCGAGCTTGGGTTGCCACAGTCGGCGCTTCCACGCGCCGCGGATCTAGCGGTTGCAAATCCCTATTGGAGCCCTAGACCCATAGAGCGCGGCCCCGTCCTGGCTCTCCTCGAAGATGCTTTCCACGGTCGGCAGCCAAGCGCAGCGCCTGACTCTTTCAGGAACCTCTGATGCGAGACTCTGACGAGGCAGGATCACCGCCACACGCACGGCCACGAGCACTCCGGCGCCAACAAGGGCAGCTCGCCAAGCAAAGGCCTATGCCCCGCAGCACGTGTGGGGCATAGGCCGATTCGGTGTCAGGCTTGCCACTCAATCGATCAGAATGATTTGGGGCCCAAGCATCGCGGCGTCGTCGGGCGACGTGCAGGAAGCCTTGAAGATTATTCGTATTCCACGGCACTGAAGAATTCTGGTTTGACTTGGGATGAGGCCACGCTGGACCGCTGGCTGACCAACCCCAGTGCGCTGGCACCCGGCACCAAGATGTTCTTCAAGATCGGCGACCCGAAGGCTCGCGCAGACATCATCGCCTATCTGAATGAACTGAAATAACACCGGTCGCCGCGGCGCGCCACGTAGGTAACCGGCGTCAAACATTGTGGTGTGCACCACTGAGTGCGGGCTGTGCAGCGCTCAGTCACTCACATGGCTAAACGCAAGGCCGCTGACCGGACCGTCAGGGCGTCGCCAAGCATTCGTCGCGCGGGCTGCTCACGGAACGGACAGTGGGAATAAGAATAGTAGTTCAGCAGTCTTACAGTTGAACAAGCCAAACGGAAAGCGAGCGGCACGCGAGAGGCGAGCCAATCGACGATCGGACGCAGGCTTTGATGGTTAAAGCAATTCTAAGGAGACAGAGCGATGAAGCAGAATGGTCACAGTAAGTTTTCGAAGGGCCTGCGTCGAGTGGCGATTGCGATTGTCGCAAGCGGAGCCGTTGCGGCTCCAGCCGTATACGCCATGGCCTCCAACATTGTTCTGGTGCCACCGACGGCTCTGCCGGAATCGGCGCGGCAAACCGGCGAAGCCATGCTCCTCTACGAAACGGTGGACGGCAGAACGCTTCTGTATATCGAACACAATCAGGGGAGCGAGCTGGCGATCCTCGACGTCACCGACCCAGGCCATGTCAGAGCCGGGGGCTCGGTGAAGCTTGACGCTACCGGACCGTTTGACTTTGTCTCCACCCTCGGAGACCGTGCAGAACTCGTCCGCTATCGGCAAGGCCAGGTAGACGCGGTGCTGGATTTGCATGCGGCGCAGGCACCGACTCTCAGGACCGTTCAAGGGCTGTCATTGCATGGCCCGGCCATGCCTCTGGGCGATGATGGATTCATGGTCACCAATCAGGCCGGTGCTACAGTGCCATCGACTCGCGACTATCAGATCGTCAACACGGCGAATTCACAGGAACTCTATCGTGTCTTCGACGTCAAGCAGGTTCGTGAAGAGGTTACCAGGAAGGAGACGGGCACAACCTTTCTGCTGACCGACGGCGGCTTGTACCTCATCAGGCGTCCGGCCGTGGAGATGTACAAGAATCAGCGCGACCAGGACTATGCTGGTTGAAGCTCGGCTGAGCAGCAAGGTTGTCGATGCCCTCGTGATGGACTTCGGGCGCTACGGCAAGACGTCGGCGCGTGCATGCAGGCGGGGCGCTACCGGATTCTGGTAGCGCCTCGCCAGGATGACTCGCCGGCCGATTCTCGGATCAAGTTAAACCTTGGGCTCACCGCTTCGGCTATCGTGGAGCACTCTGGCTGGCTCTGCTACCCCGCTTCGACGGCATTGAAGAATGCGGGAATAAATTTGACGCGCCGCGAGTCTTACAGCTCGCCGGGAATATTGTTGGCGCTAAATGCCGCGGTAGAGGCGGCTCGCGCCGGTGAACAGGGGCGCGGCTTTGCGGTGGTGGCCGGCGAGGTGCGCAATCTGGCAGGCCGCAGTGCCGACGCGGCCAAGGAGATCAAGGCGCTGATCACCAACAGCGTCGAGCAGATCGAACAAGGCTCGACATTAGTGAATCAGGCCGGCCAGACCATGCAAGAGATCGTGGGCGCCATCAAGCGCGTCAATGTGGTCGTGGGCGAGATCAGCAATGCCAGTGTCGAACCGCGCCACCAATGTAGCCCGGCCCAAATTCGATGCCAAGCCAACCAAGCCAGCAGTCAGTGCCACGCTCGACGATTCGGCTCCGTTTGCCACATCAGAGCCGCTCAAGACCGGCAGCAACATTGGCAGGAGTTCTAGAGAAACGCCGGTGGGGGCCGCCGGCATGCGGTTAGATGGCCGGCATAGCTGCGGCTTTAGATTTGACCGGCGCCGTTTCGACCAGAAAGAAACACAGCACGGCACCGAGCGCCCCCGATCCGGCCATCATGAGCACGGCGGTCAACAGTTGTGTGAGATCCGCCATCTTGCCGGCCAGAGCGACGAGGCCCGAGCCGCCGAGAACCTCCCCAACGCAAACGACCAGGCCCATGGCCGTGGCCGCATACTTACGCGGCATGGATTCACCCGGGATGACGCCCATGAACAACGGAAATGTCCCACTGGCGAGCCAGCCCGCAAAAAGCAGCGCGCCGAGCGCTAACGTCGAGCCCTGGAAGTAGATGGCGCCGAGCGCGGTCAGCGCACCGAGCAGGCAGAAACCGATCATTACCGGCTTGCGTCCGATGCGGTCGGAAAGCCACGGGGCCCCGAAGCCGGAGAGTGCGGATGAGAAGCCCAGAACACTCAGCAGTGAGCCCATGGTGGGGCCCGACATACCGCGCACCTCAGTGAGAAACTTGGGCAGGAACGTCCATCCCATGACGAACCACCCCACCATGAACACGGAGATCAGGCAGCAGACGAGCACATTGCGGACGATGAGCATCTCGAAAAGTCCCATCGTCTTGCCGTCGTCCGTAGTGTTCCTGTCCCGTCCCTGAAGCGTGGCCTGCGCCTCCTTTGTGGGCTCGCGAACCCACAGCCAGACGCCGATGGCACACACGAGGCCGGGCACGCCGGCCACGTAGAACGCTGTCCGCCAGCCATGTTCCTCGGCGATGATCGGCAGCAACGACGGCGCGAGACTCTGGCCCAGAAGCGCTGCGAAGAAGTTCTGCATGACGCCGGCATTGACGCCGCGCCGGCTGGGCGATGACTCGACCGCCATGATGGCAAGACACACGGGCAGGAACGGGCCCTCGACCGCGCCCATGATTGCGCGCGCGATGAGCAGTACCGGAAACGACGGGGCGAGACCCGAAAGAATCGAGCACGCGGAGAAGATCACCAGGAAGGCGAGCAGGAACGGCTTGCGACTGCCCCATGCATCCGACCAGCGCGCGATCACGTAGGCACCCAGCGCCCACATGATGGAGAGGACGGAATTGATCAGCGCCGATTGCGTATTGGTGAGCCCCAGGTCCTTCGCCATGTAAGGGATGAGGACGCTCGCGGAATTGCGGTCGAAGAAGGCGAAACCGAACGACACGCCCAGCAGCAGCAGCAGACCGTTCTCGTAGTTGAGGATCGGATGACGCGGGCCTAAGTGCGCTTCAGCCATTCGGGCGTGCCTTCTATTGTTGTTAGTTCAGACCGAGGACCGCGACAGCGTGATCGTAACCTTCAGGCACCTTGCTTTCGATTACCCATCACGATCTCCCCGCATGCTCCCGCACGATCGCGCGGACTGCGGCCAAGCCCAGACCGATGCCACCGGCATTGCGGTTGCGCGAGCCCTCGATACGAAAGAACGGATCGAACAGCGCCGGAGGCTCAGCACAGCGCAGCAGTGCGCTTGACGAGCTGGCCGTCGAACATGCGTGCCTCGGCATCGACGCGGTCGAGCAGAGGCCGGAGATGTTCCGCAATCATAGCCGCGCCCTCATCGTGAAACATACGGTCGTGCCAGCCGGGAAGTCGGTAGTGTAAGAGCTGGCCCTTGACAAGATTTGACCAGCCCATCTTGGGATCCACGAAGTTGGCGACCGGTAGCTCATTGCTTTGGAGTAACACGACATCGCCAGCCGACTCAGGTGGGTGGTAATTGTTTCGCGCGCTCACGAGAGCCGGCAAGAACCAACGGTCTTCCCAGCCCACCTCGGTTAGTTTCGAAGGGTCTTCAATGAGGCGCAACGTGGACAACAGATGCATCAACCTGCTCCATTTCGCAAGACGAGTTGTCGCGAGAAACTGCTCAATCCGGATTGTGCCGCTTCGAAGGAGCGCCAACGTATGCCTGCGGTAAATGAGTCTGCGGTTAAGGTTGAACAAGATACGTTGCAGAAAGGAAGGGCGGACCACATAGCCAGGGCACCAGGTGTCGGCCATCACGACGAGCGGAACCTGCTCTCCCGCCTGCCGCAACTGGCGCGCGGCTTCGTAGGCGATGAGTCCCGCAACACATAGTCCCATCAAAATATAGGGGCCGTGCGGTTGTGCTTCGCGGATGAGGTGGACGTATTCAGTGGTGATCGCCTCCAGGCTGCGGCTGGGCAACGGTTTCGGATTGCTGGGATCAAACAGCTGAACGGCGAGAAACCTCCGATCCGTCCCAATCCTCTGAGCCAGATCGTAATACATCATCGTATTGTTGATCGCGATGATAGGCGTCTTCCTGCCCAGTGGCTGGATCTGGACGATTTTCCAAGATTCCGGCGGCCTGTCGAACTCGGACACACGGATTGCGAACGCCCTTAAGGTCGGCGACGCGAAAAGCGCCGCGACACCAATTTTGACGCCGAAGGTACTTGCGACGCGGGCTACGAGGCGCAAGGCCACAAGCGAATGCCCGCCGAGCTCGAAGAAATTATCGTCACGCCCGATGCGCGGCACGCCCAGCAGCGTCTGCCAGATCTGCGCAATCGCCTGTTCCACCTGCCCCACCGGCGCTTGGTACCCTGCGCTCACCACCGCGGTCTGATCCGGCGCCGGCAACGCGTTGCGATCCAGCTTGCCGTTGGGCGTCAGCGGGAGGGTCTCCAGTATGACAAAGGCGCTCGGAACCATGTACTCGGGCAGCACCGTGGACAGTTGGCTACGCAACAACGTTGGCGACAGCTCAGCACCGGGGTGCTCTGTGACATACGCTACCAGCCGCTTTCCCCCGGCGCTGTCCTCGCGCGCCAGCACCACCGCTTCGTGCACCCCAGGACAAGCCACTAGTCGTGCTTCGATCTCCCCCAGCTCGATCCGAAAGCCTCGGATCTTGACTTGGAAATCGTTGCGACCCAAAAACTCGATGTTCCCATCCGATCGCCATCTCCCAAGATCCCCGGTCTTGTACATCCGCGCATCGAGAGCCTTGCTAAACGGATCGGCTACAAAGCGCTGCGCCGTCAACTCCGGTCGGTTCAAATATCCTCGCGCTACGCCCTCCCCTCCAATGTGGATCTCACCTGTCACCCCGATCGGCACCGGTTCACCGCGCGCGTCAAGAATGTAGATCTGCGTGTTCGCAATCGGGCGGCCGATCGAGATGGAACGCTCATCGTCTGCTAGACGATGAATCTCGAAGGTACTGGCGAATGTGGTGGTTTCTGTCGGCCCGTAGCCGTTGATCAGATGACGCGGCGGATGCCCGTTGGACAGAATGCGTGCAACGGTTCTCGGGTCAAGCGCATCCCCGCCGATGAGTAAGTATTGTAAGCGACCCAAGGCAGCGTCAATGACATCAATGTATTGATTGAATAACCCAACGGTCAGCCATAAAGCAGTGACCCCACCCTCAATCAGTGCGCGATTGAAGCATTTCGAATCAAGTAAGATCGATTGCGGGATCACCAGCAGCTTTGCGCCATTGAGCAAAGCGCTCCATATTTCCCAAGTCGAAGCATCAAAAGCAGGATTGGCACAGTGGGCGACACAATCTGTCGCAGCAATCTGGGCATAGTAGTTATTAATGACCAGTCGCAACACGTTGCGATGCTCGACCATGACTCCTTTTGGCAGGCCGGTGGAGCCGGAGGTATAGATCACATAGGCGAGATTGCTGGAGGTGAGCCCCAAGGCGCGCGCATCGGGGTTGTGGTTTGGCTCCCGGGCGATCATTGAAGCCCTATCCTGCAGCTCCAGCATCAGCACCGGCACATCCAGGGCCGGCAAGCCGCCTCGCACGGCTGCCTGGGTCAGCACGGCCACGGGGGCGCTGTCCTCGAGCACGTACGCCAGACGCTGGGCCGGATCGCTCGGATCGAGCGGCACATAGGCGCCGCCGGCCTTCAGGATCCCGAGCAACCCGACCACCATCTCGAGACTTCGCTCCATGCAGATTCCCACGCGATCATCGGGCCGGATACCCAGCGCAATGAGGTGATGGGCCAACTGGTTGGCACGGGCGTTGAGCTCGCCGTAGCTCAGCTGCCGATCCTCAAACACCACCGCAACCGCCTCGGGTGTTCGGGCGACCTGCTCCTCGAACAGCTCATGAATGTACTGTTCGCTCGGATAGGGCCGGTACGTCTGATTGAACCCCACCAGCAGCTGCTGCCGTTCGGCTTGCGATAGCAGCTTCAGGGTGCTGATGCGCTGCTGATCATCGGCCACCATGGCTTCGAGCAGGCTGAGCAGGTGCGCGCTCATGCGCTCGATGCTCGTGCAATCGAACAGATCGCTGGCGTACGCCAGCGATCCCGTGATGCTCTCCCCGCTGTCCCTGAGCGATAGGGTCAGATCAAACTGCGCGGTGTTCTGGGTTTGCTCAAACTCACTCACCTCTAATCCCGGCAGGCTCAGCGCTCGCTCTCCGGGGGCGTTGTCGAAGGCCAGCATGACCTGGAAGATCGGGTTGTAACTGAGGCTCCTCGGGGGTTGCAGCGCTTCGACCACCTGCGCAAAGGGAAGGTCCTGATGCGCATACGCCTCGAGCGTCGTAGTCTTGATCTGCCTGAGCAGCTCGGCAACGCTCGGGTCATCCTCCAGCCGCACGCGCAGCGCCAGCGTGTTGACGAAGAAACCGATCAGCGGCTCGATCTCGCTGCGCGGGCGGTTCGCCACCGGTGTACCGATCACCACATCGCTCTGCCCGCTGAGCCGGCTCAGCAACGCCGACCAGCCCGCCAGCAGCGTCATGAACACCGTCACGCCGTGGCGCCGGCTCAACCGACGCAGTCCCGCCGTCAGCTCAGGCGGGATGGCCAACCCCAGCGCGCCGCCCGCGTAACTCTGCCTCGCCGGACGCGCCCGGTCGGTCGGCAGCTCCAGCAATGCCGGGGCTGCGCACAGATGAGACTTCCAGAAATCAGCCTGCCCTTGCAGCACCTCTGCTTGCAACCACTGCCGTTGCCAGGCTGCGTAGTCGGCATACTGAATACCGAGCGCCGGTAGCGGATTGGGTTCCCCTTGCCTGAAGGCGCTATAGAGCGTTGCGACTTCCTGCACCAGCACACCCGTGGACCAACCGTCCGAGATGATGTGATGCTGCGTGATCAGCAACAGATGATCCTCTGGCGCCAGGCGCAGCAGTTGACCCCGAATCAGCGGACCGGCCGACAGATCAAAGGGCTCAGCCGCTTCGCTGCGGCTCAGCTCACTAACCCGGGCCTGCTGAGCCGCAGCCGGCAAGCCACTCAGATCGTGCTCGATCAGATGAAAGCCCACATCGGCAGCGGCAATCTGCTGCACCGGTTGGCTATCGAGCACCACAAAGCTCGTGCGCAACGCCTCGTGGCGCGCAACGATCGTATCGAGCGTGGCCCGCAGCGCGCCTCGGTCCAGCCTGCCCTGAAGACGCCATGCGCTCGCCAGGTGATAGGCCGCGCCAGCGGCATGATCGAGCTGGTCCAGGAACCACAGGTGTTGCTGCGCCCACGAGAGCGGCAGGGGCTCGCTACGATCGACCGGCAGCAGAGGAGGCTGCGCCAATCGGCTCGCCCGCAGCACCGCCTTCGCCCCACCCTGCAGTGTCGGTTGGGCAAATACCTCGCGTAGCGCCACCTCCACGCCAAACTGCTCGCGCAGGCGCGACAGCAGTTGCACGGCCAGCAGCGAATGCCCGCCGAGCTCGAAGAAATTGTCGTCACGCCCGATGCGCGGCACGCCCAGCAGCGTCTGCCAGATCTGCGCAATCGCCTGTTCCACCTGCCCCACCGGCGCTTGGTACCCTGCGCTCGCCACCGCGGTGTGATCCGGCGCCGGCAACGCGTTGCGATCCAGCTTGCCGTTGGGCGTCAGCGGGAGGGTCTCCAGCGTGACAAAGGCGCTCGGAACCATGTACTCGGGCAGCACCGTGGACAGTTGGCTACGCAACAACGTTGGCGACAGCTCAGCACCGGGGTGCTCTGTGACATACGCTACCAGCCGCTTTCCCCCGGCGCTGTCCTCGCGCGCCAGCACCACCGCTTCGTGCACCCCAGGACAAGCCACTAGTCGTGCTTCGATCTCCCCCAGCTCGATCCGAAAGCCTCGGATCTTGACTTGGAAATCGTTGCGACCCAAAAACTCGATGTTCCCATCCGATCGCCATCTCCCAAGATCCCCGGTCTTGTACATCCGCGCATCGAGAGCCTTGCTAAACGGATCGGCTACAAAGCGCTGCGCCGTCAACTCCGGTCGGTTCAAATATCCTCGCGCTACGCCCGCCCCTCCAATGTGGATCTCACCTGTCACCCCGATCGGCACCGGCTCACCGCGCGCGTCAAGGATGTAGATCTGCGTGTTCGCAATCGGGCGGCCGATCGGAACCCGCTGAGATGGGTCGCCCGGAAAACAACTGTATCGAGTGACATCCACCGCTGCTTCCGTGGGTCCGTATAAATTATGCAACCGGACGTTCGGAAGGACTTCGAAGAAACGGTGCGTCAGACTGGCTGGTAGTTCCTGACCGCTGCAGATGACATGGCGCAGCGAGCTAACTTTGGTGGCCTCCAATACTTCCAGGAAGACTTGCAGCATCGGCGGAACGAAATGCATGGTCGTTATCGCTTGTGCCTGGACCACTTCCATCAGGTACGCATTGTCCCGATGCGCTCCTGGCCGCGCCACAGTCAGCTGTGCGCCTGTCATCAAGGGCCAAAAGAATTCCCATACCGAGACATCAAAGGTAAAAGGCGTCTTCTGGAAAACACGATCCATCACCCCTAAAGCGAAGGCGTCTTGCATCCATATAAGACGGTTGGCGATACCGACGTGGGTATTCATCGCCCCCTTCGGCAGGCCGGTGGAGCCGGAGGTATAGATCACATAGGCGAGATTGCTGGAGGTGAGCCCCAAGGCGCGCGCATCGGGGTTGTGGTTTGGCTCCCGGGCGATCATTGAAGCCCTATCCTGCAGCTCCAGCATCAGCACCGGCACATCCAGGGCCGGCAAGCCGCCTCGCACGGCCGCCTGGGTCAGCACGGCCACGGGGGCGCTGTCCTCGAGCACGTACGCCAGACGCTGGGCCGGATCGCTCGGATCGAGCGGCACATAGGCGCCGCCGGCCTTCAGGATCCCGAGCAACCCGACCACCATCTCGAGACTTCGCTCCATGCAGATTCCCACGCGATCATCGGGCCGGATACCCAGCGCAATGAGGTGATGGGCCAACTGGTTGGCACGGGCGTTGAGCTCGCCGTAGCTCAGCTGCCGATCCTCAAACACCACCGCAACCGCCTCGGGTGTTCTGGCGACCTGCTCCTCGAACAGCTCATGAATGTACTGTTCGCTCGGATAGGGCCGGTACGTCTGATTGAACCCCACCAGCAGCTGCTGCCGTTCGGCTCTGCGATAGCAGCTTCAGGGTGCTGATGCGCTGCTGATCATCGGCCACCATGGCTTCGAGCAGGCTGAGCAGGTGCGCGCTCATGCGCTCGATGCTCGTGCAATCGAACAGATCGCTGGCGTACGCCAGCGATCCCGTGATGCTCTCCCCGCTGTCCCTGAGCGATAGGGTCAGATCAAACTGCGCGGTGTTCTGGGTTTGCTCAAACTCACTCACCTCTAATCCCGGCAGGCTCAGCGCTCGCTCTCCGGGGGCGTTGTCGAAGGCCAGCATGACCTGGAAGATCGGGTTGTAACTGAGGCTCCTCGGGGGTTGCAGCGCTTCGACCACCTGCGCAAAGGGAAGGTCCTGATGCGCATACGCCTCGAGCGTCGTAGTCTTGATCTGCCTGAGCAGCTCGGCAACGCTCGGGTCATCCTCCAGCCGCACGCGCAGCGCCAGCGTGTTGACGAAGAAACCGATCAGCGGCTCGATCTCGCTGCGCGGGCGGTTCGCCACCGGTGTACCGATCACCACATCGCTCTGCCCGCTGAGCCGGCTCAGCAACGCCGACCAGCCCGCCAGCAGCGTCATGAACACCGTCACGCCGTGGCGCCGGCTCAACCGACGCAGTCCCGCCGTCAGCTCAGGCGGGATGGCCAACCCCAGCGCGCCGCCCGCGTAACTCTGCCTCGCCGGACGCGCCCGGTCGGTCGGCAGCTCCAGCAATGCCGGGGCTGCGCACAGATGAGACTTCCAGAAATCAGCCTGCCCTTGCAGCACCTCTGCTTGCAACCACTGCCGTTGCCAGGCTGCGTAGTCGGCATACTGAATACCGAGCGCCGGTAGCGGATTGGGTTCCCCTTGCCTGAAGGCGCTATAGAGCGTTGCGACTTCCTGCACCAGCACACCCGTGGACCAACCGTCCGAGATGATGTGATGCTGCGTGATCAGCAACAGATGATCCTCTGGCGCCAGGCGCAGCAGTTGACCCCGAATCAGCGGACCGGCCGACAGATCAAAGGGCTCAGCCGCTTCGCTGCGGCTCAGCTCACTAACCCGGGCCTGCCGAGCCGCAGCCGGCAAGCCACTCAGATCGTGCTCGATCAGATGAAAGCCCACATCGGCAGCGGCAATCTGCTGCACCGGTTGGCTATCGAGCACCACAAAGCTCGTGCGCAACGCCTCGTGGCGCGCAACGATCGTATCGAGCGTGGCCCGCAGCGCGCCTCGGTCCAGCCTGCCCTGAAGACGCCATGCGCTCGCCAGGTGATAGGCCGCGCCAGCGGCATGATCGAGCTGGTCCAGAAACCAGAGGTGCTGCTGGCCGAGTGATGCAGGGTAGACGTCCGGGCGCCGCGACACCTTTGGCCGCTCGGGGGAGCGCGGCGCGTTCGTCGTTTCCAACACCACCTCGCTACCTGATTTCACATCCGGATCCAGTGGCCTAGTCGCCGAGCCAGCCATTGCGTGTATAGCAACTTTGTGCGAAGAGTTGCCAGTTTGACCCAGGATACCGGCGCTGCAGCTCTTCAGTCAGCGCCATTCATTATGGTAAAGAGGACCGCACCCGTGGCGTCGGCCAGCGTTGCCAAGACATCCGCGGTGCCATCACAGTACAGTGTCCGGTATCGTAGCCGCTGCGCGCAGCGCAGCTCAATGCGGAGAACCTGACCTGACCCTGGATCTTCTCGACCGCTTCGCGGAACGAGCACGAGCCATCCCAGACGCCGTGGCGATCGAAGCGAGCGGCATCAAGCTCAGCTATGGGATGCTGCAGCGGCGCGCGATGGCCGTCACGTGCGCCCTGCGCGAGGCAGGTTGCGTGCCGAGCGACCGGGTCGCGGTGTGGACCAGCGATCGCGCGGCGCTCGTGGCTGTCATGCTCGGTGTCATCAGCGCCGGTGCCGTATTCGTCCCATTGGAACACGATGCCCCCGGGGAGCGGCTGCGACAGCGGTTGGGACGGCTTCGAGCCCGGGTACTGCTGCACGACGCGCACACGGCGCAGGCCGCGCGCGAGTACCTCGCCGATGCCGGCGCGCACACGTGCGAGTGCGTCGCGATCCCGGGCGACGACGGCGTCACTCATGGAGTCCGCGCGGCGATCACTCATCCTGCGAACAACGCCCCTGCATACATCTACTTCACGTCCGGGTCGAGCGGACAGCCCAAAGGGATCGTTGGGTCGCTCGTCGCGCTGGCAGACCGGATCGCGTGGGAAATCGAGGCGTTCAGTGTCCAGCCCGGTACGCGCTGCAGCCAGCTCGTTACGGCCACCTTCGATCCCTGGTTTCGCGACATCTTCGTGCCACTTTGCGCCGGCGGTACGATCGTGATCCCGCCGGACTGCCCCTCCCGCCTCGAGCCCGAACGACTCCTCGAGTGGCTGCGCGACGCGCGCATCGAGCACATTCACTGCGGGCCTTCGCTGATCAATGCTCTGGTTAGCGCACCCGCACGCATCCGGCGCCTGCCCCTGCTGCGTACGGTGCTCTCCTCGGGCGAGACGCTGCACGTGTCGCTCGTCAGGCGGTGGCGCCGCCGCTTCGGCCCAGGGGTCGAGCTCGTGAACCTCTACGGTGCCACCGAGGCGACCATGATGCAGTTCTGCCATTGTGTCGAGGCCGCGGATACGACGCGCTCGTTCATACCGGTCGGCCGCCCGCTGCCGGGCGTGAAGGTCCAGCTGATCGATCGCGACGGCGCGCCATGCGCCCCGGGAGAGACGGGTGAGATTCTCGTCGGCGGCCGCTCGCTCAGTCTCGGCTATTGCGACGATCGAGAGGCGACCGAACGCGCATTCGTGCGCCGTAGCACCGATGCGCAGGAAGTCTATTACCGCACCGGGGATCTCGGCATCGAGTATGAGCCAGGCTGCTATCGACTGCTCGGTCGCATCGACGATCAGGTCAAGATCCGCGGCGTGCGCGTGGAACCGCGGGAGGTCGAGGATGCGCTGGTCGGCTACCCGCTGATCGCCTCCTGCGCAGTGCTAGCGCGGCTCGATCGCAATGGTGAGCCCTCGCTGATCGCCTACGTCGTGCCGGAAACGCCCTATCCGCCCGCCATCCCCGAGATGCGGGCCTACCTGCGCGAGCGGTTTCCGCCGCAGTACCTGCCCGCGGCCTTCGTGATTCTCAAGGCGCTGCCGCTGACAGCGACCGGCAAGGTCGACCGGCAGCGCCTGCCGGATTCCGGGACCGTATCCGCGCCACTGGCGGACGTCACGGTGCCGCCCCGCAACGCCCTCGAGGCGGCGCTTGCCCAGCACTGGTGCGACATCCTCGGTCTGCCTGAGATCGGCGTTGAGGACGATTTTCTGGACGTTGGCGGCCATTCGCTTAGCGCAATGCGCCTGGCAAGTGCCGTCAGCGAGGCGGGTCTGGGCGAGCTGTCGCTGCTCGAAATCTTCGACCACCGTACGATCGCGGCCCAAGCGGCGCTGCTGCAGACGCGAACCACCGGAGACGTGCTCCCAGTCCATGGCGCGCAGGCCCTCTGTGCTCCGGCTGCGTATCCGGCGCCTTCAGCCGCGGCGCGCAGCGAGCGCCCGCCGCCCGTCCCGGCCCGCTGCGGCCACCGTAGCTGCAATCTCGTCTTGGTCCTCGGCCCGGACGTTGATCGGGACAGTCTCGAGCGCGCCGCGCGCGCGGTCTCGGAAATAGACCATCGCATCGACGCTCGCGTCGTGGCCGACGTTCCCGGCTGGGACGCGGGACTCGCACCACTGCCGACGCTGGTGGTCTCACCGGGGCTGCTGCGCCACCGTCCGGCCCTGCCGGCTCAGGTCTGCTGCGGCTTCCCGCTGGGCAAGAGCGAGGAGTATCGGATCCTCGAGCGTGCCGGTATCGCGGTGCCGAAGTGGGTCGTGCTGGAGGATGGGGTTCAGCCCGATCTGTCGGGCTTTGGAGCCTATGTCGTGCGCAAGCCGGATTACGGCGCCAAGGGCGCCGAAGTCCGCATCGTCCGCCGCGACCGGGTCCGGTGGAAGCCCGTGGTGACCTCGGCGGCCGGCCCGAGTCCGCGCCTGCTGGTGCAGGAGTTCGTGTACACCGGAGCGTGGCCAGTGAGCTATCGAGTCAATACCCTGTTCGGCCGGATTCTCTATAGTCTGGTCATCACGGCCAACCAGGCGCGCCAGCCGCTGAGGGGACCCGAGGATTTCGACGCGCGGGGCGACGCCCGTAAGTCGGTATCCATCGTCTCGAACGCGCGCGATTCCACTGCCGCCTTCTGCACGGACGAAGATATCATCGCTTTGGGCGAGCGCGCAGCCCGTGCATTCCCCGATGTCCCGTTACTGGGCGTGGATGTCCTCAAGAACGCTTTGACCGGCCAACTCCTGGTGACTGAGGTGAATTCCATTGGCCACAACTGGAATTTCGGTCCGGAGTTCGCCGCCGCGATTCGCGTCAACGTCGAGCGGCAGTTCGACGGCGTGCGCAGGGCGGCGTTGATCCTGGCGCAGGAGACGCACCTAAGGGTCGGTCCCTCTGATCGTGTGGCGGGAGACAGGGATCCACATCTCGCCGCAGACTCGAACTATCTCGCCAGCCTGCCTCACGCTTTCTAACAAAGCGCTAAACCGGGGCGACGTGCGTTGATACCGCAGGAGAATGGGATGCGAGACCAGGAGATACGTGCGGCACTGGATCTGCATTGGGCCGCGTCCGATGTCAACGACTTTGAAACGGAGCATTCGATCTATCACGCGGACGCGGTGCTGGAATACCCACGGTCAGGCGAGCGCATCCGCGGTCGATGCAACATACAAACTACACGCACTAAACAGCCGAGCAAAAAGCGCTTCGTCGTCCGGCGCATCATGGGTCACGGTGATCTTTGGGTCACCGAATACATCCTGACGTATGACGGGAAGCCGTCCTACACCGTGAGCATCATGGAATTCAGGGGCGAGAAGGTGGCGCGGGAAACGCAGTACTTTGCAGACCCATTCGCGGCCGCCGCATAGCGCGCTCAATGGGTCGAGCGGATGGACACATAGCCACGAAGCGGAATTCCGGATCGCAGCGAACTTGACAATCGGACGTCATCGCTACGAGGTCAGCCCCGCATGCATGCTGCCCGGTTACGCGCCAAGAGGCTGTAACTGGTCAAGCATGGTGGGAATCAGCTCAGAGAGCGTGGGATGAATGTGCATCGCCCATTGCATCACGGTGTACGGCGCCCGCGCATACATCAGATCCAGCACGCAGTGAATCACCTCATCGCCACCGGTCCCGAGAATGGCGGCTCCCAGGAACTCTTTCGAATCTGCATCCACAAGCACTTTCATGAACCCCTGGGTCTCGCCCTTCTCGACCGCCCGGCCGACATGTGTCATGGGCCACCGCCCGATCAGCACACGCCGTCCGGAGGCACGCGCCTCACGCTCCGTCATTCCACATCGCCCGAGCGGAGGATCGATATAAAGATTGTAAGCCCTGATGCGGTCTGCAACGCTGTGTGTCTCGTGGTCCAATAGGTTGGCCGCGACGATCTTGAAATCGTTGTATGAGGTGTGCGTGAATCCTCCCCGTCCGTTGCAATCGCCGAGTGCCCAGATGCCAGCAACATTGGTGCGCAGTTGGTCGTCCACTTCGATATATCCGTGGGCATCACGCGCGACCCCTGCCTTTTCCAGGCCGAGGTCAGCGGTGTTCGGCGTCCGTCCCATTGCCAGCAACAAATGCGAACCGCGTACCTCCAGCGCGCCTTCAGTGCAATCCACACGCGCTCCGACCTCTTCGCCCTGACCCATCAACTCGATGCAGGTCGCGTTGAGCCGCACCTGAATGCTCTCGCGTTCGAGGATCGCCTGCACTTCCCTTGATACGTCCTCATCTTCATGGGCGATCAGGCGCGATGTCCTATCGATGATGGTCACCTCGCTGCCAAAGCGCCGGAAAACCTGTCCGAATTCCAGTCCCACGTAACCACCGCCGACGATGACGAGATGTCGCGGTAGAGTGTCGAGGTCCAGCAACGTGGAATTGGTCAGATAAGGCGTCTCCGCCACTCCGGGCATGGACGGTATCGCCGCGCGTGCTCCCACGTTGATGAACATCTGCGGCGCCTCCAGTAACTCGTCGCCCACCCGCACCTCGTTCGCCGATTCGAACCGCGCCTGCCCCTTGTACACCGTGCAGTTCGGCGCGCTTTTGAGCAATGATTCCAACGCGGTCCTTGATTGCCCCGTAATTTCATCCTTGCGTGCTTTCACTCGCTTCATATCAGTAGCTATTGGCCCCGCCAATTGGACGCCGAATTCGCCCGCGCGTCGGCTCAGGTGCGCAGCGTAGGCAGACGCGACTAGCGTCTTGGTCGGGATGCAGCCGGTATTGACACACGTTCCCCCAAAGCGGGCCCGCTCGATGATGGCGACCCGCTGGCCCGCAGCCGCCATCCGTACCGCCAGGAATGGTCCCGATTGCCCGGTCCCGATGACGATTGCATCAAAGCTCTTTTTCATGACCAGTGACCATCCTCAGTCCGCGCCTTTAGAGGTCGATCTCGATGTCACCTCGCGGCCGCGAGCAGCAGATCAATACATTTCCTTCCGCGCGGCTCAAGAGGCTCGGACCGATAGTCGATCGCACCACCGATCAAAGCGCATTGCTATTGCCGCAGTCTCTTGGCGCCGCTCACGTGTGCATTCCCGGGTTCATAAAAACGCAACAGCCGGTCTACATCGCGCGTGATGCCGATGCGAACGCTTTTGCCGATCGCGCCAATCCGGCGTGCGGTTGTGGCCAACCAAAGCGGGCCGGCAGCGCACAGGTCCAATCCGTCCTGGCCAAGATCAACCCGCAATGCCTTGGTCAACCGTCCCGGACCTCTGCCGAGGTCGGCCAGGCGTGCCGTGCCGCGACCACCGGCCATCATTTGGTCGATGCCCTCCAGCGGCTCAATGGCACGTAACAGAACTCCGCCACCCACCGCGGGCACCTCGCTCGTCACATTCAACAGGAACGACGTCCCGTAATTGAGATACACATAAGCGTGCCCTCGTTCCAGAAAGAGAGACCGATTGCGTGGCGTCTTTCCGTGGAATGCATGTCCGGCCGCATCACCGACCGGATAGGCTTCGGTCTCGACAATACGCCCGCTTAACCTGCCAGAGTCAGTGTCATGGACCACGACCATGCCAATCAAATAGCGCGCCAATTCCACAGTATCCACTGGAAGCTCCGCTCGACGGAGACGCCGCAGCCGACCATCGGATCGCGTTCGAGGTGAGAACTTCAACTTGAACCATCATAGTCCGATGCAGCAGCGCCGGCACCTGTGCTGCCCACCGTCACGCTTAACGGGGTGATGCGGCGCCCACAGTCGACTGCCAATTCTCTTTCGACGCCCTATCGACGTCTGTCGGAGCGGTGGAAGAGAACAATGCTCGCCCGATTAAGGGGCTGCCAGCGAATTCGATCATCGTGCGAACCGCCTCCGGGTCCGGTATAGACGGCGCTTCACCATGTTAGATGCCGCACAGACGGATCGATAGCATTCGCAGCATGCTCAAACATCGTAGCGGGTCGCCGACGTCGCGAGGTTCGCGTGATGAATAGATCAACTCTGCCAACGGCGATACTTATGCTGCTGATGGTATCGGCTGCGGCCCATTCGCAGGACAATGGCGCGTTGAAGGCTTTTGTGGCCTTCGATGCCCGATCAATATTGCGCGGCGAAGACGTCGCCGATGCTGACTTTGACGCCCCGGGCGACACCTCGCGAGTCTCCGGCGCGAACGACATATATCGCGTCAAGATTCGGTCCCTCACCGCTGCCGCGAGCGGCTCGAGGGCTCGGGATCCGATCGAGGTGTTCGGCAAGGCAGGCTATTATCTGTACGATCTCGATGCATGGGCTATGGTGTCCTCCGGTCCGGTCATCGGACCGTTTCGCGCTCGATCGTATTCCCTGTTTGGACCTGGCTTCGACCATGCGGCATTGAATCGGTTGACGATGCGCTCGGAGTACCTGCGCGGCGATGCAAGTAGCAACAGCGGTTCGCTCGCGCCCTCATCGTATATGGAGTGGCGCTTCTAGTCTGCGCGATTGATTCGTGATACCTGGGGTACCGCGGCGGCGCGCTCGCCCCGTGCGCTCGCGCCGGCAGCCTGCTGCGCAGGCATCGATAAGAGCCTTGCGGTATTGACCAGCGCCATGTGCGTCAGCGCTTGCGGAAAATTTCCGAGCATGCGCTTTGCACGTGGATCGTACTCTTCCGCCAAAAGGCCAACGTCGTTGCGCAATGCAAGCAGGCGCTCAAACAATGCCTTGCCGTCATCGCGCCGCCCAGTCAACACATAACTGTCGGCGAGCCAGAATGAACAAGGCAGAAACGCCCCCTCCCCGGCGGGAAGGGCGTCCACATCCGTGTCGGTCGAATAACGTAGTACCAGGCCGTCTACCACCAAATTGCGCTCGATGGCCTCGATGGTACCTCGAACGCGCTCGTCATCCGGCGGAAGAAAGCCGACCTGGGGAATCAACAGCAGACTTGCATCCAAGTGCACCGAGTCATAGGCCTGTACGAAGGTATGGCTGCGCATATCAAAGCCCTTCTCACAAACCTGCGCGTGTATCGCATCGCGTAACTGCGTCCATCGCTCGATTGGAGCGTCGATTCCGTCCGCCTGTGCGTCCTTAATGGCCCGATCGAAAGCGACCCAGGCCATGACTTTTGAGTGAGTAAAATGGCGGCGCGGCCCACGTACTTCCCAAAGCCCTTCGTCGGGGTGCTGCCAGATCGACTCGAGAAATTTGAGCAATACGAGCAGGAAGCCCCAAATGGCCGGGTCGGCCTTCAGACCCGCAACGCGCGCCAGATGCAGCGTATCCATGACCTCGCCATAGACATCGAGCTGGAATTGTCTGGATGCGGCATTTCCGACGTGCACCGGCGCGGCACCTTGGTATCCGGGAAGCCATGGAATTTCATGCTCATCGAGGCGCCGCACGCCGGTAACCCCGTAGAGAATCTGAAGATCGTCGGGCGACCCCGCCACGGCGCGTAGCAACCACTCGCGCCACGCAACGGCTTCATCCTGATAGCCTGCGAGCAACAATGCATTCAAGGTGAAAGTCGCATCGCGCAGCCAGCAGTATCGATAATCCCAGTTGCGTACCCCGCCGGGGTGCTCGGGCAGTGAGCTCGTAGGGGCAGCCACGATTCCACCGGTGGGCTTGTATGTCAGAGCCTTCAGGGTAATCAGCGAGCGCATCACAGGCTCGCGCCATTGACCCTGATAGTTGCAACGATCGGACCACTCACGCCACGCAATCTCGGTCTGACTGAGGCTCGCCTCAGCATTCACGCCCGGCTCTATAGGCAGGTGAGAGGGACGGTAATTGAGCGCGAACGAGTGCCGATCGCCGGCACCGACGCAAAACGTGGCGACGCTCTTCATGTTCTCGGGCTCGACCTCGACGGTAGCAGTCAGTTCGAGTGTGTCGGGCCCCGCCGTAAGCAGCAGTGTATTGCCCGCCCGACGCACCCACGGGACGATGGAGCCGTAGTCGAAACGGACGATGAGTTCCATTCGGACCGTGACTCGGCCGCTCAAACCCTCGACGATTCGTACCACGTCCCAGCGTTCATTTGAAAGTGGCATAAAATCGATGATCCGGATACTGCCCTCCCCGGTGTCAAAGTCGGTCTCCAGAATGAGCGTGCCGACTCGATATCGTCGCTGCACACCGCTCACTTGTGCGGATGGCGCCAGCATCCACCGCCCGTGCTCAGGTCCACCCAGCAGACCGGCAAAGCATGCGCCCGAGTCAAAGTCTGGGAAACAAAGCCAATCGATGGAGCCGTCGCAGCCCACCAGCGCCGCAGTATGACAATCGCCTATGAGTGCGTAGTTCTCGATGGGCAGTGGCATCAATCAATTCGCGGTTGACCTGGCAGATTTCTTCATAGGCGTTATCAAAACTTTGGCGCGCGCGGTACCGCCGGATCAGATTGCCCCGCACCGTAGGCGATCCAGCCCCTCAATCTTAACTAAGCGAGGCCGCAAGCGGCTCCATTTTGGCTACGGTCTGCGCTTGGGCTGTCGCTCCAGCCCCAGGTTAAATTCCCGCGCCTTTACACCAACATGATTGACGCCACGACTTCGGTACTATACAGGGCAGATATTGCTCAGTAGGCGCCCAGCTGTTGAGTGCCAGCGTGACAAGCGGCTAGCGCGTCACACCGTCGCGTGCGTTCTTGCCAATCCCTTGTGACGCGGAGCCCATTGCGCGATGTGGCGGGCTCGCCAGCTCCACCTCATCCGCCCAATAGCCGGCGCGTCCATGATGTTTGTAGAGGCGCACTTCCTGATTTCGCTTCAGCGGCGCTGTACTGTCATACGGCGGTGCGTCTTTCACGGCCTGCTGAGTCAAATTGACAGATACGGTGGCGTCGGGCCAGCTCATCTCCTGGATCCATTGCGGCGCAATAAGTACCTGGTGACCGAGCCACCAGTTGCTGGTGTCCACGATGAGATATCGAATAGCCCAACTGTCCTCGTCGAGCAGCAGCCCCTGTACGTGACCCAGGCCACCATCGATCGCCTCGATGTGATACCTCATCAGCTCGTTGCAGCTACGCAAATGGGCATCGCCCTGCTGACCCTCGTCGCCTTCCGCATCAGCCCGGGTATCCTCGGCATGCGCATGACGGTATCCGGCATCCGAGCCACCATCACCCAGTCCCAGCAGCATCGTGCCCGGATAAGCGCCTTGGCCCCATAGGCCCTCACCTGCCCAGTAATACGGGTAGCCGTAGTACCCCAGGTACAGCATTTCGTGCTGCCGCGACACCGGCTTGTCGGTATCAATGTCCGGGCTGTTCTTGACCTGTTCCTGCGTGATCGCGAGCGGAAGTACCCGTGCCGTCCAGTCCGGGTGCCCAATCGCGATCGGCGAGATCAATACCTTCCGGCTCGACAGCCAGCTGCCCGTCTCGACCACCAGGTACCGAACCGCCCATGTCTTATCATCGAGATAGAAATCCTTTACGTGGCCGATCACGCCGTCGGTCGCACGAATGGCGAAGCCTTCCAGATCCTTCACGTTGCGCAACATATAGCCCTCTCCTTCGTTCTTAGACAGCGACCCGCGCCTCTCACCCGCTCATCGACAGCCGCCGCGTATCACGCCGCCACCGGAATGCGCGGGGGCTCTGCGGGCTTGATCGCTCCATTGGGTTTGAGCACTTCATTGCCCGCGAGCGTCAGAGCAAGAGTGGTCGCGGATGGATTCAGGCTGTCCACCATCGAACTTGGCATCAGAATCGTTGCCCCTCTTTCCTTTGTGGTCTCATAAATGATGTTCATCGCGCGAAGTTGCAGCGCCACGGGATGCCCGGCGTAGATATCGGCCGCCTCTACGAACTTTCCCGCGATCGCGGCTTCGGCGGATCCGAGTATTACTCGCGCCTGCTTCTCGCGCTCCGCCTGCGCCTGACGCGACATCGCATCCTGCAGCGCCACTGGAATCGCTACGTCGCGGATTTCCACCGAGCTCACCGATATACCCCACGGTGCGGTCTTTTGACCGATCTCGGCTTTCAGCTGCTCGTCCGCCTCCTTCCGGTCCGATAGCAGTGCCGCCAGCATCGATGAGCCGATCATTTCGCGCAGCGATGTCTGCGCCACCCGGTCGATTGCCTCGCGGTAATTGGTGATCGCCAATGCTGCCTTTTCGGCGTCATGCACGTGCCAGAAAATGATCGCATCGACGTTGACCGGGACCGTATCCTTGGTGAGCGCCTGCTCAGCGTTGAATGCCGTGGTCTGGATGCGCCCGTCGATGACCGCGATCACCGCATCGATAACAGGGATGATCGCGAACAGCCCCGCTCCTCTGACGCTTTGCAGCTTTCCCATCCTCAGGATCACGAACTTCTGCCACACGTTGGCCATCTTCAGCGACATTGCGATCAAAGCCGCGACGCACAGCAACGCGAAACCGAGATACGGATTGACCAGATAGCCGGCGGCGAGTCCCGCGACCAGGAATGCAAACACCAGAAACGACGTGACGGGATTCATAGTTACCCCAAAGCGCAGTGCAGTTGTCTAAGAATCTGCCGCTATGCCACGGGCGTCCGTGCGCTACCGTACGCTGGAATGGGCACGTCTTTAAAGACCCCTTGTGCGTCAACCTCTTTAATGTTGCATTCGCCGCGCATTAATCAAATGGGTCTATCGTCATCTGAGGGGAGTTGCGCGCCTTCCCGCTATAGCCTGCGCTCCAGCTTGGCCTGTTCGCCCCGGTGCCATGCCCTCGAACCGACAGAGCCCTCCTCCAGAGTTCATTGGCCAGCCAAATCGACGCGTACTGGGTGCTCGACATCCAGGAACCAGCAGCTGCGCCAGAGTGGCATCGACGAGGAGCTCTTCGATGTGATCTCTGGCTTCGAGGCTCTGGTTACATCTCGGTTATGAGTTCCTGTCCAATTTGATGGAAATTGCAGGAGCCGTGATGCTCGGGCGGGTTGACCGTCCGTCCCAATGAATCCCGGTGTACCGAGCCCGGTGGCTCCCGAAGGCCCGACACCCTGGTACTATCAATGCGAGCAGCGTGCGCTTACCATCACATCGCCCACGCACAGCGCCACCCAGCCGAGACCACAACACCTATGGCTACCGAACACACTCCACCGGCACTTACCGAGCTGAAGCTTTCGCCCGAGCTGAAGGAAACCGTCAATACCGCCCTCGCGCACGGCAGAATGATGAGCGTCGCATACGTGTCGCCCGAGGGTCGGCCCGAGCTCTCATTCCGCGGGAGCGTGCAGGCCTACAGCGACACCCAGCTCGCCATCTGGGTGCGCAATCCCGCAGGCGGTATCCTCAAGGCCGTCACCAGCGGGCATCCCCACATCGCGCTGCTGTACGGCGAGCTCGGGGCTCAGTCGAAGGCCTTCGTGACGTTTCGGGGCCGCGGGCACGTGGAGTCTTCCGCGTCAGTGCGAAGCAAAGTGTACGACGACTCGCCCGAACTCGAGCGCAATCTGGACAAGGAGCGCAAAGGCGTACCGCTCATCATCGACCTGGACAGCATCGACGGCTTCTTCGGCGGCAACGTCCTCAAGATGCGGCGCTGAGGCGGCCACGGCAACCCGTCGTATTGCTGCGCGCCACTTTGCTCTAGAATTCCGTGCGCCTATTGGTGAAGCCGATGACGGTCGGCTGCATACCCCCTGGAACAGGAGCACGACGATGAAAATCGGCCTGCAGGTGCCCAGCTTCACGTGGCCGGGAGGACCGGCGCATATTTCCGCCAAGCTGGCGGAAATCGCCCGCGTGGCGGACGATGCCGGCTTTTACAGCCTGTGGGTCATGGATCACTTTTTCCAGATCAGGGGGGTCGGCCCGCACGACAACGCGATGCTCGAGGGCTACAGCACCCTCGGCTATCTGGCGGCTCTGACGACCAAGGTGAAACTCGGCACGCTGGCGACCGGCGTCATCTACCGTTATCCCGGCATCCTGGTCAAGACTGCTACGACGCTGGACGTACTTTCGAATGGCCGTGCGTACTTCTGCATCGGTGCGGCCTGGAACGAACAGGAATCGAAAGGGTTGGGCGTGCCCTTTCCGGCCATCGGCGTGCGCTTCGAACTGCTCGAAGAAGCGCTGCAGATCGCGAAGCAGATGTGGTCGGCCAACAATGGCCCCTACCACGGCAAGCACAACCATCTCGAGGAGACGCTGTGCAGCCCGCAACCGCTGTCACGCCCTCACCCGCCGATTCTGGTCGCGGGCGGCGGCGAGAAGAAGACGCTCCGGTTAGTCGCGCAGTATGGGGATGCCTGCAATCTGTTTGGAACTCCCGAAACCGTGGGCCCCAAACTGACGGTTCTGCAGCGTCACTGCGACGCTCTGGGCCGCGACTACGCATCGATCGAGAAGACGACGCTGGGCACCGTGGAGTTGGCACCCGGCAGGATGAGCGCCGATGAGGTGATTGCACACTGCAAACGTCTCGCTGCCATCGGCGTGCAGCACGCGATATTCAACCTGCCCAATGTGCATGAGATCCGGCCGCTGGAGCTCTTCCACCGCGAGATCATTCCAGCGGTGGCCGATCTTTGAGGGGGCAATCCGGCCGCTCAGGCCGGCTGCAATACCACCACTGGAATCTGCCGGTCGGTCTTGGTCTGGTACTGCGCGTAGGGGCCGTAGATCTGCACCATCATCGGCCACAGCACCGCTCGCTCCTCGCGATCCGCCGTGTGTGCATGAGCCGCAAACTTTTCGGCCTTGACCTGCACCCGCACCTCGGGGTTGGCCTGCAGGTTCAGATACCAGGCCGGGTGGGTTGGCGCTCCGCCCTTGGAGGCGACGACCACATAGTTCGACCCGGAGCGGCCGAAGATCAACGGCAGCGTCAGGACTCTTCCCGACCTGCGGCCGACGGTCGTCAGCAACAGCGTGGGCACCAGACCCTTGCCGCCACCGAGGCTGGCGTCCCAGAGGTACCCGTCCGCCCCATCGGTCGCAAGATAGCGCGACAGGTGATCCTTGATCCAGTCTGGGAGCTCTGAAGACCTATCCGGTTCAGCCATAGTGTCCTCCGCCGCAGTGCGGCCCGGGCGTAACTTGATCGTTTTTAGAATACGCGTCCGATCGACATTTTGCGATAGCAGCCACTGCGTTTCAGGAACCGGCGGCGCGGAGTGCGTCCGCCGCCTGCAACGCGGCCTGGGCCACGCGCAATCGGTCATCGACGGTGTTCATCAGTGTCGCGGCGCTAAAGAACGTGACGCCCTGTATAGGTTCCGGAATCGGATCCGCCTGGTCGAAGATAAACCCGTCAATGAAGCTCGCATAGCGCCTGGCCACCGCCGCTCCACTGACCTCGAGGCCGAGCTCGGCCATTATCTTGGCCGCCGGACCTTTGATCGCGTTACCGCCGATGATTGGCGTGACGGCAACCACCGCCGCCTCGGATTGCTCGATCGCAGCGCGCATGCCTGGTACCGCGAGGATCGGCTCGACGCTGACAAACGGGTTCGACGGGCAAATGATGATGGCGCGCAGATCTTCGCGCGTGAGGGCCGCCAGTGCGTCGGGCTGTGCGCGTGCCGTCTCGGCGCCGGCAAACATGAACGCTCGTACTGCCGGTTCACATCGCCGACGGACGAAGTACTCCTGGAAATCGAGCCATCCTTCCGCGGTCAGCACCCGCGTGCGCACCGGCTGGTCGCTCATCGGGAGCACCCGAGCGGCAATTCCAAGGACGTCACACATGTGAGCCGTGATTTCGCTCAAGGTCGCGCCGCGGGCAAGCCGCCAGCTGCGCTCCACGTGCATGGCCAGATCTGAATCGCCGAGCTGAAACCAGCTCTCTCCGCCCAGACTGTGGAGCGCCTTCATGAACGCCCAAGTCTCGTCGCACCGCCCCCATCCTCTGACCGGGTCGGCCAGGCCGGCCAGAGCGTAAATCACCGAGTCCAGGTCGGGCGCGATGCTCAGGCCGAGATGCTGAAAGTCATCGCCGGTGTTGACGATGATCGTCAGCTCGCTGGGCTGCAGCGCCATTGCCAAACCCTGCGCGAGCTTGGCGCCCCCCACGCCCCCGCAAAGCGCGACCACGTGGCCCGTCATCGGAACAGATCCTGCTGGGCCGGACGAATCAGCGCCGCAGCGGGTTGGTGTGGCGCTCGCGATGTGAGGCCCCGCACCAGAATCACCGGCCGTGCCTCATCACCCTGCCCCATGAGTACCGAGGCGGCTGCAGCGATCTGGTCAGCGTGGCCGACTACGGTGACGCGTAGCGGACGCCCGAACAAATCCGTTTGTCCACGCAGGTCGAGCGTGGCAGGAAGCCCCGCACAGCCGATCGCCACACCGATGGTACCGATGCGCCACGGACGACCGAAACTATCGCTGACGAGGACCCCCGGCGTGCAGCCGGTCAGCTCGCACAGGCGGTCACGCAACCGCTCGGCGCTGGCATCCGGGTCTTCAGGCAGCAGTAGTGCAAAGTCGCCGCCGGCCGGGTCTGCTACATTCGATTGATCGATACCCGCGTTGGCCATGATCAGTCCCAGACGGTGCTCGACGATCAGGACATCTTTCGTGGACCGGACCACGCGCCGCGATTCGCGCAGCACCAGCTCCACCAGCCGCGGGTCCTTTTGCACCGTCTGCGCCAGATCGAGCGCCCTCGCGCTCGGCACGATGCTAGCCAGATCGATCTGTCGGCCCTCAGCCTTGGATACCACTTTCTGCGCGAACACCAGCACGTCGTCCGAGCGCAGCTCGATGGCGGCGCGCGCCAGCGCTTCCGCGGTCAGGACGGCCAGGTCATCGCCGCTCGCCACCTGCGGAAAATCTGCCAGCGCACTGAGGTGCAGTTCGGCTGCAGAGCTCATTGCGAAGGACCCGGTGCGCGGTCAACCGAATGCCGCACGCAGCCTGGGTAGGACCTGATCGGCATATAGCTTCAGAAAGCGCACCTGATCGGAGCCGGGCGCGTGAAACACGAGGTGCCGGAAACCCATGTCGACATATGGCCGAATCCTCTCCACATGCTCTTCCGGATCGGTCGAGACAATCCAACGCTGGGCAGCGCGCTCGACTGGAACCTGATCCGCGAGCCGTTCCATTTCAAGCGGGTCCTCCACCGCAACCTTTTCCTCCGGTGACAGCGCCAGCGCCGCCCATTGGCGGGTGTCCTCCAGCGCGCGCTGCCGCTCGCTGTCGAATGAAACCTTCATCTCGATCATCATGTCGACGTCCTGTGGCTTGCGGCCGGCCGCTTGAATTCCCGCCGCCACGTTGGGTAGCAAAGTATCCGCGTACAGTTCTGGCGCTTTACCACTGGTACAGATGAAACCGTCCGCGAACTGCCCGGCATAGCGGGAAATTACCGGCCCCGCGCCCGCGACATAGATTGGAGGCGCGGGGCTCGGCCGCTCATAAATCGTGGCTTTTTCGGTACGATAGTACTGGCCCTTGAAACTGACGCGTTCCTCGCTCCAGAGTTGACGGATCAGCGCCAATGCCTCTTTGAGCCGCGCCGTACGCTCCTTCGGCTCTGGCCATGCCATGCCCAATGCCGGCACTTCATTGAGCGATTCGCCCGTGCCTACGCCGAGGATCACGCGCTCGGGGAACATCGTGCCGAGCGTTCCGAAGGCCTGCGCCACCACCGACGGGTGATAGCGGAACGTGGGCGTAAGCACGCTGGTGCCGATCAGCACGCGCGCCGTGCGCGCGCCGAGCGCGCCCAGCCACGCCATCGCAAACGGCGCGTGGCCACCCGTATGGCGCCACGGCTGGAAATGATCGCTGATGAATACCGAGTCAAAGCCCTGCTGCTCGGCAAGAATCGAGTAGTCGAGCAGCTCATTGGGTCCGAACTGCTCCGCCGAAGCCTTGTAGCCCAATCGCAGCAATCCGCTTCCCCTATCTGCAATCAGTCGGCGGTGGCCAAGGCGGATCGCTCGGGTACGGACTGGAAGCAGGTCGGCCGCCTCGGAGGCTCGTTGCCGGGAATCCCATAGAGCGTGGTGCGCTGGCGCGCCTGGCGGCCGATGCCGCGAGCCAGTGCCTGAAGCTGCGCGGCATTGAGCTCCTGCCCATGGACGCCGCCTGCAGCCCGAGTAATCGACTCATTCATCAGTGTGCCGCCCAGGTCGTTGGCACCTGCTTGCAGGCACACGGCGGCGCCCTGCGCTCCCATCTTGACCCACGACGTCTGAATATTCCTGATCAGCGGGTGCAGGACCAGCCTGGGCACCGCGTGCATCAACACTGCCTCGCGAAAACTCGGTCCCGACCGGGTCCGCCCCCTGCGCCACAGCGGTGCTTCCATGTGCACGTAGGCCAGCGGCACGAATTCACTGATGCCCCCGGTGCGCGCCTGCAGCGAACGCAGGCGTCGCAGATGCCGCGCCCAGTGCACCGGCTGCTCGACGTGTCCAAACATGATCGTGGCGGTCGTGCGCAGACCGACCTCATGAGCCGTGCCGATCACTTCCAGCCATTCGTCCGTGCGCAGCTTGTCCGGGCAGATGATGGCGCGGATCTCATCATCCAGAATCTCCGCCGCCGTCCCCGGCAGTGTCGACAGGCCTGCATCGCGCAGCTGCTCCAGGTAACTCGCGAGCGGCAGACCGAGCGTGCGCGCCCCGTGCTGGACCTCCAACGGCGAGAAAGCGTGCACGTGCATCCACGGCACCGCCTGTTTGACGGCGCGAACAATATTCAGGTACGTCTCGCCCGTGAAGCTCGGATGGATGCCGCCCTGCAGGCACACCTCGGTCGCGCCCGCGGCTGCGGCCTCGACCGTGCGGCGCGCCACCTCGTCGAGTTCGAGATTGTAGGCCGGGCCGCGCAGATCCTGGGACCCGCGGCCTTTCGAAAACGCGCAGAAGCCACAGTGGTACAGACAGATGTTGGTGTAGTTGATGTTGCGATTGATGACGTAGGTGACCGTGTCGCCGACCGACTCGTGACGCAACTGGTCCGCCGCGGCGATGATCTCGTCGAAATCGCGACCTTCGACACTGAACAGGCGCACGATTTCCGCTTCGTTCAGCTCCTCGCCCGCACGCGCCGCGTTGACGATCGCGCTGATTTCCGGCGCGCGGCCCCCGCGCTGCAAGCGCGCGTGGCCGGGCGGCAGAGGCAGCGCCGTTGCGCCGGCTCGGGGCCGGTGCGCAATCGATGACCAGCGCGCGGCGATCGGCGGCAGTTCACATCCCGCGCCCGCGTACCAGCGGTCCGGTCGCGCGAAGCCGCGACTGTCGCTGCATCGGCGCACGTGCGGCGTGATGGCTGGATCGGTCCAGACCTCGGGCCGCGCCGCATACTCGGGCACGAGAGCCAGGCGCTCGATCAGGTCCCGCCCGGCAGCGTTGGTCGCACGCGCGAGTTGCGCCAGATGTGGCCAGGGCGCCTCGGGGTTCACATGGTCGGGCGTCACCGGCGATACGCCACCCCAGTCGTTGATGCCGGCACGCACCAGGCTGCCGAGCCCCTCGGGCTGCAGGTTGGGCGGTGCCTGAATCGACAGTTTCGGGCCAAACAGCAGGCGCGCCACCGCAATGGTCCAGAGCTGCTCTTCGATGGCCGGCTCGGGGGCGGCGGCCATCTTGGTTGCCGGCTTGGCTCTGAAATTCTGGATGATCAGTTCCTGGAGATGACCGTGCGTCTCTTGGATCGCGCGCAGCGCCAGCAACGACTCAACACGCTCGCGCCGTGTTTCGCCAATGCCGATCAGCAGACCGGTCGTCATCGGAATACCCAGTTCACCGGCGGTCCGCAGGGTCGCGAGCCGCCGCGCTGGCACCTTATCGGGGGAACCGAAATGCGGTCCCCCACGCTCGCACAGGCGATCAGACGCACTCTCGAGCATCAATCCCATCGAAGCGCTCACGGGCCGAAGCCGGCGCAAATCGTCGGCACCCATGACCCCGGGGTTCAGATGGGGCAGCAGCCCAGTCTCCTCCAGCACGAGCTTGGCCATGCGTTGCAGATAGTCCAGCGTGCTCGCCGCACCCAGCGCATCCAGACTGCTGCGGGCCACCGCATAGCGCTGTTCCGGCTTGTCACCAAGTGTGAACAGAGCCTCCTTGCAGTCGGCGGCGTGGCCCGCGCGCGCGATCGCGAGCACCTCGTCAGCCGTCAGGTATGCCCGTTGGAGGCGCCGCGGTGCCTTGGCGAAGGTGCAGTAGTGGCAAACGTCCCGGCACAGCTGCGTGAGCGGAATGAACACTTTGCGCGAATAGGTGATCGTCTCGCCGAACCCGGCCAGCGTCAGCGACTCGGCGATCGGCAGCAGCAGCGCCGCCGGCGCTTCGACCAGCACGGCCAGCGCCTCGGCCGATGCGGGCCGACGGCCGGCCTCGGCCGCACGCAGCAGCGCGCTCAGGCCTGGCGACGCGCGAGCCATAGCGGTCGACCGAGCCGCTGGAGGTCCACCAGCGAATCCACATCGAATTCCAGGCCGGGCAGCCGGACCACCTGTGGACTTAGGCCCGCGCGTTGCGCCTCCTGCAGGTGCAACTGCCTGCTGTGCGGGCCAAACTGGAACTGAAACGTCTCCTGTATCACGAGGTGCAGCGCATTCGTGCCCAGGCCCGCCGAGTCGGGCGCGATCGCAAAGCCGCCGCTTCGGCCGGCGCGCACCAAGTCGTCAATTTCAGCGGCGGTAATCTTCGGCAAATCCGCGGGCAATACCACGATTTCCCGACACCCGAAATCGAGCAGCATCCGATGCGCTTGTGTCAGTGCGCTGTTGAGGCATTCGCCAGTGTCGGCGAGAACCGGAACCTCGGCGGGTACGCAGTCGCGCTCAGGGCTAACCACGATGATCTGGCGCACCGTTTTCGCGGCGCCGGCGGCCGAAAGCACCGCCTCGAGCATCGATCGCACCAGTTCGATGCGTGCGAGCGCCGGAAGCGCTGCCGACAGCCGCGTCTTGCAACGCGAGCGAGTCTTGATCGCAATAAGAGCGCACGCGCCGCGTCGCGAATCTGGACGGTGCGTCAGATCGCCAAGCACAGTCAAGCTCACCCAGGCCTCCTGGCGCGTACGCTGAAACCGGATAACCAGAATACCGATGCCGGAGCACTTCGGCTAGCCTCGAGCCTCAGGTACGTCGCATCGTCTGAGGCGTCGGCGGCAACGTATCAAACGTGGTTCAGGCCAAAGCGCTGCCGTGTAGGCCGGAGCGGTCTCAGCTACGGTCACCGTGGCGCGAGCAGCGCGAGCAGTCGCTCATCGGGCAGTGTCGTCGGGCCGATCGCCTGCACGCACACGTGATCGGCACCCGCCTGCCAGTGCTGCTCGATCCGCGCTCGGATCGACTTTTCGTCGCCCCAAACTGTCATCGCGTCTACCAGCCGATCCGATCCGCCACCCCCGAAGTCCGCGTCGGTGAAACCCAAACGCCTCCAATTATTGACGTAGTTTGGCAGGCCCAGATAGATCGAGAGAAATTGACGGCCCATCGCGCGCGCTTTGGCGGGCTCGGCCTGAAGAATTGCCGCTTGCTCGACGCACAGGAGTTTGCCCGGGCCCAGCAGCGCACGCGCCTTTCGGGTGTGTTCCGGCGTGACGTTGTACGGGTGGGCTCCGTCGGCCAGTTCGCCCGCAAGCTCGAGCATCTTGGGCCCAAGCGCCGCGAGCACGGTCTTCGGAGGCGCGGCGGGCGCTACCGACCTGAACGGGGCCTCGGCCATGGCTCGCAAGTACCCGCGCATGGTGGCAACGGGCTTGCCGTACTGATGTTGCCGCAGACCCTCCACCAAGGGGATATGCGAGACACCCAGGCCGAGCAGAAACCGCCCGCCGGACTGCTCGTTCAGACCCTTCTGCGCCGCGGCCGCAGAAATCGCATCGCGGGCGTAGATGTTGGCGATCCCGCTCGCGATGACCAGGCTGTTCGTGTTGGCCAACAGCCACGCGGACGCGGAGAAAACCTCGCGCCCCACCGCTTCCGGAATCCACAGTGCACCATAGCCCCAGGCTTCGACGCGCTTCGCGAACGCGCAGGCGTCCGCGGCAGATAAGCCGTCGATTCCGGCCCAGACTCCGAGTTTCTTCAGTCTCATCGTTTGTTCCACCTCGTGCAAGCCGATTTCAGGTCTGCGCGCGTGAGGATCGACATCGCTCACTTTGCTCCTAGCTCAGGCCGAGCGCACGCAATACCGGCGAGGCCGTCGAAAGCCGACCACATCGGTCCCGATTGACAGGCGACTGCCCAATGAGCATCGTTGGTCGCGGCGCCGGGGCGCGGCCCACATGGCAACTGCAGGAGATCGAATCTTGGCGCCGGAAGGCTGGGCAATCGAAACGCAGCAGCTGACGCGCCGGTATGGTTCCGTTGCGGCCGTGTCTGCGCTGGATCTGCGAGTCGCTTATGGGGTTCTATTCGGGCTTCTGGGAGCCAACGGCGCCGGCAAGTCCACCACGATCAAGATGTTGACGACGCTGGTGCGCCCGAGTTCAGGTTCGGCGACCGTGGCGGGGTTCGACGTGGCAAAGGCCTCTGCGGAGGTACGTCGGCACATTGGCTACGTCCCACAGATGCTATCTGCGGACGGTGCGCTCACAGCGCACGAAAATCTGTTGCTGTCCGCAAGGCTATATGGTGTGCCATATCAGGAGCGGGCCGCGCGCATTGGGGAAGCGCTGGAGTTCATGAAGCTCACGGAGGTCGCGCACAGGCTGGTCAAAACCTTTTCCGGTGGCATGATCCGGCGGCTCGAACTGGCGCAGGCCATGCTGCACCGTCCGCAGGTTCTGTTTCTCGACGAGCCGACCATTGGGCTCGATCCCGTCGCCCGTCACGCAGTATGGGACCGACTGATCGACCTGCAGACGCGATATCGGATGACTATCCTGTTGACGACGCACGATATGGAGGAAGCGGATCGCCTGTGTGGTGACGTCGCGATCCTACAGGAGGGACACTTGGCCGCGCGCGGGGCCGTGTCCGAATTAAAGGCTCGCGTCGGGGAGCACGCCAGCATGGACGACGTATTTGCGCATTTCAGTGCCACCAGTGAGCGCGGCGCACGCTTGCAGGACACGGCCGACGTGCGTCACGTTGCGCAGCGCCTCGGATAGGCGATGTCGGCGCCAGAGGATCTGCTCCGGGACTGCGTCGCCATCGCGGATGTTGAGCTGCGCAAGTTGGTTCGCGATCCGACCGAACTGGTGTCGAGAGCCATTCAGCCGGTACTGTGGCTCACGATCTTCGGACAGGTTCTAAGCCAGGTACGCGGCATTGATACCGGCAAGACCGGTTACCTGGCGTTCATGACGCCGGGGATCCTGGCTCAAAGCGTGCTGTTCAGCGCCATCTTCTACGGTATCGCTGTGATTTGGGAGCGCGACCTCGGAATCGTGCACAAGTTGCTCGTCAGTCCAGCCAGTCGCGTGGCCTTGGTGCTGGGCAAAGCAGTGTCCGCCGATTTCCGCGGGTTGGTGCAGGCCGCCGTCATCTACGTCATCGCTCTGGTTCTCGGCGTGCCCGTGCGGTGGCAGCCGGGAGCTGTCGCCGGCGTTCTGGTCGCGGTAACGCTCGGATCGGCTATCTTCTCCACCTTTTCGCTGATCATGGCCTGCATCGTCAAGACGCGTGAGCGCTTCATGGGCATAGGTCAGGTGCTGACGATGCCGCTGTTCTTTGCGAGCAACGCGATCTATCCGCTGGCGCTGATGCCGCTATGGCTGCGGCGGATCGCCGAGGCGAATCCGTTGACCTATCTGGTCGACGCATTGCGCGGCCTGATGGTGGTGGGCGGCCAAAGCGGCTATGGCCTGTCGCGGGATTTCGCCGTACTGCTAGCCGTGTTCGTCCTGATGCTGGCCGTCGCCGTGAACCTCTATCCACGCCTCGTGGAGTAACCGGCCGCCTGGCGACAACTACACACGCTCACGCTGTTTCACACGCTTGTCATGGTTACTCGACATCTTTGCGGATTTGTTGGTGACGGAATAGGGCGATCCAAACGCCATCACCGGCTGATGTCATGTCGCATCTGATTCAACTCGACCTGTAATGGATCGTTGCGAAGGCTGTAGGGACTTCAAACTTTATAAGGGAGAAGCTGACAATGAACGGAAAAAGCATCCTGATCAGTGCGGCCATTACGGTAGCGCTCGCCATCCTGGCTACCGGCGCTGCGATTTCCGCCCAGGACAGGTACACCCTCAAAGTGAGGAATGGGCTCGCGTTCTCCGAGTTCAAGGGATACGAAGGCTGGCAGACCATTTCCGTCAGCCATAACGGAGAGATGCTTGCTGTGATCCTCGGGAACCCCGCGATGATCGACGCGTATAAGGCCGGCGTTCCCGGTAACGGCAAGCCTTTCCCCGACGGCGCCAAAATGGCGAAGATCCATTGGAACTCGAAGAAGAACGAGACGGCCCCCGGTCAGCCGCTGCAGCCCAGTACCCTCCATGACGTTGACTTCATGGTGAAGGATAGCAAGAGGTTCTCGGACAGCGGGGGATGGGGATATGCCGAGTTCGAGTATGACGGCGCGTCCGATACGTTCAGGCCCGGCACACAGGCGGATCAGCCGCCGCAGGGGAACGACGCCAAGTGCGGGTTCGCGTGCCACACGATAGTGAAGAATCAGGACTACGTTTTCACAGCGTACGGGAAGAGGTGAAGTCGCCAACCGCGCCTGGAACTGGCCATCTGCCCATGCAGCGGCGTACTAACGTTGTCCTGCCGCAGCCGTCAGGCTCTCACGTGCCTTCTGCCGGAAGAAGTGGCGCAGGGAGTCGAGCTCCTGGTCGCTGAATTCGGCGAACTTCGGCATTCCACGCGAGACGAGGGAACCCTCGCGCACAACGTGCGCGAAAGCCTCTGCTGACAGCGGCACCGGCGAAGCCCGCAGATCAGGGGCGATACCGCCCGCCACCGCGCTCATGCCATGGCACAGCGTACATTTGGCGTAGAGGTGCTCGCCAACCTTCACCTTGGCTGCATCGACCTTGAATTCCGGCGCTGCGAGCGGCACGGCTGGCTTGCGAGGTGGCGTGGGTGGAAGCGCGGCGGTGGCATCCAGCGCGAAGGTGAGCAGCCGCCGCGGATGCACACGCGGGTCCCATCCCCAGCGGGCGGAGATTGCGCCGAACGCGGCGCCCGAGCCTCCCAGCGGCCCCGCCGTGATCGTCACGTACTGGCGTCCATCGACGCTGTACGTGATTGGCACGCCCGTGACAGCCACTCCGGCAAAGAAGGACCAGAGATCCTCGCCTACCTTCGCCGAATACGCGTGCAAGTAGCCGTCAGCCAATCCCTCGAAGACCAGGTTGCCGGCGGTGGCCAGTGTGCCGCCATTCGATATGCCCGGGGTCTCGACCTGCCAAACGATGCGTCTGGCGATCGGATCCCAGGCTTTCAGCACGCTGTGACCCGCATCGGCCGGCACATCGCCACCGCCCAGGGACAGGCCCGTGAATTCTGGAGTCCCGACCTGTGGATTGAACCGCTTGACATCCATGCCGGCGTCGCCGAATTCGGCGGGCATCTCGAGCGTCGGTTCGTACACGAGTCCGGTGAGCGGACTGTAGGACTGCGGTGTCCAGTGGTGCACAGCCTCGAAACTCGGCCACAGCAGGATGTTCTTCGTTTCGTACCTGGCGCCGGGCGCGAGAACCGGCTTGCCGGTCCGAAGGTCCACGTGGTCGGCCCACGTCACCGTACCGAGCTTGTCGGCCGAGAGCAGCTTGCCGTTCTCGCGATCGAGAACGTAAAAGAAGCCGTTCTTCGCGGCGTGCAGCAGCACCTTGCGGGCTTTGCCGCCGAGGGTCAACGTCGCCAGCGTCATATCGGTGGCGGAGTCGTAGTCCCAGGAGTCGCCGGGAGTGGTCTGGTAGTGCCACAGATAGCGGCCGGTATCGGCATCGAGCGCAACCACAGAGGCGATAAAGAGGTTATCGCCGCCCCCAGGGCTACGGATCTTCCAGTTCATCGGCGTGCCGTTGCCGGTACCGATGTAGAGGCGGTTGAACTCGGGGTCGTAGGTCATGGCGTTCCAAGCATCACCGCCACCCCCGTACTTCCACCACTCTCCGCTCCAGGTCTTCGCGGCCATAGCCATCACATCGTCCGAAGCCGCGCCATCCTTGGTGCCGGGCTTGCCCGGGACGAGGAAGAAACGCCAGACCTGCTTACCCGATTCTGCCTCGTAGGCCGTCACGTAACCCCGCAGCGGTGCGAAATCCTCGCCGGCGAAGCCAATGACGATCTTGCCGTTGAAGGCGCGCGGCGCACCGGTGATCACCGCGCCATTCGCCGGATCAACCGTCTGTACGCTCCAGGCGAGCGTGCCATCCGAGGCGTTCAGGGCAATCAGGCGACCATCGGTCGTTCCCGCATAGACTCGGTCGCCCCAGAAGGCGATCCCGCGGATACCCCAGGCCACCCGCAGCTTCGCGCCCGCCGCTTCGGGTGCCTTGGCGTCATAGCGCCACAACAGCTTGCCGCTCTTCGCATCGACGGCGTGGATGATGCCATGCCCGGCGCCCAGATAGATCACGCCATTGACGGCCAGCGGCGCGGTGATGGAGTTTGTCACGTCGAGATCGAGCGCCCACGCCAGGCCCAACCGTTTGACGGTCTCAGAGTTCACCTGAGTCAGCGGACTATAATGACTCTCGCTGAAGGTCCGCCCGAAGGCTGACCAGTTGGTGCCGTCCTGTTCGTTTGCCAGCGCGGTATTGTTGATGACCTGCGGCGCGCGATCGCCCGCGCCGAGAATCGGCGCACACGCGAACAGCACCACTACTCGATAGATCACACCGCCGCGGGCGGACTGGCGCGCCTTACTTTGAGCTTGCATCGGCCGGTTTCTTGGTCTCGGACCCTGTCATCAGGAGCCGAATCGACAGCCGCCAGACATAGAGGGCGAAGAGATCCATAAGAGCCGCCGCGAACCCGAATACCACCCGGCCGAAAGTCGAGTTCACAGGACCGCCCGGATGGCTGGCGGATGAACCCGCATGGAATTCCCTTGGTCCTGGAACAAACGCGATCCAGTCGAATACCAGGGCCATGCACGTAACGGTAAGGGCTAGGAACAGGCGCTGACGAAATTCAACTACATCGGACAAGCAGATCGTTGCACCGAAGAACAGAACGCAAAGCCCGACCAGCGTCAAGGCCATGGCCTCGTCCTGCAGCGGATTTGCCGCCAGCAGAAGATTACGGATGCTCACAACAGCAACGCCCAGGCCGCCGATGCCCAAGGCCGTGCCAAGCGCGATGCGCATGCGCGGGGAAGCTTTGTTTTGGACCATGCGCAACCTCCCTCAGGACTTCGCTTTCTTCGAAGGTTTCGACTTGCCAGAACTGTTGAGGGCAACGGCCTGGCGAACGAGCGCCTTGAAGGCGGACCCGTCAACCTCCTCTCCTTCGTGGATGTCGATCGCGCGGCGTACATTTCCGTCAAGACTCGAGTTGAAGAGACGGGCCGGATCCTTCAAAGACGCGCCCTTGGCGAAGGTGAGCTTCACGACCTTCTTGTAGGATTCGCCAGTGCAGACGATGCCGTCGTGCGACCAAACCGGAGTGCCCATCCATTTCCATTCCTCGACGACGTCCGGGTCTGCTTCCTTGATGAGCTTGCGCATTCTGCCGAGGGTTGCTCTGCGCCAGTCCCCGAGGTCGGCGATTCTTTGCGAGATGAGCTCCGATGCCGACTCGCCTTGGCTCGCGCCCGACTTCTTCATGTTCTCATCCTAGAAGTTCCAGATATATTTCATTTGCAAGACAGTGGAGGATAGTGATGTAAGACATTCAGAGCAATGTTACGCGGGCGTATCTGCGCGCAAATGGCCTCAGGTCGATCGCCCGCTCCGTTGACGCTTACTGAAAATCTCAGTTCCCGAGAAGCCGTCGTCTACACAATCAAAACCGAGCTCGCTGAGGAAGCCAGACGGCATCTGTATCGGCCCGTGAAGAGCCCGTGACTGGCGTCGTTCGGAGCGAGCGCTTCCGGCCCGTTTTCCATGTTCCGCTGAGAATCCGGTCACTAATTTCGAATCTCTCGCGAGATGATGTTAAGTCCCGCTTGCGCACTGTCCTGGAATGCGAAAACTGCGCTGCATGACTACCGAACTGCCAGCAGACTTGCCGCCGCGACTTACCGAGCTCCTTCGCGCGCACGGTGTTGCCACGCTCGAGGGATGGGTGGCCCTGGGTCGGCGCCGTCGGCAGATATTCGGCGTCACCAGGGCTGCGGTTGCACAGCTCGATGCGCTTGCGAAAGGGACGCCGCGGCCCAAACCCTAGAAGGCTGACTTCGCCTTCATCAGCTGAAACGATCTATCTCGTATTCGCATGAGGCCACCGACGCGCGGCCTCAGGTCCCCATCGCGACTGCACTTCGCTCTCAGACGCCAGCGGCCCCCCCTGGCAAATCGGGTGACGCGGACGAATCAGTGATCATTTGCTTGTCGCCGATCGATCGTCAGCTGGGCGCACAAGGCGCTGATAAGCGCAGCGGCGGCGGCGATCAGCATAACGATGCGAAAGCTGAAGACGAATGATTCATCAATCGCATGTTGCAGTACCTGGCGCGTAGCGGTACCGGCGAGCGGTGGAACAGGAACTTGAGCGAGCTTTTGCACCTCGCCTCTCAGGCTTTGAGCAATGTCCGCGGCCGTGTGCAATTGTGCCAGACGCGCATCAAGCGCCGCTCTGAACGCACTGACGGCGAGCGCGCCCAGGAGCGCCACCGCCAGCAAGCCCGCAACGCGAGCGGTCGCATTGTTGATACCCGATGCCGCACCGGCGTACTGATCGCCGGCCGAATGCATGACCGTGGTGGTCAAAGGCGCAACGCTTACCGCCATACCAAGACCCAGCACCGTCATGGCTGGAAAAAAGGCCGTCCAGTAGGATCCCCCCATCGCCGGGACGGCGAGCATTCCCAGACCGACCGCCGCGATCACTGGCCCGACAACGAGTGGCACTCGTGCGCCGTATTGCGCTGTCAGGCCCCCTGCCCAGCGCGACAAGGCGGCCATGACCAGGCTAAGGGGCAGAAATGCCGCGCCAGCCTGCGTAGCCGAATAACCCTGAATGTCGATCAAATCGAACGGCACGAAGAACATGGCGCCGCTCAAGGAAAAATACAGCAGCAGCGTCATGACATTGGCACCGCTGAAACTCCAGGAGCGAAATAGGGTCAGCGGCAACATCGGCGACGCGGCGCGAGCCTCCGACCAGACTAAGAGCAATAGCAGGAAGATACCGCCTGCGAGCACGCCAAGCACCGCGAGGGTCAACCAAGTGGCAGAAGAAACGATGGTCAAGCCATAGGTCAGCAACCCGAGCCCCGCCACTGCCAGCACGCCGCCTCTCCAGTCAACGCCCGCCGCGACCACATTGCGGCTCTCGGGAACTCGGCGTGCCATCAGCAGCAGCGCCAGAATCCCGATCGGAAGGTTGATGAAAAAGATCGAACGCCACGACCAGCTATCGACCAGCCACCCACCCAGTACCGGGCCCGAGGCACTGGTCAGGGCGGACGCTCCGGCCCAGGTGCCGATGGCCCGACCTCGATCCGCGACTGGAAAGGCCGCGCTGATAATGGCCAGACTGCACGGCACGAGCAGCGCGCCACCAATACCTTGGATCGCGCGGGCACCGATCAGCACGGAGATGTTGGGAGACAGTCCGCACGCGACTGAGGCCGCAGTAAATAGCGCAATCCCGTGGAGGCAAACGCGACGCCGCCCGAAACGGTCCCCCATCGCCCCGCCGACCAGGATCAGAGCGCCGAGCATCAGCATGTAGGCGTTAACGATCCATTGTGCGGCGCTGACCCCTACGGCGAGACTCGCCTGGATTTCGGGCAGGGCCACATTGACTACCGAACCATCGATGAATGCCAGGCTCGAGCCTGCGATGCTGGCCGCCAGCACCCACCGGCGATCCGCTGCGGAACATTCGCCCACGCCAACCGGTGCGCCTAGAATGACACCTTCATCGCACGGACTTCGAATTGGGCCGATCACCGGTCGGGCAGCCTCCTGCTACGACCAAAGCTTCGCGCAGTGTAAATCGGTGTGTCTAAACTGAACCGGACTTTCGACGCCCACTGAGCCCCGAGCCTTCTCTGGCGGGCAGCCTCCAATCAGGACGCACGAAGTGGCAGGTGTAGCCGTCCGGATAACGTTCAAGATAGTCCTGGTGCTCGGGTTCGGCCTCCCAAAAGGCGCCCGCCGGGACTACCTCGGTCACCACCTTGCCCGGCCACAACCCCGAAGCATCGACATCGGCGATGGTGTCTTCGGCCACGCGCTTCTGTTCCTCGCTCGTGTAGAAGATTGCTGAGCGATAGCTCGCCCCGGTGTCGTTGCCCTGGCGATTCCGCGTGCTCGGGTCATGAATCTGGAAGAAGAATTCGAGAATTTGCCGGTAACTCACCTTGGCAGGATCAAAGATGATCTCGATCGCCTCGGCGTGGGTGCCGTGATTGCGGTAGGTCGCGTTAGGCACATCCCCGCCCGTATAGCCGACTCGCGTCAACACCACTCCGTCATAGCGGCGAATGAGATCTTGCATGCCCCAGAAGCAGCCACCGGCAAGTACCGCTCGTTCAGTCTTCATCGGATATCCTCCTTGTCCCATTCCTTCTTGCCCTCGTCCCGCCCCGCAACAGAGTAGAGAACCTGCGCATTACGGGTCTTCTGGAACGCCTCGAGGGATTCGCCGCGCATCGCCGCGTAGATGTGAAGATTCGTGGTCCCGACCACCGCGCCCAGTTTTTCCAGAAGGAAGAAGATCGCGCCATAGTGGATCAGCGCCCGCCAATCGCGCCGGCGCAGCATCTCCCGTTCCTCTTCCGTGAGCCCGACCTCCTCGAATAGCGGCTCCGGATCGTCAAGGAAGCGCTTGCGCTTCTCGGGCTGAATAAGCGAATGGAGAAAATCATTCAAACGGTATGTCCGCACGCTGCGGCTCAGTGTGAAAGGGTACGTTCCAGGGAGTCGCTCGATGCCGGCCCACTGGTGCCCAATCCGCTGCAGATATTGAATATCCGACTCGGTCACTGAATCGTCGGAAGCATTTTCATAAACCACCGTGGCTATCGGCGTCATCGACGGCAGGTAATAGGATTGGTGAACCTTTCGGACCTTTTCTGCAAGCGCGCCACGCATGATGAGCCACATGATCACTTCGGCGCCTTCCAAGCCCCCACGTGCAGCGTATTCTGCGATGGTGATCTCGGTGAGTCTTAGCGGATCTCGCTCCAGCAGATCTAGAAATTCCAGATCCCACGGTGTGTTATTGAAGCCCGCACGCTCGCCGTGCACCTGGTGCGAGAGCCCACCGGTGCCGACAATCGCCACCTTCAAGTCCTCCGGATAACTCTCGATCGCCCTGCGCAGCGCCCGGCCAAGCTTGAAGCAGCGCTTTGCCGAGGGAATCGGAAACTCGAGGACGCCGACTTGCAGCGGTACGATGGCACCGGGCCAGGTGGGCTCATGGGGCCAGAGCAGCGACAGTGGAGAGAAGCAACCATGATCGAGTGCTTTGGCCTGGAAATACGACATGTCGAATTCATCCGCCACCAGGCCGTTCGCGACGTGCTGCGCCAGCCCGGGATGGCCCTTGATCGGTGGCAGATTACGAGGGCCCCCGCCTTCATCGGCCACCGAATAGCTATCGCCTATGCCGAGCGCGAAGTGTGAGTAGTGGTCAAAAAAGAACGACGTCACGTGGTCGTTGAAGATGAAGAACAGCACGTCCGGCTGTTTCTCGGCGAGCCACTGCTGGACCGGTTTGTAGCCCTCGAAGATAGGCGCCCAGATCGGATCCTTTTGCTTCAGGGTATCGAGCGCAAAGCCAATCGTCGGCGTATGCGACGAGCCGATTCCGCCCACGATCCTAGCCATCCCAAACCTCCGCACATGAGTAACCGTCCGACACCTCCGCCATAGTGGCCTTAAGGGGTCGTCGGCGGCGGAAAGTATAGATGTTCCCGATGGCGGTCCGGGCAATTTCCTGAGTCGAGGTAGCCTCGCCGGACGATCGGCGAGATCTCGCACGGCTGCTGTCCGTTGTTGAACTCGCCCCGGCTGGCCCGGCGGATCACGAGAATGTTCGTGACCCGCCAAGCCAGGGTTCTGCGAATGCCGCAAGTGGGCGGCAAGCCATCACGTGGCATACGTCTTCAGTTGGCGATCGTCGCCGCGGTAGCCGCCGATGAGCCGACGTTGCCGTTCACGTCCCAGGCCTTGGCCGAGATTGTTACCGCGCCGTTGGCCCATGTGGTCGTATCCCAATTCACCGAGTACGGGGATGCCGTCGCCGTCCCGATCAGCGTGGTATCGGCCCAGAACTCCACTTTGGCGATAGCCAGCGTGTCGGTCACCGTGGCGCTGAGAGTCACCGTTCCTTTCAACGGGCTTGCAGGCACGGTCAGCGTTACCACCGGGGCCGCGCCCAGCACCGGCGGCTGCGCGCCGAGATCGATGCGGCCGTAGAGGCCGTTGGCTTCGTCGTTCGTGCCCGCGGCAAAGAACAGCGTGTTATGCGGCTGGTTTTGGGCGTCATTGCCGAACGCAATTCCCCAAAGGCCCGGGGTGGCGATCGCAGCGCCGGTCGAATTGCTGACGGCGCCGATGTAGGCGCCGGTCGCGGGGTCATAGCCATTGACCTTGCCGTCGCCGAAATTGCCGACCAGCAGCGCATTGCTCAGGGTGCCGAAATCGGCCGGCGCCAGGGCTAAGCCCCAGGGTGCATTGAGCCAGCCGCCAGCGACCAGCTGTTTGATCAGCTTGCCATTGGTATCGTAGATGTCCACGTAGCCAAGTCCGGCGCCACTGACGTTGTCGTGATTGGCCGGGGCCTGCTGCTGCGCATAGGTCACGTAGATCTGCGTCGCACCCCCCGCGCCGTTGTTGATCGCCTGGATGCCAAACGGCGCGTAGCCGGCCGGTATGCTCGGGTCGCTGAAGGTGAACGCGCTCGCCGATGTCGTCTGCTTGGCGAAGTGCGTATCGAACACGTCAATCTTGGCGTTGTGGAAATCGGCGGCATACAGGAACATCGCGCCGCCGTTGCTGGCAATCGCGAGACCCTTGTAGACCGCACCGCCGGCATCGCTGTACATGGTCACCGTATGCATCAGATCCACCGAAGGCGCCCAGCCCGCGATCATGCCGGCTTCGCCGTCAAAGATGAACAACGCTGATGCACTGCTGCCGGAAGTCACCACGAAATCGGTGCTGCTGGAGTTGAACACGATGCCGGTCGGGTCGAACCCGGCAGGGGTATTCACCACCAGCGGTATCGGCGTGCCGTTGCCGTTGTACAGCGTCGAGGTCTGGGTACCGTTGTTGGCGAGCCAGGCCGGGTTGGTGGCCGGGGCTGCCGCGATCGACAAGCCCCAGGCATTCACCAGATTGGCGTCGGTATTGGCGGCCATGCCCGCCGTGTCGGCAACCAGAGCCGTGAGCGAGTAGGCGCTCGCAGGGTTCACGGTGACGCTGGCGGACGCGCTGGCATTGCTGTAAGCCCCACCGGCACAAGCAATGGTGAATGTCGCGGTGCCCATAGCGGCCGGCGCTACGCTCGTCGTCCCGCTTGCCGGCTCAGGACCAGTCCAGGCGCCACCGGTACTGCAACTCGTCCCGGTACTGGACGACCAGGTCAGGGTCACGCTTTCCCCGAGGGTTATCGTCGCCGGATTCGCGGTCAGGGTGACTGTCGCCGGCCCCGGAGGGGCCAAGACCGAAGCGGTGTTGTTACCTCCGCCGCAACCGGTCAACATCAGGGCACCGACCAATCCGCACCAACTACCGCGCAACGCATGTTTCACGTTCATTGCTATTCCCCTGACGCCTGCAAGGCGTGTTGTGTTTTCCGTAGGTGCCGGGGTACGCAACAGAGGTTTTAGCGCTAACATTTTGCTGCAGCGCGCTCGTTGGGCGCTGAGGCTGTGGGCGCTGTGCGGGTCCAGGGCGGCGCGCAACTGAAGTCAGTAGCGGAGATCACCGGCCGTGAGCACGACCTTTAATGTGGGTGATCACGTCACTTGGAATTCAGAGGCCGGTCACGTCAGCGGCAAGATCATCAAAGTTCATAAGAAGGATTATGATTACAGGGGATATACGCATCACGCCTGCCCAGATGACCCTCAGTATGAAATCAAGAGCGACACGACGGAGCACATCGCAATGCACAAAGGCGCGGCGCTAAAAAAGACACATACCTGAGACAACGACTACGGCAGGGCGGACCAGATTCCCGAGCGGAACAGAGACAGCTTCGGCGGCGTCCCGACGTCCGCTACCTCAATCCCCAACCGTCGTGTTGACCGTCGGTCACTCGACGCGCCCGCTCGCGGAGTTTATCGCCCTGCTTTCCGGCCACTCGGTGAACCGACTCATTGACGTTCGCACCGTGCCGCGGTCGCACCATAACCCGCAGTTCAACCGCGATACACTGCCAGCGGCGCTGAAAGCTGGCGGGATCCGCTATGCACATGCAGCCGGGCTCGGAGGCTTCCGCCGTACCCATCCGGGGTCTTTGAATACGGGCTGGCGAAATCTTTCCTTCCGCGGTTTCGCTGACTACATGCAGACCCCAGAATTCTCACAACATCTGGCCGCACTCATCGACGAGGCGACCCACGATCGCATCGCCCTGATGTGTGCTGAAGCCGTGCCATGGCGCTGTCATCGTTCGCTGATCGCCGACGCATTGACGGTCCGCGGCATCCGCGCTGAGGAAATCATCAACGCGACTCGGCTCCAGGTCCACAAACTGACGCCCTTTGCCCAGGTGGATGGCCTGGCTATTACCTATCCGCCAGAAGCCTCGTCGCCGTGAACTGTCACATATCAGCATGCTCATTGAAGGGGTCCAGATTCAAGGCGTTCCCGCGATGCCGCTTGTGCGCTAGCCAAGACGACGACGGCGATGGTGCGCGACGCACTCGACCTCAACTACCTGCGTAAGGTCTGATGTTGTCTTCAACGTTAGAAGAAGCCCGGAGGAGCGCATCGGGCGCTCGCGACTGTTTCAACAATGATCTCAGCAAGCGACCAGTGCCTTGACCCTCGATTGCAGCATTGGTACGAGCTGCTGCTCGAACCACGCATGGCGCTTGAACCAGGGCTGATTGCGCGGTGATGGATGTGGCAATGGAATATATTGCGGAGCGTATTCTGACCATGCCTGCGCAGTCGCGGCCAATGACGGCTTGCGCCGGTTGGCGAGAAAGTGACGCTGCGCATACTGACCGATGAGTAGCGTCAATTCGATCCGCGGCAACTTGACCAGCAGCTGATGCAGCCATAACGCAGCGCACTCTGGGCGCGGTGGCATATCACCGTTGTTGCCTCGACCTGGATAACAATAACCCATGGGAATGATTGCAATGCGCGACTCATCATAAAAGACGTCCTCGTCAACGCCCATCCAAGCGCGCAGGCGCGCGCCGCTCGGGTCGTCCCAGGGAACACCGGTCGTATGCACGCGCGAGCCGGGCGCCTGGCCGACGATCAGGATGCGGGCCGTCGCGCGGGCGCGGAGCACCGGCCGCGGACCCAGCGGTAGATGCGCGGCGCACACGCGGCAGTCGCGTATGGCTGTCAGCAGTGCTCCGAGGGTGCGGTAATGAGTTCTAGCCACGGTGTCCTTCCGAGTCTGCGGTGACGATTCACTATACCTAATGCGCGGCCGGAATCACGTTGATGGGAGCTATCTCATCATCACCGATCAACTACTCATAGGCCGCACGCCAACAGCCCAATCGCTCATCCGGCGGAGGGAACACAGCCTGTGAATCAATCCGTACGATGCGCCTGGCGGCGGCCGAGTTGGCCGCTGTGCCTCAGTGTGGCGTTCGCAGCTGCCATCCGAGCTGGTGGGGACGTGCAACTCGCGAACCGTGGACACGTCCCAAAGCACGATCGTGCTGTCATAACCTGCGGTCGCGCGCGTGCTACCGTCGGGTGAGAAGCTCACGGAATTTATGCCATTCGCATCGATCCTGAGCGTGCGAAGCTCGCGCCGCGTGGCGACGTCCCAAATTTTGGTTGCGACATCCTCGCCGGCACACGCCGGGACATGGCCATTGGGAGAAAAAGTGACCGAATGAATGACGTTCGAATGGCATGCCAGGCACGTTGCTGCATCGCAGGACCCACGCATTGCGCACCGGTGAGTTCTATCAAATGAGGCGGCTATGATCGCGAAGCGATGGATCGTGCTGCTTGCCTGCTCATCCTCGCTCGCCCGAGCAGCACGGCAATTACGAGATTCAGGTCTACGGTTCCGACACGGTGCCCGCCGCCAACCTAGAATGCGGACTATGAGATCAGGATGTCATCTGGATTAGCGACACGAGGATGCCATTATGAGCATGGACAGCGAACCAACCGCGCCGTATCGCGTTGGCGAGTGGCTGCCGTCGGATCAGAGCTATCTCGACAAGTGGCTGGAAGGAATCATCCGGGAGACTCAGGCGGAGCAGAAGACCCTGCACCCTTGCATCGCGGATTTTCGGGATCTGATCGAAGGCGATCCCGAGATCTTCATGCTGTTCCATCAGATGTTCGAGCAGATTCCCAGAAGGCCGCCTTATAACAAGGATCCGACCGGAAAACCGCAGGTGAGGGACTATCGTCACATGCTGCAGCTGTTGAATGCAGTGATGACCCGTGCCCCGGAGTTCGATCAGACCGGCCTGGTGGGGTGTCCGATCAACACGATCTTCGACTGGTCGATGGGGACTGCCGCGGGATTTGCCGCGTTCCTGAACGAACGAGTCAATGCGCAGATAAAACGGGTGTTGAATGGGTGGGCTCGATTCCTGAGTTCCAGCGATTCCACCTATGTGCTGAATGACGACCCGCACCGCGGCTGGTTTGGCGCCGACGCCCGAAATGCCATGCCGGACTTTGACCGGGAATTCGTGTGCGATCCTTCCCAGCCGCACCACGGTTTCAAGTCATGGGATGATTTCTTCACCCGGGACTTCCGACCCGGTGTGCGTACCATCGCACGGCCCGGCGATGACACGATCATCGTCAACGCCTGCGAATCCGCGCCCTACCGCATCGCGCGTCACGTCAGGCAGCACGATCGATTCTGGATCAAGTCCCAACCGTACTCGATGGCACATATGCTCGCGAACGACAGCCTGGCACCCCTGTTTGCAGGTGGCACCATCTATCAGGCCTTCCTGAACCCATTGAGCTATCACCGCTGGCACAGCCCGGTGAGCGGCACGGTCGTCAAGGCATATGTAAAGGATGGAACCTATTATTCGGAGACTCCATCGGAGGGGTTTGACCCGGCCGGTCCGAATGATTCGCAGGCCTATATCACGGAGGTGGCGACCAGGGCGCTCATCTTCATCGAGGCGGACAATCCGGCGATAGGTCTGATGTGCGTTCTGCCCGTCGGCATGGCCGAAGTGTCTACCTGTCAGATTACCGTGTACGAAGGCCAGCGCGTCACAAAGGGCGACCAGATCGGCATGTTCCATTTCGGTGGATCTACCCATTGTCTGATCTTTCGCCCGCAGGTGCGGCTGGAGTTCGATCATCACGGCCAGAAGCCTGGTCTCGACTCAACCAACATCCCGGTCAACTCGCGCATCGCCACCGTCATGCGGCCATGACGCTCCGACCTTCAACTCGCACGAAATCAAGGCATTTGGTATAACCTCGGCGCCCACGCCGCATCACGACGGGCAATGCCGTCGCATTGTCCCGAGGGCCGTCTCATGCCGCAGCCGTATGAAGTCTACGCCATCCGCTACGCCCGCCATGGCGGCCGTCGCGCCAGTGAGAATTTCATCGGCGGCGATGAACACGACGGCCCGATGCCGCTGGACTATTTCGTCTGGGCCATCAGGTGCCCGACGCGCAGCTTCGTGGTTGACAGCGGCTTCGACGCCGCCTCGGCTCTGACCCGGCGGCGCGAATTCATCCGCTGCCCTGGCGACGGCCTGCGGATGATCGGCATCGACCCCGCTCAGGTGCGCGATGTCATCGTGACGCATATGCACTACGATCACATCGGCAATCCGGAGCTCTTTCCTCGAGCCACCTATCACCTGCAGGACGCGGAGATGCAGTATTGCACCGGGCGCTGCATGTGCCACAGCACCATCAGCGCCGTCTACGACGTCGAGACCGTGACGGCGATGGTTCGCAAGGTCTACGACCGGCGTGTTCAGTTTTGCGACGGAGCAGCTGAACTGGCGCCCGGTGTCAGCGTCCATCGCGTAGGCGGTCACACCCGGGGACTGCAAGTGATACGGGTGTTCACTCGGCGCGGCTGGATGGTTCTGGCCTCGGATGCGTCTCATCTGTACGCCAACATGCGGCAGTCACGGCCGTTCCCGGTCGTGGACAGCTTGCCCGACATGCTGCAGGGGTACGAGACGATGCGCCGGCTGGCGGATGTCCCCGACAACATCGTTCCCGGTCACGATCCGCTGGTGATGAGCCAGTATCCGAGCCCCCGCTCAGACCTCGACGGCGCGGTGGTGCGCCTGGACGCGGACCCAATCAATACGTGACCGGTGCCACGCTCAGTCAACGCGAGCAGCTTGGATGATGCCGGCTGACTTGCAGCGCTGTCGGCAATGCCGGCAATGGACTTTTTCACAACAGCATCAATTGAACGGGAGACCAAAGTGGATAAGGAAACCTACGACATTGGCTTGAAGATCCGCAAATCAGTGCTCGGGGCCGACTACGTTGAGAAGGCCCTGGCCTCAGCCGACGATTTCAATTCGCCGATGCAGCAGCTGACGACCGAGTATTGCTGGGGGGCGGTATGGGGCCGCGACACGCTGCCGCTCAAGCTTCGCAGCATGCTCAACCTGGCGATGATCAGCGCGCTCAATCGGCCCCATGAGCTCAAGATCCACGTCAAGGGCGCGCTGCGCAACGGCGTTACAAAGGACGAAATCCGCGAAATCTTCCTGCAGGTGGCCATCTACTGCGGTGTTCCGGCAGCCGTGGATTCGTTTCGGATCGCCCGCGAGGCCTTCGCGGAGTCGGACAGATCCTGAGAACGATGCGGGAGACTCTGCGACTGCACCTTTGAGGGTCCTTTGCGGACACCCGACGCATGAAGGCGCTGCTGATTGTCTATCATTCAATGACCGGCGGCACGCTGCAGATGGCGCAGGCGGCCGCCGCGGGCGCCGAGGCGGAGGTGCGCGTGCTTCTCATGCGCGCCGCCGACGCCGGCGCGGCCGAGGTGCTGGCGGCCGATGGCTACATTTTTGCCACACCGGAGAACCTTGCCGGCATGTCCGGGCAGCTCAAGGATTTCTTCGATCGCAGCTACTATCCCGCGCTCGACCAGCTCAACGGCCGCCCGTACGCGACCCTGATCTGTGCCGGTAGCGACGGCCATTCGGCCGCGCAGCAAATCGAACGGATCGCCACCGGCTGGCGGCTGAAAGCGATCGCTCCACCGCTGATCGTGTGCACGCACGCCCAGACCCCGGCCGAAATACAGCGGCCCAAGCACCTCTCGGCGCCGGAACTGCAGCAATGCCGGCAGCTCGGCGCGGCGCTCGCCGCCGGGCTGGCGCTCGGGATCTATTAGAGAGAACCCGCACCCGCTTTACACGGTCATGCCAGCCGTTGCAGGGACGCATTCACCTCGGCCGCCACGGCGGCCAGGGCTTCGCGCTGCAGTTGCGCGCTGGCGCGATCGAGATCGATATCCAAAGCCTGCAACTCGGCGAGCAGCGTGACCGCGTCCAGCAGGTCACGCTCCAGCGTCGGCGCCCCCGAACCATGGTCCCGATACGCGTCCAGGGTAGTCACCGACATCGTGTTGATCGTGTCGCGCCCGATCAGTTCATTCACATATTTCACGTCAGTTTCACGCCCGGCCTGGCCGGCGAATGTCCCGACCCACAGCAGGCGCTGAGTCCGTGCCCCGCATGCGGCGAGTGCGCGCCAGCGTGCGGACGCGATCAGCGACTTGTACTTCTGGTAGGCATAACGAGCGACGGCCACCGCGATCCTGCCGCGCAGCGGCTGGGTCCTCGCCGCCCTGGCGGGCTCTCGAATCGCATCGAGTTCTCCATCGATCAGCGCGTCGATGCGACTGACGCAGAAGCTCGCCACCGACGCCACCCGTTCCAGCGCCTGGTTTCGGGCAACGCGATATTCCAGCCCCGTCAGGAACGCATCAGCGACTTCCCGGTAGCGTCGCGCACCGAATATCAACGTGGCGTTGACGTTGATGCCGCCCGCGATCAACCGTGGAAGTGCAAGCAGGCCCGCGTCGGTGGCGGGTACCTTGACCATGACGTTGGGTCTGTGGATTTCGCTCCACAACCGGCGCGCTTCGGATTCCGTCTGGCCCGCATCGTCGGCGACAGCGGGCGGCAGGTCGATGGTCGCATAGCCATCGCGTCCGTGACTGTGGTCGTAGACGCGGCGCAGCTGATCGGCGGCGCAGCGCACATCGTCGATACTCAGACGCTCGCGGATCTGCTGCGCGCTCGCCCCGTGCGCGCGCAGCGCCGCAATTGGCTCGCGATACGCTGCAACCTCGGAATACGGGGCCGCCAGCGTGATCGGGCTGGACGTGACGCCCGAAATGCCTTCCCGGTTCACGTAGCGGGAAAACTGCGAGCCCACGAGCATCCCGCGGTGTACGCCATCGAGCCAGACGCTCTGGCCCAGGCTTTGCAGGTTGAGTAGACGATTACCGGCGAATCTTCCAGGCATGGCCGCTCGCTCCTCTGCGACATCCCCGAGATAGTAGCGCCTTTGGGCGCCCGTGGAATCGGCGGTGTTACTGTGCCGCTTAGTGCACCGCCGCAGCAAGTCAGACTGCGCCGCCGCAACCTCGGTTCCCGCCGATATCGAATGCGGGTCCCGAAAAGTATAATAAATGCGCCTAATTGCACGTCCGTCATCGGATTGGTCGAATGCATCGATTGCGCTATATGCTGATCGCGGCTACGGCCCTGGTTCCGCCAATGCCCGGGCACAGCGCCACACCATCGGCGGATGTGGTCGTGCAGCTAAGCCAGTGGCTATTCAACGATGTGGAGAAATTCTGGTCGCAACAGGTTGCGGCGCTCGGCGGCGAGCGCTATCGCCCGGCTACGCTCGCGTTCTTCACGCGACAGCTGCACGGCGTGTGCAGCACGCCGGGCAGTCTGGCCGGCCCGTTCTACTGCCCGGTCAACGAGACCGTGTATCTGGACAAGGCGTTTCTGCGGCAGCTGCAACAGCACGCTTCGAGCGATCAGACCCTCGCGCTCGATTACGTAGTCGCACACGAGGCCGCGCACCACGTCCAGAACCTGCTGGGCACGACGAGCCTGGTGGATCAATCGCGCTCCCGCAGCACTCCGGAACTGGCGAACCGGACACTGATGACCATGGAACTGCAGGCGGATTGCTATGCAGGGCTGTCGCTGCGCTCGATCGAGGCGCGCATCCGAGTTGCCGGGCCGCTGGACGTCGATGCGACTTTGGGCGAAGTGGCGACGATCAGCCAGACGCGGCGAAGTCATCTGGCGGCCGGACAGCAGATGCTCGATCCGCTCACTCACGGCACTGCCGCACAGCGAGCCAAATGGTTTCGGCGCGGGTTGGACAGCGGCCGGTTCAACGACTGCGACACGTTTGGCGCCGAGGCGGCCGGGGCGCTCTAGGATCGAATCCATTCGCGCCGCCGGCCGCCGTCGATCGATCGGCCCGTCGCTACCCCAGGGCCAGCGGCACGAAGATCCGGCTGTCGCCACGCTGGATCAGCAGCGCGATCCGCTGGTCGCCGCTGCGCACCAGATCCCGCATCTGCGCGACGCTCTGCACCGGCTTGCCGTCGACCGACAGCACGACGTCACCCTGCTGGATACCCGCTTCCGCGGCGCGGCCCCGGGCGTTCTCGACCACCAGTCCACCTGAAATGCCTGCCTGTTGCCGCTCGTCCGGCGTCAGCGGCCGCAAAGTCAATCCCAGCTGCCTGGGCTGTGCGTCGGCGCTGCCGCCCGCCGCAGTCGATTCCGCGGCCGACCCGATCCGCGCCGTGAGTGTCATCGGCTTGCCCTGGCGCCAGATCTCGAGCGTAGCGCGCTCGCCGGGGGCGGTCGCATTGACGCGCGCGGACAGTTGCCCGGCGTCATCGATCGCCGTGCCGTCGTAGCGCGAGATCACGTCGCCGGCCTTGACACCGGCCCGCGCGGCAGCGCTGTCGGGTTCAACGTTGGACACCAGAGCGCCCGCGGGTGCCTTCAACTTGAACGAATCGGCGAGCGACTGATCCAGGTTCTGCACTTCGACGCCGAGCCGGCCGTGTTCAGCCTTGCCGGTAGCGACGATCTGATCCTTGACCCGCTCGGCCAGATTGATCGGAACCGCAAACGATACCCCCTGGTAGCCGCCCGAGTTGGTGTAGATCTGCGAATTGATGCCCACGACCTTCCCGCTGGCATCGAACAGCGGCCCGCCGGAATTGCCGGGATTCACCGCGGCATCGGTCTGAATGAACGGCACGAAGCCGTCCCCCGGAAGCGAGCGCGAGGTCGCGCTGACGATACCGGCCGTGGCGGTCTCCTCCAGCCCGAACGGTTCACCGATGGCCAGCACATAGTCGCCGACCGCGAGCTGGTCGGAGTCGCCGAGTCGTACCGCGGGCAATCCATGCGCATCGATCCTGAGCACCGCTATGTCGCTGGTCTTGTCGGAGCCCAGTACCTTGGCCTTGAATTCCCGATGATCGGCCAGTTTGACGCTGACCGTCTTCGCCCCGTCAACCACATGGGCATTGGTGAGCACCAGTCCATCCGGACTGATGATGAATCCTGACCCCAGTCCACGCATCGGTACCCCGCCTCGCGGGCCCGGTCCGTTGCGAAAGAAGAAATGGAACGGACCGCTGTCGTCGTCGTTGCCAAGTGGGCCATTGAAATCGAACGGCGGCGAAGAAGAGGTTTTCATCTCTCCGGCGGTCGTAATGCCGACGACGGCGGCCCGGTTCTGCGCCACGATGGCGCGGTAGTTCGGCGCCTGGCCCGGCGGAATCGTGCTCGGGGCCGGGGCTGCGGCCGCTGCCGGCGCGTCAGCCGCGACATTGTCGGTGCTGGCGCTGAGACTGGCGGAAGTGCCGGCAAGCAGGGTGGGCGCCGACCAGCCGGTCACGGCGCCGGCGGCGAATATGCCCGCCGCGGCCCAGGCGAGTTTTCGGGTGTGAAGTTGCATGGCGTAGTCTCCTGGCACACAAGGCCCATCAGAGGATGGCTCGTGATGCCAGCTTCCCTCGCGAAGCTTAAGTGAGCCTTAAGACGCCGGGCGGGAACAGTACCGACACCTGCAGACCCCCTCCGGGCGCGTCGTCGAGCGCGACGCGCGCGCCGTGTCGCTCCGCGATTGCCTTGACGATCGCCAGCCCCAGTCCGCTTCCGCCCTCGGGCGCCGTGGCACGCCGATAGAAGCGGTCGAACGCTCGCTCCCGATCCGCCGCCGGAATGCCCGCACCGTTGTCGATCACCTCGAGCAATGCACCCTCGCGGCTGCTGCGACAACGCACCCGGACCCGGGCCCCCTGCGGCGTGTAGCGGACCGCGTTGTCAACCAGATTGCGCACCAGCGTGCGCAGCGCCTCCGGATCGCCCAGCACCGGAACGTTCGGCTCGGCCGCCACGCTCAGATCGATATGACGCGTCGCTGTCAGCGCATGGCAATCCGCGACCCCCTGCGCCGCGGCAGTCTCGAGCGTCGTCGGGCGCAACTCGCCGGACGCGTCGCGCGGTTCATTGCGCGCCAGCGTGAGCAGCTGTTCCACCAGGTGGATGGCGCGCTCCACTGCGCCACCGAGACGGGTGCGCGCCTCGAGCCGCGCCGGTTCATCCGGCGCACGATCGAGCAGCTGCAGCTGCAGCCGCACCGCCGTGAGCGGCGAACGCAGTTCATGCGCCGCATCGGCGACGAACGCGCGCTGGATTGCGAACGCGCTGTCCAGCCGTGCCAACAGGCGATTGAGCTCGCTGATCAGCGGCTCGACCTCCACCGGCAGGCTGGCCGTCGCCACCGGCGTCAGGCTGTGGGCGTTACGCCGCTGCACCTCGGTCGCCACCCGCCGCAGCGGCGACAGCCCGCTGCGGACCGCCGCCGCAATGGCCGCACCGAGCAGCGGCAGCAGCAGCAACAGCGGGATCACGACGCGCAGCGCCGCGGCACGCGCCAGGTTTTCGCGCACCCTGCGGGGCTGCGCGATCTGGATCACGCCGTCAGCGGTCTGCAGCCCATAGGCACGCCACGGCTCGCCCTGCAGCCTCAGATCCGCATAGCCCAGGACCGTACGGTTGATCATCGGCAGGCCCGGACGCGACAGGTAGACTCGCGCCCCGAACAGGTCCCAGATCTGGATCACGAAGTCGGAGTCGCCCTGGTCAGGCAGCAACTCCATGCGCGGAGCGAGCGAGACCTGGTTGCGCAACGACAGCGCCATCTGGCGCAGCTGATAGTCGAACAGCGCCGAGGTCTCGGCCAGGACACGCTGGTAGGTCAACACCCCGGCAAGCAGCGAAGCCGACGCCGCCAGCGCGAGCAGCGCGAGCAGCAATCGTGTGCGGATCGAGATCATTCCTTCGGGATGAAATAGCCGACGCCGCGCAGCGTACGAATGGCAGCGCTGCCCAGCTTGCGGCGCAGGCCGTGGATGTAGACTTCGACCGCATTGCTCTCCACCGGTTCATTCCAGCCGTACAACCGGTCTTCGAGCTGCACCCGCGACAGGATCGCGCCCGGACGCTGCAGCAACGCCTCCAGCACCGCATATTCGTGCGCCGAAAGCTGCACCGGGGCGCCGTGCTGCTCGACCGAATGCGTGGCCGGGTCGAGCCGGATGCCTCCGTGGCTGATGCCCGGATCGCCGCGTCCGGCGGCGCGCCGGCGCACCGAGCGCATGCGGGCCGCGACCTCGTCGAGATCGAACGGCTTGACGATGTAGTCGTCGGCGCCCGCGTCGAGGCCGCCGATGCGATCCTGCACGTCGTCGCGCGCGGTGAGGATGATGACCGGAGTGGGATCGCCGCGATGACGCAGCTCACGCAGCACCTCGATTCCATCTCGCCCAGGCAGCCCGAGATCCAGTAACACCAGGTCAAAGGCGGACGACTGCAGCGCCTCGCCGGCACTGCTGCCGTCGGGCATCCAATCCACCGCATGACCGTCCTGCTTCAGGGCCGTTTGCAGGCCCTGCGCAATCATCCGGTCATCTTCCACCAGCAGAACCCGCATCTTCGCTCGCCCGGCCGTGCGCGCATTCAATACCCGGCCGCATCGGAACTGTTCGGACTGCGCTGGCCGCTGGAAGTTCCGGAACAGTCGGGAGCCCAGGCACAGAACAGCCGGCCAGCAGCGTCTTCGTAGCAGGTCTCGGCCTCATCGACGCACAGGCGCACGTCGGGCGCATTCGAGCGCGAGGCCTCGGGGGCGGCGCCGGCGCGATTCGTGCCGAGCCAGACATCGGGACGCCGCGTGCGCAGAAACACATAGTCGCCGTCGCGGATGATCGCATCGCAGGACTCGGGCATGGTCGCATCCGGCACATCGGCCTTGTAGATCACCAGCTCCGATCCCGATCGCGCCGCCGATGTCGGCACCGTTCCGTGCTCATCGATATCGATCGGGCGTGCCGTGTCAAGCGTCCGCAGGCGAATCGTCGCGCCATCACGTATGAGCGTCGCCTTCGGGCGCGTCCTTCCCAGCACGTCCACCGCCGTCAGCGTCCAGGACTGGTCGGGCGTGCGAAGGTAGACCTCGTCTGCCGATTTCACCACGCGATCGGTCGCACCGCCCACCGGCTTGCGGATGACGAACGCCTGCGCGGTGCCGCTCGTCTGAGGACGCAGCGGCAGCTGCTTGCGCCGCTGCATGGTCTCGAGCGTGCATCGCGCGGCCAACGCCTGATCGGATCCGTTTGGTCGTTCCCCGAATACCGGCGCGATCACCGAGCACGCGGTCAGGCTCGCGATCGCAATCCATGACAGGGCCAACAGCCGGCCAGGCATCTTGCACCTGATTCGCCACCGTGGCCGCAAGTCTGCTCGTACCACGCGGCGATGGCAGCGGACCCGACCCCCTTCACGGTGTTGCCGAGTCCTACATCAGGCTGATCAGGCTGATCAGGCTGATCGGCGTGGCCGCACTGAGCGCGACCGCTTCAGGCCGCGGCATCCCGATCGGCCGCAACCTGGGCGGTGCGCAGCGGTATCGTCACCGAGAAGCGGGCGCCGAGCCCCACACCGGCACTTTGTGCGGACACAGTGCCACCCAGCTGCTGTGCCGCGACCGCAGCGCTGTGCAGACCGAAGCCGTGGCCGTGGGTCTTGGTCGTGAAACCGAATTCCCAGACGCGGGGCAGCAGCTCGGGCGCTATCCCGGCGCCCGAATCCTCCACCGCGATTTCGAGCTGATCCTGCAGCTGGCGCGCGCTGATCGCGATGCGCGGCGCGGTCGGGTTGTTGGCCGCCAGCGCGTCGCACGCATTGCCGATGTAATTGACCACGATCTGCAGCAGTTTGTAGCGATCCGTCAGCACCATCGGCAGTCCGCCGATGTCGCGCACGACATGCGCCCCATTGAGTTCTTGACCTTTCAGAGTCAGAGCGGTCTCGACCAGCTCCGCGACATCGACCTCGTCGCACGCGCCACCGACCCGCGCGAAGGATTGCTGCGCCTGAACGATCTGGCGCAGGTACTGGACGTGCCCGCTGATGGCCTCGAATTCCTGCTGCACGGCCCCGGTGTCGGCTGCCAGCCGCGTACCGAGCGCCGCCAGGTAATCGGGCATGCGCTTGCCACGGTCATCACTGGTCAGAAACTCGGCGAGCCGGTCCCGATTCTGCGCCAGCATGCCCGCCACCTGCGCGACGCGCTCGATCTGGCTGGACTTGAGACGCGCCTGCGCGGTCGAGGAGGCGACGCCGAGACTGTTGAGCACGTTGCCGACGTTGTGCAGGACCCCCGTGGCCACTTCCGCCATGCCGGCCTGATGCGATGCTTCGCGTAGCTGCCGTTGCAGGCGCCGCTCGCGTTGCTCCGCCTCGACGCGCTCGCTGACGTCGATGCTGATGCCGACCATGCGCCGTTCGAGCGTATCAGGGTCGGTGACCACCGTGGCCACCTGATCGACGTGAGCGATGCTGCCGTCAGGCCGCACGATCCGGAAGTTTACGTGCAGCTGATTCGACTCCTGCATCGCCTCGGTCCAAGCGGCCTGCGCCAGGACCAGGTCGTCGGGGTGGATCATCGCCAGAAGGACGTCCATTGTCGGCCGGAACGTCTCGGCCGAACAGCCGTAGATCGTGTACATGGTGTCGTTCCACCAGATCTCACCGCTGTTCGCCCGATACTCCCACACGCCCGCATTCGCCGCGCGTGTCGCGACCCCGAAACGGATCGAGAGTGCTTCCAGTTCAGCCTGCCGCTGATACGACTCGGTGATATCGAGCATCGCGCCGAGTGCGCGTACACCCTCGCCCTGCTCATCGTAGAACAGGCGCTGGTACATCTGGATGTGGTGCAGGGTGCCGTCCGCATCCCGGCGCCGCGAGCGCGACGACACGATCGGCTTATGCTGCGCCAGCGCCTGATCGGTCAGGGCGCGCCCGGCCTTGTTGTCCTCCGGAAGGATCTCGGCGAACATCGCCCGGCCGGCGGCCGCGATCTCTTCGGGCGTGATGTTCTGCTGCTCGTGTCCCAGGTCGAGCCACACGACCTTGCGTTGCTTGAGGTCGTACTCCCAGCACCGCAACCCGGCCGCCTGCGACGCAACGCTCAGGCGTTCGAGCATCGCGCGCTCGTTGGCGGCATTGCGCGCGGCCTTCTCCGCCGCTTCGACCTCCGCGGTCACGTCCCAGCTGACACCCAGGGAACGCTGCGGCTTGCCAGCCGCGTCGCTATAGGTGCGCGCGAATGCCTGCACGTGACGGATCGAGCCATCTGGCAGCACCAGGCGGTAGCGAAACGACACGTGGTCTTCGCCGCGCGCGAGCGATTCCGACATCGCCTTGCCGCCCGCGTGCTGATCGTCGGGGTGCACATACTTGAACAGGTCGCTGCCGAGCTCCGCCCCGAAGTGACGCTTCGAGGCGGCGGCCGCCTCGGACGCGGGCAGGCGGCTCTCGTCCCAGGTGATGGCGTAGGTGTTCCAATCAAGTTCCCAGCAATAGATGCCGGCGGCCTGCGTGGCAATGCTGAGCCGCTCGAGCAGCGCCTGCGATTGCCTGGCCTCGCGCTCCACCAGCGCATGCCCGCGTCGCGCCGAGCGACGAAAGGTCCAGGCCAGAAGACTGGCGATGATCAACTGCCCGGCCAACAGCAGCCACCGGGTCCGCTGCAGGAATCCCAGACGCTCGGCCAGCCGTTGCAGGGCCGCACCGTCCCGCATCGCGGCGGCATGCGCGACCGACACACTGGCGCTGTGCACGTCCAGTGCGACGATGACCGCCGCGGCAATCAACAGCAGCAGAACCAGCGCAAACGGCACCTGCAGCATCTCATCGGTCGAGCGGCCCGCAGCGTCATCCGCCCCGGCGCAGCCGCCCGCGCCGGCCGGCGCTGCGGGCTTCGAATTGCTTGCGTCGTTCACGCGTTCTCCCTAGGCAATGACCATACCAGCGCGCTACTTGGCAGCCGCGTCGGGCTGCAGTGCGTGCAGTCTGGCGTGGGTGCGGGAGGAATCATCTTCGTCCAGGTGGCCTTCCGCACGAAGCCGAGCCCGCATCAGCTCCTCGAAGGCGGCCGCAGTGATTGGCCGGCTGAAGTAGTAGCCCTGGTACTGATCACAGCCGAGCTTCTGCAGCAGCGCGACCTGCTCGGCGGTCTCCACGCCCTCGGCAACGACCTTGAGCCGCAGGCCATGGGCCAGCGAAATGATTGCGCGAACGATCGACGCGTCCTCGGCCGATGTCAGCAGATTGCTGATGAAACTCCGATCGATCTTGAGCTTGTCGATCGGGAAGCGGCGCAGATAACTCATGCTCGAGTAGCCGGTGCCGAAATCGTCGACTGAAACCACGATACCCATGCGGCTCAGGCGCTCGAGAATCTCGACCGATTCCTCCGGGTTAGTCATCACGGCGCTCTCGGTGAGCTCGATTTCGAGGCAACCCGCATTCACTCCGGCGTCGGTCAGGGCACGGCGCACGGTGTCAACCAGGTCGAGGCGTCGAAACTGCAGCGGCGACACATTGACCGCGATGCGCACCAGCGGCAGCCCGTGGTCCTCCCAGAGCCGCGCCTGACGGCACGCCTCGCGCAATACCCACTCGCCGATCGGCACGATCAGTCCCGACTCCTCGGCCAGCGGTATGAACTGGTCAGGTGAAATCAGGCCACGCTCGGGGTGACGCCAGCGAATCAGGGCCTCGGCGCTGTGAATCCGCCTGGTCGCGGCGACGACTTTCGGCTGATAGTGCAGCTCGAACTGCTGCAAGTCGACCGCCCGGTGCAGGGCGGCCTCATAACGGACCCGGTCTTCCGTAGCGAGGTTCATGCTCGACGCAAAGCATTGCACGTTCGAGCCGCCGCGTTGCTTGGCGCAGTACATCGCCGCGTCCGCGTGCGCGCATAGAGTCTCGATCGTCGTTCCATCTGCCGGGTAAAACGCGACGCCAATGCTCACCGAAGTATGTATCTCGAGCTGCGCGATCGGCACCGAGGCCCGCAGCTCCTCGACGACCTTGAGACCGATCCGTTCGGCCTCTTCCGGCGAGCGCACCTGGCCGAGGATCATCAGGAACTTATCGCCGCCAAGGCGCGCAACCGTGTCTGCGCTGCGCACCACGCTCACGAGCCGGCGCGCGACGTGTTTGAGTAGTTCATCGCCAGCACGGTAACCGAGCGATTCGTTGATGGTCTTGAAGCGGTCGAGATCGAGCACACACACCGCGAAGCCGTCCCCGGCCCGTTCCGCATGCGCAATCGCCTGACTCATCCGATCGTCCAGCAGCACCCTGTTGGGCAGTCCGGTCAGCGCATCGTGAGTGGCGAGCTGGCGCAGCTGCTTGTTGGCCGTTTCCAGGCCCTGGGTGCGCTCGGATACGTCCTTCTCGAGTGTATGGAGCTGCGCTCGCAGTGCCCGTTCGTTGCGCCACTTCGACGTCAGCGCGTGTGCGCACTGCAGCACCTCGATCGCGTCAAACGGCTTCTTCAGCACTAGCAGGTTGTCGGAGCGGCCGAGGCGGCCGACGATTTCGTCCCAGCCGTGATCCGAATATGCCGAGCAGATGACCATCTGAACGTCTGGGTCAACGGCCCACAGACGCTCTATCGTCTGCAGACCGTCCCAACCCGGGGGCATGCGCATATCGACGAACGCCACCGAATACGGCGACCGATCCGCGATCGCCTGCTGCACCAGCGCCAGCGCCTCCGCGCCCTGAAATGCTGAGTCCAGATGAAAATCGACCGGCAAGGGCCGCGCTCTGGCCGATTTGCCGAAAATCGCAGCTTCCAGATCCTGCAGGTTATCGTCGATATCGTCGGCTTCCGCCGTCACCAGAATCTTGCGGAAGTCCTCGTGGATCGCGCGATTGTCGTCAACGATCAGGATTCGGCGAGCGTCAGGACTGGTCATGGCGCCCCACCGGCTCGCGTCGTGGTCAGCGGTCGAGTTTGCGTACCCGGATTCATAGCGCAGTGCGGCAGCGTTCGCTGTTGAGAAAATCCCTTATGTCAAATTAAAGCCATCGACAACGGGAGGAGCATGCGCTCTTGTGCGACAAATAATCGGGGACCGGTCCACAGATCGACGCTCTTGAGCGCGCAGGTCAGCGCTGAGGCGCGCTGCTCGCTTCTGCCGCGCTTACCACATCTCGCTGGGATGCGGATCTGCGTCACAGATCAGTTTTGTCGGACCGCCCCGCTGTTTCGCACGCAACGCGCGATAACTTACTGTGCCTACCCATCAGGCGCCCTGCCGTATCCTGGTCAACCGATTCCATCGTCCTGCCGCTGCTGTAGAGGAGTGACCGCAAGAACCATGCCGCGTTCGCTGGAGCGAAAGCTGATCTCGATCACCTGGCCTTTTGCCGCCATCGTGATCCTGATGTTGTCGCTGTCGTTGATCAGCATGAACATCATGTCGGCCGCACGGGCTTACGTGGGCGGTGAAGGACAGTGGTCCAAGGCCGAGCGCGATGCGGTCTCACGCCTGCTGCGCTTCTACCGCAGCCATGCGAGCGAGGATTACACGGACTATCTGCAGGCGCTGGCAGTGCCCCTGGGCGATCGGCGCGCGCGGCTGGCGATGCTGCAGCCCGATCCGGACCGGTCGGCCGCCACGCTGGGCCTGCTGGCAGGACAGAATGATCCGGCTGACATACCGGGAATGATCCGCCTGTTCACCGCCTTTCGGAACATCGACCTGTTCCGCCGCGCAATCACGATCTGGGATCAGGGCGACGAGCAGATCCTGCGGCTCAAAGCCGTCGGCGAGCGCCTGCGCGCCGAGGTCAACTCCGGCGGCGCGTCGGCGGCGCAGATCGACGCCACGGAACGCGAAATCGAAGCCATCCATCGGCGCGTCGCACCGCTCGAGGATCAGTTCTCGGCAACCATCGGCGCGATCTGCAGGAGCGTCGCCCGCATGCTGCTGCTGGTTCTGTCCGCCAGCGGACTGGTTCTGTTGCTGATTGGTGGCGTCATCTCGCGCAACTTCCTGCGTCGTGCCGAGCTGATCGAAGCAGCGCTGAATGCGACCAAGGCGCTGGCCTACGCCGAACATGAGCTGGCGCAGGTGACGCTGCGCTCGATCGGCGACGCGGTCATCTCGTCCGACGAACACGGCCGCATCCACTTCCTGAATGCCGCGGCCGAGGCGCTCACCGGCTGGAGCGCAGCCGATGCCCGCAATCGCCCGCTCGGCGAGGTTTTTCAGGTGCCGACCCCACCCGGCGGCCCGCCCGCGGTCGATGCCATTCTGCGCTCGCTGTCTGATGGCCGGCCGAGCGCACCGGGCAGCGCCACGGTGCTGATTCGACGCGACGGCACACGCACGCCGGTGAATGCGCACGCGGCGCCGATCCGTGACAAGGGCGGCGACGTCGTCGGCATCGTGCTGGTGTTGCGCGATGTGACGCAGGAACTGGCGCTGGCCGCGCAGCTGCAGCACCAGGCGAGTCACGACGCGCTGACCGGCCTGGCCAATCGCGGCGAGTTCGAGCGCCGGCTGCGTCTGGCCATCGGGCGCCATGCCGCGCTGGGCGGACACGAAGCACTGCTGTACCTGGATCTGGACCAGTTCAAGGTCATTAACGATACCTGCGGCCACGGCGCCGGCGATGAGCTTATCCGGCAGATCTCGGCCACCATGCAGCTGCAGCTCGCCGCCGGCGACACCCTCGCCCGCCTCGGTGGCGACGAGTTCGGCGTGCTGCTGCCCGACTGCACGGCGGAACGTGCCCTGAGTACCGCCAATGCGATGTGCCGCAGGATCTCCGAGTCGCGCTTTGCCTGGCAGGGCAAGAGCTTTGCGATCAACGCCAGCATCGGGATACTCTCGATCGGCGACACGCCGATGAGCGTCTCGGAGGCGCTGAGCGCCGCCGACCGGGCCTGCTATGCGGCCAAGGACAATGGCCGCAACCGCGTCCACGTCTACCGCCCGGACGACGATGAGCTGCGGGCGCGACACGGCGAAATGCAATGGGTGGAGCGTATCACCAATGCGCTGGAGCACGGTCGGTTCGTGCTGTATGCGCAGGAGATCAAGCCGATCTCGACCAGCGCGGGAGATCGCGCGGACGAGAATGCGCCGCGCTTCGAGGTGCTGCTGCGCATGCTGGATGAGCAGGACCGCTACATCGCCCCGATGGCGTTCATTCCCGCGGCCGAGCGCTATGGCCTGATGTCGAATATCGATCGCTGGGTGATCGCGCAGGCCTGCCACGTGCTGGGGGAGCGCCATGCCGCGACGCGCCGCGTGCCTGCCTGCACCATCAACCTGTCCGCGGCCTCGCTGACCGATCAGTCGTTCGTGGATTTCGTGGCCGGATGCATCGCCGGCAACGGCCTGCGGCCCGAATCAATCGGGTTCGAACTGACCGAGACGGCGGCGGTCTCGAACCTGTCCAACGCCAGTCAGCTGATGGGCCGGCTCAAGTCCCTGGGTTGTAGCATCGCGCTCGATGATTTCGGCAGCGGCATGTCCTCGTTTGCATACCTGCGCAGCCTGCCGATCGATTGCCTGAAGATAGACGGAAAATTCGTCAAGGACATGACCCACGATGCGGTCGATTACGCGATGGTCGAGGCCATCCAGCGCATCGGCCGCGTGATCGGCATCAAGACCGTGGCCGAGTCGGTCGAGGACGAGGCGACGCTGGGCGCGCTCGCTCTGATCGGCGTCAACTACGCTCAGGGCTTTGGCATCGGGCCACCGATGCCGCTGCGCCAGTGGTTGCAGCTATGGGACGAGCGGCAGCCGGACGCGCCAGCGGCGGATTCGGCATCGAGCAGCCTGCGGGCGTTGAAACGCTGAGCCCCGGTAGCCTCGATAGCTGGAAGCCGGGCTTGAGGCAAGGGCGGCGGCCGCAGCCGTTCCAGACGCAGCCTAGCGATCGAGTCTGAAGACCCGCTCGGCGTTGGTCTGCATCAGCATCTTCTTGTGCTCGGCGGGTATGTCGAAGCCGTCGTACGCAGCGACTTCATCGGCGGACTGCTGATAGGGGTAGTCCATCGCGTAGATCACGCGGTCGGGGCCGAGCACGTCCATGCAGAACCTGATCGACGGCTCCCATCCCTGGCCGCTGGTCGTGATCCAGATGTTGTGCTTGAAATAGTACGAGATCTTGTGACGCAGCTTGACCGCCGGAGCGCCGCCACGCAGTCCTTCCCTGCCGTCGGCATTGCTCTGCATCCAGTCGAAGCGATAGAGCAGCAACGGCATCGCCTCGCCCATATGTCCGATCACCAGGCGCAGCTTCGGAAACCGATCGAACGCACCTGACATGATCAGCCCCATCGTGTGCATCCAGACCTCGTGCGTAAAACCTGCGAGCGCGCCGCCGAAGCCGCGGAATTCGTAGGGCTGCGACCAGGCGGTCGGCGGGATCGTCGGATGGATGTAGAGGGCCGCATCGTTGGCCTCGAGCGCCTCGAGGATCGGCCAGTACGGCTGCTCATCGAGATAGTGGCCGCGAAAATGCGAATTGATCACCGCCCCGTTGAGGCCCAGTCGCTGCATGCCGCGCTCTATCTCGGCGACCGCGCCGCGGACGTCCTGCGGCGCAAGTACGGTCAGGCCGGCGAAGCGGTCCGGATGGCGGCGGCACGCCTCGGCCAGCCGATCGTTTGCCAATCGGGCCAGGGCCGTGCCTTCGTCGGGTTCGAGCACCTGCACCCCGGGCGAGGTCAGTAGCAGCAGCTGTTTATCGATACCCAGTTCATCCATGCGGGCGATGCGCTGCGCGCCGATGTTCATCAGCTGATCCTGCAACGCAGTCAGTTTCGAAAACATGCCGGCCATGCGCAACGAGCTGTCGTCAGGTGGGTTCGGACCGTTGAGCAGTCGCACCTGCGCCTCGAGGACCTCGGGAATGTTCCAGGCCTCTTCGGTGGCGATGCGCCTGTAGGGCGCGCGGCGGTCGATCGCGCGCGCTGCCGGGGCGAGACCGCGCTCCTGCTCGCCCACGGTCGGCCCGGTCTGCACGTTCCACATGCCGCTGCTCATGACGCCGCCCGCGGTGCCCGTCGGCTGCTACGCGGCCAGCGGCGCGATGTGGAACACGCGTTCGGCATTCACGTGGTACAGCTTGGCCCGGTCCGCCTCGGCGACGGGGGCTGAATCCATGAATTGCACCGCCGGTTTCGAGGGCTGATACGGGTAGTCGATCGCCCACATCACGCGGTCGATACCGAGCTTGCGGATCGTGTAGTCCAGCGCCAGGTGATCTTCGACACCGCTCGTGGTCACGACGAAGTTGCGGCGGAAATACTCCGCCATCGTCAGTTGAGTCTTGGGCGAGCGCTGCATGCGCTGTGAGCGGCTGTTCATGAAGTCGATGCGCCACAGCCAGAATGGGATGGCTTCGCCCATGTGACCGATGCACACCGTGAGCTTCGGAAAGCGATCGAACACTCCCGCGGCCAGCATGCGCACCACATGGGTGCCGGTTTCGACGCCAAAGCCCCACATCGCGGTGTCCATGCCGTAATCCTGCAGCGGTCCCTTGAGACCGTCGGATGCCGCCCGTGGGTGAATGTAGAGGCAGGCATCCAGTGCCTCGGCCGCCTCGAGCACCGGCCAGAACTTCGGATCGTCGAGATACTCGCCATAGGTGTGCGAATTGAGTATGAAGCCGTTGAGCTTCAGGGTCCGGATCGCGCGCTCCATTTCCTTCGCTGCCCGCTTGGGTGCCTGCGGCGCGAAACTGGCCAGTCCGGCAAATCGCGTGGGATGACGCCGGCAGACCTCGGCCAGCCGGTCATTGGCCAGCGCGGCGAGCTCAGTCGCGGTGTCGGCATCGAACATCTGGACGCCGGGAGCGGTCAGCGACAGCAGCTGCATGTCGACCCCCAGCTGGTCCATTTCCTTCAGGCGATGGTCCTCGATATCGATCAGGCGGTCGAGAAAGTTCAAGCTGCCGTAGCCGGTACCCTCGCCCTGGTAATCATAGATTCCCTGGATCAGCTGCTTGTCGAGGCTGCTGCTCGGGCCACGCGCAACTTGCCGGAGTTGCTGCGCCACCTCGGGAATCGAGAACGCCTCTTCGGTGGCGATTTTTCGCATGCTGTGCAACCCCCCTGTTACCAATGCCGCTCGCTCAGTAGCCCACCGAGATCGATTTGATCTCGGTGAAGGCGAGCGCGCCCTCGCGGCCGCCCTCGCGGCCGATCCCCGACTGCTTGAAGCCGCCGAACGGCAGGCGGCCATCGGCGCCGCCGCCATTGATCGTGATCGTGCCCGCCTGCAGCTTGCGCGCCAGTTGGTGCGCGGCGCGCAGATCGCGCGTCCACACCTTGGCCGCCAGGCCGTAGTCGGTGTCGTTCGCCAGCGAGGCGATGTGATCGAAATCGGTCGCGTCCTCGAACGCGATGGCACCGAGCACTGGCCCGAAGACTTCGTCGCGCATCACGCTCATGTCGGGGCGTGCCCCGATCAGCAGCGTCGGTTCGACGAAGTAGCCGTCGCGATCGATGCGCTTGCCGCCGGTCACGAGCTGCGCACCCTGCGAGGTGCCGGCCGAGATGTAGCCCAACACCCGCCCCAGCTGCTTTTCCGAGATGATCGGTCCCATCTGCGTCCCCGGCGTCGTGCCCGGTCCGACCTTGACCGCCTGCAGCCGCGCGGCCACTCGCTGCACGACTTCGTCGTGGACGCGCCGGTGGACCGACAGCCGCGTACCCGCAGCACAGAATTGGCCGGTCTTGAAGCAGATCTCGTCGCCGATGGCATTTGCCGCGCGTTCCAGATCGGCATCGGGCATCACGATGATCGGCGACTTGCCGCCGAGCTCGAGCGTCACGCGCTTCATGTTGACCGCGGAGGCGGCGAGGATCGACCTGCCGACCCGGGTGGATCCGGTGAACGAGATCTTGTTGACATCCGGGTGCTCGGCCAGGGCCTGGCCGGCGACCGGCCCCAGCCCGGTCACGATATTGACCACGCCGCCGGGAAATCCCAGCTCGCAGATCAGTTCACCGAGGCGCAGTGCAGTCAGCGGTGCGAGCTCCGCGGGCTTGAGCACCACGGTGCAACCGACGGCGAGCGCCGGGCCGATTTTGTTGACCGCCATCAGGAACGGTGCGTTCCACGGCGTGATCAGGCCGCAGACACCGATCGGCTCGCGCACGAAGTAGCCAAGTCCAACGCCCTGAGGGGCCGACAGCTGGGTCTCGCCGGTTATCTTGTCGGCCAGCGATGCGGACGTGCGCAGCGAATCGATCGCCATCGCGATGTCCACATGGCGCACCGAGTTGACCGGATTGCCGCCGTCGAGACTCTCGATCCAGGCAATCTCGTCGGCGTTGGCCTCGACCGCGTCTGCCAGCCGGTACAACAGGCGCGCCCGTTCCAGGGCGCGCAGCTTCGCCCACGGCCCGGAGGCGAACGCCCGCCGCGCAACCTTGACCGCGGCGTCGATGTCGGCGGCGCCACCGGCCGCAATCGTCGCGAATACCTGACCGGTTGCGGGATTGGTCACATCGAGCGTGGCGCCATCGGCCGCGCTCACCCAATCGCCACCGATCAGCAATCTATGGCTGCGATTCAGGAACGCCGAGGCGGCGGCGCCCGGTCGATCCGCTGCGATGCTTGCGCTCATCGTGATGCCTATTCTTGTGCATGCCGTCTGCCGAAACTCGACTTTGAAGGAACTCGGCCGGGCACTCGCTTGACAGCCCGCGCTCGTTACAGTCTGATCCCGAATACTAGAAGCAACGGCAGCAGGCCGCAAAACAAAGGTGGCCGATCCCGCGACCCCGCACGCTGCAGCGCCGGCGACCGAGCCATTCTCAGTCGGCTACCGGGCGTGGCTGTTGAGCATGCTGATGGCGGTGAACCTGTTGAATCTCGCCGACCGGCAAGGCCTGGCCGCCGTGGCTCCCGCGATCAAGCTCGACCTGGCGCTGACCGACACCGAACTCGGGCTGATCCTCGGGCTGGGCTTTGCGATCTTCTACACGCTGCTGGGCCTGCCGATTGCACGGCTGGCGGAGCATCACGGCCGCGCCCGCATCATCGCTGTCGCCTCGGCAGTGTTCGGGGCGTTCCTGCTGCTGTGCTCGCGCTCGCGCGGCTTCACGCAATTGCTGCTGTGCCGGGTGGGCGTGGGTGCCGGAGACGCCGGATTCGGGCCGCCGGTCGCCTCGCTGCTCGGGGATCACTATCCGGAGCGGCGCCGCGCCGCGGCGATGACCATCGTCTGGCTCGGCGCCCCGCTGGGCGCGCTCAGCGGCTCGGCGCTCGGGGGCTGGATCGCCCAGAATGCCGACTGGCGGATCTGGTTCATCGGCCTGAGCCTGCCCAGCCTGCTGGTCGCGCTGCTGGTGTTCTTCACGTTGAGGGAGCCGCGACGAGGTCTGCAGGATCGGGTCGCGCCGCAAGGGCCGCCGCCTTCGATGTGGCAGGTGGTCAGATTCATGCTTGCCAAGCGCTCGATGGTCCACGTGCTGATCGGCGCCAGCCTGGCCTCGACCGCAATGAACGGCATCGGTCAGTTCTGGGGCCGCTACTACACCGCCGTGTTTCACATGAGTCTGTTCGAATCCGGACGGCTCATCGGCCTGATCGCGGTGGTGGCGATGGCCTCCGGTCTGACGCTCGGCGGCTTCGGTGTCACCTACCTGAGCGCCCGGGACCGGCGTTGGCACGTCTGGGCGCCGTCGCTCTCGTTGGCCGCTACCACGCCGCTGCTGCTGCTCGCGATCACGCGCCCGACGATACACCAGGCGATCTGGCTGCTGCTGGCCGGGCACATCACGCTGTTCGTTTACTTCACGCCGACGCTGGCCCTGGCGCAGAACATGGTGGGCGCCAACATGCGGGCATCATCCTCGTTCGTAATCAACATCGTGTTCGGACTCATTGGCGTCGGCCTGGGTCCCACGCTGATCGGCAAGCTCAGCGACCTGCTCGCGCACCGCAGCTTCGGCGCCGCGGATTTCGACACGCTCTGTCCCGGTGGCAGCGCCGCCGCCGGCACCGATGCGGCCCTGGCCACGGCGTGCCGCGCGGCCTCGGCCGCCGGTGTGCTGCAGGCCATCGGCCTGTTTGCGCTCCTCTTCAGCTGGGCCGCCGTTCATTTCCTGCTCGCCGCCCCACGCCTCGGGCAGGATCTGGACCAGCACTACGAGCCTGCTCCGACGGCGCTGACTCACGAGGCCTGGGCGGCCTGCCGCGCCAGGACCTCGAGATCCCAGCCGATGTCAAGATAGCGGCCGGCGAGTGCGTCGTAGCGGCCGGCGGCGAGCGCCGCGACCACGTCGGTGCAACGCGCAAGATCGGCGGCGGACTCCTGCGGCGAGCGCGCATTCAGCATCGCGATGCCGTCGGGAATCCAGCGCATGGCTGCGGGCGATGACATCGTCGATCGCGCCATGTCGGTGATGATGGTGCCCGGATGCAGCGCAAACGCGCGCACGCCGCTGCTGCGATGTTCGAGATCGACGATCTCCGTCAGCCGGATCGCGGCGCACTTGCCGACGGCATAGGCCGACAGGTGTGGGATCGGAATGGTCCCGGCGCTCGATACGATGTTGACGATGCGCCCACCGCCGGCCTGGCGCATGCCGGGAATCAGCGCGCCCATCGTCAGCAGCGGCGCGTACTGATGCAACTGCTGCGATGTCCACCAGCTTTCAGGATCGGCGACGCCGATCGGGCCGAAGGGGCCGGGCGTACCGGCGTTGTTGACCAGCACGCGTATCGGGCCGAATCGATTGCTCGCGGCCGCCAGCGCCGGGGCGAGCGCGCGCGGATCGGTCACGTCGACGGCGATCGCCAGCGCCGCGCCGCCGCGATCGACGATGGCCGCCGCCACCGCATCGATGTCGGCACGGGTGCGCGCCAGCAGCGTAACCGCTGCACCCTCGCCGGCCAGACGCTCGGCGATCGCGCGGCCGATGCCCCGACCTGCGCCGGTGATCAGCGCCGGGCTGGTGTTCAGTGTTGCCACGGTCGGACTCCTGCCGGCAACAGGCGCCGGCCGCGGATCAGGTCAGCGCCTTTCTCGGCGATCATGATCGCCGGCGCGTTGGTGTTGCCCGCCGGTACGTCCGGCATGATTGAAGCGTCGATCACCCGCAGGCCCTCGATACCGCGCACCTTGAGGTCGGCGTCAACCACGGCGGTGCGATCACCGTCGACGCCCATCTTGCAGGTGCCCACCGGATGCTGCGTGATGGCCCCGACCTTGAGCACGAACGCCTCGAGCTGCGCATCGGACGTCACGTCCGCGCCGGGCACCAGTTCGTCGCCGACGAGGCCCCGCAGCGATTGCTGGGCATAGATGCGGCGCGCGGCGCGGATGCCCCGCACCATGCGCTCGAGATCCGATCGCTGCTCGAACAGATTGAACACGATCCGTGGCGCATCGAGCGGATCGTTCGAGCGCAGCGACACCACGCCGCGGCTGTCCTGTCGGATCATCGAGACGCCGACGCCGATCACATGCTCGGGACGCTTGCCGATCAGCGGATACCACACGTCGCGCGCGCTCATGCCCGCGGCGATGCAGGTGAGCTGCATGTCCGGACGATCCAGCTCCGGTTGCGTACGGATGAATACGTGGCCGGCCGCACCGTTGGTCGCGAACGGTCCGGACCCGAGCAGCGCCCAGCGCAGCACCGAAATCGCCGCACGATCCGCGCGCAGCTGGCAGGTGAATGCATCCGTGCGCGCGCGCCAGCCGAGAAACAGGAACGGGTGCTCGACCAGGTTGCGTCCGACACCCGGCAGATCGATGCGCGGCTGGATGCCCAGGCTCTGCAGCTGCGTCGCGGGACCGACCCCCGAATGCAGCAGAATGCTCGGCGAGCCGTAGGTGCCGCCGGCCAGGATCAGTTCGCGCGCGGCCCAAGCACTGCGCGTCTGGCCGCTGTGCCGGTACTCGATGCCGACGGCGCGCGTACCCTCGAACAGTACCCGCGTGGCATGCGCCCGGGTCACCACCGTGAGGTTTGGCCGGCGCATCGCCGGTTCCAGGAAGAGCCGTGCGACGTTGCCCCGCCGCCCGCCGCTGACGGTCATCTCACCCCGCTGCGCGCCCTCGGTCTGCTCGCCGTGACAGTCGTCGGTTGCCGGATAGCCGGCGGCGACGGTCGCCGCGCGCAGCTCCGTATACATCATCCCGGTTGGTATCGCGCACACCTGCAGCGGACCGGAGGCACCGTGGTAGAACCCCTCGCCGAGCCAGCTGTTCTCCGAGCGCTTGAAGTACGGCAGGACATCGGCATAGCTCCAGCCGGCAAGGCCTGCGCGTGCCCAGTCGTCGTAGTCGTTGCGGTGACCGCGCGCGTACACCATGCCGTTGATGGCCGAGGAGCCGCCCAGCGCCTTGCCGCGCGGCACCTCGATGCGCCGCCCGTCCAGTTGCGGCTCCGGCTCGCTGACGAAATTCCAGTTCAGGTCCCTACGCAGCACGTACTGCGGAAAAGCGATCGGCATGTCCTTGAACAGCCCGGTCGCGCGACCACCGGCCTCCAGCACGAGCACCCGCGACGTTGCATCCTCGCTCAACCGGTTCGCCAGCACGCAGCCGGCGGAGCCGGCGCCGACGATGACGTAGTCGTAGAGCGGCTCCGACATCAGCCGCCCGGGCCGGTGTAGTAGACCTCGTCGGTCTGGAAGGTCGGCATCACCTTGGTGAACAGCGGCACCTCGTCGATCAGCTCCTTGGCCCGCAGCGCCATCGCCTTCTCGTACGCTTCCCAGTCCCGGATCCAGATGCTGATGACCGCGGTGTACAGCGGCGGCGTGCCATCGGGAGCCGGAGTGCCCCTGCGAACCTCGATGCGGTGCAGGCTGTTACCGAGGATGTTCTCGATCAGCGGTGCGTGGCGCTTGCGATAGAACTCGTGGTCGAAGGACTCATTGTCCTTGGACGGATAGAACACCGTGATGCATTTCATGCCTGCCACCTCCCCTTGGTCGTAGTCTCTCAACCCCAGGTGCGTACCCGGGCGCGCGCGGATCTTAGCAATCCGAACCACAGCCCCCACGACTCACAGTGCAATCGCCCGCCTCCGGCGGGTCTATCGCATTGACGAATCAGCCAATATTGACGTGTCACCCAGGCAGCGCCGCTCCCGCGCCGATGCGTGAGTACAACTTCGCCTCGCTCAAGTATTCCTCGTTTGTGACCGCAGCGGCGCACCGCTATCGTTCGGACCTCGAACCGTACTCGAATCGGAGGCGACACAATGCGTACCAAACCGATCAAGCACGCTCTGTCCGCGATCGTCGTCGCGGCCGTCACCGCGCGCGCCGGCGTCGCGACTGCATCCGAGCACCCGGTCTCACTGGCGCAGGCACCACTGGTCATGCGTCTGAGCAAGGACGAGTTCCGGATAGCCTTCGGTCTTGATGCCGGGCGACGCGCCGCTGGCGGTTGTAGCGGCGTGATCCGCTACCGCGTCGACTGGAGGACCGAGGACGGCACGACCCGCTCCGAATCCAGGCGCGTCAACTACACCGTCGCACCGCGCAGCAGCCGCTCGATCACGGTGGACCGTCAGTACTTCGACACCGGGGAAGGCCAGCACACGACCGAGATCGTCAGGGTGAGCGTCGACCGGATTACCTGTCTCGATGCCGGCGATGCGCGAGCGCAGCTGGCATCGGCTAGAACGGATAGCTGATGCCGGTGAATACCGCCAGTCCCTCGCCCCCGTAGCCCAGGTCGACGTAGCCGACGACGAACGGGCGCGCGATGCCCCGGAATCCCAGCCCGCCGACCGGATGCAGGTGCGCCAGCGGCCAGGTGCCGGATCGGTCGAAGACGCGTCCCACGTCGACGAACGGCGTCATTTCCAGGTCCACGTGCGTCGAGATGGCGTTGAACGACAGCACCCGGTGTCGCAGCTCGACCGTGGAGGAGAAGGAATCGCGATCGTAGAAGCGTCCGCTGCCATAGCCGCGCAGCGGCTGCTCGCCGCCGATCTCGCTGTCGCTCCCGCCGATGCTGCTGAGCGCCCAGAACGGCACGCGGTTTGCCGTGGGCAGATAGCGCAGCGCGAGGTGCGCCGCCAGCACCGTGTCGCGCGCCAGCGGCCAGAATCCACGGCCGTCGACTCCGGCTTCGCTGTAGAGCGAATCGTTGAACAGGCCGCGTCGGCTCGCGGCTCCCGCGTACAGCACCCACTGCATTCCCCGGGTGGGTACCGTCAGGTCATCGCGCGTGTCATAGATGATCGACAGCCGGTTGAGCAGTTCGCTGTTGCGGCCCAGGCCGGGGATAGCGCCGAAACGCTGCTCGATCGAGGCAATGCCCGACAGCGTCCCGGGCAGCACGTCCACCAAGCGCGCGCGCCCGGTGTAGCGCAGCTGCCAGGCACGGCTGATATTCACGCCGATCTGAGCCTGCAGCAGCTCCTGCTGGTCGGTGTAGTTCGACTCGGCGCGCTTCGGCGATTCATTGCCGATCCCAAAGAAGCGCTGGCTGCCGTTGCGATCGAATATCAGGCTCCCGGCGATCGACAGGCGCCGCTCGCGTTCGCGCCCGGCTTCGTATTCGGCGTCGAGTCCGCGTTCGACCCGCTGCTGCACGTTCGCGACCACCGACCACTGCTCATCCACCGAAGGATAGGAGTACACGCGTGCATGTGCGCCGTAGCCGAAATAGGGGTTGTGCAGCAGGTCGGGCGCAATGATGCGGGTGATATCGTGATTGTCATCGGTCTGCACCCAGGTCGGCAGGATGCCCAGCGTCGTGCCGCTGTTCGGATCGACCGCGATCTCAGGCACCGGGATGAACGGCGCGGTCACGGGATTGAACCAGTGCGACAGGCCGGTGCCCGATGCGGGGGCCTGGGTACCAGCCGGCTCGGCCCCTGGCAGTTGCGCCATCGCCTGCGAGCCGCACAGCGTCGTGGCAGCGAGCCAGAGCAGCTGCCACACGAAGCCAGTGTGATGCGGGTGTCGCGCGCGACTCATCGGCGTGGCTTGGACGAGCGCCTGTGCTTCATTCGGTCGGCAGCAGCAGCGCCACCAGCGCCAGCAGCGGCGGCACTGCGAAGCACCCCATGCGCAGATACACGAACAGCAGCGCCGCTGACGCGCAGCCGATCGCGAAACCGAGGATGTTCGCCGCCATCTGTGCCAGTCGCGCGCGCGCAGGATGTGCCTCCGGCAGGCCGCGCAGCAGGTCGACCACGTCGATCATCGCCTGCGTCGTATTACCGGTCATGATCGTGGTCGGTGGCATCGTCCCCAGGTACAGCCGCTGAGCGGCGTTCTGCACCGCCATCGCCGACACCAGCGTCATGCCGGTGATCAGCGCCGGCCAGACATCGCCGTTCGGGAACGGTCCCAGGCGCACGGCGAGCACCGCGCCGGCCAGCAGCAGCGCCAGCTTCACGCCCAGCAGCACCCGAAGCTGTGATCCCGGCTGCGGAGCCAGCGCATAGCCCAGGACGCGCACCAGCGCGACGATGAGGCAGAACAGCGGCAGCGCGATCAGCTTGGCCACCACACCGGAAGTGCCCAGCACCAGCGCTGCGCCCAGCGTCACGAAATTGCCCGTGACATGCGCGCTGAACAGCCCCTGGAGCGCCAGGAAACCGGCGCTGTCAACGTAACCGGCAGTGACACTGAGCAAGACCGGTAGCGAAAGCTTCATCGTTTCGCCCATCGTTTGAAGCTGGCGCGCAAACCTGGCCTCCGCGGGCAGCTGCTCGCGAACGCGCGGGCAACGGCCACTTCCCGCCGTGAAAACTACGCGATGTGTCGGCGCGGTTGCAAGCTAGCCCGGACGCTTCAGCGCTCGACGAAAGCGCGCTCGATGACGTAGTCCCCGGGCTCACCGATGTGCGGCGAAATCCTGAAGCCGCGTGCGTCCAGCAGTGCGCAGCTGTCGGTCAGCATCGCAGGACTGCCGCAGACCATGACACGATCGGTGGCGGCATCGATCGGCGGCAGTCCCAGATCCCGCGACAGACGTCCCGACTCGATCAGGCTGGTCAATCGGCCATGATTGCGGTACGGCTCCCGGGTGACGGTCGGATAGTAATGCAGGCGCTCCCGCACCGACTCTCCCAGATATTCGTCCGCCTTCAGCGCCTCGATCCGATGCCTGACGACCGCGGTCTCGCGCACCCAGCGCACCCCATGGACGAACACCACGGCCTCGAAGCGCTCATAGACCTCCGGGTCCCGGATCACGCTGATGAACGGTGCGGCCCCGGTTCCGGTGCTCAGCAGATAAAGTCGCTTTCCGGGCTTCAGGTCGTGCAGCAGCAGCGTTCCGGTCGGCTTGCGCGAGACCAGCACCTCATCGCCCTCGCGGATGTGCTGCAGTCGCGAGGTCAGCGGACCGTCGGGGACCTTGATGCTGAGGAATTCGAGGTGCTCCTCGTGATTGGCGCTGGCAATGCTGTACGCACGCAGCAGCGGGCGGCTGTCAACCTGCAGGCCAACCATGACGAACTGGCCGTTCTCGAACCGCAGTCCCCGGCTGCGCGTCGTGGCAAATGTAAACTGGGTATCGGTCCAATGCTGAATTTTGAGCACGTGCTCGGTGCCTATCGCGGCCAAGATCCTGTTACCTCGTCGATGGAAGGGAGCGAGGCGCGAATGTTAGCGACTGGGCGCGCCGAGGGAACGCCCGTTCGGGGCATGGCTTGATAATCGTCTGTTATCTGCGCGGCCGCGTCGCCGCTCGGCCGTTCAGCGCTGCTTCTTCAGCAGCGACTCGACCGCATCGAACAGCGCGTGGATGCCGAACGAGACGTCCTGGATGCCGCCATTGACGAAGAACGTCGGCGTGCCGCGCACGCCGCTGTCGCGGCCGCTGCGCTGGTGCTCGCGAATGCGCTGCAGATAGACGTGATCGTCCATCTCTGCGGTATAGCGCGCCATGTCGAGCCGCAGGCGTTCGGCGTAGCCGTGCAGCTGCGGCGTCTTCAGGTGCAGTTGGTTATCGAACAGCAGATCGTGCATCGGCCAGAACTGCCCCTGCGCGCCGGCGCATTCGGCCGCCTCCGCCGCAGTCAGCGCATGCGGGTGCACTTCCTCGAGCGGGTATTGCCGGAACGCGATTCGAACCCGCTGCGCAAAGCGCTCTAGCAGCAGCTTGACCGCGGGCGCCGCCTGCTTGCAGTTCGGGCATTCGAAGTCCGCGTACTCGACCACGGTCACCGGAGCGTGCTCGGGACCCGACACGTGATCCACCGCGCTCACCGGCACGCTCAACCGGAAGAACTGATGCGAATTCAACGGCGCACCGGCAGGCTCAATTGACCTGATGGCTCCATGGAATCGGATCGCTCGCCGGAAAGGTCGCGTCGAGCTCCTGGTCAAGCTCGCGATCCAGCTCCTGATCGCGGCGCTGTTGGTCCGGGCGCGGCGCGCCGGGATCGCCGGACGGTTGCGAAGCTTCATTCGCCGCCTCGTTGGGCGGTGGCGGGTTACGCGGCTGCATACGGTTACTCCGGCGGCGACACTGAGCGTCTGATGCGCTGCAGGCTGTTGAACAGCAGCCAGGCGCGACTGAGGAAATTCACGGTGCGCCCGCCGCCGAGTGACAGTGCCAACGCGGCGGCGGCAGCCAGGATCAACGGCGACAGGCGGAATCTCCGAGCCTTCGCGAATCCACGTTCGACCTTCTGCAGATCCGCATCGATCACGGTCATCGCGTCGGCCATCCGCAGGCGCTGCGAGGTACAGCGCAGCTGCAGCACCCCGCGGCGCCGGGCAAACTCGGCGGCGCGCGAGGTCATGGCGGCGCCTTCAGGATGGCGCGGTCCTTGGCCAATTCACCCAGCGTGATCGTGAACAGGCCGCGCAGCAGCCGCAGCTTGCCCCGCACCACGCGGGTCGCGGCTGCCGCGAGCAGCAGATACGCGCCCATGATCAGCGCCGCCACCAGCACCCGGTGGGTATCCCAGAACACGAACACCAGTGCCAGGCCGCCGAACAGCAAACCCATCATCGCGGCGAGCAGCGCGGCCAGCGACCACACCAGCAGCCCGGCCAGGCTTTCCAGGCCTTCCTGCAGCTCGGTGAGGGCGAGCTCGAGCCGCGTATGCGCCATCTCGAGCGCAGTGGTGACCAGCTGACCGACCGACTCGAGAAACCCACGGCCCGGCGGCTCAGGTGTTCTCCCCGTGGGCTCGATCATGCGGCGCTGCCCACGGGCCGGCTCAATCGCGCGAACGCAATAGCAGGGCGCCGACCACGAAACCGGCCAGGGCGGCAAAACCGACCGACTGCCAGGGATTTTCACGCACGTACTCGTCGCCGCGCTGCGCATACTCGCGCGTCTGGCCCATGATGCCCTCATGGACATCGGCCAGACGCTCCTTCGCGGCCGCCAGCGATTGCGCGGCCTGCACCTTGGCCTGGTCTATCTTGTCGCCCGCGAAGGATGCAGAGGCCTTCAGCAGGGCGTCCGAGTCGCGTATCAGCGCCTGCAGGTGCTCGTAGAGCTGTTCCGCGTCCACTGATTCGTTCATTGAGGCGTTCTTTCTGGGTTTCATTGCAGATTCTTCCATGGATGTTAGTCGCGCCGCACCGAGCGGCGCAACTTGACGGCACCGCGCCGCTCATGCAACGGCCATACTAGCCTAGCGCCCGCGACAGCCCCTCCCGTCCTGCTGTAGGACGGTGGGTAGAGTACGAGGGATCGGGCAGCGACGTCTCGGTCGCCGCGTGCGCTGCGGCAGCTCGCGCGCTAGCCCTTCACTTCGATCCAGCAGGCGAAGATCGCATGGCCGTCGATGATCATCGGCGGTCCGGCGCGATGCGCCTCGATCCCCAGGCGACGGATCAGGCGCTCGATCCCCACCGGCGACACCGTGATCAGGCGTTTTGCGCCGCGCTCGGCGGCGCAGGCCACCGACGCGCGCATCAACAGGGCCGTGGCGGAGTGGGCGAATTGCGCCAGCGGGGTGGCCGCACGCGCATTGAAGTCCATCGCCGCAAAACGCGACAGCTCCCACACCGTGGAGTCGCTCGGCGGCGCCAACCCATTGAGCAGCTGCGGGAAAACCTCACCCAGCAGGTACGGTTGCGTTGTCTGCAGCAGGCGCGAGCAGCCGGCGATGTTGCCGCATTCGTCCTCGACCATCACGTAGACCGTGTCCGACCGGTCGAACTGGTCGGTTTCGGCGCCGTCGCGTGCGTCCAGGTGCCAACCGAGCTGTTCGACGAACACCCGGTGACGGTAGTGGGTCACCCGCCCGTAGTACCCTTCCGGCAGGCCGCAGGCGGCACCTGAGATGACTCGCATAGCATCCTCGCTGCTTTCCGGCACAGACGAGGGCTACTTCTAGAGATTCGATCGACTCTCGGTAACTGTAAGATTTGACAGGTGGCAGGCGTAGCGATTGTTGATGTAATTGTCAACTGCCCGTTCCCATTCGAGAACGTCGATCGCGGCGCACAGCAGCATGCCGGTCGCCAGCCCGCCCAGATCCCGACGACGCGCGTCGAGCAGCATGATGTTGCTCCGCACCTCGCCTTCGCGCTCATAGCGCACCCGACCCGCGCTGGTCGCGAGGCGCCAATCCCAGCCCAGAGACACGGCGGGCGTGGTCTGACTGGCCCATTCGGTATAGCCAGCGATCGAGGCAAGGCAGGCCCCGCTGGCCGTGCTCGGCGGCAGGTCCAGATCAACGTCGAGCTCAGACAGCAGGTGCGAAAGCGGTATGGCGCGGAAGGCCGGCAGCGTCAGGCGAACATAACCGTCGGCAGACACCGCCAGGAGCACCTGATCGCCTGGGGCACCCCGCCGGGCAGCTGCTTTCATGTCATCAAGCCATCCACAGGCCGCAACACTACACGGCCACGGCGGAATGCTGTAGTGTAATACTTGACAGCTGGAAAAAAATGCCGCGACACTTCGACCGCGAGCCCCGGGAGCGAGCTTGAAACCCTGGCAGGATGATCAGCTGCAGGCGTTGTTCAAAGAGGACAACGAGCATCGGATCTTCGACAAGCTGGTCAACATCGCGCGTCACCTGGGGTTCGATTACTGCGCCTACGGCGTGCGCCCGCCCCTGCCGCTGACGCGCCAGCGCATCGTGATGTTCAACAACTACCCTGCCGAGTGGCAAGGGCAGTACGCGCGCGAAAACTATCTCGCCGTGGATCCGACCGTGCTACACGGCTTGCGCTCGCCGCTGCCGGTCATCTGGAGCGACGAGTTCTTCGCCGCGGAGCGCCCGTTCTGGGAAGAGGCGCGCATGCACGGGCTGCGCTACGGCTGGGCACAGCCCTGCCGCGATGGCGTCGGCACCCTCGGCATGTTCACGGTTGCGCGTTCGCACGAGGAACTCACCGAGCTGGAGATGCAGGAAAAAAACTTCCGGCTCTCGTGGCTGACGCAGATCGCGCACATCGCGATGACCCGCGTGCTGGTCAAGAAGATGGTCCCTGAAGCGAATGTGCGATTGTCGGTGCGCGAGAAATCGGTGATTCGATGGACCGCCGAGGGCAAGACCACCTCCGAGATCTCCGAGATCATGGGCTTGTCGGTGCGCACGGTGACTTTTCACATCGGCAACGTCGTCAAGAAGCTCAACGCCAGCAACAAGACCGCCGCGGCGGTACGCGCTGCCATCCTCGGTCTGCTCGGTTAGCCGCTCCGGACCGCAGCGCCCGCATCAATATTCGAACTGGTAGGTAATGCCGACACTGCTGCCGGGATCGTTCTGCGGCGTGGCACCCTGCACCGTGCCGCCGCCGGTTCCGAGCGTAGTCTGCAGCTTCAGGCTCCTGGTCAGATCGACCTGCACCTGCGCCTGGGTGGTACCGGCCGTGCTCTGCTTGGCGCCGACGTACACGCGCCGCGTGACATAGCGCCCGGCCTCGATGGTGGCCGCATTGTTGGTCTCGCCGGCGGGTCCGGTGGCGCTGCCGATGCTGCTCGAACCGCCGCCGATGGCCAGCCGGTCAAGGCCGAGCGTGCGCTGCACGGCATTGATCGGGTTGAAACTGCCGCCGCCAACACCGCCCATGGTGGCGAGCGCGGCACCGATCTGCGCCAGCTGCAGCGAGCTCAGCTGCGTCACGCTGACGCCGAACAGCAGCCGCGACAGGATCTCGTCCTGCGGCATCTCCGGCGTGCTGCTCAGCGAGATCACCGGCGCATCGGCATAGCCGCCGATGTTGAGCGTCGCGGTGACGCCGCCGCTGGTGTTGCTGGCGGTAAAGTCCAGCGTCGGATCGATCTTCTTGCGCACGCCGCTGCCGTTGAAGCTCACGCGCCCGACGCTGAAGGTCAGCGTGGCGCCGCCCAGGTTGACCGTGCCGTTGCGCAAATCGAAGCCGCCGCTGATGTCCGGATCGGCGCTGGTGCCCGCGATGCGCAACTGACCGCCGAGTTCCGCGTTCAGGCCGCGACCGCGCACGAATACGGCGCGCGGTGCGGCCACTGTCAGCTTCAGCGCGAAGACGGTGGCGCTGCTCTTGGAGACCGGCGCCGGCTTCTGGCCCGGGCGCACCACGTTGAGCACCGCCACGCTCGGTGGCAGCGCATTGGGAATGTTGATGTCGGCGCGATCGATGTGCACGCTGCCGCCGAGCTCGAGCTGTGTACGCACTGCGCCCGAGAGCTTCAGGTCCATGTCGATGGTTGCGCTCAGCAGATCGCTGGCGAACGGCCGCGCGCCGTGGGCCGTGAGCTGCAGCGCCACCGGCAGATCGCCCTCACCCAGACCGAGCGTGCCGCTGGCGGTGATCGTGCCGGAGCCGGCGTGCGCGGTGAATTGCTGCAGCTGCAACTGCGTACCGTCCGCGCTGAGTGTCGCGCTGACGTCGCTCAGATGCGCACCGCGCGGGTAGTCCTGCAGATCCGCGCCGGACAGCACCAACGTGCCGCGCGCCTGCGGCGCCGCGGGAGTGCCCGCGAGATCGGCATCGATCCTGGCCTTGCCGAGCACACGCTGGCCGCTCGCCTCGATGATCGGATTGATCACGTTCAGATTGATGCTGCCGCTCACCTTGAGCGCGATCGGCGCATCGCGCGCGAGCGGCGCCTGGCCGCTGAGCTGCATCTGCAGCCCCTCACCCGCGTGCACTTGCAGCTCGAGCTGCGCGACCTGCTCGTGCAGCTGGGCGCTGGCGTCGATGTCGGTCGAGGGCAGTCCGCGTGCCGCGCCGGTGCTGGCCCGCAGCCCTCGCGCCTGCAGCCGCACCAGACCGAGCGGGTGTGCCAGGGTGCCGGTCAGGTCGGCATCGGCGTCCACGCGCCCGACCGCCTGCAGATCCGCCAGCCACAGGCGCAGGATTGAGGGCGTAAAGTCTCGCAGCGTGGCATGCAGGTCGAGTGCTGGCGTGAGCCGTCCCGAGGCCTGCAGGGTGGTATCCGCGATGCCCAGTCGCAGCTGTTCGACCGCCCAACCGTCGGCGAACGACACCAGGGTCGGCGCCAGCAGCCGCAGCGTCTGCTGCCGGTACTCGGCCTGCAGCGTCGTGAGCCGCAACTCGCGCCGATCCAGGTGCAGCGTGGCCGAGGTATCGAGCTGCAGCGTCGATGCCGCATCGGTCTGCACGCTCGCCGCTGCCTGCGTGTGCAGGCGGGCGAGCGGGCCGTGCAGTTCGGCGTCGAGCTGGGCGCGCGCAGCGCCACGCACCGCCTGCGCCGACAGGCGCAGGGCCAGCACCGGCCGGGCGAATGGCTCGAAGATTTCCCCGCGCAGCTGCAGCAGCCGCAGCGGCTGATCGGTGCGGCCGGCGTCGTGAGCATCGAGCGTGACGCGCGCGCGCTGGCGGCTGCCACTGCGATCGAACTGCACGCTTGCGTCGAGGCTGCCCTGCAGCGCCTGCCCGAGCAGGCGGTCGAGATCCTGCAGCCGCGCGAAGTGCAGCTCGAGCTGCCCCTGCGGCGCGGTGGCTTTGGCGTCGATGCGCACGGCACCGGTGAGGCTGGCACTCTTCCACTCGCCGCGCTCGATCCGGGCCGACACCGTGCCCTCGGATGCGCGCTCGACGCTGGCGCTCAACCGCAGCGGCGCGTCGTCGAGCGTACCGCTGAGCTCCACGCGCCCGTTGGGGCGCTGCGGCAGATCGCGCGCCCGCAGACTCAGGTGGATCGGTCCGGACGGCGCGCCATGGGCCGACAGCTGGCCGTTGACGTCGGCAGCCAGCGCCAGTCGCGGCGCAACGCCCTGCAGCTGCCCCTGGGCGCTGAGATCGCCGGCCAGCGCCGGCGACAGCGCCGCAAGATCCGGCAGTGCGAATTTGAAGTCCAGGGCCAGCGTCCCGAGCGTATCGCGGCCGTGCAGCGCCAGCTGCAGCTTCGATGCCTCGAGCGTCGAGCGCTCGATCTCGACATTGCCGCCCTGGAACGCCAGCGCCGCGCTGAGCTTGGTGCGCGGCGCGAGCACGCGCGACAGCGCCGAGCGGCCAGCGGCGACGTCCAGGCCGCCGCTCAGCTCGATGCGCCGCGTCGGCCCCGCAAGCTGCAGCTGAGCATCGAACGAGCCGCGACCTTTCAGATCAACGCCCGCGAGTGCGGCGAGCGGCTCGATATTCTTCAGTGTCAGGCTCAGCGTGGCGGCGCCCGCCGTGGTCCAATGCCCGGCGGCGGCCAGCAGCGGATGCGACAGCGTAAATTGCACCGCGTTGGGCGCATCGCCCAGCCGGGTCTGCGCCTGCAGCTGCAGCGGCGCATCCGACAACACGCCAAGGAACGGCTTGGGCAGCGCCAGTCCGGTCACACTGGCGTCGAGTGCCAGCGCGCCGCCCTCGCCACGCAACCCGGCACTGATGGCGCCGACTTGCACCGGGCCGGCGGCGAGCCCGGCGAGTTCCAGCTGCGCGCTGGTGAGCGGGGTCGCAAGGCTGCCGGTCCAGGTGCCGTGCAGTGACAGCCGCTGCCACGACAGATCCGGGCGCGGGCTCATCGCCGGCGCATCGAGCGTCAGCTGCAGCACCGCAGCGCCGGTGTCGAGGTTCACGGTGCCGCCGGCGCTCGCCTGCGCGGCGCCGGCTCGCGCCGCGAGTTGTGTGTTCACCGCGTCGCGCGGTCCATCCAGGCTCAGGTGCACCGACAGCGCGCCCAGGCCCGGCAGCTGGATCAGATGCGTGAGGGGCCCGTTCGCAGCCTCCTCCAGCTCGAGCCGTGCCTGCACCCGTGCTCCATCGATCTGCACCGTCGCGCGGTAGATGGCGGGCACCTCGTCGAGCCGCTGCGCAGACAATTGCCCCGTCGCCTGTTGCCACGACGCGATGCGGGCACTGCCGTCCACGCGCAGCGCCACGGCGTTGCCGACCAGGGGCGCGCCGAGTTCGAGCCGCTGCACGTCGACCCGCTCGACGCTGAATCCGCGCAGCCACAGCCCGTGTGATTGCTTCGGCGGCGTGCGCGCCGGGTAGGCGGGCGCGCGTGCCATCGCGACCCGTCCGGCCTGCAACAGCGCGACCTGCGCCTGCCGTCGCAGCAGCGGCAGGGGGGACCAGTTGAGCTGCAGGTCTTCGGCCTCGAGCCACAGGCCCTGCGGATCGCGCAACTGCAGCCGCGCGAGCCGCAGCCGATCGGGAAAGCGTCCCGCCAGGCCCTGCAGCACCACCTGCCCGGCGCTGAGCCGTTCGGTCTGCTGCTCGATGAGCCGCCGGCCGGAATCGGTGTTGCCGAGCAGCAGCAGCGCGACGACGAGCACGACCGGCAGCGCCAGCAGCCCGCCCGCGAGCGCAATCAGCACGCGATATCGGCGCGCCATCAGAACGCCTGCCCCAGGCCGATGTAAATCTCGAACGCATCGCTGTCGGGCAGGCGGCGTGTCGGCAGTGCGACGTCGAGCCGGATGGGACCAATCGGCGTGTAGTAGCGCAGGCCCGCACCGTAGCCCACGTTGAGGCGGGGGCCCTCGAGCGGATGCGGGTCTTTGTTCACCTTGCCGGCATCCACGAATACGGCGGCGCCGAAATCGTTCCACAGCCGCTGGCGGAATTCACCCCCCACGGCGGCCAGCGCGGTGCCGCCCTCCGGTACCGGTGACGACGGCGGTGGCGCCCCGTTCGCCGCCGGAAAGTTCAGACCGAGCGATTGATACTTGTAGCCGCGCACCGTCGCGCTGCCGCCGGCATAGAAGCGCTGGTCGGGGGGCAGGCTGAACTGGCCGGCGCCATGTGCTTCGGCGATCAGGCCGCGCAGCGCAATTACGCTGCGCCCGGTCGGTGTCCAGTCGAAGCGCGCCAGGTCCAGGTAGGTCGAGGCGCTGGCCTGGAACACCACGAAGGTGTGGTCGGCTGCTGATTGCTGTGTTGATGGCTGGTTGTTTGCTGCTGGCTGGGCACCCGGACGCCCGAGCGACTCGGTCGGCGCCACCGACAGCGCCAGGCGCATGCCGTGCAGCGGATCACTGAGCGGATTGCTGAGCGCGGTGCTGTCGTATTTCGCGCTCAGCGGCAGCGCGATCAGCGTGTAATAGCTGGTCGCGCCAGCATAGTTACTGGCCGCCTGCTGGAAGATGGTCTCCTGCTCGAGGCTCACGCCCAGGCTGACGCTCCATTCCGGCGACAGCTTGCGCGTCACCGATACCCCGCCGATCTGCGCGGTCTGATTGTAGGCGATCAGGTCCTGCTTGAGGGCGGTGAGGTTGAACTGCAACGCCTGGTCAGACTTCAGGAAATCGGGTTTGTTCAACTGTGCGCCGAGCTGATAACCCAGACCGGTGGTGTCGCTGCCCCCGAGGTTGATGATGCTGGCGGACAGGTTCAGCTGCTCGGCATTGCCGAACACGTTGCGATCGCTCCAGGTGACGCCGCCACTGCCGCCCAGGTCGCTCGAATAGGCCGCGCTCAGGCTGACCGCGTGGCGCTTGCGTTCCTGCACATCAAAGGTGATCGGCAGGCTGACGCCCTCGGTATCGGCCTGCTTCGGCAACCGCACCGAGATGCCGGAGAAGGTGCCCAGCGCGAGCAGATCGGTGCGCGCGCGCTCGATCTTGCTCGGGCTGTACAGTTCGCCCGAATGCAGCTTCACGCGCTGGCGCACGTAGGCTTCGTGCAATCGCATCAATCCTTCGATATGGATGGCGCCGAGCTGGTACACCGCACCGGGCGTGATCTTGAAGGTCACATCCAGCAACGGGTCGTGCACGTCCTGGTAAGCAATGGGCTCATCGAGCTTGGCAAATGCATGGCCTTCCTCTTCGACCGCATCGAGCAGCCGTTGCCCGGCGGCCAGCACCACGGCTGCGACTGCCGGCGTGCCGCTCTGCAGAGCAAACGCGGCGCGCGCCTTGTCGCTGACATCGCCCTCGATCGTGACACGGCCGAGGTGGTAGAGCGGTCCGGTCGCGATGTTGACCTGCACCGGCGCGCGGCTGCCCGCGGGCAGCGCATCGAGCGCCTCGCGCAGAGCGGAATCCTCCAGCGCGCGCCCGGCGATGGTCACGCTGACCTGCCCCTGGTAATAGCCAAAACTCTCGAGCACGGTGCGCAGCCGCTCGATGTCGGCTTCCGCCCGGCCGACCAGCGCGAACGGCCCGGCGGGCGCGCTGGTTCGCAGCGATTCGAGCTGCGAACTGGCCTTCAGCGCCGCATCGAGCACGCCGTGACCGGTGGATTCGATGCGCAGGGTATAGGGTTGCGGGTCGGCGGCCCGCGCGCTGTGCGCGATCAGCAGTGTCGTGACCAGGATCGATGCCGTGAGCCGCATGACAATAGTATGTCCGTAGTCCGCATGATGCCGGCCGCCGGCGCGCGAGCCATTCCGCGCCCGGTCTGCGGCTACGCAGGACTTGCCGCCTAATCGAGCGCCTGCTGCAGATCGGCCTTCAGATCCTGCACGTCCTCGATGCCCACCGACAGCCGGCACAGCGTGTCGGTGATGCCCAGCGCCTCGCGCGCGGCACGTGGCACGCTGGCGTGGGTCATGATGGCTGGATGCTCGATCAGGCTCTCGACGCCGCCGAGCGATTCGGCCAGAGCGAACACCTGGCAACGCTCCAGAAAGCGCTTCGAGTCCTCGATGCCGCCATTGAGTTCGATCGAGATCATGCCGCCGAAGGCGCTGTGACCGCGCGGATCGCGCATCTGGGCCCGGGCCAATGCGTGCTGTGGATGGGACGCGAGGCCCGGATAGTGCACCCGGGCCACTTTGCCATGCCGCTCGAGAAACGTCGCCAGCTCCAGCGCGTTCTCGCAATGCCGCTGCATGCGCAGTGCCAGCGTCTTCAGTCCGCGCAGCGCCAGGAACGAGTCGAACGGTCCGGCCACCGCGCCGACCGAGTTCTGCAGGAACGCCAGCCGTTCGGCCAGCTCGGCGTCGTCGCCGACCACCAGCACGCCGTTGACGACGTCCGAGTGGCCGCTGAGGTATTTCGTCCCCGAATGCATCACGACGTCGAAGCCGGCCGACAACGGCCGCTGCAGGTACGGGGTCGCGAAGGTGTTGTCGGCCACCGCCAGGATCCGGTGCCGCCCGGCGATGGTCGCGATCGCCGCCAGGTCCGCGAGCTTGAGCATCGGATTGCTGGGGGTCTCGACCCAGATCAGGCGCGTTTCGGGGCGGATCGCCGCCTGCACGCGCGCGCTCTCACGCATGTCGACGAACGAGAATCGCAGTCCCGCGGAGGATTCGCGCACGCGGCTGAACAGGCGACGGCTGCCGCCGTACAGGTCATCGGAGGCGATCACATGATCGCCCGGCGACAGCAGCTCGAGCAGCGTCGCGGTGGCCGCCAGCCCGGACGCGAACGCGAAGCCGCGCGCGCCGTCCTCGAGATCGGCGATGCAGCGCTCGTAGGCAAAGCGCGTCGGGTTCTGGCTGCGCGAGTACTCAAAGCCCTGGTGCACGCCGGGGCTGCTCTGCACGTAGGTCGAGGTGGCGTAGATCGGCGGCATCACCGCACCGGTGCTCGGATCCGGGGCCTGGCCGGCATGGATGGTGCGCGTGGCAAATGCCGTTCGTGATTCTCCGGTGAACGGATGCTTGCTCATGGTCTCCTCAGGCTCGACCTAGCCGAGCTGCTTGCGCAGATAGTTGAGCAGGTCGATGCGCGTGATCACCCCGACGAAGTGGCCGCGCTCGGCCACGATCGGCACGTGATCGCGTTGAAAGATCGGCAGCAGATCGGCGATCGGCGCATCGTGCGCGATGGTCTCCAGGTCGGTCACCATCGCCGTGGCGACCTTGTCCTGGAAGCGCGACGGATCGCTATGCAGGTGCATCACCAGGTCCGACTCATCGACGATCCCGATCACCCGCTCGCCCTCCATCACCGGAATCTGCGACACGTCGAACAGCTTCATGCGCCGATAGGCCAGCAGCAGCGTGTCCTGCGGCGACAGCGTGACGGCGCCACCCTCCTGGTAGCGACGCACGATCAGGTCGAGCAGGTTGCCGTAGCGCGGCCGCTCGAGCAGGCCCTGATCGAACATCCAGAAGTCGTTGTACATCTTGCTCAGGTACTTGTTGCCGCTGTCGGGCACCAGCGTCACCACGCGCTTGGGCTGCGTCTGCTCGCGGCAATAGCGCAGCGCCGCCGCCACCAGCGTGCCGGTGCTCGAGCCGCCGAGGATGCCCTCCCTGGCCAGCACGCTGCGCGCGGTGTAGAAGCTCTCGGCGTCCGGGATCTCATAGGCCCGGTGAACCCGGGACAGGTCGCAGATCGGCGGCACGAAATCCTCGCCGATGCCTTCCACCAGCCACGAACCGGCGGCCTTCTGGATCTTGCCGGTATTGACCACATCGCACAGCACCGACCCCTTGGGGTCCGCCAGCACCATCTCGACATGGGGCGCGACGCGTGCGAAATAACGCGACAGGCCGGTCAGCGTGCCGCCGCTGCCGACACCCACCACCACGGCATCGAGCATGTGATCGCACTGCGCCCAGATTTCCGGACCCGTGGTGGCCTCGTGCGCCAGCGGATTGGCCGGATTGGCGAACTGATCGACGTAGAAGCTGTTGGGTGTCTCACGCGCCAGTCGCGCGGCCAGGTCCTGGTAGTACTCGGGGTGGCCTTTACCGACATCGCTGCGCGTCAGGCGGATCTGCGCGCCGAGCGCGCGCAGATGCAGGATCTTCTCCTGCGCCATCTTGTCCGGAATCACCAGCAGCAGCCGGTAACCCTTCTGCGACGCCACCAGCGCCAGCCCCAGGCCGGTGTTGCCGGCGGTCGCCTCGATGATGGTGCTCGGCGGATCGCCGCCCGGTCGGATGTGCCCGTCGCGTTCCGCCGCCTCGATCATCGACAGGCCGATGCGGTCCTTGATCGAGCCGGTCGGATTCTGGTTCTCGAGCTTGACGAACAGGCGGCTGCAGCCGGTATCGAGATTGCGCAGTTCCAGCAGCGGCGTATTGCCGATCGTGCCCAGCACCGAACCCTCCCGCGGCATACGTCCTCCTGCCCATGGATCAGCCGCGAAAGCGTAGCACGCGGCGCCGCCCGCGTAGCGACGCACGCCAATGACCTGCGAATCCTCAGTGCTGGCCGGTAGCGGGGCGTTGCGGCGCCGGATTGGCCGCCGCCGGATTGGCCGGCGCCGGCTTGCCCGCCGGCAACAGCTGCTTTGCCTGATCGAGCGTCAACTTGCGGAATGCGACGATCGGCACGCGTCGAGGCACCTCGCCTCTGAGCACCAGATAGTCGGTGCCGTTGCCGCAGATCTGGCCGTTGTGATCGGCGTCGTCGAAGCCCACGCGATTCCTGAAATCCAGCTCCGGCACCGGTTCGAACAGCTTGAGCAGATAGGCGTCCTTGGGCAGCGGCGCGTACACGATCAATGTGCTGTCATCGATGACCTGCCAGTCCTCGATGTTACTCAGGAAGACACAGGCGTCGGTGCCCGGAAGCGGGGCGCCGCCGGGCCGCGCGGCGGTGCCGGTGGCGCTGCAGCCGATCGCGGCAAGTGCCCCGAACCCAAAGATGGTTATTGCCAGCACCGCCGGCGCCGCTGATCGTGTCGACGCGCTTGGCATGAGCTCCTCCTGCCTGCACCAGCGCCGCAGCGCTGGCCTCGGTTGGCATACCGCGGAGCCCTCGATCGCCTCGCGGGTGGCAGAAGTCTACTTCGGTGTAGCCGGCGCCGCGACGCTGGCCGCGCCCGCCGCCACCGGCGCGGCCGGCGCGCCGGCCGCTGCCGGTGCCGGTGCCGGGGCCGTCGCCGATACGGCTGCGGACGCCGGGTCCGACGGCAGCGCTGATGCCGCGTCCGGCGCCGCGACCGCGCCGCCCGCCCCGGCCGGGACGAACGCCGCGCTGCCTTCGGGCGTGGCGTCGCCCTTGAGCGCGCTCTCGTCGGCTTCCTTCGTCATCACGATGATGCTGATGCGCCGGTTGATCGGATTGCGCGAGTTGTCCTTGTCAAACAGTACCGATGAAGAGAGGCCGACCACACGCGCGACCTTGTCCGCCGACAGGCCGCCGCCCTCGAGCGCGCGGCGCGCGGCGTTGGCGCGATCGGCCGACAGGTCCCAGTTGGTATAGCCCGCGATCGACACGTAGGGCGTGGTGTCGGTGTGACCGGACAGGCTGATGCGGTTGGGCACGGAATTCAGGTACGGCGCGAGCTCGTGCAGGATGGTGGCGGTATAGTCCTTGAGCTTGGCGCTGCCGAGATCGAACATCGGCCGGTTCTGCGCATCGACGATCTGGATGCGCAGTCCCTCGGGCGTGATGTCGAGCAGCAGCTGGTCCTTGAACGGCTTGAGCGCCTGGCTGTGATCGATCGCCTCGCGCAGTTCCGCCATCAGCGACTCGAGTTTCTTGCGGTCGGCCTGTTCGGCGATCTTCTTCGCCTCATCGGCGCTGGGCGCCGTCTTATCGAGCGCGCTGCGGCGTATCGCGCGGGGTGCCCAGGCCGGTGGACAGCGGCGTCGCGGACTTGCGCGCATCGAGCCCGCCGCGCAGATTGATCACGCTGGTGCTGGCACCGCCCGGACCCATCTGGCCCGGCGACGGCCTTGGGCGACTTGCCCTGCTGCATGCTCGGATTCTTGAAGTAGTCGAAGATCGCCGCGCGCTGCTCCTTCGACACCGCTGCGATCAGCCACATCACCATGAAGAACGCCATCATCGCGGTCACGAAGTCGGCATAGGCGACCTTCCAGGCGCCGCCATGGTGGCCGTGGCCGCCCTTCTTGACGCGTTTGACGATCAGGATCGGACGTTCGGATTCGCCGCTCATGCCGCCACGCCCTCCTTCTGCGGCTCTTTCTTCTTGCCCTTGAGATGATTCTCGAGATCCGCAAAGCTCGGCCGCACGTCCGACCACAGCAGCTTGCGCGCGAACTCCACCGCCACCGGCGGCGCGTAGCCCCGCACGCTCGCTACCAGCGCCATCTTCACCACCTCGAATGCCTTGCCTTCCTCGTGGGCGCGGCTCTCGATCGCGGCCGCAATCGGACCGACGAAGCCATAGGCCAGCAGGATACCGAGGAAGGTGCCGACCAGCGCCGCGCCGACCTTGCGGCCGATGGTGCCGGTATCGGCACCATCGATCGATGCCATGGTATCGACGATCCCGAGCACCGCGGCGACGATACCGAAGCCCGGCAGCGCGTCGGCCACGCGCTGCACGGCGGTCGCCGGCTCGCGCGGCTTCCTGGTGATGGGTCTCGAGTTCGTACTCGAGCAGGCTCTCGAGCTCATGCGGATCCAGATTGCCGCCGACGATCAGGCGCAGGCAGTCGGTGATGAACTCGACCATGTGATGATCCGCGAGGATGCGCGGATAGTCGGTGAACAGCTTGCTCTTCTGCGGCGCCTCGATGTCCGCCTCGATCGAAAGCATGCCGGACTTGCGGATCTTCACCAGGATGTCGTAGAGCAGCTTCAGCAGATCGACGTAGTCTTCACGCTGGTAGCGCGGCGCCTTGATCAGCCCGACGGCGGCGCCGAAGGCGCCTTTGACGACCTTGAGCGAGTTGCTGGTGACGAACGCGCCGAACGCGGCGCCGACGATGATGATGAATTCGCCCGGATGCCACAGCAGCAACAGGCTGCCGCCTTCCATCAGAAAGCTGCCGCACGACGCACAGCAGAACGACGACAGAGCCGATGAGCGCAAACATGAGCGATGTAACTACCGGTAGCCCGAGGCGGTCCCGACTAGGTTATCGGCCGCGCGCAGGCTTTCTTGAAGCACTACCGAGGCTGCTATGTCATTGATGGGATGAGGTTTCTGTCGCCTGCGGGCGCCCGGAACTGTGACCGCGTTCATGGCGCCGCCCGATGCGGCACCGGCCGCGCGCGCAGGGCTGGCCGCCGCGGCGCGCTCTTCGAAGCGCTGCCGCCCTTGAGCCGGCCTAGTCGAGCTTGGCGGCCAGCCGCTTCAGGTAGCTGCGAAACTCATCGCCCAGCGAGCGGATGGGCCAGCGACAGCTCCACCGTCGCCTGCAGGTAGCCGAGCTTGCTGCCGCAGTCGAAGCGCCGGCCAGTGAAGCGATGGGCGTACACCGGCTCACGCTGCAGCAGTCGCGCGATGCCATCGGTGAGCTGGATCTCGCCGCCGGCGCCCTGCCCGACGCGCTCGAGTTCCTCGAAAATCGTCGGCGTCAGCACGTAGCGGCCGACCACCGCCAGGGTCGATAGGGCCACCGCGGGCTTGGGTTTCTCGACGATGCTGCGAATGCGGCTGACGATGCCGTCACCGGGCTCCGACCTCGACGATGCCGTACTTGTCGGTGTCACGCCGCGGCACTTCCTCGACCCCAAGCACGCTGGCGCCGCGCGCGTTGAACGTCTCTGCCATCTGCTTGAGGCACGGCACCTCGGCATCGATCAGGTCATCCGCCAGATGCACGAAGAACGGCTCCTCGCCCACCGCCGGCCGCGCGCACAGCACCGCGTGCCCCAGGCCGAGCGGCGCGGGCTGGCGGATATAGATACAGGAGGCATAGCTCGGCAGCACGCTGCGCACCTGTTCGCGCCAGCTCGTGCTTGCCCTGCGCCTCGAGCAGCTTCTCGAGCGCATCGTCGGTGTCGAAATGGTCCTCGATCGCGCGCTTGGACGAGCCGGTGATGAACACCAGGCGGTCGGGCGCCGGCGGCCAGCGCCTCATCGACCGCGTACTGGATCAGCGGCTTGTCAACGATCGGCAGCATCTCCTTCGGACTGGCCTTGGTCGCCGGCAGGAACCGCGTGCCACGTCCTGCGACCGGGAACACCGCGGTCCGAACCTCTGTTACAGCCATGCCGCTGATCCTCTCACCTTCCTGTTCGCCGGCCGGATGTTAGACGACCGCGACGGCGCTGGCGATGTCAATACCCGCCCGTGACGGCCACGGACGAAGACTACATGGCAGCGATGGGACTTGCGTCTCAGTCGCGGATCGGGCGATCCGCGCCGCTGTTGACGCGCTCGCGCAGGTCCTTGCCCGGCTTGAAGTGCGGCACGTACTTGCCGGCGAGCGCCACCGCCTCGCCGGTCTTGGGATTACGACCCTGGCGCGGCGGACGGAAGTGCAGCGAGAAACTGCCAAAGCCGCGGATCTCGATGCGATCGCCCTGCGCCAGCGAATCGCTCATGATCTCGAGCATCTGCTTGAGTGCCAGCTCGACATCCTTGGCCGGCAGATGCTTCTGCTTCGCCGTGATGATCTCGATCAGTTCCGACTTCGTCATGGCGCTTCCAGATTCTTCTGAAGATCACCGCCCCGAAGCCCGCGGCTCCCCGGCGCGGTGATCCTTGTCGCTTATTTGATGACGTTGCAGGCGCCTGATGCGCTCAACCGCGATCCGGCGCGTTGATCTGCTCCTTCAGCAGGTCGCCCAGGCTGGTTCCCGAGGTTGGCACTTCGGATCGATAGCTCTGCACCGCTTCGGCTTCTTCGTGCACTTCCTTGGCCTTGATCGACAGCGAGATGGTGCGGGTCTTGCGATCCACCCCGATGAACTTGGCTTCGACTTCATCGCCGATCTTGAGCACCGCGCGCGCGTCGTCCACCCGGTCGCGGCCCAGCTCCGAGGCGCGCAGCTGGCCTTCGATGCCGTTGCCCAGATCGATGACCGCGCCGCGTGCATCCACTTCCTTGACCGTGCCCTTGACGATGCTGCCCTTCGGGTTCTCGGCAATGAACGCCGAGAACGGATCCTTGGCGAGCTGCTTGATGCCGAGCGAGATGCGCTCGCGCTCCGGATCGATCGACAGCACCATCGCCTCGACCTGCTGGCCCTTCTGGTAGTTGCGCACCGCTTCCTCGCCGGGCTGATCCCAGGAGATGTCGGACAGGTGCACCAGGCCGTCGATGTTGCCCGGCAGGCCGATGAAGATGCCGAAGTCGGTGATCGACTTGATCTGTCCCGAGACGTGATCGCCGCGATTGTGATTCTCGGCGAATTCCTTCCACGGGTTGGCCTTGCACTGCTTCAGGCCGAGCGAAATGCGGCGCCGCTCCTCGTCCACGTCGAGCACCATCACCTCGACTTCCTGGCCGGTATGCACCACCTTGGCCGGATTGACGTTCTTGTTGGTCCAGTCCATTTCCGACACGTGCACCAGGCCCTCGACGCCGTCCTCGATTTCGACGAACGCGCCGTAGTCGGCGATGTTGGTGACCTTGCCGAACACGCGGGTGTTGGGCGGATAGCGCCGCGCTATGTTCTCCCACGGATCGGCGCCGAGCTGCTTCAGGCCGAGCGACACGCGCGAGCGCTCGCGATCGAACTTCAGGATCCGCACGTCGATCTCATCGCCGACCTTGACGACTTCGGACGGATGCTTGACGCGCTTCCAGGCCATGTCGGTGATATGCAGCAGGCCATCGATGCCGCCCAGATCGACGAACGCACCGTAGTCGGTGAGATTCTTGACCGTGCCGCGCACCACCGCGCCTTCCTGCAGGTTGTCCATCAGCGCGCTGCGCTCGGCGGAGAATTCCTGCTCCACCACCGCGCGGCGCGAGACCACGACGTTGTTGCGCTTCTGGTCGAGCTTGATGACCTTGAACTCGAGCGGCTTGCCCTCGAGGTAGCCGGTGTCGCGCACCGGGCGCACGTCCACCAGCGAGCCGGGCAGGAAGGCGCGCACATGATCGATCTCGACCGTGAAGCCGCCCTTGACGCGACCGGAAATGATACCGGTGACGATCTCGGCCGTTGTTGAACGCCTCTTCCAGGCGCGTCCAGGTGCGCGCTCGCTTGGCCTTCTCGCGCGACAGCCGGGTCTCGCCGGTGCCGTCCTCGACCGAATCGAGCGCCACCTCGACCTGGTCGCCGGGCTTGACTTCGACTTCGCCGCGCTCGTTCTTGAACTGCTCGAGCGGGATGACCGCCTCGGACTTCAGTCCCACGTTGACGATGACGACGTCCGGTCCGACATCGATCACCAGGCCGGTGAGGATCATGCCGGGGCGAATGCGTTGATTCGCCAGGCTCTGCTCGAACATCTCACTGAAACTTTCGGTCAAGACTTCGTTCATAGACTCTCTCGCACGTCACCGTGCTTATCGACCGCGGCGCCTCCGGCACCAGCGGGTTGGACATAGACGAACGCCGCATCCTGCGGCGCCAACCTTCAATTCACCCTCGAACGAGACCCCCCTCGCGCGCCGGGCGAACCTACGCCCAAAGCGAGCGCTCGCGGCCGTGCGCGAATATCTCGTCCGCCACTTCGGCGGCATCCAGGGCCGTCGAGTCCAGGACGATCGCGTCGGCAGCCGGCACAAGCGGCGCCACGGAGCGTGTCGAATCGCGCCGGTCGCGTTCCGCGATCTCGAGCGAAAGGGCGGCAAGGCTAACACCAGAATCCTTTTCTTTCAACTGGTTATAGCGTCTTCGGGCCCGTTCCTCGGCTGCTTGCGGTCAGGAAGATCTTGAGCTGGGCTGCCGGGAACACCACGGTCCCCATATCGCGCCCGTCGGCGATCAGGCCCGGGGGGCGGGCGAAGGCGCGTTGCCGATCCAGCAGTGCCGCGCGCACCGCCGGCCAGGCCGCGACCCGCGAGGCCCCGGCCCCGGCGGACTCGGTGCGCAGCGCCGCCGACACCTCCCGCCCATCGAGCATAATGCGCTCGTTGCCCCCGGATCGGCCGCAAACTCGACCCTCATGCCGGCGGCGAGGCGCGCGTGCCCGCCGCTGTCATCGGGCTTCAAGCCCGGCCAGTGCCCCGGCAAAAGCCACCAGGCGATACAGCGCGCCGCTGTCGAGCAGGTGCCAGCCGACTGCGATGCGCCAGCAGCCGACTCACGGTGCCTTTGCCCGAGCCGCTCGGCCCATCGATGGTGACCACCGGGGCGCTGCACGCCTCAATCCTCGAGCACCAGGCCCGCGGCGCGCGCCAGCTGCGGAAAATCCGGAAACGAGGTCGCGACGTTGGCCACATCGTCGATCTCGATCGGCTCGCTGGCGCACAGGCTGGCGATCGCAAAGGCCATCGCGATGCGATGATCGCCGTGGCTGTCGACGCGCCCGCCGCGCATCGGCCCGCCCCGCATCCGCAGGCCGTCGGCCAGCAGTTCGCACTCGATGCCAAGCGTTGCCAGTCCGGCTGCCATCGCCGCGAGCCGATCGCTTTCCTTGACGCGCAGCTCGGCGGCGCCGGTCACGACGGTCTCGCCGGTAGCCGCGGCCGCGGCGATGAAAAACACCGGAAACTCGTCGATCGCCAGCGGCACCAGCGCCTCGGGCACGCGGATGCCGTGCAGCTCGGCTGGCGCGCACGTGGATGTCGGCCACCGGCTCCGGAGCCGCGCGTGCGCCGTGGCTGCACGTCGATGTCCGCCCCCATCAGCCGCAGCATCTCGAGCAGCCCGGTGCGGGTGGGATTGACCCGACATTGCGCATCGTCAGCCCCTGCCGCGCCGCCAGGCAGCCCGCCACGATGAAGAACGCGGCCGACGAGAAATCCCCGGGACTTCGATGTCGCAGCCGCGCAGGCGCTGGCCACCCGCGAGGCTCACGCGCGCCGGCGATCGGCTGCGTCAATCTGCACGCCAAAGCCGCGCAGCATGCGCTCGGTGTGATCGCGGGTCGGCGCCGGCTCGGTGACGCGGGTCTGCCCGTGAGCATACAGGCCCGCCAGCAGCAGCGCGGATTTCACCTGCGCGCTGGCCATCGGCAGCGCGTAGTCGATGCCGTGCAATGCCGCGCCGCCGTGGATTCTCACCGGCGGCCTGCCGCCTGTCGGTGTCGATGCGCGCGCCCATCGCGCGCAGCGGCGCGGCGACGCGCTCCATCGGCCGGCGCATCAGCGAGGCATCGCCGATGAGCGTGCTGTCGAAGCGCTGCCCGGCCAGCAGCCCCATGAACAGGCGGATCGCGGTACCGGCATTGCCCATGTCGAGCGGCCGCGCGGCGCCGGCGAGGCCATCACGACCCACGCCCTGCACCCGCACCTGGGTCTCGGCCGGCCGCTCGATCGCACACCGAGCGCACGCAGCGCCGCGAGCGTCGCCAGGCAGTCCTCGCTCGCGAGGAAGCCGCGGATCGCGGTCGCTCCCTCGGCGATGCCGCCGAGCATCAGCGCGCGATGCGAGATGGATTTGTCGCCCGGAACCGTCAGCTCGCCGTGCACGCTGGCGGCCGGTCGCACCAGGTAGCGACGAGCGCCGATGGCAGGGCTCGCCGCGCTGCCGCTCATGGCGCTTGCGCAGCGTTCGCGACCAGCGCCCGCGGCAGTGTCGCGAGCAGCCGATCGTTCTGGGCCGGCAGGCCGATCGAGATGCGCAGGCACTCGCGCAGGCCATAGCCCGGCGAGCGGACGCACGATCAGGCCGCACGCGCAGCAGACGCTCATAGACCGGCGCGGCCGCTGTCCGAGCCGCACCAGCAGGAAATTGCCGGCCGAAGGCGCGGTCCATAGCCCCAGCCGCCGCAGCTCGGCTTCGACCCGCGTGAGCTCGCGCATGGTCAGACTCACGCCGCTGCGCATGTGCGCCTGGTCGGCCAGCGCCGCGAGCGCGCCGGCCTGCGCCAGCGAATTGACGTTGAACGCCGGCCGCAGGCGATTGAGCACGTCGGCGATCTCCGGATGCGAGATCGCGTAGCCGACGCGCGCTCCGGCAAGTCCGTAGGCCTTGGAGAAGGTGCGCAGGATCACCAGGTTCGGATGCTCGGCGAGCCACGCCAGCCCATCCTGGGTACCGCGCTCGCGGCCGTATTCGAAATAAGCCTCATCGAGCACCACCAGCGTGCTCGGCGCAGCGCGCTCGAGCAGGCGCTTCACCGCGGCCGGCGCCGCCCAGGTGCCGGTCGGATTGTTGGGATTGGCGATGAACACCAGCCGCGTAGTCGGCTCGATCGCCGCGCGTCATCGCGGCCAGATCATGGCCGAGCGGCATCTCGGCATCGCGTCCGAGCGCCGGGACTTCGATGCGCGCGCGCGCCGGTCTGGCGCGTGACCAGTGGATAGATCGCAAAGCCGTACTGCGAATAGACCGCGCTGTGGCCTGGGGTCAGGAAAGCCTCCGCCAGCAGCACCAGCAGATCGTTGGAACCGTTGCCGAGCGTCAGGCACGCCGCATCGATCGCGCAGCTGGCGTGCCAACGCCTGCTTCAGCGCGTGACTGCCGCCATCCGGATACAGCCAGACCTCGCCGAGCGCGGCCTGCATCGCCGCCAGCGTGCGCGGGCTCGGGCCGTAAGGGTTCTCGTTCGACGCCAGCTTGACGATGTCGTGGATGCCGAGCTCGCGCTCGAGCTCCGAGATCGGCTTGCCCGGCAGGTACGGTGACAGGCCGCGCACCGCCGGCACCGCGAGCGCACCCGGGTCGCGCTCGCCGGGATGACGTTCGGTCGCCATCGTCCTACAGCACCGCCCGCGGGTAGGAGCCGAGCACCCGGAACAACGAGGCGCGCTTCTTCAGCGCCGGCAAGCGCCTTGCGTACCTCCGCGTCCTCGGCGTGACCTTCGATGTCGATGAAGAACACGTAGTCCCATTTGCGCCGCCGCGACGGCCGCGACTCGATGCGGGTCATGCTGATGCCGTAGCGCGCCAGCGGCTCGAGCAGCCGATGCAGCGCGCCCGGGGACTGCGTATCGCCGATCGACAGCAGCAGCGTGGTGCGATCCGCGCCGCTCGGACGCAGCAGTTTGCGCCCGAGCACCAGGAAGCGCGTGGCATTGTCGGCGCGGTCCTCGATCTCGCGCGCCAGGATGCTGCAGGCCATAGACCTCGGCGGCGGTCTCGCCGGCGATCGCGGCGCGTGCCTTGCTCATCACGCGCGCGCCGCGCGCCCTCGGCGTTGCTCGCCACCGGCACGCGCTCGGCCTCCGGCAGGTGCTCGTCGAGCCAGCCCCGGCACTGCGCCAGTGCCTGGCTGTGGGAGCACACCCGCAGCACGCGCTCGATCGCATCCATCTTGCCCATCAGGCAATGATGAATGCGCAGCTCCACCTCGCCGCAGATGTGCAGCGGGCTGCTCAGAAGGCGATCGAGCGTGTTGGTGATCGTGCCCTCGCTCGAATTCTCGATCGCGACGACGCCGAAATCGGCATTGCCGGCCTCGACTTCCTGGAACACCTCATCCACGGTCGGCAGCGCCAGCGCGCGCACCGAGTGGCCGAAATGGCGCAGCACGGCCTGCTGGGTGAAGGTGCCCTCGGGGCCGAGAAATGCCACCTTCAGCGGCTCCTCCTGCGCCAGGCAGGCCGACATGATCTCGCGGAACAGGCGCACGATCTCCTCGTTGCGCAACGGGCCCCGGTTGCGCTCGAGCGCGCTGCGCAGCACCTCGGCCTCGCGTTCCGGCCGGTAGAAATCGACCGTGTGCCCGTCGCGGTGCTTGGAGATGCCGGCCCGCTGCGCCAGCCGCGCGCGCTCATTGAGCAGCGCATGCAGCCGCTCGATCGACCGCGTCGATGTCGGCGCGCAGCGAGTCCAGCTCAGCGCCCGCGCCGTCCGGCGCACCGGGCGCCTGGCCGGCCGCGGCCGCCGCCGGCTTCGGTCCGCGCTTCGGCGCCGGCTGGCCGCGACCCGTGCTCGACTGACCCTTGCGACGCGCCATCGGCATCAGTCCGGCATGCGCACGAGCCGCACCGACAGCACGCCGTCGATCGCGCGGATGCGCTGCAACAGCGACTCGTCGGCGTTGCCCTCGGCATCGATCAGCGTGTACGCGTACTCGCCGAGGGAGCGGTTGAGCAGTTCGGCGATGTTGAGTCCGGCGCTGGCGAGGCAGGTCGAGATCTGGCCCACCATGTTGGGCACGTTGGCGTTGGCGATCGCCAGGCGGATCGAGCCGGCCGCGCGCGGCAGCGCGGCGTCGGGAAAATTGACGCAGTGACGGATGTGCCCCTGCTCGAGAAATTCGCGCAGCGTGTCCGCCACCATCATCGCGCAGTTATCCTCGGCCTCGACGGTCGAGGCGCCCAGATGCGGCAGTGTCACGACGCGCGGGTGGTTCTTCAGCGCGTTGGTCGGGAAATCGCAGATGTAGGCGTGCAGGTGGCCGCGGTCGAGCTCGGCCACCAGCTCCGCTTCGTTGACGATCGGCGCGCGCGCGAAGTTCAACACGGTGCCTCCCGGTTGCATCAGGCGCAGCCGCGCCCCATTGATCAGGCCGCGCGTGGCGTCGAGCATCGGCACGTGCACGCTGACCATGTCGGAGCGCGCGAACAGGTCATCGAGCGACAGCGCCTGCTGCACCGACGATGACAGCTGCCAGGCACGTGCACCGTGATCTGCGGATCATAGCCGAGCACCCTCATTCCCAGTGCCTGTGCACTGTTGCAGACCTCGACACCGATGGCGCCGAGCCCGACGACGCCGAGCGTGCGGCCGGGCAGTTCGAAGCCGACGAAGTCCTTCTTGCTCTTCTCCACCGTCTCGTCGATGGTGCGGTCATCGCCCTGCAGCGCGCGCGCATAGGCCCAGGCCTGGCAGATGTTGCGCGCCGCCAGGAACAGACCGGCGAGCACCAGCTCCTTGACGGCGTTGGCGTTGGCCCCGGGGGCGTTGAACACCGGCACACCGCGCCTGCTCAGCGCCGCGACCGGAATGTTGTTGGTGCCGGCGCCGGCGCGAGCAACCGCCAGCACCGACGACGGGATGTTCATCGCGTGCATGTCGGCCGAGCGCACCATCACCGCGTGCGGGTGGCCGATCTCGGAGGCAAGCTCATAGCGCTCGCGCGGCAGGCGCTCAAGCCCGCGCACGCTGATCTGGTTCAGGGTCAGAATGCGGTATCCCATGGCGCAGGCCCCGCGCTCAGCCGTGACGGCGCGCGAATTCGAGCATGAATTCGCTCAGCGCCCTGACCGCTTCGATCGACGTCGCGTTGTACAGGCTGGCGCGCATGCCGCCGACCGAGCGATGTCCGGCGAGATTCGTCAGCCCCGCCTGCGTTGGCTTCGGCCAGGAAGGTCTTGTCGAGCGCGCCGTCGGCGAGCACGAACGGCACGTTCATCCATGAGCGGCACGCCGGATCGACCGGGTTGCGGTAGAAGCCGGAAGCGTCGATGGTGCGGTAGAGCAGTTCGGCCTTGGCGCGATTGCGCTCGCCCATCGCCGCGACGCCACCCTGCCGCTTGAGCCACTTGAACACCAGGCCGGCAAAGTACCAGGCGAAGGTGGGCGGCGTGTTGAGCATCGAGCCGTCATCGGCCATGGCCTTGAAGTTCCACACGCTCGGCGTGCCGGGGCGCGCGTGTCCCAGCAGTTCCTCGCGCACGATCACCACGCACAGGCCCGAAGGCCCGATGTTCTTCTGCGCGCCGGCGTAGATCAGCCCGAAGCGGCTGACGTCGAGCGGCCGCGACAGAATGGTCGAGGACATGTCGGCCACCAGCGGCGCGTCGACCTGCGGCACGAACGGAAACTCGACCCCGCCGATGGTCTCGTTCGGCGTGTAGTGCAGATACGCCGCCGCCGGGGGTGAGCTGCCAGCCGCTGCGCGGCGGCACGCTGGTGTATTTCGAGGCCGCGGCGTCGGCCGCGACATTGACCTTGCAGAAGCGCCGCGCCTCGCCGATCGCCTTGGCGACCACGACCCGGTGTTGACGTAGTCGACGCTGCTGTCGGGTTGCGTCAGGTTCAGCGGAATCGCCGCGAACTGCGCGGTGGCGCCGCCCTGCAGGAACAGCACCTTGTACTCGGACGGGATCGACAGCAGCTCGCGCAGGTCCGCTTCGGCCTCGGTCGCCACCGCGACGAAGGCCTTGCTGCGATGACTGATTTCCATCACCGACATGCCGCTGCCGCGCCAGTCGGTCAGCTCATCCCGCACCTGCTCCAGCACCTCGAGCGGCAACGCCGCCGGACCCGGTGCAAAATTGAATACGCGCACGCATCGACCTCACATTCGAAACCAGGCAGGTAACCACGGGGATTCTAGCAGAGCAACATCCGCCGCCTTGCCGGCGAGCTGCGCCGCGGCGGCTACAGCGGGCTGACTTCGTCGCTGCCGCCGTCGTCGATCCCCGAGGCATCGCCGCCCGCGGCGCTGTCGGGGTTGTCGTCGTTGCCTTCGATCGCTTCCGGCCCGTCGCCGACCTCGAGTCCGGCCACGCGCTCGATGCCGGTCAGGCGTTCCGCCTCGCCCAGCCGTATCAGCCGCACGCCCTGCGTGTTGCGCCCGACCACCGATATGTCGGACACCGGAGTACGCACCAGCGTACCGGTCGAGCTGATCAGCATCAGCTCATCACCCGGCTGCACCTGCAGTGCCGCCACCGTGGCGCCATTGCGATACGTGGTCTGCAGCGCGATCACGCCCTGGGCGCCGCGGCCGTGGCCGGGGAAATCCTCGAGCGACGTCAGCTTGCCGTAGCCGTTCTCGGAGGCCGTGAGCACGTAGCCCTCGCCGAGCACCAGCAATGCGATCACGCGCTGGCCTTCGCCGAGCTTCACGCCGCGCACGCCGGCCGCCTCGCGCCCCATCGGCCGCACCTCTTCCTCGTGGAAGCGGATCGCCTTGCCGCCGCTGGTCACCAGCATGATCTCGCGCGTCGCGTCGGTAAGCGCCACGCCGACCAGGTGGTCGTCGCCGCGCAGGTCGAGTGCGATGATGCCGCTCGGGCGCGGCCGCGAGAACGCCGCCAGCGGCGTCTTCTTGACGGTACCGCTGCTGGTGGCCATGAACACGAAATGCTGCTCGTCGAACTGCTTGACCGGCAGCACCGCGCTGATCTTCTCGCCCTCCTCGAGCGGCAGCAGATTCACGATCGGCTTGCCGCGCGAGCCGCGCCCGCCCTGCGGCAGCTCGAACACCCGCAACCAGTAGACCTTGCCGCGATTGGAGAAGCACAGCAGCGTATCGTGGGTATGGGCGACGAAGAACTTCTCGATGAAATCCTCGTCCTTGACCGCGGTGGCGGCCTTGCCGCGGCCGCCGCGCCGCTGCGCCTGATAGTCGGACACCGGCTGGGCCTTGGCATAGCCGGCGTGCGACAGCGTGACCGCGACGTCCTGCGGCTCGATCAGATCCTCGGTGCTCAGATCGAGGTGATCGCGGCTGATCTCGGTGCGCCGCGGATCGCCGAAGTTGTCGCGAATCTCGATGATCTCGGCGCGCACCACTGCGGTCAGGCGCGCGGGCAGCGCGAGGATCTCCGACAGGTTGCCGATCTCGGCCAGCAGGGTCTGGAATTCCTCGACGATCTTGCCCTGCTCGAGCCCGGTGAGCCGGTGCAGGCGCAACTCCAGGATTGCCTGCGCCTGGGCTTCGCTCAGTCGATATACGCCGCCGGACAGGCCGAATTCGGCGGCCAGCCCGTCCGGACGGGTCGCCGCCGCGCCGCTGCGCTCGAGCATCTCCGACACCGCCCCGGGCGGCCAGCCACGCGCCAGCATCGCGGTGCGCGCATCGGCCGGTGTCGGTGAGGCCTTGATGAGCGCGATCACCTCATCGATGTTCGCCAGCGCCACCGCCTGGCCCTCGAGGATGTGGGCGCGCTCGCGCGCGCGGCGCAGTTCGAAGATGGAGCGGCGCGTGACCACTTCGCGCCGGTGGCGCAGAAACGCCTCCAGCATCTCGCGCAGCGACATCAGCCGCGGCTGGCCGTCGAGCAGCGCCACCATGTTGATGCCGAACACCGTCTCCATCGGCGTCTGCGCATACAGGTTGTTGAGCACGATCTCGGCGACTTCGCCGCGCTTGAGCTCGATCACCACCCGCATGCCGTCCTTGTCGGACTCATCGCGCAGCTCGGAGATGCCGTCGATCTGCTTGTTGCGCACCAGCTCGGCGATGCGCTCGAGCAGCCGGGCCTTGTTCACCTGATAGGGCAGTTCGGTGACGATGATCGCCTGGCGGCCGCGATCGTCGAATTCCTCGAAATGGGCGCGCGCCCGCACCGACAGCCGGCCGCGGCCGGTCTTATAGGCGGTCACGATCTCCTGCGCGCCGTTGATGATGCCGGCGGTCGGGAAATCCGGACCCGGCACGTGCTGCATCAGCCCGGCCAGGCTCAGCGACGGATCGTCGATCAGTGCCAGACAGGCATTGCTGATTTCGATCAGGTTGTGCGGCGGGATGTTGGTCGCCATGCCGACGGCGATGCCGGAGGAGCCGTTGACCAGCAGGTTCGGAATGCGCGTCGGCATGACCGACGGCTCGTGCTCGGATTCGTCGTAGTTCGGGACGAAATCGACGGTTTCCTTGTCGATGTCGGCCAGCAGCTCGTGCGCCAGCCGCGACATGCGGACTTCGGTGTAGCGCATGGCGGCCGGCGCATCGCCGTCCACCGAGCCGAAATTGCCCTGCCCGTCCACCAGCAGGTAGCGCATCGAGAACGGCTGCGCCATGCGCACGATGGTGTCGTAGACCGCAACGTCACCGTGCGGGTGATACTTGCCGATGACGTCTCCGACCACGCGCGCCGATTTCTTGTAAGGCCGGTTATAGTCGTTGCCGAGCTCGCGCATCGCGTACAGCACGCGTCGATGCACCGGCTTGAGGCCATCGCGCACGTCCGGCAGCGCGCGCCCGACAATGACGCTCATGGCATAGTCGAGATAGGACTTGCGCATCTCCTCTTCGAGGCTGACGGGCATGATTTCGCGGGCTATATCGGTCACTCTTATCCCATGTTCGCGCGTGAAATTAAGCGGGAAATCATAGCACAAGACCCGCTCTCGGCGCCGCTGTCGCGGTCCTTGCGCGGCTGCGGCCGCGCACTGCGCCAAGCGCACTGCGGCCGCGGCTGCAAGGCGCCGCGCGGCCGGCACCCGCAGGGCTATACTTGCCGCCATGCACAGCGAAGCCACCGCAGGCGCGATCGATTCGGAAGTGCGCAAATTCGATGCGCTGGCGCACGAATTCTGGGATCCACGCGGCGCCTTTCGGCCACTGCACGCGCTCAATCCGCAGCGCGTCGACTATGTGGCGCAGCGCAGCGCCCTGTCGCAGCGGCGCGTGCTCGACATCGGCTGCGGCGGCGGCCTGCTCACCGAAGCCCTGACCCGCCATGGCGCTCACGTCACCGGCATCGACATGGCGCCGGCGATGATCGAGGTGGCGCGGCTGCACGCGCATGAGAGCCGGCTGCAGATCGACTACCACCTGTGCTCGGCGGAGCAGTTCGTCGGCCAGGCCACCAGCACATTCGACGTCATCAGCTGCATGGAGCTGGTCGAGCACGTGCCGAGCCCGGCCACCCTGCTGGGCGCCGCGGCCAGGCTGCTGCGGCCCGGCGGCGATCTGTTCGTCTCCACCATCAATCGCAACCTGCGCTCGTTTCTGTTCGCGATCGTCGGCGCCGAGTATCTGCTGAAGCTGATTCCGCGTGGCACGCACCAATACGCGCGGCTGCTGCGGCCGGCCGAGCTCGCCCGCCTGGCGCGTGCACAGCAGCTCACGCTGTGTGACATCAGCGGCATCGATTACAACCCGTTCAGCAACACCGCGCGGCTCACGGCCGACGCCAGCGTGAACTACCTGGCGCATTTCCGGCGCGCAGCCGAGGCGGCGTGATCCCGCCGATACCGCTCGCGGCCGTGCTGCTCGACCTGGACGGCACGCTGCTCGATACCGCGCCGGACCTGGCGCTCGCACTCAATACGCTGCGCGCCGAGCAGCAGCTGCCAGCGCTCGCATTCCAGAGCATCCGGCCGCATGTCTCGAACGGCGCCAATGCGGTCGTGCGCCTCGGCTTTCCGGACGCCGATGCCACAGCGTTCGAGACCCTGCGTGCGCGCTTTCTGCAGCTGTATCGGTCGCAGCTGGTGGTCGAGACGCGGCTGTTTCCCGGTTTCGACGAAGTGCTGTCGGAGCTCGAAGCCCACCGCATCCCGTGGGGTGTGATCACCAACAAGCCGCGCTGGCTGACCGAGCCGCTGCTGCAGCAGCTGGGGCTGTTCGATCGCGCCGGCTGCGTGCTCTCGGGCGACAGCCTGCCGGTGCGCAAGCCCGATCCATTGCCGCTGCTGACCGCCGCGCAGCGGCTCCAGGTCGAACCGGTGCGCTGCCTGTACCTCGGCGATGCGCTGCGCGACGTCCAAGCGGCGCGCGCGGCCAACATGGTCGCACTCGCTGCCAGCTTCGGCTACATCGGAGCGCACGATGACGTCAAGGACTGGCCGGTCACCGCGTGGATCGGGCAACCGCAGGAACTGCTCGCCTGGGTGGGCCTCGAGCGCCGGGCGACACAGCTCGCGCCGGGCGCCGGAGCCTGAGCGCTCGCGTCCGATGAGGCGGTCCTGAATGCAGATGCTGCTGGCCATGGCGGGTGGACTGTTACTGGGGCTGGTGCTGGCGCTGGCGCTCTCGCGCCTGCTGGCGCGACGCACCGCGCAACAGCTCGCCGACAGCGAGGCACGATTGCGCGCCAACGTGCAGGAGTTCGCCGCGGCGGCGCTGCGTGACAATGCCGACATGTTCCTCAAGCTCGCGCGCGAAACCTTTGGCCGCGAGCAGGCCAGCATTCAGGGCACGTTGCGCGAGCGCGAGCAGGCGTTCCAGGCGCTGGTCGATCCGATCCGCAGCGCGCTCGAGAAGACCGAAGCCCAGGTATCGGCGATGGAGCGCGAGCGTCGCGAGGCTTTCGTCAGCCTGCGTACACAGATCGAGACGCTCGCTCAGGGACACTTGGCGCTGCAGCGCGAGACGCGCAATCTCGTGACAGCGCTGCGCCGCCCGGAGGTGCGCGGCCGCTGGGGCGAGCTGACATTGCGGCGCGTGGTGGAACTGGCCGGCCTGTCCGAGCACTGCGACTTCACCGAGCAGCCGAGCCGCGGCGAGACCGGCGCGCTGTTGCGCCCCGATCTGGTGGTGAACATGCCCGAAGGGCGCAGGCTGGTGGTAGACGCCAAGACACCGCTCGAGGGCTACCTCGATGCGATCGATGCTCCGACCGAGGAGCTGCGCTCGCAGGCGCTGGCGCGCCACGCGCAGCAGGTCGAGGCGCGGGTGCGCGAGCTGGCCTCCAAGGCCTATTGGGCGCAATTCGAGCACAGCCCGGAATTCGTCGTGCTGTTCCTGCCCGGCGACCAGTTCCTGAGCACCGCGCTGGCGGAGCGGCCCGAGTTGCTCGAGCACGCGCTGCGCGCCGGCGTGATCATCGCCACCCCATCGACGCTGATCGCGCTGCTCAAGGCGGTCGCCTACGGCTGGCGGCAAGCCGCCGTGGCCGAGAACGCCGCCTTGATCCGCGACCTCGGCCAGGAACTGCACAAGCGCTTGTCGAGCTTCGTCGCTCATCTGGTCCGGACCGGTCGCTCGCTCGGCGGCGCGGTCGATGCCTACAACAGCGCCGTCGGTTCGCTCGAGCGCCAGGTGTTGCCGGGCGCGCGCCGCTTCACCGAACTCGGTGCCGCGGCCGGTGAACCGATCGCCAGCCTCGAACCGATCGAGCGGCTGGTGCGCGACCCGCAACGCGACGGCGGGGCCGAACCATGAGCGGTGGCTCCGGCGCGCCGCCGCCGGCGCCGCCGGCGCAGCCGCCACCGCCCGCCGAAGGCTCGCCGTGCCATTTCGCCCTGCTCTATAGCCCGGCCACGGCGCGCTCCACGCTTGCCACATTGCTGGCGCTGGCCAACGAGATCAGCGCCGGCGCCACGCGCCGCCTCGATCACGCGCTGGCTCATGTCCGGCTCGACTGGTGGCGCGGGGAAGCCGAGCGCTACGCACGCGGCGAGCCGCAGCATCCGTGGTTGCGCGCACTGCTGGCGCAGGACCCGGACCGTCGCCTGAACCTGCAGCGCCTGGTCGAGGCCGCGGCCACCGATCTGGCAACCGACACGCTCGGCGGCCGCCCGGCAGGCGCGCTGCAGCGCGCGCTGTTCGAACTGGCCGGGACCGCGCTGCGCGCGCCGGCCGACTCGCAGCCGCCCTCACCGCAGCTGCAACGGGTGCTGGGCGATCTGGGCGAGCGCGCCGGCGAGCTCGAGCGCTTCGCGTACGGGCGCAGCGCCCCGGTACCGCACAGCGCGGCGAGCGCGCCGCCGCCGGCGGCCGCGCCGGGCGCTGACAGCCCGGCCGCCGCCCTCGAGGCGCTGCGGCGCGAGGCCGAGGCAATCGATCGCGCGCTGCAGCCGCGGCTCACGCCGCTGCTGGTGTGGATCGCACTGGCCGCACGTCAGGCGCAGCGCCGCACGCGCCGGGCGCCGCGCAGCGGCGGCTCGGGCCTCGATGGCTTCGCCGATAATATGATCGCCTGGCGCGCCGCGCGCCGCGCCGCGCGCGGACGTTTCCGGATCGACTGAACGCCCGGCCCGGCACTCACCCAGCCACGAGTCAACCATGAGCGACTCCTCGTCTACGTCTACCGCCGCCCTGCCGGCGCATCAACGCTACCGGCCGACGCCGGAGGAATTGCGCGGACGCGTGATTGCCGTGACTGGCGCCGGCGATGGCATCGGCCGGGCCGTCGCCCTCGCGGCGGCGGCCCACGGTGCCGAGCTGGTGCTGATCGGCCGCACGGTCAGCAAACTGGAGCAGGTGCACGCGCGGATTGCCGCATTGAATAAAGCGCCGGCAACGATCGCCCCACTCGATCTCGAGCATGCCGTCGCGCGCGACTACGATCAGCTCTGCGACGCGCTGCAGAGCCGCTATGGCAGGCTCGACGGGCTGCTGCACAACGCCGCCATCCTCGGCGTGCTCTCACCGATCGAGCAATACGACGTGCCGACCTGGTGTCGCGTGCTGCACGTCAATCTGACGGCGGCGTTCGCGCTCACCCAGGTGCTGCTGCCGCTGCTGCGCGCCGCGCCTGATGCATCCGTCGTCTTCACCAGCAGCGGCGCCGGCCGGCACGCTCACGCCTACTGGGGCGCCTACGCGGTGTCGAAATTCGGCGTCGAGGCCCTGAGCCAGATTCTGGCCGAGGAGTTCGAGCGCAGTGGCAACCCGCGCGTCAACGCGCTCAATCCCGGACCGGTGCGCACGCGGCTGCGCCGCCAGGCGTACCCAGCCGAGGACCCGGCCAGGACGGTCGCTCCCGAGGACGTGGTGCCGCCATACCTGTGGCTGCTCGGACCGGCCAGTCGCGGTGTCAGCGGCCAGAGCCTGGACTGCCAAGCAGCGCGGTGACTTCCGCGGCCTCGAGCTCGCGCCAATGACTGCGCGCGAGCGTGCGCGGCAGCGCCAGGCTGCCGATGCGCGTGCGCAGCATGCGCACCAGCGTGACCGCCTGGCGCTCGATCAGCTGGCGGATGTCGTTGCCGCTGGCACCGACCGCGACCAGCCGATACCAGCGATTGCTGCCCTCGCCGCCGCTGGGCTCGAGCTGCAGTACCCGCAGCGCCGAGCCGCGGTCGAGCATGCCCTCACCGATCGCCTGCTGCTGCGCGGCGGACAGCTCGCCGCGGATGCGCAGACTGAATTCCATCTCCAACGAGTGCACCGCGCGCTGCAGACGCGTGGCCAGGGCACCGTCAGCGGTCAGCAGCTCCAGTCCGCCATCGACGCCCGGCATCGGACTGATACTGATGAATCGGCGGCCCGCGCGGCGCGGCAGCCGCTCGGCAATGCTCGCGGGCGCCGCGGCGCTGCCGCCGGGTGCAGCCGCAGCGCTCTCGGCGCCGCCGCCGGTGCGTGACGGCAGCAGCGGTTCCCCGGGCGAGCGATGACACAGGAACACCGGCACGTCCCGGGCGACACGTCGGCGGATGAGGCGGCCATCGAGCTTGAGCTGATCGTCCGCGGCCACGCGCATGCCGAGCACCGCGGCCTTGCCGTTGACCGTCACACGGCCGGCACGGATCCAGGCTTCGGCCTCGCGACGCGAGCCGAGGCCAAGCTGCGACAGCACCTTTTGCAGGCGCTCGGCGGGGCTCGCGGCCGGCATCCGCCGTCTCTAGCGTGAATCGTCGGGAGCCGAGGCCACCAGACCCGAGCTTGCCTGCACGGCGGCACTGAACTCGTCCGCTTCGATGGCGTCGGCGTCGCTGGCTTCATCGTCGATCGGCTCGCCCGCCGCCGAGGCCGCCGGCTCACCGACCACCGCCGCGGCGTCGCGCTGCCCGGCCACCGGCAGATCGAGCTGCGGATCGAGTTCGCCGAGCGAGCGCAGCTCGGTCAGCGGCGGCAGTTCGTCGAGGCTGTTGAGGCCGAAGTACTCGAGGAACTCACGCGTGGTACCCAGCAGCTCCGGCCGGCCCGGCAGATCGCGGTGGCCGACCACGCGGATCCACTGCCGCTCGAGCAGCGTCTTGGTGATGTTCGGATTGACCGCCACGCCGCGCACCGACTCGATCTCGGCGCGCGTGATCGGCTGGCGATACGCGATCAGCGCCAGCGTCTCGAGCAGCGCGCGCGAGTAGCGCTGCGGCCGTTCCGGCCACAGCCGCGCGACCGTCGCGGCATAGGCGCGGCGCACCTGGATGCGCCAGCCCGCCCCGGTCTCCTTGATCTCGATCGGCCGCCCGGCGTAGTCCTGCGCCAGCGAACCGAGCGCGGCGCGGATCGCCGCCGGCTCCGGTCGTTCGTGTTCATCGAATAATTGCGACAACTCGCTGACAGTCAGCGATCGCCCCGCCGCCAGCAGCGCGGCTTCGAGGATATTCCTGATGTCACCGATGTCGCTCGTATCGCTGGTTGCCGATTCGCTGGTGTCGCTGGCGCTCATTCCATCACTCCGCTGCCGCCGCCGTCGGTTTCAGCTGCGCTCGGGCCGGCCGGCCCCGCCGCGACCGAGTCGGCCGCGGCGTTGTCGGCGACCAGATGCAGTGTACGATTTGCAGCCGCCGCGCGCACGTGCAGCGGCGCATACGCTTCGGTCTGCATGATGTCGATCAGGCCTTCGCGGACCAGCTCGAGGATCGCGATGAAGGTGACCGTCACTCCGGCGCGTCCCTCCTCGGGCGTGAACAGGCGCACGAACTCGAGGAAACTGCCCTGTTCCAGGGCCGCCAGGATGTTGCTCATGCGCTCGCGCACCGACAACGGTTCGCGCCGCACGTGATGGTGCGCAAACATGGCCGCGCGCACGGCAACTTCCTTGAACGCCAGCAGCATCTCCTGCAACGTCACCTGCGGCAGGCTGCGCGCCGCGGGCTTGTCGCGCAGCTCGGCACTCGCCTGCCAGACGTCGCGTTCCAGCCGCGGCATGGCATCGATATCGGCCGCGGCGCGCTTGAAACGTTCGTACTCCTGCAGCCGGCGCACCAGCTCGGCACGCGGATCGTCCTCGGCGTCGTCCGCCGCGCCGGGCGGCCGCGGCAGCAACATCCGCGACTTGATCTCGGCCAGGGTCGCCGCCATCACCAGGTATTCGCCCGCCAGCTCGAGCTGTAGGTCCTGCATCAGCTCGATGTACTGGGTGTACTGGCGCGTGATCTCGGCGATCGGGATGTTCAGAATATCCACGTTCTGCCGCCGGATCAGATAGAGCAGCAGATCGAGCGGTCCCTCGAAGGCCTCGAGGAAGATTTCCAGCGCCTGCGGCGGGATGTACAGATCCCGCGGCAGCTGCGTCAGGCGCTCGCCGTTGACCACCGCGAACGGCATCTCGACCTGCTCGGGCGAGACCGGCACCGCGGCCGGCGGCGGTGGATTCGACACCACGATCTTCAGGTCCGGCTTCACCGTCTCGAGCCCCTTGCAGTCGCGAGCGCGCGCTGGCGAACCTTATAAATCATTGCGGCCGTAAATGCATCGCGCGACGCACCTCGTCCAGCGTCGCGCGCGCCGACTCGCGCGCCTTGTCGCCGCCTTCGATCAGGATATTGGCGACCAGCTCGGGATTCTCCTGGAATTCCAGCGCCCGCTTGCGCATGCCGGAGACCTCCTCGACGATGCGCTCGATCAGCGGCTTCTTGCAGTCGAGGCAGCCGATGCTCGCGCTGCGGCAACCGTGATCGACCCACTGTCGCGTCGCCTCGTCCGAATACAGCTTGTGCAGGTCCCAGACCGGGCATTTCTCCGGATCACCCGGGTCGGTGCGACGCACGCGCGCCGGATCGGTCTGCATGGTCTTGAGCTTCGCGGCCGACCGAGTCCGGCTCCTCGCGCAGCAGGATGGTATTGCCATAGGACTTGGACATCTTGCGGCCGTCCAGGCCGGGCACCCGCGGACTCGCCGTCAACAGCACCTGCGGCTCGGGCAGGATGCTGACATACGAGCCCTCGAGATAGCCGAGCAGGCGTTCGCGATCGGCCACCGTGATGCGCGCGTTGCTGGCCACCAGCGCGCGCGCGCGTTCGATCGCCGCCAGATCGCCGGACTCCTGGAACCGGCGGCGCAGCTGGCGGTACAGCGTGATGTTGCGCCCGCCGAGCTCCTTGATGGCCCGTTCGGCCTTGTGCTCGAAGTCCGGCTCGCGGCCGTACAGGTGATTGAAGCGTCGCGCGATCTCGCGCGTGATCTCCACGTGCGCGACCTGGTCCTCACCCACCGGCACGAAGCTCGGCCGATAGAGCAGGATATCGGCGCTCTGCAGCAGCGGGTAGCCGAGGAAACCGTAGGTTGCGAGGTCCTTTTCCTTGAGCTGCTCCTGCTGATCCTTGTAGGTCGGCACGCGCTCGAGCCAGCCAAGCGGCGTGATCATCGACAGCAGCAGGTGCAGCTCGGCGTGTTCGGGCACGTGCGACTGCACGAACAGGGTGGCGACGCCGGGATTGAGGCCGGCGGCCAGCCAGTCGATCAGCACCTCGTGGATGGCCTGCGGCAGGCCGGCGGTGTCCTCATAGCCGGTGGTCAGCGCGTGCCAGTCGGCGACGAAGAAGTAGCACTCGTATTGATACTGCAGCTCGACCCAGTTGCGCAGCGCGCCGTGGTAGTTGCCCAGATGCAGCGCTCCGGTGGGGCGCATGCCCGAGAGCACACGCTTGCCTTGAGGGACGGCACTCATCCTTGCGGTCGTTCCCCGCGCGCAACGGCGGGCCCCTGATTGAACAGAGTTGATTATACGGGGTTCGCGACCACTTCCCAGCCGACGCCGGCGAGCTTGCCCTTGCCGGCGCGCACCAGCACGGGCGGCGAGACCGCCAGGTCGATCACCGTGGTCGGCTCGATGCCGCAATGCCCGCCGTCGAGGATTGCGTCGAGCTGGTGCTCCAGGCGCGCGCGGATCTGCTCACCGTCGGTCAGCGGTAACTCGTCGCCCGGGCAGCAGCAGGGTCGAACTCATCAGCGGCTCGCCGAGTTCGGTCAGCAGCATGCGCGGCACCGGATGTGATCGGGCACCCGGATGCCGATAGTGCGACGCTTCGGATGCTGCAGCCGCCGCGGCGTCTCGCGCGTCGCCGGCAGCAGGAACGTGAACGGTCCAGGCGTCGCCGCCTTGAGCAGGCGGAACTGCCAGGTATCGATGCGCGCGTAGCGGCCGATCTCGCTCAGGTCGCGACATACCAGCGTGAAATGATGGTGGCGGTCGGCACCGCGAATGCGTCGCAGCCGTTCCAGTGCGGCGGCATCGCCGATGTGACAGCCGAGCGCATAGCAGGAGTCGGTCGGGTAGGCAATGACTCCGCCGTCGCGGACGATCTCGACCGCGCGGCGGATCAGGCGCAACTGCGGATTCTGACTGTGCAGCTCGAAGTATTGGGCCATGGCCTGCGCTGAATGGGCTTCAATCCGCTATCATAGCGGGCCTTATTACTGTCCTATGTGACGGCCTGATTCACGCATGCAAGCGCTGATTGACCTTGCGCCATTGGCGGCGTTCTTCGTGGCCTACTATCTGGGCGGCATCTACGTCGCCACCGCGGTGCTGATGGCCGCGATGCTCGGGCTGCTGCTGCTCGATCTGCTGCGGCTCGGGCGCGTGCCGCCGATGCACCTGCTGTCCGCGCTGCTGGTGCTGTCGCTCGGCGGCGCCACGCTGGTGCTGCGCGATCCGCGCTTCCTCAAGTGGAAGCCGACGATATTTCTGTGGCTGGTCGCGCTTGCCAGCGCCGCGAGCCCGTGGGTGGGCCGCACGCCGCTGGCGCAGCGCCTGCTGGCAGCCGATGGTCAGCGGCAGTCATGCGCTGCCGCGCCAGCTGTGGCTGAAGCTCAACTGGCTCTGGGTCGGGTTCTACGCGCTGCTCGGCGGGCTGAATCTGTGGGTCGCCGAAAGCGCCAGCGAACGGGTCTGGGTCAATTTCAAGGTCTTCGGGCTCAGCGCGGCGTTCGTACTGTTCGCGCTCGCTCAGGCCGTGTGGCTCGCCGGACGCTCCGAGGCCGTGACCGCCTGAGCGTCATGCGCAAGCCCCCGAGCCCGACTGCCGTGCACATCGAGAACCTGCTGCAGCAGCGGCTGCGGCCTGCACATCTGGAGGTGCGCGACGACAGCGCCGCGCACGCCGGGCACGCCAGCGCCGGCGGCAAAGGGCACTTCCGCCTGCGCATCGTGTCGACCTGCTTTGAGGGTTTGAAACCCCTGCAACGGCACCGTCTGGTCAACGAGACGCTGGCGCCCCTGTTCGAGACCGAGCTGCACGCGGTCGCGATGGAAACCCTGACACCTGACGAGTTCAAGAAGTAATCAACGTAACCAAATGAGATATCTGATGAAAATTTTCAACCTTCTCCCGTTCGCCGCCGTGGCGCTGCTCGCCGCCTGCTCCAAGGCTGGCCCGCCGGCGGAAACCACCAAACCGGCGGACAAGTCGGTGGCCATCGTCAACGGCAACCCGATCAGCCGCGCGATGTTCGAGTACTACGCGAAGAATACCGCCGGCAAACCCGCCACCGAGCTGACGGCCGAGCAGCGCGGGCAGTTGCTCGACAACCTGATACGCGGGGAGATCATTGCCGAGCAAGCGGTCAAGGAAGGCCTCGACAAGACTACCGACACTGCCTCGCTGCTGTCGCTGTCGCGCATGGAGATCCTGCAGCAGGCCGGCGCAACGCATTATCTGGAGGACAAGAAGCCGTCCGATGGGGAACTCAAGGCCGAATACGACGCGCAGGTCGCGGGCATGCCGAAGACGCAATACCACGCGCGCCACATCCTCGTGTCGAGCCAGGATGCGGCCCAGAAGATCATCGATGAGCTCAAGAAGGGCGCCAAGTTCGAGGACCTCGCCAAGAAGGATTCGATGGACTCCTCCAAGGAGCAGGGCGGAGAGCTGGGCTGGTTCAGCCCGACCAACATGGTCAAGCCATTCGCGGACGCCGTGGTGCAGCTGAAGAAGGGCGAGGTCACACCGACACCGGTCCAGTCGCAGTACGGCTGGCACGTGATCCAGTTGCTCGACACCCGCGACACGCCGGTGCCGCCGCTCGATCAGGTCAAGGATCGGGTGGCCCAGCTGGTGGAGACCAAGAAGTTCCGTGCCTATCAGGATGAATTGCTGAAGACCGCCAAGGTGGAAAAGAACCTGGACAGCGAGAGCCCCAAGCCGGCAACGACGCCATAGCTGTCGGCCGCGGTCACTTCCGGGCCAGTAGCTTCTCGAGTCCGCGCTCGTCGAGCACCTCGATACCGAGTTGCTCGGCGCGCTTGAGCTTGGAGCCAGGCTCGGCGCCGGCAATCACATAGCTGGTGTTCTTGGATACCGAGCTGCTGACCTTGGCGCCGAGCGCGGTGAGCCGCTCGGCGGCCTGATCGCGGCTCAAGCCCGCGAGCGTGCCGGTAAGCACCACGGTCAGCCCCGACAGCGGCAGCGTGGCGCGCCCGGCGGCCGCTGGCGGGCCTTCCGGCCAGTGCACGCCGAGCGAGCGCAGGCGTTTGAGCTCGCTGCGATGGCGGCTGTCGCTGAAGAAGCTCTGCACGCTCGCGGCAATCACCGGCCCGATATCGGACACTTCGAGGATCTGCTCCATCGAGGCGTTCTCCAGCGCTGCGAGTGATCCGAAGTGATCGGCCAGCGCTTTGGCCGTGGTTTCACCGACCCCGGCAATCCCGAGTCCGTGCAGCAGTCGCGCCAGTGTGGTGGCCTTGCTGCGCTCGATTGCGGCCACCAGATTCGCGGCCGACTTCTCGCCCATGCGCTCCAGTTCGATCAGTTGTGCGCTCTTGAGCGTGAAGATGTCGCTCGGATTGCGCAGCAGCTCCTGCCCGACCAGCTGATCGATCAGCTTGTCTCCCAGCCCCTCGATATCCAGTGCGCGGCGGCTGGCGAAGTGACGCAGCGCTTCCTTGCGCTGCGCCGGACAGGTGAACGCACCGCTGCAGCGCGCCGCCGCCTCGCCTTCGACCCGCACCACCTCCGAATGGCAGATCGGGCACTTGTCGGGCAGCTTCGGCCGCCGCGCGCCGCGCGGCCGGCGCTCGGGCAGTACCCGCACGATCTCGGGAATGACGTCGCCGGCGCGCCGCACCACCACCGTGTCTCCGAGGTGCACGTCCTTGCGCTCGACTTCATCCATGTTGTGCAGCGTCGCGTTGCTGACGGTGACCCCGGCCACCTGCACCGGTTCGAGCCGGGCCACCGGCGTGAGCACGCCGGTGCGCCCGACCTGGAATTCGATGTCGCGCAGCACCGTGAGGGCCTCATCCGCCGGAAACTTGTGCGCGATCGCCCAGCGCGGTGCACGCGAGACATAGCCAAGCGCCTCCTGATCGGCGCGCGCATTGACCTTGTAGACCACGCCGTCGATCTGATACGGCAAAGCGGTGCGGCGCGCCCCGAGCGCATGAAAATACTCGAGACAGCCCGCCGCCCCGGCGACGGCGCGAATCTCGGGATTGACGCGCAGCCCCCATTGCTTGAGTTGCTCGAGCAGCCGCAGCTGGCTCGATGGCGCAGCCGCGCGCCCCTGCCACAGACCCACACCATAGAAGAAGACATCCAACGGCCGCGCCGCCGTGACCTTCGGGTCGAGCTGGCGCAGGCTGCCGGCGGCGGCGTTGCGCGGATTGGCGAATACCTTCTCACCCGCCTTGGCCGCCGCCGCGTTCATGCGCTCGAATCCCGCCACCGGCATGAAGACTTCGCCGCGCACCTCGACCAGATGCGGCGCCTGGCCGCGCAGCGTGAGCGGCACGGCGCCAATCGTGCGCAGGTTGGCCGTGATGTCCTCGCCGCTGCTGCCGTCCCCGCGCGTGGCACCGGTCGCGAACCGGCCGTCGCGGTAGGTCAGCGACACCGCCAGGCCGTCGAGTTTCGGCTCGGCGCAGTACTCGATCGAGGTGTCATCGCGGCCGAGCCGCTCGCGCACCCGCCGATCGAACGCGACGATGTCGTCGTCGCTGAACGCATTGTCGAGCGAGAGCATCGGTACGCTGTGCCGGACCTCGGCAAAGCCCGCCGCGACCTGGCCGCTGACGCGCTGGGTGGGGGAATTCGGCCGCGACCAGTTCGGGATGCTGCGCTTCGAGCCCGCGCAGCTCCTCCATCAGGCGATCGTATTCAGAGTCCGGCACCGCCGGATCGTCGAGCACGTAGTAGCGGTAGTCGTATTGCTCGATCAGCTCACGCAGCTCGGCGATACGCCGCCGCGTTGCGTCCTTCACGCAGTCGGCTCCGCACGCAGCGTCGCCGCAGTCAGATCCTGCGCCGTGCGTCGCAGAGTATCGAGCTGCTCGGCACCGAGCGACTGGCCCTGCTCATCCTGCAGCCGTGCGCGCAACCGTTCGGCCAGATCCTGCGCGGTATCGAGCAGGTGATCGAGCGCGGCGGCCGGCGGCAGCGGTCCCGGCAGCACGGCGAACACGCTCAGGCCGGCGAAGCGCTGAAAATCCATGTTTGGCGGATCGAAGATACCGGGCTTGCTCAGGTTGGCAGCGCTCAGCAGCGCGCGGCCATCGGCGCCGGGCTGATGAAAGATGCCGAAGCGGCCATGCTCGAAGCCGCAAGCCCCCAGGGCCTGGCGCACCACGCGGCCCGACAGCCGCTCGTGGCTGAGCGCAGTGATCCGCAGCGAGAGGATGTGGCGTTCAGATTCCGGCGGCCAGTCGACCACCGTCGGGCGCGGCGCCTCGAGCGGCAGCAGCGATCCGTTCGCGGCCGTCGGCCCGGCGGCATCGCCCCGGCTGCCCGAGCGCGTGCCGGCGAACACGCCGGTGAGCGGCGCACCGGCGGCGGCGCCGTCTTCTGGCGGCGGACCCAGCGCATCGATCGACTCATCGATGAGCGCCGCCGGTAACTCGAAGCGCGCGCCGATCTGCTCTGCCGGCGGCGGCTGCGCGTGCGCGTCGGCCGCTTCGAGCGGCTCGAGCGGCGGCAGATCGACGCGCGGCGGTGGTGCGCTGCGCACGCGCACGGCGCCCGGGCTCAGGTCCGCAGCGCCCTGCGCGCGCACCGCCGGCGGCTCCTCGGCGATCGTACCCGCCTGCTCCATCGCGCCGAACGCCGGCTCGCTGCGCTCGGATCGCAGCGCGTCGTCGCGGCGCGCCTGGCGCGGCCTATGCTTCTCCCAGGCAGCCAGCCCCGCCAGGAACACCAGACCGGCCAGCAACAGAATCCAGCGTAATGCTCCCATCGGTATTTCCGGGATCAGACTGCTGCCAGCTTCACGGCCTCGTCGATATCGACCGCAACCAGGCGCGACACCCCGGGCTCGTTCATGGTCACACCGATGAGCTGCGAGGCCAGTTCCATCGTGATCTTGTTGTGCGTGATGAAAATGAACTGCACCCGGCTCGACATCTCGCGAACGATTTCGCAATAGCGGCCGACGTTGTGCTCATCGAGCGACGCGTCAACCTCGTCGAGCAGGCAGAATGGTGCCGGATTCAGATCGAAAATCGAGAATACCAGCGCCACCGCGGTCAGCGCCTTCTCGCCGCCCGAAAGCTGGTGGATGGTACTGTTGCGCTTGCCGGGCGGGCGCGCCATGACCGCGACTCCGGCTGCGAGCGGATCCTCGCCGACCAGTTCCAGATAGGCGTGCCCGCCGCCGAACAGCCGCGGGAACTTGTCCTGCAATCCGGCGTTGATGCGGTTGAAGGTGTCGTCGAAGCGGGTACGTGTCTCGCGGTCCATCCGGTGCATGGCCTGTTCGAGCGTGGCGAGCGCATCGCTGACATCGGCGAACTGCCGATCAAGGTAGTTCTTGCGCTCGGTCTGCTCCGCGAGCTCGTCGATCGCGGTCAGATTGACCTGGCCGAGGCGCTCGAGATCCGCGCGCAGTTCCACCAGCCGCCCGTCCCAGACCTGGATGTCGGCGGCGGGACTGATGTTGGCGAGCACCGCGCCCAGCTCGCACTGCGTGGCGGTGAACTGCTCGAACAGCGTCTCGCGCCGCACCCGCGATTCCTGCGCGGCCAGTCGCGCCTGCTCCATCGCCCCGCGTGCCGCCGCGACGCGCTGCTCGGCCGCCGTCCGGCGCTGCTCGAGCGAGCGCAACTCGCTGTCGCAGTCCTCGAGCTGGCGCCGCGCGCTCGCGAGCTCGGCCTCCACCTCGAGCCGCCGCGCCAGGTGATCCTGCAGCCGCAGCTCCAGTTCGGCGACCGGCGCATCGCCGGCGGCGAGCGTGCGCTCGAGCGTCTGCGCCTGCGCCTGCAGTGCGCCGCGCTGATCGAGCAGGCGCGTGAGTGCACCCGTCATCGAGCCCTGGGCCGAGCGCCGGCTCTCCAGCTGGATCAGGCCGTCGTGCAGTTCGCGCTGTGCCGCCTGCGTGCGCTCGCGCGCCACCGCGGCCTGCTCGCGCTTGAGCTCGCGCTCGCCCTCGAGTTCGAGTTGCTGCTCATCGAGCTGCGCCAGCGCCTCCACCGCCGCGTCGTGCGCGGCGCGCGCACGCGCCAGGCTGTCCTGCGCGCGCGTCGTATCGAGCGCGACTTCGGCCTGCTCGGCCTCGATGCGGTTGCGGCGCAGCGCCGCCTCCTCCAGCCGCGCCTTGAGCGCCTCCAGCCGTCCGAGCAGCTCGGCGTGTTCACGGTGCACGTCCTGGATGCGCGCTTGCGTGGCGTCGCGCTGTTGCTCCGCCACGCTGACCTGTCCGCGCAACGCAACGATGTCCTGCTCGAGCCGCCGTACGCGCTCATCGGCGCCGGCGCACCGGTCACGCAGCAGCTTCAGACGGTGTTCGCGCTCGAGCACGCCCGCGTGGACATCGCCGCCTCGGTTGACGCGCAGCCAGTCGCGCCCGACCCACTCCCCGGCGGCGGTGATCAGGGACTCGCCGTCGCCGAGCTGCAAGCGCTGCCGCAACGCAGCGGCCAGCGACGGCGCGGTACTCACCGGCTCGAGCAGCGCCCGCACCGCCTGCGGTCCGCGCACCTGCGCAGCGAGCGTTCCGGCGCGCCCCGGGGCTGCGGCCGCGGCCTGTTCGAAGAATGTCACGCTGCCGCCGTCGAGTCCCGGCAACGCTGATTCGAGCTGTTCCAGCGCGCTCACGCCGACGGCCTCGAGGTAATCCCCGAGGACCGTTTCGACCGCGCGCTCCCAACCGGCCTCGACGTCGAGCGTTTCGGCCAGTCGCGACTGACCGGCGCCGGCACCGAACGCCGACAGCCAGGCGCCGGCGCGTGGATTCTTCTCCCGCAGCGCCGCCTTCTGCAGCGCCTCGAGCGACATCAGTTCGGCGCGCGCCTGTTCGCGTTCCTGGCGCAGGCCCTCGAGCTGGCCATCGGCGCCCTGCTGCGCGGCCCGCAGTCTCTGTACCTGCGCCAGCGCCACTTCCAGTTCGCGCGTCAGCGTATCGGCAACCGCGCGAGCGGCCGCCTCGCGCTCGGTGAGCCCCTCGATCGGTGCCTCGGCCTGCTGCGAGCTCAGTGCCTCGAGCTCCAGGGCCATCCGGTCGGCCTGCGCCTGCAGGCGATGGCGCTGGCTCTCGAGCTGCTCGATGCGCGCCGACTCCACCTGGGCGCTTTGGCCGGCGGCACCCAGTTCGCGGTTGAAACTCTCCCAGCGCTGCTGCCATACGGCCAGCTCGGCCTCCGCGTCGGCCAGGGCACTGGTGGTGCCCTGCTCGCTCGCCCGGCGCGCATCGACCAGAGGCTCGAGCTCGGCGATCTCGGCACGCAGTGTCGCCAGCTGCTCCTCGTCGCGCACGATCTGCTGCGCGATCGACTCGAGATTGAGGTTGACCTGGGACAGATCGCTGCGCGCGCGCTCGCGCAGCTCGCGCGTGTAGCGGATGTTCTCCTCGGTCCGGGTCACTTCGGCCCCGAGCTCGTAGTAGCGCCCCTGCACGCGCCCCGCCGCCGCGCTCTGCTCGGCGTGGAACTCGCGCTGCTTCTCGATCGCGGCCTCTGCCGAGCGCTGGTCCGCCAGCGCCTGCTGCATGTCGAGCTCGCACTCGCGCACCGCACTGTCCTGCACTGCAGCGCCGCTGTCGAGGTCGCGCAGTCGCAACGCCAGCAGCTCGGCGGTCAGCGTGCGTTCCTGCCCCTTGAGCTCCTGGTAACGGCGGGCGGTATTGGCCTGGCGCTGCAGGTGGCGGATCTGCTTGTCGATCTCGTCGCGCAGATCCTGCAGTCGTGCCAGGTTCTCGCGCGTATCGGCCATGCGCATCTCGGTCTCGCGGCGGCGCTCCTTATAAAGCGACACGCCAGCGGCCTCTTCGATGAACAGCCGCATGTCGTCATGCCGCGCCTCGATCACCCGCGAAATCATGCCCTGTTCGATGATCGCGTAGCTGCGCGAGCCCAGGCCGGTGCCGAGGAACAGCTGCGTGATGTCCTTGCGGCGGCAGCGGCCACCGTTGATGTAGTAGGCCGAGGTGCCGTCGCGCGATACCGTGCGCTTGAGCGAGATCTCGTTGTAGCTCGCGTAGGCGCCGCCGATCTTGCCGTCGCTGTTGTCGAACACCAGCTCGACGGCCGCGGTCCCGACCGGCTTGCGCGCGCTCGAGCCGTTGAACACCACGTCGCTCATCGAATCACCGCGCAGGTGCCGGGCCGACAGCTCGCCCATGACCCAGCGTACCGCGTCGATGATGTTGGACTTGCCGCAGCCGTTGGGACCGACCACACCGATCAGGTTGCCCGGCAGATGCACCGAGGTTGGATCGACAAAAGATTTGAATCCGGCGAGCCTGACTTTGTTGAGCCGCATTACAGTCCTGGAGTCTCCGTTGTGCCTGAGGGACTAATCATCGCGACCTGGCGCGCCGGTAGTGTAAATTATCCGCGCGCCGCTTTCGACGCAGTTTGTCACCCCGATGCCAACCCAGCCTGCCAGCGCAATCGAGACCTTCCCCAATCCGGCACCGGGGCAGGACTACACGATCCGCATGAGCATTCCCGAGTTCACCTGTCTGTGTCCGAAGACGGGCCAGCCGGACTTCGCCACGCTCGAGCTCGAATACGTGCCCGATCGGCTGTGCATCGAGCTCAAGGCACTGAAGCTCTATCTCTGGTCATTCCGCGACCGCGGCGCCTTTCACGAGGCCGTGACCAACGAGATCATCGAGCATCTGGCCGCCAGCATCGCGCCGCGCTTCATGCGCCTGTCGGCCCGCTTCAACGTGCGCGGCGGCATCTTCACCAGCGTGATCGCCGAGCGTCGGGCACCGCAGTGGCAGCCCCAGCAACCCGTGCACCTGCCCGGAACCGCGTAAAACCCCGCCGTGGCTACGGTTTTTCGGCGCTGTACAGCCCGCCGCGCGTCGGTATAATCGCGCGTTCTTAAATGACCGGTGATGTCAGGAGCGAGGCGATGCCCGGCAAGAAGCCCGGATCCAAGTCCAGCAAGCTGAAGAAGGCGCCGAGCGCCAAGGCCGCGCCGCGCCGCGCCGCGCCGAGCCGGGCCGAGCCGCGCAAGAGCGTGCTCGCGAGCCGCAAGGCCGCACCCACCATGGTCTCGACGCCGAAGCCGGAGGCCAGGCTCTCGAAGAAATCCGACACCGATCTGGAGCGCATGCCGCCGCTGCGCGCGGCGCCCATCCTCAGCACGCCGTCGAGCGATCGGCCGGCCGGCGCCATCGCCAGTTCGATCGCGGCGCGCGCGCGGCTGCTGCCCGACACCGAGGAAGCCGACGGCGAGAGCGAGGCGTCCGACAGCGGGAGCCTGCTGGCGGGTCCGCGCAACGTCAAGCCGTACGTCGCCAAGCGTGGCGAGCAGTACATGAGCAAGCAGCAGCTGGCGCATTTCCAGCTGATCCTGCTCACCTGGAAGCGCGATCTGATGGAGGAAGTCGATCGCACGGTCTCGCACATGAAGGACGAGGCCGCGAATTTTCCCGATCCCAACGATCGCGCGACCCAGGAAGAGGAATTCAGCCTCGAGTTGCGCACGCGCGACCGCGAGCGCAAGCTGATCCGCAAGATCGACGAGGCACTCAAGCGCATCGAGGACGGCACCTACGGCTACTGCCTCGAGACCGGAGAGGAGATCGGCATCAAGCGCCTGGAGGCCCGGCCTGTGGCGACGTTGTCGATCGAAGCCCAGGAACGGCGCGAACGCCGCGAACGCCAGTACGGCGATCGCGACGATCGCTATCGCTGACGCGGCCGTCGGCGCTCGCCCCGGGCGCCGCTTCCGGTAAGCCGCCCCCGGGCATGGCGGCCACGGGGGAGCGGCAGCGCTGCCCGGCGGGACGGGTTTTCACCTGATTGCGGCGAATTCCTGCAGATTTGGGTTCCACCCGCGCTTGTACTATGGTATGCCATACCGCATGGGGCTGTAAGGGTCTACGCGCCTTGAATACGAGGGCTTCCTTATGAGCGAATTGCGTGTCATCAAGAAATACCCCAACCGTCGTCTGTACGACACGGTCGAGAGCCGCTATATCACGTTGGACGATGTGCGACGGCTGGTGCTCAGCCGCGTCGAATTCTGCGTGATCGACAAGCGCAGCCAGCAGGACATCACGCGACCGGTGCTGCTGCAGGTGATTGCCGATCAGGAACAGCGCAACGGTACCATCCTGAGCCAGGACTTTCTGGCCGAGCTGATCCGCAGCCATGACGCGGGCCTCGAGGGCGTGCTATCGAGCTACCTGGAGCAGATCCTGCGACTGTTCCTGAGCCAGACGCCGCCCGCGGGCGACCCGGCAGCCGCGGCCAGCCACCTCGCGCACCAGAACTACCAGCGCTGGCACAGCGCCCAGGAAGAGATTTTCCGCACGCTGATGAAGGCCGCCAACGCGGCCCCCTCCTGACAAGGCGCCGCTTCAGGCAACGTCGACGTTGCGCATCGACAGCCGGATGCGGCCCTGGCGATCGACCTCGAGCACCTTGACGCGGATCTGATCGCCTTCCTTGAGCTTGTCGGACACGCGCTCGACGCGCTCGTCGGAAATCTGCGAGATATGCACCAGCCCGTCGCGGCCCGGCAGGATCGTCACGAAGGCGCCGAAGTCCATGAGCTTGACGACCTTGCCTTCGTAGACCTGGCCCACCTCGACGTCGGCCGTGATCAACTCGATGCGCCGTTGTGCCTCGCGGCCCGCGGTGGCGTGCACCGAGGCGATCTTCACCGTGCCATCGTTCTCGATGTCGATCGTAGTGCCGGTCTCCTCGGTGATCTGGCGAATCACCGCGCCGCCCTTGCCGATGACGTCGCGGATCTTCTCCGGGTCGATCCGCAGCGTGATGATCGACGGCGCCCACTCCGACATCTTGGCGCGCGGTTCGCGGATGACCTTGGCCATCTCATCCAGAATGTGCAGCCGGCCGGTACGTGCCTGCGCCAGCGCCACCCGCATGATCTCGGGCGTGATGCCCTCGACCTTGATGTCCATCTGCAGCGCGGTGACGCCGTCGCGGGTACCGGCGACCTTGAAGTCCATGTCGCCGAGATGATCTTCGTCGCCGAGGATGTCGGTGAGCACCTGGAAACGCGAGCCTTCGAGCACCAGGCCCATGGCCACGCCGGCCACCGGTGCCTTGACCGGCACACCGGCATCCATCAGCGACAGGCTGGTGCCGCAAACGCTCGCCATCGAGCTCGAGCCGTTCGACTCGAGGATCTCTGATACCACCCGGATCACGTACGGAAAGGTACTCATGTCCGGCATCACGGCGCTGACGCCGCGCCGGGCGAGATTGCCGTGGCCGATCTCGCGGCGCTTCGGTGACCCCATCATGCCGGTCTCGCCGACCGAGAACGGCGGGAAATTGTAGTGCAGCATGAACGGCTCGCGCCGCTCGCCTTCGAGCGCGTCAATGATCTGCGCATCGCGCGTGGTGCCCAGCGTGGTGGTCACCAGCGCCTGGGTCTCCCCGCGGGTGAACAGCCCGGAACCGTGCGTGCGCGCGAGCACGCCCACCTTGACGGTGATCGGCCGCACCGCGGTGGTGTTGCGCCCGTCGATGCGCGGTTCACCGGCCAGGATCCGTTCGCGCACGATCTGGCTCTCGAGCTTGAACAACTCGTTGCCGATCGCCTCGGCGGTCCAGGTCGGATCGCCGGCGCTCAGCGACTCGATGGTCTCCTTCTTGATCTCGGCGAGCCGCGTGGAGCGCTGCTGCTTCTCGATGATGCGGTAGGCATCCGACAGCGTCGCGGTGGCGCGCGCGGCCACCGCCTGCACCAGCGCGGCATGCGCCGGCGTCGGCTTCCAGTCCCAGCGCGGCTTGCCGGCGTCGGCGGTGAGCTCGCGGATCGCCTTGATCGCCACCTGCATCTGCTCGTGACCGAACACGACCGCGCCGAGCATCGCATCCTCGCTGAGGATCTTGGCCTCCGACTCGACCATCAGCACCGCCGGCCCGGTTCCGGCGACCACCAGGTCGAGCTGCGATTCGGCCTGCTCGGTGCGCGTCGGGTTGAGCAGGTATTTGCCTTCGCGATAGCCGACGCGCGCAGCCCCGATCGGACCGTTGAAGGGCACGCCGGCGATCGACAACGCCGCGGACGCGCCCAGCAGCGCCGGGATATCGGCATCGACGTCCGGGTTCAGCGAGATCACGGTGGCGACCACCTGCACTTCGTTGGCAAAGCCGTCGGGAAACAACGGGCGGATCGGCCGGTCGATCAGACGCGAGGTCAGAGTCTCGCGTTCGGTGGGCCGGCCTTCGCGCTTGAAGAACCCGCCCGGGATGCGCCCGGCGGCATAGGTCTTCTCGATGTAGTTGACGGTCAGCGGGAAAAAGTCGCGGCCCGGCACGACGGTCCTGCGGGCGCAGGCGGTGACCAGCACCACCGTCTCGCCCATCGTGGCGACGACGGCGCCATCAGCCTGACGCGCCAGCTCGCCCGTCTCCAAAGTGACGGAGTGCGGGCCATAGGGAAAAGTCTTCTTGAAGACAGTCACGCTTCAATCCTCGGGAATTAGTTGCTGCGGATAGTGAGAGGCCGCGCTCGGATGAATGTGCGCGGCCTCGTGGAGTGTCAGCGGCGAAGGCCCAGGCGTTCGACCACTTCCTGGTACTTGGCTGGGTTGGTCGACTTGAGGTAGTCGAGCAGTTTGCGGCGCTGATTGACCAGCTTCACCAAACCGCGGCGCGAAGAATGATCGCGCTTGTGCGCACTGAAATGTCCGCCCAATCCGTTGATGCGCTCGGACAGCAGCGCGATCTGAACCTCGGGCGACCCGGTATCCTTGGGATCGCGGCGATATTGCGCGACCACACCGCTTTTTTGTTCCGTGGACAAAGCCATTGCGTGCGAAACCTCTGTACTTGCTTACATCGAGTGCGTCATTTTGAAGGCCGCGCATTCTAACCGCAGACCCTCGTTGTCTCAAGCGGAACAGGGAGTTACCGCCATCGGCTTCATGCGGGCGGCGGGCGCACGCTGCTGAACAGTCGCCGCACCCGCAGGATGTCGGTGGCATCGCTCTCGCCCAGGCCCAGAAAGCGCTCGCTGCCATCATACAGGCGCCAGAGCGCAGCACCCGATGCCGCCCCGCGCACCGCCTGCCCGTGCGAGAGCGCGCTCAGCGCCGGCGGCGTCAGCCGCAGGGCCGGCAGATGCATCAGCGCCCGGTCCGGCGGCAGCAGCGGCCAGTTCCCGAACGGCTCAGCGCTGGCTTCGAGCTGCGCCAGCGGGGTCATGCGCTCGCCAGCAAACGGCTCGACATACTCACGCCGCAGGCTGTCGAGGCGCCCGCAGGTACCCAGGGCGCTCGCCAGATCCTCGGCAAGCACGCGCACGTAAGTACCCTTGGAGCACAGTACACGCAACTCCAGCCGATCGTCCTGCAGCATCAACAGCTCCAGTCGGTCGATGACCAGCGGGCGCGGCGCGCGCTCGACCGTCAGACCGCGCCGCGCCAGTCGATACAGCGGCTCGCCCGCGCGCTTGAGCGCCGAATACATCGGCGGGACCTGCTGCTGTTCACCGTGAAAGCGCTCGAGCACCGCCTCGACCGATTGGCGTGTCAGCGACGGCACCGCGCGGCGTTCGACGATCGCGCCTTCCGCATCGCCGGTGTCGGAGCGTTCCCCGAGCTGGATTCCGAACTGATAGCACTTGCGCAGCGCGAGCATCTCACCGGCAAGCTTCGTGGCCTCCCCGAGGCAGATCGGCAGCATGCCGCTCGCCAGGGGATCGAGGCTGCCGGTATGCCCGGCCTTGACGCCGCCGGCGAGCCGGCGCACGCGCTGCAACGCCGCGTTGGAGGACAGTCCCAGTGGCTTATCGAGCAGCAGCACTCCGAACAGCGGCTCGTTCAAACGTCCTCATCGGCCGGCGCGCCGGCCGCGCCCCCTGCATCCGGTGCATCCGATTCGGCGCGATCGCCCGACCCGCCGTCACCAGACTCGCGGCGACCCGCCGGCTCGATCGACACATCGGCCGCGCCGGCACCGCGCGAACGATCGGTGCGCACAGCGCGCTCGATCAGCTGCGTCAGCTGATGCGCGCCTTCGATCGCGGTGTCGAGCTGGAACTCGAGCCGCGGCGCGTGCCGCAGCTTGAGCTCGCGCGCAACCTCGCCGCGCAGGAAGCCGGCCGCACTGCGCAGCCCGGTGAGCACCTGCTCGGCCGGGTGCTCGCCGGCAAACGGCAGCACGTGGATGCGAGCCGAGCTCAGATCACTGGCGACCTCCACCGCCGTCACGGTCACGTTGCCGACGCGCGGGTCCTTGACCCCGCGCCGTAGCAGCGCCGCGAGCGAGCGCTGCATCTGCGCCGCGATGCGCGAGGTCCTGGCGGTGGTCTTGAGCATGGGCACTGCGCCGCACGATCCGCTCACTGGATCGTGCGCGACACCTCGACGCGCGAGTAGCACTCGATCTGATCGTTGACGCGCACGTCCTGGTAGTTCTTCACGCCGATGCCGCATTCGGTGCCGGCCCGCACCTCGTTCACGTCATCCTTGAAGCGGCGCAGTGATTCGAGCGCACCCTCGAAAATGACGACGTTGTCGCGCAGCACGCGGATCGGGTTGTTGCGACGCACCGCCCCCTCGGTGACCAGGCATCCGGCGACCACGCCGAACTTGCTGGAGCGGAACACCTCGCGCACCTGGGCGACGCCGACGATCGTCTCCTTGATCTCGGGAGCAAGCAGGCCGCTCATCTTCTGCTTCACGTCGTCGATGGCCTCGTAGATGATGCTGTAGTAGCGCACCTCGACGCCGGTTTCCTTCATCGCCTCGCGCGCGGCCGAGTCGGCGCGCACGTTGAATCCGATGACGAACGCCTTCGAGGCCGCCGCCAGCTGGATGTCCGACGCGGTGATGCCGCCGACACCGCTGGCAATCACGCGCACCTGCACCTCCTCGGTCGACAGCTTGATCAGCGCATCGCGCAATGCCTCGGCGCTGCCCTGCACGTCGGTCTTGATGAGCACCGCGATGACGCCGGCCTTGGCCTCGCCCATGGTGGAGAACACGTCCTCGGCCCGCGTCGCCGCCCGCGCCAGCTTGACGTCGCGAAACTTGCCCTGCCGGTAGAGCGCAACTTCGCGCGCCTTGCGCTCGCTCTCGACCACCAGCAGCTCGTCGCCCGCGTTCGGTGCGCCCGACAGGCCGAGCACGACCGCGGGCGTGGACGGCGGCGCCTCGGCGATCGCCTGTCCATTCTCGTCGAACATCGCGCGCACGCGCCCGAACTCGCTGCCGGCGAGGATCGCATCCCCGACCCTGAGCGTGCCGCGCTTGACCAACACGGTCACCACCGCGCCGCGACCCTTCTCCATGCTCGATTCGATCACCACCCCGGCGGCGAAACCGGTGCGCGGCGCCTTGAGCTCGAGCACCTCGGCCTGCAGCAGGATCGCCTCGAGCAGCTGATCGATGCCCTCGCCGGTGCGAGCCGACACGTTGCGGAACATGTTCTGGCCGCCCCACTCCTCGGAGATCACCTCATGCTTGGCGAGTTCGGTGCGCACCCGCTCCGGATCGGCATCCGGCTTGTCGATCTTGTTGACCGCGACCACGATCGGCACGCCGGCCGCCTTGGCATGCTGTATGGCCTCGATGGTCTGCGGCATCACGCCGTCATCGGCGGCCACCACCAGCACCACCACGTCGGTGGCCTTGGCACCGCGTGCGCGCATCGCGGTGAACGCGGCGTGACCCGGCGTATCCAGGAACGTGATCGAGCCGCGCGGGGTCTCCACGTGATAGGCGCCGATGTGCTGCGTGATGCCGCCGGCCTCGCCAGCCGCGACCTTGGTCCGCCGCAGATAGTCGAGCAGCGAGGTCTTGCCGTGATCGACGTGCCCCATCACGGTGACCACCGGAGGGCGCACTTCGAGCTGTTCGGTCGCGGCTTCGCCGCCCTGCAGGCCTTCCTCGATCTGGTTCTCGCGCAGCAGCTTGGCGGTGTGGCCGAATTCCTCGACCACCAGCACCGCGGTATCGCGCTCGATCGGCTGATTGATGGTCGCCATGCACGCCGAGGTTCATCAGCACCTTGATTACCTCGGTGGCCTTGACCGCCATCTTCTGCGCCAGCTCCGCGACCGTGATGGTCTCGCCGAGCGCGACCTCGCGCTTGACCGGCGCGGTCGGCATCTCGAACGCCATGCTTGGCTTCGCCGCCGCCGACCGGCATGGCGCGGGTCTTGAGGCGCTTCTTCTTCTTGTGGCGCGCACTGACGTCGCCGGCAATGTGCAGCTCCTCGCGGCCATAGCGCGTACGCTGCTTGTCCTCGGCCTCCTCGCGCGCTGCCGGGGCCGGATGCGCGTGCGGCGCATGCGCTTCGCGCGCCGCCTCGGCCGGCCGTCGCTGCCGCTCGCGCTCGGCCTCTTCGGCCGCGCGCTGCTCGGCCAGCCGGCGCGCCTCTTCCTGCGCCTTCTTGCGGGCCTGCTCTTCCTCGATGCGACGGCGGTTCTCGGCCTCGACGCGTTCGCGCTCGCGACGCTCTGCCTCGGCCTTCTCGCTCAGCGCCCGCTGTGCCTCCTCGGCCTCGCGCCGCTGCGCATCGAGCTGTTCCTGCTGCGCCCGCGCCTGCCCCTCGAGCACATCGCGCTTGATATAGGTGCGCTTGCGCCGCACCTCGACATTGACGGTACGCGCGCGGCCCTGGTTGCCGGCGAGCTTGAGCTCGCTCTGGGTCTTGCGCTTGAGCGTGATGCGGCTCGGCGCCGAGCCTTCGCCGCCATGACCGTGGCTGCGGCGCAGGTGCGTCAGCAGTTCGAGCTTGGCTTCCTCGCTGATCATGTCCTCCGGACTGGACACGGTGATGCCGGCCTGGTCGAGCTGCGCGATCAGGCGGTCCACCGGAACCTTCAGTACGTCGGCAAATTGGGCAATCGTTACGTCAGCCATTGTCTCACCTGCGCGTCACGTCTCAATGCTGCGCCTCGAACCAGTGAGCGCGTGCCTTCATGATCAGGCTGCCGGCCTCGTCGCTCGACAGGCCTTCGATGTCGGATGATGTCGTCGATCGCCTGCTCGGCCAGCTCATCGCGCGTGCGCACCCCGCGGCGCGCGAGCGCCAGCGCCAGATCCGGGCGCATGCCCTCGAGCGTCAGCAGATCGTCCGCCGGCATCGACTGGTCGAGCGATTCCTCGCTGACGATCGCCTGCGTCAGCAGCACGTCGCGGGCGCGATTGCGCAGTTCCTTGACGATGTCCTCGTCGAACTCCTCGATCGCCGCCAGCTCTGCGGCCGGCACGTAGGCCACTTCCTCGACTGTCGAGAAGCCCTCCTGCACCAGGATGTTGGCGACGTTCTCGTCCACGTCGAGCTGCTTCATGAAGGTCTCGACCAGCGCGCGCGCCTCGGACTCGCTCTTGGCTTCCGCGTCCGACTCGGTCATGACGTTGAGCTCCCAGCCGGTCAGCTGGCTGGCAAGCCGGATGTTCTGTCCGCCGCGTCCGATCGCCTGCGACAGCTTGTCCTCCGCGACCGCGATATCCATGCTGTGCGAGTCCTCGTCGACCACGATCGACTGCACCTCCGCCGGCGACATCGCATTGATCACGAACTGCGCCGGATTTTCGTCGTACGGGATGATATCGACGCGCTCGCCCGGCGATTTCGTTCGATACTGCCTGCACGCGCGAGCCGCGCATGCCGACGCAGGCGCCGACCGGATCGATGCGCGGATCCTGGCTGCGCACCGCGATCTTGGCGCGAATGCCGGGATCGCGCGCCGCGCCCAGGATGTGGATCAGGCCCTGGCCGACCTCGGGTACTTCGAGCTTGAACAGCTCGATCAGGAACTCGGGTGCGTTGCGCGTCAGAAACAGCTGCGGGCCGCGTGGCTCGGCGCGCACTTCGCGCAGATACGCCTTGACGCGATCCTGCGGCTTGAGCTGCTCGCGCGGGATCATGTCGCTGCGCGGCACGAAGCCCTCGGCGTTGCCGCCCAGATCGACGTAGATGCCATTGCGGTCGATGCGCTTGACCACGCCGCTGACCAGCGTGTTGATGCGATCCTTGTATGCCTCGACCACCTGCGCGCGTTCGGCTTCGCGCACCTTCTGCACGATGACCTGCTTGGCCTGCTGTGCCGCAATGCGGCCGAAGGCCACCGATTCCATCGGCTGCTCGACGTAGCCACCCGGCTCCGCGTCGGCACTGACATCGCGCCGCGTCTTCCAGACGCAGCTCGGCCGAGGGGTTCTCGAGCTCCTTGGAATCGTCGGCGAACACCTTCCAGCGCCGGAACGTCTCGTAGTCGCCGGTCTTGCGATTGATCGCCACGCGCACGTCCCAGTCCTCGCCGTGCTTCTTGCGGGTAGCCGACGCCAGCGCCGCTTCCAGCGCCTCGAAGATGATCTCCTTGTCGACGCCCTTCTCGTTCGAGACGGCATCGACGACCATCAGAATCTCTTTGTTCATCGACAGCTCCTGCAAGCCCTCAAGACCACAACGGCGCAAGCCGCGCGCGGCCGATTTCCGCAAACGGCACCGATACCATGGCGCCGTCCACATTCAATTCAATACCCTCGGCATTGAGCGCTTCGAGCCGCCCAGTGTAGCGTCGCCGCCCATCCCGGGCGGTTACGCAGTTCCAGCCGCACGCGTTCCCCGACGAAGCGCTGAAAATGCGCCGGCGTTCGCAACACCCGATCCAGGCCGGGCGAGGACACTTCCAGTGTGTACGCCGTGGGCACCGGATCCTCGACATCCAGCAGCGCCGAGATCTCGTGGCTCACGCGCTCACAGTCGTCGAGCCCGACGCCCTCGGGCCGGTCGATGAAAATGCGCAGCATGCGCGTGCGCGCGCCCGGGCGCGTACTCCAGTTCCACCAGCTCGTAGCCCAGCTGCCCGAGCAACGGCTCGGTGAGCGCAATAAGTCTGTCGCGCAGTGGGGTTGCCATCGTGAAGCGCCCGATACCCGATTAAGGCCACGCAAAAAAGAAAAGCCCCATGTGGGGCTTCTTAATCAAGCACTTGGCCGCACTACCTGCAGCTTTACGGCATGTCGGCCCATCGCCAACACCGTCCACCGGCGGCCGCGATTCTAGTGCTTTAGGTCGAGCGAATTCAACCGTCCGCGAAAAGTCCGCCATCGCCGGTGCCGGCCCCGGGGCCGGCGCGCGCTCCGGCGGCACGCGCGGCCTGCCGGAGCGCCGCCGTCAGCTCGTCAAAATCACCGCTCTTGACCACCAGCGCGTCAGCGCCCGCCCGCAGACAATGCTCCTTCAATAACTCGTTCTTGTGGCCGGTAAACATCACAATCGCCGCAGTCGGCAAGCGCTGCCGCAGGGTCGAGATCAACGGTAAGCTCGAACCATCATCGAGCGAAAGGTCGAGAATGAAGGCATCGGGCGCATGGTTTTCGGCCGCGGACAGCACCGCGGTGGCCGAACTGCCGGTCGCAACGCACCGCATATCCGGTTCGGCGTCCAGAAGCAGGCCGAGTGTCACGGCCAGGTCGGTATTGTTCTCGCCAATGACGATGCGCAAAGGTTGCGAGTCGCCATGGCGCGCAGCAGCATCAGCCGTTGGTTCAGCCATCTCGGCCGCAGCGCTCCCGCGGTGGCTAGATCAGTGTTGACCCGATCATGGGCCTCGCCGCTGTTTCTGTAAACGCCCGGCGCTGCGGGTGCCGCCCGGCTTCGCTAGGGCGGACAGCGCTGAGCGTTGCCTGGCCGCTGATCGCCGCGACCCTCGCCGCCTGCGCACATGTTCCGACCATTCCCGAGCCGCTGACGATTGATAGCGCGACCGAGATCCAGGTGCGCGGTGCCAGGGGTGCGCTGTCGCCTCGGGCAACCGCCGCGGTGCTCAGCCGGCTGACCGCGCAGGCTCCCGATTCCAGCGCCCTGGAGCGCCACCTCGCAATCGAGCAGACGGTGTCGGGCAGTCCCCTGTACACCGGCAATCGCGTCACGGTGCTGCGCGACGGCCCGCAGACCTTCGCGGCGACGTTCGCCGCCATCCACGGCGCCAAGCACTACGTGTATCTCGAGTACTACATATTCGAGGACGTCAGCTTCAACGGCGAGCAGCTGGCTGACCTGCTGATCGCCCGGCAACAGCAAGGCGTTCAGATCGACATCATCTATGATGGCATCGGCTCGCTGACCACGCCCGGGGAGCTATTTGACCGTCTGCGGGCCGCCGGCATTCACGTGCGGCAATTCAACCCGATCAGTACCTCGCCGTTCTCCATCAACGATCGCGACCATCGAAAGATTCTGGTCGCCGACGGTGAGGCGGCGATCATCGGCGGCGTCAATCTCAGCGTGGATTATGAAAGCGGCAGCGGCGGCGGCAGCGCACCGGACAGCACCGACGCGCCGGCACCGCCGGTCGCGCCGGGCGGCCAGCCGGCGCATGAGCCCTGGCATGACGTCGACCTGCAGATCGAGGGCCCGGCGGTGCGCGAACTCAAGCAGCTGTTCGAGCAGCATTGGCTCGATCAGGGCGGGGTCGGCGCCGAGCTCATCCCCGACGTGGAGCCCCTGGCCGCGCGCGGCGATGAGGTGGTGCGTATTCTCGGCAGCCAGGGCGGGCAACTCACTCCGCGCTACTACGCGACGCTGATATCGGCCATCCGCAGCGCCGCCACCCATATCTGGGTCACCGCCGCTTATTTCGTTCCGACGCATCAGGAGAAGCACGCGCTCGCGCGCGCCGCACGCCACGGCGTCGATGTGCGGCTGCTGCTGCCCTCACACAGCGATTCGAGTGCGGCGCTGGCCGCGCAGCAGTCGAACTATGCGGACCTGCTCGAGGCCGGCGTCAAGATCTACCAGCGCGACGACGGCATCCTGCACTCCAAGACCGTGGTCGTGGACGGGGTCTGGTCGATCGTGGGCTCGTCCAACTTCGATCATCGCAGCGTGCTGTTCAACGATGAGGTCGACGCCGTGGTCATCAGCGTCGCCACCGGCGCACAGCTGGACCAGTATTTTCAACAGGACCTGGAGCGCGCGAGCGCGATCGAGCTGGCCAGCTGGAAGCGGCGGCCGCTGTCGCGCAAGCTGCGCGAGCAGTTCTGGCGGCTGTGGGAGCAGCTGCTGTAACGGGGCCGGTTACGGGCTCTTGGCCGCGGGTGCCGCGTTGAACACATCGAAGCTCAGGCTGTAGTTCGATCCGCTCTCCTGATGCGGGATGCAGGTGATCTGGCTCTGCACGTTGCGCGTGGTGAACATCGGCAACACCGAGTCGCGAAACCGCTCGATCAGCTCGCAGTCACCGTTCTGAAGATCGAACGGATGGCGCTCCCTGATCTCGACGTGCCGCCACACTCCCGCCACAGTCTGCGGGGCGCTGGTCGCAGACGCGGGCCTCGCGGCTGCACCCGGGGCCGCCGCCTGCGGAGCCGGGCCCGGCTGCAGCGTCGAAAACGTCATCTTGGCCTCCGCCAGCTTGTCGGGCACGCCGAAGCTGCGCGAACACAGCGGGTCCACCTTGGCGTCCTTACCCGCCCCGGCCAGGTGCAGCAGCAGCTTGAGCGTGTCGGCCAGGCCGTCGCACGAATAGGTCGAGGTGAACGTCATCGCGTGCAACACATAGCTGTGGGGCTGCCAGTGCCCGGGCGCCGGCTCCGGCGCCGCGACCGCATCGGCTGACGTGGCGCCGGGCGCGTCGGCGGCGGTCGCTGCGGCGGCCGCGAGCGCGGCGATCATGAGCGTGGCCGTCACCAGCGCGACCAGGCCCATCGCCGATAACGGTTGGTGTCGAGCAACCATGGGATACCTCACCTCACGCGGCGCGTGCAGACCGTCCGATTGGCACGCTAAGCATAACGCGCCAGAGCCGGCGTGGCTGACAGGCGCAATTACCCGAGGCAACCTTCTCGGGCGGCTGGCTCGGCGCAGCGGGCCAGGCCGGCAGCCAGGTCGGCGCGCAGGTCCTCGACCGCCTCGATACCGACCGACAGCCTCAGCAGGCCGTCGGTCAGCCCGGCGGCGCGGCGTGCCGACTCGTGCATCGCAGCATGCGTCATCGATGCCGGGTGCGCGATCAGGCTCTCCACGCCCCCCAGCGACTCGGCCAGGGAGAAATATTTCAGCCCGGCGACGAACGCCTTGACCGCCGGGATGCCGCCGGCGAGCTCGAACGTCACGATGGCGCCGAACCCCGACTGTTGACGCTGCGCCAGCTCGTGCCCGGCATGCGTCGGCAGACCCGGATAGAACACCTTCGACACTGCGGGCTGCTGCTGCGCCAGCCAGCCGGCCAGTGCCAGCGCATTGCGCCCGTGAATCGCCAGCCGCGCGTTCAAGGTGCGCAGCCCGCGCAGCGTCAGATAGCTGTCGAATGCCGAGCCGGTCACCCCGAGGCAGTTGGCCCACCAGCACAACTGATCGTGCAGCTCCTTGCGGGCCGCGATCACTGCGCCGCCGACCACATCGCTGTGGCCATTGATGTACTTGGTGGTCGAGTGCACCACCAGATCGGCGCCCAGCTCCAGGGGTCGCTGCCAGCCGGGTGAAAGAAAGGTGTTGTCCACCGCCACCAGTGCGCCCGCGGCCTGGCCCAGCTTCGACACTGCCGCAATGTCGGTCAGGCGCAGCAATGGATTGCTCGGCGTCTCGATCCACAGCAGTGCCGCCGGTCGGGACAGCGCCGCGCGCAGCGCCGCCTGATCGCCGAAGTTGACGAAGTCGATCTGCAGGTCGCCGCGCCGATGCAGCGCATCGAACAGCCGGTAGGTACCGCCGTAGCAGTCGTGCGGCACCACCACGCGGGCGCGCGCCGGCAGGATCTGCAGGCTCAGCATCACCGCCGCCATACCGGTGGCGGTAATCACCGCGCCGGCCCCGCCCTCCAGATCGGCGAGCGCCGCGCCGAGCAGGTCGCGCGTGGGATTGCCCGAACGCGAATAATCGTAGGCGCGCTTCTCGCCGTAGCCGCGAAACGCATAGGTCGCGCTCAAGTGGATCGGCGGCACCACCGCCCCGGTCACCGCATCGCTCTCCAGACCCGCGCGCACCATGCGCGTGGTGGCATCGGCTTGATCGCTCACTTCAGGGCAACTCCGTACAACGGCTCGAATACCGCCTGCAGCGCATCGGCCTCCTTCAGAAAGGCATCGTGGCCGTGCGGCGAGGACATTTCATGCAGGCGCGCGCGCGGCAGCCGCGAGGCCAGCGCGCGCATGTCGCCGATCGGCACCAGTTGATCCTCACGCACCGCCACCACGGTGGTCGGCGTCGCGACGCGGGTGGCATCGACCAGGTGCAGATCGATCGACTCCGACAGACACAGGAATGACTCGGCCCGATAGCGCGCGGCGTAGTCGCGGCCGCGCGCAAACAGGTACTCCTCGACCGGAAACACGAATCGGCCGTCGATCGAGCGCGGCAGATGACCGAATCGCGCGGCGAACTCCTCCGGGCTGCGATAGGTCGCCATCGCCAGCGCCCGCGCCAGCTCCATGCCCTCGGCGGCGTGCCCGAGCGAGAGCGCGAAGCGCACGGTGCGCCGCTGCACGCTGCGCCAGGCGGTGGCCATGGGATGGGCACGGTCCGCGGCACTGATGATCAGCAGCTGGTCGACCCGATCGGCAAAGCGCTCGGCGAACGCCAGTGCCACCATGCCGCCGTACGATGCGCCGACGATCGCCCGCAGCCGCGGGATTCGCAGGTGATCGAGCAGCTGCCGCAGCGCCTCGGCCTGATCGTAGCTCGACAGACTTGGAAATACGCCCCCGGGGCTCGGCGCGGTGGACTCGCCGCTGCCGCCCAGATAGTCAATGCCGAGCACGCGCACCCGCGTGCTGTCCAGCGCGCGCCCGGGGCCGGCGATCTCACACCACCAGCCGGCACGAGGCTGTTCGGCATCGAATACACGGCGATGGGCCGAGATACCGCCGAGCGCAACGATCACCGGCGCGCCGGGCTTGCCGGCGAGCCGCCAACCGAGCGACGGCTGATCGAGGCTGCCGCCATGATGCAGCGACAGCCGGCCGGGCAGCTGCAGAACACCTTGGACCGCCTCGGCCGAGGCGAGGGCGGCGTCAGCGCCGGTCAGATTCGTATGGTGTGGGGCCAAACTCAATCAACGCTCCGCAGTGCCTGTACTGATACATCGGGCTCTCCTGCGGACCGCTCGCCTGGACAGTTGCGCCCGGCATGAATCGCGGCGCTCCTCTGTCGGCCCTCATCTATCGGCCATCGCAATGACGCGATGGGCCGCAGGAGTTGGCACCATGTCGGAGGTCCGACGGTTGCCCCGGCGTCTAAGGGCCTTTCCCTCAGCCGGTCTCGATGAGTGCCGATCAGTCTAGAGGCCGCTCCGGCGAGGGTCAAGCGCCCGTCCGGGTGGCGCCCGATCGCAGAGCAAGCCGTCCGCGCGCGGCGCGCCTGCGGCTTGCCCTGAACGTACCAATATGCTAGCGTACTAGCGTGTTAATACATTAGATTGAAGCGCAACCTCCCGAGCACCATGAAATCCCATCGCCAGCTGTCCGCGCGCCAGGAAGCCCTGGCCGAGCGCAATCTGGTTGCGGCCATCATCACGCTGCGCAGCGTCGAGGAATGCCGCGCGTTCCTGCGCGACCTGTGCACGCCGGCCGAACTGCAGGCGATGGCGGATCGCTGGGCGGTGGTCGAGTGCCTGCGGCGCGGCCTGCCCTATCGCGAGATTCATCGGCAGACCGGCGTCAGCGTCACCACCATCGGCCGGGTGGCGCGCTACCTGGTCCAGGGCAACGGCGGCTATGCGTTGGCGGCCCAGCGCATCGATGGGGCACCGCATGGATAAGGAGACCCGCATCAAGCTCGCGGTGCAGAAGTCCGGACGGCTCACCGAGCCGTCGGTGGAGCTGCTCACGCGCTGCGGACTGAAGCTCTCGCGCGGCAAGGATCAGCTGATGGGCTACGGCGAGAACATGCCGCTCGACGTGCTGTTCGTGCGCGACGACGACATCCCGGATCTGGTGCAGGAGGACGTGTGCGATCTGGGGCTGGTAGGCCTGAACGTGCTCGAGGAGAAGCGCCTGGAGCTCGCCGCCCGGGGCGCGCCAGCCCGCTTCGAGGCGTTGCGCACGCTCGACTTCGGTCGCTGCCGGCTGTCGCTGGCCGTGCCGCTCGAGCAGCCGTTCGACGGCGTGCAGTCGCTGCAGGGCAAGCGCATCGCCACCACTTATCCGTATCTGCTCGCAGTGTTCCTCAAGCGCCACCAGATCGATGCCGAAATCGTGATCCTCTCCGGCGCCGTAGAGATCGCGCCGCGCCTGGGCCGGGCCGATGCGATCTGCGACCTGGTGTCGACCGGATCGACACTGCAGGCCAATCATCTGCGCGAAGTCCAGACCGTGCTGGAAAGCCACGCGGTGCTGATCCGCACGCCGGTGCCGCTGCCGCCCGACAAGGATGAGTGGGTGGAACGGCTGCTGTTGCGCATCGAGGGCGTGCAGCAGGTCAAGGAAAGCAAGTACATCATGCTGCATGCGCCGCGCGCGGCGCTGCCGGCGATCCGGCGCCTGTTGCCCGGCAGCGAGTCGCCGACGATCATCCCGCTCGAAGGCTCGCCCGATCGGGTCGCGGTGCATGCGGTGTGCCGCGAGAACGTATTCTGGGAGACGCTCGAGAGCCTGAAGAAGGCCGGCGCCAGCGCGTTGCTGGTGCTCCCGGTCGAGAAGATGCTGGCCTGAAGCCGATGCAGATCCTCGACTGGCAACAGCTCGATGCCGAAGGCCGGCGCGCCGCGCTCGCTCGGCCGGCCGCGGCGCTGCAACCGCGCCTGCTGCAACAGGCGCAGGCGATCATCGATGCGGTGCGCAGCGAGGGCGCTGCGGCGGTGCGCCGCTACACGCGCGAATTCGATGGCGTCGAGCCGGCCGACCTCAGGGTCGGCGCGGATGAATTCGCCGCGGCGCGCGCCGAGCTGCAGCCGGCCCAAGTGGCCGCGATCGAGACGGCGATCGCCAACGTGGACTGTTTTCACCGCGCCTGCGCGCCGACCGCAATCGCGCTGGAGGTGCAGCCGGGCGTGCGCTGCGAGCGCGTCATCCGGCCGATCACGGCGGTGGGACTGTACGTGCCGGCGGGCGCCGCGCCATTGCCCTCCACCGTGGTCATGCTTGGCGGTGCCGGCGCGCATCGCCGGCTGCGCCGAGCGCGTGCTGTGCACGCCGCCGCAGCGCAGCGGTCGCGCCAACGCCGCGGTGCTGGTGGCCGCGCAACTCTGCGGCATCGACCAGGTATTCAAGATCGGCGGCGCGCAGGCGATCGCGGCCATGGCCTATGGCAGCGCCGGGGTGCCCAAGGTCGCCAAGATCTTCGGTCCCGGCAATGCCTGGGTGACTGCGGCCAAGCAGCTGGTGGCGTCCGATCCGGCCGGAGCGGCGCTCGATCTGCCTGCTGGTCCGTCCGAGGTGCTGGTGATCGCCGACGAGACGGCGCGCGCCGGGTTCGTCGCCGCCGATCTGCTGGCTCAGGCCGAGCATGATCCACTATCGCAGGCGCTGCTGCTCACCCCGAGCGCTGCGCTCGCCGCGGCCGTGGCCGCGGCGGTACAGGAGCAGATGCAGACGCTGTCGCGACGGGCGATCCTGCAGCAGTCGGTCGCGGCCTCGCGCATCCTGATCGTCTCGAGCCTGGATGAGGCGCTCGCGGTGTCGGAGCGCTACGCGCCCGAGCACCTGATACTGCAGACGCGCGAGCCACGCGCGCTGCTCGAGCGCGTGCAGCACGCCGGATCGGTGTTCCTCGGCAGCTGGTCGCCCGAGCCGATGGGCGACTACTGCTCGGGCACCAACCATGTGCTGCCCACCTACGGCTACGCACGCGCCTACAGCGGCCTGTCGGTGCACGATTTCACCCGGCGCATTACCGTGCAGGAGCTCAGCGCCGCGGGGCTCGCGGCGCTCGGCCCCACCGCCAGCACGCTGGCAAGGCTCGAGGGCCTCGACGCCCACGCCGCGGCGGTCGAGCTGCGGCTCGCGGCCCTGCGCCGGGAGCGCGCCGCGTGAGCTGGCTCACCGAGATCGCACGGCCGGAAATCCGGGCGTTGAAGGCCTACGAGCACGCGGCGTGGGAGCCGGGCCTGATCCGCCTGCATGCGAACGAGCTGCCGTGGCGCGCCCCGGGAGACTGCTCGATCGCCGGCCTCAACCGCTATCCGGAACCGCATCCGCACGAGCTGACCGCGGCGCTGGCGCGTTTCTACGGCGTCGCCCCGGGCATGCTGCTCGCCGGCCGCGGCAGCGACGAGCTGATCGATCTGCTGATCCGCAGCTACTGCCGCGCCGGTCACGATGCGGTGATCGTCTGCCCGCCGACGTTCGGCATGTATGGCGTGGCCGCGCACATTCAGGGCGCGGTGGTGCTCGAAGTGCCGCTGCGGCGCGATGCCGGCTACGAGCTGGCAGCGGCGGCGCTGCGCGCGCGCTGCGAGCCGCAGGTCAAGCTGGTCTTCCTGTGCTCGCCCAACAACCCCACCGGCAACCGGCTCGACCGCCAGGTCATCCTCGGGCTGGCGCGCGAGCTCGAAGGCCGCGCGCTGCTGGTGGTCGATGAGGCGTATGTCGAATTCGCCGCCGCGCCTTCGCTCATCGCCGACGTCCTCGAGCGGCCCGCGATGGTGGTGCTGCGCACGCTTATCCAAGGCCCATGGTCTGGCCGGTGCGCGCTGCGGCGCACTGATCGCGCATCCGGACGTGGTGGCGCTGCTGCGCAAGGTCATACAGCCTTACGCGGTCACGCAACTGACGATCGAAGCGGTGTTCCGCTCGCTCGAGCCCGCCGCGCTCGAGCAGTCGCGCGCCCGCGTGCAGACGCTGCTGGCCGAGCGCGAGCGCGTCGCGGCCGCGCTCGGCCAGCAGCGCGCGGTCATCCGGGTCTGGCCCAGCGAAGCCAATTTCCTGCTGGTGGAATTCCACGACGCGGCTGCGGCGCTGCGTCAGGCGCATGCTGCCGGTCTGCTGCTGCGTGACATGCGCGCCGCGCCCGGCTTGGCCGGCGCGCTGCGCATCAGCATTGGCAGCCCCGAGCAGAATGATCGGCTGCTGCAGAGCCTGTCAGGAGCGAGCGTGCCATGAGCGAGCCCGCCCTGCGAGCGCCGCCGGTCCTGTTCGTCGATCGCGACGGCACGCTGATCGAGGAACCGGCCGACCACCAGGTGGATCGGCTCGACAAGCTGCGCCTGCTGCCGGGCGTATTCGCCGCGTTGGCCGAGTTCAGGCGCGCCGGCTATCGGCTGGTGATGGTCAGCAACCAGGACGGCCTGGGCAGCGAGGGCTATCCGCATGAGCATTTCCAGCAGGTGCAGAGCTTCCTGCTGCACCTGTTCGCCTCGCAGGGCATCGCGTTCGACCAGGTGTTCATCTGTCCGCATTTCGCGCATGAGGACTGCCTGTGCCGCAAGCCGCGCACCGGGCTGGTGACCGGCTACCTGCAGCAGCAGCCGATCGATCGCGAGCGCAGCGCGATGATCGGCGATCGCGATACCGATCTGCAGTTCGCACGCGAGCTCGGGATCCGCAGTCTGCGCGTCAGCGCCGGCGCCGCTGCCGGCGATCACGACAGCTGGCCGGCGATCACGCGTGCGCTGCTCGCGCGCCGCGCCCAGCTGCGGCGGCGCACCCGCGAAACCGACGTCGAGCTCGCGCTCGAGCTCGACAGCAGCGCCGACAGCCGCATCGAGACCGGCATCGGATTCTTCGATCACATGCTCGAGCAGCTGGCCAAGCACGGCGGCTTCCAGCTGCAGCTCAGCTGCCGCGGCGATCTGCACATCGACGAGCACCATACGGTCGAGGATTGCGCGCTGGCGCTCGGCGAGGGGCTGCGGCAGGCGCTCGGCGACAAGACCGGCATCGGCCGCTACGGATTTCTGCTGCCGATGGATGAGAGCGAAGCACAGGTCGCGATCGACCTGTCCGGACGGGCGTACTTCCTGTTCGAGGGGCGGTTCGCCCGCGCCCGAGGTCGGCGCGTTGCCGAGCGAGCTGGTACCGCATTTCTTCCGCTCGCTCTCGCAGAGTCTCGGCGCGGCGCTGCACCTGTCGGTGCGCGGCGAGAACACTCATCACATGATTGAGGCCTGTTTCAAGGGGGTCGGCCGCGCGCTGCGGCCGGCATTGCGCCGCGAAGGCTACGATCTGCCGACCACCAAGGGTGCGCTGTGAGCCGCGGCGCGCCATGAGCGCGCAGCCCGATGCGCCGATCGATGTGGCGATCATCGACAGCGGCGGCGCCAATCTGGCCTCGCTTCGGTACGCGCTCGACCGCCTTGGAGCCCGCTCGATCGTGAGCAGCGACGCCGCGGTCATAGCGGCCGCGCCGCGCGTGCTGCTGCCGGGCGTCGGCGCCGCCGCCGACGCCATGCGCCGGCTGCGCCACGGCGGGCTGGACCGGCTGATCCCGACGCTGCGCACGCCGCTGCTCGGTGTCTGCCTCGGCATGCAACTGCTGTTCGAGCACTCCGCCGAAGGCGATACCGCCTGCCTCGGCGTGCTCGGCGGCCGGGTCGAGCGCCTCACGAGCTGCCCGGGCATGCCGGTACCGCACATGGGCTGGAACACGCTCGAGCGCATCGCCGAGGACCCGCTGCTCGCCGGCATCGGATCCGGCGACCATGTGTACTTCGTGCACAGCTATGCCGCGCCCGTGTCGGTCGGAACGCTCGCGGCGGTACGCTATGGCGGCGTATTTGCGGCGGTGGTACGGCGCGACAACTTTCGCGGCGTGCAGTTTCATCCCGAGCGCTCGGCCACGGTCGGCGCGCGCATCCTGCGTAATTTCCTGACGCTGTGAGCAGGGACCTGCCTTGTTGCTGATGCCCTCGATCGATCTGCGTGGCGGTGAGTGCGTACGGCTGCTCCAGGGCGATTTCGCCGCCGAGACGCGCTACACCGCCACGCCGCACGAGCTGCTGGCGCGCTATCGGCGGCTCGGCGCGTGCTGGCTGCACATCGTCGATCTGGACGCAGCGCGCGGCGGCACGCCGGTGAATCGCCACCTGATTCTTGACCTGGCCGCGCGGCGCGAGCTGCAGCTGCAGGTCGGCGGCGGACTGCGCGAGCGCGGCGCGGTCGAGGAGCTGCTCACCCGTGGGGTCGCGCGGGTGGTCGTCGGCAGCGCGGCGGTCGAGCAGCGCGAGCAGGTGGTGTCGTGGCTGCACGAATTCGGTCCCGAGCGCATCTGTCTGGCCTTCGATGTGCGGCTCGATGCGGCCGCGGTGCCGCGCCTGTACACCCGCGGCTGGCAGCATCGGACCGCACGGTCGCTGTGGGACGCGGTCGCGGCGTTTGCCGACGATGGCCTCAGGCACGTGCTCTGTACCGACATCGAGCGCGACGGCGCGCTCGCGGGCCCGAACCTCGGCCTGTACGGCGAGGCGCTGCGACGCTTCCCGCGCATTCAGTGGCAGGCCTCCGGCGGCATCAGCAGTGCGCGGATCTGGCAGCGCTGGCCGCGCATGGCGTGGCGGCCGCGATCAGCGGCAGGGCGCTGCTGGAGCAGCGCATTTCTCCCGAGGAGCTGCGGCCATTCTTGCCAAACGCATAATCCCCTGCCTCGACGTGCGCGACGGCCAGGTGGTCAAGGGCGTGCGCTTTCGCGAGCATCGCGTGGTCGGCGACATCCTCGAGCTGGCCGCCCGCTATCGCGACGAGGGCGCGGACGAACTGGTGTTCTATGACATCACTGCGAGTCCCGAGGGTCGCTCGGTCGATCGCGCCTGGGTGAGTCGCGTCGCGCGCGTGCTGGATATCCCATTCTGCGTCGCCGGCGGCATCAGCTCGGTTCAGGACGCCGAGGCAGGTGCTCAACGCGGGCGCGGAAAAGATCTCGGTCAATTCCCCGGCGCTGCAGCATCCGGAGCTGATCAACCGGCTCAGCGAGCGCTTCGGCGCCCAGTGCGTGGTCGCCGGCATCGACAGTCAGAGCACTGCCGATGGCTATCGCGTGTATCAGTTCACCGGTGATCCGACGCGCTCGCGCGACAGCCGGCGCGACACCCTCGCCTGGGTCAGCGAAGTGCAGCAGCGCGGCGCCGGTGAAATCGTGCTCAACTGCATGGCATCGGACGGCACGCGCCGACGGCTATGACATCGAGCAGCTGCGGCGCGTGCGCGCGCTGTGTTCCGTGCCGCTGGTCGCCTCAGGCGGCGCCGGCACCCCGGATCACTTCGCGAGCGCGTTCCGCGATGCGCAGGTCGACGCCGCGCTGGCCGCGAGCGTGTTTCACAGCGGCGCGATCGAGATTCCGCAGTTGAAACGTGCGCTTCACGCCCAGGGCATCGAGGTGCGACTGTGAAATTCACTGCGGCCGACATCGAACGCATCGATTGGCACAAGAACGACGGGCTGGTGCCTGCGATCGTGCAGCACGCCGGCAGCGGCAGCGTGCTGATGCTCGGTTACATGAACCGCGACGCCCTGGCCGCCACGCTCGAGCGTGGCCGGGTGGTGTTCTTCAGCCGCTCGAGGCGGCGGCTGTGGGAAAAGGGCGAGACCTCCGGCCATTTCCTGCAGCTGCTCGAGCTGCGCGCGGACTGCGACGCCGACACGCTGCTGGTCATCGCGCTGCCGGCCGGCCCCGTGTGCCACACCGGCAGCGCCAGCTGCTTCGGCGACGAGCCGCTCACCGCCGCCGCGCCGCTGAGCTTCCTGCTCGAGCTCGAACAGGTGATCGCGCAGCGCATTGCCGAGAGTCCGGAGGGCAGCTATACCGCCCGCCTGTACGAGCGCGGCGTGCGGCGCATGGCGCAGAAGGTCGGCGAGGAGGGCCTGGAAGTCGCACTGGCGGGCGCCGGTGAGGCCGACGACACGTTGCTGGGCGAGTGCGCCGACCTGCTGTATCACCTGCTGGTGCTGCTGCGCAGCCGCAACCTCAAGCTGGAGGCCGTGATCGAGGAGCTGCGGCGTCGCCACGCCGCTCGCCGGCCGCCCCAGGGCGCGAACTAGAGCACCAACTCCTCCGCCGGCTCGCGCAGGTTGTAGTGCGAGCTCATCGCGCTGGCCGTAGGCCCCGGCATTGGCGATCAGCAGCACGTCGCCCTCGCGGGTTGGCGGCAGCAGGCGGTCATGTCCGAGGAAATCGGCGCTCTCGCAGATCGGGCCGACCACGTTCACGATCTCGGTGGCCGGCTCATCGAGCCGCGTCAGGTTCACGATCTCATGCCAGGCGCCGTACAGCGCCGGGCGGATCAGCGAGTTCATGCCGGTCGCGATGCCGACGTAACGCACATCGTCCTTGGTCTTGGTCTGCGTGACGCGCGCGAGCAGCGCGCCGGCCGCAGCCACCAGGTAGCGCCCGGGCTCGATCCACAGCGCGATGCCCGGGCGATTCTGCCGTAGCCGCAAGCAGTGCGGTGTCGAGCTGGCCCAGATCCAGCTGCGAGCTGATCGTGCCCGTCGGGCACCCCGAGTCCGCCGCCGACATCGATGGCCTGCAGCTCGGGAAATCGCTGCGCCAGGTCGAGCAGTCGCATCGCCACCTCCGCCCAGTTGTCGGCATCGAAGATGCCGCTGCCGGAGTGCGCATGCAGGCCGGCCACGGTCACGCCGTGACGCGCGATGAGCCGCGTCAGCTCGTCGATATCGGCCATCGGCACGCCGAACTTGGCGTGCGCACCCGCGGTGCGCACGTGGTGATGGTGACCGCGGCCGGTGCCGGTGTCGATGCGGATGAACACGCCGCGGCCGCGGAACAGCTCGCCCCATTCACGCAGCATGTAGACATTGTCGATCGTGAGCTGGATGTCCTGCGTCGAGCGCCCAGGCATATTCGGCGCGTCGCGGCGAAATTCGGCGTGAACTGGATGCGATCGCGATCGAGCGTCGGGCACGCTGGCGAGCAGGTGCTCGATCTCGCCGCGCGAGACGCACTCGAAGCCCAGGCCCTGCGGCGGCGAAGCGCCGCAGGATCTGCAGCATTCGGGTTGGCCTTCATCGCGTAAAGTACGCGATCGACCGAGCGCAGGCCCTGCAGCGCCGCCGCCGCCGCGCATGCCACCTGCAGATCGTAGACGTAGGCGCAGTCATGGCTGGCGGCGAGCGCGAGCAGCGCCTCGCGCCGCGTGCGCCACCAGCTCGGCGCCGGCAGCGCTCGCCGGCGCCGGCTGCGCGAACAGCTGCTGCCAGGTGGGCCCGAGAATCGAGCCCTCGCGCACCGGCTCGATCAGCCGCTCGTGCAGCTCATCGACCAGCCGGTCGCCCTGATCCTCATCGACTACGAAGCGTGAAGTTCAGATCGTTGGCGGCCTGGCTCAGCAGATAGATCGCGCTGCTCGGCGAACAGCTCGAAGGCCTCGCCGAGCTGGTGCAGGATGGCGCGGATGTTGCGTCCGACCAGGCTCACCGAGGCGCACGGTCCGATCACCTGCGCGCGGCACAGCTGCGACAGATCGGCCGACAGCTGCTCGATCACCTGCGGATCGAGCGAGTTGGCGGCCGGATCGAGCGATACGGTGACGTTGGTCTCCGAGGTCGAGACCAGGTCCACCGACAGGCCATGACGCTTGAACACCTGGAACGCATCGGCGAGGAAGCCGACCTCGTGCCACATGCCGGGAGCTGTCGAGCGACACCAGCGTGATGCCCTTCTTCAGGCACACCGCCTTGACCTGGGCCGCGCCGTCGCCGCCCTCGGCGCTGATGTGCGTGCCTTCGATCTGCGGGCACTGCGTCGCGTACACCGCAATCGGGATCTGCTGCGACTTCGCCGGCAGGATGCAGCGCGGATGCAGTACCTTGGCGCCGCTGCTCGCGATCTCCTGCGCTTCATCGTAATGCAGCGAGCGCAGCAGCCGCGCCTGCGGCGTGTGCCGCGGGTTGGCGCTGAACATGCCGGGCACGTCGGTCCAGATCTCGAGCCGCTGCGCGGCGAGCTTGGCGGCGAAGTACGCCGCCGAGGTATCCGATCCGCCCCGCCCGAGCAGCACCGTGTCGCCGGCAGCGTCGCTGGCGATGAAGCCCTGGGTCACGACCACGCCGGGGCACGACGCGAGCTGCGCGCTGCAGCGCCGGGTCGGGGGCAAAGTCACAGGTCGCCGACAGGAAGCTGGCGCGCGCCGATGCGCGACGGACGCGTGCTGCGGCCTTCAGCCCGCAGCGCGCGTCCCACCAGCAGGCCTCGATGCCCTGCGCATTCGAGAAAGCGCGCGCCAAGCTCGGTGGCCATCAGCTCGCCGGTCGCCATCACGCGTGCGCGCGTGCGGTCGCTGATCTCGCTCATCAGCGCGATGCCGGTGGCGATCTGGCGCAGCAGCGCAAAATAGCGCTCGAGCTCGGCGCTCGACGCCGATGCCGAGCTCATCCGCGAGCGCGCGATGGCGCTGCTCGATCGATTCCAGCACCGCTGCATGCGCCCCGCCGAGCGCGGCGGACAGCAGTTTCTCCAGCCGATCGGTGATGCCGCTGACCGCCGAATGCACCACCAGCACGCGCGCGCCGCTCGCGAGCCGCGCGCGCACGACCGCGGCAATGTTGCGCCAGGTACCGAGGGAGGAGACGCTCGTGCCGCCGAACTTGAGCACGATCCAGCTGGAGCCGCCGCGTGGCGTCATAGACATTCCGTGTGTGAAACCGCCGCCCTATGCCGGCCCGGCAGGCCTACCGGCGAGGCCGCCGGCCGACCGCAGTCAAAGTCTTCGTCGTCGAAGACGTCGCGCAGGTCTTTTTCGAGCTTGCGGTCCGCGAGCACTTCTTCGAGACGGCTCCAGGCCGCCTTACCGCGCTTGCCTTGCGCGCGCACGCGTTTATCCACGCGCGCCAGCAAACCGTCGTAATCGGTGCTGTCCTCGGACTCGACGATGAATTCCTCGTCCAGATCGAAGCTCTCGTTATCGCGTTCAGACATCGTTTTTTCGCTAACAAAATACCCAAAAAACTCAAATACTTACGCGCTTATGGGCGCCATGCAGGCAGCGAACTATAGCTGATTTGCGCCGCGGTTCAACTCCATAACGCAGCCTCGCAGGCCTGCCCCATAGACCCGCTGGACGCGTGGAATGTTCAATCCCCGGGCGACGCCGAAATCCTCCTCGCGCCCCCCGTCCCCGCAGCGAGCCGGGCACCGGGACTGAAGCTTTGCATAATCCGGCCGGTCCGCGGGCGCCGCGGTGATCAGCTGACCGGCCGTGCGCGGCGCGCCCTACTGCGCGGCGCTGGCCGCGGCGGTACTGAGCTCGGAGGCATCGGCCTGCAGGCCGACGACCGCCAGCACGCCATCGGCCTTCTGCAGCACTTCGCGTGCGTAGTCCCAGTGGATCGCGACCGTACTGTCGCCAACCGCCGCGCGCAGCAGCTCGGCGAACTGATCCACGTCCGGCTCGAAGCTCTGGCCCTCGGCGTCAACCGGCGGATGCGCCTCGAGCAGCAGCTCGCCATCGACCCAGGCCACCTTCACCGGCTGGTTGATCAGCCGCACCGGCGTGCCGACTGGAATCATTGGAAACAGCTGCGCGACATCCTCCGGGTACATGCGAATACAGCCGTGAGTCACCGCCAGCCCGACTGCGATCGGGTTGTTGGTGCCGTGGATCATGTAGGTGCCATTGCCGGCTGCGAGCCGCATCGCAAACAGCCCGAGCGGATTGTCCGGTCCCGACGGCACCCGTGCCGGCAGCGGATCGCCCGCTGCCGCATGCTCCTTGCGCACCGATTCGGGCGGATACCAGATCGGGTTCTTTTCCTTGCCGATTACGCGCGTCTCCCCGATCGGCGTCTGCCAGTCCATCTTGCCGATGCTGACCGGATAGGTGATCACCTGGCGCGGCTGGCCGCGCTGTGCTTTCGGGTAGTAGTACAGCCGGTGTTCGGGCAGATTGACCACGATGCCCTCGCGCGGTCCGGGCGGCAGGATGTGGCGGCCCGGAATGATGACTTGCCTGTCGGCCCCGGGTATCCACGGGTCCAGGCCGGGATTGACACGGATGACTTCCTCGGAACCGAGGCTGTACTTGCGCGCCAGATCGTACAGCGTGTCCTCATAGACGGTCGTGATGGTCTGATCCTCGCCGACGACGCTGTCGTTGGGCGTCGCCAGCTGGTAAACCGTGGCCTGTGCCGGGGCCGCGGTGGCGATCGCCAGCAGCAGCGCCAGCGGCGCCCGCCGCGTCGGGAGCCCCGCCGCGCTGCCGTATTGACCATAACGGGCCCCGCCGATGCCGAATCGAACGCCTTCCACCAAATAAGGTTAACACGTCGTAGAACGATTCTCAGGTTCCGGTTTTCCGAAGCGGATTGGGCACTTGCGGCGCCCGCCAGCGCACCGGGCGGCTCAAGTCCGGGCGTAGCGGGCCGATATCCTGCGCATGCAGAACGAGGCAGCCCGAAGCGTGCAGGCTCTGGCCTACAGCGGTCCGGCGACCTGGTGCCTGGATCTGCGCAGCGGCGAGCTGCGTTCGAGCGCGGCACGCGCCCGAATGCTGGGTTACGAGCCCGGCGACGCCGTCGGCTCGACCTCCGAATGGTGGGACAGCCTGCTGCACCCCGACGAGCGTATCGCCGTGCACACGGCCCGCTCGCGTCACATCCAGAGCGAGGGCAGCGGTTATCGCAGCGAATATCGGGCGCTGCGGCGCGATGGCACCTGGGCCTGGTTGCTCGAGATCGGGTGCATCGAGCGCGACGAGGCCGACCAGGCCGTCCGGGTCAGCGGCGTGCTGCTCGACATCACGGTCGAGCGTCATGAGCAGTTCCGGCTGCAGCAGCGGCTCGAACGCCTGCGCACCGTGTTCGACTACACCTACCAGTTCGCCGGCCTGCTATCGCGCGAGGGCGTGCTGCTCGAGAGCAATCGCACTGCGCTCAAGGCCGCCGGCGTCACACTCAACGACGCGGTCGGCAAGCTGTTCTGGGAAACGCCGTTCTGGGCCGGGCAGCCGGCCGCTGATATCGCGCGCCTGCGCGACGGCGTCGAGCGTGCCGGGCGCGGCGAGTTTGTGCGCTTCCAGTACCAGACCGAGCAGGCGCGCGGCTCGACGCGGATCGTGGACTTCTCGCTGCTGCCGGTGCTCGATGACGAAGGGCAGGTGGTGTGGATCCTGGCAGAAGGGCGCGACGTCACCGATATCGTCAACGCGCATCGCGCGCTGCGCACGCTGGAAGACAGGCTCGCCGTGGCGACCAGCAGCGCCAACCTCGGCCTGTGGGACGTGAATCTGCAGACCGGAGATGCCTGGCTCAACGACCGCTGGTGGACCATGCTCGGCTATGAGCCAAACGAGCTGAGCCACAGCTACAACGTGTGGCGCGAGCTGCTGCACCCGGATGATCTGCTGCCGGCGCTCGCGGTGCTGCAGCACCATACCGGAACGCATACCGATTTTCGGATCGAGTACCGCATGCGCAGCAAGGACGGTTCCTGGCGCTGGATCCACTGTTGCGGGCGTACCGTGGCGACCAGCGAGCTCGGCGAGCCGCAGCGTATCGCCGGCGTGCACCTGGATGTCACCGAGCGCAAGGAGGCCGAGATCCGGCTCGCCTCGGCGGAACGGCTCGAATCGGTGGGCAAGCTCGCCGCCGGGGTCGCGCACGAAATCAACACACCGATCCAATTTGTCAATGACAGCGTCTACTTCATCAAGGACGCGGTGCACGAGCTGCTGCAGCTCACCGACCGCCTGCGATCGCTGGCCGCTGCCAACGAGGCCGACGCAGTCGCTGCGCTGAGCGCCGATCTGCCGTATCTCGAGGAGCAGCTGCCGAAGGCGCTGGAGCGCTCATTGGATGGCCTGAAGCGCGTCGCCGAAATCGTGCGTTCGATGCGCGAGCTCGCCCACCCGGACCGCCCGGAGATGTCCGAGGTCGATCTCAATCACGTGATCCGCAACGCGCTGGTGGTGGCGCGCGCGGAGTACAAGTATGTCGCCGAGGTTGAAACCGATCTCGCGCCGTTGCCGCCGGTGCTTTGCCATGCCGGCGAGCTGAATCAGGTCATGCTCAATCTGCTGATCAACGCTGCGCACGCGATCGCCGACATCGGCGGCGGCAGCGACAACATGGGGGTCATCCGCGTGTTGACCCGGCTCGATGGCGACGCCGTCGTGATCAGCGTCGGCGACACCGGCGGTGGCATCCCCGAGAACATCCGCCATCGGATTTTCGAGCCGTTCTTCACCACCAAGGAAGTCGGCCGTGGCACCGGCCAGGGGCTGGCGATCTCGCACAACATCATCGTCAAGCGCCACGGCGGCGCCATCGACTGCGACAGCCAGGTCGGCAAGGGCACCGTGTTTCGTGTGCGGCTGCCGATCGACGGCCGGCGCGACCTGTCGCGGGAGCAGGCCGCATGAGGCGCGTGCTGCTGGTGGATGCGGCTACCCCTGCCCTGGCGCAACTGCAGCAGGGGCTGCGAGCGCTGCGCCCGCAATGGGACATCGTGGCGGCAGCTTCGGGCGCGGCTGCATTGGCGAGCCTCGCGCAGCAGCACTTCGATGCGGTCGTCAGCGATATCGGCTTGCCCTCGATGGACGGGCCGCTGCTGCTGGCGCAGGTGCGCGAGCGCCATCCCAACGTCGTGCGCCTGTGCCTGACGGCGAGCGCCGATGACGCTGCCTTCCTGCGCGCGGTGCCGGTCACGCACCAGTTTCTGAGCAAGCCCTGCAACGCCGAGCTGCTGGGCGACATGGTCGAACGCATCTGCGCGCTGCGCGACATGCTGCAGCAGCCGGCGATCCACGAGCTGGTGGGCAATCTCAAGGCGCTGCCGGCGACCACGCGGACGTTCCAGGCCCTGTCCGATGCGCTCGCGCGGCCCGACGCACATGCCGCCGCCATCGCCGATATGGTCAGCATGGACACCGCGCTCTCGCTCAAGGTGCTGCAGATTGCCAACTCGGCCTTCTACCGCCGCGGCACACCGGTCACATCGATCCAGGCCGCGATCAGCTATGCCGGGTTGGAAATGATCAAGTCGCTGGCGCTCTCGGCCTGCCTGTTCAACGCCCTCGACGCCTCATCGGCGGCCGGCAGGCGCCTGCAGGAGCTGCAGGGGCGCTCGCTGCAGCAGGCGCACTTCGCGCGCATGCTGTTGCGCGACTCGCGCCACGCCGACGAGGCCTTCACCGCCGCGCTGCTGCTCGACATCGGTCAGGCAGTGCTGGCGCTGAGCGCGCCCGAGAAGTTCGAGCGCATGATCGAACTGGCACGCTCCAGCGGCCGTGCCTGCCACGAGGTCGAGCCGGAGGTGTTCGGTGCCGCGCACCCGGAAGTCGGCGCTTATCTGCTCGGGCTCTGGGGCCTGCCGCTCGACCTGATCGAGGCCGTCGCCTATCACCACACGCCGAGCCGCGTGCAGCACGCGCACACCAGCGTGCTGGCCGCGGTGCATGTGGCCGACGCGGTCGTGGATTCGACCGGCCAGCGCCCGACGCGACTGCTCGACCGTCTCGATGCGAGCTTCATTGCGCGCACCGGGGTGGCGCGCTGTCTGACCGCCTGGAACGTCCACGTCGATGCCGAAGCTGAGCAGGCGCAACCGCTTGGTGCCGGATGAACCGCGCCGGGGAAGCACGCAGCTGGTCCGAGGAGCAGCGCCACCGGATCCTGTGCGTCGACGACGAGCCGCAGGTGCTCCAGGGCCTGAGCCTGCAGCTCGGGCGCCGCTATGAAGTGCTCACCGCGCTCAGCGGCGCCGATGCGCTCGAGGTACTGCGGCGCGAGGACCGCATCTGCGCGATCATCTCCGACATGCGCATGCCGCGCATGGACGGCGCCACGTTCCTGGCGCGTGCCCGGGCGCTCGCGCCGAACGCCGCCCGGATACTGCTGACGGGCCAGACCGATCTGCGCTCGGCGATTGCCGCGGTCAACGAGGCGCAGGTACTGAAGTTCCTGAGCAAGCCCTGTCCACCACCTGAGCTGCTGGCTGCAGTGGAGACCGGCATCGAGCATTACCGCCAGGCGAGCGGCTCGACCACCGGCCTGCGGCGCACGCTCACCGCACAGATCACCTCCCAGGACCCGGTCACCGGACTCGCCAGCCGCACCTCTTTCAACGCCGCGCTGGCCAAAGTCTGCGCCGCGGTCGCCGCCCCCACCGACGACCACGACACGCGCTCGTACGCGGTGCTGTTCATCAATATCGAGAATCTGGGCGACGTCAACGCGGTGCAGGGTCACACCGTAGGCGATCAGGTGCTGCAGGTACTGGCGCGCCGGCTGCGCGAGTACTGCGCCACGGCACTGAGCATCGGGCGCTGGGGCGATGAGGATTTCGCAGTGCTGCTGCCGAGCGACTTCGCCGATGAACACGCCCTGCTGGCCGGCGCCGATGCGCTGATCGCACAACTGGTGGCGCCGATCGCGATGCAGCAGTTCAGCCAGCGCATGCGCACCTGCATCGGCATTGCCGGCATCCCGGCGCATACCACCGACGCCAAGACCGCAATCAAGTACGCAGCGCTGGCGGCGCGTCAGGCGAAGCTTCGCGGCGGCGGGGTGTCGTGCGTGTTTCGTTCCGACTGGGCGGACCGCGTCGAGCATCGCTATCAGCTGCTGGTGGCGCTGCGCGAGGCCATGGACAGCGATGCGCTGGACCTGAATTTCCAACCGGTGATCGACGTCAAACAGGGGCGCGTGCGCAAGCTCGAGGCGCTGGCGCGCTGGAACCATCCGACGCTGGGCGCGGTGTCACCGGCACTGTTCATCAACCTCGCCGAGGAGAGCGGCGACATGCCGCGGCTCGGCCAATGGATTCTGCGCCGCGCGTGCCGCGAGGCACGGCAGCTGGCGGGTCGATATTGCGCCCGCGTCGCCGTCAACGTCTCGATGCAGCAGTTGCTGCACGATGATTTTCTGGCGCAACTGGAGCAAGCCCTGCGGGCCGCGCAGCTGCACCCGCAGGAGCTGGAACTGGAACTGACCGAATCGGTGTTCTCGCACGACGCCGATCGGGTGCTGGCGGTGGTGACCGAGCTGCACAAGCTCGGGGTCACGGTGGCAATCGACGATTTCGGCAGCGGTTACTCCTCGTTGGCGTATCTGCAGCGCTTTCCGGCGGACACGATCAAGGTCGATCGCTCATTCGTGGCCACGCTCGGCCAGGGCGGCGAGACCATCATTTCCGCCGCGCTGTCGATCGGCCGCAGCTTCGGCATGGAGGTGGTGATCGAGGGCGTGGAAACCGAATTGCAGCGACGCCAGCTCACGGCGCTGGGCGCGTCGCTGTTCCAGGGCTATCTGTACGGGAAACCGATGGCGCTGGCCGAGATCGACGCCTGGTTCCTCGGCTCCGCGTTCGGCGCCGCGCCGAGCGAAGTGCCCGCCGAGGATGCCGGCTCCGACTCGGCGGCGGCGCTGGTGCCCTCCGCCGAGCGCTAGCGAGCGCACGGATCTTAATGAACTTGCTTCGATAACTTATTGTTTGTCATAAATTTCATCTCTTGAAATATCGCGGCTGATTTCCCTCGCGTAAACCGATACCATACAAATGTATGGTATCCGACTCGCTCCCGGTTTTAAGCCCGCGCCAGCAGCAGATCCTGCGGCTCATCAGCCAGTTCACCGCGCGTCATGGCCGGCCGCCCACACGCGCCGATCTGGCGCGTGCGCTGCGGCTGCGCAACCGCCAGGGCATCGATCAGCATCTGCGCGCGATCGAGCGCAAGGGTTACCTGAGACTCGAGCCCGGCATCGCGCGCGGCATCCGCCTGCTGTCCGGCGCTCCCGAGGCGGCGACCGCAGCCAACACGCTGCTGCTGCCGCTGTATGGCCGCGTTGCCGCCGGTGTTCCCACGCTGGCACAGAGCAATATCGAGGAAACGATCGCGATCGATCGCGCGCTGTTCCGTCCCGGCGCCGACTTCCTGTTGCGCGTGCATGGCCAGAGCATGCGTGATGCCGGCATCGCGCATCGCGACATCCTCGCCGTGCATCGCACGCCGCAAGCCGCCAATGGCCAGATCGTGGTCGCGCGCCTGGGCGATGAGGCCACGGTCAAGTATTACCGCCGGCGCGGATCGCTGCTGCGGCTCGAGCCCGCCAATCCCGAGTTCGCGCCGCTCGAGATCGATCTGAGCCGCGAGGTCTGCGAGATCGAGGGCATCGTTGTCGGCATCGTGCGCACCGAACTGCCGCGCCGCAGCTGACAGGGGCGGTGTGAGTATTCCTCTGCCCACCGGCTCACAGCGCGCGCAGCTGCTCGAACAGCTGGCACGGCTGTGCCGCAACGGCGCGGGCGGCCCCGCGCTGTCCCGGCCGGCCGCGCCCTCGGGCTTTCCCGAGCTCGATGCGCGCCTGCCCGGAGGCGGTTGGCCTGTCGGGGCCATCGCCGAACTGATGAGCGATGCGATCGGCATCGGAGAGCTGAGCTTACTGGTGCCGGCCCTGTCGCGGCTGGCGCGCACCGGTCGTTATATCGCATGGATTGCCCCGCCTTACCTGCCCTACGCACCGGCGCTCGCGCAACGGGGGCTGCCGCTCGAGCGCGTGCTGCTGATCCGGACCCGCAGCCTGCAGCAATCCTTGTGGGCGATCGAGCAGGCGCTGCGCTGTCCGGCGGTCGGCGCCGTGCTCGGCTGGCCGGCATATATCGTCGACAAGAACGTGCGCCGTCTGCAGCTGGCGGCCGAGGCCGGCGGCAGCCTCGGCATTCTTTATCGCCCGCCCGAGGCCGCGCGTGAGTCTTCGCCGGCAGCGTTGCGGCTACGGCTGCATGCCGCGTCCGATGGCCTCGCGATCGAGATTCAGAAGTCGCGCGGCGGCGGCCGTGCCGGCCTCACGCTGCGCGTGGGAGTCGCGCCGACGGGAGTGGCATGAGCGCCGGGCTGTGGCTGTGCATCCGCTTCCCGCGGCTCTCGCATGAAGCGTTGGCGGCCGCGGACCGCGCGCTGAACGCCGCGGATGCCGCCGCAGGCCGCGCGAGCGTCGAACGCGCAGCCGGCGAATGCGCGGCCATCGAGCATGCGGCGCTGGAGCGTCTGGCCGCCTGGGCCTATCAGTGGAGCAGCCTGGTCAGCTATCACCCGCCCGATGGGCCGCTGCTGTGGCTCGAGCTCGGTGCGAGCCGCGCCCTGTTCGGCGGTCATGCCGCATTGCTCGCGAAGATCGAAACCGGGCTGACGCAGCTCGGCTACAGCCATGTGTGCGCGCTTGCGCCCTCGCCCACCGCTGCGGCCCTGCTGACGCAGGTCGCAGAGGAGCGCTGCGTGAGCACACGGGCGCAGCTGCGTTCGCGGCTCGACCGTCTGCCGCTGTCGCTGCTGGCGCTGCCGCCGGCCGTGCTGGCCGCGTTGCAATCGGTCGGGTCTACGCCGCATCGGACAGGTGCTGGCGCTGCCCGCCGCCGCGATCGCGCGGCGCTTCGGACCCGAGACCGGTCTCTATCTGCGGCGACTCACCGGCGCGGCGAGCGATCCACGACCAGCCTGGCACTTGCCGCCGACTTATCGCGCGCGTTCGAATTCGGCAGCGAGGTGCACGATACCGGCGCGCTGCTGTTTCCGCTGCGGCGGCTGCTGCTGGAATTCCAGGGCTATCTGCGGGCGCGCGACTGCGCGGTGCCGCGCTTCACGCTCGGGCTCGAGCACTACCACCATCCCGCCAGCACCGTGACGATCGGTGTATCCGCACCGGCGCGCGATGCGGCGCAGTTCCTGCTGCTCGCGCGCGAGCGCCTGCAAGCCGTGGTGCTGCCGGCGCCGGTGAGCGCACTGTACCTGGAGGCGCTCGAGTTCACCGCGGCCTCGGTGGCGCAGGCGGATTTTTTCGGCAGCGATGCGCAGCAGCTGCAGCAGCTGCAGTTGCTGCTCGATCGGCTGCAGGCGCGGCTGGGCGAGGACCAGGTACGCGGCCTGCAGCAGCAAGCCGATTACCGCCCCGAACGCGCCTGGCGCCTGGTCGCGCCGCAGCCGGCGGCGGTGGCGGCGGCGGCGCAGGCTCCGCGCGCGCCCCTGCACGCTGCTGCTTCAGCCCGCGGCGCATCGAGCCGCCCGCCGCGACTGCTGAGCGGACCGGAGCGCATCGAGAGCGGCTGGTGGGATGGCGCCGATGCGACCCGCGACTACTATGTCGCGCACGCCGAGGATGGCGCGCGGCTGTGGGTGTTTCAAGATCTCGCCCAGGGCGGCTGGTATCTGCAGGGCCTGTGGACCTGAAGCATGAGCTACGCCGAGCTGCATGCGCTGAGCAATTTCAGCTTCCTGCGCGGCGCCTCGCATCCCGCCGAGCTCATCACGCAGGCGCATGCGCTCGGCTATCGTGCGCTGGCACTGACCGATGAATGCTCGCTCGCCGGCGTGGTGCGCGCCCACGAGGCGTGCGTGCGGGCTGCCGTTCAAGCTCATCATCGGCGCCGAATTTCGCACGGTCTGCGGCCTGAAGCTGGTGCTGCTGGCGCCCTCGCAGCGCGCCTATGGGCAGATCTGCCGGCTCATCACGCTCGGCCGACGCCGCTCGAAGAAGGGCGAATATCGCCTGGCGCGAGCGGATTTCGAATCCGGGCTGCAAGACTGCCTGGCGCTGTGGATAGCGCCGCGCGAGCCGCAAGCGGCGCAGGCCCGCTGGCTGCGCGAATTCTTTCCGGCCCGCGGCTGGCTGGCCGTGGAGCTGCATCGCGCCGCCGATGACGCCGCGCGCCTCGCGCGCCGCGCTCGCGCTCGCTCGTGCCAGCGGCCTGCCTGCGGTCGCCAGCGGCGATGTGCACATGCATGCGCGCGCGCGCCGCGCGTTGCAGGACGTGCTCACGCGCGATCCGCCACGGCTGCACGGTCGATCAGGCCGGGGAGCGGCTGTATCCGAACGCCGAGCGCCACCTGCGCTCGCTGCAGGAACTGGCGCGCCTCTATCCCGCGGCGCTGCTCGAAGAGAGCCTGGCCATCGCCGAGCGCTGCAGCTTCTCGCTGTCGCAGCTGCGCTACGAGTATCCGCCCGAGCTGGTGCCGGGCGGACTCACCGCCAGCGAGCATCTGCGCGCCCTGACCGAGGCGGGCCTGGCGCGCCGCTGGCCGCAGGGCGTTCCCGCCCCGATGCGCGACACCATCGAGCGCGAGCTGGCGCTGATCGCGGAGCTGCGCTACGAGCATTTTTTCCTGACCGTGCACGATGTGGTCGAATACGCACGCCGCGAGAACATTCTCTGCCAGGGCCGCGGCTCGGCCGCCAATTCCGCGGTCTGCTATGCGCTCGGCATCACCGAGATCGATCCGGCGCGCATGCAGCTGCTGTTCGAGCGCTTCATCAGCCGCGAGCGCAACGAGCCGCCGGACATCGACGTCGACTTCGAGCATGAGCGGCGCGAGGAAGTGATGCAGTACATCTATCGCAAGTACGGCCGCGAGCGCGCCGCGCTGGCGGCGACCGTGATCTGCTACCGCACGCGCAGCGCGGTGCGCGATGTCGGCCGCGCGCTCGGCGTCGCCGACGCCGATCTCGAGCGGCTGACGCGGCTGCACGTGTGGTGGGACCCGCCGGGCGAGATCCAGCGCAAGTTCGCCGCCGATGAGCTCGGTATCGAGCCGGCACGCCTGGCGCTGCTGATGCGGCTGGTGCGCGAGCTGATCGGCTTCCCGCGCCACCTGTCGCAGCACGTCGGCGGCTTCGTGATTTCCGGCGAGCCCTTGAGCGCCCTGGTGCCGGTCGAGAACGCCGCCATGGCGGAGCGTACCGTGATTCAGTGGGACAAGGACGATCTGGAGTCGCTCGGGCTGCTCAAGGTCGACGTGCTCGCGCTCGGCATGCTGACGGCGCTGCGCCGCTGCTTCGACCTGATCGAGGGCTATCGCGGTGCGCGGCTGCGCATGCAGGACATTCCGCCGAAGGATGCGGCCACCTTCGACATGATCTGCCGCGCCGAGACCGTGGGCGTGTTCCAGATCGAATCGCGCGCGCAGATGAGCATGCTGCCGCGCCTGCGGCCGCGCAATTTCTACGATCTGGTGATCGAAGTCGCGATCGTGCGGCCGGGTCCGATCCAGGGCGACATGGTGCATCCCTACCTGCAGCGCCGCGAGCATCCGCGACAGCGTCAGCTATCCGAGCGAGGCGCTCAAGGCGGTGCTGCAAACGAACGCTCGGCGTGCCGATCTTCCAGGAGCAGGTGATGCAGATCGCGGTGGTGGCCGCGGATTTCACGCCCGGCGAAGCCGACGGGCTGCGCCGCGCGATGGCTGCCTGGAAACGCCGCGGCGGACTCGAACCCTACCGCGAGCGACTGCTCGTCCGGCATGGCGCACAATGGCTACCCGCCGGAATTCGCCGAGCAGATCTACAGGCAGATCCTGGGGTTCGGCGAATATGGCTTTCCCGAGTCGCATGCGGCCTCGTTCGCGCTGCTGACCTACATCTCCTCCTGGCTCAAGTGCCACGAGCCGGCGGCCTTCGCCGCGGCACTGATCAACAGCCAGCCGATGGGCTTCTACTCACCCGCGCAGATCACGCAGGATGCACGCCGCAGCGGCGTCGCGCTGCTGCGCTGTCGATGTGAGCATCAGCGACTGGGACTGCACGCTCGAGAGGCCGGCGCGGCAACCGGCACGCGCGAGCGCGACGGCGCCGCGCCGGATGAGCAGCCGGCGCTGCGACTGGGATTGCGGCTGGTGCGCGGCCTGCCGCGCGCCGATGCCGAGCGCATCGTGGCCGAGCGCGCCCTGCAGCCCTTCGTCAGCATCGATGAGCTGGCCGCGCGCGCGCAGCTGTCGCGGCGCTCGATTCAGGCCCTGGCCGCCGCCGGCGCGCTCGCCGCCCTGAGCGCGCACCGGCATGATGCCAGCTGGCAGGCGCTGGGCGTTGAACGGCTGCCCGGCCTGATGGCCAGGCTTTCGGCCAGTGAGCCCCCGGCAGCGCTGCCGGTACCGACCGAGAGCCAGGAAATCCTCGCCGACTACCGCCATCTGGGCCTGACCACCGGCCGCCATCCGCTGGCGCTGCTGCGCCCGGCACTGACGCGCCGGGGATTTCGCAGCAGCAGTGATCTGCAGCGGCTCGCCGATGGCAGCCGCGTGCGGGTCGGCGGCCTGGTCACGCACATGCAGCAGCCAGCGACCGCCTCGGGCGTGGTATTCGCCTCACTGGAGGATGAAACCGGCATCGTCAATATCATCCTCTGGCCCGGCATCTTCGCAGCGCAGCGCCGCTGTGCTCTGGAATCGAGTCTGCTGGTGGTCGACGGCACGCTGCAACGGCGCGATCGCGTCGCGCATGTGATCGCGCAGCGCCTGCACAACGGCTCGGCATGGCTCGGAGGACTGCGCCGCGACTCGCGCGACTTTCACTGAGTCCCGACGACGCGGGTGAGCGGCATCGGCTCGGCATGATGATGCGGCCGGAACAGCCGCCACTGCTCCGCCAGCAGCACGAACAGCAGGCACGATAGGCCGCAGACGAACGCCCCGCTGACCAGCGGCGCAGTCGAGCCGTCGAAGCGCCGGCCGATCAGCGTGCCGACCACCGCGCCGCCAAAGGTGCTGATGAATCCCTGCAGCGAGGCGCCGACGCCCGCCACTGCGCCCACCGGTTCCATCGCCATCGCACCGAAATTCGATGCCGTCAGGCCGACGCACGCCATGGTCGCCGACTGCAGCACCACGAAGGTCCACAACCGCTCGACGCCGAGCGCGACGATCAGCAGGTGCAGGCCGGTGATCGCGATGAACACCAGCAGACCCAGCTGCGAGATGATGCGCATACCAACCCGCTCCACGATGCGGGAATTCAGGAACGCGGTGACGCCCATGGACGAGGCGCAGAGCGCGAACATCGTCGGCATCAGGCCGGGACGCTGAAACACATCCCCGAAAATCTGCTGCACCATCGCGACATAGGCCAGGATGGAGCCGAACATGAGCGTTACCGCCAGCGTGTAGCACAGCGAGCTGCGATTGCCGAGCACCAGCGAGGTTGCGCGCACGATGTGATCACGCGTCAGCGTCATGCGGTATTCGGGATGCAGCGTCTCGGGCAGCCGCAGCAGCACCCACAGGAACACGCTGGCGGCGAACACACCGAAGATCAGGAAGATGGAGCGCCAGGGGGCCAGCCACAGGATCAGCTGGCCCAGACTCGGAGCCAGCACCGGCACCATCAGGAACACGATGAACGTCAGCGACATGACCCGCGCCATGTGACGCCCGGAGTACAGGTCACGGATTACCGATCGGGACACGACCATGCTGGCGGCCGCCAGGCCGTGCGCGAAGCGCCACGCCAGCAGCGAGAAGAAGCTGGTCGACAGGCCGGTCAGCACCGCGGCGACCGCATAGACCCCGAGACCCGTGAGCAGTATCGCGCGCCGCCCAAAGCGGTCGGAAAGCAGGCCCCAGAACAGCTGACCGCAGCCGACGCCGGCCAGGTAGACCGTCACGATCCATTGGCTGTGGTTCTCATTGACCAGGCCGAGCGCCGCGGCGAGCGTCGGCAGCGCCGGCAGCATGGTGTCCACCGCGAGCGCCTGCGTCGCCATCAGCGCGGCCGCCATCGCGACGAATTCTCCAAATCCGATAGTCTTCGGGCGCGAACCCGAGAACGGCGATTGCATGGCCAAGCCCTCTCGCGGCGGCAGCGGAAGGCTCCGGACGCGGATCAATGCCCTGGGGAGGCATCATCCTACCTGAAAGGCGTCGGGGGCTTTGGGGCGGCTCTAATGCCCGAGGGCCTGGCGCAGGGCCGCGAGCTCTTCGGTCGATTCGGCCACCAGCGTCTGGCAGATCCCGACATCGAGACCCAGGTGCGCCGCGGCCTTGCGGCTGGCGATCCGTTCGCGGATCAGGTCCGGCGAGTCCTTGCACATCGACAGCATGTCGGCAATTTCGAGCACGTCGGCGAGCGCTGCACTGGTGCCGCGCAGCTCGCGCGCGCTGTCCTCGTAGCAGTGAACCGCATTGACGACGTCCTCGGACATCGACCAGCTTTCGAGCAGCGCCTTGGCGATGTTGCCGTGCCAGTCCCGCACGATGCGCTGATACATGGCCTGGTCGCCGAACAGCGCCTGGTGCCGCATCGAGTGGGTCAGGATATAGAGCTTGCCGACCCCATGCACCAGGCCGGTCAGCATCGCCGTGTCGGCACTGACCTTGCTGGCACGGCGGCCCAGCACGAAGCACAACGACGCCACCAGCACACTGTGCTGCCAGAGCGCGTTGAGGTGACGCTCGATGCCGGCGAATGCCTTGGCGCGACGCAGCTGTGCCATCGCAAAACCGACCGCGGCCGTGCGCAGTGCGTCGAATCCGAGGCGGGTGACGGCAGCGCGCAGGTCCGTGACCGGCTTACCGCCGGGGTTGAGCGCCGCGGAGTTCGCCATCGCCAGCACGCGGGTTGCGAGCACCGGCTCGGCGCCCAGCACCCGCACCACGCGCTCCGCACTGGCATCGTCCTGCGACAGCACCTTCTGCACCCGCAGCGCGACCTCGGGGAAGCTCGGCAGTTCGATGGTACTGGACGACAGTTCGGTCGCGAGCTCGCGCACGAACTCGAACGCGTCCATGCTGGCGTCGCGCTGTACGGTGGGGGTCGGCGCCGGAGGATTCTGCGCGGCCGTCATAGCATGGTCTCGGACGCCAGTCCTAGAACTCGCTCCAATCGTTGGCCGAGGCCGCGCCGGCAGCGGATTTCCCGGCGGGCGCGGGCGCTGGCGCGGCCTTCGACCACGGTCGCGCCGCGCCGCGGCGTTCACCCGACGGCGCCGTGCCCTTCTTGGGAGCGGCAGGCGTTGCTTGCGGTGCGCTCGCTGCGCCTGGCGTGCTCGCCGCTCGCGGCGCAATGTATTCGGCACCGGCCGGCGCGCCCGTGTAGCCGGCGGTCAGCTTGAAGAAAGCCGTCAGCTGCGACAGCCGCGCGGCCTGATCGTTCATCGACGCGGCCGCGGCGCTGGCCTGCTCCACCATTGCGGCATTCTGCTGCGTGCTCTCGTCCATCTGCAACACGGCGCGGCTGATCTCTTCGGCGCTCGATGCCTGTTCCTGGCTGGCATTGGAGATCTCACCGACCACGTCGCTGACCTTCTTCACCGATGCCACGATGTCGCCCAGGTGCTGGCCGGACTCGCTCACCAGGCGGCTGCCCTCTCCGACCTTGGCCACGCTGTCATGGATCAGATCCTTGATCTCTTTCGCCGCCGAGGCGCTGCGCTGCGCGAGGCTGCGCACCTCACTGGCGACGACCGCGAAGCCGCGCCCCTGATCCCCGGCGCGTGCCGCCTCCACCGCGGCGTTGAGCGCCAGCAGGTTGGTCTGGAACGCGATCTCATCGATTACCGAGATGATGTCGGCAATCTTCTTGCTGGCGGTGTCGATCGCGCCCATCGCAGCGACTGCCTGCTCGACGATCGATCCGCCCTGCTCCGCCTGGTCCCGGGCCGCCTGCGCCAGCTTGTTGGCGAGTTTGGCGTTGTCCGCATTCTGCTTGACCGTGGAGGTCATCGCTTCCATTGAAGAAGCCGTCTCCTCGAGGTTGGCCGCCTGCTGCTCGGTACGCGCCGACAGGTCCGATGTCCCGGCGGCAATCTGACGCGCCGCGGTCGCGACCATCAGGGAACTTTCCTTGACACCGCTGAGGACGCCGCTGAGCTTGCTCTGCATGATGTGCAGCGCCCGCATGGTGCGCGCGAGCTCGTCGCTGCCCTGCACCGAAATATCGTGGGTGTAGTCACCCTCGGCGAGGCGCGAAACCACCGCGACCGTCTCGTTCATGCCTGCAACCGTAGTCCAGATCACGATCCCGAAACAGCCGGCACCGACCAGCAGTGCGGCCATCACCAGCAGCAGCATCACGGTGCGCGTGCCGCGCAGGTGGTCCGAGACCAGCTGCAGGCGCTTCTGCGCCGCCTGCTGCATCGAGGCCTGAAAGCCGCCGATCGCCGCGGTCACCTGCGCGGTGTTCTTGACCACGTCCTCGAGCCCGTCGCTGGTGCCGCCGGCGACGCTCTGCTTGACGTATTTGCCGAACGCCTCGAATGCGCTCCTGGCCTGCAGCACCGATTGCTCGGCTCCGGCTCGCATCGCCTGACCCGCGGCGCCACCCTCGCCCGCATGACGGACGTCGGCCTCGATCGAGTCGAGCATGTTCTGCGCCAGTACCTCGGTGCGGGCGAGCTCCTGCAGGTCGGCCGGGGTCGCCTTGCCGGCTACGCCGACGGCGGCGGCACGCGAGCGCATTTCCGTCAGGTAACTCTCATAGCCCGGGATCTGCACCATCGCAGTATCGATGACGAAGTACGCTATCGGATCGCTGTCGAGCGCCAGACCCGACGTGGTCCAGATGTAATCGCGGTAGTCGAGAATCTTCTGCCGCATCGCGCCGTGCAGGCGCAGCACGTCGGCCGGGGATGACGGCCGGGTGGCCGCGAGGGCGTTCCAGGCACTCTTGACGTCGTTCCAGCGTCGCGCATCTTCACCCACGGGCGCGCCGTAGTCCTCGTTGCTGGCGTCCTGCTGGCTCACCGCGCGCGCCACGTCGGTGCTGGCGGCTTGCAGCCTGTCGGAAACACCGGCACCGGCGGCCGCTGCCGTGCTCCAGACTTCGTGCATACCGAGCGGCAGCAGCATCGCCTCGAGGTTCTGGTAGCGATGCAATCCCGACAGCTCGTGACCGGCGACGTTGATGTCCTTCTGTTGTCGCGACAGAGACAACACGGCCAGCGCGATCACCGGCACCAGTGCGGCGAGCGCGACCACCACCAGCTTGGTGGTGAAGTTCAGGTTGCGGATCCAACGGGTCATGAGCGCCTCTCCAGCTGAAAATCAGTCGCGGTTCGTATGCGAACTGCGTCACACTACTGCGGCGCCTACGGCGCCCATAACGGCGATTCCCATGAAACTTTCGGCCGCGCCGCGCAAAACTTAATGCCGGGCCGGGCCATTTGTTCAGCTTCCGGCCGCACGTCTCTGTTCCCGGGACGCGCTCGCCGCCATCAGTGCTTCTGCGATCCGCTCGATCGCCAGCACTCGCTCAACCGCCCCGAGGGCCACCGAGGCGCCCGGCATGCCCCAGACCACGCTGGTCTTCTCATCCTGGGCGATCGTGAGCGCACCCTTGTCGCGCATCGCCTTCAATCCGCGGGCACCATCGGCCCCCATGCCGGTAAGAATGACTCCGACCGCGTTCTGGCCGACCTGCTCGGCCACCGAGTTGAACAGCACATCCACGCTGGGCCGATGGCGATTGACGTGCGCATCGTCGCAAATGCGGCAGCGATATCGCGCGCCGTCGCGCTCGACCATCAGATGCCGGTCGCCCGGAGCGATATAGGCGTGCCCTGGCAGGATCAGCGCGCCGTCCTCGGCCTCCGCAACCGTCAGCTGCGAGCAGGCATTGAGCCGCGCGGCAAACGGCGCGCTGAAGGCGCGCGGAATGTGCTGGGTGATCACGGCACCGGGGGCATCGGGCGGCAGCTGCTCGAGCACATGGCGGATCGCCTCGGTGCCTCCGGTCGAGGCGCCGATCGCCACGATCTGGTCGGTGGTGCGAAAGCCGAGGGTCGAACGCACCTTGGGCGCCGACGCGGCCGGCTGCGCGGCTGGCGGGCGCGACAGCAAGGGCCGAACCTGCGCCACGGCCGCCAGTTTGACCTTGCCGATCAATTCGGCCGCATAGGCCTCGAGCGCGTGCGCGACGTCGACCTTGGGCTTGGTGACGAAGTCGATGGCGCCCAGTTCCAGCGCCGCCAGGGTCACGTCGGCACCACGTTCGGTCAACGACGAGCACATGACGACCGGCATCGGCCGCAGCCGCATCAGGTTGCGCAGGAACTGCAGTCCATCCATGCGCGGCATCTCGACATCGAGAGTCAGCACGTCCGGGTTGAGCGCCTTGATCATCTCGCGCGCCACGAATGCGTCGGGGGCGGTCCCCACGACATGCAGCCCGGCGTCGGCCCCGAGAATCTTGGTCAGCACGGCGCGCACCAGTGCGGAATCGTCAATGATCATCACCTTGATGCGCTTGTTTGAATCGGCGTCGTGGTCCATGACATCTCTTCCCTGTTATTCGCGTGGGTCAGAAAAGCTCGATTTCGCCGCCCACCGGTGCGCGGTCGATGTCGCGCATGTAGCGCGTCTCATCCATCATCACGTGGTGGGCGCTGCGCGCCAGGCGCTTGACCTGGGCGCTGCCGGTTGCCGGGTCGTACAGCACCTTGCGTGGATGCAGGTCGCCCAGATCCTCGCCGACGACCCGGAAGCCTTCGGCCTTGACGTATTCCTTGACGAAGCGGATGTTGCGCGCCCCCACATCGGTCAGCATATCCAGCACCTTGCCGCCTCCGACCAGCTTGACCTCGAGGTCGGCGCGGCGCGCGCCACGCTTGAGGATCTCGTTGATCAGACGCTCCATCGCGACATTGCCGAATCGAGTCGCGGCGCTCGCGGTACTGCCCCAGGCGCCGGTGCCTTCCGACCGGTCCACCGGCAGCATGAAATGATTCATGCCGCCGATGCCGAGGCGGCCATCACGAATGCAGGCTGAAACGCACGAGCCGAGCACCGTGCCGATCACCTCGCCCTGGGTGGCAACGTAATAGTCACCCGGGTGCAGGGTGGCGACCGTGGCATTGATGCGCGCATCGAACCGGCGCTGGATATGATCGAACTGCCCGGCTGAAGTCGGACTGGTCGGCGCCGCGCTGCCGCCTGGCGTGCGGGACCGGTTTGGCGGGCTCATCAGGCTGTCCTGCGGTGGATGGTGTCGCCCACCAGCCGGTACTGCTTGCTGACGTGCAACAGCGACTCCGAGTGCCCGAGAATCAGGTGATCGTCCGGGCGCTGCAGGGCGGCCATCCGACCGACGATCTGGCGCTGCGTCTCGCGATCGAAATAAATCATCACATTGCGGCAGAAGATCACGTCGATCGGCCCCTGCATCGGCCAGTCATCCATCAGGTTGAGCGGTTTGAAGCTGATCAGCCGCTTGAGCTCATCGCGCACCATGAACTTCTGGCCATCCGCTGCTCGTTCGAACCAGCGCTGCACCCGGGCGCTGTCCATCTTTTCCAGCCGCTCGGCGCCGTACAGGCCGGCATGAGCGTGGCTCAGCACATTGGTGTCGATGTCGGTCGCCAGGATGCGAACATCCCAGCCGCGCAGATGCGCCATGTTCTCGCGCAGCACCATCGCGATCGAATACGGTTCCTCCCCCGTCGAGCAGCCTGCTGACCAGATGCGCAGGCGCGCAGTCCTGGCGTGGCTGCGCTCGAGCGCCGGCAGCAGCTGCTGCGCCAGGTACTCGAAGTGATGGCCTTCCCGGAAGAAGGACGTGAGATTGGTGGTAATGGCATTGCTGAAGTGCTGCAGCTCGTCGGCATCGCCGGCTTCGACCAGCTGCAGATAGGCGCCGAAATCGCGCAGCTTGCGCGCGCGCAGCCGCCGGCTCAGCCGCCCGTAAACCAGTTCGCGCTTGGATTCGGCCAGCGCAATGCCCAGACGGTCGCGCACCAGGCGACGGATGCGCTGAAAGTCCTCGTCCGACATGTCGAATTCGCGCAGCAGCGCGGGGTCGCGCAGCAGCGCGGTGTCGGCCGCTCCGGCCATGGCTGGTGCTCCCCCGGCCTCGCGGTCGACCCTAGAAGACTTCAAGTTCGCCTGGTGCGGCCGCCGCCCGCAGACCGGTCAGGGCCTTGAGCATCTGGTCCGCGCTCAGGCCGCGCATCATGAAGTCGAACAGCACCCGCTCCTCGACCATGCTGTAGCGGGACCGAACCTGATCGAGCATCGCATTCCAGTCGGATCGGGCCGGATCCATGGCCGTGACCGTCGAGTCGGATGGGATCGCCAGTCCGTCGCGCACATGGGTCAGGCGCTGAATCAGCTTGTCGTAGAACTGCAGGGACACGATCGTCGCCTGCACATGATCGTCGAGCTGCACGATCAGATTGCGGACGCGCTCGCGCGCCTGCTGCACCAGCGCCGCATCGGTGGAATCGAGCGCCTGCAGCTGCGTCCCGAGCTCGCGCGCGTCGCTGGCCACCGCCGTCACGGCGCTGGCGAGCTTATCGACGCGCGAATCACTCTCGCGGATCGCCGCATCAAGTTGCGCCGCTCCCAACTCCAGGAACCGGCGCAGCTCCGCGGCCATTCTGACGGTGGCGCTGGACTCGGGCTGCTCGGAAGCCGCGGTCACGGCACGCACCGGGTTGTCCGGCGGGGTCACGGCAATATCTCCGCTGCCGCGGACAGGTGTTCGGCCAGGCCGAGGGCGAGCGCGGCGCCGCTGTTCAGGCTCGCGGCCCCGTGCAGTCGCAGCTTCAGGCCGCGGCGCTGCGCAGCCGTGGCCGCCGCCAGCAGCAGTTGCAGACCGGCGGTATCGACGCTCTCGAGCTGGCGCGCATCCAGTTCAGCCGACCCGGCCGCAAACAGGTCCTTGAGACGCGCAGCACACTCGCTGACCTCGTGAATCGAAAGTGAGGTGCCCAGCGGCAGCGGCGCGCACGTGCTCGCCACGCTGAGCGCGCCGGTCGCGGCTGCCGCAGCGGCGGCCGGCCGGCTCGAGCGGGCGGCGGCGCCCTCCGCGGCGCTTGGCGCGGACACCGGCAGCGGTGCCGATCTGCGGGCTGATGCCCGGGGCTGGCGCTTCGCCGGCTTTGCTGATGCCTTGTGCTTCTGTGCCATGGGTGCGCCCGTCAGGCCGCTTGCGGTGCATTCGCCGAATCAGCCAGCGTGCGCGTGATCAACTGCACCACGTCGAGCAGCACCAGCATGCCGTCGCCGACCATGGCCAATCCGCGCACCAGTTCGGCATCGATCACCGGGCCGACTTCCGGCGGCGGGCGCAGGTCCTCGGGGCTGATGTTGCAGACCTCGCAGACTGCATCGACCACGATGCCCGCGGTCAATTCGCCGCGCGCGGTGTCGACCTTGACCACGATCACGACCGTGGTGCGTCCGTACTCGGTCTCGCCCAGGCCAAACCGGCGCCGCAGGTCCAGGATCGGAACCACGGCCCCGCGCAGATTGATGACACCCTGTACATGCTCGGGCGAATGCGGCAGGCGCGTCGGCTTCTCCCAGCCCTTGATCTCCTGCACCCGCAGGATTTCAACGCCGTATGTCTGGCCCGCGAGCTGGAAAGTGAGGTACTGATCCGCGTTGGCGGGGATGATCGGCTTCTGGGTCGCTTTCGCGGGGCTGACTTCCATCGGTGCTTCCTTAGCTGCGCACGGCCGACTGGTTTCCCAGCACGCGCTCGAGCGTCGCCAGCAACTGGTCGGGGTTGAAAGGCTTGACCATCCAGCCCGTCGCCCCCGCCTGTTTGCCCTGGATCTTGCGATCGGGGCTTGATTCGGTGGTCAACAGCAACAACGGCGTCAGGTGATAGTTCGGCAGCGTACGCAGTTGCGCGATCAGCGTGATGCCATCCATGCGCGGCATATTCACGTCCGTCAGCACCAGGTCGACCCGATGCTTGCGCGCGTATTCGAGTGCCTCATCGCCATCGGAGGCTTCGATGACCTCGTAACCCGCCGCGCGCAGCGTCACGCCGACCATCTGTCGCATTGACGCCGAATCGTCGACTGCGAGAATTGTCTTAGACATTACCTGGTGCTCCAACCGTCATTACGTCAAATCCGGGCGGTCCGCCCTGGAACCCGCAGCCTGCGGCCGATGGCCGATGTATCGGCGAGCGGCCGCGATGATTAAACCCGCCCCGGAGATCAGTCCCCGGAATGCGTCCCGATTCACAGTCTCGCCAGGATTCGGGCACTTCAGGCGGCCAGGCGCTCGGACACGGAGCGGGTCAGTCCCGCAATATCGATAATCAGCGCCACCGAACCGTCGCCGAGGATGGTCGCCCCGGCGATGCCATCGACGTGGCCGTAGTTCGCCTCCAGCGTCTTGACCACGACCTGCTGCTGACCGAGCAACTCATCGACGCACAGGCCGACCCGCCGGCCGTCACCTTCGACCACCATGATCAGACCCTCATCCGGATCGCGTGCGCGCTCCGAGCGCGCCCCGAACACGTTCTGCAGTCGCACCACCGGCAGGTACTCGCCGCGAAATGACAGGACTTCGCCACGACCGACCACCTGCTTGACCGAGGCGGTGCGCATCTGCAGTGACTCGACGATGGCGCCGAGCGGCACGATATAGGACTCATCGCCGACCGCCACGGTCTGGCCATCGACGATCGCCAGCGTCAGCGGCAGGGTAATGATGAAGCGCGATCCCTTGCCGGCCTCGGAACGCACCTCGATGCTGCCGCCCAGCTGGTCGACGTTGCGCTTGACCACGTCCATGCCGACACCGCGACCGGAAATGTCGGTGGCCTGATCGTTGGTGGAGAAGCCCGCCAGGAAGATCAGGTTGCACACCGCCTCGTCGGACGGCTGCTCGTCCGGGCCGATCAGGCCGCGCTCGCGCGCCTTGATGAGAATGCGCTCGCGCTTGAGCCCGCCACCATCATCGCTGACCTCGATCGAGATGTTGCTGCCGCGATGATAGGCGTGCAGGTGCACGGTGCCGCGCGCATCCTTGCCGCTCGCCTGGCGCTGCTCCTGCGACTCGATGCCGTGATCGATGCAGTTGCGCACCAGGTGCACCAGCGGGTCGCCGATCTTCTCGAGTACGGTCTTGTCGAGCTCGGTCTCCCCGCCGGTCATCTTGAGCTCGACCTGCTTGCCGAGACGCTGGCTCAAATCGCGCACCATGCGCGGAAAGCGGCTGAACACGAAACTGATCGGCACCATGCGCACGCGCATGACGCTTTCCTGCAGCTCGCGCACGTTGCGCTCGAGCTGCGCCAGGCCGGTGCGCAGCCGTTCACCGACCGCGCCCTCGAGCGCTTCGCCGAACTGCCCCAGCATCGACTGCGTAATGACCAGTTCGCCGACGCTGTTCATCAGGTCATCGATCTTCTCGATGCTGACGCGGATTGAGCTGGCGTCACCCCCCTTGGCGGCGTCACCCCCTTGGCGGCGTCACCGCCCTTGGCGGCGTCGGCACCCTTGGCAGCCTCGCCGCCCCTGGCGTGGCGCGCCTCCGTCTCCTCGGCGTGCGCCGCGCCGGTCGAGCGCTCGCGCGGCGTCGGGCCAGCCGCAACCGCGGCGGCGCCGCTCGTGACGGCGGCCGCATGCGTGGCAGCGGGCGCGCTGGCGGTAGCGGCAGGCGCAGCCGCTGCGGCCGCGCCCACGGGTTCGCCCGCAGCGCTCGCGCCCGGCTCTGCCTCGAGTGCCTTGATCTCGAGTACGCAATCGCCCTCGGCCCAGTCGAACACCTCGACGATCGACTGGCGCGCGGCTTCGGTGCGCAGGCGCAGCATCCAGGAGAGGTAGCAGTTTTCCGGATCGAGCTCCTCGAACGGCGGCAGCGCCGAGACGTCCGCGGTCACCTGCAGGTCGCCGAGCTCGCGCAGCTCGCGAAACATGCGCAGCGGATCATTGCCACGGGCCAGAAGGTGCAGGAACGGCCGGAAGCTGATCTGATAAAGAGTGCCGCGCAGCGGCTCGGCCGACGCCGGCCCCGGCGCGGCAGCAGCGGCCGCGGGCGCAGGTGCAGGCGCTGCCGTGGCGGCCGGTGCAGACCCGGTGCCCTTCTGCACCACGGCCAGCTCGAGGTCGAACTGCAGATCGGCGACGCGCTGCGCATCCACCGGTTGCTTGGCCTGCTGCGCGCGCAGCATTTCGCGCATCACGTCGACCGAGCGCAGCAGCAGGTCCGACAGCGCCGTCGTGACCTTCATGCGCTGGCCGCGCAGCTCATCGAGCAGAGTCTCCAGCGTGTGCGTAAACGAGGTGATCTCGGCGAAGCCGAACATCGCCGCTCCACCCTTGATCGAGTGGGCGGTGCGAAAGATCGTATTGATCAGGTCAGGATCGGGGGCGCCCACGTCCAGGTGCAGCAGCGCCTCTTCCATCTGTCCGATGGCCTCGAAGCTCTCCTCGTAGAAGGGCTCCTGGAATTGTGCCAGGTCGATGCTCATGCGCTACATCCCGAGGTCCGACAGCAATGCGTCCACGTCCTGCTGGCCACTGACGGCAGGACCGTGACTGACGCCGGGCACCACCGGTCCGTGGCCGCGCGATGCGCTGGCGCTCGCCTGCTGCGCCGGGGTCGACGGCCCGGCGATGCGCACCAGCTCTCCCAGCGCCTCCTCCAGTTCACTGACCAGCGTCATGACACCGCGAATGATCTGTCCGCTCAGGTCCTGATAGCCCTGGGCCAGCAGAACCTCACCCAGGTTGCTGCGCACCGCGGCCATGCTGATCCCGGTGCGCTTGAGGAATTCCAGGACCTGTGGCTCGATCGGTGGGGCCGATGCCTCGGCCTGATGCACGGCGAGTAGTCGCTCGGCCTCCTCGGCCGTCTGATCGGCCAGCGGACCGCACTGCTCGACCAGATCCATGGTGCGGTGCGCGGCATCGTCGGTCAGGCGCAGCACATGGGCCAGGCGGTGGCGCGCATCCGGAACCTGCCGTTGCGCAAGATCGATCAGCTTGGAGTCGATCCGGAAGCGATCGAGCGCGGTCTGCAGGCCGGTCGCGACCCGGCGTACCTGCAGCGTGACTGCGGCGCCACGGGTCTGGTCAAAGCCGGCCAGCGCGAGGTGGAAACCGTCGGCGTCGCCGGCTTCCAGCGCACGCGACATGGCGGTGAGCCATGGGGCGTACTCATTGTTCTTCTGCGTCAGTGCGGACATGAGCATTCACGCCGCCGCCCGAGCTGCCAGGATCTTGTCGATCTTTTCCTTCAGGATCGCCGCCGTGAAGGGCTTGATGACATAGCCGCTGACGCCGGCCTGCGCGGCCTCGACGATCTGCTCGCGCTTGGCTTCCGCGGTGAGCATCAACACCGGCATCTTGTTCAGGCGCGCGTCGGCGCGCACATGCTTGAGCAGGTCCAGACCCGGCATGCCGGGCATGTTCCAATCGGTGATCAGGAAGTCGAAATTGCCTTCCTTGAGCAGCGGCAACGCCGTGTTGCCGTCGTCAGCCTCGGTAACGTTGGCATACCCGAGATCGTGAAGGAGATTCTTGATGATACGGCGCATCGTGGAGAAATCGTCGACCACTAGGAAATTCAGGTTCTGCTGCGTCACTCGCGCTACTCCAATACGTCGCCGTCGGATGCGACTCTGTTTATCGACTTGGACACCTCCATTCTTGAGCAAAGTCGGGATGCCCGCGCTCCGACTTGGAGCCGTCGCGACACGGTTCACATATTGTGTCGGGGAGGTCCAGGCGGGGGCGCCCCGGGCGGCGCTGCGGCAAACTGTTGCCGCTGTCACCCGCCGCCGGGGCGGGGCGCCTGAGTGACTTGCTGCTGTGCACACTCGACCGGACCGCGCCCGGCGCGACGCGTCCGTCACCCTGGTGCAGGCCGCCCAGTGGCGGCGGCGAGCGCGGCGGCCGGCCTTCAGCTCCGCGCCGACAGATGCGGCCACGCAGCGCGCAGATACAGGCCCATCGATATCAGTGTCATCGCCGCGGCGATCACCGTCAGCCAGATACCGATCTGATAGATCGGCAACCCGAGCAGATCGTCGCTGAACAGCAGCATCGACAGTCCGACCATCTGCAGGATGGTCTTGTACTTACCGATGCGCGACACCGCGACCGCAGTGCGCTGGCCGATGCCGGCCATCCACTCGCGCAGCGCCGAGATCGCGATCTCCCGGCCGATGATCACGATTGCCGTCAGCACGATGATCGGGCGCGGATCGCGGCTGACGATCAGCACCAGCGCGACGGCGACGATCAGCTTGTCGGCCACCGGGTCGAGAAATGCACCCAGGCGGGTGGTCTGCCCCAGCCGCCGTGCCAGATAGCCGTCGAGCGAATCGGTGATCGCGGCCGCGGCGAACAGCAGTCCGGCGATCGGATACGCCACGCTGGAATGATTCCTGGCACCGAACAGGAACAGCAGCACCACCAGCGGAATGGCGAGAATGCGCAGCCAGGTCAGGATATTGGGCAGGTTCCAGATCATCACGCCCCCGGGTGCAGATGATCATAGAGCGAACGCGCCATCGCCGCGCCGACGCCGGCGACTTTTTCCAGGTCCGCGACGCCGGCGCGCATCACCCCCTGCAGGCCACCGAAATGCGTCAACAGCGCGCGGCGGCGCGCCGGACCCAGGCCCGGGATGGTCTCGAGGATCGACTCGCGGTAGCGGCGCGCGCGCCGCCGCCGATGTCCGCTGATCGCGAAGCGGTGCGCCTCGTCGCGCACGCGCTGCACAAAGTGCAGTGCGGCGCTGTCGGCTTGCAGCACCATCGGGATCGGCTCGCCGGGCCTGAACAGCCGCTCCTGGCCGGGCCGCCGGTCGGCACCCTTGGCGATGCCGGCCACCGCCAGGCCCTCGCAGCCGGCTTCGGCGAGCCCGCTCACCGCCGCCTCTACCTGGCCGGCACCGCCGTCGATCAGCAGCAGATCGGGTCGCGGCCGCTCGCCGCTGACGATCCGGTTGGCATGGCGCAGCAGTGCCTGGTGCATGGCATGCGTAGTCGTCGCCCGGCGTGACGCCCTCGATGTTGTAGCGCCGGTAGTCGCTCTTGCGCGCCCCCTCCGGCGTAAACACCACGCACGAGGCCACCGTACCCTCGCCGGCGGTATGGCTCACGTCGAAGCATTCGACGCGCTCGGGCGGCCTGGGCAGATGGAGCACGCGCGCCAGCACCTGCAGGCCCTCGAGCGCCAGTTCGGCCCGCAGCAGCCGCATTCGCAGTGCGTTGCGAGCGTTCTCGAGCGCGAGCTCGAGCCACTGGCGCTTGAGGCCGCGTTGCGGCACGCGCAGTTCCGAGGCGCGCCCGGCGGCGCGCTCCAGCGCCTGCGCGAGCGGCTCATGATCGGGCAGCGCGATATTGATCAGGATCTCAGGCGGTGCGGGCTCGCGGCTGTAGTACAGCAGCAGAAAGTCGGCCAGCGTATCCGCCGGCTCGCTCAGGGCGCTGGCCGGGAAATGACTCGCGGTGCCAAGGTTCTGGCCCTCGCGCACCGGCAGCACGCAGATCGCATACTGGCCGGGCTCTCCGGCGATCGCGATCACGTCGATATCGGCGCGGCGCTGCGCATTGGCAATCTGCTGCGCGCGGATTTCCTGCAGCTCGCGCAGCTGATCGCGCAGCCGCGCGGCGTCCTCGAACTGCAGCTGCCCGGCCGCAGCCTCCATGCGCTGCTGCAGCTCGCCGATCACCTCGGCATTGCGGCCTTCGAGCACACCGATCGCGCCCTGCAGATCGCGCGCATAGTCCTCGCGACTGATCAGCGCCACGCACGGCGCCGAGCAGCGGCCGATCTGATACTGCAGGCACGGCCGGCTGCGGTTGGCGAAGAACGAGTCGCGGCAGTTTCGGATCTTGAACACCTTCTGCAGGTGCTGCAGCACTTCCTTGACCGCGTGCGCGCTGGCGAACGGACCGAACAGCCGGCTGTTGGGGTCCTGCGGGCCGCGGTAGAACACCAGCCGCGGAAACTCGTGTCCCAGTGGGCACAGGATGTACGGGAACGACTTGTCGTCGCGCAACATGATGTTGTAGCGCGGACGATGCGCCTTGATCAGATTGCACTCGAGCAGCAGCGCTTCCGGTTCGCTGTTGACGACCGTTACTTCGATGCGCGCGATCCGTCGCACCATGGCCGCGACCTTCGGCGCCAGATCCTGCCGACCGAAATAGCTGCCTACGCGATCGCGCAGCCGCGCGGCCTTGCCGACATAGAGCAGCTCACCGTCGGCGGCGTACATGCGGTACACGCCGGGACGCTGCGGCAGCGTCGCGACGTAGTTCTTCAGTTCCGAGTCGCTGTCGCTCATGGCGGCCAGGCGCCGAGGCGCTCACTGGTGCGCGCGCAGCGGCGGCGGCGTGGGTTGGTGCGAATCCTTGTAGGCAGCAAGCTCTGCGTCCGTCTTCAGGCTCAGACCCAGGTGGCGCAGAATACCGTCATCCAGCCCATATATCAGGCCATGCACCGCCACCGCCTGCCCGCGCCGCCAGGCATCCTGCACCACGGTGGTTTCACCGACGTGCACGGTCTGCGCCAGCACGTGCAGCTCGCACAGCCGCCGCAGCCGCGCCTCGCCCGATGCGAGCGAGGCGAGCTCGGCGCCGTGGCGCTGGCGCACGTCCTGCACGTGCCGCAGCCAGTTGTCGATCAGGCCGAGCTTCTGTTCCGAATACGCCGCCGTCACGCCGCCGCAGCCATAGTGCCCACAGACGATGATGTCGCGCACCCGCAGCACTTCGACCGCGTACTGGATCACTGACAGGCAGTTGAGGTCGCTGTGCACCACGACGTTGGCGACGTTGCGATGCACGAAGATTTCACCGGGCATCAGTCCGAGGATCTGATTCGCGGGCACCCGGCTGTCCGAGCAGCCGATCCACAGATAGCGCGGCAACTGCTGATGTGCCAGGCGCACGAAATACTGCGGGTCGGAACCGGTCAGACCGTCGGCCCATTGGCGGTTGCGCGCAAGCAGGGTGTCGAGGTCGTCGGTGCCGCTCACGGCTTCTGTTTGCTGCGCTCGGCAATCAGCATCGCCAGCTCGAGCGCCTGCTCGTAGTTCAGGCGCGGATCGACCTGCGAGCGATAGGCGCGCTGCAGATCCGCGTCGGTCAGGCCGCGCGCCCCGCCGGTGCATTCGGTGACGTCCTCACCGGTGAGCTCGATGTGCGCGCCGCCGAGATAGGACCCGAGCTCGGCGTGGATGCGAAACGCCAGATCCAGTTCCTTCAGAATGTTCTCGAAGCGGCGCGTCTTGAGTCCACCGGTGCTGGTCTCGGTGTTGCCGTGCATCGGATCGCAGCACCACAGCACCGTGTGTCCGGTGCGCCGCACCGCTTCGATCACCCGCGGCAGCGACTTCTCGATGTCCTTGGCGCCGAAGCGATGGATCAGCGTCAGGCGTCCGGGCTGGTTCTGCGGGTTGAGCGTCGTGACCAGCTCCTGCAGCCACTGATCGTCCATCGCCGCACCGATCTTGACGCCGATCGGATTGGCGATGCCGCGGAAGTACTCGACGTGCGCGCCGTCCACCTGCGCCGTGCGCATGCCGATCCAGGGCATGTGCGTCGACAGGTTGTACCAGCGGTTCTGGCGCGCGATGAAGCGCGTCTGCGCCTGCTCGTACAGCAGGTGCAGGCCCTCGTGGCTGGCGAAGAAGTCCACCCGCGTGGCATCGTGCACGGCGCTGGCCGGTCAGCGACTCGAAGAAGTCCAGCGCATCGCCGATCGAGTGCGCGATGCGCTCGTACGCCTCGCGCAGCTCGGCGTGCCGCACGAAGCCCAGATCCCAATACTCCGGGTGATGCAGGTCGGCAAAGCCGCCGTCAACCAGCGCGCGCACGAAATTCAGCGTCAGCGCCGCGCGCTCATAGCCGCGCAGCAGCAGCTGCGGATCGGCGCGGCGCGCCTCGGCGCGTGAACTCGCGCCGGTTCACCAGGTCGCCGCGATATGCCGGCAGCGTCACGCCGTCGCGGGTCTCGATGTCGGCCGAGCGCGGCTTGGCATACTGGCCGGCCATGCGGCCGATGCGCACCACCGGGCGCTTCATGCCGGACAGCAGCACCAGGCTCATCTGCAGCAGCACCTTGAGCTGCTTGGCGATGCGATCGGACTCGCATTCCGCAAAGCTCTCGGCGCAATCGCCGCCCTGCAGCAGGAAGCCCTCTCCGCGCTGCACGGCGGCGAGCCGCTCGCGCAGATTTTCGATCTCCCACGACACCACGATCGGCGGCAGGCGCGCCAGTTCGGCGACCACGCGGCCAAGCGCGGTCGGGTCGTCATAGACCGGCTGCTGCGCGGCCTTGCGTGACTGCCAGCTGGCCGGATGCCAGGAAGTGCTGTCGGTGGATCGCATGCGGCAATGCTAACATGCAGCGCTTTGCCGGGGAACACGAATGCATAAGGTGCTGGTGCTGGGTGCCGGCAAGATCGGCGCGCTGATTTCCGGCCTGCTGGCCGAATCAGGCGCCTACCAGGTGCAGCTCGCGGACGTCGATGAGACCGCGGCCGCCGGCGTCGCGCGCGCCCATGCGCTGCCGAACATCCAGCCGATGCGGCTCGACGCCACCGATGCAGGCCGCGCTGCGCTCGGCGTTGCTGGCGCACCCAGTCCATGCCGTGGTCTCGAGCCTGCCCTATCACTGCAATGCGCTGGTTGCGGGCGCGGCCCGCGAGGCCAGCATCCACTATTTCGATCTGACCGAGGATGTCGAGGTCACTCGCCGCGTGAGTGCGCTCGCGCGCGGCGCCGCGACGCGCGTTCGTTCCGCAGTGCGGCCTGGCGCCGGGATTCATCAGCATCGCCGGGGGCGAGCTGATCCGCCACTTCGACAGCCTGCGCAGCGTGCGGCTGCGCGTCGGCGCCCTGCCGCAGCATCCGCACAACGTGCTGAAGTATTCGCTGACCTGGTCCACCGAAGGGCCTCATCAACGAATACGGCAATCCATGCGAGGCGATCGTCGACGGCCGGCTGGTGGAAGTGCGGCCGCTCGAGGGCATGGAGGAGATCGAGATCGACGGCACGCTGTACGAGGCATTCAATACCTCGGGCGGCCTCGGATCGCTGGCGCAGAGCTTCGGCGGCAGCTGCGAGAGCATGGACTACAAGACCATCCGCTATCCGGGACACTGCGAGCAGATGCGGCTGCTGATGAACGACCTGAAGCTCAATCAGGATCGCGGCACGCTCAAGCGCATCCTCGAGAATGCCGTGCCGCAGACGCTGCAGGACGTCGTGATCGTCTACGCCGCCGTCACCGGCATGCAGAACGGCGAGCTGCGCGAGGAAAACTACGTCAGCAAGATCTACCCGCAGATCATCGCCGGCCGCTTGTGGTCGGCGATCCAGGTCAGCACCGCCTCGGGGCTGTGCGCGGTGCTCGATCTGGTGTTGACGCACCCCGAACGACGCCAGGGCCTGGTGACGCAGGAGTCGTTTCGCCTGCCCGACATCCTCGCCAACCGCTTCGGCCGCCACCTGGCCGCCGGCGGCAGCAAGGACATCTCGGCCGACGTGGTCGTGAGCGGCGCGCCGGGCCGGCAGCGCTCGCTGCGCAGGTTGAGCCGTGCCCGCAACGCACCGCAACGCGCTGCTGAAGCATTTCGAATTGCCGCCTGCCGATGGTGGCGCCGAAGCGGCCAGCACCGCCGCGCGCGGTACGCGCGCGGCCCCGCCGGCCGACATGCTCGAGAGTTTCAGCCCCAGCGACGCCAGCCTGATCGGCCGGGTGCCGACGACCAGCGCCGCGGGCTACGAGGCCGTGATGGGCCAGGCGGTCGCGGCCGCCCGCAGCTGGGCTGACGTGCCGGCGCCGCAACGCGGGGAGCTGGTGCGGCCGCTCGGGGATGAGCTGCGGCGACACAAGCGCGAGCTCGCCGAGCTGGTGGCACTCGAGAACGGCAAGATCATCGCCGAGGCGTCTCGGCGAGGTGCAGGAGATGATCGACATCGCGGATCTTGCGGTCGGCCAGTCGCGCATGCTCTACGGCCGCACCATGCATTCCGAGCGCACGCAGCACCGCATGTACGAGCAGTGGCATCCGCTCGGTGTGGTCGGCATCATCACCGCCTTCAATTTTCCGGTGGCGGTGTGGTCATGGAACGCGCTGCTGGCCGCGGTGTGCGGCAACGCCTGCGTCTGGAAACCATCGCCCAAGACACCACTGTGCGCGCTGGCGGTGCAGCGACTGTGCGAACAGGTACTCAAGCACCACAACGCGCCGCCGGTGTTTCAGCTGCTGCTCGATGCCGGCAGCGAGCTCGGAGCGCGCCTGGCCGCCGATCGCGCGCGTCAGCGCTGGTGTCGTTCACCGGTTCGACCGCGGTCGGGCGCCAGATCGCGCAGAGCGTGGCGGCGCGGCTCGGCAAGCACCCTGCTCGAGCTCGGCGGCAACAACGCCATCATCGTCGATGAGACCGCCGACCTCGACCTGGCCGCGCGCGCGATCGTGTTCGGCGCACTCGGCACCGCCGGCCAGCGCTGCACCACGCACGCGGCGGGTGCTGGTACATCGATCGCAACTGCCCGAGCTGCAGCGGCGGCTGGTGCATGCCTACCGCCAGGTGCGCATCGGCGATCCGCTGGAGCCCGCGACGCTGGTCGGCCCGCTGATCGATCAGAATGCGGTGCGCGCGTTCGAGCGCGCGATCGCCGCCGCGCAGTCGGCCGGCGGGCAGCTGCTGGTCGGCGGCAAGGTGCTCGCCAGGCCGGGTCACTTCGTCGAACCGGCGATCGTGCTGGCGCGCAACGACTGGCACGATCGTGCAGCAGGAGACCTTCGGACCGATTCTGTACCTGATCCCGGTCGATTCGATCGATGAGGCGATCCGGCTGCAGAACGCAGTCGGCGTACGGACTATCGTCGGGACTGTTCACGCAGCGCTTGCAACACGCCGAGCGCTACCTGAGCCATCGGGGCAGCGACTGCGGCATCGCCAACGTCAACCTCGGCACCTCGGGCGCTGAAATCGGCGGCGCCTTCGGCGGCGAGAAGGACACCGGCGGTGGCCGCGAAGCCGGCTCCGATGCCTGGAAGGCCTACATGCGCCGGCAGACCAATACGGTCAACTGGAGCTCGGCGCTGCCGCTGGCGCAGGGCATCGAATTCGACGTCCCGCCTCTAAGCCTCGATCGCCCGGTCCGGAAGCCGCAGTTCGACGCGCGCGCCGCCGAGCGCGGCCGAAGCATCGATGATGAAGCTGGCCGCCGTAGAGCGCCACGGTCTCGCGCACCATCGCCAGCCCCAGGCCATGACCGGGTACGTGCTCATCGGCGCGTACGCCGCGTTCGATGACCCGGGCGCGCAGTCCTGGGGCGATGCCCGGGCCGTCGTCCTCGACCACGATCGACAGCCGCCGCGGCAGACGCGCGATCCGGTCGAGCCGCGCGCTCACCAGCACGCGCGAGCGGCACCATTTGCAGGCATTGTCGATCACGTTGCCGAGCAGCTCGAGGATATCGCCGCTGTCGCCGAGGAAACCGAGCTCCGGCGCCACGTCGATCTCGATGCGCAGATCCTTGCCGGCGTGTACCTTGAGCAGCGCGGCGCGCAGATCGGTCAGCAGCGGCAGCACCGGCACCGCGGCCTGGCCCAGCGTGGCGCCGCCGCCGGCCGCGGCACGCTTGAGCTGGTGCTCGACGATCTGCGCCATGCGATCGATCTCGAGCTGGATGCTGGCGTCGGTGCGGCGCTGGCCGCCCTCGGCGCCGCCGAGACTGGCGCGGATCACGGCCAGCGGGGTCTTCAGGCTGTGCGCCAGATTGCCGAGCGTATCGCGGTAGCGCACGATGCGGTTGCGCTCCGACTCGAGCAGCGTGTTGAGGCCGCGTGGTCACGCCGGCGAGCTCGCGCGGATAGCCCTCGCCGAGCTGCGAGGCGCGGCCGGCCTCCACCGCCGCGATTTCCTGCTCCAGGCGGCGCACCGGGGCGAGCGCGCGCCGCATCATCCACGCCATGGTGGCGAGCAGCACCAGATCGAGCGCGCCGAACCAACCGGCCATGCGCTGCCGGAACAGCCACAGCTCGCGCATCTGCGGCGCCGTGCTGTCGGCCGCCGTGAACACCAGCTTTTTCGAAAGACCGGAGCCGTAGTCCCACTGCAGACCGCGGCTCAGCTCCGCGACTGGTGGTACCGTCGCGCGCGACGCTGGTAGCGAAAATCCACTCCGCCGACCGGCAGCTTGCGTGCCGAGCACGAGGTCGGTGCCGGCCAGCGACGGCGAGCTCCAAAGCAGCTTGCCGTTCTCGTCGCGCAGCGCCGCGTACTGTCCCGAAGCCGGCACGTCGAGCCGCGACTCCGGGTCGAGCAGGTTGACCACCAGCTTGCCGTCGAAGTCCAGGTCGACCGCGGTGACCAGCGCCACCACCTGTTCTTCCAGCCGGTCGCGCAGCGCTGCGGTGCTCTGCTGGCGAAACACGTAGTCGAGGCCGAGACGGTCAGCACGAAGAACAGCAGCAGCGGCACCGCCACCGCGATCAGCAGGCGGCGGCTGACCGACGGCGGCCCGCGCATCATCGGTCGGGTGCGGGCCATCTAGGTGGGCCGGCGCGGCAGACTCAGTCGATAGCCGCGACCGCGCAGGGTCTCGATCGGTTTGATGCGCTCGTCCGGATCGAGCTTGCGGCGCAGGCGTCCCACCAGCACCTCGACCACGTTGCTGTCGCGGTCGAAGTCCTGCTCGTACAGCCGCTCGGTCAGATCGGTCTTGGAGATCACCTCCCCGGCGCGCAGCATCAGGTGCTCGAGGATGCGATATTCGAAACTGGTCAGCTCGACCGGCGCGCCGCTCACGCTCACCGTCTGCGCGCGCGTATCGAGCTCGACCGGACCGCAGGCGAGCTTGGAACTGGCCCAGCCGCCGGTCGCGGCGCAGCAGCGCCGCCAGCCGCGCCTGCACCTCGGCGAAATGAAATGGCTTGGCGACGTAGTCGTCGGCTCCGGCGCTCAGCCCCTCGACCTTGTCCTGCCAGCGATCGCGCGCGGTCAGTATCAGCACGCCGTAGGTCTTGCCGCGCGCGCGCAATTGGCGGATCAGTTCGAGGCCGGACAGTTTCGGCAGACCCAGATCGATGATCGCGACGTCGATCGGGTATTCGGTGGCCGCGTACAGGCCTTCCTCGCCATCGGCGGCAAGATCGACGCTGTAGCCGGCCGCTACCAGATCGGCCTTCAGCGCCTCGCGCAGCGCCGCTTCGTCCTCCACTACCAGCACGCGCATTCACGACCCCTCGATGGCGCCGCTCAGGGCACTTCGGCGCCGCTGCGGGCATCGACGCGCACGATCCATACCTTGCCGGCCGACGACAGCAGTCGAAACACGTACAGGTGCCGGCCGCCCTGATCGGCAATGTCGGCGCGCACCACGCGGGCACCATAGCGCCTCTGTACCAGCGCCATCGCCTGCTCGCGCGAAAGCTCGTGTTCGGCATGGGCGTCGGCCGGCGGCGCATCGGCCTTCGGACTCGCCGGGCACGGTCCCCCGGCGCTCAGCGCCATGGCCACAGCCAGCGCGCCCGCCAGCCACGGGCGCGAGCGCGCCGCCCGCGAACGGCCTGCCATGATCCCCAGCGGCTGTCATCGATCCGACGTCTCCTGCGCCCGCCGGCACTGTGTAACCAGGGGCGCGAGCCTAGGCGCCGCGCTCTGAACCGGGCCTGAATCCGCATTTATTCCCTTTTGGTCAAGGACTTGGCCTCTCGCCAGAGCTCGTCCCATTGCGCGGCGTCGAGCTCATTCAGCGAGCGTCCGGCCCGCTCGGCCGCGCGCTCCATCGACTCGAAAGCGCTGCTCGAACTTTAGCGCTGCCCGGCGCAGCGCGTCCTCCGCATCGACCTCGAGATGCCGCGCCCAGTTGGCGAGCGTGAACAGCAGGTCGCCGATCTCCTCGGCCAGCTGCGCGCGATCTGCCGCCGCGAGCGCCGCGTCGATCTCGGCCAGCTCCTCGTCGAGCTTGGCGCGCACGCCCGCGGCGTCCGGCCAGTCGAAGCCGACACGGCGCGGCGCGGCGGCCGAGCTTGGCCGCGCGCGCCAGTGCCGGCAACGCGCGCGGTACATCCGCCAGCACGCCACGCACACCAGCGGCTGCGCGCTCGCTGCGCCTTCTGCTTTTCCCACGACACGTGCAGCTGTGCCACATCGACCGCCCTGCGCTCGGCGAAGACGTGTGGATGCCGCCGGACCAGCTTGTCGCGGATCGCCGCGCGCCACCGCGGCAAAGTCGAAGCGGCCGGCCTCCTCGGCCATGCGCGCGTGGAACACCACCTGGAACAGCAGGTCACCGAGCTCATCGCGCAGTCGATCGAGATCGCCGCGACCAATGGCGTCGGCAACCTCGTAGGCCTCCTCGATCGTAAACGGCGCGATGCTGGCAAAATCCTGCTCCCGATCCCACGGGCAGCCGTCTTTGGGGTCGCGCAGCGTGCGCATCAGCGCCAGCAGCGCCTCGAGCTCCTCGCCGGCGGCGCTCAAGCCGCACCCTCGCCGAGCACCTCGCGCAGATTCGCCAGGATGCCCGCGGTCGCGCCCCAGATGATGTAGCGCGCCGAAGGTCAGCTCCCAGGTATCCACCTCGATGCCGCGGATCGTGCGGCGCCCGACGCGGTAGTTCTCGCTCGGTCAGCGCGATACGCCAGCGGCAGCTCGAATATCTCGGCGACTTCGGTGCCGTCGGGCATCATGGTCGAACCCGGGCCGCAGCAACGCGACCACGGGCGTGATGCGAAAGCCGCTCTGCACCACAATGATCGGCCAGGTAGCCGATCGGTTCGATGTACCGCGGCGGCCATGCCGACCTCCTCTTCGGTCTCGCGCAGCGCCGCGGCCGCAATGTCGGCGTCGTGCGCTTCGAGCCGCCCGCCCGGAAAGCTGATCTGCCCGGCGTGCCGCCGCAGATGACTCGCCCGCACCGTCAGCAGCAGCGTCGGTGCCTCGGGGCGAGCATGATCGGCACCAGCACCGCCGCGGTCTGCAACGAGCCCGGCCAGCTCTCGCGCAACCGTGCCCGCACCAGCGCCGATCCGCGGGCCACGCCGGCCGGCCGGCAGTGCTCGGCGCGGTGATCGGGGGCCGGCAGCAGTCTGCGGCGCAGGCGCGCGCGCCAGTCGGCGGGCAGCTCATGGGCAACGGTGGGCGCCGGCGCGGCCATGCGAGCGCTGCTCAGCCCCCGCCGCTGCTGCCACCCTTGATGCCACCGCGGGTGAGCTCGGTCGGATCGAGCAGCTGGTCGAGCTGCTCGCGCGTCAGGTCGGTCATCGCAGCGGCCACCTCGCGGATCGGCTTGCCCTTCCGCATAGGCGTGCTTGGCGATCGCCGCGCCCTTCTCATAGCCGATCACCGGATTGAGCGCGGTCACCAGGATCGGGTTGCGCTCGAGCGCCTCGGCAAGCGCGGGCGCGATTGACGGTGAAGCCCGCGATCGCGCGATCGGCCAGCAGCACGCGCCACGTTGGCGAGCAGGCGGATGCTCTCGAGCAGGTTGTAGGCGATCACGCGGCAGCATCACGTTGAGCTGGAAATTGCCCGACTGGCCCGCGATCGTGATGGTCGCATCGTTGCCGATCACCTGCGCCGCGACCATCGTCGTGGCCTCGGGAATCACCGGATTGACCTTGCCCGGCATGATGCTGCTGCCGGGCTGCAGCGCCGGCAGCGCGATCTCGCCGAGCCCGGCGAGCGGCCCGCTGTTCATCCAGCGCAGATCGTTGGCGATCTTCATCAGGCTCACCGCGATCACCTTGAGCTGGCCCGACAGCTCGACCGCGGCATCCTGCGCCGACAGCGCCTCGAAATAATTGCGGCTCGGCTCGAACGCGATGCCGGTCAGGCGCTGCAGCTCGGCGCAGAACGCGCCGCCGAACTCCGGGTGCGCATTGATGCCGGTGCCCACCGCCGTGCCGCCCTGCGCCAGGCACAGCAGACGCGGCTCGCACGCAGCGCACGCGCGCCGCGCCGTTCTCGATCTGCGTGCGCCAGCCCGAGAGTTCCTGCGCGAGCGTGACCGGCATGGCATCCATCAGGTGCGTGCGCCCGGTCTTGACGATGCCCGCGAGCTCGCGCCTCCTTGGCGCGGATCACCCGCGGCCAGATGCATCAGCGCCGGCAGCAGCTGCTCGCGCAGCAGCAGCGCCGCGCTGACGTGGATGGCGGTCGGGATCGACATCGTTGCTGCTCTGGCCCATGTTGACGTGATCGTTCGGATGCACCGCGTGGCCCGGATCGCGCTGCCAGCTGCGCGATCACCTCGTTGGCGTTCATGTTGGTGCTGGTGCCCGAGCCGGTCTGGAACACATCGATCGGAAACTGCGGCGTCGTGCGCGCCGCTCGCGACCACCGCGGCAGCGGCCGCTGCGATGGCGCTGGCGATGCGTCGGCTCGAGCAGCCCGAGGCGTGCGTTGGCCGCAGCGGCGGCCTGCTTGATCAGCGCCAGGGCGCGGATGAAGGCGCGCGGCAGCGGCAGGCCGCTGATCGGGAAGTTCTCGACCGCGCGCTGCGTCTGCGCGCCCCAGAGCGCGTCGGCCGGGCACTTGCAGCTCGCCCATGCTGTCGCGTTCGATGCGAAACGATGCTGAGCTCATGATCGGTGTGGCTCCGGCACGGCACGTGCCAATGCGTTATCATGCCTAGTCTAGCATTTCGATGACACGCGGCATCCCATGGAATCCTCCGCCCTGACTGCGCTCTCGCCCATGGATGGCCGCTACGCCGCGCGCGGCCGCGCCGCTGCGCGACTACTTCTCCGAAGCCGCGCTGATCCGCGAGCGCATCCGCATCGAGGCGCTGTGGTTCCGAGCAGCTCGCGGACCTCCAAGCTGCGGCTGCTCGCCGAGCCGCCCGCCGCCGTGCTCGCGCGCGCGCGCCGCGCTGGCGCGCGATCCCGGGCCCGAGGCGCCCGCGAACGGTCAAGGCGATCGAGGCGCGCATCAATCACGACGTCAAGGCGGTGGAGTATTTCGTGCGCGATGCAGCTGGCCGCCGCCGGCGCCGGCACCGCGGCGCTCGAGCTGGTGCACTTCGGCTGCACCTCCGAAGACATCAACAACCTGAGCTACGCGCGGCTGCTCAGGCAGGCGCGCGCCGAGGTGCTGCTGCCCGAGCTCGAGGCGATGGTCGCGCAGCTGCGCGCGCTGGCACGAGCGCACGCGGATCTGCCGATGCTCGCCCGCACCCACGGCCAGAGCGCCAGTCCGACCACCTTCGGCAAGGAGATGGCCAACGTCGGCGCGCGCCTGCGACGTGCGCAGCGCGCGCTTCGCCGCGGTCGACATTCTCGCCAAGTGGAACGGCGCGGTCGGCAACTACAACGCGCACCACGCCGCGCGGCCCGACCTCGACTGGCTCGGCTATCAGTCGCGAGTTCATCGAGTCGCAGCAGCTGCAGCTGGAATCCGTACAGCACCCAGATCGAACCGCACGATTGGATCGCCGAATACTGCGATGCCTGCGCCGCGATCAACGTGATCCTGATCGATCTGTGCCGCGACCTCTGGGGCTATATCTCGCTCGGCTACCTGCGCCAGCGCGCCGGTCGCCGGCGAAGTCGGCTCCTCGACCATGCCGCACAAGGTCAATCCGATCGATTTCGAAAATGCCGAGGGCAACTTCGGCATGGCCAATGCGATGCTGCGATTCTTCGCCGACAAGCTGCCGATCTCGCGCTGGCAGCGCGATCTGACCGACTCGACGGTGCTGCGCAATCTCGGCGTCGCGCTGGCGCACGCGCTGATCGGCTGGAAGGCGCTGCAGCGCGGACTTGCGCAAGATCAGTCCCGACCCGCGCAGCGCATGGCGCAGGATCTGGACGGCGCCTATGAAATCCTCGCCGAGGCGATTCAGAGCGTGCTGCGCGCCGCGGGCGTCGCCAACGGCTACGAGCTGCTGAAGGACTTCACGCGCGGCCGGCAGATCGATGCCGCGGCGTTGCGCGCTGTTCGTCGCCACGCTGCCGCTGCCCGAGCGCCGAGCGCAGCCGGCTCGCGGCACTGACGCCCGGCGCAATATGTCGGATTGGCGGCCAGCCTGGCGCGCGCGCTTCGCCGACTCAGCCCGAATGAACATAATTCCGATCATTGCCGGATTAGCGCGCCAATTCGTCGGCCGGCTCACACAGCGCAGGCCAGCAAATGTGAACCGGTTGGCGATCCGTTCGCCCGGTCGCTGTCTCTACCATCGTCTGCGCATAAGGGCTCATGGGGCTGAACAGCACAGGCGAGGCGAGTGACTGAGACCAGGGACAACCGCGCGACGACTTCGGCACGTCTGGCGAGCTTCGGGCTCGAAGACGGTCCGGTCACGACGACCGTGCTCGCCGAAGCCGGCCCTCGGCGAGCGACCGGCGACCGAGACCCTGCACGTGCTCACGAGCTTCGACGAGGTGCGCACGGCCACCGAAACCGTCGCCGCCAGCGGCCAGCGCCTGATCTCGATCATGACGCCGGATCTGGAGCCGGAGATCTACGATCACGCCGCAGATGCTCGAGATCATCAAGCGCTTCGTGCTCGGCCATAGCTTTGCCAAGGTGCGCGTGCTGATGCGCGACCAGGCGCGGCTGAGCAACGGCGCCAACCGCTTCATCGCCATGGCGCATCGACTCACCAGTTATCTCGAGATCCGGATCCGCGCCCCGCAGTATCGCGAGCTCACCGCCGCCTACTGCATCGCCGACGATCGTGCGATCGTCTACCGGCTGCGCGCCGATCGCGCCGAGGGCATCGCCGGCTTCAACAATCCGCCGATCGCGCGCCAGTACCTGCAGGAATTCGATGCAATCTGGCAGGCGAGCGTGATCGAAGAGCGCGAGGTGCGGATCGCCCGCAGCTGAAGCGCTTCCGCGACGCCTGCCGCTGCGGCGCCGCGCGCGGTATCCTGCACCATGGTCTGGAAACCCGACGTCACCGTCGCAGCGGTGATCGAGCGCAGCGGCCGCTTCCTGCTGGTCGAGGAGCGCATCCGCGGCCGCCTGGTGCTCAACCAGCCCGCCGGGCATCTCGAAGACGGTGAGCGACTGCTCGACGCGGTGGTGCGCGAGACTCTCGAGGAAACCGCGTGGCACTTCACCCCCGAGTGCGCTGCTCGGTATCTACCAGTGGCGCAGCCCGCGCGGGCACACCACGCTGCGCTTTGCCTTCACCGGCAGCGTGCAGCGACTACGATGCGCAGCGGCCGCTCGATCCGCCGGTCGTCGCCACGCACTGGCTGACGCGCGAGGAGATCGCCGCAGCGCTCGAGCCGGCTGCGCACGCCGCTGGTGCTGCGCTGTATCGATGATTATCTGCGCGGGCCGCGCCTGCCGCTCGGCCTCGCTGGCGTCAATCGGCAGAGCGAGACTGCCCGGGCCGATACAATGCAGTGCCCCATGCGGCCGTGCGCGTCATCGTCGGCCTGTCCGGCGGCGTCGACTCCGCGGTCGCCGCGCTGCTGCTGCGCGACGCCGGCTACGACGTGCACGGCCTGTTCATGAGCAACTGGGAAGAGGACGACGGCTACTGCACCACCGCGCAGGACTACCAGGATGCGCGCAGCGTCGCCGCCGAGCTCGGCATCGTCCTGCATCGCGTGAATTTTGCCGCGCGAGTATCGCGCGCAGGTATTCGCCCAGTTCCTGGCGGAATACCGCGCCGGCCGCACGCCGAACCCGGACGTGCTGTGCAATCGCGAGATCAAGTTCGGCCTGTGCCTGGACTACGCGCGCGCGGCTCGGCGGCCAGCTGTTCGCGACCGGCCACTACGCGCGCGCGCGTGCAGCTCGCGGACGGGCCGGCGCTGTATCAGGCGCGCGATCAGGCCAAGGATCAGTCCTATTTCCTGCACTCGGTTCCACGCGCAGCGACTGGCGCGGGTGCTGTTCCCGCTCGGCGAGCTGTTGCAAGCAGCAGGTGCGCGAGCTGGCGCGCGGCGCCGGCCTGCCGGTGCACGACAAGCCCGACAGCACCGGCATCTGCTTCATCGGCGAGCGACCGTTCGCGGATTTCCTGGGCCGCTACCTGCAGGACGGCCCCGGGGCCGATCGAAACCCTCGACGGACGCCCGCTCGGACAGCACCGCGGCCTGCCGTTCTACACGCTCGGGCAGCGCACCGGGCTCGCGGTCGGCGGGGCTCGCGGCTGCGCGCAGGAACCGTGGTACGTCGCGCACAAGGACACGGCGCGCAACGCGCTGATCGTGGTGCAGCGGCACGAGCAGCATCGGCTCGAGGCCGGTGCGGTCGCGACCGGTCCGATCAACTGGCTGTGCAGCGCCGCGCAGCGACCGCTTCGAGGCCAGCGTGCGATTGCGCCACCGCCAGCTCGAACAGCCAGCGAGCGTGTCGATGCGGCCCGACGGCACCGCCAGCATCGAATTCGAGGCGCCGCAGCGCGCCGCGACGCCCGGGCAGTTCGCGGTGCTCTACCAGCGCGGACGTTGCCTCGGCGGTGGCGTCATCGAACGGGTGCGCCTCAAGACAGGTCACGCGGTCGAAACCAGGACGCAGACACCGCGCGTCGATGCCCGGCACGGCAAGTCCTCATACCTGCCGCCGCGCGCCCCCGATATAATTCGCCGCTTCTGACGTGCCGCCCCCGCGGCGCACCGCAGCCGGAGGCACCATGACGGATAGTTTCAAAGCGCGCACCACGCCTGAAGTCGGGCGCTCATTCCTACGAGATCTGGAGTTTGCCGGCGCTCGGCGCCGAAAAGGTCGCGCGCCTGCCGTATTCGCTCAAGATCCTGCTCGAGAATCTGCTGCGCTTCGAGGACGGCATCAACGTCACTCGCGCCGATATCGAGGCATTGCTCAACTGGAACCCGAAGGCAGCGCCGTCGCACGAGATCTCGTTCACGCCGGCGCGCGTGATCATGCAGGACTTCACCGGCGTGCCGGCGATCGTGGATCTCGCGGCGATGCGTGAGGCGATGACGCGCCTGGGCGGCAATGCCGACGAGATCAATCCGCTGGCGCCGGCCGAACTGGTGATCGACCACTCGGTGCAGGTCGACAGCTACGGCACCGCGCATTCGCTCGCGGACAACAATCGCATCGAGTTCGAGCGCAACGGCGAGCGCTACGCCTTCCTGCGCTGGGGCCAGTCGGCGTTTCGCAATTTCAAGGTGGTGCCGCCCAACACCGGCATCGTGCATCAGGTCAATCTCGAGTATCTCGGGCGCGTCGTGTTCGAGAACACGCGCCGGCGGCACCCGTCAGGCGTATCCCGACACGCTGGTCGGCACCGACTCGCACACCACGATGATCAACGGCCTGGGCGTGCTGGGTTGGGGCGTCGGCGGCATCGAGGCCGAGGCCGCGATGCTCGGCCAGCCGGTGACGATGCTGATCCCTCAGGTCGTCGGCTTCAAGCTCGACTGGCAGCCTGACGCCGGGGGCCACCGCGACCGACCTGGTGCTGACGGTGACCGAGATGCTGCGCAAGCACGGCGTGGTGGACAAGTTCGTCGAATTCTTCGGCGATGGCCTGGCGAATCTGCCGCTGGCCGATCGCGCCACGATCGGCAACATGTCGCCCGAATTCGGCAGCACCTGCGCGATCTTTCCGATCGACGAGGAAACCCTGCGCTACCTGCGGCTGTCGGGGCGCCCGGCCGAGCAGGTGCAGCTGGTCGAGGACTACGCGCGCGCGCAGGGGCTGTGGCGCCTCAATGGCGCCAGGCCGGCCGACTACACCGACGTGCTCGAGCTCGACCTGGGCAGCGGTGGAACCAAGCCTCGCCGGCCCGAGCCGCCCGCAGGATCGGGTGCCGCTGCGCGTTGCCAAGGACACCTACCGCAAGCATCACGCGCGCATGGCCGAGGAGCGCAGCCGCAACAATCCGGCCGCTACCGGCACCGCGCCGGTGACGCGTCGATGGCAAGTCGTTCGAGCTGCGCGACGGCGCGGTGCTGATCGCCGCGATCACCAGCTGCACCAACACGTCCAACCCCTATGTGCTGATCGCCGCCGGACTGCTGGCGCGCAACGCACACCGCCGGGGTCTGGGCTCCAAACCCTGGGTCAAGACCAGCCTCGCTCCCGGCTCGCGCGTGGTCACCGACTACCTGCAGAAGGCCAGGCTGCTCGATGAGCTCGCCGGCGTCGGCTTCAACCTGGTCGGCTACGGTTGCACCACCTGCATCGGCAACTCCGGGCCGCTGCAAGCCCGAGATCTCCGCCGGCATCAAGGCCGGGGATATCATCGGCTGCTCGGTGCTCTCCGGAAATCGCAACTTCGACGGCCGCGTGCATCCCGAGGTCAAGATGAACTTCCTGGCGTCACCGCCGCTGGTGGTGGCGTACGCGCTCGCGGGCTCGCTCGACATCGATCTGAACAATGAACCGCTCGGCAGCGGCGCCGATGGCAAACCGGTGTTCCTGCGCGATGTCTGGCCCGCACCGGCCGAGGTGGCCGACTACGTTCAGCGCAATATCAATTCCGACATGTTCCGCAGCAGCTACGGCAGCGTGTTTGCCGGGCGATGAGCGCTGGCAGAGTATCGCGGTGCCCGCGGGCAAGATCTACGCGTGGGACCCGAAGTCGACCTACGTGAAGAATCCACCCTACTTCGACGGCATGACCATGCAGCCCCGGGCGGTGGCCGCGGTCGCCGGCGCACGCGTTCTGGCGTTGCTGGGCGACTCGGTGACCACCGACCATATCTCACCGGCCGGCAATATCGCCAAGAGCAGTCCGGCGGCGCGCTATCTGATCGAGCAGGGCGTGCAGCCCGGCGATTTCAATCAGTACGGGGCGCGCCGTGGCAACCACGAAGTCATGATGCGCGGTACGTTCGCCAACATCCGGCTGCGCAACCTGCTGTTGCCCGGCACCGAGGGTGGCATCACCGAGTACCTGCCGACCGGCGAGCAGATGAGCATCTACGACGCCGCGATGCGCTACAAGGCGGACCGCACACCGCTGATCATCATCGCCGGCAAGGAATACGGCACCGGCTCCTCGCGCGATTGGGCGGCCAAGGGCACGATGCTGCTCGGGGTGCGCGCCGTCATTGCCGAGAGCTTCGAGCGCATCCACCGCTCCAACCTGATCGGCATGGGGGTGCTGCCGCTGCAGTTCATCGACGGGCACAACAGCCAGTCGCTCGGACTCACCGGCCGCGAGACGCTACGAGATCACGGGATTTGACGGCAGCGAGGCGCGCACCGCGATCGTGGTCGCCACGCCGGCGAGCGGCAATCCGATCCGCTTCGCAGGTGCGTGTGCGCATCGACACGCCGAAAGAGCGCGAGTACTTCCGCCACGGCGGCATCCTGCCGTTCGTGCTGCGCCAGCTGGCCGGCCAGAGCCGCGCCGCCTGAAGGCGCGCACCCGAGCGCGTGGCCTTGGCTAGCGGCTGCCTGGCGGTATTCGATCTCGACGGCACGATCACGCGGCGACGACACCCTCGCGCCGTTCCTGTGGGGCTTCCTGTGGCGCCGCCCGTGGCGCTGGCCGCGCCTGCTGCTGGTGCTGCCGGCGGCGCTGGGATACCTGATCGATCGCGATCGCGGCGCCCTCAAGGGTGCGGTGCTGCACGCTGCGCTCGGCGGTGCGAAGCGCGCCAGCATCGAACGCTGGGCCGAGCGCTTCGTCGCCGGGTTGCTGCGCCAGGGTCTGTACGCGGAAGCGCTCGGCGCGATCGCGATGCATCGCGCGCGCGGCGATCGGCTGCTGCTGATGTCTGCCAGCACCGATCTGTACGTGCCGCGCATCGCTCGGGCGCTGGGCTTTGATGAGACCATCTGCAGCGAAGTCCGCTGGCGCGCCGACGGCCGGCTCGACGGCCGGCTGGCGACCGCCAATTGCCGCGGCGAGGAGAAGCGTCGCTGCCTTGCCGCCGTGATCGCACGCGATGCACCGGGCCGCGTCTGCGCCTACGGCGACAGCCGCGCCGATCTGATCCACATGCAGCTGGTGCAGGAAGCGTACCTGGTCAACGCGTCGGCGCGGGTCGCGGGCCCGCAGCGTGCTCAGGTACTGCATTGGCACCAGCCGGGCGGCCTGTGAGCGCGCATCCGACCCAGGGGCGTAGCGCCGGTGGCGAGCGGCGCGCGACCGCTACATCGAAGTCCGCGCCTCCCAAAGCTCGGGAAACAGCCTGAGCCGCAACGCCTTCGCCAGATAGCTGACACCGGCCGTGCCGCCGGTGCCGGGCTTGTAGCCGATGATGCGTTCCACGGTTTTCATGTGTTGGAAGCGCCACAGCTGAAAGCGATGGTCCAGGTCGACCAGCCGCTCGGCGAGCTCGTACAGGTCCCAGTCCTTGACGGCATTGTGATACACGCCGAGCCAGGCGCCGGTCACCTGCTTCGACGGCACATAGGGCTGGGCGAAATCGCGCGACAGCGCCGTGGCCGGCACGCCATAGCCGCGCTGCGACAGCAGCCGCAAGACTTCGTCGTACAGGCTCGGCGCTGCCAGCGCGCGCGCCAGCGCCGCGTACGCCGCCGGGTCGCGCCGGTGCACCTCGATCATGTCCGGGTGCTTGTTGCCCAGCGTGAACTCGAGCAGCCGGTATTGGACCGACTGAAAGCCCGAGGAGCGCCCCAGCAGGTTGCGAAACGACGAATAATCCGCCGGAGTCATCGTCGACAGCACTTCCCAGACCGCGAGCAGCTGTGCCTGCACGCGGCCGATGCGGTCGAGCATCTTGAACGACGGATCGAGGTTGTCGCGGCGCACGCACTCGATCACCGCGTGCAGCTCGTGCAGCATCAGCCGCATCCACAGCTCGGAGACCTGGTGCACGATGATGAAGAGCATCTCGTCGTGCTCGGTGGACAGCGGCTTCTGCGCATCGAGCAGCCGATCGAGCTGCAGGTATTCGCCGTACGACAACGAGCTGCCGAGGTCCCAGTGCACCGCCTCATCCGACAGGTCGACGCGCGTGGCGCCATCCTCGGCCGCGGCCATCGGCTCCGGTACCGCCGGCGGATCGCTCACCTGAATATCCACGACGGCACCCGCCGCCAACCATGCAGCAGCTCGCGGTCCAACGCCTTCCAGCCCGGCTCATGGCGCGCGACTTCGGCCCAGAAACGTGCCGAATGGTTCATGTATCGCAGGTGTGACAGCTCGTGGATCATCAGGTAGCGCAGCACCTCGGGCGACTGGAACAACAGACAGGCATTCAGGCTGATAGTGCCGTGGCGCGAACAGCTGCCCCAGCGCGAGCGCTGGCAGCGCACCTGCAGCCGCCCGGGAGCCAGTCCCATCTGCGCAGCCAGCGCCCGCAGCGGCCCCTCGAACCTTAGCCGCGCGCGCCTGATCAGCCAGTTCGCGAGCAGGCGCCGCAACCGCTCGCGCTCATCGAGCGCGCCGCCGATCTGCAGCTCATAGGCCGCGAGCTCGCGCAGGTCGACACGGCCGGCGCGGGCGGTGGCGCTGCAGCGCCATTCCTCACCGATCGCGGTCAGCGACAGGCGCCCCGGCGGCAACGGCCAGTGCAGCGCGGGCGCCACGCACCGCCGCTGGCGCTCGATCCACTCGCGATGTTCGCTGACGAATTCGCTTACCCGCCGCGGCGGCGTGCGTGGCGGCACCACGATTTCGACGCCGCCGTTGCGAAACACCCGCACGCTGAGGCGGCGCGCTCGCGCGCTCTGGCGCACCGACCAGTCGTGCTCGCCGCTATTGAAGTCCCAGAGTTGCAATTGTCGCAACATACGTTCCGGCAACCGGTCATGCACTGCGCGATCATATCAGGCAACGCTGCATGGCATTAGAGTAGCGAGCATGCAGTGGATCGACATCGGCGCCAATCTGACCCACGACAGCTTTGACCGCGACCGGGAGGCGGTGATCGGGCGGGCGCGCGCGCAGCGCGTGCTGCAGATGATCGTGACCGGGGCGAGTGTGGCGAGCAGCCTTGCGGCAATCGAACTCGCGCGCGCACATCCCGGCACGCTGTTCGCCACGGCCGGCGTCCATCCGCACCACGCCGCCGAGCTCACGGCCGAGGAGCTGCCGGCGCTACGCGCGCTGCTGGCGCGGCCGCAGGTGGTCGCCGCCGGCGAGTGCGGGCTCGACTACCACCGCGATCTGGCGCCGCGCGCGACGCAACGGCGCGCGTTCGAATGGCAGCTGCAGCTTGCGGTCGAAAGCGCCAAGCCGGTATTCCTGCATCAGCGCGACGCGCACCCGGATTTCATCGCCGTGCTGCGCGAGCACCGTCCCGCCCTCGCGGGGGCGGTGGCGCACTGCTTCACCGCGACCGAGCGCGAGCTCGAGGACTATCTGGGGCTCGGGCTGTCGATCGGAATCACCGGCTGGCTGTGCGACGAGCGTCGCGGCACGCACCTGGCGGCACTGCTGCCGCGCGTTCCCGCCGATCGTCTGGTGCTCGAGACCGACGCTCCGTACCTGCTGCCGCGCGACCTGGCCTGCAAGCCGAGATCGCGCCGCAACGAACCGATGTATCTGCCGCACGTGGGCGCCGCGGTCGCCGCAGCGCGCGCCGAGAGCCTGGAACAGTGCGCCGGATACACCAGCGCCAACGCGCGCAGGCTGTTCGCGCTACCCGCGGTGCCGGACTGAGCTTGCGACCGCGCTGATCGGTCGCGCGGCGGCCTGCCGGCCGTTCGAACGCAGGCGCGGCCGGCGCGGCAGTTCCGCGCCGGCCCGATGCCATCGCGTGCGCTCCGGGCGCGGACGCTTCAGGAGCCCTGAACCTCGATCTTCCGGGGCCGAAGCGACGCGCGTTTCGGAATCCGCACCGTCAGCACACCATCCTTCAGGTTCGCCTGGATCTTGTCGGTCTCCAGCTCCCGGCTCAGGATGAAGCTGCGTCGATACGTGGTCGAGCGAACATCGGCGTAGAGCGCATCGGCCTGCTCCGACAGATCGAACTGCACATCGCCCTCGAGCAGCAGCGTGTCGCCGTCGACCCGTACGTTCAGGCGATCCTTCGACACCCCGGGCATGTCCGCGACCAAGTTGATGCCCTCGCCGTCTTCGTAGATGTCCACCGGCGCGCGGATCGCCACTTCGCTTGCGCGCGCGCGCTGTGGCGTCGCGGCGGATGCGGAAGTCCGCTCGCTGACTGTGGTATTCGTGGCCATGATCTGTGTCCTCCTTCCTCAATGGATCTCGATCTGGCGCGGCTTGGCAGATTCGCGCCGATGCAGCCTGATCTGCACGATGCCGTCATGGTACTTCGCTTCGACGCGGTCGGCGTCCACGTCCTCGCCGAGGCTGATGACCCGGCGGAACTCGCCGCCGAAGCGCTCCTGGCGGTAATAAGTCGCCTTGTCGTCGTGCGCGATCTGGCGTTCGCCGGCGATGGTCAGCAATCCCTGCTGGATCGACAGGTCCAGCCTCTTTGGATCGATACCCGGGGCAAACAGGTAGACCTGCACATCCTCGGGAGTCTGTACGACATTGATGGCCGGGAATGAGCCACGTGGCAACGAGCGGATGCTGCCCGAGGACGATATCCCGTCTCCGAGCAGTTCGCCCATCTCCTGCTGCAGGCGCCAGAAATCGTCCAACAGCGAACTCTGCAAACTCATGAAGCTACCGAACATGTCCGCACCTCCTGTCCCGCTGGTTGAGCCATTCGAACACCGGCTACCGTAGGGGCGCGGTCAGAAAGTTCAAGGGCGGCCGCCCGGGCACGCGCGCCGATGCCGCGCCGTGCGCAATTGCTTGATTTTTAAGGGAGGCCGTGCGGTTTAGCGCGCCGATTGGGCGCACCGGTCAGATCGCGGCCTTCGGCGCCGCAAGTTTGCTCGGTGTCACCGACTTGCCGATCAGTCTCCAGGCCGGCATCCAGCGTTCGAGCATCACGCTCATCGCCTGGCGGTTTGACGCGGGGAACTCGGCCGCCAGCGAATCGAGCATCAGGGTGTGGCTCGGCAGACCCTTGGGAAAGTGGCCGCTGGAGGTGAATACGGCGCGGCCTTCGACCGGCAGTTCCGGCGCCAGTGCGCGCACCGCGGCAATGCGATCGTACAGCCCGGGCTGCGGGTTCGGAAAAGTGTAGCGCACGGCGCGATCCATCACGGTCCACTCGGTCATCTGATCGCCGCCGAAGATGTTACCGGCGATATCGCGCAGGTCGATCACCACCAGGCCGCGCGCGGTGAGCAGCAGAAAATCCACGTGCAGCGTGCTGCCCTGGCCGTCAGGCACCAGCACATTGCGCAGATACTCGTAACCGCAATTGGTGACTGCCAGTGCGCGCGCCGCGCGCAACCGGCGGCGCCGGTCCCAGCGCCACAGCAGAAACAGTCCGGCAAGCACCGCGGCGGCGCCGATGGCGGTCGCGATGGCTTCCAGATTGACGGGCGGCAGCGTCTCCATGGGTCAAAGCGAGCCTTTCAGGGCATCGAGGGTGGCCTCGATCTCACGGCAGCTCGAGGGTCGCTCGAACAGCCGCGCCAGATTCTGCGGCATCGTCAGCGCAGTGCCAATGAGTGGCTCGACGGTCTCGCGAAACTTGGCCGGATGCGCCGTGGCCACCAGCACCCAGCGACCCTGGGCGCGCTCGGCCGGCGCCAGCCGCTCATAGGCCTCGGCGGCCACCGCGCTGTGCGGGCACCAGGCGCGACCGTAGCGCGCGAAGTCGATGCGAATACGCTCGCGCGTGGCCCCATCGTCGATCGATACCGCCCGCACGGCCGCTGCCAGCGCCGCCGGTTCCGGATACAGCGCGATCAGCCGCTCCAGATTGCTCGGATTGCCGACATCCATCGCCGAGGACAGCGTCGCCACGCTGGGTCGCGGGCGCAGCACGCCCTGATCGAGGTAGTCGGGCACGGTGCGATTGGCATTGTGCGCCAGCACGATGGCGCCGATCGGTGCGCCGAGCCGCCGGGCCCAGACACAGGCAGTCGCATTGCCGAGGTTGCCGCTCGGAATCACGAACGATGCCGGCTCGCCGTGCTGCTGCCGGATCCTGAGACTGGCTGCCCAGTAATAGACCATCTGCGGCAGCAGACGGCCGAGGTTGATGCTGTTCGCGGACGATAGTTCGAAGCGTTGTCGCAGTTGCGCGTCGCCGAACGCCTGTTTCACCAGGCGCTGGCAGTCGTCGAAGCGTCCGCGCACTGCAAAGCTGCGCACATTCTCGCCCCAGCAGGTCAGCTGCCGTTCCTGGGTCGGGGACACCAGTCCCTTGGGAAACAGCACCGCCACTTCGATACCGCGCTGGCGATGGAACGCCGCCGCCACCGCGCCACCGGTGTCGCCCGAGGTAGCCACCAGGATCTTCAGCGGCCGGGTCGCGGCGCGCCGCGCCCGGGTCAGCGCAGCGGCCAGAAAGCGCGCACCGAAGTCCTTGAACGCGGCGGTCGGCCCGTGAAACAGCTCGAGCACGTCCAGGCGGCCGCTGTTGCCGAGCGCGATCAGCGGTGCCGGAAAATTGAACGCCTCGCGGGTGATGCCGGCCAGCTCGCCCGCCAGCGCATCGCCCGCCACGAACGGCTGCAGCAGCTCGAGCGCCAGCATCGCGAGGTCCTCGGGATCCGAGCCGGGCCGCAACTGCGGCCACTCGGTCGGCACGTACAGGCCGCCGTCGTCGGCCAGGCCCTGCGTAATCGCGGCGCCAAAACCGACCCGGTGCAGCGGGTCACGGGTGCTGGCGAACAGCATCAGCCGATGACACGAGCGCCCGAGGGCTCAACGCTGATGACCCAGTGGTCGGACTGCAGGCCGTGGATGGCGAATTCGCTCACCATCGCGTGGCGCACTGCGTTTGCGTGCTCCTGGACGCACCAGGCGAACACCGTGGGACCTGCCCCCGAGATCGAACAGCCGATCGCCCCGGCGGACAGTGCCGCGCGGCGTACCTCGCCAAACCCGGGAATCAGCGCCGCACGCTGGCGCTCGATCACGACGTCCTCGAAGGAATCGCGCAGCATATCCAGGTCGTTGGTGTAGCAGCCGGAGATGAATCCGGCAAGGTTGGCCGTCTGCCAGACGAAATCGGCCATCTCGACACTGCCCTTGAGAATGGCGCGCGCCTGCCGGGTGGACAGGAACATGTGCGGATGCACGATCACGGCGCGGATCGCGCCCGGCACCGGAATCTGCTTGACCCGCGGATGGTCGATGCCGACCGTGAGCACCAGCCCGCCGTACAGCGAGGGCGCGATGTTGTCCACGTGCATCGAACCGCTGGCGACGGCCTCACCCTGCATCGCGTACTGCAGCAGCTCGAGCTGCGTGCGCGGCTGCTCCAGCAGCGCGTTGGCCGCCACCACCGCCGCTACCGCCGAGGCTGCCGAACCGCCGAGGCCGGAGGCGAGCGGAATGCCCTTGTCGATCTCGAGCTCGATGCCAAAATCGCGCGGCTGCGCGCCGTGCAGTGCGATCACTGCGCGTCCGGCGGTGTTCTTGGCCGCTTCGAGCGGCAGATCCTGCACCACGCCACGAATCGCCTTGATGCTCACGCCGGGCGTCGCGGTCCGTCGCGCGGTCACGCGATCCCCGATCGCATCGACCGAGAAGCCGAGAATATCGAAGCCGATCGCCACGTTGCCGACCGAGGCCGGTGCAAACGCGGTGGCGACGCTGCGCGCCTGCGCAGCCGCGGCGCGGCTCACAGGCGCGCCCCGAGAAAGGTGGCGAGGCGCAGCAGGTCGGCAAACACGCCCCCTGCGGTGACCGCCGGACCGGCACCCGGTCCCTGCACGATCAGCGGATTGTCGCAGTAGCGCGCGCTGGCGTAGCGCACCACGTTGTCGGTCAGCGCGATGTTGGCGAATGCGTGCCGCGCCTCGAGTTCGACCAGGCCGACGGTCGCGCGCCCATTGGCCGAGACCGCGCCGACATAGCGCAGCACCCGACCGCGCGCGTGCGCCTCCTCGAAGCGCCGTTTCATCGGCGCGTCATGGCGCGACAGGCCCGCCAGAAACTCCTCGCTGCTGCCGGCGACGAGGTCCTCCGGCACCAGGCTGCTGATCTCGACGTCGCTCATCTCGAGCGGCAGGCCCATCTCGCGGCCCAATATGATGAGCTTGCGCGCCACGTCGGTGCCTGACAGGTCGTCGCGTGGATCGGGCTCGGTGTAGCCGCGCTGCTTGGCCTCGCGCACGATGCCCGAGAACGGCTGCGTGCCGTCGTAGACGTTGAACAGGTAGGCCAGCGTGCCGGAAAATATTCCTTCGATCCGCGTGATCTCATCGCCGGTTTCGCGCAGGTCGCGCAGGGTCTGGATCACCGGCAGGCCGGCGCCGACGGTGGCTTCATACAGGTAATGCGCGCCGCTCTCGCGGCGCGCCGCCTTGAGACTCTCGTAGTAGGCCAGCGTGCCGCTGTTGGCCTTCTTGTTCGGCGTCACGATGTGAATGCCGGCCGCCAGCCAATCGCGATAGTGCCCCGCCACCTCGGCGTCGGCGCTGCAGTCGATCAGCACCGTATGCGGCAGATAGTCCACGCGCACGTGTTCCACGAACCGCGCCAGGTCCGCCGGCTGCGCGTGCTGCTGCAGCTCTTCGCGCCAGTGCGGCAGCTCCAGTCCGAAATCCGCCAGCCGCATCTGCCGGGAGCGCAGGATTCCGCGCACGCGCAGGTCGATCTTGAACTCCCGCGCCAGCCGCTCGCGCTGGCTGGCGAGCTGGTCGAGCAGCACCTGGCCGACGGTGCCCGGGCCGATGACGCCGATCGACAGCGTGTGCGGCGACAGATAGAAGCTCGCATGCGTCGCGCGTAACGCGCGCGTCGCCTGCCCGCCGTCGACCACCACCGAGATGTTGCGCTCGGACGCGCCCTGCGCAATCGCGCGCACGTTGATGTGCGCATTGCCCAGGGCGCCGAATACCTTGCTCGCGGCGCCGGGCGTGCCCGCCATGCCGTCGCCGACCACCGCAAGGATTGCCAGCTTCGGGGTCACGTCGACGTTCTGAATCTGGCCTTCGGCCAGTTCGCGTGCAAACGCCGCCTCGAGCACCCGCCGGGCGCGCTCGGCCTGCTCCTGCGGGATCGCGCAGCAGATCGAGTGCTCGGAACTGCCCTGCGAGATCAGGATCACCGAGATGCCTTCCTCGCGCAGCGCGCCGAACAGTCGGTGCGCGGTGCCGGGCACACCGATCATGCCGGCACCCTCGAGGTTGACCAGCGCGACGTTCTCGATGCTGGTGATGCCCTTGACCGGCAGCCTGGAGCTCGGATGCGCGCAGATCAGCGTGCCCGGCTTCTCGGGCGCAAAGGTATTGCGTATCCAGATCGGAATGTCGCGGCCCACCGCCGGCGCCATGGTCTGCGGATGGATCACCTTGGCACCAAAATAGGCCAGCTCCATGGCCTCGTTGTACGACAGCGAGTCGATCACCTGTGCGTCGGGCACGCGGCGCGGATCGGCCGAGAGCACGCCGTCGACATCGGTCCAGATGTGGATCTGAGCGGCATCCAGCAGCGCCCCGAAGATCGATGCGGAGAAGTCGCTGCCATTGCGCCCGAGCGTGGTCTGGACCCCGCGCGGATCGCTGGCGATGAAACCGGTGATCACCAGCGTGGCGGGCGTCTGCGACGGCAGCAGCGCCTGCAGCCTGGATTTGGACTCCTGCCACTGCACCGCCGGCCCGAGCTGGCCCCACTCCACCATGACGCAGCGCCGCGCGTCCAGCCACTGCACTCCGCCACGCACCCCGCGCCGCTGCAGATAGCGGCAAAACAGCTGCGTGGACCAGATCTCACCGTAGCCGGCGCACAGATCGCGCACCGTCTGGGCCGCCGAGCGCATGATGCTCGTGGTCTGCAGCACGCCGGTCAGGTCGGTGACGTCGCGATCGAACTGGGCCTGGTATTCGGCGGCCGCGCCCGGCTCGAGCAACGCGGCGGCAATGGCCGCGTGCCGCTCGCGCACCGCGCCGAGCCGCGCACGCCAGTCGGCCTGCTGGCGCTCGGCCAGGGTCACCAGTTCGAGCAGTGCATCGGTGACACCTTTGCAGGCCGACAGCACGATGGCCAGGCGCGGCCGCGGTTGCGCGGCGCCCGAAGCTGCCGCGACCGTCTGCGATTCCACGATGTCGGCGACGCGCTCGAAGCAGCGTGCATCGGCGACGCTGGAACCGCCAAACTTATGGACTACCCAGGCCTGGGCATCGGTCGTGGTCATCGAACGTTCCGGGGGCACTCGCGGCGGCTGATAATGGCGACAAAAAAACTGTCGCACACTACTTCAGCGCCCTTGTTCCCGCAACATCCCGCGTCGCGCAACGTTCATCCCGCGCGGTTGGCAGGCGGATGAATTCTTGGGTCATCGCCCCGAGCACTGCGAGGGGCGCCATGGCCGTCAGGACAGCGCGCAGCGGCTGCGAACGCTGCCATCGTTCTTCGCACTTCGGGCGGCCTCAGGGCAGAATGGCTGGATTCGTCCATCTCGATCGCCAACGGAAGATCTCTGCAGATGCGCTGGCCGATTCGCTGGTCCGGGGCTGCGCCGGCGCTGCTCGCCGTGCTGGCGTGCGCGCTGTGCATCAGCACTTACCACATCTTCGGCAACTTCTGGGACGAACCCGAGCATGTTGCGGCCGGTCTGGTGCTGATCGATCGCGGCGAGTATCGCTACGACAACCAGCATCCGCCGCTGGCGCGGCTGGCGGCCGCGATCGGACCGTATCTGGCTGGTGCGCGAATCCACGGCGACCCGATGCCGATCGGTGAGGCGCAGGGCCGCGATCTGCTGTACAACTCGCCGGCCAGCTATGACGAGATCCTGACGCTGGCGCGGCTCGGAATGCTGCCGTTCCTGCTGCTGCTGCTGGCGGCCAGCTGGTGGTGGGCGCGTCGCTGGTACGGTGAGGCCGCGGCGCTGCTGACGCTGCTGTTCCTGGTAACCACGCCGGTGATCCTCGGACATGCCGCCGTGGTGGCACTCGACGTGCCGGTCACCGCGATGACGATTCTGACGCTGTACCTGCTGCTGCGCTGGTTCGAATCCCCGACGCTCGCGGCCGGGCTGCGCCTCGGCCTCGCGGCCGGCCTGGCGGTGGCCACCAAGATGTCCGCGGTGCCGTTCATCGGCGTGGCGGGGCTCACCCTGGTCGCGCTGCGAGTGCTGTTCGCGCCGCGCGCGCCACTGCCCTGGATGCTGGCACGGCGCTTCGGCACCGCGGCACTGGCCGCGCTGTTGGCGGTGGTGATCATGATCGGCATCTACGGGCCGAAACTGGTCTATCTGACGACGCCGGATCTGGCACCGAGCCTGGCGCTGGATTTTCTGACGGGCCATCGCGGGGCGCTGCACGACCTGGCCTATCGGTTTGCCGCCCACGTACCGCTGCCGCTGGGCTTCCTGATGGTGCCGATGAATTTTCTCGGCGTCGAGTGGCACAACGAGCACGGCCATCTGTCGTTTCTGCTCGGGCAGACCGCGGCCAATGGCTGGTGGTACTTCTATCTGGTGGCGCTCGCGGTCAAGACGCCGCTGCCGCTGCTGCTGCTCGGCCTGCTCGGGCTCGGGCTGCTTGCGCTGCGGGGCTGGCGCAGCGCCGACATCTACCTGCTGGCCCCGGCGGCCTGCTTCGTCTCGATACTGGTATTCTGCTGCCTCTACAGCCACATCAACATCGGCGTGCGCCACGTGCTGATCGCCTACCCGCTGCTTGCGGTCGGCGCCGCCTATGCGGTGTGCGCCGGCTGGCAGCAGTGGCGGGCGCGCGCGGCGCGCCCGGCCCTCGCGGCGCTGCTCCTGTGGCAGGTCGCGATCCTCGCGTTCGCATACCCGGATTACCTCGCCTATTTCAATCCAATCGCGGGGGATCACCCGGAACGCATCCTGGTGGATTCGGATCTGGACTGGGGCGGGCAGGACCTGCGACGGCTCGAGCAGGTGCTGGCCGCGCGCGGTGTGCAGCAGCTCTGGCTCGGCTACAAGGGCACCGCCGACCTGTCGCGCGAACCGCTGCCGCCCTTCATGCTGCTCAGACCCAATCAGCCGGTCAGCGGCTGGGTCGCCATCACGCTGCTCACGCAGCAGGAGAACCAGGCCGGCTTTGCCTGGCTGACGCGCTACCGACCGCTGCAACGGGTCGGCAAGTCGATCGAGCTCTACTACATTCCGTAACGCAGCCCGTAGCCGAGTGCGAACCTCGGTGCGGCGCCGGCTGCAGCGCGCGTTGCCGGCCACGCGAACGACAGCGTGCCGCTGAAGTCATAGCGCGCACGGCCCTGTGCATCGCCGATCAACAGATCGGCGATGCCGCCGCCCTCCGAGCCCGGCAGCCACGCCGCCACGAACGCATCCGAGGCATCGAGCTGCGGATCGACCCAAAGCGGCCGGCCCGACAGAAACACCGACACCACCGGGATGTGCCTGGCGCGCAGCCGTTGCAGCAATGCCAGGTCGCGTCGCCCGGCGGCCTGATATTCGAGCGAGCGCAGATCTCCGGCGCCCTCCGCGTACGGCTGCTCGCCGAATACCACGATCGCCGCGTCGGGCGTGCCGGTCGTGCTGCCATCGACGCTGAGCTGCGCGCTGCCGCCGCCGGCCTCGAGTGCGCTGCGAACCGCCGCATACACCGACTCGCCCTGCGGAAAGTCGCCGTTGCGATTGACGCCGCCCTGCCAGCCCAGCGTCCAGCCGCCGCACTGGCGGCCGATGTCGTCGGCGGCATCGCCGGCGACCAGGACGCGCGCCGAAGCGCGGATCGGCAGCACCCCGGCATCGTTCTTCAGCAATACCAACGACTCGCGCACCGCGGTGCGCGCAAGCGCGCGGTGGCTGCTCGAAGCCAGCAGCTCGAACCGGCCCTCCCATGGACGCGCGGGGTCGAACAGACCGAGTCTGAGCTTCACGCGCAGGATGCGGCGCACCGCGTCATCGAGCCGCGCCGGCGGGACCTCGCCCGATCGCACCTGCGCGAGCGTGTTGTCGAACAGCTCCTTCCAGCCGTCCGGCGCCATGAGCATGTCGATACCGGCTGTCAGCGCGGCAGCGCACCGGGTGCTGGTACAGCCAGGAAGCTGGGCGTGACCGTTCCAGTCGCCGACGACGAAACCGTCGAAGCCCAGGCGCCCCTTGAGCACACCGGTCAGCAGGCCGGCGTTGCCGTGCACCTTCTGTCCCTGCCAGCTGGAGAATGACGCCATCACGGTCATCACGCCGGCCTCGATCGCGGAGAAGTAGCCCTGCGCATCGGTTTGTATCAGCGCGCGCTCGCTGAGCTCGGTGTCGCCCTCATCGATACCCGCGCGGGTACCGCCGTCGCCGATAAAGTGCTTGGCGGTCGCGGCGACGTGGCCGTTCTGCACCCGCTCCGTGCTGTCCGGGTCGCCCTGCAGCCCGCGCACCATGGCATCGGCATAGCGTCGCACCAGCGCCGGATCCTGCGAGTAACTCTCGTAGCTGCGGCCCCAGCGCAGATCGTGCGCCACCGGCAGGGCCGGCGCGAACGCCCAGTCGAGCCCGACCGCCGCCATCTGCTGCGCGGTCGCCGCGCCGATGCGCCCCATCAGCGCCGGATCATGCGTGGCGCCGAGCCCGATGTTGTGCGGGAATATCGTGGCGCCCGCGACCGCATTGTTGCCATGGACCGCATCGACTCCGAACAGGATCGGTATCGGCGTGTGTCCGGGCCGCGCCTCGACTGAGACCGCGCGCAGATTGCGTGCCGTGGCGAGCCATGCGGCGGCAGTGCGATCGGTGCCGGCGACCGGTGATGAATCGCCCCCCGCCAGCACCGCGCCCAGCGGATATCGGCGCAGATCCTCCGGCGTGACATAGCCGATATCCGCCTGGATGATCTGACCGACTTTCTCCTCCAGGCTCATCCCGGCCATCAGCTCGCTCACGCGCCGCTCGGTGGCGGCATCGAGCAGTCCGGCGCTGCGCACGCGCGGCCAGAGCCGCGCATGCGCGGAGCCCGCCGCGGGGGATGCGGCGGCTGGCGCCCCGGCCGCGGCCGGCGCCGCCGCCAGTGCCCGATCGACCCCGAACACCAGGGCCGCGCACCCAAGCACGGCAAGGATTGATTGCTGGCGCAAAATTTTAGGCGCTACCATAGCGGCAAGGATAAGCGATGGCGATGGAGCGACAGCGGCGACGGTCGAATCAGAGCGTGACGATACGCGACGTCGCGGCGCATGTCGGAGTCTCGCCGATGACGGTATCGCGCGTCATCAACCGCGAGAGTAACGTCAAGTCCGAGACGCGCGAGCTGGTGCATGCGGCGATTCGGGAGCTCAACTATGCCCCGAGCCCGGCGGCGCGCAGCCTCGCCGGATCGGTGCCGTGCCGCATCGGGCTGCTGTATGACAACCCTTCGACCGGCTACCTGAGCGAACTGCTGCTCGGCGCGCTCGATGAGAGCAGCCGCACCGGTGCGCAGGTGCTGGTCGAGCGCTGCGGCGAGAGCGAGATGGCGGCAACCGCGCTCGGCAAGCTGCTGAAGGCTGGGATCGACGGTCTGATCCTGACGCCGCCGCTGGGCGAGTCCGGGCGTGTGCTCGCCGAGGTGCAGCGGGCCGGTGTGGTCGCGGTGGTGGTCGCGGCGGCCGAGGCCTCGGCGCGAATGGCGACCATCCGCATCGACAATGAGGCGGCGGCACGCGACCTGACCGAGTACCTGCTGGCGCTCGGCCACCGCCGCTTCGGCATTATCCAGGGTCATCCGCAGCACGAGGTCAGCCAGCAGCGGCTGCAGGGGTTTCTCGCGGCGCTGGCTGCCGCCGGCATCGCCGCCGACAGCGTGCGCCTGGAGCAGGGTTACTTCACCTATCGCTCGGGACTCGAGGCCGCAGAGCGTCTGCTGGCCGAGGAGCCTTATCCGACCGCCATCTTCGCCGCCAACGACGACATGGCCGCGGCCGCGGTGTCGCTCGCGCACCGCCTTGGGTTTCGGGTGCCGGAGGACCTGTCGATCGCCGGGTTCGACGACACTCCGATCGCGGCCAGCGTGTGGCCGGCATTGACGACGATACATCAGCCGGTGGCCGCGATGGCGCGCGCCGCGGTCGATCTGGTGCTCGAGGAGGTGCGGCGCCGGCGCGACGGCATCGGAGCGCCGCGCCAGCTGCTGCACCCGCACACCCTGATCGTGCGCGAATCCACCGGCCCGCCGCCCGAGGCCGTCGGCAGCTGACAGTCGCGCGCGCCGTGGCGATCAGTGCGGCGACAGCGCCACGACGTCATCCTGGTGAATCAACTTCACCGCCACCGGCTTGGCCTTCCAGATGTCGCTGCAGTATTCGCGGATGCTGCGGTCCGAGGAGAATTTGCCCGAGCGCGCGCTGTTCAGGATCGACATCCGCGTCCATCGATCGACATCGCGATAGGCGGCATCCACCAGCTGCTGGCATTCGGCATAGGACTGGTAGTCCGCGAGCACCATGTAGGGGTCGTGATAGAGCAGATTGCCGACCAGGCCGAGGAACTGCTCGCTGTTGCCGCGCGAGAAGTAGCCGTCCCGGATCAGATCGATGACCTCGCGCAGTTCCGGCTGGCTGTGGTAGATATCCATCGGCTGGTAGCCGGCGGCGCGCTGCGCCTGCACCTCGGCGGCCGTGAGTCCGAACAGGAAGAAATTCTCCGGCCCGACTTCCTCGCGGATCTCGATGTTGGCGCCGTCCAGCGTGCCGATGGTCAGCGCGCCGTTCATCTGGAACTTCATGTTGCCGGTGCCCGAGGCCTCCTTGCCGGCGGTCGAGATCTGCTCCGAGAGATCCGCGGCCGGATAGATGTGCTGGCCGTTGGTGACGTTGAAGTTCGGCAGGAACACCACCTTGATGAGCTCGCGCACGCCCGGATCGCGATTGATGATGTCGCCCACCGCCGTGATCAGCCGGATGATCAGCTTCGCCAGGTGATAGCCGGGCGCGGCCTTGCCGCCGAAGATGAACACCCGCGGCTGGATCACGAGCTGCGGATCCGTCTTCAGACGGTGGTACAGGCCGATCACGTGCAGGATGTTCAGGTGCTGGCGCTTGTATTCGTGGATGCGCTTGACCTGGACGTCGAAGATGCGCGTCGGGATCGACCGTCACACCGGTGCGCTCGCGGATGGTCCCGGCCAGCGCCGCCTTGTTCGCGCGCTTGATCGCGCGCCAGCTCGGCGCGAAACTGCGCGTCCTCGATCATCGGCTCGAGGCGACGCAGCTCGCTCCAGGTCGCGAATCCAGCTGTCGCCGATGACACGCGATATGAACTGCGACAGCCGCGGATTGCACAGCACCATCCAGCGCCGCGGCGTCACGCCGTTGGTCTTGTTGCTGAACTTCTGCGGCCACAGGTCGTGGAAATCGCGCAGCACGTCGCTCTTGAGCAGCTCGGTGTGCAGCTGCGCGACGCCGTTGACCGCGTGGCTGCCGACGCGTCGCCAGGTGCGCCATGCGCACGTAGCGCGCGCCGCTCTCGTCGATCAGCGACATGCGCGCCAGGCGCTCCTCGTCGCCGAAGAAGGCGATGCGCACCTCGTCGAGGAAGCGCGCGTTGATCTCGTAGATGATCTCCAGGTGCCGCGGCAGCATGCGGCCGAACAGGTCGAGCGGCCAGCGCTCGAGCGCCTCGGGCAGCAGCGTGTGATTGGTGTAGGCAAAGGTCTTGCGGGTGATCGCCCAGGCCGCGTCCCAGTCCAGTGCCAGCTCATCGACCAGCAGCCGCATCAGTTCGGCCACCGCGATCGATGGGTGCGTGTCGTTGAGCTGCACCGCGAACTTCTCGTGGAAGCGCTCCGGCGGAATCTTCTGCACGCGCGTGATGCGCAGCATGTCCTGCAGCGAGCAGGCGACGAAGAAGTACTGCTGCTCGAGCCGCAGCTCCTTGCCCTTGACCTGCTCGTCATTCGGGTAGAGCACCTTGGTGATGTTCTCCGAGGTGATCTTCTGATTCACCGCGCCCCAGTAGTCGCCGCGATTGAACACCGAGAAGTCGAAGGACTCGGGAGCCTCGGCGCGCCACAGCCGCAGCGTGTTGGCGGTATTGACCCGATAGCCGAGGATCGGCGTGTCGTAGGGCACGCCATTGACCACCCGCGCCGGCACCCAGCGCACGCGCACCCGTCCCTGCTGCATCGCTGTAGCGCTCGGTATGACCGCCGAAACTCGACCTCCGCGGCCCATTCCGGGCGCACGATCTCCCACGGATTGCCGAAGCGCAGCCACTTGTCGGTGCGCTCGACCTGCCAGCCGTCGACGATTTCCTGCTGGAAGATCCCGAACTCGTAGCGGATGCCGTAGCCCATGCACGGCACTTGCAGCGTCGCCAGCGAGTCGATGAAGCAGGCGGCCAGCCGGCCGAGGCCGCCGTTGCCCAGGCCCGGCTCATCCTCCTGCCGCAGCAGCTCATCGAGATCCATGCCCGAGCTCCGCGAGCGCCTGGCGTGCGGTCTCATGGATGCCGAGATTGATCAGGTTGTTGCCGAGGTGCGGACCCATCAGAAACTCGGCCGACAGGTAGGATACGGTGCGCGAGCCCTGCTGGGTGTACGCGGAAGCGGTGCTGTTCCATCGCTGCCACATGCGGTCGCGCACCGCATACGCGAGCGCCATGTAGTAGTCGTACTCGGTGGCCAGGACCGGGAATTTGCCCTGCATGTAGAACAGGTTGTCGAGAAACGAGCGCTTGATCGCTTCCTTGCTCAACGCGACCCGGTCGTCCTCGGCCGGCGGCTGATCGAGCAGGTGACTCGGGACTGCCGGGTTCATCGTTGTTGCCCCGTGTTGGTCAATGTCCCCCCTGACTTTCGCGTTCTGGTGGCAGTGCGCAGTTGCAAGATTCATGCAGGCCATTCTGCCGTCCGGCAGTGGCATCTGCGCACCATCGGCGGGCAGTCGGGCCGCAACGCCGCGCCCTGACGGTGCGCCGGGCGGCGCTCGGGCGAACTCCGGCGGCCTCTGTGGTCTAATGCCGCAAGCCGCCCGCAGGAACCGCAGGAGCCGCAGGATTGACCAGGGGAGCCGTATTCGCCGCATTCGCGCTGCTGGTCAGCGGCTTTGCAGCGACGGGGGCACCGGCGGCCGACAGTGTGATCTTCAGGCACCCGCGGATCGACCCGACGCTGACCGACCGGATCATCGTGAAGTGGCGCACAAGCGGTGTCGCCGCGGTCCAGATGGCCGGTGTGCAGCAGCGCGCCACCCGTCTCAGCGCCGTGAACGGCATCGCGGCAACCCCGCTGCGCAATCTGTTCGGCAGCACCGACGTGATGCTGCTCGATCACACGCCATCGCACGCAGAGATGCAGGAGATCCTCGGGCGGCTGAATGCCGACCCGGGCATCGAGTACGCCGAACCGGACGGCTATCGCTATGTCCAGGCATTCCCCGACGGCCAGACGCCGCCGAATGATCCGCACTTCCTCGCCAGCACCGACCCCAGCAATGCGAACAGTCCCGACCTGATCTACGGCAGCTGGCAGGGCCAGTGGTATCTGCTGGACAGTTCCGCGACGGCACCGTCGGCGCTGTCGGCGATGAGCGCCTGGACCACGACCCTCGGCGCCCCGAGCATCGTGGTCGCCGTGATCGATACCGGCGTCATCACCGCTCATCCGGACCTGGCCGGCAAGCTGCAGCCGGGCTACGACTTCGTCAGCTGCGACCAGGGCAACCTCACCGCCCCGGTCGCCACGTTGAGCGGCACCCGCACCACCGCCGACTGCAGCGCCACCGGTAACGCGGCGACCTACCTGTTCGCCAACGACGGCCAGGGCTGGCATGCGGATGCCTCCGATCCGGGCGACTGGATCGATGCCGCCGACGCCGCGAGCACGCTGTTCATCAATGCCGGCTGCACCACCGTCGCCCCGAGTTCCTGGCATGGCACCAAGGTCGCCGGGGTCATCGGCGCAGCCACCAACAACGGCATCGGCATCGCCGGCATTGCGCCGCTGACCACGCTGTTGCCGGTGCGCGTGATCGGTAAGTGCTCGGGACGGGTGTCCGATATTGCCGCCGCGATCATGTGGGCGGCGGGCCAGCCCGTCACGGTCGATGCGGGCACGATCGCCGCGAGTCCGGCCGCCAACATCATCAACCTGAGCCTGGGCGCCAATCTCCCCTGCTCCTCCACCGAACAGGACGCCATCACCACCGCGATCAACGCCGGCATCCTGGTGGTCGCGGCGGCCGGCAACGAGGGCGGACCGATCGACGCCCCGGCCAACTGTCCCGGTGTCGTGGCGGTGGTCGGGCTGCGCCAGGCCGGCACCAAGGTGCCGTTCAGCAACCTGAGCGGCAGCGGCGCCGCGGCGGCCACCCTCGCCGCACCGGCCGGCAACTGCGTCAACAGCGTTGCCGGCCAGGCCTGCCTGTACGACATCGAGACCACCACCGACTCCGGCGCCACCGCCCCGTCGGCCTCTCCCGGCTTCTACACCTACGCGCAGCTGAGTCAGAACTATCTGAATACCGGCGGCAATGCCGATAACGCCGCCAACGTCGGCACCAGCTTCGCCGCGCCGATGGTCGCGGGTGTGGCCGCGCTGATGCTGGCGGCGCACCCGGCGCTGACGCCGACGCAGCTCATCGCCCGGCTGCAGTCGAGCGCACTGCCGTTCCCGACCTCTTCGTCGACCACCAGCACCCAGTGCCAGCTCGCCGCTGTCACAACCGACACCAATGGCAAGTTCACCGAACCGAGCACGCCGGCCGAGTGCGTGTGTACCACCGCCACCTGCGGCGCCGGCATGGTCAGCGCGGCCGGCGCGGTCCAGGCCGCCGGGGCGGCGTTCGTACAGATCACGCCCTCGAGCACCACCGGCTTCCCGGGCAAGCACATCCGCCTCGATGGCAGCGGCAGCACCGCGGCCAGTGGCTTGTCGATCGTGGCCTATCAGTGGACCACGTCCCCGGCAGTCAGCGACACGCTGGTCAACGCCAATCAGGCGGTCGCGACGCTGGTGGTACCCTCGTTCCGTTCCATCGACGTCACTCTGACGATCACCGACAGTGCCGGTGGCACCGCGTCGGCCACCACGACCATCCATTCGAGCATTGGCAACACCAGCGGCGGCGGCGGCGGCTTCGATGCGCGCTGGCTCGGACCGCTGGCCGTGCTGGGGCTGGGGCAGCTGCGCAGGCGCCGGTGGCAGCGGCGTAACAGCCTGCCCCCGCCGCGGCCCGCCCGCACCGCCGCAGCGCAAACGTGGCGCCATTTGAACTGATGCGCTGCCCAACTGTCGGTATGCTATCGGCGCCGAACAGCCGGAACGGGGATGCGTGTGTATCCGGTACCGCCGTGCGTACCGGATTCCCCAGGTTTAAGGAGAAGTCGTGACCGTGATTCGTCCTGGATCGCCATGGCGGAGGCTCGCCGTGGCCAGAGCCTTGTTGTTGCCCGTCGCCGTGGCCCTGATGCTGGCGGCATGCAGCAGCAACGCCAATCGCGGGGTAGCCGGCAGTGTCGGCGTCAGCACTGGTGTCGCCCTCAGCACCCCTGGCAGCATCACCCAGCTCCAGGTCGGCACCACCATCGTGGTGTCCGCGAGCGTGACCTCCGACGTCAACAACGCCGGGGTAACGTGGACGATAACTGGCGTCGGCACGCTCAGCGGCCAGACCGCAACGTCGGTGACCTACAATGCGCCGGCCTCGGCGATAGGTGGGGTCGACGCGACCATTACCGCTACATCGGTCGTCAACCCCGCCAGTGCCGCCTCGGTCACGCTGGTCGTGCTTGGCACTCCGGTCATGAATCCGCCGCAGCTGTTCCCGGCCAACGTCAATGTGCCGTATGGTGCCAACATCACGGTCGCCGGCGGCCTGGCGCCCTTCACCTGGGTCGTGGCCACGAATTCCTCGCCGCTGCCCCCCGGTATCATCCTCAATGGCAGTGCCACGGCGATCTCCTCGATCAGCGGTACACCGACGACCGCGGGTACGTACACCTTCACGCTGCAGGCCACCGACAGCAATAACATCGTTACCGCGCAGACCGTGACGATGACCGTCAAGGCGCAGGACTCGTGCCTGCTGGAGGGTAACTACGCCTTCATGGTGAGCGGCTTTCGCGGCGGCGGCCCGATGACCCATGTGGGCACCATCAGTATCGACGCCAGCGGCAACATTTCCGGCGAACAGGACTACAAGGACGGCCATCGCACCACCCAGGAGACTCTGACTGCCAGCCTGTGCACCAACCGGCAGACCAATGCGGGCCAGCTCACGCTCAATGCCCCATCGGGGCAGATCCTGTACAACTTTTCGGCCACCCCGCCCGACGCCCAGGGCAATCTCAACTCGGCGAGATTGCAGCTGATCGGCGGCTTTGGGACCGACTCGGCGTCCGGTCAGTTGACCCGGGTGGACACGACAGCGATCACCGCAGCACCCCCGACCGGTAATTTTGCCTTCGGACTGCTCACGACCGCCAACCAGGAACCCTATACCGTACATACGGCAAGCGCCGGCCGCTTCACGGCCGACAGCACCGGCACCATCAGCGCCGGCCTGATCGACTCGAACGCCTCGCCGGCGCTGACCGGCGCGACCCTCAGCGGCGTGCTATCGGCGCCGGACAGCATCGGCCGCGGTACCGCGAACTTCACGGTCGGCACCCAGACCTCGACGCTGGCCTACTACATCATCAACGCTGCGAAGATGTACCTGATGAACATCGACGCCGCGGTGGGCTCGCCACGATCCAGCGGTTTTCTGAGCGCCCAGGTCGGCAATACCGCCGGCGGCACTTTCGATAACGGCGCGCTGGCGGTTTCGCCCGCGATCATCAGTCTCTGGGGATCCAACTCCAGCGGGGCGGACCCGCACAGCTCGATGACCCTCGGAGTGCTCTACAACGCAACTGCCACCACCGGCACGCTGGACGCCATGGTTGACACCTCGGACCGGATCGCCGATTCGGCCGGGATCGCCTACAGCGCGCAGGGCTATTCGCTCGACAGCAGCGGCAGCGGCCGCGGCACGCTGTCGCTGGCCACTGCCGGCCTTCCGACCCGCAATTTCGTGTTCTATCTCGACGGCACGTCCGATGGCTACGTGCTCGAACAGGGCACCACTTCCGGCAGCGCCGGACTGCTCGAAGCACAGTACCTGCCCAGTGGCGGGGTCTACCCGGATACGCTGCCGGGCTTCTTTGTCGCCGGCACGCAGTTCGCCCAGACCCCCGGCCCGATCGTGCTCACCTCCACCATCGGCTTGAGCTTCGGCTCGCTCTCGAGCAACTTCACCACTGGTCAGTTCGCGATCAGTCCTGCGAATGGGCGTGGCTTCGGATCCGTGTCGCAGAGCGGCCTGCCGACCACGGCCGCCACGCTCTATCTGGTCTCGCCGACCAAGATCGACCTGATGACTTTCGGCACCATCCAGGTCGATAGCTCGATCAGCTGGCTGATACAGAACTGAGCGGAATCAGACGGCCTCGCCGGCGCGGATCCTCAGAACCCGTAGCCGGCTCTCGACGTCTTCCCGGTTCAGATACGCCCCGGCGAGCCTGCGATAACCGACGTATGCGTCGCGCGCATGCAGCAGCCGCCAGTTGTCGAACAGCAGCACCGAGCCCGGCAGCAGCCGGCGGCGATGATGCAGCATTGGGTCGGCACACCGGCGGGCAAAGGTGGCCAGCGCGCGGTAGAAGCGCCGGTGCTGCTCTGGCGGCAGCACGAACGGCGCGCGGTCGTGATTGTTGTAGCTGACCTGCACCAGTACTCCTGATTGATCGTGGCGAAACAGCGGTCGGCGCGCCATCAGCTGGATTCCGCGCGCGTGATCCAGATAGCGACCGGGAATCTGGACCGTGCTGAGCACCTGGTAATCCTCGGCGTGCTCACGCCGCATGATCTCGCCGACCTTGAAGCCATCGATCAGCACGTTGTCACCGCCGCTGCATTCGGCCGCCAGGCAATGAAACATCTGGTAGCCCGGGGCGTCCAGGCTATAGGTGCCATCGGTATGTGGGCCGATCGCCAGCGACGTGTAGGCCGTATCCTTGTGCTCCATGTTGGCGGTGAAATCGTAATAGCCGCCGAAGATCGTGTGGCGGATATAGGCCACGCGCTCGGCCACGGCGCAGGTAGCCTGCGGTGTCGCCGGCACCGCTTCGACCAGGCAGAAGCCGTAGCGCTCGATATTCTCCAGCAACGCCTTGAGTGTGGCGTCGGCTGACATCAGCTCGTTGTAGGCGACCTGCGGCAGCTGCGAGCGGATGCTGCCGCCGTCCCACAGGTAGCGCACCACCGGCAGTACCTCCGGATCCGCGCGCAGCTCGGCCAGGAACCGCGCCGGGTACCGACTCATATGCCCGTCCGTCGCCCAATGCACCTGCAGCGCGCCGCCGTCATCGATCACCGCGATCGCGCTGGCCGCGATGTCGTCCGGGATTTGAGAGGTGTCAATCAGGCGCTGCTGCGTCTCCGGATGCAGCGCATCCTCGCTGGTATCGTGATCGCGCAGCCAGAACAGCGACAGCGTCAGCTCGGGGCGGCCGTCGCGGAACGCGAGCTGCACGTCCCGGCCTCGCAGCGTCGCGCTGCGCAGCAGCGTTGTCATGCGGGACTCCGGCGCCACAGGCGCCCGAACAGCAGGTACGCCGGCACGGTCGCCAGCACCACACCCGCAGTGACCAGCAGCAGCTTCGAATCCGCATAGGCGATCACCAGCACGCAGAACAGCAGCGCCGCGACGGCCGTGGGCCGATAGCGCCGGAGCGATCGGGCCGATGCGATCCAGCGCGGATACACCAGCACCGCGATGCAGGCATAGATGTACAGCATCAGGCAGAAGATCACCGAGACCTCGATCAGTTCACCGAATTGCTCGCCGAGCGTCGGCGAAATCGTCGCGAACACCACCGCACTCATCAGGGCGGCCATGATCAGCAGGCTCGGCACCGGCACCCCGTGGCGATCCACGCGGCCGAAGAATCCGGGGAACAGTCCGCGGTCGGCGCCGGCTTTGCCGGTCTGCGCGGTCAGCAGTATCCAGCCGCCGAGCGTGCCGATCGCCTTGGTGAGCGCCGCCAGCGCAATCATTCCGGCCGCCACCGGGCCGAGCACCACCCGGACGGCATCGGCAAACGGCGCGCTCGAGCGCGCCAGCTCACCCGCGGGAATCAGGCCCATCAGCACCGTACACGAGGCGACATAGACCAGCGCCGCGATCAGCACGCCGCCGTAGGTCGCAATCGCGACGTTGCGCTGCGGATTTTCCACCACCGCAGTGGCAACCGAAGCGCTCTCCAACCCGGTGAATGCCCAGAACAGCAGCACCAGCGATTGCGGTATCACCTGCATCGCCGGCTCGTGGCGCACGTTCCACGACTGCGCGAACAACCTGCCGTCGAAATACCACCAGCCGCCGGTCGCCACCAGCACGATCGGCACCAGCCCGATCACGATCGCGCAGGACTCGAGCTGGCAGACCCGTCGCGGGCCGAAAATATTGACCGCGGTGAGCGCCCAGATGATGCCCGCGGTCGCCAAGGCAGCGGCCAGGGGCTGGCCCAGCAGCGGAAAGAAGTTCGCCAGGTAGCCGATCGCAGCCACGGCGATGGCGATATTGCCGGTCCAGCACGACATCCAGTAGAGCGCATTGGCCTGAAAGCCGAAATAGGGTCCGAGCGCCTCGCCGGCATAGGCGCACGGGCCTCCGGGCTGCGGCGCGACCTGGCTGAGCCGGGCCAGAACCGCTGCGACCAGCAACGCCCCCACGGTGCCGAGCAGCCAGCCGATGACGGTGATGCTGCCGACGGTGGCGAGGGTCGCCGGCAGCAGGAAGATGCCGGAGCCGATCATGTTGCTTGCGACCAGCGCGGTGGCCAGGACCGGGCCAACCTTTCGATTGCGGATAGAGGCTCCTTGCCGGCCCGGCTGCGCTGCCGTACGATCAATCGGTAAGAGTGAATGACTGTTCGGATGCTCGTCAAGAGCGCGGGCGTGGGCTTCGCGACTCCTCCAGGGGCCTGCGGGCTTGACTGCACATCACAGCGATGCGCTGATCGTTGGCGGCGGCCATAACGGGCTGGTGTGCGCCGCGTACCTGGCCGCGGCCGGCCTCAAGGTCACGGTGCTCGAGCGCCGCCCGATCGTCGGCGGGGCTGCGGTCACCGAGGAATTCCATCCCGGTTTCCGCAACTCGGTGGCCGCGTACACGGTCTCGTTGCTCCATCCCAGGATCATCCGGGAGCTGCAGCTGGCCGCGCACGGCCTGCGCGTGGTCGAACGGCGACTGGCGAATTTCCTGCCGACCGTGGACGGGCGCTATCTGTGCGTCGGTGGCGGGCGCACCGGCGCCGAGGTCGGCAAGTTCTCCCCCCGGGACGCCGCACGGCTCGACGCCTACACCGCAAAGCTCGATCGCGTCGCTGCGGTGCTGCGCGAGCTGGTGCTGCAGACCCCGCCGAACATGGTCGCAGGCAGCTGGCGCCAGGCGCTGCCCGAACTGCTGCGCGCGGCGCGCATCGGCCGCCGCCTCGGCAGCCTCGATATGCCTTTGCGCCGCGAGCTGCTGCAGCTGCTCGCCAGCTCTGCGGGCGACTACCTCGACGGCTGGTTCGAGAGCGATCCGATCAAGGCGGTCTACGGCTTCGACGGCGTCGTCGGCAATTACGCCAGCCCGTACACGCCGGGCTCGGCCTACGTGCTGCTGCACCACGTGTTCGGCGAGGTCAACGGCAGGAAAGGCGCCTGGGGGCACGCGATCGGCGGCATGGGCGCGATCACCCAGGCGATGGCGCGCTCGGCGGCGGCGCGCGGTGCCGACCTCCGCGTCGGCGCGCCGGTGCGTGAAATACTGGTCGAGCGCGGTCGCGCGGTCGGCGCGGTGACCGAAGCCGGCGAGATATTTCGCGCCGCGGCGGTGATCTCCAACCTCAATCCGAGGCTGCTGTACCTGCAGCTGCTTGACGCCGCGGTGCTGCCGGCGGATTTTCGCGAGCGCATCACGCGCTGGCGCTGCGGCTCGGGTACGTTTCGCATGAACGTCGCGCTGTCGGAGCTGCCGGATTTTGTCTGCCTGCCGGGCAAGGCGCCTGCGGACCATCACACCGCAGGCATCATCATCGGGCCGACGCTGGCCTACATGGAGCGCGCCTATTTCGACGCGCGCACCCGCGGCTGGTCGGCGCAGCCGATCGTCGAGATGCTGATTCCATCGACGCTCGACGACAGTCTGGCGCCCGCGGGACAGCATGTCGCGAGCCTGTTCTGCCAGCACGTGGCGCCCGAGCTGCCACAGGGTATGTCCTGGGACCAGCAGCGCGACGCGGTCGCCGACCTGATGATCGAGACCGTCACTGCGCACGCGCCAAACTTCAAGGCCGCAGTGCTCGGCCGGCAGATCATGAGTCCGCTGGACCTGGAGCGCACCTTCGGCCTGATCGGCGGCGACATCTTCCACGGGGCGCTGAGCCTGGACCAGCTGTTCTCGGCGCGGCCGATGCTCGGCTACGGCAACTATCGGGGCCCGCTGCCCGGCCTGTACATGTGCGGTGCCGGCACCCATCCCGGCGGCGGCGTCACCGGCGCGCCGGGCCACAATGCCGCGCGCGAAGTGCTGCGCGATTGGCGGCGCCGGCGCTGGCGCGCGGCGCGCGCCACTCGGGGCACGCCGTGACCAGGCTGCGGCAGGTTCGCAATGAGGTGCATGGCGTCGCTGCGACAATGCCTCATGCGGTCCTGCCGTCGCTCACCGCCTGGTAGTGCTCGACCGCCGGCGCGGCGGCAAAAAACGGGCCCAGCAGCGCCCGCCACTGCTGAAACTGCGGCGACTGACGAAACCCCCACCATGTGGTGCTCCACCGTGAGCCACTGCACCAGCAGCAGATAGCGGCCATCGGTCTCGATGCATCGATGCAGCTGCAGTGACAAGAAGCCCGGCATCGCCGAGATCACCTTGCGCGCCTCGGTGAATGCCGCCTCGAACAGCGCCTTTTGCGCCGGAGTGATGCTCAGCACCGCAACTTCCAGAATCATGTGGTAGCGCGTCTCTGTACCGGGTCATCGGCTGCGATGGTGCGGGCGCCGGCCGGCCGCCGCGCGCAGGCCCCAGGCAATGTTACAGCTCCTTTACACCGGCAACGTGCCGCCATGGCGTGGCCTGCCCGCGCACCGATCGGCCCGAATCCGGGCGACGGCGATCCGCCAGGCCACGATTAAGGTGAATCGGGCCGGCCGTACGGCGCTAGAGACGACGGCGCGGACCCATGGTAGGCTATGCGCCGATCGTCAACGTCCGTATCGCCCCGTGCGCCAGTTAGGCGCGATGAGTCCGAGCCGAACTACCTTACGATCAGGTGACAGGACTCCGTTCGATGGCCGGCGAGACACCCTCTCTCTAGACCTGGTGAACGTGCCTGCCGAGTGGAGCGCATAGGGCATCAACTTATTTTCCCGCCCGAAGCCTCCTTTAGTACTTTCGAGAGAGTCAATCATGGCCAAGATCTATGTTGGAAACCTGCCCTTCACCGCCAGCGAGGCGGACATCCGTGCGCTGTTCTCACAGCACGGCACCGTCGAATCGGTCTCGCTGCCGACCGACCGCGAAACCGGCCGCCCACGCGGCTTCGGCTTCGTCGAGATGAGTCAGTCGGATGCCTCACGCGCAATCCAGAACCTCAACGGTCAGGATATGGGCGGTCGCCCGCTGCGTGTGAACGAAGCCCAGGACAAGCCCCGCAGTGGCGGCGGCGGTCGTCCGGGTGGCGGCGGTGGCGGTGGCGGCTACCGGGGCAATTCCGGTGGCGGCGGCGGTGGCCGCTGGTAAGCACCGCTTCTGCGGAAAAAAGCCCGGATCCGTCCGGGCTTTTTTTTTGCACGCTGAGCGCCTCACTCCCGGTGCAGGCTGAGGCAACGGACGGGCGGCCTGCGTTGCGATCTCATTCCTGATGACGGTAGGTCTTGAAGCCCTGGCGCGCCACCATCGCGTCGCGTCGCGCAAGCTCCAGGTCCGACTCGACCATTTCCCGCACCAGGCGATCGAACGGGATCTCCGCCTTCCAGCCGAGCTGCGTGCGCGCCTTGGACGGGTCTCCGAGCAGGCTGTCGACCTCGGTCGGCCGGAAATAGCGCGGATCGATTCTCACGATGACACGACCGCTGTTCGCATCCACGCCCTGCTCGCCGACCGCCGAGCCGCGCCACTCGATCTGCATGCCCAGCTGGCGGGCCGCGCGCTCGACGAACTCCCGCACCGAGTGCTGCTCGCCGGTCGCGATCACGTAATCCTCGGCGCTGTCCTGCTGCAGCATCAGCCATTGGGCGCGCACAAAGTCCCGGGCGTGGCCCCAGTCGCGCAACGAATCGAGGTTGCCCAGGTACAGGCAGTCGTCCAGGCCTTCATGGATGCGCGCCAGGCCGCGGGTGATCTTGCGGGTCACGAAGGTCTCGCCGCGGATCGGCGACTCGTGGTTGAACAGGATGCCGTTGCAGGCGTACATGCCGTAGGCTTCGCGGTAATTCACGGTGATCCAGTACGCATAGACCTTGGCCGCTCCGTACGGCGAGCGCGGATAAAACGGCGTCGTCTCGGTCTGCGGCGTCTCGCGCACCTTGCCGTACATCTCCGAGGTCGAGGCCTGATAGAAGCGCGTCCTGTCGCCCAGCCCGAGCAGGCGGATGGCCTCCAGGATCCGCAGCGTGCCGAGCGCGTCGGCATTGCCGGTGTATTCGGGCGTTTCGAACGATACCGCGACGTGGCTCTGCGCCGCGAGGTTGTAGATTTCGTCGGGCTGGGTCTGCTGCACGATGCGAATCAGATTGGTCGCATCGGTCAGGTCGCCGTAGTGCAGATACAGCTTGGTGCCGGCCGCGTGCGGATCGTGGTAGAGATGATCGATGCGATCGGTATTGAACGACGACGCGCGGCGCTTCACGCCGTGCACCGTGTAGCCCTGGTTGAGCAGGAACTCCGCCAGATAGGCGCCATCCTGGCCCGTGATGCCGGTGATCAGTGCGCACTTTGCCACGAAGTCCTCGCGTGTCGAATTTCCGGTCGGTCGCGTCGGATTATGGTGCCGCCGACCCTGCTAGACCAGCCGCTGCGCACTGGCAGTGCGGCGTTCATTGCGGCGCCAGCTGGCGCGCACCCGCGGCCAGATCGTCGAACACGGCGTCCGCGAGCTCGATGTCCGTCGGACTCAGCGCGACGCCGCTGCGCACCAGCCAGCAGCGCCCCACGCCGGCGCTGCGTCCCGCCTGGATATCGGTCACCCGGTCTCCGATCAGGATCGAAGCGGCCAGATCGACATTCAGCGCCGCGGCGGCGCGTTGGAGCATGCCTGGCCGAGGCTTGCGGCAATCGCAGTCCCGGCGGTAACGCGCGACTTGCGCATCGGGCAGATGCGGGCAGAACTCCACGGCGGACAGCCGCACACCGGCCGACAGCAGACGCTGTCGCATGTGTTGCGTGAGGCGCAGGTAATCGGCCTCGGTGTACAGTCCGCGCGCAATCCCTGACTGATTGGTAATCACCACCAGCAGATAACCTGCGGCCTGCAGCCGCTGCAGTCCCTCGATCGCACCGGGCAGGAATACCAGGTGCTCGACTCGGTGCGGAAAGCCGCTGTCGGCGATGATGACTCCGTCCCGGTCGACGAACGCTGCCTTGTAGCGCCCCCGCGACCCCGTGCTGTTCAGCTCCGCCGCCATCGCCACCAGCGCGCTTCACTCATGGCCACGAATGCGCTGCACCAGCGCCGTGGTCGAGAACCCGGCAACCAGCGGTATCGCCAGTGCCCGGCCGCCCCAGCTTCGCACCAGTCGGGTCTCCTCGAGCGTCTCGATGTCGTAGTCCCCGCCCTTGACGTAGACATCCGGCCGGCAGCGCCGGATCAGCTCGCAGGGCGTGGCTTCATCGAATAACGTCGCGTACGAGACGCTCTCCAGCGCTGCAACCATCGCGACGCGGTCGTATTCGCTGTTCAGCGGCCGCCCCGCGCCTTTGCCGAGCTGCCGCGCGGAGCGATCGCTGTTCACGCCGACCAGCAGCGTCGCTCCCTCGGCTCGGGCACCGGTCAGGCAGGCGACGTGGCCGAGATGCAGGATGTCGAATACACCATTGGTGAACACCAGCGGCCGCGCCTGGCGCCAGTCCCGGCCGGCAATCTCCGTCGGCAGGAGAATCTTGTTCAGCAGCAACTGTGGGATGGCTCCCATTGGTACCCGACCTTGCCCTCAGGCCGCGGCGCTGCCGCTGAGCCATTCGACGTAGCGGCGCACGCCGGTCGCCACGTCGGCGAATTCGTGGTCGCAGCCTGTCGCCCGCAGCGCACCCAGTTCGGCTTGGGTATAACACTGGTACTTGCCGACCAGTGCCTCGGGGATCGCAATGTACTCGACCAGCCCCTGCGCGACCTGTTGCTCGAGTGACAATGCCGCCTCCCCGCGTCGTTCGCGACAGGCATTCACGGTGGCGTGCGCCACCTCGTTGAATGCCTGGGCCCGGCCGGTACCCAGGTTGAATACGCCGCTGCAGTGCGAATGCGCCAGGAACCACAGATTCACCGCGACCACATCGTCCACGTGAATGAAATCTCGCGATTGCTGCCCGGGTCCGTAACCGCCGTAGTCGCCAAACAGCTGCACCTTGCCGCTGGCCTGATATTGATTGAAATGGTGGAACGCGACCGACGCCATGCGGCCCTTGTGCTGCTCACGCGGGCCATAGACATTGAAATACCGCAGGCCGACGACCTGGGCGGTGGCACCCGCCAACATTCGCCGCACCACATCGTCGAACAGCAGCTTGGAATAGCCGTATACGTTCAGCGGCCGCTCGAAACCCGGTTCCTCGCGAAAGGTGCTGCTGCTGCCGTAGATCGCAGCCGATGAGGCGTACAGCAGGCGCACGCCCTGTGCCTGGCAGGCGTCGAGCAGATCCTTCGAGCAACGATAGTTATTGCGCAGCATCAGTCGGCCGTCGTGCTCCATCGTGTCCGAGCACGCACCCTGGTGCAATACCGCCGCAATCCTGCCCAGCTCGCGGCGCATGAAGCGGCCATAGAATTCGTCCTGGTCGAAGTAGTCGCTGATCGCGGCGCCCAGCAGATTGCGGAATTTCCGTCCGTCGCGCAGATCGTCCACGGCAATGATGTCGTCGATGCCCTCGGCATTGAGCCGGTGCACGAGATTGCTGCCGATCATCCCGGCCGCCCCGGTCACGACCACCCTCATGCAAACAATTCCTCGTAGCTGACGCTCGCGGTACCGAACTTTCCGACCACGATCCCCCCGGCCCGATTCGCCACCGGCAATGCCTCGCGCGCGCTCATGCCGGCCGCCAGCATCGCCGCAAGCGTGGCGATGACGGTGTCGCCGGCGCCGGTGACGTCGAACACCTCGCGTGCCTGCGCCGGCACGTGCAGATGGCCCGCCTCGTCGAACAGCGACATGCCGTGCTCGCTGCGTGTCAGTACCAGGCTGTCGACCTCGAGGCTGCGCCGCAACGCCTGAGCCCGCTCGAGCAGCTGCGCCTCGGTGCTCCAGCCGCCGATCACCTGGGCCAGCTCGGCCAGATTCGGGGTGAGCACACTCGCGCCCCGGTAGCGGACGTAGTCGCTGCCCTTCGGGTCCACCAGCACCGGTTTTCCGGCGGCGCGCGCCCAGCTGATCATGCGCTCGATGTGGGCGAGCCCTCCCTTGCCGTAGTCGGAGAACAATACCGCGGCATAGCCGGGGAGCACCCGCTCGAAATCCGCCAACATCTCCGATAGCACCTCATGGTCGGGCGGATTCTCAAAATCCACCCGCAGCAGCTGCTGGGCGCGTCCGATGACGCGCAGCTTCACGCTGGTGTGCAGCTTGGCATCCCGGCCCAGCAGCAGCTCCACCCCCCGTGCCTGCAGCAGCTGCTGCAACCGGCCCGCGGCCTCGTCATCGCCCACCACGGTCATCAGGGTCGCCCGGGCGCCGAGCGACTTGATATTCAGGGCGACGTTGGCGGCACCGCCCGCACGCTCCTCCTGGCGTGTCACCCGCACCACCGGCACCGGGGCCTCCGGCGAAATACGATCGACGCTGCCGTACAGGTAACGGTCGAGCATGGCGTCGCCGACGACGAGAATGCACGCGCGCTGCAGCTTTTCCTTCAATTGATCCAAATCGAACCCCACCGCTGACCGTGCCCGGACCGGCGCTCGATCAGAGCGCGCCGGGTATTCCCATTGAGGATATGGGACTCCTGGATAGCGGCGCGCCGACCGTGCGCGGCCGGGTTACCGCTACCCCCAATCAACCGTCGCCAGCCTGCAAAATCCACGCTGCCATCATAGCCGCCGGTCGAAGCGACCCAGGCAAGGAGTCGGGCGCACGCCGCGGCTCATGGATACTGCCACGGACTTTCGACCGTAGAGCGCTTTGGATTCCCAGGCCGATGGATCGGCCCCGCTTCAAAATCTAGCTGGTATTAATTACAGGCGCATCGAATCTGCCAAGTGATTATCGTCTCAGTCCCCTTTTTCCTCGAATTGGGTCGCCAAATTGGGACAATTCCTACCTCAACAGCCAATTAGACAGATTATGATATAAATTCATCTGCAGCTTGCTGTCTGTCGGTTCAGTGCGGCACTGATCTATGAAACTACCTCGTCATCCGCCAGACCTGCCCTCGATTTCGCCGATCAGGATTCCGGCACGGCGATTGCTGGAGAGGAGCATCGTCGGTCCAGGGCATGGTGGAGATTCCAGATGATGGCCGAGCTTCCTTCCAGGCGCCCGAAGGCAACACCGGCCGGCTGGCGGGCGGAGCCACCCAACTCGGGCGCGTCGGCGCGGGCAGACGCCACGGTGGCAGCCCCTGAGCTGCACGTTCTCGAACGCGAACCGCGCGCGGAACCCTCCGCCCGCCGAACCGTCGTCGTTACCGCCGCGCCGCCACGGGCGTACAGCAAGCGCATTTTCGACCTGGTCGGCGCGCTGCTGCTCGGCACCGTGCTGTCGCCTTTCATTCTTGCCATCGCGCTGATGATCCGGCTCGAAGGCTTGCCGGTGCTGTTTCGGCACAAACGAGTCGGCCACCAGGGCAAGACATTTCGGTGCCTGAAATTTCGCACCATGGCGCCGAATGCCGAGCAGACCCTGCGCGACCTGTTACGAGAGCACCCGGAACTGCGTGATGAGTGGACCGAGAATCATAAGCTGAGGGATGACCCCCGCATAACGGCCGTCGGGCGGTTTCTGCGCAAGACCAGTCTCGACGAGCTGCCGCAACTTTGGAATGTGATCCGGGGCGAAATGAGCCTTGTGGGGCCGCGACCCGTGGTACGGGCCGAGCTCCTGCGCTATGGACGCCAGGTTGCGACCTACCTTGCCGTCAAACCAGGCATCACCGGCCTTTGGCAGGTCAAGGGTCGTAGCGACACCACCTACCGCCGTCGCGTCGCGATGGACAAGTACTATGTCTGCCATCAGAACATCTTGCTGGATATCTACATCGTCGCCGTCACAGCAGCGGTGGTGCTGAAGCGCGCCGGAGCGTATTGAGATCCGGGCTTGCGCAATCACCCTGCCGGGCCCTGCCGCCCGGCGTGTCGGGACGCGCATGCGGCTGCTACGGCCGCCTAGGTCGCCAGTAGCCGGGGGTCATCGACAGCCATTGCTTGACGCGCAACGGCAGTATCTTTTCGCGTCGCCCCAGGAAGTAACCGACAAACTTCGCAACCGTGTGGCACAGCGCGCGCGGTATCTGCGAGGGCGCGTGCTGGGCAAGATAACTGAGCTCGGACGTGACGAACCGCCAGCCCTCAGCGCCATACGAGCCGAATCGATCACGCAGCCAGAGATTGTGAGCGTGGAACACTCCCGTATCGAAGTACCGCCAAAAGGCCTCCACGACGTTGTAGTCATGTGAGTGGTGCGCCAGAGCCGTCGCGCAGTAGGCGTTCCCGTAACCCGCCAGCACGGCTCTGGCCGCGTATTCGGCATCCTCCCCCAAGATCAGATCGCGCCGAAAGCCGCCGAGCTGCAGCAACGTCGAGCGGCGGTAGGCCGCAAACGAGTTCGAGCAGAAAAATGCCTTGGCGCCGAAGGACTCGCGAGTCTGCAGGTCCTTGGTCTGACTGGCGGCGCCGTAGTTGAACAGTCGGGCGTGCGCCTCGATAGCGTTCGCGTTGCGGTGTGGCAGCTGCCGGCCGTAGGCGACGGCGATTTTCGGATCGTCGAAACAGCCCACGAGTTCGGTTAGCGAATCCGGATTGGCGAGGATTGCGTCCTGTGTCATAAAAACCACAATTTCGCAATCGCCCAGATATTCGATCGCCCATTGCCGAGTACCGCCGTGATTGAAATCGGCGCGCTGGATTTCCTTGACTTCGAACCCCGCGGATTTGGCCTGGACCACGGTATCGTCGGTGGACGCCGAGTCGATCACCAGACGCCGATGGATCTTCAGGGTCTGCGCCGCAACCGCGGCGAGACAGTCGGCCCATCGCCGGCCGGCATTCAGGGTCGGGATGACGATGCCTACGTTTTCGGGCGGCCGGCTGGGCATCAGGGCGGGGTTCCGCCGCTCGGATTTCTCCGCATCCCTCCCGGCAGATGATCGCGGCCACGCAGCCGCTTGCCGCTGGAAACCTTGGTCGCCCTGCAAGGAACGCACGGACCATTCACCTTTTCGAGTATTGCCATGATCTCATCGCTTATTTGTAGCACTTTGGCACGGCTGGTCAAATCTTCTGCAAGCCGGAAGCGACGCGGGTTCTGCCCCGCAAATTCCTATGTCATCGATACTGGCGACGTATCCCGCGCCGCCAGAGTCGCGAACAAACCTAGCATGAATTGACTGTCCGCGAGACAGCTACGCTCCCACCAAACCGCTGGGCCCGGCCGGGCCGCCACCCAGCGGCACGACGGGTACATCGCGTATAGCGCGCAATACGCCACGCGGATGACATCCGTACCCAACGTGCCCAGGGACTATTGAGGGTCAATGACGCGCGCCGGCCGTGGAACCGGCCGACATCTCACGGCAGCCCGCCAGGCTCGTTGATGGGGATCTGCCGGCCCGCTAGTAGAATACCTCGTGCGCCACCGTGGTCGCATGGCCCAGCTTTGGCATCTTCATTACATAGCCAAGCAACTCCCTGCGATAGTCAATCTTGCGTTTGAATTCCGCGTAGGTCTGACTGCGCCAGTCGAAATCTTCGCGCCATACATTGTCCGGACCGATGTACCGAAGAATCGCCTTCTCATAGACGAAGGCGGAGCTGTTGGCATTTGCATAGGTCGAGTTGTCGCGATTCGCCAGAAAGATCACGCCGCGCTCGTGACATTGCGCGCCGAGCTCATCCATGATCTGGTCGTATTCGGCAAGAAATGGCGCGAGATCCTTGTTCTTGTAGTCGGTGTTGCCCAGATCGATGATTGGGCGCACCTGCAGGGTCGAGATCCGGTATTGCCCGAAGGTCTCGAAGAACCCTCGCAGCTCTGCCAGATTATCGGGATTTACGGTGTAATTGATGCGGATGCGCGGCGTATCGGAACCCGCGGCCTGCTTTGCCCTCACCAGATTCGAGAGATTCTCGTGGTATCGATCATAGGAAGCTCTCCTCATCATGCGCTCGTATGTCTCGCGGGTTATTCCGTGCGTTAACACCGTTATCTCGTCCAGCCCTTCCGCGACCAGCGCGGCGCTTTTCTCGGCGGCCAGCAGCTGCGCATTGGTGGTAAAGCCGATGAACGGCACACGATATTTCTTGCCGATCGCCACGAGCTTCGGAAAGTTCTTGTACATCGTGGGCTCGGCACCGCACCCGATATGAAGCTGGAGAGCCTGCGGCAGAAACATCTCGGCTAGACGCTCGATCTCATCGTCGCTGAATCGCTTGACCGGATGAGCTGCCAACCAGCTGTCATCGCTGAAGTAGCACATCCCGCAGCGTATATTGCAGGCCAGGACAGGGTCGAAACGCACAATGAGATGGCGCAACCCCAGAACATCGAGCGCCAGCGCCCCGGCGAATTTCAATCGGGGACTACGTACCAGATGGTTCAACCTGATGAGTTTCTCGGTGCGCATATCGCCAGTCTCCAGGGGGTGAGAAGTGCGAATTGCCGCTCAGCTGGAGCCGCTTTGCTGCGGAGCTACCATGCCCCGGAACGGACAATAGACCGCACCAATATAGCACGCAGGCCCTTCAGCGTGAACCTGCGACCCGGTCGCATCCACCGCCGTTGAGAACCTTCTCGTAGACCAGGCGCAGCTGTTCAACATGACTGTTCAGCGTCGGAGGATCCGACCAGAAGAGCCGGTACGCAGCCTCGCCGGCGTCGCTTACGGTCTGGTCATCCCGTATCGCTTGCAAACAGCGCACCAGATCATCCACGTCTCCTGCGCGCGCATGCCAGCCCGTTACACCATCCACTACGCGCTCCGCTGCAGCGGTAATGTCGCTGACGATCGATGGCACGCCGCGCGCTGCCGCTTCCGCCACGCCGAGGCCATATGTCTCGTACCACAGACTCGGAAATACCAGGCACCGTGCCTGGCGCAGCTCGTTGCCGACGGCATCACGGGACAGCCAGCCGGTAATGCGGCATTGAGCCTGGGATTCGGCGAGTGCCCGCAGCGGGCCATCGCCTACCAGCGTCAATGGCGTGCCGGTTCGAGCAACCGCCTGCAGCAGGACATCGATGCCCTTTTCGATATCGAGTCGACCGACCGCGACAATTGCCTTGTTGCGAGCCACAGCAATCCGCGGTGCCGCTTCGACGATAAGCGGATTCTGCAGCGGATGCAGGCGGGCGCCTGCCGGCAGATATCTGCGCATCATTGCCGCCGACCGTTCCGACAGCACGATGTAATCGCGCACCCCGCGTGGCAGCGCGCCGACCGTGCGCTCCAGCGTCGCGCGCACGACCCGGTAGAGCTTGTGCGCATACCGGCGCTTGTCGCAGTTCGTGACGATGCAGTCCATCGACAGCGCTCGTCTCGGACACGGCTGCCGCTCCACGTAATCAAAGAAGGCGCCATTCGGGCATGCGAGGAAGAAATCATGCAGCGTGCACACGATCCTGAAGCCGCTCATCAGTGCAGCCCGCACCGGGGCGCTGCTGAGCGCCTGGGTAAAGCTGTGAAGGTGCACCACGGTCCGGCGAGCATCGAGTTTGCCGAGCAGCGCCCTCGTGGTCTGAAATGCGCGGATGTTCCATAGTGATTGCAGCATCACCGCCGGACTGGCGCCTGCCGTTGCGTACTCGGCCTGCTCCAGGCACACGACGCTCAATGGGGCATTCTGCAGCTCGGTGCATACTGGCCCGACCGCGCCCACGAACGTCACGCGCGCCCCGGCGTTTGCCAGCGCAACGGCCTCGTCGATGGCGACACGACTCGCGCCGCCCTGCGCATAGCAGTGGCTGTTGAGCAAAACGACGGAAAGTTCGGGCACCGCCCCTCCGCTGGTCAACCGCAGAGCCCAAGATGCCCGGCCACCAGGTGCTCGCCCCTGTTCCCGGCATCACCGCTGGTGGCGGGCGCCCGCCCTGCTTGGTAATCTTAGCGGATATCTGCGCTGTCCCGAGGCAAGCTGCTCTATCCCGACGATTGCTCGACACACCATGCCATCGCGCCACCCTGGCGGCTTGGGCGGCCGAGCATTGCCGGCCAGATCACTGACAAGCACGGCGCACCGGGTTCAGCCGAGTCATTACCCGCAGCCATCGGCTCTGTCTGCCTCACGGCGACAGCGCCACGCCCTCATCAACAGCTAGCCTAGCGTGGTCACATGTTGAAACGGACACCAAGCGTAATGTTCGCCGCGAGGATTGCGGACGTGCTTCTGGTGCTTCTCACGGTGGTCGCCGCCGCCTGGCTGAAGGCAGTCAGGACCGTCGGCATACAGAACATGCCCGTGAGCCGCAGGGTTCTGCGGCGCATAGGCATCCTGCCAGTTCGCGATCAGTACTACGAGCCGCTGACGAATCCGGCGCAGCTTCGTTTCCCACTCGATCGCGACCGCAATCTTCCGGGCATTGACCTGAACATTGCCGGGCAACTGGACTTCCTCGGGCGATTTTCCTATCAGGACGAGCTCAGGAGCTTGCCGATGGAGCGCCCGAGCAGCGGGCGGGAATTCTACTACCACAACCCCTCGTTCCAATCCGGCGATGCGGAGTATTACTACAGCGTCCTGCGTCTGGTTAAGCCGAGAACCGTCATAGAGATCGGAAGCGGCTATTCCACGCTGCTGGCGCTGAATGCGAAACGCAGGAACACGGCCGAAGATCCGGCATACCGGTGCGACATCGTGTGCATCGAGCCGTATGAGCAACCCTGGCTCGAAGCACTCGACGTCCAGGTCGTCAGAAAGCGCGTGGAGGAAGCCGGCACCGATCTGTTCACACGCCTGGAGCGCAACGATGTGTTGTTCATCGATTCATCACACGTGATCCGTCCCCAAGGCGATGTCCTGTGCGAGTTTCTGGAATTGCTGCCCAGCCTCAAGCCCGGGGTCCTGGTTCACGTACACGATGTGTTTACACCGAGAGATTACCTGGCCTCGTGGATCGAGGACGAAGTCAAGCTCTGGAACGAGCAATACCTGCTCGAGGCATTCCTCACCTGCAATTCAGGTTTCAGAGTCATTGGTGCGGTGAATTTCCTGATGCACCATTATCCGGAAATGCTGGTCGCGAAGTGCCCGATATTGGAACGCGAGTTGGGCGATCGCGAACCGGGCTCGTTCTGGATGATGCGCGAGCATTGAGGAACCATGATTCACCAGGCCAGGACGCTGATAAGGGAGAAGTTCCCGCTTACAATGCCTGTCGCGACAGCTCAAGGGGCCGACACATTGAGGATCATTGGGGAGATGCTTGGCCCGAAGGCATGGTGGCGCTCGGCTCTGATCAACAAGATCCTTGCGCGGCAATTCGAGGTATTTCCGCCGCGCCTTATCTACGCACAACCGCAATTACACCTCCAAATAAAGAGGTTGTTTGGTCGTATCCCGGGGGTTTTTTTTGAGGTAGGAGCCAATGACGGGCTAGACCAGTCCAATACAGCCTATCTGGAGAAGTACCGGGGATGGCGCGGTATCCTGGTCGAGGCGCTGCCGATGCAATTCCGCAAATGCCTCAGAAATCGACCGCGGTCAACTGTCATAAACGCCGCCCTTGTGTCGTCCGACTTTGCCGCTGATACGATTGAGATTACCTACGCCAACCTGATGAGCACCATTAACGATCCCCAGAGAAATCTATTGTCGGTCGAAGGCCACGTGGCCGCCGGAAACCAGTTCCTAACAGCAGAGCAGAAGGCACTTTCTGGAACTCGCATTACCGTACCGGCACTGACCGTGAGTGCTGTACTCGATGGAACGGGCCACACACAGGTGGATTTCTTCTCCCTGGATGTGGAAGGTTACGAACTTGAAGTATTGAAGGGAATAGACTTTTCGCGGCATCGTCCACGCTATTTTCTGATTGAAGCGCGGGACAAGCAGGGGATGGATCGCTTCATGGCTATGCATGGATACCGCTATGTCGCGCAGTGGTCCGAGCAGGACTTCCTTTATGCTGACCGCGTCTGAGGACTGCTCGATACCTCTCGGCCTGCATTAAGGTCGATTCAAAAGCCAGGAAAGCCGCCGCTGCTCTCACCGATCGGCAAGCTCTGCATACATCGCGGAAGTTCGAGGTAACATGTGACTTGGCCATTCAGAACAACCTGCCGTCTCCAAGGTACCGCAGCATAGGCAGGCCGTCGGATCGCGCTAAGGCTCGCCCTCGCTCCGATCTGGCGACAGACCGCGATGCCGCGAAGCAAATAGCATCGTGACGAATTCGACTAACAATAGTGATCTGAGCTGGATGACGAATATTCGGCGCGCCGTTCTACCAAAAAACGGCAGTATGAACGTACTGGCGACAAACATCGCCACAAGGGTCGCAATCGCCGCCCCAATGATGCCCAACCGGGGTATCAGAAGTAGGTTCAGCGCGATACTTACCGCCCCACCGCCGACAGTTCTTAACATCAGCACCGAAGTGCGCTTCTCTGCCGCCAACCAGACCGATGAAGTCAATCCGTATGCGACCGCGATGAGCGTCCAGACTTGCAGCGCCAGCACAGAAGCCGCAGGCAAAAAAGCGTTGCCGTACAACAGAAGGATGATGCGGTGCGACAGTAGAGTTACTGCCAGGGCAATCGCCGCCAGCCCGAGCGTCAAGAGAGCTGTCATGTGGCGAAAACTGCGCTCGAACCGCACCCGGTCCGCATTGTAAAGGCGGTACAGACTGGGTGTCAGAGCAGTCACCATGACGGTTGGAATGAAGTAGGCAATCCCGGAGAGCGCTGCTGCGGCATTGTAGAGGCCGACGTCAACCTTGCTCGCAAATTCGTTGATGAAGAATACGTTGGCGCGATAGTAGACGAACACGGCAAGTCCGGAGACCATTAGCGGGAAGCTGGCTCGCAACAGCTCCCCGGCATATCGCGCGGAGAATCCCCTGCGGACTATTCCTAGCCCGCTCCGATACGCCGACCACACGATCATGCCTTGCATGAGAGCGCTTTGGGCCACCGTCAGATAGCCCAGCGGCATTATCGAATGTTCATGAATGATCAGATAAATCTTCGCCGCGCCCCCCACGGCCGCCGCAAGGATGCTCGGGAAGACCACGCGATCGAAGCGAAGTTGCGCACGGAACCAGCTCCCAACCACGTCGAATGACATCGCAAGCAGCGACAGCGCCAGCACGCGGATCAGCTCGTTCTGCCCGGGCGTCTGCGTTCCGATCGCGAATGACCCCGCAATCAGCGCTACGGCCACCAGAACCGACGCCGTCATACGAAGCGCGAGCGCGGTCGCTATGACGGTTTCACGCTTCTCCCGCGTCCCCACCAAGTCGATAAGGAGAATCTGGTCCGTCCCCAGCGTCGTTACCAGCAAGCTCACGGAGTAGATCGCGAACACGTAGCTCCACGTGCCGGCTGCCGACGGGCCCAACGTACGGGCGACTACGATGCTTACGATCGCGGCGATCAGCGTGATTACGAAATTCTCGGCCGTCAGCCATGTGATGTTCTTGACGGCCGTCGCGATACCGAGGCGATTGACGAGAGCCCAGTTTCTAAACCGCGAGACGAGTCCTGACCCGAAGGATTGCACGACGCTCACGTCCGAGCGCAACTTGCTTTCCAATCAAAGTTGTCCGCTTCTCGATCCCTCGGGAACGCTTCCTGCGGTCGGCGTCGATAGATCCTGGCGACGTGCCGCGCGCCGACCAGCGTGCGATCCCACGGCGGTAACCCAAGCTCCTCGATGAGCTCGTAGTCGGCAAAGGCGGCTGCAACCTCGTCTTGGCAGAAGATGCGCGCTGGTCTGGATCCGCCACCGAGCTCGGGCATCAGGTGTTGCACCATGAATCGCTCGCGCTTTGCAATCGGAAATTCATGCAGCACAAACATTTCTGGCGCGAGTGACACCAACCGCGAGACATATTCAAACGGTGATTCCAGGTACTGCAACACGTGAAAGCAAAGCACGATATTTGGGGTGCCAGCCGGCAGCGACTCGTCGATCGTTGGAAAGAAGCGCAACTTGGAGTCAGCGAATTTCTGGTTTCCAAGAGCCACGATGTCCGGAAGATCGACAACGTGCCACCAATCGATGCAGTTGTCCGCAAGGTGGCTGACATCAAAGTAGACGAGGCCCAGATTGCCGCCGAAATCTAGGACCCGTGCCCGTCCCGCGGCCAGCAGCATCGCGGATAGAAGCGGGCTGAGCAGGCGCGAGGATTTGCGCCGTCCTATTCGAACTTCCCCCGCCATCTGCGCATAGAGAGTCAAATCGGTCTGGTACGGAGCGGAGGCGGCGAGCGCCGCCTGCCAACTGCGATAGTCTCCCCTCAGGCTCGATCGACCCAGGGCCCGAAGTACCAACCGCGTCAGGACCGGTGGAAGGAAATCCGATCGGGGCATGGGAGCCTCCTTGAAAGTTGGCCGGTACCGCGGCACTAATTATCCGTATCCACGCCTTATTGCCCCGAGATCAGCCCCTTCAGATGCAATAAGCGGTTATATATTTTGTTTGTACCACTAATTTGCCCCCGAAATGCGGGATAGAGAGAGCCGCCAAAACCCTTCTTGAAATCGCTGAGATGGCGCAGTTTGCCTTCACGGACATTCAATACGGCATCGCCGCAATCGAGCCATTGGAGTTTGCCCCTCTCCAGTAGGTTCTTGATGCTTTGCCACCAGAGCAACGTCATCGCGTTCGCTTCAAGTCCAGCATCGGTGGTAAATCCATGCCAGTAGTACCCCCCCTGCTTGTAGTACGCGGTGTTCTGCGCAGCCACGAGCTGGCCATTCAATTCCGCAAATTGAACTTGGCACAGATCGGCTGGAATTAGCCGCTCGAAGATCGTCCGGAACAGCGCGGCCGGATAGCTGGGCACGCCAAGGCGCTGGTAGGTAATCTGGTGCAGTTCAAAGAACGCCCGCCAGTCTTCCGTGGAGTTACTTACGCGCACGGTGACGCCTGCCTCCTCGGCTCGACGCACGTTGGTACGGGCGCGGCCCTCGAGCTGCTTCCAGGTCGCATCGACCCCATCACGCACATCCGAGATCCAGGTCTGACCCGAAATGTCGCTGCACCCCAGATAGAGCAAGGGGTTGCAGCGTGGCCCTTCCGGCCCACGGAACGCTGGAGCCATGGTCGGAAGCGAGATCGTGGTTTTTACAACGTTCGCGGCGTTCGCTCGCCGTTGCAGCTCGGCGGCGATGGCGCCGAGTGCCACCCGACGCCGGGCTCGGCCCAAACTGTCAGAGATGGCCGGACCGCCGAGCGAATTGAGATATCGCACGGGGAATCTAAAGGTGGTTCGGCGCTGAAAGATGTATCCAGGCACCACAGCCTCGACCTCGCCGTTGCTCGCAAGTAGCGCGAAACAGCAATCGCTACGGCTCGGCCAATCGCATACGGTAGCCTCGCACACATCGTAACGGTGCCACAACCATGCCTCTGAACTGGCGTCTACAGCCGCATCCCATACGTCTCGCCCGAGCTGCTTTCGAGAGACAATCGTCATGGTCATCTCGTTCCGGCGGGAGCCGCTTGTATCGTCATTGCCGGATGCGCCGGCTGTGGACCAGCCTCTCGGCCTGATCGATGTACATGGAAGCCACAACTGTCCAATCGCGTCCGCGCGCAGCTTCGCGGTTTGCATTCACGGCTTCCTGGTTTGCATTTCTGTCCGTCCAGGCCTGCGACAGCGTTGCCGCAATGCTTTCGATATCGAGCGGATCGAACAGGCGAAGCCGAAATATTTCCGCCGCCTCGCGATTCGGTGGAATATCCGACACGATCAGCGGACTACCCGAAGCTGCGGCTTCCAGAACCGGCAAACAGCTCGATTCATGCAAGCTGGCAGACACAACATAACTGGCGTGGCGGTACAACGACAGTAAAGACTGGAACGGTACTTTACCCAGTATAAATACCTGTTCAGCAAGCCCTCGCTGTGCGATGAAGGCGCGTATTGCCGGGGCCGCATCGTATTCGGCGCCGGTAAGAACGAGTGGGATTTTAACGGCTTCCCTGCTTCGAATGAGATCTATCGCCTCAAGCAATCGCAAATGGTTTTTATGGTGCCAAAGTTGCGCTGGATAGAACATGAAGTCGTTCGGCAATCCATAAGTCGCGCGCGCATCTTCATCGCCGGGCTTCGAAAACACCGCATACTCGACTCCTTCCGGAATGACCGTAACGCGCTCCGGCCCCAGACGGTCTGGATAAATTCGCAGCGCGTCGTCCATCATGGCGATGCTGCTGGCTTGTATTAAAGTCGCGTGCCGGAACGTAGCGTCGAAGAGAACCCGGCGAAATCGCAAGGCGCGCCAACTGAAGAATTGCGGGAATGCCTCGTGCTGTAGATCGTGGAAGGAGACGATGCTAGGCACGTGCAGCCTGTAGGTTGCCATGAAACACAATGGGAAAAGCACCACGTCGCACTCGGCTGCAATCTGGTCGGCGACGCGCCCCATCCGCCAGTTGCGCACGTGTTCATGGAGCATATCGAGCCCCGGTAAAAGAGTCAGACGTTCCACCAGATTCCTAGAAGGCTCGTCAACGGCGATATACGTCGCGTGAGGAGCGGCCTGAATTCGATCTGACAGCACGCGCCTGGCGTCGGCATTGACGAAGATGACAATCTGGCAGCCCCGATGATTGCCGATCAGGCCGTTGAGCAGACCCACGGCGTAAGTCGTTAGACCGCCGACATAGCTTGGGTTGAGCCCGGCCAGGTAGACGCCGATGCGCATTGCTTCCCGTTGTGCCGCTAACGTCGGGCCGCGGCCAGTATCGCGCAGATGCGGTCGATCTGGATATCGCTCATTCCGGTGAAGGTCGGGAGGTTGATCCCGCCGTTGGACAGCCGCTCGGTTACCGGCAATGATTTTGGCGCTGCAGTCGGGGCATAGGGCGGCAACAGGTGTATCGGAATGAAGAACGGGCGGGTCTCGATCCTGTTCTGTTCCAGCAGCACGACCACCTCGTCGCGGCCGCGTCCGAAGCGAGCCGCGTCAAGGACAGCGCAAAATAGCCAAGGCGTGATCTGCGCCCACGGCGCGACCGGTTGCAGCTCCAGGCCCGGTATCCCTTGAAGTTGCCGGCGATAGCGGCTGTAGATCTCCTGACGACGCTGAATCAGCCGCTCGCGTCTCTCCACCTGAGCGCACAGCAGGGCGCATGCAACATTGGTCAGGCGGTAGTTGTAGCCAATCACGGGAAAGAAATACCGCCGGTCCGGATCCATGCCCTGGTTTCTTAACAGCCGGAGCCGACGATCCAACGCGAGATCGTTCGTCGTCAAGGCGCCGCCCTCGCCACAGGTGACGATCTTGTTTCCATAGAACGAAAAAGTCGTTACGTCGGCGAGACCGCCTATGGGTCGGTCTTTGTAGCGCGCGAAGTGAGCTTCGGCGGCATCTTCGATCACCCATAATCCGAACCTGGCGGCTACTTGGTTGATGCGATCCATGTCGCATGGATGACCATACAGGTCGACCGCTATGATTCCCTTGGTACGCGGCGACAGAGCCGCCTCGACTCGGTCTGGGTCCAGACACCATGTCGCCGGGTCGACATCTACGAACACTGGCACCCCTTGGGCATAACGAACCGCGTTGGCGGTTGCCACGTACGTCAGTGATGGAACAATGACCTCGTCGCCGGGTTGCAGTCCAAGCGCAACGACGGCCAAGTGCAGCGCCGCCGTTCCGTTGTTTACCGAAACCGCTGATTTGGCGTCGCAGATTTCGGCGAACATCGCCTCGAATTTCTTGACGTATTTTCCCGACGACGAGATCCAGGTGCTTCGGATCGCATCGAGAACGTACTCTTCCTCCAACCCTCCCAAATCCGGTATTGCAATCGGTATGAACTCAGTTTCCGCCGTCAACTCATTCTCCCCTGCTAACTTGCCACCAACATCCGTTTCAATCGTTGCAGCAGGCGCCTGGGCATAGTGCCCCGTATGCCCCGGAAGAACGCCTGCATCTGCCGATAGGTAAGCATATCTTCCGTTGCATGGCTCGGCCATTGTTCGCTCGCCGTGCCCAGTTCAACATCGTAGATTGAACTCTCTCCGCAGTGGACCCCAGAGTTATCGAACCCATAGTTGCGCACTTGCGATACATTCGGACATATGGCCAAACCACCTTGCAACAGCACTGACGCATACCAACGTATCGCCCAGGAATCAATTTTTCCCCGCGCCTGGCTCTGAAGCATGCCGTAATAGGGAAAGGCATCTCCAAAATTCATCGCGGAGATCAAATCGGCGTTCCGGATGCGACGCTCCAACTCGCTTGCATCTGGTTCGAAGTTAAGCCAAGCCCGCTGCCAGGTGGCCCAGCCCCAGGATGACACGAGCCTGGAAAAGCTCGGGGTCGCGGCTGGCGGTAGCGGATAGCGATAGGCGTTCACATGATAGATTCCGGGCTCGTCGGCGTAACGTCGGAGTGCAGCGTTGAGAAACCCAAGGCAGTGAGAATGCAGTACGAGATCGTCCTCTAAGACTATGACTCGACCGTAGCGAGCGCACAGATCTGTGACGCCGACAATGACCGACTGAGCCAAACCCGTGTTGCGCTCCCTTTCGGTGATCTGGGCGTGCGAGCCAAGACGCCGACGCACCACGCTGCGAGTCAGCGCCACCGCGTCCTGATCCCGTGCGGTGCGCGGACCATCGCAGAATACAAAGACCGCCGAGCGCGAAAACTGCTCGTTGCTGAACAGGCTATCGATCAGGCGATCGACATGACGAGGCCGATTGAAGGCAAAGATGGCAATTGGAGCGAATTCGCTAACTGAAGATGGATTATGGCTGCCTCCATCGTCCGTCACCATCCAATCACCTCCGTACCGTTCACACCCAAGGCTAGCGTATCACAAGCATCATAGCCGCCGTTTCCCAACCTCCGCCGATGGCTCAGTTCGAACCGATATCGCTGCCTCCGATGCGGTAGCGAGTGCTTCAGTGTCTCCCGTGCGCTGCGCTAACAGAGCGAAATCCCTTTCGGCTCCTCGACCGCGCCGCATGAGTGAGATCGCTCCCAGGACCTGCAGGATCCGTCGCGTCAACAGCCGAGATATCAGCGCGCGCTGCAGCACGGTGAATGGAGCGTGGTTAAAGAGAAGAAAGCCGCGCCCAATCAGCACTCGATAACCATAATGTGCAGCGATGAACCGGGCCGCGTCTTCGCTGTAGAAGAAGACATGCTGCCCCTCGCGCGGCGCCAGATACCACCATTCGGCGGATTGTCCGGAGAACAGCTCGGTCGTCGCGAGCACGACCCCGGGTCGCGCGAGGAAGATTTGATCGAGGTCTTTTGCCGGACAGGCAAAGTGCTCCATGACTTCGAAGGCGCTGACAAGATCGTAACGCTGCGTTGGATCGCCGACGAAATGCGGCGCATAGATCGGCGCGACGTACCGGTCGAACGAATACGCGTCATAGCCCCGGTCACGAAGCAGTCGGCACAGAAATGCGGCATTGCCACCGAAGTCGAGCAGCTTCCGGCATTCGAATAGCCGTGCAACGATGTTGACCAGTGCATAGCTGTCGAGCACGCGCCGCGCGGACCCGGGATCGATCGACCGCGTCGCGTCCCCGTAGGCCTCGGTCAGCCAGTATGGCCGCTCCGTCTGCAGCGAGCCGCACTGCTGGCAGCGATAGTAGGAGACATCATGCATAGCCAACACCAGCGTCCTATACGCGAATACCGTCGCGCCATGGCATAGCCTGCAAGCGGTGTCATCGGAAAAGGTCGTCATATGCAATCAGGGCGTCCTTGGTTCGAGCGCACAAAAAACCCGTCCATCTGCAGTAATCGACCGCTCCGCGGATCCCTGAATCCCGGGACGATACTGAACAGCTCGAAGCCTGTCGACGCCATGAAATCGAGCATCTCCACGAAGGTCGGGGCGCCTTCGTACAGGGGTATCAGCGACAGCTCGAGTTGAATCGCGGCAATGCGTTGCAATAGGCCCGTCGCGCCCTTCACCACTTCCATCTCATATCCCTGGGTATCGACCTTGAGCAGCATCACCGCCGACGACGGGATAAGCTCCAGCGCCACTGCATCCAGCCTGTCGACTGCAACCGTCACCTTGTCCACGTACCGGGATTCCGGTGCAGCCTCGAGATGCGTATCGCGCATGGGAAGTATGCTGCTGCTCACCGAATTGGCCGACACATTGAAATCGATCTGCCCGCGTTTACTTCCGACCGCAGCGCAGGGCGCGATTCGCCATTGTCCGCGCTTCGTCATGGCATGCTTTGATAGCTGCGCGTGCACCGACGGAATTGCTTCAAAGGATATAAGGGTGCCATCGAATCCGGTGTCGAATAACAGGTCTCCAAATTGCCCGGTATTGGCGCCGACATCGAGTACTACGTTGGTGCCGGTCGCGCGCAGGATGTTCTTCAGCACCTGCTGTTCGACGTTCGCATGCTCGAAGCGCTGTACCTCCCAGCCGAGCCTGCGCAGAAAGCGCTTGATTGAACTTCTGATGGAGGTCTTCAAGTGAAGCCGGCAACCGACCGCCCGGAATCTGAACTAAACCCAGGGTAAATGATCCCATAATTCGATGCGTTCAATTGCGCCACCGCAATCAGTGCGGCCATGACGAGAAAGCCGCTGGCCGACAGGTACCCCGTGCCGCGCAGGAACAGCTCGCTGGTGTAGGCGAGTATCAACGAATAGACGAATATCGTTCTCTTGTCTCTGTGTTCGGATGGAACATTCTGCGCCCGCCGGATAAGACTGAAGCCCCGCACGGCAACCCTCAGGTAGATTACGACCAGCGCAATTCCCGCCGCACCCAGTTCCGCTATCAGCTTGCTGCAGGTGGAGCCTCCGTCATAGAGATTGAGCGATGTCCCGGCCAGTTCGACAATCCGGCGGGCGAAGTCACCTATCGAACCCACGATTCCAAATTGCTGGAAACCGACTCCGAGACCGCGCGTCTCCGCAAGATTCAGTCCGGCTCTCTGCCACCCATCCAGGAACACTAAGGTCGATAGATTGTGCGAGTCGCCGCTCAATGCCAACCTGCCGAGGTAATAGCTCAAATCAAGCGCCAGAACAGCAACCACCGCTGTTAGCACACCGAACACCACCAGCAACTGGGTCTTGCGCAGAACCAGACAACTGGTTCCGAGCACTCCGGCGAACAAGGTCAGACTCTGCAATCCCATCGCCAGGGCAAAACCCAGCCCAAGCAGCAGGAACTGGCGACGACGCGCGGCGATTGCAACGGTGAAAATGAATACCGGCAGGTACGCAAAGCTGAAAGTTGACGGCTCAGAAAACACGATCACGGGTTTCGCAAATGCACCGGGGCTGATCGAAGGCAGGCCGGCCAGCGCGCCGAACGCAACCATCGTCAGTACTACCAAGGCAAGACGTGCCGTCGCTGCAAGCCGTTCTGGCGACGCGATTAGCAGCCATTGCGCAACCGCATACGCGCCGAGCAGCATCAGCAGCAGAAGCACAGCCGACAGCAGCAGACGCGGAAAATCGACGCCACCGAACCATAGGTCAACCACGACGCCGTGAACGAACAACAGGGTCATCACCAATAGGGCGACGCCAAGAAGCCGCCACAACCGGGTACTCCATCGAAACGGCGTCCGGCTTCCAACGGCTCCAATCACAATCCAGGCTATGGTGCAAATTGCAACGCCCGGGCCCATGGATGCCGTCGCAAAAATCATGTAGATCAAGGACGGGATTAGCCAGGTCAGCAGAAACATGGCCGGGTACAAGGACAATCGGGATGACGGTGCCATGATGCGCGTGGCTATCCAACTACGGTGCGAGCCAGCGACTTCGCCAGAGCGTACTGATATTCGATCGCGCAGCGCCACGCGGCCCTGCCCCCACTGCTGCCCTTGGCACGCGCCGCTTCCGCCAACGCCAGGTGCGGGCGCGCATTGCTGACTCCGCCGTAGGCCATCTTGGCCGTCACGGTGGATAGGAACCCCGCGCGCAGCGTCGCTCTTGCCCGCAAAAGCAACTCATAGTCTGCGCACATCCGGTAGCTTTGATCGAATAGCCCGTAGGATTCAAACAGCGAGCGATGGTGCATGGACCCGACATGAGCCACGTTCATGTAGCGGGAGAATTCCCGCCAGTTCCAGGGGCGACCGATGGTCCGAGACCGACCGCCAGCGCGAATCAGCTCGACCCGCGACGATACATAGTGCAGTCCCGCGTTGCCCGGATCGGACAGGAATTGCGCATAGTTCTGCAGGGCATCCGGATAGAACTCGTCGTCCGCGCCCAGAAAGGCGATCCACTGGCCGCGTGCGAGCCCGACACCCTTGTTCCATGCATCGTAGAGCCCGTGGTCGGGCTCGCTGCGCCAGTAGTCGATCCGATCGTTGCATTGCTCGAGTACCCGCACGGTGCCGTCCGTGGACGCCGCGTCGAGGACGAGGTATTCATAGTCGCGGCAAGTCTGCCCAGCGACGCTTTGAATGGTCCGGTCAACGGTCGCGGCTCCGTTGCGCACGGCGGTGATGATCGAAAACAGAGGTCGGCCGCCGGAGCCTGCAACCCGCGTCCGTAGATGCTTGCCCCCCTCGGTCACCATATGGCGTCTACTGGTTTGGTTCCAACACGTCCGCGGGAAACCGGCCGGCCGCTAGATTCCTGATCCGTCATCGCGACGCGCACCGCCTGCGCCGTTGGCCTGGGCAAAGATCAGTATGCATGCTATGGACAACCCCAGCCCAACCATCGGTCCGGCGACAATCAGCAGGAATTTTGGCGGCTTCGCGGGGTCGTCCGCGTCTGGAGCACTCGCCGAGTCCACGACTCTGAAGGCGTATTCCTCGGTAACCGTGGCAACCATCCGCTGCTTCTCCTGTGCCTCGATGATGCGGTTGATGGCCTCCCGCATCTCCACCACGGAAGTCGTTGTCAGCTCCTTCTCGAGAAACGCTATCGAAGCGTCCGCGCTTGAGATCGCCCGTACACGCATCTCGTTGTTGAGCCGCCTTACCAACTCATTGGCCCACGCCGCGGCCGCCTTGCGATCGGTCCAGTCGATCTGGAGCGAGATCAGGCCGGACTTGTTGTCCTGCGTGACTGTGCGGATGCGCTTGTCGAAGTATTTGACTGCCTTCCCCACGGTGGGTACCGGATGAACGTTGGCCTTCCAGGTCCCGGTGCTGGCGTCCCAGGCCTTGGCGAACAGCTGTGGCATCAGGTTGTAGTCGATGATGAATTTCTCGGCGAACTGCCGCGATCGCAGGACACCCAGCGCCTCCGCGGTCGCCGCATCATTGGCTCCGAGTGACAGGCCCGCAAGCGAGGCCAGTCCGCCGAGTTGTCCGAGCGCGGCGCCGGTGCCGACGAAACTGCTGCGTTCGGAGCTGACCGGAATCAACACGGTCACGGCGCGATACACCGGCGTAATCTTGAACGCCGCGGTGGTGAATAACAGCGTTGACACCACCACCGCTGCGATGATCCACCAGCGCTTGCGCAACAGCAGGCGCAATGCGGAGCGAACATCCAGCACTTCGTCGCGCCCTGTTCGCTCGCTGTTTGAATCGTTCATCGGTTCATTCTCGCGCGTCCGCCGCCACGCCGCGCATGCCGGGCGAGCATCAGGGTATCGTCGCGCGGATTTCCGCCGCCGCAATCGCCAGGTTATAGAGAATCTGTGTCACCGCGCTCCATATCGTCAGAGCCGGGAGCCGCTCGGTGTCGAGCGGCACCACGATCGCATCACCGGGATGAATGTCGACGCTGGCGCCATTGTGAAACCAGCCTCTCGACCCGGAGTCCACGCTGCCGTCGGCGCGCACCACGTAGATCCGTTTGCGGTCGGCCTGGCGTGTCGGGCCACCGCTCTGATCGATATAATCATCGCGCGTCATGCGCCGCTTGTACAGGTGTGACGTCGGATCCTGTACTTCGCCCAGCACCATGACTTCCTGGCGCTGTTTCGGCACGATCAGCTCGTCGCCATTGCGCAGAATGACATCATCGCTCGAACCCGGTTTGGTGCGCAGTACCCCCTTGAGATCGATCACCAGCCGGCCCACGGCCCTCGCGTCCGTCAGCTGATGTAACAGGGTCTCGCCGACGCTGATGGCCGACGGCGCCCCGCCCTGCTGTGCACGCACTCCCATCAGTGCCACTTCGGCGATTTCGGTCCGCAGGCGAACGGCCAGACGATCGAGCTGTTCCTGCTCGCGCACCTTGAGTTCCCTGCGGGTGAAGATGCTGCCATCGACGAATGCGAATTCGGTCAGTCCACCCGCGCGATTGACCACCGAATGCAGGGTCTCGCCGGGCTGGATGGTGTAGGTGCCAGGAAAGCGCACTTCACCGCGCAGCGTGACCTGATCCTGCTCGGCCCATCCGGACACCTGCTTGATCGAAAGCCGGTCAAAGGCCTGGAGCGCAATATCGGCGCTCTGGTCGCCGCCGCGTATTGCCGCCAGGTCGATCGACAGCACTTGCGTGTCGCGCTGGCGGCCATTCTCCACCGTGTAGCGCGACAGCTCGGCACGCACTCCATACGCCGCCGGGTCCAGGCTGCCGCCGGCACGCAGCAGATCGCTGACGCGCATGCCGGGCTCGAGCGGATAGTCACCCGGTACCTTCACCCGGCCGTCGACGTGCACGATCTCGGTCGGTTGTCCGAGATTGGATTGCAGCCGCAACTCGCTCATCAGCGGCTGGATGACGTGTTCGCGGCTGGTCTGCAGATCGAACACGGTAATGGTGTCGCGCGGCAACAGCGTGACGTCGGCGGCGCTGCCCGGAGCGCGTAGCGCCGCCGCAAGGTCGGCGGACAGTACCGCAACCGTCCGGTTGGGAGGCAGTTCGCGCCGGATCAGCAGATAGTGCTGATCGGCGTCACGCTTCAGTTCATCGATCGACGGGATCACCTCGCTGATTCGCAGTCCTTCATGCCAGGCGACATACTTGGAACGGTAAACGTAACCTTGCAGGATGACGCCGGAGTCGAGCTGCGGTCGCAGGCGAGCTACGTGCAGCGCATCGCCGTTGCGCAGTAGCAGCGCCGCGGCCAGCGGCGCCGACGGGTTGACGTCCAGCACGACGCGCCGCTGTTGCGCATCCACACGGATCAGCGCGGCGCTGGTACTGTCGGCGTTTGGGGTCAGGCCACCGCCCATGGCGATCAGGCTGGTAACGCTTTCATCAGCCTTGAGTTCGTAGATCGCCGGCCGCTGGGCCTCCCCGTCCAATGCCACGGTCGGTCCCACCGGGGGGATGAACACCACGTCGCCGGGCAGCAGCTTGATGTCGTTGGTGCTGTCCCCGCGCATCAGCAGGTCGTAGAGATCGAAGGTGCGTACCAGTTCGCCCTGACGTTTGACCTGTATGTTGCGCAGCGAGCCGATCGGCTGCACACCGCCGGCAGCAAACAGCGCCGTGGTTACGGTGGCCAGTCCGCTGACCGTATAGGACCCGGGGTACTTGGCACTGCCGAGCACGAAGATATTGATGGTGCGCGTCTCGCCCATCGACACGTTGGCACGCTGGCCGATCATCTGCCGTGCCACGCGTGACTCGATCTCATCCTTGACCGCGCTATAACGCAGTCCCGCGACCTGGATCGGTCCGAGCTGCGGGAAGCTGACACGTCCGTCGCGGTTCACGGGAAGATACATGGACTCGTTCTTGGTACCGAACAGCTGTACCTGCAGAATGTCGCCCGGTCCCATCACGTAGTCGGCCGGCACTGGCAGATTGAGCATCGGCAGGAAGCTCGCCAGGGAATTGTCGAACAGGTCGTAGCCGAACGGCTTGAGCGCATCCTTGCCGGATTTGTCCAGCGGCAGCCGTGTCAGTCTGATCGACAGCTTCTCGAAGGCAGGCTCGGCGGAAACCCTTCTGGTCGCAAGATCCTCCGTCAGGCCCGCCAGCGCCATCGCCGGGATGCCCGGCAGCAGCAGCTGGCCGTTGCTGTCGAGCTGATAGGGGTTGCGTGCCCGGATCTCCTCGATCATGTCCTCCAGCTTCTGCTTCTCCTCGGCCTGAAGCTCTTCGATCGTCCGCTGCGGCTGCTCCTGCACGCGCTGTCCATTGACCCCATTCAGGACCCCCAAGCGGGCCAGTTGCGCATTGGTCAGCGATCCCGGGCTGGTCGTGGCCGAATTCTGAGTGTTGTTCGGATTGGTTTGATTGGACTGGTTCTGGCTGCCCGGACTGACCTGGTTATTCTGCATGTCGCCACCGGAGCGCCTCTCCGACAGCAGGTCGACCTCAATCAGGACCGTGTCGCCAGGCTTGAAGACCGCTGGCTCGTTCTGCTCCTGATACTGCGATGAAAGCCGCCGCTGCTGCTGCAGCTGCAGCTGTTGCAGCAACACCGCCTGCGAGCTGTTCATTCCGCCGCCCAGCAGTGAACCGGCCCCGGTCAGCGAACCGAGGCCGCCGGTGCCGCCGAGGCCCGACAGCCCGCCACCGAGGCCGCCACCCTGACCGCTGAGTCGCTGCAGGATCGCCTGCTGCTGCTCGGGCGTCATGTTGTTGAACAGCTGCAGCCCCTGGCTCAGGTCAGCCTGCTGGGTCTGGCCGTATCGCGGAATGCATAGCAGTGCGACCGCCAGGATCGCCGCACCAATCAGGGCGCCAATTCGTTGTTGGGCTCGTATGCCGCTCACTCGCTGATCCCCGGGCGACGGAAGGCCGCGCATTGTACTGGGATCTGAGCGGCTTGCCGATTCACCTTCACCCCGCTTGTAGTGACTGCCGAGGGCATAAGACCAGCTCGCCCGAAGTTCAGTTCCGCCACCGTTTGACGTAGCCCAGCGCTCCCATCAGCGAACTCGACTGCCCGGTGACCGCCTCGGGCTTCTGCACCAGAGGGATGAAGCTCTCGCACAGCGTCTTGCCCAGTTCCACACCCCACTGGTCGAATGCGTTATTACCCCAGACCACGCTCTGTACGAATACCTTGTGCTCGTACAGGGCGATGATGCGTCCCAGAGTGGCGGGATCGAGGCGCTCGAACAGCAGCAGGCTCAAGGGTCGGCTGCCTTCATGGATCTTGTGCGGCAGCAATGCAGCAAGACGCTCGGGCGGCATCTTCTGGCGCGTAAGATCGGCCCGCACCTGCTCGGCATCCTTGCCAAGCGCAAACGCCTCCGCCTGCGCCAGGCAGTTGGCGATCGCCAGGTCCTGCTGCGGCTGGCTGCCGCAGGACGAATTGATCGGCAGCAGGAAATCGAGCGCCGCGCGCTGCGTGCCCTGGTGTAGCAGCTGAAAGAACGAATGCTGCGCATTGTTGCCCGGCTCGCCCCAGATCACGGCGCAGGTAGGCAGCGTGGTCGGCGTGCCGTCGAGCTTGACGTGCTTGCCGTTGCTCTCCATTTCCAGTTGCTGCAGGTAGGCCGGCAGTCGCGCGAGCCGCGAATCGTACGGCAACACCGCGAGTGTCGGCAGGCCGAGCAGGTCGATATTCCACACGCCAAGCATTGCTGCGAGCACCGGCAGATTCTCGTGCCATGGGGCCGAGCGGAAATGCTCATCGATCTCGCGCCCGCCGGACAGGAACGATTCGAAGCCCTGGCGGCCGATGGCGATCGCCAGGCTGACACCGATCGCGGACCACACCGAATAGCGCCCTCCCACCCAGTCCCACATGGCAAATCGGTACTGCGGATGTACGCCGAATTCATCCATCGCCTTGGCATTGACCGAAACGGCGGCGAAGTGCTGCGGCAGCCGCTTCGGGCCCAGGCGCTTGAGGATCCAGTCGCGGGCGGCGCGTGCATTGGTCAGCGTCTCGAGGGTGGTAAAGGTCTTGGAGCAGATGATGAACAGCGTTCGTTCCGGATCGGCGCGCTCCACCAAGTCGGCCAGCTGGCAGCCGTCGACGTTGGAAACGAAGGCCACTTCCGGCGCGCCTGCGCCGTATTGCTTGAGGGCCTGGACCGCCATCGCCGGCCCCAGGTCGGAGCCGCCGATGCCGATATTGATCACCAGCGTGAAGCTCTGGTCGCTGCTCGAACGGATGATCCCCTGCCGTACATCCTCGGCGAAGGTCAGCATGTGCTCGCGTTCCGAACGCACCAGCGCACCGATCTCCTCACCCGCGACCTCGAGCGAGGCCTCGCTCGAGCGTCGCAGCGCGGTGTGCAGTACCGCCCGGTTCTCGGTGGTATTGATCGCATCGCCGCGGAACATCGCTTCGATGCGCGAGCGCAGGCTGAGCTGATCGGCCAAGGCGGCGAAGCCGTTGACGACGCGCGCGTCCACGCGCTGGCGCGAATAATCGAGCGCCAGGCCCGCGGCTTCGACGCAGCAGTGCTGGAAGCGCTGCGGATCGCCCGCGAACAGCGCCCGCGTGGAGCTGGCACCGAGGTCTTGCGCAAGCGTTGCGAGCTCGCGCCAGGCGGCGCAGTCGGTGCCGGAACGCAGCGGATGGGCCATGTCGAGAGCTCCGCGGATTCGAATCGGGTCGATGCCGGCGATATTACCTAACAGCGCCCGCCCGGGCAGCCTATGCCCTCAGGCCGGCGGCCGCGCCGCGTCCGCGCGCTCGCTCACGGCGGCTGTCTCACGGGCGCCGACACTCGGCGGCACCAGCTGCGGCTCGAGCTGCGGGTAGAGCTGCGGTTCGAGCCGCATCCACAGGCAGCCGCCGGCACTGGTCTGCTCCAGCAGCCTCGCCAGCGCGGCGTGCGCGGCGCGCTCCTCGGCCGTGGCCTCGATCACGCGCAGCGGCTCGGCCGGCCGCACGGTCGCGGGCAGCGACGTGAAGTGCGCGCTGCCGCTGCGCTCGCGTGCCGCTTCATCCAGCGCCAGCAGGCTCTGGCCACCGGTCATCGCGAGATAGACATCCGCCAGGATGCGGGCATCGAGCAGTGCGCCGTGCAATTCGCGATGCGAGTTGTCGATGCCATAGCGTTTGCACAGCGCATCGAGATTGTTGCGCTGGCCCGGGTGGCGCTCGCGCGCCAGCAGCAGGGTGTCGAGCACCGTGCATACGCTGCGCACGCCGCTTGGAAGTGCGCTCGCGGCGGCGCACGCGGCGCTCGCGTCCAGGCAGGTCTTGGCCAGCAGCGCCAGTTCCATGTCGATGAACGCGAGGTCGAACGGCGCGTTGTGGATGATCAGCTCGCTGCCGCTGATGAATCCGAACAGCTCGTCGGCGATCTCGGCGAACCGCGGCGCTGCCAGCAATCGCTCGCGGGTAATCCCGTGCACCGCGCGCGCGCCCGCGTCGATCTCGCGCTCCGGATTCAGGTAACGATGGAAATGCCGGCCGCTGGGCCGGCGGTTGATCAGTTCGACACAGCCGATTTCGATGATGCGATGGCCGCGTTCGGCTTCCAGGCCTGTGGTTTCGGTGTCGAGAACAATCTGTCGCATGAGTGCAAAAACCCTTCAGCTCGGCTGCGAGTCTAACGCAAGCAGGCCGTCTATCGCGGCGTTGGCCAGGGCATCGCAGCGCTCGTTGCCCGGGATTCCGCTATGGGCCGGCACCCAATGCCATTCGATGCGGTGTTCGGCGGCGGCCGCGTCGAGCTGTTGCCACAGATCCTGGTTCTTGACCGGCTTGCGGTCGGCCGTCTTCCATCCGCGGCTCTTCCATTGCGGCAGCCACTCGGTGATGCCGCGGCGCACGTACTGCGAGTCGGTATAGAGCCGCACCTGCGCGGACCGCCGCAGCGCCTGCAGCGCCGCGATCACGGCCTGCAGTTCCATGCGGTTATTCGTGGTCTGGCGCTGCGCCCCGGATATCTCCTTCTCGCGCCCCCCGGCGGACAGCACCGCGGCCCAACCGCCAGGTCCAGGGTTGCCGCGACAGGCGCCGTCGGTGTAGATCTCGACCGTGTGCTTCAAGCGCTCGGCTCCACCAGGCCACCAAACACGGTACGCCGCTCGCGCAGCCGCGGCCGGATCGGCGTCAGCGTATAGACGCGCTTGCGCGCCTTGATCACGTAGGCGGCCGCCGGCCAGGGGTAGAACCAGCCGCGATACAGGATGCTGGGGATGGCCGACTCGATGCTGCCGCGTGGGGCTCGCGGCAGGCGGTACAGGTACGGCCTGACGGTCACGATCTCGTAGCTTAGCAGCCCCAGCCAATCCCTTACCCGCGAGGGTGGCAGAGTTCGGCGCAGACCCGGAGGGAAGCCGGCCCGCGATGCGGCGGCCCGAAGTCCCCACAGGCTCGCCGGTCGGAACCCGAGCACGATGAGCTGCCCCTCGGCGACCAGCACCCGGTCCGCCTCGCGCAACACCGCGTGCGGATCGGCGACCAGCTCGAGGGTGTGCGGCAGCAGCACCGCATCCACCGACGCATTATTGATCGGCAGGTGCGCAAGACGGGCCACCAGGTCGCCGCGCGCGCCCGCGTCCGCCGGGTCCGCCACGACCGTCTGGCGGCGGATGCGTGACGGTGCCAGCAGCTCGCGTCCGACGCCCCAGGCACCGAGCTGCAGCATCTCCAGGCCGAACACATCATCGAGGGTCGAGGCCAGTAACTGTGCCTCACCCTGGATCAGCGCCCGGCCGAGCAGTCCACACTGCCATTGATGCAATTCCGGACCCGAATCCGTCATAACGCCGCTTAGGTCCGGACTGTGACCGGATTCTGGAAAACACTAGCCATTTTGTGAGCTTACGTGTTAAATACCGTGGCCCCTGCCGTGTAGGCTTCCGGCATACCGTAACACGTTCGAATAACCCGATAGCTGGGTACAAGAAGTGGGTGCAAGAAGTTGAGTGGCATACAGCTGATTCCCAAGTCGCCCCGCCTCGCCCTGCTACCGCTGATCCTGCTGGCCGCTTGCGCGCAGCAGCCGGCCCGAACCCCGTCGGTGACGGGCCCGGTCGCGATCCCTTCACCTCCGCCGATCGATACCCCGGCGGCCACGGCCGCTGAACCTGTGGCCATCCCCGCGCCGGGCGCTGCGGACGGCGCCGGCGCCGCCGCGCCGGCCGAGCTCGCCGCCGCTGCAGCGACGCCGGACAGTGCGGTCGACACCGATGCCGCCGACCTGCCCGGCCCTCCGGCCGACAGCCTCGTGATCATCAAGCAGCCGGAGCTGTTCGCCCGGCTGCGCAGCGGTTTCCAGCTTGACGATGTCGATGAACCGGCGGTCGCCAGCCAGCTGAACTGGTTTGCCAATCATCCGGATTTCCTCGAGCGCACCTGGGGGCGCGCCGGCCTTTGGCTCTACTACATCGTCGGCCAGCTCGAGCAGCGCAAGATGCCGACCGAGCTTGCGCTGCTGCCGGTGATCGAGAGCGCCTTCGAGCCGTACGCCTACTCGCGCGCCCGTGCCGCCGGCCTGTGGCAGTTCATCTCCGACACCGGACGTCGCTTCGGGCTCAAGCAGGACTGGTGGTATGACGGCCGCCGCGATCCGATCGAGGCCACGCGCGCGGCGCTGGATTATCTGCAGGCGCTGCACGATGAATTCGACGGCGACTGGCTGCTGGCGGTGGCGGCCTATAATTGTGGCGAACTCGCGGTCAGCCGCGCAATCGAGCGCAATCAGCGGCTCGGCCGCCCTACGGATTTCTGGCACCTGAAGCTTCCGACCGAGACCCGCGGTTATGTGCCCGAGCTGCTGGCGATGCGCCGCCTGGTGGCAAACCCGGAGCGCTATGGACTCGAGTTCAGTCGTATTGCCAATGAGCCGTACTTTGTCGCGATCACCACCGGCGGTCAGATCGACCTGAAAGTCGTGGCCGATATCGCCGGGATCAGCGTCGAGGACCTGTACGAGCTGAATCCCGCGTTCCATCGCTGGGCGACGGATCCGACCGGCCCGTACCGCCTGCTGGTGCCGGTCGACGCGGCCGACGGCCTGCAGGACACCATCCTGCATCTCACGCCCGAGCAGCGCATGCGGGTCGATCACTACACGCGTTCGCCGCGGCGATACCATCGCCACCATCGCACGCCACTTTGCCACCAGACCCGACGTGATCCGCGAGCTCAACGATCTGGGCCCCAGCGACGTACCGGTCATCGACAGCGCGCTGCGCGTACCCTCGCCCAACATTCAACTGCCGGAAAAGGTCACTCGAGCAGCGATGCTGGTCGACTCCCCGACGCGCATGCGCCGCGGTGGCCGCCGGCCGAACATCCACGTCGTGCGGCGTGGCGATACGCTGTATGCGCTGGCGCAGCGGCTCGGCACCGATGTGCAGACGCTGGCGCAGATCAACGGCCTGAAGGCCGGCGCTCGCCTGCACGCGGGACAGAGGCTGCGGACCGGCGGCGCAAGCTCCTTGCTCGCCAACGCCGCTTCGGGCAGCGCCCGATCGGGCGCCGGCAGGTCCAGCCCCGCCACGGCGATGCTGACTTCGTCCGATGGCGGCCGCCGCATGACCTACACCGTGCGCCGCGGCGACACGCTGTACGGTATCGCACGGCTGCTGCAGGTGACGGTCAACGAACTGATGGGCTGGAACGGCATGTCGGGCGAGCGCAACCTCAAGCCTGGCCAGACCCTGGTCGCGTTCGTCAAGACACGCAGCGCCGGTTAGCCCGCCGTCGCACCCTCACTGAGCGCGCCCCTGGGCCCACACGCCTTCCCACGTGGGCCATTGCGAGCGAGGTCGTGCGCCTGTGAGGTTATTGAACTACAGGGCGCATTTTTTAATTACAAAAAATGCGCCCTGTAGTTCAATAACCCCGCAAGACACTCAACCACCCGCGGAAAGGACCCTCATGGGCATACTGGCTGGCAAGCGCGCGCTCATCGTAGGGGTCGCCACCGATCGTTCGATCGCCTGGGGCATCGCCCAGGCCATGCACGCCCAGGGCGCGGAGCTGGCGTTCTCGTACGCCAACGACAAATTCAAGGAGCGGGTCGAGCCGCTGGCGGCGTCGATCGGCTCGAAGCTGATCATGCCGATCGACGTGCAGCTCGATGATCAGATCGATGCCGCGTTCGCGCTGCTCACGCGTGAGTGGGCGCGGATCGATATCCTGGTACACGCCGTGGCGTTCGCGCCGCGCGAGGCGCTCGCGGGCGGCTTCACCGCCAACACCTCGCGCGAGGCCTTCCGCATCGCGCACGACGTATCGAGCTACAGTCTCACCGCGCTGGCGCGCGGCGCCGCCCCACTGATGAGCGGGCGCGCCGGTGCGATCCTGACCCTGTCGTACCTGGGCGCCGTGCGCTCGATTCCGAGCTACAACGTCATGGGACTGGCCAAGGCCAGTCTCGAGGCCAACGTGCGTTTCCTCGCCGCGGACCTGGGGCCGCAGAACATCCGCGTCAACGGGATTTCCGCGGGACCGATCAAGACGCTGGCCGCGGCCGGCATCGGCGGCTTTCGCAGGATGCTGGCGCACGTCGCGCAGGTCGCTCCGCTGCGCCGTAACGTCACCACCGAGGACGTGGGCAACGCTGCGGCGTTCCTGTGCTCCGACATGGCCGCCGGCATCACCGGCGAGATCCTCTACGTCGACAACGGCTTCAGCACCGTGGGCATGAGCTTCGGCGACGCCGAGGCCTAGCGGCCGCTCACGCTCACTTGCCGCTTGCCGGGCAAGTGAATTCCTCGCTCTTGCTCGCCTTGGGCTTTTCCGGGGTCCAGCCCGCCGGCAACTCGAACTGGTCCGCCGGGATGGCTGCCGTGTCGATGCCAGTGGTCTCGACCGTGAAGGCGATGAGCTGCACGCTCGGCGGTGCGCCCGGCGCGGGGGCGGGCGCCTGGTTCGGATCCGGCGTGCTGCCCGAGCTCTTCTTGGAGAACATGCCTGACAGCAGCTTACTGCCGACGGCCTGGGCAGCAATGCTGCTGAGACTACCACCGCCTTCGGTGCCGCCCTGGCTCTGGCCGGAGGACTGCTTGGCCTTGCCACAATGCTCGCCACCCATCGAGAACCGGAAGGTGGTGCGCAGTGGATAGCCCTTGAGCTCGCCAGCTTTGGCCGACAGCTCCTTCATCGTGCCGGCGTACTGCGCCAGGAACTGCTGGGCGGCGCTCTTGGCCGCGGGATTGTTCTCATCGAGCCCGAGTTTCTTCAGGTAGGCGCGCTGGAACGCGCGCCGCTCGGCGGCGCCCGCAAGCTCGTCGGCGGTCAGCCAGACATCGAAACCGTAGACCAGCTCGCACACGTCCCCGGTCTGCCGGTCGGTGCAGGTCTGTGTCAGCATGACGCTGCTCTTGCGCGTGTCGTGACCAGCCAGGCGGGCGCGCTCGTCGGTCTGCTTGACCTCGATCTTCGGTGGACTCAGATCGCACTTCGAGGTATCGGCACCGGCCGGCGATGTCTGCTGCGGTTGCTGCTGCTGGCACTGTTTGATCTTATCGAGCCGCTCCCGCAACTTCGCCTGCGCCGCCGCGCGTTCTTCAGGCGTCGGAAACGGCGTCTCCAGATAGCTCTTCTTGTCCGGATTGAGCTGCCATTCGAGTGCGCGATCGAGCCGGGTGATGTCGCCGCTCCGGTTATTCCCGCACAGCAGTGACATCAGGCCGTCGCAGTGAAATTCACTGTCCTTGCGTTGCTTGTCGGCGGCGGTGCGTTCGACCGTGGTGCCGTGCATCTTGACGATGCCGGCGGCATCGAGCGACGTGCTCTCCTGCGTCGTGACGTCCGCCATTGCGGGCGCCATCGTCACAGCGCTGACCGCAGCCGCGAGTAGCGCGGCCTGAATTCTTACAAAGCCTCGCAAGATGGTTGCTCCCTGACAGCCTGGTGGCTGGATCTATTGGAATGTGTTCGGGTTGGTCTTGACCGTAGCGCGGCGCTGCAGCTCGAGCAGGTAGGCGTGCATGTCGCCTTCGCGATCGCGCCGCATGTACTGCGTGATGAGCTGTTCGTCGTTCTGAGGATTGGCTCCCGCGGTACCGGTTTTGATCGCCGTCAGCGCCAGCACCGCGGCGCCGCCGTTGTCCAGCGAGATTGCGCGGTAGACCGGCTTGCCGGCCGGCGGCGGAGCGGCAAATGCCGCCTGGCGCACCTGCGCCGGCAGCTGCGGATCGCTGCGAGCGATGTAGGCTGCTGGCGCAACGCTCACGCCCAGCGTCTTCGCCACCTCGTCCATCCCGGCCCCCGCTTCCAGCTTCTGCACCGCATCGTCGGCCGCCGCCCTGGCCGCCGCTGTGCTCTCGCTCTTGCGGATCGCGGCGATGATCTCGTCGCGCACGCTAGCGATCGACTGCGGCTCGGGGGCGTGGTGTTCGAGTACCTTGAATATGACCAGGTGGTCATCCGCCAGCGCCACCGGCCCCGCGATTCGGCTGCTGGTCACCACGTCGTCGTTGAACACGGCACGTATCAAGTCCTGCTTGCTGCCGAGTGGCGCGCCGCCGCTCGAGCGCGTGAAGTCCCTGATCTCACCGGTCTGCAGGCCGAACTGCTTGGCGAGTGCCTCCAGGTCGGTGCTGCCACCGCTTTCGAGTTTCTGCTGCAGCTGCTCCTGCCGGTCACCGAAGATCTCGCCCGCCTGATCGCGCCGGTACTCCGACTCGACCTGGGTGTGCGCTTCCGCGAGGGTGCGCACATGCGCCGGCCTGATCTCGTCGAGCCGGATGATGTGGTAGCCGTACTGCGTCTTGACCGGGTCGCTGATCTGCCCCGGCTGCATGCTGAACAGCGCATCGGCAAACGAGGCGACGTAGGTGCCCTTGTCGGCCCATCCCAGGTCCCCGCCGCGCGACGCCGAACCCGGGTCGGCCGAATACTTCTTCGACAGTTCGGCGAAGTCCTTGCCCGCCTTCAGCTCCGCCTCCACCTGCTGCGCCTTCGCCAGTGCGGCGGCGTCCGTCGCAGCCGTAGCGCCCGCCGGCAGCGCGATCAGGATATGGTGCGCATGGCGCTTCTCGGTCTCGCTGTAGCGACTCTGGTTCTTGTCGTAGTAGGCCTGCAACTGCTCCGGCGTCACCGTGAGCTGCGAGGCGATCGAATCCAGGCGCAGCTCGGCGTACTGCAGCCGCACCGACTCCGGAGTCAGGTAGTCGTTCGGATGGCTGTCATACCAGGACTTGATCTTGGCATCGTCGATCTTGACCGCCGCCTGAAAGTGATCGGCGGGCAACAGCGCGTAACGTACCTCGCGCTGCTCGTTCTCGAGCGCGTAGATGCGATCGAGCTCGGCGGGCGTCAGGAAGTCCGACAGTTCGATGGCTTCGCTCAGCTGCCCGATCTGCAGTGCCTGCCGGCGCTCGGCGAGATATCGCTCCTCGCTCATCCCCAGCTGCGCCAGCATGTTCCTGGCCGCCCGCGGATCGTATTTGCCATCGATCTGGAACGCCGGCTCGCTGCGCACCGCCTCACGCACTTGTGCGTCGGTTGCCCGGTACCCGGCCTGCTCGGCCCGCTGGCGCAGCAGAGTCTCGCGCACGTACTCATCGACCAGCTGCTGCTGCAACAGCGTCTTCTGCGCTTCGGTCATTTCGGCGCCGTTGAGTGTCTGCTGGTACTGCGCCTGGCGTTCCTGCCAGGCGCGGTTGAGCGTATCGATGCTGATGCGTTCGTCGTTGACCTTCAGCCCGTAGTCCGGCGCGCCAAAGCTGACGTTCACGATGCCGTAGGCGCCCCAGATCGCAAAGATCAGAGCCAGCAATCCCAGGATCACGGTGGCCAGCCAGCGCTGACCTTTCAGTTTGTCGCCAAGATTTTGCAGCATGTATGTAGATGGCGGAGCGGACGGGACTCGAACCCGCGACCCCCGGCGTGACAGGCCGGTATTCTAACCAGCTGAACTACCGCTCCGCGTGAGCCTTAGGCATTTAGGGATGGGGCCAGGACAGGACTTGGAACTGTAAAATCATAGGTTTGGATTGCAATTCAAGCAGCTTAGGTCAGCTCCATGGGTAAACAGTAATTATAGACGCTAGCCACTGCCCTCGCCAGACGCACCACAGCCGTCTTCAGGCCAGGCGCAGCCGGAACTCACGGCGCAGCAGCAGCAGGCTCAGCAGCGCCTGCAGCGCCACGGAGCACACCGACAGGTACCAGACGTGGGTGAGCTCGAAGCCGTGCTGCCGCGACCACCACCATGCGGGCAGCACGAAACTCAGCGCTCGCGAGGCCGAACTCAGCAGCGACGGCACGGTATTGCCGACCGCCTGGAACACGCCCGAGCAGCTGAACACCACGCCGATGGCGGCGAAATTCCACGACGTGACGCGCAGGTACTGCGCCCCCACGGCGATCACTCCCGGATCGCTGGTGAACGGGCGAATCAGGGCCTGCGGCTGCAGCTGGCACAGCACCGTCACCGCGAGCATCAGCGCCACGCTCATCGCCGCGGCCGACCGGAAAGTCTCGCGGACGCGCGCAAAATGTCGCGCGCCGAAGTTCTGGCCGGCGACCGGCGCTACCGCGAATGCCAGCGCCATGGTCGGCAGGAAGACCGCCTGCATCACTCGCGAGCCGACGCCGAAGCCGGCCTGCGCCACCGCTCCAAACGGCCGGATCAGCCAGTAGATGAACGACAACAGTGCGAACATCAGCAGGAACTCCCCGCCCGCGGGCAGGCCGATGCCGAGGATCTGGCGCCACACCAGGGGCTGTGGGCGCCACAGCTGGGCCTCCAGGCTCACGTAGTGCTCGAGCCGGCGGAAATACAGCCACAGCAGCAGCACACCGACCGCCACCGAGATCGAGCTGGCAAGCCCCGCGCCGGCGACTCCCATCGGATGACCCGTGCCCCAGCCCCGGATGAGGGCGGGCGTCAGTAGCGTGTTGAGCAGCACCGTGACGATCTGCACCACCATCGCCGGCCGGGCAATGCCGGTGCCGCGCAGCGCCGAGGCGATCCCCACCAGCGCAAATTGCAGCGCGAGTCCGGGCAGGTACCAGCGCAGGTAGGCCAGGCCCGCCGCGCGTGTGGCCGCGTCCGACCCGATCCCGGCCACGTACACCGGCGCGAGCGCATAGCCGAGCACCAGCGAGGCCACCACGCCCAGCATCGACAGCAGCAGCGATTGATTGAACACCCGCTGCGCGCCGCTCCGGTCCTTGCGCCCCACCGCCTGCGCGATCAGTGCCACGGCGCCGACGCCGAGCACCTGGGTCAGGGCCAGAATCAGAAAGCTGGCATTGCCGGCCGAGCCGGTGCCCGCGATCGCCGCACTGCCGAGACTGGCCACGAAGTACAGATCGACCAGGAAATAGAGCGTCTGGAACACCATGCCCGCGGCGATGGGCGCCGCCAGCGCCAGCAGGTGACCGCGGATCGAACCGTGCGTGAGGTCTTTCATAGTCGGGGAGTCGTGGCACCTGCCGGTCCTGTACTTCGGTGCGCACTGTACCTGTCAACCGGATCGCACGCGAAACGTTGCCAGCAACGGTTGCAGACCTTTTCACGCAAGCGCGGCTGGTCGGGCTCGATCCGAGCCATAACGTCGTATTCGACTTCCAGTATGCAAATCAATACCTGACCTGCAATACCAGCTGGAATGCGAAGCCGATCGCATTCGATAACTTGACGATCAACTGATCGGCGGCTGCCGGCGCGGTTGCTTGCGCCGCAACTGCACTCGCTGACCGCAACCGCTGGCAGCAGCGGCGACGAGCCGTGCTCCACGCGCAATGCTAAAGTTCCGGCGCCCAGTCGTTACGAGGATGCGGCATGACAGCTTGGACCATCAGGGACCTGCTTGCGGCGGGAGACTCGGCGATCGTCAACCTGTTGCCGGTCCAGGTCGAGCAGGTCACCCGTCTCGACGCACAATATCACGCGGACGTCAGGGATGAATGGATCGAACTCAACCAGATCGAAACCGAGCGTAACCGACGCATCCACGATCAGGCGCTCGCGGAAATTACCAGGGATCTGGCGCCGGACGCCGCAATCCTCGAACTTGGCAGCGGCGTCGGGTTCGACGCCAAGAGGCTTCTTGAATCCAGGATACGCTTCGGCTGCTACGTCATTTCCGAGATCAGTCCGCAGCTGCTGGAGAAATCAAAGCAGCATCTTTCCGTGTATGCCGCTGGCGCCGCGGTCAGATACTGCTGCCTGACTGCGACTGACATCCTGATTGCCGACAGTCAGCTCGATCGCCTGTTTGCGATCGCGGCCCTGCATCACTTCCCCGATCTGCCCACCGCACTCTCGGAGATCGACCGAGTCACCAAGTCCGGCGCGAGGATCATATTCGCGATCGAACCGAACAGGTTCTGGTCGTCGGTGCAGATCGCGCTGCGCCCACTGTATCGCCGATTGTTTCCGACCAAGGCGCATTCGGCAGCTGATGAGGAGGCCGAAGGCTTCAGGATAGACGATTTCAGGCGTATGGCGGCCAGCCATCAATGGGAACTCGATAAGATCATGCCGGCATGGCTGCTAACCGGCTTTCTGCATCATGGGCTCGAGTTCCTGTACCGGGCAATGCGGCTAAAGCAACGCATCAGGGTTCCGCTGGGAGTCGAAAGAGCGTTTCTGTTCTGCGACTCGATCCTGTTCAGGCTGCCGCTGCTCGACCGCCTGGCGTGGCACTACACGGTCGTATTCAGGAAGCCCACGAACTAAAATTCGACCCGACCAGCGGGCGGGTGGCTCAGGGCCGCTCGGGCGCGCCGGCCGGGTTGGTGGGTGCTGCAGGGATCGAACCTGCGACATTCGCCGTGTAAAGGCGACGCTCTACCAGCTGAGCTAAGCACCCGCGGACGCGCCGGCAAGCCGCCTGGGCCGGTATTGCCGAAGGAACCGGCAACCCCGCCGGCCGCGGCTCAGTGCGCCTGCACCAGCTTATTGTTGCGCCGGCCGCGCCGGGCCGGCTTGGTCGGCGGCGCTGCCACCACGGAGTCGGCTTCCTCCGCAGTCTCCGGCCGTGGGATCGGCTGGCGCGTCAGCGCCACCTGCAGCACCTCGTCGATCCAGCGCACGGTCTTGATCTCGAGCTTGCCCTTGATGTTCTCCGGAATCTCGACCAGATCCTTCTGGTTCTCTTCCGGAATCAGTACCACGTCGATGCCGCCGCGCTGTGCGGCCAGCAGTTTTTCCTTCAACCCGCCGATCGGCAGCACTTCCCCGCGCAGCGTGATCTCACCGGTCATGGCCACGTCCGAACGCACCGGAATGCGGGTGAGCGCCGACACCAGCGCCGTGCACATGCCGATGCCCGCGCTCGGCCCGTCCTTCGGCGTCGCGCCCTCGGGCATGTGCAGGTGCACGTCATGCTTCTGGTAGAAGTCGGGATCGAGGCCAAGCACCGCGGCGCGGCTGCGCACCACCGACATTGCGGCCTGGATCGACTCCTGCATCACCTCGCCGAGCTGACCGGTATGCAGCAGCTTGCCCTTGCCGGGCACGACGGCGGCTTCGATCGTCAGCAGCTCGCCGCCGACCTCGGTCCAGGCGAGGCCGGTGACCTGCCCGATGCGGTCCATTTCCTCGGCCTTGCCGTAACGGTAGCGGCGTACGCCGAGGTACTTGTCCAGGTTGCGCGGCGTCACGGCGATGGTGCCGTCCTGCTTGTCGGCCTTGTCGAGCAGCAGTTGCTTGACCGCCTTGCGGCTGATCTTGGCGAGCTCGCGCTCGAGATTGCGCACCCCGGCCTCGCGCGTGTAGTGGCGCACGATGTCGATCACGGCACCGTCGGAGATCTTGAGCTCGCGTTCCTTGAGGCCGTTCTGCTTGATCTGCTTCGGCACCAGGTAGCGGCGCGCGATGTTGCGCTTCTCGTCCTCGGTGTAGCCGGGCAGCCGGATGACCTCCATGCGATCGAGCAGCGGCGGCGGAATGTTGAGCGAATTCGCGGTGCAGACGAACATCACCTCCGACAGGTCGAAATCGACCTCGAGATAGTGGTCGTTGAAAGTCGCGTTCTGCTCCGGGTCGAGCACCTCGAGCAGCGCCGAGGACGGATCGCCGCGGAAATCCATCGCCATCTTGTCGACTTCGTCGAGCAGGAACAGCGGATTGTGCACGCCGGTCTTGGCCATGTTCTGCACGATCTTGCCGGGCATCGAGCCGATATAGGTACGCCGATGGCCGCGGATCTCGGCCTCGTCGCGCACGCCGCCGAGCGACATGCGCACGAACTTGCGGTTGGTCGCGCGCGCCATGCTCTGGCCGAGCGAGGTCTTGCCGACGCCGGGCGGCCCGACCAGGCACAGGATCGGGCCCTTGATCTTCTCGACCCGCTGCAGTACCGCCAGGTACTCGACGATGCGCTCCTTGACCTTCTCCAGGCCATAGTGGTCCTCGTCGAGCACCTTCTGCGCATTGGCGATGTTCTTGTGCAGTCGCGTGCGCTTCTTCCACGGAACCTTGACCAGCCAGTCGACATAGTTGCGCACGACGGTCGCCTCGGCCGACATCGGCGACATCATCTTCAGCTTGTTGATCTCGGCCGTGGCCTTGTCGCGCGCCTCCTTGGGCATGCCCGCCTTGGCCACCTTCTGCTCGAGTTCCGCGATCTCGTTGGTGCCGTCCTCCATCTCGCCGAGCTCTTTCTGGATCGCCTTCATCTGCTCGTTGAGGTAATACTCGCGCTGACTCTTTTCCATCTGCGCCTTGACGCGGCCGCGGATGCGCTTCTCGATCTGCAGCACGTCCATCTCGCCCTCGATGGCGACCAGGATGTGCTCCAGGCGCTTGCGTACGTCGAGGATCTCCAGCACCTTCTGCTTCTCGGCGAGCTTGAGCGACATGTGTGCCGCCACCGTGTCGGCCAGTCGGCCCGGCTGTTCGATGCCGGCCAGCGCGGTCAGCACCTCGGGCGGCACCTTCTTGTTGAGCTTGACGTACTGCTCGAACTGCGACACCACCGACCGCACCAGCACGTCCATCTCGCGCTCGTCGTACTGGTCCGCATCCACCTCGATCCCGATCGAGGCGGAATAGAACTCGCCGGTGTGCAGTTGATCGATACGGGCGCGATCCACGCCCTCGACCAGGACCTTGACCGTGCCGTCCGGCAGCTTGAGCATCTGCAGGATGGTCGCAACCGTGCCAAAGCGGTGCAGGTCATCGAGCTTCGGATCGTCGACGTCAGCCTGCTTCTGGGCCACCAGCATGATGCGCTTGTCGGCGCGCATGGCAGCATCGAGCGCGTGAATCGACTTCTCGCGCCCGACGAACAGCGGTATCACCATGTGCGGGTAAACGACCACGTCGCGCAGCGGCAGCACCGGGACGGAGCTTGACACGACGGCTTCGGTTACGGCGGTTTGTTCAGTCACGGTTGCTCTCGGTGCCTCTTGATGCGGATGTGGCGGTACAGCTCGAGACAGGACACATTGGGGCGATCAGCCCCATTTCAATGGCTGCGCCCGGAAACCGCAGCGCCAGGGATCAAGCTGCGGCCGACGACCGGCCGGCCGGCCGCGCGGGCACGACTCAGCCGTGCAGCGAACCACCCGCTCGTCTCGGCTCCTCGATGGCAGCCACCCGGCCCTCGTCGGCGCGATAAACGATATACGGCTTGGTCGTGCCCTCGATCACGCTGTCATCCACGACCACCTTCGCCACATTGCGCAGCGATGGCAGGTCGTACATGGTGTCGAGCAGTACAGTCTCGAGGATGGTGCGCAGGCCGCGCGCTCCGGTCTTGCGCAGCATCGCCTTGCGCGCCACCGCCCTCAGGGCCTCCTCGCGAAACTCGAGCTCGGAGCCCTCCATCTCGAACAGCTTCCGATACTGCTTGGTGAGCGCGTTCTTCGGCTCGGTGAGAATCGACATCAGCGCCGCTTCATCGAGCTCATCGAGCGTTGCCACCACCGGCAGGCGCCCGACGAATTCCGGGATCAGACCGAACTTGATCAGATCCTCCGGTTCGACGTCGTGGAACAGGTCGGAGCCGTGCGGCTTGGAGTCGCTGCCGCGCACCTCCGAGGTAAAGCCGATGCCGCTCTTCTGGGTGCGGTTGAGAATGATCTTCTCGAGCCCGGCAAAAGCGCCGCCGCAGATGAACAGGATGTTGGACGTATCGACCTGCAGGAACTCCTGCTGCGGATGCTTGCGGCCACCCTGCGGCGGCACCGAGGCAATCGTGCCCTCGATCAGCTTGAGCAGCGCCTGCTGCACGCCCTCGCCCGACACGTCGCGCGTGATCGACGGATTGTCGGACTTGCGCGAAATCTTGTCGATCTCGTCGATGTAGACGATGCCGGTCTGCGCCTTCTCGACGTCGTAGTCGCACTTCTGCAGCAGCTTCTGGATGATGTTCTCGACGTCCTCGCCGACATAGCCCGCTTCGGTCAGCGTCGTGGCATCGGCGATCGTGAACGGCACATTCAACAGGCGGGCGAGCGTCTCGGCGAGCAGCGTCTTGCCGCAGCCGGTCGGCCCGATCAGCAGGATGTTGCTCTTGGCGAGTTCGACCTCGTCCTTCGCGCGCGCGCTGCCGCGGGTCTGCAGGCGCTTGTAGTGATTGTAGACCGCGACCGAAAGTACCTTCTTGGCGCGGTCCTGGCCGATGACGTACTCATCGAGAACCTTGCGAATCTCGTGCGGCTTGGGCAGTTTGTCGCGTGCCCGATCGGCGCGATCCTCGAGCTCCTCGCGAATGATGTCGTTGCAGAGCTCGACACATTCATCGCACACGAACACCGAGGGCCCCGCGATGAGCTTGCGCACCTCGTGCTGGCTCTTGCCGCAGAATGAGCAATACAGCAGCTTGCCGTCATCGGTACGCCCGCGGGGATCATCGCTCATCGCTCAGCACCTCGACCGGCAGCGCCGGCCAATAAGGGCTTCGATTCGCCCTTCACTGGTATCTTATATAGCATGGCCCCGACCGGCGAAGCAAAGAACTGCGTCGCTCGCAAGACCTTGTTATTTAGCGATTTTGAGCGGCGGATCACGCCTTGACCGGTACCGGCGGCGCCACCGGCCGTTTTTCCAGCATGCCGTCGATCAGGCCATAGGCTATGGCGTCGGCGCCGTCCATGAAATTGTCGCGGTCGGTGTCGATTTTGATCTTTTCGACGCTCTGGCCGGTGTGCAGGGCCAGGATCTTGTTGAGCCGGTCCCGGGTCGTGAGCATTTCCTTGGCGTGGATTTCCATATCCGCCGCCTGACCCTGGAAGCCGCCGAGCGGCTGGTGGATCATGATGCGCGAATGCGGCAGTGAATAACGCTTGCCCTTGGCACCGCCGGTCAACAATATCGCGCCCATGCTGGCGGCCTGGCCGATGCAGATGGTGCTGACATCCGGCTTGATGAACTGCATCGTGTCGTAGATCGCCAGTCCCGCGCTGACCACTCCGCCCGGCGAATTGATGTAGAGCGCGACGTCCTTGTCGGGATTCTCGGACTCCAGGAACAGCAGCTGCGCGACCACCACGTTGGCCATGTAGTCGTCCACCGGGCCGACGACGAACACGACGCGCTCCTTGAGCAGCCGCGAATAGATGTCGTAGGAGCGCTCACCGCGCGAGGTCTGCTCGACGACGATGGGTACCAGATTCAAGCCACGTTCGTTCATAGGTGTTCAGTGTAAGGTGTTTCAGGGCGTTTGGCCAAAGCCGGTCAGTTCGCGAAAGCTCGAAGGCTTGTCCACCAGTTTCACCTGCGTCAGCGCCCAATCGAGCGCCTGATCCTCGAGCGCCGAGGACTCCAGGTGTTCCATCGCCTCGCGGCTCGCCAGGTACTGGCGCCGCGCCTCCTGCGGATCCGGGTGCGACGCGATCGCCGCCTCGAGTCGCTGCTCCACGCGCGCCCGGTCGACCTTGAGTCCCTGGGCGCGGACGATCTCGCCGAGCAGCAAACCCAGCGCTACGCGCTTGCGCGCGCTCGGCTCGAGTGTCTCGCGCGCCGGCAGCTGCTGCGGATCCTGCGTACCCGTGCGACGCGCCATCTGCGCCTGCAGCTCGCGGATCTGCTCCTCGAGCATGCTGTGCGGCACGTCCAGCGGATTGTCGCGGTACAGCGAATCGAACAGCTGCTCGCGCAATCGGCCCCGGATCGCCTCGGCGAGCTCACGCTCCATGCTCGCCCTGACCTCGCTTCCGAGCCGCTGCAGGTCGCCGTCCGCGACGCCGAACTCGCGTGCAAAGGCCTCATCCACCGGCGGCAGGCTGCGCTCCTCGACTTTCTGGACCTTCAGGTCGAATTCGGCCGCCTTGCCGGCCACCGCCTTGGCACCGTAATCCTCCGGGAACACGGCCGGAATGGTCTTGGCGGACCCGGCTGCCATGCCGATGAGCGCCTGTTCGATTTCCGGCAGGATGCGGTGTGCGCCGATGGTGACCCGCATGCCATCGCCCTTGCCGCCGGGAAACACCACGCCGTCGATGCGCCCCTCGTAATCAATGGTCACGCGGTCGCCATCCTGCGCCGCGCGCTCGACCAGTGTGAAGACCGGACGCTGCGCCCGCATGCTCTCGATCATCGCATCGACATCCGCGTCGGTCACGACGGCCGCGGGACGTTCGATACTGATCGTATCGAGCGGCTTGAGCGTGACATCCGGCAGCACCTCGAATATCGCGGCATAGCGCAGCTCGCTGCCGGGCTCGACCGCAATCGGCTCGATGCGCGGGCCACCGGCCGGCCGCAGCCGCTGCTGGCTCACGGCCTCGGCGAACGTGCTTTGCATCAGATCGCTGACCGTCTGCGCGTGCACTTGGCTGCCAAACTGCTGCCGCACCACCGCATACGGCACCTTGCCGGGCCGGAATCCCTTCAGGCGCGCAGTACGTGCCAGGCGCTTGAGACGCTGGTCCACCTCGCCGGCGACCCGCTCGCCGGGTACCGCCACCTCGAGGCGTCGCTCGAGACCCTGGGTCGTCGTCACCGATACTTGCATCTTGCCGCTGTCCATCGCTCATGGTTCATCGCCTGATCCTCGCCGATGCCCGCGTACCGCTCGAGCCGCTGGTGCGAAAGGAGAGACTCGAACTCTCACGGGTTGCCCCACTGGCTCCTAAGGCCAGCGCGTCTACCATTCCGCCACTTTCGCGCATCGGGCGCCCGGGAATAGACATTCAATTATAGCTGAGAATAGGAGTCGTCCGACGCACGGCCGGCGCCGCCCGCCGCCGATGCTCGTGTTATTGCGCCCACAACCGCGTCCGGCGCCTACATCGACCTGACGGTGGGAAACCTCACAGTGCAGTCCTGACAACTGGAGGTTGCCCATGTCGATGATACGGCACGTACCTGCACCCGCCGCCGCCGCGCTGCTGATCGCGGCGACGGGCTGCGCCAGCGGCCCGAGACCGAACCCAGACCTGGTCGGGGCGCGCACGCTGGTCACGCAGGCCGAACAAAGCGGCGCGCAGCAATTCGCCAGCTCCGATCTCGAGGCCGCGCGCAGCGAGCTGCGGCAAGCGGATCAGGACGCGAAGGACCAACCGGTGCTGGCAACGCGTCTGGCGCAGCAGGCGTCGGTCGACGCCGAACTGGCCCTGGCACGCACGCGCTCGGCCAAGGCGGAGCAGGCGCTCAAGGAAGTCGATTCCGGGACCGCAACGCTACGCAGTGAGTCCGAGCGTGCGGAACCCGACGCGGCGCCAATGCCGATGCCCATGCCGGGGGGCCAGGTCCCGCAATCGCCATGAGCGCAACGGCACGCCCTGCGCCACCCCTCCATGCCGACCACGCCCACACGGAGATCACCGCGGTGAAAGTCCCTGATAACGCCTCGCGCCCCGGCGCAATACTCAAATGGGCGCTGCCGACGCTGGCACTGCTGCTGGCGGCGTGCGCGACGACTTCGCCTCAGGGCGAATCAGCCCTGGCGCAGGCGCGGCTTGCCGTGCACTCGCTCGAGAGCGATCCGCTGGCGTCTCAAGCCGCCGGCAAACCGCTGCAGGAGGCGCGCGATTCGCTCGCCGCCGCGGAAAAGGCACAGCAGGATCATCGACCTGCGGACGAGGTGGTTTATCTTGCCTACCTCGCGCGCCGGCACGCCGAAATCGGCGAGGCCGTGATCGCCGAGACACGGGCCCGCAACCAGATGGCGCAGGCCCAGGCGCGGCGCGACCAGGTCCTTGTGGCAGCACGCGAGCGCGAGGCGGCCGCGGCACGGCAACAGGCGCAGAGCGCGCAGCAGCAGGCGCAGGATGCGCAACAGCAGGCGCAAAGCGCCCAGCAGCAGGCCCAGGCACAGGTGGCGGCTGCCAATGAGCAAGCGGTGGCGGCCCGCCAACAGCTCGAAGCGATGCAGGCCAAGCAGACCGAGCGCGGGATGGTCCTGACGCTGGGCAGCAATATGCTGTTCGACACCGGCAGCGCCACACTCAAACCCGGCGCCGACGACGCCCTCAACCGCGTCGCGCAATTTCTGCAGACCCAGCCGAACGTGAAGCTTCGGATCGAAGGCCACACCGACAGTCGCGGCTCCGATAACTACAACGAGGCGCTGTCGCAGCGTCGCGCCGACGCGGTGGCGCGCGCGCTGGTCAGTCGCGGCATCGATTCGGCCCGGCTACAGGCCGTCGGCCGCGGCATGGAGCTGCCGGTCGCGACCAACGACACGGCGGCGGGCCGGCAGCAGAACCGGCGCGTCGAACTCATCTTTTCCAACGAGCAGGGACAATTTGCCAGCAACGGTTAGTTCATCGTTAGTTCGTCGCCGGTAGAGTGGCCCGAGGCTGGCGTTAACGAAAGTTAGCCTGCCCGGCTCTAGCCGGGGGGCTCAAGCGGCGCGATAATGGCGGCGTTGCCTCGCGTACCCCAAACCTGCCACCGCTCGCTGACCCGACCCGGCGCCTCTGCCGCGGCGAGCGCAGCGCTGCTGTTGTTGCTGGCGGGCTGCAGCTCGGTGCCGGTGCTGCGCAGCAGAGCCGGCGACGCGCCCGCCATTGCCATGCCAGCCGAAGGCACCGATGCCGTGGCGGCGGAATGCGAGCAGTTGCGCGCGCAGCTTCGATCCAATCAGCAGGCGGTGCGGGAAGCCCCGACCATCAGTACCTCACCCGAGATCGTGGCCGCCGCGCAGGCGAGGGCCGACCAGCGCATCGATGAGACGCGCGCACGCCTTGACGAGCTCGATTGCCCGAGCGAGCGGGACGGCGATGTCAAGCGGCCGCGCCCGCTCGCGCCGCTGCCGCCGGCGCCCGGGGGCGTCAATCGATAGCTCGTTGCCGGTGCGCATCGGCAGCGCCCGGCACGCAGCCGGTCAGGCGCGCGCTGCCACCGGCATCATCCGTCGCGGCAGCTCGGCATCGAGCAGCGTCCACCCCGGACAGGCGATGGCCGTTGCCATGGTATCGAAGCCCAGCCACCTTGCCGGAGCAATCACGCGCTTGTCGCTGCGCGGATTGAGCCATGCGCCCCACCAGGAAAAGGTGCTGTTGGCGATGATGTGATGCCGGCACAGCGACATCAGGCGCAGGTCCTCATGGGCCGTGTCCTCGTTGTTGTGGTCAACCACGGTAAATCGCGGATCCCCTCGCAGCCAGTCCTTGGCAAATGACACATCGTCTGAGAATACGAAGAACGTGCTCTGCCGGTCCTCATCCAGCATGCGGCTGATCGCGTGCTCGTAGTACGCGATCGGCAGGATCATATGTGGGCCGAAGAACGGGCCGTAATCGCCGCGGCGCAGATGGATCGACACCGGATTCCGGGCGGCGGCGATGCGCTTCGCTAGCTCGAGATTCCTGCCGCGCAACGGCTCGATCAGAGTCAGCTCGCGTCGCAGTTCAGTCTCGACTTCGCGCACCATCGAATAGTCCTGCCAGAACCCCTGCAGATAGACCACGCGGGTGCCCTGTGCAACGCGCAGATCCTGATGAAACAGGCATCTCTCCGGGGCTTGGCGGATGAGCTTTACCCGCCACGCGGCGCGGGCCAGTCGCGCGACGCGCTGCAGGCGCGGCTGATCCGTCGTCATCAGCCGGTCAACGTAGCTCACCGGGCGGATCGGAGCGAATATCGCGAAGTGTTGCAACAGGACCGATCTGGCGTGACCGTGAGAGACCAGCAGACGCTGCAGTTGGGCTGCAATGCGCAGTGATGCACCGTGCCGCTTGGCCAGGCACCTGCCGGCAGCATATTGGAACAGCTGATTGCCCAGCCCGCTGCTCTGTCTGACCACGATCTGCATTCGCTACCTCCTCGTCGCCACGGTCCCGTTGCGTGGCGTTGAGCCACGCACTCCACCATTCAACGGCAACGCAACCGAATCAGTCTACGTAAGAGTGTCGCACCGTCGCGTGGGACTCTCCTACAGACGCAAAGCTCCCGATCAGAGGATCAAGCTGCCTTCAGCACCGCATTGTCACCGCAGATTCGACTGCAAGTGCGCTGTCGCTCGACTGCGACATGGTGCCGACGTCGCTCCCGTTCGAGGGTATTCCCAGCCGCCACTGCGCGCGCCGTCACCGGATCCAGCATTTCAGTGTCAGTGTGATCCTACGCGCGGGTAAGCCAGCGACCTCAAGCGCGGCGATAGCGCCAGCTCGCGGCATCGCGCAAAGCACGCGGCCGGACCTGCCGCGTTGCCTTGCAAATAGTCTGCGCAGATCGTGCAGGCTCGAATTTTTCTCGCCGGCGCAAGTCTACTTACTCGCGGCCGCAACCGCCAATGACCATTCACTTGTGAGGAGACAGCGATGCCGAACAACAACCCCGAGGGACACAACCAATACACGAAGAACCGCAATCGCAGCGACCAGGATCGTCAGAAGAGCTCGAGTCGGGAACCGGCCGTGCACACCAAGCGCGACTCCGGTACTACCGGCGGCGGCGCGGCGCACCATGGTGGCCCGGCAGGTGAGCGCGACTCGGCCCACGATCGCGACACTGCACGCGACGATGAGCATCCACGCGACGACATGAATTCCACCAGCGGGCGGACAGCGCGCTAGGCCGTGACGTCCGGCGTACTGCACCGGCGTGGTACTGATGGCGGCGCGGCTGCGGGGCACAGAGCGCTGCCGCGACTCAGATCGATTTGCCGTGTGGGCAGATTGGTGGGCCGTGTAGGGATCGAACCTACGACCAAGAGATTAAGAGTCTCCTGCTCTACCAGCTGAGCTAACGGCCCAAAGAATGGGGTGGACGACGGGACTCCATCGACCACGCACAACCCTCAGCATTTCCAAGCACTTAGCGGCATTCTGGCCGAGCCTGTGTCACAAGGAGTGTAACAGAAGCAGCCCTGCACTTGGTGTGCAGTAGCTCTCCTCCTCGGCAAATCTAGCCGGGGAGTTTGGGCGCCTCCCATAAATGGCCATCGGAAGTAGATCATTACTCCATTCGGGGGACATCCTCGGGACACCAAGCACGCCGGCTCAATTGACATCATTCCATTCGGGACCACAGTGCATCGGAATGATCGAGAGACGGCCAACGTGATCGAACCGTCCAGTGTCATCTTCTGACACCGGCGAACTCCGCAAGCGCGTTTGTCACAAGGCTCTCTATCGTGCCGTCATGTGTGAAGCCGAGGCGATCCGCAATCGTCGCGGAGAGTGGAGTATGCCTTCCGAAGGCCGTCTCGAGATCGGCGTCAGGCTCGTAGCGCAGGTCCGCAGGCCCATGGCCGGTCGCTTCGGACACGGTCCGCGCGAGAACATCCAAACGCACTAGAAGTGCCGGCAATTGCACGATCCGTGATTCGGGAAGCTCAGCAGTATTGACGGTGAGGGCGTGGCTTAGATTCCGCGCGCAACAGGAGACCGACATCAGGAGCATCGTCGCAGACGGCGACACAGGTGAAACGAAGCGCTCACCCGCGGCCAGTACATGAAACAAGTCACTAATGAAGGCCGACTTCATGCCCGAAGGCCCCCTGGGTCGTGCGACGATTCCGGGGAGTCTCAAGCTGATTCCCTCGATGTCACCACGACGGCTCTTTGTCGCAATCCAGGTTTCGATCATGGCTTTGTGGGCACCGTACAGCATCCTCGGCGCGATAGGTGTCCTCTCATCGACACCGCACGGCGGAAACTCTTCCCCGTAGACCGCAATTGAGCTCGCAAAGACGACTCGCGGTCGCAGTCCGCCCTGAGTGAGATCATCCAAGAGATCCAACGTCGCATCGATGTTTACGCGCCGCGCCAGCGCGGGATCCGCCTCCGCTGCGCCACCGGGGACTGTAGCAAGATGTATGACGGCCTCGATGCCGAGATTCAAAGCTCGCTGGCGCAGCGAGCGATCACATAGATCGCCCTCGAGTAAGGTCAGACCCGACGAGGGCGAAATGCCGATCAGATGGCTGTCCAGCACAACGACCTCTCGCCCCGCCTCCCGGAGCAGCGGAACAACTGCCCGGCCTACAAACCCGGCCGCACCTGTCACCAGCGTCTTCACCCTCACACCGATTGCTTGATCATCAAACATCGCTCGGCGCGCCGTGATAAAGCTCGGCGCGCCAGTACAGCCGGTAGGGAACCTCCGGCATGCGGCCCAGGATGATCTTTACCTCGGAGACCGGTCATACACCCCGCTCACGATCTCATCCCGCTTTCGGGGTCAATGCACAAGAAGGGCGGGGCTGGGGAGGTCCTTCACCGTTGGGAATGCGAGAATCGCGCATCCACGCTCAGTGCGCCCGGGCCGTGAACTGCCAGCACGAGGAAGCCTCCCGCCATCACAAGATGATGAAAGAACGCGTCCACCATCGTCTGCCACTCCTGCTGCGGAACGGCCCAGAAACGATGAAACCAGACGCCGAGGACCACGATCCATACGACGAACGCCAGGGCGATCCTGCGGCACTGCCAGCCCAAGAGCAGCAATAGACCGCCGGCAACCTCGAAGAGAATGGCCAACGGCATGAGCGGGCGGGCCAGCGGCACGCCATTGGCTGAAGCAAAAGCAACCACACCATCGAAGTAGGAGATCTTCTCGAGCGCAGAGAAGACGAAAATGGAGGCCATGAGGATGCGTGCCAGCAGCAAGACATAGTCGCTCCCCCTTGCGGGAGCGCTCAGTGCTGTTGTCGTCATTCCAGTACTCAGGGATGCAGCTTTGAAACCCGTTTCTCGATCTAGAGAGGTCAGAAATTGAGAGTGACTCGACCACCGAAGGTACGCGGTGGATTGAGCGTGTAATACATTTGCGGTGGCGCGAAGCCCTGCTGGACGGCGTCGGACGCAACGGCAACGTTGCTGAGATTGTGCACATAGGCTCCCACCGACCAATGCCGGTCCGGCGACTCATAGCTCACGTCAACATTGCCCTGGGCGTAGGCAGGAAGCCGTTCGTAGGGCGTAAAGTCGATGGTCCCCCATCGGCTCGAGGCGAAGCGCGCGCTGGCGTTGGCAATCACGCGGGCACCGTTCGGCAGCGGGAACTCGTGCTGCCAGCTGGTGGAACCCGTCCACATGGGGGCTCGTGCGAGCTGATATCCCGAGCAGTCAACCGTGACGACGGGAAGGCCGCCACTGAGATGCGGTGCACCGGCCGGACAGGGCGTCGCGGCCGGGCTGTACGCAAAAGCGGCGTCGTTGACCGAGTAGCTGTTATAGGTGGCGTGGTTGTACTCGCCGTAGACCCGAAAGGTGTCGTACAGCGTGGGTTTGGTCGCAATATCGAGGCTCGCGCCTTCGATCGCGACGGCGGCAGCATTCTCGATTATGAAGTTCGGAGCACCGGTGGTATCGAAGGTGATCGTGCCGACCTGAAGGTTCCGGTAGTCCCACTTGAAGAGCTCGGCATTGATCTGTAGTCGATCATTGAAGAATCGATTGCGAGACCCGAACTCATAAGCGGTCAGGGTCTCCGGCTGGTAGACATTGGGCGGTGGCTCTTGGTTGAGACCGCCCGCCTTGAATCCGGTGCCAACCGTGAAGTAGATCATATTGCTGGGAGCGAGGTCGTATTCGAATCCGGTCTTCCAAGTCGTGTTGTTGAACTTCTGAGCACCGAAGAAGGGCTCAAGGGTGTGCACGAATCCGGTGGTGGTGAGAGAGGTCGTATCGGCATTCCCATCCAAAGAATGACGCTCGTCGGTGTAGCGGACACCCGCGATCAGCCGCAGATCTTTAAGGATGCTGTAGGTGGCCTGGCCAAAGGCCGCGTACGCGTTTGTCGCGTTGGTGTTGTATGAGTAGGTGCTCACCTGGACCACGCCCTGATCGATGAGCGCCCGGCCGTCGATATGCTCGCCGTAGTAGTAGAGGCCCGCCACCCATTTCAAGCTCTGATCGTTATGGTTCAGCCGGGCCTCAATCGTGCTCTCTCGTGAATCAAATATTTGCGTGTTGCTGAAGCCGGGGAAACCATGCTCGTCGTTGTGCCAGTCCCTGTAGGCCGGCAGAACGGTCAGGGTTGCCCACCCAAAGTCATATTTCGCCTCCAGGCTCTCGTTGACCGCCTGATTCTCGACCGAGGGTCTGAAGCTCATGCCGCAGACGAGCACCGGAGCGCCGCAAAACGGCGGGACGAAGCTGAATGGCGGCACGCTCCCCAGGCCCTTGAGCCCCAGCGGACTGTTGCCGGCAGTCCAGGGATCGGTCCCGGGCGGAAGTGGATTGACGCCATAGGAGCCGAGGGCATAGCCGGCGCCTTCCCCGTGCACGTGGGCGTAATCCACCGTCGCCAGGAGCGAGAACTTGTCGTTCGGTTGCCAGAGCAGGTGAATTCGCCCGGCTTCGTGCTTGTCATCGTCCGAGCCATCACTCAAGTAACCGTTGCGATCGACGACATCGAACGCGGCCCGTACCGCCAGATCAGTCGTGATCGGTATGTTGATGGCCCCGTCGCCGTGCTTGAGAGCATAGTTTCCGCCCTCGAAGGTCACGTACCCCGTGACTCCCTCCGATAAGCTCGGCTGATTGGTGATGACATTGATGGCGCCGCCGGAAGTGTTGCGGCCGTAGAGCGTGCCCTGGGGTCCCTTGAGCACCTCTACTCGCTGGATATCGTAGAACGTACTCGTCACCGCCTCGGGTCGCCCGACATAGACACCATCCACGTTGAAGGCCACGCCCGGGTTGGATAGCTCGCTGGAGGAGATATCGCCGACGCCGCGAATGAAGATCTGCGTGGCAGAGCCTCCCTGCGAAATTTGCAGTCCGGGTACTAGCGCGTTGAGATCCTTGGCTTGAGTGACGCCCGCTGAGGCGATTTCGGTGGCGCTCACGGATTGGATCTCGAGCGATGACTTCTGAATGTCCTCGCTGCGCCGCTGGGCAGTCACGACTACCTCTTCGAGCGCACCGCCGGCAGCGCCTCCTTCCGAAGCGTTTGTGGGGACGGTTTGCCCCCACGCAGCGGCCGATGACAGTCCAGCCAGCAGGATGAATCCTTGACCCAATGACCTGCCCATGAACCCCCTCTCTGGCGCTTTGTTTTCAGAAGAGCGCCTGCCACAAGCTGCACCATAGAGTGGGCCCTGCTACAGTATTAGTACAATTGATTGTTTAGATGATTTTTTATTCGCTGTATGGATGATTGGCCATGCGATACAAGCGCTTCGACCTGAATCTCCTGCTCGTCCTGGATGTGCTGCTTCGCGAGCGCAATGTCTCGCGCGCTGCCAAGAGGCTTGATCGAAGCCAGCCGGCAGTCAGCGCCGCACTGGCACGGCTTCGAGATTATTTCAACGATCCGATCCTCGTGGGCCGCGGCAAGCAGATGATGGCCACGGCCCATGCGCAAAGCCTATCGCCGATGGTCAGCAAGGCCCTCGCCGAGGTCAACACGCTGATTTCGGCTTCGACGGTGTTCGATCCCACCACGACTCAGCGCACTTTCCGCATTTGCGCCTCCGACTATGTGACCACCGTACTGCTGGTTCCCCTGTTCGAGGGGCTGTCTCATCTGGCCCCTCGCGTCAAGCTGGAACTATCGGCGCCCTCACCCAAGGCCCTTGCCAAACTCGAGAGTGGCGAAATCGATTTCCTGCTGACACCCGAGCAATTCACGGCCCGGGACCATCCCAAGAAGCTGCTGTTCGAGGAGCGTTTCGTAGCTCTTGCTTGGAAGCGCAATCCCCTATTCCGTAAGCCCCTGACGGAAGAAGCCTTCTACAAGCACGGTCACGTAGCGGTGGTATTCGATGCGCCGACCTTCGCCGAGCAGGAGCTGGCCGCGCTGGGCTCCGAGCGACGCATCGAGATTGTCGCCTCCTCCTTCCTGAGCGTTGCCTGGCTCCTGCCGAACACGTTGCGTCTTGCCGTTGTGCATGAACGCCTGGCGAAGACCCTGGTCAAGAATTTCCCGCTGGCGTACGCGCCGCTACCCTTTGCCTTCCCGTTGATGCGCGAGATGATCCAGTACCACGGCATCCGCAAGCACGACAGCGGCGCGCAATGGCTGCTCCGGCAAATCGAAGATCATGCAGCGCTGGTGAGAATGGCATCAGTAAAATGAATAATGATCTATAAATACGATAATCTGTACAGATAACTCCAAGAGTTTGTACGCTTCGGATTCGCGGCACGGAGAACGAGCAAGATGGCACGCGTGCAGGAGATCCGGTTCGTTGGGTATGGCATTCCTCAACTGGAGGCGGAGCGGGAGTTCTATACCGAAAAGTGGGGGCTGCGGGAGGTCGCCGAGCGCGACGGAATGCTGCATCTGGCGGCGCAGGGCCACGATGAGCTCTATGTCGTGCGTCTGCGCCCGGCAAGCGAGCGGCGCATCGATGTCATCGCGCTCGCGGCAGCAAGTCGGGCGGACGTGGATGCGCTCTTCACGCGGGTACAACAAGCCGCATGCCGCATCATCTTTCCGCCCAAAGCCCTCGAGAGCCTCGGCGGCGGCTACGGTTTTCGCTTCTTTTCAACAGACGGTCTGCCCTTTGAGATCTCCAGCGACGTCGAGCGCGGAAGTTCCCGAGCACTCACCCGCGGTGAAGCGATTCCGGAACGTATAAGCCACATTGTCTTGCATTCGCCTGACCACCAGGCGGCCGTGCGATTCTTCATCGAGGTCCTGGGCTTCCGGCTCAGTGACTGGCTGGGCGACTTCATGGCGTTCCTGCGCTGTAACGAATGGCATCACCGTATCGCCCTGCTTCCTGGACCGCCCTGCCTGAATCATGTGGCCTATGACATGCCGAACATCGATGAGATGATGCGCGGCATCGCTCGACTGCGCCGCCTCAACATCGAGATTGGATGGGGCCCGGGCCGACACACGGCCGGCAACAACACCTTCAGCTACTTCACGACCCCCAACGGGTTCACGGTGGAGTACACCTCTGAGCTCGAGCGGGTCGATGAGTCGAGCTGGACGCCGACCGTGTACAAGCCGAGTGCAGAGCTGATGGATCAGTGGGGCATCGGCGTCGGAGGGCCGCAGTCTCTGCCCCGGCCTGAACCCGATCGAGGCCTGTTCGTGGCTGCAGAAGTCTAGCCATGGCGCTCTTCGAGTACTTCCCGAATAACTACGTCTGGAACCTGTCGGTCAATATCGCCATTGGCAGTGGCGCCCAGATCGGGGAGATCGAAGATATGTGTCGGCCGCTGCGCCAGGCTGCGGCCGAAGGCGCCGATGCCGGTACACCACAGTTTCTGGCGCAGTGGATTCGCGTCGCCGATAACCTCGTCGAGCTTGCCGCCGAGGATGAAGCAAAGAGCCGATACTTCTCGGCCTCGGGCAAGCTGCAGCGCGCGGCCCTCTACTATCTGACGGCCGAGCGCATGCAAGGACACGGACATCCCGGCCGCGCTGAGACGTACGACAAGGCACAACGCGCCTTCCGCCGGGCGATCATCATCGGCAAGGAGGACTGTCAGCGCGTGGAGGTCCCCTACGAGCGGGCGCAGCTGGCTGGGCTGCTGACCCTCGCGCCGAGCATCCGGGCGCGCTCGCCCTGCGTGCTTTATGTAAACGGTCTCGACAGCTGCAAGGAGCTGCTCTATTGGTCAAGGCTCCCGCAGGCTCTGGCACGGCGCGGCATCTCGACGCTGTGCATCGATCAGCCCGGTACCGGCGAGGCGTTGCGCCTCAACGAATTGCATGCAACGCATGAAAGCGAGCATTGGGCATCGCCATGCTATGACTGGCTGGCATCCCATCCTGCGATCGATCCGACCCGGATCGGGATCGTTGGCATTTCGCTCGGTGGCTACTTCGCCCCACGCGCTGCGGCCTTCGAGCCGCGGTTCGCCAGCGGAGTCGCCTGGGGCGGCAACCACAACTGGGCCGAGGTGCAACAGCGACGCCTCAGGCGCGAGGGCGAGAATCCCGTGCCGCATTACTGGAACCACGTCATGTGGGTGTTTGGGGCCAGGTCGATCCATGAGTTTCTCGAGATGAGCCGGGGCATGCATCTCAATGGTGTCCTTGACCGGATCCGCGTGCCATTTCTCGTCACGCACGGCGCGCGCGACCGTCAGATTCCGCTTGAGTATGCACAGCAGACCTATGATCAGCTGGTCAACTCTTCCCGGCGCGAGCTCAAAGTGTTCACAGAGCGCGAAGGTGGCGTCGAGCACGTCGGAGCGGACAACATGAGCTATGGCCGCGATTACATCGCCGATTGGTTTGCAGAGACCCTTGGAGGTCACCTCGCATGAAGCAGGCACCGTTCAGGCGCATTGTCACCGGTCACAACGATAGCGGTCAGTCCGTCATCCTCGAAGATGGACCGCCGCCTCGGATCGCGCAGATCGGTGGACAGATTGGGCCGTTGTTCTATGAAGTTTGGAATACGCGCGAGACTCCAGTGCGCATCGATCGGCGTTCCGGCGAACCTGCGGAAGACGGTGTTCGGCTCGCGCCGCCTAAGAATGGAACCCGCATTCGCGTACTCGACATCCCCCCCGAGGACGAACGGGTGCGCGACCTATCGGTCGAGGCGGCGCGAGCCCATTTTGCAGAGGTTGGAGCCAGAGGAGCCTCCTCGCACCAGGCAGGTTCTCGTCATCCGCTCATGCACCGCACCGAGACGATTGACTATGGCATCGTGCTGCAGGGCGAGCTTACCTTGATCCTCGATCAAGGCGAGACGGTCGTCAGGGCAGGTGACATCGTCATCCAGCGCGGCACCAACCATGGTTGGGCGAACCGCTCCGGCCGGAACTGCCGCATTGCCTTCATCCTCATCGACGGCCAATTCGCGGCCGATCTGACTTGACGAGCCAGAGCGGCCGACTCGATGAAGCTAGCGACTGAAAGGACCGCTTCTCCCGATGGCCGACTGTTGGTGGTCTCGAGGGATCTCTCACGAGCAGCGCCAGCGACAGGCATCGCGCGTACGCTGCAAGAGGCGCTCGAGCGCTGGGATGTTGTGGTTGGTGCACTTGAAGCCCTCTATGGACAGCTCAATGAGGGCGTGGGCGTCCTGGCCATACCCTTGCGTTTCGCAACCTTGGCGGCGCCCTTGCCGCGGGCCTGGCAATGGCTCGACGGCTCAGCCTTCCCCTCGCACGGTGAGCTCATGCAGAAGGCCTTCGATCTGAAGCCCATCGAAACGACACGCCCGCTCATGTATCAGGGGCTCTCGCATCAGTTTCTAGGACCGACCGAGGACGTCCCGTTGCCGTCTGAGGCGGACGGGATCGATTTTGAGTGTGAGCTTGCCATCATCACCGGATCAGTGCCTATGGCAATACGCTCGGAAGCGGCCCTCGGCCACGTCAGGCTCGTGGGTCTGCTCAACGACTGGTCCCTCCGAACGATTGCTCCCATTGAGATGAAGACCGGTTTCGGTTGGATTCAAGCGAAGCCCGCTTGCAGCATGGCTCCCATCGTCGTCACCCCCGATGAGCTGGGTCCCCATTGGAATCAGGGTCGACTCCAGGCCAAGGTCGAAGTCTGGCGCAACGAGGAACTCTATGGCGCCGTCCCCACGACCGGGATGGAGTTTGGCTTTCATGAACTCATTGCGCACGCCGCCGGCACGCGGGCGCTGTGCGCGGGCACGATCATCGGCTCCGGCACCGTCTCAAGTCGGGCGTATCGAACGACCGGTTCCTGCTGTATCGCAGAGCGGCGCGCGATCGAGATGATCGATCACGGCCTGGCGCAGACCCCGTACCTGCGATTTGGCGAGCGCGTTCGCATGTGGGCGCACATCGACGGCGCGACTGAGCCACCGTTTGGCGTCATCGACCAACACATCGTGTCAGCGAGGAGCAAGACATGACAGCCAGTCGCGAGCAAGGGCGCTTCTTGGAAGCCGCCTGGTACATGGCTTACGCGCCCGGCGTCTGCTGCAGGCCTTGATCGCCGGCGAACTGGAGGGCTCCTCGGCATGAACGGCATTGGCCTTAACCACGTTCTGATCGTCGGCGGCGGCATTGGCGGCATGTGTGCCGCACTCGAGCTGCGCAAACAGGGCGCGTCCGTCGATTTGGTGGAGATCGACCCGGAATGGAGAGTCTACGGTGCCGGTATCTCGCTGAGCGGGCCGACGCTTCGAGCGTTCAAGCGCGTCGGTGTGCTCGATCCGATCCTGCAACAGGGCTGGTGCGCCGACGGACTCGATCTATACCTGGCCAATGGCAGCAAGATCGCAAGCCTGCCCACGCCGCGAATAGCTGGAGCGGACGTTCCGGGCGGGGGCGGCATCATGCGGCCGGTGCTGGCCGCGATTCTCAGTGCGGCCACACGCGGCTCTGGTACAACCGTGCGACTAGGAATTTCCGTGCAGTCGATCCAGCAATCCGCCGATCGGGTCAGCGTGGTGTTCACGGATGGCAGCGTTGGGCACTACGACCTGCTGATCGGAGCGGACGGCATTAACTCCCATGTTCGGGAGACTGTCTTTCCCGATGCACCCAAGCCCCGTTTTACCGGGCAAGCCTGCTGGCGCGCGGTCGTCGCTCGCCACTCGGAGATGCAGCGCGCCGCGATGTTCATGGGCAGAGAGGTCAAAGCCGGCCTCAATCCTGTTTCACGGGACGAAATGTACCTCTTCTTCCTGGAGAAACGGGACCAACCCGATCATATTGGGCCGGAGCAGTGGTCGCCCATCCTCAAGAGGGCCCTGGCGGAGTTTACCGGGCCCGTCGCGGAAATCCGTGAGTCGATCTCGCCACGGTCCCGAATCGTCTACCGTCCGCTCTTCGCTCTCATGGTCCCTGCCCCCTGGCATCGCGGTCGGGTCGTCCTGATCGGCGATGCCTGCCACGCGACCACTCCGCACCTCGCATCGGGCGCCGGCATTGCCGTCGAGGATGCCATCGTATTGGTCGAGGAACTGCACGCTGGTGATATGGAAGTGGCGCTGCAGAGCTTCACAAGGCGGCGTTATGAGCGTTGCCGACTTGTCGTCGAGAACTCGGTGCGACTCGGAGACATCGAGCGCAGCGGAGGATCCAGCGAGGAACACGAGCGTCTGATGCGTGAGTCAATGCTCGCGTTATCAGCGCCCATTTGATAGCCCATTACCACACCTTTGAACCACGAAAGTCGCGTAAGTGGTGCCGCACTGGCTGCCTGTCCTAACCGTACACGAGTTTATTTGGCAACCAGCGAAGTTGCTTGCGCTCGCTCAGGCTTAGCCGCTGCGCGGCTTGCCGCTCGTGCACTGGAATCCGTTGGCGCAGCTTCGCCAACATCTGCTCCCCCTGCGTGGTGATGTGAAGGGAATAGCGACGCCTATCATGGCTCGCGTCAGTGCGCCTGACGAATCCCGCAGCGATCGCACGCCCTACGGTAACTCCCACCGTTGCGCGCTCCAGACCACTAAGCCGGGCGAGGTCTGCCTGGCTCATCCCGGGGCGATCTGCCAGGCACGCCAGAATGCCGATGACATTGGGCGTAATTTCGCAGCGTCCGACGTACTCCTCAAGAGTAGACATGAAATACATGTACGCCACGTGCAAATAAAGGCCGAGCACAGGCTCCGGCGTGCCTGCAGTTGTCAATGGACTCTGGCGCGACGGGGTGTTGATCGGATCAGCGGGTCGAAATGCCGACACTCTCAAGATCCGACCATCTCACGGTCGTTTTCTGACCGAGCCTTGGCTACTGCAATGCGGCACCGCCTCGGATGTCGTGCAATGCGGAGTTCGCGCCGATTGCGGCCCCGGACCTGTGGAACACCGTCTGACGGGCGAAACACCGTCCTCGGTCACACCATCCTCGACAACACGTCCTTGCTTTGATCACGATCGAAAAAGCGGTGTTTCAGTGCGCCCAGCGCATGCAGGACCACCACCCCCAGCAGTACAAAAGCGAGGCTTCTGTGGAGATCCCGGAACAGCTCGAAACGATCATCGTTCTTCGGCAGAAGCTCCGGCAAATTGACTCCGAAGAAAAAGACCCCGTCACTTTGGGTGAATGAACTGGACATCGAATAGCCCGCCAGCGGCACCAGGATCATCAGGGCATAGAGCAGCCCGTGCGCCGCCTTGGCGGTATGGATTTCCCACATTGCCAGCCCCTGCGGCAGCGCCGGCAGCGTGGCTCGCGCGCGGATCGCCAGTCGGACGAGCACCAGTATGAGGATCAGTATGCCGAACGATTTGTGCCACGGATAGAAATGCTCGAATTTTGCGGGGACGGCATCGTCCATGGACACCATCGTCAATCCCGCCCACAGCAGGCCGACGATGATCACCGCCATCGTCCAGTGGAGCAGTCGTATCGGCATCGGATATTTCATGATGGTGCCCTCGCGGAGTCCAGTACCCGAGCCAGCACCTGCAGCAGCAAGTCCACCTGCTCCCGGGCAATCGTTAGTGGCGGCCTGATTTTGAGGGTATCGGCATGCCGGCCCGCAGAGCCTATCAGGACACCGTCGCGCCGGAGACCATTGACGACCCGGGCAGTCATTTCCCGCGATTCCAGCTGGACACCCACAAACAGCCCGGCCCCTCGGATGTCGCGTATCAGGGGCTGCTTCTGCGCAAGCGACCGAAGTCCCTCTTGCAGGTAGCGTCCCACATCCCGCGCATTCTCGATGAGCTTTTCCCCCTGGATGACATCGAGCACGGCCAGGGCTGTGGCACAAGCGACCGTATTGCCGCCGAACGTGTTGAAATAGCGTCGATCCCGGGCGAACTCTCGCATGACCTCCGGCCTGGCGAGGACCGCGGCGACGGGGTGGCCATTTCCCATGGGCTTACCCATCGTCACCAGATCGGGGATGACTGCATGTCGCTGGAAACCCCACATGGCATCGCCTGTGCGCCCAAATCCGGGTTGCACTTCGTCTGCAATGAAGATGCCTCCTGCCTTGTGGATCTCATCCACCCCTGCTGCCAGGAATCCGGGCGGGTGTGACAAGACACCATCGCTGCCAAAAATGGTATCCACCAGAAGAGCCGCCGGCTTTACACCCGCGGCCCGCATTCTCTCGATGCAAGCGCGAATACGAGCTCCGAACTCGGATGCACTATTGGATTGAATCGGAAGCTCGAAGGTGTAGACACCCGGCGCAGTGGGTACGCCCGTGACCGGCGACATGCCTGAGAGTGTCTCGGTGGTCCCGTGATAGGCAGCGTCGGTCACGATGAAGCCACTGCCCCCCGTCGCTGCCTTGCTGACGCGCACCGCCAAGTCGTTGGACTCGCTTCCAGTGCACGTGAAGGTCGCGGAAGTGAGCTCCCGAGGCACGGTTGACAGCAGGCGCTCAGCAAGCTCAACCGGCTGGTCCGTTACGTATCGCGTGTGCGTATTGAGAATCGACGCCTGCCTGCACATTCTCGCGACGACTTCCGGATGACAATGGCCCACGACGGGAACGTTGTTGTAGGCATCCAGATATTTCCGGCCCTCGGCGTCATACATCCAGACCCCTTCCGCGCGGACGATATGAACCGGTTCCTCGTAGAACAGGCGGTAGGTGGGCGCGAGCACTCGCTGCCGGCGCGCCAAGGCTTCGTCAATCGAGTTCGGTGCCGCGCTCATACAGGGCCTCTGTCTAAGGGAGAACACTCAATCGGCGACCGGACACGAGGCGTTCGGCCAAAGCCAGGCGCCAACCGAAATAGGCGGCATCGAAACCGGCAAAATGAGTCCCGGCAGGATTGCGTGTCCGATGCCAGGACGTGATGACGACATTCTGCACAATGCGACCGGCGATCAGCCAGTTGAGCATTTCCAGTTCTTCGGCTAGCAGCGGCTCTACCTGACAATACGCCGCCACAAACTCGCGTATGGAGTCCTCGGCCGTCTCCGGGTCAGCCAGCTGTCCCATGATGCCCACCGCCACATCGGCTATCAGCGAGCTATGGACGGAATCGCCAAAATCGATGACACCGGTGATACGCGACTCGTCTTCCACATCCACGAGGATGTTTCGAGCGTTGAAGTCGTTATGGATAAGCTGCTGCCGCTGTCGGGCCAGACGCGGCGAGATGTCCTCAGCGAATCGCGTGATGAAGTTCACTATGAACCCGGCGTTGGGCAAATCCGGCACCTCGCCGATCAACTGTCGCAACAAGGGCAGCTGCTGGAGATCCCATATCAGCGACCTGCGCGCTGCCGGATGAGTAAACTCACGCAGCGCCAGACCCAGCCTCGCCAGCATCCGGCCACAGTTCGCACGCTGGGCAGACGAGCGCCGCGCGCTGATGAGCGTCATTCCCGGCAGGTGCGTGTACAGCATCGCGGTCCGCAGCGCGCCGGCGTCATCGCGCAGCCGAACCAGACTCTCGCCGTGCTTGCTGCGTACGACCCGTGGACAAGGGATGCCCGGATCCGTGCGCTCAACATGCAGCATCGCCTCAAGGGGCAATGCGCTCACCTGTGTGTCCTCCCGGGCATTGGCCGCCTTGAACACGTACGCCGGCGCCCTGTTGACCAGCATGCGGTAGTTCTCATCGCGCTCTCCGCTCAGCCGCTCCGCGGTTGCATCGATGCCATAGTGCTCCCGCACCAGTGCCTCAGCTCTGTCCGGCGATAGTGCCCTGGGGGCCTCCATCATGGCTTCCATGAACATCCCCAGATCGTTCATGGGCAATATCACGGACGCCGCACGGTTCAATGAATCACCACACCACTTGGCTTCTTACTTAAATGCATAGCTGATGTCGATGCCCGCAGTGAGCGGCTGGCTGACCACGTAACGGGAGAATGCCCCGTCTTGCAGCGAGATCTGCGGTTGCGGATCGATCAGCACGATGTTGTTTGTGAGGTTGTTCACGAACAGCGCCACATTCCATCGATCGCCGTTGTCCCGATCACCCTTAATGCCAAAACGGACGTTGGCAAGGTTGTAGGCCGGCAGATGGATCAGCATCTGGTTCATCGTCAGCAGCGTGGCGGTGACACCGAAGGGCAGATCGGTCCTGGTGCCTACGTAGTCGTCCTCGAGCGAACCGTACAGCGAGAGGTCGCTACTCAGATTGTGCTTCCATCCCAGTATGGCCGAGCCGGACGCCTGGGGCGTATCGGGGATCCGGGTGTCGGACGGATATCCGGTCAGGGCATTGGACTGAACGAATTTCGCATCGACATAACTGGCATTCAGCGACAGATCGAATCCGCCAGGCAGCAGCGCCTGCAGCTCACCTTCGATACCCTTGATTCGGGCATTACCGCCATTCACATTGAAGCCGAATCCGGCGACGTTGGTGGCAATCTGCGGGTTGTTCCAGTTCTCGAGATACCCATCCAGATTGACGATCAGGCGGTGGTCGAGGAATTCCGACTTCTCACCCAGTTCGTAGCTCCAGAGCGAGTCGGATCCGTAGGTTGTCGGTGCCTGCAGAAATATATTTGGATTGCAGGTGCTCGTCAGGAGGAGCTTGGCTTGCAGTCCGCATTCATTGGCGATCTGGACCGCGAGAATCGGATTGGTGCTGCTGGCGGGGGCCACCGGAATTGGCCCGGTATCGGCACTGGCTCCGCCGAGCCGGAACCCCTTGTCCACTCTCGCGTACAGCATGTGATCCTGGTCGATGTTGTAAGTCAAATTGACACTTGGGACGGTTCCACTGGCCGCGATCGACGTTGCAAAATTGTAAGGAACGGTATTTCCAAGCGCCGCCAATACGGTGTTCGACCCGAACTCGGTGGACGACTCGCTCAGGCTGTAGTGGTAGTGCCGGAAGCCGCCCGCGATCTCGAAGTGCGGTGAAAACCTCCAGGAGACATGCGCAAAGAAGGCATTCTGGACCAGGACTTCCGGGTTGCTCTCCACGATTACGTTCGGGCCGCCCAGGATCGCAACGGCTTGCGGGGCGAGTGCCGAGTTTGAATCGTTCGAGTAGAGATCCTGGTAGAAATATCCTGCGGTCCATTGAAATGGTCCAGGAGCGGTCGAGGTGAGACGAAACTCCTCGGAAAGCTGCCGGGAATCGTCCTGCTCCATCGTGCCCGGCCCCCGGCTGCTCGACTGCAGTCCGATTCCGCCCGCAGCAGCGTCGTACACCGGAATGCCAAACACCGCAGCGACGTTCTCCGTGTCACTCTGCATGTCAACAAAGTTGCGGTGCCAGAAGCCGGTCGCCGAAGTCACGGAAAAGACTGGCAGCTTGTACACCATGTTCAGGCTGCCGAGGGCCAGGCTGTCCGTCTGCGGCTCGGGCTCGTCGTAAATCTCCCAGTGCGCGAGCACCTTTGGAGTCGCCGGGTTGGTCGGTGTGCCGTTCACGTCAACGGTGGGCGGAGCTGCCTGCTGGACCCTCTGGTACAGCGCGGTAGGTTGAATCGTGAAGTTCTCGATCGGCTCCCAGAGTAATTCGGCACGAACCGAATTGATCTGGGCCGTGTTCACGCCCTGCAGGTTCTCCTGCAGCGGCGCGGTGTAGAAATTGGCTGGACGACTCACATTGGGAAAGCTGCCGGCATCGACTGCGACCGCGCCGTCCTGAATGACCCGGCGGGCAATCCAGCCACTGTCGCTGGTGAAGGAGCCCACGATACGCACGGCAGCGGTGTTGCCCAGCGGCATGTTGATCATGCCCCTCTCCTGGTGGTTGATGCCACCGCCGGAAGCGGTATCCGAAACGATCTCCTCGGTGCTGCCAGAGAAGGTATTGAGCTCCGGAAGCTGGGGCAGTACGCGGATGGTTCCGCCCATGGAGCTCGACCCATAGAGCGTCCCTTGCGGGCCGCGCAACGCCTCGACCCGTTCGACGTCATAGAGCCCCAGGCTCATCATGTCCTTACCCACCTGGGAGTTCAGGGCCGTCAACAGCGGTATGTCGCCGAAGTACATGCCCACCATGGAGGAGCTGCCGCCCTGGGAATTGAGACCACGGATTTCATACTCCTGCTCGCCGGGGCCGCCGGTGTTGCGCACGGCGATCCCGGGAACTGAGCTCACCAGGCTGTCGACATCGACGATGCCCCGGGATGCGATCTCCGCGGAGGTCACAGCCGAAATGCTGATCGGCGTCGTCTGAACCGTCGTCTGCTGTCGGGTCGCCGTGACCACAATGGGCTCCAGTTCAGGGGCCTGCGCTGCCTGATCGGCAGCGGCAGCGGCGTCGACGGAAACCGCGGCGAAGGCGGCGCTGGCGGGCATGAGCCCCAGGGCCAGTGCCGCGCCGATGAAGCCCATTGCAGGCGCCGAACACTTGCAGCCTGCTGGTTGAGAATGAACAGCAATAGCCAAATTCATGGAGTGCTCCCCCAGGTTTGTATCGTACCAGTGTAAACAATCATAATTACTTAAGACATTTCGTTGTCAATTTGCAACAAATGAGCGCGACCAGGTCGTCTTCTGAATCGAATCGGAACTTTAGAGGTAAATCCCCCGCGTGATCCCGCCGTCCACGGCGATCGACTCACCGGTGATCGACGCCGCCTGCGGCGAAGCCAGATAGGACACCGTCGCCGCAATTTCCTCTGCATTCAGGATGCGGCGAATGGGCGTCTGCTCGCGGTATTGCGCCTCGACCTGCTCAGGGAGGCAACCCTGCTTCCTGGCTTCGGACCTGAACAATTCATCGAGGTGCTCGGTACGGATGATCCCCGGATGCACCGCGTTGACCGTAATGCCGTCGGGCCCGAGCTGATCCGAGAGCGACTTGGTCAGGTGGCAGATCGCGGCGTTGCGCAGGCCACTGAGCGTGGTCGAGCTGCGCCCGGTCAACCCGCCGATATTGACGATGCGACCCCATCCCTGTCGCTTCATCAGCGGTGCAACCGCCCTGCAGCAGCGGGCATAGCCCACCACCTTGGTATTGAGGTCCTGCAGCAGCGCCGCGTCATCCAGATGCTCGATTTCGTTCCGCACCAGCCCGCCCGGGCTGGCCGCGCAATTGACCAGAATTTCCACCCGACCATGCAACCCGCGCACGAATTCGATCAGTGCGTTGACGGCCTGCTGGTCTGTCGTATCGGAGGGCATGGCCGAAACTTTGTAGCCGGTCGAAACCCCGAGCGCCTCTGCGGCTCGGCGCAGCACCTCGTGACGACGGGCGGTGATGATGACGCGAGCACCTTCGGCGCTCAGGGCCCTCGCGATGGCATAACCAATGCCCGCGCTGCCGCCGGTCACGATGGCCACTCGATCCTTCAACTGCAGGTCCATCTTCAGCGCGCCTCCGCCGCACGGGTCTCAAGCGCTGAGGCCCGGCGGCGAGCACCCATCCCTACGACTACGATGGCAACGCCGCTCAGCAGTAGAAGGATGCTCATCCAGACGATCGGCGTGAAGCTGCCATGGACCAGCATCAGGGCTGCGGCGGCGGGGCCGAGACCGTAGCCCACCGTCTGGATGGAACCCATTGCGCACACGACGCGTCCTTCCGGATCCGCTTCGCAGCACAATCCCGAGAACAGTGGCTGGGAGAAATTCCAGGCGAATATCAGCAGCACGCCGGCCAACAATAGTGTCCAGGCCGTGAGGTGACCGAGCAGAATCACAAAGCTCACGACGGAGACCGCCGCGCTCAGCAGCAGCGGCCAGCGCCGTCCGAGTCGTGTTGGCATCGCGGCTGCCAGCAGTGCCCCACCAATGCCCGCCAGCGTCGAGACGGCCAGGGCATGTCCAATGTCCGAACTCGCCACGGCGTTGGCCTGCCCGATCCGGTCGAAATAGCTCCAGAGCGCCCCTTGCGCCATGAAGTACAGAAACACCGCCGTCAGTCCGCTCAAGGCCAGTCGCACATCGATGGCCCCGCGCCGGATCGGCGCCGATCCGGAAGAGCTGACCCGGGTCGGGAACCACGGAAGTCCGATGCTGGTCAGTGCGGCGATCCCCGCGAAGCCCAGGAAGAGCGGTTCGGGCCCGAACCGTTGCTGCAGGCCGGGCAGTACCAGCAGGATGCCCGCGCAGACGGCACCCCCCGAGACCAGATAGATCGCAAATGCCCGGTCGGGATTGCGCGCCTGACCCAGCGCGGCAAAGGCCACGCCGATGGCGAGCCCCTCGCCAGCCCCGGCGATGACGCGCGCAGCGATGATCGGCCCGTAGGCATGGCACAGTGCAGTCAGGAGGTGGCCGACGACGATGAGCGCGAGCGCTATGGCTACCAGCAGCCGCCACGGCAGGCGGCGCAGCAGCAGCACGCTGACGGCCATCAGCGCGGCCGCAGCGTTGATGTCCCAGGCGGCGACGTACCCGACCTGCTGGTCATCGAGGTGCGCCTGCGCTGCTGCCAGCGCGACGAAGCCAGGCACGATCCAGATGATCATGGCACCTATGGTGCCCACCGCAATGGCGGAGGTGAGTGCGGCGAGGCTGAGATCGGGCTGGGCCTGGTTCATGCTTTCGCCATGCTCAATTCAATTGGGCTTCGATGAGATAAGGCCCCGGCGCACGCAGTGCCCGGGCGAGCACCGAGCGGAACATTTCAGGCGTGCTGGTCCGCTCGCCCTCTACGCCATAGCCCTTCGCCAGGGCGACCCAGTCGAGACGCGGATCGTCCAGCGAGGTGAGACGGTTGGTGGCGGGACTGTCGAGACGCGCCCCCGCCCGACGCAGCTCGGTCTGCAGGATCCCGTATCGGTGGTTCGCACAGATGATCACCGTGACATTCAGCCGCTCCCGTGCGAGGGTCCATAGCGCCTGGATCGTGTACTGCGCACCGCCATCGGACTGCAGGCACACGATGCGCCGGTCCGGTTGCGCCAGCGCGGCCCCCAGGGCGCAGGGGATTCCCTGCCCGATCGCCCCGCCGGTATTGGTCATGACCGAATGGCGCGGCGCGCGATGGGCCTGCTGCAGGTACGGACTGCCGCAGGTGGATCCCTCGAGCGAGACGATCGCCGATTGCGGCAGGCAGGCAATCAGACCCTCGGCCACCGCGCGGGGTGTGAGAGTCGATTCAGGCGCAGGGACATCGGGCACCGGTGCGGGCCCTGCCGCTGCCGCCGAAGGCAGCAGGGATGCCAGCGCCTCGAGCGCGAGCACGCTGTCCTCTGCGGGATCGGACAGAATCGCGAGCCGGGCTGCCGGTACGAGTTCGCTGGGCTGCCCTTCATAACCAAAGTAGCTCACTGGAACGCGGGCACCGACGAGCACGACCGTGGCTTCACCCAGCTGAGTCAGCACATCCTGCGGGAAGTAGGCCAGGCGCTCCAGGCGCGGCAAGTCCCCGCCGATCTCCACCAGCGCCGGATAGGTCTCCATCAGGAGCCGTCCGCCGACACGCTCTGCCACGCGGCGAGCTGCCAACAGGCCCCCTGCCCTCAGTGCCTCCGCACCGAGCAGCAGCACCGGGCGCGTTGCGGAGGACAGGCGTCCGGCAACCTCCGCGAGTCGTTCCGCGGGCACCGCTCGGTGCCGCACCGCCCGCTTCGCCCTGGGCTGTGCCGCAGGCTCCTGGCAGGGACCGTCCATGAGATCGCTCGGCGCGATCAGCGTGACGACCGCACCGGGAGCCGTCATCGACTGCCGCACAGCGCGCTGCATGCAGGTGCCGACGGCGCGCGTCACCTGCAGGACCTTGTCGGACATCGGTCGCGCCAGCGAGGCGATATCCGACGTCAACGGCGCATCGAAGGGCAGATGCCAGGTAGCGTGCTGGCCGACCACATTGAGGATCGGCGAATGCGCACGACGCGCGTTGTGCAAATTGGCAAGACCATTGGCCAACCCCGGACCCAGATGCAGCAGCGTCAGTGCGGGTTGCCCTGACACTCGCGCGTACCCGTCTGCGGCGCCGGTGCACACGCCTTCGGCGAGTCCCAGCACCGGGCGGATCGATGGAACCTCGTCCAGTGCCCGCACTAGGCCGAGCTCGGTCGTCCCCGGATTGGCGAAGCAGACGCGCACCCCCGACTGTGCAGCAGTCTCCAGGAGCACCCGGGCACCCGTGCGCGGCTCCGTCACATCAGCTCCGTGGCAATGGCATCCAGGCCTGCGCGGAACTTGCTCACCAGTTCGTCGATCTCGTTGCGCTTCATGACCAGGGGCGGAGCGAACACGAGCGTGTCGAGGAGCGCCCTGGAAATCAGACCCCGGCCGAAGAGGTTCTTGAGCAGCCGGCGGCCCACGAGGGCCTCCTTGGGAAATGCCTGCTTGCTCGCGCGGTCCTTGACGAGTTCGATACCGAGCATGAATCCGAGCCCCCGGACCTCTCCGACCAGGGGATGGTCGCCCACGGCACGCCGCATTTCCCGTTGCAGGTAGGGCCCCAGCTCAGCGACGTTGGCCACGACCTGGTTCTCATCGATCAGCCGCAGCGTCGCGAGCGCGACGGCCGCGCCCACCGGATGGGCCGAATAGGTGTAGCCATGGCCGAACAGACCCGCCTTCGCGGATTCCGACTCGATGACCGACCAGACCTTCGGGGAGATATAGCAGACCGACATCGGGAAATAGCCGCTCGTCACCCCCTTGGCCGCGGTGATCAGGTCGGGCTCGAGTCCGAAGGTCTGGGCGCCCCAGTAGGTGCCCAGTCGCCCGAAGCCCGAGACCACCTCATCCAGGACGAGCAGCACGTCGTGCTTGCGCAGGACCGGAACGATTTCCTCGAAGTAGCCCGCAGGCGGTGGAATCAGACCACCGGCTCCCATGATGGGTTCGGCGAAGAATGCCGCGACAGTCTCGGCTCCTTCCCGCTGGATGGTCCGGTCGAGTTCCTCCGCCAGGTGACGCGAGAACTGGCGCTCGTTCATGCCCTCGGGCGCCTGGCGATAATGATGCGGACAGGTCACATGCAGGATGGGACCCATGGGCAGGTCGAACAGCGTATGCATGCCCGGAAGCCCCGTGAGGCTGGCGGTCAGGACGCTCGACCCGTGATAGCCGTTCCAGCGGCAGATGATCTTCTTTTTCTTCGGTCGGCCGCGCAGATTGTTGTAGTACCAGATTAGCTTCGCCTGCGTTTCGTTCGCATCGCTCCCGGAGGTACCGAAGAACACGCGCGCCATCGGAACCGGTGCGCGCTTCAGCAGCGCCTCGGCACACTCGATGGCGACGTCCGTGGACATGCTGTTGAACGCATGGAAGTAGGACAGACGGGAGCTCTCCCTCGCCATGGCGTCGGTGATCTCGGGGCAGCCATACCCGAGATTGACGCACCACAATCCGGCCATGCCGTCCAGGTATTCCCGCCCCTGGGCGTCCTTCAATCGCACGCCGCGTCCTTCCGTCATGATCAGCGGACCATCCTTAAGGAGGTCCGCCACGGAAGTGAAGGGATGGAAGAGACTGTCGCGGTCTGTCTGCGTCAGGACTGACGACATAAGAACTCTCTCACATGATGTATGAAGGGTTCGGGCGCGTCATCGTGGACATAGTGCCCCGCGGCGGGCACCGCAACTGACTCGATGCGCGCATTGAGTTCCTTCATGCGCGTGACGGTCGATGGCGCACAGAAGTCCGAGCGCTCGCCGTGAATCACCAAAGTCGGCACGGACAGCCGCTGAATGACGGGCCAGAGGTCGATGATCCGATTCGGATCCGGGTTCAGGCGCGTCGCCCGGATCCCGGCCGCGTCGTAGCGCCAGCTGATCCGTCCATCGGCTCCCTCGCGCAGGGATTCCGCCACGCGCTGCTCGATCGCCTCGCTGCTGAGCGTCGGGCGCTGCGCGCGCCAGTACGCGCGCGCCTGGGCCCATGAGGGGAAATGATCCGGCAGGGCGTTCATTTCCGCGATGATCCGCCCTGCACCGGCGCCCTGGGTCGATGAACCCGGTGCAATGTCCTCGATGATCAGTGCCCGGACCCGCGTGGGGTGCCGGTCCGCGTAGACATACGCGGTGGTGCCCCCCATGGAATGACCCAGCAGGAAGAAATTGCCGAGGCCGAAGCGGTCCACCACGACCTCGAGGTCAGCCAGGTAGGCGTCCGTGTAGTAGTTGCGATCCGGATCCCAGTCGCTGTCCCCGCGCCCGCGCTGATCGATCGCAAGCAGGTGGAACTGCGTGGAGATCGCAGCCGCAAGCGTCCGCCACGTCGCCGAGAATCCGCGCAGGCCGTGCAGCAGGACGATCGTTGGGTGCTCCGGGCTGCCCCACTCCCTGCAGAGCAGTCTCAGTCCATTTGCCGCCACGAACTGGGACCGCTCGTTCCGCAGGGGCGCGGCCGGCACCGGCGGCGCAGTGCTCATCTGCTCCATCGAGGACGGCTTCGCTGTCCGCGCCATTGCGTTCATCGCAGCCCGTCTGCGCCCACGATGTCGGCCGCCTTGATGCCACCCAAGCGGGCATGGAGCCGTCCGCGCGTAGCCACGGCGACGGCGATGACCACCTCATCGGGTGCCGGAGCGTCCGCGAAGGTCATCGATACGGTGTCGTAATGGGACCTCACGTACAGGGCGTCCTTGTGGGCCAGGGGAATATCCAGCGTCGTCCCCGGACCCCCTCGCTTGCCGGTCGAAGGAATCCAGGCCTTGCCGCCGCCCAGCGCCGAGCGGATGGGATCGGCGAAGACACTGGTTAGGAATGCATTGCCGTGCTCGTATTCGCCGTTGACGCCGACGAGAGCCGCCTTGCCATAGCTCTGGGCGGCTTCCGCGCCGAGCAACCTGCGCAGCCGACGCCCGAACTCGATGCCCAGATGGCCGGACTCGGCGATGACGGCATCGAACGCTTCGACAAATACCCCTGAGTGCGGATTGGCAATCGCGGCCGCCACGACCGCCTTGACCAGCGGCGGGCCATCGGCCAGCCGGCCAGTCTCGAGCGCGAAGGTCTCATCGCGCAGCTCGAACCATTTGCGGATATGGAGTCCGTTGAAATTGCTGGCCCGCGACGACATGCGATCGATTCTCCGCTCTTCTGCGCCCGGCTTGCCGCGGCGAACGTAGTTCACGTAGGTAACAATACTAATATCAATCAATAATCGTTGTCCATTATCAACAATGTACCGTACCCTATGCGGTAGCTGATCGTTGCGCCATTGAGGTCAATTCCTCATAATTGTTGTCTATGCGAGACAAAGAAAAAGTCCAGGTCGGCAACGTCGTGGCCATGATGTCGTTCGCTGCCGTCGCCAATACCGGCAGTTTTTCGGCCGCTGCCGAGCAGCTGAACTGCTCCAAGGCCGCGGTAAGCCGCCAGATTGCGCGCCTCGAGAGCAGCGTGGGACTGAAGCTGCTCAATCGAACCACCCGGAACGTGTCGCTGACGCCCGCGGGCCGGGAACTCTATGCGCGCTGCGCGCGCATCGTCGATGAAGTCAACGAAACGAACCAGATCATGGCCGGCATGTTGAAGTCGCCGCGTGGGGACCTGAAGGTCAATGCGCCGGTCGTCTCCACACTCTTCCGGATTTCCGAGATCATCCCGCGCTTCGTCAAGCAATACCCGGACGTCCGTGTGCACGTCAATCTTTCCGACAGCAAGGTCGACCTGCTGCACGGCACTTTCGACGTGGCATTCTGGGTCGGGGAGCCCTATGACTCGGCGCTCGAAGCCGTGAAACTGCGGGACTTCGAAATGGTCCTGGCCGGGGCACCTGATTACTTCCGCCGCAGGCGCAAGCCAGCGACGCCCACCGAACTGAAGGAGCACGACTGCATCATCGAGACGCATCTGTCCCGTCCCGGGGAATGGCGACTCTCCAACGACCAGACGATCTCGGTCAGCCGGGGTCCGCTCAGCTCGAACAGCGTGCGAATGACGCGAGAGGCGATTCTCTCCGGCATGGGCATCGCGTTCCTGCCGCGCTTCATCGTCGCCGAGGACATCGCCGAGAAGCGGCTGACCGCCATCCTCACCGATTACGTCTCTGCCCGACTGCCGCTGTACATCATGTTTCCGCGCGGGTACTACGTGCTGGCCAAAGTCAAGGCCTTCGTCGACTATCTCGCCGCTTCGATCGACGGGCAGTCTGCCCCGGAGCCAGTGGACCCACGGCGGAGTCGGAATCGAACCGCCGCCGCGTGATCGCGTTGGGCGCAGGCGCCGGATCTACCGGCTCAGCGGCTCGAGCCGTATGGGCAGCGCCTGTCCTTCGTTCCGGCCCAGTTCCGCAATTGCCGCTCCACCGTCCGGTGGAATGAGCTGACAGAAGACCTCGAGCTGGTGCCCGTCCGGATCGAAGAAGTAGACCCCCACGGACACGCCATGGTCGAGCACCTCGCTGATCCGGACATCGTGCTCCAGCAGCACCCCATACAGCCGCCGCAGGGCATCGATATTGCCTGCGCAGTCGACCTCCAGCCCGATGTGCTCGAATTCCTTGCCCCGCGACCCGCTTTCGGTGGCCGCGAAGAGCGCAATGTCATGATCGTGCTCGCCGAAGGAGAGGAAGATTCCGCCCCGATAGGGGCCTTCGGCGACCCTGGCGCTGACGCGCATGCCAAGCACCGCACAGTACCAGCGTGCGGATGCCTCCGGGTCCTTCACGTACAGCACGACGTGCGCAATGCGCTTGACCTTAGGTATGTCCATGTCCGCTCTCCTGCCCCGGCGGCGGCGCGGCCGGCAACCACGTGACATCGGTGATCTCGCTGAATTCGCGCCATTCCTTGCGCCAGCTGATGCCGCCGTCCACGCTGCGGAACAGGTCCCCGTACTTGGTACCTGCCAGCACGAGATCCGGGTCGGCGGCATGGGTGCCGATGGCCCAGATCGTGGAATTGGGCTGCACCGGAAACGGCGAATGGATCCAGCTGTCACCGCCATTGACCGATCGCAGGAACATCGCCGTCGTCCCCGGCGTTCCATCACCGATACCCAGGAACAGTTCGCGATCACTACCCGGCTTTCGAACCAGCACCCGCGAGTAATAGATGCCGAAGGCCTGCCGCACGTTTGTTTCCCGCCAGGTCGCACCATCATCGACCGAGGTGTAGATCGCATTGACCACCAGCGCGAAGATCGTCTTCGGCGGCCCCGGCAGTATCACGATGCCGTGCAGGTCCGAGTTGCGGATACCCTGTGGCCCATCGGCATCCATGCGTTTCCACGTGTCCCCGCCATCGCGAGTCCGCCACAGGCCACCCTCCTCGACACCCACCCAGACGTCGCGATGATCGTCCGGATCAATGGCCATAGCCAGCATTCTAGGTCGGCTGACCCCCTTGCATTTCGGGGGCATTTCGAGTGACGTCTTGGTCCAGTTTCTGCCGCCGTCCGATGAGCGGAAGAAGGCGGCTCGCGTCGGGGAGCCGGTGCCGGCATACATGATGTTCGCATCCTGCGCATGCACCGCCATCTTCCACACCGCATAGTTGTTCAGTATGCAGTCGATGCGCTTCCAGGTAGCCCCGCAGTCCGCACTGTGGAACAGCCCAGTCTCTGCGCCTGCGAATACCGCCCGCGGATTGCGCGGATCGGGGAGCAGGCAGCGCACGCAGTCATCGAACTCGAGATCCTGATCGACCTTCAGGCGCAGCCAGCTCGCGCCGTTGTCGTGGGTGCGCAGGACTGCCTGCCCGTCCGTTGCGACGAGCAATGTCTTGGAAGCTATCATTGCAACCCCTTTGCCATGGGTCTCATCGACTCAGGACAGGTTCACCCAGACACTCTTGGTTTCGCTGTACAGTTCCAGTGCCTGTCGCCCGTGTTCGCGCCCCCATCCGGATTGCTTGTAGCCACCGAACGGCGTGGCAGGGTCGACCAGGTTGAAGCAGTTCACCCAGACGGTACCGGCCTTCAGCGCCGCGGCGATCCGGTGTGCCTGCTTGATATCAGTGGTCCACACACCGGCAGACAGGCCGTATTCCGAATCGTTAGCCTGGCGGACCAGATCCTCCAGATCGCTCCAGGGCATGGCAGCGATGACCGGGCCGAAGATCTCCTCGCGAACGATGCGCATCTTGGCGTTTGTCTCCGCAAAGACCGTCGGCTCATAGAAATAGCCCTGCTCGAGCCCTGCCGGTCGGCGCCCACCGGTCAGCAGCCGGGCGCCCTCGTTGCGACCGATGTCGACGTAGCCGTTGACGCGGTCCCATTGTTCCTGGGAAACCAGGGGCCCGAGATCCGACTGCGGATCGAGGCCGTTGCCGACCTTGAGCTTGCGTGCGGCCTCCGTGACAGCCGTGAGCACGCGATCAAAGCACTTGGCATGGGCATAGAGCCGTGATCCGGCAGTGCAGGTCTGGCCCTGGTTGAAGAAAATTCCACTGGCCACTGCAGCCGCCGCCGCGTCGAGGTCCGCATCGGGAAAGACGATGTGCGGCGATTTACCGCCCAGCTCCAGAGAGACCTTCTTGAGATTCCCCGCCGAGGCCCGAACGATGGCCTTACCGACTTCGGTCAACCCGGTGAAGGCGACTTTGTCCACCCCCGGATGGGCCACGAGGGCCGCGCCTGCTTCACCAAATCCGGCGACTACGTTGAAGATGCCCGGCGGGAAGCCTGCCTCAAGCGCCAGTTCGCCCAGCCGCAGGGCCGTCAGCGGAGTCTGCTCGGCCGGCTTGAGCACCACGGCGCATCCGGCGGCGATAGCTGGCGCCACCTTCCATGCAGCCATGGACAACGGATAATTCCAGGGCACGATCAGTGCCGCGACTCCAATCGGCTCGCGTGTGGTGTAGTTGAGGATCTGGGCGCCATTGCGGGGTGATACCGGCAGGGTCTCGCCGCCGAACTTGGTGGGCCAGCCGGCAAAGTAGCGAAACGTCTTGATGGCGCCTTCGACTTCGACGACCCGCGTCAGATGCGCGGGCTTGCCGTTGTCCAGGCATTCCATGACTGCCAGCTCATCCGCGTTGCGCTCGATGAGCTCTGCCAGCCGATAGAGCAGCTGACTGCGATCGATGGCACTCATCGCGCGCCATGCTCGCTGTTCGAATGCCGCCCGCGCGGCCCTCACTGCGGCGTCCACGTCCGCGGCTTCCCCGAGCGAGACGTGGGCGAGCACCTCGCCGGTGGCCGGATTGCGAGTTTCAAAGGTGCGGCCCGAGAGCGAAGCGGTTCGCTGGCCGTTGATGACGTGAAGCTGCGAGGTCCCCTGAAGTGCCGAGACGATGCGGGAGGCTCTCTGGGCGGCAGAGACTTCGTTCACCAGGCTGTTCTCCAAATGACCGATCGGGGCGCTAATGCGCTGTGAGGAGGCAATTTATAGGATGTGCATTGAGAAAACAATAATGCCACAATACTATATACTGTTGCTACATCGTGACAATTACGGCAGGCCTGATTATGATGGAGCCGCCGTATCCAGTTGCCCCTCAGAGAGCCCGATGAAAGGGTTTCGGTCATGGATTACTCCGGAGCACTCAAAGCAGGGAAACTCCTCTGGCGCGCGCGCCGTTCCCGATCGCGGCTCAACGGCTTACCCGGGAACATCGCGCCTTCGACTGTGGCCCAGGGTTACCTCATTCAGGCCGCATCGGCGAAACTCGCCGAGTTGCCCATTGTCGGCTACAAGGTGGGCCTGACCAGCCTGCACGCACAGCAGCTCTTCGCGGCGGAATCACCGGTCGTGGGCCGTCTGACGTCCCGGGACGTGCGGTCGAGTCCTCTCCGCGTGAGCGTGGATCGCGGACATCTTGCCGTGGTAGAGGCTGAAGTCGTATTCCAGCTCGGCCGTGCTTTACTGGCCGATCGTGCACCCTTTTCAGAAGATGACCTCATTGCCAGTGTGGCAAGCGCCTTTGCCGGCATCGAAATCTGTGACTCGCGATTTGCCAATACCGAAGAGCTTCCGCTCCCCTATATGATCGCCGACAACGTCTACGCCGATTGCCTGGTCATCGGCGGGCGACTGGGTGCGTGGGACAGAAGAGCGCTGGATTGCATGCCGGTGATCCTGGAGCTGCTCAACCAACCGCCCATCGAAGCCACCACCGCCGCCGTGCTCGGCAATCCTCTCCGCTCGCTGACGTGGTTGGCGAATTGGTTGGCAGCTCGAGGTGAGTCATTGCAAGCGGGACAGTACGTAGCAAGCGGCAGCTGCACCGGGGTGACCCAGGCGACACGCACGGATCGGATCACTGCCACCTTTGGCGGGACGGCATGCGTCTCCGCGGAGTTCGTTGAACAAATCCCAAGAGAGGCATGGCCATGAGCATGGAACTGGGGCTGGCCGCAAAAGTGGCCATCGTCACCGGGGGTAGCGTCGGTATTGGCAAGGAAACCGCACGCAAGCTAGCGCGCGAAGGCGTGAAGGTGGCCATCGCTTCGCGCACCGCCGCGACGCTCCAGGAGGCTGCTGCACGCTTGAGCGCAGACACCGGCGGCACCGTCATACCGGTCGTTACGGACACCACGGACTCGTCCGCCGTCGACGCTTTGGTCAAGGTCGTGGCCGAACGCTTCGGCGGCATCGACATCCTGGTCAATTGCGCGGCGGCTCCGGGCGGATTGGTCCGCAACAATATCGAAGAAGCAGACGTCAATGCGCTGCTCGCGGATCTGAACACAAAGCTCTTGGGGTACTTCCGCATGTGCAAGGCCTGCATCCCCTACATGCGGGCCGCGCGCTGGGGTCGGATCATCAATGTCGGTGGCTTGACGGCACGCTCAACCGAAGCGTTGAGCGGCATGCGCAACGCCGCATTGGTCCATTTCACCAAGACGCTATCGGATCAAGTGGGGCCTGATGGCATCACCGTCAACATCGTCCACCCGGGCGTCACGCGCACCGAGCATGTCGAAGCATGGTTCTTGGAAATGGCTCAAAGAGAAGGGATCACGGTAGATGCCGTCATCAAACGGGAGGCCGCCGATCCGGCGGCGATTCGGCGCATGCTCGAGCCCGAGGAGGTCGCCGACTGCATTCTGTTTCTGGCATCGCGACGGGCTAGCGGGCTGACTGGGGAATCCATCGCCGTCGATGGCGGCCTTTCGCGGGCTGTCTATCTTTAAGATCGCTGGCCCCGAAATGGCCGGCGGGCCCTCCTAAATGCCGGCAGAGCCACTTCGATGCGATGAATCCAAACTACTTCCGACGTATGTGCGGTTCGAATGCTTATTAAGGAGTGTCAATGCGGTTGTACTACACACCAGGAGCCTGCTCATTAGCTCCGCACATCGTGGCCCGCGAGGCGGGCGTGCCGTTGGAGTTGGTGAGCGTCGATCTGGCAACGAAGAAGACCACCGAAGGCAGCGACTATTTGGCTGTCAACCCCAAAGGCTATGTTCCAGCGCTGCGGTTCGACAATGGCGAGGTACTCACCGAGGCACCGGCCATCATGCTTTACATCGCCGATTTGCGTCCTGCAGCTGGACTTGTTCCGCCAGTGGGGTCTATCCAGCGCTATAGAGCGTATGAAGCTCTTTGTTTCATCAGCTCCGAGGTGCATAAGGGCTTCAGCCCATTGTTCGATTCAGCAGTAAGCTCTGAAACCCGTGCCCGACAGTTAGCACATTTGAATCGGCGATACGGTTTTCTCGATAGTCAGTTAATGACTCGTTCGTGGTTACTCGGGGACCAGTTCACGATCGCAGACGCATACCTGTACACCGTTACAACCTGGGCGGAGGAAGTGAAACTGGATCTGAATTCCTTTCAGAATGTTCTGAATTTCCAGTCGCGCACCGCTGCACGAGCGTCAGTCAGGGCTGCCCGCGCGGCTGAAGGGCTAGCCTGACGGTACGCCCAACCACACTGAACGGCACTTGGCCACCGGCACCAGTGCCCCTGCCGAGAAAGGGTTGGGGTGGACGACGGGACTCGAACCCGCGACAGCCGGAATCACAATCCGGGACTCTACCAACTGAGCTACGTCCACCGTCGATCGTGGCGCGCCCGGCAGGACTCGAACCTGCGACCACCGGCTTAGAAGGCCGGTGCTCTATCCAGCTGAGCTACGGGCGCACAGCAGTATGAGCTGGTCGGGGCAGCAGGATTTGAACCCCCGACCCTCTGCTCCCAAAGCAGATGCGCTACCAGACTGCGCCATGCCCCGCGCTCAACCCTGATCCTACCGAGGCGCCCCTCCGTGTCCACCGCACGGGGGCGCGCATCATACGAAGTCCGTCTCGGCAGCGTCAATTCACTTTCGCTGCGGGCGCCAGATACGGCACTATTCCGCCATGACAACGACCGTGACCCCCCAGGCCCCTCCGCAGGCCCGTCTGATCGACGGCAAGGCCATCGCCCAGAGCCTCAAACAGCAGGTTCGTGCCGCCATAGAGGCCCGGGTCGCCGCCGGCGCCCGCCGCCCCGGCCTGGCCGTCGTGCTGGTCGGCAGCGATCCCGCCTCCGAGGTGTACGTGCGCAACAAGCGTCGCTCCTGCGAGGAGGTCGGTGTGATCTCAGTCGCACACGATCTGCCGGGAAACACCAGCGAAGCCGAGTTGCTCGCGCTGCTGCGCAAGCTCAACGATGAACCCTCGATCGACGGCATCCTGGTGCAGCTGCCGCTGCCATCGCAGATTCGCGGTCGCGCGGTGATCGAGGCGGTCGATCCGGCCAAGGACGTCGACGGGCTGCATCCGTACAACCTCGGCCGCCTGGCGCAGCGCGAGCCGCTGCTGCGCGCCTGTACACCTTACGGCGTCATGAAGATGCTGCAGCACATCGGCATTGCGCCGAGCGGTATGCAGGCGGTCGTGGTCGGTGCATCGAGCATCGTCGGCCGGCCGATGGCGCTGGAACTGCTGCTGGCCGGCGCCACCACGACGGTGTGCCATACGCGCACTCGAAACGTGGCAGCGGAAGTCGCTCGCGCCGAGCTGCTGGTGGTCGCGGTCGGCAAGCCGCAGATGGTACTGGGGTCGTGGGTCCGGCCTGGTGCGGTCGTGATCGACATCGGCATTCACCGACTGCCCGGGGGTGGGCTGGTCGGGGACGTGGAGTTCGCCCCGGCCGCGGCGCGTGCCGCCTGGATTACCCCGGTACCGGGCGGCGTCGGGCCGATGACGATCGCGACGCTGCTGAGCAATACGCTCGAGGCGAGTGAGCGTCGCCAGGGACTCAGAAGCGCCGGCTGAGGTACAGCGCCGGCGCCTGCAGCGTATACCACTCGACCGGATCGCCATTCTTCGGATCCGACGCCAGCAGCTTGTCGCGCTGGATGTGGTCGAAGATGCGCGCTTCCAGGGTCAGATCCCAGTGCGGCCACAGGTCGCGCCACTGCAGTCCCGCGCCCTCGTAGTAGCCCAGGGCCGGGGTCGGGCCGGCGTAGCGCGCGAAGCCGAAGAACGCGCCGATCGCGAAGTGGCGCTCGATGCGATAGCGGTAATCGAGTATCCGCAGTGCCACCATCGGGGCATGAAACTCGTCGAATTCGGCGCGCACGCCCAGATCGCCGTGCTCGCTGACCGCGCGGCGCACGCCGACGCCCAGATGCGGTGAGATGGTGCTGCGGTACTGAACGGCCGACGCGGCCTCCTCGGCCGCGGTAAAGCCGCCGAAATCGAGCCCGAGGCGGCCGCCGCTTACCCCGACATCGACAAAGCGCTCGAGCCGCGCGGCCTGGGCGTTATCCTCGATATCCTGGGCGTCAGCGGCCTGCTCCGCCTCGTCGCTGTCGAGATTCGCCGCCGCATGACCCTGATCACCGCCGTCAAAGCGCACGAACGCTCCGAGGCGCGCAAAGCTCTTGCCGTACACGTCGCTGCCCAGATCGAGCGACAGACCGCGCGTATATCCGTCGCGCGGCTGCGCGTACTCGGCGGTGAGCATGTTGGCGCGGCGGTAGTCGACCAAGGGAAAGCCCAGCGACGCAGAATAGCCGCGATTCTGCAGCGTGCGATAGCGCAGGTTGATCTCGTCTCCGGATTGCAGCGACCACCCGAGCTGCGCCATGCCGGTCTGGGCTCCCACCGCATCACCGAAGGTGCGCCAGTCGCCGCCCCAATTGCCGGTGACGTAGCCGTTCACCGTCATGCCTTCGAGCCAGACGTAGTCGGTATACCAGAGGTTCTGCCACTCCGAGGCTTCGAGGGTCAGGTCGAAGCGACGGAACAACTGCGGGAAATGCACGCCGGCGGAAAGTCCGGTCTCGTGGAAGCGAAACTGACTGCCGTGAAGCGTGTCCCGACCCGCGTACTCGACGTAGGCCGCGAACGGCTGCGGCGCCGGAAACGTGTAGGCGCTGGTGATCGACACCTGGCGGTTGGCAAACCGGCTGTCGGTGTTGGGTACGCCGTTGTTGGTGGTCAGCTGCGTCGCCTTGAAGAACGAGCTGAAGAACTGGCTGATCGAGCCCGGGCGCGCGCCGCCACCGAACTGCCAGGTGCCGTTGCCGGAAATCGCCCAGCCATCCACCGGCTCGATGCCCAGGTGCAGGCCGACAAGGCGCGGATCACCGGCCGTCAGGGCATTGTGCCAGACGATCTCCTTGGTATAGGGCATGCGCGCAGCGAACAGTTCGTACTGCAGCCCAAGCCGGGTGATCGGCCGCTGGTTGGACAGCGTCACCGACGGCAGCGTCGGCGCCTCGGTACTGATCAGCATGCTGCTGTCGGTCAGCGGCGAGAACCAGTGATCGCGATAGCCGGCGTCGAGCTGCAGATATTCGTTGCCGAGACTGGCCATCGAGCCGGCCGGATTCAGCCGCGAGTCGGTGCCGCCGTAGCCGACACCGGCGGCCGTGAGCAGCAGGTAGTCGCCCGGTCGATAGTACGCGGCCGCCGAGGCATCCCATGCGGAATCGGCCCGCTCGCCGCGCTCGTTTGGCAGCGTGGTCAGCGAGTGCTTTGCCGCCGCCACCTCGACACTGGCATGCGTCACCCCGGCGCTCTTGAAGTAGCGGTCCAGGTAGCGCTCGACCTCGGCACACAGCGGCCGATCGAGGCGGCGGGCCTTGGGCAACGCCAGCAGGACCTTGTCCACCGCGACCGGCCGCGTCAGCACCGGCTGGCCGCCGAGGATCAGCACGCGCTCGATCTTGCGCTCGATCTCGGGCGACAGATTGAGCGGCAGGTAGGGACTCACGCCGCTGGCGCGCGCCGTGCAGCTTCCCGCAAGACCCGCGGCCAGCAGCAGCGTCGCGGTCCAGGCCCCGCAGCGGCGGCGCCTCACTCCGGCTTCTCTGCGGATCGCTCCGGCAAACAACGCCACGCTGCAATCGCACGCGCGCGCGCCGGCGCGGCGGGCTCGCGATCGCGCACAGGCAGGGGTCGGTCAGCGGCAGCGGTCATAGTGTGCCGGATTATAGTGGAGCAGTGGCGCTGCATCGCGCATTCGGCGTGATGCGGCGGCGCGGGCCTAAGGCTCGATCATTCCCACCGGGCAGTACAGCGCACGCTCTTCCACGGCGGGGTTTCCAGCGGCACCGGCACGCTGTCGGCCGAGAACTCCGGGCGCGCCGACGCGCTGTCGCCGGCCTCGACGCTGTAGATGATCGCGCCGACCTCGCGGATACGCTGTGACAGCGCGCCGTTGATCGCGCCGCGCCGGTGATACCCGAAGTAGCCGGCATGGAACGCCCGCGGTCGGAATGGGTAGGCGATCGGGCGGCGCGTCCCGTGCTCCTCCTGGATGCGCCGAATCAGCCCATCCTGCTCGACGTGCCCCGCCCCGACCCGGCTGCCGGCAAAGTGCCGCTGGCAATAGCCGCCGGGATCCTCGAAGTATTCGCGCCGCACGTGCGGCGCGATCCGTCGCACGATCACCGAGCGCTCGAAGCACACGCCCAGCGAGCAGTAGTCGAGCGTGGTGACGTAGTACGCCTCGGGGTCGGCCGTCTGCGGCACCGCGCGGTTGGTGTTTCGGGTCGCGATCGAACAGAACAGTTGCGGCTGCGCGGCCTGCACCGCGTAGTGCCAGCGCAGGAAATCGCGCGCCACCATCACGTCCTCTTCCACCATGAACACGTAGCGTCGCGACCTGGACGCGGCTCGCAGGTAGCCTCCCAGCACGTTGGCACTCTGCTTGCCGCGGCGGTACGGACAGCGCGCCGGCACATCGATCTCATAGCTTCCGAGTTGCGGCCCGAATTCATCGATCACGTCGTGGATGCGGGGATCGTGACCGTGATCGGGACGGAACAGCACGTGCAGATCGCCGATCCCCTCGGCCCGCCGCAGGTTATCGAGACAATGCCAGAGAAACTCAGGGCGCCGCCAGCACGGGATCACCAATACGTCGCGGTTTTGGACCAGCGTATCGGTCACGATGTATTCAGCGTTTCGGCCGGCGACGCGCCGGTGCGCCGCGGGTCGCTGCTACCGACGCGGCCGCTGGCAGCTCGATGGCCTCATCAGGCGTCATGCCTGGTGTCGGAGTCGCCATGGGCTTGACTGGTCCTTCGGCACTGGAATGCCGCCGGCGCAAAATACCTCAACGGCTGCCGCGAAGATAGATACCCCGCAACGGCTGCCGGGCGGCGCGGGCGTTCAGGCGCGCTTCCAGCTGGTCGCGCCTCCCGGCTGATCCTCGAGCACAACACCGGCCTGGGCCAACTGCCCGCGGATGCGATCGGCGGCGGCGAAGTCGCGCGCCTGTCGCGCCGCGTGGCGCGCGGCAATCAGGGCCTCGATCTGCGGTTCATCCAACTCCGGAGCGGTGCTGGCAGTATCCGCCCCGCTGCCGAGTGGCAGTGCCGGCGAGAGCCGGAACCACTGCTCCGGCGGCAGGCCCAAAAGACCCAGCAGATTGGCCAGCCGGCGCAACCGCGCGGCCAGCCCGGCGAGCACCTGCGCCGAGCCGGCGGCGCGCGCCGCATTGAGTTCGCGAGCCATCCCCTGCAGCACCGCCAGCGCCTCCGGGGTATTGAAGTCGTCGTCCAGCGCCGCCTCGAACAGCGACTCGTGGCTGCCGTTGACGGTGCTGACGGCGGGCTCGCCGGGCGCGGGCTGCGGCGCGGGCTCGATGCCGCGCAGCGCGGTGTACAGCCGGGTGAGCGCGGCATCGGCCTGCAACAGCTGCACCTGGCTGTAACTGATCGGACCGCGATAGTGGCTCGACAGCAGGAACGCGCGCAGCACTTCCGGATGCCGCAGGCGTGGCAGCAACTCGCGCACCGTGAAGAAGTTGCCGAGCGATTTCGACATCTTCTCATTGTCGATATTGACGAAGCCGTTGTGCATCCAGATGTTCACGAACGCGCCATCGCAGGCGGCGCAGGACTGCGCGATCTCGTTCTCATGGTGCGGGAACTTCAGGTCCATGCCGCCGCCATGCAGATCGAAATGCGTGCCGAGCAGCGCCGCCGCCATCGCCGAGCATTCGATGTGCCAGCCCGGCCGCCCCCCGCCCCAGGGCGAAGCCCAGGACGGCTCGCCCGGCTTGGCCCGCTTCCACAGCACGAAGTCGAGCGGATCGCGCTTGGCTTCGTCCACTTCGACGCGCGCGCCGGCGCGCAGGTCCGCCAGGCGCTTGCCCGACAGTTGTCCATAGGGGGCGAACTTCGCGACCGAGTACAGCACGTCGCCCTGCGCGCCCACGTAGGCGTAGCCGCGTTCGATCAGCCGCTCGATCATCGCGATCATGGCAGGAACGTACTCGGTGGCGCGCGGTTCGTGATCGGGCGGCTCGATGCTGAGGGCTGCGAAATCCTCATGCATCGCGGCGATGAAGCGCCGCGTCAGTGCCTCGATCGGCTCGCCGTTCTCGGCGGCGCGGCTGGATGATCTTGTCGTCGATGTCGGTGATGTTGCGCACGTAGGTGACTTCGTAGGCCGCGATATCGCAGCCAGCGGCGGATCACGTCGAATGCCACATAGCAGCGCGCATGCCCGACATGGCAGTAGTCGTACACGGTAATGCCGCAGACGTACATGCCGGCTCGGCCGGCATGGATCGGCCGGAACGGCTCCTTGCGGCCGGTCATCGAATTGTGGATCGCAGCATTGCGGCTTCCGTGCGCTGACGCTTCTAATGCGGTCGCGAACCGCAGCAACCGCGCGCGCACTTGCTCGCTCGGCATTGCCGCCAGCAGCGGCGCGAGTTCGGGGCCGTGCAGCCGGCCGGTCAGCGCCGCCCGCAGCGGCATGAAAAACGCCGCGCCCTTGCGCCCGGTGGCGCTGCGCAAGGCGCCGAGATCCGGCCGATCGCTGACCGCGTTGGCAGCGGCGGTGAAGAACTCCGGCCCAGCTTCGCGCGCCGTGCGCAGCGCGGGCTCCTCGAACGCGAGCGCTTCGCCGAAGATGATCTGCTGCCACAGCCGCGCGTCCTCGGCCAGCACGATATTCGGCAACACCGCCGCGATGAAGGCCTCGGACTGGCTCGCGGTCAGATCCGGCGGCAGGATCGGCTCGAGCCAGGCGCGCGCCTGCTCGCGCGGTCAGCCCGTGCACCCATTCGCTCTGCCAGTGTCGCAGCTGCGCCATTTCGAAATGCGCCGGCGCGCGCTGCAGATGCTGCAGGTCGAACGCCGCGGCCATCAGCGGCAGCGACAGCATCTGATTCATCGGCGTCGAATGCCCCAGCCGGAACAGATGATTGCACACCGCTGCGCTCGAATAACCGGCGTCGCGCAGCTCACGCACGCCGGTGGCGCCATGACGCTTGGACAGCGGGGTGCCGTCCTCCCCGACCAGCAGCGACACGTGGCCGTACTGCGGCGGCGGCAATTCCAGCGCCTCGAGCAGCAGGCGCTGTCGCGGCGTGTTGCTCAGGTGGTCCTCCCCGCGCAGCACGTGGCTGACCTGCATCAGCGCATCGTCGAGCGCATTGCTGAAGAAGAACGCCGCGGCGCCGTCCTCGCGCCGGATGATGAAATCGCCGATGTCGTCCGACAGAAAGCTCTGCGCGCCGTGCACCAGGTCCTCGAATTCGACCCGCCTCCCGCTCGGCACCCGAAAGCGCAGGCTCGGCCTGCGCCCCTGCGCCACCCGGGCCGCGCGTTCATCGGCGCTCAGCTGCCGGCAGGTTCCGGCGTAGCGTGGCGGCCGGCCGGCAGCCAGCTGCGCGCGCCGCGCCAGGTCGAGCTCGAGGCTGGTGCAGAAGCACGGATACGCCAGCTGCGCGCTCTCCAGCCGCTCGAAGTACTGCTGGTAGATTGCCGCGCGTTGCGATTGCCGGTAAGGCGCGTGCGGGCCCGGACGATCCGGTCCCTCGTCCCACTCCAGTCCGAGCCACGCCAGATCGTCGCACAGGGCGGCCACCTGCGGCTCCTGCGAGCGCTGCACATCGGTATCCTCGATGCGCAGCACGAAGCGCCCGGAGCGCTTGCGCGCCAGCAGGAAATTGAACAGTGCGGTGCGCGCGTTGCCCAGGTGCAATGCGCCGCTGGGACTGGGGGCGAAGCGCGTGACGATGGTGAGTTGGGACATTGTCGTACAATGTAGCCTAACTACCCGCGCTGAGCGATCCGCCTTGGGCACGCTGTTCGTCTCCGATCTGCATCTCGATGCCAGCGAGCCGCAAGCCGGAGCGCAATTCGTCGACTTTCTTGCGAGCCGGGCGAGCGCCGCCGACGCGCTCTACATTCTCGGCGATCTGTTCGACACCTGGGTGGGGGATGACGACGGCGAGCCGTATCGTGATGGCATCTGCTCGGCGCTCGAGCGCCTGAGCCGGAGCGGCGTGGCCTGCTATGTCATGCATGGCAATCGCGACTTTCTGTACCGCGACGGCTTTGCGCGCCGCACCGGTGCGCGCCTCATCGCCGATCCGATCATCATCGATCTGTATGGCGAGCAGGCGCTGCTCACGCACGGCGACGCGCTGTGCACCGCCGATCGGCCGTATCAGCGGCTGCGCGGCATCGTTCGCAGCCCGCGCTGGCAGCGACGCTTCCTGCGCCTGCCGCTGGCCCTGCGACGCAGCCTTGCCGAACAGGCGCGTCAGGGCAGCCAGCGCCACACGCAACGCACCGCCAGCCAGATCATGGACGCCGATGTGGCCGCGGTGGCCGCGGCGATGCGGGCCTGCGGCGTGCGTACCCTGATTCACGGGCACACCCATCGCCCGGCGGTGCACGAGTTCGAGCTCGACGGCCAGCCGGCGCGCCGTATCGTGCTCGGCGCCTGGCACGACCGCGGCAGTGCGCTCGCCTGGGGACCGGAAGGCTTCAGACTGGAGGAGCTGCCGAGAACTCCGCCGGGGGATTGCGCGCGATCGTGACCGCCGCCAGAAAGGCGGCGGCATCAGCGCGCCCGCCGCCGATCGGCGGTCCGGAGTGAAAACGCAGCTGCTCGTCCTCCGCGATGATCAGGCCCGCTTCGATCGCCGCCAGCGCAGCCAGTCGCGAGCGCACGCGCGCCTGATCGCCGCCGACACGATGTGCAAGGCGCAGGTACAGTTCGAAATGGCGCGCCTCGGCGCGCTGCAGGCCATCATAGAAACTGCCGATCGGCTCGGGCAGCCGCGTCGCCAGCAGCGCGAAGCGCTCGCAGGAGCGGGCCTCGATCAGAGCCCCGGCGAGCATCAGGTCGAGCTTTCTGGCCGGCTCGTGCTGACGAAGCACGGCGCGCAGGCCCGCCGCATAGCGCCCGGGCCGCTGGCGCTGGAAACTCACCTGCATCCGGCGCATCAGCTGCGACACCTGCTCGAAGTGACGCAGCTCCTCGCGCGCCAGACGCGACAGCGCCGCAACCAGCTCCTGATCCTCGGGATAGGCAAAGATCAGCGCCAGTGCGCTCGAGGCCGCCTTCTTCTCGCAGTTGGCATGGTCGATCAGCAGCGCGCGCCAGCGCTCACAGGCGGCATCGACCCACGCCGACGGAGTCGGCGCCGCAAGAATGGTCACACCAGCGCCCCTTTGAGCAGCCAGGCGTTGCGCGCGGCATCCAGCGCCCGCACGGTATCCATCGCGTCGCTGAAGCGGTCCTCCGGGCGCTTGGCGAGCATGCGATCGAGCAGCGGTTGCAGGTCGGACAGCGGCTCGGGCAGCCGCGGCAACGGAGCATTGCGGTGCATATAGATGATCGCCATCGGATTGTCGGCGGTGAACGGCTTTTGTCCGGTCAGCATCTCGAACAGCATGACCCCCAGGCTGTAGAGGTCGCTGCGCGGATCAAGCTCCTGTCCATGCCCCTGTTCCGGGCTCATGTAGTGCGGCGTGCCGAAGATCAACCCGGTGTCGGTGATCTCGAATTCCAACGCCTCATGCTTGGCGAGCCCGAAATCGATCAGCGCCACCTGGTCATCGACCCGCAGCATGACGTTGCCGGGCTTGAGGTCACGGTGCAGGATGCCCGCCCCATGCAGGGCGCCGAGCGCGCGGGCGATCTGCGAGGCGAAGTTCAGCGCTTCGGACGGGGAGATGCCGCTGCGCATGCGCCGGCGCAGGTCACCGTGCTGGAAGTACTCCATCGCCAGGTAGGCATGGTCGTCCGCGACCCCGAGCTCGTACAGGCGCACGATGTTCGGATGATGCACGCGCTGCGCGATCTCGTACTCCTGCAGGAAGCGCGCAAATGCCTGGTCGACCCCGGACTCGTCGCGGCGCGATGGCGTGACCTTGAGCACCACCAGGATGCCGGCCTTCTCGCTCTCGGCCACGTACAGCTGCGACACCGAGCCGCGCGCGAGCAGCCGCGCGCGGCGGTAACCCGGGATGCGCGCCTCGCCGAAACGGCGTGATTCCTGAGCCTCGGGTGAAATGCGCCAATCCGACAGCGCACGCCGGTGCTCACGCGCGGCGGCCTCGATCAGCTCGATGAAACGGTTGTGGTCCATGCGGCACTTGGACACCACGCCATATGCGCCGGCGTCGGCCGCGCGTGCGCGCTGCTTGTCGTCCTCCTGCTCGAGCAGGAAGATCACTGGGCAGAAACCCTGCCGGCCGGTGAGCTCACGCAGCCACATCAGGCCGTGGCCGTCGTTGGCGGATGCCGACAGCAGCACCGCATCGTAGCCTTGCGCCAGGAATTCGACCGGCAGCGGACCGCGCTGCAGCGGAGGATGAGCCGTGATCTGCGCCTCCGGCCACTGGCAGGTCACGTGATGGCGGATCAGCGCCCTGACTTTCGGATCCTCCTCGACCAGCAGTAGTCGCATGCGCTCCCCGTCCCCAGTTGGCGTGATTAAATCACGGGCGACGCGCGCCGGCCATGCATGGCGGGCGCTGTCGGCGGTGTCGGCCTGCTAAGGTGAGCCGATCGCCTTGAGACCGGAGCGCGCGAGGCGGCGCCGATTGCGCGCCTCATCCGAGCGCACGCGCTGCAGCCGATCGAGGTACTCAAAGGTCACATCGCCGGTGACGTACTCGCCGGAGAAACACGAGGTGTCGAACTCCCTGATCTTGGCATTGTCGTGCTGGCAGGCAGCCACCAGGTCGTCGAGCTCCTGGTACACCAGCCAGTCGGCGCCGATGAACTGCCCGACCTCGTCGGCGCTGCGGCCCGCAGCCACCAGCTCGCTGGTGGCCGGCATGTCGATGCCATAGACGTTCGGGAAGCGCACCGGCGGCGCCGCCGATGCGAAATAGACCTTCTTGGCCCCGGCTTCGCGCGCCAGATCGATGATCTGGGCCGAGGTGGTGCCGCGCACGATCGAGTCGTCCACCAGCAGCACGTTCTTGCCGCGGAATTCCAGCTCGATGGCGTTGAGCTTGCGCCGCACCGAGCGCTCGCGCTGCTCCTGGCCCGGCATGATGAACGTGCGTCCTATATAGCGGTTCTTGTTGAACCCTTCGCGGTACTTGATGCCCAGGATCTGCGCCATCTGCAGCGCACTGGTGCGGCTGGTGTCCGGAATGGGAATCACCACATCGATATCATGATCGGGGTGCTCGCGCAGTATCCTCGCGGCGAGCTTCTCGCCCATGCGCATGCGGGCGCGATACACCGAGATGTTGTCGATGATCGAGTCGGGTCGCGCGAAATAGACGTATTCGAAGATGCAGGGCGTGTGGCGCACGGTTGCGACGCACTGCTGGGAATGCAGCCGGCCCTGCTCGTCGATGAACACCGCTTCGCCCGGGGCGACGTCGCGCATCAGCTCGAACGACAGCATATCGAGCGCGACGCTCTCTGAGGCCAGCATGTATTCGGTGCCGCGCGGCGTGCGCCGCTGGCCGAGCACCAGCGGCCGGATGCCGTTCGGATCGCGAAAGCCCAGGACCCCGTGACCGATGACCATGGCCACGACTGCATAACCGCCACGGCACCGGCGATACACTGCGCTCGCAGCAGCGAAGATGTCGGCCGGCGTCACGCGCGGGGTGCCCACGCGCTGCAGTTCCGAGGCAAACACGTTCAGCAGCACCTCGGAATCGGACTCGCTGTTCAGGTGACGCCGATCCTCACGGATCAGCACCTCGGCGAGCTCGGCGGCATTGGTCAGGTTGCCATTGTGCGCGAGGCAGATGCCGTAGGGCGCGTTCACGTAGAAAGGCTGCGCCTCGGAAGCGCTGTCACAGCCGGCGGTCGGGTAGCGCACGTGGCCGATACCCTCATTACCCAGCAAGCGCGAGCATGTGCTGTTGCTCGAACACGTCGCGCACCAGGCCCGCGCCCTTGCGCGAGCACAGCCGGCCTTCGGATGCGGTCATGATGCCAGCGGCATCCTGGCCACGATGTTGCAGGACCGTCAGTGCGTCATACAGACGCTGGTTGACGGGGCTCGTGCCGACGATACCGACGATGCCGCACATGATTGCGCTGACTTCCTTAGATCCGCTGATCCGACGGGCTGCCTGAGTGCTCGATCAGTATTTTACGCTCGCCGACCATGCCACGCAGCAGATTCGCCGCGCGTTCGCCGTACGGTATCAACATGGAGCCGCGCCACCACGGCTCGCCGTTCAGGCGCAGTGCGTGACACAGTATGACAAACAGACCGATCATCACCAGGCCGCGCAGAAATCCGAATATGCCGCCAAAAAAACGGTCGGTGCCGCTGAATATCGACAGCCGCACCATATGCCCGACGATGGCGCTGATGCAGGTGCCGACCACGACCACGACCACGAAGATGATGCTGCGCGCCGCCCAGGCCCGCACGCCCTCGTTCGCCAGCGCCCCGCCCAGGCGCGGCTCGAGCACGTCGGCATAGTGCCAGGCGATCCAGACCGCCAGGATCCACGTCACCAGCGCAATCACCTCGCGCAGCAGCCCGCGCAGCAACCCGGCCACGCAGGAGAACACGATCAGCGCGATCAGCAGATAGTCGAGCCAGGTCATAGCGGGAGCTGCCGGAGAGGACGCGTCATTCTATCGTGAGCTGCGTGGCTTGCGTCGCGCTGCGGTCACGGCGCGGCGACGACCGCGGCGGGAAGACCCTGGTCCTTGATCCGCTGGGTGTAGGCTTCCGCGGCCGCGCGGTCGGCCATGCCGCCCGCATACACGCGATACAGTCCCTTGGCGTCGGCCGCCGCGATGCTGACACTGAAGCCATGGGCTTGCGCTTTGTTCGCCAGCCGTTCGGCATTATCGCGCTTGGCGAACAGGCCGAGCTGCACGATCCAGCCGCCCTCGGAGCTGTTGTAGGGGGCTGTCGAGGTCGGGCGGGCCCTGGCACTGACCGACGCGGTGGTCACCTTCGACACAGCCGCAGCGCGTGCGCCAGCCGCAGGCGCGGCTGGCGGCACAGCCGGGGCGGCTGCGGCAGCCCTGGCCGCGCGCCGGCGGCCGCTGGCGGCGTGGCGGCGGCGGCTGGCGCGGCAGGCGCCACTGATGGTGCGGGCAGCGGGGCTGCTTCGACCGGGCTGGCGCTGGTGGCGCGCGGCGCAACCGCAGGGGGCGCAGCCGCAGACGGTGCACTGACCGGTTCCACCGGCACGGCCATTGCGGCCTTGTCGCTGCCGCCGCCGGCGATCGGATTCGATTGCAGCGGGCTGGCGCGTGTCGGGCTGTTGGACAGGTCGATGGTGTAGGAGCGTACCGGCGGTCCTTCACCGCTGCTGCCGGCAAACGACGCGACATCGCTGGGCTGCCCACGAAACAGCTCGGGTACCACCATCACGATCAGCGCCACCAGGATCGCCGCGCCGGTCAGTCGCTCTTTCAGGCGGTTTTCCATAGTGTCCGCCTTCAGTATAGCTCAAGCCACGCGAGCGCCGGACCGACGACGTGAAACGAGCCGAATACGATCACGCGATCGCGCGGCCGCGCCAGGGCGCGTGCACGCGCACAGGCTGCCGCCACGTTGTCGGTCAGTTCGACCGTGCCGCGCAGCGGCGGCAGGCGCGCCTGCAGCGCGCCGGCCGTCAGGCCGCGCGGCTCGTCATCGATGCCGGTGAGCAACCAATGGTCGATCAGCGGATCGAGTGCACCCGCGACGGCCGCGGCATCCTTGTCGGACAGCATGCCGGCGACCGCGAAGCTGCGGCCCTCGCAGCGTCGCGCTGCGAGGGCCCCGGCCAGCACCTCGGCCGCCGGCTGGTTGTGCGCCACGTCGAGGATCCACTCCACCTCGCCCGGGACGATCTGCAAACGCCCGGGCAGCACGGTGCGTTGCAGCCCCTGCGCGACGCAGCTCGGATCGCAGGCATGCGCCAACCCAAGCAGCTGCAGCGCGGTGATCGCGCTGGCCGCGTTCCGATATTGCACGCTTCCGGCCAGCGCCGGCGCCGGCAGGTGGACCAGCGTGCACGCCGCGGAGTGATACTCCCAGGATTCGCCGGCAGCGCCGTCGCCATGGATGCGCCAGCTGAACTCCCGTTCCGCGGTCCAGAGCCGGCAATCGAGCTCGTGCGCCGCTCGCCACACGCTCGCCGGCATCGCCGTGCTGCCGAGCACCACTTGCTGGCCGCGCCGAAAGATGCCGGCTTTCTCGGCGCCGATCTGCTCCAGCGTCGATCCGAGCCACTCGCGATGATCGAAACCAATCGAGCACAGCGATCGCCACCTCGGCGTCGACGATGTTGACGGCATCGAGCCGGCCTCCCAACCCGACCTCGAGCACCATCACGTCCACCGCCGCGCGCCGGAACACTTCGAGCGCCGCCAGCGTGTTGTATTCGAAGAACGTCAGCGTGACGGCTGCACGCGCCGCCTCGATGCGCTCGAACGCAGCCAGCAGCGCGGCGTCGCTCACCTCGACGCCGTCGATCCGGATGCGCTCGTTGTAGCGTACCAAATGCGGCGAGGTGAACAGCCCGACACTCCGGCCGCAGGACTGCAGCAGGCAGGCCAGCGTGGCGGCGGTGGAACCCTTGCCGTTGGTGCCGGCGACGGTCACCGCCGGGGCGGGCCGCTCGAGCAGCCCGAGTCGCGCCGCCACCTCGCGCACGCGCTCGAGCGACAGGTCGATGCTCAGGCTGTGAGTACCCTGCTGGTAGGACAGCCACTGCTCGAGCGATCTGCTCAAGCAGCCGGCAGGGGCGGACGCCTTTGCAACAGGCGCAGCAGTTGCGCGATGCGATCACGCATGTCGCGGCGGTCGACGATCAGATCGAGGCCACCATGCTCGAGCAGGAACTCGCTGCGCTGAAATCCCTCCGGCAGTGTCTCGCGCACCGTCTGCTGCGATCACGCGCGGCCCGGCGAAGCCGATCAGGGCGCGCGGCTCGGCGATGTTCAGATCGCCCAGCATCGCAAGGCTGGCGGATACGCCGCCTGTGGTCGGATCGGTCAGCACCGAGATGAATGGCAGGCGTTCACGCGCCAGCCGCGCCAGCGCCGCGCTGGTCTTTGCCATCTGCATCAGCGACAGCAGCGCCTCCTGCATCCGCGCGCCGCCGGTGGCTGAAAAGCACACCAGGCCGCAGCACTGCTTCGATGCAGAAATCCACCGAACGCTTGAAGCGCTCGCCGACCACCGAGCCCATCGAACCGCCGAGGAACTGGAATTCGAACGCGCACGCCACCACCGGCTCGCCGTGCAGCTGCCCGGCGAGCGCCACCAGCGCATCGTTCTCGCGGGTGGTCTTCTGCGCCTGTGCCAGGCGGTCCTTGTAGCGCCTGCTGTCCTTGAACTTCAGCGGATCATCCGGCATTACGCTGGCGCCGATTTCGCTGATCGGCTCCGGATCGAGCAGTGCGCGCAGCCGCTCGCGCGCGCCGATGCGCATGTGGTGGCTGCATTTGGGGCAGACATTGAGATTGCGCTCGAGCTCGGCGCGATACAGCACCGCATCGCAGGCCGGGCACTTGATCCACAGGCCCTCCGGCACCGAACGCGAGCGCCGCTCGGTCTTGATGCGCGAGGGCACGATCTTTTCGAACCAGGACATCGCGACGAATCCTTGCGGCCGGCCGTCACGGCCAGCCAAGAACCGGAGAGTCGATCATAGCCGAATCCGCCGGGAGGCCGAACTGCGCCGGGTATTCGACCCGCCACAGGTACAGCCCGTGGGCCGCGGCGGTCGCCTCGCCGGTGCTGCGCATCTGCGACGCGAGCTGGTCGCGCGCGCGCTCGGGTGCGGCGCGCCCCTGGCCGACCGCGAGCAGCAGACCGACGATGTTGCGCACCATGTGATGCAGGAAGGCGTTGGCGGTGACGTCGATCGCGATCCAGTCGCCGCTGCGTACCACGCGCAGCGAGTGCAGTTGGCGCACCGGCGAGCGCGCCTGGCACTCCGCGGAGCGGAAGGCGCTGAAGTCATGCTCGCCAACCAGCCATTGGGCGGCCGCATGCATCGCCGCGACCTCCAGGTGCTGATGCGCCACCAGGGCCCGCCCGTGCGCCAGCGCCGAGCGCGTGCTGCGGTTGAGGATCAGGTATCGGTAGCTGCGCGCGAGCGCGCTGAAGCGGGCGTGAAAATCCTCCGGAACCTCGAGCGCCCAGCGCAGGCTGATATCGCGTGGCAGGTGAGTATTGGAGCCGAGCAGCCACGCGCGCGGGCTGCGCGCCGCCTCGGTATCGAAATGCGCCACCTGCCCGCGGGCGTGCACGCCGGCATCGGTACGTCCGGCACAGATCAGGGAGACGGGCGCGTCGGCGATGCGGCTCAGGGCCTGTTCGAGCGCGGCCTGCACGCTCGGCACGGCGGCCTGCTGCTGCCAGCCGCAATAGCCGCCGCCGTCGTATTCGATGCCGACCGCCAGGCGGCGGCGCATGGGGTCGCTGGCGCCTTGAGCGTCAGCCCGGGAGCGTGTCCATCAGGCGGCGCGCTTCCTGTTTCTGCGACACCGAGCCCTCGCTGAGCACCTCCGAGAGGATGCTGCGCGCCCCCTCCGGGTCGCCCATGTCCATGTAGGCGCGGGCCAGATCGAGCTTGGTGCCGACCTCGCTCATCGTGGCCGGTTCGAGCTCCGGCAACGCCATCTCGCCGGACGTCAGCTTCTGGGTCTGGATGAAGGCGCCCTCGGTGATCGCGGGGGTCCCAACATCGAGATCGATGCCATTGACCGAGCGGTGCTCCCCGGTCGCGGCACCGACGTCCAGATCGAGCGCGCCGACGTCGAGCGCCTCGAGCTCCGAGGTCGAACCGGTGTCCGGCTCGATCGACGGCCGCGGTGCGATCTGCGTGACCAGCTGGGTCGGCGCATTCGCCTCGTGGGCACCGGTCGTCTCGCCTTCCAGCGACGGCATGCCGGCGGCGAAGTCGCTGTCGGTGAACAGCCAGGTGCCGCTGTCGCTCGGACCATCGGATGTCGGCGCGAGCTGCGTCGCGTCGTTGTCAGCGCTTTCGGCCCGGGCACGCGCCAGCAGTTCGCGCGTGTCCTCCTCCAGGTTGGCAAGCACGGTCGGGGCCTCGGAAGCGCCGCCGATGCCGGTTTCGTCGGCCACGCCCTCGAGCGCCCCGAGATCCAGCCCCAGGTCATCGAGCGCCAGCTCCGCGGTCTGCTCCGAGGTTGAGGTACCGGCGCGCGCCGCACCAATCTTTTCGCGGATAGTCGCATTGTCGCCGCCATGCAGCTGCGGCTGCTCGACGGTCGGCGCCTCGGCGTCCGCCCCGGCCGGGCCCGCCACCTTCATGGTTGCGGTCTGGCCGCTTGCGGGCGCGGGCATTTCACGCGTCGTGGCCACGCCACCCGGCATCTCGCGCGTCGAGCCGGTCGAATCATTGCCGCGGTTGGGGTCATCGAGCACGAAGTCCACGCCTTCCCCGCCGACCTGGTTGACCTGGCCGGTGGTATCGGCATCACCCAGCGCCGCACCGAGATCCAGATCCAGCCCGGCACCGCCTTCGGCGTGGCCGCCGCCCACCGAGGGCTCGCCCAGCAGGTCGAAGTCCACCCGGTTCTGTCCGCCCTCCAGGTTCAGATCGACGCCGCCGCTGGTGGCTCCGCTGAGGGCCCCGGCGTTGGCGAACAACGGATCGTCCGGCGCGATCTGCCGGCCCATGATCACCATCTTTTCCCACTCACCCGCGAGCGCCTGGGCGCGGGTACCGGCCAGCTCGCGCGCGGTCTGCAGGAAGCGATCCTTGTTGCCCCAGACGAAGAACACCTCGAGCAGTTTGAGCTTGAGCTCACGGCGATTGGGCTCGCGTGAGATCGCGATCTGCACCAGGTCGGCGGCCTGATCGTACAGGCCGTACGCCATGTGGAAATCCGCTTCCGCCAGGGGATCGCCCTGATCGAGCGCTACCGCCCGCTCGCCGGTCACCGTGTCGTCGATCGCGACGTGCTGGCCCGTGGCCGCCAGGCGACCGGCTTCACCCGCCGCCTCGAACGCCGGCTGCTCATGCGCTCCGGTTTCCTCCACGCGATAGGACATCTCGGCGGTTGAGGCCGGCAGCGTGCGCACCGGTACCGTGTCGGATGGCCGCGCGGGCTCGCCCGCCGGGGTCTCGAACGACGGCTGCAACCGGCCGAGGGAGCGATCGAATTCATCCTCCTGGCGCGCGCGCACGAAACGCAGCACCACCAATATGATCAGCACCGCCAGCAGGGCCGCGGGCACGTACCAGTATTGCTCGATCAGGTCGAGTATTGGATTGGCCGATTCGTTGGCCGCCGGTGCGGCCTTCGGCGTCGCGGCCGGCGGTGCAGCGGCCGGCGCGGGCGGCGGCGTGGACGGCGTCACATTCACGCTCGGCGCACCGGCCGGCGGTGCGGCGCTCACCGGGGGGGTGGGTACCGGAGCCGGGACTGTCGGGGTCGGAGCCGGCGGCGGCGTGGCGGCCGGCGCTGGCGCCTTGGCCGCGCTCGGCGGCGGGCTCGGCGCCGCCGGGGCTGGGGCGTTATTGGCAGCGCTCTGGGCCGCGGCGCGTGCCTGCAGTGCGGCCAGGTCGGCGTTGCGCAGCTGCAGCAGCCGCTGCGACTCGGCCAGCTGCGCCTCGAGCTGCTGTACGCGCTGGGTCAGCGCGGCGTTGCCGCCGCCGCCAGCCGCGGCGGGCGCGGCGCCCGCAGCAGTCGTCGGCGCGGGAGCTGCGCTCGATGGCGCTTGCGCCGCCTCGTGCGGCGGTACCAGGCGCAATTGTCCGCCCGACGCCTCGCCGTTCGCGCCGCGGGCTGCTGCCGCCGCGGCGCCGTGCGTACCGGCCCAGGCAGCGTACTGCTGGTGGACCTCGCTCGAGGCCTCGCCGGGACTGATGGCTTCGATCTCGGCATCGCCCGGCAGGTCGAGGCGGCTGCCGGCGAGCAGCAGATTCATGTTGCCTTCGAATGCAGTGGGATTGGTGCGATAGATCGCGACCAGCTCGCGCTCGCGCAGGCGCCGGTCGGCGCCCGGATAGGCCTGCGATGCCACGGCCGACAGCGTATCGCCCGGCCGTACGGTATAGCGGTTGCCGCCGGCGCGCGCTGCGCCGCCTCTGGCCGGCGCGGCATTGGGCGGCGCCGGGGCGGTGCTCTCAGCCATAGGCGGCGGCGCGCTCGCCATCTCCGGCGCAGCTGCCGGGGCGGCGCTGGCCGCGGCCGGTGCGGCTGGACGCTGCACGCTGCCGCTGCGGGCGCTGGCGCCGGCGCTGGGCGCCGCGACATTGGCCCTGGAGGTGGACTCGCCGCTGAACACCGGTGGATCGAGCAACACGGTGTATTCGCGCACCAGGTGGCCGCGCGCCCAATCGACCTCGACCAGCAACGTCGCGAACGGCTCGTTCGCCGCGTTCGCGGAATGCACGTGCAGCACGTTGCGGCCATCGGCCGACTTCTGGGGCTCGAAGCTCAGCGCGCCCAGAAACGTCGGATAGTCCAGGCCACCGCGGGTGAACGATTCGCGTTCAGCCAGGCTTGCCTTCAGGCCGGCGAGGTCCTCGGCACTGGCACCGACCAGGTCGATTTCGGCGTCGAGCGGAGCATTCAGCGAGGATCTGAGGTGGATATCTCCGAGACCGAGCGCGAGCGTGGCGGCCGGAGACAGCAATGCCAGCAGCAGCGCCGGGCAGAAATTACGCTTGAACATCGTGTCTCCCGGCGAACCTGATAGCTGAGTAATCCTTATAAAACATATAGTTAATGCGAAACCTAGGTCCGCACCTATTTGGGTTGCAATATAACTTATAAATACTCGCCAACCAAAATCTCAGCGATCTGCACACTGTTCGTGGCCGCACCCTTGCGGATGTTGTCCGCGACAATCCACAGGTCAAGGCCCCGCTCATGCGACATATCTTCGCGAATTCGCCCGACATAAACCGTGTCGTGGTTCGCTGCTTCAGTAACGGCGGTCGGGTAGCCGCCTGGTTTGCGCTGGTCGATCACGGCCACGCCCGGGGCCTGTTGCAGCAGCGCGCGCGCCTGGTCGGCCGTGATCTTGCGCCGGGTCTCGATGTGCACCGCCTCGGAATGCCCGTAGAACACCGGCACGCGCACCGTGGTCGCATTCACCCGGATCGAAGGGTCTTCCATGATCTTCTGGGTCTCCCAGAACATCTTCATCTCTTCCTTGGTGTAGCCGTTGTCCTCGAAACGGTCGATCTGCGGCACGCAATTGAACGCGATCTGCTTCGCAATCAGCCGCGGCGCGTCGATCGGCCGGCCACTGAGCAGCGCCGCGCTCTGCGCCGCGAGTTCCTCGACCGCCTCGCGGCCCGCGCCTGAGACCGATTGGTAGGTGGCGACGTTGATGCGCTCGATCCCGACCGCATCGTAGATCGGCTTGAGCGCGACCAGCATCTGGATGGTGGAGCAGTTCGGATTGGCGATGATGCCGCGCGTGCGATAGCGCGCGATCGCATGCGCGTTGACCTCCGGCACCACCAGCGGAATATCGTCCTGATAGCGAAATTGCGAGGTATTGTCGATCACCACGCAGCCGGCAGCTGCGGCTTTCGGCGCATATTCGGCCGATATCTCGCTGCCGGCCGAGAACAGCCCGATATCGGCACGCGAGAAATCGAAGGCCGCCAGTTCCTCCACCGGCAGTTGCTTGCCGCGGAAACTCACCTGCTTGCCGAGCGAGCGGTTGCTCGCCAGCGCATACAGCTCGGACACGGGAAATTTGCGCTCCTCGAGCACGCTGATCATGCTCTCGCCGACCAGACCGGTCGCGCCAACCACCGCTACTCTGTACCCGCTGCTCATCGTTTCCTCTTACGCTCCTGTCCGGCTCGGATCGCTTCGCCTGGCGCGCGATGTCCGGCGTGGCCGACACCACATCGGCGTTCTGCGCGCGGTGCCGCAGATAATGATCCATCAGCACGATCGCCAGCATCGCCTCCGCGATCGGCGTCGCGCGCAGGCCGACGCACGGATCGTGGCGTCCGGTCGTCACGACCTCGACCGGATTGCCGCGCCAGATCGATGGTTCGGCCCGGCACCTGGATGCTCGAGGTCGGCTTCAGGCTCAGGTGCACCACGATCGGCTGCCCGGAGGATATGCCTCCGAGCGTGCCGCCGGCGTGATTGGATGCAAATCCTGCAGGCGTCAGCTCATCGCGATGCTCGCTGCCGCGCTGACCGACGACCGCGATCCCATCGCCGATCTCCACCGCCTTGACCGCGTTGATGCCCATCATTGCGCTCCGCGATGTCGGCATCGAGCTTGTCGAACACCGGTTCGCCGAGCCCGGGCGGCAGCCCTTCGGCGCACACCGTCACGCGCGCGCCGATCGAGTCGCCGGCGGCGCGTATGTCCCAGATCAGCTGCTCGAGCTCGGGCAGGCGCTGCGGATCGGGGCAGAAGAACGGATTCTGATACGCCGCTGCCGGCTCACGCGGCTCCAGCGTGAGCGGGCCGATCTGGCTCAGGTAGCCGTAGATGCGCACCGCGAGGCGTTCGGCCAGGTACTTGCGCGCAATCGCACCGGCCGCCACCCGCATCACGGTCTCGCGCGCCGAGGAGCGGCCGCCGCCGCGATGATCGCGCAGGCCGTATTTCTGCTGATAGGTGTAGTCGGCGTGCCCCGGACGGAAGCGATCGGCCAGGCGGTCGTAGTCGCGTGAGCGCGCGTCGCTGTTCTCGATCAGCAGTCCGATCGGTGCGCCGGTGGTCCGGCCCTCGAATACGCCCGAGAGGATCCGCACGGCGTCGGCTTCGCGCCGCTGGCTCACGAATTGCGATGTGCCGGTGCGGCGCCGGTCGACGTCGCGCTGCAGATCGGCCGCTTCGAGCGCGAGCCCCGGCGGACAGCCATCGACGATGCAGCCGAGCGCCGCCCCGTGGCTCTCGCCGAACGTGGTCACCGTGAATAATCGGCCGATGCTGTTGCCCGACATAGCCTAAGGTTCGTCACTTCCGTCGATGTAGCTGCTCGCGCTCGAGCACAAATACCCCGCCGCCCCCGCGCTCGAACGCCAGCCAGGTAAAAGGCAGTCGTGGAAACGCGCGCCGCAGCGCCCGGTCCGAATTGCCAACCTCGACGATCAGAATTCCGCCGGGATTCAGATGCGCTGCCGCGTCGCGCAAAATAATTCTCGCCGAGTCCAGGCCGTCCGTGCCTGCCGCCAGCGCCAGCCGCGGCTCGTGCCGGTATTCGGCCGGCAGGCCTCGGAGCTGCCGCCGCCCCACATACGGCGGATTGCTCACGATAATATCGTAGCTGGCGCCGCCGAGTCCGATGAAATGATCCGACCGCAGCGCGCGCACCCGTGCCGTCAGGCGGTGGCGGCGGATGTTGATGCGCGCCACCGCGAGGGCATCCTCGGAAATGTCGGCCGCATCGACCCGGGCACGCGGAAACGCCCGGGCGCAGGCGATCGCGATGCACCCCGAACCGGTCCCGAGGTCAAGGATCCGACGCACGCGCGCCGGCTCCACCCAGGGCTCGAAGCGGCGCTCGATCAGCTCGGCGATCGGCGAGCGAGGAATCAGCACGCGCGCATCGACGTACATCGGCAAACCGGCGAACCAGCAGCGCTGCGTCAGATACACCGCCGGGATGCGCTCGCGGATGCGCCGCTGCAGCAACTGCTCGAGCTCGGCCTGGGCGCGTGGCGGTACGCGCCGCCGGTACAGCGCCGGCGTCGTCACCGGCGGTAGACGCATAACGTGCCAGAGCAGTGCCGCCGCGTCGTCGCGCGCGCGATCGGTGCCGTGGCCATAGTGCAGCCGGGCGCGCGCGAGCCGTCGCGTGCTGCGCTCGAGCACCGCCCGGACCGACGGGTCGGCCTGGCCGCTGTGTGATAATTGACCCATGACTCGTCGTTCCGTCCTGCTGTTGGCTTCGATCGGAGCCGCCGCCGTGATCGTCGGGGCGCTGCTGGCGCGCATGCTCGCGGCCACCAGCGTGCCGCTCGAAACCGGCACCTGGCTGCCGCAGCCACGCGCGCTGCCGGAGTTTCATCTGCAGGATCTGGCGGGCGCCGAGTTCAGCCTGCGCAGCCTGAGCGGCCATCCGACGCTGCTGTTCTTCGGGTTCACCAACTGCCCGGATGTCTGTCCGACCACGCTCGCCACGCTCACGCAGGTGCAGCGCGCGATGCCGCTGCCGGGCACCCAGGTGGTGTTCGTGACCATCGATCCCGCGCGCGACAGCGCCGCGAACCTGCAAGTGTACCTCGGCGCCTTCAGCAAGAGCTTCATCGGCGCCCGCGGCGACAACGCCGCGCTGGCGCCGCTGCTGAAGAGCCTCGGCGCGATTGCCGTGCGGGAGAACCTGCCCGACGGCAGCTACACGATGGATCACTCGGCGACGCTGTACTTGCTTGATAGCCGCGCTCGGCTGGTCGCGGTGTTCTCGCCGCCATTCTCGGCCCCGAAGCTCACCGCGGATCTGCGCCGGGTCGCCGCAGCCGCCCGGCTCTAGGGCAGGGTGATGAGGGGGTTGTTCGTCCCGCTGCAGTACCTGCTGCCGCACCACCTGCTGTGTCGGATCGTCTACGCATTGACGCGCTCGCGGCTGCCCTGGCTCAAGAACGCTCTGATCGCGGCCTTCGTGCGCGCCTACCGCCCGCAGATGTCCGACGCGCTCGAACCCGAGCCGCTGCGCTATCCGAGCTTCAATGCATTCTTCACCCGCGCGCTGCGCCCGCAGGCACGCCCGCCCGATCCCGATCCGCTGGCCGTGGTCTGCCCGTGCGACGGCACGCTCAGCGTCGCCGGCGCGCTGCAGGCGGACCAGCTGCTGCAGGCCAAGGGGCAGCACTATCAGTCTCGAGGCGCTGCTGGGCGGCTGACCGGGACTGGGCGGCGTCGCTGCGCGGCGGGCTGTACGCGACGCTGTATCTGGCGCCGTTCAACTACCATCGCGTGCACATGCCGCTGGCCGGACGCCTGCGCGCAGCCTGGCACGTGGCCGGGCGGCTGTTCTCGGTCAACCGCGCGACCGTGGGCTGCGTTCCGAGCCTGTTCGCCCGCAACGAGCGCGTCGTCTGCGCGTTCGACGGCGAGCACGGCCCGTTCGTGCTGGTGCTGGTCGGCGCCCTGTTCGTCGGCAGCATGAGCACGGTGTGGCACGGCCAGGTCACGCCCTGGCGTCGGGCCGCGCGCGGCGGCCACGCGCCCGCCGCAGCCGGGCCGGCGCGCGGCGTGCATCAGCTCGAGGCCGACGGCACCACGGACCTGTGGCAGCCTCGCGGCGCCGAGCTTGGTCTCTTTAATATGGGCTCGACCGTGCTGCTGCTGCTGCCGCCCGGGCTCGCCCGCTGGAACACGGACCTGCAGCCGGGCGCCGAGCGTTGCCGTCGGCCAGGCACTGGGCGTCCGTGGTCGTTCCGGTCGGCTCGTGAGCTGGCGCGCCGAGCGCCTCACTGGCGACGCTGCGCCTGCGCGCCGCAGCTGCTGGCGGCCGCGCGCCGGTTCTTCGCCGAGCGGCGCGTGCTCGAGGTGGATACCCCGGCGCTGGTGCGCCACGCGGTCACCGATCCGCACATCCACTCGGCGCAGGTGCAGCTGCCGGGGCATGCCGCACCGCTGTACCTGCACACCTCCCCCGAATACGCGATGAAGCGGCTGCTGGCGGCCGGCAGCGGCGACATCTATCAGATCGCACACGTGTTTCGCGGCGAGGAGACGAGCCGGCTGCACAACGCCGAATTCACGCTGATCGAGTGGTATCGCTGCGGCTATTCGATGCAGCAGCTGATGCAGGAGGTCGCGGAGCTGGCGCGCGCGCTGCTCGGGCTGGCGCCGGAGGCGCCGGTCGAGACGCTGAGCTACGAGGCGGCGTTCCAGCGCGAGCTCGACTGCGCATCCGCTCAGCGCCAGCGACGCGGCGCTGCGCTCGCTCGCTACCCGTGCAGCGGCTCGAGCCGCGGCTGGCCGAGCAGTGCGAACGCGATGAACTGCTCGACTGGCTGATGGGCAGCGCAGTCGGTCCGCGCCTGGGAGCCGACCGCCTGTGCTTCGTGCATCAGCTATCCGGCCAGCCAGGCTGCGCTGGCGCGGCTGGATCGCGGCCGACCCGCGCGTCGCGCTGCGCTTCGAGCTCTATTATCGCGGCCTCGAGCTCGCCAACGGCTTCGAGGAACTCGCCGACCCGGCCGAACAGCGTGCGCGCTTCGAAGCCGATCGGCAGCAGCGCGCTGCGCCGCGGCCGGCCGGCGCCGCCGATGGATGCGGCGCTGCTCGCGGCGCTGGCGGCCGGGCTGCCGGACGTGTCCGGGGTCGCGCTCGGGATTTGACCGCGTGCTGATGCTGCGCACCGGCGCAGTCCGACCTCGAGCGCGGTGCTGGCGTTCCCGCTCGAGCGGCGCCTGACGGCCTACTGCTTGGCGCGCGAGATGTAGGCCCCGGTCCGGGTATCGACCTTGATGATCTCGCCCTCGTTGATGAACAGCGGCACGCGCACCACCGCGCCGGTCTCGAGCTTGGCCGGCTTCTGTCCGCCGGTCGCGGTATCGCCGCGCAGACCCGGATCGGTCTCGACGACCTTGAGCTCGATGTGCGGCGGCGGCGTCACGACGATCGGCACATTGTTCCACAGCGTCACGATGCAGACGATGCCATCCTTGAGCCATTGCGCGTTGTCGCCGACCACCGCCTTGGTGGCGGCGTGCTGCTCGAAGTTCTCCGGCAGCATGAAATGGAAGAAATCGCCGTCGCTGTACAGGTACTGCATGTCGACATCGACCACGTCGGCCGCTTCCACGCTCTCGCCGGACTTGAAGGTGCGCTCGATCGTGCGCCCGGTCTTCAGGTTGCGGATCCTGACGCGATTGAACGCCTGGCCCTTGCCGGGCTTGACCATCTCGTTCTCGACGATCGCAAACGGATCGCCGTCGATCAGGATGCGCAGGCCCGATCTTGAACTCATTGGTCGTGTAGTTGGCCATATCATTTCCGCCGGTTGCGGCCGCACAATGGCAACCGTCAAAAAAGGGCGCGTATGATAACGGCATCAACCCTGACCCGCCAGCCGCCGCCGGCCGCGGCGCACGAGCTGCCAGTCGTGCCGGGCAGGTCGGCGCTGTCCACGTGCGATGCGCTTCACAGCCGCGTACCGGCCGGATGATAGACTCAAGCGCTTCCGGAGAATGACTCTTGAGCGATACCACCGCGGTTCCGCTGATCGTACACAGTGCCACGCGCGACGCCGTCGAGGCGCTCAACAGCCTGCTGCGCCGGACCGGCGTGGCCGCTCACTGCACCTGGATTCCGGCCGCGCAGGACATTCCCGACGCCCTCGAGCAGCTCAACCCCGAGCTGCTGATCTGCTGCCCGGCCCCGGGCCGAGGAACTGCGCGCGCTCGCCGCCATGCGCGACGCAGTTCGCCAGCGCGGTGCCGCTGATCGCGGTGCGCGAGCAGGTCGATGAGCGCATGATCGCCGACGACATGGCCCAGGGCGCGCGCGATACCGTCTCGTTGCAGCAGCCGGGCCGGCTGCAGGCGGTGATCGCGCGCGAGCTGCGGGCATTTCGGCTCGAGCGTACCCTGAATTCGACCCTGCGCGCCGCGCAGGACTATCGCAGCCAGCTCGAAGCCGTGCTGCAGCGGTCCAATGATGCCATCGCGCAGATCCAGGAGGGCATCCTGGTCGACGCCAACGCCGCCTGGCTCGAGCTGTTCGGCTTCGTCGAGTCCACCGGCCTGGTCGGCCAGCCGGTCATGGATCTGTTCGAGGAAGCGACGCACGCGCCGCTCAAGGCCGCGCTGGCACGCATGCCTGCAGGGCCGCTGGAGCAATCACATGCTGAAGGCCGGCGCGATCCTCGGCGACGGCTCGGTGGTGCCGCTCGAACTGGTGCTCGCGCTCGGTGAATACGAAGGCGAGCCGAGCGTGCGGCTGATCGTGCCGGCGCGCAAGCGCGACGATCGGCAGCTCGCGCAGCGAACTGGAGAGCCGCGGTGCAGCACCGACCCGGGCACCGGGCTGCTCGACGCGCCGCCATCTGCTCGACGGCATTGCAGGAGCGGCTCGAGCAACCGATCGCCGGCGGCGTGCGCTACCTGGCGTGCGTGCGACTCGACAAGTTCGCCGCGATCGAGCGTGATCGTGGGCGTGCTCGCCAGCGAGCAGCTGCTGATCGCGTTCGCTAACATCGTGCGCTCGCTGATCGGTCCGCATGACATCGCCGGCCATTTCGGCGGCACCAGCCTGATGCTGCTGCTCGAGCGCGGCAACCCGCGCGACGTCGAGGCCTGGTGCGAGAATCTGATCGAGCGCGTCGGCAAGCACGCCGTTTCAGGCCGACGGTCGGACGCTGCACGCGACCTGCACCATCGGCCTGGGGGTCGTGCCGCTGACCAAGCCCGATCTGGATGCTGGCGGCGATGGACGCCCTGGATGCGTTGCGGCGCGGGCGCGAGCGCGGCGGCAACCAGATCGGTCACGGTCGATCGCGCCGACAACGACACGCGCGTTCAGGCCTACGACCAGGTCTGGGTCAAGCACATCAAGGCGGCCCTGATGGAGAACCGCTTCCGGCTGGTGCAGCAGCCGATCGCGTCGCTCGGCGGTGGCAGCCAGAAGATGTTCGATGTCGCGATCCGCATGCTCGACATGCAGGGCAAGGAGGTACTGCCCTCCGAATTCCTGCCGGCCGCCGCGCGCAACGAGCTGATGAAGAACATCGACCGCTGGGTGATCGGCGCCTCGCTGTCGTTCGCTGCCAAGCGCAAGCCGGATCTGTTGTTCGTGCGCCTGTCGCGCGACAGCGCCGTCGATCCGTCGCTGCCGCAATGGCTGGAGCATGCAGCTCAAGGCGACGCTGGCGGAACCAGAGCGGCTGTGCCTGCAGATCACCGAGGACGTCGCCACCCGGCACCTGCAGCAGACCACGCAGCTGGTGCAGGCCGTGCGCGCACGCGGCCTGAAGTTCGCGATCGAGCACTTCGGCGCCGGCCGCGACCGGCGCAGAGCCTGCTCGAGCACGCTGCCGCTGGACTTCGTCAAGATCGACGGCTCGCTGATGCAGGGCGTGGCGGCAAGCCCGGAGCTGCAGCAGCGCGTGCGCGAGATCGCCGAGGCCGCGGCGCAAGCACAACATCCAGACCATCGCCGAGCGCATCGAGGACGCCAATACCATGGCGGTGGTGTGGCAGCTCGGCGTGCAGTACATCCAGGGCTACTTCGTGCACGCACCCGAAGAGGTGGTGCTCAAGTCGTGACGGCAGCCCGATTCGCGCGCTGTGCGCGATCGCGGCCGGCCTGATCGCGGGTTGTGGCGGCATCGATGCCCCGTCGCCGGCGCCGACTTCCGCGCGGGCGGGAGCCGCGTCCGCGCCGTCCTCGATCACGGTCGGCACCGCCCTGGCGCAGGTACAGACGCTGTCGCGTGCCCTGGACGACACGCCGCGGTCGATCGATCCGCAGCTGGCGACCGATGTGCCGGGCCAGCGCGTGCTCGACGACCTGTTCGAGGGACTGACCACCATCGACGTCGCCGGCAAGGCGTCTGCCGGCGTTGCCTCCTCCTGGGAGAGCAGCGCCGACGGCAGGACCTGGGTGCTTTCACCTGCGGCCGGACGCGCGCTGGTCCAACGGCACGCCGCTGACGGCCGGCGATTTCGTGTACTCGTGGCGTCGCGTGGTCGATCCGCAGGACCGGCGCGGAGTACGCACAGGGGCTGGCCGCGATCGAGAATGCGCTGGAGATCGCCGCCGGCAAGAAACCCGCCGGACACGCTCGGAGTCGAGGCGCTCGATGCCCACACGCTCAGGGTGCAGCTGAGCGGCCCGACCCCCTACCTGCTCGATCTGCTGGCGCAGCAGTACATCTATCCGGTGTATGAGCCGGCGATCAGCACTATGGCGACGACTGGGTGCGACCGGAGCACCTGGTGTGCAACGGGGCATTCGTGCTGCGCGAGAACATGCATCGGCAGCCGCATCACGCTGGAGAAGAACGACAAGTACTGGGACGCGGCGCACGTGCGCCTGCAGCGCGTGGTCTACTACATCCTCCCCGACCAAAGCGCGCAGGCGTCGCGCTTCCTGGCCGGCGAAGTGCGATTGGACGGATTCCTTCGCCGCCAACCAGCGCGCCTGGCTCAGGTCGAGTGACTCGGCGACCAGGTAGTCAACTCGCCGTACTTCGGCACCTATATGCTGGGGATGAATTTCACGCTGCCGCCGTTCAAGGACAACCTGCGCGTTGCGCCGCGCGCTGGTGCTGGCACTCGATCGCGAGCCGCTGGTACGCTACATGCGCGACGGCATGTACGAGCCGGCCTACACGCTGATGCCGCCGCTGCCCGACTACCAGCTGCCGCTGCCGGATTGGACCGCACTGTCCACCGAGGCGCGGCACGCGCTGGCGCGCCGCCTGTACGCCGAGGCCGGCTATTCCGACCGACACCCGCTGCGCCTCGACCTCGACGAGACCATGCTCGATGCCGGACACGCGTCACTTCTTTGAGGCGGTTGCCGCGAACTGGCGCAGCGTTCTGGGCGCCGACGTGCACATCGACGAGCGCGAATTCAAGGTACTGCTGCAGGAGCTGCAGCTGCACAAGCTGCTGCTGTTCCACTACTCGTGGATCGGCGACTATCCGGATCCCTATACCTTCATGCAGATCTTCTACACCGGCAACGGCAACAACAATCCAGGCTATTCGAATCCACAGTTCGATCGGCTGATCGATGCAGCCGCGCAGGAAGCCGACAACAGGCAAGCGCTTCCGGCTGTTCGAGCAGGCCGAACGGGTGCTCGACGACGACGCGGCGTTCATTCCGCTTTACTACTACGCCACGCGCCACCTGGTGAAGCCGTACCTGCGCGGCTGGCAATCGAACGTCATGGACCGTAACCTGTCGCGCTACATGTATCTGCTCGAGCACCAGGGGCGAAGCGTGCTGCGCTACACGATTCGCCGCCTGCTCGGCGCGCTGCCGACGCTGCTGGTGATCGTGACGCTGGCGTTTCTGCTGCTGCACGCCGCGCCCGGCGGCCCGTTCGATGGCGCCAAGCGCATGCTGCCGGAGATCCAGAAGGCCATCGAGGCGAAGTACCACCTCGACGAGCCGCTGTGGCGCCAGTACCTGCGCTATCTCGGCGATCTGGCGCGCGGGGATCTTGGACCCTCGTTCCAGTACCGCAGCACCTCGGTCAACGAGATCATTGCCCAGGGCCTGCCGGTGGATGCCACCATCGGCCTGACCGCCATCACGCTGGCGCTCGCGGTCGGCGCCGCGGTCGGCGTCAACGCCGCGCTGCGCCGGGGAACCCGCTGGGATCACGGCTCGATGGCGCTGGCGGTGGTGGGCATTTCGATCCCGGTGTTCGTGGTGGCACCGCTGCTAATTCTGATGTTCGCGGTCAAGCTGCACTGGCTGCCCTCGGGCGACTGGGTCCACGGCTCGCTCTCGCACCTGGTGCTGCCCGCCGTGGCACTGGCATTGCCCTACACCGCCTATGTCGCGCGCATGATGCGCGGCAGTACCATCGAGGTGCTCAACAGCCCGTTCATCCGCACCGCGCGCGCCAAGGGCCTGCCGCTGCGGCTGATCGTCTGGCGTCACGCACTGCGACCGACGCTGACACCGCTGGTGTCGTTTCTCGGGACCCGCGATTGCCGGTGTGATGACCGGTTCGATCGTGGTCGAGAACGTATTCGGCCTGCCGGGCATCGGCCGCTACTTCATCACCGCGGCGCTCAATCGCGACTACACGCTGGTGATCGGCATCACCGTGCTCTACGGCGCGCTCATCATCCTGTTCAACCTGCTGGCCGATCTCTGCTACGCGTGGATCGACCCGCGAGTGCGGCTGCGATGAGCGCTGCGCAGGGCTTCTGGCGCCAGGCCCTGCAGCGGCTGCGCCGGCAGCGCATGGCGATGGCGGCGGCGCTGCTGCTGGCCCTGATCATGCTCGCCTGCCTGCTGCTGCCGCTGCTCTCGCCCTATGACTATTTCACGCCGCAGTTCGAGCTGCTGTCGCGGGCGCCGATGCTCGCCGGCGGACACATCCTCGGCACCGATCCGCTCGGACGCGATCTGCTGGTGCGCGTGATGTGGGGATGCCGCATCTCGCTGGCCGTGGGTCTTGCCGCCAGCCTGGTCAGCGTACTGATCGGCGTCACCTGGGGAGCCACCGCCGGCTACGCCGGCGGCATGACCGATGCGCTGATGATGCGCGCGGTCGACATTCTCTATTCGATCCCGTTCGTGCCGTTCGTGATCGTGCTCACGGTGCTGTTCGGTCGCGAGCTGTGGCTGATCTTCCTGGCAATCGGCGCGGTGTCCTGGCTGGACATCGCGCGCATCGTGCGCGGCGAGACGCTGTCGCTCAAGCAGCGCGAATTCATCGAGGCCGCGCGCGTCTCCGGCGTGCGGGGAGCGGCGATGATCCTGCGCCACATCGTGCCGAACCTGATCGGCATCGTGATCATCTATGCGACGCTGGCGATTCCGACGGTAATCCTGTTCGAGGCGTTTCTGAGCTTCCTCGGCCTGGGCGTGCAATCGCCGCTGGCATCGCTCGGCTCGCTGGTGGCGGACGGCACCTCGGAGATGCAATCGCACCCGCACCTGCTGATCGTGCCGGCCACCTTCCTGGCCGCCATCATCTACTGCTTCAATTACCTGGGCGACGGACTGCGCGACGCGCTCGACCCGAGGGATCACTGAGCATGGGCGTCGCTGCGCCGCTGCGCATCCGCGGCCTTTCGGTCAGCTATCCATCCGAGCGCGGCCGCATCGAGGCGGTGCGCAATGTCGATGTCGACGTCGCCGCCGGGGAATTCCTCGGCATCGTCGGTGAATCCGGTTCCGGCAAGACGCAGCTGCTGCTGTCGATCCTGGGACTGTCGGCGCCGCGTGCCGAGCTGCGCGGCAGCATCCGCTATCGCGACCAGGAGCTGCTCGGCCTGGCCGCCGCGGGTCTGAACCGGGTCCGCGGCGATCGGATCAGCATGGTATTTCAGGACCCGATGACGGCGCTGAACCCGTACCTTCGCATCGGTCGCCAGATCACCGAAGTGCTGCGGGTGCATCGCGGCGCGAGCGCGCGCGAGGCCGAGAGCCGTGCCATCGAGATGCTGGAATCGGTGCACATCCCGGAAGCCGCGCGACGCCTGCGCCAGTACCCGCACGAACTGTCCGGTGGCATGCGCCAGCGCGTGATGATCGCGATGGCTCTGATCGCTGAACCGGAGGTGCTGCTGGCGGACGAGCCGAGCACCGCGCTTGATGTCACGGTGCAGGCGCAGATCCTGAGCCTGTTTCAGGAACTGCGCGCGCGCACCGGCACCGCCGTCGTGCTGGTGACGCACGACCTGGGCGTGATTGCCGAAGTGGCCGACCGGGTCGCCGTGATGTATGCCGGCCGGATCATTGAGCAGGCGCCGGTCCACGCGCTGTTCGCGATGCCGCGCCATCCGTACACCGAAGCTCTGCAGCAGTCGATCCCGCGCATCGATGCTCCGCAGCCGGCGCATCTGGCGAGCATCGGCGGCGCCCCGCCCAACCCGGCGGCACTGCCCGCCGGCTGCGCCTTCGCGTCGCGTTGCATCTATCGCATGCCGGTCTGCGAAGCGGTCGCCCCACCGCTGGTCGAGATCGGGCCCGGGCACTCTAAGGCCTGCCATTACGACGGCGCCCTCGGAAGACTGCGTGGTGAGGTGGCATGAATACCGCTGCGGCGCCCTCGCAAGCCACTGCGCTGCTCGCGGTGCGCTCGCTCTCGGTCAGTTACCATGTCGCCCATCGCGGCCAGCATGCGCAGCTGCGTGCGGTCAACGACGTCAGCTTCGCAATCGCGCGCGGCGAGACTCTGGGACTGGTGGGCGAATCGGGCAGCGGCAAGTCGAGCATTGCGCGCGCGCTGCTGCGGCTGATCCCGTCCGAGTCGGGCACGGCGATGTTTCATGGCACCGATCTGCTCGGGCTCTCGGGTACTGCCTTGCAGGCGATGCGGCGACATCTGCAGCTGATCTTCCAGGACCCGCTGGCCTCGCTCGATCCACGCATGCACATCGGCGACATACTCGGCGAGCCGCTGCGCGTATTCGAGCCGCGGCTCTCCGGCGAGCAGCGCCTGCAGCGCGTGCTGGCGGTGGCCCGGGCCGTGGGACTGGGCGCCGAACACCTGCATCGCTACCCGCACGAATTTTCCGGCGGACAGGCTCAGCGCATCGGCATCGCCCGGGCGCTGATCGTGGAGCCCGAGCTGATCGTCTGCGACGAGCCTCTGTCGGCCCTCGACGTCTCGATCAAGTCCCAGATCAGCAACCTGCTCAAGGACTTGCAGCTGCAGCTGCAGCTGTCGCTGCTGTTCATCTCGCATGATCTGGCGGCGATACGCTTCAGCTGCGATCGCGTCCTGGTACTGTATCTCGGCCGCGTGATGGAGATGGCCGGTTGCGACGCGTTGTTCAACGCCAGCCGCCATCCCTACACGCGCGCACTGATGCGCGCGGCGCCCATTCCGGACCCGATCGCCGCGCGCGCCCGCCGCAGCGTACCGCTCGAAGGCGAGATCCCGTCGCCGCTGGCGGCACCCTCGGGCTGCGTATTCCGTACGCGCTGCCCGATGGCGATCGAGCGCTGCACCCGCGAGATCCCGTTGCTGCGCAGCGTCGGCGACAGCCAGGTGGCCTGCCATCGCGCCGAGGAAGTCGCCGACTAGCTGCACGGTCATTGAAAGCTTCCAGAAAGGTTCGTACCCAGCTGCACCGCGCGCCCTGTTACCGCAGTGCGACGTCACCGCGCTGCGACAGACTTCGTCGGACTTGAGACAGGGATCACAGCTTTGGTGCTCGGCGGCTCACGATAATTGCATTCGTATTACCGGGCACTGATGAACTCTTATTTCAACCGCGACTGACAGAGCGGGGCCTCAACAGCAATTTTCTCGGCTGCTCTCGAGTCTGAGGGCGGCCCCAGTGGAGCTATAGTCAATGAATTCAATACTTCCGCGGCACCTGAGTCTCGCTTCCTTGCGGGCGCTCACCTTGGCCGTTTGCGCCAGCTTCGTGGTCGTCGCCTGCGGCGGCGGCAGTGACAACACCACGAACACCAGCTCCAGCTCGAGCAGCAGCTCCAGCTCGAGCAGCAGCTCCAGCTCCAGCTCCAGCTCCAGCAGCTCGAGCAGCAGCTCGAGTGGCAGCTCCAGCAGCAGCGGCAGCAGCAGCGGCGGACCCGTGACCTATACGATCTCTGCAACCGTCGGCGGACTCAGCGGATCCGGTCTGGTACTTCAGGACAACGGCGGCGACAACCTGCCGGTGTCGGCCAGTGGCACGTCCGCCTTCGCGACCAAGATAGGAAATGGTGGGGCATACGCGGTCACCGTTATGACTCAGCCCACCAACCCCTCGCAGACCTGCACGCCGACCAGTGGCTCGGGCACGGTATCGGGCTCTAATGTCACCGTCATCGTCACCTGCGTTACCAATCAATACACCATCAGCGCCACGGTCAGTGGGCTCAGTGGCAGCGGCTTGGTGCTGCAGGATAATGGCGGCGACAACCTGCCGGTCTCGGCCAATGGTACGTCCGCATTCGCGACCACGGTTGCGAGCGGTGCACTCTACGCCGTCACTGTCCTGACTCAGCCCAATACCCCTTCGCAGACCTGCACGCCCACCAGCGGCTCCGGCACGGTGGGCAGCACCAATATCACTGTCACCATCACCTGCGTCACCAACCAGTATACGATCAGCGCCAATGTCAGCGGCCTGAGTGGCAGCGGCCTGGTGCTGCAGGATAACGGCGGGAACAATCTCGCCATCGCGGGCAACGGGCTGACTCCGTTCACAACCAAGATTGCGAGCGGTAACCTCTACGCAGTCACCGTCCATACACAGCCAACCAATCCTTCGCAGACCTGCACGCCCACCAGTGGCTCGGGCACGGTAGCGGGCGCCAATGTCACCGTCGCGGTCGCCTGCACTACCAATACCTATTCGGTCGGCGGCACGATCACCGGCCTGACCGGTACCGGATTGATCCTGCAGGACAACCTCGGCGACAACAAGACGATCAATGCGAGCGGCTCCTTCACCTTCGCCACTAAAATCGCGAGCAACGCCACTTATTCTGTAACCGTTCAGACCCAGCCGTCGGGCCCGGCAGAGAACTGCGCAGTAACGAGCGGCGCCACCGGCACGGTCACCAACGCCCCCGTCACTTCAGTAGTGGTTAATTGCGCTGGCAACTACGTCTTCGTTACGAACGGTTATGATGGCGCCACCGGTAGCATTGCCGCATTTCAAATTACCCCAGGAACCGGTGCGCTGACGATGATCGGCGGTGCGCCCGTGGTGGCCAGTGACCAACCGTCTGGCATCGCATTGGATCCTTCCGGGGCCTATGCGTACGTTATAAGCCTTGCCAGCGCGGACATCGACACCTACAGCATCACAACTGGCGCGGTATCAACCACCGGCGATACGGCCGCCCTGCCGGCCGGCGATGTACCGTATTCGATCGTCGTCGATCCCGCCGGTGCCAACCTGTATGTGGGCGCCACTGTCCCAACGCTCAACAGCATTATCGCAGCATATTCCATTACTGCCGGGGCTCTGTCGAACTACACTCCCAGCGACACGGGGTCGGGAGACGTCCCGTTTGGAATCACCCTTGATCCGGCGGATAAATTCCTGTTCGAGTCCGACCAGGCCTATTCGATCAGCGGCGGCGCGCTGACTGGAATCGGCTCACCCTTTTTGGGTTTGACCGCGCCTTATGCCTTCGCCGTGTACCCGGCCGGGGGATACTTCTACGTGACTGACACTAGTGCCAAGACGGTTTCCGGTTTCGCATACGACGGCAGCGGTACAGTGACGCAAGTTACGCCGACCGGGCTAGAGCTAGCCACTGCCCCCGTAGGCACTGACCCCGACAGCATTGCGATCGATCCGCAGGGTAGGTTCCTGTACGTCTCGAACAGGACTGACCACACTGTGTCGGGCTTCACGATCGATGCGGGCACCGGGGCGCTGACCAGCGTGGGGGCTGCCAAGGACACCGGCGCCGCGGCTTCGACCACTCCCACCGCAGTTGTGGTCGACATCTCAGGTCAGTACCTCTATGTGGCCAATGGTGACGACGGCACAGTCTCGATCTTCACGATAGATCAGAGCAGCGGCGTCCTGACCGGCCCGGTCGCGGGGAGTCCGATGTTGACGCTGATCAATGCAGGAAGCGGCGGACCTTCGGCGATTGCAGCTCAATAGCGCTCGCCGCCGAGACGTTCAACGTGCGCCAGTCCCCTCGGACTGGCGCATTTTCTTTGGGCCCCGGGCCTCGAGGCCGCACGGGTGCACACGACATAAGGTCCGGGCTCGATCGCGCACGAAGCGTGAACGCCGTCACGCTCCCGCGACGGATTCAGTCACATTGAGACCACGATCACCGCTGCCGCGTCCCCCGAATCTGAATAATGGCGCGTGCACGCGGATTGCCCGTGAATCCCCGTGCCAGCCGCGATTTTAGCGCGCGGCGTAGTCACGCAATTTCTGCAGCTGCCCTGGCGATTCAGGGCGGCACGACTGGAGCCATAACGCATGCATTCGATCGTTCCGCGGCAGCTGAGCTTCCCGGCCCTGCGCGCTCTCATCCTCGCGCTGTGCGCCAGCGGCCTGGTGGTGGCCTGCGGCGAGAGCATCGGCGGCGTCGGCTCCACGATCAACACCGGCACCGGCAGCGGCACCGGCTCGATCGGCGGCAACGGCACCGGCAGCAGCAGCGGCGGCGTGCAGACGTCGTACACGATCGGCGGCAACGTGATCGGTCTTTCCGGCACCGGGCTGGTGCTCGCAGACAACGCGGGCAACAATCTCGCGGTCAGCGGCAACGGCGGCTTCACCTTCGCGGGCAGTGTCGCCAACGGCGCGACCTACGCCGTCACCATCCAGTCCCAGCCGATCAATCCGTCGCAGGTCTGCACCGTGATGGACGGCACCGGCACCGTGGGCACGGTCAACGTCGCCAGCGTCGTCGTCTCGTGCACCACCGACTTCTACACCGTCGGCGGCAGTGTCACCGGACTGGTGGGCTCGGGTCTGGTACTGCAGACCAATGGCACCAACAACGTCTCGGTGTCGAGCTCCGGCAACTACGTGTTCTCGACCCTGGCCAGCGGCAGTAACTACACCGTCACGGTGATGACGCAGCCGAGCAGCCCGGCGCAGACCTGCGTGGTCGCGAACGACACCGGCAAGGTCACGACCGCGAACGTGAGCAACGTCGCGATCACCTGCACCACCAACAGCTACGCGATCAGCGGCAGCGTCAGCGGCCTCAGTGGCGCCGGGCTGGTGCTGCAGACCAACGGCGCCAATGCCGTGTCGATCGCCGGCAGCGGCAGCTACACCTTCGCAACCCTGCCGAGCGGCTCGGCCTACGCGGTCACGGTGATGACGCAGCCGGGCAATCCGTCGCAGACCTGTACCGTCGGCAACGGCACCGGCACCGTGATCAGCGCCGACGTGACCAATGTGTCGATCACCTGCACCACCAATCTGTACACGATCGGCGGCACGGTCACCGGCCTGAACGGCACCGCGCTGATGCTGCAGGATAACGGCGGCGACAACCTGACGGTCGCGGCCAACGGCAGCTTCACCTTTGCCACCAAGATCGCCAGCAACATGACCTACGCGGTCACCGTCGGCACGCAACCCTCGAACCCGGCGCAGTTCTGCCGGGTCACCGGCGGCACCGGCACCGTCACGACCGCCGCGATCACGACCGTGGCCGTTCACTGCACCAACAGCGGCAAGCTCCTGTTCGTGACCAACCCGTTCGACAACAACGGCAACGGCACCGTGGCCGCGTTCACGATCAGCGCCAATGGCACCCTGACCGGCGTCGGCGGCTCACCGTACGTGCCGCTGGTGGAGCAGCAGCCCTACGCGCTGGCGCTGGATCCGAGCGGCCAGTACCTCTATGTGGCCGACTCGTTCGCGTCACAGATCTCAACCGACGCCGTCGCCGCGAACGGTGCCCTGACGCTGGATATGTTGACGGCGACCACCGGTGGGGCGACTAATCGTCCGTTCGCGCTGGCGATCGACCCGACGGGCCCCTACCTCTACGTCGGCAGCGACGACAATCCGAACGGCACCCTCGAGGCGTATTCGATCAACGCCGGCGTGCTGACGCCGGTGACCGGCGTACTGGCGACCTCGGTCTACCCCTCGGGCAATATCCCGTACAGCGTCGCGGTCGATCCGATCAACGCGCTGCTCTATGCCGCGAATCTCTACGACGCGACCATGGTGGGCTACGCCGTCGGTGGTGGCGGGCAGCTGACCGCCGTGCCGGGATCGACGTTCGGGTTCCAGGGCGGCATCAGCGTCAATCAGCCGTATGCCATTGCCGTATACCCGACTGGCGGCTTCCTGTATGTCACCGACCAGCTCGCGAACACCGTGACCGAGTACAGTTACGGCGCCAACGGTACGCTCACGCAAGGGGTGAGCTACGGCGTCGGCGCGGCACCGGAGGGCGTCACGGTCGATCCGACCGGCTCGTTCCTCTACGTCTCCAACAGCGGTGACGGTACGGTCTCGGCGTTTACCGTCAACGTCGACGGCACCCTGACCGTGGTGACCGGCTCGCCGTTCGTGAGCACCACCACCAACATTCCCAGCGCCGCCACGCCGACCGCGGTCCAGGTCGATCCGTCGGGCCAGTTCCTGTACGTCGCGAACGGCGATGACGGCACGATCTCGATCTTCCGGATCACTCAGGGCAGCGGCGCGCTGACCCAGATCGGGGCCAAGGTGTCGACGGTCCTGTCTGGCGGCGGGCCGTCCTCGATCGCGATCGAGTAGGCGCGAGCCGCATCAACCGCGCGCGCCGCGCGTCGATCAGCCTGGCAGCGCCGCGCGGGTGCTGCAGTAGGTGCGCGTCAGGTACGGGAACGCGATCGTCGGCCGGCCCTTGAGCTGCGGGTGGGTCGCGATCAGCGACTGAAGCTGTGCCGCGACCCGGGCGCGCTCGGCCGCAGGCAACGCGGCAATGAAGCTCACCGACAGCACGCGATCGACGATGACGGTGTCGGGGCTGCCCACATGCCGATACGGCAACAGCGTCTCCTGCAGGTCCGAAAATAGCTCGTTCGGGAACAGCGGCCGCCACGCGCCGCTGCGAAATCGCGGTGTCTCGCCCTCGTAGGCGCTGAGGATGTGGGTGATCGCGGCGACCCAGTCGTGCGATTCATCGCGCACGTTCCAGACCAGCCCGAGCCGGCCGCCGGGCCGCAGCACGCGGCCGATCTCGCGCAGCGCCTCGCCGGTGGCGAACCAGTGGAACGCCTGCGCGCAGACCACCCCATCGACCGATGCGTCGGCCAGCGGCATCGACTGCGCAGTCGCCGCGATCGCGGTCACGCCGGGAAGATTGCTCAGCAACTGCGCGCGCATCGCATCGACCGGCTCGATGGCCGTGACGTGTGCGCCGGTGCTCAGCAGCCGCCGGGTGAATTTGCCGGTGCCGGCGCCCAGATCCAGCGCGATTGTTCCCGGGCCCAGCCGCAGCGCCTGCGTCAGCCAGGCCGACAACTCCGACGGATAATCCGGCCGCCCGCGATCGTAGGCCAGCGCTTGGCTCGAGAAACCCTGCTGTGCCGCGCCGTGGACCGCCTGGCCCGGGTTGGCGTTCTCCATTCCGGGCTATTCCGTGGGCTCGACGCCTTCGACGGTGCGCCAGCCGCGCGGCAGCAGCGCGCCGCGCTGCGCGCGCTGCCCGACATAGTCCTTCAGATCCGCGGGCTTCAGCGTCATCTGCCGCTCGCCCGAGCTCACCCGCAGCGACTGCGTGCCCGACAGCACCGCCATCGCCACCAGCGTCTCCTCGCGCGACTCGGCCTTCCTGGTGGGGATGCCGAACAGTTTATTGCCCTTGCCGCGCGGCAACTCGGGCACCTCGGCCGCCGCCAGCAGCAGCAGCCGCCCTTCCGAGTTGACCAACGCGACGCGCGCATCCGCGGCCGGCGCCAGCGACGCGCCTTCGCCCGCCCCGGGGCTCGCGGCCGCCAATGGTATCGCCGCTGGCGGCAGCACCAGAGCGCCGGCAGTCAGTTTCAGCACCGCCTTGCCGCCGCGATTGCGCGAATGCAGCTCCTTGAGCCGCACGCTGAAGCCGTAGCCCGCGTCGGTGACCAGCAGCCACAGGTCTTCAGGCTCGCCGAGCAGCACACCCACGAAGCGCGCGCCGTCGGGCGGATCGAGCCGGCCGGACAACGGTTCGCCCTGGCCGCGAGCGGAAGGCAGGGTGTGAGCTGGCAGGCTGTAGGCGCGACCGGTGCTGTCGATGAACAGTGCGAGCTGCGTGCTGCGGCCGCGCGCCGCGGCCTGGAACGCATCGCCGGTCTTGTACGACAGGCTCCGCGGGTCGATGTCGTGGCCCTTGGCCGAGCGCACCCAGCCGCCGGTCGACAGCACCACCGTGACCGGCTCGTTGGCGAGCAGCTCGCTCTCCTCGATCGCCTGCGCCGCGGCGCGTTCGACGATGCGCGTGCGCCGCTGGTCGCCGAATTCCTCGGCATCGGCCGCGATCTCGGCGCGCACCAGCTTCTTGAGCTTGGCCTTGCTGGCGAGCAGTTCTTCGAGCTTGGCGCGCTCCTCGCCGAGTTCCTGCTGTTCCTCGCGGATCTTCATCTCCTCGAGCTTGGCCAGATGACGCAGCTTGGTCTCGAGGATCGCCTCGGCCTGCTCGTCCGACAGCTTGAAGCGCTTGATCAGCACCGGCTTGGGTTCTTCCTCGCGCCGGATGATGCGGATCACCTCGTCCAGGTTCAGGTAAACGATCGCGAGGCCATCGAGGATGTGCAGCCGGCGCGCGACTTTGTCGAGCCGGTGCTGCAGGCGGCGGCGCACGGTCTGCTGCCTGAACTCGAGCCAGTCGGCCAGCAGACCCTTGAGTCCCATCACGCGCGGCCGGCCATCGATGCCGATCACGTTGAGATTCACGCGGTAGCTGCGCTCCAGGTCGGTAGTGGCGAACAGGTGCGCCATGAGCTGCTGAACATCGACGCGGCTGGAGCGCGGCTCGAGCACCAGCCGGGTCGGATTCTCGTGGTCGGACTCATCGCGCACGTCCTCGACCATCGGCAGCTTCTTCTCCCGGATCTGCAGCGCGATCTGCTCCAGCACGCGGCTGCCCGAGACCTGGAACGGCAGCTGCGTGATGATCACGTGGCCGCTGTCCTCCTCGACCTCCCACACCGCGCGCGCCTTGTAGCTGCCGGCGCCGGAGTCGTAGAACGCCACCAGGTCGGCGCGCGGCGAGATGATCTCACCGCCGGTGGGCAGGTCCGGCCCCTTGACGTGCTTGAGCAGCGCGCGCGTGGTGGCCTCGGGCTCGTCGATCAGATGAATGCAGGCGGCGGCGATCTCGCGCAGGTTATGCGGAGGAATATCGGTCGCCATGCCGACCGCTATACCTGAGGCGCCGTTGAGCAGCAGGTTCGGCAGCCGCGCCGGCAGCATCAGCGGCTCCTCGAGCGTGCCGTCGAAGTTCGGCGCCCAGTCGACCGTGCCGTGCTCGAGCTCGTCCAGCAGCAGGTCGGCGTAGCGCGTCAGCCGCGCTTCGGTGTAGCGCATCGCAGCGAACGACTTCGGATCGTCGGGCGAGCCCCAGTTGCCCTGGCCGTCGACGATCGGATAGCGATAGGAAAAATCCTGCGCCATGTGCACCATGGCCTCGTAGCAGGCGCTATCCCCGTGCGGATGAAACTTGCCGATCACGTCGCCGACGGTGCGCGCCGATTTCTTGTGCTTGGTGGCAGCCGAGAGCCCGAGCTCGCTCATCGCGTAGATGATGCGCCGCTGTACCGGCTTCAGGCCGTCGCCCAGCGCCGGCAGCGCGCGGTCGAGGATCACGTACATCGAGTAGTCGAGATACGCCTTCTCGGTGAACACCCCGAGCGCGCGGCGTTCCACTCCCTCGAAATTCACCGGCGGCTGCGCCATCAGATCAGCACCTCGGCAAGATTGCCCTTGCTCTCCAGCCAGTCGCGCCGGTCGCTGGCGCGCTTCTTCGCCAGCAGCATGTCCATCAGCTTGTCGGTCTGGTCCCTGGCCTCGATGGTGAGCTGCACCAGCCGCCGGGTGCGCGGATCGATCGTGGTCTCGCGCAGCTGCGGCGGATTCATCTCTCCCAGGCCCTTGAAGCGCGTGACCACCGGCTTGACGCGCGCGTGCTCCTCGGTCAGGCGCTTGAGCGTGGCATCGCGCTCCTGCTCGTCGAGCGCATACAGCACCTGCTTGCCGGCATCGATGCGATACAGCGGCGGCATCGCGACGTACACGTGCCCGCCGGTCACCAGCGGCCGGAAGTGCCGCAGGAACAGCGCGCATAGCAGCGTCGCGATGTGCTGGCCGTCGGAGTCCGCGTCGGCGAGGATGCAGATCTTGTGATAGCGCAGTTCGGTCAGGTCCGACGAGCCGGGATCCACGCCGAGCGCGACGCTGATGTCGTGCACCTCCTGCGAGCTGCCGATCTCGCCCGGCTCGAGCTCCCAGGTGTTCAGGATCTTGCCGCGCAGCGGCATGATCGCCTGGAACTCGCGGTCGCGCGCCTGTTTGGCCGAACCGCCCGCGGAGTCGCCCTCGACCAGGAACAGCTCCGAGCGCGCCGGATCCTGCGAGCTGCAGTCGGCGAGCTTGCCCGGGCAGCGCCGGGCCGTTGACCGCGCGCTTGCGCACCACGCGCGCCGCGGCGCGCAGGCGCTCCTGCGCATTCTCGATCGCGAACTGCGCGATGCGCTCGCCGGCGTCCGGATGCTGGTTGAGCCACAGCGCGGCTGCGTCGCGCGCATGCGTCTCGACCAGGGCCGCGGCCTCGCGCGAGCCGAGCTTCTCCTTGGTCTGGCCGGCGAACTGCGGATCGCGGATCTTGATCGACAGCACGTAGCAGGCTCGGTTCCAGATGTCCTCGGCCGTGAGCTTCACGCCGCGCGGCAGCAGGTTGCGGAACTCGCAGAACTCGCGCACCGCCTCGACCACGCCGGCGCGCAGGCCATTGACGTGCGTGCCGCCGCCGGTGGTCGGGATCAGGTTGACGTAGCTCTCGGCGATCAGCGGCTCGGCATCGCCCGACCAGGCGAGCGCCCACTCCACCACGTCCTCGTCCGACACGTGCCGCCCGGTGATCGGCTCCGGCGGCATGCGATCGGCGGCCCCGAGCTGCTCCACCAGGTAGGCGCCCAGATCGCCGGTGTAGAACCACTCCTCCTTCTCGCCGGTCTGCTCGTTGTGAAAGCTCACGCGCAGGCCCGGGCACAGCACCGCCTTGGCCTTGAGCACGCGCTTGATATCCGGCACCGAGAAGCGGTCGGAATCGAAGAACTTCGGATCCGGCCAGAAGCGCACCGTGGTGCCGGTGTTGCGCTGCCCGACGCTGCCGATCACCTCGAGCTTGGAATGCACGCGACCGTCGCGAAAGCTGATGTTGTATTCCTTGCCGCCGCGCCGCACCCAGCACTCCAGGTGCTTCGACAGCGCGTTGACCACCGAGACGCCGACGCCGTGCAGGCCGCCGGAGAATTTATAGGAGCCTTCGGTGAACTTGCCGCCGGCATGCAGGCGCGTGAGGATCAGTTCGACGCCGCTGACCTTCTCCTTCGGATGGATGTCGATCGGCATGCCGCGTCCGTCATCGACCACCTCGAGCGAGTTGTCCTTGTAGAGCGTGACGCCGATCGACTTGCAGTAGCCGGCGATCGCCTCATCGACGCTGTTGTCGATGACTTCGTGCGCCAGGTGATTCGGGCGCGTGGTGTCGGTGTACATGCCGGGCCGGCGGCGCACCGGGTCCAGGCCACTCAGGACTTCGATGTCGGAGGCAGTGTACGACTCAGCCATTGTTTTCCAGGTCAGGATGATGACGACGCCCGGCGGCGACCATGCGAGCGGCGCGGATTCTAGCAGACACCGCGCGCCCGACCCGGCGGCTCATGGGAGCTGATCGACTACCTTAGAGGTATTGAACCGAGTGCGCGTATTTCGTAATGAAATAGCGCACGGGGTTCAATACCTCCGATTACTGGCTCGGCAAGTCGCGTGAGCCGTTGGGGCTCAGCCGAAATCGGCGAGCAGTGCCTGCCGCAGGCCCTGCGGCAGCGGATCGACGCTGTGACGATATGCCGGGTGATCGACGCCGGCGGAGAACGCGGCGCCGGCACGGGCGTGCGCGATCATCGCCGCGGTGAAATCGAAGCGCAGGAAATGCACCGCCGAGGTCTTGGTCTCGTTCTCGCGCACCAGGTCCTCGTCGGCGATCGCGTAAGCCGGCTCGAACCCCGCCACCCGCATCCAGCAGCGCCGCTCGATACCGCGCAGTTCGGCCAGGCGCCGCGCGCGCTCGGCCGGGTCGGTGTATTCGATCATCAGCGTGGCCTTGAGATTATTGCCGTCCGGAATCAGCGGATTGTAGGTCGCGAGCTCCTCGGCGATCCCGTCGGGCTCGAAGATGCGCTCGCTGCGCAGCATCTCCTGCACCTGGTACTGCACCGTGCGCCGATCCTCGAAGCTCCAGGTGCAATGCTCGCCGAGCGCCAGCTGGCGGACACGCCGATGCTCGATCATGCCGGCGCGCAGGCCGGCGCGCTCGCGCGCGTACTGCTCGAGCGACATCAACTGCGAAGCGGCGAGTTTCTGCATGACGGGGCAGCGCGAGCGCGTCAGATGCCGTAGGCGATGCGCAGCAGTTTCAATGGATGCGTCGGCTCGACGCCCCGAGGCCAGGCCGCTTTCGATCTGATGGCCGGCCATCGGGCAATCGCTCGAATAGTAGTCGGCTCCGGCGCCGGCCACGCGCTGCGATCACCGGGCCGCCGATCTTCATGGAAGCGTCGCGAAACTTGCTCTTGACCGCATAGGTGCCGTTGTGGCCCGAGCAGCGCTCGATCACCTCGACGGTCGTGTCCGGCACCAGCCGCAGCACGTCGCGGGTCTTCAGGCCGATGTTCTGCACCCGCAGGTGACACGGCACGTGGTAGCTGATCTTGCCGAGCCGCGCCTTGAAGTCGGTGCGCAGCAGCCCGGCCTTGTGCCGCAGCATCAGGTACTCGAACGGGTCGAAGATGTGCTCGGCCACGCGCTGCACCTGGGCATCGCCGGCAAACATCAGCGGCAGCTCCTGCTTGAACATCAGCACACAGGAGGGAATCGGCGCCACGATGTCGTAGCCGGCCTCGATGCGCTCCAGCAGCACCGGAATGTTCTGCTCCTTGAATCGCGCCACCGACTCCAGATCGCCGAGCTCGAGCTTGGGCATGCCGCAGCAGCGCTCACTGGCGGCCAGCACCAGCGCAATGCCGTTGTGCTCGAACACCGCGGCCAGATCCTGCGCCAGGTCCGGCTCGTTGCGATTGCCGTAGCAGGTGGTGAACAGCACCACCTGGCCACGGGTATCGCCGGCCGGCTGCGCCGGCAGATCGCGCCGCAGGCTGTGCTTGAGCCGCCGCCGCGCGCTGCTCGCGTGATACTTCGGCAGCGGCGCCCGCGGATCGACCCCGAGCGTCCGATCGAGCAGCTTGCGCGCGGTTCGGTTGCGATTGGCGGCGTTGACGATCTCGGCCACCACCGGGATGCCGGCGATGCGCCCGACCGCATCGGTTGAGCTGAGCAGGCGGTCAGCCAGCGTGAGTTCGCCGCGCCGCGCCCGCACCGCCTTGGCGCGCAGCATCAGGTGCGGGAAGTCCACGTTCCACGGATGCGGCGGCACGTACGGGCACTTGGTCATGTAGCACATGTCGCAGAGATAACAGTTCTCCACGACCTGCCAGTAGACGCTCTTGTCCACCCCATCGAGCTCGAGTGTCGGCGAGGCGTCGATCGCGTCGAACAGGATGGGAAACGACTGGCACAGGCTGAAGCAGCGCCGGCAGCCGTGGCAGATGTCGAAGACGCGGTGCAGCTCCTTATCGAGCGCCGCCTCGTCGTAGAACTCAGGCTCGCGCCAGTCGAGCGGATGGCGGGTCGGCGCCTCGAGGTTGCCCTCGCGCCCGCCGCCACCCTTCGCCGAGCTCACGCCGCTTCGATCCGTCCGCGTCGCAGCGCGTTACAGGCTATCCAGCGCCTTCTGGAAGCGGTTGGCATGCGAACGCTCAGCCTTGGCCAGGGTCTCGAACCAGTCGGCGATCTCGCTGAAGCCTTCCTCGCGCGCCTGCTTCGCCATGCCCGGATACATGTCCGAGTACTCGTGCGTCTCTCCGGCGATCGCGGACTTGAGGTTCAACTTGGTTTCGCCGATCGGCAGGCCGGTGGCCGGATCGCCTACCTGCTCGAGATATTCGAGATGGCCGTGCGCATGGCCGGTCTCGCCTTCGGCGGTGGAACGAAACACCGCCGACACATCGTTGTAGCCCTCGACGTCGGCCTTGGCCGCGAAGTACAGATAGCGACGGTTCGCCTGCGATTCACCGGCGAACGCGTCCTTCAGATTCTTTTCGGTCTTGGTTCCAGCGAGTTTCATGAGCGGTAACCTCCGTGATGAAAGGCCTCAGTCCACTTTTTAGACTAATTCTAATGAGGCCAATTTATGCGCAACCGCCGCCGCCGTCAACGACCCGCGCGGATTAAATGTGGGGGCAATTGTGCTAGGGTAATTTGATGGCATCGAAGTCTGCACCCCAGGATGCGCCGCCGGCCTTCGAAGCGGCGCTGGCGCAGCTCGAGGCACTGGTGACGCGGCTCGAGTCGGGCGATCTGCCGCTCGATGAGGCGCTGCGTACCTTCGAGCAGGGCGTGCGGCTCACGCGCGAATGCCAGGGCGCGCTCGCGGCTGCGCAGCAGAAGGTGCAGCGGCTGCTGCAGCGTGGCGACAGCGTCACCATCGAGGATATCGACGCTACCGCAGGCCTCGAGTCCGCCGCGTCGGAATGAGCGCCGAGCTGATCTCGCCATCCGCGCCCGCCGCTGCGCGCGACAGCGTGCTCGCGGCGACCATCGAAGCCTTCCAGCAGCGCATCGAGCGCGTCCTCGATCAGGAACTTGCGAGCGACGACGCGGCCACGTCGCGCCTGCGCGAAGCGATGCGCTACAGCGTGCTCGGTGGCGGCAAGCGGCTGCGGCCGGTGCTGGTGTACCTGACCGGGCAGGCCTTTGGCGCGCCGCTGCTGCGCCTGGATGCGCCGGCGGCCGCGGTCGAGCTGATCCATGCCTACAGCCTGATCCACGATGACTTGCCGGCCATGGACGATGACGACCTGCGTCGCGGCCGTCCGAGCTGCCATCGCGCGTTCGACGAAGGCACCGCGATCCTCGCCGGCGATGCGTTGCAGGCGCTGGCATTCTCGGTGCTGGCGCAGCCCCGGCCACAGCCCGCCGGCGAGATCAGCCCCGAGGAACGCGTGCTGATGCTGGCGACGCTGGCGCACGCGATCGGCACCGAGGGGATGGCTGGTGGCCAGGCCATCGACCTCGAAGCCATAGGCACCGCACCGAGCGCCGAGGCCATCGAGGGCATGCACCGGCGCAAGACCGGCGCACTGATTCAGGCGAGCGTGGAACTCGGCGCGATCGCCGCCGGGCTGGCGCACACCGATGCCTACCCGGCACTCCGGCGATTTGGTGCGGAAATCGGGCTGGCGTTTCAGATCCAGGACGACATCCTCGACGTCACCGGAGAGACCAGCGTCCTGGGCAAGAAGCAGGGTGCGGATGCCGCGCTGGGCAAACCGACCTACCCGAGCGTCCTCGGGCTCGAGGCCGCGCGCCACCTTGCGGTGCAGCATCGGGATCGGGCGCTCGAGGCCATCGACAACCTGGGAACCGCGGGGCAGCACCTACGTCTATTAGCCCATTACATCGTGGACCGGGTGCTCTGACAGCCGCCTGGGCGCGCCGGCCGGCCCCCAGGCGGGGCCGTTCCCGGCGCGCACCCGTCGGGGCAGCTTGCAGCGCGGCCCCGGGATCCGTGGAGCGTGTAAACTCAGCCCCTACCATGCCACCCAGCACCCCCTCCTACCCTTTACTGGGTTCCATAGAGTCCCCGGCTGACCTGCGCGCCCTCGACGAGCGAGAGCTGCCGGCGCTCGCCGCGGAACTGCGCGAATTCCTGATCCAGACCGTCAGCACGCGCGGCGGGCACTTCGCGGCCGGCCTGGGCACGGTCGAGCTGACCATCGCACTGCATTATGTCTATAACACCCCGGAGGACCGTCTGGTCTGGGACGTCGGCCACCAGGCCTACCCGCACAAGGTGCTGACCGGCCGGCGCGACCGGCTGCACTCGATCAAGCAACGCGACGGACTGGCGCCGTTCCCGACGCGCAGCGAGAGCCCGTACGATGCCTTTGGCGTCGGTCACTCGAGCACCTCGGTCAGCGCGGCGCTGGGCATGGCGATCGCGGCCGAGCTGCATGGCGAGCAGCGGCGCGCGGTCGCCGTGATCGGCGACGGCGCGATGAGCGCCGGGCATGGCCTTCGAGGCGCTCAACCACGCCGGCAGCCTGCCGATCAACCTGCTGGTGGTACTGAACGACAACGACATGTCGATCTCGGAGAACGTCGGCGCGCTGTCGAATTATCTGGCGCGCGTGATCTCGGGGCGGCTGTACGCGCAGCTGCGCGAAGGCGGCAAGAAAGCGCTGCAGCAGATGCCGACCATGCGCGAGCTCGCCCGCCGCTCCGAGGAACACGTCAAGGGCATGGTGCTGCCGGGCACGCTGTTCGAGGAGATGGGATTCAATTACGTCGGGCCGATCGATGGTCACGATCTGAAGGCGCTGCTGCGCGCGCTGCGCAACGCTGCGCGAGCTGTCCGGGCCGCAGCTGCTGCACGTGGTGACCCGCAAGGGCAAGGGCTACGCACCGGCCGAGGCCGATCCGATCACCTGGCACGGCCCGGGCCCGTTCGATCCGGTCAGCGGCACGATTCACAAGGAGAAGGCCGGCACCCCGACCTACTCGCAGGTGTTCGGTCACTGGCTGTGCGACATGGCGGAGCGCGACCCGCGCATCGTCGGCATCACCCCGGCGATGCGCGAGGGCTCGGGCCTGGTGGAGTTCTCGCGCCGCTTTCCCGACGCGCTATTTCGACGTCGCGATCGCCGAGCAGCACGCGGTGACGTTCGCCGCCGGGCTTGGCCTGCGACGGCATGAAGCCGGTGGTCGCGATCTACTCGACATTCCTGCAGCGCGCCTACGATCAGTTGATTCACGACGTCGCGCTGCAGAAGCTGCCGGTGGTGTTCGCGCTCGATCGTGCCGGGCTGGTCGGCAGCGATGGCGCCACTCACCATGGCAGCTACGACCTGTCGTTCCTGCGCTGCATTCCGAACATGGTGATCATGGCGCCGGCGGATGAGAACGAGTGCCGCCAGATGCTCTATACCGCCACCACGCTGGACGGTCCGGCGGCGGTGCGCTATCCGCGCGGCAGCGGCCCGGGCGTCGCGATCGCGGAGGAGATGACCGCGCTGCCGGTCGGGCGCGCGGAACTGCGCCGCCGTGGCGGCAGCGGGCTGGCGATCGCTCGCCTTCGGCGCGATGCTGCCGCTCGCGACGCACGCTGGCCGAGCGCCTCGATGCCACCGTGGTCAACATGCGCTTCATCAAGCCGCTGGACGTCGCGCTGCTGCGCGAGATCGCCGGCCGGTCATGCCGGCATCGTGACGATCGAGGAGAACGTGGTCGGCGGCGGGCGCCGGCAGCGCCTGCGCCGAGGCGCTCGATGCCGAGGGGATCACGATCCCGCGCCTGCACCTCGGCATCCCCGACCGCTTCATCGAGCACGGCAGCCGCGATGACTGCCTGGCGGCCGCGGGCCTCGACCTGGCCAGCATCGCCGCGGCGATCGAGCGCTGGCGCGCGGCGGTGCCCGCCTTGAAGCTGACCCGCACCGCCACCAGATTAGCAGCGGCGGGCGGCATCGGCCCGAATTGATCCCCACAGGTGAATCCATGAACATCGTCGCGCAACCGCGGCCCAAGAATGTCATCTCGGTCGAGGACGTGCAGGCGCGCGCCGATACCCGCCGGATTCCGATCAACCGCGTCGGCATCAAGGACATCCGCCATCCGGTCAAGGTCAAGGACCGCTCGGCCGGCGAGCAGCACACCGTGGCCACCTTCAACATGTACGTGAACCTGCCGCACAACTTCAAGGGCACGCATATGTCGCGCTTCGTCGAGATCCTGCACCACGAGCGCGAGATCTCGGTCGACTCGTTCCGCTCGATGCTCAGCGAGATGACTACGCGGCTCGACGCCGATGCCGGCCATATCGAGATGCGTTTCCCGTTCTTCATCATGAAGCGCGCGCCGGTGTCGGGCGTCGAGAGCCTGATGGACTACCAGGCCTCGCTGATCGGCGAGATCTGCAGCGGCGAGCCCCATACCTGGATCAAGGTGGTGGTCCCGGTCACCAGCCTGTGTCCGTGCTCGAAGAAGATCTCCGAGCGCGGCGCGCATAACCAGCGCTCGCACGTGACCATCAAGGCGCGGCTGCAGCGAGCACATCTGGATCGAGGAGCTGATCGAACTCGCCGAGAGCGAAGCTTCGTGCGAGCTGTACGGCATCCTCAAGCGCCCGGACGAGAAGTACGTCACCGAGCGCGCCTACGACAATCCGAAATTCGTCGAGGACATGGTGCGCGACGTCGCGGTGCGGCTGAACGCCGAGCCGCGCATCACCGCCTACGTGGTGGAGAGCGAGAATTTCGAGTCGATTCACAACCACTCCGCCTACGCGATGATCGAGCACGACAAGCAGCTGGATGCGCCGCCGCGCTGAGGGGACATTGACGGATGGACAACCGCACCTGGCTGACCCGCACGGGCAATCCCGGCCTCAACGACAAGACCTTCTCCGGCCTGCCGCGCGCGGGCATCGCCGAGGCGATGACGCTGCAGGGCACGATCAACAAGTCGTTCCTGCTGCTGGTGGTGCTGCTCGCGGCCGCGCTGTGGCCGTGGTCGCAGTTCTTCGCGAGCGGCAATCCGGCGGTGGTGCTGCCGGCGATGCTCGGCGGCGGCATCGCCGGCCTGGTGCTGGCGCTGATCATCAGCTTCAAGGCGACGCTGGCGCCTTATCTGTCGATACCGTATGCGGCGTGCGAAGGTCTGGTGATCGGCGGCATCTCGGCGGTGCTCGAGAAGCGCTACCCCGGCATCGCGATCCAGGCCGTCGGCCTGACCTTCGGCGTGCATGGCAGCGCTGCTGCTGGCCTACACGCTCGGGGTGATCCGGGTCACGCAGCGCTTCCGGGCCATCGTGGTCGGCGCCACCGGCGCGATCGCGCTGCTGTATCTGGTGTCGTTGGTGCTCGGCATGTTTCACGTGGGGGTGCCGTTCCTCAATGATGCCAGCCCGCTGAGCATCGGGCGTGTCGCTGGTGATCATCGGCGTCGCGGCGCTCAACCTGGTGCTCGACTTCGACCTGATCGAATCCGGTGTCGCGCAGGGCGCGCCGCGCTACATGGAGTGGTATGCAGCCTTCGGTCTGCTGGTCACGCTGGTGTGGCTGTACCTGGAGATCCTGCGTTTTCTGAGCAAGGCCAGACAGCGCTGACATCCCGGCGCCGGCCCGCGCACGCGCATCGGCGCGGCCCGCCCGAACGCCCTTGGTCAGCCACCGTTCAGCGTCCCCCGCCTAAGCTCACGGGAGTCATCAGTCACTGACGCTGCCCAGGGCAGCGGCAAGGGGGTCGATCCATGCGCAACCGCGGCGGCATTCTTTACGCAGCAGCTCTGGCAGTCGCGCTGCTGCTGGGCTCGCAGGCCTCACGCGCCTTCGTCACGGTCGGGGTCTCGATCAACATCGCCCCGCCGGTGCTGCCGGTATACGAGCAGCCCCCGATTCCAGCCCCGGGCTACATCTGGACGCCGGGCTACTGGGCCTGGGCCGACGGCGGCTACTACTGGGTCCCGGGTACCTGGGTGGAGGCGCCGGAGCCCGGCCTGCTGTGGACGCCGGGTTACTGGGGCTGGGTGGATGGGCTGTACGTCTGGCACGAAGGTTATTGGGGTCCGCACGTCGGCTTCTACGGCGGCGTCAATTACGGCTTTGGCTACGTGGGCCACGGCTACGAGGGCGGATATTGGGACCACGGCGCGTTTCGCTACAACCGCGCTTACAACAACATCCACGAGGACGTGCACATCACCAACGTCTACAACAAGACCGTGATCGTGAATCAGAACCGTGTGAGCTTCAATGGCGGGAACGGCGGCATCCAGGCGCGCCCCGCGGCGGAGGAGCTCGCGGCGGAGCACGAGCGTCATGTGACGCCGGTGTACGCACAGCAGCACCACGAGGAAGGGGCGCGCAGCAACCCTCAGCTGCGCGCGTCATTCAATCACGGCAGCCCGCCGATCGGCGCCACCGCGCACGCCGGCGTGTTCACCGGCCAGGGGGTAGTGCCGGTCCACGGCAGCGCGACCCACGCGCCGCACCCGTCCGGCGTGACGTCGCAATATCCGGCCTTTGGTGTCTCGACCCCGCACCCGGTGGGTGTGACGCCGCATCCGGCCTTTGGTGCCGCGAACCCGCCGCCGGCGGGCGTGACGACGCCGCATTCGGGTGGCAGCACCCTGTCCGACCATGGCGCGGTGCCGGCGGTCAAGCATCAGCACGGTACCCCTGGCGGCCCCGCACCCGGCGGTCCTGCGGCGGGCGGCGCGCCGGGCGGTGCCGCGACCGGCGGTGCCGCGACCGGCGGCGCCGCAGCGGGTGGTGCCGCGACCGGCGGCGCCGCAGCCGGCGGTCACCCGGGCGGCGGCTCTCCGCCGCCGCACGAGCACGAGGCGCGCGGCACGCACGACCGTCCCGAAGGACGCTGATCTCAAGGAGGCCCGCGTTCAGCGGGCGCGGCGGTGTGGCTGGTCTGGCAGATCCGCTACGGCCGCAGCTCGGTGCTCTGCAGGCGGCTGATCAGCGAGCGCAGGAATACGCGGTTGAAGCGCAGCTGGCAGGACGCTGACACCTGCTCGAGCAGCGTCGAGCTGACCTTCAGCACCGTGACCTCCTCGGCGGCCAGGATGGTCGCGGTGCGCTTCGCGCCCTGCACATAGCTGGTCTCGCCGAAGCAGTCGCCGCTCGTCAGCAGGCCGATGCGCTCGCCATGCCGTTCCATCGCGCAGCTGCCCGACACGATGATGTAGAAGCGGTCGTCCATCTCGCCTTCCTTCACGATTTGCTCGCCGGCAGCGTATTCCTGCCAGTGACTGGCACGCAGCACCTCGTGAATCTCGGCATGCGAGAACTCGTGGAAGAATTTCAGCCGCCGCAGCAGGCTGAACTGCTCCTGCTGGTCGATGCGCGAATACTGCTGGCGCAGGGTCTGATGCACCCGCGTCAGGTCGGCGGCGAGGTCCAGGCCCGACTGGTAGCGCCGGTCCGGATCCTTCTGCATCGCGGTCGCGACGACCTTCTCGATCTCCTCCGGCACGTCACTGCGCAGCGTATGAATCGGCGCCGGCGTCGCATACACGATCTGGTGCAGCAGCTTGGCGAGGTTGCCGGCGCGAAACGGCCGTACCCCGGTCAGCAGCTCGTACATCACCGCACCGAGCGAATACAGGTCCGAGCGGTTGCTGAGATCCACGCTCTGCACCTGTTCGGGCGACATATAGCTCGGCGAGCCGGCGATGCCTTCGATGCGCGAGATGTCCGAATCGGCGACCAGCGCGATGCCGAAGTCGATGATGCGCACGTCGCTATCGGTCGTGAGCATGATGTTCGAAGGCTTGATGTCGCGGTGGATCACGCCGCGCGAATGTGCGTAGTGCAGCGCCTTGGCGCATTTGAACATCAGTTCGACGACATCGTCGAGCCGCAGCAGATTGTCGGGGCGGCAATAGGCCGACAGCGTGCGCGCGCCGTGCACGTGCTCGGTGACGATATAGCAGTGACCGTTCTCCTCGCCGGCATCATAGATCGGCAGGATGTTCGGATGGTGCAGCATCCCAACCATGTGCGCTTCGGACAGAAACATCTTGCGCGCGATGCGCGCGCGCTCGTCGTCGCCGCCGGCTTCGAGGTTGTAGACCTTGATGGCTACGTCACGCCCATAATATGGGTCATGTGACATAAACACGGTGCCCGTGCTGCCGCGGCCGACCTCATTGATGATCGGGTACTTGCCGATGCGTTCGGGAATCTGGATCGGGTATGCGTCTTTTGGTGCGGAGGCTTTCATCGACCGGTCGACCCCTGGAGACAGCGGGCAGAATAAGCGTCGGCAATGCCGCCGGGCTGTGATGCGGATCGCGGATCGGCGGAGGCTCGCCCCGCGCTGCGCAAAGTCCTGACGCGCGGCGCGGCGGGCGGCACGCAATGTTCAATCGGCGAAGTGATCGAACCCCGAAGGCGAGAACTGCATCACCGAACCGGCGGCGCTCAGCGTCAGGCCGCTGCCGGGATGCAGCACGCCAATGCGCGTCAGCGCCTGTCCGGTGCGGGCCGCCAACGCGGCCACGGCCGCGGCCTGCACCGGGGCGGCCGTGAAGCACAGCTCGTAGTCCTCCCCGCCGCACAGCCCCGTCTGCCAGGCCCGATCGCCGAGCACACGGCGCAGCGGCACCGACAGCGGCAGGCGCTCGATCTCGATCGTAGCGGCGCAGCCCGAGGCCGCGAGCAGGCGCAGTGCATCGATGTACACCCCGTCGGAGACATCGATGCAGGCGCTTGCGATGCCGCGCAGCCCCTGTCCCAGTGCGATGCGCGGCGTCGGGCATTCGAACCGCTGCCGCAGGTACGCCGCATCGGCCGGCGCCGCCCGCGCCTCGCCCTGCAGCAACTTGAGGCCGCAGGCCGCGTCCCCGACACTGCCGCTGAGGTAGAGTTCATCCCCGGCGCGGGCCCGGTCGCGTCGCAACGCCTGTCCGCGCGGGACCAGCCCGGCGAGCGCGACCGTGATCGACAGCGCCCCGCGGCTCAGGTTGCCGCCGACCAGGGCGACGTCATGACTGCGCGCGAGGGCCCCGAAGCCGGCCGAGAATTCGCGCAGCCAGTCTTCGTCCGCCGCCGGCAGGTTCAGCGACAGCAGCGCCCAGCTCGGGCTGGCGCCCATCGCGGCGATATCGCTCAGATTGACCGCAAGCGCGCGCTGCCCGAGCGCGCGCGCCGGCGCGCCGGGCAGGAAATGCACGCCCTCGACCAGCGCATCGGTCGTGAGCGCGAGCTCGCTGTCGGCCGGCACGCTCAGCAGCGCCGCATCGTCGCCGATGCCGAGCACGGTATCCTCGCGGCTCGCGCCGAGCTCGCGAAAATAACGCTCGATCAGCTGCGATTCGGTAGGAGCCACGGTGCACGGCTGGCATGGGCGCCGCGGCGCTCAATGCTCCTGCAGACGCCACAGGCGCGCCGCGCGGTCGAGCACGCCGTTGATGAATTTATGCCCGTCGGTGGCGCCGAATCGGCGCGCGAGATTGACCGCCTCGTTGATCACCACCCGGAACGGCACCTCGGGGCGGTGCTGCAGCTCGTAGCTGCCGATCAGCAGCAGCGCGTGCTCGACCGGATCGAGCTGCGCGGGCTTGCGATCGAGCAGCGGCGCGAGCGCGGCATCGAGCTGGTCGTGCGTGCGGCAGATCGCGGCGATCAGTCCCTGGAAATACTCGGCGTCGGCCCGCGGCATGTCGGGGTCGGCGGCGAACTCCTGCACCAGGTCCTGCCACTCGCAGGCGTTGAGCTGCCAGCGATACAGCGCCTGCAACGCCAGTTTTCGCGCCACCGTGCGGGCGCCGGAACCGCGCTCGACCCGGGCGCTCACTTCAGCCGCCGCAGCAGGCTTGCCATCGCGAGCGCGGTTTCGAGCGCTTCAGCGCCCTTGTTGAGCGAATCGGGCGCGGCGCGCTCGCGCGCCTGCGCCCGGCTGTCCACCGTCAGCACGCCGAAACTCACCGGTACTCCGGTGTCGAGCATCACGCGCTGCAGCCCGTACGCGCACTGGCCGGCGACGTACTCGAAATGCGCGGTGTCACCGCGGATCACGCAGCCGAGCGCCACCACCGCATCGACCGTGCCCCGCAGCGCCATGGCTCTGGCCGCGAGCGGCAGCTCGAATGCGCCCGGCACGTGCTCGACCTGCAATGCCGCATCGATACCACCGTGCATGCGCCAGGCGGCGCGCGCCGCGTCGAGCAGCGCCTCGACGATGTCCTCGTTGTAGCGCGCGGCGACGATGGCGAACTTGAACTCGCTCGCTGCAAACGTGCCGGATTGATTGGCCGCGGTACCCATGCGGCTGTGCAGTATAGCGAAGCTTCAGCCGCTCTCGCCGACGTAATCGACGATCTCCAGCCCGAATGCCGAGATGCCGTGCAGCTGTAGCGGCGCCGACAGCACACGCATGCGCTGCACGCCCAGGTCGCCGCAGAATCTGTGCGCCCACGCCGTAGGTGCGCAGTACGCGGCCGCTCAGCGCCGCGGGCGCATCGCCCGTAGCGCGCCGCGACAGCGCCTGTACCGCATCGGCCAGCTCGCGCGGCGGCTCGCGCTGGCGCAGGATGATGACCACGCCGCACGGCGAGCGCGCGATGCGCAGCAGCGCCGCCGGCAGCGTCCAGGCCTGCGATCCGTCGCGCACCCCGACCAGGTCGCGCAGCGTGTCGGTGACGTGCACGCGCACGATCGGCGTGTCGGCGCCGAGGTCGCCGTGCACCAGCGCCAGGTGCACGTCGCGATTGACGTGATCCTCGTAGCAGTACAGCCGAAACTCGCCGTAGGCGGTGCTCACGGTCTGCTCGGCAATGCGTTCCACCGAGCGCTCGGTCTGCAGGCGGTGCCGGATCAGATCGGCGATGGTGCCGATCTTGAGCTGGTGGCGGCGCGCGAAAGCCTCGAGCTCCGGCCGGCGCGCCATGGTGCCGTCGTCGTTCATGATCTCGACGATCACGGCCGCCGGCTCGAATCCGGCCAGCCGTGCCAGGTCGCAGCCGGCCTCGGTGTGTCCGGCGCGCGTCAGCACGCCGCCGGGCTGCGCCATCACCGGGAACACGTGCCCGGGCTGACGCAGCTGCTCCGGCTGGGCATCGGGGCGCACCGCGGTGCGCACGGTATGCGCCCGATCGTGCGCCGAGATGCCGGTGGTGACGCCTTCGGCGGCCTCGATCGACAGCGTGAAATTGGTGCGCTGGGTGCGATCGGTGTCGCTGACCATCAGCGGCAGTCGCAGCTGCGCGCAGCGCTCGCGCGTCAGCGTCAGGCAGATCAGGCCGCGCCCGAAGCGGGCCATGAAATTGATGTCCTCGGGCCGCACGCACTCGGCCGCCATGATCAGGTCGCCTTCGTTCTCCCGGTCCTCATCGTCCATGATCACGACCATGCGTCCGGCGCGCAGTTCCGCCAGGATCTCGTCGATCGTGTTGAGGCCGCTGGAGCCGGCGGCGGCCGCCGCCGGTGCGGCGCTGTTAGGGTGGATCGCGCTCAGTTTGGCCATAGGCGCACGCTACCACGGCGCCGCGACTTAGGCGAAGGCGCTAAAGGCGCTGCCCGCCGCCGCGGTCACCGCCATCGCCAGCAGCCCCCAGAACGTCACCCGCAGCGCGGCGGCGCCGAGCGGCGCGCCGCCGGCGCGTGCCGCCAGGCCGCCGAGCACGGCCAGGAACAGCAGCGAGCTGCCGGCGATGACCGGGATCAGCAGCGCGGCCGGGCTCGCCAGCACCATCAGCAATGGCAGCATCGCGCCGGTGGCGAAGCTGGCGGCCGAAGCCAGCGCCGCCTGCAGCGGCCGCGCGCGATGCGCCGGCGATAGTCCGAGCTCATCGCGCGCGTGCGCCGCCAACGCGTCGTGCCGCATCAGCTGCACCGCCACCTGCGCCGCCAGCGCCGGCTCGAGCCCGCGCTGCACGTAGATGCCGGCGAGCTCGGCGCGCTCGGAGGGCTCGTCGGCCGCAAGCTCCAGTCGTTCGCGCTCCAGATCCGAGCGCTCGCTGTCGGCCTGCGAGCTCACCGAAACGAACTCACCGGCGGCCATCGACATCGCGCCGCCGACCAGGCCGGCGACTCCGACGACCAGCGCCTGGCCGCGCGAGACGTGGGTCGCGGCGACACCGACCAGCAGGCTCGCCAGCGACACGATGCCGTCGTTGGCGCCCAGCACCGCGGCCCGCAGCCACGCGATGCGCTCGGAGTAATGGCGCTCGAAATGATGGCGCTTCATGCTCTCGCTCTCATACCGCTCGGGTGCCAGGCCGTCGCAACCGCGCTCAGTTGCGCAGCAGCGCGGTTGCGGTGTCGACCCGATCGCAATAGGTCTCGATCGCGCGCGCGGTGATGCCGATGTATTGCACCGCCTGGTCCCAGCGGCGCTGCTCGATGCCCTCACGCACGCCGGGCATGGTCTTGGCGCCGTAGCCGGTGTAGAGCCCGGGCGCGTAGATCAGATGGCGGTACCAGGAACGGCCCGGAAGACCGTCATCGCTGCTCAGCGCCTGCTCCAGGCCCTGCAGTACCTCATCCAGCCGGGCGCGTTGCGCGGCGCTCAGTAGCATGCCCCGCACACCAGCCTCGGCCAGGGCCTGGTCATAGGCCTTCGCCGAGCGCTTCAGCCGTGCGATCGCGTCATCCAGCGGCGCGAAATCCAGGTACGGCACCTCGTCCTCGCTGGCCGGCGGACCGACCGGCCGCGTCGGATCGCTCGCGAGCTCGAACGCGCCCGCCTGGCGCAGCGCCGCGAGCGTCTGAGCGTGCTCGCCCTGGTCATAGGCAAGCTTGTGCAGTTCATGCACGTAACCGTCGAACGCCTCGGCAGCACCGCTGATCTGCAGCGGCAGCACGTCGGCATCCGCCAACCGCAGCATCAGGTGGCCGACGGTCTGCGCCTCGGCAATGCCGTAGGCGAAGCCGGGATCGCCAAAACGAACGTAGTGCTCGAAGCTGTCATAGGCCGAATGGTAGATGCCATCGTTGTCGGCTTCGCCTCGATAGCTCAGATCGAGGGTCGCGATGCCGAGGTGCTGCAGGAACGGCGTGAAATCGGAGCCGGAGCCGAGCGCGTCGATCGGCAGGTCGAGCCCGGAGGCCGCGGTCTGCGCCAGGTGCCTGACCTGTTCACTGGGCGCGGCGCTCTCAAAGGCGTCGACACGCAGCTTGGCGCGCAGCCGTGCCTGCACGCTGCCATCGGTCTGGGGGTCGCGGACGCCGGCGCTGACCTCATTGACCAGGCGCTGCAGCGAATGGCTGCCAGCGGCCTCCAGAAAGCCGCGCGCGTTGGTATCGGAGTTCACGTACGCCACTGCGTGGCGCCGCAGCTCCTGCTCATGGGTCTCGGCCCATTCGGTCGAGCCGATCAGGCCCGGCTCCTCCCCGTCCCAGCTGGCGTAGATCAGCGTGCGCCGCGGCCGCCAGCCGCTCCTGAGCAGCGCGCCGATCGCCCTGGCTTCGGCCATCAGCGCACTGTGGCCGGAGAGCGGATCCCAGGCCCCGAACACCCAGGCATCGCGGTGATTGCCGCGCAACACCCATTCGTCCGGCTGCTCGCTGCCCGTTATGCGCGCGATCACATCGTAGATCGGCTTGCGACTCCAGTCCGATTGCACCTGCAGGTGCACCTTCGCCGGCCCGGCACCGATGTGATAGGTGATCGGCAGCGCGCCGCGCCAGCTCAGCGGCGCGACCGGGCCGCGCAGCGCGGCCAGCAGCGGCTGCGCATCGGCATAGGAGATCGGCAGCACCGGGATTTTCATCAGCGTCGTGGCCTGGGCCAGCGGCAGACGCGGCGCGTCGGCCGTGGCACCGACCCCGGGTGTCAGCGGGTCGCCGGAATAGATCGGTATGTCGGCCACCGAACCGCGCTGCACGCCGTCGGCGGGACGCCAGCCACCCTGTGGATACACGTCACCGGCGAAATAGCCGTCATCGCGCGGGTCGGAATAGATCAGGCAGCCGATCGCGCCATGTTCGTCGGCGAGCTTGGGCTTGAGCCCGCGCCAGCCGCCGCGGTAACGCGCGATCACGATCCTGCCCTTGACGCTGATCCCGCGACGATCGAGCTCCTTGTAGTCATCGGGCATGCCGTAGTTGACGTACACCAGCTCGCCGCTGACGTCCCCATCCGCGCCATAGACGTTGTACGGGGGCAGCGCGCCGGCGGTGTTGCCGGAACTCGCGTCGCCCGCGATCGCCGGCTCATGCAACCGGGCGGTGAATCGATGCGGCGCGATCAGTTGCAGCGCCACGTGCCGGGGTGTCGGATAGAGCACGCTGAAGGTTTCGATCTGCGCGTCCCAGCCCCAGTCGCGAAACTGTCGCAGCAGGAATTCGGCGTTGGCCTTGTCGTGCGCCGACCCGACCTGATTCGGCTCGCTGGCCATGCTCTGCATCCACTCGCGCAGTTGCGCGGCGTTGAGGTCGGCATCAAAGCCACGCTCGGTTGCCAGTTCGTCGGTCGCGTGCGCGGGGCCGAAGCCGAGCAGCGTCGCGCCCGTGGCCGGATCGATCGGTCCCGCCGCCACCAGCCCGCAGCAGATCAAGACTCCGATCAGCGTCGCGACAGCTCTGAGCATGGGATATCGTGAGCTGCGACGCTAGCGCAGCCGCGGCTCCACGCGGCGCGGCGGTTGTCCGCCCGGTGTGCGCGGCGGTGCGCGCCACGGCCGATCCCGCGCCACGCGAACCAGCTGCGCGACGCCGTGCCAGAGCGCGATGAACAGCATCCACAGCGCGACCCCGACCGCCAGCGCAAACACCACGCTCTGCAGGTCCAGGGCGATTCCCGGCTGATAGACGCCCCAGGTGGCCCGCAGCACCGTCGTGTCGTGGTGGAACAGAAGATACGCCGACTGGTGCAGCACATCGGTGTCGAGCGCGGCCAGCATCGAGCGCAGCCGCGCGGCGGCCTGCACCATCGCCTGCAACGCCGCTCCCTCCTGGTGAAAGGTCGCGTCGCTGCTCTGCAGGTGATAGCGAATCAGCTCATCGAGGCTGCCGCCATGGTTGCGGTCGGCGATCGCCTGGAACGGCGCCAGATCGGCCAGTACCTGATCGAGCCGTCCGCCCAGGCGCTGCCGGTACTGAACGATGAAACCCGGAACGCAGCCAGCCGCCACCACCGCAACCAGCAGCACGATGCGATCCAGCAGCCCGCCGAGAAATTTCATGATCGTATGCTCAAAGGCTTCCAGTATGGCTCAGTGCGCGGCCAGCAGCCGTTCCGTGTAGCGCGCAATCAGGTCGATTTCAAGGTTGACGCGATCGCCGGTGGCCAGCTCGGCCAGCGTCGTCACCGCGAGCGTGTGCGGCACCAGATTGACCTCGAACTCGCACTGCTCGACCGCATTGACCGTGAGGCTCACGCCGTCGAGCGCCACCGAGCCCTTGCGCGCGACGTAGCGCGCCAGCGCCTCGGGCACCCGGAAGCGAAACCGCAGCGAACGCGCCTCGTCGGCGCGCGCCACGACCTGCGCGACGCCATCGACGTGACCCGAGACCAGGTGACCACCGAGCGAATCGCCGGCCCGCAGCGCCGGCTCGAGATTCACGCGCCGCCCGACGTGCCAGTCGCCGATGGTCGTGAGCGCGAGCGTCTCGCGCGAGACATCGCTGCTGAAGGCGCGCGGTTCCAGGCCCACCACGGTCAGGCACACTCCGGACACCGCGATGCTGTCGCCGATCGCGACGCGCGCCAGGTCGAGCCGCTCGCTCGCCACGCTCAGGCGCGTGTCCCCGCCGACCGTCGCGAGTGCAACGATGCGGCCGACGTCCTGGATGATGCCGGTGAACATGCCGAGTCAGGCCGGCGCGAGCGGCACGGCCGTAAGGCGCAGGTCCGGCCCGACCGGCTGGCACTCGGTGAACTGCAGACGTAGGCGCTGCTCGAGCTGCGTGATCTCCGGCAGCTCGACCAGCGCGCGCGCCGTCGGTCCGAGCAGACTCGGTGCCAGATAGACGATGAACTCATCAACCAGCCGCACGCGCAACAGCGCGCCGGCCAGTCGCGCGCCCGCCTCGACCCAGATTTCATTCGCCTCCAGTTCGGCCAGGCGCCGCAGCACCGCCTCGAGCTCGAGCCCGCCCTGCGGCGCACTCTTCACGCTCTCCACGCGCACCCCGCGGCGCTCGAGTTCGGCGCGACGCGCGGCATCGGTGCTGGCGGTGAACACCAGCGCCGGACCTTCACGGTCGAACATGCGCGCCTGCGGCGGCACGCGCAGCGCGCTGTCGAGCACCACCCGCAGCGGTTGCCGGCTCGCGCCCTCGACGCGCACGTTCAACGCCGGATCGTCGGCCAGTACCGTGCCGCTGCCGCTGAGCACCACGGAGCTGCGCGCGCGGAACCGCTGCGCGTCCTGGCGCGCTTCCCGGCCGGTGATCCAGCGGCTCGCGCCGTTGGCGAGCGCGGTGCGGCCGTCGAGACTGGCTCCGAGCTTGACCCGCACCCACGGCAAGCCGGTATGCCAGCGCTTGAAGAATCCCGGATTGAGCGCGCGCGCCTCGGTCGCGAGCACTTCCCCCGCGGTTTCGATGCCGGCGGCGCGCAGCGCCGCCACGCCGGCGCCGTTGACCAGCGGATTCGGATCGCCGATCGCATACACCACGCGCCGCACGCGCGCGCCGATCAGCGCCTGCACGCACGGTGGTGTGCGGCCGGTGTGCGAGCACGGCTCGAGCGTCACGTAGGCGGTGGCGCCCTCGGCCGCCGCGCCCGCCGCAGTCAGCGCCCGCACTTCGGCGTGCGCCTCCCCGGCGCGCTCATGCCAGCCTTCGCCGAGCACGCGGGCGTCCCGCACCAGCACGCAACCGACCCGCGGATTCGGGTCGGTGGTGTACAGGCCGCGTGCTGCCAGTTCCAGCGCGCGCCGCATGTAGCGGCTATCGCGCTCGCTCTGCGACTCGACGCTGTCGGCAGGTTGGTTCATCGTTTTGACTTCAGTGTCGTGCCATCGCCCGGCAGCAGCGGCAGCTGGTCGGAATCGCGCTTCTGCTCGCGCCGCCGCCGATGGTGGCGCAGCCGCTCGACCTCCTCGCGAAACGCCTCGGCGTCCTGGAAGCTGCGGTACACCGACGCGAAACGCACGTAGCCGACTTCGTCGAGCTGGCGCAATTCCTCCATCACGAACTCGCCGATGGTGCGTGCCGGCACCTCGCGTTCGCCGAACACGCGCAGCTTGTGGCAGATGCGGCTCACCGCCTGCTCGATCGCCTCGGCGCCGACCGGGCGCTTCTCCAGCGCCTTGATCATGCCGTGCGCGAGCTTGCGCTCGTCGAACGGCTCACGGCTGCCGTCGCTCTTGATCACGCGCGGCATCACCAGCTCGGCACTTTCAAACGTGGTGAAGCGCTCGCCGCAGCTCAGACACTCGCGCCGGCGGCGGATCTGGGAGCCGTCTGCGGCCAGGCGCGAGTCGGTGACCTTGGTCTCGACGTGGCCGCAGAAGGGACAATGCATCGATTTCCCGGGTCAGGCTTCAATCCGCGTACACCGGGAACCGGCGACACAGCTCGATCACCTGCGGCCGCACCCGCTCGATGGCGGCGTCCGAGCCCCCGGCATCGAGGATGTCGGCGATCCAGCCGGTGACCTGGCGGATTTCCTGTTCGCGAAACCCGCGCGTGGTCGACGCCGGCGTGCCCAGCCGCAGCCCGCTCGCGATCATCGGCGGGCGCGGATCGTTCGGCACCGCGTTCTTGTTGACCGTGATGTTGGCGCGTCCCAGCGCCGCATCGGCGTCTTTGCCGGTGATGTCGCGTCCGACCAGGCTGAGCAGCAGCAGATGATTGTCGGTACCGCCCGAGACGATACCGTAGCCGCGGGCCGTCAGCACCGCGCACATGGCACGCGCGTTCGCCAGCACCTGGCGCTGATACTGCTTGAATTCCGGCTGCAGGGCCTCGAGCAGCGCGACCGCCTTGGCCGCGATCACGTGCATCAGCGGGCCGCCCTGGGTGCCGGGGAACACCATCGAGCTGAGCTTCTTGGTGATCGCATCGTTGGCGCGCGCCAGGATCATCCCGCCGCGCGGCCCGCGCAGCGTCTTGTGGGTCGTGGTCGTGACCACGTCCGCGATCGGCAGCGGGTTCGGATACTCCCCGACGGCCACCAGTCCCGCAACGTGGGCCATATCGACGAACAGCAGTGCGCCCACCCGGTCGGATATCGCGCGCAGCCGCGGAAAATCCAGCACGCGCGAATAGGCCGAGAACCCGGCGACGATCATCTTCGGCTTGTGCTCGAGCGCCAGCGCCTCGATCTGTTCGTAGTCGATCAGCCCGGTGTCGGGACGCACGCCGTACTGGTAGGCGTGAAACAGCTTGCCCGAGAAATTGACCTTGGCGCCATGCGTCAGATGGCCGCCGTGATCCAGGCTCATGCCCAGGATCACATCGCCCGGCGACAGCAGCGCCAGGTACACCGCGGCATTGGCCTGCGAGCCCGAGTGCGGCTGCACGTTCACGTAGTCGGCCGCGAACAGCTTCTTGGCACGATCGATTGCCAGCTGCTCGGCGATGTCGACGAACTCACAGCCGCCGTAGTAGCGCCGGCCCGGATAGCCTTCGGCGTATTTGTTGGTGAGTACCGAGCCCTGCGCCTCCAGCACCCGCGGACTGGCATAATTTTCCGAGGCGATGAGCTCGATGTGGTCTTCCTGTCGCTGCCGCTCGCCGTCGAGCGCGCGCTGAAGTTCCGGATCAAAATCCCTGATGTGCATGCGGTTCGAGAACATGACGCAACTGCCTTTCGTGGTAGGGCTCGCAGATGAGCGGAAAGGCGCGGGATTGTACCCGAACACGGGCGTTTCAGGCGGCGAGCAGCGCCTCCACCACGCCGCACCAGGTGCGCGCGATGTTGCCGCGATCGTAGCCGCCGCCGCCGAGCGCCAGCACGCGGCCATGGCCGAGCCGATCGGCCAGCAGACACAACTCGCGCGCCGCGCGCGCATGACACGAGCTCGAGAACCTCAGATGCGTGATCGGATCGCCGGCGACGCTGTCGGCGCCGCACTGGAGCATCAGGAATGCCGGCGCGAAGCGCTCCAGGTGGGCGAGTACGCCTGGCCAGACCGCGTCGAACTGCGCGTCGCCGGCGCCGGCCGGCAGCGGCACGTTGAGCTTGCTGCCGGCCGCCGCGCCGCGGCCGATTTCGTCCTCCGAACCGGTGCCCGGATAGAGCGTATGGCCGCTCTCGTGCAGGTCGGCAAAGATCAGGTCGGGGTCGTCTGTCGAACGCGTAGTACACCCCGTCGCCATGATGCGCATCGATGTCCACGTAGCCGATGCGACGCCAGCCCATAGGCACGCCGCAGATGCTCGATCACCACGCCGCAATCATTGAACACGCAGAAACCGGCCGCCCGGTCGCGCGCGGCGTGATGCAGCCCGCCGATCGGCACGAACGCGCGCCGGCGCAGGCCGTGCATCATCCAGTCAGCCGCCACCAGGCTCGAGCCGACCACGCATGCGGCGGCCTCGAACACCCCGCGGAATGCCGGCGTATCGCCTGCGTCCAGCAAGCCGGTGCCCGACTGCGAGCGCTCCTGCACGAAGCGCACATATTCGGGGGTATGAAACAGCAGCAGCTCGGCCTCGCTGGCATCGCGCGGCTCCAGCAGCTTGACGTGGGCGGCAAGGCCGCGCTGCTCGAACTCGCGCACGAACACGCCGTGACGGTCCGGACCGAACGGATGGCCGTCGGGAAAGCCGTAGCGGGCCAGCTGCTCGCCGAGCACGACCGCAACTTCAGGGCCTGTGGCGTTCAAGCGCTACAATTCGAAACTGGGCCTGCGACGCTGCAGGCCGCGGGAAGATATCACACCACAGTAGCAGCGCACCGGGACGTTCATTGATAATGCGCGCCCTCCACAAGCGGCTGAATTTTAACCCCATGGCGCAATACATCTACACGATGAATCGGGTTTCGAAGATCGTCCCGCCCAAGCGGGTGATCCTGCGCGACATCAGTCTGTCATTCTTCCCCGGCGCCAAGATCGGGGTGCTCGGCCTGAATGGTTCAGGCAAATCCACGCTGCTGCGGATCATGGCCGGCATCGACCAGAACATCGATGGCGAGGCACGGCCCCAGCCGGGGATCAAGATCGGCTTTCTGCCGCAGGAGCCGCAGCTCGATCCGGACAAGGACGTTCGCCGTGTGGTCATGGAAGGCGTCGGTGGCACTTTTGCATTGCTGGAACGCTTCAATCAGATCAGCGAGCAGTTCGCCGAGCCGATGGAGGACGAGCAGATGAACAAGCTGCTCGAGGAGCAGGCCAAGCTGCAGGACGCAATCGACGCCGCCGGCGGCTGGGAGCTCGGGCGCAAGCTCGAAATCGCGGCCGACGCGCTGCGCCTGCCCCCCTGGGAGGCCAATATCGCCCAGCTTTCGGGCGGTGAGCGACGGCGGGTCGCGCTGTGCCGGTTGCTGCTGTCGCAACCGGACATGCTGCTGCTCGATGAGCCCACCAACCACCTGGATGCCGAGTCGGTGGCCTGGCTCGAACGCTACCTCGAGGAGTACCCGAGCACCGTGGTCGCCGTGACCCACGACCGCTACTTCCTCGACAACGTCGCCAAATGGATCCTCGAGCTCGACCGCGGCCACGGCATTCCATGGCAGGGCAACTACTCCTCGTGGCTCGAGCAGAAGGAGAAGCGCCTGGCGCTCGAGGAGCGTGAGCGCGAGGCGCTGCGCAAGACGCTGGCGCGCGAGCTCGAATGGGTGCGCGCCAATCCGAAGGCGCGCCAGGCCAAGAGCAAGGCGCGCCTGGCCCGTTACGAGGAGCTGGCTTCCAAGGAGTTCCAGGAGCGCAACGAGACCAATGAGATCTACATCCCGCCCGGACCGCGGCTGGGCGACCTGGTGATCGAGGTCAAGGGCCTGCGCAAGGCCTTCGGCGATCGGCTGCTGATCGATAACCTGAACTTCAGCCTGCCGCGCGGCGGCATCGTCGGCATCATCGGGCCGAACGGTGCCGGCAAGACCACGCTGTTTCGGATGCTCACCGGCTCGGAGCGGCCGGATGCCGGCGAGATTCGCATCGGCCCGACGGTGAAGCTGGCCTACGTCGATCAGTCGCGCCAGACGCTCGACGACGCCAAGACCGTGTGGGCGGAGATCTCCGGCGGCCAGGACATCATCAAGATCGATACCTACGAGACTCCCTCGCGCAGCTACGTCGGCCGCTTCAATTTCAAGGGCACGCAGCAGCAGCAGCTGATCGGCGAGCTCTCGGGAGGCGAGCGCAATCGCGTGCACCTGGCCAAGGTACTGCGCGACGGTGGCAACGTGCTGCTGCTCGACGAGCCCACCAACGACCTGGACATCGAGACGCTGCGCGCGCTCGAGGAGGCGCTGCTGAATTTCCCGGGTTGCGCGGTCGTGATCTCGCACGATCGCTGGTTCCTCGACCGCATCGCGACCCACATTCTCGCGTTCGAGGGCAACTCCGAAGTGGTCTGGTTCGAGGGTAACTACCAGGAATACGTCGCCGACCTCAAGCGCCGGCGCGGCGAGGATGCCGCCCAGCCGCATCGGCTGAAATACCGACGCCTGACCGGCTGAGCCGCGGGCCAACCCGGGCCCACGGGCCGGACTGGGGATCGAGCGGCGCGGGCCCGCCCGGACACGCGCATGGGCCCGCAGGGCGACGCCAGGGGCGCCGGCTGCGCCGTTTGCCACGGGCCGCACTGCGCGCGCCACCCCGGCCTGCGCAGCGGCCGCCGTGACCCGGGTAGTCCCTGGCGGCATTCATTATGTCGTGGCGTTATGTCCCGGATCTGCCCGCCGCAATCGCCCCTGCGGCCCGCGCTGTTGCCGGGTGTCGCCATTCGGCTACACTGCTTGCGTGCTGCATTCCACGCAGATTACTTAGAAAGTAGAAGCGTCACCATGTCGGTCTATATCGATAGCAGTGATCGACTGCATCCGGAGCAGACGAGCCTCGCTCTGACCTGTCCGCATTGCCTGGTGCTGTCGCATATCACGCCGCAGGCGGTGCCGCGTTTTGCCGACCTGACTGCGAATCGTCCCAAGCAGATCGGCCTCGTGTATCGCTGCGACGCCTGCAATGCCCCGATCTTCCTGCGCTTCAACGTACGCAGCTACGGTCCGACGCGCATCGAGCTGTCATCGCAGTTCACCGAGATCGAACGGCCGAAGGAGAAATTCAGCTTCACCTACCTGCCCGAGGACGTGGAGACGATGTTCCGCGAGGCGCTGCTGTGCTATTCGCACGGCGCCTTCAATGCTTTCGCGACCATGTGCCGGCGCACCATGCAGGCGGTGTTCGCGCACACCGGTGAGGCCGGGCGGCTGCGGGTCTTCGACGAGCTCAACGACGTGCGCGAGATGGCGCAGATGGATGCCGCCAGTTTCGCGCTGATCAAGCGCGTGGTGTTCGGTACCGATGCCGATCCGGCGCCGGCGCTGCCGTTGCTCGATGATGATCAGTCCGGTCTGCTGCTCGAGGTGATGAAGGACCTGCTGTACCAGTCATACGTCCGCAAGGGTCGTCTGCAGCAGGCGATGGTGGTACGGCGTTTCTTCTCCGATGAGGCCGAGCGCAACGCGAGCGGCGTGGACAGCCAGAGCAAGCCGCTGGAAAGCAGCCGCGTCGAGGGCTGAAAGCCGCTCCGCCTCAGCCGAGCCACCGCCTGGCATTGCGGAACAGGCGCATCCAGCCGCTGTCTTCACCGGCGTCGCGCGGATGCCAGGAGTTCTGCACCGTGCGATAGACCCGCTCAGGGTGCGGCATGGTGATGGTCGACGCGCCCGTCGGCGTGGTCAGCGCGGCGATGCCCTGAATCGCGCCGTTGGGATTGGCCGGATAGGTGCGGGCGATCTCGCCGCAGTCGCTGATGTAACTGAAGCGCTATCAGCCGCTGATCGAAGCAGCAGTGCAGATCCTGTTCGGACCCGAACTGCGGCCGGCCCTCCCCGTGCGCCACCGCCACCGGCAGGCGCGAACCGGCCATCCCGGCCAGCAGCACGGACGGCGAGTCGGCGATCTGCACCAGGCTCAGGCGTGCCTCGAACTGCTCGCTGCGGTTGCGCAGGAAGCGCGGCCAGTGCTGCGCTCCCGGAATCAGTTCCTTGAGCAGCGCGAACATCTGGCAGCCGTTGCACACGCCGAGCGAGAAGGTGTCGCCGCGCGCGAAGAACCGCTCGAAATCGCGCCGCGTACGCTCATGAAACAGGATCGAGCGCGCCCAGCCGCCGCCCGCTCCGAGCACATCGCCGTAGGAGAACCCGCCACAGGCGACCAGGCCGGAGAAGCTCTCGAGGGTTCGCTCGCCGGCGAGCAGGTCCGTCATGTGCAGGTCGTGCGGCTCGAACCCGGCCCGATCGAGCACCGCCGCCATTTCCACCTGTCCGTTGACGCCCTGCTCGCGCAATACCGCGACCCGCGGCCGCGCGCCGCGCGCGATCAGCGGCGCCACGATGTCCTGCTGCGGATCGAAGCTCAGTTGCTGCGACAGGCCCGGATCGCCCAGGTCGAGCAGCGCCGCCAGCTCCTCTTCGGCGCACTGCGGGTCGTCGCGCAGCTGGCGCATGCGATAGGAGGTCTCCGACCAGGCACGACGCAGGTCGCTCCAGGTCTCATCGAGCAGCGTTTGCGTCGCCGCGGATGCGCAGCCGCATCTCCGCCATCGGGGCGCCGATCATCTGCACGCAACCGGCCAGCCCGTGGGCTGCGAAACAGTCGCTCACGGCACGCTGCTGCGACTGCAGCACCTGCAGCACCGCGCCCGGCTCCTCGGCAAACAGCTGCGCCAGCGGCGGGCCGGCCTGCGCTGCCAGCGTGACATCGATGCCGCAGTGCCCGGCAAAGGCCATCTCGGCCAGCGTCACCAGCAGTCCGCCGTCGGATCGGTCATGGTAGGCGAGCACCAGATCGCGCGCGCGCAGCTCGATCAACGCCGCCGCGAACCCGGCCAGCAGCTGCGGCTCATCGACATCGGGCGCGATCGCCGCCGGTTGCATTGAACACCTGCGCCAGGGCGCTCATGCCGAGCCGGTTGCGCCCGCGCGAGAGATCTACCAGCAGCAGTGCCGAGGCTCCGCGATCGAGCTGCAGCACCGGCGTCCAGGTGCGCCGCACGTCGCGCACCGGCGCGAACGCCGAGACGATCAGCGATACCGGCGCGAGCACCGATCGGCTCTCGCCGCCGTCCTGCCAGATCGTCTTCATCGACAGCGAGTCCTTGCCGACCGGAATCGCGATGCCCAGTGCCGGACAGAGCTCCTCGCCGACCGCACGCACCGCGGCGTACAGCGCGGCGTCCTCGCCTTCCTCGCCGCAGGCGGCCATCCAGTTGGCCGACAGTCGCACCTCGCCCAGGGCAGCGATATCGGCCGCCAGGATGTTGGTGATCGCCTCGGCGACCGCCAGCCGGGCCGACGCGGCGGCATCGAGCAGCGCCACCGGCGTGCGCTCGCCGATCGCCATCGCCTCGCCGGCGTGATGCTGGTAGTCCGCGAGCGTCACCGCCACGTCTGCGACCGGCACCTGCCACGGCCCGACCAGCTGATCGCGGCTGATCTGGCCGCCGACCGTGCGATCGCCGATGGTGATCAGAAAGGTCTTGTCGGCCACCGCCGGCAACCGCAGCACGCGATAGAGCGCTTCGCGCAGGTCCACGCCGTCGCAATCACTCGCGGGTCGCGGCGGCGCTCGAGTCTCGGCCAGGCGGCGCATGCGCGGCGGCTTGCCGAGCAGCGACTCGATCGGCATGTGCACCGGGTCGTTGCCGAACTGCCCGATCGTGCACCACCAGCAGCGCCGTCGTCGGTGATCATGCCGATCACGCGCGAACGGGCAGCGCTCGCGCTGCGCAATGCGGCCGAAGCGCGCAAGGCTGCCGGGTTGCAGCGCCAGCACGTAGCGCTCCTGCGCCTCGTTGCACCAGATTTCCAGCGGCGACATGCCGGGCTCGGCGTTGGGCACCTCGCGCAGCTCGATGCGTGCGCCGCGCCGGCTGTGGGCCACGGCCTCGGGCACGGCATTGGAGAGTCCGCCGGCGCCGACATCGTGGATCAGCTCGATCGGATTGTCCGCGCCGAGCGCCCAGCAGCGATCGATGACCTCCTGTGCGCGCCGCTGCATTTCGGCGTTGCCGCGCTGCACCGATGCAAAATCGAGCTCCTCGGCCGAGCTGCCGCTGCCGACCGACGAGGCCGCGCCGCCGCCCAGGCCGATCAGCATCGCCGGCCCGCCCAGCACCACCAGCGTGGCGCCGACCGACACCGCGCTCTTCTGCACCTGCGACCGGCGCACGTTGCCGAGGCCGCCGGCGAGCATGATCGGCTTGTGATAGCCGCGGATCCGATCCGGCGGCTCGCCCGGCAGCGCCGTCTCGAGCGTGCGGAAATAGCCGCAGATATTCGGCCGGCCAAACTCGTTGTTGAACGCGGCGGCGCCGATCGGCCCTTCGAGCATGATCTCCAGCGCCGAGGCGATGCGCGACGGCTTGCCGAGGCTGCGCTCCCACGGTTGGATGAACTCGGGGATCAGCAGATGCGACACCGAGAAACCCACCAGTCCCGCCTTCGGCTTGGCGCCACGGCCGGTCGCGCCCTCGTCGCGAATCTCTCCGCCGGAGCCGGTCGCGGCGCCGGGGAACGGCGAGATCGCGGTCGGGTGATTGTGCGTCTCGACCTTGATGAGGATGTCGATCGGCTCGTCGTGGCCGCGGTAGATCCCGGTGGCCGGATCGGGAAACAAGCGCGTGCCGCTGCGTGCCCTCGATCACCGCGGCGTTGTCGCGATAGGCCGATAGCACGCCGCGCGGGGCGTGCTGCGTAGGTGTTGCGGATCATCGCGAACAGCGAGCGCTCGCGCTCGCACGCCGTCGATCACGAACTGGGCATTGAAGATCTTGTGGCGGCAATGCTCGGAGTTCGCCTGCGCGAACATCATCAGCTCGACATCGGTCGGATCGCGGCCGAGGCGGCGGAACGTCGTCGAGCAGGTAGTCGATCTCGTCCTCGGCCAGCGCCAGGCCCAGGCGCCGGTTGGCCGCGAGCAGCGCGGCGCGGCCCTCGCCCAGCGCGATCGGGCGCAGCGGTCGCGGCGCATCGGTCGCGAACAGCAGCGTCGCTGACTCGACCTGCTCGAGCACCGCCTCGGTCATCCGGTCGTGCAACGGCGCGGCGAGCGCGCGCGCGGCGCGCCGGCAGCACGCGCCGCGGCAGCCCGAGCGTATAGAGGATCCCGCGCTCGATGCGCCGCACGTCCGACAGGCCGCAGACCTGCGCGATGTCGCGTGGCCTTGCTCGACCACGGAGAGATCGTGCCGGGCCGCGGCACGACCAGCAGCTGCTGCAAGTCGCGCGCGGCGGCTGCCTGCCGCCGCGATCGGCACCGGCTCGCCGCCGTCATCGAGCAGTACGATCGAGCAGCTGCCGCTCCGGGCCGTCCAGTTCGCCGGCACAATCGATGAAATGCAGGAACTGCGCCTGCAGCGCGCTGACCGCGGGCTCGAGCGCCTGGAGGCGCGCGAGCAGACGGGCGATGCGAAACGCGGAGAGTGCTGACGAGCCCGGCAGCTTGAGCATCAATTCTTCTTCGGCCCCGGATCCATCGCCGACGGCGGCAACAGCGGCGGCGGAAACGGCGCCACGTTGCTGCCCTCGAGCGCGACGATCTTGCTGACGCCCTGCTTGCGCACTTCGTCGATGCGGATCACCGAATGCAACGGCAGGTAGCTGCGCTTGACGCCCGCGAATTCGCTCTTGATGCGCTCCTCCCCCGGATCCACCACCACCGAGGAACGCTCGCCGAACACCAGCTCCTCGATCTCCACGAAACCGAACAGCGAGCCGTGACTGACTTTGCGGGCGTAGACCTCGTAAACCTTGCCCTGGTTCACAAACATGATCTTGAAGATATGGTTCGATGCCATTTTTGCGGTTTCGGGGACGAAAGCCTCAATTGCGGGTGGCGGCATGCTCGCAGCGCCGCCGCGGGCCTATTATATGGCTTACGCGAACCGAACCTAGAGTTGTTCCGATGGCCCTGAAGTTGACCATTATCGAGGACCAGCGCGGCCCGCCGGGGCGCGGCGGCAGCATCGTGTTCGGCGTCGCCGGCGGCGGCATCGGCCGTGCCCACGACAACGACTGGGTACTGCCCGATCCGCAGCGCTACCTGTCGGCCCATCACGCCCGCGTGCAGTTCCGCGATGGCACCTACTTCCTGATCGACACCAGCACCAACGGCGTGTTCGTCAATGACGCGCACGGTGCCGATCGGCCGGCGCAGCGCCTATCTGCTGCAGCGACGGGGACCGGCTGCGCCTCGGGGACTACTTCCTCGCCGTCAGCATCGATGCTACCGAGCGCAGCGAGGCGCCGGAAGCAAGCTCGATCTTCCCGATCAACCCCGAGCCGCTGACGGCCAACCCGATGGCGTCGCGCGGCGACATCGGGATCGAACTCAATGTGCGCGACCTGCTGCGCCGGGAAACGGCGCCGCTCGAGCGCAGCGGTGCGGTCGACGCCTTCGGCCAGCCGATACTGACCGACGATGCCGGCCTGCTCGCGTTCGACAGCGGTCAGCGCTCCACCCCCGCGGAGCTGCGAGCCCCGGCGCCGGCGCGGCGCGAACCGCGCGTTGCCGAGCGCGCGGCAGACAGCGCCGCGGGCATCGAAGCCTTCTGTCGCGGTGCCGGGATCGATGCCAGGCAGCTGCCGGCGGACGCGGCGATGCGCATGCTGCAGCTCGCGGGCGTGCTGCTGCGCGAGGCCCTGCTCGGTCTGAAGGGCCTGGCGCTGGCGCAGCGCGAGATCCGCGATCAGACCCACATCGAGGTCGGCAAGGAGGATCCGCAGCACATCGGCCTGACCGGCCTGCCGGTGGACGATCTGCTGTTGCGGCTGATGATCGGACACGATCGCCGCGACCTCGATGCGGTGCAATGGGTGCGGGATATGCTCGCCAGCACCCGCCGCCACGATCTGGCGACGATGCGCGCCCTGCACACCGCGCTCGGCGAATTTCTCGCGCGTCTCGACCCGCGTACGCTCGCCCAGATCGATGGACGTGCCGGCACCGGCAATGGCGACGCCGCGGGTCTGGCGGCGCGCTTTCGCAGCATCACCGAGATGCCGGCGGGCAAATTCCCGCACCTGTTCGCCGAGGCGTTCGCCCGCGCCTTCGTCACTGCCTTCAGGCACAACAACGGCGAGCACTCCAAGTCCTGAGGGGCCGAGACCGCAGCGCCTCGGGCGCACCCGCTAGGGCTGCTCGGAGCGCACCTTGACCGTCGCGCCGGCCAATATCGAATCCGGCGGGTTCAGCACGATCCGATCCTGCGCATCGACCCCGCTGAGGATCTCGAGCTCCACGCCGTAATCGCGGCCGATGGTCACCGCGTTCAGGTGCACTTGTTTTCCGCGTCAACCGTTGCCACGTGCAGGCCGTCGGCGCGAAACAGCAGCGCGTTGGAGGGCACCCGCCAGGTCTTCAGCCCCGGCGGCAATGGCAGATGCACCAGTGCGTATGCCCCCGGCAGCAGCTCGCCGTTCGGATTATCGGCCTCCAGTTCGGTCAGCAGCGTGCGCGTGGTGGCGTTGATCGACTGCGCGGTGCTGACCACCTTGGCCGGATGGCGCATATCCGGCCGCTCGACCACGGTCAGGTCGGCCGACATGCCAGCGGCTGATCCAATTGGCATAGGCCTGGGGCACCTGCACGTAGACGCGCAGGCGGTTGGTGGCGCTCATATGAAACAGCTCCTGGCCGGTGGAGCTGCCCTCGGTGACCAGGGCACCGACGTCGATCCGGCGTGCGGTCACGACGCCCTCGAATGGCGCGGTGATGCGATTGAAGGCCTGTAGCTGCTCCAGGCGCTGCAGGTTCTGCTGGGCCGACTCGAGCCTGGGCCTTCTTGGCACTCGGCATCGCCCACCGCGTTGTCCACATCCTGCTGCGCGACCAGGCCGGTCTTGCGCAGTTCCTGAAAGCGCCGCGCGGTGGTCTGTGACAGCCGGTTGTTGGCCTCGGCGGTGGCAAGATCGGCCTTCGCCTGCCGATACTGGGCATCGACCTCGGGCGTCTCGATCACCGCCAGCAATTCGCCGGTCTTGACGTGCTTGCCGATATCGGCGTACCAGCGCTGGATGTAGCCGTTGGTGCGCGCATAGATGGGCGCATCGATGTAGGCCTGCACGTCGCCCGGCAGCACCAGTTCGTCGCCGACGTCGCTGTGCTTGGGCGTCGTCACGATCACCACGGGCACCGCCGATTGCTGCGCGTCGTGTCTGAGCGCAGCGCGGGATTGCACGCGCGTGAATATGCCCCAGGCGGCGACGATCAGCGCCGCCACCAGCGCGTACAGGCCCACGCGCTTGAGTCGTCGCATGGCCGCGTCAAGGGTCGCTGGATCAGTCATTTTCGCCGGTCATGTCCCGGGTCGGGTCGCGCTGCCATCAGGCCGCGGCTGGGTGAATCTGCCGTGAATGACGGCAAACACCACCGGCACGAACAACAGGGTCGCGAAGGTCGCGAACAGCAGACCGCCGACGACCGCTCGTCCGAGCGGCGCGTTCTGCTCGCCGCCTTCGCCCAGTCCCAGCGACATTGGCAGCATGCCGATGATCATGGCCAGCGCCGTCATCAATACCGGCCGGAAGCGCACGAAGCCGGCTTCCAGCGCGGCCGCCATCGCGCTCAGACCCGCATCCATGCGCTCGCGCGCGAAACTGACGATCAGAATGCTGTTGGCGGTCGCCACGCCCAGGCACATGATCGCACCGATCAGTGCCGGCACGCTGATGGTGGTATGGGTGATGAACAGCATCCACACCATGCCCGCCAGTGCTGCCGGCAAGGCGGTGATGATGATCAGCGGATCGAGCCAGCTCTGGAAATTGACCACGATCAGCAGGTAGATCAGCACCACCGCGCCGATCATACCGTAGCCGAGTCCGCTGAAGGAGGTGCGCATGGTCTCCATCTGCCCGCGCACCATCAGCTCGCTGCCGCGCGGCAGGTCGTGTCGCGAGTCTTCGAGGATGCTGCGCACGGCGGCCGCGACCGTTCCCAGGTCGGTGCCGTCGACCGATCCGTAGATGTCGATCACCGGGCGTGCGTTGTAGTGGCTCACGACCGCAGGCCCCACGCCGCGAGTGATGCCGGCCAGGTTGGCGAGCAGCTGCGGCGGACCGCCGTTGCCGGTCGTTATCGGCGTAGATGCCAGGTCCTGCAGCGAGGTCAGCCGATACTGCGGCGCCTGCGTCGTGATGTTGTACTGGATGCCGGTCTTGGGATCGACCCAGAAGGTCGGCGCCGTCTGCTGGCTGCCCGAGAGCGAGATCAGTACATCGCTCGCGACCTGCTGCTGCGTGAGGCCGACCAGCGAGGCATTGGTGCGGTCGACGTCCACATTGAACTGCGGGTAGTCGAACGCCTGCTGGATGCGCAGATCCGCCGCGCCTGGAATGGACTTGAGCCTGGCCAGCAGTGTATTGGCAAAGCTGCGGTTGGCGTCGACATTGAAGCCCACGACCTGCACGTCGAGCGGCGCGGGCAGGCCGAAATTCAGGATCTGGTTGACGATGTCAGACGGCAGGAACGCGAACGTGGTGCCCGGAAACTGCTCGCGCAGTTGCGCACGCAGCATGCGTACGTACTCCGCCGTGGGCCGGCGGTGTCGATTCGCGCAGCGCGATCATGATGTCGGCATCGCCCGGACCGACCGGCGCCGAGGTGCTGTAGGAGAGATTGATGCCGCTGTAGGGCATGCCGATGTTGTCGATCAGGCTGTCGAGCTCGTGCGGCGGGATCACCTGCCTGATTCTGGCCTCGACCGCATCGCACAGCCTGGCGGTCTCCTCTACCCGCGTGCCGCTGCGTGCACGCAGGTGCAGCCGCACCTGGCCCGCATCGACGGTCGGAAAGAAATCACGGCCGAGCCATGGCAGCAGCAGGAACGCAGTCGCTCCGATCGCCATGAAAGCCAGCGTGAAGGCCAGGCTGTGGTGCAGCGCATTGCCCAGCAGCTCGTGATAGCCGTCGCGCAATGCCGCAAAGCGTCGCTCGAAGCCGCGCTGAAAGCGCTGTGCGAAGCCGCTCGCGGCACCCGCCGAGCTGCTCGGGCACGTGCTTGTGCAGCCAGTATTTCGCCAGCGTCGGTACCAGCGTGCGCGACAACACGTAGGAGGCCAGCATCGCGAATACCACCGCCTCGGCCATCGGCACGAACAGGAAGCGCGACACGCCGGAGAGCAGGAACATCGGCACGAACACCACGCAGATGCACAGCGTCGACACCAGCGCCGGCATCGCGATCTGGTGCGCGCCGTCGAGAATTGCCGCCTCGACTTCCTTGCCCTGCTCCAGGTGCCAGTTGATGTTCTCGATCGCCACGGTGGCATCATCGACCAGGATTCCGACCGCCAGCGCCAGCCCGCCGAGCGTCATGATGTTGATGGTCTCGCCGATCGCCGACAGGCAGATGATCGAGGTCAGCACCGAGAGCGGAATCGAGATCGTGATGATCAGCGTGCTGCGCCAGGAACTCAGGAACAGCAGGATCATGAGCCCGGTGAGCGCCGCCGCGATCACGCCCTCGCGCACCACGCCATTGACCGCCGCGCGCACGAACAGCGATTGATCGCCGGTCGACCGCGACCTTGAAATCCTCCGGCAGCTGCGTCTGGATACCCGGCAGCAGGCGCTTGATGTCCTGCGATCACCTGCAGCGTCGAGGCGCTGCCGGTCTTGAGCACCGACATCAGCACCGCGTGCCGGCCCGCGACGCGCACCAGGTTGGTCTGCGGGGCCGCCCCGTCGTGCACCGTGGCGACATCGCGGATGAACACCACGGTGCCGTTGACGGTGCGGATCGGCGCATCGTTGAGCTCTTCGGCCTTGACCGGACTGGAATTGAGTTTGACGTTGTATTCGATGTCGCCGATCTTCTCGGTGCCTGCCGGAATGATCAGGTTCTGCGCGCCGATCGCGTTGCTGACGTCGACCGCGGACAGCCCCTTGGAGCGCAGCGCCTCCGGATCGATGTCGACCTGCATCTGGCGCTGCTTGCCGCCATACGGATAGGGCAGCGAGCGCCCCCTGCACGGTCGCCAGGCCCGGCCGGATGACGAGTTGCCGAGGTCGAACAGCGTGCCTCCGGCAAGGTCGGGCTGTCAGTGCCAGCTGCAGGATCGGTACCGTGGAGGCGTTGTACGCCAGGATGAACGGCGGCGTCGTACCGGGCGGCGCCTGCCGCAGCAGCGACTGCGACACGCCGGTGATCTGGGCGTACGACAGGTCCTCGTTGACGTTCGGCTGGAAGAAGTACTTGACCACCGCGATGCCGGGCAGCGACTGCGATTCGGTGTGCTCGATGTCATTGACCGTGGTCTGCGCGTAGCGCTCGGCATTGGAGATGATGCGGTTGGCCATGTCCTCGGGCGGCAGGCCGATGTAGCTCCAGATGGTGCTGACGATCGGGATGTTGATGGCCGGAAAGATATCGGTCGGCGTGCGCACGATCGTGAACACACCGAGCAGCACGATCAGCACCGCCAGCACGATGAACGTGTACGGGCCGTCGCAGCGCGAGTCTTACGATCCACATCGATGAAGCGTTCCCGATTTGAAAGCCCGCAACGCGAAGCAGGCTCCGGTGCACTCACTGGACGGAGCGAGCATTCCCGTCAGGCGAAATGGCGCGACATTATGCCCGCAACATCGAGGCGACGCAGCAGCGCGGCTGCGCCGAAGTTGCGCCGGGATTAAAACTACTTAATATCCGCGCCGGCGCGGCGAGCGCATGCGAAAGTCACGCGACAATCGCCCATCTGCTCGCATCGCCGTCAGCCTCGGCCTACAGGGCGCGGATTATGTGGCGGAGAGGGTGGGATTCGAACCCACGTGCCGGTTTAACCCGACCATCCGATTTCGAGTCGGCGCCGTTATGACCGCTTCGGTACCTCTCCGGGGATTGACTGGTATTCTAGCCTAGTGATGGACGCAATGAGACCCAACCTGCAGGGCTGCCGGCGGCTGAGACGCCGCTGCACGGCTTCGACGCTGACCGCCGCGGCGGCCGTGGCGCTGCTGCTGGCCGGCTGCGCGCAGCCGCAGAGCGCGCTGCAGCGCATCCGCGCCAGCGGCGAGCTGCGCGTGGTCACGCTCAATGCCCCCACCAGCTACTACCTCGGCGCCCAGGGGCCGCAGGGGTTTGAATATCGCCTGGCCGCCGCGTTCGCGCGGCAGCTGCAGGTCAGGCTGGTGATCGAGCCACTGCCCGACGAGGCCGCGATGCGCACGGCGCTTCGGGCCGGCCGCGCGGATCTGGCGGCGGCGCAGATCAGCCCCGACGCACAGTGGCTGCAGACCGGGCTGGCGACCGAGAAATACGACGAGATTCCGCAGCTGGTGATACAGAGCCACGGCCGCACGCGGGTGCGCGATCTGGCCAGCCTGGCCCTGGCTAGGATCGTGGTACGCGCTGCCAGCCCGCAGCTCGATCTGCTGCGTGCCATCAAGGGCAGTGCCGTTCCGGACCTGACCTGGGTCGCGCTCAAGGCCGATCAACCCGATCCACTCGAGGCGCTCACCGACGGCGATGCCGACTGCGCGATCGTCGACGCCAACGAATTCGAATTCACACGCCATCTGCACCCGGAAGCGAGTGTCGCCTTCACGCTGCCCGATCCGCGGCCGGTGCAATGGATGGTGCGCGCCGGCGCGCTCGACCTGGCGCAGGCCGCCAACGGATTTTTCATCAGCGCCAAGGCGTCCGGCGAGTTTGCCCGCATCGCGCGCGATGCCAGCGCCGAGGCGCGCGGGTTTGACTACGAGGACGCGCATCGCTTCCAGTCCGACATCGCCACGCGATTGCCGCAGCTGCAGGCGATGTTCGAGGAGGCCGCGCGCGCCACCGGGCTCGACTGGCGGCTGCTGGCCGCGGTCGGCTACCAGGAATCCAAATGGCAGACGCAGGCCGCCTCGGCCGACGGCGCGCGTGGAATCATGATGCTGACCACCGACACTGCCAGCAGCGTCGGTGTCAGCGATCGCTTCGATCAGTGGCAGAACATTCTTGGCGGCGCGAAGTACCTGGCGCAGGTGATCGACACCATCCCCAAGCGCATCGGCGAGCCGGATCGCACCTGGCTGGCGCTCGCGGCCTACAACGTCGGCTACGGACATCTGGAGGACGCGCGGGTGCTGGCGCAGATGCGCGGCAAGGACCCGGACCTGTGGAACGATGTGCGTCAGCAGCTGCCGCTGCTGGCTGACGAGAAGTGGTATTCGCGCGTCAAGCGCGGTTACGCCCGCGGCTGGGAACCGGCAAAATTCGTCGAGCAGGTGCGTCAATACCTCGCGGTGCTCGAATGGACCGGCACCACGACGGTGGCGCGGGTACATGAGGCTGCGCTGCTGCCGCTGTCGCCGCCGGCAACCGAGTCGCACGGCCTCGACTAGCCCGGGGGGCGGACCGCAGCGGGCAGCGGCGGCCCGGATCATGGCCGTCGCCGCTCGAAGAAATCGCGCAGCAGCGCGCCGCACTCTGCCGCCAGCACGCCGCCGAACACGTCGACGCGGTGATTCATGCCGGCCAGCTTGAACACGTCGAGCAGACTGCCGGCCGCTCCGGCCTGCGGATCGAACGCGCCGAACACCACGCGCCGCACGCGCGCATGCATCAACGCCGCCGCGCACATCACGCACGGCTCGAGCGTGACGTACAACGTCGTGTCGTTGAGCCGATAACTGCCCAGGGCGCGCGCGCCGGCGCGCAGCGCCTCGATCTCGGCGTGCGCGGTCGGATCGCAGGCGCCGATCGGACGGTTGGCACCGCTGGCGATGACGGTCGAGTCGCGCACCAGCACCGCGCCGACTGGAACCTCCCCGGCGGCCTGGGCTGCGCGCGCCCGCTCGAGCGCGCGCAGCATGTAATCGGCGTCGGCGGGCGGCTGCATGGTTACTCGCCGGGGACAAGGATCTTCAGCTCATGACCCCACGGCGGCGTCGGACGCGGCCAGCTGCTTGCGCCGGTATTCGCCCAGGCGATCGAGCATCCAGCCCGGATATTCCGGCGGCAGGGCGCTGACACGATCGAGCGCGGCCAGCTCCTCGGCGTTCAGTCGAACGCTGGTCGCCGCAATGTTGTCCTCGAGCTGCTCGAGCCGCTTGGCGCCGATGATCACGCTGGTCACCGCGCTCTGGTGCAGCAGCCAGGCGAGCGCAATCTGTGCGACCGAGACTCCCCGGGACTCGGCGCTGTTGCGCATCACGTCGATGCAATCGTAGGCGCGCTCGAGGTTAACCGGTGGAAAATCGAACGCGATCCGGCGGCTGCCTGCTTCGGCCTTGACGTCCCGGCCAAACTTGCCGCTCAGCAGGCCTCCGGCGAGTGGACTCCAGACCAGCAGCCCGAGAGCTTCGGCGTGCAGCAGCGGGACCAGTTCGCGCTCGAGCTCGCGGCCGGCGATCGTGTAGTACGCCTGCACCGATTCGAAGCGCGCGAGCCCGAAGCGCTCCGAGATCCCGAGCGCCTTCATGATCTGCCAGGCCGCCCAGTTCGACACGCCGATGTAGCGCACCTGGCCGTGCTGCACCAGACTGTCGAGCGCGCGCAGTGCCTCGTCGATCGGCGTCGCCGGGTCGAATCCGTGGATCTGGTACAGATCGATATGATCGAGCTGCAGGCGCTGCAGGCTCGCCTTCACGCCCTCCATGATGTGCACGCGCGACATGCCGCGCGAGTTCACGCCCTTGGTGCCAGTCTCGCCGTACACCTTGGTGGCAACCACGACGTTTTCGCGCGCCACGCGCAGATTCCTGAGCGCCTGGCCGGTGATGGCTTCCGAGCGGCCCTCCGAATAGACGTCCGCCGTATCGATGAAGTTGATGCCGGCATCGAGGGCTCGGCCGATCAGTCGCTCGGCTTCGGTCTGTGGCAGGGTGCCAATCTGGCGCCAGATCCCCTCGCCGCCGCCAAACGTCATCGTGCCCAGGCACAGCTCCGAGACGAACAGCCCGGTACGTCCAAATTTCCTGTAACGCATTTGATCGTCTCCTGGTTGCGCTCCGTTCCCACAGCCGGCCCTGCTTGCCGGCGGGCAAGCACACAGGCGCCCGCGCGGCGGGCGGCGGCGCGGCTGGCAAGCGGGTGGCCCAAGTATGGACGTGAGCGGCTGCCTTTTGACAGCCTCGGCGCCGTTATTACGCGGCCGTCTGCGTCGTGGCCGTGGTGGACAGCCGCAGCTTATGCGCAGCGCCATCCCAGTGCCCGTGTTGCCACATGGTCGCGGCCGCGGAGGCCGGCACCGGCTGGCTGATCAGATAGCCCTGAGCCTCGGCGCATCGCCAGCGGCACAGGGCATCCCACTGCGAGGCGGAAGCGACGCCCTCGGCGATCACCTTGAGCCCGAGCGAGCGGCCGATGCCGAGGATGCTGAACGCCAGGCTGCTCTCGCCCTGCTGTTCGCCGATGCCGGTGATGAAGCTGCGATCGATCTTCAGGATATCGAGCGGCAGCCGGCGCAGGTACGACAGCGACGAGTAGCCGGTGCCGAAGTCGTCCAGTGCGATCTGGCAGCCGAGACGGCGAATCTCGGCCAGCAGCTTCATCGCCGATTCGGCATCATCGATCAGGCAGCTCTCGGTCAGTTCGACCTGCAGGAACAGCGGCTCGATGATATGGCGGGTGCAGGCGGCGCGGATGCTCGACACCACGTCTCCGGTCACCATCTGCTGCGGCGAGACATTGACCGCCATCGGCACCAGTCCAAGACCGTCGGAGCGCCACTGGGCGATCTGTTCGGCCGCCTTTTCGATCACCCAGTCCCCCAGGTGCGCGATCAATCCGGTGCGCTCGGCGATTGGAATGAAGATCGCGGGCGGCACCGACAGGCCCTTCTGATGATGCCAGCGCAGCAGCGCCTCGAAGCCGACGATCCGTCCATCGGGCAGTGACACCTTGGGCTGATAGTGCAGCTGCAGCTGGCCGCGCTCGATCGCGTGGTGCAGCTCGTATTCGAGCCGCGCCTGTTCGCGCGCGCGCACCACCGCCGCCATGATCGTGCCGGCGCCCTCGCTTTCGCTCATCGAGAAATAGTCGCAGGCCAGGCTGGCCGCCTTGAGAATGACGTCCGGACTCGAGCCGTCCTTGGGCCACGACGCCATGCCGATGCGGATGTTGATCAGCTTGAGGCGCTCATCGGCGCTGACGGCGCTGCGCGTGGCTTCCAGCAACCGGCTCAATGGCCCGACCATGCTCTGGTCGTCGGTCATATCCGGTATCAGCACCACGAACTCGCCGCCCGCCAGCCGTGCCAGCACCTGCTCCTTGTTCGGATTGATGCGAATGACGCCGGGAACATTGCGCAGACCCGACTCCATCGCCTGCGCGAAGGTGCGCAGCAGCACGCCACCGGTCTCATAGCCGTGCTGGCGATAGAAGTCGGCCAGGCCCTGCAGCCGCAGCAGCAGGATCGTGCCCTTCTTGTGGTCCTCGCCAATGCGTATCAAGGACTGCAGCACGCGATCGCCGTGGCGCAGGCCGAGCGTGGTATCGAGCAGGCGGTTCGCGGCGTCGGCGGTAGTGCGGGAATCGACCGGCGTGACGTCCTGGATCACGAGGTCGAGCCGGCGCGGCGGCGCACCGGGCGCGCCGTTGGTCGGGTGCCCGGTAAGGCGCACGCGCCGCCGGTGCAGGCGATCGATCCGCAGATCGTACTCGGCCTCGAAACCCATCCCTGACTCGAATGTTCCGCTGACGGTATCGAGCACCCGCTGGCGGTCCGGCTCCTCGCAGTGATCGAATAATTTCTGCCAGTGCATCGGCTGCGCCCGGGCCCGGCGGCTGGCCGCGCTGTCCGCGCCGGGCATTCCGAGCAGTACCGCCAGCGTGTCGTTGACGCGGCAGCTCTGGCTCTCGGTGTCGATCGATACCAGTTCGACCCGGCTGAGCTGCAGCAGCGTGCCCAGCGCGGACTGGTCACGTCGCAGCATCGCCAGCGACAGCAGCTGATCGAGGCGATCGACAATCGCATCCCAATCGAACGGCGCGACGAAACGCGCGGCCAGCTGCCCTGGCGGGGCCGCCAGCGGCTTGCCGCTGAGCAGCACCATCGCCGGCGGACTGCTGGTGGCCGACTCGATCAGGCGCGAGCATAGCGCGGCGGCGTCGGTGCCCGATCCGTCGGCGATGATGAGCGCTACGGCAGGCTGTCCAGTGGCGACGGAACAGGCCGCGGCGCCGGCTTCCTTGAACTGCAGCAGCGGATAGGCCAGTCGGGCCAGTGACTTCTTGGCGGCACGCCCATCCGCGGCCGCGGACGGATCCAGAATCAACAGTGGCGGTTTCTCGCCTTCGATCAGCATCGCGACCCCTGAATATCGCCGCGCCGTCCGGCAATCTGCAGAGCGGTATATACCGCCTATGGCCACCGGCGGCTGTTAGCTGGATCGCGAAAAGAGTTAATCCGCTCGGCGGCGACGGTGCGCCTAAAGTTCGCGTCCGCGCTGCCGATAACCCGCCGGCACCGGGTGTGCGGGGCTTGCATGTACCTCGGCACATCGCGCACACGACCCCGCTGCATTGCGCGCGATTCGCGCGGTTCCGAACAACTTCGCGCTTGCGTGCCGGCACGCTCAGATCTGCACTTCCCCTTCCAGGTAGAAGACGCAACGGCCTTCCAGCTCGACCCGATCGCCGGCCAGTCGGCACAAGACCTCCCCGCCGCGCGGCGACGCCTGGAATGCGCGCAACATGCTCTTGCGCAGCTTCCCGCCCCAATAGGGCGCGAGCATGCAGTGCGCCGAGCCCGTCACGGCATCCTCTGGAATGCCCTTGGCCGGTGCGAAGTAGCGGCTGACAAAGTCGTAGCCGTCCTCTCCCGGCGCGGTCACGATGACACCGTCGCGGTTCAGGCGCGCGATCGCCGCCATGTCGGGCACGACGGCGCGCAGTAGCTGCGCGCTCGCGACCACGGCCAGGTAGTTGAACTCGTTGGCGCAGATCTCGCCGGGAACCACGCCGAGGGCTTCGGCCAGCCCGGCCGGGGGCGCGATCGGGGCCGACGCGAGGGCGGGGAAGTCCATGACGTAACCGGTCGCGATGCGCCGTACTGCCAGCGGGCCGCTCGCCGTGTGAAACACCACGGCGCGGCGCTGCGGTTCCAGCCGCTCCATGACCACCGCGCCGCTGGCGAGCGTGGCGTGGCCGCACAGTGGCACTTCGGTCGTGGGCGTAAACCAACGCAGGCGATAGTCATCGCCGTCGGGCACCAGAAACGCCGTCTCCGCCAGGTTGTTCTCGGCGGCGAGGCTTTGCAGCGTGGCATCAGCCATGAAGCGCTGCAGCAGCATCACCGCCGCGGGATTTCCGACGAATTGGCGGTCGGCGAAAGCGTCAACCTGAAAGATCGGCAAGCGCATGCACGCGGTGCTCTCGAAGAGGCCAATGTCGGCCGAGGACTGCCAAATTAGTCGCCCAGAACCAATAAATGAATATCCAATTTTATAATGGACTGGCAGAATGGCGCCCAGCATGGCGCCATCGACCGACCTGACGGACCTTGGCTTTCGGCCCGATGCCGAGGCTGCCGAGCCGATCTACCTGCAATTGGCCGCCGCTCTGGCCGATGCGATCCGCGCCGGCCGTGTCGCGATCGGCAGCCGGCTGCCCTCGGAGCGCCGCTACGCACAAGCCCTCGGCATGAGCCGCACGACGGTCACCTCCGCCTACCTCGAGCTCAAGACCATGGGCCTGATCCGTGGCTACGTCGGGCGGGGCGCGATCGTGATCGCCGACGACCCGGACCAGGCGTCCGCCGCGGCGGTTGCCTGGCCGCAGCTCGCCTCGCGGCTGGCGCGACTCGCGCCGTCGATACGGCACCTCATCAATCCGGGCGTCGTGAGTTTCGGCGACGGCTGGTTGCACCCAAGTCTCATCCCGCATGCGGCCCTGGCGAGCTGCGCGGCAAAGGCCGCCCGCGCCTCGGCGTTGCTGACCCGCGCGGCGCCGCTGCTCGGATCACCCGCATTGCAACACGCGCTGATCGACAGGTTGCGCGACAACGGCGTGAAAGCCGCCGCCAACGAAGTGCTCATCACCGGCGGCGCGCAGCAGGGTCTGGGTGTCGTGGCCCGCGCGCTGATCTCGCCTGGCGACGTGGTGCTGTGCGAGACGCCGACCTGGTATGGGGCGGTGCAAGCCTTCCGGGCCGCAGGTGCGGACGCGGTGGGCGTTGGCATGGACCACGAGGGGGTGGATCCCGACGCACTCGAAGACTCGCTGGTGCGTCTTCGTCCGAAGTTCGTGTATCTGATTCCGACCTACCAATGTCCGACGGGACGGGTCCTGAGCGTGCCGCGGCGGCGACACATCCTCGCGACCTGCGCTCGCTTTCGCACGCCGATCGTAGAGAGTCACGTCTACGGCGACATCGGCTTTGGCGCGAAGCTGCCGTCGTTGAAGAGCCTCGATGCGGCCGGATTGGTGATCCATCAGGGCAGTGCCTCGAAGAGCATCAGCCCGGCCCTGCGCCTGGGCTGGCTGGTGGCGCCCGCGGCCGCGATGGCCGTGCTCGCTCCGGCGAAAGCGAGCCTCGATCTTTCGACCGGCACTCTGGCGCAGGCGCTTCTGGCCGAGTTCCTGGCGAGCCAAGCCTACCCGCGCCATCTGGAGACGCTGCGGGAGCAGCTTCGGCAGCGGCGCGATGCCCTGATCGCAGCACTCGCAGCTCATTGCCCTGAACTGCGCTATACGCGGCCCGAGGGAGGTCTTTATCTGTGGGCGCAGCTGCCGGTGCCGCTGTCGGCACAGGAACTCGAGGCGGCCGCGGCCGCCGCCGGCGTCGTGGTTCGCAGCGGCGACTCGTTCCTGACCAACGGGGCAAACTCGAGCCATATCCGGCTGTGTTTTGCAGCGCCGGCGCTGAACGAGATCGTTGTCGGCGCGCAACGCCTGGGTAAGGCGCTGCGCACTCTGCTGCAGCGACAGCGCAGCTCACCCGCCCGCGACTCCGAGTTTGCCTGCGTCTAGGCGCCGTGCCCGCCCCTGGCGCGTGTCGCGCTACGTGCGGCCCTGACCTCCCGCGGCCGCCTGCTGCACCTCCGCCGGGAAGTCGCTCATCTCGAACACCTGGCGCACCTCGATGGTCTCGTTGTCGCGAGCCGGGCAGCGCGACGCCCAATCGATGGCCTCCTGCAGCGACTTGGCCTGAATCATCCAGTAGCCGCCCAGTACTTCGGCCGCCCCGGCAAACGGCCCCTTGGTGACGGTCGGCTTGCCGGCCTTGAACGACACTCGGGCGCCCGACGATGGCGGATGCAGTCCGTCCAGTGAAAGCAATGTGCCGGCCTGCTTCAGTGCCTCGTTGTATCTGGACATCGCCGCCACATGCTCGGCATCGGGCCGGGCACCGGCGGCCGCGCTCTCATAGCCCTTCGGGATCATCAGCATCATGAATCTCATGGAACGTGCTCCGTATCGAGGGTGACGTTTATGGGGTGGCAGCGGCCTACGCCGCGCGCTCGCATTCCTGCGACGGTCCACTCTGAAACGGCAGTTGTGCTCCGGTTTCGAGCAGCGTCTTCAGACCGCTGATCACCTCGTGCCAGCCGCCGCCAGCACCCTGGCCCTCGCAGTCGCCCGCCACCAGGGCCGCAAGCTTGGGCGCGCCGGTCAGATCGTGCGTGACCGTCAGTTTCGTGACCCCGCCCCGGACCGGCTGCAGTTCGACCGTCAGGCGCGTGAAACCTTCCGCCGCCAGTCCCGGATCCATCAGCATGCGCCAGGTCTGCACCAGCTTGCGTGGGGCGCGCACCTCCAGAATCTCACCATCCAGGATGACGTCGGGGATGTTGGGAAACTGCTTCATGCCGGGGTTGGGATAGGCTCGATACCGTCCTCCGACGCGCAGCTCGTAGTCAACCAAGGGCGCGTAACCGTACTTCACGCTCCACTCGGGTTGCGTGAGTGCGTTCCAGATTGCCTCGGGTGTCGCCCTGATGTAGGCGCGATAGGTCTGAATGGTCTTTGCCGCTGGGGTGCTCATCGGCGTTGCTCCTGTGCTGGTCTATGGGTTTGGCGTGGAACTGCGCCTCTTCGATGGCGCGGTCGAACGGATCGACGGGCGCCCGGTTCGATCGCCGGCACGCGTCTGATTGAAAAGAACCCCAAGGTAACGCCGCAGATGTGCCAGGTTTTCTCGCACCACCTGCGGGCTTTGCTTGGCTTTGGCGAGTATGAAGGACCCCTGCAGTACTCCCTGAATGAAGTAGCCGACGCTCGCGGCGCTCCAGGAGGCCCGCGGTGCATAGCGCTTGCGCGCTGCCTCGACGTCGCGCGTCAGCGCGTCGATGTGCTGGGACATTTCGCGATCGCAGGCCGCACGAATCTCGGGATGCGTGCCGTAGGTTTCCTGCACCAGGGTGCCCAGCAGACAGGTGTAGTCGGGCAGTTCGCCGGTCAGGATCGCGCCACGAAATTCCACGTACCCGAGCAGTCGCTGCAGCGGGTCCTCGGCCTGGTGGTACGGCGCCGACGCGAAGAACTCCCCGGTCATTGCACCCCAATGGGCGATCGCGGCGAGCGCCAGCTCATCCTTGCTCTTGAAATGATGGAAGAAACTGCCCTTGGTGACGCCTGCCTGATGACAGATGTCATCGATCGTGGTGGCCGCGTAGCCCCTGGCACGGATGACCTGCAATGCAGCGTCCAGCAGCCTGGTCTTCGACTCGTGTTGATTGGAAACCGCCATGCCCGCCCACCAATACCAACTAGGCGGTATGATACCGACTAGTCGGTATGGTATCAAGCCCCGCGTTCGCTGCCGGCCTTGCGCCACTGACTCGGCGGCGCACCGACCACCTTTTTGAACGCCCGGCTGAACGCGGCTTCAGACTCGTAGCCCACGCGATTGGCAATCACGGCGACGCTCTCCGTGCCGCTGCGCAGATGATTCGCGGCGAGCTGCATCCGCCAGTTCATCAGGTACTGCATGGGCGGCTGGCCGACGAACTGTGTGAAGCGCTCCGCCAGAGCTGACCGCGAAAGTGCGACGTTGCGTGCCAGCGACTCGATCGTCCAGCCGCGGGCGGGGTTCCGGTGCAGCGCCGCGAGCGCGCGTCCGACAAATGGATCGCGCAGCCCCGCGAGCCAGTCCGTGCGATTGGCCGGCAGCGTTTCCAGGTATTGGCGCACCGCGGCTACGAACATCAGTTCGCTCAGGCGGCCGAGCACGCCCTGGCCGCCTATTCGCGGCTCTTTCGACTCGGCCAGCGCGAACTGCACGTACGCGGCGAGCGCACCGCCGGCGTGATCGCTGACGCGGATAACTCGCGGTAATGCGGTGAGCAGCGGGTTGAATGGTCGCGCATCGCAGCCCAGAAATCCGCAAACGAAGTGCGTTGGTTCGCCTTTGGGATCGCCCAACGAAATGCTGATCGGCAGCTTGCCGTCGCGCGGGACACGATATAGCGCCATATCCGGCGTACGACGCAGACCGGGCGTGCTCGACAGCGCGTGGGTATCGCCATGCGGCAATACGATGATGTCACCGGACGACAACCGCATCGGCGTCTCGCCGGGAACGCACGCCCAGCAAGCGCCCTGGGTGATGACGTGGTAACAGATGAGGTGCTCGGACTCGGGAAACATCGCTCCGACGATCGCGGCGCCGGACGGAGTTTCGGCCACCCACGGCTCCGATGCGCGGATGTCGAAGAAGATCGCGCCGCTGAGGCGCACCGCCCGCAGCACATCGGACAAGGCATCCATCAATCTCTCCGCGGACGATCGAGCACGAGTGCCGGACGAGCGGTCATTCGATCGGCGGCGGCCAATCGCTAGGCTGTCGGCACGTTCAAAGCCAGGCGATCTTACAAGGAGACGCAGTCATGAGTAATGAGATCACCCACACGGCCAGCTGTTTTTGCGGCGAGGTGCGGTTTGAGGCTTCGGGTCAGCCCGCCGCGATGGGGTACTGCCACTGCGCGTCGTGCCGACACTGGTCCGCGGGACCGGTCAACGCGTTTACCCTGTGGAAGCCGGACGCCCTGCGGGTAACGCACGGTGCTGCGAGCATCGGCACCTACAACAGAACACCGATCAGCTTCCGCAAGTGGTGCACGAAATGCGGCGGGCACCTGTTCACCGAACATCCGGCCATGGGTCTGGTGGACATCTACGCGGCGTTGCTGCCTCGGCTGCGCTTCGAGCCAGGCGCGCACGTGAACTACCAGGAAACGGTGCTGAACATTGCCGATGGCAAGCCGAAGTTCAGGGACATGCCCAAGGAGATAGGGGGCTCGGGAGTCACTTTGCCGGAGTAGTGATTGCGCCTACCGGCAGGCCGCTCGCCATCGTCTGATAAGGAGTTGACTGCTTGCTCGAGTGCGCGACGGCGATCATGCGATCGCCGTCGCGCCTGTGGCCACGGCCCCGGAGCGCCGGTCGCACCCTTGAACTCAGTGCGTGCTGGCTCCCCCGGTCCCGAACTCTGCTGCACCGAGCTTGCCCTTGTGAGTCGTGCTCGTATCCATCGCATCGAACACCTTGTTCTGATAGGCGATGAATTCATCGTGGGTCACCATACCGTCGCCATTGGCGTCGATCTTATGCATCATCTCCATCGTTTGGAGACCTTCGGCATAACCTCCGGTAGCGAAACTTGCGATCTCCTTCCTATGGCTCATGTACTCTTTGCTGTCAACATTGCCGTCTTTGTTCTTGTCGAGCATTGCAAAGACCTTCTCCTGGAACGCGATCCACTCTTCGCGAGATACCGTACCGTCGCCATCGGCATCGATCTTATGCATCATTTCCATGGTCCGAACGCCACCAGCGTAGCCTCCGGTAGCGATCGAAGTCATGTCAGCCGCGAGCGCACCGCAGCCATAGCCGAAGGCGACCGCACAGGCTGCGATAGCGACCGTGCGGCGGATCAGACGAATAGTGCTCATTACTGCTCTCCTTATTGGTAGATTGGATAGTTCTCGCACCGGAACTTCCCATCGGGCTTCCAGCTGGCACGCAGAGCAGTCAAATCCTCCGCTGCGAACGCCATGTCCGTATATTCGTGCGCAGCGCGCTAATGGTTACACTGGCGGCCGATGCAGGCATCGGGCCGCAAAGCGCATCGCTCGGGGCAGGCGGGTGTTGCTTGGAGAGCGTCTAGGCAACCGTGCTGGCAGAGCTCCGGGTCACACGGTTCGATACGCGAACACGGCTGGCTAGGAAGTCCGTGGTCTGGACTGATCGCTGTCGCAGTTCGCGTGATCTGCTTCGGTGCTCACCGGCCCGTGGCATAGACAATAACCGGTCGCTGCGAGACCCAGTCACTCCCACTCGATCGTCGCCGGCGGCTTGCCGGATATGTCGTAGACCACGCGCGATATGCCCGGCACCTCGTTGACGATGCGGCGCGACACCAGGTCGAGGAACTCGTACGGCAGATGCGCCCAGTGCGCGGTCATGAAGTCGATCGTCTCCACCGCGCGCAGCGCGATCACGTGATCGTAGCGCCGCGCATCACCCATGACGCCGACTGAGCGTACCGGCAGGAACACCGCGAACGCCTGGCTGGTGCGCTCGTACAGATCGTGGCGGCGCAGCTCCTCGATGAAGATGTGGTCGGCGCGGCGCAGTAGCTCGGCATACTCGCGTTTGACTTCGCCGAGAATGCGCACCGCAAGGCCCGGACCCGGAAACGGATGGCGATACACCATGTCGTGCGGCAGCCCGAGCTCGACGCCGATGCGACGCACCTCGTCCTTGAACAGCTCGCGCAGCGGCTCGACCAGCTGCAGTTTCAGGTCCGCCGGCAGGCCGCCGACGTTGTGATGCGACTTGATCACATGTGCCTTGCCGGTGTGCGAGCCGGCCGACTCGATCACGTCGGGGTAGATCGTGCCCTGGGCGAGAAAATGAGTGTCGCGCAGCGACCGCGCCTGCTGTTCGAACACTTCGATGAACAGCGCGCCGATGATCTTGCGCTTGGATTCCGGATCGCTCTGGCCGCTCAGCGCATTTAAGAACCGCTGCTCGGCGTCGACACGGATCACCTGCACGCCGAGCGAATCGGCAAAGGTGCGCATGACCTGGTCGCCCTCACCGAGGCGCAGCAGACCGTGATCGACGAACACGCAGGTGAGCTGCGTTCCGATTGCACGCTGCAGCAGCGCCGCCACCACCGACGAGTCGACCCCGCCGGACAGGCCGAGCAGCACCCGGCCGGCCCCGACCTGCGCGCGCACGCGCGGCACCAGATCCTCGATGATGTTGCTTGGCGTCCAGCGCGCCTCGCAGCCGCAGATCTCGCGCACGAAGCGCTCGAGAATCGCCGCGCCCTGGCGCGTGTGCGTGACCTCCGGGTGAAACTGCACGCCGTAGAAGCGCCGCTGCTCATCCGCCATGGCCGCGTACGGCGCATCGTGCGTCCGGGCGACCGCGGCGAAACCCGGTGGCAGCGCATCGACCCGGTCGCCGTGGCTCATCCAGACATCGAGCAACGCGCGACCGTCGTGGTGCCGATCGAGAATGCCTTCGAGCAGCCGGCCGGCGGCTGCCGATCTGGACTTCGGCGTAACCGAATTCCCGCGCATGGCCGCCGGCGACCTTGCCGCCGAGCTGCTGCGCCATGGTCTGCATGCCGTAGCAGATGCCCAGCACCGGCGTGCCGAGCTCGAACACCGCCTGCGGCGCACGCGGCGGAGCCGCATCGGTCACCGACTCCGGACCGCCCGACAGGATGATGCCGCGCGCACCGAACGAGCGCACCTCGGCGTCGCTGATGTCCCACGGGTGGATCTCGCAGTACACGCCGAGCTCGCGCACGCGGCGCGCAATCAACTGCGTATATTGCGCGCCGAAATCGAGGATCAGGATACGATGCGCGTGGATGTCCGCCGGCGGGGCGACGGCGTGCGAGCGACGCCACGGACACGAGCTCAGGACGTGCGGTAATTGGGCGCCTCCTTCGTGATCGTCACGTCATGCACATGGCTCTCGCGTATGCCGGCGGTGGTGATGCGCACGAACGTGGGACGGGTGCGCATCTGCTCGATGTTGTTGCTGCCGGTGTAGCCCATCGCGGCGCGCAGTCCGCCGGCGAGCTGATACAGGATCGCGACCAGGCTGCCCTTGTAGAGTACTCGGCCCTCGATGCCTTCAGGCACCAGCTTCTCGAGCTCGGTCGAGGTGTCCTGGAAATAGCGGTCGGCCGAGCCATGCCGTTCGGACATCGCCCCGAGCGATCCCATGCCGCGGTACGCCTTGTACGAGGCGCCCTGATACAGCTCGACCTCGCCCGGGGACTCCTCGGTGCCGGCGAACATGCCGCCGATCATCACCGCATGCGCGCCGGCGGCAATCGCCTTGGCGAGGTCACCCGAATAGCGGATGCCGCCATCGGCAATCAGCGGTACGCCGCGACCCTCGAGCGCGGCGGCGATATTGGCCACCGCCGTGATCTGCGGCACACCGACTCCGGCGACGACGCGCGTGGTGCAGATCGAGCCCGGCCCGATACCGACCTTGACCGCATCGGCCCCCGCGCCGACCAGATCGAGTGCGGCCTCGGCAGTCACGATGTTGCCGACGATCAGCTCCTGGTCGGCCCAGCGCGCCTTGAGTCGCGCGAGCATGTCGAGCACACCGCGCGAATGACCGTGCGAGGTGTCGAGCACCACCACATCGACACCGGCCTCGCGCAGCGCCGCGACGCGATCCATGGTGTCGGGCGTGGTGCCGATCGCGGCACCGACCCGCAGGCGCCCGCTCCCGTCCTTGCTGGCGCGCGGGAATTCGGTGGCCTTCTGGAAGTCCTTGACCGTGATCATTCCCTTGAGCTCATCATCGCCGTTGACCACCAGGACTTTCTCGATGCGGTGCTTGTGCAGCAGGTGCTGCACCTCTTCCTTCGGCGCGTTCTCGCGCACCGTGATGAGCCGCGCCTTCGGGGTCATGACGGCGCTGACCGGCGCATCGAGCTTGCGCTCGAAGCGCAGATCCCGGTGCGTCACGATGCCGACCACCTTGCTGCCGCTGACCACCGGCACGCCGGAGATGCCGCGCGCGCGCGTGAGTTCGATCACCTGGCGGATCGTGGTCTCGGGGGGCACCGTGATCGGGTCGGTGATGACACCACTTTCGAATTTCTTCACCCGCGCCACTTCGCGGGCCTGCGCCTCGATCGGCATGTTCTTGTGGATGATGCCGATGCCGCCTTCCTGCGCCATCGTGATCGCGAGCCGCGCCTCGGTCACGGTGTCCATGGCCGCCGACAGCACCGGCAGGCCGACACGAATGTTGCGGGTGAGCTGAGTCGACAGATCGACCTCGCGCGGCAATACGTCGGAACGTGCCGGAACGAGCAGGACGTCATCGAAGGTCAGCGCTTCTTCGAGGATTCGCATGGAGCCTCGCGGCTTCGAGAAGAAGCGAGCCATTGTACGCCCGAGGTGCCGCTGGGGTAAACCTCGGGGCAAATGCGCGCCCGGGCGCGCCGAAGCGGCGGATGCGCCGCTGGCGTAAAATGCACCGGTGACCCAGCCTCCGAGCGAGCTCAGCATCAGTACCGTGATCGCGGTGGACGTGAGCGCGCCCGCCGCGCCGGTCGCGAGCGCGCCGACCCGCGCCATCTACTCGGTCTCCAGGCTCAATCGCGAGGTACGGCTGCTGCTCGAGTCGGGCATCGGGCAGCTCTGGGTCCAGGGCGAGATCTCCAACCTCGCACGGCCATCGTCCGGGCACTGGTACTTCTCGCTCAAGGATCGGGACGCGCAGCTGCGCTGCGCGATGTTCCGGACCCGCAACAGCCTGTGCCGCTTCGCGCCGCGCGAGGGCCAGCTGGTGCTCGCATACGGCCGCGTGAGTCTGTACGAGCCGCGCGGCGACTATCAGCTGCTGGTCGAACTGCTCGAGGACGCCGGGCACGGCGCGCTGCAACGCGCGTTCGAGGAGCTCAAGGCGCGGCTCGCGGCCGAGGGACTGTTTGCCATCGAACGCAAGCGCGCGCTGCCGCTGGTGCCACGGCGCATCGGCGTGATCACCTCGCCGAGTGGGGCCGCGATCCGCGACGTGCTGCACGTCCTGGCGCGTCGCTTCCCCGCGGCCGCGGTGCTGATCTATCCGGTACCGGTACAGGGCGCGGCGGCGGCACCGGCGATCGCCGCGGCGCTCGATCTGGCATCCGCGCGCGCCGAGTGTGACGTGCTGATTCTGACGCGCGGTGGCGGCTCGCTCGAGGACCTGTGGGCGTTCAATGATGAGCGCGTCGCGCGCGCCATCCATCGCTGCGCGCTTCCGGTCGTGACCGGTATCGGCCATGAGATCGACTTCACGATTGCCGACTTCGTGGCCGATCTGCGCGCACCGACTCCGTCCGGCGCCGCCGAGCTGGTGACCCCCGACGGCCGCGCCTGGCTGCATCGGCTATCGCAGCTCGGCGCGCGCTTTGCCGCCGGCATGCGCCGCCAGCTGCAGCACGAGCAGACGCGGTTCGCGGCCCTGACGCGACGCCTGCAGCAGGCGCACCCGGGCGCGCGCCTGGCGCAATACAGCCAGCGTCTCGATCAGCTTGAGGGCCGGCTGCTGTTCGCGCTGCAGTCGGGCCTCGCGGCCGATGCCGCGCGGCTCGAGAGCGCGGCACGTGCGCTGCAGGCAATCAGCCCGCTGGCCACGCTCGGCCGCGGCTTCGCGGTGATCACGCGCAGCACCGATGGCGCACTGGTCACCTCGTCCGAACAACTGGCGGTCGGCGACTGCTTCGACGCGACGCTGGCGCAGGGAAGTCTGCACGCTGCGGTGCTGTCACGACGGCCATGAGCAGGCGGCACGCGGGCACGGCCGGTTGCACCGCCGCCCGGACCGCCCTGGCCTGGATCCTGCGCCTGGCGGCGGCCCTGGCCCTGAACCCGCCGGCCGCTGCGCTCGCGCTCGGCCTGCCGCAGGCGAGCCCGGTGCCCGGCGGCGTCGCGCTGCTGCCGCTCGCCGCCGGGGCCGATGAGGCGGCCGCCCCGACGGTCAGCTATGACGGCCAGCGCGTGATGGTGCTCAGGCAGGCCGACCATTGGCTGGCGGTGGTCGGCATCCCGCTGAGCGCCGAGCCGGGCCGCGCGAGCATTGCGATCCGGCGCGCCGGCGCTGGCGGCGCGGAGGAGCTGGCGTTCCAGATCGGCCCCAAGGACTACCCGCTGCAGCGGCTCACGGTACCGCCCTCGAAGGTCGAGCTGTCGAGCAGGGATCTGCAGCGCGTGGCGCGCGAGCAGGCGCACCTGCACGAGTCGCTCGCCACCTTCCGCGAGCAACCGCCGTCAACGCTGCAGCTGCAGGCGCCGATCGACGGTGTGCGCTCGAGCTCGTTCGGTTCGCGGCGCATCTTCAATGACCAGCCGCGCAATCCGCACTCGGGCATGGACATCGCCGCCGCTACCGGTACCCCGGTGCGCGCGGCCGCCGCCGGCCGTGTGATCGACACCGGCAGTTACTTCTTCAACGGCAACACCGTGCTGCTCGAGCACGGCGAGGGCCTGATCACGATGTACTGCCACCTGTCGGCGATCGGCGTGCATGCGGGCCAGCCGGTGCACGCCGGCGGCGTAATCGGCCGGGTTGGGGCCACTGGCCGCGTGACCGGGCCGCACCTGCACTTTGGCGTCGCGCTCAACCGCGTCTTTGTTGACCCGGCATTGTTCTTGCCGCCCTCCGCGGCTTCGCCTTCCCCGGTTTCGCCTTCCCCGCCCTGACGCGGTCATAGGGATTGGCGTCGGTGCGAAACTCGATCGCCACCGGGGTCGCGTACAGGTCGAACGCATCGCGATACACGTTGGCGAGGTAGCGTCGATAGCCTTCCGGCACCGACACCGTCTGGTTGCCGTGGATCACGATCCGCGGCGGATTGCGCCCGCCCTGGTGCGCGTAGCGCAGCTTGATGCGCCGGCCGCGCACCAGCGGCGGCTGATGCGCCGCCAGCGCGCGCTCGAGCGTGCGCGTCAGCGCCGGGGTGGGCATCGCGCGCATCGCGGCGTCGTAGCCGCGGATCGCATCGCGCGCCAGCTCCCCGACACCGCTGCCGTGACGCGCCGAGATGAAGTGCAGCGGCGCGAACGGCACGAAGTCGAGCTTGAGCGCGAGCTGGCGCTTGATTTCCTCGCGCTGCTCGGCGGCGATGCCGTCCCATTTGTTGACCGCGATCAGGATCACGCGGCCGCGCTCGAGCGCCTGGCCGAGGACGCTGGCGTCCTGTTCACCGACGCTGTCATGCGCATCGAGCACCAGGACCACCACGTGCGCGCCTGCGATCGCCTGCAGGGTGCGCGCGACACTGGCGCGCTCGATCGGATCCTCGACCCGCGCCCGCCGCCGCACTCCCGCGGTATCGATCAACAGGAATTCGCGGCCATCGCGCTCGAACGGCACCAGGATGCTGTCACGCGTGGTGCCGGGCTGCTCGCTCGCGATCACGCGCTCCTCGCCGATCAGGCGATTGACCAGTGTCGACTTGCCGACGTTCGGCCGGCCGACGATGGCCACGCGGATGGCCGAGGTGTCCTCCGCCGGCGCGCTTTCCGGTTCGCGATCCGCGAGCAGCGTATCGAGCAGCTCCAGGCAGCCCTGGCCATGGCTTGCCGCGATGGCGAGCGGCATGCCCAGTCCGAGCGTATGGAAGTCCGCCGCCACCAGATCGGGCGCGAGCCCCTCGGACTTGTTGAGCGCGAGCACCACCGGCTTGCCGGTGCGTCGCAGCTCGCGGGCAATGAACTGGTCCTGAGCTGTCAGTCCCGCGCGGGCGTCGGCCACCAGGATCAGGTGGTCGGCCTCCGCCACCGCCTTCTCGGTCTGGGCGCGCATCTGCGCGTCCAGACCCTTGGGATGCTCGATCAGGCCGCCGGTATCGATCAGCACGCACGGCACGCGGCCGACGCGCGCATAACCGTATTGGCGATCGCGCGTGACACCGGGCACGTCGGCGACGATGGCCGCCTGACTGCGCGTGAGCGCGTTGAACAGCGTCGACTTGCCGACGTTCGGCCGACCGACGATCGCGACGATCGGCAGCATGCTGCGCCGCCTTACTTGGTCGGCGCCGCCGCACCTGCCGGTGCCGCGGCGGCGGCGACCGGTTCCGGGGCGCGAAACGCGCTGAGCACGCCGCGATCGGTGAACAGCAGCACCATGCCGCCGGCCACGATCGGCGCACTGGTGACGCGCTTCTTGTAGGAGATGTCCTTGGAGGTGATGACCGTATTGCGGCCGACCGAACTGTCCACCCGCGCGCGCGCGATGAAATCGCCGGTGGCAGGGTCAATCCAGTGCACCACCCCGTCGCCGTCGGCTACCACGAGCCGGCCGCGGTAGATCACCGGCGCCGACAGTTGTCGGCGCTCCAATGCCTTCTGGTTCCACTGCTCGGTGCCGTTCTTCCGGTCCACGCGCACCAGATTGCCCTCCGCGGTCGAGATGTAGACCGCGTTGTCGTCGACCGCGAGGCCGCGGTAGCTCGACAGGTCGCGTGCCCAGATCACCTGCCCGGTCTCGCGCGCCAGCCGCGTCACGCGACCCTGGTAGGCCACCGCGAACAGGTCATCCCCATCGGCCACCACCGGCGCATCGACGTCGATCAGGCGCTGCAGCTCGGTGCTGCCGTGCGACTGGCCGACCGCGGTATCCCACGCGGTGGTGCCATTGCCGCGGGCGACCGCGGCCACGCGACCATTGTCGAACCCCGCGATCGCCAGGTCGCCCACCAGCAGCGGCGCACTGGTGCCGCGCAGCGACAGCCGCGGCACCTGCTGTTCGGCGACCCAGACCTCGCTGCCGTTGCGCAACGACAGGCCATGCATCCGGCCGTCCACGCCGCGCACCACCACCAGGTCGTTGCCGATGGCCGCCGGCGAGAGGATTTCGGAATTGATGCGCGTGCGCCAGAGCGGCTTGCCATCGGCTTCCGATAACGCGATCACCTCGCCCTTGGAGCTGCCGATGACCACCAGGCCGAAGCCGGCAGCCGGGCCGCCCGACAGCGGTGCCTTCACGTCGCGCCGCCACAGCGCTCGTCCGCTCTTGAGATCGAGCGCCTCGACCGCGCCCTTGTGGCTGGCCGCGAACGCGCGCTCGGCGTCGGCGCAGACGCCGAGACCGAGGCGCAGTTTGGGTACCTCACCGGACAGTTTGGTGGACCAGACGCGCTGCAGCTCGATGCGGTTGGGGAATGGCTCCAGCGCCAGCGGCGCATCAGCTTTTTTCTTGGCGGCCGTGGTCTTGCTGGTGAACCACGAGCACCCGGCGCACAGCAGCACTGCGCACAGCAGCGCGAGCGACAGGCCGGCCAGGCTCGGTCGGCCGCAACGGCGCGTACGGCTCACGAGCGCGCCAGTTCGCCGATCTTCAGATCGAGCAGCCCGGTATCGACAGTACTGGCGCCGCTGGCGCGCGCCTCGCGATAGGCCTTGAGGGCGCCATCGCGATCGCCCTTGGACAGCAGCGCATCGCCGCGGACCTCGGCGTAGCGCGCGGCAAACGCACCCGGCTTGGCCGCATCGAGCGTCTTGAGCGCCTCATCGGCCTTGCCCTGCGCGAGCTGTACGCGCGCCAGGCGCAGGCGCGTGATCAGTGCGAGCTCGGCATCGCCGGTCGAGTCGAGCACCTGCCGCAGCCGGGCGACCGCCGGATCGAGCTGCTTGTTCTCGACCTGGATGCGTGCCACCGCCAGATTGGCCTGGTCGGCATAGGCGGTGTGCGGATAGGTCTTCACCAGCTCATCGGCCAGCCGAAAACCGCCGTTGACGTCGCCGTGGCTGAAGGCATCGATGACCTGCTCGTAGCGGGTTGCGGCCGCGAGGTTGCGCTGCTGGACGCGGTTCTGCCAGTAGCGCCAGCCGCCGAACACCGCCGCGGCGATCACGACGCCGGCTACCACCGAGGGACCCTGCTCGCGCAGCCAGGCGAGTACTCGCTCCCACTGTTCCTTTTCGTTCAGATACTCTTCCACTTAAGGATTCTCCCACAGGGCCCTACAGAAACGACGCGATGCGCGCGGGCAGCTCATTCAACGGACAGTCGATCTGACCGTCTTCGCGCCGTAAAGGTTTCACTGCGGCCACGCCCCGATCGAGCTCGGCATCGGCCAGGATCAGCGCCAGCCGCGCCCCGCTGCGATCGGCGCGGCGGAACTGGGCCTTGAAATTGCCGCCACCCAGATTGAGCAGCACCCCGCGGCCCGGCAGCGCATCGCGCAACTGCTCGGCCAGGCGCAGCCCCTCGCGTTCCGCGCGCTGCCCGTTCACGACGATATAGATCTCGGGCGCGGCGGCGGCCGGCGCGCTGCCGGCCTGCGTCAGCAGCGCCACCACCCGCTCGACCCCCATCGCGAAGCCGATCGCCGGCGTCGGCTCGCCGCCGAGCTGCGTGATCAGCCCATCGTAGCGCCCGCCCGAGCAGACCGCGTCCTGGGCGCCGAGCGCATCGGTGACCCATTCGAACACGGTGCGCGAATAATAGTCGAGTCCGCGCACCAGCCGGGGATTGACTTCGTAGGCCACGCCCAGCGCCTCGAGCCCGGCGCGCAGCGCGGCGAAATGCGCGGCCGACTCCGCATCCAGGTAGTCGGTCAGCAGCGGAGCGTCCTCGATCAGCGAGCGCATCCCCGGCTGCTTGCTGTCGAGGATGCGCAGCGCATTGCCATCGAGTCGCCGGCGGCTGTCATCATCGAGTGCGCTCTCGTGCGAACGAAAATACTGCTGCAGCCGTTGCCGATAGATCGCGCGCGCTTCCATCGTGCCCAGCGAATTGATCATCAGCCGCACGCGCGTGAGCTTGAGCTCGCGCCACAGTCGCGCGGTCAGCGCAATCAGCTCGATATCGACGTCCGGCCCGGGAAATCCCAGCGCCTCGAGGTCGAACTGATGGAACTGCCGGTAGCGGCCCTTCTGCGGTCGCTCGTGCCGGAACATCGGTCCCGCGCACCACAGCTTGTGGCGCGCACCACGCAGCAGGCCGTTCGAGATCGCGGCGCGCGCGATGCCCGCGGTCGCCTCGGGACGCAGCGTCAGGCTGTCGCCACCGGTGTCGTCGAAGGTGTACATCTCCTTTTCGACGATATCGGTGTATTCACCGATCGAGCGCTGGAACAGCTCGGTGTGCTCGACGATCGGCACCCGGACCTCATCGTAGCCATAGACCTCGAATACGCTGCGGGCCACGCGCTCGAGGTGCTGCCATACGCCAATTTCGGCCGGCAGCACGTCATTCATGCCGCGCACCGGCTGAATCTGCTTGCTCAAGAATCCTCCGGGATTGGCGTGCGGCTCAAGGCGGCTCGGAGCGCGCGGCCGCCGCGGAGGGCTCGGGCGGCGCCGGTTCCCCGGGCGACACCGCCGGTGCGGCCGCCGTCGGCGCGGAGCGCTGCGATTGCGATTGCGATTGCGATTGGGAACCCGGGATGTCGCTCATGCGTCCGGTGCTGTCCAGCAGAAAACGCTGCGGCCTGCCGCTCTCGGCCGCCGGCCTCAGGGCCACCGGGTGGCCGTCCAGTTCGAGCACGACGCCGTCCGGATTGCCGATCAGCACGCGCAGGGGCGCCGCGCCGGTCAGATGCCGTTCGGAGCCGGCGCCGCCAACAGCGTGATACAGCGTCACGCGGCGCGCGTCGTAGATCTCGGCCCAGCTGTCCTGGTTGAAGCGGATGGCAAGCCGCACCGTCGTCCTGGCGGCGCTGGCATCCTTGGCATCTTTCGATGCCGCGGCTGCGTCCTTCGCCGCCGCCGTGGCGTCTTTGGACGCCGGCGTCGAGTTCCTGGCCGCCGCTGCAGCCTCGCTGCGGGCGCCAGCGGGTTCGGCCCGAACAGCCGCCGGCACGACGGCCGGGTTCTCCGGCCGGCCTTCCGCGCCATCCCTGGCCGCCGAGCTGGAGGTCGGCGGGGCCGATGCGGCGGCGGCGGCGGCCGCCGGCGAGGCCAGCGCGGGCGCAGACACACTGGCCGCATGACGCCGCCCGGTCGGCACGCGCATCGCCCACCAGACCAGCGCGATCAGCACCAGCACGATGGCACCGATCAATGCCGCGCCCGGCGGCAGCGCAACCCCGCGCGACGCCGACGTGGCGGGCAGCGTCGTGGTACGCCGCAGGTCCGGCAGCGGTGCCAGCTGTGCCGAGCAGGCCTCGTAGGCCGCATCGATTTCGCCGGCCGGCAGACCGAGCAGCTCGGCGTAGTGGCGCAGATGACCGCGCACGAACACCGCGGCCCCGAGCGCCTGAAAGCGTCCGGCCTCCAGTGCCTGCAGCGTGGCCACATCGAGGCGCAGGCTCTCCGCAGCCTGCTGCAGCGTCATGCCGGCCTGCTCGCGCGCGGCCGCGAGTCGCGCACCCGGACTGCTGCTCTGCGATTGCGTTGCCCCCTCGTCCATCGTTCAGCCGGGATTGATCTTGCTCGCCGCGAGCGCGCGCGCCTGGTCCGAATTGGGAAATTCCTGCGCCAGTCGGCCGCCGTAGCGTTGCTGCGCGACCGTATCCTGCTGCACCTGCGCAATGCGGTAAGCCAGCATCAGCAGATCCGGCGTCGCCGGGTTGGTCAGCAGAAACACATCGATGCGAAAGCGCGCGTCGGCCAGCTTCTGCTGCTGCAAGTCCAGATCCGACGCCTGGTACACCGCCTCGGAGTACGCCGGGTTCGATTGCAGGGCGCGCACAAAGCGCTGCGCCGCTTCGGCGTCGCGGTGCGCCGCGCGCAGGCACACGCCCGCATTGGTAAAGGCGGCCCAGGGCGTGCGATACAGCGGATTGGTCGCAGCCTGCTCGAAGTAGCGCACGCCTTCGTCGGGTCGCTGGTGACTGCAGAGGAATACCGCGTAGTTGTTGAGCATCGCCGGATCGTGCGGTGCGAGCTCGAGCGCGGTACGAAACTCCTTGTCGGCCTCCTTGTCCTTGCCCAGGCGCTGATCAAGCAACGCCATCGCGCCATGAATCTCCGGATTGTGCGGGTCCTGGCTGCGCGCGCGTTCGAGCTTTTCCTTCGCGATCGGCAGATTGCCCTCCTGCAGGTAGCCGACGCCGAGCTGCAGGTTGATCCGCGCCGCGGCCTCGGATTTGGTCGTGGGGCCGCCGGTGGCGCCGGTGTCACCGCCAGTGCTCGCGCACGCGCTCAATGCAGCACACAGCAATGCACATGGCAGGCCTGGCCTCATGCGTTGACCCCGGCCGCGCGCACCCGCGCCGCCTCGACGCGGCTGCCGAGCCGCACCACCGTGCGATCCTCCACGCGCCCCACCAGCTGCCCGCAGGCCGCGTCGATATCTTCGCCGCGCGTGCGCCGCACCGTGGCCATCACGCCACCGCGCAGCAACAGGTCGCGAAACTGGCCAATCGCCGCGTCGCTGGAACGCCGGAACTGCGTGCCCGGAAACGGGTTGAACGGGATCAGATTCACCTTCGCCGGGTGTCCCGCGAGCAGCCGCGCGAGCGCGCGCGCCTGTGCCGGCGAGTCGTTGACGCCATCGAGCATCACATATTCGAACGTGACGCTGCGTCCGTTCTGCTCGTCGATATAGTGCCAGCAGGCCTCGAGCAGCTCGGCGATCGGATGCAGGCGGTTGATCGGCACCAACTGGCTGCGCAGCGCGTCATCCGGCGCGTGCAGCGACACCGCCAGCGCGACATTGATCTCCTGCGCCAGGCGATAGATCTGCGGTGCCAGGCCCGAGGTCGACAGCGTGACCCGGCGACGCGACAGATCGAAGCCCAGGTCGTCGAGAAAGATGCGCAGCGCCGGCACCACGTTGCGGAAATTGGCCAGCGGCTCGCCCATGCCCATCAGCACCACGTTGGTGACGATGCGCTCGCCGCCAGGCTGGAATCCCAGCTCGCGATTCGCCAGCCATACCTGCCCGACGATCTCGGCCGTGCTGAGGTTGCGGTTGAAGCCCTGCTGCGCGGTGGCGCAGAACGCGCAGTCGAGCGCGCAGCCGACCTGCGAGGAGATGCATAGCGTGCCGCGATCGCTCTCCGGTATGTACACCATCTCGAAAGCCTGGGTTTGATCGGCCCGCAGCAGCCACTTGCGCGTGCCGTCAGCGGCGCTCTGCACGGTCACGATCTCGGGCAGTCGCAGCTCGGCGCGCTCGGCGAGCTGCGCGCGAAAGTCGCGCGCCAGGTCGCTCATGTCCTCGAACCGGTCGCAGCCGCGCTTGTATAGCCAGTTCATCAGCTGGCGGGCTCGAAACGGCTTCGAACCGAGAGCGCTGCAGAAGCGCTCGAGCTCGGCGCGCGGCAACCCGAGCAGATTGACCCGGGCGGAGGCAGGCACCGCCACCGCCTCGGCCGCCGGCGGCGCGTTCACGGGCGAGGCCACCGGGCCTATCGCCATGTCCGCCGTCTCGCCCGCGCCGATACTCATAATGTCTTGTCCGCCCGGAACGCTTCAGCTGCGCGGGCAAAGCTCCGTCGCGTTGAAAAAGAATGCGATCTCGCTGACCGCGGTCTCGGGCGCGTCCGAGCCGTGGACCACATTTGCCTCGATGCTCTGCGCCAGATCGGCGCGGATGGTGCCGGGCGCGGCCTTCTTCGGATCGGTCGCGCCCATGATGTCGCGGTTCTTCGCGATCGAGCCTTCGCCCTCGAGGACCTGCGCCATGACCGGCCCGGAACTCATGTAACGCACCAGGTCGCGGTAGAACGGCCGCTCGCGATGCACCTGGTAGAACAGTTCGGCCTGCTGCTGCGTGAGGCGGAGCATGCGCGCCGCGACGATGCGCAGACCCGCACTCTCGAAGCGACGATAGACCTCGCCGATCAGATTACGGGCTACGCCGTCGGGCTTGACGATGGAAAGGGTGCGCTCGACCGCCATGCGGTACCTCCGTCCCGAAAAAGGGCGGCAGTATAGGGGCTCAAAGGCTCGCCCGGCAAACCAGCCGGGCGCGGAAGTCCCCGCATTTTAAGGAATTTCAGACGCTGAAGCTCTCGCCGCAGCCGCATTCGCCGCTGACGTTCGGATTTTCGAAGCGAAAGCTCTCATTCAGGCCCTGGCGCACCAGGTCGATGCGGGTGCCATCGATCGCGGCCAGGCTGGCCGGATCGACGTACACCTTGACGCCCGAGGTATCGAATACCAGGTCATCCGGGCGGACTTCATCGGCGTAATCAACCACGTAGCTGTAGCCCGAGCAGCCGCTGGGCTTGACCGCCAGGCGCAGTCCCAGGCCCCGGCCACGGCTCGCCAGACGGCTGCGCACGCGCTCGGCGGCGGACTCGGTCAGGGAAATTGCCATCGCTCGTTTCTCCAGTGCATTCATTTTACTACGAATCCGTCACTGTTTTGTCAGCGGCGGCCAGAGCCGCCGTGAGCGCGTCCTCCACCACCAGCAGCCGGCCCAGTCTGGCCAGCGGGATCGACAGCTGCGCCGCCCAGTCGGCGGGGCCGCCGATCGAGTCGCGCCCACCGCCCTCGAGCCGCTGCGCCAGCCACTCGCAGGCCGCGAGCGTGTACGGACAGCCGTAGGCGCGATAGCGAACTGCCACCAGGCGCCCGCCCAGCAGATGCAGCATGAAGCGCACGCGCGTGCCGCGCTGCTCGTGGCCGGCCTCACCGCACACGATCCGCGTGTTGCAGGCCGCGCCCGCCTCGGCAGCCCCACCGCCCGCGCTCATCGCACCGCAAGCCGTCTCGCCGGCATGTCGCAGCGCTGCGAACAGGCCGCGCACCGGGGGCGCCAGCGGATCGGCGTCGCCCGGGTTGCCGGAGCCTGCGCTCACGGTGCTGCCGCCCGCAGCCGCTGCACTTCGCGCGTCACCGCCGCGATCGCGAGCTCGATCTCCTCGTCGCAACTGTAGCGACCCATGCTGAAGCGCAGCGAGCTCTGCGCCAGTTCGGTGTCGCGGCCCAGCGCGCGCAGCACGTAGGAAGGCTCGTCGCTGTCGGAGTTGCAGGCCGATCCGGTCGACACCGACAGTTCGGTCAGGCCCATCAGCAGGCTCTCGCCCTCGATCCCGGCGAACGACACATTCAGGATCCCGGCCACCCGGCGCGTGGCATGGCCGTTGAGCAGCACGCCCCCGAGGCGCGAAAGGCCGAGCCACAGCCGGGCGCGCAGGCGCTCGCAGTGTTCGGCATCGGCGGCCCAGCTGGCAGCGGCCAGTTGGCAGGCCATGCCGAAGCCCGCGATCTGATGCACCGCGAGCGTGCCGGAGCGCAGGCCGCGCTCGTGGCCGCCGCCAAAGATCAAAGGCTGCAGCGAGGCGCGCCGCGCCGGCGTGAAGTACAGCGCGCCGATCCCCTTCGGACCGTAGAGCTTGTGCGCGGTGAAGGACAGCAGATCACAGCGTAGTCGGGTGACGTCGACCGCGACCTTGCCGGCGCTCTGCGCCGCATCCACGTGCAGCGGCACGTCGCGCTGGTGACAGACCGCGGCGATCGCCTCGATGTCCTGCAGCACGCCGATCTCGTTGTTGGCGTGCATGATCGACACCAGCACCGTGTCGTCGCGCAGCGCTTCGCGAACGCGCTCGGGCGCGATCAGTCCGTCGGCGTCGCTGTCGAGGTAGCTGATCCTGAAGCCTTCGTGTTCGAGGCGGTGGCACGGATCGAGCACCGACTTGTGCTCGGTACGCGCGGTGATCAGGTGGCGGCCGCGCCGGGCCGCGGCGCGCGCGGTGCCGAGGATTGCAAGGTTGTTGGATTCGGTGGCGCCCGAAGTCCATACCAGCTGTTGCGGCTCGGCATGAATCAGGGCCGCGACCTGCGCGCGCGACTGCTCCACGCGCTCGCGCGCCAGCCTGCCGTGGCGATGCATCGACGACGGGTTGCCGAACACCCCGTCGCGCGTCAGGCACTCGTTCATCGCCGCGGCGACGCGCGGATCGGCCGGCGAGGTTGCGGCATAGTCGAGATAGACCGGCGCGGCGCTGCTCATGACTGACGCGGCGCCCCCGAGGGCTGCGGCAACGCATCGTCCTGACCCGCACGCCGCCGGCGCTGCTGCACGGCGGTGAGAATGCCGCGCAGGATGTTGACCTCATTCGCATCCGGCTCCGCACGCTGCAGCAGCCGGCGCAGTCGCCGCATCAGGTGCCCGCCACTCTGGGTACGATCGCGAAACTCGATCTCCTCGAGCACCTCGGCGAGATGCTGGTACATGCGATCGAGCTCCTCGGGGCTCGCCAGCGGCGCGGCCCGCGGCTCGCCGCGCTCGCGCGGCGCCGGCGGCAGCTGCTGGTCGCGCTCGCGCCGCGCGCGCAGGATTTCGTAACCGACGATCTGCACCGCCATCGCGACATTCAACGACGCATATGCCGGATTGGTCGGTATGCGCAGCAGCGCGTGCGCATAGCGCAGCTCCTCGTTGGTCAGGCCGGCCCGCTCGGAGCCGAACATCACCGCTACCGGCGCACGCTCGGCTTCCTCGACCGCGCGCCGCGCCGCTTCGCGCACGTCGAGCACGCGAAAATACTGATCGCGTTCGCGGCTGGTGCTCGCCAGCACCAGGCCGCAGCCGTGCAGCGCGGCAGCCAGCTCGGTCTCGACGCGCGCTCCTGCCAGCAGGTCCTCGGCGCTCGAGGCGCGGGCACTGGCCTCGGCGTCCGGGAACTGTCGCGGCCGCACCAGCACCAGCTGCTCGAGCGCCATGTTCTTGAGCGCGCGCGCGGCCGCGCCGATATTGCCGGGATGCGAGGTCTCGACCAGGACGATGCGAATTGGACAGGGCACGACCTGTTATCCTAATCGTTTATCCTCATCATTTGTCCTGCCATGCACCCATTGCTCAATATCGCCGTGCGCGCCGCGCGCCGCGCCGGCGAGGTCATCGTCCGCAGCCTGGTGCGGCTCGAGAGCCTCGAGGTCACTTCCAAGGGCCGCAACGATTATGTCAGCGAGATCGACCGCGCCGCCGAGCGCGACATCATCGAGATCATTCATAAGCACTACCCCGAGCACGCCATCCTGGCCGAGGAGAGCGGCGGCAGCGGCGCTGGCGACACCGTCTGGATCATCGATCCGCTCGATGGCACCACCAATTTCCTGCACGGCTTTCCGGTGTTCGCGGTCTCGATCGCGGTTCAGCAACGCGGCCGGCTCGAGATCGGCGTCATCTACGACCCGATGCGCCAGGAAGTGTTCACCGCCGCGCGCGGCGAAGGCGCGCACCTGGAGAATCACCGCATCCGCGTCAGCAAGCAGCGCGGGCTCGAGGGAGCGCTGCTGGCGACCGGCTTTCCATACCGCGAGGATGAACGCTATGCCGACAACTACTTCGCGATGTTTCGCATGCTGACGTCGATGACGGCCGGGATTCGCCGCCCGGGATCGGCGGCCCTGGATCTGGCTTATGTCGCCGCCGGGCGCGTCGACGGCTTCTGGGAGATGGGGCTGAAGCCCTGGGATACGGCCGCCGGCACGCTGATGATCCGCGAGGCCGGCGGCCGCGTCGGCACGCTCGGCGGCGAGGAGTATCGACTGGGTGCCAACATCGTTGCCGGTGCGCCAAAAGTGTACGAGGCGCTGATCGCAGCGCTGGCACCTCATGTACCGGAGGAACTGCGCAACGTGTAGAGTGCGGCCAGGCCAGGTAAGTTTTGACGGGAACCTTCGATGGAAAAGAAAGGACTGTTCGCAACCAAGCCGATTGCCGATTACCAGGCCGAGGCAGCCGGAAAGCACCTGGTGCGGGCGCTGGGTATCCCGGCGCTGATCGCCTTCGGCATCGGCGGCATCATCGGCACCGGCATCTTCGTGCTCACCGGACTGGCCGCCGCGCAGCACGCCGGCCCAGCGATCGTGATTTCATTCATGATCGCCGGCATCGGCTGCATGTTCGCCGGGCTGTGCTATTCCGAGTTTGCGGCGATGGTGCCGGTGTGCGGCAGCGCCTATGCCTACAGCTACGCGACGCTCGGCGAGATCGTCGCCTGGTTCGTCGGCTGGAACCTGGTGCTCGAGTACATGATGGCCTGCTCGACGGTCGCGGTCGGCTGGAGCCGCTATTTTGTGGCCTTTCTCGACGTGTTTCACGTGCACTTGCCGCCCGGGCTGACCAGCGCGCCGTTCGCAGCCGGCGAGACCGGCAACGAGATCTACCGCACCGGCGCGATTCTCAATCTTCCGGCGGTGCTGATCGTCGCGGCCGCCGCGGCCCTCTGCTACAAGGGCATCAAGGAATCCGCGATCGTCAATACGATCATCGTGATCATCAAGGTGAGCATCGTCGTCGCGGTGATCGTGTTCGGCGCGTTCTACCTGACACCGGCCAACTGGGTGCCCTATATCCCGCCGAACACCGGCACCTTCGGCCAGTTCGGCTGGAGCGGCATCTGGCAGGCCTCGGCGATCATCTTCTTTGCCTACATCGGCTTCGACGGCGTTTCCACGGTGGCTCAGGAGGCCAAGGATCCGGCGCGCGGCATGCCGATCGGCATGCTCGGCAGCCTCGGCATCTGCACCCTGCTGTACATCCTGATGTCGAGCGTGATGACCGGCCTGGTGCCGTTCCACGACCTCAACGATGCGGCTCCGGTGGTTGCGGCGCTGGCGCCGCATCCGCAGCTGGCATGGTTGAAATTCTGGGTCATCGTCGGCGCCCTCGCCGGCCTGACCTCGGTCATCATCACGATGATCATCCCGCAGGCGCGCATCTGGCTGACCATGTCGCACGATGGGCTGCTGCCGAGATTCTTTGGCGCCGTGCATCCGCGGTTTCGCACCCCGCATATTTCCACCGCGATCACCGGCGTGCTGGCGGCGACCTTTGCCGGGCTGCTGCCGATCGGCATCCTCGGTGAACTGGTGTCGATCGGAACCCTGGTGGCGTTCATCGTCGTGTGCATCGGCGTGGTGGTGCTGCGCTACACGCGGCCCGACCTGGCGCGCCCGTTCAAGGTCAAGGCGGTGTGGCTGATTGCCGGCGGTGGCGTCCTATTCTGCGGCATGATGGCCTACTCGCTGCCGAACGCGACCTGGTGGCGACTGCTGATCTGGAGCCTGCTCGGCTTCGCGCTGTATTTCTTCTACGGGCACAGCAACAGCCGCCTGCGCAGCGGCCGCGCGGCGGGCGCACCGCACTAGCGCAGGTCGCACACCGCCTGCGCGGCGGCAATCGGGCCGGCAGCGAGCCGCATCACTGCTCAGCGCCATCGCCCGCCGATGTCCGGAAGGTACCGGTGTTGAGTCCGCGGTACTCCTCGGCTCCCTTGACCGAGATGCAGTTCCGGCCCGCCTGCTTCGCCAGGTACAGCGCCTCGTCCGCCAGTTGAATCGCTCCCTGCGGGCTGCGGGCGGTCCCCGGAACCATGACGCCCACGCCGATGCTGACCGTGACCCCGCGTTTGCCGATCGGCGCATCTTCCCGCAGCACGGTCCCCTGCACTGCCTGGCGGGCACGGTCAGCGATGCCACGAACCTGGGGCAGCGGCAGATCATAGAGAATCAGCACAAATTCCTCGCCGCCATAGCGCGCCGCCAGGTCCAGCGGCCGGCGCGCGAAGCCCTTGAGCAGCTGTGCCACGCTGCGCAGCGCCGCGTCGCCGGCCTGATGTCCGTAGCCGTCGTTGTAAGCCTTGAAGTGGTCGATATCGACCATCAGCACCGCCACCGTGCGTCGATCACGCTGCCCCTGCTGCCATACGCGCTGCAGGTGCTCGTCGAAGGCGCGCCGATTCGTCAGTCCGGTGAGCCCGTCGCGCGTGACCAGCTCGGAGATGATGGCGGCTTCGAGAAAATTCCTGCGATGCGACTGCTCGGTGTCCCGGTAGATGATGGCGCCGGTCACCGCCGTCACGATCAGCACCGTCATGCTCTTCATTGCCAACGCAAATGGCATACCAATGCTGACGGCCGTCGCGATGAAGGCGATGAGGATCGCCGCCGCCGCGATCATCGCTGCGCGAATCAGCAGGCCTTCGAAGAAGAACACCGCGATCAGGTAGACCGCCAGGCCCGCGAGCTCCTCTTCGCGGTCGGTCGCCACCGCCTGGGCGATGAACACGGCGATCAGGACGCCGAACACCGGCACCAGGATGCGTGCCACCGGCATGTAGTAGCGCTGATAGTGCGAGCTCCAGGGCAGCCACAGCAGCACGCCGGCGCACGGCACGTTGCCGAGCACGTGAACCCAGAAGGTCATGCTCCACAAACCGGCTCTGAGGGTCTGGGCAATCGTGAATGCGATCCCCAGCGCGAACGACACCAGGAACCACACGCGCAGTCGCCAGCGCGCGCGCTGCAGGTGATCCGCGACGAACTCGGCCTCGAGGTCGGCATCGTCAAAGTGCAGCCGCGCCGTGCCGCGCTTCAGCTCGCGCGCGTAGGCGGAGTCCGGCAGGTCATCGACCCTCAGGCGATCGGGCGACGACATCGGCGAACACTAGTGGCGCAGCGCCGGCGGGAAACCTCCCCGCCGCGGTACGCTGCGATGCGAACGAACTGTCAATGGCTGGTTCCCCCCCGGGGGTGGCGCTGTCGACCATATTACCCGGCCGGCGGGGCGCACGGGCCGGCACAGCCACGCTGCCACGCTGCCACACCGCGGCTAGCGCGGCGGGCCCCCGAGCAGTCGGCGCAGCCGGATGTTCACCAGTTCGACCGCGACCGCGAACGCCATCGCGAAATAGAGATAGCCCTTGGGCACTTCGAAATCCAGCGCCTCGCCCACCAGCGCCGCCCCGATCAGCACCAGGAATGCCAGGGCCAGCACCTTCATGCTGGGGTGGCGCCGGACGTAGGCGGCGATCGGGCCCGACAACCATATCATGACCCCGATCGAGGCCACGATGGCCGCCGCCATGATCGGCAACTGATCCGGCCGCGCGAGCCCGACCGCGGTGAATACCGAATCGAGCGAGAACACCACGTCGATCAGCGCGATCTGGATCACCACGGTGCGGAACGAGCCGGCCATCGGGCGACGCCGCGACGGGGCGGCGCCTTCCAGCGTGTCATGGATCTCGACCGCGCTCTTGCCCAGCAGAAACAGACCCCCGGCCCCGAGGATCAGGTCGCGGCCGGACAGCGGGCGCTGCAGCACGCTGAACAGCGGCGCGGTCAGCCGCGTCAGCCAGACCACCGAGAACAGCAGCGCCAGGCGCGTCAGCATCGCCAGCAGCAGCCCGACGATGCGCGCGCTGCGCTGCCGCGTCACCGGCAACCGATCGACCAGGATCGACAGGAAGATCACGTTGTCGATGCCCAGCACGGTCTCGAGCACCGCCAGCGTCGCAAACGCGATCCAGCTCTCCGGTGACTGCAGCAGTGCCAGCATCGAGTGTTATCCGCCCGCACTGCCGGCAGAACTGCCGCCGCGAACTCCTCAGGGCAGGTCGTCCAGCGGCTTCTTCACCGCGCTGGCCAGCAGATGCTCGGCCTTGAGGCCGCAATCGAGCGCCACCGCGCTCGAGATGTAGATCGACGAATAGGTGCCGGCGAGGATGCCGATGATCAGCGCCTCGGAGAATCCCCTCAGGACCGCGCCGCCGAGCAGGTACAGCGCCACCACCACGATCAGCGTCACCACCTTGGTCATGATGGTGCGCGACAGGGTCTGGTTGATCGACTGGTCGAGCACCGTCACCGGGTCGAGCCGGCGCCCGGTATGGAAGCGTTCGCGGATGCGGTCGAACACCACCACGGTGTCGTTGAGCGAGTAGCCAATCACCGCCAGCATCGCCGCGACCACCGTCAGATCGAAGGTCGTGCGCGTCAGCGAGAACGTGCCGAGCACCAGGATCGGATCGTGCAGCACCGCCAGGATCGCGCCCAATGACAGTCTCCAGGTGTGAAAGCGCACCGCGATATAGCCGAAGATCAGCAGCAGGGTCGCAATCAGCGCCTGCGCCGCACTGCGCTGCAGCTCGCCGCCGATCTGCGGACCGACCACCTCGACCTGCTGGATCTGGGCGCCCGCATCCACGCCGTGCAGCACCTGCTCGATCTGGTTGCGAACCGCCTCGGTGCTCTGCTTGGTCGGCGGCAATCGGATGGCGATATCGCGCGAGGTACCGAAGATCGTGACCTGCGGATCGGCGTAACCGGCGGCGGTCAGCGCCTTGATCACGGCGTCGCGATTGGCCGCGGCCGGAAAGCTCGCCTGCACGGTCACGCCGCCGGTGAAGTCCACGCCGAGGTTCAATCCGCGCGTCGCCAGCGACGCCAGCGAGATCAGCACCATGAGGATCGACAGCCCATACCACACCTTGCGGGTGGACATGAACGGAAAGCTGGTGGCGCGATGAAAGAATTCCACGGTGTCCCGGTATCCTAGGTTCGTTGCTGCTGCCGCGGCCGCATGCGCCGTCAGCCGATCGACAGCCGCGCGACCTTGCGCCGGCCGCCGTACATCAGGGTAATCAGCGCCCGGCTGCCGAGCAGCGAGGTGAACATCGAGGTGGCGATGCCGAGCGTGAGCACGATCGCAAACCCGCGAATGGCGCCGGTGCCGATGACCCAGAGCGCCAGGCCGGCGATCAGCGCCGTCACGTTGGAATCGGCGATGGCCGAGAACGCCTTGTCGAAGCCGGCACGTATGGCCGCCTGCGGCGACACGCCATTGCGCAGCTCCTCGCGGATGCGCTCGTAGATCAGCACGTTGGCATCCACCGCGATGCCGACCGTCAGGATGATGCCGGCGATGCCGGGCAGCGACAGCGAGGCGCGCAGCATCGACAGCAGCGCCGTCAGCAGAACCACGTTGGCGAGCAGCACCGCGTCTGCGACCAGCCCGAAGGCGTGATAGTAGAGCGCCATGAACACGAACACCGCGAGCATGCCGATCTCGAGCGCGCGCACGCCCTTATCGATGTTGTCCTGTCCCAGGCTCGGACCGATGGCCCGCTCCTCCACCACCTCGATCGGGGCGGCCAGCGATCCCGAGCGCAGCATCAGCGACAGATCGCGCGCCTCGCCCCCGGTCAATCCGGTGACCTGGAACTGCGGCCCGAATACGCCGCGGATCGTGGCCACGTTGATGACCTTCTCGCTGGTGGTGTCGCGATCCACTTTCTGGCCGTTGACCTCGACCTGGCGGCGGCTCTTTTCGATATAGACCACTGCCATCGGCTTGCCGACGTTCAGGCGCGTGGTGCGCAGCATCGAGTCGGCGCCGCGGGCATCGAGCTTGATCGAAACCGCGGGCCCCTCGGTGGAGGTGGTCGAGGTCGCGCTGGTGAGCTCATCGCCGGTCACGATGACTTCGCGCTTGAGCAGAATCGGCGAGCCGTCCTCGCGCTTGTATAGCTTGGTGCCGAGCGGCGCGTGACCGCTCTGCTCGGCCTGCAGCGGGCTGTTCTGGGTATCGACCAGCCGCAGCTCGAGCGTGGCGACCTTGCCGAGCAGATCCTTGACCTCGGCCGAATTCTGTACCCCGGGCAACTGCACGTTGATGCGGTCCAGCCCCTGACGCTGCACGATCGGCTCCGACACGCCCAGCTCGTTGACGCGGTTGGTCAGCGTCGTGCGGTTCTGCTCGAGTGCATAGTCCTCGCGCGCCTTGATCTGCGCCGGGCTCAGCACCATGTCGATGGCCGGCGTGGAGGAGCTGCTGCTGGTGAGCTTCAGGTTGGGGTCGACCTTCTTCAGCGCGGCCTCGGTTCTGGAGATATCGGCGTCCGCCGGCAGGCTCACGTGCAGGCCATTGGGGATGCCGCCGCTGCCGCCGGTGATCGTGGTGATGTCCGTGAACGGCAGCTTCTCCTCGTTGAGCGCGCGCCGGAAGCTCTGCTCATAGCTCTCGAGCAACTGGCTCACCGCGCCCTGCAGGTCCACCTGATAGAGCAGGTACAGCCCGCCGCGCAGGTCCAGTCCGAGCGGCATGGCCTTCAATCCGAGCTTGCGCATCCAGGCCGGCGCCCGCGAAGCGTTCGCCAGCGCCGAGCGATCCACGTCCGACAGCGTGGCATCGACGGTATCGCGCGCCTTGAGCTGCGAGGCGACATCGTTGAATGCCAGTATCAGCCGGCCATTGTCGATGAAGTCGCGCTTGATCGCGATGTTCTGCTTGTGCAGCAGATCCTCGATCGACTGGCGCGCAAAATCATCCATTGCCGCGCGGCTCTTGCGCTCCACCTGCAGCGCCGGGTCTTCGCCGAACAGATTCGGCACCGTGAACAGCACGCCGATCAGCACCACCAGTGCGACCAGCACATATTTCCAGCGCGGGAATTCGAGCATGAGCTTGGCGACTCTACCGACGGTCTTGGACGTTAGGAGCGGAACAACTCAGGCGCTCTTGAGCGTGCCCTTGGGCATGAGCTGCGAGATCTGCGTCTTCTGCACCTTGATGCGCACGCCATCGGCGATTTCCAGGGTGACGAACGTGTCATTGACCTCGGTGATGCGTCCGAGGATGCCGCCGGTGGTCACGACCTCATCGCCGCCGGCAAGGCGCGACAGCATCGCCTGTTGCTCCTTCATGCGCTTCTGCTGCGGCCGGATCAGCAGGAAATAGAACACCGCTACGAACACCACCAGGATGATGATCTGACTCATGCCGCCGCCGCCCAGGCCGCCGCCGGCGGTTTGCGCATACGCGTCGCTGACCAATACGCTCATTGCTTGCCTCTAAGTTTTGAATCGAGCTGCCCAGGCGCGAAACTTCAGCGCCGTCGCCCCGGACGTCGCCCCAGTCCCGCCGCAAAGGGCCGGCATTATGCCACAGGCGTCCAGGCCCGCCGCGGCAGACCGAGAATGCCGGCCGCGAACTGCGCAAACTGCCCGGCGGCGATTGCGGCGCGGATCCGGCGCATCAGCTCCAGATAGAAATGCAGGTTATGCAACGTCGCGAGCCGCACCCCGAGGATTTCATTGCAACGATCGAGGTGGCGCAGGTACGCGCGCGAATACCGCCGGCAGGTCGAGCAGCTGCAGGCCGGATCGATCGGCCCGGTATCGCGCTGGTGCACCGCATTGCGGATGTTGATGATGCCGGAGGACGTGAACAGATGACCGTTGCGCGCATGCCGGGTCGGCATCACGCAATCGAACATGTCCACTCCGCGCGCCACCGCGGCCACGATGTCGTGCGGGTAGCCCACGCCCATCAGGTAGCGCGGCCGGTGCGCCGGCAGGCGCGGGCTCACGATGTCGAGCACGTGCAACCGCTCCTCCTCGGTCTCGCCCACGGCCAGCCCACCGATCGCGTAGCCGGCAAATGCGCGCTGCGACAGCAGCTCGATCGACTCGAGCCGCAGATCCTCGAACATCCCACCCTGCACGATGCCGAACAGATGGCCGCGCGCAGTGTCGCTGACCGCAGGCTCGCCGCCGGCACTCCCCTGGCCGGGGCGTTCGCGGTAGTAGTGATCGTAGCTGCGCAGTGCCCAGCGCATCGAACGCTGCATCGATTCGCGCGCCTGCTGCGCGCTCGCCGGGTAGGCGGTGCAGTCGTCGAAGGCCATCGCAATATCCGAGGCCAGGGTGCGCTGTACGTCCATGGCGTCCTCCGGACGCATGCGCACCGCGGCGCCGTCGACCGGCGAGCGGAAGCTGACCCCATCCTCGTCGATGCGCCGCAACGATGCGAGGCTGAACACCTGAAAGCCGCCCGAATCGGTCAGGATGGGCTTCATCCAACCCATGAATCCGTGCAGACCGTCGCGGTGCAGACCGACGATGTCGGATCCGGGGCGAAGCATCAAATGGAAGGTATTGGCGAGCAGGATCTGCGCTCCCAGCCCCTCCAGTTCCTCCGGGGCCATCGCCTTCACGGTGCCGTAGGTGCCCACCGGCATGAACGCCGGCGTATCCACGCTGCCATGAGGCAGCGTCAGGCGCGCGAGCCGCGCCGCACCGTCCAGCGCCAGCACTTCGAAACCCGGCGCGGCGGCTACGACCGGACGGTTCACCCGCGGTGCCTCATCCGGCGCGCCCGGCCGCTTGCGGCAGCACCAGCATGGCGTCCCCATAACTGAAGAAGCGGTAGCGCTCGCGCACCGCGTGCGCATACGCCGCCAGCACTGGCTGCCGCCCGGCGAACGCGGCGACCAGCATCAGCAGCGACGATTGCGGCAGATGGAAGTTGGTCAGCAAGGCATCGATCACCCGGAAGCGAAAACCCGGAAGGATGAACAGCGCCGTATCCCCGCGGCCGGCCGCAAGCCTCGGCCCGGAGGCGAGCGCCGCCGACTCGAGCGCGCGCGCGACCGTGGTCCCGACTGCCACCACGCGGCGGCCGGCGGTGCGCGCCCGCTCGATCGCCGCGGCCGTCGCCGCGCTGACCTCGTAGCGTTCGCTGTGCATCACATGCGCTTCCAGCGCTTCGGTGCGCACCGGCTGGAACGTACCCGCGCCCACGTGCAGCGTGATCCAGCTGCTCTCCACGCCGCGCGCCGCCAGGCCTGCCAGCAGCGCTTGGTCGAAATGCAGGCTCGCGGTCGGCGCCGCCACCGAGCCCGGCACGCGCGCCCACACGCTCTGGTAGCGCTCGCGGTCGGCCGGCTCGGCGGGCCGTTCGATATAGGGCGGCAATGGCACCAAGCCGTGCGCGTTGAAGAACGCCATCGCCTCGTCCGGCAGTTCGACTTCCCAGAACGGCGCGCGCCGGGCCAGCAGCCGCACCGGGCCGCCGGCAGTCTGCAGCGACATTCCGGGCCGGACCGATTTGCTGTCGCGCAGCTGCACCAGCGCCCGCGCGCCCTCGAGCTCTCGCTCGAGAAACAGCTCGATGCGTCCGCCGCTGAGCTTGCGCGCCGGCATCCGCGCCGGCACCACCCGGGTGTCGTTGAACACCAGCAGATCGCCCGCCGCCAGCAGTGCGGGCAACTCCTCGATGCGGCGGTCCTGCCAGCTGCGCTGCGCGCCGTCGAGCAGCAGCAGACGGCTGGCGGAGCGCCGCGGCAGCGGCGCCTGCGCGATCAGGTCCGCCGGCAAATCGAAGTCGAAGTCGCTGCGTTTGATACGGCCGCTCGGTGTCGTACGAAGGGCAATGGTGGCCTCGCTCGGAGTCGAACCGAGATGGGCAAGCCCGGTCGATTTTGAGTTGACTGCGTCTACCAGTTCCGCCACGAGGCCGTCGGATTGCCTGCGCGCCGATCACGCTTGCTGATGCGCGCGTTTCGCGGTGCAGAGCCTCCCTCGGTGCGAGTACGATACCTCAATCTTTTATGAAATTCTGTCCAGCTTGCGGCCAGCCGGTGCAGATGCGCATTCCACCCGGCGACAATCTGCCGCGTGCGGTCTGCACCGCGTGCGGCAGCATCCATTACGAGAATCCCCGCATCGTGGTCGGATGCGTGCCCGAATGGCAGGGCCGGATCCTGCTGTGCCAGCGTGCGATTGCGCCGCGTCGCGGCTACTGGACGACGCCGGCCGGCTTCATGGAAAACGGCGAGACCCTGCAAGGCGCCGCGGTGCGCGAGTCGCTCGAGGAAGCCGAGGCGAGGGTCGAGATCGGCTCGCTGCTGGCGATCACCCACGTGCTGCATGCATCGCAGGTACACGTGAGCTTTCGTGCCAGGCTGCTGGAGGGCAAATTCGGCGTCGGCGCCGAGAGCCTGCAGGTCGGGCTGTACGAGGAGGAGGCGATTCCGTGGGAACAGATCGCCTTCCCGAGCATCGAGTTCGCGCTGCGCTGCTACTTCGAGGACCGGCGCGCGGCGCAGGAGCTGCTGCATTTCAGCGATATCAACCGACCGCTCAGGAACTGACGCGCCGCGCCCTTGCGGCGCCAGGCGCGCGCCCTCACCGCCGCCCCGCCGCGCCTGGCCGTAAGCCGCCGAATCGACTCGCTTTCGGGCGCCGTGCGGCTTTGGCACAATACGCGCCCCCGCGGGAGGGCCGGACAGAACTTGGCTACGCCGGCACCCACTGCCGGCATCGATCGGAGCAGCAATGACCTTTGTCGTGACCGAAAACTGCATCAAGTGCAAGTACATGGACTGCGTGGAAGTCTGCCCCGTGGACTGCTTCCACGTCGGGCCGAATTTTCTGGTGATCGATCCGGACGAGTGCATCGACTGCACGCTGTGCGAGCCCGAGTGTCCGGTCGAGGCGATCTTTTCCGAGGAGGAGCTGCCGGCGGGACAGGAAAGCTTCAAGCAGATCAATGCCGAGCTCGCCAAGCAGTGGCCGGTGATCACAGAAAAGGGCGAGCCGCCGGCCGACGCGAAGGACTGGGAAGGCACACCCGACAAGCGCTCGCTGCTGGAGCGCTAGCGGCCACGGCTCCGGCCCGCGAGCTGGCCGGCTACGGCTGCAGCTGCTTGAGCTCTTCGACCAGCTCGCCCGGCGGCAGGTAGCCACCCATCAGCGTGCCGTTGGCGGCGACGATCCCCGGCGTGCCCTCCAGTCCGATGGCCTTGCCGAGTTCATACTCCTGCGCGACCGGCGTATTGGCACAGGGTTTCGCCTCCAGCGGCTCGCCCAGCTTCGCCCGGGTCAGCGCCGCCTTGCGGTCGGCCGAGCACCACACCTGCTCCGCCTTGTGCCACGACTCGGTGTCCGGTCCGGTACGCGGATAGAACACATAGCGCACGCGCACGCCCAGGCGGTTGTATTCGGCAATCTGGCGATGCAGCGCGCGGCAATAGCTGCAGTCGACATCGGTGAAAACGGTCACGGTGTATTTCGGGTCAGGCGGCGAGAACACCACCATCCTGGATTCCGGAATCGCGTCGATCAGCGTGCGTCGCAGTTCACGTCGATGCACTTCGGTCAGATTGGCGTGGGTGGGAATCTGGTAGAGATCGCCGGTGAAAGCGTACTTGCCGTCGCGCGTCACGTAGATGATGTCCGATCCGCGCAGCACCTCGAAGATGCCGGCCACCGGTGTCGCCTGAACGTTCTCGGGCTTCACGCCCGACAGCCCGGCAACGGCGCGCAGCGTCTCGGCCGACGCCGGCAGTGGCACCGCAAGCTCGGCATGGGCCGCGGCGACGGCGGCCGCATTGGCGGCCGGTGCATTGGCAGCCGCCGCAGTGGCTGCTGCGCCGGTCGCAGGCGACTTGGGGTCTTGCTGCGGCGCGGCAGTGGCCCCCCAAAGGCAGCCGCCCATCAGGCTGGCCGCAACCAGCGCTGCGCACTGAATTCCGGGGTGTTTCATCAGTGGAAGCATAGCATGGGCGGCATGCGCGGGCGGCTGCGCCCGCAGCCGCGATCAGCCGCGCGGGTGATGCTGGGAGTGCAGCTCTTTCATGCGCTCCCGGGCCACGTGGGTATAGATCTGGGTGGTGGAAAGGTCGCTGTGACCGAGCAGCATCTGCACCACGCGCAGGTCGGCGCCGTGATTGAGCAGATGGGTCGCAAACGCGTGCCGCAGGGTGTGCGGCGAGAGTTCGCGATCCACCCCGGCCTTGCGCGCGTAGCGTTTGATGATGTGCCAGAACGCCTGCCGCGTCATGCGATCGCCGCGGCGCGTAGGGAACAGGTAATCGGTGCTGCGGTCGAGCAGGATGTCGTTGCGCGCTCCGCCGATGAAAGCCTTGAGCCAGCGCACTGCCTCCTCGCCCAGCGGAATCAGCCGCTCGCGATTGCCCTTGCCGAGCACGCGCGTGACGCCCTGGTTCAGGTTCACCTGGCCGAGCTTCAGGCTCACCAGTTCCGAGACACGCAGGCCGGTCGCATACAGCACCTCGAGCATGGTGCGATCACGATAACCGAGCGGATCCGCGACCGCGGGCGCGCCCAGCAGGGATTCCACTTCCGCTTCGGACAGCGAGCGCGGCAGTGAGCGGCCGATCTTCGGCATCGCGATCTGCGCCGTGGGGTCGTCGCGCACGCCGCCTTCGCGCACCAGATAGCGGAAGAAGCGTCGGAAAGAGGACAGCTGGCGCGCCGTCGAGCGCGGACGGGCGCCGGCCTGCACGCGGGCAGCTATGAAATCCATCAGCTCGGCACGCCCGGCCTGCGCCAGGCTGAGCTTGCGCTCGCACAGCCAGCGATGCAGCGCCACCAGGTCGGCCCGGTAGGCGGCCAGCGTATTGGACGACAGGCCCCGTTCCATCCACACCGCGTCGAGGAAGCGCGCGATGAGCGGATCTGTAGGCTCGGTGCTGGATCTCTCCACTGTCGCTGTAGCCTGACTTGTCAATGCCATACCTTGGTGGGCCCTAGTCGCTGCCGCAGTATGCTGAGGCGGAGCGACGCTTCGATGTGATCACCCTCACAGCCACGCGCAACCGTTAACATAAAGAGAACTGCATCACATGCAAAACCATGGGTAATGCGAACCGCGTTGTTAAATCGACCCATGGCCGCAGCCCATCGGCCGGCCCCGGCGCCGCCCGGCGGCCAGGCCGGCTGAGCGCCCTCGGGCTGCTGTACGGCATCGGCGTCTGGCTGCAATTCCTGCTCGCGGCCATGCTGCTGGTGCCGGTGCTGCTGTTGACGCCGGGGTTGTCGCGTCGGCGCGGCCTGGTCAGCGCCCTGGCGCGGCTGGCGCTGCGCATGGCCGGGATGCGGCTCGACGTCCGCGGCCTCAGCCAGCTGCCGCAGCCCTGTATCGTAGTCGCCAATCACGCCAGCTATCTCGATGGCGTCGTGCTGTGCGCCACGCTGCCGCCCTGCTTCAGTTTCGTGATCAAGCGCGAGATGTCCGCGGTGCCGGTCGCCGGCACACTGCTCCGACGCATCGGTGCCGAGTTCGTCGAGCGCGGCGATCGCGTGCGCGGGGCGCGCGATGCACGCCGGCTGCTGCGCAATGCCGCCCGCGGCCATGCCCTGGTGTTTTTCCCCGAGGGCACCTTCAGCACCGACGTCGGCCTGCTGCGCTTTCATATCGGTGCGTTCGCCGCCGCGGTACGCGCCGATCTGCCACTGGTTCCGATTGCGATTCGCGGCACGCGCCACTGCCTGGCCCCGGGAACCATCTGGCCGCGGCCGGGTACGATTGGGATCGAGGCCCTCGCAGCATTGCCCGCCCTGCAGGCGGACGGCAGGCACGACGCCGACCATGCGGTGCTGCTGCGGGACGCAGCCCGCGGCGCATTGCTCGCTGCGCTGGGCGAGCCGGATCTGGACCCGGGCGCGCCACATCGATGATGCCGCCGAGCCTGCGCGACTGCTACCAGCGCGAACTCGCCGCGCACGGCTATCAGGCCGACGCCGCGCAGAGCGTTGCGATCGAGCACCTGGAGGTGCTGCGCGCGCGGCTGATCGCGCAGCGGACCCGCGGACTCGGGTCGCGGCTGCGCCAGTTCCTCAGCCCGAAACGCAATGGCGGGCGCGACACCCGCGGCCTGTATCTGTGGGGCGGCGTCGGCCGCGGCAAGACCTGGCTGGTGGACCTGTTCTACGACAGCCTGCCGATGCCGGCGCGCCGCCGCACCCATTTCCATCATTTCATGCGCGACATGCACGCGCAGCTGCGACTGATCGGCGCGCGCCGCGAACCGCTCGAGCTGCTTGCCCGGCGCATTGCCCGGCACACGCACCTGCTATGTCTCGACGAGCTCTATGTCAACGACATCGTCGATGCGATGCTGCTCGGCGGGCTGCTGCCGGCCTTGCTGCGCTATGGCGTGCTGCTGGTCATCACCTCGAACCAACCCCCGCGCGAGCTGTACCGCGACGGCCTGCAGCGCAGCCGCTTCCTGCCGGCGATCGCGCTGCTGGAACGCGAGCTCGATGTGCTGGCGGTCGATGGCGCTGTTGACTACCGACTGCGCCAGCTGCGGCGCCATCCGATCTATCTCGACAGCCACGGCGCCGACAGCGCCACGCAGCTGCAGGGCCTGTTCGACCATCTCGCCGGCGATCATGCCGACAGTCATACCGAGTTGCGCGTTGGCGGCCGCAGGCTGCGCGCATTGCGCCGGCGCGGCGACGTGGTCTGGTTCAGCTTCGCGACGCTGTGCGAGGGACCGCGCAGCCCGAATGACTATGCCGACATCGCGCGCGAGTTTGGCACCGTGTTGCTGTCGGACGTGCCGCAGTTCACAGCACCGCAGCAGGACAATGCCGCGCGCCGCTTCATCGGGCTGATCGATGAATTCTACGACCAGGGCGTCAAGCTGGTGCTGTCGGCCGCGGCGCCGCCGGCGCAGCTGTATCGCGGCGAGCTGCTGCAGTTCGAGTTTCGCCGCACCGAGAGCCGCCTGGTCGAGATGCAGACCGAGAGCTACCTGGCGCGACCGCGCCGGATTTGAGCCGATGCCCGGATCAGGATCTCTACTCCGATGAGGCATCGGGAGCAAGTGAGCGCACCGCGATGCTTGGCGGTCAAAGTTTCCCGACGAAGTGCTACGATTCTGACATGGACGCACCGCGGATCGTTGCGCATTTCGAGATTCCGTATCGCGCCTGCCTCGATAGCGAAGGCGCGCCGCTGGGCGCTCTGCCGGCCTGGACCGAGGACGCTGAGCTGCTGCGGCGCATGTACCGGATGATGGTACGTGCACGGGCATTCGACACCAAGGCGGTGAATCTGCAGCGCACCGGCAAGCTCGGCACCTATCCCTCATGTCTGGGGCATGAGGCCACGCACGTCGGCGTCGGCGCCGCGATGCGGCCCGAGGATGTGCTGTTCACGGTGTATCGCGAGATCGGCACCAAGTTCTGGCGCGGGGTCGAACTGCTGGACGTGCTGCTGTATTGGGGCGGGGATGAGCGCGGGACCAATTATCGGCGCACCCCGCAGGACTTTCCATTCTGCGTCCCGATCGGCTCGCAGATGCCGCACGCGGCCGGGGCGGCGCTAGCGATGCAGATCCGCGACGAGCGGCGTTGCGCTGTCGCCTTCATCGGCGATGGTGGAACCTCGCAGGGCGCATTCTACGAAGCGATCAACTTCGCCGGTGTCAAGTCGCTGCCGCTGGTGTGCGTGATCGTCAATAACCGCTGGGCCATTTCGGTACCGGTGGCGGCGCAGACTGCCGCCGCGACGCTCGCCCAGAAGGCGATTGCCGCGGGCATACCGGCGGTGCAGGTCGACGGCAACGACCTGCTGGTGGTGCGCGAGGTGGTCGGCCAGGCGATCGAGCGTGCGCGCAGCGGCGCCGGACCCACGGTCGTCGAAGCGCTCACCTACCGCCTGAGCGATCACACCACATCGGACGATGCCACGCGTTACCGCAGCGCCGAGGAGGTAGCCGCGGCGCGACGGCTCGAGCCGATCGCGCGCATGCGCAGTTTCCTGCAGTCGCGCCGGCTGTGGGACGACGCCGACGAGCAACGGCTCAAGAGCGCGTGCAGCGACGAAGTCGAAGACGCGGTGAAGCAGTACCTGGCGACGCCGCGCCAGTCGACCGATGCGATGTTCGACTATCTTTACGCGCAGCTGCCACCGGCGCTGCGCGCCCAGCGCGAGGAGGCGCGCCGCTATGCGGCGCTGGGCCACTAGGCTACGCACTGGCGCAATTCGAGAACAACAAAAGGACGCTTTCGATGGCGAAGATGACGATGGTCGAAGCCATCAATATGGCCCATGCATGGGAGATGGCTCACGACCCGTCGGTCGTCGTGTTGGGCGAAGACGTCGGCACCAACGGCGGCGTGTTCCGCGCGACGGTTGGCCTGCAGCAGCGTTTCGGCAAGGCACGGGTCCAGGACACGCCGCTGGCCGAGGGCCTGATCGCCGGCACCGCGATCGGCATGGCGGCGCAGGGCCTGAAGCCGGTCGCCGAAATCCAGTTCATGGGATTCATCTATCCGGCGCTTGATCAGATCGCCAGTCACATGGCGCGCCTGCGCAACCGCACCCGCGGGCGGCTGAGCTGCCCGGTGGTGCTGCGCATGCCGCACGGTGGCGGCATCCATGCGCCCGAGCACCACTCGGAGAGTCTCGAGGCGCTGCTGTGCCATCATCCCGGACTGCGGGTCGTGTGCCCGTCGTCTCCGGCGCGCGCCTATGGGCTGCTGCTCGCGGCGATTCGCGATCCCGACCCGGTGATGTTCCTCGAGCCGGTGCGGCTGTACCGATTCGCACGCCAGGAAGTGCAGGACGACGGTCAGGCGCTGCCGATCGGCTGCTGCTTCGTGCTGCGGGAAGGCAGCGACCTGACGATCGTGACCTGGGGCGCGATGACGGTCGATACGCTCAAGGCGGCCGAGCAGCTGGCCGCCGACGGCGTCAGCTGCGAGGTGATCGACGCCGGCACGCTCGCCCCGATTGACTTCGATACCATCCTCGACTCGGTGGTCAAGACCGGACGTCTGCTGATCGTGCACGAAGCCCCGCGCAGCTGCGGCCTCGGTGCCGAGATCGCCGCGACGGTGACCGAGCAGGCGCTGTACGATCTGCTGTCGCCGATCCGGCGCGTGGCGGGCTACGACACCATCATGCCGCTGTATCGGCTCGAGCATGATTACATCCCCGGCGTCGCGCGCATCGCCGATGCAATCCGGGCAACGCTGGCGGAATAGATGCGACGATCGGGGGTACGGGCATGACAGTCTTCAAGCTACCCGATCTCGGCGAAGGTCTGTCCGAAGCCGAGATCCTGCGCTGGCACGTCAAGGTCGGCGATCATATCGAGGTCGATGCGCCGATGCTGTCGGTCGAGACCGCCAAGGCGGTGGTCGAGGTGCCCTCGCCGGTCAGCGGCACGATCACCGCGCTGCATGCGCAGCCCGGCGATCGCATCGAGATCGGCGCGCCGCTGATCGAGTTCGCCGCCGATGCCGCGGCGTCGCAGGCGGCGGCGCGTGCCACCATCGCCGGGGGGAGTGACGATTCCGGCACCGTGGTCGGGCACATGCCGGGCCTGACCGATGACGCCTCCGCTGCGCTCGAGGCGGCCAATGCGGTGACCGGGCCGCGGGTGCGCGCCGTGCCGGCCGCGCGCGCGCTGGCCCGAAGCCTGGGCGTCGAGCTGGCAACCCTGAGCGGCACCGGGCGCGGCGGTCTGATCACGCTCGATGACGTGATGGCGGCGGGAATCCCCGCGCGTGACGCCGGCAGCAAGATGCATCCGGCGCCGTCGGCGCGGCCCGCGGCCGCGGGCGGCGACGTCGAGGTGCTGCGCAGCCTGCGTCGCGCCATGGCGCAGAGCATGGCCCTGGCGCGCGATTCGGTGATGGCGTGCTCGGTATTCGACGACGCCGATCTGCACTCCTGGGGGGGCAGCCGTGACTACACCACGCGCGTGCTGCGCGCCATTACCGCGGGGGTACGCACCGAGCCGGGCCTGAATGCCTGGTTCGACGGCAAATCGCAGAGCCGCACGCTGTTCGAGCAGATCGACGTCGGCATTGCGGTTGACACCATCGACGGCCTGCTGGTGCCGGTGATCCGTCACGTCGAGAAGCGCACCCCGGCGCAGTTGCGCGCCGAGCTCGATCGGCTCAAGCGCGCGGCGCGCGACCGCACCGTGGCGGGCGAGGAGCTGCGCAATTTCACCTTCATGCTGTCCAACTTCGGCAGTATGGCCGGCCGCTACGCCACGCCGGTCGTAGTACCGCCTGCGGTCGCGATTCTCGGGACCGGCCGCGTGCGCCGCGATGTGATTGCGGCCGGCGAGCGGATCGAGATCCACACGCGCATGCCGCTGTCGCTGACCTTCGATCATCGCGTCATCACCGGCGGCGAAGCGGTACGCTTTCTCGGCGCCGTGATCGCGGATCTGGAACTGCCGGTGTGAGCACTCGCGGCCCGCAGACCGGCTCTGCGCGCCCGCAACTGACGGCCTCGCTGCTGCGCGCCTGGCGCACTTCGGTTCCGGTCGAGGATTGGCGCAGCTTCGACGAGGCGGCGCTGCGCCGTGAGTGCGCCGCGCATGTCGCCTTCGGCGCGCGACGCCGCCGCCACCAGACGCTGCTGCGCGTGAGCGACGCACCGGCCGGCGCGGCCCCAGCTGGTGGCTCCGGATCGTATTCGGTGGTCGAGCTGGTCATCGAAGACCTGCCGTTCCTGGTCGACTCGCTGAGCATGACGCTCGCGCAACTCGGGCTGTCGGTGCAGCTGATCATCCATCCGGTGCTGCGCGTCTGGCGAACGCCCTCCGGAACCATCCGCGCGCTGCATGCCGAGATCGGCGCCGATCAAGCCACCGAAGGCGGCGTGCGCGAATCCTGGCAGTACTGGCGCATCGATCGCATCGGCGATGCGGCGGAATGCGCGCAGCTGCGCCGGCGGCTGCTCGCGACGCTTGCCGACGTGCGGCAGGCCTGCGACGACTGGATGCGCATGCGAAATTCCGTGCTGCGGCTGTGCGCCGACATTGGCCGCCACCCGCCGCCGCTGCCGGCCGACCTGCTCGCCGAGAGCCGCGCGCTGCTGCAGTACATGGAGGCGCATCATTTCACCTTCCTCGGCTATCGCGAAAGCCGGCTGCGCCGCGGACGCCGCGGGCCGGTGCTGCGGCCGATTCCGGGCAGCGCGCTCGGCCTGCTGCGACGCCGAACGGCAGGCGCGCAGGACGCTGGCATCCTCAGCGCCAATATCCGCCGCGCGCTGCGCCTGCCGGAGCTGCTGATCATCACCAAAGCCGACCTGCGCTCGACGGTGCATCGGCCGGGCTACCTGGACTACATCGGCATCAAGCGCTACGACAAGCGGGGCCGCGTGATCGGCGAGGCCCGGATCCTCGGGCGGTGGACCTCGCATGCCTACGGCGCCGATCCGCGCCAGGTGCCGTTGCTGCGGCTCAAGCTCAGGCGCGTGCTCGAGCACTTCCCGTTCGCCCCCAACAGCCACGACGGCAAACGCCTGTCGCATATCGTGCAGACGCTGCCGCGCGATGAACTGTTTCAGGCCAGCGTGCCGGATCTGATCCGCTGCGCCCGCGCGGTGCTGGTGCTGCGGGAACGCGCGCGCGTGCGTCTGATCATGCGACGCGATGAATTCCGGCGCTTCTGGTCCTGCCTGGTGTTCATGCCGCGCGAGCGCTGCGATTCCGCCGCGCAGGCCAGGGCGGAGGCGCTGCTGCGCGCGGCCTGCCATGGCGTCGAGCTCGAATCCAGGCTGTCGATCGGCGACGCGCCGCTGGCACAGCTGCACGTCGTGGTGCGGGTCGATCCTGCCCTCAACCGGCGAGTCGACGTCGAGCGGCTCGAGCGCGACATCGCCGCTGCGATCGTCTCGTGGCGCGACCGGCTGCGCGCGGCATTGCACGCGCGCTTCGGCGAGACGCAGGCGCTTGCGCTCGAACGGCGCTATGGCGGGACCTTTCCGGCGTCCTATCAGCAGGACGTGGACTCGGCGCAGGCGGTCGAGGACATCATCGATCTGGAAGGGCTGGACGCCGCGGCCGAAGCGATGCAGCTGCGGCTGTACCGGCCGCCGCGCCAGCCGCAGCAGCGCGTGCATCTGCGCATCATCCGCCGCGGCGAGGCGCTGTCGATCTCCGACGTGCTGCCGACATTCGAGCACTTCGGCCTGCGCGTGATTGCGGAGCGGCCCTATCGGCTGGAATGGCCCGACGGCGCTTCCGCCTGGGTGCAGGACTTCGAGCTCGAGCATTCCAGCCTGCACAGCGTCGCGGTGCCGCGGGTGGCACACGAGCTGATCGCGGCATTTCGCGCGATACGCGCCGGCGAGCTCGACGACGACGGCTTCAACCGGCTGCTGATCGCCGCCGAGCTCAGCATGCGCCAGATCACGGTGCTGCGGGCCTGCTGCCGCTACCTGCTGCAGACCGGCATTCCCTTCAGCCAGACCTACATGGAGCGCGTGCTGGGCACGCATTCAACCGCAGCGCGCGACCTGTGCGAGCTGTTCGAACAGCGCCTGGCGCCGCAGTCGACCCGCGGCGGGCGGGCACGGGCGGCGCTGCTCGAGCGACGGCTGCGCCGCGCGATCGCGGCGGTCGTCAGTCCGGACGAGGATCGCATCCTGCGGGCCTTCCTGGCGATGATCCTCGCTACGCTGCGCACCAATTATTTTCGTCGCGATGCGGCCGGCACCCCCCGGCCATGGCTGTCGTTGAAACTCGATCCTGGCCGGATCCCCGGCCTGCCGCAGCCGCGCCCGGCGTACGAGATCTTCCTGCACAGCCCGCGGGTCGAGGGCGTGCACCTGCGGGCCGGGCCGATCGCTCGCGGCGGCATCCGCTGGTCGGAGCGCCCCGAGGATTTCCGCACCGAGATTCTCGGGCTGATGAAGGCACAGCATGTCAAGAACACGCTGATCGTGCCGGTGGGCGCCAAGGGCGGATTCGTCGTGCGCCGCCTGCGACGACGCGCGCCGCGACCGGTGCAGCAGCAGGAAGTGGTGCAATGCTACCGCAGCTTCATCCGCGGTCTGCTCGACGTCACCGACAACATCGTCAATGGCCGCGTGGTGCCGCCGCCCGAAGTGCGGCGCCTGGATGGGGATGATCCCTACCTGGTGGTCGCGGCCGACAAGGGCACGGCCACGTTCTCCGACCTCGCCAACGCGATCTCGGCCGAGTACGGCTTCTGGCTCGGCGACGCCTTTGCCTCGGGTGGTTCGGCCGGCTATGACCACAAGAAGATGGCGATCACGGCCCGCGGCGCCTGGGAATGCATCAAGCGCCATTGCCGCGAGCTCGGCCTCGACATCCAGCGCCAGCCCTTCAGCGTGGCCGGCATCGGCGACATGTCCGGTGACGTATTCGGCAACGGCATGCTGCTGTCGCGGCACACCCGGCTGGTGGCCGCCTTCAACCACCAGCACATATTCCTCGATCCGAAACCCGACGCCGCGCGCAGCTACCGCGAGCGCTCGCGCCTGTTCCGGCTGCCGCGCTCGGGCTGGAACGATTACGACCCGCGGCTGCTGTCACGCGGCGGCGCAATTTTCGAGCGCAGCGCCAAGAGCGTCACGTTGTCGCGCGAGGCACAGGCGCTGCTGGAACTGCCGCAGCGGCGCGCCAGCCCGGTCGAGATCATCCGCGCCATCCTGCGCATGCGGGTCAACCTGCTGTGGAATGGCGGCATCGGAACCTACGTCAAGGCCACGAACGAGCGCAACGGCGAGATCGGCGATCGCGCCAACGACGCGCTGCGCGTTGACGGCCGCGAGGTGCGTGCGCGCGTCGTCGGTGAGGGCGGCAACCTCGGCTTCTCGCAGCGCGGCCGGATCGAATATGCCGCCGCCGGCGGACGCATCAACACCGATTTCATCGACAATTCCGCCGGCGTCAACACCTCGGACGTCGAGGTCAATTGCAAGATCCTGCTCGATACACCCGATCGCCGAGCGGTTACGCCGGCGCGCCGCAACCGCCTGCTGGCCGCGGCCACTCCCGAGGTCGCCGCCCTGGTACTGCGCAACAACTACCTGCAGAGCGAGGCCCTGAGCCTGATGGAACGGCGCGCGGTCGAGGACCTGGGCGAGCATCAGCAGCTGCTGCGCTGGCTCGAGCGGCACGGCGAGATCGATCGAGCGGTCGAGTTCCTGCCGACCGACGAGGAGATGGAAGAGCGCCGACGCCAGGGACGCGGCCTGACGCGCCCCGAACTCGCGCTGCTGTTCGCCTACGGCAAGATCGCGCTCAATCATGCGCTGACCGACACCGGCAGCGCCGCCGATCCTTACCTGGCGCGCGAGCTCGAGCGCTACTTTCCGCAGGCCCTGCAACGCCGCTTCGCCGGACGCATCAAGCGCCATCGGTTGGCCAAGCAGATCATCATCACCGCCACCACCAACAGCATCGTCAATCGCGTCGGCCCGACGCTGCTGATCCAGTGCAGCGAAGCCGGCAACGCCAACGCCGCCGCAATCGCACGCGCCTACACCATCGCACGCGACAGCGCCGAGCTGCGCGCGCTGTGGGCGCAGATCGAAGCGCTCGACGGCCGCATCCAACCGGCCGAGCAGTACGATGCGCTGCTCGAAACCAGCCGCTTCCTGACACACTACACGCTGTGGCTGCTGCGACACCGGCGCGAGTACGGCGCGGTCGGCACGGCGGTCGCGCGGCTGCAGCCGGCACTGCGCGAATTCGCGCAGGTGACTCCGGCCGCGCTCGAAGGCCTCGATCGCGAGCGTTTTCTCGCGCGTTGCCGCCGCTTCGTCGGCCAGGGATTGCCGTCGCGCCTGGCCGCCAGCCTTGCAGCGCTGGAGCCACTGCGCGTCGCGCCCGACCTGGTGGCGCTGATGCGCGGCTCGCGTGCGCGCCCGCGGGCCGTAGCGCGCGCGCATTTCGGCCTCGGCGCCCGGCTCGGACTCGACTGGCTGCACGGGGCGATCGAGCAGCTGCCGGCCAGCGGCAGCTGGCAGCGCGCGGCCCAGCAGCGATTGCAGACCGCAGCGCTGGCGGCGCACCTGCGCATCAGCGCCGCGGCGCTGGCCGGAACTGCGCGGCGCACGCGGCCGGGATCGCAGCACGATCCCGCGCTCGAGCGCTGGCAGCAGGTGCAGCGCGACCTGCGGGCACTGGCGGCGCCGGATCTGGCGGGGCTCACCGTCGCGGTCGAGGCGCTGGACGGTCTGGCCGCCGGGCGCACGCATGATCTGGTGCGTCTGCTATAAAGCGGCTGCGTTCGGCAATTCATTCCGCGGGAGCGATCCGTGCCTGTGAAACTCGTGCTGGTGCGCCACGGTCAGAGCATCTGGAACCTCGAGAATCTGTTTACCGGCTGGACCGACGTGGACCTGACGACGCAGGGTTGCGAGGAGGCCCGTCGGGCGGGCCGCGAGCTCGCGCGCGAGGGCATCGTGCCGGATGTCGTTTTCACGTCGGTGCTCAAGCGCGCGATTCGCACCAAGTGGCTGATGCTGGAAGAGCTCGATCTGATGTGGTTGCCGGTCATGCGCAGCTGGCGGCTGAATGAGCGGCACTACGGGGCGCTGCAGGGCCTGAACAAGGCACAGACGGTGCAGCGCCACGGCGAGGCGCAGGTCAAGCTCTGGCGACGCAGCTACGACGTGCCGCCCCCGCCGCTGAGCCTGGACGATCAGCGCCACCCGCGATTCGACCGCCGCTACGCCGACGTCGATGCTGCCGAGTTGCCGGCGACCGAATCGCTCAAGGACACGCTTGCCCGCGTGCTACCGTACTGGGAGCAGGTCATCGCGCCGCAGCTCGGGCGTGGGCGGCAGGTGCTGGTGGTGGCACACGGCAACAGCCTGCGTGCGCTGGTCAAGATGCTCGATGGGCTGTCGGAGCAGGCGGTGGTCGAGCTCAACATTCCGACCGGCGTGCCGCTGCTGTACGAATTCGACGCCGCGCTGCAGCCGCGCGCGCACCGCTATCTTGGGGATCCGGAGGCAATCCGCGCGGCCGCCGAGGCGGTCAGGCGCCAGACGGAGAAGCAGCCCTGACGCAAGGGCGGCGCCGGCGCGGCTTGGCGGCGATGACGCGACTACTTACGTGACGGGTCGGTCATCCAGCCGTCGTAGTAGCCGCCGTAGCGCTGCGCCAGTTCACGAAAGCGCTGCGAGAAATCCTGCATCTCGGTCACCGATATGCGCAGGTGCTTGCGCGCGTGCAGCGAGTAGCCGCTGGCGCCCTCGCCGCTCATGATGCGGGTGTCGATCGCGAAACCTTCAGGCTCGAGCGTGTTGCGCAGCGAGGCGCAGGCCGCTTCGTCCGGCAGATTGAAGAAGAAATCGACCTCGTACGGAGTAAAGGAATTGCCGCCGGCCGCGCGCAGATTCTTGACCAGCCGGGCATCCCAGTCATCATGCGTGGACTGCGCGCGCGCCTTGCGCAACGCCAGCACGATGCGCACCAGCGCGAGCAACCCCGTCAGCACCAGTAGCAGATACATCCATTGCATCGTCAACGTGCTCGCAGCTGCTGGCCGGCGTCACTCTTCCGGCGCGATCGCGACCTTCAGACCCGACATCGCGTCGTTGAGCACGATCTGGCATGACAGGCGCGATTCCGGACGGCGGCTGATCAGGTCGCCGAGCATGTCGCTCTCGTCGGACATCGGGGCGGGCAGCTTCGCCACCCACTCCGGATCGACATACACGTGACAGGTCGCACACGAGCACATGCCGCCGCAGATCGCGGCTACGCCATCGTCCATGTCCCTGAGCGGCTCCATCAGCGTCGCACCGCTCGGCGCCTGCAACTCGCGCTCGTTTCCGTCCCGGTCGATCACTCGCACCATCGGCATGAGAACTCCTCGCCACTTCCCGGGCGCGCTAGTTTGCCGGCCGCGCCACCGGGAAGCCAGTCCCGCCACGTCATGGCGGCTCGGAGCGCTCGCCGCGCGCCAGGTGCCACAGCCAGGCCAGCACGCGGTAGGCGTAGACGCGCGCCGACAAGGCTGCTGCCAGCGCGCGAGCATCGAAGCCCGCGGCCGCGGCGAGCTCGGTCCGATAGCGCCCGGTGGCGGGGTAATAGGCGAGCACGCAGGCCACATCCATCAGCGGATCGCTCACTTGCGCGTATTCCCAGTCCAGCATCCACAGCCGCGATCCCTGCAGCACGTTGCCCTGCCACAGATCCCCGTGCACCACACTCACGAGCGCATCAGACGAGTGCAACTCGGCGCTCAGGGCTGCCAGACGCTGCAGCGGCAGCTCGAGCGCGCTGCCGTGCTCGCCATCGATCTGCCGCACATAGGCCTGGGCGACCCGCCACGGATCGAAGGCATCGATCGCGGGAGCCGCGAGCCGATGCAGGGCGTACAGCCGCTCGCCCAGCTGCCGCAGCGCCGCGAGGTCGTCGTAGTCGGCACTGCCCCAGACGCGCCCATCCAGGTATTCCATCACCAGCAGCCCCTGCGTGTCGGGCGCCGCGTGCACCAGTGCGGGCGCCAGGCCGGCCGCCGCCGCAGTGCGATGCAGGACCAGCTCGCGTGCGCGGTCCACGCCCGGCCGCCGCCAGGCCGGACCGTCCAGCCGCAGCACGAAGCGTCCCGCGGCGCTGTCGATCCGGTAGACCTCGTTGACGGTACCGCCACCGAGCCGCTCGATGCGCCGCGCGGCCGCGCCCTGCTCCAGCCCCGGCACGCGCGCGAGCGCCCAGTCGGGCGGAGCGTTCAGGCCTGCCGCCGGTACTGGCGCAGCCACGCGCGAAATCCAATGACCGCAATGGTCAGGTAAGTCAGAAACAGGCCGGCGGTGACCGGGTACCCCTGGGCCGCGAACAGGTAGGCCATGATCGCGTCGGCCGTTATCCAGTACAGCCAGTTCTCGAGCTTCATGCGCGCCACCATAAACGTCGCCAGCAGACTGATCCAGGTCGTGAACGAATCCAGGTACGGCCATGCCGCGTGGGTCTCGATCGCGAGCCAGTGCGCCGTGATCAAACTCAGCAGCACGATCGCGGCCAGCGCGGCGGCGTGGTAGGACAGCGGCCAGCGCGTAATGCGGCCGTCCGCGTGCTGCTGCGCCCGGGTCCAGTGGAACCAGCCATAGAACGACATCACGACGTAGTAGGCCTGCAGCGCCGACTGCATCGGCAACTGCGCGCGCGCGGCCAGGTAGACATAAATTGAGGAGCTCAGGCCGCCCGCGACCCATCCGAGCCGCTGTCGCTTCAGGATCAGCAGCACGTAGATCACGCCCAGCACCACCGCGAAGGCTTCCGGCGCCCGGGTCAGGGCGAGCCCGTGCAGCAGTGCGTCGATCACGTACTCAGGGGTCCAAGCACTTTCATCACGAACACGGCCTTGTCGTTGCCTTCGAGCGTGACGCGCAACTCGCGCACCAGCCGCTGCATCACGAGCTCGTAGTCACCGAACACCTGCGTGCTCATGCTGTTGGTCACGACACGCAGTCGCTGGTCGGCATTGAGCCGGTCGATGAAGTTCTGGATCGGTGGAATGAACTCCTGGTGCAGCGGGTACAGGCTGATCTCGACGCCAATGTCCATGTTCAGTCCTCGTTGTGTCCAAGCAGGTAGCGAACGGTCAGGCCCACGGTGCGCGGATCGCCGTTCTGGATGAAGCGCTGATTCGGATAATTGGGCGGCACCAGCCCGAAATAGAACCCCTGCACCGCATAGCGCTGGTCGAGCAGATTGCGTGTCCAGAGACTGCCTTGCCAGCCGCCGCGCTGATAGCCGATGCGCAGGTTCAGCAGTTGATACGCCTGCGCCACCTGGTCGTGACCGGCCGCGAAATAGAAACCGTCGGTGGCCCACGCGTCGAGCCGCGCGAACAGCCCGCTCGGGTGGCTATAGGACAGCGCCGCGGAGAACTGATATTCGGGCGCGAACGATTGCGCCCGGCCGTCCAGCTCCGGCAACGGCATGTTGGGGCACTGGATCGCCTGCGAGTCGTAGCCCAGGTAGCGCGTGCGCAGCAGCCCGGCGCTGCCCGAGAGCTGCCAGCGCGAACTGACGCGCCACTGTGCCTGGCTTTCCAGGCCGTAGTTCTCGCCGTGCGAAGCGTTCTGCGTGAAGAACACGAACGTGGACGGATTGCTCGGGTCGAGCTGGCAAGAGCTGTAGACCTGCATGTTCTCGCGGCGCATGTAGAACACGTCCGCCTGCCATTGCAGCGCCGCACCGGCCGACTCGCGCTTGACGCCGCTCTCGAGGCTCCACAGATACTCGGGGGTAAATCGGCGCTGCTCGGGCGGAATCCGGCTGCCGATGTTGAAGCCGCCGGCTTTGAAGCCGCGCGCCAGTGTCGCATACAGGTTCTGCTGCGGGCTGGTGCGCAGCGACCACGACAGGTTGCCCCCGTACATGGTATCGCGCCCGTCGGGAAACGGCCGCTGCAGGTCGGCGCTGTCCTGGTAATGCGCCAGGCGTTGCTCAGCGCGCAGCCCGAGCGTCAGGCTGGCACGCGGTCCCAACGCCGCGTCAAGCGCGCCATAGAGCGCGCTGTTGGTGGCCCGGTAATCGCTGTGCAGCAGATTCGAGCCCGCGCCGTTGAACTCGTCATTCCAGGTATCGAGCAGGTCGTCGGACTCGGTCAGGCGCAGAAAGTACCCCCCGAGCAGCCAGCGCGCGCGCCCGAGCAGCAGGTGATCGGCATCGCCGATCAGGCGCAGGTCCTCGGCGAGCGTGCGGCGCAGGCGTCGATCCTGTTCGAAGTAATCGTACGGCGAGTAGCCGCAGCATGCGGTCCAAAACGCATCGTTGCCCCAATCGGAGTCGAACGAGTAGACGATGTGCGAATCCGCCGTGCTCGATACGCTGCGCAGCTCGCCGAAGCTGGCGCTGGTCAGGGTCAGCTTCAGCGCCGCGCCCAGCGACTGCTGCGCGTCGCGACCCGGCTGATTCGACTGCGTCGTGTAGCTGTTGTCGATTGACCAGGCGTCGTAGCCGTTGTTCAGGTCAACGTCCATGAGCGCCAGATCGGCGCGCAGCGCCGCTGTCAGCTGCCAGAACAGCTTGGCGCGCAGCGTACCCTCATCGTAGCCGTTGGTGTCGCTGCGTCCCAGGTAGGCATCGTCGCGATAGCCGTCGCTGCGGTACTGCTGCGCGGCCAGGCGCCAGCCCGCCTGCCCGCCGTCGAGGCCGTCGCTGAGCGCAATGCCGCCGGCGCGGGTCCGGTAGTCGCCGATCGTGGCCTCACCGTGCAGCAGGAAATCCGGTGTCGGATCCTCGGTGCGCACGCTGATCAGCCCGGCGAGCGCGTTGGCGCCATAGACCGTGCCCTGCGGCCCGCGCAGTACCTCGATCTGTCGGGTATCGAACAGCGTTGCCGGCATGCCGACCCCGGAGAAATCGATGTCGTCGATCAGGAAGCCGACCGAAGGATTGGGCGCACCCTGGTACTGCTCCACCTCGCCGATGCCGCGCAGCTGGAAGAAGCGCGGGCGCGAGCTGCCGCTGGCCGAGCTCAGATTCGGGATCAGACTGAGGACATCTTCGAAATGCTGCACCCCCGCCGCCTGCAGTGTGCGCTCATCGAGCACGGTCACGCTCTGCGGCAGATCGGCCGCGCTGCTGCCGCGCAGGCTCGCCGTAACGACGATTTCCTGCAACGGCTCGTCGGCCCAGGCGCCGACGCACGCGGCAGCGCTGACGAGCGCGGCGAGGCCACCGAGCGCAGGCGGCCAAAGGCCAGTGCGATGAGAGTTCATTCCTGCTCCCTACGCCGGTATTAGCCGGATCAGGTTCAACGGGTTCGCCGACCAGCGGCATCTCAGGTCCTTTCAGGACCACCCCAAGGTTTGCGCCGCAAACTATCGAAGAAACGCCGCGCGATTGCAAGCGCCCCGATGGCGCCGCGCGGCTACAATTGCCGTAGCCGGAGACCAGTTCATGGGCAGCAGCGTCCGCGTGTTCCAAGTCGATGCGTTCACTTCCAGGCGCTTCAGCGGCAATCCGGCCGGCGTGGTGCTCGATGCCGATCGCATGTCCGCCGACGACATGCAGGCGCTCGCACGCGAGCTGAACAACGCCGATACGGCGTTCCTGTTGCGGCCGGATGCCGACGATCACGACCTGCGGGTGCGATTCTTCACGCCGCGGCGCGAGGCAGCGTTCGTCGGCCACGCCACGCTCGCGGCCCATGCCGTGCTCGCGGCGCAGGAGCTCGAACCGAGGCGGCGCCAGAAGCAGGCCAGCGGCATCGTCGGCGTCGACACGATCAGCGGGGCCTGGCCGCCCCGCATCGCGATCCATCTGCCGCCGCCCCGATTGCAGCGCGCACCCGGCGAGCGCGAACTGGCCGCGGTACTCGAGGCGCTGACGCTGACGCGCGCCGATCTCGATGCGCAATGTCCGCCGATGCTCGCCGGCGACGGCGCTGCGCGGCTGCTGCTCGGTGTCGAGCGCGGCGCGACGCTGGCGCGCCTGCGACCGGACCTGGCGCGGCTGGCGGTTCTGTCCGAGGAGCTCGGCGCACCGGGGTATTTCCTGTTTTCGCGCCGGCCATCCCTGGCCGGCGTTTCGACCGAGGCACGCATGTTCTGCCCGGCGCTCGGGATCCCGGAAGACCCGGTGAGCGGCAATGCCCACGCACTGCTCGGGGCGTACCTGCTGCAGCACCGACTGCTCGGTGCGCCACCGGACGCCGCCTCGGCCGGCAGCACACTGGAGTTCACCGGCGCCCAGGGTCACCACGTCGGCCGCCCCGGCCGCGTCACCGTGGCGATGACCCTGGAACGCGGTGTGCTCGAATCGGTGAGTATCGTCGGCGAGGCGGTGGTGGTGTTCGAGACCACGCTGGAGTTCTGAAGCCGGCGCGGTGTGCCGGGGTCGATTGGGTCTTTCCCCCGGGCATTGGTTAGCATTGGGTTATGGGCAAGAGCGATGAATGGGAGTTACCTGAGCCACTGCGGCCACGGCAGGGCCGTTTCAGCTTCGATCTGTCGGCGGTGTATCGGTCGGTGGTGCTGGTACATACCGAGGCGAGCGAGGACGGATATACCGCGCCGTTTCTGGGCACCGAACGGCTGGGCTCGGGCGTCGTGATCCGCAGCGCCGAGCGCAAGCTGGTGCTGACGATCGGCTATCTGATCACCGAGGCCGAATCCATCTGGCTCACCAGCCTCGACGGCAAGGTGGTGGAGGCCTTTCCGCTGGCGTACGACCAGGTCAGCGGCTTCGGACTGGTGCAGCCGCTCGGCGCACTCGACGCTCCGGCCATCGAGCGCGGCTCTGCCGCGACGCTCGCGCTCGGTGACCACGTGCTCGTAGTTGGCCAGGGCGGCGAGCATCATTCGCTCGAAGCGCAGCTGATCGCGCGCCGCGAGTTCGCCGGTTACTGGGAATATCTGCTCGACGAAGCGCTGTTTACCGCTCCGCCTCATCCGCAATGGGGCGGCACCGCGCTGATTGGCAGCGACGGGCTGCTGCTCGGCATCGGTTCGCTGTTCGTGCAGGAGTCGCTGGCACAGGAGGGCTTCGATGCCAACATGTTCGTACCGATCGACCTGCTCGAACCGGTGCTCGAAGACATGATCGAGCTCGGCCGCCCGCGACGCACACCGCGGCCCTGGCTCGGGCTCTATACGGCCGAGCAATCCGACCACATCATGGTCGCCGGCCTGACACGCGACGGGCCGGCCCACCGTGCCGGCGTGCGGCTCGGCGACGTCATCGTCGAAGTCGCCGGTCATCGCGTCACGTCATTGCCGCAGTTCTTTCGCAGTGTCTGGAATACCGGTGCCGCCGGGGTCGAGGTGGCCCTGAAACTGTTGCGCGGCGGCGAGTCATTTCACGCGCTGCTGCAATCGGCCAATCGCGAGGACTTCCTGAAGAAACCGCTCAGACACTAGCCGCGCGGCTGCAGCAGGCGGCGATACTGCCGCAGGCGCTCGCGGTAATGCGCCGCGGCCTGTGCGATCATCGCCAGGTCCTGCGCATTGACCTCGCGCACCACCTTGGCCGGAGCACCCATCACGACCGCCCCGTCCGGCACGGCGCGATCCGGCGGCACCAGCGCGCCGGCGGCCACGATGCAGTGCCGGCCGATGCGGGCGCGGTCGAGCACGATGGCGCCGTTGCCGATCAGCGACTCATCGCCGATCACGCAGCTGTGCAGCATCACCATGTGACCCACAGTAGCGTCGCGCCCGATCAGTGTGGGCGAACCCGGGTCGGCATGGATCACCGTGCCGTCCTGCACGTTGCTGCCGCTGCCGACTTCAATGCGCTCATCATCGGCGCGCAGCACGCAGTTGAACCACAGGCTGGCGCCGGCCCCGAGCACCACCGACCCGATCACCCGCGCCCCGGGCGCGATGTAGAAGTCATCGCCCGCCGTGGTCAGGCGCCGTTCGCCGAGCGTGTAGATCCCCGCAGTCATCGGCTCCTCCGTTGGCGCCCCGCGCCTTCACTGGCCGCGCCATCGGCGGCGTGCGCCCGGTGCACGCCGAGCATGCACCACAGCGCCTGCAAGGTCACCAGCGCGGCCAGCAGGTACGGTGCGCCGGGCCCGAAGTGCATGTACGTCGGACCGGAAATGAACGGCGCGATCACGCGCGCCAGCGACGTGCCGGCCTGGTAGGTGCCCATCACCGCGCCCCGGTTCTGCGACTGCGCTTCGTGCGAAGCGAGTGCGTTACTGCTCGGACCGAACAGCCCGACCCCGAGCCCGCAGGCCATCAGTCCGATGATCACAACCGGCAGCGCCGCACCGAGCGCCACGCTGGCAATGCCGAGGGCCAGGAACAGGATCCCCGCGATCGCGAGCCGGGTTTCGCCAAAGCGCGGCGCCAGCACCCGGATCAATCCGCCCTGCATGCCGACCGCGACGATGGCGAGCGCGAACAGCGCCAGCCCGACGCTGCGCGGCCCGACGTGATAGCGGTTCATCGCCCAGATCGCAAAGATCGATTCCAGCGTGGACTGTGAAAACGTCACCAGCAGGGTGCCGAGCGTCAGCCAGCGCAACGCCGGCAGCGCGCGCAGCAGCCGCAACGGGTGCGTGCGCACGGCGCCCGCGGCGTGCGCCGCCCGCTGCTGCGCGCCATGACTCTCGGGCAGCAGGAACAGCACCAGCAGCATCGCCAGCACGCTCAGCGACGCCGACAACAGTGCCGGCCGCACGAAGCTCACCGCCTGCAGCTGCTCGCCCGCCAGTACGCCACCAATGGCCGGCCCGAGCATGAAGCCAATGCCGATGGCCGCCCCGACGGTACCCATGGTCTTGGCGCGATCCGGCGGCGCGCTGATGTCGGACGCATAGGCCATGGCCGCGGACAGGTTACCGGCCATGAATCCGGCCAGCGCGCGTGCCAGGAACAGTGCCGCGATCGAGTGCGCAAAGGCGAGCAGCACGTAGGAGCTGCAGGCGCCGAGCATGCTGGTGAGCAGTATCGGCCGGCGGCCGTGACGATCGCTCAGCCGACCCCAGAGCGGCGCTGCCAGCAGCTGACAGGCAGAATAGATGCCGAGAATCCAGGTATTGAGGGTCGGCGAGGCCCCGAACTGCGCGGCCATGTACGGAATCAGCGGAATCACGATGCCGAATCCGAGGACATCGATCACGCAGACGATGAACAGCGCCGGCAACGGTTTCAACCTACCCTCCGCACGATGATTGTCCGCGCGCCGGCCGCCCCGACCGCGGGCCGCTGATGATCAATGTCCGGGCACCAGTTGCTGCAATTGCGAACCCACGCCGCGCTGCTGCGCCGGCTCGGACAATGCCCGGATCACCAGATTCGGCAGGCGCGTTTCATCCCAGGGTGGCGCGGCCGTCGCCTGCGAGCCAAACAGCACCGCGAGTTTCAGAGTCGGCATCAACCACAGCCGCCAGCGGCCGGGTCCGCGGACGAAGACTACGTCATCGGTCGCAAACGGCTCGGCGCCGTGAGCCGCCGCCGCGAGTTCGATCCCAAAGCCCTCGGTGCCGCTGGCCGATACCGGCCGTCGCATGTGCTCCACCCAGCCCGGCGGCACCACGGACTTGCCCTCGAAACGCCCATCGTCGATCAGCAGCGCGGCCACGCGCAGCCAGTCCAGGACCCGCGCGTGAAAGCAGCAGTCCGCCGGCGCGCTGGCGCCGGCGGCAGGCAGTGCAATCCAGGCCGGCGCGGCATTGAGCCTGCGCCAGAGCTGCTGTGACAGATAATCCGGATACGCCTGGCGGCTGCCCGCTTCGATCGCCGTGCGCAGGCGTGCCGCATCGAAACCGTTCAGCGACTGCAGCGCAAGCTGCCCATCGTGCGCCGCGATGCCGGCGAGCAACGCCACCAGCGACTGCGCCAACGCGCCCGAGTCGATCATCGTGTTGGCGTCAACGCCATTGCCGTAGCGCTCGTAGACGATGTATTCATGGCGCATGACGATCAGGGCCTCCAACCCGTCGGCGCTCGCATCGCGACTGGCAGCCTGGAGCGCCGCGGCATCGAGGTGTTCCTGATTCGGCGGCACGCGCGGCAGGCCGCCGGCATCGCCGCCGTTGACGAGTGCGCGCGGACTGCTCGGACGCTCGCCCTCCAGACCCGGCCACAGCACCAGCGCCGCCGCGACCAGCGCCAGCCCGCCAGCGCCGATGAGCGCAATCCGAACTCTCATGCCCGCGACTTTACGCTCGGCTCGCCCCGCGGCCGGACCGGGCCGCAGTAGACGACCCGGGAGCTGGCGAGTTCGAGCTCATGGGTCGCCCCTCGCGGCCATTCATCGCGGTGATGCGTCGCTATCACGACCGTGACACCAGAGTCCAGAACCTGCTGCACCAGCGAGCGCAGACCGGCGCGCGTGCGTGCATCCACTCCGGCATGGGGCTCATCGAGCAGCAGCATATCAGGCTCATGTACCAGCGCACGCGCAAACAACACGCGGCGCAATTGTCCGTACGACAGCTCGCGGATCGGTCGCACCGCCAGGGCAGCCGCCCCGACCCGACGCAGCGCACGCCTCGCCCGCGCGCGCTGCGTGGCGGTCAGCGCGGTATTGAGTCCGACGCTGGCATGCAGCCCCGAGGCGACCAGTTCCTCGACGCGCAGATAACGCGGCTGCAGCCCCTGCCACTCCGGCGTCACCAAGCCTACGCGGCGCTTGAACCATTCGAGCGGCACGCCGCTGGCGATGCCGGAACGGGCGATCGAGCCGCCGCTGGCGGCGCTCAGATCACCGTGCAGCAGCTGAATGAAGCTCGACTTGCCGCTGCCGTTGGCGCCATGGACCACCCAGCAATCGCCGCGCCGAATCTGCAGCGTGACCTCGCGCAGCGCCACGATGCCCTCACGCCAGACCGAGGCACGGCGAAGCGCGACCAGCACATCGGCGGCGCCCGAGGGCGCCGGCGCCGCCGCTGCGCGCACCGGGGGCGCGGCCGGTGGGCCGGCCGCTGGCGCGCCGAGCGCGCGGCGCAGGCGCACGTCGAAGCGCCCCCGCAGCGTGATGCGCCCGGCCTCGAGCCGGCACAGGTGGGTCGTCGGTGCAGGAATGTCCTCGGTGCGATGCGACGTCAACACCCACGGCAACGACGAACGGCTGAGCACACGCAGGCAGTGCTGCAGGCGTTCGCGATTGCGCGCGTCAAGACCGTTGAACGGCTCGTCGAGCAACAGCAGTTTCGGCGCCCAGGCGAGCGCGCGCGCCAGCAGCACCAGCCGGCGCTCGCCATAAGACAGCGTCAGGAAGCGGCGCCGTGCCAGCGCGTCGATCCACAGTTGACGCAGCAGCTGCGCAATGCGCCGGCGAGCGCCCGCGGTGAGCGGGTCGAGTGGAATGTCGGTGCGACGCAAGCCGGTGCCGACAATGTCCTCGACGCGATGATTCCATTCGTAGTGCTCATAGCGATCCTGTCGTTCGGCGCCCAGATAGGCGATCTCCTGCTTGACGCCATACGGATCGTCGAAGATCTCGCCCCGATAGCGGTAGCGCCGCAGCGAGCCGCGCGTGGGACTCGGCCAGACATCCCCGGCCAGCAGCTTCAGCAGCTGTGTCTTGCCGGCGCCGTTCGGGCCCAGCAGCACCCAGCGCTGCCTGGGGCGAATCTGCCAGTCGATGCCGCGCAGCACCCGACGGCCGGCCAGCGCCAGACGCACGTTCTGCAGGTTGACGCTGATGAACCGCGCGCGCCGGCGCGGGCGCTTGGCACGCAAAGCCGCGGCATCCCCTTCGGTCCTTCCGGTAGGCCTTCACTTTAGCATCGGCCGCGGCGGCCCGGCCGCGGCGCTCCGGCCGCGCCGCTCCGGGGGTGAACGGGCGGCGGAGCAAAAAAAAACGCTGCCGACATTCGGCGCTCACCGCGGGGGGTGTGAGATGAGCGCTATTGCCGACAGCGTTGCCGTTGGCCCAGCTAGGCCGCACTTGCAGCAGACGAAATCGTCTGTTGGTCTCCTCAATGCAACCGATATGCCAGCATTCATTCCCGCCCCGGCCGGGGGATCATCCGGCAGCTCCATTTGCAGCCTTAGTGTTTGATTTTGTGAGTCTTTCTCTCCTTTCGCCGGCGCGCCGCCGAACGCCGCCGGGCCGGCGCAGGGCGCGGTCCGGATTGAACCTCCGCGGCGCAACCTGCGTCGTCCGTGCACCATTGCGGGGACGGCGGGCGCTAAGGGTGCGCCACGCCAGTCCGGGCGGGCGCGAGGAGCCCCGGAGTCGGCGGCCGCCGACAGCAGATAGCGCCGCCCGCGACGATCAGGCGCGCGCCCTGCGCTCTATGCTGCCCGCTCACACCCATCCAGGAGGGGCCTCATGAGCCAGAGCAACGACCCGCGTTCGCCCAAGGATCCCAACCCAACGGACGAGGAGTCGGTCCAGGGCGAAGGCGATTACGAGGCGGCACGCCGCTACCGCGAAGAGGTGACGCAGTTCGTTGCCAAGTCGGATATCGCCGCGCTGGCGCGCGAAGCGGCACCGGGATCGGCCAAGGAGGCGCGCGATCTGGCGCTAGCGGAAGACAGCGGCCGGGATCGTTCCAAGGGCGACGACGCGGCTGACCCCGGCATCATGTATCCGGGACGCAAGGTCGATACCGACCGTTGAGACTCGGCGGGCGCTGACGATCGCCTGATGAGCGCATGCCCGTGCCGTGGAAGCGCAACCTCCGGCACTGCAACTGATCAGCTCGTCAGGCCCGGTTCGATGCGGGGGCCGATGTGATTGCCGGCGCTGGCGCCGCGCTCCTGATGCCGTATGGTCTCGCGCAGGCGTGCAAGACCGCCGCAGTGGTTCCGTTCGACCGCCAGCATCGACTCGAACAGCTGCCGCGTCGGCGGGTCCTGGTCGCCCAGGAAATGGATGATCTCGCGATAAGTGTCGATCGCGATGCGCTCGGCGATCAGGTCCTCGGCCAGCATATCGGCCAGGTTCTCGTCCTCACCGTAGCCGTCGCTGCCTCGAGCGGAGCCGCGATTCGGGGCAGGCTGGGGCTGGCCCCCGAGTTCGAGGATGCGCGCCGCGATGCGATCGGCGTGACCCTGCTCCTCCTGGGCGCGCTTGGTGAATTCGGACCTGAGCGCATCGCTCATGGCTTCCTGATTCATGAAGGCATAGCCGCGATAGCGCTGCGCGCATGCGAGCTCGGTCGCGAGTGCAGCATTCAGTAGGCGCAACACCGCGTCGCGATCGGCGGGAGGATCCGCGCTCACGGTGCGTTGCTGGATCTGCCTGCGTGCCCGCCGCCGGATATCGGCAACGTCGCTCAGGAAGCCGTGATTCTGGTCCCTTTCAGGATGAGCCGGGCGTGCCGACATGAATGGGCTGCTTCGTTATGGTGGACGTTGACAAGAAGGCGAGCGCTGTGAAGCATGGCATCATGTATTGCCTGCTATTGTCGGTAGCCCGCGGCAAGAATTGTAGGAACCAGCTCACAGCGTATAGCCCATGAATGTTTCAGGCCGTGTGTCACGAGCGATCGCTCTGGCGGTCGCATTCCTGCTGCTGGTGGCGCTGGTGGTCATCGCGGAGATCAGTCAGAGCGCACAGAAGCAGATCAACCGGGCCATCAGTCTGTCGCAGCAGCGCCAGGTGCTGCTGGTGGAGCTGCTGCGCGAGTTGTCCGATGCCGAGGCCGGGCAGCGCGGATACCTGCTGACCGACGACGAGATGTACCTGCAATCCTACCAGGCGGCCCGCGACCGGGTGGAGCCGACGCTCGATCGAATCACCAATCTGTTCCGCGACAACGATCGGCTGCTGGTAAGCCTCGACCAGCGTGACGTGGTGCGTCATCTGCGCGTGCTGGTCGGCGCCAAGCTGGGTGAGCTCGCGGCCTCGGTGGCGCTGCACAGTTCCCAGGGCAGCGAGCAGGCCCTTGCGCTGATGCGCACCGATCTAGGCAGCCGCACGATGAGCGAGGTCCGCGACGAAACCCTGACGCTGCGCAATATGGAGCAGGATGCCGTCAACATGGCGCTTGCGCGCGCGGCGCGACTGCAGCTGGTGTCGCGTGTGCTGATGGGCGGCGTGGCGCTGCTCAACCTCGCGCTGCTGATACTGGCGGCGGCGCTCTGGGCGCGCCAGGCGCGCCGGCGCGCCGAGCTCACCGAGCAGCTGGCGATCGAAAACGAGGAACTGGAGCGGCGGGTGCGGCGCCGGACCACCGAGCTCTCGGCCCTTTCCAGCCACTTGCAGCAGCTGACGGAAAAGGAAAAGGCGTCGCTGGCGCGCGAGCTGCACGATGAGCTCGGCGGCCTGCTGATCGCGGTGAAGATGGATGTGAGCTGGCTGCAGAAGCGCCTGCCGAGCCCCAATCCCGACATCCAGTCGCGCTGGACGCGCATCATCAAGGTGCTCGACGACGGTGTTGACTTCAAGCGCCGCGTCGTCGAGAACCTGCGACCGACGCTGCTCGACAACATGGGCCTGCTGCCGGCGGTGCGCTGGATCACGCAGGAGACCTGCGCCCGCGCCGGACTGCAATACACCGAAGTCTATCCGGAGCAGGAGCCGCGGCTGATCGACGACGCCGCGATCATGTCGTTTCGGTTGGTGCAGGAATCGCTGGTGAACATCGTCAAGCACGCCCGCGCGACCCGGGTGCATGTCGAGGTCGCCGTGCAGGGCGATGAGCTGATGATCCTGATCGAGGACAACGGCAGCGGTATCGAGGTCGATCGCCGCGACGCGGTCGGCTCGCATGGCCTGGCGACCATGCGCCATCGGGTACGAAGTTTCGGCGGTACGCTCGATATCGACGCGCCACCGCAGGGCGGAACGCGGGTGCGTGCGCGCATCCCGCTGGCGGCGATCGTACAGGACTCGGCCCAGCGCGCGCTTCCCACCGCGACCAGCGCCTATTAGCCGGCCCGTAGTCCGACCAAGCGCCGCGGATCCCGCGCGGGCCGCCGCTAGTTGGGGCCGTTCCCGCCGGCCTCGTTGATGTCGGTGCCGATCTGCTCCAGCAGCATTGGCAGCCGGTCGAAGTCGCGCAGCTTGTCGAGGAAATGCCGCGCTCCGAGCGCCGCTGCAGCGCGGCGGTATTCCGCCAGATCGTAGTTGGTGAGCACGATCACGACGACTTTGCGCGCCGGGCTGGCCGGAATGGCGCGCAGCACACCGAAGCCGGTGCCCTGGCGCAGGTGCAGGTCGAGCAGCAGCACGTCGACCGGGTGGCGTTGCAGCGCCGCAACCGCGTCCGCTTCGCTGTCCACGGTGCCCGCCAGCTGCACGCCGGGGATGCTCAACAGCGTCTCACGCAGCCGCTCGGCGAGCACCCGCGAGTCTTCCACGAGCAGGACCGAGAGATTACGCGAACTCATTTGAACCGGATCGGGAAACACAACTGCGCAGTCCATGACCAGAGCACTGGTCGGTGTAGGTGCGAATTAGATTCGCGCCGCCGGGGGAGCGCCATCGGAGACGGCCTACCGGCAACCCTCCTATTGGATGATTCCGTTTCTGAGGGCGTAGGTCGTGATGTCGGCGTTGGTGGTAAGACTCATCTTCTCCAGGATCCGGGTCCTGTAGGTACTCACCGTCTTGACCGACAGGCACAGCTCATCAGCGATCGACGATACGGCTCGTCCGGTGGCGAGCTTGCAGAATATCTGGAACTCGCGTTCCGACAGGCGACGGTGCAGCGGCTGATCGCTGTCGCCATCCAGGTCCGATAGCAGCAGTTCCGCCAGATTTGCGCTGACGTAGCGCCGTCCCTGCATCACCGTGCGCGTTGCCTTCAACAGCTCTTCGGGCGCGCATTCCTTGGGCAGGTAGCCCCCGGCACCGGCCTTCAGCACATTGATGGCGTACTGGCGCTCAGGAAAGCCGCTGAGTACCAGCACCTTGGTATCCGGATAGCTGGCTCGTATGTAACGCAGGATGTCGAGCCCGCTGCGGTCCGGCATGTTGATATCGAGGATCACCAGGTCCCAGTTGCCGGACCGAAGCTTATCGAGCGTTTCATTGCCCGAGGCCGCCTCACCGATCTCGGTGATGCTGCGGTCCTCTACCAGGAACTGGCGCAGGCCGGCACGCACCATCGCGTGGTCATCCGCGAGCAATACTTTGGCCATCGGTTTACCCATCCCCATGGAAGCGCTGCTCATGCGTGCGTTTCCATTCCCTGCTGTTGTTGCTGTCCGTAGATTGCAAGTTTGTTATACAACGTTTTCAGGCTGCATCCCAGCGTCTTGGCCGCACGGTTCTTGTTGCCGGCCCAGTGCGCCAACGTCGCCTCGATCAGCCAGCGTTCCGCCTCCGCCAGCGACGATCCGATCGGTACGCAGATCCCCTCGACATCGTCGTGAGAGCTCGCGCCATTGCGCGCAGCGGCATGCAGATTCATCGGCTGCAGTTGCAATTCGTGCTCGCTCAGGATGTATGCGCGCTCGACGGCATTCTTGAGCTCGCGCACGTTGCCCGGCCAGCGGTATTCGCGCAGCGTCTGCTTGGCGCCGCTGCTGAACACCTTCGCGGTGCCGTGGCGCACATTGATCTCGTTCAGGAAATGCTCCGCCAGCAGCACCACATCCTCGCCACGTTCGCGCAGCGGCGCCAGCGTGATCGGAAAGACCGCGAGCCGGTACAGCAGATCCTCGCGCAGGCTGCCGTCACGCACCGCCTGCACCGGCGAACGATTGGTCGCCGCAACCACGCGAACGTCGGTCTTGATCTCCTGCGTTCCGCCGACGCGGAAGAAGCATCGCGTCTCCAGGAACCGCAGCAGCCGGGTCTGCATGTCGGCGCTCATCTCGGTGACTTCATCCAGGAACAGCGTGCCGCCGGAGGCGCGCTCGACCATGCCGGCATGGCTGCGGCCGGCGCCGGTGAAACTGCCGCGCTCGAAACCGAACAGTTCCGATTCGATCAGCGTCGGCGGCAGCGCGCCGCAGTTGATGCCGAGGAATGGTCCCGAGCCACGGGTGCTGCGGGCATGAATCGCCTGCGCGACCAATTCCTTGCCTGAGCCGCTTTCGCCGGAAATCAGCACGGTGGCATCGGTCGGCGCCACCTTGTCCACCAGATCGCGGACCGCCTGAATCGCGGTCGAGCGGCCAACCATCCAATTTGCCAACTCATTCATTCCCATCTCCGGCAATTCATGGACCACGATTGGAAAAGTGCTTCCCGCTACTTGTAACCACTGGTGCCGCTTGGCTGCAGCAGCCCCGGACGATGATGCTGTCGGACCATGAAAAATTTTCTGTCAGTGTTTGTCCTACACGCCATCGCCGTACCGCATCGCAGCAGATATCGGAGAACGAAGATTGGTGTTATTCGCAGATCGGGGTCGATGGCTGGCACGCCAATGAGAAAGCTTATCAGGAGTGTGACGTAGCTATCTGACTGCGCTGATCTTAGGTACGGTACCGTACAGACAAACGCCGGCCATTCTGCAAAATTGCCGCGGCATATTGTCGGAGGTACGCTTGCTACACGAGTTTCTCACTGCCAATCGCGAGCAGGTGATTGCGCGCTGCAGGCTCAAATCCGCCCGAAGATTTGTTCCGCCGACGAGCACAGCGACACTGGCGCACGGCATACCACTGTTGCTCGATCAGATCATCAAGACACTCCAGAAGGAACGCACCGCCGGGCCGATGCAAGGCCGCGGGGTATCCCGCCCGTCGGGTTGCCAGGAAGCCCCGTCCGAACTCGGCGCAACGGCGCGCCAGCTCGGGCATGAGCTGTTGCAGCGCGGTTACTCCGTGGACCTGGTGGTGCACGAATACGGTGATCTGTGCCAGGCGGTCACCGATCTGGCTATCGATGCGAACGCGCAGATCGCGGTGGACGAGTTTCGAACATTCAATCGCTGCCTGGACGATGCCATCGCTGGCTCGGTCACTGAATTTGCCGACGAGCTCGCCGAATCGGTGATGGATCGAGGGGCCGAGGAGTTCCGCGAGCGCCTGGGTGTTTTAGCTCATGAAATACGGAACCTCATCACCACGGCTACGCACGCCCTGGTTGCCCTGAGATCTGGTCAGGTCGGCCTGACCGGCCCGACGGGCGACGTTCTGAACCGCTGCTTGATCGGTTTGGGCAGTCTCGTCGAGCGTTCCCTTGAGACCGTGCGATCGGGCGGCCCGGTGCCGGCGCAGCAGCAGCTCATCAGCCTCTGCGATTTCATCGCCGATGTGCAAATGCCCGCCCGACTCGAGGCGCAGGCGCGCGAGTGCACCCTTGCCGTTTCCCCCGTCGATTCGCGCCTTGCCGTCGATGCCGATTACGACTCGCTGTTCTCGGCTGTGAGGAACCTGTTGCAAAACGCTTTCAAATTCACGGCGCCTGGGACTGAAGTTACATTGAATGCGTACGCAACCGCCGACCGCGTCCGCATCGACGTCGAAGATCACTGCGGGGGCTGGCCGTCGGGAAACGCGGGGCGGATGTTCGAGCCCTTTAGCCAATGTGGCGAGGACAGATCCGGCCTCGGACTCGGATTGTCCATCTGCCGGCGCAGTGTCGAGGCCAACCACGGCGCTTTGAGTGCGCGCAACATGCCCGGCATCGGGTGCGTGTTCACGATTGACCTGCCTCGGCGGCTGCTCGCCGAGAGGTTCTTCCGGCTCTGACGGGCGCTGGGGTTCGTGGCGTCTGTGTACGGTACCGCACCGACCGCACTCGAATCCGCTCATAAGCTGCAGATACTGAGCCTTGCCCCCCGATTCAGGGAGGCGCCGCTGATTCCCCCTCCGAGCGAGCGTTGCTCCAGGCTCAGTGTTGGGCTCGTTGGCCTGGCCATCCACGCCAACGAGCCCCACTTATCACACGGCCTCAAGCCGCTATTGAGTCTGGAAGCAGCCGATCCGTTTCCTTCTTGACGACTGCGTAGCACTCGCAGGTTCGAGCTTCGATCCCGGCCCGATCGAGCACCGTGATGTGGCCCCGGCTGTACCGGATCAGCCCATCCTGCTGCAGTTTCCCGGCGGACTCGGTGACCCCTTCGCGACGCACACCAAGCATGTTGGCGATCAGTTCCTGCGTCATGGCCAGCTCATTCGACGGCAGTCGATCCAGGCTTAAGAGTAACCAGCGGCACAGCTGCTGGTCGAGCGTGTGATGTCGATTGCAAACAGCGGTCTGCGCCATCTGGGTCAGCAGTGCCTGAGTGTAGCGAAGCAATAGATGCTGCATGGGCCCCGCTCGGACGAATTCTGACTTCAACAACTCGCCTTCGAGGCGGTAGGCCCGGCCGCCGCTCTGCACCACTGCCCGGCTGGGCGTGGTTTCTCCTCCCATGAAGATGGAAACCCCGACCACACCATCGTTGCCGACAACCGCGATTTCGGCTGAGGCGCCGTCTGCCATCACGTACAGCAGCGATACGATCGAATCGACGGGAAAATGGACGTGACGCAACGCGCTGCCGGATTCATAGAGCGCCTCGCCCAATGACAGCCAAACCGGGACCAGATTCGGCGCCAGGCGCTCAAAATCACTCTGCGGCAGCGCAGCTAGCAGATGGTTATGTTGGGCGTCATGCACCACAGAGATCCCGCGATCGAGCTCTTGCCAAACGCGCCATGAGGCGCCCTCCGGCTGAAATTCTGCCGTACGCTATTGTGAGATCGTCCAACAGCCACGCAACTGTCAATTTTAACAGGTTAGCGAGGCAAAAAATGGAATGGGGGCGCGGCAGACCGGGCGAATGCCGGGTCCCATGACGCGCCAGTACAAGCCCATGCCGTAAACTGATAAGCCCGACTGCGCAAGCGTGACCATACTTGCACATTGCGGCAGGAGGCCTGAAGTCCCTATGGATGAGCAGCAAGCCCCAACGGCGCGACGCAACCGCGGCGGCGGGCGCGAGGCCAAGCGTGCCGCGCGCGCCGCGCGTTCCGCCGTCACCATTCCGTACATCACGCGCGCACTGCCGTGCTATGAGGTGCTGGACGAGCAGGGCCTGCAGACCATCGAGCGCAACGCCGACACGATTCTCGAGGAGATCGGCATCGACTTCCGCGACGATGCCGAGGCCCTGGCGCTATGGAGGTCCGCCGGCGCCGACGTCAAGGGCGAGCGCGTGCATTTCCCGCGCGGCCTGTGCCGGGCGCTGATCCAGAAGAGCGCGCCGCGCGAGTTCGTGCAGTACGCGCGCAATCCCGCTCACAATATCGCGATCGGCGGCAGGCACACGGTGTTCGCCCCAGCCTACGGCTCGCCGTTCATCCGCAACCTCGACGAGGGCCGGCGCTACGCGCGCATCGAGGACTTCCGCAATTTCGTCAAGCTGGCGTACATGGCCCCGTCGCTGCATCACTCCGGCGGCACGATCTGCGAGCCGGTCGACCTGCCGGTCAACAAGCGGCATTTCGACATGGTCTACAGCCACATCAAGTACAGCGACAAGCCGTTCATGGGCTCGGTGACGCAGCCTGAACGGGCTGCGGATACCGTGGAAATGGCGAAGATCGTGTTCGGCCCGGACTTCATCGACCCGGTCACGGGGCGGCCGCGCACGGTGCTGGTCAGCCTGATCAACGCCAACTCGCCGATGACCTTCGATGCGACCATGCTCGGCGCGCTCAAGGTGTACGCACGCGCAAACCAGGCCACGATCGTCACCCCGTTCATACTCGCCGGCGCGATGTCGCCGGTGACGGTCGCCGGAACCGCGGCGCAGACGCTGGCCGAGGCGCTTGCGGGCATGTCGTTTGCGCAGCTGGTCAATCCCGGCGCACCGGTGATCTTCGGCAGCTTCGCCTCGTCGATCTCAATGCAGTCCGGCGCCCCCACGTTTGGCACGCCCGAGCCCGCGCTGGTGCTGTACGTGATGGCGGCGCTGGCCCGCCGTCTCGGCGTGCCGTTTCGCTCCGGCGGCGGACTGTGTGCGTCGAAGATCCCCGACGCGCAGGCCGCGTTCGAGTCCGCCAACACGCTGCTGCCGACCTGTCTTGCGGGCGTGAATTTCGTGCTGCACGTCGCGGGCTGGCTGGAAGGCGGGTTGGCGATGGGCTACGAGAAGTTCGTGATGGACGTGGATCAGGCCGGCATGATGCAGACCTTCCTGTCGGGCGTGGACATGTCCGAGAACGGCCAGGCGATGGATGCGATCCGCGAGGTCGGCCCCGGCAAGCACTTCCTGGGCTGCGCCCATACCCAGGCCAATTTTGAGACTGCCTTCTACCGCTCGACGCTGGCCGACAACAACAGCTTCGAGCAGTGGGAGGCCGAGGGCGCGAGCGACATGGCCAAGCGCGCCAACGTGCTGTGGAAGAAGCAGCTGGCCGAGTACCAGGCTCCGCCGCTCGACCCGGCGATCGACGCGGCGCTGCTCGACTACATCAACCGTCGCAAGGCCTCGTTTCCCGACTCGAACGTCTGACGACGCGCGCCGGGGCGCCGCTAGCGCGGAGGCGCCGCGCGGCGGCTGCGGCGCTCGCGTCCGTCGCTCTGCACCGCCGGCTTCGGCGCCGGCAGCTCCACCGCGGCTCGCAGGTGCGGGTACGGCGCGGTCTTGTGCGGTATCGCCATCGCCTCGACGAAATGCGCCTGAAAGCGCGGCTCGAGCGCAGTCTCGATCTTCTCCACCCGCCGCACGATCGCCTCGATGGTCGCTCGTGAGCGCGAATCGAGCAGCGCAATCCGGGCGCCGGTACCGGCGGCGTTGCCGGCGGAAGCCACCTGTGAGAGATCGCAGTCCGGGATCATGCCCAGCACCATCGCATACTTGACGTCGATGTGGGTGCCGAAGGCGCCGGCCAGCCGGATCCGGTCCACGCGCTCGACCCCGAGGCGTTCCATCAGCAGCCGGATGCCGGCGTAGAGCGCGGCCTTTGCCAGCTGGATCGCCCGCACGTCGTTCTGCGTGATCGATAGCCGCTGTTCGCCGTCGGCCAGCACATAGGAAAATGTCCTGCCGCTGGCGACCACCCGCGGGCTGCGTGCGGCAAGCGAGCCATCGATGACGCCGTCCTGGTTGATGACACCCGCCAGGTAGAGCTCGGCGATCACCTCGATGATGCCCGAGCCGCACACGCCGGTGACGCCGGTCTTGCCGACCATCTCGGCGAACCCGGGCTGGTCCGACCACAGGTCGGAACCGATCACGCGGTAGCGCGGCTCGAGCGTGCTGCGGTCGATGCGCACGCGCTCGATCGCACCCGGGGCCGCGCGCTGTCCGCAACTGATCTGCGCCCCCTCGAACGCCGGGCCGGTCGGGCTCGAGCAGGCCACCAGCCGCTCGCGGTTGCCGAGCACGATTTCCGCGTTGGTGCCCACGTCCACCAGCAGCGTCAGCGGGTCGGACAGGTCGGGGCGCTCCGCCAGGATCACGCCGGCGGTGTCGGCGCCGACGTGACCGGCGATGCACGGCAACACGTAGATGCGGGCGTTCGGATTCAGCGCGATGTCGAGCTCGGCGGCCGTGACGGTGACCGAGGTGTCGACCGCCAGCGCGAACGGCGCCCCGCCAAGCTCGACCGGATCCAGGCCGAGCACCAGGTGGTGCATGATCGGATTGCCGACCAGCGTCATCTCGAGGATTGCCTCCGGCGCGATGCCGGCCGAGCGTGCCACCTCGCCCGCGAGCTCGCTGAGCGCGCCCCGGACCGCCGCGGTCATTTGCGCGGCGCCGCCCGGATTCATCATCGCGTACGACACGCGGCTCATGAGATCCTCGCCGAAGCGAATCTGCGGATTCATCCGGCCGGCGGCCGCCGCGATCTCCCCGGTCGTCAGATCGCACAGGTGCGCCGCGATGGTCGTGGAGCCGACGTCGACTGCGATCCCGTACACCTTCTCGTGCAGGCCCGGCCACACCGATACGATCCGGGAGCGGTCGTGGACCGCGACCGTGACCTTCCACTTCCCGGCCCTGAGCGCCGCCTGCAGGCCCTGCAGCACCCGCAGATCGCACTTCAGCGCCGTGAGCTGCCACTCGCGCGCCAGCGCATCGGCGAGGCGCTTCAGATCGCCGCTGGGATCGTGCATGTCGGGTTCGGCGACCTCGACATAGTGCAGCGTGATCACCGGGTAGAGCTCGATGTCGCGCGCCTCCGCGGCCTTGCGCACCACCTGGCGGTGCACCTGGCTCGTGGCCGGCACGTCCACCACCACGTCACCCAGTACGCGCGCCTGGCAGGACAGTCGGCGCCCGGCCGCCAGCAGCCCGCGATCGGCCAGCCGCTGCTCGGGCAGCGCCATCGCCGACAGGTTCTGCGCCGAGGAGCGCACGTGGTGCTTGGCGAACTCGCCTTCGGCGATCAGCACCTGGCAGCGCGTGCACAGCGCGCGCCCGCCGCACACCGAGTCGATGTCCACGCCGAGGCTGCGTGCGGCCGACAGCAGGGTCGTGCCCAGCTCGAAGCGTCCGCGCTTGCCGGACGGCGTGAACACCACCAGCGCATCGGCTTCGGCCATGGGCGCGCTAGACCGCGGGCGTCGGCCGACGCCGGTGGCCGCCCTCGCGGCGACCGCGGCCAGCCTCGCCCACTGCGCCCGCCGGCGGCGGCTCGCGGTACTTCTTGATCCAGCGCGCGCAGTCCGGGTCATGGCCCATCATCACGTCGGCGCCCAGTACCGCCTCCAGCACCTCCGGATGCAGCGGGTTGGTGATCGCCGAGGTCATGCCCGAGCCGATCGCCATCGTCAGGAATGCGGCATTGATGCCGTTGCGGCGCGGCAGCCCGAAACTGATGTTGGATGCACCACAGGTGGTATTGACCTTGAGCTCCGTCTTCAGTCGGTGCACCAGCCGCATCACCTGCACGGCGGCGCGGTTGATCGCGCCGATCGGCATCACCAGCGGATCGACCACGATGTCCGAGACCGGAATGCCGTGATCGCGTGCGCGATGCACGATCCGCTTGGCCACCTCGAAGCGCACATCCGGATCCTCCGAGATGCCGGTTTCGTCGTTCGAGATCGCGACTACCGCCGCGCCGTACTTCTTGACCAGCGGCAGCACGCACTCGAGCCGCTCCTCTTCGCCGGTCACGGAGTTCACCAGCGCCTTGCCCTTGTAGACCGCAAGCCCCGCCTCGAGGGCGGCCACGATCGATGAATCGATCGACAGTGGCAGATCGGTGATCGACTGCACCAGCTGTATGGCCTTGGCCAGGATCGCCGGTTCGTCGGCCAGCGGAATGCCGGCGTTGACATCGAGCATGTGGGCGCCGGCCTCGACCTGGGCGCGGGCGTCGGCCTCGACGCGGCTGAAGTCGCCGGCGGCCATCTCGGCGGCCAGGATCTTGCGTCCCGTCGGATTGATGCGCTCTCCGATGATCACGAACGGGCGGTCGAATCCGATCACGACCTCCCGGGTCGCGGAACTGAGAACGGTGTCGGTCATGATGCTTTCCTGTCGGCGGGGTTCTGATCGCGCGCCGGCTGCCAGGGCGTACGCCCACCGAGCACGCCGGACCGGGTAATGATCTCCGCGACCGTCTCTTCCTGACGGTACGCCATCACGTGCACCCCGTGAATCCCACGGATGGTACGGATCTGCTGAATGAGCTCGACGCAGATGTTGCGGCCCTCGCGCGCCTGATCCTGCGCGCCGGCGAGGCGTTTGACGATGGCATCGGGGATGTGCACGCCGGGCACGTGCGTGCGCATCCATTCGGCGGCCTTGGCGCTGCGGATCGGCCCGACGCCGATCAGCAGGAACACCTGGTCGAGCAGCCCCAGGTCCTCGACGCCGCGCATGAACGAGTACAGTCGCTCCAGGTCGTAGACGTACTGCGTCTGGATGAACTGTGCGCCGGCCGCCACCTTCTTTGCCAGCCGCAACGCCCGGAATTCGAGCGGCGGCACCATCGGATTCTCGCCGGCACCGAACAGCACGCGCGGCGCGGCGCTGATCCTGCGGCCGCTCTGGAACTGGTGCTGGTCGCGCAGCATCCGGCCGATCTCGAGCAGCGACACCGCATCCAGATCGAACACCGGCTTGGCCTGCGGATGATCGCCCGCCTGCACGCCGTCGCCCGTCAGGCACAGCATGTTGCACACGCCCATCGCGGCGCCGCCGAGAATGTCACCCTGGATCGCGATCCGGTTCCTGTCGCGGCAGGAGATCTGCATCACCGGCGCATAGCCGGCGCGCGTCAGCAGCGCGCACACCGCAAGGCTCGACATGTGGCAGTTGGCGCCCGAGCCGTCAGTCGCGTTGATCGCATCCACGTAGCCATCGAGCACCCGCGCCCGCTGGAACACATCCTGCGGGTCGGCGGAATCCGGCGGCGCCAGTTCGGTCGTCACCGCGAACGCGCCTGCGCGCAGCACGCGCTCGAAGCGGCCCGGCGACACATGGCCCGGAAGGATCGGCAGCGGATAGCCGGGCACCGGCTCATCCTCGAACATCATGGCGCCATCCTCTGGTCGCCGGCCTCGGTGTGCTCGTGCACCGCGCGCAGCCACGAGGAGCATCCCTCCAGGCGCCGGTCGGTCGGTGCCTGCACCACGCGGATCTTGTCGACGCCGCCGGGAATGCGTTCAGCGCCGGCGAACGCGAGCACCCAGACGCAGCGCATGTCCGACTTGACCTCGCAGTTGCCGTCCGCGCGCACCCCCCCGCACGGGCCGTTGCGCAGCTGCTTCGGGCAGTTCATCGGGCAGGACATGCCGGTGGAGCTGAGCACGCACTGCCCGCACATCTTGCAGTCGAACAGCAGCCCCTTGACGCTGCGCTCGACCGCGGCGAACGGACGCTCCAGTCGCCGATACCCGATCGCCCGTAACACCGGAGCGAGCCGCACCAGCACGCGCTCGAAGGCGTTATACAAGCGGTTGAGGCCCCGGGCATGCTCGACCGACCACAGGCGCACGCTGTACATCAGCGCGCTCCGGAGCCATCGGCCGGGACGCCCTCGCCGCTCAGGCGCTGGTCGATGCCTTTCGCGCGGATCATGCGCTCGAGGTCCTCATCGCTGTAGCGCGCTTCGAGCGCGGCGGCTTCGGCGTCGGCCGCCGCCTGCAGGTCATCGCCGCACAGGCGTGGCGGGCTGCGCTTCCAGTCGGCGAGATAGGCGTCGGAACTGCCCTTGCCGGCGCGCATCGCCGCGCGATCCACCGCCTGCTGAAAGCGCTGCGACAGCTGCACCTTCGCCGTCTCGCGCCCGCGCTTGACGATCACCTGGGCCGGGATGTCGCGCCACGAAATGATGATCAGCTGCGCCACGCGGGTCGCGCTCTAGGCGGCCGGAGCGGCGCGCGCGCGCTCGACCACGACGCCGATCCGGGCACGCCGCGCGAGCTGCGCGAGGCCCGTCGCCAGATCGCCGTAGCCGGTCAGGCGCTGCTCGTACGCCAGTCCGAGCCGCGCGGCGATCGCACGCGCCGCGCGCTCCAGCGCCGGCTGCGCAACCTGCGTCAGATACACCACCCGGCGATAGTGGCGGAAGTACTCGCTCACAAGTTGCGGGTAACGATCGATGCCGAGACTTGCGGCAACCAGGCGCTCGAAGTGCCGCACCAGGAAGTCGGTGAGATAGAAGGTACCGGGCTCGGCCTCGGCCAATGCCGCGAACACGCCCGAGGTCGCGAACAATTCATAGCAGTGCGCGCCCGGCAGCCGCTCTACGCCCTCCTCGGCCAGCACTCGATCGAGCGCGCCGCCGGTGCCGCAGTCGGCGTAGGCCACGAACAAGCGATCGAAATGCGGACGCGCCGCAACGATCGCGCAGCGCACCGCCGCGGGAATCTGCTCAGGATGGTTGTGCAGCTCGGGCGGCAGGCAGGTCACTTCGAGTCCCGACCAGCCGCTGGCGCGCTTCAATGCAATGATCTCGCGCGACAGCGCTCCACAGGCGATCACCAGCACCGGGCCCGGGGTCTGCACGGCGGTCACCTGCCTTTAGCGCGCCGCCCGGCGTGCGGCCACCATCGACTTGGCGGTCTCGACGGCAATCGCGGCATCGCGGCAATAGGCGTCGGCACCGATGGCCTTGCCGAATTCCTCGTTCAGCGGTGCGCCGCCGACCAGCACGATGTAATTGTTGCGGATGCCCTTTTCCTTCAGGGTGTCGATCACGACCTTCATGTAGGGCATCGTGGTCGTCAGCAGCGCCGACATGCCGAGGATGTCGGGCTTGTGCAGCTCGATCGCCGCCAGATACTTCTCCACCGGATTGTTGATGCCGAGGTCGATGACCTCGAAACCCGCGCCTTCGAGCATCATCGACACCAGGTTCTTGCCGATGTCGTGGATGTCGCCCTTGACCGTGCCGATGACGATCTTGCCGATCGGCTCGACGCCGGTTTCGGCCAGCAGTGGCCGCAGGATCTCCATGCCGCCCTTCATCGCGTTCGCCGCCAGCAGCACCTCCGGCACGAACAGGATGCCGTCGCGGAAATCGATGCCGACGATGCGCATGCCTTCGACCAGCGCGTCGTTCAGCACTTTCTCGGGCGACCAGCCGCGCGCAAGGAAGATGCGGGTCGCCTGCTCGACCTCCTCCTTGAGGCCGTTGTAGAGATCGTCGTGAACCTGCTCGGTCAGCTCCTGATCGTTCAGGTCGTTGAGATCAAACTCGTCGTTCTGGCCATCGGCCATCGATGTTCTCCCGAAGGTGCTGCGAAGCGCGTTGCGAGCTCAAGACACGCACGATCCCGGATCGCCATGCTACAGGCAGCTATTTCAGCACAGTGCCGCTTTAGCGACCGGCACGTGTCTGAAGGCGACATCGCGCAAGCTATGTCAACTCCGAGGCCAAACGCGCCTCATTTTCGCTGTTCCGGACCGGCGCCTTGAGCCGACCTCAGTCGGCTCCCCCGTTGGGCTCTGCCCCGGAGGCGGTACCGCGCCGCCTGCGCGGCAAGTTATTGATTCTGATGACTCGTTTACCGGCATTCGCACTTTCTTGACACAAGCCCGGCATCGGCCGCTAGCATCGCGCGCGCTTGGGGTTACGGTGCCGCCGGCGGTGCGCCACAGTGCAGCTTCAAGCAGCTGGAGTCAGGCAGTCATGAAAATCGGGTTCATCGGTCTGGGCAATGTTGGTGGAAAACTGGCCGCAACATTGCTGCGTAACGGCTATGCGCTGACGGTGCGCGACCTGAACGATTCGCTGGTGCGCTCGTTCGTCGAGCGCGGCGCCGTTGCGGCTGCCTCGCCGCGCACGCTGGCCGGGTCGGTCAACCTGATCATCACCTGTCTGCCTTCGCCGGCGGCTTGCGCCGAAGTGGTGGAAGGCGAACACGGCTTTCTCACCGCGCTGCGCGCCGGACAGGTCTGGCTCGAGATGAGCACCACGGATCACGCCGAAGTGCTGCGCCTCGGCGCGCTGATCGAGGCCAGGGGCGCCGAGGTGTTGGACTGTCCGGTGTCCGGCGGCTGTCATCGCGCCGCGACCGGCAACATCGCGATCTTTGCCGGCGGCCGGCGCGACACCTTCGAGCGCGTGCTGCCGGTGCTGGCGACGATGGGGCGGCGCATCCTGCACACCGGAGCGCTCGGCAGCGCATCGCGCCTGAAGGTGGTCACGAACTACCTGTGCACGGTGCACCTGGCCGCCCTGGCCGAGGCGCTCACGGTATGCAAGGTCGCAGGACTCGACATGAACACCGCGTACGAGGCGATCCGAATCTCCTCGGGCAACTCATTCGTGCATGAGACCGAATCGCAGGTGATCCTGAACGGCAGCCGCGACATCAATTTCACGATGGACCTGGTGATCAAGGACGTCGGCCTGTTCGATCAGCTGGCCCGGGATCAGCAGGTGCCGCTGGAACTGTCGCCGCTGGTGCTCAGCATCTTCAAGGACGGGCAGCGCCGCTATGGTGCGCGCGAGCACTCGCCCAACATCATCCGCCGCCTCGAGGATGCCTGCCAGGTCAAGGTCCTCGGTGAGGGTTTCCCGGCGCAGATCACCGACGATGAGCCTGAGAAGCACGGCTATGAGGTGCACGCCCGGCGCGGCGGCGCACCCGGCTGAAGCGCTGGAAAGCGGCGCCCCGGGTAGCGGCGCCCGGCGCGGTGCCGCTTTAGGGTATCAGCACGATCTTCCCCACGTGCTCGCGCCGCATCAGCGCCTGCTGCGCGCACGCGATGTCGCGCAGCGCATAGGTCTGGGCGACGAGCGCTCGCAGCTCGCCGCGCTCGATGTAGCCGAGCAGCGCGCGGAACACGCCCGCTGCGAGCACGGTGCAGCCCATCAGCTGCAGGTCCTTCAGGTACACGGTGCGCAGATCCAGCTCGACCAGCGGGCCATCGATCGCACCGGCCACCGCATAGCGCCCGCCTGGCCGCAGCAGCGCCAGCAGCGAGCCAAACGCGGCGCCGCCGACGACATCGATGACGACATCGAGCGTTCCGGCGCCCAGCTCGCGCCTCAATTCCACGCCGCGCGCGATCACGCGGCTTGCGCCGAGCGCGCTGACCGCGGCGGCCTTGGCCGCGCTGGCGATCGCGAGCACTGCGGCTCCGCGCCGGTTTGCAAGCTGCACCGCCGCGCTGCCGACGCCGCCAGAGGCGCCGGTGATCAGCACGCGCTCGCCGGCAGCGACCTGCGCACGCTGCAGCATGTTCTCCGCCGCCGAATAGGCGCACGGAAACGAGGCCAGCTCGATATCCGACAGTGCGCTCTCGATGCGGTGCGCGCGGATCGCGGGCACACATGCATACTGCGCAAACGCCCCGTCGCACTCGGAGCCGAAGTACCGCACCTGGTATCGGGAGTCGGCATGCGCTCTGTGGAACACCGGCTCGATCAGCACCCGCTCGCCAATCCGGCCCGGGTCGACCCCGGCCCCGACCGCGACCAGCTGCCCGCAGCCGTCGGCCCCCTGGATACGTGGAAATGTCAGCGGTGCGCCGAGCCAGCCGCCGTCGTCGCTGGTGGCGGTAGCGGCGGCGTCGGTACCGCTGCTGACCGATTTCGAGTACCAGCCGATGCGGGTGTTGATGTCGGTGTTGTTGACGCCCGCAGCCCCAATCCGCACCAGCACCTCGCCCGGCCCGGGCGCCGGCACCGGAACATCGTCACGATACTCAAGCTGCTCGAAGCCGCCGTGCCCCTTGAGCAGTACCGCGCTCATCAGCCGCGGCAGCGCCCGGCGCTCGCTATCCGACGACCGGCCGTCCATCCATCTCCAAGTGCAGCAGGTTGCCCTGGTACGGATGCCGCAGCGCCACTTCCTCGTCGAGCTCGACCCCCAGCCCCGGCTCGCCCGGCGGAATCACGTAGCCGTCCTGCCACCGGATCGGCTTGCTGAGAATGTCGCTGTGAAAGCCCTGCCAGCGCTCGATACTCTCCAGGATCAGGAAATTCGGGCTGCAGGTGGCGAGCTGGATATTGGCCGCGCCCACTACCGGACCGCAGTAAAGATGCGGCGCGATCTGCACGTGCTGGGCCTCGGCCATCGCGGCGATCTTTTTGGCTTCCAGCAGGCCGCCGACGCGCCCGAGGTTCATTTGCAGGATCGCGGCCGATCCTGCGCGCAGCAGGTGCGCAAACTCGTACTTGGTCGCGAGCCGCTCGCCGGTCGCAATCGGTATCGTGGTCGCGCGCGCCACCCGGGCCATCTGCTCCGGGCTGTCCGGCGGCACCGGTTCCTCGAACCACAGCGGGTCGTAGGGTTCGAGCCGCCGGGCCAGGCGAATCGCTCCGGCCGCCGTCATCTGCCCGTGAGTGCCAAACAACAGGTCGGCGCGCGACCCCACCGCCTCGCGCAGCACCCGCACGAATCGTTCGGACCGATCGAGCGCCTCGAGCGAGAGCTGGCGCCCGTCAAAGGCGCTGTACGGCCCCACCGGGTCGAACTTGATCGCCGTGAAGCCCTGCCGCAGATAGTCGTGGGCTCGCTCGGCGGACAGAGCCACATCGTGATAGACCTCGCTGCCCTGGTCAGCGCGCGGATAGATGTAGGTGTAGGAGCGCAGGCGCTCGTGCACCTGGCCGCCCAGCAGCTTGTACACCGGCTGGCCGGCGGCCTTGCCGATGATGTCCCAGCACGCCATCTCGAGCGCGCTGAGCACGCCCATCATCGTCAGATCCGGACGCTGAGTAAAACCACTGGAATACACCCGCCGCCACAGTACTTCGATGTCATGCGGATCGTTGCCCTCGAAGTAACGGCCGAACACATCCTCGAGCAGCCTGGCCACCAGATCGGGATGAAATGGCACGCCGTAGGATTCGCCGATCCCGCACACGTTGTCGTTGGTCGTCAGTTTGACGAACACGAACCAGCGACCACCGAAATGCGGCGGCGGATTGCCGACCACGAAAGTCCTGATGTCCTTTAGCTGCATAGGCTGAGGCTCTTCTCGTAGGCGAAGCTCACATCGGGGGCGCGCGATGCGCAGGTCCCTGCAGACGCGGCCTGTTCGACCTGCAGAGCATAGACGCAATCGGGCGCCGGCAGAGCACCAACCGTCATGCCGAAAAGGCCGGCGCTCAGCAAGGAAAGGCATGCTGCAAGCGCTGATCGCCCGGGCCCGTGAGCCAGCCCCGATTGGCCGCACGGCGGCCGGCGCGGCTGATCAGCCTGCGAGTGCGGCGGAAAACCAGTACCATGGTTTTGGGCAGGGCGCACGCGCGGCCCCGATGAATCGGATGGGAGCTCACTAAAATTTCCGTCAGCGCCGCCGCACCGCCGGTTTCCGTGGCCTCCAGCCAGGCCTCCTTCTTCATGCGCTGGTACGTTCTGATCATGATGGTGGCCGTCTATACGCTCAGTATTGCCGACCGCTATGCCATCTCGACCGTACTGGAACCGATCCGGCTGGAGCTGCACCTGACGGATTCGGGCATCGCGTTTCTGACCGGCACGTCGCTTGCGTTGTTCTATGTCGTGTTCGGCTTCCCGCTGTCGTGGCTCACGGACCGGTTCAGCCGGCGCGTCATCATCTCGTTTTCGGTGCTGCTGTGGTCCGCGATGACGCTTTGCACCGGTCTGGCGAGCAACTATCGGCAACTGCAGCTGTCGCGGCTCGGTGTGGGGGTCGGCGAAGCGGGCGGCACCCCCGGCGCGAACTCGATCCTGTCGGACTATTTCCCGTGCTCACGCCGGCCGATGGCGCTGACGATCTTCGCGCTCGGGGCTCCGATCGGTGCCTGGATCGCCGCGGATTTCACCGGCCGGATCTCCGACCTGTACGGGTGGCGTACGGTGTTCCTGTGGCTCGGTGCCGCGGGCGTGGTGTTCGGCATCTGGCTGTATTCGACGCTGCGCGAACCGCGCCGCGGCTGCCTGGATCATCACCTGGCGGCAGACACACCATCGTTCTGGGCGACCATGAAATACCTGTGGAGTCAGCGCTCCGCGGTGCACGTGGTGATGGCCACGTCGGTCACCGCACTCTGGGGCTGGGGCCTGATGTGGTGGACCCCGACCTACCTGATGCGCACCTACTCGCTCACCGCGGGCCAGGCCGGCGCCATCACCGCCCCGATGCACCTGTACGGCGGCATCGCCGCCACTCTGCTGACGGCATGGCTGCTGGGCCAACCCTGGATGGCCAATCCCAAGCGCATCGTGTGGCTGCTCGGCGGCGTCATCGGTGTCTCGACGGTGCTGTCGATCGTGATCTACTGGACGCACTCGCTCAGTCTGGCCACGGCGCTGTTCTGGGTGTTCATCCCATCGATCTATTTTTATCTGGGACCGGGCTTTGGGCTGCTGAATAACCTGGCCGAGCCGCGCATGCGCGCGCTGTTCTGCGCCGCCGTGCTGTTTGTTGCCAATGTGTTCAACTTGGTGGTCGCGCCGCAGGCGGTGGGCTTCCTGAGCGACTGGTTCGCACCCCATCACATCGCCAATGCCGCGTCGCTGCGTCTGGCGCTGTTGTGCCTGGCGCCCACCGGCTTCTGGGCCACATTTCATTTCTTCTGGTCGGCGCGGCGCCTGGTCGAGGACCAGGAGCGCGCGACCGGCATCCAGGTAAGGCGCGCCTGAAGCGTCGCCGCCGCGGCACGTGACTGCGAGTTTGGAGCGGCGCGCCTAGGCTGCGTCGGCCGCGGCCGCTGGCGCTGCGCCACGCCGGCCGCCACGCATCAGCGTGAGCGCCAGCAGCGCCGAGGCCAGCATCAGAAACAGGCTCACGGCGTTGAGCACCGGGGTCGCGCCCTCGCGCATGCGCCCGTACATCATCACCGTGAGCGGCGGATCGGCGCCGACCAGCATCAGCGTCGTGTTGAAATTCTCGAACGACATCAGGAACGAGATCGCCGCCGACGCCGATCAGCGCCGGGCGCAGATACGGGAAGCGTGATCGGTGCGCAGCACTGCCGCATGCGAGGCGCCGAGATTCAGAGCGGCCTCCTCGAGCGTGCGGTCGAAGCGCTTCAGCCGCGCGCTCGATCATCAGCGTCGCGATGGTCGCGATGTATGAGAACTGGCCGAGCACCACCAGCGCCAGCCCGGGCCGCAGGAAATCCAGGTCGAGTCCCAGCAAGTTGTCGGCGACATCGGCGATGCCGGCTCGCAGAGCGCGAGGATGGAGATGCCGAGGATCACGCCCGGGATCACCAGCGGCACCAGCATCAGCACCGACAGCAGCTGCTTGCCGGGAAATCGATCGCGCTCCATCAGGAAAGCGTTCGCCGTGCCGACCACCACCGACAGCACCGTGACCCAGCAGGCGACCACGACGCTGGTCCCGATGCTGCCGAGCAGTTCGGTGTCAAGGAACAGTCCCATGCGGCCGCGCGCTGGCATTGCCGACGAACCAGTCGAGCGTGAATCCGCGCCACGGCGGGGCCGGATAGGGCGCATCGTTGAACGCGAACACCGCGACCACGACCAGCGGCACGAACAGGAACACCAGGAACGCGCCCAGGTAGAGCGCCGTCGCGGTGCGCAGCCAGGCCGGACGCGGCAGTGATGGCGATCATGTGCGGCGCATCACGTCGACGAAGCGCTGGCCGCTGAGCCGCAGGCCGAGCGCGACCATCGCCGGTGGACAGCGCCAGCAGCAGGAAGCCGAACGCGGCGCCCTGCTCCCAGTTGAAGCGCATGATGAACTGCGTGTAGATCTGCTCGGTGAACCACTGCGAGTTCTTGCCGCCGAGCAGATGTCGGCGTCAGATAATTGCCGAGCGTGAGCATGAACACGACGATGCAGCCGGCGGTGATGCCGGGCGCCGCATGCGGGATGACGATGTGCGCAGGATCGCACCAGCCGTTGCCGCCAAGATCGTAGGCCGCCTCGATCAGCGCGTTGTCGAGGCTCTCGAGGCTGCTCACCAGCGGCACGACCATGAACAGCAGCGAGGTATAGACCAGGCCGACCAGGATCGTCGCGTCGTGGTAGAGCAGTTCGACCGGCACCGCGGTGATGCCGAGCTTCACCAGCAGCGCCGGCAGCACGCCGGATTCGCGCAGCAGGATCATCCAGCCGAGCGTGCGCACCGTCTCGCTGACCCAGAACGGGATCAGGCACACGACGAACAGCAGCGAGCTGGCGCGGCCGCGCGCCAGCTTGGCGATGATCCAGGCGACCGGAAACGCGACCAGCAGCGTCAGCGCCGTGGCGAGCGCACGACATCACCGCGGTGCGCACGAACACGTGCCAGTACAGCGGCTCGGCGAAGAAGGTCCGATACTGCGCGAGGCTGGCCGCGTACACGCGCGGAGCCGACGCGCTCGCGAAACGACAGCAGCGCCAGATCGACGTGCGGCAGGACGATCAGCGCAACCAGCCACAGCAGCGCCGGCGCGAGCAGCAGCCGCCAGCATCAGCCGGCGCTGCCACAGCGCGCGCGCGCCGGGTTCAGACATGATCGTTGCCCGCGGCGGCCGCGGCCGCGAAGCACGATCGCGCGCTGCGGATCGAAGCCGAAGAACGACCCGTGCGCCGCACCTTCAGATCCGAGAACCGGCCGGTCTGCGGCAGCGCGATGCGAAACTCGAAGCGCGCTCGTGCTGCTCGTCCAGCAGCACCGCCGAATTGGCGCCGTCGAACAGCAGGCTCTGCACCTCGCCGGCGTAGCGCACCATGTGCCCGCGGCGAGCCGATCGGCGTCGCGCTCGAGGCTCGCGACCTCCGGGCGCACGAATGCCTCGACGGCATCGCCCGCCGCGATCGCGCCGCTGGCGCGCGCGCGGATCGTCCAGCCCTGCGGCGTCGTCACCTCGACCAGATCCGCCGTCGACGCTGACGGCGCGGCCCGAGGATGCGGTTGTTGGCGCCGACGAAGCCGGCGACGAACGCGCGTCGCCGGCTCGTAGTAGAGCTCCTGCGGCGTGCCGAGCTGCTCGAAGCGGCCGTGGTTCATCACGGCGACGTGATCGGACAGCACCAGCGCCTCGGACTGGTCGTGCGTGATGTAGACGAACGTCGTGCCGAATGCCGCCTGCAGTTGCTTGAGCTCGATCTTCATGTGCTCGCGCAGCTTCAGATCGAGCGCGCCGAGCGGTTCATCGAGCAGCAGCAGCGTCGGCTCGAGCACCAGGCTGCGCGCGATCGCGACGCGCTGGCGCTGGCCGCCGGAGAGTTCGTCGACGCGCTTGTGCAGCGCGCCGGCGAGACCGACGCGCTCGAGCATGGCCGCGGCGCGCCGCTCGCGCTCGGCGCGCTTGGCACGCCGCGGCGCGCCAGGCCGAACGCGACGTTCTCGCCCACCGACATCATCGGAAACAGCGCCAGGTGCTGGAACACCATGTTGACCGGGCGGCGATTCGGCGCGACGCCGCGCATGCTGCGTGCCGCCGATGCGGATGTCGCCGCCGTCGGGCACGATGAAGCCCGCGATCATGCGCAGCAGCGTGGTCTTGCCGCAGCCGGAGGGCCCGAGAATCGAGAAGAAACTGCCGCGCTCGACCGCGAACGACAGCTGGTCGACCGCGACGTGGTCGGCGAAGCGCTTGTCGAGATCCTCGACGCTGAGGTCGGGGATGCTCAATTGGCGGCCTTCACGCGGTCGAGCATTCGCCCTTCGATCTCCTCCAGGCCCGAGGGGATCGCCGGGTACCAGTGGATGTCCTTGAAGGCCCCTTGCGGGAAGCTCTCGGCGAACTGCGCCCGGAACCTCGGATCCACCAGCGCTTCGGTGCCGCGCGCGGCAGTCAAGTTGCCCACCAGGTTGGTGATCTTGGCCGCGATGTCCGGTCGCATCGTGAAGTTGATCCAGGCATAGGCGGCGGCGTCGTTGCGGCCGCGCGCCGGCAGCGCGAAGGTGTCGAGCCAGCCCAGCGCGCCGGATCGCGGCACGATGAAGTGGATGTCCGGGTTCTCGCGATTGAGTCTCCAGCCGCCGGTGTCCCACATCATCGCGGCGACGATCTCGCCCGAGCGCATGCCATTGAGCAGCTGGTCCTTGTTGTCGTAGAAGAACCGGACGTTGGCCTTGCAGGCCGAGAGCGTGGCGCCGACGCTTTCCATCAGCGCCTCGTAGGCTTTGGGATCCGAATAGAGCGCGAACGGGTCCTTGCCGGCGGCGAACGCGAACGCCATCAGCGTCGGGCGGCGCAGGCGCATCGAGGTCTTGCCCTTCAGGTCTGCCCGGCACAAATCCGGGTAGTCGGCGACCTTGGCATCCTTGGTGTTGACTACCAGGCCATCCGCCCCCCACAGATAGGGCAGACCATAGAGCTTGCCGTCGACAGTAGTGTTCTTGCGTGTGATCTCCAGTATTTCGGGTACGAACTGTTCGAGCTTGACCTGGGCGAGATCGATTGGCTTGTAGATGCCGAACTCGCGCTGCACGCCGGTGATGCGATCCTGCGAGGGCTGGGCCAGATCGTAGCCGGCGCCGCCCGTGGCGCGCAGCTTGGAGATCATCTCCTCGTTGTTCGACAGCGTGATCTCGACCCGGATGCCGGTCTCCTGCTTGAACTGCGCAACGATCTCGGCCGGCACATAGTCGGACCAGGTGATCAGGCGCAGCGTCTTGGCGTCATCGCTGGCACTCTTCCCACAGGCCGCGAGGGCAAGCAGCAGCACACTGGCGAACAACGCTCTCATGACTTCTCCGTTTCGAAGCGTGCGGGCCCGGATCATTGTTGTCTCGATCGTCAGGTCGTGCGCGTGGGCCCCGCAAGCTTCTCTGTTCGCCCGGGCCTCGTCAATCGACCCGGATGCGCGCGATGCTGTCCACGCGCTACCCGCGCAGGCGCAGGGACTGTGGATCGTACAGGGGTTCGAGCCGCACGGTCGCAGCACGGATCTCGCCCAGCATGTCGATCTCGAGGCGCTGCCCGTCGCGCGCCAGCGCGGCCGGTACGTAGCCGGCCGCGAGGCTCTTGCCGATGCAATGGCCAAAGGCGCCCGAGGTCACGTAGCCGACCGCGGCACCATCCTTCAGGATCGATTCGTAGCCGATCACGTCCGCGTCCGTGGCCGCCACCTCCATGACCACGAAGCGCCGCGCAGGTCCGGCCGCGCGCTCGGCCAGCGCGGCGGCGCGACCAGTGAACTCGGCTTTGGCGAAATCGATCAGGCGGTCGAGTCCGGTCTCGGCGGCGGTGTAATCCGGTCGAAAATCCTTGTTGAACGAGCCGTAGCCCTTCTCCAGGCGCAGCGAGGACAGCGCCCGACCGCCGAAGTGCGTCAGCCCCAGGTCGCGACCGGCCTCGCGCACGTCATCGTAGAGCGAGGCGAAATAGTCGGGCGTGGTCCAGATCTCGTAGCCGAGCTCGCCGGTGAATCCCGCGCGCGTCAGGATCGAAGGCGCGAATCCGACCGCCGTCTCGACGACCCGGAACAGCTTGAACGCGCCCGGTGAAAGATCCGCACGCACCAGTCGCTGCACCAGCTCGCGCGATCTCGGGCCGGCGATCGACAAGCCGTTGAGCGTCGAGGCCGCCGAGCGCACGAACACGTCGGCCGGCGGCTCCGAGGCCCAGAACCAGCGCAGGTGAAATTCCTCGGCGAAACCCGAGCCCACGACCAGGAAGCGGTCTTCGGCCAGACACGCGATCGACAGGTCGCCGACGATGCGGCCGGCCGCGTTGAGCATCGGCGCGAGGCGGAACTGGCCGGGGCTCGGGATGCGCGAAGCGATCACGCGGTCGAGCCAGGCGCGCGCGCCGCGGCCGCTGACTTCGTACTTGCCGTAGTTGCTGGTCTCGTACAGTCCGACCGCGCTGCGCACCGCCTGGCATTCGGCGCGCACGATCGGGAATGCCTCGGAACGCCGGTAGGTCGGAGTCTCCGCCGGCGCCACGCCCGCAGGGGCGAACCACAGCGCGTGCTCGAGCCCGAAGTTCGCACCCATGACGGCACCGGCGGCTTTCAGCTGCTCATAGATCGGCGAACGGCGCACCGGCCGCGCGGCCGGCAGCTCCTCGTTCGGATAGGCAAGCCGGAAGCGTCGCGCATAGTTCTCCGGCACCTTGAGGGAGGTGTATTTCGGCGTCGCGAACGCGCCGAAGCGCGCCACATCCATCGAAAGGATGTCCTGCCCCGGATCGTTGTGCGCCATCCAGCGCGAAAGCACCAGGCCGATGCCGCCGCCCTGGCTGAATCCGGCCATCACTGCGCAGGCGACCCAGAAATTGGTCAGCCCCCGGACCGGTCCGACCAGCGGATTGCCGTCGGGCGCGAACGTGAACGGACCGTTGATCGCCTTGCGGATACCCACGCGTCCGAGCGCCGGGAAGTGCTCGAAGCCAACCTCGAAGTACGGCGCGAGCCGCTCGAAGTCGTCCGCCAGCAGCTGCATCGAGAAATCATCCGGCGTCTTCACCGGCGCCCAGACGACGCCGTGCGGCTCGTAGGTGCCGATCAGCGCTCCGCCACGCTCCTGGCGCATGTAGATCTCGCCCGCGTAGTCGGTGGTGTTGACGATCTCGCGCTCACGCCCCCGCAGCTCGGGAATGTCCTCGGTCAGCAGATAGTGGTGCTGCATTGCCAGCACCGGCAACTCGATGCCGACCATGTGGCCGACTTCGCGCGCCCACAGGCCGGCGCAGTTGACCACGTGCTCGGCATGCACCGTACCCTTGTCGGTGACGACGTCCCAGGAGCGGTCGCGACGCTGGGCCAGCGACAGCACTCGCGTGAAGCGCTCCACCGAGGCGCCGAGCATGCGCGCCGCCTTGACGTAGGCATGGGTGGTTCCGGACGGATCGCAATGCCCGCCGTCGGCGCGCCACAACGCGCCGATGAAGTGGCGGGTGTCGATCAGCGGGTTGAGCGCCCGCGCCTCGTCGAGCGGGATCATCGCGGTCTCCATGCCCAGGTAGCGCGCACGCGAGCAGATCAGCTTGAGGCTGTCGAGCTCGCCCGGCGTGGAAGCGAGCATCAACCCGCCGTTCGGATGCAGCCCGCAGGATTGGCCGCTCAGCGCCTCGATCTCCCGATACAGGTCGATGGTGTACTTCTGCAGTCGTGAGATGTTGGCCTCGCCATTGAACGTGTGCATGCCGCCGGCCGCATGCCAGGTCGAGCCCGCGGCCAACTCGCTCTGCTCGATCAGCAGCACATCGGTCCAGCCGATCTTGGCCAGGTGATAGAGGGTGCTGGCGCCGACCACGCCGCCCCCGATGACGACCGCTCTCGTGGAAGCCTTCATGTGCATTGATCTCCAGACAGCACCGCGGCCACGGTAGCATCCGGCCGCGGCATGAACCCGAATGGCTGCGCGCGGGCAGCGAGCCAGCCATGCAGGTGCGCGGCGGTGCTTGCGGGCGTGAGCAGCAGCAGACCCGAAGACAGTGATGCGAGGATCGTCGCCACCTGGGCAATGACCGTCGCGGCGGCGGCGCCCACCGGGAATGCATGCGGATCCAGATCCAGTCGGCAGCTGCGCACCAGCACCGCGCGCGCCGCGGCGCCCACCAGGTGCAGCGCCGTCAGGCCGCTCGACAGGTCGACCGCGGTGCCAACCCCGGCGCAGGCAGTCTGCCAGTCCCCCGCGGTCACGCCCGGATTGGCCGCCGGGGCCAGCAGCAGATGCCGCTGCGGGCGCACGCACAGTACCAGCTGATCGCCGGCGCGCGCGCTGCGGCCAAGCGGCGGCAGCGGCAGGCCGCGTTCGCCGGCGAGGGCCTCGAACTCCTTGGCGCGCGCACGCAGCGCGGCCAGCTCCACGATGTCGGCCAGGCAGCCACCGAGTTGCAGTCCGGTCGGCTCGCCGGGCCCCGTTCGCGGATCAGGCGCGGACACGAACGTTCTCCGGATCGAGCAGGTGCGGGCTGACGACCTCGAGTTCGATGTCCTCACCGTGCAGCGGCGAGCTGCCGATGAGATGTTCTCCGATGCGCTCTCGCCCGCCCGCGAGCAGGGCCAGCCCCACCCACCCTGCGAGCTCGACCGAGGGCGTCGAGGAGGTCACGTAGCCGAGCAGCGTGTGGCGTGCCTGCGATGCGAGCAGCTGCGCGCCGTTGCGCAGGCGACGGCCACGATCGAGCGGCCGCACACCGACCAGCTGCAGCCGCCCGGACGCGCTCAGCGCCGCTCGCTGCGCGAGCGTGCGGCCGACGAAGTCACCGTGCGGCTTCAGCAGACGCTGAAACCCCAGATCCCAGGCGCTGGTGTTGCCATTGAGCTCGGCCGAGGTGACGTGGCCCTTCTCGATGCGCAGCGTGTTGAGCGCATCGAGACCGTAGGGCTCGATGCCCAACGGCCTGCCGGCCTCCAGCAGCGCGGTCCACGCGGCGAGCGCGTGCCGCGCCGGGACCGCCAGCTCATAGGCGAGCTCGCCTGAAAACGAGATGCGAAACACCCGCCCCGCGACCCCGGCGATGCGGGCAGCGCCGGCGGCCATGAAGGGAAAGGCGTCGTTCGACAGATCGAGGCCCTCGATCACCGCGCTCACCACCGCGCGCGAGCGTGGCCCGGCGATCGCGAACTGCGCCCACTGGTCCCCGACATCGGTCAGCCGCACGTCGAGCCCTGGGCGCGTCGACTGCAGATGAAATTCCATGTGCTCGAGTACCGCTGCGGCGTTGGCGGTCGTGGTCGTGACCAGGAAGTGCTCCGGGCCGAGCCGCGCGGTGGTTCCATCATCGAACAGCATCCCGTCCTCGCGCAGCATGATGCCGTAGCGCGCGCGGCCCACAGCGAGCGTGGAGAACGTGTTGGCGTAGATGAAATCCAGGAACTGCGCGGCATCCACTCCCTGCACATCGATCTTGCCGAGCGTCGACACATCGGTGATGCCCACCGAGCGGCGCACCGCCCGCGCCTCGGACAGCACCGCATCCCAGCCGCCGTCGCGCGCGTACACCAGCGGCCGCAGCCACAGACCGGTGGCGACGAAACTTGCGCCGGCGGCCTGGTGCCACGGGTGCAGCGGCAGCCGCCGCTCGGGCTTCAGATGCTGGCGCACCTCCTCGCCCGCCAGCGCCGCGAACGGCACCGGCTGTCCGAACGGGCGGGGCTTGAGCTGGCCAACCTCCGCCACCGAGAGCCCGCGCGCCTGCGCCAGCACCGCGCTGCCGACCAGCCCGCCGATGCCGCCCTGGTCGGTGGCCATGCCATGGGTCGTGAAGCGCTTCATGTGCTCGACGTGCTCGTAGCCCTCGCGATGCGCGAGCTGCACGTCCGCCACGGTCACGTCGTTCTGCAGATCGACGAATGCCTTGCCGCGTCCGCTCACCTGCCACAGGGCCGCGATCGGCGTGCTGGGCGCATCCGGCGGCCGCTCGGGTGCCGGCCCCGCGCGGTGCGGCGCGCCGCCGAGCTGCAACGCGATTGCGCGCGCCGCCATCTCACCGTCGTGCGCCGCAGCCGCGAGCCCGAACACGCCGCGCGCCGCGCCCGCGACCCGCCCGATCGTATCCGCAAGCTCCGGCGTGAACGCGGCAATCGCGTCCTGCCACGTCTGCGCGGCGCCGAGCTGACTCGCCAGAGCGCTGGCCGGTGAATAGCCGCCGGACATCAGCAGACTGTCGGCTTCGAGCTCGCGGCGGCCACGCCCGTCGCGCTGCGCGAGCCTGACCGTGCGGACCCCGACGCGGCCGCCCACGGCCTCGACCACCGCGCCGGCATGCACCTCGATACCCAGCGCCCGGGCCCGCTCCGCCGCGAGCGAACCGGCACGCACATCGATCACACCGGCGCAGGCGATGCCGGCGCGGCTCAAGGCGAACACCGCCTCGTAGGCCTCGTCGCTGTTGACGAAGAAGGCCGGCCGGCAGCCCACCGCGACGCCGTAGCGGCGCAGATAACTGAGCGCGGCGCCCGCGAGCATCACGCCCGGCAGGTCGTTGCCCGGGAAAGCGATCAGCCGCTCGAGCGCACCGGTGGCCAGCAGCACGCGCCGGGCGCGGATGACGCGCAGCCGTTCGCGCAGCCCGCCGAATGCAGCCGATTCGGCGACGGTCAGGCTCTCGAGCGCACCGAACACGCCGTGGCCATAGGCCCCGAGCACCGTGGTGCCGGGCAGGCAGCGCACCGTGGGCAGCCGCGCCAGCGCGGCGCACGCGGCCTCGCGCCACGCGCCCCAGCGCTCATCGAGCAGCGCACCGCCGCCGAGCGCGCAGTCCTGATCGGCCAGCAGCACGCGCAGGCCGCTACCGCCCAGCCACTGCGCGGCGGCGAGACCGGCGACGCCCGCGCCGACCACCAGCACGTCGGCGTGATCGTGCACGGTCTCGGCGGGTGCCGCGTGTTCGCGCACGATCGGCCGCAGCCGTCCGAGGCCCGCGGCGCGCCGGATCAGCGGTTCGTACACGCGCTCCCACGCCCAGCCGGGCGCCATGAAGGTCTTGTAATAGAAGCCTGCGGGCAGGAAGCGCCCGATGGTGTCGTTGACCGCCATCACATCGAACTCGAGCGACGGCCAGCGGTTCTGGCTCTCGGCCACCAGCCCCTCGTGCAGCGCGAGCGTGGTGGCAAGCCGGTTGGGTTCGCGCCCGTCGGCGCCGATCACATCCACCAGCGCGCACGGCTCTTGCGGCCCCGCGGTGACCACGCCGCGCCGCCGGTGATACTTGAAGCTGCGCCCGACCAGCCGCTGTCCGTTGGCCAGCAGCGCCGAGGCAAGCGTATCGCCGGCAAGGCCGTGCATCGCCCGGCCGTCGAACCGAAAGCCGACCGGCCGGGCGGCCTCGGTCAGAAGACCGCGCGCAATGCGGCACGGACCGCGCATCAGCGCCCCACGTCCGGCGGCGGCGCTGGCGCATCCTGCGGGCTACCGACCCAGTGGATCTCGTGGGTCAGCGTGTGGCGCACGATCTTCAGCAGCGAGCGGCAGCCGCCCACATGCAGCCACCATTCGAGATGCCAGCCGCGGGGATTGTCGCGTTCGTAGACATAGGCGCTGAAGGCGGCGACGCCGGCATCCGCGGCCGGTCGCGTGCGACTGGCGTCACCCCGATAGCGGAACTCGGTCTCGTCGCGTTCGCCGCACCACGGGCATCGGATCCGAAGCATCGGGCGCCCCTTTCAGTGCGCGTACGGGAACGGACCCACGCCGCGCTCGTCAACCGTGCGCCCGGCCGCGAAGCGCTCCAGGTCCAGGTGCGCCGCGAGCGGGTGGGGAGCATTGCGCGCGATCAGGTGCGCGGTGGTCATGCCGCCGGCCGGAATTGCCTTGAAACCGCCGTAGCACCAACCGCCATTGATGATCAGGCCCGCGAGCGGGGTTTTCGAGATGATCGGCGAGCCGTCCATCGTCATGTCCATCACGCCGCCCCATTGCCTGAGCACCTTGAGCCGGGCCACGCCCGGCAGCAGCGTGACCGCCTCGGCCGCCACCTCCTGCGCCACCGGCAGCGTGCCGCGCTGGCCATAGGTGTTGTAGCCGTCGATCGGCCCGCCGAATACCAGCCCGCCCTTGTCCGACTGGCTGACGTAGAAATGTCCGGCCCCGTAGGTGACCACCACCTCGAGCACCGGCTTGATCGCCTCGCTGACGAATGCCTGCAGCACGTGGGTCTCGATCGGCAGCGTCAGCCCGGCCATCGCGGCCAGGTGCGAGGAATGCCCGGCCACCGCAAGGCACACGGTATCGGCGGCGATGAACCCGCGCGTGGTCTGTACGCCGCTGGCCCGCCCGCCGTCGCGCCGGATACCGGTGACCTCGCACTGTTCGATGATGTCGACGCCGGCTTCGGACGCCGCGCGCGCATAGCCCCAGGCGACCGCATCGTGGCGCACGGTGCCGCCGCGCGGTTGCAGGAACCCGCCGAGCACCGGGTAGCGGCCGTTGTCCAGGTCCACCAGCGGCACCAGGGCCTTGACCGCCTCGCGGCTCAGCGCCTCGGCATCCACGCCGAGCAGCCGCATCATGTTGGCGCGCCGCGTGAACAGATCGCGCTGCGCCTCGCTGTGGAACAGATTGAGCGTGCCGCGCTGGCTGACCATGGCATTGAAATTGAGCGCGCGCTCGAGCCGCTCCCAGAGTTTCAGGGAATATTCGTAGAACCGGATGTTGTCGGGCTGGAAGTAATTGGAACGGATGATCGTGGTGTTGCGCCCGACGTTGCCGAGCCCGATCGGGCCTCGCTCGAGCACCGCGACGTCGTTGATGCCGTACTCGGTGGCGAGGTAGAACGCGGTCGCAAGGCCGTGGCCGCCGCCGCCGACGATCACCACTTGGTAGCCGGGCCGCGGCGCGGCCTTGGCCCAGGCGCGCGACCAGCCGCGCTGGCCGCTGAGGCCCTCGCGCAGCAGTCGCCAGGCCGAGTAGCGGCCGCTGGACGCGCGTTTGGAATGCGCGGGCGGCGCGCGCGATGTGGGCACGGCGGTCATCGGTGCCGGCCATCATAAGGCGCAGCGCATGTGAGTACACGGGCGCGCAGCGGGCTTGACGCGCACCACGACAAGCGACAACGTGCATGGCGCGGCTCGAACCGGTCCTGGCGGTCGGCATGGAGGTGGCCGGTGGCGAAAACTCTGAAGTCGCTGTGCCTAGCCGTGGCCGCGGTGCTCGTACTCGCCCTGTCGGCCCGAGCCCAGGCGGCGGTCGTCGTGTCCTCGAAGCTCTCGAGCGAGTCGGCGATGATCGGTCAGATGATCCGCCTGATCCTGAACGCCGATGGCATCGCCACGGTCGATCGCATGACGCTCGGGGCAACCCCCGTGGTGCGCAAGGCGCTGCTGTCCGGCGAGATCGATATCTACGTGGAGTACACCGGCAATGCCGGCTTCTTCTTCAATATCGCCTCCGACCCGGCCTGGAAGGATCTGCGACAGGGCTACGAGCTCGGCGCCAGGCTCGACTTCACCACCAACCACATCGTCTGGCTCACGCCCGCGAATGCCAGCAACGCCTGGGCGCTGGCCGTGCGGCGCGATGTCGCCCAGGTCAACCACCTGAAGACGATGACGGACTTCGGCCGCTGGGTGTCCGGCGGCGGCAGGGTGGTGCTCGCCTGTTCGGCCGAATTTGCCAATGCCGGCACGCTGCGCTCGCTCGAGCAGACCTACGGCTTCACGCTGCGCTCGGACCAGCTGATCGTGCTCGCGGGCGGGGAAACCTCGGCCACGATCGCGGCGGCGGCCGCGCGTACCAATGGCACCAACACCGCCATGGTGTATGGCACCGACGGTGGCATCGAGGCGGCCAATCTGCAGATTCTCGAGGACGACCGTCACGACCAGCCGGTGTATGCACCGGTGCCCATCATTCGCGAGGCGGTGCTCAAGGCCAATCCGCAGATCGCAGAGCTGGTCAAACCGCTGATGCAGAGCTTCAGTCGCGAGACCCTGCAGCAGTTGAATGCCCGGGTTCAGATCGACGGCGAATCCCCGGAGTCGGTCGCCGAGGATTATCTGAAGGCGAGGGACTTTCTCAAGTGAGGATCGTGCAGCGGGCCGGCATGGCGCCGATCGGCGGACTCACCCCCGGAGGGGCCATCGCGACCAGCATCGCGCGGCTGCAGCGCATCGACCCGCTCGGCGCGCTGGTCGCGGCGGTCGGCGCCGCGGCGCTGATCGGCCTGCCGTTCGTCGTGTTCAAGGCCAATCGCATCCTGCCCGGCGATGCGCGCACGCTGCTGCAGGTGCTGCCGATCTGGGCGGCGCTCGCCTGCGACGCCACGCTGCTCGTGGTCGCGGCCGTGGCGCTTGCGGCCTCGAACGGCCGCGTCCGGCTGGCCGCGGCGTTGCTCGGGCTCGTCGTCGTCGCGCTGGCGGTGGCGGCGGCCGGCAACGCACTCACGCCCGCGGGCAACAAGGTGGTGCGGGTGGCGCCCGGCAGCGGCTTCTGGGTGCTGCTCGCGGCCCTGGGGCTGATGGCCACCGACGCGATCACGCGAATGCGTCCGGGCCCCGGCTTGCGCGTGCTGTTCCTGCTGGTGTTTGTCGCCGTGGCCGGCCTCGCGCTCGCGCACGGCACCTTCGACCATCTGTCGGTGATGCGCGAATATGCGGTCAATGCGACCCGCTTCGCGCATGAAGTCCGCCAGCACGTGCTGCTGGCGCTCGGCTCGCTCGCCGCGGCCGTCCTCGTGGCGTTGCCACTGGGCATCCTATGTCATCGCGTGCCGCGGCTGCGCCCTGGCATCCTGGGGACGCTCAACGTGGTCCAGACGATTCCGGCGATCGCATTGTTCGGGATCCTGATGGCGCCGCTCGGGGCGCTGGCCGCGGCTGCGCCGTGGGCCGCGCAGCTCGGGATCCGCGGCATCGGGGCCGCCCCTGCGGTACTCGCGCTGTTCCTCTACTCACTGCTGCCCGTGGTCGCCAATACGGTCGCGGGCCTGCGGCGGGTCTCGCCCGCGGCAGTCGAAGCCGCGCGCGGCATGGGAATGACGAGCTGGCAGATCCTGACCGGGATCGAGCTGGTGCTGGCGCTGCCGGTGATCCTGACCGGCATCCGCATCGTGCTGGTTCAGAACATCGGACTGGTGACCATCGCCGCGCTGATCGGCGGCGGCGGCCTCGGCGTATTCGTGTTCCAGGGGATCGGCCAGACCGCGATCGACCTGGTGCTGCTGGGCGCAATCCCGACGGTCGCGCTGGCTTTCTCCGCCGCGGTGCTGCTCGACGCGCTGGTGGAAGTGATCGATCGGACGCGGCCATGATCGTCGTCGACAACCTGAGCAAGCAATACGGTGCGGCCACCGTCGTCGACCGCGTCTCGATGCGCATCGAGTCCAACTCGATCACGGTGATCGTGGGCACCTCGGGCTCGGGCAAGTCGACGCTGCTGCGCATGATCAACCGGCTGGTCGAGCCGAGCGCCGGTCGTGTGCTGATCGACGCACACGACACCGCGCAGGAGCCTGCCCATCTGCTGCGGCGACGGATCGGTTACGTGATCCAGGGCCACGGCCTGTTCCCGCATCGCACGGTCGCCGAGAACATCGCGACCGTGCCGCGCCTGCTCGGCTGGGATCGGGCGCGCATCCAGACGCGCGTCGAGGAGCTGCTCAGCGTGTTCCAGCTCGAACCGGCCGAGTTCGCGCAGAAATTCCCGCATCAGCTCTCGGGCGGCCAGCAGCAGCGTGTCGGGGTCGCGCGGGCGCTCGCCGCCGGACCTGCGGTGCTGCTGATGGACGAGCCGTTCGGTGCGCTCGATCCCATCATCCGCGCCAAGGCGCAGGAGGATCTGCTCGACATCCAGCGCCGCTTCGGCACCACCATCCTGCTGGTGACCCATGACATGGACGAGGCGTTCCGGCTGGGCCAGCGCGTGGCGGTGATGAGCCGGGGCCGCGTGCTGCAGTACGACCGGCCCGCGGTGCTCCTGACGCGCCCCGCCGATCCATTCGTATCGCGCATGACCGGCGTCGCCGATCGGGCGATGCGGCTGCTGTCGCTGACGACGGCGGGCGAGGCGGCCGTGCCAGGCGCCGCGGCCGAGCCAGGGGCCGCGGCCGGGCCGGTGGTCGCGGCTTCCGCATCGCTGCGCGACGTGCTGTCGGACCTGGTGTGGCGTGGAGCCGAGTCGGCCACGGTCGTGGACGCGAACGGCACGCCGCTCGGTGCGCTGACGATCGATGCGATCCTCGCGCACGGGCGGCCGGCCTGATGGGCGCCAGCCTGGGACGTGCCGGCGCGTTGCTGCTGCGATTTGCGGTCGTGAGCCTGCTGGCGGCCTTCCTGTGGACACCGCAGAGCTTCGCGCCGCTGTTCGCGCCGCTGACGCAGTACGGTGCCCCGCCGATCTACGATCAGGGCAACCTGCTGGGGCTGGCGCTGGCGCACCTCGGTACCGTATGCTGCGCTGCAGCAGCAAGCACTCTGGTCGCCGTCGGCCTCGGCATCCTGATCACGCGCGCGCGCGGAGCGCAGTTCCTGCCGCTGTCGCGCACGCTGGTGAACATCGGCCAGACGTTCCCTCCGGTCGCGGTACTCGCCGTCGCGGTGCCGCTGGTCGGCTTCGGCGAGAAACCGACGCTGATCGCGTTGTTTGCCTACGGCTTGCTGCCGATCTTCGAGAACACGATGACGGGACTGCGCAGCTGTGCGCCCGCGGTCATGGAAGCCGCCAGCGGCATGGGCATGAGCGCGTTTCAGCGCCTGGTATCGGTGGAGCTGCCGCTCGCGATGCCTCTGATTCTGGAGGGAATTCGGCTGTCCCTGGTGATCAACGTCGGCACCGCGACCATCGGTTCGACGGTCGGCGCCAAGGGACTGGGCGAGGTCATCATCGCCGGGCTGCTGTCCAACAACTTCGCATTCATCCTGCAGGGCGGACTGGTGACCGGCCTGATGGCGATCCTGCTGTATGACGCGATGGCCGCACTCGAGCGCCGCCTCTGCCGCACCGCGCACGTCGACTGACCATTATCCGCCCGCCCACGATCGATATCGCAGATGCGACGGGCTCCACGGCCCTGCCCGGCTGCGTTTCCGTAGAATGGTCAGTAGGATAGTCGGACCCCAAAGAGTAGGATATCTCCGACGCTGGATACTGTTAAATGACTGTGACGACGATCGTTCGGGACGCACCAGGCGCGACCGTAGCGCGCGGCGAGCGCTGCGCCACGGTCGAGCTCCCGACGCTATTTTTGCTGCTGGTCGTCTATGGCGGCTGGCTGACAATCACCGTTGCCTATGGCCGCTGGCCGCTCGTGATCGTGGCGCCAATCGCGACGCTGTTGATTACGCTGCACAGCTCCCTGCAACACGAAATCGTGCACGGCCACCCGACCCGATGGAACAGTGTCAACCGCCTGTTCGGCATGGTGCCGCTGTCGTTGTGGCTGCCGTATGAGCGCTATCGGCAGACTCATCTGGCGCACCACGTTAACCGACGCCTGACCGACCCGCTGGACGATCCGGAATCCTACTACTGGACGCCGGAGCACTGGGCACGACTCTCACCGCTCACGCGTGTGCTGCTGCAGGTACAGCAGACGCTGGCCGGGCGGCTGACGGTCGGTCCGTTCTGGAGCATCGGCAAGTTTCTGCGCGCGGAATGGCGCGCCGTGGTCCGCAACAAGCACTGCGCGCGTGCCATCTGGCTGCAGCACCTGCTGTGGTGCGTGCCGGTGATCGCGTGGCTGCAGCTCGTCTGTGCCATGCCGCTGTGGATCTACCTGCTCGCGATGGTCATTCCCGCGCACGCGATCCAGCTGATCCGCTCGTTTGCCGAGCATCGCGCACGCCCCGCGGCGCGCGAGCGCATTGCGATCGTCGAGGACTCGTGGATCCTGGGTCCGCTGTTCCTGTTCAACAATCTGCACTCGTTGCATCACGAGACGCCGCGCATCCCCTGGTACAACTACAATGCGCGCTATCGTCTCATTCGCGATCGCCTGGTTGCCGAGAACGGCGGGCTCGTCTATCACACCTATTTCGATGTCGCGCGCCGCTATCTGTTTCGGCGGCATGATGCGCTGCTGCACCCGACCGGCCGGGTGCCCGCCGGCGCCGCCCAAGCACTGATTGAAAGCTGATTGAACGCCGGCTGAGCGCCGCGCGAGCCTCGACGCCCTCACCGCGGCCCTCGGCCGCAACCGTTCAGGCAGGCCGATCGAATCCGGCCGCCTTCGCCGCACGATCCCACTCCAGCAGCACCGCATACGACGACGCGTTCGACCTCGGCGAAACCCTCGAGCAGCAGCGTATCGGCCAACGGGGCGAACCAGCGGCGTGTGGCCGCGCTCACGAACGCGGCGCGCAGCCGCGCGACCATCTGCGGCGGGGCGGAAGCGGCGGCCACGAATGCCGGCATCGGCGCCAGCGCCGTGGATTCCAGCACCCGCAGCCCGGCGGTGAGCGCCGGCGCGTGGCGCGCGATCAGCATGTGCCAGTACGCATCGAGCGGGCCGACATCGATGCGCCCCTCGCGCACGCGGTCGAGCACGTTGCGCGCGGTCACGAGATTGCCGAGCATCTCGCCATACAGCGCCGGCCGCTCGGCCGTACGGTATGCCAGCAGATGGTGGCGCCAGGCGTTGAATCCGGATTGGGAATGCGTGACCGTCCAGCCTGCGCGCGCGCCGAACGTGTCCTCGAGCCTGCGGTAGGGGGCATCGCGCCGCACGATCAGGTCGGTGCGGTAGACGGCGCGGCCGCCGGCCCAGTCGGCCCGCGGGATCGGTGAGGCGAGCGGAATGACCGGCGCGAGCTCGAGCGCAATCGGGTAACCGCACATGAACACCGCGCCCAGATCGGGCCGCGACCACAGCTGCTCGAGCGGTCGCGGCGCCGCATATGGCACATAACTGAGCGCGACGCCGGCATCGCGGGCGATCTGCTCGAGCAGCCCGCGCCAGGCAGCCTCGAGCTCGGGCGTCACCGCATACATGCGGGCGTTCGTGATCCACTCGCTCATGCCCGGCACGGCCTCCGGCCGCTGAAGCAACCATTTATGATGCTCGCATATCATCGGCCGCGGCGCTGGGCGCCGCAGCATGAGGCCGGGTAAGTCGTTGAAGCATCCGCAGCGCTGACACACCGGCTCGCGGAACAAAACCTATATCAGATTTTTATGCGCGCGCGCGTATCGTCATGCCACCTGGAGCAGCAGCGATGCGCAACAACACCCCTCAATCGGACCGCATGGCACTGGCGTGCGCGCTGGCGCCGATGACACCGAGCTCACCGGGCGCGGCTGACTCAGCGGCGCCGCAGCCGAGCTTGATGCCGTTTATCGGGGTCGGCACCTTCCTGGTGGCGGCTTACCTGCGGTCGGATCCTGAAACGCGCCCCGCTATTGCGCGGCGCCGATCTCGCGCTGCCGCCGGGCCACGTACCCGTCAATCGCCTCCTTGACCGCCGGATCGAGCGGGGGCGCCACGTAGTCGGCCAGCGCCTTCTTCCAGATGCCGGTGGCGCGCTCGGTCGCATTGCGGGCGCCCGCTTCGGTCCAGTTTTCGAAGTTCGACCAGTCGGACAGCAGCGGCCGATAGAACGCAGACTCGTAGCGAGCCAGCGTGTGCGGACTGCCGAAGAAATGCCCGCCCGCGGCCACGCCCTTGATGGCCTCGACCGCAAGATCGTCATCGTTGAAGCTGATCGGCTTCAGGATCTCGGCCCAGCTGCGCAGCAGCTCGGCGTCCACCACGATCTTCTCGAACGATGCCGACAAGCCGCCCTCGAGCCAGCCGGCCGCATGGTTGATCAGGTGGCTGTGGCTGAGGATCGCCGCCTGCAGCGAAAACGCCGTCTCGTAGGTCGATTGCGCATCCACCACCGGCGAGGCGTTCACCGCGCTGGTGCGCACCGGAAGCTTCAGGCGCCGCCCGATCTGCGCGCTGGCCATGATCGCGTTGACGTATTCCGGCGTGCCGAAGGCGGGGGCGCCGGTGCGCATGTTGACGTTGGAGGTGAAACCTCCCATCACGCACGGCGTGCCGGGGCGCAGCAGCTGGCACAGCGCGACGATGCCCATGGCCTCCGCCGTCTGCTGCACCAGCGCGCCGGCCAGCGTCACCGGCGCCATTGCCCCCATCAGCGTGAACGGCGTGATGACCACGCATTGCCCATGGCGCGCCATCACCATGATGTTGTCGAGGATCTCGGCATCGACGCGGCGCGGTGAATTGACGTTGGTCACGGTCATCAGCGTCGGACGCGAGGCCAGCTGCTCGATGCCGCAGCCGTGTTCGATCGCCGACATCGCGATCGCGTCCTCGGCCTGCACGCCGCCGACGCCGCGCGCTGCCCAGACGATGTCGGCGCATTCGATATGGGCCTGGTAGGTCGCGAGGTGGCGGATCGCGACCGGCACGTCCACCGGCTCGACCACGATTCCGCCCTGCCAGTGCAGGATGCCGAGCGCGTGGGTCAGCCGCAGGATATTGCGAAAGCCCTCGATGTCACCGTAGCGGCGTCCGCCCTCGCGATCGTTGAGGTTCGGAGCGCCGTGCACCGGCCCGAAATTGACCACGTCACCGCCGACGTGCAGGTGCCGCTCGGGATTGCGGGCATGGAGCACGAAGTGCTCAGGCGCATGGGCCAGCTGCGCCTCGATCAGATCGCGCCCGAGGCGCACCATCTGCGTCGCCTCATCCACCACGGCGCCGGCACGGCGATAGACCTCGAGCGCCGCGGGGCTGCGGATCTCGAGACCGGCCTCTTCGAGCACGCGGTAGGCCGCGACCAGAATGCGCTCGACCTGCTCGGCGCTCAGGATCTGCAGCGGCGGCCAGCGGTTCGTCAGCCGCGGCAGTGGCGCGAGCGACGGACCGGTGGAGCGCGCAGCGCGCCCTCCGCCGCGTCGGCGGGACGTTGCCGGAACTTCGCTCATGGCGCTTGCTGCCTGCTTTGCGACGGTTGGGTGGAACTCAAGCCGGGTCAGATACTGCGACCTCGGCGATGCCGGGTGCAAGCCCGGCAGCAGCTGCGCGCCGGGAATCCCTACAATGACGGCGCGGCCGGTGCGAGCCTCAGCGACGCGGGCGGCACTGGGCAACTCCTGGGAATCATCGGAACATCGGAAACGCTGCTGCATGGAGACGTTTGACTATGTGATCGTCGGCGCCGGCACCGCCGGCTGTGTACTCGCGCACCGCCTGTCCGCGCGCAGTCGCAACCGTGTGCTGATCCTCGAGGCCGGCGGTTCCGACCGGCGGCTGTGGATCCGGGTACCGATCGGCTACGGGCGTACCTACAATGACCCGCGCGTCAACTGGATGTACGAAACCGAACCCGATCCGGGCCTGAACGATGCTCGCAGCTACTGGCCGCGCGGCAAGGTCATGGGCGGCTCGGGTTCGATCAATGCGATGGTCTACGTGCGCGGACAGCCCGCGGATTTCGACGACTGGGCCGCGTGCGGCAATCCGGGCTGGAGCTGGGCCGACGTGCGGCCGGTGTTCGAATCGTTCGAGCGCCACAGCGCGCAAGGGCCCGGTGTCCTGCAGGTGACGGATGCGAACCCGATGGCGCACCCGCTCTGCCGCGCCTACATCGAGGCTTGCGAGGCGCTCGGCTATGCCTATACGCCGGACTTCAATGGCGAGCGCCCCGAAGGCGTCGGCATCTACCCGGTCACGACGCGCGGCGGCTGGCGCGAGTCCACGGCCAGCGCCTACCTGCGGCCCGCGCTCACGCGCCCGAACCTGGAGCTGCGGCTGCGAGCGCAGGTGCGGCAGATCGAATTCGAGGGCCAGCGCGCTGCCGGCGTGCGCTACCTGTGGCGCGGTCAGCTGCGGCGCGCACAGGCAGCGCGTGCCGTGATCCTGAGCGCCGGCAGCATCAACTCTCCGCAGTTGCTGCAGCTGTCCGGGATCGCCGATCCCGCGCTGCTGAGCCGGTTTGACATCCCGCTGCGACAGGCCGCTCCGGCAGTGGGCCGCAATCTTCAGGACCATCTCGGAATCAATTACATCTACCGCAGCCGGGTGCCCACGCTCAACAATGCGCTGTATCCGCTGCGCGGCAAGATCCGCGCGGGGATCGAGTTCCTGCTGTGGCGGCGCGGTCCGCTGTCCATGAGCGTGAATCAGGGCGGCGGATTTGTCCGCAGCAGCCCGAGCCTGCCGGCCCCCGATCTGCAGCTGTACTTCAATCCGGCAAGCTACACCAGTACCCGCACCCGGAGCCGCCGGCTGATGAACCCGGATCCGTTCCGCGGTTTCCTGCTCTCCTTCAATGCCTGCCGGCCCAGCAGTCGCGGGCACCTGGCGATCCGCTCGGCCGATCCGGACACCCCGCCGGCGATCTGCCCGAACTATCTGTTAACCGAGCGCGATCGCGAGGACGTCCGTGTCGGAGCGCGGCTGTTGCGCCGGATTGCGGCAACGGCTCCGCTCGCGACGCTGATCGAGAGCGAGCTGCAGCCGGGAGCACAGCTGCAGAGCGATGACGAGCTGCTGCAGGACTTCCGGCAGCGCGCCGGATCGGTGTTTCATCCGGTCGGCACCTGCGCGATGGGGCCTGACCCGGCCCGCGCGGTCGTCGATGCGCGGCTGCGGGTGCACGGCGTTGCAGCACTGCGCGTAGTGGACGCATCGGTGTTCCCGTCGATCACCTCCGGCAACACCAACGCCCCGGTTACGATGGTGGCCGAACGGGCCGCAGCGATGCTGCTGGAGGACGAGGGCGGCGCTTGAGTGCGCCCCGGGCCGGGATCACCGGAACGCGGTCCAGATCGTTTTCAGATCCACATACTTGTCGATCGCGTGCGGGGAGCGATCGCGTCCGAAGCCCGACTGCTTGAAGCCGCCAAACGGCGTGGCCAGCGATGAGCGATCGAAGCTGTTGACCCACACGGTGCCGGCGCGCAGCGCGCCCGACACGCGGTGTGCGACGTCCATGTCGCGCGTCCAGACCGCGGCGGCGAGCCCATAGACGCTGTCATTGGCGAGGCTCAGCGCATCGGCGTCATCGCGAAAGCCGCTGACCACGAGCACCGGGCCGAAGATCTCCTCGCGGCTCACGCGCATCCGGGGACTCACCGCATCGAGCACCGTGGCCTCGACGTAATAGCCACCGGTCTGCTGCAGCGCCTGCTTGCCGCCGAACGCCACACGCGCGCCTTCAGCGACGCCCGAATCGATGTAGCCGAGTACGCGCTTGAGGTGAGCGCTGTCGATCAGTGCGCCCATCTGGGTCGCCGGATCGAACGGATGACCGAGCGTGATGGACCGGGCGACCCGCTCGATGCCCTGGATCAGCTCGGCGCGCACGCGCTCGTGTGCGATCAGCCGCGAGCCGGCATGGCAGGTCTCGCCGGCGTTGTAATAGATGCCCCAGGCAATCGCCTCGGCCGCCGCATCGAGGTCCGCGTCGGCCATCACGACGTGCGGGCTCTTGCCCCCCAGTTCGAGCGCCACGCGCTTGAGGTTCGATTCCGACGCATAACGCATCATCAGCCGGCCGACTTCGGTCGAGCCGGTGAAGCTGATCATGTCGACGTCCGGATGCAGCGCCAGCGGCTTGCCCGCTTCCTCGCCAAAGCCGGGCACCACGTTGAGCACCCCGGGCGGCAGGCCCGCCTCGAGCGCGAGCTCGCCGAGGCGGATGCCGCCGAGCGGTGATTGCTCGGCGGGCTTGAGCACCACCGAATTGCCGGCGAGCAGCGCCGGTCCGATCTTCCAGGCGCTGATGATCAGCGGGTAGTTCCACGGCACGATGGCGCCGATGACTCCGAGCGGCTCACGGCGGATCAGCGCCAGGTCGTTCGGCCCGGTCGGCGCAATCTCATCGTACAGTTTGTCGGCAAACTCGGCGTAATAGGTGATGCAGTCGGCGCACGAGGCCACGTCAACGTTGATCGAATTGAGGATCGGCTTGCCGACATCGAGTGTCTCGAGCAGTGCAAGTCGCTCAACATCCGCGCGGATCAGTTCCGCAAAGCGCAGCAGCACCCGCTTGCGCTGCCGCGGCTCGCTGCGGCGCCAGATACCGCTCTCGAAGGTGGCGCGCGCGGCCGCCACCGCGGCATCGATGTCGGCGGCCTCGCAGCGCGCAACCTGTCCGATCACCCGACCGTCGATCGGGCTGATATCGTCGAAGCTGCGGCCGGACTGCGCGGCCATGTGACGGCCATGGATGAGCGCGCGCCCCTCGAGCTTGAGTGCCGCGGCGCGCTGTTGCCAGGTGGTCCGGTCGCGGGCGGTCAGTGCGTCATTCACGGTGTTGGGAACCTTCAGGTGGCGCTCAGGAGCGCGGTGGCGAAGGCTAACAGGTCGGCGTCCGCGACCGGTCGACGGTTGGAACGGCGCATCGCCTCGTTCTCGGGTCGCGCCATCTGCAGCGCCAGGTCCGCCGGGCGGATCGCATCATGGCCCTCGCCGGCCAGCGAAACCTTGATGCCGCACGCTCGCAGCAGCCGCTCGAAGGCGCCCGGCAGTCGGGCCGCCTCGCGCGGCTCGCCCATCGCCGCGGCCACCGCCGCATAACGGCCGTCGGAATCATCCGCGACGTTCCAGGCAAGCGTTACGCGCAGCGCAAGCCCCACGGCGCGCCCGTGATGGACCGGGCGCAGCGAAGCCAGCGCATGACCGATGTTATGCGCAATTGCGGTGCCACAATTGTCGATCCCGATCCCGGCCAGGGTCGCGGCGCGCTGCATGCCGGCACGAGCCTGCAGGTCCGCGGGCCTTTCGATGCTGCGCAGCAGGTGCCGGACCACCAGCCGGATTGCTTCATGGCAGTACAGGTCATTGGCGGCATGGGCATTGGCGTTGGTCGAGGCCTCGATGGCGTGCACCAGTGCGTCGATGCCGGTTGCAGCGGTCAGGGATGGCGGCAGGCCCGCGGCCAGCGCCGGATCGAGCACGATCAGGTTCGGCTTGAGTTCATCGCCCCAGAGCCACACCTTGGCGTGATCGCTCGCCGCCAGAACCGCCGTCCGGGTCGCCTCGGAGCCGGTCCCGGACGTCGTCGGCAGGCACACCGACGGCAGCCGGCGCGCCGGCAATGGTTGTGCGCAGAGCCCATAGTGGCTGACCGGATGCGCGGCGGGAACAACCGCGGCGATGGTCTTGCCGACGTCCATCGCCGAGCCGCCGCCCAGCGCCAGCACAGCGCTCACGCGCTCGGCTCGGGCCAACGCCGCGCCTTCATCGGCCTGTGCCATGGTCGGATCGCTTTGAACGTCATCCCAGACGATGACCCCGTAGCCGCCCTTCCTGAGCCCGGCCGCCGCTGCGTCGACCAGACCACTGGCCCGAAGACCCGGATCGGCCACCAGCAGCACTCCACTGCCGGCGGGCACGTAGCCTGCGAGCCTCGCACCCAGCGCCTCGAGGGCGCCTTCGCCCTGGATGATCTCCGGAATCCGTGCCAGGTGAACCGCATTCAAGGACCGAGCCTCCCACAGCGGGGCGGCCCGCGACCCGCGCGCCAACCGCAATAATTGAAACGATCTCAACCGGTGGCCGGGGCGAACCAGCGCAAGTCTGCACCCCCCGGCGCTGGAATACTTCCATAGATCGCCCGCCCGTTCCAAACCGAGAAATTGGATCGTGCTCAGCAAGAAAAGGCATTGGCCTCAGGCGAGCGGTTGCCCCACTCTTTCGCCGCCGGCCGCTAGAATGGGCGTGATCGGCGGCTCACCCCGGCGGCGCCGAAGCCCAAGGCTCTCGAAGGAGGCCAATGTTCGACAACGGACGGATCGACCGGCGCTGGTTGCCGCTCAATGCGCTGCGCGCGTTCGAGGCGGTCGCCAAGCACGGCAGCTTCACCGGCGCCGCGAACGCGTTGCGCATTTCGCAAAGCGCACTGTCCCGGCACGTCATCTCGATCGAACGGCTCATCGGCGTGCAGCTGTTCGACCGCCGGCCACACTCGCTGGTGCTCACTAAGGCTGGGCAGCACCTGCTGCCGACGGTGATCAAATCCTTCGATCGCCTGGAGTATTCGCTCGATGAAATCCGCAACGCCGGCGCGCCGACGCTGCGCACGCTGCACGTGCAGATGCCGCCGAGCTTTGCGGTTCGCCTGGCGGTGCCGATCCTGCGCGACTTCCGGCGCGCCAACCCGGATATCGAGATCGACCTGGTGAGCCCCTACGGCGTCGGGCCTCCGCCCAGCGACGTCAACGTGGCAGTGGTGTATTCCAAGCCGGCGGTCACTGAATACGTCAGCGACCTGCTGTGGCCGGTGAAACTGAGCATCCTGTGCCACCCGGAACTGGCCGCGCGGCACGCCGGCAAGGAGCTGGCGACGTTCGTGCGCGACAACGAGCTCATTCACGTGCGCATCGCCGACCAGCCGCGGCATCACGTCTGGGCACAGCTCGCGCGCCAGGCCAACCTCGGGCAAATCAATTTCGAGCGCGGGCTGATCTTCGATACCGCACTGCTCGCGGTGCAGTACGCGCTCAGCGGCGAGGGTCTGGCGCTGGTGGACATCAACCTGTTCGCGGACGAGTTGCGATCCGGCCGCCTGGTGCGCCCGTTCGATGTCTCGCTCGACGATGGCTACGGCTATTACCTCATCACCCACCCCGAGGCACTCAGTGACACCGCCATCGCGCTGTTCCGTTCCTGGCTCATCGAGCACTTCGGTCCGCGCAAGCCGAGCGAAGACGCGCCCATGCGGCTTGCGGTATCGAATGATTGACAGCCATTGCCATGAATGACCCCGGCGATCGTGCCGACCGACGCCCGCGTCGGCGGCCGCCCAGTGCCGCGGTGGCGCCAGTGCCCGATCGCTCGCGCAGCTACCGCCACCTGGTCAACCCGTTCGAGCCGCTGAAGGTGTTCTCGGACGATCAGGTCGCGGCGATCCATCAAGCGGCGCTGCAGGTGCTGGAGAACCAGGGCATGCGGGTGCTGCTGCCTGAGGCGCGCCAGGCCTATGCCCGCGGCGGCGCCAGCGTCGATGAATCGACCATGATGGTGCGCATCGATCGCGGTCTGGTTGCCGCAGCGCTCACCACGGTGCCGCGCGAGCTCACGCTGTATGCGAAGGATCCGGAACACAACATGCCGTGTTCGGGCCACCACGTGGTGTTCGCCCCGACCTCGGGTCCGCCGAACATCATGGACACCAGACGCGGCCGGCGCGCCGGCACGTTCGAGGATTTCTGCAATCTGATGAAGATCTGCCAGAGCTATGAGGTGTTCCATGTGCTCGGCGGCGGCGTCGAACCGCAGGACATCCCGGTGCAGTTCCGGCACCTCGAGACCACGCGCGCGATGCTGATGCTGACCGACAAGATTCCGAAGGTCTATTCGCGCGGCTCACCGCAGATTGCCGACAACTTCGAGCTGATCCGGATTGCCTACGGCCTGACGCCGGATGAATTCCGCTCCCGGCCTTACGTGACCACCATCATCAACACCAATTCGCCGCTGCAGCTCGATATCCCGATGGGCAACGGCATCATGGAGTTCGCCGCGGCGGGCCAGGTGTTCATCATCACGCCGTTCACGCTCGCCGGGGCGATGGCGCCGGTGACCGTGGCCGGCGCGCTCACTCTGGCGCACGCCGAGGCACTCGCCGGCATCGTGCTGTCACAGATCGTGCGTCCCGGCGCTCCGCTGATCTACGGCAGCTTCACCTCCAATGTCAACATGAAATCCGGTTCGCCCGCGTTCGGCACGCCCGAGTACGTGAAGTCGTCGCTGGGCGCCGGCCAGATGGCGCGCCACCTTGGGATACCGTGGCGCTCCTCGAATGCGACCGCGTCCAACACGCCCGACGCACAGGCCGCGTACGAATCGCAGATGAGCCTGTGGGGCGCGATGATGGGTGGCTGCAACTTTCTGCTGCACGCCGCCGGCTGGCTCGAGAGCGGCCTGACCACCTCGTACGAGAAGTTCATGCTCGATATCGAGATGCTGCAGATGATGGCCGAGGTATTTCAGCCGCTCGGTGCCACGGTCGACGATCTGGCGCTCGAGGCCATCGCCGAGGTCGGGCCCGGCGGGCATTTCTTCGGCTGTGCCCACACCATGTCGCGCTATCGCACCGCGTTCTATTCACCGCTGGTTTCGGACTGGCGCAACTTCGGGCAGTGGACCGAGGCCGGCTCGCACACCGCGACCGAGCGGGCGAGCACGCTGTGGCAGGAAGCGCTGACGCGCTACGTGCCGCCGGCGCGCGATCCGGCAATCGTCGAAGCACTCGATGATTACGTCGCGCGCCGCATCGCGGCGGGTGGCGCGCCCCCGGTGAGCTAGCAGGCCGCTGGCGTTATCGATGCGGGCCCGCCTCGTATGCGCACTCACACACAGGTAGCGGTGATCGGCGGCGGCGTGGTCGGCGCCAGCGTGCTCTATCACCTGACGAAAGCCGGCTGGCATGACGTGCTGCTGATCGAACGCGCAGAACTGACCTCGGGCTCGACCTGGCACGCGGCGGGCGGCATGCATACCGTCAACGGTGATCCGAACGTCGCCAAGCTGCAGCAATACACGATCGGGCTGTATCAGGAGATCGAGCGCATCTCCGGCCAGTCGTGCGGCGTGCACGTCAACGGCGGCATCCTGCTGGCCGGCACCCGCGAGCGGCTCGACTGGCTGAAGATGGCGCAGGCCCGCGGCCGCTATCTCGGCATGCAGCTGGAACTGCTGTCGGTCGCGGAAGCCAAGAAGCTCTATCCGCTGCTCGACAGCGCGCACTTCCTCGGCGCGATGTACGACCCGATCGAGGGACACGTCAACCCCTATGGCGTCACGCACGCCTACGCCAGGGCGGCGCAGATCGCCGGGGCCGAGATCCAGCGCCAGACGCGGGTCGTGGATACCAAGGCGCGGCCGGACGGCTCCTGGGACGTGATCACCGAGCGCGGCACGGTGCACGCCGAGCACGTCGTGAATGCCGGCGGGCTCTGGGCGCGCGAGGTCGGCCGCATGGTGGGTCTGGAACTGCCGGTGCTGGCGATGGAGCACCAGTACCTGATCACCGAGGATCTGCCCGAATTCGTCGGCCAGAAGGATCAGCTGCACTGCATCGATTTCGAGGGCGAGATCTACATGCGTCAGGAGCGCGGCGGCATGCTGGTGGGCACCTACGAGCAGGCCTGCGTGCCCTGGTCAGCGCGCAGCACGCCCTGGGACTTCGGCCAGGACCTGTTGCCCAATGACCTGGAGCGCATTGCACCGAGCCTCGAGGTGGCGTTCCAGCACTTCCCGCGCCTGGCCAGTGCCGGCGTGCGCAAGGTGGTCAATGGCCCGTTCACCTTCGCGCCGGATGGCAATCCGCTGGTGGGGCCGGTGCGGGGGCTCTCCAACTACTGGGTCGCCTGCGGTGTCATGGCCGGTTTCAGTCAGGGTGGCGGCGTCGGGCTGGCGCTGTCGCGCTGGATGGTCGACGGCGACCCGGGTGCGGATGTCTGGGCCATGGACGTGGCCCGTTACGGCGACTGGACCACGCCCAGCTACACCAATGCCAAGGTGCGCGAGAATTATTCCCGGCGCTTCCGCATCCGCTTTCCGAACGAGGAGCTCGAGGCCGCGCGGCCGCTGCGTACCACTCCGATCTATGAGCGGCTGCAGTCGCACAACGCCGTGTTCGGCGAGTACTGCGCGCTCGAGCATCCGTTGTGGTTCGCGCCCCGGGGCACCGCGCCGCGCGAGCTCGTGACCTTTCGTCGCTCCAATGCGCATCCGGTGGTCGGCGAGGAATGCCGCGCGGTGCGCGATGCGGTCGGGCTGCTGGAGATTTCCAACTACGGCAAGTTCGAGGTCAGCGGTCCGGCCGCCGCCGCCTGGCTGTCGTCCGTGATGGCCAATCACATTCCGGCGGTCGGCCGCATCACTCTGGCCCCGATGCTCAATGAACGCGGGCGCCTGATCGGTGATTTCACGCTGTGCCGCGCGGCCGAGGAGCGGTTCTTCCTCGTCGGCACCTACGCGGCCGAGCGCTACTACCTGCGCTGGTTCGAGCGCCACATGCCCGCGTCCGGCGTCATGATGCGGCCGTGCGCGATGGAGTATGTCGGCCTGTCGGTGGCCGGGCCGCGCTCGCGCGATCTGCTGCAATCACTGGTCGATGAGGACCTGTCCACCGGCGCGTTTCCGTTCATGAGCTTCCGGGCGCTCGATGTCGCCATGGTGCCGGCCTGGGTCGGACGACTGTCCTTCACCGGCGAGCTGGGCTATGAGATCTGGGTGACGAGCGAGTATCAGCGCGCGCTGTTCGATCGGCTCACGCATGCGGGCCGGGAGCTGGGACTGCGTCACTTTGGTGGCCGCGCGCTCAATGCCATGCGCCTGGAGAAGAGCTTCGGCACCTGGGCGCGCGAGTACCGGCCCATCTACGGCCCCTACGAGGCCGGACTCGGGCGCTTCATCGATCTGCGCAAGGGTGCATTCATCGGACGCGAAGCGGCCGCCGCGGAGCGCGTCGCCGGCGGCGAGCGGCGCCTGATCACGCTCGACGTGGCCGCGCGCGACGCCGATGCGATCGGCGATGAGCCGATCTGGCACGATGGCCGCGTCGTCGGTTGGGTGACCTCCGGCGGCTACGGGCACCGGGTACAGAAATCGCTGGCGCTGGGCTACGTGGCCCGGGAGGTCGCGGACCAGCCCGGCGGATTCGAGGTCGAGATCATCGGCGAGCGCCTGCCGGCCGTGCGGCTGTCCGTCCCCGCCTTCGACCCGGGCGGCCAGCGCATGCGTGCCTGAAAGCCGCCTCAGCGGTCGGAGCGCCGCCGATCGAGCGCGCGCGCCCCGTGGCCGCCGTGCACGGCATCGCGATCCAGTGAGGTCGCGATCTGACCGGTCATGCCTTGGGGTTGCACATTGATGAACGGTCCCTTCTGGGCACTCGGCACCGGCCGGCGCCGGCTCTTGCGCCACAGATCGTAGATGGTCAGCGTACCGGTCAACGCTGCCAGGGTGGCGAAGTAGGCCGGCGGCCCGAACGCGGCGATCAGGCTGCCCACGAGCACCGGTCCGACGGCCGCGCAGGCGCCGTTCAGGCGCAGCAGCGCGCTGCTCGCAGCGATCATCTGTGCCGGTTCGAGCTTGTCGTTGACGTGGGAGATTGCCAGCGAATAGAGCGTTAGCACCAATCCGCTGAACAGCGCCGACAGCGTCAGGAACAGCGCATGCGGCATCGTGCCGAACAGCGCGATGCTGCCCGCAAGCATCGTGGCGAGCGTGCAGATGCCGGCGATCACGGTGCGGCGATCGATGCGATCCGACAGCCGGCCGACCGGGTACTGGGTCAGCACGCCGGCCAGGATGCTCACTGCCATGAAGGAGGCAACCCGCGCAATAGGCAGGCCGCTGAGCCGCGCATACACCGGGCCCATCGAGAAGATGGTGGCGGATATCAGTCCCGAGACGCCGACGGCCACCACGCCGAGCGGCGAGTTGCGATACAGGTCGCGGTAGCGCACCTTGTGCGGGAGCGCCGGTTCCGGGGCCTGGCGCGCCGACACCACGATCGGAACCATCGCCAGGCAGATCAGTCCCGACACCAGCATGAACGGTTGCGCCGTGCTCGGGTTCGACACGATCAGCAGGAACTGCGCGCCGCCAAGCCCGACGTACAGCACCAGCATGTACAGCGCCATCAGCCGGCCGCGGTTCTGGCGGCTGGCGCGGTCGTTGAGCCAGCTCTCGGCCACCACGTAGATCCCGGCGAAGCACCACCCGGTGGTGAGGCGCATTGCGCCCCAGGCAACCGGGTTCACGAACGTGGCCTGCACCAGGGTCGAGGCCGACGCCACGGCTGCCAGCGCCGCGAACACGCGGATGTGCCCGATCTGCCGCAGCAGCCGCGGTGCGACCACGGTGCCCAGCAGGTAGCCCACGTAGTAACAGGACATGATCACGCCGGTGACCGGCGTCGGGAATCCCTCGATCGTGGCGCGCAGGCCGAGCAGTGTGCCCTGCAGGCCTGCGCCCAGCATCAGCACCCCCATGCCGAGCAGCAGCGGCCATGTCGCGCTGATGGTGCTCAGAGGCACGGTGCCGGCTCTACCGGTTCGATCAGCGTGGCATCATTGCTCTGCGGCGAATTCACGCGCTTGCTGATCGGCCATGCGACCAGCAGCTCATCGGCATAGGGCGTGAGCAGGGCGCGGCTCTCATCCGGCGTGCCATGCAGCCAGGTGCGGCAGCCGTCGGCCGTCAGAATCGCCGGCTCGCGCTTCTTGGTGTTATGGATCTCGGCCATCAGCGGCGATGCCGGCAGTGTAATGATCGTGAAACTGTAGGTGACGGTGCCGTCGGCAGCCTTTGACGAGTCCCACAGGCCGGCGAACGCGAAGCTCGCCTGATCCGCCAGCTTGATGAAGTAGGGCTGCTTGCTCCTGCCATCAGCCAGCAGATGCCACTCATAGAAGCCGCTGGCCAGCACCAGGCAGCGTTGGCCGCGTTTCCACGGGCCGCGATACGACGCCGCTGTCTCGACCGTCTCGGCGCGCGCGTTGATGGTGCTGTAGGAGCCGGCTATGCCTTTGGCGAAGTATGGAATCAGGCCGAAGCGCATCGGCTGGCATACGTTGCCGGCCCGAGTCGCGATCACCACCGGGGCGAGCTGCGTGGGCGCAACGTTGTAGCTGGCTTCGAATTTCGGCCAGTCCTTGACGTCGAGAAATGGGAGTTCGCGCTCCAGTGCCCTTTGGTCTTTCGTGATGTAACGGCCGCACATGACTCGTAGCCTGAGGTTCATACAGCTTGTTGCACCGCGGACTACTGAATGGACGCCGGATGCAGCACGCTCGTACGTTGCCGGCATGATACGCCGGCGTGACAACCACAAGCCCCTGTCCAATCGCCGGCAGCCCCACTGGCTCACGGTCAGCGACATGCAGGGCCGCGTCCTCGAGGCAACGCCGCTCGAGCCGGGCACCGATCTGTATGCGGTGCTGGCGCGCGCGATGGATCGACTGGCCGCCGAAGGTTGGCTGATCGAGGACGACGGCCGCTACGGCTCGTTCTTCTGCAATCGCGATGGCGCGCGCCGCTTCGTACATATCCGGCCGACCGATCCGGCGGTCACCGACCTGTACGGTCCGTCAACCTTCGACCCGTGCCCAAGCTGCGGGGAATGATAATAAGATAGCCCCCACCCACTGGCGTTGGATCGTCGTGGAACACAAGGAAGGCGCCATGATCGCAAGCGACCCCAACCAACGGCCCGATGCAATCCCGGCCGCGCCGAACCGTGAACCCGGCTCGCATGGCTATTCATATCATCGCCATGCGCTGGTGGTGCGCATCACGCACTGGGTCAACGTCCTGGCCCTCGGCTTGCTGCTGATGAGCGGACTGCAGATCTTCAATGCCCACCCGAGTCTGTCCTGGGGCAAATCGTCCTACACCCAGCGCGCGCCGATTTTCGAAACCAGTGCCGTGATGGCCGCGGACGGACGGCCGGTCGGCATCACGCGCATCTTCGATCACCGCTTCATTACCACCGGCATACTCGGTCTTTCGAACGAGGCCGGCCGGCCGGTTGCGCGGGGCTTTCCATCCTGGATCACGGTCCCGAGCTTCCGCTGGCTGGGGATGGCCCGGCACTGGCACTTCTTCCTGGCCTGGCTGCTGGTCATCAACGGCGGCGTCTACCTGGCGACCACAGTGCTCAGCCGCCACCTGTCGCGCGACCTCATGCCTACCCGGCTGGATTGGCGCTCGATCGGCCGCTCGATTCTCGATCATGTGCGTTTTCGTCATCCAACCGGCGCCGCAGCCGCCCGCTACAACATACTGCAGAAACTTGCTTACCTGACGGTCATCTTCGGGTTGCTGCCGCTGATGATTCTGACCGGCTGGGCGATGTCGCCCCGGCTCGACTCGCTGCTGCCCGGCTGGGTCGATGTGTTGGGCGGGCGGCAGTCGGCACGCACGCTGCACTTCGTGGTGGCGTGGTCACTGGTGCTGTTCGTGCTGGTTCATGTGTTCGAGGTGCTGATCAGCGGCGTCTGGAACAACCTGCGTTCGATGATCACCGGCCGCTATGTCATTGCGCCCGATCACATCCCACAGGAGCGGCCGTGAATTCAGGCAACGCCCCCTCGCACCGCCTGCGTCGCAACCTGCTGACCGCGATCGGCGGCCTGCTGCTCGGCGGTTGCGATGCGCTATCGCGCAGCCAGTGGTTCCCCCGGGTGCTCAAGGTCGGTGAAGACTTGAGTCGCGGGGTGCAGCACGCGCTGACTCCCCGAAGATCAATGGCGCAGGAATTCAGCGAAAGCGACCTGTCGCCGACGTTCCGCAGCAACGGCACTGCCAATCCGGACGATGCCGTGTATCAGACACTGGCGCGCGACGACTTCGCCGCCTGGCAACTGCAGGTCGACGGGCTGGTGGAACAGCCCATGAGCTTCTCGCTGCAGCAACTGCGCGCGATGCCCAGCCGGGTGCAGATCACGCGCCATGATTGCGTCGAGGGCTGGAGTGCCATCGGCAAATGGAAAGGTGTGCCACTCGGCGAAGTCCTGGCACTGGTGCGGCCGACCTCGCCAGCGCGCTATGTCGTATTCCATTGCGCCGATCCGATGGATAGTGCCGGCCACAAGTACTACGAGAGCATCGACATGGAAGATGCGTATCATCCCCAGACGATTCTTGCCTATGAGCTCAACGATGCCCGGCTGCCGATCCCGAACGGGGCGCCGCTGCGGGTGCGGGTCGAGCGCCAGCTGGGATACAAGATGGCGAAATTCATCATGCGTTTGCAGCTGGTGGACAGCCTGGCTGGCATCGGCGGCGGGGGCGGCGGTTACTGGGAGGACCAGGGCTATGAATGGTATGCGGGCATCTAGCCGACGCGCCACCGCGCTGAACAATTGACCGTCCCGTCGTTGCGATGGCGCGCACCGCTGGCGCATACTCGCGGCCCGATCGGCGCCAAGGCTCGAGCGCGGCGCGGTCGCAATCATCAACTCAAACGAAGAGCTCTAGAGAGCTGGTCAGGGGAAACCGGTGGACAGGATCTCCCGGCTACGTTGTGCGGGCCAGCGCCCGGCGCAGTGCAGCGCGCCATTTTCTGAAAATGACAGTTTAGCTTTCAACAGAGGAAGATCACATGCGCATTAAACATCGATACGTCGCCACTATCGCTTCTGCCTGTCTCGCCGGCCTGAGCATCAGCGCCTTTGCCGACGATCACGCCTATACCGAAGGGGCAGTGATGAACGTCGCCCGCATACGCACCGTCAACGGCCACTTCGACGACTACATGAAGTGGGTCGATACGACGTGGAAACAGGAGCAGGAGGCCGCAAAGAAGGCCGGCTATCTGGTCAGCTACCAGGTCATCTCGATCGAGCCGCGTGGCCCGGAAGATGCAGATGTGCTGCTGGTCACCACCTACAAGAACTGGGCAGCGCTCGATGGCGCGCTCGCGAAGGGCGATGCCATCGCCAAGCAGATCGAAGGCTCGGTGACCGCGGCCTCGCAGGCGCAGGCCGATCGCGCCAAGATCCGTCGTGTGCTGGGCTCCTCGACGATGCAGGTGCTGGAGCTCAAGTAGCCAACGGCCATGCAGCGATGATCAAGGCGGGCCGGGCGTTCAAGCCCGGCTTGCTTCATAGACCGGCGGTCGGATGCGCTGAAGGCCGGGGACACCGACCGGCTCGGCCAGATCGTGGCCGATGATTGGATCGGCATCGACAACGATGGCAGTAAGGAGACCAAGCAGCGTCTGATGGAAGGCGTCAAATCCGGCAAGGACAAGGTGGAGTCGATCGAATCTGGCCCGATGGACGTGAAGGTGCTGGGGAACGTTGCTGTGGTTCAGGGCAGCGACACGGAATCCGAAGCCGCGATGGCAAAGTAACTGCAGGACCCGCGTCCGACCCGCGCTGCCGCTCGCAACAACTCAAGGCTGCGGCTTCGGCTGAAATTCCGGATCGCCCATCTGCCAGAGCGCGAACGACCAAAGGTCCGCCGTTTCGATCTCGTACTGGCTCATCGTGGACCCGATCCCATGTCCCGCATCGTAATCCACGCGCAGAAGTACCGGCCGCCCGCTGCTGGTTGCCGCCTGCACCCGCGCAGCCATCTTGGTCACCTGCCAGGGTGCGACGCGCGGATCGTTGGCGCCGGTCGTGAACAGGACTGCCGGATAGGCCGTGCCGTCGCGCACATGATAATAGGCTCCCATCGCGTACAGCCCGTGAAACCCCTCCTCGGTCTGCACCGAACCGAATTCCGATATGTTCGGCGGGCCATTGGGTGTGAGTTCCATCCGCAGCATGTCCGAAACACCCACCTGGTCCAGGATCACGCCAAACAGATCCGGTCGCCACGTCAGTGCACCACCGACCGTGATGCCGCCGGCGCTGCCCGCACGGCCCGCGAGGTACTTCGGCGCAGTGTAATGCTGGTCCACCAGGTACTGACCGCAGGCGATGAAGTCGAAGATCGTGTTCAGCTTGGTGCGCTTCTGACCAGCGAGGTGCCAGTCCTCGCCATACTCGCCGCCGCCGCGAACGTGCGCGACGGCGAGCACGTAGCCGCGCTCCAGCCACGCCAGCGCCGTCGGGGAGAAGAACGGTTCAATCGAGGCCCCATAGCTGCCATAGCCGATGAGCATCGTCGGATGGCTGGCGTCGAGCCTGAGGCCCCTGGTGTGCAGGATCGACAGCGGAATTCGCGTGCCGTCGTAGCTGACCGCAAAGACTTCTTCGGCCTCCAGCTGCGAGAAATCGAGGCTGCTGGGCGGGATCAGCCCGGTATCGGTGGTGGTGTCCGTTGCCGGATCGTAGCGAAAGATGCGCGCCGACTGTACCCAGCCCTGAATGTTGAACAGCGCGCCAGGTTCGCGCTCATCGGTCGTCGGTCTCTGGATGCTGCCTTCGAATGGCAGCGGCACCGGCCGGCTGGTCTTGCCATCCCACGATACGCGCAGCAGCTGCGAGACCGCACCGTCGCGCTCCGACACGTACAAGGCGTCGCCGGCGATCGCGAAATTGGTGAGTACCGCGTGGCCTTCCGCGACGACGGCCTCGGCATGGGCCATGTCGGGATGTGCAAGCGAGGTGCGCAGCAGGCGGAAGCGGGGTGCGCCGTGCTGGGACAGAAAATACAGCTTGTCACCGCGCAACTGGAACTGCGTGACGCCATCGTCCACATCCGCAAGCTTGCGCCACGGCGTCCCGCTGCCGTGGATGCTGGCCAGCGACGCCACGTACAGCGTTGAAGGGTTGGCATCGGCGTTGTGGTTCGCGACGGCGAGTGCAAATGGCGAATCCGGCGCCAGGACGATGTACGTGACCTGCCCTTCCGGCACGTCGAGGTGCGCGGCAACGCCACGGCCGAACACGACCGCATCGCCGTCCCCGGCGACGTGCGCTCCGAGCGTGTGCAGATAGGTGCGCGCGTTGTAGAGCGCTTTGGTCGGCGGCAAGTCGGGCGTGCGCTTGGCATAGCGCAGGTAGAAGAACGATCGGTTGTCAGGCCGCCACGCGACGATGCTGTTGGAGGTGCGATCGATGGCCTCATCGAGCGATCTGCCGCTGTCGACCTCGAGCACGTGCAGCACGCTCTCTTCGGAACCCCCGGCCGAAATGCCGTAGGCCACGAAATGCCCATCCCATGATGGGGTATAGAAGTCCAGAGAGTAGTGAGTCTTGGTTCCGGCACCAAGGGTCGAGGGATCCAGCAGCAGGCGCTCCTCGCCGTTCAGCCCGTCGCGGTAGTAGAGCTTGGGCTGCTGCGCGCCGGGTTCGACGGTCCGGTAGAAATAGCGCTGGCCGCGCCGTATCAGGCCGCGTCGACCCAGGTCCGCATTGTTGAGTGCATGAATGCGCTGCAACAGCGCCTCGCGCCCCGCGAGCCGGTCCAGAGTCGCACGGGTGTACTGCGCCTGCGCCTTCATCCAGGCCTGCACCTCCGGGTCATCCAGGTTTTCCATGTAGCGGTAGTTGTCCACCACTGCGGTGCCGTAGTAGGTGTCGGTGACCGGTCGGATCGGCGCTGCCGGCGGCGGCTGCGCGGCGAGCACAGCCGATGAAGCCAGTCCGGCGCAGGTCGCAGCCACGGCGAGCAGGGTGCTGCGGGAGCGTCTGGCAATGTTCACGGTGAACCTCGCTGTAAACCGACTCGTTGCACCGAGTTGGCGCGGCTGCAGAAACTGGGTGCGTGTAAATTAAGGCTCGGGCACCAGCGGCCAGACAACTGGAGGCATTCAGGGACCGCCAGATATTGAGCTGCAGTGGCGCCGACTACTCAGCGTCGCGTTCGCAGCTAACGCGCAGAAGGTGTCGCGGGCCCTGGCGGTGCTGCCGGATCCGGAGGGCCGCCCGGAGGCCGTGGAGCGGCCCCGGGCTGAGGTTCCTCAGGCCGCCCGATGCCTCGCCCTTCCTCGTCGCAAGGTCCAAAGAATCGTGGGTCATGCGGCCATGGACCATGCATGTGGCCGTGCATCCCTCGCATGCCGATCATCTCGCCATCACGGCCGCCGTGAGCAGCAGCGAATATCGCCCCCAGTACCACCAGTGCGGCCAACGTGAATGCCCAGAAGCCGAGGTATTTTCCAAAGTTCCGGAAGGCGCCTTCCGAACGGTTGGACATGTAGAGAACAAAATAGCCAGCGACCGTCAGCATGGTCGCTGGAATCAGCGCTAGGAAATAAAACATTGATGTCCCCTCAATCCATTTTCGGTACGCAGAGCCGCGGATCCGCCAGCCGCCACTTGATGATCAATTCTACCCCGCTGCCAGCCCGCTGCCAGCCGGCTGCAGCGGCACGTGGCCGAGTTGATCCGGTTGGTCGGCGATGTTGCCGAGGTTGACATTGCTCGTCCGTATATTCCGCAGCTGCGACGGAGAACTACTGATGGCGGATGCGCGCCGCGTCGGCTTAACTTATTCGGGTAGCCATCGCGTGCAGCGTGGTGCGCGAAACGGCAATCGAGAAATCAAATTCAGGAGAGAAGTCATGAGCAGGGTCGTCATCAGAGTCGCGGCTGGTTTGTTCGCAGCCGTAGTGCTTGGCAACTTCGCCGTTGCTCAGCAAATCCAGGAAGTTACCGTTCAAGCTTCGCGGGTCGTTGAACAAAAACAGGTGGGTCGTACCGCCAGCGGAGTGCCTATTGTCGATATGTCGCTGGCCTATGGCGTGAGTTATGCGGATCTCGACCTCACCTCACACGCCGGGGTCGTGCAGCTCGAAAAGCGCGTCAATGACGCGGCTCAGCAAGCGTGCAAGGAACTCAGCCGGCAGTTCCCGCTTGTCACGACCCCGAACGATGCGGACTGCGCGAAGATGGCCGCCGATAAGGCGATGCCCAAGGTCCATGAGCTGGCCGCCGCCGCAGCGAAATCGGGAGGGAAGTAGTAGTTGACGGAAACTGCCGCATTTTGCGCAGGTTGGTGCGAACCCCGGCTTGGTGCCGGGGTTTTCTTCTTAGTCGCCGGCAACAAGCAGGAGAGATGACATGATCGAAGGAAGCCAGACATACGACCTCTTGCCAGACGTCGATCAGGAGGCTTACGTTGTTTGGGCGAAAAAGACCATTGCCATGGTGCTGAAGCAACCGGGGATCGTTGAATTTCGGGCCCAGAGAAGCATGATGGGTACGCCGCAGATTCGCACCATCACGGTGTGGCGATCAGCGGCTGACTGGGGCAATTTTGCCGAGGGCCCGTGGAACGCCGCGGAAGCCGAGTTGCGACGTTTTGCAACCAACATCAAAACGGAGCTTTGGGGCCCATCAGCTCTCGTGCCGGAGCCGTTGCGTCCTGGCAAATAATGCACGCGGACGCGCTGCGGCCAACTAGGCGCGTAGACCCGGCGAGTTGTATCTCGTCCGGCAAACCGGTCACAAGGTCTGACCGGTCACAAACGGCGTGCCGACGGCAAGAACGCGGCGCTTGCTGATTGCAGGCGCCGTCGTTGTCATTGGTGCTGCAGGTTCCCAAAGAGCCGTCGTCGTTGATGGGGAAGACGGCCCTGCGCAAAGAGAAGTCGTTGCGCCAGTTTTGCGCATGTAACCTCTGGGAAAGCTGGCGTGCCCTGCCGAGGGACATCTACACCTTTCTTTCCCTTTCCAGCAACGCGGTCATTTGCTCAAACGGAACCGGTCTGCAGACAAGATACCCTTGCATTTCGTCGCAGCGAAGCAGGCGCAGAAAGTTCGCCTGTTCTTCCGTTTCCACGCCCTCCGCGACAACCTTCAGCTTCAGCGAATGCGCCAGCGAGATGATCGTATCCACCAGCGTCATGGTGTCCGGATCGGTCACCATCGTGCTGATGAACGAGCGGTCGATCTTGAGCGTCTGCGCCGGAAGCTTCGCCAGGTAACCGAGCGATGAATATCCGGTGCCGAAATCGTCGATCGCAATGGCAATGCCGAGGTCGCGTATCTGCTTGAGCTTCTGGATATTGCCCTCGATGTCCTCCATCAAGAGGCTTTCCGTTATCTCCAGATCGATCCCGGGCGGCACCGCGCCGTATCTGATAGCCGCCGCCAGGGTGGCGACGAAGTCCCGCTTGCGTAACTGAATGGGAGACACGTTGACCGCCACGCGCGGGGCTTGCAACCCAAGCCGCATCCATCGGTGGTGATCTGCAACGGCCCTGGACAGCGCCCAGGCCCCCGCCTCCAGGATCAATCCGGTCTCCTCCATGAACGGGATGAACTTCATCGGGGGCACCAGCCCCAGTTCGGGGCTCTGCCAGCGCAGCAGCGCCTCCATGCCGAGGATACGCCGCGTTTCGAGGTCCACCTTCGGCTGGTAGTGCAGCACCAGCTCAGCGTTTTCGAGCGCCTGCCGCAGCTGGGTCTCCATCGTGCGTTTCGCGGCGCTGCGCTCGGTCATCTCCGCGGCGTGGAAGACATGCCGCTCGCCGGTTTCCTTGGCTCCCCGGAGCGCGGCCTCGGCGTTTCGCAGCAGCGTCTCTGCATCGGCGCCATCGTTCGGGAACAATGCAACGCCCGCCTTCGCGGAGATCCGGATTTCGGATCTTCCGACTTGAAATTGCTTATTGAAGATATCGTGCCAGGTCCCTTCTACCCTGCGTTCCACCCCCGCCTTGCCCTTTGTCCCCTGCAGTACGATCGCAAACACATCGCCACCAATTCGCGCAAGTGTGCCAATGTCTGCGCCGCGCGATAGCCGCGCGACCAGTAGCTTGAGCAGTTCATCGCCCGCCTGGCGGCCCAGCGAGTCGTTCACCGTCCTGAAGCGCTCCACGTCCGCAAGTACCAGGGCGATCTGCTCTCCGGCAATCCGCGCCGTATGCACGTATTGGCTCAAGCGCTCCAGGAACAGCGTGCGATTGGCAAGACCGGTCAGCTGATCGTAATAGGCGAGATAGTCGACCCTGTTCGTCTTTTCGATATTATCGAGCGCGAAGGCGATATCCCCCGCCAGCTCATCCAATAGCTTCATCTCGTCCTCATCGAAGAACCCGACCTCCCCGGCATACAGTGCCAGCACGCCGACGACCTCTCCGGCAATCAGCAGGGGCAGCTGGACCACCGAGCGGAGACCGAGCTCCAGTGCTTCGTTCTTCAGCAGAATTCGCACGTCTTGTATCAGATCGTTGGCGATCATCGCCTTGCGCTGGTTGACTACGAGACCTGAGAGTCCGCTCCCAGGGGTTCCGGTATCGCTCAGTCCGAGTGGCAACAGCCTGATGTAGTCCTCGCCCTCCCCATGCCACGCGACCATTTTCACGCGCATTTCCGCCCAGTCGACAATCCCGAGCCACGCAAGCTTGAATTTCCCGGCTTCGACGGCAATCCGGCATGCGTCCCGGAACAGCTCGTCCCGACTGCGCACCCGGACAATCAGACCGTTGACGCTGCTCAACACGGCGTATACGCGGTTGAGGCGCCGGATTTTCACGTCCGCGCGCTTGCGCTCGGTGATGTCGCGGGCGATCTTCGACGCTCCTATGACGTGCCCGTGTGCGTCAAGGATCGGGGAAATCGTCAGCGACACATCAATCAGGCTGCCATTCTTGTGCTTTCGCACGGTCTCGAAATGCGTGACTCGCTCGCCATGGCGCAACCGATCGAGAATCTTCTGCTCCTCGGAAATGCGGTCCTGCGGAACGATCAGAGCCAGTGGCTGGCCGATCGCCTCTTTGGGATGGTAGCCCAGCAGTTTTTCCGCACCGCTGTTCCAGCTCGTGATCACACCGTCGAGGGTCTTGCCGATTATGGCGTCATCGGTGGATTCCACTATTGCCGCCATCCGCGCGTGAAGCCCTTCGGCTCGTTTGCGCTCGGTAACATCCTCACCGATGCTGGCGCTACCGATCACATCCCCAGCGAGCGAGCGCAACGTGATGTTGTTCCACTGGATCAACCTCAGGTCACCGGACCGTGTCAGAATCTCGTTCTCGTGGTGCCCGGCTTCAGGCAGGTCGGCCAGCAGCGAGGTAAAGACACCATGCATGTCCGTCGCGATCTCGCGCGGCACGAACAGCTCGAACCAATTCTTGCCCAACACATCCTCGCGCGTCCATTCCGTCAGTCGCAACAGGTAGTCGTTGCAGTAGATAATTCGGGCGTCGCGGTCGAGCATCATCGACAACAATTGCACCTTTCCCAGTATCTCGCTGAATCGGCGCTCGCTTTCCCCTAATTCATCGGTCGCGCGCCTGCGATCGGTGATGTCCTCGGCAACGCCTGCCACGCGTATCACGTCAAGATCCTCGCCCCGCACCGGGAACGCGCGATCCCTGATCCAGCGCACGCTGCCATCCGGACGCACGATCCGGTATTCCTCGTCATAGGTTCCCGCGACCTGCTTGGCCTTTGCCGCCTCGAACACGCGTTCCCTGTCATCGGGATGGATCGCCTCAATCCACTGTCGTGGCGACGCATACAGTGTATCCGCGCTCCTGCCCCAGATCGCCTGATAGGCTGGACTCACATAAAGAATTTCGCTTTTCAGGGGATCGGTGAGCCAGAACACCTCGTGAATGTTCTCGGTGACCTGGCGGAAGCGAAGTTCGGCTTCGCGGCGTTCTTCCTCCGCCCGCTTTTGAGGGGAAATATCCTGAATCAGCGAAATGAAATGCCCAGGTCTGCCATCCGCGCGCCGAACCAGCGATGTGGTGATGCGGGCCCAGGTCTCGGTGCCGCTCTTCCGGATGATGCGCACCTCCCGCTCGTGATCCGATGCCGTTCCGGCAATCATGCGGGCCCTCACCGCAATGCTCTGCACCAGGTCTTCCGGATGCGTCAGGCGACGAATGTCGAGCGTCACTGCCTCGGCGTGCGTATAACCTGAGAGCTCGGCGAATTTTGCATTGACATTGAGGAATGCCCCATCCAGCGTGCTGTGCACAACGCCGACGGCCAGTTGCTCAAACGTGGCGTATTCGCGTTCCTCACTATTTGTATCGTCAATCACTCTGGGCTCACAGCCTCTTCAGTTCGAGGCTCGTTGCTATGAGAGATCAAACGACTCGCTCAGCAGCTGCTTGGCGCACTATCTTGCGCTACGCATTCGAATAGTCCTAATTCGTGCGTCGGGACGTAGGACTCCCCGGTAGATTGCTGTGCCGCAGTAAAGGCCGGCGTATGCTGCGGCGCCGCGGGTATCCGAGCTGATTGCTGCTGGCCCCGTACGTACTGCTATTGATCCACATTCAGCGGCACGCGCCGCATATCGAGGCTACGATCGCTAAACGTCTCTACATACGTCAGACGCTTCTCGGAATGATCTTCGCTTGGTACCTGCCGTCGTGGTGCATCACTGCCATCGCAGGCGTGTTGTCACAATGAGCGCCGAGTCCGTAGTCGCGTCCACGCGCCGAGGTGGACTCTCTATTTGCCACGCGAACAAGAATGCCCACGCGCGGCGGGCTTTTTGTTCGTGGCGCGCCAAGAGCGACGAATCTGGGCACTGGTCGATCAACTGCTCACTATGAGGCCGCTCTGCCTCCTCTACTTGGCTCAGGGCGTCTAGTTTGGGAGTAACGCATTGGATCGCCGCAGCCTTCAAGTCTCCCGAGAGCGACAAGGTGCTTTACGCGTTGCGAACAATTGAGTACAGCGTTCCCCTGCTCACACGCAGCGTGCGCGCCAGCTCAGCCTTGCTCAGCCCCTGCTCCAGATAGTGACGTGACAGCACTCGTCGCTCCCGTGCGTACATGGGCAGCAGCATCCCCGACTAAGCTGCCAACTTGCCTGACTGTTCAATTTTCGTCCGCCATATCTGTGCAATTTGCGACCGCCACCGAGCAACCGCATGCGCCGCTGGCGATCCGCGGCTATTCTAGCGATCCGCTTCACTACTCAAGCGGCTGCGCTCGTCTCGTGGATTGCAGGCGGGGCGAAGATAGATGCCCTGAGGAGACCTTATGACGTCTATCGCACCAGGCAATGCCGCGACCCACCGCGTGACGGTATGGCAATGCATTGGCTGCGGGAAAATTGAAATGCCGCAGCCATGCATAGATCTATGCCAGGATAGAAAGGTCGAGTTCGTGTACGCGAGCGTTTACGACGAGACGGTTTCGCAGGCCGAGCTGACGCGCCTTAAGGCGAAGGCCCTGGAGGCACTGGTTCGACGACTGGCGCATACCAACCCGCGCAATAGTGCTTGGGACCGATCCTACCGGGCATTCCAAAGCGAGGCTAAACGCATCTTGCAATCGTTTGCCAATGATAGAGAGGAACTCGCCTAGGACTTGGTACACATGGCCTCGATTCCCCATAATCCAAAAGTCGCGCAACAAGCCGGGACTTTCCGTGCGTAATGTCTGCCCAAGCGCAGTTAGCTTAAATTGCCCCTTCTGATCCTCAGAGAACCCCAATGGTTGCGAGCATTCGGAGAACTCTGTGCAATGAAGGCGGGTGAACACCAAGTTGCTTTGCAGGTACGTCTGCGGTGAGAGGTCGCCGAGCCAGTCGCCACACCCTGGGTCGCGACAACATCGATGAGAACGCGATGACTTCAAGAGTCTGTCAGCAGACTACCTCTGGGGTTGGGTTCGTCGTGACCTAGCGGTCGCACCTGTGGTTCTCAGGTGAGCGTGCTTTGGACGTTTGAGCACTTCGCCGATCAGCGCTTTAAGCTCATCAAGGTTGAGAGGATTTCTCAGCAGAGACACATCTGCCACCAACGCAGGCTTGCCGATCTCTATGGACGTCTGAGTCGCAAGCAATACCGCGGGAACGCTGTAACCCAATAATAGACGCGTTTTCTCGATCACTGCGAGGCCGTCATCGTCGCCAGTGAGGTCTAAATTCACGATGATGATGTCAATGAGTGATCTCGCCATCCGCGCCATCCGGGCTCGGTCGAGCGCTTCGCCAGCGTCAGCTGCCGCGAACACCCGATATCCCGCGCATAACAAATAAATTCGTAATGCGTCCAAAGACCCTCGGTCCTCATCGATTAAGAGGACCCGAGCGCGGGACGCTGGCCCGACGCCACGGGCACCTCGGGCCGTCCACAGCGAATATCATGGCCATTCGGCTGACCATTCCTCAGCGCACGCGAGCGTTGCGTCACGCAAGGTTTGCTGAGCAGTGCGGGCTGCCGGGCTATCTCGGGCTCGGCCATCGTCAGGAATCCGTCAATGAGATCGGCCATTACTTTGAGCGTCTGACGTTGTTGTTCGATCATTCTTACCGCCACCATGTCGGTTCCGCGAACATCCCAGTCGCTGATGAGTCGCAACAGTGCCGTCAATGGTTCGCGCAATTCGCGGTGGGCTCCAGCGAGCAAGTGGCGCCTGACGCGACTGGTGGCTTCGGATTGATCGCGCGCTCGGCGCTAATGCGACGGTGAGCCCTTCCACGCTTGCCAGATCGTCCTGGCATCCTTCGTCTGGTAAGGGGCTTTCCCCTTGGTGCCGTTCGGGATCTCAGTCCCGCAGCCTTCAGTCCAGAGGCCGGCTCGTTAAGATGTCTCGCGGCGATGACCGTATCGATGACGTCTGTCGCCAATGGCGCAGCAAGACGTATCCGCGAGATCCTCGCGAAACTCGGACTGGTAATACGTGCCGTGGTAATCAGTGCTTCGCGCACGGCGCGGTGATCGCCGCCAGGCGTAATCCTAGCCACCAATGGCTTCACGGCGTTCCGATAACGCTGGTGGGCGCAGTGGACTTCAGACCGCTACGAGGCTGAGTGCTCATGAAAACGACTCATCAAGTGTCCGCCGGGGTCGCACACGCCGCTTGGGTTGTTTATGGAATAAGCCATCGCTGCACGCTCGCCATACGCGGGATGATCGCGCAGATGCCGGACACGCACTACGCGCGTGCTCCACACGATCACCGCAGGCACCATACAGCGGCATGCCTGTCTAGTTCGGAGGACCGGTCGGATTGCGGGCTGGCGAGAGTGGCGCCAGAATCGCGCCCGAGCCAATAGATACTCGCAAGAAGAAAGAGTCACGAGCCAACACCGACCCTACGCTGAGTGTTATGCAATGTCCAACGTTATTGGCGGCGCGCTCAACGGATCGGTGCAAAGCCACACCATGTACAACCGAGCGTGACCGTATCGCTGATCAGTAACCAGAGCGCTGTCGCCGGAGTATGCGCGCCGCGAGTAGTGAACAAGCATGCGGCGGAAACGATCAAGCCGCCACACTGCATGAGCCTGCGAACTGTCGTTTCGGCTGAAGGACTGGGACCGACGCGCGTAGGCGGGCCGTTCCCTTATCTCCCATCGGCTGTCTGTGCTTGCGCGCCGAGATGCCGATGCCATCGGAATAGACCCAAAAGTTCGTGGCGCGCCCGGAGAGATTCGAACTCCCGACCCTCAGGTTCGAAGCCTGATGCTCTATCCAACTGAGCTACGGGCGCGCTGAAGCGCGCCATGCGTGGCATGAACCTTCCGAGCGCACCACCGGCCGGCTCGCGGCGGTAACATAGCGCCCATGCTAGAGCCCGCAGTCTGCCGAGACACTCATCAGCGAACACCTCGCCTGCCTGCCGATCGAATCGCTGCCGGTCGGACAATGCGCCGGCGCGGTGCTGCGCGAGAACATCTATGCCGAGCGCGACCAGCCGCCGTTCGACCGCGTCGCAATGGACGGCGTCGCGCTGGCCTCGGGCGCGGCGGCGAACGGGCGGCGGCGCTTCCGGCTGCAGGCGACACAGGCGGCGGGCGACCCGCCCATGCGCGCTGGCCTCGGATGAAAACTGCATCGAGGTCATGACCGGCGCGGTTCTGCCGGGCGGCTGCGACACCGTGGTGCCGGTCGAGCGGCTGCAAAGCGCCGACGGTTACATCGAGATCGAGGGCGGGCTCGGCCGATTGCGCCCTGGACGCAACGTACACCGGCGCGCCAGCGACCGCACGCAGGGTGCGCTGCTGCTCGCCGCGGGCAGCGTGCTGCAATGCGCCCGAGATCGCGGTCGCGGCCTCGGCCGGCATGGCCCGGGTGCGCGTCAGCAGCCAGCCGGCGATCGTGGTGATCTCCACTGGAAATGAACTGGTCGAGCCCGGCGATCCGATCGCCCCCCATCAGATCCGGCGATCGAATGCCTACGCGGTGGTCGCCGCGCTGCGCCAGCGCGGGTTTCAGCGCGTGGCCGATGATCATCTGCCGGACGATGCCGACGCAGCTGCGCGAGCGCCTGCGCCTGCATCTGCATACCCACGAGGTGCTGGTGCTCTCGGGCGGCGTATCGATGGGGCGATTCGACCTGGTGCCGCAAGGCACTCGAGGACATCGGCGTGCACTGCGTGCTGCACGGCGTCGCGCAGCGTCCCGGCCGACCGATGTGGTTCGGCACCTCGAGCGAGGGGCGCTCGGTGTTTGCCTTGCCGGGCAATCCGGTATCGACGCTGGTATGCCTGGTGCGCTACGTGGTGCCGGCGCTGTACGCCGCGATGGGGATGCCGGCCGCGGCGCGCGAGCGCGTCGCGCTGGCGGCGCCGATTCACTGGGAACCGCAGCTGACCGGATTCATGCCGGTGCGGGTATCGAACGATGACTGGGCGCGGCCCTGGGCCACCCCGTGCCCGACCAACGGGTCCGGCGATTTTGCCTCGCTGGCGCTGACCGACGGCTTTGTGGAGCTGCCGCCGGGCCCCGCCGATTTCGCCAAAGGCTACGTGACACGCCTGTTTCGCTGGTAGGGGAGCCCGCCGGTCCGGGGCTAACGGCCCCGGTCGGATCCCAGGACTGGGCGGTGCCCTCGATCTGGTAGCCTTGCAGATGGCCACCTCCAACGTCCAGCCGATACTGCCGCGCCGGCACCTGGTGCAGGACGGCCTGGGCCGCCCACTGCGCGATCTGCGCCTGTCGGTCATCGACCGCTGCAACTTTCGTTGCCCGTACTGCATGCCGCGCGAGCGCTTTCACGACCAGTATCGTTTTCTGAAATCCAGCGAGCGCCTCGAGTTCCCAGAGCTGCTGCGGCTGACGCGGCTGTTCCTGCAGCTCGGTGTGGTGAAGCTGCGGGTCACCGGAGGCGAGCCGTTGCTGCGCGCCGGGCTCGCCGATCTGATCGGCGATCTGACCGGCCTGCCCGGGATCGAGGACGTCGCGCTGACGACCAACGGCGTGCTGCTTGCGCAGCACGCCGCCGAACTGCGCGCCGCCGGCCTGCAGCGCGTCACGGTGAGCCTCGACAGTCTCGATCCGGCCATATTCGCGCAGATGGCGGGCGGCTTCGGCAGCGTGGAGGACGTGCTCAACGGCATTGCCGCCGCGCAGCGCGCCGGGCTCGCGCCGATCAAGCTCAATGCGGTGGTGCAGCGCGGCGTCAACGATCATCACGTCCTCGATCTGGTCGAGCACTTCCGCGGCACCGGCATCATCGTGCGCTTCATCGAGTACATGGACGTCGGCAATCGCAACGACTGGAACCGCGAACGCGTCGTGCCCTCGCAGCAGCTGCTCGAGCGCATCGATGCGCGCTGGCCGCTGTCGGCCGCTCGATCCGGCCTATGCCGGCGAGGTCGCGCGCCGCTATGCGCTTCGACGATGGCGGCGGTGAGATTGGTTTCATCTCCTCGGTCACGCAGCCGTTCTGCGGCGACTGCTCGCGCGCGCGCCTGTCCTCGGACGGCAAGTTCTATACCTGCCTGTTCGCGGCCGAGGGTACCGATCTGCGCGCGCCGCTGCGCGGCGGCGCCAGCGATGAGGAGCTGCTGGCACTGATCCGCGCGGTGTGGGAGCGGCGCGCCGATCGCTACAGCGAGCTGCGCGAGAACCTGCGCGCCCAGGGCGTGCAGCACGTCGAAATGAACTACGTCGGGGGCTGAGACTGCAATGCCACGCCGTGCACGCAGCACCCGACTCGACGCATCTGGATGCGCGCTCCCGGCCAACGATGGTCGACGTCGGCGCCAAGGCCGTCACCCATCGAATTGCCGAGGCCGAGGCGCGCGTGCGGGTGCCCGCGGCCGTCGCCCGGGCGCTGCGGCGAAGCGGACATCGCACGAAGAAAGGCCCGGTGTTCGATACCGCGATCGTGGCCGGCGTGATGGCCGCCAAGCGTACCGCCGAGCTGATTCCGTTCTGCCATCCGCTGGCGCTCGAGCAGTGCCGGATCGATATCGGGTTCGCCCCCGGTGCCGGCGCTGCCGTCATCGTGGTGCACTGTCGCGTCGAGGTGCGGCACAAGACCGGGGTCGAAATGGAAGCGCTGACCGGCGCCAGTGTCGCGGCACTGACGATCTATGACATGTGCAAGGCGTTATCGCACGACATCCGCATCGTGAGTGTGCGGCTGCTCTCCAAGAGCGGCGGCAAGCGGCTGGTGGGTGCACGCGGCGCGGCCCGCGCGCGCGCTCCGGCCCCCGCTCGATTGAGGCTGGTCGCATGAGCGCGCCGGATCTGTACGGGCTGGTGCTGACCGGAGGGCGCAGTCGCCGCATGCAGCGCGACAAGGCCAGTCTGCAGTACGCCGGCAAGTCGCAGCTTGCGCGCGCGATGGAGCTGCTCACGCCGCTGGTCGCGCGCTGCTTCGTGTCGGTCCGGCCCGATCAGCTCTACGATCCGCAGCGCGCCGCCTATGACACCATAACCGACATCAGGCCGGACCTGGGGCCGATCGGCGGCATCCACGCGGCGCTGCACACTCACCCGGCGCAGGGCTGGCTGGTCCTCGCCTGTGACCTGCCGTTCCTCGATCGCGCCACGCTGCAGTATCTGATCGAGCATCGGGCCCCCACGCGGCTGGCAACTGCGTATCGCAGCAGCTTCGACGGGCTGCCCGAACCGCTGTGCGCAATCTTCGAGTCGCACAGCCTGCCGGTGATCGAGCAGTCGCTCGCCCAGGGGCAGCAATGCCCGCGTGCACTGCTGTCGCGTGCCGACGTAGAGCTGCTCGACCTGCCGAACCCGCGGGCGCTCGATAACGTCAATACCGGCGAGGAGTACGCCGCGGCGAGCGCGACGCTCGGCGCCGGCACCGCCGCCGGCATGACGCCCGCAGGTCCCGGCACCGTGCGGCGCCTGCACGTTCGCTATTTTGCGATGCTGCGCGAGCAGGCCGGCCGCAGCACCGAGGAGCTCGAAACCCAGGCCGCCACGCCGCGCGAGCTGTACGAGGAGCTGAGGCGTCGACGCGGCCTGACGCTCGCGCCCGAATTCCTGCGCGTGGCCGTGAATGACGAGTTTGGGGACTGGCGCTCGCCACTGGTCAATGGCGACACCGTGGTATTTCTTCCGCCGGTGGCCGGAGGCTGATCCAATGGATTTTCGCTGCGCCGCTCACAGACCGCACCCCCAGGAACCGCGATGAACCGCTTCAGCCTGCATAAGGGCGCGCTGCAGCCGGAGCTGCTGCGCAAGGAGCTGCAGGATCCCACCTGCGGCGGCTACGCCGCGTTCGAAGGCTGGGTGCGCGACCACAACGACGGCCGCACGGTGCTGCGGCTCGAGTACGAGGCGTTCGCGCCGCTCGCACAGCGCGAGGGCGAGCGCATCCTCGATGAAGCCCGACAGCGCTTCGGTGTCGCACGCGTGCGCTGTGCGCATCGCATCGGGCCGCTGGCGATCGGCGAGCTCGCCGTCTGGGTCGGGGTCAGCGCGGCGCATCGGGGCGAGGCCTTCGACGCGTGCCGCTACGTGATCGACGAGGTCAAGCATCGCGTGCCGATCTGGAAGAAGGAGTACTACCAGGACGGCGACTCCGGCTGGGTCAACTGCGAGCGCTGCGCCGCCGCGGCCGCACAGCCGTACGACCCCCGGGCGGCGGCTGCCCAGCCCGCACCTGGCCATAGCCACGGTCATGGTCATGATCATGGTCATGGACACGATCACGCGCACGATCATCCCCACGATCATCACGACGAGCACCGCAGCGGCCAGATCCGGACCTGAAATTCCGCCCCGGGCTTAAAGTGCGAGCGAATATGACTTGAGGGGTAATGGAACACATGAGCATTTTGTCATGACAAAAGCGCTCATGTGTCCCAATACCCTTCCAGTGATCTGTGATCGCCTCTTCGGGCTCAGGGCCGGATCTGGCCAGAGCCGTGCACCACGTACTTGTAGCTCGTGAGCTGCTCGACGCCCACCGGTCCGCGCGCGTGGAAGCGATCGGTCGAAATGCCGATTTCCGCTCCCATGCCGAATTCGCCGCCATCGGCGAACTGAGTGGACGCGTTGTGCAGGACGATGGCGCTGTCGACGCGCGCCAGGAAACGCTCCGCGGTGGCCGCATTGGACGTGACGATCGCATCGGTATGCGACGAACCGTACCGGGCGATATGGGCGATCGCCTCATCGACGCCATCGACCACGCGCACCGCGATGATCGCATCCAGGAATTCGGTCGACCAGTCGGCTTCGGTGGCCGGTTTGACGCGTCTATCGGCCTCACGCGCCGCCTCATCGCCACGCACCTCACAACCGGCCGCGATCAGCTCGCTGATCAGTGCCGGCAGATGCATCGGCGGACAGGCGGCATCGACCAGCAGCGTTTCGGCTGCACCGCAGACGCCGGTGCGGCGCATCTTGGCGTTGACAGTGATCCGGCGGGCCATGTCGAGCTCGGCATCCCGATCGACGTAAACGTGACAGTTGCCCTCGAGATGGCCGATAACCGGTACGCGCGCCTCGGCCTGAACGCGCGCCACCAGACTCTTGCCACCGCGTGGCACCAGCACGTCGATGTACTGCTGCATGCCTGCGAGCATCTCGCCCACGGCCGCGCGATCGGCCGTGGGCACCAGCTGGATTGCGCTGGCCGGAAGATTCGCCGCCTTCAGTCCTTCGACCAGGCAGGCATGAATGGCCGCGCTCGAGTGCCGGCTGTCCGAGCCGCCGCGCAGAATCGCAGCATTGCCGGACTTCAGGCACAGCGCGCCGGCATCGGCCGTCACGTTGGGGCGGCTCTCGTAGATGATGCCGATGACCCCCAGCGGCACGCGCACGCGGCTGATGCGCAGTCCATTCGGCCGCGTCCACTCGGCGATCGTCACACCGATCGGATCCGCCAGCGCCGCTACCTCCTCCAGGCCGCGCGCCATCGCCTCGACGCGCTTGGCATCGAGCTGGAGCCGATCCAGCAACGCGCCGCCCATGCCGGCGACCTGGGCCGCGCGCAGGTCCTCGGCATTGGCCGCCAGGATCGCGGTGGCCTGGGCTCGGATCGCGCCGGCTGCGGCCGTCAGCGCCTGGTTCTTGACCGACGTGTCGGCCAGCGCGAGCTGCTCGGCGGCGCCGACGGCGGCACGGCCAAGATCCTGCATCAGGGTATGCAGGTCGGACGAATCCGCGCGTTCCGCGATCGACGTGACGACGCTGGTCATGGTTTCACCTCGGCCAGCCCTTCGGCCGCGCCCGGCGGCGCTGGCTTGTGTTCCGGCGGCCGATAATCATGCTGCAGAATGACCAGATCGTCACGATGTATCAGTTCCTCGCGGCCGCGAAATCCCAGGATCGCCTCGATCTCGCTGCTCTTGCGACCCATGATGCGCGTGGCATCGTTATCGGAGTAGGCCGCGATGCCGCGCGCGACTTCAACGCCGTCGGGCGCCAGCACGCTGACGGTATCCCCGCTTTCGAAGCGCCCGAGCGTGCCGGTCACCCCAGCCGCCAGCAGGCTCTTGCCACCCTGCAGCGCGCGCAGCGCGCCGGCATCGATATGGATTGCGCCCGCGGGCCTGAGCGTGCCGGCGATCCATTGCTTGCGCGCCGCCAGCGGCGTCGACGCCGGCATGAACCAGGTGCAGCGGGCCCCCGACTCCAGCCGCCGGATCGGATGGCGCTGGCGCCCGGACGCAATGCACATATGGCAGCCGGCATTTACCGCGATGCGTGCTGCGGCGATCTTGGTGGCCATGCCGCCGGAGCCGACGTCGGAATTGGAGCGCCCGGCCATGGCCTCGATTTCAGGTGTCACCCGCATGACACGCTCGATGAACAGCGCGCCGGCATCGCGATTCGGGTCCGCGGTATACAGCCCATCAATATCCGACAGCAGCACCAGGCAATCGGCGCTGGCCATCTGGGCCACGCGCGCGGCCAGGCGGTCGTTGTCGCCGTAGCGGATCTCGGCGGTAGCCACGGTATCGTTCTCGTTGATGACCGGTATCGCGCCGAGCGCCAGCAGCGCTTCGAGTGTGGCGCGCGCATTCAGATAGCGCGTACGCTGCTCGCTGTCCTCCAGGGTCAGCAGCACCTGCGCGACGGTCACGCCGCCGGCTTCCAACAGCTCTTTATAGGCGTGCGCCAGCCGGATCTGGCCGACCGCGGCAGCGGCTTGGCTTTCCTCCAGCCGCAGCGTGCCCGCGGCCAGCCCGAGATGTCGACGGCCCAGAGCGATCGCGCCCGAGGACACCAGAATGATCTGTGCTCCACGCCGGTGCAGGCGCAGCAAGTCATCGATCAGTGTTTTCAGCCACGAGCGATTCAGCCGCCCGGTCTTGGCGTCGACCAGCAGCGCCGATCCGACCTTCACGACGATTCGTCGTGCGGCCGTCAGTGCGTTGGGTGATCGGTTTGCTCTGCGATCGATCATGTGCGGCCGCGCTATTGTAGGCCAACTGGACGCACGTTCACTGCGATTGCCTCACCGCGGCTTCTGGCCCTAATATCGTTACGCGGCGCATGGTGCGCGCACCTACAGCGGTCGAGGAAACAGTCACGTGGCCAGAGAATATGAGCCCGTCGCGGGCCAGTGGTACGAGAACATAGACGAGAACGAGAGCTTTCGCGTGCTGTCGGTGGATGAAGACGCCGAACTGGTCGAGCTCGAATACCTCGACGGCGATCTGGAGGAGATCGACCTGGAAACCTGGCACGAGCTCGACCTCGAGAAGATCGACGAGCCGGAGGGTTGGGCGGGCAGCGATGAGGACGAGGAAGAAGAGGAGGAAGAGGAGGACGATGACCTCGACGAGACCTGGGACGACGATGACGATGAAGACGACGAAGATTGGGACGAGGACGAGAAGGAAAGCGACAACTATTGAGGGCGCTCGCGGTCGGCCTCGATAACGCACCGGGGCTCGGGCAGCGCCCCCGGGCCGCGGCATCCGGGCGTACGCCGCGGCGGGCATTGCACACATGTCATTGATTTCATAGGGAAACATCGCCAGGAGTTGAATTCCTGCGCGGCGCCGTCATCTAACGTACCGCAACCGCGCCACCGGGCGTGACATCGGCGGGAGCCTTTCGGAAGTCATTGTCATGAAGCGCATATTCCTTTTTCTACTGACGAACCTCGCGATTGTCCTGGTGCTGTCGATCGTCGCCCAGGTCACCGGCCTGGATGCGTGGCTCGCGCAGCAGGGCGGCAGCCTCGGCGGTCTGCTGGTGTTTGCCGCGTTCTTCGGCTTCTCCGGCTCATTGATCTCGCTCGCGATCTCCAAGTGGATGGCGGTGCGCGCCATGGGCGTGCAGATCATCCAGCAGCCCTCCTCCGCCCAGGAGCAGTGGCTGCTCGATACGGTGCGCTCGCTCGCGACCAAGGCCGGCGTCGGCATGCCCGAGGTCGGCATCTTCGACTCGCCGCAGCCCAACGCATTTGCCACCGGCCCGCGGCGTGACAACGCGCTGGTCGCGGTCAGCAGCGGACTGCTGTCGTCGATGAACCGCAGCGAGGTCGAGGCCGTCCTGGGTCATGAAATGACCCATGTGGCCAACGGCGACATGGTGACGCTCACGCTGATCCAGGGCGTGGTCAATACGTTCGTGATCTTCCTGTCGCGCATCGTCGGGAACATCGTCGATCGGTCGATGTCCCGCGACAGCGACGGCCGCGGCCCGGCGTACTTCGTCACCGTGCTGGTCACGCAGCTGGTGCTTGGCATCCTGGCGAGCATCATCGTGATGTGGTTTTCGCGCCAGCGTGAATTCCGTGCCGACGCGGGCGGCGCGCGCCTCGCGGGACGCGATCGCATGATTGCGGCGCTCGAGCGGCTCAAGGCCGCGCACGATGAGCCGCTGCCCGCGCAGCTCAACGCCTTCGGCATCTCCGGCGGCGAGGGCGGCGGGTTGACGCGCCTGTTCATGAGCCATCCTCCGCTCGAGGAGCGCATCGCAGCCTTGCGTGCAACGAGCGGAAATTAACCCGAGGAACATCCATTGCGAGCGGTCGTGCGCAGCGCATGAACGATGCCGAGGCTCTGCGCGGTGAGCTGCGCGCCCTGGTCGGCGCCGATGGGCTACTCACGGCAGCCTCCGACACAGCGCCCTATCTGGTGGACCAGCGGCAACTGTATCGCGGCAGCGCGCTCGCGGTGGCGCTGCCACGCAACGTCGACGAGGTCGCGCGCATCGTCGGCTGGTGCCACGAGCATCGCGTGGGACTGGTGCCCCAGGGCGGTAACACCAGCTACTGTGGCGGCGCCACGCCGGATGAGTCCGGCCGGCAGCTGCTGCTATCGCTGCGCCGGCTCAATCGGATTCGCGAGGTCGACGCGGACAATTTCTCACTCACCGCCGAAGCCGGCTGCGTGCTCGCGAGCGTGCAGCGCGCCGCCGATGCGGTCGAGCGCTTCTTTCCGCTGAGCCTGGGCTCGGAGGGCAGTTGCCAGATCGGCGGTAATCTGGCCACCAACGCCGGCGGCCTGAACGTCGTACGCTACGGCATGGCGCGCGACCTGCTGCTCGGGATCGAGGCGGTGCTGCCCGACGGCCGGCAATTGCATGGCCTCAAGTCGCTGCGCAAGGACAACACCGGCTACGACCTGAAGTCGCTGCTGGTCGGATCCGAGGGCACGCTCGGCGTGATCACGGCAGCCACACTCAAGCTGTGGCCGAAAATGCGCAGCAGCGCGACTGCCTTTGTCGCGATCGCGACCCCCGAAGATGCCGTCAGGCTGCTCGGGCTGCTGCGCAGCCAGACCGGCGAGCGGCTGAGCTCGTTCGAGTTGCTGCCGCGGATCGCGATCGAGCTCACGACGCGCCACGTAGCCGGTGTCACCGATCCGCTCGGCGCCGTGCACCCGTGGTACATCCTGTGCGAGCTGACCTCGGCTGCCGACGAGCCGTTGGCTGATCTGCTGCAGCAGACCCTGGCCGATGCCGGCGAGCGCGCCCTGCTGCTCGATGCGGCGCTCGCGACCAGCGAGCGCGTACGGGCGGCATTCTGGCGGCTGCGCGAGAGCGTACCCGAGGCACAGCGGCATGCGGGTCCGAGCCTCAAGCACGACATCAGCGTACCGGTGGCCTCGCTGCCGCGGTTTATCAGCGAGGCGTCGCTCTGGGTGCAGACTCAGGTCGCCGATGGCGTTCTGGTCTGCTACGGGCACGCAGGCGATGGCAACCTGCATTTCAACCTCAGCTGCATCGATCACGCCCGCACCGAGGCGTTCCTGGCGCAGGAGCCGCAGATCCGCCGCGCGATACATGACCTGGTCGCCAAGTTCGCCGGCAGCATCAGCGCCGAGCACGGCATCGGCCGCCTCAAGCGCGAGGAACTGCAGCGCTACGCCTCTCCGGTGGCGCTGGATGCGATGCGCGCGATCAAGCGCGCGCTCGATCCGCACGGCATCATGAACCCTGGCAAGCTGCTTTGACCTGAGCGCGCAGGATGCCGGCCAGCCGCTGCGCGCCGGGTCCGGCGTAGTCCCGATCGGCGTAGACCAGATAGAGCTCGGCGTAGAGCTCTGCGCCCTCTCGCAACGGCAGCGGCTTGAGCAGCCCCTGCGCGAGCTCGTTGCGGATCGTATCCTCGGCGAACCAGGCGAAGCCCGACCCCATGACCGCGGCATGGATCTGCGTCGCCTTGTGACTCACGGTCCAGCGCTGGCCGGGACCGAGCCACGGCGCATTGCGGCTGCGCAGGCTGCCCGAATCGCGGATCACGAGCTGGCGGTACTTGCGCAGATCCTGTGCGCTGAGCTTGCGCCCGAGGCGATGCAGCGGATGGTCCGGATGCGCCGCGGCGATGAATCGCAGGCGCATCAACGCGTCACCGATGAATCCCGGCGGCACCTGCGAGCAGATCGCGAGATCCACGCGGCGCTGCACCAGCGCCTCGTCGGTGCCGCTGAGCACGGTCTCGTACAGCTCGATGCGTGTCTCGGGCCGTTCCTGCGCAAACAGCTCGAAGCAGCGCAGCAGCAGCCAGGTCGGGAACACGATCTCGACCGCGAGCTTCAATTCGCTTTCCCAGCCCTCGGCGAGGTGCCGCCCCGCACCCTCGAGCGACTCGGCCTCCTCGAGCAGGCTGCGGGCGCGCCGGTAGAGCACTTCGCCGCTGCCGGTGAGTCGCGCCTTGCGCCCGCTGATCTCGAACAACTTCACCTGCAGCAGCGCCTCGATCTTCTGCACCGCGTAGGTGATGGCCGATTGGCTCTTGTGCAGCCGGGCCGCGGCCTGCGCATAGCCGCCGGCCTCGACCACGGCCTGCAATGCACGCCAGTGCTCGAGCGAGATCCGGGGGCTTGCAGCCATAAGCTATCAGATAAATAGATAGTATTAAGCCAATTATTCTACTTTTTTATCTGATCGACAAATAGTTAACTACGGATCCGTTACCAGCCCAGCCATCGAGGACCAGACCATGACCACGCTGCTGCAGATCAACGCCAGCATCCATGCGGACCAGGGTCAGTCGAGCCGCCTGGCGAGCCAATTTGTCGAGGCGTTCCGCCGCCATCATCCGGATTCGCGCATCGTGCTGCGCGACCTGGCGAGCGACGCGGTACCGCACCTGGACTCCGAGCGGTTCGCCGCGTTCGTCAGCAAGCCACACGAACGCAGTGCCACGCAGAGCGACGTGGTGGCCTATTCCGACGGCCTGATCGCCGAGCTCAGGCAGGCCGACGTAATCGTGCTCGGATTGCCGATGTATAACTTCGGCGTGCCCTCCCAGCTCAAGGCCTACTTCGACCACATTGCACGCGCGGGCGAGACCTTCCGCTATACCGCGAACGGCCCGGTCGGGCTGCTGAGCGGAAAGAAGGCCTATGTGTTCGCGGCGCGCGGGGGCTTGTACGCCGGCACCGCGCTTGATACACAGACCGGGTACGTACGCGACTTCCTGCGCTTCGTGGGGATCGACGACATCGAGTTCATCTACGCGGAAGGCCTCGCCATCAGCCCGGAAAGCAAGGCTTCGGGCCTGGCCAGGGCCGAGGCACAGATCGAACGCCTGGCGGCATAGGACGGCAATCATGCGCACCCTGGCCCAGATTATTCCATCGGTACCGACCTCGGACGGCGCCGGCGTCAAACTGCGTCGCAGTCTCGGCAGTCAGCGCGGCCTGCAGGTCGATCCGTTCCTGATGCTCGACGAGTTCTACTCGGACGATCCCACGGACTACCTCGCCGGCTTTCCGGCGCACCCGCATCGCGGCTTCGAGACCGTCACCTACATGCTCGACGGACACATGCGGCACGAGGACCATCTCGGCAACCGTGGCGACCTGCAACCCGGCGACGTGCAGTGGATGACGGCCGCGCGCGGCATCATCCACTCGGAGATGCCGCAGCAGACCGAAGGCCGCATGCGCGGCTTTCAGCTCTGGATCAACCTGCCGGCGAAGGAAAAAATGAAGCCGGCGCATTACCGCGACATTCCGTCGCAGCAGATCCCGACGCTGCGTCTGCCCTCGGGCGCCATCGCCAGGGTGATCGCCGGCACGGTGCAGCTGGAAGGTCAGAGCGCCAGCGGGCCGGTCAATGGCCCGAATGAACCCCTGACCACCGATCCGCTCTACCTCGACCTGCAACTGCCGCCCGGCGCGCAGCTGCTGGTACCGGTGACGCGCGGCCACAACGCATTTCTATATGTCTACGAGGGCGAGGCAAAGCTCGGGCCAGCGGAGCACCCGCAAACGCTGCCGTATCGGGCCGCCGGCGTGCTGTCCGATGGCGATAGCGTACGCATCGAGGCTGGCGCACGCGCGGCGCAGCTGCTGCTGCTGTCGGCGCGGCCGCTCAACGAGCCGGTGGTGCAATACGGCCCGTTCGTGATGAACACCCGCCAGCAGATCGAGCAGGCGGTGGAGGACTATCGCAGCGGACGCTTCGCCGCCTAGAACGATCGGCGCCGCACGCTAACCCGGAGCGGCAGGGCCCACGCGCATCAGGCCTTCCTGCGCGGTGCTCGCGACCAGGCGGCCGTCGCGGGTGAACACGCTGCCGCGCGAGAACCCGCGCGAACCGGCCGCGCTCGGACTGTCGTACGAGCACAGAAACCAGTCATCGACGCGCAGCGGCCAGTGCAGCCACATTGCATGATCGATGCTCGCGAAGAATCGCTTGCTGCTCGCCAACAGCTCGGCGTGCGGCAGGGTAGCGGTGTTGAGCAGATAGAAATCCGACACGTAGGCCAGCAGGCAGCGATGCAGCACGTCATCGTCGGGCAGCCGGTCGATCGCGCGCATCCAGATGTGCTGCACCGGCGCCGCATTCCTCGGATGCGCCGGATCGATGCGCTCGACCATCCGGAATTCGAACGGCCGCGCGGCGGTATACAGCCGGCGCGTCTTCTCCGGCAGCGCCTCGAGCGTAGCCTTCGGCACCGGGTCGGATTCGCGCAATGATTCCGGCGGCGGCACCTCGGGCATCGCGATCTGGTGCTCAAGGCCCGGCTGCACCGTTTGGAACGAGGCCGACATGTGGAAGATCTGCTCGCCGTGCTGGATCGCGGTCACGCGCCGGCTGGTGAAGCTGGCGCCGTCGCGGCTGCGGTCGACGAAATACACGATCGGCGCGTTGAAGTCCCCGCGTCGCAGGAAATAGGCATGCAGCGAATGCGCGACGCGGTCGGGGTCCACGGTGCCGTACGCCGCCCGCAGGCCCTGACCCAGCACCTGGCCGCCGAACACCTGCGGACTGCCGATGTCGCGGCTCACGCCGCGGAAAATGTTGATCTCGAGGCGTTCCAGTTCGAGCAGGCGCAGCAGCTCGGCGAGGTTCGGACGCATCAGGCGGTCGCGACGCCCAGGCGCTTCTGCATCGCCGGACTCGTGGTGGTGTATTGCAGGAACTGCTTCTTCGCCGGATAAAGGTGATGCTGGATCGCGAACGCCGCCAGCGCTGCTTCGTGAAAGCCCGAGAGAATCAGTTTCTTCTTGCCCGGGTAGATGTTGATGTCGCCGATGGCGAACACGCCCGGAATGTTGGACTCGAACTTTTCTGTGTCCACCTTGATCGCACGCTTGTCGATATCGAGCCCCCACTCGGCGATCGGCCCGAGCTTCGGCGCCAGGCCGAAGAACACCAGCAGCTGCTCGGCATCGAGCCGATGCAGCTCACCGCTCGGTGCCTTCACGTCCACGCTCTTGAGAATTCCGGCCTCGCTGTGAACCGCATGCGGCAGCGCCTCGAACACGCGCACCTGGCCGGCTGCCTCCAGCGCGCGCAGCTGTGCCACCGAGGCGGGCGCGCCGCGAAACTCGGCTCGACGATGCACCACTGCGAGGCTCGACGCCTTCGGTGCCAGGGCCAGCGCCCAATCGAGCGCCGAATCGCCGCCGCCGAAGATGACCAGCTTGCGGCCATGGAAGTCGGTGACGTTCTTGATCCGGTAGTGGATCTGCGTACCTTCGAACGCATCGCAGCCCTCGATGCCCAGGCGACGCGGCTGGAATGAACCGACGCCCCCGGCGATCACGACGGCGCCGGCGTCGAATGCCGTGCCGGCGGCGGTCACGACCCGAAACCGGCCATTGGCCTGCTTGCTGAGCTGCAGCGCCTCCTCGCCGAAGTGCATCCCGGCGCCGAACGGCTTGATCTGCTGCATCAGGCGATCGACCAGCTCCTGCGCCCCGCAGATCGGCAGCGCGGGGATATCGTAGATCGGCTTGTCCGGATACAGCTCGGTGCACTGCCCGCCGGCCTGGTTCAGGGAATCAAGGATGTGACACTTGATGCCGAGCAAGCCAAGTTCGAACACCTGGAACAGGCCGGCCGGACCGGCGCCAATGATGACCACTTCCGTGGTGATGTCGTTGTCACTCAAGGGGATACGCTCACAGATTGGATGAGGCCGCGAAATTCTAGCGACGCGGTGCGCGCAAGGCCAGTCAGAAACCGGTTCTTGAGCTCCCTGCCTTGGGCTTATAGTCTGCCAAACCCGGAGGAGGTCCCGATATGGGTAGCAATACCGACCTGCATCGCCGGCGCGGCGCCGCGGTGGCGCGCGGCGTGGCCAATTCGCTCAGCGTCTACGTGCATCACGCGCTCAATGCTGAGCTCTGGGACGTCGAGGGGCGGCGCTACATCGATTTCGCCAGCGGTATCGCCGTGCTGAACACCGGCCATCTGCATCCGCGCGTGGTTGCAGCCGTGCAGCAGCAGCTGCAGCAGGTGTCGCACGCCTGCTTCCAGGTGACCCCGTATGAGAGTTATGTCGCGCTCGCCGAGCGGCTCAATGCGATTGCTCCCGGTGCGACCCCGAAGAAGTCGATCCTGTTCTCGACCGGTGCCGAAGCGGTAGAGAACGCGCTCAAGATAGCGCGCTACCACACGCGTCGCTCGGCCGTCATCGCCTTCGGCGGCGGCTTTCACGGGCGCACGCTCGCCACGATGACCCTGACCGGCAAAGTGCAGCCTTACAAGGCCGGTTTCGGGCCGCTGCTGCCGGACGTGTTTCACGTGCCGTTCCCGATGTCCTACCACGACGTCACACCGCAGCAGTGCCTGGCTGCGATCGAGCAGTTGTTCAAGGCCGATGTGGATCCCGCGCGCGTCGCGGCCATCATCATCGAGCCGGTGCTCGGCGAGGGCGGCTTCTACATCGCGCCGCCGGAGTTCCTGCGCAGCCTGCGCGCGCTGTGCGACCGCCATGGCATCGTGCTGATCGCCGACGAAGTCCAGTCCGGCTTTGCGCGCACCGGCCGCATGTTCGCGTTCGAGCACTCCGGTGTTGAACCGGATCTGATGACGGTTGCGAAGAGTATCGCGGGTGGCTTGCCGCTGTCGGCGGTGATCGGCAAGGCGGAGATCATGGATGCGCCGCCGCCGGGCGGATTGGGCGGCACCTACGCCGGCTCGCCGCTCGCCTGTGCCGCGGGGCTCGCGGTACTGGACGTGATTGCCGCGGAGCGGCTGACCGAGCGCGCGCAGCAGCTCGGAGCAAAGCTGGTCACGCGCCTGCAAGCCCTCCAGGCCAAGTACAGCGCGATCGGCGAAGTACGCGGCCTCGGCGCGATGGTGGCGATCGAGCTGGTGAAGAACGGCAGCGCCGAGCAGCCCGATGCCGACCTGACGCGTGCGCTGGTGCAGGCGGCAGCGCGTCACGGCCTGATCATCCTGTCGTGCGGCATCTACGGCAACGTCATCCGCTTCCTCGCGCCATTGACGATCAGCGATGCGCTGCTGGGCGAGGGACTCGACCGACTCGATGCGGCGTTCAGCGAAGTGACTCACGCACCGATCGCCGCCAGCGCCACCGCCACCGCCTGACCCGGAATTAGAGCCGGGCCTTCGCGCACAACGCAACGCGGTGCTGTCCGAAGTCCCCTGCCCTGTCTTCAGGCCCGGCCGGCGTTGGCGTCGGTGGGCGCGTGAAAGTACTCGCTCTCTGCCGCGAGCTGCTCGATCAACCGCTTGAGTTCGGCCATGCGCGCCTCGGCGGTGCTGATCGGCACGCAGTCCTCGCACCGCGGATCGCCGCAGGGCTGGCGCGAATACAGCCAGTATTGGACCGCGCCTGCCAGCAGCCCATCGGCGATGTCCCAGAGATCGGCTTCCTTGTCCTTGCCGGCGAGTCGATTGCCGAGATCGACCGCCTTGGAGAACGCGGCGTCGAAAGTATCAGCAGCTTCGTCCATAAGTGGGCTATTGTACCGCGTCCGCTCGAATCGCGTCCGCTCCTCAGCGATAGCCGCGGGCCTGCAGTGCAAACAGCTGCGCGTAGTGGCCCGCAGCGGCCATGAGCTGCTCATGGCTGCCCTTCTCGATGATGCGCCCGCGGTCGAGAACCGCGATCTGATCGGCCATGCGAACCGTGGAGAAACGGTGCGATATCAGGATCGTGATGCGATCGCGTGCCAGCGCGCGGAAATGTTCGAAGATCTCGGCCTCGGCGCGCGCGTCCATGGCCGCCGTGGGTTCATCGAGCACCAGAATATCTGCGTCAGTTCGCATGAATGCGCGCGCCAACGCGATCTTCTGCCACTGCCCGCCGGACAGTTCCTGGCCGTTCTGGAACCACTTGCCCAGCTGCGTCTGGTAGCGTTGCGGCAATTGTTCGATGAAATCGGCGGCACGGCCCTTTTCGGCCGCCTGGTGCCAGCGCGACTGGTCTTCGAAATAGCGCTCATCCCCGGCGCCGACGTTTTCGCCGACCAGCATCTGATAGCGCGTGAAGTCCTGGAAGATCACGCCGATGCGCGCGCGCAGCGCATCCTCGCTCCATTCCGGCAGCGGCAGGCCGTCCACCAGGATCCGGCCCGAATCGGGACTGTAGAGTCGCGTCAGCAGCTTGATCAGCGTGGTCTTGCCCGAACCGTTCTCCCCAACCAGTGCCAGGCTGCTGCCCGGCGGCAGGTGCAGGTCAACATCGATCAGCGCCGGCTCGGCGGCGCCGGGATAAGTAAAACTCACGTGCTCGAAGCGCACGCCATCCGCCGGGTCGGGTCCGCGAGGGGCTGTGCCGATCGCGGGAGCCACCGGGGTTTCGAGGTACTCGTACAGCGTCGACAGGTAGAGGTTGTCCTCGTACATGCCGCCGACCGCGGACAAAATGGCTGATACGGCGGCCTGTCCCTGCCGGAACAGCAGCAGGTACATCGTCATCTGCCCGAGCGTGATGCGCTCACGGATCGTCGACAAAGCAATCCAGGCGTAGGCGCCGTACAACGTCGAGGTCGCGAGCAGGCTCAGGCCAAAGCCCCAGCTGTCGCGCCGGATCGATAGCGCACGATCCTCGCGATAGAGGCGGTTGAAGATGTCGCGATAACGCTGCAGCAGCCGCGGGCCCAGCCCGAACAGCTTGACTTCCTTGGCATGATCCTCGCGCGCCAGCACGGTCTCGAGATAGATCTGCATGCGCGTCTCGGGCGAGCGCCAGCGGAACAACCTGAACGCGTCGCCGGAGAATTTCGCCTCCGCAACGAACGCGGGCAAGCCGGCCACTAGCAGCACGACCATCGTCCACGGGGAGAATCGCACCAGCAGCGCCGCGTAGCTCAGAAGCGACAACGCGTTCTGCGTCAGCCCGAAGGTGCGCGTCACCAGGCTCAACGGCCGGCTCGAGGCTTCGCGGCGCGCGCGCGTCAGCTTGTCGTAGAACTCGGAATCCTCGAAATGCTTCAGTTCCAGCGTCAGCGCCTTCTCGAGGATCATCACGTTCACGCGCTGGCCGAGCTGGGCGCGCAGCAACGCCTGGCATAGCGACAGTCCGCGCTGCGCGCCGGCGAGCCCGGCCACCAGCGCACCTTCCAGCAACACCAGCCGCAGCACCCTTGCGGCATCGTGATCGGCGGCGTTGCGGGCGAACACCACGGCATCGACGATCTGCGCGCCGACCCAGGCCACGCCGGCGGGCAGCAGGCCGGCCACCAGCGTCAGCAGCGCCATCGCCAGCAGCAACGCACGATTGGTGTCCCAGACCAGGCCGATGGCGCGCCGGCTGTAGCGGAACACGCCGAAGAACCCGAGCAGCACGTCGCGATGGTCCGCCGGCGCCGCTGCGCCGGCAGCGCTCGCGCGCGCGGAGTGCACGTTCATGCCGTCAGCAGCGCCACCGCTTCGGGTTCGTAGCCGAGATTGGGCGCTAGCCAGCGCTCGACCTCTTCCACGCTCATGCCCTTGCGGCGCGCATAGTCCTCGACCTGGTCGCGGTCGATGCGGCCGACGGCAAGATAGCGGCTCTGCGGGTGCGAGAAATACCAGCCGCTGACCGCTGCGGTCGGATACATCGCATACGACTCGGTGAGCGTGATCCCGGCGCGCTGCACCACGTCGAGCAGCCGCCACAACGTCGCCTTTTCGGTGTGATCCGGGCAGGCCGGATAGCCGGGCGCGGGGCGGATGCCGCGGTATTCCTCGCGGATCAGCTGCTCGTTGCCGAGCTTCTCGTCCGGGGCGTAGCCCCAGAACTCGCGCCGCACGCGCTCATGCAGCCGCTCGGCGAAGGCCTCCGCGAGGCGGTCGGCCAGCACCTTGAGCATGATGCTCGAGTAGTCGTCGTGCGCCGCCTCGAAGCGCTGCAGCTGCGCCTCGATGCCGATGCCGGCGGTGAGCGCAAACGCGCCGAAGTAATCGCGCACGCCGCTGCCCTTGGGTGCGACGAAATCCGACAGCGCCCCGTGCGGCTTGCCCTGCGGCAGGTCCTTCTGCTGGCGCAGGAAGTGCACCCGATCCAGCACCTGGGTGCGCGCATCATCCGCATACAGCTCGACGTCCTCGTCGATCGAGTTGGCCGGAAAGAAGCCGATCACCGCGCGCGCCTGCAGCCATTGCTCGCGGATCAGCGTACGCAACATCTTGCGGGCGTCGGCATACAGGCTGCTTGCCTGTTCGCCAAACTGCGTGTCGGTGAGGATATCGGGAAACTTGCCGCGCAACTCCCAGGCCTGGAAGAACGGCGTCCAGTCGATGTAGCGCGCGAGTTCCTCGATCGAATAGTGCTCGAAGCCGCGCACGCCGAGCATACGCGGCACCGGCGGCACATAGGCCTGCCAGTCGATGCGCGTGCGATTGGCACGCGCCTGCGCCAGCGTGAACTGCGGCGACTTGGTGCGCCGGGAGCCGTGCTGGCCACGTCGCAGCGCGTGCTCCGACTTGACGCGCGCGACATACGCTTCCCGGGTAGCCGGCGTCACCAGCTGCTGGCACACGCCGACCGAGCGCGAGGCATCCTTGACGTAGATCACCGGGCCCTGATACTGAGGGTCGATGCGTACCGAGGTATGCGCCGGCGAGGTGGTCGCACCGCCGATAAGCAGCGGCAACGTGAAGCCCTGCCGCTGCATTTCCTTCGCGACATGCACCATCTCGTCGAGCGATGGCGTGATCAGCCCGGACAGGCCGATCATGTGGGCGCCCTTGCTGCGCGCGGTCTCGAGAATCTTCTCGCACGACACCATCACGCCCAGGTCGATCACGTCGAAGTTGTTGCACTGAAGCACCACGCCGACGATGTTCTTGCCGATGTCGTGCACGTCGCCCTTGACCGTCGCCATCACGATCAGCCCGTTGCTGCGGTGCTCGCCACCGCCGGCCGCCTTCTCCTTCTCTATATAGGGAATCAGATGCGCGACCGCCCGTTTCATCACGCGCGCCGATTTGACCACCTGCGGCAGGAACATCTTGCCGGCCCCGAACAGGTCGCCGACCACGTTCATGCCGTCCATCAACGGGCCTTCGATCACCTGCAGAGGCCGCTCGAACAGGCTACGCGCTTCCTCGGTATCGTCGATCACGAATTCGTCGATGCCGCGCACCAGCGCATGTTCGAGACGCTTGGTCACCGGCCAGTTACGCCACGCCAGGTCCTCGGCCCGCTTCGTTCCCGCCTCGCCCTGATACTGCGCCGCGATCTCGAGCAGCCGCTCGGTCGCATCCTCGCGGCGGTACAGGATCACATCCTCGACCCGTTCGCGCAGCTCCGGCTCGATCTCCTCGTAGATTGCCAGCTGGCCGGCATTGACGATGCCCATGCTCATGCCGGCGCGGATCGCGTGATACAGGAACACCGAGTGCATCGCCTCGCGCACCGGCTCATTGCCGCGGAACGAGAACGACACGTTGCTGACGCCGCCGCTGACCAGCGCATGCGGGCAGCGCTCGCGAATCAGCGCCGTGGCGGCGATGAAGTCGCGCGCATAGGCATTGTGCTGTTCAATGCCGGTCGCGACCGCGAAGATGTTTGGATCGAAGATGATGTCCTCGGGCGGGAATCCGACCTGCTCGGTCAGCAGCTTGTAGCGAGCGCTCGCAGATGCCCACCTTGCGCTCCACCGTGTCGGCCTGGCCCTGCTCGTCGAACGCCATGACCACGACCGCCGCGCCATAGGCGCGCACCTTGCGGGCGTGCTCCAGGAACGCCGCCTCGCCTTCCTTCATGCTGATCGAATTGACGATGCCCTTGCCCTGCAGGCACTTCAGGCCGGCCTCGATCACCGACCACTTGGAGGAGTCGATCATGACCGGCACCCGGGCGATGTCCGGCTCGGACGCGATCAGGTTCAGAAAGCGCACCATCGCGGCTTCCGAATCGAGCATGCCCTCGTCCATGTTGACGTCGATGATCTGCGCGCCGCTGGCGACCTGGGTGCGCGCGATATCGAGCGCGCCGTCATAGTCGTCGGCTTCGATCAGGCGGCGAAACTTCGCCGAACCGGTGACGTTGGTGCGCTCGCCGACGTTGACGAACAGGCTGTCGGATCCGATGTCGAGCGGCTCGAGACCGGACAGGCGGCAGCGCGCGGTCAGGCGCGGCGGCACCCGCGGCGGCAGCGACGCGACCGCCTCGCGGATGTGCGCGATGTGCTCGGCCGTGGTGCCGCAACAGCCACCAACGATGTTGACCAGGCCGGCTTGCGCGAACTCGCGCACCAGCGCCGCGGTCTCGCAGGCCTGCTCGTCATATTCACCGAAGGCATTGGGCAGGCCGGCGTTCGGATAGACGCACACCGCGATATCAGCGACGCGCGAGATATCCTCGACGTACGGTCGCAATTGCTTGGCCCCGAGCGCGCAGTTGAGTCCGACCACGGTCGGCTCGGCGTGCCGGATCGAATTCCAGAATGCCTCGACCGTCTGGCCCGAGAGCGTGCGCCCGGACGCGTCGGTGATCGTGCCCGAGACCATGATCGGCAGATCGACCGACAGCTCGCGCATCGTACGGCGCACCGCGAACAGCGCCGCCTTGGCGTTGAGCGTATCGAATATGGTCTCGACCAGGATCAGATCCGCGCCGCCCTCGATCAGCGCCGCGGCCGCCTCACTGTAGGTCGCGACCAGCTGGTCGAAGCTGATGTTGCGATAGCCCGGATCGTTGACGTGCGGTGACAGCGATGCGGTCCGATTGGTCGGACCGATCGCACCGGCCACGAAACGGCGGCCGTCCGGTGCGCTCGGCATACTGATCCGCCACCTCACGCGCCAGGCGCGCCGCGGTGCGATTGAGCTCGACCACGATGCCTTCCATGCGGTAGTCGCCCTGGGCGGGTGCGCTGGAATTGAAGGTATTGGTCTCGATGATATCGGCGCCGGCGTCCAGGTACTTGCCGTGGATCTCGCGGATCATCGCCGGCTGCGTCAGCGTCAGCAGGTCGTTGTTGCCCTTCAGGTCGCTCGGCCAGTCGTGAAAGCGCTGGCCGCGGTAGGCCGCCTCGTCGGGCCCATAGCCCTGGATCATCGTGCCCATCGCGCCGTCGAGCACCAGGATGCGCTCGCTCAGCAGGCGTTTGAAATCTCTTATGCGTTGTTCGCGGCTCATGCGCGTTGCTCCAGTCGCACCATCGGCGGCTCGACCTGCGCCGGGCGAACCCCGAGCGCATGGCAGATCGCATAGGTCAGGTCGGCTCGATTGAGGGTGTAGAAATGAAACTCATCGACGCCCTCGCGCGACAGGGCCTGGACCTGCTCGATCGCGAATGCCGCGGCGATCATGCGCCGCGTGTCGGCGTCGTCGTCGAGGCCGTCGAAACGCAGCCGCAGCCAGTCCGGAACCGTGGCACCGCAACGCTCGGCGAAGCGCAGCATGTGCGGGAAGCGCGTGATCGGCAGGATGCCCGGCACCAGGCTCGCCTTGATGCCGGCGGCGGCGCAGCGGTCGCGAAAGCGCAGGAACACGCTCGGCTCGAAGAAGAACTGGGTGATTGCGCGATCCGCGCCGGCGTCGAGCTTGGCCTTGAGGTTGTCGAGGTCGAACGCCGCGCTCGGCGCCTCCGGATGCACTTCGGGGTAGGCGGCCACCGAGATCTCGAAATCTGCGACGCTGCGCAAGCCACGCACCAGGTCGGCCGCAAACGGGAATCCTCCGGGATGCGGCTCATAGCGGGCGCTGCCCTGGGGAGCGTCACCGCGCAGCGCGACGATGTGGCGCACGCCGGTGTGCCAGTAGCTGCGCGCGATCTCCAGCACGTGCGCGCGGTCCATGCCGACGCAGGTCAGGTGCGCCGCCGGGGTGAGCAGCGTCTCTTTGACCACGCGCGCGACCACTTATGCGTGCGTTCCCGCGTCGAGCCGTCGGCGCCGTAGGTGACCGACACGAACCGCGGCCGCAACGGCGCCAGCCGCTGGATCGACTGCCACAGCGGTGTGTTCCATCTGTTCATCGCCCGGGCGGGAAGAACTCGAACGATACCTGCACCGGGTGCGCCAGCTTGCTCAGGCCGTCGCCGATGCGGCCGACCAGAGAGGAGGTATTCATGCGTGACCTGCCAGGTGTTGAGGGTCAGTGACGTGAGGCAACCGATGAGTGTGGTGCGCGAGCGCAACGATGTAATGCCGGCCGGCCAGATCGCACGGGTGCAGGCGATCGGCCGTCAGGCCGGCTGCCGCGAACCAGTGCCGCAGTTGCGACAGCGGGTTATCCGCGGCGCGCGCGTCAATCTGGTCGAAATCCTCGACCACGATCAGACGCCCGCCGGCTCGCAGCGTGCGGGCCGCCTCGACAATCGCGGCCGCCGGTCGTTCGGCCGAGGCGAGCACCCGATCGATCGACACGGTGTCGAAGCTGGCGTCGTCGAAGGGCAGGCTGTACATGTCCCCGCGACGAAATTCGCAGTGCGCGAGCCCTGCGCCGTGCACGCGCGTGCGCGCCAGCCGCAGTGCCGGCACCGAGATGTCCACGCCGATCGCCCGTCGCGCCCGCGGCCCGAGGATCTCGAGCATCAGCCCCGAGCCGGTGCCGATATCGAGCAGCTCGCCAATGCCGGCCGGCCCGACCTCCTCGAGCAGCAGGCTCGCGAGCTCCTCGCGCGTCGCCGGCAGGGCGGCTTCCGCCTCGCCGATGGCCGTTGCGCCCGCGCCGGCCTCCGCCGCCGCGCTCTGCGCCGCCCCAAGTTGTCGCGCCGCGATGCGCGCCCGGTCGCCAACTACCTTGGCCGCACGCTCGCGGTCGCGCTTGAGGATCGCGGCATCCGGATCGGCCATCGCCAGCAGCTGTCGCTGCCACTCGAGATGCCGTCCGCTGATCGGGGCGCGGTAATAAACACACTGCTGCTCGCGAAACCGATCCAGAAACCCGGCCTCAGTCAGCAGACGCAGGTGGCGCGATATGCGGGGCTGGCTCTGGTTGAGCACCGTGGCGAGCTCGCCGACCGTGTACTCCGCCTGGCTGAGCAGGAACAGCAGCCGTAAGCGCGTCGGCTCGGCGGCGCTCTTGAGCGCCCGCACGACCTCGGCAAGATCCGCACTGGCTACAGAGCCCTTAAACATAATCCATAAACATATAAACATATCTTTATAGACACAAAAATATTCTATCAGCGACCGGGGTGTTCTGCTACCCTCGACGCCCTTTTGGTATCCGCTTTCGTGACTTACGTCCGCTTCTTGTCCCACCCAGCAAGCTTCCCCACACCATGCAGCGACCCATCCGAAACATCGCAATCATTGCCCACGTCGATCACGGCAAGACCACGCTCGTCGACTGCCTGCTGAAGCAGTCGGGGACCTTCGCCGCGCACGAGAAGATGGGCGAGCGGATCATGGATTCGAATGCGATCGAGCGTGAGCGCGGCATCACGATCCTTGCCAAGAACTGCGCGATCGAGTACGGCGGCGCGCGCATCAACATCGTCGACACCCCGGGCCACGCCGACTTTGGCGGTGAAGTCGAGCGCGTGCTGTCGATGGTCGACGGCGTGCTGCTGCTGGTCGATGCGGTCGAAGGCCCGATGCCGCAGACGCGGTTCGTGACGCGCAAGGCGCTCGCCCTCGGGCACAAGGCGATCGTGGTGGTCAACAAGATCGACCGCCCCGGCGCGCGCGCCGGCTGGGTCGTGGACCAGACCTTCGAGCTGTTCGACAAGCTCGGGGCGACCGACGCGCAACTCGACTTCCCGGTGATCTATGCCTCGGCGCTGCAGGGCTGGGCCAGCACCGACATGACGCGCCGCGACCCGGACATGTCCGCTCTGTTCGAGGCCATCCTGCAGTACGTGCCGCCGCCGCCGACCGAGATCGATGCGCCATTGCAACTGCAGATCTCGACCCTCGACTACAACTCCTATGTCGGTCGCATCGGCATCGGCCGCATCCGCCGCGGCACCCTGCGTGCCGGGCGCAATGTCGTGCTGCGCTACGGCGATGAGGACCGCGGCACCGCCAAGATCGCCCAAGTGCTGACCTTCACCGGCCTGCAGCGCTCATCGGTGGAAGAAGCCGCGGCCGGCGATATCGTCGCTGTCACCGGCATCGAGGACATCAACATCGGCATCACGATCTGCGATCCGCTGCAGCCCGAAGGGCTGCCGCCGATCCAGGTGGACGAGCCGACGCTGGCCATGACTTTTCAGGTCAACACTTCGCCGCTGGCCGGGCGCGAGGGAAAATTCGTCACCAGCCGCCAGATCCGCGAGCGTCTGTATCGCGAGCTGCAGAGCAATGTCGCGCTGCGCGTCGAGGACACCGCCGACGCCGACGTGTTCCGCGTGCTCGGCCGCGGCGAGCTGCACCTGACCATCCTGATCGAGAACATGCGGCGCGAGGGCTATGAGCTCGCCGTCGGCAAGCCGCAGGTGCTCAAGAAGATTGTCGACGGACAGGTGCTCGAGCCGTTCGAGGCGCTCACGGTCGACATCGACGAAGTCCACCAGGGCGCGGTGATGGAGGCGCTCGGCGAGCGCCGTGCCGAGCTGACCGACATGGCAGATCGATGGCAATGGCCGCGCGCGACTCGAATACCGCGTGCCGGCCCGCGGCCTGATCGGCTTTTCAGGGCGAGTTCATGACACTGACTCGCGGCAACGGCCTGATGAGCCACATCTTCGACGGCTACGCCGCGGTCAAAGGCGAGATTCCGGACCGGCGCAACGGTGTGCTGATCAGCAATGAGGACGGCGAGGCGGTCGCCTACGCGCTGTTCGCGCTGCAGGAGCGAGGCCGCATGTTCGTCAGCCCCGGTGAAAAGCTCTACGAAGGCATGATCATCGGCATTCACAGCCGCGAGAACGACCTGGTGGTCAATCCGATCAAGACCAAGAAGCTGACCAACATCCGCGCCGCCGGCAAGGACGAAGCGATCGTGTTGACGCCACCGATCCCGCTGACGCTGGAATACGCGGTCGAATTCATCGCCGAGGATGAACTGGTCGAAGTCACGCCGCAGAGCATCCGCCTGCGCAAGCGCCAGCTCGGGGCACACGAGCGCAAACGCGCGGCGCGCGAGGAGCAATTGTCGGTCTGAGGGCCGCAGCGCAGCCTTGCGGGCGATTCGAGCCGGGTAGGCGTGATTCGGCGCTAATTGCCCCGTGCCAGCAGCCGATCGCTTTCGCGGATCGCGCGCGCTTCGCGCGCCGGATCGAACGAGCGCGACAGCCCCAGATAGACCGCTCCCGAGACCACTAGACCTGCCAGCCAGCCCAGATCGACTCCGCCGAGCGCGCGGGCCGCCGGGCCCATGTAGAAATCGGGCAGCACGAAGAACGGCAGCGCCGCGGCAAAGCCCGCGCAGTAAGCGCTCAGGCCCCTGCCGCCCCAGGCGCCATAGATACCGTGCGGTACGAAGAGCTCGGTGATCGCATAACGGCCGCGGCGCACGAAGAAGTAGTCGATCAGGTTGATCGAGGTCCACGGCACTAGCAGGTACAGCATGATCGTGAGCACGGCGAACACCAGCGCGATGGAGTTCACGCTGAGTGCAATCGCCAGTCCCGCCCAGACCGCGGCCAGCACGATGGTGGTGATCACCCGCAGACGCGGCGTCGGTCGCAGTTCGAACAGCGAGCTCAGCGCGGTGATCACCGTGAGCATGCCGCTATAGGCGTTGAGGCCGGTGGTCGCGGTCAGCGCCACCACCGAGGCCAGCGACAGCACCACTCCGAAACCGGCGAACAGCGCATTGCCGGCGTCGTGCAATCCCACCAGGCCATCCGTGGCGCCGAGCTGCGTCGCCAGCCAGGCGCCGACGGTGATCAGCCAGATCGCCGACGACGAGGCCCCGGCATAGACCGCCGCGATGATCGACAGCGGCTTCGAGTCGCGCGGCAGGTAGCGCGAGTAGTCGGACACCGACGGCGCATAGGTGATGTTGTAGCTGGCGCTGGCGGCGAACTGGCCGAAGAATCCGACCGCGCTCCATCCTCCGGCGACCGGATGGGTTGCCGGGATCCAGTGCAGCGCAATTGCCAGCGTGAGCAGGCCGTAGAGCGGCATGCACAGCAGAAAGCACCAGCGGAAGATGCGATGCAGCCAGTCGTGTCCGTAGATCGCCAGCAGCGCGCCTGCCGCCGAAATGACCAGTGTCACCAGGCGCTCGTCCCATCCGAGGATGGCGTTGAGCCCATGCGCGCTCAGCACGCAATTGGCGACGTTGAAGCCCACGAAGGTGAACAGCGTGCCGAGCAGCACCACAACCACGCCGCGAAAGCCAAACTGAGCGCGTGACTGGATCATTTGCGGCAACCCCAGCTCGGCGCCCTGCGAGGCGTGGAAGGCGACTACGATGGTTCCGAACAGGATGCCGAGCGCGCCGGCCAGCGCCGTGTAGCCGAAGCTCAGGCCCAGGCTCGGGCCGACGAATCCGATCGCGATGGTGAAGAAGTGAAAATTCCCCAGGAACCAGAACGGTGCCTGGTCGATCACGCGGCCGTGGCGTTCATGCTCGTCGATGTAATCGATCGACTTGCGCTCGATCGCCAATCCGGCTGTTCCTGCTGCTGCCCGGCGCGCCATCGGCTTGTGCTCATTCCTCGGCGCGGATGCCGGCAGCGGCCAGCTGCCGCCTCAGCGGCTCGAGCTCTCGCTCGTAATGACGCCACTGGGATACTTGCTGCCACTCGAGGCCGCAGAACTGCAGCAGCGGGCGCGGCTGACCGATCTGATCGGCGCCAGATCCATCAGGCGCTCACCGTTTATGTAGACCTCCTCGCGATCGGCGCGAATCGAGTCCAGATGCTGCCTGCCGCTACGGATCATCACGATTCCCCCTGTGTGCCTCCGAAAGGTATTGAAGATCCGGCACCACGTCCAGCGCACACCGATGCGCCATGGAGGGCCGTCAGAACGGCCCGGCCACAGAAGTGAGAAGCCTCGATTGGACGCAGTCTGCGTCGTGGCTCGATCGCACTGAACGATCAGCCGGAACCCTAAACGCACATGCAGGCTTCGCTCCTGCAAGCTGCGAGCCGCATTGAACATGCCGGCGCGAAATCATATATCCCAGCCAAGAAACACCGGTAATATGATGCAGTTACACAAGCAGCAGCGACGCGTTGGCACGCACGGCAATGAGGCGGCCGCGGCGACCCTGCACGGAGTGAAGTCATGAGTGAGGTCCAGGCACTGCGTCCGCAGACTGCGGGCAGCAATCCGTTGGCAACGCGGAACGAACGGCAATTGCGCATCGACCTGGCAGCGGCCTGCCGCATGGCTTCGCGCCTCGACTGGCAGGAAGCGGTTGCGAATCACTTCAGCGTGGCCACTTCGGCCGATGGTCGTGAGTTCCTGATGAACCCGCTGTGGCGGCACTTCGCGGGCATTCGGGCATCGGATTTCATGCTGCTGGATGCGCGGGCGGATACCTCGTCGATTTCCGCGCAGCTCGACCGCACTGCGTGGGCGATTCACGGCACGATGCATGCGCATCTGCCGCAGGCACGTTGCATCCTGCACGTGCATCCGCCGTACGCGACCGCCTGGTCCTGTCAGACCGACGCACAGATCAAGCCTCTCGACCAGACCTGCGCGCGCTTTTATCAGCGCGTCTCCATTGACACCGAATATGGCGGCATGGCCGACAACGCAGCGGAAGGTTTGCGCCTGACCCGCGCGCTGGGCGAGAAGCGCGTGCTGATGATGGGCAATCACGGCGTGCTGGTGATCGGTGACGGCGTGGCTGAAGCGTTCGATGCGCTCTATCACCTGGAGCGCGCCTGCCGCACGCTGTTGCTGGCCCATTTGAGCGGACAGCCGCTGCGCGTGCTGACCGACGCCATCGCCGAGAAGACCGCGCGGGCGTGGGAAGATGAAGGTAGCGCTTCGGCTGCAGCGCATTTCGATCAGATCAAGCTGCTGCTCGATGCCGAGGACTCGTCCTACGCTCTGTGATTCACCGCATCGGAGGTCAATCGAGCATACAGCTCGGGTCGCCGGTCAGGCATGAACCTCCCAGAAATCGCATGCCGTTCTCGACAGCGGCGTGATTGCAGCAGGCCAGGTAAACCTGGTTTTCGACCGAACGCGCCGGTTCGAGACCGGAACCCTGAATCTCAATAAAGAGATGGACTTACGCATTCCCTGGGCGGCCGTGTGTTGGCGCGACGCAGAGTCTCGCCCACATTACGCAGATTTAATCCAAGTTTTAGCCCGCCGCTGTCCACCGATCGGTAGCCTGCCCGTTCCATGGCTGAGCGCAACTTTCACCAAAGGCAGGAGTTATGAGAAATCGTAGCAAGTGGTTGATGATCGCCCTGGCGATGACCGGTGTCGCGGGCGCCGTGATGGGACAGACGAGCGGCAGTGCCGGCACGCCAGACTCGGCGAGCGTTCCCGGCGCGCATCACTGGCAGCATCATGGCCGGGGAATGATGGTCGGGATGGGACTGGTGCATGCGATGCACCAGCTGAATCTGACCGACGCACAGCAACAGAGCGTGCACACGATTCTTACGGCGGCTCGATCGCAATTCGCGGCTGAACGCAAAGCCAGCGGTGGACCGGACTTCACGGTGCTTTCGAATCCTGGCGATCCGAATTATGCGGCTGCGCTGCAGCAGTTGCAGACGCGACTGGCCAACCGCATCCAGGAACAGAGCCAGGTCGAGCAGGCCCTCTACAAAGTGCTGACGACGGAACAGCAGCAGCAGCTGCCCCAGGTCCTGGCAGCCATGAAGGCAAAGATGTCGCAGCACAGCGCCACCTGAAGACCGCCGACGCGGCTGAACAACAAAGCTGGCGGTTGGCCGGAGCGGCCGACCGCCTCGATTCGGTGTGACCTTACAGACCTGCGCGACCCAGTAGATCGATGAACTCGCGCAGGCTGGCTGCCAGTGACGGGTGCTCGGCTTCGAACTCAACTGCGAGGGATTCGAGCCGATGCGGTGCCGTTCGCGTCGTCGAGTCGGCAGCGGGTGCAGCGCCCGCACTGCCCAGCAAGCGCTCAATGTCCCCCAGCACCTCGCGCAGCAACCGTTTCGAATCATCGTCCGCGCGCGGCGTTCGCATCAGCTCGGCGTGCAGCCGCGACAACGATTGGTGCAGATGCTTGGAAGTCGGCTTCGGCTTATCCATGGCGCACAATCTTACGCGATCGGCACCGACGTTTGTTATCGTGCCAGCAACAAGCCATGAAACCCCGACGCACGCGGCCGAAGTCCGGATCGACATCCCCGCTCGATCAGAAGCTCGTCGACGAGCGCTATGGACTCGAGCCGGTGTTCGAGCCTGACCAGAGCGCGCCCACCAGCGCAGCTGGCGGCGCGCAGTTCGCGACCGTGCAATGCCCGTACTGCGGCGAACCGTTCGACACGCTGGTGGATCTGTCGGCCGGCTCGACCTCATATATCGAGGATTGCCAGATCTGTTGCCGGCCGATCGAGCTCGGCGTCGAGGTCGGCGTCAACGGTGGCCTCAAGTCGGTCGCGGCGCGACGCAGCGACTGAACCGAAGCCGCATTCAATCGTCCTGCAGCCGCTGCCCGGGAAACAGCTCTTCGTTGAATCCGAACTGACTCAGGTCAGTCATGCGCATCGGATAGAGGATGCCGTCGAGATGATCGACCTCGTGCTGCACCACCCGTGCGTGAAAACCACTCGCTTGCCGATCGATCGGGCGCCCCTGCTGGTCGACGCCGCGGTAACGCAATTGCCGATAGCGCGGCACCAACCCGCGCAGGCCGGGAACCGACAGACATCCCTCCCAGCCCTGCTCCATCTGCGCACCCAGCGGCTCAAGCTCCGGGTTTATCAGCACGGTGCGCGGGACGATTTCGGCGTCCGGATAGCGCGGATTGGGCGCATCGGTGCCGAAGATCACCACGCGCCGGGGTTCGCCAATCTGCGGTGCCGCTAGGCCGGCCCCATTGAGCGCCGCCATCGTGTCCTGCATGTCCGAAAGCAATGCGTGCAGCTCGGGCGTGTCGAACTCGCGCACCGGTTCGCTAACGCGCAGCAACCTCGGATCCCCCATCCGCAACACGGATCTGACCGCCATGACGGCATTCTAGCAGCTGGCCAGCGCACCCCCGCCGCTAGCGCAGCGCGCGAATGACGCTGGCGCGCGTGTACCTGGACCGATGACGCGCGGCCGTCAGTGCGATCGCGGGGCCGGCTGGCTCGCGCTCTCCTGCGCCACCAGGTATTTGACCAGCTCGATCAGCTGTTCGTCGCCGCCGGCCGAGCCGATCGTAACGCGGTACTTGCCGTTGACGACGATCGTCGGGGTCTCCTCGATCTGCTCGGCTCTGATGAGCTGATCGGCCTGGCGTATCTTGACATCGACCCCGAACGAAGCGGCGGTGGCGATGAATGCTTCCGGCTTCACGCCGGCGACCCGCGCATAGAATCGCGCCGCATCCTCAATCGTGGGCGCCGGGACCTTGGCCCGCTGGGTGCGCAGGTCGAACACCGCCAGCTCGCCGCTCTTCCACACCGCATCGAACATGGCATCGTGGGTGCGCTTGTCGATGTCCAGCACCTGCGCCGTGTAGTAGGCGCGCTGGAACATCGGCCAGTCCTCATCGGGCCGAAAGGCGGCGGGCAGGAAGTCGAACTCGGCATTGGCCGGCAGCGCCGCCCGCAGCCGGTCCACGACCGGATAGAAGCGGTTGCAGGCCGGACAGGCATAGGAGAAGACTTCGGTGACTTCGACCTTGCCGGGCGCGACCGCAGTGGGCTGCGCCGGCCGGATCAAGAAGTAGTTGCTGCCCTGGACCCAGGTGGCAGCGCAGTACGCCGAAGGCACGATGGCCAGCAGCAGCAGGCCTGACAGCAGTTGTCGTCGCATGGGAACCTCAGGAGACCAAAGATCAAAGCATAGCTGGCATGATCAGGCTATGACACTCCAGACCTGGCTTTTGTTCTGCGTCACCGAGAGCGTGTTGTGCTTCATGCCCGGTCCAGCGGTCCTGTTCGTGCTGGCGACGGCGCTGCGCCGCGGCTTGCGTGCGGGCGCCGTGGCGGCGGCCGGAATCCTGGCCGGCAATACCTTCTATTTTGCCCTGTCAGCGACCGGCATCGCGGCCGTCATCGTGGCCTCACACGCGCTGTTCAGCGCCCTGAAGTGGGCCGGCGCCGCCTACCTGGTGTGGCTCGGCGTGCGCATGCTGGTCGCGCGCGCCGCCGGGCGCACCCATCAGCAGGCGCTCGTCGCGCAGCGCCCGGGCACCCATGTCGAGCGGGTGTTTACCCGCGGCTTCATCGTCCAGGCGGCCAATCCGAAAGCACTGGTGTTCTTCATCGCACTGCTGCCGCAATTCATCAACCCTTCGGGCGCTGTCCCATGGCAGATCCTGGTGCTCGGGGCCAGCTCGGTAGCGATCGAGTCGCTGGTCCTGGGCCTATACGCCGCCCTGGCCGCCCGCGCGCGCACCCTGGCCGCAGCGCGCTTCTCCAACGCGCTCGAGCGCCTCGGGGGCGCGATCCTGATCGCCGCTGGTGCGCGACTGGCGTGGTATCGCGTGGGCTGACCAGCCTAGCCGTTAACCGGATGCGCCGGTGTATTCAGCAGCAGCTGATAAAACTGCAGGTCCAGCCAGCGATTGAATTTGAATCCTGCCTGCCGGATATGCGCGCACTGCTCGAAGCCGAGTCGCCGGTGCAGCGCGATGCTGGCCGCGTTGCCTGAATCGATGCCGCCAATCAGGGTGTGGAAGTCCTGCCGCTTCGCCGTCACGATCAGCTCGGCGAGCAGCAGCCTGCCAACTCCCCGACCGCGATGCGAGCGCTCGACATAGAGTGAGTGCTCGACGGTGTATTTATAAGCCGGCCATGCCCGAAACGGGCCGTAGGAGCCGAAGCCCAGGAGCTGATCGGCATCGTCGATCACGCCGATCACGGGATAGCGGCCGTGTTCCTTGGCTTCGAACCACGCATCCATCATCGCCGGCGTTCGTGGCCGGTAGTCGTACAGCGCGGTGGAGTTCTCGATCGCCTCATTCAGGATGGCGAGGATGGGGCCGGCGTAGGCGCGGTCACAGCTGATGATACGCATGCTCATTGCGCCCGGGCTGAAGCACCGGTGCGGTCAGTGCGCGCCCGCTGCCGGGGCTGCATCCGGCGGCGCCGCGTCCGGTGCTGGTGCCGCGGCACCCGGGATTGCCGGAGCAGTCGGCGGCGCACCGCCCGGCTGCAGACCCTTGGAATACAGAATGCGTCCGTCGGGTGTGACCAGCACCGCGTCGACGTCATCGAGCTGGTTGTAGATCTTCATCGCCTCATCGGGCCCGAGCACGAACGCCGTCTTCGACAGCCCGTCGGTACGCGTCGCACTCGATGCGATCACCGTGGCGCTGCGCACCTTGCTGGCCGAATGACCGGTGTGCGGATCGATGATGTGGTGATAGCGCACGCCGTTCTCGTCGAAATAGCGCTCATAGTCGCCGGAGGTCGAGAACGCCGCGTCCACCAGCGGGATGCGCGTGATGACCTGGTCGGGATGATCCGGATGCCGGATCCCCACCACCCACGGCCGGCCGAAGCGATCGCCGATCACGCGACTGTCGCCGCCGGCGTTGACCAGTGCGTGGGAATAGCCGCGCGCGCGCAGGATCTCGATGCCGCGATCGACCGAATAGCCCTTGGCGATGCCGCCCAGATCGATGCGCACCCCCGGTTGCGAGAAGCGCACCGAGTGCGTCTTCGCATCGAGCAGCACGTGGCGATAGTTCACCGCCGGCAATGCCGCCTCGATCTGACCCTCGGTCGGCCGCTTGTGCTCGCGAAAATCGTACATGTAGCCGACGCTGGCGTAGGTGATGTCGAAGGCGCCGTGCGTGATGCGCGAGTACTCGGCCGCGGTGCCCAGCAGATCGAACAGTTCGCGGCTGATCGGCACCGGCTGCGTGGCGGCCAGCGCGTTGACCCTTGAGACCTCGCTGGTCGGCTTGTAGGTGCTCATCGACTCATCGATGTGGCGCATCTCATCCATCACCGCATCGATCGCCGCCTCGCCCTTGGCCCGATCCTCGGCCCAGATCTCGACGTAGATGCGCGTCCCCATGATGCCGTCGACGGTGCGGGACAACCATTCCGCGTGCGCCGGGGCTGCGGCCAGCAGGCCCAGCAGCAGCAGAGCGTGCGAGGTCGGGTTCATGCCGGGGGGGCGGCCGGAAGGCCCGCCGCCTGAAGCAGACCCTTCTGCGCCAGCCAGTCGCGGTTGAACAGTCGCGACAGGTACTTCGAGCCGGTGTCGCACAGCACCGTCACCACGGTATGCCCTGGCCCGAGCTCGCGTGCGACGCGCACCGCGGCCGCGACGTTGATGCCGCTGGTACTGCTGACGAACAGGCCCTCCTCGCGCAGCAATCGGTAGACGTAACACACCGTCTCGGCGTCCTCGATGTGCACCGCATCGTCGATCGGCGCATCCTGCATGTTGGCGGTGACGCGTCCGATGCCGATGCCCTCGGTGATCGAGCCGCTGCCGGTGGCCTTGACGACGCCGTGGCGGATGAACTCGTACAGCGAGCTTCCGGGCGGATCGGCCAGCACCGTGCGCACCCGGGTATTGCGCGACTTGAGGTATTCGGACACCCCCGCCACCGTGCCGCCGGTGCCGCTTGCGGCGACGAAGGCATCGATGCGCCCATCGGTCTGCTGCCAGATCTCCGGACCGGTGGTCTCGACGTGGGCGCGGCGGTTGGCGGTGTTGTCGAACTGATTGCTCCAGATCGCATTCGGCAGTTCCTGCGCCAGCCGTCCGGCGACCTTCTGATAGTGATTGGGATCGCTGTACGGCACGGTCTTGACCCGGCGCACCTCGGCGCCGAGCGCCTCGATCAATGCGTACTTTTCCGGCGATTGGTTATCGGGCATGACGATCACGCAGCGATAGCCGCGCGCATTGCAGACATGTGCCAGTCCGATGCCGGTATTGCCGGCTGTGCCTTCCACTACGGTGCCGCCCGGTTGGAGCACACCGCGCCGCTCGGCGTCGAGCACGATGGCGCGCGCGGCACGATCCTTGACCGAGCCGCCGGGATTCATGAATTCGGCCTTGCCGAGGATCTCGCAGCCGGTCTCGTCGCTGACCCGCCGCAGCCGGATCAGCGGCGTTCGGCCCACCGCGTCGACGAAATCCTGGACGATGTTCATAGGTCGGCGGCCCCCGTCGCGATCAATGTCTGCATCAGGTCGGCGCAGCGTGCTGCGCGGCCGGCCACCTCACCGACGATCAGCAGCGCCGGCGCACCGAGCTGCGCCTGCTGCGCCCGCGCCGCGATATCGCCCAGGCAGCCCGCGATCACGCGCTGCCGCGGCAGCGTGGCCTGCTCGACGATCGCGGCCGCGCGCTCGGCCGGGGCGCCATGGGCTTGCAGCAGCTGCGACGATCCGCGGCAGCTGCGCGACACCCATGTAGAACACCACGGTTTGCAGCGGCGAGGCGAGCGAGCGCCAGTCGAGTGCCTCCGCGCCTTCCCCGGTCGCCGTGACAAACGTGACCGAGGGCGCCACGCCGCGCTGGGTCAGCGGCAGCAGCGCCGCCGGCGGCCGCGCCCAGCGCCGCGGTGATGCCGGGGACCACGATCACCGGAATGCCGGCGCGGCGCAGCGACGTCGAGCTCCTCGCCGCCGCGCCCGAAGATGAACGGATCGCCGCCTTTCAGGCGCGCGACGCGCTGGCCGCGGCCGGCGTGCTCGAGCAGCAGCGCATGAATGCGCTCCTGCGTGACGCGGTGGCGACCGGGTTCCTTGCCGACGAATATGCGTTGCGGCGTCGCGCCGCACGCGCTCGAGCACGGCCTCGCTCACCAGCCGGTCGTACAGCACCACGTCGCTCTGCTGCAGCAGCTGCAGTGCGCGCAGCGTCAGCAGATCCGGATCGCCGGGACCGGCGCCGATCAGGTACACCTCGCCGCGCAATTGCGGCGCGCCCGCGGCGGCCTCGCGCCAGCTCGGCATCGAGCAGCCGCTCGGCTTCGTGCGTGCTGCCGGCGAATACCTTGCTGGCGATGCTGCCCGCGAACAGCCGCTCCCAGAACCGGCGGCGCCGGTCGATATCCGGCAGCGCGCGCTGCACGCGCTCGCGCGCAGCGCCGGCCAGCCGCGCCAGCTCCCCGATGCGCTCGGGCAGCATCGCCTCGAGCTGCGCGCGCACCCGCCGCGCCAGCGTCGGCGACTGGCCCGCAGGTGCCGATCGCGACGACCAGCGGCGAGCGATCGACGATGGCCGGCATGATGGCCGATGAGGCGCGCGCCATCGTCCACCACGTTGACGAAGATAGCGCGCGCCGCGCCGGCTGCCGCTACAGCATGATTGACCTCGCGACGATCGGTGGCCGCAATCGCCAGCACCGCGTCGTCGAAATGTCGCGGCTCGAACTCGCAGGCCAGGTGCTCGATGCGCCCAGCATCGCGATACAGCGCCAGCTCGGGATGCAGCCGCGGCGCCACCACCCGCACCCGCGCGTGCGCCTTCAGCAGCAGTTCCACCTTGCGCGTCGCCACGGCGCCGCCGCCGACCACCAGCGCCCGTCGATCGCGCAGGTTGAGGAATACCGGCAGATGATCCATGAGCGGACTTTAGCGGATCAGGCGACCGTTGACCGCGGCAGCCACGCCCCCTGCGTGGGCAGCGGCAGCGCTGCCGCGCTCTAGCGCAGCGCCTGGCTGACGGCGGCCGGTCGCCGCCGGGGATGCAGGCCGCATTCGCGCGAGTCCGGGTTCTCCCACCACCAGCGACCGGCGCGTGATCCTCTCCGGGCTCGATCGCTCGCGTGCAGGGCGCGCAGCCGATGCTCGGATAGCCGCGATCGTGCAGCGGACTGTAATAGAGCTGGTGGGCGCGGATATAGGTCCAGATGTCCGCTCGAGCTCCACTCGAGCAGGGGACTGATCTTCTGCAGCCCGGTACTGCTCGTCCGGGCGATGCACGCCTGCGCCTCGGCGCGCAGCGCAGACTGCTCGCGCCGCACGCCCGTGACCCAGGCGCCGTAGCCGGCGACGGCGCGATTGAAGGGCTCGACCTTGCGGATCTGGCAGCAGCTGATGCGTTCGCCGAGACTGTTGTAGAAGCCGTTGATGCCGTGCTCGCGCACGTAATTCTCGCACCGCCTGCGCGTCGCGGGTAATACACGCTTGATGCGGCGCTGGTAGCGGCGCTCCAGGCGCTCGAGCAGCGCCAGGGTCTCCTCCGGCAGCCGGCCGGTGTCGATGCTGACGATGTCGATCGCCGGGCACGTGGGTCCAGATCAGATCGGTGAGCACCATGGCCTCGGCGCCGAGGCTGCTGGCATAGACGACGCCGGCCGTGATCGCGGCACCGCCTGGCGCAGCAGCGCCGAGACTGCTTCGACCTTGGCGGCCAGAACCGGATCGATTGTTGTTGGGTGGTCGGCGGCCGACGGCATAGGGCAGCGATTGTGCTCGCCGCCCTCATAACATTGGCTTATAAGTTAAGCACCGCCCTCGCCCGCTGCGGCTGCCGGAGCGCTGTCGGCGGGCGGGTGCAGGCAGGTCGCAGGTCGCGGAAACGCGCGTTCGTGCGCTGGTTCGTGACCGCAGGCACGGGACATGTGACAATGCGTGACCGCTGGCGCGGCGCCTCGCGGCACACTGTCAGCCTCGCGATCCACCTCCATAGCAGCCGAACAGCATGAGCTCTCTCGATCTGCGCCGTCTGCGCCAGGACGAGCACGTCCGCGCCCTGACGCGCGAGGTCCAGGTGCAGCCCGATCAGCTGATCCAGCCGCTGTTCGTCGCCGAGGGCAGCCGCATCCGCAAGCCGGTGCCGGGCCTGACCGGGGTGCACCAGGAAAGCAGCGAGTCGCTGCTGCGCCAGGTCGAAGCAGGACCTCGAGAGCCGGCGTGCAGCAAGTTCCTGCTGTTCGGCGTGCCGCAGGCGCGCTCGCGAGCACCACATCGACTGGTCGTATACCGCCGGCCAGATCGCTGCGCTGAAGCCCGCTTCGGCCGCGACATCTGGCTCGCGACCGACGTCTGCCTGTGCTCCTCGACGCCGCACGGCCACTGCGGCGTGCTCACCGCCGAAGGCGATCACGTCGACAACGATGCCAGCGTCGCCGAGCTGGTGCAGGCGGCGCTGGCATACGCGCGGGCCGGCGCCGACTGTGTCGCTCCGAGCGACATGATGGACGGCCGCATCGGCGCGATTCGCCGCGCGCTCGACGCGCGCCGGCCTCGAGCGCACGGTCTTGATGAGCTACGCGGTCAAATTTCATTCGACGCTGTACGGGCCGTTTCGCGTTGCGGCCGATTCAGCGCCCAAGTCCGGGTCGGCACTGAAGGACCGCGCCAGCTATCAGCTCGATCCGGCGCGGCCGAGCGACGCCTGGCTGTGCGCCGAGCGCGACGACCGCCGAGGGCGCCGACATCCTCATGGTCAAGCCCGGGCTGCCCTATCTGGATCTGCTGCGCGAGCTGTCGCGCGAGATCCGCAAGCCCTGGGCCGTGTATCACGTCAGCGGCGAATTCGCGGCGCTCGAAGCGCTCGCCGCCCAGGGGCTCGCCGACCGCGCCGCACTGCATCGGGAGATCATGACTGCATTCCGGCGCGCCGGGGCGAGCATGATCATCACCTACGGCGCGCGCTTTGCGCGCGAGTGGCTAGCGGCATGAGCGCCGGCGGCGGCCGCTCCGAGGAGCTGTTTGCGCGCGCGCGGCGCGTCTCGCCCGGCGGCGTGCATTCGCCGGTGCGCGCCTTTCGCGGCGTCGGCGGCACGCCGCGCTTCATGACCGGCGGCGACGGCGCACTGCTGCGCGACGTCGACGGCCGCGAGTACCTCGATTTCTGCATGGCCTTCGGGCCGCTGATCCTCGGTCACGCCGACCCGCAGGTGCGACTGCGCGGCCGAGGCCGCGCTCGCGCGCGGCTGGAGCCTCGGTACCGCGGAGCCCTACAGCCTGGAGCTCGCCGAGCTGATCACGGCGCGCGTGCCCTGGGTCGAGAGCATCCGATTCGTGAACTCCGGCACCGAGGCGGTGATGTCGGCGCTGCGCGTGGCGCGCGCGGCGACCGGCCGCACCCGAAGATTCTGAAGTTCGACGGCTGCTATCACGGCCACACCGACTCGATGCTGCTGCGCGCCGGCTCCGGCCTGGCCGAGGCGCCGCTGCCCGACAGCGCCGGCCTCGCGCCCGAGGTCGTGCAGGAGACGCTGGTGGCGCCGCTCGACGACGAGCGACGCGCTCGAGGCGATGTTCGCGCGCCACGGGCACGAGATCGCCGCGGTGATCATCGAGCCGCTGCCGGCAAACTACGGACTGCTGCCGCAGCGGCTCGAGTTCCTGCAGGCGATCGCCACGGACGGCACGCGCACACGGCGCGCTGCTGATCTTCGATGAGGTGATTTCCGGCTTCCGGCTTCGGCTTCCAGGGCTACGCCGGTTTGAGCGGCATGCGCCCCGATCTGGTGACCTACGGCAAGGTCATCGGCGGCGGCTTTCCGGTCGGCGCCTATGGCGGTCGGCGCGATCTGATGGAGCTGGTGGCACCGGCCGGCCCGGTGTACCAGGCCGGCACCCTGAGCGCCAATCCGCTCGCGATGTGCGCCGGCCTCGCCGACCTTGCAGCGCCTGCGGACGGCGGCGTTGTATCAGCGGCTGGAGCAGCTCGGCGCGCGCCTGGAGCGCGCGCTCAGCGGCGCGCCTGGACTTGGCGATCGCAGCGCGTCGGCTCGGTGTTCTGGCTCTGCAGCTCCCGCAGCGGCGTTCGCCGCACTGCCGATGCGCACGCCGCGTGGCCTTCCGCCGGATGCGGGCCAGCAGCTTCGCGGCGCTGTTTCACCCGCTGCTCGAGCGCGGGATCTATCTGGCGCCGAGCGCCTTCGAGGTCGGCTTCCTGTCCGCGGCGCACACCGAGGCGCACGTCGATGCGCTCGCCGAGGCGCTGCTTGCGCTGCAGGCGTCACTGATGCGCGGTGACCTCGGCGGCTGACGCGGTCACGGGTTCCCGCGGGGCCGGTGCCGGCGGCAGGCCGCTGCTCGCTGCACCGACGTCGCCGTCAGGCTCTCGGCCGGCGTTACCGGCACGATCGCGGTCAGCAGCTGCACGCTGTGCGCCGCCACGTCGATAGCTGGCCAGTTCGATTTCCTGATCGGCGCTCTGCAGCTCGGCGCTGTTCAGCCGCAGCGACCAGCGAAATCTCGGGTCCGGCAGCTGGAAGCTGTGCGACTCGGAGGTGTTGTTGGTCAGCAGCAGGCTGACCTCGACCCGCGCCTCGTCCAGCCGCGACGCGCGCCGCAAGCACAGCAGCCGCCCGTCGCCGTAGTGCCAGTCCTCGGGCCGCATCACGTCGCCGTTCTCGTCGAACCACTCGATGTCGCGCACCTGCGGCAGCGGCTCGATCCGCCCGTGCTGGAAGTAGCTCGCTGCGCAGGCTGCAGAACTCGCGCCGCAGGCGAATCAGCCGCGCTAACGATAGGCGCGCTGCTCGCTGCCCGCGGCGACAGCGCCTGCGCCCAGTCGAACCAGGAGAGCTCGCGAGTCCTGGCAGTAGGCGTTGTTGTTGCCACTGCTGCGTGCGACCGAATTCGTCGCCCGCCGAGCAGCATCGGCGTGCCATGCGAGAACATCAGCGTCGCGAGCATCGCGCGCTTGACGCTGCTCGCGCAGCGCCTGGATCGCCGCATCGTCGGTCGGTCCTTCGACGCCCCAGTTGTTGCTGTCATTGTCGTCGGTGCCGTCGCGGTTGTTCTCGCCGTTGGCCTCGTTGTGCTTCTGGTCGTAGCTGACCCAGTCCTGCAGCGTGAAGCCGTCGTGCGCGGTGATGAAATTGAGCGACGGCCCAGGGACGGCGGCGCTGATGATCGAACACGTCGGCCGAGCCCTGCAGCCGCGCGGCCAGCGCGCCGCGCAGGCCGGCATCGCCGCGCCAGAACCGGCGCACGTCGTCGCGGAACTTGTCGTTCCATTCGGCCATGCCGGGCGGATGATTGCCGAGCTGGTAGCCGCCGGGGCCCATGTCCCAGGGCTCGGCGATCAGCTTGACGCGCGCCAGCGTCGGATCCTGCATCAGCGCATCGAAGAAGCCGGAGCCCGGCTCGAAGCCGCTGACTGTCTCGCGTCCGAGCGTCGACGCTCAGATCGAAGCGAAAGCCGTCGACGTGAAATTCCGTCGACCCAGTAGCGCAACGAGTCGAGCGTCAGCTGGATCACGCGCGGGTGCGAGAAATTCACGGTATTGCCGGTGCCGGTGTCGTTGACGCAGTGGCGCGGGTTGTCCGCTGCAGGCGGTAGTAGGCCGCGTTGTCGAGTCCGCGCAGGCTCAGGGTCGGTCCGCAGCTCGCTGCCCTCGCCGGTGTGGTTGTAGACCACGTCGAGCAGCACTTCGATGCCGGCGGCGTGCAGCGCCTTGATGGCGCGCCTTGAGCTCGTCGAGGCTGCCGTCGGACAGGTAGCGCGGCTCGGGCGCGAAGAAGCGCGAGCGTGTTGTAGCCCCAGTAGTTGAACAGTCCGCGCTCGACCAGGGCGCGATCGTTGCACGAGCGCAGTGGATCGGCAGCAGCTCGATCGCCGTGATGCCGAGGCTCCTGAGATAGTCGACGGTGTCGCTCGTGGCCGAGCGCCGCGGCGGTGCCGCGCAGCGGCTCGGGAATGCCCTCGAGCCGCATCGTCAGGCCGCGCAGATGCGTCTCATAGATGACCGTGTCGGACCAGGGCGTGCGCGGCGGGCGATCATCGCCCCAGTCGAAGCGCTCGACCGTGACCACGGCCTTCGGCATCGCGGGCGGCACTGTCGCGCCGGTCGAAGGACAGATCGGCGCGCGGCGAGATGATACGGTAGCCAAACAGCGCATCGGACCAGCGCAGCGCACCCGCGAGCGCGCGCGCATAGGGATCGAGCAGCAGCTTGTTGGCGTTGTAGCGAGGCCCTGCTCGGGCTGGTACGGCCCGTGCGCGCGATAGCCGTAGAGCTGGCCGGGCGCCGATCCCGGCAGATAGCCGTGCCAGACGCCATCGGTGCATTCGTTCAGCGTCAGCCGGCGCAGCTCGCTGCGCCCGGTGGGATCGAACAGGCACAGATCCACCTGTTCGGCGTTGCCGGCATAGACCGCAAAATTGCAGCCCTCGGCATCGGCGGTGGCCCCGAGCGTGATTTTCACGCATCCGGCCGGTTATGAACTTGCCGCTGGTGAGAATCTGATTTACATCGCCAACTGCTTCGCAAACACTGGCCGGCCCTATGGCCGAGCCAAAAGAGAATTTGCTGATGGAGAAAATCGTGTCGCTGTGCAAGCGGCGCGGGTTCATTTTTCAGTCGTCGGAGATTTACGGCGGCATCAACGGCTTCTGGGATTACGGCCCGCTCGGCGCGGAACTCAAGCGCAACGTCAAGGAACTCTGGTGGAACACCATGACCCGCCAGCGCGACGACGTCGCCGGCCTCGAAGCCACCATCATCATGTCGCCGCAAATCTGGAAGGCCAGCGGGCATGTGGATACGTTTGCGGATTTGATGCGCGAATGTCCGCTGACGAAAAAACGAGTTCGCGCGGATCAAGTTGAGCCGCAAAGTGGAATGGCAGTTAGTTTTTCAGGAGTTTGTCGTCGTTCGAGCAATACGCAGATGTATTCACGCTAATCGAAGAATTTTCACCGACAGTAACCAGGAGATGTGCTGAACAACTGTTGGAAAGCAGATTCCTGACTCTCAAGCCATTGAAAACCTGAAGCTACCTTTGCCACTAATCAGAGACGTTTGAACATGAGAATCAGTCGGCTTCGCAGAGCAATTGCTTCGGAAAAAAGCGGAATAATTTCAACAAATCGCAAAGATGTTTGTTCAAACGTTATTGCGTTTTGCTCCAACCAGGAAAACCAATTGAAAGCGCAAGAAAAGTTGCGGTATCATTTTACGAAGCTCTGGATTCTCAAAATTTAATTCTTCTTGGCGAACAACATAGCAAAAATTGAAAATTCGATTGATTTTCATCCAGAAAGCGGCGTTGAACTAACCGAACCGCGCCCGTTCAACCTGATGTTCAAGACCTACGTCGGCCCGGTCGAAGCGAGGACAACGTCGCCTATCTCCGCCCCGAAACCGCGCAGGCGATTTTCGCGCAGTTCAAAAATGTGCTGGAAACCTCGCGCCAGAAGGTGCCGTTCGGCATCGCGCAGGTCGGCAAGGCGTTCCGCAACGAGGTCACGCCGCGCAATTTCACCTTCCGCTCGCGCGAGTTCGAGCAGATGGAACTGGAATTTTTCATCAAGCCGGACGAAGTCGTTGAAGCCATTTCCGGCAAGGCGTGCGCGAGCGTTCGGATCCGCTGCCGGCGGACCGAACCGGCCAATCCCGGTCGAACCGCAGCCGAACTGGGGCTGGGAGGCATGGCATAAATACTGGGTCGAGGAGCGCGTCGCGATTTTACGAAGGCATCGGCCTGCCGCGCACGACGCTCGGGAATACTGGCAGAAGCCGGAGGAACTGGCGCATTACGCCCGCGCCTGCGTGGACATTTTGTTCAAGTTTCCTTTCGGCAAAAGGACGAGCAGGGCAAGTGGCTGGCGAGAACTGAAGGCATCGCCGCCCGCAGCGATTTTGATTTGAGCCAGCACGAGCGTTTCTCCGGCAAGCCGATGGGCGTGTTCGACGAGGAATTGCGCGCCGCCTGGGGCAAAGCTGCCGAAGGAAAAACAGGATGACCTTGTGGCAGCGTTATTACGAGAAGCGGAAGAAATATCTGACGAAAATGGGCGTCAAGCCGGACGAAACGCCGGAGCAAATCCGAAGCAGGCGACCGACGACGCCAATGGCCTGGCCAAGGGCCAATACATCCCGCACGTCATTGAACCGAGCGCGGGCGTGGACCGTCTGATTCTCGCGCTCGATCTGCCAACGCGTATTCCGAAGTCACCGAAACCGATGACAAGGGCAAAACCGAAACGCGCGGTGATATTGAAATTCCATCCGCGCGTCGCGCCGATCAAGGTGGGCGTGATGCCGTTGCTGAAGAACAAGCCGGAGCTGGTGAAAAAGGCGCTGGAAGTGCGCGACCTGCTGCGTCCGTGGATGAATGTGTTTTACGACGACGGCGGCTCGATTGGCCGCCGCTACGCCCGCCAGGACGAGGCCGGCACGCCGTTCTGCGTGACGATTGATTTCGACACGCTGGGCGAAAAGCCGGAATTGCTCGACACCGTGACGATGCGTTACCGCGACGACGGCCGGCAGGAGCGGCTGAAAATTTGCTGAACTGCTGGACTGGTTGCTGCCGAAAATCCGCTGATGACCGAGAACGCAAAAATCTGACAGCTTTGCCGAAGAAGCGCGCGCCGACGCTGTATTTCATCGTCGCGATCAAATTGATCAAGGGCGCGCTGTTGCTGTTGCTGGCGCTGGGCGTTTATTCGCTGGCGAATAAAGATTTGTCGGACTTGTTTGACCAATTTATCCGATGGATGCATCTCGATCCGGAAGCGGATTTTTTCAAGGCCATCGGCGATCGACTGGACACCGTCACGCCGAGCAATATGCGCGTGTTGGCGTCAGGCACGTTTCTCTACGGATTGTTCCTGCTCGTCGGCGGCACCGGGCTGGCGTTCCGCGCGAAGTGGGCCATCTGGCTGGCCATCGGCGAATCGGCGTTTTTCATCCCGATTGAAATTTTTGAATTGGTGCGCCACCGCCCGCCGAACGCGCCGGACCAGCCGCGCCCGGAATTTTTCATCATCCCAAAATCGGCCTGTTGATCGTGCTGGCGTTGAACGTTTTGATCGTCTGGTATCTGCTCCAAAACCGGAAACGGCTGTTCCGCCATCATCACTTGAATTTTCCCGCGTGACCGCGCCGCCGGCTTATGGCATCGTCGACGGCACAATCAAATGAAAAACGCAGCTCCCGTTTGAAGTTTCGGAATTCGAGCAGCTCCTGCGCAAGCCCAACAGCGACCCGACCGGTCTGGCCGGTTTTTTCACAGCGGCGAGATCTGGGTGGCGCGCGTGCCGGCGCGGCTGGATGTGATGGGCGGCATTGCCGATTATTCCGGGGCCAACGTCTGCGAAGCGGTGCTGGGCCGCGGAATGCTGATGGCTCTGCAGGCGCGCACCGACCGCACCCTGCGCATCCGCACCATGCAGGCCGGCCGGCGCAGCCTGCCGGTGGAAACACGCATCCCGCTGGATTATTTGGCGGCGGGCGACGTCGTCGGCGATTACGCGCAGGTGCGCGAGTTGTGCCCGGCCAACCCGCTGGTCGCGTGGGCGGCTTACATCGGCGGGAGCATTTTCACGTTGCTCAAGGAGGAATCGTCGACTGCCTTTTGGCTTCAGCATGCTGCTGCTCAGCGCGGTGCCGATGAACGTGGGCATCGGCAGTTCGGCGGCGGTGGAAATCGGCACACTTTCGTGCCTCAACGCCTACCTGGGTCTGAAACTGGACGGCGCGCGCATCGCGCGGCTGGGACAGATGGCGGAAAACCACGTCGTCGGCGCGCCCTGCGGCATCATGGACCAGATCGCCATCACCAGCGGGCGGCGAGGGCAAGCTCACGCACATTCTCTGCCGGCCCGGCGCAGGTGATGGGCGAGGTGGAGATTCCGCCCGGCACGGGATTCGTCGGGATCAATTCGATGGTGCGGCATTCCGTGGCGGGCAACCCCTACGGCGATGTGCGCATCGGCGCGTTCATGGGCAAAAAAATCATCAACGACCTCCGCGCCCGGACGGGCCGCGCGGCGCTGGATTATCTGACTGAAATTTCCGCCGCCGAGTT